>NZ_JADOTY010000001.1:0-4800000 GCF_015751785.1 Micromonospora vinacea | reverse complement strand
CGACGCGGTTGGAAGATCGCCGGCCGGATGCGCCTCATCGTCGCGGCCCCGCTCGTCGCCGTGATCGGCTTCGCCGGTCTCGCGCTGACCGAGAGCGCACGCCAGGCAGCCCGTGCCAGCGACCTGCGGACCCTGGCGCAGGTCGGTGCCGAGGCCGGCGACCTGGCCTACCGGCTGCAACGCGAACGCATCGCCGCCGCCGACCTGCTCACCTATGCCCGCCCGGAGCAGCAGGACGCCTTCAGCGCGGAGATGGCCGCCACCGATGACGCCGTCGCCCGCTACCGCGGGCAGCGTGACCGGCTGCCCACCGACAACGGCACCAACGCGGCTCTGCTGCGGCGCATCGACGCGGCGCTGGACGGCCTCGCCCCGCTGCGCACCCAGGTGCGCACCGCCACGCACGCATCGGTGTCGGCGATGACCTTCAGTTACCGCATCGCGATAGCCGACCTCATCAACGTCCGGGAGACCGTTTCACACGGCGTGGTGGACGCCCAGCTCGCCGACGGGATCCGGGCCTCGGCGGCGCTGTCGAAGACGGCCGAGGCCATCGGTCAGCAGCAGGTGGCCGTGCTGCGCGCCGTCGCGGGCGGAGAGCTGACCCCGGCCATGCAGCAGGACATCACCGCGGCCCGCACCAGCTACACCGAGTCGAGCCTGTCGTTCCTGGCCCTGGCCCCACCGGAGTGGAGCGTCTGGTGGGAGCAGGCCGGCACCGGCAAGGAGGCGCTCACCCTGCAACGGATGCAGGACGAGGTGTCCCGGGCCCAGCCGGGGTCGCAGCTGCAACTGGAGACCGGCGCCTGGGTGTCCACCACCCAGACGCGCGCCGCCCGCCTGGCCGACCTGCGCGCCCGGGTCGACGGCGCGGTCCGCGACGACGTTCGGGCCGCGCACGCCGACCAGCGCCGCCGGGCCGTGGCCGAGGCCGCCGCCGTCCTCCTGGCCCTGATCCTGACCGCGTTGGTGACCTGGGCCGTCGCGCGGCAGATCACCCGGCGGCTGCGCCGGCTACGGGACGCGGCCAACGCCGTGGCCTTCGAGCAACTCCCCGCCGTGGTGGCCCAGCTGCAACAGCCCGGCAGCGCCACCGTCGACCCCCAGAAGCTGGCCCGGCAGCAGTCCAGTGCCGCCCTCGAACCGTCCAGCGACGACGAGATCGGCGAACTGGGCCAGGCGTTCAGCGCCGTGCACCAGGCCGCCGTGCGGACCGCCGCCGAACAGGCCGTCATGCGCGCCAACACCGCCGACATCTTCATCCACCTGAGCCGCCGCGAACAGCGACTGGTCGACGCCGTCCTGGCCCAGGTCGACCTGGTCGAGCGGGACGAGACCGACCCCGACCGGCTCGACCAGCTGTACACGCTGGACAACCTGGCGACCCGGATGGGCCGGATCAACGCCAGCCTGCTGGTGCTCGGCGGCGTCGGCGTGGGTCGCGTACGCCAGCGCGACGTTCCGCTGCAACAGGTGCTCCAGGCGGCGCTGTCGCAGATCGAGCACTACGCGCGAGTCCGGCTCGGCATGATCGACGGGGATGTCGCAGTGGCCGCCAAGACCGTCGACGAGGTCGTGCACCTGCTCGCCGAACTCATGGACAACGCCACCACGTACTCACCGCCGGGCAGCGAGACCTGGGTGAGCGGCCGCAGCCTGGGTGACCGCGTCATCGTCCAGATCAGCGACGAGGGTGTGGGGCTGTCCGGGCAGCGGATGCAGCAACTCAACGAGCTGCTGGCCCACCCGCCGGCGATCGACGTGGCCGCCGTACGGGCGATGGGGCTGGTCGTCGTGGGCCAGCTCGCGGCCCGGCTGGGCGCCACCGTCCAACTGCGACGCGGCCCCCGACGCGGCATCCTCGCCGAGGCGACACTGCCCGCGGCGATCATCCGGTCCCTGCCACCGGAGGAGTACCTGCTCGCACCCGGCCGGCTGTCGCGGCGGGCAGCGCGCACGGGCAGCCCTCCGCCGCCGTACCAGCCGCGCCCCGAACCCACCGCCGGACGCCTCGCGGCCGAACGGACCCTGCCGGCGGCACCGGTCTTCCGACCGGCTCCCCCACCCCCGGACCGGGGTGACGCGCCCACCGAGGAGCTCCTCATCTTCGAACAGGTCAACCACTGGTTCCAGAGCGACGTCGTCGACAGCCACAACGGCCAGAACGGCCACAACGGCCACAACGGCCAGGAGTGGTCCAGCCCCGCCGACGACGCCTGGCGTACGGCCGCCCAGGCGCACACCCCCGAGGTCACCACGACCACCAACTCCGGCCTGCCCAAACGGCAGCCGCAACGGCACCTCGTGCCCGGCGGTGTGACAGTGCCCCAGCAGCAGCAACGGTCCGAGTACCGCGACCCGGCGCAGGTGGCGACGGCGATGGCCGCGTACGCGCGGGGTGTGGCGAACCGACGGCGCACCCCGATCAACCTCGGCAACAAATGACGCGACAGGAGAGCACGTGACCGACCAACAGGATCTCGGCTGGCTGCTGGACAACTTCGCCGCGCGCGCAACCGAGGTCAGCCACGCCATCGCCATTTCCAGCGACGGCCTGATGGTGGCCGCCACCCGCGACCTGCCACCGGACCGGGCCGACCAGTTGGCCGCCACGGGTAGCGGGCTGGTCAGCCTGCTGCGGGGTGCGGCGGCCTTCTTCGACGCCGGCGCAGTGATCTCCAACGTCACGCAGCTCGAGGGCGGTTTCATGTTCTCGATGGCCTTCAACGACGGCGCCTCGCTGCTGGTACTCGCCGCGCCCGAGTGCGACGTGGGCAAGGTCTCCTACGAGATGACCGAGCTGGCCAACCGGATCGGGGACGCGCTGACCCCCGCTGCCCGAGCGGCGCTCGCCCGCAGCCGCTGACCACCCCGGCGCCCCCACGCCGGACACCCCTTCCCCTTCCTCTGGAGTCAGACATGCCCCTCACCACGCCTTGGCGAAGCCGTGCCCTCACCGCCGCGCTGCTCGCGGCCGTGCTGACCACCAGCACGGCCTGCGGCGACGACGCTCCGGGCACCAGCGCCGGCGGCTCGATAAAGATCGGCCTGCTGGCGTCGCTGTCCGGGACGTACCAGGCGGTCGGTACGGAGATCCGCGACGGCTTCCAGCTCTACCTGGACACCCACGACGGCAAGTTGGGCGGCCGGCAGGTCGACCTGATCGTCGCCGACGAGGGCAACGGCGCCCAGACCGCGGTCCCGGCGGCGACCAAGCTGCTCAAGCAGGACCGGGTGTCCGCGCTCACCGGCATCGTCGGTGGTGGCTCGGTCGCCGGCGTCACCCCGGTGCTCAACGAGACCAAGGTGCCACTGGTCGGCTCCAACGGCCGGCCGGAGCTCAAGGACGTCTCCCGGGTCTGGCACACCTCGTACCTCTCCGACGAGCCCGGGGCGGCGATCGCCCAGCACGTCCGCGACAACGTGAAGGGCTCCGTGTACGCGATCGGCCCGGACTACCAGGGCGGATGGGACGAGCTGCGCGGTTTCACCGACGCGTTCGGGAAGATCGGCGGGAAGCTCGCGAACGCCGACGGCAAGACGACCTTCACGCCGTTCCCGGCCACCACGAACTTCCTCCCGTACTTCGCCCGCATCAAGGCCTCCGGCGCGGCGGCCGTCTACACCTTCTACGCCGGCAGCGCCGCCGTCGACTTCGTCAAGCAGTACGCGCAGTCCGAGATCAAGGACATCCCGCTGTACGCGGCCGGCTTCCTCACCGAGGGCGGCGTGCTCAACGCGCAGGGCGAGGCGGCCCGGGACATCTACTCGGTGCTCAACTACTCGTCCGACCTCGACAACGCGGAGAACCGCGCCTTCGTGGCCGCGTGGAAGGCGAAGCACGACGGTTCGCCGACGACCTACGCGCTCGCCTCGTACGACGCGGCTGCGGTGCTGGACCGGGCGATCGGCGCCGCCGGAAGCAACCCGACCCCCGAGGCGATCAACACGGCCATCGGCCAACTCGGCCAGATCGCCAGCCCGCGCGGCACCTGGCAGTTCTCCACCGCCACGCACTCCCCGGTGCAGAAGTGGTACCTGCGGCAGGTCCGCCAGGACGGCCGGGCGCTGTCCAACACCGTCGTGGGCGACCTCGCGACCGTCGGCCGGTGACAGCGGTGGCGGCCGGCATGAACCGGATCGACCCGTACCTGATCCCGGCGTTGGACGGAGTCGCCTACGGGCTGCTGGTGTTCGTCGCCGCGTCGGGCCTGGTCTTCTGTTTCGGCGTCGCCAACATCCTCAACCTGGCGCACGGCCTGCTCTACGCGATCGGCGGGTACACCGCGGCGGCGCTGCTCGACGGCGGCTGGGCGAGCCTGGCGTTGGCCCTCGCCGTCGGTGTGCTGGCCGCCGCAGCGGTCGGGGTGCTCCTGGCCGGCCTGCTCACACCGGTCGCCGCCGGCAACCACCTGAGTCAGGCGCTGCTGACGTTCGGGGTGGCACTGGCCGGCGGCAGCCTGCTCGTCGCCGGCTTCGGGCCAGACAACCCGCAGGTCCAGGTGCCAGCAGCCCTGGAGGGGTCGGTGATGGTCGCCGGTCACCGCTACGCCGCGTACCGGTTGGTGTTCATCGTCGTCGCGGCGGTGCTCGCCGCCGCCCTCTATCTGGTGGTGCGACGCACCAGGGCCGGGATGCTGGTCCGGGCGGCCGTCGACGACCCGGAGATGGTCGCCTGTCTGGGCGTGAGTCCGGCATGGATCCGGGCCGGTGTGCTCGCCGCCGCCGGCGCGCTGGCCGGTGCGGCCGGTGTCCTGGGGGCGCCCATCATCGGCCCCGGCACGGGCACCGCCGACACGGTGCTGCTGCTCTCCCTGGTGGTGGTCGTTCTCGGTGGTCTCGGGTCGATGGCGGGCACCCTGCTGGCCGCGCTCGCGATCGGCGAGATCCAGACGTTGGGAGTGGCGCTGCTGCCGTCCGCCGCGCCGTTTCTGCTGTTCGCCGCCATGGCGGCCGTGCTGGCCGTGCGGGCGCGTGGCCTGACCGGCAGGTGGAGGGCGGCATGAGGGGCGAGGTGATCCGGCGGGCGCGGGGTGGCATCGCGGCGCTCGTCCTGGTCGGCCTGGTCGTGGCGCCCTGGGTTGTCGACGACTACACCACGGCGATCCTCGCCCGGACGCTGGCGCTGGCCCTGGTCGGGGTGAGCGTGGCGCTGCTCACCGGCGTCGCCGGCATGCCCACCCTCGGGCAGACCGCACCGTACGCGGCGGGCGCCTACGCCTGCGCCGTAATCGGCAGCCGGGTCTCCGACGTCGGCGTGGTGCAGCTCGCCGTCGCGGCGGCCGCCGGGGCACTGCTGGCCGCGCTCACCGTGCCGCTCGTCGTGCACGCCCGAGGGGTGATCGTCCTGATGATCACCCTGGCCATCGGCGAACTCGTCGTCGTCGTCCTCGGACGGTGGCGATCGGTGACCGGTGGCACGGACGGGCTGGCCGGCATCCCCGCGGTCCGCCCGTTCTGGGGGCTCCCGGCGCTGGCCAGCGACCAGGCCCGGTACCTGTACGCCCTGGTCGTGGTGGCCACGCTTGTCGGCGCGGTGCTGGTGCTGCTGCGTACCCGGGCCGGGCTGGTGCTGCGGGCCGGCCGCGACGACGAGACGCGGCTGCGGGC
Source organism: Micromonospora vinacea (assembly GCF_015751785.1). Lineage (NCBI taxonomy): Bacteria > Bacillati > Actinomycetota > Actinomycetes > Micromonosporales > Micromonosporaceae > Micromonospora > Micromonospora vinacea. The sequence continues at coordinate 4,794,390 of NZ_JADOTY010000001.1, read as the reverse complement.
CAGTGGCCACCGGGTGGCGGTGCACCTGTCCGGCGCGCACATCGCCGCCGGGGCGATAGCCGGTGCCGCCGGCTCGCTCCTGGTCGTCGCCCAGCAGTACATCTCCCCCGCCGATTTCGGCTTCGACACGTCCGCGCTGCTGCTGCTCGGCGTCGTCATCGGTGGCACCGCTTCGATCGGCGGTGCCCTGGTGGGCGCGGCGCTGGTCATCGCCGTCCGCGACTGGCTGTTCGGGGTGCTGCCCGGCCACGCGCCACTGGTGCTGGGCGCGCTGTTCGTGGCGACGGTCTACCTGCTGCCCACCGGAGTCAACCGGGCCCGGGGCAGGGTGCGCCCGTCGGGCGCCCCGGACCACCAGCCGGACCCGCCCGCCATTCAGGAGCAGGCCACGGTCGGGGAGCTGCGCCGATGACCGGTCTGCTCGACGCCCAGGAGGTCAGCGTGCGGTACGGCTCGCTCGCCGCGCTCGACGGCGTGAACCTGTGCATCCACGACGGTCAGCGGCACGCGCTGATCGGCCCGAACGGGGCCGGCAAGACGACACTGCTCAACGTGCTCGGCGGGTCCACGAAACCGCAGCGCGGCACCGTGCGGTTCGACGGACGGGACATCGGTCGGCTCGCCCCGGCGGCCCGGGCGCGGCGGGGCATCAACCGCATCCACCAACGACCTGCGGTCTTTCCGACCCTCACCGCGACGGAGAACGTCGTGGTGGCCGCGCTGCCACGGGTCATCCCACGCCGCCCGTGGTGGCCGGGCGGACGCCGGCGCGCCGCGCAGCACCTGGCCGGTCCACTGCTGGACCAGATGGGGCTCACCGCCGTCGCGGCGGTGCCCGCCGGGCACCTCGCGCACGGGCAACGACGCCAGTTGGAGATCGCGATGGCCCTGGCGGGTCGCCCCCGCCTGCTGCTCCTCGACGAACCGGCGGCCGGGTTGTCCGCCATCGAGGTCGGCCGGCTGGTCGAGCTGCTCCAGGCGCTGCCCCGGGCCGTCGCCGTGTTGCTTGTCGAACATCGACTGGACCTGGTGTACGCCCTCTCCGACACGGTCACGGTGCTGCGCGACGGTCAGACACTGGCCGCTGGCACACCGGACGAGATCCGAACCTCGCCGCTGGTGCGGCAGGCCTACGCCGACGGGGTGGCCTGATGCTCACAGTGGATCGTCTCTGCGCCGGCTACGCCGGGGGAATCGTCCTGCACGAGGTCAACCTTCGGGTACGTCCCGGCAGCATCCAGGCAGTGGTGGGCCGAAACGGTGCGGGCAAGAGCACGCTCGTGCACACCATCGCCGGGCTGGTCCGGGCGTCCAGCGGTCGCATCGAGATCGGCGGCGTGCACGTCGCCGGCCGGCAACCGCATCGCATCGCCCAGTCCGGCGTCGGTCTCGTCCCGCAGGGCCGACGGGTCTTCTCCCGGCTGACAGTGGCCGAGCACCTGCACCTGGCCGCCGCGCCGTGGCGGGCCCGCACCTCCGGCGGTGAGGGCTGGACCGTCGCCCGCACCCTGGAACTGCTGCCGAGGCTGGCGGTGCGACTGCGACACCGCGGCTGCGAACTCTCCGGCGGGGAGCAGCAGATGCTGGCGATAGCCCGTGCCCTGCTCGGCCAACCCCGGGTGCTGCTGCTCGACGAACCGTGTGAGGGCCTCTCGCCCGACCTGGCGGCGCGGGTCCGCGAACTCGTCAACGGTCTCGCCGCCGACGGCCTGACCGTGCTGCTCGTGGAGCAGCAACTCCAGCACGCCATCGAGGTCGCCGACCGGGTGGCGGTGCTGGAGTACGGCCGGGTGGTCTACGACCGACCGACCGCGGAGGCCCGCCGTGATCCGGCCCCACTGGCGGCGATGCTGAGCGTCGCCGCCGCCGTGCCGCCCCCGCCCAACCGACCGACCCCTCGGCTCTGGGCCGACACCCCGTAGTCACCCGACCCTTCTCGGAGAGGTAGACACCGATGGCAACCGCGACGAGCGATGACACGTACACGTTCGACAACGGCGCACCGGACGCCGTTCCCCAGATGCACGCGCTGGAGTCCTTCCTGGATCCGATCACCACGCGTCGGCTGGCCGGCCCGGTGCTGCGACCGGGCACGAGCTGCTGGGAGGTCGGGGCCGGTGGCGGCTCGATGGCCCGGCGGATGGCCCGCGCGGTCGGCGACGACGGTCAGGTGCTAGCCACCGACATCGACCCCACACACCTGGTGGCCGAGGGCAACCTGCACGTACGCCAGCACGACGTGCGCACCGAACCGCCACCCGGGGACGCGTTCGACCTGATCCACGCCCGGCTGGTCCTGCTGCACCTCCCCGATCGACGACGGGTCCTGCGTACCCTCACCGGCGCGCTGGCACCAGGCGGGTGGCTGGTCGTCGAGGAGTTCGACTGCACCGCGCCACAGCGGGTGTTGACCGCGCCGACCGACGACGCCGCGAAGCTCTTCGCGCAGGTCATGGACGCCATGATGGGTGTCCTGGAGGACCACGGCGCCGACCTGGGCTGGGCGCAGGACGTGCACACCGAGATGGCCCTCGCCGGTCTGACCGACCTGGACACCATCACCCACTCGCAGAGCTGGGCCGGCGGGACGACCGGAACATCGCTCTACGAGACCAACTCCCGCCAGTTGGAACCGGACCTGCTGGCCGCCGGGCTGTCGCCCCAGCAACTGAACGCCTTCCGGCTGCTGCTCCGCGACCCCGGGTTCGCCGTCATGTCGTACCACTTCGTCTCCACGCGGGGCCGCCTACCGAGCTGAGCAGGTGGACCACCGCGCGGAGCGCGGTCACGCCGTCCGTACCTCTCCCGCCGCAGCACCTCCCCCCGCTGCGCTCCGGACAGCTCTACGACGGCGTCGACCGCACCGGCCGGGCTCCCCGCAAGGGAGCCCGGCCGGCCCGCGCCCGCGCCCGCGCCCGCGCCCGCCGATCTTGCAGTTTCGGTTGCCGATACGAGTGGAATGGTCCCTATGTCGGGGCAGAAAGTGCAAGATCGCGGCACGCAGGCGGGCTTTTATCGCCCACCACAACTCCATGATCGACGAGGTGACGTGGGGTTGATGGACAACTACTCCACCTGACGCGATGGTGTTGCTGTCAGACTGCCCGGGTGATCGTCAGACTTGCCGAAGAGCGGGACTTCAACGGCTTCCTTGGTCTGGCGGCCGAGGTCGAGTGCTGGTTCGGCCCAATGGTCGAGGATCGTGGCTTCCATGACGCGGTGCGCAAGCACATTCGTCGGTCCACAGCGATCGTTGCTGTCTCCTCCGGGTCCGATCTCCTGGGTGGGTTGTTGTTCACGGCGAAGGTTCCGACCCACCACGTCCACTGGCTTGTCGTTGCTGAGCAGTCACGGGGAAAGGGTGTTGGTCGTGCACTGATGACAGCGGCGATGCGCAGGTTTGTACCCGGCTTAGGTTCCGTCGAAGTGGTCACCTTCGGTGCCGATCACCCGGGCGCCTGCGTCAGCGGTGCGCGTGCCTTCTACGAACGCCTTGGTTTCACCCCTGCCGAGGCCGTCGATCCCGGTCCGGAGGGCGGTTCCCGGCAGGTCTTTCGCCTGGCCGTCGCCTGATCCATCCGACGGCGGTCTAGACAACGAAGCTGTTCAGGAGGATCTGACCGGGGCCTGGAAGAGACGATGCGGGCACCACCGAGGCAGGCCCTGGCTCAGCGCGGAGTGGTCTCCTGGTGGGCCAGGACAATCAGGTCGTCGGGGTGGGCCGACAGCGGCGCCGTCGCCCCGTCGAGCCACACGAGATAGCCCACCGGCGGACCTGACCGACCCCACCGGGCACCGATGATCGTGGCCGACCCCGCGTGGTGCGGCTGCCTGAGCAGGCGTACCCGGGTGCCCGGCGCGTGTCCGTCGTCGGCGACGATGAGCAACGCGTCGAGGATCTGCCGGGCACCGGCAACGGGCAGCCCCGGAACGTACGGCTCGCCCGCGGACCCGAGACGCGGCGTCATCATCGTGCTCAACAGCGCGGTCTGCCGGATCGCCTCCTGGCGGACCTGCCCGTCCACGCTACGTTCGACAGTGGTCAGCGCCTGCTGGATGCGCGACCAGAGGGCCAGTGGCTCCTGGTCGAGCAGGCGGCGGGCCTCGCGGTCGATGTCGGCGCAGGCCGTGTCGAGCGCGGTGTCCTCGCCGAGTTCCGCGATCCAGGCGAGGTCCCCCACCTCGGGCAGCAACCCTGGCGACTCGGCCACGATCACGATGTACAGCATCGCGAGCAGTTCCTCGCGGCCCTCGCCGTGATAGAGCGAGCCCACCCCGCTGCCGGTACGCCCACGGCTGGGCGGGAACCGCTCGACGAGGTGCCGCGCGCGGCCATGCGGCAGGACCGCGGCCCGCCTGGTGTCCGCCACCCGCTCCTCGAACGACCGTCGCTCACGGCGTTCGACGAGCAGTTGGCGGTGCGGGTCGAACCCGATCGGATAGATCGTCCGCCCGTACCTGGAGAGGGTTTCGCCGGGCCGAAGGCCGACCGACTCGAGCTGCCGGGCGGCCTCCGAGTAGGCGACGCCAGCCCGGGCTGCATGTTCACGGATGGCGCGCTTGCGGGCGCGTCCCGGAGCCGGGGTCCGCCGGGGGATGGGATCAGACATGACGCCTCCGGTGCAGCCCCACGCACTCCACCGAACGGGCGGCGTGACCGGCACGCCAGGAGTCGACGGATCGGCGCGGAGTCGGAGACTCTTGGCCCCAGGCATGTGGTCGGGCGTGGGCCACCACATCGGGCACTGGCAGGCGCTCTGCCGTGGCCAGCATATCGTGACGCCGACCGTCGGAACCCGTGCCCTATACAGCTCGTCAGTCAAGGTACTCTTCGGACTAATTGATGATCACTCACGCCTTCCATCCGTTGAAAGGTCAGCGCTTGACCGTGCTGTTTTCGCAGCGCAAGCGCACTGGGCTGTTCTTCGTGTGCGAGGTCGAGGGGGGTGACGGGTCACCGTGGCTCAGGAGTGGACCGACCGCGGCGTGCCCGCCTCAGCTGGTCGCCTAGCGGTGGATGGCTTGACGGCGGCGCGGTCACTCGTCGACGCCATCGACCCCAGCGGAGCGCGGCCCAGCGGTCGATGCAGCAGCCGGGCCCACGAATAGTCAGCTCTGACGGACTGCGGCACCCCTTGTCGTGTTTCAGGTGGTGGCGTACTGCGGGCGCCCGGCGGGTCGGTAGACCTGGAGCGTTATGCCCTTCGGGAAGACTTGCGAGTCGACCAGGTCCAGTGCGATGTCTGGGCCGGTGTCGGGGAACATGCGCATGCCTTGGCCGACGACCACCGGGACGATGAGCAGGTTCATCTCATCGACGAGGTCGTTTTCGAGCAGCCACCGGGTCAGGATGGCGCTGCCGTGCACCTGCAGCTCACCCGCCGGCTTGGCTTTCAGCTCGCGGATGGCCGCCGCGGGGTCACCGGAGAGGGCGGTCGTGTTCGCCCATTGCGGGTCGGTGAGCGTGGTCGATGCGACGTATTTGGGCTTGGTGTTCAAGGCACCGACGATGGGGTTTTCCAGGTCTTCCCTCACGCCCCAGTAGCCGGCGAACAGTTCGTAGGTCCGCCGACCGAACAGGAACGCGTCAGCGCGCTGGTAGGTCTGGTCGACGAACGTCATGGCCTCGTTGTCGAAAAGCGGCCGGGCCCATCCGCCGCGCTCCATTCCAGGGTCGAGGATCGGATGCCGCCCGCCGTTTGCCTGCATCACGCCGTCGACAGACACCTGCGTGGTGGTCGTCAGTTTCATGATCGTGGTTCCCTTCTCGTTGGTTGGTCGTCCTTCGTGGGGTCGTCATTCGGCAGGGCCGGACCGCCCACGCCGAACCCGCGGGTCATCGCGCCCGCTGCGCGAGATAGCAGCGGAAGACGAGGCCCAGGCGGATGGTCCCGTCGGCCCGTGATCGCGGCGCGAAGAAGGACCCCAGCGCCGCTTCCACGGCCGCGCGGCCGGAGTGGCGGACCGCCGCGGTGACTGGGCCGGCCGGCATCTGGGCGGCGATCGCCTCGTTCTGGTCGTTGAATTCGATGTCGAACGCAATGTCGGTCGACGTGACGGATGCGAACCCGGCGTCGAGCAGGGCGCTGCGAGCCGCGTCCGCGTCGGCGAGGTCGAGGGTGCTGCGGTCGGGCACTTCGTCGTGCGGAGCCAGTGGATTGATCAGCGCTGCGCTTTCGGCCTGTTCGGGACCGACGCCTACGGTTACGACGGCACAGCCTGCGGGGGCGGTCACGCGCGTGATCTCGGCGAGCGCGTGGCGGGGGTCGGCGGCGTAGAGCACCGAGTTGAACGCGGTGACGATATCGAAGCCGCTGTCGCTGAACGGTATGTGCTCCATGTCGTCGACGACGTAGCGGGCCGCCGGGCGCCGGCGGCGTGCGTACTCGACGAGTCCCGGGGCCGCGTCCAGCCCGACGACGTCAGCGCCGCGCTGGGCGGCAAGCTCCGCGAACAGGCCCGAGCCGCAGCCAACGTCGAGGAGCCGCGTGCCGGGGCGAAGGTGAAGGCGTTCGAGCACACGCACGTACAGCGGCCGGATGCGGCCCTCCGCGGTCTGCGCCCAGCCCTGCGGATCGCTGCTCCAGAGCCGGCCTTGGCTGGTCGCGTTCACCGTGCGCTCGCACGGGCCGGGCCCTGGCGTCGATCTTGGGGTGGTTGAGCGGGGCCCGGTCGGCGGTCGGGTGTCGGCGGCCCCGTCAAACAGAAGGTCGTGAAGTCGAACATGGCCAAACCGTACGGCCGGATTCGCTCCGCGCTCTTGAACAAACCGGGCGTCCTTCTCGCGGCCGACCAACCCGCGCGCGACATACTGGTCACGTGACCAGCGACCCGTTCTCCGCCCCCGCCGCGGGCGGGCAGAGCTACGTCGAGCGCTCGCCCGCTCCGGCGTTGCGCGAGCTCGTCTCGTCGGTCTGGGTGCAGCAGGTCGGGCGCGACGCCGCGCCGTACGTCCACCGGCGCATCCCCAGCGGCGCTGTCGAACTCGTATGCAGGGTTGGCGCGGCCCCGCAGGTGATCGGCCCGCTTACCGAGCCGCTGGTCGAGGTACTTCAGCCGGGCACCACGATTCTCGGCGTGCGCTTCGTGCCAGGCGCCTTCCCGATGGTCGCGGGACAGCCCACGTCCGAGGTCGTCGGACTCACACTGGACGCCGAACAGCTGTGGGGCCGCTCTGCCGCCGCACTCGGCGACGTGGTCGGCACGGCGGCCTCGCTCCAGGAAGCGCTCGCCGCCGTGCAGCTCTACGTGCAGGAGCGCGCCAGCGCCGGCCAGCCCGCAGACTCGCTCGTGTCCGAGGCGGTGCGCGGTCTCATGCCGTGGCGCACGGTCGACGTGACGTCGCTGAGGGCGTCTCTGCACATCTCCGAGACGCAGCTGCGGCGCCGCTGCCGGACGGCGATCGGGCTCGCGCCGAAGTCGCTGCACCGGATACTGCGCTTTCAGGGCTTCCTCGCGCTCGTCCAGCAGGCGATCGCCCAGGGCCTCGCGGCGACGGACGACGGGCTCGGGCTGCTCGCCCTCCGCGCCGGCTACGCGGACCAGCCTCACCTCACACGCGAGTGCGTCCGGCTCACCGGCGTCTCGCCGCACGTGTTCATCGCCGAGACACAACAGACCTGCGCCTCCGGGCACGATCACTCGGCGTCGTTCGCGCCCGTGCTGCGCGCCGAGACCGAAACACGACCCACCCGGGCATAGCACAGCGCCCGTCGGTGTGGATGTGCGTGCCTCCTCGGCGGCTCCGATGTCAGCCCGTGTCGGTCGGTGTCGGTGCCGTGTCGGGGCGGTGTCAGCCGGCCCGCGCAGACTCGGCGCATGACAGCTGACCTGGTGATCGAGGCCGAGGGCCTCGTGAAGACATTCGGGAAGACGAGGGCGCTGCAGGGCGTGGACCTCGCCGTACCCCGCGGGACGGTGCTCGGGGTGCTCGGCCCCAACGGCGCCGGTAAGACCACCGCCGTCCGCATCCTCTCCACCCTGCTCACCCCGGACGGCGGAACCGCCCGAATCAGCGGTTTCGACGTGGTACGGGACGCCGAGCGCGTTCGGCAGAGCATCGGCCTCACCGGCCAGTACGCCTCGGTCGACGAGGACCTGACCGGGCGGCAGAACCTGGAGCTGTTCGGCACCCTGCTGGAGCTGGGACGCACCGGGGCCCGGCGGCGGGCCGCCGAACTGCTCGACTGGTTCGACCTGACCGATGCCGCGAACCGGCCGGCGAAGACCTACTCCGGCGGCATGCGGCGGCGGCTGGACCTGGCCGCCAGCCTGGTCGGCTCCCCCGACGTGATCTTCCTGGACGAGCCGACGACCGGGCTCGACCCGGCCAAGCGCGAGGACATGTGGGACGTGGTCCGGTCGCTGGTCAACAACGGCTCGACGGTGCTGCTCACCACCCAGTACCTGGAGGAGGCCGACGCGCTCGCCGACGCGATCACGGTGATCGACCACGGTCGGGTCATCGCCCACGACACCCCCGAGGGGCTCAAGCGGGTGGTCGGCGGGCAGACCCTGGAGGTCCGCCCGTCCGACCCGGCGCAGCTGCCCCGCACCGCGGAGATCCTGACCCAGGTCGGCTCCGGCGCGCAGGCCGACGAGATCCGCAAGGGAGTGCTCGCGGTGCCGGTCACCGACGACGCGGCCCTGACCGAGAGCGTCGCGCGGTTCGCCGCTGCCGGCATCGCGGTCACCGAACTCTCCCTGCACCTGCCGAGCCTCGACGAGGTGTTCTTCACTCTCACCGGGCGTACGGCGTCCGAAGACGACACCACCCGCCCCATGGAGGTCGCGGTATGAGCACTCTGACCGACACAGCGCCCCCGAGAAGCCGCGCGCTGTCGAACTCCGCGCCGAACCCTCGGCCGTTCCGGCTGGTCCGGCACTCGTTGGCGCTCGCGAAGCGCAGCCTCATCAAGACCTGGCGTACGCCCGAGGCGCTCATCGACGTCACCCTGCAACCGGTGCTGTTCCTCATCATCTTCGTGTACGTCTTCGGCGGCGCCGTCGCCGGCTCGACCCACGACTACCTGCAGTTCCTGCTGCCCGGCATCCTGGCGCAGACGATCGCGACGGGCGCCATCGCGATCGGTGTCAACCTCAACACCGACATCGCCAAGGGCATCTTCGACCGGTTCCGGTCGTTGCCGATCCCCCGCTCCGCACCACTGGTCGGCGCGGTCCTCGGCGACGTCGTCCGGTACGTGATCGTCACGGTGTCGACCCTGGCGATCGGCTACGTGATGGGTTTCCGGATCGACACCGACCCGTTCCGGGCGATCGCCGGGTGTCTGCTCGCGGTGCTGTTCGCGCTCTGCCTGAGCTGGCTGCCGGTGCTCGTGTCGATGAAGGTGCGCACCGCCGGCGCCGTGCAGGGTGTGATGTTCGCGCTGATCATGCCGCTGAGCTTCGCGTCCAACGTGTTCGTCGGTGCCGACACCCTGCCGGGCTGGATGCAGGCGTTCGTGGACGTCAACCCGATGACCCACCTGGTGGCATCGGTGCGCGGGCTGTTCCTCGGCACCCCGCTGGGCAACCACGTCTGGTGGACGCTCGCCTGGTGCGCCGGCTTCGTGGTGCTGTTCATGCCGCTGGCGCTGCGCGCGTACCGCAAGAAGGTCTAGTCAGGCGAGCAGGTCGTCCATCAGCTCGCGGATCCGGCTGATGGCTGCGGCGGGCGGCCGCTCGCGCCACACGGTCAGCAACGGCTCACGCTCTTCCTCGTCCCCGAGGATGGCGTTGAGCCGTTCGCTGCTCCCGGTGGGGAAGAACATCTCGATGTGGGTGCCGATCCGCTTCGCGAGTACGGACAGTTCGCGGGCGGTGTCGGCGTCACCCCGGTACGCCGCGAGTTCCGCTCCGCCCGACGCCCACGCCCCGATCACCGGCAGGTCCCGTGAGGTCAGCGCGTCGTCGCGGGTGAGCGACAGCATCGCGGCGGCCTGGACGGCGACGTCGTTTCCCGGCACCGGCCGAGCCTGGGCCACCCGCAGGCAGAGGACCGCCGCCGCGGCGCGGAGCATCACGCGCGGCTGTGGCTGCGGCCCGGCCCAGCCGGCGAGGATTCGGGTCATCTCGTCGATGTGGGCGAGCGCCTCGTCGTAGCGCCCGCGCTGCCAGGCGAGGTGCGCCAGGCCGAGCAGTGCCTGCGCGGCGTCCATCTGCTCGGCCTGACCCGGTCTGGCCGTCTCGCCCAGTCGCCGCTCCGCGTCCGCGTCGCCGGTGAGTGCGAGCTGCACGTCCAGCCGGAGTCGGATCGACCGCGCGTCCTGCACGGCGCCGACCAGTTCCATGTGTTTCACGCTGCGCGTCAGCCACTCGGCCGACCGGGCATCTGCGCCCGGGACCAGGAACTGCCCGACGGCACCTGCCGCCATCGCCATGCCCCAGTGGTCGCCGACAACCTCGAAGCGGTGGTACGCCTGCTCGGCGTCACTGATCGACGTCTCCGGCTGGCCGCCGTTCTCCCGTACCGCCGCGCGGGCGAACAGCCCGAGCCCTTGCACGTACGGGTCGGGGTGTGCGACCAACTCGGTGGCGCTCTTCAAGCTCTGCTCCAGATCGGACGCGTCGAAGCCGGGCAACGCCGACGCGAGAGCGGTCAGCCGGGGCGACACCTCGGCGGGCCGTTCGGCCTGGAGCGTCCGCAGGGCCCGGCGGGCGAGCACGGCGGGCCGCAGGTCGGCGCTGATGCCCGCGTTCACGCTGATCACCACACACGTCCAGGCGAGTCGGTCGGCGTTGGGCAGCGGCCGGCCGCTGGCCGTACCGCGCAGGATCGCCGACCGCAGCCGTCGCTGCGGCTCGTCGATGTGCAGCAGCCCGCGCGCCCAGGCGAGGACCTCGAGGTGCAGGCCCCGCACCGACCAGAGGTGGAACAGCGCGGTGGCGACGTCGACGGCGGCCGGCTCGTCGTCCGCTGCCATCGCCCATCGCAGGCCCGCGACCAGGTTGTCCTGCTCGGCGGCGCAACGGTGCAGCGCCTCCACCTGGCCGGGGCCGATGAAGCGGCCGGCCAGTGCGACGGCCTGCTCCCGCGCCCAGCCGACCAGGCCGGTCATGGCCTGGTCCCGGTCACCGGCCGCGTCCAGCCGGGCCTCGCCGTACTCACGGACCGTTTCAAGCATGCGGTACCGCGGCGGACCATCGCCCTCGACCAGGGTCAACAGGGACTGTTCGACGAGGGTCGCCAGGCCGCGACGTACGTCCGGAGCCTGCGCGACGGCGGCGGCGAGGTCCGCGGTGAACGGCGCGGGGATGACCGCGACCCGCTGGAGCAGATCGCGGTCGGCCTCGGCGAGCAGTTCCCTGCTCCAGTCGACGAGCGCCCACAGGCTGGCGTGCCGTTCGGGCAGGCCGCGCAGGGCGTCGTCGAGCAGCGCGAACCGGTCGGTCAGCCCGGCGAGCACGTCGTCGATCGGCATGTGCCGCAGTCGCGCGGCGGCCAGTTCGAGGGCCAACGGCAGGTTGTCGAGCCGGTGGCACAGGACGAGCGCCCGCTCGGTGTCCCAGGTCGGTACGGCGCCACCGGCCCGTGCCCGGGACTCGACCAGCGCGAGCGCGTCGGCGTCCGGCAACGCGGTCAGCCGGTGCACCAGCTCGCCGACCAGGCCCAGTGGGGCGCGGCTCGTCGCGAGCACCGCGACCTCCGGCGACGCCGCCGCGACCAGGTCCGCGACGACGACGGCCACCGCGTCGAGCACGTGCTCGCAGTTGTCCAGCACCACCAGCCCGTCGAGGTCCGGCGCGACGGCGCGCAGCCGCTCCTCGGGGCTGAGGACCCGCCGTTCCAGACCCAGGTTGCCGCCGGTCGCCGTGGTGTCGGCACCGCCGAGCGCGGCGAGCACAGTGGGCAGCACCTCGTCGGGCGAGCGCAGGCCAGCGAGTTCGATCACGCGTACCGCCCGCCCGGCCGCCGCCGTGCGCCTCGCCACCTCGGCGGCGAGCCGGGTCTTGCCCGCCCCGCCGGTCGCCACGATCGTCACGACGGGTGTCTCGGTGAGCGCGCCGGTGATGGCCTCGACGTCCCGCTCCCGCCCGACGAGGGCGGCCATGGCACGACGCCACGCGGCGGGCAGCGTGATCCGCGCCGGTTGCCGGGGCGGCGTCGCCATGGGCGGAGCGGTGAGTTCGCCGCGCAGCAACGCCAGGTGGACGTCCGTGATCACGGGCGACGGGTCGGTGCCGTACCGGTCGGCCAGGTCGGCGCGCAACCGCTCGACCACCTCCAGCGCCTCCGCCTCCCGCCCCTGGGCGGCCAGCACCCTGACGAGCAGGGCGGCGGACGGCTCGTCCGGCGGCGTACGTGCGATGAGCCGGCCCAGGTCGACCTCGTCGAACGGGCCCACGCCGGCGAGTGCCGCCTGCGCGCGTAGCGCGGCGACGTCCGCGAACAGCCGGGTGTCCTCGGCGCTGACCAGCTCCGGCACCTCGGGGAACAGGGCCCGCGCCTGATCGGCCAGGCCGCGGGCGGCACGACTGTCACCGCACCTGAGCACGGTGCGCGCCTGGTCGACGAGGGCGCGCGCCTCGACCGCGTCGACGGCGATCTCCTCGGCGGGCAGCCGGTATCCGCCCGGCACCGCGACCACTGGCAACCCGAGACGGCGCACCCGGGACACGAGCGCCTGGACCGCGCCGGTCGCGTCGTCGGGTGGCGCGCCGTCCCAGACGGCGTCCACGAGCAGGTTCACGGAGACCGCCCGCCCCCGCGCGTCGACGAGCGCGCGGAGCACCGCCGCCAACCGTTCACCCCGAACGGGCTGGCCGTCGACGGCGAGTGGGCCGAGGGTGGTGATCTGCACGGACCCAGCATCCCTCACGCACGCACGGGCCCGACGACCACCGGTCCGCCAGGCTGGTCACGGGCCCGCGGCCTACTTGACAGGCCTTGATCGGGTTAGGTTAGCCTAACCTCATGCAGAGCGAGTTGGCGTCGGTCAACGGGGAGCGCAGCCTGTCCGGCGTCGACCTCCGTCTGGGTTATCACGGTGTGCCGGTGGTGCACGGTGCGGTGATCAACCTCCGTGCGGGTGCCGTCACGGCACTGGTGGGGCCCAACGGCAGCGGCAAGTCCACGCTGCTGCGGGCCCTGGCCCGACTGCACCCGATCGAGGCCGGAACCGTGCACCTCGCCGACGGCGTCACGGCCGCCGGCCTCCCGGCCCGGGAGTTCGCCCGGCGGGTCACACTGCTCGCCCAGAGCCGGCCGGTACCCAGCGGGGTCACCGTCCGCGACGTCGTCGGCTACGGTCGCCACCCCTACCGGGGGCGCTGGCGTACTGAGGACCCGGACGGTCCCGCCGCCATCGCCCGCGCCATGGACGTCACCGGCGTCGCCGCGATGGCCGATCGTCCCGTCGACGAACTCTCCGGGGGCGAGTTGCAGCGGGTCTGGTTGGCCACCTGCCTCGCCCAGGACACTCCGGTCCTGCTCCTCGACGAGCCCACCACGTTTCTCGACCTGCGCTACCAGGTGGAGATCCTCGACCTGGTCCGTGACCTCGCGGACGATCACGGCGTCGCCGTCGGCGTCGTGCTGCACGACCTCAACCAGGCAGCCGCCGTGGCGGACGAGGTGGTCCTGTTGCACCAGGGCCGGGTCCGCGCCACCGGCACCCCGGCAACCGTGTTCACCGAGAACGCCCTCACCGAGACCTACGGGATCCGCATCGAGGTGACCACCGATCCGGTCAGCGGACTGGTCACCACCCGCCCCGTCGGGCGGCACCAGATCCGCGCCCTGGTCTGAACACCCCTCATCCACAGCAGAGAAAGACCGTCATGACCCGTACCCGTTTCACAGCCCTCCTCGCCGTCGTGGCCGCGCTGACGCTCAGCGCCTGCGGCACCACCGAGAACGCCGCCTCCCCCGAGACCTCCGCCTCGGCGGCCAGCGGTCCGGTCACCCTCACCGACAGCCGGGGCAAGGAGATCACCCTCAAGGCACCGGCGACCAAGGTCGTCGGGCTGGAGTGGGGCGAGGTCGAGATGCTGGTCAGCCTCGGCGTCATGCCCGTCGGTGTCGCCGACCCCAAGGGCTACGGCACCTGGGTCACCTCCGCGAAGCTCGACCCGGGCGTCAAGGACGTCGGCACCCGTGGCGAGCCCAGCGTCGACTCGATCGTCGCCCTCCAGCCCGACCTCGTCGTGATGGAGGACGACCGGGGCGCCAACATGGTCAGTCAGCTGGAGAAGTTCGTGCCCGTCGTGGTCGCCAAGGGCAGTGACGCCACCGACAACCTCGGCCGGATGCGCAACGACCTCAACATGATCGCGAAGGCGGTCGGCAAGACCACCGAGGCGGAGAAGCTGCTCGCCGACTTCGACGCGGCCATCGCCGACGGCAAGAAGAAGATCGCCGACGCGGGTGCCGCCGGCCGGCCGTTCGCCATCGCCGACGGCTGGAAGGAAGGCAGCACCGTCAGCATCCGGATGTTCGGCAAGGGCGCGCTGGTGTCCCAGATCGGCATCCAGCTCGGCCTGACCAACGCCTGGACCGGCAAGACCGATGAGGCGTGGGGCCTCGGCCAGACCGACGTCGAGGGCATGACGGTCCTCAAGGATCCGAACATGCACCTCTTCTACAACGCCTCCGACGGCGACGACGTGTTCGCCGACGGTCTCGCCGGCAACGCCATCTGGAAGTCGCTGCCCTTCGTGCGGCAGGGCAACCTGCACAAGATGCCCAACGGCATCTGGACCTTCGGCGGGCCGCTCTCCGGCAAGCAGTACATCGACGAACTCGTCAAGACGTACACGGTGTGAGCGTGCTGAACGCACCCCCACGCCCGGAGCCGGCCACCCGGCCGGCTCCGGGCGGACGCCCGGCCGCGCCCCGCGTCGCCGGTGTCTTCGTCGCCGCGATCCTGCTGCTGCTCGTGGTCGGCGCGGTACACCTCACCCAGGGCACCTCGAACGTCGGCGCCCTCGACCTGCTGCGGCTCGCCACCGGCGCCGACGACGAGGCGGCCCGCGTCCTGATCGCGTCCCGGCTGCCCCGACTGCTCGCCGGGTTGGCCATCGGCGTCGCGCTCGGGTTCGCCGGAGCGGCGTTGCAGTCGATCGCCCGCAACCCGCTCGCCTCCCCCGACACCCTCGCGGTCAACGCGGGAGCCCACCTGGCCATCGTCGCGGTCGCCGCGTTCGGCGTCTCGCTGCCCGCGCTGCCCGCCGGCGGCCTCGCCTTCTGCGGCGGGCTGGCCGCCGCCGGCCTGGTGATGGCGATGTCCTCCGGCGGGCAGGCCGGCACCACCCGGCTGATCCTCGCCGGCTCGGCAACCGCGCTGGCGCTCGGGTCGGTGACAACACTGCTGCTGCTCCTGTTCGAGCAGGCCACCATCGGGCTGTTCGCCTGGGGGAACGGCTCGCTGGTGCAGAGCGACCTGACCGCCCTGACCCAACTCGCTCCGGTGATCGTCGGCGCCGCCGTCGTGCTCGTGCTGCTCGGGCACCGCCTCGACATTCTCGCCCTCGGCGACGACACCGCCACGGTGCTCGGCCTCGACGTACGACGCACCCGGCTCACCGTCATGGTGCTGGCCGTGCTGCTCTCCGCCGCGGCCGTCACCCTCACCGGCCCGGTCGGCTTCGTCGGCCTGTGCGCCCCGGTGATCGTCCGGCTGCTCGCCCCCGTGGTGCCGCGGGTGCACCGGCACCGCGTCCTGCTGCCGTTGTCCGGCATCGCCGGGGTCATCATCGTGCTCGGCTCCGACGTCCTGCTGAGGGCCGTGATGGGCGGGCAGGCCGGCGTCGACATCCCCACCGGCGTGGTCACCACGCTGTTCGGCGCGGCGATCCTCATCTGGCTGGCCCGCCGACACCGAGACGCGGGCCCCACCCGTCGTCCGCCCGGCGGTCACGCGGCCGTCCGCTCCGCCGCCTTCCACCGCGGCGTCGTCGCCGTCACCGCCGTCCTGACCGTCTGCGCCGTGACGGTCGGCATGTTGGCCGGTGACACCTGGGTGCTGCTCGGTGACGTCGTCAACTGGGTCAACGGCAGCACCGGGCCGGCGTACACCTTCGTGCTGGACCAGCGGTGGCCGCGCGTCGCCGCGGCGGTCCTGGCCGGCGCGGCGCTCGCGGTCGCCGGCACCACAGTGCAGGCGGTCTGCCGCAATCCGCTGGCCGAACCCGGCATCCTCGGTATCACCGCCGGCGCCGGGCTCGGCGCCGTCTCGCTGCTCACCTTCGTGCCGCTGGCCGGGGTGTGGGCCGTCTCCGGCGTCGCCGGGCTCGGCGCGATGCTGGCGTTCGCCCTGGTCTACGGCCTGGCCTGGCGCGGCGGACTGAGCTCCGACCGACTGGTGCTGATCGGTTTCGGCGCCTGGCAGGGCGGCATGGCGGTCATCACCTACCTGGTCGTCGCCTTCGACCCGTGGAACACCGGGAAGGCGCTGACCTGGCTGTCCGGCTCCACCTACGGTCGGATGCCCACCCAGGTGCTGCCGGTGCTGATCGCCCTGCTGGTGCTCACCCCGGCCGTGGTCGCCGCCCGCCGGGAACTCGACCTGATGTCGCTGGACGACGACACCCCCCGGGTGCTCGGCGTCCGCCTGGAACGCACCCGGTTGATCGCGCTGGGCGCGGCGGCGCTGCTCACCTCCACCGCCGTCTCGGCCGTCGGGGTCATCGGCTTCGTCGGCCTGGTCGCCCCGCACGCCGCGCGGGCGCTGGTCGGCGGGCGGCACTCCCGGGTGCTCCCGGTGGCCGCCCTGCTCGGCGCTGCGCTGGTCAGCATCGCCGACACCCTCGGCCGGACGGTCATCGCTCCGGCCCAGATCCCCGCCGGCCTGGTCACCGCCATGATCGGTACCCCGTACTTCGTCTGGTTGCTGTGGCGGTCCCGCGCCGTGGCGAGCACCACCCGGTAGACGCCGGCCCGAGTCGAGAGAGGCACCATGACCGAGACCCTGCCCATCGCCCCGTGGCGCGTGTTCGCCGTCACCGTCCGCGCGGTACGCCGACTCAGCCCGTCCTTCACCCGGGTGACCTTCACCGGGGCGGACCTGGACCGCTTCGCCGACAACGGTTACGACCAGCGGATCAAACTGGCGCTGCCGCTGCCCGGTCAGCGCGCGGCGACCCTGCCGGACGGCGCGGACTGGTACGCGACGTGGCGCTCCCTGCCGGAGCACCAGCGCAACCCGATCCGTACCTACACCGTGCGGGCGGTCCGACCGCACCTGGCCGAGGTCGACGTCGACCTGGTGCTGCACGGCGACAGTGGTCCGGCGACGCGCTGGGCTCGGCGGACCGGCGTCGGCGACGAGATCGCCCTGGTCGGGCCGGACGCCGGCTTCGACGGCAACCACGGCGGGGTCGAGTTTCGACAGTCCACGGGCGCCCCTCTGCTGCTGGCCGGGGACGAGACCGCCGTGCCGGCGATCAGCGGCATCTGTGAGCGGCTACCCCTCGACGCCCGGGGCATCGTCGTGTTGGAGGTGCCCGACGCCGCCGACGTGTTGCCGCTGGTGACGCCCCCCGGCGTCGGGGTTCGCTGGCTGGCCCGGGGCACCGACGGTCACGGCAGCCGACTGGTGCCCGCCGTCGTCGCCGCGGCCGGGGAGCTGCTGGCCCCCGGCGCGCCGACCGCCGCCCAGCCCGTGCCGGACGTGGACGTGGACACCGAGATCCTCTGGGAGGTGCCCGAGGTGGTGGCCTCGGCGCCGCTCTACGCGTGGCTGGCCGGGGAGGCCGGCGTCATCCGTCACCTGCGCCGGCACCTGGTCGCCGAGCGGGGTCTGGACCGGCGGGCGGTGGCCTTCATGGGCTACTGGCGTCTCGGCCAGGCCGACGCGGACTGACGGCGCCGCGAAACGCGCCACCCCGGGCAGGCCGCAAGGTGCGTCGGAGCCCGTGGGGCGCGTACCGTTTCGGGTCGGACTTGGGGCGGGCCGGCTGGAGCCGGCACGGGATACGGGACGAGACAACGACGCATGACGGTGGACAACATTACCGAAAACGGTCAAGAGGGTATTGACCGAAGCCGGCTGGAGGCCTGCCTCAGCGTCTTCGAGGCGTTGGAGGCGCTGCCCTCCGACCACCCCGACGTGGTGCGGGTGCAGCGGGCCACCGCCCGGCTCTACAAGGTGATCAAGCAGCGGCGGCGGGAGGAGCGGCGGGACGCCATCCTCGCCGCCGACCGGGCCGTGACGGAGGCCACCGCCACCGGCGCTCCGGGGCGGATCGACGACGAGACGCAGGGCATTCCACTCGCGTCGTCAGTCGCTGGCGAGACGGCGGGCTTCCTACACAACCCCCGCGGTTGCTACGTCTGCAAGCAGCGCTACCGCGAGGTGGACGCCTTCTACCACCAGCTCTGCCCGTCCTGCGCCGCGCTCAACCGGGAGCGCCGCGACGCCCGTACCGACCTGACCGGTCGACGTGCGCTGCTGACCGGGGGCCGGGCCAAGATCGGCATGTACATCGCGCTGCGGCTGCTGCGCGACGGCGCGCACACGACCGTGACGACGCGGTTCCCGCACGACGCGGTCCGCAGGTTCGCCGCGATGCCCGACAGCGCGGACTGGCTGCACCGGCTGCGTATCGTCGGAATCGACCTGCGCGACCCCGCCCAGGTGATCGCCCTCGCCGACGACGTCAGCAGCCAGGGCCCGCTCGACATCCTGATCAACAACGCGGCGCAGACCGTCCGCCGATCCCCCGGGGCGTACGCGCAGCTCATCGCCGCGGAGGCCGCGGCCCTGCCGGACGGCCCGCTACCGGAGCTGATCACGTTCGCCAAGCCGGACGGGCAGGGTGGCCCGGTGGGCAGCCTGACCGCCGGACCACAGTCGACGGCGCTCACCCCGCACGCGCTCACCGCGCTGGCACTCACCAGCGGCTCGGCGTCGCCGGAACGGATCGCGGCGTCCACGGCCATCGACGCCGGCGGGCTCGTGCCCGACCTCGACTCGGTCAACAGCTGGGTGCAGCGGGTCCAGGAGGTGGACCCGGTCGAGCTGCTCGAAGTGCAGCTGTGCAACGTCACCGCGCCGTTCGTGCTGGTCAGCCGATTGCGCCCGGTGATGGCCGCCGCGTCGGCCCGCCGCAAGTACGTGGTGAACGTGTCGGCGATGGAGGGCCAGTTCGGCCGCGGTTACAAGGGGCCGGGGCACCCGCACACCAACATGGCCAAGGCTGCGCTGAACATGCTGACGCGCACCAGCGCCGAGGAGATGTTGACCGACGGCATCCTGATGACCAGCGTCGACACCGGCTGGATCACCGACGAGCGTCCGCACCCGACGAAGATGCGGCTGGCCGACGAGGGCTTCCACGCCCCCCTGGACCTGGTCGACGGCGCGGCCCGGGTGTACGACCCGATCGTCCGCGGCGAGCAGGGCGAGGACCTGTACGGCTGTTTCCTGAAGGACTACGCGCCCTGCGCCTGGTGATCGCCCCGCACAAGGCGGATGACCGCCCCCGCACAAGGCGGATGACCGACCCGCACCATGAGGAGAAGAAACATGTCAGCTGACCGTGAATCGTGGCCGACGCTCGACGAGCTGCTGCGCGAGGAGGACGAGCTGGAGCTCGCGGGCCTGTCCGAGACCGACGCGTACGAGCTGGGGATGCGCGCCGTCGCCGCGGCGACCGAGCAGCAGCTGCCGGTCTCGGTGGGGGTGTGGCGGGCCGGACGGCAGCTGTTCCACTGTGGCCTGCCGGGCTCGACGGCGGACAACGACGCGTGGCTGCGCCGCAAGGGGCGGGTGGTGATGCGCTTCGAGCACTCCTCGCTCTACATGGCGCGGCTGTGCCAGGACAAGCAGGTGACGCTGGCCGAGCGGTTCGGGCTGCCGGCCTCGCGGTACGCGGCGGCCGGGGGCGCGGTGCCCCTGCGCGTGCGCGGCACCGGTGTGGTGGGCTGGGTCGGCGTCTCCGGGCTGCCGCAGCTGGACGACCACCGCTTCGTGGTCGACATCCTCCGCAAGCTGCCCCGCTAGTGTGCGGTCCCGGCGGCCTCGCGACGAGGCCGCCGGGTCAGCCGCTCAGCGTGCGCGCCGATTGGCGCGCAGGGCTCCCAGGAGCACGCCGGGTCGGGCCAGCGAGCTCGGGTGCTCGCGCATGGAGACCACGTCGTTGAACCGCCGCGCGGTCGTCACATCCGTGACGGTCGCCGCGATGATCTGCCCACTGGCCCATCTGGAGAGCCGGTAGCCGCGCGGGTAGGGCCCGTCGACGTGCGGCAACGCCAGATCCGCCGAGGTCGACAGCGACCAGGCGGCGTCGACCACCACCTTCTGGAGCGCGAGGTAGTGGCGCGCGGGCGCCCGCAGATCCGGACCGGACCGGAGGTACGTCGACAGGCAGGCCGCGTGCAGGGCCGCCGCCGTCATGCCCTGCCCGTACACCGGGTTGAACGACGCGACGGCGTCGCCGACGCTGATCAGGCCGGCCGGTAACCGCTTGAGCGCGTGGAAGTCCCGTCGCCGGCTGTCGGCGTGGTGGTAGGTCTGGACGTCACCGATCATCTCCTGGTCGGCGACCTCGCCGAACTCCGGTGGGAACTGCTCCCGCAGGCGCCGGACGAAGTCGTCGGCGGTGCGCCCCGGGCGGTCCTTGCCGTAACCGGCCATCATGGCCATCCACCGGCCGTCCTCGATGGCGAAGAACGCGGCCCCGGCCACGTCGACCGCCGCCCTGGCGGTGTTCAGTGCGAGCACGACCGTCGAGGCCGGGGTGACCTCCGGGCGACGGAACAGGGCGGTCGCGTAGTTGAGGTGCACTGTCATCCGCCGGGTGACGGGCCGGTCCCAGTCGGCCTGCTCCAGCCAGTCCGACAGTTTGCTGGACCGCCCCATGGCGTCCACCACGAGGTCGGCCCGCTCGACACCGGGCACCCCGCCGACCTCACAGCGGACCCCGCTGACCGCGGTGCCGTCGAACACGAGGCCGGTGGCGCGGGCGGTGATCGTCTTGACGTTGGGCAGCCGCAGCACCTGCTGACGGATCAGGCCCTCCAGCAGCGGCCGACTGCCCGCCAGACTGTCGGCGTCGTCGGGGACGACGACCTTCAGACGCCCGTCGAGGTAGTTGCGCCGGGCCGTGGGCGGCGCCTCGATCGCGCCGCGCGCCAGTGCCTCGTCGCGGAATCCGGGGAACAGCCGCTCCAACTGGAAGAGGCCGCCGGGCAGCAGCGCGTGCAGCTGGGTTCCCTGGGGTACGCCGGGGCGCGCGCCGGTCACCTGCGGGTCGTCCCGGTCGATGATGACGACGGTGTCGGCGTAATCGGACAGCACCCGGGCGGCCAGCAGACCGGCGACGCTGCCGCCGACCACGACGGCCGTTCCGATCGTCGGGGACGGCTGGTCAGGGGGTCGAGCCGCGTTCAGCTCTGCGAAGACCCGGGATGGGGAGAGGGACATCGTGCTCTCCAAGGGGGTAACGAGGTTTGTGCCCTCCACGGTTACTGTCCGCGACCGTTCGCGGGCAGACCGGTGGACGGGTCGTTCGACGTAATGCCCGCCGATCGTCGCACAACCGCCCGAACGGCAACCGGCTGTGTCTGCCAGATGACCGTCTGTTGACTGATGGGCTGGAGAGGTTCGACGTTCGGACGGGTGAGGTGGCGCGCCCGAGAGCCTACTGTCACGATCTCCGGCATGCCCGTTGCGCGTCGTACTCTGCTCGGGGCCGGCCTGGCCGCCGCGACCTCCGCCCTCACCGGCTGCGGCGACAACGGCGCGTCGGGCCCCGGTTCGGCCGGTCCCGGCGACGCGGTGACCGGGACGGACGCCGCCGGGAACCGGGTCGGGTTCGGTTCGGCGGGAGACCTCAGGTCACCGTCCGCCGTACCGGGCGCGCCGGTCCCCCCGAGCGGCGGCACCCCACCAGCGGGCCAGGCTCCCTACGCGCAGGACGTGACCGCCCTGCTCCGGCGACACCTGCCAGCCACACCGCAGACGTTTCAGCACAAGGGTTTCCCCGGTGCGGTCGCCCTCGTCCTGGTGGACGGCCAGACGACTGTGCACACCGCAGTCGGCGAGGCGCTGCGCTACGGCGCGGGCCCGAAGTTGTTGACGGCGAGCCAGCGCGTAGCGATGCGCCCGGACTCCATCTTCGACCTCGCCTCGGTCACCAAGGTCTACACGGCCATCCTGCTGTTGCAGCAGGTCGACAAGGGGCAGGTCGACCTCGGCGCTCCGGTGCGTGACTACCTGCCCGCCTTCACCGGCGCGGGCAAGGAGCAGATCACTGTCGAGATGCTGCTCACCCACACCAGCGGCCTCCCCGTCGGCGCCAAGGTCACCGGCCTGCCCGACAACGCGGCCCGGTGGAACGCCGTGCTCACCACGCCGCTGGTCTCCGGCGCGGTGCCGGGCACCACGTTCCGCTATTCCAGCGTCGGGCTCATGGTCGCCGGCAAGATCGTTGAGAAGGTCACCGGCCAGCGGCTGGACCAGGCACTCCGGACCAACCTCACCAGCCCGCTCGGCCTGCGCGACACCGGCTTCAACGCCAGCAGCTGGATGTCCACCACCTCGAAGGCCAACCGACTGGTCGCCACCGACGCCCGCTCGTCCCGGGGCCTGCTGCGGGGCACCGTCCACGACGACGTCGCCAACCACCTCGGCGGCATCGCTGGCCACGCCGGCATCTTCGCCTCCGCGGCCGATCTCGCGGCCATCGGTCAGCTGCTCCTCGACGAGGGCACCTACCAGGGCAAGCGGATCCTGGCCGCGGCGACCGTGCGGCGGATGCTCAGCAACCACAACGCCGGCAAACCCGCCATCGACCCCGAGCGACCCAACCGGACCTCGGCGCACGGCCTCGGGGTCGTCCTCAACCAGAGCTGGTTCATGGGGAGGCTCGCCTCGGCCCGGACCTTCGGCCACACCGGGTTCGCCGGCCCCTCGCTGCTGGTCGCGCCGGACCGCAAACTCGTCCTGGCACTGCTCACCAACCGCGCGCATCCCAACTGGAGCTGGTCGAACCCGGACCCGGTCCGCGCCGCCGTCGGCGACCTGCTCGCCACGAAGGTCAGCTGACCGGAAGGTGTGGACCATCGCGCCGCACCCTGACACGATACTTGCGCTAGTAGTGCAAATACTTCGTCGTCCAGGTGGAGGATCGATGCACACATCTCGCCGGAGACTGCTCTCCGTGCTGGCCGGGGTCGCCCTCGCGGCCAGCCTGTCCGCCGTCGCCGTCCCGCGCGCCGCCGAAGCCGTCGCCCCACCGACGTACCGTCCAGTGATCTTCGTGCATGGCAGCGCCGGATCGGCGGCGCAGTTCGAGTCCCAGGCCAAACGACTCGCCAGCAACGGGTACCCGATCGACATCATCGAAGCTCACGAGTACGACTCCCCGAACATCGCGGCGATCCTGCCCCAGGTGTTCGCGGGGCTCGACGCACGGATCTCCCGCCTGCTGGCGGCCACCGGCGCGGACCGGGTGGACCTGCTCGCGCACTCGCTGGGCACCTTCGTCACGCAGGGCTACCTCAACAGTTCTCCGGAGCGTGCCGCCCGGGTCGCGCACTACGTCAACCTGGACGGACGCACCGCGACCTCCCCGCCCGGTGGTGTTCCCACGCTCGCGATCTGGGGCGAGGGCGACAGGGCCCGCACCGTCGTCGGCGCGACGAACGTGCACCTACCGGACCAGTCGCACACCCAGACCGTGTCGTCGGCCGAGTCGTTCGGCGAGATCTTCGGCTTCCTCCGGGGCCGCGCTCCCCACACGACGCGGATCGTGCCGCAACTCTTCGGCACCGCCCGGGTCTCGGGCCGCGCCGTGCTCTTCCCGAGCAACGTCGGTGTCACCGGTGCGACCCTCGAGGTCTACATGGTCAACCCACTCACCGGCGGCCGGCTGTCACACCGGCCCACGCATCGGTTGTCGCTGGGTGGCGACGGCTCGTTCGGCCCTCTCCCGGTGCTCGCCACGGCCCGCTACGAGTTCGCCCTCGTGCGCCCCGGCGCCGCGACGCACCACTTCTACGTCCAGCCGTTCCTCCGCTCTGATTCGTTCCTGCGCCTGGCGACCAGCGAGCCGGGCGAGGGCCTCAGCGCCCTGGTCGACACCAGCGACCGGCACACGGCGCTCACGATCCAACGCCAGAAGGAGTGGTGGGGCGACCAGGGTGACGCCGGCGACCACCTCTCGATCAACGGCAGGGATGTCCTGAACGCGGCGAACACACCGCGCGCCAAGAGGACGATCGGCATCTTCGCCTTCGACGACGGCAGCGATGGCGTCACGGACCTGACGAGCCCGTTGCCGGAGTTCTTCAGCCAGACCTTCATCACCGGCATGGACGTCTTCATCCCGGCGACACCGGCACACCTCGGCCTGGTCCGGATCACCGTGGGCCAACGCGGAGGCGGCTACGAGGTGATCAACGTGCCGAACTGGAGATCGAGCACCGACCGGGTGACGGTCAGCGTCGACGACTTCTGACCGCGTCTCGCGGGCGGCCCGGCCCGGGGTCGAGACGGTGGCCGGGACCGCTCGCGCGCTCGTCAGACCGTGGCCGGGACCGCCCGCACAGTCGTCAGACGGTGGCCGGGACCCGTTCGCGCGTTCGTCGACCGACGGCGAAGCTGACCAGTCCCAGGATCAACCCGACGATCGCCAGCACGACGCCCACCCGGGCCGGCGCGAGGTAACCGAGGCCGGCGGCGATGGCGACGCTGCCCAGCGCGGCGCCCAGGCTGTTCGCGATGTTCATGGCCGACTGGTTGAGCGCCGCGCCCATCAGCTGCGCTCCCGGGGCGACGGTGATCAGGCGCGCCTGGAGCACCGGACCGAGATAGAGGCTTGTCGCACCGACCAGGAACGCGCCCACGAACAGGCCGACGCGGGACGACGCCACGAGGCTGAACACGGCGATGCTCACGATCATCGCCACGAAGCCGATGACCATGCTCCGCTGGAGGTCACGGTCCGCCAGCCAGCCACCCAGGGCGTTACCGACTGTCATTCCGAGACCCACAGCGACCAACGCCCACGGCACGGTCGCGGCGGAGAGACCGGTGACGTCGGTGGTGACCGGAGCGATGTAGGTGTTCACCGCGAAGAAGCCGGCGAAACCGACCGCGCCGGTGGCGGCGACCAGCCAGACCTGCGAGGTCCGCAGCGCCCGCAACTCGGTGGCTGGCGAGCCGTCGACCGCCGCGGCGACCTCCGGCACGACGGCCAGCACCGCCAGCAGGGTGAGCACGAAGAAGCCGGCGATGACCAGGTACGCGACCCGCCAGTCGGCGGCCTGCCCGAGCCGCGTGATGAGGGGTACGCCGACCAGGTTGCTCACTGTCAGGCCGCCCAACACAGTGGCGAAACCACGGGCCTCGTTACCGGGACCCATCAGGGTCGCCGCGAGCAGACCGGCCGCACCGAAGTACGCGCCGTGCGGCAGCGCCGCCGCGAACCGGGCCACCAGCACCAGATCGAAGGTGGGGGCGATCGCGGATGCGACAGTGCCGACGGCGAACAGCACGAGCAACCCGAGGACGAGCTTCTTGCGGGGCAGGCGCGCGCTCAACGCGGCGATCAGCGGCGCGCCGACGACCACGCCGAGCGCGTACGCGGTGATCATCCAGCCCGCCCGGGCGACGGCGTCCGACGATGACTGCGCGTACTCGTGCGGGAGCAGACCACGAGCGATGTCGGGCAGCAGGCCCATCGCCACGAACTCGGTCAGGCCGACCGCGACGCCGCCCAGTGCCAGGGCGGCCAGCGCCGCCAACCGTCGACCTCTACTCAACTCGATCACCGAAAAAATTTAGCAACAGCGTTGCGTAATAGAGTGGTGAGATGACTCGCGTCACTGCCGACGTCACCTTCCTGCGCGGCTACAACCAGGCGCTGGTGATGGCGGTGGGACGCACCGCTCGCACGTTCGAGCGGGCGACAGTGGTCGAGGCCACCGGCCTGACCCCACAGGCGGTCTCCAAGGTCATCTCCCGGCTGACCGCCGACGGCCTGATCCGCCCCGCCGGCGTCCGGCGTCCGGGCATCGGCAAGCCCGCTGTCGTCTACGAACTCGTCCCGGACAGCCGGTACGCGATCGGCGCCCACGTGGCCCGGCGCACGCTGCGGCTCGTCCTGGTCGACCTGGCCGGCACCGTGCACCACTCGACGGTCAGCCCGCTGCCGCCGGACTTCACCCCGGAGCAGCTCCTCGACGCCCTGAACGTCGGCATCGACACGATGGCCGGCATCGGCGACCTGCGGAGCCGGCTCACCGGGCTGGGCATCGGCATGATCGGCCCACTCGACCACGCCAACGGCGTGGTCCGGGACGCTCACGGCCTGCGGCACTGGCACGACGTACCGCTGCGCGAGCTCGCCGAGAAGCACCTCGGCCTCCCCGTCCACCTGGACAAGGACGTCACCGCGGGGATCACGGCGGAGGCCTGGCGGCACGGCGCGACGTTCCGCGACGCGGCCCTCATCATGGTCGAGTCCGGCATCGGCGGAGGCTTCTGGCTGGGCGGCGCGGCCCACCGGGGGGCGCACACCAACGCGGGCGAGTTCGGCCACACTGTCGTCGACCTGACCGGGCCCCGGTGCGTCTGCGGCCGGCACGGGTGCCTGGAGATCGTGCACCACCACGCCGCCGAGGCCGGGGACATCGCCCACGCCGCCCGGGTGCTGGCCGTAGGCGTCGTCAACCTGCTCCAGACCCTCGACCTCGCCCACGTGGTGCTGGCGGGCGCGGACCTCCTCCGGCACCCGCAGACCTATCTCGCGGCGGTCACCGAGGCCGTCGGGGCGGACGCGCGACGCGCGGACTGGCTCAGCACGAGGGTGGCCCTGTCCAGCCTCGGCGCGGACGTGATCGCCGCGGGCGCCGCCATGCAGGTCCTCGACCAGCACTACGGCATTCCCGAGCTGGCCCCGATCTGACAGTGACTTGCCGCGTCGCTACGCCACCGTGGCGTCGGTGTCGGTCCGGGTGCAACCGCTGGCCGGGCTCTCGCTGAGCGCTATGACCGCGTCGAGCCGCTCGCGCGCCTGCCGGAGTTGGGTGATCTGCCGATCGATGCGGTCGCGTTCGGCGCGGAGCATGGCCCGGGACTGCGGTGTGTTGACCTTCGCGTCGACGCAGGGCAGCAGGTCCAGGATGGTTCGGCTGGACAGGCCGGCGGCGTACAGCATCTGGATCAGATACACCCGGTCGATCGCGTCGTCGAGGTAGTGACGCTGGCCGCCACTGCTCCGTGCGGCGGCCAGCAGGCCCTGCTCCTCGTAGTAGCGCAGGGCGCGCACCGACACCCCGGTCTTCGCGGCGAGTTCCCCGATCCGCATCGACCCCTCCCCCAAACCGGTGACGCCAGCCACACAGCCTTCTCCCTAACGTGCACGTCAGGTTTTACCGTAGCTCGTATACCGACTTCCAGGCGGCGACGGCGCGGTGACTCACTGGCAGACACGCCACTCGCCGTCCTCCTTGACCAGCGCCACCCCCTGGGTGAACGTCGCACCGGTGGCCTCCTGGACCGCCTCGACCTGGACGGTCCCGGTGACCCGCCCGTTGTAGTTGTTGACGTTCACGCCGGTGATCTCGTAACTGCTGACCTTCAACTGCGCGCTCTGGATCCGGGTGAAGTCCTCCTGCGGCATCGTGTCGCGCACCCTGTCGCACAGCCGCTGGTACGCGCCCGCGTAGTTGCCGGCCTGCACGTCGTCGAGGTAGGCCGTCGCGGCCACCCGGACCGGTTCGACGGTGTCCTTGACCGAGCGGTAGAGCCAGAGGCCGACGCAGGTGCCGATCACGCAGCACAAAGCCAGCAGGGCGCCGACGACGATCAGGACCGTCCGAAGCGTCCGGTTGGGCCTCGGGTCGGAAACCATCATCGGCTCGTACGTCATGGCCCGGAGGGTAGGGCCGCCGGGCAAGCGGTGAGAGCCCGCCGGGCGGCCGGTGGTTCAGCCGCCGGAGGCGGGCGGCGACGGCGTCGGCGTGCCACCGGCGACCGCCCGCGCCGGCGGCGCCGACGCCGGGGCCGGTCGAAGATCCGCGGGTACGGGCAGTGCGCTGCCCTTGACGAACTGGCCCCAACTGGTGTTCCAGGCCGTCCAGCCGTTGCCCGGCTGGAGCCGGACCTCGGTGCCGGTGAAGGTGACCAGGTCGCCGACCTGGGTGACGCCCATCAGCCAGTCGGCGTTGGCCGCCGAGATGTTCGTGCAGCCGTGTGAGACGTTGCGGTGTCCCTGATCGGACACCGACCAGGGTGCCCCGTGGATGAACTCGCCGCCCCAGGTGAGCCGTTGCGCGTCCTTGACGTTCACCACGTAGCCGCCGTTCGGCTCGCCGCGCGTGTCGAACGTGGTGCGCTGGTGCTTCTCCATGATCACCATCTTGCCGCTGGACGTGGGGGTGCTGCGCTTGCCGAGGCTGACCGGGATCCTGCGGATCAGCCTGCCGTCCCGTAGCACGCGCATCTGCTTGGTGGCGTTGTCGACCTCGAGCGCCACCTGCCGTCCGATCCGGGACGTCGCGGCGCGGTCGGCGTCACCGATGTGGTTCCTGCCGATCGGCAGACCCTCCAGGCCGGCCCGGACACTGATGGTCGTGCCCGGCCGCCAGAAGTCGGGAGCCCGGTAGTAGACCTGGCTGCCGTCGTCCACCCAGGACCAGACGCCCGGCTGGGCCGGCTTCGTGGTGACGAACAACCGACGCTGCACGTCGGCACGGGCCGCCCTGGCGATGGGCGGATCGAAGCCGATGGTCACCGGCATGGCCGTGCCGTACGTCCGCTTGTCGGCGAAGTAGAGGGTGCTGGTCACCTGCGGCTTCGTCGACGTGGCCGCGGTGGTGAAGGTGGTGGTGCGGGTGGTGGTCCGCCCGGAGTCGGCGGTGGCGGTCACGGCCGCGGTGTAGGTGCGCCGCGGCCGCAACGGAGCGGTCGGCACCCAGGCCGAGCCGTCCTCGCGTGGCTCCGCCCGGACCAGCGTGCCGGTGTCGTCGACGAGGCGCACCGCGGTGATCTTCCCGCCCCTGACGAGCGGAACCACCTCGGCGCTGAGCGGCACGTTCCGGGAGAGGTCGACGGGCGTAAGGGTCAGTTCGGGCGAGGGCACCGCCCGCTCGGCCTGACGCACGGTGGCCTTCCGCTCGGTGGTGCAACCACCGAGGACCAGCGGTGTCGCCGCGACGGTCACCGCCACGAGCGCCATGCGCCTTCGTAAACCCATCGAACGTCCCCCGGCTTCCGTGTGCTCCGTGGCGGCAATTCTCTCCGCGTCGGCGGTGCCCCGCGCTGTTTCCGGCAATCACGCAGCGAAGGGGGGAGCCCTTCGGCGCGACACGCGTCGGTGGCATCTCCCTTTCGTGATCCTCGGGGCATCGAAGCGTGATGCCGACATGGAACGCTGCCGACATGGGCAAAAGACGACGTCCACTGATTCTGTTGGCACTTCCCCTCCTCCTTACCGCCTGCACCCCGCCGGATGAGCCGCTGGTCGCTCTCGCCGTCCAGGACGGCCGGCCGGTCGGCGTGCTGGTGACGTGCGACGACGATTTCGCGCAGCTCGGCGTTTTCGAAAACGACCACCCGGACGAGCCGGGCCAGCGACCACTGATCAAGTGGGACGTCAGCGGCCAACCCACGACCGAGGTCGTGGAAGTCACCCTGTTCGGTCAACCACCGGAGGGCTGGGAAGTCGATGAGCCGGTCGACTTCCCAGGGCCTGAACCAGGCGTGGAGGTGGACGTCCAGTTGCTCACCGAACTTCGCCCCGGAGTCACGTACAGCCTCGACGGGTCAAGTCGCCGTAAGGCCATCTCGGTGGACTTCACCCTCGCGGACCTGCCGCGCATCGGCCCGGACCAGGTCCTGGCGCCGCGCGGACATGACGATACGAAGGTCGTGTCCCGGGAGACCTTCCTGCGCAAGGCACGCGACAAGTGCTGAGCGGGACGGCGGTCGGGGGCACCCGGCAGAAAGGCAGAGTGCCGCCACAGTCGCTGATTACGGTTTTTGGAAAAAAATCAGAGAATTGAGATTGAGCCGACATCGCGGCGACTGCGCAAAGCTGACCGGGCAATCGCTGAGCGATATTTAAGGGAGAATTAATCGTTTCACCTGGAAACGAGCAGGGGGCCGACTCGTATTCTTCGTGCTCGGAAGAAAGGTGCTCCCCCGTTGATAAAACTTCGATCCACCCCTCGACACCGTCGTTCCGTCACCGCCCTGCTGCTGGTGAGCGTGGCGCTCGCCGGCGGATGCAAGGAGGCGCCGGGCACTCCCGGCGGGTCCGGCCCGTCCAGCGACACCGGCATCGGCTCGTCCAGCCCGGACGCGCCGACGGCCACCGCCGCGGGCGACCCGTCGGGAACGCCGAGCGCCCCGGGCACCTCGGCCACCCCGTCCGGCCCGGGTAAGCCGGGAACCCCGGCGACCAGCGCCGCCCCGCCCACCGCATCCGGTGGCTGGATCACGATCGACGCTGCCGCGCAGGCCTCCGCGACGAAGGCGTTCTTCGCGCGCAAGCCCAAGCCGGTGACCGGCAACCCCGTCAAGGTGCCCGAATTCAACGTCGGCTGTACGACCAGCCACCACAACAGCGACGACCCGATCGTGCTGCCCAAGCTGGTGGGTGGCTCGCACAACCACACGTTCTGGGGCAACAGGTCGACCGACGCCAACTCGACAGCCGAATCGCTGCGGGCGTCGAAGGCGACCACCTGCAACTCGCCGGACGACCAGTCCGCCTACTGGGTGCCGACGATGTACCAGAACGGCAAGGTCGTGGACCCGAAGGAGGTGACCGTCTACTACGGTTCCCGGCTGAAGGACCCGAGCAGGACCCAGCCGTTCCCGTTCGGCCTGCGGATGATCACCGGTAACGCCAAGAACCAGGTCGACACCCCGGACAAGCAGGGCAACCACTTCTGGTGCGCCGGCATCGGCGGCGAGGTCGGCCGCAGCGCTGACAAGACCTTCCCGGTCTGCGCGAAGACCGCGAACATCGTCCGGCAGATCACCTTCCCGGACTGCTGGGACGGCAGGCACCTGGACAGCCCCGACCACAAGGCGCACATGGCCAACGGGGACCACACCGGGGCGTGCCCGAAGAGCCACCCGGTGCCCGTCCCGTCGGTGTCCTTCGTGATCTCGTATCCGTTGAGCGCGAACACGGACGGCATCACCCTCGCCTCCGGCACGTCGTTCTCCATGCACGCGGACTTCTTCAACGCGTGGAAGGACGAGGCGCTCGCGGCCCGGGTGCGCAACTGCCTCGACCAGGGCGTGAAGTGCAACTCGGCCGGTAACTTCTGAGCTGACCGGCCGCCGAGTCGTCGCGGATCGGCGAGGTCTCCGGTGGATGGTTCGGCCCCAGGCCAACCCGACGCCGGAGACCTCGCGCCAGCCGACCTGCTCTCCGAGCAGGTCGATCATGCGGAGCGATGGGTGCCCTGGGTCCGGGAGACCGTCTGGGTGGGCGTGAGTGCCGGGAGCATGGTGATGACACCCCGGATCGCCGCCGCCACCAGGTCGAACCGATGTCGCAGACGATTCAGCTTCACAGCGTCCCCACACCACCTCGGCCAGCGCGGCTCCGGCCGGCCTCTACCGCGGTGGCGAGACGTACAGCCCGGTCCTGCACCCAGTCTCGCCGGGTTGCAGCCAGGTGGGGTCGTACCCGGGTGATTCGACTGCTCCGGAGGAAGTCCGGATCAGGAGGAGACATTCCCGCTCGGCGGGTACGCCCACCGCGGCGACGAGTACGCCCTTGTGGGTGACCGTGTCGACGGTGATGTGTTTCGCGGGAAACGCCGCCCGCACGACGCCAGCGAGGGTGCCAGGCGTGGCGGTGCGCAGCGCCACGCTGAGCCGGTCGCGTGCGTCCGGAGGCAGCGCCGGGATCGGCCCCACGCTGGGCACCGGCAGAGTGGCCACCGACGGGCAGATTATCTCCTGGTACGGCGTGTGGCGCTGGAGTTCGAGCCGGTAGCGGTAGCACCGCGTGGCCTGGCCGGCGGAGTTGCCCAGGTCTCCGAAGGTGGCCCCGTAATCCTCGGCGACCGTGACCACGATCCGTACGTCGATGACGGCCTGCTCGTTGACGCCGGTGCTTCCCGACCAGGCGAGTGGTTCCCGTCGGATGGTCGAGTTGGTGCCCTCCACCGTCTCGGGGACGTGGATCGCGGCGAGCCACTCGGCGTCCCGGACCCGGTCGCGGGTGAGATCGTCATCGAGGCGTTTCGCCTCTGCAGCCGCGAGTGACCGCGCCATTGTGTCGCCGTCGCGCTGTTCCGCGCACCCGCCGAGCAGCAGACACAGCACCAGGGGCACCACGCTGATCCGGCGACTAAGAGCCATGGCGTCGAGCATTCCGGCCGGCGGTAGTGGCGGGATGAGTGCGCGTACTCAATCTGGTGTCCCGTGTGACAGCATCGACAGTGCTGTCCGTTGTCGGGAGGAGTCGATGCCTGAGGGGCACCTCAGCGTCGTCGATGCGCCGGGTCGATCGGGAGCACGCGCAGCCGCTGGACGTCGAGGCGCTCGCCCCGGGAGGTTGTTCGTCTCCCAGTGCAAAGGATGTCGATCACTCGCCCTGGTTGCCACTGCCGTCTCAATCGCGGCCCAGCAGGGAGCCTCGTCTGCAACGTCGACCATGAGTTCCCCTGCCATAGCGTCGCTACCTCGATTACCTGGAGTAGCCAGGCTAGATCAGCTGTCAAGCATGTGGCGGGACGGATCCGTCAAGCACGTGGTGGGACAGATGAGCAGCAGTGTGTCCGAGGAGTTCATGGGCATCCCGGCCCACCCTCTGCTGCTGTCCGGTGTCGGCGCCTGCGTGCGACAGATTGGCTGGTCAACTCCACGTCGATCGGGCGCAGCGCCACCCGAGCGCGACTCGCGGCGGTCCGGCCCGGTACGGCGGCGGTGGCCGGTCACCCCGAGGGGTGACCGGCCACCGCCGCGTCGATCGGTCAGAGCCGGGCGGCGCCCGCCTCGGTGGCCTCCTGCACCGCCGAGGTACGGCGGACCTCGGCCCGCTGGTCACCGGCGTCCTCCCGGTCCGGGCCGGCCACCCGGGCCGACCGGTTGGTGGTCGCCGCGGCCTGGTCACCGGTCACCCCGCCACGGATCCGGTTGTTCGCGGCCACTTGGGCGGCCGGGTCGTTGGACGTCACCGCCAACTGGCCGTTGATGATGTTGTCGTCGACGGTGACGCCACCGGTGGTGCTGGTGATGCTCACGTCCCCGCCCCAGTAGCCGCCGGAGGCGCAGCTGTCGAGGGTGCCGTTCGGGCCGAGCTGCACACCACCCAGGTTGCCGGCGAAGGTGGCCCGGCCCTGGACCGCACTGCCACACACCACACTGCCGGTGGCGCTGTTGAGCACCGACAGCGTGCCGTCCACGAACGAGTCGTGCAGGTCGGTGTAGTAGGTGCCGGTGCTGCTGAGGTTGCGCTGCACCTGGGTGCCGTTGTCGAGCCGGACCTCACCGGCACCGACGTTGACGTGCCCGGCGACCGTCGACGCCTCGGCGAAGAGGAAACTGTCGATGGTGGTGGCGCCCTTCGGCCGTACGGTCACGGTGCCGGTGCGGGCGTCCTTCAGGAAGATCCCGTACCCACCGGCCGCGAGCACCAGTTGGCCGTCGACTGTCGTCTCGGTCGCGTCGAGGTACCCGTCGGCGGCGACGCGCACCTCACCGCTGATCCGGCCGCCGGTCACCACCAGGTTGCCGCCGGCCGCGACGGTGACGTTGCCGGTGATCGTGGTGCCGGTCAGCGCGCAGGACTCTCCGGCGGGCACGAGCAGGTCGTTGGGCACTGTCACCGCGCCGCCGGTGCCGATGCAGTGGGTGACCAGGTCGGCGTGTGCGGTGGGCGCCACGGCCAGCACCGAGGCCGCGATGACGGCGCTCACGGTGGCCAGCTTGGCGACGGTACGTCCGGGCATCGTGGTACTCCCTGTCGGTGAGGTTCGAGGACTCATGCGCCGACGTCCGATCGGGCCGCGGCCCGGACGATGGCGCCCTGCTGCCGCCGGTCGAGCGTGCCGCCGGTCACGAGCGCGGCGGTGACCGCCTCGACGTGCCGGACGAATGCGGCGTGACCGGGGTAGTCGGCGTGTTCGTCAATCAGATCGTTGATGGTGCAGCCGTCGCCGGTGTCCACGTTGGCCACACCGCTGTCGTTGCCGTCGATGACCACTGTGGCCCGGGTGTCCGAGTCGGGGCAGCTGTCGGTGGCGTCGGTCACCACTGTGAACGTCGTCGACTGCTCGGTGGAGGAGTTCCCCGCCGTGTCGGTCGCCCGGTACCGCACTGTGTGCGCGCCGGGTGCGCGGACGGCGACCGGCGCGGTGTACGCCGTCCAGGCACCGGTGTCGAGCGTGTACTCGATCTTCGCCACGCCCGACTCGGCGTCGGTGGCCGTCACTGTCACTGTCGCGCCGCCGACGTACCCGCCGTCGTCGTTCCGGTCACCGGCCACCGTGGCGGCGACAGTGGGCGGGGTGGTGTCCTCGGCCTGCGGCTCGACGACGGTGAAGTGCGACATCTGCTCCGCCGACGTGTTACCGGCGGCGTCGGTCGCCCGGTAGTGCAGCATGTGCATCCCGGCCGCGTTCACCACGACCGGGTTCGTGTACGCGGCGAAGGCCGCCCCGTCCAACGCGTACTCGATGGTCGCGACGCCGGATCCGCTGTCGGTGGCGGTCACCGTGGCGGTGGCCGTACCGATGTAGTTGCCGTCGTCGTCGCGGTCGCCGGCCAGCGCGACCGCGACCACCGGCGCGGTGGTGTCCTCCTCCCCCGGCTCGACGATCCGGAACGCCACCGAGCCGACGGCGCTGGTGTTGCCGGCCTGGTCGGTGGCCCGGAACTGCACCGCGTGGTCGCCGATCGCGGTCACCCGCACCGGTTCGGTGTACGGCAGGAAGCTGGTGTCGTCGACCTGGTACTCGACGGTCTGTACCCCCGAGTCGGCGTCGGTGGCCGTCACTGTCACAGTGGCCGCGCCGACGTAGTTGCCGTCCGGGTCCTGGTCACCGGAGACCGCGGCGGTCACTGTCGGCGCGGTGGTGTCGCCGCCCCCGCCGCCGTCGGTGACCACCAGCTCACCAACCATCGCGCTGTGGCCCGGGATCGAGCAGAAGTACCGGTACCGGCCCGGGGTCAGCGTCACTGTCGCCTGGTGGCGGCCGTCGTTGGCGTCGAACGGGCTGGCCAGGATGTTGACCGTGACGTCGTGGTTGTAGCCCTCGGTGCTGGTGTCGAAGGTCAGCGTGTGCGGCATCCCGGTGGTGTTGCCGGTGGCCGCGCTGTTCTCCCAGATGATCGTGGTCGCTCCGGCCACCGCTGTGGTGGGCGCGGACTTGTAGCGGGTGATGCTGTCGTCGGCGGTCCAGGTCAACACCTGGTCGGCGGCGACTCGCGGGGCGGCGGAGGCGGGCGCCACTGCCAACGGGATCACCGTGAGCAGGAGCGCCGCCAGCGCGGCCGTCAGTCGTCGGGTCATCGTCACTCCTAGAGTTCCCGCACGCGGATGTTGCGGAACTCGGTCAGGTCGTTGTCACCGTGGTTCTGCAGGCCGATGAAGCCGCGCAGGAACTGCCGCAGGTCGGTCGGCGGGTCGCCGGCGCGCGACGACTGCTTGCCGGGCGTGTTGTCGAACTCGTTGATCACCACGCCGTTGCGGATCATCGTGTAGTGCTGCCCGACGGCGCGGATCTCGTAGTCGTTCCACTCGTTCTTCGGCGTCACGCCGGCCTGGGCGAGCGGCACCGGGTCGAAGTTGTAGACCGAGCCGGTCTTCTGCGGCTCGCCGGTGTCCCCGTCGTAGATCTGGATCTCGTGTCCGCAGTAGATCGCCATCCAGGCCGCCGAGGTCCGCGCCGACCCGACAGTGCCGCAGCTGCCCGATGGACGCTGGTCGAGGGGGGTTCGCAGGTCGGGGAACCGGATGAAGACTCCGGTGTTGGCCCGGCCGGTGCCCGGCGCGATGTCCTTGAATTGCACCTTCAGCGAGAAGTCGCCCAGTTCCTTGGTGTGCCAGAGCATGCCCAGGCCACCACTGGAGCGCAGCGACCCGTCCGGCTGGATGGTGAACTGCCCCGACGGCGCCTGCTGCCAACCGCGCAGCGACTCGGCGGTGCCGTCGAAGAGCGGCTCGTACCCGGTGTGGCCGTCCCGGCCGATCTCGGACGCGGCGGCCAGGCGGGTGAGGGTGCCCGCTTCGCGGCTGTTGAGCAGGTCGTCGTCCTGCAAGGTGCGGGCCACCGCGGTCACGTGTCGGACGAAACCGTTGTGGTCGGCCCAGGTGCTCTCGTCGTCGATCAGGTCGTTGGCAGTGCAGCCCTGCCCGACAGGGCGACTGGGCACCCCGGTGTCGGTGTCGCCGAGCCACACCGTCGACCGGTCGTCGGGCACCGCGCAGCCCACCGTCACAGTGGTCTGCACCGTCGCCGTCTCACCGTCGGCGTACGTGACGGTGAGTTTTGCGGTGTAGGTGCCGACAGTGGCGTACGTGTGCCTCGGGTCCGCCTCGGTCGAGGTGGCGCCGTCGCCGAACTCCCAGCGGTGGCTGACGCCGCCGGAGCGGGAACCCGTGAAGGCGATGGTGAGCGGCTTGTTCTGCACGGCGGTCGAGGTCGCGGCCGGTGCCGGGGTGGGCGCTCCGCCGGTGTAGGTGATCCGGATCAGCTTCTGGTTCGCGTGCAGGCTGAAGAACCCGCCGCCGTAGTCGAGCAGGTAGAGCGCGCCGTCCGGGCCGAACTTCGCGTCCATCCAGCTCTGCAACTTGGTGTCGCCGTTCCCGCCCGGGATGATGGCCCGCAGCGACTCGGCGTACACCGGTGGGGCGGCCTGCGGCACGCCGGCCGGGTCGACGGTGACCGCGACCCGGTTGGCGGCGTTCGACTGGTCGCCGATGAACCACTTGCCGTCCCAGTGCTCCGGCCACGCCACCCCACTGGCGGTGTCGACGAGGCTCCGGTGGTACGTCGGGCCGGACATGATGGCCTGCCCGCCGCCGCGCAGGTACGGCTGCGTGTAGGTGGCGTCGGCCGCGACGTAGGTCGGCAGGCCGCTGCCGTCGGTCCGCTTCGGGAACACCGGGCCGCCGCCGTCGGGCGAGTACCAGATCATGTTGTCCCGGGCCGCCGGGATGTCCTCGAGTCCGGTGTTGCGGGGCGAGGTGTTCTTCAGGTTGTCGCAGTCGTACCAGCCGGTCAGCACCGTCGCGTCGGTGTTGCTGCGGTCACGGTACGGCTGCCGGTTGCCCATGCAGTACGGCCAGCCCTGGTTACCGGCGGAGGTGATGATGGTGGCCGTCTCGTACTTCGCCGGGCCCAGGGTGGGGCTGGGCGACGAGGCGTCCGGGCCGACCCAGCCGGCGGTCAACCACTGGTGCACCGGGTCGATCTGGAGGCGGGCGATGTTGCGCACGCCCATCACGTAGATCTCCGGCCGGGTCTTCTCGGTGCCCGGTGGGAACAGGTTGCCCTCCGGGATGGTGTACGTGCCGTCCGCCTCCGGGTGGATCCGGATGATCTTGCCGGCGAGGTCGTTGGTGTTACCCGATGTGCGGCGGGCGTCCTGGAAAGAGATCCCCTGGTACTCCTGGGTCCAGTTGTTGCCGGCGTAGCCCTGCGACCCCTCGGAGGAGTTGTTGTCGCCGGAACCGACGTAGAGGTTGCCCTTGGCGTCGAACGCCATGCCGCCACCGGCGTGGCAGCAGCTGTGGATCTGCACCGGGAACTGCAACAGGTCCTTGCGGGTCGCCTGGTCGATGGTCTGCGCCTGCCGGTCGTAGGTGAACCGGGAGACGGTCCGCTGACCGACCCGCTTCACCCGGTCGACCGAGTCGTGCGGCATCCAGTAGACGTAGAGCCAGCCGTTCTCGGCGAACTTCGGGTCGGGCACGATCCCGAGCAGGCCCTCCTCGTTCTTCACCAGCTCGGAGCCGCTGCCCCGGTTGCCCATCACCTCCAAAGTGGTGAGCAGCTTGACCTGCTTGGTACGCGGGTCCCAGGAGTGGATGGTGCCGCAGCCCAGGCCGACGTTCGGGTTGGTCCAGTCCGCGATCGGGCCGCTCGGGCAGGCCGCCTTGCCGACGTAGAAGACAGTGCCGTCCGGCGCGATGGTGAGCCCGTGCGGCTCGCCCATCTGGTCCAGCTGCCCGGTCTGGTTGGCGGCGGTGAGTCGCTCCACCTTGTAGTTCGCGGCGATGGTGGCCTGGCAGTCGCCGCGTACCCGACCGGTGGTCCAGTTGAGGGCTCCGGCGAGGTGGGTGCGGAACGCCTCCTCACCGTAGCTGCCCTCGGTGTGGCCCATGCCGGTGTAGAACGACCGGCCGCCGTCGTAGTCCCGGCACCAGGACACCGGGTGGAAGGCGCCGTTGGCGCTGGCCCCCGGGTTGTAGTGCCGCTCCTCGACCTGGGCGAGCGTGTGCACGGTGCCGATCGGGTTGGGGTCCCAGTTCTCCCACCGGTCGGACCTGGTGATGGTCATCGGCAGCGACGCGGTGGCCGGGTGCTTGCGGTCCAGGATGTTCACCACCGCGCGGTTCACTGCGGGCGGCTCCGGGGCGGTGGTGGTGCCGGTGAAGAGGCGCAGGTCGGCGAGTTGCAGCAGCGGCTCACCGCTGTTCGCTGTGACGTTCAGCCGGTAGCGCGAGAACTCCTGCGGCGTGGCGATGTCGAACCGCCGGGTCTGGTACCGGTCCGGGAAGGTCTGCCCGGTGCGGCGGTCCAGGTCGGTCCAGCTCTGACCGTCGGTGGAGCCCTGCAGGGTCCAGTCCTTCGGGTCCCGGCCGGCCGAGTCGTTTGCCGACGTGAGCGCGTACCCGGTGATCCGCTTCGGCGCGCTCAACTCGTACGCCACCCACGCGGTCGGGGTACGGACCAGCCATTTCGTGTTGGCGTCGCCGTCGGTCAGCTTCTCCTTTGTCTCGTTGGGCGGGTTCTCGCCGCTGGCGGTGACCCGGGCCACCGGCTCGGCGACCGGAATGGCGCCGGCCGGGCGGGTGCCGATCAGACCGGTGAACCAGGTGGAGTCGACCTGGGCGCGGGCGGCGTCGGCGATGCCGACGAAACCGCCGCCGGCCTTGACGTAGCTCTGTAGCGCCGACTCCTGGTCGCGGTTCAGCGCGGCGCCCGTCGCGGAGAGAAAGACCACGCTGCGGTACGCGGACAGCCCGGCCGCGGTGAAGGTACCCGGGTCGGTGGTGGCCGTGACATCGATGTCATGGACGGCACCAAGTTGTTTGATGGTGTCCACCGCGCGAGAGACCGGGTCCTGTTGTTCGGCCACCGGGCCGTGGAACACCAGGACCGCGGTCCGCTGCGGCTGGGCCGCCTGCGGGGCGACAGCTGTTCGCGGTGCGGCCGCAGCCGCAGCCGCCGTCGTCGCCGGGATCAGTGTCGCGAAGGCCGCTACCGCGGCGAGGGTTCGTCGTAACTTTCGGGTCATGCCCGTCCCCACTTTCGGTTCGGTCAGCTTCCGTGCGTGTGGGTGTGGCCCTGGAACCGGTGGATCGCCTCCTCGGCGCCCGGCGGCATGCTGCCGTCGGCGTTGCGCACCAGGAAGATCCCGGCCATGCCGCCGTCGGAGTGCGTCTGCACGTGGCAGTGGTACATCCACGCGCCGGGTCCGACGCCCTCCCCGGCCAGCACCTGGAAACCGAACGAGCTGCCGGGGTTGAGGTCCTTGTTGTCGACCACCAGGCTCGGGTCGGCCGGCCCCTCCAACATTCCGGTGCGGTTGTCCGCCCAGCGGTGCGCGTGCAGGTGGAAGGTGTGGAACAGGTTGCCGTGGCCGATGGCGATCCACTCGACGCGCTCGCCCAGGTTCGCCTCGAACATCGGCGTCGCCGGGGCCATCTTGTTGTTGATCATCATGTCGTGGAACACGGCCGTGAACTGCTTCGACGGCAGGATGTCGCCGCGCCGCCGGACGATCAGCGCGCCGTACAGTCCCTTCGCGACACCGCCGGTGCCGTGGTCGGTGCCCATCGCGTGATCGTGGTAGTGCCAGTAGCCGGCGCTGCCCGGCATGTACCGCCGACCCGCCGCGGCCACCATCTCGTGGGAGCGCCAGACGTACGTCCGTGTCTCACCGGGATTGTTGAACGAGGCGTTGAACGGGCTGCCGTCGGACTCGGTGCTGTAGTCCACCCCGTGCGGATGGATGGACAGCCGCTGGTCGGTGGTGTTGACCAGGGTGATCTCCAGGGTGTCACCCTCGTACATCTCCAGGATCGGGCCCGGGACGGTGGCCTGGCCGGGCGCCAGGCCGTACCCGAACAGATTGCCGGGCAACTGCTCGGCGTAGATGGTGATCTTCTTGGTGACACCGGCGGCGGCCCGGGCAGGGCTGCCGCCGAACGCGGTGCCGATCGTTGGGGCGGACGCGCCCAACGCCCCGGCGGCGAGCGCGCCGGTGGCGATCAGCGATCTGCGGGACAGGTGGCGGTGAGGGCCACCAGCGTGATCGTCCATGGGTCTCCGTTCCCGACCGGGCGAAGACGCGACGAGGGCAGGGTGCATCGACCGCCGAGCGCGGGGGCGGTGGCACGACTGAGGGTGAGGCTCGTCGCGGGCTTTGCTCGGAAGACTCAGAACTTTCGATGGATGACAGCAACTTATGTAATCCATCGACGAAAGTACAGCTCTGATTGCAAAAAGATTACCTTGACATCACGACGTCCGTCGATTGACATAGTCCTGACACACAAACAGCCGCCGGGCTGCCGTCGATGCGGCAACCCGGCGGGTAGGACGTACGGGAGCTGTGAGTCAGAGCTGGTGGCGGTCGTCTGCCGGCAGGGCGGCGGCCGCTGGCGGCTCCGGCGACTGGTCGGGCCCACCGAGCTGTGCGACGTGGGTCGGGTCGAGGACCCGGGACAGGAACGCACGGGTCCGTTCGTGCTTCGGCGCGCCCAGCACCTCCTGCGGCGGCCCCTGCTCGACCACCACGCCACCATCCATGAACACGACCCGGTCGGCGACGTCGCGGGCGAACGCCATCTCGTGGGTGACCACCATCATCGTCATGCCGTCCTCGGCCAGCTTGCGCATGACGGTCAGCACGTCGCCGACGAGCTCCGGGTCGAGCGCGGAGGTCGGCTCGTCGAAGAGCATCAACTTCGGCTCCATCGACAGCGACCGGGCGATCGCCGCCCGCTGCTGCTGCCCACCGGAGAGCTGCGCCGGGAAGGCGTCGGCCTTGTCGGTCAGCCCGACGCGCTCCAGGTTGGCCCGCGCGATCCGCTCGGCCTCGGCCCGACCTCGCCGGAGCACCCGCCGCTGGGCGATCGTGAGGTTGTTCAGGACGGTCAGGTGCGGAAACAGATTGAACGACTGGAACACCATGCCGATGCCCCTGCGGACCGCGTCGATCTCGACGTCCGGGTCGGTCATCTCGACCCCGTTCACCCAGATCTTGCCGGCCGTCGGCTCCTCCAGCAGGTCGACGCAGCGCAGCAGGGTCGACTTGCCGGAGCCGGACGGACCGATGACGCAGACCACCTCGCCCTGGCCGACCTCGAAGTCGATGCCCTTGAGCACCTTGAGCGGGCCGAAGGACTTGTGCAGGTCGCGGATCTCCACGGCGGGGCGGGATGGGGTGGTCGTCATCGAGGTCACCGAGCCTTGGCGTAGCGGAGTTCGAGGCGTCGTACCACCTGCGACAGCGGCAGGGTGATCACCAGGTAGGCCAGGCCGGCCACCAGCAGCGGGGTCGCGTTCACCCGGTCGTTGAGCATGTCCCGACCGAACTTGGTGATCTCGATGGTCTGCGCCGTCACCCCGAGCACGTACGCCAGCGACGAGTCCTTGGTGAGCAGGATGAGCTCGTTCGTCAGCGGTGGGATCACGATCCGGAACGCCTGCGGAATGACGATCGTGCGCATGGCGGTGAAGTGCGACATGCCGAGGGTCCGCGCCGCCTCCATCTGCCCCTTCGGCACGGCCTGGATGCCGGCCCGGATCGTCTCCGCCATGTACGCGGCGGCGGTCAACCCGAGGCCGATCGCGATGGAACCGAACACCCCACCCGGAATCTCGCGCTCCGGGAAGGCGATCGGGATGCCGTACCCGACGAGGAAGAGCACCAGCAGCGCGGGCAGACCCCGGAACAGCTCGATGTACGCCGTCGCCACCCACCGGTACGGCGCCACCCGGGACAGTCGCATCAACGCCAGGATGGTGCCGAACACGAGGCCGAAGGCGAACGCGCCGAGCGTGTAGAGGATGGTGTTGCGCAGCGCGACGGTGATGATCGTCGGGAACATCGACTTGATGATGTCGACGCGGAAGAACGCGTCGGCCAACCTGTCCCAGTCGGCGGCGACGAGCACCGTCGCGATGATGGCGATGAAGACCAGGTACTGGAGCCCGAGGGACAGCCGCTCCCGCTGGCGGCGTCGCAGCTTCACGTTTGCTCGTTGCCTTCCCGGAGGTTGCCGACACGGAGGGCGCGCGGGGCGCACGCCCTCCGGTACTGCGCGATGCTCAGGCGCTCGGCCGCTATGCGGCTCAGGCGCTCCGCCGCTATGCGGCTCAGGCGCT
Organism: Micromonospora vinacea; assembly: GCF_015751785.1. Classification (NCBI taxonomy): domain Bacteria; kingdom Bacillati; phylum Actinomycetota; class Actinomycetes; order Micromonosporales; family Micromonosporaceae; genus Micromonospora; species Micromonospora vinacea. The sequence continues at coordinate 4,751,906 of NZ_JADOTY010000001.1, read as the reverse complement.
CGGCCGCTTGCCGATCCACTTCTCGTAGATCGTGTTGTACGTGCCGTCCTGCTTGGCCTTGGCCAGCACCTCGTTGATCTTCTTGAGCAGCTCCGGGTTGGCGTCCTTCTTCACGGGGAAGCCGTACTGCTCGCCGGTGTCGAACTCGGCGGCCACCTCGAACCCGCCCGGGTTCTTCTTCAGGTACTCGGTCCAGACCGGCAGGTCGTTGATGGCGGCCTCGACCTGGCCGTTGGCGACGGCCTGCTGGAGGGCGGCGAGGTCCTCGAACTCGACGAGCTTCAGGCCCTTCTCCGCCTCGAGCTTCTTGGCGTAGTCACGACCCGTGGTGGCCGCCTGGACGCCGAGCTTCCTGCCCCTGAGGTCGTCGAGCGACTTGTACGGCTTGCCGGTCTTCACCAGCATCGCCTGGGTGGCGTCGAAGTAGGGATCGGAGAAGTCGATCACCTTCCGCCGCTCGTCGGTGATGGTCATGCCGGCGGCAGCCGCGTCGCACTTGCCGGTGTTGAGGTCCTGGCCGGACTTGATCCCCTCGAACGGGGTGTCGATGATCGTCTGCTCGACGCCGAGCTCCTTGGCGACCAGGTCCATGATCTCGACGTCGAAGCCGGTCACCTTGCCGCTGGCGTCCTTGGACTGGAACGGCGGGTACGGCAGGTGGGTGCAGACGGTCAGCTTGCCCGCCGCGACCAGCTTGACGCCGCTCGCCTGGACCTCGCTGTCGTCCTTCTTCGCGCAACCCGCGGTCAGCGCGAGGGCGGCGACGGCCACGACGAGACCGGCCTGACGGACGGCGCTTGGGAACCTCACGGCTGTGTCCCTCCGATGCGGCTTCCAATACACGGAAAGCCAATCTGGTTCATAGACTTTGCGATAAGCGACCGTACCCGATTCGGCGCGTCGCCCCCAGATCAAGGCGCGAGCGCTCGGCCGACGCGGCACGTCGTGCGCCGCCGGCAAACCCGACAGTTACCCCCGCAAAGTGCTTCAGCCACCGGTTCCCTCGGCCGCCCCGTCCGGGGTGAGGGCCCCCTCGTGGGAATCTGTGTCCAGGAACACGTGCTGGTGACCATGGCCGGCGTCCACGCTGATCTGGTCGAGCTGGGTCGCCGCTACCGACCAGATCGTCGCGGCCTCGGCGGCCTGCCGCGCGGTGACGTCCAGCAGGGCCGCACGTTGCGCGGCCGGAACACCGGCGGCCAGCGCGTAGGCGTCGACGGCCAGCGACGCCTGCTGGACCGCTCCGCGCAACCCCCCGCGCGCCACGTTGGTCGCGGTGGTCCCCGACGGCGGGTCGGCGAACGGCTCGGCCGCCTGGCGCATGACCTCCTGCCACTGGCGTGCCTTCGCCGGATCCGGCGCACGTCCACCGGTCGTCTCCATCTTGATGCCGGTCAGGACCGGGGCGACCTGGTCGCGGACCCGTCGGGCCGTCTCGATCAGCTCCATGATCTGCTGGGCGTCCCGCTTCGCCTCGGCCTCCTTGAGGCTCGCGATGGTCGCCTCGGTGGCGTCTGGACGGCCCACCTGGTAGCCGATCAACCCGCCGAGGAGCGCGGTGACCAGTGCGATCACGCCTGCGACGGCCGCGAAGCGCACTGTGCGCTGACGCCGCACGTCGGCCTTGTCCAGCTGGTAGGAGGGTCGGCCGGTACGGCGCGCCATCGCATCTCCTCACATCGATGGTGTGGGGCCAAAGATTAGCCGCCCCTCGTGACGTCCGTCGATAGCCAGGCCGGTACGCGCAACGGAACGGTCGTGCCGGCAGGATCCGCGCTAGCCGGGCCCGCCTCAGAGCGCGGTGCCGCCCGAAGCGTCGATGACCTGACCGGTCACCCAGCGCCCCTCGTCGGAGGCGAGGAAAGCGATGATGCTGGCCACGTCGTCCGTCTCGCCGAGCCGGCCGAGGGCGACACGTGCCGTCTGCTGCGCCGCGAGTTCCGGATTGTCGACAAGGTACTGGCTGTTCCGGGTCATGACGATGCCGGGTGACACCGAGTTGACGGTGATCCCGCGGGGGCCCAAATCCAGCGCCATGTCGTAGCTGAACCAGTTCAGCGCCGCCTTGCTGACGCCGTAGGCCAGCAGATCCGGGCTTCCGACTCTGGCCGCGGTGCTGGAGACGTTGATGATCCGGCCGCCGTCGCGCAGTCGCGGCAGCGCGAGCTTCGTGATGAAGAACGGCGCCTTGACGTTCACGGCCATCACCTGGTCGAACTCGTCCTCGGGGAGGTCGGCCAGCCGGGCGAAGCTTCCCTTGGCGGCGTTGTGAACGAGGATGTCGATCTTCCCGTCGGGCACGAACTCCCGGCCCGCCTTGTCGAAGGTCTCCCAGAAGTGAGCCGCGTCGCCGGGTGTGCCCAGCTCGGTGTGCACGGCGAACGCACGTCCGCCGTGCTTGCGGATGCGCTCCACCGTGTCGCGGGCCGCCGCCTCGTCGTGGCCGTAGCCGACGGCGACAGTCGCCCCGTCACGGGCGAACCGCTCGACTGTCGCCCGGCCGATCCCGTGACTGCCGCCGGTGACGACGGCCACTCTGTCCTGCAGTGCTCCTGACATGACCGCTCCTTTGTTGAATGATCGCTCAAGAGGAACCGTAGCTCGTTCTTGAGTGATCTACCAACAAGTCTCCGACCCGCTTTTGAGCGATCGCTCTAGAATGGGGGCATGGATACACCAGAGGTACGGCGAGGCCGGCCGCCGACCTTCGACCGGGCGGCGGCGCTGGCGGCCGCCACCCGCCTGTTCTGGGAGAACGGGTACGAGGGGACCTCCATCAGCGACCTGACCCGAGAGATGGGCATCCGGCCCGGAAGCCTCTATGCGGCGTTCGGCGACAAGAGGTCCCTGTTCAACGAGGTCATCGAGGCGTACGGTCGCTCCCCGGCCGGCGAGTTCATCTGGGCCGCCATGGCCAGGGAGCCGACGGCCTTCGATGCTTTCCGCCGCATCCTGCTCGACGCGGCGGCGATGTACACCGACCCCGAGACGCCGGCCGGAAACCTGCTCTGCAGCGCGGCCGCGGCCGACACCGATGTCGCCACCTACATGCGCGACCTGCGCAACGCCAGCGTCAGCACCTTCGAGAAGCGCCTGGCAACCGCCCGGCAAGAGGGCGAACTACCGGCGACAGCCGACCCCCGCAAGCTTGCCGCGTATTTCACGGCCGTCATGCACGGCATGTCCCAGCGCGCCCGGGATGGCGCCACGGCGGCGGAGCTCACCGATACCGCGGAACTGGCCATGGCCACCTGGCCGGCGCGCTGACCGCTGCGGATCGCCCTGGACCGCCGACCTAGACCGGATAGCCCCACTCGGCCAGCGGCTTCTCCAGCACCCGTTCGATCGCGGCGAGCTGCGCCGGGCTGAGTTCGTCCCGGTACGCCTCCGCGCGGCCCATGGTGAAGTCGTACCGGGAGAAGCCTTTCTCGAAGGTGGCCGACCAGCTCAGCCCGAGGAAGTCGAGCATCCGGCCGACCTGCTCGCGCGGCTGCTCGACCAGGTCCTCGTAGCGCACGTCCAACCACTGGCCGGCCGGGTGACGCAACCGGGCCTGCGCGAAGGCGTCCATCAGCATCTTCCAGCCCAGCGCGGCGAGCACCTGGAACGAACGACCGGATTCGACCCACTCCTCCCGCAGGTCGGACGGGAGTGGGCCGTAGATCCAGTTGTCCGGCCCGCGCCACCCGTCCCACCAGCCCATCTGGAGCCACGAGTTGGCCACCGCCCGGCCGTCGCGCACCACGTTGACCACCCGCAGCTCCGGGTACGCGGCGTGCAGCAGGCCGGTCCGCGGCCACCCGGTGACGTGCTGGACCAACTGCTGACAGCCCTGCCGCGCGATCCGCTCGTCGAAGAAGGCCCGCAGCCGCCGGGCCACGAACGGCGTCAGGTCCTCGGCCACCAGGTCCCGGCACGGTCGGGAGAAGCCGGCCAGCACCTGCCGGTCGAGCAGGTGGTACGCCTCCGACGGCGCCACCCGGAGTCGACCCCGCTCCACCAACCGTCGGCTGTGCCGCAGCGAGGTCATTCCCGCCGGGCGCGGTGCCGAGCGCCGGTAGAGCGCGCCGTTGAACCTGCCCTTGGGGTTGAGCCGGGCCAGTTTGTCGTCCAGGCCGGAGACGAAGCCGACCGCGGGATGCCGGGAGAGCACCTCCTGGACCAGTGTCGAACCGCAGCGACCGGTGCCCACCACCAGTGAGAGCATCGTTCAGCCTTCCTGCCGGGTGGCGGGTGACGGGGAGACGGCCGGGTCCGCGGCGAGGCGGGCGGCGGGAGAGGTGGCCGCCGGGCGGCGCAACGGGTAGCCGAACCGGGTCAGGACAACGGCGGTCAGGCCGGTCACCACTGCGTACGCGCGGGTGGGGAGCCCTGTCACCCACTCGGTGTCGGCGACCACGTCGACCAGCCCGGTGCGGTGCCGCGACGGGTTGCCGGCCACCGAGTGGGTGGGGGTGAGCCGTACCGTGGTCGGTGTCGGGAACGGCAGCTTGTCGGGGGTCGCGCCGACGAAACCGGCGATCCGGGCGGTGGTGCCGGGCGGGTCGACGACGAAGTCCTCGTACCGCACCCGCAGGTAGCGGCCGGGCGCACGGCGGCGGTCGCCCCACAGTCGTACCGCCGCGGTGTTCCAGACCAGCCAGAGCAGCGCGGCCTTGCCCACCGGTGGCCGGCTCATCAGCTGGTCGTCGGCGGGCCCGTCCAGGGGGCGCCGGCGACGCCAGGAGTACGCGGTGGCGCGCGGGTCGCGCACCACGTGCAGGACGTACAGGTCGATGCCGGGCAGGCTGCCGAGCAGGGCACCGTACGGAGGCAGCTTGGAGGAGTCGACGATGACACCGTCCGGCCGGCCGGCCAGGGCGTGTTCGGCGATCGAGGCGTAGAGCCGGGCCAGCTGCGTGTCGTCGGGGTGCCCCACGACCGGAGGCTGCCCCCGGCGCTGGCGGCGTAGCAGTGTGGGCAACCCCCGCAGCCGCAGCCGCTGGGCCAACCGAGCCGCGATCCCGGCCGGGTCGGCATCGGTCAGGTCGGCGCGCACCCGGGTCCAGAGCGGGCAGTCGGCCACCGGGGAGCCACAGCCGCACTGCCGGTTCTCCAGGATGCCGCGCCGCCACAGGTACCGCAGCTCGCCCGCCGCGAAGAAGCCCGGCAACTGTCCCAGCACAGTGGTCACCAGCGTGCTGCCACTGCGACCACTGCCGGCGAGGTAGAGCACCCGCACCGGTTTCACCGGGCCGCTCCCCCACCGGCGGCGGCCCGGCCGGCCCGCCGCGGCGACGGCAGCGCCTCGGCGGCCTCCGCGTACAGCCCACGGATCCGGTCCAGGTGCCGGTCCGGGGCGAACTGGGCGGCGATCTTCGCCCGGCCGGCCCGGCCCATCCGGTACGCCCGCTCGGGGTCGGCCAGCAGGTCGTTCAGCGCGTCGCCGAGGGCCGTGGGCTCGTCGGCGGCGACGACGCGGCCGTCCACCTCGGACTCGATCAGCTCGGGAAGCCCGCCCAGGTCGGTGGCGACCACCGGCACACCGCAGGCGAACGCCTCCAGCACCGCCATCGGCTGGTTCTCGTGCCATCGGGACGGGACGGCGACCACCGCCGCCGAGCGGATCAGCTCGTGCAGGCGCTGCTTGTCGAGGCGGCCGTGGAACCGGACCCGGCCGGGCACCCGGCGTGCGGCGAGCGCCTCCAGTTCCGGGCGGGCCGGGCCGTCTCCGGCGACGTCCACGCTGACCCCGTCCGGCAGCGCGGCGGCCGCCTCGATCAGCACGTCGACACCCTTCTCCGGCGCCAGCCGGCCAGCGAAGACGACACCGCCGCCGGGCGTCTGCTTGGCCGCCACACCGGTCAGGTCGACGAAGTGGTTGACCACCCGCAGCCGGTCCGGGTAGACGCCCGCGCGCCGCATCACGTCGGCCAGGAAACCACTCGGGCTGATGAAGAGCCGCACCGGGTCGTACGCGTCGAACTGCCTGTGCAACCAGGACTCGACGGCGAGCAGCCCACTGCGCGACAGCGAACCGTCCTTGCAGCGACGACGGGCCGCCTGCAACGGGCCACCGGTGACGCACGCCTGGCAGGGGCGGCCCCGGTCGAGCAGTTGGTAGCTCGGGCAGGCGAGCTTGTAGTCGTGCATGGTCAGCACGCACGGCACACCGGCCGCGCGGGCTGCGGCGAGCACTGACGGGGAGAGCTGGTGGTAGATGTTGTGCAGGTGCAGCACGTCCGGCCGAAAGTCGTCGATCACCCGGGCCAGCCCGCGGCGGCTCGTCGGTGACCACAGCATCCGGCCGACGGCCACCGCGCGGGGCCGTAGCCCGCTCGGCGCCGGCTCCAACTCCACTTCGGACGGAAACCGCGCGGCGTACGGCAGCGGTGACTCGTTCTCCGGGTGGCTCATCCCGAAGTAGGCGACAGTGTCACCCGCGGCCCGTTGCAGGTCGGCGAGATCGAGCAGATACCCCTCGGCGCCGCCACGGCGGTAGAGGAACTTGTTCACATGCAGCACGCGCATCGACTCGGCCTGCTCACGTCGATCGGGCGAACCGGGCCCGGAGGTGGTGACCGGGGTCTGCCCGCCCCGGCCAGGGCCCACGGTATGCAGGGCGGGTCGGCGAGTCCAGCTCACGTTTGGCATGTGGCTGAACGGGTGATCTTCGTCTGCCCGTGCGGTCCGCAGCCTGGCCTCCCGCCATGATCTCCCGATAGCCTGGCTGCCGCCGGTCGCACCCGCTGTGGTGTCGGGCCGGGCCGGTGCCCGACGAGGAGGACCCGTGGCAGCCGACGACGAGGTCTCCGCGCTCGCGTACACCGCCCGGCGGGTCCGGCGGCATCTGCGCTGGGCGCGTACCGAGGGGATCGGACGGCTGATCGAGGAGGACCGCCTCAACCCGGTCGACCGGATCGGCACGGCAGTGGCGAAGCGACGCTGGCGACGACGGGCCGGGCGCGCACCCGGCTCGGCGATGCCCGTCTACCTTGTCGGCCTGCAACGCTCCGGCACGAACATGCTGGTCCGGGGCCTGGACACCGCCCCCGAGGTCGAGGTCCGCAACGAGAACGACAGCACCCTCTTCCACCGCTTCCAACTGCGCCCGGACCCGGTGCTGACCGCCACCCTGCACCGCAGCCGACACGCGTACGTCCTGGTCAAGCCGCTCTGCGAGAGCCACCGCGTGGACGAGCTGCTGGCCCTGCCGGGGCTGACGCCCGGGCGAGCGCTCTGGGTCTACCGCGACGTCGACGACCGGGCCCGTTCCGAGGTCGCCAAGTTCGGTGACGCCAACCTGCGGGCCCTGCGGGCGATCGCCGACGGCAGCATCGGCCGCCGGTGGCAGGGGCAGCGGCTCGACGCCGACACCGTCGAGCTGATCCGGGCCCACGACCCGCAACTGTTGGACCCGCACAGCGGCGCGGCGCTGTTCTGGTACGTCCGCAACTCGCTCGTCTTCCAACTCGGCCTCGACCAGCGGGCCGACGTGCTGCTCTGCCGCTACGACAGCCTGGTCGCGGAGCCCGCCGCGCAGGTGCGGCGGCTCTGTGACTTCCTCGACTTCCCCTACCACCCCCGGCTGCACGCACACATCGCCCCACGCGGGTCGCACGGCGCGACGGGTGACCGGCGGCTACCTGTCGACCCGCGCGTCCGGGCCCTCTGCGACGAGCTGACCGACCGGCTCGACCGCGCCGCGGCCGACGCTCGATCCGAGACGACGAAGGCGGTCGACAGTGGCTGACACCGGAACCCGTACCGCGCCGATCTTCCTGGTCGGGTGCCAACGGTCGGGCACCACGATGGTGCGCCTCGTCCTCGACTCGCACTCGCGGATCAGCTGCGGCCCGGAGACCCGGTTCCTGCCCGACCTACGACGGATCGTCGGCCGGGACTGGGAACGACTGGCCCGCTTCGGTTTTCCGCGCGAGGACTGGCTACGCCGGATCCGGGACTTCTTCGGCGGCGTGCACGCCGACTACGCCGCCGCGCGGGGCAAGACCCGGTGGGCCGACAAGACCCCGCTGTACGCGATGTCGCTCGATTTCGTCACCGAGGTCTTCCCGGACGCCCAGATCGTGCACCTCATCCGGGACGGACGCGACGTGGTGGTCTCGCACCGCAAACGCTTCGGCTACTGGTCCGCTGTGAAGTGCGTGGTGAAGTGGCCGCGCTACATCCGCACAGCGCGGGCGGTCGGTGCCACCCTGCCTGCGGACCGCTACTACGAGCTGCGGTACGAGCAGGCGGTCAGCGAACCGGAGAAGACGATGCGGGGCCTCTTCGAGTTCCTCGGCGAGCCCTGGGAGGACGGCATCCTCGACTACGACAGCAAGCAGCACGACGTGGCCCAGAAGTACACCACCGAGGCGGAGCGGCGGCGGGCGGCGGCGAGCGTCACCGCGCCGATCTACGGCTCCCGGGTGGGCAGCCACCGCCGCGAGCTCGACCCGTTCCTCCGCCTGCTGGTCTGGGTCTTCTCCGGTCCGACCCTGCGCGCTCTGGGCTACCGGTGACCCGCCCGGGCCGGCTGCGTGCGGTCGCCGCCGCCGTCGCCGCCACGCTCCTGTTCACCGCCGGCTGCACCGCTGGCGACGACGATCCGCCACCGGCCGCCACCCCCTCCGCGACGGCGGCACCCTCGGCCACCAGCACCGTCGGCGGGGTGAGCAACCCGTTCGGCGCGCACTGGGACTGGTCGCGGTACCAGCAGTTCGGGCCGTACCTGCGCCGGCTCGCCGGTTCCGCCACGTACGAGGAGATCTCCTGGTGCGAGATCGAACGGACCTCGGGGCAGGCGGACTGGGCCGGGCTGGACGAGATCGCCTCGCGCAGCAGGGAGCTGGGCATCACAGTGCACCTGAAGATCCGCACCGGTGTGTGCTGGGCGACCGGTGGCACCGCCCGCCACACCCGGGGCGCGGCGAACAAGACCGAGTCGGCGATGCCCACCGACCTCGGCGCGTACCAGCGGTTCGTCCGCTCGGTGGTGCAGCGCTACGGCCCGTACGGGGTGCGGGAGTACGCCATCGAGAACGAGGTCAACGCGCCGAGCTACTGGGCCGGCAGCCCCGAGGATTACGCGCGGCTGGTCCGGGCCGCCGCCGAGACGATCCGCGCGACCGACCCGAAGGCGCGGGTGGTCGACTCCGGCATCAGCAGCGTCGCGTACGGCATGGGTGTCGCCGACCGGCTGCTACGCGCCGGTCGGGTGCCCGATGCCGTCGCCGCCTACCAGGCGTACTTCCAACGCCGGGTCGGCACCCGTGGGCAGCAGATCCCGGCGGTGACCGGGGAGGCGCAGCTGCGCCGGGCGCTCGGCACCGAAACCAACAGCCGCAGCCTACGTTTCCTGGCGGTGACCGAGTCGCTGCTGACCGATCGCACAGTCGACGTCCGGCAGGTGCACTTCTACGAGCACTTCAGCGGGGTGGCCCCGCTGCTGGACTACCTGCGCGCCACCACACCGCCGGGTACCCCGATCCAGGCGTGGGAGGTCGGGCAGTTCTGGCGCGACGGCGAGGGTGACCCGACCAGCCGGGCGGCCGAGATGGTCAAGACGGTCACCCTGCTGGCCGCCGGCGGGATCGGCGAGATCAGTTGGTTGCCGTTGGCGTACAACCCGAACAACGCGGCCGGAAGCGAGGTCCGCTACGGCCTGCTCGACCCGGACGGCACCGAACGGGAGGCCGGCCGGATGTTGGCGGCCCTGGCCGACGCGGCCCGGGGCGCCACAGTCACACCGCTGCCCGCATCGGTGGCCGGCCGGCTGAACGGGGTCGCGTTCGTCAGGGGTGGATCGAGCACGCTGGTGCTCTGGTCGGCGGCGGACACGCCGGTGACAGTGCCGGCGGCGCCGGGCGGGCGGACCGGGGCGGTGGGTTCCCCGCTGGGCGCGGCCGGTGGCGGCACCACAGTGACCGACGTCCCCGTCCTGGTCCGCGCCGACCAGCCGGTGGAGCGGATCCTCGCCACCGTCCGGTAGGGCCTGACCGCCAACGCGACCACCAGCGTGCGCTAGCCGGGCCAGGGTTCGGGCCAGTCGAGCAGGGCGGCCAGGCGGGCGTTGTGCGGCGCGAAGTGCTCGCCCAGCCGGTCGCGCAGGGCCGGGGTCAGCTCGGAGACGCCCGGGTCGACGCGACGGGTGTGCCGGGTGAACGCCTCCGGGGTGAAGGCCGGCAGGCCGAGGAAGCGCAGGATGTCGGCGTACGTGCCGGCCGGGTCGGCGTGCAGGTCCTCGGTCCGTGCGACGTGGATCCGCTCACGCGGGACCGCCGCGAACCACAGGTGCAGTTGCTCGGCGTAGCGGCCCCGGGCCGCGTACGAATAGTTGCGCAACGCCCGGTGCGCGGCGGGGTTGTCCGGGCCGCCCCGCGTCGCCCGCGCCAGCCGCTCCTCCTCGGCGTCGAGCGCGTCGGCGAAGGACAGCGGCTCGACGCCGTACGAGCGGGTGTGCAGGTAGTGGGAGTAGGCCCGTTGCACCGGGTCGCGCAGCAGTGCGACGAAGCGGCCCTCCGGCAGGGTCGCCGCGACCCGGGCCGGCACGCTCGGGTGGAACAGGTAGTAGGGGCTCGCCTCGAACGTGCGCTCGCCCGGGGCGAGGTGCGGAAAGTGTCCCCGGTACCACCGCTCCCCCCGACCGTGGTGGACGCTGAAGTACTGCAACTCCTTGCCGCTGGCCACCCGGACCCGGGGATGCGCAGCGAGGTGGTGGTACAGCGACGTGGTGCCGCAGCGCTGTCCCCCGATCACCAGGAAGTCGGGCAGCGGACCGGGCTCTCCCGGTCGCGCCGCGCGCCCCCAGGCCCGCGCCGCGCGTACCCCCCGGCGCAGCCGGTCGGTGACCTGACGCCGCGCGCCGCCGGTCACGAGCGGACCTCGGCGGGGGTGGGGTTGGCGGCGCGACGTCGACCACCTCGGCGGGTCACCGAGCGCAACACCATGACGTCCTCCCGGCTGAGCCCGAGGGCGAGCACCGCAGCGAGGTACGCCACCCCGATCGCGGCCAGGCCGATGGTGAGCTGCGGGACGAAACCATCGACCAGCCAGCGCACACCGAACCCGACGCCCATCGCTACCAACGCGGCGACCAGACCCTTGACCATGCCCGCCGTCACCGGCACGGTGTGCACCTGCGCGCGCACCTGCCAGACCCGGGCGATGTTCACCGCCGCCAGCGAGACCGCCCAGGCCACCGCCGCGCCGAGGATGCCGTACGCCGGGATGAGCCACAGGTTGAGCAGGACGTTGAGCAGCAGGGCGGCCAGGTTGTCCACCATGTTCACCGAGACCCGGCCGGACATGTTCAGCAGCGTTCCGCAGGGCCCGGTGGCGGCGTTGACGAGCTGGCCGAGCGCCAGCACGACAGTCACCGCCGCGCCGCCGGCCAGACCCGGCCCGCCGACCAGCCGCAACAGCTGCTCCGGGAAGACCAGCAACGCCACGAAGGCCGGCAGCGACAGTCGGAGCACCCAGCCGGTGGCGACCCGGTAGATCCGGCGTACCTCGTCCAGTCGGCCCTGGTGGTAGAGGTGCGCCAGGTGCGGACCGAACGAGGCGTTTACCGGTGCCAGCACGAACACCGCGATCGTGACCAGCCGGGTCGCCACGTGGTAGACGCCGATCGCGTCGGGACCGTAGTCGAAGAAGCCGAGCAGCAGCGCGTCCACCCAGATCAGCCCGGTGGACGACAACGAGGAGACCCAGCTGACCGTGGAGAACCGGAACAGCTCGCCGGGCCGGTACGCGGGCCGGGCGGCGGGCACCCGGCGCACCATCCGGGCGAGCGCCACGAGGGCGAGCCCGGCCGCGCTCCAACTCGCCACCACCAGCGCCCAGAACGCGCCGGTCAGGCCCGCCCCGAGGGCGAGCGCCAGCGCGGTGAGCACCAGCCGGGCGACCGGCTCGTAGACCTGGCCGATGAGCGCGTAGGCCCGTTGCGTGCGCCATCCCCGGGTGGCCGCGAGCGCTGCCTCGCAGACGGTCGAGGCGGGCAGGCAGAGCGCCACCAGCCGCAGGCCGGTGGTGAGCTGCGGGTCGTGCAGGGCGTCGGCGAGCCACGGCGCGCCGACCGCCAGACCGAGGGCGATCACAGTGGACGCCACTGCCGAGATGCCGATCCCGAGCCGGATCGCGCCCCGGAGGGCGGCCGGCTCGTCGTCGGCGAGATGCACCGCCACGAACCGGGTCAGCCCGGCCCGGAAGCCGGAGAGCGAGAGCAGTCCCAGCAGCGACAGCACGGCGTACACCTGGGCGTACCGGCCGAGTTCGCGTACCCCCAGGGCCCGGGCCAGCAACAGCATGACCAGGAAGAGCGCCACCTGGCTGAGCACGGCGCTGCCCAGGTTCAGCACACCACCGCGGGCCATGCCGCGTACCTGCTGGTCGCCGGCCTCCGGCGTGGCCGGCGGCCGGCCGGTCACCGCACCCATCCGGCGGCCCGTTCTCCGACGGTCACGGTCGTGCCGCGGTCACGGTCTCCGCCGGCACCGAGGGGGCCGCGGTGGTCGCCGCCGCCGGGCGGGCCGCGGAACGACCCCGGGAGAGCAGTTCGAGTACGCCCACCAGCAGCACGCCGAGCAGCAGACCGGCGCCGCCCACCGGCAGGGCGGTGCGCACCAGCTCCGTCATCCGGCTCACCTCGTGCGCCTCGCCGATGCTTGTCACCTGCTTCGGGTCGGCGGCCTGGGCCTGCGCCCGCGCCGCCTGCAACCCCTCCCGCGCCTGGGACAGGGCGTTTGTCGCCGCGTCCCGTTGGGCGAGCAGGGCCTGGTAGTCGGGGAGCTTCGGCCCCAACTGGTCGAGCTTCCTCTGCGCGGCGGTGATCGCGGCGGTCGCCGCGTCGACACCTCGGCTGTTGCCGACCGCCTGCATGGAGAGCTGCTGCTGGCGCAGGCTGGTCAACTCGCCCAGCGTCGCCTGGTAGATCCGGTCCGGCTGGGAGACCTTGTTGGTCTTCTCCCACTCGCCGATCGCCCTGGTCGCCGCTGTGACGTCGGCGTTTGCCGCCTCGACCTCGCCGGTGGCGATGCCGACCTGGGAGGAGAAGAGGAAGGCCAGCGCCCGGGTGGTGGTCGCGGTCAGCACCGGTGCGACGGTCGCCCGGTCACCGGCGGTGTACGTCACCTCCAGCTGGCTGCTCGCGCCGACCTGGGTGACGGCGAGCCCGTCGCGCAGCCGCTCCGGCGGCACCCCGGTGTCACCTGCCACGTCGGCGAGGACGCGGGGTGAGGTCACCGCCGCGCCGAACGCCGCGACGAACTGGTTCGCTGCCTGCGTACCGGTGTACTGCGTTCCGGCCGCACCGCCCACCAGCGCCGGCGCCGCCACGTACGCGGTCCCGCTGAACTGCTGTGGCGCGGACAGGACGATGGCTGCCGCGGCGCCGGTGGCGAGCACCGGCACGCCCACGAGTACCCAGAGGCGCCGCCGGGCGACCCGCAGGTAGTCGACGATCTCCACTTTTTCCCCAATGCTGTCGTTCAGTCAAACCGGGACGGACATGCCTCGTGGCTGCTCGCCGGTCAGGTTCGGAGCCGGTTGGCGGGCGATCACGCTGGCCGCCGCGGCGAACGCGACGAAGTACCAGAGGGTGACCACGTTGGAAATGACGTTGGAGGCGGCGCTGACGGCCACGAACGCGGCGGCGCAGCCGGTGAACCCGACGGCGACGCCACGCTCGAAACTGCCCGGATGCGCGCGCCGCAGCGCGTTCCGCGCGGTGCGCAGGAAAGCGAACAGCATCAGCAGGTACGCCCCGAGGCCGAGCAGCCCGGTCTCCACGTACGCCCGCAGAAAGTCGTTGTGCGGCTTCTTCGCCTCGTCGGTCTCGCGCTGGGTCATGTTCGGTCCGATGCCGGTCACCGGGTTCCGGTCGGCGAGCGTGACGATCTCGGTCCAGTAGCCGACCCGCCACGCCAGGGTGTTTCCGGTCGGGTCTCCGCCGACCGCGCGCGACGTGCCGAGTTGGGCGAAGCGTTCGCCGACGGCGGGCACCAGTGCCACCCCGGCGACCGCCACCACGCAGAGGGTGACCAGCATCCGCTTGCTGCGGTGCAGCGCCGCTACGACCACCAGGCCGATGGCCGCGCCGAGCAGGGCGCTGCGGGTGTTGGTGAGCAGCAGGAACAGCAGCGAGAGTGCGAGCAGCACACCGAGGGACACCCTCAGGCGACGATCCAGGAAGCGGTACACCGCGAACCCGAAGATCACCATGAACATCAGGTAGCGGCCGAACGTGGTCGACTGGCTGAACGTGCCGCTGATGCGGGTGAAGTCGCCCTTCACCTCGGCCGGCGGGTTGCCGAGCAGCGACAGGACGGCGGTGTAGCCCAGCGCCAGCACCAGCGAGGCGTAGCAGGCGAGCAGGACCCGACGGATCGCCGCGGTGTCCGGCATGAGCTGTTCGAGCACCACGAACATCACCACCACGGTGAGGATCCGTAATGCCTCCAACAGGCTGTTCGCCGGCCGACTGGCACCGAGGGCGCTGACCACGCTGCTGGCCCCGACGAGCAGCATGGCCCAGCTGAGCGGGGAACCGCGCAGCCGCCCGTGCCGGCGCAGCTGTGCGGCCAGCCAGAGCCCGGCGGCGAGGAGGAACAACACCGCGAGCAGTGTGGAGGGGTCCACCGCCCGGGCCGTTCCGGCGGAGTCGGCCTGGCCGGCGCTCGGGCCGGTCAGCTTGAACAGGTCGACGCAGGAACGCACCGCGAGCATCAGCAGCACGTACCCGGCGAACCGGGTCAGCGCGAGGACGGCCACCGCGATCCCCGCGACCGCCGCGAGCGGCAGCACCATGCCGCGACGGTCACCGGCCGCCATGGAGACACCGGCGATCACCGCCACGACCGCGGCGGCCAGCGCCGCGCCGCCGGTGAGGAGGCGGGTCGGGTCGAGCCGCCTGGTCAGGAGCGGAGTGACCTGCTGCGTGTGTTGTTCCACTGATCCCACTGAACTGAATCGGCGCTGCTCGGCCGCTGCCGGGCGCGGCCCACCGATGTCCTCCCGGCACAAGATCGGTTCAATCTAGCCCTGTCACCCCGACGGCAGAAGGGGCCGTTGCACCGACGGCTCCGTCCTCCTGAGGGCTGATCCGGGGTCTTCCCGGCGAACGTCGCCCGGTCAGTGGGCGGCTCCCACGGGTCGTGCCCTGGCCCGCCTGCCCGGCTCCTGGGCCAGCCGGAGATAGAGCCGCTCCAACTCGCGGGCGGCCGTGTCCCAGCTGTACCTGCCGGTGATCCGCTCGCCCAGCGCCACGGCGCCGGCCCGTTCAGCCGGCAGGTCGGCGAGCAGCGATGTCAGCACCCGGACCAGGTCGTCCTCGTCGCCGTCGCGGAACAGCCGCCCTCCGGCGGCGTCGGACTTCAGCACCTCGACGTGCGGCGCAATGTCGCTCGCGACCACCGGCAGCCCGTACGCGGACGCCTCCAGCAACGTCAACGGCAGACCCTCCAACCGGGACGGTTGCACGAAGCCGGCGGCCCCGCCGTACAACTCGGCGAGCAGGTCGCCGTACGCGAACCCGGTGAAGACGATCCGGTCGTCAGTCCCGGCTTCCCGGCGCAACCGGTCCACGAAGTCGTCGGTGAACGACGACCCGCCGACGATCGCCAGGCGCATCGGGGTCTCGGTACGGCGGAAGGCCCGGATCAGCAGGTCGGCCGCCTTTTCCGGGACCAACCGACCGACCAGCAGCAGGTAGCCGCCGGGGGTCAACCCGAACCGGTCCTGGATCTGACGGGTCCGCGCCGGTCGGGCCGGGTTCACGCCGTTGGGAATGTAGGTCGTCGGACGGCCGAACCGGGCGCCGTAGTGGGCGGCGAGCCCCTGGGAGACCGCCACCCGCTGGTGCGGGACGTACCCGCTGAACCAGTGGGCGCTGCCCAGCACCGCCCGCGCGGCGAGCCCCCACTTGCCCCGCTGGTTGTCCAGCCCGTGCACGGTCAGCACCACGCGCGCCCGGGACAGGGCACGGGGAAGCGGGGCGACCAGGGCCGGCCCGAGCCCGTGGTAGTGCACGATGTCGGGCCGCGCGGTCATGGCCGCCACAGTCGAGGTCGCCGCGTGCACGATGGCGTCGAGGTGCTTGCTCGCGATCGTGTGGGTCTGGCGCAGTCGTACGCCCCGGTAGCCGTCGGCGGGTGTCTCGCCGTAGCTCCGGCGGCAGTAGACGGTGACCTCGTGCCCGTAGCTGGCGAGCCGGCTGGCCATCTCCTCCACGTGCCGTTCGATCCCGCCGTAGGTCGCCGGCATCCCCTTCTGGCCGATCATTGCGATCCGCAGCGGACGCCAGGCGATGCCGGGGTCGGCGGCGCTCGCTCCGGGCGCCCGGGTGGGGGCCGCCCGCTGCCGGGGAATCGCAGGGCTTCCGGCGTGCTGGTCGACATCCTCGGCCTGCAGGTTGGGATGGCCCACGTTGACTCCCGCGTGACTAGGTCCGCGCCCGCCGCCCGGGCAGATCAACACCTTGCCATGAACGGGCCCGTTCGCCAGCTGATCAACTGGATAAAAAATTCATCCATGGGATTCGTTGGACAGGAAATGTCATCCCGATGACATCGGGGTGGACCGTGATGGCACCGGGCGAGACCTCAGCGGGAGGCCGGCTCACCCTGCGTCCGCACCTTGCTCCGGCCCCTCAGCACGGTCAGCGCGACGGAGATCGCTGCGGCGACACCGATGCCGGTCCACAACAGCGGGTCGGTCCGCAGTTCCGCGGGCAGTTGCTGGACGAGGACGAGGACGCCCATCACCACGACGAACCAGCCGAACGACTTGCGCAGGACGTCGGCGGGGATCCGACCGGCGAGCCGCCCGCCGGCAACGCTGCCAGCGACGGCGGCGAGGGTGACCGCTGCCGCGAGGTTCCAGTCGATGTTTACGCTGGACAGGTAGCCAGCGAGGCCGGCGAACGACTTCATCGCGATGACCACCAGCGAGGTTCCGACCGCGACCGGCATCGGCAGTCCACCGAGCAGGGCCAGGGCGGGCACCACCAGGAAGCCGCCGCCGGCACCGACCAGGCCGGTCACCAGCCCGACCACCAGACCGTCGAGGATCACCCGCAGCATCGGCAGTTCGTGCGGCACTGCCCTGCCCTTGGTGTCGCGCCGACCGCGAATCATCGTGACCGCGGTGGCCAGCATCATCACGGCGAACCCGCTGAGCAGGAACGCCGCCGGGATGAACCCGGCCAGGCGTCCGCCGATGTAGGCACCGACCATGCCGGCGAAACCGAAGATCAGGCCGGTACGCCAGCGCACCCGGTTGGCCCGAGCGTGCGGCAGGACGCCCACCACGCTGGTGGCGCCGACAACGAGCAGCGAGGTTGCGATGGCCTCTCTCGTGGGTAGGTCGGCGACGTAGACCAGCAGCGGCACGGCGAGGATCGATCCGCCGCCGCCGAGCAGCCCGAGGCTGACGCCGATCAGCACGGCCAGTCCGACGGTCAGCGCCAGGGTCGGTGTCATGCGCGTTCACCGGTGCTGTCACGCAACTGGCCGACGATGGTGTCCAGGTCACAGGTGGCGCCCCGGTTGTACGGCAGTTTGCCGAGCACCATGCCCATGGCGCAGGTGTTGGTGACAGCGGCGACGGTGAGGCCGGCGCCGATGAGTCCGGCCACCCACTTCAGCTGCGGCACGAACACCGAGCCGAGGATGCTGACCAGCACGATCGAGCCGGCGACGAGGCGGACCTGGCGTTCGAGGTCCCACCGGGGGGTTCCCTGCCTGATCGGCGCGTTGGCCGCCTGCCAGGCGAGGATGCCGCCGTCGAGGACCTTCAGTTTCGGCAGACCGACGCCGGCCAGGGTCTGCTCGGCCTGGGTGGCGCGGGCACCGGAGCGACAGATCAGCACGACGTCCTCGTCCAGGTGGCGGCGCAGCTCTTCGCGGTGCTCCTTGAGCAGGTCGAGCGGCACGTTGTAGGAGCCGGGGATGTGCGACGTCTCGAACTCCGCCGGGGTACGCACGTCCAGCAGGCGCGGCGCGTGGCCGGAGTCGATCAGCTCCCGCAGCCCGGTGGCATCGACGGTGGCGGGGCGGTCGGTCTCGGAAGGGCTCATTTCTCCTCTTTCACGGGCAAGTCGCAACACACATGGCAGGGGGTATCCGACCGACACCTGCGCGGCGCCGGCCGGGGTCCGTCCTGTTCGGGTCAGGCGTCGGTGGCCATCGCCACGCCGGCGCGCTCGGCCCGGTCGAACGTGTCGTCGATGACGACCACCTCGCGGCCGGCGTTCGCCAGCAGCGACGCCGCCGCAGTGGCCCGGTAGCCGGAGCCGCAGTGCACCCAGACGGCGCCGACCGGCACCTCGGCCAGCCGCATGGGCAGTTCAGGCAGCGGGATGTGCAGGGCGCCTTCGATGTGGCTGGCCCGCCACTCGTTGGTCATTCGCACGTCGAGGACCACGTCCGCGGCAGGGAGGCCGGCCGGGACATGCCCAGCGCGGGCCGCCGCGAGAGCCACGAAGTCGGACATCCGTATCTCCCGTAGCTGACCGGGCTCGGCCGCCCAACGCTCCACCTCGCCGGTGACGTGCGCGGCCGGGCGGTCGATGCCGATCCGGACCAGCTCACGCTGGGCCTCGGCGACCTGTCCCGGAGTCTCCGCGAGCAGGGTGATCGGCACCCCCCAGTCGATCAGCCAACCGAGCCAGGTGGCCATCGGGCCGTCCAGGCCGAGGCTGACCGTGCCGGCCAGGTGCAGGGCGGCGTACGCCTTGCGGTGCCGCAGGTCCACCACCCACTGCCCGTCAGCCATCCGCTCGCGCAGCTCGGCGGCGTCGGCGCGGCTCACCGGGGTGAGGTCGACAGGGGCCGGTCCGGCCAGGTTCTCCACGCCCATGTGGGCGTAGTACGCCGGGTAGGCGTCCAGACCGGCGAGGGTCTCCGTGACGAAGTCGTCCGCGGCAACCCGCAGGACCTGGTTCTTCGCCTTCTCCCGGCCGATCGTCGACTCTGGGGCGTCCGATTGACTGGCTGAGCAGAAGCTGCCGAAACCGTGCGTCGGCCACACCTCGGCCCCGTCGGGCAGTAGATCCGCCAGCCGCCTCGCCGAGGCGTGCTGGTGGTGGGCCAACTCGTGGGCGTACTGCTTGCCGAGCAGGTCGGTGCGGCCCGTCGTGCCGAACAGCAGTGATCCGCCGGTGAAGACACCGGCCGGCCGCCAATCGCCGTCGATGGCCTCATCCAGCACGTACGACAGGTGGTGGAAGGTGTGACCGGGCGTACCGATCACCCGCAGTCGGAGCGAGTCGGAGACGGCCACCTGGTCGCCGTCGGAGACGCGCGTCCGCTCGAAGCCGACCTCGTCGGCTGCGGCCACCAGATACTGGGCGCCGGTGATCCGAGCGAGTTCCAGCCCTCCGGAGACGTAGTCGTTGTGGATGTGCGTTTCCACGACATGGGTGATGCGGACGCCCAAGGTCCCGGCGAGGTACATCACGCGGTCGATGTCCCGCTGGGGGTCGACCACGATCGCCACCTGACCGTCGGAGGCGAGGTAGCTGCGATCGCCGAGGGAAGACGTCCCGACGACGGAAACCTCAACTGTCATGTCCACTCCTTCAAGTTCGACAAAGCACTCATACCCCGGGGGGTATGCAAATGGCACACTGCTGCCGCGTTTTCACTTGCACGCCGCCACCCACCCGGGCCGGGGCTACGGCGTGAGTGGGTGGCAGCCTCAGGCGAGGGCCAGGAAGAGCTTCTCCAGCTCCTCTTCGGTCATCTCCGGCTCCTCGCCACGCTCGCGCGCGGCCCCACAGTGCCGCATTCCCGAAGCAATGATCTTGAAGCCTGCTCGGTCGATCGCCTTGGACACTGCGGCGAGCTGGGTCAGCGCCTCCCGGCAGTCCTGACCGCTCTCCATCATTTCGATAACCGCGTTGAGCTGCCCACGGGCCCGCTTGAGCCTGGTCAGCGCATCCGACGTCATCTCCGGTCGAAGCTTCATCGGCACCTCCTGCAACCGACGATACCCCCAGGGGTATCAGTTCGCCAACCATACCCCGATCGGCCAGCGTGCAACGGGACACAGCCGTGCAAGGCCGACGAGCCCCGGCCAATCCCTCAAAGGATCAGCCGGGGCTCGTCGGTGGTGCCCGTCAGACGAGATCGAACCGGTCGAGCTCCATGACCTTGGTCCAGGCGGCCACGAAGTCGGTCACGAACTTGTCGCGGGCGTCCTGGCTGGCGTAGACCTCCGCGAGGGCGCGCAGCTGCGAGTTGGACCCGAAGATGAGGTCGACCGCGGTGGCGGTCCACTTCACCTCGTCGGTGGCCAGGTCGCGGATCTCGTACACGTGCTCGTCGGACTTCGACGCGCTCCACCGGGTCCCCGGGGAGAGCAGGTTGGCGAAGAAGTCGTTGGTGAGCACGCCCGGCCGGTCGGTGAGGACACCGTGCTGGCTGCCACCGACGTTGGCGCCGAGGGAGCGCAGACCGCCGATGAGGACGGTCATCTCGGGCGCGGTCAGGTTGAGCATGTAGGCACGGTCGACGAGCAGCACCTCCGGCTGGGTCTTCTCGCCGGCACGCAGGTAGTTGCGGAACCCGTCGGCGCGCGGCTCCATGACCCGGAAGGAGTCGGTGTCGGTCTGCTCCTGGGTCGCGTCGGTGCGGCCCGGCCGGAACGGCACTGTCACCTCGACGCCGGCGTCCCGCGCCGCCTTCTCCACGGCGGCCGAACCAGCCAGCACGATCAGGTCGGCGAGCGAGATGGTCGCCCCGCCAGCGGAGTTGAACTCCTGCTGGATGCCCTCAAGGGTGGTCAGCACGGTTGCCAGCTGCTCGGGCTGGTTGACCTCCCAGTTGCGCTGCGGCTCAAGGCGAATGCGCGCCCCGTTGGCGCCGCCGCGCTTGTCGGTGTGCCGGAAGCTCGCGGCAGAGGCCCAGGCGGTGGAGACCAGCTGGTCGATAGTGAGACCGGACTCCAGGACCTTCGCCTTGAGGGCGGCGATGTCGGCGTCGCCCACCAGCTCGTGGTCGACGGCCGGGACCGGGTCCTGCCACAGCTGCGGCTCGGCGACCCACGGCCCGAGGAAGCGCTCGACCGGGCCCATGTCGCGGTGCAGCAGCTTGTACCACGCCTTGGCGAAGGCCAGCGCGAACTGGTCGGGGTTCTCCAGGAAGCGGCGGGAGATCTTCTCGTACGCCGGGTCGACGCGCAGCGACAGGTCGGTCGTGAGCATCGTCGGCCGGTGCTTCTTCGCCGGATCGAACGGGTCCGGGATGATCGCCTCGGCGTCCTTGGCGACCCACTGCTTCGCGCCGCCGGGGCTGGTGGTGAGCTCCCACTCGTAGCCGAAAAGGATCTCGAAGAAGCGGTTGCTCCACTGCGTCGGTACGTCGGTCCACGTCACCTCGAGACCACTGGTGATCGTGTCGGCGCCCTTGCCGCTGCCGTGGGTGCTCAGCCAGCCCAGGCCCTGCGCCTCCAGCGGGGCGCCCTCGGGCTCCGGACCCACGTGGTTGTCGGCGACGCCGGCACCGTGGGTCTTACCGAAGGTGTGACCACCGGCGATGAGGGCGACGGTCTCCTCGTCGTTCATCGCCATCCGGCCGAAGGTCTCGCGGATGAAGTGCGCCGCCGCGGCCGGGTCCGCGTTACCGCGCGGGCCCTCCGGGTTGACGTAGATGAGCCCCATCTCGGTCGAGCCGACGCCGGCTGCCATCTCCTTCTCGGAGGCGTAACGCTCGTCGCCCAGCCAGGTGTCCTCCGGGCCCCAGAAGATCTCCTCGGGCTCCCAGACGTCCTCGCGACCGAAGCCGAAGCCGAAGGTCTTGAAGCCCATCGACTCCAGGGCGACGTTGCCGGCGAGCACGAGCAGGTCGGCCCAGGAGATCTTCTGGCCGTACTTCTGCTTCACCGGCCAGAGCAGCCGGCGAGCCTTGTCCAGGTTGGCGTTGTCCGGCCAGCTGTTCAGCGGCGCGAACCGCTGCCCACCGTCGCCGGCGCCGCCCCGACCGTCCTCGATGCGGTACGTGCCGGCGGCGTGCCAGCTCATCCGGATCATCAGGCCGCCGTAGTGGCCGAAGTCGGCCGGCCACCAGTCCTGCGAGGTGGTGAGTACCTCGACGATGTCGCGCTTGAGGGCCTCGACGTCGAGCTTCGCGAACTCCTTGGCGTAGCTGAAGTTCTCGCCCAGCGGGTTGCCCTTGGACGAGTGGGCGTGCAGCACCGAGAGGTCGAGCTGGTTCGGCCACCAGTCCCGGTTGGTGCGCGGACGACCGCCGGTCTTCGGGGTCGGCGAGTCGATCGCCGGGTTCTCACTCTCGCTGCCGTGCGCGGTGACCGAGTCGTGCGCGACCGGGCAGCCGGCCGCTGCCTTCTGGTCCACGCCCTGCGCACTGGTGGGGCCGTTGTCCTGGGTGTCGCTCATGTGCTTCCTTCCGAGCTTGCGGATCTCTGGGGCGTGCGTTCGGTCGCACAGTCGGGGCAGGTGCCCCAGTAGACGACCTCCGCCTCGTCGACCGTGAAACCGTGGTCGCCGGAGGCGGTGAGACAGGGGGCGTGACCGACGGCGCAGTCGACGTCGGCGATGGCGCCGCAGGAGCGGCACACGACATGGTGGTGGTTGTCCGCGATCCGGGACTCGTAGCGGGCGGTCGCCCCGGCCGGCTGGATGCGCCGCACCAGACCGGCGTCGGTGAGCACGCGCAGCACGTCGTACACCGCCTGGTGGGAGACCGTGGGATGGTCCGCCCGGACCAGCTCGATCACCGCGTCGGTGCCGACGTGCGGGTGGTCGCGCAGCGCCGCGAGCACCGCCAATCGGGGCCGGGTCACGCGCAACGAGGCAGCCCGCAGTTGCGCCTCGAAGTCGGACATCACGGGTACGAACACTAGCTCACTTTTTTGGAACGAATCAAGTTTTGCGCCGCTCGTGATGCCCCAACGGCGGACGATTCACCCGAGGTTAACCTGCGGGAGGAAAAAATATCGGACAGCCATGTCGAGAAGTGCCGACCGGCTTCGTCCCCGGAGTGAACGTGACCACGATGGGTCACCACCAGCACCCGAGGAGCATCACGATGGCGAAGTACCTGCTGCTCAAGCACTACCGGGGCGGCCCGGCCGCCGCGGTGAACGACGTGCCGATGGACCAGTGGACCCCGGCGGAGATCTCGGCCCACATGCAGTACATGCGCGACTTCGCGGCCCGACTCGAGGGCACCGGCGAGTTCGTCGACGGTCAGGCACTCGCCCCCGAAGGGACATTCGTCCGGTACGACGGCGAGGGCCGCCCGCCGGTCACCGACGGCCCCTTCGCCGAGACCAAGGACCTCATCGCCGGCTGGATGGTGATCGACGTCGACAGCTACGACCGGGCCGTCGAGCTGGCCGGTGAGCTGTCGGCCGCTCCCGGGGCAGGCGGGAAGCCGATCCACGAGTGGCTGGAGCTGCGCCCGTTCCTGAGCGAGCCGCCCACCATCACGGAGTGACGGCTCCGATGGACGAGACGCTGCTGCGGAGCCTCACGCCGAGCGTCCTCGGGATCCTCGTCCGCCGCGGAATCGACTTCGCGGCGGCCGAGGACGCCGTGCAGGACGCCCTGGTCGAGGCGGTCCGCGTCTGGCCGAGCGACCCGCCGCGCGACCCGAAGGGCTGGCTGACCACTGTGGCGTGGCGACGGTTCCTCGACGCGGCCCGCGCCGACGCCGCTCGCCGTCGGCGCGAGGACCTGGTCGACGAGGAGCCGACCCCCGGGCCGGCCCGCACGGTGGACGACACGCTTCAGCTCTACTTCCTGTGCGCCCACCCGTCGCTGACGCCGTCGTCAGCTGTCGCTCTCACGCTGCGCGCTGTCGGCGGGCTGACCACCCGGCAGATCGCCCACGCCTACCTGGTGCCCGAGGCGACAATGGCGCAGCGCATCAGCCGGGCGAAGCGCACCGTCTCCGGGCTGCGCTTCGACCGACCCGGTGACGTCGCCACCGTGCTGCGCGTCCTCTACCTGGTCTTCAACGAGGGCTACTCCGGTGACGTGGACCTCGCCGCCGAGGCCATCCGGCTCACCCGGCAGCTCGCGGCCGCGATCGACCACCCCGAGGTGGCGGGGCTGCTCGCCCTCATGCTGTTGCACCACGCCCGGCGCGCCGCCCGGACCGCTCCCGATGGCAGCCTGGTGCCGCTCGCCGAGCAGGACCGCAGCCGCTGGGACACCCGGTCCATCGCCGAGGGCGTCGAGATCCTGCAGGGGGCCCTGGCCCGCGACCAACTGGGTGAGTTCCAGGCCCAGGCCGCCATCGCGGCGCTGCACGCGGACGCGCCGACCGCCGAGGAGACCGACTGGGTGCAGATCGTGGAGTGGTACGACGAACTCGCGCGCCTGACCGACAACCCGGTCGTCCGACTCAACCGCGCGGTGGCGGTCGGTGCGGCCGACGGTCCCCGGGCCGGCCTGGCGGCGCTCGCGGCGGTGGACGACGCGCTGCCCCGGTACACGGCGGTGGCGGCGTACCTGCACGAGCGCGACGGCGATCTGGCAAGGGCGGCGCGGCTGTACAGCGAGGCCGCCCAGCAGGCCCCCAACCTCGCCGAACGCGACCACCTGACCCGCCAGGCCGCCCGGCTCAACGCCCGCGGGCGTCGCTGACCGGCATGCGGTCCGGAAAGTCTCCGGAAGTTTCGGCGGCCTCCACTCGGACCGGCGCTCCGCCATCACGACTCCGTGACGACGGCCCTGAGCTCTGATCGACTACTGACCTGGATGGATGCCGCTCGGCGACGACAGCGGTGTTGCCACCCTGTTTCCGAAAATTGTTGACAAGTAGACGGCTGGGTTAATACGGTCGCCATCGACGGCGCTCGATTGTCGTCAGCACCAGCCACCACGACCCACTTTCTCCGGTCGTCGTGCAGGACGACCGGCCCACCACCACCGAGCGGTACGACGCCGTGGCCGTCACCCGACCACCGGCAGCCTGCCGAGGCGTACCGCGCCGCTGGCCCCCGCCAGCCGTCAGAGGAGGCAACAGTTCCATGACCGACACCAGCCACACCAAACCGAGAGGCCGCGGCCGCATGCGGTTGCTCCTGGGCGCTGCGTGCGCCGCCGTCGTGGCCGTCGCCGGCACGATGACGGCCACCAACGCGTACGCCGAGGCCGACCGGACCCTCACCTCGAACCTCACCGGCACGCACAACGGGTACTACTTCTCGTTCTGGAAGGACAGCGGCAACGCCAGCATGACGCTGCGCGCGGACGGCCGATACACCAGCAGTTGGGACCGGAGCACCAACAACTGGGTCGGCGGCAAGGGTTGGGCCACCGGTAACCGACGGACGGTCACCTACTCGGGCAGCTACAACCCGGGCAACAACAACACCTACCTGGCCCTGTACGGGTGGACGCGCAACCCGCTCATCGAGTACTACGTGGTGGAGAACTTCGGCACCTACAACCCGAGCAGCGGCGCGCAGCGGATGGGCACGGTCACCACCGACGGCGGCACGTACGACATCCTCCGCAGCCAGCGGGTCAACGCCCCGTCGATCGACGGCAACCAGACGTTCTACCAGTTCTGGAGCGTCCGCCAGCAGAAGCGCTCGAGTGGCACCATCACCACCGCCAACCACTTCGACGCCTGGGCCCGCGCCGGCCTGAACCTCGGCACCAACCACAGTTACCAGGTGATGGCCACCGAGGGTTACCAGAGCAGCGGAAGCTCCGACATCACCGTCCGGGAGGGCAGCGGCGGCGGCAACCCGACCACCCCGCCCACCACCGGCAACCCGGGGACCGGAAACTGCACCGCGACGCTCTCCGCCGGCCAGCAGTGGGGTGACCGGTTCAACCTCAATGTCGCGGTCAGCGGCACCAACAACTGGGTCGTCAGCCTCGGCCTCGGTGGCGGCCAGAGCATCCAGAACAGCTGGAACGCCGCCGTCAACGGCAACAGTGGCACCGTCACCGCGACGCCGAACGGCAACGGCAACAACTTCGGGATAACGATCATGGCCAACGGCAACTGGAACTGGCCCACGGTCACCTGTCGCACCAGTTGATCTCGACCGGTTCCTGACTGACATCGCACCACTGGCGTGGCGGCCTCGGCCGCCACGCCAGACTGCGTTCGGCAGGCATCCCCCGTCCGCCTCGGCGTCCAGGACGGCCTTGGGTCGACCCCGCTCGACGTGCCCCTTTGCTCTGCACCCGCCGAGGCACCACCGGCCTGCCGCTGAATGGCGCCTCCGCGGGTGCAGAGCAAAGGGCGGAGTCTGCGGGCACGGTCCCGTCGCGAGACGTGGTCGTCGCCACCGCCGGTCACACCTGCGGCACCGCGGTCCCTCCTCCGGCCGTCGATTCGTCCGCCGACGGTGCCGAGGTCGGGTCCGTCGCCGGGTTCTCCGTCGTTTCCGCGGTCGGTGCCGCCGTCGTTCCGCCCGTCGGGGCTGCCGTCGGGCCCTCCGTCGGCTCCGCAGGCGCGCTCTCGGACGCGGTGGGACTCGGCGCGTCCGCAGTGCTCCCACCGGACGGCGTCGACGGGTCCACCGTCCCCTCGCCCCCGGTCCGGGTGGGCGTCGGGGTCGGGGTCGCGGAGCCGGGCGCTCGGACCGGCATGCCAGCGGAACTGCGGGTGGCTGGTTCACCACCGCCGACGCCGGGGCCCGGGTCCCGCTGCGGCGGCACCGTTGGCGACACCGTGGGCGGCACCACGGGAGGCGTCGACGGTCGCCCGGTCGGGCCGGGCATGAACCCGACGGGATCGGCGAGCACCAGGACGGCAGCCGCGGCGGCCAACGATCCGAGAAGCACCGCGAGCGCTCGCGGCCCAGGAGTGGCCGCCCCGCTCACCGAGCCGCCGAGGGCCGACCGGCGGGCAGCCGTGACCTCGGTCCGCACCCCGATCTCGGTCGCCCCGGTCGCAGTGGACAGCGCGTGGTCGGACGGGCCCGCGAGTGTCTGCGCCGCACTGGCCATGGCCGCTGCCGTCGGAAATCGCTGGGAGGGATCCTTGGCCATCGCGGTGGCGACGAGACGTCGCACCTCCGCCGGAACGTCTCCGGGCAGCGGCGACGGTTCCTCCTCGAGATGCCGCAGCGCCACCGCGACGGCATTCTCGCCCTGGTGCGGCGGCCGACCGGCCAGGCAGTGGTAGACGACAGCCCCCAGCGCGTAGATGTCGATCGCCGGCGTGATCTCGTTCTTCGCGACCTGCTCCGGTGCCATGTACAGGGCGGTGCCGACGATCTGGTTCGCCCCGGTCAGGCTCGCCGCTTCCTGCGTCACCGCAACACCGAAATCGACGAGTACGACGTGCCCGTCCGGCTCGATGATCAAGTTGCTGGGTTTGACGTCACGGTGGACGACACCGGCGTCATGCGCGGCCTGCAGGGCACTGGCGGTCTGCGCGGCGATCGACATCGTCTCGGCCACGTCCAGCGGGCCGACCTCGGCGATCCGCTCCGACAAGGGCTGCCCCTGCACGCATTCCATCACGATGTAGGCGAGGACGGGCGCTCCGGACCGGGACACCTCACCGTAGTCGTAGACCTGGGCGACACCTGGGTGACGCAGGGCTGCCATGGCCCGCGCCTCGCGCCGGAACCGCTCACCGAAGCCGCCGTCGGTGACCAACCGAGGTTGCAGCATCTTGACCGCCACGCAGCGGTCGAGGGTTTCGTCGACCGCCCGCCACACGTCACCCATTCCGCCGCTGGCGATGCTTTCGACCAGGCGGTAACGGTCTCCGACGACTTGCCCCACGTTCGGCATATCTTTCGGTACCCCGGACTCCCCGATCTCAAGCACACCGGCACCTCTCGGTCCGGGTGACCGGTGATCGTGTGCCGAGAGGTGCCGGGCACCGCAGGGGGTGACCCGCCCCGCCGCTGGGCGGCGGGGCGGGCTCGGCCGATTACGGCCTGATCAGCTGTTCAGGCGGGCCAGCAGGGCGGTGGCCATGCCCTGCTCACCTCGGGCGTTGGGGTGGAACGGCGCGGCCGAGTTCTGCGGCACCAGACCCTCGACCCAGCGGGTGCCGCTGCCCTTGCACGCGTCGCGGCCGATGGACGGGGTGTAGACATCGGCGTAGGTGGCACCGTTGGCGCTCGCGGCGCTGGCCAGCATCGCGTTGAGCGACTTCTCGATGCCACGCAGGTACGGCACGTCCTGGTAGGCGATCGGGACGACCGGCCAGCAGCCGTAACCGCTGTCCGGCAGGATCGCCGGGTATCCGAGCACCACGACCCGCGCGCCCGGTGCGGCCTGCCGGACCGCCTGGAGCACGGCGGTGACCTTCGGCGTGGCGGCGACGATCCGCGCCTGCAACTGGTCGACACCTCCGGCGGTGTACCGGTTCTTGCACGGAGATCCGAGCGGGCTGCTGACGCTCGCCTCCGCGCAGTCTCCGATGATCCCGGAGAAGCCGATGTCGTTGCCGCCGATCTGCACCGTCACCAGCGAGGTGTTCGACGTGACCGCGTTGAGCTGCGGCGGCAGCGTGATGCCCAGTTGGCCGCTACCGCCGTAGAGGATGTCGTCCGTGGTGGCGCCGGAGCAGCTCACGTCGGCGAACGACGACGAGCCGGCGGACGCCGCCACCAGCGACGGGTAGTTGCGGTTGGACCGGAGGCAGTTGAGGTCGACCTGAGTGGGGATGAGCGGGCCAGCGGTGTACGAGTCGCCCAGCGCGACGTAGCGGCCGGTGGGCACGGCGGCGCTGGCGGGGGTGGCGACGGTGAGCAGCACGCCGGCGGTGGCGACGGCGAGTGCGGCCAACCGGCTGGCTGCCCGCAGGCGGGGCAGGCGGGGACGGGTCATGGCGCCTCCCAGGAGGGATCACGGGGGTGGTGGTGCCCGAGATCCTGTCGCCACCGACGTCACCCGTCAATATCGATGACCCTCACTAAATACCGGTCCAAAGTGTGGGACGCATCGGTGGCGGTCACTCCAGCGGCGTATCACCACCGCCCTCAAGGCAGCGCACTAACCCGCATTTCGGTAGCCGTCCGGCGCCGGCGCCTGGCTCGGCGCGTAGATCACGCGAAGGACGCCCGTCGGGAACGCCTCCGACGTCACCAGCCGCAGGTGGTACGCCGCGTCGCCCTCGTCGAACAGCTTGCGGCCCTTACGGGCGGCCACCGGGTGCACCAGCAGGCGCAGCTCGTCGACCAGGCCTGCGGCGAGCAGTTGCTGGACCACGGAGATCGACCCGGGGATGAGGATTCCCCGGACGCCAGCGTCGGCCTTGAGCGCGGCGACGGCGTCGAGGAGGCCACCGTTGATCAGCTCCGAGTTGCGCCAGGAGAACTCCAGCGGCTGGCGCGAGACGACGACCTTGCGCATGTCGCCGAGTTGCGTGGCGAACGGTGCGTCCTCGCCACCCGCGGCCTCCCGGCCGGGCCAGGCCCCGGCGAAGCTGTCGTACGTCTCGCGGCCGATGAGCAGCACGTCGGCGGTGTCATAGTCCTCGGTGACGGCGCGGCCCATGTTTTCGTCGAAGTACGGGAAGTGCCAGTCCGGGTCGATCTCGGCCACACCGTCGGCCGAGATGAACAGCGTGGAGATGACCTTTGCCATCGCGGGGGATCCCTTCGAGTGGGGTGACGTCGGTAGGTCGACCGGCGCATCGTCCCAAACTCGTCAGTCACCGGCCGCCCCCGATGACGCGTGTCGTATCCCCTCTTTGTCAGCCGGACGTCACGGGAGCGATCCAATGCCACGTTTCGAGCGGCTTCAACTGCCCCAACCCATTCGTCCTCTCGATGACCTCATCGTCGCTTCGGACGTATCCGGCGGACTCAGCGACCCGCTGCGAGGGCACATTGCCCTGCACGATGCTCAGCCGCACTCGGGTGAAGCCGAGTTCTTCGTGGCAGAACCTCGTCATCAACCGCAGAGAACGCGACGCCATACCGCGGCGGCGGTGCGTCGGGCCGATGGCGTACCCCAGCACCCCGATCGCCGCGTGGAGTGCGACGAGGCCAAGCGGCTCCCCGCCGTCGCGCGTCACGGCCAGATCGACAATGCCCTGGGCACGGCGCCGCCGGATTCTGACCAGAAAGGCGTCCGCGTCGAATGGGAAAGGGATATCGGTGTTCGCGGCCATGTCCGGCGCGTCGAAGAGGCCCGGCATGTGCGGCAGATCGGTGTCGAGCCAGTCTCGCAGCACGATCCCCTCAGCTTTCAGTACGAGAGGGGAGGCGGTTGGATCGACCGCTGGCGAAATTGTTGATTCACAACTCACACAACATCCTTACACGGACGTCGCCGCCGGCCTGAGCGCCGGAACCGACCGGCCCTTGGTCGCGAGACGAGGGGCACCGGAGGGGTGGGCTCAACGCGGACTCGACGGAGGCCGATCCGCGCCTTTGTCCAGTTTCGGGACCGCTGATGCGATCGGCCGTTGATTGATCGACTCGCCTTCAAGGAAGTCGCGGCGTCAGGCCGACCGAGATACCGCGACTTCCATGAACCCGAGTGGATCAAGCGCCGGACCGGGCGAGGCCGGCCCAACCGAGCGCCGGGGGCCGGGGCCGGCGTGGTGCGGGCGGGCTCGGCGTGACGCCGAGCCCGCCCGTCACCGTCGTGCTGATCGAATCGGGTCAGCGCTGCAGGGTCAGCAGACCCGGCCGGTACGGCAGGAGGCCGTAGTCGCCGCCGGAGCTGGGGGAACGGCCCTGGTAGAGCAGTTGCAGGTTGCAGGGGTCGACGGTCATGGTCTGGTCGGCGTTGGTGCGCAGCAGCTCACCGTGGCTGATGTCGTTGGTCCAGGTGGCGCCGCTGTTGGCCTTGCCGGCGAACGGGTTGCTCTCGCTGGTGGCCTGCGGCGTCCAGGAACCACCCAGGCTGGTGGCGGTGAACGAGCGGAAGTAGCGGCCCTGCGAGCCGATTGCCTCGACGATCATCAGGTAGCGACTCTGGCCCTGGAGTTTGTAGACCTGAACGGCCTCGAAGAGGTTGTTCGTGGTGTCGCTCATGATGGTCGTGTAGTTGGAGCCGAAGCTGCCCGGGAAGTTCCCGATCGGCATGCTGGCCCGGTAGATCTTGCCGTTGTCACCGGCGAAGAACAGGTACATGTTCTGGTCGTCACCGATGACCGCCTGGTCGATCGGCCCGGTGCCCGAACCGGTGATGCTTCCGCTGAACAGGGTCTGTGCGGCCGACCAGCCGTTCGGGTTGGTGGGGTTGGTCGAGGTCCGGTAGGAGAACGCCGGCCCACCCCACTGGTAGGCGAGCACCCAGATGTTCTTCGGCGCGAAGTAGAACAGCGACGGCGCGACTGTCGCGTTGTTCATCGCGTTCTGGCTGGCCGAGGCCATCTGCGAGTAGTTCGTGAAGAGGCCGAAGTTCATCGAGCCCCACCTGGTCCCGGTGTCGTGGGTGGTGGCGTAGACGAGTTGCTGGCCGTTGTAGGGGGCGACGGTGAAGTCCTTGAGCGACACCCAGCCCGACCTCGGGGTCGCCAGCTGGCCCGTCGACGACCAGCGGTACGTGGACGGGAGGTTGCACGTGGTCGGCGGCGGGGTGGTCGGCGGCGGATCGGTCGGCGGTGGGGTCGTCGGCGGGGTCGTCGTGCCGCCGGTGCAGGCGACACCGTTCAGGGCGAAGCTCGTCGGGTCGGGGTTGCTGCCCGTCCAGGACCCGTTGAACCCGAACGACACAGTGCCGTTGGTCGGGACCGCCCCGTTGTAGCCCACGTTCTTCGCCGTCACCGCCGACCCGCTCTGTGTCAGCGACGTGTTCCAGGACTGCGTCACCGTCTGTCCGGCGCCGTAGGACCAGGTCAACGTCCAGCTGCTCAAGGGATCACCGAGGTTCGTGATCGCCACGTTGGCGCCGAAGCCGCCCTGCCACTGCGACGACACGGCGTAGTTCACCGAACAACCCTCGGCCGCGGCGACAGCCGGCAGCGCCGCGACGACTGTCGACGACACCAGTAGACCGACGCCGGCAGCAACCAGACCGACATTGGTGGCTCTGGATCTGGCCATATAGCACCCTCCTCGCGGGACGGCGGCCTATACATTGGTGGCGGTCGCTGTGCGGTGACCGATTGTGAGCGTTAACAGGCCGCGTCACGCATGTTACGGGAGCGCTCCCATACCCTCAAGCTCATCTATCCCTCATTTTTCACGTCGACTTTTCCGGTGCGGCTGGCCCGGTGACGACGCTCCTCAGACGACCGTCACTGTGAGCACGCCAAACTGATCTCCCCGTTGCACGTAGTGCGGCAGGTAGAACTTCCACGTCACCGTCAGCTCGCGCCCGGCCCGCATCGAGGCCGGCACCTCGGCGACCATTTCGAACACGGCGCTGCCGCCGGCGGGGATCTGCGGGAGCGGGCCGCAGTTCAGCCGGTACAGCTGGGCCGAGTTCACCGCGTCGTTCGTCGCGTCGCCGAGCGAGAACCGTTCGACGAGGTAGCCCGGGCAGGGGTCCAGCGCGAGAGGGCCGTCGGTCGGGTTGCCGAGCGTCACCCGGAAGGTGAGCCGCGACCCGGCCGCAGCGGTCGCCGGCCCCTGGACAGCGACGGTGAGCCGGTCCAGCGGCGAGGACGGGGGCCTCGACACCGCCACCGGCTCGGTGAACCCACTCGCGGACAGCGTCGCTCGCGCCCGCGGGTTCACCCCCTCCCCCTGCGGACAACCCGGACGCTCGTCGGCGGTGACCGGCGCGCGCACCGTGCCGCCGTCGTGCGGTAGCTCGATCGCGAGTTCCACCGGCACGACGGTCGGCTGACAGAACGGCCCGGACCAGTCCAGACGTAGGCTGGCGTGGCCGCCGGCCGGCACGGCGACCACCCGGGTGCGGCCCTCCTCATTGATGCCGTGGGTGTAGAGCATCGGGATCTCGCGGCCGCCGGCGAGCATGGTCGTGGGCACCTCGCCCTGCAATGTGCACTCGACAGTCGACGAGTTCCGCACGTCCACTTCGCCGATGAGCTTGCCGATGGCCGCGTCGAAGCCCCGGGGGGTCTCACCGCCGGTGCCGGGCCGCGTCCAGCTGGTGAGCCGGCCGGTCAGCTGCTCCGCCCGGCACGGCTCGCTGCCGGCGGCCGGCGTCCTCGGGGCGGCGGGCCGCCCGTTGAGGTCCTCGTCGGTGATCTTCAGGTCGGCCCACGGGACGCTGCCGTCGGCGAGCAGTACGGTGGGCGCCGGCGCCGGCGCCACGGCCGTCGGGTCCGAGCGACCCGGCTGGGCGTTCGGCTCGGCGCACGCCGCCACCGCGGCGAGGACGATCAGCAGTGGCACCAGTAGTCGACGCATGCCGTCATCCTCACCCGAACCGACCGCACGAACCTGAGTAGCCGGGCTCAGCGACGATCACTCTCCGCTGGGCCCGGGTGTCTCGGCGATCACCACGGGAGTGCCGAGCTCGACGGTACGGGAGACCGTGCACAACCGGTCGTGCGACTGCTGCAGCGACCGGGGCAGCGCTGTACGGGCCGCGTCGCCGTCCGCGCCGTCGGGGAACGTCACTGTGAACTCGACCCGCAGGTTCCGCATCCGGTTTCCGCCGGCCTCGTCCCGGATCTTGTCACCGGTGACGGCGACGGTGAACTCGGTCGGCTCGGCGCGACGGCTGGTGATGTGGTCCACGTCCACGGCGGTGCAACCGCCGATGGCGGCCAGCAGCAACTCCACCGGGGTGAAACTGCCGTCCTCGCCCGTGCCCAACGACACCGACCCGCCACGGGAGTTCCGCACGACGTAGTTGCCCAGGCTGGTGCGCTCGATCGCCACCGAACGGAAGGTGTCCTCAGTCAT
Source organism: Micromonospora vinacea (assembly GCF_015751785.1). Lineage (NCBI taxonomy): Bacteria > Bacillati > Actinomycetota > Actinomycetes > Micromonosporales > Micromonosporaceae > Micromonospora > Micromonospora vinacea. Next base: position 4,718,195 of record NZ_JADOTY010000001.1, on the reverse strand, counting down.
GACAGAAAACTACCGGTAACCGCGATCACGAGTACATGAGATGCAAGGTCATCCCGGCATCGGCATGGGCCAGGTTGTGACAGTGGTTGGCCCACACCCCCGGGTTGTCGGCCCGGAACGCCACCTTCCACACCTCGCCCGGACGGACGTCGAACGAGTCGAGCCACAACGGGCTACCGGCCGCCGGCTCGCCATCGCGGGCCAGCACCAGGACGTGGTGGCCGTGCAGGTGCCACGGGTGCACGATCTGCGACCGGTTGACGATCGTGAACAGGACGACGTCGCCCCGGCGTACGACCTGCGGTGCGATGTCCGGGTCGGCCGCGCCGTTGACGGTGTGGGCGTACCGCGGCAGCAGTTTGCGCAGGTCGAGGCCGCGATCGAGGACCAGGGTGAACGTCTTGTCGAACCGGGACCAGGGCGCTGCGGCGGTCGCGCCGTAGCCGAGCGGGTCGAGCACCGGCCAGGCGCTGGTCGCCGTCGACACCGGTCCGGTCGAGTAGACCGCGCGTCCGTCGACGAACAGCGCCACAGGGGTCGCCGGCGCGGTGAAGACCAGGTCGTAGCGGCCCCCGGCCGGGATCAGCACTGCGGTGTCCTCCAGCGGCGTCGGACCCCGCAGGTCGACGCCGTCGACCGCGGCCACCCGGAACGCGGTACCGGCCACTGCGTAGCGGTGCGTCGTGCTGTCGGTGTTGATCAGTCGCAACCGCACCGGCACGCCAGCCTCGACCTGCTCCACTCTCGGCGCGGGCAACGGACGGCCCGCCAGGGTGTGTACCGGCACTGTGACGTCGAGGCCGGTCACCGGCCCTTGTCGCACCACCAGCACACCGTAGAGACCCATCCGCACGCCGACGTCGGAGGCAGAGTGCGTGTGGTACCAGTACGTTCCGGCCTGATCGGCGCGGAACCGGTAGACGAACTCCTGCCCGGGCCGCACCGCCGCCTGCGTCACCCCGGGCACACCGTCCTGATCGTTCGGCACGTCGTACCCGTGCCAGTGCACTGTGACGCCGCGGCCGATGTCCCGGTTGCGCAGCGTCACTTCCACCACGTCGCCGACGGTGGCGGTCAGCTCCGGCCCGGGTACCTGCCCGTTGAACGCCCAGGCCGCGACGTTCCGGCCGTCCGCGTCCACGGTGGCGGTCCCGGCGGTCAGGGTGAACCGCCGGGTAGGTTCGTCGGCGATCCGGGTCGCCGGATAGGCGTGGTCGTGCGGGACGGCGGGCGCGGCGCCCGGGGCGACGGTGAGCCCCACTCCGGTCAGCAGCGCCGCGACGGCCACCGCGAGAGCCATCCGGGACACCGTCCGGGACTGGCGCGCGCCGAGGGCACGTCCCGAGACCACTGTCGCCGCGACGACCCCGGCGACCGCGAGCAGCCCCGCCCCGGCCGACGCCGGATAGCCGTGCAGGATCGTCACGAGCAGGGCGCTGCTCGTGGCGTACCCGGCGAAGAGCAGCGGAAGCGCGACGGCCCGGATGTCGCCCGGGGCCCGCAGCAACCGCGGACCGGCGACGCCCACCGCCGCGAGCGACAGCGGGCCCGCGATCAAGATCTTCTCCGCGGCGAACCACCAGCCGGCGCGGGCGAGGGCGGTGATCGTGATCGCGCGGGCGAGCGTGGCGAGCAGCGCGACGGCAGCCAGTCCCAGTGCGAGCGGGCGGCGGCGGGCGGCGGACGCGGCGCCACCCCCCAGCCAGCCGGCGGTCGCGAGGACCGCGATCACGAGGTCGGCCACGAGCAGCGACCCGGTGCTCATGCCGGCTCCGCTTCCCGGGCGGGCACCCGAGTGGTGTCGGCCCGTTCCATGCCGGCCAGCTTGCGCGCCGCCCGGTGCACGCCGACCACGACGTGCACCGCGATGATTCCGTTGAGCGCGTGCAACCCGCCGATGGTCAGGCCGAGTGGAGTGCTGACACCCGACGCGTCAGTGGACGCCTCGGCCAGCATGGCGATGAGCGGCTGAAGGAGGACGAGGCCGATCGGCAGGATCGCCAGTCCGATGAGCTTTCCCGGCGCCTTCGCCAGCGCGGCGAACACTGCGGTGAGCACTGTGAGAATCGGGATGACCGCCATGCCGTTGACGCTGTGCAGCGCGTACGCGTCCTCACCGGCGGGTCTGGTGAAGCCGCCCACGGCGGCGAGAACGAACTGCACCGCGAACGCGACGAGCAACAGCAAGCTGATGACGACGAGTGCCTTGCGCATGGGTTACCTCCTAGAGGTGCGCCGAGGCGAGGGCCCGGGCGACGTGATCGGTGGCCGTGATCGCCCCGTACGCGACCAACCGCACGAGGTCGGCGTCGGCGGGGTGGGAGAGCCGCCACAGCGCGACGTCCCCTGGGCTGATCGCGCTGGGCGCGAACGCCGCCAGCAACGCGATCCGCGTCCCGATGCGGTCCGTGCCCGGCACATCCCGGACCAGGTCGACGGCCCAGTCCGCGGGCCGGGCCGGGAACCGCCCGTCCTCCCAGCGCACTGTCGCGGTGACGGTCTCGCGCGCCACGTCGCCCAGCAGATCCCCGCCCCGGGTGGCGGCATTGCGCAACGACGCGTAGGCGACGCCCACCGGGCTGTCCCCCGCCCAGGCTGGCGCTGCCGTCGTTTCGGCGTCGAGGAGCTGGAGGCTTCGGCCGGGCTCCTTCGACTCCCGGGCCGCCTTGGCGTAGAGCCGACCCCCTACCGAACGCACCAGTGGGGACCGTTGCAGGCCACCGGGGAGCAGATCGGGGTCGAGCAACGCCGAGACGACCCGGTTGATGAAGTGGAAGGCGAGCAGGGTGCCGGTGATCTCCGGGCGGTACGGGCTGGTCCAGTCGGCGGCCCTGGGGCTGCGGCTCGCCTGCGCCCAGCGGACGAGCTGGGCGTGCCCCGGCTCGGATGGCGTCTCGCCCCGGGCGACGGCCTCGGCCAGCCTCGGTTCACCCAGCGCGTGCAGCAGCAGCACGTGGGCGTCGACGCAGAATTGACAGCGGTTGGCCCTGGACACCGCAGCCGCGACGAGTTCGCGGTCGACCCGGGGCGCGTTCCCGGCGAGTAGCGCCTCCCGCATCAGTGCCCAGGTCGCGGCCAGCACCTCCGGCACGGCCGAGAGCGCCTGGAAGGTCGGCAACGGCCCGAGGAAGTCGTCGCGCGACTGTTGGTAGACCGCTGCGGTGAGGCCGGTGGCCGCCCGTGTCGGGGTGGGAGTGAAGAAGCGGTATGTCATGGGCTCGATGCTTGTGCCGGCGGACCGGGAAAGCGTCGTTCCGCCGCAGACACTTGCCGCGCCGCGCATACCGCGCCCGTGGTACGCCGCAGGTACCACGCGCGCGGGATGCTGCACCGACGACTGCCGTTCTACAGTGCGACCATGCGCCGCGACCTCCCGTACGCCCTCGGCGGTCTCGCCCTCGGCGTCCTCCTGCTCGGCAACGCCGTGCTCACCCCGGACGCCGCGCCGGTCGAGGTGCTCGACATCGCCCTGGTCCTGGCCATGGCGGTGGGCCTGGCGGCGTGCCGGCGCTACCCGGTGGTGGCGCTGGGCGTGGTCACCGTCGCCATGCTGGCCGTTCACGTCCGCGTGCACCCGGGGGTGTCCGCCGCGTTTCCCGTGCTCGGCGCGGTCTACGTCACCGCCTGGCAGGGGCGTCGGTGGGCCGCCGCCGTGGCCAGCCTCGCCTTCCTCGGTGGCTTCCTGGCCCGCGACATCTCGATGGCGCCGGCCGGCCGCCCCGGCCAACTCGTCGCCGAGCGGACGGCCCTGCTGCTGGGCTGGTTCGTGGCGGCCAACGTCGCCGGACTCGTCGCACGGCAGCGCCAGGCCTACCTGGAGCAGGTCGAGCAGCGGGCGATCGAGGCCGAACGCACCCGCGAGGAGATGGCGTTGCGGCGCGCCGGGGAGGAGCGCCTGCGCATCGCCCGCGACCTGCACGACTCGCTGACCCACAGCATCTCGGTGATCAAGGTGCAGGCCGGTATCGCCGTGCACCTGGCCCGCAAACACGGCGAGACACCGTCGCCCACGTTGCTGGCGATCCAGGAGGCCAGCGGCGCCGCGATGCGGGAGCTGCGCACGACCCTCGACGTCCTGCGCGCACCCGCCGACGGCGATCGCGTCGGGCTGGCCCGGGTGGACGAGCTGGCCGAGCGGACCCGCGCGGTCGGCGTACCGGTGCAGGTGACCGTCACCGGTCAGCGCGGAAACCTGCCCGACGAGGTCGACCAGGCCGGGTACCGGGTCATCCAGGAGGCCCTCACCAACGTGGCCCGCCACGCCGGCCCCGCGACCGCGCACATCCAGGTGGCGTACGCCCCGGCGCAGCTGACCGTCGCGGTCATCGACGACGGCCAGGCGTCGCCGGCCGAGCCCCCGACGCCCGGCGTGGGCCTGCGCGGCATGCGGGAGCGGGTCAGCGCACTGGGCGGCACGCTGCGGGCCGCCGCGCACGACGACCACGGGTTCACCGTGCGGGCCACCTTCCCGCTCGACGGGTGCGCGGTGACCGCCCGCCGCGGGGAGGAGCCGGGATGATCCGGGTGCTGCTCGCCGACGACCAGGCGCTGATGCGCGCCGGCTTCCGGGCACTGCTCGACGCCGAGGACCATCTGGAGGTCGTCGGCGAGGCGACCGACGGCACCTCTGCCGTCCACCTGTCGCGATGTCTGCGCCCCGACGTCGTCCTGATGGACGTGCAGATGCCGGGCCTCGACGGCATCGAGGCCACCCGGCGCATCGCCGCCGATCCCGACCTCGCCGCGGTCCGCGTTCTCATCCTCACCAACTACGGGCTCGACTCCTACGTGTTCGCCGCCCTCCGCGCGGGCGCCAGCGGCTTCCTCCTCAAGGACGCCGACCCCACCGACCTGCTGCACGCCGTCACCGTCGTCGCGCGCGGCGACGCGTTGCTCGCGCCGACCGTCACCCGCACGCTGATCAGTGAGTTCGTGGCCGGCCCACCGCCGGCGGTGCCGACGGCCGGACGCGACGTGCTGACCGCCCGGGAGCAGGAGGTCGTCGAGCTGGTCGCCCGCGGGCTGACCAACGACGAGATCGCCGCGCGCATGGTGATCAGTCCGCTGACCGCCAAGACACACGTCAACCGGGCCATGACGAAGCTGCACTGCCGCGACCGGGCCCAGCTTGTCGTGTGGGCGTACGAATCGGGGCTGATCACGCCACGTCGACGGTGATCGCCGTCTCCGCGAGCGGAGCCGATCAGCCCCCTTGGGAACATGAGGGACGGTCGACGCACTAGCATTGCCGCCGTCCGCGACGGCTCTGCTGAATCGAGGCGACATGCGTTGGCTCCGTCGACTGCTGGGCGGTAGGAAGGTCCAGCTCGACCCGGGACGCCAGCAGGCGCTGCTGCACGACGTCCAGTCCCGGTACGGCTCCCACGCGCGGATCCGGTTCAACGAGCAGGTCGACGCGCTCACCGGTTCGCTCGACAGCGACGACGGCCTGGTGGTGGCGACCCGGATCGTGAGTCAGGTCGCCGACGAGGCCCACGTGGACCTTCAGGCCCAGGCCCAGGAGATCCACCGACGGACGGGCCGACGGCTGCTGGTGCACCGCCGTAACTACCGGCCGCTGTGGAAGGAGGCCGGCCCGGCCCTGCGCTGGCCGCTGTTCGCGTTGCCGTGCGGCTTCCACCCGTACGCGCAGGTGACCGCCGCCGTCACTGTGGTCGGCAACCGGGCGCCCCGGCTCGACCGGGTGACCGACCCGAACCCGCTGGTGACCCGCGTGTTCGAGGTGCTCGACCTCACCACCTCCGGCTGGGAGTACGGCCGGGTGCGGGTGGACACCGACGCCGCCACCCTGGCCGATCGACTGATCGTCAGCGCCGGGCGGGTCCTCGCGGCCATGGACGACCCGCCGCGACTGCCGCCCGCGGTCCGGGAGCTGATGCGTCGTAACAACACCGTCGCCGTGCACGATCCGGCCGGCCCTCGGGCGGTCGGCGGGATCAACCTGGGCGCGCGGATGCGGGAGGAGTTCCTGGTCTGAGCCCGGCGGACCCGCGGTGACGACAACTGCGCGCAACCGCTTGCCGCCCCAGTGAGCACCGCTCGACCATGTGCGGATGGGGCCGGAGCGTCGGGTGATCGTCGGGGTCGACGTGGGCACCACTGCCGTGCGGGCTGTCGCGTTCGCACTGGACGGCACCGCACGACACGTCGCCACGCGGGAGTACCCGCTGCTTGAGCCGATGCCCGGCTGGCAGGTACAGGAGCCGGACGTGCTCATGGCGGCCACAGTGGCGGCGTTGTCCGCGTGTGTGGCCGGCACCGCCGGGGCGGAGGTGGTCGCGCTCGCGCTGAGTTCCGCCAGGTACGGCCTGATCGGGCTGGACGCGGCCATGACGCCGGTTACGCCACTGCTGACCCGGCGTGACATGCGGTCGTCGGAGGCGGCCCGTGAGTTGCGGTTGTCCGGCCAGAGCCGGGAGCTGCACCGGTTGACGGGCACACCTGTGCACCCGATGAACCCGTTCTGCAAGCTCCTGTGGTTCGCCCGGCACGAGCCGTACCTGTGCACGGCGACCCGGTGGTGGATCGGCCTCAAGGACTATGTGGTCCATCGACTCACCGGAATGTTGGTGACCGAGTTGTCCTCGGCGTCCGGCACCGGGATGTTCGACGTGCACCGTCGGGGCTGGAGTACCGCCGTCCTCGATCTCGCCGGGTTGTCCGAGAGTCAGCTGCCCCCGGTCCTGCCCACGACGGCGGTGCTGCGGTTGTCGCCGACGGCCGGGCGCGCGGTGGGCCTGCCCTCCGGCACACCGGTCGTCGTCGGCGCGGGAGACGGTCCCTTGCGGAGCCTGGGCGCGGCGGCGATCGACAACACCGTCGGTGGGCTGACGCTCGGGGCTACCGGGGCTCTGCGGACGGTCGTCGAGGGTCCCCTCTCCGAGCCGGTCGAGACGTTCTCCTGCGCTGCGTTGACCGACGACGCGTGGGTTGTCGGCGGCGCGGTCAGCAACGGCGGCAACGTCGTACGGTGGGCGGGGCGTGTCCTCGGTGACGACAGTGCCGTGCCTGCGCTCCTGGATCTCGCCGGGCGGATCGCGCCGGGCAGCGACGGTCTCGTGATGTTGCCCTACCTGCTGGCCGACGAGGCCCCGCTGCAGGGCTACGCAGCGCCGGGCGCGTTCCTGGGGCTGCGCAGCGAGCACTCGCGCGGCCACCTGGTCCGGGCCGCCGTCGAGGGCGTCTGCCTGCAACTCGGTGGTGTCCGTGACCGGCTGGCCGAGCTGACGCCGATCGGCAGCATCCGCCTGACCGGTGGGGCCTTCCGGTCTCCGCTGTGGCGCGAGGTGATGGCTGCGGTCCTGGACTGCCCGGTCCGCGTCGCAGGTGTGGCCGACCACGTCCCCCTCGGCGCGGCGGCGCTCGGGCTCTTCGCGATCGGCCACACCTCCGATCTTCGGGAGGCGGTCACGCAGCTCGATCCCGCTGTCGCGGGCGGCGAGCCCGTCGCTGTCGACCCGGCTCTCGCCGCGGCCTATCGCGGGCTGCGGACGAGGCTGCCCGCGCTCATCACGGTCGCGGGTCGCCTGGGTGAGATCCTCGACGCAAGCGTCGGCCTCAGTGCTCCGGCTCGTCCTTGACCTGCGCCACCAGTTGGGTCGGGTTGACGTAGCGCAGCGCGACGACGAGCAGGACCAGCATCATCGAGGTGTAGATGACCGCCATGGCGTCGACCGACTGCTGGGCCCTGATCCCGGACGCGGACATCGAGTAGTAGAGCGCCACCACGAGGGTCTGCGAGTCGGGCCCCGCGGTCAGGAAGGTGAGCTCGAACATGCCCACGGTCCGCACGAGCACGAGGATCGCGGAGGCGAGGATGCCCGGCACGAGCAGCGGCGTGAGGACCCGCAGGAACACCGTCCGCAGGCCCGCGCCGCACATGCGCGCCGCGCTCTCGATCCGCGGGTCGATCTGCTCGATGAACGGGGTCATGGTCAGGATGACGAAGGGCACCGACGGTACAAGGTTGGCGAGCACCACCCCGGACATGTGCCCGGCCAGGCCGAACTTGTACAGGACGGTCGCCAGCGGAATGCCGTACGTGATCGGGGGCATCAGGATGGGCAGCAGGAACACGAGGAAGATCAGTCGTTTGCCGGGGAACGAGCGCCGCGCGAGGGCGTAGGCGGCCGGCACGCCGATCACCAGCGAGAGCCCCACCACGAGTACGGAGACCTCCAGCGTCACGACGATGACCTGGAGGAGCGCGAACTCGTCCCAGGCTCGGGCGTACCAGCTGGTGGTGTAGCCGTCCGGGAGCCAGGTGTCGAACCACCGCTGGCCGAACGAGCTGACCAGCACGGACGCCACGACGCCGAGCAGGTTGAGGAAGAAGAAGATGACGGCGCCCCACACGATCCAGGCGGCCGGCCGGGCGACGATGCGCCGCCGCCGGTCGGTGCTGGTGGCGGGGGGCCGCGCGGGTGGGGCCTGGGTGGTCGTTGCCATCAGCCCTTGCCTCCGGTGGAGCCGGTGTAGAAGCGGCCGCGAGCGGCCAGCACCACCGCGATGATGACCAGCTCGACGAAGCCCATGATCATGGCAATCGCCGACGCGTACGGGTAGTCGTACTGCTCGTACGCCGCCTGGTAGGCGGCGAGGGAGATGACCCGGGTCTCACCGGCGGGGTTGCCGACCAGGACGGCCGACGGGAACACGCTGAACGCCAGGACGAACGTCAGGCAGAAGGTCGTGGCGAGGCCGGGCATCAGCAGCGGCAGGGTGATCCGGGTGAACCGGCGACGCCAGTCCGCGCCCAGGGTCGCGGCCGCCCGTTCCAGGGTCGGGTCGATGCCGGACAGGTACGAGAGCACCAGCAGGAACGCGAACGGAAAGCCGGTGATCACCAGGGAGAAGAACACCCCCCAGTAGTTGTGGGTCAGCCGCACCGGTTCGTCGACGAGGTGGGTGGCCAGCAGGATCCGGTTGAACCAGCCGGTCGGGCCGAGGAAGTTCAGCAACCCCTGCGCGGTGAGGACCGTGCCGAGCGTGATCGGCACGACCAGCAGCGTGGTGACCAGCCGCTTGCCCCGGAACCGGCCGCGCATCCGGTAGGCGATCGGCACCGCGGCGAGGACGTTCAGGAGCGCGGCGGGCAACGCGATCCGCAGCGTGATCCAGATCGTCCCCCGCTCGTAGGAGTCGGAGAAGAACCGGGCGTAGTCGCTGAACGGCCCGCCCCGGGTCGGCTGGAACGAGAGCGTCAGCCCGTAGAAGAACGGATAGAGGAACAGGGCGATGACGAAGACCAGGGCCGGGACCAGCAACCAGAGCTGACGGTCGACGCCCCGCTCGGCGAGACGGTGCTGCCAGTGCGCCAACGGCCTCCCGGGCCCGGCGCCGCTCACCGCGTCGCCCCCGGCGCATCCGTGAGGCGGTCGGTCGCCGCCGATTCGTCGGCGGGATAGACGAGCAGCCGCTGCGGGTCGACGGCGAGTTTGATCTGGTCTCCCGGCGCGATCCGCTGCTCGGTCCGCAGGTGCAGCAGCAGCCCGGTGTCGGTGCGGGCCTCGGCCGCCAACTCGCGGCCCTGGTACTCCACCACCTCCACGGTCGCCGACATGGCGTTGCGGGTCTCGCCGGGCCCGTCGACGCGGATGTCCTCGGGGCGTACCGCGACCACCGCCTCCACCCCGGTCCGCAGGGTCCCCACCACCTCACCGAGCAGGCGGTGGCCGGACGACTCCACTGTGGCCCTGCCGCCGTCGGACTGCTCCGCCCGCCCCCGCCACAGGTTGCGGTAGCCCATGAAGTCGGCGACGTGCCAGTTCGCCGGCCGGGTGTGCAGCTCACGTGGCGAGCCGATCTGCTGCACCCGCCCCTCCCGCAGCACCACCAGCCGGTCGGCCAGGGACAGCGCCTCCTCCTGGTCGTGGGTCACGTAGACGGTGGTGAGCCCCAGCGACTGGTGCAGCCGGCGGATCTCGGTCCGCATCTCCAGGCGCAGCTTGGCGTCGAGGTTGCTCAACGGTTCGTCCATCAACACCAGGGACGGCTCGAACACGACGGCACGGGCGATGGCCACGCGTTGCTGCTGGCCACCAGAGAGCTGACCGGGCAGCTTGTCGACGTGGTCCTCCAGTCGCACCAGCCGCACCGCCTCCTCCGTACGCCGGCGCGTCTCCTCCCTGGGCAGTCGCCGCATGCGCAGCCCGAAGGCGATGTTCGCCCGGACCGTCAGGTGCGGGAAGAGGGCGTAGCTCTGGAACACCATGCCGAAGCCGCGCCGCTCCGGTGGGAGCGTGTCGATGCGCCGCTCGTCCTGCCAGATGCTCCCCGCCGTCAACGGGAGCAGGCCGGCCAGGCAGTTCAAGGCCGTCGACTTGCCGCAGCCGGACGGGCCGAGCAGGGCGATGAACTCTCCCGCCTCGATCGTCAGGTCCAGTTCGGTGAGCGCGGCCTGGCCGCCGAACCGGCGGGACACCCCGTCCAGCCGCAGCTGGGTGAAGGCGCTCATCCCTGCTTGACCTTGCCGCCGCCGATCTCGCGGTCCCAGCGGCTGAACGCCGCCACCAGGCTCTTGGCGTCGAGCGGGACCTCGGTCGGGTTCCCGGCGATCAGCGCGTCGTACTCGGGGCGACCGAACTCCCGGATCGCGTCCTGGCTCTTCTGCGGCGCCGACGAGAGCTGGACCTCCTTGATCGCCGGGCCCGGGTAGAAGTAGCCCTCGTCGTACGCCTTCGCCTGCTGTTCGGGGGTGAGCATGAACGCCAGCAGGGCCAGCACCGCGGCCTGGGTGTCGGTCGATACGCCCTTGGGCATGACGGCGTAGTGCGCGTCGGTGACCCAGTGGAAGCCGTCGATGGGGGTGATCCTGGCCTCCTTGGGCACCGTGCCGAGCACCCGCGGGTTGATGTCCCAACCGGTCGTGCTGACGATCAGGTGCGCGGTGCCGTTGGCGAGGTTCTTCATCGTCTCGGTGGTGCCGGACGGGTAGTAGTCGACGTACTGGCCCAACTCCTTGAGGAAGGCCCACGTCTTGTCCCATCCCGCGGTGGGGTCCTTGGGGTTCGAGTCGCCCAGGATGTAGGGCAGACCCATCAGGAACGTCCGACCCGGGCCGGAGTTGGCCGGGCGGGCGTACTGGAATTTCCTGGGGTTGGCCCTGGCCCAGGAGAGCAGGGCCTCCGCGCTGGTGGGTGGTGAGGCGAGGCGCGCCGGCAGATATTCGAGCAGGGGCCCTGACGGGTAGTAGGTGACGGTGACGCCCGCGTTGCCGGCGAGCTTCTGCATCGCGGCCGCCGGCTCCAGGTAGTTGCTCATCCCGCCGAGGCGGTCCTGGAAGGTCGGCAACACGTCGATCCAGAGCCCCTGCTCGATTCCGGCCGCCAGGCCGTCGACGCCGGTCAGCACGAGACCGATGTCCACCCGGTCAGCGCCCTGCTGGGCCTTGATCTTCCCGGCCAGCTCGGGCGCCGGCGCTTTCGAATAGGTCACCCGGGAGATCACGTCGGGGTTCTTCGAGACGAACTCGTCGATCATCCCCTGGGTCAGCTGGAGGTTGCCCGCCACGTCGAGGACGTTGAGTGTGACGGCCTTGCCGGGCCGCTGTGGCACCTCGCCGGTGCTGTCGCCAGCGGTGTCACCGGGAGCCTCGGGTGCCCCACACCCGACGGCGCCCACCAGGAGTGACGATGCCGTGACCAGGAGAGCGCCGCGCCGCGAGATACCCATGAGCCGTTCCCTCCGCCAGGTGTCATCCCCGCTGATTGAGGCAGCCGGCGCGCCGCGGCGGCAACGGGTTGCCATGTATTGCCTCGCACGAATGCGATCGGGCAGCCGGATTGTTGCCGGGGCATTGCCGAGTATTCACCGCCGCCATAGCATGATCACGGCGCGTAGCCGGGAGGAGCATGAAGATGCCCGACCACACCAGGCCGCCGGGAACGAGAGTCACGATCTACGACGTCGCCTCCGAGGCCGACGTCTCACCGTCCACCGTGTCCCGCGCCTTCTCCCGACCGAGTCGGGTCAACTCCGAGACCGCCGAACGGATCCGGCAGGTCGCCGAGCGGCTGGGCTACCGGACCAACCCCCTCGCCCGCGCCCTCACCACCTCCCGCACCCAGATGATCGCGCTGGTCATCGCCGACATCACCAACCCGGTGTACGCCGAGATCGTGCGCGGCGCGCAGGAGGTCGCGGCCGATGGCGAATACACCACTGTGCTGATCGACGCCCAGGAGTCCGACCGGCTGGAACGGGCGGCGGTCGAACGCACCATGTCGACAGTCGACGGCATCGTGCTGGCCAGCAGCCGGATGTCCGACTCGGCCATCCGGATGGTCGCCAAGCAGCGGCCGGTGGTGGTCCTCAACCGCGCCCTCGCCGACGTGCCGTGCGTCGTCACGGACGACCCGCGTGGGGTACGACGGGCAGCTGAGCACCTCGGCGAACTGGGGCACGACCACATCACCTACGTCGCCGGGCCGCAGGCGTCCTGGCCCAACGGCATCCGCTGGCGCTCGCTGCTCGAGGCGGGCATGGAGTTGGAGATCAAGGTTCGCCAGATCGGGCCGTTCAGCCCCACCATGGCAGGCGGTGAGCGGGCCGCGCAGGAGCTGTGCGCGCGTCCCGCGACGGCGGTCCTCGCCTTCAACGACCAGATGGCCATCGGGATCATCCGCGGCCTCAGCCGGATGGGTGTCAACGTTCCGGGCGACGTCAGCGTCGTGGGATTCGACAACATCCTCGCCGCCGACATCGTCACCCCCGGGCTCACCACCGTCGCGGCACCGCTCTTCGCGGAGGGCTCGGCCGCTACCCGGCACCTCCTCACGATGATCGAGGGGGCACCCGGGCACACCGGCCGACCAATGGTCCTGCCGGTACGCCTCGTGGTCCGCGACTCGACAGCCGTGCGCAAGCCGAGCCCCGGTCGGGCCCGACCAGCGTGGGTACGGCAGCGGCCCGTTCCCGGCCCGGCGGCCCACCTGCCGTGAGGGCCGCACGGCCCCGCGACAAGAAACGACAACTCGTTGCCGAGGCAGAGCCACGCCGGGAAGGATCGACGCGCATCCATCCAGCAACGTCGTTGCGCTCGCGGGACGGGCCGAACGGCGTCCCCAGCGGACGAACGAGGAGATGGCGATGAACCGAGCTTCGGTGCCCCGGCTACGGCGAACCCTCATCGTGCTGGGCACGGCACTCGCCACCGTCGCGGCCACCCTCACTGTCGCCACCACCGCGCCGGTGGCCGCGGCCCCGTCGTCGCCGGACGACTACAGCGGCTCCGACCTGTGGCTGCGGTACGTGCCGGTCGACGACGCGAAGCTGCTGCGCGACTACCGCCGCGCGGCCACGGCGATCGTGGTCGAGAACGCCGACACCACGAAGGTCCACCGGCACACGACGGACCTCGCCATGGCCCCCGGCTCCGCCGAGAAGCTCGTCGAGACCACGCTGGGCGCCGCCCGCGACGAACTGGTCCGCGGCCTGGGTGGGCTGCTCGGTCAGCCGACACCCGTGGCGACTGTCGACGGCGGCTCGGTCCCGGACGGCGCGATATTGGTGGGCACGCCGACGAGTTCGCCGCTGGTGGGCCGCACCATCGCGACCCGCGACCTGGCCACCGTGGGCGACGAGGGTTACCTCGTCCGCTCGGTGTCGACGGGCAGGTCGCGGTTCACCGTCATCGCCGGCAACACCGACCTCGGCGCGCTGTACGGCACCTTCGCCTTCCTCCGGCTGCTACAGACCCAGAAACCCATCGATCACCTCCGCGTCGCCGAGTCACCGAAGATCAAGCATCGGTTGCTGAACAACTGGGAGACCGAGCGCCTCTACGCGGGCAACAACGCCTCCGGAATCGGCGGGCTGAACGGGGAGAGCGGGGCGATCTTCAACTTCGCCGCGACCGGTGCCAGCGCCGGCCGGAACCTGCCCGTCATTCTCGACCGCTACCTCGTCATGGCCCGCGCGTTGGCGTCGCTGGGCATCAACGGCATCACCATCAACAACGTCAACGCCGACAACGCGTACCTGACCAGCGCCCGCATCGCGCAGGAGGCTGCCCTCGCCGACGCGCTGCGCCCGTACGGGATCAGGCTGGGCCTGTCGATCCGCTACACCGCGCCCACCGACAGCCGGTTCGCACCGGACACGCTGACCAACAGTCAACTCGACCCGTACGGCGCGGATTTCCGGGGCTGGTGGCACCGCCGGGCCCAGCAGATCCAGGCCGCGATCCCGGACTTCATGGGCCTCACCGTCAAGGCCAACTCCGAGGGCCAGCCGGGGCCACAGGACTTCGGGTACGACCACGGTGACGGCGCCAACGCCATCGCCGCCGCGGTGGCACCGCTCGGGATGACAGTGCACTGGCGGACGTTCGTCTACAACGCCGAGGTCGACAACGACCGGCTCAAGCGGGCCTACCTGGAGTTCGGGCCGATCGACGACGAGGTGCAGCCGGACGGCAGCCGGGGGCGCTTCGCCGACAATGTGTTCCTCCAGACCAAGAACGGGCCACTGGACTTCCAGGCCCGGGAGCCCATCCACCCGATGTTCGGCCGGATGGAGAACACCAACCAGGCCCTGGAACTCCAGATCACGCAGGAGTACACCGGCCAGAACTGGATGCTGGCCTACCTCGGCCCGATGTACGAGGAGATCCTCAAGACCGACACGTACGCGACCGACGCGAACGGGAAGCTGCTGAAGAAGCGCCTGGTCGGCAACATCGTCGACGGGACCGCCCAGCACCACCCGGACACCGCCATCGTGGGTGTCGCCAACCTCGGCAACGCCGACAACCTGACCGGGCACCACTTCGCCCAGGCCAACCTGTTCGCCTTCGGACGTCAGGCGTGGGACTGGACGCTCGAATCGGCGGACATCGCGACCGACTGGACGCGGATGACCTGGAGCAACGACCGGCGCGTCGTCGACACCATCCGCGCGATGATGATGGGCTCGTGGGAGTCGCTGGTCAGCTACCAGACGCCGCTGGGCATCGGCCACCAGTTCGCCGAGGGCGTCCACTACCGTCCCGACCCCGCCGACTGGGCCGGGCGTGACGACTGGAGCCCGACCTACTACAACAAGGCCGACAGCGTCGGTCTGGGCTTCGACCGCTCCCCCACCGGCAGCAACCTGGCCGCCCAGTACTTTCCCCGCTTGCAGCGGCGCTACGGGAACATCGACTCGGTTCCGGAGAACCTGCTGATGTGGTTCCACCACGTGCCGTGGGGCCATCGGATGGACAGCGGCCGGACGTTCTGGGACGAGCTGGTCTACCGCTACCAGATGGGCGTGCAGTACGTGACCTGGATGCGGGAGACCTGGGACGCGCTCCGGCCCGACATCGACGCACGCCGGTTCGCTGAGGTACGCGCCAAGCTGGCGGTCCACGAGGCGGACGCCGCCGACTGGCGGGACACGTCGGTGAACTACTGGAAGGAGTTCAGCGGGCGGGACATCCCGGTCGACGACGCACCGCTGTCGGCGACGATCGTCGTGAACGGGAAGACGTTCGGCGGCTTCAACCTGTCGGACGCCTCGTACACCATCCCGGTGCCGGCCGGGGCGTCGCCGACCATCACGAAGGTACGGACGGCCGACCGGAAGGCCCGCTACGAGATCGTCTCCCAGGCGTCCGCCGTACCCGGTCAGGCGGTCGTCAAGGTCACGACGGAGGGCTTCTTCGGCCCCCTGGTGAAGAACTACGTCTTCAACCTGGTGCCCGACACGACGCTGAGGGCCCTGCGGGTCGGCGGCAAGCGCCTGACGTCCTTCGCGCCGACGGTGCTGCGCTACAACGCCCTCGTGCCGGCCGGCACCACCACAGTGCCGACGGTCACCGCCACCACCGCCGACCCCGCCGCCTCGGTCGCTGTCGAGCAGGCGACCGGCCCCACCGGTCAGGCTCGGATCACCGTCACGAACGGCGGAGCGTCGTCGGTCTACACGGTGGACCTGAACACCACCCTCACCGGCAGCGACGAGTTCGACTCGACCCAGCTCGGCCCGCAGTGGCAGTGGGTCCGTCCGGACGAGAGCAGCCGGCGTCTGACCGACGGGTCCCTGGTCGTCACCGCGCAGCAGGGCGACCTCCAGGGCAACGCCAACACCGCGCGGAACCTGGCCCTGCAGGACGTCGACGGCGACTGGACGGCCGAGTCCCGGGTCGTCTTCTCCCGCCCACTCGCCGCCAACAACGAACAGGGCGGTGTGCTCGGGTACGCAGACGACGACAACTACGTGAAGCTCGCCTGGGAGATGGGCAACGCGACAGCGGCCGTCAACAAGACCCGGATCGTCTTCCTGCGCGAACAGAACGGCACGGCGTCCACCCTGGAGATCACCGGAGCCGACGCCCAGCGGATCGTCGGGGCCGACGGCGCCATCTGGCTGCGACTGACCAAGATCGGCGACAGCTACCGCGCCTACTACTCCACCGACGGAAGCGTCTACCGCTACATCGGCTCCCAGACGCTGAACGTGGAGCCGACGAAGGCTGGGCTGCTGGCGTTCAACCGGGCCGGCACGTCCACCGACCTCGACGTCGCCTTCGACTACTTCCGGATCGAGAGCCGAGGGGAGCACATCCGCTAGGTGCTACTGGCGAATTGCGGCTCGTGGGGGTGGAATGCCGTTCCTGTCGGCACGTCATACGGCCCCCGAAGCCTCCAGAACCAGACGGATCTCGGTCAGCTCGTAGTTGGCGCGGTCGAAGGCGGCGGCCATCGGGATGTTCGTAGTGTCAGTGGTCGCGGTGATGCGCTCGGCGCGTTCGTTCGCGTGGAAGCGGGTGATCTCGGCGAGGATCTCGTCGATCAGTCCCTTGCCGCGCTGCTCGGGTACGACTCCGAGATACCCGACGTTGCGGTTGTACGGGGTCGCTGACGGGATGGCCAGGCCGGCGAGAGTGCCGTCGGGCAGCTCCGCCAGCCTCCACCAGGAGCGCTCACCCGGGCAGTCGAGGTAGAACTTCATGTCCTCTTCGGCCAGTTGCCTGGCGCTCTTTGTGCGCAGCTCGTCACGGGTGGCCTCGTCGAGGCTGTCGCCCGACACCCGGACGAAGGCCTCCAGGAACTCCTCGTCGCTGCCCTCGCGGAACGTCAGCCGACCGTCGGCCTCGGGCAGTCCCGCCGCCGGAGTCCACTCGTAGCGCAGACGCTGAATCTCCCGGCTCAGCCCCGTGCGCAGGCCCGCCTCGCGACGCCAGGCCACCGCCTCGCTGAGTTCCGGTCGGCTGCTCCAGTCCGTTGGGAGGGAGAGATTGTACAGCGGCCGCGCACCGAAGGCGGCATGCGCGGCGTCAAGGAGCCTGGTGGCGACGGCGACCGGATCGGCAACGGTGGAACGGACCTGAAGGCAATCGAGCGCTATGGGGCGCTCGCTGTCGGCACGACCCCACCACACCGCACGGGCAAGGACGTACCCGTTCTCGTCCTCGGCAAGCCAGATCCATTCCGGGCGGAACTGGTTGGCACCGAGCTCCTCGCGGATCTTCTCAGCGGTCAGGGCGGTGATGGGACCGTCGGCCGGGTACGCGGCGGCACGGTCCAGGGCGGTGGAGTCCGCAATAGCGGAAAAGAATCTCACTCGGCGCATGATCACGAATGGAAGATGGCAGAGCAATGCATTTCCTGCTGGCGGCCGCTTACCGTCGCGAACATCACCGCGGCGAAGACGGCTCCCGATGTAGGGCGCTCGTCACCCCCAGGGATGCACTATGGGCCGAGGCTTTGACACTGGACGACCGCGACACCGCCGCACGCCAGCGAGCACAGCTCAGGGTCCACTGGGATCACTGCTCCGCCGACTGGCCGACCACCTGGTCGCCAAGAGGGCTGCGCCGGTACAGCACGTGCCGTCCATCGCGGGCGCGAGTGATCAGGCCTGTCGCGTGGAGGACCTGTAGGTGTTGTGACACGGCGCTGGGTGTGACTGTGAGCCGGCGGGCCATTTCCACTGTCGGTAGCGGTTCGGCAAGGAGGCGGAGCAGTCGCGCTCTGGGCGCGCCGAGGAGCGACGTGACGGCGGTCGCGTCGGCGGTCGGTGTCGGCGCCCAGAGCGTTGCTACTCCACGGCAGGGGTACGCCAGCATTGGCGGCTCGTCCGGGCTGACTGGCGGGGCGGGCCTGTGGGAGAAGATGGATGGCACCAGCAGCAGTCCTCGGCCGGCTGCCGCGACGTGATGCCTGCCGATCATCTTGTCGATGTGCAGGACGCCGTCCTGCCAGCGCAGATTCGGGTGCATATCGGCGAAGAGCAGGCGTGCGCCTCCTACGGCCAGTTGTCGGGCGCGGTAGGTCGTGTCCGCCTCCAGGACGAGTCGCATCTGCGGCCAAGTCGGCTTGATCGCTGTTTGCCAATAGCGGTGCAGGCGGTCACAGATGGCGTCGCGGAGTGCGAGCACCGGCTCATCCTCGTTCGCGGTGATTCCCTGAACGACTGCCGGTAGCCCGCCACGCAGGTACAGGGCCAGCAGGTCGCGGCGTACGACGTCCGGAGGTGTTCGGCGTACGGCGGCCAGTTCGTCCTCGAAGGTCGCGGCGAAGGTCGCCGGTCGGGGCGTGAGGAAGTCCGGAACGCAGCGGTCTGGCCCGACCAGTGACATCAACAGGTCGGCGCCGGGCGCGTCGAGTCTGCCGAGAACCGACCTGCGCCAGGGCAGGTGCAGCGCGTACAGGCCAGGGTCGCGTAACACTCGCAGGCTGAGCACGGCCTCGTGGAGCGGCGAGATCGCGAAGCGGGTGTCCGCAAGGTCTTCGACGCCGAGCATGATGCTGATCATTAAGCTGCACACTACATCTCTTGGCGATCGCCGCCGAGGTGCCGTGGACTCTCCGGCATGACACAGATCAACATGACAGACCAGGCCATTCGGCGCACGGCGATTGTCACGGGTGCGGCACGCGGCATCGGTGCCGGGGTGGCCAGGCGTTTGGCGCGCGATGGCCTCGCGGTCGCCGTGGTCGACCTGGTCGAGGACGACTGCGCCGGCACCGTGACCGCCATCACCCTCGACGGCGGAACAGCGGCGGCGTTCGCCGCCGACGTCAACGACGAGTCGGCCGTGACTGCCACTGTCGCTCGGATCGCCGCCGAGTTGGGATCACCGACGGTGCTGATCAACAACGCCGGCATCGGCGGCCCCAACGCCGGCGTCGAGGAGACGAGCACCCAGCAGTGGGATGCGGTCACCGGGGTCAGCCTGCGCGGAGCGTTCTTCCTGACCCGGGCCGTGACCCCCTACATGGTGGCGGCCAACTGGGGACGGATCGTCAACATGTCGAGCATTTCCGCGCTCGGAGATTCCGGCCGCGTTGACTACGCCGCCGCGAAGGCCGGTCTGATCGGCTTCACCAAATCGCTCGCGCTGCGACTCGGGCAGCATGGCGTGACGGCGAACGCCATCGGGCCAGGCTTCGTGGTCAGTGACATGACCAGGGTCGGGGCCCAGCGACGGGGCCGCAGCTTCGAGGAGCACCAGCGGATCGTGGCGCAGACCATCCCGGTACGCCGGGTCGGCCAGCCCGAGGACATCGCGCACACCGCGTCGTACCTGGTCAGCCCCGAAGCCGGGTTCGTCTCCGGCCAGGTCATCTACGTCGCCGGCGGGCCGGTGGACTGACGTGATCGACGCTTTCGGACAGGCGGTTCGCACATGAGTCGCAGTCGCCGCCCAGAACCTGACGAAGGATGATTGTCGTGCCAGCCTCTACCCACCTCCCATCCCTTTCGCCGGATGTGCCGATGCACGATGGCCAGCTCACAGTCTCACTCAACGCGGTGCGTGAGCTGGTGGACGCGCAGTTCCCCGAGTGGCGAAGCCTGCCTATCCGGTGCGTCGCTTCGCAGGGAACGGTCAATGCCATCTTCCGTATCGGGGAACGGTTCACGGCCCGGTTTCCCCTTCAGCCTCATGAGGTCGACGCGGCGCAGGTCTGGCTGGAACGCGAGGCGGAAGCGGCCCGAGAACTGATGGGTCGTACGCGATTTCCCACCCCCGAGCCGGTCGCCATCGGTGACCCCGGCGCCGGCTACCCGCTTCCGTGGTCGGTACAGACCTGGGTACCCGGTGTCATAGCCACCGACGAGGACCCAGGCGACTTGGTCGCGTTCGCGCACGATCTGGCCGATTTCGTCACTGGTGTGCGAGCCATCGACACACGGGGACGCACGTTCACAGGGCAGGGTCGCGGTGGCGAGCTACCAGCGCACGACGGGTGGATGGAAACCTGCTTCGGGCGCAGCGAGGCACTGCTGGACGTCCCGCTGCTCCGCCGGATCTGGAAGGTCATGAGGGAACTGCCGCGGGGCGAGGCCCCGGACAGGATGAACCATGGTGATCTCATTCCGGGCAACGTCCTCGTCTCCGGTGGGCGGCTGGCCGGGGTTCTCGACGTGGGCGGACTGGGGCCTGCCGACCCTGCCCTCGATCTCGTCAGCGCCTGGCACCTGCTGGAACGCGAGCCACGTCGGGCATTTCGGCAGCAACTCGGCTGCGACGATCTCGAATGGGAGCGCGGCAAAGCGTGGGCCTTCCAGCAGGCAATGGGGGTGGTTTGGTACTACCACCAGACCAACGCCGCCATGAGTCGGATGGGCCGACGCACACTCGCGCGCATCATTGCCGATTCAACATCAGCCTGAGTCGGCACGCCCGAACGAGTCGTCGCCGCCAACAATACCGCCGCGTCGGCTGCCGCATACCGCCACAGCACCAACGAAAGCCGCGACCGGGCCCGTCCCCAAGTTGGGACGGGCCCGGTCACGCTCCCCCGAGCAGGATCCGTTGCCGTCAGCCCCCGATCGCGATGGCGAAGACGTGCATGGTCGGCACGTTCGTCGCGGGTCGGGCGCTGATGTTCGGCAACACCACCGAGGCCACCGCCTTGCTCTGCAACGCGACACCCACGTAGTAGATGCAGGCCGCGGTGGCCTGGCGGGTGTTGTTGGGCCGGTTCTGGTAGGCGGACACGATGGCCGCGGTCCCGCCGGAGTGCGGCCCGCCGTACCAGTCGGGCGTGCTCAGCGTGAACGTCTGGCGGGTGCCGTCGGCGTAGACGACCGTGCCGGTCCCGGACACCGCGCCGTAGGTGCCGGTCAGCAGGAAACCGAGCGTGCTGCCAGTGCCGGTCACGCCGATGGTCTGGCCCGAGGCGATGGCGTTGTCGGCGGCCCCGGAGCTGACGTTGGGCCAGCGGAAGTTGACCCCGTTGCGGCTGATCGTGCCGCCCGGGCTGGCGCCGGCCTGCGCCAGGGCCTGCGCGGAGAGCGACGCCCCGCCGCCGTCGAAGTTGCCGACGTTGGTGTTGCTGTCGCTGGTGATGCCGACGTTGCTGAAGCTCTGCTCCAGCGTCGGTGTGGCGACCCCGGAACTGGTGACCCGGTAGGTGCGTCCGCCCGACACTGTGACGTCGATCAGGTCGGACTCGATCCGGGTGGTCCGGGCCGCCGTACCGTCGGCGGTGTCGACCACAGTCACGGTGCCGGTCAGGATCCGGGAGCGCAGGCGGACAGTGCCGGACCGGTCCGGTCGGATGAGGATCTCGGTGGCCACACCGCTCGCCCAGGTGACGCCGACCGTGTGCCCACCCCGACCGCGCAGGCCGGTCACCCGCCCGCTCGGCCAGGCGGGCGGCAGCGCGGGCAGGACGTGCAGCTCGCCGGTGTGACTCTGCAACAGCATCTCGGCGATGCCGGCGGTGGCGCCGAAGTTGCCGTCGATCTGGAACGGTGGGTGCAGGTCGAACATGTTGGGCGCGAGTCGCGCGGTGGTGGCGAGGTAGCGGATCAGGTCGTGCGCCCGCTTGCCCTCTTCCATCCGAGCCCAGAAGTTGATTTTCCAGGCCAGCGACCAGCCGGTTCCGTCGTCGCCGCGCAGCGCCAGGGTCCGCCTGGCCGCCTCGAACAGCTGCGGTGTGCCGCGCTTGGTGATCTGGTTGCTGGGGGCCAGCCCGTACAGGTGCGAGATGTGCCGGTGGTTGGGCTCGGTCTCCACCCAGTCGTAGAGCCACTCCATGATGTTGCCGCGCGAGCCGACCTTCATGGGTGGGAGCCGGTCCCGGGTGGCGCGGACCTGCGCCCGGAAGGTGCTGTCCACGTCGAGGATCTCGCTCGCCCTGGCGCATGCGTCGAACAGGTCCCGCAGGATCTGGTTGTCCATGGTGGGGCCGGCGCAGATGCTGGCGTTCGAATGGTGGCTCAGCTCCGGCGAGTTCGACGGGTTGGTCACCAGGTAGCCGAGGGTCGGCTCGGTCACCAGGGTGTTGAGGAAGAACTGCGCCGCGCCCTTCATGGCCGGGTAGTTCGTCCGCAGGAACTCGATGTCGCCGTTGAACAGGTAGTGGTCCCAGATCAACGTGGACAGCCAGGCGCCACCGGTCTGCCACATGCCCCAGAACGCGCCGTCCACCACCGCGGTCGCCCGCCACGCGTCGGTGTTGTGGTGGGTGACCCAGCCACTGGCGGCGCCGTACTGCACCTGGGCGGTCCGCGCTCCGGTGACGGCGAGGTCTCTGACCATGTCGAAGACCGGGTTGTGACACTCGGCCAGGTTGGTGGTGTTGGCCGGCCAGTAGTTCATCGGCAGGTTGGCGTTGATCGTGTACTTCGAGTCCCAGGAGGGGGCCAGCGAGTCGTTCCAGATGCCCTGGAGGTTGGCCGGCTGGGTGCCGGGCCGCGAGGACGAGATCAGCAGGTACCGCCCGAACTGGAACAGCAGCGCCGAGAACTGCGGGTCGTTGACGCTGTTGTGCTGGGCGATCCGGACATCCGTCGTCTGGTCGGCCGCGGACGTGCGGCCCAGATCGAGAGTGACCCGCCCGAACAACGCCTGGTAGTCGGCCACGTGCCGGCTGCGCAGCTGGTCGTAGCTGCTGGCCCGCGCGGCGGTGAGGCGCTGCCGGGCGATGCCCTGGTAGTCGCCGCCGACGTTGCGGTAGTTGACGTAACTGGAGCCGATGGAGACCAGCAGGATCACGCTGTTGGCGTTTGTCACCCGCAGGGTGCCGCCGGAGCTGGACACGCTGCCGCCGCTGACTGTCGCGTTGGCCAGGGCGAGGAAGCGGACCGCGCCGGTGACGCCCTCCATGTTTCCGGAGACACCGTCGAGACCGATCGTGGTGCCGTCCGGGCTGGACACCGTGGTGCGCTGCGGGCTGTCGAAGGTGGCGGTGAAACTGATCGAGCCGGTCCGGTCGGCGGTCAAGCGGATCGCGATGACCTGGTCCGGCGCGCTGGCGAACACCTCCCGCTGGTGACGGACGCCGTTCAGCACGTACGTCGTCGTGGCGGTGGCGGTGGTGAGGTCGAGCGTCCGGTTGTGCTGCGAGGCTCCGCTGGCGGATCCGAAGGCGAGGCGGAGGTTGCCGACCGTCTGGTAGGCCAACTGGCCGCCGGGGTTACCCATCATGGTCTGGTTGACCAGATCCTGGGCCTGGGTCCACTGGTTCGCGTTGACCAGCCGGCGAATCTCCGCGAGGGCTCCCGCGCCCCTGGGGTTGCTGGGGTCGTGCGGACCGCCGGCCCAGACGGTGTCCTCGTTGAGCTGAAGTCGCTCGGTGTCGACGTTGCCGAAGACCATGGCGCCGAGCCGGCCGTTGCCAATGGGCAGCGCCCGCAGCCAGTCGGTGCCGGCCCCTTCGTCGTACCACAGGGCCATGTCCCCGGCGGCCAACACCTGCGGCGGCGCCACCGAGTCAGCTCGTGCCACGGCGGTCCACGGCACCGGCAGGAGAGCGCCGCCCGCGCCGGCCGCGCCGATCTTGAGGGCTTGCCGTCGGGTCAGGTCTGACATCGATCCTCCAAACGGTGACCAGTCCGGCCACCCCGAAGCGTGACAACTATGGGACTCGACATGGGGATCCGCTTGGTGGCGCCAACCGGGACCCTGCCTGAGCAGGCCGACGCCGGGCCTTGGCGAGCCAGACATCTGATGTGTTTCGGGAAGGTTACTCCGAGGCCACAGAATAGGCAACGGTCGATCGATAGGTGGACGCGCGGCCCCTCTGGCCGGTCAGCGAGACGAACGGGCGGGTGAACAGCGGCAGACCGAGGCGGCACGGCACTGTGATTCGCCAGATCGACGCCCACGGCCACCCACCCCGATGGCCATACATCAGATGTACGGAGACGAGCGGCCGAATGCCGCTGGCACCAGCTCCGACGTACACCCTCGAAACGGCAGCGCAACCCCGCCGGGCCCACGGACGTGTAGTGGGAAATCCCAATCGATGCGTCACTCGGAGGAGCCATGACACTGACCGCGCTCCGCGCCCTCCTGCCCGTCGCCGCGCTGGCCGGCCTGGCCGCCTGCACCGCCACCGCCCCCACTCCCGCCGCCGAGGCGAGCAGCACGCCACCGGCCAGCGCCGCACCCACCTCGCCCGCGACCCCGTCCACCGCCGTCAGCGCGTCACCGACCCGCAGCGCGTCACCCGACACCGCCCGGGCCGTCTGTCCGGTGAGCGCGACGACCCTCCAGCGCGCCTCCGGGTTGGACAGCAGCACCCACCGGATCGACAGGGATCAGATCAGGTGCGCCAGGCAGTGGGCCACTGCCGGTGTGATCGCCGTCGACCCCGGGATGCAGGGCGACGGTGTGCTGTTGTTCAAGCACTCGAACGGTGGGTGGCAGAAGGTGGGCGAGGGCAGCGCACTCGAATGCACCCCGTTCGGCATACCGCCAGAGATCGGCGACCAGGTCGGCTGTAGCGACCACTGAACGGTCGGGTGGCGTCGACGCGGCACGCAGCCTCCCGACGGAGGAGCCCGGACCGGCTGTTGCACCGGTCCGGGCTCCTCTGTCGGTGGAGACGATCAGTCGCAACCCAGTGTCTGCGTCGTGCGGGGCCAGGCCTCCACCCGCTCGGAACCCGGGTAGACCACGTACGCCAGGTTGTCGGAGTCGCTTGCCGCCAACCACAGTTGCTGCCCGTCCGGGCCGGTGTAGTCGGTGGTGCGGGCATCAGCCGGCAACTCGGCGCCCGGGGCGTAGCTGGCGCGGACCTGCGCAGCGAGCCGTCCCGAGGGGTCCCGGACGTACTGCCGGTTCGCCGCCGGGCCGGTCTGACCCGGCAGCGGCCAGGTGACGTGCAGGAAGGTCAGATCCTGCCAACCACAGTGCTCGGACCCCGCGTACGACTCGACGGCCTTGTCCTGACCCGCGCCGTTGCTCCAGTAGGCAACCTCGGCGTCACCCGATCCGCAGGCCGCGACGACGAGAGTGCCGACGATCAACGCCCAGCGGACCGGCCAGCTGGAGCGGAAGCCGGACACCACTGACCCCCTTCGCCGGTGAGCTGCCAGGTGCTGACCCTCGTACCCGCTACTTGTGGGCCAACCTATCAAGCTGCTTGGCGGAGGTGGTGATCTCTGGAGACCGTGACCGTACGAACGGTGACGACCGTGGATCCGCCATGACACCGTGCGTTGGCCGCCGCCCGGCGCGTCGCGTCCGCAATCTGGTTGTCCTCCGCCGGCAGGCGGGTGACCATGGGCGGCATGGCGGGAGGACGGCGGTGAGATCGCCTCTTCAGGGCGGACTACCGCCGGGCGGCGCGGCGGTGGTCGGCGCCGTCGTGGAGATCGCCTGCGACGAGTCGGGTTTCTCGGGTACGAACCTGCTGCACTCGACCGCCCCGGTGATCACGCACGCGAGCGTCGACCTGGTCGTCGACGAGGCGGTCGCGCTCATCACCGCCCTGCGGTCCGGGTTCCGGTTCTCGCCGCACGAACTCAAGTCCGGCCGGTTTCTGCGCGGCTCGGGTGCGCAGGAGGCACTGGAGTGGTTCCTGGCGGCGCTGGCCGGCCGCGCGCACGTCCACCTCATCGACAAGGAGTTCTTCCTCGTCACCCGGATCGTGGACTTCCTGCTGACCGAGCCGTCGTACGCGGCGGGCACCCGCCTGGCTCGCGAGCACCATCCGGCCGCTCTCGCCCTGCACGAGGCCGGACGACCGACCGGAGGCGACTGGGATGCCTTCCTGTCGGCGTTCGTCGACCTGGTCCGGATGAAGCGGAGACTTCCGGTCGACCAGACGGTGCGGCGGTTCTTCCAGGCCCGGGACGCGCTGCGGCGACACGGCCTCGGCACGGTGGCCGACGCCGTCCTCGACGGGCTCCGCCCGAACCATGTGCGGGCCATGGTGGCCCGGCTCGACGTCGACGATCGCACGGTCCCTCCCCCGCTGGAACCGCTGCTGCCGGCGCTGGCCGAAACGGTCCTGTCCTGGAGCGGCGGCCAACGGCAGGTGCTGGTGACCCACGACGAGCAGAGCGCCCTGACGGCCGACCGGCTGACCCGCCTTCAGCGGGTGCTGGCCGCCAACGGCGACGCGTCGGCGGCCGGCGTCGACCGGGCTGAGGCGTTGCCGGACGGCGTGTCACCCCTGGCGGGGCTGGTGATGGTCGACTCCCGCGACGATCCGCGCGTCCAGGTCGCGGATCTCCTCGCGGGAGTGGCCCGGCGGATGCCCGGCATCATCGACGACGCGCTCCGTCAGCCGCCGCCCGTTCCCACCGGGTGACGACAGCAGCCCTGGTCACGACGCGGCACGGGCTCGGAGGGCTTGCGTGGTCGCCGAGTCAGCGGGAAAGAACGCCTCGACGGCCAGCCCGGCGACTGTGACATCCCGCGGCGTACCGAAGAGGGTCGTGGTGCTGACGAAGGACAGCTCCTGGTCACCGTGCCGGTATCGGAGCGGGACGAGAACACGTGAGAGCACATCGCTGGCCGGTGTCGTGTCGACGTCGCCACCGGGATAGCCGCGCAGCTCCTCATGCAGGTCGTACAGGATCGGGTCGTTTGTCGTCGCCGCCTGTTGGTGCAGCCGTTTCAGCAGGTGGGCACGCCATTCGGGCAGATTGACGATGCGCGGTGCCAGGCCGTCGGGGTGCAGGCTGAGGCGCAGCACGTTGATCGGTGGGGTGAGCAGGTGCGGCTGCGCGTCCATGGTGAACAGGGCGACGGCAGGGTTGGCGTCGACGAGGTGCCAGTGCTGGTCCACGAGCAGCGCGGGGTACGGGCGGTGACCGTCGAGGATCTGCCGTACGGCGGCCCGTACCGGCGCCAACTCGGGGTCCCCCAGTTCGTGGCGGGGGTAGGCCGGCGCGTAACCGCCGGCCAGCAGCATCGTGTTGCGCTCGGCCAGCGGCATCTCCAGGTGCTCGGCCAGCCGCAGGATGAGGTCCGGGCTCGGCCGCGACCGGCCGGTCTCGACGAAGCTCAGATGCCGGGCCGACACTCCCGCCTCGATCGACAGGTCGAGCTGGCTCATCCCGCGAGTCCGCCGCCAGTCGCGCAGCAGCTCCCCCACCGGTCGCTTCGGCCGAGTTGAGATCGTCACTCACCGACCCTAGTTCCGCGCCGGCACCCCGGCCATTACCTGCCAGGTAATCGACAGCCCACCACGACACCGGAAAAATCTCTCCCGGCACGACCGATCCGGTACGGCGGCGACCCGGCGACCCACGCCGATCGCCGGCCCCTGCCACCCAGGTCACCGCACCAGACGCAAAGGACGGACCATCATGACCGCGTACGCGCTCGCGCACCTCCGCAAGGCACCCATCCACGACGAGGTGCTGACGTACCTGGAGCGAATCGACGCCACCCTCGCACCCTTCGCTGGCCGGTTCCTCGTCCACGGCGGTGCCGTCGACGTGCTGGAGGGCGACTGGCCCGGCGACGTGATCGTCATCGAGTTTCCGGACCTGAACCAGGCCCGCTCCTGGTACCGGTCCAGCGCCTATCAGGAGATCAAGCCCTTGCGGACGAGGCACCTCACCGGCGACGTGATCCTCGTTGACGGGGTCGAGTCCGGCCACGACTCGTCGCAGATGGCCGCGACCATCCGCCGCGCCACCGGTCGGTAGCGCCCGACGCACGAGCGCCGTCCCGAAGAACCGGATGGCTCGCCGTTCTCAAGGCACCCTGACACCGGCCAGCCGGCCGTAGTCTCATCGGATGCAGGACATCCAGACGCACACCCTGGTCATTCCCGGCGTCGACCTGGTCTACGACGTCCGCGGCCCGCTCCCTCCCACTGGCGCCCATCGTGCGCTGCTCATGATCGGCCAGCCGATGACGGCGGAGGGCTTCACCGCCCTCGCCCCGCACTTCACGGACCGCACGGTCCTCACCTACGACCCGCGTGGCCTGGGCCGCAGCGTCCGCAAGGACGGTCGGTCCGACCACACGCCGCAGCAGCAGGCGGCCGACCTGCACGCGCTCGTCGAGGCGCTCGACGTCGGGCCGGTCGACCTGTTCGCCAGCAGCGGCGGCGCGGTGACCGCACTCGAACTGGTCGCCACCCACCCCGGTGACGTCGCCACCCTGGTGGCGCACGAACCGCCGATCAACGCAGTGCTCCCCGACGCCACGGCCGCCGAGCGCGCCCGAGCCGGCTTCTACGAGGCGTACCAGGCGAAGGGCTCGGGCGCGGGAATGGCCGCGTTCATCGCGATGACCTCCTGGCAGGGCGAGTTCACCGATGCCTACTTCGCCCAGCCCACCCCCGACCCGGCGATGTTCGGCATGACCGCCGACGACGACGGCAGCCGCGACGACCCGCTGCTGTCGCAGAACTCGTGGGCGATCACCGACTACCGCCCCGACGCGGGGCTGCTCACCGCCGCTCCCACCCGGATCGTGGTAGCTGTCGGCGAGGAGTCGGCCGGCACGTACACCGCCCGCACCGCCCTGGGCCTCGCGGCGCTGCTCGGCCAGGAGGCCGTGGTGTTCCCAAGCCACCACGGCGGGTTCCTCGGCGGCGAGTTCGGCTACGCGGGCAAGCCCGAGGAGTTCGCCGCGCGGCTGCGGGAGGTGCTGGACGCGGGCTGACCCCTGCTCAACGGGTTGCGTCGGAGTAGACCTCGACGTCGTAGAGCAACTGCACATCACGGCGGCCGTTGGTGATGCCGACGAAGACCGGGTCACCGGCCGGGGTGCGGCCCTGACGCCACGCCTGCTCCCGGGCGGCCTCCCGCGACTCGTGATGGATTCTGCCCTCGTGATGCAGTTGCAGCACCCGACGGGCGGTGGCGCGGTCACTGTCGAGGTGGACTCGCAGGAGAGGCACGTCGGAACCTCCTTGCGCAACCGTCACTCCAACTTTCCTACGAACAACCACCTTACCGCCGTTAAATTGCCTGTCCATCTGTTTAGGATGCCTCCATGCCCCCCGTCGACCCCGGCATGTCCACCTCGCCCTCGGCGACGCGACCGGACAATCACGCCGCGCCGCCGGTATGGCTGCGCGCAGCGCCGTTGCGGGCGCGGAGGAAGCCACCCCTGACCCTCGATCGCATCGTGGACGCGGCAGTGATCGTGCTGGACGAGCTTGGCGCCGAGGGCCTGACGATGCGCTGCCTCGCGCAGCGGCTCGACGTGACGGCGACCGCGTTGTACTGGCACGTGAGGACGAAGGACGACGTCCTGGACCTGGCCGTCGACCGGATCTTCGGCGATGTGCCCGTTCCGGACGCGAGCGACAGCTGGCTGGAGGACATCCGCGTCCTCGTTCGCGCCTGGCGCGGCGCCATTCTGGACCATCCCTGGGCAGCAGGGCTCGTCGGCCGCCCCATGCTCGGTCCGAACGTGCTGGCCCGCACCGAGTTTCTGCAATCGGCGCTGGTACGCGGCGGCTGTAGCGGGCTGCACCTCGCGGTGGCGACGCGCCTGCTGGCCAACTACGTCATCGGCGCCTCGCTCACCGAAGCCACCTGGCGACGAACCACGGAGCCGGAAACCAGGGCCGCGGCCCGCGCCCACGTCGTCGCGAGCGCCAACGCCTATCCGACCCTCGACGCCTCGGGCCACCTCGACGACACGCGATGGGACGACGACCTGCTGTTCGAGGAGGGCCTCGACGCCATTCTCCGCACGGCGGCCCGGCGGTAGCGAGCGAGCCCACCGGTACCGGTGCCAGCCCCGCACCGCCCGGAACGATCAGGAGGCCGGAGCTCGTGCAGTTGGCCCGACCGGCCGTATCGTGGGACGAGGAGGCGACGATCCGCCGCCTTCGATGAAGGGCCTCCCGCAGCGGCCGAGGAGAACGAGATGACTGGTCTGGCGACCGTCGGCGCCTTCGTGGGCGTCCTGCTCGTCGGTCTCGTGGTCCTGGTCCGTAAGCCGGCCGACGCTCGGTCAGTGCTCAGATGGTCGGCCCTGGCGATCACCGTGCTGGTGGCCGCCGTGCTGACTCCCTTCACCGTGGACGACTCGGGCGCCGCAGCCGGCTATCTGCTCGGCGTTCCCGTCGTCGCGGCGATACTGCCCGTTCTCGCCCAGCGGGTCGGTCGGCTGACCCTGGTCGCCGATCTGGTGGCCGCGCTCGTGATCACCGGATGGGGCCTGCTGCTCGGGCTGGGCATCGGTGGCGCGTTCCTACCAGCGGTGATACTCCTGATCGCCAGCGCCGCGGGCACCTGGGCGCCGCGGCCGTCCACCACCGGTTGACCCGGTGACGCGCGGTCAGCCGTCCGGGGTGAACAGCCCCTGGACGCCGACGACGATCGCGATGAGGCCGAAGATCGCGAGCAACAGCCGGACCCCGGTGGCGCCGTCCGACCGATCGTCGCGCGGCGTCGACCGCCCGGTCAGTCGGCCCCACAGCAGGGCGAGCCCCACCCCGACCCCCACCACCTCGAAGTGGAACACCCGGGGCCCGGACACCAGGTGGACGATCAGGTAGTAGCCGCCGGTCACCAGTGCCACGAGGCCGACCACCCACGCGATCGGGGCGGCCCGACCGGCGAGGCGGCCCAGGTCGTCGCCGACTCGTGGCAGCAGCCGCAGCACCGCCACGGCGAGCAGGAAGCCACCGACGATGTTGGCGAGGTCGAGCAGCAGAGCCATAATCACGAGGAGTCTCCGTTGATCGGGTGATCAGCCGGTGGGAGCGTACCCACGGACCCGGTCGGTTGAAACGAGCCGGACGGCACGCCCCCACGGTGGACTCACCACGTCAGCGCGTGCACCGCCACACCAGCGGCCGATACGCCTGCTTCTCGTAGACCGCCCCGACCACCGTCAGACCGTCGTCGCTGATTCCCTCGGCCGTGTACGTGCCCGCCTCGGTCGCCCGGACCTCGGGGTGGCCCGGCAACCGGCGGGAGGTGCCATCCCGGGCGACGACCAGCGGCGCACCGTCGCTGACCAGCAGCTCACCGTTACCGGCAACGCCGTTCGCCCCGGGGTAGGGCAACAGGTTCACCGCCCCGGTAGCGAGGTTCCACCGGACCGGCAGCATCTGCACGGCGCCGCTGCGCTTGCCGCCGGGAACCATACCGATCGCCCATTCGCCCCGAGCCGAGTCGACCGACGCCCGCGGGTAGCCGTCGGGCACCGCCAGCGCCGACCCGACGCCCTGCGGAGTCCACCGGTAGGGCTGATCGCCCATGGTGCCGACCATCGTGCCGTCCTCGGTGATCCCGGTCGCGGACGACCCCCGCTGGCCGACCAGCCGGTACTTCTGGGGTTGGTCCATCGACCACAGCACAGCCTGGTGCGAGTCGTCGGACCTGCGGGCGGTGCCGACGATGTCGCCCCGACCGTTGACGGCGTGCACGAGCACCGCGTCGTAGCCGGGTGGAGTGGCCAGAAAACGCAGCTTCCCGTCCCGGTACAGCCAGCCGGTGCCGTCGCCGTCGGTGCCGACCACATCGCCACGGGTGCTGACCGCGGCCGCGTGCCGCGCGGCCGCCGGCAGGACGACCGGCCGGCCGTCGGTCCACAGCACGACCCGTCCGTCCTCCTGCCCGGTGCCGATGTCGCCGACGATGTGCCGCCCGCTGGGGTCGACCCTGTTGGCCACCGCGACCGGACCGCCGACCGGCTGCGGCAACCACGACGCCTGACAGGTGATCGGCGGGCGCGGGGCGGCCGACCCGCTTGCGGCGGGTGACACAGCGAGCGCCGGCGGGGTGGGAACTGGCGGGCCGGCGGGCCCGCCGACCTGGACGGCGCCGACGACGCCGACCCCGGCCAGCACCGTCAGTGCCGCGATCCCGCCGACGCGGCGACGCTTGCGGCGCCGCCGGCCGTCGCGGACCGCCCGGCCCAGGTCGACCCGGGGCTCGGGCACCGGCACCGAGCGCAGCAGCTCGGCCATCCGCTGATCGTCCACCGTGGTCATCTCGGACTCCTCACTGACATCTCGGTGACGTCGAGCACCTGGCGGACGGCCGCCAGCGCCCGAGCCGTCTGCGACTTCACGTTGCCCTCGGAGCAGCCCATCGCGGCGGCCGTGTCGGTCAACGACAGGTCGCACAGGAACCGCAGGACCAGCACGGTGCGCTGCCCGCGCGGGAGTCGAGCGAGCGCGGCGAGCAGGCTGTCCCGCTCGGCCAGGTCGTCCTGTGGCGTCACCGGCGAGCGCTCCGGCTCCGGCATCGACCCCAGCAGCCGGACCTTCGCCCAGCTCAACCGCTTCTCGTCGACGAGCTTGTGCACCAGCATCCGATGGACGTACGCGTCGACGTTGTCGGCCCGGCTGACCCGGCGCCAGTTAACGTAGAGCGCGGTAATCGTCTGCTGCACCACGTCGTCGGCCAGATGGGCGTCGCCGCACATCAGGAACGCGGTCCGATGCAGGCTCGGCAGTCGCGCGGAGACGTACTC
Organism: Micromonospora vinacea; assembly: GCF_015751785.1. Classification (NCBI taxonomy): domain Bacteria; kingdom Bacillati; phylum Actinomycetota; class Actinomycetes; order Micromonosporales; family Micromonosporaceae; genus Micromonospora; species Micromonospora vinacea. Next base: position 4,685,596 of record NZ_JADOTY010000001.1, on the reverse strand, counting down.
CACGAACTCACCCTCGGCATCCACCATCGAGGCTCCCTCCTCCGCAAGCTCGACGGGACCGGACGACCATCAGGTTGCGTCCCCGTCAAAGTACGGTCGGAAGCCAGACCACTCGACCGACGCGGCCGGGCCGGTGGTGTCCCGGCCCGGCCGCGGTGCGGGCGGAGCAGCTTTCAGGCGGTCAGTGCGGTGGCGAGTCGGCGAGCCTCGGTCACCAACCGACTCGTGCCGCCGCGCGCCACCACGTCCGCCAGCCCTGGCACCTCGATGAGCACGCCGGTGGCCCTGGCCGTCTCGGCCGCCAGGGCCAGCAGGTCGGGCATGCCGCGAGGCGGGGCCGGCGCCGCCAGCATCGGTGGCAACGCGGCGGCGAGCAACCGCCAGACGCTCAGCCGGGCACCGGCGGCGATCGCGTCGCGCAGCGGTGTGACCACCCTGGTCAGCGTCACCTGGCCGTCGGCCGCCAGTGCGCCCAACTGGCCGCCGACACCCGGAGCATCAAGGTCACCAGCGGCCGCCAGCATCAGCAGGGCGTCGAGGGCGGCCACCCGGTCCACCTCGTGCCGGGCGCACAGCCCGTAGGCCAGCGCCAGGTCGAGCGCCGGACCACCCGCGCCGGCACACTCGGCGAGTACCGGCAGGATCGCGGCGGCATCCTGGGCGTCCTGCTGCGCCGCGCTGGCGAACTCGGGCAGCAGGTGGGCGGCGACCAGCCCCCGGTGCCCTGGTAGCAGCGCCGGCCACAGGTTGCTCGAGTCGCCCGGCCCTCGTCCGATCGGCCGTGCCCGGACGGTGAGCAGCCCGAGCGGATCCGCGACCTCCTCGGGTGGGGCAGTCGTGACGAGGGTGCGCCGCACGGGTAGCCCGTCGTAGCCGAAGTCGTAGGTGTGCCTGCGCTCGCGTCGGTCGACCGTCACCAACTGCTGGACCGTTGCCGGCAGGGCGTCACCGCGCAGCCACCCGGCCAGCTCGTCGCCGGCCGCAGTGCCGAGCGCGGCGGCCCGGCTCGCCAGCGACTCGTCCACGCCGGCGGGCAGTCGCAGCAGGGCCTGGGTGAGATCCCACCGCCACACCGGGCGGTCGCCGAGGGCGGCCACCCGTTCGTAGAGCGCGGTCGGGTCAAGGGCACCGGTGGCGCAGGTCGGGGCGGCCAGCAGGCCGGGGTCGTCCCGCCCGTCCAGGCGCTGTCCGATCTCCGCGAGCCGGGCGCAGTAGACAAGCGTGAGCGCGGACTGGAGCGGCGGGTCGACGGCCGACCGGCGGCGGAACGGGCGCAACGTCCGGGGCAGTAACTGGCTGAGGATGCTGGACCACTGGTCGCGGCGGCTGGTCGCCTCGGACGGCGCGGCGGCGGCCAGCAGGACGCCGTTGAGCTGGACCGACACGTTGAACTGCGACCACATGTTGTCCCAGGCACCCGCCTGGCCCCGCCGCAGCACCGGCAGCAGGGCGGTGGACAGCCGGTCCCGGTCGGTGGTGGTCAACCGAACCAGCCCGTCCAGGACCCGTTCCACTGTCAACGCGGACCGGCGTGGGGTGAGCAGCCCGGAGACCTCCTCGACGAGCTCGTCCACCTCGGTGATCGGCGGTGCGGCGAGCGCGGGCGACACCGGCGGGGGTAGCTCGTCGCCGGCCACCCTCACGGTGACAGTGGCGACCGGCCGGTGGCCGTACCGCTGGGCCAACGCCGTCGCGCGGTCGCTTAGGTCGGCGGCCGGGTGTTCGGTGCCCGAGGCGAGGACCTCGGCGATGTCGGCCGCCCGATCGGGGTTGTGCCGGGCCAGTCGGTCCAGCCAGGACAGCTGTGCCCGCACCAGCGTCTTCTCCGGCCGGCCCAGCACGACCCGCGAGGTGTCCAGCAACGACTCGAACTCCACCGGCCCGTCCGCGTCGCGCAGCGCTCGCTGCGCGAGGCCGGCCACCGGCCCGGGCCCGTCGGCGAGCAACCGCAGGTATCCGCTCGCCCGCGCGGCCACCTCGTCCGGGCTGGGTCGAAGCTCTTCGTGCAGGGCGAGGAACGGACGCAGCGCGCCCGGCCGGTCACCGCGCAGCAGCCGACCCAGCACCCCGTCCAGGAGCACGGCCCGGTCGAGCCGCCCCTCCGCCGCGAGTGCGGCCAGCGTCGCGGGCACCGCCCGCCCGCCGCCGCCGAACCCCAGGTCGGTGCCGATCCCGTCGACATCGAACAGGCGCGGCAGCAGCACGTCCAGGAACGGGTCGGCGCGCAGCCGGTCGAGCAGCGGTGCCCGCCGTTGCTCGTCGGACGACCGTTGCCACCACATCGACTGCGCCCAGCCGACGACGAACGCGTCGCCGGTCGGCGGCGGCACCTTCTCCGCCAGCAACAGCCCGGCGACGAAGCGCCAACCGTCCCACGCTCGGCTGCGGGGCAGCCGCTCGGCCAGCCGGTACGCCAGGTCGGCCAGCCAGGGCACTCCTCGCTGTCGGGCCGCGGCAACCACCGGCTCGGGGTCGGCATCCGTCAACATGATCGACTGCCTGCCGAGCAGGGCGGCGGCCTTCGTCGCGGTGCTCAGCGTGCCCACCGCGGCGACCGCCAGCGCGGTCGCCTCACTCCCCCACGCCCAGTGGTCGCGCCGTTGTCGGACATGGGCGATCAGTTCGTCACCGAGCGCCCGCCGAGCCGGATCGTCCAGGGTGTGCAGCATCGACCCGACGGTCGTCACATCGCCGCGGCTCAGTGCCCTGAAGAAGTCCGTCACACCGCCACCTCCGCCAGCATGGACACCGCGAGGGCGTGCTTGCACGGGCCGCGCTGTCCCCGGTACTTCCCCCACCACCGGCAGGTGCAGGTGAGGTTCCCGTCGGGAAGTCGGCGGACGCGGTAGTCGTCGTCGCCGCTGCGTACCGTGGCATGATCGCCGTCGCGGCGGACCGCGCCCCGCTCGACCAGCGTGCGCGCGCCGACCAGCCGGGGATTGTCCCGCTCGGCTCGGCCGGCGTCGTGCGGCATGACCCGGTGGAAGTACCCGGCGTCGGCGACGTCGTAGCCGACCCGGCCGGCGGTGCCGAGCTGGGCCAGGGCCGCGCGGACCCGGTCGTCGGACAGGCCGGTCGCCTCGGCCAGCGCGGCGACGTCGATCGTCGGATCCCAGGAGAGCAGGGCACCGACCAGCTCCGCGTCGTCGATCACCTCGTCGCTGGCGAGCGCGAGCAACGCGGCCCCCTCGCCGGAGAATCCCCGGTACGGCTCGGGCGAGAGGGTCAGCGACAGCCGCAAGGACCCGGTGTCCAGTTCCCACGTGCTCGGCACCGCCGGTGAGCCGGCGCGCACCGCTGGCCCGTACACCCGCAGGGTGCGGGCGTGCCGGAGCAGCCCGCGTAGCGCCGCGAGCCGCCCCGCGCCGGCCAGACAGACCGCCCCCGGCGTCGGGCGTGAGGTCAGGCGGAGGGTACGCCCGGCCGGCACCGCCCACAGCACTGAACGGTCGCTGCTCCCGGGCAACCGGCGCAGGAACGCCGTGGCCTCGGCGGCGGGGATCTCGGCGCGCGGCTCGAAGCCGGCGGTGAGCACGTGCACCTCGGCGAAACCGCGCATCCAACGCCCCGGCAGCGGGACCTTCCGCTCCACCACCGCACCCTCCATGGTGGAGACGGTGAGGTCGTCCGGGCCGACGGCCAGGTGCAACGGCTCGATGCCACCCACCCGGGCGAGGGCCTCCCGCAGCGGCGGGTTGACGTCCACGTTTGTCGTGCCGTGCCCGGCGATCTCACCGTCGAAGCCGGCCGGGAGCACGTCCATCCGGGCGTACACCCCGCAACAGCCGGAGAAGGACTCGAATCGCAGCCGCTCCCGGCTGCCCGTCACCACCGGGTCGAGGCTCGCCGGGCTGACCGGCTGGTGGTAACGGGTACGGGCCACCTCGGCCACGGCGAGCAGCCCGCCCGCCGCCGCTGCCGGGGTGGTGAGAAACCCGGAGAAGAAGCGCGGATTGGCCGCCGGGCCGCCGCTGGTCTGAAGGTCGAGGCCAGCGGTACGCAGAGCGGACGGCTGGAGATATCGGTACGTCTGGACGGCGTTCACGGGCACACCGTAGAGCCACCGACCGACACCTGGCCGGTCTCAGCCGACGGCGCTGGTCATCCGGCGTACCGCTTCGGTGATGAGCTCCGGTGCGGTGGCCAGGTTCAGTCTCACGTGCCCCCCACCGCCGGTCCCGAAGGCCGATCCAGGGTTGAGCGCCACCCGGCCACGATCGAGAAACACGGTGGCCGGGTCGTCGCCGAGGCCCAGGGCGCGGCAGTCGAGCCAGGCCAGGTAGGTGGCCTGACCAGGTTGGTACCGGACGGACGGCAGGTGCTCGGCGAGCAGCGCGGACAGCAGTCGGCGGTTGTCGTCCAGGCCGGTCAACAGGGTGTCGAGCCACTCGCCGCCGTCGCGGAAGGCCGCGGTGTGGGCGATCACGCCGAGGTGGCTGGTGCTGACGCTGACCCCGAACGGGACGCGGGCGAGGTCTTCGGCCGCGGCCGGACCGGCGACGAGGAGCCCACCGCGCAGACCGGACAGATTCCACCCCTTGGAGGCCGACATCAGCGACAGGCCGTTCTCCGCGCCGGGCACCGAGAGGTACGGCACGAACCGCGCTCCCTCAGCCACCACCGGCGCGTGGATCTCGTCGGCGACCACCCGCACCCCGTGCCGCTGGGCCAGACCGGCGACGGCGGTCAGCTCGGCCGCGCTGTGCACGACGCCGGTCGGGTTGTGCGGGCTGCAGAGCAGGTACGCCGCCGGCCGTCCACCGGTGCGGGCCCGCCGGAACGCGTCCTCGAGCGCGTCGAGGTCGATCCGCAGGGCCTCGCCGAGCGGCGCCTCCACGATCCGGCGGTCGGCGTGCGCCGCGGACTCGTAGAACGGCGGGTAGACCGGGCAGTTGACGATCACCGCGTCCCCTGGCTCGGTGACCAGCCGCAGCGCCTCGACGACACCGTGCATGACGTCGGGCACCAGCGCGGTGCGCTCCACGGCCAGCCCGTCCCAACCCCACCGCCGCGCGGCGAACTCGGCCAACGCCTGCGGGTACGCCGTGCCGGCGGTGTAGCCGGTGTCACCGCGCGCGACGGCGTCGGTGATCGCCCGGGCGACCGGCTCGGCCAGGGGCACGTCCATCTCCGCCACCCAGAGGGGCAGCACGTCGTCGGGGTACTCCCGCCACTTGAGGCTCGTCCGTTGCCGGAGCTGGTCGATCGTGAGCTGGCGGAGGGGGTTGACGGCGGTTGGGGCACCACTGAGCAGGCCAGTCATGACCCGAGCCTATTTCCCCGCGTCCGGCCCGACGACCCGGGCCACCGCTGATTTGTCCACTGTGGTCGTACCGGAAGGATTCTCCGGCGCTCTTTGGCATTGACCTGCGTCTTTGTGTGTGGGCTCCGATCCGTTTCGGAGACGACGGCGAAAGATTGCTGCGGGTCGCTGGTCAATGACCTAGGCTCCCGAATATCCACATCGACGGCCCGCCCTCACGCCGTGCCAGCCACCGACCTCGCACGCCGGCCATCGCAACCCTCGACGCCGATTGGAGTAATCGATGACCTGGCGTCCAACCATTGCCGCACTGGCCGGCCTGTGCCTCGCGGTCAGCGCCACCACACTGCCCGCCGGTGCTGCCGCCAACGCCGAGCAGGTCAGCGCTCACGCCGCGCTCGCCGGTCCGCCCGGCCCACCGCCCGGGGTCTGCCCGACGGGGGCCAGTTACGGCCCACCGCTGCCGGCCAGCACCCTGACGGCCCCACGGATCCGGGGCGGATTCACGTTCCTCGAAGGGCCGGTCTGGGTCGCCGACGGTGGCTACCTGCTGATGTCCGACATGGCCGGCGGCACCGGGCCGTACAACGTCCAGCCGTCGACGATCCGCCGGTTCACCCCGCCGGCGACCTTCGACACGTTCATCGCCAACGCCGGCAGCAACGGCCTGGCGCTCAGCGCCGACGCCCAGCAGCTCGTCGCGGCCACCCACGACCAGCGGAGCGTGTCCGCGTACCGCCTGAGCGACCGGGCCCGCAGCACCGTCGCGGCCAACTACCAGGGCCGGGCGTTCAATTCGCCGAACGATGTCGCGGTCCGCTCCGACGGCGTCGTCTACTTCACCGACCCCAACTTCCAGCGCGGCAACCGCCCGGACCAGATGAGCGGGCGTACCAGCGTCTTCCGCGTCTCCAACGGTCAGGTGTCGCTTGTCGACGACCGGTTGCGCCAACCCAACGGCATCTCGCTCTCCCCGGACGGGTCCGCGCTGTACGTGGGCGCCTACTCCGAGAACAAGATCTACAAGTACGTGGTCCAGCCCGACGGCAGCATCGGCGCCCGCAGCGTCTTCGTGAACTACATCGGCGGTCCGGACGGCGGCACGATCGACTGCGCCGGCAACGTGTACTGGACCTCGGGCGGGGACTCCCTGGTCCACGTCTACTCCCCCACGGGCACCCAGCTCGGCACGATCCGGCCCGGCAACTCCGGCACCACGAACGTGGCGTTCGGCGGCCCGGACCGGCAGACCCTCTACATCACGTCGGGTCCGTGGGGCGACTCCGGGCTGTACAGCGTGCGGCTCAACATCCCCGGATACCCGTACTGAGCGCGGCTGGCTGGCGCGCCGCTGCCGTCGTAGCCCGACGTGGCGGCGCGCCAGCCAGCGGTGGCGGCGATGAACACCACCGCCCCGACCACCATCAGCGCGGCGGCCAGGAAGGTCTGCCGCCGCGCCTCCGACGTCGCCTGACACATCCCGGCCACCCGTACACTCGGCCCATGGCGAACCGCCACGGCACCGGGGAGCCCGGGCGCATCATCGGGGCCGGTCTGCGGATGATCCGTACCCACCTCGCCGCAGGCGACCGGGTCATCGTGGTGACGGCGTGCGAGCACACCCTGGCGCGTACGGTGCTCGACGCGACAGGTCTCGCCGGGGTCGAGCTCGTGGCCTCGCGCATTCACGGGCCGAGGCTGATCGTGCACAACCACGGGGCGACCAAGATGGTTCAGCTCGCCGCCCAGGGGGTGACTCCACCGTGGCCGGTGGCCTACAGCGACTCGTTGTCGGATCTGCCCATCCTCCGCGCTGCCGAGCAGCCCGTGCTGGTAAACGCGAACCCGCGGCAGGCCGCCAGGGCGCGGCGGTTACTCGGCGCCCGGCTGACCACCGTCACCTGGACGGGTGGGCACGGTCCGGCGGAGGAACCTGACACGTGAGCCGGCTCCCGGGTGACGTCCGGCGCCACTGTCGCTGGGCCGCCGGTAGAAGAACGTTCCTCTGCCGGAGCGGCCCAGCGACCCCCCACCAACAAGCGGCGACCCGAGAACCCGCCGCTCCGGGCACCCCACATCCCACAGTTGGAGACCCCCGCCGATGAGAGGCCGCTACGACAACCTGACCCGTACCCGCGCGCTCCACCCGGAGCGCGACTACCTGGACATCTACCAGACGATGCTGCGCTACGAGTTTCCGTGGGACCTGAAGCTCGGGCTCAACCTCGCCTTCAACAGGTCCTTCTCCATCCCCGCCATCGCCGCCGTGCACACCGCCACGGGCGAGCTGACCGAACGCACCCAGCAGCGGATCGACGACACCGGCCTGCTGATGTACGAGATGGTGCTCAACGGCTTCGACCAGCCTCGGGGCCGCGACGCGTTGCGGCGGGTCAACCAGCTCCACCGTCCGTACGACATCAGCAACGACGACTTCCGCTACGTCCTCGGCTGCCTGGTCGTGATCCCCACCCGGTGGTTGCAGGAGTACGGCTGGCGCCCACCCTGCTGCCACGAACGTCACGCCACGTACCTGTTCTACCGGGAACTCGGCCGACGGATGGGCATCACCGACATTCCCGGGTCGTACGACGAGTTCGAGACCTGGTTCGACGCGCACGACGCGGTTCACCTTCAGCCCAACGACGACGCGGCGGCCATCGAACGCGCCACGCGTACGCTGATGCTCACCCGGATCCCGCGGATGCTCGCGCCCCTGGGAAACGCTCTGGTCAGCGCCATGTACGACGCGCCGCTGCGGCGCGCGACGCGGGTCGACAGGCCGGCCTGGCCGGTCCGAGCCGGGTTGCACCTGGCCTTGAAGACGCGCTCGCGGTGGCAACGGTGGTTCGGAGCGCCACGGGCGACCGCGTTGTTCGTCGACGGGATCAAGACCAAGAGCTACCCCGACGGGTACGAGATCAGCCAGCTCGGCCCACGCCACGAGTAACACGTCGGCGCTGCTGGCGTCCATCGCCTCGACTGCGCGGGGGGCGCCAGCAGCCGTCTAGCAGGACGACCGGACGTCGAGGACGACCGGGGTTCTCTGGGTGACGGTGCCGTCGCTGACCCGGAGTTGGGGGACGTACCGACCGGGCGCCGACAGACGCGTTTCGGAGGTTTCTGAAACGCGCTTGACATTGATGTCGACCTTTGGCTGCCTGCGGAGAGTCGGCCGGCCGGATTGAGGCCAGGGCGGGCAGTGCGCCGTGCCCCTGAGAATTTCCTCCCTGCTTGTAACGTGGAATCAGCTTCGACGTATGGATGACGCAAGCAGCCACGGAGGCGACATGACCGATGATCGCCAGGGTCGGCCAGAGGACAGCCGCGATCACCGGATCATGTGGGCCGTCACGCTGGTCACCGCCGCCGCCGGGGTTCCCGCTGCACTGCTGGCCGGGAGGCCCGTCTCCACCACGCTGCTCGGCGTGCTGCTCCTGGTGGCACTGCCGGCCCTGACCCTGTGGCACACCATCCGCGGCGACCTGGCGGGGCACCCCCGTCACTTCGTACTGTCGCTGAGGGTCATCTCCGTAGCTGTTTTGCTGGGCACCGTGATGGCCGTCGCGGTGCCCGCCGGGCGGAATTTCGTCCTGCACAAGGCGTTCGGCTGGCCCGATGAGGACTCGGGGATCGAACAGGTCCTCGCGGTGGCGCCGCCACCCACCTCGCCCACCACGCCGGTTGAGCGGAGCTACCGGCGGGCCCGGATCGTGATCGAGAACCCGTCTGCCCGGCCCAGATTGGTAACCCACCTGGAAGTGACGTCACAACGGAGAGTGCGGCATGCCTGCCATGGCCAGGGAAAAGAGGGCCGGCACACCTACACCATCACAGGCGCGGTGGATCTGAAGTCGGGCCGGGATCAGCGGTTCATCGGCTCGGCGCAGGAAGAGGTCTCGGCCGAGGAGGTAACCGACGAGGAGGCCGGCGCAGCGAAATCCGCTCGCAGCGGAGGGGCCGCCAGCCTGCCGGTGGATGGCAGGATCCGAGTACCAGGCTGCGGCCCGACGGAAGTCGCGTCGATCTCGGTCTCCTTCGACGTGACAGTCGCGCTCGCTCCCCAGTCCTTCACCACGATCGAGGTGGACTTCGCACCGGAACTCCTGCGCGCCGCCAGACTGAGCGGACTGAACCCACGCGACATGTCCGTGACGGCCACTCTCGGAAAGGGTGGCGAAATCAGGCTGCGGAACTGCAGGGAAGACTACTGCTGAGAAGGTCGGCAGTAACGCGCCCGGCGCGGCTGGGACCGGCCCGCCGACTGTCCACTGGGGACAGTCGGCGAACCGGCTCTCAGCGGACGTCGGTGGTGGTCCAGCGTGGGGAGGCGTTGGTGACCGGGACGGTGTCACCGACAAGCGTGGTCACCGCCTGGGTGTCGCGCCGCACGCTGGTGCCGACCCAGAGTTCGACGTCACCGGGTTCCACGACGCGGGTGAACGTGCGGTCGGAGAAGGCCAGGCGGGTGGTGGGCACCGTCAGCTCGACAGTGACGGACTGGCCCGGTTCCAGGTGGACCCGCCGGTAGCCGAGCAGCTGAGCGACCGGCCGGGTCACCGATGCGACCAGGTCGCGACCGTAGAGCTGGACCACGTCGTCGCCGGCGACCGTACCGGTGTTCGTCACCCGCACGGTCACCCCTACCGACCCGTCGGTAGGCACCGTGCTGGGCACGGTGAGATCGCCGTACGCGAACGTCGTGTAGGACAGGCCGTGGCCGAACGGCGCCACCGGCGTCGCCAGCAGGTTCGTCCCCGCGTTCCCCGCGCCGAGGGTGGGGTGCAGGTAGGAGTACGGCTGCGCGCCGGCCGACCCGGGCAGGGTGACCGGCAGCCGGCCCGACGGGTTGACCCGCCCGGAGAGCACTCCCGCGATCGCCCCGGCGCCCTCCTCACCCGGGAAGAACGCCTGCACCACCGCCGCGCAGCGTGAGAGCGCCCAACCAAGGGCGTACGGCCGGCCGGTGAGCAACACGAGGACGACAGGTGTGCCGGTCGCCAGCACCGACTCGACCAGTTCACGCTGGACGCCGGGCAGTTCCAGGTCGTCCCGGTCGCAGCCTTCGCCGACGGTGCCGCGCCCGAAGAGGCCGGCGTGGTCGCCGACGACCAGGACGGCGACGTCCGCGTCGGAGGCCGTGGTGACGGCCTCGTCGAAGCCGGACCGGTCGTCGGTGTCCACGTCGCAGCCGCGTGCCCAGGTGACGAGCTCGCCGCCGAACTCGGCCCGCACGGCGTCGAGCACTGTCGACACCTCGATGCCGGTCTCCACGCCGGGATGCTGGACGAGGACGTGGTTGAGGAACGAGTAGCACCCGAAGAGCGCACTCTGCCGGTCGGCGTTCGGGCCGATGAGGGCCACCCGTCGCCCCGCCGGCAGCGGCAGCACATCCCGGTTGGCGACCAGCACGACCGATTCCTCGGCGAGCCGGCGGGCGATCGACCGGTGCTCCGGCGAGTCGAGGTCGATCGCCGGGGGCGGCTCGTCGCTGAAGGTCGCGTCGAGCAGACCCAGGTCCAGCTTCTGGCGCAGTACCCGCAGCACCGCGCGGTCGATGAGCGCCTCGTCGAGCGTGCCCGTCCGCACCGACTCCCCCAGGGTCAGGTAGGCGTCGCCGGTCGGCAGTTCGACGTCGAGGCCGGCAGTCAGCGCCTGCCCGGCCGCCTCCGAGTGATCGCTCGCCACGTGGTGCAACAGGTTCAGGAACGCCACCCCGTAGTAGTCGGCCACCACAGTGCCGTCGAAGCCCCACTGGTCCCGCAGGACGCCGGTCAGCATGGTCGGGTCGGCGGCGACGGGCATCCCGTCGATCTCGGCGTACGAGTGCATGACACTGCGGGCGTCACCGTCGATGATCGCCATCTCGAACGGGGGGAGCAGTACGTCGGCCAGTTCACGGCGACCGATGTGCACCGGTCCGAAGTTGCGCCCGGCGCGTGAGGCGGAGTAACCGGCGAAGTGCTTGAGGGTGGCGTGCACCCCCTGCGACTGGAGGCCGCGCACGTACGACGTGCCGATGGTGCCGACCAGGTACGGGTCTTCGGCGATGCACTCGTCCACCCGGCCCCAGCGGGGGTCACGGATCACGTCGAGCACCGGAGAGAGCCCCTGGTGGATGCCCAGGGCCCGCATCGAGGCGCCGATCGCCGCGGCCATCTCGGTGACCAGTTCGGGGTCGAACGCGGCGCCCCAGGCCAGCGGGGTGGGGAAGGTGGCGGCCTTCCACGCCGAGAGCCCGGTGAGGCACTCCTCGTGGACGATCGCCGGGATGCCGAGCCGCGTCCCGGTGACCAGGTCGCGCTGGAACTTCCACAACCAGGCCGCGTGTTCGGCCGCGTCCACGGGGCGGGTGCCGTAGGTGCGGGTGAGGTGACCGAGCCCGTGCCGGGAGAACTCCTCGAGCTTGGCGTTCCCGCCGAACTCTCCCTGCATCGGTGCCACCGCCTCGCCGTCTTCTTTCTCCCAGAAGCCGACGAGCTGGGCGATCTTCTCCTCGATCGTCATTCGGCCGAGGAGATCGCGCAGGCGGGCCTCGCCGTCGTGCCCGTCCTGCCGGCCGTGCTCCGGACCTGACTGAGCCGGCGCCGGCCCGCCCACTACCGTGTGGACCTGAGTCATGCTGTGCCTTCCTCTGGTGTGCTCGTACCGCTGCCGCTCAGCCCTTTACCGCGCCCTGCAGACCACCGACGATCTGCTTCTCCGCGAGTGTGAAGAAGAGCAGTGCCGGCAGCATCGCCAGCGAGGTGAAGGCGAGTACGCCTGCCGTGTCGGTCGTGTACTGGCTGGAGAAGTTCTGCACGCCCAGCGGCAGGGTGTGCAGGTTGACGTCGCTGAGCACGAGCAGCGGCAGCAGGAACGAGTTCCAGCTCGCCACGAATGCCAGGACGCCAACGGTGACGAGCGCGGGCCGCGACAGCGGCATCGCGATGCGCCAGAGGAAACCGAGCCGACTCGCACCGTCGATCGAGGCGGCGTCCTCCAACTCTCTCGGGATCGCCGAGAGGAAGGGACGCAGGATCACGATCGTCAGTGGCAGTGAGAAGGCGACCTGCGGCAGGATCACCGCGTAGTAGGAGTTGACCAGGTTCAGGTCACGCAGCATGAGGTAGAGCGGCAGGATCGCCGCACCGGCCGGAAACAGCAGGCCGAGGGTGAAGAAGGTGTAGAGCCCTTCCCGCCCGCGGAAGCTGTAGCGGGCGAGCACGAACGCGGCGGCCATCCCGAGGACGACCACTGCCAGCGTGGTGCCCAGGGCGATGACCGCGCTGTTGAACGCCTGTTGCCAGAAGTTGCTCTGGGTCAGCACCCTGGCGTAGTTGTCCCAGACGAACGGGTCGGGTAGGCCGGCCGGGTCCGCGACGATCTGCGGGGTGGTGCGGAAACCGCCGATGACCACGTAGATGACCGGGGCGATCGACACTGCCGCGATCGCGAGGGCGAGCGCGTAGGTGAGCGGCGTGCCCCAGGAGACCTGGCGGCGTCCGGTGGACGGGGGGAGAACCGAGTTCACGGCCATCGTCACTTCGCCCTTCCGGTGATGGCGCCCTCGATGTCGCGGCGGAGCAGGAACCGCTGGAACAGCAGCGCCGCCACGAACGAGATGACGAACAGGATTACCGCCACGGCGTTGCCGTAGCCCCAGAGCCGGGCGAAGAACCCGTTGTCCACCATGTACGTCGCCATGGTGGCCGATGCGCCGAGGGACCGCACCGCGGGCACCGAGGTCACCCAGATCATGTCGAAGATCTGCAGTGAGCCGATCATGGACAGGAACATCCAGATCCGGATCGTCGGGCCGAGCAGCGGGATCGTGACGTGCCGCTGGATCTGCCACCAGCTCGCGCCGTCGATGGCGGCGGCCTCGGTCAGCTCGTCGGGCACATTGGACAGTCCGGCGAGGAGCAGGATGATGGCGAAGCCGACATACTTCCAGGTGAGGACGGCAAGCAGGGTCCAGATGACCACATCCAGGTCCGCCAGCCAGGCCTGCACAAGGCCGCCCATTCCCAGGGACCGCAGCAGCGCGTCGACGGTGCCGTCGCCGGTCAGCAGCAGCTTCCACATGATGCCGACGGTGACCTCGGCCAGCACGTACGGCACGAACACCAGCAGGCGGAACACGGCCCGCCCACGGAAGCGACGGTTGAGCAGCAGGGCGACGCCCAGGGCGATCGGGCCCTGGATCAGCAGCGACCCGAACACGATGATGGCGTTGTTGCGCAACGCGTCGAGGAAGATCGGGTCCTGGAAGGCGAGGGTGTAGTTGCGCAGGCCCACGAACTCGGTGGGAGGCCCGACACCGCGCCACCGGAACAGGCTGTAGTAGACCGCGAAGCCCATTGGCACCAGCACGAACATCACGTAGATGACGACGGCCGGCGTGGTGAGCCCGATGATCTCGTACCACTTGCGGCGGTTGTCGGCACGGCGGGCGGAGTCGCGCCCGGCCTCGCGGGGGCCCGCCGGCGACGCGGAAGCGCCGCCGGCGGGCATACGGATCTGGTTGGCGGAGGTCACTTGCTTGCGGCCGCCTTCATCGCCGAGACGACCTTCTCAGGCGTCCCGTTGCCGGCGAAGATGGCGACGATCGCGTCGTTCATCGCGGTGCCGACGGTGCTGCCGTAGGCCGTGTCCAGCCAGAGCTGGACGTAGCTCGCCCCGGAGGTGGCCTCCAGGATGGACTTCAGCGCGGGGTCCTTCACGGCGTCCGCCGCACCCTTGACGACGGGAAGACCGGTGCCGGTATCGGCGTAGCCCTTCTGCACCTCGGGGCTCACGATGTACTTGAGGAACTCGACGCACTCGGCCGGGGCGTTCTTGGCACAGGAGAACCCGTCGCCACCGCCGAGGGCCGCCTTCGGGTCACCCGGGGAACCGGAGATCGCCGGCACCGGGAACCAGCCGAGGAACGAGGCGAGCTTCGTCTTGTCCGTGGCCACGGTGTCCAGCGTGCCGCGGTTCCAGTCACCCATGAGCTCCATCGCGGCCTTGCCGTTGGCGAGCATGCCGTTGGCGCTGGTCGGATCGTTCTGGCCCGGGGTGGCGATGAAGTTCGGCTGGAACGGCTTGGTGTCGATGAAGGCCTTCAGGTCCTGGCCGGCCTTCACGAAGCACGGGTCGTCGAAGTTCTTCTCCGCCGATGCCTTCTTGAGGGTGTCGACAGAGCAGGCGCGCAGCGCCATGTTGTACCACCAGTGCGCGGCCGGCCACTTGTCACCGGCACCCACGGCGATCGGAATGACGTTGATCGCCTTGAGCTTGGTGACCGCGGCGTTGAGCTCCTCGAAGGTGGTCGGCGGCGCCGCGATGCCCGCCCTGGCGAACATCTCCTTGTTGTACCAGACGCCCTCGATGCCCATCCGGAACGGTAGGCCGTACTGCTTGCCCTTGACCTGCCAGATCTCCGCGGCGCTGCCGATGTTGCCGACCTCGGTCTTGGCCTGGTCGGTGATGTCCTTGAGGTAGTCGGCCTCGACCTGCTCGGTCATCTCGCCGCCGCCCCAGGCCTGGAAGATGTCCGGCGGGTCGCTGCTCAGCAGCGCGGCAGGGAGCCGGGTGCGCTGGAGTTGGTTCGTCTCGATCGCCTCGATCTCGATCTTGACGGTGGGGTGGAGTGCGGAGAAGTCCTTGGCGACCTTCTCCCAGTAGGTCTTGCCGGGCCCGTCCTGTGAGGCGTTGTGCCACCAGGTCAGGGTCACCGGGTCCTTGTACAGCTCGCCTTGAGGGGCCGCCTCTTCGCCGCCGCCGCTACACCCGGCGACCACGAGAACACTTGTCATTAACAGTGCCAGGACGGCACTCGCACGCCGCTTAATTGCCATCGATGTCTCCTCGACTAGTCAGTCGCGGTACTCGGCCTGCGGCGAAGTTTTACAGTCATGTAACTTGATGTCAATCGGTATCGATAACGTTTTCGAGTCGCTGACGACGCGCCCCCGACGGGGCCCTATCATCATCGACGTGGTGTTTCAGCAGCGCGTCAAGATGTCGGATGTGGCACGTACTGCCGGCGTCTCGGTCGCGACCGTGTCCAAGGTTGTCAACGGCCGCTACGGCGTGGCCCAGGCGACCGTGGAGCGCGTCCAGCAGGTCATCCACGAGCTCGGCTACGAGGCGAGCCTGGGGGCGCAGAGCCTGCGCAGCCACCGCACCAACGTGCTCGGCATCCTGGTCGCCGAGTTCGAGCCGTTCTCGACCGAACTGCTCAAGGGGGCGTCGCAGGAGGTCGCCGGCAGTGGTTACCAGCTGTTGGCCTACTCCAGCGGTGACGGCGAAGGTGCCGCCGTGGGGTGGGAGCGGCGCTCACTCGCCCGGCTCTCCGGCACTCTCATCGACGGTGCCGTGATCGTCACGCCGACAGTGGTCGAGACCGAACACAGCTTCCACGTGGTGGCCGTGGACCCGCACACCGGGCCGTCCGACCTGCCCACTGTCGATTCGGACAACTTCGCCGGCGCCGTGCTGGCGACAAACTACCTACTGTCCCTCGGCCACACGCGGATCGGGCACATCAGTGGACGCACCGATCTGAAGTCGGCGCAGCTGCGCGAGGCCGGCTTCCGCAGTGCGATGGCCGAAGCCGGCGTGCCGGTGGACGAGCGGCTCGTCCGCGTCGGCGGTTTCCGGATCGAGAGCGCCGCCGGCACGGCCGCGGAGCTTCTCGCCCTCACCGACCGGCCGAGCGCGATCTTCGCGGGTAACGACCTCTCCGCGATCTCCACGATGAACGTGGCCCGCGACATGGGCCTCTCGGTGCCCGACGACCTGTCGGTGATCGGCTTCGACAACGTACCGGAGTCGGCGCTGGTCAACCCGCCGCTGACGACCATCATGCAGCCGCTACAGCGGATGGGCGCCGAAGCGTTGCGCCTGCTGGTCGACCTGATCGCCGGCGTCGAACGCGACACCCACATCCGGCTCCCCACCGAGCTGGTCATCCGTTCCTCCTGCCGCCCGCTGCACTGACGCCCGGGGCCGGGCCCTAGACCGGGTAGGAGTCGTCGATCACCATCTCCCGGATCTCGATAATGCCGGGCCAGTGCCGGGAGACCGGGTCGGTACCGCGGCGCAACCAGAGGGTCGCGCCGTCGGCGGCCGTCGCGGTCTCGATGACGTGGTCGGCATCCGCCTCGATGCGGCCGGTCTCGACCGGACCCAGGCCGAGCCTCTCCGACTCGGTCCGCAGGTCGGCGCGGGCGAGGAACAACAGGGCCGCGCGACCCGGGTCGACGCCGACCGCAGCGGGCTCGACGCGGGCCAGCCACGGCTCCAGCGCCTCCACCGTCCCGGCGATCGTGGTCGCCGGGACGGTGACGAAGAGCCGGGCGACGAACTCGGCCTCGGTCGGTCCGATGTCCAAGGTGCGGTCGGGGGTTCGCCCGGTGCCGTGGGTCGCGCCCTCCCAGCCCAGCTCCTGGTCGGCCCGGTTGATCACCAGGTGGGTGGCCGGCGGGTCGGACGGGGCTTCGAGGGTTTCGGCGTAGCGGACGTTCTTCGAGAAGACGAAGTCCTGCTCGCGCCACCCGAAGCGGTGCAGCAGCGGGCGTGCCATGGCGTGCATGGCGCGTTCCTCACTGACCGCGACGAGGCGGCCCGACAGCAGCACGTCAGCGCGTTCGACGTCGACGTCCACCCCGTCGGCGCCGAGCTCGTCGGCGAGCGGGGCGTATCGGCGCAGAGTGGCGGCGGCGTTCCCGGTGCCGCGTTCCAGCCTGAGCATCGCCTTCATCGCGAACGGCGGCTTGTTCCTGGCCACAACTGCCCCCTCATGCCGGTGCGAGCGGTTACCCGACGAGCAGGAACGGGTGACCTGCTCCGATGATCTTCGCGCAGGGACCGTCAGCCCGCACTCCTCGTGCCCGGTCGGATCAGGTAGGTGAGGTGACCCGCCGGCGGTCGAGGTGGGTTGGGCACGCGACAGGGTGGCGAAACGTGAATCTCACCTAAGTCGACAATTCTTCCCCCTAGGTTCGATGCGCAGGACGCCGCCGAACCGGGGAGAGACGTGGACAGCTATCCGGCGATCGAGGATCACGGCCTCATCGGCGACCTGCAGACCGCCGCGCTGGTCACGTGCGACGGGACTGTCGACTGGTTCTGCGCGCCGCGGTTCGACTCGCCGAGCATCTTCGCCGCGCTGCTGGACAAGGAGAAGGGCGGCTACTTCCAGATCGCTCCGCACGACGTGCGGTACGTGACGAAGCAGCTCTACCTTCCCGGCACCCCCATCCTGATCACCCGGTTCATCAGCGCCGACGGGGTGGCCGAGGTGATGGACTTCATGCCGGTCACCGGCGAGCGGGCCACCGACGCGCACCGGCTGGTCCGCATCGTCACCATGGTCCGAGGCAGCATGCGCTTCCGGGTGGAGTGCCGGCCCCGGTTCGACTACGCCCGCGAAGAGCATCGGCTGGAACGCCACCACAACGGTTACGTCTTCCGCAGCCGGTCGGCGACGCTGACGTTCAACCCGGTCGACCCGGTGCGGCGGTTGATCTCCGAACAGGGTGACGTCCACCTTGAGGGCGGCGACCTGGTCGCGTACGGCACGCTGAACGAGGGCGACACCGGCGGGGTGGTCCTGGAGACCGCCGGTGCGGAGCCGCGCGTCATCCCGCCGGAAGAGATCCAGGCCATGTTCGAGTGGACCCGGGACTACTGGCGGCGCTGGCTTGAACGCTCCCGCTACACCGGTCGCTGGCGGGAGATGGTCGAGCGCTCCGCCATCACGCTGAAACTCATGACGTACGCGCCCACCGGCGCGATGATCGCCGCGCCCACCGCCGCGCTGCCGGAGCTGGTCGGCGGGACGCGCAACTGGGACTACCGCTACACCTGGGTCCGCGACACGTCGTTCTCGGTGCACGCGCTGCTCGGCCTCGGCTTCACCGAGGAGGTCAGCCGGTACATGAACTGGCTGGACGAGCGGATCCGCGAGGCCGGCGACCACCAGGATCCACTCAAGATCATGTACCGGGTGGACGGCTCCTCCGACCTGCACGAGGAGGTGCTGGACCACCTGGAGGGCTATCGCGGCTCCCGGCCGGTGCGGATCGGCAACGGCGCCGCCGACCAACTCCAGCTCGACATCCACGGCGAGGCGCTCTACGCCATGCACCTCGCCGACGAGCAGGGCATCCGCGTCTCGCACCAGGTGTGGAAGAGCACCGTCCGGCTGGTCGACTGGCTCTGCCACAACTGGGACCAGCCCGACGCCGGCATCTGGGAGAGCCGCCACCACCCCCGCAACTACACCTTCGGTCGGGTGATGTCCTGGGTCGCGCTGGACCGGGCCATCAGGCTGGCCACCCGCACCGGCCGGCCCGGGGACATGACCTGCTGGACCGAGCAGCGCAACCGCATCTACAACCAGGTCATGGAGCGCGGATACAACCGGGGCCGCGGCACCTTCGTGCAGGCGTACGACGAGACAGTGCTGGACGCGGCGCTGCTCGCCATGCCGGCGGTCGGCTTCGTCACGCCGAGCGACCCACTGTGGCAGTCCACCCTGCAGGCGATCGAGCGCGAACTGGTCTCCGACAGCCTGGTCCACCGGTACGACCCGGTCCACTCCCCCGACGGTCTCCCCGGCCACGAGGGCACCTTCAACATGTGCACCTTCTGGTACGTCGAGGCGCTGGCCCGTTCCGGTCGCCTCGACGACGCCCGACTCACGTTCGAGAAGATGTTCACCTTCAGCAACCACCTCGGCCTCTACGCCGAGGAGATCGCCGCGACCGGGGAGCAGATCGGCAACTATCCCCAGGCGTTCAGCCACCTCTCTCTGATCAACTCCGCGCTGACGCTCAACGACCTGCTCGACACCGAGGCCGACGCCCGCCGCCGCCGGTAGCGCCAGCAGGTTCGGTCAGCCCGCCGCCGGCACGGAGCCGACGGCGGGAAGAGCTTGACGCGCCCACGTCCATCCCGCATCGTCGACGTGCATCGACCATCTCGAATGTATGGACACGGGGGAACCGATGAAGGCCTTCGTCACCACCGTCTCGGCCGCGGCCCTGCTGCTCCTGGCCACGGGCAGCGCATCCCACGGCCAGCCAGCCGCCGACCCGCCCTGCACGGGGCAGATCCACCCGAACCCGGGGTTCGAGCGTGGCACCACCGGCTGGACGGCCGGCCCCCGCATCGTCGTGTTCGGCGACGCGGCCCGGCCCGCGCACACCGGCCGCGCGTACGCCACCTTCGCCGGGTTGGACGTGACCCGTGCCGACCTGCTGCGCACCACCGTCACTGTGCCGGCCAACTGCGACCTGACGGTCCGCTTCTGGGTGCGGACCACCACGGAGACCAGCCGCGGCGACTACCTGAACGTCGGACTGGCGGTCACCGGGATACCCCCGAAGACGAGGTTCTCGCTGGCCTTCGACGGCGGGGCGCAGTGGCGGCAGTACGTCATGTCGAGCGGCACCGCGACGGCCGAGCGCACCGCGACGGTCAGCTTCCTCGCCAGCGAGACGGCCGGCAACGGTGCGACCGCCTTCGACGTCGACGACGCGTCCTTCACGTTGAGCTGACCTGCGCGAGACAGCCCTCCGACTAGGTAATCGCTTTCGGGCCGCGCGATCTCGGCCCAACATCAGCCGCAGGTCAACTCAGCGTGGTTGCGTGGACCAGTCCACCGTCTCGAGAGCGGGGTGGCTCTTGACCGCCTCGACCAGGGGCCCGGCCCCGCTGACCTTGGTGGCCAGTAGGTCGTAGTCCGTCCAGACGAACCAGGACCGATCCGTGGGCCACAGATTCGTCGCTGAGAACGCATAGGACCCTCCGCGTTCTTCGAGCAGTTCGGGGACTGCTGACAACGGCCCCCGCCACACGTGAGGGTTGTCGAAGTCACCGGCCGGCAAGGACGCGTAGAAGGCGACGCAGTCGGTCCCGGGGCCGTCGATCGAACAACGACTCAGGGTGTCCAACAGGGCATCAAGGCTCTCCTCGTCGAGGGACCCTTCGGGCGGTGGCTGGACGGCAACGGGCCAACTGCGGTGTGGGAACCAACGGTGGCATGGCGGGTAACTCCGATCCGATGCCTGTCCCCGCCCCTCGGCGAAATGCTCCGACCAGAGTGCCCGTCGCCAAGGGCTTGCCGGTCGCACGACGAAGCCCAAGGGAATACCGGTATCGGTGGTCTCCTCGTCGAGGTTGATGCCTCCGATGCTGGAATTCTCGTACATCGCATGAAGAATCCAGGTCGACGATTGCCAACCAGCGGCGTCATATCCGGTGGTTGCCTCCCAAGCAGGACGGTCCGCAAGCCAGGTCAACAGCGGGGCCGGAGCCTCAACGCGTTCCATCGACACGCCGCCATCGTGCCGCACCAGCCAGACCGACGCGGTACCGCCTCTGACCCGACGACGACTTCGGCCCGGAGCCCGCCTGCCAACACCCTCGGAACGCACCCGCAGAACAGATGAAGACCGAACTGTCAATATGCGAATCGAGGTTGGTGAGGCCACAGGCAACCTCGGAACTGCAAGGCATTGAGATACCGATCTCTGCCGGCGAATCTCCTGGCCGGTGAGGGAAAGCAACTCTATGCTTGCCGCCGAATGCGCTGCGGCTCATCCGGGCCGAGGGTTACCCCGATACAAGGATTTGCGAATGCACCGGAAGTCTGCTCTGAGCAACGGCACTGCTGGCGTCGGCGAAGGAGCACCTGACGGCCAACCGCCGACCTCTACCGCAGAGGGTGCCGCGCGCCGATCCGCGGTCGCCGAGGAACAGGCATTTCTGGATGTGGCCACGGCCCGGCGCGACAGGCTGGCCGATCACCTACAGGTCGAGCTGTCGTCAGAGGCCCAGGACGCGTTGGAGCGGGCTCGGCAGCGCATGCTCCGGCAGCAGTACGACGAGCTACGGCGAGCAGAGGAAGGGCTGGTCTTCGGCCGCCTCGACGGCCTTGATGGCACAGTGCGCCACGTGGGCCGTGTCGGTCTCCGCAACGACGGCGAGGGCGGTGAGCCACTGCTGGTGGACTGGCGGGCTCCCGCAGCTCGGCCGTTCTACACCGCTACGGCCGTCGACCCACAGGGTCAGGCGCGGCGCCGGCACATCCGTACGACGGGATCGGCCGTCGTCGGCGTGGACGACGAGCCCCTGGACGGGACCACAACGGCGGAACTCGTCGGCGAAGGCGCCCTACTTGCCGCCCTCGGCCAGCGGCGCACCGGTCACATGTCGACGGCGATCTCCACCCTGCAACGCGAACAGGACGACATCATCCGGGCGGAGGCGACCGGCCCGCTGGTCGTCCAGGGCGGTCCCGGCACGGGCAAGACCGTGGTGGCCCTGCATCGCGTCGCGTACCTGCTGTTCACCTACCGCAAGCTGGCCGACCAGGCGGTCCTGGTCCTGGGCCCGTCGCCGCGGTTCCTCCAGTACATCGCCCAGGTGCTGCCCGCGCTCGGTGAGACCGCCGTCGTCTCGGCGACCTGCGACACGCTGCTGGCCGACGTCCAGGTGGGCCGCGACGAGAGTCGGCTTCTCGCCGAGATCAAGGGCCGCGCCCTCTGGCAGCCCGCGCTCGAAAGCTACGTCGCGTCGCTGCTCCCCCGGCCGCGCGAGCTGAAGCTGCGCTGGGAGGGCGACTTCTACGTCATCCCGCCCGCAACGGTGGCGCAGGCGCTCGCCTCGGCGGTGCAGGGACGCCCGTACCACCGCGCCCGCGCGGTGTTCGCCGAGCAGTTGCACCACCTCCTTGCCGATGTCGTCGCCGAGCAGCGCGAGGCGCTGATGGAAGAGATGGAGGAGGGCTTCGAGGACATCCTCGCCCGCGTCGACAGGAGCATGGAGCAGGACCACCAGCCCACCCGGACGTCCACCGGCAGTGACGTCGACGGACTACTTTCCGAGGAGGAGGTCGAGCAGCTCCGTTGTCGTATCGCCGAGAACGCCACCATCGCCCGGTTCATCGAGGCATGGTGGCCCACCCTCGACCCCGAGACCCTGCTGGGTGATTTCCTGACCGACCGCGCCCTGCTGGCCCGGTTCACCCCGCAGCTGTCCCCCGAGGAGATCACCGCCGTCGCCGCCGAGCCCGCCCCCTGGGCATCAAGCGACATCCCGCTGCTCGACGCCCTCGCCGACCTGCTCGGCGAGGTCGACACCCCTCAACCACAGGGCGAGTTCCTCGCCGAACGGGCTCGCCGCCAGCGCGGCTGGGTGTACGGCCACGTCGTCATCGACGAGGCGCAGGAGCTGTCCGAGATGCAGTGGCAGATGGTTCTCCGGCGTTGTCCCAGTCGCTCCATCACCGCCGTCGGCGACATCGACCAGGCCGAGGCAGCCCACCGGCACACCACGTGGGCACAAGCGGTGCAGGCTGCCTTCGGAGACCGCTGGACCGGCGCGGAACTCACCATCTGCTACCGGACCCCGCGCGAGGTCATGGACCTCACCGAACCGGTCTTGAAGAGGGCTGGCAGCCACAACACGCCGCCACGAGCGGTCCGTTCCTCCGGCATCGCCCCCTGGGAGCTCGCCATCACCCCCGCTGAGCTTGCCGGCGCCGCCGTCGAAGCGGTGCGGCAGTTGCGGCTCCGGTGGCACGGCGGCACGGTCGGCGTCATCGCCCCCGCGACCCGCATCGCCGAACTCTCAGCCGTGCTCAGTGATGTGCCGGTGCTCACCGCGACCCAGTCCAAGGGATTGGAATGGGACGCGACGCTGCTCATCGACCCTCAGGGCATCGCCGCCGAACCGCGCGGCTGGAACGGCCTCTACGTCGCGCTCACCCGATGCACCCAGGAACTCGGCCAACTGACACTCACGCAGCAATCGGCACACCCATGACGTCTGTTGGACGCTGTTCGAGATGCGCGCTGTTCTGCTGAACCAGGAACGGTCGCCCACGTCCTGACGAGCGTTCGAACAAGTCCGAACAAGCCGGTGAGCAGCCCGGACAGGCGCGCTTGTGTTCGGGACAGCAATCGGCGGTAGCTGCCCCCAATTCGTCGCCCATACGCTGACCCCAATCACCCGTGACGCCGGCGAATCGAAGCTGGGAAACGAGTTCGCCCACACGGGTCCGGACGTCGGACATGTTCGGCAATGCGTCACCGCTGCCGGCTCATTCGAACGGCAGCCATGCAGAAAGTGAGGCGAGATCTTGAGGAGATCACTGCTAGCGCTGGCAACAGCCATCGTGCTTCCGCTGAGCACACTGGCTGTGCCGACTCCCGCGCTTGCTGCGGGCTGCACGGACACCGATTACATCGAAATGCGGTTCGCGTCGGCCCCATGGCGCTACGGCTACAGCAGTTCGTCCAAGGTGGCCGGATACGCCTACCCCGAATACACCTACACGATGGACGGGCGCTGCACCAGCCCAGCCGGCCTCCTGTGGTACCGAAGGGCAGCGGATCCGGTCGTGGTGTACATCTACAGCGCGCACCGGATCAACTAGTCACGCGCCTTCGGTGATGTGGGCATAGCGCCAAAAGCGCCCTCCGTGCTGGGATTATCGCGCCTCTCGCGGGCCGCATCGTTTCGGCACGAGGGGCGCTTTCCCGATACACCGATCGCACGCGTCTCGGCGTCGTCGAGATCATCGGGGTCGTCAGGGTGAGGACGCACCGCCGCACTGAAGCACGGCTTCCACGATGATCTCACCCTGCTCGCCCCTCCCCCGTTCCCGCCAGCCAGCGGCGTCGCAGGTGCCCGCCGAGCGTCAGTGATCATTGAGCGGTGATGACCCCTGCGGCGCCGCCGGCCGACTCCGGTGTGTTCTCGTTGGCCGTTCCGCCACTGTTCGCCGCGTTGGCCCCGGCGCGGAGCATCCTCATCGCCGGAGCAGGCGGGGGTTTCGACGTGTACGCGGGCCTGCCCTTGGCCTTCGCGTTGTGGCGTGCCGGGGCGCAGGTGCACCTGGCCAGCCTCTCCTTCTCCGAACTTGAGCTGATCGACCGAGACGCGTGGGTGGCGGAGCACGTCGCGGCGGTTCAGCCGGATACCACCAGCCCCGACTGGTACTTCCCGGAGCGAACGCTCGCCCGATGGCTGGCGGCTCAGCAACTGCCGTCGACGGTGTACGCCTTCCCGCCGCTCGGCGTCCAGCCGCTACGGACGGCGTACCGGCACCTGGTGGAACGCCTCGACATCGACGCGGTGGTACTGGTCGACGGCGGCACCGACGTACTGCTGCGGGGCGACGAAAGCAATCTCGGCACTCCGGTGGAGGACATGACCAGTCTGGCCGCGGTGGCCGCGCTGGACGTACCGGTCAAGCTGGTGACCAGTCTCGGCTTTGGCATCGACGCCTACGACGGCGTCAACCACGTCGAGGTGCTGGAGAACCTCGCCGCGCTCGACCGCGACGGCGGCTACCTCGGCGCCCTGTCCATCCCCGGTTCCAGCCGGGAGGCGGAGCTCTACCGCGCTGCCGTCGCTGACGCCCAGAACGCCACCCCGCAGCGGCCGAGCATCGTTCAGGGACAGATCGCCGCCGCCACCAGCGGCGCGTTCGGGGACGTCCGATTCAGCCGGCGCACCGGCGGCGGCGACCTGTTCGTCAACCCGCTGATGGCGGTCTACTTCACCGTCGATCTCGACAAACTCGCGGCCCGATGCCTGTACCTCGACCGCATCGAGAACACCATCGGCAGACGGCAGGTCATCACACGCATCCAGGCGTTCCGCGACGAGCTTGTCGGCGCCCGCATCCCCCGCGCCTTCCCGCACTGATCGCCCGGACGGGCTTCACCACCGTGTTCTGGGGCGGCGTCCCAGCCGATCGAACGGACAGCCCTGCCCAGGGATATCTCCTCGCCCAGAAACCTGTGGCCCAGACACCGCTTTGACGACGGCACGTCAACAGCAGAGCCGCTCGGTGTCACCTGGTTGGTCACTCAACTAGATCGCGCCGTCCTCCACCATGCTGAGCATCACGTCGAGGTCACCAGATCGGATCATCTCTCCCAGGGCCGCCACCATCGCCTCGACACCTGGCCTTGGAATGATGACGGCGGTCGCCGGCTCGTCGTGCTGGCCGGCCATGAATTGAACACGAACGCCCTCGACCACGCGGTCCCATTCCCCTGTCTGACTCACCGGAGCATCATGGCAGCTTCGGACGCTCGGCTTGGGCACCCTTCTGTTCGGCACCGTCGGTGGTGGAATGAACCAGACGCCGCGTCGGCAAGCCTGGTTAACCCTGGCGGCTCTTGGACATCTGCATCGAGCGTGCGGTGGCGCGGGCGGCGGTGTCGATGAGGTCTGCGACCGGGCCGGGTTGCGAGACTGCCACAGCGTGGGAGGCGGCGATCTCAACTGCCGTGGACCCCGCCCTGTCGGCCAGAAAGCGCTGCAGGTCCGGTGGAATCCCCAGGTCCTGGGTGGTGATCAGGGTCCAGGAGGGGATCGTCTTCCAGGCGGCCTTCGTCACGCCCTCCTCCTGGGCGCTCGCCGAGGCGGGCCGCTGCGTCGCCGCCATGATCTCGGCGGTGCCGCGATCGACGTCGGCGGCGAACACCTTGGGGAACTTGTCCTGCAGGATGTACTGGTCCATGGTCGTGCCGCCGTCGCCGGAGGGGATCGGCACCATATTGATGCTGGTGGCGAGCTGACTGCCGGGGTACTTACCGAGCAACCCGATCACGCTTTCGCCTACGTCCGGGCTCACGCTGGCGACGTACACCAGGGCCTTGACGTTGGAGGCACCATCCGCGGCCTCGGTCATGACCAGCCCGCCGTAGGAGTGGGCGGCCATCACGACCGGTCCGGGCAGGCTGTCCAGGAGGGCCCGCACGTAAGCGGCGTCCTTTTGCACACCGCGCAGCGGGTTGGCGACGGCAATGACCGGGTAACCCCGACGTTTGAGGTCAGCGATCACCCCGTTCCAACTCGACGAGCCGGCGAATGCCCCGTGGATCAGCACAACTGTCGGCATCCCAGCGTCCTGCGTAGACGTGTCAGAAGCAGCGCTCATCTGGAGTCCTTTCGAGAGGTCTTCGCCACCCACTGCCTGCGGTAATGAGACCGGACCGACGAGGACGGTGAACGGCGCGTTTCCCCGGCAGCACGCATCAGCCGGCGATCCGTTGCGATGGGTTGCCGCATTTAGAATCCGGCACGGGTCGGGCCGCTGTCAGCGAGATCGAAGAACGGAGTGCCTCCCGCAGGTACAGATCAGACCGAACGTTCTGTCGCTAAGATGGGTGGATGGCGAGCGACGAACCCACTGCCCGACCCTCTGAGGCACGTTCCAAGCTTCTTCGCACGGCGACCAGGATCTTCTACGCGGAGGGCATCCACTCCGTCGGCGTCGACCGGATCATCGCGGAGGCGAAGGTGACCAGGGCTACTTTCTACCGGCACTTCCCCAGTAAGGACGACCTCATCCTGGCCTACCTGCGGGAGGTGCATCAGCTGGAGCGCGGCATGGTCAACGAGGCCCTCGCCGCCAACCGATCGCCTGTCGATCCGCTCCTGGCCATCGCCGGTTCCATCGCTCAGAACATCCAGTCCCCCGGGTTCCGTGGGTGCGCGTTCCTGAACGCCGCGGCGGAATACCCCGACACGAACCATCCCGTGCACCAGGAACTCATGGCCCACCGGCAATGGTTCCTGGACACCATCACCATGCTCATGGCACGGGTCCACGAAGAAACGGCGGATCCCGCAGCGCGCCACTTCGTCATGCTCCGGGACGGCGCCATGGCGGCCGGCTGCCTTTCCGACGCCACGTTGGTGTCCGAGACCTTCCTGCGCGGCGTCGAAGGACTCCTCAGGATCAACTCGGAGCGCCAGTCGGCGGAGTCAGCCGGTTAGCCCCAGCGCGACCACCCCGCACGACTAGAACTGGGCCACCCCGGGTGAGGGGTGACCCAGCTCATCGGCGATGGCGCCGGCGGCCGCACGGCTCAGGTCAGCGGCCGTACGCCTCCAGCAGGCGCAGCCAGACCTCGCTGACTGTCGGGTACGCGGGCACGGCGTGCCACAGGCGCTCCAGTGGGACCTCACCGACGATGGCGATCGTCGCGGCGTGGATCAGCTCCGCGACGTCCGGGCCGACGAGGGTGAGGCCGACGATCACCCTCCGGTCCTCGTCCACCACCATCCGGGCATGCCCCTGGTAGCCGTCGGCGTGCAGCGCGGCCCCGGCGACCGCGGCCAGGTCGTAGTCGACGACCCGGATCCGCAGTCCGGCAGCCTCGGCGGCGGCTGCGGTCAGCCCCACCGACGCGACCTCCGGGTCGGTGAAGACGACCTGCGGCACGGCGCGCTCGTCGGCGGTGGCGACGTGCCGACCCCACGGGCGGTCGTCCGTCATTTCTCCAGTGGCCCGTGCCACGATCACGTCGCCCACCGCGCGACCCTGGTACTTGCCCTGGTGGGTCAGGAGCACACGCCGGTTGACGTCCCCGGCCGCGTACAGCCATCCGTCGCCGATCAACGCGCCGGCACCGTCGACCACCCGCAGGGTGTCGTCGACGGTGAGCCAGGCACCCGGCTTCAGGCCGATCCGGTCGAGGCCGACGTCGTGCGTGTTCGGCGTACGGCCGATCGCGACGAGGATTTCGTCGGCCTCGACCTGCTCGCCGTCGGTGAGCGTGATGTGCACAGTGCCGTCACCGTCGCGGCTCACCGACGTGGCCTCGACACCGAGACGAACCGACACGCCAGCTTCCCGCAGGGACTGCGTGACCCGCTCGCCGACGAACGGCTCCGCCAGAGTGAGCACTCCGTCCCGCGCGAGCACCGTCACCGCCGATCCGAGGCCGGTGTACGCGGTCGCCATCTCCGAGGCCACCACGCCACCACCGATGATGGCGAGCCGGCCGGGAACCTCGCTCGCGGCGGCTGCTTCACGGCTGGTCCACGGTGCCGCCTCGCGCAGACCGGCGATGTCCGGCACCAGGGCGCTACTTCCGGTGGCGACGACGACAGCGTGTCGGGCGGTGAGCGAGGTGGTGGTGCCGTCCGCGCCGGCCACCTCGACAATCCGGTCGGAGCCGATCCGCCCCTGACCCCGGTACAGCGCGATCCCGGTCGAGTCCAGCCAGGACACCTGCCCGTCGTCCTTCCAGTGCGAGGCGAAGGAGTCCCGGCGGCGCAGCACGGCCGCCGCGTCCAGCTCGCCGGTCACCGCCTCGCGCGCACCGGGCAGTTGGCGTGCCGCCCGGAGCGCCGTCTGGCTGCGCAGCAACGCCTTGGTCGGCATGCAGGCCCAGTAGGAGCACTCACCCCCCACCAGTTCCCGCTCGACGATCGCGGCGGTCAGGCCGCCCCGCACGACGCGGTCGGCGACGTTCTCCCCCACCGGCCCCGCGCCGATGACAATGACGTCGTACGTGGCGTTCTGCACGTCAGTTCTCCTTCGCGGCGCGGCCGAGGCGGATGGCCGCGATGAGGAAGAAGATGGCGCCGGGGATGGCGTAGCCGATGGCGTTGGTCAGCGCCGGGTTGTCAGCGGAGGCGGCCGCGAAGAACGACCCACCGGCGACGACGGAGATGCCGCCGCTGATGATCATCGGCCACTGGCCGCCCATCCTGCGGCGGGTGACGCCCACGATCAGCTGAACCAGCCCGGCCACGACCGCCCAGGCGCCCCAGACGCGCAGGACCGCCGGGATGCCGGACGCGCCGGCGATGCCCAGGCCCACCGCGGCGAGCAGGCTGATCGCGACGTTCACGTACAGCAGGGTGGGCGATCCGGTGGCCCGCGACGCGCGGACATCGACGATGGCGGCGGCCACGTCGAACAGCGGGTAGATCACGAGCAGCGCGGCGGTGAGGGGGTTGAGGTGCTTGGCGAGCGGGAGCGTCACGGCAGCCCAGACGATTGCGAAGGCGAAGCGACCGAAGTACAGCCGCCGCAGAGCAGCGGCCGTCGTCGAGATGCCGGGAACGGCAACGGTGGTCATGGTCATCCTCTCGGTGGTTCAGGGGTGAAGGGACGCCCAGCGGGGGTGCGGGCTACCGCCGGGACGGGACGGCGTGCTACTCGATGTCTGAGAACAGCCCCGTGATCTCCACCTGAGCACCCTGGAGTCCACCGAAGACGGCACCGGCAGCGGGCGTCGCGACTGCGGCGGAGGCGTCCTCGTAGCTGGCGAAGTACAGGTCGAGCGTCCGGTACGCGGGAGTGGGCGTGCCGTCCTCCTTCGGCCACACCTTGGCCGACTCGACCCGCTGAAGCTTCGGGAACGTCTCGGCGGCCCGGCGTACGTCGGCGTAGAGCTTCTCGAACTCGTCGGGGTCGGCGGGGTTGCCGATGACGAGGGTGATCTTGGTAGGCATGGCGGTCTCCTTCAGGCACAGCCGCACACCCGGCTGACACCGGGTAGAACGAACGTTCTGTCCCTGAGAACCGTACTGCCGGAAACCCCTGCCGTCAATACCGACCGTTCTATCTCGTCGTGATGCGCGTGGAAGCAGTGCCGGTACGACCTGAACGGGCGGTACGCGCCTCTCCGGGGCATTTACGCCCAACAGGGGCGCACGACCGCCGCGTCACGCCTCGGAGTCCCGATCTCCGGACGTGTCCCGTCCGATCGGCGAGGCGGGAACCTCCAGCGGCTGGCCTCGCCTTCCCAGCGCACCGAGGAACGCGACCAGGGCCAGCACTCCGACCACCACGCTCAGCCCGACCATCGGCGCCCAGTGGATCAACACCGGCGTGGACAGCAACAGGGCGGCCAAGCCGACGATCTGGGATCGGGAGACCTGGCCGAGAATCTCGTGCTCCATCCGCATCCGGGCGACGAGGAAGAGCATCGGACCACCCACCACGAACAGCAGCCAACTGGGCCGCGGCTGCCCGAACGGATGATCGATCACCAACTCGTAGCCCACCGCCGTGACGAGCACGCTGAGCACGATCAACAGATGCGTCCGCTCCGACACCGCACCCAGCCGGCCGGGCATACCCGCCCGGCCGAACGCCTCCGTCAACAGCAGACCGGCACGGTAGAAGTAGATCCGCCAGAGCAGCGCGCTGGTGGCGAACGCGACAGCGAAGGCGGCGGCCCGCTCCGCGGAGTAGTCCGCGCCGCTGAAGACCACGCCGATGACCAGAATCGACTCACCCAGCGCGATGAGGAACATCTGCTGATAACGGTCCGCGAGATGAGTCCCTGCGATCCGCCACCGACCTATCTTCGAGACCCCGAACCACGGCAGCGGCCAGCCCAGTGTCCAGGCGAGGTAGTCGACAGCGAGGGCGACAACCCACAGCGGCAGGCGGAGGTGATCCGGGCCCAACGCGCCGACCAGCCACAGCGGGGCGCTCGCCAACGCCCACACGACAAGCCGGAACGGCACCAGCCGTCGCGGATGGCCACGCAGCGCGACGGCCACCACGAGCGGCCGCACCACCATCACCATCAGATACGCGACCGCGAACGGCAGCGCTCGCTCCTCCATGGCGCGCGGCAGCGTCACCGCCATGATCAGGCCGGCGAACATGGTGCCAACCACGACGGCCTGAATGATCGGCTGCTCCGGTTCGTACCGACTGGTGATCCACGCGGTGTGCGACCAGATCAACCAGAGCGCCAAAAAGAGCAGCAGGGTACGCCCGAACCCGTTGACGAGCGCCCAGCCGGTGTCATCGCTGAGACCGGCGAATCGTTGCGAGACCCGGGTGAGGGCCACGACGAAGGCCAGATCGAAGAACAGCTCCAGGAAGGTCGCCCGACCCGAACTCATCGGAGGGCGCAGCAGTTCGGCACCCCGCCCCGCCGCCATCGTCCGCCTCCGTCCGCCCCGTGCTACCAACGAGCCGGCCGCCAGTGGAGTTGCGTCGGCCGTCAGGCGCCCTTGACCACCAAACGCCCGCGGAACCAAGGTCATACTGGCGCTATGGGCGAGGAATCTGAGCTGGCGATCGCCGCGGTTCGACGCTACGCCGTCGCTTTGCGGCACATCCAGTCGCGCTTGTTCGATGCCTATCCAGACGTCAGCGGCATCAAGGACCTGATGACGGCGGTGAGGCACAAGCGAACGTTGCCGCGAGCGGGCATGTCGAGCACGGGCGTCGAGTACGCGATCCACGGCGCCGGCTGTCAGATGACTGATGAGGTGGGCCGGGTGGTCGACGTCGATCTGGTCGGTGATGTTGAGGCGTTCGACGCCTGGCGGATCCGATGGTTCCTCGACGAACAGTCGGACGCCGGGCCCTCGGTCGAGGAGCTACGCACAGCGTGCTCTCACCTCGCCAGCACTGGTGAACTGTTGGAAGTGCAGGCAGGCAGCTGGTACGCCCTGCCCGATCGTCGGGGAAAGGGCCACTGACCCCGCTTCACCCATGTCGCCGGAAGACCTTCGCCCCGCACGTCATCCGACCCCTCGACGAGGGTCGCTGCTTCGTCTGGCGTGGCCGTGAGGACGGTTATTGACGGCTCATGGCACGAACGCGGAGGGCAGGCCGAGTTCGGCCCGGGCCACCTCGATGAATCGGCGCTCGGCCTCCCAGAGGGCGTCGAACCGATCGGCGGGCAACGCCTCGGCGTCGCTGTCCGCTCGCGCGGCCGCCAGAAGCCGGGCCTGGCGCACCAGCTCCGACGAACCGCTCACCACCTCGACGTGACCGGCCACCAGCCGAAGCGCGGTCTTGGTGCTCTCCAGTCGCTCCCGGTAGCGGCTGCCCTCGTCGTCGAAGAACGGCATGAGATCACCCGGATCACGCGGGCGCGGCACTGCTGTGATGTGGGCGGCCGGGTTGAGGACGTGGGCCACGTACTCCCGGACCGCACCGATGAAGTCGGTGTACGCGTTCAGCCGGATGTCCCGCCACTGTCGATCCTGGTCGCGCCGCCACAGCCGGTCCTGAGCCCGGACGGTGAGCCACCCACCGATCAGGACGGCCAGCATTGTCGTCGTCGCGGTGACACCCGCCTGGATCAGACTCACCGGCACCACCGTTCGTATTGATCGCTAACTCACCCTAACGCCCGCTGTCACCCGCGAAATGAAGCGGAAGTTGACAGGACGTCGTTGGACATCGACTCGAGCCAATGTATCGTGGGAACGCTCCCAGACCGCGTCCACCACCCACCTGCTCGAGGAGCTGAACATGTCACGACGACGTCGTCGCCCGGCAGCCATGCTGGCCGGGTTGCTCGTTCTGGCCCTGGCTGCGTCTCTGTCGCCACCGACGCCGGTGGCCGGCACCGCTGCGGCCGGACCATCCAAACGTGCTGTGCCACTTGCTGAGCTGACCGTGGTTTCCGAACGGGTGGCTTTCGGTCTGCAGCGTCCGATCGCGATCACCGGGCTGCCGGACGGCCGGATGTTGATCGCGGAGAAGAACGGCACCGTCCGCTCCTACCACCCCGACACCGGCCTGGCACCTGACCCGGTGATCGACCTGACCGCCCGGATCGACGCGTCGGACAATGAGCGCGGCCTGCTCGGCATCACGCCTGCGCCGAACTTCGCGCGAACCGGGATGCTCTACGTGGCGTACACGAGCCTGCCGGCCGGCGCGCTGACCCTGGCGCGGGTGCCCATCAACGCTCCCGACCGGGTGCAGGTGCTGCTCACCCAGGAGCACGCCGAGTACGGCAACCACAACGGCGGCCAGGTGGCGTTCGGCCGCGACGGCTACCTCTACTGGTCCCTTGGCGACGGTGGCTACGCGAACGACCCGTTCAAGTCCGGTCAGAACCTGGGCACCCTGCTCGGCAAGATTCTGCGAATCGACGTCAACCGCTCCTGCGGGGGGAAGCCCTACTGCGTGCCCTACGACAACCCGTTCGTCCGCACGCCGGGCGCGCGTCCGGAAATCTGGGTCTACGGGCTGCGCAATCCGTGGAAGTTCTCCATCGACCCGGTCGACAACTCGCTGTGGATCGGCGATGTCGGCCAGGGCCTGATCGAGGAGATCAACCACGTCCGCCCGTCGCAGCGTGGCGCGAACCTCGGCTGGTCCTGCCGAGAGGGCACGCCGGTCTTCGACGAGACGCAGTGCCGGCCGGGTGTGCGGCTGACCGACCCGGTCGTCGAATACGACCACTACATGACGGAGAACTGCTCCATCATCGGCGGCCTGGTGTACCGGGGGTCCGTCACCCCGGAGGCGCGGGGCACCTACATCGCGAGCGACTACTGCTCGACCCGCGCGTTCGCCGTGCGTCCCAAGTCCACGGGTGGCTACGACTCCGCTGAGATCGGCACCTTCCCCACCCAGCCGACGGCGTTCGGCGCCGATGTGAACGGCGAGCTGTACGTGCTCAGTGACCTCCCGGGATGGCTGAGCAAGGTGCGGTTCGAGCGGGTCCAGCCGACCCCCACCGGCGGGGCGACGATCCGCTGAACCTCGGGACATGCCCTTGACGTCCGCGCTACCCCCGGGGGACGGCCGCATCCGGCGGCCGTCCCCCGGCCCGTTCCGATCCGGCGGCGCGCTGCCGCCCGATGACGAGCCGGCTCAGCACCGCCGCCAACGCCCCGGCCACCACCCCGGTGAGGACCCCGGTGACGAGGCTGGAAAACACCGCCGCCACCCGAAAGACCGCTTCCTGCGCCCGCGGGTCAATGTCCCCGAGCCTCGGGCCGGCCGCACCGAACGCCTCGTCCCACAGAAGCTGGTGACCAACCGCGAGAAGGACACCGTGGATCGCCCCGATGACCACCACGGTCAGGAACGGACGCGACGGACGCCGCCACAGCACGGCGGCCACCCAGCAGATCAGCGGTACGACAGCGAGCAGCAGGGCGGCGGGCCGCCCTTCCTCCACGACGTGCAGGTCGTGCAGGACCACCCGCGGTGCGGCCAACGCGGCGAGCGCGACCAGGGCCGGCCACGAGAAGCCGAGAGTACGACGCCCGGCGCTCATCGCTCGACCCGTACCGGCGCGGTTTCCCGGGCGAAGCGCAGCAGGGCGGTGAATGCCAGCGCGGATGTCACCGCTCCGCCGGCGAGGCGCACCCAGTGGCCGGCGACGAACTCCTCAGCGACCTGGCGAAGATACTCCGGGGAGTGCGTGCCGACCGGGTCGACGAACATGATCTCGTTGCGCGGCCAGAAGAACACCACCGAGAACAGGAACTCGCAGGCGATGAAGACCACCGCGGCGGCAGCGACGTACCACCGCAGTCGCCGATTGCGCCACGTGAGGGCGGTCGCGGCGAGGCTCGTCAACACGACCGAGGCGCCCAGCGGTGGGAAGTAGTCGCTCGGGCCTCCGGCGACCAGGAACTCACGGGCCCGGTCCAGCGAGGCGGGTGCGTCCCCGAAGATGTTCGGGTAGAGCATCACGGTCTCGGCGGCGACCCCGCCAAACGACATCATCGCCGCCCAGACGAGCACGATGAGCACGATCCACGTCAGCCTGATACGGGACACAGCAGTACTTCTCCCTGGTTTTCGAGCCCATGCGGGCACGTTCTGTGATGTCGCCGTCGACGCTAGGTCGCCAACTCGGGGACGTCTGCCGCGCAGCCGCGCGAGCTGCCATCGCTTCTCGACGTACGTGCGGGGGCGGGGGTGATGCCTGCGGACGGCAGCGGCGCGGGCCCGCACCGACTTAGGCTCACGGACGTGCAGGCCACCTCACCCACCCGAACCGAGGCGCTGCTCGCTGTGGCCATCCTGGGCCTGGTCACGGCGGCGGTCGTGACCGAGGACGCCCCGATCTCCCAGGCGGCGCTGGCCGGCGGATTCGGGGCCGGTTGGGCCGTACTGCTGCTGGTGGCCCGGCGTTGGACCGTTCCCGCGCTGCTGGCGACGGCCGCCGGCATCCTCGGCTACTACGCGCTGGAGTTGCCGCCGGTCGGCGTGGCCGCCCCGGCCGCCGCCATCCTCTACGTAGCCGCCCAGCGGGGCCGGGTGGTCCCGGCCGCCGCCGTCGGCGGGAGCCTGCTGGCCGTCTCGGTGGTCGCCCGGCTCGTCGAGGGAGACGACATCTCAGTCGTCATCGGTGCGGGTCTCGGCTCCGAGGCGGCCCTGATCCTCGCCGTCATCGCTCTCGGTGACGCCGTCCGCAACCGGCGTTCGCTACGGGTCACGCTGGCCCGGCAGGCCGCCTCGGCGGCCGAGGAGCGCCGCCGGGAGGCCGCCCGGCAGGTCGAGGCCGAGCGGCTGCGCATCGCCCGGGAGGTGCACGACACCCTGGGACACACGATGTCGGTGATCACCCTGCAATCGGCTGTGGCGCGGGAGGCACTTGCCGATGCCGAGCCCGGCCAGGCCGAGGCCGCCCTGGCCGCGATCCACTCGGTGAGCGGCAGCGCCATGGCCGAGCTGCGTGCCACGTTGGGCACGCTGCGTCGCGAACCCGGGCCGCGCGAGCCGGCCCCCGGTCTCCCCCAGCTGCGTACGCTCGTCGAGGGCGTCCGCCGCGGTGGGCTGCCGGTCGAGCTGCGTCTCGACGGCTCGGTCGACGCCCTGCCGACCGTGGTCGGCAGCACCGTCTACCGGATCGTGCAGGAGGCACTGACCAATGTGCTGCGCCACGCCCACGCCACCCGCGCCACCGTGACGATCCGGGCGACCCCGGCCCAACTGTCGGTGGAGGTCGTCGACGACGGCCGGGGATCCGCCGGCGGCACCGCAGCCGAGACGGGTCAGGGGCTACGCGGTATGTCGGAGCGGGTTGCCCTGCTCGGCGGAACCCTCGATGCCGGCGAGGCCGCCGGCGGCGGCTTCCGGGTCTCGGTCCACCTACCGCTGGCGGCGGTCGCCGCATGAGCGACGTACGCGTCGTCCTCGTCGACGACCAGCACCTGGTGCGCACCGGCCTCCGCGCGTTGCTGGAACGCGCCCCGGACATCACGGTGGTCGGCGAAGCCGGCGACGGCCGCGCCGGCGTGGCGGTCACCCGCGAGCAGCGACCCGACGTCGTCCTGATGGATGTCCGGATGCCCGGCGGCGACGGTATCGAGGCCACCCGCCGCATCCTCACCGACCCGACGTTGACCCACGTCCGGGTGGTCATGCTGACCACCTTCGACGACGACGAGTACCTCTTCGACGCCATCCGCGCCGGCGCCGCCGGCTTCCTCCTCAAGGACACCCCGCCCGACGCCCTGCGGGACGCCGTCCGCGTGGTGGCCGGCGGAGACGCGCTGCTGTCACCGGCGGTGACCCGGCGGGTGATCGCCGCGGCCGCCCGCTCCCCCGTCGCGGACCCGGCCCGGCTGACCGGGCTCACCGGGCGGGAACGCGACGTCCTGGCACAGGTCGGCACCGGGCGGTCGAATGTGGAGATCGGGGCGGCCCTGCACCTCAGCCCGGACACCGCCCGCACGTACGTGAGTCGCCTGCTGCACAAGCTGAACGCCCGCGACCGCGCTCAGCTCGTGGTCATCGCGTACGAGACCGGGCTGGTCCGCCCCGGCGACAGCTGAACCTCTCCGCGACGGCGGGGCCCATCCGGCGTACCGAATCGGTGAGCGGCTCCGGCGCGATGGCCCGGCCTTCGACGGCGGGCGACCACCCACGCGATCGGCCGGCCCCGGCTCAGAAGAGGGTCGCCTGTGCCCGATCGTCGAACCCGTGATCAGGCTGCCGGCGTCCCCGCTCCGAGCTGGTCGCAAGTGGACGCCATAATCCGGCGGCCTGGCCCAGCACAACCAGCGTGCGCGCGAGGTTGTTCAGCTGTAGCGCCACTGCGGGTGCCCCCAGCCACGGCGGTCTCGGCGCTAACTTCCTCCGGTGAGCTACGACATGTTCGTTCAACGGTTCGAGCAGGGCGATGCCGCCCCACTGTCGGCTGATGCCTT
Organism: Micromonospora vinacea; assembly: GCF_015751785.1. Taxonomy (NCBI): domain Bacteria; kingdom Bacillati; phylum Actinomycetota; class Actinomycetes; order Micromonosporales; family Micromonosporaceae; genus Micromonospora; species Micromonospora vinacea. The sequence goes on along the minus strand of NZ_JADOTY010000001.1, from coordinate 4,648,653 downwards.
TCGGGCCGTCTTTGTGCCCTGGGCCGAAAGGCAGGAACCTCAGCACGGCTACTGGCACATCAGCGCCGACGACGGCGGCACCGCAGACGTCTACGCCACCCTTACCGACGACACGCTCTGCAGCCTCATGCTCAGCCGGTTTTCCGCCGGCGCCATTCTCGACATGCTCGTCACGTTCGTCGGACTCGCCGATGCTGTTGTGCTTCCACCTGGCTGCCCCACCTTGCTCGCGCACGAAGGTCAGCGGTACCACCTGCCCGCGGACCTTCGCGCCGACGCCGTGGTCGTTCAGGCGGGCGCGGACGTAGAGCGCATCCTTCAGAGCTGCTAGCGACGAGTGTTCGTGGCGAGGGACGTGATGGAACCCCGTGGGCCCCGCCGTGGCGGTGCTGTCCAGCACCAGCTCAAGCAGGCGGCGTGACCGGGGACCGTAGGCCGAGCCACTGCTCGGCGTCCCAGGCATGGAACCGCTCTACTTCAGTGAACCCCAGCCTCGCCGCGAGGCGCATCGAGCCGACGTTGGCGGTTTGGGTGGCGAGGGCCACCGGCTCGCCGGGAAGGACGCCGTCGCACCAGTCGAGTGCCGCCGCGCAGGCCTCGGCGGCGTACCCGAATCCCCATGCCTGCGGCAGAAACAGGTAACCGAGCTCGACCTTCCCCATGGCAGCCGGGCGGCGGTGCCCCGTTGCTCTTCTGAGCAGGATCTGGCCGATCATCACCCCGTCGAGATCGACGACGAAGCTCCCGGGCCACCGCTCGGGCACCCCGGGCATCTCGCGCTCCAGTTCGGCAGGCAGGCGGGGACCGCCGAGGTAGGCGTTCACCTCTGGCGACGCCAGCAACTCGATGAACGCCGCACGATCCCGGGCCTCGGGCTCACGGAGCACGAGCCTCTCGGTCGTGATCGGGGCAGGCGGCCAAGCGACGTCTCCCAGGTCTGCCATACGCGCAGGCTAATTGCCTCCTGAGCAGCTATCCAGCCCGGACGTGTCACCCGCGTCCCGGGTGTTGTCGGTCTCTGATGCGAGGATGCTGCGAATCGACGGCGGGAGGCCAAGTGGGAACCTGGGACAGCGGACCATTCGACAACGACACCGCCGCTGACTGGTGTGGCGACCTGGACGACGCCGACGTGTCCAAGCGACCGAACCTGGTCCGGGAAGCGTTGACCAGAGCCGCCGGCGAGGCGGGTTACCTCGACGCCGACGTCGCCTGCGAGGCGATCGCTGCGGTCGCGATCGTGGCGGCACAGCAGCCCAGCGGCCAGCCGATCGCATCTCCGTACGCTCCGGAGTTTCTGCACGACGGCGGCCGGGTGGACGTGCCCGACGACGTGACAGCGTTGGCGGTGAGGGCGATCGACCGAATCCTGGCCGCGGACTCCGAATGGCGCGAGCTGTGGGAAGACGCCGACGCCGAGGGCGGAAGCGAGGCCGTTGACGCGCTCCGCGATCTGCGCAAGGTGTTGGCGGCGTAGTGGCTGGGCATGATGCGGCGCTAAGTCACCACCAGTCGAAGTAGCGGCCCGCATGGAAGACCCCCACGCCGATGGCGGCGACGATGCCGACCGCGAGCACGACCGGGGCGATCACCACGCTGCCGGCCGCGATGCCGATGGCACCCGCGGCGATGGCCAGGCCCGCCCCGATGCCGACGCCACCGGCCACCACCCCCGGCGTGTCGCCGACCTCGGCGGCCCGGTTCATGCTGACGTACGAGACGGCGGCCAGACCGATGCCACCGATCACCAGTCCGGCGGTCATCGCGCTGACGGTGGCGACAGTGGCACCGGGCACGGCGATGGCGTACAGCTCGAGGCCACCGCCGACCGCGCCGAGCGCGTCACCGACGCCCATCTCCCAGTCGCCGTGCTGGTAGTCGCCCCACAGGGCGAACGCCGACAGACCGAAGCCGGCGATACCGAGCCCCTTGCCGAGCATGCCGGTCCGGCCCGGCAGTCCGCGCACGTGCTCCGGCGCGGTGGCACTGGCCGGGATGTCCCGCCCGCGTCCCGGGTTGGTGGCCGTGCGGATCGCGTTTCCGGCGCTGGCCGGCGCGTCGGTCTCGGTGATGATGACGGCCTGGGATCGCTTGCCGGCCATGGTGCCGGTCGGGTTGGCCTGGATCGCGGCGTCCGCGTCCCGGGTCGCCTCCCGGGCGATGTCACCGGCCTTGCCGTACCGGTCGGTCGTCTTGATCTGCTTGACCGTGGTGCTGGTCTCCAGGTCGTACTTCGCTGTGTTGTCGCGCCACGGCATGCCGTACAGCCATTCGAGGATGTTGCCGCGGAACGTCCCCCGGCCGCCTTTGAACTTGAAGTTCCAGATGAACTTCTCGGCGGCGGGCGCGGTGTGCGCGGCGGCCCCGCCGACGGCGCCGGGTGCGGCCGGAGCCTTGCCGCCGGAGTCGGCCGGCGGCGCGGCGGGCGGCGGTTCGGGTGGCGGGGCCGGGGCGGGTGGCGGCGGCTCGGCCGGTGGCGGCTCCGGTGGCGGCGGAGGCGGCGCGGGCTTCGGCTTCGGCGGTGCCGGCGGCGGCAGTACGGCGTGCAGCACCCAGGTGCCGCCTGGGTGCTCGGACCAGTTGCCGCCCTCCAGGTTGAGGGTGACGTTTGCCTGGTAGTAGATGACCGAGTTCTTGTTGTTGATTCGCGGGTCGAGGGTTGCGCCGTGGCTGCTGAGGTAGCGGCGGAAGTCCTCCACTGTGGGGTTTTCGGACCCGGTGAAGTGGGACTCCGTGATGGAGATGTCGTGGGTTTCCGGCCCCTTGACAGTGGTGGGCTTGAACCCGGACGGGTCGACCATTCCCACCGGATTGTTGCGGCAGTACCGGAACAGGTTGCCCCCGTCGGCGAAGCCGCCCGGGTCGCTGCTCGCCCACCGTCCGAGCCACGGCACGTAGTACCGGGCCCCGGCGTAGCAGAAGCCGGTTTCGTCGTCCACCTCGTGCCCGCCGAAGCGGTACCGCTTCAGGCTGAGGTCGGCGCCCGAGCGGCCGTAGCGGTACGCGGTCGTGCCGTACGGGTGGTACTCCTCGTAGGAGATGAGCACCCCGGCCGCGTCGGTCTCCAGCGCGGCCGAGCCGAGGTGGTTGGTGAGCTGGTAACGGATCAGCGGAACGCCGAGCGGGTTGGCCGGGTCGAAGCCGCCGACGTCGACGGTCTTGACGTCCACCTGGGCGACCGGGCCGGTGTCGTCGGCGATCGTGGTGGTCCACCGTTCGTGCTGGAGGACACCGGTGACCCTGTTGCGTCGGCGGAACACGGTGACCGCACCCAGGAAGATCCATTCGAGTTGGACGCTGCCCGGCCGGTCCACGACCTTGCGCAGCCGCTGCCCGCTCGCGGCGTAGACGAACCGGGCCTCGCCACCGCCGCCGAGGTCGACCCGGCGGAGCTGGTCGTGGACGTTCCACTCCAGGGCCGGCAGGTGCGGCATGACGGTCAGGTTGCCGACGGCGTCGTGCGCGTACAGGGCCGAGTAGGGGCCGCCGTCGGCGTCGCCGGGGAGGCTCGTGGCGGTCAGTCGGTTCGTGGCGTCGGCCGGGTCGTCCTGGTACGCGTACCGGTAGTGCCGGGTCCAGCCGGCGCCCACCCCGGCCTGCGTCCGGAACCGGTGCCGGAGCACTGTGAGGTTGCCCAGCGGGTCGTACTCGTACTCCTCGGTGTAGGCACGTACCGCGCCGGCATCGGTGAGGCTTCCGGCCGGTGGCACGTCGGTGTGGTCGCGGATCGCGTCGTTGGGCGCCCCGGCCAACTCCCGCCCGCTGGCCCGGACCAACTGGTAGAGCGGGTCGTACGCGTAGTCGCTGGCGGCCGGCACCGCCGCGTTGCCGAAGAAGGTGGGGGCGCCCGGCTCGGCCACCCGGGTCAGGTTGCCCACCGGGTCGTACGTGTAGTGCAGGTCGCGCACTCCGGCGGTGAGCAGACGTTCCAACCGGAACGTCATCGGGTCGTAGAAGTATTCGGTGACCAGCCCGTTGCCGTGCCGGGCGAACCGCCGCCGGCCCAGCGCGTCGTAGTCCTGCTCGGAGAGGAACTCCACCTCCGCGCCCTGGCCGCGCAGCCGGGCGGTGAGCCGGCCCAGCATGCCGCCCTCGAGGTAGGTCGGTCGTAGCTCGGTGGCGTCGGGCAGGGTGACCACTGTCGGACGGTTCACCGCGTCGTACTCGGCGGCGGTGCCGAAGACCTCACTCTCCAGCAGCGGTGCCGCGGCGGCCAGCAGCGCGGCGTGGTCGGGTGCGGCGGCCACCGGCGACCAGTCCGGGCCGTCGACGTGGTCGGTGGCGAGTCTCCGTTCGGCGCGACGCGGGTTGCCCTTGAAGTCCACCTCGGGCACCCGCACCTGGCCCGCCGGGTCGAACACCAGGTACGGCACGCCGTGCAGGCCCAGCGTCGCCGCGTCCGGATGCCGGTCGCCGAAGACCACGTACTGCACGCAGCGCTCCGCGCCGGCGGACTCGCTGACGTACACGCCGACGGGCCGGTGCAGGGCGTCGTACGTCGTGCGGAAGGTCCGGCCGTGTTCGTCCCAGATCCGGCGCACCCCGCCGAGCACATCCTGGAACACCCACCGCTCGCCCTTCTCCGCACTCCACGACCGCACTCCCGCGCCGTGCATGGCGGTGGCCGCGTTGGCGATGTGCCGGCCCAGCGCGTCGTACCCGTCCGAGGACCGGCCGGTGAGGTCTCCCCTGGTGCGGACGCCGAAGCGCTGGCCGGCGCCCCGGTCGGCCTCCGTGTAAACGGCCCGGCCCAGGCTGTCGAAGTGGATCACGGAGGGCGTGTCGGCGTGCCCGGCGGCGAGCCACGCGGCGCGGGTGGCCGGGTCGGCCGGTTCCGGATCGGACACGGCGGGGCTGCCCCGCTCGGCGTACCACTGGCTGTCGAGCACCGTGTCGTTGGCGTCGAACAACCGGTGCGACCAGGCCGTCGACTCGACCCGGCTCAGGGTGCCGTCCGGATACCGGGTCAGCACGGCACGGCCCAGCGGGTCGTAGTAGCGGATCGCGGTGGCGCCGATCTCGCGCAGCGCCGCCGCGTCCTCGTACTCGTGGGTGGTGCTGAAGTAGGGCTGGTACCGCTTCACCGGGTTGCCCTTGTTGTTGACCACCGTGCGGCCGGTGCCGACCCAGCGCGGGTCGGCGTCCACCTCGACGGCCACCCCGTCCTCACCCACCTCCAGGGCCCTGCCCGGATGCACCCGCGACTTGGTGATCGCCACACCACCGGTGCCGGTGCTGTACTCGTAGCTCTCCAGCCAGCGCGAGTTGGTCGGGCCGTGCCGTTCCCGGTGCCGGCCCCGGCTGTACGCGGGCTGGCCGTTGGCCACCCAGTTGAACGGGTCGTAGGTGAATGTCAACGTCGGATCATCGAGCGTGTCGCCGTCCCCGGCGCCGAGCCGGCCGAGCAGCGCCGAGGCCACCACCCGGCCCAACTCGTCGTAGCGCACCGCGCGGCGCTGCCCGTTCGGGTCGGTGACGAGGCTCGGGCCGAGCACCCGGTAGTCGTTGACGGCGGTGGTGACCGACCAGGCGGCCTGGTCGATGGTCACCCGCTCGCTGAGCAGGTGGTAGTCGTCGAAGGTGACCGCCGTCGCCATGCCCAGCGCGTCCCGGGCCCCGTTGGACAGGTAGAAGTGCGCGGCCGGGTCGGCGGGATAGCGCATCTCGCCGGACGGGATCCACCAGTCCGGGCCGCCGTCGAGGTGCACGTAGCCGGCGGCGGCCAGGTCCGCGTCGGTCACCGCCGTGCCGTAGCCGGCGGCCAGCGCGGCCGGGGTGAAGGCGAGCTGGTACGTCTGGTGCCCCAACCCCAGGCTGTCCCACTGCCCGGCCGGCAGCGGCGTCAGCGCGTTGTCCCGGAACCGCACCTGTGACCGGGACAGCAACCTCCGCTGCGCGCTGACCTCGTCGGCCACCACCTCGTACCCGATCGGGGTGGCAGCGGCGAACCCGGCGAGCAGTTCGGCGCGGGTGAACAGCGGGCCGGCCGGGGCCAGCCCGGTCAGCTCGTGCCCGACCGCCTCATACGCGGCGCGGATCCGGTACGCCGGCACCGGCAGCGTCTCGTCGATGTCCGGGGTGTACAGCTGCTCGCCGTACGTGACGTGACGGCGTCGCTGTTCGGCGGTCACCTCGGTGGGCAGCTCCGGGTCGGGCGTGGTGCGGCCGTAGACCACAGCGGCGGCCTGGACGACGGTGCCGTACGGGCCGAGGACCAGGTTGAGCCGGTGGCTGATCCGGGGCTCGTCCGGCTGCCGGTCGTAGGAGAGGCTGACCGCCTCCCGCTCGACGGCGACGAACACCCGCGCGTCCAGCCGCTGCACCTGGTACGTCTGCTCGACCACCCCGTACGGGTGCTCCTGCGCGGCACTGCCGTCGTACGAGTACACCTCCTGCCGAAGGGGCAGGCCGCGCAACGCCCGCCGGCTCTCCCGCAGCTCCACGGCGGAGACTCCGGTCGGCAGCTCCGCGGTGGGCAGGTGCCGGCCGGCGTACCACTCGGCGGACAGGTCGACCGGGGCGCCGGTGTGGTACCAGGTCTTCGTGGTGACCGGTGGCTGGAACAGCTCGGGCGAGGTGTCCTGGTTGCCGTCGACCGCCTCGACGCCCAACACGTGGTCCACGAACGACTCGCCGTCGATCTGCTCGACCATGCCGAAGCCGGCGAACTCCCGCTCGACGCCGTCGTAGTGCCCGTGGTGGTAGCGGTAGCCGGTGACCAGGCGGGTCCCGGCGATCCGGTCCACCTGTTCCACCCGCTCGACGACCTGCACCGGGAACGGCAGCCCGGTCACCCAGGGCTGGCCGGCTCGCCTGTCGGCCAGTTGGAAGGCGGTGGAGGCGGCGTACCGGATGGTGGTCTCGCCGCCCAGGTTGTTCACCACCCGGGTGAGCAGGTGCGGCTTGCCGTCGGCGGCCAGGTCCAGGTAGCGCACCGGGCCGACGGCGTCGCCGGGCAGCGGCGACGACCACACCAGGCAGCCGGTGCCGGTACCCAGCAGGTCGGTCACTGTCACAGTCGAATCGGGCGTGACATGCGGCAGGTCGGGCAGCTCGGCGGGGGCCGACCAGCCGTTGCCGGACTGGTTGTACCAGAGCCGGATCTCCCGCCGGCCCAGGTAGCACAGGTCCATCACGCCGGTGCCGTCCACGTCGGTGAGGAGCACCCGGGCCGGGTCGAACTCGTCCGGCCCGGTGAACCACGGCGCGTCGTCCATCTCGACAGTGGCGCCGAATCGCCCGTAGCCGACGTTGGGCCAGTAGCAGACGGATCCGTCGCGGACCCGGACCAGGTCGGTGAGCCCGTCGCCGGACATGTCGGCGAGGAAGATGCTCTGCCGGTCATCGGAGCGCAGCAGCCGCGGCCCACGGTCCTCGTCCGCGGGCCAGAGCGCGGGTCGCGCCGGGCCGTACCCCGCCTCGGCCAGCGACTCGTGCCAGGAAAGCACCGTGTCACCGGCGATCAGCAGGTCGGCCCGGCCGTCTCCGGTGAGGTCCAGCAGCAGCAGGTCGGGGCTGGCCCAGTCGACAGCGGGCAGCTCGCGGAACGGTTGGAAGCCGGACCAGCCGGCGTCGTCGGTGCGGCGGACGAAACCCGCCGGTACGGTGCCGAGCTGGACCAGCTCGATCCGCCCGTCACCGTTCACGTCGACCAGTTGCTGGCGTCCGCCGGCCAGGTCGGTCAGCGACGGCACGGTGGGCAGCGCGGCGACCGGGCCGATCCGGCCGGCGCCGAGGTTCGGCCGGTAGTAGAGGGCACCCTCGTGCCCGGTCAGCACCCCGGCGAGCCCTTCCCCGTCCAGGTCCACCCACAGCTCGGTCCGCCCGTCCACGCCGGCCGGCAGGTTCTCCAGGCTGCCCCGCTCCAGTTCCCGGGTGGTCGGTGCGATGGTGGCCGGTGTGTATTCGAAGGTCACCGGGGGCAGTGCGGCGCTGGTGTGCCCGCCGCCGGCGGCCGGGGCGTAGCCGCGCTGGGTCACCTCGACCAGGGTGGACAGCACCGGCCCGGTGGCGTATTCCAGCTCCACAGCGCGGACCAGGCAGTTCGCGCCCAGCTCCGGCTCGTCGGGGAAGTGGTGGAACATCAGGATGCGGTGGCACAGCCGGTAGGTGCGGACCTCGAATCCCGCGCGGTAGGTGGAGAACGGGTCCGGTCGGCAGGTCCAGTCCCCGGTGTCGGCGGGTAGCGGGGTGTCCGGGTCGTGCTCGCCGTAGTCGAGGACCACCTCGAACAGCCAGCCGGCGTCGGCGATCTGGGCCGGCGTCAGGTCCACCGGGCGTCGGCCGTCGGGGTCGAGCAGCGGCACCGTGTTGCCGTAACGCACCGACTTGAGGTAGCGGTTGACGTTCCGGTCGGTGCGGTGCCGTTCGTGCGGCCGGTCCAGGTCCAGGCCGGCGGTGTCCTCGGCCTTGTAGGTGTAGGTGGCCGCATTGCCCCGATCGTCCCGGGTCTCGCAGAGCAGCCAGGTGTGCACCCGCCCGCCCAGGCCGATGCGGGAGCCGCCGTCGCGGCCGTACACGGCCAGCAGGTTCGACCCGGACAGGGTGCGCCAGTGCACGTCACCGTCGGAGTCCCGGGTCCACCGCTCGATGCGGGCGAACGCCCCCTCGGTCCGTGGCCGGAACCGCTGCACCGTGTGTCCGGCGACCGGAGTGCCGCCGGGTACCGGGATCAGGTCGTCCTCTCCGGACAGCAGGAAGGTGTCGGTGGCGTCGTAGCGGGGCAGGCCGCGGTCGGTGCGCCGGCTGATGGCCGGCACGGGCAGCTGCCAGCCGAGGCCGAACGGGCCGTTCCCGGCGCCCGAGTCGTAGCTGAGCGTCAGGTCGGGTTGGAACCCGGACCGGCCGCCGCTGACCGGGACGGGAACGGACATGCCGCCGGTCCCGGTGACCGGGTGGGCGGCGAACGTCTCGCCGATGGCCCGGATCGCGCCGCCGCCGGTGGGCAGGCTGATCGCCGGTCCGCCGAGTCCCGGCCCGGTCGCGGCCCGACCGGCCGGCGGCGACCCGGCCCCGGTCGCGTCGGTCGGCGGCCCGCCCGGTCCGAATGCCCCACCCGCCCCGCCGGGAGCGCCGGCGCCGGTCGGGTCGGCGGAGCCGCGCCACCGGGAGCCGGTCCCCGGCCCCCACGATCCGCCGCCGACCGGGTAGCTGGTCGTCACCGCTCCCCCTCAGCCGTCGAGCCGGTAGTGCAGCAGGACGACCAGGTCGGTCAGGCCGTCCGGGTCGGCCGCCAGCGTGACCGGGGTGCCGAGAACCAGCGGGTTGGACTGGCCCACGCACTGCTGAAGGTCGGCGTCCCGGTTCAACGTCACCGGGTCACCGGCCATCGTGAGGTCGTACGTCCCGGGATCACCGTCCACCCGGGCGTACCAGGTCACCTGGTCCACCACCGGCTGGTGGTCGCGGGCGAGGTACGGCAGGTGCTCCGGCCCCATGGTCAGCTCGGTGCTCTGCTGCTGGGTGAGCTGCCACCACTCGTCCGGGAACTGGTGGCGCAGGCTGTATGCCTGGTACAGCCCGGTCCGGCCGGCGTCGACCAGCATCTCGTTGAGCACCTCCCGCAATGAGTCCTCGACCAGGCCGCGCAGCGTCGAGCCGCCGTCGCGGGCCGTGTACCGCAGGTGCAGGATGATGTCGCTGATGCTGTCGTAGTCGAACTGGCGGACCGCCGTCGGCAGTTCCAGCCGCCAGGTGCCGATCGCGCCCTTGCCCTCGAACGGCAGGTAGCGGTCGTCGGCGAAGTTCAGCTCGAACATGCCGCTGTCGCTGAGGCCGCTGCTGGTAGCGATCGACTCGATCCCGCCCACGTTGTAGGCGAACCGCTCGTCGCCGGGCACCTCGGTGTACTTGTCCTTGGCGCTGGTGGCGCTCTGCCGGGCCGCGGTGGCGGTCCGGTACCGGTTGCCGATCAGGGAGAGCTTCGCGGTGACCGGGGTGTACGGGCCGGCCACGCACGGGATGGACAGACTGACAGTGCGGAGCCGGCGGAAGTAGTGCCCCGGGTGGTCCAGGTCGAACAGCGCCTCCGGCACGTTGACCACGCAACTGCCGGTGGCCCGTAGCTCGATCAACGCCGCCGGGTCGAGCTGTGCCAGCGAGACGTGCCGGGTCAGCTCGCGCTCGCGGCTGTGCCGGTCGAGGTAGGCCACCTCCATCCGCTTCAGGTCGTGGCGCAGCGCGTCCGCCACCGTCAGCCCCTTGCGCAGGCTGTCCCAGTAGCCGGGTTGCAGGAACGTGGCCTCGCTGCCCAGCTCGTGGGCGAAGCACCGCTCGGCCTTCTTCGCCACGTCGAAGGCGAGCTGGTACGCCCCGAAGTAGACGGAGCTGGCCCGGCTCACCATCCACTGGTACAGCTCGGTGTTTGTGTACTTGCCGCGCAGGTACTCCTCGGTGGCCCGGGCGTTGTCGGCTTCCCGGTCGTGCGCCGCCAGCTCGTCGGTGAGCATTGACACGTGCAGCCGCCCGGTGAGGAGCTGCTGGTCGATCTGGGTCAGTTCGAGACCGGCCAGAGCCGCCTGGTGTTCCCAGTCGTCCATCCGGCGGCGGTAGCCGCCCTGGTTGGCGGCCATCCCGGCGGCCTTGTCCAGGGCGCGGGCGATCGCCTCCAGGGTCATCACCGCCGAGTCGGCGGCGGCACCGACCTTGTCCCCGCCGAGGGTGAGGGTCACAGTGGGTGAGCCACCGAAGCCGGCGCCGCCGGCGGTGAAGTTCGGAATCAGCTTCAGCCCGCCGGACAGGATGTAGCCCACCGCGATCGCGGTCTCGCCGAGCAGCGACACCCCCGACAACGCGGTGGCGGTGATCTCCCAGGCGTTCATGTACGGCCGGCCGGCGTAGTAGCGTTGCCGCTCCTCGACCACCTTGCGGCTCAGTTCCAACGCCGCGACGTTGCCCTCGGCCTCCGCGATGGTGGCGAGCTTGACCGCCCGTACCGCGTCGAGCAGGGCGATCTCCTGGCCGGCGCGCAGCCGGGCGAGTTGTTCGCCGTCCCGCTTCTCCATGGCCGCGAGCAGCCCGCCGCCCAGCTCACCGACGTACCCGACGAGTTCGGTGGCCTTCTGGGCCAGCACCCGGAACCGGTAGTTCGGCAGCGGTGCGCCGAGCCCGGCCAGGAACGACGAGACGGACATGCCGGCGGCGGCGGCCCGGACCAGCGCCCCCGGGTCGATCGGCGGTGAGAACAGGGCGAGCATGCTCTCCACCCCGTCGATGTTCTGGCAGTTGCGGATCTTGAACAGCCGGTCGGCGATCAGGTCCCACAGCCGGAGCATCTCCTCGTTGGGCGGAACGCAGAAGTACAGCGCCGAATAGCTCAACGGGCTGGGCAGTTCCGCCCCGCCGTGCGGCAGCAGGTCCAGGTCGGGGATCAGGTTCTCCAGGTCCAGCAACGCGTTGCCGAACAGGTCCACCTTCGCCTGGAGCTGGTTGACGGTGGCCGGAGCCGGGCTGACCAGCGGCGGCACCACGCTCGGCTTCGGCCCGAGCAGTTTGTCGGCCAGGATGTAGAGCTGGGTGGCCTGGGTGACGGACTCCCGGGTGAACTGCCGGAACAACTGGTCACCCCAGTCGACCAGGTTCTTGATGTAGCTGACCACCACGGCGAGCTGGTAGGCGACCGGCCGGCTGCGGGCCACCACGTGCGGGTTGAACGGCTTCGCCCGCCACTGCTCCACAGCGAACTTCAGGTCGGTGATGCTGGCCCCCGACGGGTCGGCCGCGATCGCCGTGAGAATGTCGCCGATCCGCTGGTTGAGCAGCTCGGGCACTCCGGTCTGGAAGAACGGCTTGGTGACCCAGTATTTCTGCGGGGCGGCGGCGCCGTCGGCGGTGCCGACCGGGTTGAAGATGTGGTGGAACCAGTTGCGCGCCTCGGCGAACCGCTGGTCCCGGTTGAGCCGCAGCGCGATGTCGAACGGGAGGTGGTAGAACAGCTCCCAGTTGTAGCCCGCGTACGCGCCGTCCGCGGCGAAGTCCAGGTCCTCCACCGGGTACGGCGACACGACCACCGGTGCCGGCTGGTAGGTGGCGGCGAAGTCGAACCCGGTGTTGGTGAGCTGGGTGGTCCGACTCAGCAACGCCGGCACGCCCGACCGGTAGACGGTGGCCCGGAGGAAACACAGCAGCGGGTGGTAGAAGTTCGCGAACCGCACCCCGTACGACAGGGTGCCGTAGACCTCGAACTCGGCGACCAGCCGGTGGTACTCCGCGTCCTCGGTCATCGCCTGCACGGCGGCCGCGAGGTCGTGCGCCGGGTCCTCGGCGTATCGGCGCAGGTACTCGGTGAGCAGCGCCAGCACGTCGCGGGCGAACTGGTCCACGTCGCTGTACGTCTTCTCGATCCGGTCCGCCGGGTCCTCGGCCCGGCGATCGTAGAAGCCCGGGATGATCACGTAACCACGGTCGTAGTCACCGTAGAAGTACGGCATCAGGGTGCCCAGTGGCAGCACCGGCCGGCGGTCGTGGGTGCCTCGGACGCTCTGCGCCAACCCCAGCAGCATGATGATCCAGTCGAGCAACGACATCTGCATGGGGTACGTCACCCGGAACCGGCCGGGCGTCTGCGTCACCAGGGTCTGGAACGCGCCCATCAGCGGAGTGCTGATCGCCAGGTCGTTCTGCTCCCGGATGATCAGCTCGGTGAACCGTTCGGCCAGCAGCTCGGTGTCCTTGAACACCGGCGACAGCAGCAGGTTGCCGGAACCGCCGCCCGGCATCGGCTCCGGATAGCCCCGGCACCCGGTCAACGCGAACGAGCCGACGAACTCGGTGCCGGTGAGCACGCTGATCGCCTGGCCGGCCGCTCCGGCCTCGTACGCGAAGCAGGTGAACTCGTCCGCCGCCGGGAGGTCCTCCCGGTAGCCGCTGGCCGGGTAGTACAGCGCGTCCTTGGAGATCTTCTTCGGCTGCCAGCGGTCCTGCGTCCGCTCGCCGATGGCCAGCTGGATCCGCCACCGCCGGCGCGGCCGCTCCGTCTCCGTGCCGCCCGGCGGGATGCCGTCCGGGTCCGGAATCTGGGAGGTCTGCGCCGTGTCGGTCTCCTCGGTGAAGACCGGCCAGGCCAGTGTGAGCCGGCTGTTGCGGTCGAAGGCGAGCAGGTGGTCGCCCGCGATGTCCAGCGGCACCCGCCGCCACGGCGTCCAGTACCGCTCCCGCTCGAACTGCCTGTGGTAGTACACCGTCGGGTCGCCGCCCCGGGTGCGGGCGAACACGTGCATGAGATGCCTGTCGTGCTGGTAGTAGCAGGCCATCACGTCCAGGTGCGCCAGGTCGTCCAGCTTCTCCAGGTACGCGATGGTGGCGTTCTCCACCGCCAGGTCGGTCAGCTCGTCCTGCTGCAACTGGTCGTCCAGTTCGGTGAACAGCTCCGACTTGTCGTCCCGCAACTCCGGCAGGATCCAGTTCTCCGGATACAGGAAGATCTTCCGGTTGGCCTCCCAGACCCGGTAGTTGGCCATCCAGTTCCACTGGTCCCAACCGGGATCCTCGGTGACCGCAGCGACGCTGTCCGGCTCCAGGCCCAGCAGGCAGCGCTGCACGAACAACTGGACGGTGGCGTGCGCCTGCACGATGCGCGACGTCGCCATGCAGGCGCCCATCTCGACGTCGATGAGGAAGTGGTCGTACAGGTCGTTGGTGTCGCGCAGCCCCGGGTTCTCGGCCAAGAGGTACGCGACCAGCGCGTCCCGCTTGGCCACCCGCAGCCGGTCCTGCACCCCTTGGAGCACCCCGAACCACTCGGCCTCGGCGTACCGCGCCTTCAGTGCCTGCCGCATGGTGGCCGCGCCCGCCGCCGTGGTGACCGGCTGGCCCAGCGGCACCGCCGCCGCCACCGGTAGGCCCAGCCGGCGCAGCAGGGTCAGCGCATCGGCCAGCCGCTGGATCGTCGCCGGCGACCGGTACGCGGTGAGGTCCACCGCCGACAGTTCGAGGTGGGTGTCCAGGTCGGCCAACACTGTGGCGTCCCAGCCGCCGAGCTGCGCCAGATGGGTGTGGACCTGCGTGGCGGTGGTGCCGGCCGCCAGCACCAGGTCGAACAGCCCGTACACCGTCCACGGCGTGGCGGCGTCCAGTGGGTTCGCCACCGGCGGGTAGGTGCGGGCCAGTTCGACCCCGGCGGCCAACCGGATCCAGTCGGCCAACGGGGCCGGCGGCCGGCCGGTCTGGTAGGGCACCCGGTCCGGGGCCAGCCAGCCGAGCGACCCGGCGTTCGCCAGCAGCCAGCCGAGGTCCGCGTCGGGCACCGTCAGGTGGTCGACGAGCCGGCTCAGTACGTGCAGCAGGCGCAGTGCCCGGTACTGCTCGTCGAACCCGGCCGGGGTGACCGCCGGCGGCGCCGGCGGCTCGTTCACCAGGTCCACCAGCGTGTCGTCGGTGAGCACCGCGAGCAGCGGTCGGGTCAGCTCCGCGCCGGCCAGCGCGGTGGCGGCGGCGTCCGTCGAGAACCCGAAGGTGTCGGCCACCGCCGCCACCGCCAGCTCCTGCTTGGTACGGGTGTACGCGTAGCTGGACAGTGCCGTGGTGATGGCCAGCAGCAGGGTGGTCTGTTGGGCCTCGGTGGGGCTGGAAACGATCGCGGCTGTTATCGGTGTGGTGTCCACCAGGGCGGCGAGCTTCGCGTCGACGAACTGCGCCGGGGTGGTCACCGCATCGGTCCAACCACCGTCCACGATCGAGGCGAAGCCGGCCAGGTCCGCCTCGGTCATCCCGGGCACGGTGGCGAGCAGGGCACGCATGCCCGGCAGGTTCTCCTCGGGGGGTGCCGCCGGGTCGACAGCGGGTCGGGTCGCCGCGTACCCGCTCTGGTAGCCGGCCTGCAACCCGGTGAGCACCGCGGTCAGCGTCTCGTCCGGCAGGTCCCGCGCGGCCAGGTCGTCGGCTTCGTGTCGGAGCAGGTAGCGCAGGTCCGCCGGGCGGATGCCGGTGCCGGCCCGGGCGGCGTCGAACCGCTCGACGAAGGCCAGCGCGGTGGCCGGTGCGGTGAGCGGATCCGAGCCGATCAGATCCTTCATGATCAGGTACTCGGTGGCGCTGAGCCCGAGCGCCCGGGCCAGCAGCGTCCCGGCGTACACGGCGTGCAGGCCGGCGTTGCTGACGATCGCCGGCGCCGGAAGGTCCGCCACTAGCAGCCCGGTGTCCGCCGTCGTGGCCCCCAGGCAGGTCGCCAGGTACGCCTCGTGCGCCGACAGCAGGACACCCGAACCGGGTGTGGTCAGCTCCGCCTGCTCGTTGGCGAGCACGTTGGCCGGCGCGAACGCTTCGAGGACCGGGCCGTTCGCCGAGTTGCGGAACACCTCGGCGTACCGCGACTCGTCCAGCGGGGCGAACAGGTCGACCACCTCGGGCAGCGACAGCCCGAGCCGCGCCGCGAGCCGGTGCAGCGCCGCCACAGTGACCAGGAAGTCGTCGTCCAGGGCGCCGCCGCCCAGCGCGTCGGCCCGGATCGCCCGGTCCAGCAACGGCGGGGTCCAACCGGTGCAGGCCGGCGCGCGCAGCAGGCGCAGGAACCGGTGGATCCGGTCCAGGCGCGCGTCGGTGAGCTGCTGGATCCGCTTCGCGCTGAGGTCGGGCCCGGTGTCCAGGTGCTTGACGAACATGGCGTTCCCGGGATTGACCCAGCCCAGCGCCAGCAGCTCGGTCATCTCCCGATAGTCCAGTCGCGCCCGAGCGAGGAAGTTGTCCACCCGGGCGATGCCGCCCAGAGCGCCGAGCGGCGCGGTGTTCCAGATGTCGTCCTGAGCGGCCGCGTCGGCGGTGACCACCAACTGCCGCTGCGCGTCGCTGATCCCCAGTTCCTCGGCCGCGATGGCCTCGCCGCTCGGGCCCGCCAACCGGCGCAGCGCCCGCATCACGTCGGCCCGGGCGACGTCGAACTGGGCGAAGTAGCTGCGGGTCTCCTCGTGCGCCAGGTCGAACGGCAGGGCGAACGCGTACCGGCTGCCCGCCAGCAGGGTGTAGGCGGCGGCGTTCACGTACTGCGGCGCGGCCGCCAACTCCAGCGCGGTGCCGGTGGTCTGACGCAACCGGCGCACGAACCACCCGCCGGCCCCGTCCGGGGTCGCCTTGGCCACCACGCCGATGTCCCGTACCACGCGGGCCCCGGCCAGGTCCGGCTCGTACACGAGGGAACGGTCGGTGAACGGCCAACCCTGGCCCTGCAACAGGCTCAACAGCCCGGCCGACGGCGCCTCCACCGGATCGACGCCGCCGCTCAGCGGGCCGGCGAACGCCAGGCCCGCGTCCGGCGCCACCGCCTCCTCCAGCAGCTCGCACACCAGGTCCAGGTAGGGCAGCGGAAGGTCGGTGTTCTCGCAGCTCAGATCAAGGTCGCCGAGGTCCGGCCGGCGACCGTACAGGACGTCCCGGGCGACCTTGGTGGCCGGACCCGGCGTGTCGGCGTCGGTGACCAGCCGGTTACCGAGGAACTGAAGGACGTCCACCAGGTACGCGGCGGCGCTGTGCACGCTGCGGCACGGCTCGCAGTAGCTGGAGTCGGCGAGCTGGAACAGGCTGGCCAGGTTGGGAAAGTCGGCGCTGACCGGGGTGAGGTCCGGGGCCGCGGAGCCGCCCAGGGCCCGGACCGGCAGCGCCCGCGCCGCGCTCTGGAGTTCGCCGGCCAGCAGCCCGCTCGCCACGTGCACGTCCACGGCCCGGCGATACACCGACCGGGCCTGCTCGTCGCTGAACCGGCCGGTGTCCGCGGCGGTGGCCACGAACCGCGTCTCGCCGAGGGCGTGGATCCGGGCCGCGGACGGCACTTCGGCGGCCAGCAACGCCGTCGTCTGCCGATAGGTCGGCGCCAGCTTGAAGATCCGCTGCGCGGCCTTGAGCGCCGGCCGCCCGGTCCGCAGCCGCTCCGGGTGGTCCCGCAGCAGCCGCTCCACATTGCCGGTCGCGAGGTCGAAGTCCGGATTCGCGGTGAGCAGTTCGAGCACCACGTCCCGGTGCCCACCGAAGGCCCGCTCGGCGACGCTGGCCCGCCCGTCGTTGCCGGCCTGTTCCTCGGGCTCGGGCCGTCCACCGGGGCCGGGCCGATCGCCGCTGCCGTCGAGTCGTTCGCCTCCGGCGTCGGCAGCGGCTGCGGGGTCGGCAGCGGCTGCGGGGTCGGCAGCGGCTGCGGGGTCGGCAGCGGCTGCGGGGTCGGCAGCGGCTGCGGGGTCGGCAGCGGCTGCGGGGTCGGCAGCGGCTGCGGTGCCGACCAGGGCACCTGCGTCGCGTTCGAGCTGGGCGGTGAAGGCCGTGGTGGGATAACGCTTCTCCAGCTTACGGGCCAGCGCGCCGGCGTGCAGGTCGATCAGCTCCGGCCGGACCGGCTGACCGGCGACCCGGACATCAGTGGTGCTGTCGCGCAACACCCGCCGCCAGTCCGCCGGGGCCAGCCGGGCCAGCCGGCGTACGTCGGCCGGCCGCTCGATTCCCTCACGGTCGCGGACCCGGTCGACAATCGTCTCGTCGTAGCCGAGCACGTCGGCCAGCACGCTCGCCGCGCCGGCCGCCTCGGCGGCAGACCGGTCGGGAAACGCCGCCGCGTCGGCCAGCCGGGCGATCAGCCCGGGCAGGTCACCGGCGGCGTCGGCCGCGAGGAGACTCTGGACCCGCTCGTGCGCGCCGTCGGCGAGGAACCGCTCCACCCGCCCGTACAACACCTTCGGCCGTTCCTGCGCAACGTACTCCTTGGCCTCCGGCCGCACCCGGGCCAGCATGTCGAGGATCCGGTCAAGCTCGCCGAGCAGGTCCTCGGGAACGTACCGATGGCGCACGGCGTCAGCGACGGCGTTCCGGACGATGTGCTCGTCCAACAGGGCGATGTCGTAGTACAGCGGCCGCAGCTCGGTGTTCAGATCGACGTCGAACCGGGCGAGCGCGGCGCCGGTACGGCTCGTGGTCAACAGCGTCCGCTCCGCGAACAGCGCATAAGCGAACACCGCCGGCAGCTTGTAGGACGCGGCCAGTTTCTGCGCCACACCGAAGTGCGCCAACGCCGTCGCGGGCAGCCCGGTCTCGGCGGCCAGGAACGTCACATCCTCGGCCTCGTCGTCCTGCCGCAGCTCGTACAGCGGGACCTGGCCGAGCAGCGGGACGATCGTGGCGAGGATCCGCTCGTACTCACTGCGTTCCCGGTCCCCGCCACCGGACAGATCCACTGTGAGCACAGCCAGCTCGGGGGCGTTGAACAACACCGCGCTCAGCGGCGGGTCGGACAGGAGGCGATCACCAGCGGACACCCGGACGAACAGGTCAGCGGACTGCTTCTCGGAGCGGGTGAACCGGTCCCGCGAATAGTCGACGCGATACAACCCGTCGTCCCCGGTGGTCGCCTCGCCGAGCTGCTCGGCGTGCCGCAGGTCCCGGTCGAACGCGCCGACCGTCAGAGCGTTCGCCGGCTGCCCGTCGACCCAACGCACCCGACCCACCACAACGAACCCCGACGGCGGCTCGGCCAGCACCATCTGCACCGCGTCCCGGGTCGCCCCGTCCACAGTGCCGGTCACCGGCAGCTTGTGCGTCCGTTGGAACTCGGCGACCCCACGACGGGTGCTCGGCCCGTACCGGGCGTCGACCAGTTCGTCGGTGGCGATGTCGACGGGCATCCGCAGCAGCGCGGTGTGCAGCCGCCGGACGTCGTCGCTGGGGCGGTGCCGGCGCGAGCCCATCGGGGTGGTCATGAGCATCTCCGATCGTCCGACAGCCGGCGACGGCGGCTGTCTGACGCCGGTGCGACCGAGTGCTACCTGGCATCCTGCGGAGCAGACGGGCCCGCCAGCGTCGCACTGTCCGAGATCCGCCTTCCCGTCTGGCTGAACGGCAGCGGGCACTGCCGGTACGGCCGGTGGCAGAGCCGGCACTTCGCGGTTGTATTCGGAAGGGCGCGGGCGGAGCGAGGCGGACCTGCTGCACGTGCGGTACGAGATCCTCGACGATGCGCTGGTCGCCACTGCCAACGACGAGATCGTCACCGACATGACCAGAAGCGGTCGTGACTTCTTCGATCCGCTACGGGCCCGGGTCGAGGAGCAGGGCGCTGTGTGGGGCTGGCTGGGCACGGCGTACCCAACAGATGCTCGACATGGTCAAGAGGAGGCTCTCGCACTGCGCTCACTCGGTGGCCAGCGGAACCGGCTGCCCTTGCCTCGCTTCGAGGACCACCCGCTGGCGCAGAGGTTGAGCCAGGTTCAGAGTGGCAGTTCGCGTGTAGCCGGCAAGCGTGCATACCTCGTTGGTGGCATGAGGCTGGGCGATGACGATGACGACGACCCCGTTGACCGATTCGACCGCCTCAGCGTGGTAGTCGGCACCGCAAGGTCTCGTTGCCGGTCCCCGAGTGCCGGTGAAGGTGACAGTCAACCGGGTACCAGCCCTGGCACCGGTGGCTGATTCGATGGAGATGCCAGGTGGGGAGTTCCATGGCGGCGGTGTCACAGTAACGGTGGCAGAACCACGCGCGTTGCTGACCGCCTGGTCATAGCGGGTCAGGGCCTCGCCCGCTTGCTGGCGCATCTCGCCCAAGCTCTCACCCTTGGGTAGCACACCCTCGTGCGGGTTGTTCACCTCGGAGCTGCAGCCACCCAACACTGCCGCTGCCGCGGCCCAGAACAGCCAGCGGCGTCGGACCACCATTGCGCCACCTCCGCAGCTCATGTCGAAGCTCATCGCTGCGGACCTGCCGCAGCAATCAGTGGCCTCGATCCCAGCGGAGGAAGCATGACAGCAGTTGCCTGAACTCGTGCGGGTGCTCGATCGCCGGCACGTGCCCGCATCGGCCGAACACGTGCAGACGGACATCGGCCAGGTGTTCGAGCAGGGGCGGGGCTGCCGTCCCGAGGGGCGTGACTCGGTCGTCGGCGCCGTGAACGAGCAGCACGGGCGCGCGCACCGCGGCCAGCGTTCCTGCCGAAAGGGTGAGATCGTCGACCCATCGCGCCCTGGGTGGAGGGAACAACGACGCGAATGCGGCCGCCCCCTCTCGCATCGCGGTTGCACGGGCATCGACTGCCGAATCGGTCACGAGTGCCTGGTCGAGGACGAGGCGACTCAGCATGTCTCGTGCCCCGAGTGGGCCGGCGGGGGCGGCCCAGACCGCGTCGAGTTCGGCCGACAGCGGCGCCCCGGGGGCGCCCATCGTCGCGACCGCCACGACACGGGTGACCTGCTGGGGGCGCGCGGCCGCCAAGGCCAGCGCCACGGCACCGCCCATGGAGTGACCCACCACGGCGTAGTGCTCGATACCGAGAGCGTCCATCAGGCCCGCGGCCTGCTCCGTCCACAGCCGGAGCCCACCCCTGGAGCCTTCCGGGACAGGTGTACGGCCGAACCCCGCCTGGTCAGGAGCCACCAGGTGCAAGGACGTGCCCAGCGCCTGCGCTGTCGCTGCCCAGGCGCCGGACCCGGTCGTGCCGGGTCCGGAGCCGTGCAGCATCAGCACCGCGGGCCCGGTGCCGCTCTCCAGGAGGTGGACGGGAGAGCCGTCGACTGTGACTGTGCGAAGTGCCGTCACCGGGGCAGGCCGGGTGTGCTCATGCCGATGCGGGGTCGACCGACTTCGAGAAGAGCTCCATCATCGCCCTGCCGAACTGCGGCATGTCGGGCCATCCCCGGCAGGAGACGAGGTTGCCGTCCACGACGTCGGGAGCGTCGATGACCGTCGCGCCCGCGTTCTCCATGTCACCGGTGATGGGCGGGAAGCACGCCGTCTTTCGACCCTTCAGCAGCCCGTAGACCGCTGGCACCTGCGCGCCGTGGCACACCAGCGCGATGGGGAGGTTGCGCGCGAAGAAGTGCTCGGTGATGCGCCTGACGTCGGCGTCGACCCGGATCCACTCGGGGGCACGTCCCCCGGGGATGATGAGGGCGTCATAGCGCTCGACGTCGACCTCGGCCCAGGGCACGTCGACCGGCAGCTTCCGGCCGTTCTTCTCCACGTAGGCGTCGGAGTTGGGGTCGAACTCGTGGATGACCAGTTGCACGTCACGCATCGTCCGTGACGAGACGTCGACGTCCCAGCCGCCCTCCTGCACGCGATAGTAGGGATACATGGTGTCGAGCTCCTCGGCGGCGTCGCCGGTCAGGAGCAGCGCTCTGGGCACCTGCTTCTCCTCGCATGTCGGTGGCGGGTGAGGTGGATCCAATCCGATCTGATCGATCGGGGTCAGCATTCCTCGGCCCGGTCCGCCCGTCAAGCCTCTACCGCTATTGCGCCCACGCCCTCGACCTCGTCGAAGAATCGTCGGAAACGCTCGCCGGACCGCAGGATGTGTCGACGCATTGCGTAGGCGGCGGCGTCGGGGTCACGCGCGGCGATCGCGGCCACAACGTCCTCGTGCTCGGCCATGGCCAGGTGAGTGACCTGGGTGTCGTGGTGAAGCCGGAAGAGGTGCACGTGGCTGTGCAGGCGAGCGAGCGCTTCCCGGATGACCTGGTTCTCGGCGCTCAGGGCGACGAGATCGTGAAACGCGGCGTCGCGTAGCCCGAAGGCGCCGTAGGCCATCGGGCCCTTGCCCTCCTCCAGCTCCGCCATCTCCTCCAGCATTCGTCGCAGGCCGGCCACCTGCTCGGAGGATGCGCGTTCGGCGGATCTGCGTGCCGCTGCCGGCTCGAGGAGCAGGCGGACCTCGAGCATGTCCTCGAATCGGTGACGGGTGATCTGTGGTGGGATGCGGTAGCCGGCATGGGGAACACGCACGACCAGACCCTCGGCCTCCATGCGGTTCAGAGCGTCTCGGATCGGCGTCTGCGAGACCCCCAGCTCTCGCGCCAGGACGTCGATCGTGACGCGGGAGCCAGGCTCGATCCGTAGCGACATCAGCTGTCCGAGCAGCGTGTCGTACACCTCGTCGGCAAGCCGGCCGCCGGATCTTCCCGGCGGCGTTCCGCCCGTCACGGCCCTACGGCCCCGCGCGTTCATCGCTTCGTCGTCCATCGTGACGTGAGGTCCCTTCTTGCGCCTTCGCGAACCTATTGACACCAGTCACCACACTGCGGCATGCTGACGCCCCCACGCGATCGTATAGGAAAAGCGACGGACGTCCGCCATCTGCACCATCGCGGAACCGCCCGCCACCGCCCTACTTCGGTCGCCTGGAGCTCCCACGAGCATGCTCGACGTCCCGCTCGGTTCGTCACCGGGCCGCAGCTGGGCCGAAGGACCTTTCGACGGCATGAAGACCCGGCGCATCGCGGCGCACTCGTGACGCCGGCCCGCGGGTCGGCCCACGCGACAGCCCGGCAACACGCCTGAACCACCCAGCAACTGCTCGGCGAAGCACATAGCGAGGCTCTAGAAGTCCCCACCCCAGAAAGCAGGCCAGAAGATGCGGTATCCACAGCGAACAGGACGAATGTCCATACGCGGTCGAAAGGTGCAGCTGGCGACGGCGGCCATGCTGCTGGTGGCCACGACCGTGGCGGCTTGCGGTGACGGCAAGGACGACGGCGCGAAGGCGAGCGCCCCGAAGGCGCCGGCGACCATCCCGGAGCTCACCACGGCCCCGCAGACCCTCAGCTTCATCTGGTTCGACTGGCCCCCCGCCCAGGCACTGGAAGCCTTCGCGAACACGGAGTACAAGAAGGAACGGCCGAACGCGACCATCAAGGTCAACACCGTGCCGAACGCGAACTGGCACGACGCGATGTTCACCCAGTTCGCCGCGCGCAAGACCGACTTCGACATCGCGATCCTGGATTCCCAACACATCGGCGAGGCCGTGACGAACGGCAACATCCTCGACCTCACCGACTTCGTCAAAGAGAACATCGACGTCAACGCCTACAACCCGTACCTCCTGGCGGCCTACGGCCAGTTCCCCCAGGCGGAGACCGGCAAGCGCGACGAGAACGCCAGCCTGTACGGACTTCCGCTGCTCGGCGACACCTGGACGATGATCTACCGCAAGGACCTGATCGGCGACAAGCCACCGCAGACCTGGGACCAGATGATCGCGGCCGCCGAGAAGTGCCAGGCGGACAACCCCGGCGTCAGCGGGCTGGCCTTCCACCAGGCGAACGGCTCCGACGCCGCGGCCGTCACCTACAACACGGTCAACGGCGTCTACGGCGGCAACCTCTGGGACTCCAAGTCGCGCAAGATCGACGGCGTCCTCAACGACGCTGCGGGCCAGGAGGCGATGGACGTCCTGGTCAACAAGATGAAGCCGCTGACCGCCAAGGGCTCCGGCAACTGGTTCATCGACGAGGTGAACGCGGCGGTCGCCCAGGGCAAGGCATGCATCGCGTTCAACTGGATCGCCGCGAGCGGCGGCCTGCTCGATCCGAAGCAGTCGACACTCGGCACCACGCGGAAGCAGATTCTCGACAAGCTGGGTTTCGCCACCCTTCCGAGCCAGAAGACGAACCTGGTCCCTCTCGGCGGTATGGGCATGCACGTGTCGGCCTACTCCTCCAAGGAAAAGCAGGCCGAGGCCCTGAACTTCATGAAGTGGTTCGAGCGGGCTGACGTCCAGAAGAAGTGGGCCGCGGCCGGTGGGGTGCCATCGCGTACGGACGCCCTGGAGTCGCCCGAGTTCCTCAACGCCGGGCCGTTCAACCAGGTGTACACCGACTCGGTTCCGCGGATGCGGGACATGTGGAACGTGCCCGAGTACGCGCGCCTCGTCGACATCGAGAACACCAACGTGAACGCGGCTCTCAACGGCGCGAAGAAGCCGAAGGATGCGCTCGACGACATCGCCAAGGAGCAGCAGAGCGTGCTCGACTCGAGCAGCCGCAAGGGCGGCGGCGGACTGTGAGTGACGCCGTCCCTCTGACGACCGACCACCCCGGGCAGGTGGCATCCGCGCCGCCACCTGCCCGGGGTCGGTCCCGCCGGCTGAGCGACCGCGGGCTCGCCGTTGCCTTCATCTCCCCCGCGATGCTGCTGTTGCTCGCCATGTCGGTGTTCCCGTTGCTGTGGGCGTTGTACCTGTCCTTCACCGACTACTCGGCCACCCGCGGGGGGCCCGCCAATTTCATCGGGTTCGGGAACTACACCGCCATCCTGACGTCGGCGCAGGTCCACACGAGGGCCCTGACGACGTTGATCTACGTGGTCGGCGCGGTCGGCCTGCAGACCGTGCTCGGTTTCGGCATCGCCTACCTGATCTCACGGCGCACGCACGGCCGAGGAGTGCTGACCACCCTGTTCCTGGTTCCGATGATGCTGTCGCCGGTCGTGGTCGGGCTGTTCTGGCGATTCATGCTCGACGCGCAGTTCGGCGTGATCAACAGCATGCTCGGCTCGGTCGGTCTGGGGCAGGTGGAGTGGCTCACCCGGCAGCGGACGGCACTGCTGTCCCTGGTCGTGGTCGACACCTGGCAGTGGACGCCGTTCATCATGCTCATCGCACTTGCGGGCCTCACCGCGGTGCCCAAGTACCTCTACGAGGCCGCCTCGATCGACCGGGCGTCCGAGTGGTTCCGGTTCCGCACCATCACCCTTCCGCTGGTGTGGCCACTGCTGCTCATTGCCGTGATGTTCAGGGCCATCGAGGCCTTCCGGCTGTTCGACCTCGTCTACATCCTCACCAACGGAGGCCCGGGTGTCTCCACCGAGACGTTGTCGTTCCACATCTACAAGGTCGCGTTCCTGGGCTTCAACACCGGAACCGCCTCGGCGTACGGGATTCTCATGGTCCTCGTCGTCATCGTCCTCACGCAGCTCTACCTGCGCTACCTGAACAAGCTCAAGGAGGGCTGATGGCCGTCTCCGTCGACGAGGCCGTGTCCGCGGGTCCTGCCCGGGATCACACGCCTCCCGCGCGCCGATTTCGCGGCCGGGGCCGCTCCGCGCTGGAGGTCGCGCTGCTGACCGTACTGGCCGTCGTGATGCTCTTTCCGGTGCTGTGGATGATCGAGACGTCCATCAAGGAGAACCGTGACGTCTACGCCATCCCGGCGAAGTTCTTCGACTTCGACGTCACTCTGGACCACTTCAAGGACGTGTTCGTCGCCCCGGACGGTGGTCGCTCGGCCTTGTCCGTCTCGTTCCTCAACTCGGTGGTGGTCGCCGGGGTCTCCACGGTGCTCGCCACCGTGCTGGGGGTCCCGGCGGCCTGGGCCTACTCACGCTTCGCCGTGAAGGCCAAGAAGGACCAACTGTTCTTCATCCTGTCCACCCGCTTCATGCCGCCCGTGGTGGTCGTGATCCCGATCTTCCTCATGTACCGCCAGGCCGGACTCATCGACAGCAAGCTCGGCCTGATCCTCATCTACGCCGCGTTCAACGTCCCGTTCACGATCTGGATGATGAAGGGGTTCGTCGACGAGGTGCCCGCGGAGTACGAGGACGCCGCCATGCTCGACGGCTACACCCGTCTGCAGGCGTTCTGGCGATACACCCTGCCGCTGCTCGTACCCGGCATCGCCGCGACGGCGGTCTTCGCACTCATCTTCTCGTGGAACGAGTTCGTGTTCGCCACCTTCCTCACCTCCAGCGACAGCGTGCGGACGGCCCCACCCGCCATCGCCGGCCTCATCGGCGGCACCACTACGGACTGGGGTCTCGTGGCCGCCGCCTCCATGGTCTTCGCCCTACCGGTGCTCGTCTTCGCGTACCTGGTGCGCAAGCACCTCATCGCCGGTGTGACGCTCGGGGCGGTGCGACGCTGATGGCGGGCATCGAGGTGAGCGCCCTGCACAAGCGCTACCCGGACGGGACGGTCGCGGTTGACCACGTGGACCTGTCCATCGGCGACGGCGAGCTGTTCGTGATGCTCGGCCCTTCGGGTTGCGGCAAGACGACCACGCTGCGGGCCATAGCCGGCCTGGAGAGGCAGACGACGGGCGACATCCGCATCGGCGACACGCTGGTCAACGACCTGCCGCCCGCCGAGCGCGACATCGCCATGGTGTTCCAGTTCTACGCTCTCTACCCGCACCTGAAAACCCGCGACAACCTGGCGTTCCCACTGCGGGCCGAGGGGCTGCCCAAGCAGGAGGTGCACAAGCGGGTCGACGAGGCCGCCCGGCTGATGCGGCTCGGGCCGCTCCTGAACCGGCGACCCCGCCAGCTGTCCGGCGGGGAGCAGCAGCGCGTTGCGCTTGCTCGCGCCCTGGTACGACGACCGCGCGCATTCCTCATGGACGAACCGCTCACCAATCTGGACGCGGAGCTGAGGGCGGACATGCGCACGGAGATCAAGCACCTGCAGGGGGAACTGGGGGCGACGATGGTCTACGTCACCCACGACCAGGTCGAGGCGATGTCGCTCGGTCACCGAATCGCCATCCTCAACAAGGGCCGCGTCGAGCAGATCGGCACGCCGCTGGAGGTCTACGACCGCCCGGCGAGTCTGTTCTGCGCCGCGTTCATCGGCTCCCCGCCGATGAACCTCATCGAGGTGGAGGTGGCCGACGGGAAGCTGCGCGGTCAGGGCGGACTGGTCCTCACGCCACCGCCAGGCCTGCCGCGCGACCGTCACCTGGTCGCCGGCGTCCGGCCGGAGGCGCTGGAAGTCACCGCACCAGGGGCGGAACGCTCGGTCCCGGCCCGCGTGGTCTCGGCGGAGTGGCTGGGCGACGAAATCATCTACGTGGTCGACCACAGCGGCCAGCGCGACGTCCGGGTTCGGATGCCACCGACTGTCCGTTTCGCCGCTGACGCAACTGTCGGGCTGCGGCACACCGGCGGGACCCCGGCGGTCTACGACGTGAGCACGGAAGAACTGGTGGCCTGATGGGAACCGTGGCAGCGCAAGGGCTGTGCAAGTCCTTCGGCAAGGTCCAGGCCCTGGACGGGGTGACGCTGGACGTACCGGACGGCTCGTTCTTCGTCGTGCTCGGGCCCTCCGGGGCCGGCAAGACGACGACCCTGCGAGCGATCGCCGGCCTTGAGAAGCTTGACGCCGGATCGGTGCATCTGGACGGCAGGGACGCGACCGGTGACACCCCGGCCGCACGCGACCTGGCCATGGTCTTCCAGAGCTACGCCCTCTACCCGCGACACACGGTGTACGAGAACATCGCCTCACCGCTGCGGGCACGCCGCTGCTCGTCGAGTGAGATCGCCGCCGCCGTCGAGCAGATGTCGAACCTGCTACACATCGAACGTCTGCTGCAGCGTCGTCCCGCGCAGTTGTCGGGCGGTGAGATGCAGCGCGTCGCCCTGGCCCGGGCGCTGGTCCGGCGCCCGCGCGCGTTCCTCATGGACGAGCCGCTGACGAACCTCGACCTCAAACTCCGCGTCGAGATGCGCACCGAGCTCACCCGCATCCACCGGAGCCTCGGCGCGACCTTCGTCTACGTGACCAACGACCAGGTCGAGGCCCTGTCCATGGCCGACCAGGTCGCGGTCCTCAAGGAGGGGAAGGTGCAACAGGTCGGAACGCCGACCGAGGTGTATGAGCGTCCCGCCAACCAGTGGGTCGCCGGGTTCGTCGGGAGCCCGCCGATCAGCCTGCTCGCCTGCCACGCCGAGGGAGATCGTCTGATCGGTGCGGAAGGCTGGACGCTGCCGCGGCCCCGCTGGACCACGGCTGAGGACGGTCGTGCGCTGCTGCTGGGCCTGCGCGCGGAGGACCTGTCCGTCGAGCAGCGTGGGAACGCGTCGTTGTCGGGTGAGCTCTACGGGCTTGAGCCGCTCGGTGACCGGACGGTGGTCGACGTCCGGGTGGGGACGGAGATCCTCAAGGTCAAGGCACGCCCCACCGTCACCGGTACGCCGGGCGAGCAGCTGCATGTCACGGTCGACCTGGATCGTGCGCACCTGTTCGATGCGGGCACCGGGCTGTCGCTGTCCGAGGCTGGGCGGTAAACGAACCGGGCGGCGACGGCACCATGCGCCCGCACGTGGCAATCAAGCCTCGGCGGACCGTCACCAGTGGACACGGCCTGACGACGCTGAGACGGCCGTGGCCCGAGAAGGCGATCGGTGGCGCCCTCCGTTCACGCGCACAGCGCGTTTGTTGAGGCACGCCGGACATCACCAGAAAGATCACAGGAGGCGACGCGATGAGTGACCCGATGAACGTCCTGGCCCCCGAGCACCGGCGGCTCCGGATCGGCGACGCCTGGCGCGACGCCGCAAGCGGAGCCACCTTCGCCGTCGAGGACCCGGCCACCGGCAAGACCATCGCCGAGGTGGCGGACGCCGACGTCGTTGACGGGCTCGCCGCTCTGGACGCTGCGAGCACGGCAATGGCGCAGTGGGCGGCCACCCCGCCGCGGAAACGGTCAGAGTTGTTGACCGCGACGTACCGGGCGTTGACCGAGCGATCCGAGGAGGTCGCCCGGCTGATAACGCTCGAGATGGGCAAGCCGCTCGCCGAGGCTCGGGGTGAGGTGGCCTACGGCGCCGAGTTCTTCCGGTGGTTCGCCGAGGAAGCGGTGCGCGTCGAGGGGCGCTACAGCATTGCTCCCGCGGGTGGATACCGCATCCTCACCGTGCCGAAGCCGGTCGGACCGTGCGTCTTCGTGACGCCCTGGAACTTTCCGTTGGCCATGGGTGCCCGCAAGATCGCTCCTGCGCTGGCCGCGGGCTGCACGACGATCACCAAGCCAGCAGGCCAGACGCCACTCACCATGCTGTTCCTGGCCCGCATCATGGAGGAGGTCGGCGTTCCCCCGGGCGTCGTGAACGTGGTGACCACCAAGCGTTCCGGCGACGTGGTCTCCGCACTGCTGGCCGACAGTCGGACCCGCAAGCTTTCGTTCACCGGGTCGACCGAGGTCGGGCGCGTACTGCTCCGACAGGCTGCCGACAACGTGCTGCGCACCTCCATGGAACTGGGCGGCAACGCGGCCCTGATCGTGTGTGCCGACGCCGACCTGGACGTCGCGGTCGACGGTGCCATGGTGGCCAAGATGCGCAACATCGGGGAGTCCTGCATCGCGGCCAACCGGATCTACGTCGAGGAGCCGGTGCGCGAGGAGTTCACGGCGCGCTTCGCCGAGCGGATGGGCGCGCTTTCGATGGGCCATGGCCTCGACGACGGCGTGAACGTCGGGGCGTTGATCGACGAGGCCTCGGTCACCAAGATCGACGAGCTCGTCGCCGACGCGGTGGATCGCGGCGCCCGGGTCGTGGTGGGCGGTGAGCGTCCGGACGGGCCGGGCCACTTCTACCCGCCTACGGTCCTCGTCGACGTGCCCGAAGACGCGCGGATGCTGGAGGCGGAGATCTTCGGTCCGGTGGCGCCGATCATCTCGTTCACGTCCGACGACGAGGTGATGGCGAAGGCCAACGACACCGAGCACGGCCTGGCCGGATACATCTTCACCCGTGACCTCCAGCGGGCGCTCCGGTTCACCGAAGGGCTGGATACGGGGATGCTCGGCATCAACCGTGGCCTGATCTCGGACCCGTCTGCTCCGTTCGGAGGCGTGAAGCAGTCCGGGATCGGCAAGGAGGGGTCGCACGAGGGCATCCAGGAGTACCTCGACCTCACCTACGTGGCGATCGACCTACCATGACCGGCCTGCTGCTCCGGGCGTCCGGCGTGCGCGCCTGCGTCACCCGGGCGGCCAACCTCGCCGACGCCGTCCCGGTCCCGCAGGTGACCTGGACGTCCGCCCAGCACATCGCCGCCGACGCTCCGGAGAGGCACTGACATGCTTGAGACCGTCCGCGGACCACGCCAGCTGATAGTGGGCGAAGGGGTCGCGCAGAACATCCCACGAGTGGTGGCCGAGAGTGGCTCGCGAGTCCTCATCGTGACCGACCAGGTTCTACTGGGGCAGCCGGGCGTGGCCGGGATCGTGGCCGCGGTGCGGGAGAAGGTCGAGGCCGTCGAGGTGTTTTCCGACGCGACTCCAGACGTGCCACTCGCCGATGTCGCCCTGGCCGTCGCGGTCGCCGCCAAGGTGGACGCCGACGTGATCCTCGCCATCGGGGGCGGCACGGTGATCGACCTCGCGAAAATCGTCGGCGTCATCCGCCGTCACGGCGGGACGCCGCGCGACTACTACGGCGAGTCGAAGGTGCCGGGCCCGACGTTCCCTCTCGTCGCGGTCCCGACGACGTCAGGCACCGGTTCCGAGCTCACACCCGTCTCGGTGTTGACCGACCCGGACCGCGCACTGAAGGTGGGGGTTTCCAGCGTCCACATCGTGCCCGACTTCGCCATCGTCGACCCCGAACTCACCTACACCTGCCCTGCGAGCGTCACCGCCCACTCCGGCATCGACGCGTTTTGTCACGCTGTGGAGAGCTACACCGCGCGAGCCCGGGCCCACGGGCCGCGCGACCCGGTGGAG
Organism: Micromonospora vinacea; assembly: GCF_015751785.1. Taxonomy (NCBI): domain Bacteria; kingdom Bacillati; phylum Actinomycetota; class Actinomycetes; order Micromonosporales; family Micromonosporaceae; genus Micromonospora; species Micromonospora vinacea. Next base: position 4,618,470 of record NZ_JADOTY010000001.1, on the reverse strand, counting down.
CAGGTGTTCCTCGGCCGCAACCCGATCACCGACCACTACGCGCTCCTGGCCGCCGAGCGGATCGCCCGTAGCCTGCGTCGTGCTGTCAGGGACGGAGGCGACACTGACGCCCGCGCGGACATGTCCTACGGGTCCATGCTCGCCGGGCTCGCCTTTTCCCACGCGGGCAACGCGGCCCCGCACGCTCTTCAATACCCGATCGGCGCGGCCACGCACACGCCGCACGGCCTGGGCGTCGGGCTGCTACTGCCCTACGCACTCGACGCGGCCAAAGATGCCATCGGCGACCGGTTGGCCATCCTCGCCAGAGTGTGCGGGCTCGACGTGACCGACGCCTCGGATACCGAGGCCGCAGACACGTTCCTCACCTGGCTCGACGGGCTCCTCGCCGACATCGGCATCCCTCCCACATTGGCGGACATCGGCGTGGCGCGCGCCGACCTCCCGCGCTTCGCGGAGATGGCCAGTGGCGTCACCCGCTTGATCCAGAACCATCCGGGCCCGACCGACACCGCCAGTCTGACCGCGATCCTCGAAGCGGCCTGGACCGGGGACCGGACCTGACACGTCCTGACTCCGAGCAGAGATAGTGGCCGGCGGATGGGTCCCGCGAGACTGGGCGCTCGGTGTCGCACGGACCGTTGATTGAAGAGATCACCTGCGGCACCATGATCGCGATGATTAAGCACCTGGACTGGGTTGACCGCTACGTCGCCGGGCAACAAGATCGGGTATGGCATGAGATGCGGCAGCTTGGCAGCCGCGTCCGTGAGCCAGCCTTCGCCCCTGAGGCGCAGGCGGTGTGCGACGAGATGGCGCGCCGGGTCCGGAGCAACATCGAAACCCTGGTCGCGCGTCTGAGCGAGCAGGGCTACCGATTCCACGAGAACGACGACGACCAGACCCCGACGGAGCCATACACGCCACCCGACCCGAAGGCGGAAGAGCTCCTTCACTGGCTGGAACAGCGTCTCGGCCCCCTCCCGATGGTGCTGTCGTCGTGGGTCCGCATCGTGGGCGACGTGTGGCTGGTCGGAACACATCCGCAATGGCCCAGTTCCGCAGCGGCCGACCCGCTCGTGTTGGAGTTGGCGGGTTCCCGCTACCCGAACAGCGACATCCGCGAGTACTTCGCGGAAGAGATCGAGGCGTGGCAGGAAGACCAGGACGAGCCATTCCTACTGCCCGTCGCGCCCGACCACTTCCACAAGGACAACGTCAGCGGCGGTGGCCCCTACGGCATCATCCTCCCCGACGCATCCGCCGACGCGTACTTCGTGGGCGAGGCCCGCATGCCCCTGGTGGCCTACCTGAACTGGACCTTCAGGCACGGCGGCTTTCCCCGACCCACCGCCGACCAAGCACAGTGGCAAGTCATCCACCAGCTGAGAAAAGGCCTCCACCGCCTCTGACGAACGCAGGCGACGCCTTCCCGAGCGCAACCCGAACCACAGACGGCACAAGTGCTGGGTGGCTCCCCGGCGCTTCGTGGCCGCTCGCAGCCATCGGCGCACCAGTTGCCCTGCCCCGCTGATCAGCCCCGCCTCCTCGACTGCACCACCGAGCCTCAGCATCGGTTGTCCAACTCGATAGTGGCTCTCGTTCAAGGCGCAGTTGGCCGATGTGCTGGCTGGTCTGCTTCACGAGGGCGGCGAAGCGGCGGCTGGATTCGGACCGACGACCCTTGACCCCCAGGACGACTCGCCACACGTCCACACACACCGGGGCACCGGCTACTTCCACATAGCTGTGGCGGCCGTTGGCGTCATGCGGGGGTCAGGCTGGGCTCAGAGATCTGTGCCAGAATCGGCCGATGCCCCTGATTCCAGGCCATGAGGACGACCCCTTGGTCGATGGGGCGTACCTGATAGACGAGCCACTTTTCTGGGCGAGCCACTTGTTGCAATGCACCAACGGCGTCGAAGAGCCGCTGTGTGCGGGATTTGGGGTCAGCAAGGCCGACCTGTTGCAGTTTTTCGAACGGGTCAGCGCTGAGCGCCAGTGGCCAGCGCTGTCAGTCCCGCTCCCGGCAGGGCACGTGCTTCATGTCTTGTACCGCAACCTTCCCGGGGAAGGAGGGTACGACTATCTGCTGCACCATCCTGACTGGAAGGCGACGGTTCCCCTGGCAAGGGTCGAAGGTTGCTTCAGGGGGCCCGGACTGTGCTGGCCAGAGTTGCTCGCCGTCGCGCATAAGGCGGCCGAAGCCGGATCGGCGCCGCGCCTTGACCCTCACACTTTCCTTCTGTTGTTGCCGATCATGAGTGACGCGGACCTCCCCTTGGACGCGGACGACGTCCTCGCTGCGATGTTGACCGCCTGCGGCGCCGCTGGAGAGACCGGGGTGCTCGCTCGGATCCTCCTTGAGGAGCAGGGCTGCTGGGGTCCGCAGCACTGGACTCTGACCCCGGCCGGGCGGATCAGCGAGACCAGGTACGCGTTCCGCCGCCCTGGGGCCATGTCGTCAGACATGCTGGCTCAGGTCAGTTTGCTGCTGGAGCCCAGTGGCAACGCCTGACAACCGCGCTGCTGCGGCGGATCTCTGAGGAAGGCCGGGATTCGGGGTGGAGCCCCAGATCTTTGACCGTGTCGTCCACGGGTGTCCGTCGTGATCGTCACCCGGTCTGTCACTCACTGGCTCCGGGCCGCCCCGGTTCTGCTGTCCGCCGTTCCTCACGGTGTGGTTGCATGCTGGGGGCGGTCCTTATGCTGACCCACCGCCCCGGTGGGTCACAGGCCGGTTCGCCCGTCGATGCACTCGCGCAGGAGGTCGGCGTGGCCAGCGTGCCGCGCATACTCCTCGATCACGTGGACAAGCACGTCGCGCGTGGCGTGGCTGCCACCGTCGACCGACACCTCGCGGCCCAGGTCGGCCTCCTCCAGGGCGTCGAGCCATTCGTCCGCCTTGGCGATCTCGGCCTTCCAGGTTGCGAAGGCGTCCTTCACCAGGGCTGGGTCGGAAACCGCGCCCCCGAAGTCCCAATCCGGCTCGTCCTCACGCTGGTAAAGGCGCGGTGCGTCGGTCCGCCCTTGCAGCACACGCTGGAACCAGTCGTTCTCCATCTGAGCCAGGTGGCGGATCAGGCCGAGCAAGCTCAGGGTGCTGGGCGGTACCGAGCGTCGGCCGAGCTGCTCGGCGTCCAGTCCGTCGCACTTCATCTCTACGGTCAGACGGTAGTTGCCGAGGTATTCCCTGTAGGTCGCCTTTTCGCCGACGGGCTGACCGAAGGTCCTGGGGTCGTCCCCGGGGGCGGTCCACAGTTTGCTCACGGCGCCACCCAATCGCGGGCGGAGCGCACCAGTCAAGCGAGTTGCGGTGCCCCAACTTCGACGGCCGCTCTCACAACGCCGCACTGATTCCACCGTGCCATCCCGTCGCAGTCACGACGCGCCTCGCATCCAGCTCCAGGCCCAGGGCTCGGTGCTCGTCGGCCAAATAACTGGTCCCACCCGTTCGACCGGGGCTGGTAGCGTGCGCCGGACATGAAGATCATGGGGGAAACATCGATGAACCGAACTCGACTTGTCCTGACTGGCATGGCCGTTGCGGCGGCGATCGCGATGTCCGGCTGCGATCCGCAGCCCGAATCTGAGAGCACCGCAACCTCGCCGTCCCCGGCAGCCTTGAGCGCCGCCCCGACCAGCGCTGCGGCCACCGCCGCAACCAGCGACGCGGCCACAGTGAAGGCCTGCACCGACATCAAGAAGGACATCAAGGACAACGCGGCCAAGGTCACCAAGGCCGAGAAAATCGGCCCGCCAGCCGGGCATTTCGCGGTCAGCGCCCAATGGGCCGCCGGCTCGGTCGCGATCCTGGCGCACTCGCTGGGCGCCAACGAGGCAGTCACCGCCGCCTCCGAAAAAATCCAGAACGAGATGATGGGCCTGAGCGACGCGTACAACAAGTCCGCCGACGCCAAGCCCAGCAAGAAGACCCTTGAAGCTGCCATCAAGGAGCTGGACACCGCCTGCTCGGCCGCCTGACCGGTTCGACCACGCAATCGGCGGTGACCCTCACCTGGAGGGTCACCGCCGATTCGCATGTCCGTGCGGCCTGGGGCACCTGGGTGAGCCTCTGAAGCAACCCACGGTCAGCCTGCGCGACGCCCAGCGAGCGACCGCGAAGAGCGGCGCGTCCTCCGGCGAGCAGACACGCCACCGGCTCTCCCGCGCCGGCAACCGGCAACCGGGTGCTGCACATCATGACCACCGTCCAACCACGCAACCCCAACCGAAGGACGCGCCTACGTCGACCCGACGAAGACCACCGGCAAGACATCGATGGAGGCGATGCGCGCGCTGAAACGACGCCTGTCCGACATCGTCTACCGGTGCATGATCAGCGACGCGGTGGCCACGGCGGCGGGCTCCACGCGACTTGCACCACTTCGCGCATGGCGGATACAGCGGAATCCCGACGATCCGGCTGAGCCGGGACCGTAGCTGCTCAGCAAGTCAGGACCAGCACGAGGGCCATAAGATTCACTTCTATGGTCCGCACCACGCCTCCGCGTCCCCTGGACATCACCGCGTTATTCCCCGAACTGCGGGAACATTCCACCACGGCTACCCGCCTGCATCCCCGACCTGGCGCTCCGACCGTTACGGATAGCTCCGTCGGCGGACCGCTACTGTGGCCGGCCGACGAGGTATGGCCGGTCTGCGACGACGCCGGGGCGCACGAGCCATGGGGCCTGACGACCCTGGCCGCCCTGCACCGCAGGCGGGAGATCCTCGCGACCGCAGAAGCCCGGGAGCCGTTGCCGGGCGGGGACTTCTTGACTGTGGAGGAGCGGGCCGAGCTCGATGCGGCCGATGCTCTGGACTTAGACGACCTGATCGAGGACCCCATCCCGTTGGTCCCGGTCGCGCAACTGTACCGACGCGATATCCCGGACTACGCCGGTCCGGACGGCACCGACCTGCTCCAGGTGCTGTGGTGCCCGGTGGACCACTCGGACCGGCACTACAGCCCTCGCGTCTTCCTCTACTGGCGCGACAGTTCCGCCGTCGGCCCGCTACTCGAAGCTCCTCCCGAGCCGCCGGTGATCAGCGACATGTACCTGCCGGTTCCGTGCGTGGTGCATCCCGAGCAGGTCCGCGAGTACCAATACTCCGATCTGTTCCCCGATGACCTACGCGAACGGCTCGACGAGTGGGATGACGGCCAAGGCGATAGCCGTCCCCACTACCAGAGCGACTTGTCGCTGGCGCCGGGATGGAAGGTCGGCGGGTACGCGAACTGGTCACTGACCGATCCGTACCCGATGGACTGTGCTGGCTGCGGCACCACGATGACCTTGATTCTCACCGTGGATTCGGGCGACTGGAACGGCATGCATTGCAGCTGGCGCCCGTCCGAGGAGAACCCGACCGCGTCGCCAGACATCGTCGGTGTGCAAATTGGGCGCGGCTACTCGCTGTACGCCTTTCGCTGCCCCGAATCATTCGATCATCCCCCGGCCACGGCTGTGCAGTGACGCGGCCCCTCCCGCCCACCATCCAGTGGGGAGTCGCTCGCCCTCAAGGGCGAGGATCCACAACACCCCACCGGCCCACCCGGGGAACGTTAGTGGACACCGCACTAGGGGTCGACGCAGTACTCCGCGACCGGGGGCGTCCGACGGTTCGCCGACACCACCCTGCCGATCCACTGGAAGGGACTGAGTTGCATCCCCCGGGGCCTGAGCTGGCAGATCCGGCCGCCTGCCAGCTCACTCGGGGCCATGCTCTCCATCCTGGGTGGATAGCCGGTCGAGGCGACGATCGCGTAGCCGTCGTTGACGCTCACCACGAGCACGGAGCGTTCCGTCTTCGTGCCGGCGTCTTCGAGGTTCATCCGCGTCAGACCGTCCACCACACGCCCGACGGCGATCCGGGACAAGCTGTAGCGGGGCCAACCGGACGCGGCTAGCCCTTCCTCGACGACCAGAGCCGCGAGCACGATGGCCGCGACGATCGCGATGCCCCGGCGATGCGGCGCCAGCCGGCGCCGGGCCCAGATCCACCCGAGACTCACCAGGAAGGCGATGAGCTGCAACAGCAGGTAGTTCAACGGAACGAAGATCGCGAAGCCGGCGGCGAGGCCGGCCGCCGCCCAGTTGGTGGCACGGAGGGTCCAGCCCAGCCAGCCGCGTTGCCGGGCGAGGTAGACGAGCGACGCCGCGATGGTCGGCAGGAACAGCGGCAGCAGCAGCGCCATCAGGCCGAGCGGGTTCCCCTCCTGCACGATCGAACGGAGGAGGACGTGCTGACCGGTCAACGACAGCAGGAGCAGCACCAGCAGCAGCGGGAGCGCCGTCAGTACGGCCGGCATCAGGTCGTCGGCCACGCTCGTCCGATCCGGGCCGTAGCTGACGGTACTGCTGCTGACGCTGCTCCTGTTGCTGATGCTGCTGTCGACGTACACGTCACCGGCGGCGTGGACGTGCATCGTCCTGGGCGCGTCGCCGCCCGCCTGAGCCGTGGATCCGGCTCGGCGTCGCCTGCGCCGTGGCCTGGGAGCTGGCATCACGCGAAGGTACCGAGCTTCGCCGGCGCCGTTCCTGTTGTGTCGTCCATGCGATCCATGCCGGGCGGACTCGCCGGCCGGCGGAACAGCCAGCGGGCTTAGGATCGCACGTCGAGCCGGGCCTGATCCACGGCCGGGGTGAGCAGTTCCGCGTCTAGGCTCCTTCGACCTGAGTGGAGTGCCAGGCACCCCTGTGCAAAGATCGACCAGATGGCGAGAACCATGCTGGTCACGGGTGCGACCGGTGGCGTCGGCGCGGCAGTGGTACGGGCCGCGGCCGACCGCGGTTACGATGTGACGGCCGCCGGCCGCAACGACGTGTTGCTCGACCGGTTGTGCGCGAGGACACCGCGGACCAGTCCGGTGCTGCTCGACCTTCAACATCCCGTCGACCTGCCGGCTCCGCTGGTCGAACTGGATCGCCTCGACGCGCTCGTGCATTGCGCCGGCATCGCCGAGGTCGCCAGCGTGGACGAAACCCCGTACGCGTTGTGGCTGGAGACGTTGACTGTCAACGTGGCGGCCGCCGCGGAGATCACGCGGGCGTTGCTGCCCGCGCTACGCAGAGCGGACGGCCACGTCGTGTTCATCAACGCCGCGCCCGGGCTGCACGCGGTGCCACGATGGTCAGCCTACGCGGCAAGCAAGGCTGCGCTGCGCGAGTTGGCCGATTCGCTGCGCGAGGAGGAAGCGCGCCACGGGCTTCGTGTGACCACCGTCTACCCCGGCGGTACGGCGACCGAGTTGCTTCGCAAGGTCCGGGGACAGTTCGGCCGGCCGTTCGATGCAGCCGACTGCATCCGGCCAGAGACGCTGGCGTCGGTAGTGCTGACCGCCCTCGACCTGCGCGACGACGCATACCTACCCGAAGTGTCGGTGCTGCCAGCACCTCGCAAATGATCAGCCGCGCCTGCATCGGGCCGCCGACGACTGCTCGCGCACCCGACTCATCGGCAGTAGTAGCGCACCGTCCCGCCCGCGATCAACTGGCAGTGGAGCAGGGCCGGGCTTGTTGGCACTCTCCGACGCACTGTCATCGACAGATCCGGACGCCTGTACCTCGGGGCACCGAGCACCGAAGGTGACGGCTCGTCGTCTGCCTGTGCGCACGACCAGCGGCCGATCCGTATACATCGAGCCGAAAACCCTTCGCCTTGCTCGACGTGGCACCAGCGCGATGCCGACCGCGAGGCTTTCCGGCATCGGGAGAGACGCCGAACCGGCCGGCTACGGCGTCCAGTCTCGCCGGAGCAGACCGTAGATCACCATATCCACGAAGCCATCGCCGTCGTACTCGCGCTCCCGCTGGGTGCCTTCGTGCGTGAAGCCGCACGTCTCCGCGGTCCGCCTCATGGCCGTATTGCTGGCCAGCGTCTCCAATTCCAGGCGGCGTAGGTTGCGGTTGCGGAAGCCGTACCGGCAGAGCAGCCGGATCACCTCGGTCCCATACCCCTGGCCGCGCGCCTCGGGCAGCAGGGAGATGCCGAGGTGGGCGTACTGATTGAACGCGTTGATCCCCCACAACGTGCCGCCACCGAGGAAAACGCCGTCGGCCACGGTTTCGGCCAGCAGCGAAACCATCGTCTGGCCGTCGGGCGGCTCGGTGACCTGCTTCTCCAGCCGGGCCCGAATCTGGCCGACGTGACGCGGCAGGAATGGCTCGCCGTCTGTGATCAGGTGCAGCTCGGGATCACCGTACAGAAGGAACATGTTCGGCGCGTCGTCGGGCGTGGGCGGACGCAGTCGGACCCGGTCGGTGGCGAACATGCCGCGACGCTAACAGCCGGTATGGAGTTCCACGATCGGATTATGCAGGGTCGCCCGGACCGCGCGGCGTTCCAGAGTCCGCCGTGACGACGACAAACGTGCGCGTTGATGCCGGCGGTCGGTGAGCCGGCATCGGGATCCCGATCAGCGCGCGGAGGTGTCGTAGCTGCGGATTAGGCGGCCGCGGCCGGGACGTACTCGGGGCTTGCGGCCCTCGCTCGCGGCCGTGGTGTTCTTGCCGTCCGCTGTGGAGCGCCGGACCACCAGCGCCAGCCCGGCGAGGATGATGGCGGCCGCGGCAAGCTCGGTCGCGCCGACGGGCTCGTCGAGCAGTAGCCACGCCGCGCTGAGCCCGAAGACCGGCACCAGGAGGCTGAACGGCGCCACCCGCGCGACCGAATACTGGGCGATCAGCCGGTTCCAGATCCCGAAGCCGACGAGTGTCGACACGTACGCGACGTACGCCACTGCTAGCAGCCCGCGCCACGACAGGCCGGTGATCGCATCCAGCACCGCCTGTCCCCCGTCGACCACGCCGGCCAGGCCGAGCAACGGCAACGGCGGCACCAGGCTCGACCAGACCAGCAGCGAGAGCGGCCGCGTCTCGCCGCTGGCCCGCATGACCAGGTTCGCCGTGGCCCAGCTGGCCGCCGCGAACAGAGTCAGCACGAAACCGATCACCGTGGCGTGGCCGCCGCTGCCGATCGCCAGCAAGCCGATCCCGACCGATCCGACCAGCACGCCGGCCACCTGCGCCCGCGCCGGCCGCTCGCCCAGCACCGCCGCCGCCAGCAGCACCGACATCAGGGCCTGTGCCTGCAGCACCAGCGAGGCCAGACCGGCCGACATGCCAGCCGCAAGCGCCGTGAACAGCGCGCCGAACTTCAGGACGCCGAGCACCAGGCCGTAGGCGACCACGTAGCGGAGCCGGGCGCTGGGGCGCGGCACCAGGAAGACCAGCGGCACCGCCGCCGCGACGAAGCGCAGCGCGGTCAGCACGAGCGGCGGCAGGTCGCGCAGGCCCAGCTCGATGGCGACGAAGTTGACGCCCCAGATAGCGGCGACGAGCAGGGCGAGAAGTCGGTGTGATGCTTTCATGCCGGCTACGCTGCCCGAGGCAACGCTTAAGGACCAGTTCAACGTTCTTCATTGTTGCTGTAGCGTGGCTACATGAATCTTGACGTACGCCGGCTCCGCGTGCTGCACGAGGTCGCGCTGCGCGGCAGCGTCACCGCCGCTGCCGCAGCGCTGCACGTCACTCCGTCGGCGGTCTCCCAGCAGCTCGTCCAGCTGTCCCGAGAGGCCGGGCACGAGCTTGTCGAGCGGGCCGGGCGCGGAATCGTCCTCACCCCGGCCGGCCAGGTTCTGGCCAGCCACGCGAAGGACGTGCTGGGCGCGGTGGAGCAGGCGGTGGCCGGACTCGCCGCGCTTCGCCACGGCGTCAGCGGTACGGTGCGGGTCGGCGCGTTCGCGTCCGCAGCCGGCGCGCTGGTGGCACCCGCCGCCGCCCGCCTGCGGGCGAAACACCCGGAGCTGGACGTGCGGGTGATCGAGGCCGAAGACCAGCAGAGCCGCCTCGACCTGCGCTCCGGCACCCTCGACGTAGCGGTGCTGCAGGAGTACGACCACGTGCCCGTGCCACTGGTCGACGACCTGGACCGACATCCGGTCACCACCGACCCGATGCACCTGATCACCCCGGTCGAATGGCGCCGTCGCACCGGCCGGCTGAGCGAGCTGCGTGACATGCCATGGATCGCCAGCGCCGAACACACGCCGTGCCTTCGGTCCACATTGCACGCTTGCCGGCTCGCCGGCTTCGAGCCGGACATCCGGCACCGTGCCGTCGACTTCGCGCTCACGCTGGACCTCGTCGCGGCCGGGCTGGGCGCCGCGCTCGTGCCGGAGCTGGCGCTACGCCACGTGCCACCCGGGGTGCACGTAGAGCCACTGGTCGAGCCGACCATCGAGCGACGCATCTTCGCGGTCACCCGTGCCCTCGGCGGCACACCGCAACGGCCCGCGGTGGACGCCCTCCTGGCCGAGCTGAACAGCCCGCCCGACCTCCCCCACGGACAGCTTCCGCCGATCAGCGCCTGACGTACGTGCTTCGACCCCCGGTCGACGACCATGCGGCCATGAGCAGCGGTGACCCGCGCATTGTCGAGTGCGCGGTAATCGACAGTTGCGGGTGGTCTCGTGATAGCAGTCTCATCGCCTGGCGGCCGGCTGAACAATGTCCGGGCCGCCGGTGTGCGGCGTCGGGAGGTAGCCGGGGTACGCCTGCGGCAGTGCCGCCACGCAGGCCTATCACAGTTGGGTGCGCAGGACGTTGTATGCCCAGGCGGCGAGGGTGGTGGGTGTCGTGGTTCGTATGGTGCGCGGTTGTTCGGGGACGAAATCGTCGCGCAGACCGCTGGACATTCCTATCACGGCGTCGGTGAGGCCTGCCGTCATCCCGCTGGCACGCAGGTTCTCGCGCATGGTTTCGTCGGAATTTCGGTCGGCGGTGCACGGTTGCCCGGTGGCCGCGCTGACGATCTCGGCCGCTTGTGCCCAGGTGAGTTCGGTAGGTCCGTGTACAGCTTGCACGACGCGGCCGGACCATGCCGGCGACAGCAGTCGGGTGACAGCGACCTCGGCGATGTCGCGTGGAGCTACCCACGCCATTGGCTGATCGACGGGCAGGATGATCGGGATTCGTCCGCCGCGGATCGCGTCGAGTTGAAGCAGGAGGTTTGTGAAGAAGAATCCGCAGCGTAGGTGTGCGACGGTGGTGCCGGTGGCGTCCAGGGCGACCTCGGTCGCGGCGAGGCCGTCTATCTCTCCGGCCCCGTGCCGGCGCTCGGCACCGACGCTGCTCTGGAACACGGTCCGGCGGAGCTGGTTCTCGGTGACCGCGCGAACCACGGCGGTGGTGGCCCGGGCATAGTCGCCGAGCGGGTCCTCACTGTCTGTGGTCGGGTCGACCCAGTAGAGGGCGTCCACGCCCCGAGTCGCGGCGACCACGCCGTCCGCGTCGTACAGGTCGACGGCCGCCACGTCGGCTTCGGCTCGCACTGACGGCGGCAGCCGGTCCGGGTGGCGGGCGAGCACCAGCGGCCGTACGCCGGCTCGGATCAGCATGGCAACCACGTGGCGTCCAACGTTGCCGTTCGGAGTGGTGACGGCGATCCGCACAGGGCCCTCCTCAGCGTCGGTAACCGCTGACCACGCTACAGAGGTCGAACGGTTGAGGCTTGATTGATCATGGCGGTTCCGGGTCGAGCGTCATTCCGGTCTGGCCGAGGAACCCGCGAACGGGTCGGCCGACATTGGATGGCCCGCAGCCGGTGCGCAAGGGCCCCGGCGAGGTGGTCGACGCCGCGTACGTCGGAATTGGCCAAGCCTCGTTTCGCGAGTCCCCAGACGCGTTCGGTCGGCCTGAGGTCCGGGGCATAGGGCGATGCTGGATTACGGTCCGCCAGTCCGGAGCGTCGATCAGCGTGCGCGTCGCGCCGCCGACGTGAGTGCAAGTCGGCTGCCTGGTCTCTCGGCACCGCACCGGCTCGCGCGGGTGGTGGCTTGCCCGCGCGAGTCCGGCGCGCACTGGGCTACGCGGTCAGGCGTCGCCGATCGACGACAGTGGGATGCCGAACACGCTGCGCTGCCCGTTGTACTCGGTGAGTGTCCACATCCGCTTGCCCTGCGGCTGGTAGGTCAGGTCCTCGGGTCCTCCCGCTGCGACGCTGGTGTACTGCCGCGAGGTGCCCACGGTGGCGCGGTGGATCCAGGCGGGCTTGCGGTCGAACTCGCTGCTGGTCAGCACGAACTCGTCTCGGTGTGTGATCGCGCCGTTGACGTTCGCCCGTGACGTCACGTACACCGCATCGGAGCTGACCAGGCCATCGGACGCCGCGAGTTTGCCCTTACCGTCGAGGTTCCACCGGACGATCCGCGCGTCGGCGGGTTTCGGCGAGTGGACCCCGTCGCGGTCCTCCTTGTACTCCGCGGTGACGAGCGAGTTCGGCGAACTGCTGCGGTCGAGGCTGATCGAGGAAATGCGCAGCGGCAACCGCGTCGGGTCCGGTTGCGGCGTGTAGTAGCCGACCTGCGGGATCGCGTAGCGGTAGTCTGCCGCGTACGCCTTTCCGCCGATCATCCCGATCCGCTTGTGCGAACGGTCGGGAATTGTGCGCCAGATGTTGTGCAGGTCGAACAGGCGGATCGCATTGGTATCGGCGACGTAGAGCCGGTAGCCGGCCCAGGCGACACCGCCGGCGTGCGACACCGCGGCGTGGAAACTGCCCTTGCGGTCCGGAACGACAAGCAGGACGTGCCGGTACTCGGGCTTGTCCGGGTCGTCGTAGTTGACGAACGTGATCCGGCTGCCCCGGTTGGTGCCGTCGAGGCCCTCGGCGTCGTACCAGGTCGCCGCGATGACGTGATGCTCGCCGAACCGGCCGTCATCGTCGGCGTCCCAGGAACCGGTGAGCCCTTGCGGGATCCACGTGGTGCCTTCGTTGTCCTCGTCGTTCCAACAGAACTGCACCGAGTCCGGGGTCGGCGGCTTGCCGCACGAGGCCTTCGCACTATGGTTCACGTCGCGGATGACATCGACCAGATGCACGTTCGGGATCTTGGCGTTGAGGTCCGCGACCGACTTCGCGAAGGTTTCCGAACGGTCCTCCAGCGTGTAGGTCAGAGTCGACGGCGTGATTTCGGTCGGCTGGAACTCCAGCAGGTTCGTGGTTGCTGCCTGATGGTTCATGAGACCCTCCCTTGCGGGACGGTCGCCGGCCGGACGGCCGGAACGGGAAGGACGGATCGGCTCGCGGGCCGCTGAGCCCCACGGATCCGGCCGCCGCCGGCGACAACTTGCCTACCAGTTCACCGTCTCCTGCTACGACGTTCGATGCGGTATGCGATCGTCGCGACGAGGAGGATGGCGATGATCGAAATGATCCATCCCGCTCGGTCCATGGCTCCACCTCCTTCGCGGGCCGCTTCTTGCACGCCTCAGCCCTAACCGTTACCCCAGGCTGACGGCATCATGCATCGGTGGCCGTGGTTCCTCGCTCGGCGACTCGTCGGCCGTGGTCGGACGCGAGAGCGTCGAGCGAGCGGTGACGATTGACCAAGCCCGTCAACGCCGATCGCAGCGCAGGAAGGCCGGTGCATACAACGACACCGTCTTGGTCAACTGCCTCAGCAGCCCATCCGGCCGGTCAGCGACAGGCCCTGCTCCTTGGCCGCCCGGACCAGCCCGGCGGCGGCCTTCGCCTCCGCCGACGGCTCTGCCCGCTTCTTACGTCCAGTCTGGTCGTTCAGTGCCACGGTCATCACGGCATCCTCTTCACCAGGCACAACGCCCGATGAGTCAGGCCGGAAACACCTTTAGTTCCACAGACCCGTCCGCAGCCGGGCGTGAGTCGATGCCGGGCACCTGCTCCTTGACCTCGCTGCCTGACCTTTCCCGTTGTTACAGAAGGGCTACGGCAAGCGGGCTCCGGGGTGCTGGTCGCGAGCGTCACCGCAGCCAGACCTTCGCCCGCGTGATCCGCAAGATCAGCCCACCTTGACGGGTCCCGAGGCAGGCGTTCGGGACCCGTCTTTGTCACGAGCCCTCTCAGCCGGACGCGCCTCCACGACCCGACGCGGTGCGCGCTCATGCCGAGGAGAGTGTGTTGCCGCGAATTTCCCATGGCCGGCATCCGCTGTCCCGACTCAGGGCGTAGCGGGCAACCCGGCGCGGCACAGTTCAAGAGCGTCTCGAGCACCGCGCAGGGCTGCGATCACGTTGGGCGAGGGTCGCACGTGCACTTCAGGAAAGTTGAGACCGGCCGATCCGTTGCTGATCGGGTAGGCCAGTTGCTCACGCCCGAGCCGGAATTGGGCGTCGATGCCGGTGCGGTTGCCGCGCGGGTCCTGGCGATGCCAGCGGCCCGCGAGGTATACGGCAACGAGGCCGTGCAGGAAGGGCTCTCCCCCGTCGGTCAGCCGTTGGTAGCACAACCCGGCCGGAACGCCGGCGGCCCGGGCCACGGCCACCAGCAGGTGCGACTTGGCATAGCAGAGGCCGACGCCGGCACTGAGCACCTCGCCAGCGGTGACGGTGATCCGCGGATCCTGGGCGTCCACGGAGTGCCGGATCCGGTCGCGAACCCATGCGAAGGCGGCCCGCATGAAGTCGACGTCGTCCGGATGCGCCGCGCGTATTTCACCAGCTAACGCCCGCACTGCCGGATGGTCCACCTCGACGACCATGTCACCGCCCAGGTACTCCATCGGTTCGCCCGCGACCAGTTGCATAGCTGTCCCTTTCCCCGCCGCCTGTTCAGTCGGGTTCGAGGCTGCTCCATCGCGCCATGACCCATCGCGTTACGGTAACGGCGCTATCTCACCGCCGCCCGCTTCGCCTGTCACCCTTAAGACCTGCCCTACTCCCCCAGCCAGAGGGCTCACCGGTCGAGTCGCTGTCCGTGCACAACCGGAGGAGCCTGTTGGAGTCATCTTGGCAACCAACACCTCGAAACCGGGCTTGACCTGGAGTGTTGGGATTGGGTGTGTGTTGGGGTCGACATGACCCTTTGCCCCGATACCGCCCCGCCGATGACACTCAGCGCACGAGAGCTGCGGGTCATCGGGAGAGACCGCTGGGCGGCTGGCTGCTAGCGTTCGCCGCCATGTGGACCGAGGAGATCGTGGCCGGGCGCCCTGCATGGCGGCACATCCCGTCGACGGTCGTGTTTCGGAAGGTTCCGGGCGGCACGTTCCGGATGGGACTGTCCGAGGCGGCGCTGGACGCGGTACGCGCGATCGAGCGCAGCGGTGGGGTCGAGGACACCATCGACCCGTTCCTCGCCAGCGCCAAGGACGCACAGCCGGTACGCGAGGTGCGGGTCGAGCCGTTCCTGCTCGCCCGGCACCCGCTCACCGTGGCGCAGGTCCAGCACTGGCTGCCTGAATACGAAGACGACTACGCCGAGGCGGACACCGGCACGGCCCGGCTCGAAGGCGACCTGGACGACCTGCTCAAGCTGTTGCCGTTCCAGCTGCCCAGCGAGGCGCAGTGGGAATACGCGGCCCGGGCCGGAACCACCACGTTGACGTTCCGCGGTGACGGGAAGCCTGACGAGGACCAACTCCTCGACGACTTCGGCGACGAGACACGGACGGCCGCCAGCGAGAACGCGTTCGGGCTGGCGGCGATGGGATCGGCGAACGAGCTCTGCGCCGACGTGTGGATCCCCGGGTTCGACGGCGCACCGTCAGACGCGCGACCACGGACCGGAGACGGGCCCCGGACCGTACGCGGCGGAGCCGCCGACCTGTACCCGTGGCAGGGCTGTGACGAGTGGCTGCTGCTGCTGTCCGCCACCCGATACGGACACGCCGACTTCACGGCGGTACGCCCAGCCGCACCACTGCCACCTCAGTGAGGGTCGTCCAAGCGGATCCCATCTCGAGCCGGCAAGCAGACCGACGGTAGCCCGAACAGGGCTGCGACGTCACCCGTCGGCCTCACCGCCCGAAGGACCGCTTGGTCCCCAGCAGCACCGTAGCCCGGCCGACACCTACCCGTTCAGGCCCGCCCCGGCGAGAAGCCGAGCCAGGACGTCACCGAGGCCGACATCGAGATGCTAATCGACTGGCCGCTGACGGAGGGTCGGCAACGCCCCGCTCTGGGTCCAACCGCACCGGCAGTGGCTAGGCCAAGCTGCTGTCCGGCACGGTTCCCGGGAACTGGCCCGGAAGGAACTCGCCGTTCGCCAAATTCATCCGTATCAGCGGACATGGCGTCCTCGCCACCACGTCACGGTGAGGCGATAGATAGTGCAGTTGCTCGGCTCATCGGCAGCGATCCTCAGTGGAAGCCCGCGTGAGAATCCGCCAGCGGAAGTGTCGGATCCCGGTGGTGAGACTGTCGGACAAGTCCAGCGATCCACGCTGACACCAGCCACCATGGCGTGCGGCAGTGAGAGACAGCTCGCAGGATCTGGCCAGCCTCATCTGGTCTACCGCCGACCTTCTGCGGGGCCCCTTCCGCGCGAGTGAGTATGGTTCGGTTCTCCTCCCCTTCACCGTGCTCCGCCGCCTCGAGTGCCGCAATCTGCTCGGCGGGCAGAGCCTCGTCTTCCAGGTGCACGCCGCCACCGACCCACTTGAAGCCCTCCGCGCCGCGCACGACCACGCCGCGGCTGAGCTAGCCGACCTGCTGGCCCGGCTCGACCTGCACGCCATCGCCTCGCAACTCGCCGAGGCCGGCCTCCGCCCCTTGGTGATCGCTCGGTTCGCCGCCCTCAACCTCAGCGAGCAGGCCGTCTCCGACGCCGAGATGGGCTCGGTCTTCGACGCGCTGGTCCGCCGTTCCGCCGAGACCACAGCCGACCTTGGGGGAGAGCACTTCACCGCGCCGGATGTGACCGCCCTACTTGCCATGCTGATCGTCGCGCCGGGCGCCGCCCGACTGGCTCGCCACCCCGCCCCGATCCGCGTCTACGACCCGGTCTGCGGAGCCGGCGGCTCCCTCATGGCGCTCTGGGCCGCCGCCGGTCAGCTGAGCCCGGTGGAGTTGTTCGGCCAGGATCTCAACCACGCGTCGTCCGCGCTGACCTCCGCCACCCTGCTGATGCACCGGCTCGACCCCGGCGGCATCGCCCAGGGCGACACTCTCAGCCACGACGCCCATCCCGACGCCACCTTCGACTACACGGTCGCTGCCCCGCCCTTCGGCATGGATTGGAAGAAAGTCCAGGGGGAGGTCAAGAAAGAGGCCGCGCTCGGCGACGCTGGTCGCTTCGGCGCCGGCCTGCCGCGCATCAACGACTCCTCGCTGCTCTTCCTCCAGCACATGCTGGCCAAGATGCGCCCGCCGGAAGACGGCGGCAGCCGCCTCACCGTCCACTTCAACAGCAGCCCCTGTTCAAGGGGCGCCAGGCAGCGGCGAGTCCGAGATCCGCCGTTGGATCCTCGAGAACGACGTTCTCGAAACCGTGGTGGCCCTGCCCGAGCGGCTCCTCTACAACACACGCATCCCGACGTACATCTGGGTTTTGACCAATCGCAAGGAGCCCAGCCGCGCCGGCAACATCATCCTGATGGACTGCCGACAGCACTTCGCGGCGATGCGCCGCTCGATCGCCGACAAGAGCAGATATCTGACGACCGAGCAGATCTCCGAGATCATCGCGATCCGGCGGTCGGCCACCGCGACCGATACCAGCGCGCCCGACATCGCCAAAATCGTGCCGGTCGCCGACTTCCGCTACGAACGGCTCGTCGGCGGCGTCACCCGCGTCGGCTACGAGATCCGCAAGGCCCGGCTACCGCAACGACATTGATTGATGTCTTGACTCTATGCGCCGCCCTGCTCATGATTTACTGCGGCGGTTCAACAGTGAGGGTCAATGTGATGACGCAGGTAGAGCCACCGGCAGGAGGCCCCACATCAGCCGTCACTCTCAGCGAGCCTGGAAAAAATGGCCGACTCGCGCGTGCCAGGTCAGGCACGAGGGATTGGCTGACACGTGGGGCCCATCGGCGGGAATTGAGCATCGCGAGCCTCGGTTCGGTGCTCCTCGCTGTCGCGATGATCTGGCTGATTCCGCCGTACGCGATTCGCGTGATGACTGCCGGCGCCAGGACTGTGCCGATCGCCGACCCGGCCCACACCATCGTCGGTGACGCGGGTGACCCGACGGCCCAAGCATGGCTGGTGGGATGGGGTGGCCACGCTCTCACCCACGGCCTGCGTGGCCTGTGGGATACCAACGCTTTTTATCCCGACAAGTACGGCCTAGCCCTGAACGACAGCCTGCTCGGCTATGCCCCGGCAGGGCTGATAGGCAGCGGTGTAGTCGGCGCCGTACTGCGCTACAACATCCTGTTCGTGCTGGCTTTCGCGCTCGCCTTCCTCGGCGGCTACGCGCTCCTGCGCCAACTTGGCGCGAACAAGGTCGCCGCCGCGGTAGCCGGGGCCGCCCTCGCCTACGCGCCCTGGCGCTACGGCCACGACGGCCATTTGAATATTCTCTCCACCGGTGGTATCACACTGGCCCTGGCGATGCTGGCGCGCGGTCACGGACTCTCGCTCACCCGCGGCTACCTTGCCGAACGAGTCCGGCCGGGATGGGCGTTCGCTGGCTGGCTGGTCGCGGCCTGGCAGGTCAGCCTAGGCTTCGGCGTGGGGCTGGGATTCGTATACGTCCTCGCCGCCCTCTGCCTGATCACACTGACAGCCTGGCTGATCCACCGCCCACGCCTTGGCCGCCGGCTGATCGTCGGTGATCTGATCGGCGGGCTGGTCTTCACCGCGGTGACCGGATACTTCGCGTACGCGTACCAACACGTGCGCGAGCTCAACCCAGCTGTCACCCGGGACTGGGACTACGTTGCGCACTTCTCCCCGACACTGCGCGGACTTCTCGTGGCGCCGCAGTCCTCGCTGCCCTGGGGCACCCTGCACAACGGCGCCCGCACCGCTCTTGGTGGCGTACCGACTGAGAAAGTGCTGCTATGCGGGTATGCACTGTATCTACTGGCCTTCGCCGGCCTGTTCCTATCCCGCTGGTCACCGGTGCAACGGCTTCTGCTGCTGTTTGGGGCGGTCGTCGGAGTGTTGTTCGCGCTGGGCACGAACGGGCCGATCTACCGCCTGCTCTATCTTTACGTGCCCGGGTTCGATGGATCCCGTACACCAGGCCGGTTGATCTTGTGGCCCACTCTCTGCCTGGCCATCCTCGCGGCCGGCCTGGTTACCCACCTGGCCGAGGTGGCTCGCAGGGGCGCCAAGCCGGAATGGTCGGTGGGAGCGGCACGGCTACTGACCGTTCCGTTGCTGGTCCTCGTGCTAGCTGAGGGCCTGCCTGACCTGAACCACCCCCAAACCCCAGCCAAACCGGCCGCGATGGCGCTAGCCTCCGCGCACGCTCCGATCATGGTATTGCCGTCCGACGACGGCAGTGACCTCCACGTCCTACTTTGGTCGACCGACGGTTTTCCCGCCATGGTCAACGGTGCGGCCAGCTACACCACACCCAACCGTCAGGCGACCCGCGACGTTATGACGACCTTCCCCAGCGAGCCGGCCTTGGATCGGTTGCACCAGCTCGGCATCCGCAGCGTCGTCCTGCTGCGCAACCGGGTCCAAGGCACCCCCTACGAACCACTGCTTGACATCCCCGACGTACCCGGCATCACCCGCCATGACGTCGGGCCAGACGTGGTCTACACCATCGACACCAACACCAAGAACCCCTAACGAATCGATGTTGGGCGTGCCCTCGGGACACGAGGACCGTTCTGTCTGAACGTGAGGAGGGGTGAGCAGCCGCCGTGGATCGTCTCGGACGAACTCTGGGCCGAGATCGAACCACTGTTGCCACCCCGACCACCACGCCGGCACCGGTTCCCCGGGCGTAAGCGCCTCGACGACCGCAGAGTGTTGTGCGGAATCCTGTTCATGCTTCACACCGCGATTCCGTGAAGGTTCCTGCCCCAGGAGTTGGGGTTCGGCTTTGGGGAGACCTGCTGGCGCAGGTTGCGGGGCTGGAACGACGCCGGCGCATGGCAACGACTGCACGAGATCCTGCTCGGCAGGCTGCGGGCCACCGATCAGCTGGCATGTCGAGGGCGGTGATCGACGGCTCCCACATCCGGGCGCCCTGGACGTCAGCGCAACACGCCGTCCATGCCGTCGCCGTCCGCGCCCAGACGTCCTCGTCTCCTCTGAGCCAGGTCCCGTGTAAAGGCTCCACCTCGCCGTTGCCCAAATGGCTCGCGCTCGACGAGGAGGGGATTCAATCTCCGATGGACTGCGTTCGGCAGCCCAAGACGCCGTAGAAGCTGATACCGAACATGCGGGACGACGACACGCGACGCATCCTGGATACGTGTCGCGGCAGAGCGTTCGTCGACCGTCGAGACAAGCCTGCAGCGCGCAGACAGCGGCAGAAGAGTGTGTCGACGGCTCCACGCTCTCGCGGCCGCTTGTGATCAGTGTGCAACGACGACGGTGCGTACGACACCATCAGCAGGTCTCGGATGCTCGGTCGAAAGCCTAACCAGATCACACCCGGTAGTACTGCACGACGCAGAACTCGTTGTCCTCCGGGTCGGTCATGACGAGGACTGCGCCCTCTTGGTAGTCATGCCGTTCACCTGTCCACCGCCCGCCCAACATCCCGATCCGATCGACCGCTTCGTCAACGTCGCTAACGGCGATGTCGAGGTGTAGTCGCGTCTTGCCGGCCTTGGGCTCCGGGACCGGCTGGAATGTCAGCACCGGGCCGCCCCCGGCGACAGTGACGCGCCGCCAGCCGGGAAGAGACTCCGTCACGCGTCCTCCAAGCACCACGGACCAGAAGTCAGCCAGTCGCTGCGGATCCCGGCAGTCGACCGTGACTCCGGCAAGTCGGCCCAGTGTTTCCACGACACCGACCATAGCGACGATGTGCAGCCCGCTCCCACTGGGACGCACTCATCTCGGCAGCTCCGGCCGCCCCCCGCGGGCGGCGGCCAGCGTGGCGTCCGCCGCTTCCAGGGCGGCAAGGACCACCTCGGCGTACCGCTGGGTCATCTGCGACGTGATCCGCGAGCTCGACCTGGCACGCGCCGAGCTCGACGCCCTGACGAAGCTCGCCGCCCAGCCCGGCCTGCCGTTCTTCCTCGATACGAACGTCTTCCACACCTGGCAGCGGCCTGACCGCATCGATTGGCTCGCCGTGCTGCGTGGATGGACGGAGACCGCGAGGACGGCACGACTCGTTGTGCCGTTGCGGGCCGTTGACGAGCTCGCAGGGGTACAACGTGATCACCTCCGATACCGGTCCTACCGCGTCCAGCCCTGACAGCGTATGGGCTGCCTAACGGACCGACCCGTCCACCGCCAGGACATGCCGCCAGGATCGTCGGCTCGGCGCACGGGGCCGGCCCGGTTGGATTCCGGGCCGGCCCCGTGTGGTGGGGTGCGTGTGCGTTACGGCGTGGGGACGCCGTCGAGGATTCCCACCGCGTCGGTGCCCGGGGTGACGACCAGTTTGCGAGTGAGGGTGTACGAACCACCCGCCGGCACGTCGACGTTGAACCGACTCATCACCCAGTTGCCCGCGGCGTAGACGTCGAAGGCGCTGGCCGGTGTGCCGTAGACGAGACCGAAGACCTGCGGGTCGGTCCCGGTCATGCCGATGTACGGCTTGCTCGGGGAGTACGCCGCCGTCGCACCCGGCGTCACGATGCCGGCACCCGGGATGACACTGGCCTGGCCGGCCGCGTCGTGGTCCATCGCGTCGCCGGTCCACACGCTGAGGGGAGCCGAGCCGGAGTTGCTCAGCTCCGTCGAGACCGTGGCGAAGTTGTCGCCCGGCTTCAGCGTGTACGTCGTCGTCGCCGTCAGACCCGTGATGCCTTTGACCGGCCCGGAGACCCGGACGACGGCCTTGTCGCCGGTCGCCTGCACGATCTGGACGTCGGTCGCCGCCACCGACCGGTTGTCCCACGCGCTATCGCCGGTCGGCTGGGTCGCCGAGACGTAGGGCAGGTTGATCCAGTCGAACTGGTCGGCCATGCCGCGGACCGCGATGTCGACCGGCTTGCCGCGGGTGCCACCGGAGAGCTGCGAGTCGTTGTAGGCGTCGGCGATCGCCATCGAGAGCTTGTCGTTCTCGAGCATGACGTCGCCGTAGCCCGCCTCGACCAGACCCGAGCCGATCTGCTTGCCGTAGCTCGCCTCGACCGTGACCGGGCTCAGCGCGACGTCGGCGACGCCGCTGCCCACCGCCGGCACGGTGACCGTGCCGGCGGCTGCCTGGTAGCCCAGCTTGGACACCCGGACGTCGTACTGACCGGTCGGGGCCTTGACGAGGTACTTGCCCTGGGCGTCGGTGCTCGTGGTCGCGACCACCGTGCCGGCCTGCTCGAGGGCGACGCGGGCACCGGAGACGGCGGCGCCGCCGGCGGTGATGGCGCCGGACGCACGAGCGGCATCCGGGACAGCTGCGTCGTGCAGGTCGATCTCGTCAGCCCAATTCGCGATGTTGCGCGTGGGGTCGCCACCGGCGGTCGCGTAGTCGGTCAGGTGGTAGAAGCTGAACTGCTTCGTCGCACCGGGCGCCATCGTGGCGTCGTAGTAGAGGCCCTCGACGTAGCCGTATGCACCGACCGCGGTCGGCATGTCCAGTGCCCACGCGAGACCGTGGGCGGCCTGGCCGTTCGTGGTGGCCGCGTCAGCACCGACGTAGACGTAGTTCCCGGTCCAGCCCGAGGTCTTCAGACCCGGGTTGGTACCGCTGAACCCGGGGATCCGGCCGTTGTCGACCGAGCTGTCGGGGTCGATCATGTAGTTGAAGTAGCCTTGGTAGCCCGTCGTGCCGGTGTTGGTCAGCTTGACCGTCATCTTCACGATCGGAGCGTCGGGCAGAGTCTCGTAGCGGACCTGCGCCTTGATGGCCGGGTTCGCCCGGTACTGACCGTCGCCGACCACGGCAGCGCCGTCGACCGCGAGGCCGGGCAGATCGAGCTGGTCGTTCGGCCGGTCCCACGAGTCGGGCGGCGTGAGGCTCGGACGCAGCAGCATCTCGCCCCAGTCGAGGGTCTCGGCGCCGTTGGCGTCGTTGAGCATGAGGTCCGACAGCGCCCCCTGGCCCAGACCGCCGATGCCGTTGTTGCCGGCGGCGTACGGCGTCACGGAGGCCCGGATCTTATTGTTGGCCAGGTAGTAGTACTCCGTGCCCGTGACGACGTCCGTGCGCGTGCTGCCGTTGCCGTAGTCCGGCGCGTACGTCGACGTGCCGGCGGTCGGGTGGATCACCTTGATCAGCTTGAGGTCAGCGGTCGCGTTGCCGGTGGTGCGGACCGTGACGCTGGCCGCCGAGCGGTCGTCGGCGATCAGGCCGCGCTTGGCCGCCGTGACGGTCCAGGTCGACGCCGGCAGACCGATCCGGTACTGGCCCCGGGCGTCAGTGCTGGTTACTGCGGTGTCCTGACCGGTGGCAACGGCGGTGACCTTCGCGCCGGCGATCGGAGCGCCCGTCTCCGGATCGCTGACCGTGCCGGTCACGGTCGCCCAGCGCTGCGCGGACTCGCCGCCCGGCACGTAGGCGTAGAGGTTGCCGTCCCAGGCGCCCGTCACGACGGTGTTGCCGCTGACGGCCGGACCGGCGCCCACCCAGGTGCCGATTTCGTGGCTCCACAGGATCTGGCCGGTGTCGGTGGCCAGGGCGTAGAACCTGCCGTTGTTGGCGCCGACGAAGAGCGTGTCGCCAGCCACGACCGGGCTGGACATGACACCACCGTGGTAGATGTCGCCGGGCAGCGCCCGCTCCCAGAGAACGTTGCCGTTCTGGGCGTCGAGGGCGACGACGGCGCCGCTCGGGAAGCCCATGTAGACGACGCCGTCCTTGACGGCCGCGGCGCTCGGGGTCGAGCCGCTCGAGACGAGCGAGGAGCGCGAGCTCCGGTAGGTCCACAGCGTCGCGCCGGTCTTGGCGTCACGGGCGGCGATGCCGTTGTTGGCGCCGATGAAGACCTTTCCCTCGGCCGCGGTCGGTACGCCGTCCTGCCAGCTGCCGAGCGACTCGGTTCCGGTCCACTTGCGGGCACCGGTGGCCAGGTCGTAGGCGAGCACGCGGTCGGCGGTCTCGTTGCCGACGTACACGGTGCCGTCCATGACGGCGGGCGTACCGTCGCTCATGGTCGCGCCGGACATCGGGGAGGCCCAGATCTGCCGCCCGGTGCGGGTGTCGAGCGCCTTGAGGACGCCCTGGCTGCCGATGCCGAAGCGGGTCTGGTAGGGCCAGAGCACGGTGTGGCCGGAGACGGCCGGCGAGTAGTAGCCGTAGGTGCGCTGGTTGTTCGGGGCCGGTGCCTGCTCGGGCAGGGCCTTCCAGCGCAGCTTGCCGGTCCTCGCGTCGACGGCGTAGAGCTCCGAGCCGAGGGTCGGCGCGAAGATCAAGCCGTCGCCGTAGGCGAGGCTGCCGTGGATCGACTGCGGCACCTCGAAGTTCCACAGCTCCTTGCCGTCCTTGAGCTGGACGGCGTGGATCCGGCTGTTACCGTCTCCGTTCTCGTCGCGGGTGCCTGCGTAGACGACGCCGTCGTGGATGACCGGCGACCCGGTGAGGAAGGTGCCGTCGGTGCGGAAGCTCCAGGCCAGGCGGCGGCCGGCCTCCTGTGCTGGCGCGACACCGGAGTGGGCCTCGTTGCCGTGGTGCTGGTTCCAGTCACCGCCGGCGACCGGCTTGAGCGCCGGCTCGCGGGTGAGGGTGAAGTCCGCCGATTTGGTCCAGGTTTTGCCCGCCGCGTCGACCACCATCACGTCGATGCGGTGCTTACCGACCTTCTGCAGGCTGTTGGGCAGGTTGCTCTGCCAGGTGAACTCGCCGCTGTGGTGCAGCGGCATCCAGTTCTTGGCGCCGTCGATCCGGTAGCGCGCCGAGACCACCTCGTCGCCGGTGTCGTAGGCGTTGACCTGGATGCCCGGGAACTTCGCGGCTGGCACCTTCGAGTCGGGCGCGGGGCTGACGATGGTGAGGTGCTCATTCTCGCCGTACATCCGGAACGGGTTGTCGAAGTCCGGACCGGCCATGTGGATGTAGCGGAAGCCGCGGGGCGCGTTGTCGATTGTGTAGGAGCTCGACACGGTCTGGATGTGCTTGGCGGTCGAGGCGAACGCCGAGTTGTTCTCGACGTGGTTGGAGTGCTCGTGGCCGACCAGAATCAGCTGCGCCTTGTACTGTTCGAGCACGTCACCAAAGGCGTCGTACGTCGATGGCGAGCCGAACGGGACGTTCATCGGCTGGTGGGTGAGGACGACAACTTCAATGTCGTTGCGCGGGTCGCGGTCGAGCGGAACGTTCGCGGCGAGGTCGTCCTTGAGCCAGTTCAGCTCCTCGTCGAACGGCGCCGAGCCGTTGTTCTCGAGCACCACGAAGTGCCGATTGCCGTAGTTGAACGAGTACCACTCCGGACCGACGTTCTTGCGATAGTTGTCGATCTTGGCCGCGTACTCCGACCCGCCCGCGTACTCGTGGTTGCCCACGGCCGGCCACACGCCGACGCCCGACTGCTGGGTACCGCGACGATACGTGTCGAACTGCCCCTGGCTGGCGTCGTTGGTGAGGTCACCACTGACCGCGATGAAGCGCAGGTCCGTGCCCGTAGAGTTGATCTCGCGGATCTGGTCGGGCAGCTGTGCGTTGACGTGCGGGTCGGCGATGTTCGCCCAGGAGAAGTTGTCCCCGTCGGAGAACCGGTCGCGCTCGAGGGCGAAGTCCGCCGCGGGCGTCGCGCCATCGACGAGCTGGCCGAGGTTGGCCCAGAACCTGGGCTCCTTGAACTCGTCGAGGCCGAATTGGTAGCCGCGGGGCTGGGTGGCCCACACGATGTCGGTCGTGCGGCGGTCGGTCGAGATTGTCAGAGAGTAGGTGCCGTCGGCTGCGGTCGTGGTGGCGACGACGCCGTCGGAGACGCGGACGCCGGCCAGACCGGCCTCGCCGTCGTTCCGAACGCCGTCGCCGTTGGCGTCGACGTACACGACGCCACTGACGGTGGCTTCCGGCGGGTCGATCGCGTACGCCACGTATGACGTGAGCGGGCCCGCCACGACGCTGGCGGCGAGCCCCAGCGTCGTGGTGTACAGGACGACGCGCAGGCGCGCGCGTGTCCAGCTGAACGTGGACATCGGGATCCTTCGGATGGGGGTGGGAACGGGGTGTCAGGTCAGGATCGGCGACCGTTCGACGAACCAGACCAGACCGGCACCAGCGACGGCGACGGTCGCCGCGACGGTGCCGAGCGTGAGGACGCGAGCGGCGACCGGCGTGGTCGCCGCCCTGCGCAGGAACAGCAGTCCCGGGAAGGCGAGCCCGATGATCGTCAACTGGACGAGTTCGATGCCGACGTTGAAGGAGACCAGGTCGGCCAGCGTCGAGGCCGACAGCGGGCCGTCAACGCTGATCGCGCCCGCGAAGCCGAGCCCGTGCAGCAGCCCGAAGCCGAAGACCACGGGCAGCCGGTGGCTCGTCCTCGGCGACAGCAGGTTGTCGACCGCGACGAACGCGATCGACAGCGCGATGAGCGGCTCGACGATCCACCCGGGCACGCTGACCCAGCCGACCGCGGCCAGCACCAGGGTCACCGAGTGTGCGACCGTGAAGGCCGTGGCGACCTCGACGACGTCGCGCAGCCGCTTCGCGCCCAGCAGCAGCGCCAGCAGGAACAGCACGTGGTCGAGCCCGAAGAGCAGGTGCTCCGCCCCAAGCCGGACGAACCGCGGGATCTCGCTGAGTAGGTCGGTGCGCCCCACCGTGACGCTGGTGCGGGCACTGTCGAGCAACATCGCACCGCGGCGGCCGCCGATGTCGTAGGCCACCATCGTGGTCGTGTCGTCAATGACGCCGTCGGAGACGCGGAAGATGTCGCTGCGGACGGTCAACGCGCCGGACGCCGGACAGTCGTAGGCGAGCGCGACCCGCACCGCACCGGAGTCGGCAAGTTCAACGCGGGCGTCGTCCTTAGCGGTACACCCGATCGAGCTGCGGCTCAGCCGCAGCCGCTCGCCGACGTACGTCGCCACGTCGCTCGCGTGCGCGTCCAGCGCACTGCGCCGCGCCTCGGTCGGCACCTCGGCGGCCGCGCCGTCCACGCCGACCGCGTCCGGGCTCAGCGCACCGTCGAGGCTCAACAGCCGGGCGAGGACGTCGTACTCCACGTCGACGACAGCCGTGACGCCGTCGCCCTGGCTGCGCAGGTCGACCGCAACCGAGGTCGCGCGGACGTGCGCCTGCACCTGCGCCGGAGCGGCGACGAGGAACACGGCAACAAGGGCGGCGAGGAACGCCAGCAGACGCACAGGCATGCACTTCCGTGGTTGGGGGGAACCGCAGTCGGTCCCCAACCCTGCGGTGCTCGCTCCACACTCGGCAACCCGAGACGACCCAATTCACCGAACCTTCCGCTGCTGATCATCCACCGGCCGAAAGCCGGGCTTCTGAGCGCCGAAAGCCGGGTGCCGAGGTCACGAACGTACGGTCCGCCCGGCCCACTTTCCGTCTGTAGCCAGGCGGGAGGAGCACCGGGTGGACTCGTGAAGTTGAGCGTGACGGGCCGGCTTCTCGTTCGGCCAGGGCTTGTCCGGTCGATCGTGGAACGGTGGCCGCCACCCCGGCCACAGGGCTCGGCCCGTGGCTCTCGGACGAACGTGACACCGGCCTCGGCCATCCGCCGCTAAGCGGCATGACGTGTCGGGGGCATTGATCGATGGCCCCGAATTCGTGTGCCCAGATGCGGCCCAGATCGGTGCGGAGTCCGGTCGACTGCCGCGCACCAAGCTCCAAACACCACTTCATCACTGACGTGGCGGCGCCCCTCGCCGAAACTCCGGCCGGTGGATCGACCGTGCCTCCAGCCAACCACCGCCCGTGGTCGAGAACGACCTGGCGACGCCGCGCCCTCAGCGACGGCAGGGCGATTGGTATTGCTTACTTCCAAACCCAGCTACGACTACGAACGCCGCAGGGAGCATCGAGGTCCCAGACGACTGCACGGCCCACGCCCCTTGACGGCAGCCGCCGGAAGGCTGTTGGCGGGTTGGCGGTAAGCCCTGCGAACACAGCACTTAGGCACTGGCCGACGCACTCGGTGTCACACCGACGATGCTCCTTCGCAGTCACGTTCGCTTCGGTCAGGGCCCGCCGGCTTCACCGCCCGGCTGCGCAAGGTGCTCATCAAGGGCCGAACTCCGCCAAGATCACGATTGGATGTCGGGTCTGACCGGGCCGTTGACCCTCCGGTGCAACTCCCGTGAGCTGTGCGGCGGGCAGGACGCCCGGATCGGGGGAACGACAATGGAAACCATGGCACCGGGACCTGCACCCGTCACGCCGCCGCGACCGCACCGACGCCGGGCATGGCTCGCGATCGCGCTGGCCGGGGCACTGGCCAGCGGGGCCGCCGGAGTGGCAGTCTGGCGGACAACGGCCACCCCGTCACCGGCATCCGCCGAGGTCACTACCCCCGATACGGCCCGGGAACTCTTCGCCGGGCTACCCGACCGACTGCTGCCACCAGCCAACCCGACCGCCCTACCCACCGACCGGGCCGTCGGACGGGGAGCCCTGCTCTACCAGATCAACGATCCCGACAGCTTCACCGCCGGAAGCGGTGGCCTGCCTCGGCTACCGATCTACCTGGTGACCGCCACCGGTGACCAATTCGCCATCGGTACGGTCACCACAGTCGAGTTCAACCACGCGCTCTCCCCGGACGGACGGTGGCTAGCCCAACGCCGAGACCGGCAGTGGTGGATCCGCGACCTCACCGGGACCACCGCCGTCCCGCCCGGGTACGAACTGCGGCAGTGGTCCACCGACGGGCAGGCGCTGCTGCTCGGGCAAACCACCGGCACCAGCGAGACGTACACGGCATTCACCCTGCCCAGCGGGGAGCTGCGCCCGCTGGCGTTACCCGCGATGCCGGCCCGTCGAATGCTGGCATTCCTCGACGGGCGCGAACTGGCCACCGCGGAGTTCAACCTCGGCGCGAACCTCCGACCGCGCCGCCAGCTCACCATCGCCATCCAAGACGTCGACGGCGGCAACGCCCGCTCGGTGTCGATCCCCACCACCCAGCAGGTAGGCCCCGGCGACATCCGCAACGCGGTCGTCCCGATCATCCGCGGCGGAGGCAATCCACCGAGCGTATGGGCTCTGGTCACCCGCCCAGAGCCCACCCCGACCGGCCAGGCGGAACAGACGGACGAAGTAACCCCCTGGACATTGGTCGGAGTAGACCTGCGGTCCGGCCAACCAGCCGGCCGGATCGACCTCGTGATGCCCAAGAATGACCAAGGTGAGCAATTCCTCGGTCTCGCCGGCACCGAAATCCTCCTGCAACGCTGGACCGCCCACGCCGCTGAACTGGTCGCCGTCGACCCCGCCACCGGCCAGCGCCGAGTACTGACCTCACTACCCGACCATGCGCGGCTGACCGTCCCCGGCAACTAGAACTGTTCGAGCCAGCACCAGCACGGCCCAGCGCTCGAGAACAACGAGGGATTCGAACCCACGACAGCCTCATGTCGAGCCTCGTTCAAGGCTTGTCATTGCTTGTCAAAAATAGGCGTTGAGCTGCACAGACACGATCAAATGCTGGTCGCTCCTTGTCACTGATTGTCAACGGCAGACGGGGGTTTTCGGGGGGTAAACGGGGGCCTGGCAGACATGACAGTGCTGGGTCCCACCGCGCCCCACTCCCCCGCCATCGGGGACGTGCCGTCACCAGAAAACAGCGTGCGCCCGCCCGTCGCGACTGGCCTACCCCGGGCAAGGGGTTCGTCTCGGTGGACCGCCACGGACCGATGCCCGACGTGGGATACGCCTTATCGGCGCCATCCCGCTCAGCTGAAGATCAGCCCACCTAGGTCCCGCGCCAGGCGTTCGGCACCCGTCTTTGTCACGAGCCCTCTCAGCCGGACGCGCCTCCACGACCCGACGCGGTGCGCGCTCATGCGATGAGGGATGTCTATGCCTGCGCGCTCTTCGGCGGTTCGACGCGCTGCTGTGCTGGATGGCGACGCTGGCCATTGGGTAGATCGGCCTGCCGATGGCCTGATCGAAATCACTCAACGGGACCGGTGCGTCGGTTATTCGGTATCGCCTGGATGGGAACGGATGTCGGGCGGATCAGGGTGATGCCGTAGGCGACGATCCACACGACCCAGATTAGCCAGCCGACAAGGCCGAGGAGAGCGACCGTACCGGGGTCGTCGATGGCCAGAGGGCTCAGCACGGCCGAGCCGAACTGGAGTGCGGCGGCAAGCAAACCGATCCCGCTGTGCCAGCGGCGGATCAGGCCGGCGCGTCGGCCGCTGATGGACAGGCCGGTCATGGCCAGTGCCAGGAAGGTGCCATTGAAGATGAACAGCGCGTTGTGTAGTGCCCAGAGCCCGGCGATCGTGCTGCTGTCCTGCGCGGTCGTTGACGCGAGCGCGAGCCGGGTGGCCATCACGCCGGTGAAGGTGATGTTCTGCATGATCACCCCGGCGAACCCGACCAGGG
Organism: Micromonospora vinacea; assembly: GCF_015751785.1. Lineage (NCBI taxonomy): Bacteria > Bacillati > Actinomycetota > Actinomycetes > Micromonosporales > Micromonosporaceae > Micromonospora > Micromonospora vinacea. The sequence continues at coordinate 4,588,158 of NZ_JADOTY010000001.1, read as the reverse complement.
ACCAGGCTGTGCCTTGCTCGCGGTCGGTTCGCCACAGCACGGAGACCGCGCCGGCGCCGAAGAGGGTGGCCAGCACCCAGGCGATCGGTGCGAGTGCTGACGCGAGGCCGACGGTGTTCTGTTGGGTGGTGAAAAACTGGACAACGTCGTTGGTCTCAGCGCCGGTGTGGGGCAGGCCGGCTGGCACCAGGAAGGCGTTGGTGGAGGCGATCAGGATGGCGAAGCCGAGTCCGGCCAGTCCGGCGATCCGCGAGAACGTCCAGGTGCTTCCGACGCCGAGTTTACGCAACATATATTCAATATAAGGCCCGAAAACTGAAGGAGGCAAGCCATTGACCGCCGAGACAGGTAGGCGGAGGTACGAATCACTGCGCCGGGCGGCGCAAGCGGCAGAGACCAGGGGTGAGATCGCCAGCGCCGCTCGTCGACTGTTCCTCTCCCGGGGCTGGGCGGCGACCACGGTACGTGACGTGGCACGGGAGGCGGGGGTCTCGGTGCCGACCGTCTACGCGGTGTACGGGAACAAGACCGGGCTGATCCAAGCCCTGGCCGATGCGGCAGACATCGCCGCAAATCCATCGCAGTCGCTCGCCGAACTGGAAGGGGCCGAGAACGATCCGGTGCGGCAGCTCGCGGCGATGGCCGGCTACGACCGGCGCCTCTTCGAGCGCGCCGGTGACATCATCGCGCTCGTACGCGAGGCGGGCCGCACCGAGCCCGAGCTGGCGAGCGTCTACCGCGACGGCCGTCAGCGGGGGGACGAAACCAGGATCCAGGTGTTCTCGTCGTGGCCGGGCGGCGTTCTCCGGCAAGGATTGGACATTCCATCGGCCGTCGATATCTACGCGGCGATCTGCAACATCGACGTCTACACCACACTCACCGACGAACGCGGCTGGCAACCCGATCAAGTCGAACGCTGGTGGACCGAGGCCCTGGCCCGCGAACTCCTGACCTGAAGTGTCATGAGGCGCCTCATGACAGGCCGTCCGGGTACGGAAGATTACGAGGTAGACGACGACCACGAAGGCCACGCCACCTCGTCCCACGGGCACCGCGTCCAAAGCCAAGCGGGTACTGGCCGCGACTGACCGTCGGCAAGCCGGTCGCACCTGATCCGGTATCCGCTTCTGTAATCCCTTACACCACAACGGATCCCATCAACTCACTTCACGTGGTCAACGGGTAACCCAACACTCTCTCAGTCGACCGTGGCGACCGAGAGAGCGACGAGCAGGAAGGCCGCGAGATAGGCCCACGAACGGTATCCCTGAAACCACTCCCAGCGGTTACGGCGCTCTTGCCAGCGCTCCGGAGGGAAATCCTTGTCCCAGCGCAGTGTGGACAGGTTGATCGGCACGTTCACGACGACGGTCGTGACGATGCCCGTGGCCCAGGTCGCGGCCGCAACCCAACGCAACACCTCGGGCAACCCCGTCCCATCAGGGCGGGCCGCGTAGCTGATAGCCAGCACGAGCGAGGCCGTCATCAGCACCGGCATCACAATCCCGAAGGTACGCAGCAGACCCTGTTCGACCAGGATGTGGTCGCGCGGCGCCAGACGCTTGACCACCGGATGCACAAAAGCATAGGAGCCGAACTCGGCGCAGGCCGTGAACCCCAGCACGGCGACGGTGGCGAACATCAGCACGTCCATACCCGGTCCTCTCATCGTGCCGGACTGCACAGTGTCACGCCCCATCGGCGAGCTGTGGCGCAGCATCCGCGACGTGACACCGCACACGAGAAAGCACGGCTGGAGCCGATCGCCGCGATCGCCGTTGCTCCCGCCGAGGTGGCCGATCGGCAGCGCATCGCAGAGGTTATTGATTGATTGATAACATGTCAACCATGGGCCAGAAACGAGTCTCCTCGTCCCAGCGACGCGCTTCCGTGCTCGCTGCGGCGATCCGGATCTTCGGCAGCAAGGGCTTCGCCGCAACCACCACGGCAGACATCGCCCGCGAGGCCGCCGTGAGCCAGCCCTACGTGGTGTCCCTGTTCGGCAGCAAAGACGCGCTCATCCGAGCCGCGATCGAGCACGCGCTCGACAGAGTGGTCGAGGTGTTCGAGCAGACGATCGACGACGACGCACCTGGCGACCTCGCACCGCGTATCGGTGTCGCCTACCTTCAACTGTTCAAGGAGCAGGGGTTGCAACTCTGCCTCGCGCACGCCTTCACCGCCGGCACCGATCCGGAGATCGGGCCACTCGCCAGAGACGGCTTCCTCCGCGTCTACCGAGTGCTCGTCAACCGCGGCGATCTCACACCCGAACAAGCCAGTCAGACCCTCGCCGCCGGCATGATGGCCAACGTCATCCTCGGCTTACGTCTGGCCGACGACTATGACCGTGAACCCGCAATACGCGAACTCCTCTCGGCGACCTACCCGAGCAACGTCGAGCTCCTCAGGACCGTCACCAGTGCCTACGATGGCCTCGCCCCTCTACAAGGTGGGGCCGGCGTTTGATCCGCTGGTGGGTCAGGTCAACGGCGGGACGGTCGGACCGTTGGGCTGCAACTGCAGCGCCCAACCCGAAAGCATGGACCATCGCCGACGACTGGTCTGATCATCAAGGCGTTGCACGCACGCACAGCTGAAGGCGAATTCCCGTGGTCGGGTGTGCTTGGCCGCAGGGGCGCGAGACACAGAATGGATGCGGCAATGTGGTCCGAGGGGAGTCGAACCTCCCGTGCGGAATCAGTGCATCGTTCAAGGTGCATGCGCAGATGGATTACGGGCGCGCTGAGCGCCCGATTCGGGGGCATTGCCACCCGACAGCGATTCCGCTTGGCGACCTAGGCAACGATGGCACGGACTTCAGGAAGCGGATCGTGGAATTGAAGTGGTGCTTATCTGGAGACTGGGAGTCAGAGAATAATGGGTCAGCGCTCGACCTCACTCTCGAAGGGCGACCTGGATCGGATTCGTCGCTGCCGGATCAGGTATTGGTTGTTGAAATTGGCCGGCGATCACAGCTACATTACATACGGAAATGGGCCGACGACGTGGCACACGCCTGGATTCTTTGTCGTGTCATCGTGCGCAACACAGTAGCCGGAGGATGGAAAACCGGCTGAGATACAACTGCTCTGAGAGAACTCCCGTCCATAGTCCGCGCCGGCGTCGCCGCGGCCCTGCGTAACGAGCCGGACACCATCCTCGCCGACGACGGCGTGGTGACCACTGTGCACCCGCGCGCGCCCGAGGTGATTGTGATCGACCTGATGCAACGCACGCTCGACGACCGGCCGGACGGCCCGGGCGACGGCACCGCCGAGCCGCACATCGTCGCCCTGTGCTCCGGCGCCGAGCACGCGAGCGCCCTGCAGGCGATCCACCACGGAGTGCGGGCGGTGGTCCACCGGGACGACCCGGTCGGCCACATCGCGATGGCGATCCGGGCGGTCGCCGCCGGCGAGGCGTTCCTGTCCCCGCCGCCCACCCGCTACCTGCTCGAAGGGGTCCGGATCGACCGGCCCGGGCCGCGCCGAAGGCCGGTGGCCGCCAGCCTGAGCCGCCGGGAGCTCGAAGTGATCGCCCTGCTGTGCGACGGCGTCGCCAACCCGGAGATCGCGCGCAGGCTCTCCATCTCGGCGACCACGGTGCGCCCACAGATCCACCACATCGCCACCAAGTTCGGGCTGCGGGACCGCACTCAGGTCGTGGTGTACGTCTTCCGGCACGGGTTGGCGGCACCGGACCCGGGCGAGGGGCCTTCCGTTGCCTCGGTCCGGCCCTGGCTGTTAAGGTCCACTGTGTCATAACGATGTTATTTGCACGGCGAACGAGGTGGTCGGCATGGCGGCGAACCGGTGGTTGCCCCGTTTCCTGCGGCAGATGCCCCGACTGCCCGACGCCGCCGGCGACCATCTCGGCGAAGCCTCCGGCGACGGACCCGTCATCCGGATGGTGATCGTCGGCGACTCGGCCGTCACCGGCGTCGGAGCCGACCACCTGGACGGCGCCCTGGCCGGTCAGCTCGCCACCGCGGTGGCCGGGCTGACTGGCCGGCGCGTCTGCTGGCGGGTACTGGGGCGCACCGGGGCCCGCGCGCGCACCCTCGACACCTACTTCCTGCGGCACCTCAGCGACCCGTGCACGCAGTGGCGCCCCGACCTGGTGGTCGTGTCCATCGGGGTCAACGACGTGACCCGGCTGCTCCCGCCGTGGCTCTGGGAGCGCGACTTGCTCGCCCTGATCGACCGGATCCGCCACCGGCTCGACCGCTCGGTGCCGATCCTGTTCATCCAGCTCCCACCGGTCCGGCAGTTCATCGGGCTGCCGGCGCCGCTGCGGCGGTCGCTGGGCCTGCTGGCCGAGCGGTACAACCGGCGCCTGCGGTTGCTGGCCCGGCGCGACCCCGACGTCTACCGCCTGCCGGCCGATGACCTGCTCGTGCCGCTGGCCGACTTCTTCGCCTCCGACGGCTTCCACCCGTCGCAGATCGGCTACCGGGCCTGGGCCCGGTCGATCGCCTCGCAGATCGCCACCGTCGTGGACCTGCGGGCCGGCCGGTCGCCGGCAACCGCCCGGAGTGGCCGGTGACGCCGGCCCGCCGGACGACGCCGGCCCGCGGGCGGGGCGCCCCGTCGGCCACCGCCGAGGTACGGGAGGCGCTGATGACCGTCGGGTGCCGCCTGCTCAGCTCGGACGGCCCGGCCGCGCTCTCGGCGCGCCGGCTGGCGGCCGAGGTCGGCACCTCCACGATGGCCATCTACACCCATTTCGGGGGTGTCCCCGACCTGGTCGAGGCGATCGTGCAGATGGGGCTCGACCGGCTCGCCGAGCGGCTGGCGGCGGTCCGCCCGACCGACGATCCGGTCACCGATCTGGCCCGCCTCGCCCGGGCGTACCGAGACAGCGCACTGGCCGACCCCCATCTGTACGCCGTCATGCTGGGCGGCGTCGCGCAAGCCCACTTCGGCCTGAAGCCTCGCGATCTCGAACTCGATTCGCTCACCCTCGGCGCCGCCGACGTGCACGTCCGCCGAAGCATCGAGGCGGGCCGGTTCCGGGCCGGCCCGCACTGGGATCTGACCGTCCAGGTCTGGGCGATGATGCACGGTTGGGTGATGTTGGAAATCGCCGGTTACGGGATCGGAGCCAGCGTTGACGACTATCTTCTCCACGTTCTCGTCGGGGCCGGCGACAGCCTTGCCGACGCCACCCGGTCGGTGCGGCGATCGGGTGGCGTCGGCCTGACGGCTGGGCCTAGCTGAGTGAGCGGATCCAGCAGTGGCCGCGGCCTCGGGCGCGCGAACGCTTCATTTTTTCGTCGAGCCGCTGGCTGCCGCCGGGGCCGACCGACGGCGGAGTCCCCGCGCGCACGGGTGATTGTTCCGACATTGAGGTATGCCTGAGCCGTATTCGGCTCCACCGGGTATTCCGGGCCTTCGCTCAGTACCGGACGACGCAGGACCGGCTACCACCGCCTGTACCCGTACGGCAGAATCGGCTAGTGAAGTTCAACTTTGACGTCGGTGTCCAAGAGCGACACGAGGTGACATTCTCGTTCAGCAATTCTGGGGAGGCCTGTCGATCCTGGTAGACGACCAGCCCGTCCGCCAGGAGCTGCGGGTCCTGTCGGCCGAGTTAGTCAAGCGGTACGAGTTTGTGGTCGGCCAGGAGGAACGTCACTCCGTGCTCATCGAGAAGGCGCGCAAGCTTCTCTTCGCCGGCTTCCGGCCGCAGCAGATCAGGGCCTATGTCGACGGGCATCTGGTCGCCGAGCACGCCGCCTGAGCAAGGCCACTTGCCTCCAACACGCCGCCCCCACAGAAGTTGGCGGCTGCAGCACGATGTGTGAGCCGGTTTCGGTGACGGGGGCCATCGGTCGGCGTACACGGGGGCTTGTGCCATGGGTTTTGCAGTCGATGTGGCCGCGCTGCGCGGCCTTCCGCCGTTGTTCGACCGGCTCGGGGATGACGCCCGGGCCGGGTTGACCTACGTCGATTCGAACACTGTGTTGGAGTACGGGCCGGGTTTCATCAACCGGATCAGCGCCAAGCACGAGAACGCCATGCTGGCCATTCGAGACCTTGTCGAGGACGTCGCGAAGTACACGGCGGCCGACACCGGCGGAACGTTGCGGCAGTCGCTCGACTACTACGAACGGACCGACGCTGCGGCCGCTGAGCGATTGGACCAGGCCTTCCGGCGTGACTGGGCGCTGGACCGCTCCGAGTACGCGGGCTTCTACCGGGACACCGCCCTACCGGCGCCGTTCGCCGACCGGACCGACCCGCAGCAGCTCCTGCGCGCTGTACCTGACTACGACAAGGACGACGCGTTCCAGTTCGAGCCGCAACTGTGGGACACGGCCAGCCCCACGTCAGTGAGCCGGGACGTGATCTGGGGCGCCACCTGGCTCGCCGCCAAGCTGGGCATTTGTGACCGCGCCTACGACCCGTACGAATCGCTACTGAAGCCGGTCGCCGGTGACTGGGCCGGGGTGCGGGGCTGTGCGGACGTGTTTGGCAACCTCGCCGCAGCCTTGGCGGGCATGGCAGACAACGTGCGGTGGGGTGCCCTCAGCTCCGAACAGGATTGGCAGGGCAAGGCCGCCACCGCCTTCCAGGCACACCTGGTCGACTCGGCCCGCAAGCTCGACACCGCCGCGGGACCGTTGCTCGCGCTCGCTGCCGAGTACCGCAGGACGGCCGAGGCGATAAGACTACCGACCCCACCCGACCGGGACCGAGAACGCGAAGGCGACCAACAGCATCGGAAGCGGGCCCCTCAGACGACGGTCCGTCGCGCCCTCATGACCGCGCTCGGGCAGCATCCTCCACCAGGGTGGCGAACCCATCGAGATGGCGTGCGAGACCGTACTCGAACAGTCCATTGAGGTCCGACACCGTCTCGGTCGGGATCGTCGACAGCAGTGGGAATCTTCCACTGTCGAGCGTCTGGTTGGCTCGCTTCTGCTGTGCCAGCAACCACCCGTCGAGCGTGACACCGGTCTCCTGCTCCGATTCGACCTCGGCCGCCATGGACAGCGCGACGGTGGCGACCAGTCCGTGGAGCGTGAGCGCCTCGCGGAGCCGTGTCGTCATGGGCAGCCCAAGTCCGTCGAGCGCGCGCAGGATCCACTCGGTGTGCGCCATCATGTTGGGCACAAGCGCCGGACGGGTGAACGAGACGGCTCTGGGCAGCCAGAGGTGTCGCCGGCACAGTTCCCACTGTTGGTGGGCGACGAGTTCGAGCTTCGCCCGCCAGCCGGGTGGTCCTGGGTCGGGTAGTTCGGATTCGCCGAAGACCTCGTCGACCATCTGCGTCACCAGATCGTCCTTGTTCGCCACGTGCCGGTAGAGCGACATCGGGCCGACGCCGAGGTCGACCGCGAGACGTCGCATCGACACTGCGTCGAGTCCCTCGGCGTCGGCGATCGCGATGGCGGCGCGCAGGACGTGCATCCGGCCCAGTGGCTGCTTGAACGCGCGGGCCTGCCGTGGCCACTGCGACGCGGCCGGGCCGACCGGGTGCTTGCGGCGGGCGTCGTTGCTGACCACCGTACCGGAACCGACCGTCGTTTCGACCAGCCCGCTGTCACGGAGAGTCGCCATCGCTCTGGTCGCGGTCGCTACCGCGACGCCCCACCGCTGCGCGATTTGCCGGACGGAGGGTAGCCGGTCCCCCGGCCGCAGGTCGCCGGACAAGATTCGGCCGCGAAGCTCCTCCACGATGCGCCGGTACGGCGGATCCGGGCGCGGCGTCGGCGAAGGCATGACTGCCCTCCGATCTACTGGTGCCGTTGTCGTCCGACTGCAATGTACTAGGTCAATCTTTCTCTGGCTAGTACACTTACTCGGCTTCCCTAGGCGGCAGGGACCCGGTTTTGCCGGAGCGAAGATACGTTGTACGCATGACGAAAGATACACCGTACGCACTCGTGCGGCAGACGGATGTCGCAGACCGGCAGGCGGTTTTGGACGTCCTCACCGAGGCGTTCACGGACGATCCGGTCGCCTGTTGGCTCTTCCCCGCATCGGATGAGCGCGGCCGTCTCCAGTCGTACTTCTACGGTCAACTACTGGATCAGGGCGCCGCCGAGGCATACCTGATCGGTCGTGGCGAGGGTGCCTCGGTATGGCTGGCGTTGCCTGCGGGCCAGGCACCCGACGAGGAACATCCGAACGCGCCCGACATGGACCAGAGCTCGATCTTCGGCGGGAACGGCGTGCGGTTACGGACTCTCGGGCGGGCACTGGCCGAGCGGCATCCCCGTCGCGAACCGCACCTCTACCTCTCGTGCATGGGGGTGGTGGGCGGGCGGCAGGGCGCCGGACTCGGCTCGGCGATGCTGCGCCACCGGTTGGAGCGAGCGGACGCCGACGGGCTCGCCGCGTACCTGGAGGCAAGCTCACCGCGGAGCCGGGCCCTCTACCTGCGACACGGCTTCGCGGACCTCGGCGAACCGGTTCACGTGGCGGACAGCCCACTCCTATGGCCAATGTGGCGCCAACCGAGCCGTTGACCACCCCACCAATTCCACACCGACAAGGGAGAATCTCGATGACGACGAAAGACACCACCGGCGATCGTCGACCGCCGACGCTGGTCTTTGTACACGGCACCAACTCCTCGTCGTACTTCTGCTCGGGACTGATCACCGAACTCACCCTGCGGGGGCACCGGTGCGTGGCCGTCGACCTTCCGGGACACGGGGCTGAAGGGTTCTTCCCCCGCTCGTACCAAGCCCCGCAGGACCTCGAAGGGCTGGCAACCGAGCCGTCGCCCCTCGCCAAGATCACCATCGACGACTACGTCGAGCGCGTCGTGGACGTGGTGCGCCGCGCTCGCCGCCACGGGCCCGTGATCCTGGCCGGCGCCAGCCAGGGCGGCGTCACCGTGAGTAGAGTCGGCAACGCCATCCCCGAACTGCTCGACCGGGTCGTCTACATGGCGGCGTACTGCTGCGTCGACCTGCCGAACTTGGCGGCCTACCTTGCCACGCCAGAGAACAGTGACAGCCTGCTCCCCCTGGTGACCCAGGCAGTGGTCGCCGATCCGACGATCCTGGGGGTGGCCCGAATCAACTGGCGCTCGGCCGACCCTTCGGTGTTCGACGGCATCAAGCAGTGCCTCGCCGGCGACTTCACCGACGAGGCGGTGAGCCGGCTGCTCAACACGCTCGAGCCTGACGAACCCGCCAGCATCCCCCTGGCCGACGCCCGCGGCGAAGCGGGCACGTGGGGCCGGATTCCCCGGACGTACGTGCGCTTCACCCACGACCGGCTGATCCCACCTGCGCTACAGGACCGGTTCATCACCGAGGCCGACCGCCTCACCCCGGACAACCCGACCGACGTACGAAGCATCGCGGCACCCCACGTCGGCCCGTTCGACCGACCCGAACTGGTGGCGATCTTCGCCGAACTCGCCAGCCGCTGACCAGACACACAATTCGGCGTCGCTGAAGCGGGCAGGAATGAGGTATTCAGACACTGGCCCTACTGGTGGGGACTGTTGTCGGCTTGTTGTGTTGTGTTGTGTTGTGTTGTGTTAGCACCGTACTGCGGCTCCGGGGCCTGCGGTCGCACCCGGGCACCGGCCTCATCAATCTCGGCCCGCCGTCCGAGGTGTGCGTCACCGCGACCGATGCCAACGTCCGGGCAGCCTTCCGGTCACTGATCACCCGTGGCTACGTAGCGTGTCGCGGCACACGGACTGAAGGTGTTGGACGGCGTTTCACTCGAACTCACAACGGCGCCGTGCCGACAATCCCGGGTCAGGATCGTCGGCACGGCGTCGTGAGTTCGGACGAGTCCGTCCGAGCACAGCTAGTCTCGGACGAACTCACGGAGGTCCTCCCGCTACTGACCGTAAGCTTTCGCGGTCCAGCCGAGCGAGCCGAGGGAGCCACCCTTGATGTCCGTGCCGACTCCGTCCGTCTTCAGGGCGTCGAAGTGCACGGAGGCCGAACCGGCGGCGGTGATCCCGAGCAGCGGCCGGCCGTTGGGGTGCGCGTCACAGTAGCCCGTGCTGAGGCTGGTGAAGGGCCCCCAGCCGCTCGCCCGCAGTACCTTCGAGGTGATCGTTGTCGGGGTGGCCCGGTTGACTCGCCACTCCTTGAGCTCCCCGTTGGCCTTGGTGCCGATCAGCACGTCCACGGCGGCGCTGCCCGTTCCGCCGCTGCGCTCGTAGGTCAGTGTGTTGACCGCGTCCCAGCCGGTGGTGGTCAGCCTCACCGGCGCGGAGAGCGTGAACACGTCATCCACGTAGGTCTCCGTGTAGCGGTAGAGCGAAGTGCCCGCCACGCGGTAGAGGTACGGCGACGCCGATGCAAGGATGCGGGTATCGGCGAACCCGTTCTTGAAGCGGCTGGCGGTGATCGCCGTGACTCTCCAGGTGCCGTCGACCAACTCGCCCTGGCGGCTCACCTTGTAGAGCCAGCCGTCGGTCGGATGGGCGGCGTACTCGGTGCTGCGGAAGCTGGTGTCGTCACCAGAGGCACCGATCTGCTGATGCGCCGACGGCACCCAGCCAAGGTTGTCGTTGGCGTAGGCCTTGGTGCTGGTCGTCCTGTCGGAGTACACGTAGCTGAGACGCTGCCCATCGGAACGGTACGCCGCGGCGGAGACGCTACAGTCCGCTGGAACGTCACTGAGCGCCGCAGCCGCCGGCCCGGCGGGCACGACGACTCCAGCCACGGCGAGACCGGTCGCGACAACGCTCAGCGCCGTCGCGGCGGCCACGATGGATTTACGCATGAGGCAAGATCCTCCAGTAGTACGACTGTGGGGCGAGGGTCGCCGCGCGCGGGGTGTGGATAAACGGTCCCGCTTGGGCGTCGTGCGTTGCCGCACATCCAGGGCGCACGGGGGTGCTCCCCGATGGGCCAGTCTGGACAGCAGAACGGTACGGCGTGGCCCGTACAATCGCCGTACAACCGGCGTATAGACCCCCCACTCGCCCCCCGTCATCCGAGTGTGGGCCACCTGGTGACAGCGCCGACATTACGTCGACCGGCTCGACCGCCGGCACAAGGTTCGAGCGCCGTTCCCGATGCGGTTGGTGGGACGTTACCTCTGGCGGCTTGATCGTCCAGCAAGACGCTCATGTCTAAATTGGCAAGATCACGATTACAGTCGCAGCGTGTGGGCTCCGTCCGAAGGGGAGTTCCGATGAGCCGCTATTCGATGGACGAGCGCGAGGCATTCGTGGCCATGTCCCGGTTCGTGTGGCAGTTCGCGAACCGCGCCGGGGACGACCTGCTCACGCTCCTGGGAGACATCGGCATCGAGGCAGACGGCGGGACAACGGATCCCGCCGCGTGGAGCGACTGGCTGGCCTGCGTTCGCTCCGTAGTAGACGGCGCAGAAAACCCGGCCAGCGGCTCGGCCGGATAGAGACCAGCCCAGGGAGCATCAACTCCACCAGGAGAAGATTTCTCGACTGGCCCCGACAGCAACGATCACGATCTACGGCTGGAGTACTAGACACCCTCGCCCGTCGAGTCTGGGTCGGTGGTGCGCGAGAGGCGGCCCGCGTTGACGATCGAGTGGCTCACGACCGCATCGATTGTCGGTACCCCAACGGGACGCTGGATCAGATGCCGAGCGCTGCCCGCAGCCGGTGAACGCGATAGACGGCCATGGGGTTGGCGCCCACGTCGTTCCAGGGCCATCGGGTCGCCCGGCCCCGGATCAAGGCAAGGTGTGGCCTGGCTGATTTCCGGTCGCCGATGACGCTGAACCAGGCGGCGGCGTAGTTGTGAGCGAGTATCTCGCCGGGCCGCTCGCAGCTTGCCAGGTTCATCCGGGTCGACGCCTGCCGGGCGCGTTCGAGAGCGTCGATGTCCTTCCGCAGGGGCGTGCCGGTGTTGTCGCGGCGCCAGCGTTCGAAATTTGCGATGTGGATCAACGCGTGAGTCGGGGAACCGATGGGATGGCCGTCGGTCCACTCTCGCGCGCACTGTGCCGTGAAGGCGGCGGAATATCCCCAGTGCGGAGTGACGGACATGACTGCTTGATAGTGCCCGCGAAAGTGGTAGGGACTGCGCTTGGCCAGCTCTTCGCGGCGTTCACCGGTACGCTGCGGGCCGATTTCCAGCCCTCGCGCCAGCTGCAGTAGCCACACCCAGGGCGATGCGTCCGCCGGCGCCAGCGCGGCCGACGCCTGCAGCAACTCCTCGGCACAGTGCAGACCTTGGTGGAAGCTCGACATCTGCTCGGCGCCGGTGTAGCGGGCAAGAGCCCCGCCGCGTAACAGCCAAGCCCGTGCGACTTCCAGCGCGCCCCGCAGCAGGTACGCGGTAGCGTCTGCTCCGAGCGAGGCGATGTACTGCTCGAACTGGGCCGGGACAACGGCCTTCCATCGCCCGATCAAGGTCTGCACGGCAACTTCGACGCGGTCTGACCGATCTTCGTCATCGGATACGCCAGCCTTGATCGCATCCATCAGGCTGGGCCAGTCACCCTTCCGGGCCGCATTACGCACCGCCAGCAAATCAGGTCGGCCGTAAGTGATGTCGAGTGCCATGTCACCTTGCCCCAGATAGATCCACGCCCGGGATCGTGCCACACCGAACGTGGGCCGCCGAGGCCCTACCGGGCTGATTGGGGTTCGACGGGCAGACGCCGCTCGCGAACTCGGGCTTGCCGATTTCCAGTCCACTCCGCCGCCAACCATGATCAACAGCGCGTTCTCCTTCGACGCGAGACACGCACCGACCCAAGCACCCACCGACAGCCCCCGTGATCCTCAACTCGACCGGGTGACCGTAGAGAGCCTGCGAATCCGGTGTGAAGCACCGTTACCAGTTGATTCAACAGAGCGGTCATCGGAGTAGCAAAAGGGCCGATCGTTCACGGTCAGCTACCGCGGCGGCCAGCGTGCGCGAGCGAGTAGGGGTCAACCCGCCCGTCCTGGCGGGTCTCGTTGCCGAACTGTCCATCGGCCCCGACGCTGCGTCAACTGTTCCACCGGCACGGCGGCCGACACCGTCCAGTAACCGTCGAACATTCGCGTCGGCGGACCGCTCGTTGACGCAGATGCGCGGCCGTCCCGCGGCGAAGAAAACAATGCCCTATCTGTCCAAAATCGCCTGCCGTTAAGAAGTCCAGCAGCGAAGAAAACTAAGCCGATGCAGTACGCCTACCAGGCGATTGACCGCAGAGGCAACCAAGATCGGGTCGCAAAACCGCCCGAGTTAAGGGCTCCAGCAGCGCCTCACACGCCACTTCACCGAGCTAGAACAAAAGACTGAGGGTTCCGCAAGTCACTGACCTGCGGAAACCCTCTCGCTGTCGGGACGGCCGGATTCGAACGGACGACCCCTTGACCCCCAGGCAACCAACACGAGGTGCTGACCTGCCGTTCCACATGGGTTGGCCTGCCGAAGCCATCCACCAAGGTCCCTGCTCGTCCGCTGGCGTCTGTCCCGATCGTCACCCGGTTAGTCACCCAACGGAGGGCTAGGGAGGATTGTCATCGTGATCTCTCTACCTCAACCCAACGACCTCACATCGCTGGTGCTCCGTACGGACTTCACCGACGACACTGCCTGGGAAGCCGTGAAGGCGGCCTTGCGCACCTCGGAGGGCGAAGACAGCGCCACCTTCGTCAGCGACCCGAAGTACATGGGCGTGAGCCTCCATGAGCTGGTCGACGCCGACAACGCGGCGAGCTACGAAGATAGGCTGACGTACCTCTTCCTTGCCGACGCGACCACGATGACGGACGTCGAACGCCCGCTTCTCGCACTCGATCTAGCGGACGAGCCCGGCCGCACCTTCCGGGTGCCGCCCCGCTGGTACGCGGACGTCTCGACCAACCTCACCATTGCGAACATGGACTTTGCCGAGTTCGCCAACACCATGGATAGGTCGGACACCTACCGGGGCTTCGACCGGGACTGACGTCCTGATCTGGCGCCTACTTGCAAAGCCGGTGACGGAGATCGAACCACACTGTCAGCTTGGGAGTCGGGTTGAGTCGCCGGCCCCGGCCTGGTGCCCCCTGGTCGTTGAAGCATGTGCGACTCGGCCAAGCTCTGCGACGGACCGCCGCTGGCCGATGTTGACCGCTGCATCGGGCACGGATCGGGCGCGAGCTCAGGTGAGGCTGAGGCTGAGGCTCGAAACCCTACGCCGCGATACGGCGAATGATCGACAGAAATCGGTCCGATTGGCGGCATGACCTCACCTTGATGACGGACTTACACAGCGCAGCCGCTACCACAGGTGGGTAACCTCCTCGCGGCTTCGCTGATCGGCAATCGCGACCCGCACATCCCCGCTGGTGGGCCGCCAAAAGGCCAAGCCGGCCTTGTACATCACGAGATGGATTTCCTGCGGCTCGGCAGTGTCGAAGGTGACTGTCAAGTGGTCGCCCGGCGCGATGAACCGCTCTCCGCCTTCCGGTTCGAAGAACGTGGTGAACCCGGGCGCGTCTTGCGCCGCTTGGAGCTGGACCACCGTGACGTGTCGCTGTCCAAGGCCATCAGCCTTGCCCTGCTTATTGCTCACGAACACATGGTCGCAAACCCCAACCCTTCCACGCGAACACCATGATCACTTCTTAGTGATAGTAGCGAGGCTAAGAGTTCTTCCGTTCTGCCGTCGACCCGCCCTCATGGGAGCAGGTCGCCGTCTGGCCATCACGTCAAGCGGACCTTGACGTCCCGGGGTGACCGGCGACGAGTCGGGGTCGGGGCTGGCGGCGCGCTCCATATGAGGGCAGGCCATCGGCCTGCCCACGACTCCTGCCCGACGGTCGCAGAGGCTCCGAGGTCAAGGGCGGCCCGCAGGGCCGTCGCTTGCGACGCGTAGCGCCCTTGAGCTTGGAGGGGCGGCCCGGCACACTCGCGCCGCCAGCCCCGACCCCGACGGCCGTGACCTGCGGCGCGGACCCAGCGTGCCATTTCCTGCGCCGCGTCGCTCGGGCGCGGCGCGGCGCGGCCGGCTGCCGGCGACGAACCTCCACCACTCCCAGACCGATCCGTCTGCGGCGGCCCCCGGGCTTTCCGCTTTTCCGCGCCAGCCGCCGGGCGTCTTGCGTGGCCGGCGTGGAGCGACAGCGGAGCGACGGACGCGCGCCCAGGCGGCGGCGCGTGCGGCCCGTCAAGGGCCGCCTTGAAGACGTACAGAACTTCTCACCAGTTCGCCGGCAGGCCGCTGTCGTACTCCGCTTGATGCGTGACAAGTTGACTTCAGATGATGCGTGACAACCCGCCGAAGTGCGTCGCTACGTGCCGTGACGTAGGCGGTCAGGCGAACCCGGGGCGGACGATGAGTGTCACGTCGCTGCTGGTTGCGATCACCAGGGTGCGGCCGGACGGAGAGAAGCCGGCGGCGCGCAGCTCGGAGTAGTCGGCGTGGAAAACGTGCCACCAGGTCGTGCCTGGTGGGCCGTTATAGGCACCGCCGTCGGCGGACAACAGGATGCGATGGTTCGGCCACTCGGGCGCCGCCACGTCGATGGTCCAGCCGTCGTCGGTCGTGGCGTGCAGCCCTCCGCCGAACAGCCCGGCGATGTGTACCCGGGTGCCCGCCAGCACGCCGATGCCCGGACAAGCCAGGTCTGGTCCGGACGGTGACGCGTCGTCGGGGTCGGGGTGACGGTCCCGGGCGACCTTCGCACCCGTCGTCGCGTCGATCAGGCCAAAGCCGTCCATCGAGACGACCATCAGCAGGTCGACGCCGGTCTGCGGGTGGACACCGAAGCCGATGCCTTGCAGTCCGCCCACCGGTATGTTGCGCCACGTCTGGTCGAGGTGCCGCCATGGCTCTGGCGGCGCGACGACCGGGGCGGCCAGGAACTTCGCCCGCAGCTGCTGTTGGTAGTCCGAAAGCATCCCGTTGTCCTCCGGCGCCGGAGGCCGGGCGGCCTGCGGCCTTCTATAGATCTGATCGCGCTGAGTGACGGCCTGGCGCTACACGCTGCCATCGGTGTCACGCATCATCTGACGCTGATCCCTAACGGATCAACTGGAGCCCGACATCGCCGGCAGGCCGCATCCCATGCCTAAATCAGCGGCGGTGGGACCCGCACTTCGCGCGCAGCTGTGCTGCCTCGCCACGGGCAGCTTCCGCTTCCGCGCGAGCACCGTTGCGATCCGCCTCGAACAGCAGCACCCGGGCCAGACCGTCCAGCGCCTCAGCCATGGCTTCCCGCCACTCGGCCAGATCGCACGGATCCACAGGATCAGCGGGGCGCATCGAGCGCACTCGGCGAAGCTCCCGCGTGGCGTCCTTCAACAGACCACGACCCAACAAGGGCTTCTCTCGCCGCAACAGCGACCTCCCGCAAGGTCGTGCCAACAACCTAGACCAACCGTCAAGCATGTCCTAGGACGGGTTCGTCAAGCATGTGGTGGGACTAGACACGCGGCAGCCGGCGGCCCTGCTCGCGGATTCGCTGCTCAGGCCGCGTAGACGGCGGTAGCGTCGTCGCTGCGCTTGTTGCGTGCCCACTTCATACAGGACGGGTCGGCGGCTTCGATGGCGCGGACTCGGCTGATCAGCTCGGTCGGTCCGTCCTGGGCTAGGACGTCGAGCACGTCGGGCCAGTCGAGTAGGCCGAACAGGGCCACCAGGCGGGCTGCTCCGTCGGTCAGCACGGCGACTCGTCGGATGCTGTCGAGTGGGACTTCTCCCATGATGGCGTGTCGAGCGGCGGACGGGTCGGACGCCGCCACCCAGTACCCGCCGCAGCCGCAGTACCGCTGTGGCGGCCGATGGTGCCCCTGGGGTGGCTGAGGTCGCGGGTGTCACGGCGCTGGTCGGCCGCGGGCCTCGACCCGCGCGACTGGACTCCTCGCGAACTGCGGCACAGCTTCGTGTCCCTGCTGTCGGACAGCGGCATGAGCCTCGAACAGATTGCGGACCTCTGCGGCCACTCCGGTACGACGGTCACCGAGAGCGTCTACCGGCACCAACTACGGCCGGTGCTCCTGGGCGGCGCAGTCGCCATGGACCGGATCTTCGACGCTGAGGCATAGTCACTCAGTTAGTCATCCAGGTACGACAAAGGGGCCGTCTCGATCTTCCGAGATGGCCCCTCACCTGCGTCGGAACGGCCGGATTCGAACCGACGACCCCTTGACCCCCAGTTCTACAACGATTGTGTCACGGCGTGCCAGAATTTATTCATACGTCCTCCAATCCGGACAGAGCGATATCTCCCCATGACGGCCCCTGACATCCGGTGTCGGGCACGTCGCCACCCACACACCCTCGTCGTTACCGGTCCCGTTACCGCGAACAGTCAAGGACCGTTGGTGCCGCCAGGTTCGGGTGGCTTCGTCGCGAAGACGCAGCCAGGCAGATCGTCACCACCCAGCGCGGTTCTGCAGGACTCCAAGCCCAGCGTGCGCGGCACATCTGGGAACGCCGATCGGAACGCCTCGTCGCACAGCATCTGGCAAAGATTGTGGTACTCGGTGAAGGCTCTGATTTCGTAGACTTCGCCGGTGCAAATGATCTCCATGCAGCCGGCCCCCTTGTCGACGGACGCCGTCGTCCTTCGGGAAGCCATCGCGCGGGCACGAAGCGGTCTTGTCGACCGGGAGGTGGTCGCCGAGGTTGTGGTGCTGTGTGCCGTTGCCGGCGAGCATGTGCTCGTCATCGGTGCACCGGGCACCGCCAAGTCTGAGGCCGTACGGCGAACGGCTGACCAACTCGGCGGCCGGTACTTCGAGTACCTGCTGGGACGGTTCACTGAGCCGAACGAGATTTTCGGCCCGGTCAACCTCCGCCGGCTACGTGAGGGGTCAGTGGAGTTCGAGACCTCGGGCATGCTGCCCGAGGCGGAGGTGGCGTTCCTCGACGAGGTCTTCCTCGGTTCGACGGCGGTCCTCAACACACTGCTGGGGATTCTGAACGAACGAGTGTTTCGGCGCGGATCGACTGTCCTGTCGTGCCCGCTGCGGGTCTGCGTCGGCGCGGCCAACAGCCTGCCCGATGATCCCGCTCTTGCAGCGTTCGCGGACCGGTTTCTGGCTCGCGTCTTCGTCTCTCCGGTCCCGGACGTGCGACTCGACGAGCTGTTGGAGGTTGGGTGGAGCGCGAATTCTCGGCCGTCCGATCCGGCGGGATCGCTGCTACCGGCGTTGGATCGGCTTTCCCAGGCGGCTCGTGAATGTGACCTTAAGGGTGTGCGCGGCCTGCTGGCATCCGCGATCCGTCAGTTGCGCCAAGCGGGCGTACCACTCAGTGACCGCCGGGTGGTGCGTTCGCAGCGCCTGGTGGCCGCTGCGGCGACCCTTGACGGGCGCAGTGCGGCGACCGCTGACGATCTCTGGGTGCTTGCGTTGATCGCGCCGACACTCGACGCTCAAGCCACGGCCCGGGAGGCGCTGTCAAACCTGGTGGCGCAGGGACGAAACGCCAGTCTGGTGTACGCGGCGGAGGAGTTCGCCCGGGGCCAGCAGGCCCGCGCAGCCCGGCTGGTCGAGGCTGGCCGGCGCCTGCTCGACGAGTTGGGCACCGGGCCGCTGACGCATGACGGCCGGCTGCGCTACGAAGCGACGCTACGGGAGATCGACGCGGGGTTCGTCCGGGCTGATGCCCCGCAGGCGCTGCAGGACATGCGCGGCCTCCTGGTCACCGCGATCCAGCGGTGAGCGCGCCTCCGCTGGCCCTGCAGTGGCGTCGGCGCGACACCCCGCTGCCCGCTGCGGCTGTGGCCGCGTCGGGTGCGGTGGTGGCGGAGTTGCGCGCGGACGCGCTGATGCGGGTAACTGCAGGCGCCCACCTGCGTGCCTGCGCCGGCCGGGAGCAGAGCTGGTTGATCGTGCTTGGCGATCGGGCAGAGCTGCCGTGGGCCGACGGGGCCGTCTACCTCGGTTGGGACGATGGTGTGCTGGTACCGACGCTCGCCCAGCCGTGGCCGTGCGCGGATCTCTTGCGCGAGCCGCTGCGCCGCCTCACCGGCCAGCAGACCGGACTGATCGCACTGTTGCCTGGACTGGTCCTGGCCGGTCCGCTGCCGCGGGAACCACTCGACCCCGCACGGCTGGCGCCCTCATGACCGACCACCTGCCCCTCCCGGCAGCGCTGACTCCCTGGGCGCCGGCGTTGTCCGCGTTGACCAGCGATGTGGCACTTGCCATGGGCCCACTGGTACGACAGATCGATGACTTGTTTTCTGTGACGGAGGGCGGCTCGACGGAAGACGGCCAGCCAGACGGGTACGACGGCCTGGCGGCCCGTGGCACCATCGAGCGGCTACTCCCGTCGCAGTTGCTGCTGATGCAGGAGCTACCGGACGAATTCATCCGCCGCGCCGCCGGCGGGGAGCTTCTGTACCTGGCACCGGCCAATCGATCGACTGCGGTGCGTGGACGGGTGGCCGTCCTCGTCGACACCGGCCCAGGGCAGCTTGGTGCCGCCCGGCTGGTCCAGCTCGCCGCGCTCATCGTTCTGCATCGCCGGGCCGCCGGCCAGGGGCGGTCGATGGTGTTCGGAGTGCTGGGTGAACGGCCGGGCAGCTGGCGGGGCGGTGATCTAGGTAAACAGCTCGCCGGTTGGCTGGTCGCCCGCAAAGTTGCCGAACCGAACCCGTCGACCGTATGGGAGTGGAGGGAGCAGCTGGATGCGGCCGATCAAGCCTGGCTGCTGACCGGGCCGCGACTGGCCAGTCACCTGCCCGACAGGAGCCGGGTGCTGGTGAGTAACGAGCAGGAGTGGGGTGTCGACGGAGCGACCGTTGTACGAGTCGTCGTCGGCGAGCGGCATCTCGATCTCCCGTTGCCTCGCGGTGAGGTCGCCCTGCGGGTCCTGCGCGGCACCGGCTTCCGTGACGCCTCCGTCGGTGTCAGCGCCGGCACCGGTCCCCTGCGGATGCCGATGTTCCCGAGCGCCGCGCCGTACCTGATCGCCCGCGGCGACGGGCCCGCTGAGGTCGTCTCGGTCCGGGTGCCAACCGGGCGACCGCGACGACACCAACTGCCCGGTCCAGCGCTGGCCGCCTCCTGGTTCGGTCGCCGGCTCGTGGTCCTGACCTGCGTCGACGAGACGCTACGGGCGGTCGTAACTGGTAAGCCGCTGGGCCGGCTGCAGGAGCTCGCGGTACCACTGGCCGCGATCGGCATGACGGTCAGCGAGGTCGAGGCAGCCACGGAGGGGGCGCTGTCGCCACTCTATTTCCAGGGGGGTGTCCTGCTGTGCCAGCTCGGTGGCAACTGGTGGAGTCTGTCCACCGAGGGCAGCCACCAGCTGTCGTCGTATGTGACGGTTGCCCCCGGCAGGCAGATGGATGACCCGCGCATGGCCTGGCGGGCCGGCACCCACATCGGGGTCACGGGCGTGGCCGGTGGGGCGCGGATCCCCGCTAATGCTCAGGTCGTCCTCGGAGCCGGGACGAGGACGGCCTGGTCGCTGGGCGGCACCGCCTGGCGCATCCACGCTGCGGCCGGTCTCGTCGGCGACGTCACAGTCACGAAGGAGACAACGGTCATCGGCATGGTCGACATCGACGGCCCGCAACTGGTGACGCTGTCGAGCGGCGGACTGATCGTCCGTCTGGTCTCGCCGGCTCGAACCCAGACGCTCACTCGCTGGTCGGGTGGTATCGCCGAGCCGGCTCTGCATCCGAGCGAGCCATGGCTGGCGGTGCCACGCCCGGAAGGGCTGATCGAAGTCGTCGACCTGGCCGCGAACCAAATCCTGCGCACCGTCCGGAGCACCGGATGAGCGCGTTCCGCGGCAGGCTTCCGGCCCGCGCCCTCCTGATCGACGTATGCCTGATCGGGGAGGTCGAGGCGCGCCAGCGGGTCGTCGAGGCCTGGCAGCCCGCTGCCGCACTGTTCGAGCTGCCCGGCGGGACGTGGCTGCTGGAGTTCGACAAGGCGGTCGAGGTGCGCGCGGAACTGGCTCCCGGCCTCGTTCTCGTCGACAGCGGCGGCGTCTTACACCCCAGCGGCACACCCGTCGAGGGCGCCGCGCCTGGCGACGTGCTGATCCCGCGCGCCGGTGCGACGACGCGGGTAAGCCGGGCTGCGCTGACCTTCGTCGACCGGGACTCCTGGACCGACCTGACCGCCCTGCGGATCGAGCCGCTCGCGGCATTGGACGGCCCGGTTGTCGCGGCGGTGGCACCATCGCCCTGGCAGCCGCTTCCACCCGCGCCCGGCTTGCGCGCGGTGGCCGGTGTCGCGCCGCCGCCGCGGCGGATCCGCCGGCTGCTGGCTGCGTCTAACCGTCCGCACCGTCGGATGCGGCTCTCTCCCAGCGCTTCCGGGAAGCTCGCTGCGGTCGGCGCGGCCGTTCTCGTGTATGGGCTTGCCGCGCTCGTCGCAGCGCCGCTCCGGATGCTGGTTATTGGCATCGGCGCGGGCCTGCTATTCGGCCTGAGCAGGGTGATCGCTTCAGGCGCCGCCGCTTCGGCGAACAATGGCTCAACGCAGACTGGCCGCGGCACGTTATCGGGTGGCTGGTGGAACGCGCTGCTCGCTCGACTCGTGCTGACCAGCCGGGCTGCCTGGTTGGCTGTCAGCGCGCAGCAGCGTTACCTACGGCGGCTCGACGCCGCATTCGAGCGTCGTGACTGGGACAAGGCGCTGCGTGAGGCGATCGCTGTTGGTGGTTCCATTGGGCCCCCGACACTTCGGCTTCCCCGACCACGCACCGGGGACCTGGTGCCGCACCCGCAGCTCGAGGGCGGGTCGGCGGTCCCGCTCGGCTTCGGGGCCGAGCAACACCTGCGGACGCTCTACCGGCAGGCGGCCACCGAGCTCGACCGCGCCGGACGCGTCGAGGAATCCGCGTTCGTCCTCGCAGACCTGCTTGGTCTACCACGCGAGGCGGTCGCGGTGCTGGAGCGACACCACAAGTACCGGCTCGCCGCCATGCTCGCCGAGGGACGTGAACTCGATCCGGACCTAGCGGTGAGACTGTGGTGGCGGTCCGGCGATCGCGACCGCGCGCTGCAGGTGGCGCGGGCCCGGGGCGCATTTACCGGAGCCGTCGAGCGACTGACCCGGGTCGACGCAGTGGCGGCCCGACAGTTACGGGCCGAGTGGGTGCGCGCACGGCAGGCCGCCGACGATCATGTCGGTGCCGTTGACGCGGCATGGCCGGACACCGAGCTGCGCCCGCTGGTGGTGACGAACCTCCAAGCCGGCATGGCGCTCAGCGGCCACACCGCGGGGTACCTGTTCGCACACCTCGTAACCTGGCGCCCGACCACCGACACGGTGACCACCGCAAACGCGCTGCTCGACAGTCATGACCACGAGTTGGCGCCGGCCCAACGCGGCTTCCTGGCGGCGCTGTCCGAGCTGCGCTGCGCCGACATGGCACAGGACCGCCGGCTTTGCACCACCGCGCTGCGTCTCATGGTCCGCATTGCGGGAGGTGATCCCCTCGGAGATGCCGACGAGCGCAGGCGGATCGCCGGCAGGCTCCGGCCCCGGGCTGACCGACTGGCCGCCGCCGACCTGCCACCGCTGCCGGCCGGACGAGCGCCCGCCCCGGGCACCCAGATTGACATCACGTCGACCGACGAGGCCGGACAACTACCGATCCATGACGCGGTCCTGCTATCCGGCCGCACCATCCTGACCGCACACGGCGAATTCGGTGTACGCCTGATCGGCCTGGATGGCCGGACCCGCGCCAGCTGGGACACGCCTGCACACCAGCTTGTCGTCGCCGACCACGGTGCCAATGTCCTGCTCGTAGCGCAGCGCGGTCCCTCCTGCGAAATCCGCAGCCTGAACCTGAGCACGCGCCGGCTGCGGCCGCCCGTCGTCATCACCGCGCACCACGTGCTGCCCAGCTACGACGGTGCGTTGCTCACCGTGGTCGACGACGACGGCATCGCATTCATCGACCTGACCGCCGCCACCCCCCGCATCACCTGGCGTGAACTGGACCCCACCAGCGCGGTTATCGACATCGCCCGGAGCCCGACCAGCCTCGCCGCACTGGTCCGGGTCAACCATCAACTGGGCTCCGGCGCAGCCCGCACCGAGGTGTGGCGCTGGGACTTACCCTCACTCATGCTGCGGACGCGCCGAACGGTCCACCTCGACGACCTCGCCAGCGTCGCGCTGCTCGCGTCCTCGACGCTGACGACCACCAGCCACGACGAGCACACCGACACCTACCACGTGGTTGGGCACGGATCAGAGGCCCGGACCGTGGATACGAAGCCGACTCCGTTGGCCAGCGGCGAGACGTCCGCTCTACGCATCGACCGTCCAGACCACACCGCTGTGGAAGTCGTCGACGGCAATCTACGCGTCGTCTTTCCGCCAATTGTCGGCGCGATCGGTATTCGACGCCACGCTAACACCCTCACAGTGTGGGAGCCGAACGGCAGGTTGGTCGTCATCGACCTCACGCTTTGCCAGGCCGTCGCTAGCCTGCGGACCCGTCTCTAGGCGGAAAACTTCACCGGGCCAGGCTCGTCCTGTTCGCTGCGACCATCGCGCTTCCACGATCGGGGCGAGCCCTCTAGATGCCGAACCGCTGGGTGAAGTTGTGGATAAACGTCTCGGTTGGACCCCCCGCGAACACCTGGCGTGCCGCACCAAACTGCGCAAGCATGGCGCGGGCCTTGGGCAGGTCGCCCAACATTGCCAGGCAGACAGCCAGAGGGCCGTACTCGACCTGTGACTTAGGCTGTCCGAGCAGCGTGTCAACCACGGCCGACAACGTCTGATGCCTGGCCAAGAACGGCTCACCGTAAGACCACAAGTCAGCAACCAGTTGGGCAACGGCCTCGTCTACCTGCTCAGGCGACGCGACCCACCAGCGAGACGGCGCGACGTTCGTTGGCTCCTGGCCGCGGATCAAATCGATCATGCTTGCGCCCACCTGGCACACAGTGCCCCTTCGACCATAGAGGCACCTCTGCAACTCCGCAGCGGCGACGTGTTCGACGCCTGCGGTGGAGTCGAGCGAGACAATGTGGCGTCCTGCGAGGTTGACTCCGAAGTGGAAGACAACCCCGTTGAAGGGCTTACGCACAAAGGCAACCTCATCATCGGGCACGAAACGATGACGCCGCCATCCACCTGCTTCCAGCCGGTCGTTCAATCGGTCGGCTACCCGGACCGCAATCGGGGTGGCCGGCTCTGGTCCTGACGTCATCCGGGAATCGTGGCACGCGACGTGATGGCTCTTGCAGCGGCACGGGCGAGGTGCCGACTTGGGGCCGAGAGCCGCGAGCACGCGACCAGGCCACGCCTTCACGTCATCCACAGGACAGGGCATCGGCACCTGCGACCGTCGCCTTACTGAGGCCAGGAGCCGGGCCAACCGGAGATCCTGCTGCGCCGAGGGCTCCTGGGACCGCCCGACCTAGCTGTACTGCCCAGGGACGTTGGTCAACCTGGTGATGGGTGGTTGGCCTTTGGTGGCGGTGTGGGGTCGGTGGTGGTTGTAGTGGTGGAGCCAGGCGGGTAGGGCTGCTCGGCGGGCGTGTTCTGAGCTGTAGAAACGTCGTTTCGCCCAGCCGTCGGTCATGGTGCGGTGGAAGCGTTCGACCTTGCCGTTGGTTTGGGGCCGGTAGGGGCGGGTCTTCTTCGGGCGGATGCCGAGTTGGTGGCAGGCGTCGCGCCAGGCGTGTGATTTGTAGGCCGAGCCGTTGTCGGACAGGACGCGTTCGGTGGTGATGCCTCGCTCGGCGAACCAGGCGACGGCGTTTTGGAGTACGTCGACCGCGGTCAGGGCGGTCTCGTCGTCGCGGATCTCGGCGTAGGCGACGCGGGAGTGATCGTCGATGACGGTGTGCACGAATGCAGTGCCGATGCGCGGGTCGTAGTGGGTGTTGCGGGCGCCGGTGCGGTGCGCGGTGCTTCGCCGATGGCGTTCGCCCTGGGCTCGGCCGACGTAGCGCCAGCCGCCGCCATCGGGGATGTTGCCGTACTTCTTCACGTCGACGTGCAGCATCGCGCCGGGCCGGTCGTGTTCATAGCGGCGGATCGGCTCGCCGGTGGCGCGGTCGATGTGTGTCAGCCGGTTGATCCGGCAGCGGGTCAGAACGGCGTGCACGGTCGAAGCTGGCATGGCCAGCTGGCCGGCGATCTGCACGGGCCCGAGGCGTTGTTTCCACCGCAGGTGCACGATCTTGCGCACCACGGGCTGGGCTGTCCTCGTGGGGCTGTGGTGCGGGCGCGACGACCGGTCATCCATTGCGGCGGGCCCGTGCTCGGCATACCGCACCGCCCAACGTTTCGCAGTCGGCCAGGACACGTCATAACGTTCAGCCGCCCGGGCGACCGGCCAGCCCTCATCAACGATCAGACGCGCCAGGCGCAGACGTGCACGAGGAGTCAAAGCGGCGTTAGCGTGGGACACGAAGGCCTCCTGTTGCCGGAGCGGTTCCTAGACAGCTCCACTCCACAACCGGAGGCCTTCACCTACCTGAACCGCCCCGGCGCTGGTAGAGACCTCTTTTCTTGAGAGGATCCCTGTCATGCCGAAGCAGTACCCGAAGGATCTACGTGATCGTGCGGTGCGTCTGGTTCGTGAGCATCGTGGCGATTACGGCACCGAGTGGGAGGCGATCGGGTCGATCGCTGCGAAGCTCGGGATCGGGTCGGCGGAGACGCTGCGGAAGTGGGTGCGCCAGGCCGAGGTCGACCAGGGGACGCGCCCGGGTGTGACCAGCGAGGAGTCAGTCGAGTTGCGGCGGCTGCGGCGGGAGAACGCCGAGCTGAAACGCGCCAATGAGATCTTGAAAGCCGCGTCGGCTTTCTTCGCGGCCGAGCTCGACCGGCCACACACACGCTCGTGAGGTTCATCGACGAGCACAAGGCCCGCTTCGGCGGAGTCGAGCCGATCTGCCGAGCCCTGACCGGGCACGGGTTGAAGATCGCGGCCAGCACCTACTACAAGGCCAAGGCGGTGCCGCCATCGGCGCGGTCGGTCCAGGACGCCCGGTTGCTCGACGAGATCCGCCGGGTTCACGTGGCAAACTACGGCGTCTACGGCGCCCGGAAGGTGTGGCGGCAGCTGCGCCGTGACGGTGTCGAGGTAGCCCGCTGCACCGTGGAGCGGCTGATGCGCGACGCGGGCCTGCGCGGAGTCGTGCGGGGCAAGAAGATCCGCACCACGGTCGCCGATCCTGGCCATGAACGCGCCGGTGACCTCGTCGCCCGGGACTTTAGCGCCGCAGCACCGAATCGCTGCTGGGTGGCCGACTTCACGCACGTGGCCACCTTCGCCGGCGTCGTCTACGTCGCCTTCGTCGTGGACGTCTACTCCCGAGCGATCGTGGGCTGGTCGGCGGCGACCAACAAACGCACACCCCTCGTCCTCGACGCGGTGGACATGGGCCTGTGGCGCCGCGACCGCGACGGCCGAACCGTGACACGAGGCTTGATCCACCACAGCGACGCCGGTTCGCAGTACACGTCGTTCCGATTCACTACCCACCTCGTCGCAGCCGGCATCGACGCGTCCATCGGCACCGTCGGCGACGCCCTCGACAACGCGCTCATGGAATCCACCATCGGCCTGTACAAGACCGAACTGATCAAGCCCCGCGGGCCGTGGCGCAGCCTCGCCCAGGTCGAACTGGCCACCGCGGAATGGATCGACTGGTACAACCACCACCGCCTCCACTCCGCGATCGGGCACCGCCCGCCCGCGGAGAAAGAATCGATGTTCTACGCTCACCACCTGCCCGACCAGCCGGAGCTGGCCACAGTCTGAGGACTCCACCAGACTCGGGGCGGTTCAACCTACGACATCAGATCGTGTCGTCACACAATCTCGACCAACGTCCCTGGGCAGTACACCTAGCTAGACAGGTGGCAACATCTGCAGCGCTTGACGCGGAATCAAGAACCAAAATGCCGCTCCATCCAGAACGCAGATGAAGCGGCAGGTCAGAGCGTTCTACAGGGCGCACACCGACGGCCAACCACCCACGTGGCTACCGCCAACAATGATCATCCGTTACAGGATGTTACCGCCGTTACCTGAGAAGATCTTCATCTCCCCAGGTCAATCGGTCGGGACGGCCGGATTCGAACCGACGACCCCTTGTTACCAACAGTAACCGGACCAAGCTTGGTGTTGCTTGCCATAAGTGGTCGCTGAGCTGCGGATACACCGACATACGCTCACCGTCCCTTGTCACCCTTCGTCAACGATTGGGCGGGGTTTTCGGGGGGTAAACGGGGGTCCCAAACAGAACCCGCCAGGTCCGATCGCCCTCACTGGGCCCTGCCCCCGTATCGCGCCCGCCTTACGGCATGCGTGCTGACTGCCGCCGGGCGGTCGCCCTTCAGGAGGCGGGAATGAGCCGCGCCGCGATCGGCCAGGATCTGGGAGTGGGCTCCGAATCGGCGAAGGCTCCTCTGCGGGACGGAAAGTTCTACGAAGCCCCGACTCCGATCCCGAACGTCGGCGACTGGCAGCCGACGCGTACGCGGCCCAGCGCCGAGGCATTGCCAAAGACCAGTCCCGGCAGGCGCGGGCTCTCAGCCCCGAAGGCACACGGGTGCTGGAAGGACGCCAACGTTCTGTTCGAGCGCCACGAGGGCTGATGTCGTGTGGATGGCGGGTCCGGCCGCCTTCCGCTGGGAACAGCCGCCGAGTCAGGTCCGGTCGTGGACCGCGTTCGTTGGCACTTCACCCCAGGTCGGTTGGGAAGGTATCGAAGAGCCGCCTGGCTGGGCCGTCTCCCCTGCGTGCGTGCCGACGGAGGGTCCGGTCCACACCTGGCAAATGTGTTCCGTCAGTTCCGCTGCCCGCGCCTCGATATCGGCATCACACCAGAGGTCGGGATGATCCTTGATCAAGTCCTTCGACAGCACCAGCAGGCTGTACTTCTCTAGGAGACTGCGCTTGCCCAAGCCGGCCTCACCACCGGAGGTCATGCCCACAGCCTCCGTGTCCGTCCACGGCCGATTCGACAGGGCGCCGTTGAGGCTTTTCGCCACTAGGGTGAGGTTACCAAGAGTCTGGATGCGGCGGTTACGGTCCGCCGCCTGCTCGGGCGTGAGCCTCGGCTCGGGGTTCCAGTGGGTCTGCCACGACTGGGGCATGACGTGTTCGATCTCAAGCTTGGCCGGAAGCGCGATGTTCTCGTGGTACTTGGTGCGAAGCTTCTTTTCAACCGCCTCTAGGACGACGCGCAAGCGCGTTTGACGGAGGTATCCGTAGAGCTTGAGCGAGGGAAGCTCGGCCTTCATCGTCGCGTCGGTAGGCCACAGACGCGCATCTGCCCGTTGAGTGGCCAAGAAGTTCCGGACGGCGTCGCCCGCCGTGTCGATCGGCGAGCGGTCGAGGAGCTTGAGGATGGAGACCATTGTCTTGTTAACGTCCTTCATGGTCATCCGAAGCAACGTCCGGCGCATGACCCAGCTCTCCAGCGCCCCGAGGGCGATCTCTATCTGCTTCTCGGGCACCTTGTGGTTGTCCGACAACAGCCACAGCAGTAGCGGGCTGGTCGCGGCCAGGCCCATCGTTTCGATGACCCGGGAGTAGAACGATCCCTGGACCGTGTCCTCGGGGAGATTCGCCAAGGCGCGGTAGGTGTCAGCGTCCTTGCGGAATTCGCTCAAAAACTTGTCGGCGTTTTCAGGGCTGGACATGAAGGGCCCGGCGTGCTCAGTGAACACCCGGAATACCTGCTCGGTCTTCACCTCGTCTCGCAACCGCATGGTGAGCCAGTACTGCACGAAGATGTCGATGCGGGAGCGCTGGTGACGGCCTTGGACGATCTCGGCCCGCCACCAGTCATCGTCGAAGTCGACCCAGTGTGTCTCCGACCAGTCCTCGACGTCGGCGCCAGCCTTCACGCCCCGCTGGAACACCCAGTTCTTGATCAGGTCAGCCTTGAGAAGCGGGGTCCCTCGGTCGTTGAGTGTCTCGAAGATCAGTTGGGAGTCGTCGTGGCCCGTCAGATTGATCGCGACGATGTAGAGCCCATCCCTCAGCGTTGCCGACAGCACCGCCGCACGCGCCTGTTCGGATCCCGGCGGGATGTTGCCATCGTCGTCGGGCGTTCCGGTGAGCCAGGCGTGAGCCTCGTTGGAGAAAAACTCGTGTGCAGAGATGATCCGGTGCTCCCCTGCCCAGCCGGGCTTGGGATCCATCGCTTGGGCGAACGCAGGTCGGTCATGCTTGGACGGCCATAGCTTGAAACGCTCGGGCTTGCCCTTGAAGGCCGACGAGCGGTTGAAAATGAGCTCTTCGAGGTCTTCAGCGAGGAGGTCGTGCCCACGCTCGGCGACTGCCGCCTGGACGGCATCGATCATCAGTTGGATCGTGGTCATGCGCTGCTGCCCGTCGATCACCATGTGTCGAGTGACATCCCCGACGACCGGAGGCTTCGACTCGTAGACAACCGCGCCTAAGAAGTGGTGCGGCACTTGTGGCTCAGCGCCGGCGGCGACGACACGACTCTCGGCGACCCGAACCACGTCGGCCCACAGCGGCGCCCACTGATCTTCCTCGTTCCAGACATACGGCCGCTGGAACGGCGGGATCTCGTAGTGCATCTTGCCATCGAACAACTGACGAGGACTCAGCGCGTCTGCCTTCACCGGTGCCACTCCACCCACTCGACCACCACGGGGACAGACGCCATCGTGCCAAAGAGCACCGCGTGCGAAGAAGACCGCGGCTTTTTCAGGATCTCTTTCTCCAGCTCCAACTGGGCGACCTGCCGCCGCAGCCGCACCAGCTCGGCCCGCTCGTCCACGGCCAGGTCGTTGGGCCGGCCGCCGTCGCGATCCTGCCGCATCCGGTCGACCCAGTTGCGCAGCGTCTCGTGGTTGACACCCAGCTCCCGGCCCACGTCACGGATCGTGCGACCGGAGTCGAGCACCAACGCCGCGGCCTGGCGCCGGAACTCCTCGGGGTACTTGCTCTGTCCAGCCACAGCGTTTCCTCCTCCTCGGCAGGATGCCAAGTCAGGAGGTGTCCGGTCTCAGGGGGTCACTTCACCCGCACGCGCCGGAAACCCCAGCCGATCGGCTGGGGTTTCCGGCCTCGGCAGCCGGCACGGCGCGCCGACCGATTCCCGACTCATCCCGGAGCCCGAGCCCGGACCCCGCGTCGCGCAGGCTTGCTAGCGTGGAAATGCCTCGATTCCTTCGGATGAGGAGGAGAACGTGGATCTCGGTTGGCTGGCGGGGTTGGGCGCGTCCGCGGCGGCGGTCCTGGTGCAGGCGGCCGCGACGGACGTGTGGCAGGGGGCACGCTCCGGGTTCGCCCGGCTCCTCGGCCGCGGTGACCCGCGACGGGAGACCGCCGCGGTCCGGCGGCTGGACGCCCTGGCCGCGGAGGTGGAACAAGCCCCGCCCGCCCAGCGTGACCAGGTACGCGCACGGCTGTTGCCGGCCTGGCAGACGCGGCTGTCAGACCTGGTCGAGGAAGACCCGGTCACCGCCGACGGCGTGCGTGACCTGCGTGACGAGTTGGTGACCCGGCTACCCACCGCGCAGCAGCAGTGGATCCAGCACATCACCGCGACAGCCTCCGGCGCGACCGCTCAGGGAGTGATGTTCGGCAGCATAGTCAACCACCCCACCCCGCCGGAAGCTGACCCGAGCGGCCCGGTGCCCGACCCGGGTCAGCCCCGATGACCGTCGACCCCCTCCTCGTCCAGCAGCAGGTTTCCGCCGTCGCCGGCACCGCGTACGGGGTGATCGGCGCCGACCTGCACGTCTTCGGTGACGGGACGCCGCTGTATCTGTTGGAGGAGCACCGCCGGCCCGACCCGCCGGACTGGAGCTGGCTGCGCGAGATGCCCTCCCGGATGCTCAACGCGCACTCCCGCGTGGTCCCGTTCACCGGCCGCGAGTCCGAACGGGACGAGCTGCGCACCTGGCGGGAGACCGGGCCGCGACTGGCGGTGCGCTGGCTGCACGCCCCGGGCGGTCGGGGCAAGACCCGGCTGGCCGGCCACCTCGCCGCCCAGGCCGCCGACGAGGGCTGGAAGGTCGTCACGGCGCTGCCCCACGTGGGCACGCCCAGCGCCCTGCTGGGCAGCCAGGACCTGCGGCCGGACCGCCACCGGGGAGTGCTGCTGATCGTCGACTACGCCGACCGGTACCCGCTGTCCAGCCTGCTCTGGCTGCTGCGCAACGCCCTGCTCCACCGGGCCGACAAACCGGCACGGGTGTTGATGGTGGCACGCAGCGCGTCCACGTGGCCGGCACTGCGCGCCAACCTGGACGATCCCCGCGTCCAGGCCGGCACGTCCGAGCAGTACCTGGCCCCGCTGCCCGACGACGAGGACGCTCGGCGGGCCATGTTCACCGCCGCCCACGACAGCTTCGCCGCCGTCTACGGTCTCTCCGGTCCGGACGCCGTCCCCCGACTCCCCAACCTTGGTCATCCGGAGTTCGGGCTCACCCTCACCGTGCACGTCGCCGCGCTGGTCGCCGTCGACACCCGCGCGACCGGCGCCCAGCCGCCCACCCAGGTCACGTTGCTGACCCGCTACCTGCTCGACCGCGAACGTCAACACTGGACCCGGCTGTACGAGGGCCGCGCCCGCGGGCTGAACCACGGCACGCCCGACGATGTCATGGCCCGTACCGTCTTCACCGCCGCCCTCGCCGGCCCGCTCCCGCACCCCGAGGCCGCAGGGCTCCTGCGCCGCGTCGAGCGGGAACTGCCCGCCGAACGGATCATCAGCGACCACAGCCACTGCTACCCGGCCGCCGACCCCCATCGGGCCACCGTGCTCGAACCGCTGTACCCGGACCGGCTGGCCGAGGACTTCATCGCTCACACCCTGCCCGGCTCCGATCACCCGGCCGACCCGTGGGCCCCCACCCGGCTGCACGACCTGCTGCACGAGCAACCGTCACCAGCCTCGGACAGCCCCCGGCCGCCGGCGACAGCCGCGACGTACACCGCGCGGGCGGTCACCTTCCTGACCGCCGCCGCGGCCCGCTGGCCCCACCTCGGGCCCGCCCACCTGTTCCCACTCCTGCGCGACCGGCCACAGCTCGCGATCATCGCCGGCAGCGCCACCCTCAGCACCCTGGCCGGCATGACCGACGTCGACGTCACCGCGCTGGAAGCGGTCGAGGCGCTGCTGCCCGGCGACCGACACGTCGACCTCGACGTCGGCGCCGCCGCGGTCGTCGACGTCCTCATCACGCGCCGGCTCACCAAGTCCGACGATCCGGCGGAACAGGCCCGCCTGCACGCCACCCGCTCCTGGCGACTGGCCAACGCGGGCCGCTACGCCGACGCCCTGGCACCCATCTCCGAAGCCGTGGCGATCCGCCGGCGACTGGCCGACGCCGACCCCGCCACCCACCTGCCCGCCCTGGCGAGATCGCTGCACAACCTCGGGCAGGTGCTGTCCGAACTGGGCCGGCCGGAAGAGGCCCTCGCCCACAGCCAGGAAGCCGGGGACACATATCGCCGGCTGGCCCGGTCCGATCCCGCCACCTACCTGTCGCACCTGTCGAGAACCCTGCACAACCTCGGCACGGTGCAGGGCAGCCTGGGCCGGTGGGACGAGGCCCTGGACCACGCCCAGGAGGCGGTGACCATCGGCCGGCTGTTGGCCGACATTGACCCGACCGGCTACCTCCCCGACCTCCCCGGGCTGTTGAACAACGCCATCAAGCTCCTGGCGGAGCTAGGCCGCCACGCGGCGACACTCGCGCTCGCCGAGGAGGCCGTGACCATCGGCCGCCGTCTGACCGACACCGACCGCGCCGCCCACGGGCCCGAACTCGCCCGATCGTTGCAGAACCTCGGGAACAGCCTGGTCCACCTGCACCGGCCCGAGGAGGCCCTCGCCCACAGCCAGGAAGCCGCGGACACGTTCCGACAACTGGCCGACGCCAACCCGACCGCGTACCTGCCTGAACTCGCCAGGTCGTTGACCGCGCTCGGCAACACCCTGGTCGAACTGGGCCGGCCGACGGCGGCCCTCGCCCCCAGCCAGGAAGCCGCGGAGGTGTTCCGACAACTGGCCGACACCAAACCGACCGCGTACCTGCCCGAACTCGCCAGGTCGCTGAACGCCCTCGGTCAGGTCCACGCCGCGCTGGGTCGGTGGACGGAGGCCCTCGCACTCTGCGGGGAAGCCGCGGCCATCGGCCGACGGCTGGTCGAGGCCGGCGCCGCCGCCTACCTGGGGCACTTCGCGAAGCAGGTGGGCAACCTCGGTCTGGCGCAGACGGAGCTGGGCCGGCAGGAACAGGCCCTCGTCCACCTTCAGGAAGCCGTGGACGCGCACCGACGGCTCGCCGCGGCCAACCCCACCGCGCACCGGGGAGACCTCGGCAAGGCGCTGCACAACCTCGGCCTGGTGTGGGACAGGCTGGGCCAGCCGGAGCGGGCCCTGGCCTGCGCCGAGGAAGCCGTGTCCATCGCCCGGCAACTGGCCCGGGCCGAGCCCGCCAGCCACCTGCCCGACCTAGCCCAGTCGCTGAACAACCTCGCCGGCTTCCTGGCCCTGGTGGGGCGCGGCGAGGAGGCCATCGGGTTCGCCGAGGAAGCCGTGGCCGTCACCCGAAAGCTGGCCGGCGCACCTCCCACCGCGTACCTACCCGAACTGGCGCAGTCACTGAACAACGTGGGTGTCTACCTGTCGATGGTGGACCGGCACGAAGACGCTCTCGCCGCCTGCCGGGAAGCCGCGGACCTGTACCGGCACCTGGCCGAAGCCGACCCGGCCGTCTACCTGCCCGCCACCGCGCAGGCGCTGTGCAACCTCAGTCTCCGGCTGACCGAGCTGGGACGGCGCACGGAGGCCCTGGCTCCGGCCGAGGAGTCGGTCGGCATCTACCGGGAGTTGGCCCGCACGAATCCGGCGATCCAGCGGGATCGCCGGTTCTCGATGGCGCTGATGGTGTACGCCCGGGCGAGGAGCGGAGCCCGGCCCGGATGACCTCCCCGCACACCACCGTCCGCCGCGCAGACCTCCGTCATCCGCCGGCAACCGCGGCGGACGGCCCCCGGTCAGCTCGACGCCGGTGAGCGCGCGCCATCTAAGCTGGGCCGCGGCGTTCGCTCGCTGCAGTGCGCTGCGGCCGAGCTCGTCGCGACGCGCCTTCCGCGGCGCCGACCCGGCATCAAGCGCTCAGGGAAACGAGTGACTTGAACCCAAGACAACCTCATGTCGAGCCTCGTTCAGGTCTTGTCATTACTTGTCAAAACCCCTTGTTACCGACAGTGATCGGCCGAAGCTTGTCATTGCCTGCCGAAAGTGAGCGCTGAGCTGCGGAAACATCGACGGACGTTCATCGCTACTTGTCACGCTTCGTCAACGACTGGGCGAGTTTATCGGGGGGTAAACCGGGGGTCCCCACACAGAATCCCGCCAAGGTCTGATCGCTCCTCTGGTCCTGTCACCGTGTCGCGCCCGCCTCACGGCATGGGCGCTGACCGAATCTGTGGCAGCCCTTCCGCCGTCAGCGCGACCGTCACCGGAACCTCACGTGGCAGCGCATTCTCGATGCTGTCCCGCAACGACCGGTGCACAGGGCATTCGCACGACGACTGCAGCGGATCCGAACACTGGGCAAGAGCAGCCGTCAACCGTTGGACCCCGTCGGCGGCGACCGGCCAGGACCAGTCCATGTCCCACGGCTCCTCCCAGGGCTGGTGGAAGCAATCATGATCGAAGTACACGAGAAGGCCAGCCCCACACCGCGGGCAGGCGAACAGGCTCCTCCAGCGATAGTTGACCTGATGCCCGGGAGCACCGTGCGGCACGCCCCAACTGCCGATACGAACAACGGTGCGCTGGTCCGCTCGACACCCGACGCAGATGCGCATGGCTAACCCTCCTCCACCATCCGGCGACATCCACCGCAGCAGAGATCGACGCGACCGCCAACGCCGTCAACCAGCACCGCACAGCGTGTCAAGAAAGGCAAGACATCGACGCGATCATGCACCGATACGGGTACCAGTAGCGGGTGGTCGAAATGATGGCTAACCCGCCTCGATCACGTACGTCCTGTTCACCTTTCGGGAGAATCGGGCCTCGACTCCATGACCGCTTGCCGGGGGTGGTGGGCACGGCTCACGCTGACGCATCTTCAACAGTTTGTTGACGGCCCGCCCATCTGGAGCATGGCCCTGACACGCTCGGCCCCCAGCACAGCCGTGACGGTCCTCTGCTGTCGGAGTGAACTTAGACCAAGCGGGGGGTGCGGCTCCTCGATCCCAACGCGGTGCGTGCCCATGTCGAAGCGAGTGCGTCCGTGTCTCGGCGTGGGGGTGCGGTTAACCGATATCCCAGGACGCGAGGTGAGTCCCGCATCGCAGGCATTGGAACAGATACGCGGTTGGCTCGCCGTGGCGGTCGAGCCGGTGGAGGAACTCCTCGCCTTCCTCGGGTGACCAGCCGAGTCGCCGGTGGCTCGCGCGAAGCATGTTCAGCGCGCTCGGATGAGGTTCGAGATCGGGGTAGCCGGCCGGGCCGAGAAAAGCCGCGCCATCACCGCAGTGGTAGAGCCATGATTCCTGCTGCCAACCGGTGAAGCCGGGGGTCCGGCGAGTGATCTCCTCGACGATGTGCAGCGGCACGCCGTCGGGTACGTCGACTGCGTCGCTGAACTCGGCAGGCATCTCCAGGATGTCGCTGCCATCCGTCGCGGGGGCAACGCCGCCGAGCGCCCTGGAAGCCGCACCCGAGTAGATGCAGTGCAGGCAGAGACTGTCGGGTTGCCTGCCGTAGATTGGTCCCTTGTAGCGTGTTTGCCGTAGCTGACCGCAGACGCTGCATTCGTGCTGAATTCGGACCGCCGAGCCCGTTGCCAAGGGATCAGGGTGGTAACGAAATACCGGCTCGGTCACCGGCCCATCATGCCAACTAATGGCTCCAGCCCGACGACGACTGTTGCTTCCTAGTGCCTCTCGCTCGACCTCAGGCAGAACTGGAGCACGGTCGATCCGACGAGTGCGATGCCCTTCGGCTCGATCGGTTGCTACTGCCGAATTCCTTAGAAGGCGTTTCACATCTGTGTCAGTCGGGCGGGTTGAACGTGCGGCGTTGTTGGCGGGTGGCGGATGCGCCTCGGGTGAGGCGGTGCAGCATGCCGCCGATGACCGCCAGCGGATCATTGCCTCTGACGTGCCGGGATGGGTTTCGTAGTCGCGGGCCAGGCGGCGGTGGGCGGTGCGCCAGGCCAGGGTCCGCTCCACGACCCAGCGGCGGGGGTGCACGACGAAGCCTCGCTGGTTAGCGGGTTTGCGGACGATCTCCAGGGTGGTGCGCAGCAGGTCCCGGGTCCAGTCCACCAGGCGGCCGGCGAAGCCGGTGTTGCCGATGATGTACCGGATCGGGGTGGCCGCGTAGGTAGCGAGCAGGGCCCCTTTGGCGCCGTCGCGGTCCTGCCAGGAGGCGGCCAGGACCCAGACGGTGACCAGCAGGCCGAGGGTGTCGGTGACGATGAACCGCTCGCGGCCGTTGATCTTCTTGCCGGCGTCGTAGCCGCGGGTGGCGCGGGGCACGGTGTCCGCGCCCTTGACGCTCTGCGAGTCGATGATCCCCGCCGTCGGCTCCGGCTGCGGGCCATGCGCCAAGCGCACCTGCTCGCGCAACTCGGTCAGGATCCGCTCGGTCACACCCCGCTCGTCCAGCCGCTTGAAGTGCGCGTACACCGTCTGTGCATGATCAGCTCGCGACAGGTTTCGATGCGTTTCGGTATCAAGCTGAGCTAAATCAGTATGAAGAACATGGAGCTCACTCGGCTGCTGATCTAGCCGGCGAGGATCCGGGCGACGGCGGTGCTCAGCACGCGTACGCCGCGGGTCGAGCCCGCCTCCAGCCCGGTCAGGTCGCGCACCCGGGTCAGGCGGTAGTCGAGCGTGCGCGGGTGGATGCACAGCGCGGCCGCGGTGTCGAGCCGGTTCATGTCGTGTTGGTAGTAGGCGTCCAGCGTGGCGACCAGGTCGGGGCCGGCGTCGAGTTGCGCCGCCACCACCTGGAGCCACTGCCCGACCTCCGCCAGTCGGGCGGCGCCCAGCTCGGCGAAGACGTCGGTGACCGTGTAGGCGTGGCGCGGCACGGCCCGCACCGGTGCGACCTCGCTGACCTGCCGGGCCAGCGCCACGGCGTCGCCGAACGCGCGCACCCGCCCAGGCGCGGTGCCGGCCGCGCACGGCCGGCCGGTCATCGAGGCCACGTCGCGGGCCAGCGCGAGCCCGCGCTCGACCGCCGGCTGCCGGCCGCCCGGTGAGCTGGGGATCAGCGCGACCACCTCGTGCGGCTCCGGCCAGCTCAGCGGCATCCAGTGCGTCTTCAGCAGCGCGCCGGCGAACTCGTCCCGCGCCGCCTGGTCCGGCCCGGGCGACCCGCCGGCCACCCGGACCACCGTCGCGACGACGTGGTCGGGGACCGGCATGTGCAGGCTGCGCGCCAGGTCGGTCGCGCTGTCGTCGCCGGCCAGCAGCATCACCGTCAGCAGCCGCACCTGGGCGGCGGTCGCCAGCGTGCGCCGCTGCCCCTCGATCCAGCCCCGGGTGTACGCGCCCTGGGCGGCCAGTCCCGCGGGAGCCAGCCAGGCGAGCGTGTGCATCGTCGCGGCGATGTCGTTCGGGCCGGCCGCCTCGTACACCTCGCGCAGCGTCAGCCGGGTGTGCACGAGCAGCACCTGCCGCTGCGCGGTCAGGGTGAGTCCCTTCTCGCCGCGCTGGCGGCCCATCGCGGCCATCAGGTCCAGATCCTGCACGTGGAACGGCGCGCTGTCCGCCGCGAGGTCGACCGTGCGCTGACGGAGGAAGACCGCGAAATCGAGCATCTCCGACCGCACCCGCGGCATGGCCGCGAGGTTGCGGTATTCCAGCAGCTCCTCCTGGTAGGCGTCCACCGCCCGGCGGGCGTTGTCGGCCACTCGCTGCCGCCAGAGGCTGAACAGACCGCCCATGCCGGTCAACGGTAATCGATGCGTTCCGGCCACTCCGCCCGGTTGACGCGGACCGGACAGCCTTGCGGACATTCGCAAGAACCGGGGTACGCCGGCGACCCGGTTCTCGCAATATCACGAAGACCCGGCCACCGGCACCTTGGAACGCTTCGCCATGGACGTCGGACGACGGCCCGGCCGGGTCGGGCGCGACCAGGTACGCGCCCCGGCATCCGCAGATCGCACAGCAATCGAGAGGTGGTTCTGGTTATGACATGGCGTAGTCGACCCTCCGCCGGAGCACGATCCGGCATTCTCCGCGCATCCAGTCTGCTGTTGGCCGCGACGGCGATGCTCGCCGCGTTCATGGCCGCACCATCCGCGGCGGTCGCGGCACCCGCGCCGAGCGGCGACGCGGCTGTCGCCGCCATCGGAGCCGAGCGGGCATCGGCGAGCTCCGCCGGCACGTTGAGCGTCACGACGTCGACGGCGGCCGCCGCCTCACCGGCGAAGGGCGGCGGTTTCTCGGTGATGTCGGGCTCCTGCCCGTACGCCGGGCAGTACGTCGACCCGTGGCTGATCGTGTTCCAGGGCTGCACCCTCACCGGCCAGCCGACGACCGCGGTCAGCGCCCGGTGCTCCAACGGGGCCACCCTGGGCCCCGTGCACGTGCCGCCCGGCGTCTACGACATCTATGTCGACTGCTACCCGGCGTTCTTCAGCTCGCTCGCGTTCATCTGATCGGCCCACCCGGCACGGATCCCGTTGCGGGATCCGTGCCGGCGGTGCCGGTCTCAGGGCAGCGCGTCCAGGTGCGGGCCGACCGTGTTGGCGAAGCGGTTGCCGTTCGTCACGTCCCAGTTGACCGACCAGGTCATCGCGCCGCGCGGGCAGACGCGGCGGCCGACCTCGTCACGTGTGAAGGTCAACAACCGCTGTTTCCGCCGGTCGACCGGCGGCTCTCATTTGACACCCAGCCTGCGGGCGAACTCCTGCCCCCTCGCGTTGGCTTCCGCAACGTGTGCGGCCAATTGCTGCGGGGTACGTGACGGCAGCACGATCGAGCACCAAGCGGGTGGCACCGCCTGCAACTGCCAGCCCAGCTGGTCGGCGAGCTGGGGGGCCTCGGCGCGGACCCGGAGCAAGGAGGCGCTCATATCGCGGCGTACGAGGCGCTGCAGCGGCCTGTCGTAGAGGTCCTCACCTTGGTCAGGAAGACGGGCGTCGGATAGACCGACTTCCTTGACGCTCAACTTGTCGTGGAGTTTTTCTTCGGCCCAGAGCCGGTCCCAGGCATGGGTGGGCGTGATAGCCGAAGGCTGAGGGGCCCGAGTGATGGCCGAAGGTTGAGGCGAAGCTGATGCTGGACTGGCCACCGAGGACATGACGGGTGCGGCAGGGTGCTCCGCAGCCGAAGAGCTGTACCCGGTCAGGACTACCGCACAAACAAGCACGGCGGATCCGGTTTCGTGGTAGCGGGGCAGCTCATGTCTGGTCGCTCTTGTCTCTGCCCGTTCGTCTCGATGGCTTGGCGTACCCCACATTCAGCCAAGCTTCCTTGATGATCGGTGAGCCGTAGCTGGAGCAGGGTTCCGGTGGCGTGAATATCGCTATCCGCTGTTCGGTACGGACGTCTGCCATGGTGGCGCTGGGAGGCAGGCTGTCTAACGGTGGAAGCTCACGAATTTGCTGCTTGACGTCGGTGGAGGCAAGCAATGCCTCACGACCGCATCGAGGACTCGCTCCGCCAACTCGTCCGATGTGGCCCGGCGTCCTCCATCGATCTCGTAGCGACCGCAGAGCACGAGGTCGCGCATCTTGTCATGGGGCGCCGGGGCCAGCTGTCCACTGACATTAGTGAGCCATTTTCATCGTGCGGAGCGGTTCGTTTCGACGTGGTGCAGGACCCAGGGCCCCGGCAAAGTCGTTAGGTGAGTGGTCGACGACGATGTCGACCAACTTGTCGCTGCGGGCCATGGCCGGCTGGGCTTGCACCTCCGCCCGAAATCCCGACTCGGGGGGGTCCGCGTAGCCCTCTGTCGGCGTACGGGTTGGTGTCCCCAGCTGGGTACGGATCAACGGTTGGGGACGATCTGTTGATCGAGTGTGCTGAGGAAACCGGAGAACGCCCTATCTGTTCGGGTGCTGTCGGCAGTGGCATCGAGGTCCATGAGGAGACCGCGAATGACCGCGAGGACGAGGGTAGCGAGCTCTGGCCGATCGATGCTGCTCAAGCCTTTTTCGAGCGGCCCGAGCCAGTTAGTCGTCGCCATCCGGCGAAAATCGGGCAATAGTTGCTGCGCGGCGCTTTCCCGCCACTGCCCGAACATTCCCAAGTAAGGCTGCCCTTCGGGACCGGTTATGAACCTCCAGGCGTTCGCCAGCGTGGCGGTGTAGGGCTGATCGGGTCGTACGCGCAGCAGGTCACCGAAAGTGATGAGCTGGCGTTGCCGCGCGTGCTCAAGAACGGCGCGCAGGAGAACGTCGCGGGTGCCGAAATGATAGATCAGCATGCGGGTGGAGGTGCCTGCGGCGGAGGCCAGTGGTTCGAGCCTGTCGGGCAGGCCGTGCTCGAGCGCGTAGTCGGTGCACGCGTCGAGCAGCCGCTTCTTGATCTCGGGTTGAGGTCGCCGTCCCACCGGCACACTTTTTCACGTAACTGCCGATACGTCTACTGTGGGTGGGACGGCAGTAACAGTGAACGCGGAGGTGGCGATGAGGGTCGTATTCGTGCACGGGGCGTGCGTGCGGGATGGCTGGTGGTGGTGGCACCGCATGACCGGATTGCTGGAGGAGCGGGGGGTGGCGAGCGTGGCCCCGGCGCTCCCGAGTTGCGGAGAGGCCGGCGCGCCGGGAGGTGCCGGTGGCCCGGGGTTGACCGAAGACGTCGGCGCCGTGCGGCAGGTGCTGCAGGACAGCGACGAGCCGACCATCGTGGTCGCTCACAGCTATGGCGGCATCGTGACGGCGGCGGCGGCCGCGGGCGTTGGATCGGTGCGCCACCTGCTGCTGATCTCCAGCTACCTGCCTGAGGTTGGGCAGAGCTTGTCAGACTTCGGCGACGGCACCCCCGCACCATTCCTCAACATCGACACCAACGCCGGGACGTTCGGAGTCCGCCCCGAGCTGCTTGTGGGCACATTCCTGCAGGACTGCGACGATGACGCCCAGTCCCAGGCGGCTGATCATCTCGCCCGTCAGAGCGTGCAGGTGATCGGGGAGCCGGTCGGGGCGGCCGCATGGAAGGACGTGCCCTCGACGTACCTCGTGTGCACCCGAGACGCAGGCACCCCGGTCCGATTGCAGCGCGAGTTCGCTCGCCGGGCCGGCCGTGTCGTCGAGCTCGACGCGGGCCACCACCCGTTCCTGTCTCAGCCCGTCGCGGTCCGCGACCTGCTGCTGAGACTGTGAGCCGCACATTGAAGAGTGAACTGTTCGACGCGATCGTCGACGACGCTCTGCGACGCGGCCGACAAAGGCCCGTCCCGTTCCTCGACTACGACCTGGAGATCCGCACCGTCATCTGCTCTACGAACGCGATCGAATCGTTGAACGCCCGCTACCGGCGGGCGATCAAGGCTCGCGGCCACTTCCCGAACGAGCTGGCCGCGTTGAAGTGTCTGTATCTGGTGACCCGGTCCGTGGACCCCACCGGAGCAGGCAGAACCCGATGGACGATGCGCTGGAAACCCGCCTTGAACGCCTCCGCCATCACCTTCAGCGACCGCTTCCCAGCCGCTGGAACCTACACCACGTAGCAGCGCATGATGTCCCGGTAGTTGCTGAGCGTCGTCTCCTGGACGTCCAGTTCGCGCTCGTTGAGCCAGCTCTCCAACTCGGCAGCGACGGTGCCGTCGGCCCCGAGGCCTGCTCCGCCGTAGGCGGCTTGTGCGTCCTGCTCCGCCTTGAGGGCAGCGGCCTGATTGGGGAACCCCTGCCGCTTGTGCTGGCGGCGCCGCCCGTTCACGTCGGGCGGGAGGTCGATGATGAAGAACCAGCGGGTCTGGCCGTTGGCGAGGCGGTAGTTGTAGACAGCCATGAGGCTGCACCTCCGCAGTAACGGGATCGAGGGATGCAACCCACGTTAAGCGATCTCCGTTACCGCCAGCGTTACCGCAAGACCACACATGATCTTCTATATCCGCTGGTGAATACCAGTCGGGACGGCCGGATTCGAACCGACGACCCCTTGACCCCCAGTCAAGTGCGCTACCAAGCTGCGCCACGTCCCGCCCCCGCGTGGTTTCCCCCGCGGCAGCCGGTACAGCTTAGCGCAGCAGCTCTGAGTCGTCCGCACAGGCCCCACCGGCATCGCGAGGTAGCCGAACCATCCCACAACGAGCTACCGCACACTCCCCAAAGCGTCCTAGGAGGGTGGGGTTGGACAGGGAAATGCCGGATGGGCGGGGTCGCCCATCCGGCATCAGGAGTGCTGGACCGCGTCAGCCGTGCGCCTTGCCTCTGCCGCCGGGGCCGAGCTTCTTACGCGGGCGGACCGAGATCTCGATCGGGCTGCCCTCGTACCCGAATTCCTCGCGGAGCTTGCGCTCGACGAAGCGCTGGTAGCCGGCGTCCAGCGGGCCGGTGGTGAAGAGCACGAACCGTGGCGGCGCCACACCGGCCTGCGTCGCGAACAGGATCCGCGGCGCCCGCCCACCACGTACCGGGTGGGGGGTGGCCTGCACCAGCGCGGTCAGCCACTGGTTGAGGTGCGCGGTCGGCACGCGGGTTTCCCAGCTGGCCAACGCCTTGTTCAGGGCGGGGGCCAGCTTGTCCACGGCACGGCCGGTCATCGCCGACAGGTTCAGCCGGATCGCCCAGGGGATGCGGCGCAACTCCCGGTCGATCTCCTTGTCCAGGTAGTACCGACGGTCGGCGTCGACCAGGTCCCACTTGTTGAACGCGATGACCAGCGCCCGGCCCGACTCGGTCACCATCGACAGGATCCGCTGGTCCTGCTCGCTGATCGGCTCGCTGGAGTCCAGCAGCACCACGGCCACCTCGGCGGCCTCGATCGCGCCGGCGGTACGCAGGCTGGCGTAGTACTCGGTGCCGCTGGCCTTGCCGACCCGCTTGCGCAGTCCGGCGGTGTCCACCAGCTGCCAGGTCTGACCGCCGATCTCGACAAGGCTGTCCACCGGGTCCACAGTGGTGCCCGCCACCGAGTCGACGACCGCCCGCTCCTCACCGGAGAACCGGTTGAGCAGGCTGGACTTGCCGACGTTCGGCCGGCCGACCAGCGCCACCCGGCGCGGCCCGCGCGGACGGTTCTCCACGATCGCCGGTGCCTCCGGCAGCGCGGCGAGGATGGCGTCCAGCAGGTCGCCGGAGCCGCGTCCGTGCAGCGCGGACACCGGGAACGGCTCACCGAGACCGAGCGACCACAGCGAGGTGGCCTCCATCTCGATGGAGTTGTTGTCGGCCTTGTTGGCCACCAGGATCACCGGCTTGGCGCTGCGCCGCAGCATCTTCACCGCTGCCTCGTCGACGTCGGTGGAGCCCACCATCGCGTCGACCACGAAGAGCACCACGTCGGCGGTGACGACCGCCGTCTCGGCCTGCGCGGCGATGGCCGCGGCCCGGTCCTTCGCGTCCGGTTCCCAACCGCCGGTGTCCACCACTGTGAACGCCCGGCCGTTCCACTGCGCGTCGTACGGGACCCGGTCGCGGGTCACGCCAGGAACGTCCTCGACGACCGCCTGCCGGCGGCCGATGATCCGGTTGACCAGGGTCGACTTGCCCACGTTGGGGCGGCCGACCACAGCCACCACCGGCTGCGGGCCGCTCGGTTCCTCGACGACGAGTTCGGGCTCACGAAGCTCGACCCACCCTGCACCCTCGCTCATGCCACGCCCCGCTCGGTGAGCAGGTCGCGCATCCGCGCCACGACCTCGTCGATGCCCAGCTCGGTGGTGTCCAGCACCACCGCGTCGGGCGCCTGGGCCAGCGGGTTGACCTTGCGGGTCGAGTCGAGACGGTCCCGCCGCGCCAGGTCGGCGGCCGTGGCCGCCACGTCGGC
Organism: Micromonospora vinacea; assembly: GCF_015751785.1. Lineage (NCBI taxonomy): Bacteria > Bacillati > Actinomycetota > Actinomycetes > Micromonosporales > Micromonosporaceae > Micromonospora > Micromonospora vinacea. Next base: position 4,544,389 of record NZ_JADOTY010000001.1, on the reverse strand, counting down.
GGCGTCCTCGGCGCTGCGCCGGGCTGCACGGGCCGCCTCGGAGGCGGTCAGGAAGACCTTCAGGTCGGCGTCCGGCGCCACGATCGAGCCGATGTCACGACCCTCGACCACCATCCGACCAGCGTTGGCGATCATCTCGCGCTGCCGGGTGACGAGCAGCTCACGAACAGCCGGCACGGCGGCGACGGCGGAAACCGCGCCGGTCACCTCGGCGCCACGGATCTCCGCGTCCACGCCCACACCGTCGACGGTCACGGCGTACCCCTGCGGGTGGGTGCCGATGCGCAGGTTGACCTCGCCGGCGACCTTCGCCACCGACGCGCTGTCGGTGAGGTCCACGCCGGAGCGCAGCACGGCCCACGTGATCGCCCGGTACATCGCCCCGGTGTCGAGGTATCGCGCACCGATGCTCGCGGCGAGCCGCCGCGACACGGTGGACTTACCCGACCCGGACGGCCCGTCCACAGCGACCACACATCGCCCGAACCGTACGTTTTCCTCCACCGTGTCCTCCTCAGCCCGTACCTCACGGATCGCCCGGTGAGCTGGCGCCGCAAGCGGTTGTCAATCGTCATCAATCATGCCCGGGTGCGTTGACGAACCCGCGCGCGACGCCGCCGGAGGCGACCCACGCCACCCGGGCGGCCGCGTCCCGGCCATCGGTGGAGCCTACCGGCTGCCGTACCCCGAACTCGGGGGTCAGTCACCCACCGCGTTGAACAGGGCGGCGACCTCGGCGTTGGTCAACCGCCGGAGCCGTCCGGTCCGCAGTTCACCGAGCCGGATAGGACCGATCGAGGTACGCACCAGCCGGGTGACCGGGTGGCCGACCTCGTCCATCAGCCGTCGGACGATGTGCTTGCGGCCCTCGTGCAGACTCAGCTCCACCTGGGCGGATTTGCCCAGAGTGTCCACCACCTTGAACGAGTCGACCTTGACCGGCCCGTCCTCCAACTCGACGCCGGCCAACAGGCGCTTGCTCAGGTTGCGTGGGATCGGCCCGACCACCTCGGCGAGGTAGGTCTTCAGCACCTCGTACGAGGGGTGCATGAGCTTGTGCGCGAGGGTGCCGTCGTTGGTGAGCAGCAGCAGGCCCTCACTGTCCGCGTCGAGCCGCCCCACGTGGTAGACCCGCTGCTCCAGCCGGGCGCCGATGAAGTCGGCCAGCTCGTTGCGTCCCTTGTCGTCCGCCATGGAGGTGACCACCCCACGCGGCTTGTTCATCGCCACGTAGACCAGGCGGATGTCGACCTGGAGGCGCTCACCGTCCACGTGGATCACGGAGGTGGCCGGGTCGACCTTGTCGCCGAGCTTGGCGACCCGCCCGTCCACGGTGACCCGGCGGCGGAAGATCAGGTCCTCACAGGCGCGCCGGGAACCCACGCCGGCGGCGGCGAGCACCTTCTGCAGGCGCTCAGCCCCCTCGTAGACGGGCGCGTCGGGTTTCGGGGAACGGTTATCGGGTCGCATCAGCAAGCTCTTCTACGTCGTCGGGCAGGAAGGGTGCGAGGGGCGGCAGCTCGTCGACGGTGTTCAGCCCGAGCTTCTCCAGGAACAGCGTGGTGGTCTTGTACAGGAACGCCCCGCTGTCCGTTTCGGTGCCGCACTCCTCGATGAGGCCGCGGGTGACCAGCGTACGGATGACCCCGTCGCAGTTCACACCCCGGATGGCTGAGATTCGCGAACGGGTCACCGGCTGCTTGTACGCAACCACGGCGAGCGTCTCCAACGCCGCCTGGGTCAGTCGTACGGACTGCCCGTCCAACACGAACCGCTCGACGTACGTAGCGTATTCCGGCCGGGTGTACAGCCGCCACCCACCGGCCGCCCGGCGCAGCTCGAACCCGTGCCCTGCCGTTGTGTAACCGGCAGCGATCTCGTCGAGCATCGGCCCGACCCGCTCGGCCGGCTGCTCCAGCACCTGGGCCAGCACCAGCTCGCTGACCGGCTCGTCGACGACCAGCAGGATCGCCTCCAACGCGCCGCGCAGCTCGGTGTCGGACAGCTCGGGCGCGGGCTCCGGCGCAGCCGTCACCCGCCGCCGCCCCGCCTGCTGCCGCCGGGGTACGTCCCCAGCGTCACCCGACTCCCCCGCCGTGCCCTTCGTCACCCCACCGAGGTCCGGCCCCGCCGAGGTCACCTCCTCCGAGGCCGCCTCCTCCGAGGTCGAGGCTGCTTCCTCCGAGGCCACCTCGACATGCTGTGGCTCATCGGCACCAGGTTCTTCGGTGTCCGGTGGTGCGGCTGACTCGTCCAGTGGCGTGGGGGTGTCCTCGGTGGCGGGCGGGCGGGGGCGGTCCCACGGGGGCACCCAGGCGGCAGCCTGGTCGGCCAGCGAGTCCCGGCGTTGCTCGTCAGTCATCCCGCGCACCCTCCGTCATTCCCGTCCCATCCGGCCCGCCGGCCTCCCCCACCGGCTCAGAGCCGGGCTCCACCGACGCAGGCTCGGGCCCCGCCGCCGGCTCAGACCCAGCCCCCGCCGGCTCAGCCCCCGGCGGCTCAGGCCCACCAGGCCCCGGCGGCTCCAGGTCGGCCGGGGTGCCGGCGTACTCGTCGACGTGCAGCTCGGTGTCGCCGTCGGCCGGGCCGGTCCAGCGCACTGTGAGCTCCTCCAGTGCCTGCTCCTGAACGAAGGAGACGAGGCCCTCCCGGTACAGCTCCAGCAGGGCGAGGAACCGGGCCACCACCTCCAGGGTGGCCTCGCAGTCGGCGCAGAGCAGCGAGAACGTGGCGGTGCCGGCCCGGCGCAGCCGGGCGGCGAGGATGGCCGCGTGTTCCCGGACACTGACCCGCACCATGTGCACGTGGGCGATGGAGACCTCCGGCACCGGCTTCGGGGTCATCGCCTTCACTGCCAGCTTCAGCAGCCGCTGGGGGCCGATGCCGAGCACCAGGTCGGGTAGCGCCTCGGCGTAGCGGGGTTCCAGGCTGACCGCGCGCGGGTAGCGCCGGCCGCCGACGGCCTCCAGCTCGGCGATGTGCGCCGCCGCCTCCTTGTACGCCTTGTACTGCAACAGCCGGGCGAAGAGCAGGTCCCGTGCCTCCAGCAGGGCGAGGTCGGCTTCGTCCTCCACCTCGGCGGCGGGCAGCAGTCGGGCCGCCTTCAGGTCGAGCAGGGTCGCGGCGATCAGCAGGAACTCGCTGGCCTCGTCCAGGTCCCAGTCGTCGCCCATCGCCCTGATGTAGGCGATGAACTCGTCGGTGACCGTGTGCAGGGCCACCTCGGTGACGTCGAGTTTGTGCTTGCCGATCAGTTGCAGCAGCAGGTCGAACGGGCCGGTGAAGTTGGCCAGTCGAACAGTGAAGCCACTGGCAGTGGGATCGACGGGCGGCACACCGTCGACCACTGCCGCGTCGGCGGTCTCGGGCGGGTCGAGGGGTGGCGCGGTCACCGGACGACCGTAGTCCACGAGTCGGGCACCGGGCGTTCCGGCTACCGCTCCGACTGGGCGGCGATCACCTCGCGGGCCAGTTGACGGTAGTTACGTGCCCCGGAGGAGGCCGGGTCCATCGTCGTGATGGGGGCACCGGCCACGGTGGACTCGGGGAACTTCACCGTCTTGGTGATGACGGTCTGGTAGACCTTGTCGCCGAACGCTTCCACCACCCGCTGGAGGACCTGGCGGCAGTGCGTGGTGCGGCTGTCGTACATGGTGGCGAGGATGCCTTCGAGTTCCAGGTCGAAGTTGAGCCGCTCGCGCACCTTGTCGATGGTGTCCAGCAGCAGTGCCACACCGCGCAGGCTGAAGAACTCGCACTCCAGCGGGATGAGCACGCCGTGTGCGACGGTCAGCGCGTTGATCGCCAGCAGGCCGAGCGACGGCTGACAGTCGATCAGGATGTAGTCGTACTCCTTGCGCACCGTGCGCAGGACCCGGGCCAGGGCCATCTCCCGGGCGACCTCGTTGACGAGCTGGATCTCGGCGGCGGAGAGGTCGATGTTGGCCGGCAGCAGGTGCAGGCCCGCCACGTCGGTCTTGATGACGACGTCCTCGGCGATGATGTCGTCCTGCATGAGCAGGTTGTAGATGGACAGGTCGAGGTTGTGCGGGTTGACGCCCAGGCCCACCGAGAGCGCGCCCTGCGGGTCGAAGTCGACCAGCAGCACCTTGCGGCCGTACTCGGCGAGCGCCGCGCCCAGGTTGATGGTGGTGGTCGTCTTGCCGACGCCACCCTTCTGGTTGGCCATCGCGATGATGCGCGCGGGGCCGTGCCGATCGGTGGGCATCGGCTCGGGAATGGGCTTACGCATCGTGTAGGCAGCCGGGTCCGCAGGACCCAGGTCCGCGCCGAGCGTGGCCTGCTGCTCGCGGAGCTCCGACGTCCAGGTCTCGGCACGGTCACCGTTGCCAGCCATGTGCTCGTTGCCCCCTCCCGACGACCCCACCCGGCGTCGGAGCCGTCCGACGTCCTTCGCGGCGCCGCTGCGCACCCCGGTCGTGTCGCCCCAGGAGGTCCGCGCCGATGCCGACTGTACGCCACCGACCAGCAGGGGGTTCGGCACCGGCCCGGCGTGTCGGCGTCGACAGCGACCGGTTCAGCCCAGGGCGCGCGGATGCGCGGTGGCGTACACCTCGCGCAACCGCTCCACGGTGACCAACGTGTAGACCTGGGTGGTGGTCACCGACGCGTGGCCGAGCAGTTCCTGGACCACCCGGACGTCGGCGCCGCCGTCGAGCAGGTGGGTGGCGTACGAGTGGCGCAGGGTGTGCGGGGAGACGGCGGCGGGCCCGTCGACGGGCAGCCCGGCCCGGTCGGCGGCGCGGCGCAAGATGCCCCAGGCGCCCTGGCGGGACAGCGCGCCGCCCCGGGCGTTGAGGAACACCGCCGGGGTGCCCCGGCCGGCGGCGGCCAGCCCGGGGCGCGCCCGGACCAGGTAGGCGCGGACCGCGTCGACGGCGTACCCGCCGATGGGCACCAGCCGCACCCGGCCGCCCTTGCCGCGCAGCAGCACCGTGCCCTCGTCGGTGTCGAGGTCGTCCACGGCGGCGCCGACCGCCTCGGAGATGCGCGCGCCGGTGCCGTACAGGAACTCCAGCAGCGCCCTGTCGCGCAGCGCGAGGGGCGCGTCGTCGCCGGTCGCGGTGATCGGAGCGGCCGTCTCCAGCAGCCGGACCACGTCGTCGACCGGAAGCGCCCGGGGCAGCCGCCGGGGCGGCGTGGGCGGGCGGACGTCGCGGCTCGGATCGGCGCCGGCCAACCCCTCGCGCAGCGCGAAGCGGTGCAGGCCGCGTACCGCGCTGGCCGCGCGGGCGGCGGAGGACACCGCCAGCGGCGGGTGGACGTCGTCGCCGGCGCGCAGCCGCGCCAGGTGCGACTCGACGAGGCCGGCGCCGACCGACGCGAGGTCGGTGACGCCGGCCTCGGCCAGGGTCGCGAGATAGCGGTCCAGATCCCGACGGTACGAGGCGAGCGTGTTCGCGGAGAGGCCACGTTCGACGGTCAGGTGGTCGAGGTAACCGCGAACGGCACGGCGCAGCGCCGGCGTGGGTGGAGCACCCACGCCGGCGGTGTCCGTGCCGCCGGTCAGCCCGCCACCGTTCAGGCCAGCGCGTCGGCCAGCGGGAGCACGTCCATGCCGTGCGCCTCGGCCACCGGGCCGTAGGTGACCTGACCGGCGTGGGTGTTGAGGCCCAGCGCCAGCGCCGGGTCGTTGCGCAGCGCCTCGCGCCAGCCCTGGTTGGCCAGTTCAAGGGCGTACGGCAGGGTGACGTTGGTCAGCGCGTAGGTGCTGGTGTTCGGCACCGCGCCGGGCATGTTCGCGACGCAGTAGAAGATCGACTCGTGCACCTTGTAGACCGGGTCGGCGTGCGTGGTGGGGCGCGAGTCCTCGAAGCAGCCGCCCTGGTCGATGGCGATGTCGACAAGCACGCTGCCCGGCTTCATCCGGGAGACCAGCTCGTTGGAGATCAGTGTCGGGGCCTTCGCGCCGGGCACCAGCACCGCGCCGATGACCAGGTCGGCGTCGAGCACGGCCCGCTCGACCTCGTACGCGTTGGAGGCGACGGTCTGCAGGTGGCCCCGGTAGATCGCGTCGGCCTGCCGCAGCCGGGCGACGTTCTTGTCCAGCAGCAGCACCTCGGACTGCAGGCCCAGCGCGATCGCGGCGGCGTTCATGCCGGAGACGCCGGCGCCGATGACCACGGTCTTGGCCGCGTACACGCCGGAGACACCGCCGGGCAGCACACCACGCCCACCGCCGGTGCGCATCATGTAGAAGGCGCCCACCTGCGGGGCGAGCCGGCCGGCGACCTCGGACATCGGGGCGAGCAGCGGCAGCGACCGGTCGGGCAGCTCGACGGTCTCGTAGGCGATGCCGGTGACCCGGCGGTCGATCAGCGCGTCGGTGCACTCCTTGGAGGCGGCCAGGTGCAGGTAGGTGAAGAGCACCTGCCCCTCGCGCATCCGGTGGTACTCCTCGGCGATCGGCTCCTTGACCTTGAGCACCAGTTCGGCGGTCTCCCACACCTCGTCGGCGGTGGCGAGGATCGTCGCGCCGGCGGTGGCGAACTCCTCGTCGGTGATGCTGGAGCCAACCCCGGCGCCGGACTCGACGAAGACCTGGTGGCCACTGCGGGTGAACTCGTTGACGCCCGCTGGCGTGATCGCCACGCGGTACTCGTGGTTCTTGACCTCGCGTGGGATTCCGACCTTCACGATGCAGACACCTCTCTTCGGGGCTGCTCTCCCCCGACTGCTCGGTGCCGCGACGGCCCCTTTGCCATCGCGGTACACCGGTCCCGCGGCGGCAGTCTAGGCGCGCCCGGCGCCGCCGCGAGCCAGCACAGTGGCATCCGGTGCCCGGGTGTCCTGACGAAGTGTCAGGGCACCGCCGGGATTCGGCGATCGCGCATCACCCTCAGCCGACAGGACAGTGTTTCACCATTATCGTCCCATCTGCCGGGTGGCGGTGCGGACAGCCGGCGAGTGGATCACTAATGTGTCCGCCCATGACCACTCCTCCTTACCAGCCCGGTTACCCCCAGCCGGGGTACCCACAGGGCGTCTCCGACAAGAGCAAGATCGTCGCGGGCATCCTCGGCATCCTGCTCGGCACCTTCGGTGCCGGTCGGTTCTACACCGGACACACCAAGATCGCCGTTCTCCAGCTCGTCGTGAGCGTGGTGACCTGCGGCGTCGGCGCTCTCTGGGGCGTCATCGACGGCATCCTCATCCTGGTCAACGGCGGTACGGACGCGCAGGGCCGTCCGCTGCGCGACTCCTAGACCAGACAGCGAAAGGGGCCCCGCGGTTGACCGCGGGGCCCCTTTGGCGCGTACTCCCCCACCGGCTGGACCGGCGGCGACGCTCAGCGCGGCAGCGGCGCGTCCGCCCGGCGCAGCTGCGTGAAGCCGGTGTCCCGGGCGCGGGCCGCGGCCAGCAGCCCGGCCACCGCGGCCGCGTTGGTGACCTCACCGGCCAGGACCATGGCGACCGCCTCGTCCAGGTCGATCCGGACGACCTGGAGGTCGGCCTCCTCGTCGTGGCGCTCGTGCCGCTCGTCGGCCGGCACGTCGCCGAGGTCGCGGGCCAGGAACACCCGGACGATCTCGTTGGTGAACCCCGGCGAGCTGTGCAGGTCCACCAGCACGTCGACCCGCCCGGCGGTGAGGTCGGCCTCCTCGGCCAGCTCCCGCAGCGCCGCGGCCGGCAACTCCTCGCCGGAGACGTCCATCAGGCCGGCCGGCAGCTCCCACAGGTGCCGGCCGACCGCGTGCCGGTACTGCCGGATCAGCACCACCTGGCCGGCGTCGTCGAGCGCCACCACGGCCACCGCCCCCACGTGCCGGACGAGGTCACGCAGCCCGGTGCCGCCGCCCGGCATGGTCACCTCCTCGGTGACCACGTCGAAGATCCGCCCCCGGTACCGCTCCTGCCGGGAACGCACCTCGTAGCGGTGCTCGACGGCGCTCACGCCGTCGACTCGCTACGCTCGACGACGGCGCGAGACGCCACGCTGCTGAGCCTGCTGGTTCGCTCGCTGCGCTCGCTCACGAGGCCGACGACGCCTTGGTCGCGGCGCCGTTGCGGGCGGCCTTGCGCGTCGTCGGGGCCTCCGCCGCCGCGTCCAGGTCGACCGGCAGCTGGTCGGCCTGCGAGTACGCCACCGCGGCCTTGACGAACGAGGCGAACAGCGGGTGCGGACGGGTCGGACGGCTCTTCAACTCGGGGTGCGCCTGGGTGGCCACGAAGAACGGGTGCAGGCTCCGGTCCAGCTCGATGAACTCGACCAGCCGGCCGTCCGGCGACGTGCCGGAGATGTGCAGGCCCGCCTTCGTCAGCGCGTCCCGGTAGGCGTTGTTCACCTCGTACCGGTGCCGGTGCCGCTCGCTGATCTCGGTGCTGCCGTACGCCTCGGCGACGATCGAGCCCTCGGTCAGCGTCGCCGGGTACGCGCCCAGCCGCATGGTGCCGCCCAGGTCGCCCCGGCCGGCGACGATGTCCTCCTGGTCGGCCATCGTGGCGATGACCGGGTGGGCCGCCTGCTCGTCGAACTCCAACGAGTTGGCGCCGTCCAGGTCGGCCAGGTGCCGGGCCACCTCGATGGTCATGCACTGCAGGCCGAGGCAGAGGCCGAGCAGCGGGATGCCGGCCTCGCGGGCGTACCGGGCGGTGCCGATCTTGCCCTCGATGCCGCGTACGCCGAAGCCGCCGGGGATGAGGATGCCGTCCACGCCGGCCAACGCCGCCGCGGCGCCGGCCGGGGTGACGCACTCGTCGCTGGGCACCCAGCGCAGCTGCACCCGGGCCCGGTGGCCGAAGCCCGCCGCCCGGATCGCCTCACTGACCGACAGGTACGCGTCGGGCAGGTCGACGTACTTGCCGACCACCGCGACGGTGACCGTGTGCCGGGGGCGGTGCACCCGCTCCAGCAGGTCGTCCCAGCTGGCCCAGTCCACGTCCCGGAAGGAGAGGCCGAGCCGGCGCACCACGTACGCGTCGAGCCCCTCCCGGTGCAGCACCTTCGGGATGTCGTAGATGCTCGGGGCGTCCGGGGCGGCGACGACCGCCTCGGCGTCCACGTCGCAGTAGAGCGACAGCTTCTCCTTGAGCTTCACCGGGATCTCCCGGTCGCAGCGGAGCACAATCGCGTCCGGCTGGATACCGATGTTGCGCAGCTGCGCCACCGAGTGCTGGGTCGGCTTGGTCTTCAGCTCACCCGACGGCGCCAGGTACGGCACCAGCGAGACGTGCAGGTAGAAACAGTTGTCGCGGCCCAGGTCGTGGCGGACCTGACGGATCGCCTCCAGGAACGGCAGCGACTCGATGTCGCCGACCGTGCCACCGACCTCGGTGATCACCACGTCGGGGAGCTGGCCGTCCTCGTCCGGGTCGGCCATCGCCAGGATCCGCGACTTGATCTCGTTGGTGATGTGCGGGATGACCTGGACGGTGTCGCCCAGGTACTCGCCGCGCCGCTCCTTGGCGATCACGTCGGAGTAGATCTGGCCGGTGGTGACGTTCGCCTTGCCGGACAGCGCCCGGTCGAGGAACCGCTCGTAGTGCCCGACGTCGAGGTCGGTCTCGGCGCCGTCCTCGGTGACGAAGACCTCACCGTGCTGGAACGGGTTCATCGTCCCCGGGTCGACGTTCAGGTAGGGGTCGAGCTTCTGCATCACCACGCGCAGCCCGCGCGCGGTCAGCAGGTTGCCGAGGCTGGAGGCGGTGAGGCCCTTACCCAGCGAGGAGGCGACGCCCCCGGTGACGAAAATGTGCCTGGTCGTCCGTGCTGATGGGGCCAAGGCCTGCTCCCGTGTCGTCTGTCGCGGTCATGCAGACCGCCGTGCTTGATCAGCAAAGTGATCACGCGATCCACGGGATTCGACGGTAACACCTCCCGGGCGGGTACCCGCAGGCCGCACCCCGGCTGCGACACCTCCGGGCCATCCAGACGAGGTCCGGCGCTCAGGGCGCGGCAACCTCCGTCGATGACCGGGAGACCTGCCGGGGCGGTACGGGCACCGTCGGCGCGGAGTCCGGAGTCGACCCGCTCGCGGTCGGGTCGACCGGCTCGTCGGCGTCCTCACGGCGGTCGCCCGGAGGGTCCGACGCCGGTTGGGTGACCTTCGCCGGCACGCTCGCGGGCGGGCCGCTGATCGGGCGGGGGTGCACCGCGCCCAGTGGCCCACCACCGCCGGACGGGCCGTCACCCCCACCGACCGGGCCGACCCCGCCGGGCCCGGAGTCGTCGTCGGCGCGGGGGCGGCCCGTTGCCGGCCGGGTCCGGTCCGCGGCGTGCCCGAGCACCCGCAGCGACGCCAGGGCGGCCATCGGCACCACCAGGGCGGCGGCAGCGCCCATCAGGTCCAGTGCCGCGCCGTCGAGCACGCCACCGAGCACCGCGGCGACCACGGTGCCGGCCAGCGCGGCCCGGACCGCCGGGTAGATGCCGAACAGCCGCATCAGGCCACCCCACGGCTGCAACAGGGCGAACCACACCAGCAACCCGCCGGCCAGCGCCAGCACGGTCAGCGGACTGTTGACCAACGTCTCGAAGTTCTCCGTGCTGGACCGGTGCACGGCGAACCCGCCGGTGCCGTCACCGAGCGCGGAGAGGAACCGGCCCAGGCTGCCCCGCTCCCCCGGAGGGCGCCGCAGGTCCACCACGGCGAACCCGATGCCGACCGCCAGCGCGGCCATGGTGGCCCAGGCCAGCCGGCTGATCGTCAACCAGCCGCCGGCACTGATCACGGCGGCGACGCTCACCCCCGCGGTGAGCGCGATCGCGCCGACCGGGTCGGCACCCAGGTACGGGCTGCCGACCACCACCACGGCGAGACCACCCACCGCCACCATCACCGCCGGCCGCCAGCCCCGGTGCACCCGTTGGGCGAACCAGCCGCCGGTGAGCAACGCGCCGGCGAGGAACACCCCCAACCCCACAGTGCTCAGCCCGGCGTACCGGCCGCCCTGCAACGCGGAGTAGCCGACCACGCCGTTGAGCTGGAGGCGGGCCCCGGTGAGCACGTCCAGCCCGACCACGAGCGTGGTGAGGCCGGCCACCGCGCCGAGGGGTCCCAGGGTGCCCGCGTACCCGGGGGCGAACCGCACCGCCGCGGTGCCGGCGGCCACCAGCAGCGCTGTCACCCCGGCGAAGATCCACCCGGGGTGCTCACCGCGCCACCAGGGCACCGCGTCGGCCAGCAGCGCCGCCGGCACCGTCAACGCCGCGGCGACCAGCAGCAGCTCCACCACCGCCACGACCCGCCCGGAGACGGGCGTCGGGCCGGCCGGGCCGGCGTGCGGACGGGCCCGGCGCAGCAGCGGCAGGATGGCGAGCGCCAGCAGCACCTGCACCCCGGCGAGCAGCGCGAAGAACACACCGGAGACGGAGCGCTGGGCCGCCGCCTCCCGGTCGGCGTTCGCCGGAGCGTCGATGGCCTCGGCCAGGTCGGCCGGACGGCCGCCGGTGCTGATCGCCGGACGGCCGAGGAAGAGCCGCTCCGGCATGGGCCGGCCCAACGCGGCGAGGGCGGTCGGCGCGAGGTCGACAAGTTGCAGGTACCCGTCTCGGCCGGTGCTGGCCGAGGTGAGCCACCCCCGCTCCCAGCCCGGCCCGTCGGCGACCGCCACGTGCAGCCGTGCCGGCTGGGTGGTGTCGGAGATCCCCGCGACCAGCACCAACGACCTCGGCGGTCGCGCCGCCAGCACCCGGGCCAGCTCGGCGTCCGCCGCGCGGGCCTCCTCGGCGCGGGTCGCCGGATCCTCCCCCTCGACAGTGCCGAGGTCGACGATGCTCAGCACACACGAGCCGAGCAGCGGCCGCGGGTCGGCCGGCAGCCCGGACGCGTACCGGTCGACGCGGCCGAACGGTCGGGCGGCGGCCACCGCCGCGCCCGGGCCCACGGCGACGGAGCACCGCACCGACTCGGACAACGAGCCGGGCATTGCGCCCCAGGGCAGTCGCTGCTGGTTGTACTGGACCACGCTCTCCTGGTCGGGCAGGTTCGCGCCGATGCCGTCCGGCTGTTCGACAGTCACCCCCGCCGACGGGCAACCGTCGACCGACCGGCTGCCGTTCCACGCGGCGAAGCTGCCCGCGCCGAGGGTCAACCAGCCGTCCACCGGGCAGGTGGGCCGGTGCGCGGAACGCACCGACAGGGAGCCGATCGACCCGTCCTGGGCCATCCGCCACAGCGTCGGGGTGCTCTGCGGATCCACGTCCTCCCAGCGCAGCCCGGCGATCCCGGCGAGCACCACGAAGTCGGCGGTGCGTTGCGGTGTGCCCTGGGGTGGGCGGGCGGCGAGCGCGGTGACGCCCAGCGCCACCACGAGCACTGTCAACAGGGCGGGGGCGATTCGGCGCAACATCACCGGTGTCCCGTTCTCGGGGCGTCGGAGCCCGGGGCGGTCGCCGGGCCACCGGGATCCCCGGCCAGCTCGACGTAGAGGGCGACGAGCGTGGCGACGGTGTCCTCCTCGGTCGGCCAGGTCGCCGCCCGTTCGGCGCCACGCCGGCCCAGCTCCGCCCGCGCCGCCGGGTCGTCCAGCAACGCGCGTACGGCCGCGTCGACAGCGTCCACGTCACCGGCGGGCACCCACGTGGCGGCGTCGCCGACCAGCTCCGGGAGGCCGCCCACCTGAGTGGCCACCAGCGGCACACCGGCGCGCAGCGCCTCCTGGGCGAAGAGCTGCCGCGCCTCCCAGTCGCTGGTCACCACCGCCAGGTCGGCGCCGGCGAGGAGGTCGGCCACGTCGGTGCGGTGCCCCAGCAGGGTCACCGGGGCACGGGCCGCCGAGGTCCGCGCGGCGAGCGGCAGATACGCCGGCCCACTGCCCGCGATCACCACGACCGGCGGCGGGGTACGCGTACGCCAGCGGGCCGCCGCGTCGATCAGCACGTCGTAACGCTTCTGCGGGTGCAGCCGGCCGACCGAGAGGATCAGCGGCTGGTCCGGGCGGACACCGAACTCGGCGCGTACCGCCGCCGGGCGTCGACGCGGCGCGGGCAGCGTCGGCGCGGCGACCGGGGCGAGCCGGGCGTCGGCGGCGCCCACCTCGGCGGCCCGTCGCACCAGGTCCGAGGAAGCCCCGAGCGCCACCCGGACGCCCCGGGCCACCACCCGTTCGACGAGCCGGGACACCCCGCCCCGCAGCCCTCCCGCGAGCACCGCGTTGTGCCAGGTGACGACCAGCGGGGCGGTCGGACGGGCCAGCACGGCGACCAACCCGGCCCGCAGGCCGTGCGCGTGCACCACGTCGACGTGAGCGGCGGCGAGCACCCGACGCAGCGCGAGCACCGCCCGGGCGTCGGCCGGAGTCGGGCTGGCCGGGATCTCCACCGGCGCGAACCGGGCACCGACACCGGTGAAGTCGAACTGTTCCTGTGTGGCGGCCGGCCCGCACACCAGGACGGTGGCGCCGCCCGCGACGAGGCCACGGGCCACCGAGCGGACGTGCTGGCCGACCCCACCGGTGCTGGACGCGAGCACCAACGCGACGGTGCCCGACCACCCGGCGGGCAGAGCTGGATCATGTCCCGCGCTCACTGGCCCACCGTCTCCTTCCCGTCGCCCCGCTGCGGGGAGCCCGTGTCCGGCGGCGCACCGCCGGACGACCCCCGCCGGCCCAGACGCCGCACCGCCCCGGCGAGCAGTGGCGCTACGTCCCGCCGGTCGACGAACCAGACCACGGCGAGGAACACCACCCCAACCAGAACCCCGGACAGCATGCCCTGACCCAACGCCGCCGCGATCGTCGGGGTGCCGTCGTCCGACCCGTTGAGCCAACGGGTGAGGCCCAGCCCGGCGAGCCCGGCGAGCACTCCGGCGAGGCCACCGGCCGCCCCGGCCCGGGCCGCACCCGCGAGGGCGGGGCGGCCGGCGCCGCACCGCACCGCCACGAGCAGCAACGCGCCGAGCACCAGCATCCCCACCGAGTTGGCGGACGTCACCGCGAGCACCCGGTCGGCGGTGGGCAGCAGCACCGTCAACGGCACCGCCACGGCCGGAACGGCCAGCCAGCCGAGGGTGATCGCCACCGTCGCCGACCGGGTGTCGCCGCGCGCGTACAGCGCCCGGGACAGCACCGCGAACAGGCCGTAGCCGAGCAGTCCCGGCGCGAACCCGCTGATGGCCGCCGCGGTGGACGCCGGATTGTCCGGGTAGAAGAGGGCGGCGATCGGCTGCGCGGTACCGATCAACGCCGCGACGCCCAGGCAGCTGAAGAGCAGCACGCCCCGCGTCGCGCCGGACAGGGTCCGTCGGTAACCGTCCTCGTCCCCGGCGGCGCTGGCGGCGGCCAGGGTGGGATAGGACGCCACCGCCAACGGCACGGCGAGGACCGCCCACGGCAGCAGATAGATCGCCTGGGCCAGGTTGAACACCTGCGGGGAGCCGGTGGGGCCCCCGGAGACCCGGTTCAGGACCACCAGGAGCGCGATCTGCTGTGCCGCCACCGTCACCGCGCCGGCCGTGGCGAGCCCGCCGATCCGCGCCCGCGCGTCGGCGGTGAAGGCGTACCCGAACCGGGGCCGCAGCCGCAGCCGCCGCAGCGGGATCAGCAGCGAGAGCGACAGCACGACCACGCCCAGCGTGGTGCCGCCGGAGAGGAGCAGTTCGCCGCTGCGGCCCACCTGGGCCACCGACACGCCCCGCCCCTGGGCGGCGCCGAAGGCCACGTAGACGACGACCACTGTGAGGCTGGACAGCAGCGGCGCGATGACCGGCCAGGCGAAGCGTCGGTGTGCCTGCAGGACGCCGGTGAGCACGATGCCGATCCCGTAGAGCGGCAACTGCGGGGCGAACACGCGCAGCATCCGGGCGCCGGCGGCGAGTTCCGCCGCCGATCGTCCCTCGCTGATCAGCGAGATGATCGGGTCGGCGAACAGGACGACGAGCACGGCGAGGGGAACCAGCAGGCTCACCGTCCAGGTGAGCAGGGCGCCGGTGGTGGCCGCCACCGCCCGCCGGTCCTCGGCCGCGACTGCCCCGGCCAGCAGGGGCACGACCAGGCTGGCCAACGCCCCGCCCGCGACGATCTCGAAGACGATGTTCGGCACCGTGTTCGCGATGACGTACATGCCGCCGAGGTCGCTCTGCTCGACCACCCAGGTGAACACGGCGGTGCGGCCGAACCCGGCGAGTCGGCTGGCCACGGTGAGGACGGCGATGAGCGCGGCTGCCCCGGCCAGCCGGCCGGCGCCGGCGAGGGGTGCCGGTCTGGTCACGTCAGTCGGCGCGTCGGCCCAGTGCGTCGAGTTCGCGCAGCCCCGGGGTCCGCTGGATCACCGCCGTGAAGCTGACCTTCTCGCTGGCGGCGGTGAGCCCGGCGAGGACGGCGAGCAGACCGGCCCGGCCGAGCGGGCCGGTACGGGCGGCGAGCGCGACGCCGAGCAGCGCCCCGAGCGCGTTCGCGCCACTGTCGCCGAGCATCACGTCCTCGGCCAGGTCGTCGCGGAGCAGGCCGGCGGCGGCGCCGGCCGCGCCCGCGGCGATTCCGCCCTGCGGGCCACCGGTCAGCGGCGCGGCGAGCAGCAGCCCGGACTTGAGGGCGCGGCCCGGCCGCAGGTCGAGCAGATTCAGCAGGTTGGCCGTGCCGGCGATCACGCCGGCGCCGAGCAGCACGTCGACACCCCGACCGAACGCGCCGTGCCGCTGCCGGCGCGGGTGCGCGGCGACCCGGGGGTCGGCGGCGAGCAGCGCGGCGGCGCCCAGCCCGGCGGCACCCACCCCGACGACCTTGACCAGACCGGCGGTGACCCGCCCCTCGCGCAGCGCGGCGAGGTGCCCGGCGAAGCCCTTGGCCGCCTTCTGCTCCGGCCGCGCGCCGACCACGTCGTCGTACAGGCCGACGCTGCCCGCGCCGAGACCGGCGACCAGGGCGGCTCCACCGGCCGCGCCGCCGGTGGCACCGAACGCGCCAGCGGCAGCCGCGCCGGCGGCCAGCGCCGGCCCGGCGGCCAGGCTCACCGTGCGGCCACGGAAGTTGGTGCGCTCCAACGCGGGCCCGGCCGGCGAGGTGCGTGCCTCACGCAGCGCGTACCGGGCCGCCGCGGCTCCCGCGCCGGCGATCAGCAGCCGGCCCAGCGCGCTCACGCCGCCACCTCGCTGGCGCGGCAACACGCCACCTGGTCGGATCCGGACACGGGGGTACGTCGTTCGCTCACTGGGGCAGTCTAGGCAGCAGCGACGGGGCATTGTCGCCGACGCCGTACTGCCCTGCCTTCTTCTCGGTGAGTTGCTGCACCAGGGCGAGGGTGGTGACCACCTGGCCCTGCACGGTGTTGGCGTTGTCGACCGTGGAGATGGTCTGGGCGAGCACCGGGTCGCCGCGCACCACGCCGACCAGGTTGCCGCCGACGGAACCGTTGCCGGCCACCACGATCGACCCGGTGCGGTCGAACTGTTCGGCGATCTTGACGACCGACTCGTCCCGCTTGTCGGAGTCCTTGTCGACGTACGGCTGACCGCTGACCACGACGACCGCCTCCGCCGAGGCGGTGACCTTGTTGCTGTCGGTGGTCAGGTAGCCGGCGTTGTTGTAGGCGGCGAGCACCGCCCGCCGGTCGGCGTCGCTCACCGGCGTGACGCCCTGGGCACGGTCCAGCAGGACGCTGGCCAGCAGCGCGCTGGAGGTCTCCACGCCGTGCCCGTTGCCCGGCAGGCCGGTGGTCTGCGCGGTCGGGCGGGCCGCGGTGACGGCCAACTCCAGCAGGTTGGAGTTGTTGTCCGGGTTGATGAACTTGTCCTGCAGGTCGACCTGGCCGGTGATGGTGGCCCCGGCCAGCTGGAGCTTCTTCAGCACGCCCTCGGTGTGGTCACGCCCGTTGGGCAGGCTGAGCACCACGACCCGACGCCCGGCGAGGGTGCCGGGCAGGACGACCTGGGAGATCTCCTCGGCGAACTCCTCTTCCAGCGCGAGTTGCTTCTCCATGTTGCTGACCGTCTGGCGCCAGTGTTGGTTGTCCTTGCGCAGCCCGGTGACCTGCCCCTCGAGCGAGTCGGCGACCGGGCCGTTGAGGGCGGCTGTGCCGACCACCAGACCGATCGCCAGAGCCAGGAAGACCGCGGTGAGGGACACCACGTGGTAGCGGAAGTTGATCACGCTTGCAGCCTCTTGATCGGTCGGGAACTAGAAGAGCCGGTACAGCTGGAACACGAAATTGTCCCACCACTCGGCGACGACGCCCAGGTACGCCTTCCCGACGGTTGACACGGCCACCGCGGACGCCATCGCCGCGATCGCCGACAGCACCAGCAGCAGCAGCGACGAGCCGGAGATGCTCTGCCGGTAGAGCCGGCTCACCCCCTTGGCGTCGACCAGCTTGCCGCCGACCTTCAGCCGGGTCAGGAACGTCGAGGCCATCCCGCCACGGCCCTTGTCGAGGAACTCGACGAGGGTGGCATGGGTGCCGACCGCAACAAGCAGCGAGGCACCCTTCTCGTCGGCGAGAAGCATGGCCAGGTCCTCGCTGGTCGCCGCCGCCGGGAAGGTGATCGCCGGCACACCGAGGCCGTTGACCCGGGGCAGGCCGGGCGCGCGCCCGTCCGGGTACGCGTGCACGATCACCTCGGCGCCGCAGCGCAGCACGTCGTCGGTGACCGAATCCATGTCCCCGATGATCATGTCCGGGGTGTAGCCGGCCTCGACCAGGGCGTCCGCGCCGCCGTCGACGCCGATGAGCACCGGCTTGAACTCCCGGATGTACGGGCGCAGCACATCCAGGTCGGCCTTGTAGTCGTAGCCGCGCACCACGATCAGGCAGTGCCGACCCTGGATCTGGGTCTCGATGTCCGGCACCCCGACACCGTCGAGCAGCAGGTCGCGTTCCTGGCGCAGGTAGTCCATCGTGTTGGCGGCGAACGCCTCCAACTGCACCGACAGGCCCTCCCGGGCGTCGGCCATCGCCTTGCCGACCGACTCGGCGTCCTGGAGGCTGCCGTGCGCCACCGGCTCGTCACCGGCGAAGACAGTGTTGCCCTCGATGCGCACCTGGTCGCCCTCGCGGATCCGCTCGAAGACGCCCTCACCCAGGTCGTCGAGGAGCGGAATGCCGGCGGCGATCAACACCTCCGGGCCGAGGTTCGGGTAACGACCGGAGACCGAGGGCTTGGCGTTGAGCACCGCCGCGACCCCGACGGCGACGAGCGAGTCGGCCGCCACCCGGTCCAGGTCGACGTGGTCGATGACCGCGATGTCACCGGGGCGCAGCCGACCGACCAGGCGTTTCGTCCGGCGGTCAAGGCGCGCGGTGCCGAGGACTCTGCCCGGTTCGGAGTTCCGGTTCCGGCGCAACGTGGGTAGACGCATCGTGACCATCCTGGCATGTGAGGCAGGCTTTTCTGTCGCGACATGCCTGAGCAGGGCCGCCTACCCAGGGAAGCACACACCGGCACAAGCCGGTGTGCTTGCGCTCACAATACGCGGCGTCACAACCGCCTTTCCTTGGCGGCCACTGCCAGAAGCTCCTCGGCATGGGCGATACCCAGATCTGAATCGGGCAAACCCGCCAGCATGCGCGCCAACTCCCGGGCCCGCTCGGTGTCCTCCACCACCCGCACCCCGCTGGTCGTCACCGCACCGCCGGTGTCCTTCGCCACCACCAGGTGCCGGTCGGCGAACGCGGCCACCTGCGGCAGGTGTGTGACCACCAACACCTGGTGGCTGCGGGCCAGCCGGGCCAACCGGCGGCCGATCTCCACCGCCGCCTGACCCCCGACCCCCGCGTCGACCTCGTCGAAGACCAACGTGGGCGGGCCACCCGAGCCGGCGAACACGACCTCGATGGCGAGCATCACCCGGGACAGCTCACCGCCGGAGGCACCGCGCTGCAACGGCAGCGACGGCGCGCCCGGGTGGGCCAGCAACCGCAGCTCCACCTCGTCACCGCCGTCCGCTGTGACACCCACCTCGACGCCGTTGACCGCCAACGTCGGCTCGGCGCGCCCGGCCGGACGGGGCAGCACCGCCACCTCGATCCGCGCGTGCGGCATGGCCAACCCGGCCAGCTCGACGGTGACCTGGTCGGCGAAGCGGACCGCCGCCTCCTGCCGGGAGGTGGACACCCGCCCGGCGAGGTCGGCCACCTCGACGGCGAGGCGCTGGCCCTCCCGCTCCAACTCGTCGAGCACGTCGTCGGACATGTCCAGGTCGGACAGTCGGGTGCGCGCCCGGTCGGCCCAGGCGATCACCCCGTCGACGTCGTCGGCGTACTTACGGGTCAACGCGCGCAGCGCCGCCCGCCGCTCGTAGACGTGCTGCAACCGGGCCGGGTCGGCGTCCAACGTCGCCAGGTACGCCGACAGCTCCGCGGACACGTCGGTGACCAGCGTGGCCGCCTCCTCCAGGCGGGCCGCCAGCTCACCGAGCGCCGGATCGGTGCCGGACTGCGCCTCCAGGGTCCGCCGGGCGGTGCCGAGCAGCGCCGCCGCGTCCGGTGTCTCGTCGGAGGCCTCCACGCCACCGGCCACGCACTGCTGGGCGATCTGCGCGGCCGTGCGCAGGCCCTCGGCGTGCTCCAGCCGCTGCGCCTCGGTCTTCAGCTCGTCGTCCTCACCGGGCTGCGGATCGACCCGGGTGATCTCGTCGAGGCCCAACCGCAGCAGGTCGGCCTCCTGGTTACGCTCGCGGGCGTTGCGCCGCCGGTCGGCCAGGTCGTCGACGACCCGACGCCATCCCGTGTACGCCTCGCGCAACGCGTCGAGCAGCTTCTCGTGCGCGGGGCCGGCGAACCGGTCCAGCGCGGCCCGCTGCTCGGCCGGGCGCAGCAGCCGCAGCTGGTCGGACTGGCCGTGCACGGCGACCGCCTGCTCGCCGACCTCACCGAGCATCGACACCGGCATGCTCCGGCCGCCGACGTGCGCGCGCGAGCGCCCCTCCACCGTCACCGTGCGGCTCAGCAGCACCGAGCCGTCCTCGTCGGGTTCGCCACCGGCCTCGATGATCCGCGCGTGCACGGCGTCGCCGACCCGCCCGTGCAGCCGCAGCCGCCCCTCCACCACCGCCCGGCCGGGTTGGGCGCGGACCCGCCCGGCGTCGGCCCGGCCGCCGAAGAGCAGGCCGAGGCCGGTGACCACCATCGTCTTGCCCGCACCGGTCTCGCCGGTGATGACGTTCATGCCGCCGGTCAACGGCAGCGTGGTGTCTTCGATGACGCCCAGTCCGGTGATGCGCAGCTCTTCCAGCACAGCCACCGACAGTAGACGCGAGGCCCGACACTTGACCAGCCGACGGGCCCGGGTACGGCCCGTACCCGGCCGACGTACAGTTCTGCCCCGTGTGGGACGTGATCGGCCTGACCTCGGCTGAGGAGGAGCTCTACCGCTGCCTGCTCCAGCTCACCACGGCCCGCATCGACGAGTTGGCCGTTCGCCTGCACCGGCCCCGTGAGCAGGTCGTCGCCCAGGTCGAGGCGTTGCGCGGCAAGGGCCTCGTACAGCCCACCGACAACGACCCGGACGCCCCGCTGCGCCCGACCGCCCCGGACGTCGCCCTCGGCGGGACGCTGCTGCGCCGCCAGGAGGACCTGGAGTCGGCCCGCCGACTGGTCACCCAGTTGGCCGAGGAGTACCGCTCCGGGCTGCGCCGACACCACGTCGACCACCTGGTGGAGGTGATCACCGGCGCCCGGGTTCTTCGCGACCGCCTACGCGATCTGCAGAACTCGGCGCGGACCGAGGTGCTCTGGTTCTGCCGGGCCAATCCCCTGGCCATGGCCGGCCCGGAGAACGTCGAGGAGTTCGACGCGCTGGCCCGTGGGGTGAACTACCGGGCCATCTACGAACGGGACCTGCTGCTGGAGCCGGGCGCGTTGGCCGACCTGGCCAAGGGGGTCGCCGCCGGTGAGCAGGCCCGCGTCCTGGACCGGCTGCCGGTCCGACTGGCCATCGTGGACGCCCGCACGGCCATCTGCCCGTTGGTGCCGGACCGCGACGGCGGCGAACCGAGCGCCGCCGTGATCGGCCGCAGCCAACTGCTCGACGCCCTGCTCGCCCTCTTCGAAAGTCACTGGCGGGTGGCAACCCGGCTGCGGCTGGACGACCCGCTCGCCGTCGCGACGCCGGAGGCGCGACGGCCGGAGCCGGAGAACCAGCCGGGCGACGGTTACCAGCCCGACGCCGACGAGGCCCGGTTGCTGTCGCTGTTCGTGGCGGGCGTACCGGACAAGTCCATCGCCTCCCAGCTCGGGGTGAGCCGGCGCACCGTGCAACGACGGATCGCCGACCTGATGGCCGCCGCCGGCGTGGACACCCGGCCCGGGTTGGCGTTCCAGGTGGCCCGCCGCGGCTGGCTCTGACGCGGAGAGGGTCCGCCGTCGACCGACGGCGGACCCCCTCAACCGCAAGGGCGGGACGGCCGGGCCGTCCCGCCATGCCCGATCAGCGCAGCCCGTACGCCTGGAGCACCGTCTGGTCGACGGTGTTCCCGGCCCGGTCGGCGGCGTGCACCCGCAGCGACACCGTTCCGCGCCCCGCCGGCACGGTAGCGGTGTACCGGGTGCCCGACCCCGTGGTCGGCGCGTTGCGCCAGGTGACGCCCCCGTCGAAGGAGACCTGCACCCGGACGCTGGCGCCGGTCGGCGCCGGCACTCCGGCCGGCTGCCGCAGGGTCAGCCCGAGCTGGTGCGACCGGTTGCCGCGTACCGTGCCGAGCAGGTCGGCCGGCACCCGGTAGTCGACCTGGAGCAGCGACAACGGCGTGGCGGCGTCGCCCGCCGGTCGGGCCGAGGTGAACTCCCAGGCCGTGTCGGTCCGCGTGCCGTAGCGCCACTCGTCCGAGGAGCGCTGGGTGGTCACGTCCAGGCGGTAGCGGGCCGCCCCGGCGGTGGTGGGCACGGGCGCCCAGCCGTCGGAGAGGTCCGCGATCTGCTGCCCGTCGCGGCTGACCCGCGCCGCGACGGTGTCCGACTCCTCGCTCTCGCCGGCCACGCTGTAGTGGCCCTGCGCGTCGACGAATTCGGCCACCCGCAGATCCAGGTTGTCACCGGTGCGCGTGGGCACCGGCGCACCGCTGGCCGGAACGGCCGGGCGGATCACCGGCGCGTGCCAGGTCTCGGTCACCCGGTCGTCGGCGGCGTAGCGGCGGGGCTGCTCGGTCAGACCACCGGCCAACTGCCCCCACTGCATGAACATCTGCTTGTGCAGCACCCGATGCTGCCACCAGTTGTCGCCGGCGCTGACGAACTCCTGACGGGTGGTGCCGTTGCGGACCATGCGCTGGTCGTCGTTCCAGGCGTACTCCTGCCACGGACGCCAGCCGAACCGCTCCTCGGTTGCCCAGCCCGCACCCACGTCGCCGTAGCTCGCGGTCACCTCGGCGGTGTTCTTCGAGGTCACCGCGTGCACGACACGCTCCGGCACCCGACCCTTCGACACCTGCCACACGTCGTACAGGTAGGGGCTGTCCACGGTCAGCGTCAGGTCCAGCGTCGCCCGGCCCCTGCGCGCTGCCGCGATCAGCCGCTGCCCGTCGTCGTACGCCACTGCCATCGACGGGATCGGCAGCCGCTCTCCGGTGGGCCGCCAGACCGTCCACGCGCTCTGGTCCTCCGGCCGGACGATCAGGACCGCGGCGGCGCCGGCTGCCGCGGCGGCGGTCACCTGCTCCTCCTCGGAGCGGTTCGGGTCGGCGCTGAGCAGCACGGCGGCGCCCCGCACCCGGGTCAGCTCGGCGGGGGTGCCGGTGCCGGCCCAGACCAGCGGCAGCTTCCGCCGACCGGTCGGCGCCGGTGACGTGCCCAGCAGGTTGATGTCCGACGGACCGGACACCCCGCTGATCGTCGCGTCCACCATGGGCGCGACGAGCTGCCACCGTGAGGCGAACTCGAACTCGCCCCGGCGCACCTGGCGGGTCGGCGTCACGTTGACCTGCTGAACGGTGCTGTAGGCCATCACACCGTGGTCAATCTGCCGGCCGTTGCCCAGAACCCGGTGCACGTAGTAGCTGAGCGTGGCCCGCTGCTCGCTGGGCTTCGGCGTCTCGATCCGCACCGGCGTGCCCTTACGCGCGTCGAGCACCACGGTGATATCCCGGTCGACGGTCACCTCCGGCTCGATGATCTGCGTCATCTGCTCGTCCAGGGGGACGCCGTGCGTGAGCAGCGCGGTCAGCACGTACGGGCCCTCCTCGACCTGCAGGGTGCCCTCGCCACCCCACATGCCCCAGAAGTCCGACTCGGGCTGCTCACCGAAGACGGTCAACCCCGGCGAGAGGCCCGGCTGACCCTCCCGGTCGAGCAGCTTGATGGTGAGTTGGTGCACAGGACCGCTGACGGTGAGCCCGACCGGGGTGCGCACGGCGACGCCGTCCGTGCCGGTCGCCACCAGCCAGCCACCGTGCGGGCCCCGGCCCAACTTCGCCGGGTCGGCGCGCAGCGGCACGGCCACGCTGCCGCCCGCCGGCACTGTCACCTCGCCGGAGGTCACGGCGACCCCGTCGGGCTCGGCCGCTCCGGTGTCCAGGTTGCGGAGTTCCAGGGCCAGCCGCAGTGTCTGCGCGGTCTTCGTGCCGTTGGTGTACGTCACGGTCCGCTCGACCGCGGTACCGCCGGTGGAGATCCGGCCGAAGTCCGCGGTGGCCGAGGCGTACACCTGCTGCCCGAGCGCCCGCGCCACGTCGACCCGACCGCCACCCTGCTCGAAGACGGTGAGTGCCGGGTTCGCCTTCGTGGTGCTGACAAGCGCGTCCTTGAGTTTCGCGGCGGGCCAGTCTGGGTGTTCCTGGGCGAGGATCGCCGCCGCTCCAGCCACGTGCGGAGTGGCCATCGACGTGCCCGACGCGGTCGTGTAGGCGTCGTCCACCGGCGTACCCATTGTGGTGCCGGCGGCCCGCGCGGCGACAATGCCGACGCCCGGCGCGGTGATCTCGGGCTTGAGGCCGTTGTCGCCGAGGCGCGGGCCCCGGCTGGAGAACTCCGCCAGGTTGTCGGCGCGGTCCACCGCGCCGACGGTGAGCGCCGCCGCGGCCGCGCCGGGCGCGCCGACGGTACGCGCGGCGCCCGAGTTGCCGGCGGCGACCACGAAGAGCGCGCCGGTCTCGGCGGTCAGGTCGTTCACCGCCTGGCTCATCGGGTCGGTGCCGTCGGTGGGGTCGCCACCGAGGCTCATGCTGACCACCTTCGCGCCGGAGTGGGCGGCCCACTCCATGCCCGCGATGATGGACGAGCTGAAGCCGGAGCCACCGTCGTCGAGCACCTTGCCGACCAGCAGCTGCGCACCCGGGGCGACGCCCTTGCGTCTCCCGTCGGACGCCGCCCCGCTGCCGGCGATGGTGGCGGCCACGTGGGTGCCGTGGCCGTGCCCGTCACGGGCGCTGCCGCTGCCGGAGAAGTCCTGCGCCTCAGCGATTCGACCGGCCAGGTCGGGGTGGGTGGCGTCGACACCGGTGTCGAGCACCGCCACCTTCACGCCGGCACCGTCCCGCCCGGCGGCCCAGGCGGTCGGGGCGCCGATCTGCGGCACGCTGTGCTCCAGCGTCGGGCGGACCCGCCCGTCCAGCCAGACACGGGCGATGCCAGCACCCAGCCGGGGCGCGGCGGCAGTCGTGGTCCGGCTGGCCGGCGTACCGGCGAGCGTGGTCCACAGGCCCCCGAGGGCGCCCTTGCCGACCCGCAGCGCGGCGCCGTTGATGCTCTCCAGCGGCCGGGCGTCAGTGGCACCGGCAAGCGGCTTGACCCGCCCGGCCGCCTGCTCCTGGTAGCGAACGATCAGCGGCAACGCGCCCTGCGCAGCGTCGCCGTATCCGTCGGCGGCCAACTCCTGCACGTCGAACAGGTTGGCGTCGAGGACCCCGCTCGAGACGTAGGGCAGGGCGTCGCTGGGCAGCACCCGCAGCCGGCCGTCGACCTCCAGGGTCTGGAAGATGACCCGCTCGCGCCCGGGTCCCGGACGGACGGTGGCGGCGACCCGGCCCGGCGCCGCGGGCGCGAGCTCGACCTGGTCGCCGGTGATCAGGGTGACGCGGACGGGTGCCGCGTGCGGGGTGGGCGTGCCCGATGTGGGGCCGGTGGGCCGGGCGGGCGGGTCGGCGGACGCCGGTGCGGCGACGCCGACCACCAACGCGCCGATCGCGCCGACGGCGAGCCAGCGTGGGGACCAGTGCATGCGATGCGCTCCTCTACTCCTCCAGGCCCGCCATCCGTAGATGAGGGCCGATCGGAGTCTGCGTCGGAGCGTGTCACCAGGTCACTAGTCGCCCGCCGCCGCAGCGGCGACATGTCGTCAGGTGGACAACTCACATCCACCGACTGTGTGCGCCACGGTCACCGGCGGCTGCCGCGCCACCCGTGCACGGGGAGGCCGAACTTGGCCACCAGCCGGTCGGTGAACGGGCGGGGGCGCAGCCGCACGATGCGTACCGGCAGGGCGCCCCGTCGCACCGTCACCCGCGCGCCGGGTGGCAGGTCGTAGACGCGCCGGCCGTCGCAGGAGAGCACGGCGAGGGTGGTGAACGGGTCCACGGTGATCACGAAGGTGGACGTCGGGGCCGTGACCAGCGGGCGGCTGAACAGCGCGTGCGCGCTGATCGGCACCAGCAGCAGCGCTTCCACCTCCGGCCAGACCACCGGGCCGCCACCGGAGAACGCGTACGCGGTGGAGCCGGTGGGGGTGGCGCAGACGACACCGTCGCAGCCGTAGCGCGACAGTGGCCGCCCGTCCACGTCGACGAGAAGCTCGAGCATCTGGGCCCGCTCGCCCTTCTCGATGCTGATCTCGTTGAGCGCCCAGGACTCGATGGTCGGCCCACCGTCGAACTCGGCGGTGACGTCCAGTGTGAGCCGCTCGTCGACCGTGTAGTTGCGGCCGACGACGTCCCGGACCGCGGTGTCCAGGTCGTCGATCTCCGCCTCCGCCAGGAAGCCCACCTTGCCGAGGTTGATGCCGAGCAGCGGCGCCTTCGCGGGCCGGGCCAGCTCGGCGGCGCGCAGAAAGGTGCCGTCTCCACCGAGCGCGAAGACGATCTCGGCGCCCTCGGCGGCCTGCGGGCCGGCGACCGGCACCACGCCGGGCAGGTCGAGGTCGTCGGCCTCGTCGGCGACCACCCGTACCTCGAAACCCGCGTCGATCAGGTCGGCGGCGACCGACCGGGCGTGTTCCGTGCTGCGCCGACGGCCGGTGTGCGTCACCAGCAGCGCGGTCCGGCTCATCGCGCCACCGGCCCACGCCGGAGCGGGCGGCGTCGCGCCAGCGGCGCCTCGGCGCGCCCGCCTGTCAGCGCGCGGCCCGTTGTGACGTCCTCGCTGCGCGTGTTCACCCTGCGACCTCCTCCGCCGCCACGTCCGGCACGTCGCCGGCCGTCGTCGAGCCGTCCGGCCCGGCCGCCACCACGGCCCGCACCCGCTGCGGGTCGGCCGCTGGTGCGCCCCGGCGCAACCATACGAAGAACTCCACGTTGCCGCTCGGCCCGGGCAGCGGGCTGGCCGCCACGTCGGCCAGCCCGAGGCCGAGCCGCTCGGCCGTCGCGGCCACGTCCAGCACCGCTTCGGCGCGCAACTCCGGATCGCGGACCACACCGCCGGCGCCGACCCGGTCCTTGCCGACCTCGAACTGCGGCTTGACCATCAGCGCCAGGTCACCGTCGTCGCGGGTGCAGCCGGCCAGCGCCGGCAGCACCAACCGCAGCGAGATGAACGACAGGTCGGCGACAGTGAGGTCGACCGGGCCACCGATCGCGTCGGCGTCGAGGGTACGGACGTTGGTGCGCTCCAGGACGCGGACCCGCTCGTTCGTGCGCAGCGGCCAGGCGAGCTGCCCGTAGCCGACGTCCACGGCCACCACCTCGGCCGCGTCGGCGCGCAGCAGCACGTCGGTGAACCCACCGGTCGACGCTCCCGCGTCCAGGCAACGCCGCCCGGCGACGTGCAGCCCACCGGGGGCGAACGCGGCCAGCGCGCCGGCGAGCTTGTGCCCGCCCCGGGAGACGTACTCCTCGGCCGGGTCCGCGCCGGTCACCAGGAGCGGGTCGGCGGGGTCGACCATCGCGGCCGCCTTACGGGCGACCACGCCCCGCAGTTGGACCCGGCCGGCCTCCACCAACGCGGCGGCCTGCTCACGGGAGCGGGCCAGACCGCGGCGGACGAGTTCGGCGTCCAGCCGGTTACGACGTGCCATGCGTGTGGTTCTCCGGTCTGCTCAGGCCTGGTCGTCCCGCTCAGGTCTGGTCGATGGTGGCGAGGGTTTCCCGCAGCGTCTCGTAGGCCGCCTCGTACTGGGCGATCTGGTCGGCCGGAGCAAGTGTCGCCGCGTTGGCGAGGGACTGCACGGCGGCGTCCACCGCCGGATGCCGCGCTTCATCGTCCCCGAGGTCCGGTGGCGGCCCGGGGCGGGCACCCACCGGCGGGCCAGGCCGGGGCGGGCCGCCGGCCTGGGGGCCGGGGCGGGCCGGGAACGAGCTGCCGGCCGGCGGACCGGGCCGGGCCGGGAAGGACCCGCCGGGCGGTGGACCGGGCCGGGTCATTCGGCGTCGTCCGACCGCGGCTTGCGGACCGCCTTCTTGGCGGGCATCACGGCCGGCGTCGGGACGTCCTCGTCGGCGGTCCGGCTGATCGTCGCCGGCGGCTTCCTGGCAATGGCCTTCTTGGCGACCGCCTTCTTCGCCACGGCCTTCTTCGCCACCGGCGCGGAGACCGGGGCACCGGCCGAGGAGTCGGACGGCACGAGCCCGGCGTCGGGCCGCGCGGCGACGGTCGGATCGGGTTGCGGCGTCGGGCCGGCGGTCGGCCCGCCGGCCGGCTCGGCGGACCGCGCCTCCCGTAGCTGCCGTTCCAGGTCGTGCACCCGCCGGGTCAGCTCGGCGACCTCGTCGGCGGTGGCCAGCCCGACCGCACCGAGGGCCCGGTCGACCTCGAAACGGACCAGCTTGGTCAGCGCCTCCCGGTTGGCGGCGCCGGTGGTGACAAGCTCCTCGCCGAGGGCCTGGAGTTGGGCGGCGGTCGCACCGCCGGAGCCGACCAGGCGACGAGCCACGTCCTGGGCCTTCTTCCGGGGCGCCTCCGCAAGGCCCATGGCCAGCTCGAGGTAGGCGCGCCACGCGTCCTGCATGCCTGAGTCCTTCCACGGGGCGGGGTGTGCAGGTGTCACGCTACCGGGCACCCCGGACCAACCCGTGCGGTACGGTGCCGAGGACGGCGTGGCGATCAGCGAGGGGGAGATGTGGCCAGCGTGGACGAGTGCCGGCAGGCGTTGCAGGAGCTGGCCGCCCGGTTGGATCGCAACGCCGAGACAGTACGCGAACGAATCGACCTGGACCGCACGTTGGCCTGCCGGATCACCGACCTGGACACCGCGTTCCACGGCCGGATCACCGGTGGTCGGCTGGTCGAGCTGACCGACGGCGACGACCCCAAGGCCAAGATCGCGCTGAGCACGTCCAGCGACGACCTGCTCGCCCTGGTCCGAGGCGACCTGGACGTCACCAACGCGGTGACCTCCCGCCGGGTGTCGATCAAGGCCAACCCGTTCGACCTGCTCAAGTTGCGCAAGCTGCTCTGACTGTGAGGCTGGCCGGGTCACGCCGCCGCGGTCAGACCGAAACTCTCCAACGCGTGGGCCGCGTCCGGGCCCACCGGGCGGATCTTCGGCAGCGCCGGCACCGTCGCCGACCAGGCCACCGCGCAGAGCGCGGCCAGGGCGTCCAGCGGTCGGCCGGCCCCGGCCAGCTCCAGCGTGCCGTCCCGGTCGGTCACGGACCAGCCGCCAGCGTCCGCCGGGCCCGGGACCCGCACCGCGGCAGCCGGGTCGAAGAGCCCCGCCAGGTCCCTCGCCACGTACGTGGGACGGCGCCGCGGCTCGGCGGCCAGCAGCTCCGGTACGCCGCTGACGCCGGTGAGCACGAGCAGGCTGTCCAGCCTCGCCCGGCGGGCGCCCTCGATGTCGGTGTCCAGCCGGTCACCCACCACCAGGCTCCGCCCGCCACCACTGCGCCGAGCGGCCGTCTCGAACAACGCCGACTCCGGCTTGCCGACCACCACGTCGGGGTCCCGCTCCAGCGCCGTCCGCAGCACGGCGACCAGCGAACCGTTGCCGGGCAGTGGTCCCCGCCCACTGGGCAGGGTGCGATCGGTGTTGGTGGCGATCCAGATCGCACCCGCCCGCACCGCGATCGACGCCTCGGCCAACTCGGCCCAGCCGACCTGCGGGCCGTACCCCTGCACCACCGCCGCCGGCTTCTCGTCGGCCTGGGTGACCGGGGTGAGACCGACAGCGCGCAGCTCCGCGCGCAGCGCCTCCGCACCGACCACCAGCACCGACGCGCCGGCGGGCAGCCGGTCGCGCAGCAACTCGGCCGAGGCGGCGGCGGAGGTGAGGACCTCCTCCGGCCGGGCCGGCACACCCATCCCGGTCAGCAGGTCAGCGACCTCGCTGGACCGGCGGGACGCGTTGTTGGTGGCATACGCCACCGCCCGTCCCTCGGCGTGCAGCCGGGCCACCGCCTCGACGGCGCCGGGGATCGGCCGGTCGATCAGGTAGATCACGCCGTCCAGATCGAAGACGACCAGGGTGTACCCGTCGACCAGCCGCTCCCCCACGCCCGCGCTCACCGCTGCGTCGAACCCGACTCGTCGTCCCGGACCGGCACGGTCCCGTCGGCGTCCGCCGCGTCGACGTCCGACGTCACGCCGCTGTCGCCAGCGGTGTCCACGTCGGCGTTGCCGCTCTCGGTGGGGTGACGGTCCTCGTCCTCGCCGTCGAAGCCTTCGTCGTCGACGGGACGGCCGACAGCGGCGTCCTCCTCGTCGTCGTCGAAGTCCTCGTCATCGTCATCGTCGTCGTCGTCGTCATCGTCGTCGTCGTCGACATCATCGTCGTCATCGTCATCGTCATCGTCGTCGTCGTCGTCGACATCGTCATCGTCGTCGTCGTCGTCGGTCAGGTCGGCGTCGGGTCGGGCCGGCACCGCGCCAGGAGTGCCCGGGCCTGCGGCGATCTCCTCGGCGGCCTCGTCCTCGTCGTCACCCTCGATGACCACGCCGTCGAGCTCGAGCAGGCGCTCGGCGGCGTCCGTCTCGCCCTCGGTGTCCACGTCGGCAGCGCGGGAGAACCATTCGCGGGCCTCCTCACGCCGACCCACCGCGAGCAGCGCGTCGGCGTACGCGTACCGCAGCCGGGCCGTCCACGGCACTGTGGCTTCGCTGGTGAGGTCCGGGACCTGGAGCATCGCGACCGCAGCGTCCTTCTGCCCGAGGTCGCCCCGCGCGCCGGCAGCGACGATCAGCAGCTCGATCGCCACGGCCTGGTCCAGCTTCTCCCGATCCGCGCCACGGAACAGGTCGATGGCCCGCTCCGGCCGGCCGAGGGCCCGCTCGCAGTCCGCGAGTACGGCCAGGTGGCTCTGCAACCCGCTCATCCGGTGGTACGTGCGCAGCTCGGCGATCGCCGACTGCCACTCCCCCGCGTGGTACGCGGCCAGACCGACCGCCTCGCGGACAGCGGAGATGCGCGACGCGAGCCGCCGGGCGGCCAGCGCGTGCGCCAACGCCTCGGCCGGGTCCTCGTCGATCAGCTGCCCGGTGGCGACCAGGTGTCGGGCCACCGTCTCGGCGACCGGCTTGTTCAGCGAGAGCAGCTCAGCGCGGACGTCCTTGTCGAGGTCGGTCGCGACGATGTCGTCCGGCAGCGCCGGGGCCGAACTACGCCCGCCCTCGAACGACTCGGAGCCACCCGCCCGGTCGTCGCGACGGAACTCCCCCTCGCGACGCGGCCGCTCGTCGGCCCGGAAACCCCCGGTGCGCTCTCCACCCCGGTGGCCGCCCTCGCGGTCACCGCCACGGAAACCACCCTCACGGGGAGCGCTGGAACGCGAACCATCCCGGTCGCCACCACGGAAGCCGCCCTCACGGCGGTCGCCGCCCCGGAAGCCGCCCTCGCGGGGAGCGCCCGAGCGCGAACCGTCGCGGTCGCCGCCCCGGAAGCCGCCCTCGCGGGGGGCGCTGGAACGCGAGCTGTCGCGGTCGCCGCCACGGAAACCACCCTCACGGCGGTCGCCGCCACGGAAGCCACCGTCGCGGTCACCACCACGGAAGCCACCCTCGCGCGGCGGGCCGGAGCGAGTGCGGTCGCCACCCTGGTAACCGCCCTCACGACGGTCACCCCCACGGAAACCACCCTCACGGTCACCACCGCGGAAGCCACCCTCGTGGGGAGCACCCGAGCGCGAACCGTCGCGGTCCCCACCGCGGAAGCCACCCTCGCGGGGGGCGCTGGAACGCGAGCCATCGCGGTCGCCGCCACGGAAACCACCCTCACGGCGGTCGCCGCCACGGAAGCCACCGTCGCGGTCACCACCACGGAAGCCACCCTCGCGCGGCGGGCCGGAGCGAGTGCGGTCGCCACCCTGGTAACCGCCCTCACGACGGTCACCCCCACGGAAACCACCCTCACGGTCGCCGCCGCGGAAGCCGCCGTCACGGGGAGCGCCCGAACGCGAACCGTCGCGGTCACCACCACGGAAACCACCCTCACGGCGGTCGCCACCACGGAAACCACCGTCGCGGTCACCACCGCGGAAGCCACCCTCGCGCGGAGCGCCCGAACGCGAACCGTCCCGATCGCCGCCCCGGAAGCCACCCTCACGGTCGCCACCGCGGAAACCGCCCTCACGACGGTCGCCGCCACGGAAACCACCGTCGCGATCTCCACCGCGGAAGCCACCCTCACGGGGGGCGCTGGAACGCGAGCCATCGCGGTCGCCACCACGGAAACCACCCTCACGGCGGTCGCCACCACGGAAACCACCGTCACGGTCACCGCCACGGAAGCCACCCTCGCGCGGCGGGCCGGAACGAGTGCGGTCACCGCCCTGGTAACCGCCCTCACGACGGTCACCCCCACGGAAGCCACCCTCACGCGGGGCGCTGGAACGCGAACCGTCCCGGTCGCCACCCCGGAAACCACCCTCACGGGGGGCGCTGGAGCGCGAGCTGTCCCGGTCGCCACCACGGAAGCCACCCTCGCGGCGGTCGCCGCCACGGAAGCCACCATCGCGGTCACCGCCACGGAAGCCACCTTCGCGGGGGGCACTGGAGCGCGAGCTGTCACGATCGCCGCCACGGAAGCCGCCCTCGCGGGGCGCACCGGACCGGAAACCACCCTCGCGGGGAGCACCCGAGCGCGAACCGTCCCGGTCACCGCCGCGGTAGCCGCCCTCACGGGGGGCACTGGAACGCGAGCCATCGCGGTCGCCGCCACGGAAACCACCCTCACGGCGGTCGCCGCCACGGTAGCCGCCCTCACGGGGGGCGCTGGAGCGCGAGCTGTCCCGGTCACCACCACGGGAGCCAGAATCGCGGCCGCCGGCGTATCCGCCTCGGGCGCCGCCGCTGTCGCGGTCTCCCCGGTATGGGGGCCGGCCTTGGTCATCGCGGCGCGGGCCGCGGTCGCGTCCGCCCGCACCGTCAGTACGGTCTTCGTAACGACGGGGACGGTCTCCGCCCTGCGGTCCTGAACTCACAGGTACATCCTTCCTGATTGCGCCACCAATGGCGCTACGCAGTCGAGGGCCGACCCGGATGGGGCGGCCCTCGACTGGAAGATTGTCCGGCGGCGTCCTACTCTCCCACACCCTCACGAGTGCAGTACCATCGGCGCTGGAGGGCTTAGCTTCCGGGTTCGGAATGTAACCGGGCGTTTCCCCTCCGCCATGACCGCCGTAACTCTATGAACATATCAAACAACCCCGGCACAAAATTCACGGGTGTTCGCTTGTTCAGAGTTGCACAGTGGACGCGTAGCAGCTTAGTAGTCAAGTCCTCGGCCTATTAGTACCGGTCAACTGAACCCGTTACCGGGCTTACATTTCCGGCCTATCAACCCAGTCGTCTAGCTGGGGGCCTTACCCCACCAAGGTGGGTGGGATACCTCATCTTGAAGCAGGCTTCCCGCTTAGATGCTTTCAGCGGTTATCCCTTCCGAACGTAGCTAACCAGCCGTGCCCTTGGCAGGACAACTGGCACACCAGAGGTTCGTCCGTCCCGGTCCTCTCGTACTAGGGACAGCCCTTCTCAAGTATCCTACGCGCACGGCGGATAGGGACCGAACTGTCTCACGACGTTCTAAACCCAGCTCGCGTACCGCTTTAATGGGCGAACAGCCCAACCCTTGGGACCTGCTACAGCCCCAGGATGCGACGAGCCGACATCGAGGTGCCAAACCATCCCGTCGATATGGACTCTTGGGGAAGATCAGCCTGTTATCCCCGGGGTACCTTTTATCCGTTGAGCGACACCGCTTCCACTCGCAAGTGCCGGATCACTAGTCCCGACTTTCGTCCCTGCTCGACCTGTCAGTCTCACAGTCAAGCTCCCTTGTGTACTTGCACTCAACACCTGATTGCCAACCAGGCTGAGGGAACCTTTGGGCGCCTCCGTTACCTTTTAGGAGGCAACCGCCCCAGTTAAACTACCCACCAGACACTGTCCCTGAACCGGATAACGGTCCGAAGTTAGATACCCAAATCAACCAGAGTGGTATTTCAAGATTGCCTCCACCCATACTGGCGTATGGACTTCACCGGCTCCCACCTATCCTACACAAGCTAATTCGAGTACCAATGTCAAGCTATAGTAAAGGTCCCGGGGTCTTTCCGTCCTGCCGCGCGTAACGAGCATCTTTACTCGTACTGCAATTTCGCCGGGCCTGTGGTTGAGACAGTGGGGAAGTCGTTACGCCATTCGTGCAGGTCGGAACTTACCCGACAAGGAATTTCGCTACCTTAGGATGGTTATAGTTACCACCGCCGTTTACTGGCGCTTAAGTTCTCCGCTTCGCCCCGAAGAGCTAACAGGTCCCCTTAACGTTCCAGCACCGGGCAGGCGTCAGTCCATATACATCGAATTACTTCTTCGCATGGACCTGTGTTTTTAGTAAACAGTCGCTTCCCCCTGCTCTCTGCGGCCATACAACGCTCCACCCGCGCGGGGCTTCACGTCTCCGGCCCCCCTTCTCCCTAAGTTACGGGGGCAATTTGCCGAGTTCCTTAACCACAGTTCGCCCGATCGCCTCGGTATTCTCTACCTGACCACCTGTGTCGGTTTGGGGTACGGGCCGCTAAGAACTCGCTAGAGGCTTTTCTCGGCAGCATAGGATCACTGACTTCACCTGAATCGGCTCGGCATCACGTCTCAGCCTTCATGTGTTGCGGATTTGCCTACAACACGGCCTACACGCTTACCCCGGCACAACCACCGGCCGGGCTCAGCTACCTTCCTGCGTCACCCCATCGCTTGACTACTACCCATCAGGTTCCCACGCTCCCTCAACTCAGTCCGAAGACCTCACCAAGTTCGGATGGTTAGCACAACGAGGTTCATCAGGGACGCTCTTTCGCGGGTACGGGAATATCAACCCGTTGTCCATCGACTACGCCTCTCGGCCTCGCCTTAGGTCCCGACTCACCCAGGGCGGATTAGCCTGGCCCTGGAACCCTTGGTCATCCGGCGGAAGGGTTTCTCACCCTTCTTTCGCTACTCATGCCTGCATTCTCACTCGTGCCGCGTCCACAACTGGGTCACCCCGCTGCTTCACTCGCGGCACGACGCTCCCCTACCCATCCACACACCTGCACAAGGAATCAAGTCCAAGCGAGGATAAAATGTGAATGCCACAGCTTCGGCGGTGTGCTTGAGCCCCGCTACATTGTCGGCGCGGAACCACTTGACCAGTGAGCTATTACGCACTCTTTAAAGGGTGGCTGCTTCTAAGCCAACCTCCTGGTTGTCTATGCGACCCCACATCCTTTTCCACTTAGCACACGCTTAGGGGCCTTAGCTGGTGATCTGGGCTGTTTCCCTCTCGACTACGAAGCTTATCCCCCGCAGTCTCACTGCCGCGCTCTCACTTACCGGCATTCGGAGTTTGGCTGATTTCGGTAAGCTTGTGGGCCCCCTAGACCATCCAGTGCTCTACCTCCGGCAAGAAACACGCGACGCTGCACCTAAATGCATTTCGGGGAGAACCAGCTATCACGGAGTTTGATTGGCCTTTCACCCCTAACCACAGGTCATCCCCCAATTTTTCAACATTGGTGGGTTCGGCCCTCCACGCGGTCTTACCCGCGCTTCAGCCTGCCCATGGCTAGATCACTCCGCTTCGGGTCTAGGACACGCGACTGAATCGCCCTATTCAGACTCGCTTTCGCTACGGCTCCCCCACACGGGTTAACCTCGCCACATGCCACTAACTCGCAGGCTCATTCTTCAAAAGGCACGCCGTCACCCCGCAAGGCTCCGACGGATTGTAGGCGAACGGTTTCAGGTACTATTTCACTCCCCTCCCGGGGTACTTTTCACCATTCCCTCACGGTACTTGTCCGCTATCGGTCACCAGGAAGTATTTAGGCTTACCAGGTGGTCCTGGCAGATTCACGGCAGATTTCAGGGGTCCGCCGCTACTCGGGAACACCCACAGAAGGTCAGCAACTTTCACCTACCGGACTCTCACCGTCTACGGTCAGCCATTCCAGACTGTTCGACTAGCCACTGACTTTGTAACTCCTCGAACAAGTGTCAGCTTGTTCAGCGGGGTCCCACAACCCCGACCACGCAACCCCTGACAGGTATCACACGCAGCCGGTTTAGCCTCGATCCGCTTTCGCTCGCCACTACTCACGGAATCACTAAATTGTTTTCTCTTCCTACGGGTACTGAGATGTTTCACTTCCCCGCGTTCCCTCCACACACCCTATGTGTTCAGGTGTGGGTGACACCACATGACTGGTGCCAGGTTTCCCCATTCGGACACCCTGGGATCACAGCTTGGTTGACAGCTCCCCCAGGCCTATCGCGGCCTCCCACGTCCTTCATCGGCTCCTGGTGCCAAGGCATTCACCGTTCGCCCTTGACAACTTGACCACAAAGATGCTCGCGTCCACTGTGCAATTCTCAACAAACGACCAACCCACAACCCGATCCGCCCCACACCAAAACCCAGCCCCTCTCAGGACCAGCGGTATGTGGGGCCAGGCCATGCCTGGCAGACTGCCAGCCCCCACACAGGAGGCCGGCCACGTCTCTGAAACAACAACCACACGGGTTGTTCCTTCAGGACCCAACAGGGTGCCTACATCTCCCCCCAGCCGCACCAGAAGCAACCATTCCCACCATCCCCGAAGGGTGGCTGTACTAGGCGCCGCCGGCCGTTGCCAGGGCAAAACTTGCCAGTGTCTCCGCCATCTGAGCACCCCGACCCAACATTCGTAGGCCGCGGGCTCCTTGCACCCTTTCAGGTGAAGGTGCTCCTTAGAAAGGAGGTGATCCAGCCGCACCTTCCGGTACGGCTACCTTGTTACGACTTCGTCCCAATCGCCAGCCCCACCTTCGACGGCTCCCTCCACAAGGGTTGGGCCACCGGCTTCGGGTGTTGCCGACTTTCGTGACGTGACGGGCGGTGTGTACAAGGCCCGGGAACGTATTCACCGCAGCGTTGCTGATCTGCGATTACTAGCGACTCCGACTTCACGGGGTCGAGTTGCAGACCCCGATCCGAACTGAGACCGGCTTTTTGGGATTCGCTCCACCTCGCGGTATCGCAGCCCATTGTACCGGCCATTGTAGCATGCGTGAAGCCCTGGACATAAGGGGCATGATGACTTGACGTCATCCCCACCTTCCTCCGAGTTGACCCCGGCAGTCTTCGATGAGTCCCCGCCATAACGCGCTGGCAACATCGAACGAGGGTTGCGCTCGTTGCGGGACTTAACCCAACATCTCACGACACGAGCTGACGACAGCCATGCACCACCTGTGACCGCCCCCGAAGGACCTCACATCTCTGCGAGTTTTGCGGCCATGTCAAACCCAGGTAAGGTTCTTCGCGTTGCATCGAATTAATCCGCATGCTCCGCCGCTTGTGCGGGCCCCCGTCAATTCCTTTGAGTTTTAGCCTTGCGGCCGTACTCCCCAGGCGGGGCGCTTAATGCGTTAGCTGCGGCACAGGGAACCGGAGAGGCCCCCCACACCTAGCGCCCAACGTTTACAGCGTGGACTACCAGGGTATCTAATCCTGTTCGCTCCCCACGCTTTCGCTCCTCAGCGTCAGTATCGGCCCAGAGACCCGCCTTCGCCACCGGTGTTCCTCCTGATATCTGCGCATTTCACCGCTACACCAGGAATTCCAGTCTCCCCTACCGAACTCTAGCCTGCCCGTATCGACCGCAGGCTTGGGGTTGAGCCCCAAGTTTTCACGGTCGACGCGACAAGCCGCCTACGAGCTCTTTACGCCCAATAAATCCGGACAACGCTCGCACCCTACGTCTTACCGCGGCTGCTGGCACGTAGTTGGCCGGTGCTTCTTCTGCAGGTACCGTCACTCTCGCTTCGTCCCTGCTGAAAGAGGTTTACAACCCGAAGGCCGTCATCCCTCACGCGGCGTCGCTGCATCAGGCTTCCGCCCATTGTGCAATATTCCCCACTGCTGCCTCCCGTAGGAGTCTGGGCCGTGTCTCAGTCCCAGTGTGGCCGGTCGCCCTCTCAGGCCGGCTACCCGTCGTCGCCTTGGTAGGCCATCACCCCACCAACAAGCTGATAGGCCGCGAGCCCATCCCAAGCCGAAAAACTTTCCACCACCAGCCATGCGGCCAGCAGTCCTATTCGGTATTAGCCCCCGTTTCCGAGGGTTATCCCAAAGCTTGGGGCAGGTTGCTCACGTGTTACTCACCCGTTCGCCGCTCGAGTACCCCGAAGGGCCTTTCCGCTCGACTTGCATGTGTTAAGCACGCCGCCAGCGTTCGTCCTGAGCCAGGATCAAACTCTCCAACAAAAAATTAGTTGAACAGCTATCCCGGCAACAAACAAATGTTGCCAAAGGAATCCCAACCAGCCAGCAAAAACTGACCAGTCCGGGGTATAAATCATAATTGGCACTGGCTTTACAAGCACCCTGTTGAGTTCTCAAAGAACAACCACACACCGACCAGAAGCCCCACCCAAGTGGAACCCCAACCGGGGTTTTCCGTACCGTGACCGGCGCTTTCAGCGCCAGGCACTTTTACTACGTTACCCGCTCGTTTCCGCCGTGTCAAACCGATATTTCGCGGTTCGTCGTGCTTCACCCGAGAATGCGGGCACCATGTCGCAACCGGCTTGCGCCGCTCTCGTCATGGATTCGGCAGGCCGGCCGTCGCGATTTCCCGCGACCCGCCCGGTGCCCTGCCGGTTCGTAACCATACCCGGTCGGTTTCGCCGCGCCAAATCCGCCTCGCGGCGTTTCTGGGGGCACCTCCCGGTTGGGGCTCCGGTGGGCAATGCCCGCCCGACCCCCTGGCCGTTGGCCGGCGCTCCGGCCGTCTCAGGCTTTCGCCTGTTTCGTCCGTTCCGCGCTGACAGAGAGAAAGTTACGCGTCCGGCAGGATGATCGTCAAATCCGCCGGACGCGTCCCCCGTCACATGGTCGACAGTGGGCTATTCGCCCAGCTCAACGCCCGCGAACGACCGCTTGCCGCGGCGCAGCACCAGGTAACGCCCGTGCAGCAGGTCGGTCGCCGAGACCCGAGCGTCCACCTCGGTCACCCGGTTGTTGTTGACGTAGGCGCCACCCTCGGCGATCACCCGTCGGGCCTCCTTGAGGCCGCTCACCAGACCGGAGTCACGCAGCAGACCCGCCACATCCGGCAATTCGCCGGTGAGGCGAACGAGACCGGCCTCGGTCAGGGCCGCGCGCAGGGTCTCCGGTGCCAACTCGTCCAGCGATCCGCGGCCGAAGAGCGCCTGGCTCGCGGCGATCGCCTGCCGGGTCTCGTCGGCGCCGTGCACCAGGGTGGTCAGCTCCTCGGCGAGCGCCCGCTGCGCCAGCCGGGCCGCCGGCCGTTCGGCGGTCGCCTTCGCCAACTCCTCCAGCTCGTCGCGGGTCCGGAAGCTGAAGTACCGCAGGTAGCGGTCCACCTCCTGGTCCTCGACGTTGAGCCAGAACTGGTAGAACGCGTACGGGCTGGTCATCGTGGGGTCGAGCCAGACGGTGCCGCCCTCGGTCTTGCCGAACTTCGTGCCGTCGGACTTGGTGACGAGCGGCGTGGTGAACGCCTGCACCGGCCCCGCACCCCGTCGGCGTACGTAGTCGACGCCGGCGGTGATGTTGCCCCACTGGTCGGAGCCGCCGAACTGGAGCTGACAGCCGTGCCGGCGGTGCAGCTCGAAGAAGTCGTTGGCCTGTAGCAGTTGGTAGCTGAACTCGGTGAAGCTGATGCCGGTCTCCAGGCGGGCCCGCACCACCTCCCGCGCGAGCATCTTGTTCACCGGGAAGTGTTTGCCCACGTCGCGGAGGAACTCGACGATCGACATCTCGCCGGTCCAGTCCAGGTTGTTGACCAACTGCGCCGCGTTGTCCCCGGTGTACGACACGAACGGCGCCAACTGCTCGCGGATGCGCTCGACCCAGCCGGCGATCACGTCGGGCGGGTTGAGGGTCCGCTCGGCGCTCTCCTTCGGGTCGCCGATCTGCCCGGTCGCCCCGCCGACCAGCAGCAACGGGCGATGGCCCGCGAGTTGCAGCCGGCGGGCCATGGTGACCTGCATCAGCGAGCCGACGTGCAGGCTCGGCGCGGTGGGGTCGAAACCCACGTAGTACGTGGTGGACTTCCCACCGTCGAGCAGCTCGCGCAGCTCGTCGAGGCCGGTCGAGTCCTGTATCAGGCCACGCCAGAGCAGGTCGTCGATCAGGGAGTCCCGCCCAGGCGGCGGAGGGCTGCTGTCGGTCACGGTCACCGATTCTCCCCCATCGTCGGCGTCGACCCGTACCGGGTTTGCCGCAACCCACCCCGGCTAGGCTTGCGCCCCGTTGATCGAGGAGGGCTTTGCCGTGGAGATTCCGGATCTGACGGGCGGTTTCGCCGCCCTGCTCGGCCTCAAGTTCGAGGAGGCCAGCGCCGACCGGGTGGTCATCAGCTGGCAGGTCCACCCGGGGCTGCACCAGCCGTTCGGCATCCAGCACGGCGGTGTGTACTGCTCGGTGGTGGAGACCGCGGCCAGCGTGGGCGGGGCCCTCTGGCTCGCCGACCGGGGCACTGTCGTGGGGGTGTCGAACCAGACCGACTTCCTGCGGGCCGTGCGGGACGGCGAGCTGACCGCGGTCGGTACCCCGGTGCACCGCGGCCGCAGCCAGCAGCTCTGGCAGGTGGAGATCACCGACGCCGACGACCGGCTGGTCGCCCGTGGTCAGGTCCGGCTGCAGAACCTCTCGCCCGCCTGAGCAACGGCGTGCGCCGGACTTGTCACCTGCGGGCCTCGTCCAGCACCGGTTCCGGGGCCTGGTCGGTGTCGGCGTCGCCGTCGGCTTCATCGGGTACGCGGCTGAGCCGTACCTCGGTGATCGCCCGGTGGTCGATGCCGGCCACCATCAGCACCCAGCCGTCCAGCGTGACGTCCTCCCCGGCGACGGTGGGGATGTGCCCGAGCCGGGTCAGCACCAGCCCGGCGACTGTGGTGTAGTCGCCATCCGGGCGCGACGGCAGCTCGACGCCGATGTCCGGCAGGTCGTGGACCGGGAAGGTGCCGGGCAGCAGCAGCGCGCCGTCGGGGTCGCGTCGTACCGAGCGCACATCCCGGTCGGTCTCGTCGTAGATCTCGCCGACGATCTCCTCCAGGATGTCCTCCAGCGTCACGATGCCGTCGACGGCGCCGCGCTCGTCCACGACGAGCGCGATGTGCTGACGCTCGGCCTTGAACTGGCGCAGCGCGTCCACCACGGGCAGTGAGTCGGGCAGCAGCATCGGCGGCCGGGCGATCTCGTCGACCGGGCGATCGTCGGGCACGCCCACCAGGTCACGCAGGTGGATCATTCCGGCGGTGTCGTCCAGGCCGCCGTGGCGCACGACCGGAGCCCGGGAGTGCCCGGTGGCGGCCAGCACGAGCCGCGCGGCCTCCGCGGTGGTCCCGCTGTCGAGCGTGAAGACCTGCAACCGGGGTACGAGGACAGCCCGCAACCGCCGGTCGGCGATCTCCACGGCGCCCGCGATGATGGTCCGCTGTTCCTTGGTGAAGCCGTGGTTGCCGGCGACGATGTCGCGCAGCTCGTCCGGGCCGATCTCGTCCGGCTGGTGTTTGGGGTTGAGCCCGACCAGGCGGACCACCACGTCGCTGGTGGCGCCGAGCGCCCAGACGGCCGGCCGGGTGAAGCTGGCCAGCAGGTCGAGTGGGCGGGCCACCAGCAGTGCCCAGCGCTCGGCGGACTGCATGGCGATCCGCTTGGGCGCCAACTCGCCGAAGACCAGGGTGACGAAGGTCAGCGCGAGGGTGACCGCCACGATCGCCACCGTCTCGGCGGCGCCGCCGAACATCCCAAGCAGTGGCACCAGGGGTTTGGCCAGCGAGACCGCCGCAGCGGCGGAGGCCAGGAAGCCGGCGAGGGTGATGCCGATCTGGATGGTGGCCAGGAAGCGGTTGGGGTCCTTGGCGAGCCGGGCCAACACCCGCCCGGCCCGGCTGGTGCGCTCCAACCGCTGGATCTGGCTGTCTCGCAGCGACACCAACGCCATCTCGCTACCCGCGAAGAGCGCGTTGATCACGACCAGGACTCCGACCAGGGCCAGTTGGCTCCCGTAGCTCTGCACGCCCGGTTCGCTCCCTCGTGGTGGTGGCACCGGCCGCTACGCGCGGCACCCGCCGGTCGGCGAGCCCGCCCGGCGTAGGCCTGTCTTTGCCCCGTCCGGCGCCGGCCGAATCCTGCCCCGGCGACGCTACGCCGACTGGGCCGTCGATGACGCCGGCAGGTCGAGGATGTACGAGTCGCCCTCCGGGCGGAAGCCGAGCCGGTGGTAGTAGGGGGCGACCATCCGGGGCGGGCTGACCACCCGGTGGAAGCCCCGTTCGGTGAACAGGTGGCTGCGCCGGTAGACGAACTCGCCCGGGGTGAAGTCCCGGAACTTCGGGGTCACGTAGTCCAGGTCGATCTGGGCGACGCCGGGCGCCTCGGCGTGCGACAGCACCACCCCGACCACCTCGTCGGCCGTGACCACGAGGAACGCCGAGCGCCCCGAGGCGTCCGGGTCCCAGTGGAAGCCGGGGTTGAACCGGGCGATGTCGGCGGCGTGCACCCGCAGCGTGTGCGCGAGGAACTGGTCGCCGACACCGACCTCGACCACCTGGTAGGTCTTCTCGTCGTGCCGGGTGGCGAGCATCCCGCGCAGGTACCAGATGTTGATCACCGCGAGCACGACGTTGAGCCCGACGCCGGGCCAGACCTCGATCGCGGCGTTGTAGCCGATCAACACGAAGCAGCCGACGAGGTTGAGCGCCCGCAACCGCAGGATGCGCGACTGCAGCAGCGACCAGACCAGCACCGCGGAGCCGGCCCAGCCGACGAGATCCAACCAGTTCACGCCGCGAGACTAGTGCCCGCCCAGGTCAGGACCATCGGCGGGCAGCTCCAGCAGCCACTCTTCGACGTCCTCGCCGCGGCCGTTGGCGTACCCCGAGTCTTCGCCGACCACAGCGAACCCGCACTTGCGGAGCACCGCGAGGGAGGCGGCGTTGTCCTTGGCGGCGCGGGCGTGCACCGGCCGGGGCAGCTCGCGCAGCAGGGCGGCCAGGGCCGCCGTGGCGTGGCCCCGGCCCCAGCGCGCCGGGTCGATCCAGTAGCTGACCTCGGTCTGCCCTTCGACCGGGAACGCGCTCACGTAGCCGACCACCTTGCCGTCGGCCTCGACGGTGCGGACCCGGTTCGCCGGGTTGGTGAGCACCCGGGCCCAGTGTGCGGCGAACTCCCGACGGTCGGTCGGGTCCTTGGGGCCGAACGCGGCCATCCGGTTGGCCTCCGGGTCCTGCTGGTGCAGGAAGAACTCGACGAGGTCGTCCTCGCGGACCGGGCGCAGCAGCACATCGGAGGTCATCGGCCGAGGGTACGCAACCGCTGTGACACGCAGCGGCGGCGCGACGTCAGCCGGCGAGGGCCACGACCGCCAGCACGGCGGCCACCACGGAACTCGCCACCGACAGCAGCCGACGCCACGGCACCCGCGCGTC
The DNA here is from genome assembly GCF_015751785.1 of Micromonospora vinacea. Taxonomy (NCBI): domain Bacteria; kingdom Bacillati; phylum Actinomycetota; class Actinomycetes; order Micromonosporales; family Micromonosporaceae; genus Micromonospora; species Micromonospora vinacea. Next base: position 4,501,503 of record NZ_JADOTY010000001.1, on the reverse strand, counting down.
GACCAGCGGCAGGGCACGCCACCGGGTCGTCGCCAGTGCCACCCCCGCCGCCGACAGGCCGGCCCCGAGCGGCCACAGCCAGGCCGGCACCACCGACCAGTCCCCCAACTGGTGCCCCAACCCCAGATAGGCGAACGCCCAGACCGCCGCCGCCAGCACTGTCACCTGGTCCAGTCGGCGGCGGCGGGCGGTGCCGAGCAGGGAGACGCCGCCGAGGAAGGTGAAGGCCACCGCGAGGCCGGCGCCGATCCACGGCAGCACCACCGACGTCGCCGAGTCGGCAGTCTTCTGCGGCACCCCGAGCAGCCGCAGTCCGATCGGCTCGACGCCCTTGTCGGTGTTGCCGAGCACCACCACCGCCCGGCCGGTGGCTCGCTCGAAACCGACGTAGGACCGGAACCCACCGGTCGCGCCGTTGTGCCAGACCACCTCGTGGTCGCCGTGTCGGGTGGTGAACCAGCCGTACCCGATGCGGGTGTCGTCGTCCTCGCGGAAGCGGGCGGTGGCGGCGTCGGCGCCGGGCGCGGTGCCGGCCAGGGTCGCGGCGAGCAACAGGCCCAGGTCCTCGGCGGTCGACCAGGGGCCGGCGCCGGCAGGGGCGTAGCCGGACCCCGCCCACGGGTCGAGCGGCCTGCCGCCGGCCCGGCTGCCCTGGGCGCGACCGGCCGGCAGGTCGTCGTCGCGGGTGGCGACGACGGTGGCCGTCATGCCGAGCGGCCCGAGCACGCGGGCCCGCAGCAGCTCCGGGTACGCGACGCCGGCCTTCGCGGCGAGCGCGTGGCCGAGCACTGACGGCCCGAGATTGGAGTAGTGGACCTCGCCGCGGTCGTCGTCGGGACTGACCCGGTCGGCGGTGTCGCGGATGGTGTCGACGCCCTGCCCGGCGTAGGGGTTGCCGCCGGAGACGTTGGACCAGAGGATGCGTGCCCAGCCCAGCGGGGAGCCGGGGGCGAGCCGGGGCAGGCCGGCGCGGTGGCTGGCGAGTTCGTCGAGCGTGACGTCGCGGGCCGGGCCGGTCACTTCGGGCCAGGTGGCGCCGAGCCGGTCGTCGGGGCCGACGACACCGGCGGCGACCTGGTCGGCGAGGAGCATGCCGGTGAGGGCCTTGGCGACCGAGCCGATCTCGAACGGGGTGCCGGGCTCGACGGGTCGACCGGCGGGGTCCCGGTCGCCCAGGCCGGCGGTGCGGATCTGGCCGTTCTCGACCACTGCGACGGCGAGCCCGCGGTGCCCCGACGGGTCGGGCGCGGCGGACCGTGCGGCTGCGGCCAGGTCGCGATCGCCGGTGGTCTGCGCGCCGAGTCGGGGCGCCCGGGGCATCAGCGCCACCCCGACCAGACCGGCGATCAGCGCGACGACGAGGGCGGTGACTGTCGCCCGGCTCATGGTGGCTCCTCCGTGTGGGTGGTCGGATGCGCGGTCGAGCTACGGCTGGTCAGCGGCCGGCGGCGGTGAGGATGGCCAGCAGTGGCACCACTCGTTCGGCCGGGACCGCGTAGCGTCCTCGGCCGGCGCTGCGCAGCCAACCGGCGGCGGTGATCTGGCGCAGGTGGTGATGCAGTTGGCCGGTGGTGCCCAACTCGTCGATCTCGGCCAGCTCGCTGGTGCTCTGCCGGCCGCCGAGGATCTCCCGCAGCAGCCGCAGCCGCACGGGGTGGGCCAACGCGGAGAGGGTGCTGGCCAGTTCGGTCCAGTCGTTGGCGAGCAGGTCGTCGACGGTGCGGCCGTACTGCCAGTCGTAGTGCTGGCCGGCGACGCGGACGGTGCCGGTGTAGAGGACCGCGCCTGTGCCGTCGGCCGGCAGTCGTTGCTTGAGGCCGTCGAGAGCCCAGAAGGTGCCCTCGGATGCGGGCGGCGCTGGTGGCTCCGCCGTCAGGCGTTCGCTCAACGCGGCGACCTGCGTCTCCAACGCGGCGAGCCGCGACTCCATGGTGGTCATGCATCGATAGTACGCACTAACGTATTTACGTACTACCCGGGGTCCGGGATGTCCATGTCCAGCGCGGGTCTTTGGTCCCGAGCCCCTCGGGCGCAACGCCTCTGCCCGGCGTGATCACGCAGCGGGATGGTGAGACGGACGGCGTGCCGGTGACGCGCCGCGCGGGACGGGGAGGTCACTGGTGGCGAAGACCGGCGGTCCGGGCGGGACGCTGGAGGGCGCGATCGATGTGCCCGTCGCGGGAGGGCTCAACGCGGCAGAGGCCGCCGCCCGGCTGCGGGCGAACGGACCCAACGCGGTGGCGCCGCCGCCGCGCCGGCATGCGGCCGTACGGGTGCTGCACCAGCTCACCGACCCACTGGTGGCCCTGCTACTCGCCGCCGCGGTGGTGACCACGGTCCTCGGCGACTACCCGGACACCGCGGTGATCGTCCTGGTCGTGCTGGTGAACACGATCATCGGTGTCGTGCAGGAGATCCGCGCGGACCGTGCCATCGCAGCCCTGGGCCAGCTCGCCGCCCCCACCGCGCGGGTGGTCCGTGACGGCCGTGACCTGGCCGTCCCCGCCGCAGACCTGGTCCACGGCGACCTCGTCCGGATCGAGGCCGGCGACATCGTGCCGGCAGACCTGCTGCTGGTCGAGGCGAACCGGCTGCAACTGGATGAATCCGCGTTGAGTGGAGAATCGGTACCGGTGGGGCGGACCGTCAGTCAGGAGGCGCTGGCCGGGACGGTGGTCACCACCGGACGCGCGGACGGCACCGTGCTCCGGACGGGGCCGGCGAGCGCGTTGGGCCGGATCAGCACCCTGGTGGCGGGCACGCGGCCCGCAGCCACGCCCCTGCAACGCCGGCTCTCCGCCCTGGGCCGCACGCTCGGAGTGGTCGCGGTCGGGCTGTCGGGGCTGGTCTTCGTGATCGGAGTGCTCAGCGGTCGGCCGGTGGTCGACATGGCCATCACGGCGGTGAGCCTGGTCGTCGCGGCGGTACCCGAGTCGCTGCCGGCGGTGGTGACCCTGGCGCTGGCGCTGGGCGCGCGCCGGATGGCCGCCGCGCACGCCATCCCGCGCCAACTGCACGCGGTCGAGACGCTCGGCTCGGTGACCGTGATCGCCTCCGACAAGACGGGCACCCTCACGGAGGGGCGCATGGCGGTACAGCAGGTGGTCACGTCCGACGGTGCCCGCTATGGAGTCACCGGCACCGGATACGCCCCGTACGGCACAGTGCACCGGGACGGCGCGCCGGTGGCCGTACCGGAGGGGCTGCGCCGACTGGCGCGAGCCGGGCTGCTCTGCAACGACGCCGCCCTGTCACCCCCGGATGACGAACGATCCGACTGGGCTGCTGTCGGTGACCCCCTGGAAGCGGCGCTGGTCGCCTTCGCGGCCCGCTGCGGCCTCGACCCACAGACCACCCGCGCCGCCTGGCCCCGGATCGCTGAGCACCCCTTCGACCAGGCACAACGCCGGATGATCACTGTGCACCGCTCCTGCGACCAGCGTTACCTGGTGGTCTGCAAGGGCGCACCGGAGAGCATCCTCGGCGCGCCCCTGGTCGACGCCACCGCCGAAGAGGTCGCCGAACTGACCACCACCGCGCAGCGGCTGGCGGCCGAAGGGCTGCGGGTGCTCGCCGTCGCGACCGCCCTGGTGGACCGGATGCCCAACCTCGCCGCACCCACCGGGCTGCGTCCGGTGGGGCTGGTCGCTGTCGGCGACCCCCTGCGCGTCGGTGCCCCGGAGATCGCCGACAGCTTCGACACCGCCGGCGTACGGCTACTGCTGATCACCGGAGACCACCCGGCCACGGCCGCGGCGATCGGTGGTCAGCTCGGCCTCTGGCGCGTTGGCGACCCCCTCGCCAGCGGCGACGACGACCAGACGGCGCACCCGGACACCCGGGTCTTCGCCCGGACCCAGCCAGAACAGAAACTCGACATCATCGCCGGCCTACAGGCCCGCGGCGAGGTGGTGGCGATGACCGGTGACGGGGTGAACGACGCCCCGGCGCTCCGGCGCGCCGACATCGGGGTGGCCATGGGTGGTGGCACCGAGGTCGCCCGGCAGGCTGCTGACCTGGTGCTGGTCGACGACGAGCTGTCCACAGTGGCCACCGCGATCGGCGAGGGCCGCCGGATCTACGACAACATCCGCCGCTTCCTGCGGTACGCCCTCTCCGGCGGGGTGGCCGAAATCCTGGTGATGCTCATCGGCCCGCTGTTCGGGTTGGCCGTACCGCTGCTGCCGGCCCAGATCCTCTGGGTCAACCTGCTGACCCACGGGGTGCCCGGCGTGGCGCTCGGCGCCGAGCCGGCCGAACCCGGCACCCTGCGCCGCGCGCCGCGTTCGCCCCAGGAGTCGGTGCTCGGCGCCGGGCTGGGTCGGGACGTCCTGGTCACCGGCGCGATGATCGCCGCGGTGGTGCTCGGCGCCGGCGTGTTCGCCGCACACCGGGGCCTGCCGTGGCAGTCGGTGGTCTTCGTGGTGCTCGGGCTCGCCCAGCTCGGTGTGGCGCTGGCGGTCCGAGCGCCCCGGCTGCCGGGAGCCCGGCACGGCAACCCCGGCCTCCTCGTCGCGGTGGCGGCGTCAGCGCTGCTCCAGGTCGGTGGGGTGCTGTTCGCTCCGTTGCGGGAGCTGCTCGGCACCGACCCGCTGGGGCCGGGCGTGCTGCTGGCCTGCGCGGCGGTCAGCGTCGTACCCGGGCTGGCGCTGCGGCTGACCCGTCGCCGGCCGGCGCTGGCGTCGTCCCGCCGTGACGCTGACGCGACGTGACGAGTGACGGGACCAACGGCCCCCGGTCCGTTGCCGTACGCCCCTGATCGCCGGGCCCACCTCGCACGAGGATGAAGACGGATGAAGGAGGACATGATGACCATCAGATCCGGTGCTCCCGTGGTGGTGGCGGTGGACGGTTCGACCTCGGCGCTGGAGGCGGTGCGGGTCGCCGCCAAGGAAGCGACGGTGCGACAGCGCCCCCTGCGGGTGGTGCACGCGTTCATCTGGCCGCTCTACGACGTACCACTGATTCCCGGGCCGGGCGCTCCCGTCGACGCCGGGCTTCGCCACCAGGCTGAGCGGACCGTCGCCGAGGCGGTGACCGAGGCCGGCAAGACCGCGCCGGAACTCGCCGTCACCGGCGTGGTGATCGACGGCGCGGCCACGCCGGTGCTCCTGGACCAGTCCCGGGACGCGGCGCTGCTGGTGCTCGGCAGTCGGGGCCTGGGAGGTTTCGCCGAGCTGCTGATCGGCTCGGTGGCCGTGCAGGTCTCCGCCCGCGCCGAGTGCCCGGTGCTGGTGGTCAAGGGTGAGGCGCGCGCCGACGGTCCGGTGCTGGTCGGCGTCGACGGCTCGGACCTGTCCACGGAGGCACTGGCATTCGCCTTCGAGGAGGCCGCGCTGCGCGGCACCGACCTGGTGGCCGTGCACGCCTGGCTCACCCCCACGCCGACCGGCCCCGGCGACATCCTGCCGCTGGTGTACGACGTCGACGCGCTGGCCGCCGACGAGAGGCGGGTGCTCGCGGAATCACTGGCCGGTTGGTCGCAGCGGTACCCCGAGGTGCCGGTTCGCCAGTGTGTGGCATACGGCGCGGCGGCTCGGGTGCTGGTGCAGCAGTCCGCCACCGCGCAGCTCACCGTGGTCGGAGCACACGGCCGGGGCGCCCTCGCCGGTGCTCTGCTCGGCTCGGTGAGCCACGCGGTGCTGCACCACTCGCACAGCCCACTGGCGATCGTCCGGCACCGCCGGGACGCCTGAACGCCGTGCCCCGTCCGCGCCGGCCACCTCTCGGCCGGCGCGTTCGGCGGCGCAGCGCGGGTGCGCGGTCGACAATGGCCTGACCAACCCAGGGAGTCCCGATGAATCGACCTGTCGTGGTGGGCGTCGACGGATCGCCGTCCAGCCTCGTCGCCGCCGAACACGCGGCGCGAGCCGCACTGCTCCGGTCCCGACCGCTGCTCCTGGTACACGGTTACCTGCACCCGTCCGGCTACGGCGTGCCGCTCAACCCGTACGACCTCGGGGTGCCGGTGCCCCCCGAGGAGGCGCAGCAGATGTTGGAGCGCACGGCGACCGAGCTGACCGGCCGGTGGCCCGGCCTGGTCGTCGAGGTGCGTCAGGTCGCCGGCGGCCCCGGCATCACCATGATCGAGGAGTCCCGCCGGGCAGAGCTGGTCGTGGTGGGCAGCCGTGGCCGGGGCGGCTTCACCGGGCTGCTACTCGGCTCGGTCGGCGCGCAGGTGGCCGCGCACGCCCACTGCCCGGTGCTGGTGGTCCGCCCGGACGAGCAGCCGATCCCGGTGGACGGCCCGGTGCTGGTCGGCGTCGACGGGTCCGAGTCGTCCCGGCTCGCCGTCGGTTTGGGTGCCGACGAGGCGGCGCTGCGGGACGTACCGCTGGTGCTGGTGCACGTCGGCCCTCCGGACGGAGGCCGGACGGTGCCGGAGGAGATCGAGGAGTCGCAGGCCGCGTACCAGGCCGAGGCGGTGCGGCTGCTGGCCGACGCCTCCGCCCTGGCGCGCGCCGAGCACCCCGACCTGGTGGTGCGGGAGCATCCGGTCCGCGCGGCCGGCGCGGCCCAGGGGCTCATCGAGGCCAGCGGCACGGGGTCGCTGCTGGTCGTGGGCACCCGGGGCCGGGCCGGGTTCACCGGTCTGCTGCTCGGGTCGGTCAGTCAGGCGGCGATCCAGCACGCGCACTGCCCGGTGCTGGTTGCCCACCCGGTCAGCTGACCGGCGCTGGTTGCCCACCCGGTCAGCTGACCGGCGCGTCGTCACCTCGGCCGAGCATCTGCAGGAAGTCGGTGGTGAGGGCGAACGGGTCGGCCGGCCCGGTGGCCGGTGGCCGGCGATCGATCTGGTCGGCCAACTCCCCGGCGGCGCGCCGGATCCGAGCGCGCAACGCGCCGTCGGCGGTGCCGTCGGACCAGTCCTCCGGAGCGGCGAAGACGGCGGTCGGAACCACCACCGACCGGAGGTAGGCGAACATCGGACGGACGGCGTGCTCCAGAGCGAGGGAGTGCCGGGCGGTGCCGCCGGTCGCACCGATCAGCACCGGCCGGTCGACAAGCGACTCGGAATCCAACACGTCGAAGAAGGACTTGAACAGCCCGTTGTACGACGCGCTGAAGATCGGGGTGACGGCGATGAGCCCGTCCGCCCCGGTCACCGTGTCGACGACCTCGCGCAGCGCCGCCGGCGCGAACCCGGTGAGCAGGTTGTTCACCACGTCGTGGGCGTACTCCCGCAGGTCGACGACGTGCAGCTCCACCTCGGAGCCGCGCCGGACCAACTCGTCGCGGGTGGCCGCGGCGAGCTGGTCGGCGAGCAGCCGGGTCGACGAGGGCTGACTCAGCCCCGCCGAGACGACGGCCAGGGTGCGGCGGGTCATCGGGTCGCCCCCTCCGGTGCCTTGCCCGTCACGTCGTCCACGGCGTGCACTGTGCTGTCCTTGGCGCCACCCGCGGCGGCGACCAGCGAGGCGTGCGTCGGCGCCGCCGGCACGTGCGCCGGACGCAGCGTGTCGAACTCCTTGCGCAGCACCGGCACGACCTCCTCGCCGAGCAGGTCGAGCTGCTCCAGCACGGTCTTCAGCGGCAACCCCGCGTGGTCCATCAGGAACAGCTGACGCTGGTAGTCACCGACGTACTCCCGGAAGCCGAGCGTGCGGTCGATGACCTGCTGCGGGCTGCCCACTGTCAGCGGGGTCTCCCGGGTGAACTCCTCCAGCGACGGCCCGTGCCCGTAGACCGGGGCGTTGTCGAAGTACGGCCGGAACTCCCGGACCGCGTCCTGCGAATTGCGGCGCATGAACACCTGCCCGCCGAGGCCGACGATGGCCTGGTCGGCGGAGCCGTGGCCGTAGTGCGCGAACCGCTGGCGGTAGAGCGCGATCATCCGCTGGGTGTGCTCCTTGGGCCAGAAGATGTGGTTGGCGAAGAAGCCGTCGCCGTAGTACGCGGCCTGCTCGGCGATCTCCGGGCTGCGGATCGAGCCGTGCCAGACGAACGGGGGCACGCCGTCGAGCGGGCGCGGCGTCGAGGTGAACGACTGCAACGGGGTGCGGTACTTGCCCTTCCAGTCGACCACGTCCTCGCGCCACAGCCGGTGCAGCAGGTCGTAGTTCTCGATGGCCAGGGGGATGCCGGCGCGGATGTCCTTGCCGAACCACGGGTAGACCGGGCCGGTGTTGCCGCGGCCCATCATGAGGTCCACCCGGCCATCGGAGAGGTGCTGGAGCATCGCGTAGTCCTCGGCGATCTTCACCGGGTCGTTGGTGGTGATCAGCGTGGTGGCGGTGGACAGCAGCAGCCGCTCGGTGCGCGCCGCGATGTAGCCGAGCATGGTGGTCGGTGACGACGGCACGAACGGCGGGTTGTGGTGCTCGCCGGTGGCGAAGACGTCCAGACCGACCTCCTCGGCCTTCAACGCGATCGCGACCATCGCCTTGATCCGCTCATGCTCGGTCGGCTCCCGACCGGTGGTCGGATCGACAGTGACGTCACCGACGGTGAAGATTCCGAACTGCATGACCAGCTCCTCGCGTGTCAACCGGATGCCGTCGTGGTACCCGGACGCAGCTCACAACTTATTTGACGACGCAACTATTCCGTCGGCGGGACGCCCCGCAGTGGCGCCGGTCACCCTCCACAACCGGACAAGCGGGTCGGGAACTCCCCTCGGTGTCGGCCCGCTCAGCCGCCCGCCACCGAGGGCAGCACCTGCACCTCCGCGCCGTCCTCGACCGGGGTGGCCAGACCGCCGGAGTGCCGGCAGTCTTCCCCGTCGACGAAGACGTTGACGTAGCGGCGCAGTTCGCCGCGCTCGTCGCGGATGCGCCGGGCCAGCCGGGGATGCGCGACGGCCATCTCGTCGAGGACCGCCCGCAGCGTCCCGGCGGCGGTGACGTTCAGCCGACTCGCGCCCCCGGCCTCGCCGCGCAGCGGGCCGGGCAGCAGCACGGTGACCACGCTCAGACCTCCGCGGCGCGAACGCAGAGCACGTCGGGCAGGTGCGCCGCGACCGACGACCAGGAGTCGCCCTCGTCGCGGCTGGCGAAGACCGAGCCGGAGCGGGTGCCGAAGTAGACCCCACCGGGGGTCGCGTCGTCGGCGCACATCGCGTCGCGCAGCACCGCCGGATAGAACGGACCCTCCGGCAACCCGACCGAGAGCGGCTCCCACTTGCCACCGGCGTCGGACGAACGGAACACCCGGCAGCGGTGGTCGGTCGGGAACCGCTCGCCGTCGGCCACCAACGGGAAGGTCCACACCACGCCGCCGCGCCCCGGGTGGGCCACCATCGGGAAGCCGAAGTCGCTGGGAAGCCCATCGGCGATCGAGGACCAGGTGCGGCCGTCGTCATCGGAGCGGTAGACGCCGTGGTGGTTCTGCGCGTACAACCGCTCGGGGTTGCCGGCGTCGCGGGCGACCTTGTGCACGCACTGGCCGAACTCCGGCCACTCGTCGGGCATGAAGTAGGCGCGGATGCCGGTGTTGCCCGGCGCCCAACTCGCCCCGGCGTCCTCCGAGCGGTAGACCCCACCGGTGGACATGGCGACCAGCAGCCGAGCGGGGTCACGCGGGTGGGGCAGCACGGTGTGCACGGCCTGACCACCGAAGCCGGCCTCCCACTGCGGGCGGTGCGGGTGGTCCCAGAGGGAACGGACCAGCTCGAAGCTGCGGCCACCGTCGGTGGACTTGAACAACGCCGAGGGCTCGGTGCCAGCCCAGATGACGTCCGGCTCGTCGGGGCCGGCCGGCATCAACTGCCAGACCCGGCCGAGGGAGACGCCGGTGTCGGCCGGAAACGCGACCGGCGCCTCCTCGGGCTCGTCCCAGGAAGCGCCGAGGTCGTCGCTGGTGGCGACGCTGGGGCCGAAGTGTGAGCTGGTCATGCCGGCGAGCAGCCGCGGGGTGGAACGACGGGTGTCGACAGCCACCGCGTAGACACCGGTCATCGGAAAGTGCGGGCCGGTGATCTCCCAACTGCGCCGGTCGTCGGTGCTGGTGGCGAGAAACAATCCCTTGGCTGTGCCGATCGCGAGCAGTGTTGCCATGACGTCCTCCGAACCGTCGGTGAGCAGGTCCGGTGATTATGGCCACACCCCCCGACAGACTCCCCCGCCCACACGCCGGGTGGCGTGCTCAGCGCCGGACGCGCGGCACGTGCCGGCGGTACGCGCTGACCGTGGGATCGCCGTCCAACCAGAACCGCCAAGGCAGGTCGTGCGCGCCGGTCACCCCGACCCGGGGACCCGCCACCACCGTCTCCGGCGGCACCGGCAGCACGGGGGGCCGCAGGCGGACCGGGCCGTCGCCGAGCAGGTACGCCCCGTACGCCTCGCGGTCGATGCCGAGCGCGGAGCAGAGCCGGGCGGGCCCGCGGGCCAGGTCCACGTCCCGCCGGATGGCCGGCCGGCGCTCCCGTGCCGTGGCGAGCCCGTCGACCACCTCCCCGGCGCGCAGCAGCACGGCGGAAGCCTCCCCCTCGACGCCGGTGACCACGTTCATGCACCAGTGCATCCCGTAGGTGAAGTAGACGTAGGCGTACCCGGCGGGGCCGAACATCACGGCGTTGCGCGGGGTGCGGCCCCGATGGGCGTGCGAGGCGGGGTCGCCGCCACTTCCCGCGTACGCCTCGACCTCGGTGATCCGGACGGTGACCCCGCCGACGTGCAGGCGGCAGCCCAGCAGTCCGCGCGCCGCTGGTAGCAGTGGGCCGGCGAGCAGGTCCGCCAGCGCCGCCAGGTCGGCGGAGCGGTCGTCCGACACGAGATCCATGGCCCCGACGGTACCCAGCCTTCCGCCTGACCATCCCGCCGCCGGATCAGGCCGGCACCCGGAAGCCCTCCGGTGTTCATCCGTTCGTCGTCCACCCGCGGAAACCCGATCCGCGACCGGCGGGTGTAACGAGTGTCGTCGCAGGGCGCGACGGCGCATCCGGAGAGGAACCACCATGAACGTACGCAGAATCCGTCGACCTCTCGTCGCCATCGTCCTGGCCGCGGCAGGCGCCACGCTTGCTCTCGCCCCGTCGGCCAGTGCCAACGCCCCGCTGCGGGCGGGTGCCGCGGTCGACGGCGCCCCGCTGACCGCGGTCGTGCTCAGCGGCACCGGCAAGATCGACGCCAGCGGCGCGGCGGTCTTCGTCCCGGTCACCCTGACCTGCTCGCAGCGCACCTCGGTCGACCTGACCGTCAAGGTCGCCCAGGCGATCGGGGACACGATGCGGACCGGCACGACCATTCGGAAGGTGGTCTGCGACGCGACCACGCAGAAGGTCCGGATCGCCGTGACCGCGACGGAGCGCCCGTTCGCCCCGGGCGTGGCGTTCGGCGTGGTGACCGGCAACTCCTGCGACGCGTTGTGCAACTCCCTCACCGACGAGCACCGCTTCGAACTGTCCCTCTGAGCCATGGCGGGGCGGGGCGGTACTCCACGACCGCGCCGCCCCGCTTCAACATCTTGTTGACAATGCATCGTTGATGGGGTGTGCTCGGAGTATGACGACCGAGAACCTCTTCACCGCGCCGGACCCGGGCCGGGCCCGTGCCCACCGCACCCACGAGGCGCTACAGCGGATCAGCGAACGGCACGCCGGCACCGACACCCGGCGAGGCCGTTGGGCCCACCCGTACGTGCTCGACCCGTGGGAGGCCGTCGCCCTGGTCACCGCACTCGCCGCCGGCGGGGCCGAACGCGAACCCGCGGAGGAGCCGATCGACGCCGCCGACCTGACCGCCGCGCTGACCCTGCTCCCACACGTCCGCGCCGAGCTGGACGCCCTGGAGGCCGGCCTGCTGACGCTGGCCCGCGACCGGGGGCTCACCTGGCAGGCCATCGCGTACGGGCTGGGTCTGGGCAGCGCACAGGCGGCCCGACAGCGCTACGAACGGGTCGCCGCCCGCTCCGCCGAGCAGACCGCCTGATCCGACGCGTCCCGAGCCGACGCCCGGATCGGCACGCCGCGCCTAAGACTGCTGCCGGCCGGGCACACTGTGCGCACGACGAGGAGGCACCCATGGAGCGCGCGGAGATGTTGGCGTACTGCCTGGCCAAGCCGGGAGCGTGGCTGGACCAACCGTGGGAGGGCGACGAGGTGGTGAAGGTCGGCGGCCGGATCTTCGCGTTCCTCGGCAGCGCCGGGGGCAAACCGACTGTCGGCATCAAGTGCGGGCCGACCCGGGAGGTGGCCGACGAGTGGCTGCACCGGCACCCGGACGACGCCAGCGTGATGCCCTACATCGGCAGGTCCGGGTGGAACACGCTGCGCCTGGACGGCGGGATCGACGACGAGGAGCTGACCGAGGCGGTCGACTCGTCGTACGACATGGTGGTGGCCAAGCTCCCCAAGCGGGAGCGCCCGACGGCCTGAACCGCCGCGGCGCCGGCGGCCAGCGCCGACGCCACGGCACAGCTCAGCGCGGAACGACAGGCTCGGCGGCCCACTCCCGCCAGCTGGCCAGCCGGTCCGCAGCGGCGGCGAGCTGGTCGGCGACCGGGCCGGGGCCGGTGGAGCCGGGGGTGGTCCGGGCGGCGAGAGCCGAACGGACCGAGAGCACGTCCCGCACCGACGGGTCGAGGTGCCCGCTGATCGCGACCAGGTCCGCGTCGGAGACGTCGTTCAGCTCGCACTCCCGAGCGGCGCAGAGCGCCACCAACTGGCCGGTGATCTCGTGCGCGTCGCGGAACGGCACGTTGCGTCGGACCAGCCAGTCGGCGACCTCGGTGGCGAGGGAGAAGCCGACCGGGGCGGCGGCGACCAGGCGGTCCACCCGGACCGTCATCGTGGAGATCATTCCCGCCAGGGCCGGAAGCAGCAGCTCCAGGGTGTCGACAGCGTCGAAGGCCGGCTCCTTGTCCTCCTGCATGTCCCGGTCGTAGGTCATCGGCAGGCCCTTGAGCATGGTGAGCACTGTCATCAGGCCGCCGACCAGACGCCCGGACTTGCCCCGGGCCAGCTCGGCGATGTCCGCGTTCTTCTTCTGCGGCATGATCGACGAGCCGGTGGCGAACGAGTCGTCCAGCTCCACCCAGCCGAACTCGTGCGAGGTCCAGAGCACCACCTCCTCGCCGAGCCGGGACAGGTGCACCCCGATCAGGGCGGTGGTGAAGAGGAACTCGGCCACGAAGTCCCGGTCGGCGACGGCGTCCATCGAGTTGGCGAACGACGTACGGAAGCCCAGCTCCTTGGCCACCGCCACCGGGTCCAGCGGGAGCCCGGAACCGGCCAGGGCACCCGCGCCGAGCGGACTGATCGCCGCCCGGTGGTCCCAGTCACGCAGCCGCTCCAGGTCACGCAGCAGCGGCTGCACGTGGGCCAGCAGCCAGTGCCCGAAGGTGACCGGCTGGGCGTGCTGAAGGTGGGTCATGCCCGGCGCGGCGGTGTCGATGTGCCGCTCGGCCTGCTCGACCAGCGCCTCCGCCAGCTCCACCAGGCGGCTGGCCACGCCCCGGGCGTGGTCGCGCAGGTAGAGCCGCAGGTCGGTGGCGACCTGGTCGTTGCGGGACCGGCCGGCGCGCAGCTTGCCACCGAGGCTGCCGAGACGCTCCAGCAGACCGCGCTCCAGCGCGGTGTGCACGTCCTCGTCGTCGATGGTGGGGCGGAACGTTCCGGAGGCGCAGGCGGCCTCCAGGTCGTCCAGCGCCGCCAGCATCCGGCCCAACTCCTCCGGATCGAGCAGGCCGGCGCCGGCGAGGACCCGGGCGTGCGCCCGGGAACCCGCGATGTCGTACGGGGCCAGGCGCCAGTCGAACTGCACGCTCACCGACAGTCGGGCGAGCGCCTCGGCGGGGCCGCCCGCGAACCGACCACCCCAGAGGCTCGTCCGGTTGGTAGCGGCGCTGTTCTCGGTCAGGCTCTTGTCGTCCACCCCGCCCATTGTGGTCCCCATGGTCAGTGGCCTCCCAGCCGGGCGTCCCGAGCGGCGGCCATCCGACTCGGCAACCCCCACAGCTGCACGAAGCCCTTCGCCAGGGACTGGTCGAAAGTGTCGCCGGTGTCGTAGGTGGCCATCCCGAAGTCGTAGAGGCTCGCCTCGGAGCGCCGGCCGGTCACCGTGGCCCGGCCGCCGTGCAGGATCATCCGTACCTCGCCGCTCACGTGCCGCTGCGCGTCGTCGATGAACGCGTCCAGCGACGCCTTCAGCGGCGAGAACCACAGCCCGTCGTAGACGAGTTCGCCCCAGCGCTGGTCGACGCCCCTCTTGAACCGGGCCAGGTCCCGCTCGACTGTCACCGCCTCCAACTCCTGGTGGGCGGTGATCAGCGCGATCGCGCCGGGCGCCTCGTACACCTCGCGGCTCTTGATGCCGACCAGGCGGTCCTCGACCATGTCGAGCCGGCCCACGCCCTGAGCGCCGGCGCGCCGGTTCAGCTCCAGGATCGCCTGGTACGGGGTGACCGTCTCACCGTCGATCGCCACCGGGACGCCGCCGTCGAAGGTGAGCACGATCTCGTCGGGGTCGCGCTCCTGCGTCGGATCGGCGGTGTACGAGTAGAGGTCCTCGACGGGGGCGTTCCAGATGTCCTCCAGGAAGCCGGTCTCCACCGCGCGGCCCCACAGGTTCTGGTCGATCGAGTAGGGCGACCTGGCCGACACGTCGATCGGCAGCCCCTTCTCCTCGGCGAAGGCGATCGCCTTGTCGCGGGTCCAGGCGAAGTCCCGGGCCGGCGCGATGATCTTCAGGTCGGGGGCGAGCGCGTTCAGGCCCACCTCGAACCGGACCTGGTCGTTGCCCTTGCCGGTGCAGCCGTGCGACACGATCGTGCCGCCGTGCTTGCGCGCCGCGGCCACCAGGTGCTTGACGATCAGCGGCCGGGACAGCGCCGACACCAGGGGGTAGCGGTCCATGTAGAGGGCGTTGGCGCGGATGGCCGGCAGGCAGTAGTCGGCGGCGAACTCGTCGCGCGCGTCCACCACCTCGGACTCGGCGGCACCGCAGTCCAGGGCGCGCTGCCGGATGGCGTCGAGGTCCTCGCCGCCCTGCCCGACGTCGACAGCGACAGCGATCACCTCGGCGCCGGTCTGCTCGGACAGGTACGGAATGGCGACGGAGGTGTCCAACCCCCCGGAGTACGCGAGCACGACCCGTTCGGTCATGACGTGGTGTTCCCTTCAACGGTGTCGTCCCGGCGGGCCCAGCCGGCGAGTTTGTCCCCGAGGGCGGCCCCGCCGACGGCCTCCCGGGCCACGACGAGGATGGTGTCGTCACCGGCGATGGTGCCGACGATCTCGGGCAGGCCCGCCCGGTCCAACGCGCTGGCCAGGTACTGGGCTGCGCCCGGCGGTGTCCGCAGCACGGCGATGTTGCCACTGGAGTCGACCCCGTTGAGCAGCTCGCGCAGCAGCCGTACCAGCCGGGCCGGCGCGGCCTCGGCGTCGCGCAACGGTCGCTGCCCATCCTCGGGGATCAGGTAGACGGCCGGGCCGTCGCCGCCGCGCACCTTGACCGCGCCCAACTCCTCCAGGTCCCGCGAGAGGGTGGCCTGGGTGACTCCGACGCCGTCGGCGGCGAGCAGGTCGGCCAGCTCGGTCTGCGACCGGATCGCCCGGTCGCGGATCAGCTCCACGATCCGGGCGTGCCGGGCCGCGCGGGTCAGCGGTGCGGTCATCGCGGGCCCCCGGTGGCGGCGTCGCCGGTCGCGGCGCCCCCCGTCGCGGTTCCCAGCAGGAACGTCAGCAGCGCCTTCTGCGCGTGCAGCCGGTTCTCCGCCTGGTCGAAGACCGCGCTCTGCGGGCCGTCGAGCACCTCGTCGGTGATCTCCTCGCCGCGGTGTGCGGGCAGGCAGTGCAGCACTATCGCGTCCGGTGCCGCCTGCCCGAGCAGCTCCTTGTTGACCTGGTACGGCAGGAACGGGGTGATCCGGTCCAACCCGTCGGACTCCTGCCCCATCGACGTCCAGGTGTCGGTGGCCAGCACGTCGGCGTCGCGTACCGCCTGGGCCGGGTCGGTCAGCACCCGCACCGACCCGCCGGTCTCCGCCGCGATCTGGGCGGCCTGCTCCACCACTGCCGCGTCCGGCGCGAACCCGGCCGGGCCGGCGATCCGCACGTGCATCCCGGCGGTCGCCCCGGCCAGCAGGTACGACTGCGCCATGTTGTTCGCGCCGTCCCCCACGTACGCAAGGGTGCGGCCGGTCGTGCCGCCGCACCGCTCCCTGATGGTGAGCAGGTCGGCCAGCAGCTGGCACGGGTGGAAACCGTCGGTGAGCGCGTTGACCACGGGCACGGTGGCGCCCGCCGCCACCTCGGCGATCCGCTCGTCACCGTGGGTCCGCAGCACGATCGCCGCGACGTAGCGGGACAGCACCCGACCCGCGTCGGCGAGGGCCTCACCGCGACCGAAGTGGGTGACCTGCGTGTCCACCACGAGGGGGTGGCCGCCCAACTCGGCGATCCCGGCGTCGAACGAGATCCTGGTCCGCAGGCTCTGCTTGTCGAAGAGCACCGCCACCGAGCGGGGGCCGACCAACGGCCGGTGGCCGAACCGGTCCGCCTTCATCCGTGCCGCCAGGTCGAGGACCGCTGACTGTTCGGCGGGCGAGAGGTCGTCATCGCGAAGGAAGTGCCGGGTCATCGAATCGTCCCCGTCGTGGTCGTGGGTGTCGGCGTCGAGATCGTGGAAGATTTCGACCCCTGGAGGGGCGCTTTCCCTCCAAGATCTGCGTCGGTTCCGGCGGCGGCAACGGCCGTCGCGTCCAGGGCGGCGGGTAGGGCCGCGAGGAAGGTGTCCGCCTGGGCGGCGGTGAGGATCAGCGGCGGCGCCAGCCGGATCGCACCCGGCTGCACCGGGTTGACCAGGAAGCCGGCCTCCCGCAGCGCCTCGGCCAGCACCGACGACACCGGCGCGGTGAGCGCCACGCCGAGCAGCAGACCGGCGCCGCGTACCTCGGCGATGAGCGGGTGGTCCAGCGCCTCGATGCCGCGACGCAGCCGCTCACCGACCCGCTTGACGTTGTCGAGAAGGCCCTCGTTGGCGATGGTCGCCACCACGGCGAGCGCCGCCGCGCAGCTGACCGGGTTGCCGCCGAACGTGGTGCCGTGCGAGCCGGGGGTGAGCAGGTCCGCGGCGGGGCCGAAGGCCAGCGTGGCGCCGATGGGCAGCCCGCCACCGAGCCCCTTGGCCAGGGTGACCACATCCGGCTCCACGCCCTCGGCCTGGTGGGCGAACCAGTGCCCGGTACGCCCGATGCCGGTCTGCACCTCGTCGAGGACCAGCAGCGCGCCGTGCCGGGCGGTGATCCGCCGGGCCGCGGCGAGGTAGCCGGCCGGCGGAACGAGCACGCCGTTCTCACCCTGGATGGGTTCCAGGATCACCATGGCGGTGGCGTCGGAGACTGCGGCTTCGAGGGCCGCGACATCGCCGTAGTCGACGTGGGTCACCTCGCCGGGCAGCGGCCGGAACGGATCGGCCTTCGCCGGTTGGCCGGTCAACGCGAGGGCACCCATGGTGCGGCCGTGGAAGCCGCCCCTGGTGGCCACCACGTGGGTACGGCCGGTGCGCCGGGACAGCTTGAACGCCGCCTCGTTGGCCTCCGCGCCCGAGTTGGCGAAGAACACCCGGCCCGGTCGGCCGGCGAGCGCCAACAGCAGCTCGGCGAGGGCCACCGGCGGCTCGGCCACATAGAGGTTGGAGACGTGCCCGAGGGTGGCGACCTGCTTCGACACCGCCGCTACCACCGCCGGGTGGGCGTGACCGAGGGCGTTGACCGCGATGCCACCCACCAGGTCGAGGTACTCCCGACCGGCGTCGTCGACCACCACCGCACCGGCGCCGGCGACCAACGCCATCGGCGGCGTGCCGTAGTTGTCCATCATGGACTGCTTCCACCGCTGCGCCAACGTGCTCATGTCTCGTCCGTCCCGTCTCCCGGCACCACCATCGTTCCGAACCCTTCCGAGGTGAACACCTCAAGCAACGTCGAGTGCGCCACCCGGCCGTCGACGACGTGCGCGGCGGGCACTCCCCCACGCACCGCCCGCAGGCAGGCCTCCATCTTCGGCACCATGCCCGACTCCAGGCTGGGCAGCAGCTTGGCCAGGTCGTCGGCGGCGATCTCGGAGACGAGGCTGGTGGTGTCCGGCCAGTCGGCGTACAGCCCGGCCACGTCGGTGAGCACCACCAGCTTGCGGGCCCGCAACGCGATGGCCAGCGCCGCGGCGGCGGTGTCCGCGTTGAGGTTGTGCAACACCCCGTCCGCGTCCGGCGCCACCGTGGAGATCACCGGGATCCGGCCGGCATCGATCAGGTCGGTCACCGCTGACACGTCGACCGACTCGACGTCCCCGACCTGGCCCACGTCGACCGGCACCCCGTCCACGTACGCCGGACGGCGCACCGCGGTGAACAGCCGGGCGTCCTCCCCGGAGAGACCGACGGCGTACGGACCGTGCGAGTTGATCAAACCCACCAGTTCCCGGCCCACCTGACCGACCAGCACCATCCGGACCACGTCCATCGCCTCGGCGCTGGTCACCCGCAGACCACCCCGGAACTCGCTGGCGATGCCGAGGCGACCCAGCATCGCGGAGATCTGCGGACCACCGCCGTGCACCACCACGGGCTTCAGGCCCGCGTAGCGCAGGAAGACCATGTCGGCCGCGAACGCCCGCTGCAACTCCGGATCGGTCATCGCGTTGCCGCCGTACTTCACCACGACCGTCGAGCCGGAGAAACGCGCCAACCAGGGCAGCGCCTCGATCAGCGTCTCCGCCTTGACCTGGGCGCGAGCCAGATCGCTGCTGAGACTCACCGCGCCGGCCTTTCGTACGCGACCTCGGGACTCCGCTGCGCTGCGTTCCTCGCGCTCACGTCGCTGGCCTTTCGTTCGCGACTGCGGGACTCCGCTGCGCTGCGTTCCTCGCGCTCACGTTGAGTACGCCGAGTTCTCGTGGACATACGCGTGGGACAGATCGTTGGTCCAGATCGTGGCGGCCGACGTACCCGCGTGCAGGTCGATCCGGATGGTCACGTCCCGCCCGGTCAGGTCGACCTTCGAGCGGTCCTCGGCGGCGGCGCCGCCCCGGCACACCCACACCCCGTTGACCGCCACGTCCACCTCGTCCGGCTCGAACGCGGCGGCGGTCGTGCCGACGGCGGCGAGGATCCGACCCCAGTTGGGGTCGTTGCCGAACAGCGCCGTCTTGACCAGGTTGTTGCGGGCCACCGTACGACCCACCTCGACCGCCTCGTCCTCGTCCGCCGCGCCGACCACGTCGATGGCGACCTGCTTGGTGGCGCCCTCGGCGTCGGCCACCAACTGCTGGGCCAGGTCGTGACAGGCCGCAGTGACAGCGGCGGCCAACTCGGCCGGCGTCGGCTCGATGCCGCTCGCGCCGCTGGACAGCAGCAGCACCGTGTCGTTGGTGGACATGCAACCGTCGGAGTCGACCCGGTCGAAGGTGACCCGGGTCGCCGCGCGCAACGCCTCGTCCAGCGTCGCCGGCCCGGCCACCGCGTCGGTGGTCAGCACGCAGAGCATGGTGGCCATCCCCGGCGCGAGCATCCCGGAGCCCTTGGCCATGCCGCCGACCGTCCAGCCGCTCCCCCGGGCCACAGTGGTCTTCGGCCGGGTGTCCGTGGTCATGATCGCCTCGGCGGCGGCCGGGCCACCGTCACGGGACAGCCCGCGGATCGCCGAGCGGACGCCCGGCAGCAGTTTCGGCATCGGCAGCCGCTCACCGATCAGGCCGGTCGAGCAGACCGCGACCTCACCGGCACCGAGGATCAACCGTGGGCTGACCGAGGTCAACGCGGCGGCGGTGTGCTCGGCGGTGGCGTGCGTGTCCTGGAAACCGGCCGGGCCGGTGCAGGCGTTGGCGCCACCGGAGTTGAGCACCACGGCGCGGACCACACCGCCCTGCACGACCTGCTGGCTCCAGAGCACCGGCGCGGCCTTGACCCGGTTGGTGGTGAAGACGCCGGCCACGCCGGCGTCCGGACCGTCGTTGACCACCAGGGCGACATCCGCGCCGCCGCTGGTCTTCAGGCCGGCGGCCACACCGGCCGCCCGGAACCCCCGCGGGGTGGTGACACTCATGGTGCGGTCCCCCAGATCGACAGGCCCGTCGTCTCCGGCAGGCCGAGCATCAGGTTGGCGTTCTGGACGGCCTGACCGGCGGCGCCCTTGCCCAGGTTGTCCAGCGCGCTGAGCACGATCAGACGACCCGAGTCGACGTCGACGGTGGCCTGCAGGTGGCACGAGTTGGAGCCCAGGGTGGCGGCGGTGTGCGGCCAGCGGCCCTCCGGCAGCACGTGCACGAACGGCGCGTCCGCGTACGCCCGCGCCAGCACGTCCTGCGGGTCGACGCCGCGCGCCGGCAGCGCGGTGACAGTGGCCAGGATGCCGCGCGGCATGGGTGCCAGGACCGGGGTGAATGACAGGCCGGTAGCGCCGGTGGCCTGCTTGATTTCCGGGACGTGCTGGTGGGTTCCCACCCGGTACGGCGACAGGTCGCCCATCACCTCGCTGGCCAACAGGTGCGGCTTCGCCGCCCGGCCGGCGCCGGAGGTGCCGGAGGCGGCGACCACCACCACGTCGGCGGGGTTCGCCGCGCCGTCGGCGATCAGCGGCGCGAGCGCCAGCGTGATCGCGGCGGCGTAGCAGCCGGTGTTCGCCACCCGGGTGGCGCCAGCGATCAGCTCCCGCTGACCGGGCAGCTCCGGCAGGCCGTAGGTCCACTGCCCGGCGTGCGTGCCGCCGTAGTACTGCGCCCAGGCGTACGGGTCGGCGAGCCGGTGGTCGGCGCCCAGGTCGACGATGCGCACCTCGGCCGGAAGCTGGGCCGCGAGGGCCGCCGACTGGCCGTGCGGCAGAGCCAGGAAGACCAGGTCCGCGTCCGCCAGGGTCGCCGGATCGGTCTCGCCGAGCACCAGGTCGAGCCCGGTGAGCTGCGGGTGCACCACGTCGACGCGGTGCCCGGCCTGGCTGTGCGCCGTGGCGGCGACCAGGTCGAACTCCGGGTGCCCGGCGATCAGGCGCAGCAGCTCACCCCCGGCGTACCCGCTCGCTCCGGCGACCGCGACTCGGATCCCCATACTCACCTCCGCATGACTATGCAGCGAAGATTAACAAGGGCGACTCACGAGTGCAAGTTAATACAGAGCACTGCATGATGATGTGGAGCCCGCCTCACCCCCGCGATCTTGCACTTACTGTGCCCGCGAAGCCGGCCAAAGGTGCGTATCGGCAACACGAACTGCAAGATCGCGGGGAGTGGGGCCGTCAGGCGCCGCGCAGGGTGGCGCCCAGGCGCTCCGCCGCAACGGCGACCGCCGCGTCCCGTGCCGCTACCGCCTCCTCGACGGTGAGCGTCCGATCCGGTGCGCGGAAGGTGAGCTTGTACGCCAGCGACCGGCGACCCTCGCCGAGCTGCGCGCCGGAATACACGTCGAACAGTCGCACGTCCTCCAGCAGCTCACCGGCGCCCGCCTCCAGCGCCCGGCGCACCTGCTCCGCCGGCACCGAGTCGTCCACCACCAGGGCCACGTCGATCAGCGCCGGAGGGAAGCCGGAGACCGTCGGCGCGGGCGTCACAGGGGTCGCCGGCAGCGCGTCGAGGTTCAGCTCCATCGCGCTGGTGCGGCGGGGCAGCTCCAGCGTCGCGACCACCGTCGGGTGCAGCTCGCCGGCGTGGCCGACGACCGAGCCGTCGACCCGCAGCTCGGCGCAGCGGCCCGGGTGCCACGGGGCGTACTCGGCGGCGCGCACCTCGACCTGCTCGTCGGGGATCCCGGCGGCGGCCAGTACGTCACGGGCCGCCTCGATCGCGTCCGCCCAGCCGGCCGGTCGACCCGGCCCCCACCAGCCGGCCGGGTCGAGGTCGCCGGAGAGCACCACCGCGACGTGCACCGGCTGCGCCGGCACCACCGCGTCGGCGGCTGCGAACTCCTCGTCGGTGGGGCGCCGATCCACGCCCATCGCCGGCGGGCTGCCGGCGCCGACGCGCGGGTGGAAGACCGCACCGATCTCGTAGAGGGCGAGGTCGCGGTGACCCCGGCCGAGGTTGCGCTTGAGGATGCCGAGCAGCGGGCCGAGCAGCGTGGTGCGCAGCAGCGGCTCCTCCTCGGACAGTGGGTTGGCCAGCCGCACCGCGGGCCGACGCGTGTCGTCGGCCGGCAGGCCGAGCTGGTCGGCCAGTTCCGGCGACACGAACGGGTGCGCGAGCACCTCCACGTACCCCCGCTCGGCCAGCGACCAGGCGACGGCCCGGCGGCGACGCTGCCGCGGGGTCAGACCGCGCCCCGGAGGCGCGGTCGGCAGCACCGACGGCACCCTGTCGTACCCGTCGAGGCGGACCACCTCCTCGACCAGGTCGGCCGGGTCGGTCAGGTCGGGCCGCCAGGTCGGCGGGGTCACGCTCAGCACCGTCCCGACGCCGCTGGCCACGCCGACCGCGCCCGGGTCCTCGGACAGCCGGTCCGCGCCCTGCGCGACGGTGCAGCCCACCCGCTCCAGCAGGGCGACCACCCGCGCCGGCGGGTACTCCACACCGACCCGCCGGGTCGGCAGGTCCGCCGGAAGGCTGATCGGGGTACGCGGCCGAACGTGGTCGATGTCCAGGATTTCCGCGCTCGGCGTGCCCCCGCCGTGCTCGGTGAGCAGCCGCACGGCACGCTCCAGCGCGACCAGCGCCACGGCCGGGTCGACGCCCCGCTCCCAACGCTTCGCGGCCTCGCTGAACAGCTTGTGCCGGCGGGCGGTGCGCCCGACCATCGCCGGATCCCAGTGCGCCGCCTCGAAGAGCACCGTGGTGGTGCCGGCGACGACCTCGCTGGTCTCGCCGCCCATCACCGCCGCGAGCGAGATCGGCCCCGTGTCGTCGCAGATGACCATGTCGTCGCTGGTGAGCACCCGGTTGACGCCGTCGAGGGTGGTCAGCTTCTCCCCCGCCTCGGCGCGGCGGACCACCAGCTGCCCGGCGATCCGGTCGGCGTCGAAGGCGTGCATCGGCTGACCCAGCTCCAACATCACGTAGTTGGTGATGTCGACGGGCAGCGAGATGCTGCGGATGCCGGCGGTGACGAGCCGCTGCTGCATCCAGGACGGCGTGGGCGCGGTCGGGTCTACCCCACGGACCAGGCGGGCCGTGAACCGGTCGCAGCCGACAGTGTCACGAACCTCCACCGGGTACGCCGGCGTCTCGGTGCCGCCCGGGGCCGGCGCCAGGGCCGGGTCGCGCAGCGGCACGTCGAACGCGTGCGACAACTCCCGGGCCAGGCCGCGCAGGCTCAGCGCGTACCCCCGGTCGGGGGTGATCTCCAGATCGAGCACGACGTCGTCGAGACCGACCACCGGGCGCGCGTCGTCGCCGGGCTTCGCCGTCACGTCCGGCCCCAGCACGATGATGCCGGAGTGGTCGTCGCCGAGGCCCAGCTCCTTGGCCGAGCAGATCATGCCCGCCGAGTTGTGCCCGTACGTCTTGCGGGCGCCGATCGCGAAACCGCCGGGCAGCACGCCGCCGGGCAGGATCACCACCACCCGGTCGCCCGGGGCGAAGTTACGGGCCCCGCAGACGATCTCCTGCGGTTCGCCGGTGCCGTTGGCGGCACCCACGTCGACCCGGCAGAACCGGATCGGCTTCTTGAAGCCCGTGAGCTCCTCGATCTCGCGGACCTCACCGACGACCAGCTGGCCGGTGACGGTCTCGGCCAGGTCCACCACGGACTCGACCTCGATGCCGAGGTCGACCAGGGCCTGCTCCAGGTCACCGGTGGGCAGGTCGGCGGGGAGGTCGACGTACTCCCGCAGCCAACTGACAGAAACTCGCATGACTTCAGACCACCGTTCCCGTGTCTCGTACCCGCATCGCCTACGCCCCGGTCCCGAGCGCGCGGCTGAACCGCACGTCGCCCTCGAAGAGATGGCGGATGTCGCTGACCCCGTGCCGGACCATCAGGGTCCGGTCGATGCCCATGCCGAAGGCGAATCCGGAGTAGACCTCCGGGTCGACGCCGCAGGCGCGCAGCACCCGCGGGTTGACCATGCCGCAGCCACCCCACTCGACCCACTGTGGGCCGTCACGGTGCTCCGGGAACCACACGTCGAACTCCGCCGACGGCTCGGTGAACGGGAAGTAGTGCGGCCGCCACCGGGTCTTCGCCTCCGGACCGAACATCGCCCGGGCGAAGTGGTCAAGCGTGCCCCGCAGGTGCGCCATCGTGATGCCCTTGTCGACCACCAGACCCTCGGCCTGGTGGAACACCGGGCTGTGGGTGGCGTCGATCTCGTCGGTGCGGTAGACGCGGCCGGGCACGATCACGTAGATCGGCGGCTTGCGGCTGAGCATCGTGCGGGTCTGCACCGTCGAGGTGTGCGTGCGGAGAACAAGGCCGGAGCCCTCGGGTGCGATGTGGAAGGTGTCCATCAACCCGCGCGCCGGGTGGTCGGCGGGGATGTTCAACGCGTCGAAGTTGACCCACTCCAGGTCGACCTCGGGCCCCTCGGCCACCTCGTAGCCCATCCCGACGAAGAGGTCGCTGATCGACTCCATCAGGGTGCTCAACGGGTGCCGAGCGCCACGTGGACGCCGGTCGTAGGGCAGGGTGACGTCCACCCGCTCCTCGACCAGCACCCGCTCGGCCTGCTCGCGCTCCAGCACTTCGGCGCGGTCGGCGTACGCGGTCTCGATCGCCCGGCGGGCCTCGTTGACCCGCTTGCCGGCGTCGGACTTCGCGGCCGGCGGCAGCGCCCCGATCTCCCGGCGCGCGAGGGAGACCGGTGACCGGTCACCCAGGTGCACCGAGCGCAGCGCGGTCAGCGCGTCCGGGTCGGCGGCCGCCGTGAACGCCTTCGTGGCGTCCGCGACGGCCTCGTCCAGGGCGGCGGGGTCGAGCAGGGCGACCTGCTTCGGGTCGTACGGATCGTTGCGGTAGCTCATGGCGTACGGGCACTCCCTCACGGCGGCGCCAGCCCTCACCGGGGCGGCTAGGCGAGTCTACGGACGCGCGGCTGTGCCGCAGCCCGCCGGTAGGAGTTGTGCAGGGAGCAGGTCAGGCCCGCCGCCCGCCGACACCGGCGGGCTGGCTAAACGAACGCCGTGTCGCGTTCATGGACGGACGCTCTCCCCTGCTGTCAGTCGCGCCTGGCACGATCACCTCAGCGCTGTGCTCTCGCTGAAGCGTACAGGCAGACCGCGGCGGCGGCAGCCAGGTTAAGGCTCTCCGCGCGCCCGTACAGCGGCACCCGCACGCGGGCGTCGGCGGCGGCGGTCAACTCCTCGGGCAGCCCGTGCGCCTCGGAGCCGAACAACCAGGCGGTGGGCCCGACGAGCCGACCGTAGTCGGTCAGGTCGTCCAGGTCGCTGTCGCCGTACCCCGTGGTGGCGAAGATCGACAACCCGGCGGCGCGCAGCGCCTCGACCACCGCGATCGGGTCGGTGGCGCGCACCACGTCGACGTGGAAGAGGCTGCCGGCCGAGGCCCGCACACACTTACCGTTGTACGGGTCGACGGCGTCTCCGGCGAAGATCACCGCACCCGCGCCGGCCGCGTCGGCGGTGCGCAGCACCGTGCCGGCGTTGCCCGGGTCGCGGATCTCGGCGAGCACCGCCACCAGCCGGGGCGCACCCGCGAGGGCCTGCTCCAGCGACACGTCGAGGTGCCGGCAGACGGCGACGAGGCCCTGCGGGGCGACGGTCTCGGCCAGCGCCGCGATGGCATCGTCGGTCACCTCGGAGACCGGCACGTCGGCGCGGGCCGCCGTGGCGGCCAACTCCGGATACCGGTCGAGCGCGGTGGTCGTACCGAACAGTTCGGTGACCACCCCCGGCCGCGCGAGGGCCTCGCGGACCGCCTGCGGGCCCTCGGCCAGGAAACGGCCGGTGGCGTCGCGGTCCCGGCGGCGTTGCAGGCGGCGGGCGGCGACAACCCTGGGGGTACGCGGGGTGAAGGCCATGGTGTGCGTTCCTCCGACACGATTGAGGCGCCCCCCGGACGGCGGTGCCGACACGGGAGACGCCTCGCTCTGGTGCGTGGGGATCAGGCGGCCTGAGCCGCCGCGCCGCCGGTGCCCTCGGCCGCGACCGCGGCCCGGGCCAGCTCGACGATCGCCGCGAAAGAGGCGGCGTCGTTGACAGCCATGTCGGCCAGGATCTTGCGGTCGACCTCGATGCCGGCCAGACGCAGGCCCTGGATCAGACGGTTGTAGGTCATCCCGTTGGCCCGGGCGCCTGCGTTGATCCGCTGAATCCACAGCTGCCGGAAGTCGCCCTTGCGGTCGCGACGGTCCCGGTAGGCGTACTGCATCGAGTGCAGCACCTGCTCCTTGGCCTTGCGGTACAGGCGGGAGCGCTGACCACGGTAACCGCTCGCGGTCTCCAGCAGGGTACGACGCTTCTTCTGGGCGTTTACAGCCCGCTTGACGCGTGCCATCTCAACTCCTTATTACGTAAAGGTGGCGCGCGTCAGCGGCCGAGCAGCTTCTTGATGCGCTTGACGTCGGCCTTGGCCAGCACGACCGTGCCGGTCAGCCGGCGGGTCTGGGTGGAGGGCTTCTTCTCCAGGTTGTGGCGGAGGCCGGCCTGCTGGGCAACGATCTTGCCCTTGCCGGTCACCTTGACCCGCTTACCCATACCCGTGTGGCTCTTCATCTTCGGCATGTGGAACGTCTTCTCCCCTGTTACTCGCCGCTGGTGTCGGCGGCGAGGCCGGTGTCACCGGCTGCTGCGGTCTCGCCGACCGCCGCGGTCTCATCGGCTGCCGGAGCGGACTCGTCCGCCCGGTCCCGAGGTGCACCGCGAGACGCCGTAGCGGCGACCGCGGAGGCCTTGACGGCCCGATGCGGGGCGAGAACCATGATCATGTTTCGGCCGTCCTGCTTCGGAGCGGCCTCGACGTATCCCAGGTCCGTGATCTCGGACTCGAGCCGGCGCAGGAGCCGGTAACCCAGCTCCGGGCGGCTCTGCTCGCGACCGCGGAACATGATCGTCACCTTGACCTTGTCGCCCGCCTTGAGGAACCGCACCACGTGACCCTTCTTGGTCTCGTAGTCGTGCGGGTCGATCTTCGGTCGAAGCTTCATTTCCTTGATGACGGTCTGCTGCTGATTACGCCGCGCTTCGCGCGCCTTGAGTGCACTCTCGTACTTGAACTTGCCGAAGTCCATGAGCTTGCACACCGGCGGGCGCGCCATCGGCGCAACCTCGACCAGGTCCAGATCGACGTCCGCGGCCAGCTGAAGAGCGCGCTCCAGCGGGACGATGCCCACCTGCTCACCCTCTGGGCCGACCAGTCGGACCTCACGTGCCCGGATCTGCTCGTTCACGCGTGGTTCGACGCTGATGGGGCCTCCTCGAGTCGTTTCTGCTCAGTCGCCGACCCCTGCGGCTCCCAGGAGGGAACCGACCCGAAAAGCAGAAGGCCCCGGCGCATGCCAGGGCCCGCTCGACCGGTCAGCACGATCACAAGGATCGCGCATCCGGCTCCGGGACATGCCCGAAACCGGTGACCGGACCCGGCCACCGTAGCGGCGACTCGGGTGGGAGCAGGCGCTCCGCTTTCAAGGCTGTCTGCTCGCACGCGGAGACAGCCTGGTCGACTCGACAACAGTACACCGGCGCCCCGGCCACCCCCAAACCGGGCACCACCTGCGGTCAAGGAGCCGGCGCGGCGGCCCGCCAAGATCCGCGCATGTTCCCTGAAACTGCTGCCTCAGCGTGCCGGGAGGCAGCAGTTTCAGAGAAGTTGTCCAGATCTTGGCGAGGGGCGCACGGCCTGGCGGGTGGGCAGCGTCGGGACGGGCGGTGGGTGATGTGGCTGGATCAGCGGCCGACGGCGCGTTCGGCGAGGCGGGCCTGGTGGGCCTCGTGCAGCCGACGCAGCGCGCGGACCCCGTCGACGGCCAACTCCTTGTCGGCGGCCTGCAACGCGACCATCGGCAGCAGGTCGTCGTCGTGCAGCTCCAGGCTGGCCCACGGCGCGCCCCGGTCGAAGCGGACGCCCCGGACAACCTCCCAGGGCAGCTCGTAGGAGCTGATGACGTTCCGCACCCGGATGCTCCGCGCGTCCGCCTCCACCCGGGGGCGGGTGAACAGCAGGAAGCCCAACGCCCCGAAGATGCCCAGGCCGATCATGGCGATCTGGTCGCCGCGCTGGAAGCTGCCGTAACCATCGCCGGTCGGGCCACTCAGCGAGGTGGCGACCAGACCGAACACCACCACCAGGGCAGCCGCCGCCGACCAGCAGACCACGCGGATGCGGCGGGGCTTCAGGCGGACCAGTTCGGTTTCACTCACCCCACCAGTCTGCCATCCGTAATCGTCCACCAAACGCACCACCCGCCGAGCCGCCACCCCCGAACCGCGAGTCCTGTGCCCCCTGGCGAGCGGAAGGGTCGCCGATCTTGCGGTTTCGGTTGTCGATACAGGGTGATATGCGCCTTGTGTCGGTGCAGAAAGTGCAAGATCGCCGCGGAGCAGGGTCAGGTTGGGCTTGGCGATCATGGAGTTGTGGTGCCTGGTTTGGGGTTCTGCGGGCGCTTTGTCGCCCACCACAACTCCATGATCGACGAGCTAGCAGTGGAACGGGCGCGCGGACACCCGGTCCAGCCGCGCTCGGGACGGGGGACGGTCAGAGGCGGCAGGCGTGGATGTTGGTGACGAGGATGGCGCGGGCGCCCAGCTCGTACAGCTCGTCCATGATGCGGTGCACGTCGTCGCGGAGCACCATCGCCTGCACCGCCACCCAGCCCTCGCGGTGCAGCGGCGACACGGTGGGCGACTCGATGCCCGGGGTGAGCCCGCTGGCCCGGTCCAGCAGACCGGCCGGCACGTCGTAGGCGAGCATCACGTAGCGGCGGGCCACCAGCACACCGTGCAGGCGGCGCAGCAACTGCTCGGCCTGCGGTTGCGCAGGTGCGCCGGCGCGCCGGACCAGCACCGCCGAGGAGCGCAGCAGCGGCTCACCGAAGACCACCAGGCCCGCCTGGCGCAGGGTCGCGCCGGTCTCCACGACGTCCGCGATCACGTCGGCGACGCCGAGGCGTACGGCGTTCTCCACGGCACCGTCGAGGCGGATGACGTCGGCCTTGACCCCCACCTCGCCGAGGTGCCGCTCGACCAGCCCCGGGTACGCGGTGGCGATCCGGTGACCGCCCAGCTCCTGGACGGAGGCGATGTCGTCGGGGCGGGCGGCGAAGCGGAAGGTGGCCCGGCCGAAGGCGAGGTCGACGACCTCCTCGGCCGGCGCGGCCGAGTCGATCAGCAGGTCGCGGCCGGTGATGCCGAGGTCGAGGTCACCGGAGCCGACGTAGGTGGCGATGTCCTTCGGGCGCAGGTAGAAGAATTCGACGTCGTTGGCCTCGTCCCGGCAGACGAGGTCCTTGGGGTCGGTGCGCTGGCGGTAGCCCGCCTCGCGCAGCATCTGGGCGGCCGGTTCGGCCAGGGTGCCCTTGTTGGGAATGGCGACACGCAGCATGACGGAGTGCTCCTTCGATCCGGATGGCGATCAACGGGGTGGGGGGCACTCACAGATGTCGGTAGACGTCCTTGAGCTCGAGACCACTGGCGAGCATCAGCACCTGGACCTGGTAGAGCAGCTGGGAGATCTCCTCGGCGGTGCGCTCCGGCCCCTCGTGCTCGGCGGCCATCCACGACTCGGCCGCCTCTTCGACGACCTTCTTGCCGATGAAGTGCACGCCCTTGTCCAGCGCGGCGACGGTGCCCGAGCCCGGGGTGCCGGCGGCGGCCTTGGCCTGCAGCTCGGCGAACAACTCCTCGAACGTCTTCACGAGGAACGATTCTTCCAGCCACCCGGGCGACGCCCCGCGTCCGGGTCCGCCGGAATCCAGCAAGCGGACAATTCCCTATCAACATGGTGGGACAATTGTCGATCGATGCCCGTGGAGCTCTACGCTGTCCGCCATGGCCAGCAGCTCACGTCTCCTCGCGCTCACAGTCGCCGGCGCCGTCGTCGTAGCGACCGCCGGATGCGCGCCGCAGGACGAGAATCCCACCCCCACTGTCACCGCAGCGGCGTCCTGCGCCAAGGACAGCCTGCCCACGCGTACGCCGGGCAAGCTGACCATCGCCACCGACCAGCCCGCGTACGAGCCGTGGTTCTCCGACGACACACCGGACAACGGTGAGGGCTTCGAGTCCGCCGTCGCGTACGCGGTGGCCGAGAAGCTCGGTTACGCCCGCGCCGACGTCACCTGGACCCGGGTCAAGTTCGACACCGCGATCGCGCCGGGGCCGAAGGACTTCGACTTCGACATCAACCAGTTCTCCATCACGGAGGAGCGCAAGCAGGCGGTCGACTTCTCCGCGCCGTACTACCTGGTGCGGCAGACAGTCATCGCGCTGAAGTCCTCGAAGATCGCCAACAGGACGTCGCTGGCCGAGCTCCGCGACGCCCGGCTCGGCGCGCAGGTCGGCACCACCAGCTACCAGGCGATCACCGAGGTGATCAAGCCGACCGCCAAGCCGCAGGTCTACAACAGCAACGACGACGCCAAGAAGGCGCTCCAGAACGGGCAGCTCGACGGCATCGTGGTGGACCTGCCGACCGCCTTCTACATCACCGGCGCGGAGATCACCGACGCGACGATCGTCGGGCAGGTGCCGCAGGTCGGTACGCCCGAGGCGTTCGGGTTGCTGCTGGACAAGAACTCCCCACTGACGTCCTGCGTGAGCGGGGCGGTCGGTCAACTCGCCACGGCGGGCACGCTGAAGCAGCTGGAGCAGAAGTGGCTCGCCCAGGTGGCGGGGGCGGCCGAGCTGCGGTGACGCTTCTGGATCATGTGCCGTCCGAGGCGCAGCTGCGGCGCTCGGCGTACCGGCGTCGGCAGACCGTCTACAGCGTGGTGGTCGCGGCGGCCTCGACGGCGGCGCTCGGCACCCTGCTGGTGATCGCGGTGACCGGAGCGCCGGGCTGGGACCGGGTCCGACTGTCGTTCCTGGATCCGGAGATCGCCCGCGACGCGCTGCCGACGGTGCTGAGCGGGCTCTGGCTCAACGTACGGCTGCTGGTGTGCTGTGCGATCGGCGCGCTGCTGCTCGGGCTGGTGATCGCCGTGCTGCGGACGCTGCGCGGGCCGGTCTTCTTCCCGGTCCGCGCGCTGGCCGCCGGCTACACCTACACCTTCCGCGGCCTACCACTGATCATCGTGCTCTACCTGCTCACCCTCGGCGTGCCGGGGCTGCGGTTGCAGGGCATGCCGCCGGTGCTGGTGCTGGGTGGGATCGCGTTGGTCCTCACCTACGGCGGCTACCTCGCCGAGGTGTTCCGGGCCGGCATCGAGTCGGTGCACTCCAGCCAACTCGCGGCGGCCCGCTCGTTGGGCCTGACCTACCGGCAGACGATGCGGCACGTGGTCCTGCCGCAGGCCGTCCGCCGGGTGGCGCCTCCCCTGCTCAACGACGTGGTGGCGTTGCAGAAGGACGTCGGGCTGGTCTCGCTCGCGGGGCCGATCGACGCGGTCCGCGCCGCCCAGATCGCCACCGCCCAGACCTTCAACTACACGCCGTACATCGTGGCGGGGGTGCTCTTCGTGCTGCTCGCGATCCCGCTGATCGCGGTCACCGACTGGGTGACGCTGCGCGCGGCCCGCCGACAGTCGGGAGGCTGAGCCGTGGCGTTGTTGCGCTGTCGAGGGCTGCGCAAGGAGTTCGGCGGGCACGTCGTGCTCGACCAGCTCGATCTGACCGTCGCCGAGCACCAGGTGGTGGCTCTGATCGGCGCGTCCGGGTCCGGTAAGTCGACACTGCTGCGCTGCGTCAACCTGCTGGACGACCTCGACGACGGCACCATCGAGTTGGACGGGGAGGACATCTCCGACCCCCGGGTGGACCCGGACCGGGTCCGGCGGCGGATCGGCATGGTGTTCCAGGCGTACAACCTCTTTCCGCACCTGAGCGTGTTGGACAACATCACCCTCGCGCCGCGCCGCGTACACGGGCGGGGCCGGGCGGAGGCCGAGGCGCAGGCCCGGGAGCTGCTCGACCGGGTGGGACTGGGCGCCAAGGCGGACGCCTATCCGGACCGGCTCTCCGGCGGTCAGCAGCAGCGGGTGGCGATCGTCCGGGCGCTGGCCAACTCACCCCGACTGATGCTGCTCGACGAGGTCACCTCCGCGCTGGACCCGGAGCTGGTCGGCGAGGTGCTGGCGATGATCCGCGACCTGAAGGCCGACGGGATGACCATGGTGCTGGCCACCCACGAGATGGGTTTCGCCCGGGAGGTCGCCGACGAGGTGTGTTTCCTCGACGCCGGGCGGGTCGTCGAGAGCGGCCCGCCCGAGCAGGTGCTCGGCGAGCCGACGCAGCCTCGTACCCGGCAGTTCCTGCGCCGGATCATCGAGGCCGGTCGGCTCTGAGCGAGGGTCGGCGGAGGCGTCAGCCGCCGAAGCCGACCCGCTGGGCGTTGCCCGCCGCCACGGTCCGCACGGCCAGCGCGGCGTCGAGCGCCGCGACGGTGGCCGCCCAGCCCTTGTCCTCCGCCGAGCCGGGCAGACCGG
Organism: Micromonospora vinacea; assembly: GCF_015751785.1. Taxonomy (NCBI): domain Bacteria; kingdom Bacillati; phylum Actinomycetota; class Actinomycetes; order Micromonosporales; family Micromonosporaceae; genus Micromonospora; species Micromonospora vinacea. Next base: position 4,469,109 of record NZ_JADOTY010000001.1, on the reverse strand, counting down.
CGCGGTCGCGGGCCTGCTCGATGGTCTCCACTGTCAACACTCCGTGCGCCACCGGCTTGCCCTCGTCCAACGCCACCCGGGTCAGCCCATCGGTGACCGAACGGCAGACGTAGTCGAAGTGGGCGGTGGACCCGCGGACCACCACGCCGAGGGCGACCACCACGTCGCAGCGGCGGGCGAGGGCCTGCGCGACCACCGGCAGCTCGACCGACCCGGCGACCCGGGCGACGACGGAACGAGCGCCGCACGCCTCGGCGGCGGCCACCGCACGCTCCAGCATGTGGTCGGTCAGCTCGCCGTGCCAGCGGGCGGCAACGACCCCGACGGTCAGCCCCGCGGCGTCGACCGCCTCGACTCCCGGCTCACCGAAACCCGCCATCGTCATGCTCCGATCTCGTCATTGGCGACCGGACGCCCCAACGGCGCCTCGGACACCTCGTCCAACTCGTCCAGCAGGTGACCCATCCGGTCCCGCTTGGTGCGCAGGTAGCGCATGTTCTCCGGGTGCGCGCCGACCGGAAGCCCTTCGCGGCCGGTGATGGTCAACCCGTACCCCTCCAGCCCGGCCCGCTTGGCCGGGTTGTTGGTCAGCAGCCGCATCGAGCGCACGCCCAGGTCGTAGAGGATCTGCGCGCCGGTGCCGTAGTCGCGGGCGTCGGCCGGCAGGCCCAGGTCGAGGTTGGCGTCGACGGTGTCGCGGCCCAGGTCCTGCAACTGGTACGCCTGCAACTTGTGCAGCAGGCCGATGCCGCGCCCCTCGTGCCCCCGGACGTAGAGCACCACGCCCCGGCCCTCCTGCCCGACCCGAGCCAGCGCGGCGTCCAGCTGCGGCCCACAGTCGCAGCGCAGCGAGCCGAACACGTCCCCGGTCAGGCACTCGGAGTGCACCCGGACCAGCACGTCCTGGCCGTCACCGAGGTCACCGAGCACCATCGCGACGTGTTCGGCCGGGTCGTGCTCGGCGCGGTAGCCGAGCGCCCGGAACACCCCGTGCTTCGTCGGCATCCGGGCGTCGGCGACCAGCTCGACCTGCTTTTCGGTACGCCGCCGGTAGGCGATCAGGTCGGCGATGGTGACCAGCGTGAGGCCGTGCTCGGCGGAGAACTTCTCCAGGTCCGGCAGGCGCATCATGGTGCCGTCGTCGTTGACCAGCTCGCAGAGCACGCCGGCCGGACGCAGCCCGGCCAGCCGGGTCAGGTCGATCCCCGCCTCGGTGTGCCCCGGCCGGCGCAGCACCCCGCCCTCACGGGCGCGCAGCGGCACCACGTGCCCGGGGCGGGCCAGATCGGTCGGGTCGGTCGCCGCGCCGGCGAGCAGCCGGCTGGTGTGCGCGCGGTCGGCCGCCGAGATGCCGGTGCCGACGCCCTCGCGGGCGTCCACTGTCACCGTGTACGCGGTGCCGCGCCGGTCCTGGTTGGTGTGGTGCATCGGCGGCAGGTCGAGCCGGTCGGCTTCGCTCTCGGTCAGCGCCACGCAGACGTATCCGGAGGTGTAGCGCACCATGAACGCCATCAGCTCCGGCGTGGCCAACTCGGCCGCGAAGATCAGGTCGCCCTCGTTCTCCCGGTCCGCGTCGTCGACCACGACGACCGGCCGCCCGGCCGCGATGTCCGCGATCGCCTGCTCGATGCTTCCGAAGCTGGTCATGCGATGGCCTCCGTGTAGGTGGGCGTGCGGGCGGCAGCCGGCCGGGTGGCGCGGGACGTGCGCCACCAGGCGGCGAAGCCCCAGACGCAGAGGGCGCCGTAGATCAGGTACATGACGGCCGACGGGTAGAACCCGCCCCGCAGCAGCAGCGGCACGCCGACCGCGTCGACCGCGATCCAGAGCAGCCAGAACTCCACCCAGCCGCGGGCCATGCCGTAGGTGGCCAGCAGGCTGCCGGTGAGGATCCAGGCGTCGGGCAGCGGGCCCCACGAGCCCAGGGCCTTGAGCAGCGGGTACGCCGCGGCGGTGCCGAGCACGGCGGCCACCAGCAGCATCAGGCGCTCCCGTCCGGTGGCCCAGCGCGGGACGACCGCGGCCTGCCCGCCGTCGGCGCGACGGTTGCGCTGCCAGCGCCACCAGCCGTAGACGCTGACGGCGAAGAAGAACACCTGCCGGCCGGCCTGCCCGTACAGGTCGTGCGCCTGCGGGGTGGCGAACACCCCGCCGAGGAAGACGGTGAGGAGCAGCGCGTTACCGATCATGCCGACCGGCCACGCCCAGACCAGGCGGCGCAGCCCGAGCAGCGCCGAGACCAGACCGAACGCGTTGCCGACGATCTCCCGGGCCAGCACCGGCGAGCCGGCGACCTGCACCTGGGCGTCCAGCAGCCAGCTGAGCGGGCCCATCAGGCCACTCCGCCCGGGTTCGAGGCCACCCCGCGAGCGTCGGTGAGCCGGTCGCCGAGCAGCCGCTCGACGTACTTGGCCAGCACGTCGACCTCCAGGTTGACCGGGTCGCCGACGCCCTTCGCGCCGAGCGTGGTCAGCTTGAGCGTGGTCGGGATCAGCCCGACGGCGAACTCGTCCGCGCCGACGGCGGCCACCGTCAACGAGACACCGTCGATGGTGATCGAGCCCTTCTCCACCACGTACCGGGACAGGGCGGCGGGCAGTCGGAACCGGACGGTCTCCCACTGCTCGGCCGGCTCGCGGGAGATCAGTTCGCCGACGCCGTCGACGTGGCCCTGCACCAGGTGCCCGCCGAGCCGGCTGCCGAGCGCTGCGGCCCGCTCCAGGTTGACCGGGTCGCCGGGGCGCAGCGCGCCCAGCGCGGAGCGACGCAGCGTCTCCCCCATCACGTCGGCGGTGAAGACCCCGTCGGCCACCTCCACGACGGTCAGGCAGACACCGTTGACGGCGATCGAGTCGCCGTGCCGGGCGTCGGACGTGACCAGCGGGCCGCGTACGCCGAGCAGCGCCGAATCGCCCGCCGTCGGCGCGACCCGGACAATCTCGCCCAATTCCTCGATGATGCCAGTGAACATCTCAGCCCTCCCGTTTGCGGGGCAAAGCGGTGATCCGGATATCCGGACCGATCTGCGTAACGTCGACGAACTCCAGATCGATTGCCTCGGCGATGGTGGTCACTCCCGCGTCGACCAGAGCGGTCGGACCGGCGCCGAGCAATCGCGGCGCGACGTACCCGACGATCTTGTCGACCAGGCCGGCCTCCAGGAACGCGCCGGCCAGCCGGGGGCCGCCCTCCAGCAGCACCGCGCGGACCCCGCGCTGGTGCAGCGCCGCGAGCAGCGCCGACAGGTCGACCCGGCCGTCCGGGTCGGCGCCGACCTCGTCGGCGGTCGCGATCCACGTCCGCGCGGCGCCGTCGCGGACCTTGGCGTCAGCCGGGGTACGCCCCGAGCTGTCCACCACCACCCGCAGCGGCTGCCGGATGGCCAGGCTGCCGTCGCGCAGGTTGCGGGCTGTCAACCGGGGGTCGTCGGCGAGCACGGTGCCCACCCCGGCGATGACCGCGTCGACAGTGCCGCGCAGCGCGTGCACGTCGATCCGTGCCGCCTCCGAGGTGATCCACATGCTGGTGCCGTCCGCCGCGGCGGAGCGCCCGTCGAGGGTGGCGGCGTACTTCCAGATCACGTACGGCCAGCCCCGGCGCATCGAGGTCAGCCACGCGACGTTGCCGGCCTCGGCCTCCTCGCCGCGTACCCCCAGGTCGACCCGGACCCCGGCGGCGCGCAGGGTGGCGGCGCCACCGGAGGCGACCGGGTTGGGATCGGGCACGGCGATGACCACCCGGCCCACCCCCGCCTGGACCAGCGCGGAACTGCAGGGACCGGTGCGGCCGGTGTGGTCGCAGGGCTCCAGAGTGACGACAGCCGTGCCACCCTTGGCCCGCCGCCCGGCCTGTGCCAGCGCGACGATCTCGGCGTGCGGCCCGCCGGCGTACGCGTGGAAACCCTCGCCCACGACCTCGCCGTCCTCGTCGAGCAGCACGCACCCGACCACCGGGTTGGGGCTGGTGGTGCCGAGCCCGCGCGCCGCCAACTCGATCGCACGCCGCATCGCCTCATCAACGGAGACGCTGGCCATCGCCCTGCCCCTGCCCTCTCACTCGCCGGTCCGCGCGCGGGCGGTCAGGGAGGCGGTGGCCATGGGGCCACGGGCAGGCGGTGGCGGATTCCGGGAACGGCGGAGCCGCCCCGGGGGGTCGGCACGGCACGCTGAAGCCAGCGGCCGGCTCGGACCCGTCCGTCCCGCGCGCTGTCTCCCATCCGGACTGTCTGGGCGCGGACGAACCGCCCCCAACCGTCGGCCCCGGATTTTCACCAGGTCCACCGGACGGCAGAGCCGTCCGGGTCGCGGGCTGACCACGGTTGGACCGTGGATCACCGCCGGTTCGGAATTTCACCGAGTCCCGCCAGCGCGTGGTGGGTACACGGGAAGTCTTACACGCCGATCCGGCTCCGCCGCCACCTAGGCGAGCTACTTCACAGCGCTATCACGCTCAGGTGACGCCGCGACGCCGGTCCACCGCCACGTACGAGCCCGGTTGGCTCTTGGCGACCGTCTTCATCTCCGAGGCCATCGCGATCGCTTCGAGGGGGTCGGAGAACCGCTTGCCGGCGTCGGAGAGCGAGACCCCGATGGAGAGCGTGACCAGGGCCGCGCGCCGGATGTTGCCGCGGCGGTCCTTCAACTCGACGAAGCCCCGCTCCCGGTCGGTCGGGTCGTAGAGCGTGTCGGCGGTGTTCTCGAAGTCGACCACCGCCTGGGAGGTCAGCGGGCGCACCTGGTCCGGGGCGCAGACGATGACGAAGTCGTCACCGCCGACGTGGCCGAGGAAGGCCGGTGGCAGTCCGACGCCCACCACCGCCCGGTGCAGGCTGCGGGCCAGCGCGGAGATGAAGTCGTCGCCACGGACGAAGCCGTACCGGTCGTTGACGCTCTTGAACCGGTCGATGTCGACGTAGCCGACCGCGTAGTCCACGCCCTGCCGGACCCGGTCGCTGATCTCCCGGCGGATCCGGCTGTTGCCGGGCAGCCCGGTCAGCGGCGAGACCTCCCGGAACTCCTTGTTGCGGCGCAGCGTGGACGAGACCCGGGCCACCAGTTCGGCGGTGTCGAACGGCTTGACCAGGTAGTCGTCCGCGCCGGCGCTGAGCCCGTGCACCTTGTCGACGGTCATCCCCTTGGCCGTCAGCATGATCACCGGAAGGGCCGAGGTCATCGGGTCGGCGCGTAGCCGCCGGGTCAGCTCAAGCCCGTCGATCCGGGGCATCATGAGGTCGACCACGGCGAGGTCCGGTCGCTGGCGCTCGATGACCTCCAGCGCCTCCTGGCCGTCGCTGGCGTGGATCACCTCGAAGCCGTGCAGCCGCAGGTTGAACTCGACGAAACGAGCGATGTCCTCGTCGTCGTCCACGACGAGAATGATGTCCTTGCGGTCGGCCTCGGGCTCCACCTCAGGCCCCGGGAGCCGCGCGTTCCGCCAGTGCCCGCAGGTGCCGTACCGCCTCCGCCGGGTCGGCGGCCCCGTACACGGCGGTGCCGGCCACGAACGCGTCGGCGCCCGCGGCGGCCGCCTGTTCGATGGTGTCGGCGGCGATCCCACCGTCGACCTCGATGCGCAGTTCCAGGTGCCCGGCCGACACGTGCCGCCGGGCCGTCCGGACCTTCTCCAGCAGCTGCGGAATGAACCGCTGCCCACCGAAGCCCGCCTTGATCGTCATGATCAGCAGGGTGTCGAAGCTGGGCAGCAGGTCCAGGTAGGGCTCGATCGGGGTGTCCCGGTCGATGGCCAGGCCCGCCTTCGCGCCGGCCGAGCGCAGGTCCTTGGCCAACGCCACCGGGTCGTCGGACGCCTCCGCGTGGAAGGTGACGTTGTACGCCCCGGCGTCGGCGTAGCCGGGGGCCCACCGGCGCGGGTCCTCGATCATCAGGTGGACGTCGAAGGGCATCGCCGTGACAGCCCGCAGGCTCTGCACCACGGGCAGCCCAATGGTCAGGTTCGGCACGAAGTGGTTGTCCATCACGTCGACGTGCAACCAGTCCGCGGCGTCCTCGACGGCACGGACCTCTTCGGCGAGGCGGGCGAAATCGGCGGCCAGGATGCTCGGCGCGACGATTGGCGGCGGTACGGTCACGGGGCCAGTGTACGAACGTGGCCACCCGCCACCCGCATCGCGCCACCTTCGGGGACGCGCTGTGATCCAGCAGTGACCAGTGGTGCAGAATTGGACGCTCCGGACCCCCGAATCCGGACGAACAGACATCAGCGACTGGCCGATCGACGGAAACGCGACGACACTCCAACCGGGACGGTGCGTAGGCTGCACGCCCGCCGGGGTCTCGCCGCGGGGCGCGGTGACCGGCCGCCAGCTCACGGGAGGGCGGACGATGCGACGGTGGCTTCCAGCGCTGGTGCTGGCCGGCGTCACCACGATGCTGCTGGCCGGCTGCGCGCCAGCGCGGGGCGCGGACGGCGATCTCACCGACGACTGGCCGACGCTGCGGGTGCCGAAGCCGTTCACCCCCGCCACCGACACCTGTCTGCCGCGGATCGCCGCTGTGGTGCAGGCCAGCACGTACGAGACGGTGGACTGCGCGCGTAACCACCTGGCCGAGACCATCCACGTCGGCACCTTCGTCGGGCCCGACGCGCTGACCGAGGCCCGACCGGAGCCCGGGTCGTCGGCGCTGCGCACGGCTCGCGCCGAGTGCGACCAGCGGGCCCGGCAGGTGCTCGGCGGCGACTGGCACACCGCCCGACTCGCGCTCTCCCTCGCGCTGCCGTCCGCGCCCGCCTGGGCTGGCGGCGCCCGCTGGTTCCGCTGCGACCTCAGCGAGACCGGCAGCATCGACAACACCCGCCCGGTGAACCGCACCGGCAGCCTGCGCGGCGCGCTGATCGGCGACTCGCCGCTGACCCACCGCTGCTTCGACCCCAAGCTGATCGGCGACAACCTCAACTACATGGCGCCGGTGCTCTGCACCGAGCCGCACCGCGCCGAGTTCGTGGGCGTCTACGAGGAGCGGGACATGAGCTGGGCGGAGTTCGCCAAGTCCGCCGAGCAGGCGCACCAGCGCTGCATGGCGCTGATCGCCGAGTACGCGGCGGTGCCCAACAACAGCGAGCTGCCGTACCGGGCCGGGTCCATCTACTACCCGCCGTCCCAACGGGAGTGGGAGGAGGGCGACCGTGGAGTGCGCTGTTTCCTGTGGAGCGACGACCGCAAACTCACCCGCTCGATGCGCGGCGCCGGCCCCGAGGGACTGCCCGCGATCTGAGCCTCGGTGCCGTATGCTGCTGCGCCGTGGCGCTACCGACCGGCGGGGTCCGGTCGGGGGCCACCAGCGGCGGGAGGTCGGGATGCGACGGTGGTTGGCGGCGTTGGCCGGGGGTGGGGCGCTGGTCCTGGCGCTGGCCGGGTGCGGCGCACCCGCCGGAGTCGACCGTGACCTCATCGACGACTGGCCGGCGCCCGTCGCGGCGCAGCAGTTCGTCCCCGCCGCCGACGTCTGCCACCACAGCTCCCAGCAGGTCGGCTTCCTGACCGGCTACAACCCGACGGCGTGCACCGAGGCGCACCGGGTGGAGACCATGCACGTCGGCACCCTCACCGGCCGGGGCGCCGAGGGCGGCACTCCCCCGCAGCCCGGCTCGGCCGGCATGCGGGCCGCGCAGGCCGGATGCGACACGGCGGTGAACAAGGCGGTGGGCGCCGACTGGCGGTCCGGGCGGCTCGGCCTGACCGTCGTGCTGCCGTCGCCGCCGGCCTGGTCGGGCGGGGCACGCTGGTACCGCTGCGACGTCACCGAGATCTCCAGCATCGACGACACCGCTGTCGACCTGCGCACCGGCAGCCTCCGGGGCGCGTTGTCCGGCGCCGCCCCGCTGGCGTACCGCTGTTTCAACCCGAAGATGGTCAAGGACAACATCGACGAGATGGTGCCGGTCTCCTGCACCGCCAAGCACCACGCCGAGTTCGTCGGCGTCTGGCAGGCACCGGACACCAGCTACGCCGAGTTCACCCGCGGCACCAAGCGGACCCACCAGGCCTGCCAGACGATGATCGCCAGGTACGCCAAGGTCCCGGACAACTCGCAGCTCGACTTCCGCGCCGGCACGATCTACTACCAGCCGTACGAGGAGGAGTGGCGCAACGGCAACCGGGGCGTGCAGTGCTTCCTCTGGATCTCCGACCGGAACCTGACCCGCTCGATGAAGAACGCCGGCACCAAGGGGCTCCCCGTCACCTGATCGAACGTCCGGCCGGTCGGGTGACCGGCCGGACGCGCGGGTCGGATCAGCCTCGGCGCAGGACGGCGAGGAACATCGCGTCGGTGCCGTGGCGGTGTGGCCAGAGCTGCACGGTCGGCCCGTCACCGAGACCGGGCATGCCGGCCGGCAGCAGCGGCCGGGCGTCCACGAAGTCCACCGAAACCCCGCTGCGGCGGGCCGCCTCGGTGACCGTCACGTGCGTCTCGACGGTGTGCGGCGAGCAGGTGACGTAGGCGACCAGGCCGCCCGGGCGGACCGCCCGCAGTGCCGCGCCGAGCAACTCCCGTTGCAGCCGGGTCAGCGGCGGCAGGTCGGACGGCTGGCGACGCCAGCGCGACTCCGGCCGACGACGCAGCGAGCCCAGCCCCGTGCACGGCGCGTCCACCAGCACCCGGTCGAAGTGCTGCTCGGGCAGCTTCGGGTCGCCGCCGACCTCACGGCCGTCCATGGTCAGCACGGCCACCGGCAGGTCCCGGGTCGCCAGGGAGACCAGCCGAGCCCGGTGCTCGGCCACCTCGACCGCTGTCACCCGGGCACCCCGCTGCGCGGCCAGCGCGCCGAGCAGGCCGGCCTTGCCACCCGGGCCGGCGCACAGGTCCAGCCAACGCCCGTCCGGGCCGTCCAACGGCGCGTCGGCGAGTGCGGCGGCCACCAGCTGGGAGCCCTCGTCCTGCACGTGGGCACGGCCGTCGACCACCGCCGGGATGTCGCCCGGCGCGCCACCGGGCAGATAGACGGCGTACGGCGAGAAGGCACCGGGCGCACCGCCGACCTGGTCGGCCAGCTCGACCGGGTCGATCAGCCCGGGCCGGGCGCAGAGGTGCACCGGCGGACGCTCATTGTCCTCGATCAGGAGGCGGGCCGTCTCACCCAGATCGCCGTCGAGCGCCTCGGAGAAGGCCCGCACGATCCACTGGGGATGGCTGTACGCCAACGCGAGGTGACCGACCGGGTCGGTCTCCATCGGTGGGGCGAGCTTCGCCACCCAGGCGTCCGCGTCACGGCTGGACACCTCGCGCAGCACCGCGTTGGCGAAGCCGGTGGCGCCCGGTGCGACCGAACGGACCAGGTCGACAGTCGACGAGACCGCGGCGTGCGCTGGCACCCGGGTGTGCAGCAGTTGGTACGCCCCGAGCCGCAGCGCGTCGCGTACCGGCGGGTCGATCCGGGCCACGTCCCGGCCCGCCGCGTCGGTCAGGATCGCGTCCAACGTGCCCACGTGGCGCAGGGTGCCGTAGGTCAGCTCGGTGGCGAAGGCAGCGTCCCGACCGAACAGCCCCTCCTCGCGCAGGATGATGGGCAGCACCAGGTTGGCGAACGCGTCGTCGCGGTGCACCGCCGCCACCGCCTCGTACGCGGCGCGGCGCGGTCGGTCCATCGGTGGCCGGACCGGGCGGCGGTCCCCGCCACGGCCGGTCGACGGGCCGGAGCGCGTCGGTCGGGTTCCCTCCGGTGCCGTCACGCGAATTCCTCTCCAGTGCCGACCCGGACGCCGCGCGCCCAGTCGGTGGCGCTCATGGCCCGCTTGCCCGCGGCGCGGACCTCGCCGAGACGCACCGGCACAGTCGCCGTGCCGGCCAGCACCCGGGACTTCTCCACCAGCAACTCCCCCGGCTTCAGCTCGGGGCCGTCGGGCACCGGAACGACCGGGCCGAGCTTCACCCGCTCGTCGCGGAAGGTCGTCCAGCCGCCCGGTGCGGGCGTGCAGGCCCGGATCCGCCGGTCCACGGCGAAGGCCGGGTCACTCCAGCGCACCCGCGCGTCGTCCACTGTCAGCTTCGGCGCCAGCGACACCCCGTCGGCCGGCTGCGGCTCGGCCCGGGCGGTGCCGTCGTCGATCGCGTCGAGCACCGCCACCAGCAGCCCGGCGCCGGAATCGGCGAGCCGCCCCAGCAGGTCACCGGAGGTGTCGGCGGCGCGGATCTCGTCGGTCAGCGTGCCGTAGACCGGGCCGGTGTCCAGGCCCTCCTCCAACTGGAAGACGCTGGCACCGGTCAGCTCGTCCCCGTGCAGCACGGCGTGCTGCACGGGTGCGGCGCCCCGCCACGCGGGCAGCAGGGAGAAGTGCAGGTTGATCCAGCCGTGCCGGGGGATCTCCAGGGCCGCCGGCGGCACCAGCGCGCCGTAGGCGACCACCGGCACGCAGTCCGGCTCCAGCTCGCGCAGCCGGTCGAGGAACTCCGGGTCGCGGGGACGGGCGGGCGTGAGCACCTCGACGCCGTGCTCGTCGGCCCACTCGCCGACCGGGGAGCGGGACAGACCCCGCCCACGCCCGGCGGGCGCGTCGGGCCGGGTGACCACGGCCACCAGCTCGTGTCGGGACGCGGCGACGGCGGCCAGGGCGGGCACGGCGACAGCCGGCGTGCCGGCGAAGATCACGCGCATCCGGGTCAGCGCCCCAGACCGAAGGGGTCGCTGATGTGCGGGCTGAGCTTGACAGTGGGCGGGGCCGCCGCGTCGTACCACTCGGCCTGGCGGATCGCCTTCATGGCCTCCTTGCGGCCCTCCGGGTCCAGTCGGTCCAGGAAGAGCACCCCGTCGAGGTGGTCGGTCTCGTGCTGCACGCAGCGCGCCATCAGGCCGGTGCCGACGATCTGCACGGGGTCGCCGAACGAGCTGAAGCCCTTGGCGACGACGTTCTGCCGACGCTTGGTGTCGAAGTAGAGCCCGGGGATCGACAGGCAGCCCTCCGGGCCGTCCTGCTCCTCCTCGTCGGGGAACTCCAACACCGGGTTGATCAGATGCCCGAGGACGTCGTCGACGTCGAAGGTGAACACCCGCAGGCTCACACCGAGTTGCGGCGCGGCCAGGCCGGCGCCGTTCTGCTCACGCATCGTGTCGGTGAGGTCGGCGACGAGCCGACGTAGCTCGGCGTCGAAGTCGACGACCGGATCGGCCGGCGTGCGCAGCACCGGATCCCCAAACAGACGGATGGGCTGGACGGTCACGCGGGACGGCTCCTTCTTCGGGCGGACGAGCGGTGCCGTACCAGTCTACGGAGTGCCCGGCAGAACACCGTCCGGCGCACCTCGATCAACCACCGCCGGTGTGCCCAGCGTCACCGGCGCACTCCCCGGCCAACAGGTCCCGCACCCGCTCGGCGTCCGGATGACCGAGATCGTCGAGGATGCCCACAGCACGACGCCAGGTACGCGCGGCGCCGGCCGCATCCCCCACGGCCCGCCGGCTCTCGCCGAGCCGGGACAGGGTGTCCGCCTCGTCGTAGCGGTCGCTGACCCGCCGGTACAGCCCGAGCGCCCGCTGGAAACAGCGGATCGCCGCACGGTGGTCACCCAACTGGGCGTGGATGAAGCCGAGGCTGTCCCAGGTGTTCGCCTCACCGTGCCGGTCGCCTGTCGTCCGCAGCAGCGCCAACGCCGCCCGGCAGTGCCCGAGCGCCGGCGCGTACTGGCCGAGTTGGGCGTGCGCCCACCCCACCGCGTTGCGGGCGCTGGCCTCCCCGGCGATGTGCCCGGCGGCCCGGTACAGCGCCAGGGCGCGCTCGCTCTGCTCCAGCGACTCGGCGTGCCGGCCGAGCCCGTCGAACATCGCCCCGAACGCCCGGTGGGTACGCGCCTGCCCGGTGTGGTCACCCAGCTCCGCGAAGATCACCAGGGCCTGGCGGTAGCTCCTCGCCGCCTCGTTCACCCGACCCAGCCGGGACAGCACCCGGGCGAGGTCGCGGTGGGCGTTCGCCTGCCCGGGTCGGTCGCCGGCCCGCTGCGCCCCGGCCAGGGCGTTCCGCTGGGCCACGGCCAGGTCCGGCCACCGCCCCCGGCGTTGCAGGAAGTCCACGAGTGTCCAGGCCAGCTGCCACGCATGGCTGTCGAACCCGGACCGCCTCGCGTGGGCGACCGCAGCCAGCAGCACCGGATACTCGACGCTGAACCAGGCCAGCGCCTGACCGAGGTCGGCGATCTCCTCGGGCACCACACCCGGTGCGACGGCGGCGAGGGTGACCGGGTCCCGGCCCGGTTGCAGCAGCAGCGCCGCCGCGTGCGCGGTGTGCAGGTAGTGGTCCAACCCGCGCCGGATCGCGGCCCGTCGGGCCTGCGCCGGTTCGAGACGTTCGACCTGCTCGGCCGCGTACGCCCGGAGCAGGTCGTGCGCGCCGAACCGGCCGGGGGTGTGCTCGGTGACGAGGTGCGCGTGAGCCAGTTCCGCCAGCAGTCGGGGCACCTGGGCCCGGGGCAGCCCGGCCAGACTGGCCGCTGCCGCGAAGCCCATGTCCGGTCCGGGATGGCAGCCGAAGAGCCGGAACACGCGTGCCGCCTGCGGCGTCAGGCTCCGGTACGACCAGGAGAAGACGGCCTGCACGTCGGTCCCGGCATCCCCACCGTCGAACGAGTCGAGCGGTCGCGGTGCCGCCCGCAGTTCTGCCGCGAGGGCGGCCAGTGGGAACGCCGGCTTCTCCGCGCCTCTGGCGGCGAGCACGGCCAGCGCCAGCGGCAGCCGCGCACACCGCTCGATGATCTCGTCGACCGCCTGCGGCTCGGCGGCCAACCGGTCCGCGCCGAGCCGCCGGGCCAACAGTTGCCAGGCCTCGGCGGTGCTGAGCAGGTCGACGCCGATCGGCCGGGCACCCTCGGTGGCGACCAGGCCGGCGAGCCGGTTGCGGCTGGTGACCAGGACCAGGCAGCTCGAGCTGCCGACCAGCAGGGGCCGGACCTGGTCGGCGTCGCGGGCGTTGTCCAGCAGCACCAGCATCCGGCGTCCGGCGAGCAGGCTGCGGTAGAGGCCCACCTGCGCGGGCAGGTGGGTGGGGATGCGTTCGGGTGGCACCTCAAGTGCCTCCAGGAAGCCTCGAACCGCCTCGACCGCCGTCACCACCGTTCCGGTGGAGTCGAACCCGCGCAGGTCGACGTAGAGCTGGCCGTCCGGGAAGCGATCAGCGACCCGGTGTGCCCAGGTGACGGCGAGGGTCGTCTTGCCGACTCCCGCCGTACCGGACAGCGTCATGAGGGTGACCGACGCCACGCCGTCGCCCTCGGGCGTCACGGCGCCGGCGCACTCCGCATCGAGCTGCGCGAGTTGGGTCGCGCGTCCGACGAACCCGGGCAGCGCCGGGGGCAGTTGGCGGGGCACCGGGAAACGGGGGTACGGCGTACCGGTGCGCGGGCCGCCGGCCCTGGCCCGAACGACCGCCCGCCCGGTGCTCGCGTGGTCCCGGTTAGGGCGTCGACGTCGTTCCTCGACCCGGTCCCGCGCGGTGGCCAGCACCCCCTGCTCGGCGGGGGTCGCCCCGAGCAGTCGGATGAGGGCGTCGAACCGCTCCGGTGGCGGCAGGATGTTGCCGGCGAAGTACTCCCCGATGATCCCGCGCGACCAGCCGGTCTTCGCGGCCAGCTGCCGGTACGTCAGCAGGGTCTCGCCCTGCTGACGGGCTTCGCGGCGGCGCAGCTGGCGCAGCAACCCGGCCAACTCGGGCAGTGTCTGCGCCTCGGTGGCGGCGCGGGCCAGCTCGAACGCTGCGGGCAGCCCGTGTGACGTCTGATGAGTGCCGGAAGGTACCCACTGCTCAGACATGCGACCCCCACCCCCGGTCATCCGGCCCCCCGGATCACGCAGGGGCAGGGTAATTCCGGGCCAGCGTCGCTCGATAGACGGTTGCCAATGTAAGACAGTTCCACTGCGGACCGTTCCCCGTCCGGCGGTGTCCAGCGGTGTCCAGCCCCGTCCAGGATCCGCCCCGCGTAGCCGATGCCCCTGCCACCGTCCTGGTGCGGGCCCGGCCCGCTCCACGATCCCTGGGGGAAGAGGTACCCGATGATCCGTCCACACCCGACCACCCGCCGCACCGTGACGATGCTGCGTCGCGTCGCCGTCACCGCGATCGGTCTCACGCTGCTCGCCGCGGGCATGACCGCCACCCCGGCCACCGCCGCACCGGCCGGCAAGGCCGCCACCACCGGATCCTTCGTCGACAGCACACCGGTCCCCGGCGGCTTCGCCTCCTGGTCGGAACTGCTCCGGTTGCAGCAGCGCATGAACACCGCCGCCGCCCGGATCACGAACGCGGCACAGCGCAGCGCGAACTCCGGCTTCGCCGGAATCGTCGCCGACCCCACCACCCGCCAGCTCCAGGTCTACTGGAAGGGTGAGCCGCCGGCCAGTCTGGTGGCCACCGCCCAGGCCACCGTCACCACCCAGGTGCTGCCCGCCGCGTACTCACAGCGGGAACTCATGGTCGCGGCCGACCGGCTGCGGGCCGCAGCCGGCAACAAGATCACCACGGTCGGGCCGCGCGCCGACGGCGCCGGCCTGCTCGTCGGCACCCAGGACGGGCTGCTCGGCGCGACGGCTCTCGCCGGCGTACCGGTGACAGTGCAGACCGGGGTCGCCGCCGCGCCCGCCACCCGGTGGGACGACACGGCGCCGTGGTGGGGTGGCGCCGCGTGGCGTAACACCGCCACCGGCGGTGGCTGCTCGACCGGCTTCGGGGTCTTCCAGGGCGGGGTGGCGCGGATGCTCTCCGCCGCGCACTGCGCCAACCTCAACGTCCTCGCGACCGACCCGACCGGGCAGACGATCGGGATCGTCGGCACCCGCAACACCGGCACCGACACCCTGCTCCTCGCGGGCAGCTCGGGCGGCCGGGTCTTCAACAACAGCACCAATGCCGCCGGCGCGGTGGTCAGCGAGTTCAGCAACCAGGTGATCGGCGCTTCGGCCAGCCAGGTCGGCAACTTCGTGTGCACCTCCGGCGCGTACTCCGGCACCCGCTGCTCGATTCAGGTGAAGGCCCGCAACCTCTGCATCAACGTCCGCAACTTCGGGACGGTCTGCGGTCAGGTGCAGGCGGAGAACACCACCCGCACCAACGCCGTCGGTCAGGGTGACAGCGGCGGCCCGGTGGAGATCGTGAACGCGGCGAACACACTCCAGGTCTGGGCGACCGGCACCAACACCGCCATCGACGACACCAACACAGCGGTCGCCTGTACCGGCTACGTGACCACCGGTCGGGTCTGCGCCTGGCGGATGTACTACGAGGACATCTTCTCCGGCATGGCCGGAGTAGGCGCTTCAGGCGTCATCCTCGGCTGAGCCGCCTCGGCGATCGCCGTACGACTCGGTGGTCGGGCCGGCGCGCGTACCCCGCGCGTCGGCCCGGCCCTTCGCTGGGTCAGACGCTGGCGCCCGGGTCCCCCGCGAGCACCGCGTCGCCACGGAGCAGCGCGGGCTCGGGCAGCGGCAGCTGGATCTTGTGAGCCGCCTCCCAGTCGTAGATCAGGCCGGGACGCACCTGGGCGGCGAAGTAGTCGATCGCCGTCATCCCGCCCACGACCGGCTCGTCGACCTCGGCGACCAACTGGGCGGGGACCAGGGAGAACCCGTTCTGCAGCGCGGCGCTGAGGCGGCGGTGACCGTTGACGACGAAGAAGTACTCGCCGGTGAACCCGATCTTCAGCGGTTCGAGGGCCTCGTCGCCGGCCTTGGCCACCCCACCGACGAAGTCGGTGTCCCACAGACCCCGCAGGGTGGCGATGTCCTCGGTCGGGTAGACCCGGGCCGGGTCCAGCAGCAGCAGCGGCGGCGCGTCGCGCAGCACCTCGGCGCCGAGCGTGCCCTCGTACGCGGCCACGATGTGCTCGATCACCTCGGCGGCGGACGCCCGGGTGGTGTCGCAGATCAGGTCGTAGTTGCGCAGCCGGGCCTTGTCCACCCCGTAACGGATGATGAACCGGCTGCGCTCGCTCGCGCTGCGCTCCCGGAGCTTGGCCTTCGCCTCCTCCAGGGAGGCGTAGCTCTCCGCCGGCCCGGACGGTCGGGCGAGCACCCGCCGGGCCGCCTCGCCCGGCTCGGTGATCATGTGGACCTTGAGCGCGTCGGTGAAGAAGTGCCAGGCCAGCCGGGAGTCCATGACGAGGCGCTCACCGGAGGCGGCGATGTCCCGCTGAAGCTGGTCGACGTAGCCGTCGACTGCCTGGTCGAGCTCGGCGTGCAGGTTGAGCTGAAGCGCGGTCATCTGCCGCTGCTGCGCCATCTCCCGGTAGAGGTCCCCCACGCTGACCCGGCGCATGCCGAGCCGCTTGGCGATCTCGACCGACACGGTGCTCTTGCCGCTGCCGAGGTCGCCGTTGAAGACGATCGATTGTCCAACGGTCACGACTGGTCCACCCCTGATCACCGGCTCATTGACATCATCGACCTCGCGCCCGACGGACGCGCTCCCGCCATCGTCGCGCCATCCCGCGGCGACCCCAGCTCGGCGCGGCTGACGCTCCGTCGCGACCTGGAGCCCGTCGTACGCCTTGGCATGACGGGCGATGCTACCACTCGGGCGCCACCGCTTTGCCGGACGCGGTGTGCGAGCGGCACCGCAGCGGGGCGAGGTTCGTCACCGTCGGCAGCGGCCCAAACGCCTCAGAACAGGCTGAGTGGATCGACCTGGAGACGAACCGGATCGGCGGCCTTACGGGCGGCCCGAGCGCCAGCGGCCGAGTGCAACGCCTCGGCGAGAGCGGCAGCCCGCGCCCGGGGCACCCGGACCAACATCCGCTCCCGGCCCTCCTCGGCCGGCACCGGCCCGAGCACCTCGGCGTCGTCCGGCAGTCGGGCCGCCGCCAGCAGGTCCGCCACCGCCTCGGCCGCGCCGGTGACGCTCGCCATCCGCACGGCCGGTGGGAAGCCCAGCTCGCGGCGCTCGGCCAGCTCCCGACCGGCGAACCAGCCGGCGTCCCAGCGCAGCAGCGCCTGCACGGGGGCGAGCGCGCCGTCGGCGACCACCACCACCCGACCCTCCGGCGCCGGGCGGGCCAGCGCCGCCGCCGCCAGCCAGCGGCGCAGCGCCTCCTCCCCGGCACGCAGGTCGGCCCGGGTCAGCAGGGCCCACGAGTCGAGCAGCAGCACCGCGCCGTAGCCGCCCTCGGCGACCGGCTCGGCGCCCGGGGTGGCCACCACCAGGGCCGCGCCGCCGGGCACGTCGGTCAGCACCTCCTCGCGCCCCGAGGTGCGCACCGTCACGCCGGGGAACGCCCGGCCCAGTTCCTCGGCGGTCCGCCGCGCGCCGGTCACCGCGGCCCGCAGCCGCCGCCCACCGCACTCCGGGCAGGCGTACGCGGCCGCCACCCGGGCGCACCACCGGCAGGCCGGTATGCCGCCGGCCGAGGGCAGCGCGAGCGGACCGGCACAGTGCGCGCACCGGGCCGGGGTGCGGCACTCGGCGCAGGAGATCGACGGCAGGTAGCCACGCCGGGGCACCTGCACCAGCACCGGGAGGTCCTGCCGGAGCGCGTCGCGGGCAGCCGTCCAGGCCAGGCTGGGCAGCCGGGCGGTGGCGGCCCCGGGGTCACGGGCCAGTTGCGGGTCGTCTCCGGTCGGCGCGATGGCCGGGATCCGCGCCCGCACGGTGCTCCGGTCGGCGACCACCTCCGGGGCCCAGCCGGTCTCCACCAGCAGCTGCGCCTCGGCCGTCCGGGCGTACCCGCCGACCAGCGCGCCGGCCTCGGCGAGGTGGGCGCGGGTGAGCAGCACGTCGCGGGCGTGCGGGTAGGGCGCCCGGGGCTCGGAGTGCAGGTCGTCACCGTCGTCCCAGATGGCCACGAGGCCGAGCCGGGCCACCGGGGCGAACATCGCCGCCCGGGTGCCGATCACCACCGGCACCTGTCCCCGGCGAGCGGCGAGGAAGGCCCGGTAACGCCGGGCCGGGCCGAGCGCGGCGGAGAGGCTGACGTGTCGCCCCGGGCCGAGCACACCGGTGAGCTCGGCGTCGAGGCGGTCGAGGTCACGCGCGTCGGGCACCACGACCACAGCGCCGCGCCCACCGGCGACGGTGGCCGCCACCGCGTCGGCGTAGCGGGCCGCCCAGTCCTCACCGGGCAGGGCCGACCAGACCGCGTGGGGCGCCCGGCCGTCGACGAGGGCCCGCAGCAGGGCCGGGCCGGTCGGGTAGTCGCGCCACCCGCGCGGGTCGACCGCCCCGGAGGGGGCAACCGGGGTGGGCTCGTCGTCGCGGGGCTCCTTCTCCACCCGCGCGTGCCGGGGCGGCACGGCGAGCCGGAGCACGTCGGCGAGGCTGCCCGCGTACCGGTCGGCGACCGCCCGGGCCAGCCGGGCGATCTCGGGGGCCAGCACCGGCTCCGGCGAGACCACCTTCTCCAGGTACGCGAGGCGGCCGGTGTGCCCGGAGTCGTCGGCACGCGACAGCAGCCACCCGTCGACCAGTTGCCCGGCGAAGCGCACCTTCACCCGGGTGCCGGGCACCGCGACCTCGTCCAGCTCCGCCGGCACCAGGTAGTCGAACGGCCGGTCCAGGTGCGCCAGCCCGACGTCCACACAGACGCGTGCGACCGGCGACCCATCCGCGGGTCGCCGGTCGCTGCGCTTGGTGGCGGTCAGGCTCCCGCGGCCGACTTGAGGTCGGCGGCCCGGTCGGTGCTCTCCCAGGTCAGGTCCGGCAGTTCCCGGCCGAAGTGGCCGTACGCGGCGGTCTGCTGGTAGATCGGGCGGAGCAGGTTGAGGTCCCGGATGATCGCGGCCGGGCGCAGGTCGAACACCTCGGAGACGGCCTTCTCGATCGAGGAGACGGGCACGGTCTCGGTGCCGAACGTCTCGATGAAGAGGCTCACCGGGTGGGCCTTGCCGATGGCGTAGGCGACCTGCGCCTCGCACCGCTCGGCCAGGCCGGCGGCGACCACGTTCTTGGCCACCCAGCGCATCGCGTACGCGGCCGACCGGTCCACCTTGGACGGGTCCTTGCCGGAGAACGCGCCGCCACCGTGGCGGGCGTACCCGCCGTAGGTGTCGACGATGATCTTGCGACCGGTCAGCCCGGCGTCACCCATCGGGCCGCCGATCTCGAACCGGCCGGTCGGGTTGACCAGCAGCCGGTAGCCCTCGGTGTCGAGGCCGAGGCTCTCCAGCTCCGGGGCGATCACGTGGTCGCGCACGTCCGGGGTGAGCAGCGAGTCCAGCGAGATGTCGGCGGCGTGCTGGCTGGACACCACAACGGTGTTCAACCGGACCGGGCGCAGCCCCTCGTACTCGATGGTGACCTGGGTCTTGCCGTCCGGCCGCAGGTACGGGATCGTGCCGTCCTTGCGCACCGCGGAGAGGCGGCGGGCCAGCCGGTGGGCGAGGGCGATCGGCAACGGCATCAGCTCGGGAGTCTCCGAGCAGGCGAAGCCGAACATCATGCCCTGGTCGCCGGCGCCCTGCGCGTCCAGCGCGCTCTCCGACGCACCGGTCCGCAACTCGAAGGCGTTGTCAACGCCCTGCGCGATGTCCTCGGACTGGGCGCCGATGGAGACGCTGACGCCGCAGGAGGCGCCGTCGAAGCCCTTCTTCGACGAGTCGTAGCCGATGTCGAGGATGGTCCGGCGGACGATCGTCGGGATGTCGGCGTACGCCTTGGTGGTCACCTCGCCGGCGATGTGCACCTGACCGGTGGTGATCAAGGTTTCCACCGCCACGCGGCTGTGGGGGTCCTCGGTCAGCAGCGCATCGAGGATGCCATCGCTGATCTGGTCAGCGATCTTGTCCGGGTGGCCTTCCGTGACCGATTCGGACGTGAAGAGACGGCGTGTCACGGCACTCCTAAGCGTGTGAGGTCGTTCCGCGGCAGTGTAATCACCACTGCGGCCGGTGTCGGGATCGGTCACGCCCTGTCCACCCGTCAGGAACGGCCGGGGAGCCGCGCCACGACGAGATCCCAGACGGCGTCGGCCACATCTTCCTTGGCCTGCTCGGGCAATCGGCTGACCGAACCGTCCGCGCCGATGACCGTCACCGTGTTGGTGTCGGCGCCGAAGACCAGGTCCGGGCCGACCTCGTTGACCACGATCAGGTCGGCCCGCTTCCGGGCGAGCTTCGCCCGGCCGTTGGCCTCTGCATCGCCGGTCTCGGCGGCGAACACCACCAGCACCTGCTCTGATCGTTTGCGCTGGCCGAGCTCCGCCGCGATGTCCGGGTTCGTGACGAGCTCGATGGTGGGCGCGACGCCGTCGTCCGACTTCTTGATTTTGCCAGGCGCGTACGTCGCGGGCCGGAAATCGGCCGGAGCCGCCGCCATCACCACCGCATCGGCCTCGACGGCGGCCTTGACGGTCGCCTCCCGCAGCTCGGCGGTGGTGCCCACCCGGATCAGGTCGACGCCGGCCGGGTCGGCGAGGCCGACGTTGGCCGCGATCACTGTCACCCGGGCGCCCCGGGCGACCGCCGCGCGGGCGAACGCGTACCCCTGCTTGCCCGACGAGCGGTTACCCAGGAAACGGACCGGGTCCAGGGGCTCGCGGGTGCCACCGGCGGTGATGACCACCCGGCGGCCGGCCAGGTCGGCCGGGGCGGAGTCGCCGCGGGCCAGGAGCCGGCCGGCGACGGCGAAGATCTCCGCGGGGTCGGGCAGCCGGCCCTTGCCGGTGTCGGCGCCGGTGAGTCGACCGACGGCCGGCTCGATGACCCGCACACCGCGGGAGCGCAGCGTGGCGACGTTGGCCACGGTGGCGGGGTGCTCCCACATCTCGGTGTGCATGGCCGGGGCCAGCAGGACCGGGCAGCGGGCGGTCAGCAGGGTGTTGGTCAGCAGGTCGTCCGCGAGGCCGTGCGCGGCCTTGGCGAGCAGGTCGGTGGTGGTCGGCGCGACCACCACCAGGTCGGCCTGCTTACCGAGCCGGACGTGCGGCACCTCGTGGACGTCGGTCCAGACGTCGTCGGCGACCGGTTGACCGGAGAGCGCGGCCCAGGTCGGCGCTCCAACGAAGCGGAGCGCCGACGCGGTTGGCACGACCCGAACCCGGTGACCCGATTCGGTGAAGAGTCGCAGCAGCTCGCACGCCTTGTAGGCGGCGATGCCGCCACCGACCCCGAGGACGATCGAGGCGGACATCGGCCAGCGGGGGCTTACGGCTGGTCGGTCGGCTCGGCGGTGAGCAGGCCCGAGTTGATCTCGCGCATGGCGATCGAGAGGGGCTTCTCCTGCGGGGTGGTCTCGACGAGCGGGCCGACGTACTCCAGCAGACCCTCACCGAGCTGGCTGTAGTAGGCGTTGACCTGGCGCGCGCGCTTGGCGGCGAAGATGACCAGCGCGTACTTCGACGTCGTCTTCTCGAGGAGCTCGTCGATCGGCGGGTTGGTGATGCCTTCGGGGTTGGCGATGGATCCCACGAATTAACCTCTGCGTCTTTCGAGCCGCGCGGACGCGGTGCTGAGTCTCAACGGCGGCCGACCGTCAGCCACGCACGCGCGACCAGGCCGGATCCGGATAAGAAGAACCGAGTAAGCCTACCAGCTCGTCGACCACCCGTTCGGTGTGGTCGTGGGTGAGCGTGTGCTCGGCGGCGGCGGCCACCGTTGCGCCGGGGGCGTACCCGGGTGGGCTCAGCAGCACCAGTCGGGCATCGGGAAGACGCGCGCGGACCAGGGGGACGCCGCGCAGGTCGAGCGGGAGCAGCACCGGCTGCCCGGCGTCGAGCCGGGCGCGCAGCGGTGGGTACGGGGTGCCGCGGCGGTGCGGCCCGATCCGGGACCACTCCAGCAGCTCGCCGTCGGCGATCCAACGATCGAACTCGGCGGGGGCGAGGAAGACGCGGTCCACCCCGTCGATCTCCGTTTCCCGGCGCGGCCTGGTGGTCGCCGCGACCGGGATCCACACGGACGGAGAACGCGCCCGGACGAGCTCGACGACACTCTCCCTGCCGGAACCCGAAGGTCCAGCCAGGACAGTGAGCCGAGCCGCCGGGCGCGCCTCGTCATCCGTGCTCACTGCTTGTTTCTACACGCTGCCAGGTTCAGTTGGCGGCGAACTCTCCAAGCAGTGCCTTGCGCTGCTGCTCGCCGAGGCCACGCAGGCGACGGCTGTCGGCGATCTTGAGCTTCTCCATGATCTGGGTAGCCCGGATCTTGCCGATGCCCGGCATGGCCTGCAGGACGGCCGACACCTTGAGCTTGCCAACGACGTCGTCGCTCTCGGCCCGCTCGAGGACGGCACCGAGGGTGGTCTTGCCCTGCTTGAGCTGCTCCTTCAGCTGAGCACGGGCCTTGCGGATCTCCGCGGCCTTCTCGAGCGCGGCAGCGCGTTGTTCGGGGGTCAGTGACGGGAGCGGCACCAGTTCTCCTCAGGTCCCTATCGCGGCGGGCGGGGCGCACCGCCGCATCTGTGAAACGTGGTGTCGCTGTGAACCAAGGGGTCCATGGTTCCCAGCGCGGGGAAAACTAGCGGCCAACGACGCTTTCGGCAACGTGGGGGCCGCATGATCACCGTAGAGTGACCGACCCGTCAGTCAGTCACCGGGCAGGCAGGACGGCCCGGCAGTCGACCAGAACGCGGTCCGCGGCGGCCCGCAGCGCGGCCACATCGGGGCCCGCCGAGAGCACTTCCCGGGAGCACGACGGGAGCACCGAGGCGAGACTCGAACCGAAGACGGTACGCAGATCGGCTGCGCCGGCACCCTGCGCGCCGAGCC
This sequence comes from Micromonospora vinacea, assembly GCF_015751785.1. Taxonomy (NCBI): domain Bacteria; kingdom Bacillati; phylum Actinomycetota; class Actinomycetes; order Micromonosporales; family Micromonosporaceae; genus Micromonospora; species Micromonospora vinacea. The sequence continues at coordinate 4,446,481 of NZ_JADOTY010000001.1, read as the reverse complement.
CCGGAGCGAGCAGTGGGCCCCCCACACCGGAGAGGTCGTGACCGGTGTCACCGATGGTCGCGCCGACCACCAGACCGAAGCTCCCCAGCGGGGTCGCACCCCGGTTGAGCTGGGAAATCTCGTCGATCACGGTCTGCGCCACGGTGCGGCCGTCGGCCGTGACGGCCCGCTGCACGGCAGCGCCCTCGGGGTTGGAGGTGAGGGCCAGCACGAACACCCCGCCGCCGTGCTCGGCGGCCAGCTCGAACATCGGCGCCAGCGAACCGACCCCGAGGTAGGGGCTCGCGGTGACCGCGTCGACATACACGGGGCTGGATGGATCAAGGTACGCCGCGGCGTACGCGCTCACCGTCGAGCCGATGTCGCCGCGCTTGACGTCGAGCAGAACGAGCGAGCCGGCATCTCGTAACTGTCGGATAGTTGACTCAAGAATCGCCACACCTCGGGACCCGAACCGCTCGAAAAAGGCCGACTGAGGCTTGACTACCGCAACCCGGTCACCGAGGGCTTCCACGACGGTCCGGCTGAACCGGTCGAGCCCCTCAACGTCGTCCGGGAGGCCCCACTGGGCCAGCAGACCGGGATGCGGGTCGATGCCCACACACAGTGGGCCCCGCTCGGTGATCGCCCGGTGCAGCCGGGTACCGAAGCTCTCCATCGGAGTGTTCCCCTCTTCTCGTCCGGGCGGTCGCCCCGCCCGGATAACCCGTCGACCCGGTGACCGGGCCGACTCAGCCGGCCGCCACCGCCGCCGCCACCCCGGTCGCGATCCGGGCCAGATCGGCGTCGTCGGTGACGTACGGCGGCATCGTGTAGATCAGGTCGCGGAACGGACGCAGCCACACCCCCTGCTCGACCGCTGCCGCGGTCGCCGCGCCGAGGTCGACCTCGTGATCGAGCTGGACCACGCCGATCGCGCCGAGCACCCGTACGTCGGTCACGCCCGGCGTGCCGCGCAGGGGCTCCAGGCCGGCGCGCAGGCCGGCGCCGACCCTGGCGACCTGTCCGGCCCAGTCTCCGGCCCGCAGCAGCCCGATGGAGGCGTTCGCCACCGCGCAGGCCAGCGGGTTGCCCATGAACGTGGGCCCGTGCGCCAGCACCCCGGTCGCCGAGATGCCCCGGGCGACCTCCGGGGTGCACAGGGTCGCCGCGAGGGTCAGGTACCCGCCGGTCAGCGCCTTGCCCACGCACAGCACGTCCGGCGTCACCCCCGCGTGCTCGGCGGCGAACATCTCGCCGGTACGGCCGAACCCGGTGGCGATCTCGTCGAAGATCAGCAGAATCCCGTGCGCGCGGGTCACCTCGCGCAGCACCCGCAGGTAACCCGGGTGGTGGAAGCGCATCCCACCGGCGCCCTGGACGACGGGCTCGACGATCACGGCGGCCAGTTCGTCGGCGTGCCGCTCGACCGTGTCCACCAGCGCCGCCAGGTACGCGTCGTCGGGCGGATCGTTGAAGCCGCCCGGGGGCACCGGGGCGAACACCTGCCGGGGCAGCACGTCGCCCCAGAGGTGGTGCATTCCGCCCTCCGGGTCGCAGACGCTCATCGGGTGGAACGTGTCGCCGTGGTAGCCACCCCGCCAGGTCGCCAGCCGGCGCCGCTGGGGCCGCCCGACGGCCCGCTGGTACTGCAGGCACATCTTCACCGCCACCTCGACGCTCACCGAGCCCGAATCGGCCAGGAACACGTGCTCCAGGCCATCCGGGGTCAGCTCGACAAGCGTCCGAGCCAGCCGCACGGCCGGCTCGTGGGTGAGCCCGCCGAACATCACGTGGCTCATCCGGCCGAGCTGGTCGGTCACCGCCGCGTCCAGCACCGGGTGCCGGTAGCCGTGGATCGCCGCCCACCAGGACGACATCCCGTCCACCAACTCCCGCCCGTCGGCGAGGGTCAGCCGTACCCCCTCGGCGCCGCGCACCACGTACGGCGGGTTGGCCGGCGGCAGCGCGGCGTACGGGTGCCAGACGTGCGCCCGGTCGGCGGCCAGGATCTTCTCGGGTGTCACGCGTACTCCTTCGTGCCTGAAGCGGCCCGGACGGCGGACGTCCTGCGGCCGGGTCGAACCTGTCCGCCGCCGCCTCTCCCGCTGCCGCCGCCGCTTCTATTTCCGCGACCTTTGCTCTGCACCCGCGGACGCGACACCCGGTGGCCGGGCACCGCGCTCCGGGTGGTGCATCCACGGGTGCAGAGCAAAGGGGTAACAGCGGGAGTGGGCTCCTCGGCGCGGACCGGGCTCGGCACCCGGTTGCGCCGGGCCGGCACCGGACCGCGGGCGGTCACCGGCCCGCGACGGGGTCCGATGCCGCCGTGGTGGCCGCCGCGCGGGCGGCGGCGCGGACCAGGGCAGGTCCCCGGTAGATGAAGCCGGTGTAGAGCTGCACCAGGGCGGCACCGGCGTCGAACATCCGCGCCGCGTCGTCCGGGTCCAGCACCCCGCCGACGCCGATGATCGGCAGCCGGCCGCCGGTCTCCCGGTGGACGAAGGCGACCACCTCGCGGGCCCGCACGGTCAGCGGCCGGCCGGAGAGGCCACCGGCCTGCGCGCCACGCTCGACGTCACCGCCGGCGAGCCCGTCCCGGGACAGCGTGGTGTTGGTGGCGATCACCCCGGCGGCGCCCCGGGCCACACAGACCTCCAGCAGCTCGGCGATCGCCGCCTCGGTCAGGTCCGGCGCGATCTTGACCAGCACCGGCTTCTCCCCCACCAGCGCGCCGAGCAGCGCGTCCAGGTGGGCGCGATCCTGCAACGACCGCAGGCCCGGGGTGTTCGGTGAGGACACGTTCACCGCGAAGTAGTCGCCGTGCCCGCGCAGCGCCCGGTACGAGGCGAGGTAGTCCTCGACCGCCTCGTCCAGCGGGGTCACCTTGGACTTGCCCAGCGAGATGCCCAGCGGCACCCCGAGCGGGCGGGGCAACGCCGCCAGCCGGGCGGCCAGCGCGGCGGCCCCGGCGTTGTTGAAGCCCATCCGGTTGACCACCGCCTCGCTGGCCGGCAGCCGGAACAGCCGCGGCCGGGGATTGCCCGGCTGGGCGTGCGCGGTGACAGTGCCGACCTCCACGAAACCGAAGCCGAGCGCCGGCCAGGCCGGCAGCGCCGCCCCGTCCTTGTCCATGCCGGCGGCCAACCCGACCGGGTTGGGGAACCGCACCCCGAACACGGTGCGCGGCGCGTCGACCGCGTACCGGGCCCGCAGCGCGGCGAGCGCGGCCGGCCGCCGCGACAGGGCCGCCAACCGCCGCAGTGTCCACTCGTGCGCCGCCTCGGCGTCGCCGCCACCGAGCCGGAACAACCACGGCCGTACCGCCTGCTCGAACACTGTCACTGGGCCGCCCGCAGGGTGGCGTGCAGGTCCTGCAGGGGGCGGACCTGCATGTCGCCGCGGATCCGCGCCTCGATGCCCATCACCGCCGCGGCGGCGCCGGGGACCGTGGTGATGCAGGGGATGTCCGCGGTGACGGCCGCGCTGCGGATCTCGTAGCCGTCGGAGCGGGCACTGGCACCCGAGCCCTGCGGCGTGTTGATCACCAGCGCCACGTGGCCGCCGCCGATCAGCGACACCGCGTCGTCGCCCGCACCGGCCTGGTAGTGCTTACGGATCTGCTCGCAGGCGATGCCGTGCCGGCGCAGCACCTCGGCCGTGCCGGCGGTGGCGACGATCTCGAAGCCCAGATCGGCCAGCCGCTTGATCGGGAAGATCATGCCGCGCTTGTCCCGGTTGGCCACCGAGACGAAGATCTTCCCGGCGGTCGGCAGCGACCCGTACGCGGCCGACTGGCTCTTGGCGAAGGCGTGCCCGAAGTTGGTGTCGATGCCCATCACCTCGCCGGTCGACTTCATCTCCGGCCCGAGCAGCGAGTCGATCCCCTTGCCCGCGCGGGTCCGGAAACGCTTGAACGGCAGCACCGCCTCCTTGACCGCGACCGGAGCGTCGGCGGGCATCGTGCCCCCGTCCCCCGTCGCCGGCAACAGGCCCTCGGCGCGCAGCTCGGCGATGCTCGCCCCGAGCGCGATCCGGGCCGCCGCCTTGGCCAGCGGCACCGCCGTGGCCTTGGAGACGAACGGGACGGTCCGCGACGCCCGCGGGTTGGCCTCCAGCACGTAGAGCACGTCGTCCTTGAGGGCGTACTGCACGTTGAGCAGGCCGCGCACGCCGACGCCACGGGCGATGGCCTCGGTGTAGCGGCGCACCTCGACCAGGTGCGAGCCCGCCAGGGTGATCGGCGGGAGCGCGCAGGACGAGTCGCCGGAGTGGATGCCGGCCTCCTCGATGTGCTCCATCACGCCGCCGATGTAGACCTCACCGTCGGCGTCGCACAGCGCGTCCACGTCGATCTCGATGGCGTCGTCGAGGAACCGGTCCACCAGCACCGGGTGGTCCGGGGAGATGTCGGTGGCCCGACCGATGTAGTCGCGCAGCGTCGGGTCGTCGTAGACGATCTCCATGCCCCGCCCGCCCAGCACGTACGACGGCCGGACCAGCACCGGGTAGCCGATCTCGTCGGCGATCGTCTTGGCCTCGTCGTACGAGGTGGCCATGCCGTGCGCCGGCGCGCGCAACCCGGCGCGGGCCAGCACCGCGCCGAACGCGCCCCGCTCCTCGGCCAGGTGGATCGACTCCGGGGAGGTGCCGACGATCGGCACGCCGGCGTTCTTGAGTCGCTGCGCCAGCCCCAGCGGGGTCTGCCCGCCGAGCTGGACGACCACTCCGACCACGCCCGGCCCGCCGGCCGCCCGGCCGGACGAGTCCTCGGCGTGCCAGACCTCCAGGACGTCCTCGAAGGTCAGCGGCTCGAAGTACAGCCGGTCGGCGGTGTCGTAGTCGGTGGAAACCGTCTCCGGGTTGCAGTTGACCATGACGGTCTCGTAACCGGCCGTCCGCAACGCCTGCACCGCGTGCACGCAGGAGTAGTCGAACTCGATGCCCTGCCCGATCCGGTTCGGGCCGGAGCCCAGGATCAGCACCTTCGGCCGGTCCGACGGCACGACCTCGGTCTCCAGGTCGTACGTCGAGTAGTGGTACGGCGTGGTCGCCTCGAACTCGGCCGCGCAGGTGTCCACCGTCTTGTAGACCGGGCGCACGTCGAGGCGGTGCCGCAGGGTCCGTACGCCGTCCTCGGCGGCCAGCTCCGGGCGCAGCGCGGCGAGCTGCCGGTCGGACAGACCGGCCCGCTTGGCGCGGCGCAGCAGGTCGGCGTCGAGCACCGGCGCGTCGACGATCTCGTCGCGCAGCTCGATCAGCGCGGCGATCTGGTCCAGGAACCACGGGTCGATCCCACCGGACGCCTCGGCGACCTCGGCGATCGACGCGCCCAGGCGTAGCGCCCGCTCCACCGTGTACAACCGGCCGTCGTGCGGGATCCGCAGCGCGGCGAGGGTGTCCGTCAGGGTGACGCCCGCCGGGTCTGGAGTGGTCCAGAAACCAGATGATCGGGTCTCCATCGAGCGCATCGCCTTGTTCAGCGCCTCGGTGAAGTTACGCCCCAGGCTCATGGCCTCGCCCACCGACTTCATGGTGGTGGTCAGCTCCGGGTCCGCGCCGGGGAACTTCTCGAACGCGAACCGGGGGATCTTCACCACCACGTAGTCGAGGGTCGGCTCGAACGCCGCCGGGGTCTTCAGGGTGATGTCGTTGGGGATCTCGTCGAGGGTGTAACCGATGGCCAGCTTGGCGGCGATCTTCGCGATCGGGAAGCCGGTCGCCTTGGAGGCCAGCGCGGAGGAGCGCGACACCCGGGGGTTCATCTCGATCACGACGATTCGGCCGTCGACCGGGTTGACCGCGAACTGGATGTTGCAGCCGCCGGTGTCGACCCCGACCTCACGCAGTACGGCGATGCCCAGGTCACGCAGGCGCTGGTACTCCCGGTCGGTGAGCGTCATGGCCGGCGCCACGGTCACGCTGTCGCCGGTGTGCACGCCCATCGGGTCGATGTTCTCGATGGAGCAGACCACCACCACGTTGTCGTGCCGGTCGCGCATCAGCTCGAGCTCGTACTCCTTCCAGCCGAGCACGCTCTCCTCGATGAGCACCTCGTGCACCGGGCTGGCGGACAGGCCGTCACCGGCGATGCGGGCCAGGTCCTCCGGGGTGTGCGCCATGCCGGAGCCCAGGCCGCCCATGGTGAACGACGGCCGGATCACCACCGGCAGGCCCAACTCGGCGACGGTCGCCTCGACCTCGTCCATCGAGTGGCAGACCCGCGAGCGGGGCACCAGCCCGGTCGGGTCGTCGACACCCAGCCGTACGCCGGCCTTCGCCACGATCTCCTTGAACAGCTGCCGGTCCTCGCCCCGGTTGATGGCGTCGATGTTCGCGCCGATCAGCTCCACGCCGTACTTCTCCAGGACGCCGGCCTCGTGCAGGGCGACGGCCGTGTTCAGCGCGGTCTGCCCGCCGAGAGTCGCGAGGATCGCGTCCGGGCGCTCCTTGGCGATGACCAGCTCCACGAACTCCGGGGTGATCGGCTCGACGTAGGTCGCGTCGGCGAACTCCGGGTCCGTCATGATCGTCGCCGGGTTGGAGTTGACCAGGCTGACCCGGATCCCCTCACTGCGCAGCACCCGGCACGCCTGGGTGCCGGAGTAGTCGAACTCGCAGGCCTGCCCGATGACGATCGGCCCGGAGCCGATCACGAGGATGTGCTTGAGATCGGTCCGCTTAGGCATTGCTGCGCCCCTTGCTGTGGGTCCGGCCCTCGATGAGATCAGCGAATCGGTCGAAGAGGTAGTCCGCGTCGTGCGGGCCGGCCGCCGCCTCCGGGTGGTACTGGACGGTGAAAGCGGGCAGGTCCACGGCCCGCAGCCCCTCGACCACGTTGTCATTGAGGCAGACGTGGGACACCCGCACCCCACCAAAGTCGGTGTCGATCACCTGGTCGGGGACGACCGCGCCGGCGCCCACACCGGGCACCTCGACCGCGAAGCCGTGGTTGTGGCTGGTCACCTCGACCTTGCCGGTGACCCGGTCGAGCACCGGCTGGTTGATCCCCCGGTGGCCGTAGCCCAGCTTGTAGGTGCCGAAGCCGAGCGCCCGACCGAGGATCTGGCTGCCGAAGCAGATGCCGAACAGCGGCACCTCCCGCCGCAGCGCCTCCCGGGCCAGCTCCACCGGGGCGTCGGCGGTGGCCGGGTCGCCCGGGCCCGGCGACAGGAAGATCGCGTCGGCGCCGGTGGCGAGCATCTGGTCGATGCTCGACGACGCCGGCAGCACGTGGGTGGTCACCCCGCGGGTGGCTAGCCGCCGCGGCACGTTGCGCTTGATGCCCAGGTCCAGTGCGGCGACTGTGAACCGGTGCTCGCCCAGGGCCTCGACGACGTACGGCTCGGGGGTGCTCACCTCGGCGGACAGGTCCGCGCCGACCATCTGCGGCGCCTGACGGACCCGGGCCAGCAGGCTCTGCGGGTCGGTGTCGACGCTGGAGATGCCCACCCGCATGGCGCCCCGCTCGCGCAGGTGCCGGGTCAGCGCCCGGGTGTCCACCCCGCTGATGCCCACCACGCCCTCGGTGGCGAGGCGGTCCTCGAGACCACCGGTGGCCCGCCAGTTCGAGCCGATCCGGGCCGGGTCGCGCACGACGTAGCCGGCCACCCAGATCCGACCGGACTCGTCGTCCTCGCCGTTGACGCCGGTGTTGCCGATGTGCGGCGCGGTCTGCACCACCACCTGACGGTGGTACGACGGGTCGGTCAGGGTCTCCTGGTAGCCGGTCATGCCGGTGTTGAAGACCGCCTCGCCGAAGGTCTCCCCGACGCTGCCGTACGCCTCACCGGGGAACGTGCGCCCGTCCTCGAGCACCAGGATTGCGGAACGTCTACGGGTCACTTGACTGCCTTTCCGTCCAGGACCGTCGGCTCGCCACGCAGGAAGGTCGCCACGATGCGACCCGGCAGCGTCATGCGGGCGTACGGGGTGTTGCGACTGCGACTGGCCAGCTCCGCCGGCTCGATGGTGCGGCGGGCGGCCGGGTCGATCAGGGTCAGGTTGGCCGGCACACCCGGCGCGGGGTCGACGCCGTGCCCGGTGAGGCCGGCGATCCGGGCCGGGGTGCGGGACATCCGCTCGGCGATCAGGTCCCACTCGGGGCCGAGCACCTCCAGCGCGATGGAGAGCGCCGTCTCCAGACCGAGCATCCCCGGCCGGGCGTACGCCCACTCACACTCCTTGTCCTCCACGGCGTGCGGGGCGTGGTCGGTGGCGATCACGTCGATCACCCCGTCGGCGAGGGCGGCGCGCAGCGCGGTGACGTCGGAGGCGGTGCGCAACGGCGGGTTCACCTTGAAGACCGGGTCGTAGCTCTCCGCACGCTCGTCGGTGAGCAGCAGGTGGTGCGGGGTCACCTCGGCGGTGACGCGTACCCCGCGTGCCTTTGCCTGGCGCAGCACCTCGACGCTGCCGGCGGTGGAGACGTGGCAGACGTGCAGTCGGCTGCCCACGTGCTCGGCGAGCAGCACGTCCCGGGCGATGATCGCCTCCTCGGCGACCGCCGGCCAACCGATCAGGCCGAGCCGGGTGGAGACCTCACCCTCGTGCATCTGGGCGCCCTCGGTGAGCCGGGGCTCCTCGGCGTGCTGGGCGATGATCCCGTCGAACGCCTTGACGTACTCCAGGGCTCGGCGCATCAACTTCGGGTCGGCGACGCAGTGCCCGTCGTCGGAGAAGATCCGCACCCGGGCCGCCGAGTCGGCCATCGCGCCCAGCTCGGCCAGCCGCTCGCCGGCCAGCCCGACGGTGACCGCGCCGATCGGCTGCACGTCGACCAGGCTGGCCTCCCGGCCGAGCCGCCAGACCTGCTCGACCACGCCGGCGGTGTCCGCCACCGGGGAGGTGTTGGCCATCGCGCAGACCGCCGTGTAGCCGCCGAGCGCCGCCGCCCGGGAACCGGACTCGACGGTCTCGGCGTCCTCCCGACCGGGCTCGCGCAGGTGGGTGTGCAGGTCGACGAGGCCGGGCAGGGCGACCAGGCCGGTGCCGTCGACGACTGTGGCGTCCGGCGCGGTGAGGCCGGGACCGACAGCGGCGATCACGCCGTCGCGGATCAGCAGGTCGGTCGGCGCGCCGCCGACGACACTCACGCTGGTGATCAGGTACGCGGTCACCGGTTGTTCCCTCCGAGCAGCAGGTAAAGGACAGCCATCCGCACGGAGACCCCGTTGGTGACCTGTTCGACGATGGTGGAGCGGGGTGAGTCGGCGACCTCGGGGGTGATCTCCATCCCCCGGTTCATCGGGCCGGGGTGCATGACGATCGCGTGCTCGGGCAGCCGGCGCATCCGCGGCCCGTCCAGCCCGTAGCGGCGGGCGTACTCGCGCGCGGAGGGGAAGTAGGAGTCGTTCATCCGCTCCCGCTGCACGCGCAGCATCATCACCACGTCCACGTTGGGCAGGACGGAGTCGAGGTCGTAGGAGACGTCGGTGCCGGGCGCGAGGGCGCCCGCGATGTCGACCGGGATGAGGGTCGGCGGGCCGACCAGGGTGACCTTGGCGCCGAGGGTGGAGAGCAGCAGCACGTTGGAGCGGGCCACCCGGGAGTGCAGCACGTCCCCGACCACCGCTACCGACAGGCCGGCGAGCCGGCCCAGCCGGGCCCGCATCGTGTACGCGTCCAGCAGCGCCTGGGTGGGGTGCTCGTGGGTGCCGTCACCGGCGTTGACCACCGACCCGTCCACCCAGTTGGCCAGGCGGTGCGGCGCACCGGAGGCGGGGTGTCGGACGACCACGGCGTCCGCGCCCATGGCCTGCAGGGTCAACGCGGTGTCCTTCAGGCTCTCACCCTTGGTGACGCTGGACCCCTTCGCGGAAAAGTTGATCACGTCGGCGCTGAGCCGCTTCGCCGCCGCCTCGAACGAGATCCGGGTACGCGTGGAGTCCTCGTAGAAGAGGTTCACCACGGTCCGGCCCCGCAGCGCGGGAAGCTTCTTGATCTCCCGGCCGGCGACGGTGGCCATCTCGGCGGCGGTGTCCAGGATCTCGGTGGCGGTGTCGGCGTCCAGGTCCCCGCCGGAGAGCAGATGTTTGATCATGAGGCCGTTCCCCCGTACAGCTTGACCTCGTCCGTCCCGTCGATCTCGGCGAGCGTCACCTTGACGCTCTCGGCGAGCGAGGTCGGAATGTTCTTGCCGACGTAGTCGGCGCGGATCGGCAGCTCCCGGTGACCCCTGTCGACCAGGACGGCGAGCTGCACCGACGCCGGGCGGCCCACGTCGTTGAGCGCGTCGAGCGCGGCCCGGACGGTGCGGCCGGAGAAGAGGACGTCGTCGACGAGGATGACCCGCTTGCCGTCGATCCCGCCGGACGGCAGCTCGGTCGGGCCCACCGCGCGGGTGGCGTGCCGACGGAGGTCGTCGCGGTACAGGGTGATGTCGAGCACACCGACCGGGACGGCGACGTCCTCGAAGGTGCTGATCCGGTCGGCGAGCCGCCGGGCGAGGGGGGTGCCCCGGGTGGGAATCCCCAGCAGCACCGTGTTGGCGGCGCCCTGGGTCTTCTCCAGGATCTGGTGGGCGATGCGGTCGACCACGCGTTGCACGTCGGCGCTGGCGAGGATCACCTTCACCGAGGGTTGTCGCGGTGGTGACGAGCGGGCAGCCGGTGGGTATGCCACGGCGGACCTCCTTCCCCGCCTCACGGGACGGGTCGTTAAAGGATGTCGGGCACCTCCGGCCGGACCGCTCAGCGGACCTGGGCCGGGGCTTCCGCCACGTTACCAGTGGTCACCGGGGTGATGGACGGCGGCTGCTGACCACCGGATCAGGTACCGGAAAAGGGGATAACTTCCCGGACGCTCCCCAACGGTAGGGTCACGACCACTTGACCACGTGTCGCATTCCCCGTACCGTCACGCTCCGTAGCGATCGACGGGAGAACCCCGAGCAGCACTGGGAGTGTCCGAATGCCCTCTGAATACGCCAAGTCTCTGGGCGCCCGCCTGCGCTCCATCCGCCAGCAGCAGGGTCTTTCCCTGCAGGGGGTGGAGGAGAAGTCGAACGGGCGGTGGAAGGCCGTGGTGGTCGGCTCGTACGAGCGTGGCGACCGGGCCGTGACGGTGTCCCGTCTGGCCGAGTTGGCCGAGTTCTACCGCGTACCCGTCTCGGAGTTGCTGCCTGACGGCAGTGGCGTCCGTCACGAGCCCACCAGCAAGATTGTCCTGGACCTGGAGCGGCTCTACGACGAGGCCTCCGAGGACCTGGCCTACGTCGCCCGCTACGCCCGCGCCATCCAGCAGCAGCGCGGCGACTACAACGGCCGGGTGCTCTCCATCCGCGCCGACGACCTGCGGGCGCTCGCGATCGTCTACGACGCCTCACCGTCGGGTCTGATCGAGCGGCTCACCGAGCACGGCGTGCTGGTGGCCGACCCCCGGGCGTTCTTCGCCTCCTGATCTGCCGCTCCACCTGATCTGCCGCTCCACCGAAAGGGCCCGTGCCGACTGGCACGGGCCCTTTCGGATTGCGGCGTTCGGTGGGGACGCTCAGCGGGTGGCGTACTCGGCGATCCGGCCGAGCACCCCGTTGAGGAAGCGCGGCGAATCGTCGGTCGACATCTGTCGGGCCAACTCCACTGCCTCGCTGATCGCCACCGCGTCGTCGATCTCGTCGACGTAGAGCAACTCGTAGACGGCGATCCGGGCCAGATTCCGGTCGACGACCGGCATCCGCTCCAGCGTCCAACCCTCGGCGTAGCTGGCGATCAGCTCGTCGATCCGGTTGAGGTGCTCGGCGACACCCTCGACCAGGCCCACCGCGTAACCCAGATGCTCCGGTCGGGGCTGCTCGATCCGCTGCACGTAGCCGGCGAGCACCTCCACCGGAGGCTTGTCCCGTAGGTCGGCCTCGTAAAGGACATCCAGCGCCCGCTTGCGCGCCTTGCGGCGCGCCGGCATCTGCTGCTTGGAACCCTCAGCCATCAGGCGCGGCCGAGGTAACGGCCGTCGCGGGTGTCGACCTTGATCTTCTCGCCGGTGGTGATGAACAGCGGAACCGGCACGGTGGCACCGGTCTCCACGGTCGCCGGCTTGGTGCCGCCGGTCGAACGGTCGCCCTGCAGGCCCGGCTCGGTGTAGGTGACCTCCAGCACGACGCTGGTGGGCAGCTCAATGTAGAGCGGCACACCCTCGTGCTGGGCGACTGTCGCCTCCGCCTCGGGCAGCAGGTAGTTGGCTGCCTCGCCGACGGTGCCACCGGGCACGGTGATCTGGTCGAAGGTCTCCAGATCCATGAAGACGAAGTCCTCGCCGTCGGCGTACAGGTACTGCATCGTGCGCTTGTCAACGGTCGCGGTTTCGACCTTGGTGCCCGCGTTGAAGGTCTTGTCGACCACCTTCCCGGACAGCACGTTCTTCAGCGTGGTGCGCACAAAGGCACCACCCTTACCGGGCTTGACGTGCTGGAACTCGACGACGGCCCAGAGCTCGCCGTCCAGGTTGAGTACCAGGCCGTTTTTGAGGTCGTTGGTGGAGGCCATTTCCTGCCTTGATCATCAATTGGCGGACAGACCCTACGAGTCTACTAGCTGCGTCGAATCGCCCGGTCCCCGCTCGGGGCGGGCGCTCAGCGGGTGGCCAGATGGTGCAGAGCGAGACGATAGCCGTCGATGCCCAGACCGCAGATCACCCCGGTCGCCACCGCCGACACCACCGAGTGGTGCCGGAACTCCTCGCGGGTGTGGATGTTGGAGATGTGCACCTCCACCAGCGGCCCCCGCAGCATGGCGCAGGCGTCCCGCACCGCGTACGAGTAGTGCGACCAGGCGGCCGGGTTGAGCACCACGGCGGCGCCCTCGTCGGCCGCCGCGTGCAGCCATCCGAGCAGCTCGTGCTCCGCGTCGGTCTGCCGGACCGTGACGTCCAGCCCCAGCTCCCGACCGGTGCTCTCGCAGAGCGCCACCAGGTCGGCGTAGCTGGTCGCGCCGTACACGTCGGGCTCGCGGGTGCCCAGCCGCCCCAGGTTCGGCCCGTTCAGGACGTGAACCTTCATGGGGTTGCCACCTCGCGGTAGGCGGCTTCCAGCAACGCGTCGTCCGGGCCCTCCAGCATCGCCGGGCGGGCCAGCCCGTCGAGCACCACGAAGCGCAACCGACTGCCCCGGGTCTTCTTGTCCACCCGCATCGCGGCCAGCAGTTGCGGCCAGGCGTCCGCCGGGTAGCTCACCGGCAGGCCCAGCGCGCTCAACGTGACCCGGTGCCGGTCCGCGGTTTGCGTGTCCAGCCGCCCGGCGAGCCTGGCGAGGGCGGCCGCGTACACCAGACCGACGGCGACGGCGTGGCCGTGCCGCCAGCGGTAACCCTCGTTCTGCTCGATGGCGTGGGCCAGGGTGTGCCCGTAGTTGAGCACCTCCCGCAGGCCCGACTCGCGCAGGTCGCCGGCGACCACGTCGGCCTTCACCCGGATCGCCCGTTCGATCAGCTCCCGGCTGACCGGCCCCCGGGGGTCGGTGGCGGCCTCCGGGTCGTTCTCGATGAGATCCAGGATCGTCGGGTCGGCGATGAAACCGCACTTGACGACCTCGGCCAGGCCGGCCGCCAGGTCGACAGCGGGCAGGCTGTCCAGCGTGGCCAGGTCGGCCAGCACCCCGACCGGCGGGTGGAACGCGCCCACCAGGTTCTTGCCGGCGGCCGTGTTGATGCCCGTCTTGCCGCCCACCGCGGCGTCGACCATGCCCAGCAGCGAGGTCGCCACCGGCACCCAGCGCACCCCCCGCAACCAGCAGGCCGCGACGAAGCCAGCCAGGTCGGTCACCGCGCCGCCGCCCACTCCGACCACCGCGTCGGTACGGGTGAAGCCCGCCGCTCCGAGTCGGTCCCAGCAGGCGGAGGCCACGTCGATGTGTTTGCCCGACTCGGCGTCGGGCACCTCGATCGGCAGCGGCTCGACGCCGGCGGCGCGCAGGCGCTCACCGAGCGCGTCCGCGAGGGCCTTGAGCGGAGGCGCGTGCAGCACCGCCGCCCGGGTCGCCCCGGGCAGCAGGCCGGGCAGCGCGCCCAGCAGGTCACGTCCCACCAAGACGTCGTACGGCCGCTCGCCGCCGACCGGAATCCGGGTCACCTCGTCCATCGCCGGCAGCCTAGTCCAGCGGGCGGCGCGGCGACGGCGGCTGTCCACCTGCTGGCCGGGTGGCCCACTCCGCCAACCGGCGGGCGTGCTCGGCCACCTCGGCGCGCAGCGCGGCCGGATGTCGCACCGTGAACGGACAGCCCAGCCCGGCGAGCAGCGCCGCCATCCCGGGCAGGCTCTCCGCCCGGGCCCGCAGCAGCACCCCGTCGGTGGTGGCGGTCAACTCGGCCACGCTGGGCGGGATGCGGCGGCGGGCGGCGACCAGGTCGGTCTCCAGCACGACCTCCACCTCGTGCGTGTACGGCACCCCGGCCAGCGACCGGGTCACCCAGGCCACCGCCTCGAAGTCGTCCGGCACTGTGAACGTCGCCACGCCGGGCGTCACGGCGCCGATCCGGTCCAGTCGGAAGGTGCGGACCTCCCCGCGCCGGTGGTCGTGGCCGGTGACGTACCAACGGCCGGCGTGGAAGACCAGCCCGTACGGGTCGAGCTCGCGGTGCGACTGCTCGCCCCGCCAGGAGCGGTAGTCCAGTGCCACCCGCTGCCGGTGCCGGGCGGCCGAGGCCAGCGCGAGCAGGGTGCCCGACGCCGGTCCGCGCTCCGGCTCCGGCCGACGCAGGGTGAAGCCCAGGTGCTCCTGGACGGCGGCGAGCCGGTCGGCGAGCGCCGCCGGCAGCACCCGGCGGATCTTCGCCAGCGCGGTGGCGGTGGCGGGCTGCTCGGTGGCCAGCCCGACCCGTTCGGCGACGACGAGGCCGAGCAGGACGGCCACCGCCTCGTCGTCGGTGAGCATCAGCGGCGGCAGTTTGTAGCCGGAGTGCAGCCGGTAGCCGCCGTAGCGGCCCCGGTCTGCGGTGACGGGGATGCCCAGCTCGACCAGCGTGGTCGCGTAGCGGCGCACGGTCCGCTCGTCCACCCCGAGCTGGCCGGCGAGTTCGGCGGCCGTCGACCGGTGCCGGGTCTGCAGCAGTTCGAGCAGGGCCAGCACCCGCCCCGCGGGATGTGACACGGGCCACTCCTTCAAAGCGGGCGGATCCTGTCCGGATTCGATCGTACGGTCTGTCGGTAACCGAGAGAAGGAGCGACAGATGGCGACATTCGTGCTGGTACCGGGATTCTGGCTGGGTGCCTGGGCGTGGCGGGACGTGACCGTCGCGCTGCGGTCGCAGGGGCACGAGGTCCATCCGATGACACTGACCGGGGTGGCCGAACGCGACCACCTCGCCGGGCCGGAGGTCAGCCTCGACACGCACACCACCGACATCGTCCGGTTGCTCGAGGTCGAGGACCTGCGCGACGTCCTGCTGGTCGGACACTCCGGCGGCGGGATGCCGGCCGCCCAGGCGGCGGACCGCGCCCCGGACCGGATCGCCCGGGTCGTCTACGTGGAGAGTGGGCCGTTGCCGGACGGCACGGCGCAGTTCGACACGCTGCCGCCGGAGGAGCAGCAGCGGTTGCGCGCCGCGATCGGCACCGGGCACCTGCTGCCGCCGCCGGCCTGGGACCCGGCCGCCGACCCGACCAACCTGGCCGGCCTGGACGAGCCCACGCTCGCGTTGCTGCGCAGCCGGACCACCCCGCATCCGCTGCGGGCCGCCACCGACCCGGTGCGACGCACCGGTGGACGCCCGGTGCCGACCGCGCTGGTCGCCAGTACCTTCCCGCTGGACGTGGTGCGACAGATGATCCGACAGGAGCATCCGTTCTTCACCGGCCTGGCCGACGGCCAACTGCACGAACTGCCCACCGGGCACTGGCCGATGCTCAGCGAGCCGAAGGCGCTGGCCGACGTCCTCGACCTGATCGCCCGCAGCTGAGGACACCACTGCGCCGATCTTGCAGTTCCGGTTGCCGAGATGCGCTGAATGCCCCTTAGGCCGGGACAGCAAGTGCAAGACGCTTCTATGTATGTGGTGATCGGTTCGGCTGGTTGCCGCTAGGTTCGGCGTCGATGATCGCTTGGGTGGCTCATTGCCGATCCGGCCGCTCGGAGTGCGGGTGTGCCTTGTGCAAGACCTGTCCCCAGGTGGTCGTCGGCGCCGGCCCGGCCCACCTTGCTGGCCTGATCAGAAGCCTGCCCGTGCGAGCACACGTGGCCCATCACAGATTTGCCGCCGAGGTGACTGCATCCCGAGCCGACGCCGACTGTCCCGGTCGTCACTGGCAAAGGAGCAACAACCCGAGATGGCACAGATCGTAGAGCGGGTCACGGATCGCTATGACGTGGTGGTGGGGGTGGACACCCATACCGACACGCACACCGCTGCCGTGCTCGACCGGTTCGGGGCGGTGCTGGCGCAGGTCACCGTGTCCACCGACCCGGACGGGTTGAGCCAGCTGGTGGCCTTCGCCGCCGCGCACACCCCGCCGGACGGGCGCCGGTTGTGGGCGGTAGAGGGCACCCGGGCGCACGGTCAGGGACTGTGCCGGCTGTTGAGCGCTGCCGGTGAACCGGTCTGCGAGGCACCCAAACCCGCCCCGGCGGCCCGCCGCCGGGGCGGGAAGTCCGATCAACTCGACGCGGTCGCCGCCGCCCACGCGGTGCTGGCACTGTCCACCGACCATATCGCTGTGCCCCGCAGCGACGGACCACGCGAAGCGCTGCGTCTGCTGCTGGTCTGCCGCCGCCACCACAGCGACACGCGCACCGCCACGGTCAACCTGGTCAAAGCGCTGATCCTGACCGCCGACGACGCCCTGCGCCACGCCCTACGCGGGCTGAGCACCACCCACCAGATCGCCCGCCTGGCCGCCCTCGACCTACCCGAGAGCACCCACCTGCCCACCGAGGAACACACCCGCCGCCGCGAACTGGGCACCCTCGCCCGTCACATCCACACCCTCGACGCCGCACTGGCCGACAACCACCGACGCCTCCGCGCCCTCGTCACCGAACTCTGCCCACCCCTGCTCGACCAACCCGGAGTCGGACCCGTCACCGCCGCGATCGCCCTCACCGCCTGGTCACACCCCGGCCGCGTCCGCTCCGAAGCCGCCTACGCCACCCTCGCCGGCGCCGCCCCCATACCCGTCGCCAGCGGCCGCACCGACCGACACCGCCTCAACCGCGGCGGCGACAGAACCCTCAACAGCGCCCTACACACCATCGCCCTGACCCGCCGCCGCATCCACCCCGAAACCCGCGACTACATCAACCGACGCCGCGCCCAAGGCCGCACCACCAGAGAAATCAACCGCTGCCTCAAGCGCTACATCGCCCGACAGCTCTACCGCACCATCACCACCCACCACCGCACCCCTTGACAACCCCCACTCACAGATCGGCGCGGCAGGTGTCCGCGTCAGCGCGGGAGCAGGGCGGCGATCTCGGCGACGACCTGTGCCGGGGCCCGTCCGTCGGTGACCACCGTCTCGGTGGCCACCTCGGCGTAGAGCGGCCGGCGCTGATCCATCAGGTGCTTGAGGGTGGCCCGGGGGTTGATCGCCAGCAGCGGCCGGCCGGCGCCGAGCCCGACCCGCCACACCGCGTCGGGCAACTCGACCGAGAGGTGCACCACCCGGTGCCCGATCAGGGCCGCCCGGGTCTCCTCGGCCAGCACCGCGCCGCCGCCGAGGGCGAGCACGCCCGTGCCGGCGGCCAGCGCCGCAGCCACGGCAGCCCGTTCCAAGGTACGGAAGTGCGCCTCACCCTCGTCGATGAAGATCTCCGGGATCGGCTTCCCGGCCATCTGCTCGATGTCGGTGTCGGTGTCGCGGAACTCCACGCCGAGGGTGGCGGCGAGCGCCCGCCCCACTGTGGTCTTGCCGCAGCCGGGCGCGCCGACCAGCACGACGACCGGTGCCATCAGCGGATGACCAGCGCGTCGAGGTACCCGGCCAGGTTGCGACGGATCTCGGCGATCGAGTCCCCACCGAACTTCTCGGTGGCCGCCTCGGCGAGCACCAGCGCCACCATCGCCTCGGCGACGACCGCCGCGGCGGGCACCGCGCAGACGTCGGAACGCTGGTTGATGGCGGTGGCCGGCTCGCCGGTGGTGACGTCCACCGTGGCCAGTGCCCGGTTCAGCGAGGAGATCGGCTTCATCGCGGCGCGGACCCGCAGCGGCTCGCCGGTGGTGATGCCACCCTCCAGCCCGCCGGCCCGGTCGGTGACCCGGCGGACGCCGGTGGCCGACGGGATGATCTCGTCGTGCGCCTCGGAGCCGCGGGACCGGGCCTGCTGCCAGCCGTCGCCGATCTCCACGCCCTTGATCGCCTGGATGGACATCAGCGCGGTGGCCAGCCGGGCGTCGAGCTTGCGGTCCCACTGCACGTGGCTGCCCAGCCCCGGTGGCACCCCGTACGCCAGCACCTCGACCACGCCGCCGAGGGTGTCGGCGGCCTTCTTCGCGGCATCGACCTCGGCGACCATCAGGGCGCTGGCCTCCGGGTCGAGGCAGCGCAGCGGGTCGGCGTCGATCCGGGCGGCGTCGGACGGCGTCGGACGCAGCCCGGGCTTCGCGGCCACCGGGCCCAGCTCGATGACGTGCGAGACGATCTCGATGCCGAGCGCCTGGCGGATCAGCGCCTTGGCGACGGTGCCGACGGCCACCCGGGCGGCGGTCTCCCGGGCGCTGGCGCGTTCCAGGATGGGCCGGGCGTCGGTGTGGCCGTACTTCTGCATGCCGGCCAGGTCCGCGTGGCCCGGCCGGGGGCGGGTCAGCGGGGCGTTGCGGGCCTGCCGGGCCAGCTCGTCGGGGTCGACCGGGTCGGCGGCCATCACGGTCTGCCACTTCGGCCACTCGGAGTTGCCGACCCGGATCGCCACCGGGCTGCCCAGTGTCACGCCGTGCCGCAGGCCGCCGAGAAGCTCGACCTCGTCCCGCTCGAACGACATCCGGGCACCCCGGCCGTAGCCCAGTCGCCGACGGGCCAGCTCGTCGGCGATCTCGGTGGTGGTCACCTCGATGCCGGCCGGCACCCCCTCCATCATCGCGACGAGGGCGGGACCATGCGATTCACCTGCAGTCAGCCAGCGCAACACAGCGGTCAGTCTGTCACGGCGGGCCACCGACGCGACGCGGTCCCCGGCGCGTCCCGCCCAGCGGACGCCGCCGCCCGCTCGTGCGGGCGGCGGCTCAGATCCCTCGGCCGCGCTTGTGCAGGGTGCGCAGCACCGCGTCGGCCCGGACCACCCGACCCGCGACGGCGAGGGCCAGGTAGGCGCGCGGCTCGCGGGGGTTGCTCCGCAGGGTGCGCCGGGCCCAGCGCAGCGCGCCCCGGCGGTCGCCGGAGGCGGCCTGGGCGAACGCGATCTGCCCGGCGACCCGGGCCTCGCCGGCCGGTTGGCTGGCGAACTCCGGGTAGCGCTGCAGCAACCACTGCAACGCCTCGGAGATGGTGTCCCAGCGTTGCGCGAAGTACGAGCGCTTGTGCCAGCGGACCAGCACCGACGGCGTGCGCAGGTTGATCAGCGGCGCGCTGCGGGCGGCCCGGAGCAGGAACTCGTAGTCCTCCGCGTAGCTGCCCGGAATCTCCTCGTCGACCAGCCCGAACCCGTTGCGCAGTGCGGTGGCGCGGATCAGGAAGGTCGACGGGTGCAACTCCGTCATCCGGTCGCGGAGCAGGTCGTCCAGGGTGATCCGGTCCTTGTCGAGCACCCGGTCGACGGTGTTCCCGTCGTAGTTCACGCGAATGCCGCAGCAGACGAACTCGGCGGCCGGATCGCCGGCCAGCGCGTCGACCTGGGCGGCCAGCTTGCCGGGCAGCCACTCGTCGTCGTCGTCGCAGAACGCGACCAGCTCACCCTCGGCGGCGAGCGTGCCGCTGTTGCGCGCTCCGGCCAACCCGGGGGTACGGGCGTTGCGGATCACCCGGACCACACGGGCCGGGCCGCCGCCGAGCTCGGTCAGCGACTCGTCCGGCGCGGACTGGTCGAACACCACGACGACCTCGATCAGGCCCGGGTAGTCCTGGGCCAGGATCGCGCGCACCGCGGCCCGCAGCAGCTCCGGGCGGTCCCGGGTGGGGACCACGACGCTGACGCTCGGCTGCTGGGTCATCGAGTCTCCTTCGTACCCGGGCGCGGCCGGGGCCAGGCCCGCCACCGGGGTGGGCGCGGGGTCGAGCGGGCCACCAGGTCGTCGATGATCTGCCCGACCCGGGCCACCGCCGCCCGTTGCGCCTCGTGTGCCTCCGGGTCGGCGGCCACCGCGTACCGGGACGGGTCGGCCACCCCGGCGGCCAGCGCGTCGTGCAGCGCCTCCCGGGTCTCGCAGAGCGCCACCAGCCCGGCGGCGCCGAGCCGGCGGGCGAAGAGAAGCTGGTGGTTGTCGACGTGCTCACCGCGAGCCGGATCGCGGGGCACCACGATGGGCAGGTGGCCGTGCCGGCGGGCCTCCAGGATGGTCGCCGGACCGCCGTGGCAGACCACCAGATCCGCGTCGATCATCGCCTGCTGCAAGGCGTCGTGGCCGAGGAACGGCACCGCGCCGGGCAACTGGGGTGCGGTGGTGTGCCCGTGCTGCACTGTCAACCCGATCGGGCCGGCGGCCCGCGCGTGCCACTGCGCCAACCAGTCGACGAGCCGGTCGAAGGGGTGCTTGTCGGTGCCCACCGCGACCAGCAGTCGGAGCTGGGCGACCGCCGAGCTGTCCCGCTGCCGGGGCAGGCGGGCCGCCTCGGCCGCCGGCCGGGACTGCGGACGCCAGGCGGTGCCCGTCTCCCCGGTCACAGCAGCGTCCCGACGACTGTCGCCTCGGGGTACTGCCGGCGCTGCTCGTCCCACTGCACGAGCATCGCGGACAGGAACGGCCGGCAGAGCCGAGCGGTCAACGTCGGGGTGTCGATCCGGTCGTACACCTCGATGTAGACGGTCGGGATGCGCCGCAGCCGGGCCAGCACCACGAACGGCACCGCCACCCCGGCCCCGGTGGTGACCACCGCGGCGACCCGCCGTGCCCGCAGCACCCGCCAGGCCAGCAGCGCGTTGCGCAGCAGGTTCGGCACGTTGCGGGTGGTCGGGTGGTGCGCCGGGACCAGGTCCTCGCCGGCCAGCAGCGAGATCGCCTCCGGGGTGTCGAAGGTGACCCAGCAGCGCCGCCACTGTTCGTACCAGGGCCGCAGGGCCAGTAGTTGGGCCAGATGGCCGCCGCTGGAGCCGACCAGCAGCAGCACCGGCGCCCCACTGTCGTCGTTCTTCGTGTCCACGCGACTCCCCACAAGTTCGCTTGGAATTTCAGTTCACGCCACGCAGAAGCAGATCACACGATTCCCGGTCGTTGAATAGCGCGACCGGCCGACATGACGATCTCCACAGCAGGCGGTCCGGTACGCCGAACGTCCGAGGTCCATCGATCGTCATCACCACCTGCGATTTTGTCGTCACTCTGCGGCGCGCCGTCGCCGCCGCGATTCCTCCAGATCAGCCGCTATGTCTTTTCTCGATGACGTCCAAGAGTGCGGGATGCAGGGCGGCGTTCCAGCCCGCGCCCGCGTCGGCCAGCCGCCAGGTCCGCAACCACATCTCCACCAGGTACGCGTCGGCCACGAGCCGGCGCTGCGCCGCGTCGAGGCCGAGCCGCTCGCCGTGCCGGCCCAGATATCCGTCCACGGCCGCCGCGGCGGCGTCGGCCGGCTCCCCGCGCAGCACGAGGGCCCGCTGGAACGCGTCGTGCGCCAGGTCGAAGCCGACCGGCACGTCCGGCCCGCTGTGCTCCCAGTCCCAGGCGACCAACCGGCCGGCGTGCCAGCCCAGGTTCCACGGCACCCAGTCACCATGCCAGTGACCGAACTCGACGCTGGTGCCGCCGTGCCGACGGGCCAGCGCGGAAACCGCGGCGACGGCCCGCGCACCGGCCGGCTCGGTCGCGGCGGACCGGCCGGCCTGCTCGGCCAGCCGGTGCAGGAAGGTCGAGTCGACCAGCGGTCGAGGTGTGCCCGCCGGGCGGCCCCGCCGGGCGACCGCGAGCAGCGCGGCGATCCGGGGTGGGTCGTCCACCGGCACGCCGCGTACCGCCGGGGGCAACGGCTCGATCACCGCGACCACCTGGCCCGCCCACGACGTCTCGGTGAGCAGCCGCGGTGGCGTCGGGTGGTCGGCGACGCCGACCACCGCACGCAACGCCCGCAGCGCCGCCGCCTCCGCGCTGACCAGCGCGCGGGTCGCGTCGTTCCAGCCGATCTTCGCGTAGCCACGCGGACGCCCGTCGGCGCTGAAGAGTTGCAGGGTGGGCTTGCCGTTGGGGTCGGGTGGGCGGACCCCGAACGCGGCCAGCAGCGGCGTGTCACCCAGGTCGGCGGAGAGCCGCTCGCTCAACAACAGCTCCGCGGCCGGCACTCCGGCCGGCACCGAGACGGTCAACGTCGGAAACGGCGCGAGCCCCACCCGACCGAACCGGGCCAGCCCGCCGAGCACAGCCCGCAGCGCGCGCACCTTCGGTGGCCGCAGGGCGTTGTACGCCAACAGGGACGCCGCCCCGGCCCGGGGCGCACCCAACGGCACCAGGAACCGGGCCCGGGCGACCGACGGCACCACCGCGTACCGGGCCACCGCCCGGTGACCGGCCGGCGGGTCGCCCGCCACGGTCAGGCCGACCCGGTCGTCCGGGAAGACCGCGCGGCTCACCCAACCCAGGCCGTCCACCCGGGAACGCGGGTCGGCGGCCGGGCCCACCAGGGTCGTCACGCCGACCGGTCCGCCCAGTCGAGGTCCAACCCGAGCCGCTGGCGCAACGCGTCGTTGTACGGCCGGTAGTAGTCGGTCAGCTCAGCACGCACGGTCGGCTCCAGAGGTGCCGAGCGCCGATCGTTGTAGACCTTGAAGTTGGGCAGGTCGTACGCCGGCAGACCGAGGAAGTCCAGGGTGCGCCCGTAGGTCGCGCGCGAGTCGCGGTACAGGTCCTCGCTGGGCAGGAAGAGGATCTGCTGGCGGTCGAAGCGCTCCAGCCACGGCTCCAGGTGCTCCAGATAGCGCCCCCGGG
Organism: Micromonospora vinacea; assembly: GCF_015751785.1. NCBI lineage: Bacteria > Bacillati > Actinomycetota > Actinomycetes > Micromonosporales > Micromonosporaceae > Micromonospora > Micromonospora vinacea. Next base: position 4,423,511 of record NZ_JADOTY010000001.1, on the reverse strand, counting down.
CCCGGTACGTGTACCAGTCGTACGGCTCGCTGAACGACTCCGGCTCGGCGATCAACCGTTCCCGCTCCCCCGCCGTACGCTCCGGCTCGGCCGCCAGCGCGGCGGCGAAGTCCAGTGGTTCGATGCCGTGGGTGCGGCGTTCCTTCCAGTGCGAGTACGCCCGCTCCACCGGGTCCCGCAGCAGCACGATGAGCTTCACCGTCGGCATCAGCGCGGCGACCCGCTGCGCGGCCAGCGGGTGGAACATGTACAGCGGGGCGGCCTCACCGACCCGGGCCGGCCCGCCGTGCCGCTTGGAAAGGGCCTCGCGCTGCCGCTCGGTCGGGAAGTGCGAGCGGTACCAGGATTCGCCGCGCCCCCAGTGCTCCTCGAAGTAGTGCGCCGACTTGGTGTTCCACGCGGGAAAGAGCCGGGGCACCAACGGGTGCTGGATGAGGTAGTTCCACAGGGAGGTGGTGCCACCCCGTTTGGTCCCGATGATCAGGAAGTCCGGTAGCGGCCGGCGGTCGCTGGTGCGAACGCCGTAGTCGACAAGCGACTCCTTCACCCGGGTGGTCACCTGGGTCGGAACCAACTGCTTGACCCGGTCACGGATGGACACCACGACGAACCTCACCTGCCTCTCGTCGATGCCGAGGTGGGCTCCGCGGCCGCGGCCGCGTTGTCTCCTCCACGGATCTGCCTCATGGTCCCCCGGATGCCGGCGCGCACCCGGGGCAACGTCAACATGCCGACGCAGCCGGCCACCAGCACCGCGAGCGCCAGCGCGAGGCCGGGCAGGCCGCGACCTCCGACCAGCACGCCGACGCCGGCGGCCAGGCCCACACCGGCGATGGTGGCCACCGCGGCACGCACCATCGCGGCGTCGAAGAGCGGCTCCCGAACCACCGACCGGGCGAACGCGGCGGCGGTGAGGTTCTCGGTGGCGATGCCGGCCGCCCAGGCCACCGCGGCGCCCGTCGCGCCGTGGCGGGGGATCAGCCAGAGCCCCAGCGAGACGGTCACCGTCAACCCGGCCACTGTGGCGACCAGGTGCAGCCCGCTGCGCCCGCCCATCAGGAGCAGGCTCTGCACGTTGCCCACCCCGGTGTTGACCAGCATCGCCAGCGCGAGCACCGTCATCGCCGGCACACCCGCGGTGAACTCCGGCCCGAACAGCTGGAGGAAGGCCAGCGCGAAGACCGCCAGCAGCAGGTAGACCGGCCAGGACAGCACCAGCCCCCAGGTGGTCAACTGCCGGTGCACGGCCGCCGCCGCGGCCCGCTCGCCCCGCCCGAGCAGCCGGGACAACTGCGGAGACACCGCCACCCGCAACCCCTGCATGGCCAGCTGGCCGGCCAGCACGTACCGGCCGACGGCGCCGAACACACCGGCGTCCGCCGGCCCGGCCAGCACCGAGGTGAGCAGCACCCCGACCCACATGCTGCCGGCGTCGATGGCCGCCGAGGCGGCCCGGGGCAGCGCGAAGCGCCAGAACGTCGACCAGTCCGCGCGGCGCGGCCGCAGCGTCGCGCCCCGGCCCAGCCCGAGCGGGCCGGCGACGAGGGTGAGGCAGGCCAGCAGCGCCAACGCCGCCGGCACCAACCACCCGGTCATGCCTGCGAGCAGACCACCACCCGCCAGCGCGGCGGCGCCGACCAGCACCGGGCGGGCGATCGGCAGCAGCAGGAACTGCACCCCGACGTACGCCCGGATGGGCCGCACGCAGCGCAGCGCGGCCAGCAGCAGGGTCATCGCGACCACCACCGGCACCGCGGCGAACGTGACGGTGAGCAGCGCGTCACCGCTCGCGCCGGAGCCGCGCAGCAGCCGGGGCGCGAGCGCGTCGGCGGCCAGCACTCCCGCGCCGGCGACCAGCAGCCCGGTCAGCAGCGGCGGGATCAGCGCCACCGGGAGCACCCGGGCCGCGTCACCGCGCACACCGGCACTGCGGCGCGGCAGCGCCCACATCAGACCGGTCTCCGCGCCGAGCGTGCAGATCGCGGTCGCCACGGTGACGACCCCGATCGCGGCGAAGAACGCGCCCGCGCCGGCCGTGCCGTACCCCCGGGTGATCACGACGGCCAGCACGAACCCGAACAAGCCACTGGTGGCCGCGCCGAGCAGTCCGGCCACGCCGCTGCGCGCGCTGCGGCGGGTCTCGGCCGAGCCGGTGTCCCCGGCGGGTGACGGCGCGGCCTGATCCTCGGCTAGGGCGGGCGTCGGCCGGCCCTCGTCGGCACCGGTCGGCGGCCGGGTCGCGGCGGTCACGCGGGCACCGGCGCGGTCCGCGCGGGCGTCGGCGACGACCCGGTCAACCGGGTCAGCCGTTCGCGTTCGGTCAGCGCCATCGCGAAGGCGACGGCGAAGAACGCGACAGCGAGGTTCTGGTTGGCCATTCCGTAGAACGGGACCTGCACGAGGCAGACCACCGGCACCACCGCCAGCCACTGCCCGGCCGCCGACGTCGCCCGCGCGCAGATCACCGCGGCGGCGACGAACCACGCCAGGAAACAGATGAGCGCGGGTACGCCGTGACTGAACAGCACCATCCACAGCTGCCCCTGGGTGCCGATCGGCGCGGCCGCCGACACGGTGTCGACGTTCACCGGGGCGCCGTAACCCAGCCACGGTGACTCCTGCACCCGGCGGATCACCTCGGTGTAGAGCGAGAGCCGGTCGGTGTTGGTGTCGCTGGAGTCGACCCGTCTGCTGATCAGCTCGGTGATCGGGATGAAGAGCGTGGCCAACGCGCCGATCACCACCACCCCGACGATGGACGCGGCCACCCGGACGTTGCCGCGCAGGCTGGCCCGCACCCCGAGCACCGCCAGCCCGGCACCGAGGCTGAGGAACATCGCCCGGTTGAGGGTGAGGAACGCCGGCGCCAACGACAGCGGCAGCGACGCCAGCAGCGCCCACCGCAGCAGCCCCTGCCGGCGCAGCATCGCGAAGGCCACCACGCAGGGCAGGGTCATGGCGTACGCGCTGCCGTAGTTGTTGGTGTACGCGAACGGCGCGGCCGGCCGATAGATCGGGTTGAGCGAACGGGCACTGTATTCAGCGGTGGTGAGGTGCACCATGTCCTGGATGAACGGGGTGCTGGCCACCCCGCCGGGCAGCAGCATCTCCATCGGGGTCGTCATGGCCAGCCGGGGCATCAGCACCCCGAGCCAGCCCAGCGCCACCAGCCCGAACCAGAACGCGCAGAGCGGGGTGAGCACCGCCACCAGGCTGGCGCGTTCCCGGGCGGCGGCGTAGACGTAGACGCCGACCACCAACGCGGTCAGGTAGAAGGCCAGCCGCAGGGCGAACGTGAGCAACGAGGCGGGCGACGACAGTTGGGTGGCGCTGACCACCACGATGGCGAGGAAGAGAAGCCAGATGCCGACCGCCGGCGGCAGCGGCACGCGTCCCCGGGTGAGCAGCAACGCGAACAGCAGCGCACCCAGCAGCGGCCAGCCGAGGTAGAACGCACCGAGCAGCCACCAGAGCGGCACCAGGCCGAACATCATCGACAGTGGCCAGAGCGGCAGTAGCGGCGGCGCGGACGGCGGCACCGGCGCGGCCTCCTCCGGTGCGCCTCCGGGCGGTGGTTCGGTCGCCGGGGCGCGGGTCACCGACACGCTCAGACCCGGCCGTTCCGGGTGAGCACGAAGCCCAGCGGGGTGACCCCGGCGGCGCGCAGCCGCTCCACCAGGCGGCGCAGGTCGCTCTGCCGGGTTCGGTCCCGCTCGACGACCACCACCGCGCTGCCCTGCCGGGCCACTGCCACGCCACGCTCGTCGGACTCAGCCGGCGGGGCGTTGAAGAGGACCAGGCCGTGGTCCGCGCCCTGTCGCCACGTGCCGAACCGGACACTGCCCACCCCGACGGCAACCTCGTCCGGGGCGACGACGCGACCGTTCTCGGGGCGGGCTGACGACACCCGCGGCAACGTCAGCGTGGCGTCCGGGTCGGTGGACGGGCGGGCGCCGGGCGGGTGCGGGGAGGGTCGGCGGGCGGACGGGCTGTCGGTGGCGGCAGCGGCGGCCGGTGTGCTTCCGGCCGGCCGGGGCTTGGGCACCAGCGGCCGGGACGGGTCGATGGGCAGCCGACCCCGGTCGGCGAGCACGCTGGCGCGGAGCCGCTCGATCCGTCCGCTGTCGTCGGCCACGAAGACCTCCCGGCCGTCCACGGCGAGCGCCACCGCGAGCCCTGCGGTGAGCGCCGTGGCGTCCTCCCGGGCGGTCACCAGCGCCACCCGGGCCGGCTGCCGGACCCGCTCGGCGACGGCCATCGCCACGTACCGGACGTCGGCGTCGACCGCCCGGGGACTGCCGCGGAACGCCGGTCGACGCACCGTGCCGAGCAGGGGAAGACCGGAGGCCTCCCGACCGTCGGCGACCGAGCGGACCCGCCGGTCGGTCGACTCCCAGAGGTACGCCAGCACGATGCCGACCAGCGCGCCACCGAGCAGGCCGGCGACCAGGTAGAGCGGCCGGTGCCCGGCGGACGTGACCAGCGCCTTCTCGGCGGTCTGGGTGACCCAGCCGGGGTTGACGTCGACCGCCGCGATCTCGGTACGGGCGGCGTTGAGCTGGGTGAGCTGGTTGTTGATCCCGGCCAGCTCGGCCACCAGCGCGTCACCGGCGGCGGTGTCCTTGGCGGTGTTCGCCCGCTTCTGCAACGCGGTCTGCTGAGCGGCGACCTTGGTGATACTGGCGTCGTAGGAGCGCAGCATCTCGGCGCGCTGCTGCTCGTACATGGTCCGGCGCACGCTCAGGTAGGCCTCGGCGGCCATGTTGGCGCTCTGCACGGCCTGGTGCGCCTCGCGCGCCTGGTAGGTGAAGCGCAGGATCTGCCCGCCGGTGGGCACCTCGACCTCGAGGGCGTCACGGATGTCACGCGGGTCGCCGCCGGCCGATTCGGCGAGCCGCTGCACCACCTCGGTGCCGGTGGCGATGCCGCTTTCCACGTTCATGTTGACCGCACGGTCGGCGCCCGCGCCGCTGGGGGTGAAGGCGTCGGTCACCACCGGCCGGACCGCGACCACGGCGCTCGCGGACTGCGCCGCAGGCACCAGCAGCACGTAGCCGAGCGCGACGAGCAGACCGACCATGGCGACCGCCGCCACCAACCGCAACCGGTGCATCGGCACCCGCAGCAGGTCGGTCAGTGTCACGGAACGGGAGGTGCCGGAGGACGGGCCGTCCGTGGGCCAGGGGGCGGGCGCTGCATCAGTCATGGAACTTCTTCACCGTCTGTTGAGGATTGCCGACGACCACGACGCCGGGTGGTACGTCGGTCCGGACCACAGTCGCCGCGCCGACGACGCTGTCCCGGCCGACCCGTACGCCCTTCAGGACCAGGGCGTGGGCACCGACCCAGACGTTGTCCTCGAGAACGATGGGGGCACGGGTGAGCGGGCCGGGCGGAGCGTGCCGCTGCTCGGGGGGCAGGTTGTGGAAGTCGTTGTCGAGCAGTTCGCAGTCCGACAGGAGGCACCGGTCCCCCACCGTCACCGACGTCCAGGTGCCGATCCAGGTGGCATTGAGCAGACAGTCCGCGCCGACGCGAACCTCGCCGGGGCCGGCAAAGCGGACGAGCTTGTTCAGCCGGGTGCGGTCCCCGATGGTCACCCGCACGCCGCGCCGCAACCGGATGCGGCCACGGATCTCCACGTCCCGACCGAGCGTCAACCGTCGGTAACGGAGCTGATACCAGCCGCGTTTGACCGCGAAGACCAGACGCACCAAGCGTCTCGTTCGGATGCCAGCGGCGCCGAGCAACGACCCTCCCCCACCGTCGCGGGCCGGCGGCGGTGGTACCCGCCACCGGCCCAACGTGAACAATCTACCGATGCTCCGTTACGAACGGTTGACCCTTACTGTACGGAGAAGAATGTCGATGGGGTAGACCAGGACAACTCGGGCGTCGCGCTGCTGACGACGGTCGCCGTGGTGCCGTTGACCACCGCGCTCGGCGCGGCCGTCGGGTCGAACGGCACACTCCGCAGCGCGCCGTCGGTGGAGCCGTAGACGATCCGGCCGCCCACCCAGGCCATGCCCCGCACCGCGGACCAGGTCACACCCGTGGTGGGGAGGGCGAACTCGGTGGCACCGAGATAGTTGCCGTCGATCTCGAAGTAGCGGTAGTAGAGGCTGTTCGCCCCGGTACGGGTGTAGTAGAGCCGGCCGTCGAGGAAGAAGGCGCCGGTCAGCAACGCCGGGTTGTACCAGTCGTTGTAGCCGGACGCCTCCCACGGCGAGCCGATCGCGCCCCCGTTGAAGAGCGAGACGTCGATCCGACTACCGGTGGGGGTGCCGGCCACCGTGTGCGACCAGTAGATCCGGTCGTCCACCCGCCAGGTCGCGCCGGCCGCCGTGTACGCGGGCTGGCTGACGCTGGTCGCGGTGCCCAACGCGGTCCCGTCGAACGGCACCTTCGCCACGGTGCCCGAGGCGGTGCCCAGGTAGAGGTTGCCGGTGGTGGCCGACGGCGGGTTCTTCGGAGTGAAGGTGCGACCACCGGCGAGCGGGAACATACCGAGCCGACCGTGGTACTCCTCGCCCATGCCGTCGGAGTTGTGCCCGAAGTACAGGCCGTCCGAGCCGCGCCAGAGCACCGGCACCGAGGAGCCCCAGTTGCTGGTGCCCGACGGCATCGAGGCGCTGCCGCTGCGACGCGGGTTCCAGTTCACCGGCATGCCGGTCGCCGGCGAGACGGCGGCGATGCCGAGCCTGTCGACAGCGCCCGGGCCGGCGTTGTCGCTGGCGTTCGGGTTGTTGACCCAGCGGAAGTGCCCGCCCAGGTAGATGACGTTGTCCGCCACCTCGACCGCTGTGATGGTGTCGTTGCCGGTGTAGTCGACCCAGGTGGCGAGCAGGCCACTGCCCCGCGCGGCGGTCTCGAAGCGGACCAGGGCGTCGCAGTACGCGGTCGGCCAGCCGGCGCCGCCGTTGGTGCCGACCACGAACCAGCTGCCGTCGCCGCCGAACTTCACGTCCTGCACGTAGTGCACGAAGGTCGTCGGCGCCGCGCACGGCGGCACGAACTTGTCGGTGCTCCAGTCGAGCACCGTGGGGGTCCCGGAGACGTCCACCAACGCCATCTGGTTGCGCGGCAGGTCGTTGACGAGCGTGAAGTTGCCGCCGACGACAAGGGTGTCGCCGTCCGGCGCGACGTCGATGGTCCAGACGTACGACGTGGTGCTGTGCCGCCCGACCGTGGCGTTGATGTTGAAGCTCGGGTCGATCGCGCCGGTGGTCGCGTTGAGCCGACCGAGACCGGAGTGCGCGGTGCCGTTGAGCCAGTTGAACGCACCGGCCACGTACAGCCAGTTGCCGTCCAACGCCAGGTCACGGACGGTGCCGCCGTCGGAGCGCCCGACCCAGCTGTCGATGATCGCGCCGGTGGACGGGTTGAGCGCCACCAGGTTCTTCCGGGAGACGCCGTTGACGTTCTTGAAGGTGCCGCCGACGATCAGCGTGCCGCCGGGGCCGGCGAGCAGGGTGTTGACCGCGCCGTCGAGCACCGGCAGGAAGGTCGTCGACATGGTGCCGGTGGTCCGGTCGTACGCGAAGAGGTAGCGCTGCGTGATCCACGCGGAACTGGCGGTCTGCCGCAGCTGGGTGAAGCTGCCGCCGACGAAGACCGTGTTGCCCACCTGCGCAAAGGCACGGGTCTCACCGTCTCGCGCGTGCGGGGTCGCGTCGGCGGGGTTCGCCGACACCAGGGTCGCCGTGACCGGGACCGGCACCACCGCGGCCGACGCGGTCGTGGGCACGCCCAGAGCTGCGGCGATGATCGCCAACGCGACCATCCCCGCCCGAGTACGACGTCGTCCTGCAAAACGCCACAAGTGCGAGAGTTTGGGCACGCTGCGCCTCCAGATTGGATGAGAACCCGAGGTAGCGTGCCTCGTCCAGCCTGGTTAACAAAATCCGCCGATTGGGCGGTGCATGAATCCGCAAGCCGACAGAACGCCGGAGGATCGGATGCCCGACCTCCGGCGAACGCCGTGTTGTCAGCCCGTTTCGAACGTCAGCGGCTACCTCCGGTGGGTTGCCGCAGGTAGGGGTCCTGCCCGGCCTGCTTGAAGCCGGCCACCGCCGAGGCGTCGTGATTCATCGTCATGTCGCAGGTCGACGTACGGCTGGTCATTCCGGCCGAGTTGAAGTAGATCGCCGCCTTGATCTTCGGGTGTGCCTTCAACGCGGCCGGGAACTCCTGGAACCAGCGCTGCTTGGCGCCCAGGTCGGCGGAGTTGAAGTTGGTGCCGAACTCGGCGAGCATCCGGGGCTTGCCGGCGCCGATGCCGTTCTCGTCCAGCCACCGGTAGAAGCCACCGACAGTGGTGCTCGGGCTCTTCCACACAGTGCTGCCGTTGCAGACGTGGAAGTTGTACGGGTCGTAGGCCACCCAGTCGACGTACCGGTCACCGGGGTACAGGCCGGCGTACCGGGAGTAGTGCCCGGACCAACCCATCATCGTCCAGACCCAGACCGCGTTTGTCGCACCCGCGCTGGCGAACCGCTCGTGGACATAGCGCCAGGCCCGGACGAAGTCGGCGTCGCTGCCCTTGGCCGGCTCGTCCTCTGGCTCGTGGTCGAAGCCGATGAAGACGGGCACACCGGCGGCGCGGATCCGGCCCGCCACCGCGTCGATGGTGTCGTCCTGCTTGCCGCCGTAGACATCCGACCACTTGAGGGTGGTGCCGGCGGAGAAGTCACGGGACTCCCAGGCGAAGAACATCAACCGGCCTTCGCGCATCTGCTGCGACTCGTACACGTCGGGGAAGGCGCCGTTGCTGCCGGCGTTGGAGAAGTCGTGGTAGCGGTGCACGATGTCGAACTTGCGCCCGACCTGCGTCTCCACGTCGGCGACGGCCTTGCCGTGGTCCCAGCCGCCGGCCGCTCCGGCGGGCGAGTACATGCCCCACCAGGCGCCGCAGGACGGGACGAGCTTGTCCGAGACGGACCCGCACTTGCCGGACGGGAGGGTGCCGCTGGCGCTCGGGGTGGCCGTCCGGGTCGGGGCGATGGTCGGCGACGGCTTCGGCGAGGTGGTCGGCGACGCGCTCGGCGACGGCGGCGGCGCCGGCCGGGTGGGGGTCACCGGCGACGGCCGGGCCCCGAGGTCGTAGCTGATCAGCAGGCTGGGCCGCAGGTCCGGGTTGCGGTTCTCGACCGACGCCCAGTAGATCCGGCTCTCCAGGCCACTCTGTGCCAACGACACCGTCCAGGTGCCGTTGCCAGTGACCAGCTTGGAGACGTCCCACTCGTTGAAGCCCTTGGACACACTGGTCACGCTGTCCAGTGCGGCACCGGCCGACGTCAGGGGAGGCCGCGACTCGCGGGCGCTCAGCGGCGAGGCGTGCGCCGTCACCGTCGCGGCGAACTGCTGCCAGGCGTGCACCCGCAGCGTCGCCCGGACGTTGACCGCTGTGGCCGGCACCGTGGTCACCGCGAACTCGATGACCGCCTCGCGGCCACCGCGCGGGTTGCCGTCGCAGCGCGTCGCGCAGGTGGCCAGCGTCGACTTGGCCGCGTTGTCACCGTCCTGCGACACCGCGGTGGCGGTGGTGTCCGCCGCCGCCCGGATCGACAGGTCGTCGCTGGCCAGCAGCGGCATCATGGTCGCCACGATGCCGGCCACCACCGAGCCGCCGACCACGCCGATGGCAATCGCCTTACGCCGGGGTCCAGAACGGAACCGGGTGATGCGGTGCAGTCCGTGCCTGGTCAAGGAAACTCCCTGTGTCTGCGTCCGTAACGGTGAGCAGCGTATCGATGACCAGGAGATGTGGCAGGTAGGACAGTTTCCCGTAAGCGCGTCTTAACCATCAGCTAAGAAACGGCCCCGGGGACATCAGCGGGCTCTGGCCGCAGATGCGACCGAAGCCCGCCCTCCACCTTGCCCGCGGAGCACGCGTGGAGTCAACGGGACGGGTGGGGAGAGCTACCGGGACGTGTCACGGCACATGCGACCGTCACGGGTCCGTCTGTTCCGGGTGTGTCTGTTCGGTCCGTCAGGCGGCGCGAGCGGCAGTCAGCGCGGCGGCCATCGCCGCCCTCGGCGCGGCCACGCCGGTGAACTGCTCGAACTGCCCGACCGCCTGGGCCAGCAGCAGATCCAGACCGGAGACGATCCGGCAGCCTGCCGCGTCGGCGGCCGTCGCCAGCGGTGTCGGCCACGGGTCGTAGAGCGCGTCGAAGAACACCGCGCCCGGCCGCCAGGCCACCGCGCCGGCCAACGGGTCGGCGACCCCCTTCGGCACCGTGGACACGACCACGTCGGCGGCGGCGAACTGCCGGGGCGCGTCGTCCCATGGCGCGGGCGTCAGCGCGACACCCAGCGCGTCGGCCACCGGGCGCAACTCGTCGACCGCCTCCGGTCGGCGGGCCACCACGGTCACCGACGAGCACGCGAGCTGCGCGGCGGCGGCGAGCGCGGCGCGGGCCGTCCCGCCGGCACCGAGCACCGCCACGGCGGCACCGGCGGTCACGCCGGCGTCGGTGAGCACCAGCACCATGCCGGCGACGTCGGTGTTGTCCGCGTACCAGGAGCCGTCCGGACGGCGTACCAACGTGTTGGCCGCGCCGACCGCGGCGGCGACCGGCGACGCGGCGTCGGCCACGGCGAGCGCCGCCTCCTTGCCCGGCATGGTCACCGACAACCCGGCCCACTCCGGGCCCAGGCCGGCGACCAGATCCGGCAGCTCCGCCGCCGCGCACTCGATCCGGGTGTACGACCACCCGGTCAGCCCGGCGGCGACGTAACCCGCAGTGTGGATCACCGGGGAGAGGGAGTGCGCGATCGGCTTGCCCAGCACCGCGGCCCTACGAATCGACACGATCACCGCCGGTCGCAGCCGGCGGCCCGGTCACTGTCGACATCACGTCCCCGCTCTCCCCCGCACGTCGGGATCGACAGTACCCAGCGCCCTGGCCCGGACACCAGGGAACGGGTTCTGCGGCCACCCTGCGCGACCGGGTCATCGCTTGACCCCATCGACGTTGGCGAAACCGCCGGCACCAGCTTCATCGACGGGGAGTTCGGCTCCAACGCCGCCGCCAAGACCCGGACCTGGCGGGACCGCGCACCGGCACGTGGACCGGTACGAGTCACTGACACTGACACTGACACTGACGCGGCAATTGCGCATCAGGGTCGACGCATAAAGGCTCCCTTCCCGATTGCGATCGCATCATCGATCGCCGTTGGGAAGGGAGCCTTTATGTTGTCAAGGCAGACTTACTCCGCCAGCTGTTGAGCCCTGCTCATCGACCGGGTCCGGCCAGCCCTTCGCCGGTATCAGGGAAGAGTGGCCACGGAGGAGCAGTTGCCGATGCCGGTGCGGCAGATCCGGTAGGAGTAACCCGACCGCGCGAAGGCTGCCCAGCCCTCCGATGAGGTACAGATCGAGTTGCCCTTCCACGACCACGAACTGCTGCCCGGTGCGCGCTCCTGCCAGCGAGCGCAGTGGCCGTCGGTCAGCGGGTCCCGCGCGAAGAGGTCCCAGTCACCATTCTTGATGTACACGGCCCGCCCAGCGGCGCCGGTGGTGCTCTTGCTAATCACCGCTGCCTGGGCCGGCACCGCCGCGAACGCAAGTACGACCATAGCCGTCGAGGCAACTGCTCCGACTCGCGCCGTCCATCTCTTCGTAGTCACGACCACTCCCCGTTCTCATGGCTGTCGATTAGGACAGCAGCAGTCTAGGGGGGAAGGACGGCGTTGATCAATGCGTTATCGTCAACCAACCCAGCGTGACAGTTGGTCACGACGTTCGACAGGCCAACTCGACCGACACGGTCAGATGACCCCAGCCTCCTTGGCCTTGGCCTCGTTGCGCTTCTGCTCCTCGTACGTCTCGGCGAAGGCAGAGTGGCCCTGCTTGTCGATCGCCACGAAGTAGAGCCACTTGCCGGACGGCGGGTCCATCGCCCCCTCCAGGGCCTGCTTGCCCGGGTTGTTGATCGGGGTGGGGATCATGCCGCGCAGCTTGCGACTGTAAGGGCTCGTGGTGTCGAGCAGCTCCGACTGGTTCATCTCGGCCGAGGTCTTGGTCGGTTTTCCGGTCGCCTCCAACCAGTAGTTGACCGTGACGTCCATCTCCAGGCAGTTACAGGGGAACTCGCCGTACACCCTGTTGTACGCCACCCTGGCGACCTTGCCCAGGTCGTCCTTGTTGCCCGCCTCGGCCTGTGCAAGCGACGCAACGATCAGCGCCTCGTACGGGCTGACCTTGCGCTCCTCCTGCACCCGGTCGGCGAACTTCATCTCGCCGCTCACCGAGAGGAAGCGGTTCACCATCAGCTTGAGGATGCTCTCGGCCGTGGACTTCGGCGGGATCTCGTAGGTGTCCGGAAACAGGAAGCCCTCGATGGACTTGACGGACTTCTTGCCGTCGTCGCGCTTGAACCACCACTCCGGCACGCCGAGCGCCTCCGGGTCCTTCGCGGCGGCCTGGAAGTTCTTCACCGGGATCTTGGTCTTCTCGGAGAGCAGTTTGTAGATGTTGAAGCTCGTGCGGCCCTCGGGGATCGTCAGCCCGTTGACGATCTTGTTCTTCAGGTCGAGCATCGCTGTCACCGCGCTCGCGCCGCTCATCTGCTTGCGCAGCTTGTACGTGCCCGGCTGGATGTTCTTGCTGCGCGAGTTGGCCTCGGCCGCCTCGATGAAGGCCTTCTGGCTCTTCACCACGTCGGCAGCTACCAGGGCGTCGGCCATGTCGGCGAGCAGCGCGCCGTTCTTGATCTCGACGGTGATCTCACCGGCCCCGCTGCCGTCGTAGTCGGGGGTGACGAAGTAGTTCTGGATGCGGTCGAAGCCGTAGAACGCGCCGCCGCCGATGCCGCCCAGCAGGAGCAGGGCCATCAGCAGGGCCAGGAATGTCTTGCCCCGTCCGCCGCCGGACCCGCCCTTGCGCTTGCGGAAGCCGCGCCGGTGCCGACCCTTCTCCCCCCGCTCCGGCTCGTCGAACCCAAGATCCAGATCGTCGATCATTACGTCCGCCTCCGCTGCGCGTCCAGCCAGCTCTGCAGGATCTCCACCGCGGCCGCCTGATCGACAACCGCACGTTGACGTTTACCTCGGACGCCACGCTCGGCAAGCCTACGAGAAGCGACCACGGTCGACATCCTCTCGTCAGTGAGCGTTACCGGGACAGGCGCTATCACATCGACCAGTCGGTCAGCGTACGCCTTCACATGGACGGCCGCAGGGCCGTGCTTGCCGGCGAGATTGACCGGAAGACCGACGACAACCCCGACGGCCTCGTGCTCAGCCACCAACGCGGCCAGCTCGGCGAGGTCGCTCGGCACCGCGTCCGGCGCCGCCGTGAGATCGCGCGCCAGCGTGACCAGCGGCGTTGCCAGGATCCCGTCCGGATCCGAGCGCGAGATGCCCACCCGGACCTGACCAACGTCCACGCCGATTCGCACACCACGCGTCAGCTCAGCCACCGAACGTCACCACCGCTCGGGTACGAACCAGGGCGGACCAATTGGCCCACCCTGACTCACGGTGATGATCCATCACGCTTCAGTGATCGCCTTCTCGACGGTGAGCAGCAGGTTCGGCGCCTCGGCCGCGGGTAGACCGCCGCCCTGGGCCAGATCGGGGCTGCCACCGCCGCGCCCGGAGAACGCCGCCTTCACCAGATCCGACGCGGCCAGGCCACGGCTCCGCGCCGCCGCGTTGACCGCGACCACCAGGGACGCCTTGCCGTTCGACCGCGCCGCCACCGCGACGACCGCCGGCCGCGCCGGGTCGATCTTGCCGCGGATCTCCTGGGCCAGGGTGCGCACGTCGTTGCCGGCCGCGCCCTCCGGCGCCTCGGTGCCCACGTACGCGACCCCGCGTACGTCCTTGGCCTGCGCCGCGAGCGCCGCCGCACCGCCCAGCACCAGCTGGGCGCGCAGCTTCTCCAACTCCTTCTCGGCGTCGCGAAGCTGGGTGACTGTCTGCTCCACCCGGTCGGCGACCTGATCGTTGGGCACCCGGTAAAGCTCGGCCAGCCGGGAGACCAACAGGTGCTCCTTGGCCAGGAAGCCGAAGGCGTCCATGCCGACCAGCGCCTCGACCCGGCGGACACCGGAACCGATGGACGACTCGGAGAGGATCTTCACGAGGCCGAGCTGGGCCGAGCGGGCCACGTGCGTGCCGCCGCACAGCTCCCGGGCGTAGTCACCCACCTCGACGACCCGCACCTCCTCGCCGTACTTCTCGCCGAAGAGCGCCATCGCGCCGATCCGCCGCGCCTCGTCCAACGAGGTGATGAAGGCGTGCACCTCCAGGTCGGCCAGGAGCACCTCGTTGACCTGCTGCTCCACGTCGCGCAACACGCTCGGCGACACCCCGGTCGGGGTGTTGAAGTCGAACCGGAGCCGACCGGGGGCGTTCAGCGACCCGGCCTGCGTCGCCGACTCACCGAGGAAGTTACGCATGGTCTGGTGCACCAGGTGCGTGGCGGTGTGCGACCGGGAGATCGCCCGACGCCGGGTCGTGTCGATCTCGGCGAAGCCGGCCTCACCAGCGCGCACCTCACCCCGGATCACCCGGGCGCGGTGCACGATCAGACCGGGCACCGGCTGCTGCACGTCGAGCACCTCGACCTGCCCGCCGCCAACCGTGATCATGCCCTGGTCAGGCTGCTGGCCACCGCCCTCGGCGTAGAACGGCGTGGTGTCCAGCACCAGCTCGATGGTGTCGCCCTCGGTCGCCGCCTGGCGCGGGCCGTCGGCGCCGAGCAACGCCCGCACCGTCGACTCGCGGGACACCTCGCTGTACCCGGTGAACGTCACCGGCCCACCCGCGTCGAGCACCGACCGGTACGCCGACAGGTCGACGTGCCCCGTCTTGCGGGCCTGCGCGTCCGCCTTCGCCCGGGTCCGCTGGTCGGCCATCAGCCGCCGGAACCCCTCGTCGTCGACAGTGAGGCCCTGCTCCGCGGCGATCTCCAGGGTCAGATCGATCGGGAAGCCGTACGTGTCGTGCAGCTGGAACGCCTTCGCGCCCGACAGCGCGGAGCCGCCCGCCGTGCGGGTCTCCGCGATCGCGGTGTCCAGGATCGTCGTGCCGGCCCGCAGGGTCGACAGGAACGCCTCCTCCTCCGCGTACGCGTAGTCCGCGATCCGGTCGAAGTCGGTCGCCAGCTCCGGGTACGACGGCGCCATGCAGTCCCGGGCCACCGGCAGCAGCTCGGGCAGCGCCCGATCCTGCCAGCCCAGCAGCCGGATCGACCGGATCGCCCGGCGCATGATCCGGCGCAGCACGTACCCGCGACCCTCGTTCGACGGGGTCACACCGTCGCCGATCAGCATCAACGCCGTGCGCACGTGATCCGCGATCACCCGCAGCCGGACGTCGTCCGGGTGCGACTCGCTGGCCACGTGCCCGGAGTGCGCGCCGTAGCGCTTACCGGTCAGCTCGGCCGCCCGGGCCAGGATCGGCCGGACCTCGTCGATCTCGTACAGGTTGTCCACACCCTGCAGGATCGAGGCCATCCGCTCCAGGCCCATGCCGGTGTCGATGTTCTTCGCCGGCAGGTCACCCAGGATCGGGTAGTCGTCCTTCGTCGTGCCCGGACCCCGCTCGAACTGCATGAAGACGAGGTTCCAGAACTCCATGTAGCGGTCCTCGTCGACCGCCGGGCCGCCCTCACGGCCGTACTCCGGGCCCCTGTCGTAGAACAGCTCGGAGCACGGACCGCACGGCCCGGGAATGCCCATCGACCAGAAGTTGTCCGCCTTGCCCCGGCGCACGATCCGCTCGGCGGGAACCCCCACCGACCGCCAGATCTCGTACGCCTCGTCGTCGTCGAGGTACACCGTCGGCCAGACCCGCTCCGGGTCCAGCCCGAACCCGCCGTCGGCCTGCGACTTGGTGACCAGGTCCCAGGCGAGCGGAATCGCGCCGGCCTTGAAGTAGTCCCCGAAGGAGAAGTTGCCGTTCATCTGGAAGAACGTGCCGTGCCGGCTGGTCTTGCCGACCTCGTCGATGTCCGGGGTACGGATGCACTTCTGCACGCTGACCGCCCGCTGGTACGGGGGCGTCTGCTGACCCAGGAAGTACGGGACGAACTGCACCATGCCGGCGTTGACGAACAGCAGGTTCGGGTCGCTGATGGCGGGCAGCGGAGCGGACGGCACCACGGTGTGGCCATTCGCCTCGAAGTGCGCGAGGTACCGCCGCTTGATCTCCGCCGTCTTCATCGCTGGTGTTCCTCCGGAAAGATTTCTCGATCGCCGATTCGCGGGTCTTCCCGCAGGTCGGCGAACTTATCGTCGAACGCCTCGCCCTGGGCGAACGCGTGGTGGATCTCCTGCTCGCGTTCGGCCATCCCGACCCGGACGTCCTCCACGAAACTACGCAGCGACTCGACGAGCCCGCCAGCGGATTCCGTCAGTGAGCTGGCGATGCCCGCCGGCGTGTACGCCTGCGCGGTCCGGGTCGCCTTGCGGACCACGATCACCCCGACGGCGACCCCGATACCGAGCCAGAACAAGCGCCTCATGTCCGCTACCTCCTGCTGCGCCGGGCCGGTCAGCTGTTGCCGCGTCGCGCGGCCCGTCGCTGCTGCTTGATGGTGTCGCGTACCTCGCGCTCGGTCTCGGCGTGCCGGCGGCCGGCGGCGGCCTTACGCACGCCATAGCCGAACGCGGCCACCTTGACCAGGGGGTTGGCGGCAGCGGCGGAGACGACGGTGGCCAGGTTGGCGACGTTGGCGGTGACGTTCTGCGCGTGGCTGGTCATGGTGTCGACCTTCGCCAGCTGGAGGTTCACACCGTCGAGCGAGGTCTGCACCTGCTCCAGCGCGACGTTGACGTTCTTCACAGTGGTGTTCACGTCACCGAGCAGCGGTGCGGTCCGATCGTTGAGGTCGTTGATCATGCGGGTGGTGGCGTCAACCGTGTGCCGCAGCCGCAGGATGGGCAGCGTCAGGATGAGCACCAGCACCGCGAACGCGCTTGCCGCGATCAGCGCCGCGATCGCTCCAATGTCGCCCACGCCTGTCCTCCTCAAGCAGAGTTCCGCAGGACCCGACGTCCCCGGAACACACAACCATGGCACCCGTACCGGCCGCCGAGCCGTCGGCTGTCACCGGTGGCGGGCGTGCCGCCAGCCCCAGACCCTACCGTCCGTGATGGAGACCGGCTCAGGACGGTGAGGGTGTCAGCTCGCCCAGCGGATCCGCACTGACAGTTGGGAACGGGTCCTCACCGGTCAGTGACGGGTCGGTGGTCGGCTGCGGCCTGGTCCGCTCGTCGTCGATCGCATTGCGCACCTTCACCGACACCAACGAGCCGGTGCACTCGGTCGCAGCGGCCGACGGGTCGGCGGACGGGTCGGCCGACGGGTCGGCGGACGGCACGACCGCCGGCTCACCGTCGACCGGCGGCGGCACGCAGGTCGGCTCGCGTACCCACAGGTCGAGGGTCAACTCGTCGCGACGCCAGCAGGTGTAGCTGCCCTTCGTCTGCTGCTCCGGGCAGCGGCTCACCTTCCACGGCTGCCACCCGTCCTGGCGCAGCGCGTCCTCGTAGACCTGCGCCGTCTCCTTGGGCGCCTTCTCCGAGGTCACGGTGCGCTCCCGCAGCCGGCAGTCGAGCAGGCACCAGCGGCTGCCGCTGACGTCGTCGACAGTCTTCGCGGCCGCCCACCCGGGCACGTTGAGCTGGTCCAGGTTGTCGAAGACCGGGTCACGGCTCAGCGTCCGGATGCCGAAGAAGAGCGGCACCGCGCCGAGCAGCACGACGCTGACCAGCGCCAACACCGCCGCGCGCAGGCGGCGCCGTTCACGGGTCTGCCGGCGTTCCTCGGAACGGGCACCCGGTGCGGCGTCGTCGTCCGGCGCGTCCTGTCCGGCCGAACGCAGCGCCGGCTCGTCGGAGGGCTCCGGTGCCGGCCGGTCCACCGGAGCGGACGCCGAGGGCACCGCGGCGGCGGCGCGGGCCACGCCGACCGGCTCGCCGCCGCGTCCGGGCGGCGGCACTGGCGCGACCCCGCTCGGCTCGGCACGACCGGGCTCCCGATTCGGTGGCAGGGCGCGTCCGGCGGCACGGTCGGCCGGCGTAGGCCGACCGACCGGCGCACCAGCACGGGCCGTCCCCGGTTCACCGGTAGTCCGCTCGTCGGTGGGCGGCTGCCCGCCGGGTGGGCGGACGGCGGCGCGAGCCGGGCCATCCGGACGTGACCGTGGCGGACCATCCACACCCGGCGGCACCGCCGCACGAGCCGGGCCGTCCGGACGTGAACGTGGCGGACCATCCACGCCCTGCGGCACCGCCGCACGAGCCGGACCGTCCGGTCGGGTCGCGTCCCGGGGTGCCGCCTCGCCACCCGGGCCGGCGCGCAGTGGGCCGTCAGCGCCACGGTGCCCGGGGCCGGGTGCCGGCGCGTCGCCGGGCACGGGCCGGGCCCGGCCGGGTGGGGCGGAGCGGGCGGCGCCCCGAGCCGCGGGACCGGCGCCGGGGGCGGCTCGGCCAGCGGCGTAGGGATCGTCGCCGTGGTCGCCGGCGGGGCCGGGTCGACCGGGGCCGGCCGTACCGTCGGGGCCGGGCTCGGCTGCTGGACGACGCCGTCGGCCCGTCGGGTCCGGGGCGGGCGGTGCGTCCGGGCCGGGGCCTGCCACGGCACGGCCACGCCGGCCGGTGGGGTCCGGAGGGGGTACTGCCGCAGCGCCCCGCCCACGGGCGGGCCGTTCGCCGGGCGGCGGCGGATAGGGCAGCGCCTGCTCGCCGGTGGATCCCGAACCGTCGGGTCGGGCGGCGCGACGACCGGTCGGTGTGTCCGCGCCCGGGTCGACCGGCGGGCCGGCGGGCCGGCGGGCGGCGGTCTGCTCCGCGGCCGGGTCCGGCACGGCGAGCCGACCGGACGCCTGGTCGGCGAGGTCTGCCGGCCCGGTGGGCGGCGCCGGACGGCGTCCCCCGGCCGGCGGGCTGCCGTCTCGGCGGTTGACGACCGGCAGGCCAGGGTCGGTGTGTGGCAGTCGGCCGGCCTGGCGGAGCCAGTCCGCGGGCCGCTCCGGGCGGTCCGGCCGGTCCGGGCGGGGT
The DNA here is from genome assembly GCF_015751785.1 of Micromonospora vinacea. NCBI lineage: Bacteria > Bacillati > Actinomycetota > Actinomycetes > Micromonosporales > Micromonosporaceae > Micromonospora > Micromonospora vinacea. The sequence goes on along the minus strand of NZ_JADOTY010000001.1, from coordinate 4,404,489 downwards.
TCGCCACCGGGGGGCGTTCGACGTTCCGGTTCGTCGGAGACGACACGGCGGCGACCGGTGCCGTCGGCGGGGCCGGTGGTGGGCAGGGCGCCGCTGTGCGCACCGGTCGCCTCGGGCACCGACGACGCGTTGCCCGAGCGGGGCACGGATGGGGCGTTGCCCGCACGGGGCACGGGTGGGGCGTTGCCCGAGCGGGGCACCACCGGCTCGTCGGGTTCGGCGGCGCGGCGACGCCCGCCGGCCGCCGGAGCGGGGCGCTCGGAAGCGCGCCGCCCGGTGGGCTCGGGTGCACCGGGGTCGGCCGGGCCCGGGCGACGCCGGCCGGTACGCGAATCACGCTCGATGGCGGGGTCGGGCCGCAGGCCGTCCGCGGGCGGCGGCACGACGCCAGCCGGTGCGCCGTCGAAGCGGGCCGGCCCGGGGGCGGCAGGTGCTCCGGCGGCCCGCGCCGGGTCGGTCGGGCCGGCGGCGCGCCGACCGGCGGGCGTGCCGTCGGCGGGCGGCACGGCACGGCCGGGCGGGACCGGCTGATCGGGGCCGGGTCGGCGGCCCGCCGGACCAGCGTCCGGACGGCGCAGCGGCGGCATCGCGTCGGGATGCCCGCCGGGTGCGGCGGGGTCCTGATGACGGCCCGGTGGAACAGCGGCGTCCGGGCGACGGCCGGTCGGGGCGCCTGAGGTCGGTGGGCCAACGGGTGGGCCGGGAGGGACCGCCGTACCACGGGAACGGGCCGGGCCGCCAGGCCCGTCGGGTGTCGGCCGAGGCCCCTGCGGGCCGGCCGGGTCACCCCCGCCCGGGCGGGCGGTGGGTGCCGGCGGTGGTACGGCGGCGCGGGCGCCGGGCACCGGCTGCACTCCTCGGCGCGGCGGCTGCCCGGGGGCGCCGGGGCCGACTGCGGGTGGCCCGTCGTCCGGGCGACGGCCCGCTGGCGGCGCCTCCCCCGGCCAGGGGCCGTCGACCGGTCGACGGGCGGCGGCACCGCCCGGTCCACTCTGGCGCGGGGCTGGCGGCGTCGAGGACTCCGGGCCGCTGCCGCGCGCACCAGGCGGCTCCGCCGGCGTACGCGGGGCGGGTTGTGTCGGCGGCCCGGGCGGGTCTGCCGGCGGCATGCCCCCGCGGGGTCGGTTCGGCTCCGCCGGTGCGCCGTCCGGGCCCAGCTCGGTGCGTTGCTGCTTGGCCGAACGCAGGTCGTCGATCCAGCCGAACTCCTCGCCGGCGACCGGCTCCTCCGGCTCGGGCTCGGCGGCCCGACCGCGACCCCAACGGCGGGTCTTGGCGCGGGGATCGCGCCCCTCGTCCGGGCCCTCGTCCGGGCGGTCCCCACCACGCGATCTCACTGTTGACCCTCTCCTGCGGCGTCGGTGCCGCTGTCCTGCATCGTGCCGGGGGCACCCGTGCCCGTCGTCGGGCGGGTGACCCCCGGGGATAGCGCTGGCGCGGTCTGCGCCGTTACGGACGGCTCGGATGCCGGCGTCTCCGGGCGGGCGGCCGGGGCCGCCAGACCACGCACGATCCGGCGCAGCAGCGGCAGCCGGCTGGCCACCGACCGCTCGGCGCCGTGCGGGCTGGGCTGGTAGTAGTCGGTGCCCACGAGGTCGTCCGGGACGTACTGCTGGGTGACCACGCCGCGCTGGTCGTCGTGCGGGTAGCGGTAGCCGGTCCCGTGGCCCAACCCTCGGGCGCCGGCGTAGTGCGCGTCGCGCAGCCCTCGCGGCACCGGGCCGCCGCGACCGGCCCGGACGTCGGCGATCGCGGCGCCGATGGCGGTGGTGGCCGAGTTCGACTTGGGCGCGGTGGCCAGGTGGATCACCGCCTGGGCGAGGTTGAGCTGCGCTTCGGGCAGCCCGACGTACTCGACAGCGTGCGCGGCGGCGGTCGCGACGCTCAGCGCACCGGGATCGGCCATCCCCACGTCCTCGCTGGCGAAGATGACCAGACGGCGGGCGATGAACCGGGCGTCCTCACCGGCGACGAGCATGCGGGCCAGCCAGTGCACCGCCGCGTCCACGTCCGAGCCACGCATGCTCTTGATGAAGGCGCTGACCACGTCGTAGTGGGCGTCGCCGTCGCGGTCGTAGCGCACCGCCGCCACGTCGACTGCCTGCTCGGCGGTGGCGAGGTCGATCCGCCCGCTGCCGAGGGCGGTGGCGGAGGCCGCCGCCGCCTCCAGGGCGGTGAGGGCCTTGCGGACGTCACCGGCGGCCAGCCGGACCAGGTGATCCTCGGCCTCGGTGGTCAGGGCGAGTGCGCCGCCCAGGCCACGCTTGTCGGCGACCGCGCGGCGCAGCAGACCCCGCACCGCCTCGTCGTCCAACGGCTGCAGGGTGAGCAGCACGCACCGCGACAGCAGCGGTGAGATGACCGAGAAGTACGGGTTCTCGGTGGTCGCCGCCAGCAGGGTGACCGTACGGTCCTCGACGGCGGCGAGCAGCGAATCCTGTTGGGTCTTGCTGAACCGGTGCACCTCGTCGATGAAGAGCACTGTCTGCGGGCCGCCGGAGCGACGCTGACGGCGAGCCGCCTCGATCACGGCCCGGACGTCCTTCACGCCGGCGGAGAGCGCCGACATGGCGACGAAGCGGCGGTCGGTCGCCCCGGCCACCAGGTGCGCGATGGTGGTCTTGCCGCTGCCCGGCGGGCCCCAGAGGATCACCGACATCGGAGCCCCGCCGGAGACCAGTTGCCGCAGGGGCGCGCCGGGGGCGAGCAGGTGCTCCTGCCCGACCAACTCGTCGAGGGTCACCGGGCGCATCCGGACGGGCAGGGGCGAATCGTCGGCCACCGCGGTGAAGCCGTCGACACCGGCGGGACCGTCGGGCGCGCTGCGCGACCCGGCGGGTTCACCGAGGGAGAAGAGGGCGTCGGACTCCATCACGAAGACAGTACCGGGCCGGGCCCGCGACGCCGGAATCGCGCCGCGGGCCCGCCACCGGTGATCGGTTCCGGTCAGCCACGCCCGGGGCGACGACCCCGGTACCAGCGGCCGCCGCCACCGCCGCCACCGCCGCGCGGGCCACTGCCCACGCCGGCCAGGTAGAGCGAGAGGAGGAGCAGTCCGATGAGCACGAGGGTGTTCCAGTTGAACAGGTCGGGTGCGCCGAAGTTGGTGTCGAGCAGGTCGAGCAGCAGAGCGAAGCCAAAGACGATGGCCGCGAGAATGGCGAGCATGTCGGTCCTCCGGTGGGGGTTCCCAGTAGGTCGGCGCGTGATGTACCCAATCGGTCGACTCGCCAATCTCCACGGTGGAGGTGGCCGCCCCGCGCCGGCCCGGCGCGGGCGTTCCACCCCCGGCTCCTAGGCTGAACCGCATGATCATCGACGACCGGGTGCTCCAGGACCGGAGCGCCATCCTGGCCGCCGTCGGCCATCACCCGTTCGCCCGGCACGCGCTCGGGCGGGCCGTGCCGGCGCACGCGTACCGGCGCGATGGCGCGGTGCTGTGGCTGGTCCCGCCCGAGCACGGACCGGCCGGCTGCGCGATCGGCCCGGCCCAACCGGCGCTGGAGATCTGTGTCGCGCTCGCCGCCGACGGGATGCTCCAGCCCGGACAACGGCTGCACCTGCCTCGATACGATCGCGGTCTACTGGCCGACCGGTTGACGGTGGCCGAGCACAGCGACTGGGACTTCCACTGGACCGACACGTCGCCACCGACGCAGCCGGACGAGCAGTCGGTGGTACGCCTCACCGACGCCGACCAGCCGGCGCTGGCCGCACTGGTCGACGAGTCGTTCCCCACCAGCACCTCCCGCCCGGGCGACCCACGGGTGGTCGACTGGTACGGCATCCGGGCCGGCGACCGGTTGGTGGCGTGCGGCGCGGACCGCAGCCAGGGCGACATCGGCTTCCTCGCCGGCCTGACCGTCGCCCCCGACCAACGAGGTCGAGGGCTGGGCGCGGCCCTGACCGCAGGGATGACCCGGGCGCTGCTGGCGCGCCACGACACCGTGGGGCTCGGCGTCTACACGCACAATGTCGGTGCGGCGCGGCTCTACCGTCGGCTCGGCTACACCAACACTCTCCCGCTCAGCTCGATCCGCCTCGCCTGACCCGCAGCAGGGGCCCCTCGCGGACGAGGGACCCCTTCCTCAGCGGTCGGCGGCGGGTACCGGAACCGCGGTCGGCTCGACAGCCGGGACGGCTCGGCGGCCGGCCAGCCAGGCGGGCAGGTAGAGCGGTGCGGCGACGGCCAGCACCACAGCGCCGACCACCATCGCGGTACTGATGCTGGTGGCGGCGGCGAGCGCGGTCAGCACCACCCCACCGAGCGCGCCGGCCGGCTGCGCCATCATCGAGTTCAGCGAGAGCACGCTGGTCCGGTACGGGCCGTCGACCTGCCGGTGCAGCAGCCCACTGTGCAGCGGGTTGGACGCGCCGTGCACGGCGTAGCAGGCCAGATACGCCACCAGCACGCCGACCGGTCCGGCGAACAACCCCATTCCGACCACCGTCACGCCCTGGAGGATGCGCAGCAGGGCCGCACCCGGGGCGGCGCCGAACCAGCGCAGCAGCAGTGGAGTCAGTGCCGCGCCGGCCGCCGAGGCGAGCCAGGCGGCCGAGTTCGCCGGCCCGAGCAGCGCCGCCGCGCGTTCCGGATCACCGATCACCTCGGCGAGCCGGACCGGCAGCAGCGACTCGAAGGTGACCATGCCGAAGCCCCAGAACAGTTCGACGGCCACCAACGCCAGCAGCACCCGGGAGCGACGCAGCAGCCCGACGGCCTGACCGATCATCCGGGGCGCCTGGACCACCGAGGATCTCAGCGCCGCGAACCCGGTGGCCGGCCGCTCTTCGACCAGCAGCACGACCAGCGCGACGAGCGCCGCCGCCTGCGCGACGATGGCGGCCAACACGGGCACCGTGAGCGCGCTGACCGGCCCGATCGGGCCGAGCGCGATGAGACCACCGCTGAGCAGCGCGCCACCGCCGATCGCCCCGCCGATGACGGTGCCGGCGTACCCGAGGCCGCGCTCGTACTCGGCCTCCGGGTCGGCGGCCAGGGTGGCGTCGACGTACCAGGACTCCAACGGGCCGCTGTCCAACGCCCGGTAGACGCCCTGCAGAGCCCAGACCACGAAGAACAGCCAGAACGAGTCGGCCACCGCGAACAGCGCCAGCGAGGCGAGGTTGAGCACGCCGGCGGCGAGCAGCACCGGTCGACGACCGAGAGCGTCGGCGAGCCCACCGGTGGGCAACTCCAGCGCCAGCACCAGCAGCCCCTGCGCCGTGCCGACCAGCCCGATCTGCGGCAACGACAGGCCGCGCTCCTGCATCAGCAGGATCATCACCGGGATCATCAGACCCGTGGGCAGCCAGCGCAGGCCGTACAGCGTGAGGTAACGACGCCGAACCTGGCGTACGGTCAGCGCGCTCACGATGGCACCTCCGTTCGCGACTGCGGGGCTCGCAGACCCGGCTCACTCCTCGCGCTCACTGGGCCGCCTTTCGTTCGCGACTGCGGGGCTCGCAACCCCGGCTCACTCCTCGCGCTCACTGGGCCGCCTTTCGTTCGCGACTGCGGGGCTCGCAGACCCGGCTCACTCCTCGCGCTCACTGGAGGCCCTCGCGCAACGGGTAGGCAGCCAGGAACACCTGCACCGGGCGGGCTTCCGGGTCGGTGGAGGCGGTGGGCTCGGCCTCGCGGTGGTACCGCTCCAGCACCTGCCACACCTCCGCCTTGAGTTCTTCCAGCCGATCCGGCGGAATGGTCATGAAGATGTCGCCCATGCCGAATCCGTCCCGCCAGGCGGCCGACCACTCGTGCTGGGTGGCGAACCAGCGGTCGGCGGTTTCGGCGAGGAGACGCACCTGGTCGCCCTGGATCCACTCGATCGCGGCCCGGGCGTCGGGGTCGTCGTCGAAGTCAGACGGCTCCCAGTTGGTGACGTCGTGGGCGGCCTGCCACCAGCGCTGCCGCCCGCTGCCCCGGTCGGGATCCTCAATGACCAGCCCGACCTCGGCGAGCTGTCGCAGGTGGTAGCTGGTTGCGCCGGTGTTGGTGCCGAGCAGCTCGGCGAGGGTGGTCGCGGTAGCGGGCCCCTTCACGCGCAGCGCTCCGACCAGCCGCATTCGCAGCGGATGCGCCAGCACCCGGACCTGCCGTTTGTCGATCCGCACTTCACGCAGCGCCGGCCGCGAGACGCCTTCGTCGTTCACCATGACTGCACACTATCTCTGCACACTTTCTATGCACAAGAGTTGTGCATAGAAAGTGTGGACGCGCCCATTCAGGCGGCGAGGACCTCGCGGACGCCGCGCAGCCGGGTGCGCAGCAGGCCGGCGGCGCGGGTGGAGTCGAGGCGAACGTCCGTCGGGCGAACCAGGCCGGCCGCCGCGCTGGTCGTGGTCTTCAGCCCGGCCGCGTCCAGGCCGTACCGCTCGGCGACCAGCAGGCCCAGCTCCGCCCGGCTGACCGCGTCCGGACCGGCCACGTTCAGCAGACCGGCGTACGCCGAGGCGACCAACTCCAGCACGGCGTCGGCCAGGTCGGCGACGTCGATCGGACAGCGCAGCTCGTCGCTGAACAGGGTGGCCCGGCCGGCGAGCGCGTCCCGGCAGAGCTGGATCTGCTTGCTGCCCTCCCCCACGATCAGGGAGGTCCGCACCAGGGCCGCGCCCGGGTCGATCGCCCGCACGGCGGTCTCGGCCGCCGCCTTCGCGGCACCGTACGCGTGCACCGGTGTGGGTGGTTCGTCGTCGGCGTACGGCACGGGTCGTCCGGCGTGCAGCGCGTCGCTGGACACGTGCACCAGCCGGGCACCCGCCTCGGCGGCGGCGAGCGCCACGTTCGCGGCCCCGTCGGCGGTGACCGTCCAGTCCCCGTACCGGTAGGGGGTTCCGACCACGGCGTCCGGCCGCACCTCGGCGACCAGCGTGCGCACGGCGGATCGGTCGGTCACGTCCAGCCGACGTGCCGCGACTCCCGGCACGGCGATCTCACCGGAGTGGAACGTCCCAACAACCGACCAGCCAAGCCCGAGGCCCCGCCGACAAACCGACCGCCCGAGTAACCCACTACCCCCGACGACAAGCACCCGCATCCCAGCCCACTCCCCCACCTAGGTCGATCATGAGGTTAACGAGCGACACGCCGACGCGTGGGCCCGCCAACCCCATGATCAACGAGGCGAGAGGGAGGAGATGCGGGTCAGACCGGGTCTGCTACCGGGGCTGCGGGGCCGGCCGTCCCCGTGTGGGCCGTTGCGGCGGGCTTGGGCTTGGCGTCGATGCCGGCCTCGGCGCGCTGCTGGGCGGTGATCGGGGTGGGGGCGCTGGTCAGCGGGTCGAAGCCACCCCGGGTCTTCGGGAAGGCGATGACCTCACGGATGGAGTCCGCGCCGGCGAGCAGCATGCAGACCCGGTCCCAGCCGAAGGCGATGCCGCCGTGCGGCGGAGCGCCGTACTTGAACGCCTCCAGCAGGAAGCCGAACTTGTCCTGCGCCTCCTCCGGAGTGATGCCGAGCAGGTCGAAGACCCGCTTCTGCACGTCACCCCGGTGGATACGGATCGACCCGCCGCCGATCTCGTTGCCGTTGCAGACGATGTCGTACGCGTAGGCCAACGCGCGGTCCGGAGCCTCCTCGAACCGGTCGACCCACTCCGAGTTCGGCGAGGTGAACGGGTGGTGCACGGCCGTCCAACCGCCCTCGTCCGTGCGCTCGAACATCGGCGCGTCGACCACCCAGCAGAACGCCCAGGCGCTCTCGTCGATCAGGCCGGACCGCTTGGCGATCTCGACGCGGGCCGCCCCGAGCAGCTCCTGGGCCTCCCGGGTGGTGGCGCTCGCGGCGAAGAAGACCGCGTCACCCGGCTTGGCGCCGACCGCGTCGGCGAGCCCGCCCAGGTGCTCGGCGGAGAGGTTCTTCGCCACCGGGCCGCGCGCCTCACCGGTCTCGGCGTCCAGCACCACGTACGCCAGGCCACGGGCGCCACGCGCCTTCGCCCAGTCCTGCCAGCCGTCCAGCTCCTTGCGGCTCTGCGCCGCGCCGCCCGGCATCACCACCGCGCCGACGTAGCCGCCCGCGTCGATCGCCCCGGCGAAGACCCGGAACTCGGTGCCGCGCAGGTACTCGGTCAACTCGGTCAGCTCGACGCCGTAACGCAGGTCCGGCTTGTCCGAGCCGTACCGGGCCATCGCGTCGTGCCAGGTGATCCGCGGGATCGGTCGGGTGATCTCGTGCCCGGCCAGGTCCTTCCACAGCGCCGAGACGATCGCCTCACCGAGGTCGATCACGTCGTCCTCGGTGACGAAGGACATCTCGATGTCGAGCTGGGTGAACTCCGGCTGCCTGTCGGCGCGGAAGTCCTCGTCGCGGTAGCAACGGGCGATCTGGTAGTACCGCTCCATGCCGCCGACCATCAGCAGCTGCTTGAACAGCTGCGGCGACTGCGGCAGCGCGTACCAGCTGCCGGGCTGGAGGCGCACCGGCACCAGGAAGTCGCGGGCGCCCTCCGGCGTCGAGCGGGTCAGCGTCGGCGTCTCGATCTCCAGGAAGTCCCGCTCGTGCAGCACGCCCCGGGCGAGCTGGCTGGCGCGCGAGCGCAGCCGCAGCGCGTTCGCCGGGCCACTGCGGCGCAGGTCCAGGTAGCGGTACCGGAGTCGGATGTCGTCGCCGGCCTCGATCTGGTCGTCCACCGGCAGCGGCAGCGGCGCCGCCTCGGAGAGCACCTCCAGCTCGACGACGGTCACCTCGACCTCACCGGTGGGCAGCTCCGGGTTCTCGTTGCCGGCCGGGCGGCGGGTCACCTCACCGACGACCTTCACGCAGAACTCGTTGCGCAGCGCGTGCGCATCCTCCTCGCGGAACACCACCTGGACAACACCGGAACCGTCGCGCAGGTCGACGAAGATGACCCCGCCGTGGTCGCGGCGGCGGGCCACCCAGCCGGCGAGCGTCACCGTCGAGCCGGCGTCCGCGGCGCGCAGGCTTCCGGCATTGTGGGTACGGATCACGGCTGGCAACTCCTCATCGTGGAACAGTCCTCACCCGCATTCTGTCAGGGGTGGCCGCCCCGCCTCCGGGCACCCGGCAGGCCGGCACGATTCGCTGGTGGGGTGGACCGGCGAACCCCACTCCCCCGGCAGCCGCGCCGGTTAACGTGGCGAAATGCGGCCCGTACCGAACTGGGCCGTCGCCACGGCGGCGGCGGCGCCCGTGCTGCTGGTGGCCGGTTGGACGGTGGCGCAGGCCCAACAGCCCGTCGGGTACGACCCAGTCCGGGACACCATCAGCGAGCTGGCAGGGCAGGACGCCACCGACGCCTGGATCATGGTGGTGGCCCTGGTGCTGCTCGGCTGCTGTTACCTGTCCGTCGCCGCCGTCCTGCACGCCGCCGGGCTGCCCAGCCGCTTCCTGCTCGCGATCGGCGGGGTGGCCACCATCGCGCTGGTCGCCTTTCCCCGGCCGCCGGTCGGCGGCTCGCTCAGCCACGGCATCGCGGCGACGGTGGCCGTCCTCGCCCTGGTGCTCTGGCCGGCCGGCTCGGCACTGCGACTGCCGCGCGGTCACGACACCGAGCACCCCACCCGACCGGAGCCGCCCTGGGCGTTCCGTCGGGCGGTGGGGCTGAGCGCCACGCTCGTGCTGCTCGCCCTCTTCGGCTGGTGCGCGTTCGAGGTGACCAGCGGATCCCGCACCGGGCTGGCCGAGCGGGTGACGGCGGTGGCGGTCTCCCTCTGGCCGCTGCTGGCGGTCCTCTCCGCCCGACGGGCGCACCTCGCCTGGTCGGCCGGCGACACCGTCCGCGTCGGCCCGGACCTGCCGACCATCGGCGTCCTACCCCCGGATCCGCTCGGACCACCGAGCGGCCCCACTCCCGGGCGACCCGACGGGCTGCCCTGAGTCGTCGCCGAACGTGCGGCCCGGAAACGCGTCTGTCGCGACGTTACGATCGCCCGATGTCCGCCGTTCCCCGTTGGACCCTGCTGTCGGCCGGTGGCGCACCGCTGTTCCTCGTCGGTGGCTGGACCCTGGCGCAGGCCGCCCAGTCCGATGGATTCGACCCGGTGCGGCAGACCATCAGCGCGCTGGCCGCCACGGGTGCGGACCACCGCTGGATCATGACGGTCGGGCTGGCCGGCCTGGGCCTCTGTCACCTGGTGACCGCGCTCGGCCTGGTCAGCGCCGCGCCGGCGGGCCGAGCGCTGCTCGCGCTGGGCGGGCTGGCGACAGTGGTCCTGGTCGCGTTCCCGCAGCGCCCGGCCGGTGACTCGACGACGCACGCCGTGGCCGCCGGCGTCGCGTTCGGGGCGTTGGCCGTCTGGCCGGCCCTGGCGGTGCACCGTCGCGCGAGGCCGTTTTCCGACCGGGAGCACCGCCACCCGCCGGCATCCGTACGCGGGCTGGCGCTCGCGGCGGCAGCGGTCCTCCTCGGGCTGGTCGGTTGGTTCGCCGTCGAGTTCTTCACCGACGGGGCATGGATCGGGCTGACCGAGCGGCTGGCGGCGGCCGCCGAGGCCTGCGTACCGCTGGCCGCGGTGCTGGTCTCCCGGCGGCGACCGGGACCGTCCGGGCCCGGCTGACCGTCGTCGCGGCCGGCGGGGTGCGGTGGCTGTCAACGCGACGCGGGCCGCCGGAATGTTCCGGCGGCCCGCGAGCGGTGCGTGGATCAGAAGACGCTGACGCCGTAGCGGCTGAGCGCCTCGGTGACCGGCTGGAAGAAGGTCGTGCCACCGGTGCGGCAGTTGCCGCTACCACCGGAGGTCAGACCCAGGGCGGTGCCGCCGGCGAACAGCGAGCCGCCGCTGTCGCCCGGCTCGGCGCAGACGTTGGTGCGGATCAGACCGGAGACCGAGCCCTCGGCGTAGTTCACAGTGGCGTTGGTCGCCGTCACCGAGCCGCTGCGCAGGCCGGTGGTGCTGCCGGAGCGCTGCACCGACTGGCCGACGGAGGCGTTGCCGGCGCCGGTGATGTCGCGGTAGCTGCCGTTGTAGAGGTAGACGTTGCCGGCGGCGTTGGCGGAGTTGTTGTGCCGCACGATGCCGTAGTCGTTGCCCGGGAAGCTGGTGCCGGTACGGCTGCCGAGCAGCGAGGTCTGGGCGGAGTTCGAGTACCAACTGGCCGAGATGTTGGTGCAGTGCCCGGCCGTCAGGAAGTAGTAGGTGCTGCCACTGCGAACGTTGAAGCCGAGCGAGCAGCGCCCGCCCCCGCCGGCGTAGATGGCCTGGCCGCCGGAGATCCGGGTGCTCAGCACGCCGGCCTCGGCCTCGACCCGGACCGCGCCGTTGGCCCGCGCGGCGGCGGCCTTGACCCGCTCCAGCTTGGCACCGGTGACGGTGCTGTCGACGGAGACGACGACCTGGTTGGTGACCGGGTCGCTCCACCAGGCAGTGCCAGGGATCTTGGCGGAGCGCTCCAGCTCGGCCGTGGCCCGGTTGAGCTCGGCGGCACCGCGGGTGACGTAACGGACGACGGCGCCGGCCTTGCTCGCCTTGCTGGCGGCGGCGGCGTCGGTCACCGTGACGACGGACTTGCCGCTGGCGTCGATGTACGAGCCGGCGGAGCGGTCGCCGAGTTCCGCGGAGATCGCGGCGGCGGTGTCGGGCGAGGCGGCGGGAGCGGCCTGAGCCGGCGCGCCGATGAGCGAGCCGACAACCAGGGATCCGGAAACGGCGACTGTAGCCGCAACGCGGAATGAGGACCTCGTGGGTCGCATGTAACAACCTCCTGGGCGGGGGAGCGGGTCTGGCCGGGGGCGGCTGACCCGAGGGCAACCCGGCCGATCTGGGGAAACCGGCCGACTGAGACTGAAGTATTCACATACTTAAGATCATTAACAAGGCTTGAATTCGCCCGGATCCGCCGACCTTGACCGGCCACATGGCCGCAACACCCCCGACACGCTGACGGACAAGCACCGTCACACCCGCAGCGTCAGGGGATGCGGCGACGGGCGCCGGGACCCGGACTGGGCATCACGTCGCGTGGCCGGGCCACGTCGTGCCCGTCGGCGCAGCGCAGCTCGGCGCGCACCTCGGCGCCGCAGTCGCGGTGCGTGACGCTGAGCGGCGGACCCTCCGCGTCGGCGAGGTACCGGTCACCCCACCCGAGGACGGCGACCAGCACGGGCCACAGATCCAGCCCCTTCTCGGTCAGTCGGTACTCGTGGCGCAGCCGACTGCCGGGCTCCCGGTACGGCTCGCGACTCAGCACGCCCTGCTCCACCAGGCTGGCGAGCCGGTTGGTCAGCACCTGGCGCGGGATGCCGGTGCGCACCCGCATGTCGTCGAAGCGGCGTACGCCGGTGAACACCTCGCGGAGGACCACAAGCGTCCACCGCTCACCGAGAACCTCCATCGCGCGGGCGATGGTGCAGTTCTCCACTGACCAGTCCAGAGCCGGAGGTCGCATCCGACCAGGCTAGATCTCGTTGACAGACTCAGCAACCGGCTGCCAGGCTGCGTCCATGACGCAGACGCAGGAACCAGCGCGCAGCCGTACCTTCACGTGGGCGGACCCGTCGGTCAACGCGGCCCAGGTCGGCCGACGCGGCGGCCTCGACATGTTGCGGGCGATGATCGCCGGCGAACTGGCCGCACCGCCGGTGATGCACCTTCTCGACATGACCCGGATGGAAGCCGACGAGGGGCGGGTAGTGGTCGAGCTGACCCCGCAGGAGTTCCACTACAACCCGCTCGGCAGCGTCCACGGTGGCGTGCTGTCGACCCTGCTGGACACCGCCGCGGGGTGCGCCGTGCACACCACCCTGCCCGCCGGCGTCGGCTACACCTCGCTGGACCTCAACGTGAAGTTCCTGCGCCCGGTCACCGTCGACAGCGGCACCCTGCGCTGCGAGGGCACCGTGCTGCAACGGGGCCGCCGCACTGCCCTGGCGGAGGCCCGCATCACCGACGCCACCGCCCGCCTGATAGCCCACGCCACCAGCACCTGCCTCATCCTCCCGCTCCCCCAACCCCACCCCACCCCGGACCACCCACTGCGTTGATCATGGGGTTAACGGGCGATTCGAAGATCGAACGACCCGCCAACCTCATGATCAACGAGAGTCAGGGGGGCGGTGGGTGGGTGGGGTTTAGCGGAGGGCTAGGCGGGCGGCTCTTGCGTCGCGCTTCTCCTCGAAGCGGCTGGCGGCGCGGTCCAGGTTCTCCAGCTGGGCGGCGAGCTGCTCGCGGGCGGCTTCGCCGTCGGCGTTGAGGCCGGTCACGTTGAAGACGTCCCACTGGCGCAGGACCGGCTGCAACACCTCGTCGCGGTGCTGGCGCAGGTCGTAGATGCCGGCCAGGGCGATCGCCACCGACTTACGGGCGAACCCGTCGATGCCGCTGCCCGGCATCTGGAAGTCGGCCACCACGTCGGCGACGGCCCGCATGGCCTGGCTCGGAGCCAGCTCGAACGCGGCCGCGAGCAGGTTGCGGTAGAAGACCATGTGCAGGTTCTCGTCGGCGGCCACCCGGGCCAGCAGCGCCTCGCAGGTGGGGTCGCCGGTGGCCTTGCCGGTGTTGCGGTGCGAGATCCGGGTGGCCAGCTCCTGGAACGAGACATACGCCAGTGAGTGCAGCACCTCGTCGCCGTGGGCGTTGGTGTAGCCCTCCGACATGTGCGTCATCCGGGCGCGCTCCAACGCCACCGGGTCGACCGCCCGGCTGACGGTCAGGTAGTCGCGGATCGCGACGCCGTGCCGCCCCTCCTCGGCGGTCCACCGGTGCACCCAGGTGCCCCACGCGCCGTCGCGACCGAACAGGGTGGCGATCTCGTGGTGGTACGAGGGCAGGTTGTCCTCGGTCAGCAGGTTCACGATCAGCGCGGTGCGGGCCACGTCCGGAATGGTGGAGTCGGTCGGTGACCACGCCTCGCCGCCGAGCGGCCCGTCGAAGGTCCGCCCCTCGCTCCACGGCACGTACTCGTGCGGGAACCACTCCTTGGCGAGCGAGAGGTGGCGGTCCAGGTTGCGCGCGACAACCGGCTCCAACTCGACGAGCAGGGCGGTCTGGCTCACTGTGGTGCTGACGGTCACGAGAAACTCCCTACGGTGGCGTAACTTACGCTACCGTAGGTCCCCGCGGCCGTCAGCGCCAGTGGGGACACTCAACCGACTGTGGGCTTGAGGTCTCCCAGGGGTGGCATCCACTCCCCCGCTGCGGCCGTGACCTGCTCACCGGAGCGGATGTCCTTCACCTCGTCGGGCGCTCCCTCGGCACCGGGGAACCAGACGTACGGGATGCCGCGCCGCTCGGCGTATCGGATCTGCTTGCCGAACTTCGCCGCGCTCGGCGACACCTCGGTCGGCACACCGCGCCGCCGCAGCGCCTCGGCCACCCGGTTGCTGGCCGTCCGCTGCTCCTCGCTGGTGACCGCGACGAGCACGGCGGTCGGCACCTCCCGCGAGACCGACAGCTCCCCCGCGCCGAAGAGCAGCCCGAGCAGCCGGGTCACGCCGATCGAGATCCCCACCCCCGGGTACGAGACGGCGCCGACGCTGGCCAGGTTGTCGTACCGGCCGCCGGAGCAGATCGAGCCGAAGCGCTCGTAGCCGCGCAGCTGGGTCTCGTAGACGGTGCCCGTGTAGTAATCCAGGCCACGGGCGATGCGCAGGTCCGCCACGCAGAGGCCGGGCGAGTGCTCGGCGGCGGTCTCCACCACCCGGACCAGTTCCTCGATGCCCTCGTCGAGCAGCGGGTCGCTCACCCCGAGCGCCCGGACGGCGTCGGCGAACGAGGCGTCCGGGGCGGAGATCTCGGCCAGGGCCAGGCACGCCTTGGCCTGCGCCTCGCTCGCCCCGGCGGTCTGGGCCAGCAGCTCGGCCACCTTCGCCGGGCCGATCTTGTCGAGCTTGTCCACGGCGCGCAGCGCCGCCTCCGGGTCGGTCAGCCCGATGCCCCGGTAGAAACCCTCGCAGATCTTGCGGTTGTTGACCTGGATCGTCACCGGCGGGATCGGCAACGAGCGCAGCGCGTCCCCGATCACCAGCGGCATCTCCGCCTCGTGGTGCGGGGCAAGGGTGTCCCGGTCGACGATGTCGATGTCGGCCTGGACGAACTCCCGGTAGCGGCCCTCCTGCGGCCGCTCACCCCGCCACACCTTCTGGATCTGGTAGCGGCGGAACGGGAAGTTCAGCTTGCCGGCGTTCTCCAGCACGTACCTGGCGAACGGCACGGTCAGGTCGAAGTGCAGGCCGAGCTGGTCGTCACCACCGGCACCCTCGGCGTCGGCGTGCAACCGCCGGATCACGTAGACCTCCTTGGAGGTCTCGCCCTTGCGCAGCAGTTGGTCCAGCGGCTCCACGGCGCGGGTCTCCAGCGGCGCGAAGCCGTACAGCTCGAAGGTGGCCCGGATCTTGTCGAGCACGAACTGCTCGATCATCCGCTGGCCGGGGGTCCACTCCGGGAAGCCGGAGATGGGCGTGGGCTTGCTCATCGGCGTACTCCTTGCGGTTCCGCGCCCGCGGCGCGGTGGTGTCGTGGGTCCGCGCGCGGCGCGGACGAAGATCTAGAGGCCCCGGGTGGGTGCGGCCGGCGACGTGCCAGCCACCTCGATGAGGTACGGGTTGCTGGCGCGCTCGCGGCCGATGGTGGTGCTGGGGCCGTGGCCGGGCAGCACGACGGTGTCGTCGGCCAGCGGAAGGATCTTGTCGCGCAGGCTGGTGAGCATGGCCGGCATGCTCCCGCCCGGCAGGTCGGTGCGGCCGATCGACCCGGCGAAGAGGACGTCGCCGGAGAGGCACAGCTCGTCAGCCTCCCAGCTCGACCCGGCGCCCGGCAGCCGGAACAGCACCGACCCGCCGGTATGGCCCGGTGCGTGGTCGACGGCGATCTCCAGGCCGGCGAGGGTGAGGGTGGCGCCGTCGGTCAGCTCGGCCACGTCCTCCGGCTCGGTGTAGCTCAGCCGGCCGCCGAAGAGCGACGTCAGGTCGGTCGAGAGGCCCTTGGACGGGTCGGCGAGCATCTCCCGGTCGCCGGGGTGCACGTACGCGGTGATGCCGCGCGCACCGCAGACCGGCGCGACCGAGAAGGTGTGGTCGAGGTGGCCGTGGGTGAGCAGCACGGCGGCCGGATGCAGGCGGTGCTCGGCGAGCAGCGCGTCGAGCTGGTCGAGCACCCCGATGCCGGGGTCGACCACCACGCACTGCTCCCCCGGCGCGGTGGCAACCACGTAGCAGTTGGTGCCGAAGGCGTCCGCGGGAAAGCCGGCCACGAGCACGGGCGCTGTCCTTTCCGTCGAGCAGCTGTCGTCCTGGACAGCAGCCTATCGGGCGCGCCGAGCGAGTTTGCCGCGTCCGTCCCACGCGCCCCGTACGGCACAGTGACAATCTCCGATAAGCGCTGCTCGGGACGGGGTGGACCTCGTACACCACATTCTCAGTCACTAGCCGTACACTCTGGCGGGCGTGTGGCGCGGCACACGTGACGCCCGGACGGGCCGGGGCGACCGGCCGCCGGCGACGACCAGGTAGAGGAAAGGGGAGCACGGGTGGCTTCCAGCAGGGACCGGCAGCGCAAACTGGCGCGGGCCAAGCTCGACCGGCAGTTGGCTCGCCGGGCCGCCTCGACGCGGCGCCGACGGCAGATCCAGGCCGGAGTTGGCGCCGCTCTGATCCTCGTGTTGGTAGTGGCCGGTTCGGCCTGGGCGCTCGGCGCGTTCGACTCCGACCCGAAGCAGAACACGGCCGCGGAGGACACCTGCCTCTGGACGCCGCAGGACGCGACGGCCAACACCAACCTCAAGGACGTCGGCACGCCGGCCACCAAGGATCTGCCCACCGACGGCACCCGGGCGATGACAGTGACCACCAACCAGGGCGGGCCGATCACCGCGGAACTGAACCTGACCAACTCCCCGTGCGCGGCGGCGAGCATCGCCCACCTGGCGAGCCGGTCGTTCTACGACAACACCAAGTGCCACGAGATCACCGCCGAGGGCGCGCTGCGCTGCGGCGACCCCAGCGGCACGGGTCTCGGTGGGCCCACCTACTCGTTCTACGACGAGGAGTTGCCGACCGTGCCGTCGGCGTCCCCGTCGGCCAGCCCGGCCCCCGGCCAGCCGCCCACGTACCCGAAGGGCACGGTGGCGATGATCTCCAACCCGCCGGGCAGCAACGGCAGCCAGTTCCTGATCTTCTTCAAGGACTTCACCACCGCCGACCCGAAGTTCCCGGTCATCGGCCGGGTGACCGGCGGGCTGGACGTGGTGGAGAAGATTGGCGCCCTCCCGACCGTGGACAATGGGACCGGGGCGAAGGTCAAGCCCAGCACCGATGTGACGATCCAGAGCCTCACGGTCGGTGAGCCGGTCACCGGTGCGGCACCGGCTCCCTCGGCCTCCGGCACCCCGGCCAGCAGCCCGAGCGCCGGCTGACCGGGCGCCACCACCCACCCAAGCGGCACCCAGCAGCAGACAGCCAGGAGGATCCAGGCGTGACGTCCACCAGAGAGCGGCAGCGCGCGGCGGCACGCGCCCGGCTCGAGAAGGAGATGGCCGAGCGCGCGGCCAAGGCCCGCAAGCGCCGGCAGACGACGGCGATCGTCAGCGCGGGTGCCGCGCTGGTGCTCGTGGTCGCCGGCACCGTCTGGCTGGCGGTGAGTCTCGGCGGCGACGACGACAAGAGCAACACCGCCGCGCCGGCGGCGGGCGCGGCCGAGTGCGCGTACAACGCGCTGCCCACCGAGCAGCGGCCCCCGCAGATCAAGGACGTGGGGTTGCCGGGCAACCAGCAGTCCGCCAAGGGCGTCCAGACCATGACGATCGACACCAACCTCGGCCCGATCACCGCCAAGGTCGACAGGTCGCTGGTGCCGTGCACGGCGGGCAGCTTCACCCACCTCGCGGAGAAGAACTTCTTCGACAACACCAAGTGCCACCGCCTGGTGACCGAGGGCATCAAGGTGTTGCAGTGCGGTGACCCCAGCGCCACCGGCAACGGCTGGCGGGACACCGACGGCCAGGGCGGCCCGAGCTACCGCATGGCCGAGGAGAACCTGCCCACCGACAAGCGTCCGCCGTACCCGGAGGGCGTCATCGCGATGGCCAAGTCCCAGGATCCGGGGAGCACCGGCAGCCAGTTCTTCATCGTGTTCGGCGACTCTCCGCTGGACCCGGCGTACACGGTGCTGGGCACCATCACCGGCGGCATGGACCTGGTCAAGGACGTGGCCAAGGCCGGCGACGACGGGGCGTTCGCCCAGCAGGCCGGCGGCGGCCACCCGAAGAAGGAGGTCATCATCAAGGACCTCACGATGAGCAACCCGCAGGGCTGACACCCGCGCAGACGACACAGCGCCCGCCGGCTGAGCCGGCGGGCGCTGTCGCGTTCTGTGGGTACGCGTCGAGCCGCGGAACCGATCCGGTGGGTTGTCAGGCCCCGGAGGTGACCCGGTAGGCGTCGAAGACGCCGTCGACCTTGCGGACCGTGGCCAGCAGGTGGCCCAGGTGCTTCGGGTCGGCCATCTCGAAGCTGAACCGGCTCACCGCCACCCGGTCGCGGGTGGTGGTGACGGTGGCGGAGAGGATGTTGACCCGCTCGTCGGAGAGCACCCGGGTGACGTCGGCCAGCAGCTTGTGCCGGTCCAGTGCCTCGACCTGGATGGCGACCAGGAACGTCGAGGCGGAGGTGAGCTTCCAACTCACCTCGACGACCCGCTCGCTCTGCGCGCGCAGGTCCTCGGCGTTGGCACAGTCGTCGCGGTGCACGCTCACCCCGCCGGAGCGGGTGACGAAGCCGAACACCGAGTCCGGTGGGACCGGGGTGCAGCAGCGGGCCAGCTTGATCCAGACGTCGCTGACGCCCCGGACCACCACGCCCGGGTCGCTGCTGCTCTGCCGACTGCGCGGCGGCCGGGTGGCGACGGCGGTCTCGGCGATGTCCTCCGCCGCGCCCTCCTCGCCGCCGTACGCGGCCATCAGCTTCTGCACCACCGACTGCGCGGAGACCTGGCTGTCGCCGACCGCCGCGTAGAGCGAGGCCACGTCGGCCAGGTGCAGGTCGCGGGCGATCGACATGAGCGCGTCGGAGGTGAGCATCCGCTGCAGGGGCATTCCCTGCTTGCGCATGGCCTTGACGATCGCGTCCTTGCCGGCCTCGATCGCCTCCTCGCGGCGCTCCTTGTTGAAGTACTGCCGGATCTTCGTGCGGGCGCGCGGGCTCTTGACGAAGCCCAGCCAGTCCTGTGTCGGGCCGGCCGTCTCGGACTTCGACGTGAAGATCTCGATCACGTCGCCGTTGGACAGCGTCGACTCCAACGGCACCAACTTGCCGTTGACCCGCGCCCCGATGCACTTGTGCCCCACCTCGGTGTGCACGGCGTAGGCGAAGTCGACAGGCGTCGACCCGGTCGGCAGCGGGATGACGTCACCCTTCGGGGTGAAGACGTACACCTCCTGGCTGGACAGGTCGAAGCGCAGCGCGTCCAGGAACTCGCTCGGGTCGGCCGCCTCGCGCTGCCAGTCGAGCAGCTGCCGCAGCCAGGTCATCTCGTCGATGTGCGCGGGCGGGCCGACGATCTGGGTGCCCTTGTGCTCCTTGTACTTCCAGTGCGCGGCGATGCCGAACTCCGCGGTGCGGTGCATCGCGTAGGTGCGGATCTGCATCTCCACCGGCTTGCCGGTGGGCCCGATGACCGTCGTGTGCAGCGACTGGTACATGTTGAACTTGGGCATGGCGATGTAGTCCTTGAACCGGCCCGGCACCGGCTGCCAGTTGGCGTGGATGACTCCCAGCGCCGCGTAGCAGTCGCGAACCGTGTCGACCAGGATGCGCACACCGACCAGGTCGTAGATGTCGTTGAAGTCGCGACCCCGCACGATCATCTTCTGGTAGATCGAGTAGAGGTGCTTCGGCCGCCCGGTGGTCTCCGCCTTGATCTTGGCGGCCTTCAGGTCGGTGCCGACTTTCTGGGTGACCTGCCGCAACAGCGACTCGCGCTGCGGCTGGTGCTCCCCGATCAGCCGGTTGATCTCCTCGTAGCGCTTCGGGAACAGCGTGCCGAAGGACAGATCCTCCAGCTCCCACTTGATCGTGTTCATACCGAGCCGGTGCGCCAGCGGCGCCAGGATCTCCAGCGTCTCCTTGGCCTTCTGCTCCTGCTTGGGGCGGGGCAGGAAGGTCAGGGTGCGCATGTTGTGCAGCCGGTCGGCCAGCTTGATCACCAGCACCCGCGGGTCCTTGGCCATGGCCACGACCATCTTGCGGATCGTCTCGGCCTTGGCCGCGTCGCCCAGCTTGACCTTGTCGAGCTTGGTGACGCCGTCGACCAGCAGGGCGACCTCGCCACCGAAGTCGGCCCGCATCTGGTCGAGGGTGTACTCGGTGTCCTCGATGGTGTCGTGCAGCAGCGCGGCGACCAGCGTGGTGGTGTCCATCCCCAGGTTGCCGAGGATCGTCGCCACCGCGAGCGGGTGGGTGATGTAGGGGTCACCGGACTTGCGGTACTGCCCGGAGTGCCATCGCGCCGCCGTGTCGAAGGCGCGCTGGAGCAGCCGGGCGTCCGCCTTGGGGTGGTTGTCCCGGTGGCTCGCGATCAGCGGCTCCAGCACCTCGCTGACCTGAGAGGTCTGCCAGGGCGCGTTGAACCGGGCCAGCCGGGCCCGGACCCGCCGGCCGGTGGGCGCGTTGGACAGCCCGAAGCCACCGCTGGGCGACGGGTCGACGCCGGCGTCGGTCGGGAACGGCACCACGACACCATCGGCGCCAGGGGACGCCTCGGCGCTCGGCGGGCCGCTGGTCGGACGCACCGCGCTCTCGCCGGGAGCCCTGCCGGAGCCGTTGCCGGTGCCCGTCACCCGGGCCGGCGCGTCGCCTGTCCGGTCGGTCACCGAGCCGTCAGCGTCGCCTGTCGGGTGCACCGTGCCCTCCGCCGGAGGGACGACATCGTGGGACACCGGCCTCCTCACCGCTCGCCGGAAACACGCCGGCCGAAGATCGGCCGACCTGGTCTCGCCCGCCGGACGGGGTACCGCCGGCGTCAGCAAAGGGCAATGCTACCCGCACGGACGGTCCCCTGCCGCTCCGCCGGACGGTCGGCGCCGGGTCCATCCGACGGGCCTGGGATCAAACGGTCAGCAGGGCACCGACCGGCTCAAACGGTCAACAGGGCGTGCACGGGACGCGGTGCCAGTCGCTCGCGCCCGCCCAGGAAGCCGAGCTCCAGCAGCACCGTGAAGCCGGTGACGGTCCCGCCGGCCCGCTCGACCAGGTCCAGCGTCGCCTCAGCGGTGCCACCGGTGGCCAGCACGTCGTCGACCACCAGCACCCGGTGCCCGGCGGTGAAGGCGTCCTCGTGCACTTCGAGGGTGGCCTCGCCGTACTCCAGCTCGTAGGAGACCGAGTGCGCCGGGCGGGGCAACTTGCCGGCCTTGCGCACCGGCACCACGCCCACCCCGGTCGCGTACGCGATGGCCGCCGCGACGACGAACCCGCGCGCCTCGATGCCGACCACCACGTCGAAGGTGTCCCGCCCGTGGTAGGCGACGATCCCGTCGATCACCTCACGGAAGACCTTGCCGTCGGCGAACAGTGGCATCAGGTCCTTGAACATGACGCCGGGCTTGGGAAAGTCGGGCACGTCCAGCACCCGACTGGCGACCAGTCGGGCGGCCTCCGGGCCACTGTCCCCGCGCGCTGCGGTGCTGTGGGTCTCCGTCACGGCTGTTTCGCTCTCCTTCAACGACGAACGGCGTCCGGCAACAGCATGCCGGACGCCGTTCGGGTGTCTCCTGTCGGGTCAGCGCCGCTTGGCGCCACCCGGCCGGTTGCCGCCGCCACCCGGGCGACCGCCCCGGGCACCGGTGGGCCGCTTGCCCGCCGGCCGAGCGCCCACCTTGGGGGCCGCACCGGCCAACGCGGCGGCGTCCGGGTCGACCGGCTCGTCCGTCGCGTCGGCCTGGGCCACCGGGCTCGCGGCACCCTTACCGGGGACCTCGCCTCGGCTGACCGCGCCCCGCCGGGTCAGGACCCGCTTGTTGTGCGCCTGGATCCGCGGGTCGTAGTTCTTCAGCAGCGCCAGCAGCGGGGTGGCCACCAGGATGGAGGTCAGGAACGCCACCGCCATACCGACGAACAGCACCAGACCGAGGTCCTTCAGCGTGCCGGCGCCGAGCAGGCCGGCACCGATGAAGAGCAGACCACCGACCGGCAGCAGGGCGACCACCGAGGTGTTCAACGACCGCATCAGGCTCTGGTTGATGGCCAGGTTGGACGCCTCGCCGTACGTCTGGTTGTTGTTGGCGGTGATGCCCCGGGTGTTCTCCTGGACCTTGTCGAAGACCACCACCACGTCGTAGAGCGCGAAGCCCAGGATGGTGAGGAAGCCGATGATGGTCGACGGGGTGACCTCGAAGCCGACCAGCGAGTAGATGCCGGCGGTGAGGATCAGGTTCGTGATCAGCGAGGCGACCGCAGCGACGGCCATGCGCCACTCGAAGCGCAGGATCAGGTAGACCATCACCAGCGCGATGAAGATGACCAGACCGAGTACGGCCCGCTCGGTCACCTGGCTACCCCAGGCCTCACTGACCTGGTTGTCGCTGATCTGGTCGGCGCTGATGCCGAGGTCCTCGGCGATCTGGGCCTTGACCGCGGTGGCCTGCTCGGCGGTGAGCTGCGGCGTACGCAGCTCGTAGGAGTCGCCGCCCGGGCCGCCGACCTTCTGACTGGTCGCCACCGTGACGCCGGTGTTCTCCGCGGCGAGGGCCGAGTTGACCTCCCGCTCGGCGTCGTCCAGGGTGCCGACGCTGGCCGGCACCTGGAACGAGTTACCGCCGGCGAACTCGATGCCCAGGCTGAACCCACGGATCGAGAAGCTGAGGATCGCGATCAGGACCAGGACCCCGGCGACGCCGAACCAGAGCTTGCGCCGGCCGACGATGTTGAGACCGGCCTCGCCGTTGTAGAGGCGGCTCGCCAGACCGTTTTCAGCCATCTCAGGCCTCCTTGGCGCGCGGGTTGCGGGGCTGAGTCGGCTGGTTGCGGGCCGGAAGTGCCCGGCCCAGACCGCTGACCCGCGGGGACAGGAACGCCCGGGTCCGGGCGAACATCGTCATGATCGGGTGCCGGAAGAGGAAGACCACGACCAGGTCCAGGACGGTGGCCAGGCCGAGCGCGAACGCGAAGCCCTTGACCGTGCCGACCGAGACCACGTAGAGCACCACAGCGGAGAGCAGGGTGATCGCGTTGGCCGAGATGATCGTCCGACGGGCCCGGATCCAGGCACGGGGCACCGCGCTACGCGGGCTGCGCCCCTCCCGGATCTCGTCTTTCAGTCGTTCGAAGTAGATGACGAACGAGTCCGCCGCCACACCGAGCGAGACGATCATTCCGGCGATGCCGGCGAGGGTGAGCGTGAAGCCGATCTGCCGACCGAGCACCACCAGCGCGCCGAAGACCAGCAGCGCCGAGAGGATGAGGCTCAGGAAGATCACCGAGCCGAGCAGCCGGTAGTAGAAGAACGCGTAGATGATGACCAGCAGCATGCCGATACCGGCCGCGAGCAGACCGGCGCGCAGGTGGCTGGCACCCAGCGTCGCGGTGACGTTCTGCGCCTCCTGCTGCTCGAAGGTCACCGGCAGCGCGCCGTAGCGGAGCTGACCGGCGAGGGTGCTGGCGTCCTTCTGGGTGAAGGTGCCGGTGATCTGGGAGTTGCCGGTCAGCACGCCCTGGATCTCCGGGGAGGAGACGATCTTGTTGTCCAGCACGACGGCCACCCGGCACTTGCCGTCCTGACCCAGCGCTGTCGCGTCGCAGGCCTGGCCCTCGTTGTTGAACGCCTCACGGGTCAGCGAGGTCCACTTGCCCTGGCCGTCGCCGGTGAAGTCCAGGCTGACCACCCAGGCGTTCGTCTGGTCGAGCACCGCGTCGGCGTCGGACACGTCGGTGCCCTCGACCTTGGCCTGGTCGAGCAGGTACTTCGACGCGCCGTCCTCGCAGGAGACCACCTGCTGCTTCGGGTCGGAGATCGACGCCGGGGGGCGCTGGTCGAGCTGCGCGCAGCCGATCGTCGGCACGTTGAACTGCATCTGCGCCGGCAGCACCGCGACCTCCTGCGGAGACAGCGTGCCGAACGGCTTGAGCTTCTCGGCCAGCGACGGGTCCGCGGTCAGATCGGCCGGGGCCTGCAGCCCGTTGGCGGCCTGCCACGCGGCGGCGCCGACCTTCTGCTCGACGACCTTGCGCTGCTGCTCGACGCTGGCCGGCACCGGCTCGGCACTGGCACTGGGTGCGGAGGCGCTCGGCGAGGCAGTGGCGGACGCGGAGGGGGTCGGCGTGGCGCTGGGCGACGCCGGGGCCATTCCGCCCTGACCGCCGCTGGGCGACGAGGTCACCTTCGGCGAGGCGCTGCCCGTCGGGGTCGGGGTCGCGGCGCCGGACGGGGTCGCACTGCCGGTCGGGGCGGCGCTACCGGACGGGGCCGGCGTGGCGGCGGGCGGCGCCTCGGCCACCCCGCTGCCGGAGGCGGCCTTGAGCACCTTGCGGAACCGCAGCTCGGCCGCCTCGCCCACGTCGTCGAGGTTCCGGTTCTCGCCGGGCAGGGAGATGACGATGTTGCGGTTGCCCTCGGTGACCACCTCGGCCTCGGCCACGCCGAACGCGTTGACCCGGCTCTCGATGATCTCGCGGGCCTCTTCGAGGTTCTCCGCCGTCGGGGGCTTGCCGTCGACGCTGTTGGTCGCCTCCAGCGTCACCCGCGTGCCGCCGATCAGGTCCAGACCGAGCTTGGGCTCGAGCCGGTCCTTCCAGCTGCCGCTGGCGCCAGCGAAGAACACCAAAAGATAAAGGACCACGAAGATGAACCCGAGCACGGCGAGCTGCCGCCCGGGGCGCATCTGTCCCTGAGGTGGTGCCACGGCTGTCCTGTCTCCCTGTACGGTCGCGCCGCTGTCGCAGCGGCGGCGGTGTCGGGCCGGGGGTCCCGCCCGACGGGGTCTGCCTTGAGCCGACGGAATGCCGACACGAGGACCGGGCACCCCGGCGCGGAACGCCGACGGTCACGGGAACGTGCCGACGCCCGGCGTCGACCCAACTATCCAGTTTTCACGTCTCGTCCGCTGCCCCGTCGGGCGCGACGACCCGGAAGCCGGCCGACCGGCCGTACGCCGGACTCGCCGCTCCCCGGGGGGGGTCACTCCTTGACGGTGTCCGCGTCCTCGGTGACCGGCTCGCTCGGCAGTTCCGCGCGGGTGACCACCCGCGCGATGGCCGGGCGGGCGTAGCGGGTCTGCACGCCCGGTGCGACCTCGATCAGGACAGTGTCGTCCTCGATGCCGGTGACCGTGCCGTAGAGCCCACCGATGGTCACGACCTCGTCGCCGGGACCGAGGTTGGACTGCATCGACTCCGCCTCTTTGCGGCGCTTCTGCTGGGGCCGGATCATCATGAAGTACATGACACCGAAGAGCAGGGCGATCATCAGGATCGGCGTGAAACCGCCGGCCCCGC
The DNA here is from genome assembly GCF_015751785.1 of Micromonospora vinacea. Taxonomy (NCBI): domain Bacteria; kingdom Bacillati; phylum Actinomycetota; class Actinomycetes; order Micromonosporales; family Micromonosporaceae; genus Micromonospora; species Micromonospora vinacea. The sequence goes on along the minus strand of NZ_JADOTY010000001.1, from coordinate 4,379,106 downwards.
CACCCGCTGCTGCGTAATGCACGGTTACTGACCTTCCCATTGGCCACCTGCCCGGCACCGTGGGTGCCGGAGCGGAGGCGGATTCTCACGTCCTGTACAGACCGCGGCGAAGTCTAAACCCTGCACCTGAGAACGCCGAATGCGGCACAGATCACGTTCACATCACGGCTGATCGACATCCAACGAGAACAAGTCGGGCACTGGTGGAGCATCTGCACCAAATGTACCATTCGGCGGTGTACGGCCCAGATGCCGCCAGGCGGCCTCGGTCGCCACCCGACCCCGAGGCGTCCGGGCCAACAGCCCGGCTCGCACCAGGAACGGCTCGCAGACCTCCTCCACCGTGTCCGGCTGCTCCCCCACCGCCACAGCGAGGGTGGACAACCCGACCGGACCGCCCCGGAACGAGTCGACCAGGGCGGTCAACACCGCACGGTCCAGCCGGTCCAGGCCCAGCGCGTCCACGTCGTACACGATCAGGGCCGCACGGGCGGTGTCGAGATCGACCACCCCGTCCGCCCGGACCTCGGCGTAGTCACGGACCCGGCGCAGCAGCCGGTTGGCGATCCGCGGCGTGCCCCGCGACCGACCGGCGATCTCGGTCGCACCCTCCGGAGTGATCGGCACCCCCAGGATCCGCGCCGAACGGTGCAGCAACGTCTCCAGATCCGCCGGAGCGTAGAAGTCGAGGTGCGCGACGAAACCGAACCGGTCCCGCATCGGCCCGGTCAACAGGCCCGAGCGGGTCGTCGCGCCGACCAGGGTGAACGGCTCGACGTCCAACGGGATCGCCGTCGCCCCCGGACCCTTGCCGACCACCACGTCGACCCGGAAGTCCTCCATCGCGCTGTACAGCAACTCCTCGGCCGGGCGCGCGATCCGATGAATCTCGTCGATGAAGAGCACGTCGCCCTCGGCGAGGCTGGTCAGGATCGCCGCCAGATCACCGGAACGCTCGATCGCCGGGCCGCTGGTCACCCGGATGCCCGCGCCCAACTCGGCGGCGACGATGTTGGCCAGACTCGTCTTACCCAGACCCGGTGGACCCGACAGCAGGATGTGATCCGGTGGCGACCCCCGTCGCATGGCGCCCTGCAACAACAGGTCGAGCTGGTCGCGCACCCGGTCCTGGGCGATGAACTCGGCCAACCGCCTCGGCCGGACGGTGGCCTCCGCGTCCCGGTCGGCGTCACTGACGTACGCCGAGACGAGCCCCTCGGTCTCGCTCATCGTGCCGCCTTCATTCGCGACTGCGGGGCTCGCAAACCCGGCTCACTCCTCGCGCTCATCGTGCCGCCTTCATTCGCGACCGGGCGGTCATCGGGTGCGGCCGAGCAGTCGGATGGCCTGCTTGAGCAGGACCGGCACCGGCGGGGTCTCACCCTCGATCGACTCCGCCACCGCGGCTACCGCCTGATCGGCCTGACCGGCCGTCCAGCCCAGCCCCACCAGCGCCTGCCGGACCTGGTCGGGCCAGCTGCCGCGGGTCACCCCGGCTACACCGTCGGCGCCGATCGGCACCGGGCCGATCCGGTCGCGCAGCTCCAACACGAGGCGTTCCGCACCCTTCTTGCCAATCCCGGGTACGCGGGTCAGGGCGGCCGTGTCAGCGTTGGCGATCGCCTTGCGCACCGCGTCCGGGGTGTGCACCGCCAGCACCGCCTGGGCCAGTCGCGGGCCGACCCCACTGGCGGTCTGGAGCAGCTCGAACAGCGACTTGGCGTCGTCGTCGGCGAAGCCGTAGAGGGTCAGCGAGTCTTCCCGCACGATCAGGCTGGTGGCGAGCCGGGCGACCTGGCCGACCCGCAGCTCCGCGAGGGTCCCCGGGGCGCAGTGCACGGCGAGCCCGACCCCGCCGACCTCGATCACGGCCTGGTCCGGACCCGTCGCGGTCACCGTGCCGCGCACGCTGGCGATCATCGTGCTCCTCCTCGTCGTGCCCGGTCGGCCGCGGCGGCCAGCTTGGAGCGGGTCCCGCCGCGCCACACGTGACAGATGGCCAGGGCCAGCGCGTCGGCGGCGTCCGCCGGCTTCGGCGGCTCGGCCAGCCGCAACAGCCGGGTCACCATCGCGGTCATCTGCGCCTTGTCGGCCTGACCGGACCCGGTCACGGCCGCCTTCACCTCGCTCGGCGTGTACGTCTGCACCGGCAGCCCGGCCCGCGCCCCGGCCAGCACGGCGATGCCACTGGCCTGCGCGGTGCCCATCACGGTACGAACGTTGTGCTGACTGAACACCCGCTCGACGGCGACGCTCTCCGGTTGGTGCTCGGCGACCAGCTTGTTCAGCGACCGGTCCAGGTGCAACAGCCGCAGCGCCAGGTCGTCGGCCGGATCGGTGTAGACCACGTAGTAGGCGACCAGCGTGCAGGGCCGTCCGGGCACACCCTCGACCACGCCCACCCCACACCGGGTCAACCCCGGGTCCACACCGAGCACGCGCACGCCGCCCCCTCCCCAGCCGTCAGCAGTACGTGTGTTCGACACCCTAACCGGCGCCCTTCCCACCAGCCCCACGGGACACGCCCCCGCACCCCGCACCCCACACCAAGATCTCCGCAACTTCCCGGATGTTGCTGCCTCCGACGCGAACGAGACAGCAACATCCCCGATATTGCGCGGATCTTGACGACGCTCGGGCCCGGCGTCGCGAGGCTCGGCGGGGCGCGGCGTCGCGAGGCGCGGCGGAGGCGGGCGGCAGGGACGGGTGGGGCCACACAGCTTTGGTACGGAGTATGTGTCGCTGGCCCATGTGCCGGGGAGCACACAGCTCGTAACTTCTTGCGCCATGACGGCAGAACCCGTGGTGGTCCCCCACGTCGTGCAGGTCGACCTCTCCGGTCGGACCGCCCTGGTCACCGGGGGCGGCGGCGGCATCGGGCGGGCGTGTGCCCTGCGACTGGGCGCGGCCGGCGCCAAGGTGCTCGTGGTGGACCGCAACCTGGAGGCGGCCAAGGCGGTGGCCGCCGAGGCTGGTGGCAGGGCCGAGGGTGTGGACCTGTCCGACGCCGCGGCGGTGGATTCACTCGACGTGGACGTGGACATCGTGGTGAACAACGCCGGGCTCCAGCACGTCGCGCCGTTGCAGGACTTCCCCGTGGAGCGTTTCGAGTACATCCAGCGGGTGATGGTGGAGGCGCCGTTCCTGCTGATCCGCCGGGCGTTGCCGCACATGTACGCGCGGGGCTGGGGGCGGGTCATCAACATCTCGTCGGTGCACGGGTTGCGCGCCTCGCCGTACAAGGCGGCCTACGTTTCGGCGAAGCACGCCCTGGAAGGGCTGTCGAAGGTGGTCGCTCTGGAGGGCGCCGCGCACGGGGTCACCGCCAACTGCATCAACCCGGCGTACGTGCGTACCGCCCTGGTGGAGAGCCAGATCGCCGACCAGGCGGCCAGTCACGGCATCGACGAGGCCGAGGTGATCGAGAAGATCATGCTGGCTCGGGCCGCGATCAAGCGGTTGATCGAGCCGGAGGAGGTGGCGGAACTGCTGGCGTACCTCTGCTCGCCGCCGGCGGCGTTCATCACCGGCGCGTCGATCGCCCTCGACGGGGGCTGGACGGCCAACTAGTGGGGTTGAGCACAATGTCGACCATGTCATCGCCGGTGGAGTTCCTGGAGTTGCTCGCCCGAGAGGCGGCGACGGTCGAGTTCGAGGGACCGCTGGTGGCCGCGCGGGCCGCCGGGCTGCCGCCGGACCGGCTGGCCGAGCTGGAGCAGGCCAAGTCGGTGGCGTTACGGGTCCGCGCGCTGCTGGAGCGTCGCCGCCGCCGGGAGAGCGAGCTGTCCGGCCTGTACGACACGGTCAGCGACCTGGCCGGGCTACGCGACCTGGACGACGTGTTGCGGGCGATCGTGCACCGGGCCCGTCACCTGCTCGGCGCGGACGTGGCGTACATGACGCTCAACGACGACGAACGTGGCGACACCTACATGCGGGTGACCGACGGGTCGGTCTCGGCCCGGTTCCAGCGGCTGCGCCTGCCGATGGGCGCCGGTCTCGGTGGCCTGGTGGCCCAGTCCGGCGCCCCGTACGTCACCGCCAACTACGGCGAGGACGCGCGCTTCCACCACACCGGCGAGATAGACGCCGGGGTGGGTGAGGAGGGGCTGGTGGCGATCCTCGGGGTGCCGCTGCGGCTCGGCTCGACGTCGATCGGGGTGCTGTACGCGGCCAACCGTTCGGCCCGACCGTTCGTCCGGGAGGAGGTGGCGCTGCTGGTGTCGTTGGCCGCGCACGCCGCGGTGGCGATCGACACAGCGCGGCTGCTGACCGAGACCCGGTCGGCGTTGGCCGAGTTGTCGGCCGCGAACACCACCATCCGGGCGCACAGCAGCTCGGTGGAGCGGGCCGCGGCGGCACACGACCGGATGACGGCGCTGGTGCTGCGCGGCGGCGGCGTGGAGGACGTGGCGGCGGCGGTGACCGAGGTGCTGGGCGGCGCGCTGCTGGCCCTGGACGCCGAGGGCCGCCTGCTGGCCCGGGTGGGTGAGATCGACGAGCCGGACCGCGCGGACATCGTCGAGGCGGTGGCGGCGTCGCGGACCGAGGGGCGCAGTGTCCGCCGGGGTCCCCTCTGGTACGCGGCGGTGGTGGCCGGCGCGGAGAACCTGGGCGCGCTGGTGCTGCGCCCGGACGACGAGTTGGTCGACGCCGACCAGCGCATCCTGGAGCGGGCCGCGTTGGTGACCGCGTTGCTGCTGCTGTTCCGCCGGACGGTCGCCGAGGCGGAGGGACGGGTGCGTGGCGAGCTGTTGGACGACCTGATCGCCCGCCCACTGCGCGACACCGACGCGCTGCGTAGCCGGGCCCGTCGGCTCGGGGTGGACCTGGACGCACCGCACGTGCTGGTGGCGGTGGGCGACGACGCGATCGCCGCGACCGGATCGGCCCGGCAGCGGGTGCTCTCGTGGGCCACCACGTACGCCTCGGCGCGCGGTGGACTGGCCGCGGCGCGTGACGGCCGGGTGGTGCTGATGCTGCCCGGGTTGGACGCGGGCGGCAGCGCCCGCGCGGTGGCCCGGGACCTGTCCCGGGTGACCGGCCGGCCGGTGACCGCCGGGGCGAGTGGCCCATCGAACACCCCGGCGGCGTTGGCCGGGACGTTCCAGGAGGCGGACCGGTGCCTGACGGCGTTGGGCGCGCTGGGCCGCGCCGGGCAGGGCGCGAGCACTGTGGAGTTGGGCTTCGTCGGGTTGTTGCTGGGCACTGTCGGTGACCGGGGTGAGAAGGACGTGACGGAGTTCCTCGGCGCCACCGTCGGGCCGGTCCTCGACTACGACGCCCGGCGCGGTACGGCGCTGGTGAAGACGCTGGAGGCGTACTTCGGGGTGGGTGGCAGCCTGGCCCGGGCCGCCGAGCAACTGCACGTGCACGTCAACACGGTGACCCAGCGGTTGGAGCGGGTCGGGCAGTTGCTCGGCGTCGACTGGCAGCGGCCCGAGCGGGCGCTTGAGGTGCAGCTCGCGCTGCGCCTGCACCGACTGCGCGCGCCGGCCAACTAACGCCGGTCGGCGGCACGAACGCCGCCGACCGAGCCACCCGACGCCACCGGGCACGAACGGCGCCGGCCGAACGGCCGGCGTCAGCGGGCCCGGATGCCCTCCAGCACGGCGTCGACGACCCGTTCGGGCAGGGACTGCTCGTCCAGGTCCGGGTTCCACTGCAGCACCCGCTGGATCAGCATCGGCCCGGTGAGCAGCGCCATCGTCACCTCGACGTCGATGTCGGCGCGGAGGACTCCCTCGTCGATGCCGCGGCGCAGCACCTCGCGCATCAGCTGTCGCCGGGGCGAGATGATGTTCTGGTAGAGCTGGAACTGGTCGGCGCTGCGGTTCACGGCGGGGGCCAGGCAGGGCATGATCTTGGCCGCTCGCGGGTCGACGTTCTTGCCGATCGCGCCGACCAGCAGCACCAGGTCGTCGCGGACGGAGTGGCCCGCCGGCTGCGCCAGGACGCCCTTGAGTCGGCGCAACGCGTCCAGCAGCAACGCGTCCTTGCCGGCCCAGCGGCGGTAGATGGTGGCCTTGCCGACCCCGGCGCGGGTGGCGATCGCCTCGATCGAGAGCGCCTCGATGGTGCTGCCCTCGGCGAGCAGGTCGAGGGTGGCCTCGATGATCGCCTCGTCGGCGCGGATGCTCCGCGGTCGCCCGGGCGACCGCGGAGCATCGGCAGTGGACGTCATGTCCGCCATTCTCCCCGAACCTATGCCGTGCCGGCCAGTTCAGGCTCGGCGACCGGGGCCGCCGGGGCGACGCTCGTGTCCTCCTTGCCTGGCATCCAGCGCAGCACCACGATGATCCCGAGTGCGGCGATGACAGCGGAGAGCCCGGCCGCCCAGTGCATGGCGGTGACGAAGGCGTCGTTGGCCGCCGAGATCAGCGCGGGCGCCGCCGGGCCGAGCTGGCCCGCTGCCGCGTACGCCCCGGAGATCGACTCGTTGGCCGCGTCCTGGGCCTGCGTGGGCAGACCGGTCAGCGCGTCACCGATGTCGCTGCGGTAGACCGCGGAGAGCACCGAGCCGAGGACGGCCACGCCGAGCGCGCCGGCCACCTGGCGGATGGTGTTGCTGACCGCGGAGCCCACCCCGGCCTTCTCCCGGGGCAGCGCCGACATGATCGACTCGGTGGCCGGCGGCATGATGTTGGCCATTCCGGCGCCCTGGATGAGGAAGACGAGCAGCACGATCCAGATCGGGGTGGAGGCGCCGATGAAGACGAAGGCGCCGAGTGACACCACGGTCAGCGCCAACCCGACGGTGGCGACCGCCTTGCCGCCGTAGCGGCGGACCATCGCGGCGCTGCGCGGCGCGAAGACCAGCTGGGCGCCGGCGAAGGGCAGGAAGAGCAGACCGGTCTGCAACGGGCTGTAGTCGCGTACGAGTTGCAGGTAGAACGAGCCGAAGAACATCGAGCCCATCGCGGCGAAGAACACCAGGCCGACGATGGCGACCGGCGCGGCGAACCGGGGCACCTTGAACAGTCGGACGTCCAGCGACGGGTGGTCGCTGCGCCGCTCGTGCTGCACGAACCAGGCCAGCACCGCGATGCCGACCAGGATCGAGCCCCAGGCCACCGGGCGGTCGAAGCCGTGCTCGCCGCCGTCGATGATGCCGTAGGAGAGGGCGACCAGGCCGACCACGGAGAGCAGCACGCCGAGCACGTCGATCCGGCCGGGCCGCGGGTCACGCGACTCGGGGACCAGCAGCGCCACCAGCACCACGCCGGCGGCGACCACCGGCACGTTGATCAGGAAGACCGAGCCCCACCAGAAGTGCTCCAGCAGCGCGCCGCCGAGGATCGGGCCGATCGCCACGGCGAGGCCGACGGCGCCGGCCCAGACACCGATGGCCCGACCACGCTCGCGCGGGTCGAAGACGTTGGAGATGATCGACAGTGTCACCGGCATGATGGCCGCGCCGCCGACCCCCATCAGGGCGCGGGCCGCGATGAGCTGTCCGGGGCTCTGGGCGTACGCGGAGAGCAGTGACGCCAGGCCGAACAGCACCAGGCCGATCATCAGGAAGCGCTTGCGGCCGGCGCGGTCGCCGAGCACCCCGAAGGTGAACAGCAGTCCGGCGAAGACCAGGGTGTAGGAGTTGATGGACCACTCCAGCTCGCCCTGGCTGGCGCCGAGGCCGTGCACCGGGTCGGCCAGGGTGCGTAGGGCGACGTTGAGGATCGTGTTGTCGAGGACGACCACGAGGAGGCTGATCACCAGCACCCCCAGGATCGCCCACCGCCTCGGGTGTCCGGTGTTGTTGTGCAGCTCCATGCCGTGCTTTCCCCCCACGCTGGTCACCCGCGACGAAATACGATACGGGTCAGACTCGTAACGCGGGTCAGCCTACGACGCGTATTAACGATACGGCACCGATCCGTATCGTATGTGGTGGGCATCACGCCCGGGTAGGACCGCCAGGCAGGCTTCGACGGCCTCCGTCAACGTGCCGAGACGGATCGCCGGATGGCCGAGCGGCTCGATCCAGCCCGGCCCCGCGCCGTACACCCGAAGGAGCGGAAAGTCCCGGGCGAAGCGCACCAGGCGGTACGCGCGGCCGGTGAGCGGCGTCTGCGACCAGAGCACGACGGTGCGCGGGCGGGCCCGGTACACAGCGCTCGTGAGGGCGGACCAGGGCAGCGCGGGGCCGAGGTTCAGACAGCCGCGGCCCTGCTCGCGCAGCGCGGCGGCGAGCGCCAGCAGACCCAGGCTGTGCGCCTCCTTCTCGGCGCCGGCCAGCAGCACCCCGCCGGTGGGCAGTGACCGGCCCGGCTCCCGGCGGTACGCGTCCAACCCGACCCGGACGCCCTCGAAGAGGGCGTGCTCGACGACGATCTCGGCGGCGGTCCGCCCCGACAGCCGGGCCAGCAGCGGACGGCAGACCTGCTCCCAGAGCGCCGGAACGCCCCACGCCCCGACCAACTCCAGCAGCACCGAGGCGACGCCGTTGGCGTCCAGGTCCTCGGCCGCCAGCGAAACCTGCTTGTGCGCGATCTCCACGGCCTCCGCCGGCATCGGATCGGTCAGCACCAGACGTACCCCCGGGTAGACGTTCTCTACCCGGGGGTTCGCTCGGAGGGCGCGCGGCGGATGCGCCGTCGCGGAAATTCAGCGGCGGCGGGCCGCCAGCCGGTGGGCCAGCGCGGCCACGCTGCCCCAGATGCCGCGCCGGAACAGCACCACGACCAGGACGAAGATGCCGCCGGTCACCAGGCCGATCGCCTCGAACCCGGAGAACGACAACCAGTCCTCCAGCCGGACCACGAGGGCGGCGCCGAGCACCCCACCCCAGAGGGTGCCGATCCCGCCGAGCACCACCACGATGACGGCCTTGCCGGAGGTGGTCCAGTGCAGCACGTCCAGCGAGACGAACCGGTGGCCGACAGCGAACAGCCCGCCACCGAGGCCGGCGATGAACCCGGAGAGCACGAACGCGGTGAGCTTGTAGCGGTGCACCGGGTAGCCCAGCGCCCGCGCCCGGGCCGGGTTGTCCCGGATGCCGACCAGCACCCGACCGAACGGTGAGTGCACGATCCGCCAGGCGGCGGCGAGCCCGAGCAGCACGATCGGCAGGATCGCGTAGTAGAAGAAGTAGTCGTCGGTGAGGTCGAGGCCGAACAGCTCCCGGGGCACCCCCTGGAGGCCGTTCTCGCCCTGGGTCACCGAGCGCCACTCGTTGGCGACGTAGTAGACCATCTGCGCGAAGGCCAGGGTCACCATGGCGAAGTAGATGCCGGTGCGCTTGACCGCCAGGTAGCCGATCGGCACCGCCAGCACGGCCGCGGCGAGGGCCCCGGCCAGCACCGCGAGGGGAAACGGCAGGCCGGCGTGGATGGCCACCAGCCCGGTGACGTACGCGGAGGTGCCCCAGAACGCGGCGTGGCCGAAGGACATCAGCCCGGTGAAGCCGAGCAGCAGGTCCACCGCCACGGCGAACAGCGCCCAGCAGAGGATGTCCACAGCGACCGCCGGGTAGAGGCCGTTGGGCAGCCACGCCGCCACGGCCAGGCCGACGGCGAGCAGGGCGTACCGGACCCAGCCGGGGGCCCGGGCCACCGCGATCAGCCCGGACGGTGGTGTCGAGCGGGACGCGTCGGTGGGGGTGTCCACGGTGTTGGTCATGCGGGGGCCTCCTCCCGACCGAACAGGCCGGCCGGGCGCCAGAGCAGCACGCCGGCCATCACGACGAAGACGATCGTCTGCGAGACGAGCGGGAAGTTGGAGAGGTACGCCTCACCCCACGCCTGCACCAGCCCGATGCCGAAGCCGGCGGCGACCGACCCGAAGATCGAGCCCAGCCCGCCGATCACCACCACTGCGAACACCACGATGATGAGGTCCGCGCCCATCAACGGGTTGACAGCGCGCATCGGCGCGGCCAGCACACCGGCGAGGCCGGCCAGCCCGATGCCGAAGCCGAAGACCGGAGTCACCCACCGTCCGACGTCGATGCCGAACGCGCGGGTCAGATCCGGCCGCTCGGTGGACGCGCGGACCACCATGCCGATCCGGGTCCGGGTCAGCACCCACCACACCGCGACGCAGAGCAGCACCGCGAAGCCGAGGATGAACACCCGGTACGTCGGGAAGTCGAACAACCCGAAGTTGACCGACCCGCTCAGCAGCGACGGCGTCTCGTACGGGCTGGACTGCACGCCGTAGCGCAGTTTCACCAGGTCCTGAAGGATCAGCGTCAGACCGAAGGTGAGCAGGAAGTTGTAGAGCGGGTCCAGTTTGGTCAGCCGGTGGATCACCGCGCGTTCCAGCGCCATGCCGAGCAGACCCAACCCCACCGGCATGATCACCAAGGCGGCCCAGAACGGCACGCCCGCCTCGCTGAGCAGCACGTACGCCCCAAACGCGCCGAGCATGTAGAACGCGCCGTGGGCGAAGTTGACCACCCGCAGCATGCCGAAGATGACAGCGAGCCCGAGGGCGAGCAGGGCGTAGAACGCCCCACTCACCAACCCGTTGAACGTGTTCTGCGCGAATCCGCTCACCGCGTCACGTCCGTTCGCGACTGCGGGGCTCGCAAAACCGGCTCACTCCTCGCGCTCACAGTTTGCAGTCCGCCGAGGGCGCGCGGAACGCCTCCGCGGCGGGGATCGTCTTGAGCACCTTCACGTAGTCCCACGGCTCGGCGACCTCGGCCTGCGGCTTCACCTGGGCCAGGTACGCGTCGTGCACCACCCGGTGGTCCTCGGCGCGGATCTTCCCGTTGCGCAGGAAGACGTCCTCGACCGTCTTGCCCTCCAGGCCCTTGACCACGGCGTCCGCGTCGTCGGTGCCGGCTGCCTGCACGGCCTCCAGGTACTGCAACGCGGCAGAGTAGTTGGCGGCGTGCGCGAAGGTCGGCCGAGTGCCGACCTTCTGCTGGAAGCGGTCGGCGAACTCCCGGTTCTTGGCGTCGAAGTTCCAGTACCAGGCGTCGGTGTACGTGGTGCCGGCCAGCGCGGCCGGGGTGAGCGAGTGGATGTCGGTGAGGAACATCAGCCCCACCGCCAGGCCGACGCCCTTGTCCCGCAGCTTGAACTCGTTGTACTGCTTCACCACGTTGACAAGCTCCGCGCCGGCCTGCATGGTGCCCAGCACGTCCGGCTTCGGGTTCAGGTTCGGCGCCTTGAGCAGGAAGGTGGAGAAGTCACCGCTGGTGTTCGGGAACGGCGCCCCGTCCTTGCCGACCACAGTGCCGCCGGCCGCCGTGATCGCGGTGGAGAAGCTCTTCTCCATGTCCTGACCGAAGGCGTAGTTCGGGTAGAGGATGTACCAGTTCTTGCCGATCTGCTCGGTGGTGGTCTTCCCGGTGCCGTTGGCCAGCATGTACGTGTCGTACGCGTAGTGGAAGGTGTACTTGTTGCAGCTCTTGCCGGTCAGGTCGGTGGTCGCCGCACCGATGTTGAAGTAGAGCTTCTTCTTCTCCTTCGCCACGTCGGCGACCTTCAACGCGGCCGACGAGGTGGGCACGTCCAGGATCAGGTCGACGCCCTTGCGGTCGTACATCTCCTGGGCCTTGGAGTTGGCCACGTCCGGCTTGTTCTGGTGGTCGGCGGTCTCCACTGTGATGTCGGTGGTCACCGCCTTGTCGCCGTACTTCGCTGTGAAGTCGGCGATGGCCATCTCCACCGCCGCCACCGAGTTCTTCCCGGACAACTCCGAGTACGCCCCGGACTGGTCGTTGAGCACGCCCAGCACGATCTTGTCGCCGGTCAGCTTCTGGTCGCCACTCGACTGGGGGCCACCGCCGCCGCATCCGGCGACCAGCACCACCACGGCCGACGCCGCGGCCACACCCATCGTCCTGCGCATGCCCACTCCATCCATCCCGCGCGCCGTCGCGCGGGTCGTCGTTGAGAAAATTCAGATCCCGAGGTACGCGAGCAGTTCGCGCTCGCGTGAACGCACCTCGGAGTTGTCCATCGCCTCGGCGACCCGGCCCTCGGCCAGCAGGTAGTGCCGGTCGGCGACACCGGTGGCGAAGTGCAGGTTCTGTTCGACAAGCAGCACTGTCACCCCGTGCCGCTTGGCCTCGCGCAGCAGGTCGCCGACCTGCTGCACCAGCAGTGGCGACAGCCCCTCGGTGGGCTCGTCGCAGAGCAGCAGTCGGGCGCCCATCCGCAGCACCCGGGCCAGCGCGAGCATCTGCTGCTCGCCGCCGGAGAGCATGGTGGCCGCCGAGTCCCGTCGGGTGTGCAGGGCCGGGAACGCCTCGTACACCCGCTCCAGCGACCACGGGTCGGGACCGACAGTGGGTGGCAGCGTGAGGTTCTCGGTGACGGTCAACGTGGCGTAGCTGCCCCGGTCGTCGGGCACCCAGCCGAGCCCCAGACGGGCCCGCTTGTGCGCCGGCAGCCTGGTGATGTCCCGCCCGTCCAGCTCCACAGTGCCGCGCTGACCAGAATGCAGTCCCATCACGCAGCGCAGCAGTGTGGACTTGCCGGCACCGTTGCGGCCGACCAGGGTGACCACCTCGCCGACGGAGACCTCGAGGCTGACGTCGCGCAGCACCTGCGCCTCGCCGTAGAAGGCGGACAGGTTCTCAATGCGCAGCATCGGCCACTCCCAGGTAGGCGGTGATCACGCGCTCGTCGGCGCGGACCTGCTCGTACGGGCCCTCGACGAGGACCTTGCCGGCCTGGAGCACTGTGACGGTGTCGGCGAGCCGGCCGACCACGCTCATGTTGTGCTCGACCATCACCACGGTCCGGCCCTGGCGGACCCGACCGATCAGCTCGACGGTGCGGTCGACGTCCTCCAGGCCCATGCCCGCTGTCGGCTCGTCGAGCAGCAGCACCTTCGGGTCCAGCGCCAGGGCGATGGCCAACTCCAGGGCGCGTTTGCGGCCGTACGCCAGGGCCGCTGAGGGGGCGTGCGCCAGCTCGGCCAGCCCCACCATGGCCAGCAGTTCGTCGGCCCGCTCGGTGTAGCGGCCCATCAGCTTGGCCGAGCGCCAGAAGCGCCAGCCCAGCCCGCTGGACGACTGCAACGCCAGCGCGACGTGCTCGCGGGCGGACAGCTGCGGAAAGAGGCTGGTGATCTGGAACGAGCGGGCCACACCGAGCCGGGCCACCTGCTCGGGGGGCAGCCCGGTGACGTCCCGCCCGGCCAGCTCGATCCGGCCACCACTGGGTCGCAGGAAGCCGGTGAGCAGGTTGAACAGGGTGGTCTTGCCCGCGCCGTTCGGGCCGACCAGCGCGTGCACACTGTCCGACGCCACGTCGAGGTCGACGTCGTCGACCGCCCGGAAGCCCCGGAAGTCGCGGGTCAGCCCACGGGCCGACAGGAGCGCTTGCCCGGCCATCGCCTCATCCTCCGCACGTCGCGGCGACGGTCGGTTCGGTGACCGTGGTCACAGGCCCGTCGCGTGGACGAAACCTACGGCGGGCCGCCAGAGTCGAACCATGTCGATCGGCTCCATATTCGACAGGCGTTTGGCGTGCCCGAACGCCACTCCCCCGCGCCGTCGACTTGACCGGACCCCCTAGGTTGATGATCCACACAGCCCACCGGAAGGTCCCCACCCCATGCCCGTCGGCTTCACCATGGCGATCGTCTTCGCCGTCGCCCTGGCGGTCAGCGCCGTCGTCGCTCTCGTCGCTCCCGCACGGTCGTTCAAGCGGATGGCCGCCCTCGCGGCGCTCGGCTTCCTCGCCCTCACTCTGGTGGTCGGCGTCGCCTCCAGCGCCCACTCGGTGCCCATCCGCTCGGTCGGCATCGTCACCAGCTTCGGCAAGCCCACCGGCGAGGTGACCGGCTCGGGCCTGAAGTGGGTGGCGCCCTGGCAGAAGGTCGGCGAGTGGGACGCGGGCCGGCAGAAGTACGACCACATCGGCGGCAACAACTGCGTACGTGTGCGAACCGGCACCCTCGCCGACGCCTGCGTCGAGGTGCTCGTCGAATGGCAGGTCAAGCCGGAGAACGCGCCGAAGCAGTTCATGGACTACAAGGGCGACTTCGGCAGCTTCCGGGGTCAGCGGGTGGGTGTGCAGCTCGACAGCGCGGTCAACGACGCCTTCGCCGCGTACAACCCGCTGGAGAAGATCGACGCCCAGACCGGTGACCTCAACGTCGACCTGAAGCCGTTCGCGGCGAACATCAAGACCAGTGCGGAGGCCCGCCTCGCCACCGACGTGGACATCCTCTCGGTGACCATCACCCGGGTGAACCACGACGACAAGACCGAGGGCAACATCAAGGCGTTCCAGGACAAGCTCGCGCAGACCCGCAACCTGGAGCAGGACCGCAAGAACGCCGAGATCTCCAAGCAGATCACCGAGACCAACGCGAAAGTCGACAAGGTGACCCGCTGTCTGGAGATCGCGGAGAAGAACGGCGCCAACCCGGGGCTCTGCATCAACCCGGGCATCGTCACCGGCAAGTGACCCGCAGCCGGCCCACCCGCGAGGGGTGGGCCGGCTCGCGCGTCACGGTCCGCCTGACCGGTCCGCGCTGACGTCGGTGCGCGGGTGGTCGATCGCGCCGACTAGGCGAAGCTGAACAGCGGCGGGAAGACGAGGACCACGATCCAGGCCCACACCGCGTACACCGGCAGGTAGCCGGTCTGCCAGCGTTCGAGTGTCGCGAACGGCGTGCGCCGACGGATGAAGGACAGCAGGAGCCACGCCGACCACGCGAGGTTGACCAGGAGGATCACGTTCTCGCCGAGCGCGGCGGCCCGGTTGGGCGTACCGCCGTACTCGTCGGTGATGCGCCCGGTGATCTCCAGCAGCACCAGCACGTCGATGGCCAACGCACTGACCACCAGCGCGAGTTGGAGTTTGTCGAACGGGCCGGGCGGGGCCAGCGGGTCACGGGCCGAGAGTGAGTAGAGCAGCAACCCCAGCACCACGACCAGCAGGAGGTCGAACAGCAGCAGCGCCTCCCGCTCGACGTCGATGCCGTGGCTGGTCCAGACGACAGCGACGAGGAAGGCGAGCAGGGCGGCGGTGAAGAGCGGGGTGAACAACCGGGTGAGGACCGGCGCGATGTTCTCGACGACACTCTGCTTGGCCTCGACGAGCCAGCCGGCCACCACGACCGCGGCCGCGGCACCACCGGGCAGCAACCACTGCGAGATGAACGCCTCCGGGACGATCCCGATGGCCGCGAAGGTGTTGAACAGGAACGCGGCGAGCACGCCCCCGCCGAGCGCCATCAGCACCAGGTAGATGAACCACTCGCCGGTGAACCTGATGAAGTCCATGCGTCGACGCGACGAGCGCCAGTCGTCGGCGACATAGGCCAGACCGACCACCAGCCACAGGGCGATGGGGAGGTGGATGCTGGTGACGACCACTGACTGCGAATCGTCCGCCAGAGGGTAGGCGTTGGCCGCCACGGCGCCGAGGACGAAGAGCGCCGCCAGTGCCGCGATCACCGTCCGTCGGGCTCCCCGGCGCCACGCCAGGTACGCCGCCAGCCAGGGCAGCACGAACACTGTGAAGTTGCGCGCGTAGAACGAGCCGTCGTCGGCGAAGCTCAGCCCGAACAGTGCCGGCACCTTGACGGAGACCAGCGCGCCCGCGGCACAGCCGAGCATGACCCACAGGTCCCGGCGCGAACGCGTGCCGCCGACCGGGCTGCCGGAGTCGCCGGTCAGCACCAGTTGCTTCCACAACCGTTCCGAATGTTCCCGGGCGAACTCACGGGAGAGGTCGTCGAGGCTGCCCATCCGTTTCACAGCGACCAGGAACGCCTCGTCCGGGCTCAGGCCGGCGGCGACGAGCGCGTCGACCGAGCCACGGAGGTGGTCTTCCAGCTCGTCGGCGTCCACTGCCTGCAGCTCCCTGCGGCGCAGCACGTACTGACGCCACTGCTCGAACTGCGCTTCCAACTCCGGCGGCCCGTCGTGCGCGGTCATGCGAGACCCTCCAACGGGTGCGCCGTGAGCGGCGCGCGGTCGTGCCAGATCTCCTTGAGCGCGCCTACCACTGTGTCCCACTGCCGGCGCTGCTCGGCCAGCTCGGCCAGGCCCCGGTCGGTGATGCGGTAGTACTTGCGCTTCCGCTCGCCGGCGACCGCCTGCCAGCTCGACTCCAGGTGGCCGAGGCGCTCGAGCCGGTGCAGCAACGGGTAGAGCAGCCCTTCGGTCCAGTCCAGCTCACCCCCGGACAGCTCGTTGATCCGCCTGATGATGGCGTAGCCGTAGCTCTCGCCCTCGGCCAGGATGCCGAGCACCATCGGCGTCGCCGAGGCGGCGACCAGATCCTTGGCGACCTTCACGTAACCTCCCACCACTGAACCTAGAAGTACGATGCATAGTACTGCTAGGTATAGCTCCCGGCGCAACGGCCGGGAGCGAGACAACGACCGAATCGCCGTCCCGGGCAACTGTGGTGCCGCGATCGGGCACTTCCGGGTTAGCCTTGGCGCATATGGCTACCTTTCGCAGCGCCTCAGTGCTCCTTTCCTCAGACGGCACCAGGACCCCCGGCACCGCCGCGCTCTTCGCCGAGCCGGCCCGTAGAGGCGGGACCCCGCCGTGGGCGGGCGACTTCCGACCCGCAAACAGCGCCGGCAACGGCCCCAAGAACGCAGTTGGAAAGACCTTCACCCTGGAGTTGCCCGACGGCAGCACCGGCAAGGTCGTCGTACAGGGCCTCAAGAGCGGCAAGGGCGGCGTCGTGCTGGCGCTGATGGGCGAGGACGCCCCGCCCTTCTGACCAGTCGCACGGCTCGCGTCGCTCAGACGCCCAGGTTGGCCCCGTCCGGGGTCAGCCCGGGGCGCCTGGCCAACCACGCCCGTCGTCCCGGGAAACCGCTGGGCCGTCGATGGTCGGGGCGCGACAATGGCCGCTGTGCCGGAGGTCGAAGTCGTCGTCGCCCACCAGGAACGCGCCACCCTGCGCGTCGGCGACGTGTTCCTGAAGATCGACGCTGACCCGGGGCGTACCGACGTCGAGGTCGAGGCGATGGTGCTGGCGCCCGTCCCGACCCCCGAGGTCCTCTGGCGTAGGACGCCCGTGCTCGCGCTCGCCGCCCTGCCCGGAACGGCGCTCGGTCGCCTCGGCGAACCGTCGACCGCGTCCCCGGCGGCGTGGGCCGCGGCCGGCGCCGCCGCTCGCACGCTGCACGACGCGCCGCTACCGCCCTGGCCGGGCCGCAGCCGCGAGGAGTTGACGTCGCAGCTCGACGCCGAGTGCGCGTGGCTGGTCGGCAACGGCGTCCTCCCCACCGACCTGGTCACCCGCAACCGCCAGGTTGCCGAGGCGGCGCTCCGCCCGTGGACACCGGTATTCACCCACGGCGACCTGCAGATCACCCACGTGTTCGTCGACGGTGACGAGATCACCGGCGTCCTCGACTGGTCCGAGGCGGGCCAGGGCGACGCCCTCTTCGACCTGGCCACCCTGACGCTCGGCCACGAGGAGCACCTCGGCGACGTCCTCGCCGGCTACCGCGCCGACGTCGACCTCGACGTGATCCGCGCGTGGTGGTCGTTGCGAAGCCTGCTGGCGGTCCGCTGGCTCGTCGAGCACGGCTTCGACCCGTACGCACCAGGCTGCGAGGTCGACGTGCTGAGATCCCGGCTGTGACGAGCGTCAGTCCACTGTGACCACCCAGCGGGCGCCCTCGCCCCGCGCCAGCCGGTCGAACGCCGCGGGCGCCTCGTCCAACGGGATCGTTCCGCTGACCAGCACACCCAGATCCAGTGCGCGGTCGGCGAGCTCGGCAGCCAGCACCGGCACCTCCCGGTCCGGGTCGGACGAGCCGTACACCGAGGAGCGCAGGGTGCGCGCGGAGTGGAAGATGTCCAGCGCGCCGAGGCTGACCATGTCGTCCTTCGCGCCCATGCCGACCACCGTCACCGCTCCCCCACGCCGGGTGAGCCGCCAGGCGGCGCGGATGGTGGCGGCCCGGCCGACGCACTCGAAGGCATGGTCGACGCCACGGCTCTCGGTGCGCGCCCGTACCTCCTTGGAGAGCCGGTCGTCGGAGAGCAGGAAGTCGGTCGCCCCGGCGGCGAGCGCCAGTTCCCGCTTCGCTTCGGCGACGTCGATGGCCAGGATCGTCGTGGCACCGGCCCGGCGGGCCGCGCTGAGAACGGCGAGCCCGACCCCACCGAGCCCGACGACAGCGACCGACTCGCCGGGTGCCACCCGGGCGGTGTTCCGGACCGCGCCGACGCCGGTGAGCACCGCGCAGCCGAGCAGTGCGGCCTGCTCGGGCGGCAGCCCGGCGGGAATCGGGATGACGGCACGTTCGGGTACCACCACCGCCTCGGCGAGCGCGCCGAGGCCGAGGGTCAGGTGCAGCGGGACCCCGTCGTCGGTCTCGCCGCGCGGCACCGTCGGGGCGGTGGTGTCGGCGCAGAGCCACGGCTCGCCGCGCCGGCACCACCAGCAGGCCCGGCAGGCCGGCGCCCAGTTGAGCACCACCGGGGTGCCGACGGTCAGGTGGCTGCCCGGCCCGACCTCGGCCACCACCCCAGTCGCCTCGTGCCCCAGCGCCAGCGGGAACCTCGCGGCGAGGGTGCCGTTGACCATGGACAGGTCGGAGTGGCAGACACCGGCCGCCCTGATCGTCACCCGCACCTCGCCGGGGCCGGGCGCGGGCAGGCGTACCCGCTCGACCCGCAGCTCGGCGCCGGAACCGCGCGCGACAAGCGCGCGAACGATGACCGGCGCGGACGCCGGCTCGGCGCCGCCGCCCGGCGCGGTCGGGGACAGGTCGGGCCGGCCTGCGGGCGCGGCCGGGGACAGCTCGCTGTCTTTCATCGCTGGATCGCCTTCAGCTCGCAGAACTCGGCCAGGCCGTGCACGCCCAACTCCCGGCCCAGGCCGGACTGCTTGTAGCCGCCGAACGGGGCGAGCGGGTTGAACGGGGCGCCGTTGATGTCGACGGCGCCGGTGCGCAACCGCCGGGCCACCGCGAGCGCCGCGTCGGTGTCGGCGGACCAGACCGCGCCGGCCAGCCCGTACTTCGAGTTGTTGGCGATGGCGACCGCCTCGTCGGTGTCGGCGAACGGGATGACGGCGAGCACCGGGCCGAAGACCTCCTCCTGGGCGAGCGCGCTGTCGGGGTGCACGTCGGCGAAGACGGTCGGGGCGACGAAGTGCCCCCGAGTCGGCACCGGGGCGTCGGGCCCGCCGACGACCAGTCGGGCGCCGTCGGCGAGGGCCCTGTCGATGTGGCCGCGCACCCGCTCGGCCTGGGCGGCGGAGACCAGCGGGCCGAGCCGGGTCGCCGGGTCGAACGGGTCGCCGAGCCGGTAGCCGGCCACCGCCGTGGCGATCAGGTGCAGGGCCTCGTCGTACCGGTCGCGGTGCACCAGCATGCGGGTCCACGCGGTGCAGGTCTGCCCGGAGTTGAGCAGGGCGTTGCCGACGCCCACCTTGACGGCGGTGGCCAGGTCGGCGTCGGGGAGGATCACGTTGGCGGACTTGCCCCCCAGCTCCAGGGCGACCCGGGCGATCCGGTCCGCGGCGGCCCGCATGATCCGCGCGCCGGTGGCGGTGGAGCCGGTGAACGAGACCAGGTCGACGTCGGGATGCCCGGCGAGCGCCTCACCGACCACCGGCCCGGTGCCGGGGACCAGGTTGAGCACCCCCGGCGGCAATCCGGCCTCGGCGACCGCGTCGAAGAGCAGGTACGCGGTCAACGGGGTCAGCTCGCTGGGCTTGAGCACCACCGTGCAGCCGGCGGCCAGGGCGGGTGCGAGCTTCGCCATCACCTGGTGCAGTGGGTAGTTCCACGGGATGATCGCGCCGACGACGCCGATCGGCTCGCGGACGACGAGCGAGTTGCCGATGCTCTCCTCGACCGGCGCGCGGGCGGCGAGCGCGACGTGGTCGCGCAGCACGGTCAGCGGCAGCCCGACCTGCACCCGGGTGGCGAGCTTGAGCGGCGCGCCCAGCTCCACGGTGATGGTGCGGGCGAGGTCGTCGGCGCGGGTGGTGAGCGCCGTGTGCAGCCGGTCGAGGTGGGCGGAGCGCTCGGCGGGGGTGGCGGCCGACCAGGCGGGAAACGCGGCCCGGGCCGCGGCCACGGCGCGGTCCACGTCAGCCGGGGTACCGGCCGGCACCTGCCCGACCCGCTCCCCGGTGCTCGGGTTCTCCACGTCGATCAGGTCGGTGCCGGCGGGTGACGTCCACTCCCCACCGACGTGCAGGTGGTGCCGGAGGCGCAGGGAGTCGGGCAACTGCGACGGCGGGGCGGCGAGGTCCATGTCGTCCCTTCGATGGTGGGCGATGGGCGATGGCGACGGGGTCGCGATGGGGGATGGCGACGACGTCGCGGCGGGCGATGAAACTAGCGCTGGGAGTTTGGACGCTACCCGTTGGGCCGGGCGGACTCCACCGTGTCGACGGTGCGGGTGTACTCGGCGGCCAGTCCGTGCAGCAGGGCGTCCAGGCCGAGCGCGAAGGCGCCCTCGTCGACGCTCTGCTGGTGCTCGGCGAGCCGGTGTGCCTGACGCAGGTGCGGGTAGTGCGCCGCGTACAGCTCCGGGTCCTCGACGAAACCGCGGGCGAACGAGCCGAGCGCCGACCCGGCCACGAAGTAGCGCAGCGCCGCGCCGATGTGGGTGGCGCGGGCCGGCGGCCAGCCGGCCCGGACCAGGCCTCCGTAGACCGCGTCGGCCATGGCGAGGGCGGCTGGACGACGACCCGGCCCCTGGGCCAGGTAGGGCACGATGTTCGGGTGCGCGGTGAGCGCCCGCCGGTACGACCAGGCCCAGTCGCGTAGCGCGGCGACCCAGTCGCGGCTGGCGAAGCCACCGGTGTCGACGGCGCCGGTGACCGTGTCGGCGACCGCGTCGAGGATCTCGTCCTTGGTGGCGAAGTGGTTGTAGAGCGAGGGACCCTGCACGCCGAGCGCGGCGGCGAGCCGGCGGGTGGAGAGTGCGCCGAGCCCGTCGGCGTCGATCAGCGCGAGCGCCGTCTCGACGATCCGGTCGCGGGTGAGCAGCGGCCGCCGAGGTCGGGGCACGTCAGACCTCCTCGGTGTGGGGCGTCCCTGCCCGTGGGAACCACCTGTTCACGCACCCTATCGGGGACCGTCGTCGGGTCGGCGTCTCCACGAGGGGTCTGGACGAATGAAAACTTACACCGCTAGTTTAGGGATGACCGCTGCGACCCGCAGCGGCGCACCACGCCGACCGAGGGGGAACCGTGGACTTCGCACTGTCCGACGAGGAACGCGCCGTCCGAGACACCGTGCGCGCGTTCATCACCCGCGAGGTGATGCCCCTGGAAGCGGAGGTGCTCCGCCGCGAACGGGCGCACCAACCGGGCCTCGACCACTCCGAGGTGCGCGAACTGCAACTCAAGGCGCGCAAGTTCGGCTTCTGGGGCCTCGCCACCCCGGAAGAGTACGGCGGGATGAACCTGCCAGCCGTGCTCCAGTCGTTGATCTGGACCGAGCTGGGCCGCACGTTCGTACCGTTCCGCTTCGGTGGCGAGGCGGACAACATCCTGTTCCACGCCACCGAGGAGCAGAAGCGGGAGTTCCTCATCCCCACCATCGAGGGTGAGCGGCGTTCCTGCTTCGCGATCACCGAACCGGGCGCCGGGTCCGACGCGGCCAACATCCGGCTGTCCGCCCGCCGCGACGGCGACGACTGGATCCTCGACGGCGAGAAGACCTTCATCACCGGCGGTCACGACGCCGACTTCGCCATCGTGGTCGCGGTGACCGACCGGGAGAAGGGCGCCCGGAACGGCGGCGCCACCGCGTTCCTGGTGGACCGCTCGATGGGCTGGCGCTCCGAGTTCATCCAGACGATGGGCGAGGGCGGGCCCGCGTCGCTCATCTTCGACGGCGTACGCGTGCCGCACCGCAACATCCTCGGCGAGATCGGGCAGGGCTTCACGCTCGGCATGGAGTGGATCGGCAAGGGGCGCTACACCATCCCGTCGCACGCCATCGGCATCGCCGAGCGGGTGTTGCAGATGGCCATCGAGTACGCCAACACCCGGGAGACCTTCGGCGCGAAGATCGGCACCAACCAGGCCATCCAGTGGATGATCGCCGACTCCGAGACGGAGCTGGAGGCGGCCCGTTGGCTGGTGCTGCGCTCGGCGTGGACCGTCGACGCGGGCCTGGACCCCCGGCACGCCTCGTCGATGGGCAAGCTCTACGGCGCCGGCATGGTCAACCGGGTGGTCGACCGGGTGCTCCAGATCCACGGCGGCATGGGCTACACCCGAGAGCTGCCGATCGAACGCTGGTACCGGCAGGTCCGGCTCTACCGGATCTTCGAGGGCACCGACGAGATGCAGCGGCTGATCATCTCGCGGGACCTGCTGCGCGGCTACACGAAGATCGGCGGCCACCTGGCCTGAGCCGGAACGTCTGATGCCGTCGAGGACGGCCGGCTGCGCGCCCGGCCGTCCTCGACGGCGGGTTCAGCCGGTCAACGCCGTCAGCGCGGCATCCACGTCGGCCTCCGTGGAGTAGACGTGGAACGAGGCCCGGACCCGTCCGGCGCGCACCGCCGCCCGGATGCCGGCCGCCGCGAGGCGCTGCTCCGCGTCGGGCACGTCCACGCTGACGATGGCGCTCTCCCCCGACGGTCGACCCAGCCCGGTCAGGAACCGGTTGGCCAACGCCACGTTGTGCGCCCCGATCGCCGACACGCCGATCTCGGCGACCACCTCCAGTGCGGGCGCCGCCCCGACCCAGCTGAACCAGGCCGGTGAGATGTCGAACCGGCGAGCGTCGTCGGCCAACCGCAGCGGCGGGCCGTAGTAGGAGGCGTGCGGGTCGGCACCCGCGTACCAGCCGGCCGCGTCGGGGCGCAGCCGCTCGCGCAACGCCGGGGCCAGATAGGCGTACCCCGTCCCGCGCGGATTCATCAGCCACTTGTAGCCGCCCACCGCCACTGCGTCGGCCCGGCTGCCGTCGAACGGCAGCCAGCCGCACGCCTGGGTGGCGTCCACCGCCACCAGCGCGTCGTGCGCGCGGGCCGCGGCCACGATCTCGTCGTACGCGGCTACCGCCCCGTCGGCCGACTGGACCAGGCTGAACGCGACCAGGTCGGTGTCAGCGTCGATGGCGTCGACCAGCGACTCCAGTGGCACCGTGCGGACCCTGACGCCCCGTTCCTCCTGCACCAGCCAGGGGAAGAGGTTCGAGGTGAACTCGACCTCCGGGACCACCACAGTGGCACCGGCCGGCAGTGCCGCCGCGACCGGTGCGAGCAGCTGGGACACCGCCGCGCCGACCGCCACGTCACCGACCGGCACCCCGATGAGGCCGGCGAAGGCGACGCGAGACCGCTGCGTCGACTCGCCCCAGCCTTCCCACGACGTACGACCAACCCGCCAGGCGGCGAGGGCCTCCTGCACCGCCGCCCACGCCGGCTCCGGCGGCAACCCGTAGCTGGCGGTGTTCAACCAGCCCGGCTCCGGCTGCCACAGCTTCTGCGCCTGCTCGATCTCCATGCCGTCGACGTTAGGCCGGGCGGCGCGCGACGGGCACGGCCAATCGGCGACCGGCGGCCTGTCAGATTCGTACGAAGTCCTGCCCGAGCAACGCCCGCAGCTTGGTCAACGCGCGGGCGTTCTGCATCTTGACCACCGACACGGAGACGTCGAGGGTGCTGGCGACGGCCTCGACGCTCTGATCCTCCCAGTGCCGGAGCACCACGATGGCCTGGTCGCGGATCGGCAGGGTGGCCAACGCCTGGAGCAGGGCGATGTGCAGCTCCCTGGTGTCGTCGGGCCGTTGCGGCGACACCTCCGGCAGCTCGGCGAGCACGACCTCGGCGGCACTGCGCCGCTTGTTCTGGTCGAAGACGGCGTTCATGAGGACCCGGCGGCTGTACGCCTCGAGGTTCGCGGTGCGCCGGACCCGGCCCCAGTTCGCGTACATCTTCGCGAAGGTGGTCTGGGTCAGGTCCTGGGCGAGGTGCCAGTCGCGACACATCAGGTAGGCGGTACGCCGCAGTCTCGGTGCGGTGGTCTCGACGAAAGCGGTGAACTCCGCCTGCTGGGCGGTCTGCTCGCGTCGTCGAGCCGCGCCCCAGCGGGCAGATGCCATCAGTCGACCGCCGACGCGTTGGTGCCGGCCGGGCAGTCGATGCCGATGACCTCGTCGACCCCGGGCGTGCGTTTGAAGCGCTCCGCCAGCTCCGCGAACTGGGTCCGTACCACGAGCGTGATCCGGAATGACTCCGGCAGTTGGCTGGGCACGATGTGGTCGACGAGTTCGGGTGTGTCCGCGTACACCTTCTTGAACTTCCTCAGCGCCTCTTCGCGGCTCTGGAACACCACGGTCCCGACCGCCGGGTCCGCGTCCAGCGCGCGGTTGACCACACCGCGCTGCTGGTCGGTGATCTCGGGAGCAAGGTAGACCGCGGCGTCGGTCGCGGTCTCGTCAGCGGGGGCCTGGCATGCCCTGTTCACGAGCATGCCGAACGCCGCCGACACCGTTGGTGGCGGCGCTGATCGGTGCGGCGGTGTCGCCACGTTCACCGCCCCCACCACCGCGACGGCGACCACGGCGGCAACACCTGTCGCCACCAGCCGTTGTCGGCGTCGACGCAGGCCGGCGCCAGCGGCCACCGCATCACCGACCAGGTCGACAAGAGGTAGTTCGGGCTCGTCGGCGACAGCGCGGTCGAAGAGCACCCGTAGGTTCTGATCCATGTTTCCTCCCGTGCCCCGGTGGGCTTCCACATGTGTTGACTGGTTGGGGCACCGGATCGGTCACATCGATGCTGGGCAACACAGGCGTCACGGCTATCGGCGGTGCCCGACCGACTCGTCGGCAACGGGTGGGCGGGCGCGAGCGAGACTGTCGGCGAGGCCGGCGAGCCACCTGTCGACCTCCACCAGGTGCCGGACCGCCTGATGGTCGGCCTCGCCGAGGAGCGGACGGACGCGGTCCAACTGGTCGACGCAGGTGCTCGAGACCAGCGTCCGGGGCGATGTCCGGCCGTGGGCGACCTCGTCGGCGAGGGCGTCGTACGCCGACCGCAGGCGCCCGGCGGTGTCCCGCAGCAGCGCCGCCGCCTCGGGCCAACCGGCGAGGCAACCGGGCGGGTTGCGTCGCAGCAGCGACTCCGCGCCCGGCACGACGTGGTGCCCGGTGCTCAGGACGGCATCCCAGTTCACCTGCTGACGGTGCGGATCGTGCCGCTCCGAGTGGTACTGGCAGTACGACGAGTCGATCAGGACCATCCGCCGACGGACACGGTTGAGGGCGCCCTCGGGTGGCGGAGCGTCGCCGAGCACCGCCTGGACGGTCTGGTCGACGGCGTCCGCGCTGGCCTTCAGGTATCGGGTGGCGTTGTGCCGCAGGTCGTGGCCCGCGCCGCGCGGCCACATCGCCACCCCGGCGAGGACGCCGATCACCGCTCCGAGCAGCACGTCGACGAGGCGGGCCTCGGCGAGCCGCCACCCTGGCGGGCTCAGCTGGGCGAAGACGACAGTCAGCAGCACGGTGAACAGCGCCTGCTGCCACACCGGCCCGAGTAGGCGACCGACGCCGAAGGCCAGCAGCAGGGTGATCGGCAGGACGATGGCGTACACGATCGGCTCGTCGACGACGAGCATCACCCCGCCGCTGACCACCGCGCCGATGATGGTGCCCAGCACGGCCGGCCGCAGCGCGGTGCGGGTGTCGGAGGCCGAGGTGCGCAGGACCGTGAGGGTGGCCAGCAGGACCCAGAAGCCATGGGTCAGCTGCAACACTCCGGCGGCGACCCGGGCGATGGCGAGCGCCACGGCCAGCCGCAGCGAGTTGTGCAGGTGGGCCGAGCGCGGCGCCAGGTGGGAGCGGAACTGCCACCAGTACAGCGTCCACGGGCTGCGCCGGGTGTACTCGAACAGCCCCGAGGAGGCGTCCTCGTCGAGCCGCACCCCGGTGGCCACCCGGGAACCGACGGCGAAGACCCGCACCTGGTCCGCGAGGGCCAGCGCTGTCGCGTCCCGACACAACCGGGGTACGTCCGGCGCGTCGCGGACCCGGCCCTCTCCCACGGGGTACGCCGCCTCGGCTCGTCCGACCGCCACGTCCAGGTCGGCGGGGGCTACCGCCGGGGCCCCCGGCGACAGGCTCCGGCCGGCGGCGCGGGTGGTGTCCGCGCACGAGCGCAGCAGACGGGCCGCCGCCAGGTCCGGGATCGGCTCCGGCGGGGCGTCCGCCGCCAACCGGTCCGCCTCGGCGAGCACCTCCCGTAACGCGGCGGCGCAGATCCGCAACGCCCGGTCCTGAACGCCCGCCGCGGAGGGCGCCCACGCCGGAGGGCTGCGGTTCAGCTCGATCGCCGCCACCACGTCGTACGCCCGCCCGCGCCGCGTGTCCCGATCACCAGCGGCGGCGTGCGGGTCGGTCAACCTGTCGGCGGCGGCGTCGAGGAAGGCGGCGACGCCGTCCGCCGCCTCGGCGAGGCGCTGCCGGTAGGAGACCGGCACCGGGTCGGGCCAGACGAACACCTCGGCGGCGGCGAGCAGCACGACGGCGAGCGTCACCCCGCCGAGTCGTTCCGGCAGGGTGCCCGGCTGGTACGGCGGGAACGACGCCAGGATGTAGAAGAGCTGGAACGCGCTGGCCAACCCCACCAGGCGTGGGTTCCCGACCCCGGCGAACGCCACCACGAACCCGACGACCAGCATGCCGCCGGCGGCCGCCCACGTGCTCCACGCCACCAGTGAGCCCACCGCGATCAGCGCCCACACCGCCGGCAACGACAACACGAGGATCCGCGCCCGTTGCGGCGCCGGGCCGGGCAGCTGCGCGAACGACCCGGCGGCGATCGTGCCGAACAGCCCGTAGGTGGCGAGCGTCGAGTTGCCCGCCCCGTACCGGCAGCCGTAGAAAACGACGGACGCGACGAGCGTCAGTCGGGCCGCGCGTCGCAGGATGGCGTCACCTGGGTCACGGCGGCGAAGCCGGCCAAGGAGGCTGGTTCCGAGCACGACCGCTCCCCCGGGTTCGTCGCAGCACCCCTCCCCGGCCCACCATTCTCCACCGCGCCTCGGCGGGGGCGGCGGGTTTGGCGACGAATCACCGTCGGGCGCTGCCGAGCAGACCGAGTCGGAGGGCCCGGAACAGGGTGCCGGGACGGCTCAGGGCGGCCGGGTGGTCGAGCATGGTGGTGACCCGACCCAGCCGTGCGTTGAGCACCGGATCGGTCAGCGACGCCCGGAAGAGCAGATCCCCGAACCACTTGGTGACCTTGTAACCGGGCGGGTAGGGCCCGTCGACGTGCGGCAGCTCGATGTCGGCGGTGGTGGAGATCTGCCAGGCGGCGTCGACCACCACCCGAACCTGGTCGAAGTACGCCCGTGCGGGCTCGTCGTGCGGCTTCGGACCGGAGCGCAGGTACTTCGACAGGCAGGAGGCGTGCAGCGTCGCGGAGGTCATGCCCTGGCCGTACACCGGGTTGAAGGACGCGACCGCGTCACCGGCGGCGACCAGCCCGGCGGGCAGCCGGTCGAGCTTGTGGAAGTCGCGGCGCCGGCTGTCCGCCTGGTGGTACGTGACCACCCCACCGAGCATCTCCCCGTGTTCGGCGATGTCACCGAACATCTGCGGGTAGTGCTCCCGGCAGCGGGCGGTGAAGTCGGCGACGTCGCGGCTGGGTCGGTCCCCGTCGTAGCCGGCCACCAGCATGATCCAGCGGTCCCCCTCGACCGAGTTGATCCCACCGATCCGGGCGGTGCGCCCCTTGCCCGCCATGGTGTGGAAGACCGCCACCCAGGCGTCGCTGACCTTCTCGTCGCGCGTGAAGAGGGCCGTGGCGTAGTTCAGTTTGATCGGCATGCGGTGCATCGGCGGGCGCGGCCAGCCGTGCTCGGCCAGCCAGTCGCTCAACCGGCTGGACCGCCCCATCGCGTCGACCACCAGGTCGGCCGCTTCGACGACGGGCTCGGTGCCCCCCTCGGGCAGGTACCGGACGCCGGTGACCCGCCGTTCGTCGAAGAGCAGGCCCTCCGCCCGGCCGTACACCATCCGGATGTTGTCGACGGCGAGGGTGCGCCGCCGGACCAGCGCCTCCAGGAACGGACGCGTCGTGATCAGCGCAGGCCCGGTGCCGGTCGGCGCGGGCGGCAGACCCAACATGCCGTTCACGAAGACCTTCGCCGTGCTCGGGTCGCGTGGCGGCGGCGGGGCGCCGAGCGCGAGCGCCTCGTCGGCGATGCCGGGGAACCAGCGCTCCAACTGGACCTGACCGGCGGGCAGCAGCGCGTGCACCTGACTGCCCTGGGGCACACCCGGGCGGGGCCCGGCGTCGACATCGGACGGGTCCCGTTCGATGATCAGCACTTCCTCGGCGTGGTCGCTCAACACCCGGGCCGCCAGCAACCCGGCCATGCTGCCGCCGAGCACCACCGCACGTCGCATGACCACTCTGGTCTCGGCCGGTGGTTCGGCCGTCGCTAGCTCGGCGAAGAGCCGGGACGGAGAGGGGGGCATGTGATCACTCCTCGAACGGTCGGGAAACCTCGGCATCCACGACCGTAACCACCGCAGCCCCTGCCGTCAGCGCTCAGTTGGCCCGCCACTTCTGGTTGGCGTTGCCGTTGCACTGCCAGATCTGCAGCCGGGCGCCGTTGTTCGGGTTCGAGTCGAGCACGTCGACGCACCTGTCCGCCCTGGTGTTCACCAGGTCGTACGCCTTGTTGAGGGTGAACCTCTGCGATGCCGCGCCGGAACAGTCGGCCAGTTGGACGGCAGCACCGTCCTCGGTGGAGTGGCCGGCGACATCCAGGCACTTGCCCATCGAACGGACCGTGCCATCCGCCGGGAAGGTCCACAGCTGCTTCGCGGTCCGCCGACAGTCCCAGATCTGCAGCCGCGCGCCGGCGACAGCGTTGCCGTCCGGGATGTCGATGCAGCGGTCACTGGCGAAGCTGGAGATCTGCTTGCCGGCGGGCGTGCCGCCCTGCGTGGGGGACGGCGGCGGCGGGGCAGCCGGCTGCTGCGTCGCATTTCCCGGGCCGATCGTCGTGCCGCTGCCCGTCCCGGGCGACGGCGGCCCCGCGCTCGCTGATGATGGCGGTCCAGCGGGTCGGGACGGCGGGACACCCACGACCGGCAGGCCCTGGAAACCATCAGCGATCAGCGCGAAGACGGCGGCGCTCGCGGACCATTCGGCGGCGGAGGTGGTCCAGTCGATCGAGTACGCGTGCCCGTTGTGGCCGACGAAGGCACGGCTCAGCATGTGCATCGGCGTGCCGTCCTCGTCGGTGTACGTCCACTCCCACTCGGCGGCCCGCAACTGGTAGCGCAGCGCGTCGAGGCGGACCTGCCGGTAGTCGGCGTACTGCCCGCGCTGCGCACCCTCTCGCTCCCGCAACTCGGCGACCAGGTCCGCTGGGATGGACCGAAGCTCGTCGACGACGAGCACGCGACTGCCGTCCGGCTCGCGGAACGCGGCGCGCTCACCGTCGCGCCGCGCCTGCCAGCCGTCCGGCACCGGTACGAGGAAGCGGGGATCGTCACGGTAGTAGCGCCAGCCCGCGGGCGCCGGTGGCAGCACCCTGGACACCGGCGTCTCGGCTATCGGCGACGGGTTCACTGCCGGCGCCGCCACTCCACCGTCACCCGCGCCACCGAACAGCCCGCCTTCAAGCAGGGACGTGGTCGCCAGCAGGACGACGAGCAGCGCGGCGGCCCCGATCGACCCGATCAGACGAGCCCGACGCTTGCGGCCCGCCCCGGACCCCGGCCCAGCGGGGACAGTCGGCGACGTGGGGACAGTCGGCGACGTGGGCGGACCGGGCTCGGCGGTGACGAACTCGGGCACGATCGTCGGACAGGGCCCGTCGCCGGCGGGGGCGGTGGTCGTCGTGGCGGTGAGCCGGGTTAGCGGCCCGCCGTCTGTGGTGCTCACCTCGGCGGCTGGCACGTCCGGGGTGGCGGCCTGCCGCAGGAGACGATCCGCCTCATCGGCGCTGATCCGCTGATCCGGCTCGCGGCGCAGCAGTCCTTCCAGGAGCGGGGTCAGCCGACCGGCTCGTTGCGCCGGCGGTGGCGGCTCGGTGGCGAGGGCTGCCAGCGTGGCGATCGGAGACGAGCGGTGGTACGGGGTACGTCCCTCGACCGCCGCGTAGAGGGTGGCGCCGAGCGACCACAGGTCGGCCGCCGGCCCCACGTCGCCGTCGGTGGCCCGCTCGGGCGCGAGGAACGCCGGCGAGCCGAGCACCATCCCGGTCTGCGTCATCCGTGGGTCGCCGGGGAGGGTGGCCAGACCGAAGTCGGTAAGCACCACTCTGCCGTCGTCGCCGAGCAGCACGTTGGCCGGCTTGACGTCCCGGTGCAGCACGCCGGCCTGGTGTGCGGCGCGCAGCGCACCCAGAATGTCCAGCCCGATCCGTGCAGCGCGGTCCGCCGGCATCGACCCCTCGGCTTCGAGCACCTGATGCAGGGACCGGGACGGCACGAGCTCCATCACGATCCAGGGGTCGCCGCCCGCGTGCAGCACGTCGAAGACGCGTACCACATTGGGGTGGCCCAGGCGGGCGACGGCCCGCGCCTCGCGCATGGACCGTTCGCGCATCTCCCGGCGTTCGTCGTCGCGCAGGCCGGGCGGCGCCACCAACTCCTTTATGGCGACGTCGCGCTGGAGCATCTCGTCGCGGGCCTGCCACACGCGGCCCATCCCGCCCTGACCGAGCGGACGGACCAGCCGATAGCGATCGGCAATCAACTGTCGAGAGGCGTCTGGCACGACAGGAAGGTACCCGCCGTGCTTTACGCGCCCAATTTCTGTGGCCGCTGGAAAAGCGACAGTTGGATTTGTCACACGCAAGATCGACTGCTTACCGATCGTTCATTTAGACATAACTCCACTATCGGCACGAGCACTGTCGCCCACCGCGATGTTACCAACGCGTATATCGGTAACCTGCTATGAATATCGAATGAATTCGAATTCCGCAGAACGCCGGACCGGCCGCGCCACGGCCTGGTGTGGCTTCCTGTGCCTGGCGGTGGTCCTGTCCGCCTGCACGTCGGCAGGTGACTCGCGCCAGCGCACCACGCCGCCGGCCAACAGCGCGGCGCCGTCGACGGGCGCCAGCGTTGGGGTGCTGCCCTGCACGCCGTCAGTCGACACGCTGCCGGCACCGCCGGCGGGCTACCGGTTGGTGGGGAAAGACGTGGCGGTGCCCGACGCCCCCGTGCTGTCGGCAGAGACATCCGGGGAGGTCGATCCGGCGGCGCGACTGTTCGCCAAATGGGGGCTCGTCGTCCGCGCCGGCCGCGTCGTCGACCTGCGGGTGGCACCGGGCTGGCAGGACAAGGCCCGGCTCGGATGGGGCCGCACCGGCACGCCCGGGGCGACCGCCACGGTGCACGCCTGCACGCCTGAGGGTGGGCAGGCCCAGTGGATGGCCTTCGTCGGCGGCACCTGGGTCGCGCGGGCCGCCTGCGTACCACTGATCGTGACGTCGAACGGCCAAACCGACCGCGTCAACGTCGGCATCGGCACCCCCTGCGACAAGACCACCACGCCGTAGCCCCGCGCGCCCCACCGCGCCCACGGATGATCAAGAGCTTTGCGTCATCCGCCGCGGCGTGTCGTGACGCAAACCTCTTGATCACCGCCGGCCGGGGTGGGGGTGGGGTGGGGTCGTTGCGGGCGGTTGGGGTGGACGGGGGCGTCTACTGTCTACACAGCCTGCGTACCGACTGCTCACCCCGCCGACACCCTGGACGTTCTGTCGAGAGGTCAACGACATGCTGAAGGCCGAGGATCTTCCCCCGTTTCAGCGCG
Source organism: Micromonospora vinacea (assembly GCF_015751785.1). Classification (NCBI taxonomy): domain Bacteria; kingdom Bacillati; phylum Actinomycetota; class Actinomycetes; order Micromonosporales; family Micromonosporaceae; genus Micromonospora; species Micromonospora vinacea. Next base: position 4,347,440 of record NZ_JADOTY010000001.1, on the reverse strand, counting down.
CCGTGTCCTACGAGTCGCAACGCGGCCAACACGTGTACGCAACCCTGATCGCGCTGCGGCTGTCCCTGCTCCTGGTGGCCGCCGTCGCGGGGGTCGCCACCTGGAAGCTCGACAATTTTGCCCTGGGCCCGGCGCTCGCGGCGGGCGCCTTCGCCGCCACCTCGATCGTCGAGGTCTTCCTCCTTACCAATCGCCCCGACGAACGGTGGTACGTCGGCAGAGCCCTCTCCGAATCCATCAAGTCGCTCACGTGGCGATTCACCATGGCGGCGGATCCTTTTCCCCGATCGCGGAGCGAGTTGGAAAGCGTCGAGGAATTCACCAACCGGCTGTTGGGTCTGACCCGGGACATGTCGGCCGCCGGGTTGGCCGCCCCAGCGGTGGCCGGGCAACAAATCACGGAAGGAATGCGGAAACTACGGGCGGCCTCCCTTGCGGACCGCCGCGCCGCGTACCTGACCGGCCGCCTGGAGGCCCAGCGAGCCTGGTACGCCGAGCGATCGCTGTCGAATCGGGCGCGGGCGACCCGCTGGTCGGTCGGCATGCTCGTGCTGGAGATAGCCGGGGTGACCCTGGCCGTGTCGAGGGCTGCCGGGCTGACCGACCTCGACCTGCTCGGAGTGGCCGCCGCGGCGGTCGCGGCCGGCGCGGCGTGGACGCAGACGCGGCAACACTCCGGGGTGGCCACCGCCTATGCCCTGGCAAGTCAGGAGCTTGCCGCCATCGGGTCCCTCGCCACCCGGATCAGCTCGGAAGCCGAGTTGTCGCGGTTCGTGAATGACACCGAGACGGCGATCTCCAGGGAACACACGATGTGGCGTGCACGCCGACGCTGACACCTCGCGGTCGAGGGTCGCGGCGGCACCCGGCCGCCGCGACCCCGGCCACGCCGTGGATCAGGCCGGCACTCCGGCCGGCGCGGCCTCCTTCTCGTCTGCGCGCGGCGTCGCCGCCTCGTCGTCGTCGTGCTCGTCGACCATGGTGGCCTCGTCGAACGGGTCGTTGCCGCTCAGCACCGCAGCCGCCCGATCCCTGTCGAACTCTCCGGTCCAGGTCCCCACCAGTACTGTCGCCACCGCGTTGCCGGCGAAGTTGGTCAGCGCCCGAGCCTCCGACATGAACCGGTCGATGCCGACGATCAGCCCGACCCCGTCGACGAGGTCCGGCCGGTGTGACTGGAGGCCGCCGGCCAGCGTGGCCAGCCCCGCGCCGGTGACCCCGGCGGCGCCCTTCGAGGCGATGATCATGAACAGCAGCAGCGAGATCTGCTCGCCGATGGCCAGCGGTTTGCCCAGCGCGTCGGCGATGAACAGCGACGCCATGGTCAGGTAGATCGCCGTACCGTCCAGGTTGAACGAGTAGCCGGTCGGCACCGTGATGCCGACGACCGGCCTGCTCACGCCGAAGTGCTCCATCTTGGCGATCAACCGCGGCAGCGCCGACTCCGACGACGAGGTGGACAGGATCAGCAGGAACTCCCGGCCCAGGTAACGCAGCAGCGAGAAGATCGAGACCCGGGCCACGAACCACAACAGCGCGCCCAGGAAGACCAGCACGAAGATCAGACAGGTGGCGTAGAAGCCCACCATGATCTGGGCGAGGCTCTTGAGGGCGTCCACGCCGGTCGCGCCGACCACGGCGGCCATCGCGCCGAACGCGCCGATCGGCGCCAGCCACATGATCATGGCGAGGACCTTGAAGACGACCCGCTGGATGACGGTGATCGCGCTGAGAACCGGCTCACCCCGCCGGCCCATGGCCTGGACGGCGAAGCCGACAAGCAGGGCGACCAGCAGCGTCTGGAGCACCTTGCCCTCGGTCAGCGAGGAGAGCAGCGTCGTCGGGATGATCCCGAGCAGGAAGTCCGCCGTACCGGCGGCCTCGTCACCGGCGGCGGCCTTGCCAGAGCCGGCGAGCTCCGGGCCGAGGTTCAGGCCGGAGCCGGGGTGGATGAGGTTGCCGACGACCAGGCCGATGGCGAGCGCGACAGTCGACATGGTCAGGAAGTAGCCGAGGGCCAGGCCGCCGACCTTGCCGACCTTCGCGGCCTGCCGCACGGAGCCGACGCCGAGCACGATGGTACAAAAGATGACCGGGCTGATCATCATCTTGATCAGGTTGACGAAGCCGGTGCCGATCGGCTTGAGTTCCTTGCCGAAATCGGGGGCGACCAGGCCGACCACGATGCCGGCGACCACGGCCACGATGACGGCCAGATACAGGTAACGGGTACGGTCCCGGCGGACCGCCGGTGCCGGGGTGGGGTCGGGTGCGGTGGTGTCCATGTCGACAATGTGAAGCGCGTCTCACCCGTTGACAGCCTTGCGGTCATTCTGTTCACCGCGACGGCGTCAACGGTGGCGTGACAAGGAGGTGGTGGAGGTGGCCCGACGCCAGTGGAGCATCGCGGGGCAACTCTTCGCCCTCCAGGCGATGGTGGTGACGCTGCTCGTGCTGGCCGGCGCGGCGGGCGCCGTCTGGCTGGCCCGCAGCGACGCGCGTCAGGCCGCGCAGGAGGAGGTGCTCGCGGTGGCGCAGACCGTGGCCGGCTCCCCCGACGTCCGCGCGGCCCTCGCCACCACCGACCCCGCGAGGGTCCTCCAGCCGTACGCCGAATCGATCCGGAAGGCCACGGGCATCGACTTCGTGGTGGTGATGGCCCCCGACCGCACCCGTTTCTCGCACCCCACCAGGGAACGGATCGGCGAGCCGTTCGTCGGCGAGATCGGGCCGGCGCTGGCCGGCCGCCCGTTCACCACCACAAACGTCGGCACGCTCGGCGAGTCGGTGCGCGCTGTCGTTCCGGTGTACGACGAGCAGCGGCGCCTCGTCGGTCTGGTCTCGGTGGGCATCACCACCCGTGCGATCGACCGTAAGTTGCTCGGCCAGTTGCCGGTGCTCTTCGGTGTGGCCGCGCCGGCTCTGGCGCTCGCCGCGATGGGCTCCTGGCTGCTCAGCCGCCGGCTCCGCCGCCAGACGCACGGCCTGGGGCCGGCGCAGATGACCCGGATGTACGAGTACTACGACGCCGTTCTGCACTCGGTGCGCGAAGGTCTCGTCGTGCTGACCACCGATCGTCGGGTGGCGCTCGTCAACGACGAGGGCCGCCGGCTGTTGGGGCTCGACGCGGACGCGCCGGTGATCGACCAGCCGGTGGCCGGGATCGACCTGCCGCCCGCGGTGGCCGAGCTGCTCGACTCCGGGCGTGACGCCCGTGACGAGCCGATCCTCGCCGGCGACCGGGTGCTCGTCGCCAACCAGCGGACCACCCGCTTCGAGGGCGCGGTGCTCGGCACCGTGCTGACCCTGCGCGACCAGACCGAGTTGCGCACGCTGGCCAGCGAGCTGGATTCGGTGCGGGCGCTGACCGAGGCGTTGCAGGCGCAGACCCACGAGTCGGCCAACCGGCTGCACACAGTGCTGACCCTGGTGGAGCTGGGCCGCGCCGACGACGCCGTCCGGCTCGGCACCCGGGACCTGGCCCTCGCCCAGCAACTGACCGACCGGGTGGTCGGCGCGGTGACCGAGCCGGCGTTGGCCGCCCTGCTGCTCGGCAAGTCCGCACAGGCCGGCGAGCGCGGGGTGGACCTGGTCATCGAGCCGGACTGCCGCCTCGACGACAGCCCACTGCCCACCGGTGACCTGCTCACAGTGGTCGGCAACCTGGTCGACAACGCCCTGGAGGCGGTCGCCGGCACGCCGCCGCCGCGCCGGGTGCGGGTCTTCGTCGGTACGGCCGACGACGAACTGGTGGTCCGGGTCGCCGACAGCGGCCCCGGGCTGGCACCGGAGCGGGTCGCCGACGCGTTCCGGCGCGGCTGGTCCACCAAGAGCACCGGCCGCGGCCTCGGCCTGGCACTGGTCGGGCAGGTGGTGCGCCGGCACGGCGGTAACGCCGAGGTCTGTCGCTCGGACGACGGCGGCAGCCTGTTCACCGTCCGACTACCGGTCGTCGGGGCACGCCGATGAGCGACATCCGGGTGCTGGTCGTCGAGGACGAGCCGCTGCTGGCCGAGGCGCACAGCGCGTACACCGAACGGGTTCCCGGTTTCGTGGTGGTCGGGGTGGCGCACACCGCGCGGGCGGCGATGGCGGCCCTGCGCGCCAACGACGGCGGCGACGTGGACCTCGTACTCCTTGATTTTCGGCTGCCCGACCTGCACGGCCTGGACGTCTGCCGGGCGCTGCGCGCGGCCGGCAGCAGCGTCGACGTGCTCGCGGTGACCTCCGCGCGGGACCTGGCGGTGGTACGCACCGCCGTGTCCCTCGGGGTGACCCACTACCTGCTCAAGCCGTTCACGTTCGCCGCGTTCCGCGACAAGCTGGAGCGGTACGCCGACTACCGCGCCCAGGCGCTCGCCGACGGCGAGGTCGCCGCCCAGCACGAGGTCGACCAGATGTTCGCCACCCTGCGCGGCACCGCCGGGCACAGCCTGCCCAAGGGGCTCGACGCGCAGACCCTCGATCGGGTACGCGCCGCGCTCACCGACGGCTCCCGCGCGGAGGTCGGTCTGTCGGCGACCGAGGTGAGCGCGCTGACCGGCATCTCCCGGGTGACCGCCCGTCGCTACCTGGAGTACCTGGTGACTGTCGACCGCGCCGCCCGCACCCCCCGCTACGGCACCCCCGGCCGCCCCGAGGTCGAGTACCGCCCCCGCTGACGCGCCACCGCGTCGATCTTGCACTTTCTGTGGGGACTATTGGCCGCAACAGCGACATCTCAACAACAGCAATTGCAAGATCGACGAACGTAACGGGGGCGGGGCCGCCACCACGCCAAGCAGGTCAGGCGATCTGACGGAGGTCGTCGCCGTAGTCGAAGATGATCCGCATCCGGGCGCCGAGCGCTCGTGCATATCGGCTCAGCGTCGCGACCTCGTTGGCCTCCAGATCACCGTTCTCGATCTGGCTGACCCGACCGGGCGTGACACCCATCAGCTCGGCCACCTGCCGCTGGGTCAGGCCCAACCGCTTCCGCTCTTCGGCAAGATGGAAGGCGCTGATCCACGCCTCGGTACGGGCACGTTCTACGTCGAGTGCTTCATCGTCCCCGTCGTGCAGCTCAGCCCGAATGTCGTTCCAGTCGTGGAAGTCGCTCATCAGCCCTCCCTCCGTTTCCTCTCGAAGGCAAGCCAGCCCTCATACGCAATCTCGGCCACTGGAATCGCCTTGTCGTACCATCGATTCCAATCGCCTGCCTTGTTTCCGGCTACCAGCAGCACGGCCTGGGACCAGGGATCGAAGACGAACAACACCCGAACGGCGACGTCCCTTCCGGATCTCGGTCGGAGTTCTTTGAGATTGCTGATGGTCGAACCCCTGAGGGTGTCAACCAGTGGACGCCCCAGGCCCGGACCGCTATCGGCAAGCATGTCGATCGCTACGTTGACGGACCGGTACGTCGCGGGGTCGGTCTCCCGCAGGGATCGCAACCAGTCGCGGACATCCGTTGTCGTCTTGATCGCCCAGCGACGTGGCGGCTCATGAGACATGGAACAACTATAGCCTGAGCTATACACGGAGCGCTGCGCCCTATTGTGGTGGCGGGGCGAAGATCCGTTGTTAGACTCGGCGGAGTTGGGTTAGCGGTACGACCAGGGAGACCAGACATGGCGGGTGACGACGACATCTCCGGGTGAGACCGGACATGTTCGGCCATCGGTTCGGCGCGCGTAGGCGCAGCCGCCGTGGCCATGACGTCGTTCCACCGGTTCCCGTTGTCGTCGGGCGGCTGAGGCGCGCCCACCCCACCCTTTGAGGTCACTCGCATGTCTGATGCTTTCATCGTCTGCTCGAATCTGTCCTTCTCCTGGCCGGACGACACCCCGGTCTTCTCGGAGCTGTCCTTCACCGTGCCGGGCGGTCGCACCGGCCTGGTCGCGCCCAACGGCGCCGGCAAGAGCACTCTGCTGCGGCTGATCGCCGGGGAGCTGCGGCCCAGCGGCGGCAGCGTCACCGTCGACGGGGTGCTCGGCTACCTTCCGCAGACGCTGCCGCTGGTCGGCGACCTGAGCGTGGCGCAGGTGCTGGGCGTGGCCGAGCGAATCGCGGCGTTGCACGCCATCGAGACCGGCGATGCCAGCGAGGAGCACTTCGCCACCATCGGCGACGACTGGGACATCGAGGAACGCACCCGCGCCGAGCTGGACCGGCTCGGCCTCGGTGACCTGGAACTCGACCGGCGGCTGCACACCCTCAGCGGAGGCCAGGTGGTCTCCCTCGGTCTGGCGGCCCAACTGCTGCGCCGCCCGGACGTGCTGCTGCTCGACGAGCCGACGAACAACCTGGACCTGGAGGCCCGGCACAAGCTCTACGACGTGCTGACCGACTGGTCCGGGTGCCTGCTGCTGGTCAGCCACGACCGGGAGCTACTGGACCGGATGGACCGCATCGCCGAGCTGGACCAGGGCGAGATCCGCTGGTACGGGGGCAACTTCACCGCGTACACCGAGGCGGTGCAGGCGGCGCGGGAGGTGGCCGAGAGCAACCTGCGCAACGCCGAGCAGGAGGTCAAGCGGGAGAAGCGGGAGATGCAGCAGGCCCGGGAGCGGGCCGACCGGCGGGCCAGCAACGCCTCGAAGAACCTGAAGAACGCCGGCCTGGCCCGGATCGTCGCCGGCGGGTTGAAGCGCAGCGCGCAGGAGTCGGCGGGCAGGGCGCAGGAAACCCACTCGTCCCGGCTCGGTCAGGCCAAGGCTCGACTCGACGAGGCCGGCCGGGCGGTACGCGACGAGGACCGGATCGTCGTTGACCTGCCGGACACCACAGTTCCGGGCGGGCGCACCGTCTTCTCCGGCCACGGGATGCGGGCCCGCTTCGACGACCGGGAGCTGTTCGGCGGCGACGGCGCCGACCTGGTGATCCGGGGTCCGGAGCGGATCGCGCTCACCGGGGCGAACGGCGTCGGCAAGTCGACCCTGCTGCGCCTGGTCCAGGGTGACCTGCAGCCGTCCGGCGGTGAGCTGAAGCGCGGCGACGGGCGGATCGCGTACCTGTCGCAACGGCTGGACCTGCTGGACCTCTCCCGCACGGTCGCGGAGAACTTCGCCGCGTACGCGCCGAACCTGCCGGACGCCAAGCGGATGAACCTGCTGGCCCGGTTCCTGTTCCGGGGCGCCCGGGTGAACCTGCCCGTCGGGGTGCTCTCCGGCGGTGAACGGCTGCGCGCCACCCTGGCGTGTGTGCTCTGCGCCGAACCGGCGCCCCAACTGCTGCTGCTCGACGAGCCGACGAACAACCTGGACCTCGTCAGCGTGGGTCAGTTGGAGAGCGCGCTGTCGGCGTACCAGGGGGCGTTCGTGGTGGTCAGCCACGACGAACGGTTCCTCGCCGAGATCGGCGTGCAGCGCTGGTTGCGGCTGGCCGACGGCCAGCTGCGGGAGATCAGCGCCCCCGAGCGGGGCTGAGCCTGGCGGTCCGGCCGGCGCACGCCGGCCGGACCGAGGCCCGCTCAGCTCACGTTGGCCGGGCCGAGGACGCTCTTCAGGTCACCCATCAGCGCGGTCGTCGCCGCCACCCGGAACGGACCCAGCCGCAGGGTGGTGGTGCGCCCGCCGTTCTGGAGTTTGACGTGCACCTCGGTGTCGCCGGGGTGCAGAACCAGGGTTTCCTTGAGTTTCTCCACCAGCGGTGGTGTGCAGCGGTGCACCGGGATGGTGAGGGTGACCGGCTTGTTGGTGGCGCTGGTGCTGACGTCCGGCATGGACATGTCCATCGCCATGATCCGTGGGGTGTCGTCACGGCGGTCCACCCGACCCTTGACCACCACGATGGCGTCCTCGGCGATGTACTGCCCGATCACCTCGTAGGTGTTCGGGAAGAACAGGGTCTCCACCCCACCGGCCAGGTCCTCCAGGGTGGCCGATGCCCAGGCCCGGCCCTGCTTGGTGACCCGGCGTTGCACGCCGGAGAGGATGCCGGCGAGGGTGACGACCGCCCCGTCGGGCACCGCGCCCTCCTCGGCCAACGAGGCGATGGTGGTGTCGGCTGCCGCGTTGAGGATGTGCTCCAGGCCGAACAGCGGGTGGTCGGAGACGTACAGGCCGAGCATCTCCCGCTCGAAGGCCAGCTTGTCGCGCTTGTCCCACTCACTGTCGCCGATGGTCGGCATGACAGTGGTGCTGCCGGTGTCGGCGTCACCGAAGCCGGCGCCGAACAGGTCGTACTGGCCGACGGCCTCCTTGCGCTTGACGTCGGCGTACGCGTCGATCGCGTCGGCGTGCACAGCGAGCAGGCCCTTGCGGGGGTGGTCGAGGGAGTCGAACGCACCCGCCTTGATCAGCGATTCGATGGTCTTCTTGTTGCAGACCACCGCGTCCACCTTGGAGAGGAAGTCGTAGAAGTCGGCGTACTCGCCCTTCTCCTCCCGGCAGCGCATGATCGAGGCGACCACGTTCGCGCCGACGTTACGCACGGCGGCCAGGCCGAAGCGGATGTCCTTGCCGACCGGGGTGAACGGCCCGGCCGAGGTGTTCACGTCCGGCGGCAGCACCTGGATGCGCATCCGGCGACACTCGGCCAGGTAGAGCGCCATCTTGTCCTTGTCGTCGCCGACGCTGGTCAGCAACCCGGCCATGTACTCGGCTGGGTAGTGCGCCTTCAGGTACGCGGTCCAGTAGGAGACCAGGCCGTACGCCGCGGAGTGCGCTTTGTTGAAGGCGTACCCGGCGAACGGCACCAGGACGTCCCACACGGCCTGGATCGCCTCGTCGGAGTAGCCGCGCTCGCGGCAGCCGTCCCGGAACGGGATGAACTCCTTGTCGAGGATCTCCTTCTTCTTCTTACCCATGGCCCGGCGCAGCAGGTCCGCCTGACCGAGGGTGTAGCCGGCGAGGATCTGCGCGGCGCGCTGCACCTGCTCCTGGTAGACGATCAGGCCGTGGGTGGGCGCCAGGATCTCCCGCAGCGGCTCCTCCAGCTCCGGGTGGATCGGCGTGATCTCCTGGAGGCCGTTCTTGCGCAGCGCGTAGTTGGTGTGCGAGTCGACGCCCATCGGGCCGGGTCGGTACAGGGCCAGGACGGCGGAGATGTCCTCGAAGTTGTCAGGCTTCATCAACCGCAGCAGTGACCGCATCGGCCCACCGTCGAGCTGGAACACGCCCAGGGTGTCACCGCGGGCCAGCAGCTCGTACGCGGCCTTGTCGTCCAGCGGCAGGCCCAGCAGATCGAGCTTGAGGCCGTGGTTCAGTTCGATGTTCTTGACCGCGTCGTCGATGATCGTCAGGTTGCGCAGGCCGAGGAAGTCCATCTTCAGCAGCCCGAGCGACTCGCAGGTCGGGTAGTCGAACTGCGTGATGATCGCTCCGTCGGCGTCGCGGCGCATCAACGGGATGTGCTCGATGATCGGCTCGGCGGACATGATGACGCCGGCGGCGTGCACACCGGTCTGCCGGATCAGCCCCTCGATGCCCTTTGCCGTGTCGATCACCTTGCGGACGTCCGGGTCGGAGTCGTACAGGCCGCGGATCTCGCCCGCCTCGGCGTAGCGGGGGTGCTTGTTGTCGAAGATGCCGGTGAGGGGAATGTCCTTGCCCATCACCGCCGGTGGCATCGCCTTGGTGATCCGGTCGCCGACCGCGTACGGGAAGCCGAGCACCCGGGCCGAGTCCTTGATCGCGGCCTTCGCCTTGATCGTGCCGAAGGTGGCGATCTGGGCGACCTTGTCGTCACCCCACTTGTCGGTGACGTACTTGATCACCTCGCCGCGCCGACGCTCGTCGAAGTCGATGTCGACATCCGGCATCGAGACCCGCTCGGGGTTGAGGAACCGCTCGAAGATCAGGCCGTGCTGGATCGGGTCCAGGTCGGTGATGCCCAGCGCGTACGCGACGAGCGACCCGGCGGCCGAACCACGGCCCGGGCCCACGGCGATGCCCTGGTTCTTCGCCCACTGGATGAAGTCGGCGACCACGAGGAAGTAGGACGGGAAGCCCATCTGGTTGATGACGCCCAGCTCGTACTCCGCCTGGACGACGTGCCCCTCCGGGATGCCGTTCGGGTAGCGGCGGGCCAGGCCGGCGAAGGTCTCCTTACGGAACCAGGACTCCTCGGTCTCCCCCTCGGGCACCGGGAAGCGCGGCATCAGGTTGTGGAACTCGAACATGCCCTTCGGGTCGACCTTCTCGGCCACCAGCAGGGTGTTGCGGCAGCCCTCCTGCCACAGCTCGGACGAGTCCACAGCGCGCATCTGGTCGGCGCTCTTGATGAAGTAGCCGCCGCCCTCGAACCGGAACCGGTTGGGGTCGTCGATGTTGCTGCCGGTCTGTACGCAGAGCAGCACGTCGTGGGCGGTGGCCTGCGCCTCGTGGGTGTAGTGGGAGTCGTTCGTGACCACCGGCGGGATGTCCAGCTTGCGGGCGATCTCGGTGAGCCCCTCGCGGACCCGGCTCTCGATGGAGAGGCCGTGATCCATGATCTCCAGGAAGTAGTTGTCCTTGCCGAAGATGTCCTGGTAGCTGGCGGCGACCTTGAGGGCTTCGTCGAACTGGCCCAGCCGCAGCCGGGTCTGCACCGCGCCGGACGGGCAGCCGGTGGTGGCCATGATCCCCTCGGCGTGCTCGGCGATCAGCTCCATGTCCATCCGGGGCCACTTGACGTAGTGCCCCTCCATGGAGGCGCGCGAGTTGAGGGTGAAGAGGTTCTTCAGACCCTGCGCGTTCTTCGCCCACATGGTCTTGTGGGTGATCGCGCCGTTACCGGAGATGTCGTCGCTCTTCTGCTCCGGGCGACCCCACTTGACCCGAGCCTTGTGATAGCGCGACTCCGGCGCCACGTACGCCTCGACGCCCAGGATCGGGGTGATCCCGGCGGCCATCGCCTGGTTGTAGAAGTCGTTCGCGCCGTGCATGTTGCCGTGGTCGGTGATCGCGACAGCGGACATGCCCAACCGCTTGGCCTCGGCGAACAGGTCCTTCAGTCGGGCCGCTCCGTCGAGCATCGAGTACTCGGTGTGCACGTGCAGATGCGCGAACGAATCAGCCATGCGTGGCGCCCCCCGGCGGTGTGGATCTTGTTGGTCGGAGCCGACCGGGACCTACCCTACCGAGGTGATCTCGGCGGCTCCACCGTCCGCGCCGAGGGTGGCCCTCGTCTCCTGATCGCCCCCGGGTACGCCTAGGCTCTTCAGGATGGCGAGGTACTACGACGTACACCCGGAGAACCCACAGACCCGGGTCATCGGGCAGGTCGCCGACCTGATCCGCGCCGGTGGGCTGGTCGCCTACCCGACGGACTCCTGCTACGCGCTCGGCACCCGACTGGGCAACCAGGACGGGCTGGACCGGATCCGGCAGATCCGACACCTCGACGATCGGCACCACTTCACGCTGGTCTGCCACGACTTCGCCCAGCTGGGTCAGTTCGTCCAGATCAGCAACTCGGTCTTCCGCCTGGTGAAGGCGTCCACCCCGGGCAGCTACACGTTCATCCTGCCGGCCACCCGGGAGGTGCCCCGCCGGATGCTGCACCCGAAGAAGCGGACCGTCGGCGTGCGGGTGCCCCGGCACACAGTCACCCAGGCGCTGCTGGCCGAGTTGGCCGAGCCGCTGGTGTCCAGCACGCTGGTCCTGCCCGGCGACGAGGAGCCGATGACCCAGGGCTGGGAGATCAAGGAACGGCTCGACCACCAACTCGACGCGGTGCTCGACGCCGGCGACTGCGGCAAGGAGCCGACGACCGTGATCGACCTGTCCGGGCCGGAGCCGGAGATCCTGCGCCGGGGCGCCGGGGACCTGTCCCGGTTCGACTAGCGCGCCCGTTGCGCGTCGGGTGCCGGACGGTACGGGGCCGCCGCGCCGGCACCGGTCGTACGCTCAGGGATCGGCACCGGCGAGCATTGGACACCCGGCATGCCCGACGCGGACGACATCGACGCCCTGGCCCGGTCCGCCGCGCACGGCGACCCGGCCGCGCTGAACGCCCTGCTGGTCGCGGTGCGCCCGGAGGTGCTGCGGCTGTGCGCCCGATTCCTGCCCAGCCGGGAGGACGCCGAAGAAGCCTGCCAGGACACCCTGCTGGCGCTGGCCGGCGGCATCACCCGGTTCGAGGGCCGCTCCTCGTTCCGCACCTGGCTGCACCGGCTGACCGCCAACCGGGCCCGCTCCACGTACCGCACGCTGCGCCGCCGCTGCCGACTGGAGGCCGAGGGCGTACCGCTGCCCGACCAGCCCGACCCCCGACGGACCAGCGTGGTCGCGGGCACCCGCCTCGACCTGCTCGACGCCTTCGACTCGGTGCATCCCGACCTCGCCGAGGTGGTCGCCCTTCGGGATGTCCTGGGGCTGAGCTACCCCGAGATCGCCGCCCTGCTCGACGTGCCGCTGGGCACTGTGAAGTCCCGGTTGCACCTGGCCCGGCGCCAGGTCCGGCAGCGGCTCGGCGCGGAATGAACCGCAGGTCGTTCCGCCGGGTCGTCGTCGTCCTCGCGGCCACCGTGGGGGTCGCCGCCTGCGGCGCCGACGCCGTCTCGCCCCTGCCCGTCCAACCGGCCGGCCCGACCCTCTCGACCCCGACCCTCTCGCCGCCGTCCCCCTCCGCGATCCTCCCGATCCCCGCGCCCACCGGGTCGCCGTCCCGACCGCCGCCGGCCAGCGCGCGCCCGGCACCGCCCGCACCCACCAGAACACGGGGTACGCCCCGAACGACTCCCCCACCGACCGACGCGACGCCGGCCTGTCAGGGCGCGGTCCGCTACGACCTGCCGCTCGCCGAGACCGAGATCGAGCTGCTGAAATCGCTCTGCTTCGCCACCGGTGCGGTGTTGCGCATCCAGGGCATCGGGCCGGGGCTCGTCACAGTCGACCGCCCGGAGTTGGTCTCCCAGCAGTACGAGGCGGGCGTGGTGGACATCCGCTTCGTCCGCGCCGGCACCGTCGCCGTGACGATCCCGAAGGACGGCCGTGAGCACACCATCACCGTGGTGGTCCGCTAGCCGGGATCGACGCCGGGCGCGGAGGAACTCGGCGGCGGCGTCCCCAGCAGCACCAGACCGGCGGCGACGCCAGCCGGGCCGGGTGGGACCCCGGTACCGCTGTAGATCAACCCGTGGTCACCGAACGCCGTGGGCAGCGCGGCGGCCATCAGCATCAGGCCGAACATGGTACCTAGGATCAGCAGTGGGACCGGCTGCCTCAGAGGGCTGTAGCTGTCCGTGATCAACGCGGTGGTCACCCACACCGCGAACAGTGTCGACAGTAGGAGCAGCGCCTGGGTGATGCCGATCCAGCCCTGGTCGCGGCCATCTTCCTTGAGGTCATCGCCAGACCACTGGTGGAGTACACGTATTCGATTCCTGCGCTATTCCCTGATCATGAGGGTGGCTTGGCGCTGCGAGGCCCGGCTCAGGTTGGGGCCCTGGTGCCAGTGGAGATCCCGACTGGCTATGACGGGACGAGATGGGCTCCACGGGAACGGCCATAACTGGCCCCCACCACCGGCTGACTGTCGCTCCTCCCGGTTAGCGAACGTAGTCCGCGCTGGTGCTTATCGATCGGCCATGGCGCCGACCCGCGCGTTGTCTGCAACAAATGAGGGTGGTCGTCATTGAGGTGTCATACCTGTCGGCAGCATGTACGGTCGATTAGGTGATCCGTCAACATCGGTAATCAACCGAGGGGGCAAGTACCAATGATTGGCGACGACGGAGTCCGGCCGCGGGTCCTCGTCACTGGGGCGACCGAGGTCGTCGGCCGGGCTGCCATTGATTGCCTTCTCGACGCTGGTGTCCGAACACGGACGCTCATGCCGCCGACGGAAGCGGCTGGAGTGCCCGACGCGGTCGACGTGGCGTTCGGCGATCTCACCGCACCCGAGTCGCTTGATGCGGCTCTGGTCGAAATCGACGCGATGCTGCTTATGCCTACCGGCGCACCAAATCGCGAAGTTCTCGAGCAAATCAGGACCGCCGGACTCCGGCGGATCATCGTGCTGTCCTCGGCCTCCGCACCGTGGGAACGGGCCCAGCCCCGCGCTAGTCGCCACTTCCTCGCGTGGGAGCAGGCGGTGGAGGCAACAGGCCTGGGCTGGACGCACATTCGGCCGGCGGGGCTCATGGCCGCCTCGTGGCAGTGGGCTGAGGACATTCGTAGTGACAGCGTGGTGCGGGAGGGTTTCCCCACCGCCCGGTATCCGTACGTGCACGAGTGGGACGTGGCCGCGGTCGCGGTCGCCGCCCTCCTTGACCAACGCCACGACGGCGCCCGGTACCTGACCACCGGCCCGGCCGCGATCAGCGCGGCCGACCGGGTCCGTGATCTGGCGGAGGCGATCGGCCGACCGCTGCGGCTCGAACAACTCAGTGAGGATCAGGCCATCGCACGGTGGAGGGCCTTGGGTTACGACGAGGACTCCATAGAGATTCAACTCATCGTGTCGCGCGATCAGGTTGACAAGCCTCCTCGCCCCAAACGCACTGTGGAGAAGGTGCTCGGCCGACCCGCCTTGCCGTTTTCGCAATGGGCCACCGACCACGCCGAGGACTTTCAGTAGCGACCTCAACCCAGCGATACGTCCAGTCTCGTCCGGCGATTCATGGCGCACGTGAGCAGGCGCTCATCGGCAGATCCGCGCACTGCCATGCGCCAACACCAGTAGCCTTGGCTTTCACGCACCGTTACTTGACTCTCGGCGAAGACGGCCCGTGGTGGGGCCAGTTATGGCCGTCTCGTGGAGCCCACGGCAGCGAGCAGAAGCTGGTCGCCCGGTCGCCCACATCGTGTGCAGATGATCTGCTCGACCTTGAGCATGCACGGCTGGCAGCATCGCCCAATCCCATCCGGAATTGGTCGGCGGTGCCGGTAGCGCAACCGTCGGCGGCAGCCTTGCGGACGGTCTGATTCACCACCTGCGGTTCGATCAGGTCGTTCGGGGTGCATCCGAGGATGTCGCACAACGCGACGAAGGTGTCCATCGACAGTCTCTGCGGCGGCTGGGGCACCGCCGGGCCGGTTCGGCCGCACCTACCGCAGGCGCACGCCGGCGAGCAGGGTGTCCACGAAGCCGGGCCCGCCGTCCGCGGGCGGGGCGATCTGCACGTACACCAGGGCTGGTCGGCCGGGGTGCAGGGCTGCCGACTCGATGATCTGCGGTCGACCCCGGCGGCAGCGGTACGCCACCACTGTCCACTCGACGCCCGCCTGCCGGGTGATTCGGGTCGGCGCGGACGTGCAGTCACCGTGGGTGCGCTCGGCCAGGAACCCGGCCGGTGTGGTGCGTGCCGCCGTGCTGGCGGAGAGGCCCACGAACGCGCCGGGCAGGCGGGGGTCGGTGGCCCACCGGCGGGGTTGCGGTGACATCACCAGCGCCGGTTCGGGTTCACCGTCGGCACCGTACTGACCGGCCCAGGTGGCACCCGTGGCGGACCAGCCGGGCGGCAACGCCACTGTCAACGGCCCGGCCGTGTACGTGCCGACGACCGGCCGAGCAGACCCGACGCCACCCGCCTCGGCGCCCACCGCACCCACCGCGGCGACGGCCACCACCGCGGCCCCGGCCAGCCGCAACCGGCGGCGGCCTCCCGATCGAGGGGACGCCTGCTGCCGCACCGGGCCGGTCGGTGCGGCCAGCCCAGCCGGGCCGCCCGCGCGGGTCAACGCGGCGTGCATCGTCGCGGCGTCGGGGTAGCGGTCGGCCGGGCGGTGGGCGGTGGCCCGGGCGAGCACCGCCGCGACCGCCGGGGGCACGTCGTCTCGCAGTCGGAACTCCGGTGGGTGCCGATCGGTTCTGGTCGGGTTCGCGCCGGTGGGGTCGGCGGCCAGCAACCGGAGGCCGAGGCGGCCGAGCCCGTACACGTCGGCGCGGGTGTCGATCACCGCGCCCGGATCGTCCTGTTCGGGGGCCATGTAGCCGGGAGTGCCGGCCCGGGCGGTCAGCCCGGAGGCGGCGGCGAGCGCCTTGGCGAGGCCGAGGTCGGCGATCAGCACCTGTTCCGCGCCGCCGGGGCCGGCGGAGCGGAACAGGATGTTGCCCGGGGTGAGGTCGCGGTGCACGACGCCGTGGCGGTGCAGCACGGCAACCCCGGCGCAGACCTCGCCCAGCAGCAGCAACGCCTCCGGAGTGGGGAGCTCGTCGGCGGCCAGCCGGTCCCGCAGGCTGCCCCCGTCCGCCCAGGCCAGGACCGCGTACGGCCGGCCGTCGGGCAGCTCACCCACGGTGTGTACCCGGATCAGCCGATCGTGCTCCAACCGGCGCAGCAACCGGGCCTCGTCGAGGAAGCGTTCGCGGACCCGCAGGTCGTGGCTCCAGTTCTCGGCCAGCACCTTGATCGCCACGTGCGCGTCGAGCGCCCGGTCGTAGCCCAGCCAGACCGTCGCGAACGAACCGACGCCGAGCAGTCGCTCGATGGTGTAGGACCCGATCCGCAGTGGAGCCGTCACCGTCACCCCCGGCCAGCACGGTCTCTTCACAGTAGACCCGGCCGGTCGGAATCCCGACGAACCGTTGGCCCTGGCGCGATGACTAACAGTGCAGGAGACCCATCACCGAAGGAGCCACCATGAACCGTCCCGCGATCCTCCTCACCACCGCCGCGTTGGCGCTCGGCACGCTCGTCCCGGCGACCGTCGGCGGCCCGGCGGCGGCAGCGCCCCCGGCCGGCGGCGCCGCGTACGCCTCGGCGCCCGGTCCGCTCGGCACCACCGTCGAGCACAGCCACCCGGAAGTGCTCAGCGTTCGTGGCGCCGGCGTGTACCGCATCGGCGCCAGCCTGGCGTCGCTCACCAGGAACGGGCACGTCGGCTGGACCGCGCCGGGTTGCGACGGGGTGGTGCACACCGGCGTGACCGGTTCCTGGGCGGGCGTGCTGCTGTTGGCCTTCCGCAACGGGCGGCTGGTGGAGGTCGGTACGGCCACCGCGCCGCCGCGGTCCCCCGCCGGCGCGTCGGTCGGCATGTCCTTCGACGAGTTGGAGGCGATCTACGGGCGGCGGGGTTCGCTGATCCGCAACGACGCGGGCGACGCCGAGGCGTACCTGGTCCGGGTCGGGTCGCGGGTGGAGTTGTTCACCGGGCACCCGATCCGGCCCGGGGTCGGCTACTTCCAGGTCGGGCCGGCCAGCTTCGTCGAGCGGAACTTCCGGCAGGGCCCGTCCTGCTGACTTTTCCCAGGTGCGGGGCGTCCGGTGTCGACCGGGCGCCCCGTTCGTCGTCTCGGCCCGAACGGAGGTTGGGCGGACACGATGATGTCGCTGTAGACAACAGTGTGTGCCACACAGTATGGTGTGACACATGGTTAGCGAGGACGTTCTACGGACGCACCTTCAGGAGTTGCGTCGAGGCACCGTCGTGGTGGCCAGCCTGGTCGCGCTGCGCCGACCGGACTACGGCTACGCACTGCTGCAACGGCTCACCGACCACGGCTTCCCGGTCGACGCCAACACCCTCTACCCGCTGCTGCGCCGCCTGGAGGACCAGGGGCTGCTGATCAGCGAGTGGAACACCGAAGAGAGCCGGCCGCGCAAGTTCTACCGGACCAGCGACGAGGGCGAGTCGATGTTGAGCCGGCTCCTCGACGACCTCGCCGCCGTGCAGACCTCCATCACCGGCCTCATCCAAGGAGTCGACCGATGAACACCCTGACCGACCGCTACCTCGCCGCCACCCTGCGCTCGGTGCCCACCCAACGCCGCGACGAGATCGCCACCGAGCTGCGGGCCTCCATCGAGGACATGATCGACGACCGCACCGGCGGTGGCGCGGACCCGACAGTGGCCGAGCGGGAAGTGCTCACCGAGCTGGGCAACCCGGACGAGCTGGCCGCCCGGTACGCCGACCGCCGGTTGCAGCTCATCGGCCCGACCTACTACCTGGTCTGGCTGCGGCTGCTGAAGCTGCTGCTCAGCTTCATCCCGGCGCTCGTCGGCACGATCTTCGCCATCGTCAAGGTCGCCGAGGGCAGCGGTTTCGGGGCCATCGGGCCGGGCATCGTCATCGCCCTGCACGTGGCCGTGCACATCGCCTTCTGGCTCACAGTGACCTTCGCGATCATCGAGCGCTCCCAGGCGACTGTGGACCTGCCGGGCTGGACGGTCGACCAACTGCCCGACGCGCCTGTGCACCGGGGCATCCCACTCGCCGACACCGTCGCGTCGGTGATCATGCTGGTGCTGACCATCGCGTACCTGCCGTTCCAGCACTACCAGTCCTGGGTGCGCGACACCGACGGCGAGAACATCCCGCTCCTCGACCCGGCGCTCTGGTCGTTCTGGCTGCCGGCGCTGATGGTCGTCCTGGCCGGCAGCGCGGTTGTCGAGATCGTCAAGTACCGGATCGCGCACTGGACCTGGGCGCTCTTCGGCATCAGGGCGCTGCTCAGCCTGGCCTTCTCGGTGCCGCTGATGTGGCTGGCGCTCTCCGACCGACTACTCAACCCGGCCCTCGGCGAGCGGCTCAGCTGGCTGGCGGACGCGGACAACCGCAACGTCCTCGGGGCGACCATCGCGGTCGGCACGGCCGTGGTGGTGGTCTGGGACCTGATCGACACCGCTCTGAAGACCCGGCGGCAGACCGCGTGAGTGATCCCCGACCCGACGGCTCGGCGCGAACCCCGCGCCGGGCCGTCGCCCGTCGTGGTGACCACTGCGACATCGGCCCGCCCGGTCGGCGGGCCCGGTGGGCGGCGTGGCATCGTTCCCGGATGACAGTGGCACCGCGAGAGGGATGGCGCCGGCCGGGCCCGACGGCGGAGCAGCGCCGAAACGACCTCTGGATCGGCCTGGGAATGACCGGGCTGGCGTTGGTCAGTCTGACCCTGGCCCGCAGCACCGGCGCGTTCCTGCTGGGCCCACCGCCGTCCGGGCCGGAGCAGCTGTTCTGGACCGTCGCGGTGACCCTCCCGCTGATCTGGCGACGACGCTGGCCGACAGCGACCCTGGTGGTCGTCGCGGTGGCGTTCATCGCCGCGCAGGCGCGCTCGGCCCCGGAGAGCCAGTTCTCCTCCTGGGCCCTGTTCTGCGCCCTCTACACAGTCGGCGCCTGGGGGCAGGACCGCCAACTGTCCCGCCGGCTGCGGATCGGCGTGATCGCCACGATGTTCGCCTGGCTCGGGATCTACTACGCGGTGATGATCGACCACATCCCGGCGGACGCCTTCGCCGACGCGGTCGGGCCGGTGCCCCCGGTGCTCGCCGCGATGGTCAACGGTGTGCTGCTCAACGTGCTGGTCTTCGGTTTCGCGTACTTCTTCGGCGAGACCGCGTGGGTGGCCGCGCGCCGCGAGCACGAGCTGCGCGCCCAGGCCGAGGACCTGCGCCGGTCGCAGGCCGAGGCCCGGGAACGGGCGGTGCTCGGCGAACGGGTCCGGATCGCCCGGGAGCTGCACGACGTGGTCGCCCACCACGTGTCGGTCATGGGCGTGCAGGCGTCCGCCTGCCGCCGGGTGTTCGACCGCGACCCGGGCAAGGCCCGCACGGCACTGACCGCCATCGAGCAGAGCGCCCGCACCGCCGTCGACGAGCTGCGTCGGATGCTCGGCGTGCTGCGGACCTCCGCCGGCACCGACGCCCCGCCGCCGACGGCCGGCGGCGTCGAAAGGATCGACGAGCTTGTCGAGCGGGCCCGGGCCGCCGGGCTGACGGCAACCCTCGGGGTGTACGGCGACCCGGTCGCGTTGCCCGAATCGGTGTCCCAGACGGCCTACCGGGTGACGCAGGAGGCGGTGACCAACACCCTGAAGCACGCCGAGGCGGCCCTGCTCGACGTGCGGGTCCGGTACCTGGCCCGGGAGGTGGAGGTCGACGTGACCGACGACGGGCGGGGCGGCAGCCCGGCCAACGCCGTCGGGTTGGGCCTGATCGGGATGCGCGAACGGGTCACCGCGCACGACGGTGACCTGGAGGCCGGGCCCCGGGCCGGCGGCGGCTGGCGGGTACGCGCCCGCTTCCCGCTCGCGGCGTCGGCGGACCGCCCGGTCGGCCCGCAGCGGGAGCCGAGCGACAGGCACCAGGCGGCGGCCGGCGCGGAGCCTTCGGCATGAGCGCGGCAACCCGGCACACACCCGACACCGGCCCGACGGTCCGGGTGCTGCTCGCCGACGACCAGCACCTCGTCCGTACCGGCTTCCGGGTCATCCTGGAGGTGGAGGACGACATCGAGGTGGTCGGTGAGGCCGCCGACGGTGAACGGGCCGTCACCATGACCCGGGCCACCCGACCCGACGTCGTACTCATGGATGTGGAGATGCCCGGGATGGACGGCCTGGAGGCCACCCGGCAGATCGTCGCCGACGGCCCCGGGGCGCCCGCGGTGCTGATCCTCACCACCTTCGACCGCGACGACTACCTGTTCGCCGCGCTGCGGGCCGGGGCCAGTGGCTTCCTGCTCAAGAACGGCACACCGGAGGAGCTGATCGAGGCGATCCGGGTGCTGGCCAGGGGCGACGGCCTGCTCGCCCCGGAGATCACCCGCCGGGTGATCTCCACGTTCGCCCGGCCCGGTGACCCGACGGGCACCGCCCACCGGGGCCCGGACGCCGATGCCGCGCTGGCCGAGCTGACCCCACGCGAACGGGAGGTGCTGATGCTGCTCGCCGCCGGGTCGAGCAACGCGGAGATCGCCGCGACCATCCACCTGGGCGAGGCGACGGTGAAGACGCACGTGAGTCGGGTACTGGCCAAACTCGGCCTGCGCGACCGGGTGCAGGCCGTGGTGTTCGCGTACGAGAACGGGGTGGTCCGGCCCGGCGGGTGACCGCCGTCCGCCGCGAGGTGGACCCGTCCGCTCACCCGTCGGGCGGACGGCGCGGCGGCGTACCCGATCTAGCGTGGGTACGTGACCAGAACGCTTCGCCTCGACGGCGTCGACCGCAGCTTCGGCGACCGTCAGGTGCTCAGGAACGTGTCCTTCGAGGTGACCGCCGGCCGGATGACCGGTTTCGTGGGCGCCAACGGCGCCGGCAAGACCACCACCATGCGGATCATCCTGGGTGTCCTCGCCCCCGACGCCGGCGAGGTGAGCTGGGGCGGCGCCACCCTGACCCGGCAGGACCGGCGGCGTTTCGGCTACATGCCGGAGGAACGGGGCCTCTACCCCAAGATGACCACCCGCGAGCAGGTGGCCTACCTGGGCCGGCTGCACGGGTTGGACGCCGCCGCGGCCCGGCGTTCCACAGACGCGCTACTGGACCGGGTCGGGCTCGGCGAGCGCGGCGACGACCTGCTGGAGACGCTGTCGCTGGGCAACCAGCAGCGCGCCCAGATCGCCGCCGCGCTGGTGCACGACCCCGAGGTGCTGGTGCTCGACGAACCGTTCTCCGGCCTCGACCCGCTGGCCGTGGAGACCGTCGTGGCGGTGCTGCGGGAACGGGCCTCGGCCGGCGCTCCGGTGCTCTTCTCCAGTCACCAGCTCGACGTCGTGGAGCGGCTCTGCGACGACCTGGTGATCATCGGGGACGGTGTGATCCGGGCCGCCGGCAGCCGGCAGCAGCTGCGCGACTCGTACACAGTGCCCCGCTTCGAACTGGTGGTGGAGCACGACGCCGGCTGGGTACGCGACCAGCCCGGGGTGACAGTGGTCGAGCTGGACGGCGCCCGCGTGGTCTTCGACCTGCCGGCCGGCACCGACGAACAGCCGGTGCTGCGGGCGGCCCTCGCGCGCGGCCCGGTCCGCGCCTTCCGCCCGGTCAGCCCCTCGCTCACCGAGATCTTCCGAGAGGTCACCCAGTGAACGTCACCCAGGCCACCCGGCTGGTCGCCGAACGCGAGATCCGGGTCAAGCTCCGCGACCGCACCTTCCTGTTCGGCACGCTGTTCTTCCTGCTGATCGCCGCGGCGGGCACCATCCTGCCGCCGCTGTTCTCCGGCGGGCCGTCCACTGTGGCGGTGACCGAGAGCCTCGCCGCGCCACTGCGCGCCGCCGGGCTGGAGGTCCGGGTCGTCCCCGACGACCGGGCCGCCGAACAGGCCGTCCGCGACGACGACGTGGACGCGGCGGTGGTCACCGGACCGGCCGTCCTGGCCATGGACGACGCTCCCGACGACGTGGTGAAGGCCCTGAGTACCCAGCCGACCGTCCGCCTGCTCGACCCGGACGCTGTCGACCCGGTGGTGGCGTTCCTGGTGCCGTTCGTCTTCGCGTTCGTCTTCTTCCTCACCTCGCAGACGTTCGGTGTGCAGATCGCGCAGAGCGTCATCGAGGAGAAGCAGACCCGGATCGTGGAGATCCTGGTCGCCGCCGTGCCGGTCCGGGCCCTGCTGGCCGGGAAGGTGGTGGCCGGGGCCATCCTGGCGTTCGCGCAGATCGCCCTGATCGCGGTGGTTTCGGTGCTCGGTCTGCAGTTCGGTGACAGCGGGGGTCTGCTCACCCTGCTCGCCCCGGCGATCGGCTGGTTCGTGCCGTTCTTCCTGATCGGTTTCGTGCTGCTCGCCGCCATGTGGGCGGCGGCCGGCGCGCTGGCCAACCGGCAGGAGGACATCGCCGCCGTGTCGACGCCGGTGCAGCTCGCCGTCATGCTGCCGTTCTTCGCGGTGATCTTCCTGAACGACAACGCCACAGCGATGCGGGTGCTGTCCTATGTGCCGTTCTCGTCGCCCACCGCCATGCCGCTGCGGCTGTTCACCGGCGACGCGGCCGGATGGGAGCCGATCGTCTCACTGGTCATCCTGGTGCTCGCCGCCGGTGCGTTCCTCCTCGCCGGAGCCCGGGTGTACGAGGGGTCGCTGCTGCGCACCAACGGCCGGACCTCGCTGCGCACCGCCTGGCGGGAGCGGGAGACGATCGGCTGAGTCGACGGGCTCGCCCCGCGCGGGCGCCGGTGTCCTGATCGGATGCCGGCGCCCGCTGCCGTGCGGCACCGTTCCGCGCACTGTTCGGTGGCCGTGAACAGCGCGAACACTCCTACGTTGAGCCGATCCTCACGGCAACGACCTGGTCGTCGCCGTTTCCCGGACCGGAAAGGCTCTCGATGTCCCCACCGATCAACGCACGGCGGTTCCGCCGGCTGCTCAGCATGGTCCTCGCGGTCGCCCTCGCCAGCACCCTCACCGCCGTCGTCCGCCCCGCGCCGGCCGCCGCCGCCCCGGGCGACCTCATCCTCAACGGCACGTTCGACAACGGCAGCACCCAGCCCTGGTGGACCCGGCTCGCCTCGACCAGCACCACTGTCAACGCCGGGCAACTGCGCGTGCGCACCAGCGCGACTGTCGGCAAGCCCGTCTGGGAGGACCTGGTCGGTCACTTCGAGTTCGGTGTGACGGCCGCGCAGCCGTACCGGTTGCAGTTCGACGCATCGGCCGACGTCAACCGTCCGCTGCGCGTCTCGGTCTCCCGGGCGGACACGCCCTTCACCTCCGCCGTCGACCAGAGCGTCGCGCTGACATCCTCGACGCGCCGGTTCACATTCGACTTCACGTCCCCGTTCGGGGACCCGAAGGCCGTGCTGCTGTTCCACTTCGGCGGCCAGGCCGCCTCGACGGTCCGGTTGGACAACATCTCGCTCACCCCGCTGGCCGTGGACCCCGCCACCGATCCGATCCTGTACTGGAACGGTGTCCTGCTGTCCACGTACAGGGCGCTGGATCTGCCACCCACCTCCTCGTCCCGCGAGGCCGCCATCCTGCACGCGGCGATGCACGACGCCGCCGTCTCGGTCACCGGGGTCGGCAACCCCTACCGGGTACGCGTGCCGGTCAGCTACCCGGGCACCATGGACAACGTGGTCGCGCCGTCTCTGCACGCGGCCATCGACCGGGCCGCGTACGACGTGCTGACCGCCCTGTACGGCGGCCAGGGCCAGTCCTACTCCCAGGCCCTCGCCGGCGCTGTCGCCCTCCGGCCGTCCGGGGTGAACACCGCCGAGGTCGCCCGTGGTGACACCGTCGGCGCCGCCGCGGCCGTCGCCAACCTCCAGGCCCGCGCCAACGACGGCTCCGGCAACACCACGCCGTACCAACTGGACGGCGTACCCGGGTCGTGGCGACCGACCAACGGCAAGGCGGCGGTCAGCCCGAACTGGGGACTGGTCACCCCATTCGCGCTCACCTCGGGCCGGCAGTTCCGGCCCGGCCTGCCGGCCGACGCCACCGATTACGACAACCTGCTCGACAAGGAGGAGTACGACGCCCAGGTGCGGGAGGTCCGCGACTACGGCGGTCGGACGTCGTCGCTGCGGACCCCCGAGCAGACGCAGATCGCGTTCTTCTGGGCCAACGACCTGGGGGGCACGTACAAGCCGCCGGGTCAACTCTTCGCGCACACCCGGATCGTGTCGGAGCAGCGTCAGCTCGGCATCCTGGCCAACGCCCGGCTCTTCGGGCTGGTCGCCCTCGCCCTCGCCGACGCCGCCATCGCCGCCTGGGACGCCAAGTACCAGACGCCCATCGACCTGTGGCGGCCGGTGAGCGCCATCGAGGCGGCGGAGGGCCCCGGTTGGCAGCCGCTGTCGAAGACCCGCGAGGGGGTGCCGTACACGCCGGCCTTCCCGGCCTACATCTCCGGGCACGCCACCTTCGCGGGGGCCTGGTCCGCTGTGATGAAGAGGTTCTTCGGCACCGACGCGATCGCCTTCGACGCCACCACTGACGATCCGCACGCAGTGAACGTGGTCCGGCACATGACCGGCTTCGACGATGCCGCCGAGGAGAACGCGCTGAGCCGGATCTACCTCGGCGTGCACTATCGGTTCGACGCTGACGCCGGGCTCGCCACCGGACGCTCCGTGGGCGCGTACGTGTTCGCCAACCGCCTGCGACAGTGAATCTCCACTAGGGGGTAACGGGGGGATGCTCCCCGTCCGGTTCGTGGACCGGGCGGGGAGCATCACGCGTGACCGCTACGTCGCGCAGTTCCAGTGGCCGAAGTCGCCGGTACGGGACCAGATCTCCCGGGCCGTCCCGATGTTCCAGGCCGGATCCAGCACCGTCCGGCGGTCGACCCCGAAGCGGGACACCTCCACGTCGCTGAACTGGAACAACCCCCAGCGCCGCGACCCGTCCTCGACGACCTCCACCCGGTACGGGTCCAACCCGGACAGGCAGCGCGCCACCTCCACCGCCCCGGCCGGGTCCTCCGGGAACATCTGCCGCAGGTGCTTACGGATCCGCTCCTGCGGCCAGCTGACGGGAACCTTCCGATCGCCCGCCAACTCGTCGAACAACCGCGCGTCCGCGGTGCCACTGACCGGCAGACCGCCGAACGCCTGGAACACCATCACCCGGCTGGTGGTGTCCGGGCCGAACCAGCCGTCGACAGGCACTGTGAGTCCGTCGGCCACCAGATGTTCCTGGAGGCTCAGCACGCAGGGGTCGTACATGCCCTGGCGCAGCACCGTCGGGCAGCCGCCGGTCGACGCGCTGTCCACAGTGGGAGCGGCGGGAGGTGGCAGCGCCCCGGTCGCCCCGACCGTCAGGACGCCGAACACCGCCAGCAGCGCCAGCCGAAGCCAGCGACGGGCCGGCCAGGGCGCTTCGGGTCGGGGCGGAACCGAGCCGACGCTCGGGCGGATGGTCGCCGGAACGGTCGAGGACGGGCCGGCCGGAACCTGCGCCGGGCCGCCCTCCCGTCGACCCTGCTCGCTCAGGCGGGCCTCGATGTCCCGCCGTGTCTCCAGCCACCTGTCGACATCGACCGCCGGGGTACCGCAGGCCGCCAGCAACGCGACGACGGTGCGCTCCCGGGGCAGCGTCGTCCGCCCCAGCATCGTCGCGAGGGTGCTCGGCGGCAGCCAGTGTCCGGCCGCCGAGGCGCGCCGGGCGATCTCCCGGTAGGTCAGCCCGGACCGCCGCCGCGCCTCCCGGAGCAACGCCACATACTCCCCCGCCGTGGCCACCTGCGGCACCGGATCCCGGACAGCGTCATCCATCGAATCTCCCCGTGTCTTGGTGTGGTCGAGCCGGCGCTGGCGCGGGCCCGTCAGCCGAACACCGGTCAGCGGCGCGGCCATCGAGAGAAGACGCTAGGCAAGCCGGTGGGCGAAGACAATGCCCTGATGGCCGCGCCGCGCTGTCCGGGCAGCTCAGGGCGGCCTGTCCGGATCCTGTCCGACCATCTCGGACAGTGGGCGGGACCCGATTTGCCCACGCGTCCGCGGTGTCTGGACAATCGGGCGATGACCACGGGGGAGCTACGCCCGGACGACGCGTCCAATCCGGCCGAGTTCGTCGACTTGCTGCGCCAGCTCAAGGACCGGTCGGGGCTCACCTACCGGCAACTGGAGCAGCGTGCCGCGGCGGCGGGTGACGTGCTGGCCCGGAGCACGGCGGCCGACATCCTGCGCCGGTCCACACTGCCGCGACCCGAGGTGGTGGCCGCGTTCGTCAGGGCCTGCGGCGCGGAGGATCAGGTGGAGACGTGGCTGCGGGCCCGGCACCGCCTCGCGGCAGGTCAGTTCGCCCCGCCATCGCCGGCAGCTGACCCACCGCCGGTTGACGCAGTCACGACTCCGGAGCGCGCCGGCCCGGCCCGCCCACGCTGGTTCGCGCGGCCCGCGCCGCTGGCACTGCTCGTCGTCGCCGCCCTGCTGGCCACGCTCGGCGTGGGCTTCTGGATCGAGCGACGCGACGACTCCCAGGAAAGGGCCGGGCAACTCGCCGATCCGACCGCAACGGCGGGTGGCGGTGCCCGTTCGCCGAGCGCGGGGCGCAGCCAGATCCGCCCCGCCCGCAGCCCGCACCTCTGCCTCACCGAGGGCCGCGATCGCACCGGCCAGTACACCAAGGAGATAGCGGTCCATCGGCCCTGCACGGAGGCCACCCCGCCGGACACCGCGCTGGTACCGGTGGCCGACGGAATGTACTTCATCCACTGGGTCCACCCGGTGCTCGGGAAGGGCTGCCTTACCGTCCGCGAGGAGGATCCCGGCCGGAACCTGCTCGAACCCTGGGACGAGGACAAGTGCAGCGCGAGCAGGTCGAAGCAGGTGTTCCACTTCGAACCGACCGGCTCGACGCCCGACGCGTATCGCATCCGGCCCGACCGTAGCGAGCTGTGCGTCGGCCTGCGCGACGACAGCGACGTATCGGCTGTGGCGCTTGTCGAGCCGTGCACCGGCGGCCCGGATCAGGTGTTCCTGGTCAACGCGCTGCCGGCCGACTGACGACGGCGTCGCTCAGCGGGCGGGTGGCACCCGGTCCCAACCGGCGGGCAGCGGAGGCGCCGTCCAGGCGGGGTCGGGCTGCCAGGAGGCCCACGCCCGGTCCCACCAGCGCTCACCGCCGTCGAGCAGGTCGGCGATCCGGTCGCCCTCGGCCTGGATGGCGTCCCCCATGCCCGGGTAGCGCCCCTCGACGAGGCGCTGGGCGAACATCTCCACGTCTTTCCAGACGTACCGGTCGGCGTCCGCGGCCCACCACAGGTCCAGCTCGTGGTCCAGGGTGTCCACCCCGATCGGCGTACGCCGCACCGGGTCCTGGAGGTTGAAGTACCAGCCGGCGAAGTCGCGCCCCGGCCCGGTCCAGAACACGTCGATCGAGTGTGCCTCACCGGGGCGTTGCAGCATCAGCTTGCCGTGCCCGGACCAGGAGCGGTGCCCGGCGGTCTCCCACGGGTGCCGCCCGCACGGGAAGACGCCGGTCTCCGGGAAGCCGAACTGGGCGCCCGGTGGAAGGTAGAGGGCGAGCAGGTCGGGCGAATCCTCGACGCAGATCGTCGGGCAGCCGAACCAGACCTCGCCTCGCAGCACCTCACGGCGTACCACTGTGTCGCCAGACGCGAACCGTTCCGCCATCCCGCACCCCCTCGCTCGCCGCCCAGCGGCGACCCCGCCGCGATCTTGCACTTCCTGTTGACGATATGTGCCGCGTGACCCGGTCTGTCGGGTCAGAAAGTGCAAGATCGCGGCGGGGTGAGGCGGGCGCGGGCAGGGTCAGGCGTCGACCGCCGCCATCACGTCGTCGCTGATGTCGAAGTTGGCGTAGACGTTCTGGACGTCGTCGCAGTCCTCCAGGACGTCGATCAGCTTGAAGATCTTGCGGGCGCCCTCTTCGTCCAACGGCACGTTGACGCTGGGGATCAGCGAGGACTCGGCCGACTCGTACTCGATGCCGGCATCCTGCAACGCCGTCCGCACCGGGACCAGGTCGGTCGGCTCGGAGACCACCTCGTACGCCTCGCCGATGTCGTTGACCTCTTCGGCACCGGCGTCGAGGACGGCCAGCATCACGTCGTCCTCGCTGGTGCCCTCCTTAGGGACGATCACCACGCCCTTGCGGGAGAACATGTACGACACCGAGCCGGCGTCGGCGAGGGAGCCGCCGTTGCGGGTCAACGCGGTCCGTACCTCGGTCGCCGCGCGGTTGCGGTTGTCGGTGAGGCACTCGATCAGCATGGCCACGCCGTTCGGGCCGTACCCCTCATACATGATCGTCTGCCAGTCGGCGCCGCCGGCCTCCAGGCCGGAGCCGCGCTTGACGGCGCGATCGATGTTGTCATTCGGCACCGAGCTCTTCTTCGCCTTCTGAATGGCGTCGAAGAGCGTCGGGTTACCGGAGGGGTCACCGCCGCCGGTCCGTGCGGCCACCTCGACGTTCTTGATCAGCTTGGCGAACATCTTGCCGCGCTTGGCGTCGATGACGGCCTTCTTGTGCTTGGTCGTCGCCCACTTTGAGTGGCCGGACATCTTCTACCTCCGTTGCTACCCGCCGTCTGCATCGACCGCACCGCTCACGCCCTGCTCCCGCCGGCGCACGCGGAGGTGCCGGTCAGCTCTGGTGGAAGCCGTGGCGGGCAGATGGCCCTGCCGAATCTCCGCAATCCTACCGACGTCCCCCCGGTCGCTGTCATGCACCGCGCTCGGCACGGCCGCCCGGCCTGCCCGGACCAGGGCAGACGGGACAAAAACCCGGTCCGGGCCGCGACCGCGGCGAGCATCATGGACAGCCCGGCACGGTCACCCGCCGGTTCAGGAGGCGGTGCGGACCAGGTCCACGAAGTACGCGTGCACCCGCAGGTCACCGGTGAGCTCCGGGTGGAACGAGGTGGCCAGCAGGTTGCCCTGTCGGACCGCCACGATCCGGTCGGCGGCCGGGCCGCCGGCCACGACCCCGATGACCTGTACGCCGGCACCGACCCGCTCGACCCACGGTGCGCGGATGAACACCGCGTGGAACGGCTCGCCCGGCACCCCGGCGACGGTCACCGGCGCCTCGAACGAGTCGACCTGCCGGCCGAACGCGTTGCGCCGGACGGTCATGTCGATGCCGGAGAAACCCCGCTGATCGGGTCGACCGTCGAGCACCTCGGTCGCCAACATGATCATGCCGGCGCAGGAGCCGTACACCGGCATGCCGTCGGCGATCCGCTTGTCGATCGGCTCGCGCATCTCGAAGATGTCGGCGAGCTTGCTCATTGTGGTGGACTCGCCGCCGGGGATGACCAGGCCGTCGACAGCGTCCAGCTCCGCCGGACGGCGGACCGGGCGGGCGTCCGCGCCCGCCGCGGCCAGCGCCGCCACGTGCTCGCGGACGTCGCCCTGGAGCGCGAGCACACCGATCACGGGTGCCGTCATGGTCGCACCGTTCCTCTCCGCGTCCGCCGTCCGGGACAAGCGCTCACCAACCGCGCTCGGCCAGCCGGTGCGGCTGCGGGATCTCGTCGACGTTGATGCCGACCATCGCCTCGCCGAGACCCCGGGAGACCTTGGCCAACACGTCCGGGTCGTCGTGGAAGGTGGTCGCCTTGACGATCGCGGCAGCCCGCTGCGCCGGGTTGCCCGCCTTGAAGATGCCGGAGCCGACGAAGACGCCCTCCGCGCCGAGCTGCATCATCATCGCCGCGTCGGCCGGCGTGGCGATCCCGCCCGCGGTGAACAGCACCACCGGCAGCTTGCCGCTCTCGGCGACCTCCTTGACCAGCTCGTACGGGGCCTGCAACTCCTTGGCCGCGACGTACAACTCGTCGGCCGGCAGCGAGGAGAGCCGACGGATCTCCTGGCGGATCTTCCGCATGTGGGTGGTGGCGTTGGAGACGTCACCGGTGCCGGCCTCACCCTTGGAGCGGATCATGGCCGCGCCCTCGGTGATCCGGCGCAGCGCCTCGCCCAGGTTCGTCGCGCCACAGACGAAGGGCACCGTGAACGCCCACTTGTCGATGTGGTTCGCGTAGTCGGCCGGGGTCAGCACCTCGGACTCGTCGACGTAGTCCACGCCGAGCGACTGGAGGATCTGCGCCTCCACGAAGTGGCCGATGCGGGCCTTGGCCATCACCGGGATGGAGACCGCCTCGATGATCCCGTCGATCATGTCGGGGTCGCTCATCCGGGACACCCCGCCCTGCGCGCGGATGTCGGCGGGCACCCGCTCCAGGGCCATCACCGCGACGGCGCCGGCGTCCTCAGCGATCTTGGCCTGCTCGGCGTTGACGACATCCATGATCACGCCGCCCTTGAGCATCTCGGCCATGCCACGCTTCACGCGGGCGGTGCCGACGACGGGGGCGGTACCGGTGTTCGACGGGGTGTTCTCGGGCACGGGTCATCGCTCCTTGGACGTGCGCTGAGGGTGGCAGCGAAAATGCTACGCGCGGTGCAACGCCGTACCGACAGCCAATCAGACCCCCGGTGGCCTGCACTGTGGCAGTGGTCACCGGCTCGGCGCGAGAGCCACGGCGACCTCGGAGGTCAGGCCGCGGGGACGTCCGCGGGGACGACGAGGGTCGGATCGTCGATGTCGAAGTAGCGCGGCCACTGCCGACCCCGCCCCATCCGCAACAGGCGCACCAGCGGCCGGCTGCGCGCCGAGCGGGCGTCCCGGACCAGGTCGGTGTGCACCTGCCGGGACAACGCGAGCCGACGGCTGGCGGCGATGACCGCCGCGCAGTCCGGGTCGCCCGGGTCCAACTGGACGCCGCGCAACTGCCGGGTGAGGTCGTTCTCCGCCGCCTCCCGCTCGTCCGGGCTGGCGTCCAGGGCGATCCGGGCGGCCGCGTACAGCTCGACGCCGAAACGCCGCTCAGCCAGGACCGCGGCTGCCGCCGCGCGGCGCAGCAGGTGGGCGTCGAGGGCCCGGGCCGCCAGCTCCGCGCGGCTCTGTAGCCGCTCGACCCGGCCGGCGGTCCAGATGAGGTACGCCGCGACCAGCCCCACGACCACGCTCGCGGCCACCACCCACCACATGTGCGGCATCGTAGTGCTGCTCCGTTTCGTCCGATTGGGCGCGGCCGGACCGGTCCCACCGGTCACCACCGCACCATCCGTCACACCGGCTCAGCCCAGCCCCACCCATTCCTGGTCGATGACCCGCCCGTCGGTTGCCTCGATCGCCGCTGCGTATACCTCCAGAACGCGGCGAGCAACCACCGGCCAGTCGAAATTCGCGACCACCTGATCGCCGCAGGCGCTCAGCGTGGCCCGACCGGCAGGGTCGTCCAGCAGCTCGCCCAGCACGTCACGCAGCCCCGCCGCGTCACCGGTGGGGAAGAGCCGACCGGCCCGCCCACCGTCGAGCACCCGCCGGAACGCGTCCAGGTCACTGGCGACCACAGTCGTACCCGCCGCCAAGGCCTCGGTGAGGATCATGCCGAACGACTCACCGCCGGTGTTCGGTGCGACGTAGAGGTGCACGCTGCGCAGCATGCGCGCCTTGTCCGCTTCGCTGACCAGGCCGAGGAACGTGATCCGCTCGTGCAGCTCGGTGGGGAACTGGTCGTACAGGTCGTCGGGGTCACCCGGGCCGGCGACGAGCAACCGCAGACCGGGCCGGGTGCCGGCCAACGCCACGAACGCGTCGCGCAGCACCGGGAAGCCCTTGCGTGCCTCGGTGAACCGGCCCAGGAAGCCGAGCGTGCCGCCGGTGCCGGCCGCGCTCTCCCCCGGCCAACCCGGCAACGGCTCGGCGTCGGCGAACTTGGCCACCGCCACCCCGTTGGGGATCTCCACCGCCCCGCCGTCCATGTGCTCGACCTGGACCTTGCGGGCCAGCGCGCTCACCGCGATCCGGGCTGTGATCCGCTCCAACACGATCTGGAGCACACCCTGGGCGGCGGCGAGGACCCGCGAACGGGTCATCGCGGTGTGGAACGTGGCCACCACCGGGCCACGGGCGGAGAGCACGGCCAGCAGCGACAGACTCAGCGTGAGC
This sequence comes from Micromonospora vinacea, assembly GCF_015751785.1. NCBI lineage: Bacteria > Bacillati > Actinomycetota > Actinomycetes > Micromonosporales > Micromonosporaceae > Micromonospora > Micromonospora vinacea. The sequence continues at coordinate 4,315,444 of NZ_JADOTY010000001.1, read as the reverse complement.
GGCTCGTGCACGTGCAACACGTCGAAGTCGCCGTTGGTGATCCACCGCCGCACCCGGGCGGTCGACACCGGACCGAACGCGATCCGGGCCACCGAACCGTTGTACGGCAGCGGAACGGCCCGGCCGGCGGACACCACGTACTCCGGCAGCGGCGAATCCTCGTCGGCCGGCGCCAGCACACTGACCTCGTGGCCCAGCGCGATCAGCGCCTCGGCGAGATCCATGACGTGGTTCTGCACCCCACCGGGCACGTCGAAGGAGTACGGGCACACGATGCCGATCCGCATGTGTCAGCCCACCTCCTCAGGCCTGGCCGGAGGCCGGCGAGGGCAGCGCCGTGCCCTCCCCCGCCCTCCCCTGGTCCAGCCACATCCGCTGCAACATGTGCCAGTCTTCCGGATGCCGGGCGATACCCGCCGCCAGACGGTCGGCGATCAGCTGGGTCAGCGACCGGACCCGCTGGTCCAGCGGCCCCACCTCAGGCCCCGGCACCGGCAACGGACCAGCCAGTGACGCACAGGCGGCATCCGGCTCGTACCACATCGAGGCCACGTAGAGCGGCGCGCCGGTGTGCAGCGCGAGCAACGCCGGCCCGGCGGGCATCCGGGTCTTCCCGCCGAAGAAGTCCACCTCCACCCCCCGGGCGGAGAGGTCACGGTCGGCCAGCAACGGCACCACCGCGCCGGCACGGAGCCGGTCCCTCAACACGTCGAACGCCGGACGCGGCCCACCGTGGGTCGGCAGGATCTCCATCCCGAGAACCTCTCGGAAGGCCAGGAACCGCTTGTACACGCCCTCCGGTTTGAGCCGCTCCATGACGGTGGTGATCGGCCAACCGGTGGCCGCCACCCAGGCGCCCGCGGCGTCCCAGTTGCCGGCATGTGGCAGCGCCACCACCGCGCCCCGGCCGGCGGCCACGTCGGCGGCGAGCAGCTCGGCGCCGTCGAGCCGGAAACCGGACAGGATCTGCGACCGGCTCAGGGTGGGCAGCCGGAACGCCTCCATCCAGTACCGGGCGTACGAGCGCAACCCGCGCTTGACGAGATCGTCCAACTCGGCCTCGGGCAGCTCCGGGCCGACCACCCGGCGCAGGTTCGCGCGCAGTCGGGCCGTACCCCCGCCGCCGGTGCGGTGGGCGCGGTCCGCGCCCGCCTGGAACGCCGCCGCCACCAACGACCGGGGTAGCGCGCGGACCACCCGCCACCCGGCGATGTAGCCCAGCTCGGTGAGGTTCACGCGACTCGGCCGCCGGTCGTCCGACGCCGCGCTGGCACGCCACTCACGCCTGGCCGTCCGGCTGGAGCTGCTGGGCCTGGCGGTAGACGTGCGTCATCCGCTGCCCCACCGTGAAGATCGACACGGCGGCGAGCAGCCAGAGTGCGATCTCCAGCGCCGGATCGACACCGACGCCGGTGAGGATGCCGCCGACGCCGACGATCAGCAGCCGCTCGGTGCGCTCGGCGATGCCCACGTTGCAGGTCATGCCGAGCCCTTCGGCGCGGGCCTTGACGTAGGAGACGAGGCTGCCGGCGGCCAGGCAGACCAACGCGGCGGCCACCCCGGAGTGGTTGCCCTGCGTGGCCAGCCAGTACGCGACAGCGCCGAAGACGGCGCTGTCGGCGACCCGGTCCATGCTTGAGTCGAGGAACGCGCCGAACCTGGTGGAGCCGCCGCTCATCCGGGCCATCGTCCCGTCGAGCAGGTCGGTGAGCGCGAACAGGGTGACGATCAACGCGCCCGCGACCAGGTGGCCGCGGGCACCGAAGCCGAGCGCGCCGACGAGCACACCAACGGTGCCCGCGACGGTGACGGCATTGGGGGTGACGCCCGCGCGCAGCAGGGCGCGGGCAATCGGCTCGACGACGCGGGTCATCCCCGCGCGGGCCGACACTTGGAAGATCTTCGCCATGGCGGTCCCCACGATAACGGTCCGCCCAGCTCCGGCGATACGGACGGTCCCGCCGACCCGCCCGGGGGAGGCTTGTGCCTACCCGGCAACGGGTGTGAGATCGAGCCGGGAGGTGAGCCAGCTCACCCGTCCGCCCGTCCCGTTCCCGCTGTGCAGCAGACCACCGGAGGATATCGCCGCGCACTCGCCCCGGGCCGCTTCCCGTCGCGCGGCGGTCGCCACCACCACCGGCTGAGGGAGGTGCGCCCCATGGCGCAGAAGAGTCACGAGAAGGGTTCCACCGGCGGCACGCCGGTGGTGACCGAGCCCGAGCGGGTTCGCAACGTGGTGCTCGTCGGGCACTCCGGGGCGGGCAAGACCACACTGGTCGAGGCCCTGCTCGCCGCGACCGGCACCATCGGCCGCGCCGGCACCGTCGTCGACGGCACCACCGTCGGCGACCACGACCCCGCCGCCGTACGCCAGCAGCGCTCGGTCAGCCTGTCCTGCGCGCCGCTGCTGCACAACGGCATCAAGGTCAACCTGCTGGACACCCCCGGGTACGCCGACTTCGTCGGTGAGCTGCGCGCCGGGCTGCGGGCCGCCGACGCCGCGCTGTTCGTGGTCTCCGCCGCGGGCGGCATGGACGCGGCCACCGTCGCGCTCTGGGAGGAGTGCGCCGCCGTCGACATGCCGCGCGCGGTCGCGGTGGCCCGACTGGACCAGCCCCGCGCCGACGTCGACGAGACCGTGGCGCTCTGCCAGCGCCTCTTCGGCGACAACGTGATGCCGCTCTACCTGCCGATGCTCGGCGACGACGGGGTCTCCACCGAAGGTCTGCTCGGCCTGATCACCCGTCGGGTCTTCGACTACAGCGCCGGGCTGCCCGCCGACGTCCGCGACCCGGACCCGGAGCACCAGCGGGCCATCGACGAGTCGCGCGACGAGCTGATCGAGGGGATCATCGCCGAGAGCGAGGACGAGACGCTCATGGACCGCTACCTCGACGGCGAGGAGATCAGCGACGAGGTACTCATCGACGACCTGGAGAAGGCCGTCGCCCGGGGCCACTTCTACCCGGTGGTGCCGGTCTGCGCCCAGACCGGTGTCGGGCTGGACGTGCTGCTGGAGGTGCTGACCGCCGCGTTCCCGTCGCCACTGGAGCACGAGCTGCCGGCGGTGACCGGGGTGGACGGCTCGCCGCGTCCGCCGCTGAGCTGCGACCCGGCCGGGCCGCTCGTCGCCGAGGTCGTCAAGACCACCGTCGACCGCCACGTCGGTCGGGTCTCGCTGGTCCGGGTCTTCTCCGGCACGCTGCGCCCCGACCAGACCGTGCACGTGTCCGGGCACGGGATGGCCGAGCGCGGGCACCCCGACCACGACGCCGACGAACGGGTCGGGCACATCTACACCCCGCTGGGCGCCACGCTGCGGGAGGTGTCGCTCTGCGTGGCCGGTGACATCTGCGCGATCACCAAGTCGGGCAGCGCCGAGACCGGCGACACCATCTCGACCAGGGAAGACCCGCTGCTGATCGCCCCCTGGGAGATGCCGGAGCCGCTGCTGCCGGTGGCGATCGTCGCCCGGAGCCGCGCCGACGAGGACGCCCTGGCCCGCAACCTCGCCCGCCTGGTCGCCGGCGATCCCACGCTGCGGCTGGAGCGCAACCCGGAGACCCACCAGCTGGTGCTCTGGTGCATGGGCGAGGCGCACGCGGACGTGGTGCTCGACCGGCTGCGCGCCGGCGGCGTCGAGCTGGACACCGAGCCGGTCAAGGTGTCGCTGCGCGAGACCCTGACCGTGCCCGCGACGGGGCACGGCCGCCACGTCAAGCAGTCCGGCGGCCACGGCCAGTACGCGGTCTGCGACATCGAGGTCGAGCCGCTGCCCCGTGGCAGTGGCTTCGAGTTCGTCGACCGGGTGGTCGGCGGCGCGGTGCCGCACAACTACATCCCGTCGGTGGAGAAGGGCGTCCGCGCCCAGCTGGAGCGCGGGCTGGTCGCCGGGCACCCGGTGGTGGACCTGCGGGTGACCCTGGTCGACGGCAAGTCACACAGCGTCGACTCCTCCGACGCGGCCTTCCAGACCGCCGGCGCGCTGGCGCTGCGCGACGCCGCCGAGCGTGGCCAGCCGGCGCTGCTGGAGCCGATCGACGAGGTCACCATCCGGGTTCCGGACGGCTCGGTGGGCACGGTGATGGGCGACCTGTCCGGCCGACGCGGCCGGGTGCTCGGCACCGAACCGGACCCGGACACCGAGGGCCGCACCCTCGTCCGCGCCGAGGTGCCGGCCACCGAACTGCTTCGGTACGCCGTCGAGCTGCGCTCCATGACGGCCGGCACCGGCACCTTCCGCCGTCACTTCGTCCGCCACGACCCCATGCCCGCCCACCTGGCCGACCAGACCCGCAAAGAACAACTCCCCTAACCCCCGACGCGCCCCCCGCTCTCGGGTCGATCATGGAGTTGTGGTGGGCAGAAGGTCGATCTAGGCCCGATTTGTGGGGCACCACAACTCCTTGATCGACGCGGGCCGGTGCGCGGGGGCGGGGCCGGAGCGGGGGGCGGGCTACGGGTGGACTGTGGGGTGGGTGGGGCGGGGCCAGTGGGGGCGGTCGGCGTCGCGGAGGGCTGCGGTGCGGACGGCGGCGAGCTGACGTTCCACCTCGACGAACTGGTCCGCCGGCAGCGGGCCCCTGTGCAACGCGGCGGCGTTCTCCTCGACCTGGGCGACCGTACGGCAGCCCGGGATCGGGATGGTGCGACCGCTGCGCGCCCAGATCCAGCCCAACGCGCCCTGGGCGAGGGTGCGCCCGTCGGCGGTGAGCGCGGCACGGACCGTGCCGACCCGGCGCAGCCACTCCGGTGCCGGCCGGCCACCCCGGAACCACTCCAACCAGCCCGGCGCCAGCCCACGTACGTCGTCGCGGGGCAGCGTCGACCCGGCCGAGTACTTGCCGGTGAGCAGCCCCATCCCGAGTGGGCCCCGGTTGACGCTGGCCAGGTCGTACTTGTCGCAGACGGCGAGCAGGTCGGGGGCGTCGCGCAGCACCGACAGCGTGTGTTGCACGGCGGTGGCGCCGGCGGCGGCGTGCCCGAACGCGGCGGCCCGGTCGGGGCGGTCGGTGCTCCACCCGTACGCGCGGATCAGGCCCTCGGCCACCAGGTCCTCGCAGGTCCCGATCAGCGCCTGCGCCCTGGGGACCGGAAGGTCGGCCAGGTGCAGCTGGTAGAGGTCGATCCGGTCGGTGTCCAGCCGGCGGAGCGAGGCGGTCACCGCATTGCGCAGGTACGCGGGTGACGCGTCCTCGCCGGTGGCCTGCCGAGCGGCCTCGTCGAAGGTGTAGCCCCACTTGGTGGCGATCACGGCGTCGTCGCGGCGACCGGCGAGGGCGCGACCGAGCACCCGCTCACCGTGCCCGGCCCCGTACGTGTCGGCGGTGTCGAAGAGGGTGATGCCCAGATCAAGTGCCCGGCGTACCGCCCGCACCGACTCGTCGTCGTCGACAGCGCCCCAGCCCAGCGGCTGGTTGCCCTCCGCCCAGGGCCCGCTGATCGCCCAGCACCCCATGCCGAGGGCGCTGACCTCGATGCCGCTGCGCCCCAACGTCCGTGTCGTGACTGCCATCGGCCGATCGTGCCACCTCGGGCGGGCGGGGGCGTAGCAGTTCCGCGGGCGGACACGCGGGTGCACGGAGACGGTCACGGTGCGGCATGATCAACGCCATGCGACGGCTCGGTGTGGACATCGGCGGAGTGATCATCGAGCCGGCCGACGACGACGCGGACACCTCCTTCTTCGGCGCGAACTACCTGCGTACCCCTGCCGTCGTCGGGGCGTTCGACGCGCTCGCGGCCCTCGGCCCGGCCTTCGACGAGGTGCACCTGGTGTCCAAGTGCGGGGAGGCCACCGAGCGGCGCACCCGGGAGTGGTTGGCCCACCACGGCTTCCCGGCCCACACCGGCATCCCGGTCGAGCGGGTGCACTTCTGCCGCACCCGACCGGACAAGGCGCCGATCGCCCGACGCCTCGGCCTGACCCACTTCGTGGACGACAAGCTTGAGGTGCTCGGCTACCTCGACTCGGTGCCGCACCGCTTCCTGTTCCGGCCCCGCCGGGCCGAAGTCGCCGCACACGCCGCGCTGCTGCCCCGCGTACACCGGGTGGAGAGCTGGTCGGAGCTCACTCCGCTGCTGCGCGCCGCCTGACCGGTCCGGCGCGGACGTCGCGCGGCGCGGCCGGCGGCGGTCAGGACGGCCAGGCGCGGGCGAGCAGGTCGCGGGTGTCGCCGAGCAGTTGCGGCAGGACCTTGGTACGGCCGATCACCGGCATGAAGTTCGCGTCGCCGCCCCAGCGCGGCACCACGTGCTGGTGCAGGTGCGCGGCGATGCCGGCGCCGGCCACCCCGCCCTGGTTCATGCCCAGGTTGAAGCCGTGGGCGTTGCTGACCTTGCGGATCACCCGCATGGCGGTCTGGGTGTACGACGCCAGTTCGGTGGTCTCCGGCACGTCCAGGTCGGTGTAGTCGGCGACGTGCCGGTAGGGGCAGACCAGCAGGTGCCCCGGGTTGTACGGGTAGAGGTTGAGCACCACGAACACGTGCTCGCCCCGGGCCACCACCAGGCTCTCGTCCGGAGGCAGCTGAGGGCCCCGGCAGAAGGGGCAGCCGGTGGGTTTCTCGTAGCCCTCGGCGGGGCGGTCCTCGCCGGAGATGTAGGTCATCCGGTGCGGCGTCCAGAGCCGCTCCAGGCCGTCCGCCATGCCGTCGATGTCCGTGTGCCGTTCCGCCCCTGTCACGAGCCGATCCTACGGAGCCCCGCTGGCGCGCCGCGACACCCGCCGTCAGGAAACCCGGGCGATGCAAGTTCTTGACGGATCAATACTGAAGCCTGAAACTTCCATGCATCCACGTACTTCCATGCATTGATGGAGGGCTACATGTTCCGACGGCTCGGCAGGCTCCTCGCGGCACTGGCGTTGACCGCCGCCACCACAGTGGCCGGCGTCACCCTCACTGCCGGCGCGGCCCAGGCGGACGGCTGCTACACCTGGGGACGCACCCTGTCCCAGGGTGCTTCCGGCGAGGACGTCCGGCAACTCCAGATCCGGGTCGCCGGCTACCCCGGCTACGGCGCGGTGCTCACCCTCGACGGCGCGTACGGCCCGGCCACCCGATCGGCGGTGATCCGCTTCCAGCAGGCGTACGGGCTGCCCGCCGACGGCATCGCCGGCCCACAGACGTTCAACAGGCTCTACGCCCTCCAGGACGACGACTGCACCCCGGCCAACTTCAGCTACCCCGAGCTGAACAAGTGCAACAGCGACTGGTCCGGAGGCGCGGTCTCGGCGAGCACCGCCCGGTTCAACGCCCTCGTCTCGATGTGGAAACTCCAGGCCATGCGGCACGCCCTCGGGGACGTCTCCATCGCGATCAGCAGCAGCTTCCGCAGCTACGCCTGCAACAGCGCGGTCGGCGGGGCATCCAACAGCAGGCACCTGTACGGCGACGGGGTGGACCTGGTCGGGTCCCCGTCGTTCTGCCGGCTGGCGCAGCAGGCCCGCAACCACGGCTTCGGGCAGATTCTCGGCCCCGGCTACCCGGACCACAACGACCACACCCACGTGGCGGCCGTCGGAGGCTGGTCAGCCCCCAACTGCGGCATCTGACACCCGCGCCGCCTCGGGCGAAGATCGCGCTCGAACATGGAAGTAGTGGCCTCCCCGGTGGGGGAGGCCACTACTTCCTGGATCGAGCACGATCATGCGGCACGCGGGCCGCGAGCGAGCCGCGACGGACGGCACGCGCGCGCCGGGCCGTACGGCGGTTCCGCTACTCGGCGGCGGCGGAGGGGCCGATGTTGGTCCGCGAGCTGACCACGTCCAGCACGTGGGTCACCGCCTCGGCGACCGGCACCCCGTTGCGCTGGGAGCCGTCGCGGTAGCGGAACGAGACCGTGCCGGCGGCCACGTCGTCGTCGCCAGCGATCACCATGAACGGGACCTTCTGCTGCTGCGCCGTCCGGATCTTCTTCTGCATCCGGTCGTCACCCGCGTCCACCTGTGCCCGGATGCCCTCGGCGCGCAGCGCCGCGACGAAGCCGTGCAGGTAGTCGGTGTGGTCCTCGCGGATCGGGATGCCGACCACCTGCACCGGCGCCAGCCAGGCCGGGAAGGCACCCGCGTAGTGCTCGGTGAGCACCCCGAAGAACCGCTCGATCGACCCGAACAGCGCACGGTGGATCATGACCGGCCGTTGCCGGCTACCGTCGGCGGCCTGGTACTCCAACGCGAACCGCTCCGGCTGGTTGAAGTCGACCTGGATGGTGGACATCTGCCAGGTCCGGCCGATGGCGTCGCGGGCCTGCACGGAGATCTTCGGCCCGTAGAACGCCGCGCCGCCCGGGTCGGGCACCAGGTCCAGGCCAGAGGTGGCGGCGGCGGTCCGCAGCGCCTCGGTGGCCTCGGCCCAGTCCTCTTCGGCGCCGATGAACTTGGGCGAGTCGTCCCGGGTCGACAGCTCCAGGTAGAAGTCGTCCAGGCCGTAGTCGCGCAGCAGGTCGAGGACGAAGCTGAGCAGCGTGGACAGCTCGCCGGCCATCTGCTCGCGGGTGCAGTAGATGTGCGAGTCGTCCTGGGTCAGGCCACGGACCCGGGTGAGGCCGTGCACGACGCCGGACTTCTCGTACCGGTAGACAGTGCCGAACTCGAACATCCGCAGCGGCAGCTCCCGGTACGACCGCCCGCGCGACCTGAAGATCAGGTTGTGCATCGGGCAGTTCATCGCCTTGAGGTAGTAGTCCGCGCCCTCCAGCTGCATGGGCGGGAACATGGTGTCCGCGTAGTAGGGCAGGTGGCCGGACGTCTGGAACAGCTGCGCCTTGGTGATGTGCGGGGTGTTGACGAACTCGTACCCGGCGGCCTCGTGCCGCTGGCGGGAGTAGTGCTCCATCTCCCGGCGGATGATGCCGCCCTTGGGGTGGAAGACCGCCAGGCCGGAACCGATCTCGTCGGGGAAGCTGAACAGGTCGAGGTCCGCGCCGAGCTTGCGGTGGTCGCGCCGGGCGGCCTCCTCCAACAGCTTCAGGTACGCCTTGAGCTCGTCGCGGGTCGGCCACGCGGTGCCGTACACCCGCTGTAGTTGGGGGTTCTTCTCCGACCCCCGCCAGTAGGCGGCGGCGGAGCGCATCAGCTTGAACGCGCCGATCAGTCGGGTGGTCGGCAGGTGCGGGCCCCGGCACAGGTCCGACCAGCAGACCTTGTCCTCCTTGGCGTCGAGGTTGTCGTAGATGGTCAGCTCGCCGCCGCCCACCTCCATCACCTCGGCGGTGTCCAGGCCCTCGCCCTTGACCTCGATCAGCTCCAGCTTGAACGGCTCGTCGGCCAGCTCGGAGCGCGCCTCGTCCAGGCTGCCGAAGCGGCGGCGACGGAACCGCTGCCCGGACTTGATGATCTCCTGCATGCGCTTCTCGAGCTTGCTGAGGTCATCGGGCTGGAACGGCTTGTCGACGTCGAAGTCGTAGTAGAAGCCGTTCTCGATGGGCGGGCCGATGCCCAGCTTGGCCTCGGGGAAGATGTCCTGCACGGCCTGGGCGAGCACGTGCGCGGTGGAGTGGCGCAGCACGTTGAGCCCGTCGGGCGAGTCCAGGCTGACCGGCTCGACGACGGTCTCCTCGGCCGGCGTCCAGTCCAGGTCGCGCAGCTGGCCCTGCGGGTCGCGGACCACGACGATCGCCTTGGGGCCGTTCGCGGGCAGTCCGGCCGCGGCCACCGCGTCGGCCGCCGTGGTCCCGGCGGCGACGACGACGGGGTCGGCCACGGCGGGGGTACGGGGTGCGGACACGGTGACTCCTCCAAGTGGTACGAAACGGTGCCGATCCTCGGCTCCTGCCGATGCTATCGGTCGCCCCGCCCCCGGCCGGGAAGGGCACCTCCTTACCGCCGACGTTGAACCTTTCGCGCCTCGCAGCCGAACTAGAGGGTGTGGCCGGAAACCGGTGCCGGCCGCGTCGAGACGGATGGGGGCACGAGATGGCGAGCACGTACGGCGGTGGCCGTCGGCGGCGGATCGTGGCGGCGACCGCGGTGACCGCCGCTGGGCTGCTGCTCTGGCCCGGCGCGGCGTACGCGGCGGACGTGACGACCACCCCGACCGAGGCCCGGCAGGGCGACGCGGTGCGGCTGGAATTCAGCGTTCCGGAGGAGCGGGCCGGCACGAAGACCAAACAGATCGAGGTCCGGCTGCCGGCCGACGCGCCGATCGCCGAGGTCTACCCCATGTCGGTGAACGGTTGGGCGCCCCGGATCAGCTCCCGCACCCTGGACAAGCCGGTGGCCGGCATCCACTCCGCCGGGGTGAGCACTGTGACCACAGCGGTGACCTGGGTCCGGGTCGGCGCGAGTGACAGCGGACCGGCCCGGTTGGCGCTCTCCATGGGGCCGATGCCGCAGGCCGAGCGGCTCACCTTCGAGGTCGTCCAGACGTACGCCGACGGCACTGTGGTCCGGTGGGCGGACGCCGCCGGTCCGCACCGGGCCCCGACCCTCACCCTGCTGCCGGCGGCGCCCGGCGCGGCGGGTCCGGCCGCACACGGCGGGCACGGTGGCCCGGCGGCTGGCGCACCGACCGCCGCGGGCGACGGTGCGGACGCCGCGCCGCCGGCCCGATCGGGCGGTACCGACGAGGGCAGCGCCGACGGGATGCTGGCCGCCGGCCTGCTCGCCGGCCTGGGCGGCGGCGCGGCGATCGGCTGGCTGGTCAGCCGGTGGCGCCGACGCGACCCGGACGAGGCCACCGCGCTCGCCGAGGTGACCGGCGGCCCGGACGAGGCCGCGACGCTGGCCGAGATAACCGGCCGCGGAGACGACACCGCAACGCCAGACCCGACGCCAGCCAACCCGCAGCCCGCTGTTCCCGCTGCATCGCGCTGATCCACTCGGGTTCCCGGAAACCGTGGCATCCAAGCCGCACGGACAACCCGATCTAGCGGTGATCCACTCGGCTTTCCGGAAACCGCGGCATCCAAGCCGCGCGGACGGCCCGATTTTCAGGAAGCCGAGTTGATCGTGCGCAGCGCAGGCGCAGCGCAGGCGCAGCGCAGGCGCAGCGCAGGCGCAGCGCAGGCGCAGCGCAGGCGCAGCGCAGGCGCAGCGCAGGCGCAGCGCAGGCGCAGCGCAGGCGCAGCGCAGGCGCAGCGCAGGCGCAGCCCGGTTGGCCAGGGATCCCCGGGGATCAGGGGAGCCAGGTAGGTAGCGGTTCCCGGGCGGCCAGCCACTTCTCGGGCACCCCGCCCGGGGTGCCGACGCCGGTGTGCGCCGCCACCACCGCCCCTGCGATGGCCGACGTGGTGTCCACGTCCCCACCGGCCCGTACGCACGTCTCGATGGCCGCCGGATAGTCGTCGAGGTGGGTGGCGGCCACCCAGAGGGTGAACCCGACGGTGTCCTGGGCGGTCACCCGGGAGCCGTTGCCGAGCGCCGCCACCACCCGGGGCAGCGGCCGGCCGAGCAACCCGGCGGCCCGGAGTACGCCCCGGTGCACAGCGGTGCCCGGGTCGAGCACGGCGGCGATCCCGGCGAGCAGCCGCTCCGGCGGCGGCCGGTGCCCGTCGAGGCGGGCCCGGGCGGCCAGCGCGGCGGCGACGGCGACCGCGACCGCACCGGCGATCCCCTCCGGGTGGGCGTGCGTCACCTCCGCGGAGGCGCGGGCCTGCGCCGCGGCGCGCGCTGTCGAGTCGGCGAAGTACGCGCCCAGCGGGCCGACCCGCATCGCCGCGCCGTTGCCGCAGGAGCCCTGCCCGTCGAAGGCGGAGGCGGCGGCCAGCGGCCACGGGGTGCCGTCACGGATCAGCCCCAGGATCAGCATCGCGCCCGCGCCGTAGCCTCGGCGCTCAGTGCACCGCTGGGCGAAGGAGAGGGCCAGCCGGTCCCGGTCGATGCCGCCGGAGTCGGCCAACTGGGCGAGGACCGAGCAGGCCATCTCGGTGTCGTCGGTCCATTCCCAGGGCGCCGACGGTAGGGCGTCGGTGGCGAGGTCCACTGGCGCCGGCGTCGGCAGGAAGTACTGCGCGCCGAGCGCGTCGCCGGTGGAGAGACCGGCGAGGCTGTCCCGGGCGAGCGCCAGGCGGGCATCGGCGAACAGGGTGAACGACATCGTCGTACCAGCTTGCCCGGTCGCCAGGCACGCCGCAACGCGATCAACTTGCCAGGCCAAGTACGGTCTTGTCGTGGCCTCCGTGCTCCTGGTCGAAGACGATCACGTCGTACGCGGCGCGATGCTGCGGTCCCTCACCGACCGGGGGCATGCCGTGCACGCCGTGGGTACGGCGTTGGACGCCCTGCGTCGGGTCGCCGCGGAGACACCCGACCTGGTGGTGCTCGACCTCGGCCTGCCCGACCTGGACGGCTCGGACGCGCTGCGGATGCTGCGCGGCATCACCGACGTGCCGATCATCATCGCCACGGCCCGCGACGACGAGCAGTCGGTGGTCAAGCTCCTGCGCGCCGGCGCCGACGACTACATGGTCAAGCCGTTCACCGGGGCGCACCTGGACGCCCGGATCACCACGGTGCTGCGGCGGGCCGGTCGGGCCAGTCGGTCCGTGCAGCCCGCGGTGCACAGCGTCGGCGGGCTGCGGGTGGACGTGGGCGAGCGCAGCGCCCAGCTCGACGGGGAGCCGCTGGCGCTGACCCGCAAGGAATTCGACCTGCTGGCGTATCTCGCCGCACGACCTGGGCGGGTAGTGTCCCGCCGGGAACTCTTGGAGGAGGTATGGCGGCAGCCATCGGTCGGCGAGGATCAGACCATCGACGTTCACCTGTACTGGCTCCGCAGAAAGATGGGCGAGTCCGCGGCGAAGCCGCGCTACCTGCGCACCGTGCGGGGGGTCGGATTCCGGCTGGTGGCACCGGACTGAGGACGGCGCTGGCCCTGCTCACGGCCGGCATGTGCAGTCTCGTCGCGCTCGCGTTCCTGATCCCGCTCGGGCTCAGCCTGCGGGAGCAGAGCCGGGACGAGGCGATCGCCGACGCGGCGCGGCGCAGCGCGCTGGTGACCGGCGCGCTGGCGGTGAGTACCGACCCGGCGGTCGTCGAGCGTGCAGTGGTGGCCAGCGCCGAGGGCGCCCCCACCCGGCCCGTGGTGCACGGCTTGGGGTTGGACGAGTCCGCCGGTCGGGCCAGCGGCAGCGACCTGGACCGGGCCCGCTCGGAGCGCCAGTCGTTGGTCGTCGACGTCGACGGGGGTGTGGCCCGGCTCGACCCGGTCGTCCTCGGTGACCGGACTGCCGTGGTCGAGGTGTTCCTTCCGGAGTCGACGCTGGGCGAGGGCGCCGGCGGCACCTGGCTGCTGCTGTTCGCTGTCGGCGCGGCGCTGGCCGGCGCGGCGGTGCTGGTGGTCGACCGGGTCGCCGCCCGCGCTGTGGACTCGACCCGAGGGCTGGTCAAAGCCGCGCTCTCCGTCGGCGACGGCGACCTCGGCGTACGTGTCGAGCCGACCGGTCCGCGCGAGTTGGCCGAGGCCGGGTACGCCTTCAACCGGATGGCGGACCGGCTGGACGCCGCCCGCACCGACGAGCGGGAGCTGGTGGCCGACCTGTCGCATCGTCTGCGCACCCCGTTGACGGTGCTGCGGTTGGACGCGGAGGCGTTGGAGTCCGACGACACCAGCGTGGGTTCGTTCAGCCCGGCGGAGCTGGACCGGCTGCGCGGGATCCGGCGGATCCGGCAGGCGATCGTCACCCTGGAGGGTGAGATCGACGTGCTGATCAAGACCACCCGTAAGACGGTGGCGCTAGAGGCCGGGCCGGCGATGTGCGACGTCAGCGAGGTGGTCCGGGACCGGATGGTGTTCTGGGCGGCGCTGGCCGGCGACCAGAACCGGCCGCACCGGGTCAACGGCGCGCAGCTGCGCATTCCGGCACCGGTGCCGCGGGCCGAACTGGCCGCCGCGCTGGACGCAGTGATCGGCAACGTCTTCCGCTACACCCCGCAGGGCACCGCGTTCGAGGTGGCCGTGTCCCGGCGCGACGGTTACGTGGCGATCCGGATCGACGACGCCGGCCCCGGCATCGCCAACCCGGACCGGGCGCTGCGCCGGGGCGCCAGTGACCAGGGTTCGACCGGGCTCGGCCTGGACATCGCCAAGCGGGTGGCGTTGCAGGCAAATGGCTCGGTGAGCATCGACCGCGCCCGGCTGGGCGGTGCCAGCGTGGTGATGCTGCTCGCCGACCCGGAGGCGACTCCCCGGCAGGTCAGCCGCTTCGGTCTGGTCGGCCGGATGGCCCGCGACGCCCGGGACACCAAGGCCAGCGGACGTCGCTGGCCCCGCCAGCGTCCCACCGACGACTGACCCGGCCGAACCCCCGGGGCTGTGCGCCGGCGCAAGTCTTCCTTAGATCGCGGTTAACGACCGCGTCGGATCGGTCACGGGCTGACAGGATCAGAGCACGAACCCACCAGTTCCACCGGCCGAGCGAACCACGCACCCAGGGCCGGTGGAGTCGCGCGCGCGGCGGGAGTCACAGGTCCCCCCACACCCACGCTCCCGCCGCGCGCCCTGCTCGACCGACCGACCAGCTCAGCCAGCGGTGGCGAGGTACGCGTCGATCTCGTCGAGGATCCGCTGCTTGCCGGTGGGGTCGAGGAAGGACGCGGTCACCGCGTTGCGGGCCAGCCCGGCAAGGCCCTCGGTGCCCACCCCGAGCAGGCGGGCCGCCACCGCGTACTCGTCGTTGAGGGTGGTGCCGAACATCGGCGGGTCGTCGGAGTTGATGGTGACCAGCAGCCCGGCGGCGACCAGTTGGGGCAGCGGGTGCTCGTCGAGGGTGGCCACCGCCCGGGTGCGGACGTTGGACGTCGGGCAGATCTCCATCCCGATCTGCCGCTCGGCCAGGTACGCGAGCAGCTGCGGGTCCTGCGCGGCGGAGATGCCGTGCCCGATCCGCTCGGCGCCCAGCTCGTTCAGCGCGTCCCAGACGGTCTGCGGTCCGGTGGTCTCCCCGGCGTGCGGCACCGAGCGCAGGCCGGCGGCGCGGGCCTGGTCGAAGTACTGCCGGAACTGCGGTCGGGGTACGCCGATCTCCGGGCCGCCCAGACCGAAACTGACCAGCCCGTCCGGGCGCTCGTCCAGGGCGATGCGCAGCGTCTCCTCGGCCGCCGGCAGGCCGGCCTCGCCGGGGATGTCTAAGCACCAGCGCAGCTCGATGCCGAAGTCGGCCAGGGCGCGCTTGCGGGCGTCCTCGATGGCCTCGCAGAACGCCGGCGCGGGAATGCCCCGTCGGACGTGCGAGTACGGGGTGATGGTCAGCTCCGCGTACCGGACCTGTTGGCGGGCCAGCTCCCGGGCCACCTCGTGGGTGAGGATCCAGACGTCCTCCGGGTCACGGATGAGGTCCACGACGCTCAGGTAGACCTCGATGAAGTGCGCGAAGTCGCGGAACTCGAAGTAGCTGGCCAGCGCGTCCGGGTCGGCCGGCACGGGGGTGTGTCCCTCGTGGCGGGCGGCCAACTCGGCGACGATCCGGGGCGAGGCGGAGCCGACGTGGTGCACGTGCAGCTCCACCTTGGGCAGGCCGGCGATGAAGGTGGGCAGGTCGGTCACGGGTTCTCCTGGGCATGGTCGCCGGTGCGGGCGACGACGAAGACGCGGCGGAACGGGAAGTACACCTGGCCCTGCCGCACCGGGTACGCCGCGGTGAGCCGTACTCCCAGCTCGGCGCGGAAGGCGGACCAGCCGGCGGCGTCCAGTGCGGCCCGGACCGGGCGCAGCGCGGTGCCCTCCATCCAGGCCAGCACCGGGTGCTCGGCGGCGGGTCGAGCCGGCAGGAGGTGCACGTAGGTAGTCTCCCAGGCGTCCACCGCGCAGCCGGCGGCGGTCAGCAGCGCCGCGTAGTCGGCCGGGTCGTCGACTGGGTCCGCGCGCAGCAGCGGCGCGACGTCGGCCCGCCAGGTCGGCCGGTTGGCGACCTCCCGCAGGGCGCGGTGCGAGTCGGCGGCGAAGTTGCCGGGGACCTGCATGGCGAGCCAGGCCCCGGCGGGCAGCTCGGCGGCCCAGCGGCGCAGCAGGTCCTGGTGGCCGGGAACCCACTGCAACGCCGCGTTGCTGACCACCACGTCCTCGTCGCCGGTCGGACCCCAGTCGCGAAGGTCGGCGACGGCGAAGTCGACGGGCGCGCCGAGGGCCTCGGCCCGCTCGATCATGTCAGGTGAGGAGTCGAGGCCGAGCACCCGACTCGTCGGCCAGCGCTCGGCGAGGACGGCGGTGAGCTGACCGGGGCCGCAGCCGAGGTCGACGACGGTCCGGGGTCGGTCGGCCGGCACCCGGGCGAGGAGGTCGTGAAACGGCCGGGACCGCTCGTCGCCGAAGCGCAGGTAGGTCGTCGGGTCCCACATGGTCGCCTCCCTAACCGTACGTCCGTACTGCTGAAGGTACGGCTCGCGTGGCAGGGTGGCAACCCGATCACTAGGCTCGGGGCATGGAACAGCGCAGCTTCAACCGGCTCGGCCGGACCGTTGGCGCGGTCGGCCTGGGCGCGTGGCAACTCGGCGCCGACTGGGGCACCGTCAGCGAAGACGACGCCATGGCGGTGCTCGCCGCCGCCGTGGACGCCGGGGTCACCTTCCTCGACACCGCCGACGTGTACGGCGACGGCCGCAGCGAGCAGCTGATCGGCCGCTTCCTGCGCACCCGACCCGACGCCGGGCTGACCGTCGCCACCAAGATGGGCCGCCGCGTCGAGCAGCGGCCGGAGGCGTACACACTGGCCAACTTCCGGCAGTGGACCGACCGCTCCCGGGCCAACCTGGGCATGGACACGCTGGACCTGGTCCAGCTGCACTGCCCACCCACCGAGGTCTTCTCCTCCGACGAGGTCTTCGACGGCCTGGACACCCTCGTCGCCGAGAAGGCCATCGCCGGGTACGGGGTCAGCGTCGAGACCTGCGACCAGGCCCTCACCGCGATCGCCCGACCGGGGGTGGCCAGCGTCCAGATCATCCTCAACGCGGTTCGCCACAAGCCCCTGGAGCGTGTGCTGCCCGCCGCGGCGGCAGCCGGGGTCGGCATCATCGCCCGCGTGCCGCTCGCCAGCGGCCTGCTGTCCGGCCGTTACGACGAGCACACCGAGTTCCCCGCCGACGACCACCGCAACTACAACCGGAACGGCGCGGCCTTCGACGTCGGGGAGACGTTCTCCGGAGTCGACTTCGACAGAGGTCTGGCCGCCGTACGCCGGCTGGCCCCGCTTGTCGACGCGGACCGCACGATGGCGCAGTTCGCGCTGCGCTGGGTGTTGGACCAGGCGGGCGTCACAGTGGTCATCCCCGGTGCCCGCGACGCCGACCAGGCCCGACGCAACGCCGCCGCGGCGACCCTGTCCCCGCTCACCGACGAGCAGTTGGCAGCCGTACGCGAGACCTACGACGAGCTGATCCGCCCGCAGGTGCACGACCGGTGGTGACCCGCCTGCCCGGGGTGCTCGCGTCGCGCCGCCCGGCCCGTGATGCTGGACTGCGGCGCGCCGCCCCGGGCGGCGGAGAGGGGACGCGATGAGGGGCTGGCTTCCGCTCACCCTCGGCCTGCTGGCCGTGGTGATCGGTGCGGTGTGGACGGTCCAGGGCCTCGGCTACGTCAGCGGCAGCGTGATGACCGACGAGAAGATCTGGGCGGTGATCGGCCCGCTCGTGGCGGCGGCCGGGCTGGTGGTGATCTGGCTCGGCCTGCGCTCGCGTCGACGCTGACCGGTCGCCGCACCGGGGAGCCCGAGCAGGCGAAAGCCCCGCATCCCAACCGGGATGCGGGGCTTTACCGCGACCCGTGAGCCGGATCGTCCCACTGGCCGGCGGGGGCCGGCCGTCCTACTCAGATGGGACGGACCTGCTCAGCCTGCGGGCCCTTCTGACCCTGAGCGATCTCGAACTCCACCCGCTGGTTCTCCTCCAGCGAGCGGTAGCCGCTGGTCTGGATGGCCGAGAAGTGGACGAACACGTCAGCACCCCCACCATCGACGGTGATGAAGCCGAAGCCCTTGTCAGCGTTGAACCACTTCACGGTTCCCTGAGCCATGTGTATCTCCCTCTAAAAACTGGCGGCCGTGCACGCCGTCCGGCCGATTGGCCGTTTTTGAGCAGCGGCGCCTGAGGCAGCCCCACGAAGGAGACTTCTCTCAACCCACGCCATCTCGCAACAGCGGGGACCAGCAAATCACGGAGGTAAAAAGTCTGTCACGACCTCTCCGACGAATTTCTCCGACATGTGACCTGACGGATGCCTCAGGTGTGCCGGGCGGCGTGCGATGCCATGCGAAAGCCCCCTTCCCATCGATGCGGGAAGGGGGCTGAAGTCGCTGCTG
The DNA here is from genome assembly GCF_015751785.1 of Micromonospora vinacea. NCBI lineage: Bacteria > Bacillati > Actinomycetota > Actinomycetes > Micromonosporales > Micromonosporaceae > Micromonospora > Micromonospora vinacea. The sequence goes on along the minus strand of NZ_JADOTY010000001.1, from coordinate 4,297,210 downwards.
ATCAGTCCGGCCAGCTGCCGGTCATCCGGCGTACGCCGACCGCGCCGCCCCGGTCCACTGCGGCCCGGACGACAGCGAAGATGGCGCCCTGCAACGCTGCGGCGGCCAGGATCTCGCCCCAGCCGCGATCCTCGTCGGTCGCGTTGGGGGCCTCACCATCGCCCGCGGTGACCTTCCAGACCTGCCGGAAGATCGCCCCGGCCACCGTGCCCGCGGCGATACCCAACAACACGCCGACCGGCCGGTACGCGACCCTGCCGATGCTCTTACTCACCTACGCCTCCCCCGCACGATCATCAGCACCACCACGGTGGCCACCGCACCGGCCGCGATGGCCGCCCACGGCACCGGGTTGCGGCGCACCAACTCGCCCTTGTCGTACGCCTGTGCGCGTACCAACTCGCCCTTCTCGTACGCCTGCGCCCGCGCCATCCCGGCGCCACGCGCGGCCTGTCCGCGGACCCGAGCGATGGTCTGCGCCGCCTGCTCCCGCATCCGCTCCTTGGCCTGCTCGGCGGACTCCTTGAGACGCGCCTTGACGTCGGCCTTGGCGGCCAACGCCTCCATCGTCTCGCCCAACTCGACCCGGGTGCGACGGATCTCCTCGCGGAGGGCCTCCGTGTCGCCGGTCCCGTTGCCGGTCATTGCCGCCCCCTGTCCTTCACCGCGGCGGTGACAGTGTCCATGTCTGCCCGGAGGCTGCGGACCGTGGCCGCAGGCATCGGCGGGACGGCACGACTGACCTGCTTCTTGCCCACCAGGGCGAGGATGCCGGCCACCAGGAAGCAGGCCACCGCCACGATCAGCGCCGCGGCCCAGGCGGGCAACACCAGGTCGAGCAGCAGGATCGCCGTGGCGACCAGCGCGCCCAGACCGAAGAACGCGAGCGCGCCACCGCCGCCGAACAGGCCGAGCCCGATGCCCGCGTGCTTACCCTTCTGGGTCAACTCCGCTCGGGCCAGCGTCAGTTCGTCCCGCACGAGGCGGGAGATCTGCTCGGTGGCCCGCTGCACCAACTCGGCGGTGGAGGGCTCGCTCCCGTTCTGGGATGTGCGGGCTTTCGCCACGTCAGCCATGCTGTCCTCCTTTCCTCATCACCGCGCTGTATGCCCGAAGTCGCCGCTCGTCAATCCTAAAGCGCGCCAAGCAGCTCACCGTCCCCGTTGTCCGGACGCCGCGCCGCCGATACGCGGCCAGCCGCCGCGATCACGCCAGAGACGTCCGGCAGCACATCCCCCACCCAAGCCCGACCAAACCTCCCGCAACGGACCCCGCTCCCCCGGACCCGGCCCCCGGCTCCCCGCCCCCGCAGCGGTGATCATGAGGTTGGCGGGGACAAACCAGACGCACCCACCCGTCAAGCCCATGATCACCGCGCCCCGACCGACCCCCGGAGCGGCGCGCGGGATGTCAGGGGCGGGTTTCTTCGGGGCCTACGAAGGCTTCGCTGCGGGCGTCGCCGTCGTCGCTACCGCCGAAGACCCGGGCGTCGTCGGGCGCCTCGGTGTCGGACGGGCGGGCCGGCCGCCGCGGTTGCACCCACTGCCAGGACAGGTTGCTGGTGGCGTCGCCCAGCTCGGTGCGCAGCCGGGGCATCGCGGTCGGGCGGTTGTCCCGGATCCAGGCGACCAGGTGCTCCCGGACGAGGCAGCGCAGGTCCCACAGGCTGCCCGCGTCGGCGGCGCTGACCAGCGCCCGCAACCGGACCGTCCCGCCGGTGGCGTCGGTGACCTGGAGGACGCAGACCCGCCCGTCCCACAGCTCGGTGCCCTCGACGAGGCGGCGCAGCTCCTCACGCATCGTCTGCACCGGCACCGCCCAGTCGACGTCGAACTCGGCGGTGCCGAGCACCGCCGCTTCGGTCCGGGTCCAGTTCTGGAAGGGCTTGCTGGTGAAGTACGAGGTGGGCAGGATCAACCGGCGGTCGTCCCAGATCTGCACCACGACGTAGCTGAGGGTCAGCTCCTCGATGCGACCCCACTCCCCCTCGACGACGACCACGTCATCGAGCCGGACGGCGTCGCTGAAGGCGAGCTGGAGGCCGGCGAAGACGTTGCCGAGCAGGCTCTGCGCGGCGAGCGCGGCCACCACACCGACCACACCGGCCGAAGTGAGCACACCGGCGCCGATGCCCCGCACGCTGGGGAACGTCATCAGCATCACGCCGACGGCCAGGATGACGATCACCGCGATGGTCAGTCGGCGCAGCATCACCACCTGGGTCCGGACCCGCCGGGCGTGCCGGTTGTCCGGTACGTCGACCCGGAACCGGGCCAGCGCGGTGTCCTCCACGACGACAAGCAGACCGGCGACCAGCCAGGCCACTGTGGCGATGACGCCGAGGATGAGCAGGTGCAGCAGCAGCCGCCGCCAGCTCTCCCCGACCGCGTACCCGGTGCTGAAGCGGACGGCGAACTGCACGGCCAGGACCGTTCCGGCGACCTGGAACGGGCGGTGCGCGTGGTCGGTCAGCTCGGTCAGCAGCAGTGATCGGCGGCCGAACCGCCGGGTCAACCGGTGGACGACCTCGACCAGGAACAGGGCGACCGCCGCCGCGACGAGCGCGGCGACGGCCGTTTCGAGATAGTTCTGCACGGCTTCGATGCTCCCCTTCGACCAGGCGTCGGGCACTTCGGGCAAAAGCCCAAGAGTGCCCGACGGCCCGGGAATCGACCAGTTCAGACCTTGCGGTACCGGGACTGGAGGAAGCAGTACACGCCGAAGGCGGCGATGCCGAGGGCGACAAGGGTCAGCAGGAACGTGCCGTACGACTGCTCACGCAGGGCGTGCAGCGCGGCGTCCAGACCACGTGCCTTCTCCGGGTCGTACTTGACCGCGGCCACGATGATCAGCAGACCGGCGATGCCGTACGCGACGCCCTTGGCGATGTATCCGGCCATGCCCAGCCGGCGGGCGAGCTGGCGGGTCTTCGGGCTCATCTCGCCGGTCTTCAGGTGCTTCTCGAACCGCTTGACGGCCCCGTAGATGACCAGGCCGACACCGATCGCGGCGAGCACCAGCCCGGCCAGGCCGACGAGCCAACGGCCACCGCTGGAGGTCATCAGCTTGCCGGTCAACGCCTCCTGCTGGTCGGCGCTGTTCGACCCGGCGTCCTTGAAGACCTTGAAGGCGGTCCAGGCGAAGTAGAGGTAGACGATGGTCCGGCCGGCCGAGGCGAGCCGTTCCGTGACCCGCTCCTTGCCGCGCTCGGCGCGGTGCCCGACCGCCGCCTCCAGCGCCTGCCAGATCGCCATCGCGAGCAGGCCGACCGCGACGGCGATGACCAGGAACTTGCCGAGCGGCTGTGCGGAGAGGGTACGCAGCGCGCCGGACTGGTCGCCGTCGTCGGACGACGTACCGAACGCGATCTGCAACGCCAACCAGGCGAAGAGGAGGTGGACGATGCCGTAGCCGATGAAGCCGGCCCGGGCGAGGAGTTCCAGCCACCGGCTGTCCGCCGTACGGGAGGCGGTGGCTTCGGCGCTACGGGTGAGTGACATGGCGTCACAATCTCCGATTCTGAAGATTCCCAAACGTCGGCCACCGCCGCCCGCCCAGGTCAGCTGCCCGGGTTGCGCGATACGCGAATCTTGACCTGCTGGTCGGTCACGCTGTCCAGGGTGACCGCGAAGCCCCCGGCCTCGGCGGCCTGCTGGCCGGTGGTCAGGGTGAGCTGCTCACCGGCGACCTCGACGGTCACCTGGTCACCCTCGGCGCCGACCAGCTTGGCCTCGACGCCCAGGATGGTGGCGCTCGCGTCGACACCCCGCTCGAAGGTGACAGTGCAGGCGTCCAGCCCGCAGTCGGTGGAAGCTCCCTGGGAGCTGCACCCGGCGAGCACGGCGAGGCCGAGCGCCAGACCGGCGAAGAGACCGGCGGCGCGGCGGACGGGGGGAATGGGCATGGTGGCGGGTCGGTTCGTCACCCCGCCAAGAGTACGAGACATCCGCGACGCCACCGCCGAACGGTGCACCTGGCGGCCGACCAGGGCACGGGGAGCACCGGCTAGGGTCCCGGACATGCCGTTCGACATCGCCCGTACCCGGGCCGCCTACCCCGCCCTGACCGAGGGTTTCGTCCACTTCGACGGTGCCGGGGGCACCCAGACCGCGGCCGGTGTGATCGACGCGGTCACCGACGCCATGCGGTCGGCGGTCGGTAATCGCAGCGCCGCCAACGTTGCGGGTCGCCGGTCGTTGGAGTTGGTGGCCGGGGCCCGTTCGGCGGTGGCCGACCTGCTCGGCGCCGACCCGGCCGGGGTCGTGCTCGGCCCGAGCGCTACCGCCCTGACGTACACCCTGGCCCGCACGCTCGGCGCGACCTGGCGCCCGGGTGACGAGGTGGTGGTCTCCCGGCTCGACCACGACGCGAACGTACGACCGTGGGTGCAGGCCGCCGAGGCGGCCGGCGCGACGGTGCGCTGGGCCGAGGTCGACCGGCACACCGGTGAGCTGCCCGCGGCCCAGTACGCGGACCTGGTGAGTGAGCGGACCCGGTTGGTCGCGGTGACCGCCGGCAGCAACGCCATCGGCACCATGCCGGACGTGTCGGCGATCGCCAAGACCGCGCACGCGGTCGGCGCGTTGGTCCACGTCGACGGGGTGCACTCGGTTCCGCACGGGCCGACCGACCTGGCCTCACTCGGCGCCGACGTGCTGGTCACCAGCGCGTACAAGTGGTCCGGTCCGCACCTGGCGGCGATGGTGGCGGACCCGGCCCGGTGGGCGGCGCTGCGCCCGGCGAAGCTGGTGCCGTCCTCCGACGCGGTGCCGGACCGGTTCGAGTACGGCACGCCGAGCTTCCCGCTGCTGGCCGGTGTGGCCGCCGCTGTGGATCACCTGGCCGGGTTGGACCCGGACGCGGTCGGGGACCGGCGGGCGCGGCTGCGGGCCGGCCTGGCCGCCGCCCAGGCGCACGAGGAGGCCCTGCTGGACCGCCTGCTCGCCGGGCTGGCGCAGCGGCCGGCGATCACCGTCTACGGCTCGCCGGCGCGGCGCTGCCCGACGGTGTCGTTCCGGGTCGCCGGGATGTCGCCGGGAGCCACCCAGGAGGCGTTGGGCTCCGCCGGGTTCTGCCTCTCCGTCGGCGACTACTACGCGTACGAGTACTTCCAGCTGATGGGTCTGCGCGACAGCGGCGGCGCGGTGCGGGCCAGCATCTACCACTACAACACTGCCGACGAGGTGGACCGGCTGCTCGGCGAACTCGACGCGCTGGCCGACCGGGCGGGGAGAATGGCCGGATGAGCACCCTGGTCGAGGACAACCCGGCGAAGCACCGCTTCGAGATCCTGGTCGACGACGCGCTGGCCGGCTTCACCGCGTACCTGCCGCGTGGGGAGGTCCTGGTCTTCACCCACACCGAGGTGGATCGGGGCTTTCAGGGCAAGGGGGTGGGCGGCACGCTGATCCGCGGCACCCTGGACCAGCTCCGGGCACGCGGCACGAAGCTGGTGCCGCAGTGCCCCTTCATGGCCGCGTTCATCGACAAGCACCCCGAGTACGCCGACCTGGTCGCCGACCTTCCGTAGGGCGGCCGGTCAGCGGGCGCCGGTGAGCACCTCGGCGGCGGCCCGCCCGCTGGCCCGGGTGGCGCCGTGGGTTGCCAGGTGCACCGCCCCGGTGACCAGCTCGGGGACGCCCAACTCGACGACGACCGCGTCCGGCCGGGCGGCCAACGCACGCTGCACTGCGGCGCGCATCCAGTCGTGCCGGTGCAGGTCACGGACGACCAGGACCAGGGGGCGGTTGCCCGCCCCGGCGCCCGGGTCGGCCGGCACGTCGGGTTCGGCGTAGCGGACCGTGCTGGTGTCGGGCAGCAGTTCGGCCAGTGGCAGGCCGATGCCCCACGGGGTCTCGGCGCCGATGGCGATGTTGCGCAGCGGCTCGAACTCGACGACGTGCGCCGCGCGGGTCAGGGGCAGTGCCACCGTCGTGCCCGGGGCTGCGGTGACCCGGACGGCCCGGCGGGCGGCGACCAGCCCGACGTCTGCGGCGCCGCGCGCGCCGACAGTGCCGGCGCTGCGGGCGCCCACCGTCCAGGCGGCGAGTTGACCGACGCGCTTCGCGGCCTCGGCGAGGCGTTCCTCGGGCAGCTCACCGGAGACGACGGCGGCCACGATGGCGTCGCGCAGCTCGCTGGCGGCGTGCTCGTCGGCCCGTTCGCCACCGATGCAGATGGCGTCGGCCCCGGCGGCCAGGGCGCGGATCGTGGCACCGGCGAAGCCGTACCGGTCGGCTACCGCGCGCATCTCCACCGCGTCGGTGACCACCACGCCGGAGAAGCCCAGCTCGTCGCGGAGCAACCCGCCCAGGATGCGCTGACTCAGCGTCGCCGGCAGCTGCGGGTCGAGGGCGGGCACCAGCAGGTGGCCGGTCATCACCGCCTGCACCCCGGCGGCCACGGCGGCGCGGAACGGGGCCAGTTCGCAGGCGTCGAGCCGGTCGCGGTCGGCGGTGATCCGGGGCAGGTCGTGGTGTGAGTCGACCCGGGTGTCGCCGTGCCCGGGGAAGTGTTTGGCGCAGGCCGCGACGCCGCCGGCCTGAAGACCGCGGACCCAGGCGGCGGTGTGCCGCGCGACCAGCACCGGGTCGGCGCCGAAGGAACGGACACCGATCACCGGGTTCGCCGGGTTGGAGTTGACGTCGGCGTCCGGGGCGTAGTTGAGGGTGATCCCCGCGGCGGCCAGTTCGGCACCGAGGTCCCGGGCGACGGCCTCGGTCAGCTCCGGGTCGTCGACGGCGCCGAGGGCGAAGTTGCCGGGCCGGGAGCTGCCGTGTACCGACTCCAGCCGGGTGACGTCGCCGGCCTCCTCGTCGATCGCCACGATGACGTCCGGCCGTTCCGCGCGCAGCGTCGCGGTGAGCGCGGCCACCTGCTCGGTGTCGACGACGTTGCGGGCGAAGAGCACCACCGAGCCGAGACCCTCGCCAAGCCAGCGGCACACCCACGGTGGTGGGGTGGTGCCGACGAAGCCGGGTTGCAGGACTGCGGCGGCGAGCGCCGGGAGGTGCCCGGTGGTGGTCACGCCGCCCCCTGGCAGTGATCGATGTCGATCACCGGCGACGGTGCGCCCCCGTCGATCCGCTGGTTGCGCTCGCTCATGCGGCCCCCGTACCCCATCTCTCGCGCGCCCTCGGCGCACCGCCACCGGCAGGCGGTCCTGCCATGGTCACACTGAGCGATTCAATAGTCAATAAACCTTACAGTTGCCTGGCGGCCCGCTCCCCGGGGAGAGTGCGGGGATGGATCCCGTCCTGCTGGCCGACGCGACGAGCCCGGCCGACATCCCCGGCGTACGCCTGCTAGGCCTGGTGGTCGGCGCCCTGTTGCTCCTCGCCGCGATCCGGGCGATGTTCGGTCGACGCTGAGCAACCCGTACCGATCCGTGCCCGACGGTCCGGGTGTGGCCGACCACGACCGGGGTACGGCATTCCCCATCAGCAGGTCCGCGCGCCGAAGGGGTAAGCCATGAAGATCGGATACTTTCTGTCCAGTGAGGAGTTCACGCCAGCCGAGTTGCTGGAGCAGGCGCGCGGTGCCGAACGGGCCGGCTTCGAGGCGCTGTGGATCTCCGACCACTACCACCCCTGGGTGGACGCACAGGGCCAGAGCCCGTTCGTCTGGTCGATGATCGGCGCGCTCAGCCAGGTCTGTTCGCTGCCGGTGACCACGGCGGTGACCTGCCCCACCGTGCGGATCCACCCCGCCGTTATCGCACAGGCCGCGGCGACCAGCGCGGTGCTGCACGGCGGGCGGTTCGTGCTCGGCGTCGGCACCGGCGAGGCACTCAACGAGCACATCTTCGGCGACGCCTGGCCGCAGGCCGACGTCCGGCTGGAAATGCTGGAGGAAGCCGTCGAGGTGCTGCGAGCACTGTGGGGTGGCGGCTTCGTCAACCACCACGGCAAGCACTACACAGTGGAGCAGGCCCGGATCTACACCCTGCCCGACACTCCCCCGCCGATCTACGTCTCCGGCTTCGGGCCGAAGTCCATCGACCTGGCCGCCCGGATCGGTGACGGTTACGTGAGCACCATGCCCGACGGCGAGATGGTCCGGCGCTTCCGCGAGAACGGCGGCGGCGACAAGCCGTGCCAGGCCGGCTTCAAGGCGGCGTACGCGGACAGCGAAGACGAGGGCATGCGCATCGCGTACGAGCGCTGGCCCAACGCGGGGGTGCCGGGTGAGCTGTCCCAGGTGCTGCCCTCGCCGCGACACTTCGAGCAGGCCGCCGAGCTGGTCAAGCCGGAGATGCTGAAGGAGGCGTTCGTCTGCGGCAACAGCGCCGACGCGCACCTGGAGATGATCGACCAGTACGCCAAGGCCGGCTTCGACGAGGTCTACGTGGCCAACACCGGCCCGCACTACCAGGGTCTGTTCGACCTCTACCAGCGCGAGGTCCTGCCCCGGCTGAGCTGAGCCGCCGATCGGCGATCGGCCATCGAGGGCACGGCCGGTGCCCGAGCCCATGATCGTCGAAAGCGTTTCGGCGGTCATGGGCTCGGGTACCTCCGGCCCTCGATGAAACTGTCCACGCATTCGATGACGTTGCGCCGCGCGGCCCGCAGCCTTTTCGGCTGGAAGGCGCTGCGACCCAACCAACTGGCCGCCATGCGCGCGGTGATGAAGCGACGCGACGCCCTGGTGGTGTTGCCCACCGGGGCCGGCAAGTCGGCGATCTACCAGATTCCGGCCAGCCTGATCCCCGGCCCCACCGTGGTGATCTCCCCCCTGCTGGCCCTCCAGCAGGACCAGATCGCCTCCCTCAACGAGCGGCAACGCCCGGAGCTGCGGGCGGTGCGGATCAGCTCGAACGAGTCGCCCACCCAGCAGGCCGAGGCGATCACCGAGATCCGCGAGGGCCGGGCGGAGTTCCTCTTCATCACACCGGAACAGCTCAGCAACCCCGAGCGGATGGCCGAGGTCGCCGGGCTGAAACCGGCGCTGGTGGCGATCGACGAGGCGCACTGCATCTCCGCGTGGGGGCACGACTTCCGCCCCGACTACCTGGCGCTCGGGCACCTCATCGACGGCATCGGCCGACCGCCGGTGGTCGCGCTGACCGCCACCGCCTCCCCGCCGGTACGGGACGACATCATCGCCCGGCTGCGGCTGCGCGAGCCCGAGGTGGTGGTCTCCGGGCTGGACCGGCCGAACCTGTTCGTCGAGGTCGCGCACTGCCCCACCGAGGACTACCGGTGGCGGCGACTGATCGCGCTGCTGAGCGACGACGAGCGGCCCGGAATCATCTACGTGCCCACCCGCCGTGCCGCCGAGGAGTTGTCCGCCCGGTTGACCGACGCCGGCTACCCGGCGCAGTTCTACCACGGCGGGATGGCGGCCGGCGCACGCCACGAACTGCACGAGGCGTTCCTCGCCGACCAGGTGCCGATCATGGTGGCGACCTCGGCGTTCGGCATGGGCATCGACAAGCCGAACATCGCCTGGGTGGTGCACATGGCGCTGCCCGACTCGCCGGACAGCTACTTCCAGGAGATCGGCCGGGCCGGCCGCGACGGGCAACCGGCCCGGGTGCTGCTGCTCTGGCAGGCCGAGGACGTGGGCCTGCAACGGTTCTTCAGCGGCGGCCTGCCCGACGTCGACGAGCTGCGCGACCTGGCCGCGCTGCTGCGCAAGAAGCCGGCCACCAAGACCGAGCTGCGCGAGACCACCGGCCTCGGGCCGCGCAAGCTGGGCCAGTACCTCTCCCTGTTGGAGCAGGTCGGTGCGGCCGAGCCGCGCGCCCGGCAGCGCCTCGGCGCGCCCCGTTACTCCCCCACCCCGACCGACGCCGCCGCGGCGGCGCTGGCCGAGGCGGAGCGCCAGCAGACGGTGACCCGGTCCCGCACCGACATGATGCGGGCCTTCGCCGAGACCACCGCCTGCCGGGGGCAGACCCTGCTGGCCTACTTCGGCGAGCAGATGACGCAGGTCTGCGGCCACTGCGACAACTGCCACAACGGCACCAGCGTGGCCGACCAGGGTGCCGTCGGGCCGTTCCCGGTGCACAGCCAGGTGCGTCACCCGGAGTGGGGACCCGGCCTGGTGCTGTCGTACGAGGAGGACAAGATGACTGTTCTCTTCGATGAGGTCGGGTACAAGACGTTGTCAGTGCGCGTGGTGTCCGAACAGGGCCTGCTGACCCTGGACTAGCCTGACCCGGGCGCCGGTGTCGGGCCCGGTGGATCGACCAACCGAAGCACCGATTGACCAAGCAGAGCAGGGCGGAAGGGGCATTGCCGTGATCGAGCAGCCGGCGTACACCGGTTTCGGTTTCTCCGACGGGGAGTGGGGGCTGCTGGTCGGCCTGCCGCAGTCGGTGCTGACCGCGGCGAGCGCCGCCGAGTCCGACGGCACCCGCCGGACCATGGCGGAGAACGCGGCCGGGCTGGAGACCATCGCCGCCGGGCGGGAGTCGGCCAGCCCACTGGTCGCCGCCGTGGCCGGCGAGATCGTCACCCGGGTCGGTGACCCGGACACCGGCGAGGAGTTGCCGGCCATCGCGCCCGCCGACCCCGGGGCGTACATCGACGACGTGCTGCTGCGGGCCGGCCAGGCCGCCGAGCTGCTGGCCGGCCGGGTCGACGAGGGCGAGGCCGGCGCGTACAAGCACTGGCTCGTGAAGATCGCCGAGCAGGTGGTGGGCGCCGCGTCCAGCGGTGGGCTGCTGGGCATCGGCGGCGAGTCGGTCAGCGACTCCGAGCGGCGTTTCCGCGACCGCCTCGCGCACGTGCTCATCGACTGACCGACGACAACGAGGCATCGGCCGGACCGGTCGGCTCGACGGCCAGCGCCGTGGGGTCGGCCGGTCGGACGCCGCGCAGCGTGACCAGCGCGGTGACCGCGCCGAGCAGCATCACCACCATGGCGGCGTACGCGGCCAGGTGCAGCCCGTCGGTGAACGCGACAGCGGCGGCGTGCCGCACCGCGTCCGCCAGATCCGCCGGCAGCCCCTGCGCGACAGCGAGCGCACCACCGAGGGTCTCCTGGGCCGCGGCGCCGGTGTCGGCGGGCAGCCCGGCCGGCAGGCCGTCGACGATCTCGCGGCGGTAGACCGCCGCTCCCACGCTGCCCAGGATCGCCATTCCCAGCGCACCGCCCAGCTCACTGCTGGACTCGGTCAGCGCCGACGCGACGCCGGCCTGCTCGGGCGGTGCCGCGCCGAGGACCAGTTCGGTGACGAGGGACATGACCATCACCAGGCCACCCGCGTAGACACTGGCGCCGACGAGCAGCAGCCACAGCGGCGTCTCCGGCGTGACCTGGGTCAACACCACGAAGCCGAGCACCGCGATCCCGAACCCCGCACCGATGAGGTACGCCCGTTCGACGCGCTGGGCGAGGGCGGCGGCGGCCGGTGCGACTCCGCCAACGGCGAGGGACGGCACGAGGCTCCACAGCGCCGCCCGTAGCGGGCTCAGACCGAGCACCAGTTGGAGGTGCTGGGTGGTGAAGATGGCGAAGCCGACGATGGCGAACATCGCCAGCAGGTTGACAGCGAGCGACCCGGCGAAGCCGCGGCGGCGGAACAGCGCGAGATCGACCATCGGGTACGCCCGGGTCCGCTGCCGGTGCAGGAAGAGCGCGCCCACCAGCAGGCCGCCGACGATGGCGAGCACCCGCACCGGGCTGAGGCCGTCGCGCGCCATCTCCTTGATGCCGTAGATCACCGGCAGCAGCGCGCCGAGCGACAGGGCCGCGCTGACCAGGTCGAACCGCCCGGTGGCCGGGTTGCGGAACTCGGGCACCAGGAGCGGGGCGAGCAGGAGCAGCATGAGCATCGCCGGGATGTTGATCAGGAAGATGGAACCCCACCAGAAGTGCTCCAGCAGGATGCCGCTGAGCACCGGGCCGATCGCGATGCCGCCGGTGAGGGTGGCGGTCCAGACGGCGATGGCGGTGCCGCGCTGCCTGGCGTCGTGGAACATGTTGCGCACCAGGGCGAGCGTGGAGGGCATCAGGGTGGCCCCACCGACCCCGAGCACGGCGCGCGCGGCGATCAGCGTCGCGGTGCTGTCGGCGTACGCGGCCAGCAGCGACGCCGCCCCGAAGGCGGTGGCGCCGATGAGCAGGAGCCGGCGTCGGCCGATCCGGTCACCCAGGGCGCCCATGGTGATGAGCAGCCCGGCCAGCACGAAGCCGTAGATGTCGAAGATCCAGAGCTGCTCGGTGGCGGTGGGGCGCAACTCGGCGCTGATGAACGGGACGGCGAAGTAGAGCACCGACACGTCCATCGAGACCAGCAGCAGCGGCAGCATCAGCACCGTGAGCCCGATCCACTCCCGTCGGCCCGCCCGCGGTGCCGGTGTGGTGGTCGTCATGATCAGTTTCTCCTCTGCGTATGACGTACGCTGTTATGCGTAGACCATACGCAGAACTAGGATGGCGGGGCAAGGAGGAAATGTGGCGGCGAAGACAGACGACAGCGGGCCCGTACTCCCGCCGGCGATCGAGAGCGCGTGGGGGCTGCGGGAACGACCACCCAAGGGCCCACGGCCGGGGATGAGCGTGCCCGCCATCGTGGACGCCGCCATTCGGGTGGCCGACGCCGACGGCCTGGCGGCCGTCTCGATGAGCCGGGTGGCCAAGGAGTTGGGCGCCGCGACCATGGCCCTCTACCGCTACGTCGGCTCGAAGGACGAGCTGCTGATGCTCATGGTGGACACCGGGTACGGCCCGTCCCCCGGCCCACCCCCACCGGAGGACGACTGGCGTGCCGGCCTCACCCGGTGGGCCTGGGCCGAACACCTGGTGCTGCGGCAACGGTCCTGGCTGCTACACGTGCCGATCAGCGGCCCACCGATCACCCCGCAGCAGCTCGGCTGGCTGGAGGACGGGCTGCGCTGCCTCGACGGCACCACGCTCGGTGAGGGCGAGAAGATGTCGGTGCTCCTGCTGATCACCGGGTACGTCCGCAACGAGGCCACCCTCACCTCGCAGATCGCCGAGGGCAGCCGGGCGGCCGGCGTCGAGCCGAGCGAGATGATGCCGGCGTACGGTCGGCTGGTGGCCAGGCTCATCGACCCCGCCCGCTTCCCCGCGCTGCACCGGGTGCTCAACGCCGGTGTGCTTTACCAGGACGACGACCCCGACGACGAGTTCGTCTTCGGCCTGGACCGGATCCTCGACGGCGTGGAGGCACTGATCCGGCGTCGAGCGGGCTGAGGGAGTCCGATGCTACCGAGAGACACCATCGACACCACGGTCCTGCCACCGGGTGAACGGTTCGGCATGTGGCTGGACCTGGTGGCGCGCACCTCGGCGCCGCTGCGCATCCAGTCCGCGCACAGCGACGACTTCGCCGCCCGCGCCGACTTCATCGGGCTCGGCCCGATCCAGCTGGTGCAGTACGAATACCCGTCCCTGGACGCCACCCGGACCCGGAAGCTGGTCCGTCAGTCCGACCCGGAGCTGTACATCCTCGCCCTTACCACCGGCGGCATCGGCACGTCCAGCCAGGACGGTCGCCACAGCGAGATCCTGGCCGGCGAGTTCACCTTCTACGACGCGTCCCGGCCCCACGACGTGTGCCACCACGCCAACGAACCGGAGCGCGAAGACGCGACCTCGATCATCACGCTGATCCCGCACGCCGCGCTGCCCCTGCCACCACAGCGGATGGCCGCGCTCTACGGCGGCCGGATGTCCGGCAGCGAGGGGATCGGGGCGCTGTTGGCGCAGTTCCTGCTCCAGGTCACCGGGCACCCCGAGCAGTACCATGCCGCCGACGCCAGCCGGCTCGGCGCGGTGGGGCTCGACCTGGCCACCACAATGCTCGGCCGGCACCTCGTCGCCGAGGACGCCGTTCCCACCGAGGTCCGCCGCCGGGCGCTGCTCACCCAGGTGCAGTCGTACATCCACCGCAACCTCGGCGACGCGACGCTCGGCCCGCAGGTCGTCGCCGACGCCCACCACATCTCGGTGCGGTCCCTGCACCGGTTGTTCGAGGCCGAGGACGCCACTGTGGCGTCCTACATCCGGGAGCTGCGGCTGGCCCGGTGCCGGCGCGACCTGACCGACCCGGCGTTGCGCAACCAGCCCGTGCAGGCCGTCGCGGCGCGGTGGGGATTTCCCGACAAGGCCCACTTCAGCCGGGCATTCCGGGCCGCGTACGGCATCACAGCGCAGGAACACCGCGACAGTGGCTCGGATTTGGCGCGGATCGTCAACCGCCAGGCATCCACTGTCAACTCGCTGCCGGCAGACTGACACCAACGCGGCCGGCCATCGCCTGGTGGGTCGCCAACGGGGGCCGTGGCGAGGCGCCCGCCGCGCGAGCGGCGGGCGGCCGCCCGGTGGCACCCCGCTGACGCCGAGGCTCCGGCCCCGTCGCGCTTCCCCCCAGAATCGCCGACGGGGCCGGTCAGGCCCCCTCCAGCAACTTCAGGACGACCCGCTCCGCCTCCTCACGAGGCGCCTGCGGATCCACCGGCGCCACCACCCCGTCGTGGTAGAGATCGACCACCCGAGGGTCCACGTACGACGCCCGAGCCACCGTCGGCGTGTTGCCCAGCAGATCCGCCACCTCACGCATCACGGCCACCACCGCCTTGCGCCGGGCGGTCACCGAGCGCGCCGGACCGACGGTGGCCAGCTCGGTGGCCGCGAGCACTGTGGCGTGCCAGGTGCGGAAGTCCTTCGCTGTCATCTCCCCACCGCTGGCGTCACGCAGGTACCCGTTGACCTCGTCGCTGCGCACGTCACGCCACTCCCGACCGTCCCAGTAGCCGAACAGCCGCTCCGCCTGTCGCCGACGACGGCGCAGATTCACCAGCACCTGGCACAGCTCCGGGTCCTCGATCCGGCGTACCTGTTCGATGCCCCCCTTCGCGGGAAACACGAACACCACACAGCCACGCCGGGACCGGGCATGCTCCGGGCGCAGGGTGGACACCCCGTACGTCGGGTCGTCGCCGTTGGCGTACTGGTCGCTGCCGACCCGGAACATCCCCATGTCCAGCAGTCGGGCCACCGTCGCCAGCACCCGGTCCCGGCCCAGTCCACGGCCGTCCAGGTCACGCCCCACCCGTTCGCGCAGCGTCGGCAGCCGGCGGGCCACCTCCAGCATGTGGTCGAACTTCGCCTCGTCCTGCTTCTCCCGCCACCGCGGGTGGTAGATGTACTGCTTACGACCGGCCGCGTCGATCCCGATCGCCTGGATGTGCCCGTTCGGATGCGGCGCGATCCAGACGTCCTGCCAGGCCGGGGGGATGACCAACTCCCGCAGCCGGGCCAGGACATCCGGATCCCGCACCGGATCCCCGGACGGGTCGACGAAGAGCCAGCCCCGTCCGCGCCGACGCCGTCCGTACCCCGGTCGACCCGGGTCACTACGCCGCAACCGCACCGGAGACCCGCACCAGCCTCTCCACCTCGGCCACCGCGGCCAGCACCTCGTCGAGACGCAGAGCCGCCATCGTCGGGTGGCTTCCTACCCCGTCCCACCTGGGCCAATCACCCTCGCCGGCCCAGAGCACCCGGTGCCGTGGCCGGTCCGGTGGCGGCCCCCAGTGCGCCGGTGGCACCGGCCCGAAGAGGACGACCGACGGGGTGCCGTACCCGGTGGCCAGGTGGGCGACGCCGGTGTCCCCGCTGACCACCAGTCGGGCGTCGGCCACCAGCGCGGCGAGCGCGCCGAGGTCGGTCCGGCCGGCCAGCACGGCGTCCGAGGGCAGGCCCGCCGCCTCGGCCACCCGGGAGGCCAACGCCCGTTCGTCGGCCGAGCCGGTGAGCAGCACCCGGTGCCCCTGGTCGGTCAGTGCCCGGGCCAGCGCGGCGAACCGCTCGGCCGGCCACCGCTTGGCGGGGACCTTGCTCCCCGGGTGCAGCACTGTGACACCGCTGGGCAGCCCCGCCGACGCGGGCCGACGCAGGTTGAGGTCGGCGCGGTCGGCCGGAATGCCGTACCAGGACAGCAGCCGGCACCACCGGTCCACCTCGTGCTCGTCCACGGCCCAGCGTGGGCCGTCGGCGCAGCCGGCGTCCGGGTTGGCGAAGGCGAGCAGCCGACCGGGCCGGGCGGCGGCGAGCAGCCGGTGCGACTGTGGACCGCGCCCATGCAGGTTGACAGCGACCTGCGGGGCCGACCCGACCCGCAGCGGTCGGTCCAGCCCGGTGGTGTCCACCAACCGGTCGACGCCACCGACCAGGTCGACCAGCGGGGCCAGCCAGCCGGGCGCGGCGAGCGCCAACTCCCGCGACGGGTACGCGGCCCGCAGCGCCCGCAGCGCGGGCACCGCAGTCACCAGGTCGCCGACGCCGAGGGCGCGCAGCACGAGGATCACGGGTACGAGGTCTCCTGCTCGGCGCAGACCACCATCTCGCGCACCGCGCAGCCGGACGGCTGGTTCAGCGCGAACATGATCGCGGCGGCGGTGTCGGCGGGCTCGTTGAGGATCGCGTCCGGCCCGGGCTTGTACTGCGGGTCCCGTTCGTCGAAGAACGCGGTACGCATCCCGCCCGGAATGAGCAGGGTGACGCCGACCTGACCGGCCAGCTCGGCGGCGAGGGCTCGGGTGAACCCCACCACCCCGAACTTCGCCGCGCAGTACGCGGTGGCGTCGCTGACCGCCTTGACGCCCAGTGTGGAGGCGACAGTGACGATGCGGCCCCGGGAGGTCAGCAGGAACGGCAGCGCGGCCCGGATCACCGCCGCGGTCGCCAGCAGGTCGACGGCGACGATCCGGTCCCAGGTCTCCCCCGGCACGTCGGCGAGTCGACCCGGCACGTCAGTGCCCGCGGCGGTGACCACCGCGTCCAGGCCACCGGCCTGCTCGGCGAGGTGCTGGGTGGCCACCTCGGCGGCTCGCGTGTCGGCCAGGTCGCACTCGGTCCAGGACACCCCGTCGACCGGCGGTTGCCGGTCCAGCACGAGCGGTCGGCCACCGGAGGCGGCCACCGCGGCGACCACTGCGGCGCCGAGCCCGCTGGCGCCGCCGGTGACCAGGACGGTGGGCCCGGCGCCGGGCCGCGTGGCGGTCATCGGGTCCGCTCCGCGAGCGTGCGGACGATCAGGTCGGTGGTGGAACGACCGTCCAGGTAGGGCACCACCACCGTGTTCCCACCCCATCGGCGCAGGACTTCCGCCTCCGGCAGTGTGGCGCTCGCGTCCCCACCACCGGTGGCGTAGTCGCCGCCCTTGACCCAGACGTCGGGGCGTACCCAGGACAGGGCCGCCTCCGGGGTCGGCTCGTCGAAGATGAGCACCGCGTCGACGCAGCTCAGGGCGGCCAGCAGCCGGCTGCGGTCACCTTCGGACTGCACCGGCCGGTCCGGCCCCTTCAACCCGGCCACGCTGGCGTCGGAGTTCAGGCACACGATCAGGCAGTCGCCGAGCTGCCGGGCCGCCTGCAGGGTGGCCACGTGCCCGGCGTGCAGCAGGTCGAAGCAGCCGCCGGTCGCCACCACAGTGCCGCCAGCGGCGCGTACCTCGCCCAGGAGCGTGGCGACGGCAGCGACCCCCACCCGGTCGGCCACCCCCGCGGTCACCGCGCCGCCCCGCGGCCGGGACTGCGCGGTTCGCGACCCCAACCCGCTTCCCGCGCGCACCGCGGGCGCCGACGGAGGCAGCGCCGTCGCCACTCCCCCACCCGCCACGTACGCGGACGCCTCGGCGACCGCCACCTGCACCGCCTCGGAGACCAGCGCGCCCTGGGCCAGCGCGAGGCTGGCCGCCGCCGCGAACCGGTCGCCGGCGCCGCAGGTGTCCCCCTCGGCGCTACCCGGCGTCGGTACCACCAGCGGCGTCGACCCGGCGTGGCAGAGCAGCGCGCCGTCACCGCCGAGCGTCACCGCGACAGCGCCGGCCCGCCAGCGCCGCCGGAGTCCCTGGGCGCCGCGGGACGCGGTGGCCAGTCGGGAGGCGCCGGGCAGCGCGGGGACCAGCTCGCGCACCTCGGACTCGTTCGGGGTGGCCAGGTGTACGCCGGGCACCGCCGCCGGGCCGCGCGGATGCGGGTCCCACACCACCGGCGCGCGGGTGGCGGCCAAGGCGTCACGCAGCGCGGGCTGCCGGGCCACCCCCCGCCCGTAGTCGCTGACCAGCACCGCCGACGCCGCGCCGATCACCCGGAGCACCTCGTCGGAGGGCTGGCCCGGCTCCCCGGACGTGCCGCCCCGGTCATGGCGCAGCAGCACCCGCCCTCGGGCCCGCAGCCGGATCTTCTCCGGTGTCGCGCCGGAGAGGGCCAGGGGGAACACCTGCACGCCGGCGGCGGCGAGCAGAGCGCTCAGCCGGGCCCCGCCGGCGTCGTCGGCGAGCGCTGTCACCAGCACCACCTCGGCGCCCTGCGCGGCGGCGAACACCGCTGCCAGTCCGGCGCCCCCCGGCCGGTCGGTGGCCGCTGTCTCGTCGAGCACCGGCACCGGGGAATCCGGGCAGAGCCGGTTCACCACACCTTCCACATCCCGGTCGAGCAGGGTGTCCCCGAGCACCACCACCGGTCCCCTCACGCTTGCCTCCTCATCCTCACGCGTCGACCTGCTGTCCGGCCCCGCCGTCGAGCACCACCTCGACCCCGGTGCGTACCGGCGCCGGCGTCCCCGACGCGGCGTGGACGGCCACCGGATCGGCGACCGCCGCCAGCGCGGCGGGCAACTCCTGTTCGAGGTACTCGCAGAGCAGATGACTGGTCACCAGGTGCAGCTCCTGGACGACCTGGGTGTCCGGGGACGCGACGGCCAGCACCTCGTCGCAGGCGTCGGCGAGCGGATTGGGGGCGGCGCCGGTGAGCGCCCAGGTGGTCACACCGACGTCACGGGCGGCCTGCGCGGCGGTGACCAGGTTCTGGCTGGTCCCACTGGTGCTCAGCAGCAGCAGGACGTCGCCGGGCCGGCCGTGGGCGCGCACCTGACGGGCGTACACGTCGGCGTAGCCGTAGTCGTTGGCGATGGCGGTGAGCGCGCTCGTCTCGGCGTGCAGCGCGATCGCGGACAGCGGCTGACGGTCGTCGTGCAGCTTGCCCACCAGCTCGGCGGTGAGGTGCTGGGCCTCGGCAGCGCTGCCGCCGTTACCGGCGACCAGCAGGCGACCCCCGGCGGCCAGCCGGTGGGCAAGGTCCGCGCCCCAGCGCGCCAGCTGTCGCTCACACCGCCGGTACGGCACCAGCGCCGCGGCGAGATTCGTCAGGTGGGTGTCGAGCAGGCTGCCCGTCGGCATCAGGCCACCACCCGCGTCGGCCGGCGCACGGCCGCCACCTCGCTGTAGACCTCGACCAGCCGCTCGGCGGTGGCCGCCCACGAGTACCGTGCCCGGGCCCGCTCACGGGCCGCCGTCGCGTACGCGAAACGCCTGATCCGGTCGTCGAGCAAGCCCTGGATCGCGGTGGCCAGCGCGTGCGGGTCCCGGGCCGGCACGAGGTCACCGGTCGTCCCGTCGACCACCGTGTCCCGGATGCCACCCACCGCCGTGCCGACGACCGGCACCCCACACGCCATCGCCTCCAGCGGGGTCAATCCGAACGGCTCGTACCAGGGCGCCGCGACCAGCAGGTCCGCCGAGCGGTACCAGCGGCCCATCTCCTCCCGGGGCACCGCGCCGACCAGGTGCACCCGGTCGGCCACCCCGCACGACTCCGCGAGGGCCCGCAACCGGCGGGCGTACGGGTCGGTCTCCAACAGCCCCTCGGGTGGGCCGCCGACGACCACGCACTCGGCGTCCGGGACCAGCGCCATCGCGCGGATCACGGTCTGGAAGCCCTTGCGCTCGACCAGCCGACCCACTGTGAGGATCCGGGCCCGTCCCGGTTCCCGGTCGGCGGCCGGTCCGAGCGGGGCGAAGGTGCTGAGGTTGACCCCGGAGGGCACCACTGTCATCCGGGACCGGGGCACCCCCATCCGGACCAGCTCGCCCACCTCGTCGCGGCACTGCGCGACGATCCGGTCCACCGAGCGGCCCAACTCCCGCTCGTAGGAGACCCGTCGGGCCGGGCTGGTGTCCTGCACACCCTGGTAGCGGCGCTTCACAGTGCCCAACGCGTGGTACGTCTGCACCACCGGCACCCCGGTCTGCCGGCCGGCGGTCAGCCCGGCCAGACCGCTCATCCAGAAGTGCGCGTGGATCACCTCGGGCACCCAGTCGCCGCCGCGCCAGCGCTCGATCAGCCAGTTGCTGAAGTCCCGCATGTGCGGCAGCAGCGCGTCCTTGGCCACCGGCTCGGCCGGGCCGGCCGGCACGTGCACCACGTCGTACCCGTCCGGGCTGCGGACGGTCACCGGCAGGTCGGGCGCGTCGCGGCGGGTGTAGACCCGCACCTCGTGCCCGGCGGCGGCGAGCGCGGCGGACAGCTCCGCGACGTGCGTGTTCTGGCCGCCGGCATCCTCCCCTCCGAGGACGGCGAGCGGGCTGGCGTGCTCCGAGATCATCGCGATCCGCATACTTCCTCCTCCAGCAGCCGGTCCCAGTCAGCGAGGAAACGGTCGAGGCCGTACCTGTCGCGCGCGGCGGTTCTCGCCGCCGCTCCGGCCTGACGCGCGGTCGCCGGTTCGGTGATGAACCGGCGGGCGGCGTCGAGCAGGGTGTCGGTCCGGGTGGCGAGCGCCCCCGCCTCCGGGGGCACCGCCATCACCGCCTCGGTGGTGGCGAGCGCGACGACCGGCATGCCGATCGCCATCGCCTCGATCAGGCTGAGCCCGAGGGAGGTCCACCGGCACAGGTGCAGGTACGCCCGCCGCCGGGCCAGTTCGGCGTGCATCCGGTCCTGGGGCACGTCGTCGTGGCTGGTGAGCCGGTCGGCGGGCAGCCCGAGGTGGTCGGCCAGACCGGCGACGCCCATGCCGAACACGTCCAGCGGCGCGATCTCGGCGAACTGGGGCAGCAGGTCGGTGCCGGTGACCCGACCTCGCCGGACCGGCTCGTTGATCACCACGGCGAGTCGGTCCAGTTCGCCGGTGTAGGACGCGGAGGGGGCGACGATGCCGTGGTCGACCACAGTGGTGCGGGTGGCGCCCGTGTCCCAGAAGATCTGGTTGAACCCGGTGACGTGCGCGATCAGCAGGTCGTCGCGGTCGGCCATCGGGTGACGCGTGTTCGGCACGTCGCCCTTGGGGGTGTTGTGTTCGACGTAGATCGCGGGAAGGTCGCGGCCGGGACGGCGGCGAAGCCACTCCTCGGCCCGGTCGATCTCCTCGGGGCGTTGCAGGATGACCAGGTCGACGTCGGCTCCCGGCAGCTCCTCCGGGCTGACCTCGACAGCGCTGTCCGGCCACGGGTAGGTGCGGGCCCGGCCGAGGCCGTAGGGGCCGCGGTCGGGTGTGGTGGGAATCAGGTAGCGGTGGCTGCCGTGCACGAACGACGTGGTCCAGGAGCCGTGCACGTGCCAGAGCAGGATGTTCATCGGCTGCCACCACCGCTGACGGCGAGCGTCCGGAGCGCGTCGACCACCTCGTCCGGGTCGACCCCGGCGAGGCAGGGGTGCCCGGGGACCGGGCAGCTGGCCGCCCGGGTGTCCCGGCAGGGCGCGGCGGCGTCGCCGAGCCGAATGGTGGGCACCCGGTAGGGCCCCCACTGGCCGAACGGGACGGTCGGCGCGAAGAGACTCACCACCGGCACTCCGGCGGCGGCCGCCAGGTGCGCGGGCCCGGTGTTGCCGACGACGACCGCGCGGGCGTCCGCGACGATCGCCGCCAGCCCGGCCAGGTCGGTGCGGCCGCCCAGGTCGGTGCCGCCGGCCGCGGCGACCCGTGCGGTGATCGCGCGCTCGTCCGGGCCGCCGGTGACCAGCACCCGGTGCCCGGCGTCGGTCAGCGCCCCGACGATCCGGGTCGCCACCTCGGGCGGGCAGGCCCGGCTCGACGCGGCCGACCCGGGGTGCAGCACCACGTAACCGGGGTCGCCGAGGTCCGCCGGGCGCTGTGGCACGGCGTCCCGGCGGAGCCGGAGGACGGGTTCGTCGCCGTCGGGCAGCCGGTGGCCGGCGGCGGCGGCCAGGGAGAGGGCACGTTCGGGTTCGGGAACGCCGACCGGCACCCGGTGTCGGATGTCCAGCAGCGAGCCCGGATAGTCGTCGCTGATCGCCGCGATCCGGTCGATTCCGGCCATCCGCAACAGCAGCGCCAGCGGCAGGGCGGACTGGTGGAACGAGGTGAACACCACCGCCTGGTCCGCGCCGACGGCGCCCAGCCGCGCGGTGAGGCTCCGCATCGCCTCCGGGTCGACCGGGCCCGGTGTCGGGTCGATCCACGGCAGCGGATGCTCGATGATCTCGTCGACGCCGGGCAGCAGGTTGGCGGCGGCCCGACCGCGCGGCCCGCACAACAGCACCACCCGCTCCGCTCCGGCCGCGACGGCACGGATCGCCGGGCCGGTGACCAGCACGTCACCCGCCGAATCCGAGCGGACCACCAGGGCCGTCCGTACCGGTGCGGTGGGCGGTGTCGCGGGCTGCACGGCCTGTTGTCGGCGCAGGATCTCCGCCACCGCCGCCGGCAGATCGGTGGCCACCCATCCCGCGGCGGCGACCTCCTCCGGCCGGGTCACCGGGGTGGGCACCAGCACGCCCGCGGCCCCGGCGGCCAGCGCCGCGCCGACATCTCGGCCGATGTCGCCCACCAGCACGCACCGGGACGCGGTCGTGCCGAGCTCGCGGGCGGCGGCGTACACCAGACCGGGCGCCGGCTTGCGGCAGTCACAGCCGTCGGCGTCGTCGTGTGGACAGACCAGCCAGGCGTCGAACCGGCCCAACAGCTCCTCGACGCGGGCGTGCACAGCCCGCATCTGCTCACCGGTGAAGTAACCCCGGGCCAGGCCCGACTGGTTGGTGACGACCGCCAGTCGCAGCCCGGCCGCCCGCAGACGGTCCAGTGCCGCCCGCGCGCCCGGCACCGGCCGCACCTTCTCCGGGTCGCCGTTGTACGGCACGTCCTCGATCAGGGTGCCGTCGCGGTCCAGCAGCACCGCGTCGTAGAGCACTGGTCGGGGGCTTGCGACAGACCCGGAACCGGCGCGGTCAGCAGCGGCGTACACCTGGGCTGACCTGCGCTGATACGGATCCTCCTGGTCCTGTCGCACAGCCGGCGGGTTCCCTGCGCCCCGAGGAGTAAACGTCGCCGTCGGGGCGGTGGGACAGCTCCGTCAGCGATGCCCCGGGTCGGCCTTACCCGCCGTCGGAGAGAAGCTAACCCGGTCAGTCGTTAGGCCGTGCCGTACTGCGGGTATGGGATCCCGGTGGCGATTGTGGAGAAAGTGATCGACGCTTCCCCGCAGCAGGTTTTCGACGTGCTCGCGGACGGATGGACGTACAGCGACTGGGTGGTCGGTACGGCGCACATGCGGGACGTGGACGACGCCTGGCCCCGGGTGGGCAGCCAACTGCACCACCGTGCCGGGCCGTGGCCGTTCTCCTTGCAGGACGCCTCGACGGTGCTGGCCTGCGAGCCGCCGCACCGGCTCGTGCTCAAGGCCGGGCTCTGGCCGGCGGGCGAGGCGATCGTGGCCTTCACCCTGGAACCGGTGGGTGAGGGCGCCACCCGGGTGCGTATCGGGGAGGACTTCGCCGCCGGCCCGCTGCGGTGGGTGCACAACAAGATCAACGATCTGGTGCTGCACCTGCGCAACCGGGAGACGCTGGACCGGCTCTCCGACATCGCCACCCGACAGAAGGGGGCCTCGTGACCCGGACCGTCGTGGTGACCGGCGCGAGCGCCGGCGTCGGCCGGGCCGTCGCCCACGCGTATGCGGCGCGCGGTGCCCGGCTGGCGCTGCTGGCTCGCGGCGAGGCGGGTCTGGTCGCGGCCGAGCGGGAGTGCCGGATGCGCGGGGCGACCGACGTGCGCGTGTACCGGGTCGACGTGGCCGACGCGGGCGCGGTGCAACAGGCCGCCGACGACGTGGTGCACCACTGGGGTGGCATCGACGTGTGGGTCAACAACGCGATGGCGTCGGTGTTCGCGCCGGCCTGGGAGATTCCGGCGCGTGAGTTCCACCGGGTCACCGAGGTCACGTACCTGGGTACGGTGCACGGCACCCTCGCCGCGCTGCGGCACATGCGGGCGCACGGGCGGGGCACGATCGTGCAGGTGGGTTCGGCGTTGGCCTACCGGGGGATTCCGTTGCAGTCGGCGTACTGCGCGAGCAAGCACGCCATCCAGGGGTTCAACGACTCGCTGCGCGCCGAACTGCTGCACGACTGTCCAGCTGTGACGTTGTCGATGGTGCAGCTGCCCGCGATCAACACACCGCAGTTCTCCTGGGTCCGCACCCGGCTGCCCCGGCATCCGCAGCCGGTGCCGCCGATCTTCACTCCGGAGCTGGCCGCCCGGGCCATCGTCTGGGCCGCCGACCGCGGCACCCGGGAGTTGAACGTGGGCGGCCCGACCTGGCAGGTCCGGCTGGCCGACGCCCTGTTCCCCGGCCTGCTGGACCGGAAGCTGGCCCGCGACGGCTACGACAGCCAGCAGACCGGCGAGGAGATCGATCCGGCAACCTGGCGGGACAATCTCGATCATCCCGGCGATGCGGATACGGACCGGGGCACGGCGGGCGTGTTCGTCGAACAGGCGCGGAACCGTTCCGCGGCGCTCTGGGTGGGCACGCACAAGCCGGCGCTCTCCGGTGTCGCGCTCGCCGTCGCGGCGCTCGCCCTCACCGCTGTCGCTCGCCGTCGCCGCTGAGCAGCCCCGGCTCCGACCAGCGCAAGCCCCTGACCAGGGATTCAACGGCCCCACACGCTGGGCGGCGCGGGTCCGCAACGCCCGGGAGGGGTGCCTCCCTCGGACCGAATGCGGGAACTGGATACCCTTTCCATGACCCTTGTCCGCAAACCGAGGATGACCGACATGATCAAGCCGGTGCAGTTGCCGTCACCGTGGCGGGACGCACGCCTGACCGTCGTCGTGCCCACTTACAACGAGGCGGGCAACCTCCCGGCGCTGGTCGAGCGACTGCTCGCGCTGCCGCTGCCGGGGCTGCGCATCCTCGTCGCCGAC
Organism: Micromonospora vinacea; assembly: GCF_015751785.1. NCBI lineage: Bacteria > Bacillati > Actinomycetota > Actinomycetes > Micromonosporales > Micromonosporaceae > Micromonospora > Micromonospora vinacea. Next base: position 4,272,286 of record NZ_JADOTY010000001.1, on the reverse strand, counting down.
GACAACTCCCCCGACGGCACCGGGGAGGTGGCGGACAAGCTGGCCATCGAGCACCCCGACCGGATCGAGGTCGTGCACCGCGCCGGCAAGGAAGGCCTCGGCCGGGCGTACGTGGACGGGATGAGTCGGGCGATCGAGGGCGGCGCCGAGTACGTGGCGCAGATGGACGCCGACCTCTCGCACCCGCCGGAGGCGCTGCCGGGGATGCTGGGCGCACTGCTCTCCACCCAGGCCAGCGTGGTGATCGGATCCCGGTACGTCCCCGGCGGCGAGCTGGACGAGAACTGGCCGCTCTACCGCCGGGCGCTCAGTGGCTGGGCCAACCTCTACGTGCACACCCTGCTGCGCGTTCGCATCCGGGACCTCACCGCCGGCTTCAAGATCTGGCGGGCCGACGCCCTGCGCGACATCGACCTGGAGCGGGTGCAGTCCAACGGCTACAGCTTCCAGGTGGAGATGCACTACCTCGCCACCAAGCTGGGTCACACCATCCTGGAGGTGCCGATCCGCTTCGAGGAGCGGCGCGACGGCGTCTCCAAGATGACCACCGCGACCAAGGTGGAGAGCGCGCTCATGCCCTTCCGCCTCCGCAGCAAACACCGCAACATCACCCGCTGACCCACCCCACCCCACCCACTCACCCCGAGCCGGGTGATCAAGAGGTTTGCGTCGCCAGCCCCGACAGATCTGACGCGAACCTCTTGATCACCGCAAGCTCACGGGGGTGGGCGGTCAGTCGGGGTAGATGGCGCGGTTCGCCGTGGCGATGGCTGCGGCGTAGGCGCGGCCGGTGAGCGCGCGATCGCGGGCCAGCGCCGCGCGGGCCGCGTTCGCACCCGGTGCGCCGTGCACACCGCCGCCGGGGTGCGCCGACGCGCTGGCCAGGAAGAGCCGGTCCACCGGGGTGTCCGCCCGGCCCAGGCCGGGGATCGGGCGCAGGAAGAGCTGCTGGTACGCGGCGGCGGTCCCGCCGCCGAGCGCGCCACCGACCAGGCTCGGATTGGCCTTCTCCAGGTCGGCCGGCCCGGCCACGTGTCGGCCGACGATCAGCTTCCGGAAACCCGGGGCCGCCGCCTCCAGCACGTCCTCCATCCGCTGTACGTGCCCGGCGACCTCCTCGGCCCGCCAGTTCCGCCGGAACGGCAGATGGGTGTACGACCACAGCGACTCGGTGCCCGGCGGGGAGTGACTCGGGTCCGCCACCGACATCTGCCCGACCAGCAGGAACGGGTCGCGGGGCAGCTCGCCGCGGGCCAACTCGCTGGCGTAGTGGGTGAGCCCGTTGAGGTCCGCGCCGAGGTGCACGGTGCCGGCGCCGGCCAACTGCCGGTTGGCCCACGGCACCGGCGCGGAGAGCGCCCAGTCCACCTTCAGCGTGGAGCCGTCCCACCGGAAGTGGGCCAGGTCCTCCACCAGCCGGGACGGCAGTGCCGCCGCGCCGACCAGGTCGAGGTAGAGCGCCGGTGCCGGGACGTCGGCGAGCACCGCCCGCCGGGCCCGCCACAGCGTGCCACCGACGGTCCGCACGCCCATCGCCCGGCCCCGGGCGGTGAGCACCCGGTCGGCCCGGGCACCGTAGACGATCGCCCCGCCGCGCCCCTGTAGCCGATCCACGAGCGCGTTGGTGATCCGCTGCGCGCCGCCGTCGGGCACCGGCCAGCCGACCTGCTGGCCGAGCATGGCCAGCAGCCAGCCGTACACCCCGGAGCCGGCCTCCTCCGGGGAGAGGTCGGTGTGCAGTGCGCAGCCGGCCAGCAGGGCCGGCCCGCCGGGACCGTCGAAGAGTTCGTCGCCCATCTTCCGGACCGGCACGACGAGCCGGCGCGCGAGTCGCAGTGCGCCGGCGACACGCAACCGACGCAGCAGACCCAGCCCGCCGCGGACCGGCGGGAACGGTGAGGTGATCGCCTCCAGCATCGGCTCGGCCACGTCGAGCCAGTCGGTGTACGCGTTGAGCCAGCGTTTGCCGTCCCCGGGGGCGAACTGCTCCAGCGAGGCGGCCGTGACGTCCGGGTCCCGATTGATCACCGCGGCCCGACCGTCGGGCAGCAGGTGCGCCAGCACGTCCGGCGAGTGCCGCCAGGACAACCCGTGCCGATCCAGGTCGAGGCCGTTCAGCACCGGCGACGCGTACCCGAGGGGGTAGAACGAGCTGTAGAGGTCGCTCAGGTAGCCGGGCGCGGTGACCTCGGCGGAGCGGACGGCGCCGCCGGGCACCGCTGTCGCCTCCAGCACCACCACGTCCCAGCCGGCGTCCGCCAGCAGGTTGGCCGCGACCAGGCCGTTGTGGCCGGCGCCGACGATGACGGCGTCCGCGCTCTGCGCGGCGGTGGTTGTCATCGGATCCGCCTACCCGGCGCGCAACCGGGCGAAACGCGTTTGCCTCGCCGGGGCCGGGGCATCCAGCGCCGCATGTACACGGTTGCGCAGCTGGTGGGCGGGGTGTGGGGTGCGGGCGGCGACGGCGGCGAACTGGTCGTGCGTGATCCGGCGGACGGCAGGCCGGTGAGCACGGTGCCGGTGGCCACTGCCGACGAGGTGGGCAAGGCGACCCAGGCGGCCCGCAACGCGGCGGCCCAGTGGGCGGCGACCGCGCCGGCCGAACGGGCGGCGGCGCTGCGCCGGGCCGCGGACGCGGTGGAGGCGATCACCGAGGAGTTGGCGGCGGCGGTGACCGCGGAGATGGGCAAGCCGTTGGCGGACGCCCGCGGCGGCGTCGAGGCGGGAATCGGCACCCTGCGACAGTATGCGGAACTGGCGCCGCTGCGTGGCGGGCGCACGCTGAACGGCGAAACCGACGCGCTGGATTTCCTGACCCCGCAGCCACGCGGGGTGGTCGCGGCGATCACCCCCTGGAACGACCCGGTGGCGGTCTCCTGCGGATTGCTCGGCGCGGCCCTGGTGACCGGGAACGTGATGCTCTACAAGCCGAGCGAACGCGCACCGGCGACGGGGTGGCTACTCGCCCGCGCACTGGACCAGGCGTTGCCGGCCGGGGTGTTGTCGCTGCTCACCGGCGGCCCGGAGGTGGGCGCGGCGCTCGCGGCGCAGGAGGTCGACGTGGTGGCCCACGTGGGCGCCACAGCGACCGGGCGGGCGATCGCCGCCGCCGCGGCCCGCACCGGCGCGAAGGTGCTCCTGGAGAACGGCGGCAGTGACCCCTTGATCGTGGACGCGGGCGTCGATCCGGAGTGGGCGGCGGAACAGGCCGCGCTCGGCGCGTTCGCGAACGCCGGGCAGATCTGCGTTGCGGTGGAGCGGCTCTACGTGCACCGGGAGGTGGCCGACGACTTCGTGGCCGCGCTGGTGCGACGCGCCGGAGCGCTGCGGGTCGGGCCGGGCCGGGACCCGGGCACCGAGTTGGGTCCGCTGGTCGACCGGCGGCACCGGGACCACGTGCACGGGCAGGTGGCCGCCGCGGTGGCGGACGGCGCACGGGTGCGGATCGGCGGTGAGGTGCCGGACGGGCCGGGGGCGTTCTACCCGGCCACCGTCGTCACGGACTGCCGCCACGACATGCCGCTGGTCCGGGAGGAGACCTTCGGGCCGGTCGCCCCCGTGGTGGTCGTCGACTCGTTCGACGAGGCGCTGCGTTGCGCGGCGGACTCCCCGTACGGGCTGGCCGCCACGGTGCTGACCCCGTCGATGAGTCACGCGCAGCGGGCCTGGCGGGAGCTGCCGGTGGGCACCGTCAAGGTCAACGCGGTGTTCGGGGGTGCGCCGGGGGGCGCCGCGCATCCGCGCCGGGCCAGTGGGCAGGGCTTCGGGTACGGCCCGGAGCTGCTGGACGAATTCACCGCCACGAAGGCGGTGCACATCGAGGCGCCGGGCGGCGGGCACTGGTGAACGGTGCGGGCGGACGCAGGGGTGGCGCGTCCGCCCGTACCGCGTCTGTCGAGCTGTGGTGCGGCGGCGTCAGTCGCCGCGGGCCTTGCGGGTGGCGCGGTCGTTGGCCTTCTCGATGGCCGTGACCAGCTCCGGCTTGGTCATGCTGGACCGGCCGGGCACGTCGAGTTTGCGGGCCACCGACATCAGGTGGTCCTTGGTGGCGTTGGCGTCCACGCCGCCCGCTGTGGGGGCGCGTCGTTCCGGCCCGCCACCGGCGGCCTGCTGGTCGCTGGGGCCCTTGTGGCCCTTCGGCTCCCAGTGGTCGCCCACCTTCTCGAACTGGTGCTTCACGGCGGCGAAGGCGGTGCGGTGCGACCGCTCCCCCTCGCCGTAGGTCTCGACCGCCGAGTCGTGCGTCTTCTCCCAGGTGCGCTGCGCCTTCTCCGGGGAGCGCCGCAGCGTGCTGGGCAGGTCCTCGCGCCCGGGCATCTCGTCCTCCTCCGTCTGGACAGGGTCACTGTGGCCGTTCCCCGGTGACGTGGCGGCAAACCACAGCGGCGCCGGCCTGGCCCCGGTGGGGTTTGTCGATTTCACCATCCGGGTACCGCCGGGCCAGGCCAGACCGGACGACCGGTCATCCGGCGGCCGGGGCGCAGGGAGCGGGCATGACGACCACGGAGCCCGGTACGACGCTCGACGGCACACCGGGCACCCGGGTGCCCCGACGGATGCGGCAGCTGAGCTGGCGGACCTGGCGCGGGGTGCTGGTCCGCAGCGTGCAGAACTTCGTCAACGACAACTGCTCCGACTGGGCCGCCGCGCTGACCTACTACGGGGTCCTGGCGCTGTTTCCGTCCGCCATCGTGGTGGTGGCCCTGGTCGGGCTGGTCTCCGACGGGGAGCGCACCCTGGACACGGTGGTCGACCTGGCCAACCAGGTGGGCGCCGGGGCGGTGCTGACCAACGACGAGGGCGGCGTGGTCGGGGTGATCCGGACCGTGGTGCTCGACCAGAGCAACCCCAAGCTGCTGCTGAGCTTCGGCCTGCTGGGCGCGCTCTGGTCCGCGTCAGGTTTCATCGGCGCGTTCACCCGGGCCTCCAACGCCATCTACGGGGTGACCGAGGGCCGCCCGGTCTGGAAGCTGCGGCCGTTGCAGATCGGCCTGGCGGCGATCACGCTGGTGCTGCTCGCGGTGGTCGCCCTCGGCCTGATCGTCAGCGGCCCGGTCACCGACGCGGTCGGCGACCTGATCAACGCCGGCGGCCTGGCCCGCACCACGTGGAGCGTGGCGAAGTGGCCGGTCCTCGCCATGATCATGATGGTGTTGCTGTCCCTGCTGTTCTGGATCGCACCGAACGTGCGGCAACCCCGGTTCCGCTGGCTCACCCCGGGCGGTGCGGTGGCCCTGATCTCCTGGGCGGCGGCCTCCTTCGGCTTCGGCCTCTACGTGGCCAACTTCGGCTCGTACGACACCACCTACGGCAGCCTCGGGGCGGCCATCGCGTTTCTGGTCTGGCTCTACCTGTCCAACTCGGCGCTGATGGTGGGCGTGCAGATCAACGCCGAGGTGCAGCGCGGACGGCAGTTGCAGGCCGGTGACCCGGACCCGGAGGAGCCGGTGCTACCGCCCCGCAAGCCCGCCGACGACTGACTCGCCGGTTCCGGCTCGGATGTCCGGTCCGCGACCAGGCCGAGGGCCGGTTCCTGACCCGGTGCCGGTTTACCGAGCGGGGTGCCGGGTAGCGCAGAAGGCATGGAGCGTGGCAACAGCAAGCACGGACCGAGGATCGACGAACAGATGAGTCAGGAGGTCAGCGGTCTCGTACAGGGGCCGGGGACCGGCGGCTCTCGGGTCGACGAGTCGCGGGTGCCGGAACCGGCTGGTGAGGACCAGCCGGAGACGACCACCGCCCCGGCCGGCGACCTGCGCACCGGCACCCCGCAGGGCATGAGCTCCACGGACGTCGAGCAGCGCAGCCGGCTCGGCCGGTTCATCTCGATGAGCGCGCTGCCGGGCGACCGTCTGGTGCTCATTGCCAGCGCCCGCGAGAACGATGCGCCGGACGACATCGTCGCGGCGCTGGAACGGCTGCCCGAGGGCACCGTCTACCAGACGGTCTCCGAGGTGTGGGCGGCACTGGGCAACAAGAACGAGACAACTCGCTGGTGAGCGGATCGCCCCCGATCCGGCAATCCACCAGCGACTGAAGGAGGTTCCCCGATGAGTGGCGTTACCGAACATGTGGACGTTTCCGTGCCCGTACGCACCGCGTACGACCAGTGGACGCAGTTCGAGGAGTTCCCCCAGTTCATGGAGGGTGTGCAGGAGGTCCGGCAGCTCTCCGACACGATGACCCACTGGACTGTGGACATCGCCGGGGTGAAGCGTGAGTTCGACGCCGAGATCACCGAGCAGCTCCCCGACGAGCGGGTCGCCTGGCGCTCGACCGGCGGCACCCAGCAGGCCGGCGTGGTGACCTTCCACCGGTTGGACCAGGACAAGACCCGGGTCACCCTGCAGCTCGAGTTCGAGCCGCACGGTGTGGTCGAGCAGGCCGGCGACAAGCTCGGCATCGTCGACAGGCGGGCCAAGGGCGACCTGGAACGGTTCAAGACCTACATCGAGCGGCGTGGTCAGGAGACCGGCGCCTGGCGCGGACAGGTGGACCGTCCGCAGCCGTGACCCTGAGCAGTGACACCGATGGCCGCCGGTATCCCGGCGGCCATCGCCGTATCCGGGCCTGTTTGCGATCATCGCGCCCGGGTACGGCTGAAGGTATGACCGACGACAAGATCAGGGTGTGGCGGGACGAGGAACGGCTTCCGTTGGAAGAGCTGGAGAAGGCCGTGGCCGGCTCCTCCCTCGACGGGCAGGCCGACGACGTGACCGGCAACGACGCGGGGGAAGAGGCGACGTTCGGCCACGGGCCGGCAGCAAACGACAGTAGGGGGCAGGCCCAGGGCAACAGCCGGGAGGACACCGATCCGGAGCGCCGCTACCGCCCGTCCACCACCGGACGAACCGGTCCGGACGTCTGACCCTCGCTCCTTTCGGGCTGGACGCGTACCGCCCGCCCGGCGCTGGGTCGGCGCGCGCCCCACTCGTACAACGCGATCAGCGCCAGCGCGAGCACCAGCAGGGCCGAGCCCAGCACCTCCACCGACGTGTTGCCGATCAGCACGCCCAGCCCGGCCGGGACGAGCGCCGCACCGGTGCCCGCGGCGCCGATCTGCAGCCCGATGGCCCGGTCCGCGTGCGCCGCGCCGACCCGTTCCGCGGTGGTGAGGGTGAGCAGCGGGAACACCGGCGCGGCGGCGAAGCCGACCACGACCAGGCCGAGCACCGCCAGGGCGGCCGGCCCGGGCACGGCGACCAGCGCCGCGCCGACGGCCATGCCGACCAGGCTGACGCGCAACACCAGGCCCGCCCCCAGGCGCTCGGCCACCAGACCCTGCACGACCCGGCCGACGAAGAGGCTGCCCCAGTACGCGGAGACGCAGCCGCCGGCCAGCGCCGCGCCGAGCCCGCGCCCCTCGGTCAGCAGCAGGAACGCCCACAGCCCAGCGGACACCTCGATCGCCACGTACAGCACAAAGGCGAGCGTCCCCGACCAGACCGCCGGCAGCCGCAGGGTGTCCCGAACCGGAACCCGGACGATCGGTGCCGGCCCGGCGTCCGTCGCGGCGGGGTCGTCCTGGCCGGTCGCGCCCGCTGTGGCATCCGTCCCGGCGCCGGCCGGGACGTCACGGTGCCAGGCCCGCACGGTGAGCACGAACGCGGCGGCGAGGACGAGTTGGGCGGCGGCCACGATGCCGTACCCCCAGCGCCAGGCGAGCCCGCTGCTCAGCACCCCGGTCATGATCAGCGGACCGATGGCCACGCCGAGGCCGAAGAAGGCGTGCAACCAGTTCATGTGGCGGGGCCCGAAGGCCCCGGCGGCGTACGCGTTGAGCCCGGAGTCGACAGCACCGGAGCCGAGCCCGAGCACCAGCGCACAGCCCACCAGCACCGCCAGCACGGGGCTCACCGAATAGCCGGTCAGCGCCAGGCTGGCCAGCACTGTGCTGCCGGCGAGCAGGGCGCCCACGCCGATGCGGGCCAGCGTGAAGCCGGCCAGCACGCTGGAGGTGAGATAGCCGACGGTGCCGGCGGTGAGCACCCATCCGACCGCCTCGGTCGGTACGTCGAAGTCGCCCCGGATCGACGGCCAGCTGACGCCGAGCAGTCCGTCGGGCAGGCCGAGACTGACGAACGCGAGGTAGGACAGCAGGAGCAGTGCGGCGCGGGGGCGCGCGGGCGGGGTGGACACGAGACACCATCCTGCCGCAGGGGCACCCTAGCGCCGTCGGCGCCCGATCGCTCCCGGCGCGAAGAAGTCGTGTCCGTACGGTCGAGAAAACGGACAGCTCATCCAGAATCGGCCGATCGGAGGACGGCAAGCCGGCCGGTTCGCGTAAGAATTTCGGGATGCATCAAGGCTCCGGAATCCTCTCCACGCGTCAGCGCCGGCTCGCCTGGCTCGGCTTCCTGCTCGCCGCGCTCCAGGCGCCGGTGTCCGCCTGGCTCGTCGCCGACGAGTCCTGGTTGTTCAGCCTCTGCGTCGCGCTGATGGTGGCCACCGTGATCATCGCCGACGACGCGGCCCGGCGTCGCCCGGCCGACGCGACAAGCGACTAGCCTTCGCCGCCCGGTCGGGCCTCATGGCCCGGCCGGCCCCGGCTACGGCGGCGTTCCTTCATCTCCGCCTCGTAGAGGTGGCGCCGCCCACCCACCAGCTCGTCGCGGGCCTGCTGGTCCACCTCCCGGAACAGCGCGTGGTAGCCGTCGTCGAAGTCCTCGACGATCTGGAACGTCCACCGTCCGGCGATGACGTTGCGGCCCCGCAGCTCCGTGGCGATCCGGTCGGCGAGGTGCGGATGCCCGGCGGCGCGAAACTGCTCCACCGCGTCGTCGAGCATCAGGTCGGCATGGCCGATCAACTGGTGCATCGAGTAGAGGTGCCCCCGGGCCCGCTCCACACACTCCAGCGCCTCGCTGAGCTTGCCGAGCGCGGCGACCGTCGCGTCGCTGACGCCGTCCGGCCGCCGGTGCCGCTCGTCGGGCCCGTCCGCCTGCTGTCCCATCCGTGCCTCCGTGCCGTGTGCCGCCATCCGTGGGTGTTCTCCTGCTGCCCCGTCTGTGCCGGATCAATCCCCCGGGTCAGCGGCGACCGCCCCGGTGGCGCAGCCGACATCCACCGAGCGGACGAGGTCGACACGGTCACCGGTCGGTTAGCCTCGGTCACCATGCGTGTGCCGTTCAACCGGGTCGCCTCCCGTACCGCCGTCGACTCGGCGCGGTCCACCCTGGCCGCCCTCACCGTCTCCGTGGGCACTGTCGGGCTCGCCGCCGCCGCCGCGCGACCGGGGCTGCTGGCCCTCGTCGACCAGCACGCGGCGGCCGTCCGGGACAGCCTCGACGGGGATCGGACGCCGCTGACCGCCGCGGCGCTCGCCGGCTACGCCGAGGGGGTGCGCGCCGCCGCCCTGGAGCACGGGTGGACCCCGCCCAACGGGTCGGTGGACTGGAGCCAGCCGGAGTGGCTGCTCACCCGCCTGGTCGCGGTCTGCGCGCTGGCTCGCGCGCTCGACCGGCACTGACAGGCGCGGGGAGGGCACCCCGCGCCGTACGCGGAACACCCTCCCCCAACCCGTCGTGCCGTAACGCCCCGTTACGAGCGGTACTGCTGGGCTTCGTCCACCCGAGGCATGGCCTGGGTGCGTTCACCCCCGCGGTCGGCCATCTGCCGCTCCACGTCGCTCCGCCCGACCGCCGTGGCCTGACGCTGCTGCTGCACTGCCCGGGCCTCCTGGGCCGCCCGATCCAGCCAGCCGTCCCAGCGCTTCTGCATCGGCTTCACGAGACCACCGCCGACACCGACGATCAGGATGCCGGCCACCGTGGCGAGCACCGCGATCAGCACCGGAGTGGTCACCGTGGTGGCGATACCCACCTGGTTCAGGGCGGCGATCACACCGAGCGCGATGATGAAGATCGCCGTCAGGTCGGCCAGGACCTTGCCGTACGAGAGCCCTCCCAGCGCCCCGGTGACCAGATCCCGCACAGCGTTGGCGATCGCAGCCGCCACCACCACGATGACGATCGCGATGAACGCACGTGGCAGCCAGGACACCACGCCGCTGATCAGGTCACTGATCGCGTTGGGCCCCCAGACTCCGAAGGCGAACTGCAGCGTGAACAGCAGTACGGCGTAGTACGCCAGTCTGGCCAGGATGTCGCTGGCGTCGTACTTCGTTCTCTCCAGGGCCCGTTTGATGCCACCGCGTTCGACCGCCTGGTCGAAACGCACCCGTTCCAGCACCGTATCCACGATCTTGAGGACGGCTCTGGCGATGAGCCAGCCGACCACGAGGATGACGATGAAGGCCACTGCCTTCGGGATGAAGAGCAGCACCGACCTCCAGGTGTCGGCGATGGCATCGCCGATGTCGGCCTGCCGGACCGCGAGGGTTTTCAGCATGATGTCCCTCCTGTCGCATGGACTGCGCCGGGCGCATACCCGGCAACCGGTCCAGCAGTCCGCGCAGCGTGCGGCGTTTTTTGCGACAGACCTCCGGACAGGGGCCCTGAACTGCCCGAACGGCCACCGCGAGGGACGCGGCGACGGCCCGCCGCCGTGGTCGGATGCCTTTTCCGGCCGGCCGACTAGGCTGCGACCATGCCAGGAACGGTCGGGCGGGTCCCCACGCCAGCAACTCCGGGCCCGGGCGCACCCACCGGGTCTGGCCCGGCCGTGCTCGCCCACGACTGGGCCGACACGCCGCTGGGCCCGGCCGACGACTGGGACGTCTCCCTCCGGGCCGTGGTGGAGCTGATCCTCGACTCGCCGATGCCGATGGCCCTGGCCTACGGCGACGATCTCGTCCTGCTCTACAACGCCGGCTACGCCGAACTGCTGGGCACCAAGCACCCGACCGCCCTGGGCCGCCCGGCCGCCGAGGTGTTCGCGGAGATCTGGGCGCTGCCCGGTGTCGGCGCGGTGATCGAGCGCTGCTACCGGCAGGGCGAGTCCTTCCTGGAGAAGGAGTCCACCCTGCCACTGGTGCGTGGGCACTCCGCGACGGTGGAGCAGGCGGTCTTCACCCGGGGCTACTCGCCGGTGCGTGACAGCGCCGGGCAGATCGTCGGCGTGTTGACTGTCGCGGCCGAGACCACCCACGTCACCGAGCAGTTGCAGAGCCTCAGCGAGGTGGCCGCGGCGCTCGCCGGCACCCTCACCCTCGACGACGTGGCCCGGGTGGCGCTGCGGTACGCGATCACCACGTTCGATCCCGACCAGGCCTCGTTCGCTGTCGACGAGGGCGGCGGCGGTTGGCGCATGGTGCGTCGGGTCCGTGGCGAGTTGCTGGACGAGGCCGACGAGCGGCTGCCTCCGCTCTGGCGGCGTGCGGCGGCGGACTGGTCGGCCCCGGTGGTGCAGGCGGCCCGCTCCGGCGCCCCGTCGTTCACCCGGGACGGGCAACCGCTGCGGGACACCGCCGTGGACCGCCACGATCAGAAGATCCGGGCGATGGCGGCCCTGCCGCTGGGCACCTCGGTGGTCCGCGGCGGGCTGTCGGTCGGCTACCAGGTGCCGCACACCTGGTCACCCGCCGAGCGGGCGCTGCTGGCCGCCTCGGGCGAGCTGATCGGCCAGGCCGCCGAGCGGGCCCGCCGGTTCGAGACCCAGCACGGCACAGCCCAACTGTTGCAACGCAGCATGTTGCCGGAGCACCTACCGGATCTGCCCCGACTGCGGATCGCGGCCCGCTACGACCCGGGCGTGGACGGCAACGCGGCCGGCGGTGACTTCTACGACGCGTTCCTGCTGCCCAACGGCTCGCTCGGCGTGGTGCTGGGCGACGTGGCCGGCCACGACGTGCAGGCCGCCGCGCGGATGGGGCAGGTCCGAGCCGCGCTGCGCGCCCTGGCCCTGGCCGACCCGACGCCCGACGCGGTCCTGGCCGGCCTGGACCGGCTGGTGACCAGCCTCGGCACGGAGGCCGGCACCCACGAACTGTTCGTCACAGTGGCGTTCGGGGTGATCGACGCGGAGCGGCGGGAGCTGACGGTGTCCAGCGCCGGTCACCCCGCGCCGCTGATCCGCCGCGGCGACCCGGATGGTCGCTTCCACGCCGAGTACGTCGACGTCCCGGCCGGGCCGCCGCTGGGGCTGGGCGGTCGACCGGGCATCACTACTGTCCCGTTCCGTCCCGGTGACACACTGCTGCTGTTCAGCGACGGGGTGGTGGAGCGTCGCCGACAGAGCCTGAGCGCTGGGCTCGCCACCCTGAGCGACGCCATCGCCAAGGCCGGCAGTGGCGACCCCCGCGCGCTCTGCGCGGTGGCCACCGCTGCGGTCCCGGGTGGCACTGAGGACGACGTGGCAGTACTGGCGGTCGAGCACGCGCTCAAGCCGAGTCGTTCGGCGAGCATGGAGGTGCCCGCCGAGCCGACAGCACCCAGCCGGGTACGGCACTGGCTGACCGGCCAGCTCACCGAGTGGCAGGTGCCCGAGTCGGTGATCGGGGCGGCGGTGCTCTGCACCAGCGAGCTGACCACCAACGCGTTGCTGCACGCCGGCACGGCCGCTCGGGTCGAGATCGACCTCAGCGCCGAGCGGCTGCTCGTCTCGGTAGCGGATTCGGGGACCCGGGGCACCGTGACCCGGGCCCGTACCGACACGTTGAGCAGTCGCGGGCGTGGCCTCGGCCTGATCGAGGAGCTCAGCGACGCCTGGGGCACCGACCCGTCGGTCCGGGGCTCCACTGTCTGGTTCGAGATCCTCACACCGCCGGCCGCGCATCCCTGAGCCACCTGAGGGTAGGAGGACGCCCATGGCTACCGACCGGCCCGCCGGGGTCCTCTTCGATGTCGACGGCACCCTGGTCGACACCACCTACCTGCACACCGTCAGCTGGTGGGAGGCGTTACGCCAGACTGAACAGCCGGTGCCGATGGCGGTGGTGCACCGTTCGATCGGGATGGGGTCGGACAAACTCCTGGACCACCTCCTCGGGCCGGAGCGGGACCGCGACGCCGACCAGAAGCTGCGCGACGCACACGACACCCTCTACGCCGAGTACTGGGAACGACTCACGCCGCTGCCCCGGGCGGCCGACCTGTTGCGCGCCTGCGCCGAGCGGGGGTTGCGGGTCGTGCTGGCCACCTCCGCCTCGGAACCCGAGGTGGGCGCGCTTCGTCGGGCGCTGGCCGCCGATGACGTGATCGACACCATCACCTCCTCGGCGGACGCCCAGCAGAGCAAGCCGGCACCGGACATCCTTGTCGCCGCGTTGGAGCAGTCGGGGTTGGCCGCCGAGCGGGTGGTCTTCGTCGGCGACTCGGTGTGGGACGTTGCCGCGGCCGGCAAGTTGAACATCCCGTGTGTGGGTCTGACCTGCGGTGGCACCAGTCGCGGCGAGCTCGCCGGCGCGGGTGCCGTGGCGGTGTACGACGACCCGGCCGCGCTGTTGAACGAACTGGCGGACTCACCGCTCACCCGGCCCCGGTGAGGATCACTCAGGTCCACCGGCACGGACGCGCATAGCGGGAGCCCTTGCGGGGCAAGGACTGTCACCACCTGCCCGCGCCGCGCGGGTGCGGGCGAAGGGTGGTGCCGTGGAGCCGGTAGATGTGGCGTTCGCGCTGGTGGGCTTGGGCGCGCTGCTCGCGGGCATCCTGCCGCGGGTGCTGGAGCGGCGTCCGCTGTCCATGCCGATCGCCTTCCTCGCCCTCGGCATGCTGGTGTTCCTGCTGCCCGTCGGGCTGCCGTCGCCGGACCCACTGGCCCACCCGGAGCTGACCACCCACCTCACCGAGATCGGGGTGATCGTCGCGCTGATGGGCGCCGGGCTGAAGATCGACCGGCCGTTGAGTTGGCGGCGGTGGTCGTCCACCTGGCGGCTGCTGGCGATCGCGATGCCCCTGTGCATCGCGGCGGTGGCAGTGCTCGGCTGGTGGTGGGCGGGGCTGGTGCCGGCCGCCGCGCTGCTGCTGGGCGCCGCGCTGGCGCCCACCGATCCGGTGCTCGCCGCCGACGTGCAGGTCGGCGAGCCGACCGACGTGGAGGACTCCGAGGACGAGGTCCGTTTCGCGTTGACCTCCGAGGCGGGCCTCAACGACGGGCTGGCGTTCCCGTTCGTCTACGCCGCCATCGCCATCGCCTCGACCAGCCTCGCCCCCGGCGACTGGTTGGCGGAGTGGTTCACAGTGGACGTGCTCTGGAAGGTGGGCGTCGGCGTCGGCGGTGGCCTGCTCATCGGCTGGCTGCTCGGCAAGCTGTTCTTCCGCGCGCCCAGTGAGCTGCGGCTGGCCCGGCACGCCGAGGGCTTCCTGGCGCTCGCCGCCACCTTCCTGGCGTACGGGCTGGTGGAGGTGGTCGGCGGGTACGGCTTCCTGGCGGTGTTCGTGGCCGCCCGGGCCATCCGGGCCGCCGAGCGGACCCACGAGTTCCACTCGGTGCTGCACGACTTCGCCGAGCAGGTCGAACGGCTGCTCACCCTGGTGCTGTTGCTGCTGCTCGGCGGCGCCATCGTGGGTGGCCTGCTGGGTCCGCTGACCTGGCCGGCGGCCGCTGTCGGGCTGGCGCTGGTGTTCCTGGTACGGCCGTTGATCGGCTGGTTGTCGCTGCGCGGCGCGCCGGGACGCCCGGCCGAGCACTGGGTCATCTCGTTGTTCGGCATTCGCGGCGTCGGCTCGTTCTACTACCTCGCGTACGCCACCACCAAGGCCGACTTTCCGCAGGCCGAGCTGCTCTGGGCGACCGTCGGGCTGGTGGTGCTCGTCTCCGTCGTGGTGCACGGCATCACGGCGACCCCGGTGATGCAGCTGCTGGACCGGGAGGGTGAGCGGACCTCCGACCCGGCCGAGCGGAACGCCGACGCTCGGCCCGTCGCGGCAGCCGGGCACGCCTGAGCGCGCGTCTCGGCGCAGCCGGGCACGCGTGTCTCAGGCCAGGCGGTCGGCCAGCGCGCGGCCCAGGTCCCGGCCGGAGCGCCAGGCGCTCTGCACCCGGGGCTTGCCGAACGCGTCGCCGGCCAGGCCGATCCCGTCGGCGTCGAGGTGGTGGGTGGCGCCGCCGGCGTGGCTGGTCGGCTTCGCGTACGTCCAGCGGTGCACGTGCACGTCGACGGCCTGCTCGGGCAGCCCGAGCAGATCCCGGACGGCCTGCTCGATGGCCGGGCCGGCACCGGTGGGTTGGGCCAGGTGCCCGGCCGCGAACTCCGGCACGGTGTGCGCGACCAGCACCGGAGCGCCGTCACCGCGCCGGTCGCCGTCGTCGCAGACGAGGTTGAGGACCGGGTGCTCGTTGACGAACGCGCCCCGGAAGTCCGGCCAGCGCCGGGTCGGGAAGCGCAGCACCGCGGCCAGCGACGGCGACCAGCGTTGCGCCTGCACGACCCGGGTGGCGTCGGTCAGGGCCGGGTCGAGCAGCAGGGCGGCCTGCGGGCCCGGCATGGCCAGGGCGACCGCCGCGCACGACTCCCCATCCACGACCGGGCCGGGCTCCACCATGAGCACCAGCCGGTCGACGGTCACCGGCACGGCGTCGGCCAGGTGCTCGACCAACGAGCGCAGCCCACGGGGGGCGGCGAAACGCATCGGCCCGGGCACCTCGTGGCTCCCGCTCCCGTCGTACGCCTGGAAGGTGTCGGTCCACTCGCGGACCAGCCCGGCGGCGCGCCACTGCTCGACCAGGGCGGCGAAGTCGGGGTCGGTGGCGGTGAAGTAGGCGGCGCCGATGTCCGCGGGTCGGCCCTGGAAGCGTTTGCTGGCCATCCGGCCACCGCGGACGTGCCCCCGCTCCCGGACCTGCACCGGCACCCCGGCCCGGGTCAACTCGACGGCACACGCCACCCCGGCAATGCCCGCCCCGACCACCACCACACCCGACCGGTCCACCGTCATCCGATGATCGTAGGTGGCGGCGTTCGGGCATGAACCACGAACAATCGGGGTACTGGCACACCTGTTCGAAAGAAAGGGTGATGATGATGACGGACCGCCGCACCGAGCAGGCCGACCAGAACGCCGCGATCAAGGACCCGGACGAGTGGGTCACCGGCGACGAGCCGCCGACCGCCGCCCAGGAGTCCTACCTGGGCACGCTGGCCCGGGAAGCCCACGCCGACCTCCCGGATGACCTGACCAAGGCCGAGGCGTCCAAGCGCATCGACGAGCTCCGGGCCGAGACCGGCCGAGGCCAGTAACCCGAACTCCCCGCGCCGCCCGCTCCCCACACCCCCGCTCCCCGCTCCCCGCTCCCCACACCCCCGCTCCCCGCTCCCCGCTCCCCGCTCCCCGCTCCCCGCGATCTTGCACTTTCTGTTGCGACAAAAGGCGCACAAGGCGCAAAACAACGACAGCAAGTGCAAGATCGCGGGGGGTGAGGGGTGAGGGGCGGGGGCGCGGGGGGGCAGAGGGCGGGGGTCAGGGGCGGGGTAGGCGGTGTAGGTGGACCTTGGCGAGGGTGCCGGCGTTCAGTTCTGCGGTGAGGTAGGTGGCGTGGGGTTGGGAGCGGCGGTCGGTGGGTGAGCCGGGGTTGAGCAGGCGCAGCCCACCGGGCGCCTCGGTGTCCCAGGGGATGTGCGAGTGCCCGAAGACCAGCAGGTCGACGTCGGGAAAACGGGCCGCGCACCGCTTCTCGCGGCCGGTCCGTTGACCGGTCTCGTGCACCACCGCCATCCGCAGTCCGTCGAGCTCGACCCGGGCCACCTCCGGCAGCCGGGCGCGCAGCGGCGGGCCGTCGTTGTTGCCGTACACCCCGATCAGTCGGCGCGACCGCGCGGTCATGGCGTCGAGCAACGCCTCGTCCACCCAGTCGCCGGCGTGCACCACCACGTCGGCCGCCTCGATGGCCGCCCAGAGGGGCCCGGGTAGGTCCCGGGCCCGCTTCGGTACATGGGTGTCCGCCGTCAGCACCAGCCGCATCCCGACATCCTCCCCCAAGCTCACGATCACTTGATGCTGAGTAGCTGTTGGAGCCTTCCCACAACTACTCAGCATCAAGTGATCAGGGAGCAATGCGCTGCGGTATCTCCGAGCCGGTCAGGGGGCGGTCACGGCAGGGTCCAGCGTTGGGCCCCGGTGCCGTTGCAGGTCCAGATCCGCAGTTGACGGCCGTCGGTGAGGTCCGAGTTGGGGATGTCCAGGCATCGCCCGGACTGGGGGTTGCGCAGGCTGCCGTCCGGCTGGGCGGCCCACTGCTGGGCCCCGCTGCCGTTGCAGTCGTAGAGCTGCACGAGGGTGCCGTCGGTGGTGCCGCTCGCCTTCACGTCCAGGCACTTGGCGAGCCCACGCACCGTACCGTCGCCGGGCAGGGTCCAGCGCTGCGCGGCGGTGCCGTTGCAGGTCCAGGTCTGCACCTTGGTGCCGTTCGCGGTCTGGCTGGAGGCGATGTCCGCGCACTTGCCAAGGGCCTTCACCTCACCGGTGCGTGGCCCGCCGGTGCCGACGCCCGGACCGGTGAAGGTGTAGCTGTCCACGTCCAGCAGCGCCCCGCTGCCGCCGGTGGCGACCAGGTACAGGTCGTGGGTGCCGTCGTCGGGCCTGGTCACGGTGGCGCTCAGCTCGGTGTAGTTGTCCCAGCCGCCGGTGTTCGGCACCGCGATCCGGGCGACCTCGGTGCCGGTGGGTGAGTCGTACCGGAAGGAGAGGGTGCCGCCGGGGCCGCCGGAGGAGACGCGGGCCCGGACGCCGGTGATCCCCTTGAGGCTCACCGCGTGGTGGCGGACGCTCTCGCCGTTCTGGACGTCACCCAGCCGCTTGCCGCCCTCGGCCGCCGCCTGGTCGATCACCTTGGGGCCGTTGAGCTGGACGAAGTGCTCGGCCTGCCACTGTTTCGGGTAGAGGCTGATCTCCTGCTCACCGGTGAGCGCGGCCGCGCCGGTCGCGCCGCGATCGGTGTAGCTGCCCCGCAGGACGAAGAACAGCACCGAGTCGGGGCCGGCGTGCACCGGGCCGGTGTTGAAGGTGGCGCCGCAGCCGGTCCCCTCCCCCTCCTCGTGGGCGTGTTCCTGGTGGCCGAGCGCGGCCCGGACGACCACCGCCGAGCAGGCCGGCGTGCCGTCCTGCGTGTCGCTGGCGGAGGCGGCCACCGTCAGGTCCTGCCCCCAGTCGAAGAGCCCGCCGGCGGGCAGTCCGGTCAACGTGACAGTCGGCCGGTTGTTGCCGACCACCACTGACACCACTGTGGTGGCGCTGCGGCCGGTGCCGTCGTTGACGGTGAGCCGGGCGCTGTAGCTCCCGTTCGCGGAGTACGTGAAGGACGGGTTCGCGGCGGTCGAGTCGGTGCTGCCGTTGTTGGTGAAGTCCCAGGCGTACGTCAGCGGGTCGCCGTCCGGGTCCGAGCTGCCGGCGCTGGAGAAGGTCACCGACAGGGGGGCCAGGCCGTTGTCCCGGTTGACGGCGGCCTTGGCCACCGGTGACCGGCCACCCTGGACGTAGTTGATTTTGTAGAGACCGGCGTCGACCGCGCCGGAGAAGTAGCCGCTGCCGTACTCCAGCAGGTAGAGCGAGCCGTCCGGACCGAACTGCCAGTCGATCGGGTGGACGAGCTTCATGCCGGCGAGCACCGGTTCGATGACTGTCGGCGCTCCGGTGGACGGGTTGCCGTTGTCGAACTGGACCTCCTTGATCCAGTTGCGGCAGTACTCGGAGATCAGCCACTTGTTGTCGTAGTAGGCCGGCCACTTCACGTCCGAGACGAGGTTCGGGTCGTAGTGGTAGACCTCGACGTGGTTGGGCGACCCGCACCCACCCGGGTTGTCCAGCGCCGGCCAGTCCTCACTGCCGCCGTGCTGTTCCCAGACCAGTGCTGGTTTGGTCGGCGGAAGCTGCTGGACACCCGTGTTGCGGGGCGAGTTGTTGACCGGGCCGGTCGAGCCGCCGCAGGGGAACCAGCCGCGCGGGGTGGCGGTGGCGAAGTCCCAGTCGTTGTAGGCGACGTTGGGGCCGCCGCAGTACGGCCAGCCGTAGTTGCCCGGCCCGTTGGCCCGGTTGAACTCGTCGTAGGCCGCCGGGCCACGGTTGGCCAGGTCGGCGCCGGCATCCGGGCCGACCTCACCCCAGTAGAGGGTGTTGTTGGCCTTGCGGTCCACCCAGATCCGGTACGGGTTGCGTACGCCCATCACGTAGATCTCCGGCCGGGTGCGCGCGGCGCCGGCGGCGAAGAGGTTGCCGGCGGGGACTGTGTAGGTGCCGTCGTTCTCCGGGTGGATCCGGTTGATCTTGCCGCGCAGGTCGTTGGTGTTGCCGGAGGTGCGCTGGGCGTCGTACTGCGCGTTGCGGCTCGTCCGCTCGTCGATCGGGGCCATCCCGGCGGAGTCGCCGCCGGAGTTGGTGTTGTCGCCGACGGCGAAGTACAGGTTGCCGGCGGTGTCCCAGCTCATCGAGCCGGCCGAGTGGCAGCAGAGGTCGCGTTCGGTGGGCCACTCGATGAGCATGTCCTCGCTGCCCGGGTCGAGCAGCAGGGTGGACGGGTTGAAGGTGAACCGACTGATTCGGTTGACCAGGGGGGTGACCTTCGGCGAGTAGAAGAGGTAGACCCAGCGGTTGGTCGCGAAGCCCGGGTGCAGTGTGATGCCGATCAGGCCGTCCTCGAAGCGGGCGTCCAGCGGCAGGGTCAGGGCCACGGTGGTGGACCTGGTCGCCGGGTTGTAGAGGCGGACCTGGCCGCCGGCGCTGCTGGTACCCCGGTTGATGTAGAAGACCTTGCCGTCGGGGGCGACGGCCAGTTCGATCGGTTCGCCCATGGAGAGACCGCCGTCGAGGGCGACCTTCTCGAAACCGACGGTGGCGGGCGGTGCCAGGGCGGCGGCGCGGGCCGGGGCCGCGGCGGCCGGGCGAACGCTTGCCTGCGGCACGAAAAGGAGGGCTACCAGGACGGTGAGCACTGTGGTGGCGCTGACGAGACGTCGGCGCGGTGTGCGGGACACGAGACCTCCAGCTGTCCGGGGGATCTCGGTGCCGCTCCCGCCGACTGGAGGAGCACCGCAAGGTGTCCCGGACATTAACGTCTTTCACTGGAAAGCGATAGAACTTCGCGTCAACGGATAGAAAGTTGTCACGATCTCTGCGAAAGTCCGGCTCACTGGCGCACCGGGGAGAAGTGCGCCGGGGGCATTCCGCACTGACGCAGCGTCGGGTCCCGCTCGACGTCGGTCAGCACACCGGCCGCGTTGATCAGGCCGATGTGGGAGAACGCCTGGGGGAAGTTGCCCAGCTGCTCCCCGGTCAGCGGGTCGATCTGCTCGGCGAACAGGCCGAGGTCGTTGACCCGCGCCGCCAACCCCCGGAACAACTCGTGCGCCCTGTCCCGCTCCCCGGCCAGCGCCAGGCAACACACCAGCCAGAACGAGCAGATGAGAAACCCGGCCGGGTCGCCGTCCCAGCGCCGCAGCAGGCCGTCGTGGGAGAGCCGCTGCTCCACCGCGCGGATCGTCGAGCGCATCCGCGGGTCGTCGGCCCGCAGGAAGCCGACCAGCGGCATCACCAGCACCGACGCGTCCAGGTCGTCGGATTCGAAATTCCCGGTGTACGACTGGAGCCGCTCGTTCCAGCCCCGCTCGAGCACCTGCGCGCGCACCGCGTCGCGGGCGGCCGCCCAGCGTGCCACGTCCTGCGGCTCGCCGAGCTTGTCACCGAAGCGGACCGCCCGATCCAGGGCGACCCAGCACTGCACCTTCGAGGACACGTGGTGGTGCTGGGTGCCGCGTTCCTCCCACATGCCCGCGTCGGGCAACGCCCAGTCCCGCTCGGCCTGGTCGGCGAGCACCCGGAGCACGTGCTGCACCTCAAGGCCCAACGGCTCCAGCTTGTCGCGCATCAACCAGGCGGCGTCCATCGCCTCACCGAAGATGTCGGTCTGCCGCTGCTGCCACGCGTCGTTGCCGATCACCACCGGTGGGCTGTCGCGGTAGCCGCCGAGCTGTTCCAGGCGGTGCTCGGTGAGGTCCCGCTCCCCCAGCACCCCGTACATGATGGGCACCGGCTTGTCGTCGACGCGACCCATCGCCCGACCCAACCAGGCGAACTGTCGCTGCACCTCGTCCAGGCACGCCGTCCGCCACAGCGCCCGCAGGGTCAGGCTGAAGTCGCGCACCCAGACGTAGCGGTAGTCGTAGTTGCGGTCCCCGCCGAGCTTCTCCGGCAGCGAGGTGGTCACCGAGGCCACCACCGCACCGCTGGGCCGATACGTCATGCCCTGCACCACCAGCCGGCTGCGCCGCACCTGGTCGGCGTAGAGCCCGTCGTACGGGTGCTCGGCCGTCCAGGAACGCCAGCCGGCGACGGTGTCGGCGATGGTCTGGTCGGCGTCCGGCACCTCCGGCAGCGGGGCGTCGTAGGTCGGGGCGTACCCGAGGGTGAAGTTGTGTTTCGTGCCGGCGCGGGCGGTGAACGTCCCGGTGGCCTCGCCGTCGCCGGCGGTCAACCGTTCGCTGCCGCGCAGGGTGAGTCGGGCGGCCCCGGCGATGGCCTCCAGCATGTCCTCCCGCTCGATCAGGTACGCGATGGTGCGGCCGTACTCGAAGCGCGGCCGGTAGTGCACCCGCATCGGCACCGAACCGGACAGCCCCTCCACCGAACGGACCAGCACCTGCGGCGAGTGCAGACCGATGTCGTGACCGCGCGAGCCGGGCTCGAACGCAAGCGCGTCGGTCAACACGACCTCCCCCTGGGCGGTGCGGAAGACCGTCCGCAACACCAGGGTGTCCTCGACGTAGCAGCGTTCGACGCGGTAGTCGCCCTCGGGCTGGATCGACCAGTGCCCGGCGCTGTCGTCGAGCAGCCGCCCGAACACCGACGGGGCGTCGAACCGGCCCGGGCACCACCAGTTCACCGAGCCCGAGGCGTCCACCAACGCCGCGCTGCGGCCGTCGGCGAGGAAACCGTAGTCGCTGATCCGTCCGCTCTCCACCTGACTGGCTACCCGGGCAGTCAGCGCTCATTCCCCTCCCGCCCGACGGCGGACACCGCGTTACCGGTCGGCCTGGAGGGGAACGCGGCGAGCTGACGAGGGAGGATGCTCATGACGTCAGCTTCGGGGCCGACCGCCGCCTGGCGGTCCGGCACACAGAGTGGCGACCTGCTTCCATCCGGGCCGGCCGGCCGCCTGTCGACACCGGCCGGTGACGGCCACGGGCCGGAAGCCGGCCCGCCGACCGTGACGATCGGCTCGTACCCGGACTATCCGACCGCGCAGCGGGTCGTCGACTACCTGGCCGACAACCGCTTCCCGGTGGAGCACAGCGCCATCGTCGGCACCAACCTCACACTGGTGGAGACGGTGCTCGGGCGGATGACGACCGGTCGAGCCGGCCTGCTCGGGGCCGGCACCGGCGCCTGGTTCGGGCTCTTCATCGGCCTTTTGTTCGGCATCTTCACCGTCGGCAACTGGCTGGCGGTGATCCTGGTCGGGCTGGTCATCGGTGCGATCTGGGGTGCCGTGTTCGGCGCGGTCGCGCACGCGATGACGGGCGGGCAGCGCGACTTCACCTCGGCCAGCTCGCTGCGCGCCGGCCAGTACGCGGTGACAGTCGACGCGCAGCTCACCGACCAGGCGCGACAGCTGCTCGGTCGGATGCAGATGCCCAACATGCCCAACCCGGCGGCGAACACCCGCTGAGCGACGATCGACCGGCCGTCCCGGCAGCACGCTGGGGCGGCCGTTTCGTCGTTCAGTCGTGGTACGTCAGCTCGCCGGCGCGGATCTCGACCTCGACCCGGTTCTCCGGGGGTGCCAGTGGGCAGGCCCAGCGGTCGTCGTAGGCACAGCTCGGGTTGTAGAGGTAGTTGGCGTCCAGCCGGACCCTGTCGCCGGGTAGCAACTGGACGCCCCGGCCGAAGGTGCCCTTCACCGTGTCGGTGAGGTACCGGCCCCCGCCGTAGCTCTCCCGCCCGCAGGTGCCGTCGCGCAGCGGCACGAACAGCCCACCCCCGTACGCCTCGATCCACCACAGGGTCAGCGGCCCCCAGGACGTCTCGGCAATCGCCACCCGCCGGTACGCGATCACCCCGTCCGGGCCGCCGGTGTCGATGCGTAGCTCACCGCTGGCTGGACGCAGGGGCGCCTCCACCACTGCCGCCGGGTTGGGCGGGAAGTAGCGCACCCCGGTGAAGCCGGCGCGCTCCGCGGGCGGGATCGGGCTCTGCGGGTGGGTGGCGAAGAGTTCGTCGCGGCCGGCGCGGAAGCCGGCCAGGTCGACGTCGGACAGGTACAGCCGGGCCACCCGCTCCCGCCAGTCGGCCAACTCCAGTTCGCTCAGCATGCCGGGGACTCCTGATCGAATGACAGCTCTCCGGACCGGATGGGCTTGCCACACGCCCGGCAGCGCACCTCGGCGACGAAGACCTGGCCGCAGACCTCGTGGATGAAGTCGACAGTGGGCACGTCGTCCTCACTGTAGGTGTCACCCCAGCGCTTGAGCACGAGGATGACCTGCCCGAGGTCCTTGCCCTTCTGGGTGAGTTCGTACCCCGCGGTCTTGCTGTTCTCGGTGGTACGGGCCTGAATGATGCCGGATTCGGCCAGTTTGCGCAGTCGAGCGGCGAGGACGTCCCTGGGCGCGCCGACGGCACGAAGGATCTCGGTGTACCGCGAGGCGCCGAATGCGAGCGCTCGCACGATGTGCAGCGACCACCTGTCGTTGACTGCGTCGAGCGCCACAGCGAGAGTGTCCCGCTCTGGTTTGGTTTTCAAACCGTCGGTGCTACGGTTCGCCTGGTTGGACATTCAAACCACACTACCCGAGGAGGCACCCATGACGTCGCCATCCGATCCACCTACCGGCGGAGCGTCGCCCGTGGTCACCCAACGCCGAGCCTGGACAACGCTCGTGATCACCGGGCTGATCATCGGCACGGCGTTCATCGCGCTCTATGTCGGACTGCAACGCAGCCCCCAGCCGAGCCAGCTGCCCATCGCCGTGGCCAGCACGCAGCTGGCGAACACCGCACAGGCCGGGTTCGGTAACGCCGTGGCCGTCACCGAGGTCGCGAGCATCGCGGACGGCGAGGCCATGGTGCGACACGGCGACGCCGTCGCCGTGCTCGGCGCGACCTCTCCCACCACGCTGACACTCGACTACGCCGGCGCGAGCGGGTTCAGCGAGAGCGGCGCCGCGCGTCAGCTCGCGGCCGGTCTCGCCCAGAAGGCTGGGGCAACCGTCCAGGAGAACGACATCGTGCCGCTGGCGACCTATGACAGCCGAGGGCTGTCCGCCTTCTACGTGGTGTTCGGCGTCACCCTCTCGTCGTTCGTCCTCGCGCAGGGGCTCACCGCGGCCACCGCGAAGGTGCGGCTGCGCCACCGCCTCTACGCGATGGGCGGATTCGCCGTCCTGATCGGCGTGATCGCGGCGACCGTCGCGGGTCCGGTCTACGGATCACTCACGGCCCCGTTCCCGCTGCTCGCACTCTCGCTCACCCTGCTCTCCGCCGCCAGCGCCTTCACGACCAAGGCTCTGGGGGCCTGGCTCGGCCCGGCGGGCATCGCCCTCGCCGTCCTCACCCTCACGACCATTGGCAACGCGACGAGCGGGGCGACGATCGGGGTCGACCTGTTGCCGGAATGGGCACAGGCGGTCTCGGGGAAGCTCCCACCGGGCGCGGCCGTACGGGCGGTCAACAACTTCGGCTACTTCGACGGCGCACACACCGTGGCGCCCCTCGTGATCCTCGCCGCCTGGTTCCTGGCGGGCCTCGGATTCGTCCTGCTCCGGCAGCGGACCGCACAGCGCCGCCCGCTCACCGCGCCGGCGACGCCCTGATCCGGGCACACCCCTGAGCGCCGGCCGGGAGGGCAGACACAGGCCCGCTCGGCCGTCAGCGCGACGGCCAGTTGGTGAGGACGGCGTCGAGGGCGTCCAGGGTGCGCGACCACGAGTCGTCGGTGGGGCGCGGGGTGTGCCGGAAGCCGCCGGTCTTCTCCAGGCTCACAAACCCGTGGAACGTGCTGTGCATCATCCGCACCGCGTCGGTCTGGTCGGGCTCGGAGAGCCGGTAGCCGCGCAGGATCGCCCGGGTCATCTCGGCGTGCCGGACGCCCGCGCTCGCGGCGGCGGTCTCCGGATCGAGGTCGATCTGCATGGCGGCGTAGCGGCCCGGGTGCTCCCGCGCGTAGTCGCGGTACGCGTTGGCGAACGCGACAAGCGCGTCCTTACCGGCCCGGCCGGCGAGCGCGGCGGCGACCCGGTCGGCCAGCTCCGCCAGCGCCAGCAGGGCGATCCTGACCCGCAGGTCGTGCGCGTTCTTCAGGTGGAAGTAGAGGCTGGCGTCCTTCACCCCGAACTGGCGCGCGAGCGCGGCGACCGTGACGTTCTCCACGCCCACCTGGTCGGCCAGTTCGGCCGCGGCCAGCGTCAGGCGCTCGATGGTCACCCCGGCACGTGCCATGCAGCACACTCCCAACCTAGCCGTAATAATCGCTTGCCTAGGAGAGCTAGGCTACTACCTATGTTGGTCCTGACCGAATCCGCCATCCGCGCGTCCTTCGTCAATTGCAGCCGGGGCGAGGCGAAGCGGCTGGCCGTACCGAACGATCTTGAGCTGCGCCAGTGGGACGACCTCGACTTTCTCGGCTGGCGGGACCCCTCCGCGCCGCAGCGGGCCTATCTCGTCGCCGAGACCGACGGCAAGCTGACCGGGGTGGTGCTGCGGGCCGCAGCGCACCAGATGGGGCGCGTGCGGCACAGCATGTGCTCGTTCTGCCTGACCACGCACCTCGGCGGTGGCGTCTCGTTGATGACCGCCCCCAAGGCCGGTCCGAGCGGGCGGCAGGGCGATTCCGTGGGCACGTACCTGTGCTCCGACCTGGCCTGCTCGCTGTATCTGCGGGGGAAGAAGCACGCCGGGCCCCCCGCGCCCGAACCTCTGCCCCTGCCGGAGCGGATCGAGCGCGTCCGGAACGCCCTCGCGACGTTCCTCCGCAGGGTCACCGAGTGACGGTTCGGGGCGGCCGGGGCGGCCGGGGCCGACGTGTGTTCGGACCCCGGCCCGCCGCCGGCTAGCGGTCCGCGCCCTAGCGGTCGGTGGCCAGGCGGGCGTGCAGGTGCTCGTCGTAGCGGCGGCCGTCGCCGTACCGGTACGACTCGCGCAGGGTCCCCTCGGCCGGGTAGCCGGCGCGGTCGGCGACCCGGCAGGACGCCGGGTTGGCCACCGCGTGACACAGCTCCACCCGGTGCAGCCCGAGATCCGCGAACGCCCACTCGGTGAGCCGGACGACGGCGCGCACCGCCACCTGACGTCCCCGTGCCGCGGGCACGGTCCAGTAGCCGATGGACGCGTCGCCGTCGTGGATGCGGTGCAGCGAGACCGAGCCGAGCAGTTCACCGCCGGCCGCCGCGGTGACCGCCATCGAGGCATGGCCGCCGGTGGACCAGTCGGCCCGGCGGCGCACCCAGAGCAGCGCGACCTCGTCGTCGATCGGGTCGCCGCCCTGCGGGTTCCACTGGGCGATCGCCGGGTCGCGGAGGGCGTCGCGCACCGCCGGGGCGTCCTCGTCTCGCCAGGGGCGCAGCAACAGGTCGGCGGCGGCGAGTTCCACGTGTTCCACGAGGCCGGAGTCTGGCATACCCCAGGGTCTTCGCGCCGCCGCATTACCGTGGATTTCCTTCAAAGCTGCACGACTTGGTCGCCATCACGCGACGAAGTGACCCAGGCAACGCTCAACGGCAGTAGTTAAATTTTGAAAGAGTGCTATCGTCGTGGCATGACCGAGAGCCTGGACAGCACCCGAGAGGCCGCCTGGCGCGCCTACATCGAGGCCAGCCAGCGTCTCTACACCCAGCTGGAAGAAGACCTGCGGGTCGCCAGCGACCTCAGCTTCGCCGACTACCACGTGCTGGTCCTGCTCTCCGAGGCACCCGGGCAGCGGCTACGGATGGGCGAGCTGGCCAGCCGGCTGATCTTCTCGCCCAGCCGCCTCACGTACCAGGTCTCCTCCATGCAGCGCCGTGGCCTGGTCAGCAAGGAGCCCTGCCCGGACGACCGACGGGGCAGCGAAGCGGTGCTCACCGCCGCCGGGCTGCTCGCCCTGCGGGATGCCGCACCCCACCACCTGGCGTCGGTGCGTACCCACCTGATGGACGACCTCGACGATGCCGAGGTCGCCTGCCTCACCCGGGTCTTCGACCGGCTCGGCGAGCGCCTGCGGGCATCGCGGGTCAGCTCGACCACCCCTGCCTCACGTTAGGAGCCCTCGACATGCCCGCGATCACCGTCGACAACGTTCTCGTCCTCCCCCGCCTGCCTCGACTCGACGAGGCCACCACGATCCGCCCGGTCCGCACGGTGACCACGGCGCCCAGCGGTTTCGAGGGTGAGGGCTTCCCGGTCCGTCGCGCCTTCGCCGGGGTGTCGACCACCGACCTGGACCCGTTCATCCACCTCGACCAGATGGGCGAGGTCGACTACGCGCCGGGCGAGCCCAAGGGCACCCCGTGGCACCCGCACCGCGGCTTCGAGACCGTCACGTACATCATCGACGGCGTCTTCGACCACCAGGACTCCAACGGCGGTGGCGGCACCATCACCGACGGCGACACCCAGTGGATGACGGCAGGCAGCGGCCTGCTGCACATCGAGGCGCCGCCGGAGCACCTGGTGGTGAGCGGGGGGCTCTTCCACGGCACCCAGCTGTGGGTCAACCTGCCCCGCTCGGCCAAGATGAACCCGCCCCGCTACCAGGACATCAGGGGTCGGGAGTCGGCGCTGCTCACCACGCCCGACGGCGGCGCGCTGATCCGGGTCATCGCCGGCGAGGTCGCCGGGCACCGCGGCCCGGGTTCGACCTTCACCCCGATCACCATCACGCACGTCACAGTGCAGCCGGGCGCGCAGGTCGACCTGCCCTGGCGGCCCGACTTCAACGCGCTGGTGTACGTGCTGGGCGGTCGCGGCACCGTCGGTGCCGACCGGCGGCCGGTGCGTACCGGCCAGCTCGCGGTGCACGGCCCGGGTGACGCGCTGCGGTTCAGCGCCGACACCTCGCAGGACAGCAACACCCCGGCGCTGGACCTCTACATCATGGGTGGTCAGCCCATCCGGGAGCCGGTGGCACAGTACGGCCCGTTCGTGATGAACACCCGCGACGAGCTGCTCAAGGCCTTCGAGGACTTCCAGGCCGGTCGCCTCGGCGTGATCCCCACCGAGCGGCTCCCGCACACCGGCGGCCAGGGCACCCGGCCCTGACCACCGTCGACCGCTGAGATCGGCGCCGACGCCTCCGGTTGAACCCCGGGGGCGTCGACGCCGCCTCAGGAGACCGCAAAAATCCCGGCGACGCCCAGAATCACCATCACCAACACCGCTACCAGCGCACCCCGCTCGCTCTCCACCGCCGGCTCGCGGTTCTCGGTCACGGGATTCGTCGTGTCGCGGGGCATGGTGTGGCCTCCTCGGCTGTGGTCGCGTCGCTTCCGATGGCGTTGGCCAGGTCACCGGTCTGTCGGCCTGGCGTGCGGACCCGCGTCGGGGGCCCTACCGTGAGGACGTTGCCGACCTCCAGGGGGGCTGGACGGTGCCGTTGCAGGACTGGTTTCTCACCGCTGAGGAACGCGCCAACCCGGTCTCTGGCATACCCGTATGGACCACGGGAAACCTCGCCGAGCCGTTGATTCACGGCGCCGCGTACTTCGACCGGCTGGTCGAGGAGGTCGAGGCCCTGGGCCCCGACGACCACCTGTTCTTCACCGACTGGCGGGGTGACCCGGACCAGCGGCTGCGCCCGGACGGCCCGACAGTTGCCCAGCTCTTCGCGCAGGCCGCGCAGCGCGGTGTGGTGGTCAAGGGGTTGATCTGGCGCTCACACCTCGACGTCCTGGCGTACAGCGAGGCGGAGAACCGCGACCTCAGCGAGACGATCTCGGCCGCCGGTGGCGAGGTGCTGCTGGACCAGCGGGTCCGGCGCGGCGGCTCGCACCATCAGAAGCTCGTGGTGCTGCGGCACCTGGGCGCGCCCGAGCGGGACGTCGCCTTCGCCGGCGGAATCGACCTGTGCCACAGCCGCCGCGACGACGCCGCGCACCACGGCGACCCGCAACCGGTGCAGATGTCCCCCCGGTACGGACCCAATCCGCCGTGGCACGACGTGCAGCTCGCGGTGCGCGGTCCGGTGGTCGGCGCGTTGGACACGCTGTTCCGGGAACGCTGGACCGACCCGATGCCGTTGGACTCGGAGAACCCGGTCGCCTACCTGCGGGACCGGCTGCGCGGCTCGGACCTGCGCCCCGACCCGCTGCCCGAGCAACCGGCCGATCCGCCGCCCTGTGGTCCGCACCAGATCCAGGTGCTGCGCACCTACCCCGCCGTCCGGCCCCGCTACTCGTTCGCACCGGACGGGGAGCGGACCGTGGCCCGGGGCTACACCAAGGCGGTACGCCGGGCCCGTCGGCTCATCTACCTGGAGGATCAGTACCTCTGGTCGGCCGAGGTCGCGGACCTGTTCGCGCACGCGCTGCGGGACAACCCGGACCTGCACCTGATCGCCGTCGTCCCCCGCCACCCGGACGTGGACGGCAGGCTGGCCCTGCCGCCGAACATGGTCGGGCGTGAGCAGGCGCTGTCGTTGTGCGAGCGGGCCGCACCGGACCGGGTGCACGTGTTCGACGTGGAGAACCACGCCGGCAACCCGGTCTACGTGCACGCGAAGGTCTGTGTGGTCGACGACGTCTGGGCCAGCGTGGGCAGCGACAACTTCAATCGGCGGTCCTGGACGCACGACAGCGAGTTGTCCTGCGCGGTGCTCGACGAGACCCCGGACCAGCGGGAGCCCACCGACCCCGCCGGGCGGGGCGACGGCGCGCGCAGTTTCGCCCGGGACCTGCGACTGCGGCTGTGGCGCGAGCACCTGGACCGTGACCCGGACGGCGCGGACGACGCCGACCTGCTGGACCCGGCGGACGCCGTCGCGGCCGTCACGGCCGCCGCCGACGCGCTACAGCAGTGGTACGACGACGGCCAGGTGGGAGAACGCCCGCCCGGGCGGCTGCGGCCGCACCGCCCCGAGCGGCTGCCGTGGTACACGCGGGCCTGGGCTCTGCCGGTGTACCGGCTGGTCTACGACCCGGACGGCAGGCCACTGCGGGCGAGGCTGGCCGGCACCTGGTGAAGTGGACGGGCCGGCTCCGCGACAGCGTGCACGCTCAGCCCGCCGGGGTAGGCGAACGACGAGCGCGGTGAGTAGTAGCCGAAGCCGATGGTCAGCGGGTTGGCCGGACGCAGCGCGTACACCGGGTGGCCGGGCTGGAGGAACTCCACCGACTCGATCTCGAACGGGGCGACCGGCTCGGCGACGAACGGGTAGGCCGAGCTGAGCAGCTGGCCGTCGCGCCGGGTGAAGTAACGGTGGTGCCCACTGCTGATCACGTGCCCGGTCTCCCCCACGCGACACCGGGCCCGGATCAGCGGCGTGCCGTCGATCTCCGTCTCGGAGAGCAGGTCCTCGCCGTTCACGTCGATCCGGGTGCGCCCGGCGAGCACCGGGGCGCCGCGGGCGACGGCGTACTCACGGACCCGCCGGCTGGAGGCCACGTAGTGGGTCCACCAGCCGCCCGCGTTGAGGCCGCCGGGCGCGTCGACGCCCACCAGCGAGACGCCGAGGTAGGTCAGCGAGTACGCGCCGAAGCCGGAGGTCTGCGTCTCGTCGTCGACGATGTACTGGTTGAGGAAGACCTGCCGGTCGGGGCGGGGGCAGAGTCCCGGAGGGACCAGCGCGGCGACCGCGTCGGGATCCGCCGGCAGCCAGCTGAAGTAGAGGGTGCGACTGTTCACGACGAGCTGGGGAGCGGCTGGATCGAGCACGGTGCCTCCGAACCGGGTGTGTACACGCGACGCTACGGCCGGTCCCACCAGCGGGACAAGGACGGATAGTCGACACTCCTGGCGACTTGTCGGATTTCGTGTTGACCACTCGACGTGGCCTGTGGGCCGATCGGCCCGGCCAGCCGGCCGACCGGGCAGCGGCGCTACGGCCGGAACAACGGGTAAGGATCCTCACAGCTACCCCAACTTCCGCCCCACTTGCCCGTTTTGTTATCGAACATACCTTAAGTACATCAACCTTTCGGCTAGATTTCTGGGAGACGATCAGGTTAAGGTGACTCCCGAACGGCCCATTGAAAGCTAAACCAAAGCGTCACGTCTTTTTGTCAGCGGACGAGGTGCAGGGAGGACCACCCATGACCGCGCCAACGATCACCGAGCAGCCGAGCGCCGCCGTCAAGGCCACCACCAAGCTCGACCCGCGCGCTCTCACCGACAGCGCCGCCGACCTGCTCAACGCGATGGCGGCGCTGCCCGCCAACCACCCGTCGCGCGCCGCGCTGCGGGACCGGGCGATCGAGGCCTGGCTGCCGCTCGCCAACCACCTCGCCCACCGCTACAGCGGGCGCGGCGAGCCGAACGACGACCTGGCGCAGACCGCCGCGATCGGCCTGATCAAGGCCATCGACAAGTTCGACCCCTCGCGCGGTGTCGACTTCGCCGGCTACGCGATCCCCACCATCATCGGCGAGCTCAAGCGGCACTTCCGCGACCGCACCTGGGACATCCGGGTGCCCCGCCGGCTCCAGGAGCTGCGGCTGGCCATCTCCGACGCCAACAGCTCGCTCCTGCAGACCCTCGGCCGCTCCCCGACGGTCGCCGACATCGCCGCGCACCTCAAGCTCACCGAGGAAGAGGTGCTGGAGGGCCTGGAAGGCGCCCGCGCGTACAACGCGGTGTCGCTGTCCACCCCGACCGGCGACGGCGAGCGCGCCACCGAACTGGGCGACATGCTCGGCGGCGAGGACAGCGAGTTCGAGCTGGCCGAGCTGCGCGTGGCCCTCGGCCCGGCGCTGGCCACCCTCGACGAGCGCGAGCAGAAGATCCTCACGCTGCGCTTCTACGGCAACCTGACCCAGTCGCAGATCGCCGACCAGATCGGCGTCTCGCAGATGCACGTCTCGCGGCTGCTGACCCGGGCGCTGACCAAGCTGCGTGGCCAGCTCGACGGCACGTACTGACCAGCTGACGACAGGAGGGCCGGGTCCGAGGACCCGGCCCTCCTCCGCGTCTGGGTTGTCACGTGAGCGTGACAACACGGACGCTGGGGCGTAGCGATGCGATCGCGTCAGGAGCTGACCGGCTCCCGCCACATCGGCCAGAACGGCGTGCCGTCGGGCACCCGGAACGGCTCGCCGGCCAGGTAGCCGTGCTTCGCGTACAGGTCCCGGCTGCGCGGGCTGCTCGCCTCCAGGTACGCCGGCATCCCGTTGGCGTCCAGCCAGGCGTGGTGGTGGCGCATCAGCGCGCTACCCAACCCCTGCCCCTGCCGGTCGGGCCGGGTCGCCAGGAACGCGAGGTGGTGGTGGTCCGGATGCGGGTGGTTCGCCGCGAACAGCTCGTCGAGGTGCTGGAACCGGTCGGTCCACTCGCCGCAGGCGGCGGCCAGTCGGGCGTCGTAGTCCGCCGGCGGCGGCGCCGGCTCGCCGACGGACGGAAACCAGACGGCAACCGAGGCCCGGTCCGCTGTGGCGTGGACGATGCCGTGCCGCATCGCGTGCCCGACCAGGATCTCGAAGTCTCCGGCCAGTACGGCCTCCCGCTTGCTCGGGTCGGGGACCAGCCAGTACGTCACCTCCAGGACGGTGAACGCCTCGGCGATCCGACCCGCCGCGAGGCTGGTCTCCTCCGGCCCGAGTTGCTCGATGACCACGCTCATCGGGTCACCTCCGCGGCGGCCGGCGCCTCCGGCTTGACGGCCGCCGCGGCGCTCGCCGCGCCCAGACCGATCCGGGCGTACGTGTCCGGGCGGTTGCTGCGCAGCAGCAGGGCCCAGCCGATGCCCAGCAGGGCAGCCACCGGGTACGCGGCGGGCAGCGCCCAGCGCAGCGTCGAGTCCGGCGCGACGCCGAGCAGGTTGGCGAAGTTCGACACGGCCAACCAGATGATCACGAAGAGCGCGATGGTGGCCAGGCCGGGCGCGATGGCCCGTCGCCAGAGGTTCTCGCCCCCGCCGGAGCGGGCGAAGTAGGCGATCACCGCCACCGACGTGGTGGCGATCAGCAGCAGGACACCAAAGCCGCCGGTGGTACCGACCCAGAAGAAGAGCTGGACCACCGGGTCCCAGCCGTTGACCGCGTACAGCAGGATGACCAGCAGTCCGAGGACGCTCTGCGCCACCGAGGCGGCCCGCGGCGCCCCGGTACGGGCCGAGGTCTGCCCGAACACCGCTGGCAGCACCCGCTCCCGACCGAGGGCGAAGGTGTAGCGGGCCGTGGTGTTGTGGAACGAGATCATCGCGGCGAGCACCGAGGTCAGGAAGAGCACCTGCCCGATGGTGACCGCTGTGTCGCCGAGGTGCGCGGCGGCCAGGTTGAAGATGAGCCCGACACTCTGCTCCCCGGCCTCGGCGACGATCTGGTCCTGCCCGACCGCGACGGTCATGGTCCAGGACGACAGCGCGTACAGCCCGGCGATGATCGCCACCGAGAGGTAGGTGGCCAGCGGCACGGTCCGCTTCGGGTCCTTGCTCTCCTCGCTGAAGACCACCGCCGACTCGAAGCCGACGAAGCCGAGGACGGCGAGCACCAGCACCGCGCCGACCCCCGTCACGAAGAGGTTGTCCGGTGAGAACGAGGCGAAGCTGACCTCACCGTTGGCCGGGTTGCCGAGCTGTCCCAGGTCGAAGACGACGACCACCACGATCTCGGCGACCAGCAGCGCGGCCAGGACCATGCCGTTGAGGTCGACCCGGAGCAGGCCGAGCAGGCCTACCAACGCCCACGCCACCAGGGCCACGACGGCCCAGTGCGGGTGTCCGCCGAAGAGCCGGTCGAGCACTGGCTCGGCCGCCACGCCGATGGTGCCGTACAGCCCGACCTGCAACGCGTTGTACGCGATCAGCGCGACCCAGGCGGCGCCCACGCCGGCCGGTCGGCCAAGGCCGCGGGACACGTAGGCGTAGAAGGCGCCGGCGTTCTCCACCCGGCGGGACATCGCCACGTAGCCCACCGAGAACAGCGCGAGTACCGCGGCGATCAGCAGGAAGGCCAGCGGGATGCCGGTCACCCCGATGACGCCGTAGCCGGTGGTGACGACGCCGGCCACCACTGTCAGCGGCGCGGCGGCGGAGAGGACGAAGAAGATCACCGAGGGGATGCCGAGACGGCCCCGGGCCAGGGCTTCGGAGACGTTGCTGGGTCGGTCGACTGTCGATGTCGGGGGCATACGACTACTCCGATCGTCGAGGGGAGGGTTGGGGGTTACCGGGGGGGGATCAGGGGATGCCGCGCAGCACGGCGGCGCCGACGGCGGCCTCGGTGTGCCCGACGAGTTCCTTGAGTGGTGCCGGCAGCGCGGGGATGAGGACGTTCAGCCGGTGGTGCGCGCGAGGGCCGGCGCTCCACAGCACCTCGCGGGTCAGCCCCGCGGCCACGACCAGGCCGAGCAGCAGGGCGTCCGGCACGCCCGGCGGGTCCGGCCGGTCCAGCAGGGCCCGTAGCCGGGTGGCCGGCCAGGCCACCGCGTTGAGGTCGATCGGCAGGTAGCTGACAGTGGTACGCAGCAGCCGGCGACTCTCCTGGCGGCGCAGCACCCCGGCGCGGGCCAACCGCTCCCCCACCGAGGTCGTGGCGCTCTGGGCCAGGAAGCTCAGCCAGGTGCGCAATTCCCGGTGCTGGGACTCACCGACCAACTGGTCCAGCACCGTGTGCGCCAGGGCGTCGGCCGGCGGACGCCGGTCGATGACGGTGATCTGCCCGGCCGTGACGGTGATATGTCCATAAAGGATCAGCTCGCCGAGGAGCCCGCCGGCCAGCCCGAGCCCGGTCGCCGCAGGGTGCAGTTTCGCCTTGCCGCGACTGTCGTTGTGTGCGATCAGGAAGAACTCGTCGGCGATGAGCAACGGTCCTCCCGCACAGGTGTGTCCACAGTGATCGCGACCGGGAAAGGATGCACCGACAGCTACTGCAACGCAACTCCCAGATTCGAAAGTTGCACTCCGTGCATCTGCGACCTGCGGATCTTGTCGTGGCAGACTCGGACGGTGACCGCCACTCCCACCATCCGACCCGCCGCCAGCCCGACCGTGCGGCGTCGCCGCATCGCCCGGGAACTCCGCCAACTTCGGGAACGCGCGGGCATGACCCTCGATGTGGCAGCCCGTCAGCTCGACATGTCGAAGAGCAACCTGTCCCGGATCGAGACCGCGCAGATCGGCATCAAACCGCGCGACGTCCGGGCCGCCCTCGCGCTGTACCAGGTGACCGGTTCGGATGCCGAAGCGCTGATCGAGATCGCCCGGGGGGCACAGCAGCGGGGCTGGTGGCAGAACTACAGCGACGTGCTGCCCGAGTGGTTCGAGTTCTACGTCGGGCTGGAGGCCGAGGCGGCGGCACTGCGCACGTACGAGGCCGAGTCGGTGCCCGGGCTGTTGCAGACCGAGGCGTACGCCCGGGAGATCTTCCGGCGCACCGCCGGCGAGGACGGTCTGGAGCGCAAGATCGCCGCCCGACTGCGCCGGCAGGAGGTGCTGCGTCGGGAGGACCCGGTCGACCTGTCGGTGATCCTCAACGAGGCGGTGCTCCTGCGCCCGGTCGGCGGCACCGCGGTGATGGCCGAACAGTTGGTCCACATGAGCCGGATCGCACAACTACCCAACGTGACAATCCAGGTACTTCCCTTCGCGGCCGGCGGGCATCCGGCCATGAGCACCCCGTACGTGATCCTCAACTTCGCCGACGCCGCCGACGCGTCAGTGGTTTACCTGGATAACCTCACGATGGGGCTGGCTCTGGAGGAAGCCGATCATGTGCTCGGGTATAGCCTTCTGCACGAGGAGCTGTGCCGGATGGCGCTCGATCCGACGGCGTCGATGACCCGTCTTGAGCATGCTTCTCGTAACTTTGCGTGACCGCTTCTGCGGCACGCCGACGCAGACGAGAGGTACCGCGGATGACGGCGTACGACCTGACCCGAGCGGACTGGCGCACCAGCACGCGCAGCAGCGGCAACGGCAACTGCGTGGAGGTCGCGACAGTCGACGGTCAGGTCGCCGTCCGGGACAGCAAGGACCGTTCCGGCCCGGTGCTCGCCTTCGGCGCGGCGGCCTGGCGGGCCTTCGTGCTCGGCGCCGGCGAGGTCCGTCGCCCCTGACGCGCCCACGCCGGTGCGAGACTGGGCCGTGCTCTCCGACGTAACACTTGACCTGCCGGTCCGTCCGGTGCTGCCGGCGCTGGTCACGGCGCTCGACGCGGCCGGCGCCGGTGTGCTGGTGGCCCCACCGGGCACCGGCAAGACCACCCTGGCGCCGCTGGCCGTGGCCGACCGGGTGACCGGCCGGGTGGTGATCGCCCAACCCCGCCGGGTGGCGGCTCGTGCCGCTGCCCGACGCATGGCCGAGCTGCTCGGCGAGCGGGTCGGTGAGCGGGTCGGCTACGCGGTGCGCGGCGAGCGCCGGGTCGGCCCGGCCACCCGGATCGAGGTGGTCACCACCGGCCTGCTGGTCCGCCGGCTGCACCACGACCCGGAGCTGCCCGGCACGGGTGCCGTGCTGCTCGACGAGTGCCACGAACGCCAACTCGACGCCGACCTCGCGCTGGCCTTCACCGTGGAGGCGCGCGCCACAATCCGGCCGGACCTGTGGCTGCTGGCGATGTCGGCGACTCCGGACACCGACCGGTTCGCCGCGCTGCTGGGCGGGCCCACCCCGGCCCCGGTGGTTCGGGCCGACTCGGCGTTGCATCCGGTGCAGCGGATCTGGGTGCCCCCGGCACGTCCCATCGCCCCGCCCGGGGCCGGGCCGGTGGACCGTGCCCTGCTCGACCACGTGGCCGCCACCGTCCGGCGGGCGCTGCGCGAGCACGACGGTGACGTGCTCGTCTTCCTGCCCGGGGCCGGCGAGATCGCGGCGGTCACCGGCCGGTTGAGCGACCTGCGGGACACAGTGGCGCTGCTGCCGCTGCACGGCCGTCAACGCGGCACCGAGCAGGACGCCGCGCTGCGTCGCGCGGACCGACGGCGGGTGGTGCTGGCCACCGCGCTGGCCGAGACCAGTCTGACCGTCCCGGGCGTGCGGATCGTGGTGGACGCCGGGCTCTCCCGGGTGCCCCGGATCGACCTGGCCCGAGGGCTCGGCGCGCTGGTCACCGTGCCGGTCTCCCGCGCCGCCGCCACCCAGCGGGCTGGCCGGGCCGGCCGGGAGGCCCCCGGGTACGTCTACCGCTGCTGGTCGGCGGCGACCCACGAGCGGCTGCCCGCCCGCGCCGAGCCGGAGATCGCCACCGCCGATCTGACCGGCTTCGCGCTGGAGCTGGCCGCCTGGGGCGCACCGGACGGTGTCGGGCTCGCGTTGCCCGACGCGCCACCGGCCGCCGCGATGACGGTGGCCCGGGACACCCTGCAGACCCTGGGCGCCGTAGACGCCGACGGTCGGATCACCGCGCGGGGACTGTCGATCGCCGCCGCCGGAGCGCACCCACGGCTGGCCCGGGCGCTGCTCGACGGCGCCGGCCGGGTCGGCGCCGACCGAGCCGCCGAGGTGGTGGCCCTGCTCGCCGAGGAGAGCGCGGCCGGCCCCGGTGACGACCTGGTCGCCGGATGGCGTCGGCTGCGCACCGGCGTGGACGCGGGCGCCACCGCCCGCTGGCGCACCGAGGTACGCCGGCTACGCGCGGCGCTGCCGACCCGCACCCCACCGAAGGGCCGCGCCGATGCCACCGACCGGACCGGCTCAGCTGGGCTGAGCGACGATCTCGCCGCCGGGCTGCTGGTCGGGCTGGCGTACCCGGAACGGTTGGCCCGGGTGCGGCGGCCGGGCGGTTCGGCGTACCTGATGACCGGCGGGACCGCGGCGGAGCTGGCGGCCGGCTCGGGGCTGGCCGGGTCGGACTGGCTGGCGGTGGCGGTCGCGGACCGCACCCCCGGCGCGCCGTCGGCCCGGATCCGCCGGGCCGCACCGGTGGACGAGGCGACGGCCCGGGAGGCGGCCGGTCCGCTGCTGCGCACCGGCCGCGAGGTCGGCTGGTCCGACGGGGACGTGGTGGCCCGGGAGGTGACCCGGCTGGGCGCGATCGAGCTGGTCCAGCGGCGGCTGGACCGGCCGGACCGGGCCGAGGTGGCTGCCGCGTTGCTGACCGGCCTGCGTCAGGACGGGCTGGGGCTGCTGCCGTGGACACCGTCGGCGCGAGGGCTGCGCGAGCGGCTCGCGTTCCTCCGGCACCACCTGGGTGATCCGTGGCCGGAGGTCGGCGACGACTCGTTGCTCGACGCCGCGCCCAGCTGGCTGGGCCCGGAGCTGGCCGCCGCGCGCCGCCGGGCCGACCTGGCGCGAGTGGACGTGTCGTCGGCGCTGCGTCGGCTGCTGCCCTGGGCCCAGGCCGCCCGCCTCGACGAGTTGGCCCCGGAGCGGATCGAGGTGCCGAGTGGTTCCCGGGTCCGGCTGGACTACAGCGACCCGGGCGCGCCCGTGCTCGCCGTGAAGCTCCAGGAGACGTTCGGCTGGCCGGCGGCCCCCCGCATCGCCGGCGGTCGGGTGCCGGTGCTGCTGCACCTGCTCTCCCCCGCCGGCCGGCCGGTGGCGGTCACCGCCGACCTGGCCTCGTTCTGGCGTACCGGTTACCCGCAGGTCCGCTCCGAGCTACGCGGGCGCTATCCCCGGCACCCGTGGCCGGAGGACCCGGGAACGGCGACGCCCACCCGGCACGCCACGCCACGTCGGCGCTGAGCGCCGGCCTATTCCTCGACGCCGTCGGCGCTGAGCGCCGGCCTACTCCTCGACGACGTCGGCCACCACGACTGTGACGTTGTCCGGTGCGCCGGCGTGCAGGGCCAGGTCGATCAGCTTGGCGGCGCAGGCGTCCCGGTCCGGATAGCCGCTGAGCACCTCGGTGAGGGTGTCCGGGCGGACCACGTTGGAGAGGCCGTCGCTGCACAGCAGCCACCGGTCGCCGGCCCGGGGCACCATCGTCGCGTACGACGGGGAGACCTCTTCACCCTGCAACGCCTGGGTGACCACGGCGCGGCGCGGGTGGCTGCTGGCCTGGTCGGGGGTGATCACGCCCTGATCCACCAACATCTGCACGAACGTGTCGTCCCGGGTGACCTGCTTGAGCACGCCCTCGCGGAACAGGTAGGCCCGGGAGTCGCCGACGTGCGCGAGCGCCAGGCAGCTGCCGGTACGGGCGAAGAGCAGGGCGGTCAGCGTGGTGCCCATGCCCTGGCGCTCGGGATCCTCGGCGACCGCCTGTCGGATCCGGGAGGTCGCCAGGGCGATGCCACCCTCGAGCGCGGCCACCAGGGCGTCCTCGGGTGTCTCCACGTCCAGCGGGGCGACCGCGTCGATGGTGAGGGCGCTGGCCAGGTCGCCGGCGGCCATCCCGCCCATGCCGTCGGCGACGGCGACGAGCCAGCTGCCGGCGTGCAGGGCGTCCTGGTTTCCGCTGCGGATCAGCCCACGGTCGCTCGTTCCCACGGAACGCAGCTTCAGGGTCATGGGAGGCAGCCTGCCAGGCGAAGGGCGCAGTTGTCTCTAGGAGATCGAGACGACGGCGCGTGGCGCGGTCAATCTCACGTCCGGACGGCGGCGCGGCGGGAGGCGCCCGCCGGGCTGACCGCCCACGTGGGATGCCGGAACCCATCCAACCAGATCAATTGACATGACGTACCGGCACTGGAAACATCGAGCCGATACCTGGGAGCGCTCCCAGGTTCCTCGCACCACAGTGCCACCACCACCGTCCCACTTTCCGTCCCGGAAGGACTCCCCGTGACGCCATCCCGACGCCGCCTCCTGTTGGCTGCGGCGACCACTCTGGCCCTCACCGGCGCGGGCGCCGGCGCGGCCCACGCCGACCCACCACCGGACGCCCCCGAACAGATCGACAACGGCGACTTCAGCGCCGGGGTGAGCCCCTGGTTCTCCTTCGGCACCGGAGCGCTGGCGGTCACCGACGGCCAGCTCTGCACCACGGTCGCGGGCGGGCTGGCCAACCCGTGGGACGCCGGCATCGGCCAGGACGGCGTGCCGCTGATCGCCGGCGCCGAATACACCCTCGGCTTCGCGGTCTCCGCCACTCCCGGCGCCGCGGTCAAGGCCGTGTTGCAGCTCGGCAGCGCTCCGTACACCACGTACGCGGCAGTCGACGCCACCGCGACCGGCACCATCCAGCGGGTCGAGCAGACCTTCACCGTCCCGGACGACAACCCCAACGCCCAGCTGATCTTCCAGGTCGGCGGTTCCGCCCAGGCGCAGACCATCTGCCTGGACGACGTGTCGCTGCGCGGCGGTGAGCCGCCCGAGCCGTACGAGCCGGACACCGGGCCACGGGTGCGCGTCAACCAGGTCGGCTACCTTCCCGGCGGCCCGAAGAACGCCACTGTCGTCACCGAGGCCACCGAGCCGCTGCCCTGGCAGCTGCGCAGCGCCGCCGGCGCGGTCGTGGCCAGTGGCAGCACCACCGCTCGCGGTGTCGACGCCGCCTCCGGGCAGAACGTGCAGAGTGTCGACTTCTCCAGCTACCGCACTCCCGGCACCGGGCTCACGCTCACCGTGGACGGCGAGACCAGCCACCCGTTCGACATCTCCGGCGCCCTCTACGACCAGCTGCGCTCCGACTCGTTGCAGTTCTTCTACGCCCAGCGCAGCGGCATCGCCATCGACGGCGACCTGATCGGCGACGAGTACGCCCGACCCGCCGGCCACCTCGGCGTCGCACCCAACCAGGGCGACACCAACGTGCCCTGCCAGCCGGGTGTCTGCGACTACTCCCTCGACGTGCGCGGCGGTTGGTACGACGCCGGTGACCACGGCAAGTACGTGGTCAACGGCGGCATCGCCACCTACCAGCTGTTGAACACCTTCGAACGGACCCGGACGGCGGCCACCGCCAACGGCGGCGCGGAACTCGCCGACGGCACGCTGCGGGTGCCCGAGCGCGACAACGGGGTGCCGGACATCCTCGACGAGGCCCGCTGGGAGCTGGAGTTCCTGCTGCGCATGCAGGTGCCCGCCGGCAAGCCGCTCGCCGGCATGGTCCACCACAAGATCCACGACCAGAACTGGACCGGGCTGCCGCTCGCCCCGCAGGACGACCCGCAGCCGCGCGAGCTGCACCCACCGTCGACAGCGGCCACCCTCAACCTCGCCGCCACCGCCGCCCAGTGCGCCCGGCTCTTCGCGCCGTACGACGCGGCGTTCGCGACCCGCTGCGGCACCGCCGCGAAGACGGCCTACGCCGCGGCCAAGGCCCACCCGGCGGTGTACGCCAGCCCGACCGACGGCACCGGCGGCGGCGCGTACGACGACAGCAACGTCACCGACGAGTTCTACTGGGCGGCGGCCGAGCTGTACCTGACCACCGGGGCGCAGAACTACCTGGCCGACCTGACCGCCTCACCGCACCACACCGGGAACGTGTTCGACGCCCGGGGCTTCGGCTGGCAGAGCGTTGCCGCGCTGGGCCGCCTCGACCTGGCCACCGTGCCGAACGGGCTGCCCGCCGCCGATCTGGCCCGGGTCCGCGCCTCGGTCACCGCCGCGGCCGACACGTACCTCGCCGAGCTGCGCCGGCAGGCGTACGGGCTGCCGATGCCCGGTGACGCCAACAGCTACTTCTGGGGCGGCAACAGCAACGTCATCAACAACGCCGTGGTGCTGGCCACCGCGTTCGACCTGACCCGCAACCCCGTCTACCGCGACGGCGCCGTGCAGGCCATGGACTACGTCCTCGGTCGCAACGCCCTGAACATCTCCTACGTCACCGGGTGGGGTGAGCACGCCGCGCAGAACCAGCACAGCCGGATCTTCGGCCACCAGCTCGACCCGAACCTGCCCCGACCGCCCGCCGGCTCCCTCGCCGGCGGCCCGAACGCGGCCCTCCAGGACCCGTTCGTGGCGCAGCTGCTCGCCGGTTGCGAGCCGATGTTCTGCTACGTCGACGACATCAACTCGTACTCGACAAACGAGGTGGCGATCAACTGGAACTCGGCGCTGGCCTGGATCTCCTCGTTCCTGGCCGACCAGGGTGACGCCGGCGCGGTGCCGGCCACCACCTGCACGGCGCGCTACTCCAACTACGGCACCTGGCAGGGCGGCACCGGGTTCACCGGGCAGCTGACCATCCAGAACACGGGCGCCACCGCCGTCAACGGCTGGAGCGTGCGCTTCGCGTTCACCGGTGACCAGCGGGTACGCGAGGCGTGGCTGGCGAAGGTCACCCAGTCCGGTGCGACGGTGACAGCGCGCAACGAGTCGTACAACGCCAAGATCGCGCCCGGCGGCACTGTGACGTTCGGCTTCAACGCGACCACGGGCGGCGGCGCCAACCCGAGCCCCGGCCTGGTCACTGTCAACGGGGCGGCCTGCTCGCTGACCTGATGGACGTCCCGGTGACCGCCCTCAGCGGGCGGCCACCGGGACCGCACGTTTCGCGCGGCCGGCGGGTCAACCGCCGGCCGCGTTGTGCTTCGCGACCAGGCTGGGGAGTTCGTCCAGCGAGTCGATCCGGAACAGGCACCGCTCGGCCACCGTGGAGGGGTCGAGGATGTGGCCCCACGGACCACGTCGGATCAGGCAGGTCTTCATGCCGGCATCCAGGGCCGGGCGCACGTCGTTGTCGGGTCGGTCGCCGACGTACAGGATCGACGACGCGACGCCACCGCCCGCGGCGACGACCCGCTCGAAGAACGCCGGTGACGGCTTCGCCACGCCCCACCCGTGCGAGGTGCCGATCACGTCCACCGGAAGGTCGAGATCGCGCAGGGTCGCCTCCGCATGAGCTGGCTGGTTGCCGGCCAGGCCCACGAACAGGCCCTGGTCCTTCAAGGACTCCAGGCATCCCCGCGCGTCCGGGTAGAGATCCTCCTCGGCGAACGACTCCGGCTGGCCGGCAGCGGCCCGGCGCTCCAGCTCGGCCGTGAGATCGAAATCGGGCCGGAAGACCCGGAACGTCTCCTGAT
The DNA here is from genome assembly GCF_015751785.1 of Micromonospora vinacea. Taxonomy (NCBI): domain Bacteria; kingdom Bacillati; phylum Actinomycetota; class Actinomycetes; order Micromonosporales; family Micromonosporaceae; genus Micromonospora; species Micromonospora vinacea. The sequence continues at coordinate 4,229,480 of NZ_JADOTY010000001.1, read as the reverse complement.
AGTCCAGACCCCTGGCGATCACCGCGCCGAAGACCGCCGAGAAGGTGTGCCGGGGCACGCCGAGCCAGTCGGCCCAGGCAGCGAACTCGTGAGACTCGTCGAGAATGGTCCCACCAACATCGAAGATGACAGTGTCAATCATGTCCGTCCCCCGTTGACGCTCGCACGTCGGTGAAGCATAGACGGGCGTACGAGCGGCCGGGCACACCGCAAAACCGATGGATCGGTCGCGCCGAGTGAGCCATGGTGACGCCATGGATGGCGACGAACTGCCGGGCGCGGAGCGTCGGGTGTGGGCGGCGATGCCGGCCGGGACGCGAACGGCGTTGGCCGGCCTGTCCGGCGCGGATCTACGTACTCTGCTGTTGGGCCTGGCCCGCGACCGGGCGGCGACCGTGCGTCCACCCGAGGTGGTGCGCCGCTGGCGCGAGGACCGCTTCGTCCGCCCGGCCCGTGCCGACCCGCGCGCGCTGGCACGGGTGGAGGCCCGGATGTGGCAACTGCTGCCCGCCGACGTCGCCGGGGTGGAGCTGTCGCCGGTCGTACCGGTCGGCACCTGCTCGGCGGTCGCGCCGGTCAGCCAGAACAGGATCGTCACCACGATGCGCGCCAGCGAGGTGCTCAGCGATCCCACAAACGCCCTCGCCATCGAGGCTGCCGTGCGTCGTCGCCGACAGAGCGAGGTGCACCTGGCCGCTGCCCATCGGGTGCTGCGGGCGCAGGATTTCGGCAGCGAGGCGTCGGCGCACTTCCGGCTCTTCGCCCTGGTGTCCAGCGCCCGGGACACCGGCTCGGGCCGCACGGAGGCTCGGCTGCTGGTCCGGCACCTCACCTACTGGCGGACCGTCCTCGCCGAGCTGGCACCGGCCGCCGCGCCTCAGCTGCACATCACCACCTTCGACGACAGGGTCATCCGGGAGCGGCTGGCCGACACCGTCCGACCGGCGCTCGCCGGGGATGTGGTGCCGCTGGTGGACGAACCGGAGCGATCTCGCGGTCGCGGCTACTACACGGGGTGCGCCCTGCGGATCACCGCCCTGGACGGCAGCCTGGAGATCGGCGACGGCGGCCTCACCGACTGGACCGCCCGGCTGAGCGGCGACGCGAAGGAACGATGTCTCGTCTCCTGCCTCGCCACCGAACGTCTCATCGACGGCATCAGCCGCTGAACCGGGCTCAGCGAATCTGGCGAGTCGGCCCAGCCGCACGTCGGCGTGCGCAGCGACCCCGTGAAGGCACCTCGTCCGCTTCGGGTGGTCACGGATTGTCGCCGCTCCGAAGCAGCCGAACCTGGCCTACTGAGCGACCCGAAAGTGTCGTACACGTGTTCTATCGTCGGTCCATGTTGGAGGAGTTGGCGCAGGCCGAGGCGGCAGTTGCCGACTGCCTCGACGCACCGACGTGGGCTCTTCCAGAGCACGACCTCGTCGCGGCACTCGACGCCGCGCACCGGCTCGAGCAGCGTCTGGCCGCGGTCAAGCTGGCCCTCGTGCGCGAGTTGGACGGTCGAGGCACCGCGACCGCGCAGGGCGCGTCGTCGACGGCAGTGTGGTTGCGGGACCGGTTGCGCCTCGGGGTCGGTGCGGCCCGTCGTCTGGTCGAGCTGGCCGCGACGCTCGATGCCGCCCCGACCGGTGTGCGGGACGCGCTGGCCGGCGGAGCCGTCGACGTGGAGCAGGTCCGGGTCATCGCCGGCACGGTCGAGACCGTCCACACCGCCGCCGGGGCGGAGGCCGCCGACAAGGCGATCGGCGTCCTCGTCGACTGGGCGGCGCAGTTCGACGCCACCCTGTTGCGCCGGCTCGGCACCCGGATCCTCGATCACGTCGCCCCGGAGGTCGCCGATGCCGCCGCCAAGGCGGCGATGGAGGCCGAGGCCCGCCGAGCCTGCCGAGACCGCCATGTGACGCTGTCCGAGCTGCGAGACGGCCGACTGCGGCTGTCCGGCATCCTCGACGGCGAGGCGGCGGGTCTACTGCGCGCCGCGATCGACCCACTGACCGCACCGTCCGGTCCGGACGATCCACGTTCTCCCGGGCAACGCCGGCACGACGCGCTCGCCGACCTCTGCCGGCTTGCCCTGCGCACCGGCGAGTTGCCCGAGCACGGCGGCGAAGCCGCCCAGGTCGTCGTCACCACCAGCTTCGACCCGCTGGCTCTGCGGCTCGGCGCCGGCACTCTCGACACCGGCCTGCACCTCACCCCGGAGACGGTGCGTCGGCTCGCCTGCGACGCCACGATCCTGCCCGCCGTCCTCGGCAGCGCCGGTCAGACGCTCGACGTCGGCCGGCAGCGCCGACTCTTCACCGGCCCACTACGCCGCGCCCTGGTGCTCCGCGACCGTGGCTGCGCGTTCCCCGGCTGCGACCGCCCACCGCGCTGGTGCGACGCCCACCACATCCGCCACTGGGCAGACGGCGGCACCACCAGCCTCGACAACGCCGTGCTGCTCTGCGGCCACCACCACCGACACGTCCACACCAGCGACTGGGCGGTCCGGCTCGGCCGCGACGGCCACCCCGAGTTCGTCCCACCCGCCTGGCTCGACCCCGAACAAATCCCCCGCCGCAACCACTACCACCTACGGACGTGACCAGAGCCAGCTACCCGACGGCGGCACGATCGGATAGCCACCCCACGCCGTGCCACCGCTCGCTCGACAAGTACCGGCGGACCGCGCCAAACCGCACTCCGACCAACGCCTGTCCGGGCTGCTGGCCGGCACCGGCCCAGGGGCGCGTCCTGCCGATCTGTGAGTGGGGGTTGTCAAGGGGTGCGGTGGTGGGTGGTGATGGTGCGGTAGAGCTGTCGGGCGATGTAGCGCTTGAGGCAGCGGTTGATTTCTCTGGTGGTGCGGCCTTGGGCGCGGCGTCGGTTGATGTAGTCGCGGGTTTCGGGGTGGATGCGGCGGCGGGTCAGGGCGATGGTGTGTAGGGCGCTGTTGAGGGTTCTGTCGCCGCCGCGGTTGAGGCGGTGTCGGTCGGTGCGGCCGCTGGCGACGGGTATGGGGGCGGCGCCGGCGAGGGTGGCGTAGGCGGCTTCGGAGCGGACGCGGCCGGGGTGTGACCAGGCGGTGAGGGCGATCGCGGCGGTGACGGGTCCGACTCCGGGTTGGTCGAGCAGGGGTGGGCAGAGTTCGGTGACGAGGGCGCGGAGGCGTCGGTGGTTGTCGGCCAGTGCGGCGTCGAGGGTGTGGATGTGACGGGCGAGGGTGCCCAGTTCGCGGCGGCGGGTGTGTTCCTCGGTGGGCAGGTGGGTGCTCTCGGGTAGGTCGAGGGCGGCCAGGCGGGCGATCTGGTGGGTGGTGCTCAGCCCGCGTAGGGCGTGGCGCAGGGCGTCGTCGGCGGTCAGGATCAGCGCTTTGACCAGGTTGACCGTGGCGGTGCGCGTGTCGCTGTGGTGGCGGCGGCAGACCAGCAGCAGACGCAGCGCTTCGCGTGGTCCGTCGCTGCGGGGCACAGCGATATGGTCGGTGGACAGTGCCAGCACCGCGTGGGCGGCGGCGACCGCGTCGAGTTGATCGGACTTCCCGCCCCGGCGGCGGGCCGCCGGGGCGGGTTTGGGTGCCTCGCAGACCGGTTCACCGGCAGCGCTCAACAGCCGGCACAGTCCCTGACCGTGCGCCCGGGTGCCCTCTACCGCCCACAACCGGCGCCCGTCCGGCGGGGTGTGCGCGGCGGCGAAGGCCACCAGCTGGCTCAACCCGTCCGGGTCGGTGGACACGGTGACCTGCGCCAGCACCGCCCCGAACCGGTCGAGCACGGCAGCGGTGTGCGTGTCGGTATGGGTGTCCACCCCCACCACCACGTCATAGCGATCCGTGACCCGCTCTACGATCTGTGCCATCTCGGGTTGTTGCTCCTTTGCCAGTGACGACCGGGACAGTCGGCGTCGGCTCGGGATGCAGTCACCTCGGCGGCAAATCTGTGATGGGCCACGTGTGCTCGCACGGGCAGGCTTCTGATCAGGCCAGCAAGGTGGGCCGGGCCGGCGCCGACGACCACCTGGGGACAGGTCTTGCACAAGGCACACCCGCACTCCGAGCGGCCGGATCGGCAATGAGCCACCCAAGCGATCATCGACGCCGAACCTAGCGGCAACCAGCCGAACCGATCACCACATACATAGAAGCGTCTTGTAGTGGCTGATCACCGACGATGCGCCGGTGGTACGTGGTGGTGAACTGACCGATGAGGCGTGGGCGGTCATTGCCCCGCTGCTTCCCGAGCCGGGCGGTGCGCGGGGGCGATGGCGCCAGGGCGGTGACAACCCGCAGCTCCTGGCACTACTGGACGCGATCCGCGTCAACGAGCCGGGACCGGCCCGGGCTCGCAGCGTCCCGACGTGCTGATCGCGGACAAGGGCTACGCCCGCGACTCCACCAGACGCCCTGAGATCGCGCGAGATCCGGCAGGTCATCCCGCAATGCTCAGACCAGGTCGCCCGCCAGACCGCCAAGGGCAGCCACGGCGGGCGACCAGCGACCTTCGATGAGGCGACCTACCCGCAAGCGCAACGTCGTGGAATGCTGCTTCAACCGGCTCAACTCACAAGCTCGTTCAGTCCATCGATCATCCGAACGTCGAGAGCCCAACCTTCGGCGAGATCGGTGATCGTCGCGTACTCCTCACCTGTCAGCCGCACCCGGTAGTCGAGGACGTTGGCGCAGAGCGTGTCCAGCCCGAGCTGCTCCTCACCCGCCATCACATCAACCAGCGAGTCCGCGAGTCGTGGATCCAGGAGTGCGCCCATCTCGGCCTCAGCCTGTGCATCCGCCCGTCCCGATAGCGCCTCGACCAGACGCTGGAAGCGCCGGCAATCCTGGGTCCAGTACACGGCCGAAGCATGTCATGACCAGGACGCCGATCCATGATCGGCAGGACACGCTCTAGCCGTGCAACCGCTCAACGGCCGTCCCGGCGAGCCGCGCCGTCCTGACCCCAACCAGCAGCCAGCGCCAACGGCCGACGATCAGCCGATCTCCTCGTCGACGAAGCACCAGCGCCATGCCTCGCCCGGCTGGGCCGAGCGGATCACCGGGTGGCCGGTGGACGCGAAGTGCTTGCTCGCGTGCTGGTTCGGCGATGAGTCACAGCAGCCCACCTGCCCGCAGCTCAGGCAGGTGCGCAGGTGCACCCAGTAGGTGTCGCCGATGGCGACGCAGTCCGCGCACTCGTCGGGGGTACGGGGCTCGGCGGCACCGGCCTCGGTCAGGTGCTGACAGCTCACTTCTCAACCTCTCGCAGCAACGACTCTTCCAGGTCCAGGTCACGGTAGGCCTGCACCAGCACTTCCTCAGGGATCCGACCGGAGTCCCGGGCCGCCCGGAACACATCCCGCTCGGCGTCGATCATCTCCTGTCGCAGCCGACCGTACGCCTGCGACGGGGTCTCCCGCTCGTCGCCGCCGAGCCGTTCCCACGCCATGTTGGTGCGGTCCTCCACCGCTCGGCGCAGCCGGTCCACCACCGCGTCCGGTGCGCCGTCGGCCAACTCGTCGAGGCGGTCCTGGGCGGCCTTGCTGGCCTGCTGCTGCACGGCGGCCGCGGAGAGCGCGTCCTGCACCGGGTCGTCCTGCGGCAGGTTCAACCGCCGGGCGACCAGCGGCAGGGTGGCGCCCTGGCCGACCAGGGTGAAAACGATCACGGCGAAGGCCAGCCAGATCAACAACGCCCTGGGGTACGGCTCGTCGCCGGCCAGGGTCAGCGGCAGGGCCAGCGCGGCGGCGAGGGTCACCACGCCCCGCATGCCGGCCCAGCCGATGATGATCGGGAACTTCGGCGACGGCCGGGCGTCACGACGGCGGACCCGGGGGACCAACCGGGCCAGGTAGGTGGCCGGGAAGAGCCAGACGAACCGGGTCAGGAAGACGGTGGCGAGCACCGCGAAGGTGATCAGGATGAGCGATCCGATCGGCTCGTCGAGATCGCGCAGCACCTCCCGCAGTTGCAGCCCGACCAGCAGGAAGACCAGGCCCTCCAGCAGGAAACGGACCAGCCGCCAGAACGCGCCGATCTGCAACCGGGACGCCGCCGACAGCAGTTGGGGCAGCTTGTGTCCGAGCACCAGACCGGTGACGACCACCGCGACCACCCCGGAGGCGTGCAGGTGTTCGGCGGTGAACACCACAGCGAACGGGATGATCAACGACAGCGCGTTGTCCAGCAGCGGGTCGCTGATCCGCCGGTGCAGGAAGCCGAACACCACCGCCCCGAGCGCCCCGATCAGGATGCCGCCGCCGGTGGACCGCAGCACCTCGATGGCGATCTTGTCGGCGCCGACGGCCGAGCCGACGGTGGCCATTGTCGCGACCCGCAGCAGCACCAGGGCGGTCGCGTCGTTGACCAGGCTCTCACCCTCCAGAATGGTGACGACCCGGCGGGGCAGCCCGACCCGGCGGGCGACGGCCGTGGCGGCCACCGCGTCCGGTGGGGCGACCACCGCGCCGAGGGCCAGGCAGATCGCGAACGGCAGCTGCGGCAACAGCAGGTGCAGCACCAACCCGACCACGAACGCGGTGAACAACACCAGGCCGACCGCGAGCAGCAGGATCGGCCGGATGTTGTTCTTGAACGCCGGCACCGAGGTCTCCAGCGCGGCCACGTAGAGCAGCGGCGGCAGGATGCCGACCAGCACCAACTCCGGGTCGAGTTCCACCTGTGGGAAGCCCGGCACGAACGAGAGCCCCAGGCCGAGAACGACCAGCACGATCGGCGCGAGCAGGCCGAGCCGGCGGGCCAACGCGGCACCCAGGGTGGCGATCGCCAGGAAGACGACGACCGGAAACAGGCTTTCCATGGGGTACGAGCCTAGGGGTACGGCTGTTCGGCCTCGATCAGCCGCCCGGGCGCAGCTTCGGCAGCACCTCCGCACCGAACGCGTCGATGAAGCCGCGCTGCTCCTGCCCGACGTGGTGCAGGGCGATCTGGTCGAAGCCGAGCTGCGCGTACTCCTCCAACCAGCCGACGTGCCGGCCCAGGTCCGCGGACACGTTCACCACCTCGGCGACCCGCTGTGCCGGCACGTCGGCGGAGACCACGTCGAAGTGTTCGACGGTTTCCAGGTCCCAGCAGACCGGCGGGGCGAAGACGTTGCTGCGCCACTGGTCGTGGGCGATGGCCTCGGCCTGGGCCTGCTCGGGCGCCCAGGAGACGTGCACCTGGAGGTGCAGCGGCCCCCGCCCGCCCGCGTCCCGGTACGCGTCGATCATCTCGCGCAGGTGCGCCACCGGCGCGTTCACGGTGATCAGTCCGTCCGCCCATTCGGCGCACCAGCGGGCGGTGGCCACGCTGACGGCGGCGCCGACCAGCGCGGGCGGCTGCTCGGGGCGGGTCCAGAGCCGGGCCCGATCGACCCGGACCAGGCCGTCGTGGCTGACCTCCTCGCCGGCCAGCAGGGCCCGGATCACGTCCACGCACTCGCGCAGCCGGGCGGCGCGTACGTCCTTGCGCGGCCACGGGTCACCGGTGATGTGCTCGTTGCTGGCCTCGCCGGTGCCCAGGGCCGCCCAGAACCGGCCCGGGTACATCGCGCCGAGGGTGCCGATCGCCTGCGCGATGATCGCCGGGTGGTATCGCTGGCCGGGCGCGTTGACCACGCCGAACGGCATGCCGGTGGCCTGCAACGCCGAGCCCAGCCAGGACCAGGCGAAGCCGGACTCGCCCTGCCGGGCGCTCCACGGGGAGAAGTGGTCGGAGCACATGGCGGCGTCGAAGCCGGCCCGCTCGGCGTGCATCACCGCCTCCAACAGGGCGCGTGGACCGATCTGCTCATGTGAGGCGTGAAACCCGTACGACGTCATGGGCACACTTCCTACCCACGACGGCCCCGGCTGACGCGTGCCGCGCCCCGAACTACTCGGCGTGCGCCCCAGCGCCGGCCGAGGCGGCGCCCTCGCCCACCCAGACCGTCTTGGTGTTGCAGAACTCCCGCATGCCCAGCGCCGACAACTCCCGCCCGTAACCGGAGTTCTTCACACCGCCGAACGGCAACTCCGGGTAGGAGGTGGTCATCCCGTTGATGAAGACGTTGCCGGCGTCCAGGTCGGTCGCGAAGCGCTCCTGCTCGGCGCGGTCCCGGGTCCAGGCGTTCGACCCGAGCCCGAAGCTGGTGCCGTTGGCGACCTCGATGGCCTCCTCGTACGACGAGACCCGGAACAGGCCGGCGACCGGGCCGAAGACCTCCTCGGACCACATCCGCATCTGCGGGGTGAGGTCGGTGACCACTGTCGGCGGGTAGAACCAGCCGTCGCCGCTCGGTGGCTCGCCGCCGCAGAGCACCGTCGCGCCGTTGTCCACCGCGTCGCGGACCTGGGCGTGCACCTCGTCGCGGCCCCGCTCGCTGGCCAGCGGCCCGACGTCGGTGTTCGGGTCCATCGGGTCGCCGACGCGCAGCGCGGCCATGTTGGCGGCGAACTTCTCGGCGAAGGCGTCGAACACGTCGGTGTGCACGATGAACCGCTTCGCGGCGATGCAGGACTGGCCGTTGTTCTGGCAGCGGGCGGTGGTGGCCACCTCGGCGGCCCGGTCCACGTCCGCCGAGGGCATCACCACGAACGGGTCGCTGCCGCCGAGTTCGAGGACCGTCTTCTTCAGCTCGCGGCCGGCGATCTGGGCGATGGACCGGCCGGCGGGCTCACTGCCGGTGAGCGTCGCGGCGCGAACCCGGGGGTCGCTGAGGATGTGGTCGACGGCCTCCGAGTCGACCAGCACTGTGGTGAAGGCCCCCTCGGGGAAGCCGGCTCGCCGGAACACGTCCTCCAGCAGCAGCGCGGTCTGCGGCACGTTCGAGGCGTGCTTGAGCAGGCCGGTGTTGCCGGCCATCAGCGCCGGGGCGGCGAAGCGCATCACCTGCCAGAGCGGGAAGTTCCACGGCATCACAGCAAGCACCACGCCGATCGGCTGGTACCGGATGAACGCCCGGATCGCCTTCACGGCGTCGGCGTCGGCCGGCTCGTCGGCGAGGAACGCGGGGGCCTTGTCGGCGTAGAAGCGGGCGGCGCTGGCGCACTTGGTCACCTCGGCCTGCGCCGCGACGTACGTCTTGCCCATTTCCGTGGTCATGATCCGGGCGATCTCGTCGCGCTCGGCGTCCAGCAGGTCGGCCGCGGCGTTCATCCACTGGGCGCGCTGGTCGACGGTGGTCTCCCGCAGCTGGTGGAACGCGAGGTCGGTGCGCTCGATGGCGTCGTCGAGTTGCTCCGTGGACATCGCCTCATAGGTCTTGAGCACCTGTCCGGTGGCGGGGTTGGTGGTGGCGATGTGGGGCATCTCGTCCTCCTGTCACTCGAACAACGAGTGTCGTACGCCCGGCTCCTCGCGGCGGCGGGCGGCGCGGCGGCGCTGGATCACGACCAGGTCGACCACGGCGACCACGGCGAAGATCGCGCAGAGTACGCCGAGCCAGGCGATGCCGGCCCAGAACGCCAGCACCGCGAAGAGCACCATGATCACCAGCCCGAAGCTGGCGAGGGTGAGCCGAAGGTTCAATGCGCTGTTCGCGTGGCCGACCGTGCCACGGGCGCGCCGGGGCTGCGATCTCGTCATAACCCCCGATCTACCCCTGATCGGCCGGGTTAACCGGTACGGCGCGCTTCCACCCTCGGACGCGGCGGTGTGCTCCGGCACATCCGTTCGCGCCGGGGCCTCGCGCGACCGCAGGATGGGCGCATGTCAATGACCCTCGCCGTGCCGGTGACCGTCTCCATCGCCCGCCGCGTCGACCCCGGACGGGCCAGCGAGATGGTGGCCTGGATGCGGGCTGGCACCGCGCTGGCCGAGGCGTTCCCCGGCTTCCTCGGCGCCGGCTGGGTGCAGAGCGGCCCCGGTTCGCCGGAGTGGCACATGCTCTACCGCTTCGCCGACGCCGAGACGCTGCACCGGTGGGAGGAGTCGCCGCAGCGGCACTGGTGGCTCAGCTCGGCGCAGGGCATCGTCGAGCACACCCGGGTCGAGCGGCGTACCGGGATCGAGGGCTGGTTCGACAGGCCGCTGGAGCACTCGGTGGACCGGGTGGAGCCGGCACCGCCCGCGTCGCCGCCCCGCTGGAAGCAGGCGGTGACCATCTGGCTGGCGTTCTTCCCGCTGAGCCTGACCGCCACAGTGCTGACGAGCCGCTTCCTCGACGCGGTGCCGCTGGCGGCCCGGGTGCTGCTGATGACGCTCTGCCTGACCCCGCTGATGACCTATCTGGTGCTGCCCCGGATCACCAGGGCGTTGCACTGGTGGCTGCACGGCCAGCGGGCACCGTGGCGGGACGCATAGCATCTCGACGGCTCCCGCGTCGGCGCTCTGCCGCATACCCGACAGCAACTTCCCGGCAAACCACATCCTGCGCATAGAGTTACCGCGCTGTCGCTCTGTGCTGCGGGAACGGGAGACGTCATGCCTCGACGCTGGGTCGCCGCCCTGGCCTGTCTCGCGGCGCTGGTCGCGCTGGCCTGCGAGGGCGGCAACTCCGCGGAACCCCGCCCCACCACGAGCGCCCCGCCGTCGAGCGGGCCCGGCGGCATCGCCGCCCTCGGCGACTCGATCAGCACCGGCTTCGCCTCCTGCCTGGTGCTCACCTCCTGCGAGCGCAATTCCTGGTCGACCGGGGACGGGCTGCGGGTGCAGAGCCACTACCGGCGGCTGCTCGAACAGAATGCGGCGATCCGCGACCGGACGTACAACCATGCCCGTCCCGGCGCCCGCGCGGACGCTCTAGCGGGTCAGGCCCAGGCGGCGGTACGTGACCGCCCCGACTACGTCACGGTGCTGATCGGTGCCAACGACGTCTGCCGGGGCGGGGTGGACGCGATGACGCCGGTGGCCCAGTTCCGGGCCGACGTCGACAGGGGGCTGCGCGTCCTGCGGACCGGCCGGCCGAAGGCCCGGGTGCTGGTGGTGAGCATCCCCGACCTGTACCGGCTCTGGGAGGTCGGGCACGACGACGCCCGGGCGACCCGCGCGTGGCGGCGGGGCATCTGCCCGGCCCTGCTGGCCGACGCGACCTCGACCGCACCCGTCGACCGGGCGCGCCGGGCCGCCGTCCGGGACCGGATCGACGCGTACAACGCCGAGTTGAAGGCGGCCTGCCGGGCGTACGGGGCACGGTGCCGGCACGACGGCGGCGCGTTGCACAAGGTCCGGTTCACCCTGGACCTGCTCAACCCGCTGGACTGGTTCCACCCCAACGCCACCGGCCAGGGCCGCATCGCCGAGGTGACCTGGCGCTCCTCCGGCCTGGCCAACTGACCGCCCGGGCGGGGCCGTCAGGGCTGGCGCGGCTCCGGGACGGGGTTGCCGCGGGAGCGGTAGAGGGCCCGGGATCGCTGGGCGAGGTCCTTTGTAGCCGACGAGTTGGCCCAGGTGCCGAGCACGATGGCCGCACCGGGGACGATCTTGGCTACCATCCGCTTCGCGGCCCGGACGCCGGCCATCTGGGCCAGCCGGATGCCGAGTTGCAGCATGACCCGGCCGAGCGGACGCTGGCCACCCAGACCGAAGAGCGCGTCGGCGCGTTCCCGGCCGGCGGCCACACCGAGTGCCAGCCGGGCGCTCTCGGCGACCTTGTGCACCCGCTGGAGCACCAGCAGGTCGGTGGCCCGGTCACTGTGCAGGGGGTCGACGTCGTACGCGGCGGCGATGTGCAGCACCATCCGCGCCTGGGTCCAGGCCAGCACGCCCACGTCGATCACGGCGCCGGGCAGCCCGGCCGCGCCGGAGACCGCGCCGGAGAGCCGGGCCAGGTTGACGAACTTGCGGGCCGCCTGGTCTGCCAGGACATCGGCGGAGATCCCCGGCTGCTCGGCCCGGGCACGGCTGGCCCACTGCACGGCCTCCGGCCCGAGGCGGCGCACCGCCTCCAGGGCGAGGTGCTCCGGCGCGTACTGCGGGTCGTCCCGCATCCGGTCCCAGAGCCGGGCCGGTGGACCCTCGGGGGCGTCCACCGGCCCGGCCGGCAGGTCGACGGGAGGCTGCGGAGTAGGGGCGGCGGGCTGACCGCCGCCAGGTGGGGTGTCGGTCACCAGGTCTCCCCAGGGGTGGGAACGGTGGACAGGGCGGCCGATGGGGCGGTCAGCGGCGGCGGTTGGACAGCCGGGCCGCCAACCCCTTCAGCTTCTGCTGGTTGCCCGGCTTGGCCATCTCGCGGCGACCTCGCTCGACCAACTGCTGACCCTTCGGCGATCTCAGGAACGTGGTGATCCGCTGCATCAGTGACATGGCGTCCTCCTGTCGATGGTCCCGTAGTCATGTGTACCCCGAACCCGCAACACATGTACCCGGGATGCGACAGCCTCAACCCTGACCGTCCATAGTGGGCGGTAGGTTACCGCCCCGCCGGCACGATGGCGTCAACGACCCGGGTGGCCCGCCACTCGTGCTGCTGGTAGTGCTCGGGGTACGCGGAGACCTGCACTGCCTGGGCGGCGTCGGTGAGCCGCATCCGCTGCCAGCCGGGCACCTGCTCCAGCGCGCTGAGGAACTGCCGGGTGGCGAACTCTGGGTCCATCAGCCGCCCCACCGGGCCCCAGCCGCTGCTGGACCGCTGCTGGAACAACCCGACCGAGTCATGGTCCCAGCCGACGCCCTGGTGCGGGTAGTCCTGCGACTCGGGCAGTACGCCGCTGGCCACGTTGTAGAGATTGCTCTCCTGCATGGCGGTGGCCACCGCGATCACCAGACCCCGGCGCGGCACCCCCATCTTGCGGCCGGTCCGGACGATCGCCTCGGCGTTCTCCATCTGGTCCTCGTCCAGCCCGGCGACGGGTGCCGGGTCGGTCGGGCGCGCCGGGGCGACAGTGCGGGCCGCCGCTGTGGTGTCCGGGTCGGTGGCGCTCGCCGCGACGGACGGGGCGGCGGCGGAGGCGCTCGGGGCAGCCGTGCGGTCGAGGGAACGGGAGGCGCGCTGCTGCTCGGCGCGCTGCGCCAGTTCGGCGCTGGAGAGCGATCCACTCCGGGTCGCCGCGTCGGCGTCCTCGTTCCGAATCTGGACGACGGCGGTCAGACCGAGGCAGCACACCACACCGGTGGCCAGCGCCAGCTGTGCCCGGCGTCGACCGGTCAGGTCCCGGGCGTACGCCCGGAGCCGGCTCGCGGCGGTTGTCCGTTCGGTTGAGGTGCCATCCTCCGTATCGGTAGTGGGGCTGCTCGGGGCGTACGGGTCGTCGAGGGTGCCGTCGTCACGCATCAACCGAGGCTAGGCAGGTGCAAACCCCGATCACGCACGGTGATCACGTGGTGCTCGACACAGATTTGCCTCGTGCTGGTGGACGACCCGGGCGGGTCGACCCGCCCGGGGAACGAACCTCGCGTACCGGATGAAGCTGGCGGCGCACGCGGGCCGGCACGGCCCGGGACAGGCCCGGACATCCGACCTCCGAGCCTGACATGATCGACAAACTCGGCCTTTGGGCCGAACGATCCCTCGGCCGATCGGCCAAAGGGGCTTGGCCTGGTGGCGTAAACAGACGATTAGTCCGGTCACGCCCACCACCCGGCCAACGGATCGCCCGGCGCAGGAATGCACCAGGATGGCGGGTACGTTGCCCGAACGGGTGCCCTCCGTCGCGACGGCGCCCCGCAGGCACATTTCAGGGAGGTCCGCACCGGTGCTCGACCCACACGAGCTCTACCAGCTCACCGACGATCTGCCCGACCTCGGGCAGCCGGTCCTGATCCAGGCCCTCACCGGGTTCGTGGACGCCGGGAACGCCAGCCGACTGGCGCGTGAGCAGCTACTCACCTCGCTGGAGGGTCGGCCGATCGCCACCTTCGACGTCGACCAGCTCTTCGACTACCGATCGCGACGACCAGTGATGACCTTCGTCGAGGACCACTGGGAGAGCGTCGACGCGCCCAAGCTGGAGCTGCACCTGCTGCAGGACGACGACGAGACCCCGTTCCTGCTGCTCACCGGCCCGGAACCGGACCTTCAGTGGGAGCGTTTCGTGGCCGCCGTCGCCGGGCTCGCCGCCCGGTTGGACGTCCGGCTCACAGTGGGGCTCAACTCGATCCCGATGGCGGTCCCGCACACCCGGCCGACCGGGGTGACCGCGCACGCCACCCGCCCCGAGCTGATCGCCGGCTACGAGCCCTGGCTGCAACGCGTCCAGGTGCCCGGCAGCGTCGGTCACCTGCTGGAGTTCCGCCTCGGCGAGCAGGGCCGCGACGCGCTGGGCTTCGCCGCCCACGTGCCGCACTACGTGGCGCAGACCGAGTACCCGGCCGCCGCCGAGGTGCTGCTCACGTCGGTCTCCCGTAGCACCGGGCTGCTGCTGCCCGGCGACGGGCTGCGCTCGGCCGCCGAGGTGGTCCGGGTGGAGATCGACCGGCAGGTCGCGCAGACCGAGGACGCCGCGGCCCTGGTCCAGGCCCTGGAGGAGCAGTACGACGCGTTCGCCCGGGGTCGGGGCGAAAAGAGTCTGCTCGCCCCGGACGCCGGCCCGCTGCCCACCGCCGACGAACTGGGCGCGGAACTGGAACGGTTCCTGGCCGAACAGACCCGCCCCGGCGACACCCCGGGCAGCTGACCGGGCGTCGCGGCGGCGGATGCGGCAGGCTGGGGGCATGCGCCTGGCGACCTGGAACGTCAACTCGGTGAAGGCCCGCCTACCCCGGCTGCTGGAGTGGCTGGCCGACACCGGGCCGGACGTCGTCTGCCTGCAGGAGACCAAGTGCCCCGACGGCGCCTTCCCGGCGACCGAGGTGGGCGCGCTGGGCTACACAGTGGCCAGCCACAGCGACGGTCGGTGGAACGGGGTCGCCATCCTGTCCCGGGTCGGGCTGGGCGACGTCCGGGTCGGGTTCGCCGGTGAGCCCGGTTTTCCCGAGCCCGAGGCCCGGGCCATCTCCGCCACCTGCGACGGGGTGCGGGTCTGGTCGGTGTACGTGCCCAACGGCCGGACGCCGGACGACCCGCACTACGCGTACAAGTTGGCCTGGTTCGCGGCGCTGCGCGACGCGCTGGACGCGGAGCTGGCCGGCGGGTTGCCGCTGGCGGTCTGCGGCGACTTCAACGTCGCCCCGACCGACGCCGACGTCTGGGACCCGGCGGTCTTCACCCACTCCACGCACGTGACCCCGGCCGAGCGGGCAGCCCTCGCGGCACTGCGCGACCTGGGCCTCAGCGACGTCGTGCCCACTCCGATGAAAGGCCCCCACCCCTTCACCTACTGGGACTACCGGGCCGGCATGTTCCACCAGAACAAGGGCATGAGAATCGACCTGGTGTACGCGTCCGCGCCGTTCGCCCGAGCCGTCCGCGCCGCGTACGTGGACCGCGAGGCCCGCAAGGGCAAGGGCCCCTCCGACCACGCCCCGATCGTGGTCGACGCGGACCTGGTCCCGGCGGTCGAGACGTTCTGAGTGGCTAGGGTGGGCAGATGGCAGTCGTGAAGATCAACGCAATCGAGGTCCCGCCCGGTGGCGGCGCTGAGCTGGAGAAGCGGTTCGCCGCCCGGGCCGGCACGGTGGAGAACTCCCCCGGCTTCCTCGGCTTCGAACTCCTCCGCCCGGTGGCCGGCGAGACCCGCTACTTCGTCTACACGAAGTGGGAGAGCGAGGAGGCGTACCAGGCGTGGGCCGCCGGCCCGTCGCGCGCAGCCCACGCCGCCGCCCCCGGCGAGAAGCCCCGTCCCCCGGTCTCCACCGGCGCCAGCCTGCTGGAGTTCGAAGTGGCGCTGCACGTCCCACAGCCCTGACCACCCCGCTCCGCGATCTTGCACTTTCTGTCGACCTGCGGGTGCCGCCGGCTTGATCCACTCGGGTTCACGGAAACCGCGGTGACCGGGTCGGTCCGGCACCTCGACTTCAATGAAACCGAGTCGATCAAGCGGCAGCTGCCGGCCTGGCGCGCAGCCGACCAGGCGAGCGGGCGGTCTCAGGACTTGCGGGAGGACTGGAGGGTGGCGAAGGCGATGACGTTGTCGGCGTAGCCAGTGCGGCCCCCGATGAACTGGCCGCCGCAGGTGATCAACCGCAGCCCGGGTGGCCCGTCGTGGCCGTAGATCCGCTCGGCGGGCAGCTGGTCCTTCGGGAAGTGCTCGACGGTGTCGACCCGGAACACCACCACCGACTCGTCCGCCCGGGCCACCTCGATCAGGTCGCCGGGGTGCAGCTTGCCGAGGTCGTAGAAGACCGACGGGCCGCTCTTCGTGTCCACGTGCCCGACGATCACGGCGGGGCCAGGCTCGCCGGGTGTGGGCCCGCGGTCGTACCAACCGGTCTCGTTGTGCCGTTCCAGCGGCGGTACGGCGATCGAGCCGTCCCGCGCCTGCCCGACGGGCGCCACCGGCGCGGCCACCTTGATCGCCGGCACCGACAGGCGCACGGGCCGACTGGCCGACAACCCGACCGACTCACTGCGGGCCGGCCGGTCACCGCCGGTCGGAGCCAGGTCGAACGGGCCGACCGAACGGCCCAGCCCCGCCCCGGTGGCGAAGACCCCGGCCAACACCAACACCACTGCCAACGGTACGGACCAGGGGCTGCGGCCGGACGGACGACTGCGCCGGGGGGCGACGGCGGTCGGCGGGCGCGCCGCAACGGACGGGCGGTCGGGATCCGGCGGGCGGTCGGGATCTGGCGGGCGCTGGCGATTTGGCGGGCGCTGGGGACCTGGCGGGCGTTCGGAGTCCGCCCAACCGTCGTCCACCGGCAGCCGAACGTCATCGGGCGGCAAGGCAGGGCGGCCGGCGAACGGCTGGCGGGCACCGTCAGGCGGTGGGGCGGGACGGCCAGGGAACGGCGGGCGTGAACCGGCCGGCGGCGGCGTGGGGCGGAAGATCGTCATGGCGGGCTCAGCGACGCGTGG
Organism: Micromonospora vinacea; assembly: GCF_015751785.1. NCBI lineage: Bacteria > Bacillati > Actinomycetota > Actinomycetes > Micromonosporales > Micromonosporaceae > Micromonospora > Micromonospora vinacea. The sequence goes on along the minus strand of NZ_JADOTY010000001.1, from coordinate 4,212,687 downwards.
CGGCTCGGGGGCGGCGGAACGCCATCACGGCGAGGATCAGCCCGGTGATGGTCAGTGCCGCGCCGCCGGGCAGCAGCAGCTTGCCGGTCATCCCGCCGCTGCTCCCACCGAACCCGGTCGCCGGACCCCGACTCGGCTGGTTGGGGATCTTCTTGACCACCTGGAGCATTGTCGAGGCGGTCTCGCCGTCGCGGCACTCCAGCTTGACCCGGTAGTTGCCGGGGCGGGTGCGCTCGCGGACCATCGGCGCGGCGGTGAGCACCCCGCGCTGGGGTTGCACGCCGACCGCCCCGAAGGCGTCGGAGACCACTGTGGCGCCGACCGAGTTGTCCCGACAACTGGCCCGGATGCCGACCAGGTAGCCGGGCTGCACGGTGCTGGGGCTCACCTCGACGAAGATGTCCACCGACGGCGCCGGTTGGGGAGCACTTCCGGGCGGCCCTCCCGGCTGCGGCGCGGGCGCGACGGCGACGGCCCGCTCGGCCGCGACGGCGACACCCCGCTCGGGCGCGGCAAGATCAGCCCACTCGGGCGCGGCACGAGTGGCGAGGGCATGCTCGGGTGCGGCGAGGGCGGGCGTGGCGGCCAGCAGGGGGCCGGCGAGCACTGTCACCAGCGACAGGGTGACGACGCCGCGGGTCACTCTCACGATGCCCCCTCTCGACGCCGTGCGGCCGGGTCGGGCAGTGGAGCACCCGACCTGCCGTACCAGTTGGATCCTCTCATTTCCGGTCGCACATCACATCCGATCCGGCGGCGGCGTCGCGTACGCTCGGGTCGCTGTGACCGCCACCGACCATGACCCCGCCGTCCCGCCCGCGAGCCGGACGATCCGCACGTTCCACCCCCGCCGGGGTCGGATGAGCGACCGGCAGACCGACGCGCTGAGCCGGCTCTGGCCCGCGTACGGCCTGGATGTGCCGGACGGACCTGTGGTGCCCGTCGACCTGGCCGACCTGTTCGGTCGTCGGGCGCCCGTCGTGCTGGAGATCGGCTCGGGCATGGGCGACAGCACCGCTGCGATGGCTGCCGCCGACCCGGATCGAGATTATCTGGCGGTCGAGGTGCACACGCCGGGAATCGCCAACCTGCTCCACCTGGTGGAGCGCGGTGCCCTGCGCAACGTGCGGGTGGCGCAGGGCGACGCGTTGTCGCTGGTCAGCGGCTTGCCCGAGGGCGTGTTGGACGCTGTGCACGTCTTCTTCCCGGACCCGTGGCCGAAGTCCCGCCACCACAAGCGGCGGATCATCCAGCCGGCGCACGTGGCGCTGCTACGGTCCCGGCTGCGCTCCGGCGGCATGCTGCACTGCGCGACCGACTGGGCCGAGTACGCCGAGGCGATGCGGGAGACCCTCGACGCGGACCCGGAGCTGGTGGACGCGTACGGCGGCTTCGCGCCGCGGCCGGCGCACCGCCCGCTGACGAAGTTCGAGCGGCGGGCGATCACGGCCGGTCGGCCAGTCGTCGACCTGCTGTACCGCCGACCGTGACCGGCGAAACGCCCGAACCGCAACGCGGGGGCACGTTCCGGACGCCCGGACGGGGGTCCGGTGCGGGCCGGGTTGGCGTACCGGGGCATGATCCAGGCACCATGGACAGGCTATGACGCTCACCGCCGCGCTGCCGACAAGCGCCGACCCCGACACCCTCTTCGACGCGTTCGCCGGCTGGGCGAAGGAGCGCGGCCTCGACCTCTACCCCCATCAGGAAGAGGCGGTCATCGAGATCGTCTCCGGCGCCAACCTGATCATGAATACGCCCACCGGCTCGGGTAAGAGCCTGGTGGCGATCGCCGCGCACTTCGCGGCCCTCGCCGACAGCCGGACGACCTTCTACACCGCGCCGATCAAGGCCCTGGTGTCGGAGAAGTTCTTCGCGCTCTGCGAGGTCTTCGGCGCCGAGAACGTCGGCATGCTGACCGGCGACGCCAGCGTCAACGCCGACGCCCCGATCATCTGCTGCACCGCGGAGATCCTGGCGAACCTGGCGCTGCGCGAGGGCACGAAGGCCGACGTCGGCCAGGTGATCATGGACGAGTTCCACTTCTACGCCGAGCCCGACCGGGGCTGGGCGTGGCAGGTGCCGATCATCGAGCTGCCGCAGGCCCAGTTCATCCTGATGTCCGCCACCCTGGGGGACACCACCCGCTTCGTCGACGACCTGACCCGGCGCACCGGGCGGCCGACCGCCGTCGTGCGCACGGCCGAGCGGCCGGTCCCACTCATCTTCTCGTACGCGATGACGCCGCTGCACGAGACACTCGAGGAGCTGCTGGAGACCAAGCAGGCCCCGGTGTACGTGGTGCACTTCACCCAGGCCGCCGCACTGGAACGCGCCCAGGCGCTGACCAGCGTCAACGTCTGCACCCGCGCCGAGAAGGACATGATCGCCGAGGCGATCGGTGGTTTCCGGTTCACCGCCGGCTTCGGCAAGACGCTTTCCCGGCTGGTCCGGCACGGCATCGGCGTGCACCACGCCGGCATGCTGCCCAAGTACCGCCGCCTGGTGGAGACCCTCGCCCAGGCCGGCCTACTCAAGGTCATCTGCGGCACCGACACCCTCGGCGTCGGCATCAACGTGCCGATCCGCACCGTGCTGTTCACCGGCCTGTCCAAGTACGACGGGGTCCGTACCCGGCTGCTGAAGAACCGGGAGTTCCACCAGATCGCCGGGCGGGCCGGCCGGGCCGGTTACGACACCATCGGCCGGGTCGTGGTGCAGGCCCCCGAGCACGTCATCGACAACGAGAAGGCCCTCGCCAAGGCCGGCGACGACCCGAAGAAGCGGCGCAAGGTGGTCCGCAAGAAGCCGCCGGAGGGTTCGATCGGCTGGGGCCAGCCCACCTTCGACCGACTGGTCGACGCCGAACCGGAGCCGCTGACCTCCAGCTTCCAGGTCAGCCACTCGATGCTGCTCAACGTCATCGGCCGGCCCGGGGACGCGTTCACAGCGATGCGGCACCTGCTCACCGACAACCACGAGGAGCCCGCCGCGCAGCGCCGGCACATCCGCCGGGCGATCGCCATCTACCGGGCGCTGCGGGCCGGCGGGGTCGTCGAGGAGTTGCCCGAGCCGGACGAGACCGGCCGGCGGATCCGGCTCACCGTCGACCTCCAGCTCGACTTCGCCCTCAACCAGCCGCTCTCCCCCCTCGCGCTGGCCACCATCGAACTGCTCGACGCCGAGTCCCCGTCGTACGCGCTCGACGTGCTGAGCGTGATCGAGTCGATCCTCGACGACCCCCGGCAGATCCTCTCCGCGCAGCAGTTCAAGGCGCGCGGCGAGGCGGTCGCCGCCATGAAGGCCGAGGGCATCGAGTACGAGGCGCGCATCGAACTGCTCGACGAGGTGACCCACCCGAAGCCCCTGGCCGAGCTGCTGGAGGCCGCGTACGAGATGTACCGGCAGGGTCATCCCTGGGTCGCCGACCACCAGCTCTCCCCCAAGGCCGTCGTCCGCGACATGTACGAGCGGGCCATGACCTTCACCGAGTACGTGCAGTTCTACGGGCTGACCCGCTCCGAGGGTCTCGTCCTGCGCTACCTGGCCGACGCGTACAAGACGCTGCGCCAGACCGTGCCCGAGGACGCCAAGACCGAGGAACTGATCGACCTCATCGAGTGGTTGGGCGAGCTGGTCCGCCAGGTCGACTCCAGCCTCATCGACGAGTGGGAGCGGCTGCGCAACCCGTCCGACGTGGCCGAGGTGGCCCAGGCGCACGCCGCCCTGACGGATCGGCCACCGGCGGTGACCCGCAACGCGCGGGCGTTCCGGGTGCTGGTGCGCAACGCGCTGTTCCGCCGCGTCGAGCTGGCCGCGCTACGCCGCTGGGACCTGCTCGCCGAGTTGGATGCCGAGGACGGCTGGGACTACGACGCGTGGGCCGACGCCCTCGGGCCGTACTTCGAGGCGTACGACTCGATCGGGGTCGGGCCGGACGCCCGGGGTCCGGCACTGCTCATGATCGAGCAGGGTCGGGAGCGGTGGACCGTACGGCAGATCTTCGACGACCCGGACGGCGACCACGACTGGGGCATCAGCGCCGAGATCGACCTGGCGGCCTCGGACGAGGTCGGCGCGGCGGTCGTTCGGATCACCGACGTCGGCCAGCTCTAGCGAGCGTCCCGACAGGGGGTCGTCCGTACGCCGGACGGCCCCCTTTGTCGCGTCTTCCACACCCCTTCTTTCGCTGGGCGATGTCAGACCCGTCGATTAGAATGTATGTACTAATCGAGTTCCTGACCTGCAGGATTACGACCCGGGAGGACGCCCGTGACCGCTCCCGCCTCCACACCCCTCACCCCCTACGCCACACTGCTCGGCTTCACCCGCTACGTCGACCGCACCGGCCCCACCAAGGCGACCTTCGTCGGCGGGCTGCGCAAGCAACGCGCCAGCCGGTCCGGCTTCAACCCGCACGGCCAGTTCGTCAAGGCACTCAAGGCCGACATCGCCTTCCACACCGGCGGCACCCACCTGGCCGGGGTGGCCGACATCGTCAAGCCACGCTGGCGCCCGCTCTACCAGGCGCTCGTCCCCGGCGCCACGACCTGGTTGCACTCCCTCGGCGAGCCAGCCGCCATCGATCTCGCCCAGACCCGCGACGCCCTGGCCATGCTGGGTGACCTGCCCGTCAAGATCAACCCCCACTTCGGGGTACGCCACGCCGACGGCCGCGCCGAAGCGGTCCGCCTGCACTTCGACGAGGCCCCACCGAGCGAGGAGTCGGTGCTCGCCACCCTGCACCTGATGGCCCGTCACATGGACGCGGTGCTCCCGCACGCCGAGCCGGTCCTGGTCGACGTTCGCCGCGGCCTGGCCCACCGCATGCCCACCGACGCCAAGCCCGACCAGATCGAACGATGGCTCTCCGGCGAGGCCGCCGCCTTCCGCGCCATCTGGTCCACCGCCGCCTAACCCCACCCCCGCCCCACCCTCCCCCACCCACCCACCCACCCACCCACCCGGCCGGCCAAGATCCGCGCAACTTCGGGGATGCTGCTGTCTCGCGTCGCGAGAAGGCAGCAAGAACAGCGAAGCTGTGCGGATCTTGGCGTTCAGGCCTTTGGCCGGGGGTTATCCACAGGGGCTGCAGGCGAGCGCGAACGCCGGTCATGGTGTCTGTCATGCCTCTTTCCCCACGACGGCCGGCGAGTCTGCAGGGACGCGTCTTCCGCGGTTCCCGCGTCGTTGCCCAAGGCCTGCTGACCCGGACGGAGCTGCGCAGCGCGGCATGGCGTCCGCTGTTCAGGGACGTCTACGCCGATGCCCGGCTGGCGGTCACCCACCGCACTCGTTGTACCGCCGCGGCACTGTGGGTTCTGCCACCGGGCGCAGCGATAGCCGGTCGCAGTGCCGCGGCGCTCTACGGCGCGGCGTCGGTCGCCAACCACGAGCCCATCGATGTGCTCGTGCCCGCCGGCAAGCGGTTCGGTCCGGTCTCAGGGCTCGTTGTGCACACGGGTGCGATCGCCGCGACCGACGTTGCGGTACGTCAGGGCATCCCGCTGACCACGCCGACGCGCATCTGTTGGGACCTCGCCCAGTGGCTACCAACGGAGGACGCCGTCGCCGTCGTGGATCGCCTGGCCAGCCAACGGCTGGTGACGCTCCCTCGACTGCGCGCGGCCTCCCGAGCACGGATCGGCGACCGGGGCTGGAAGCGGATGGTGCGTGTCGCTGAGCTCGCCGACGCGGGCGCGGAGTCGATCCCGGAGTCCCAGCTTCGCGTGCGAATAGTGCTCGCCGGGGTGCCGGCGCCCGTGACGCAGTTCGTGGTCGAGCGCGATGGAAGGTTCGTGGCCCGTCTCGATCTGGCGTGGCCGCACCTCAAGGTCGCCGTCGAGTACGACGGGGTGTGGCACGACGATCCCGAGCAGTTCCACCGAGACCGCCGCCGCCTCAACCGACTGCTCGGTGAGGACTGGATCGTCCTGCACGTCACCGCGAAGCGGTTCCGCGAAGACTTCGACGGCTTCCTCGCCGAACTTCGTCAAGCCCTCCGGTCCCGCTCCCGCTGACTCTGCATAAGACCCAGACCCAGCAAGATCCGCGCAACTTCAGGGATCCTGCTGCCTGAACAGCTCACGAGGCAGCAGTTTCCCCGAACTTGCGCGGATCTTGGATGGTGTGCGCGGGGTGCGTCACGCCGGGTGGCCCTGGTGGGGTGTGTCAGGCGGCGGGGAGGTACTTGGCCAGGTCGTCGAGGATCTTGTTGGCGGCGCCGACGCCGATGCCGGTCATCCAGACCTCGTCGGAGACGGGGTACGCCTTGCCGGCCTTGACCGCGCCGAGGCCCTTCCAGAGCGTCCCGCCGGCGACCTTGGTCTGCTCGGCGGCGGCCTTGTCGCCGTACGCGGTCACGAAGATGACGTCACCGTCGACCTCGTTGATCCGCTCGGGGCTGACCAGGTCGAAGCGCTTGTCCTCCTTGTTGGCGAGCAACTGCCGCTCGGGGCGGCCCAGGCCGGTGTCGCCGATGACGATGCCGGAGAACGAGTCCGGGCCGTACACCCGGATGTTGCCCGGGATGAACCGCACGATCGACACCTTGCGGGCGGCGGGGTCGCCGAGCGTGGCGCCGAAGTCCTTGGCCCGCTTCTCGTACGTGGCGAGCAGATCCTTGGCCTGCTGCTCGCGGCCCAACGCCTTGCCGTCGAGGAGCAGGTTGTCCTTCCAGGTGATGCCCACCTTCTCGGTGAACACCGTGGGCGCGATGGCGGCCAGCTCGTCGTAGAACTTCTCCTGGCGGAACTTGCTGCCGAGGATGAGGTCCGGCTTCAGCGCGTTGATCGCCTCCAGGTCGGGCTCGGTGAGCACCCCGACCTCCTTGATGCCGGCGAGCTTGTCCGCGCCGAAGTACGTCGGCCAGCTCTTCGCCTCACCGGCGGTGGCGGCACCGACGGGCGTGATGCCCAGCGAGAGCGCGGTGTCGATCTTGTCGGTGTCGAGCACGACGACGCGCTTGGGCTCGGCCGGGACCTTGGTGGTACCCATGGCGTGGGTGATCTCCCGGGTCTCCCCGGTGGTGGAGCCGGCGACCGGGTCGCTCTCACCGCAGGCGGTGAGGCCGGCACCGAGGGCGACGGCCGCGGCGAGAGCTGCGACGAGACGACGCATCAGAGTCCTTTCGAGGGGTGCGAGCCGGCGAGCGGGTTGGCCGCGTCGCCGGTGGCGGGTCGGGCGTCCGGTACGGACGCCGTGGGCGAACTGGGGTCTTCGGCGTCAGCGGACGCGGCGACGGAAGCCGGAGCCGGACGGACAGCCGGAGCCGGAGCCGGAGCCGGAGCGCTGCCGCCGGTGTACGCGGGCACCACCAGCGGTGCGCCGGTCACCGGGCAGGGCACGACCACGCAGGCCAGCCCGAAGACGTCGCGGACCAGGTCGGCGGTGAGGATGTCCCGGGGCGGTCCGGCGGCGACCACGGCGCCGGCGCGCATGGCGACGAGGTGGTCGGCGTAGCGGGCGGCCTGGTTCAGGTCGTGCAGCACGGCGACCACTGTGCGGCCCCGCTCGGAGCGCAGCCGGTGCAGGAGGTCCAGCACCTCCACCTGGTGGGCCAGGTCGAGGAAGGTGGTCGGCTCGTCCAGCAGCAGGGCGTCGGTGTCCTGGGCGAGTGTCATGGCGATCCACACCCGTTGCCGCTGACCGCCGGAGAGGCTGTCCACCGGCCGGTCGGCGAGGTCCGTGACGTCGGCGAGGGCCATCGCCTGGTCCACAGCGGCACCGTCCTCCGCCGACCACTGCCGCCACCACCGCTGGTAGGGCTGTCGGCCGCGCCCGACCAGGTCTGCCACCGTGACGCCTTCGGGCACCAGCGGGCTCTGCGGCAGGACTCCGAGGCGGCGGGCGACCTCCCGGGTCGGCAGGTCGCGGATCGCGGTGCCGTCCAGCAGCACCGTGCCTCGGCGAGGGGTGAGCAGCCGGGCCATGGTGCGCAGCAGGGTGGACTTGCCGCACGCGTTGGGCCCGACGATCACGGTGAACGCGTCGGTGGGCAGGTCGAGGTCGAGCCCGTCGAGCACAGTTCGCTCGTCGTAGCCGGCGACCAGGTCGCGGGTGGAGAGCATCACACCACTCCTTGAGGCGTCACGACGACCGCCGCCGGCCGCGCAGCAGCAGGAAGATCAGGTACGGGCCACCGATCGCTGCGGTCAGCACACCGGCGGGTAGTTGGGTGGGTGCGAACAACCGCCGGCCGGCCAGATCGGCCAGCACCAGCAGGAGGGCGCCCAGCAGCGCCGCGCAGACCAGCGGTGGTCGTTCGGCGCGTACCAGTCGACGGGCCACCTGCGGGGCGACCAGCGCCACGAAATCGACGGCGCCGACCTGGGCGGTGACCATGGCAGCGACGAGTACGCCGGTGCCGGCGAGGCCGATCCGACGGGCCACCGGGCGCAGCCCGACGCCCCGGGCGGTGTCGTCGTCCAGGGCTGTGCTGTTCAGCGCCCAGCCGGCCCAGGCCAGCACCGGCAGCAGCACCAGCAGCGTGCCGGCGATCCAGGCGGCTTCGGTCCAGCCCTTGCCGGCCAGGGTGCCGATCAGCCAGATCTGCGCGCGCAGCCCGTCGATCGGGTCGGCGGTGAGCATGACCACCTCGGTGAGCGCCCGGAAGCCGAACGCGACCGCCACCCCGGCGAGCACGAACCGCTGCGCGGCCAGCCCGTGCCGGGCACCGAGGGCGAACAGCAGCACCGCCGCGAGCAGCCCGCCCACCAGCGCGGTGGGCGCCACCAGCACCGCGGCCATTCCGCTGGTCAGGGCCACTGTCGCGGCGAGGCCGGCGCCCTGGGTGATGCCGATGACGTCCGGGCTGGCGAGCGGGTTGCGGGCCACGCTCTGGATCAGCGTACCGGCCACGCCGAAGGCGGCGCCGGCCACGGCCGCCAGCACGACCCGCGGCAGCCGAAGATCAAAAACCACGAGGTCGTACGGCGTGCCGGCACCGGAGAGGGCGCGCAGCACGTCGGCCGGGGCGACGTACGGGGTGCCCAGCGAGAGGCTGAGCACGACGGCGAGCAGGAGCAGCACTGTCAACGCGGCGGCCACCAGCACCGCGCGACGGCGGATCAGCAGGCTGACCGGGCCGATCCGCAGCAGCGACCGCCCGGGCAGCCGAGCCGCGTCGGCACCAGCCGAGCCTGGGCGCAGGGTGGTGGTCACGCGGTCACCACCCGGGCGCGGCGGACCAGCACGGCCAGCAGTGGCGCGCCGATCAGGGCTGTGACGATCCCGGCCGGGATCTCGCCGGGCGGGGCGACGAGCCGACCGACGATGTCGGCGGCGAGCAGCAGCGCCGGCCCGAGCAGGGCGGAGACGGCGAGGGTCCAGCGGTGGTCCGCGCCGACCAGGGCGCGGGCCAGGTGCGGCACGGCCAGCCCGACGAACGCGACAGGTCCGGCGGCGGCTACCGCGGCACCGGTCAGCAGCACGGCGGCGAGGCCACCACCGAGGCGGACCAGGCCGATCCGGTGGCCGAGACCACGGGCCACGTCGTCGCCGAGGGCCAGGGCGTCGAGCCCTCGGGCAACCAGGGCAGCCAGCACCAGCCCGGCGAGGACGAACGGCAGCACCTGCGCGGCGACCGACAGGTCCCGGCCGGCCAGCCCGCCGACCACCCAGAAGCGGTACTCCTCGAAGGTGCGGGCGTCGATGCTGAGCAGCGCGTACACCCCGGAGGCCAGGCTGGCGTCGAGCGCCGCGCCGACCAGCGCGAGGGTGACCGGGCTGGCGCCCTCGCGGGCGCGGGTGGCGATGGCGAAGACCAGCAGCCCGGCGATCAGGGCTCCGGCGATGCCGAACCACACGTACCCGGCGAGCGTGCCGACGCCGAAGACGGAGATCGCGAGCACCACCCCGAACGACGCGCCCGCGCTGATGCCCAGGATGCGCGGCTCGGCGAGGGGGTTGCGGGTGAGCGCCTGGAACAGCACGCCCGCCACGGCGAGCGCGAGCCCGACAGCGAGGCCGAGCGCGGTCCGCGGCATCCGCAGCTCACGGACGATGGTGCTGGCGTCGCTGCCGTCCGGCGCGACGAGCGCGTGCCAGACCTGGTCGATGCCGAGTTGTCGGCTGCCGAGCGCGAAACTGGCCAGCACGGTGAGCAGCAGCACCAGCGCGGCCGCGACGGTGACGGCCACCCGGCGGCCGGTACGGGTGCCGGACCGGTTGCGGGCCGAGGTCGGCCGGGCGGCGAGGGTGATCACGAGTCTCCTGCACGTTCACGCTTAGGTTCGCCTAACCTTAGCCGCTCAGTTGAGGGTCACCTAACTGGCGCTCATCGATCCGCGACAGGCTGAGCAGGGCAGACGCCCGCGCAAAGGGCGCGGCGCACCTAGGGTTGGCTCATGCGATTCGACCAGCACACGGTCGTCCTGCTGACCCGACCGTCGGATCCGCCGGAGCTGCCGCAGGACGCGATCGACCGGTTGCAGGACGCGCACCTGGCCCACCAGGCGGGCCTCGTGCAGCAGGGGCTGGTGCTCGCGGCCGGGCCGTTCCTGCACCCCGACGACGAGCAGCTGCGGGGCTTCGTGGTGCTGTCCATCGCCCCGGACGAGGCACGCGCGCTCTTCGCCAACGACCCCGCCGTGCGGGCCGGTCGCCTGGTCGCGCGGGTCACATCGTGGCTGCTTCCGGAGGGCAACCTGCGGTTCGAGAGCGTGCCGGTGCCGCAGTCGATGCTGGAGGCGGCCTCCGGGGACTGACGCCGGGCCCGGTCAGCCGGCCGAGCCGCTCCCGGTATCCGCCGGCAACTCCCCGAGCGGGACCACCCGCAGGGCGTCCATCGGGCCGACGATCACCAGCAGTTCCGGGAAGTGGTCCCGCAGCACCTGCCGGCACCGGTCACAGGGCGCGACGACCTCGCGGCCGCGGTCGGCGACCGTGACGATCGTCTCCAACGCCGTGACGCCCTGGGTGGCGGCCGTGCCGATCAGGACCAGCTCGGCGCAGACCCCGCCGGTGGCGTGCTGGACGTTCACACCGGTGAAGACCCGCCCGTCCGCGGTCCGGGCCGCCGACGCGACAGTGTGGTGCTGGCTGCGGCAGCGCAGCTTGGAGACCGCGGTGGCGGCCTGCACCAACGCGCGGTCGGTGTCGCGCATCTCCATCCGGCTCCCCCAGCGCTCGACGTCGGCCGCCAACTCTAGGGCCCGCTCCTGGCCGTCCAGGGACGGGAGGTGGCCTCCGGAGAGCCGGCCGCTCGGTAACCCAGGGGCGGTGCGCCGCCGGGCTGCCTATCCTTGGGCACGACATGCAGAATCCAACCGCCTCCGTCGCGTCCGACCCCGTTCGCGAGCTGCACCGCCGCCTCACACCTCTGATGTTCCGCGACCAGCGCCGGCTCCAGCGGCGACTGGACGGTGCCCGCAAGCTGCGCGATCCGCAGCGTCGGGAGGCGGCGCTGACCGAGATCACCGCTGACCTGGTCCGGGCCGAGCAGCGGCTCGCCGCTCGCCAGGCGGCGGTGCCGGTGATCACGTACCCGGTGGGTCTGCCGGTCAGTGAGCGCAAGGACGACATCGCCGCCGCCATCCGCGATCACCAGGTGGTGATCGTGGCGGGCGAGACCGGCTCCGGCAAGACCACCCAGATTCCCAAGATCTGTCTGGAGTTGGGGCGCGGGGTGCACGGCCTGATCGGGCACACCCAGCCCCGGCGGTTGGCCGCCCGGACGGTGGCCGACCGGATCGCCGACGAGCTGGGCACCGAACTGGGCGACGTGGTCGGCTACAAGGTGCGCTTCACCGACCAGGTCAGCGAGCGCAGCCTGGTGAAGCTGATGACCGACGGCATCCTGCTGGCCGAGTTGCAGACCGACCGGATGCTGCGCCAGTACGACACGCTGATCATCGACGAGGCGCACGAACGCAGCCTCAACATCGACTTCATCCTCGGGTACCTGCGTGAGCTGCTGCCCCGACGACCCGACCTCAAGGTGATCATCACCTCGGCGACCATCGAGACCGACCGGTTCGCCCGGCACTTCGCCGGCCCACCCACCGCCGACGAGCCCGACGGCGTGCCCGCGCCGGTGGTCGAGGTGTCGGGGCGTACCTACCCGGTGGAGGTGCGCTACCGGCCGCTCGTCGAGCTGGCCGAGGGCGAGGAGGACGGCGACGACGACGAGAACGTCCGCGACCAGATCCAGGCGATCGGCGACGCCGTCGAGGAGCTGGCCGCCGAGGGCCCCGGCGACATCCTGGTCTTCCTCAGCGGTGAGCGGGAGATCCGGGACACCGCCGACGCGCTGGGCAAGCTGGTGCAGAAGAAGCGAACGCTACTCGGCACCGAGATCCTGCCGCTGTACGCGCGGCTGTCCTCCGCCGAGCAGCACCGGGTGTTCGCCGCGCACTCCTCGCGCCGGGTGGTGCTCGCCACCAACGTCGCGGAGACCTCGCTGACAGTGCCCGGGATCAAGTACGTGGTGGACCCGGGCACCGCCCGCATCTCCCGCTACTCCAGTCGGCTCAAGGTGCAGCGGCTGCCGATCGAGCCGGTCTCCCAGGCCTCGGCCAACCAGCGCAAGGGCCGCTGCGGTCGTACGTCGGACGGCATCTGCATCCGCCTCTACGACGAGCAGGACTTCCTGTCCCGGCCCGAGTTCACCGACCCGGAGATCCTGCGGACCAACCTGGCGTCGGTCATCCTCCAGATGACCGCGATCGGGCTCGGCGACCTCGCCGCGTTCCCGTTCATCGACCCACCGGACAAGCGCAACATCACCGACGGCGTGAACCTGCTGCACGAGCTGGGCGCGTTGGACCCGACCGAGGCCGACCCGGCGAAGCGGCTCACCGCGCTCGGCCGGCGGCTGGCCCAGTTGCCGGTCGACCCGCGGCTGGCCCGGATGGTGGTCGAGGGCGAACGCAACGGTTGCGCCACCGAGGTGCTGGTGATCGCCGCCGCGCTCTCCATCCAGGACCCGCGGGAGCGGCCGGCGGAGAAGCAGGCCCAGGCGGACCAGGCGCACGCCCGGTTCGCCGACAAGGAGTCGGACTTCGTCGCCTACCTCAACCTGTGGCGTTACCTGCGCGAGCAGCAGCGGGAGCTGTCCTCCAGCGCGTTCCGGCGGATGTGCAAGGCGGAGTACCTGAACTACTTGCGGATCCGCGAGTGGCAGGACATCGTCAGCCAACTGCGGCAGGTGCTGCGTACCCCGCAGGAGGGTGACCGGCGGGGTGGGCGGGCGGCCCGCGACACAGCGGACGACGCGGACGCCCGCCGGGGTCGCCGGGGTGGCGCGGACCTGCCGGAGGAGATCGACACCCCGAAGGTGCACCAGTCGCTGCTGCCCGGCCTGCTGTCACACATCGGCCTCAAGGACGCCCAGAAACACGAGTACCTGGGGGCGCGGGGCGCGAAGTTCGGGATCTTCCCCGGGTCGGCGTTGTTCAAGAAGCCGCCGCGTTGGGTGATGGCCGCCGAGCTGGTCGAGACCTCCCGGCTGTGGGGGCGCATCGCCGGCCGGGTCGAGCCGGAGTGGGTCGAACCGCTGGCGCAGCACCTGGTCAAGCGCAGCTACAGCGAACCGCACTGGGAGAAGAAGCAGGCCGCGGTGATGGCCTACGAGAAGGTCACCCTGTACGGCGTCCCGCTGGTCAGCTCCCGCACTGTCAACTTCGGCCGGATCGACCCGACGCTGAGCCGGGAGCTGTTCATCCGGCACGCCCTCGTCGAGGGCGACTGGCAGACCCACCACCAGTTCTGGGCGGACAACAAGCGGCTGCTCGCCGAGATCGAGGAGCTGGAGAGCCGGGCCCGACGCCGGGACATCCTGGTCGACGACGAGACCATCTTCGGCTTCTACGACCAGCGGATCCCGGCCGACGTGTCCTCCGGCCGGCACTTCGACAGCTGGTGGAAGAAGACCCGCCGCGAGCAACCCGACCTGCTCACCTTCACCCGCGACCTGCTGATCAACGACGGCCGACCGGGGGTGGACGAGGACGACTACCCGGACGAGTGGCAGGCCGACGGGGTGAGCCTTCCGCTGACCTACCGGTTCGAGCCGGGCACGCCGGACGACGGCGTCACTGTGGACATCCCGCTGCCGCTGCTCAACCAGGTGCCGGCGGAGACCTTCGACTGGCAGGTGCCGGGGTTGCGCGAGGAGACGGTGATCGCGCTGATCCGCTCGCTGCCCAAGGCGATCCGCCGCAACTTCGTCCCGGTGCCGGACTACGCCCGGGCCGCCCTGGCGGCGATCACCCCCGGCGAGGAGTCGCTGCTGGACGCGCTCACCCGGCAGCTGCGCCGGATGACCGGGGTGACAGTGCCCCGCGACGCCTGGGAGCCGGGCAAGCTCCCGGCGCACCTGCGGGTGACCTTCCGGGTCCTCGGCGACGACGAGAAACCGGTCGCCGAGGGCAAGGACCTGCCGGCCCTGCAACGCCAGCTCCGCCAGGAGGTACGCCAGGTGGTGGCGGCCGCCGCACCGGAGGTGGCCCGCACCGGGTTGCGCGAGTGGAGCGTCGGCACCCTGCCCCGGACCATCGAGCAGGTCCGCGCCGGTTACGCGGTCACCGCGTACCCGGCGCTCGTCGACGAGGGCGCCACTGTCGGGGTGAAGGTGTTCGACTCCCCCGCGGAGGCGGAGGCGGCGCACTGGGCCGGCACCCGCCGGCTGCTGCGGCTCACCGTGCCGTCACCGGCGCGGTTCCTCCAGGGGCGGCTGGACAACGAGGCGAAGCTGGCGCTGAGCCGCAACCCGCACGGCGGCGTGCAGGAGCTGATCGAGGACGCGGCGGGCGCCGCCATCGACCGGCTGATCGGTGTGGCCGGCGGGCCGGCGTGGGACGCCGACGGTTTCGCGGCCCTGCGCGAGAAGGTCCGCGCCGACCTGGTCGACACGGTGGTCGAGGTGATGGACCGCGTCCGCAAGGTCCTCGCCGCCGCGTACGCCGTCGAGCAGCGACTCGGTGCGACCCGCAACCTCGCCGTGGTGGCGGCGCTGGCCGACATCCGCAGCCAGCTCGCCGGGCTGGTGCACGCCGGTTTCATCACCGAGACCGGGTACGCGCGCCTGCCCGACCTGCTGCGCTACCTCACCGCCATCGAGCGTCGGCTGGACCGGCTGGGCGGTAACCCGCAGCGGGACCGCCAGCAGCAGGACCGGATCGCTGTGGTGCAGAAGGAGTACGCCGACCTGCTCGCCAACCTGCCGCCGGCCCGTCGCCAGGAGACGGCCGTCCGGCAGATCCGTTGGATGATCGAGGAGTTGCGGGTGAACGTCTTCGCCCAGGCGCTGGGCACCCCGTACCCCGTCTCCGAGCAGCGGATCTACCGGGCGATGGACGACGCCGAGGGCCGCTGACCCGGCCCGGCCACGTCGGCCGGGCCGGGTCGCGGGCCAGTCAGCGTGCCTGGACGGACAGCGCCCGGCTGGCTGGAACGCCGCGCACCGAGCTGGTCAGCGCCGCACTGCGGGGCTCCGTGGCGGTGGGCGTCCACCAGGCGCGGTTCTCCCGGTACCAGTGGAAGACCTCGGTCAGCCCGTCCTCGAACCGGATCTGCGGCTCGAAGCCGAGTTCCTCGGAGATCTTGCGGAAGTCCAGCGAGTAACGCTGGTCCTGCACCTTGCGGTCGGGCACGTGCCGGACACGGTCCCAGCCCGCGCCGGCCAGCCGCAGGATCCGCTCGGTGAGCGCACGGTTGGTCAGCTCAAGGTCGCCGCCGATGTTGTAGACCTCGCCGGCGCGGCCCTTGGCCAGCACCAGCGCGATGGCCCGACAGTGGTCGTCGACGTGCAGCCACTCGCGCACCGCGCTGCCGTCGCCGTGCAGGGTGATGTCCTGACCGGTGAGCAGGCTGGTGACGAAGCGCGGGATGACCTTCTCCACATGCTGGTACGGCCCGTAGTTGTTGGCGCAGCGGGTGATCGAGACGTCCACGTCGTACGTGCGCCAGTAGGAGCGGACCACGTGGTCGCTGGCCGCCTTGGAGGCCGCGTACGGGGAGTTGGGTTCCAGCACGCAGGACTCGTTCCAGGAGCCCTCGTTGATCGAGCCGTACACCTCGTCGGTGGAGACGTGCACGACCCGGCTGACACCGCCACGCGCGCAGGCGGACATCAGGTGGTGCGACCCCATCACGTTGGTCTCGAAGAACGGCGCCGGATCGTCGATGGACCGGTCGACGTGCGACTCGGCGGCGAAATGCACGACCGCGTCATGCCCTGGCACGAGGTCGGCGAGCAACTGCCGGTCGCAGATGTCCCCACGGACGAACGTCAGGCGGGGGTGCGCGGCCGGCAGGTTGGCCCGATCACTGGCGTAGGTCAGCTTGTCGATCACCGTGACGTCACAGTCTTCGAACCCGACGTAGCGTCCGCCGAGCAGACTGCGCGCGAAATGCGACCCGATGAAGCCAGCGCCGCCGGTAACCAGGATCCTCATGTCTAGCCTCCCTGCCGGCGAAATGCCCGCCGGTGAGCTGTTACGAGATGAATGAGTAATTTGACCCGTGCAAGGCTCCACTTTAAGTGACCTGGTCGGACATCGAGTCCTATATCCCGAGCTTAAGGTCGATTTAACCCAGCAAGGACGAACGGGATGATCAACGCGGAACGGTCGGCTGGGCGATACGAACCATTCAGCCGACGGCCGCCGGGGCACATCGGTGGTGAGGCCAACCCGACACCCACCCCCCTCAACGAGGCTCGACCCCGGGAGGCAGCTTCGCTTCGTCAATCGCGGACTGCACGTAGTCGAGCAGGATGCGCCGGAGCTCCCGACCGGCGTGGGTGGGTACGACGTCGCGCCGGCGGGCCACCGCGATGGTCCGCCGCACCCCGGGTGGGGCGAGCGGGGTGATCCGCACGCCCGGCCGGCGGGCCAGGACGATGCCGGGCACGAGCGCGATGCCGAGCCCCGCCTCGACGAAGCTGAGCACCGCGTCCATCTCGCCGCCGTCCACCGCGAAGGTCGGTTCGAAGCCCGCCTCCCGGCACGCCTGGATGGTCGCGTCGCGCAGGTCGTACCCCTCCCGGAACATCACCATGGGCTGGTCCCGCAGGTCGGTGATGCGCAGCTCCCCGGTCGCCGACGCGGTCGCCACCTCGCCCACCGAGGCCACCACCAGGCTCTCCCGCAGGATGGGGTCGACCCGCAGCCCCGGGTCGGCCCCCTGCGCCGGCATGATGATCAGAGCCAGGTCGAGGTCGCCGCGCAGGAGGTCGCGGACCAGGTCCTGGGAGCCGCCCTCCTCGACGCGCAGGTCGATGGTGGGGTGCGCGTCGCGGAACCGGCGCAGCACCGGCGGGGCGAGCGAGGTGGCCAGACTGGGGGTGGCCCCGAGCCGGACCCGGCCCCGGCGCAGCCCGACCAACTCCTGGACCTCCCGGGTCGCGGTCTCCACGTCGGCGAGGATCCGGGTGGCCAACGGCAGCAGCACCTCACCCGCCGCGGTGAGCGCGATGTTGCCCCTTACCCGCTCGAACAGCGGCGCTCCGAGGTCGGCCTCCAGAGCGTGAATTTGCTTACTGAGAGAAGGCTGAGTGATGCCCACGATGTCGGCGGCTTGGGTGAAATGTCGTACTTCGGCCACCGCGACGAAGTACCGGAGCTGATGGAGCTGCATCTAAATAGCCTACGGCTATCAACACTGCGAGTTTGATGCATTGGACGACTGATCGAAGTGCTCCTAGCGTCGGTCCTGTGGTAATCACGAAAACTCGGTCGCCCATCCGCTCGAACGTCGGCCTCAAGGCCGTCATGGCGGTGACGGGCATCCTGCTGGCGCTGTTCCTCATCGCCCACATGCTCGGGAACCTGAAGGTGTTCACGGGGGAGACCTCGTTCGACCACTACGCGCACTGGCTGCGTGACATCGGCAAGCCACTGCTGCCCGGCGTCTGGTTCCTGTGGATCCTGCGCACCGTGCTGGTCGTGGCGGTCGTCGCCCACATCGTGGCCGCCACCGTGCTGGCCCGGCGGGCCCGCGCCGCCCGCCCGGTCAAGTACGCCCACCGCAAGAAGGTCAACGGCAGCTACGCGGCCCGCACGATGCGCTGGGGTGGCGTGATCATCCTGCTCTTCGTGATCTACCACCTGCTGGACCTGACCACCGGCACGCTGAACCCGGTCGGCGACGCCAGCAAGCCGTACGGCAACGTCGTCGCCGACTTCGCCCCGGAACGCTGGTACGTCACGCTCTTCTACACGCTGGCCATCCTCGCGGTGGGCTTCCACCTGCGCCACGGCGCGTTCAGCGCGTTCCGCAGCCTCGGCCAGCAGACGCCGCGCGGCGAGCGCAGGGCGCGTACCGCGGCTCTGGTCTTCGCCGTGCTGCTCTGCGCCGGGTACCTGGTGGTCCCGTTCGCCGTACTCACCGGATTGGTGTCCTGACATGGAACTCTTCACCGAGGGCGACCCGATCGCCGACACCAAGGCTCCCGCCGGCCCGGTCGAGAAGCGTTGGGAGACCCGGCGCTTCGAGGCCAAGCTGGTCAACCCCGCGAACCGCCGCAAGATGACGGTGATCGTGGTCGGCACCGGCCTGGCCGGCGGCTCCGCCGCCGCGACCCTGGCCGAGCAGGGCTACCACGTCAAGTCCTACTGCTACCAGGACAGCCCGCGCCGGGCGCACTCCATCGCGGCACAGGGCGGCATCAACGCGGCGAAGAACTACCGCAACGACGGCGACTCCGTGCACCGGCTCTTCTACGACACCGTCAAGGGCGGCGACTTCCGCTCCCGGGAGTCGAACGTGCACCGGCTCGCCGAGGTGTCGGTCAACATCATCGACCAGTGCGTCGCCCAGGGGGTGCCGTTCGCCCGCGAGTACGGCGGCCTGCTGGACACCCGCTCCTTCGGTGGCGCCCAGGTGCAGCGCACCTTCTACGCCCGGGGCCAGACCGGCCAGCAGTTGCTGCTCGGCGCGTACCAGGCCCTCGAACGGCAGATCGGCCTGGGCAACGTGGAGATGAACGCCCGGCACGAGATGCTGGAGCTGGTTCTCGTCGACGGCAAGGCCCGGGGCATCGTGGTCCGGGACCTGGTCACCGGCGAGATCAGCACCGAGATGGCCGACGCCGTGGTGCTCGCCTCCGGCGGCTACGGCAACGTCTTCTACCTCTCCACCAACGCCAAGGGCTGCAACGTCACCGCCACCTGGCGCGCGCACCGCAAGGGCGCGTACTTCGCCAACCCGTGCTACACGCAGATCCACCCGACCTGCATCCCGGTCTCCGGCGACCACCAGTCGAAGCTGACCCTGATGAGCGAGTCGCTGCGCAACGATGGCCGGGTCTGGGTGCCGAAGACCAAGGGCGACGACCGCAGCCCGAAGGACATCCCGGAAGACGAGCGGGACTACTACCTGGAGCGGATCTACCCCTCCTTCGGCAACCTGGTCCCCCGCGACATCGCCTCCCGCGCCGCGAAGAACGTGTGCGACGAGGGCCGGGGCGTCGGGCCGACCAAGCTCGGCGTCTACCTCGACTTCGCCGACGCGATCGGGCGGCTGGGCCGCAAGGCCATCGAGGCCAAGTACGGCAACCTCTTCGAGATGTACGAGCGGATCACCGGCGAGGACCCGTACGAGGTGCCGATGCGCATCTACCCCGCCGTGCACTACACGATGGGCGGCCTGTGGGTCGACTACGACCTCCAGTCGAACATCCCCGGCCTGTTCGTGATCGGTGAGGCGAACTTCTCCGACCACGGCGCGAACCGGCTCGGCGCCTCGGCGCTGATGCAGGGCCTCGCCGACGGCTACTTCGTGCTGCCCACCACCATCGCCAACTACCTGGCCTCCGGTCCGCTGGAGAAGGTCGACGCCAGCCACCCGGCGGCCGTCGAGGCACGCACCGACGTCGAGGACCGCGTCCAGCGGCTGCTCGCGGTGAACGGCGACCGGACCGTGGACTCGTTCCACCGGGAACTGGGCCAGATCATGTGGGAGCACTGCGGCATGGAGCGCAGCGAGGCCGGGCTGCGCAAGGCGATCGACGAGATCCGCGCCCTGCGCGAACAGTTCTGGCAGCGGGTCAAGGTGTCCGGCACCGGCGAGGAACTCAACCAGTCGCTGGAGAAGGCCGGCCGGGTGGCCGACTTCTTCGAACTGGCCGAGCTGATGTGCATCGACGCCCTGCACCGCGAGGAGTCCTGCGGCGGCCACTTCCGGGCCGAGCACCAGACCCCCGACGGTGAGGCGCAGCGCGACGACGACCGGTTCGCGTACGTGGCGGCCTGGGAGTTCACCGCCGACGGCGAGCCCTCGGTGCTGCACAAGGAAGACCTGAAGTTCGAATACGTCCACCCCACGCAGCGGAGCTACAAGTGAACCTGACCCTGCGCATCTGGCGCCAGAAGGGCCCTGAGGACAAGGGTCGGATGGTGACCTACCCGGTCGACGACGTGTCCCCGGACATGTCGTTCCTGGAGATGCTCGACGTGCTCAACGAACGGCTGATCCTCGCGGGCGAGGACCCGGTGGCGTTCGACCACGACTGCCGCGAGGGCATCTGCGGCATGTGCGGCCTGATGATCAACGGCGACGCGCACGGGCCGCAGCGCGGCACCACCGCGTGCCAGCTGCACATGCGGCAGTTCAAGGACGGCGAGACCATCGACATCGAGCCGTGGCGGGCCAGCGCCTTCCCGGTCGTCAAGGACCTGGTCGTCAACCGGAGCGCCTTCGACAAGATCATCGCAGCTGGCGGCTACGTCACAGCGCCCACCGGCAGCGCGCCCGAAGCCCACTCCACCCCGGTCGCCAAGGCCAACGCCGACGCCGCCTTCGAGTCGGCCGCCTGCATCGGTTGCGGCGCCTGCGTGGCAGCCTGCCCGAACGGCTCTGGCATGCTCTTCACCGCCGCCAAGCTCACCCAACTCTCGCTCCTGCCGCAGGGCCAGCCGGAGCGCTACACCCGGGTGATCGGCATGGTCGACGCGCACGACGAGGCCGGCTTCGGCGGCTGCACCAACGCCGGCGAATGCACCCCGGCCTGCCCGAAGGGCATCCCGCTGAACACCATCGGCCGGCTCAACCGCGACTACCTCGCGGCCACCGCCAAGGGAGCCAACAACACCCCCGGTTCCTGACGTCCACCGGCACCACGCCAGACCGCCGTATCCCTTCCTGGGTACGGCGGTCTGGCGTTCGGCGGTCGGCGTATGGCTGGGCGGTTGCGGTCCGAGCCGGCACCCAGATGAGTGCGTCCGATCGTGACAGTCGGGAGTGCTGGACAGCGGCGGCGCAACCTCGATGCGAGTGACGCCGCCGCTGCACCTCACACGGTCGCCTGTGCGGCCGGCTGAGCGGTGGTCACTGGTTCGGCTGCCGGGCGTCGCCGGCGCAGGCTGCCTGCGAGGCACAGCAGTATGCCGAGCGTTAGCCACGTGGCGAGGACGATGATCGAATGGGTGGCGCCGCGGCCGTCGAAGAAGGCGGTGGATCGCAGCAGCCAACCTCCCGCGCCGGGCGGTAGCAGTTGGCCGAGCATGCCGGACCAGCCGGGCAGCATTTCGGGCGCGGTCGCGGTGCCCGACAAGGGATTGCCGATGAGCATCATCGTGGCCGCGCCCAGGCCGAGCCCGGCGTATCCGAGCACGGACTCCAGCCCGAGGATGCTCAGGGAGGTGGCCGCGACGGTCAGGGCGACCGCGCCGGTGTTCGCCCAGTAGGAGCCGGTCAGGGAGCCGAGCCAGAACTGCAGTATGGCCGACACGGCCAGGCCGCCGGTGACGGCGAAGGCGAACGCTCCGATGACCCGACGGGTGGTGCCAAGGACAAGTCTGGTCAGCAGAAGTGCGGCGAGCAGACCGCCCATGACGAGGGGCAGCCCGCCGGCGGCCAGCCCGGCACCACGCGGGTCGTCGGGCGGCAGCGGGACGAGGTCACGGACGGTGGCCTCCGTGCCGGCGCCCTGGAACTGCGGCTGGCTGAGCGCGGTGGCGATGCTGTTGAGGGTCTGGGCGACGGCCGCGCTGGCGGCGGTGGCGTGGATGACCTGTGGGGTATCGGAGCTGACGTCGATCGCCCCGTACACGTCGCGGTCGCGGATGAGCTGGTCGGCGGCGGCGGTGTCGGCGACTTCGGTGATCTCGAAGGCGTCGGGAAGGCGCTCGTCGAGGACCGTGCTGATCTGTCTGACCGCAGGCGCCGGCCCGGCGACGGCGATCGGCACGTCGTGCACCGACGAACGTATCGAGGGCCAGGCGAAGGCGGTCAGCAGCACGCTGACGGCCACCGTGAGCAGGGCGACGGCCCGGGCCACCGCGGTCCAGGGCGACGGCGATGCGTCGGTTGCCGGCTTGGCCTGAATGGCCATGTTTCCTCCTCCGAATCGGGCGGTGTTCATCGCAGGGTGAGCGGGGTTGCAGACTCGACGCGGGTGAGCTTTTCCGGATTGCGGACGTAGTAGAGACCGGTGATGCCGGCGTCCTCGACGCGGACGGCGAGGATTCCGTCGAGCTGGCCGTCCAGGCGCAGCACGAGTGATGGGTTGCCGTTGACCACGGTGGGCTCGGCGGTGAGGATGCTGTCCACCTTGGCGATGCCGGTGACGAACATGCGGGCCACCTTGTCGGCGCCGATGACCGGCCGCAACGCAGCCTGTTTGATGCCACCGCCGTCGGCCACCAGGACCACGTCTGGGGCGAGCACGTCGAGCAGGCCTCGCAGGTCCCCGGTTTCGATCGCGTGCCGCAGCGAGTCCAGTGCCGCCCGGGTCAAACTCGCAGGAACCACCTGGCGTGGGCGGCGGGCGTCGACGTGCTGGCGGGCGCGGTATGCGATCTGGCGGACCGCCGAAGGGCTCTTGTCGAGGGCTGCCGCGATCTCGTCGTAACTGACGTCGAAGACTTCACGTAGGACGAACACGGCACGTTCGGTCGGTGCCAACGTTTCGAGGACGAGCATGAGCGCCATCGACATGTTCTCCGCGAGCTCGACGTCGTCAGCCACGTCCGGTGCGGTGAGCAGCGGCTCCGGCAGCCAGGAGCCGACGTACGCCTCCTTGCGACGCTGCATCGTACGCAGCCGGTTGAGCGACTGCCGGGTGGTGACCCGGACCAGGTAGGCCCGCTGGTCGTTCACCCGCGCCAGGTCCACTTTGACCCAGCGCAGCCAGGTCTCCTGAAGGACGTCTTCGGCGTCGGCCGCCGATCCGAGCATCTCGTAGGCGACGGTGAACAGCAGGTTCCGGTGGGCCACGAAGGTTTCAGTGGCAGGGTCGGCTGGCGGCGTATTCACTGCAATACCTTCCATTTCCTGGTCGGTTCAGCGGGCGGCGAGCGCCTGGAGCCGCTGATGACGGGTGTCATCGCGGAACTTCCAGGTGTAGGAGCCGGGCTTGTGCGCCTCATGCGCCAGGTGCTCGATCAGGCCGGGGAAACTGCTGCTCTTGATCTTCGCGCCGAGGAGGCCGCCGACAGCGAAACCCTTGGCAACGTCGTTCTTCGAGGCGATCTGTACGGTGGCGGCGCCGCGGCCCAGGCTGACGCACTGCCCGAAGAAGCCGATGGCGATGGTCGCGGGCTGTCCGCCCGCGATCCGAGCGAGCACGGTGTCGGCCGCATGGGCGCCGAGTGGATTGGCCGACTGGCAGCTCATCCGTAGCGGCATGTCCGACGGTGCGGCCGAGTCCCCAGCGGCGACGATGCGGTCGTCGTCGATGCTGGTAAGCGTCTCGTCGGTCAGGAGACGTCCGGCCGCGTCGGTCGTGAGCCCGCTGCGGGCAGCCAGGTCGGGGACGCTGAACCCGGCCGTCCAGACGGTCACCGTGCTGCGCAGCTCGCGGCCGTCCCCGAGCAGGACGGCGTCGCGGCTCACCGCGGTGACCTTCGCACCAGGACCGTCGATGATGGTCACCCCGAGCTTGGCCAGCCGCTTGGCGAACGTGCGGCGAATCCTCGGGTGCAGATACGGGTGGAGCACCTTGCCACACGCAAGGGTCACGGTGCGGCCCTCGGCCGCCAACTCGGCGGCGACCTCGATGCCTGTCGCGCCCCCTCCGACCACCGTCACCACGTCCGTCGTCGGTGTGGCGTCGAGCACCGCCCGCAGTTGCTGTGCCTCCTCCAGGCTGGCCATGTTGTGGGCGTACTCGGATGCTCCGGGCACACTCGGGACGGCGCTGCCGCTGCCCACCGCGTAGATGAGGTAGTCGTAGCCCACCGTGCTTTCGTTCGCCAACGAAACGGTGCGCTCGGCCGCGTCGATCCGGGTCGCGGTGTCGACCACCAGCCGGACGCGGTCGGCCAGGACCTCCCGGTAGCCGACGACCGCGTCGCCGGTTCCGCCGACGAGCTGGTGCAGGCGAATGCGGTGAACGAAGCTCGGCCGCGGGTTGACCAGCGTAACGGTCACGTTGTCGCGCTGGCTGAGGCGGTTGGCCGCCATGACGCCGGCATATCCGCCGCCGACCACGACCACGTTGATGTTCTCCCTCATGGTGTCTCCCTCGTTCGCGGTGTTCGGCCACAAGACACCGCCTGGGGGGTTGGCGTAACAGCGCGTGAGACCGGCCACTCACCCGGTTCGCGCCGGACGTTCGGCAAGCAGCGGCCGGTACGTCATGCGCTGTGGTACGCGAGATCGACGACCAGAGCGGCTGTCACGGTGACGAGGAAGACGGCCGGCCGGTGAGCTTGCGGGAGGCCGGCTCATCCCCTTCCGCACCTCGGCGTCCGTCAGCCCGTGGCAGCGCAGGTTCCGTCCCAGGACCTCGTCACCACTGGGCGATGAGCGGCGTGTCCGGTTCGTGCTGCCGCCAGGCTTCGGTGAGGCGGGCAAGGCGGATAGGGGCGGCGATGCCACGCACAGTTGCGATCTTGCCGTTGGTGATGTCGAGCGTCACGGCGCCGACGACCTGGTCGCCGAGCACGAAGAGGATGGCGGGGGCGCGGTTGACGAGCGCGTAGTGGATGGCGGGCGTACCGCCGGCAAGTCGCCGCTTCGCGGGTGTGGGTTTGAAGCCGGCCCGTACGACGGCGGCGATGCGCTGCGGAGTGTCGTACCGCAGCAGCGTCTCGGTCAGGCCGGCGCCGTCGGAGATCGCAGTCGCGTCGTCGGCGAGTAGCGCCACCAGCCGTTCGGTGCGGCCCGAGGAGGCAGCGGCGAGGAATTCCTCGACGATCCTGCGGGCAGATGCCGGGTCGACCTCACCGCTGCGGCGGCGGGCGGTGGTGATGTGGCGCCGGGCCCGGTGCAGGTGCTGTTGGCTTGCGGACTCGGTGATGTCGAGGATCTCGGCGACCTCGGAGTGGCTGTAGGAGAACGCCTCGCGCAGGACGTAGACGGCCCGCTCAACGGGTGACAGGCGCTCCATGAGCGTCAACACAGCCAGGGAGACCGATTCGCGCTGCTCGAACGTGTCGGCTGGGCCGAGCATCGGGTCACCGTCGAGGAGCGGTTCGGGCAGCCAGGCGCCGACGGTGCGTTCGCGGCGGACCTGGGCCGAGCGGAGCCGGTCGAGGCACAGGTTGGTGACGACCTTGGTCAGCCATGCCTCCGGCACCATGATCCGCTGCCGGTCGGCGGCCTGCCAGTGCAGGAACGCATCCTGCACGGCGTCTTCGGCGTCGGCGGCGGAGCCCAGAAGCCGGTACGCCAGCGAGACCAGCCGGTTTCGGCTGGCCTCGAACCGGCTGGCGTCGAAGCGATCATTGGCGATGCTGTCCACGCGGACCAACCTAGGCGACTACGCGACCGTCTGTCCGGCGGGACGCATCCGGCACCGCGGCCAGGCGGTGCCTGCGCTTGGGCAGGCCGAAGGTCGGGTGCGAGACGGCCCACAGCGAGGTCTTGAGGATGCCCGCCTTGACCCGTGCGGCCTTCCGGCCGCCCACATACCTCGGCTTTGCTTGCGCTTCGTCGTCGACCATCTGCAGGATCCCGTCCCGCCGCCCAAGGCTGATGTGGTTACCCGGGTAGCCCAGCTTGGTGTTCGCAATCTTGTGGCCGGTCAGGCGTCCCACGATCGCCTCGATCGCCTGCATGCCGGTGTAGCCGGCCGAAGCGCAGGACATCGGCAGCGGCTGCCCGTTGTCACCGATGGCGTAGGCGCTGTCGCCGGCGGCGTAGACGTTCGGGTGCGAGACCGACCGCATGGTGCGGTCGACGACGATCTGACCGTTCCCGGTGACCTCCAGCCCGCTGGCGGCGGCGATGGGGCTGACCGCGAACCCGGCCGTCCACACGGTCGCGTCTGACGCCAGGACGGTGCCGTCGGCGCACAGCACCCGCGTCGCTTCGACGGCTTCGACGCTGGTGTACTCCAGGACGGTGATGCCCAGCCGGTCGCAGGCCTGGCGCAGGTGGCTGCGGGCTCCGGCGGAGAGCCGGGCACCCAGTTCGCCGCGGGCGACCAGCGCCACCGACAGGCCGGGCCGGGATTCGGCGATCTCGGTGGCGGTCTCGATGCCGGTCAACCCGTCGCCGACGACCAGCACCCTCCCGCATTCGCTGCGCCTGCCCAGGCTGTCCAGGCGCTCGCGCAGGCGCAGCGCCGAGGGCCGGGCGGCGATGTCGAAGGCGTACTCGGCCACGCCGGGGACGCCACAGTCGTTGCCGTGGCTGCCGAGCGCGTAGACAAGCGTGTCGTAGCCGATCTCGCCGCCAGCATCGGCGTCGGCCACGGCGACGACCTGGCGCTCGGGGTCCACGGCGCTGACACGGGCCAGGCGCAGCCGTATCCCCGTGCCCCCGAAGACGTCGGCGAGCTTCGGAGCCGCGATCTTCTGGCCGGTGGCGAGCTGGTGCAGCCGCAGACGCTCGACGAAGTCCGGCTCAACGTTGACCACGGTGATCTCGATGTCCACCGGGGACAGCCGGCGGGCCAGGTTCCCGGCCACGTGGGTCCCGGCATAGCCGGCGCCGAGAACGACGATGCGGTGCTTCATGTGTTGCTCCTGTCCTTTGGCGTGTCCTTTGGCGTGCTCTCGTGAGTTGAGCGGGACAGCGCCCCGATTGCTGACGGGGATCGCATGTGGCATGGGTCATAGAGCGTCGGGAGCGGCGCCCAACGATGCGCGCGACGCCGAGGCGGCGCAGATGCAGCCCACCCAGCCCAATGCATGATCCACTCGGGTTCCGTGAAGTCGGCCTGTCACCGCGCCTCGGATACCGCGACTTCAGGAAACGCGAGTTGATCAACTCAACCTCGCCGCAGCGAACCCGAACCAACACGACATAAGTGGGCAAGGCGGTCACATTGGCGCGCGGCGCACGGGGCACCGGGCTCACCGGCCGGCGCAGGAAGCGCACGGGCAGCGACCACCCGCCGGCCGCAGTTCACGGGCCGGCGCAGGAGGCGTACGGGCGGCGGCCGCCCATGGGCTGGGGGCGACGGTTCCCGGCGTAGGGATCAAGCCTGACCGCTCGAAGCCGGAGACGGTCGCCCCCAGCCCCGACCGCGACCACCCGACCGGCCCGAGACGGTCCTGCCGCCCAGCCGGTTCAAGTGCCCGCGCCCGGGTAGCAGTCTCCGGAGACGGCGAGAGGAGACGATGGACATGAAGGCCTTGACCTGGCAGGGCAAACGGGACGTACGGGTCGAAGAGGTCCCGGACCCCCGGATCGAGGAGCCGACCGACGCGATCGTGAAGATCACCTCGACCGCGATCTGCGGTTCCGACCTGCACCTGTACGAGGTGCTCGGGCCGTACCTGAAGCCGGGTGACGTCCTGGGCCACGAGCCGATGGGCATCGTCGAGGAGGTCGGGTCGGAGGTGACCGGGCTCAAGCCGGGCGACCGGGTGGTGGTGCCGTTCAACATCGCCTGCGGCAGTTGCTGGATGTGCTCGCGCCAGCTCTACGCCCAGTGCGAGACCACCCAGGTCACCAGCGAGGGCAAGGGCGCGTCCCTGTTCGGCTACACCTCGCTCTACGGTTCGGTGCCGGGCGGGCAGGCCGAGTACCTGCGCGTACCGCAGGCCCACTTCGGGCCGATCAAGATCCCGCAGACCGGCGCCGACGAGCGCTACCTCTACCTGTCCGACATTCTGCCCACCGCGTGGCAGGCGGTGAAGTACGCGGACACCCCGCCGGGCGGCACCCTGGCCGTCTTCGGGTTGGGTCCGGTCGGGCAGTTCTGCGCGCGGATCGGCCGCCACCTCGGCGCGGGCCGGGTGATCGGGCTGGACCTGGTTCCCGAGCGGCTGGAGTTGGCCCGCCGGCACGGCATTGAGGTGCTCGACGTCAGCGAACTGTCCGACGTGCCGGGCGCGCTGATCGACCTGGTCGACGGCCGCGGCCCGGACGCGGTGATCGACGCGGTCGGGATGGAGGCGCACGGTTCGCCGGCGGGGAAGTTGGCGCAGACCGCAGCCGGGCTGTTGCCGGACAAGCTGGCCCAGACGATGACCGACCGGGCGGGTGTGGACCGGCTGTCCGTCCTGCACGCCGCGCTCAAGGCGGTTCGCCGCGGCGGCACCGTGTCGCTCTCCGGGGTGTACGGCGGCGAGGCGGACCCGATGCCGCTGATGGAGATGTTCGACCGGGGCATCCAGCTGCGGATGGGGCAGTGTCACGTGCGCCGCTGGACCGACGAGATCCTGCCGCTGCTCTCCGGCGACGACGACCCGCTGGGCGTGGAGGACCTGCGTACCCACCGGTTGCCGCTGGCGCGGGCGCCGCAGGCGTACGAGATGTTCCAGAAGAAGGAGGACGGCTGCATCAAGGTCGTGCTCCAGCCGTGAGTGCGAGGAGTGAGCCGGGGTTGCGAGCCCCGCAGTCACGAATTCAAGTGGCACCGTGAGCCGGGTGGTCGTGATCGTTGGCGCGAGCAGCGGGATCGGCCGGGCGACGGCCCGGGCGTTCGCCGAGCGCGGTGACCGTTTGGTCCTCGCGGCTCGCGCCACCACGACCCTGGCCGAGGTACGCGCTGAGTGCGCCGACGTCGACGTGCTGACCGTGCCGACCGACGTGACCGAGCCGGACGCGCTGGACGCGCTCGCGGGTGCGGCGTTGGACCGCTTCGGTCGTATCGACGTGTGGGTGCACACGGCGGCGGTGATGGCCTACGGACGCTTCGACGAGTTGCCGGAACGGGTCTTCGACCAGGTGGTGCGCACCGACCTGCTCGGCGCCGCCGGTTCGGTACGGGTGGCGCTGCGGCACTTCCGGGCCGCCGGGGCCGGCACGGTGATCCTCACCGGTTCGGTGCTCGGGCACATCACCGCGCCGTACATGAGCGCGTACGTGGCGAGCAAGTGGGGGTTGCAGGGCCTGGTCCGGACGGTGCAGCAGGAGTTGC
The DNA here is from genome assembly GCF_015751785.1 of Micromonospora vinacea. Classification (NCBI taxonomy): domain Bacteria; kingdom Bacillati; phylum Actinomycetota; class Actinomycetes; order Micromonosporales; family Micromonosporaceae; genus Micromonospora; species Micromonospora vinacea. The sequence goes on along the minus strand of NZ_JADOTY010000001.1, from coordinate 4,183,484 downwards.
GGGACAGCCCGGGGATCCGGCTGTGTCTGGTCAATCCGGGCAGTGTGGACACTCCGGTGTACCAGCAGGCGGCCAACTATCTGGGCCGGATCGGGCGACCTCCGCCGCCGGTCGCCGGCCCGCAGCGGGTGGGTCGGGCCATCGTGGACTGTGTGGACCGGCCTCGCCGGGAGGTGTCCGTGGGCCGACTCAACGTGGTGCTGCGGGCCGGCTTCACCGTCCTGCCGGGGGTCTACGACGTCCTCGTCGGCCCGTTGATGCGGGCGGCGGGCCTGAGTGGACGGTCCGTCGCCGCGCACGACGGCTCGGTCTTCGCCCCCAACCCCTCCGGCGAGGCGGTCCGCGGCGGTCATCTGCCCGACCTGCGGCAACTCGTGTTCGGGCCGGTCACTGCGGTGGGCGCCGCACTGCGCCGACGGTTCGGTTGACCTGTTCGGACTCGTTCGGGACATGTTCGGGGGCCTCGTGCGTCGATCAACTCGCCTAGGGTGGTGGGCCAGCAAGCGCTCTGGCACACCACGATCGGGGAGACGATTGACCATGCGACTGAACCGCAGAACGGCGCTCGGCTTGGGCACTGTGGCCACCGCCGGCACGGTGCTGGGTGCCGCCGCCCCGGCGAGCGCCGCCGACGTCTCCGAGGCGTCGCCGACCACCCCCGCTCGGGCCGCCCGTCGGGTCGCCTCCGTCTTCACCAAGCACAGCGCCGAGGCCGGCGGCAACTGGCAGGCGTACGTCAGTGTCGCCGACCCGGCCGGCGCGCCGGTGGTCGCCGTGGAGGCTGACGCGGACCGGCGGATCGAGGCGTACAGCGTCAACAAGATCGCCGTCGCCACGGCGGTGCTCGACAAGGTCGACCGTGGGCTGCTCACCCTGGACCAGCAGGTCGAGGTGAGCGCGGCGATCGTCGTACCGGGTGGTGACGGCATCTTCAGCCTGGACGGCGCGTACCCGAGCCTGGTGACCATCGGGCACGTGCTGGCCAACCTGCTGACCGTCTCGGACGACACGGCGGTGCGGTTGTGCGGGCTGGTCGCTCCGGCCGCCGAGATCAACTCCATCCTGGTCGCCAAGGGTTTCCCGAACACCCAGGTCCAGCTGGTGGCCAACCCGAACCGGTTCTTCCTCGGCACCAGCACCCCCCGGGAGACGCACGACCTGCTGCGCGCCCTGGTCGCCGGCACGCTGCTCTCCCCCGCCTCGACGACGTACCTGTTGGGCATCCTGCGCTCCCCGGTGGCCTTCACCGACGGCATCCGGCGCACCATGTCCTCGGACGAGCGGGCCCGGATCGCCACCAAGGCCGGTTGGTTCGCCGACGCCCGGCACGAGGCGGGTGTGATCTTCGACCGCTCCGGCGCGGCGGTGCTCACCTACGCGCTCTTCGCCGACGGGCAGGCCAGCCCGGAGGACTTCGGCGCGACCCACCCGGCGGTGCAGGCCCGGGCCGCCATGGGCCCCAAGTTCCTGGCCGCGGTTGACCGGATCGCGGGCGTCGGCAAGACGTTCCGGATCACCGCCCGACGCCCCAGCAACGGCGGCTAGGGCACCCCGTAGGTCCGTCCCGGGTCGGTCGCCGCTGTCGGCGACCGACCCGGCGTGCCGACCACCGAGGCACGGGTCGGTCCGGGTGACTACCGTGTAGGGCGGACACGTCGGAGGGACGGCAATGGCACGAGCGCAGAACACGGACGTCGAACGGTCGCTCGGGCGACGGATGCGGGGCGCCGCTGGCCTGGCCGCGCTCGCCGGCCTGGCCTGGGTCGCCCGGGATGTCCCGGCGGCGCTGGGTGGCCGCCTCAGCGGGGCGCGGGCGGAACGGGCGGCCCGCTCGCCGCAGTTCCGCGAGGGCACCTTCCACAACCGGGCCGGCACCCGCACGATGATCGCCGAGCCGGGGCGCAACCTGGTCCGCGAGCTGATCTTCGGCAAGCAGAAGCGGCGTCCGACCGCGCCGGTGCCGCTGCTGCGTCCGAGCGCCGGCGGGCCGGACGCCGCCGACACCGCCGACGAGCTCAACATCGTCTGGTACGGCCACGCCTCGACGTTGATCGAGATCGAGGGCCGGCGGGTGCTGCTCGACCCGGTGTGGAGCGACAGGTGCTCCCCGTCGGGTCTGGTCGGCCCGCGCCGGCTGCACGAGCCACCGGTGGGCATCGACGAGCTGCCCCCGCTGGACGCCATCCTGATCTCGCACGACCACTACGACCACCTCGACATGGCCACCGTGCGAGCGCTGCTCGCCGGGCAGTCCGCGCCGTTCCTGGTGCCGCTCGGCGTGGGCGCGCACCTGGACCGCTGGGGCGTACCCGCCGAGCGGATCATCGAGCTGGACTGGTCCGAGTCGCACCAGGTCGCCGGGCTGGAGATCACCGCCACCGCCGCCCAGCACTTCTCTGGACGCGGGCTGCGCCGCGACGGCACGCTCTGGAGTTCGTGGGTGGTGGCCGGGGCGCGCCGCAAGGTCTTCTACACCGGCGACTCCGGATACTTCGACGGGTACGCCGAGATCGGCGCCGAGCACGGGCCGTTCGACGTGACGCTGATGCAGATCGGCGCGTACGACAGGGCCTGGCCGACGATCCACATGTTCCCGGAGGAGGCGGTCGACGCCCACCTCGACCTGCGCGGCGGGCTGTTCGTGCCGGTGCACTGGGCGACGTTCAACCTGGCCCTGCACGACTGGTCCGAGCCGGTCGACCGGCTGTGGGCCGAGGCGAAGGCCCGCGACGTGCGGCTCGCCGTGCCCCGGCCGGGCGAGCGGGTCGTCGTCGACGAGCCGCCCGCCGTCGACGGGTGGTGGCAGTCGGTCGCCTGAGCCAGGCCAACGCAGGCACCGCCCGACGTCGGGTCAGAGCACGAACGCGTCGGTCCAGAGCGCGCCGGAGCGGCCGGAGAGCGCGTCCAGCATGGCCACCGCCTGACCGTCGGTGAGCTGCGCGACGAAGTCCACGATGGCTCGGCCCCGGGCGCGACCGATCCGGTCCGGGGTACGCGGGTGCAGCTCCGCCTCGGCCAACTCCACCAGGTCGTGCAGCCGCCGGGGCAGCCGGGACTCCTCCTCCGGGTCGAGCAGCCACTCCCAGAGCGCCTCGACCAGGGTGCCCAACAGCCGGGCCTGGCCGCGCTGGTGCAGGGCGAGGTCCGGGCGGGCCAGCACGAACCGGTGGTGGACGAACTTGAGCACCTGCACCTCGTGCCACTGGGCGCAGCCCAGCAGCACGTGCCCGGAGCGCACCGACGGCTGTTCGGTGACCGTGATCGCCTCGACGAAGCGGGTGGACCAGCGGGCGGAGAACCGGGCCACGTACTGCTCGGCCTCGATCGAGCCGTCGAACGGCATCGCGAGCAGCCCGTCCACCAACTCCTCGCGGACGTGCTCGACGGCGGCGGCGAACGCGTCGTCGTCGGCGATCCAGGCGTCCTTGCGGTGCAGTTGCCGGCGCAGCCGCTCGATCGCCGCCCCGGGTCGCCGGGCCGCCGTGGCCAGCGCCGCGTCGGTGATCGCCCGCAGCTGCCCGCTCTCGCGCTGCCAGGCCATCAACTCCGCGGAGACCGAACCCTGCTGGAGCACCCCGACCCGGTAGAAGTCCTCCACGTCGTGGATGGCGTACGCGATGTCGTCGGCGGTGTCCATCACCGACGCCTCCACTGTCTGCTGCCAGTCCGGGATGCGACCGGCGAACGGCGCCCGGGCCTGCCGCAGGTCGTCCAGCTCGGTCCGGTAGGCGCCGAACTTCGACGAGCCGCTCTCCGGGTCGTCCGGCGGCGGGGTGGCGCCGCGCGGCGGCGGGTCCATCGTGCGGGGGTGCGGGTCGGGGTGGTCCAGGCGGGTCCACGGGTACTTCAGCATCGCCGCGCGGACCGCCGCGGTCAGGTCCAACCCGGTGGTGGCCGCGCCGCGGATCTCGGTGCTGGTGACGATCCGGTACGACTGCGCGTTGCCCTCGAAACCGTCGGAGAGGCCGAGGCGCTGGCGGGCCAGCCGGTCCAGCACCCGCTCCCCCAGGTGCCCGAACGGTGGGTGCCCGAGGTCGTGGGCGAGGGCCGCCGCCTCCACCACGTCGGGGTCGCAGCCACCGAGCTTGTCGAGCAGGTCACGCCAGCGCTCGTCGCCGCTCAGCCGTTCGGCGACCGCCCGGGCCACCTGGGCGACCTTGAGGCTGTGGGTGAGCCGGTTGTGCACCAGCAGCCCGGAGCCGACCGGGCTGATCACCTGGGTGACACCGCCGAGGCGGGCGAAGAACGGCGAGCCGACGATCCGGTCCCGGTCGGCGCGGAACGGGTTGGCCGTGAGGTCGCCGAGGGCTCGGGCGCTGCCGCCGAAGAGCCGCCGGGCGCGCGGATCCGCAGCAGATTCCATGATCGCCACGCTAGCGCAGGCCCGACCGGACCGCCGCCGGTCACCCCGGCCGGGCGCGGGGGTTCGGTCCCCCGCCCCGGCCGGGCGCGGCGACAGCGCCCCGACCCGCCCGGCAGAATGCAGGCGTACCCGCTCTGTGAAGGCGGATCGAGTCGAAGGCGGATCGAGATCGTGACCCAGTCTGTTCATCAGCGGATCGCCGACGAGCTCGGCGTGGCCGAGCGTCAGGTGCGGGCGGCCGTGGAGCTGCTCGACGGCGGCGCCACAGTGCCGTTCATCGCCCGCTACCGCAAGGAGGCCACCGGCCTGCTCGACGATACCCAGCTGCGCACCCTGGAGGAGCGGCTGCGTTACCTGCGCGAGCTGGACGAGCGGCGGGCCGCGGTGCTGGAGTCCATCCGCAGCCAGGGCAAGCTCGACGAGGCCCTCGAGGCGCAGATCATGGCCGCCGACTCGAAGTCCCGGCTGGAGGACATCTACCTCCCGTACAAGCCGAAGCGGCGGACCCGGGCGCAGATCGCCCGCGAGGCCGGGTTGGCGCCGTTGGCCGAGACGCTGCTGGCCGACCCGGGTCAGGACCCGCGTGCCACCGCCGCCGGGTTCGTCGATGAGGAGAAGGGCGTCGCCGACGCCGCCGCCGCGCTGGAGGGCGCCCGGGCCATCCTCATCGAGATCTTCGCCGAGGACGCCGACCTGATCGGCACGCTGCGCGAGCAGATGTGGTCGCGGGGCCGGCTGGTTTCCCGGGTACGCGAGGGTCAGGAGGCGGCCGGCGCCAAGTTCGCCGACTACTTCGACTTCTCCGAGCCGTACCCGAAGTTGCCCTCGCACCGGATCCTGGCGATGTTCCGGGGCGAGAAGGAGGGCGTGCTCGACCTGACGATGGAGTCGGAGGAGGCGGGCGAGGCGGACACCGTACCGACCGGCCCGACCCGGTACGAGGCGGCCATCGCCGGCCGGTTCGGGGTGTCCGACGCGGGCCGCCCGGCCGACCGCTGGCTGACCGACACGGTCCGCTGGGCGTGGCGTACCCGGATCCTGATCCACCTCGGCGCGGACCTGCGGATGCGGCTGTGGCAGGCCGCCGAGGAGGAGGCGGTGCGGGTCTTCGCCACCAACCTGCGGGACCTGCTGCTCGCCGCGCCGGCCGGCACCCGGCCCACGATGGGCCTGGACCCGGGTCTGCGGACCGGTGTGAAGGTCGCCGTGGTGGACGCCACCGGCAAGGTGGTCGCCACCGACACCATCTACCCGCACGAGCCGCGCCGGCAGTGGGACGCGTCGGTGGAGACCCTCGCCCGGCTGGCCGGGGCGCACGGGGTGGAGCTGATCGCGATCGGCAACGGCACCGCCTCCCGCGAGACCGACAAGCTCGCCGGTGAGCTGATCGCCCGGCACCCGCAGCTCAACCTGACCAAGGTGATGGTCTCCGAGGCCGGCGCGTCGGTCTACTCCGCCTCCGCGTACGCCTCGCAGGAGCTGCCCGGGATGGACGTGTCGCTGCGCGGCGCGGTCTCCATCGCCCGCCGCCTCCAGGACCCCCTCGCGGAGCTGGTCAAGATCGACCCGCGCTCGATCGGCGTCGGTCAGTACCAGCACGACCTGTCCGAGGTGAAGCTGTCCCGGTCGCTGGACGCGGTTGTGGAGGACTGCGTCAACGCGGTCGGCGTGGACGTCAACACCGCCTCCGCGCCACTGCTGACCCGGGTCTCCGGGATCGGCGCCGGCCTGGCCGAGAACATCGTGCTGCACCGGGACGCCAACGGGCCGTTCCGCTCACGTACCGAGCTGAAGAAGGTGGCCCGGCTCGGGCCGAAGGCGTTCGAGCAGTGCGCCGGCTTCCTGCGCATCCCCGACGGAGACGACCCGCTGGACTCCTCCAGCGTGCACCCCGAGGCGTACCCGGTGGTGCGCCGGATCCTCTCCACCACGGGGCAGGACCTGCGCTCGGTGATCGGCAAGAGCGGCATCCTGCGCGGGCTGCGGGCAACCGACTTCGTCGACGACCGGTTCGGCCTCCCCACCGTCACCGACATCCTCGCCGAGCTGGAGAAGCCGGGCCGGGATCCCCGCCCCGAGTTCCGCACCGCCACCTTCGTCGAGGGGGTGGAGAAGATCAGCGATCTGACGCCGGGAATGGTGCTGGAGGGCGTGGTCACCAACGTGGCCGCGTTCGGCGCGTTCGTCGACGTCGGGGTGCACCAGGACGGTCTGGTGCACGTCTCGGCGATGTCCCGGACCTTCGTGAAGGACCCCCGCGAGGTGGTGAAGTCCGGCGACGTGGTCAAGGTCCGGGTGCTCGACGTGGACGTACCCCGCAAGCGGATCTCGTTGACCCTGCGCCTGGACGACGAGCCCGCCACCGGCGACGGTGGTGGTAGCAGCCGGACCGGCCAGGAAGGTCGGGGCCCGGCGCAGCGCGCGCCGCAGGGCGGTCGCGGCGGCGGGCAGGGCGGTCGCGAAGGCCAGGCCGGTCGCGGCGGCGGGCAGCAGGGGCGCGGCGGGCAGGGCGGTCGCGAAGGCCAGGGCGGTCGTGGCGGCGGGCACGGCGGTCGCGGCGGGCAGCAGCGGCAGGGCGCACCGGCGCCAGCCAACGACGCGATGGCGGAAGCCCTGCGCCGCGCCGGACTGGCCTGACCCCGTTCAGCACATCAACCCCGCGCCCTTCCCCGTCGATCTTGCACTTACTGTCCCGACATAAGCCGGCATTCTGCCTATCTCGACGACCGAAAGTGCAAGATCGGCGCGGGTGGGGCCTGCGCGGCCCTCGGAAATCAGCTCGCGTGACCGCGGGTTTCAGGGCGATGATCTCGCGGTGAGGATGCACGCCGATCAGGTGGACGTGAGCGTGGACGTGGTTTCCGCGCTGGTGGCCGAGCAGTTTCCGCGCTGGCGGGGCCTGCCGGTCCGGCCGCTCCCCTCGACCGGCACCGTGAACGCCCTGTTCCGGCTCGGCCCGGACATCGTGCTGCGGTTTCCGCTGCTCCCCTCGACCGATCCCGAGCTGCACGCCGAGTTGCGGCGCGAGCAGGAGAACGCAGTGCTGCTCGGCGAGCACCTGCCGGTCGAGGTGCCCGAACCGCTCGGCCTCGGTGAGCCGGGTGACGGGTACCCCGGGCCGTGGACGGCGTACCAGTTCATTCCGGGGGAGACGGCCCAGCTCGGCCGGATCGGCGACCTCGACGTGTTCGCGCGGGATCTGGCCGACGTGGTGACGGCCCTGCACGCCATCGACACCGGCGGCCGGGCCTGGTCCGGGAACGGACGGGGCGGGCCGCTGGCCGCCGAGGACACCGACGTGCGAGCCGCGCTCGCGGTCAGCGGCGGGCTCACCGACACCGCCGCGCTCGCCGAGGTGTGGGACCGGTGCCGCGAGGCGCGCCGGGACGATCCCGCCGACGTGTGGATCCACGCCGACCTGATGCCGGGCAACCTGCTGGTCCGCGACGGCCGGCTGGCCGCCGTCATCGACCTGGGCGCGGTCGGCGTGGGTGACCCGGCGGTGGACCTGATGCCGGCGTGGAACCTGTTCGACGCCGGGTCCCGGGAGACGTACCGGCGGGCGCTCGGCGTGGACGATGCGACGTGGGAGCGCGGACGCGGATGGGCGCTGCAACAGGCGATCAACGCGCTGCCCTACTACGTCGAGACCAACCTGGTGATGGCCGCGATCGCCCGACGCACCCTGCGGGCCGTACTCGACTGAGCCCCGTCGCGTACCGTCGGCGTCGTGAGTGAGCCGGACGGCCGGACGTGGCGGGATCAGCAGCGGCAGGCGGTGCGGGCGCACGCCGACGCGGACGCGCGGCGGCGGGCTGCGGAGCAGGCGGAGGCGGCGGAGCTGGTGGCCTGGTTCGTGGCCGAGGCGACCCGGCGAGGGCTGCGCACCACCCGGCTGGTCGCCCGGGGTTACGACGGGCGCGGGCGCTACCGGACCAGGCTGACCGGCTGGTACGTCGACCGGGCCGAGACCCGGGCGGTGGACGTGGCCGGCCGGTTCCACCTGCTGACCGTGCCGGGCGGTCTGCGGGCCCGGCTGTTCGGCGCTGACCCGGAGCCCAGCCCGGCGCCGTTGGTGGTCGGGGCCGGTGGCCGCGACGGCGAGTCGATCCCGTTGCGGACGCTGCTCACCCGGTTGCTGGACGACGGGTCCGGCGAGCCAGGTTCCACCACCAGGCCTGCTGCACCAGGAGCGTGAGGAGCCCGGCGAGGACGATCGCAGACAGGTTGATCACGAGCTGGAGAGCCGAACCGCCCGCCTCGTCCCACACTCCGTAGGCAGCGGCCACGGCCACGTTCGCCGCGGCCGGGACCGTGGTCACCGAGATGAGCACCCCAACGAGGCTGCCCGACTTCTTCGACGTGAGGGAGAGCATGCCGGCAACGCCGGCAAGCAGGCCCACCACCCAGGACAGCGCATCCGGCCGCCAGATGAAGTCGGTGAGCGGTCGCTCGGCGAGCAGCATCTCCTCGGTCACCAGGCCAGCGGCGGTCAGCGCCCAGGTGCTCAGCACGGTCGCCACCATGGCCGCCAGGAAGCCGCCGGTGAGGGCCTGCACGGACCTGCCGATCACGTCGAGCCGGCGGCGCAGCAGCGCCACGCAGAGCGCGGCGAGCGGGCCGAACTCCGGTCCCACGACCATCGCGCCGACGATGAGGATCGGCTGGTCCAACAGAACACCGATGCCGGCGATCATCGTGGCCACCACGATCAACACCAGGTAGGTGCCGGACAGTTCGGTCTGTTCGCCGGTCTTCGCCGCGATCTCGTCCCAGACCACCGCGTCGGCGCCACTACCGGGGGCCTTCTCCGCAGCCCGGTCGGCCGACGCGGAGATGGTCAGCTCGACGTCCTCGGCGGCGATACCGCCGCGCGCCTCCACCCCGAGCTGCTGCAGGCTCCGCAGAACGCCGTCGGCGCTCTCGCGGACCACATCGCAGAGGATCAGATCGCCCTGCGGCTGTCGGGCCGCACCGGGCAGCACGGCCAGGTGGGTCACCCCTGCCTCGGTGGTCAGCAGGTCGACTATCTCCGAGGACCGGTCCACCGGGGCAATCACCCTGAGGTGCAGCACTCGTTCTCCCTGTTGTACGCGGCACGCGGGCGCGGCCGGCAGCACTCTAGCCGGCCGGGCTCGGCTATCGGTTCGTGCGCCAGGGGCCGGTCGGCTCTATTTAGCGCAAAGTCGGCGAAAACAGCCGTCAACGACTAAAGGCCCTGCTACAACCATTTTGGTCTTTTATCACGTCCGATCGGAGGCGCCGTCCGTGGACCTGATCCACAACCGTCCGTCCGTGGCACCGCGCAGCGGCGGCCCGACCGTGACCGACCCGGTCTACCTGTCGTCGCCGGACATCGGCGAGCTGGAGGAGTCTTACCTCCTGCGTGCCATCCGCAGCGGTCGTTTCGACCCCGACGGGCCGGAACTGGGCGCGTTCGAACGAGAGATGGCCGCACGGGTCGAAGTCGGGTACGCGCTGGGGCTCTCCTCCGGCACCGCCGCGCTGCACATGGCGTTGCTCGCGGTGGGTGCCGGGCCGGACAGCGTGGTGGTGGTGCCCACGCTCACGTTCGCGGCCACCGCCAACGCGGTCACCTACACCGGCGCCGAACCGGTCTTCGTGGACTGTGACGCCTCCACCGGCAACCTCGACGTCGACCTGCTCTCCGACCTGCTCGGCCAACTCGCCGATTCCGGCCGACGGGTCGCCGCCGTGCTGGCCGTCGACATCAACGGCCGGTGCGCCGACTACGACCGGCTGCTGCCGCTCTGCGCGGCCATCGGCGTTCCCGTGGTGGAGGACGCCGCGCAGGCGTTGGGCTCCACATACCGTGGGCGCTGCGCCGGCACCCTCGGCCGGGTCGGGATCTACTCGTTCAGCCACAACAAGGTGATGACCACCTCGGCCGGCGGGATGCTGATCTCCGACGACGCCGCGCTCGTCGCCCGGGCCCGCCACCTGGCCACCCAGGCCCGCGAGCCGGTGCCGCACTACGAGCACCGCGACATCGGCTACAACTACCGCCTCAGCACGCTGCTGGCCGCTCTCGGCCGGGCGCAGCTCAGCAGGCTGGACACGATGGTCGCCCGACGACGGGCGCTGCGGGACCGGTACGCGCGACTCTTCGCCACCGTGCCGGGCACGCGGATCCTCGGCGCCGACGACCCCGGCTCGAACTGTTGGCTGACCTCCGTGGTGGTCGAGCCGGAGCGGACCGGCTGGCACCCCGGCGAACTCGCCGCGCACCTGGCCGGCCGTGGTGTGGAGAGCCGGCCAATGTGGAAGCCGATGCACCGCCAACCGGTGTACGAGGACCGGCAGGTCGCCCTCACGGGCGCCGCCGACCACCTCTTCGCCACCAGCCTCTCCCTGCCCAGCGGCTCCGCGCTCACCGACGACCAGGTCGAGCGCGTGTTCGCCGCGATCGCCGAGTTCCTTGAGGGACGCCAATGAGGCGGCCCTATGACGCCGTCAAGCGGGTGCTGGACGTGCTCGTGGCCGCCGTCGGTCTGCTGCTGACCGCCCCGGTGCTCGCCGCGGTGGCATTGGCCGTCCTGATCACGATGGGTCGCCCGGTGCTGTTCCGCCAGGCCCGACCGGGGCGGCACGGGCGGCTGTTCGAGCTGGTCAAGTTCCGCTCGATGAGCATCGACGGCGAGGACGGCGCACCGACCAACGACGGCGCCCGGCTCACCCCGTTCGGCCGGTGGCTGCGGACGACCAGCCTGGACGAGCTGCCTCAACTGTGGAACGTGCTGCGCGGCGAGATGAGCCTGGTCGGGCCACGCCCGCTGCTGCCGGCGTACCTGAACCGGTACACTCCGGAGCAATTCCGCCGCCACGAGGTGCGTCCCGGCATCACCGGTCTCCAGCAGGCATACGGGCGCAACGCGCTGAGCTGGGACGAACGGTTCGCCCTCGACGTGTGCTACGTGCGGCAGCGTTCGTTCGGGCTGGACCTGCGCATCCTGCTCCGCACGGTACGCATCGTGCTGCGCCGTGATGGCATCACCGCCCCCGGGGCGGCCACCGCACGCGAGTATCTCGGCCCGCGTGAGCTGGCCGCCGCAGGCACCGGCCACAGCTCCGCGGAGGGCCCTCGGTGAGCCTGGTCACCGGCCTCGACGACCGTGTTGGGCACTGTCGGGCGGCCAAGGGACTCCCGGCCCGGTGAGCGCCGTCGGCGCGGTTCATCCGCCCAGTCCGCGACGGTTACGTATCGCGGTGCTGGTCAAGACCAACGCGGGCGGAATGTGGCTGCTCCCCCAGGTGGAAGAGCTGCGGCACCGGGGGCATGAGGTGGCCGTGGTGCTGCCGCCCGGGTCCGGTCAGCTCAGCGACGAACTGGAACGCCGGGGCATCGAGGTGCTCGCCTCGCCGTACGACTTCACGATGGGCCGGTACCTACCCATCGGGCTGTTGCGGCTACGTGCGCTGCTGCGCCGGCTGCGCCCTGACGTGGTGCAGTACCACCTCATCGCCTCGGCGTACGCGGTGCGGCTGGCCACGCTGGGTCTGCCGGTGCGTCGGGTGCACATGGTGGCCGGCCCGGCGTATCTGGAGTCCCGGCTGGTCCGGTCAGTGGAGCGGATGATGTGGCGGCTGGACGATGTGGTCATCTGCAGCTGCCGGTATGCCTCCGTCCGGTACGGGGAACTGGGCTGCCCGCCGCAGCGACGCCCGGTCGCCGTGTACGGGGTGGACACCGACGCGTTCAGCCCGGACGCGACCGGCCCGGACCAACGGGCAAAGCTCCGCGCCGAGCTGGGGATCGACCAGGCCGCGTTCCTCGCGGTGATGGTCTCCCACGTCTACCCGCCCATGCGCCTGGTCCGCTCGGGCCGGGGCGTGAAGGGGCATGAGGTGCTGCTGGCCGCGTGGCGGACGTTCCGCCGCCGGCATCCGGACGCGCATCTGCTGCTGGTCGGGGGCGGCTGGACGGCTGCCGGGGAAGACTACCGGCGGCGGCTCAGCGATCAGTTTGGCGTGGCCGGCGATCCGGGGGTGACCTGGGTCGAGTCGGTCCCGGACGTGCGGCCCTGCTACGCCGCCGCCGACATCAGCGTCTCCCCGTCACTGTGCGACGGGCCGGGATCGGCAGTGGAGGCCGGTTCGATGGGCGTGCCGAGCATCGTCAGTGCCGCTGGCGGTCTGCCCGAGGCGATCACCGAACGCTCCGGCTGGGTAGTGCCACCGGCCGATCCGGTGGCCCTGCTTGGCGCGCTCGACGCGGCGTACCAGGGCTGGGTCACCGGCACACTCACCCTGCGCGGCCGGTTGGCCCGCCGACACGTGCGGGCGTCCTTCGACGACCTGCGGGCGGCGGCCGAGGTGGCCGACATCGTGGAGGACGTGGCGGCCCGCCGCCGCTGAGCATGGCGCCGGGCGGCCGGTGGTCGGTCCCGCCGGACCACCGCTCGCCCGCCGTGGGGTCAGTGCCGGATGCCCGCCCAGTCGTGGTGGCGGCGCACGGTGGAGAGGATGAAGTCGACCACCCGCCGGGAGGTGTCGGGCACCTGGTAGTCGACCGGGCACGGCACCCCCTGCGCGGCGACCTGCGCCACCGTCACCGCCACCGCCTCGACCACGCCCTGCGGGTCGAGGCCGGTCATGATGATCCCGCCCGCGTCGAGCGCCTCGGGGCGTTCGATCGACTCACGCAGCGTCACCGCCGGGAAGCCGAGGATGGCAGCCTCCTCGCTGATCGTCCCGCTGTCCGACAGCGTGCAGTACGCCATGGTCTCCAGGTGCACGTAGTCGAGCAGGCCGAACGGCTCGTGGAAGGCGATGCCGTCCATCGCGGTGGCGTCCGCTGCCAGCGCCTCCAGCCGCTTACGGGTCCGTGGATGGGTGGAGACCAGCACCGGCAGACCCCAACGGTCACGGACCGCGACCAGGCAGTCGAGCAACCGCCGGAGCCGGTCGGGCCGGTCGACGTTCTCCTCCCGGTGCGCGCTGACCAGGAAGTATCCGCCCCGGTCCAGTTCCAGCTGACGCAGGATGGTCGACTTGCCGATCGCTGCCTGGTAGTGCTCCAGCACCTCGCGCATCGGTGAGCCGGTGTGCAGGATCCTTCGCGGGTGCAGGCCCTCGGCGAGCAGGTTGCGCCGGGCGTGTTCGGTGTAGACCAGGTTGAAGTCGGCAACGTGGTCGACCAGCCGCCGGTTCGTCTCCTCCGGCACGTTCAGGTCGAAGCAGCGGTTGCCGGCCTCCATGTGGTAGACCGGCACCCGCATCCGGCGGGCCATCAGCGCGGCTATGCAGCTGTTGGTGTCGCCGAGTACGAGCAGCGCGTCCGGCCGCACCTCGGCGATCGCCGCCTCCATGCCGACGAGGACCCCGCCGAGCACCCGACCCAGCGACGACGTGTCGACGCGCAGGAACCGGTCGGGCTCCCGAAGGCGCAGTTCGGTGAAGAACACGTCGGAGAGGGTGGTGTCCCAATTTTGCCCGGTGTGCACCAGCACGTGGTCGACGGTTTCGTCGAGCCGGCTGAGCACCCGGGACAGCCGGATGATTTCAGGACGGGTGCCGACGACGGTCATAACCCGGGTCATATGTTCTTCCTCCGCAGGTCGATCACCGGACGCCGGCCGGCACTCGGTGCTCGTCACCGACCGACTCCGGCCACGTGTCGGGCCGCTCCGAGTCGAACAGCTCATTGGTCCAGAAGAGAGTGAGCAGCTCGTCCTGGCCGGTGTTGGTGATGTTGTGCGCCCACATGGTCGGCATGTCGATCACGACCGGTTCATCACCGCTCACCCGAAACCGGATGACCTCGGTGTCGCCGATCCGGCGCAGGCTGATCTCGGCCGTGCCACGCAGCACCACGAACCGCTCCACCTTGGCCAGGTGGAAGTGCTCGCCCCGAGTGATGCCGGGTCGGGTGGTGGAGCAGAACGTCTGCCCCGCTCCACCGTGCGTCTTCACCGTCTCGACCAGCGCACCCCGGGCGTCGGCCCTGGTGGGCAGGGCGAGCGGGTAGTGCGCCGGGAAGCAGTGCGACCGGTACGTGTTGAACAGCCGTACTTCGTGCCGGTTGTGCAACGGGGGGATCTCACCGGTGCGGTAGACGCCGGCGTATGAGCCGAGCTGGTCGGCGAGGTCGCGGACCCCGATCCGCAGCGCCGGCATCGCCGGGTCCCAGGAGCCTCCCGCCGCGACGCCGGCCAGCCGGGCCGCCGCGTCGGTGACGTGCACCAGGTCCATCTCACGGTCGGCGTGCACCTCCGGCTGACCGCCCTCGGCGAGCACCCGGCAGAAGGTGGCGACCGCCGAGTTGTACCAGGGCCGGCCGTGCTCGCCGTACAGGTTGGGCAGCAGCAGGTCGTCCAGCGGCACGCCGGTGTCGGCGAGGATGCTGGCGGCGGCGGCCTTGGCGTCGCCGTACGGGGTGCCGTTGCCGGCCTGCACCGAGTTGGCGAAGACCACACCGATGGGCGGGTCCGAGCAGGCACGCAGGCCGCTGGCGAGCTGGGCGGCGAGCTGGACGTTGCCGGCGGCCACGTCGGCGGGTTCACCCCGGTTGACCCCGGCCAGGTGCAGCACCCGGTCCACTCCGGCGATCTTGCGGGCGACCACGGCCGGGGCGGCGAGGTCGGCGCGGGTCAGCACTGTCGGCTCAGGCCAGCCGAGCGCCCGCAGCAGGACCCGCAGGTGCCAGCCGAGGAAGCCGCCGGCGCCGGTGACGGCGAGGCTCAGCACGCCAGCGCCGGATCGCGCAGCGCCAGCTCCGCCCGGATCTCCGGCAGCGTCTTGAGCAGTTCCACGATCTCGGGTACGCCGAGCCGGGTGGCATTGGCCGAGTTGAAGTCCTCGCGGGGCCTCTCGCCCAGCTCACCCTCGGAGACGTACAGCGCGTAGTTGAGGTCCCGCGCGTCCAGCGGCACCCGGAAGAAGTCACCGAAGTCGTCGGCCTGGGCCAGTTCTTCCCGGCTCGCGAGGGTCTCGTGCCACTTCTCGCTGTGCCGCACGCCAATGATGTCCAGCTTGAACGGCACCTCGAAGAGCTGGCAGACCGCCTCGGCCAGGTCGCTGATCGTGCAGGCGGCGGCCTTGCGGATGAACACGTCGCCGGGGCGGGCGTTATGGAAGGCGTGCTCGACCAGTTCGACCGAGTCGGCCAGCGACATCAGGAAGCGGGTCATGGTGGGTTCGGTGACGGTGGGCGTACGGCCCGCCTTGATCTGCTCGATGAAGAGCGGGATCACTGAGCCGCGCGAGTACATCACGTTGCCGTACCGGACGCAGGAGACGGTGGTGGCGCTGTTCGGGTTGTTCCGGGCGTACGCCTGAGCGACCTTTTCCATGAGCGCCTTGCTCATGCCCATCGCGTTCACCGGGTAGACGGCCTTGTCGGTGCTGAGCACGACCACCGAGCTGACGCCGTTGTGCGCGGCAGCCTCGACCACGTTGCCGCTGCCGAGGATGTTGGTGCGTACCGCTTCGAGGGGGAAGAATTCGCAGGACGGCACCTGCTTGAGTGCCGCTGCGTGGAAGACGTAGTCGACCCCCCGAGTGGCCCGCAGCACGGTGTCGACGTCGCGGACGTCGCCGACGTGATAGCGCACCCGGTCGTCGCCGAGGGAACGCCGCATGGCTTCCTGCTTGGCCTCGTCCCGGCTGAGGATCCGCACCTCGGCGACATCGCGGTCGAGCAGGCGCCGAGCCATGGTCTGTCCAAAGGATCCGGTCCCGCCGGTGATCAGTACCCGGCGGCCCGCGGTCATCACGCTCATCGGTTCTCCCGTTCGTTATCCGACGGGCGGCTTCCACCCGCCAGCCCCTGACGGAGCACTACGCGCTGCACGACCGGGGGCACCGGCAACCGGCGGCCAGGTTGGTTCCCCACCGGTCACGGCCATCCGGCTCAACGAATGCTCTGAGCAGCAGATACGGACCGGCGTGAGCCGGCGCGCGCCGCACATGCCCTCAGCGCCACCCCGGACCCGGCCGAAACTGTCTGCGGACGCATCCCTACGACGGCGGGGCGTGGCATCGTGTCGCAGAGGATCGCGACATCGAGGCGGTGTTCGGCGCGGCGATCATCTGCCACCTGCGACGCCCAGAGCCTGCGATACGGCGGGCCGCCAGACACGGCTGCGCCTGCCGCGAGCGACCGAAAGATTTCATTTCTACCGTAACGTCCCGGTGTTAATTGACGTTGACGGGGTGGGTCCGTCTCGTCGTGGCGAGCCGGCGCGCAGAAGCCTGCCCCGCAAGACGGATCCGCCCACCTGTCGACAGCACCGGAGACGTAATTGTGGATCTTCTTTGCGAGAGGAACCGGTCATGGTCACGGACCTCGTGATCGTGGGCTGCGGTGGACACGGCCGGGAAGTTCTCACGATCGTCCAGGCCGTCAACAAGGCATCCAAGGCCGGATCCGGCTGGCGGATAGGTGGCTTCGTCGACGATGCGCCGAGTGAGGTCAACCTGAAGCGCCTACGCGCACTCGGCGCCGACTACCTGGGCCGGATCGACGTTCTAGCGACGCTTCCGGCGGAGACGCACGTGGCCCTTGGCATCGGCGACCCGCGCGGAAGGCAGACAGTGGTCGACAGGATGGCGGCATATCCACGGCCCGCAGCGGTGCTGGTGCATCCGGACGCGACGGTGGGACCGGACCTCGTCCACGGCGAAGGGCTGTTGGTCTTCGCCGGCGCGCGGATCACCACCAACGTCGTTCTGGGCCGGCACGTCCACGTCAACCAGAACGCGACAGTCGGACACGACTGCGCTCTCGGTGATTTCGTATCGATCAATCCACTGGCCGCCGTCTCCGGCGACTGCCGGGTGGACAGCGGTGCGCTGGTCGGCGCTGGCGCCGTCGTCCTCCAGCAGCGTCACGTCGCGACCGGCGCCACCGTCGGCGCGGCGGCCTGCGTCGTCCGGGACGTCCCGTCGCACGCCGTCGTCAAAGGGGTACCAGCCCGATGAACTCCCACTTCGCACGTCCGGAGATCCTCCGCCCCTACGTGCCGGAAGATGGATCAGAGGAGAACATCCGGCCCCTGCGGGTGGCTGTCCTCGTCAAGACCAACGAGGGCGGGATGTGGATCCTGCCGCAGATCGAAGAGCTTCGCAGACGGCGCCATGAGGTAGTCGTCATTCTGCCGCCCGGGCCGGGTCGGCTCACCGTCGAGCTGCGGCGACGAGGCTTCGAGGTGGCCGAGTCGCCGTTCGACTTCCGCGTCGGCGCCCCCAGCCTGCGCAAGCTGCTCGGCCTACGGGCACTGATTCGCCGGCTACGTCCGGACGTTCTCCACTATCACCTGCTCGCGTCCGCGTTCGCCGGCCGGATCGCGACGCTCGGCCTGCCGGTCCGTCGCGTGCACATGGTCGCCGGCCCGCTCTACCTGGAGTCCCCGCTCATCCGTCCGTTCGAGCGCCTGCTGTGGCGGTTGGACGACGTCATCATCTGCGGCTGCCAACACGCCGCAGACCGGTACGGGGAACTGGGGTGCCCACCCGAGCGTCGAACGGTCGCGACCTACGGAGTCAACACCGACCGCCATCGACCGGACTGGCTCGCCCCCACGGCCACCCCGGTCGCCGGCCTCGACTTCGACCCCCGGGTCCCCGTCGAGGCGCGAGCGAAGGCACGCGCGGAGTTGGGGATCGGCGCCGACACGTTCCTCGCCATCATGGTCGCCTACGTGTATCCACCGATCCGACTCGTCAACCGGGGCCGCGGTATCAAGGGACACGACCTGCTCTTCCCGGCCTGGCGTCGGTTCCGCGAGCGCCATCCGAACTCGCACCTTCTCGTCGTGGGCGGCGGCTGGGCAGAGGAGGGTGAACGCCATCGGCTCGAACTGATCGACCGCTTCGGGATCAACGCCGACCCGGGTATCACGTGGTTGGAGACGGTGGACGATGTTCGCCCCTGGTACGTCGCCGCAGACGTCAGCGTCAGTCCGTCGCTGGGCGAGAGCCACGGGGCGGCCGTCGAGGCCGGAGCCATGGCGGTACCGAGCATCGTCAGCCAGGCCGGCGGCCTACCGGAAACGGTCGACGAGCAGTGCGGGTGGGTGGTGCCGATGGACGACATCCCGGCGCTGACCGACGCCTTGTCACAGGCCCACACGGCGTTCGAGGACGGCACGTTGGCCGATCGGGGGCGTGCGGCGCGAAGCCGGATGGTCGAGTTGTTCGACAACCGCAGGTCGGCGGTGACGGTCGCCGACACCATCGAGGCTGTCGCCGTCCGTGGGCGGCGCGGGTGAGAGTGGTCGTCACCTCCGAGGCCCGATTCTCCCGTACTCCCGATGGCGCGGTGTGGACGACCGATGGGCCGGACCACGGCTTCTGGGTCCGGTACCTGACGACGTTTCACCGGGTTCGGGTGATGGCTCGGGTCCGCGAGGTGACGGCTGCACCGGACGGCGCCCGGCGAGTCGACGGGGACGACATCGAAGTGTGGCCCGTGCCGTACTACGTCGGGCCGCGGCAGTATGTCTCGGCTCGGCCAGCGATTCAGGCAGCCGTTCGCGGAGCCGCGACGAATCACGACGCGGTGATCCTGCGAGTGCCATCAGCCATCGGTACGCTCCTGGCGGGTCACCGCGGTCGCCTACAACTGCCGTACGGCGTGGAAGTGGTGGCGGACCCGTACGACGTGTTCGCGCCCGGCGTCATCGAGCACCCGCTACGCCCCCTGCTGCGACGCCGGTTCGCGGCCCGGCTGCGCCGGGAGTGCCACTCGGCGATCGCCGCCTCGTACGTGACCGAGCGCCATCTGCAGTCCAGATACCCGAGCCGCCCCGGTGCACTGGCCGTGGCGGCGTCCAGCATCGACCTCCCGGCACCGGCCTTCGCGCCGGCGGGCCGCGGACACAGCTGCCGCGTTACGCACCACATCATCACTGTCGGCACGATGGACCAGATGTACAAGGGTTTCGATACCCTGATCACCGCGGTCGCACAGTTGGACCGCGAGGGCGTTCCCGTCCGGTTGTCGCAGATCGGAACGGGGCGATTTCAGCCGCGACTCGAGCAACTCGCTGCCCGCCTCGGCGTGGCGGACCAGGTCGCGTTCGTGGGTTGGGTTCCCCCGGGAGAGGCGTTACGCCGGCGGCTGGACGACGCCGATCTCTTCGTCATGCCGTCCCGCACCGAGGGACTCCCCCGAGCTCTGATCGAGGCGATGGCCCGCGCCCTGCCGGCCATCGGGACGAGCGTTGGCGGGATTCCTGAACTGTTACCGCCAACGGACCTGGCGCGGCCCGACGACCCGGAGGGTCTAGCCCGGATGATCCGCGAGATGCTCCGGGACCCGGAGCGGATGACCACGGCTTCGGCTCGCAACCTCGCGCACGCCCATCGGTACTCCCGGGCGTCCCTCACTCCCCGGCGTGATGCCTTCTACCAGGCCGTGCACGACGCAACGGCGGGACGGGTGGTGGCGCGCTCGGCCTGACACAGGGCCCGCCAGCCGTCCCCAGTGGAGCGGAAACTGGCCGACCGCGTCGCATTCATGGTGACGACAACGGGCGTGTGGGCTCTACCCTTGGAGCCCGAAACCGCCTGATCGCCGGACAAACACTGATATACAGAACCGGGTTATGCCGTTCGGCGGCTGCAATGTGACGCCTTCAGATCGGAATTTCACGTGAGGCGTCGGCCAACGGCAGCGCAGCCGCAGACAGACAACGAGGATCGTGCCGGCCTGGCGTCGGATCGAACAGGCGGAGAGACAATGAGTCACCTGAGGCCCGAGGAGTCGACGCGTCGTGTCAGCGTTCGGGAGATCGAGGGCCGGCCCGTACTGGCGACTGAGTGGCCTGGACTGCTGCTGCTCGGCTTCACCGTCTTCATGGCCGCCTGGGACCCGTTCTGGTCGCTCTGGTACGTGGGGCCCGCCGCCGCGGTCGCGGTGCTGATCAGCGGTCGAATGCCCCGCCTGCGGCTTCCGGATCTCCTGGCGATCACCACCTCCGCCTGGGCCTTCGCCACTCTCTTGTGGACGAGCAACGAGGAGGTGACGAGAAAGGCGGCCTACATGTACGCCGCAGCGTGCTGTCTGTTCGTCGCTGCCCGACACGTCATCGCCGCTCGGCCTCATCAGCGTTTCATAGGCCTGGCCTTCCTCGCTGGTTGCCTCGCAACCGGTGTCCGTCTGATCAACGAAAACGCCTCGGGACGCCAAGGTGCGGCGCTCCTCGATCTCACGCTCCGCGCCGGTATCGAGGGCATCACGGTCAACTTCACGGCCTACACCCTCGTCACAGGGGCACTGGCCGCGATCCTGCTGATCATCTGCCACGGCCGGTCGTTGGTGGTCAAGGTCGCCTCGCTGACCGCCATGGCCATGTTCGGTTTCGGTATCCTCCTGGGTGGGTCGCGGGGGGCAGCGATCGCCCTGACGTTGGCAATCGTCTACCTTGCGATCAGCCGGATGGCCCCCCGGGCCTCGTGGATCGGCGTCGGGGTGTGCGCGATGGCCGCGATCGTCGTCGTAGCGGCGGGCACGACGCCGCAAAGTGGGACGGCATGGCTGGACGGTCTCTTCGGACGACCCACCGGCGACATGTCCGGGCGACTGCTCGTCTGGCCCGAGGCACTGCACAGCTGGCAGGAGTCGCTCCTCACCGGTATCGGTGCAGGCATCTTCCGGGAGAACAGCCCGTACAACATCGGCGCACACAACCTCGTGTTGAACCTCGGCAATGACCTTGGCCTGGTTGGCCTGCTGCTGTACGTGGGAACAATCGCCACCGCGATGGTCGCCGCGGCGCGAACCGGTGCGACGCAGCGACGACTGGCGGGGCTCACCGTGGCCGCGCTTCTGCCGATCTGGCTCAGCGGTGAATGGCAGACGTCGCAGGCCGCCTGGCTGCTCCTTGCCCTCGTCTCTGCGACCGCGTGGACCAATCCGCCAGCGGCGGGCCAGCATCGCAGACCCCGCACCCAGACCTGGCGGGCAGCGGTCGGCGGTTCTCGGACGGTGGCTGGCCCGAGGTTCGCGGCAACGGCGGCCGAGCGCAAGTTCGCCGGCGAGAGTCGACCGAGCGTCCCAGTGCGGTCCGGTGCCGGACGCTGACGCGGGATTCGCTCGGCCGGTTCAGCGCACCGCTTGCAGGAAGGCGTTCATCGGCTCGGCGTAGGCCCGGTAGTCGAAGGAGCGCAATGCACGCTCCCGCGCCGCCCGCCGCATCCGGCCACGCTCGCCGGGAGCGATCCGTGCCGCTGCCAACAGGACCTCGGTCAGGTTTTCGACCGAGTAGTCCGCGCAGACGATACCTTCCTGGCCAGTACGCAGATAGCTGCCGAGATCGCTGGTCAGGTTGGCGATGACCGGGGTGCCGTTGGCCAAGCTCTCACAGAACTTGGTGGGGAATCCGGCCTCGGAGAATCTGGCCGGACGACGCATCAGCACGCTGAAGTCGGCCCGCCTGATCTCTGCGGGCACCTCCTGCTGTGCGAGGCGGCCGAGGACTTCGGTGCTGGTGGGCACCGGTCCGCCGAGCAGTTCCCGGACCTGCGCCACGCTCGGCCCGAGCACGCGGAGGCGGATCCGTACCCCCTTGCTGTCCACCCGGTCGACGGCCTGGACGATGGCCGCCAACAGATCCTTACGCCCCGGCGTCCCGGCGTAGACCAGGCTCAGGTCGAGCGAGTCGTCGACCTGCCGCTCGCCGATGGTCAGGCCCTCGACGTCGAGCGTCGGTGGGACCCTCAGCACCGGCACCCCACGGCATCGGTAGTGCTCTTCGAGGAAGGAGCTGATCGCTATCACCCCGTCGCAGCGGGGGTAGTGGTAGCGCAGGGCGACCTTCGAGCTCAGGTGCGTTGGTCCGATGTATGAGGCCCGCAGTTGACTCAGGCTGTACCACTCCACGATGTCCGGAATCAGCGGAACCTTGTGCCGTTGGCACCATCGCCGCAGGTGCAGCATGTACTGCGCACCACCCCCGTAGACGAAGACGTGAGACGGTTTCGTCGGCTGCGCGTCCAGCCACTGGGTGATGCGGCGGCCGCGGCGCAGGAACGCCTGAGCCGCGTCGCTGAAGGTACGGCCGGCCGACGCGGGTTCTTCGTCCAGTCCGACGTACGAGACCGAGCCCGGCCCATCCACCCCGTCGAGCCGGGCTGGCTGAGCGGGTCCGCCGGCGCCGCTGACGACCACGACGTCGTGACCGCCCGCGGCCAGCGTGCAGGCCATGCCGTTGACCCGTCGCGATCCCGCCTGCCCCCAGGGAAAGGAGAACGGGCCCGTGTAGGCGATCCAGCCCTTCCGCCGGATCATCGGTCACCCGTGGACCTGGAGCGGCGCTTCATGATCATCGAGTCGGCCTTTCTCGTCGTGTCGATCGTTCGACCGGTGAGCTCCCGCTGGGCTGTGCAGCAGAAGCGCCCTGCGGTAGCCGTAGAGTGCGGCCGGCAGCACGGTCAGCAGGTAGCAGCCGACGCCGATGTACGGGACGACTGAGATCCCGTACCACCCGACGCCGTACCACTTCGCGACGACCGACAGCACCAGGTAGAGCCCCCAACCCAGCAGTTGTGGTCGCACCACGCCTGCCGCGTTCTGCACCATGAACCGGGGTGAGATGGCGGCGAGCATGACCAGCCATGCGGCCAGGCCGATCAACAACCACCGGTCCTGCCCGATCGGCACGCCCAGCCAACGGAAGAAGAGTCGGTCGCCCACGAGAACGAGACCTGCGGTCGGCACGAGTGCGCAGCACACGGAGACGTATGTCATCCGGCGGGCGGTGCGCCGGACCCATTCCACCTCGCCGCGAGCCAGGGAGTCTCCGTTCATCGCCCACAGGGGGACGTTGACCAGCGTCACAAGCAGGCCGAGCTGGGTGACGAAACGGGCCGGAACCGCGTACTCGGTCACGCTCTCGAGACCGAGGCGGTGCGCGATGATCAACGTGTCCGCATTCGTCGCCATTGACATCACGATCGTCAGCACGAAGAACAACCCGCCCAGGCCAAGGAGTTCCCGGGTGAGCCTCCCGGTGGCCCTGCCGGCCCACGGAGCGAGTTCAGGCACCCGCCAACCGAAGGTCCACACCGTGTTCACGACGTTCACCAGCACCGGGCCGACGACAGTGGCGGCGACCACCACCGTCGCCGACATCCCGGCCGCGATCGCCGCGAGCGCGAACGGCAGCGCAAGCCCGGCGCCGACGCCCTGCCAGATGTTGCTCAGGCCCACCTGCTGGCGGGCGTACTGCACTCGATTCACCAACGACAGTGGAACGTTCACCACGAATGCGGTCAGGCAGATCAGGGAGATCGAGCGCGCCTCCGCCGGGCTCACCGCACCGGTCACGTTGAACACGGCATCCCACGGAACGCGACCACCCAACAGCCAGAGCAGGGCGGTGATCGCCCCCGCGGTGCCCCCCAACACCAGGTACGCGCTGGACACGTAGCGGCGGGCCCGCTCGATGTCACCGGCCGCGAGGCACGGTGCCAGCTTCGTCATCAGACCGTTGCCCAGGCCGAGGTCGGCGAAGGCGACCATGCCGGTGAGCGCGGTCACCGCCATCCACAGGCCATAGCGGTCGGTGCCCAGGTACGACAGCGTGGCCGGAATGAGCAGGAGCGGCACGAGAACATTGGTGCCCCGGCTCAAAACGGCGGTACCTATTCCGGAGATGAGTCGGCGGCTGCGGATCCGGTCCGAGTCCTGCGGCGCGACGGCCTGGACGATCCGATCGTCGACATCGGGCCCCTGGCCAGCGTCCTGCGCGGCACGGTGCATGCGGGGCCCGAGCCGAGGTCAGCGGCCCGCAGGCACGCGGCCGGACATCCAACTGACGGTGGCCTCCAAGCCGACACGCAGCGGGAAGCGACGAAACTCAGGAAACAGTTCCTGCAGGCGGGAAGAGTCGGCCTGCGAGTCGTGCACGTCACCGGCCCGGGACGGGCCGCACACGACCTCCAGCCGACGCCCCAGCACCGATTCCAACTCCCCGATGAGCTCCAGCAGCGAGATCCGCGCACCGAAGGCGAGGTTGACCACGTCCGGTGACGACACACCGCGGAGGATCGCGTCGACGATCACCGAGGTGACGCTGCCGACGTAGGTGAAGTCGCGCGTCTGCGTGCCATCTCCGTGCACCTGCAGCGGACTACCGTCGAGAGCTGCTCGGACGAAGCGTGGCACCACCGCGGCGTACGCGTGATCGGCCGCCTGGCGCGGCCCGTAGACGTTGAAGAATCGGAATGGCAACACCTTCATGCCGAAGCAGGAGGCGTACGCGATGGCGTACGCCTCGGTCGCCAACTTCGACACCGCGTACGGGCTCACCGGCATCGGCCGCAGACCCTCCTGCCTGGGCAGGACCGGGTTCGCGCCGTAGACCGACGACGACGAGGCGAGTAGAACCTGGGGCACCTGGTGCCGCCGAACCGCCTCCAGCACGGTGAGAGTCCCGGTGGCGTTGGCGTGGTGGCTGCGCAGTGGATCGTCGATCGAGCGCGGCACGGAACCGAGAGCGCCGAGGTGGACCACGCTCGCGGCACCGGAGAGGGCGTCGTCGAGCACCTCCGGATCCAGGATCGTGCCGGCCACCAGCCGCACGGGAACGTCAAGCAGATTGTCGAGCGAGCCCGTGGAGAGATCATCCACGGCCACGACCTCGTCGACCTGCGGAGTGTCGACGAGCGCACGTACCAGGTTGGAGCCGATGAAGCCCGCTCCCCCGGTTACCACAACCTTCAACGGTTCTCCTTGGGCTAGCCATGTCGTGAGCCTCAGGCCCTCGGGCCTGTGCGCGCACACGCGTCGGCGGCCCCGTCGCCATCTGCCCACTCAACGACACGGATTCGGTCAAGTTACGCAAACGGGGATAAGCGCTCGCCGATTCACGCCTCCACCCGCGGTCGCTCGCCGCAGTCACACCAATACGTTCAGACGCCTTGCAACCCATCGACCGTTTGACATCGATCACGCCACGCCGAAGGCTCGCGCCTACAGGTCCTTCACCCAAGAGGCGCGATGAGACCGAGACGACTGGCGATCGCCGACGTGGCCGCACCCGCTCAGCGTGCTTTCGCATTACGAGGCGGTGGTCTGGGAGACCGGCGACGACGTGATCCTGCGCTCCCCCGGTCAGGTGGCCGGCACGACGGCCGGGGCGGCACTGGAGACCGAACTGGCCGTTCGGGACTACCTGAACGAGGGCGGCAAACTGCTGGTCAGCGGCCAGTACGCGTTGTTCGCGCAGGGCGCCAACGGGTCGTACGTCTATCACCCGGACGCGCCACCGGAGTGCACCGACGCCGTGGCCGCCAGCTGTCTGCCGCTGTTGAACGACTTCCAGCAGTACTGGCTGGGCGCGCACACCTACGTCAGCGACGGCGGAGCCGGCCCGGAGGGAAAGCCGTTCCCGGTCGCCGGGACCGACGCGCCGTTCACCGGCTTCGACGGGCAGTTGAACGCTTCCGGCTCGGCGGAGAACCAGGCGCACACCGGGTCGCTCCTGACCACGTCGAGTTTCCTGCCGCCGGACGAGTTCCCGCAGTTCGCCAGGTCCGCGCTGGTGGGCTGGGCCCGACCGGGCGGCGCGCGCCGTTCGATCCGCGGACGGGTGAGTGGTACCTGTACAGCGGGCAGACCGACGAGTCGTACAAGCGGCTCACGCGCACGGTGGACCTCACCGGGGCGAGCAGCTCAGAGTTGCGCTTCTTCACCTCCTACGAGATCGAGCAGGACTGGGACTTCATGTTCGTCGAGGCGCACGAGGTGCGTAGCGACGACTGGACGACCCTGCCGGACGCCAACGACAAGACCAGCACGGTCACCGGGGACAGCTGCGCCGAGGGTTGGGTGGAGCAGTTGCACCCGTTCCTCGCGCACTACCAGGGCGCGGACTGCTCCCCCGCCGGGAACACCGGCAGCTGGAACGCGGCGACCGGGTCGTCGGGAGGCGGGAAGGAGTTCGTGGTCGACCTGTCGGGCTACGCCGGTAAGCAGGTCGAGGTGTCGATCACGTACGCCTCGGACTGGAGCACCCAGGGTCTCGGCGTCTTCCTGGACGACGCCCGGGTGCTGGTTGACGGGTCGACAGTGGCGGAGACCTCGTTCGGGTCGGCCGACCTGGGTGGCTGGACGGTGGCCGGCCCACCGCCCGGCTCCGCTGGCAACGCCAACGACTGGTCGCGTGGCCAGCAGGCGCTCGAGGAGTGCTCGGTGGTGGTCACCGGGGACACCGTGTACCTGGGCTTCGGGTTGGAGTGTCTGCCTCCGGCGGCTCGCGATGACCTGGTCGCCCGCTCGCTGACCCCACCTCACCGGGCAGCCCCGCCCCTGATGGCGGCGAGGTGCGCCGACGGTCCGCAGACCGTCGGCGCACCTTCGGTGTACGCCGGGTACGGTCACCGCCGATGTGGTGAGCTGTACGGGTGTCGGGGCTGGGACTTGTGCTGCACCCCACCCGGGATGTCACCGAGGTGGTCAGCATCATCGAACGGTGGGCGAAGCGTCACCACAAGACGCTGATGGTGCGCGAGGAGGACCAGCATCGCGTCTCGTCCTGCATCGTGCCGGTGCCGGCGGACGAGGTGGCGGCCCGCGCCGACGCCCTGATCAGCGTCGGCGGCGACGGCACCATGTTGGGTGCGCTGCGCTCCGCCGTCCTCGACCCGAAGCCGGTGCTCGGCGTACACCTGGGTCATCTGGGGTTTCTCGTCGAGATCGAGCCGCCGGAGCTGCCCGACGCGCTGAGCCGGTTGCTGTCGAAGGAGTTCACCATCGAGTCGCACGCCTGCCTCGCCTGCGACGTGTGTGGCGACGACGTGGTGGCGTTCAACGACATCGCGCTGGTGCGCCAGCCCGGCTCCGGCTTCGTCAGCGTCACCCTCGCCATCGACGGCCAGCAGTACGGCTACTACCGCAGTGACGCCGTGGTGGTCAGCACCCCGATCGGCTCGACGGCGTACAGCTACGCCGCCGGTGGTCCACTGATCTCCCCCGCCGCCGACTCGGTGGTGATCACGCCGTCGGCGCCGATGGCCGGCATCTCCCGGTCCGTGGTGCTCTCGCCGGACGAGAAGATCCGGCTGGAGCTCCGACCCGACTCGTCGCCGGTCGTGGTGGAGATGGACGGGCTGGTGTTCCGCGACGCGGCGACGGAGGGGGCCGTGGACATCACGTACCGCCGCAACGCCGGCCTGGTGGTCCGTTTTGACCCGCTGCGCTACCAGGAGCGCAACCAGTTGAAGATGACCCTGCTCGACCTGCCGTTCCTCCCCGAGCAGCTCCGCGAACTGCTCCCCGAGGAACTACGCCGACGCACCCAACAAGAAATCCCCCCACCCTGCTAACCCACCCCACCCTTCACCCGGTTGATCAAGAGGGTTGCGTTACGCCGCGTGGCGTGTCATGACGCAAACCTCTTGATCAACTTTCTGGACGAGAGGGCTCAGGCCTGAGCCAGGACCGAGTCCACCAGGTTCTTGGCTTCTTCTTGGATCTTCTTGAGGTGGTCGGGGCCCTGGAAGGACTCGGCGTAGATCTTGTAGACGTCCTCGGTGCCGGACGGGCGGGCGGCGAACCAGCCGGACTCGGTGGTGACCTTCAGGCCGCCGATCGGTGCGCCGTTGCCGGGGGCGGTGGTCAGCGTCGCGGTGATCGGCTCACCGGCGAGCTCGGTGGCGGTGACCTGCTCCGGGGAGAGCTTGCCGAGCACTGCCTTCTGCTCCCGGGTGGCCGGGGCGTCGATCCGGGCGTACGCGGGGGCGCCGAAACGCTCGGCCAGCTCCGCCCAGTGCTCGCTCGGGCTGCGCCCGGTGGTGGCCTGGATCTCGGCGGCGAGCAGGCAGAGCAGCAGGCCGTCCTTGTCGGTGGTCCAGGTCGAGCCGTCACGGCGCAGGAACGACGCCCCGGCGCTCTCCTCGCCACCGAAGCCGACCGCGCCGTCCAGCAGGCCGGGCACGAACCACTTGAAGCCGACCGGCACCTCCAACAGCGGCCGGCCCAGGTCGGCGGCGACCCGGTCGATCATCGACGAGGAGACCAGGGTCTTGCCCACCGCGGCGGCCGGCCCCCACTCGGTGCGGGTGCGGAACAGGTGACGAATCGCCACCGCCAGGTAGTGGTTGGGGTTCATCAGCCCGGCGTCCGGGGTGACGATGCCGTGCCGGTCGGCGTCGGCGTCGTTGCCCGTGGATATCTGGTAGTCGGCCCGCGCGGCGATCAGCGACGCCATCGCGTTCGGCGAGGAGCAGTCCATCCGGATCTTGCCGTCGCCGTCCAGGGTCATGAACCGCCAGGTCGGGTCGACAGTGGGGTTGACCACGGTCAGGTCCAGACGGTGCCGCTCGGCGATCTCACCCCAGTACGCCACGCTCGCGCCGCCCAGCGGGTCCGCGCCGATCCGGATCCCCGCGTCGCGGATGGCGTCGATGTCGATCGCCGCCGGCAGGTCGTCGACGTAGTTGGCGAGGAAGTCGTACTCCCCGGTGGTGTCGGCGGCCCGCGCCCGCGCGTAGGTGATCCGGCGGACCTCCTTGAGCCCGGCGGCGAGGATGGTGTTGGCCCGGTCCTGGATCCACCGGGTCACGTCGGTGTCCGCCGGCCCGCCGTTGGTGGGGTTGTACTTGAAACCGCCGTCGTCGGGCGGGTTGTGCGACGGGGTGATCACGATGCCGTCGGCGAGCCCGCTGGTCCGCCCCCGGTTGTGGGTGAGGATCGCGTGCGACAGCGCCGGGGTCGGGGTGTAGCCGTCGCGGCTGTCCACCAGCACGGTGACCCCGTTGGCGGCGAGCACCTCCAGGGCATCCACAGCGGCCGGCGCGGAGAGCGCGTGGGTGTCCCGGGCGAGGAAGAGCGGCCCGTCCAGCCCCTGCTCGCGCCGGTAGTCGCAGAGCGCCTGGGTGACCGCCAGGATGTGGTCGGAGTTGAAGGCGTTGCGCAGGCTGGAGCCGCGGTGGCCGGAGGTGCCGAACGAGACCTGCTGCGCCGGGTCCGCGGGATCCGGATGCTCGGCGTAGTAGGCGGTCACCAGGCGCGGCACGTTGACCAGGTCGGCGGGCTCGGCGGGCTGGCCGGCACGGGGGTGGGTCACTGCGGGAACCTCCTCGGGGAGTACCTGTCGGTCACGGCACGACCTTCTGGCCCTTGCCGATCACCACGATGCCGTTGTCGGAGACGGTGTAACGCTGCCGGTCCTTCTCCAGGTCGACGCCGATCTCGACGCCCTCCGGGACGAACACGTTCTTGTCCAGGATGGCCCGCCGGACCACAGCGTGCCGGCCGATCTCCACACCCTCCATCAGCACCGAGCCCTCGACGTGCGCCCAGGAGTGCACCCGCACCTTCGGCGAGACGATCGAGTTCTCCACCAGCGAGCCGGAGATCACCACACCCGGGGAGACCATCGAGCCGACCGCCCGGCCGACCCGCTCACCCCACTGGTGGACGAACTTCGCCGGCGGCCACGGCGGCTGCTCCGTGTAGATGGGCCAGTCGAAGTTGTACATGTTGAAGACGGGGTGCACGTTGATCAGATCCATGTGCGCGTCGTAGAACGAGTCGAGCGTTCCCACGTCCCGCCAGTAGCCGCGATCACGGTCGGTGCTGCCCGGCACCTCGTTGTCGCGGAAGTCGTATACGTTGGCCTCGCCGCGCTCCACCAGCATCGGGATGATGCTGCCGCCCATGTCGTGCTTGCTGGACTTGTCTTCGGCGTCGCGCTCGACCGCCTCGCAGAGCGCCCGGGTGGTGAAGACGTAGTTGCCCATCGAGGCGTAGATCTCATCCGGCGCGTCGGGCAGGCCGACCGCGTCGGTGGGCTTCTCCCGGAACGCCCGGATCCGCTTGCCGTCCTCGCCGACCTCGATGACGCCGAACTGGTCGGCCATCGACAGCGGCTGGCGGATCCCAGCGACGGTCACCGCGGCACCGGAGGCGATGTGGTCCTCCACCATCTGCCGCGGATCCATCCGGTAGATGTGGTCGGCGCCGAAGACGATCACGTAGTCGGGCTGCTCGTCGTTGATGAGGTTGAAGCTCTGGTAGATGGCGTCGGCCGAGCCGGCGAACCACCACGGGCCCCGACGCTGCTGCGCGGGCACCGGGGTGACGTAGTTGCCGAGCAGCGTGGACATCCGCCAGGTCTTGGTGATGTGCCGGTCGAGGGAGTGGGACTTGTACTGGGTCAGCACGACGATCTTGAGATAGCCGGCGTTGGCCAGGTTGGAGAGGACGAAGTCGACCATGCGGTACATCCCGCCGAACGGGACGGCCGGCTTGGCCCGATCCGTGGTGAGTGGCATCAGGCGCTTGCCCTCCCCACCCGCCAGGACGATCGCGAGCACCTTGGCAGCCATGCCCCGACGCTATCCACCCGCGTCCCACTTCACCACTCGTACGGGGAGTCTTCTGCACTAGGGTGCGAGGTCATGACGGAACGCACCCCTCTGCGCGTTGACCTTCTCACCCGCGAGTACCCACCGGAGGTCTACGGCGGCGCGGGCGTGCACGTGGAGTACCTGGCTCGGGAGTTGCGCCGCCTCGCCGACGTGCGCGTGCACTGCTTCGGCCTGCCGCGCACCGAGCCGGGCGTCACCGCGTACGCCGAACCGCCCGGCCTGACCGGCGCGAACGCCGCGCTGCGCACGATGGGTGTGGACCTGGAGATGGCCGCCGGCGCGGCCGGCACCGACGTGGTGCACAGCCACACCTGGTACGCGAACCTGGCCGGCCACACCGCGAAGCTGCTGCACGGGGTGCCGCACGTGGTGACCGCGCACAGCCTGGAGCCGCTGCGGCCGTGGAAGGCGGAGCAGCTCGGTGGCGGCTACGCGCTCTCCTCCTGGATCGAGCGCACCGCGATGGAGGCCGCCGACGCGGTCATCGCGGTCAGCGGCGGGATGCGCAACGATGTGCTCACCGCGTACCCGCAGATCGACCCCGACCGGGTCCGGGTGGTCTACAACGGCATCGACACCATCCAGTACGCCCCGGATCAGGGCACCGACGTGCTCGA
Source organism: Micromonospora vinacea (assembly GCF_015751785.1). Classification (NCBI taxonomy): domain Bacteria; kingdom Bacillati; phylum Actinomycetota; class Actinomycetes; order Micromonosporales; family Micromonosporaceae; genus Micromonospora; species Micromonospora vinacea. The sequence continues at coordinate 4,152,164 of NZ_JADOTY010000001.1, read as the reverse complement.
CCGGCTCGGCGTCGACCCGTCCCGCCCGAGCGTGGTCTACGTGGGCAGGATCACCCGGCAGAAGGGGTTGCCGTACCTGCTGCGGGCCGCCCGGGAGTTGCCGGCGGACACCCAGCTCGTCCTGCTCGCTGGCGCGCCGGACACCGCCGAGATCGCCGCCGAGGTGGAGGAGCTGGTCGCCGAGCTGCGGGCCAACCGCTCCGGCGTCGTCTGGGTCGCCGAGATGCTGCCCAAGCCCGAGGTGATCCAGGTGCTCACGCACGCCACCGTCTTCGTCTGCCCGTCGGTCTACGAACCGATGGGCATCGTCAACCTGGAGGCGATGGCCTGCGAGACGGCGGTGGTGGCGACCGCGACCGGCGGCATCCCCGAGGTCGTCGCCGACGACGAGACCGGCCTGCTGGTGCCGATCGAGCAGGCCACTGACGGCTCCGGCACCCCACTGGACCCGGACCGCTTCGTGGCCGACCTCGCGGTCGCGATGAACACGCTGCTCGCCGACCCGGCGCGCACCGAGCGGTTCGGCCTGGCCGGGCGGCAGCGCGCGGTACGGCACTTCTCCTGGGACGCCATCGCCCGGCAGACAGTGGAGGTCTACCGCTCCGTCGGCGCGGCCTGAGGCAGACGGACGTTAGATCGCCGTCCCCGGCGGCGACTTGAACAACGAGGTCGCCTCGGCAGAGTGGCCACCACGCCCGTTCCGTAGCGCGCTGGCCGCGATGCGGATGAGGTCGATGTTGACGCCGGCGGCACCGCTCGGGTCGTGCACCTTCAGCTTCACGTCGAGGCTCACCGCTGTCCCACCCCAACCCTGCGCCTCGAGGTTGAGGTGAGCCACCTTCTGCGACGCGAGATGCGGCAGGTATCCGAGCGGGGCCACCTCCACGTTGTCCGCCCCCGACAGGGCGTTGAGCTTGGACTGCTTCTTGGTGTTGGGGTTCTCGACCAGGTTGCGGAAGTCCTCGGTGCCGCCCAGATTGACCTGGTAGGAGCTGACCAGGGTGAGGCCCCGCTCCGCGAGGAGCCGCAGCAGCGCGTTGTGCAACACCGAGGTGCCGAACTGGCTCGCCAGGTCGTCGCCGAGCAACGGCAGGCCGGCAGCCTCGAAGCGGTCCAGCAGTTGTGGATCGCGGGCGACCGGGTCGGCGGTGGTGTTGATGAAGGCGACACCCGCCGTGTGAGCTGCCACGGCGTACGCCCGGGCGGTCTCCGGCCGGCCACTCGGCGCCGAGTAGAGCAACACCTCCGCCCCGGCCAGCGCTGCTGCCACCCGCGGCACCTCGCTCGCGTCGACGAGGCCCTTCGTGACCGGCACATCCGCTCTGGGCAGGTCGCAGTTCAGCCGAGGAAAGTTGTTGGGCGGCAGGAAGATTGCCTCGGTCAGGTCCCGACCGATCTTCTCCTCGGAGGTGGCGAAGGCGGCCACCACGTCGATGTCGCCCACCCCGAGCCCGTCGATCGTTGGCCGGCGGATCCCGACCAGACTGCCGCTCTGGCCGTAGAGGGCAAGCCCCTGCACCAGTGCCGAGGTGTTGTTACCGACGCCAACAACCGCGACTCTCACACGTTCGATCATGGCGGGAGGCTACGTCACTCTCAGCTCGGTGATGCGCCCCCGCAGACACCGAAGGATGTCGTACATCTGTTCTAATATTTCCTGGTGATCGATGCGTTGGAGCAGGCAGAGGCTGCGGTGGCAGCCTGCTTCGAGACGGCCGCCTGGGCTGCCACCGAGCGAGATCTCGTGGCCGCATTGGATGCGACGCATCGGCTGGAACAGCGCTTGGCAGCAGTCAAGCTGACCCTGGTGCGCGAGCTTGACGGCCGTGGCACCGCGACCGCGCAGGGCGCGTCCTCGACGGCGGTGTGGCTGCGCGACCGGCTGCGCCTCGGGGTCGGTGCCGCCCGTCGTCTGGTCGAGCTGGCCGCCACGCTCGACACCGCGCCGCCCGGGGTGCGGGACGCATTGGCCGGCGGGGTGGTCGACGTGGAGCAGGTCCGGGTCATCGCCGCCACGGTCGAGACCGTCCACACCGCCGCCGGCACGGAGGCTGCCGACAAGGCCGTCGGCGTCCTCGTCGAGTGGGCGGCGCAGTTCGACGCCACCCTGCTGCGCAGGCTCGGCACCCGTATCCTCGACCACGTCGCCCCGGACGTCGCCCAGGCCGCCGCCGAGGCGGCGCTGCGGGCGCAGGAGTCCCGGGCCGCCCGGGACCGGCACGTCACGATCAGCGAGCAGTCCGACGGCCGGCTACGCCTCGCCGGCATCCTCGACACCGAAGCCGCCGCCGCGTTGCGCGCCGCCATCGACCCGCTCACCACGCCCACCGGGCCCGACGACGCCCGCACCCCGGGGCAACGCCGCCACGACGCCCTGGCCGACGTGTGCCGGCTCGCCCTGCGTACCGGGGAGCTGCCCGAGAACGGCGGCGACCTCGCCCAGGTCGTCGTCACCACCGGCTACGACGAGCTGACCCGACAGCTGGGTACCGCCGCTCTCGACACCGGCAGGCACCTCAGCGCCGAGGCCGTGCGTCGGCTCGCCTGCGACGCCGCCATCCTGCCCGCCGTGCTCGGCGGCGCCGGCCAACCACTCGACATCGGCCGACAACGCCGGCTCATCACCGGCCCACTACGCCGCGCCCTGGTCCTGCGCGACCGCGGCTGCGCGTTCCCCGGCTGCGACCGCCCGCCCCGCTGGTGCGACGCCCACCACATCCAGCACTGGGCCGACGGCGGCAGCACCAGCTTGACCAACGCCGTGTTGCTCTGCGGCCACCACCATCGACACCTGCACCACAGCGACTGGGCTGTCCGACTCGGCGACGACGGGCATCCCGAGTTCATCCCACCTGCCTGGCTCGACCCCGAACAGGTCCCCCGCCGTAACCAGTACCACCGACGCAGATAGCCGAAGGCGGAGCAACAACAAGCGGGGGGCGCGGGTATTCGCTCGACGCCCTGATGGCCGGCTGCCACGATGCTGAGCCATGGCGGACGACGGGCCGAACAGACGTTCTCTCGCGACGTGGGCGGACGTCGATCCGGCGCGGCACCCGTTCGACCCGGTCGAGATGTCGGTGGCGGTCCCGGCGCTGGTCCCTCCGCCGCCTCCCCGGCCGGCCTTCCACGACCGTGGGTGGGTCGGAGAATCGGAAGCCTTCGCCTGGGTCGAGTCCGTCGGCGTCCTCCTGTCCGACAGGTACGGCCCGTGGGCCTACCGCTGGCACTGGGGGCCCTGGGAGAGGGAGCAGTTGGGGTTCGTGACCGACCGCACCCCGACGCCGGCTGACGCGCCGGCGTTCGTCGCCGACTCGCTGCTGGCCTGGCGACGCTGGTTGGAGAGCCTGGCTGCGCGTTTCGACCACATTCTGCCGTCGCTCGATCCGACGCGGGCCGCCGGTGCGGCGGATGTCGTCGCCGCCTGGGAGGCCGCCGTCGCGCAGCTGATGACGTTCGCCGCCGCTCCTGTCGTCGACAACCACCGCTGGCCGGGATGGTGCGACAGCACCCTGCGGTGGTTCCTCACGGCCACCGGCATCCCGCCGGAGCGGGCGCAGGCTGTGGTCGACGGGGCGCTCGAACGGTTCGGCTGGTGGGCGCCGCTGACGCCGATGGCGATCGACGGCGTCGCCGAACGGGTCGCACGGAACGTGCTCAGCCCCGCCCGGATCGTGCCGGCCGGCAACTGGCCCGACACCTGGCCACAGGGTTGGCCGTCCTGGCGGGCGACGAACACCGGCTGGGGTGCGGGGCCGCCGTCCGACCGCAGGCGCTACAGGTGATCTCATCCCACCTGCACCAGCAAGACGCGCACAACATCGGGGAAGTTGCTGCGTCGACCACGCCTTGAGGCAGCAGCTTCCCCGAAAGTGCGCGGATCTTGGCGGGCGATCCCAGGTGTGGGGCGGACCGGCGGACTTGGCCGCGCGCGAACGGATCTCGCGCAGTAGGTTGGCGGGGTGACTGGACGGTTCCCGATCGAAGACGTCTCCCCCGTCGTCTCGTGCGGGCGATACCCGGCCAAGGCGGTGGTCGACGAGCCGGTTCCGGTGTCGGCGCGCGCCTACCGGGAGGGGCACGACGCGCTGGGCTGCAACGTGGTGTGGGCCGGTCCGGACGGCGCGAGCCGGCCGTTCACCCGGATGCGCCCCGGTGAGCCCGGCCAGGACCGCTGGCACGCCACCATCACACCGGACGCCGTCGGCTCGTGGACCTTCTCCGTCGAGGCGTTCCAGGACCCGTACCTGACCTGGCAGAACGCGGTGACCAAGAAGATCGCCGCCGGGCAGGGGCCGGAGGACCTGGCCAACGACCTGGCCGAGGGCGCGCGGGTGCTCGCCGCCGCCCGGGAACTCGTCCCGACCGCCGACCGGCCCCGGGTCGCCGACGCGCTCACCGCGCTCGTCGACACCGACCTGCCGCTGGCGCAGCGGGTCGGCCCGGCGCTGGCCCTGGCCGACCTGCTCTGGGAGCACCCGGTACGGGAGCTGGTCACCGCCGGTGACACGTACTCGATCTGGGTTGACCGCAAGCGGGCGCTCTACTCGGCCTGGTACGAGTTCTTCCCCCGCTCCGAAGGAGCGGCGGGCGGGCGGTCCGGCACCTTCGCGACCGCCACCGAGCGGCTGCCGGGGGTCGCCGCGATGGGCTTCGACGTGCTCTACCTGCCGCCGATCCACCCGATCGGCCGGGTCAACCGCAAGGGCCGCAACAACGCGCTCACCGCCGGGCCGACCGACGTGGGCTCGCCGTGGGCGATCGGCGCCGCCGAGGGCGGCCACGACACGATCCACCCAGACCTGGGTACGCCGGCAGACTTCCGGGCCTTCATCCAGGCGGCGGCGGCACAGGGCCTGGAAGTGGCGATGGACCTGGCGTTGCAGTGCGCGCCGGACCACCCGTGGGTCACCGAGCACCCGGAGTGGTTCACCACCCGGGCCGACGGCAGCATCGCGTACGCGGAGAACCCGCCGAAGAAGTACCAGGACATCTACCCGGTCAACTTCGACAACGACCCGGAGGGCATCCGGGCCGAGGTGCTGCGGGTGGTGCTGCACTGGGTTGGCGAGGGCATCCGCATCTTCCGGGTGGACAACCCGCACACCAAGCCGTTCGACTTCTGGCACTGGCTGATCGCCGAGGTGAAGGCGGTCGACCCGGACGTGCTGTTCCTGGCCGAGGCATTCACCCGGCCGGCCATCATGCACGGCCTCGGCAAGATCGGCTTCACCCAGTCGTACACCTATTTCACCTGGCGCACGACGGCCGCCGAGATGCGGGCGTACTGCGAGGAGCTGATCGAGGCGGCCGACTACATGCGGCCGAACTTCTGGCCGAACACCCCGGACATCCTGCACGAGTCGTTGCAGCACGGCGGCCCGCCGATGTTCAAGATCCGGGCGGTGCTGGCCGCGCTGCTCTCCCCCTCCTGGGGCCTGTACGCCGGTTACGAGCTGTTCGAGCACGTGGCCCGGCCCGGTGCCGAGGAGTACCTGGACAACGAGAAGTACGAGCTGCGCCCCCGGGACTGGGCCGGCGCCGAGGCGCAGGGCCGCTCGCTGGCGCCGTTCCTGGCCACCCTCAACCGGGTACGCCACGACAACCCGGCCCTGCACCAGCTGCGGAACCTGCGCTTCCACGAGATCGACAACCCGGCGCTGCTCTGCTGGTCGAAGCACGACCCGGAGACCGGCAACACTGTCATCGTGATCTGCTCGTTCGACCCGCGCATCGTTCAGTGGGGCAACACCACCCTCGACATGCCGGCGCTCGGCTTCGACTGGCACGAACGGTTCACTGTGCACGACGAGCTGACCGGCACCAGTTACGACTGGGGTCAGCGCAACGCGGTGCGGCTCGACCCGTACCTGCAACCCGCGCACGTGTTGACAGTGCGTCGCCCGACCCCGCCGACCGAGCCGCAGCCGGCGGGTGCCGAGCCGGCCGACCTCACCGTCGCCGAGGTGCCGGACGACCTCTCCGGCGGCACCGCGCCGACAGCCCCCGTTCCGACACCTCCCGTTCCGACAGCTCCTGCACCGACAGCTCCTGCACCGACACCTCCTGCGTCGACAGCTCCCGTTCCGACTCCGCCCCGCCGGTCGGGCCCGGTTCCGACCCCGCCGCGCCGAGCGGCCACCCGCCCGTCCGCCACCGCGCCGACCGCTCCCGCTCCGAAGGACGCCCGATGGACCAGCTGATCTCCGGTGCGACGCACGACCCGCACGCGCTGCTCGGCGCGCACCCCGCCGACTCCTCGACGACGATCCGCACGATGCGCCGGGGCGCCGGCGACGTCGCGCTGCTCGTCGGCGACGAGCGGCACCCGATGAAGCGGGTGCACGACGTGGGCGTCTTCGAGGCCCAGGTCGACGGCACCGTGCTCGACTACCGGGTGGAGGTCGACGGCACCACGCACGACGACCCGTACCGCTACCCGCCGACCCTCGGTGAGCTGGACCTGCACCTCATCCGCGAGGGCCGGCACGAGCGACTGTGGGAGGCGCTCGGTGCCCGGGTCTTCGACGAGGGCGTGGCGTTCAGCGTCTGGGCGCCCAACGCCCGTGGGGTGCGGGTGGTCGGCGACTTCACCGGCTGGGGCCCCGACGACGGTTGGCCGATGCGGTCGCTGGGCTCCAGCGGGGTATGGGAGCTGTTCGTGCCCAACGCACGGGCCGGGGCCCGCTACAAGTACCGGGTGCTGGGCGCCGACGGGCAGTGGCGGGACAAGGCCGACCCCCTCGCGGCGTACGCGGAGGTGCCGCCGGCCACCGCCTCGGTGGTGCACCACTCGACGTACCGGTGGAACGACGCGGACTGGCTGGCCCGGCGGGCCGAACGGCAGCCGCACCAGGAGCCGATGAGCGTCTACGAGGTGCACCTCGGCTCGTGGCGGCCCGGGCTTGGCTACCGCGAGCTGGCCGAGCAACTCACCGCGTACGTCACCGAGCTGGGCTTCACGCACGTGGAGTTCCTGCCGGTGATGGAGCACCCGTTCGGTGGCTCCTGGGGCTACCAGGTGACCGGCTACTACGCGCCGACCTCGCGGTTCGGCGACCCGGACGAGTTCCGCCACCTCGTCGACCAGCTGCACGCCGCCGGCATCGGTGTCCTCCTGGACTGGGTGCCAGCACACTTCCCCAAGGACGAGTGGGCCCTCGCGCGCTTCGACGGCACCCCGCTCTACGAGCACCCCGACCCGCGGCGCGGCGAACACCCCGACTGGGGCACGTACGTCTTCGACTTCGGCCGCAACGAGGTCCGCAACTTCCTGGTCGCCAACGCGCTCTACTGGTGCGACCAGTTCCACGTCGACGGGCTGCGGGTCGACGCTGTCGCCTCGATGCTCTACCTGGACTACTCCCGCAACCACGGCGAGTGGGCCCCGAACAAGTACGGCGGCCGGGAGAACCTGGAGGCCATCGCGTTCATGCAGGAGGTGAACGCGACCGTCTACAAGCACCACGCCGGCGTCGTCATGATCGCCGAGGAGTCCACCGCCTGGCCGGGTGTCACCCGCCCCACCGCCGACGGCGGGCTGGGCTTCGGCTTCAAGTGGAACATGGGCTGGATGCACGACACCCTGCTCTACACCTCGAAGGACCCGATCTACCGCCAGCACCACCACCACCAGCTCACCTTCTCCCTGGCGTACGCCTGGAGCGAGAACTACGTGCTGCCGATCAGCCACGACGAGGTGGTGCACGGCAAGGGCTCGCTGGCCGGCAAGATGCCCGGCGACACCTGGCAGCGACTGGCGAACGTCCGGGCGCTGCTGGCGTACATGTGGGCGCACCCCGGCAAGCAGCTGCTCTTCATGGGCGCCGAACTGGCCGACGACCGAGAGTGGAGCGAGGAGCGCGGCCTCGACTGGTACCTGCTGCACGACCCGGCCCGCGCCGGTGTGCAACGGCTCGTCGGTGACCTCAACCGGGTCTACCGGGAGACCCCTGCGCTCTGGGCACAGGACACCGAACCGGCGGGCTTCCGCTGGATCGCCGGCGACGACGTCGCCAACAACACCGTGTCGTTCGTCCGGATCGCCCCGGACGGCTCGACGCTGGTCTGCGTGGCGAACTTCTCCGCCCAGCCGCTGCACGACTACCGGATCGGGTTGCCGGCCGGCGGGACATGGCAGGAGGTGCTGAACACCGACGCGCACCACTACGGCGGGTCGGGGGTGGGCAACCTGGGCGAGGTGCGGGCCGAGGACGTGCCGTGGCACGGGATGGTGGCCTCGGCGGCCCTTCAGGTGCCGCCGCTCGGCGCCGTCTGGCTCCGCCGAAGCTGACGACGCCGGCCGGTCAGACCAGGCCGGCGTCGCGGAGCAACTGCCACAGGCCGGCGCCGTCCGGGGCGGACAGCCACTTCTGCCCCACCGGCCCCGACGACGGGCGGCCAGCCGGGGCGGGCAGGGTGCCGGCCAGCACCGACTGGGTCGGGGAGAGTCGGCGGATCGCCACCCCGGCGACGTTCTCCGGGTGGGCGGCGGCGAACTCCCGGTAGATCTCCTGGTCGTGCTGGCCGTCGTCGCCGACCAGCAGCCAGCGCACGTCGGGGAACTCCTTGGCAAGCCGCGCCAGGGTGACCCGCTTGTGTTCCATGCCGCTGCGGAACCAGCGGTCGGCGGTCGGACCCCAGTCGGTGAGCAGCAGCGGCCCGGCCGGGTAGAGGTGCCGGGACAGGAATCGGGTCAGCGTGGGCGCCACGTTCCACGCACCGGTGGAGAGGTAGAAGACCGGCGCCCCGGGGTGCGCGGTGACCAGTCGCTCGTAGAGCACCGCCATGCCGGGCACTGCCGCGCGGGCGTGCTCGTCGAGCACGAACGTGTTCCAGGCGGCGAGCAGCGGCCGGGGCAGCGCGGTCACCATCACCGTGTCGTCGATGTCGGAGATGATGCCGAACTTGACGTCCGGATCGAGGATGCGCACCGGGGCGTCGACCGGCTCGGCGTCCGGGACGCTGAGCCGGACCGTGCCCCAACCGGGCGGCAGGTCCGCCTCGACCAGCGTGTCGACGAAGCCGCTGCGGTCGGCCCGCGTCTCGTGGCACACCCCGCCGGCCTCGATGGTCACAGTGACGTGCTTGGCCGGCAGCGTGGTGAAGCTGCGCCAGCCGCGGACCTTGTCCAGTCGACCCCGCTGGCGGGTGTCCGGACGGCCCAGCAGCACCCGGCACATCACCCGCACCCAACCCGGCGCGCCATAGCCGGTGTACGCGACGATGTTGACCCGCCAGCCGGTGCGCCGCAGCCGGCGCTCGACGAGCTGGTGCACGGCGTCCTCGATCCGCGCAGCCCGGTGCAGGTTCGGAACGGCCAGTTGGCCGGCGGGAGTGGGTGGCACGCGCCAACCCTGCCACACGTCGACAGCCACGGCCACGCGAGCCAACCTCGGCTGCGCCGATCCGACCCGCCCACCGCGGAGCCGATCCCGGCCGACCCGGCTACGCGGATCCGCCTCGGCGGCCCGGCCGAACGTGAAACACTCCGGTCGGGACGACGACGGGGGCGTTGGTCGTGTCGCATCCAGAGCAGCACCGCGGGCGATGGCGTCCGCGACTCGACCGGCCGGCGCTCGTCGCGCTGCTGTTCGGGCTCGTCGGTGTCGTCTACCGGCTGGTCCTGACGCTCTTCACGGTGCCGGTGTCGAACAGCGACGAGGCGACCTTCGGCCTCGCCGCCCTGCACATCGGGCAGGGCCGGGAACACCCGGTCTTCCTCTACGGCCAGCACTACATGGGGATGTTGGAGTCGTACCTGGCCGCTCCCCTGGTGGCGGTGTTCGGGCCGAGCTGGCCGGTGCTGCGGCTGCCGATGCTCGCCCTCTACGCGGTCTTCCTCTACCTGATCCACCGGTTGACCCGCCGGCTCGGCACCCCGTGGTTCGCCGCCTTCGTGGTGGGCCTGCTCGCGCTCGGCCCGGAGCGGGTGGTGCGCGACCAGCTCACCGTCGTCGGTGGGCGGCCCGAGGTGAAGCCGGCGGTGCTGCTGATGCTGCTGATCACCGTGGGGTTGGCCGTCGGCACCGTCCACCGCCGGCGGCTCGCGATCGGCCTGTTCGGGCTGCTCGTCGGGCTGTCCGTCTGGTCGGACTGGCTGATCCTGCCGTACCTCGCGGTGGCCGGGCTGGCCCTGGTCTGGGCGGTGCGGCGGGAGCTCTTCGGCTGGGCCGGCCTGCTGCTGGTGGCGGGGGTGGTCGTCGGCGTGGCCCCGATGATCGTCGACAACCTGCGGGCCGGGCCCGCTGAGGACTCACTGTCGGTGTTCCGGGAGGTCAGCACCAAGGCCGGGCCGCAACCGCCGTGGTCCGACCGGGTCCGGGGCGGCCTGCTGGAGGGGGTGCCGCTGGCGCACGGGCTCTGCCCGGTGGACGGCTGCGGACGCTGGCAACAGTGGTTCGGCGTGCTGTACCCGCTGCTGCTCCTGGCCGGCGCCGCACTCGCGGTGCTCGCGTACCGTCGAGCCGCCGGGGCGCCGGGTGGGGAACGGGCCGGGGCGCTGCGTGCGGAGCGGGTCGGGCCGGTCGTGCAGCTCGCGCTGGTCGCCGGCGCGGCGTTGACACTGCTGTCGTACGTGCGCAGCCCGCTCGCCGCGACCAGTCCGCTGGACAACGCCCGGTACCTGTCGGTGCTGCAACTGTCGCTGCCGGCGGTGCTCTGGCCGCTCTGGGTGGCGGCGCTGACCGCATGGCGGGGCACCAGCAGCGCACTGGGGCGGTTCACCGGCGCGCTGTCCGCCGCCGTGCTGGCGGCGCTGACAGTGAGCACGCTGGTGGTCACCGTGCTCTTCGCGGCCACCGGCACCGCGGCGTCGCGGACCGAGGAGCGCCAGGCCCGGGAGTTGGCCACCGCGCTGCGCGCCGACGGACCCCACGAGGTGTACGGGGACTACTGGACCTGCAACCGGTTGATCTTCAACACGGACGAGTCGGTGGTCTGCGGGGTGCTCGACGGCGACCTGTCCCCCGGGCAGAACCGCTACCGGCCGTACTGGCGGCAGGTGGGGCGGGCCGAGCGGCCGGGCTACGTGGTGGAGGCCGACTCGCCGATGGACCGGCGGTTGCGCCGGTTGCTCGCCGACCGGGCCGACGCCACGCCGGTGCGGGAGGTCGGCGGCTATCGCGTGTACCACCCCGAGACCCCGGTGCGGCCCTGGCGGTAGGGGCTGGTCGTACGCTGGCCGGGCCGGCGCGAGGGGCGCCGCCGTTTCGCCCGTCGAGGAGACCCATGCTCATCCTGCTGCCGCCCTCGGAGGGGAAGGCCGACGCCGGCACCGGACGGCGCTGGGCCCCGGACCGGCTCTCGCTGCCCGAGTTGAACCCGGCCCGCGAGCGGGTGCTGGACGCCCTGGTGACGCTGAGCGCCGGGCCGGACGAGGAGGCCGCGCGGGCGGCGCTCGGCCTCAGCGAGGGCCAGCGGGGCGAGCTGCGGCGCAACGCCCGACTGCGGGAGGCGGCCACCGCGCCGGCCGAGAGGCTCTACACCGGGGTGCTCTACGAGGCGCTGGACCTGGCCTCGTTGCCGGCCACGGCGCAACGGGCGGCCCGCCGGTCGATCCTGATCAGCTCCGGGCTGTGGGGCGCAGTCCGGTTGGCCGACCGGATCCCGCCGTACCGCTGCCCGATCGGCGCCCGCCTGCCCGACGTCGGGGCGCTGTCGACGTACTGGCGTAGGGAGCTGACCCCGACGGTGGACGGCGCCGCCGGTCGCGGCCCGGTGCTGGACCTGCGCTCCGGCGCGTACGCGGCCACCTGGACGCCGCGCGGGGAGCTGGCCGAGCGGACGGTCGCCGTGCGGGTCCTGCACGAGCGGGAGGTCGACGGCGTGCCGGTCCGCTCGGTGGTCAGCCACTTCAACAAGGCGACCAAGGGGCGGCTGGTCCGGGACCTGCTCATCGCCGGCGCCCGGCCGCGCACCGCCGCGGAGCTGGTGGGCACCCTGCGGGAGTTGAAGCACACAGTGCTGGAGCAGGCCACCGCCGCGGGCAGGGTGCGGCAGGTGGATCTGGTGGTCACCGACCTGTAGGGACGCGGCAGCCGCAAGATTTGCTCAAGGCTGGGCCGGAGGAGTTCCGTAACGGCGTGACAGGGGCCACGGTAAGGCAACCCAGACTCCGACAAGGGAGCCTCCGTTGACCCGCGAACCCGCCCTGCTCGACCGGCCCCACACCCCGACGCCTCCGGCCCCGCTGGGCTGGCTGACACTGGGCGACGCGTTCGAGGCTGCCTGCCTGCAGCGTTGCACGCCGCCACCGACCGCCGCCCGGCCGAGCGCGGCCCGTGCCGAGCACACCCCCGCCGTGGAGTTCAACCGGGAGGACGCCGCGCAGCGGATGCGGCAACTGCTCGCCCGACTGGACATCCCGGTCAGCCACGAGGTGGCCGTCGGCGGCCTGCGCCGCCGCTACGAGCTGCACCGGCTGTGGGTGCCCCGAGAGCACCAGGGCGCGTACGCCCGGATGTTGGACGCGGGCTGGCGGCAGGGGCGGCGTGAGCTGCTCGGCGGGCCGCTGCCCGGCGCCTCGCCGGCCCGCCGGCGGTTGGTGACCCGTCTGGCGGAGGCGGCCTGGCGCTCGGCGCTGCTGGCCGCCGGGCGGCACGTCCGCCGGCACATCCTCGGTGTCCGGCTCACCGACAGGGAGTTGGCAGCGGTGCTGATCCGGGGTGCGGCAGTGCTCGACGTGCCGGCCCGGCTCCGCCCCGGCACCGGCTGCTTCCTGGTCAGCGTGGCCGACGGCCCGGACCGGCAGCGGATCCTGCGCAGCGCGGCGTTGGAGGCGGCGCGCGGCCCGATGGCCGTGCCCGCGACGGCGACGACGCGCGGGGGGATCTCGGCGTCGGCGCGGGGTGCGGTCGTGGCGCCGGCACGTCGCACGGCCTGCTGATCGAGTTGCGGTGGCCCGGGCTTGCGCGCACCCGCCCGACAGCGCACAGTGCACCGCGTGAGTCGTACCTCGTCCAGCCGCGCCGGCCTGGCCGCCCTGTCGACGGTGCTGCTGATCGCGAACCTGGCCGTCGCCAGTTGCCGGGACGCCCCGACCGAGCCGACGTCGATCCGGATCGCCACCGGCAGCCCCACAGCGGTCTACTACGCGTTCGGGCAGTCCCTGGCGGCCATCCTCAACCGGGAACTCCCCGACGTACGGGCCAGCGTGGTGATCACCGCCGCCTCGGCGGAGAACGTCCAGCTCGTCGGCTCCGGCGGGGCCGAGCTGGGCTTCACCCAGGCCGACGTGCTGCCCACCGGCACGACGGGAAGCCCCACTGTCAACGCCGTCGCCCGGGTGTACGACGACCAACTGCACCTGGTCACCACGAGCGGCGGTCCGGTCCGCACTGTCGCCGACCTGCGCGGCCGGCGAGTCTCCGTCGGCGCCCCCGGCTCGGGCACCGAGATCACCGTGACCCGGCTGCTGGAGGTGGCCCGCCTCGGTGGCGACGAGGTGCGCCGCGAACGGCTCGGTCTGGACGACTCGGTGACGGCCCTGCGCTCCGGCCGGATCGACGCGTTCTTCTTCTCCGGCGGGTTGCCGGTCCGGGGCATCGAGGAGCTGGCCAGGGCCAGCGCCATCCGGATCGTGGACCTCAGCGAGTTGACCGAGCCGCTGCGCTCGCGCTACGGCCAGGTCTACGTCTCCCGGGACATCCCCCGCTCGGTCTACGGGGTGGACGCGGTGACCACAGTGGCCGACCCGAACTACCTGATCGTCCGGGCCAACCTGCCGGAGCCGTTGGTCCGTGAGGTGACCCGGCTGCTGATGGAACGCCGGGCCGAGCTGGCCGCCGCCCATCCGGCGGCGGGACGGATGAGCCCTCGCTCGGCGATCGTCACCGCGCCGCTGTCGCTGCACCCGGGCGCGGCCGCCTGGTACCGCGCCACCAAACCGTGACGGCCGGGCCTCACCGCGCCGGAGAGGTGTGCAGGTCGGCGGCCGGTTCCTCGTCCGCCGACTCCACCGCGACGGCCGGCGTCGGGAACCACAGGGCGGCGACCAGCCCCCGCGACTCCCCCGGGCGCATGGTGAGCCGCCCGTCCGACGCGTCCACGAGCACTGCGGCGATGGTCAGGCCGAGCCCCGCGCCGTCCACGTTCTGCGCGTCCGGGGCCCGCCAGAACCGCTCGGTCGCCTGGCCGAGCTGACTCTCGGTCATGCCGGGGCCGGAGTCGCGTACCTCCAGCGCCACCCCGCCGTCGCGGCGGGCCACCGTCACCGTCACCGCCCCGCCCGCCCCGCTGAACTTCACCGCGTTGTCGATGAGCGCGTCCAGCGCCTGGTCGACGGCGGTCGGCACGGTCTGGGCGTACGCCGGGGCGTCGCTCGTGGCCAGCCGCAACGCGACCGACCGGTGCCGGGCCAGCGGCGCCCACGCGGCCACCCGGGAGGCGGCCACCGCGGCGGCGTCCACTGTGACGCGCTCGTTCTGCTCCCGTTCGGCCCGGGCGAGGGTGAGCAGCGCGTCGAGCACCAGCGCCAGCCGGTCGGTCTCCTCCAGGGCCAGCCGGTGCTCGGACCGACCGTCCGGGTCGGTGAGGCTGGGCCCCAACTCCTCCACCCGCAGACGCAGCGCGGTGAGCGGGTTGCGCAGTTGGTGGCTGGCGTGCGCGACGAAGGCGCGCTGCCGGTCCATCACGTCGGAGACCACGTCGGCCATGTGGTTGAAGCTGGCCGCGAGGCGGCGCAGCTCCGGCGGTCCCAGCCGGTGCTGCACCCGGGCGCCCCGGTCGCCCTCGGCGATCTCGTGGGTGACCGCGTCCAGTTCGGTGACCGGGCGCAGCACCCAACCGGCCAGCCCGAACGCGGTGAGCACGCAGGCCAGCACGGCGAGCAGGCCGGCCAGGGCGAGCAGCAGCCACCACGCGACGACGGCTCGGCGGATCGGGCCGGCCGGGGTCACGATCACCACCGCGCCGAGCACCTCACCTCCGTCGTTGATCGGCACCGACACCACCACCGGGTCGGTCGTCCAGGGCCAGACCGACTCGGGGGCGCTGGTCTGCTGCCCGGACAGCGCGACGTCCAGCACCGTCGCGGTCCCCGGGCTGGGCTGCCACCTCGGGGACGAGACAGTGATGTTGCGGTCCCGGTCGACGATCGCGGCGCCGATCGCGTACAGGTCGTCGTAGCTGGTCAGCTCCGACTCGATCGGGCCGGGGCCACCGTCGCGCAACGCCGGCCCGGCCAGCGAGGCGAACCGGGTGGCGTCGGCGAGCCGGTCGGCGCGGACCCGTTCGGTCTCGCGGCTGGCCATGGTGGCGGCCAGTGGCGTCTCCAACGCGATGAGGACGAGGACCATCAGCAGCAGATAGCTGATCACCAGGCGGCGGCGCACGTCAGCTCCTCACGCGTCGCGCAGCCGGTAGCCGACGCCGCGCACGGTCTCCACCAGGCGGGCGTCGCCGAGCTTGCCGCGCAGCGACCCGACGTGCACCTCGACGGTGTGCCGGTCGGCCCAGGTGGTGCCCCAGGCGTCGAGCAGGATCCGGTCGCGCGGCACCGCCACCCCGGGCTGGCGGGCCAGCGAGAGCAGCACGTCGAACTCCTTGCGGGTCAACGTGACGGCACGGCCGTCGACGGTCACCGTCCGCGCGGCCACGTCGATGCGGACCGGCCCGGCCTCGATGAGGTGCCGCTCGGGCGCGGCGTTCGCGGCACGGCGCAGCACCGCCTCGATCCGGGCCTGCAACTCCACCATCGAGAACGGCTTGACCACGTAGTCGTCCGCGCCCAGGCGCAGACCCAGCACCCGGTCACGTTCCTCACCTCGGGCCGTCACCGCGATGATGCCGAGCTGACTGCTGCGGCGACGCAGCTCCCGGCACAGGTCGGTGCCGTCCCCGTCGGGCAGGGTCAGGTCGAGCAGCACCAGGTCACAGGGGGCGGCGGAGAGCGCGGCGGCGACGGTGGCCGCGTGCTCGACCTCGTACCCCCGGCGGGTGAGGGCGGAGGACAGCGCAGCGGCCACCCGGCGGTCGTCCTCCACCAGCAGGATCCGCACCCGTGCCCCCGTCCGTCGCAGCGCTGTCCTGCGAATGGTGGCAGAAGTGCGCGCGGACCGGGAGGCCGCCCGCCCGCGCCGGACGGGCTACCGGCCGCTACAGGCCGAAGGTGTCGTCGGCGACGGCGTCCCGGACGCCGTCGGTGAACCCGCGGAAGCCCGGGTCCTCGTGGCTGGCCGGCACGCTGGTGACGTTGACCCCGCTGGCCTGGGTGACAGCGTCGACCAGGGCCGGATAGTCGATCTCGGCGTCCTCGAAGGCGTCGTCGTCCGCCTCGGCCAGGTTTATCACGTGCTGCACGTCGTCGGACGACGTGTCCGGGTCGTCGGCCCACTCGCCACCGGCCCGGTAGCACTCGTCGTACAGCGCACGCTGGCTGTCGGTCCAGTCGTCGTCGTAGCTCTGCATCGCCCATCCCTCCGCGGCCCTTGACCTGAGCATGCCCGGCGGGAGGCGACGGGCGCTGCGGTACCGGCGAAAACCGGGCGGGCGCGCCCACGGCGGCCCCGTACGCTGCTGTGGTGATCTACAAACTGCTGTCGAACGCGGAATGGGACGATGCGCTCGCCGCCGGCGCCTTCGCCGGCTCCGCCGTGGACCGGCAGGACGGCTTCATCCACCTCTCCGGCGGCGACCAGGTGGTGGAGACGGCGCGGCGGTACTTCACCGGGGCGACCGGGTTGACAGTGCTCAGCGTCGAGGAGGAGCGGTTGGGTGACGCGCTGCGGTGGGAGCCGTCGCGCGGCGGTCAACTCTTCCCGCACCTGTACGGCCCGCTGCCGGTCGCGGCGGTGGCGGCGGCGCGGGCGTTGCCCGCGGACCTTCCGGTGGCCGACGCGGTGGCCGCCCTGCTGGGCTGACCCGTCGGCGCACTGCTGGGCTGACACGCGCGCGCCCGGCCCGACGGTGTCGGGCCGGGCGCGATGCCGTGCGGACGGGGCTCAGTGGCAGAGCCGGTCGATCTCCTCCTGGAACCGGTCCATCGGGTTCGCCTCGGCGGGGCCGAGCAGGTAGGTCTTCAGCTCCCGGCGGGCCTCGGTCATCGGGTCGTCGCCGGCCCGGGTGACCGACACGATCTTCTCCAGCTCGCCGCAGTCCTTGGAGAGCAGGTACGCGGCCCGCGCCGTCGGGTACTCGCGGCGGAAGTCGTCCTCCGACAGGCCGGCCGGGTTGGCCACCACGTACGGCCGCTGACTCTGCACGAAGTCGGACACCACACTGGACACGTCGCTGATCAGCAGGTCGGTCTGGTTGAAGCAGTCGAACAGCGCCGGCGTGCGGCCGGTGACCACCAGGTGCGCGGTGCCGTCCAGCGAGGACGCGTCCGGGTTGCCGCCGGCGGCGCGGATCGCCGTGACGATCCGCTCGTGCACGGCCTTCGCCATTTTGGACCGTGACCCGGTGAGCGGGTGCGGCTTGTAGATCAGACGGACCCGGGGATTCGTGGCGAGCAGCCCCTTGACGATCCGCTCACCCATCAGCACCAGCGAGGTGTGGTACGGGTCGTCGTCGAGCCAACCCTCCCAGGTGGGCGCGTAGAGCACTGTGAACGGCCGGTCCACCGACTCGGCGCCGAACGTGTGCACACCGGCGAGTTGCGGCCGGCCGATCTCGACGATGTCCGAGTCGAGCACACCCACGCCGGCCCGCGCGTAGCGCTCCCGGCCGGCCAGGCCGGCGACCCAGACCTCGTCGTACACCTTGCTGTAGGGGTTGACGCTGGCCTGCTTGTCGCTGTCGCCGTGCCCGACGAAGACGTGCTTAGTACCCGGCTCGCGGAGCATGTGGATGTTCGCGCCGACGTTGGCGGAGTAGAGCGCCGCGCGGATGCCGCCGAGGTCGAGGTTCATGAAGTCGACCCCGGCCGGTACGCAGATCACCGGCAGCCGGGTGTCGGCCAGCTCCAGGAACGCTTCCCGGCTGCGCATCAGCACCACCGCGCGCTGCTGGAGCGCCTCGGTCGGGGCGAGCCACATGTTCGCCTGGTAGACGTCCTTGGCCGGGCCGGCGAAGTAGAGCGCCACCTCCGGCCGGTAGTTGTCCAGCCAGCGCTGGACCGCCGGCAGCAGCGGGCCCTGCCCGGCGCCCCGGCCCCGGAGCCAGGTCAGCGCGATGATGGCGCCCACCAGACCGGTCGCCACGACCGCCACCGCTCCGGCCGCGAAGAACGGCGTCGGATCGTGCTGCACAGCGGCGGCCACGCCGGCCGGCACCAGCAGCAGGTTGAGCAGCGGCATCCGGTCACCGGCGACCGCCGCCGCCCAGGCGGGCGGTTGGGGGGCGCTGGACAGTGGACCCAGCTCGATGTTGCGCACCATGGCGGAGAGCGGGTTACGCCGCTCGATCATGGTGGAGAGCGCACCGGCGAAGACCGACACGACCCACACCGCGGCGGGCAGCACCAGCAGCAGGGTCAGCTCGCCACCGCTGAGCCGCACCTCGGCGACGACCAGCAACACGGCGGCGAGGTCCCGGGTCAGCTGCCGGTACGACCAGTGCAGGCCCACCTTCTCCAACAGCAGCTGCGACGGCGGTGACCAGCGGGCGACGGCGAACTCACCGAAGATGGCGGCCAACCCGGCGACGGCGAACAGGCCGATCCAACCGAATACGCCACCGACGAGCATGACCAGGTAGGCCAGAACCAGTAGCGCACTCTGGGCGGCCACTCCGAGGCGTCCTGTCAACGTGCCGAACAAACGAGTTCGCTCCCTACGAGATTTCGTTGCGGGCGGTGCCCGTGATGGACCGACGTCACTCCCCCGTCGCACAGCGGCTCAGTAGCGGCCGGCTGCGTGTGACTGCGACCTTAACGCGAGGGGACAGCTCGGTGTCGCTCGGGTATCCGGCACCATTTCGGGCAAAGTTCCGCCCCGGGGCGCGCCCGACCCCACCACGGGGCCGGGCGCTCGGTGCGGGTGAAGCGCTCAGCCGACCCGCCGGAAGCAGGTCATCGCGCCGGGAGCCTTGCGCTTGGCGAACTCCTGGTAGCCCAGCTGCGGCGCGGTGTCGCGGGCGTACCGGTTGCCGTTGTAGACGCAGATGGTGCCCACGTCGAGGCGGTCCAGTGCCGGCTTCAACTCGGCCGGCGTCGGGCTGGCGGTGCCGTCCGCGAAGCCGGCGAGCAGCAGTCGGTCCTTGGCGAACTGGGAGCTGAGGTCGTACTCGACGAGGTAGAAGTCGCGGGGCAGGACGACCCGGACCCTGCTGGTGACGATCGGTGTGGTGCGCATGATCGTCTTCGGGGCGAGCAGCAGGCCCTGCGGGCGGTCCAGGTCCTTGATCCAGAACGCGATCGCCTGACGCTGCTGCGGAAGCTTCCAGGTGGGGCGGTCGTGCACGTCGACCCAGCTCTTCGGCGACCACATCGGGGTGGCGAACAGCGCGAACGAGGCGACCAGCAGCACCGCGATTCCCCCGGACGCCGCCCGGCGCAGCGCCCGGGTCGGTGCCGGCACATTCACTGTGCAGAGCAGACCGATCAGCGTCGGCAGGGCGAGCAGCCACGGCACGCGCCAGAGCACCACCGAGATGCCGCTCAACGCGCTCAGCAGCTCCAGGACACCGGGCACGAACAACACGCTCAACGCGAGGGCGGCACCGGCGGCGAGCAGCGCGGGCGTACGTCGACGGGCGATCAACGCGCCGCACCACAGCGCCAGACCGCTGATCACCCCGACCACGCCGAACAGCAGGGTCCGCCGGTAGGTGGACGCCGCGTCGAAGAAGACGTCGTCCGCGCCGGTCGCGCTCATACCGCCGAGCACCAGGCGGGAGACCACCAGCGAGCCGATCGGGTACGCGAGGGCGGCGACCGCCGCGACGACGGCCGCCTTCCACCGGCCGACCAGCAGCATGGCGAAGCCTGCGGCGCCGACCAGCATCGGCAGGATGATCGCCGCGGTGTTGGTGAGCCCGATCGCGGTGATGGAGAGCGCCACGATGAGCAGCAGGCTGCGCCGCGAGCGGTTGTCGAACCACTCGGTCAGGTAGAGCCACATCAGCGGGATGACCGCCGAGACGAACATGCCCTTGCCCTCGTGCATCCGGGGAATGTGGAAGGTGCCCAGTGCGGCGTCCCCGCCCGCGACGAGGTAGAGGTACGCGACAGCCACTGTGAAGGCGAGCACCGGACGGCGCGGGGCCCACCGGTGCGTCAGCCGCCACAGCGCCAGCGCCGCGAGCACCGTCATGATCGGCAGCAGCACGTACCAGAGGGCCGAGCTGGCGTGGATGCCGAAGACGTTGGCGAACGCGCCGTCGAAGACCTCGATCGACGGGATGGGCGGCTGCGAGCCCATCGGCGGCAGCACGTTCTCGGAGAACAGGAAGTCGTTGAGCGGGATCAGGTCACGCTCGGCGATCCACACCGACTTGCCGACGTAGTAGACGTCGTCCGGGGTGTTGCGGGCCAGGAAGAACGACGAGATGCCGACCAGGACCGAGACGACCAGCGCGTACGCCGACTGCGCCGGGGTGGGCGCCGGGACGGCCGAGGTGGGCGTCGGGCCGCTCAGCCATGCCTGGCGCACCAGCAGCAGCCCGCCGACGGCCGCGAGCAGGCCGGACACGGCCGGGATCCACCAGGAGACGTTGACGCTGGTGTTGGCCAGACCGGCGGAGACGGCGGCCACGGCGGCGGCGACCAGCACACCGATCAGCAGGCGACGGTCGGCGGCGGGCCGCGCGCTGACCGGCTTCTCCTGTGCCACCGGGGCGCTGTCGGCCGGGGCGGTGTCGGCCCGGGCGCGGCGGCGGGCACGCAGCACGGCCGCGACCGCGAGCACCACACAGGCCAGCAGCCAGATCC
This sequence comes from Micromonospora vinacea, assembly GCF_015751785.1. Taxonomy (NCBI): domain Bacteria; kingdom Bacillati; phylum Actinomycetota; class Actinomycetes; order Micromonosporales; family Micromonosporaceae; genus Micromonospora; species Micromonospora vinacea. Next base: position 4,131,355 of record NZ_JADOTY010000001.1, on the reverse strand, counting down.
GGAAGGTGACCGACGGACGCAGGTCACCCAGGAAGGCCAGGTGGTAGAGCACTGTGAAGAGCGCGAACGCGATCACCGCGCCATCGGTGAGCACCGCCGGGGCGACGGCCACCAGCGCGCGTACCCGGGACAGCCCGGTGCGGGCGTCGGCGGGCCGGGACGCCTGCTCGGGCCGCGGCGTCGGATCCGGTTCGGCGGGCGCTACGGCGATGCTGTCGACGTTGGCCACGGGCGTCCTTACTCGTCAGGCGGATGAGGGGCATCGGCACGGTGACGGCCGGGTGTCAAGGGGGCAGCGTAGCGGAATCGGGCAGGGAGGCCGCTGCTGCCGGCGACCGAGTGTCGGGGGCTGGTCAACCCGACATCGGTGCGGCCCGGGGGCGGGGCAGGGCGCTGTCGGCGCCGAGCCCGGCCGCCACGGCGTCGACCAGGTTGTCGAGGTAACCGTCGGTGAGCGGGAGGCGAGCGATGGCGAGCCGCCAGTAGAGCGGCCCCACGATGAGGTCGACGGCGGCGTCCAGCTCGGTGTCGGCGGGCAGCTCGCCACGCTGCACGGCACGGGTGACCAGGCGACCGCCGATCTCCTGCTGGCGGGCGTGCAGCACCTGACGCAGGGTGGCGTCGATGCTGGGGTTGCGGGCGGCCTCGGCCAGCAGGTCCGGAATGATCTGCGACGCCAGTGGGTGCCGGAGCGCGTGCGCGACCGCCTGGAACAGCAACGCGAGATCACCGCGCAGCGTGCCGGTGTCCAGGGCGGGGAGCTTGCCGTGTGCCGCGGCGGCGACGATCTCCAGCACCAGGTCGAGCTTCGAGCTCCAGCGTCGGTAGATCGCCGTCTTGCTGACGCCGGCCCGCCGGGCCACCGCCTCGATGGAGAGCCGGCCGTAGCCGACCGCGGCGAGCTCCTGCATCAGCGCGCGGCGGATCGCCGTGGTGATCTCGTCGCGCAACACCGCCGCGCCAGCCGGCGCCCGCCTCTTTTCGGTGGTCATCGAGGGCTCTTATCGCAGGTCACGCCGGACAGCGTAGCGCAACGACGATACGGTTGCGTCCCGACGTGTTTCGGACTACTGTCCTCGCAGCGACGAGGCGGCGCCCCGCGCATATTTCCCACTAGGATTCGATCGTCGCGAGCAACCCCCGTCTGCACGAAAGATCGGAGCGCCATTTCCATGGCCACCACCGCGCTGGTCGACCCCGACACGGGCCTGACCCAGGCGCAGCTGGCCGCTCGGCACGGGCTACGGGTCGCCGGTGAGCGCCCCAGCCTCGTCGAGTACAGCCGCCGACTATGGGCCTACCGGCACTTCATCGCCGCGTACGCCAACGCCAAGCTCGTCGCCTCGTACAGCAACGCCAAGCTGGGTCAGCTCTGGCAGGTGCTCACCCCGCTGACCAACGCGGCGGTCTACTACCTGATCTTCGGGGTGGTGCTCGCACAGAACAGCATCCCGAACTTCATCGCCTACCTGACCACCGGGTTGTTCATCTTCAACTTCACCCAGAGCGCGGTCCTGGCCGGCACCCAGTCGATCAGCAGCAACCTGGGGCTGATCCGGGCACTGCACTTCCCCCGGGCCAGCCTGCCGCTGTCGACGACGATGACGCAGTTCCAGCAACTGCTGGCGTCGATGGTGGTCCTGATCGGCATCGTGCTGGCCACCGGCGAACCGCTCACCTGGGAGTGGCTGCTGCTGGTGCCGGCACTGCTGCTGCAGGCGGTGTTCAACGCCGGCGTGGTGCTGCTGGTGGCCCGGCTGGGCTCCAAGTCGAGCGACCTGAAGCAGGTCATGCCGTTCATCATGCGCACCTGGATGTACGGCTCCGGCGTCCTCTACAGCGTCAGCCTCTTCGAACGGCTGCCCAGTTGGGCGACGACACTGGTCCAGTACAACCCGCTGCTGGTCTACATCGAGCTGGCCCGGTACACGCTGCTCGAGGAGGCACCGCTGCTCAACGAGTCGCTGACCCAGCTCTGGCTGGTCGGCGCCGGGTGGGCGCTGGTGGCCGGCATCGGCGGTTTCATCTACTTCTGGCGCGGCGAACAGGAGTACGGCCGTGGTTGAGCACTTCGACGCCCCCATCGAGGCGAGCGCGACGATGACCCGGACTCAGGAACGCATCCCGACAGTCGTCGTGGACGACGCGCACATCATCTACCGGGTGCACCAGGGCGCCTCCGGTGGCACCACGCCGGTCGCCGCGCTGCGCCGGCTGGTCAAGCGCACCCACGCGCCGAACGTCCGGGAGGTGCACGCGGTCAAGGGCGTCTCCTTCACCGCGTACCGGGGCGAGGCGATCGGGCTGATCGGCAGCAACGGCTCCGGCAAGTCCACCATCCTGCGGGCCATCGCCGGCCTGCTGCCGGTCAACCGGGGCGCCATCCACACCCAGGGGCAGCCGTCGCTGCTGGGCGTCAACGCCGCCCTGCTCAACGACCTCTCCGGGGAGCGCAACGTCGTCCTCGGCTGCCTGGCCATGGGCATGCACCCCGACGACGTGGCCAAGCAGGCCGCGGGGATCATCGACTTCTCCGGGATCAACGAGCGGGGTGACTTCGCCAGCCTGCCGATGCGGACGTACTCGTCCGGCATGGCGGCCCGGCTGCGGTTCTCCATCGCCGCCGCCAAGAAGCACGACGTGCTGCTCATCGACGAGGCGCTCGCCACCGGCGACAAGGGCTTCCGCAAGCGCAGCGAACAGCGGGTGCGGGAGCTGCGGGAGGGCGCGGGAACGGTGTTCCTGGTCAGCCACCAGCTCTCCTCCGTCCGGGACACCTGCGAACGGACGATCTGGCTGGAATCGGGCGTCATCCGGATGGATGGCCCCACCGACGAGGTCATCCGGGCGTACGAGGCGTACGCGAACAGCAAGTAGAGTTCCGGCGAACGTCCGGCATCGACACGGCACCTGAGGACCGCGTCGCCCGCGTTGGGGCGACGCGGTCCGCGCGTTAAGGTTCATTCCGTCGCCGCTCGGGCGGAACCTTCCGTTAACGCATCCCTGAGAGTGAGGATCCGGCAATGACGCAGGACCAGACCACTGGCCCGGACGCCGAAGCGGAGACCCAGACGCCGTGGCGGCCCTCGCGGACAGTGGCGGTGGTCCTGGCCGGAGGCACCGGGACCCGGCTGGGCCTCGGCATCCCGAAGCAGCTGCTGAAGATCGCCGGTAAGCCGATCATCGAGCACACCCTGGCGGTCTTCGAGGCGGCACCGGAGATCGACGAGATCATCGTGCTGATGGCCACCGGCCACGTCGAGGACGCCCGGCAGATCGTCGAGAAGGCCGGCCTGCGCAAGGTCACCAAGGTGATCGAGGGCGGTGACACCCGCAACGCCACCACCCGGATCGCGCTGGACGCCGTCGGCCCGGAAGACTGCAACATCCTCTTCCACGACGCGGTGCGCCCGCTGCTCAGCGGCCGGATCGTGCGCGAGTGCGTCAACGCGCTCTGGAGCTACGCCGCCGTGGACGTGGCCATCCCCTCCGCGGACACGATCATCCAGGTCGACGACAACGACTGCATCACCGACATCCCGGTGCGCTCCCGGCTGCGCCGGGGCCAGACCCCGCAGGCGTTCCGCTCCCCCACGATCCGGGCGGCGTACCGGATCGCCGAGGACGACCCGGACTTCGCCGCCACCGACGACTGCGGCGTGGTGCTGCGTTACCTTCCCGGCACCCCGATCAAGGTGATCGACGGTTCGGACGAGAACATCAAGGTCACCCACCCGGTCGACGTGCACCTGGCGGACAAGCTCTTCCAGCTCGCCGCGGCGCAGGCGCCCCGGCTGACCGACCACCGCAGCTACAGCGAGGAGCTGACCGGCCGCACCATCGTGGTGTTCGGCGGCAGCTACGGCATCGGCCACGAGTTGACCGAGCTGGCCCGCCGCTACGGCGCCCAGGTCTTCCCGTTCAGCCGGTCCAGCACCGGCACCCACGTGGAGCGGGCCGAGGACGTCGAGGCCGCCCTGACGACCGCCTTCGAGGCCACCGGCCGGATCGACCACGTGGTGGTCACCGCCGGCATCCTGGAGAAGGGCGCCCTCGCCGAGATGGACGAGGAGACCATGGACCGGCTGCTCCAGGTCAACTTCGTCGGCCCGGTGACCATCGCCCGCCAGGCCCTCCCGTACCTCCAGCAGACCAAGGGCCAACTGCTGCTCTACACCTCCAGCTCCTACACCCGGGGCCGGGCCCGCTACGCGCTCTACTCGGCCACCAAGGCCGCCCTGGTCAACCTCACCCAGGCGCTCGCCGACGAGTGGGCCGACGTGGGCGTACGTGTCAACTGCATCAACCCGGAGCGCACCGCCACCCCGATGCGGACGAAGGCCTTCGGCGAGGAGCCGGAGCACACCCTGCTCGCCGCGGAGGCCGTCGCCCAGTCGTCGCTGGACGTGCTGATCTCCGACCTGACCGGTCAGGTGATCGACGTACGCCGGGCGCCCGGCGACGGGCCCACGCCGAGCGTGCCGGCCCAGGCCGGGTCGGGTCGGGTCGAGACGCCGGCCGGCGCGACGTCCGCCAACTGACGCCGACGGCTGCGGAACCACGAACGGAGCGACATGCGCGGCGACCTGGTCCGAAAGCTGGCCGCCCGGTGCCTGACCACCGGGTTGGCAGTGCTGGCCTTCGTCGTGCTGGCGCTCACCGGCGCCACCGGCTGGGGGCTGGCGTTGGCCGTCGCCGCGCTGGCCGCCTCCGCCGCTGAGCAGCGAATCCGGCCCAGCGCCGACCTGGTGGCGGAGACCACGTTGATCGCCGCCGCGATCCTGGTCGGTTACTCCCGGCGGCTGGACGACGGGCTCGACCCCGCGCTGGTCGCCACCGGGCTGGTCCTGCTGGGGCTGGTGCTGCTGGTGGGGCCGCTGCGCACCGCCGGCAGCCTGGAGATCCGTTCGGCCAACCTGCCGGTACGCAACTGGACGGCGCTGATCGCCGGCCGGCTCGCCACGGCCCTGCTCGGGCTGCTCGCCGCCCTGGCGCTCGCCGCCGCGCTGGCCCTGCCGGCCGGTGTGGCGCTGGCCGCCAGCCTGCTGGTCGGCGCGGGAGCCGGCGCTGTCGCACTGGACCTGGCCCGGCGGCGGTTCCGACCGCGGGCCGGTGGCGGGTCGGTGGCCGCCGCGCTGCGCCGGCACCAGCCGGAGTTCCTGCTCTACTTCTCCGCGCCTCCCGGGTCGGAATACCAGGTCACCATGTGGCTGCCGTACCTGGAACGGATCGGCCGGCCGTTTCTGGTCATGCTGCGCGAGCCGGAGTTCCTGGCCCCGATCGCGGCGGCCACCGACGCCCCGGTGGTCTACTGCCCCACCCTGGGGGCGATGGATCAGGCGTTGGTGCCGAGCCTGCGGGCGGCGTTCTACGTCAACCACGGGGCGAAGAACAGCCACTGCGTCCGCTTCACCCAGCTCACCCACATCCAGCTGCACCACGGCGACAGCGACAAGGCGCCGAGCGCCAACCCGGTGTCGGGGATCTTCGACCGGATCTTCGTGGCCGGGCAGGCGGCGATCGACAGGTACGCCCGCGCCGGGGTGCAGATCCCTGCGGAGAAGTTCGTGGTGGTGGGTCGCCCACAGGTCGAGTCGATCGAGGTGGGCTCCGAGCCCACGCGCGGGTTGGCGCACCCGACGGTGCTGTACACCCCGACCTGGACGGGGCACCACGCCGACGCCGACTACTGCTCGCTGCCGGTGGCCGAGGGCCTGCTGCGCCGACTGGTGGAGCGCGGCGCGACGGTGATCCTGCGGGCCCACCCGTACACCGCGCAGAACCCGGCATCGGCCCGCCAGTTGGGCCGCCTGACCGAACTGCTCGTCGCCGACCGGGCCCGCACCGGCCGCCAGCACGTGGTCGGCGCGGCAGCCCGGGAGCTGAGCCTGACCGAGTGCGTCAACTCCGCCGACGCGCTGGTCTCCGACGTGTCCGGCGTGATCTCCGACTTCCTCTACTCCGGCAAGCCGTACGCGGTCACCGACATGGGCGACGAGGGCGACCGGTTCGTGGAGCGGTTCCCGCTGGCCGGATCGGGTTACGTGCTGCGCCGGGACATGTCCAACGTGGACGAGGTGCTGACCGCGCTGCTGGACACCGACCCGCTGGCCGAGGCCCGCTGGGCCACCCGCCGCCGCTACCTGGGTGACTTCCCGGCCGAGTCGTACGCCGAGGCGTTCCTGACCGCCGCCCGCCGGGAGCTGACGCCCGCCGAGACACTGACCGCCTCCGCACCGGCGTAGCCGCTCAGCGGTAGGGGTCGAGCAGCGCCAGCACCGCCGCCGGGTCCTCCACGTGCGCGTTGTGCCCGAGGCCGGGCAGCGTGGCGACCGGTACGCCGTACTCCTTGAGTTGTTCGTCGGTGACCATCGGGTCCTTCTCCCCGCGCGCCAGCACCACCGGTACGTCGGTCGCCGCCAGCAGCGCGGCCAGGTCGGGCTCGCCGACGGCGAAGGCGGTCGGGTCCATGGCGAGGCGCCACCGGCCGTCGACCTGGCGCAGCCCGGCGTCCACCACCGGGTGGTCCGGTGAGACCAGGCCGGCCAGCCCGGCGACGCGCAGGTAGCGGCGAGCCGCCTCGGTGCGGCTGGCGAACCAGCTCACCGGTCGGGCGGCGACCTCGGCGGCGCGGGTCAGCTCGGCGGGTGACCAGAGCGCCTTGATGCCCAGCCCGACCACCGCGTCCACCGGCGTTCCGGCGTCGCGGGCGGCCAGCGCCAGGCCGACCACGCCACCCAGCGAGTGCCCGAGCACGACCAGCCGGTCGTCGGGGGCGAGGGCCTGCGCGATCTGTTGGGCGAAGCCCGCGAAGGAGTACGACGGCAGCGGCGGCGCCCAGCCGTGTCCGGCGAGGTCCGGTGCAAGCCACCGCCCGGGCCAGTGCTGCTCGAGGTACGGCGCCCAGGGCAACCACACGTCCCCGGTCGCCCCCATGCCGTGCAGCAGCAGCAGGACCGGCCTACGGCCGGCGTGACCACCCGATTTCTCCACCACGGCCGCAGTCTCCCACGGTTCACGGCCCGGTACGAGAGCCGTCGATGGCGTTACCCGGGCCCGCGCGGACAAAGACCGCGGGCGCCGGCTCCTTGTGGGAGACGGCGCCCGCGGCGGTCAGCGTGCCCGGGTCAGGCGGAGTAGCCCCGGCTGGTGATCCAGTTGGCCAGGTCGATCGTGGTGATCCAGTACGACGGGTCGGCCGGGTTCGCCGAGTCGGCGATCCGCACGGTGCGACCGTTGTCCTTGTAGCCCACGACGGCGATGTAGTGCCCGCCGCCGTAGGAGTGCCAGCCACCGTCGGTGTCGGTGGCGTCCCCGACGACGTTGGCCACCACGCCACGGCCGTCGGTGATGGCCTTCACCACGTCGGCCTGGAGCCGGTCCATCTGTGCCGGGCTGGGCGAGCCGGGGAACATCCGGGTCCGGTACGGGGAGCCCTTCACCTCGGCGTTCAGCACCCGGGTGGTGTCCTCGGCCGAGTTGGTGCCCATCTCGGTGGTGCCCAGCTCGGCGCCGAGCTCCTCCTGGGTGCGGTCGATGCCGGCGGCGCTGAGCGCGTTGCGGGTGGCCGCCGGGCCGCAGTTGTAGTAGGTGTTCTGCGCCTCGTAGTCGTAGTCCAGCACCTTGGTCGCGGGCGGCTTCGGCCGCTCCGGCTTCCGGGTCAGGTCCGGGTTGCTGCTGGCCTTTGCGGCGGGTGACGCGGTGCTGGTGGCCGGGGCGGCAGTGGTCGGCGCGGTGCCGGCCGAGGGGGACGCGTCCCGGGCCTCGCCACGGGAGGCGGCGACGTCGCTGCGCATCTCGGCGACAGTGGTCGCGGTGCGCTGGCCGGCCGGGGCGTCGTCGGCCGTGGTGAGCAGGGCGCCGGTGGTGGTGGCGATGGCGAGGGCCGCGGCGGAGGCGGCGACGATCTGGTACGGGCGCTCGGTGACGAGGCGACGGAGCTGACGCTTCACTGTGTGCTTCACGGGGTCCTCCACGGATCGGGGGGAGAGCGGCACACCGGGGCCGGACCGGTATCCGGGCAGGCGCCAGCGCGCGGACCGTGGTCCGCGGATGGTGAACCGCTCAGGGGAACGCCCGGCGCGGCCGGGCGGGAAAGGCGATGACCCGGGGGGGTCAGCTCACCGTCACTGGACGAGTGAGCGGGTGCACCGCCGCGCCGTGGAGGCGAGGGAACAACCGAGGGGTGGAAAGGTGCTGCACGAGGATGGGACTCCTTCCGACACCGCCTACCGGGTTAGCTGACGGATTCGGGCGGGAAGATCGCCCTACCGCGGGCCGTGGCTCGCGGATTCACCCCGGACTTACTGGTGGGTCCCCGGTTCGTTGATCACGATTAAGCGGGTCGGTGCGGCGTCGCGTCTTGCGATCGGTTACCGCACCGGACGGGACGACACTACTGGCCGCTTCACGCCCTGCCAAGCCAGGTTCACCTGCGTAAACCTCAATTGGCGCGACAATTTCTGCGCGTATTGCCGATGATGTGACTCGATGGGACAACCGGTTACGGTGACGCCTGCGGTCGACAACCGGACAGGCCGCGAAGAAGGCGACCATAATCGCGGGAACAATGCCGCCGATCGCGCCGACCGTCCGATTCCGCTATTGGGTGACCGGCCTCACATCACGGATCGGGCTCAACTCACCCGGGCCGGGCGCCACCGTGCCACGACGGCGGGTCGCATCGCATCGGCCACCGACCGGCGAGCGGGCACCGGGGTCGGACGCAGCCGGGCCGCCGCCGCGTACGCCTCCTCGGCGAGGGTACGGGCCGACTCGGCGGCCAACTCCGCGTCGCGCCAGGCGGCCCGCTCACGGCCGGCAGCCACCTGGTAGTCGGCCAGCCGCGCGTCCCGGACCACCCGGCTGATCAACACCTCCTGCTCGACAGGGTGTCGCCGGGGATCCCAGCCACGGCGGTGCCCGAAAACGTCGCTGAGCTGGGCCATGGTCAGGTCGCCCCGCCAGTACGCCGCCATCGCCGCGCGGTGCAGAAAGCGTTCCCGGGCGGCGTACTCGGCGGGGGTGTGCGGGGTCTGCGGGGTGGGCAACACCCCGGCCCCGGCGAAGCGACGCGCTGCGGTGTCCGCCTCGTCGTACCCGGTCCAGGCCCGCTCCAATTGCTCCTGAGCGGTCTGCCAGGCCGCGCGTCGGCGCCGGGCGGTGGTGGCCGCGCCAGCCGCGGCGACGGCCACCTCCTCGGCGTACCGGCGCACGTCGACGGCCTCGGCGGCGGCCATCTCCCGGACGGTCGGCCCGGCCGGGGGCGGATCGTCAGCGGGCCGCTCCCGTTCGGGGCGGGCGGCCAGGACGGTGAGGAGGCCCAGGGTCAGCAGGAACAGCGTCGACCAGATGGCGGCGGCCTGCGGCACCTCGGTCACGAACTGGTAGAAGACGACGGTCTCCATGGTCGGCACCTCGGGGAGAGAGCAGTGCGATGGGGAGCCGCACCGACCAGCGGGCCAGTATGGGCCACGGGTCGGCGGGTCAGGGAACGGTGGGTCGACGGGGCGCGGTGACGGGACGGTCGTCCCGGTGGCTCAGCGCCCGGGTGGGGCCCGGGAAGCCCGACCGCTCGCAGCGTCGACGAGGGGCAGCCGGTCGGACCCGGCCGCGCGGACCGGCAGCACGCCGGCCGCGATGGTGCCCTGGTCGCCGGGGAGCGCCACCGGCGTGTCGACCGACGATGTCGGGACCGACTCCTCGGCGGCCTCCGGCGGTATCGCCTGGCGCGCCGCACCGTGCGCCCCGACCTGCCGGCAGGAGGCCGCCAACGGCCCGGCGGCGACGGAGGCCAGCACCGCATTCGACGTCGGCACCGGGCTGGGCGTTGATCCGGCGGCCGTGGCCGGGCCTGCGCCGAGCGCCAGGGCCGCGACGACGGCGAGGCTGGTCAGCACCCGCGTCGCCCAGCGCGCCACCCACCACAGCGGACAGGTGAACGCGACCGGAAGCACGGCACCAGGCTACCGTCGTGCCGACCCGGGCGCACTGGCCACGGGCGTGTCGGATCACGCCGCGCCGACCCCGCTGACCAGGGTGGACGCTGTCAGCGCAGGTCGACGTACGGTGATCGACCGCCGGCCTGACCGACCTCGTCGGCAGCCCCGCCGGCCTCGCCGCGGGCGCTGCTCGCGGGGTCTCGGGCGTCGTCGTCGCCAGCGGTGCGCTGTCGGGGGACGGGCGCCGGACGGGCCGCGCGGCGCGGCGCGAGCCGGCGCATCATCGGGGTCTCGACGAAGCGGTGCAGCAGGCCGGCGAGGATCAGGTTCGCCACCAGGAAGCCGAGCACCACGGCCGGGCCACGCCAACCCTCGAAGCCGATCCCCCAGGTTCCGCTCCAACGCAGCACGCTCGTCATCACCAGCACGTGCACCAGGTAGAAGGCGAACGAGACCTCACCGAGCCAGACCAGCGGCCGGGACCGCCACGGCGAGCGCCGACCCCGCACGTCCGCGTCCGCGGCGGCGGTGATCACCAACAGGTACGCGACAGCGAGCAGCGTGGTCCACAGCTCGGCACGGATCCACTGCGCGGCCGTCACCCAGGTGACCAGGAAGATTCCGCTGGCCACGGTCAGACCGGGACCGCGCCACAGCCCCCGGCGCATCAACTCGGCCGCCACTGCGCCCAACCAGAACTCCAGCGACCGCACCGGCGGGAAGATCTGGGTGAACCACCACCGACTCACCTCCGGCACCAACTCCTGCGCCGGCCAGAGCGCGAGGATCAGCAGCGGCAGCGCGACGATCAACGCCCAGAGCAGCTTCGGTCGGGCCCGGCGCAGCAACGGCAGCGCCAGCGGCAGACAGAGGTAGAAGAAGAACTCGCAGGAGAGCGACCAGCTGACGGTGTTGATGCTGTAGAACCAGCCCGGCCGGGGATCCCACGCCTGCAACAGCAGCAGATTCTCCAGTGCGGCCGCCGGTAGGACCGGGTCGGCGAACCACCAGGCGACCACCAGCGTCGCCGCCCACAGCACCAGGTGGTTGGGGTAGATCTTGGCGATCCGGCGCCGCCAGAAGGTACGCCGGGAGTCGCCCTCGCGGGCCGACCAGACCAGCACGAAACCGCTGAGGATGAAGAAGAACTGCACCCCGGAGAGGCCGAGGGTGAACAGCGCGTCGATCACGGCCTTGTAGTCCGGCTCGGCGATGATCCGCATCGTGCCGGCGTGGAAGCCGAAGACCAGCAGGGCGGCGATCCAGCGCAGCCCGGTCAGCGAGGGCAGCCGGGGCAGCGCGGGTGCGGGCCGGACGTCCGACGTCGCGGCGACGCTCGTCATGCCGGGATCCCGGCGCTCGGCAGGGTCACCAGCACTGTCGTAGCCTCCTCGGCGCGGCGTCGGACGGCGCGACGGCGACGCCCGCGACGGCCCGGCAGGGCCGCACCGAGGCACCCTACCGGGTCACTCCCGGGTGAACCGGACGCGTCCCACCCGCCCCACCAGGCCCGCGTTCCCCGGACCGGGGATCGCCCACCGGAGGGCGTTCACCTTCCGCTGGGCGGGAGTTCAGAGATTCCACCATCGGCGGCAACGTCAGGTTCCGGGGCCGGCCACCCGGGTCGTCGAAGGTGGCGGACGTGGTCAATGAGCCGACGCACGCACCGCTGTTGAGCATCGTCGTGCCCGTGTACGGCGTCGAGGCGTACCTGTACCAGTGCCTCGAGTCGATCCGGGCCGACATCCCGGCGGGCGAGTCGGAAGCGGTCGAGCTGATCGCCGTCGACGACGCCTCCCCGGACGGCTGCGGCGACATGCTCCGCTCCTACGCGGTCGGCCGCGACGGCGTCCGCGTCGTGCACCTGAGCAGCAACGTGGGTCTGGGGTTGGCCCGCAACGCCGGGCTCGACGTGGCCACCGGCCGGTACGTCTGGTTCGTCGACAGCGACGACTGGTTGCCGCCGGGCACGATCGCGGCGGTGCTGGACCGGTTGCGCCAGCACCAGCCCGACGTGCTGATGCTCGACCACCTGCGGGTGCACGAGGACGGCCGACGGGAGGTCGACGCGAGCAGCCCGCTGCTGCGCGGAATTCCCGGCGTGACCCGGCTGGCCGACCAGCCGCAGCTGCTACGGGTCCAGCACACCGCCTGGAACAAGGTGGTCCGCCGGGACTTCATGGACGAGCTGGAGCTGCGGTTCTTCCCCGGCTGGTACGAGGACATCCCGTTCAGCCACCCGCTGCTGATCGGCGCCGAGAAGGTCTCCGTGCTGGACCGGGTCTGTTACCTGTACCGCCAGGGCCGGCAGGGCGCGATCACCTCCACCCGCAGCGGCCGGCACTTCGACGCCTTCGCCCAGTACGAGCGGCTGATGGACTGGGTCGCCCGGAAGCACCCGGACGAGCGGTTGCAGGCCGAACTGTTCGAGCTGATGATCAGCCACTACCTGGTGGTGGTGGGCAACGATGGCCGGCTGCACCCACACCTGCGGCGCGACTTCTTCCACCGGGCAGCCGCGCACTACCGTCGGTACCTGCCCACCGGCGGGTACCCGCTGCCCCCGGGCGTGACCGGGCTCAAGCACCGCCTCGTCGGGCGGGGTGACTGGTTGGCGTACTCGGCGCTGCGCCAGGCCCACCGGGTCGCTGGTCGCCTGCGTCGGCCTGGCCCGGCGGTCGGCGCCGACAGCGGTTCGGCCGCCGCCGACGAGGACCCGGCCCGAGCGGCAGGCACCGCGCCGACGCGCGACGCCGGGCTCGCCCCGGAGCGACGCGACGCGCTGGCCGGTGGCCGGCTGCCGTGATCGACCCCACCACAGAGCACGCCGGGAGCCGGGGCGGCTCCCGGCGCCCCGGTTTTCCAGGTCGTCCGCCCGCCGGGTGGACGACGACAGCACCACCGCACCCCGGTGCGGGCGTACCTGAGCAGAGGTCGGAATGACGGCGACAATCAAGATCGGACCGCACGCGGTCGGTGCCGGGGAGCGACCCTTCGTGGTCGCCGAGATGTCCGGCAACCACAACGGCGATCTGAACCGGGCGCTGGCCATCGTCGACGCGGTGGCCGAGAGTGGCGCGCACGCGCTCAAGCTCCAGACGTACCGGCCGGACACGATCACCATCGACGTCGACACCCCGGCGTTCCGGATCTCCAGCGGGCACGAGCTGTGGGGCGGAGAGAACCTGTACCGCCTCTACGAGCGCGCGCACACCCCGTACGAGTGGCACGCCCCGATCTTCGCGCGGGCCCGCGAGCGCGGCCTGACCGTCTTCTCGTCGCCGTTCGACGCCACTGCCGTGGAGCTGCTGGAGTCACTGGACGCGCCCGCGTACAAGATCGCCTCGTCTGAGCTTGTCGACCTGCCGCTGATCCGGCTGGTGGCCAGCACCGGCAAGCCGATGGTGATCTCCACGGGGATGGCGACGGTCGCCGAGATCGACGCCGCCGTGCGCACCGCCCGGGCCGGTGGCGCGGCGGGCATCGTCCTGCTGGCCTGCACCGCGTCCTACCCGGCGCCGCCGGCCGACAGCAACCTGCGCCGGTTGCCGGTGCTGGCCGGTGCGTTCGACGTGCCGGTGGGGCTCTCCGACCACACGCCCGGCATCGGCGTCGCGGTCGCCTCGGTGGCGCTCGGCGCCTGCTTCATCGAGAAGCACGTGACGCTGGACCGGGCCGACGGTGGCGTGGACTCGGACTTCTCCCTGAACCCGGCGGAGCTGACGGCCCTGGTCGCCGAGTCCGGCCGGGCGTACGCGGCGCTGGGGGGCACCGCGATCGGCCCGACCCCCGCCGAGCGGGAGGGGCTGCGGTTCCGCCGGTCGCTCTTCGTGGTCGAGGACGTGCGGGCCGGCGACCCGGTGACCGCGAACAACGTCCGCTCGATCCGGCCGGCCGGCGGGCTGGCCCCCGTGGAGATCGACCGGGTGTTGGGCCGCACCTTCACCAGCGACGTCCCCCGCGGTACCCCGCTGAGCTGGGACCTGATCTGACGGGCACCCGCCCCGCGATCGTGCAGTTACTGTCCCGACTCAAGGCGCGAAAGCCGCGATTCGGCGTCAGCAAGTGCAAGATCGCGGGGCGGGAGGGTCGGGGCGAAGCCGACGGTGACCACCAGATCGGCCGTGCGCAGGGTCCGCCAGAGCGCGGTGCCGTCCACCGGAGTGCCCAACCCGTGCCAGCGCCACCAGGTCGCGATCGGCACGTCGGCCAGCTTGCAGCAGCACTCGGCCCGGGTCCACCGGGCCCAGAAGTCACCCGGGCCGAAGCGGCGGGCCAACGCCGGGGGCACCGCGGCGGCGGCGCGCTCCGCGTCGATGGCCACCCGCCAACCGGGCACTGGTGGGCCGTACCAGCCGACGCACCGTCCGTCGTCGAGGTGGCTGCGGGTCACCGCGTCGGCCATCGCGGCCGGTGACCCGATGCGCAGGTGCTGCTCGGCGGCGGCGAGCAACCCCGGCACCGGACGCGGCACGGCGGTCCCGCCGTGCCGCGCTGGTCGCACCGGGAGGGAAACCGGCCGCAGGTCAGATGGCGGCGGCACCGTCCACCACGATGACCTGGCCGTTGATGTTGGTGTGATCCCGCAGCAGCATCCGCACCACCGGGGTGACCTCCACCGGCTCGGTCAGGTGACCGGTCGGGGTGCGGCGCACGATCTGGTCGAGCTGGGTCGGACCGAGCACGGCGGACATCTCCGAGGCGAAGAAGCCGGGCGCGACCGAGTTGACAAGCATCCGGCCGCCCAGTTCGCGGGCGAGCGAACGGGTGGCGGCGTCCATGCCGCCCTTGGTGGCCGAGTACGCGACGAGGCCCGGGAATCCGCGCTGCCCGCAGATCGAGGTGATGTTGACGATCCGCCCGCGCAGCCCCTTGGCGAGCATCCGGCGGATCACCAGCCGGGTCAGCTGGAGCGGGGCCGTCAGGTTGGTCTCGATGATCCGGGCGATGTCCTCATTGGCGGTGTGCGCGTGCAGGGAGTCCTGCCCCACGGCGGCGTTGTTGACGATGCCGTCGATCGGGCCGAGGCGCTGCTCCACCTCACGGATGAAGCTCTGCGCGGCGCGTAGGTCGGTGACGTCCACCGAGCCGACGTGCACCCGGTCGGGGTGCTCGGCGGCGAGCTTCTCCAACTCCGGGGTGACGGTGCGGGCGAACGCGGCCACCCGTACGCCCGCGTCGAGCAGGTCGGTGACGATGGCCAGGCCCAGGCCGCGGGACCCGCCGGAGACGAGGACCACGGAGCTGGGCGGAACGAGCTGGGTGTCGGCGGGCTCAGACATCGCTCTTCAGGGTCTCCTTGACGGGAATGTCGGTCAGGACGCGAATGCGGCGCGGCACCGCGTGCTCGGGAAGCTGGTCGGCGCACCAGCGGACCAGCGCTGCCTCGTCCGGCACACCGGGGTCGGTGGAGGCCGGGTCGGCGGGGGCGAGGACGACCTCGGCTACCACCATCCGCCCGAGCACCGGGGCGCGGCGGCCGGTCACCCGGGCCCAGGCCACCGCCGGATGCGCGGCCAGCACGCCGCGGACCACACCGGCGGAGACCTTGCTGCCACCGACGTTGATCTCGTCGGAGTCGAGTCGGCCGGTGATCAGCACCCGACCGTCGAGCACCTGCACCCGGTCCCCGGTGCGGATCGGGCCGGCGAGACCGGCCCCGTGGTACGGGGAGGTGACCACCAGCTCGTCGTCGCGGACGGAGAGCGTCGGCCGGCCCGGGGTTACCCGGTCCAGCCAGTCGACCGGGAACCCGGCCCGCCCGTCGTGCACCACAATGGACGCCCCCACCTCGGAGGACGCGTAGATCCAGGAGATCCGGGCCGCCGGGAAGACCTCCCTCAGCTGGTCCAGGATCGCCTGGTCCACCGGCTCTCCGCCGAGGGTGATCTGGCGCAGCGGCACCCGGGCCAACGCCTCGGCGTCCCGGTAGAGGGTGCGGCGCCAGAAGGTCGGGGTGCCGGAGGCCGCGTCGACCCCGTGCGCGGCCGCGACCGACGGCCAGTCGTCCAACTCGTCGGGCTCGACCACCACCAGGTGCTGACCGGGCTGGGTCAGCGACAGCGTGACCACCTGCCACCAGGCGTACGTGCCGGGGGCGTACGGGCAGAGCCAGGTCCGGTCGGGCTGGTCGGCCCGCACTGTGGTCAGCGTGTCGAGGGTGTGCCCGACCCGCTTCGGACGCCCGGTGGAGCCCGAGGTCAGCAGCCAGAGCCGGCCGGGCTCGGCGGCACGCGACCGGGCCGGTGCGCTCGGGTGCACGCCGTCGTCGTCGAGGACGCTGACGGTGAACCCCGCCTCCAGCAGCTCGGCGCGCATCGCCTCGTCGACCCGGCTGGCGGTGCTGAGCAGCAGCTCGGTGCCGTGCACGGCGTGCTGCCGCGCCGCGGTGAGCGCATGCACGGCGGAGTGGGCGAGCACCGCCGCCGGATCGGGCAGGGTCGGCGTCGGCAGCGAGCGCCAGGTCAGGGCGGCGCCACCGACGACGAGCCGGTTGTCGACACCGGCCGGCTCCGGGTGCGCGGGGGCGGGGTGGCGCGACGTCGCGACTGTCACTGGTGTTGAAGCTCGACGAGGAAGTCGAGGACGTCCCCGACGGTGGCGATGCGACGCAGCCCGGGGGCGTCGAAGTTGAGCTCCTCCCCCGTCTCGTCCTCCACCCGCAGGGCCAGCTCGGAGAAGTCGAGCGACCGGAAGCCGATCTCCCGCAACTGCGCCGCGTCGTCCGCGGGCAGCTCCTTGTCCTGGTTCTTCAGCACCTGAGCCATGAGGTCGCGGATCTGCGCGCGACTCAATTCGTTCATGCGCCGCAGTCTACAACCCAACGAATGCATATCTGATTTCCCGGTGGGCCCGGGTAAGGTGCCGGGGCCCGACGTGAACGGCGAGGAAAGCGAGACGCACGTGCTGCGCGAAGCGACGGCGGACGACGTTCATCTGATGTTGTCCTGGCGTAATCAGGAAACCAATCGACAGGTCAGCAAGACCAGTCACGAGATCACCGCCGAGGAGCACGCCCGGTGGTGGTCGGCGGTCCGCGACGACCCGTCCCGGAGGGTGCTGGTGTACGTCCGCGATGACCTGCCCTGCGGGGTGGTCACCTTCTTCGACCTGCGGTTGGACGGCCCCCGCACCGGCGCCTGGGGCTTCTATCTGGACGCCGACGGGCTGGCCGCGCGGTGCGAGACGCTGCCCGCCTGGCTGGGGGTCATGCGGGAGGCCGTCGAGTACGCGTTCGACGGGCTGCACCTGGACCGACTCGACGGCGAGGTGCTCGGCCACAATACCGTGGTACGCCAGATGAACCGGCGTTTCCGATTCGTCGAGGGCACCCCACGGCAGGAGTTGTCCGACGGTCGGGAAATCACCGTCATCCCGATTTCCCTGGCTCGGGAAGACCGCCGTCAGCGCTGATTGTCGGACAGTTTTCCGTAATGGACGGGAATCATTAACCGACAGTGCTCCCGGTGGACATCCGCCGTTCACGAATAGCGGTGTCCACCGGGGCGTGTCAGGTCAGACCCGCCGCCAGGCCGCCCAGTGCTGCTCCGGGTTGCCGCCGAGCCGGACGAAGCCGTACGCCGTGCCGTTCCAGTCGTCGGCCTGCCCAGGCGCCCAGCGGGCGAACACCACCTGCGCCGCGGCCGGCGGCTGCCCGACGCCGAACCACCGGACGTCGGTCCAGGTCACCTGGTGGCTGAGGTTGAACCGCAGGACGTAGTGCACGCCGGTCGAGGCCCACACCCGCTCGCCCTGGCGTACGCCGACGTCGGCCACCCGGGGCGTCGGCGCGGTGCTCGCGGCGGTGGGTTGCACGATGTGCTTGTCGATCACCTGCATGGTGACGAGGTTGACCACCACGAGGGCGCCGATGATCGGCAGCCGCAGGCGGGGCACCCGGACCGCGGCGACGAGCAGCACACAGCCGGCGATGCCGATCAGCGACCCGACCACCGGTCGCATCTCCCGCCAGCCCCCGGTCAACGCCACCAGGTCCGGCGCGCTGAAACCGCCGTAGCGCAACCGGTGGCCCTGGCTGGCCACATACGCGAGTCGTGCCGCGACCAACGCCCCGCCGCCGACCAGCAACGCCACCGCGACGGCCGCCCGGCGCAGCACCACCCGCCACCCGGCGGTGAACAGCACCCCCAGCCCGACCAGCAGCCAGAACGGCGCCAGCATCTGCACATAGCGGCCGTAGATCGCGTCCAGCGGCTTGCCGGTGATGCCGGACAGGATCACCGACGCGCCGCCGGCCACCCCGACGGTCACCACCAGCGCCACGCCCATCGTCCAGCGGGCCGCGTCGCCGTGTCGCGGACGCCACAGTTCGCGCACGGCACCGGCCCAGGCCACCCCGGCCAGCCCGAACGTGATCACCACGAGGTACCAGAGCTGGGTGGTGACCGCCGCACTCACTCGGACCACACCCTGGGCGGAGGCGATCGCCTCGACCGTGCTGCCGCCGGGGGTGCTGCCCAGCAGATAGACCTTGCCGCCGAGGTGGCGGATGACGGCCTCGTTGACCAGCGCCATGGCGAGCACCGGCAGCAGCGCCGCGAGCACCACGGGCGGGCTGATCCGGCGGCGGACGAACAGCAGCAGGACCAGCCCGGCGTGCACCGCCACGATCACCAGGCCGCGCGAGTGCAGCAGGTGGAAGCCGCCGACCAGCAGGCCGACGGTCGCGGCGGCGAGCGGGCCGGGCCGGGAGATCCAGCGGTGCACGGCGAGCAGCCAGGCGACCACGAGCGGCGCCATCACCGCGTCGATCATGGCGACGCCCGCGTAGAAGGCGGTGGCCGGCAGGGTCGCCGCCGCGACCGCGCCGAGCAGCGCGTACGAGCGGCGCAGTTGGAACAGGCGGCGACCGAACAGGTACGCCAGCGGCAGGAGCGTCGAGTTCACCATCGCGTTGATCAGCTGGACGAGCCGGTAGCTGTCGGTGAAGTCCCGGTCCCCGAGGAACGCCGGCGAGATCAGCATCGGGTAGCCGACCCGGCGCAGCAGGTCGTTCTCGCTGCTGAAGCCCCCCGGCCCACCGGCCAGCGCGCGGGCGGTGTTCAGGTAGCTGTCCTCGTCGGTGTGCGCGATCGGCAGCACGATGTGCCGCGACCACCACATCCGCCAGGCCACGCTGAGCACCCAACCGACGACCAGCAGCAGCGGCACCAGCCAACGCCGGGCGGGCGGGCCGCTCGGCGTCTCGGCCACCGTCACCGGCCGTTCGATCACGTCACTACCGGGTGCCATCAACGCCTCCAGAATTGCCAGCCGAACCGGGCCCACGCCGATCCGACGGGCTCGCCGGGCCGCGTCGGTGACGCCCGGGGTGGCCCGCTCGCACCGAGCTGGTGTGGATGTCAGGTGAACGCGGGACCCGGCTGCGCGCACTGCAGCCGGTCGTTCGCGCGGTCACTGTAACGGCCCGATCCGGCCAGGTCAGCCCACATCCCGGGCGGTCGGAAGTGTTCGCCTGCGTGGTGTCCGGCATTCACGGGAGCAGAGGTTGCGGTTCACCCGCGAGCGCCGGGGAGTTAACCCGCCATGGCTAGCGTGTCACCCCGGTCGGCCGGCCCAGGGCCGCTCGTTCATCCACGAACACGGGAGCACCACATTGAGTGAGTTGAATGGATCGTCCATTCTGATCACCGGGGGAACTGGTTCCTTCGGCAGGACGTTCCTCCGGCACATCCTCAACGAGGCCGACCCCGCCCGCGTGGTGGTGTTCTCCCGCGACGAGCTCAAGCAGTACGAGCTGCGCCAGCAACTCGGCGACGACCCGCGGCTGCGCTGGTTCATCGGCGACATCCGGGACCGGCACCGTCTCACCCGGGCCATGCACGGCGTGGACCACGTGGTGCACGCCGCCGCGCTGAAGCAGGTGGACACCGCGGAGTACAACCCCTCGGAGTACATCGCCACCAACATCACCGGCTCGCAGCACGTCGTCGACGCGGCGATCGAGGCCGGCGTCAAGAAGGTCATCGCGCTCTCCACGGACAAGGCGTCCAGCCCGATCAACCTGTACGGAGCGACGAAACTGGTCGGCGACAAGCTGTTCGTCTCGGCCAACCACTACGCCGCCCAGCACCCCACCCGGTTCGCCGTGGTGCGCTACGGCAACGTGGTGGGCAGCCGCGGCTCGGTCGTCCCGCTGTTCCGCCGGCTGGCCGCCGAGGGCAAGAGCCTGCCGATCACCGACAAGCGGATGACCCGCTTCTGGATCACGCTCGACCAGGCCGTGCAGTTCGTCATGGACTCGTTCGACCAGATGCAGGGCGGCGAACTGTTCGTGCCGCGTATCCCGAGCATGCGCATCCTCGACCTGGTCGAGGCCGTCGCCCCGGACGCCACCACCCACGAGATCGGGATCCGGCCGGGCGAGAAGCTGCACGAGGAGATGATCGCGCCCGACGACAGCCGGCGGACGCTGCGCGCCGACGGCCGGTTCATCGTCCAGCCGACCATCGCGACCTGGGGCTACCAGGCACCGGTCGACTGCGACCCGGTGCCGGACGGCTTCGCCTACCAGTCGGACACCAACGACGAGTGGCTCACCGTCGAGCAGTTGCGCGACATGCTCGGCATCAACGGATGACGGGGATGCTCCCGTACGGCCGACAGTCGATCAGCGAGGACGACGTCGCCGCCGTCGCCGACGTGCTGCGCGGCGACTGGCTCACCACCGGTCCGCAGGTCGACGCCTTCGAGGCCGACCTCGCCCGATGGACGGGCGGGGTCGGTGTCGCCGCCGTCTCCAACGGCACCGCCGCGCTGCACGTGGCGTACGCGGCGGCCGGGGTGGGACCGGGCGACGAGGTGGTCGTACCGCCGATGACGTTCGTGGCGACCGCCAGCAGCGCCGTCGCCCTCGGCGCGACGATCGTGTTCGCCGACGTCGACGACGAGACGTTCTGCCTCGACCCGGCGGCGGCCGCCGCCGCTGTCACCTCGCGGACGAAGGTCGTCGCCGCTGTCGACTACGCCGGCCACCCGGCCGACTACGACGCCCTGCGCAAGACGGTCGAGGGCACCGACGCGCTGCTCCTCGCCGACGCGGCGCACTCGATCGGCGGGACGTACCACGGTCGGCCGGTGGGCTCGCTCGCCGACCTGACCACGTTCTCGTTCTTCCCCACGAAGAACCTGACCACCGCCGAGGGCGGCGCCGTCGCGGCGCTGGACCCGGAGATCCTGAAGCGGGCCCGCCGGTTCCGTGGCGTCGGCGTGGTCCGCGACCGCGACGACCTGCGTTTCCCGGACGAGGGTGGCTGGCACCAGGAGGTGCACGAGTTCGGGTTGAACTACCGACTGCCGGACGTGCTCTGCGCCCTGGGTCGCAGCCAACTGCGTCGGCTCGGCGAGTTCACCGCCCGCCGCAGCGCCCTGGTCGCCCGCTACGACGAGGCGCTGGCCGACCTGGACGGCGTGCTGCTGCCCAACCGCAGGTCGTGGGCCGACCCGGCCTGGCACCTCTACCCGATCCGGGTGCTCGACGGGCGCCGCCGCGAGGTGTACGACCGGATGCGGGCCGCCGGCATCGGAGTCCAGGTCAACTACATCCCGGTGCACTGGCACCCGGCCTTCGCCGACCTGGGGTACCGGCGCGGATCCTGCCCGGTGGCCGAGTCGTTCTACTCCCAGCAGCTGTCGTTGCCGCTCTACCCGGGGCTCAGCGACGCCGACCAGGACCGCGTCATCGACGCGCTGACCGCCGCGCTGCGGGTCGGCTCGGTGCGTTCCGCCGCCTGATGGGAACCTGATGCACCACGCCAACCACTTCTACGGTCACGCGCACGTGCTGGCCCGGTACGCCGGCCTCGGCGACCGGCACCCACCACGGATCAACGGGTACGTGCAGCACGGCTGGAACATCGGTGACGGCCTGGCCCCCGGCCACCCGTACGCCGAGCGCACCCCCAGCCTGCTCTGGTCCGAGCAGACCCGCCGCCGGGCCTGGTCGGTGGGGCGACGCAACGTGGTCGTCATCGGCGCGCCGTTCAGCTACCTGCTGGCCATGCGACCCGAGGAACCACCGGCCGAGGAACGGGAGGGCACCATCTGGTACCCGTTCCACGGCTGGGAGGGACAGCACGTCAAGGGCGACCACCGCAGACTGATCGCCCTCATCCAGGACACCGAACCCGGACCGGTCACCGTCTGCCTCTACTGGCACGAGTACCGGATGCGCAACGTGCGCCGGCTCTACGAGCGCGCCGGGTTCCGGGTGATCTGCCACGGATACCGGGGGCACTGGTGGAAGGACACCGACCCGGAGTTTCTCGACCGGCAGCTCACCGAGCTGCGCCGTCACCGCCGGGTAGCGTCCAACCGGCTGACCAGCGCGATCTTCTACGGCATCGCCGCAGGGTGCGAGCCGGCCGTCTACGGCGACCCGATGATCCTGTCCAACGAGGACCCGACCTTCGGCGGTACCGCCCGGATCCGGCGACAGTGGCCGCAACTGCACGGCACCACTGTCGACCTGCCCACCGCTGTCGAGATCGCCCGCGCCGAGCTGGGCACCGACCACCGCTGCACGCCGGCCGAGCTCCGCGAGTTGCTCGGTTGGGCGAACCTCCAGGAGGAAGAGGAAGACCGTGACGACTGAGACGGCACCCGCCGACCGGATCACCCTGCCGGGCGGCGAGATGCTGGCCTGGTCGGACCTCCCGCAGGAACGGCTGGCCAACGGTGGGCCGCTCGCCGCGCTGACCGCCCGGCTGGTGCCACAGGGCGCCCGGGTCCTGCTGGCCGGTCCACACGATCCGGCGCTGCTCGACCAGCTCACCCACGCCGAGGTCACCTGCCTGCTGCGCAGCCACCCGGACGCCGTGGCGCTGGCGCACCGGGCCGCCCGCGTGGTGGTGGGCGGTCCGGCCGGGCTGCCCGACGACGAGACGTACGACGTGGTGATCGCGGCCGCCGGGCTGGACCCGGTGGAGTCGGTGGAGGGCACCCGGCTCGGCTGGGACGGCGTGCTGGCCCGACTCGTCGCCGCGCTGCGACCGGGTGGCGCGTTGCTGCTGCGCCTGGACAACCCACTGGGTCTGCACCGACTGGTCGACACCACCCCCTGGTACGCCCGCCGGGACGACTCCGCCTGGGTGATCGGCGGTGTGCTGGACCGCGCCCACCCGGCCAACCGGGACCAACTGCGCGAGCGGCTCGGTGCGGCGGGGCTACGGCCGGCCGCCTGCTGGGCCGCGTACCCCGATGTCAACACCCCGACGGCCCTGCTGGACGCCGACCACCTCGACCGGGACGCCGGCTCCGGGCTGTTCGACGCGGTGCTGCACGGCGCCTGCGCCGGGGGTTTCACCAACGCCACGGTGCTCCAGGACCCGGCCCGGCTGGCGGTGGACGCACTGCATGCCGGGCGCGCCGCCGACCTCGCACCGGCCTGGCTGACCCTCGCCCACCGGCCCGCCGACGCCACCGACCCGACCACGCCGACCGTCGACCCGGACCTGCCGGTGGCCCTCGTGCAGACCGGTCGCCCGGGGATCGGCGTGCTGGAGGTGCTGCACGGCGCGTCCGGTTGGCGCTGGGGGCTCATCCCCGCCAGCGACGCGACGACGCCGGCCGGCGCGCCGTTCGCCAGCCGCGAGGCCGCGTACCGGGACGCGGACGCGCTGTCCGGGCCGGTGCCGTCCGGCCGGCTGCTGCGTACCCTGCTGCTCGACGCGGCCCTGCGCCGCGACCTGGCCACCCTGCGCGCGCTGCTGCACGGGTACGCGGGCTGGCTCGCCGACCAGGCCGACACCGACGGCCGGATCGCCGGCGCGGCGGCGCTGGCCGGCACCGACAACGTGGTGGTCGACGGCGAGCGGTACGCGGTGCTCGACCCCAGCTGGCGGGCCACCGCCGCGCTACCCGCCGACGTGGTGCTCGCCCGTGGCCTGTGGCGCTTCGCGGCGGGCCTGCTCACCGGTGGGTACGCCCACCCGTGGTCGTCCACTCTCGACGTCGCGGGCCTGACCGTCGTGCTCGGCGGACTCGCCGGCCACGACCTCGACCGCGCGACGGTCAGCGAGGCGGTCGAGGCCGAGGCGGCCATCGCCGCCGCGCTGCACGGGCTGGACGCCGGCGGCACTGTCGACCTCGCCACCGAGCTGCACGCCGTCGCGCCGACCGACCCTCCCGTCGGCGGGCACAGCTACCAGCAGCTACGCGAGGCGTGGCTGCGCCAACGCGAGGAACTCACCCGGTTGGCCGCGCTGACCGCGTGGACCGAGGAACTGCTCACCTCCCGGGAACGGGCGCTACGCCGGGCCGAAACCACGATCAGCCTGCTCAGCGGATCAATCAGCTACCGGGTGGGCCGGCTCGCCATCACCCCGGCCCGACTGGCCAAGCGAGGCGCTCGCGCCGCCAAACGCCGAGCCACCGCTGTGCTCGCCCCCAGGCAGGAGGAGCAGCAGTGACCGGCGAACCGCCGCCCGAGGCCGCCACGGACGACGCGGGGCCACGGATCGTCGGCATCGTGCAGGCGCGCATGGGTTCGTCCCGGCTGCCCGGCAAGGTGCTCCGCCCGCTCGCCGGACGTTCCGTACTGGGCCGGGTCGTACGCGCCGCCCGCGACAGCGGCGTCCTGGCCGACCTGGTGGTCGCCACCAGCACCGACACGGTCGACGACGCGGTGGCCGTCGAGTGCGCGCGGCTGGACGTGCCCTGCCACCGCGGGCCGGTCGACGACGTGCTGGACCGATTCGTGGGCGCCCTCGCGGCGCACCCCGGGGACGCCGTCATGCGGTTCACCGCCGACTGCCCACTGCTCGACCCGGAGATCATCACCCTGGTCGCCTCGGTGTACCGCGCCGTCCCCGGGCTGGACTACGCCAGCACGTCGATCGCCCGGACCCTGCCCCGGGGGCTGGACGTGGAGATCATCCGAGCGGAGACGCTGCGCACCCTGGGCCGGCTCGCCACCGACCACCACCGGGTGCACGTCACCTCGTACGCGTACACCCACCCCGAGCTGTTCCGGGTGCTCGGGGTGACGCTCACCCCGGACCGCTCCGCGCTGCGGCTGACCCTCGACACCGAGCAGGACTGGGCGCTGGTCAGCGCGATCATCGACCACTTCGGTGACGTCAGCGTGCCGCTGGCCAAACTCGCCGACTGGCTCGACGGTCAACCCCGGCTGCGCGCGCTCAACGCCGACGTCCGACAGAAGCACCTGGAGGAGTCCTGAGCACCCTGAGGGTCGGATTGCGCTGCGACGCCGGACCACGGCGCGGCGTCGGCCACCTCGTCCGCTGCCTGGCGCTCGCCGAGGAGTTCCTCGCCCGGGGCGCCCACGTCACAGTGTTCGGCACCGTCGAACGGCTCGACTGGGCCACCGCCGACCTGGCCGCGCGGGGCATCCCGCTGCTCCCCGGCCCGGACTCCGCTGCCGAACTGGTCGAGGTGGCCCGCCGACACGAACTGGACGTCCTGGTCCTGGACTCCTACGAACTGGACCCGGCCGGGGCCGGCGCCCTGCGCGCCGCCGGTGTGTACACCCTCGCCATCATCGACGGCGACAGCCGGGGCCAGGTCGCGGACCTCTACCTCGACCAGAACTTCGGCGCCGACCTGCCCGGCCTGGACGCGGCGCCGGAGCTGGCGGGGTTCGGAGTCGGGGCGGGGCTACCCGGCCGGTTGCTCGCCGGAAGCGGGTACGCCCTGCTGCGCGACACAGTGATCAGCGCCCGCCCGCCGGTCGCCCCGCCGGCCACGGCGGTCAGCCGCCCCCGGGTGCTGGCCTTCTTCGGCGGCACCGACGCGGTCGGCGCGGCCCCGGTCCTGACCCGGGTGCTGGTGGCCACCGGTCATCCGATGGACCTCACTGTCATCGTCGGACGACCCGAGATCGAGGCCGAGGTCGACGACGTCACCCCCGGCCGGGGGCAGATCATCCGACCGGTCCCGCCCACCACCTCACTGCCGGCACTGATCACCGAAGCCGACCTGGTGGTCAGCGCCGCCGGCACGTCAACCTGGGAACTCTGCTGCCTCGGCGCACCCAGCGCACTGGTCTGCGTGGTCGACAACCAACGTGAGTCGTACACCCGGGTGGTGCGGCACGGCCTGGCCGCCGGCCTCGGCGAGCTGCCGGAGCTGACCGCCGGTGGCGTCGCCGGACGAGCCGCCCGCGCGACGGCGGCGCGGACCCTGCACGGGCTGCTCAGCTCGCCGCAGCGGCGCGCTACCCTCGCCGCGCGCGGCTGGTCCACCGTCGACGGGCAGGGCCGGGCGCGGGTGGTGGACGCGGTGTTCGACGCCGTACGCGCCGCCGCCGTCCGCGGCTAACCGCAGCCGGGCCAGGCTCGCGGGCCGCAGGCGACGCGTCCGAGATCGAGCACGATCCGGCGCGGCTTCACAGCTAGCACGGGTGTACGAAAGTGCTGCTAGGGTGGCTGCATGACGCAGGCCGCCTACCAGCCGTCGATGCTCGACCTGGCCGACGCCGGGCCGACCCTGGGGCCGCTGCCCGGCCAGATCCGCCGGCACCAGCTCAGCCGGGGCGCCTGGGTCGACCACCTCCCCGGCTGGGTGCGCGGCTCCGACACGGTCCTCGACACCCTGCTCACCGAGGTGCCCTGGCGTGCCGAGCGGCGCACCATGTATGACGCCGAGGTCGACGTGCCCCGCCTGCTCTGCTGGTACGACCGCGCGAGGCAACTCCCTCACCCCGTGCTCACCGCCGCGCGGGCCGCGCTCACCGAGCACTATGCGCCCGAGTTGGGCGAACCCTTCGTCACCGCCGGCATGTGCCTCTACCGGTCCGGGCGCGACAGCGTGGCCTGGCACGGCGACACCATCGGCCGCTCGGCGCACACCGACACGGTCGTCGCGATCGTCTCCTTCGGAGCACCCCGACCACTGCTGCTACGCCCACGCGGTGGCGGCGAGAGCCTGCGCTTCCCGGTGGGCCACGGCGACCTGATCGTGATGGGCGGCTCCTGCCAACGCACCTGGGAGCACGCCATCCCCAAGACCACCCGCCCCGTAGGCCCCCGGGTGAGCGTCCAGTTCCGCCCCCACAACGTCGCCTGACCCTCGGGCTGGCTAGGACGCAACCAGACGTTCGAGGCGGCGGCGAACCTCCTCGGCCGCGGGGTCGCCCGCGTCCTCGTAAATCCGCGCGGCCAGGCGCCAAGCGGCGGCGGCAGCGTCGCTGTCGCCCATCCCCTCCCGGGTGTCCCCGAGTCGGATGAGGGTCTCCGCCTCGTGATACCGGTCCGCGGAGTCGCGAAAGAGTTTGATCGCCTGCTCGTAGCAGTTGGCCGCGCGGTCGCGTTCACCGAGGCGGTCGTAGGCGAAGCCGAGGCTGTCCAGCGTCGCGGCCTGACCGTTGCGGTCGTCGCTCCGTCGTTGCTGGTCGAGGGCCTCGGTGCAGCTGGCGATGGCCTGGACATAATCGCCGGTGGTGGCGAGCAGCCAACCGATCGCGTTGAGCGTCCGGGCTTCGCCCGCGTGATTGCCGACCAGCCGGTAGAGCCGCAGCGCCTCGCGACCGTGTGCGAGCGCTTCGTCGAGCCGGCCGTCCAGGTAGCAGAGTTCGCAGTAGTTGTGCAGCGTCTGGGCCTGGCCGATCGGGTCGCCGAGACGTTCGTGCAGCTCAAGCGCGCGCTTGAGCCGGTATTCGGCCGTGGTGTGGTCGCCCAGTCGGGTCAGCGCTCGGGAGACCAGCCGGTTGGCGACGGCCTGACCGGCAAGGTCGCCGATCTTCTCCGCGGCCCCCAGCGCGACCTCCTGGATGGCGAGCTGGTCCTGCCAGAGGCCACGCGGCGCCACGAAGGTGTTCAGCGCCCACGCGATCTGCCAGGCGTACCTTTCGAAGCCGCTCTCGGCGGCCTGTCGGACCAACCGCACCAGCACCCGATGCTCCGCCGTGAACCAGGCGAGGGCGCCGTCGTGATCGGTCACCGGCCGCCTGGCGGGTACGGGCAGCGGAGGCACCGGCTCGATCGGGGGCCACTGCGGCTGGAGCAGCAGGGCGGCCGGATACGCGGCGTGCAGGTAGTGGTCGTACAGGCGCTGTCGGGCTGCGACGTGTTCGTCGCCGCGCTCCGACGACTGTGCGAGCTCGGCCGCGTAGGCGCGCAGAAGATCGTGGAAGGCGAACCGGCCGGGCGCAATTTCCGCCAGCAGGTGAAGCCGGGTCAGTTCCCGCAGGATCGGCGTAACGGCGGTGGCCGACACACCGGCGAGCGCCGAGGCCGCGGCGGTGGTCAGGTCCGGGCCCGGATGCAGGCCCAGCAGGGTGAACAGCCGAGCCGCGTCCGCCCCCAGGGCCAGGAACGACCACGAGAAGACGCGCCGGACGTCGCCGTCGGCCAACGCGTCCAGCCTCGCCTCGGACGAGTGCAGTTCGGCGGCGATCGCGCTGAGCGGGAACGTGGGATGGGTCGCGACGCGCGCCGCCACTATCGACAGTGCCAGCGGAAGCCGGCCCGCGGCCTCGATGATGTCGGCAACCGCCACCGACTCGGACGCGAGCCGGCTGACCCCGAGACGTCTGGCGAGCAGGCTCCTCGACTCCTCCGCCGTGAGCACGTCCAGTGTCAACGGCACGGCACACTCGGCGGCGATCAGGCCGCCGAGCCGGTCACGGCTGGTGACCACGACCATGCAGCGGCCCGCACCGGGCAGCAGGGCGCGCACCTGGGCGGAGTCGCGGGCGTTGTCGAGCACCAGGAGCATCCGCCGGGAGGCCAGCAGGCTGCGGTAGAGACCGGTCCGGGCCTCCATGCCGGAGGGTATCCGGGCGTGGGGCACGCCGAGCGCCTCGAGGAAGACGGACAGGGCGTCGGGCGGGGACACCACGCCGGCTTCGTCGTAGCCGCGAAGGTTCAGATAGAGCTGGCCGTCGGGGAAACGGTCGGCAACCCGATGGGCCCAGTGCAACGCCAGGGCCGTCTTGCCGACTCCGGCCATGCCGGACACCACAGAGACGGCCACGCTCGGCCGCCCCTCAGCCCCGCCGTGCAGAAGCGCGTCGAGGCCCGCCAGCTCGACGCTGCGTCCGACGAACTCCGGCACCGCACGCGGCAGTTGCTCGGGGCGCTGAGGCAGCGGTCCTACTGCCGTGTCCGGCACCGGTCGGTCCGGCCCCGTCGGCGGTTGCACCGCCAGTCCCGGGCGGTGATGCAGGATGTCGTCGTACAGCGTGACGAGCTCGGGTGCGGGATCGAGGCCAGTCTCCTCCGCCAGCGTCTGTCGCGCCTGACGGAAAGCATCCAGTGCGCCGGCCACGTCTCCGATGCGGTACAGGCCCACCATCAGCTGGCCCCACGCCCGCTGCCGCAGCGGGTGCCGGTCGAGCAGGCCGCGCAACCGGTGCACGACGTCAGCCGACGCACCGAGGGCCAGCACCGCCTCGGCGTAGTCCTCCTCGACGAGCAGCCGGCGCTCCTCCAACTGCGCCACCCGCCGAGCCAGCGTCGAGCGCAGCGGCAGGTCGGACAGCGGTGCGCCACGCCACAGGCGCACCGCGGCGGAGAGTTCGGCCTCGGCCCGGTCCAGATCGGAAACGGCGAGCGCCTCGCGGCCCCGCGCCGCCGCGGCGTCGAACAGGTCCAGGTCCCGTTCGCCTGGGCCCACCCGCAGCAGGTAGCCGCCGGCCGCTGCGGTTATCCCATCCCAGGTCGCCCCATCGCCCAGCGAGCGCCGCAAACCGCGCACATAGGTACGCAGGTTCGCGGCGGCCGACGCCGGCTCTTCGTCACCCCACAGCATCGCGGCCAACTCGTCGGTGCCGACGACCTCATTCGGGCGCAGCAGCAGGGTCGCCAGCAGGAGACGCTGCTTCACCGAGCCCAGTGGAACCGGCCGGTCGCCGCGGTACACCCGGAACGGGCCAAGGATTTCGAAACGCAACCAGGCACCTCGCATGTGGGCGCTGCCATGTGCCGCCACGCGTACAGCACCCGGATAACGCGGGCGAGTAGATGATCTATGCCTGAGTTGTGCGGCGGTTGTACCGGCCCCACCGTACCTTCTCCACGGGGGGACCCGGAGCGGTGAGGACGGTTCTACCGTCCTCACCGCGCCATCCAGGTGCACCAATCGCCATGCCTGGTTTCACGACGATGGCGGGAGGTCGACGGGGCCGTCTGTCCACACCCGACGCGGGGCCACCTCGCCGCGTCTTCCGGACCTGACACCGCCGGCTGAGGCGACGCCCCAGCACCGTTGCCCCCTCATGATTCCCGACCAGAGGAGACACATGTCGTCGCTCCGCTCCACCCGCCGCATCCTCAAGAGAGTTGCCCTCCCCGCGATGGGCGCGGCACTGGCCATCGGCATCAACGTCACCATCGCCACGCCGGCCGCGGCCAGCGGCTCCTACACGGGCCGGGCGTACGTCCATGGCACCGGCGGGGTGTCTGACGACTTCGATGACGAAGGCGTCACCAACGTCACCACGCACCGCAGCTCGAACGTCGCCTGTCTCTGGCAGACCATTCTCTGGGCGAATGGCTACCTGCCCTCGTCCGGAGTCGACGGCGTCTTCGGCGACCAGACCGATGCCGCGACGAGGAACTTCCAGCGCGACAAGGGCCTCTCGGCGGACGGCTCCGCAGGCCGGAACAGCTGGACCAAGGCCGGCGACAAGCTGGTGCAGCAGGACAACCAGAACGGCTGGCTGTACGTGGTGTACCGCGGGGCGACGGGTTCCAGGAGCCCGTACGGCTCGCACCAATTCGTCCTACAGCGTTCGCCAGACGGGAACTACCGGTTCTACCCGCCGCAGGGCGGCGGCCCCTACTGGGCCGCCTACAACTCCCGCACCTGCTGACCTCGTATGCGGTGACCAGCGACTCGCAAGGTAGGTCCGGACGCGACGGGACCGGTTGTCCGGACCTACCTTGCGGCTTTCCGGCCTGGTCGCCACTGGTCCAGCGGCGACCGGACGCCCTACTAGAGGAGCCCAGCCAGTTTGTAGAGGACCAGGGAGCCGGCTACCGCGACGTTCAGGCTGTGGCCATGGCCGACCATGGGAATCTCCACCGCCACGTCCAGCTGGTCGAGCGCCTCGGGCGGAATGCCGGTCGCCTCGTGTCCCAGCAGCACCACGGTGCGGCCCCGAGCGGCGGGCAGATCACCGAGCCGGACGGCCTCGTCGGCCAACTCCACCCCGAGGACCCGGGTGCCGGTGGCCCGTTCGGCGGCCAGCCAGCGCAGCGGACTGCCGACCCGGTGAACGCAGCCCGGCTGGCGCAGCGTGTTGCCCCGGGCCACGGCCTCGTCCACCCAACGGAACGGTGGCACGGCGAGGCAGGCACCGACCGCGTCGCACGTCCGCAACAGGGTGCCAAGGTTCGCGCCGTGCATCGGCCAGAGTGGGGCGGCGATCAGGTGACCCCAACAGCGGTGTGGCCGGGGACGGCGGGCGGCGCGTAGCTCACGCCTGGGCCGGACCCGGATGGCGGCGCTCACGCCGCGCCGGCGACTCCGCCGGACAGAGAAGAAATCATGTTGAGGGGTGCTTAGCGGCGCACCCGGACCCTCACCGACAACAGAGGGCCCCACCATACCGCGCTGACGGACACCCCCACTGCCCAAGATCGTGCTCGATCCAGGATCGAGCACGATCTTGTTGCCGGGCGCGCCAGACGGGCCGGGCGCGACAACGCGGGTGGGTTAGTCGCGTTCGATCAGGTGGCCCACCACCGTTGGGCCGAGCATCACCGCGAAGCCGCTGCCGTCGCGGCGGGGGTCCGCAGCGGGCAGCTCCACCGGGTCGCCGGTGGCGGTCGCGCCGACCGGTCGCGGGCCCACCCAGGCGACGGCCACGTCCGTCTCACCCTTGAGGAAGCGGTGCGCGCGCACGCCGCCGGTCGCCCGGCCCTTCGCCGGGTACGCCTTGAACGGCGTCACCTTGACCGTCGCGCCGGTGGAGGTGACCACCATCGGCTCGCCGTGCCCCGGGTCGTCGGTGCGTACCGCGCCGAAGAACGCGACCCGCGCCCCGGCCGGCAGGTTGATGCCGGCCATACCGCCGCCCTTGAGGCCCTGCGGCCGGACCAGCCCGGCGGGGAAGCGCAGCAGCGACGCCTCCGAGGTGACGAAGGTCAGCGTCTCGGTGCCGTCGGTCAGCCAGGTCGCCCCGACCACCTCGTCACCGTCGCGCAGACCGATCACCTCGAACTCGTCGGAGCGTACCGGCCACTCCGGTGCGCAGATCTTCACCGCGCCCTGTCGGGTGCCCAACGCCAGCCCCGGTGAGCCCTCCGCCTGCCCGCCCAGCGGGGCAAGGCCGACGACTGTCTCCCCCGCCGCCAACGGCACCAGTTCGGCCGCGGACATACCGCCGCGCAGCGACACAGTGCCCGCCTGCTCGGGCAGCACCGGCAACGGCAGGACGTCGACCTTGAACGCCCGACCGGCGCTGGTCAACAGCAGCACCCGACCACGGGCGGTGGAGTGCACGATGGCGCGTACCGTGTCGTGCTTGACCCGGCCGTTGCGCCGGCGCCCCTCGGAGCTCTCCTCCGACTCGGCCGCGGTCCGGGCGACCAGCCCGGTCGCGGAGAGGATCACCTGGCACGGGTCGTCGGCGACCTCCAGCGGGCCGGCCGGCGCGGACGCGGCCAGCACCTCCTTCAGGTCACCGTCGACAAGCGTCGTACGACGTTCGGTGCCGAACTGCTTGACCACGGCCGCCAACTCGTCGGAGACGACCTTCCTGAGCACCCGCTCGTCGTCGAGGATCTTGCTCAGCTCGGCGATCTCGGCGCGCAGCCGTTCCTGCTCGGCCTCCAGTTCGATCCGGTCGAACTTGGTCAGCCGGCGCAGCGGAGTGTCCAGGATGTAGGTGGCCTGGATGTCGGAGAGGCCGAACCGGCTCATCAGCCCGTCCTTCGCGGCCTGCGCGTCGTCGCTGCCCCGGATCAGCCGGACCACCTCGTCGATGTCCAGCAACGCGATCAGCAGACCGTCGACCAGGTGCAGCCGTTCCTGACGCTTGCGCCGGCGGTACGAGGTGCGCCGGGTGACCACCTCGTACCGGTGGGCCAGGAAGACCTCCAGCAGTGCCTTGAGGCCCAGCGTGCGCGGTTGCCCGTCGACCAGGACCAGGTTGTTGACGCCGAACGACTGCTCCAGCGGGGTGAGCCGGTAGAGGTCGGCGAGCAGCGCCTGCGGGTTGACCCCGACCTTGCACTCGATGACGAGCCGGGTGCCGCTCTCCCGGTCGGTGAGGTCCTTGACGTCGGCGATGCCGGTCAGCCGCTTGGTCTTGGTGACCTCGTTGGTGATCGCGGCGATGACCTTCTCCGCGCCGACGCCGTACGGCAACTCGACCACTGTGATCGCCTGACGGCCCCGGCTGCCCTCGATCGGGCCGATCTCCACCTTGCCGCGCATCCGGACCACGCCGCGGCCGGTCTCGTACGCCCGACGGACCTCGTCCAGGCCGAGCAGCACCCCACCGCTGGGCAGGTCTGGGCCGGGGACGAACTCCATGAGTTTGTCCAGAGTGGCGTCCGGGTGGTTGATCAGCCAGCGGGCCGCGGAGACGACCTCCGCCAGGTTGTGCGGGATCATGTTGGTGGCCATCCCGACCGCGATCCCGGACGCGCCGTTGACCAGCAGGTTGGGGAAGGCCGCCGGCAGCACTGTCGGCTGGGTCAGCGACCCGTCGTAGTTGGGCTCGACGTCGACGGTGTCCTCGCCCAGCTCACCGACGAGCAGCATGGCTTCGCGGGACATTCGCGCTTCGGTGTATCTCGATGCAGCCGGTCCATCGTCTGGGGACCCGAAATTTCCATGCCCGTCGATGAGTGGAACGTTGAGGGAGAAGTCCTGCGCGAGGCGGACCATGGCGTCATAGATCGCCGTGTCGCCGTGCGGATGGTACTTTCCCATTGTATCCCCGACAATTCGGGCAGACTTCACGTGCCCGCGGTCGGGGCGGTAGCCCTGCTCGTACATCGACCAGAGGATGCGCCGGTGCACGGGCTTGAGGCCGTCGCGGGCGTCGGGCAGGGCGCGGGAGTGGATGACCGAGAACGCGTACTCCAGGTAGGAGTCGGAGACCTCGGTGACCAGCGGGTTGTCGAAGACCCGCGCGCCGGCCTGATCGAACGAGGAGAGGTCGACCTTGTTTTCCTTACGGCGTGCCATGACTCAGCTCTCCACTGGAACTGGAACGGAACGGGCGCTCATGCGTCGATCGCATCCCGGTCGACGCGGTCGGCGGAGTCGATGAGCCAGTTGCGGCGCGGCTCGACCTTCTCGCCCATCAGCAACTCGAGGATGCGTTCGGCGGCGTCGACGTCGTCGAGGGTGATCCGGCGGACGGCACGGGTGGCCGGGTTCATCGTGGTGTCCCACAACTCGTCGGCGTCCATCTCACCGAGACCCTTGAACCGTGGGATGGGCGTGACGATCTGCTTGCCGGCCTTCTCCAGCTTGCGGACCGTCGTCTCCATCTCAGCCTGCGTGTAGGTGTAGACGGTCTGCGGGCTGCGCCCCTTGGTGGTGATCTTGTGCAGGGGCGGCATCGCGGCGTAGAGCCGACCGGCCTCGATCAGCGGCCGCATGTACCGGGCGAAGAGGGTGATCAGCAGCGTACGGATGTGGGCGCCGTCCACGTCCGCGTCGGCCATGATCAGCACGCGGCCGTAGCGCAACGCCGAGAGGTCGAAGGTGCGCCCCGAGCCGGCGCCGAGGACCTGCACGATGGCAGCACACTCGGCATTGTCCAGAACCTGCTGGAGGTTGGCCTTCTGCACGTTGAGGATCTTGCCGCGGATCGGCAGCAGCGCCTGGTATTCCGAGGAACGGGCCATCCGGCTCGTCCCCAGGGCGCTGTCGCCCTCGACGATGAACAGCTCGCTGCGGTCGATGCCGGTGGCCCGGCAGTCGACGAGCTTCGGCGGCATGGACGCGCCCTCCAGGGCGGTCTTGCGCCGGGCGGCGTCCTTCTGTTGCTTCTGGGTGAGTCGCACCCGGGCGGCGTCGACGATCTTCTGCAGGACGGTGCGCGCCTCGGCCTTGGTGCGCCGGTCCTCCATCCAGGCCTTGATGTGCGCGTCGACCAGGGACTGGAGAACCTTGGTGATGCCGGTGGTGGAGAGTTCGTCCTTGGTCTGCGAGGTGAACTGCGGCTCCGGGATCCGCACGTGCACCACCGCCGTCATCCCCTCCAGGACGTCGTCCAGGGTGGGCGGCTCCTCCTTGGCCTTGAGCAGACCGCGGGTGTTGCGGATCGCGTCGGCGAGCGCGCGGACCAGTGCCCGCTCGAAGCCCTTGCGGTGGGTGCCGCCGTGCGCGTTGCGGATGGTGTTGGTGAAGCACTCGACGGTGCGCTCGTAACCGGTGCCCCACCGGAACGCCACCTCGACCTCGGCGCGCCGCTGCACGTTTGACTGCATGACGCCGTTGGCGTCGGCGGCGTTCTCCCGGTAGGTGCCCTCGCCGTTGACCAGCAGGGTGCCGGAGACCGGCCGGTCGCCGGCCGGGGCGAGGAACTCCACCATGTCGCTGAGCCCGTTGGGGTAGTGGAACCGCTCCTCGGCGGGCGCCTCGCCGGTCAGGTCGCGCAGCAGGTAGGTCACGCCGGGGACCAGGAACGCGGTGTTGCGCAGCTTCATCCGGACGGCGTCGACGTCGAGCGCCGCGCCGGTCTCGAAGTAGCGGGCGTCGTGCCACCAGCGGATCGAGGTGCCGGTGCGCTGGCCGCGCTTCATGGCGCCGGCCACCTGGAGCCCGGGGCCGGCGGTGAAGGGGGCGTCCGGCCCGTCGCCGTCGAAGATGCCCGGGACGCCGTGCCGGAACGACATCGTGTGGATCTTGCCGGCCCGGCGGACGGTCACGTCGAAGCGACGGGACAGCGCGTTGACCGCCGACGCGCCGACGCCGTGCAGGCCGCCGGAGGTCTTGTAGCCGGAGCCGCCGAACTTGCCTCCGGCGTGCAGCCGGGTCAGCACCAGCTCGACGCCGGAGATGCCGGACTTGGCGTGCACGTCGGTGGGGATGCCCCGGCCGTCGTCGTCGACCTGCACCGAGCCGTCGGCGTGCAGGATCACCTCGACGTGGCTGGCGTGACCGGCGACACCCTCGTCGGTGGAGTTGTCGAGGATCTCGTTGACGAGGTGACCCACGCCACGGCTGTCGGTGGAACCGATGTACATGCCGGGACGCTTGCGGACAGCGTCCAGCCCCTCAAGGTGGGTGAGGTCATCGGCCCCGTACAGGGTGTCAGGCTCTGCGGTCAACTGGTCGTACTCCCCGGTCTCGGCGGTGTGCTGCCGGTCGCCGGCGACATCAGCCGGCGTGGCGCGCCGCAGCGAGCCTAGCCCGAGGCTGGGACAACCACCGGAGGACCTACGCGACCCGCCGCGCGAGGCCCTCCGGACGTGAGCCAACGAACAGCCGGTGGGTGATCACGGGACCACGCAGAGACAGCGTCACCGATACTCTCACCCATGATCGCGGCCGGTTTGCGCGCGGGGTGCACGCCGTCCGGGTCGAGGAGATCAGGAGGCGGTCGAGATGGACGCAACGATTCGCGACGCCCTGCGGCGCTCCCTCGGCACCTGGGCCCGACGGTGGCTGCTGGTGGGCACCCTGGCGGCGGGGCTGCTGGCCGCCGTGGCGCTGGTCGCGACGGCGGCTCCCGCCGACCGGACCTTCGCCGAACTCTCGGGCACGGTGCAGAGCCTGATGTCGGTCGCGACCCCGCTCTTCGGCATCCTGCTGGTGCGCGACCTGCGCCGGGCGCCCGCCCGCCTCCCGGTCCTGCCCACAGTGCTCGCGGTGGGGCTGCCGGCGGTCGTCATCGGCGTGGTCGGTGTGCTGATCTGCGCCGCGACGCTGGCGCTCACCCCGGCCGACGTCGCCGACGAGCCGTGGCGGTTCGCCGGGACGGTAGCGGTGGGCGGTGTGCTGGTGCAGATCGTCGCGGGCCTGGTGGGCACCGGCCTGGGCCTGCTGCTGCGCTCGGTGGTGGTGGCGTTCCTGGCCACGATCGTCCTGCCGCTGGGCCTGTTCACGCTGCTGGGTGCCGTGGACGCCCTCCGTCCGGCGCAGCCGTGGGTCACCCCGTTGGGCAGCGTGCGCCACCTGCTCTCGGGAGAGATGAGCGCGCTGCGGTGGGTGCAGTGGCTGTGCGTACTCCTGATCTGGGGTGTCGGCCTGAACGCCGTGGGCGCGGCAGTGCTGCACCGCCGCGACCGCCCGGCCGGTCACTGACTCCCCGCGCCGACGGGCGCGGGTCGGTGGGTTCGCCAACCCGGAGCGCGGGTCCACTGTCGACGCTGTAGGCCCTCATGCCTACGGGCGCGTGTCTTTCGTCGAACGAATCTGTTACGGGCCATTGACGCCCGTCGTGCCGGGGTGATCTGATCGCGCTCTCAGAGAATCTTTCATCTTTCGATGGTTGGGGGCCCCATGCCCAGGTTCCGGCGTACCGCGCTCGCCGCGGGACTAACGATCGCCATGGCCGCGTTGTCGACCGCCGTCGCGCTGCCCGCACCCGCGTCCGCCGCGTTGCCCACCGCCGCGGTGGCACTCGGGGACAGCTTCATCAGTGGTGAGGGCGCCGGGGCGTACACCCCGGTGGTCGACGTCAACGGAGTCAGCCAGGGCTTCCCCGGTTGGACGGCGGCGAACAACAACGCGTTCTTCTGCCACCGTTCGGCCAACGCCTCGCTCAACCAGGCCAACCTGCCGGGCATCCAGAACCGGTTCAACCTGGCCTGCTCCGGTGGCCAGCCACACGACATCGCCAACGCCTCCCAGGCGCGGACCAACGGCCGTACCGTGGCCGCGCAGCTGGACCAGCTGCGCGCCGTCGCGCAGACCCAGGACATCGACCTGGTGCTGGTCGGCCTCGGTTCCAACAACAGCTCGTTCACCTTCGGCAGCGTCGCGGAGAAGTGCGCCAACCGGTTCATCGCCGACGCCTGGACCGGCTGGTGGGAGTTCTGGGCGTACCTGAACGGGCCGGTCGAGCAGAAGCCGTGCAGCGACGCCGACCTGGCCACCGCCGCGCAGCTCAGCGCCGCGACCGCGGAGACCACAGCGGCCGTACGCCAGATCCTGACCACCCTCGACCAGGTGGACGCGGACGGGCAGCACCGGGTGGTGTTCCAGGACTACACGAACCCGCTGCCGCTGGACCTGAACCCGCAGTTCCACGAGGAGGACAGCCGGGACGACACCCGGGACAAGTTCCGTGACCTGGGTGCCGAACGGTACGCGGCCGGCTGCCCGATCCACCGGGCCAGCCTGGCGCCGGGGCACCGTTTCTCCCAGGGCCTGGGCAGCATCGTGAAGTCCACCAGGGACACTCTGGCCGCCGAGTTCCCCGCCGACGACCTGGTGTACCTGAACGTGCAGCAGGCCTTCAACGGCGCCCGACTCTGTGAGCAGACCAGCAGCCCGAGCGGCGCGTTGGCCACTCCGATCCGGCTTCAGGACGGGGCGACCGGCACCTTCGTCACCAGCCTCGCCGGCAAGGACAAGATCGCCATCCAGCGGATCGCCAACACCTGCGTCAGCTACTTCCAGACCTGCCAGGAGTCGTGGCACCCGAACGCCACCGGGCACCAGGTGCTCGGCCAGTGCCTGAGCGGCGCGGCCTCCACCAGCGCCCGTTCGGTGGCCTGTGTCCGGTCCAGCAACGGGGCGATCTCGGTCTCCTGACCGCAGCGTCCTTCGGAGGGCTCCGCCAGTCGGCGGGGCCCTCCGTCGCGTCCGGCGAGCGCGCCGCGCACCGCGGTCGTCGACTCGAAGGCCTGCTGCTACCCGCCGGTAACGTCAGGCCGTAGGCTGGGCCGGTGAACGGGGATCCGGAGTACGCGCAGGAGTTCGTCGACGTCGACGGTGGCCGGCTGGGTGTGCAGGTCTACCCGGAGCCGGCCGGAGTGCCCGGCGCGCCGGTGGTCGTGATCTGGCCCGCGATGGGGGTCCGGGCCCGGTACTACCGGCCCTTCGCCGCCGCGCTGCGCGCCGCCGGGCTGGCCGTGGTCGTGGCCGACCTGCGCGGCACCGGGGAGAGCACGCCCGCGCCGAGTCGGGCGGACCGACACGGTTACTCCGAGCTGGCCGACGACGTCGGCGCCGTCCTGACCGCCCTCAAACCACGACTGGACGGACGCACCCGACTGCTTCTCGGGCACTCGCTCGGCGGGCAGGCCGCGCTGCTGCACCTCGCCCTGCACGGCGGCGACGAGGTGGACGGGTTGGCGCTGATCGCGGTCGGCATCCCGTACTGGCGGACCTACCCGGGCCGGCGCGGCCTCGGCGTGCTGCCCTACACCCAGGGGATCGCCGCCACCGCGGCCCTGCTCGGGGTCTGGCCGGGCTGGGGCTTCGGCGGTCGACAGGCACGCGGTGTGATCCGCGACTGGGCGCACACCGCGCGGACCGGTCGATTCCCCCGGCTCGACGGTACGGACACCGAGGCGGCGGTCCGCGCGGTGCGGACACCGGTGCTGGCCGTCAGTGTGGACGACGACCAGTTCACCCCGCACGAGACCATGGACCACCTCTGCGCGAAGCTCGCCGGCGCGCCGGTGACCCGGGAGCGGTACACAGTGGCGCAGGCCGGTACGACGTTGGACCACTTCACCTGGGTTCGCGCGGGCGTCCCGCTGGCGCGGCGGATCGCCGGTTTCGCCGGCGACCTGCCGCCCCGCTGAGCCGTACCGGCCGGTCGGCGGACGGCGGTCGGCTCACTCGTCCTGGTCGAGCGGCACCAGTTCACCGTCGCGCTCCACCTGGATCTCGCCGTGTTCCTTGCGGGGCGCGACCTCGGCGGTGTTCCGGTGTGGGTCGTTGTCGGGGTGCATGAGCACCGCGTCTGTTTTGGGGGTCTTCTCCCGGCTCTCGTCCGGCTGCGACATCGCGTTCCCCTCTCGTCGGCGTCGCTCAGGATCTACCCACCACCGGGCTAACGACTCCTGCCCGGGCGAGACCGACCCGCCGACGCCACGGATGTCCGGTAGTGGCCTCCCACGTCGCGGATCGGCCCGACCGGGGCGGGGTTAGCTACCCGACCGGCGGGTAAGCCGCACCGCCCGACACGGCGGAAGGGGATCACATGTCCGAACGGCACACGGCACTGCGCTCGATGCACGATCTGGGCCTGGCGGCCTGGTTTGGCGGCTCCCTCATGGGTGCCTTCGGCGTCAACGGCGCAGCGGCGAAAATCAGCGACTCGACCCAGCGACTCCCGGTCGCCTCGGCCGGATGGTCCAAGTGGACACCGGTCAACGCGGCCGCGATCGGCGCCCACCTGGCCGGCGCCGTCGGCGAGCTGGTGACCGAGAGCCCACGGGTGGCGGCCCAGTCCGGCGTGGGCCGGGCCAGCGCCATCAAGACGGCGTTGACCATCGGCGCGCTTGCGGTAACCGGCTACAGCCGGTTGATCGGCATGCGGCTGGAGAAGGCCGGCGGCCCGTCGGTCAGCGGCGCCACCGAGCCGAACCAGCAGACCCCGGCCAGTGTGGCGTCCTCGCAGCGGCAGATGAAGCTGCTCCAGTGGGCGATTCCGGCGCTGACCGGGACCCTGGTCGTGGTCACCGCGTACATGGGTGAGCAGCAGAAGCCCGGCCAGGTGTTCCGCGGGATGCTCGGCCGCGCCGGTGGGATGAAGGGCGCCTCCAAGACCATGATCAAGATGGCGGGAATGAGCAACGGCAAGCGGCCGATGGCGATGGCCGGACGCTGAACGTCGGGCCGGCCGGCGTCCCGCCGCCACCTCGACGGCGGGGCGCTGGCCGGCCCTGCGCGCGCACCAGAGCGATGACGGAGCTCACGCGCGCGGCGGCGGGCCGGCGAGATGTCGTACGCCGCGCTCGGGCGGGCCCTCCCGACCCGAGGACGGCACACCGTCCGCCGGTGGCGGCGGACCGACGAGCGGGGTGGCCATGACGGCGCACAAGGGACGCAGCGGTGACAACGACCGGCTGGAGCCGGAGGCGACCAAGCCGTGGGGCACCAGCGACGGCTTCGACGCCGACGCGCCCTGGGGCACTGACGACGACTCACCGATGGACGAGGGCAGCGAGGAGACGGCGGTGCCCGAGGGGCGGCGCGGGGAGCGTCGCGCGGGTGCCCCGGCGGGCCGGTCCGACCCGGCCGGACGACACGGTTTCGGTTCGGTGGAGCCGACCAGGACGCCGATGGCCGGGCCGGGTGCCCCACCCGATCCCGCCCCCAGCGGCCGGAGCTTCCCCGACGACGCGGACATCGGCGAGTCGACCCAGGACGCCCTGCGCAGCCGGGGACGGCGGTCCTGAGCGGACCGTCGCCCGACCGGGTGGCTCGTGCGGCGATCAGCCGGTCGCCGGCACGGCGCGGTCGGCGACCATCGTCTCGGCCAGCAGCTGCGCCAGCCGGGTGGCGTCGCGCTGGGCCTGACCGGCGCAGCAGTTGTTGAACAGCACGTGCAGTTCGTCCGGAAGGTCGGCGAACTCGGCCAGCAGCCCGGCCCACTGCCGGAGTTCGTCCTCGGCGTACGCGTACCGGAACTTCTCCTGTTTGTCGCCCTCACCCCAGGCGCCGCTGTGACCATGGAACCGGACGATGGCCGGCTCCGCCGTCATGCTCAGGATCGGCGGCACCGACGACGGGTGCCCCTGCGGCATGTCGACGCAGACCACTGACAGGTCGTGGGCGCGTAGCAGGTCCAGAGTGTCCGTCGCGGCGGCGTCGTCCAACCAGGAGCCGTGCCGCAGCTCCACACCGACCCGCCACGGCCGGCAGCGCTGCGCCAGCTCGACGATCCGGCGTTCGGCCGCGGGGCTGCGCACCAGCCACGGGGGGAACTGCAACATCACCGCACCGAGCTTGCCGGCCGCCGCGATCGGGTCCAGGGCCGCGCGGAACCGGGCCCACAGCTCGTCGTACGTCCGCTCCGGCAGGTCGCGGCGGCGGATCCGGCTCGGGCCGGCGGCCGGGCGCAGGTCCCGGGGCAGCACGGCGACCGGTGTCGGGTGACCGGTGAAGAGGCTGAACGCCTTGACGTCGAAGGTGAAGTCGTCCGGGGTGGCGTCCACCCAGCCCTGGGTCGTCTCCGGCACCGGGATGGCGTAGTAGGACGTGTCCACCTCGACCAACGGAAACTGGCTGGCGTAGAAGCCCAGCCGACGGGCCGGCGTGCTTGCCGAGCGCGGGTACCACCCGGAGCGCAGCAGGGACTGGTCCGCCCAGGACGACGTGCCCACCTTAATCACACCCATGTCATTCAGTGGACCGCCGTCGGCGCGGATCGGCAACCGCTGGCGGGTCTTCCGTCGACGCGGTGTGGTGCCCGGAAAGTGTCGGTGCCTCGCCCTACGGTGGCCTCGGTTGGACATCAATGAGGGGTGGCGGCATGACCAGCACCGAGCAGCTCACCGGTGAGCGCACCGATCTTCTACAGGCGCTCCGCAGGCACCGTGGTTTCCTCCTGCAGACCGTCGACGGGCTCACCGACGAGCAGGCGGCCAGCCGCCCCACTGTCAGCGGCCTCTGCCTCGGCGGCCTCATCAAGCACGTGACCGGCGTCGAGCGCCGATGGATGCTCTTCGCCGTGGGCGGCGCGGAGGAGATGGGCCGTGAGGAGGTCGACTGGGTCGGTCAGTTCCAGATGGCACCGGGCGAGACCCTCGCCGGGCTGGTCGAGCGCTTCCAGGCGGTGGCCGGCCAGACTGACGAGTTGGTCGCCACCCTCGACCTGGATGCGGCGCACCCGCTGCCGCAGGCGCCCTGGTTCGAGCCGGGGGCGAGTTGGACGGTCCGCCGGGTGCTGCTGCACCTGATCGCCGAGACGGCCCAGCACGCCGGGCACGCCGACATCCTGCGGGAGTCGATCGACGGCGCCAAGACCATGGGCTGATCCCCCGGCGCGCGTCGCCGCCGGGGGCGGGCTGGGCGGTGCTTCTCGGCCTCAGCGCAGGCGGCGCCTGCGTTCGGTGCTCCGGTCTCTCGCGTAGGCGTCGGAGTGACCCCAACGGCCCGGGATGT
This sequence comes from Micromonospora vinacea, assembly GCF_015751785.1. Classification (NCBI taxonomy): domain Bacteria; kingdom Bacillati; phylum Actinomycetota; class Actinomycetes; order Micromonosporales; family Micromonosporaceae; genus Micromonospora; species Micromonospora vinacea. The sequence continues at coordinate 4,088,456 of NZ_JADOTY010000001.1, read as the reverse complement.
CCAGCAGTTCCAGCCGACCGAACCCCTCCGGCACCGCTGGGTTCACCAGCAGGTTGTCGCCGGTGGGTCGCAAGCCCAGCATGGTGCCGAGCAGCATCAGCAGCGCCCCCGACGCCCACGCCTGCGGGCGGCAGCTCGTCGTCAGCTGGACGGGGTAGGTCGTCAGGCTGCGCTCGTAACCGGCGATCACTCCCGGCGGCGCGCCGCCGAGCGTCTGCGCCATGTCGAAGATGCCGGCTGCGATCCGGGCCGCCTGCGCGTCGAGGCGGTAGCGACGCAACCCGGCGGCGATCAGCGCGTTGTCCGACGGCCACACCGCGCCCAGGTGTGCGCCCACCGGGTTGTACGTGCGCTGCCCCGCGGCGAACGTGCGCACCCCCCAACCGCTGAACAGTCGCGGCCCGACCAGGTGCTCGGCCACCGTTTCCGCGCGGTCGTCCGCGACGATCCCGCTCCAGAGCAGATGCCCGATGTTCGAGGCGAGCGCATCGACCGGTTCGCCGTACGGGTCGAGAGCCAACGCGTAGTACTCCCGTTGTGGCAGCCAGAAGTCCCGGTTGAAGCGCTCCTTCAGCGCTGCCGCCTCCCGTTCCAACCGGTCGGCGTACGCGGGGTCGCCCCAGAACTCCCGGGCCAGCCGGGCGCCACGCCGCTTCGCGTCGTACGCGTAGCCCTGCAACTCACAGGTGGCGCGGGGGAAGGCGGATTGCCGACCCTGGGCGTCGACGATGGCGTCCGGGGAGTCCTTCCAGCACTGGTTGATCGTGCCGTCGCGCTCGTTGCGGCGCTGGTAGCGCAGGTAGCCGTCCCCGGTCAGGTCGCCGTACTCGTCGATCCAGTCCAGCGCCATCCGGGCCGGGTGGCGCAGCTCGCGGACCAGGTCCGCGTCACCGGACCAGCGCTCGTACTCGTCGAGCAGCACGACGAAGAGCGGGGTGGTGTCCGCCGCGCCGTAGTACAGCGCGCTGGTCCGGTCGCTGAACGTCCCGGTCTCGCCGTACCGGAGTTGGGCCAGGATCTTGCCGGGCTCCTCGTCCAGCGCGTCGTCGAGCTGACCGCCCTGCATGAGCGCCAGCATCCGTAGCGTCGCCGGTGTCAGTTCGGGGGTGAACGCCATCGTCTGGAAGCAGGTGATGATGGCGTCCCGTCCGCACAGCCCCATCGCCCAGGGCAGACCACCGATCGGCACCCGTTCGCGGTACGACAACGGCTTGTACCGCAGTGCCTCCAGGTCCGCGAGGCTGCCGTGGTAGAGCTCCTCCAGGCCGCTGCGTTCGGCCACCAGCTGCGGCGCCCGGTCCAGCCACTGCGCCAGGTCCTCGCGCATCCCCGTCCGCACGGTCTGTTGGTGCGACTGCAGGTCGGCGCGGAGATCCCGGCCTTCCTCGCCGCCCATGGTCACGCTGACGTGCAGGTCGGTCTCCCATTTCCCCTCGGGTGCGATCCGGATCCGGAACGTCATCCCCTGTTCGTCCACCTCGGCGGGGACGGTGCTGCGCACTGTGGTCTCACGAACGAACCGGTCCCGCTGGTAGCGCAGCACGAGCCGCTGGCCCGCCGGGTCGGCGGTGACCTCGACGGCCCGCTGCCGGAGCTGCCCGACCTCGACGATGTCGGTGAAGTCGCTGGCCATCTCCACCCGGACGGTGTACTCGGCGGGCTGCGACGAGTGGTTGAGCACTGTGATGTTCTCGTGGAAACAGTCGTGGATCGAGCGGTGTCTGATGATCGACATGTCGGCGTCGACGTAGTGGCTCGCCGCACCGGGGACCAGGAAGAACCGGGTCTCGAAGTAGGTGAGGTCGTCGCGGGCAAGTGCATTGATCCGTTCGCCGTCGATCCTGAGCACCCAGTGGGACAGGAATCGCGTGTCGTACGCGAAGAGTCCGACCGGGGTCTGCGGATCGACCTCGATGTCGCCCTGGGCGTCGCTGATGGCGAACAGGTTGCCCGCAATGACGTGCACCAGCTCCTGCTTCACGACCGCTCATCCCGAGCGGTCGACGCGGCCCGGCCAACCAACGCGGCCCGGCCCAGCTCATGCGGATGGCGGGCGCCGTCCGGCCCGGCGAAGATCCGCCGCAGCAGCATCAGCAGTTGCATGTTGCCGTGCACGGTCAGCTCGTTGCGCAGCAGGCCCGCGCCCGGGTGCAGCTCGCCGCGGACCATCCGGTCGAAGACCGCCCGGTCGGCCCGCACCACGAGTTCGGCGTCGTCGGCCGAACGGGTCACCCGGACCTGTTGGTCGGCGATGGTCAGGTACCAGTGATCGGTGCTGCCGTCGTCGCGGACATCCAGCCGCAGCGTCCCCGCTGTGGTCTCCGGCAGGTCGGGCCGCCGACCGGTGTCCAGCTGCCGCAGGTACTGCTCCGCCGTCGCGTCCATCGGGTCCCCTCCCCACGGTTCCCCGCAGGATCACCCGCGTCGGGGTGAGCCCGGTTCACCCGAAACAGGTGAGGTGCCAGATCTGCCCTGGCGTCGGCCTGTTTGCTCTGGGACGAGATGGGCAGGCCAGTGGTTCAGCCGAGACGGACGGGAGCACCGGTATGCGCGCGCTGCGGTTGAAGGAGTGGAAATCGGAGCCGGAGTTGGTCGAGGTTCCCGACCCGACGCCCGGGCCGGGTCAGGTGGTGGTGCGGATCGGCGGTGCCGGCGCCTGCCATTCGGACCTGCACCTGATGGACGAGTTCGAGCCGGGCACGATGCCCTGGAACCCACCCTTCACGCTCGGGCACGAGAACGCCGGCTGGGTGCACGCCCTCGGCGACGGTGTGACCGGGCTTTCCGTCGGGCAACCGGTCGCTGTGTTCGGCGCATGGGGTTGTGGCACCTGCGCCCGTTGTCGGGTCGGAGTCGACCCGTACTGCGAGAACCCGTCCGCTGCGCCGGTACCGAGCGGAGGCGGCGGGCTCGGACTGGACGGCGGAATGGCCGAGTTCGAGCTGGTCCCGGATGCGCGGCACGTCGTGCCTCTTCCGGAGGGTCTGGATCCGGCGGAAGCCGCACCGTTGACCGACGCGGGACTCACCCCGTACCACGCCATCCGACGCTCCTGGCCGAAGCTGCCACCGGGCAGCACGGCCGTGGTGATCGGGGTCGGCGGGCTGGGGCATGTGGGTGTGCAGATCCTCAAGGCCACCACCGCCGCGCGGGTGATCGCCGTGGACACCCGAGCCGAGGCGCTGCGGTTGGCCGAGGAGTGCGGCGCCGACCGCACCGTGACGTCCGGACCGGCCGCCGCCGAGGAGATCCGGGACGCCACCGGAGGGCGGGGCGCCGACGTGGTGCTGGACTTCGTTGGCACGGACGCCACCCTGGCGCTCGGCGTGGCGGCGGCCCGCACCGTGGGCGACCTGACCGTCGTGGGGATCGGCGGCGGCACCCTGGGGGTGTCGTTCTTCTCCGTGCCGTACGAGGTGAGTATCGCGACCACCTACTGGGGCAGCCGCCCCGAATTGGTGGAGGTGCTCGACCTGGGTGCCCGGGGCCTGGTCCGCCCGAAGACCACAACCTTCGCACTCGGAGACGCCCTGGACGCGTACCGCCAGATGCGCGACGGCACCCTGGAGGGCCGGGCGGTGATCGTGCCGTGAGACCGGCGCTCAGTCGGCCTGGATGAGGCCGCGCACGTAGGCGGCCTGGCCCACGTGTTGCAGGTCGTCCTCGGCGACGCTGACCAACCGGACGCCGAGGGTGACCGGCGGGTCCCACGCCTCGTCGACCACGCGGTCCAGGTCCGCCGGGCCCAGACCGGCCAGGAAGCTTCCGGTATGCGCCGCGACCGCCTCGTAGTAGTCGATCAACGCCTGCGCGCTCTCCGGCCGCACCGCCGCGACCTGAGCGGGCGAGTGCCCGTAGCCGGTGTCGTCGGGGTCGGCGGCGAGCCCGAACCGGCCCGCCCAGTCGCCACTCACCCAGATCTGGTCGGCGTCGAGCAGGTCGGCGACGTGGTGGTCCTGCACCCGGGTGAGGTGCCAGACCAGCCAGCCGACCGTGTTGGCGCCCGGGCCGGGCTGGTGGCGCAGTTGCTCGGGGCTGAGGCCGTCGACGGCCGCGCGGACGAGGTCGGGCAGCCGGTCGTACGCCTCGGTCAGCAGGTCACTCACATCCACGGGTACGCCTTCCTGATCGGTTTCCGACCAGGTACCGCCGGATCCGGGCTCGCAAACCTCGGCCGCTACGGTGATCAAATGGTCGCCGCGGTGGAGTTGTACCTGGATCCGGACGCCACCCGCCGGATCCGGGTGCTCTGGGACGCGCTGGAGGCCGAGGGCGTGCAGAGCATGCGCTCGCTGCTGGAGCAGCGCCACCGTCCGCACGTCTCGCTCATGGTGGCGCCCCGCTTCGATCCGGAGCAGGTCGCCGAGGCGCTACAGGGGATGGTGGTGGCCGCCCCACTGCGGCTCGACTTCCAGCACGCCGGCCAGTTCGTCGGTCGGGTGCTCTGGCTCGGTCCGGCGCCCACCCCGGAGTTGCTGGCGCACCACCGGCTGGTGCACGACCGGCTCGCCACCGCCGGCATCCCCCTCGCCGAGCACTACCAGCCGGGGCGGTGGGTGCCGCACTGCACGCTTTCCATGCGGGTGCCGAACTCGCTGATGGCCGCCGCGGTGCGCCGCTGCCTGGAGGTGTTGCCGCTGGCCGCGACCGTGGTCGGCGCGGCGCTCACCGACCACGCCCGCGGCATCGCCCACCCGCTGCCTTGACCGTGCCTCGACCGTCGACGCGTAATGTCCGGTTTGGCGGGCCGCAGTCGGAAACCCGTAAACAAGCGGTGCGGATGTGGCCGGGCGTGGGAAGGTTCGGGTGGCTGTCGTACCGGTGGTGGGCTGCTCGCAGGCGGTTCGCCCGGCCGGTGCGGCGCGGGGTCACCCCGCGCCGCCCACGGCGGCTTCGACGAGGAGAGGCAGGGCCCATGCAGGCTCAGCGCAGGCCACCGCGCACGGAGCGGAGCCAGACCCGGGACGACCGGACCGGCGGCGGGATGACCGGGGCGGCCACACCACTGACGATCTGGGCGGCCGCCGTGCTGCTCGGGCGGATCGGTGCCGGCGACGACGACGTCGAGGACGAACGGCACATCCTGCGCGGCATCGAGTGAGCGTCGGCCGCACGGCTCACAGCCAGCCGCGCCGCTTGAAGATCACGTAGAGGGTGCCGCAGACCAGCAGCATCAACAGCAGCGCGAAGAGGTAGCCGAAGCGCCAGTTCAGCTCCGGCATGTGGACGAAGTTCATGCCGTACACGGTGCCGATGAGCGTGGGAGCGAAGAGGATCGCCGCCCAGGAGGAGACCTTCTTCAGCTCCTCGTTCTGGCTGTAGCTGGCCGCGGTGAGGCTGCGCATCTCCTCGTTCTGCTGCTGCGAGACGAGAGTGGCGTTGACGGTGAGGATGTTCTGCAACAGGTGCCGGAAGCCGTCCACCCGCTCCACCACCTGGGTCAGGTGGTCGGTCACGTCGCGCAGGTAGCGACGAAGCTCCTCGTCGGCGCTGGCGCTGCCGGCCCCGTCGGCCAACGCGTCGAGCACGCTGAGCAGGGGTCGGGCGGCCCGCTGGAACTGGATGACCTCGCGGCTGAGGCCGTAGATGCGGCGGCTCGCGTTCGGATCGCCACCGAACACCTGGGTCTCGATCTCGTCGATGTCGTTCTCCAGTCCGGCCACCACCGGCGCGTACCCGTCGACCACCTGGTCGAGGATCGCGTACAGGACCGCCTCCGGCCCCCGGGCGAGCATCTGCACCTCGGTCTCCAACCGCCGCCGCACCGCCGCCAGGTCGGGCGCCTCACCGTGTCGGACGGTGACCACGAAGCCCGGCCCGATGAACAGGTGCAGCTCGGAGAACTCGACCTCTTCCCGCAGGTCGTCGTAGCGGGCGGCGCGCAGCACCACGAACAGGGTGTGCCCGTACCGCTCCAGCTTGGGCCGCTGGTGGGCGTTGATGGCGTCCTCGACCGCCAGGTCGTGCAGCCGAAACTCGCGGGCCAGCGAGGTGATCTGCTCGATGTCGGGCCGGTACAACCCGATCCAGGCCATCGCGCCGTCCTGCTCCTGGAGGCAGCGGTACGTCTCGGCGAGGCCGGACGGCGAGGCGAACCGGTGCCCCTGGAGGTAGACAGCGCTGTCCACCAGGCCGCCGTGGGACGCAGCGGGCGACTCGGTGGAGGGCGGGACGCCGACCCTCGTCTCGTACTCGTCGAGTTGGCGGCCGAAGCCACCACCCGGGCGGAAGCGACGGCCGCCGACCATGCCCTGTCCCCTCCCCCGGTGCCGTCCGGTCCAGCCCGGAGCGCTGCTTCCCCCCTGTCCGGGGCCCAAAACCCGCCGCGGCGTGGGCTGGGTTCCGCGCACCGGCGGACGGCGGTGGCCCGGCGGGCGGATACTCACGGTGACCGTGGGCGGGATGACGGGGGACGCGCCGGTGAAGGTCGACAGACGGGCCGGCCGGTTGCGGGGGTGGCTGCTCGACGCCGGCTCGGACCAGGCCGTGCAGCACCCGGGGCCGCACGGGCGCCCGCCGGAGCACCGGCACCACCCGTGGTGGAAGGTGATGTGCCTGACCGGTGTCGACTACTTCTCGACACTGGGTTACCAGCCGGGCATCGCGGCGCTGGCCGCCGGGGCGCTCTCGCCGGTGGCGACCCTGGTGCTGGTGCTGGTGACCCTGCTGGGCGCGCTGCCGGTCTACCGGCGGGTGGCGGTGGAGAGCCCACACGGTGAGGGCTCCATCGCGATGCTGGTACGCCTGCTGAGCTACTGGCCGGGCAAGTTGCTGGTGCTGGTGCTGCTCGGTTTCGCAGCCACCGACTTCATCATCACCATCACCCTCTCGGCCGCCGACGCGACAGCGCACATCGACGAGAACCCGTTCTGGCCGAGCGGGCTCAAGGGGCACGAGGTGCTGGTCACGCTGCTGCTCGTATCGCTGCTGGGCGCGGTGTTCCTCAAGGGATTCACCGAGGCCATCGGGATCGCCGTCGTCCTGGTAGCGGTCTACCTGACGCTGAACGCGGTGGTGGTTGCCGACGCGCTGTGGCGGGTGGCGACGCACCCGAGCGCGGTCGGCGACTGGACCACGATGCTGACCACCGGGCACGGCGATCCGTGGTTGGTGGTCGGGCTGTCGCTGCTGGTCTTTCCGAAGCTGGCGTTGGGTCTGTCCGGCTTCGAGACCGGGGTGGCGGTCATGCCGAGCGTACGGGGAGACCCCCAGGACTCGGAGGCACGACCGCTGGGCCGGATCCGTGGCGCGCGCCGGCTGCTCACCACCGCAGCGGTGATCATGAGCGTCTTCCTGATCACCAGCAGCGTGACGACCACAGTGCTCATCCCACCGGAGGCCTTCCAGCCGGGTGGGCCGGCGAACGGGCGGGCGCTGGCCTACCTGGCGCACGCCCACCTCGGCGAGGTGTTCGGCACCGTCTACGACCTGTCCACCATCGGAATCCTCTGGTTCGCCGGGGCATCGGCGATGGCCGGTCTGCTCAACCTCGTGCCGCGCTACCTGCCCCGCTACGGAATGGCGCCGACCTGGGCACGAGCCGTCCGGCCACTGGTGCTGGTCTTCACCGCCGTGGCGTTCCTGATCACGATCCTCTTCGAGGCCAGCGTGGACGCGCAGGGCGGCGCGTACGCCACAGGTGTGTTGGTGTTGATCACCTCGGCCGCGACGGCGGTGACGCTCGCGGCGCGCCGGCAGCGTCAGCGCGGTCGCACCATCGCGTTCGGAGTCATCGCGGTGATCTTCGTCTACACCACGCTGGCGAACGTGGTGGAGCGCCCGGACGGTGTCAAGATCGCAGCTTGTTTCATCGGCGGGATCATCCTGGTGTCGGTGCTGTCCCGGCTGATGCGGGCCTACGAGCTGCGCGTCGACCAGGTCGAACTCGACCCGGCCGCGTCCCGGATGATCGACGAACGCGCCGGGCGGCGGATCCGCCTCATCGCGCACGAACCCGACCGGCGCGACGAGGCCGAGTACCGCGCCAAGCTGGCCCAGACCATGGCGGACAACGACTTTCCCGACGACGGCGACGTCATCTTCGTCGAGGTCAAGGTCACCGACCCTTCCGACTTCGAGACCGAACTGCTGGTCCGCGGCGGCGTGGTCGACGGCCGTTTCCCGGTGCTCAGCCTGGCCAGTTCGTCGGTGCCCACCGCGCTCGCCGCCCTGCTGCTGGAGATCCGCGACCGCAGCCGTCGGTGCCCCCACATCTACTTCGAGTGGTCCGAGGGCGGCCCGACTCGCAACTTCCTGCGCTACCTGGCGTTCGGGCAGGGCGCGATCGCCTCGGTGACCCGGGAGATCCTGCGCCGCCAGGAGCCCGACCCGCACCGTCGACCGCACGTGCACGCCGGCTGACCTGCGAGCCGACAGCCCGTCGTGCACGGTGAGCGTGGTCATAACGACTGGACGATCCACCCGTTCCTGCTGCTAGCCTCGGCGCAGGTCATGAGTGCCAGCGCGAAGCCCCGGCTCGCTGGCCGGCAACCCTCCTCCGCGGTGGGGTGCCCCGGGTGAAGACCAGGCACCGGCACGACGTCGGTGCAAGCGTGGCCTGGCACCCAGGTCAGCACAGACCCGGGAGAACCATGCGCATCCTCAGCACCGCCCCACCGGCCGACGTCGCGGACACCCGCACCGGTCGGCCCTCGCCCGCACTGACCCGGCGACGGCACGTGGACATGATGCGAATGTGCAGCGCCGCCTGTCGTCGCGGCATCGCGCTCTAGCACACCCCTTCCCGAGCTCATTCCCACCGGTACGCCCATCGGCGCGCCGTCGGTGGCGCACGCCCGTGCGCGCCGAGACACCACCCTTCGGAGACACCCGTGCGATTTCTTCCTGCCCTGACCCGCGCCGCCGCCCTGGGCGCGGCCACCATCCTCGCCGCCACCGCCCTCACCGCCTGCGGCGACGACAGCTCGTCCGACGCCACCGCCAACCCGTACGGCCTGGCCCAGCCGGGCGTGCTGCGCGCCGGAACGCTGACCGACGCCCCACCGAACGTGTACCTCAAGGACGGCAAGTTCACCGGCTTCGACAACGACCTGCTGACCGCCGTGGCCGGCAAGCTCGGCCTCACCGTCGAGTTCGTCGGCACCGACTTCTCCGCGCTGCTCAGCCAGGTCAACAACCGCAAGTTCGACGTCGGCAGCTCCTCGATCACCATCACCGAGGCCCGCAAGAAGACAGTCGACTTCGGCAACGGTTACGACTTCGGCTACTTCGGCCTGGACGTTCCGGCCGGCTCACCGATCACCAGCTTCGACCAGCTCACCGGCAAGCGGGTCGTGGTGGTGCAGGGCACCGTCCAGGACGACTACGCCACCGGCAAGCAGCTCAACCCGGTGCGGGTGCCTGACTACAACGGTGCGATCAACCAGCTCAAGGCGGGCACCGCCGACGCGTGGATCGCCCCGGCGGAGATCGGCGAGAAGTCGGCCGCCGACAGCAACGGCAAGATCACCGTGGCGGCCAAGCAGCTCAGCCCGGCACCGACCGCGTACGCCGTGGCCAAGGGCAACGACAAGCTGCGCGAGGCGCTGAACAAGAGCCTCGACGAGGTCATCGCCGATGGCACCTGGAGCCGGTTGCAGGCGCAGTACTACCCGGGTCGGCCGATCCCGGCGGACTTCACGCCGGGCAGCGGCACGGCGCAGGCCCCGTCCGCGTCGGCGGCGCCGTCGGCGTCCGCGTCGGCCGCGTCCTGAGCCGGTGACGAGCGAGCGGGGCGGTAGGAGGAGCAACCGATGGATCCGTTGAGCACCCTGTGGGAGACCTTCTTCGACTGGGACGCGATGCGCGAGGCGCTGCCCGAGATGCTGACCGTCGGGTTGCCCAACACGCTGATCCTGGCGGTCTCCGCCGCCCTGCTCGGCTCGGTGCTGGGCCTGCTGCTGGCCGTCGCCGGGATCTCCCGCAGCCGCTGGTTGCGCTGGCCGGCACGGGTCTACACGGACGTGTTCCGGGGGTTGCCGGCCGCGGCGACGATCCTGCTGATCGGCGTCGGGCTGGCTCCGCTGGGCATGCAGGTCTGGGGACCGGACCCGTACCCGTTGGGCATCCTGGCGCTGTCGCTCATCGCCGCCGCGTACATCGGGGAGATCTTCCGTTCGGGCATCCAGTCGGTGGAGGCCGCCCAGTTGGAGGGCGCCCGGGCCCTCGGCTTCTCCTGGACCGACGCGATGCGGCTGGTGATCATCCCGCAGGGCATCCGACGGGTGCTGCCGGCCTGGGTGAACCAGCTCATCGCGCTGATCAAGGACTCCAGCCTGGTCTACTTCCTCGGCCTGGTGGCCAGCCAGCGGGAGCTGTTCCGGATCGGGCAGGACTACGCGGCCACCACCGGCAACGAGTCGGCGCTGCTGCTGGCGGGGCTCTGCTACCTGGCGTTGACAGTCCCGCTGACACACGTCGTCAACTGGATCGACAGGCGGCTGCGCAACGGTCGGCCGGCCACAGCGCCGACCGAAGAGGACGACGACACCGCGTCGTACGCCGCGACGGAAGGAAATCGGCGATGACCACCGCCACGACGACCTCGGTCAGCCTCGACGTACGCGATGTGCACCTCGCCTTCGGCCCGAACCGGGTGCTGCGCGGCGTCGACCTCGCGGTGCCGCGCGGCGCGACGGCCTGCGTCATCGGCCCGTCCGGGTCGGGCAAGTCCACCCTGCTGCGCACCATCAACCGGCTCATCGAACCGGACCGGGGCGACGTGCTGCTGGACGGGCGCAGCGTGCTGGGCGACGACCCGGACGCGCTGCGGCAGCGGGTGGGCATGGTGTTCCAGCAGTTCAACCTGTTCCCACACATGAGCGTGCTGCGCAACGTCACGCTGGCGCTGCGCCGGCTGCGCAAGCTCGGTGCGGACGAGGCGGAGACCGTCGCCCGGGCCCAGTTGGAACTGGTGGGGCTGGCCGGCAAGGCGAACTCCCGGCCGGCGCAGCTCTCCGGTGGTCAGCAACAGCGGGTGGCGATCGCCCGCGCGCTGGCGCTGCGGCCCGAGGTGATGCTCTTCGACGAGGCGACCTCGGCGCTCGACCCGGAGTTGGTCAAGGGTGTCCTCGGGGTGATGGCCGACCTGTCCGCCGCCGGCATGACAATGGTGGTGGTGACCCACGAGATGGGCTTCGCCCGGCAGGTCGCCGACACCGTTGCCTTCATGGATCGGGGCGTCGTGCTGGAGGCCGGCCCACCCGAGGCCATCTTCGAGCAGGCTGAGCATCCGCGGCTTCGCCGCTTCCTCGACCAGGTGCTCTGAAACCAGGTGCTCTGAGCCGCGCGGTCGGACGACCGCCGAGGATCACTCGTTGGGCCCGCGCCCCAACAGCCGGATCTCCTCGTTGTCCAGCGCGGACTGCAGTTCCTGGAGCACCAGGTCGTCGATCTCCCGGTTGTCGCGCAGCCGGGTGACCTCCCGCCTCTTGTGGGCGAGGACGCCGAGGCGCAGTCGGCGTTCCAGCCGGCGCTCCTCGGCGGTGTTCCCACAGCTCTCGTCGAGGTCCTCCAAATGCCTCCGGTACTCGGCCTCCAGCCGACGCACCGATTCATCCTGGGCACCGATCTCCGCGGCGACCTGGGGAAGAGCGGCCAGGCCCACCTCGGTGGCCCGCCGCCGGGCATTGCGGGCCTCGTCGATGCGTTCCGGGTCGCCGCTCAGCCCGGCCCAGCGCACGACCAACGGCAGTGTGGTGCCCTGGAGCAGCATGATCAGCACGATCACCAGCGCGGTGACGAAGATGATCAGATCCCGTTCGACCACCGGTCGACCGTCGACCATCACCGTCGGGACGGCCAGGGCCGCGGCCAGCGAGACCGCGCCCCGGAAACCGGACCAGCCCGCGACGGTCCCCACCCGCCAACCGGAGGGACCTCGGCCGTCGTCGTCCACCATCCGGCGGCGCCGCAACCGCGCCGACTGGGCGATGAGGTAGATGAAGAGCAGCCGGGTGCCGATCACGACCACTGTCACCACCAGCACGATCAGCAGAGCCCGCTCGGGCGAGGTGCTGGTGATGCTCCGCACCGCCCGGGGAATCTGCGTGCCGAGCAGGACGAACAACCCGCCGTTGATCAGGAACGTGGACAGGTCCCAGAACGCGTACGCCAGCACGCGGGACCGGGCGCGGATCACCCGTGGGCCGGCGTAGGCCAGCACCAGGCCGGCGACCACCACCGCCAGCACACCGCTGGCGTGCACCGAGTCGGCGAGCAGGAAGGCGCCGAACGGGGTCAGCACGCTGAGCGCGCCCTCGCGCAGCGGATCGTCGAGCCGCTTGCGGATCAACACCACGGCGGCCCCCACCAGCAGACCGGCGACCACGCCGCCGACACTGGCGCCGACGAACTCCTCGCCGATGCCCAGCACACCCGGCTTGTCGCTGTGGCTGAGCAGACCCACTGCCACCGCGAAGACCACCAGAGCGGTTCCGTCGTTGACCAGGCTCTCCGCGTGCAGGGTGGTGAGCAGCTTCCGGGGCAGCCGCTTGGCCAGGCCGGTGACCGCGGCGGCGTCGGTCGGCGCGAGGACCGCGCCGAGCACCCAGGCGGCGGCGGGGTTCACCCCGAGCGCCTGCGCGGCCAACGACACCGTGGCCATGGTGAGCACCACCAGCACCACGGCGAGCAGCCCGATCACCGGCAGGTTGGCCCGGATCTCCCGCAGGCTGATGGTGAGGCTCTCCCGGTACAGGATCGCCGGCAGGAAGATCAGCAGGACCAGGTCGGGTTCCAGGGTGACCTCGGACAGCGGCGGCGTGAGCCCGAGCAGCACGCCCAACACGATGAGCAGGACCGGCGGGGCGACCCGGTACCGACCGCCGAGGGTGGTGCCGACCAGGACGGTGACGCCGAGCACCACGATCAGGATGAGCGCCTCCACGCGTACCCCCTCCGACCGTGGCCGACGGTGGACGCGCCGGTGGTTCCATCTGACCGCACCGGCCGGTGGGTTCCGGCGGAAACCGGCAAGTCGCGGTGTCCGCGGGCGAGGCTCAGTCGGTGGCGCGGGCGCGCGCGGTCACCGCACGGGCCGTACGACGGTGTTCGGCCGCCTCCTCGAGCCGGCCCAGTGCAGCGGCCAGGTCGGCGAGGTGCCCGGCCACCGGGCCGACGGTGAGCACCCCGCTGCCGGCGGCCAGCTCCTCGGCGGCCGGCAGCAGCTCGGCGTGGACCCGGGTCATCGTGGCCCGGTCGTCGAGGGCGCGCGCCGCCCGACCGACGAGGCAGAGCCGCACCTCACGCAGCAGATCGTGCGGCTCGTCGGGAAGCGCCAGCAGCGCGGCCGCGGCGGCCTCCCGGTCGCCGTCGGCGAGCAGCAGCAACGGCCGGACCCACGGTTCGTGCGGACCCCAGTCCAGGTCGGCCCAGTCGTCCGCGCCACGCACGGTGATCAGCCGATCGGGCCCGGTGGCCGGCCGGTCGACGTCGACAGCGTCGGCCAGCCGCAGGCCGAGTAGGGCCAGTGGGAGCAACCCCTGGGTCAGCCCCGGCATGCCGTCGGCGCTCACGCCCTCGGCCGCCGAGCGGTACGCCTGTGCCGCCGCGTCCGAGTCGCCGTCGAGTGCCAGCCGCAGCGCGGCGTACCAGCGGGTGAAGACGTCGACCAACGGCAGCTCGTACCGTTGCGCGAGGCGGTCGGCGGCGCGCGCGTGTGCGTCGGCGGCGGACCGATCGGCCAGCGCGCAACTGGCCTGGACCAGGACGAGGTGGCCGAGTACCTCGAAGGTCACCAGGTGGTGCCGGGCGGCCAGGTCGACAAGTTCGACGCCGATCCGGGCCCGCGCGTCGGCCAGACCGACGCGGTCGAAGGCGTGCATGAAGCGGGCGTTGAGCGCGAAGGCCAGCAGCCCGGGATCGCCGAGACCGCGGGCGATCGTCTCGGCCTCGTCGGCGGCGCGGCGGCCACGATCGGTGCTGGTGCCGCGCAGCTCCAGCGCGAGGGTGCTCAGCAGCCGGCTGCGCTGCGCCGTGTGGATCGGGCCGAGCGCGGTCAGGGCGTGTTCGGCGGCTCGCACGATGTGCCCGGAGAGCAGGTCGTCGTCGTTGCGCGTCCAGCTGGCGGGCACGTCGAAGCCGGCCAGCGCCTCCTGGATCAGCACCGGGTCGCCGGTGGACTCGGCGACGCTGATCGCCTCGGCGCGCCGTCGCCGCGCCTCGGCCAGCCGGCCCGTCACGGCCAGCGCCCGCCCCAGGCCGAGCAACGCGGTCACCCGCCCGTGCGGCTCGACCCCGCCGGCGCGGTCGTACGCGGCGATCGCCTGGCCCCACAGCCGGGCCGCCTCGTGCGGGTTGCCGTCCCGTTCGGCCCGCTCGGCCGCCACCCGGGCGTACGTCGAGGCCTCGGCGGCGTGGACCGGCCCACCGGCGCGCAGCAGGTGGTACGCGAGCGCCGCCGGCTCGACGGGTTCCCGCTGTCGCAGCACCTCGGCGACGGCCGCGTGCCAGGCGGCGCGACGCGACGCGGACAGGTCGGCGTAGAGCGTGTCGCGGACCAGGATGTGGGTGAAGCGCAGCCGCCCGTCGGACTCCCGTTCGGTGAGGAACCCTGCCGTCAGGGCGCGGTCCACGGCGTCCAGCGCTGCCGTCGGGTCACCGGTCAACGCGCCCAGCACGTCCGGGTCGAGGTCCCGGCCGAGCACGGCCGCCTGCCGCAGCACGGTACGGGTGGGGGCGGGCAGTTGCGCCAGCCGGTGCCGGATCACGTCGCGTACCCCGGGTGGCACGGCGGCCAGCGCCGCCTCCCCCGCGCCGGCGTAGAGCTGGGCCAGTTCGCGGACGAAGAACGGGTTGCCGCCACTGCGCTGGTGGATCGACCGGGCGGTGGCCGGGTCCAGGTCCGCCCCGACGATGGCGCCGGCCAGTTCACCGGTCGCCGACGCGGGCAGGCCGGCAAGGTACTCCCGGACCGGTTCCAGCCCGGCGGCGCGGCCCAGGGTGGCGGTCAGCTCCGGGCTGATCTCGGTGGCCCGGTAGGTGCCGAGGATCAGCATCGGGCCGCTGGCCGGCTGCGGGCCGGTGAGCAGTGCGGTCAACAGGTCCAGGGTGTCACCGTCGGCGCGGTGCAGGTCGTCGAGGACCAGCAGCACCGGCTCCCGGTCGGCGACCGCCGAGAGCAGCGACGCCACCGCACGGTGCCGGCGAAACCGCACAGTGGCCGGGTCAACCGAGCCGTCGGCCAGGTCGGCGGTGACGACGGAGGAGGCGGGTGCGGCGGTGACGACGGAGGAGGCGGTGACGACGGGGGCGGCGGGCCCGGCGAGCGCGTCGGTGATCTGGGTCCACGGCCAGGCTGGCGGGGCGCCCTCGTACTCCGGGCTGCGCCCCCACGCGGTGGCCCAGCCGTCGGCGGCGAGTCGCCGGGTCAGGGCCTCGGCCAGCGCCGTCTTGCCGACGCCCGGGTCGCCGCTGAGCAGGGCGAGCGTGGGCTGACGGCGTCGGGACGCGACCTCGGCGGCGCGCCGCAGCCGTGCCAGCTCCGCGTCGCGGCCGACGAACGGGCGCTGCCCCGCCTCGACGGGCCGAACGGGTTCCGCGAGGCCGGGGGTGGCGGCCCGTTCGAGGGGCGGGGTGAGGTGCGGCGCCTGGGCCAGGATGTCGGCTTCCAGCCGCCGCAGCTCGGGCCCCGGGTCCACACCCAGCTCGGTCACCAGGACGTGGCGGGCCTCCCGCAGCGCGGCCAGCGCGTCGCCCTGCCGGCCGGCGCGGTACCGGGCCACCGCGAGCAGCCGCCAGGCGTCCTCCCGCAGCGGATGGCTGGTCAGGTGTGCCGGTAGGTCCGCGGCGGCCTCGTCCGGTCGACCCAGCGCCAGGAGCGCGTCGGCCCGCCGCTCCACGGCGAGCATCCGCAGCTCGTCCAGCCGGTTGATCTCCGCGACCGCCCAGGACTCGGTGGCGCAGTCGGCGTACGCGGGGCCGCGCCAGAGCCCGAGCGCCGCGTCCAGCGCGGCCAGGGCCGGCCCGGGACGTTCCCCCGCCAGCAGCCGGGCCGCCTCCCCGACGGCCGCCTCGAACTGTCCCGCGTCCACCGCGTCCGGGGCGGCCTTCAGCACGTACCCGGGCGGTTCGGTGACCAGGAGCCGGGGCGGCTGCCGGGGTGGCCGATCGGGTTCCAGGGCCCGGCGCAGGTCGGCGACGAAGGTCCGGATCGCGCCCACCGCGCCGTCCGGTGCGACCTCCCACAGGTCGTCGACGAGACGGTCCACCGGCACCACCCGACCGTGGGCGATCAACAGCCGGCCCAGGACCAGGCGCTGCCGGTGTCCCCGCAGGGGGACCGGGCCGCGCTCGGTCGCGGCGGTCACCGGCCCGAGTACGCCGAAGGTCACCGCGACGGGTGCCGTCAGCTGCCTGGTCATGGGACCAATCTAGGCCCGTGGCTCGGCCGGCACTGATCCGACGCTGACCCGCCGCTGATCACCGCCGGGCAGGCTCGGTGAGGTACGACGGCGGCGGGCCACCGCCCCCGCCGGCACTCCTCACCAGGAAGGTTCCCCGTGGACCCGAAGATCAACGGATTCGACTACCGACGCGTCACCGTCGCCGACGGGGTGACGCTCAACGCCGCCGTGGGCGGTTCCGGGCCGGCGGTCGTACTGTTGCACGGCTTCCCGCAGACCCACCTCATGTGGCGGCACGTCGCGGCCGACCTGGCCGCCGACCACACGGTCATCTGCCCCGACCTGCGCGGCTACGGTGACAGCGACAAGCCCCTCGACACCGACGGCGCCCGGTACGCCAAGCGCACCATGGCCGCCGACGTGGTGGCGCTGGCCGGCGCGCTCGGTCACGACCGGTTCGCATTGGTCGGGCACGACCGGGGTGCGCTGGTCGCGTTCCGCGCCGGCCTCGATCATCCGGCGGCGATCAGTCAGCTGGCCCTGCTCGACGTGCTACCCACACTGGACATGTGGGACGTGCTGCACGGCGCCAGCGCCGCTGTGGCGTTTCACCTGTACCTGATGGCGCAGCCGCCCGGCCTGCCGGAAGAGCTGATCGCCGGCAGCCCGGACGCCTTCTTCGGTCACTTCCTGGACGTCTGGACCCGTGATCCGGAGGCCCTGCCGGCGGAGGTGCGGGCCGCGTACCTGCGCGCCTCCCGCGACGCCGTCCCCTCGATCGTCGCCGACTACCGGGCGTCGGCCGGGATCGACGTGACCCACGACGCCGCCGACCGCGCGGCCGGCAACCAGCTGCGGATGCCGGTGACGGTGCTCCAGCAGGACTGGGGCGCGGCGCTGGGCTACGACGCGGCGGCGGTGTGGCGGGCCTGGGCGCCGGATCTGGACCACCAGACGGTCAGCTGCGGGCACTTCATGGCGGAGGAGGCGCCGGCCGAGGTGCTCCGGGCGCTGCGCACCCTGCTCACCCGTTGATCGATCGGCGACCCGGCCCACCGTCGCTGGGCAAGATATCCGACAGTGGTCGTCACCGGGGTGATGCTGTGACCGGGTCGCCGTCCCACGGCTCGAAGACGACCCCAATAGCGGCGCTGACCTGCGGGAATGCGACTTACACCGGGTGGACGACAACCGGTCGTCGGTGATACACAGGCAGATATCGGCAGCCAACGACGGCACGTCGCCCATCTCCTCGACCATCGATCGTTCGCACGCACGGCCACCACGGGCTTCACCGCAGACCGCACGCTCGGTCGTAAAACTCGACGCGGTACCCGGCCCACCGGCCGCTGGCGGACGAGTGCTGGTTCTCGACCAGGGAGTTGCCGTGGGAAATCTCCGTATCCGCGCCAAGCACCAGCCGTTCGAGGTGGCCGCGCTGGTCACGACGCCGATCTGCGGTGTGCTGCTGCTCGTGCTGGACGTCCGACCGACGTCGGTCCAGCTGTCCATGCCGGAACCCATCCAGGTCGGCTGGGAGGTCGCCCTGGTCGTCGTCGGCCTGGGCGGCCTCCTGGGCATCCTGTGGCCTGGCCGGCTCTCCACCGGCCTCGGCGTCGAACTCGCGTCCGTCCTGATGCTCGGCACCATCACCGGCATGTATGCGGTGGCGTTGGTGGCGGTCGCGGGCCAACAGGGAATCGTCGCCGCGTCGCTGATCGCCGCGGTGCCGGCCGGGTCGTTCTGGCGGGCCGCCCAGATCGCCATCGATCTGCGCTGCCTCGCCAAGGGCCACCAGTGCTCGGCGCACCGACGGGTCGTGGAGGGTGTGACGTGATCTCCGCACCGACGCCCGAAGCACCACACTGGGTGCAGGTGCTGCTCAGCCTGCTCGGCGTTCTCGGTGGCACCACCGGTCTGGCTGCCATCGCCACCGTCGTGGCCCAGCGCGGCAAGTTCAAGGCCGACGCCGCCGACACCCTCACCGAGGCCGCCCTGACCCTGGTCCAGCCGCTACAGATGCGGATCACCGAGCTGGAGAACGAGGCGTTGAACGCTCGATCGGAGCTGGGGCTGCTGCGCGAGCAGGTCAACCAGTTGCAGTTCCTCGTCCGGGTGCTGAGCCGCACGCTCGACCGGTGGCGGACGGCGGTGCACGCCCCCGATGCCACGCTACGCAAGATCCGCTCGGTGGTCGCGGAGTCGGAACGGCTGGCGGAGGACCGCTGAGCGTCTTCGACGACTCAACCCCGACCACGGAGGCGTTCGGCGAGTTCGCGCACCGCCTCCCGGAACTCGGGGTCGGCTTCGCCCGGATGGTGCCCCCGTAGCGGCGGCGCAGACTGCTCCCCCGGTGCGGGCAGCAGGTGTGCCGGGTCCCGCAACCGCCTGTCGACCTGCCCGGCCGGATCGGCCGGATCCGGGGCCGGGTCGCCGGGGCGGTGTGCGGCGAAGACCCAGCCGCCGACCGGGTCGGTGTCCCGCCAGAGGTTGAGCCACCGCCACTCGACCCGTTCCCCCACCTCTCGCAGCACCTCCTCGTTGAGGTAGGCCGGATAGAGCCGGGCGTACAGGCGATCCAGCGGTGACCCGTAGGTGAGCAGCGCGACCCGTTGACGTACGCGCGGGGGCAGCCGCAGCACCGCGAGGGCGAGCAGGGCGGACCCGTGGCTGTGCCCACACAGCAACACCCCGACGTGCCGCTCGGTCAGTTGGCTGATCCGGTCGGCCAGTTCCGGCACGGCCCGGTCGGCGTAGCTCGGCGGCGCGAACGGGTGCGCGGCCCGCGGCCAGAAGGTGCCCAGGTCCCACAGGATGCCGACGTGCCGTCGAAACCACGCGGTCCGATAGGCGAACACGCCCCCGGTCACCAGTGCGAGCAGCAACGCGGCCAGGAGGAAGGTGCCGCCGCTGAGCCCCATCTGGACGGCTACGGCCGGCAGCCCGAGCAGCCGCCGCGCCACCTCCTCCGGTTCGCGTCCGGTGCGCCCCACCAGGCTCGTGATGAGCCCGACCACCGCGAGCGCCGCGTACGTGGCGGCCAGCGGACCCAACCACTCGGTGAACCGTGCCCGGGTGATGGTCTTCGTCGTCAGTCGCAGCCGACCGACGGCCTCCGGTGGCACGGCCGGGAAGTCACGGGTGGTGATCGCCGCCGCCGCACGCCGCCGGCGCCGCAGTGACACGACGCTCAGCGCGCCGCACAGCAGTACCGCCGCGACCACGTGCAGGAAGAAGGCCAGCAGCGTCCAGCGGTACGGCGACGGTGGTCCACCGTCAGCGCGGTAGCCGCCGAGCAGCTCCCCCGTCTGGTAGACGAGGCCGGCGGAGAGCGCGCCGGTCAGGCCGACCGCGATGGCGGCGAGGACCGCCGCGCCCAGGCCACCCGGCAGCGCGGACCGGCCGCCCACCCGACCGTGCTGCCACAGCACCACCCCGCTGAGCAGCACCAGCAACACCATCTGGCCGAACAGCGCACCACCCGCGATCCCGTCGTAGCCGGGAAGCCCGGACGCCGACGACCAGTCACGCCGGTCGCTGGCCACGGCGACCACTGTCGCCACGGTCAGGGCGACCGCCACCGCGCCCGCCGTGCGGGCGGCCCAGGTGGCAGTCCACGCGGTCGCCGCGCGGTCGATCATCCCCGGGACGGCGAGCAGACCGACGCAGACCAGCAGCACCGCCGCGCTGAGCGCCAGCAGCAGCGTCGTGGAGAACGTCGCGCCGCTGGCGCGACGGGCCGTGAGCAACACGACATCGAGTACGGCGAGAGCGGCGGCGACGTGGATGGCGCGCAGCCGGTGCACCAGCGGCTCCACTGCCCACAGTGGATTGTCGGCCGGGCCGGACCGACGGGTGCCGAGGAGACGCAGGACCCCGATGGCGACGATCGGCAGGAGCGCCAGCACGGCCAGCCGCTGCCCGACGTGCCGGCCGTCGAGCCCGGCCATGGTGTCGAAGGGCGGGCGGCAGCGGGCCGCACCGAGACACCGCCAGGCGAGCAGGTCGAGGGCGACTCCCGCGATGGACACCACGTACAGCACTGTGAGGTTGAGCGCGAGGAGCCGACACAGCACGCTGACCGCGGCGGCGCGGCGGCGGCCGGTGGGGCGCATCCACACGGCCACGTTGCTGAGCATGAACGGCAGCAGGAAGACCATGGCGAGGGTCCGGCCGACGGTGCCCGAGGGCAGGTCACCCCAGCGGTACGCCTCCAACGTCAGCCCGTCCGGGCCGACGCCGTCCGACCGGGCGGCACGGTGGAAGCCCCCGCTGTCGTCGCCGGCGACCTGTCGGACCTGCGGCTGGTCGAGGATGACGGCGGGTTCCGCCCCGGACACGCCGTGCACCCGCAACTCCACCACGTCGTGTCGTCGCGGTTGGTCGCCGTGCTGCGGTCTTCCCTCAGGCATCGGGGGGCGCTATCCGTGTCGCCGCTGGTTGGGTGCGGAGCTCTCCCCGGGCTGGCGGATGAACCGCCGCAGTGCCGGCATCGCGTCGAACAGGACGATCAGCAGCAGCACCCCGGCGACGACGGCGCTGTTGACCAGTTGCGGAGACCGCACGGTGGCCAGTCCGCCCACGATGATGGCCGGCACACCGACCAGACGCGCCCAGGGCCAACTGCCGTCGACCACCGCCGCGAGCAGGATCCGGGCGGTCAGGAACAACGCGGGGCCGATGACGCCCACGATCGTCTGCCCCGTTTCGTGTTCTCCCGGATGGTCGATCGTCATCTCCATGGCCACCGAGGTGGCCAGCACACCGGCGATCATGACGAGGTGCAGGTAGCCCGCCATCAGCGTCAACTTGCTGCCGGGCGGGCCCTCCGCCTCGATTCTGGCGCCGAGCCGCCCGCCGGCGGGCACCAGGTAGAGCCGGGCGAGGGCCACCGCGGTCACGAACGCCAGGGCGAAGGCCACAGTGCTGTCCCGGTCCAGGCCCGACCCGCTGTAGGTGACACCGGCGATCAGGATCAGCTCACCCAGGGCGATGATGAAGATCTGTTGGTACCGCTCGGAGAGGTGTCTGCCGTTCACCTGGAGTTCCGGCCAGGTGCTGCGTCCGAGCCACGGGAACGGCCAGCGCAGCCGTGCCAGGGAGTACTCCATGACGAGGGCGAGCGCCCAGAGCACCTCCCGGGCCGGGGTGACGGCCGCCCCGACCACCCAGAGCACACCGGAGATCGCGAACCAGACAGCCACCCGCAGGCTCCGCACCTGTAGCGGGTGCCCCCGCAGGGCGGGGATCAGGATCGCCGCCCGACCCAGGTGGATGGCCACGTAGGCGACGGCGAACACCATGGCGTGTCCGTCGAACACTGTGGGTACGGCCGCAGCCATCAGCAGGCCGCCGAACATCGTCCAGAGCAGCAGGGTGACGATCAGCGGAGCCCGGGGGTCGAACCAGTCCGCCGACCAGGCGGTCACGAACCACACCCACCAGAGCGCCGCCAGCATCAGCAGCACCTGGAGACCACCGTTGAAGCTGGGGTCGTCGAGCAGCGCCCGGGACAACCGGGTCAGCGCGAAGATGAACGCCAGGTCGAAGAAGAGTTCCAGGAACGACGCCTTGCCCGGGTTCTCCCGCCGGAGCAGCAGCCGTCCCGGAAGCCTGCCCGCCATCGCCATCCTTCCCCGGCCCGCAGCTGCCACCGCCGCCCCAGTCGTACCACCCGGGCTGCCGGGCCCGGGTCGGTTCCGCCGAGCCCGGCCGTCGTCGTCAGCGGCCGGTGGTGACGCCGCGCTGGGCGATCAGGTCGGACGCCACGGTCCAGAGCCGCTCGGCGTTGCCCCGGTCGACCGCGTACGCGGCCACACCGCTGTAGTCGGCGGGCCGTTCGGTGACGACCGGGGCCTCGGCGCAGTCCTCGAAGTAGCGACCGCCGACGCCGTCCAGCAACGGGGACGCCGCGAGCAGCACCGAGGTGGCGGCGCCCTGCTGCGGGGTCTTGTGCATCTCCTTGGGCGACTTGAGCCCACCGGTGTGCTTCTGCAGGCCGGTGGCGATCGCGCCCGGGTTCAACGCGTTGGAGTAGATGCCCTCACCGGACCAGCGGCGGGTCACCTCGACCGCCAGCAGGGCCTCGGCGCTCTTGGACTGCCCGTAGGCCAGCAGCGGATCGTACGGCCGGAACGCGAAGTGCAGGTCGTCGAAGATCACCGGGGAGAAGAGGTTGCCGCTGGAGCTGACCGACACCACCCGGGCGCCGCCGGCCGCGGCGAGGGCGTCGTGCAGGCCGACGGTCAACGCGAAGTGCCCCATGAAGTTGGTGGCGAACTGCATCTCCCAGCCCTCGGCGGTGCGCTCCAGCTCGGGCAGCGCCATGATCCCCGCGTTGTTGACGAGGATGTGCAGCGGCTGGTCCCAGTCGGCGACGAACTGGCGTACCGAGGTCTGGTCGGCAAGGTCCAGCGCGCGGACGGTGACCCGCTCCGCGCCGATGCTGGCCGCGATGTCGGCGGCGGCCTGCTCACCCGCAGCGACCCGGCGGACCCCGAGCACGACCTCGGCGCCGGCGGCGGCGAGCGAACGGGCCGTCTCGACGCCGATGCCGGCGGCACCGCCGGTGACGATGGCCCGCTTGCCGGTCAGGTCGACCCCGGCGATGACCTCGTCGGCGGTCGAGGCGAAACCGAAGGGGGTGGTGATGCGCTCTGTCATTGCTGTCCCGTCTGTCGATCACGCTTACCCCGACACTGTCACCCCGGTGGCAGGGGTTAGCCGGTTCCCTGTTTTTCCTGGTAGTGGCAGGACCAGGCTGGGTGGCCGGGGGTGGCTCCTACGATGGGCGGGTGAGCACGGCCGGCCCGCTCGGCGAATACCTGCGTGCCCGGCGCGAGCTGATCGGGCCGGGTGACGTCGGGTTGCCCGGGCACGGCCGCCGGCGGGTGCCCGGCCTGCGGCGCGAGGAGGCGGCCCTGCTCGCCGGCATCAGTGCCGACTACTACCTGCGGTTGGAACAGGGGCGCGACCGGCACCCGTCGACGCAGGTGGTCGAGGCCCTGGCCCGCGCGCTGATGCTGGACGCGGACGCCGCGGCACACCTGCACAGCCTGGCCCGGCCGGTGCCGGCCCGCCGCGCGGCGCGACCATCGGAGCGGGTGCCGGTGGGCATCCGGCAGTTGGTCGGCTCGTGGGCCGAGACGCCCGCCTTCGTGCACGGTCGGCACCTGGACGTGCTCTTCGCCAACCCGGCCGCGACCGCGCTGGCACCGATCTTCACCGTCGGGGTGAACCTGCTGCGCGCGGTCTTCCTGGACCCGAGCGTGCCGGCGCTCTACCCGGGCCTGACGGCGGTCGCCGCCAACGCGGTGGCGGGGCTGCGCGCACAGATCGGCCCGGAGGTGGACGATCCCCGCCTCATCGAGCTGGTGGAGGAGCTGACGGCCGGCAGCGAACGGTTCCGGCGGTTGTGGGCCCGGCACGACGTCACCGCCCGCGCAGGCGGTGGGGTGCGGGTGTTCCAGCACCCAGAGCTGGGCGAGTTGGCGCTGCGCTACGAGAAGCTCGCGATCAGCGGCACCACCCAGTCGCTGGTCGTCTACCACGCCGAGCCGGGCAGCCCGTCGGCGCGCTCGCTGGCCCGGCTGGCCCGACGGGCAGCACCACGCTAGCTTCGCCGGATCCGCAGACCCGGGCCGGCTATCGGCTGGCCGCCCGCTCGGCGACCACCACCGCGATCCCGTCGAGGACGCGTTGCAGACCGAACTCGAAGGCGTACTCCGGGCCGTACGCGGCGCCGTGCTGCTGGCCGGCAGCGGTGCCGACCCGCGAGGCGGTCGGGTAGGCGTCGGCCGTCATGAACGTCTCCAGCCAGGGCGCGTGCGACTGCCACCACTGGCCGTCGGTCATGCCGGTCTCGCGCTCCAGGTCGACCACCTCGGAGGCGGCCCGCGCGGCGCTCTTCACGTGACCCAGCACGAGGGTGAGCACCGCGTCGACCTCGACATCGGTGAGCCCGATGTCGACGATCGCGCGAAGCTCGTAGTCGTACTTGGCCATCAGGTGCGGGCCGAGCACCGGTCGGGTCGTCTCGGCTCGCAGCATCCAGGGATGCCGCTGGTAGAGCGCCAGATTGTCGCGGGCGATCCGTTCCAGCCGGGTGCGCCAGTCGCCCTCGACGGTAGGGCGCGGCATCTCGCCGTACGCGGTGTCGATCATGACGGCGACGAGTTCGGCCTTGCCCGGCACGTAGGTGTAGACCGACATCGTGCCGACCCCCAGCGCCTCACCGACCCGGCGCATGGTCAACGCGTCGAGCCCTTCGGCGTCGGCGATGTCGATCGCGGCCCGGACGATCCGATCGACGCTGAGCGCCGGACCGGCGCTGCGGCTGGTCGGCTCCCGGGTGCGCCAGAGAAGGGCCAGGCTGCGGGCCGGGTCCGCGGTGGCCTTGCGCTCACTCGCCATGGTGCGGCCATCCTAACAACGCGGCCGTACGCGGTACGCCCGCCTCGGCCTGCTCCCGGGCTCACGCCCGGGCGTGTGGAATCAGAGCGCCTCGCGCTCGTCCGACAGCGTCGGGCCGGCGGCGGCGGGCACCAGGTGTCGAACCTCCGGCTCCCCGTCGGTCAACTCCCGGGCCCGTTGCTCGGCCGCGCGGTCCTCACCGGTCAACCGGCCGCCGTGCTGGCGCAGGTGCTCGCCCCAGGACGGCACCAGATACACCTCGACGAACCGGTCCACCGTCTCGGCCGGGCGGAACAGCCCCCAGCGCATCGCGCCGGTCCGCTGCCGCGCGCCACGCACCAGGTCCATCGCCGCCAGGAACCGTTGGGTCCGCTCCGGCCGGACGGTGTACTGCACGGTCACCAGCACCGGCCCGACTCCCGGGTCGGGCTCGTGCGCCAGGTGCAGTTGCGGCCAGTACACCGCCGGTTCCCGGTTCACCGACCGCAGGTCCGGCAACGGCCAGATCCGACTCGTCACGGTGCCGACAAGCATCAGCGCCGCCGCCGCCAGGTACGCGAGGACCAGCCCGGCCATGTCGGCCACCAACCCCCAGAGCAGCGCGCCGACGGCCTGCCCACCGGCGAAGCACACCTGGTAGACGGCCAGGCCCCGAGCCCGTACCCAGCTGGGCAGGAAGAGCTGCATCTCGGCGTTGACGTTGGCCAGTACCGTCACCCAGGCCATCCCGGCGGGCAGCAGGGCGAGCAGCACCAGCGGCACCGACCGCACGGTGCCGAGCACTGTCAGCGCCACCGTGAACAGCGCCCCGGCGATCAGCAGCAACTGGTTCGCCGACAGTCGGGTGCGGATCACGGCCAACAGCACGCCACCGGCGATGGCGCCCACACCGAGGGCTGCCAGCAGCACCCCGTACCCGCCGGAGCCCAGCCCCAGCCGCCGGTTCGCGACCAACGGCAGCAACGCCCAGAGCGCGCTGGCCGGGACCACGAAGACCAGCGCCCGGCGCAACAGCCGGCGGACGGTCGGCGAGTGGCGTACGTAGCGGCTGCCGGCGCGCAACGCGGCGGTGAACCGCTCGGGCACCTCGACCGCGCGGGCGTTGCCGGGCCGCCAACGCCACAGCGCGTACGCGAAGACCCCGAAGGCGACGGCGTTGATGCCGAAGACCGGGGCGACGCCGGTACGGGCGATCAGCACGCCGGCCACCGCGGGCCCGACCGCCCTCGCCACGTTCACGCTTATCGAACCGAGCGCGGACGCCGACCGCAGCTGGTCCTGCGGCACCAGCTCCGGGATCACCGCCGCCCACGCCGGCAGGGTCAGCGCCTGCCCCACCCCGAAGGCGAAGGTGAGGGTGAGCAGCAGCGCCGGCGGCATCCGGTCGGTCAGGGTGAGCAGCGTCAACGCCACCGCCACCGCCACCAGGAACAGCTGCACGGCGATCAGCAGGTGCCGGCGGTCGAAGCTGTCGGCCAGCACCCCGGCGGGCAACGCCAGCAGCAGCACCGGCAGCAGACTGGCGGTCTGCACCAACGCGACAAGGGTGGACGCGTTGGAGTGGTTGATCAGCAGCCACTGCGCGCCCACGGTCTGCATCCAGGTGCCGATGTTGGCGGCGAGCAGGGCCAGCCACAGGTTGCGGTAGACCGCCGTCCGCAGGGGCGCCCACGCCGAGGCCGGACGGTCGGCTTGTCCGGCTGCGGCCGTCACCACCGCCCGTCCGCGCGCAGCACGCGCTCACCGGAGACGTACAGGTCGTCGGGTTCGAGCAGCAGCAGCCGGACGACCTCGCTGGCGACCTGTTCGGGCATGGCGAACACCTCGTCCAGGAACTCGGCGCCCACCCGTTCCTGTAGCCGCGTCGGCATCGGCCCGGGATGTAGCTGCATCACCTTGACCCGGTTGCTGTGCTGGGCCTCGGCCAGCGAGTCGACCAGGCTGTTGCCGTAGCTCTTGGTGGCCCGGTAGACGGGGATGCCGGGCCGGGGTGCCGCCAGCGCCAACGCGCCGATGTACACCACGTTTCCGTGGCCCTGCCGGTGCAGGTGCTGCACCGCCTCCCGCAGCAGGTACGTGATGCCCAGGACGTTGATCTCCACGGCCCGGCGGATGTGCTCCACCGACAGGTCCCCCAGCTCGCCGCCCGCCCACATGGAGGCGCAGGCCGCCACCCCGTCGATCGTGCCGTAGCGCTCGACCACCTCGGCGAACCCGTCGCGGACCTGCTCGTAGGAGGAGATGTCGCAGACGGCGCCGTCGCAACCCAGCTCGTCGGTCGCGGTGGCGACCTCGGCCGGCACGTTGCCGAACACCACGACCTGATGCTCGTCGACGAGCAGTCGGGCCACCGCTAGGCCGAGACCGCTGGTCCCGCCGACCACCACGAAGGTTCTGGCACCCATGTCTCTCCAGCCGCCGACAGCACAGGTCACGCGGGACGCGCGACGGCCCGTTCTTCCCGTTTCCGGACCCCGCACACCCGTCCGTCGGTAGTGCTGGGCATACCCCGAAGAGTGGATCTGGACGGCTGGGGCACCCGGTCGCTCCCGATTAGCGTCTGCTGCATGACCACGGAACACAGTTCGCACCTGGCCGAGGCGCTACGCCGCCGCCGCTGGCTGATCTCCGCGTGGCCCTGGCGCGCGCTGGCCTACCTGGTCACCACAGTGCCGATCGCCGGGTTCCTCGCCGTCGGGCTGCTCGTCATCGGCGGCCCCATGCTGCCCGTCTTCAGCACGCTCCGGCGGCACGGCCGACCGCCGAGCATCGCGCTGATGCTGTTCCTGATTACCGGCAGCGTCGTCCTGGTGGCGTTGGCCCCGCTCCTGAGCTTCGCGGTGGCCGCCGTCGAGCGGTGGCGGGTCCGGCTCGTCGACGGCCGTCCGTTGGCCTCGTCGCCGTGGCCGGGCCTGGCCGCCCGCTACCGCAGCGCCGCGACCTGGCGGGAGGTGGCGTACCTGTTCTGGCTGGGCGGCTTCACTCCTGTCGCGTACTGGGTGTTCCTGATCCTGGTGCTGCTCGACCTCGGGATGATCTCCAGCCCCTGGCTGGCCGGCGACGCCAACCAGCCGGTGGTGATCTGGCAGCCGATCGACAGCACCGGCGAGGCCATTCCGTACGCGATAGTGGGGGTGCTGCTGATCCCGGTGCTCTGGTACGCCATCGGTCTGCTCGCCGCCGTCCAGGCCGCCGTGGCCCGGTGGGCACTGGCCCATCCGGTGGACGCGGCGGCGCTGCGCGAGGTCGCCCGCTCCCGCACCCGACTGGTCGGCGCGTACGAGGCCGAACGCCGCCGCATCGAGCGCGACCTGCACGACGGCGCACAGCCCCGGCTCACCAGCCTCACCCTCCAACTGGGGCTGGCCCAGCTGGACGTACCCGAGGACTCCCCCGCCGCCCGACCGCTCGCCGTGGCGCACGACCAGGCCCGGGGCCTGATGGTGATGCTGCGGCAGTTGGTGCACGGCATCCGCCCGCAGAGCCTCACCGACCTCGGCCTGGCCGGCGCCGTACGCGAACTGGCCGACGCCGCCACCATCCCGGTCACCGTGCACGCCGACCCGCACGACGAGTTGCCGGAGATCGTGGAGACCACCGCCTACTTCGTGGTCTCCGAGGCGCTGGGCAACGTGGCCCGGCACGCCGGGGCGACCCGCGCCGACGTACGCCTCACCCGGGCCGGCGGTGACCTCGTCGTCGAGGTGACCGACGACGGTCACGGCGGCGCCGACCCGGCCCGGGGCACCGGCCTGACTGGGCTCGCCGACCGGGTCGCCGCCGTGGACGGCCGGCTGCTGCTGTCCAGCCCGCCCGGCGGGCCTACAGTGCTCCGGGTGGAAATGCCATGTCGTCGGTGACCCGGGTGGTGCTCGCCGAGGACGAGGTGCTGCTGCGGGAGGGTCTCGTCGCCCTGCTGACCCGCTTCGACTTCACAGTGTGCGCGGCCGTCGGCTCCGCGCCGGAGCTGCTGGCGGCGGCCCGCGACCACCGCCCGGACCTGGTGCTGACCGACATCCGGATGCCGCCGGGCCGCCGCGACGACGGGCTACGCGCGGCCGTCGCGCTACGCGCCGAGCGACCCGACCTCCCGGTCGTGGTGCTCAGCCAGTACGTGCAGACCGGGTACGCGGCGGCGCTGCTGGACAGCGGCGACGGCCAACGGGTGGGCTACCTGCTCAAGGACCGCGTCGCCGAGGTCACCGAGTTCGTCGACACGCTGCGCCGGGTCGCCGACGGCGGCACCGCCATCGACCCGGACGTGGTCCGGCAACTACTGCACCGCCCCCGCGACCCGCTCGCCGCGCTCTCCGCCCGGGAACGCGAGGTGCTGGCGCTGCTCGCCGAGGGGCGGTCCAACGCGTCGATCGCCGGCCGGCTGCACGTCAGCGAGGCGGCGGTCGGCAAGCACGTCGGCAACATCCTGCTGAAGCTCGACCTGCCGCCCAGCGACGACACCAACCGGCGGGTGTTGGCGGTCCTCACCTACCTGCGCGCCGACCCGGCGAGCTGACGGGCCGAGATCGGGCCCGACCGCCCCGGGCGTAGATTCTTCTCAGCGGTACCGGCGCCAGGTCAGGGCGCCGACCAGGGAGACGGGGGCATGGCATGGCGAAGGCGCTGCGGGTTGGTCTGCTGGGATACGGGCTGGCGGGCCGGGTGTTCCACGCGCCGCTGATCGCCGCGACCCCCGGGCTGCGGCTCGACGCCATCGTGACCCGCGACCCGCAGCGTCGCGAGCAGGCCCGACAGCACTTCCCGGACGCCCGCCTGGTCGACGACGCCGACGAGCTGTGGCGTACCCCGGACGCCCTGGACCTGGTCGTGGTGGCGACGCCGAACCGTCAGCACGTGCCGATGGCCCGCGCGGCGCTCGCCGCCGGCCTGCCGGTCGTCGTCGACAAGCCCCTCTCCCCGACCGCGGCGGAGGGCCGCCTGCTGATCGACGAGGCGACCGAGCGGGGGGTGCCGCTGACGGTCTTCCAGAACCGGCGCTGGGACGGCGACTTCCTGACCGTCCGCCGCCTGGTCGAGCAGGGCGAGTTGGGGCAGGTGCTGCGCTTCGAGTCCCGGTTCGAGCGGTTCCGTCCGACGATCAAGCCGGGCTGGCGGGAGCTTGCCGGTCCGGAGGAGGCCGGCGGCGCCCTCTTCGACCTCGGCGCCCACCTCGTCGACCAGGCGGTGCAGCTGTTCGGCAGTGTCGACCGCGTCTACGCGGAGGTGGACCGTCGCCGCGCGGGCGCAGCCGTCGACGACGACGCCTTCGTGGCGTTGACCCACGCCAACGGGGTCCACTCGCACCTGTGGATGGGCGCGGTGACCGCCCAACTCGGGCCGCGCCTGCGCGTGCTGGGCGACCGGGCCGGCTACACCAGCTACGGGCTGGACGTGCAGGAGGCGGCGCTGCACGACGGCGGCCGACCGGACCAGCCGGGCTGGGGCGAGGTCCCGCCGGAGCGCTACGGCCTGCTCGGCGTCGACGGTGACCTGCGGCCGGTGCCGACCGAGCCCGGCGCGTACCAGAGCTTCTACGCCCAGGTGGCGGCTGCGCTGCGCGACGGCGCCCCGATGCCGGTGGACCCACGGGACTCGGTGCACACCGTCGAGTTGATCGAGTTGGCGCACCGGTCGGCGGCCGAGGGCGTGGTCCTGCCGGTCCCGACCGCCTGACCGGGGCCTGACACCCGACCGGTCGGCACGTCCCGCCGGCCGGGCCGCCGCGTACGCGAAAACCAGTGGAACGGCGCCGCCGTGCGCCGTTACCGTGCTGCGCAACGTGGTCGTCTAGGCAAGGACGTGCCGTTGTACACCCTGTGAGACCTCCCGAGAGCTGATCTGTCGCGCGTCGCGCAGCTGCGCCGCGCTCCTTTTTGCTGCGGACTTCTCACTGAAACCGGTGTACTTCTGTGCTCAAAAATTGGGCCGTCGTGCCCACCTGCCTGCCCATCGTTCAGCGCCGTTGCCACGCGTGCCCGTCCCAACGCCTTCGGGCGAGCGGCAAGTTCCGTGTCAACGCCAACCACAAGCTCCTCGACGTCTGGCTTCTCGCG
This sequence comes from Micromonospora vinacea, assembly GCF_015751785.1. Classification (NCBI taxonomy): domain Bacteria; kingdom Bacillati; phylum Actinomycetota; class Actinomycetes; order Micromonosporales; family Micromonosporaceae; genus Micromonospora; species Micromonospora vinacea. The sequence continues at coordinate 4,057,651 of NZ_JADOTY010000001.1, read as the reverse complement.
CTCTGCATCGAGTGCGGGGAGACGGCGAAGCTCACCGTCCTGGGCCGGATGACGGTGCGCTCCATCCCACCCGAACTGCTGGACCGGCTCCACGCCAACGACCCGGGCCTGATCGCCGAACTGCTCCAGGAGCCGGCCGTTCAGCACCGAAACCGGTTCGCCCTGGACTGGACCGACGCCTGGCGTCTCGACACCGGCGGATCGGAGCACCTGGACCTCGACGTGATCGACGTCGCGGTCCGCAACGCGGCGCGGATCCCGGTCCGGCCGACCCGACTGATCGCTGAGGGTTGCGGTCTCTCCCGGGGCGAGGTCGACCGACTGATCACGGAGGGGAAGGTCGTCTCGGCGTTCCGGTTGGGCGGCAAGCTCTCCGGCGACTTCACCTTCACCCTCAAACGCTGACCCCGCCCTCGGGGCCTGTCCGGCACGACGCCGGGCAGGCCCTGTTGACGGCGGTTGGGCGGCCAGCACATTGATCGACTCGGTTTCCGTGAAAGCGCGGGGTTAGTCCGCCTCCAACACCGCAATTTCACGGAAGTCGAGTGGATCTTGCCCGCCGTCCGGTTCCGGTGGCCTCAGTCGGCGTTCTGCTCGGAGCGAGCGTCGTCCGGCGCGCGAGCGTCATCGTCGGTCAGCGCGTCGTCCGACGATGTGGCCAGATCGGCGAGCCGCCGCTCGGCCTCTCGGATCTCCTCGTCGAGCCTGGGGTTCTCCTCGTCGGGACCCTGCGACATGGGGACCTCCATCGGGCGCGACTGGCAGACCTCCGTGTACGTGTACCCGAACTGACGGCGGGGACACGAAGGTCCGCCACATCCCCTGATCACGTGATGATGAGTAGTTGAATCGAGCCGCCAGCAACTACTCCTCATCAAGTGATCGAGGAGATCCCACGTCTTCGGCGACCCAGAGGCCACGGCCCTGGAGACCCACCACCAAGCCGCGTGTCTGAAGAACGATGATCGCCCGTTGGACCGTGGTCACACTGACGTCATAGAGGTTCGATAGTTCGCTGTAGGTGGGCAGACGCTCCCCTGCCGCGTACTCGCCGCTCTTGATCCGAGCGGCGAGGTCCTCGGCCACCTCGCGGTATCCGCCGGTAGGTATGGGCATGTGAAGGTTCCTTCGTTCGGCACCTTCCATCGGACCACGCCATCCACAGGCCTTCGATCCCGCCCAGGGGCGACGGCGAACAGGTCGACCCTGGGCGGGCCTGATCGCGTCTCGCGAAAGGCGTACCAATCATGCCGATCGACGAACCCGTGTCCAAGGCGACCGAGTTGTTCACGGCCGAACGAGTATTGGATACCCACTGGACTCGGGCACTAGAGCGGCCATGGCGAGCTGGCGGCTGCCTTGAGTGCCAAGGTCGCGACAACTGCTCGCAACTGGATTGGGCGTTGGCGCTTCTGGCAGACGTTGCTTCCGTCATGCTTCAAAAGCGGTGACCTGTGAGTCAGGCGGGTGAACCGCTCAGCGATTGCGGCGGACCAACGTACCGAGCGCCGGGCCGGTCGGCGGGCGCGCCGGGCTGGAGCCCGGGAGCGTTGCCGACCCGGCCCGGTGCCGGATCAGCGCTGCTTCAGCTCGCGCCAGGATGGGTGGGTGCCGCGCCAGGCGTCGGCGAGGATGGCCGCCGAGGCCCGGCTTGGGCACTGCTGCACCCGCTCACGACCCGACGCCCCACCGATCTGGGCGCGGACCTCCCAACCCTGCCCGTCAGTACGGATGTACACGTCCCTGCGCCCGCGCGGGGTCGTGTCTCCGTTCCACCAGTGTTCCTCCACCTTCATTCGCCGACCGTATAGCAATTCCCGCGCCGAGGGTACGGCGCAGGTATGCCCGGACCGGGGCAAGGGCGACATTTCTGGCGCATTTCAGCCCAACCGTTGACGGTTCGAAACCATAACGGGCGGTTCTCCCGCTCCTGACTTGCGAATCAGGAGCCCCGCCCCACTCTGCCCCCTCCCCGCAACCCCACCCCCGGCGGAGCGGTCAGGTCTGGGTTGTCAGCAGGTAGTCGTCGGCTTCGGGGCTCCAGCGCAGGTCCAGTACGCCGGCGGTGGCGGCGGCCTTGCAGAACTGCAGGAAGCTGCGGTAGCCGAGCTTCTTCTCGCTGAAGTCCGGGCGGGCCCGGCGCACCTGGTTCTTCAATCCGGACAACGCCACCGGGTTGCCGCCGCTGCCCAGGTCCGCCACGACGCCCCGGAGCAGGCCGAACGCCACCTCCCGGTCGCCGTGCTCGGGCAGCGAGACCTCCGGGTCACCCTTCGCCGGGCCCTCGCCCAACTCGATCACGTTGCGCTCGGCGAGGTGACGCAGCAGTTCGCCGAAGGTCCGGAAGCCGTAGTCGGACTCGCTGAAGGTCGGGTCCTTGCGCAGCAGGGTGCGCTTGAGTCGGGAGGCGGTGACCTCACCGTTGGCGCTGCCCTGCAACCCGGCGACCGACTGGGCGACGAAAACGGCGAGGGCGTCCACGTCCCGGCCGGGCTCCTCCCCCGCCGGTCGGCGGTCCACCTCGGGCTCCTGCTCCCGCTCCGGCTCGGGTGCGCGCTGCTCGGCACCGGCCTGTCGGGCGGCGGGACGCGCGCGCCTACCCCGGGCCGGCGGGATGTCCACGCCCTCCAGCCGGTCGTAGTAGAGGAACTCGTCGCAGGCCGGGGGCAGCAGCCCCGAGGTGGACCCCTCGACACCGACCCCGATGACCCGCTTGTTCAGCTCGCGCAGCTTGTGCACCAGCGGGGTGAAGTCGCTGTCACCGCTACAGATGACGAAGGTGGAGATGTAGTCGCGTTCGAACGCCAACTCGATCGCGTCGACGGCCATCTTGATGTCCGCTGCGTTCTTCCGGGACGCGCCCATCCGCTGCGGGATCTCGATCAGCTCGACGTGGGACCGGGTGAGCATTCGGCGGTCCTCGTCGAAGTACGACCAGTCGGCGTACGCCCGGCGGACCACCACCCGACCTCGTTCGGCCAGCGCGTCGGCGATGGGCCGGAAGTCGAAGGCCGCGCCGCCGCGATGGTCGCGCGCGCCCAGCGCGAGGTTCTCGTAGTCGAGGAAGAGGGCAATCCGGTCTTCTTGATCCACGCGGATCAGCCTACGCCCGGCGTGAGCTGGTCGGGGCGGGCGACGCGCGACACCTCAACTCGACGACCGTCCATTTCTTGCGGCCTGATAGTCGTTTATTTTCATTGTTCGATAGTTGTCTTGCAGTGCCATGTCTGGTGCTGCATCATGACGATCAATGTCGGGCGTCGGGGGAACGCCGGGCGGACCTCCACCACCACCCATCCAGGAGGGTCACCGATGTTTCGCAGCCTCATGCCGGCGCGGGGACGCCCCGGCCGGCCCAGCGGCGCCGCCGTCGCGCTAGCCGCCGGTCTCGCCGTGCTGGTCGCCGGGCCCACAGTGGCCGCCGCCAGTCCACCCGCGTCCGCTGGCGCGCAGCCGGTGGTCACCCGGGCCGCCCTCGATCCGGCGCTGGTCGCCGGACGTGGCGCGGACGTCGACTTCCTCGAGCAGGAAGCCGAGAACGCCCGCACCAACGGCGAGCTGATCGGGCCCGACCGGTCCGCCTACACGCTGCCCGCGGAGGCTTCCGGCCGCCGGGCGGTCCGGCTCACCCCCGGGGAGTACGTGGAGTTCGTCCTGCCCAGCGCGGCGAACGGGATCACCGTGCGGTACAGCATCCCGGACGCGCCGCAGGGCGGTGGGATCACCGCGCCGCTGCGAGTCGCGGTCAACGGCAAGCACCTGCGCACCATGACGCTCACCTCGCAGTACTCGTGGCTCTACAACCAGTACCCGTTCACCAACGACCCGCAGGCCGGGCTGCTGCACCCGGACTGGTGGATCACCGAGTGCCAGTGCGTGCCGTCGGCCACCACGCCGTACCCGAGCATCGACAAGCCGTTCCGGCCCACCCACTTCTACGACGAGCAGCGGCTGCTGCTCGGGCGCACCTACCGGGCCGGCGACAAGGTCCGGCTCACCGCGCCGCCCGGTAGCGCCGCCGCCTGGACCGTCATCGACCTGCTCGACTCCGAGTTGGTCGCGCCGCCGCACGTCCGGCTGCTCGCGGCGAACGTCCTCGCCTTCGGCGCCGACCCCACCGGCCGGCGGGACTCCGCCGACGCGCTGGACCGGGCCATCGCCTTCGCTCGACGCGCCCACCTCACGGTGTACATCCCACCGGGCACCTACCAGGTCAACCGGCACATCATCGTCGACGACGTGACCATCGAGGGCGCCGGCAACTGGTACACCATCATCAAGGGCCGCGAGGTCGCCCTGCCGACCCCCGCGCCGGACGGCTCGGTGCATACCGGAGTCGGGTTCTATGGTCGGGACGCCGCCGACGGCGGCAGCCGTAACGTGCACCTCGCAGGCTTCGCCATCGAGGGCGACGTGCGCGAGCGCATCGACACCGACCAGGTCAACGGGATCGGTGGGGCGATGAGCGACTCCACAGTCGACGGGCTCTACCTGCACCACACCAAGGCGGGCCTGTGGTTCGACGGCCCGATGCGCAACGTCCGCGTCACCAACAACATCATCGTCGACCAGATCGCCGACGCGCTCAACTTCCACACCGGCGTGACCGACTCCCTCGTGGCGCACAACTTCGTCCGCAACACCGGCGACGACGGCCTGGCCATGTGGTCGGAGAAGACGGCCAACGCGCGGAACACGTTCGACCACAACACCGTGCAGTCACCGACCCTGGCCAACGGCATCGCCATCTACGGCGGCACCGACACCACCGTCTCGCACAACCTGGTCGCCGACCCGGTACGCGAGGGCAGCGGTCTGCACGCCGGTGCCCGTTTCGGTGCGGAGCCGTTCACCGGGCACCTGCGGTTCACCAACAACACCACCGCCCGCGCCGGCACCTACGAGCTGAACTGGAACATCGGGCTGGGCGCGCTCTGGGTCTTCGCCCTGGATCGCAGCATCGAGGCGCCCATCGAGGTGACCGGCGACGCGTACCTGGACAACACGTACAACGCGATCATGCTGGTCAGCGACTGGCCGGTGAAGGATCTCTACTCGATCTCCGATGCGCGCTTCCGGGACGTCCGTGTCGACGGCACCGGCACCTCGGTGGTCAGCGCCCGCGCGGCCGGGTCGGCCTCGTTCGCCAACGTGGACGCCCGCAACGTCGGCGCGGTCGGCGTCAACAACTGCGGATCGTTCCACTTCACCCCGGCCGGTTCGGAGTTCACACTGACCGACCTCGGCGGTAACGACGGCGGGTGGCTCGCGCCGTGGCTGCTGCCCAACACCATCACCTGCGACGACCGGCCGCCCGTGTCGCCGCCCCCGCCTCCGGCGCAGTGGTGAGAGCGGTGGGCGGCCCGAGCGATCGGGCCGCCCACCGCGCACAGTTCAGCGCGTTCTGACGTACGCCAGCGGCACGGTAGTGGACTGACCGTGCCATCTGCCGCTCAGCGTGCCCCCGGCCGGCCCGTCGGCCCCGGCCCCGGGCCTGCGCACGACGACCAGCTCGACGGTGTCGGTGTCGATGAGCGTGCGGTCCTCGTCGACCACCCGTCGCACCGCGCCCACGGCCGGCACCTGGGCGTCGGCGGCGCCGTCGACGACGACCGTCACCGTCGGTTCACGCACCTCGCGCCGGCCGTCGACCTCGAAGTACTCCTCCGCCTGGCCGCTGCCGGTGAGGGTCGCGTGGGCGAGCGCGGCGGCGTACACCGGGTCGACGCAGCCGTCGTACACCCAGCGCCGGCCGAGCACCGAGTGCTCGGTGGTGCCGACCAGCCACCCGTCCGCACCGTCGAGGGGCGCGGCACGGTAGGTGAGCGGGACATGGTGGACCGGACCGTCGGCGGCACCGACCAGCATCGTCTCGATGCCGACCTCGCCGGCCGGGTCGTCGAAGCGGTAGGCGCCTCGGCTCACCAACTCGACGCCGGCCGGCCCGGCGAACCACTGTCGGTTGGGCAGCCAGGTGGTCAGCAGGTCCAGTTTCGTGGGGTGCAGGGTCGCCCTGTGCAGCAGTGCCATGACCGCAGCCTAGTCAGAGCCCCGCGCACTGTTGCCCGCCGATCGTGCAGCTCTCCGGTTCCCGGGCCTTCGGCCGGCTGTCGCGGACGTCGAAGCTGATCGTCCGGGATCCCCCGGCCGCCACGGCGCCGCCGGTGAAGGTGATCGCCCGTCCGTCCTGTCGCCAGTTCGCGCCGTCGACGTCGTCGACGGTGGTGCCTTCGGCGAGGGTGACCACCACGGCCCAGTCCGTCACCGGCGCGCCGCCGGGGTTGCCGACGACGATCTCGCCCGTGTAGCCGAACAGTCGGTCGGATTCGGTCTCGTAGCGGGCCGTGATGGACGGCGCCGATGGCGGAGGCGGGGCGGCCGACGCGGGTGTCCGCGAGGGCTTCGCCGACGGGGTCCGGCTCGGGCGGGTGGTCGCCGACGCGGTGGTCCGCGAAGGGCGCGCCGAGAGGGTCGCGGTGGGCGCCACTGCGGCCCTGTCGGCCGTCACTGTCGGTGACGCGGTGGCCGTCGGCGCGGGCGCGGCGGCGGGCTTCGCGTCGGGTGGCAACGTCACCCATGCCGCCGTCCCCGCCACCAGCACGGCCCCGGCGACCACGGCGACCAGCGTGCGACGCCGACGAGGGTTGCGGCCGGCCTTGCCGCGTACGCCGATCAGCGGCAGTTCCGCGGTCATCCCACCGTCGGCGCGGCGCAGGTCGACCTGCTGGAAGGCGAGCCAGTCGAGGATGGCCGGCAGCCGCACGGTCAGCGCCTGCCGGAGCTGTTGCTCCCGGGGGTCGTGCTGCTCGGCGGACCACGCGCCGTGCGTGCTGACCTCCCGTAGCTCCAGCCGGCAGCCCTGCTTCGTGACAGTGACCGCGCAGGTCAGCTCGCTGAGCCGGCCGGCCTCGTCGCAGGCCAGCACGAGGAGGTCCGGCTCCTGCCGCTCGGTCACCTCGACCTCGACGTTGGCCTCGAAGCCGGGCAGGCCGGCGGTGTGCAGCAGCATCCGGTCCGCTACGCCCTCGACAGTCTCGGCCTCGGCGAACCACCGGCCGAGCAACTCCCGATCGGTCAGGGCGCGCCAGACCCGCTCAGCCGGGTGGGACAGGTCGACCTGCGCACCGATCTCGATCACGGCGAGACTCTAACGGGTTGCCCGCCCGGCCTGTCCCCGCCCGCCCGAGCCGGTTACCGGCGTCCTGGTCAGCCCCAGCGGCGGGACCGCTCGACCACTGTGGCCAGCGCGGCCTGGGCGCCGACACTCACCTCGGCCACCACCTGCGCCGCCGGCAGGTCCCGGACCAGCGGGTGCGCCTGCCCGGCCCACAGGTTGGCCACCGACGCGTCCCCGTCGCTCCGGGCGGCAGCGAGCAGTGGACGCGTCAGGTGCAGCACCTGGGGGTAACCGCGCGGTGCCACCGCGTCGTGCTGGCGCAGGAAGTCGTTCGCCACGCCACGGGCCCGCTTACCGGTGTAGGACCGGGTCAACGCGGTCGGCGTGGCACTGGCCACCGCCGCCCGGTGCATCGGCGAGCTGCCCGCCTCCGGGCAGCGCAGGAAGGCCGTGCCGAGTTGCGCGGCGGCGGCGCCGGCGGCCAGCACGGCGGCCACCGAGGGGCCGTCGACGAGGCCACCCGCGGCCACCAACGGCCGGTCACAGCGGGCGGCGGTCAGCCGGAGCAGCGGCAGCAACCCGTAGTCGTCGTCGTCCGGTAGGCCGCCGCGATGCCCACCGGCCTCGGTGCCCTGTACCACCACCGCGTCCACCCCCAGGTCGGCGGCGGTGGCCGCGGCGTCCGGACGGGTCACGGTGGCCCACACCTCGGTGCCCCGCTCGCGCAGGGCGGTCACCGCCGCCCGGTCGGGCAGCCCGAACACGAAGGACACGACCGGGACCGGGTCCGCGAGCAGCGCGGCCAGCTTCTCCGGGTACGCGTCGTCGCCGCCCACCGGATCGCCCAGGCTCACCCCGCGCTGCGCTGCCTGCGGGGCGAGCCGTTCGGCGTACGCCCGAATGGCGGCCTCGTCGACGCCGCCGGGGTCGGGCAGGAAGACGTTGACGCCGAACGGCCGATCGGTACGCGCGCGGGCCTCGGCGACGTCGGCGACCAGCCGACCGGTGTCGATCATCCCGGCGGCGAGGAAGCCCAGCCCACCCGCTGCGGAGACGGCGGCCACCAGCGCGGGCGTGGACGGGCCACCAGCCATCGGGGCGGCGACGATCGGGTGGCGCAACGTGGACAGGACGGACATCCCCCCATCCTGCCGCAGGCCCGGCCCACTCACTGGCGCGCGGTGTGCCTCCACCAGAGCGCGGCGGCCAACCCGAGCAGGATCAGCAGTGTCCCCGCGCCGAGGGCCAGCGGCCAGGTCCGCCCACCCCCTCCGCCGACCTCCCCGGCGGCCGGACGGACCGCAGTGGGCGCCACCGGGTCGACGGACTCTGTGGAGGGCGCGGCAGTGGCAGCGCTGGCGGTCGCCGGGTAGCGCAGGATCGTCGAGCGGGTGCCGGCTGGTTGACCGGCGGACTCGGAGACCGTGAGCAACGACCGGCCGTCCCGACTGTAGGTGATCGACTCGCCCTGGGGCTCGTCCGGCAGCGGGGTGATCCGCGGGGTGCCGGTGGTCAACGCGCGGACCACGTCGCCGTCGGGTACGTCGTACTCGAAGGCGTCGGCGTAGCTGCGCAGCACCACCCGCCGTCCCTCGGGCGCGCTCGCCGCACCGGTGATCACCCCGCGCCCCAGGAACGAGAACGGGTTGCTGGTCGTGGTCGACGGCACTGTCACCTGGCCGAGCGCGGTCAGCGGCGTCGTCGCGTCCGGCCGCAACGCGGTGGCCGGCGCGTACAGGAAGACGGTGCCGCTGCCGCCCTTGGTGACGATCAGTGGTCGACCGGACCCGTCGAGCAGCAGCGCCTCGGCGTCGTGCGGACGGTCCGGGTAGCTCATCCGGTGCAGCACCGGCCGCTTCGCCCCCGGCGCGAGCCGCCACACGCCCACCGTCGGCCGGGAGCGGTCGTTGTCGCCGATGTCGGCGACCCAGACGGTGCCGTCCCGGCCGATGGCCAGGTCCTCGGTGTCGCGGGGGCGGGACGGAAAGGAGACGGTTCGCGTCACCGCGCAACGCTGGTTGAGGTAGAAGATCCGCCGGCGGGCCTCGTCGTCGGCCCCGTCGTTGATCACCACGTACCCGTCGTCGGTGGCGACCATGCCGGAGATCTCACGGAGCCGGTCGTCGCGCACCTGGCAGACCGGCGTCCCCGCCGCCGCGCCCGCCGTGGCGGCGCCCGGCGCCAGCACCACGGCCGGCGGCAGCACGCCCGCGAGCACCGCGGTCAGCACCGCACCCGCGCGAGCACGCCGCCCCCAGGTCAACCGTCCGCGTACCCGCATCGCCCACCCTCCTCGTCGCGGCCGTGACCGGCCACCCGCCTATCCTGGCCGATCCCGACCACCGGCGGCCGTCATCGGGGGGACGCGCCCGGACCCCTGGTCGATGTACTGTCGCTCGGCCTGATTCTCAAGCCGGAGGTTGGCCATGTCCGTGAGCGACACCGCGCCGACCAGTCCGTTCGGGCCGCGGCTGCTGCGCCGCCTCGGCCGCCCCGCCGGTGGCGCCGCCATCGCCTGGGTGCCACTCGCCGCGCTCATCTGCGGCCTCTTCACCGGCGCCCTGGCGAGCCGGGCCGCCTGGGAGACGTCCCGACCGCAACCCGACCGGGCCGAGGCCGCCGCCGTCCTGACCGAGGTCTTCCCCGGCCACGACCTCGGCGAGATCGACACCCCGCCGGCGCTCTTCGTCGTCTACGGGCACGCGCTGCGCCTGGGGACCGTCAAGACCCTGCTGTTCGGTGACGGCGGCGAGTATCAGGAGAGCGCCACCGGCGCCAGCGCCCTCGGCGCGCCGCCGGTGCCCGCCGCGCAGATCGTCACGGTGGCCCGGGAGCGCCTGACCGGTGCCGGCTGGCGGGTGTACGAGCCGCAGGCGTCCGACCGGGTCAGCTGCGCGGACAAGACGTGCGCCACCCCGCAGGAGGTCACCGACACCGCAGTGACCGCCCGCCGCGGCGACACCATCCTGAACGCCTCGATCTCCTCGCAGACAGCAGTCGACGCCAGCTACCTCTCGGTCGAGCTGCACCGCGCGCCGCCGCCCCTTGTGGTCCCCGCCGGAGTGCTCGGCACGGCGCTGGGCGCGGTGGCCGGTTGGCTGGTCTTCGGCTGGGCCAGTCGACGCACCGAGGGACGCCGTCGACGCGGCACTGTGAACGTCCTGGCCGGGGTGGCCGTGGTGCTGTGGTGGCTGCCGGTGTTGCTGGTCGCACCGCCGCTGCTGCACCACCACCTCGGCGAGCCGCACCCGGCCTGGCACCCGTACTGGGAGTGGCTGGGCCAGCCGGCCGCCTCGCTCCTCTTCGTGGTCGGTGCGGTGTGCGTGCTGCTGGCGCTGGGACTGGCCGCCGCTACCCGCCGGGGCGCCACATCCGAGGCGACGACCGACTGACCGCCGAGGGTTACCTGTCGGTCCGGAGACCGGTACGGTCCGAGATGTCCACGGTCACGGCAGGCCCGTACGACGGCGCCCCCGCCGGACCCGGCGCCGCCAGACCGACCGGCACAGGGGAGGGGCGCAGCGTGCGGATCAGAGCGGGGTTGTGCGTCGCGGCGCTCGTCGCGGCGGGGCTGACGGTCGGCACACCGGCCGCCGCCACACCGGCCGCGTCCCCGGCGGCCAGCGGCACAGTGGTGCCGATCCAGGTCACCGGTGACCCGGCCACGCGGTTCAACCTGGTGCTGCTGGGCGACGGTTACACCGAGGCCGACCTGCCCACCTTCCGAGCACACGTGGACCGGCACCTCAACACCCTGTGGACGATCGAGCCGTTCAAGTCCTACCGCAGCTACTTCAACGTCTACGCCGTGGAGATCGTCTCGGCCGAGTCCGGGGTGGACTGCGACCCCGGCCTGTCCGCGCCGCGGCGTGACACGGCGCTCGGCATGGGCTTCTGGGGTGGTTGCAACCCGGCGAGCGTGCAACGCCTGCTCACTGTCGACGGCACCGCCGCGAACGCGTACGCCGACCTGGCCGTCGGCACCAACCCCGGCAACCGGCAGCTGATCGCGCTGGCCAACAGCGGCACCTACGGTGGGGCCGGCGGCAGCAACGCCACCGCCTCCGGCGGCAACGCGCTCTCCGCGCTGATCAGTCCACACGAGCTGGGGCACTCCCTCGGTGGCCTGCAGGACGAGTACGACTACTACGGCCGGGGAGTGCCGGGCGACACCTACAGCGGGCCGGAACCGGACTCGGTGCACCACACGGTGCTGACCGAGCGGCAGATGCGCGAGACCCGCGCCAAGTGGTGGCGCTGGCTGGGTGAGCCGAGCGAGTCGGGCGGGACGATCGGCCGCTACCAGGGTGGCCTGTACCTCCAACGCGGGGTGTGGCGACCGAGCCGGCACTCGATGATGAAGTCGCTGGGCTTCTACTTCGATCAGGTCGGCCGGGAGCGGATGACCGAGCGGATCGCCGGTCGGGTCGGCATCGTGCAGGGCGGCACGGCCACCGGTGCGGCGGTCGGGGCGGACCGACTGCTCTGGGTGGACACCCTGCACCCGGTGAGCCACACGCTGACCGTGACGTGGTCGGTGGACGGCAGGGCGGTGCCGCGTACCGGCAACGCCCGCCACCTGGACCTGCGGAATCTACGGCTCTCCCCGGGTCGGCACACGGTCACCGCCACGGTGACCGACCCGACGGAGTTCGTCCGGGACCCGGCGGTCCGCAGTTCTCCCGCGTTGACCCAGACCCGCACCTGGACCGTGGACACCTCGCTGCGTACCCCTGCGGTGGAGTCGCCGCTGGCGATCACGGCGTCCACCGCGACCGACCGGGCGGTCGGCGCGCACGACGTGGTGTACGTGCGGACCAGCCAACCCACCGATCGGGCGCCGCGCGTGCGCTGGACGCTCGACGGCCGGCCGGTGGCCGACACCGGCACCGACCGGGACGTGGACCTGGGCGCCCTGCGGCTGTCGCGGGGCACCCACCGGCTGACCGCCCGGGTCAGCAACCCGGGCACCGGGAAGGCGGTGACCCGCACCTGGACTGTCGACGCGACGCGGCCCCAGGTCGCGTACGAGCTCTCCGAGCCGCTGCTCACCGTCACCCGGCCCGGCCGACCCACCGAGTACGTGTACAACGGCCCGTTCACCATGGGGCTGACTGGCACCGACGACGGCACCGGCCAGGTCACCTCGGAGTTCCGGCTCGACGGCGACGGGTGGCACAACTACTACGGCTGGCCCACCGACGCCCGGTCGCCGTTCCTGTTCACCGCCACCGGCACCGACGTGGACGGCCTGGTCTACGGCAACCTCGGCTCGGGCGGCCTGTCCGTGTCCCCGTTCGCTGAGCGGTCCCCCGGGTACGGCCGGCACCGCATCGAGTACCGGGGCATCGACGCCGTCGGCAACATCGGGCCGGCTCGCGGGTTCGTGGCCACGCTGATCCCGCCACCACCGGCCTGCACCACAGTGGTCACCGGCCGACACGCCGGCCCGCTGACCGTCGCCGCCGGTGTCACCTGCCTGCGCGCGGCCACCGTGACCGGCACGGTCACCGTCGCACCCGGTGCCACACTGGTCGCCCAGGGCTCCTCGATCGCCGGAAACCTGACGGCGTCCCGCGCCGCCGCCGTCGAGGTGCTGAACACCGAGGTACGCGGCTCGATGACCCTGACCGGCATCACCGGCCACGTCACGCTGGTCGGGACGCGGGTGGCCGGGCGGCTGGCGCTGACCGGCACCGCGTCGGCGCCCGTTCTGGCCGGCGGCCAGGTGGGCGCGCTGACCTGCTCGGGCGGTTCGGCCCCGGTCGACCTGGGAGCACCCACCACGGTACGGAAGCCGACCGCGGGCCACTGCCGCCGGGCGTGACGCCAGACCCTCCAGATCCGCGCAACTACCGGGATGGTGCCGCTTCCGCCGCTGGGGAGGCAGCACCATCGGGGAAACTGCCCAGATCTCGACCGGCGTGCCGGCCTGAGTGCGGCGCTGGCGGGTAGGCAGCGGCCCGGCGGCATGTCGACACCCGCCGGGTGGGAGGCTCCGATGAGCACATACCGGGACGAACAGGGCGGCACCTTCCCTCCGCCGGAGGCGGATGCCCTTGAGCAACGACAGGACGCGTTCGACGTCGGGCCGCCGGACCGGGTGTCGGGTGACGTGGACCCGGAGGCGTCCGAGGCCGACCTGGCCGAGCAGGGCGCCCTCCCCGCGGGCACCCTCGAGGAGGTGACGTCGCTGCCAGCCGACGCCAACCCGGCCGACGCCCTCGAACAGCGCCAGGAGATCCCGGCCCGCGACGAGGGGCGTCGCACCTGACCACGACCGCCCCGCCGGCCTGGCCGCGCACGGCGGTCCGGCCCGACATGCTCCCCAACGCCTGATGCCTGTGAGTCATCAATATGACTCACAGGCATCACGCTCGTGGGGATGCCTGGCCCCAGGCAGCCAGCCAGCTCAGCCGGCGACGCCGACCGGCCGGCTCAGCCGGCGACGCCGACCGGCCGGCTCAGCCGGCGACGACCTGCCAGAGGAGGAACGCGTTGAGCGCGACCACCAGCACGGCCACCAGGGACGCGGCGGCGGTGGTGAGCGGGTGGTTGACCAGGTTGCCCATCAGGTCGCGCCGGCGGGTGAAGGCGACCACCGGGATCAGCGCGAACGGGATGCCGAAACTGAGGATGACCTGGGACAGCACGAGCGCCCGGGTCGGGTCGAGGCCGATGCCGAGCACTACCAGCGCGGGCAGCAGGGTGACCAGGCGACGCAGCAGCAGCGGTACCCGCCGCCGCAGGAAGCCCTGCATGATGACCTCTCCGGCGTAGGTACCGACGCTGGTCGAGGCGAGCCCGGAGACCAGCAGCGCTACGGCGAACCCGAACGCGGCGGCGGTTCCGATGGTCTGGCCGAGCCCGGCGTGCACCCCCTCCAGGCTGTCCGCGCCACCAGGGCCGCCGCCCCGGAAGCTGGCCGCGGCGATCAGCAGCATGGCGAGGTTGACCGCGCCGGCCGCGCTCAGGGCGAGCAGCACGTCGGTGCGCTGGCCACGGAACAGGGTCCGGCGCTCGGTGTCGTCGGCGGCGGGGATGCGGTCGCGGGTGAGCGCGGAGTGCACGTAGATGACGTGCGGCATGACTGTCGCGCCGAGGATGCCGGCGGCCAACAGCACGCTGTCGGTGCCCTGTAGGCGGGGCACCAGACCGGCCATGGCCGAGGCGGGGTCGGAGCCGGAGGCGAGCAGGTTGGCGGCGAAGGCCAGCACGATCACCCCGAGCAGGACGGCGATGACGACCTCGAAGGCGCGGTATCCCCGCGAGCGCAGCGCGAGCACGGCGAACGCGGCAGTGCCGATGATGATTCCGCCGGGCAGCAGGGGGATGCCGAAGAGCAGGTACAGGGCGACAGCGCCACCGATCACCTCGGCCAGGTCGGTGGCCATGGCCACCAACTCGGCCTGCACCCACATCACCCGGTTCACCGGTCGCGGTAGGCGTTCCCGGCACAGCTCGGGCAGGCTGCGCCCGGTGGCAAGACCCAGCTTCGCGGTGAGCGTCTGCACCAACATCGCCATCAGGTTGGCCACCACCACGACCCAGACCAGCAGATAACCGTAGCGGGCGCCGGCGGCGGAGTTGGTGGCGAAGTTGCCGGGGTCGACGTAGGCGACGGCGGCGACGAACGCCGGGCCGAGCAGGATCAACCGCCCGCGTACGCGGCCCCGGGCGCGAGCGGCCTGTAGTGGAGTCGCCCTCGACGTCGTCAGTTCGTTGGTGACCATCGAACACCTCCCCGTCCACGCGGATCGCCTCCGGGCCCTTCCCGTCGGGCTGACCCTTGGGTGCCAACCCCTGGCCTGCCGGTGCCACCGGGCTCGGCCGCCGCGCCGAGCCGGGGCAGCACCCGGCGTGCCGGACGAGACGCGCCGCGCCGGGACGGAACCTGCCGCGGCGGGCTTGACAGCCGGTGGGTCACCGATGAAGCTGTCTATTAGTCCTACTGTCGTAGGACAACAGGAAGGATCATCGGGAGTGATCGAGTTCGTACTGGACAGCCGGTCGAAGGTGAACACCTACATGCAGCTCGTGCAGCAGGTGAAACAGGCGCTGCGGGTTGGCCTGCTGACGCCGGGCGACCAGTTGCCGAAGGTCCGGGACGTCGCGCAATCCCTGGCGATCAACCCGAACACGGTGCTGAAGGCGTACCGGGAGTTGGAGATCGAGGGTCTGGTCGGCGGCCGACCAGGGGTGGGCACGTTCGTCCAGCGCACCCTGGCCGGCGCGTCCCTGCCCAACCAGGCCGAGCTGCGCGACGACCTGGTCGAGTGGCTGCACCGGGCGCAAACGGCCGGCCTCACGGCCGAGGACGTCATCGCCCTGGTGGAGACGACGCTGCGCGCCACCCTCGCCGACGACGCCCCGCAGAAGGAGCCCGCGTGAGCGAGCAGAGCGAACGAACCATCAGGCACCGCCAGCGCTCGCGCCACAGCGGAGCGGCGGCGTGAACGGAACGAGAGGACAAGGGATGGACATGGTCTTGGAAGCAGACCGGCTCGGCAAGCGGTACGGCAGCACCTGGGCATTGCGGGACTGCTCGCTGCATCTGCCGGCCGGCCGGATCGCCGCCTTGGTCGGGCCGAACGGCGCGGGCAAGAGCACGCTCTTGCACCTGGCCGTCGGGCTGCTCAAGCCCGACGCGGGCACGGTCCGGGTGTTCGGTCGGTCCCCGTACGGCGACACGGAGGGCCTTGCCGACATCGGTTTCGTCGCCCAGGACACCCCGCTGTACCGGGACTTCACGGCGGCCGAGTTGGTCATCGCCGGCGGCAAGCTGAACAAGCGGTGGGACGCGGCGCTGGCCCGTACCCGGTTGGCGCAGCTCGGCATTCCACCGGACAAGCCGGTCGGCAAGCTCTCCGGCGGGCAACGGGCCCAGGTCGCGCTGGCCCTGGCACTGGCCAAGCAGCCCCGGCTGCTGCTGCTCGACGAACCGGTCGCCAGCCTCGACCCGCTGGCTCGCCGGGAGTTCCTCCAGTCACTGATGGGCAGCGTCGCGGAGTCGGGCACCACAGTCCTGCTCTCCTCGCACCTGCTGGCCGACCTGGAACGCGTCTGCGACTACCTGATCGTGCTGAACGCCTCTCAGGTGCAGCTCACCGGCGCTGTCGACGACCTGGTCACCTCGCACCGGCAGCTCGTCGGGCCGCGGCACGACGGCGGCGTCATCGGGGGCGTCGCCGCAGTGGTCCGGGCCAGCCACACCGACCGGCAGTCCACACTGCTCGTCCGCACCGACGGGCCGGTCACCGATCCGGCGTGGACGGTCCGCGAGGTCAGCCTGGAGGACGTGGTGCTGGCCTACCTGGCCGATGGCACCACGCAGACCAGTCACAGCGAGTGGGGGGTAGCAGCATGATCTGGTTGACCTGGCGGCAACACCGCAAGCAGGCGTTCTACACACTGCTGGCGCTCGCGGCGCTTGCCACCCTGCTGGTGCCCATCGGCCTGGCGATGCGCCACACCTTCTCCGACCTCGGGCTGGCGGACTGCGCACGCCAGCTCGCGGACACCAATGTGCCGGCGGCGACCAGGGATGCCTGCGACGCGGGTTTCCGCCGCTTCGGCAACCAGTACAGCAGCCTGAACCTGGTGGCCGTACTGCTGATCACCCTGCCGGCGCTGGTCGGCCTGTTCTGGGGTGCACCACTGGTCGCCCGCGAGGTGGAGCACGGCACGCACCGGTTCGTCTGGACCCAGGGCGTCGGCCGGACCCGATGGGCCCTCGTGAAGTTCGGGCTGGTGGGCGCTGCCGTCGTGGTCCTCGCGGCGGTCTACGGGCTGGGCATGTCGTGGTGGGTCGACCCGCTCACCCAGGCCGCCTACGAGGGCCGGCTCGGCATGATCGTCTTCGACCTGCAGGGCATCGCGCCGATCGGCTACACCCTCTTCGCCGTCGCGCTCGGCGTCTTCGCCGGCACGATGTGGAAGCGGATGCTGCCCGCCATGGGCATCACCCTCGCCGGTTTCATCGGCGTACGGGCGGCGGTGGAGATCCTGGCCCGACCGCACTACCAGCCGGCCCGCACCCAGACCTTCCCCATCGAGGGGGAAGGGCCACCGGAGGTCAGCCGGGGGGACTGGATCCTCACCCAGGGCGTGCGCAACCCGGACGGGACGATGATCGCGGAGGACACCCGGATCCAGTGCCCGCCGGGCGGGAAGGGGCCGGACGGTCGGGTCTGCGGCGCCGAGTTGGGCCTCGAACCGGGCGCGTACAACTGGCAGCTCTACCAGCCGGCGGACCGGTTCTGGCTGTTCCAGAGCATCGAGACGGGCATCTTCGTCGCCCTGGCCGTGCTGCTGCTCTACCTGGCCATCCGCCGGGTCCGCCGGATCGCGTAGCTGGGCGACGGGTGCTCGTCGGGGAGCGGGGGCCTCGGCGAGCACCCGTCAGCGCAGGCCCCCGACGGTCAGCGACAGCCAGGACGCCAGGTCGTGCAACTCCTCGTGCACGGCCCGGGTCACCTCGGGGCTGAAGGGCACGTCCTCGTGGATGGCGTGCACGGTGAGCGTGCCACGCCGGCGCTCGGCCGTGGCGTCCACCTTTCCGACCAGCCGATCGCCGTGCAGGATCGGCAGCGCGAAGTAACCCCACCGTCGATTCGCCCTGGGCTTGTACATCTCCAGCACGTACTCGTACTCGAAGAGGTCGGCGAGGCGGACCCGGTCGTGCACCAGCCGGTCGAACGGCGACAACAGCGCCGTACGCCCGGTGAAGGGCTGCCCGAGCGCGGCCGGGTCCACCCGCCACTCCCCCGCGACGCCCTCGATGATCGCCGGCTCGCCGGCGGCGCCGACCTCGGCCGGCTCGCCGGGGACCACCACCGCCTTCGCCCGTGCGATGCCCAGCGCCCGCAGCCGTCGCTCGTTGCGCAGCAGACGCGCCTGCTCCAGCTCGACGACGGGCACGTCGGCCGGGTAGACCCGCTCGGCCACGTCCCAGAGCCGCTGTCGGCCCTGGCGGCCGGCGATCGCGACCTCGCCGCGCAGGACCAGGAACTCCAGCATCTGGGTGACGTTGCGGTTGTTGGTCCAGCCCGACGACGGCCAGGGCACGACGCTCGTGTCCGGGATGTCGCGGGAGAGCAGCGGACCGGAGCGGCCGAGCAGGTCGAGCACGTCGCGTCGGAACGAGTCGTTGGCGCGCAGCCACTCGCGGTGGCGCTCATGACCGGGCGACGCCGCCATCGCCGCGAGGAAGAGCCCCAGGTCGTCCATCGGTCGCACCATCGCCTGGTGCTCGAAGAGCGTCCGGCCCCGTTCGAGGGCCTCCCGCATCTGCGCAGGCTGGTACGACGGGCCGAGCCTGCTCCAGCAGACCAGGTCGGCGCTGGGTGCGACGGCGGCGGTCGGGTCGATCTGCACCAGGGTCAGCTGGCGGACCACTGTCAGCAGGTCGGCCGGGCGCGGATCGGCCAACAGTTGGGCCCGGATGGCGATCCGCCGCGCCTGGGCCCGATCGATTCGGTGCACGTCCACGCCGGCGAGCCTAACGGCGCTCACCGACATCGACCGGGCCCAGAGAGTCGGATTCCTCGGCCGGCCGGGCTCAGCCGGCCAGCCGCCGGTACCGCGCGACCGAGAGCGGCAGGAAGACCGCGACCAGGACGAGCGGCCAGAGCACCGCCAGCCACGGGTAGTGCTGCGCCGCCCAGGAGTCACCGCCCCAACCGGGGTTGCCGAACAGCTCGCGGGTGGCGCCGACGGTCGCCGACAGCGGGTTCCACGCGGCCACCGCACCGAGCCAGGCGGGCATGGTGGACGGTGCGACGAACGCGTTGGAGAGGAAGCCGAGCGGAAACTCCAGGGTCTGCACGGCCACCACGGCCGTCTGCCCACGGGTGACCAGTCCGAGGAAGATGCCGACCCAGATCAGGGCGAAGCGCAGCAGCAGGATCAACCCCACCGCCGCCAGCGTGGCGCCGGCCCCGCCGTGCGCCCGCCACCCGATCGCCAGACCGGTCAGCAGCAGGACTCCGAGGGTGACCAGCGCGAACAGCATGTCGGCCACCGCCCGGGCCGCCAGCGGCGCCAGCGGGGAGACGGGCATCGATCGGAGCCGGTCGGTCACCCCGCGCTCCAGGTCCTCGGCGACGGCCATCGTGGTGAGGCTGATGCCGAAGACCATGGTCATCACGAACATGCCGGGCATCAGGAACTCGCGATAGCTGCCACCGCCGGGCACCTGCAACGCGCCGCCGAACAGGTAGGCGAACATCAGCACGATCAGGATGTTGAAGCCGAGCGAGGCGATCAGCGGGCCGGGATCGCGTCGCCACCGGGCCAGGTTGCGCCAGATCAGGGTGCCGCTGTCGGCCAGCAGGGCGGGCCGGCCGGGCGTCAGGTCCACCGCCGGTGCCGGCATGCTCACCGCGCTCATGCCGACACCTCGGCGGTTGCTGCCCGGCGGCCGGTGAGGTGCAGGAACACGTCGTCCAGGGTCGGTCGGCGCAGCGCGACGTCCGCCACCGGGACGTTGACGGCGTCGAGCGCCCGCAACACGTCGACGAGCGCACCGGCCTGGTGACCGACCCGGACGCTCACCATCCGCCGGTCCACGTCGACAGTCGGTTCGTCGTCGGCCGCCCGGCGTACCTCGGCGACGGCGGCGGCGAGGTCGGTGGGTGCCGCGACGACCACCTCGATCCGGTCGCCGCCGAGCCGGGTCTTCAGGTCGTCCGGCGTCCCCTCGGCGATCACCCGGCCGGCCTCGACCACCGAGATCCGGTCGGCGAGTTGGTCGGCCTCGTCCAGTTGCTGGGTGGTGAGCAGCACTGTGGTGCCGGTGCGCACCAACTCCCGGACCGACTCCCACACCTCGTTGCGCCCGCGCGGGTCGAGCCCTGTGGTGGGCTCGTCGAGGAAGAGGACCGCGGGGGCCAGGATCATGCCGGCCGCCAGGTCGAGCCGTCGGCGCATCCCTCCTGAGTACGTGCTGACCGGCTGCTCGGCGGCGTCGACGAGACCAAAACGTTCCAGCAGCTCGACAGCCCGCTGTTGGGCGCGGCGGCGACCGAGGTGGAACAGCCGACCGAAGAGCACCAGGTTCTGCCGACCGCTCAGCGCCTCGTCGAGCGCGGGATGCTGCCCCACCAGCCCGATGCGGTAGCGCACCTGGTCGGGCTGGCGGGTCACGTCGAACCCGGCGACCTCGGCACGACCCTCGTCCAGCCGCAGCAGGGTGGACAGGATCCGTACCGCTGTGGTCTTGCCGGCGCCGTTCGGGCCGAGCAGGCCGCACACCGTTCCCTGCGGCACCCGCAGGTCGAAGCCGTCCAGCGCGTAGCGGTCCCGATACCGCTTACGCAGCCCTTCCGCCGCTATCGCGTTGCCTCTTGTCGTCACAGCGCTCCCTCCCCGACGTTGCCAACGGCGCTACCGTACAACATACGGTAGGCGGTACGGGAATGGTGGGTCGTCGGCGCCCACCAGCACACCGAGGGAGTTCAGAGTGGGAGCCCGCAGGAACCGGCGGGCATGGGGTGGTCGCGACTAGCCGGGCTCGTTGGTCCCGACCTGGCCCGCGACGCCGACGTTCAGCGGGTCGGCCAGGAGTTTGTCGAATGCCAACTCGGCGGCACCGATCAGGACGGCGTCGCGGCCGAGTGCCGCCGCGCGCAACCGCAGGTGCTCGCGGGAGGCGGGCAGTGGCATGGTGTCCAGCCGGTCCCGAACCAGGTCCGCCCCGGCGGTGAAGATGTCGCGCAACGAGCCGCCGAACACCACGGCGTCCGGGTTGACCACGTTGACCAGGTTCGCCACGCCGAAGCCGAGCCAGTCCGCCACCTGCTCGACCGCCGCGCGGGCGGTCGGGTCGCCGTTCTCCGCCGCGCGCAGGACCTCGGCCACCGCCGCGCGGTCGCTCGGGTCACGGCCGGCGTGCCGCAACAGCGCGGCTTCGGAGATCTCGGTCTCCCAACAGCCGCGTGAACCGCAGCCGCAGGGCAGGCCGTTGGGGTTGACGACCATGTGGCCGACCTTGCCGCTGTGACCCCGGTGGCCGATCACCAGTCGGCCACCGACGATGATGCCGGCGCTGATGCCCAGGTCGCCGTGCAGGTAGATGACGTCGTCGATGCCGACCGCGACGCCCCGGACGTGCTCGGCCAGACCGGCGATGTCGGCCAGGTCACCGGCCACGAAACCGGGGCCGGAGCTGAACTCCGCCTCCAGCGCTGCGCCGAACGTCTCGTCGATGCTGGCGATCCGGATCCTGCCGTCCGGGTCACGGGTGGTGTCGGTGACCGCGGCGGCGCCGCCGACCAGCAGCGCGTCGCCGGCCACCGTGCGTTCCATGTCGCGGACCAGGTCGGCGAGGGGTCCGACGGCGTCGATCGCCGACATGCCGCTGGGTCGGGGGATCTCCCGCAGGTCGAGGATCTGCCCGCCGAGGCCGACCCGGGCGGCACGCAGCCGGTCCGCGTCGATGCTCAACGCGTGGGCGTAGACCCGGTCGGAGCGGGGGCTGACCACCAGTGAGGGGCGGCCGGCGCGGCGGGCGGTGGTCGGTGCCTCCTCGGTGACCAGGCCGCTGGTGACCAGGTCGGCCGCGAGGGCACCGATGGTGCTTCGGTTGAGGCCGAGCCGGCTCGTCAGCTCGGCCCGGGACGTCGGTCCGTGCAGGTGGACGTAGCGCAGCACAGCGCCGAGGTTCTGCCGCCGGATCTCCTCCTGGCTGGCGCCGGGGACCGACGGCAGCGGGGACTCGGCGTTGCGGCCGACGCCGGCTGGCCTGGCCCGTACTGGTATCGCCACGGTCAGACCTCCTTCCGGGTCGAGGCCGGTTGGTGCGGGGGTGCAGGGACGACGATGGGTCCCGGTAGAGGAGACCCGGGACCCATCGGCGTTACTACCTACCGTGCGGTGATTACTTGGTGAGCGGCGCGAGCTTCGGGTCGTTGGCGTACGCCTCAGCCGCGTTCGCCTTGGTGACGGCGACCGGCGGGAGCAGGTACGTGTCGACGACCTTGCTGCCGTTGTTGTAGGACTTGGTGTCGTTCACCTGCGGCTTGTCGCCGGCCTGGAGAGCCTTGACCATGTTGATGGTCTCCTTGACCAGGTTCCGCGTGTCCTTGTTGATCGTCATGTACTGCTCGCCCTTGACGATCGACTTGACCGACTCGACCTCGGAGTCCTGACCGGTGACGACCGGGGTCGGCTTGCCAGCACCCTTGACCGAGGTCAGGATGGCGCGGGCCAGCGTGTCGTTCGGGGAGAGGACGCCGTCCAGCTCCTTGTTGCCGTAGGTCGAGGTCAGCAGCTGGTCCATGCGGGCCTGCGCACCCTCGGCCTTCCAGCCCTGGATGGCGGTCTGCTTGACGTCCTTCTGACCCGAGGCGACGACCACGTTGCCCTTGTCGATCTCCGGCTTGAGCACGTCCATCGCGCCGTTGAAGAAGACACCGGCGTTGTTGTCGTCCGGCGAGCCGGAGAACAGCTCGATGTTGTACGGGCCGTTCGGCTTCTTGGCCTTCATGCCGTCCAGCAGGGCCTGGCCCTGGAGCTGGCCGACCTTGAAGTTGTCGAACGCGACGTAGTAGTCGAGGTCCGGGGTGTTCGTGATGAGCCGGTCGTAGGCGATGACCTTCACGCCGGCCGTGTGGGCCGCCGCGACCTGGGTCGACAGCTGCGCGGCGTCGGTCGCGCCGATGACGATGACCTTGGCGCCCTTGGTGACCATGGCGGTGATCTGAGCCTGCTGGTCGGCGACAGTGGTCGACGCGCCGGCGTACTGCACGTCACCCTGGAAGCCGGCCTCCTTGAGGCCGTTGCTGAACAGGTCACCGGCGAGGACCCAGTTCTCCGAGGTCTTGGCCGGCAGGGCCACGCCGATCAGCGAGTTCGCCGGGAAGCCCTTGGCGGCCTCGCCGCTGGAGCCGCTGTCGCCGTCGCGGCCGGAACCGCAGCCGGCGAGGGCCAGCATGGCAGCGGCGCTGATGGCCACCACCGAAGTGCCGAAGAATTTACGCATGGTGAGGACTTGCCTTTCTAGATGGTGAGGCGGGTGGAGAGGTCGGTGGCCGTCAGCCGGACACCGCTGCCTTGGCGGGCTCGCGCTCCGCGTCCGGCGGTGAGGTGGGTGGGGCGGAGTCGTCGCGGCGGAAGGGCCGCATCAGGCTCCCGATGATGGAGAAGCGCCCCTGGCTCTTGTTGTAGACGTCGATCGCGACGGCCAGCAACAGGACCAGACCCTTGATGATCTGGACGCGGTCGGTACCGACGCCCATCAGCTGCAGGCCGTTGTTGAGCACGGCCATGACGAGACCACCGACGATGGATCCGCTGATGGTGCCGATGCCGCCGGCGACGGCCGCGCCACCGATGAAGACCGCGGCGATGGCGTCCAGCTCCCAGCCGTTGCCGTCCTGCGGTCCGGAGGCCGCCGAACGGGCCACGAAGATCATGCCGGCCAGCGCGGCCAGGACGGACATGTTCATCATGACGAAGAAGTTGACCCGCTTGAGCTTCACACCGGACAGCTCGGCCGCCCGGGAGTTGCCGCCCACCGCGTAGATGTGCCGGCCACCGGCCGTGTTGCGGGTGTAGAAGGAGTACGCGATGACCAGGACCAGCAGGATGATGCCGGAGATCGGGAAGCTGGTGCCGACGCGACCGCTGGCGAAGCGCAGCGCCGCGAAGGCGATCACGCCGACCATGATGGCCATCCGCAGGATGGAGATCCACATGGGTGCCGGGTCGGCGTCCATCGCCCGTCGGGTCTTGCGGGCCTGGATCTCGCGCCACACCACCGCCAACGCCGCGGCCAGGCCGAGCAGCAGCGTGGCGTTGTTGTAGCCGGTGTTCGGACCGAACTCGGGCAGGAAGCCGGAGCCGATCTCCCGGAAGCCCTCCGGCACCGGGACGGTGCTCGCGTTACCGATGAACTGGTTGCCGCCCCGGAAGAGCAGCATGCCGGCCAGGGTGACGATGAACGCCGGCACCCCGATGTAGGCCACCCAGAAGCCCTGCCAGGCGCCGATCACCGCGCCGATGGCGAGGCCGAACACGATGGCAGCGGGCCAGGGCAGGTCCCACTCGGTCATCGACTTGGCGACCAGGATGCCGGCGAAGGCGGCGACCGAGCCGACCGAGAGGTCGATGTGCCCGGCCACGATCACCATGAGCATGCCGATGGCCAGGATCAGAATGTACGAGTTCTGCTGGAACAGCGCGATCAGGTTGTCCGACCGAAGGGTGAGGCCGTCGGTCAGGATCTGGAACAGGACGACGATCGCCACCAGGGTGAAGATCATCCCGAACTGGCGAGCGTTGGAGGTGGTGCCTCCGAACAGGTTCTTCTGAAGGTCCTTCAATCGGCTCATCGGGTGGCCATCTTCTTCGTCGAGGTCATCTGCTTCATGAGGTTTTCCGGGGTGGCGTCCGCCCGGGCGATCTCGCCCGTGATGGCGCCTTCGAACACGGTGTAGATGCGGTCGCAGAGCCCGATCAGCTCAGGCAGCTCCGAGGAGATGACGATGACGCCCTTCCCCTGGTCGGCGAGCCGCTGGATGATGCCGTAGATCTCGTACTTGGCGCCCACGTCGATGCCGCGCGTCGGCTCGTCGAGGATCAGCAGGTCCGGGTCGGTGAACATCCACTTGGCCAGGACGACCTTCTGCTGGTTGCCGCCGGAGAGCTTGGAGACGCTCTCGTCGACAGTCGGGGCCTTGGTCCGCAACTCCTTGCGGTACGCCTCAGCCGCCTGGTACTCCTCGACCTCGTTCAGGACGCCGTGGTGCGAGATCTTGGACAGCTTGGCGGCCACCGTCGACGTCTTGATGTCGTCGAGCAGGTTGAGGCCGATCGCCTTGCGGTCCTCGCTGACGTACGCGAGGCCGTTGTCGATCGCGTCGGCGACCGACTTCAGAACGATCTCCTTGCCGTCCTTGATGATCGTGCCCGACTCGTACACCCCGTAGGAGCGGCCGAAGACACTCATCGCGAGTTCCGTGCGGCCCGCGCCCATGAGACCGGCGAAGCCGACGATCTCCCCGCGGCGCACCACGAAGCTCTCGTTCTTGCAGACCTGCCGCTCGACGGAGATCGGGTGCCGGACGTTCCAGTTGCGGACCTCGAAGAAGACGTCACCGATCTTCGGCGTGTGGTCCGGGAACCGGCTGCTCAGCTCGCGGCCGACCATGCCCCGCACGATCCGGTCCTCGTCGACCCCGTCCGCCTTGACGTCGAGGGTCTCCACGGTCCGGCCGTCGCGCAGGATGGTGATCTGATCGGCGATCGCCTCGATCTCGTTCAGCTTGTGCGAGATCATGATCGAGGTGATGCCGCGGGAGCGGAACCCGCGCAGCAGGTCCAGCAGGTGCTTGGAGTCGGCCTCGTTCAGCGCCGCGGTGGGCTCGTCGAGGATGAGCAGCTTCACGTCCTTGGCGAACGCCTTGGCGATCTCCACGAGCTGCTGCTTGCCGACCCCGATGTCCTTGATCAGGGTGTCCGGGTCCTCTTCCAGACCGACCCGGGCCATCAGGTCCAGCGCCATCCGGTTCGCGGCCTTCCAGTCGATCGCGCCCCGCTTGCGCGGTTCGTTGCCGAGGAAGATGTTCTCGGCGATCGACATTCCTGGAATGAGCGCGAGCTCCTGGTGGATGATCACGATGCCGGCGTTCTCACTGGCCCGGATGTCGGAGAACTTGCTCTCCGACCCCTGGTAGGTGATCTTGCCGTCGTAGGTGCCGTGCGGGTACACCCCGCTGAGCACCTTCATCAGGGTGGACTTGCCCGCGCCGTTCTCGCCGCAGATGGCATGGATCTCGCCGGCGCGAACCACCAGGTTGACGTCGGAGAGGGCCTTGACTCCGGGGAACTCCTTGGTGATGGAGCGCATCTCAAGGAGGATGGGCACGTCGCTCATCGCTCGTACCACCTCGCCAACGTCATCGGTTGCCTCCGGAAGGTTGAACCTTCACTTGGTTTTGTTGTTGACGGCAACGTATTGCGGCCGGAGGGCCATCCGCAAGGCGAGGGACTGTTGAAAAGGTAACAATCCGGCAATATAGATGTCGCACAGTGTTCGCCCGCCACAGCGGCAACGACAGCCCCTCCCGGTACCCCAGGCGTGACCGCAGCACCCACGCCACCTGCGACAACGCGCCAATCGACCCCGGCCGCTCCCGCAGCTTTCCCACCAGGAAAGATGCCTCAGGGACGGTGCATCCGGTAACGCAGCGCACACGTCACGCCATCGAATGTTGGGAATCGGGCACCAGCTCAGCGCCGGACGCGAGGCGCACCACGAGCCGCTGGCGGCTGATGTGACCCACGCCTCTACCGACCGCCCGCATCGATGGTCGCCATCCTGCAGCGACGATCACCGGACGACGGGCCAGAGCCCCAACGTCCGTTACGCGCAGTTCGTGACGGCACACCGCGACCCGCAGGCCGGGGCGTCGGCCGATCAGCTCGGGCGCAGCACCGCCTTGATGACGCCGTGCTCCCGCCGGTCGAAGTGGCGATACAGCTCGGGGGCGTCGGCCAGGGTGCCGTGGTGGGTGACGATCATGCTGGGACGCGCCCGGCCCGCGACCACCAGGTCCCGCAGCAGGACTGTGTAGCGGCGGTCATGGGTGCGACCGAACCGGACCGCCACTCCCTTGCTGAACAGCGCTCCCCACGGCGCGACCAGGTTCTCGTGGCCGTCCGCGCCCGGGCCGGGGTGAGGGTCCCGGTCCGGGTACACCCCGGCCACCGCGATCGCGCCGGCGGCGTTGACGAGCCGGGCCGCGTCGGCGATGACCTGGTTCGGACGCTCCCGGTCGGGGTGCTCCCGGTCGCGGGCCTGGAAACCGACCGCGTCGATGACCTTGTCGACCCCGGCCAGTTTCTCCTCGCCGAGCGGCAACCCGGTCCGTGCCCGGTCGGCCCGGATCTGCTCGACCGGGTCGCCCCGGCGAAAGTCGATCGGCACGGCCCCGATCTCGCCGGCCTTGTCGAGTCGGGCGTCGACGCCGTCCACGGAGTACACGACCCGGGCACCTTTGAGCAGCGCCGAGTAGGCGCCGAGCAGACCGACGGCGCCGGCGCCGAACACCGCCACCGTGTCACCGGGCTCGACCTCGGCGAGGGTGGCCGCGGCGTGCCACCCGGTGACGAACGCGTCGGCGAGCAGCACGAAGTCGTCCTCGTACGCGTCCCCCGGCTCGCCGGGCAGGGGTACGCAGTTGGCGTCGGCCCACGGCACCCGCAGCAGGTCGGCCTGCGCGCCCCGGTACGGACCCATCCCCGCGTACCCGTACGCCGCGCCCGGTCCCTCGGCCCGGGCCCGCAGACAGGCCGCCGAGAGCCCGCGAGCACACATCACACACGTCCCGCAGAACAGGTGCGTGGGGATCACCACCCGCGTGCCCGGCCGTACGGTCTGCACCGCGGCGCCCACCTCCTGCACGACACCCAACGGTTCGTGACCGAGCACCATGCCGGGCTCGGCGCTGGTGCGTCCGTCGTACATGTGCAGGTCGGTGCCGCACAGGGCGGTGGAGGTTATCCGCACGAGCGCGTCGGTCTCCGCCTCCAGGGTCGCGTCGGGCACCTCCCGCACCGCGACCGTCCGGACGTCGGTGTAGACGACGGCTCTCATCCCGGCGCTCCTGTTCTGCTGTGGAACGGCCGGTCTTCCCCCGACTGGGACGTTCATGCCTGCCCGACCCAGCGGTCGACCGGCCGGGCGGTGCTATCTTAGGGCCCCTAAGTTATTTCCTAATGAAGCAAAGGTTCGGTATGCCACGGCAGGGTCTGACCAACGCGCGCGTCTCGGCCGCCGCAGCCGAACTGGCGGATTCGGTCGGCCTGTCCCGGTTGACCGTCGCGGCTGTCGCCCGGCACTTCGGCGTCTCCGACGCCGCCCTGTACGTGCACGTCCGCAGCCGGGAGGCGTTGATCGAGCACGTCGCGGTCCGGGCGGCGGCCACGTTCGCCGACGCACTCGCGATAGCTGTGGCGGGGCGGGCCGGCCGCCAGGCCCTGGTCGGGTTCGCCGACGCCTGGCGCGCGTTCGCCGTCACGCATCCGGGGCAGTACGCGGCGACCCAGCTTCAACTGCCGCCCGAGGTCGGCACCCGGTCGGCCGGGCACCTGCGCCTGATCGAGCTGAGCTACGCGATGCTGCGCGGGTACGGGCTCGACGAGCCAGCCCTGACCGATGCGATGCGATTCGTCCGCAGCACCTTCCACGGCTTCACGAGCCTCGAAACGGTCGACGGTTTCGGGCATCCCCGCGCTGTCGACGCGTCCTGGCAGTCGATCCTCGACGCGGTGCACACCACGTTGAGCAACTGGCCGACCGAGAAACAGGAGCAGCGATGAACAGCCACGATCAGTCGGTCGAATCGGCCGACGGCACCCGCCTGGTGGTACGACGCCTGGGCATCGGCGACCCCGTCGTCCTGGTGCACGGCTCGGGTGGTGGGTTGCACTCCTGGGCCGCCGTCGCCGAGCACCTCGCGCGCGACCACGAGGTGTGGCTGCCGGCCCGGCGCGGATACGGTCCCAGCGACGTCCCGGCCGACACCAAGTCCTTCCGCACCGAGACCGCCGACCTGATCGCCGTCACCGAGGCGGCCCGGCGATCCTCGGGCCGACCGGTCCATCTCGTCGGGGCGTCCTACGGGGCGACTCTGGCGTTGCACACCACCTCGGCCGATCCGCGCGACGTACGCTCCCTGGCGATCTTCGAGCCGCCGCTCTACGCGGCCGGGGCGGAGATCGTGCCGCTGCTCGACCGGTACCGCGCCGCCTTCGAGCGCGACGACGCCGCCGCGATGGCAGCGGCTCTGAACGAGGTGACGCGGGTTCCGGCCGAGATCGTCGCCGCGATGGCCGCCGGCGCGGGGAATCGGGTGCCCGACCCCGTCGAGGCGCGCCGCTCGGCGGTGGGCTGGCTGCACGATCTCGAGGCCCTCGCGCAGGACAGCACCGACATCACCCGGTGGTCCTCGATCACCGTGCCGACTCTCCTGCTGGCCGGCGCGGACACCTGGGAGCCGATGCCCACCACGATGAACGCCCTCGCGAGGACGATTCCGGCGGTCCGTCGCGTCACCTGGCCGGGTCAGTCGCACTTCGTGACCATGACGGCACCGACCCTGGTCGCCGACGCGCTGCGGCAGTTCTACGCCGCGTCACCCGCGGCTTAGCCAAGCCGAACGAGGCTGGCCCAGCCGGGCAGGATCCGCACTCGCGGTGCGGATCCTGCCCGGCGCATCGGCGGGAATCTGCGGCCAGCCCGGTGCGGGTAGGGTCAGTGACCGGCGTTCTGGCCGCCGTCGACGTGCAGGATCTCGCCGGTGACGAACGGGGCTGACTCGAGGTAGAGAACGGCGTCGACGACGTCGCTGGTCTCGCCCATCCGGCCGACCGGGTGCAGGCCCGCGAGCGTCTGGTGGGTCTCGACCGGGTGCATCGGGGTCTTGATGATGCCGGGCGCGACGGCGTTGACCCGTACGCCGCGAGCCGCGTACTCGATGGCCAGAGACTTGGTGGCGGAGCTGAGACCGCCCTTGGTCAGGGACGCGAGCGCCGACGGAACGTGCGAACTGGGCTGGTCGACGAAGCTGGTCGTGATGCTGACGATGTGCCCCGCGCCCCCGGCCAGCAGGTGCGGCAGGACGCGTCGGGTGAGGTGGAAGAACCCGGCGAGGTTGACCCCCGTGACCAGGTCGAACTCCTCGTCGGTGTAGTCGGTGAACGGCTTGGCGACGAAGACGCCGGCGTTGTTCACCAGTGTGTCGATCCGCCCGAAGCGGTCCAGCGCGGCACGCACCACCCGCTCGGCGGTGTCGGCCTCGGCGATGTCACCCCGGACCGTGACGATCTCCGGGTCGTCGGACGCGCCGATCGAGCGTGAGGTCGCCACGACGCCGTACCCGAGCTTGCGGTAGGCGTCCACGAGGTCGGCGCCGATGCCCTGAGAGGCGCCGGTGATCACAACGACCTTCTGGCCCTGGCTGCTGTTCATGCTGTTCATGACGGAACCACCTTCACTAGACGACTGGTCTACTAAAAGCTAGCCGACCGGTCGTGTATCGTCGAGGCATGGGCCGGACCAGTGACGCGAAGAACAAGATCCTCGACGCGGCAGCCACGCTGATCGAGCAGCGCGGCTACACGGCGCTCGGCGTGGCCGAGATCTGTGCGGCGGCGGGTGTGCCCAAGGGCAGCTTCTACTACTTCTTCGAGTCCAAGCAGGCGCTGGCCCGCGCCGTCATCGACGAGCACTGGGTCACCCAGCGCCGCCAGTGGGAGCAGTTGCTCGGCAGCGAGCGCGACCCGCTACAGCGGCTCCGGGACCTGTTCGAGGCCACGGAGGAGGTCCAGCGCGTCGGCCAGCAGAAGGCCGGCGTGGTCGCCGGTTGCCTCTTCGGCAACCTCGCCCTCGAACTCAGCAACCAGGCCGAGGAGATCCGCGGCCGGCTCCAGGAGATCTTCGAGGAGCAGATCAACCTCATCGAGCGGGTCGTCGTCGAGGCGAAGGAGCGAGGTCTGGCAGGCCCGGCGGTCGACAGCCGGGAGGCCGCCCGATCGATCGTCGCCCAGATCGAGGGGCGGGTCCTGCTCGCGAAGTTGCTCAACGATCCGGCCCAGCTGGAGACGCTGTGGCGCAACTGCCTGGATCTCCTCCAGGTGCCGGCGAAGGCGCGGACCACCACCGGCTGAACGGCGACGGTCGCTGACCGTCCACTCCGGGCACACTGCGCGGTCGCTCAGTAGCATCGGCGGGGCACGATATTCAGGCGGACCACTCCCCGACCGGATCGAGCACCCGACATGACGACCGAGCAGACCACGTCTCCCCCGCGTGCCGGTGTCGGCATCGCCGCTGAGGGACTGGGCCAGAGCGTCCGGAGCGGTCGCCAGATCCTGGCCGACGTCTCAGTGAGCATCGCGCCGGGCGAGCTGGTCGCGATCATCGGTGCCAGCGGCGCCGGTAAGACCACACTGCTGGAACTCCTCGCCGGAGTACAGCAACCGACGACGGGCACCGTGAGGTACGACGGCAACGCCGCGGCCGGCACCATCGGCCTCGTTCCGCAGGACGACATCATCCACCGCGAGCTGCCCCTGGCCCGCACCCTGCGGTACGCCGCCCGACTGCGCCTCCCCTCCGCCACCGGACCGGCCGAGATCAACGAACGGGTCGCGGAGGTGCTCGCCGAGCTGCGGCTCACCGACCGGGCCGCCACGCCGGTCGGCCTGCTCAGTGGCGGCGAACGCAAGCGCGCCAGCATCGCCGTCGAACTGCTCACCCGACCCGGCGTGTTCTTCCTGGACGAGCCCACCTCCGGGCTGGACCCGGCGATCGCCGTGGAGCTGCTCCGGGTGCTCCGCACGCTCGCCGACACCGGAGCCACGGTCGTGCTGACCACCCACCAGGTCACCGACGTGGACCACTGCGACCGGGTCGTCGTGCTGACCCGTCAGGGCCGCCTGGCGTTCACCGGCACCCCGGCCGCCGCCCGGGAGTTCTTCGGCCTGCGGTCCCTCGTCGAGGTGCACCTCCGGCTCGACGAAACGACCCAACCCGACGAGTGGCCCGATCGCTTCGCCGAGCGGCGCGAGGCCGAACAGCCGCGCCGTACCACCGACGACGGTGCGACCGCCGCGACGCCGTCCCGGCGCGTCGGCCGGCCGCGCCAATGGGCGATCCTCACCGCGCGCAATGCGGAGATCGTCGCCCGGAACCGGCTGACCCTGGCGATCCTGCTCGGCTCACCACTGATGGTGCTCGGCATGTTCGCGCTGCTGTTCCGTCCCGGGGCGTTCGAGCCGACCAGACCCAGCCCGACGGTGACCGTGATGATCCTGTTCTGGATCGCGTTCGGCGGCTTCTTCTTTGGGCTGACCTACGGGCTCCTGCAGATCTGCACCGAACTGCCGATCCTGCGCCGGGAGCGGCTGGCCGGTGTCCGGCTGGCCCCGTACCTGTTGGCCAAGGTCGCGGTGCTGCTGCCGCTGCTGGCCCTGGTGGACCTGGCCCTGCTCGGGGTGCTGCGCGGCATGGACCGGCTGCCACCGGTCGGCGGCGCCGACTTCGCCGCCCTGTACACGACACTGCTGCTCTCCTCGGCGGCGGCGCTCACCCTCGGTCTGCTCTGCTCGGCGGCCGTGTCCGACGCGGCCCAGGCGACGCTCATGCTGCCGATGCTCTGCTTCCCACAGGTGCTGTTCGTGGGCGCGATCCTGCCGGTGCCGACGATGGCGACCGGCGGTCAGTGGCTCAGCTACGCCATGTCGAACCGGTGGGCGTTCGAGGGCCTGGGGCACACCGCCGGGGTGGAGCGGCTCTGGCGCGACGGTGGCTCCCCGCTCGGCCCGCCGCTGTTGGCCACGTACGGCGACAGCTTCTCCCGGCCGGTCTGGGTCGACTGGCTGGTGCTCGGCGGTTTCGTGCTGTTCTTCCTGGGCGCGGCCTGGGCGGTGCTGGTCCGACGAGGCTCCCGACGTGCGTCCTGACCCGACACCGCACGCCTCCCCCACTGCGCTGCCGGGGTACGCCGCCACCGGCCGGATCGACGAGCTGCGCGCCACCGAGTACCGACACCTGGACACCGACGGGCAGGTGTACCTCGACTACGCCGGGGCCGGGGTGGCTGCCCAGGCCCAGGTTCGCGCCCACCACGATCGGCTGCTCGCCGGCCTGTACAGCAACCCCCACTCGGAGAACCCCACGAGCGTGGCGGCGGGTTCACTGGTGGAGTCGGCGCGAGACGCGGTACTCGACTTCTTCCGCGCCGACCCGGCCGAGTACGCGGTGGTCTTCACCCCGAACGCCAGCGGCGCCTGCCGGCTGGTCGGCGAGGCGTACGACTTCGGTCGGGCCGCGCCGCTCGTGCTGACCTGGGACAACCACAACTCGGTCAACGGCATCCGCGAGTACGCCCGGTCGGCCCGCGCGGCCGTACGCTACGTGCCGCTGAGCGGGCCGGAGCTGCGGGTCGCCGAGTCGGACCTGGTGGCGGCGCTCGACGCCGGCCGGGGCAGTCTGGCCCGCCGGTGGGGTCGGCCCGGTGGTCGCGGGCTGTTCGCCTATCCGGCGCAGAGCAACTTCTCCGGGGTGCAGCACCCGCTCGGCTGGGTGGAGCTGGCCCAGCAGCGGGGTTACGACGTGCTGCTCGACGCTGCCGCCTTCGCGCCGACGAACCGGCTGGACCTCAGCATCGTCCGCCCGGATTTCGTCTGCCTGAGCTGGTACAAGCTCTTCGGCTATCCCACCGGCGTCGGCGCGCTGCTGGCCCGCCGTACGGCGCTGGCCCGGTTGCGCCGGCCGTGGTTCGCCGGCGGCACGATCCGCGCGGTCAGCGTGCAGGGCGACTGGCACCGGCCGATGGACGACGAGTCGGCGTTCGAGGACGGCACGCTCAACTTCCTGAGCATCCCGGACGTGGAGTTCGGGTTGCGCTGGCTCGACTCGATCGGCGTGGACCTGGTCCACGCCCGGGTCGGCCTGCTCACCGAGTGGCTGCTGGCGAGGCTGGCCACCCTGCGGCACGACACCGGCGGGCCACTGGTCCAGGTGTACGGGCCGGCGACGGATGCGGGGCGCGGTGGCACTGTGACGTTCAACCTCCGCCACCCGGACGGCACGCTTGTCGACGAACGGCTCGTCGCGCGGGAGGCGGCAGCGGCCGGCTTCTCCCTGCGTACCGGCTGTTTCTGCAATCCGGGTGCGGGCGAGGGCGCGTTCGGCATCAGCCGGACGTCGACCCGGCAGCGGCTGTTGGCCGGGGTCGACACGATCGACCAGTATCTCGCCGCGTTGCGGCTGCCGACGGGCGGCGCGGTCCGTGTCTCGTTCGGACTGGCCTCCACGGCGACCGACGCGGAACGCTTCGTCGCCTTCGCCCAGTCGACCTACCTCAACCGGAACGCCGGCGCCGAGTCGCCGCTGCCACCTCGGCTGCGCTGCTGACCTGCCCGACCGCGCCGGTCAGCTGACCTGGGCCACCGGCGCCGGGCGGTGCTTGATCTCCTCCATGAACGGGAACCGGGCGGTCAGCTCGGCGAAGGTGAGGCCGGACCGCCAGGCCGCGGCCACCTGGGCGACCTGCACCAGGTCCATGACGTCACCGCGCGCCAGGACCTCACCCGAGACGCGAAGGTCGATCATGAAGTATCGGGCCTGCGAGCCCAGCCCCACGCAGACCACGCCCTCGTCGGAGTGCAGCTCGGCGCAGGTGAACCGGGCCCGCCCCTGCTCCGGCGCGGTCACCCGGCCGACATCGAGCCCGTGCCGGGCAGCGGTTTCGATGAGCGCGGGGGCCAGGCCACCCCGCTCGACCAGATCCGGGTAGAGGCGCACACCCAGCGCCGTCGACGCCTCGCTCATGACTGACTCCCACTTCCTTGTGACAGAGACCAGCAGCGCGCAGGTTACGGGAACGTTTCCGGCACGCCTCGTCATCCTGTCCCGCGTGGACGCCCCACGGCAATAGGAAGGGTCGATTCGACCGCTATCGAGTAACCCTCGGTCGCGCCGAACTCCTTCGATGGGTCGGCGCCGTCCATCTCGGAGGCATCGATCGATGCCACACTGACGACAGTGCTCGGCGCTCCGCCGCTCACTGGTCAGCATCGGGCGGTAACGGACGGTCGTGATATTGGAAACACTCTTGACAGAAAGACACGATATCGACATGCTTCGCTTTAGAGAGCGCTCTCTACCCTGGTAAACCGCCTCCATCACCCCCACGCTGAGGAGCCTCCCGTGTTCACAGCCCGGCCCAGCCTCCGCTTCCGCCCCCTCGTACTCCTGGCGGCCGCCCTCGTCGCGACCGCGACGGCGCTCGTCGTCCCGGCGCACCCCGACCGGGCCGAGGCCGCCATCGGCCCCATCAGTTGGCAGGACGAGTTCAACTCCCCCGCCGGCACGCCCGTCGACCAGAACAAATGGCGGTTCGACATCGGCGGCGGCGGCTGGGGCAACAACGAGCGGCAGTACTACACGAACAGCACCAGCAACGCCGTCCACGACGGTCAGGGCAACCTGGTCATCACCGCCCGCCGGGACAACCCCGCGAACTACCAGTGCCACTACGGGCGCTGCGAGTACACGTCGGCGCGGTTGCTGACGGCGGCCACCTTCACACAGACGTACGGGCGATTCGAGGCCCGGATCAAGATCCCGCGTGGTCAGGGCATCTGGCCGGCCTTCTGGATGCTCGGCACCGGTGGCGGGTGGCCCGACGCCGGCGAGATCGACGTCATGGAGAACATCGGCCGGGAGCCCAACACCGTCTACGGCACCGTGCACGGGCCCGGCTACTCCGGCGGCGGCGGCATCACGGGCAGCCGCACCCTCGGTGCGCCGCTCGCCGACACCTTCCACACCTACCGGGTGGACTGGGAGCCGAACGTCATCACGTGGTACGTCGACGGGGTGCAGTACCACCGGGTCGATCCGGCCCGGCTCGGCGGCAACCGCTGGGTGTTCGACCACCCCTTCTTCATGATTCTCAACGTGGCGGTCGGCGGTAACTGGCCCGGCTACCCGGACGGCTCGACCCAGTTCCCGCAGCAGATGCTCGTCGACTACGTCCGGGTGTCCAGCTACACCTCGGGTGGCGGGGGCGAACCGACCCCCGGCACCAACCGGATCAGGGGCACGCAGAGCGGTCGCTGCATCGACATCCCCGGCGCCGACCCGGTCGAGGGCGCCAAACTCCAGATCTGGGACTGCAACACCACTGCGGCCCAGAGCTGGACCTTCGCCTCCGACGGGACCGTCCGCGCGATGGGCAAGTGCATGGACCCGGCCTGGGCCGGCACCGCCAACGGCACCGAGGTCAACCTGGTCAGTTGCAACGGCAACACCGCGCAACGCTTCACCCTCAACGCCTCCGGCGACCTGGTCAACCTCAACGCCAACAAGTGCGTGGACGTACGGGAGGCCAACCCCAACAACGGCGGCAAGCTGCACCTGTGGGACTGCCTCGGCGCCGCCAACCAGAAGTGGTCTCGCATCTGACCACACGGGCACGAAGGAATGGGTCGCCCGAGGAGAACTCGGGCGGCCCACCGCCGTGAGGGCCTCCCTCCTCCTCGAACCGGATTGGCTCGATGCGCCGGGAGGCCAGGCTCACGCCCACTATGTTCGGATTAGTCCAAATCCGGCAGTTCCGGGAGTGAGCTCATGTCGCACCACCTCGATACCCCCCTGGCCGCGCAGGGCGGCCAGTTGTACATCGACGACCTGTACGTCTTCAACGGTGACCGCGCCACGGTCTTCGTCATGGACGTCAACAGCTCGGTGACCAAGGCCGACATCAAGCGCGGCTTCCACGCCGAGGCGCGCTACGAGATCAAGATTCACATCAATGGCGCCGAGGTGGAGGACCTGGCCTACCGGTTCGCCTTCGGCGAGCCGGACGGCGACGCCCGACAGGCCCTCCAGTTGTACGAACTCACCGGAGCGGACGCCCGCGACGACGCCGCGATGGGCACCCCCATCGCCGAGGGGCGCACCGGCGAGGTGACCACCGGCGTCAACGTCCGGATCTGGGCCGGTCGGATCACCGACCCCTTCTACGTCGACCTCGACGAACTCGCCACCATCAACGGCGCGGTCAAGAACGGTTCGCCTGTGGACCGCTCGGCGTGGCGGGTCGACCAGGCCAAGAACAGCTTCGCCGGCACCACGGTCGAGTCGATCGTCCTCGAGGTCTCCCATGACGAGCCGCTGCTGCGCGACGGCACCGAGATCGGCGTGTGGTGTCGCACCATGCTGGCCACCGACGCCGGCGGCTGGCGTCAGATCAACCGCGCCGGCCACCCGATGATGTGGCCGATCTTCTGGCCGCACGACACCGACTTCTCGAACCCCGCCAACTTCCGGCACCCCAGCAACGACCTCAGCGAAGGCGGCGAGGAGATCGCGAACGCGGTCGCCGGGGTGGTCAAGGCCAACGGCACCGCCCCGGACCCGCAGGCGTACGGCTGGAGTGTCACCCGGCAGCTCTACCCCGACCTGCTGTCGTACAAGGTCGGCACGGCAGCGAACTTCGGCTTCGCGGTCCGCAACGGGCGCACCCTGGCCGACAACGCGCCCGAGGTGATGTTCTCACTGGTCCTCAACACCGGCACCACGGCCGGCCTCACCTCGGAGGTCACGAAGGCCGCCCGTTCCGCCGCGTTCCCGTACGTGATCGCGGCCTGAAACTGCTCGCGGGGCTCGGCTGCCAACACGGCGCCGAGCCCTTGCCGTGCGCGCCTCCGCGACGACCACGAGCGGTGGTCCCGGACCACCCGGGATCGCGCACGACCACCGGGTGACGTTCGTACCATTCCGTCCGTTCTGAGTGTTTTGCGTAGTTAGTCTTCTAAGTGCTTCTAAGGGTTCTTTAGGACAAAGGAGACTCGATGCGTAGAAAGATTCTCGCGGGCTTGGCCGGCGTAGCCGCCGTCGTCGCGCTCGCCGGACCGGCCGCCGCGGACACGACGGGCGACACGATCGTGACCCTCACCGTGGACGCCGCCGGTGGCCTGTCGATCACGGTGCCGGCGACGGCGAACATCGGGCACGGCGTGGAGGGCTCCACCGTCTCCGGTCAGCTCGGCCCGGTCACCGTGCTGGACCAGCGCGGGTCGCTCACCCCCAACTGGACCGCCAACGTCATCTCCACCGACTTCATCACCGGCGGCGGCTCCTCCGGGGAGACGATCCCGAACATCAACATCCTGTACTGGTCGGGTCCCGCGACGGCGACCGCGGGTGGCGGCACCTTCACGCCGGGTCAGCCCACCTCCGCCCAGCAGGTGATCATCAACGTCCCCCAGACGGCGATGACCCACACCGGCGGGACAGGCAACAACTTCGCCACCTGGAACCCGACCCTGGTGGTGAACGTGCCCGACGGCACCGTCCAGGGTGTCTACACGGGGACGGTGACACATTCGGTGTTCTGAGCCGCTCGGCCGGCTGGTGCTGCTGTCCTCGGTCGCCCTCGTGGCGCTCGGGGTTTCGGCGGCACCAGCCGTTGCCGTGCGGGAGCAGCGACAGGAACCGGCCGAGGAAGCCGCGATCAGCATCCGGATGCTGGACATCCCGGCCAGCCGGGTGCAGGACCCCCGCGCCCAGGTCTACATCGTGGACCACCTGAAGCCCGGGACGACGATCAACCGCCGGGTCGAGGTGCAGAACACCTCCGCCGAGACGCAGAAGATCGAGTTCTATTCCGGTGCCGCGTCGGTCGAGAACAACGCCTTCACAGTGCCCGACGGGCGTACGGGCAACGAACTGAGCGGGTGGATCCGGCTGAAGACCGCCACGATGGAGCTGGACCCGGGCGAGCGACGACCTGTCGAGGTCGAGGTCGCCGTGCCGAGGAAGGCGTCGAAGGGCGAACGGTACGCCGCGATCTGGGCGCAGGTCACCAGCGCGACAGGGCGCACCGGCAACGTCACCCAGATCCACCGGGTGGGCATCCGGGTCTACCTCGACGTCGGCCCGGGTGGTGAGCCGCCCACGGACTTCCGGATCGAAGGGCTGGCCGCGGAGCCCGGCACCGGCGAGTTCCCCGTGGTCACCGCGAAGGTCACCAATACCGGCGAACGCGCACTGGACATGACCGGCACCCTGTCGCTGACCAAGGCGGCGGTCCAGGCCGGCCCGTTCAAGGTGACGAACGGCGTGACGATCCTGCCCGGCCAGAGCGGTCAGGTTCGGATCGAGGTCAACCAGGCCCTGCCCGCCGGGGCCTGGGACGTGCACGTGAAGCTCGCCAGCGGCACCGTGGAACGCACCGCGACCGGGAAGATCGTCCTGCCCGTCGCGGCGCCGATGACGGTCGCGACGTCCGGCGGGCCGAGTTGGCTGGTGTACACGATGGGCGGCATCGCGCTGCTGGTGCTGGTCACCCTCGGTGGCTGGTGTCTCGTCCGCCGGCAACGGACCCAGTTGGCCTGACGGTCCCGAACAGAGACTGCCCGGCCGTTCCGAAGGGAACGGCCGGGCAGCACCGTCTGGCCGAGTCGATCATGGACTTGTGGTGGCCGACTTGGGCACAACCAGAATAATTTGTCCCCCACCACAACTCCATGATCGACGAGGCGGGGCGGCGGGCGAGGAGTGTGGGGCGGGGTCTAGATGGCGGAGTGCGTCACGACCGCCACGTAGTCGCCGACCACCACCCCGGACGGAATGGTCACCAACAGGGTCGGGTTCCAGGTGGCGGAGTTCGGGCCTCCCGTCTGGCCGGACCACCCGGCGGCCGTACGCGGGGTGCTCAGCACCGCTCCGGGCTGCGGGACGAAGGATCCGACCCCGGTGCTGCCCAGGGCGGGCCCGGAGGCGTACGTGATGTTGCTGTTGGGGATGGTCTCGCCACCCGAGCCGGAGCCCGTGGTGAAGTTGGTGCTGGTGACGATGCTGACCCAGTTACCGGAGAACGGCCCGCGGTCGTCGGTGACGGTCACCGGTCCGAGTTGGCCCGAGACGCCGGTCGTGCCCGAGGTGACGGTGCCGAGCGCCGAGATCGCCGGAACGCTGATGGAGAGCCCACCGAGCGGGGTGATGACCAGGTCGACCGGTCGGGTCGCGGACTGGTCGAACGAGTCGGTCACCCGGACGGTGAACGGGAACGTCCCGGACACTGTGGGCGTGCCGGAGAGCAGTCCGGTCACCGGGTCGAGGGTCAGCCCGGCGGGCAGGCTCCCGGCGCTGACCGACCAGGTGAACGGGCCCGTGCCGCCGGTCACCGTCAGCTGGTACTGGTACGGGTCGTACGCCTTGCCGGGCGGGGGCGGTGGGAAGGTCAGCGTCGGCGACGCGTTGACCGTCACCGACGCGGAGGGGGCCGACTGTGGGCCGGTCCCGCCGGCGTTCGTCGCGGCCACCCGGAAGGTGTACGTCGCGCCGGCCGTCAGCCCGGTGACGATCTGGGTCGTGGCGGTCCCGCTGAAGACCTGAGGGGTCTGCGCCGTGGCACCGAGGTAGGGCGTCACTGTGTAACCGGTGATCGGCGACCCCCCGTTGGCCGGGGCCGTCCAGCTCACCGTGGCGGCGTTGGTCCCCGCGGTGGCTGAGGCGTTCGTCGGCGCCCCCGGCACTGTGTACGGGACCACCGCCGCCGAGGGTGGGCTGGCCGCGCCGGTGCCGTAGGCGTTCACCGCCGCCACCCGGAAGGCGTACGACGAGCCCGCGGTCAGCCCGGTCAGGGTGCGGCTGGTGGTGGAGGCGTCGAAGGTGACTGTCGGTTGGGTGACGCCGTCCCGGATCGGGGTGATCAGGTAGCCGGTGATCGGGCTGCCGTTGTTCGCCGGCGCGGTCCAGGTCACGGTGGCGCTGGTGACGCCCGCGGTCGCGGTCGGTGTGGCCGGGGTGCCCGGCGCGGACGCGTAGACGTAGTTCGCCGATCCCGCGGAGCCTCGGGTGACGACGCTGACCGTGACCGTCGCCGGGCTGGACCGGGCGGGCATGGCCGAGATGCCGAGCGTGCCGTTCGGGTTCACTGTGAAGCAGCCGGCCGCCGGGCCGGAGCTGCACGGCAACAGCACCACCGAGGTGCCGGCCTGCTGCTCGGCGGCCGTACCGATGGTGATCGCGGTCGCGCCGGTGAGATTGCTGCCGCCGACGGTGACCGCGATGCCCCCGGAGGTCGAGCTCTCCGCCGGCGTGACGGTGACGCCGCTCGGTGCGGTGGCCGGCGCGACGGGCGTGGTGAAGCTGGTGTAACCCGGGTTCGCGTCGATCGACGACGAGGTCGCCACCGTCGCGGTCTGGATCAGCGCCGGCGTCACAGCGGTGCCGGTGACGGTCGCCACGACCGTGATGGGCGGCAGGGACGTTCCTCCGGCGAACGGGCCGTTGCTGTTGGTGCAGGTGATGGTCTGTCCGGATGGTGCGGCGCAGACCCAGCCGGAGCCGAACGCGCCGCGGGGCACGACACCGGTGGGCACGGTCTGGGTGACCGAGATCGGTGACGTCTCGGTGGCGCCGGCATCGACCCCGGCGGTGATCGAGTAGGTGACCGGGTCACCGGGTTGCGGGTTGGCCCCGACCGCGCTGGTCTGCGACACGTTCAGGTCCGGCACCGGGTTGAAGCTGACCGCGCGGGCGTTGTCGATCTCGTGGAAGTCGGTGACCGAGCCGGTCGAGCCCACCCAGCCGAACGCGAGTTGCCGTGGGTAGCCGTTGGCGTTCAACCAGGTCGGTGACGGGTACAGGCTCGGCGACACCACCGGGAGCGCGCCCGCCAACGTGCGTGCCGCCCCGCCGACCGGGGTGAACCTGACCCGGTACTGACCTGCCGGGGTGGTGATGCCGGTGTCGGTGCTGAATGGGGACGAGGTGGTGTTGATGACGACTTCCACCGGCACCACGGACGCGGCACGGGTGGTGGCCCGCAACGGCAGCGCGGGCGACGACGTACTGGTGGCGGTGCTGTTGATCGCGCAGTAGCCGACCCCGTTGCGGCCCGGCCCACGGACCACCACCTGGCCGGGGACCCGCGTGTTGGTGGTCGAGATGTAGGGCGGATTCGTGCAACCGGTGCCCTGGTAGAGGCTGTTGCTGAAGTTGCCGAAGACGTCCAGGCCGATGCCCAGGTAACCATTGGACAGTCCCACCGAGCCGCCGTTGAACGCCGCCGAGTAGCCCAGCGATCCGCCCGACTGGCCGATCACCGACGGGGACCGCGGGTTGGCGGGGTCGACGGCGGCCAGCGCGAACGCCAGGCCGTCCGCTCCGGGGCTGATGCCGCCGTACTGGTAGGTGTTGAAGGTCAGATGCAGGCCCTGCGAGGTGGGCACGCTCACCGCACCGAACACGCCGCCCTGCCGGTTCGCGACGGCCGGGGTGAGGCGCAGCTTGCCCGCACCCTGCGGATCGGTGGAGGTGGTGCAACTCAGCAGCGGGCCGGTGGTGGAGTTGCCAGCCGCGCTCAGGCAGGCGGCGTTGGTAGCCCCGGCACCGGGCACGCCTGGCAGCGACACCGCGCCGATGCCGTTCGCGGTGTTGTTGTGAAAGGGCTGGTCGAACAGGACGGAGCCGGCCGCCGACGCCGGGAGTGGCGCGACCACGAGAGCTGCCACGGTCACGGCTACGGCCAGCGCTGCGCTGGTGCTCGACCGACGCCAGCCCCGAAACGGCATGCCCACTCCCAGCTTTCACTCCAGTCTCGATCCGGACTATATCCCCCAAATCACCTATATCGCTCACACTGCAACGAAGTCGTCCGACTTCGGACCACACGAAACCGGACCGACCCCCTCGATCGCGCCGAGGAGGCCGGTCCGCTGAGACTGGAACCTGTCAGCCCTCGATGTCCCGGGGGTCACGGCTGCGGGGGTAGGTGTTCTTCTCCCCGATCGTGCCGTCCTGCTTCTTGATCACGTGTTCGACGCCGCGGTCGGCCGCCATCTCGCGGCCCTGGGCCTGCGCGTCGGCCTTCACGTCATGCGTGCTGCTGGCCCGCTCCTGGCCCTCCGGCTTGTTCTTCCACTGCCCGTCCTCGTGGTACGTGTCGACGTCACCCTTGACCATGGCTGGCTCCTCCCTGCGTCTGCGCTGTCTCCCGAATCAGTGCCCCCGAGCCTCGCCGGGCAAACTGCGTTCCTCAGGAGACGGTCGGGCAGTTGTTGCTCACCCGCCGGAGGATCTGTTCGCGCTCGTCGGTGGTGATGCCCGACGGGACGCCGTCGAAGTGGGTCTCGACCTTCTCCCAGCCGCGGCGCTGCTCGTAGTGCAGGTGCGGTGCGCCGGAGTTGCCGGTGCTGCCGAGCCGCCCGATCTGGTCACCCTGGGCGACCTTCTGACCGACGGTGACCAGTGGCGGTTCAAGCATGTGCAGGTACTGCGTCTCCCACTTGCCGCCATGGTCGATCTTCACCCAGTAACCGCCGCCGCGCCCGCGTGGGCCGTCCGGGTCCTCCGGGGTCCGGCCGCCCAACGAACCGTTGATGCCCGCCACGGTGACCGTCCCGGCGTACGACGCGAGCACCGGACGTCCCCACGTCTCGCCCTCGACCGGGAAGAAGTCGACGTCGTAGTCGTCGTGACCGGGGTAGGTGCTGAGCTGCCACGTCTCGCCGCAGGTCACCGGCATCTGGAAGAGCGGGCGGGGCCCGGCCGGTCGCAGCATCGGCACCGCGACCACCGCGATGCCCAGGACGGCCGCCAGCGCGACGAGCGCGAGGAGGACGCGGATGGCTCGGCTTCGAGGGCGGCGGTGGGAACGGGCTCTGGGCGGGCGGCCGGTCGTCACCGGCCCGAGCATGGCAGATCCCGGCAAGACCCCGGCCCGGAGGTGGCGCACCCACGGCGGTGACATTGCAGTCGCATCGCCAAGCGGGTACGGTCAGATGCAATGCAGTTGTATTGCAAAGAGAGTGGGCCGCCATGCACGTGATCGCATTGTCCGAGGTGACCGCCGACATGACCGCCCTGGTCGGCGGCAAGGCGGCCGGGCTGGGCGAGCTGATCCGGCACGGCGAACGGGTCCCCGACGGTTTCTGCGTCACCACCGAGGCGCACCGACTCGGCGTCGTCCCCACGGCCGAGGTCGTCGCCGCGTACCAGCGGCTCGGCGCAGGCCCGGTGGCGGTGCGCTCCAGCGCCACCGCCGAGGACCTGCCGGACGCGAGCTTCGCCGGTCAGCAGGACAGCGTCCTCAACGTCAGCGGTACCGCCGAACTGATCGCCGCCATCGAGAAGTGCTGGGCTTCGCTGCACGGCGACCGCGCGACCGCCTACCGCGACGCCCGCGGCATCGATCACCAGACGGTGCGAATGGCCGTCGTCGTGCAGCGCATGGTCACCCCCGCGGTGGCGGGGGTGCTGTTCACCGCGAACCCGCTGACCGGGCGCCGCGACGAGATGGCCGTCGACGCCGCCGCCGGCCTCGGCACGACAGTGGTGGACGGCGCCACGGCCGTCGACCACTACGTCCTCGACGACGTCACTCGCGACGAGGCCGGCTGCCTGACAGCCACCCAACTGGCCCGCCTCCGCGCCGTCGGGGAACGGTTGCAGGCCCACTTCGGCTGCCCACAGGACGTCGAGTGGGCGATCGACGCGGACGACGTGCTGTGGCTCCTCCAGTCCCGGCCGATCACCAGCCTGTTCCCCGCCCCACCGCCGAGCGGAAAGCCCCTCCCCCGCGTCTACCTGGAGTTCGGGCACGTCCAGGGCATGCGGCAACCGGTCACCCCGATGGGCATGTCGACCCTGCGGGCGCAGATCGCCGCGATGCTCGCCGCCCTCGGGGTGCGGGTCGACATCGTCGACATCGGCGGCCGCCTCTACGGCGACCTGACCGACCTCGCCCGCGACCGGTCGTCCCGCAAGCGACTGGTGAAGCTCCTGGCTGTCGACTTCGGGCCGCGCGCCCAGGCGGTGATGCTGCACGTGCTCGCGGATCCCCGGTTCGCGCCGACCGGCGGCGGCGCGCGGCGCAGTGGGGCACCGGGGGGCGCGTCGCTGCGGACGGCAGGCCGCGCGGTGGTGGGGATCCTGCGGGCGCTGGCCCGTCCCGAGGCCGCGCGGACCCG
The DNA here is from genome assembly GCF_015751785.1 of Micromonospora vinacea. Taxonomy (NCBI): domain Bacteria; kingdom Bacillati; phylum Actinomycetota; class Actinomycetes; order Micromonosporales; family Micromonosporaceae; genus Micromonospora; species Micromonospora vinacea. The sequence continues at coordinate 4,013,034 of NZ_JADOTY010000001.1, read as the reverse complement.
GATGTTCGAGGCGATCGAGCAGCTGAGAGTACGCTCAGCCGCCCCCGCCGACCTGCGTACCACGGCGGACCGGCTGCGCTTCGTGCAGGCGCAGGACGCCGACCCCGACGACAGCGCCGACGCGATCATGTGGCCGATCGTCGCCGGAATGCTGGCCACCGCGCTGCCGACCGCCCTGCTCAAGGGCATCGCCGGGCCGGACGAGATCCACGCCGTGCTGGGCGGCATGCCGCACAACGTCACCATCGAGATGGACCTGGCCCTGTGGCGGCTCGCCCAGGGCGCGGGTGACCACCGCCAGCTTCTCCTCGACACCCCGCCGGCCGAGTTGGCCGCGCGCTACCGTCGCGGGACGCTGCCCGACATCGGCATGGCGGCCTTCCTGGACGTCTACGGTCACCGGGGCGTCGCCGAAGTCGACCTCGGGGTGCCGCGCTGGGCGGAGGACCCCACACCGGTCTTCGCCGCGGTCGCCAACTACCTGCGGGTCACCGATCCGCGGCAGGGCCCCGACCAACGCTTCCAGCGGGCCACTTCGGCGGCGGAGACGGCACTGCGGGAGCTGACCACGCGAGCCCGCCGTCGACGGCCGGTGCGGGGCAGGCTGGTCGGTTTCCTGTTGCGCCGGGCCCGATCGTTGGCCGGCCTGCGCGAGGCCGGCAAGTTCGCCGGGCTGTACCCGCTGCGGGAGACGCGCCGCCAACTGCTGCTCATCGGAGCCGACCTGCACGACTCCGGCCTGCTCGACCAGCCCGACGACATCATGTTCCTGACCCTCGACGAGGCGCACACCGCCGTACACCAGGGTGTTGATCTGCGCGGGACCGTGACCGCCCGACGGGCGGTGCACCGCCGGGAGTTGCGGCGTCGGACGGTGCCGGTGGCGCTGCTCTCCGACGGCACGGATGTCGAGACCGTCCTGCCGGTCGTGCCAGCCGGCGACGGGACGCTCGCCGGAGTGGGCGCGTCGGCGGGCCGGGTGACCGGCCCCGCCCGGGTCGTCCACGACCCGGGCAGCGCCCACGTCGAGCCCGGCGACATTCTGGTGGCCGCGACCACCGACCCCGGCTGGACCCCGCTGTTCCTCACCGCGGCGGCGCTGGTCACCGAGACCGGCGCGATCATGGCGCACGGCCCGACCGTGGCCCGCGAGTACGGCATTCCCGCAGTCATCTGCGTGCCGGACGCCACCCGGACCATCACCACCGGGCAGTTGGTCACCGTGGACGGCGGCGCCGGAACCGTCACGCTGCACGGACCGTCGGCCCCCGAACGAGAAGGACGACCATGACCGACACGAAGACACCGATCAGGGCGCGGGTGGGCCCGCTGCTGCGTCGGGCGGCCGAAGCCGAGGCCGCGACGTGGCGCAGCCTGTACGCGTGGGCGCGGCGTCGCCCACTGCCGCTGGGGCCCGGCGACGAGCCGTTCGGCTACCTCGGCGTGGTCAAGCCGATCCTTGGCATCTTCATCGGCCTGTCGGTCGTGGAGATCCCGATCTTCGACGTGGTGGTCACCCACGTGGTGCCGTGGCGGCCCGCCCGCTGGATCGTGCTGGGCCTCGGCATCTGGGGTCTGCTCTGGATGATCGGTCTGTTCGCCAGCATGACCATCCACCCTCACGTCGTGGGCGACCGGGGTCTTCGGGTACGGCTCAGCTGGGGCATCGACATCTGGATCCCGTGGACGGACATCGAGGCGTTGCGCAAGCGCTACCGTTCGCTGCCGTCGAGCAGATCGGTGCAGGTCGAGCAGGAGGGCGACCGACGGGTGGTGTCCATCTCGGTCGGCAGCCAGACCAGCATCGACGTCCTGCTGCGTCGGCCGCTGACCTTCGACCTGCCGAAGACCGGGTCCCTGCCGATGAACGAGCTGCGACTGTACGCCGACGACCCGGACGGCCTGCTGCGCAGCGCCCGGGGCACCCCCACGAGCCACCCCGTCAGCCGGTGACCGCCGCGCTGGCGGGGTCTCCGGGCCACCCACTGTGAAACGATCGAGGCCATGCCCAAGAAGGTCGATCACCAGGAGCGACGCACCCTCATCGCGGACGCGCTGATGCGGGTCGCCGCCGATCAGGGCCTGGAGGCCGTCAGCCTCCGACACGTTGCCGCCGAGGCCGGCGTGTCCGCCGGGATGGTCCAGCACTACTTCCGGACCAAGGACGAGATGATGGCGTTCGCGTTGAGTGTGGTGCGCGAGCGCAGCCAGCTCCGGGTCACCGAGGCGGTGGCGCGGCTGGGCGGGAACCCGCCGCCCCGGCAGCTGCTGCGCACCATGCTCGCCGCGCTGCTGCCGCTCGACGAGGGCACCCGCGACAACGGGCGGGTGGCGCTCGCGTTCCTCGCCTACACGGCGGTGCGACCATCGACCGCGCCCCGCCTGCACGAGGACACCGCCCAGTTCACCGGGTTCATCGCCAGCCTCCTGCCCGACCGCCACGGCGCCGCCGCCGCTGCCGGCCTGCTGGCGCTGATGGAGGGGCTCGGTGTCTACCTGCTGGGCGGGCAGTACACCGCCGAACAGGCGCTGGGCGCACTGGACGCCCATCTCGACCTGCTCTTCGGCTGATCCGGTCGCAGCTGCGCGTTGACCCCCGGCCAGGGTGGTCAGCAGACCAGGATGAGCGGATGAGCCGCGTCCACCGGTCCGGGCCGGTGCTGGTCGAGGAGGCACACCGGGCCACCACCTTCGAGATCTTCTTCGACCTGGTCCTGGTGTTCGCGCTCACGAGGCTCATCGGTTTCATGGCGGAGTCGCTGGGGCCGCTGACCCTCTACCAGGGGCTGCTGCTCCTGCTCTGGTTCTGGTACACGTGGAGCTGCTACGCCTGGCTGGGCAACCAGGTCCGCGCCGACAACGGGCCCGTGCTGGCCGGGATGCTCGTGGCGATGGCCGCCATCTTCGTGGCCGCGCTGGTGATCCCACAGGCGTGGCAGCGCCACGACGGGGTGCTGAGCCCGCCGCTCACACTGGCCATCGCCTACATCGTGGTCCGCGGGCTGCACCTCGGCCTGATGACCTACGCCTCCGCCGGCAACCCGCAGTACCGGCGGCAGACCCTGCGCTTCGCCGTGTCCACCACACTCGCCTGGGCCCCGCTGCTGGTGGGAGCCATCCTCGGCGGGACCGCACAGGCCGTGCTGTGGACCGTGGCGTTCGTCGTCGACTTCGGCGGCGGCCGGATCGCCACCGCCGCCAGCTTCGGCGAGGTCCGCAGCGGGGCTCACTTCGCCGAACGCCACGGTCTGGTGCTGATCATCGTGCTGGGTGAGTCCCTGCTGTCGGCCGGGGCCGGCGCGGGCCTGACCGTGATCGCCTGGCCGGTGCTGCTCGCCGCGGTGTTCGGCTTCGCCGCGACCGTGTGCCTGTGGTGGCTCTACTTCGTGGGCGTCGCCCCGGCCGCCGCGGAGGTGCTGACCTCGGCCTCGCCGCGTTCCCGACGCCGTCAACAGCTGGCGTCGGACGCGTACACGCTGGCGCACCTGCCGCTGGTCGCCGGGGTCGTCTACTTCGCCCTGGGCGTCCACCTGATCCTCGCGAGCCTGACCGATCAGCCCCGGCACCCCGCCGGGGAGCCGATGGGATGGCCGGGGGCCGCTGTGCTCTACGGCGGGACCGCGCTCTACCTCATCGGTCGTCTGCTGTTCCTCCGGCTGACCGTCGGTGGATCGCCGGGTCCGCTCGTCGCGATCGGCGTCGTCCTTCTGTTGGTGCCGGTGGCCCGGATCGTGCCCGCGGTCGCCGCCCTCGGCCTCCTGGCGGCCTTCCTCACCGCCCTGGTCCTCTACGAGCGGTTGACCCGAGCCGACTGACCATGGCGTACCGCAGACAGATCGACGGGATTGTGCGACTCCCGCTCGCCGTGGCAGTCTGCGCATCATCGGCGCCGGGGAGGGGCGGTGGCACGTGCTGAGCTTGCACGGGGTTTCGGTCGGCTACGGCGACGCGCCGGCCGTCCTCACTGACATCTCGGTGACGGTCCGACCGGGTCGGGTCCTGGCACTGACCGGGTCGTCGGGCGCCGGCAAGACCACCCTGCTCCACGCGATGGCGGGGCTGCTGCGGCCACGGGACGGCTCAGTGACTGTCGACGGGAAGCCGCTGCGCGACCGGGATCACGCGGTCGAGCACCGGATCGTCCTCATCCCGCAGGACAACGGCCTTGCCCCGATCCTCACCGCGGCCGAGAACCTCCAGGTGGCACTCACGGCCGACGGCGCGACACCACCCGAGGCCCGTCAACAAACCGCCGCGACCTTGGACCTGCTGGGCCTTTGCGGCCAGGCCAACCAGCTCGTCGAGGAGCTGTCCGGCGGCCAGCAGCAACGTACGGCCGTCGCCCGCGGCCTGGCCCTGCGCGGCGATGTGCTGCTGGCCGACGAGGTGACAAGCGAGCTGGACGCGGGGAACCGACAGCGGATTCTGAATCTGCTCCACGATGAGGCGCGGCGGGGCGCCGCCGTCGTGTTCGCCACCCACGACCCGGAGGTGGCCGCCGCCTGCGAGGCGGAACTGCACCTCCTCGAAGGGCGGGCGGAGATCGTTCGCGGTTGAGGGAGAGCCGTAACTGTTAGGTTTCGGTCCACTCGCCGGGACAATGGCCGATCGGTCACGTCAATACCCTCACCATCAATGCTGATCGTCATCTGGGGAGCGCTCGCGGCACGCCGGGCACACGCCTTGGCGGTGCTCCTGCTCGCGGTGCTCGCCAGTGCCGCCGCCGCGGCGGCCCCGAGCTATGTCGCCGCGGCCGGGCAGTCCCTGGCCAGCTACGAGATGTCGAAGGCGTCGCCGAACGAGCTTCGGGTGCGGCTCACCGAAGCCGTCGAATATCCGGGAATGCCGGCTGACCCCGCAGGCACCGTGTTCGCGGCCAAGGTCAGGCAACTCACGCCGGCCGGATTCGACGTCGTCCTGGGCGCGCAGAGCGGTGGTGTCGCCGCCGGCCAGGCCGGGAGCGTCACCTCGAATCTGACCTTCCGAGCGGGGGTCTGCGAGCGGGTCGACCTGACCGGAGCCTGCCCTCGGTCCACCCCGAGGGGTCAACTCCCCGAGGTCATGGTCAGCACGCACACCGCCGCCCGGCTCGGCGTCGTCGTCGGCGATCAGTTCACCTTCGGCGCGGTGCCGGTGCGGGTAGCCGGTGTCTACCGACCGCGGGACGTGACCGATTCGTTCTGGCTCGGCGGGGAGTTCATTCGGCCACCCGCCGCGGGGCCGCCCGGCACGTCGATCGCGGGCAGCGCCCAGGACGCGATCTTCACCGCCGAGGCCGCACCCCTGGCCGACGAACAGGCGATCCTGCACGTGTCGACGGCCGACCTCTACGTCACCGAGCACCTGTTGGACAGCCGGCGCGTGCAGGGCCTGCGAGACGCGATCACTGTGGTGCAGCGCGACGGTAGCCGCGAGGGCTTCGGTGCCGGCACCACAGTGCCGAGCCTGCTTGATCGCGTCACCGTGCAACGAGGGCAGTTGGCCGACGGCGTGACGCTGGGCGCCGGGCTGCTGGTCCTGCTCTGCTGGCTGGTGCTCTTCGTCGCGGTGAGTTCGGCCGCCGACCAGCGGCGACCGGAGCAGGGCCTGCTCCTGCTCCGCGGGGTGCAGCGCCGACGCCTGTGGGTGCTGGCGATCGGCGAGCACGCCGCACCCGCGTTGGTCGCGATCCCCCTCGGCTGCCTGGGTGGCCTCGCCGCTGCCACACTGCTCGCCGCGCGCACCCTTCCTGCCCGCGCCGACGTCACGATGGACGCCACCGTGATCGGCTTCGCCGCCATCGGCGCCCTCGGCGCGCTCGCCGCGGTACTGCTCGCCCAGGCGCGGATGTTGTCCGCACCGGTCGTCGACCTGCTACGCCGGGTGCCGGCACGGGTACGGGGATGGCGGGCGACAATCGGTGATGTCGTCGCGGTGTCCGTCGCCGTGGCTGCCGTCGTGCAGTTGCGCTCCGGCGGACCGCCCAGCGGACTGGCACTGGTGGCGCCGGTCCTCGGGGCGCTCGCCGCAGGGGTGCTGCTGGCGCGAGTCGCCATGATCGCCGGCGCGGCGGTGGGTGGTGCGCTGCTGTCGCGTGGCCGGACCGCCAGTGGTCTCGCCCTGGTGCAGGTGGCCCGGCAACCACGGTTCCGGCCCCTGATCGCGCTGCTCACGGTGGTCGTCGCGATGCTCGCATTCACCGTCGCCACGAGCGAGGTCGCGTCGGCCGCCTACCGTGATCGGGCGACCGTCGAGGTCGGTGCGCCGCGCGTGGTCGAGGTCGACGCGACGTCGCGTTCGCACCTGTTGGCAGCCGTTCGGGCGGCCGATCCCGAGGGTCGGTTCGCGATGGCCACGGTGGTGACGGCCTCGTCCTCCACGGTCGGCACACCGCTGCTGGCTGTGGACTCCGACCGGCTGGCGACAGTGGCCGGGCCGCATCCGTCCTACGGCGTGTCCCTGGCGGAGGTTGCACGAAAGATCCGCCCAGCTGCGCCCGGGGCACCTGTACGACTACGCGGGCGCCTGCTCACCGTTCAGATCTCCGCCAACTTCGACGCCAAGGTCTTCGGCGGCAACAAGGTCCGCCTCGCGGTCACAGTCTCCAGCGCCAACGGCACCCGAGTGGTCACCTCTCGCGATGACATCGAGCCCGGCCGCAAGGGCTACGTCCTCCAGGTGCCCGAGTGCGTGCAGGAATGCCGGCTGGTCAAAATCGACATCGTCGCACCGGTGGTTTCCGGGAACCTGGAGGTCCGCTTCGAGGCACTGCGAACCGGCGATGAAGACGGCGGTCGCGAGACGCTTGTGCTGACCGGTGCGCAGTTCGCCGATACGACGCGGTGGCGGCTGTCCGATCCGGATGACACCTTCCTCGACGTCGCGAGCGGCACGGATGCGGCGCTGATCCTCTCCGTGGCGGAGAACCGGCGTGCGACGCCGGCCGGCATCGCTGTTGTCGACGCGCCCTTTCCGCTACCCGTCTACCTGACCCGATCAGCGGGGACTCCGCTCGGCGGGATCCATGCGTACGACGGGGTCGACGGGACACCGACCAGGGCGTTGGTCGGGGGTCTGGCCGATCGTCTGCCGCGGCTCGGTCGATCCGGTCTGATCGTCGACCTGGAGTACGCGGATCGACTCGCCGTCGCCAGTCAGAACGGCAACGAGGAGGTCTGGTTGGCTCGGGCGGCCCCCACTGACGTCCTCGACCGACTTCGCGCACAGGGTCTGGTCATCGAGACTGACCGGACAGCCACGGCCCTACGCCAGGGATTCGATCGCCAGGCTACGGCGTTGGCAGTGCGCTTCAACATGTTCGCCGCGCTGGCGGGGGTGCTGATCGGGGCGGCCGGCCTGATCGCGATGGCGGTGGCCGAGCAGCGTCCCCGGGTGGCCATGTTGGTGGCGCTGCGTCGACAGGGGTTACCGCCACGCGCCCTCCGTGGCGGCTACGGGTGGCCGGTCGCTGTCGCCGCCGTCTCGGGCGCTCTCGTCACAGTGGTGATCTGGCTGCTCACGCGCGGCGGGCAGCGCCTGTTCAGTGACGGCCGCTCACCGGTCCCGTTGCCCGAGTGGCCGGACGTCGGTCGGCTGCTGTTGTTCGTCGTGCCCGCGGTCGCGTTGTTCGCCCTCACGGCGGTCGTGCTCGGTCGGGTGGTCGCCGCCTCGGTACGCCGCCGGAGCGGGCGATGACCGCCGCCGCGCGGCAGGACGAGCCGGTGACCGCGGCGCATTCGGCTGGCGGTCTGGCGGTCGCCTGCCACCGGCTGATCCACATCTACCCCACCGCCAGCGGGGACGTCGTCGCGCTCTCCGGCGTGGACCTGCGGATCTCGGCGGGCGAGATGCTCGCGTTGGTGGGGCCGTCCGGCTCGGGAAAGTCCACGTTGGTGGCGATCCTCGGCGGGCTCATGCAACCCTCTGCCGGACGCGTGTACGTGGGCGAGCACGAGCTGTCCCGGCTCTCGTCCAAGGGTCTGGCGGCCCTGCGCGGGGCCACGGTCGGCACCGTGTTGCAGGGCGCCGAACGCAACCTGCTGCCGTACGTGTCGCTGTCGCGCAACATCTGGTTGGCGCAGCGACCCGCAGCACGCCTCGCCGGGCGCCGGCTCGACCCGCCGGAGGCGATCCTGGACCTCGTGGGTCTCGCCGGCGCAGGCGCGCGGCGGGTGGGCGACCTGACCCCGGGGCAGCGTCAGCGGGCCGCTCTGGCGCAGGGGCTCGCGGCCGGGCCCGGGCTGCTCCTGGTCGACGAGCCGACCAGCCAACTCGACGCGTCCGGTCGGGACGAGGTGCTCGCGGCTCTCGCCGCCGTGAACGGGGAGCGCGGCACCACTGTGGTCGTGGTGACCCACGACGGTGAGGTAGGCGCCCGACTGGGCCGAGCGGTCACCATCCGGGACGGCCGGGTCGGCGCCGAGGGGCGCGACGGCCGTGACTTCGCCGTGGTGGCCGGCGACGGCACGATCCAGTTACCACCCGAGACGGTGGCGAGCTTCCCGGCCGGGACGTTGTTGGAGGTCGACCACACCGACGAGTCGATCACTCTGCGCGCCGTGGCCGCCCCGTCGTCCCTCGGCGGGGACGACGGGGTGGCGCGCGCCGGCGGCGAGCCGCGCCCTAGTGGGTCGTGACGCCCGCCCGCGCCTTCAGCCGGCGCAGCTCGTCCGCGGACATCAGCCAGGTGGAGTTCGTCGTCCCCAGGCCGAGGAGCACCTGGTCGAAGGAGTTGCCGTCGTTGTCGTCGGTGTAGCAGACGCTCACCTCACCCCAGGGCGACGCGGCGACCGCGAAGTGCTCCTGGCGACCTGTCGTGGTCTGGCTCAGCGCCTGGGCCGCCAGCCGGCCGCTGGACGTGCCGTCCGGGTTGAGGCCCCGCGCCCAGACGTCCGGGTTGGCGCCGGACACCGTCCAGCCCACCACGACGTTGTCCTGGTCGTCGATGCCGACGCCGGGAGCGATGGCACCGATGGCGGTGGAGACCGGGACCTCGTCGTGCCGGGCCACGGCCGTCGCGGTGAACGATCGAGCCCAGACACCCCGGGTGCCGGTGTGGTCGGACTCCCAGCCGACGGTGAAGTCACCGGCGAAGTTCGCCGCCACCGAGGCACGCTGCTGCTGCCCGCCGCTCTGGGCGTTGGCCGTCCGCCGCGACAGCGTCACGGCGCCGTTGGACCGGGCCAACCGGGTCAGCCCGATGTTGTACGAGCCGTTCGCGTCGGCGTCCTCGTCCCAGACCACCAGTGCCTCGCCGGAGGCGGACACCGCCACGTCGGGACGGTGGTGGGTACCAGTCGTCTGTGAGGCCGTCACCTCGTACGCCTTGGTGGTGGCCGCGGTGAACCCGGCGGCCTTGACTGTGGCGGGAGCGGTGCCCTGCACGTCCTCCCAGACCACCGTGAAGCCGACGGCGGCGGCGTTGGTGGGCGCGCCGTCCGGGTCGACCGAGACCTTCGGCCAGATCTGCTGCCCGGCGTCGCTGGCGTTGGCCTGCCCGGAGCCGAGCACCGCGCCGGCGGGCGACACCACCCGGTACTGGATGTTGTAGACGCCGTTGCCGTCGCCGTCGGCGGCCCAGACGACCACGGCGTTGCCCCGGTCGTCGAGCCCCACATCGGGGCTGACGTGCCGCCAGGCGGCCCCGCTGGTCCCCCCGGTGGAGAGCTTCAGCTCGTACGCGGGCGTGCCGTCGCGGAACAGCCGCAGGTAGATCTCGCTGTGGGTGTCGTCCTGCGGGGCGGTGCTGTCCCGGTCGTCCTCCCACGCCACAGCGACGTGACCGTTGCGGTTCATGGCGATGGAGGGCAGGTCCTGGTCGCCGGTGGCGACGCTGTTCGCGGTGGTCCAGGTGACCGCCTCGGCGGTCATCGCGGTCGGGCCGAGAAGCACGTTCGGGACCAGCAGGGACGCGGTGAGCAGTGCGGTTGTCACGGTCATGGTGGCTCTCTCTCCCTTACCCGGCCTGCAGGCCGGGCTGGCCGTCGAGGATGACGAACGACCGCACGGTGGACGCCGCCGCGCCGTGCTCGGTCACCGTGTTCACCGCGCGGAAGTCGGCCCGGACCTGGGTACGGCTGATGGTGGTACGGACGTAGCCGCGCCGGTCCGAGTAGAACTTCAGGTGCGGGTTGGCCGCCGCGTTCGGGACCGTGGTGCTGCCGCTGCCGTTGCCGGTCGAGCTGATCGAGGTGCAGACCAGTTCGGTGCCGATGGTGGCCGAGGAGGGGTTGGCGTAGTCGGCCTTGAGGTCGTTTGCCCACGACCGGTGCACGTCGCCGGTGAGCACCAGTGGGTTGCGTACGCCGCGCTGCTGCCAGCCGGTCTGGATGCGGCTGCGGGAGGCCCGGTAGCCGTCCCACGCGTCCATGCTCGCCGCCCCGTTCGCGTCGAGCTGCTGGGCGAAGAAGACCTGCTGGCCGAGGATGTCCCAGGTGCCGTAGCGCTGGGCCAGCCCGTCGAGCAGCCACGCCTCCTGGGCGGCGCCGGTCAGCGACCGGGAGGCCAGGTCGGCGTCGGCGCAGACCTTCCAGCCGTCCCCGCAGGCCTGGTCGTCGCGGAACTGGCGGGTGTCGAGCATGTGGAAGGTGGCGAGTTGCCCCCACCGGATGCGCCGGTACAGCGGGATGCTGTTGCCGTTGGCGGCGGACGCCGGTCGCAGCGGCATGTTCTCGTAGTAGGCCCGGTACGCGGCGGTCCGCCGGGCGGTCCACTGGGCGGCGGTCAGCGTCGGGCTGCTGTCGTTGCGGACCATGTTGGCGTAGTTGTTCTCCACCTCGTGGTCGTCCGGCACCACCAGCCAGGGAGCCGCCGCGTGGGCCGCCTGTAGGTCCGGGTCGGACTTGTACAGCGCGTACCGGCGGCGGTAGTCGGCCAGCGACACGATCTCGGCGCCGACGTGCTGCCGCACGGCGGAGGTGCCGACGCCACCCTCGTAGATGTAGTCGCCGAGGTGCAGGATCAGGCCGGGGTTGTCCTCGGCCATCCGCCGGTAGGCGGTGTAGTAGCCGGCCTCGTAGTGGGCGCAGGAGGCGAAGGCCATCACGAGGTCGCGGCCGAAGGCGCTGGGCGCCGGGGTGGTCCGGGTCCGGCCGACCGGCGAGATCTGGCCCTGGGCCCGGAACCGGTAGTAGTAGTCGGAGTCGGCGGCGAGCCCGCCCGCGATGGCGTGCACGGAGTGCGCGTCGGCGTAGCGGGCGACCACCGATCCGGAGGCGACCAGCGAGGTGAACCGGTCGGTGGTGGACACCTGCCACTCCACTGTCACGTCGGCGTTGGCCATGCCGCCCTGCCCGTCGGCGTTGAGCGGGGATGGTGCCAGCCGGGTCCAGAGGACCACGCTGTCGGGCGCCGGATCACCGGACGCCACACCGAGTTTGAAGGGGTACGGAACCGCGGCGCGGGCACCCTGGCGGGGTGTCACAGCGACTCCGGCGGTCACCAGTCCACTGAGGACGAAGATGCGACGGCTCAGCCTTGTCATGGTCAACAGCCTCGGGAACGTCGATGAACGGCGATGGGTACGGGGCGGAATCCGACATGGCGGAATGCTGTCCGCGCCAAGGCGTTCAGGTGTCCGAGCCGCCGGGGCCGGACCGTCAGGTGAGCGGGGACGGCGACTCGGCACCGGGGATCGCCAGCGTCGCCGCGCCGGACCCGTCCGCCGGGACGCTCCAGACGTCGGGCTGGCCGTCGTCCCGACGCAGCGTGTAGGCGAGTTTCCCGCTGTCCAGCCACGCGGCCTGATCATCGACGCTGCGGGTCTCGGCGGTCGCGGTGACCCGCATGGTCGCCAGGTCGAGGACTGACAGCCGCCAGCCCTTCGCCGGGTCGGCGCCGATCGCCTCCTTGAACGCGAGCCGGGTGCCGTCCGGTGACAGCGACGGGCACTCGACGTTGTCCTTCAGCGTCTCGACGGTACGGGCGGCGAGATCACCGCGGACGAGGTACCTCCTGCCCCCGGTCGCCATCGTCGCGTAGAAGCGGTTGTCGTCGGCGGTGAAGGTGACACCCCAGTAGTTGACGTCCGCGTTGCGGTAGCCCCGGCCGTCCCGGGTGATCGCGAACTCTTCCAGCGAGGCCACCGTGGTGCCGGTGCGGGTGTCGAGGATACCGCTGCGGGTGGAAAAGCCACTGGAGGTGTACGAGTCACCACCGACAAACGTGGTCCAGGAGACCATCCGGCCCGACGCCGAGACCCGGGCCCGGTTCGGCAGTCCCGGCACGCTGATCGCCCGGGTCTGGCGCAGCGCCGCGTCGAGCACGACCATCTGGTACGACCACGCGGTCTCCGGCTTCAGACAGACACCGGTGCCGGCGGCGGCGTACACCCGGAGGCATTCCAGGCCGGAGACCGTACGCGACCCGGCGGGATCGGCTGTCGCGACTGTGGACAGGTGCCGATCGGTGATCGCCAACAGGCGCGGGCCGGGTGCCAGGGTGAGCGCCTGGTCGCCGGTGGCGGGCGGCGGCGCCGAGGCGGGTTCCGCCGCCACGGCCACGTAGCCGGCGGCCACGCTGCCCAGCAGTACGGCCGAGGCGACCACCACGCCGAGCTTCGCTCGGTTCGACATCGCGGTCATCGGGGCACCTTCCGGGTGGTCAGACGGGACGGGGAGGCCAGCAGGAGGAGCGTGCCGACCAGCACGCCGGCGACGGCGACGGCCGCCGCGCGGATCGCGTTCTCCGGCCCCCACGCCTGCCAGGCGAGCCCGAACAGCACGGAGGAGACGAGGTACGCGAGGGCCTGCCCGGTCTGCACCAGCGCGATCCCGGTGGTCCGCAGCCGCGCCGGCAGCACCGGGCCGGCGAGCGCGATGAGCACGCCGTCGGTGGCCGCGTAGAACGCGCCGTACAGCGCCAGCGTCAGCGCGATCAGGGGCCAGCCGTCGACCGGGCCGGCCAGCAGCAGGTACGTCGCGCCGAGGGCGCTGTAGCCGCCGATCACCACGGGCAGGCGGCCGATCCGGTCGGCGAGTACGCCGAGCGGGGCGGCGAGCAGCAGGTAGGCCAGGCTGGTCCCCACGGCGAGCAGTGGGAACCAGCGCAGGCCGAGGTCCTCGCGGCGTTGCAGCAACAGGTAGACGAAGCCGTCGCCGATGGTGGCCAGCCCGAGCATGGCGGCGGCCAGCACCAGCCGGCGGGCGGGTCCGCCGCGCAGCAGACCGAACGCCTCGCGCACGGAGACAGTCGGGTCGCCCGGCCCGTCCGACGGCCCGCCGTCCACCGTTCCGCCGTCCGCCGCCTCGCCGGGTGGCCGCTCGCGGACGAAGAGCACGAGCACGACCACGGCGAGAGCCGCGATGCAGAAGCTGGTGACGAAGACCGCGTCGTAGGACTGCCCGACGACCAGCAGGACCGCGAACGCGGCGAGCGGCCCGAGGAACGCCCCGACGCTGTCCATCGCCCGGTGCACCCCGAACGCCCGACCCAGCGCCTCGGGTGGCGTGGAGAGCGTGATCAGCGCATCGCGCGGCGCGCTGCGTACGCCCTTGCCGATTCGGTCGACGGCGATGACGGCGCCGATCGCCGGTATCGACCGGCCGGCGAGCAGCAGACCGAGCTTCGCGACCGCCGAGAGGGTGTAGCCGATGCCGGCGATCAACTTGCGCCGCCGGAACCGGTCGGCGGCGAAACCACCGACGACCCGCAGCAGCGCTGTGGCGCCGGTGTGGACGCCGTCCAGGACGCCGAAGGCCACCGGGCTGAGGTGCAGGCCCAGCACCAGATAGAGGGGCAGCACGGCAGCCACCATCTCGGCCGATACGTCGGTGATCAGGCTGACCGTGCCGAGTGCGACGACGTTGCCGCTGACCAACGCGAACCGTCGGCGCCGTGGCCCGGGGTCGGGATCCTCGGCGGCCGGCCGGGAGACGGTCGACAGGTACACGCGCATCTCCTCGGATCGACGGTCGACGGGCAGCCATCGTCCGTACTCAGTGGAGGAGGCACAACGGACCGGGAGTGGCATCCGGGCGAGGGTCGGGTGAACGAGCTCCCAACACGGAGGTGTTCGCCTGGCGGGACGCACTGTTCACCCGCCCGTCGCCCGCCGGCTCATCGACCTTCCTACATTCCTTGCGCTCTTCCCACGAGGTAAGGAGTCCTGGATGGACATTCGATTCCCCCGTCCGTCGGTGACGCTGGGGGTGGTCACGGTGATCGTCGCCGCGACCGCCGCCGTCGTCGTGACCGGCGCTGGCGCGGCGTCGGCGGCGAGCGTGACGTTCACGCCGGTCGCCGACACCTACGTCCAGAGCGACACGGCCGCCACCAACTACGGCACGTCAACGCAGGTCGTGGTCGACAACTCGCCGGTGCGGCGCTCGTTCCTCCGCTTCACGGTGAGCGGTGTCAGCGGCACGGTGACCGGTGCCAAGCTGCGACTGCGCACGATCAGCGGCAACAGCGGCAGCGACGCCGGTGGTACGTTCCGCCGGATGTCCAACACGACCTGGTCGGAGACCGGCACCACCTGGAACAACCAGCCGGCCATCGACGGGGCCACCCTCGGCACGATCGGCGCGGTCAGCGGCAACACCTGGTACGAGGTCGACGTCACGGCCGCGGTCACCGGCAACGGCACGTACAGCTTCGGCGCCACCTCGGCCAGCGGTGACGGCGCCTACTACGACACGCGCGAGAGCGGCGCGGACGCTCCGCAACTGGTGGTCACCACTGGGACCACCCCGCCCCCGTCGGGCGACCCGGTGTTCGTGGGTGCCGGCGACATCGCCAACTCGGGCTCCGGCGACAGCGCCACCGCGGCGCTGCTCGACAGCATCCCGGGCACGGTCTTCACCACCGGCGACAACGTCTATGACAACGGGACGGCGTCGCAGTTCACCAGCTACTACGAGCCCACCTGGGGTCGGCACAAGTCCCGCACCCGCCCGTCGCCGGGCAACCACGACTACAACACGTCGGGCGCGACCGGCTACTACAACTACTTCGGCTCGTCCGCCGGTCCGAGCGGTCGCGGCTACTACTCGTTCGACCTCGGCAACTGGCACATCGTGTCGCTGAACTCGAACATCAGCATGTCGGCCGGTTCGACACAGGAGCAGTGGCTGCGCGCGGACCTGGCCGCCAGCAGCAAGCCGTGCACGATCGCGTACTGGCACCACCCGCTGTTCACGTCCAGCTCCAACCACGCGCCGTCGACGTCGACGCGTCCGCTGTACCAGGCCCTCTACGACTACAACGCCGACGTCGTGGTGTGGGGGCACAACCACGTGTACGAGCGGTTCGCTCCGATGAACCCGGCCGGTGGCGCCGACTCCAGCCGGGGTCTGCGCAGCTTCGTGGCCGGGATGGGCGGCGCCAGTCACTACGGCTTCGGCACCATCCAGCCCAACAGCGAGGCGCGCAACAGCTCGGCGTACGGGGTCCTGAAGTTCACCCTGCACTCCGGCAGCTACGACTGGCAGTTCGTACCGGTGGCCGGCCAGACCTACACCGACACCGGCACCACCACCTGCCACTGATCCGTCGGTCGCCTCCCCCAGGCCGGCGCCCGGGGGAGGCGACTCTCGCTCAGAGCTGCTGCACCCAGTACGGGGTGACGTCCATCCAGCCGTTGGCGGCCGCACCGTTGAGCCGGCCGGAGCTGCCGGTGCTGAGGGTGTACCAGGAGTCGACGTAATCCGGGTCGTCGGTCCACCAACTGGCCGGCATCGCGTTGATGATCGCGGTGACCAGCGGGGTGTAGGTGCCGTAGTCGACGATGGTCAGCAAGGCGGTGATCAGTGCCGTGGCCAGGTCGCGGTAGTTGGTGTCGCCGTCGTCCTCCCACATCACCACGTCGGCCAGGTTGTACTTGTAGGTGTTGAAGTGGACCAGCAGTTGGTTGGGGTAGTAGACCGTGCCGTCGTTGTCCAGGTAGGGCATCTCCACGACGTTGACCGTCGGCTGGCCGTCGAGCCCGAACCCGGCCACGACGTTGAAGATCTCCGCACTGCCCTTGATCCAGGTCTCCTGGTCGTTGCTGAGCCGGATGGCGTTGACCTTGGTGGCCCAGTAGCCGGCCTGCGTCGTCCGGGCAGCCCGCGCGCCGGTCAGCCCTCGGTCGGCCAACTCCTGCCGTACCTGCGCGAGACCCTGCTCCATCGCCCTGGCCACGTTGACCTCGACCACCAGCACCGCGCGGCCGGGCACCCGGACCGGGTCCAGCAGAATCCGTGCGCCCGCCGGGTCGTACGCGGCCACGCTGGTCATCGCATCATCGGTCGAGGCCGCCGCCACGAGCGGAAGGGCCGCAGACGCAGCCTTGGTGGCGGAGCTCGCGAGCCGGAGTTGCAGCACGGAACCGGTTGCTGCCGGGAGGCCCTTCGCCGCCAGCACCGCCTCGTTGGCGGCCTGGGCGGCACGGTCCGCCCGGGAGCCCAACCGGGCACGCAGCAGATCCACCGGACCGGCGGTCGTGCCGGCGAGCACTCGGCCCCGGGTGGCGGAATCGGCGAGCGCACCGGCCACCTCGCGGGCGAGTCGGTCGGTCGCCGAGTAGACCGGGCCGGTGTCGGACGGGGTGACGTCGGCGGCCGGGATGGTGCCGGCAGGACGGGCCTGGGCGGGGGTCGCGGCGATCAGGGTGGCTGCCGCCAGTGCCAGCGACAACGCGGCGAGCCGGATCGAACGGGGATGCATACGGGCTCCTCTCCAGTCGCGACGCCGGCTCGTGACCGGCGACGCGGGCGTGGCGAGATGATCGCATCCACGTATCGGGGTTGGTCAATGACAAGTATTACGGTCGCGATCCATGCTCAAACGGATTGTCCCGGCGGCCTGATCCACGTCAGGCTCACCGGGACGGTCCGTACCTCCGGGTCAGCGGGCCGTGCCGGCTCGACGCTTGTTGTAGACGTCGAAGGCGACCGCGACGAGCAGGACGAGACCCTTCACCACCGACTGGGTCGACTGGTCGATGCCCATCAGCTGCATGCCGTTGCTCATCACCGCCATGATCAGACCACCGACCATCGCGCCCACCACGGTGCCCACGCCACCGGTGACAGCCGCGCCGCCGATGAAGGCCGCGGCGATCGCGTCCAGCTCGAACATGTTGCCGGCGGCGGGCTGGGCGCCGTTCGACCGCGACGAGTAGATGACGCCAGCCACCGCCGCCAGGAAGCCCATGTTGACGAACATCCAGAAGTTGACGGTGCGGACCTTCACCCCGGACAGCGCCGCCGCCGACAGGTTGCCGCCGATCGCGTAGACCTGGCGACCGAAGACGGTACGCCGGGTGAGCAGGCCGTAGACCAGCACCAGGACCGCCAGGATGATCAGCACGATCGGCAGCCCTCGGGCGTGCGCCAACTGCCAGGCGAAGTACATGAGGACCGCGCCGACCAGCACGACCCGGGCGACGAAGAGCGGGAACGACTCGACGGGCTGCTGGTAGCGGATACGCGCCACGCGGGTGCGGAAGCCGCTCACCGCGTAGCCGGCCACGGCGATGGCGCCGATCAGCAACGTGAAGGCGTCGAAGCCCTGCCCGCCGAGCAGGCCGTTGAGGAAGCCCGCCGCGACCTGCTGGTACTCGGACGGGAACGGCGACAGCGAGATGTTGTCGAGCACCCGCAGGGTGAGACCCCGGAACAGCAGCATGCCGGCCAGGGTCACGATGAAGGCCGGAATGCCGGCGTACGCCACCCAGAACCCGTGCCAGGCGCCGACCGCGAGGCCGACGGCCAGCGCGGCCACGATGCCGATCCACCAGGGATGGCCCTGCTGGATCACCAGGACGGCGGAGACCGCCCCGGTGAGCGCGACGATCGATCCGACCGACAGGTCGATGTGCCCGCCGATGATCAGGATGACCATCCCGATCGCGAGGACCAGAATGTACGAGTACTGGAGGACGATGTTGGTGATGTTGCCGGGGCTCAGCAACACCCCGTCGGTCAGGACCGCGAAGAGCGCGACGATGACGACCAGGGCGACGTAGATCCCGCTCTGCCGCAGGTTGTTCAACACCAGCGCCCGCAGGTCGCTCGTCCCGCTGTGCAGGGCGGCGGTGGGCGTGCTGTCCGGCGGCGTGGGGCGCTCCGTCGAAGGGGTCTTGATGCTTGTCATCCGACGAGCTCCTTGTCCTTGGTCATCAGCTCCATGAGGCTCTCCTGAGTCGCCTCGGCCACCGGCATCTCGCCGGTGATCCGGCCGGCAGCGAGGGTGTAGATGCGGTCGCACATTCCGAGCAGCTCCGGCAGCTCGGAGGAGATGACGATCACCGCCTTACCGGCGGCCACCAGCCGGTTGATGATCGTGTAGATCTCGTACTTGGCGCCGACGTCGATCCCGCGGGTGGGTTCGTCGAGGATCAGCACGTCCGGGTCGGTGAACAGCCACTTCGACAGGACGACCTTCTGCTGGTTGCCGCCGGAGAGCTTGCCGACCACCGCCATGACGCTCGGCGTCCGGATGTTCATCTCCTTGCGGCTCGTCTCGGCAACCTTGATCTCCTCGTTGCCGTTCACCCAGCCCAGGCAGGACAGCCGGTCCAACGCGGCGGCGGACACGTTGCGCCGCACGTCGTCGATGAGGTTGAGGCCGTAGCGCTTGCGGTCCTCGGTGACGTAGGCGATGCCGTTGTCGATCGCCTCGGCGACGGTGCGCGCCTGCACCTCCCGCCCGTGGACGAAGAGCCGGCCCCGGATGTCACGCCCGTAGGACCGACCGAACACGCTCATGGCCAGCTCGGTCCGCCCGGCCCCCATGAGGCCGGCGATGCCGACGACCTCACCGGCGCGTACGGACAGGCCGACGCCCTCGACGACCATCCGGTCCTGGACCGGGTGCCGCACCGTCCAGTCCTCGATGCGGAGGACCTCGTCGCCGGGGGACGACTCGCGGTCGGGGTAGAAGCTGTCCAGGTCGCGGCCGACCATGCCCCGGATGATCCGCTGCTGGTTCACGTCGTCGGACTTCATGTCGAGGGTCTCCACCGCGCGCCCGTCACGGATGACAGTGGTCGAGTCGGCGATGGCGGTGATCTCGTTGAGCTTGTGCGAGATCATGATGCAGGTGATGCCCTGCTCCTTGAGTGCCCGCAACAGGTCGAGCAGGTGCGCCGAGTCGATGTCGTTGAGCGCGGCGGTCGGCTCGTCCAGGATGAGCAGGCGCACCTTCTTCGACAGCGCCTTGGCGATCTCCACCAGCTGCTGCTTGCCGACACCCAGCTGGATGACCGGGGTGACCGGGTTCTCGTGCAGCCCGACGGACGCCAGCAGCTTCGCCGCTTCGGCGTTGGCGAAGTTCCAGTCGATGAGCCCGCTGCGACCGCGCCGCTCGTTGCCGAGGAAGATGTTCTCCGCGATCGACAGGTACGGCACCAGGGCGAGCTCCTGGTGGATGATGACGATGCCGTTGGCCTCGCTGTCGCGGATGCCACGGAACTGCATCGGCTTGCCGTCGAAGAGGATCTCGCCGTCGTACGAGCCGGACGGGTAGACGCCGGACAGCACCTTCATCAGGGTGGACTTGCCGGCGCCGTTCTCACCACAGATGGCGTGGATCTCCCCGCGGCGCACTGCGAGGGTGACGTCCTCCAGCGCGGTCACGCCGGGGAAGGTCTTGGTGATGCGACGCATCTCGAGGATGGTGTCGTCCATTGTCACTGTCCTCCGTCAGGTCTGGACGCGGTACGCACCCAGGCGTCGGGCCCGGCGGGTGACCGCCGGGCCCGACGAGTGGCTTACTTCTTGGCCTGACCGGCGGCGACCTCTTCCGCCGTCCAGTAGCCGGAGTCGATCAGCGTCGCCTTGATGTCATCCTTGTAGACGGTCGCGATCGGCAGCAGGTACGCCGGGACGACCTTGACGCCGTTGTTGTACGTCTTGGTGTCGTTGGCCTGCGGCTGCTTCTTCTGCAGGAACGCCTCGGCGGCGTTCACGGCCTGCTCGGCCAGCAGTCGGGTGTCCTTGAAGACCGTGGAGCTCTGCACGCCGTCGTTGATCAGCTTGATGGAGGCGATCTCCGCGTCCTGGCCGGTCACCACCGGGAGCTTCTTCGCGCCCTTGCCGTAGCCGGCGTTCTGCAGGGCGGTGATGATGCCGCGGGAGATGCCGTCGTACGGCGAGAGCACCCCGTCGACCTTCGAGCCGTCGTTGTAGCTGGAGGTGAGCAGGTTCTCCATCCGCTTCTGCGCGGTCTCCTGCTGCCACCGCAGGATGGCTACCTGCTCGGGGGTGGTCTGCTTGGACTTGACGACCAGCGTGCCGTCCTCGATGAACGGCTTCAGCGTGTCCATCGCGCCACCGAAGAAGTACTGGGTGTTGTTGTCATCCAGCGACCCGGCGAAGAGCTCGACGTTCAGCGGCCCCTTGGCCGTGCCCTTCGAGCCGTCCTTGTTCAGCAGGCCGAGACCGACGAGCAGCGCGGTGCCCTGGGCGACGCCAACCTTGTAGTTGTCGAAGCTGACGTAGAAGTCGACGTCCTTGCTGCCACGGATCAGACGGTCGTAGGAGATGACCGGGATCTTCGCGGCCGCGGCGGCCTGCAGCTGGCTGCTGAGCGCGGTGCCGTCGATCGCCGCGAGGATCAGGACGTCCGCACCCTGGGTGATCATCTGGTCGACCTGCTGCGACTGCGTGGGGATGTCGTCGCCGGCGTACTGGAGGTCGACCTTGTAGCCCTTGGCCTCGAGCTTCGACTTCACCGCGTTGCCGTCGGCGATCCACCGCTCCGAGGTCTGCGTCGGCATCGAGACACCGATGGTCAGATCGCTGGGCTTCTCGTCGCCGGACTTCTCACCGCTGCCCGCACCCCCGCCGCTGCACGCCGCCAAACTCAGCGCCAGTGCGGCGCCGCCGAGAGCAACCAGGAATTTCCTGCCCACGGGCTTCTCCTCTCTGGACTCCCCCGCCGACTGCCGGGGCCAACTGTCATCTTTCGGGTAGTGTTAGCGCTCACATAGATTGCGTCAACACCAGATCCGAAATACCGGTGTCACGGTCTCGTAACGGAGCATCCAGGCGAGCGTAACCATGCCGCCGGTCCGCCGGAAGGGCAGGACGCGGCAACTCAGCGTGGTCGTCCGCAGCACTCTACAGACCGATGCCCGCGGATGACGTCTGTCGTCCGCGGGCATCGGCACTACCGCCGGATCAGGTGGGTCGCCGCGACCTCGGCGGTCGGCGGACCCGGTCGGCTATCGCTGCGACCACCGCTGGTTCGCCGCTCCGGTGCAGGTCCAGAGGATCACCGTGGTGCCGTTGGCAGTGGCGTTGGCGTTGACGTCCAGGCAGAGCCCCGACTGCGTGTTGCTGATCGTGCCGTTGGCGTTGACCGTCCACTGCTGGTTGGTCCCGCCGTTGCAGTCCCAGATCTGCACCTTGGCGCCGGCCGCGGCGTTCAGCGGCGCGTCCAGGCACTTGCCGAGGGCCTGCAGGGTCTGACCGCTGCTGGTCCAGCGCTGGTTGGCGGCGCCGTTGCAGTCCCAGATGACCGGCTGCGTGCCGTTGGCCGTGTTGCTGTTCGGCACGTCGAGGCAGCGGCCGGAGGCGGCGCTGGCGTACGCGCTCGACGTGGTCGGCGGCGGCGTCGTCGGAGGAGTCGTTCCGCCACCGCTGACCCGGTACACCACAGTCCCGTGCGCGGGGACGCTGGCGCTGATGGTCCCGCTGCTGGAGCTGGTGCCACCGGTCCAGGCGTCCACCAGCGTGAACGACGAGCCGGACTTGCCGATGGCCGCGGCCGTGGTCGAGATCGTCGTCGTCGAGCCGCCCTGGTTGAACAGGGCCACGGCGACGTCACCGTTGGCGAGCCGCTTGGCCAGCACCCGACGCGTGCCGTCGAACGACACCTGCGTCCCCTGCAACCCGAGCGAGTCCTGGTTGATCGCGATCAGGTTGGCGTTCTTGAGGATGGCCTGCGTCGCGGCGTTCATGTTCCGCACGTCGTTGCCGGCGATCAGCGGAGACGCCATGATCGCCCACATCGCGAAGTGGCTGCGCATCTCCGTGTCGTTCATACCGCCGCGACCGACCTCCATCATGTCCGGGTCGTTGAACCCACCCGGCCTCGCGTAGGACGCCAGCGGAACGGTCACGTTGATGATGTTCTGGATGCCCATCGGGTAGCCGTTGCTCTGACCGGTGTCCCACGCGTTGGTGATGTCCTCGGTGGTTCGCCACATGTTCGCCACGTCGCCCCAGTTGCGCTGCGGGCCGGTCTTGGCGTGGATGCTGTTGGAGTTGATGCTGTAGACGATCGGTCGACCGGTGGCGGCCAGAGCGTCCCGCATCTTGGCGAAGGTGGTCACCTGGTCGTTGATGCTGCCCTCCGGCGAGCACCAGTCGTACTTGAGGAAGTCGACGCCCCAGGCGGCGAACTGGCGTGCGTCCTGCACCTCGTGGCCGCGGCTGCCGGTCGCGCCGGGGTAGGCGCCGAAGTACTGGGCGCAGGTCTTGTCGACAGGCACCTGGTACAGGCCGAACTTCAGGTTCCGGGCGTGCAGGTAGTCACCGAGAGCCTTCATCCCGCTGGGGAACCGGCCGGGGTCGCCCTGGATGTTGCCGGAGCTGTCCCGGTTGGGGTTGAACCAGCAGTCGTCGACCACGACGTAGTTGTAGCCCAGGTCCCGCATACCGCTGCTGACGATCGCATCCGCCGTCTGCCGGATCAGCGCCTCGTTGATGTTGCAGCCGAACGAGTTCCATGAATTCCAACCCATGGGGGGAGTACGCGCCACGCCGTTGTCCAGTGCCTGCGCCGTGGGGGCGCGAAGGCCGACCAGGGCGCCGGCGAGCAGTATTCCGGCCGCCAGTGCGCTCCCCCAGCGACGACCTCGGGTAATGCGGTTCATCGAGCCTCCTTGTCGGTGACGCACGCCCGTAACGACGATCGCTGGTCGGTGCGCCGATAGTTGGACGCCAATTTTTGTTAGCGTTAACAGAGACGCCCATCATGTTACGGCGACATTTCACGAGGTTCAATACCTGCACGGCTCCGCATCGCCCGACATCGATTGATCACACTCCGCAACCCATCGAGTCACGTCTTATCGGCGGGGGCGGCGGGAATTGGCGCACTCCGGCGGGGACCGCACGGGCGTGCACCACTCAGCGGAGAGCGGCGGCGGGACAGATTCCCCGCAGCGGGCGGGGCGACCGCTGGTTGGCCGGCCGTCAGCGACGAGGTGGGGCCACGCTCTCGCGGGCGACCAGAGCCGGGGCGATGGTCTGCCGCAGCGCCCCACCGGTGCCCGACTCGATCTGGGACAGCAGCATCTGCAGGCTCGCCCGCGCCACCGCGTCGAAGTCCGGTCGGACGGTGGTCAGCGGCGGGATGAAGTACGCCGCCTCCGGCACGTCGTCGAAGCCGACCACGCTGATCTCGTGCGGCACCCGTCGACCGAACTCGTGCAGCGCCCGCAGCACGCCCAGCGCGAGATGGTCGTTGGCGGTGAAGACGGCGGTGACCTCCGGCATCCGCGCCAACATCTGCCCGCACCGGTAACCCGACGCCGCGGACCAGTCCCCCGGCATCGGCGGCGGCGGATCCAGCCCGGCGGCCAGCAACGCCTGCCGCCAACCGTCGATCCGGCCGACGCTGTCGAACCAGTCGGTCGGCCCGGAGACGTGCCAGACGGTGCGGTGCCCGGCGTCGAGCAGATGTTGCGTCGCCGCCCGGGCGCCCGCCACCTGGTCGACAGTCACCAGCGGCACCGGCCGGCTCGGATCACCATCGACAGTGACCAGCGGGACATCCTTGGGCAGGCGCTCCAGCGCCTCACCGGCGGACTCGACCGGGGCGATGACCACGATGCCGGCCACCCGGTGCGACAGGTGCCGCTCGACGGCCGCCGAGATGGAACGGTGGTCCAGGTTGCGCACGCTGCCGACGCTGACCGCGAAACCCTCTTCGGCGGCGGTCTGCTCCAAGGCGGCCAACAGCGACGCCGGACCGTAGAGCGTCGTGTTCTGCGCGACCACACCGATGACCTGTGATCGACCGGTCACCAGGGCGCGTGCCGCGCCATTGGGGCGGTAGCCGAGTTCGGCAATCGCCGCGCGTACCCGAAGTCGGGTCTGCTCACGGACGTTGGGATGCCCGTTGAGCACCCGCGACACCGTCTGATGGGAGACACCGGCGAGACGAGCAACGTCCGTCATCGCGGGACCGTGGACGGCCATTTCGCTCCCCCCGCTACATCTCCGGCCCGCGGCCCGTCGACGTCGACTGGAGCGGACCGGCCCGATCCCCCTCGCTCAGTCACCACGCCGGTGCTGAATCCCAGGTGACCAGCGCTGGATCGCCGACAGTCTACGCCAGCAACGGCCCCGAACATGGCGCGGCTGTGCGGGGACTGCGCGACGCGCCGAAGCCGCACAACGCGGTGCCCACCCGGAGTCCCCCGCCACCCGGTACGGGCACCGTCCTGATGTGGTGCGCCGGCCTGCCCTCGCTCCTGGGCAGAGCGTGGAGCAGGCCGGCGCGGACCTGACGCGGTGGCGCGGACCTCACAGGCCGTCAGGCCCGCGTCGCCAGCGCCACCGGTCAGAGCGATCATCGTGTGACTGGCGTCACGGGGTGGTCAGGTCGAAACGCCGCACGGTGACCGCGCCACCGAGCGCCTGCGTCGCGTGGTTGAAGATGGCGAACCGGTAGCCCATGAAGAACTGCCAGTTGTTCGCCAGCGTCAGGGCGTTGCCGAACGAGGTGAAGTTGACCCCGTCGGTGCTGTACGAGAAGCGGGCCTGTCGGCCGGAGCCGGGTCTGATGTCGGCGTTGGCGCGCAACCAGATCCGGCCACCGGAGACGGCGGTGCTCGCCACCTCGCTGCCGGTGCTGGTGGTGTTCCAGCTGCCGTCCATCGTCAGGCCGTTCTGCATGACCAGCCGGGTGGACCCGTTGTCCCGTCGGACTCCGATCCAGGCCGACGAGTTGCGCAGCACCGCCAGGCCGGTGCGATCACCGTCGCGCATGGTGGAGTAGTCCAGCTCGATGGTCGCGGTCGAGGTGGGCCCCTGGATGCGGTGGGTCAGCGTGTTACGCGCCTTGTACAGGTCGTTGGTGACGGTGGCGGTCTGCAGGTTCAGCCCGTTGTTGACCGACCACTTGCTGTTGTCCGGGTTGTGGTTCCACTCCCACTGCGGGCCGAGCGTGGTGCCGGCGAACGTGTCGGTGCCGGTGAGCGGCTTGACCGCCCGGGGCGGCGCGGGCAGGTTGGGCTTCGGGTACGAGCTGCCCCAGGTGCCGTTCACCGTCTGCAGCACCGGCCAGCCGTCGCCGGTCCAGGTGATCGGGGCCATGGCCGGCATCCGACCACCGGGGTACGCGTCGACGAAGGACATGTAGTACCAGTCGCCGTTCTGGGTCTGCACCAGCCCACCCTGGTGCGGCACACCGCCGCCGGAGATCGGACCGGGCAGGTTGAGCAGCACCTGACGCTGCTCGTACGGGCCGAACGGGCCGTTCGTCGACTTCAGCACGTACTGACCGTTGGCCGGGCGGGTGAGCCAGATGTAGTAGGCGCCGTTGCGCTTGTAGAAGCGGGCACCCTCCAGCGTCCCGATGCTCGACGGGGTCTGGTACACCTGCTGGGCGCGGACCTGGGACTTCCCGTCCGCGGACAGCTGCGCCACGCTGATGGTGCCGTTGCCGTACGCCACGTACATGGTGTCGTTGTCGTCGATCAGCATCCCCGCGTCGTAGTAGCAGTTGGGGATGGTGGTGTGCTTGCTCCAGGCGCCGTCGACGGCGGACGCGGTGTAGATGTGGGTCTGCGCGAAGTCGATGCACCCGGCCCAGTAGTACGTCCGGTTGCTCGGCCGGTAGTTCAGCGTCGACGCCCAGATCCCGTCGACGTACGCGTTGCCGCCACTCATGTCGTACTTCGACCCGAAATCGAGGCGGGGTACGGAGTGACCGGCGAACTCCCAGTTGACCAGGTCGTACGAGCGCAGGACCGGCGCGCCGGGCGAGTAGTGCATGGTGGACGCCGACATGTAGTAGGCGTTGTCCACCCGGATGATGTCGACGTCGGCGAAGTCCTGCCAGACCACGGGGTTCGGGTACGTGCCGTTCGACGGGGGTGGCGTCGTGGGGTCGGTCCCGCCGTCGACGCGGACGAGCTGCCACTGCTGGTTGGTGCCGTTCCAGTCGTCGTACTGCACGATGTTGCCACCGTCGGCGGTCGAGGCGCCCTGCACCTCCATCACCTTGTTGCTGTTGCGGTTGATCAACCGGACGTAGCCGCCGTCCGAGTCTGCCAGCCGGAACTGCTGGTTGGTGCCGTTGTTGTCGGTCCACTGCACGACGCTGGCGCCGTTGGCGGTCGAGCGGCCGGAGACGTCCAGTACCTTGCCCGACAACCTCGACTTGAGTCGGTAGTAGCCGCCTCCGGAGTCCACGAACTGCCACTGCTGCTGGTTGCCGTTGTTGCGCGTCCACTGGGTGATCCGCGCACCGTCGTTCGTGGCCAGGTTGTACACGTCCACGGCCTTGCCACTGTTGCGGTTCACCAACACGTACCAGGCGCTGGTGTCGACGGTGGCCGCTGACGCGGGCGACGAGGCGACGGCCGCAGCCGCGCCACCGACCACCAGCACCATCGCGGCGACGGCGAGTCTCGACAGCCACCCGCGCCGTCGTGGCGCACCCCGGGGAACCCGACCGATGGAAAGCATGATCCTCCTCTGCTGACGCGAACCGTGCGGTCTGGGTCGGCGTCCGCGGCACCGGGCGGGGCACCGAGCTGACCATGCCCGGCCATGTGATCGCTAACACCGATCGCCCGACCGTCGCGGTGACGAGGTGCCGAAACCGCTGGGTCAGGACGCGCGCGCGGCCGGACCAGCCAACGACATCGACCATCTTGGTTATAGACTGTGAGCGATAACATGCTGTTAGTCAAGGCGTAACACAACCGCCTCGTGGCCCGGCTGGCGCACACGCGAACGGGTGGCCCACCCCCGCCCGCAGGCAGGGGTGGACCACCCGTTTCCGTACGATCCGACAGCGCGAATCAGAAGCCGCGAGCCAGCCGGTGGTAGGCCTGGTTCCAGCGCAGCTCGTCGGCGAAGCGGCGGGGCTCCGTGTCGGCGTCGATGACGACCAGCTCGGTGCGGCTCATCTCCGCCAGGTCGTGCAGCTCCTCCACGCCCACCGCCTGCGACAGCACGGTGTGGTGCGGGGCGCCCGCGGTGATCCACGCCTCGGCCGAGACCGGCAGGTCAGGACGCGGACGCCAGACGGCACGGGCGACCGGCAGCCGGCGCAGCGGTTGCGGCGGGGCCACCACGTCGATCTCGTTGGCCACCAGCCGGAAGCGCTCACCCATGTCGGACAGCCCGAGCACCACGGCCGGGCCGGGTGCGGCGTCGAACACCAACCGGACCGGGTCCTCCCGGCCACCGATGCTCAGCGGGTGGATCTCCACGTTGGGCACGTCGGAGGCGATGGTCGGGCAGACCTCCAGCATGTGGGCCCCGAGCACCAACTCGTTGCCCGGGGTGAGGTCGTAGGTGTAGTCCTCCATGAACGACGTACCGCCGCTCACGCCCACCGACATCGCCTTGAGGGTGCGGACCAGGACCGAGGTCTTCCAGTCGCCCTCGCCGCCGAAGCCGTAGCCGTCGGCCATCAACCGCTGCACGGCGATGCCCGGCAGCTGACGCAGCCCCCCGAGGTCCTCGAAGTTCGTCGTGAAGGCCCGGAACCCGCCCGCGTCCAGGAAGGCCCGCATGCCCAGCTCCACCCGCGCGGCGTACCGCAGCGAGTCGTGCTGCTCGCCACCGGGCAGCAGCTCGCCGACGATGCGGTAGGTGTCCTCGTACTCCTTGACCAGGTCGTCCACCTGCGCGTCGGTGACCTCGCCGACCACCTCGACCAGGTCGTTGACGCCGTAGGTGTTGACCGAGACGCCGAACCGCAGCTCGGCCTCGACCTTGTCGCCCTCGGTCACCGCGACGTCGCGCATGTTGTCACCGAAGCGGGCCAGGCGCAGCGACCGCATCGCCGACCAGCCCAGCGCGGCGCGGGCCCACGCCCCGACCCGAGTGGTCACCCGCGGGTCGCTGACGTGCCCGGCCACCGTCTTGCGGGCCACACCGAGACGCGTCTGGATGTACCCGAACTCGCGGTCGCCGTGGGCGGCCTGGTTCAGGTTCATGAAGTCCATGTCGATGTCGTTCCACGGGAGCAGAACGTTGGCCTGGGTGTGCAGGTGCAGCAGCGGCGTCTGCAACGCGTCCAGACCGGAGATCCACATCTTGGCCGGCGAGAACGTGTGCATCCAGGCGATGACCCCGACGGCACCCTGAGCGGCGGCCTCCCGACAGACCTGCAGGATCTCACCGCTGTTGGTCAGGACGGGCTTCCAGACCACGCGGGCGGGAATCTGCGGCGAGTCGTCGAGCGCGGCCGCGATCTGGCGGGACTGCTCGGCCACCTGGCGGAGCGTCTCCTCGCCGTACATGCCTTGGCTGCCGGTGAGGAACCAGATCTCGGGTTCGGTGTGTGGTGCCATGGAGTTGCCTTCCGCGAGAGGGGCGGTCACTTGTAACGGATTCCGATGAGGCGCTGGAGGAGGATGAACGCGAAGAGCAGACCACCAATCACGATCTTGGTCCACCAGGAGTTGAGGCTCCCATCGAAGGTGATGAGGGTCTGGATCACGCCGAGGACCAGCACGCCGAGCACCGTGCCGAAGACGTAGCCCGCGCCGCCGGTGAGCACCGTGCCACCGATGACGACGGCGGCGATGACGTCCAGTTCCATCCCCACGGCGATCAGCGGCGCACCGGAGAGGGTGTAGAAGGACAGCAGGATCCCACCGATGGCCGAGCAGAGACCACTGATCGTGTAGACGGCGATCCGGGTCCGCCCGACGGGCAAGCCCATCAGCAGCGCCGACTGCGGGTTGCCGCCGATGGCGTACACATTGCGTCCCAGCCGGGTGTAGGCCAGCGTGTACGCGGCGATGCAGACCACCACGAAGGCGATCAGCACGCTGATCGACACGAAGTTGCCCTGGGGGTTGCCGATCCGCTCCTGCGACATCGAGGTCCAGAACCCGTCGGTGATCGGGATCGACGCGCCGGAGATGAAGGTGCACATGCCCCGGGCGAAGAACATCCCGGCGAGCGTGACGATGAACGGCTGGATCTCGAAGAAGTGGATGACGCAGCCCATCAGCAGGCCGAGCGTCGGGCCGATGAGCAGGGCGATGACCAGCACCAGCGCCGCCGGCATGCCGTCCTGGAGCAGCGCGGCCGACACCATCGCCGTCATGGCGACCACCGACCCGACCGACAGGTCGATGCCACCGGTGAGGATCACGAAGGTCATGCCCACCGCGACGACGAGCAGGAAGCCGTTGTCGATGAAGACGTTGAAGATGACCTGGACGTTGGAGAACGCCGTGTACTGCGAGACGCCGATGCCGTACATCACCAGCAGCAGGGCGAGCGTCGCCAGGACCGGTATCTGCTTCCTCGGCAGCCGGAACCGGGTACGACCGGCGGTAAGCGTTCCAGTGGTCATGCCGGCACCTGCTCCTTCGGCTTGTCGGCGATGGTGGCGGGCGGCGGGACGTTGCGCCTACGTCGGCTGAACCGGGCCCGGAAGGCCGGTGCCTGGATGAGGCAGACGGCGATGACGACGACCGCCTTGAACAGCAGCGAGGTCTGCGGCGAGATGTCCATGGCGTACACAGTGGTGGTCAGGGTCTGGATGATCAGCGCGCCGATGATCGTGCCACTCAGGAAGAACCGGCCGCCCGCGAGGGACGTACCGCCGATGACGACAGCGAGGATCGCGTCCAGCTCGACCCAGAGGCCGGCGGCGTTGCCGTCGGCGCTGGAGACGTTGGCCGTCATCATGAAACCGGCGACCGCGGCACACGCGGCGCTGATGACGTACGCGAGGAAGATGACCCGGCCGGACCGGATGCCGGCGAGCCGGCTGGCCGTGGCGTTGCCGCCCACCGACTCGATGATCATGCCGAGTGCGGTGCGACGGGTGAACGCCGCCACCAGCAGCGCCGCGGCTAGCGCGATGAAGATGGCAAGCGGCAGGGTCAACGCGTGGCCCAGGCCGATCGCCCGGTACGGCTCGGAGTTGATGGTGATGATCTGACCCTCGGTGATCAGCTGGGCGAGACCCCGGCCGGCGACCATCAGGATCAGGGTGGCGATGATCGGTTGGATCCCGATCACGGCAACCAGCACCCCGTTCCAGGCGCCGAGCACGAGCGCGACCCCCATCGCCATCGCGAGGGCGGTCACCACCACGCCGAGGCTGTTCTGGTCGGGCTGCTTGCTGATGTACATGCAGGCGATCGCGCCGCTGATCGCGCAGAGCGAGCCGACCGACAGGTCGATGCCGCCGGTCGAGATGACCAGGGTCATGCCCAGCGCGACGAGGATCAGCGGCGCGCTCAGCCGCAGGATGTCGATCGGCGTGCCGTACAGGTGCCCGTCCTTGAGCTCGACGGACAGGAACCCGGGCCGGTAGATCGTGTTCGCGGCGAGCATGACGAACAGCACGGCGGCGGGCCAGAACAGCCGGTGACCGATCATCGTCCGATAGCGGCTCATGGTGTCGTTCATCGGTCTGCCTCCTCCCGGTGGGATCCGCTGGCGATGGTCTGCATGATGCGGTCGGCGTCCAGGCTCTCGTCGTTGGCGAGCTGCGCGACCATCTGCCGATCCCGCATCACCGCCACCTTGTGGCTGAGGCGCAGCACCTCCTCCAGCTCGGCGGAGATGAACAGCACCGCCATGCCACCGTCGGACAGCTGCGTCACCAGCTTCTGGATCTCGGTCTTCGCCCCGATGTCGATGCCCCGGGTCGGCTCGTCGAGGATCAACAGTCGTGGCTCGGTGATGAGCCACCGGGCCAGCAGCACCTTCTGCTGGTTGCCGCCGGAGAGGTTGCGGACCGGCACCTCCGGGTCGGCGGGCCGGATGTTGAGCGCCTTGACGTACTTGTCGACCAGCTCGTCCTGGCGGCGACGCGGAATGGGCCGCAGCCAGCCGCGGGCCGCCTGCATGGCGAGGATCATGTTCTCGCGGACCGACAGGTCGGCGACGATCCCCTCGGCGCGGCGGTTCTCCGAGCAGAAGCCCACGCCGTGGTCGATGGCCTGCGCGGGGGTGCGCAGGCTGCTCGCCGTGCCGTCGATCGCGACCTGACCGCCGTCGGTCCGGTCGGCCCCGAACAACAACCGCGCGACCTCGGTACGCCCCGAGCCCAGCAGGCCGGCCAGGCCCACCACCTCGCCGGCGTGGATGGTGAGGCTGAACGGCTCCACCGCGCCCGACCGACCGAAGTTGGACACCGCCACCAGGGGAGTGCCCTCCTCCAGCACGGCCAGGTCTCGTCGGGAGTGCTCCTCGATGCCCTCCAGGACGTCGAGCTCCTTGCCGATCATCTTCTCCACCAGGGAGAGCTGGGGCAGCTCGGCGGTCTGGTACTCGCCGACGAGCCCGCCGTTGCGCAGCACCGTGATCCGGTCGGCGATCTCGTAGACCTGGTCGAGGAAGTGGGTCACGAACAGGATGGCGATGCCCTCGTCGCGCAGTTGCCGCATGATGCGGAACAGCTGCGCGACCTCGCTGGCGTCGAGGCTCGACGTCGGCTCGTCCAGGATCAGCACCCGGGCCTTGATGTCGATGGCGCGGGCGATGGCGACCATCTGCTGGATCGCCAGGGAGTACGAGCCCAGCGGCGCGCTGACGTCGAGGTCGAGGTCGAGGCGGGCCAGCAGGGCGCGGGCGCGACGGCGAACCTCACCCCAGCGGACGGCGCCGAGGAGCCGGGGCTCCCGACCGATGAAGATGTTCTCCGCCACCGAGAGGTTGGTGCAGAGGTTGACTTCCTGGTAGACGGTGCTCACACCGGCGGCGTTCGCCTGCATCGGCCCGCTGAACGACACGGGTTCGCCGTCGAGGGTGATCGTGCCCTCGTCGGTGTCGTAGACACCGGTCAGCACCTTGATGAGGGTCGACTTGCCGGCGCCGTTCTCGCCCATCAGGGCGTGCACCTCGCCGGGAAAGAGCTGGAAGTTGACGTCGTGGAGTGCGCGCACCCCGGGGAAGGACTTGCTGATCCCGGTCATCGTCAGGACCGGACGGCTATCCGTCATCCCATCAGACCTCTTCTGGGTTGTCGACACGGAAGGGCCGCTACGCGCCCGCAGCGCCCGCCCGGTCGTCCCTGGGGGCGCTCGGGCGGGCATCGTACGGGGGTGGTCGCGGGCCAAGCCCGGTCCGTTTCGGGTAGGAAAGCGACGCGGCGGGGCCGCCACGCGAGCGCGGCGACCCCGTCGTCGATCAGTACTTGCGGTTGGGCAGAGCTTCCTTGGCCTGCTCGGTCGTGAAGGTGGTCTCCTGCGTCTCGATCCGAGCAGGCACCTCCTGACCGTCCTTGACCTTCTTGGCGAGGTCCATCAGCTGTGGGCCGAGCAGCGGGCTGCACTCCGCGATGAAGTTGAACTTCCCGTCGGCGAGAGCCTGCATGCCGTCCTTGACAGCGTCGATCGTGATGATGGTGATGTCCTTGCCCGGCACCTTGCCCGCGGCGGTGATCGCCTCGAGCGCGCCCAGGCCCATGTCGTCGTTGTGCGCGAACAGCACGTCGATCTTCGGGTTGGCCTTGAGGAACTGCTCCATGACCTGCTTACCGCCGGCCCGGGTGAAGTCGCCCGTCTGGGAGGCGATGACCTTCAGGTTCGGGTTGGCGGCGATCGCCTCGCCGAAGCCCTTCTTGCGGTCGTTCGCCGGTGCCGCGCCGGTGCTGCCCTGCAGCTCGACGATGTTCACCGGACCCGAGGCGGTCTTCTTCTGCTCGACCAGCCACTCACCCGCGAGCCGGCCCTCCTTCACGAAGTCCGAGCCGAGGAAGGTCTTGTACAGCGACTTGTCGGCCGAGTCGACCGAGCGGTCGGTCAGGATGACCGGGATGCCGGCGTCCTTGGCCTCCTTGAGCACGGTGTCCCAACCGGACTCCACCACCGGCGAGAAGGCGATCACGTCGACCTTCTGCTGGATGTAGTTGCGGATCGCCTTGATCTGGTTTTCCTGCTTCTGCTGAGCGTCGTCGAACTTCAGCTCGATCCCGGCGGCCGTGGCGGCCTCCTTGATCGAGATGGTGTTCGCGGTACGCCAGCCGCTCTCCGCACCGACCTGGGAGAAGCCCATCGTGATCTTGCCGTCGTCCTTGGTGCCGCCGCCGCCGGTGTCGCTGTTGCCGCAGGCCGCCACGCCGCCGACCAGCAACACACTGGCGAGGACCGCGACAGCGCGCCACGGAGCGGACTGCGTTCGCATCTTTCCCATCGAATCTCCTTGGCTGGATGTGGTGGGTAACCGCGCCAACCGCCGAGGTGCGAAAGAGCGGCGTACGCGGGTGGTGCGTGCTGGTACGTCGTGGTGCAGACCGACGGGCCCCGGGTTATCGGTGCAGGGTCAGGAGCCCGCCGGTGCGACTGGTTGTTGGCCGTAGACGTTCT
This sequence comes from Micromonospora vinacea, assembly GCF_015751785.1. Lineage (NCBI taxonomy): Bacteria > Bacillati > Actinomycetota > Actinomycetes > Micromonosporales > Micromonosporaceae > Micromonospora > Micromonospora vinacea. The sequence goes on along the minus strand of NZ_JADOTY010000001.1, from coordinate 3,979,598 downwards.
GGTAGCGGTCGTAGAGCGAGTCGATGTCGGCCTGTGCCATCGGGACCGGCTGCCCGAGGGTGTGGGCCAGGTGCGCGGTACGGGCCACGTCCTCGCACATGACCGCCGCCTTGACCGCCGCGCGGGCATCGCGGCCGATGGTGAACACGCCGTGGTTGCGCATCAGCACCGCCGGCGAGCGGTGCCCGGAGAGCGTGGCGACGATGCCCTTGCCGATGTCGTCACCACCGATCAGCGCGAACGGCCCGATCGGGATCTCCCCACCGAACTCGTCGGCCTGCGCGGTGAGGTGGCAGGGAATCGACTCCCCACACGCGGCCCAGGCTGTCGCGTACGAGCTGTGCGTGTGCACGACCCCGCCGACCTCGGGCATGGCCCGGTAGACGTAGGCGTGGGCGGCGGTGTCGCTGGACGGGGCGAAGTCGCCCTCGACGAGCACGCCGTCGAGGTCGCACACCACCATCGTGGCCGCGGTGAGGTCGTCGTAGCTCACCCCACTCGGCTTGATCACCATCAGATCCTGGCCGGGGACCCGCGCGGAGACGTTGCCGGACGTCCAGGCGACCAGGTTGTACCGGGTCAGCTCGGCGTGCAGGCGGGCGACGGTCTCGCGCAGCTCGCCGATCTGTCGGGTCACCTCGGCGTTCACGCCACCACCTCCAGCGGGGCCTCGTGCGGGGTCGCGGCGGTCTCGACCGCCGCGTTGCGGATCGCCCGCAGGCGGAGCATGACGTCGTTGCCGCCACGTCCGAAGTGGTCGTGCAGCGCCCGGTACTCGGCGTAGAGGGCGTCGTAGGCGCGCGCCCGCTCGGGGTCCGGACGGTAGACGGCCTCGTGCACCCGACCCATCGCCTGCGACGCCTCGTGGATCGAGGGGAACTCACCGGCGGCGACGGCGGCGTGGATCGCCGAGCCGAGCGCCGGCCCCTGCGCCGAGGCGATGATGTTCAGCGGTCGCCTGGTCACGTCGGCGTAGATCTGCATCAGCAGCGCGTTGTTGGTCAGACCACCGGCGATCACCAGGTCGTTCACCGGAACTCCGGCGTCGACGAACGCCTCGATGATCATCCGGGTGCCGTACGCGGTGGACTCCAGCAGGGCCCGGTAGATGTCCGCCGGCCGGGTGGCCAGGGTCATGCCGACGATCAGCCCGCTGAGGTCGTGATTGACCAGCAGGGAACGGTTGCCGTTCCACCAGTCCAGGGCGATCAGGCCGTGCGCGCCGACGGGCTGGCTCGCGGCCAGCTCGGTGAGGCGCTCGTGCGAGTCGACGCCCGCCGGGGCGGCGTGCTCGACGAACCAGCCAAAGATGTCGCCGACGCCGCTCTGGCCGGCCTCGTAACCCCACGCGCCGGGGCTGATGCCGCCGTCCACGACACCGCACATGCCGGCCACCTCAGCGACCTCCGCGCCGTTGACGACGTGGCAGGTGGAGGTGCCCATGATGGCGACCAGCCGACCGGGCTCCACCGCCTGCGCCGACGCCGCGGTGACGTGCGCGTCGACGTTGCCGACGGCGACCGCGATGCCCTCCGGCAGGCCGGTCCAGGCGGCGGCCTGGGCGGTGAGCGCGCCGGCCCGGGCACCGAGGGGCAGCAACGGGCCGTCCAGCTTGGCCACGAAGTCGCCGAAGTTGGGGTTGAGTGCGGTCAGGAAGCCCTCGGAGGGGTAGTGACCGTCCTGCAGGATGCCCTTGTATCCGGCCGTGCAGACGTTGCGGGTCTCGGTGCCGCAGAGCTGCCAGACGATCCAGTCGGCCGCCTCGATGAAGCGCTCGGCCCGGTCGTAGACCTCCGGGTCCTCCTCCAGGATCTGCAGGCCCTTGGCGTACTGCCACTCGGCGGAGATCTTGCCGCCGTACCGGCCGATCCACGGCTCGGCCCGCTCATGGGCCAGCGCGTTGATCCGGTCGGCGTGCGGCTGCGCGGCGTGGTGCTTCCACAGCTTGACCCAGGCGTGCGGTCGGTCGCGCAGCTCGGGGGTTTCGCACAGCGGCGTGCCGTCGGCGAGCGTCGGCAGCACGGTGCAGGCGGTGAAGTCGATGCCGATGCCGACCACCGCCGCCGGGTCCACCCCCGCGGCGGACACCGCCGCCGGGACGGCGTACCGAAGCACGTCGCGGTAGTCCTGCGGGTTCTGCAGGGCCCAGTCCGGGGGTAGCGATCGACCTCCCGGAAGCGCCGTGCTGATCACGCCATCGCCGTACTCGTGCACCGCGGTCCCCAACTCGGCACCATCGCCGACACGGACCACTAGAGCTCGCCCGGACAGGGTGCCGTAGTCGACACCGACGACGTAGCGGTCGTCAGCTCCGTCCACACGGTTCATGTTCACCTCCACCGTTAACGGGGATAGTGTTAACGCTCACATCCAGGCTCGTCAAGACATCTACCCGCAACAGCTCCGTAACGGAACGCGGAAGGCGGACCGACTCGGGAGGGTAGATAGCGGACCGGTGCAAACCGTGAGGTTCCGGGCCTCAACTGCGGTAGCCATCTGACGAATGGGGTCGACGTCCGGAACAAGCGCCGCCCGGAGAGCCGTCGACAGGCCGCGCGACAGGTCCAGTGCGTCGCACACCCCGGCGGCGCCGTCCGATAGCGACCACTTCTTTCTTGCGGATGATGGCAGCGATAACATCCCCGGGGTGTCGCGGTCGCGTGCTCGGATCGGCGCGACAGCCATTGATGACCATGCAGGCTCATGGCGGAGCGCTCCGGAGGGCGGCTCGCCCAGCGCGCGGCCGGACGGCGTGCCCGTGTTATCGATAACATTCAACGTCCTGGTGTGCACGGGTCGCGCGGTCGGCCCGCGTCGAACGGCGCGTCGGGCGCCGCCGAAGGCAAGATCCACTCGTGTTTCTTGGAGTCGCGCGGTCCGCCGCCACGTGATCGGCTGATGTCACGAAATCCGAGTCGATCACGCACTAAACGTCGGCGGTCCGCCGCCCGGTCACGCGCCGTGGCGCCGACCCGCCGGTCGATCACGCGCCCGCGTTGGCGGTCCGCCGGTCGTACGACGCCATGAGCCGGCGGCCCGGCCCCTGTGGGCCGAGCCGCCGGCTCATGTTGCGATGGCGCCACCGCGCCGGTCGGGTCAGGCCGTCCGGTTGCGGTTGTACAGGGCCTTGGCCCAGAGGAAGCAGCCCACGCTGATGACGGTGCACCAGATGACGGCGATGACCCCGTTGGCGCCGATCCCGGTGCCGAGGAGCAGGCCGCGAAGGGTCTCCATGACGGGCGTGAAGGGCTGGTAGTCAGCGAACAGCCGCACGGCGGTCGGCATGGAGTCGGTGGGGACGAACCCGCTGCCGAGGAATGGCAGGAGGATCAGCGGCATGGGCAGGTTGCTGGCCGTCTCGACGCTGTCACTGACCAGACCGAGGGCGACTGACAGCCAGGTGAGCGCAAAGGTGATCATGGCGAGGACGCCGACCGCCGCCAGCCATTCGACCGGGTTGGCCGTGGGCCGGAACCCGACAAGCAGCGCCACGACGGTGACGGCCACGAGGCTGAGCATGGTCTGCACCAGGCTGCCCAGTACGTGACCCGTCAGGACCGACGGTCGGAAGATCGACATTGTGCGGAATCGGGCGATGATCCCCTCGGTCATGTCCATCGCGACCGAGATGGCGGTGCCCTGCGCGGCGCTGACCACAGTGATGAGCAGGATGCCGGGGGTGACGTAGTTGGCGTACTGGGAACGGTCGCCGGACGGGCCGAGGCCGGCGCCCAGCGTGCCGCCGAAGACGTAGACGAAGAGCAGCAGGATGATGATCGGGATGCCGATGAGCAGGAACGTCATCGACGGGTACCGCCGCATGTGCAGCAGGTTGCGCCGCAGCATGGTGCTCGAGTCGCGGACGGCGAGGGAGAGGGTGCTCATCGCGCGGGAGCCCTTTCGTGGTCGGGTCGGCCGGCCCGCGTGTCGGGCTGACCGGTGAGGGTGAGGAAGACGTCGTCGAGGTCGGGGGTGTGTACGGAAAGCCCCGCCACGCTGATCGAGGCGCTGTCGAGCTGGTCGAGCAGGGATCGCAGCGACCCGACCCCGCCGTCACTCGGCACCTGGAGGGTGAGCGCCGCGTCGTCCCGGGTGCCGGTCTCGAACGTCCGGGCCGCCGAGTCGAGCCCCTCCTGGTCGGCGAACTGCAACACCACGTGGCCGCCCGGGATGAGCCGCTTGAGTTCGCGCGGGGTGCCTTCGGCGATCAGTCGGCCGTGGTCGAGGAACGCCACCCGGTCGGCGAGTTGGTCGGCCTCCTCCAGGTACTGCGTGGTGAGCAGGATGGTGACGCCCTCGGCAGCGAGCGCGCGGATGATGTGCCACATGGCCCGGCGGCTGCGCGGGTCGAGGCCGGTGGTCGGCTCGTCGAGGAAGATGACGCGGGGCTCGCCGACCAGTGTCATCGCGAGGTCGAGCCGCCGGCGCATGCCACCGGAGTACGTCGACACCGGCTTGCCCGCCGCCTCGGTCAGGTCGAACTGGTCGAGCAGGTCGGCGATCCGCCGCCGACCCGCGGCCCTGTCCAGGTGGCACAGGTCGGCCATCAGGGTCAGGTTCTCCCGACCGGTGAGCAGGTTGTCGACGGCGGAGAACTGGCCGGTGACACCGATCAGCGCGCGTACCGCGTCGGGCTCCCGGGTCAGGTCGTGGCCGAAGACGCGGGCGTTACCGCCGTCGGGGTTGATCAGGGTGGAGAGGATCTGCACGGTGGTGGTCTTGCCGGCGCCGTTGGGACCGAGCAACGCGAAGATCGTGCCTTCGCTGATCATCAGGTCGATGCCGTCCAGCACCACCTTGTCGCCGTAGGACTTTCGCAGGTCGGTGGCGACGATCGCGGGGTTCATGGAGCTGGTCATGGTCTCCTCATTTGTGGTCGGCGCGGTGATCGGTCAGACGCGGGGGTGGATCAGGCGCGGCGGATCATGACGTCGCCGTAGGAGGTGTTCGCCCGGACCTCGACCGTCTCGTCGGTCTGCGCCGGGCTGTCGGTCGACTCCAGCGCGTTGTGCACGCGGCCGTGCTTGGAACTGACGTCGAGCCAGGCGGCGGTCCCGCGACGGATGCCGACCTCGATCGCGCCGTAGGAGGTCTGCACGTCGATCGCGCCGCGGGTGACCTCACCGAGCCGCAGGTTGCCGTAGGCGGTGCGCGCGGTCACCGAGGCCAGCGACGCGTCCACGGTGATGTCGCCGTAGGCCGTGTTGATCCGGACGTCGCCACCGCTGCGGCCGATCCAGCAGTCGCCGGACGAATTCTTGATCTCGGCGGTGCCGTCGACAGCGCCGATGCGCACCTTGCCGGACGAGGCCTTCACCCGGGCGGAGCCCAGGACGTGCTCGACCGCCACCTCGCCGTGACTGCTGTCGATCTCCAACGGCCCGGTCTCGTCGAGTCGGATACCGCTCCCGGTCTTGATCCGGCACTCGCCGAGCCGACCCTCGCAGCGGAACGCCGCCCACGACGCCTCGGCGTGCACCCGTGACCCGGTCGGCACCTCGATCAGAACGTCGACCGACGGGCCGGGGCCGAACCCGTAGCGGCGCCAACTCTTCGGCACCCGGATCACCAGCTGCCCGGCGGCGAACTCGACTGTGGTCTGTTCCGCGGCGCTCACGTCGGCCTTGCTCGACGGGTCGCGGGGTCGCACCGTCACCGCCGTGTCGGTGCGGTCGCTCGCGGCGATCCAGGCATCGCCGATCGGCATCTCGATCTGGACGGAAATCGGTTCTGGCGTCTCGAAAACAGGCATGGTGGTCTCCCGAGATGTGGTCGGCGAAGGTCGCCGCTGGTCAGCGGCGTGGTGGAAGGGGTGCGGGAAGTTAGCGGGCCCAGCCGGTGAAGTGCTGGCCGGAGCGCGGCTCCGGCCGGCGGGGTGGACGACGCTCCGTGTCGCCGGCCCCGACGGCACCAGCGACGGCGCGCACCAGCCAGGCGTTCACCGAGAGCCCGGCGCGGCCGGCTGCGTCCTCGACGCTGGCCTTCAGGTGGTCGGGGAGCCGCAGGTTGATCCGCGAGGTGCCGCCCTCGTCCCCGTCGGGCGCGGACACCGGCACCGACAGTGGTGGCGGGCCGCTGGGCTCGCTCGCCGCCTCGACCGGCGGGCTGGCCGGTGTCACCACGAAGTCGGGCTCGCGCCCGCGCAACCGAACGTGCACCGACCCGGGTGCGAGGTCACGGGTGATCTCGTCGGCCGCGTCGGACAACGCTTCGAGCAGCGTGAGACGGGTGGCCGCCTCCAACTGCGCGAAGAGTCGTTCGGCCAGCGCCCGGGCCTCCGGGTCGACGCCCTCCGCGGCCACGGCGAACTCGTTACGCAGGTTCTCGACGTATGACCTCAGCTCCATGGCACCATCATGGCACCACTTTGGCTCAGAGCGCAACAGGCATGGCTCAGGAAGGCGTCTTGCCTGGCTCAGCTGACGGCCTTCCTGGTCTCAGAGGTCGCCGAAAACCCTCCGGACCAGGTGATTCGCGTCCTGCTGGCTCAGCCCGGAGGCGACCAGAAGGTCGCTGACGGTCGTCCGGACCTGTGCCACCACGACCGCACCGGAGAAGCCGACGCCGTCCCGGTAGGCGTGCCCGGCCGTCCGAACCGCCCGCAGCGCCTGTTCCCGCGCCCGGTTCGGCTCGGCGCCGACGGCGAACTGCCGCTTGAGCAGGCGGACGGCCTCGGCGAGATCGGCCACCGCCGTCGGCAACGGCTCCGGCACCGGCTCGCCGTCCTCGATGAGCGTCACCGACCGTCGGATCAGGGTGCCGCTGTTGCGCATCGCCCGGTCGATCGGCTCCGCCGCCTGCGCGTAGCGGCCCACCGGCCCGTGCCGTTGGTGCCAGTACACCGGTGACAGGGTGCTCGCCTCCCGGGCGCCCTGGGTCGCCTCGACGAACGCCTTCAACCGCCCCGCGCTCCGCCGCAGCTCACCCCGGGCGGCACGGGCCCGAGCGGCGTCCCGCTCGGTCAGCGCCTCGGCGGTGGCGTCGAGCTGGGTCGCGAGGAGATCAAACGCCGGCCGCGCGGCCCGGTTGAGCACCCGCAGCGGATTCAGCGGCAGCAACACGGCGGTGACCAGCAGCGCCACCCCTCCCCCGACGAGCGCGTCCACGAATCGGGGGATCTCCAGATCCCGGACGGCCGGGCTGAGCGTGGCGATCAGCACCGCCGTCGCCCCGGCCTGGATCACCACCGCCGCGCTGCCAGCGAGGAAGAGCGCGACGACGATCGCCAGCACCACGATCAGTGCGAGCTGCCACCACCCGGTGCCGATCACCACGAGCAGCAGGTCGCCGATCAACACTCCGACGGTGACGCCGATGATCAGCTCGACGGTGCGACGCAACCGCTGGCCGACGGACGCGGCGAGCGTCGAGACGGCGGAGATCGGCGCGAAGACCGGCTGCGACACCTGTAGCAGCGAGTGCGCCACCAGCCAGGACAGCGCCGCGGCCAGGCCGGCCTGTAGGGCGAGGCCGCCGATGCTCCGTACCCGACGGGCCCGGTCGCGCAACGCGGCCACCACCCGGTCCCACCACCGGGCGACGGTCGACGGGCCCGCGTCCGCTCCGCGCCGACCGGCAGCGACCATGGCGGCACCTACCCCGCCACGGCCGGATCAATCCTCGCCGGCACGGCCCGGCCGCCGTCAGCGCGAGGCGAGCGCCTTCTCGGCGTACGCCCAGAGCCGGTCGGACGCGGCCGGGTCCAGCGCGTGGGCGGCGACTCCGCCGGTAGCGTCGGGGCCACCGGGAATGACCTCTGCCTCCTGGTTGTCGTCGAAGTACCGGCCGCCAACGCCGTCGAGTAGGGGCGAGCCGGCGAGCAGCACGGTGGTCGACGCGCCCTGGGAGGGCTTCTTGTAGTACTCCGCCTCGATGAGGTTGCCCGCTTCGTCCATGGCGCCCATCGCCCGCATCGTGTCGTCGTCGATGTGGCGCTGGAGGTTGGTGAAGATGTACCCGGGGTTGAGGGCGTTCGCGGTGATCCCGTCCCTCGCCCACCGGCGGGTGATGCCGACCGCGAGCAGGACCTCCGCGGTCTTCGACTGGCCGTAGGCCGACCACGGGTCGTACGGGCGACGCTCGAACTGCGGGTCGTCGAAGTCGAACGGCGCGGCCAGGTGCGCCCCGGAACTGACCATCACTACCCGGGCCGCATCGGCCGCCCGCAGGTTGTCGTGCAGCCCTCGGGCCAGCGCGAAGTGGCCGAGGTGGTTCGTCGCGAGCTGGAGTTCCCAGCCCACGGCGGTCAGCTGGCGGGTCGGGATCGCCATGATTCCGGCGTTGGCGATCAGCACGTCGAGCGGGCCCTGCCAGGCCGCGACGAAGGCGTCGACCGACGCCAGGTCGGCGAGATCGAGGGCGGACGACCGAACCGTGCCCCGGGTGGCATCGGTGGCGAACTCCTCGGCGAGCCGGTCGGCCGCCCGCGGATTCCGGGTCGCGACGGTGACCTCGGCGCCGGCCCCGGCCAACGCGCGCACCGTCTCCACACCGATGCCGGAGGCCCCTCCGGTGACGATCATCCGGCGTCCGGTGAGGTCGACACCGTCGAGGACCTCGGCGGCGGTGGTGCGGGCGTTGAACGGGGTGGTGAGGCGTGGGTTCGCTGTCATGAAACCCAGGCTACGAACGCCCCGATCGGACTGCCTATAGTCTGGAGTCCTTCATACTTTCGTGAGCGTCCAGAAAAGGTGGGGATGGATCCGCTGGAGGATGTGCTGGCCCTGCTTGGCGCGACGAGCCACGTCTCCGCCGGCCTGGTCGGGGGCGGGCGCTGGGCAGTCGGTTTCGACCCACCGTCCGGGGCCAAGTTCAACGCCGTCCGGCGGGGCCGGTGCTGGCTGCGGGTCGACGGCCATGCCGAGCCGATCAACCTCGGTGCGGGGGACTGCTTCCTGCTGACCCGACCGGCGGCCTACACCCTCTTCAGCGACCCCGAGGTGCCGGTCGCGCCCGCGTACCCGATCTTCGCCGCCGCCACCGACGGTGTGGCGCACGTCGGCGACGGTGACGACGTGTTCCTCATCGGCGGCGCCTTCACCCTGGGCGGACGGGCGCGCAGCCTGCTGCTGGACAACCTCCCGCCGGTCATCCACGTGCCCGCCGACACCCCGGAGGCCGGTACCGTCCAGTGGGCCCTCGCCGAGATCGACGCGGAACTCCGATCGACGCGACTCGGCTCCCACCTCGTCGCCGAACACCTGGCGCTGATCCTGCTGATCCGGGTCCTGCGACTGCACCTGACCCGCGACGAACAGCCCACCACCGGGTGGCTGGCCGGTCTCACCGACCCGGTGGTCGCTCCCGCGCTACGTGCGATGCACGCGCGACCCGCGCACCCGTGGACGGTGGACGAACTCGCCCGGGCGGCCACCGTCTCCCGGTCGACGTTGGCGGCCCGCTTCAAGAAGGTCGTCGGGGTGGGCCCGCTGGAGTACCTGACCGGGTGGCGGATCGAACTCGCGGCGGACCGCATCCGACGCAGCTCCGACACGGTCGCCACCATCGCCCAGGCCATCGGATACGGCTCGGAGAGCGCCTTCAGCGTGGCCTTCAAGCGCACCACCGGCCTCTCGCCGCGGGCCTACCGCAACGAACTGGCGAAGGCGGGCCGAGACGACGTACCCGAAGCGACAAAGACCTCCGGTCGGGCCCTGCCTGGGCGGTAGCGCCCCGGCCCGCCGCGATTGAGGTCGTCTGGTTCGGGTAGACCCGGCTCTGCCGTCGGCGGCTCCGGCGTGGGAACGGGGCCGGGTCGCGCGGACAAGGGCTGTGAGACGCCTCGGGAGGACGTCGGATGGATCAGCGCGGTTGAGCGGGCCGGACGACTCCGGTGACGCCGTGGAGCTACGGGTGCACGGAGTCTCCGGCGCGAGCGCCGCGCAGGTGCTGGACCTGCAACAGACCGGGCAGGTCGCCGGTGACCGCAGTGGCGGGTTCTACCGGCCGCGCCCCCGGTGCTCGGACACCACCGGTGTGCGCGGTGTGACGTTGGAGGCGTACCGCTGGGGTGACCTGCCCTCCGGGACGGTGGCCCGCACCCTGGCGGTGGTCTTCCTGCTCCCCTTCATGCTGGTCAACGTCGCGATCTGGATGCGTCCGGCGAACCCCGGATCCGAGGCGGCGGTCAAGTCCCTGTGCCGGGTGCTGGCGCTCACGCTCACCGTGCTGTACGTGCTCGCCATCGCCGGCGTGGCAGTGGATCTCGTCGGTTGGGGGTGCCTGGCCTCACCGGACTGCCTCGCGGGACGTAGTTGGTTGTCCTGGTTGGGTGGGCGGCCGACCGGTCAGCGACTGGCGGTGCTCGCGCTGGTCCCAGCCGCCGCGATCGGCCTGATCTGGCGGGTCAGTTGCCGTCCGGGGAGGACCTTCGAGGCGTTTCGGGCACCCGATGAGGACGGCTCCGCGTCTCGGCTCGGGACGATCGGTCAGTGGGACGCCGAGCCGCTGGTGGGCCGGTTGCGGGCCATCCACGTCGCGGCGGCCTTCGCGACGCTGGACCTCGTCCTGCTCCTGGCCCGAGGCGCGAGTGACGCCTCGGCGGGCACGATCGCCCTGACGGCGATCACGGGCGTGATCCTGGCGGGCTGCGTGGGGGTGCTCTGCACACCGCCGCTAATCGATCGGGACCCCGGCGACCAACGGCTCGACCGGGTCACCCGCACCCTCCGGACCACTTCCGTCATCCTGACCGTGGCCGTCGTGGCGTACGTGTCCACCAGTTCCCAGCCGTGGACGCAGGAGCACGGGCTCCCCGGTTATGACGCGACTCTGGCCGGCCTCTTCGTGGCGCAGACGGCGCTGTTGGCCGCCCTGGGCGTGGTGCTGCTCTGGCACCGGCGCCGAGAGCGCGACGCCACCCCGCTGTTCGGGTTGGGCGCTCTCGTTGTCGCCGCCACCGGGATCAGCATGGCGGTGGCGTACTCCGCCGAACTGGTCTACCGCGTGGCGGACTTCCTGGACCGCGACGTGCCGACCGGTGACGGCATCGCCTCCGGCCCGCCCCGGGCCTACACCTGGGCGATCTACGGCTTCTTTCGGGCCCTGCTGATCACGGTGGTCGTCTCCGGCCTCGTCGTCCTGATCTCCCGCCGGAGTCGACGCCGGGCCGCGGCGGCGATAGTCGCGCGCGACTTTCCGGACCCGCCGGCCGAGGCGGGGCCCCGACTTCGGCAGGTCCGAGACGCGATAGCCCGGGCTCGCTTCACCGAGAAACTGGTGCCGCTGGCCGTGCTCTACGGCTGCCTCACCGGACTCGGGACGGCCACCACCACCATCGGTCTGCTGGGGCAGGTCCCGAGCGACGTCATCGAGCGGAACGTGAGGTTGCCGGCGGACGCGGTCACGTTCGGCATCGCGTTCGGTAGCTGGGTGATCGCGGCGATCATCCTCGGCCTGATCATCGGCGGCATCTTCGCGTACCGGACCGAGCCGTACCGCCGGCACATCGGTGTCCTCTGGGACCTCGGCACCTTCTGGCCCCGGGCCGCCCACCCGTTCGCGCCGCCCTGCTACTCGGAGCGGGCCGTGCCGGAACTGACCCGCCGGATCACCTACCTCGTCGAGCGCGGCGACGCGGTGCTGCTCACCGGGCACAGCCACGGCTCGGTCCTGCTCGCCGCCACGGTGCTCCAACTGCCGCAGCAGGTCGGCGACCGGGTCGCCCTGCTCACCCACGGGTCACCGCTGCGCCGCCTCTACGCACGGCTCTTCCCCGCCTACGTCAACGACGCGGCACTGCGCGAGATCGGTCGGCGGGTGGATTGGCGCTGGGTGAACCTGTGGCGCGACACCGACCCCATCGGTGGCTGGGTCTTCTCCCCGCGTCCCGCGTCGGCCACCAGCGGTGACCCGGCCGCCGCTGTGGATCGTCGACAGCGTGATCCCCGCGACGTGGTGACACCCCCCGGCGACAGCGTCGCCCCACCCATTCACGGGCACTGGCCGGGTGAGTCCGACGAACCGTTCACCGAGGCGGTACGGGAGTTGGTGCAGCGCCTCGGCAGGCGGGGCGGCCCGACCGGGACGACGGGGTAACGGGCCGGCTCACTGTCCCCGGGTACGCCAGTCGTCCAGGCTGGTGCCGGCGATGCGGGCGCCATCGGCGGGGACGAGCGAGCGTTCGCCCAGCTCGGCGCCGAAGTACCGGGCGTCGGGGTCGGCCACCACCGAACGACGGTCCTGCTGGTCGGCGAGGAGGGATCGGCCCAGTTCGTCGAGGCGGAACTGCTTCGGGCCAGCGATCTCGACCACGGAGTTCGTCGGCGCGTTGAGCACGACCTCGGCCACCGCAGCCGCGACGTCGTCCGCGGCCATCGGCTGGATGAGCACCGGCGCGAGGTGCACTGTGTCGCCGTCCGTGCCGGCGTCGATGATGCCCTGGAGGAACTCGAAGAACTGGGTGGCGTGCACCACCGAGTACGGCATTCCGGACGCGACGATGAGCTTCTCCTGGGCGACCTTCGCGCGCATGTACCCGCTGTCCGGGATCCGGTCGCACCCCACGATGGAGAGCGCCACGTAGTGGTTCACCCCGGCGTCCGACGCTGCGGCGAGGAGCGTCCGGGTGGACGTCTCGAAGAACTCCAGCACGGCGGCGTCCTCGAACGACGGCGAGTTCGACACGTCGACGACGACCTCGGCGTCGGTGAGCGCGTCGGCCACTCCCTCGCCGGTCAGGGTGTTCACGCCGGTCTTCGGCGACGCCGGCACCGCCTCGTGGCCCTGGGCGCCGAGGCGGTCCACCAGCTTGGAACCGATGAGGCCGCTGCCCCCGATGACGACGATCTTCATGGTCGAACCGCTCCTGTCTGCACTGGGTTGAGTCGTGCTGCCAATCAGTAAGACGGAAAGCGTGCGCGGATGCAGGACAATCGGCGCAGAACAGTTCAACGGAGATCAGGAGGTCGACATGGCCACGGTGTCCCACCCCGTGTTCGCCCGGGTGTACGAGCGGCTCAGCGTCGCCATGGACCGCGCCGGCACGGCGGCGTTCCGGCGGGACCTGGTCGCCGGCCTGTCCGGCCGGGTGATCGAGATCGGTGCGGGCAACGGACGGATGTTCTCCCACTATCCACCGGGGGTGACCCAGGTCGTCGCTGTCGAACCGGAGCGGCGTCTCCGTGCCGCTGCCGAGCGCGCCGCGGCGGACGCGCCGGTTCCGGTCACTGTCGTCGACGGTCTGGCCGATGCGCTGCCCGCCGGTGACGGCGAGTTCGACGCGGCGGTGGTCGCGTTGGTGTTGTGTACCGTGCCCGATCAGCCGAGCGCGCTGGCCGAGATCAGCCGGGTGCTGCGCCCCGGAGGCGAGGTGCGGTTCTTCGAGCACGTGGCCGCGGAGGAAACCACCGGTCTGCACCGCGCCCAGCGAATCGTCGACGCCACACTGTGGCCGAGGTTGTTCGCCGGCTGCCACACCGGCCGTGACACAGTCGCCGCCATCACGGCGGCCGGCTTCGAGGTGGAGGAGCAGCGCCGCTTCCGTTTCCCGGCCACCAGCAACAGCCCATCCTCCCCCTGCGTGCTCGGCCGTGCGATCAGGCCACTCCCCACGGGCCGCTAGGGCGTGTCTTCAAAGGTTCACAACCATTGGAGTAGCGCGGCGATAGTGACTGTGGCCTGGAACGAGGTCGCGGTCTTGTCGTAGCGGGTCGCGACGCTGCGGCACTGCTTGAGCCGGTTGAAGCAGCGTTCGACGACGTTGCGCCGTTTGTAGAGCTGCTTGTCGAACACCGGTGGTCGGCCGCCGCGGCTGCCTCGTCGGTGGCGGTTGGCCTGCTGGTCGGCGCGCTCAGGGATCGTGTGTCCGACGCCGCGTCGGCGCAGGTGCTCTCGGATGGCCTTCGAGCTGTAGCCCTTGTCGGCGATGACATGGTCGGGCCGGACCCGAGGTCGGCCGGGTCCGGACCGCTCGACCCGGATCGCTGCCATGACGTGCGTGAAGCGGCTGCAGTCGTTGACGTTGCCGCCGGTGAGCACGAACGCCAGGGTCCGACCCAGGCCGTCGCAGGCGAGGTGAATCTTGGTGGTCAGTCCACCTCGACTTCGACCGAGGGCGTGATCTTGTGGTTCGTCCGATTCGCTGGCCCCCCTTTAGCGCCCGCGGCGTGCTGGTGGGCGCGCACGATCGTGGAGTCCACCGACACCAGCCAGTCAATGTCCCCGGCAGCGTCCGCGTCGGCCTGGACCCCGGCCAGCATCCGCTCGAACGTGCCATCAAGGGCCCACCTGCGGAAACGGGTATAGATCGACTGCCACGATCCGTAGCGGACGGGCACATCACGCCACGCCGCCCCGGCTCGGATCTTCCACACGATCCCGTTGAGGACCCGCCGGTCATCGACCCGAGGCCGACCGCCGGTCACCACCGACGGCAGATACCGCGACAGCGCATCCCACTCGACGTCAGACAACTCGTAGCGACGACCCACGCCCTACATCATCCGACACCAAGATCCTTTGAAGACACTGCCTAGGCCGAGATCCGCTTGGGTGGTCCGGTCGCGCGCCTCGCCCGCAATTCGCGGAACCAGCAGAACGCGAATGCGAACGTCAATCAATTCGGATAGACAGGCGTGGGCTATTGTCCTGATTTGCCCCCATTGGAACACCTGACGTGATGTGGTGGTCAGCGCGCTTATCGGCGCCATACAGGCCGTATCACGCAGGACGCCGCTCGCTGGACGTCTCCTGCGAGTAGTACCCACGGAGGGGTGTTCTGTGACAGCTAAACCCACACACTGGCTACGGCGGCGGGTTGTCCTGCCGACGCTCGCGGCTGGTGCAGCCGCCACAGTGGCAGCCAGCCTGCTGCTCTTCAGCTCGACCGCCGCCAACGCGCAGGAAGCACCGGTCAACCTGGGGACGGCAGCCGACTTCTCCGTCCTGGCCGGGGCGGAGCCGACCAACACCGGCCCCAGCTTCCTGGCCCAGAGCCTCGGGCGGTTCCCCGGAGTCACCTCGTCCGGATTCGAAACGGCAACCATCGGCGGCGAGGTGCACCTCGGTGACGCGGTCGCGCTCCAAGCTCAGAGCGATCTGACCATCGCCTTCAACGACGCTGCCGGCCGAACCCCGTTCACCAACCTGCCGGCGGAGTTGGGTGGCAACACGCTCAACGAGGGGGTCTACCGGATCGGGGCCGCCCAACTGACCGGACCGTTGACGCTCAACGGTCAGGGCGACCCGTCGGCCGTATTCATCTTCCAGGTCGACTCCTCGTTGACGACGGCGTCGAACAGCAGCGTCGTGCTGATCAACGGAGCGTCGGCCTGCAACGTCTTCTGGAAGATCGGCAGCTCGGCGACGATCGGCACCGGCACCACCTTCGTGGGCACCATCATGGCTCAGGCCGCGATCACCTTGGCCACGGGCGCGACCCTCCAGGGCCGCGCGCTGGCGCGCACCGAGGCCGTCACCCTCGACACCAACGTCATCACCGCACCGATCTGCGCCGGGCCGACAGGCCCGCCCGGACCGACAGGCCCGCCTGGGCCCACCGGCCCACCCGGCCCGTCCGGCAGCCCCGGCGCACCCGGCAGCCCTGGCGCACCCGGCAGCCCCGGCGCACCCGGCAGCCCCGGAGCACCCGGCAGCCCCGGAGCACCCGGCAGCCCCGGCGCACCCGGAGCCCCCGGCGCACCCGGTAGCCCGGGAGCACCGGGTAGCCCCGGCGCACCTGGTCCGTCCGGACCCCCCGGAGCGCCCGGAGCGCCCGGAGCCCCCGGCAGCCCCGGTGCGCCTGGCAGCCCTGGCGCACCCGGCAAACCTGGTGGTGGCGGCAAGCAACCCATCCTGCCGGTCACCGGAGGCGGTGTGGTCCCGGCCATGACCGGCGTCGGAGGTGTGATGGTCGTCCTGGGTGCTGGCGCGTTCCTCCTCGCCCGGCGTCGACGCCTGGAGTCCTGATCGGTGGCCCGGCCGGTGTGATCCCGGCCGGGCCACGTCACGTCGTCGGCCCGCTCCCCACCGGAGCGGGCCGACGACGCATTCACGGACGGTCAGCCGATGCGCACCACGTAGGTCTCGCGCGCTGCCGGCCTTGCCCTGCGGCGGCGCGAAGTCCGACGTCCACTCGCCTCACCGACGGGGCAGCCCGCTCAGCCAGACGTCCAACTCCGCCGGGGAGCGCAGCAACACCACGGGCGGGGCGGACCGGTCGGCCTGCCAGGCCCGCATCCGCCGTCGGGCCCGGCCGAACGCGGTGACGTGCCACACCAGGATCGAGTCCGGGGACAGCACGCTGCTCAGCGACTCCCGGTTGCCGTTGCAGATGACCTCGCCCGTGACCACACGGCGGACGGTGCGGCGGAGCAACCGTCCGAACGAGCGCCATCGTGGATAGTCCAGGCCGACGACCAGGTCGGCGCGGGCCATCGGGACGTCCCGCCAGCCGTGGTACGCCCCGTCGATGATCCAGCGGTCCCGTCTGCAGATCTCCTCGATCCGGCTGCGTTGCTGGGCGACCGGCACCTCGACCCAGCCCGGCTGCCAGAGCAGGTCGTCCACCGGATACCAGGGCAGGCCGAGGTGTTCGGCCAACCGCGCGGCGAGGGTGGACTTGCCGGAGCCGTACACCCCGTAGACCAGGATGCGACGCGGTGCGCTCATCGCGGCAGCGTACGTCGTGAAGGAAAATCAGTTGTCGTGCCCGGCGCGCCTCGGCCAGAGTGACGTCCATGACGTACTGACGGACACCACACCTGCTCCGCGCCACCGGTGATGCCTCCCGGGGGCCGTGACGCCGTCCGTTTTCACGTTCGCAGCCAGAGATGAGCCTCCTTGTCCCAGCACCACCTCCCTCGGGAGCCCCTGCCCCCGTCCGCCCCGGCCACCGTCACGGTGTTCGCCTCTCCCGCGAGCTGGATCGAGTCCGATGCGCTCGCGCAGTGCCAACAGGTCGCCGCCCTGGACGGCATGCGGCACGTCGCCGCGATGCCGGACCTGCATCCCGGCAAGGGCGCGCCCATCGGCGCGGCCATGGCGTCGACAGTGCTGTACCCGTTCCTGGTGGGCTCCGACATCGGCTGCGGCATCGCCGTGTTTCCGATCAAGCTCAAGCGGGCCGTACCGGAACGGCTCGCCGCCCGGTTCCCCGACCTCGACCAGGCGCTCGACCCGGTACGGGACGCCGACGACCCCGCCTGGGCCGCCGTCGACGGTGACGTTCCGGCCGGCCACCTCGACGGTCTCGGGACGGTGGGCCGGGGCAACCACTTCGTGGAGCTGGCCCGCGTCGACACCATCCTCGACGTCCGGCACGCGGGCCGGCTCGGCCTCGACGCGGGCGATCTGGTGCTCATCGTGCACAGCGGTTCGCGTGGCCTGGGCGAGCGGATCCTGCGGGCGCACACCGAGGTCCACGGCGCCGGGGCGGCTCCCGATCCCGCCGCCTACCTGGGCATGCACGACGAGGCGGTGCGGTGGGGTTCGCTCAACCGCCGGGTGCTGGCCGCCCGGGTGGCGCACGCGTTGGGGGCCGAGCCCACCGCGCCGATCGTCGACCAGTGCCACAACCTGGTCGAGGTCCGGGACGGGGTCTACCTGCACCGCAAGGGCGCGGCACCGGGTGACGGGCGCGACGTGCTGATCGCCGGTACCCGGGGAACGCCCTCCTACCTGGTGGCCGCACACGCCGGGCCGGACGCCAACCACTCGGTGGCCCACGGAGCTGGCCGCAAGATGTCGCGCGCCGACGCCCTGCGGCGGGGCCGGGCCAAGCACACGGTCGAGGAGCTACGCCGTACCCCGGTGGGGTCGCTGGTGGTCTGCGGTGACCGGCAGCTGCTCTTCGAGGAGGCGCCCACGGCGTACAAGCGCATCGAGCAGGTGATCACCGACCTGGTCGCGCACCAGCTGGCTACGCCGGTGGTCAGCACGACGCCAGTGGTCACCTACAAGACGCCCGACCTCGGGTCCGCCGCACGACCGGACCGGCGGGGCCACCGCGGCCGGCGAGGCCGGTCGTGAACGCGTTCCTGCTGCTGTCCGCCGGGCGCGGGCCGCAGGAGTGCGCCTGGGCGGTGAGTCACCTGCTACGCCGCCTGCGGGACGAGGGCACCCGCCGAGGTCTGACGGTCCAGCAGGTCGAGGCGGTGCCCGGTGACCGCACCGGCACCTACCGGTCGGTGCTGATCCGGATCTCCGGCGCTGACGCCGAGGCGTTCGCGGCCACGTGGACCGGGACGCTGTGCTGGCAGGCCCCCAGCCCGTACCGGTCGGGCGTCGGCCGGAAGAACTGGTACGTCACCGCCCAGCCGCCCGAACGCGACGCCCGGCCCACGACGTTCCGCGAGGCGGACGTCGACATCGTCGGCTGCCGCACCGGCGGGCCGGGTGGTCAGCACCGGAACAAGGCCAGCACGGCGGTACGCGCAACCCACCGTCCGTCGGGTCTGGTGGTCGTGGTGGACGAGGAGCGGCAGTTCAGTCTCAACCGCCGGATCGCCCTGGACCTGCTGCGGCACCGCATCGAGCACGGCGACGAGGAGGCGCGGCGTGCCGTCACCGCCGCCCGGTGGCGCATCCACGACGGGCTGGTTCGCGGCGATCCGGTGCGGGTGGAACGGCCGACGCCCTGACGACTCAGACCTCCAGCACGGCGTCCGCGAAAGCCTGCGGCGCCTCCTGCGGCAGGTTGTGCCCGACACCGCCCCCGACGGTCCGGTGCTCGTACGGGCCGGCGAACTGCTTGCCGTAGACGGTGGGCTCCAGGTGCGGCGCTCCGTTGGCGTCCCCCTCCAGGGAGATGCTGGGGACCGTGATCTTCGGCTTCGCGGCCAGACGCTTCTCGATCTCGTCGTACTGCGGCTCGCCGTCGGCGAGGGCCAGCCGCCAGCGGTAGTTGTGGATGACGATGTCGACGTGGTCGGGGTTGTCGAACGCTGCTGCGCTGCGGTCGAACGTCGCGTCGTCGAACGTCCACTGGGGCGAGGCGGTGTGCCAGATCAGTTTGGCGAAGTCGCGCCGGTTCTTGTCGTACCCTTCGCGACCGCGCTCGGTGGCGAAGTAGTACTGGTACCACCACGCGAACTCCGCCTTCGGCGGCAACGGCACCGTGCCCGACTTCTGCCCGTCGATCAGGTAGCCGCTCACCGAGACCAGCCCCCGGCAGCGTTCGGGCCACAGCGCGGCGACGACATCGGCGGTGCGCGCGCCCCAGTCGAACCCGGCGAGCTTCGCGGTGTCGATCTTGAGGGCGTCCATCAGGGCGATGAGGTCGAGCCCCATGGCCGCCGGTTCGCCGTTTCGCATGGTGTCGTCGGAGAGGAACCGGGTCGTGCCGTAGCCCCGCAGGTACGGGACAACGACCCGGTGACCGACGGCGGTGAGCAGCGGTACGACGTCGGCGAAGCTGTGGATGTCGTAGGGCCACCCGTGCAGGAGGATCACCGCGTCCCCGTCGGGTGGCCCGGCGTCCACGTATCCGACGTTCAGGACTCCGGCCTCGACCTGTCGCAGGTCGGTGAACCCGCCAGCGGTCTTTGCCATCGACTTCTCCCCGCGTCCGAACCTGCTCGGAGGTGCTGATCACGGCCGAATCTAGCGACCGGCCCGGAGCCTGAGCACCGTTCACACAAGGACCCCTCGGGGGATGCCGAACTGGGTAGGATGCCAGCTCCGACGAGCCCAGTGGCGGCGGAAGGTGATCCGGTGACACAGACCGAGGAGCGCCCCGGGGTCCCGCTCGCCCCCTTCTCGCGCTACGGCATGGCGAACTTCGCCCGGTCCAACAGTCAGGCGGGGCAACAGCTCTACCTCGCCGCGAGCATCGGAAACGATCCGACCAGTTGGACCGCTGTCAACGACGGGCAGGCGGTGCTCCGGTCCACCAGGGGCATGCACGCAGTTCGCGACCCGTCCGTCGTCCGCTCCCCGGCGGGGGACCGGTTCTACCTCGTCGCCACCGATCTGAACGTCGATGGCTGGGCGTACGGCTGGCAGGGCTGGGACTGGGCGCAGAGCGGCGCGAGCCGGCACATCGAGGTGTGGGAGTCCACCGATCTGCGGACCTGGTCCGAGCAGCGACACGTGCTGGTGGCCCCGGAAGAGGCAGGCATGGCGTTCGCCCCGGAGGCCATCTGGGACGAGTCGATCGACGCCTACGTCGTCTACTGGACCTCGTCGATGTATCCCCCCGGGACGTACTACACACCTGATCGCACCGATCCGCGTGGCCGCTTCCCGGTCACCCGGAACCAGACCCTCTACTGCACCACCCGGGACTTCGTGACCTTCACTCCGGCACGGGTCATGAGTGACCGCCCCCACCACGGGACGCTGGACGCGGTGATCATCCGGGACGACACCGACGGGTCGTACCACCGTTTTGTCAGCGACCGCACGTCCACCGGTGTCGGGGTCACACCGTACGTCCCGTCGTGCGGCTCGGAGGACATCTACCAGGAGCGGTCGTCCTCCATCCTCGCTCCTGCGGAGGAGTGGGAACTGGTGGCGAGCTGCATCACCCACCGGGCGATGAACACCACCTACGCCGAAGCGCCGATGGTGGTCAAGGCCAACCCCGGTGACGTACGCGGGCCGGGCTACTACCTCTGGGCCGACCAGATCTGGGCCGGGTCGCCCTCCGGCAACCACCTGGAGGAGCAGCTGCACCCGTACTGGAGCGCAGATCTCGCGTCGGGCGACTGGACGCCCGTCGACTGGAGCCGGAAACCCGAATACGACCTGGCGGACGGCGTGCTGCGGCACGGGAGCGTCTTCGCCCTCACCCAGGCGGAGCACGCCGCGATGCGGGGTGCGGACCCGACGAGCGTCGCGGTACGGACGCCATTGACCAGGACGACGTACGCCGTCGGCGAGCCCCTCGACCTCACGCGTCTCGTGGTGACGGCCGACTACACCGACGGGGTGCGGGACGAGGTTCTGGCGCACGGCCACGGCGGGTACACGGTCTCGGGGTACGACCTCACCACCGCGGGGGCGCAGACCGTCATCGTGTCGTACTCGGTGGTCGGGGTGACGAGGACGGCCTCGTTCCCGGTGCAGGTCGTGGGGCCGTAACCGGATGACCGTAGGGTGATGGCATGGCTGAGCGACCTCTGACCCTGATGGCGGTGCACGCCCACCCCGACGACGAGGCGACGAGCACCGGCGGCGTCCTTGCCCGCTATGCCGCCGAGGGGGTCACCACAGTGCTGGTGACCTGCACCGACGGGCGATGTGGGGACGGCCCGGGTGGGGTCAAGCCGGGCGAGGAGGGGCACGACCCGGCGGCCGTGGTGGCGATGCGCCAGGCCGAGCTGGAGGCCAGCTGTGCGACGCTGAACGTCACCCACCTGGAGACCCTCGGCTACGCCGACTCCGGAATGATGGGCTGGCCGACCAACGACCTGCCCGGCGCGTTCTGGACGACGCCGGTGGCGGACGCCGCGGCCCGGCTCGCGGAGCTGATCCGGCGGTACCAGCCGGACGTGATCGTCACGTACGACGAGAATGGTTTCTATGGCCACCCGGACCACATCCAGGCTCATCGGATCACCATGGCCGCCGTCGAGCAGACGGACGTCCCGGCGAAGGTCTACTGGACCACGGTGCCGCGTACGGCGTTCGCGGAGTTCGGCCGGATCATGAAGGAGCTCGGCGTCGAGTGGGCCGAGCCGGACGCGGCGGAGCCGCAGCTCGGCCTGCCGGACGACGAGATCACCACCTGGGTCGACACCAGCAAGTACGGCGCGCAGAAGTTCGGCGCGCTGGCCACCCACGCCAGTCAGACCGAGAACATCTTCTTTCTGCAACTGGGCCAGGAGCGGTTCACCGAGCTGATGGGCATGGAGACCTTCCTGCGGGTCCGGGACCGGACCGGCTCGCCGACCCCCGAGGACGACCTCTTCGCCGGCCTGCGCTGACCACTCTTCCGTAGCGCCACCGGGCATCGTCGACCACCGGGTCGACGATGCCCGTTGGCGTGCGCCACGACGACCTCACCGCCCGAACCTCGCCGGTCGCCGGTCGCCCGTCGCTGGTCGTCGAAAGTTTCGGCCGCGAACGACGCAGCACCCCGCAGGTCATGTGATGAATTTCCGGAAGTTTTCGGCGTTGACGCCCAGACATAGATCGGCTTAACGTTTCGAACAAGTTTCCGGTTTCCGGCCGGAACTACCGGCAGCACCCGACCCCACCCGCACCTCCGTCCGTCAACACCGGACCCTCACCTCCTAGATCGACATTTGTCTATTGATCGTCTGGAAGGGAAGGCACATGAAGTTGAGACAGTGGTCGACAGTCGGCCTGGTCGCCGTCGCGACCGTCGCAACGCTGAACACGGTGCCGGCCACCGCGAGTCGGCCGTACGACCCCACGACGCAGAGCCTCGGCACCCTCGGCCTGCGCCACGGCCTGCACGTCGGCACCGCGGTGAGCATGGATGCCCTCAACGACGCCAGCGACCCGCAGTACCGCAAGCTGGCCTCCACCGAGTTCGCGTCGGTCACCGCCGAGAACGTGATGAAGTGGGAGAGCCTGGAGCCGACCCGCGGCACCTACAACTGGGCACCGGCCGACCAGTTCGTCGAGTTCGCCAAGCGCAACCGGCAGAGCGTGCGCGGCCACGTGCTGGTCTGGCACAACCAGTTGCCCGCCTGGTTGACCAGCGGCGTCGCCGACGGTTCCATCAGCAAGCAGGAGTTGCGCGAGCTGCTGCGCAAGCACATCACCACTGTCGTCAACCGCTACAAGGGCAAGATCTGGCAGTGGGACGTGGTCAACGAGGCGGTCAGTGACCCGTGGGACACCCCGTCGACCCTGCATTACAAGGGCTTCTGGGCGCAGAACCTCGGGCCCGGCTACATCGCCGACGCCTTCCGCTGGGCGCGGGCCGCCGACCCCAAGGCCCTGCTGTTCTACAACGACTACAACATCGAGGCGTTTGGCTCGGGTAACCCGGCGGACGACAAGACCCAGTTCGTGTACGACATGACCAAGAGCCTGCGCGCCCAGGGTGTGCCGATCGACGGCGTCGGCTCCCAGGGCCATCTGGGCACCCAGTACGGCAACTTCGACACCCTCCAGGTGACCGCCGCGCTGAAGAAGTTCGCCGGGCTCGGCGTCGCTACCGCGTTCACCGAGGTCGACGTCCGCAGCCAGCTGACAGAGGGCGTGCAGGCGGGCAACTCGGAGGAGATCAACCCCCGGCTACAGGCGTCGGCCGCCAACTTCAGCGTGCTGATGAAGGCGTGCCTCGCCGTGCGGAGCTGCCTGTCGTACACAGTCTGGGGTTTCAGTGACAACCATTCGTGGGTGCCGGGCTGGTTCGACGACCCGCCGGAGGGCCTGGCCACCATCTACGACGAGAACTACCAGCCCAAGCGGGCGTACCAGGAGTTGAAGTCCGATCTGATCTTCGCCGGGCCGCCGTACGTCCTGCCCCGCATCGCACCCAAACCGCGCCGCTGACGCACAGGGCCGTGTGGAGCTTCCCGAAGCTCCACACGGCCCCTGTGGCCACCACGGACGTCGACGTTCGACTCACGTTCGGCGGTTCCGTCGCGCCATCCGGACGCCATCGGAGGACTGGTGCCGGATCTGCCGGTTTATTGATGGTGTTGGTGTCACTATGGCAGGCGTGGGAACTGCGAAAACTGCCATGCCTGCGATCTCGCCGCTCACCGGCGATCCCATCAAGCGGGCCGATGCCGAACGGCTAGCGGGGGTGCTGAAGGCCTTCGCCGATCCGGCGCGACTCCGGTTGCTCAGCCTGATCCAGTCGGCGCCGGAAGGTGAGGCGTCCGTGAGTGACCTCACCTCGGCGCTCAACCTCTCCCAGCCGACGGTGAGTCATCACCTTCGGATCCTCACCGAGGCCGGCCTACTCGAACGCGACAAGCGTGGGGTCTGGGCGTACTACCGCCTGGTGCCCGCCGCCATCGCGCAGATTGCCGACCTGTTGACGCCGCCCCGGAAGCGGGCCACGAAGAGGGCCCGCTGACCGGGCCGGCAGGCGGGCTCGTCACATCCGCTCCAGCGTGCGGATGCCGAGCAGGTGCAGCCCCTGCCGCAGGGTCCGGGCGGTCAGCTCGGCCAGCAGCAGCCGGCTCTCCCGCAGCTCGTCCGGAGCACGCAACACCGGGCAGCGCTCGTAGAAGGCGTTGAATGCGGTCGCGAGCCGGTGCAGGTACCCGGCGAGCTGATGAAACTCGAGACTCCGCTCCACCTCGCCGACCACCGCGGCGAAGCCGAGCAGCTCGACCGCGAGCGCCCGCTCCGCCGGCTGCGCGACAACGATGGGCGCGTCCGGCCGCGCGGCCGTCCCAGCCCGCCGCAGCACCGACCGGATCCGGGCGTACGCGTACTGGAGGTAGGGCGCGGTGTTGCCGTCCAGCGCCAACATCCGCTCCCAGTCCAGGACGTAGTCAGTGGTCCGGTCGACGGACAGGTCGGCGTACTTGATGGCACCGATGCCCACCGCGCGGCCGATCTCGTCGGCGGTCCCGGCGTCCAGATCCGGGTTCCTGCTCCGGGCCAGGTCGGTGGCACGGGCGACCGCCTCCTCCAACAGCCCGACAAGCTTCACCGACTCACCGGCCCGGCTGCGCAGCATCCGCCCGTCGGCACCGAGGATGGAGCCGAAGCCCAGATGCTCGGCCCGGGCCGGCGGGTTGAGCCAGCCGGCCGCCTCGGCGACGGCGAACACCATCGCGAAGTGCTGCCGCTGCGGTAGGCCGACGACGTACAACAGCCGGGTAGCGCCCAGCTCGTCGACGCGCTGCCGCAGCGCGGCCAGATCGGTGGCCGGGTAGCCGTACCCACCGTCGCTCTTGCGCACGATCAGCGGCAACGGCTCGCCGTCCCGGCCGGTGAACCCGGGCGGGAAGACACAGTCGGCCCCACCGCTGGGCAGCAGCAGCCCCAGCCGGTCCAGGTCGTCGACGACGCTCGCGAGCCTGTCGTTGTAGGCGCTCTCGCCCCGGAAGTCGCCCTCGGACAAGGTCACGTCGAGCAGGTCGTAGACGGTCAGGAAGTACCGCTCCGACTGCGTCACCAGCAGCCGCCACAACCGCCGGGTCCGCTCGTCGCCGCCCTGCAACGCGACCACCCGCAGCCGCGACCGTTCCCGGAACGCCTCGTCAGCGTCGAACTTCGCCCGGGCCGCTCGGTAGAAGGCGTCCAGGTCGCCCATCGACAACTCGTGCGCCGCTCCGGCTTCGCCGACGTCGGCCAGGTGCTCGATCAACATGCCGAACGGCGTCCCCCAGTCGCCCAGGTGGTTGACCCGCACCACCCGGTGCCCGAGCCAGTCCAGCAGCCGTACCGCCGCGTCACCGATCACGGTGCCGCGAAGATGCCCAACATGCATCTCCTTCGCCACGTTCGGTGCCGAATAGTCGACCACCACGGTCTGCGGTGCGGCAGCCGACGGCACGCCGAGCCGGGCGTCGCCAGCCAGCCCGGAGACCATGTCGGCCAGTGCCCGGTCGGCAACTGTCAGGTTGAGGAAACCCGGCCCGGAGACCTCCGCCGACACGCAGATGTCGTCGAGCACCGCGTGCGCCAGCACCGCGGCGGCGACGTCCCGCGGCGGGCGGCCGAGCCGCCGGGCCAGCGCCAGCGCCGCGTCGGACTGGAAGTCCGCACGTGGAGACCGCCGCACGAGCGGGTCGACCGGGCCGCCGGCCACCGCCGCGAACGCCGGCGCCAGCCGGTCGGACAACAACTTTTCAAGATCCATGGGTACGCCGATCTCGCTCGGACCCGCGCTGTCACGCGAGCCGTTGACGGGGAGATACGGGCGGACCGAGGACGACCAGCGAACGACCGGCGGCTCGATCCGCCGGTCGCAGGAAACAGGTCAGCGCGGGCGGGCGACGGATCGCCGGCGTCGCCCCGCACCGACCTGGACGTCAGACGCCAGTCCGGTGCACAGAGCGATCACGCTGGTCATGCGGGACAGCCTAGCGCCCCGGCCGACGCGACGACACATCGATTCCGGTGGTCCGGTCGATGCCCGAGGCGTGGTCGTTTCGTTGGACATCGGGCAGGGAACTGCCAAGGGAGAGACGAGGGGTGACGATGAGCCGATACACACCACTGCCGGTGACCCGTACGCGACGCGCGCTCGCGCTGCTCCCACTGGTCGGCGCCATCACGCTCGCCGCTGCCTGCACCACCACCGAGGATCCGCCCGGCTCGGCCCCGGCGACCACCGCGCCGGCCGCCCCGTCGGCGTCAGCGCCCCCGACAGACCCACCATCTCCGAGCGCGAGCACCCCGGTGACCATCCCGACCTCGGCCTTCGTCGAGTTGCCCGCCGAGCTGCGGAAGTCTCCCCGACGGACGACGCCCGTCGAGGAGGCCCTGCCGAAGCTGTGTGGCAACGAGTTCGGCACCGGCGGCCGGCAGGTCACCGCGAGCGCCGCGATGACCGTCACCTACCAGAAGGCCGGCGAGCCATCCAGCAACGTGCCGCAGGGGATGATCCACCAGACCATCTTCACCTTCGACGGCGACGGCGCTTCGGGTTACCTGGGCCGTCTCCGCACCGCAGTGCAGGCGTGCCCCTCGTACGACCAGTCCGGATACCGCGTCACGGTCAAGAGTCAGGCGCTGCCCGGGGTCGGCGACGAGGCGCTGCTGCTGACCCGGACCTGGCCCGAGACGAGCCTGAACGGCGATCGCACCGGCGGCACCGCGTCCAGCCAGATCGCCGTGGCCCGGGTCGACAGCACCGTGACGGTCTTCGACGACCAGGGGTGGGAGGGCGCCAGCGGCAACCCCGCCATCCTGGACCGGGTCGTGCGCGACGGCGTCCGCGCCATCGACGCCTGGCAGCGGTAGCCCGCCCGCCACCGAAGCTGGGCTTCCACCGATCGGTTCGATCCTCGGTCGAATCATGGACACCCGGACGCGAGTCGCGCTCCCACCGGAAGACTTGAGGATCACGGTCCACAGTGGGTGCGGGGAACTGCGGCGGCAGCCCGCCGGGCCGTCAGCGTTGGTCGGTGGAGGAGGTCGTCATGTCGGACGCTCAGGGAACGAAGGCACCGTGGCTCCCACCGCGGTGGTTCATCCGGCTGGCCTGGTCGGTGCACCGGGGCCTGTACCGGGTCTCCGGCGGCCGAACCGGGCTGTGGCGACCCCGCGAGACCCGCTGGGGCACCCTGCGGCTGACCACGACCGGACGCCGCACCGGCCAGCAGCGCAGCGTCATCATCGCCTACTTCGAGGATGGCTCGAACCTGGTCGGCGTGGCGATGAACGGCTGGGGTGAGGGCGCCCCCGCCTGGTGGCTCAACCTCCAGGCACGACCGGACGCGTCAGTCGATCTGGTCGACGGACGGCGGCTGGTGCGCGGCCGCGTCGCCACCGACGACGAGCGGTCACGGCTGTGGCCCCGCTGGCGCGAGGCCGACAAGAACTTCGACGCCCACGCCGCACGGCGATCGTCGGAAACCACAGTGGTGGTGCTGGAGCCCAGATCGGATGGCGACTACTCCCCAACGCCAGATCAACTGCCGAACGCGAGGTAGAGACCCAGGCCGAAGTTCACGACCAGGATGATCGCGCCGACGACAGCGAACCAGCGCTGCCATGCCGTCCACCGGACCGTCCGCTGGGACTCGACGATGCCCGCCTCCTCCAGCCGCACCGCCGCGATCCTGTCCCGCTCGCTGGCGTCACGGCGGCCCGCGGTCACGTTGGCGCCGAGCAGGGTGACGTTGCCGCGGAGTTCCTCGGTGAGAGCCCGGAGAGCCTGCGTCATCGAGTCGATCGAGCCGTTGATCCTGCGCAGGTGCTCATCATGCCCCTGTAGACGCTGCTCGATCCGGCCCGCGTCGAGCCCGCGGGCGTAGGCGGCCGCCATCTCCTCCGCGTTTTCCGGGCCCGTCATTGGGGTCTCGGCAGCGACGACGACGTGAACCCGATCCCGCACTGGGGCGGGACCACCGCGGCCCTGAGGTCGAAGGGCCGGCGCCGGGGCGTGGTGTTCCTGAGACGCATCCGCCACCTCCAACTGACCCCGCACCACCCGGTCCGAGGTATCAGTCGTACCACTCCCCGGCCCCGAACACCACTGCTCGGATCCGACAAAACCGCAGGTCAAGACGTATTCGTGACCGGCCCGGGCGATAGGTGACAGGTGCCGGGCGACGGCCTGGGGAGCCCGGGGAGACAACTGCGGCGGTACGACGTGCCGAGCGCGTACATCCCGGGTGGTAGGCCCACTGGCAACTCCGGCATGACGACCCACGAGCAGTCCGGTACATACGCTGCCGCCTGTACCCGTCCTGCGACCGAGGAGATCCACAATGTCCGTCCGTCACCTGCTCGCCACCGCCGTAGCCGCCCCGTTCGCAGGGATCGAGCTGGCCGCACCGGCGGCCGCGCACGTCTCGGCCCAGCCGACCGCCGCCGCTGCTCTCTCCATGAGTTCCGGGCGTTTCGGCGCCAGCGCTGCGGTCCTGCTGGGGCTGGTCGGCATCATCATCGGCGGGCTGGCTCTGGCCCGCCCCGTCAGTCGGCTCGGTACCGGCTCGGGAAGCCTCGGAGCCGTCCTGGCCCTGGCGACAGGGCTGATCAGCATGGCGCTCGGCGGGCTGGTGGTGGTCACCTCCGACAGTGGCATCGGCACGGGCAACGGGCGAGGCGGGGCCTATGTGGCGCTGGCGGTCGGACTGGCCGGCGTGGTGCTCGGCGGGCTGGCCCTGGTTCGCGCGCGCCGCACCGGCCGCCTGGCGGGCTGACCCGACCGGTTCCGGCATGGGGATCGGCCTGGTTGATCTCGTTCCATCCGGAGGCCGCCCCACCGGTGGTCGTTCCAGCCGACCAGCCGACGGTGGTGGTCAGGACCGAGCGAGCCAACCAGGCACGGTCAGACCGGACTCATAGGCGAGGATCACCAACTGGGCCCGGTCCCGGGCCTGGGCCTTGGTCATGATCCGGCTGACATGTGTCTTGGCGGTCGCCGGGCTCAGCACCAACCGCGCCGCGATCTCGTCGTTGGAGAGGCCGGCGGCGACAAGCGTCAGCACCTCACGCTCCCGCTCGGTGAGCACGCTCAGTCGCGGCCCAGGGTCGGGATGCGTGGCCCGGGCCGCGAACTCGGCGATCAACCGTCGGGTGATCGACGGCGCGATCAGCGCGTCACCCCGGGCCACCACCCGCACTCCGTGGATCAGCTCAGCCGGCTCGGTGTCCTTGACCAGGAACCCGCTGGCACCGGCGCGCAGCGCGCCGTAGACGTAGTCGTCCAGGTCGAACGTGGTCAGAATGATGACGCGAGCATCGGAGTTCGCGACGATCTCACCGGTGGCGGCCAGGCCGTCGAGCCCGGGCATCCGGATGTCCATGAGCACGACGTCCGGTCGCAGTTGCCGGGCCAGCCGCACCGCCTCGAATCCATCGGCGGCCTCGCCGACCACCTCGAGGCCGTCCTCACCGTCGAGGATGGACCGGAAGCCGGCGCGTACCAGGGTCTGGTCGTCGACGATGAGCAGCCGGATCACAGCTGCTCCCCCACCGGCGCCGGGTCGGGTCGCATCGGCAGACGGGCACGGACCCGGAAGCCCCCGGCCGGCTGCGCGCCAGTGGTCAACGAACCGCCGAGTGCCCGCGCCCGCTCCCGCATCCCGAGGATCCCGCTGCCCGGTGAACCCGGCTGGCCGGTGCCGTCGTCCTCGATCTCCACGAGCACGTCGTCGTGATCGGGCCGGACCCGGACCACAGCGGTGGTGGCACGCGCGTGACGCGCCACGTTGGTGAGCGCCTCCTGGACGATCCGATACACCGCCAGGTCGACCTCCGGCGGCAGCGACCGCGTCTCGGCCAGCTCGGTGCGGATCTCCAACTCCGGTCGAGCGGCCGTCCTGATCAGATCACCGAGGCGGTTCAGACCAGGTACGGGCACGACCGCCGGGGTCTGCCGCAGCGCGCCCAGCGTCGCGCGCAACTCACTCAACGTCTCCTTGCTGGTCTGTTTGATAGCGGTGAGGGCCTGCTCGGACCGGACCGGGTCGGGTCGGTGCAACGCGGCGCTGGCCTGCACGTTGATCAACGACAGGTGGTGGCCGAGCACGTCGTGCAACTCCCGGGCGATGCGCAGCCGCTCCTCGGTGGCCCGTCGCCGGGCCTCCTCCTCCATCCGCTGCTCGGCGACGACCGCTCGGGCCTGCGCCTCGGCGAGGTAGGCGCGGCGATTGCGGGTCACACCCACGATGACCGCGACGAGCCAACCGGCGTGCAGCAGCGTCGCCCCGTTCATGGTGTTCGGGGACCGGTTGTAGCTGTCCGCCACGGCGAAGGCGATCACCGAGGCGAGACCGAGCCCGATGGCGACCGCGAGATATCCCTCGTCGACGACTGTGTAGAGCGCCACGACGAACACCAACATGATCGGACCGGGCCGGTGCAGCAGCGCCCCGTACGCGCCGATGGCAGCCAGCGCCACGACGCCCACCGGCACCGGGTGACGCCGCCGGACGTACAGCGCGCCGGTGGAGAGCAGCACCGCCAGCAGCGCCGCCCATTCGGCGACGGTGTCGATGCCGCGCGACTGCACCACCAGGCCCACGACGGCGACCAGACCCACGGCGGGCACCAGGGCCACGTCCGCCGTCCGGCTCCGCCACCCTGACATGGGCCGAAGCCTAGCCTCCCGCGATCCAGCGGGAGAAGGTCCGACTGGACGGTTCAGGTGTGCCGGTGACCCTCGGCCAGGTTCGCGTCGTAGCCGGCAGCCTGGAGGGCGAACAGTTCGGCGTACCGACCGCCGGTGGCGACCAGGTCGGCGTGTGTGCCCGCCTCGACCAGCCGGCCGTGGTGCAGGACGAAGATCCGGTCGGCATGCCGGACGTTGGCGAGCCGGTGCGTGATGAGGATCGTGGTGGCACGACCTCGGCGGTCCCGAATGGTCTGGAACAGGGCGTCCTCGGCCCGGGGGTCGAGCGCCGAGGACGGCTCATCCATGATCAGCAGTTCGGCGTCGCGCAGGAACCCACGGGCCGCGGTGATGCGCTGCCACTGCCCGCCGGAGAGGTCCTGGCCGCGCGCGAAGGTCCGGTCGAGCAGCGTCTCGTACCCGTGGGGAAGGTCGTTGATCATGTCGTGGGCGACCGCGCGGCCGGCGGCGGCCTCGATGCGATCCTGCCGGGCCTCGCTGTCGACGTCGCCGATGGCGATGTTGGTGGCCGCGGTGAACGGCCACTTGTGGTACTCCTGCGTCACCACCGCGATGCGGGCCCGCAGCCCGTCGACGTCCCAGTCCGACAACGGGCGGCCGTTCCACTCGATGCTGCCCTCCGTGGGGGCGCGGAGGCCGGCGATCATCGCGGCGAGGGTCGTCTTGCCCGAGCCGTTCTCCCCGACGAACGCGACAGTCTGCCCGGCAGTGATCGTCAATGTGACGCCGTCGACGGCGGGGACCTCCCGGTCGGGGTAACTCAGGCTCACCGCGCCGACTGTCAACTCGCGCAGCCGATCGGGGTCGGCCGCGGCTACCGATCCGGTGCTGTCGGGCAGGTACGCGTCGGCGCGGGTCATGAAGCCGGTGTAGTCGCCGAAGTGCTGCCCCTCGGTGTAGACGTGGTCGACCTGGAAGGTGGCGATGGCCAGCGACCGTTGCGCGGACTGCACCGCGATGACACAGGTCGCCGCCGCGGCGAGCGGGATCTGCCCGTCCAGGAGCAGCAGCCCGAGCAGGGCGTAGACGGTGCCGGTGGCGAGGCCACCGACGATCGCGCCGACAGTGGTGGTGGTGGTGACCCGCCGGGCGAGGGCGAGCTGGATGTCGGTCTCCACCTGCATCACCCGGTCGTACTGGTCGAGCAGGAAACGGCGCAGCCCGTAGGAACGCAACTCCGGGGCCGAGGCGCGTTCGGCCATCAACTTGTGCAGCAGCCACAGTCGACGTCGGCGCACCGAGCCGGTGGTGTACGTCTGGTAGCGCAGATGCCCGGCCCGCAACGACGCCCACGCGTTGGGCACCGTGGCGACCAGCAGCGCCAGCAGCAGCAGCGGATGGATGACGATGACGGCAGCCGCCACGGCGAGCAGCCCGGCCAGCCCGGCCAGCAGGTTCATCGACGCCTGCACCAGCCCGATCGTCGACTCGGTGCCTCGCGAGGCGCGTTCCATGTCATCGGCGAACGCGTCGGCGTCGAACGCCTCCAACCGGACCGCTGTAGACACCTCGAACAGGCCCCGCTCCACCTCACGGCTCACCCGGGGCGTCAACCCGTTCTGCGCGTACCCGGTGGCGATGCCCATCCCCGCGCGGAGCGCGACCGTCGCCGCCAGCACGGCCAGCGCGGGCAGCGCCGCCCGTACCTTGTCGGCGGTGGGTCCGCCGGCGAACAGTTCCACCAACACCCGCTGCGTGGCCAACAGGCCGAAGGCGGCCATCACCCCCGCGCCGACAGTCGCCGCGGCCACCACACCGGTACGGAGCCGGTCCGCGCGCCAACTGATACCGAGGGCCGTCCAGACGAGCCTGGGCAACTCCGCGAAGACGGCGAAGACGCCGGCCTCCGCGCGCGCCCGCACCCCTGTCTCCCACCACATCTCCCGCAGTTCCGGCAGCACCGACTCCGTACGCCCGGGGCCGGGTTGGCCCTGTCGAACGCGGCGGGCCTCTGCTGCGGCGGTCTCGATCATGGTCGTACCTCCCGGGGCGGCAGCCGTCGCCGTCTCAGCCAGGGCAGGCGGATTGGCGGGTTCCTGGAGGATTGGACCACCCGGGCATAGCCCTTAGCAATTGACCGATCACTATCCGTCAGGGGTCAGTCCTTGCCCAGGACGTCGAGCCGCGCTCGCAGCGCCGCGGCGATCTCGCCCGCAGCGGCGATCTGGTCCGGGGTGAGGGCGTCGACGAAGAGTTCACGGATGGCGCGCAGGTGCGGAAAGGTGGCCCCCTTGAACGCCTCGGCTCCGGCCGTCGTGAGCAGCACCTCCGCCCCACGGGGCACCGTCGCGCACTCCTGGCGGCGGATCAGGCCGCGCCGCTCCATCCGCCCGAGGTGGTGGGAGAGCCGGCTCCGCTCCCACCCGATGTGCGCGGCGAGTTCGGACGACCGCATCGCCTGACCCTCCGCCTCGGTGAGGGCGAGGAGCACGGCGTAGTCCCCCGTCGAGAGCGACGAGTCGCTCTGCAGGCGGGACTCGAGCCGGGAGCCGAGCGCTGCCGTCGTCTCGATGAAGTCCCGCCAGATCCGCAGTTCGTCGGCGGTGGGGAGTTGGCGCCCGCCCCGCCGGCCGGGTGTGGCCTCCGTCATCTCACTCTCCCGGGAATTGACGTGTCAATCGCCAAGTTAGCATCATTGACACGTCAACCGGTAGGTCCTCGTCCGTGGGCCGCCGCCGGATTGCACCGAGGAGGAGACGATGGCAGCTGCAGACTTCGAGCTGGGGCTCAACTCGTTCGGGGAGGTGGCCACCGACGGCGACCGCGTCCTCAGCGACGCCGAGACCGTACGGCTGCTGGTGGACGAGGCACGGCTCGCCGAGTCGGCCGGAATCGACGTGTTCAGCGTCGGTGAGCACTACCGCGAGGGTCACAACGACTCGGCGACACCCGTGTTGCTGGCAGCGGTCGCGACGGCGACCGAGCGGATTCGCCTCGGCACCTCGGTCACAGTGCTCAGCACCAACGACCCGGTACGGCTCTACCACGAGTTCTCCACCCTCGACGCCGTCTCCGACGGCCGCGCCCAGATCGTCCTCGGGCGCGCGTCGGCGACCGAGTCGTTTCCGCTGTTCGGTTACGACCTGGCCGACTACGAGCGGTTGTTCGAGGAGAAGCTGGACCTCTTCCTGCGGCTGCAGCAGGACGAACCGGTCACCTGGTCCGGCACGGTACGAAGCCCGCTGACCGCGCAGCGCCTGCACCCACGGATGCGGCCCGGCGGCATCCCGACCTGGATCGGTGTCGGGGGAAGCCCGAACTCGGTGATCCGGGCCGCCCGGCACGGACGTCCGCTCATGCTCGCGATCATCGGCGGGCGTCCCCAGCGCTTCGCCGGCCACGTCGACCTCTACACCAGGGCGCTCGAACAATTCGGGCATACCCTGCAGCCAATCGGGCAGCACTCACTCGGCCTTGTCGCAGACACCGACGAGGAGGCGGTGGAGACGTGGTGGCGATACTGGCAGCCGGTCGTGGCGGCTCTGGCCGCCGAACGCGGCTTCTACAAACCGGACCGCGCGCGCTACGAGGCCGAAATCGACCACGGGGCGCTCTTCGTCGGTTCACCCGAGACGGTGGCGCAGAAGATCGCCACTGTCGCTCGCGACCTGCGGCTGAGCCGCTTCGACCTGAAGTACGACATCATGCACCTGCCCCGCGAGGCACGCGCGCGCACCATCCAACTGCTGGGCAGTGAGGTCGCGCCGCGGGTCCGGGAGCTGCTGGCTAAGGAGCCCAACCATGTCTGATCTGCTGTTCGGCCTGGACACGTTCGGCGACGTACCGGAGGACGACGCCGGCAAGCTCGTCTCCCACGCGGCGGCGATCCGGCAGGTCGTCGACGAAGCCGTGCTCGCCGACCAACTCGGGGTCGACGTCATCGCGCTGGGCGAGCACCACCGGCCGGAGTACTCGGTCTCCACGCCGGAGACGGTGCTGGCCGGAATCGCCACCCGCACCTCGCGGATCCGGTTGGCCTCCGGCGTGACAGTGCTGAGCTCGGACGACCCGGTGCGGGTCTTCCAGCGCTTCGCCACAGTGGACGCTCTGTCGAACGGCCGAGCCGAGGTCATCCTCGGTCGCGGCTCGTTCACCGAGTCGTTCCCGCTCTTCGGCTACGACCTGCGCGACTACGACACGCTGTTCGAGGAGAAGATCGAACTGTTCGTGAAGTTGCTGGACGAGAAGCCGGTCACCTGGAGCGGCACCCTGCGGGCCCCGCTGGAGAACGCCGACGTGTTCCCGAAGACCGAGTCGGGTCACCTGGACACCTGGGTCGGTGTGGGTGGCTCCCCGCAGTCGGTCGTCCGCACCGCCCAGTACGGGCTGCCACTCATGCTCGCCATCATCGGCGGCGCCCCCGAGCGCTTCGCGCCGTACATCGACCTCTACCGCCGGGCCGCCGACCAGCTCGGTACGACCGCGCACCCGGTCGGCATGCACTCGCCGGGCTTCATCGCCGACACCGACGAGCAGGCCAAGGAGATCTACTGGCCGCACTACCGGATCATGCGAGATCGGATCGGCAAACTGCGGGGCTGGCCACCGATCCGCCGTCAGGAGTTCGACTCGGAGGTGGAGAACGGCTCCCTCTACATCGGTTCACCGGAGACGGTGGCCCGCCGGATGGCCGGCGCGATCCGCAGCCTCGGCGTCGGCCGGTTCGACCTCATCTACTCGGCCGGAGCGCAACCGGCCAGCGCCCGCATGCGGGCCGTGGAACTCTACGGCTCGAAGGTGATCCCCATGGTCCGCGACCTGCTGGCCTGATCAGCACTTCCCAGCGAGAGGACGACATGAACGACAACGACCGGAGCCGGCCTGCGACCCTCGGCATCCTCGGTGCCGGCAAGGTGGGCACGGTGCTCGCCCGGCTCGCCGTCGCCGCCGGCTACCGGGTGCGGGTGGCCGGCTCCGGCGACCCGGCGAAGATCGCCCTCACCGTCGAGGTCCTCGCCCCGGGGGCCGAGGCCACCACGGCGGTCGACGCGGCGACGGACGCCGACATCGTCATCCTCGCCCTCCCCCTCGGCAAGTACCGCAGCGTTCCCGTCGAGGCGTTGCGCGGCAAGCTCGTGGTCGATGCCATGAACTACTGGTGGGAGATCGACGGCATCCGCGACGACCTCACCAACCCGCGTACCTCGTCGAGCGAGACCGTCCAGGCGTTCCTGTCCGGCTCACGCGTCGTGAAGGCGTTCAACCACATGGGCTACCACGACCTGGAGGACGAGGCCCGGCCGGCGGGGGCGACCGGCCGCAAGGCCATCGCTATCGCTGGCGACGACAGCGCCGACCTCGCCGAGGTCGCGGCCCTGGTGGACGCGCTCGGCTTCGATCCGGTCGTCGCCGGCCGCCTGGCCGAGGGGGTACGACTCGAACCGGGCAGCGAGTTGTTCGGCGCCAACGTGAGCGCCGACGAGGTACGCGCCATGCTCGACCGCTTCGGAGAGTCGGAGCGGGGGCGCACCATCACCGCCGCCCGAGCCTCGACCTCACCCGAGGCCGCCTAGACGCCGAAGGCCGCCCGCGGCTCGAGGTGCTGGCCCACTGCGTACTTCTGGTCGAAGTCGGTCGGGCCGAGCGCCTCGACCGCGGCGGCGCGCATCCGGGCGAGGTCCGCCGCGTCGTCCGGGTCCGGCACCTGGCCGAGCGCCGCGAACGCGGCATCCGCGACGCCGATCATCCGCGCCGCGCGCGAGTGGTCTCCCTCGGCGGACGCGAGCGCGGCGCCGGCCACGCAGACGTACGGGACGAAGTCGGCCCACCCGTTGTCGAACACCCGCTCGCGGTTCTCGGCGAACAGCGTCCGCGCCACGTCGAGGTTGCCCAGCCCCAGCTCGCAGAACGCGAGGTTGTGATATTCGGAGTTGACCGTCTTGGGTTGGCCGAGGGCCTCGTTGAGCGCGATGCTCTCCCGGTAGAGGTCCCGGGCGCGGCGCAGGTCGCCGGACATTCGCGCCACGCCGGCGAGCACGTGCCTCGGTCGTTCCTCCAGGGCCCGGTCGCCGGAGCGCAGCGCCACCGCGAGAGCCTCCCGGGCCCGGGCCTCTCCGCCCGGCAGGTCGCCGCCGCGAATCGCGACCCGGGCGAGGCTGTACCGCGCCTCGACCTCGCCCGCCGGGTCGCCGGCCGCCTGGGCCCGCGCGATCTCGGCCTCGCTCATCCGCACCACGGCCTCGGTCTCGCCTCGGCGAAATGCCGAGCGCACGTTCTCACTGAAGGTCATCGCCCTCTCCCCCATCGCTGGCACCGCCCGGTCGAAAATCGTCCCTCACCGCGCGTGGAACATGGTCCAGGTCTCCACGAGCGCGAAGCCCATCGACTCGTAGAGCGGCCTACCCATCGCGCTGCTCTGCAGGTACGCGGCGTCCGCGCCGGCCGCGATGCCGTCCCGCAGAACCGTCTCGGTGATCAGCCGGCCCAGGCCACGGCCTCGGGCGGACGGGAGGACGGCGATGTTGAACACGCCGACCATGCCAGAGTTTCGCATCCCGAGCCCGGTGCCGACGGGCCGGCCGGACTCCTCGGCGAGGTAGCCGGTGATGGAGTCGGCGTCGAGCACCGCACCGCCCATCAGCGACCCGAAGAGGCCGTCGGGGGCCTCGAAGCTCCGCGTGAGGATCTCGGTGTAGAGGTCGCTCTCGGCGGCGCCGACCTGGCGCACCGACGGGTGCTGCGTCGAGCCGCCACTCAACACGATGTCCTCCGTGGCGCAGGCCAGAAAGGGCAGTTCACTACGTGCGAGCAGCCCGTGCCGGGCAGCGAGGTCAGCGACCTCGTCACCCGCCTCGCCCCGAACCATGATCGACCAGTGCGCGGCCTGCCTGCCGACCTCGGTCGCCATCTCGTCGAGCGACCCGGGATCCGGCTCGGTCGTCGTGTCGTAGGCCGCGTTGAGCGACGCGACGGCGGCCTGGGTCACCGCCGCGCGCGCGGTAGCCCGCTCGGCGTACCAGCCCTTCGGGTTCGTCCTGCACAGGGTCTCAATGGCGTCGGAGTATGCCGCTGCCATCCGATCGGCGGTGATGTTCATGGCGGGACTCCCTAGACCGGTCGTTCTGCTTCGGTCGACAACCTAGCCACCGATCACGCTGACCAGCAAATCACGGGCACGAGGACCGCCACCTGCGGTCCGGCTTCGGACCGGTCAGGAATCGAGAAGCCCGACAGCGTCGAGCGGCCTAGCCTTTCCCCAGGTGAACGGCAGCACGCCGACCTGGACGACGAGAGGGAGCCCGAGAATGTCCGCGAAGACCACGACGGTGTCCGACGGTTTCAGCCCCGAGGAGCGGGCCGCGATGAAGGAGCGCGCCGACGAGCTGCGCGCCGAAGGCAAGAAGGGCGCCAAGAAGGCGGACGGGCTGCAGGCGGTCCTCGACCGGATCGCGCAGATGGAGCCGGAGGACCGCGCGCTCGCCGAGCGGGTGCACGTGACGGTGACCGCCGCCGCCCCGGATTTGACGCCGAAGACCTGGTACGGGATGCCCGCCTACGCGAACGAGGACGGCAAGATCGTGGTCTTCTTCCAGGACTCCGGCAAGTTCAACTACCGGTACTCGACGGTGGGCTTCCAGGACCCGGCCAACCTCGACGACGGAGACCTCTGGCCGGTGGCGTACGCGTTGCAGCTGTGGAGCCCGGCCGTGGCGAAGAAGATCACCGAGTTGGTGCAGAAGGCGGTCTCCTGACCGACGCCCGCCCCCTCGTCGGCTGGCCCTCGGTGCGATGATCGAGGGCCGGTGAGCCGACGGAGACGGGTGGTGCGGACGATGCGGTACGGGCCGCCAGCGGTACGAGGAGTCCCCCGGTGACCGGCCGGGCCGGTGAGGTGTTCGACGCCGGTCGGACGGTGTCCGACATCGAGTCGCTGCTCGCCGCGGACCTGCCCACGGGCGGCGTACCGGTCGGCGAGGGGGACCCGGCCACCGGTGAGTGGACCGGCACCCGGGGCGAGGGCTTCCGGATCGCCCCGCTCTGGGAGAGCGAGGCCCTGACGGGTGTGTACGGCGCCGAATGGAACCAGGCCGAGGAGGCCGCCGAAGCGAACCTGGCCCTCGTTGTACGGGAGTTGGACCGGAGGTGGGGTACGCATCGCACGGTCTCCATGCGGGTGCCGCTGTTTCGGCATCAGGCTGGTGAACCCATGCCGGCGCTGTTCCAGTCGCTCTGCGGCCTTGACTGCTACGGCGATCTGACCGTCTGGGGGCCGACGGTGACCAAGGGCCGGTGGGTAGCGGTCTCGGTCAACCAGTGTGACGGTGACGCCCCCATGATCATGACGGCGGTCGTCAGTCAACTACCGATCATCGAACTGTCGGACTGACCTGTTGCCGGCGGCTCCTATGGTTCGGGCATGTCGATCACAGACCAGGCGCTGGCCGTCGAGGCGGCGGAAGTTGGAGCGGCAGTCGTCCGCTCCCGGTACGGCTCAGCCCTGACGCGCGTCATGAAGACCGCCGGCGACTTCGCGACCGCCGCCGACGTCGAGGCCGAGCGGGCCATCCTCGACGTCCTGCGCGCGGCGCGTCCGGACGACGCCGTGGTGGCCGAGGAGAGCGGGCGCACGGGTGCCGGCGACAACGGGCGAACGTGGCTGGTCGATCCGCTGTGCGGCACGTTGAACTTCGCCGCGCGGACCATGCTGGCCTCGGTCAACGTCGCCCTGCGCGTCGGGGCGGACGTCACAGTGGCGGCCTCGGTGGACCCGTTCGCCGACGAGGTGTTCTGGACCGACGGCACCGCCGCGTACGTCCGTGGCACGGGGACTGACGAGCGTCTGGTCCCGTCGGCCGAGTCGACGCTCGTGGACCTGAATCTCGATCCGCCCTTTCCCAACCGGGACGTCTTCCTGGCCGCCCGCATGCTCACCGACGAGGGCTTCCTCGAACAGTTCCGCCCCCGGGTGGTCTCCACCAGCCTGGCCGTGGCCTGGGTCGCCGCCGGCCGCCGCGCCGCCTATGTGACGGACCGCCACGACCTGCGGAACAGCGTTCACTTCGCGGCCGGAATCGCACTCTGCGAGGCGGCCGGCTGCGTGGTCACCGGGCTCGACGGTCACCCACTGCGCACCGGTGGGGACGGTCTCGTCGTGGCCGCGGACGAGCGGACGCACGCCGCCCTGCTGACGCTCATCCGGAAACAAGGCTCGTGATCGACCCCGTCTTGACATGAAGTGCGGTTGAGGTTCTAGCGTCCCTAGATGATCACGTCCGGGCCGCCGCGCCCAGACGTCCGTCAGCTGAGCACCACCGTCGAAGGGATTCCGATGTTCCTGTCCCGCCTTCTCCGCCCGCGCACCGTCGCGAGCGCGCACTGCGACCTCCCCTGCGGCGTCTACGACCCGGCGCAGGCCCGCATCGAGGCCGAGTCGATCAAGGCGATCTCCGAGAAGTACCAGGCCAGCGACGACCCGGAGTTTCGCACCCGCGCGCTGCTCATCAAGGAGCAGCGCGCCGAGCTGGTCAAGCACCACCTCTGGGTGCTGTGGACCGACTACTTCAAGCAGCCGCACTTCGAGAAGTACCCCCAGCTGCACGGCCTCTTCAACGAGGCGACGAAGCTGGCGGGTGCCGGCGGCGCGAAGGGCGCCGCGGACCCGGCGGTCGCCGAGCAGCTCCTCGGAAAGATCGAGGAGATCTCGAAGATCTTCTGGGAGACCAAGCAAGGCTGATCAGCCGGTGACCGGGTGGCACCAGCCACCCGGTTCGGCGTACCGCGTTCGGGAGGAACCGCATGGCGTCGCGCACCGACCTCATCGAAGACTTGATGAGCCGTTTCCCACACGTGCCGCGGGAGGCGGTCCTCAAGGAGGACCTGCTGCGGGGCGGGCTCGCCTTCGACGACGCGGCACTGACCGACAACGAGCACGGCGACGTCAAGCCGAAGTCGTACTTCATCTTCTCCTTCGATCACCGGACGCTGCCCGAGTTGGGGACTGCGGCGCTGCGCCGGCCGCCGGAGGAGATCGTGCTCACCGGAGGTCCGTACGAGCTGCGTCGTACGGTCGTCTCGGTCCGCACCAATCCCAGCTCGCCGTACCGCGTCGGCACCGACACCGACGGTCGACTGCGGCTGTTCCTGGACGGACGGCCGATCGCCGATGTCGGGCTGCCTCCCATGCCGGCGTACTACCGCCACACGCTGGCCAACGGCAAGTCGGTGATGGAGGTCGCCCCGACCATCCAGTGGGGCTATCTGATCTACCTCACCGCGTTTCGGGTCTGCCAGTACTTCGGCGCCAAGGAGGAGTGCCAGTACTGCGACATCAACCACAACTGGCGGCAGCACAAGCAGGCCGGCCGGCCCTACACCGGGGTCAAGCCGGTCGACGAGGTCCTCGAGGCCTTGGAGATCATCAACCGGCACGACGTCGATCGCGCGTCGCAGGCGTACACGCTGACCGGTGGCAGCATCACCTCGCAGGTCAACGGGCTGGCCGAGGCCGACTTCTACGGCCAGTACGCGCAGGCGATCGAGGAGCGGTTTCCGGGACGGTGGATCG
The DNA here is from genome assembly GCF_015751785.1 of Micromonospora vinacea. NCBI lineage: Bacteria > Bacillati > Actinomycetota > Actinomycetes > Micromonosporales > Micromonosporaceae > Micromonospora > Micromonospora vinacea. Next base: position 3,938,463 of record NZ_JADOTY010000001.1, on the reverse strand, counting down.
GCAAGGTCGTGGCCCAGGCGCTGCCCCGAGCCGATGTGCAGCGGTTCCACGACTACGGGATCCGCATCTATCACCCCAACTACGAGGTGTGGGACAAGCGGTTGTTCGAGTTGTACTGCCCGGGCAAGGAGCGGTACGTCGGTCGGGAGGAGTGGCACCGGCGCATCCTCGACTCCGCCGAGGTGTTCGGCCCGCGCAACGTGATCCCGAACTTCGTGGCGGGCGTGGAGATGGCGGCCCCGCACGGCTTCACGAGCGTCGACGAGGCGATCGACTCCACCACCGAAGGGCTCGACTACTTCATGTCCCGGGGGATCACGCCCCGGTTCACCACCTGGTGCCCGGAGCCCACCACACCGCTGGGCCGGACGAACCCGCAGGGCGCGCCGCTCGAATACCACGTCCGCCTGTTGGAGGCCTACCGGGCGACCATGGACGCCCACGGCCTGTCCAGCCCGCCCGGGTACGGCCCCGCCGGGCCCGGGCGAGCGGTCTTCTCGGTCAGCTCCTTCATGGACACCCTGCCGTCAACGGATTCGTGACGGACACGATCGGCTGGCCAGCCCATGTCGATCCGCCGAGAAGCGGTATGCCTCAGAGGCATGTTCATACCTCTGAGGCATACCGCTCAGCGACACTCGTTCAACTGGCGTACGTCTCGAACTCACCGACCCGTGGCGTACCGCCGGAGCTGTTGATCTTGAAGTTGAGCTTGCTCGTCGCGGTCGGCGAGAAGGTGATCGAACCGGCCCCGCTGCCGGCGGCCAGGACGGCCCCGTTGTCGTTGTTGATGAGCTGCCAGGACCCGATGGAGCCCTGGGTGCCCGACGGTTCCCGGATCACCACCCGGGACACCTGGGTCGCGGAGCCCCACTTGATCGAGATCGTGCCGGTCGCTCCGGCCGGCGACCAGTAGGTGCTCAGGTTTCCGTCGCGCACGTTGCCGTAGCTGGTCCCGCTGGCCTTGCTGGAGCCGTCGGCGCCGGCGCCGAGGCTGAGGTTGGTCCCGCCGGTGGGCGGCGGCGTCGTGGGCGGAGGCGTGGTGGGTGGCGGGGTGGGCGGCGGTGAGGTGGTGGGCGGCGGGGTCTGCGGCGAGCAACTGCCGTTGGACACCCTCAGGCCCGTGTTGGCACCGACCGTCTGACGGACGATGTCCGGCACACAGCTCGCCCCGTCGAGGCTGTACGAGTACGGGATGCCGACAGTGGTGTTGGAGGTCGGATTGGGGCCGGCGGGGTAGTTCTCGCTGCCGGCGCTGGACCAGGTCACGTTGTCGAAGACGTTGCCGGCGACCTGCCAGTAGCCGCGCTCGTTGGTGTAGAAGGTCCCCAGGACGTCCTTGGAGTTCCGGAAGTAGTTGTTCTCCACCTTGGCCCTGGCTCCCGCCCGGGAGTTGATCCCGGACTCGTGCAGGCTCACGTAGTGGTTGTTGTAGATGTGGGCGACCCCGCCGCGCAGCAGCGGCGTGCGGGAGTCGATGTTCTCGTAGAGGTTGTGGTGGTACGTGATGAAGCCGTTCGACAGGTCGCTCTCGCTGGACCCGACGAGGCCGCCGCGACCGGAGTTACGCAGGATGCTGTAGGACAGCGTCACGTACTGCGTGTTGTCCTTCATGTCGAAGAGGCCGTCGTACCCCTCGGACTCCCCGCCCGAGGCCTCCAGGGTGACGTGATCGACCCAGACGTTGCGGACCGTGCTCTCCATGCCAATGGCGTCCCCACCGTTGGAGGTGGGTGAGCCCGACTTCTTGACGTTCCGCACTGTCACGTTCTGGATGATGATGTTGCTGGAGTCGCGGATGTGGATGCCGAGCTGGTCGAAGACGGCACTACCGACCCCGATGATGGTGACGTTGCTGATCTGCTTGAGCTCGATCACGCCCGCGGCGGTGTTGCAGCTCGACCCCGACACCTTGCTGGTGTTGCCGTGGTTGATGGTTCCGCTGACCTCGATGGTGATCGGGGTGCTGCTGCTGGTCCGACCACACAGCGCCGCGTGGATCGCCGTGCCCGTGGTGGCCCGTACCGTCTGCCCGCCCGCGCCGCCGGTGGTCCCGCCGTTCTGGGTGGCGTAGCCGGTGGCGCTGCCGACCGCCGCCGCTGAGGCCTGCGGGGCCGGTAGGGCCACCCCGACCCCGATCACCACGGCCGCCGCAGCTCCCGCGGCCAACACCGCCTGACGTCGCAGCACGACTGGTCGTCTCATGTCGCCTCACCTTCGTATTCGTCTCGTTCCAGGATTCGACTCGACGCACATCGCGACCACACCTGCCGACGAACATCATTCAGGAATTGGCGACAGTCAATCGCGGTGATGTCATCGAGGTGTCTCACGCCCTGGTAGAAGCAGGGATGTGCCGCGCAAGCAAGGTGCGCCCGGTGACATCGCTCGCCCGACAGTCAAATGAAACATCGATGCAACGCAATCGTAGGAAAGCGGTTTCCCTGAAGGCAATAGCTGGCGCTTGCAGGTTTGTTGCAGCGCTCGGTATTGACACCGCCGGGCCCGCCGTCGATGCTCTGCTAAATCAGTTTAGCGACCAGCTCGCGCCGACCCGTCCCACTCCCCGTCCCGAGCGGAATCGCTGGCTGAGGGCACCACCACCGAGAAAGGACCCGCATGAGACTGCGAAAAGGACTGATCCCGCTCGCCGCCACCCTCGTCCTGGCCGGAGCCTCCGGCACGGCGTACGGCAGCGCGAGCGGCAGCCGGGGCACCACTGACGGAATCCGCAGCATCACCCCCATCACCACCGTCTACACGTATGGCCAGAAGGTCTCGGCCGTGGCGATCGAGTACGCGGCCACCGTCAACCCGCGCACCCTCGACACCGCCACGTTCTCGGTGACCGACACCATCTACAACTTCCGCTTCAACCCCATCGAGGACCTGCCGAAGCTCGCCGACCGGACCGTCACCCACACCTACACCAACGGGACACCGGGCACCCGTGCCGACCACCGATCGGCGCCAGGCCGGTACGTCATCGTCGAACTCGACCCCGCCGACACCGGCGGCTCGACGGTCATCGTCTCCAAGTGCCCGACCTTCCTCTGCACTGTGAAGGTCAATCCCGAACTGCCGACCCGGGTCGTGCAACGCAGGGACGTGCACGCCCAGCCCGGTCGCGGGGCCGGCAAGGGACCGGTGCTCGCCCGGGCCACACCGCGCGAATCTCGACCGGTCACCGAGAAGCCGGTCAACCAACTGGTCGACGAGTTCACCTACGGCTCGTTCCTGAGTGGCGGGATGGTGTTGCCGTACCACTACCACCTGCCGAAGAACTACCAGCCGGGCCGCAAATACCCACTGATGGTCGTCCTGCCCGGTCACGGAATGGGCTGGGACGGTGACAACCTCGGCGTCCAACTCGCCGCCGACATCCCGGCGACCGCGTGGCTCCAACCGCAGTGGACCGGCACCGCCGAGGACGTCATCGTCCTGGCGCCCCAGCACCAGCGGGTCGGTGGGGTGGCCGAGGCGGACCTGCTGGTCAAGCTGCTCGATCAGTTCGTCGGTCAGTTCGCGGTGGACACCCGTCGGGTGTACGCGACCACCGTGTCGTACGGCTCCCAACTGCTCTGGGAGGCGTTCGCCAAGCGTCCGGACCTGTTCGCCGGCGGGCTGGTGACCGGCGGTTTCCCGGTCAACGCCACCCAGGCGACCGCCATCGCGGCGGCAGAGGTGCCGGTGTGGATCACGCACGGCGAGCACGACCACCTGCTCAACGTCTCGGGCGCGCGCAACTCCACTGCGGTGCTGCGGCAGGCGTACGCCGCCCGGGGCAAGACGCCGGAGCAGACCGCCGACCTGGTGCGCTACACCGAGTACGCCGACGCCGCCTTCTCGGTGCCGGACTACCACGCGGCGTTCGGACCGACCTACGAGGACGCCAGCATCCTGCGCTGGCTGCTCGACCAGTCCAAGCCCTGAGGCTGCGGCCGGGCGACGCCTCGCCGCGATCCGGCAGCGCGATTCCCTCGCGCCGACGGGTTACCGGCGGGCGTCGCCCGCGTCGGGCTCGCCGGGCGCGGACGCGCCGCCGACGAGCACTGACTCCTGACCCTCCTGCCGGCCCTCCTGCCTCGCGCGGGCGAGCAGCCCGGCCAACCGACGCCGTCGCTGCCGGGCCACCGCCCGTAGACCCAGGAGCAGGCCGGCGAGCAGACCCAGCAGCGCGAGCTGCGCCCACGGCACGACCCAGGTGGTGACGGTGGCGGAGGCCGGTCGGAGGTCGGCCCCGGCCTGGCCGTCGCCGAGCAGCGTCGGCGACGTGCTGACGGTCGTACGGAGGCGCCCCAGGGCCCAGACGCCGTCGGCCCGGGTCTCCACCGTCCGAGCGCCGCCGGGCAGCAACTCCTCGACGGCGCTGGTGGCGTCGTGGCTGGTCCGGCCGAGCAGGTCGGACATCTCCACCCGACTCGTTCCGCTGACCCAGACGTTGCCGTCGTTCCCGACGGTGTAGCGGACCCGCACCGTGCCACCGGCGAAGGGATTCCACGACGGGGAGTACGACGCGTCGAGACCCCGGACGGCCAGGGCCGCCTGCGCGGAGCCGTTCACCCGCAGCATGACCCGGAATCCGACGCGGCTCTCGACGTTGACAGTGCCTCCGGTGCTGGTGACCGTCGCGGCGATGCCAGCCGGGTGGTCGCCCGGTGAGGCCTCCTTGGGCACCGTGATCGTGAACGGCACCACCCGCGTCTCGTTCGGGCCGACGGTGACCTTCTCCTGCACGTCGATCCAGGTGCCGCCGTCGACCGAGGGTCGGTCGGAGGACAGCATGTTGAAGCGGCCCTTGTCGGTGAGGTAGCCGTCGGCGGCCTTCAGCGAGAAGGCGACGGCGGTGCGGCTGAGGTTTCGTACCGCCAGGTGCTCGGTCACGGTCTGCCCCGGGTCGAGGCTGGCGTTGATCCACCGGCGTTGGTCCGGCCCACTCGCGGTGGCCGGCTGGACCGTCCAGGTCAGGGCCTTCGGGTCTGGTTCCGCCGCCGCCGCGGTCGGCGCGGCCGCAACCGCGAGGAACGCGACGGCGAGGACGACGAGCGCCCGGCGCAGCGGGGTGACGGTCATGAGGCGGCCCTTCGGCACGGGGCTGGGCGGGGGCCCGATACGGGCCCCCGCCCAGACCACTACTCGAACAGTGAGAGCGTGAGCGTGGAGCTGTACTCGCCGGCGGCGACCTCAGCGGGGGTCCGCAGGTACAGGTCGGCGTTGACCGAGTACGAGTCGCTGACGACGGCCTTGGAGTCGAAGGCCGAGACCAACAGTTCCTGGTCGACGAGGCCGACGTTGTTGCCCGGCTGGGTCGGCTCGTCCAGGCTGGTCACCACCTCCTCGCCCTCGGTGACCAGACCGGTCTCGCCGCCGTCCAGCAGGCGCGGCTTCCAGCCGAAGTGGTCGGCGGTGATCGGCGCCTGGCCGGCGGTGCCCGCGAAGTCGGTCGCGCTGCCGAGCACCGCCCAGTTGGCGCCGTCGGGCACCTCGTCGGCGACGCGGGTGTCGGTGACCGTCACCGTCGGCAGCGTGCCGACGAACTGGCGAACCAGCACTGTCGAGCCGTCCTCGGACAGCGCGACGGCGTCACCGGCGATCGACAGGGCGAGCACGCCCGGTTCCCTGATCTCGTCGATGTCGACAGTGACCCGCACGCTGGCGTCGTCACCGGGCTCGGCCAGTGCGGGCGACGGCAGCACCGCCGCCCCGGCCAGCACGGCGCCGACGGCACCGGCCGCGAGCAGCTGCCGCCGTTTGTATGTGTTCATGTGATCTCCGTTCTCCGCCATCAGGGGTTATCCGCCGCAGGTGCCGGCGGGATGTTGCACGGTGCGGACGGTCGTCACGTCCTGTCCGCCGATCGCCCCGGTCACCCGGACCGTCGCCGAACCCGCCGGCACCGACCCGGCACGGGTGTTGAACGACTGGTAGGCGTTCGCGCCCGGCGTGACGGCCTCGAACGACCGCTCGCCGTACGGCGTCTCCAGCGTGATGCCCACCGGCGCGTCGTGGTCGTTGCGCGCCTGCACCGCCACGTACGCCTTGCCGCCCACGCACCGCGTCGACGCGCTGAGCGTGACGGGCAGGTCGGGGCTGGCCGCCGCGAAGGTCCAGTTGTCGATCTCGAAGAGGTCGGTGCCGGCCGGGCCGGTGTAGGTGAAGTAGACGTCGTGCACGCCGCTGATGCCGTCAAGCTCGGCGGTCACCTCGGCCCACTGTCCGACCGGGGTGTCCACTGCGACAGTGCCCACGACCGGCCCGTTGACGTCGTCCAGCCGGACCTGGACCTGCCCGCCGACGGCGAGCGCACGCACCCGCGCCGTCAGGCTCTGCGCGCCGCTGGCCCCGAAGTTCACCGAGGACAAGGCCGTCCAGTCCCCGTTGTCGATGTCGCGGACCACGAGGTTGGGCGCCGCGCCGCCGAACTGGGCGGAGCTGCCCTCGACCTTCGCGGTCGCGACACCCTTGCTCCAACCGAAGGTCTCCGCCTCGAAGACCCGGTACGGGTCGAAGTCCCGGACCTGGTCCACGCCCGCATAGGTGCCGACGACCTGCTGGATCGTGCCGTCCGCGTTGAAGGTCAGCTCCTGGATGTGCGGGCTGCGGTACCCCTGGGTGGTGTTGCCGTTGATGCGCTTGTTCAGGGTCGGGGCGTGGTAGGTGAAGTAGTACTTCCCCCCGAACTCGAACACCGACTGGTGGTTGTTACCGCCGGTGCCGGCCCCGAAGAACTGCGACTGGTTCGGGAAGAGCACACCGGCGTAGGTCTCCTTCGGCCACGACATCGGGCCGTCGGAGATCATGTAGCCGATCTGGCCACCCCCGGGGTAACCCGGAAGCGGCTGCTGGTTGCCACCGAAGTCGTTCCCGCCGAAGTGCGAGGAGTACGAGAAGTAGTACCTGCCCTGGCGCTTGAAGACGTGACCCGCCTCGAAGGCGACCGGGGCGTCGACCACCGCGGCCGTTCCCTCGGTCGAGATCATGTCGTCGCCGAGTTCGATCGACCGGATGTTCTTCGGGTTGTTGAAGCGCTCGGCCGGCGGCATGCTCGTCGACGCGGGACCACCACCGAAGTAGAGGTACGGCTGGCCGTCGTCGTCGACGAACGGGGCCGGGTCGAACTTCCATGCGACGGCCTCGGCACCGGGGGTACGGCCGTCGATCAGCGTGCTGGTGCGCTCACTGGTCCACGGACCGAGCGGCGACGCACCCGTGATCACGTTGCTGGAGCCGCCGCCGTTGGCGTAGTAGAGGAAGAACTTCTCCACCCCGTTCACCACCTTCTTGGTGATGCCCGGAGCCCACGAGTTGGCGGTGAACGGGGCCACCCCGTTCGGGCCGGCGACCTGAATCTCACCGTGGTCCGTCCAGTTCACGAGGTCCTCCGAGGAGATCACCGTGATCTGGTTGATGTCGCCGTAGTTGATCCCCGGCGAGACGCCGGTGGTCGGGTTCGGGGCGTAGCCCTGGGTGTCGTTGGTCATGTACATGTACACCCGGCCGTCGTGCACGAGGCCGAAGCCGTCAGCGCCGAACTTGTGCCCGATCAACGGGTTGTGCTCCCCGGGCAGCTTGCCGACGACCTCGATGGTCTTCGACGCGGGCGCGGGCGGCGCCGCGCCGACCACCGACACGTCGTCGAGCTTGAAGTCCATCAGATGCAGAGCCGGGTCGGTGGACGGCGTGCTCGTCCAGGGGGTCTCGAAGAAGAGGCGCGCCGTCGACACGCTCTGCGTCGTCGGGATCGTGAACGTTCCGCTGAACTGCGCCCACTGACCCTTCGTGGCGGTGACGCTGACGAGGTTGGTGTAGGTGCCACCGCCGTGGTGCATGGTGGCGAAGAACTGCTTCGTGGCCGGCCCGCTCTCGTTCTCGTACTTGATGCGGGCCGTGAGGGTGTAGGCCTGGCCAGCCTGCACCTTGCCGCTGAGGTCCTGCATCGGGCCGGACCCGGTGGTCGTCCGGCTGGTGACGAGCGCGGCGTTCGCGCCGGCGTAGGCGTCCGACGTGGCCGACAACTGGGCGCCGTCGGAGGCGTTTCCGTTGTTGACGAACCAGTTGGCCAGGCCGTCCTCGAACCCGCCGTTGACGACGAGGTTCGTGTCGGCGGCCTGGACCGGCGCCGCCGGGGCGACGAACCCGGTGGCCAGCATCAGGCCGACTGTCGCGAGCGCTGCGACCCGTCCTCGGGTCGCCCGTCGCATTCGTTGTTCCACGAGACATCCTCCTTCATCTCTGACGTGCGGTCATCGGTGTACGGGGGATCGGTGGTGTGCTTCCGTGGCTGGTCCGGACATCAGCTGTCGACTGCCACCACCGGTTGGCCGGTGGTGGCGGCGCCGGTCAACCGGTGGAGCTGGTCGGTGAGCCGAGGGCTCGTGGTGGGGTTATCCGCCGCAGGTGCTGGCGGGGTGCTGCGCGGAGTGGACGCTGGTCACGGCCCGGCCGGCGACCGTGCCGGTGACCCGGACCGTCGCCGAGCCGGCCACCACCGACGCCGCACGGGTGGTGAACGACTGGTAGACGTTCGCTCCCGGCGCGACGGCCGCGAACGACCGGTTCCCGTACGGGGTCTCGACGGTGATGTCGACCGGCTCGTCCGAGTCGTTGCGCGCCTGCACCGCCAGGTACGCCCTGCCGCTCAGGCAGCGCACCTGGGCGGTGGCCGTCACGGGCAACGCCGCCAGCACTCCGAGTCGGGCCAGTTGGTAGCTGAGCGCCCGCTCCGGTGCGTCGATCTGGTTCTGGGTGCCGAACTGGCCGGCCCGTGCCGACGTCGCCGCGGCCAGCGCGGACTGCGTGGCGGCCCAGGCGTCGGCCGGGTAGTGGCGCGGGTCGAGGGTCTGCGCGTGGGCGATCGCCGCGTCGAGGGCTGTGGTGTCCAGCGGCCGGGCCTGCGCGGTCAGCACGTCGCTGAGCAGGTAGTTGTCGAAGTCGACGTGACCACCGGTCTCCTGGGTCGCGTAGGTGAACAGGCCCACCCGGTGCCCCATGAAGTGCGCGAGGCTGCCGTCGAGCGCCTGCGGGCCAACCCGGTTGCCGAGCCGGGTCCACTGGATCCCGTCCAGGCTGTAGTAGAACGTCGTCCACAGCTGGCCGACCGGCGAGGAGAAGTCGAGGTCCGCCTTCACGTGCACCTCGGTCGCGGTGCCCAGCGACACCGTCGTGCCGGCGATGAAGTTCTCCAGTGTCGACTGGTCGAGGTCGACAGCGAACGGCTGCGAGCGGTTCACGACACCGAGGGTGTTGACGTCACCGACGCGCTTGACCGCCACGTACGAGAACCCGCGGTTGTAGGCTGCCAGACCCGCGACGTCGCCGTTCTTCATCCCGGAGATGTCCATCCGGGTCTGGACCGACTGCCGTGGCCCGAACGTCCGCTGCGAGAGCGTGTTGCGTGCCTCCTCGAACCAGGCCAGCTCGGCCCGGTTGGACAGCTTCGTGTAGACGTACTGGCCGGTGACCACAGTGCCGGCCGTCAACCGCAGCCAGCCGTCGCGGTCGGTGAGTGACCAGTACCGGTTGTCCGGGGCGTGGTTCCACTCCCAGGCCAGGTCCAGCCGTGAGCCGTTCGGGGCGATCTCCGCCGGGTCGAGCGGCGCGGGGACGGTCCACTGCTCGTCCTGGTACGCCCTGTGCGGCGCGTCGTTGGCGAAGTCGTCCGAGGCGACGATGCTCTTCTGCCGCTCGAACAGTTCCTCGGCCGGGCTGAGCCGGATCGGCTTGTCGAACAGGCCGTTGACCGGCACGACCCCGTTGGTGCCGAAGGTCGGCCACCCGTTCTGCCAGGTGGCGGGGATGAGCGCCGGGATCCGGCCGATCGGGAACGTGTCCCGGAAGAACATGCCGTGCCAGTCGGTCCCGCCACCCGCGCGGCTGATCGGCACCAGACTGCCCTGCGCGAAGCCGTTGGAGTTGAGCACTCCGCGCGCCTCGTAGGTGTTGACCCCACCGGCGGAGGTGTAGCGCCCGAGCAGGTCCTTGGACCGGAACATGACCACCTGACGCCCCTGCCCGGACGGCCAGGTGATGATGACGGCGTAGTACCAGCCGTCGATGTGGTAGACCTGCGCGCCCTCGAACAGGCCGCCGATGAACGGCTGCCCGGCGTAGTTGTTGGCGGTGAAGATGTTCGGGTAGTCCTGCGCGATGCCCGTCAGGTCGCCGTTGAGGCGTACGGCGCTGGTGCCGCCGGAGCCGTAGAAGATGTACGGCGTGCCGTCGACGTCGAAGAAGAGCGACGGGTCGTGCAGGCCGCGCCCGAGAGCGGTGCGCTGCCACGGGCCGTTCTCGATGTCGTCGGTGCGGTAGAGGTACGCCCCGCTGAGGTTGTTGGTGTTGAAGACGGCGTAGAAGGTGCCATCGTGGTAGCGCAGCGACGATGCCCACTGGCCCTGGCCGTAGGAGTTCTGGCCGTTGCGCAGCGAGAAGGAGTCGCCGATGCTCGCCCGGTCGAAGACGTAGTTGACGATCTCCCAGTTGACGAGGTCGTAGGACTTCATGATCGGTGCGCCCGGGCTCAGGTGCATCGTCGTGCTGATCATGTAGTAGAGGTCCCGGCCCTCGTCGTTCTCGGCGGCCGGCACCCGCTCGACGCTGATGTCCGGCACGTCGGCGTTGAGCAGCGGCACCGAGTAGGTGCCGGCGCCGGTGTCGGTCGAGGTGTACGAGGAGCGGGGCGACCATCCGTCGGCGCCGTGCGCGGCGGCGGGGGTGGCCACCAGGCTCGCACCGACGAGGAGGGCGGCCGATGCGAGCGCACACAGTGGACGGAGCCGGCCCGGGCACACGGTGGACGCCAGCCGGGTCAGTGTGTTCGCGGCGTGCCGAGCGACGACGTCCAGGCTGTTCACAGCGGATGCGCGGGAGAAGTTCAGGACACGCGAGCGGATCGACACGACCAAGGCGAGCTCCAAACGCGAGAGCGGCGTGAAGGCCATGGTGTTATCGCTAACAACGCCTGTCAAGACTATCGATGAAACGAGCCCGAACTATCCCCGCAACATGGCTTACCCACCACAGTGGACAGTCACATTGCGGCTCGAGCCCCGGTGATCATGAAGTTGTTGCGCCGACACGCTGTCATCGATGGCGATAACGTCATGATCACCGGGGCTGCCGGCGGGCCCGGGCGCCTCAGTCGTCGAGGCAGGCGCGGACTGCGGCGGTCAGACGGTTGGCGCGCTCGTCGCCCATTCCGCGCATCTGGTTGACGACGTAGCCGAAGCCCACCTGATGCTCGGCGTCGGCGAAGGCCAGATTTCCGCCCGCGCCGTCGTGGCCGAAGCTGCGCTCACCCAGCAGGGGCCGGGCCGGTGGCGAGTGCAGCAGGAAGCCGGTGCCCCAGCGCTGCCCGGTGTCCGGCGGGCCGTGCCGCTGCTGACCACGCGAACGGACCACTACCGCGTCGTCCACGGACGCCGCCGTGAGCAGTGGTCCACCCTGGAGGTCCGACACACAGGCCGCGTAGAGGCGCGCGAGGCCCTCGGCGGTGCTCACCGCGCCCGCGCCCGGAACACCGGCGGCCCGGATGGCGTCGTCGTTGAAGCTCACCAGGCCGTCGGCGTCGGCGGGGAACGCGAAAGCGCCCCCCATGGTGATGCCCCGTTCGGCGACCGGGTCCACGAACGGGTCGGGGTCCGGGGGTGGTGCCAGGTCCCAGGCGACGGTGTCGCTCTCGGCGGCCGGGAGCCCCAGCCAGGTGTGCAGGCCGAGCGGGCCCGCGACGGTGTCGGCGAAGAACGCGCCGGGTAGTTGACCGGTGATGCGGTGGATCACCTCTCCGACCAGCCAGCCGTAGGTCATCGAGTGGTAGCCGTGCGCGGTGCCCGGCTCCCACAACGGTGCCTGCGCCTCGATCGCCTTGATGACCGGATCCCACGCCAGGACCTCGTCGAGCGTCAGGGACCGGTCCACAGCGGGCAGACCGGCCTGGTGCGTGAGCAGCCAGCGCACCGGGATGTGCGCCTTGCCGTGCTGACCGAACTCCGGCCAGTAACGCGTCACCGGGGCGTCCAGGTCCAGCCGGCCCTGTTGGGCCAGCAGGTAGGCGCAGATCGCCAGGACCCCCTTGGTGCAGGAGAAGACGACTGCCGGCGTGTGCGCGTCCCAGGGTCGACCGGTACGGGTGTCGGCCACCCCGCCGTACAGGTCGACGACCTTGCGGCCGCGCACGTAGACGGTGACCGCGGCGCCGACCTCCCCGCGGGAGGTGAAGTTGTCGCGGAAGACGTCGGCGACGCGCCCGTAGCGATCGTCGACATCGCCGTGGATCTGCGGCTGTGTGGCCACTGCCTACCCCTTCACTGACCCCTGGATCAGGGCCTTGATGAACTGTCGCTGGAAGATCAGGAACACGATGAGGGTCGGGGTGAGGATCAGCAGCGACCCGGCGCACAGCAGCACCAGGTCGGTGCCCCACTGGCCCTGGAACGCGCCGAGCGCCCCGGCCATTGTGCGTTTGGTGGCGTCGTCGACGAGGACGATGGCGAGCAGGAACTGGTTCCAGGTCCAGAGGAACATCAGGATCGTCAGCGAGGCGATCGCCGGCCGGGCGAGCGGCACCTGGACCCGCCAGAACAACTGCCACGTGCTGCTGCCGTCCACCCGGGCCGCCTCGGACAACTCGACCGGCACGTTGGTGAAGTGTGCCCGCATCCAGAACACCGCGAACGGCATGTACAGGCCGACCAGCGGCAGGATGATGGCCCAGCGCGTGTTGAGCAGACCGAGATCCTGCATCTGGTAGTAGAGCGGCGTGACCACTGCCTCGAACGGCAGGGTCAGACCCAGCAGGAAGAGGCCGAAGACCAGTCGGCCGCCGGGCACCCGCAACTGACCGAGCCCGAAGCCGGCCATGGTCGCGATGAGCACCGACACCGGCACGACACCGGCCACGATGAGCAGGCTGGAGCGGAGCAGGGCGCCCATGTTCGCGGCGGTGAAGGCATCCGCGAAGTTGCCCCACTGCGGGTCGGACGGCCACTCGAGCCCGCTGGGCACCGTGCCCCGGGGCTGCAACGCCGCCGACAGCATGCTCACGAACGGCAGCAGGGTGACGACGATCAGGGCGATCAGGAAGACGCGGCCGGTCAGCTGTTCGCGTCGGCTCAGGTTCACGGCTTCTCCCCTCGGCTCAGGCGCTGGATCGGCAGCACGCAGGCCAGCACCAGCAGCATGAGGACGACGGCCAGCGCCGAGGCGAGGCCCACCTGCCGCTGCGAGAAGGCCAGCCGGTAGATCTCCAGGCCCGGCACTGTGGTCTGCAGGCCGGGGCCGCCGCTGGTCGAGATGTAGACGATGTCGAAGCTGGCCAGCGCCGCGATGATCGTCACGGTGAGGCAGACGCCGATCTCCTGGCGCAGGCTGGGCAGGGTCACGGCGAGGAACTCACGGACCGGCCCGGCACCGTCCAGGCGGGCGGCCTCGTACAACGCCGGATCGATCTTGCTCATGCCGGTGACCAGCAGGATCGTGCAGAGGCCGAGCAGGACCCAGGCGCCGATGACGCCGACGGCGGGCAGCGCCGTGTCGAAGTCACCGAGCCAGGCGCGGGCCACGCCGCCCAGCCCGACCGCGCGCAGCGCCTGGTTGACCAGGCCGTTCGACGAGAGCAGCCAGCTCCACGCGATGCCCGCCGCCACCAGGGGGATGACCTGCGGCAGGAACAGGATGGTCCGCACGACGGTGCCGAACGCGCCGGTGGTGATCCGGCGAACCATGCTCGCCACCAACAGTCCGAGCGCGACCGGGATGAAGCTGAAGAAGACGATCAGGACGATCGCGTTGCCGATGATTTTCAGCAGGTCGCTGTCGGTGAAGACGGTGAGGTAGTTGTCCAGGCCCACCCAGCGGGCCACCCCGATCCCGTTCCAGTCGTAGAGCGAGTACTGGAGCGTCAGGACGAGCGGGCGCAGGACGAACACCGCGTACATCACCAGGGCGGGCAGGACGTACAACCACCCGGTCCCGGCCGCGCGGGCCCACCGGAATCGGTGGGCCCGCGTGGGGGTGGGACGGGCGCGACTGTCGTCCCGCCCGGTTGGTGCGCTGCCGAGGGCAGACGTCATCGGGACAGTTCCTTCTGGTACTCGGCCTGGACCGCCTTCACGTACCCCTCGGGCGTCTGCTGGCCGGCGATCAGCTTCTGCATCTCCGGCGTGATCGCGGCGGCGAAGATGCCGCCGGTCGCGTTGGCGGTGAAGTCCACAGCGCCGTTCTCCGCGCCGAGCTGCTGCGACGCCTTCAGGGTCTCGGCCAGCACCGTGTTCGGGGCGGCGCTCGGCACCGGCAGGTCACTCGGGCCGCCGGGGCTGGAACCACCGACCGTCACCGAGATCTCGCGGGCCTTGGCGTTGGTGTGGACCCAGTTCAGGAAGTACGCGGCGGCGTCCGGGTTCTTGGCCTTGGCGGAGACGCCGAAGGTGTTGGGGGCGGACATCGCCACGTGCTTTCCACCGGGAGACTCGGTGGGGAAGAGGAAGAAGCCCACGTTGCCGGGCATCGACTTGTCGAGGTTGGCCGACTCCCAGTCACCGTTGAACATGAACAGGCCGTTGCCCTTCTGGAACTCCCCCACCATGCCCGCGTAGTCCAGGGCGTTGGCGTCCTTGGTGAAGTAGCCGGCCTGCGCCCACTTCTGGATGGTCTGGGTGGCCTTCAGTGCGGCCGGGGTGTCGAACGTGGCCCCCGGCTTCTGGAAGATCCAGTCGGCGACCTGGGTCGGGTCACCGAACTGGTTCTGCAGCGCCTGGTGCGGGAAGTTGATACCCGCGGTGTTCTTGTTGAACTGCATGATCGGCTGGACCCCGCCGGCCTTCGCCTTCGCCAACAGCTCCTCGAACTCGGCGACAGTGGCCGGCGGCTGGGTCATGCCGATCTGGCTGGCCAGCTTCTTGTTGTAGAAGACGCCGGTGACGCTGTAGCCGAGCCCCATCCCGTACAGCGAGCCGGTGCCCCGGGTGTTCTCGCCAACCCGCAGCTGCATGAGCTGGGAGGCGGGGAACTTGTCCCAGCCGTACGCGGTGAAGTAGGGGTCGAGGTTCTTGAGCAGGTCGTCCTTGACCAGGTCGACCATGGTCGGGAGCCGGATGATGTCGGGCGAGTTGTCCGAGGCCATCACCCGGGGCGCGTTCTCCACGATCACCGTGAACTGGTCCTCGCGGATGTTGAACGTGACGTTCGAGTGCTGCTTGGAGAACTCGTCGGCCAACGCCTTGGCCAGCGGGAAGCCGGTCTCGGCGTACATCTCCAGGGTGATCGGGTCGGTCCCCAGCTCCGTCTTGACGGCGGCATCGGACTTCTGGGTCGACGACCGGTCCTCGCCCGGCGCGCTGCAGGCCGTCGCGGTCATCCCGACCGCCAGCAGCGACGCGAGGAGCACCGTTCTCCGTCGCGGAAACTTTGTCAGCATATCTGCCATTTCATGACTCCTCGACATCTCCACGCGTCCCGCGGCCACGGCCGCGCGACGGCTCCACCGGGACCACCGCGACCGGGTGGTGGCCACGACACGTACGCCGTGACCTGTCGCCCGGGCGCAGCACCCGTACCGTCAGCAGAAAAGAACCCGGCACGGCCACCGAAGGCGCCTCTGGATGCACCAGAAGTGGTCGCTAAACTGATTTAGCAGAGCATGCGCGTGGCACGGGAAGCTGTCAAGGACAACTTGGCAACGGTGCGGAAACGTCTGGTTCACACCACGCCGACGTGACCGGCGCTCGATCCCGGACGGCGACGCATCATGATGAGCAGGAGCGGCGCCTGTGGCACCGCGCCTGATTCGGAGGACTGATGGGCCGCAACAGAGCAACACTCGCCGACGTCGCGCGGAAGGCCGGGCTGTCCAAGACCGCCGCGTCGATGGTGCTCAACGGCAGAGAGGGCACCCGGCTCTCGGCCGAGGCGCACCAGCGGGTGTTCGCGGCCGCCGAGGAACTCGGCTACCGGCCCAATCTCGCCGCGCGCAGCCTCCGCACCCGCAAGACGGCCACCATCGCGTTCGTCTCCGACATCGTGGCCACCACCCGGTTCGCCGGTGACCTCATCCGCGGCGCCCTCGACGCGGCCCGGGAACGGGACCACGTCCTGCTCATCACCGAGACGCAGGGCGACGCCACCTTCGAGCAGTACGCCATCGAGGCCGTCCTGGACCGGCAGGTCGACGGGGTGATATACGCGGCGATGGCGACCCGACGGCTGACCGTGCCCGCGGCCATCCTCGGCGGGCCGGTGGTGCTGCTCAACGCCACCAGCCCCGACGGGCTGCCCAGCGTGGTCCCGGACGACGAGGGCGCCGGTCGCTCGGTCGCCACCGCCCTGTTGGAGCTTGGCCACCGCGACGCGATCGCGCTCATCGGCCGAAACCGACTCAAGGAGGACGACCCGGAGGTCTCGCTCGCCGCCCGCGCCCGCCTGCACGGCATCCGGCAGACCCTGGACGAGGCGGAGGTCAGCCTCCTGGCCGAGTGTTTCTGCACGGAGTGGTTGCCCGAGCACGGTTACGCCGCCATGCGTGGCCTGCTGAGCAAGCCGAAGCGACCCAGCGCGATCATCTGCATGAACGACCGGCTGGCCTTCGGCGCCTATCAGGCGCTCGGCGAGGCGGGGCTGACCGTCCCGGAGGACATCTCGGTCATCTCGTTCGACGACGACCCCATCGCCGCCTGGTTGCGTCCCAGCCTGGCCACCACGGCGCTGCCGCACGAACAGATGGGGCGGCGAGCTGTCGAACTGCTTCTGGACGGGGGCGCCGCCGAGCCCTCGCTCGTTCCGATGCCCCTGCGCCGACGCCGGTCCCTCGCGCCCCCGGCCGGCTGAGCACCACCCCTCCGACCCGTACCGACGGGTTGGCTCTGGCCGACGCTAAAACGGTTTAGTGCTAGGTTTCCGGCCATGCTTCGTCTACCCGACCACTGGGTGTGGGACAGCTGGTACGCGCGGGACGACAACGGCCTCTGGCACGTGTTCTTCCTGCGCGCGTCCCGCGCCCTGCACGACCCGCACCGCCGGCACCGCCGGGCCACCATCGGCCACGCCGTCTCGGCGGATCTGCGCTCGTGGCGCCTGGTCGCCGACGCCGTGGTCCCCGCCGACGCGCCCAGCTGGGACGACCTGGCGACCTGGACGGGCTGCACGGTCCGCGGGCCGGACGAGCGGTGGTACCTGTTCTACACCGGCGTCGGTCGCGCCGAGGACGGGCTCGTCCAACGCATCGGACTGGCCGTCTCCGACGACCTCATGACCTGGCACCGGCACGGCACCGAGCCGATCGTCCAGGCCGACCCCACCTGGTACGAGCTGCTCGACAAGGACCTCTGGTACGAGCAGGCGTGGCGCGACCCGTGGGTGTTCCCCGACCCCGACGGCGAGGGTTGGCACATGCTCATCACCGCCCGCGCCAACACCGGGCCGGCGAACACCAGAGGCGTCGTCGGCCACGCCACCTCGACCGACCTCGTCACCTGGACGGTCGCGCCGCCGCTGTCGACACCGGCCGGCTTCGGCCACCTGGAGGTGCCCCAGGTCGCGGTCCTCGACGGGCAGCCGCTGCTGCTCTTCTCCACCGAGGCCACCGGCAGTGCCCGGCGCGACGACCACCGGATCTGGGTGGCGACCGGCGAGAGCACCCTCGGGCCGTGGGACATCGCGTCCGCCCAGCCGTTCACCCACCCGCACCTGTACGCGCCCCGGCTGGTCCCCGGACCCGACGACGACTGGTCCCTCATCGGTTTCCTCGACCACATCGACGAGACGTTCGTCGGGGAACTCACCGACCCCATCCCGGTCCGCTACAGCCTCTCGACCGGGCTGACAGTGGTCGAGGGGCAGTAACCGGACAGGTCCGGGCCGAGGCGTGTCGCCCCGACCCGGACCCGTCGGTGCCCAGCTGATGGATCAGCTGCGCAGCTGCCACTGCTGGTTGGTGCCGCCGGTGCAGGACCAGAGGATCAGCTTCGTGCCGTTCGCCGTCGCGGCGCCGTTGGCGTCCAGGCAGAGACCCGACTGCACCCCGGTGATCGTGCCGTTGGCGTTGACGTTCCACTGCTGGTTGGTACCGCCGTTGCAGTCCCAGATCACCACTGTGGTGCCGTTGGTGGTGCCCTGTCCGGAGGCGTCCAGGCACTTGGTGCCGTAGAGCATGAGCTGCCGGCTGGCGGTG
Organism: Micromonospora vinacea; assembly: GCF_015751785.1. Lineage (NCBI taxonomy): Bacteria > Bacillati > Actinomycetota > Actinomycetes > Micromonosporales > Micromonosporaceae > Micromonospora > Micromonospora vinacea. Next base: position 3,920,306 of record NZ_JADOTY010000001.1, on the reverse strand, counting down.
TGGGTCCACCGCTGGTTGGCGGCGCCACTGATGCAGTCCCAGATCTGAGCCTGCGTGCCGTTGGTCGTGCTGGAGTTGCCGATCTCGGCGCAGCGGCCCGACTGGGCGCCCACGATCTGCACGTTCGTCGGGTTGGTGCTGCCGCCGCTCTGCACGCCAGCCGTGTTGATCACCGTCTGCGCGCCCGACGGCCAGCTGCCGTTGCTGACCACGACGTTGCCGTTGACCACGTTGCCGCGGTCGCCGTTGGTCACGTTCGTGGAGTTGTTCGTCGACCAGTTGTTGGTGACGGTGAAGTTGCCCATGTTCTCCGCGTACCAGTAGTTGGCGGTGGCCCAGGTGCCGGTGGAGGAGAACACGTTGTTGCGGGCGGTGTAGTAACGGGAGCCCTCGTCGAAGTAGAGCCCGAACCAGCCGTTGGTCCGCAGGCAGTAGTTCTGGTTGATCGTCCCGCCCGGGTTCGCCGACAACGTGTAGATGCAACCGCCGTCGGTCATCTGCTGCATCACGTCGTGTACGTAGTTGCCGATGACCTGGTTGTTGGCAGCGGTGGTCGCCGTGGTGTAGCGCGGCTGGTAGTTGTACAGGCCCCGGTTGGCGTAGTGCTGGCTGCCGCCGGCGTCGTTGGCGCCCCAGCCGTAGCCGACCGACAGGCCGGTGTACGGCATGTTGTAGACCTCGTTGTACGAGACCGTCGCCGTGTTCACGTAGGTGGTCAGGATCGAGACCACGCCCCGGTACTCCAGGCCGAGATCGTGCACCCGGTTGTTGCTGATGGTGATGTTGCGGTTGACCATCCGCTGGTCACTGGGGTGGTGGGCGTCGGCCCGCACGCCACCGACGACGACGCCACCGGCGGAGTTGCGGGCGATCTCGGAGCGGGTGACGGTGATGTTGCTGGCGCCCAGGCCGACACCGCTGGCGTGGGCGTTGGCGTCGTTGCCGATGCCGATCGCGGTCTGCCCGAGGTTGACGAACTGGGAGTCGCTGAAGGTGACGGTGTTGGCCGCGGAGACCTGCACGGCGGCGGGCATCTGGTTCCAGTTCGGCCGGGTGGCCTCGAACTGGGGGCAACCGGCCTGGCAGGAGGTCAGCGCGTCGGACGGCCGGGACCAGGTGCCGGTGATGTGGGCGCCGGTCTGCTGGTCGGCGAAGCCGTTGCTGCTGCTCGGGCCGAGCCAGCTGGTGCCGGTGAAGGTGATGCCGCTGAACGAGATGTGGTGCGCGGGCGCGTCGAGGGTGCCGCCCACGTTGACCAGGGACTGCAACTGCGGCAACTCGACGCTGACGGAGCTCATGTTCTGCCCGGCGAGCGGGATGTAGTTGAGCTGACCGTTGCTCGGGTTGAGATACCACTCCCCCGCCGCGTCCAGGAACTCGTACGCGTTGGTCAGGTAGAACGGACCGGCGCGGTGCGGGCTGGAGAGGGTGTCGAACCCGAAGGTGTTGTTGTTCCACGCGGGCTGCTGCATCGTCAGGAAGTTCCCGCTGATGCTCTGCACCGGCGAGTACCGGTCGGTGAACGAGCCGACGCTCTCCACCTCGATCCGGTTCTGGTTGCCGAGGTTGTTGAGGTAGTTGAGCGCGCTGTTGGTGAACCGCATGCCCGACGTGGTGAAGGTGAAGTTGGAGCGGGTCATTGCGGTGCGCGCCCGCGTGGCGACGGCCCCGTTGACGTAGAGCTGACGGGAGTCGAGCCCGGCGGGAACGTTGGCCCGCCAGATGTTCTTCGCGGAGTCGACGAGCGACCAACCGGTGACCGCCCGGGCGCCGGTGATCGTCGGACGCGCGCCGGTGGCCGCGCGCCAGATCACCTGATAGCCGTTGTTGCCCGAGTCGGCCGCGGTGAACCGCAGCGGCGACGAGAGCCGGTACGCGCCGTTGGCAAGCTCGACGACGATGTCACCGGACATCGTGCTGTTGATCGCCCGCACCGCGGTCTGGGCGGCGGTGAGCGAACACGGTTGGCTGGCGGAACACGCGGTGCCGGTGCCGGAGGGCGACGCGTAGAGGGTGGTGGTGGCCGCGAGGGCCGGGGACGCCGAGGCGGTTACCGCGACCAGGGCGGTCACCGCTGCCGCGGCGGCGCCGGCCAGCAGTCGGCGCAGCGGCGAGAGGGACGAGGACACGGGACGGTGCTCCTGACGTGAGAACGGGGTGGGGGTGGCGGAACGGCCTCGACCGGCGCGGGGGTGGCCGGTCGGGGCGGTCATCCGAGGATCTCCCGGAGATAGCGCAGGCCGTCCGTGGCGAGACGGTCCTGCGAGGGGGCCAGCGGACGCCAGATCGCGGCGGCGGTGGCGATGGCCTCGTTCTCCGCGGTGAACGACTCGATGCAGATCGCACCCTGGTAGCCGGTGTCCCGCAGGACTGTGAAGAAGCGGGGCCAGTCGAAGTGGTCAGCGCCGGGAGCGCCCCGGTTGGTGCCGCTGACCTGGACGTGCTTGATGTGCCGGCCGGCGACGGCGAGGGCCGCGTAGGGGTCGGCCTCCTCGATGTTCATGTGGTAGGTATCGATCATGATGCCGACGTTCGGCGGTAGCCCGTCGATCAGCTCGACCGTCTGCTCGATCGTGTTGACGACGCTGGTCTCGTAGCGGTTCAACGCCTCGACACCGATGCTCACGCCCACCTCGCCGGCCTGCTCGGCCACCGGCGCGAGAGCTCGCCGGAAATCCGCGTAGCAGGCCGCGCGAGCCGTTGGCGACATCCGCCAGGTGCGGCCCACCGAGGCGTACGCGGGGCCGCCGACGCACGGAGCGCCGACGGCCGCCGCGCTCGCCACGCAGCCCTTGAGGTACGCCACCGTCGACTCGACCACCGCAGGCGCGGCGTCGACCAGTTCCCGCCCCGGCGAGGTGACCACGCAGACGCCGGCGGCGACGAGGCCGTGCGCCGCCAACAGGTCCCGGGTACGGATCGGGTCCCAGTCACCGGGCTGCTCGATCGGCAACTCGACCGCGTCGAAGCCGAACGCGGCGATCCGCGGGATCAGCTCGGCCAGGGCCTTGTCGTCGACCGGAGAGGCCCAGACCCAGGGGTTGACGCCGATGGCGTACATCAGGCCCTACTTCCAGCGCTGTGGGTAACCGGGCAGGTCGGTGCAGCCGCACATGGCGTAGTGCAGCGGCGGCATACCCGGGTCGAGGTACTGGTCGAGGTTGTCCTGGGTGACGGTCGGCTGCGGCAGCTTCCACGGGTTGGACACCTGCTGGCCGTCGAGGATCCGCAGCGCCGCGATGATCGGCGTACGCCACTGGTAGGTCGGGTAGGTCGGCGCGATCGCGGTGAGCTTCTTGTCCTTCCAGATCTTCAGGAAGTCGAGCTGGTCCTCACCGTTCATCGGCGGAACGGGCTTGCCCGCGTCCTGGAACGCCTCGACCGCCGCGACGGCCACCGCTCCGGCGTCCATCCAGACCCCGTCGATCGTGCCGTACCGCTGGATGTAGTCGTCGACGATCTTCTTGGTCTTGGCCGGATCACCATCGGTGAACTCGACGCCGACGACGTCGACCTTCGCCTTGTCGAACGCCACCTTCGCCGCCGACCAGCGGGTCTCCAGGACGTCGACGCCGGGCAGGATCCGCAGGGCGAGGACCTTGCCGCCGGGCTTCATCTTCTGGCTGACGAACTCGGCCCCGACGTGACCGAACCCGTAACCGCCGATGGGGTTGATGAACGTCACCGGGCACTTCGTGTTGACACCACGGTCGAAGACGACGACCGGCAGCCCTGCCTTGCAGGCCGCCTCGACGGCCGGGGTGAGCGTGGCGGTGGTGTTCGGCGAGACGATGAGCGCGTCGCAGCCCTTGCCGAGCAGATCGTTGATGTCCGCGATCTGCTTCTGGTCCTTGCCCTCGGCGTCGACGTGCACGAACTCCTTGATGCGGCTCTTCTGCGCCTCGACCTCGGCCTGCATGGTCTTGAAGCCGACCTGCCGCCAGGGGTTGTTCAGGGCCGCGTTCGAGAAGCAGATCTTGTGCGGGCCGTTCTTCTTGAACTTGGCGGTGTCTACCATCGTCGGGTTGAGCACCTGCTCCCACGGCTTGTCGGCCGGGCCCGTCGGTGCCGCGTCGAGCAGCCCGAGCTCGGCGTCGTAGTCGGCCTGCACGAAGAACTTCGACTGGTCCCCGGTGCCGGACCCGGCGGCGGTGGAGGCACTCCCCGACGGGCCCGCGGCCGGCTCGTCGGTCGCACAGGCGGCGAGGGACAGCAGGGTGACAGCGGCAATGGCCGCCATGGAACGTCGCACTATGGATTCCCCTTTATCTCGAAGAAGAACGCGTTGCCGAGACCGCCACGGCGAGCAGGATGATCCCGCCCTGGACGGTCGACCTGAGGGCGCCGGAGACGCCGTAGAAATTCATGAGGGCGAAGAGCAGTTCGAGGGTCAGCGCGCCGAGCATCGCCCCGACGACCGCGCCGCGGCCCCCGCCGAGCGCCACCCCGCCGAGGACGACAGCGGTGATCGCGCCGAACTCCAGGCCCGCGCCGGCCTGGAACGACACGCCGCTGTAGCCGCCCAGGAGGATCGCCGCCACCGCCGCCGCGAGCCCGCTGAGGATGAAGGCGAAGGTCCGGGTACGCCACACACGTACGCCGCTCAGCTCGGCGGTGCGCGGGTTGTCGCCGACGGCGACCAGCGTCCGGCCGAAGTCGGACCGCATCAGCAGCACGGCCGCCACCGCCAGGACCACCAGGACCATCAGCGCGTACGGCACGCGGCCCAACAACGGCACGTCCTCGAAGGCCCGCCGGCCGAACCGCCGGAACTCCTCGGAGAGCCCACCCTTCGGGGCGCCGTCGGACCACAGGTAGACCGCGCCGACGAGGATCAGGAACATGCCGAGGGTGGTGATGAACGACGGCACCCGCAGCCGCGTGGTGATCAGGCCGTTGACCAGCCCGACCAGCGCTCCGAAGGCGAGCAGGAGCAACACCACCGGCCAGGTACGCGCCGGGTCGCTGTCGATCAGTCGGGCGGCGACCACCACCTGCGCGGTGACCAGGGATCCGACCGAGAGATCGAACTCGCCGGACACGATCACGAAGTACTGGCCGGCGGCGAGCAGGATGATCGGCGCCGAACGACCGAGGAAGGACATCAGCGACGGCGGGGCCAGGAAGTCGGGCTGCCGGATGCCGACGAGCACCAACAGCACCGCGAGGATCGCGAGGATCGGCAGGACACCACCGGGACGCACCCGCGGCAGACGCAGCGGCAGGGAACGGGGCTGGACGGTCTGCATGGCTAGGCCGCCTTTCGCATGGCCCGGCGGGCGTAGACGGCGACCGCGGCGATGATGATGACGCCCCGGATCACCTGCTTGAAGAAGGCGTCGACCTCGAGCTGGTTGAAGATGGCGTCGATGCTGGCGAGCAGCAGCACCCCGCCGACAGTGCCGATGACGCCGCCGCGCCCACCGGCGAGGGCGGTCCCGCCGATCACCACAGCGGCGATCGACTCCAGGTCGTAGAGGCCCTCGGTGCCGACGCGCGGGGCGCCCGAGCCGAGCCGACTGGCGAGGTAGATGCCGGCGAGCCCCGCGCACATCGAGCACAGGACGTGGGCGGTGACGAGGACCCGGTCGTTGCGGACACCGGAGAGCCGGGCCACCTCCGGATCCCCGCCGACGGCGACCAGATGGTGGCCGAAGCGGGTCCGCGAGAGCGCGAACCAGGCCGCCGCGGTCACCACCAGCAACAGCAGGAACGACACCGGCACCGGCCCGACCCGCTGGTAGCCGAGCGACTGCACCAGCGAGGGCGCGGTGGCGCCGGCCGGACCGTCGTAGCCGTTGTCGAGGTAACCCTTGAGCAGCAACCCGACGCCGAGGGTCGCGATGAACGCGTTGACCCGGAACCTGGTGACCAGGAGCCCGTTGAGCAGCCCGACGCCGGCGCTGACGACCAGCACCAGGCCGATCGCCGGCAGCACCGCGCCGTCGCTGCCGTTCATCGTCTCGGCCGCGACCAGGGTGCTGAGGCTGATCACGTACGCCACCGAGAGGTCGAGCGAGCCGCCCAGGATGACCAGGGTCTGGCCTACCGCTACCAACCCGAGGCCGGCGGCGACGTGCAGCAGACTCACGGTGGTGGACTGGTTGAAGAGCTGGCCGCCGTCGAGCAGGACGACAAGCCAGCCGATGGTGAGGGTCAGGGTCAGGGCCACGAAGACGCCGGGTACGGGGCGCCGGGCCGGCAGCAGCGACAGGGCGCTCATGGGGTGGTCTCCCGCACGGTGCCGACCGCCAACGCGACGACCTCCTCCTCGGTCGCGCCGGCGGGCAGCTCGCCCGCGACGTGACCGTCCCGCATGACGACGATCCGGTCACTCATCCCCAGCAGCTCCGGTAGATCGGACGAGATCATCAGCACGGCCGCGCCATCCCGGGCGAGACGGCGGACGAGGTCGTGGATGGCGGACTTCGCGCCCACGTCGATGCCGCGGGTCGGCTCGTCGAAGAGCAGGATCCGCGGACTGAGCGCGAGCCACCGGGCCAGCACGACCTTCTGCTGGTTGCCCCCGGACAGAAAGCGGATCTCCTGGTCGTCGCCGGCGCCGCGGATCTCCACGGCGGCCAGCAGCTCGCGCACCCGGGCGGTCCTCGCGGCCCGGCCGGACCGCGCGGCGAAGACGGCCCGGCTGGCGAGCAGCGCGTTGTCGAGCACCGACTGCCGGGGGACGATCCCCTCGCCCTTGCGGTCCTCGGTGACGTAGGCGATGCCGGCCCGCATGGCGGTGCGGGGTGAGCGCAGTCGGACCGGCCGGTCGTCGAGCGTGACGTCGCCGGTCGTGAACGGCGACACCCCGAAGATCGCACGGGCCAGCGCTGAGCGCCCGGAGCCCTGTAGGCCGCCGATGCCGAGCACCTCGCCGGCGCGCAACTGGAGGTTGACGTCCCGCAGCTTCCGGTTTCCCGCGTCGCGGAGGTTGAGCCGCACCGGGCCCCGGTCCTCGGGGGCGGCCCGGTCCGGGTAGTAGCTGGACAGCTCCCGGCCGACCATGTGCCGCACCAACTCGTCGGCGGTGGTGGCCGCCGTGTCCACTGTGGTGACGCGACGGCCGTCCTTGAGCACTGTGATCCGACCGGACAGGTCGAAGACCTCGGCGAGCCGGTGCGAGACGTACAGCAGGCCGATGCCCCGCTCCTGGAGGCGGCGCACCAGCCCGTAGAGCAGCTCGACCTCGTGGTCGGCCAGCGCGGCGGTCGGCTCGTCCATGATGAGCAACCGCGCGTCCAGGGCGAGCGCCTTGGCGATCTCGACGACCTGCTGCTGCGCGACACCCAACTGCCCCACCCGGGCGTCGGCTGGCAACGTGGTCTCACCGATCGAGGCGAGCAGCCGCGTGGTGCGGTCGACCATCCCCCGACGGTCGACGAGCCCGCGACGCACCGGCTCGTGCCCCAGGTAGACGTTCTCCGCGACGGTGCGCTCCGGGAGCAGGTTGAACTCCTGGTGGATGATGCCGATTCCGGCCCGCTGCGCGTCGCGCGGACCACGGAACGTGCGCGACTCACCGGCGAACTCGACAGTGCCCCCGTCCGGGGCGTACCCGCCCGAGACGATCTTCATGAGGGTCGACTTCCCGGCACCGTTCTCACCGACCACGGCGTGCACCTCGCCCGGTGCGACATCGAGGTCGACACCGTCGAGAACGCGTACTCCGAGGAACGACTTGCCGATGCCCCGAAGGGTGAGGAGCGGCGTCGGCGGCGGATCTGACATCCCGAAAGTCCTCACAGACAGTAGTCATTGACATGGTTGAATGCCACACTACGGCGGCTTTGAGGCGCCGAACATCAAGCTTTCGTGCCAACAGCGAGGACTTACGTTCTTGCGGTGCAAACATTTCCTTGACACCGGCGAAACATCACACGTATGAAGATAGATGTTTGGATGCGGGTCCGCAATCCTCGATCAAGCCCGACTGGCAGGTCGGGCCGGGATCGACAGGCGGCACCGCAGCGAGGGAGCCAGGCACGGACGCCGTCCACCGGGCAGGACGTCGGACGTTACTTCGCGGATTGACAGTCATCGATCTCTAGCTCATCCTGACCTCGTGGACCACGGGACGAGAACCACAGCAGCGGTCACGCTGTGTGACGTCCCGCAGGTCTGACTGCCGTTGCGGCGAACGGCACGAGGACAGACCAGCGCGCCCGTGTCCCCTCACGTGTCCAGGGTCAACCTGACGCGTCGTAGGGCCCGTGGGTCGCAATCCCTACGCCCGCCCAACTAGGAGACGGCATGCGTCGTAACACATTGCTCATCTCAGTGATCGCCGGCCTGTTGCTGGCGCTCGGACTCGCTCCACCCGCGTCGGCCGCCCCGGCCTTCCGCGCCCTGGTGTTCAGCAAGACCACCGGCTACCGGCACGACTCGATCCCCGCCGGACTCTCCATGCTCCAGCAGCAGGCCGCGGCGAACAACTTCGAGATGGTGGCGACCGAGGACTCGAGCGTCTTCACCGCTGCCAACCTGGCGACCTTCGACGTGATCGTCATGCTCCAGACCTCCGGCATGGTCTGGACCTCGGCGGCGCAACGCCAGGCGGTGGAGGGCTACCTCGCCAGCGGCAAGGGCATCGTCGCCATCCACAACGCCACCGACATGGGCATCGAGTCCGAGTACCCGTGGTGGGACCAGACCATCAACGGTGGCGCCCACATGCCTGAGCACTCCCCTGGAGTGCTGCCCGGCACCGCGATCGTCGCCGACAAGAAGCACCCGTCGACGGCCTCCCTGCCGGACCGGTGGAACCGCAGCGAGGAGTGGTACAACTTCGACACCAACCCGCGCGGCAAGGTGCACGTCCTGGTGACCGCCGACGAGCGCACCTACAACCCGGGATCCCGGGCGATGGGCCCGGACCACCCGATCTCCTGGTGCCGCGACACCGGCGGCGGGCGGGTGTGGGCCACCGCGATGGGCCACGCGATCGCCTCCTACAGCGAGACGAACTTCCAAAACCACGTCCTCGGTGGCATCAAGTGGGCCGCCGGGAACGCTGCTGGCGACTGCGGCGGCACCGTCTGGGGCAACTTCGAGAAGCGCACCCTGGACGACAACACAGTCGACCCGATGGCGATGGCCGTGGCCCCGGACGGGCGCGTGTTCTACGCCCAGCGCGGCGGGCAGCTGAAGATCTTCAAGCCCTCCACCAACAGCACGGTGACCGCCGGCACGCTGAGCGTCTACACCGGCGGTGAGGACGGCCTCACCGGCATGGCGCTGGACCCCAACTTCGCCACCAACGGGTACGTGTACCTGTACCACTCGCCGGCGAGCAGCTCGACCGACGTCAACCGGGTCTCCCGCTTCACGATGAGCGGCGACACGCTGAACACGTCCAGCGGCGTGACGATCATCGACATTCCCGCGTACCGGGACCGGACGTTCCCGGAGCCCGGCCACACCGGCGGTTACATCGAGTTCGGCCCGGACGGCAACCTCTACATCGGCACCGGCGATGACACGCCCCCGAACCTCGACCCGAACTGGCAGGGTTACGCCCCGCTGGACTGGCGCTCGGGCAAGTCCAACCTGGACGCCGCCCGGACCGCGGGCAACACCAACGACCTGCGCGGCAAGCTGCTGCGTATCCGCCCCGGAGCCAGCGGCAGCTACACCATCCCGAGCGGCAACCTCTACCCGCAGGGCACGGCACAGACCAAGCCGGAAATCTACGCGATGGGCTTCCGCAACCCGTTCCGCTTCTCGATCGATGCGGCCACCGGCTGGGTCTACCTGGCCGACTACGGACCGGACCGCAACCCGCCGACCACCAACCGGGGCCCGGAGGGCCTGGTCGAGCTGAACGTGATCAAGACGCCCGGCAACTACGGCTGGCCGTTCTGCCACGGCAACAACCAGCCCTACGCGCCGTTCAACCCCGACACCGGCGTGGTCGGCGCGAAGTTCAACTGCTCCGCGCCGGTCAACAACTCGCCCAACAACACCGGCCTGACCAGCCTGAAGCCGGTCGTCATGCCGAACATCTGGTACGGCTACCCCGCCTCGACGACCTTCCCGGAGCTCGGCTCCGGCGGCTCCGCTCCGATGGGCGGCCCGGTCTACCGGTACGACGCGTCGAACCCGTCCCAGACGAAGTTCCCGCCCTACTACGACGGGGTGCACTTCTTCTACGAGTGGTCGCGCAACTACATCAAGGAGGTGCACTTCGACTCCTCCACGGCGGTGACCCGCACCAACCCGTTCCTGCCCGGCGGTGGGTTCAACAAGCCGATGGACATGGAGTTCGGCAAGGACGGCTCGCTCTACCTGCTGGAGTGGGGCACCAACTTCGGCGGCGGCAACAGCGACTCCGGGCTCTACCGGGTCGACTACATCCAGGGCGGCCGGTCACCGATCGTCAAGGCCACCGGCACACCCACCAGCGGCACCGCACCGCTCACCGTCCAGTTCAGCAGCGCGGGCACGTCCGACCCGGACGGCAACACGCTGAGCTACCTGTGGACGTTCGGCGACGGCACCACCTCGACGGCGGCCAACCCGTCGAAGACGTACACCTCCAACGGCAACTACACGGCCCAGTTGAAGGTCACCGACAGCACCGGTAAGACCGGCTTCGCCAACGTCCCGATCACCGTCGGCAACAGCGCCCCGGTGGTCACCATCACGACACCGGGCAACGGAGGCATGCTGACCTTCGGCGACAAGGTGTCGTACCAGATCACCGTGACCGATCCGGACGGCGGCACTGTCGACTGTTCGAAGGTCATCCTCAACCCGGCACTGGGTCACGACGACCACGCGCACGAGACCACGGAGTACCCGGGCTGCTCGGGCACCATCTCCACCGACCTGCTCGGTGGGCACCCCGATGGCGCCAACCTGTTCTACGTGCTGAACGCGCGGTACACCGACAACGGCGGCTCGGGAGGCGGGTCCCCGCTCACCGGCACCGCGCAGGCGATCCTGCAACCGAAGCACAAGCAGTCCGAGTACTTCAGCAGCCAGTCCGGCATCCGGGTCGTCGACCAGGCTGCGGCGGAGAGCACCAAGCGCGTCGGTGACATCTCCACCAACGACTGGATCGCGTTCAGCCCGATGAACCTCTCGGGCATCTCGACGGTCAGCTACCGCGTGTCGTCGCCCTCCGGTGGCGGTTCGATCGAGCTGCGCGCGGGCTCGCCGACCGGCACCCTGCTGGCCACCACCACGGTGCCCAGTACGGGCGGCTGGGACAACTACCAGTCCACGACTCCGGTGAGCGTCGCCGCCTCCAGCGGGACGCAGACGCTCTACATGGTGTTCAAGAACAGCAGCAACTCGTTCGATCTGGACTCGCACACCTTCGGCGGAAACGGCGTCGGAACGCCCGGCAGTGGTAACGGCGGTGGTCTGGCGGGCAAGACCTACACGGTCACCGCGCAGCACAGCAACAAGCTGATGGACGTCAGCGGTGTCTCCACCGCCGACGGCGCCCAGATCACCCAGTGGGCGAACACCGGTGGCAACAACCAGAAGTGGCAGGCGGTCGACGCCGGCAACGGCGCGCTCTACCTCAAGGCGGTGCACAGCGGCAAGTGCGTCGAGGTGGTCGGCAGTTCGACCGCGGCGGGTGCCTTCCTCCAGCAGGCCACCTGCAACAACGGCAACCAGCAGAAGTTCACCGCCACCGCGACGGGAACCTCCGGCGTGTACACGGTGAAGAGTGTGCTGAGCGGTCTCTGCGTGGACGTCAACGGTGCTGCCACCACCGACGGCGCCCGGCTGTTGCAGTGGACCTGCCACAGCGCCGCCAACCAGCAGTGGCGGTTCACCGCGGTGTGACCCCGCGGCTGTCGCGGTAACAACTGACGTCCCGGTCGGGACCGGTATCCGAGGAACGGAGCCGGTCCCGGCCGGGACGTCGTCGTTGGTCAGGCAGGCCGACCGGGCAGCGTTGCGAGCAGCCCGGACGTCGCCAGGTCGTCCCACAACTCCTCCGGCACGACGATCCCGGACCGTCGTACCGTCTCGACCGCCTGCGCCTCGTTGCGGATCCCGACCACCGTCGACACCACGGCCGGGTGCCGGCGGACGAAGGCGAGGGCCGCCTGCGGCAGCGTCACCCCGTACGTCTCGCAGACAGTGGCGATCCTCCTCGCCCGCTCGATCAGCTCCGCCGGCGCCTGCTGGTAGTTGTAGACGGCGTCGGCCGGCGGCCGGTCCCGCGACAGCAGCCCCGAGTTGTAGACGCCCGCGATGACCACGCCCACCCCCCGGTTCTCGGCGGCCGGCAGCAGGTCGGCGACCGCACCCTGTTCGAGCAGGGTGTACCGCCCGGCGCACATCATCACGTCGACGTCGGTCTCCCGCACGAACCGCGCCAGCATCGCCGACTGGTTCATGCCGGCGCCGATGGCGCCGACGACGCCCTGGTCCCGCAGGTCGATCAGGGCGGGTACGGCCTCGTCCGCGGCCTGCTGCCAGTGGTCGTCCGGGTCGTGCAGGTAGACGATGTCGAGCCGGTCCAGCCCGGTCCGGTCCAGGCTCGCCTCGATGGAGCGGAGCACGCCGTCGCGGCTGAAGTCCCACACCCGCCGGTGGGTCGCTGGCACGTCGAACCCGTCGGAGTCCCGCAGGTGCGCGTCCTGGGGAGACGGCACCAGGAGTCGCCCGACCTTCGTCGACACCACGTACTCGTCGCGCGGCCGTTGGCGCAACGCGGCGCCGAGGCGGCGCTCGGACAGCCCGAGACCGTAGTGCGGCGCGGTGTCGAAGTACCGGACGCCCGCCTCCCACGCGGCGTCGACCGCCGAGGCGAACTCCTCGTCCGTCGTCGTCCGGTACAGGTTGCCGCCCTGGGCCGCACCGAACCCCAGCTCGGTGAGCCGTACCTCCGGGCGGCGCGGCAGTGCGCGCGCCATCATGACGCCGCCAGCCCGTAGACGCGGCGTGCCGTCTCGCCCCAGACCGACTCGGCCCCGTCCTTGCCCTCCAGCAGTTCCGCCAGGCTGTCGACCCAGCGCTGGTACGAACTGGCGAGCAGGCAGACCGGCCAGTCCGAGCCGAACATCAGTCGGTCCGGCCCGAACGCGTCGAGGGCGTCCTCGACTGCGGGTCGAAGGTCCTGCGGCGTCCAGTGCGGGAGCGGCACCTCCGTCACCAGCCCGGAGAGCTTCGCCGTGGTGTTCGGCGAGGCGGCCAACGACCGCAGGTCCCGGCTCCACTCCGCCATTTCCGGACGACCGACCGCGGGCTTGGCCAGGTGGTCGAGGACGAAACTCACCTCGGGCAGGTCGCGCGTGAGGCGCGCGGCCATGGGGAGTTGGTGCTGGCGTACCAGCAGGTCGAAGACGAGGCCGGCGGCTCCCACCGCCGCGATCCCCCGACGGACGTCCGCACGGTCCAGGTACGCCGGGTCGGTCTCGGACTGCACGAGGTGGCGGATGCCGACGAGGCGTTCCCCGCCCCGAGCGGCCTGGAGACGGTCGAGGCGGTCCGGAACGTCGTCGGCGGTCAGGTCCACCCAGCCGACGACCCCACGGACCAGTGTGTCCTCGGCCGCCACGCCCAACAGGTCCACCGTCTCGCTGTCGGAGGCGATGGACTGCACCACAACTGTCGCGGTGACCCCGGCCGCCCGGGCCGGCGGCGCGAGATCGGCGGGTTCGAAGTCGGCGTCGATGGCCGCCATCGTCACCGGGTCGATCCACGGCTGCGGGTGCCGGGCACGGACCCAGAGGTGGTGGTGTGCGTCGACGATCCCGGCGCGCCCGGGCACCTGTGCGCCCGTCATCGGCCCAACCAGCCGCCGTCGACGGGCAGCACGATGCCGTTGACGTAGTCCGACGCGGTCGACGCCAGGAACACGGTGGCACCGCCGAGATCGTCGGCCCGGCCCCACCGCCCGGCCGGGATCCGGCCGAGGATCGCCTGGTTGCGGTCGGGGTCGTCGCGCAGCGCCTGGGTGTTGTCGGTGGCGATGTAGCCCGGCGCGATGGCGTTCACGTTCACCCCGTGTGCCGCCCACTCGTTCGCCAGCGCCTTGGTCAGGCCGGCCACCCCCGACTTCGACGCGGCGTATCCGGGGACGGTGATGCCGCCCTGGAAACTCAACAGCGACGCGGTGAAGATGATCTTCCCTCGGCCACGCTCGACCATCGTCCGGCCGATCTCCCGGCTCAGGATGAACTGGCTGCTGAGGTTCACCTCGATCACGTGGTCCCACATCTCGTCCGGGTGCTCCGCGGCCGGGGTGCGGGCGATCGTGCCGCCGTTGTTCACCAGGATGTCGACCGGCCCGAGAGCGGTGATGTCGCGGGCCAACCGGTGCACGGCCGCCCGGTCACCGAGGTCCGCCCGCAGCGCGGTGAACCGCCGGCCGGTGGCCCGCACCCGACGTTCGACCTCGCTGCCCTCGGCTTCGAGTTGGGCGGAGACGCCCACGATGTCGGCGCCGGCCAGGGCCAGGGCCTCGGCCATGGCGAGGCCGATACCGCGCCGCGCCCCGGTCACGACGGCGGTCCGTCCGGACAGGTCGAACAGGGCCGTCACTGGTTACCCTCCCGCACATCGAGCAGCACCTTCATCACGCCGCCACCCTCCAAGGCCGCGAAGGCAGCGCCGGCCGCCTCGACCGGCTCGACCCGGGAGATCAGCCGCTGCGCCGGGATCGCACCGGAGGCGACCAAACGGATAGCCTCCACCATGTCGTCACGCTGATACAGCCGGGCGCCGAGAAGTTCCAGCTCACGCCAGAAGAACCGGTGCAGGTTGACCTCCCGGGGCTGGGGATGGATCGCCACCATGACCAGCCGCCCGCGAGTGGTGAGGACGTCGACCGCCGTGGTCACACCGGCCGGGGAGCCGGAGACCTCGAAGGCGATGTCCGCGCCCGCGCCATCGGTACGGTCATTGACCAGCGCCACGACATCGGTCGCTCGCGGGTCGACGGCCTCGATCCCGATCCCCTCCGCCACCTCGCGCCGGAACGGGTCCGGCTCGACCAGGAGCACCCGCGCGCCGCGACCCCGCGCGACGGTGGCGATGAGGACGCCGACCGGCCCGCCACCGACCACGACCACCTCGTCGTCGGCGGTCACGTTCCCCCGGCGTACGTCGTGCACGGCGACCGCCACCGGCTCGACGAGCGCCGCGTGGTCGAGGGGCAACTCCTCCGGGAGCGGCAGGACCAGCTCCACCGGCACCGTCCAGGAGGACTGCATGGCACCCGGTGAGTCGATGCCGAGGAAGTTCATCGCGTGGCAGACGTGGGAGTTGCCCCGCTGGCAGGCCGCGCACCGTCCGCAGGGTCGGGTCGGCATCACGGTGACGGGCTGACCGACGTTCCAGCCGGTCACGCCCTCGCCGACGGCCGCGATCCGCCCGGACATCTCGTGCCCGATGATCGCCGAGTCACCGACCCGGGCGTCCATGTCCCCGTGGTAGATGTGCAGATCCGTACCGCAGATCCCGGTGTACGCGACCTCGATCCGTACCTGGCCGCGGCCCGGTGGCTCCGGATCGCGGTTCTCGATTCCGAGGTCTCGCGCTCCCCGGTAGACGACTGCCTTCATCGTTCCTCCGTCTCGACGGTCGGTACGTCGGTCGTGCCGACCGGGCATGGCCGTGGGTGCATCGCGTCGCGATGCACCCACGCCTTCCCTGTTCTGGTGGTCAGCTCAGTGCCGTACGGTCGGCGACACCTCGTTGCGGGAGTTCAGCGGCACGACCGGCACCTGGCGGGTGGGGATCACCCCGTCGACCCCGGCCAGCAACCGTCGTCCGGCCCGCTCCGGCCGAACGTTGGGGCTGTCGGCCGTCTGCGCCTGCGGGCGGCGGTTGGCCGCCCGGATCCGCTCCTCGTCCACCCGGACCCCCAGCCCCGGTGAGTCGCCGAGGATGAAGGCGCCATCCTCGACGTGCAGGTCGATGGAGACACCAACCGGAGAGTGCAGGTCCTGCAACTCGCTGGTCAGGTGGTTCGGCACCGAGGTCGCGGCGTGCAGCAGCCCGACCGGGCTGTTGCCGATCGGGCTGACCGGCAGGTCGTGGGCGTGGGCCAGGGCGGACGCGCGCAGGAAGTGGGTGACCCCCCAGACGGCCGCCATCTGGACGATGTCGACAGCGCCGGCGGCGATCAGCGGGCGGAACTGTTCGAGCCCGGTGAGGTTCTCACCGGTGGCGACCGACGCGGACACGCCTCGGCTGACCGCGGCGAGGCCCTCGGCGTCCCAGCGCCGGACCGGCTCCTCGATCCAGATGAGATCCAGGGTGCGTTCCAGCTCGCAGACGTGCCGGACGGCCTGCTTGCGGGTCCACGCCTCGTTGACGTCGAGCATCAGGCCCGGCCGTCGACCGTGCCCGGCCTCGGTCAGGACCTCCTTGACCAGGCTCAGACGGTGCCGATCGCTCTCGATGTCGAGGCCGCCCTTGAGCTTGGCCGCTCGCAGGCCGTGGCTCGCGTAGACCTCGTACTCCGCGACGAGTTCGTCGTCGGTGAGCCCGATGTCCAGCCCGGACGCGTAGGCGGTGACCCGACGGTCCCGTCCGCCCAGCAGCCGCCACAGGGGTTCGCCGGCGGCCTGCGCCTTGATGTCCCAGAGTGCGGTGTCCAGAGCGCCGATGGTGCCGAACACCGGCCCCGCGTGACCCGCCTTGAAGGTGTGCCGCAACATGCGGTCGTACAGGGACGTCACGGCCCGGGGGTCTTCGCCCTCGATGGCTGGGAAGATCCGCTCGATCTCGACGTGCGGCCCGAGGCCGACTCCCGAGATGCCCTCGTCGGTGTCGACGATGACGATCGAGACCGGGACCACCCCGTCGGCGAACACACCGTTGGCGTCGCCGACTGGTCGGCCCCATTCCTGGACCGTGGAGAGCGTCCGATATCCCGTGATCCGCATGTCAACCCTTCGTGGAACCGGCGGCCACGCCGTCGGCAATTTGGCGCTGGAGGAACAGGTAGACCAACAGGACGGGTATCGCGGCGATCAGCACTCCGGAGGCAAAGGTGGGGATGTTGTCGGAGTACTGACCGCGCAACGAGGTCACACCGATCATGAGCGTCCGATGATCGGCCGACGGCATCATCACCAGCGCCATGAGGACGTCGTTCCAGCAGAACAGGGCGTTGAGGATGCCGACCGACAGCAGCGCCGGGGTGCCCAGGGGCAGCATGATCCGGCGGTACACGCCGTACACCGTGTTGCCGTCGATGCGCGCGGCGTCGACGATCTCCGGCGGAATGCCCTTGTAGTAGCTGGTCATGAGAAAGACCGTGAAGGGCAGGAACTGGGCCACGTAGACCAGGATCAGGCCCGGGTACGTGTCGATGAGCGCGGTGTCGGCCATGATCCGGGCGAGCGGCACCATGATCACCTGGAACGGGATGAAGAGCCCCGCGAGGCAACCCAGGAACAACGCCGACGAGCCGCGGAACCGCAGTTGGCTCAGGGCGAAGCCGGCCATCGACCCGAACAGCAGCAGCAGGAGCACCGACACCGTCACCACGAACAGCGAGTTGACGAAGTAACGGCCCATGCCGACGCTGTTCCACGCCGTGCTGATGTTCTCCCAGCGCAGGGCGTCGGTCAGGCCGAACCGGTCGAGGATGTAGTCACGCCGGGTCTTCATCGCGACATTGGCGGTGAACAGCAGGGGGTAGATCGTCGCCAGGGCGAGCAGCGACATGGGGATGGCGACCAACCACCGTCCCAGGTGGAGGCGAGACATCAATCCTCCTTTCCCGATCGTTCGAGCAGCTTGATCTGCAACAGCCCCACCACGAGCATGATCATGAAGAGGATCGTCGACGCGGCCGAGGCGAGAGCCGGACGGTTCATCTGGCCCTGCTGCTTCCAGATGTAGAACTCCGGCAGGTACGTCGACCCCTCCGGCCCGCCGCTGGTCATCACGTATAGCAGCCCGAACATCGAGGTCAACATGCCGATCATCGTGGTCACGAAGACGAACTGGATAGTGCGTGAGAGGCTCGGGACGATCACGTGCCAGACCACCTGGCGCAGCGACGCCCCGTCCACCCGGGCGGCGTCCAGCAGCGCGGGGTCCAACGTGGCGAACCCGGCGAGGAACACCACAAGAGCCATGCCGAAGGTGGCCCAGATGTGCACGCCGACCACCATGAACATCGCGATGCCCGGGTCACCGAGCCAGTCGATCGGCTCGACACCGACCGACCCGAGGACGGCGTTGAGCGGGCCGTCGAAGGCGAGCAGCAGGTTGAAGATCGCACCGACGATGACAGGTGAGAGCACCGCGGGGAAGAAGTAGACGCTGCGGTAGAAGCGGTGACCGGGCACCCGCAGGTAGATGAACGTCGCGAGCAGACCGGGGATCGCCACCGCCACCGGCAGCAGAAGAACCAGCAGCCCGACGTTCTTCAGCGCGGTCTGGAACAGCGGGTCGGCGAAGAGCTCGCGATAGTTGCC
The DNA here is from genome assembly GCF_015751785.1 of Micromonospora vinacea. NCBI lineage: Bacteria > Bacillati > Actinomycetota > Actinomycetes > Micromonosporales > Micromonosporaceae > Micromonospora > Micromonospora vinacea. The sequence continues at coordinate 3,901,899 of NZ_JADOTY010000001.1, read as the reverse complement.
GAACCCGACCGCCGTCCCGTTCTGCGCACCGTCACCGGTGAAGGAGAAGTTGACCCCGAGGAGCAGCGGGTAGAGCCGCAGCAACACGATGATCAGGACGGCCGGAAGGACAAGGATGTAGGGGGCGAAGCGCTCGGCCCGCGGGCCGCCACGGGTGCGACGGGGTCGTGCTCCATGCCGCTGCGCGGCGGGGGTGACCGCCGCCCCGCCGGTCCGTCCGGCCGAAGCCGGACGGACCGTCGGTTGCGTGTTTCCGATCGGCACGAGGTCAGCCCGCCTGGTCGGAAGCGGCCAACTGCTTCACCACCTCGTCGACGGTGACCGAACCGCTGAGCAGCTGCTGGGAGAGGCGCCCCATCAGGTCCAGCGTCTTCGAGGAGAGCGCCACGTGCAGAGCGGGCTTGCCACTCTTCAGCTCGCTGACGATCGTGGAGACCGCGGGCCCGCCCGCCGACACGTCGATGGTGGTGTCGGCGGCGATCGCGCCGGCGTCGGCGTAGAAGGCCTTCAACGCGTCGGCCGAGCTCAGGGAGCGCGCCAGGTCGGCGGCCACCTTCGGGTCCTTCGTCCACTTGGCGACCGCGTAGCCGATGCCACCGTCGTACGGGAGACTCGGGGTGGTGCCGGCGGTGACGACCGGGGCCTTCATGACGCCGAGCTTCTCCGCGGTCAGGAACTCGTTGAAGTCCTGCCAGTGCCCCACGTCCGACATCAGACCCATGACGTGGGCGGCCTTACCGGACTGGAAGAGCGCGAAGGAGTCGTTGAACATGGCGGTCGAGTTGGCCCCGTCGCTGTTCATCTTCTTGTCGCCGGACTCCTTCCAGGTCTGGAAGATCCGCTTGACGTTGGGCGAGTTCCAGTCGCGCTTGCCGGCAATCCAGCCGTCGTACTCCGCGGCGGTGAGGGTGGTAGAGCCCAGGCTGGAGAGCCAGAACTGGATGCCGACGCCCTCCTTGTTGCCGAGGGCGAAGCACTTGGCGCCGGCCTTGGCGATGGCGGCGCAGTCGGCGACGAACTTGTCCCACGTGGTGGCCGGGCTCGCCGGGTCGAGGCCGGCCTTCTGGTAGATCTCCTTGTTGTAGTAGATGGGGTAACCCTGGAGCGTCACCGGGGCGGCGTAGGTCTTGCCGTCCTTGGCGAACGCCTCCCAGCCGGCCAACCGCTGCTTGTCCTCGGCCACGTACTCGTCAAGGGGCACCAGCGCGTCCACCCGGTCGCGGATCTGACCGCCACCGTTGAACAGCATGACGTCCGGGCCCTTGCCGGACTGGATCGCCGCACCGAGCAGGGTGTAGTACTGGTCGAAGGGCTGTGCGACGAACTCGACCTCGACGTCGGCGTGCTTCTTCTTGAAGTCGGCCTTGGCCTTGTCCAGATAGGATTTGGCGAATGGCTCACCGGACTTCCAGTCCCACACCACCAACTTGCCGTCCGAGCTGGTTGACTTGCCCGAATCGCTAGCACTTCCACAACCGGCCAGGGCCAGGCCCACAACGAGGACGGCCGACCATATTGCGCGCTGTCTCATCGATTGTCACCTCTGTATGGGGGGTGGCCGGCGGGTGCCCCGCGAGCCAAATGTTGACCGGAAGGTAACTCGTATGACGTGTGACGTCAACAGTCGGCCGTACACTGGCCCAGACGTCGTGCCACGGCGAGCCATTCGGAGGGGGACATGACGCCACCGCAGGAGACAGCCCTGAACAGCCCGGGGACCCCGGCGTGGGTGCGTCGGCCGACCAACCTCGCCAGGGCGGTCACCGCCGAACTGGTGGAACGCATCGTCCGCGGCGTACACCCGTCCGGAACGTCCCTGCCCCCCGAGCCGATCCTCTGCGAGACCTTCGGCGTGAGCCGGACCGTCGTCCGGGAAGCAGTGAAGATCCTTCAGGAGAAGGGGCTGGTGCAGGTCCGCCAGGGCGCCGGCACCATGGTCACCCCACCGTCGCACTGGGACATGCTCGACGAACTGGTCCTCGCGGCGACCATCGCCGTGGACGACAGCCTCGCCATCCTCGACGACCTGGTCGTCACCCGACGGGTGCTGGAGTCCGACATGGCGAACGTCGCCGCCCGCCTCGCCGACGCCGAGACCGTCGATCGACTACGGGCCATGGTGGACCGGATGGACGAACTCGTCGACGACCACGTCACCTACCACGACCACGACCGGGCCTTCCACGACACGATCATGCAGGCATCCGGGAACCGCATCGCCCGTGGTGTCGTACGCGCGCTGGAGAGCCAGGTCATCAACACCGCCCGGTACATGGGCCGCACCGAACGCGCGTTGTGCGTGGCGTCCAACCAGGGTCACCGACGCATCTACGAGCGCATCGCCGCCCACGACCCCAACGGTGCCGCCGAGGCGATGTTCACCCACATCACCGAGGCCTGGCTGGTCCGCCGCAGTGGCTCGGGGAGTCCCGTCCGCCTCGAACGCTGACCGTCCCCGGCAACCGACGGCGCCCACCCCCGAGGTACGGGAGTGGGCGCCGTCGGCTGAGGCCGACAGGTGTCACGAGAACTGGGCGAAGAACCTCCAGATCTCACCCTTGGTCCAGGTCGTGATGCCGCTCTCGGCGTAGGTGCCGTCCACCGGGCCGGGCATGTGGCCGTTGTCGTACGCGGCCCACTGCACCGGGTAACCGGCCCGGCAGCCCGAGTACGTGGTCGTGACGTGCGTGCGGCTGCCGGCCGCCGGCTCGCGCGGGCTCTGTGCTGTGCAGCCGTTGTTCCGGACGAACGTGTCGCGCAACGCCCGGCCACCCGAGATGCCCAGCACGTTGTCCGAGATGCCGTGCAGCCCGAAGTACGCGATCGGCTGCGTACCGCCACTGCAACCGCTGATCTGCCCACCGGAGATGACCGCCACGGCGCGGAAGACGTTGGCCCGCGCACAGGCGACGGCGTAGCTCATGCCGCCACCCCAGCTGAAGCCGAGCGCGAACCGCTGCCTCGGGTTGACACAGAGGCTGCTCTCGATCCGGCTGATCATGTCGTCGACGAAGACGATGTCCTCACCGCCGGAGTTGCCCCAGCCGTTGCCGAATCCCTGGGGCGCGACCAGGATCGCGCTGTTGTTCGACTGCTCCTGCTGCCCGTAGTAGGACCACGCGGTCCCGCTGGTGCCGCCGGAGGAGATCTCCTGCATGGTGCCGCCCCGCCAGTGGAAGGCGAAGATCAGCCGGTAGGGGTTGCTGTTGTTGTAGTTGGCGGGCACCCGCAGGATGAAGGTTCGGCTCTTGCCGTTGCTCTGGATCGTGTGCGTGCCGCTGGCCAGCGCCGGCGCCTTGCCGCACCCGCTGCCACCCGTCGGGGGTGGCGTCGTGGGGTCGGTCCCGCCGTCGACGCGGACGAGTTGCCACTGCTGGTTGGTGCCGCCCCAGTCGGCGTACTGAACGACGTTTCCGCCGTCGGCGGTGGAGGCGCCCTGCACCTCGACGGCCTTGTTGCTGTTGCGGTTGATCAGCCGAACGTAGCCACCGTCCGAGTCGGCCAGCCGGAACTGCTGGTTCGTCCCGTTGAGGTCGGACCACTGCACGATCGCCCCGCCGTCGGCGGTGGAGAAGCCGCTGACGTCGAGCACCTTGCCCGAGTGCCGAGACTTGACCCGGTAGTAGCCACCCCCGGAGTCGACGAACTGCCACTGCTGGTTGGCGCCGTTGTTACGCGTCCACTGGCTGATCCGGGCGCCGTCGTTGGTGGCCGAGGCGTACAGGTCCAACGCCTTGCCGCTGTTCCGGTTCACCAGGGCGTACCAGGCGTTGGTGTCCACTGTCGCTGCCGCCGCGGGTGCCGCGTTGACCGCGACGAGTGTGCTGGCTGCCATGACCGCGGCCGCCGCCACGGCCAACCCTGACTGCCAGCGACGTCTCTGTCGAGAGGCGGGACGAGCCTCACCGAGGGCTTTCATGGTCCACTCCTTCGATCGGGGTCACCCACGAGCGGAACGCCCGCGCGTGCCCTGGCGTGCGTGCCGGCGTCGTGGTGGTGGCGTCAGCACGTCTGGGGTGTTGGGTGCGGGCATCCGCGGCCGACGGCGTACGTCGATGGCGATGCCACGATCCGGGCTTCGTGGCAGGCCCGCGCCCAAGCCGCGCGGTGCGACGTCGTGGCTCCCGGCGGCCGGGTGGCCCGCGGGGTGAAAATTAGCGGGTAATACGTCATACGTCAAACGATCGGTATCGATCCGCGCGGTCACTGACAGCGGCAACCTGACGGCCACGGCGGCCCGCCCCCGAGAGGGCGGGCCGCCACTCGTCACACCTCGCCTGGGCGGGCGCCGGCCGGATCCCGAACGGCCGGCAGCTCCCGCTTCCCCAGTCGGTGACGGCGGTCGTCAGCCGATCCGGACCAGTTGCCACTGCTGGTTGTTGCCACCCCAGTCGGCGTACTGAACGACGTTCCCACCGTCGGCGGTGGAGGCGCCCTGCACCTCGACGGCCTTGTTGCTGTTGCGGTTGATCAGGCGTACGTAGCCGTCGGCCGAGTTCGCGAGACGGAACTGCTGGTTCGTGCCGTTGAGGTCGGACCACTGCACGATCGCGCCACCGTCGGCGGTGGAGAAGCCGCTGACGTCAAGCACCTTGCTGGAGTTGCGGGACTTGACCCGGTAGTAGCCGCCCCCCGAGTCGACGAACTGCCACTGCTGGTTGACGCCGTTGTTACGCGACCACTGGCTGATCCGCGCCCCGTCGTTGGTGGCCGAGGCGTACACGTCCAGCGCCTTGCCGCTGTTCCGGTTCAGCAACACGTACCAGGCGCTGGTGTCCACCCCGGAGCCCGGCGGGGGCGTGGTGGGCGGCGTCGAGCCGCCGTTGAGGGCGTCCAAGACGGCGGTGTACGCGGCCTTCTTGTTGCCGTTGCAGTCGAACAGCAGGGCGTTGTCGGACCCACGCCACGAGTCGCAGTCCCGCACGCCCCAGGTGGTGATGCCGGTGCAGCGCGAGACGGCCAGGCAGGCGCGGGTGACGGCGCCGTAGATGTTTGCCTGGTTGCCGCCGGTCATCACGTCCAGCTCGGTGATCTGCACATCCACACCGAGATCAGCGAAACGCTGCAGGTTGGCCTGGTAGTCACCGGCCAGCGAGGTGCCCAGGTGCGACTGGAAACCCACGCAGTCGATCGGCACGCCACGGGACCTGAAGTCCCGCACCATGTTGTAGATGCCCGTCGACTTCGCGTTGATCCCGTCGGTGTTGTAGTCGTTGTAACACAACTTCGCGCCCGGATCCGCCGCCCGCGCCGCCCGGAACGCCGCCTCGATCCAGTCGTTGCCCGTGCGCTGAAGGTTCGAGTCCCGACGTCCACCACCGCCGCCATCGGCGAACGCCTCGTTCACCACGTCCCACGAGTGGATCTTGCCCCGGTAGTGCGTCGCGACCTGCGTCACGTGGTTGATCGCCGCGTTCCGCAACGCGGTGCCGGACATGCCCTGCGCCCAACCCGGCTGCTGTGCGTGCCACAGCAGGGTATGACCCCGCACGCTCATCCCGTTGGCCTGCGCATGGCTGACCAGACGATCACCACCGGAGTGGTTGAACTGGCCCTGCGACGGCTCGTTGGATGCCCACTTCATCTCGTTCTCGGCCACGACACTGTTGAACTCACGGTTCAGGATCGTCGTGTAAGCGCCGGTGGAAAGCTTGCCGGTCGCGACGGCCGCACCGAAGTAGCGGCCCTTCTCGGCGGCGGCCGCCTTCAGGGTCGTGCCGGCGCCGGATGCGGGAGTCAGCGCCACCGTCATACCGGTGGTGAGGGCGACGGCGATGGTCGCCGCCGCCAGCATCGTTCTCATGGGTTTCATGGCGTTCCTTTTCAGTGGTTGCATCGGTGGTGGTGATGTGCCACTTCACTCGGGGCGACTGATCGGGACGGTCATCCTGGCCGCCCGGCATCAGCACGCACAGTCCGAGAGGGCTGTCACCGGCAACTGCCGGGTCCCGAGTGACGTCCGCATGCCCTTGCGGACGTTGTGATCGGAGGTACGACCCGTGCGGCTCGCCCGGTGAGCCACGGGAACGATCGTCCTCTATATCGAGAGTGAGCGATAACATGCCGTTCGTCAAGACGTAACGGGCCGTTCACGCCGATCTCCCGGAACGCCACGTTTCGGCCGGGTACCAAACGCCCAGGGCAACCACGCTCAGCCGCCCCGCGATCAGCGGACGAGTCGTACCACCGCGCCGCTCGGGGCACGCCGGACGGCAACCCTGTTATCGCTCACAGTCGCCGGCCGCGACTCGTCGCGGTTCACGAGCACCCGGTAGCCGAGCTACTCGGAGACGGCCTGCGCCGGGTCGGCGTCGGCGCGTATTCCGGCGACCAGGTCGGCGGTGGTGTGCGCCTGGATGCCGGGCTGCGTGGCGTCGGCGAACCGCTCGACGACCGCCCGGACGTGTCGCTCGGCGGGTGCGGCGAGGCCGTCGTAGACGGCCTCGAACAGTTCCCGCGCCGGACGTCGGAGCCAGTCCCGTGGAAGGAGCTCCAGGGGTAACTGCGGATCGAGGACGGGGAAACGCCGGAAGGTGTCCATGACCTCGGTACGGGCCCGCACCGCGGCGGCGCCGTCGACCTGCCCGGACACCACCCCGGGCAACAGGGGCGTCCAACGCCGGAGGAACGTGTCGTAGCTCCGGCTGATCGCCTCGATGTCCCAGGCCTCGATCGGCGCACGGTGAGTGGTCGAGGCGAGCGCGGTCTGCCGCCCACGAAACACCGTCACGGCACCGAGGGTGAGCCGGTCGAGTTCAGCCCGAGCCGCGGGAGTCAGCTCCTGCGGCGAGATCCACAGACCGTCGTACAGCGGCGCGTAACCGAGCCACCGCAGTTGCGCTCGCAGGGCCCGACGCTGCGTACTGCGATCCTGCGGCAGCGAGAAGGCGACGATCGTCCAGCACCCGTCCCAGCGCGCCGTGGAGGTGGTGGAGGAGAGGATCCAGTGCCCTCCGGCGGAGAGGTTGGCGGCGGCGGCGCGGCTGAGCCGGTAGGAGCTTCGCCGCCCCAGTCGACTGCCCTCCAACACGCCGCGGCGGGCCAACCGGCTGATCGCGGTACGCGCTCCGGCCGTCGTCACGCCGGTCTCCCCGAGCAACGCGACGATGGCGGCGGACGGGAGGGCGACCCGGGTCCGCAGCGTGTAGTCCGCCAACAGGGTCACCGCGACGCCCTGGGGTGAGTTGCCGACCTGCCTGCGGGGCAGCCGGAGCGGGTGGTCTCCATCGTCCGGATAGATCTCGTCGATGTCGAAGAGGCTTGCCACAGGCGCTCCGTGCTCCTCGGGGACGGTATGACGACTGTAGACGGACCTCCACGACCCGTCACAAATAGAGATTCCTCGATTGACACTTGTTGGACCGAGGGGAACACTAATTGCCACGCGACGCCATCCGAAGCCGGGCTGGGCGAGCCACAGGTAGCGGGCAGCGTGCGACCACCGCGGGAGTCGGGCAGACCCGCGACCGGATCGCACGGCCAATCCAGCCTGCACAGGCAATCGAAGGAGTCGTCAGTTGAGAATCAGAAGGAAACTGCTAATCGCCCTGGCCGCGTCACTGGTGGCGGCCGGCATGGTGGTCCCCACGGTCGGGCCCGCGTACGCGGCGTCACTGACCGAGGTGACCAGCTTCGGTGACAACCCGGGCCGAATGCGCATGCACGTCTACGTGCCGGACAACCGTCCGGCCCGGCCGGCGGTCGTGGTGGCCATGCACGGCTGCGGCGGATCCGGCCCGGGCTTCTACTCCGGGAGCGAGTTCGCCAGCCAGGCCGACCGGTACGGATACATCGTGATCTACCCGTCCGCGACCCAGCAGGCCGGCTTCGGCAACTGCTTCGACACCTGGTCGGACGCCGCCAAGCGGCGTGGCGGAGGCAGCGACCCGGTGTCGATCATCTCGATGATCCGGTACGTGCAACAGCAGTACGCTGCCGACCCGGACCGGGTCTACGCCACCGGCAGCTCGTCCGGCGGGATGATGACCAACCACATGCTGGCGCTCTACCCCGACGTGTTCAAGGCCGGCGCCGCGTTCATGGGCGTGCCGTTCAACTGCTTCGCCAACGCGGCGGACTACCCGCCCGGGAGCAGCCAGTGCACCGGCGGGAACATGAACCGGACCCCGCAGCAGTGGGGCGACGCGGTCCGCCAGGCGTACCCCGGCTACTCCGGGCCGCGCCCGCGGGTACAGCTGTGGCACGGCACCAACGACACGCTCGTGCCGTACTCGCTGTTGCAGGAGGCGATCGAGCAGTGGACCAACGTGTTCGGGCTGAGCCAGACACCCACCTCCACCGACACGCCCCAGGCCAACTGGAACCGGCGCCGGTACGCCGACAGCGGCGGCACCGTCCAGGTCGAGGCGTACAGCATCCAGGGGGCCGGGCACAGCCTGCCCTCCGGCGGCATGGCCGCGTCCGCCATCGCGTTCTTCGGACTGACCAACCCCACGACGCCGCCGCCGACCACCCCGCCGCCGACCACGCCACCCCCGACCACCCCGCCCCCCACGACGCCGCCGCCGACCACCCCGCCGCCGACTTCCGGCGCCTGTCGGGTGACCGTCGACGTCAACGCCTGGAACACCGGGCTGACCGAGAACATCACCGTCACGAACACCGGCACCAGCGCCGTCAACGGCTGGTCCGTGGTCTTCACCCTGCCGGGTGGGCAGACCATCACCTCGGGCTGGAACGCCACCTACTCGCCCAGCTCGGGCCAGGTGACGGCCCGCAACGTCGCCTACAACGGCGGCATCCCCGCCAACGGCTCGGTGAGCTTCGGCTTCCAGGCCACCCACACCGGTAACAACGCCCGACCGTCCTCGTTCACCCTCAACGGCGCGTCCTGCACTGTCGCCTGAGACGGTATCGACGTCCACCCGCGCGTGCGCCGGTCACCACCTGGTGGTGACCGGCGCACGACTCGTTCGGGCGTCGCCAGGATCAGCGGTATCCGGCGGTCACCACGCTGGCCTGCACGGCGTTCTCGGTCGCGTCGGACGGATAGCCGGAGACCATGGCCCCCTCGTAGAAGGTGCCGGCGCTCAGGTTCGCGCCGCCGTCGGGCTTGCAGCAGTCACCGCCACTGCCCAGGATGATCGCGCCCTGCTTCTTCATCGGGCTGTATCCCGGCGGGAGCGAGCCGTCGTACAGCGTGTAGAGGCTGCCGGCCTGCGCGTCACTGCCCTTGATGGCGAACCGGGTCGTGCCGTTGTTCTTGAGCGTCGCGGTGACGAACTTGCTGGTGAACGCCCGTTGGTTCGGGTTCCAGGAGCTGCTGCCGCCTGGGAAGAGACCCCACTCGAGGTCGGCCTGCACCCAGGGGCCGCTGCCGGAGCAGCCGCCGAACCAGCACTGCTTACTGAAGTTGATGGCGTCCATCGCCCCGGCGGCGTCGGCCTTCCTGGTCGTCTCGCTGTTGCCGTAGTCGAAGCAGCAACCACTGTTGACGTGCGTCCCGCTGGTCACCATGTACATGCCCTCGGGTGCCGCGCCGGTCGGCACGCCGGTGAGGTGCCCGTCGCGCCAGTAGCTGTTGCCGGGGTTGATGTAGAGCGAGTACGCCTTCGCGCCGCCCACGGTCAGCGACTCCGAGGTCGCGATCGCCGGCCTGCTCTGCGGGGAGCCCGGAACGACGCTCGACCCCTGGTACCAGAGGTCGTTGCCGCGCCCGGACTGGTCGAAGACGACAGTGATCACGCAGGTCGTGCCGGAGCAGAACGAGTCCTGCGTCGCCGCGTTGGCGGTGCCACCGGTCCCCGTGAGCCCGATGTTGCGGGTCGTGTTGTCCGACGAGCGTCGGACCTGGTAGAGGTTGCCGGCGTACGCCTCGTAGAGCGCCCGCGTGGTGCTGTGCGCCGCGATGCACGGGGTGCCGCCGGAGGCGTAGATGTCACAGGGCCGCGCGCCGGTCGGCGGGTTGGTCGGCGGCGGGGTGGTGGTCGGCGAGGCCCACTGCTGGTTGGCGCCGCCGTTGCAGGCCCAGAGGATGACCTTGGTGCCGTTGGCGGTGGCGGCGCCGTTGGCGTCGAGGCAGAGCCCGGACTGCACGCCGGTGATGGTGCCGTTGCTGTTGACGTTCCACTGCTGGTTGTTCTGGCCGTTGCAGTCCCAGATGATCACCTGGGTGCCGTTGGCGGTGCCGCGGCCGGAGGCGTCCAGGCACTTGTTGCCGTACACCTGGAGTTGCTTGGTCGACGTCCACGTCCAGGTCTGGCCGGCACTGCCGTTGCAGTCCCAGAGTTGCGTCTGGGTGCCGTTGGTGGTGCTGGAGTTGGGCACTTCGAGGCAGCGGCCGGACGGCGTACCGACGATCGGGGTGCTCTGCCCCGGCGCGATGGCGGCCGCCATCGGGGCGGCGGCTGCCTCGGCGATCGGCGACGGTGCGCCGGGGGCGGCGCCGATGCCGACGAGCACGCCGACCAGCGCGGCCGCCAGGGCGGTCAGACGTCGGGCGCGACGACGTCTCGGGACGAGATCACGGGCTGTTCCTGGCCCGAGGGGGGACGGGGTTCGCACGAGGTGGCTCCTCGGAGTCGTGGAAGCGCGGTGGGGGTGTCGACGCGCCACGGGGGCGGTGGCGGTGGCGAATCGATTCGGAGCGAATCGTATGACCTTTAATTAATTCATGTCAATGAATGCGGTGGCGAGGTGGTGCGCTGGCCGCTGGGCGGACGGCCAGCGCACCACCTCCCCCGGGACGCCTACCGACCCAGGAGCCGCCACGTCTGGTTCAACGGGCTGCCCTGGTTGGCCGCCCTGCAGGTCCACTGGTGGACAAGCGCGCCGGCCGCCGTGGAGACCGCGTTGACATCGACACACTTGCCGCTGTGCCGGGCGACGAGTTGGTAGTCGTGCGAGTCGTTGCCCGAGTAGGTCACCTTGCGCAGCGTGAACTGCTGGTTGAGGCTGTTCAGGCAGGTCCACTGGTGCACTGCCGCGCCGTCGGCGGTGGACACGCCGCTGACGTCGAGGCACTTGCCGCTCTGCTGGTTGACCACGGTGTAGGTGTTGGCCACACCGGCGACCGGGCGGAAGTTCCAGAGCTGCTGGTCACCGCCGTCGCAGTAGTTCTGCTGTTGGACGTTGCCGTCGGCGGTGCTCAGGCCGGCGTTGTTCAGGCACTGCTGCGAGTGTTGGGCCACCGCCACCGATTGGAAGCCACCGTCGGAGGGGGGCAGCAGCGTGACGGTGTAGGTGTCGGTCTGGTTGGTGTACGGCACTGTCACTGTGACGTTGTTGTTGGACACCCCGACCACGCTGTTCGAGACCGTGACCGGCCCCGCCACGGCGCCGCCACCGTTGTGCGGGATGCGTTGGGTGAGCACCCGGACCTGGCTGTTCTGCACGATGCCGCTGGTGGTGTCCAGGCGTTGCAGGTTGACGGTCAGGTTCCCGGTGGTACGGCCACCGCCGATGAGCACCTTCGCCACCCCGGCCGTCTTCGTGGCGTACGCGTCGTACGACTGACTGGGGGTCACCGCGACGTTCTCCCCGACCTGGGAGGCGTAGTAGCGGTAGTTCCACCACTCCCCCTTGGGCTGGTGCTGGCCGGCCGAGTTACGGATCAGCAGGTTGCCGAGGTCGTTGTGCAGGCTGCCGCCGCTGGCCCAGTTGGCCCGCAGACCGTCCGCCCGCGCCCGCTCCAGACGTGCGATGTACCAGGCGCCGTCGGCCGGGTTCTGCTCGTCGGGCGCGCCGTACTCGTTGATCTGGTACGGACGCGGGTGGGCGATGCCGCGCGGGTCGAGGGTGGCGTTGGCGGCGGCGACGTTCGCGACCGGGTCACCGGGCAGCGAGTGCCAGCTGATGATGTCGGGCACCGTGTTCGTCGAGCGGACGAAGTCCAGGTACTGGTTCCAGAAGGCGTGGTTGGTCGACGGTACGCAGGCACAGCTCGGCCCGACGATGAGCTGGCTGGGGAACTCCGCCCGGATGCGCTGGTAGGTCCGACGCCACAGTTCGAGGTACTGGGAGATCGGCCGGTTCCAGAAGATGGTGATGTTGGGCTCGTTCCAGATGTCCCACTGCACCGACAGCCCGGACGCCCGGACGTCGTTGATCAGGCGGGTCAGGAAGTTGTCGTAGTCGGTCCAGTTTCCGTTGTCACCAGGGAAGCGGGAGATTCCGGCGCCGTCGGCACCCCAGAGGTCGTGCGGCAGGATGATGAACTTCCCGCCGAGGGCTGTGGTCCGACGTGCCTGGGCGAGTGTGGAGTTCCAGCGCCGGTCGTAGGTTCCGCCGACCCAGCCACTCCCCGGCAGCTGCGCGCCGCCGGCGCGCATGTACTGGAACTTGACGTCCCGGTAGAAGTGGTCGGCGGGCCCGCTGGCGTTCTCGGTCATGCCGTAGATCCAGCCGGAGGCGCGGTAGGTCGGCGCGCCGTTGGTGGTGGCGAAGTTGACGCTGATCGACTCGTCGGCGGCCTGGGCGGGGGACGAGGCGACGGTGACGGCGGCAGCGGCGGCGAGCAGGCCGACGACGAGTCGGGCCACGAACACACGGGCTCGTCCTGACCTGCTGCGGGACGGGGTTTTCACGGGCGGCTCCTTGGTGGGGCGCGGGGGACGCTCTCCGGAGGGCAGCGCTTGCGAATCGATTCGCACGGATCGTAGGACCGGAGACTGAACCGTGTCAATGAAGTGACGGTGCGGTAACGCCCATGTTGCCCAGCGATCCCCCCAGCACGGTCAACTGACTCTTGACCCCTGGGCATGGCCAGACCTATCTTCGGGCGAACCGATTCGTCGAATCGATTCGCCGCATGGTTGGACTGGTCCAACCCGCGACGATCACCCCACACACCCCACCTGACGATCGATTTGAAGTGAGGCAACACATGACCGGACTCAGTCGTCGGCGGCGCCTGGCCGCCGTCGCCGTGATAGCTCTCGCCGCAGTGACAGGCAGTGCCTGCTCGTCGTCCGCCGACGGCCCCGCCGACGGCGGCGCCTACCTCGTCTGGGACCCGTATCCACAGTTCGCCGACGACTCCGAGTGGGTCGCGCTGCTCAAGAAATGCGGCACCTCCGCGGGTGTCTCGGTCGAGCGAACCGGCTACGACACGACCGACCTGACAAACAAGGCGCTGCTCGCCGCCCAGCAGGGAAACTCACCGGACGTGCTGATCGTGGACAACCCGGTCATCTCGACTCTGGCCGAGGCCGGTGCGCTCACCACCACCGACGACAACAAGCTGGACGTCTCGGCCATGGAGAAGAACCTGCTCGGCGCCGGCCAGAGCGACGGCAAGACCTACGGGGTGCCGATCGGGGCGAACACCCTCGCCCTCTACTACAACAAGGATCTCCTCACCGCCGCCGGCGTCGATCCCGCCGCCGTCAAGGACTGGACGTCACTGACCGCGGCACTGACCAAGGTCAAGGCCAAGGGGAAGAAGGGCATCACCTTCTCCGCGATCGGCACCGAGGAGGGCAGTTTCCAGTTCCTGCCCTGGTTCTGGGGCTCCGGTGCCCAGCTGACCAGCCTCGACTCCCCGCAGGCGGTGTCCGCGCTGACGCTCTGGACCGACTGGCTCAAGCAGGGTCACGCCCCGAACTCCGTCATCAACAACACCCAGACCACGAGTTGGCAGGAGTTCGCCACCGGCAACTACGCGTTCGCCGAGAACGGCACCTGGCAACTGGCCAACGCGGAGAAGCTCGGCTTCTCGTACGGCACGATCGCGATCCCGGCCAGCGCGGGCGGGCCCGCCCCGGCGCCCACCGGTGGTGAGTTCGTCTCCATTCCGGTGCAGAAGAACACCGGCCGGTACGAGACCTCGCAGAAGCTCGTCGCCTGCCTGACCAACGCCGACAACCTCCTCACCACTGACACCACGCTCTCCTACGTCGCACCCGTCGCCGCCGTTCAGGAGCGACAGGCCACCGCGGACCCCAAGCTCAAGGTCTGGGTGGAGGCGGTCCGGGCCGCCAAGGGCCGCACCGGTGACGACCTCGGCACGAAGTACCCGAAGATCTCCGAGGCGCTGTGGACCGCCGTGCAGTCGGCCCTCAGCGGGGGCAAGTCGCCACAGGAGGCGTTGACCGCCGCGCAGACCGCCGCCACGACCAGGTAAGCGAACCGAACCGACACCATGCCCCCCACGACAGAGACCTCCACCGCCGTACGAGACCAGGGTGGGGCGGCGACCGCCGCCCCACCCGGGCCTCCCCCGTCCCGTGCCCGCCGGCCCAGCCGATGGTGGGCGTGGGGCTTCCTGGCACCCGTGACCCTCTACCTGGCGGCCTTCTACGCCTACCCGCTCTACCGCAATGTCGAGTTGAGCCTGCGGGAGTACACAGTCCGCTCGTTCGTGCAGGGCGGTGCCCCCTTCGCTGGCCTCGACAACTACCGGGCCGTGCTGACCGACCCGGCCTTCGGGCCGACGCTGACGCACACAGTGGTCTTCACCGCGGCCTCGCTCGCCTTCCAGTTCACCATCGGCATGGCCCTGGCCCTCTTCTTCTACAAGCACTTCCCGCTGTCGCGCACGTTGCGGGCGCTGATCCTCGTACCGTGGCTGCTGCCGCTGATCGTCTCGGCGTCGACCTGGTCGTGGATGCTCAACAGCGACTCGGGGCTGGTCAACACGGCGCTCGGCGTCGTCGGGATCGGCCCGGTCAACTGGCTCACGTCGCCGGGCTGGTCGCTGACCTCGGTGATCATCGCGAACATCTGGATCGGCATCCCGTTCAACCTGGTGGTGCTCTACAGCGGCCTCCAGGCGATCCCGACGGAGATGTACGAGGCGTCCGCGCTCGACGGGGCGACGGGGTGGCAACGGTTCTGGGGGATCACCTTCCCGTTGCTGCGTCCCGTCTCCCTGATCACCCTGCTGCTGGGGCTGATCTACACGCTGAAGGTCTTCGACATCATCTGGATCATGACGAAGGGCGGTCCGACCGGTTCCTCGGCGACACTCGCCACCTGGTCGTACCGGCTCGGCTTCGGCAACCTGCTGCCCGAGTTCGGCCCCGGCGCGGCCATCGGGAACCTGCTCATCGTGCTGGCCCTGATCGCCGGCCTCCTCTACATCCGGATCGAGCGGAGGCAGCAGCTGCGATGACCACCTCGACGCCTCGGGCCTGGTGGAAGACCGGCGTCGGCCTGGTGCTGACCGGGCTGATGCTCTTCCCCGTCTACTGGATGATCAACGTGTCCTTCACCCGGGACCAGGACATGCGGGCCACTCCCCCGCACCTGTTCCCCACCAACGGCACCCTGGACGGCTACCGGGCGGTGCTCGACCAGCAACTGCCGTACCTCGGCACCAGCTTCCTGGTCGGTCTCGGCACCGTGGCGCTGACAGTGGCGCTGGCCGCCCCCGCCGGCTACGCGTTGGCGAAGCTCCGGCCGCCCGGCGGCCCGGCGCTGAGTTTCGTGCTGCTGATCGCGCAGATGATCCCGGGGATCATCATGGCGATGGGCTTCTACGCCATCTACCTCACCCTCGGCGTCCTCAACACACTGCCCGGCCTGATCCTGGCCGACACCACGCTCGCGGTGCCGTTCGCTGTCCTGATCTTCACGGCCTTCATGTCCGGCATCCCCGACGAACTGCTCCAGGCCGCCGTGGTCGACGGCGCAGGTCGACTGCGGACCTTCTGGTCGGTAGTGCTGCCGGTCAGCCGCAACTCGATCGTCACGGTGTCGCTCTTCGCGTTCCTGTGGTCCTGGTCGGACTTCATCTTCGCGTCGACCCTGGCCGGCGGCGGCGACCACCAGCCGATCACCCTCGGCATCTACCACTACATCGGCAACAACAACCAGCAGTGGAACGCCATCATGGCCACCGCCGTCGTCGCCTCGATCCCCGCCGCCGTCCTACTGATCCTGGCCCAGCGGTACGTCTCGATGGGCGTGACCGCTGGCGCCGTGAAGGACTGACCATCCGCGGCGGTCCAGGACCGACCACCCGCACCACAGAAAGGCACCCGCCACCCATGACCGTCGCCCCGTCCGGTCCGGAGTTCGGAATCCAGGACATCCCGTTCAGCTACCGCGGATCCTGGTTCAACATCTCCCCGGTGGTAGCCGAGAAGACGTACGCCGACGATCTGCACCTGGTCTCCCACCAGACCGGGCTGCACCCCGTCCTGCGGCTCGCCCCCACTGTCGCCGGCACCACTGTCGTCGCCACACCCGCGCTGCTGACCTGGCGCAACGGGGCCGACCGGATCGAGGCCGTCTACGACGGGGCGGACACCCTGCGGATCCGGGGCCACCGGCTCGGCCTGCGGGTGGCCGCCGCCGCGCACACCCTCACCCCGTTCAGCGGGACCTACCTGTACGCCGACCCGGTCGACGGATCACACGTGTTCACCTCGTACGAGACCGGTCGCCGCTACCGGATCACAGTGCTCTCCGGCGCTCTGTCGCGAACCGACGGCGCGCAGGCTCTCGGCACCGCCGACCGGTCCCTCGACCTTTCCGGCGACCAGCCCTGGGAGATCGCGATCGAGGAGTACGCAACGGCACGCCGCCCGTACACCCGATCCGTCAGCTTCGAGCAGTTGTGCCGCGACCGGATCGCGGAGTTCACCGCGTTCGTCGACGCGATCGCGCCCTGGCGCGGTCCGGAGACGCCGGCCGCCGAACTGGCCGCGTACGTCCTGTGGTCGGCAACCGTCGCCCCGGCGGGCTTCGTCACCCGGCCGGCCGTCCTGATGTCCAAGCACTGGATGGACAAGGTGTGGAGCTGGGACCACTGCTTCAACGCGATCGCCCTGGCGGCCGGCGAGCCGGAGCTGGCCTGGCACCAGTTCCAGTTGCCCTTCGACCACCAGGACGAGGCCGGCGCCCTCCCCGACTCGGTCACCCACTCCGAGGTCCTGCACAACTACGTCAAGCCCCCCATCCACGGCTGGGCCCTGCGTCACCTGCGCCGACGCCTTCCCCAGCCACCGGACCGGGCGGCGCTGGCGCAGACGTACGACCGGCTTGCCCGCTGGTCGGAGTTCTGGCTCGACGCGCGGCGCGCCCCCGGCCACGACCTGCCGCACTACCAGCACGGCAACGACAGCGGATGGGACAACGCCACCACCTTCGACGACAACCGGGTCCTCGAGACGGCCGACCTCGCCGCGTTCCTGGTCTCGCAGCTCCGCTGCCTCGCCGACCTCGCGACCGAGCTGGGCGAGCCCGCCGCCCGCTGGTCCGAAGAGGCCGACCGGATCCACGGGGCCATGCTGCGCGACCTGTGGGACGGCGAGCGCTTCTGCGCCCGTGACCCCCGCACCGGGCACTCGCGCAGGAGCCGCAGCCTGCTCGACCTGATGCCCGTCGCGCTCGGGGCCGACCTGCCGGCCCCGGTCGCCGCCGCACTGGCGCGCGGCGTCGAATCCCACCTCACCACGCACGGGCTGGCCACCGAGCCGACGGACTCGGCCCACTACCTCGCCGACGGCTACTGGCGGGGCCCGATCTGGGCGCCCTCCACGGTGCTGGTCGAGGACGGCCTGCGCCGGGCCGGGCAGACCAGGATCGCCGACGACATCAGTCGGCGTTTCCTCGCGCTGTGCGAGAAGTCCGGCTTCGCGGAGAACTTCGACGCCGAGACCGGCACCGGACTCCGGGACCGCGCCTACACCTGGACCGCCAGCAGCTATCTCATCCTCGCCGCCGCTCAGGAGGAACGGCGGGTCCGGGGCGGGTAGCCGGGTCGGATCAGCGGGCCCGGACCGGGCCGGTGCTGGAACGCAACGAGATGGGTGGGCTGTAGAGGCGGTGTCGGGGGACGGCGCCGGGAGCCGCGATGATCTCCAGCAGCAGCGACACCGCCTCGGCGCCCATCTCGACCATCGGCACGTCGGCGGCGGTCAGCGGCGGGCGGAAGTCCTCCGCCCAGTGCTGCGCGGCGACTCCGGTGACGGAGAAGTCGCGTGGCACCGACAGCCCGGCGCCGGTCAACGCGCGCTGCATTCCGGGCAGTGCGGCCTCGTTGATGGTGGCCACCGCCGTGACCTCCGGGTGCGTCGCGAGCAGCTGCTCCATACATGCCTCGCCGGAGGCGGTGTCGTCGCCGCTGCAGACCTCCACGCCGGTCAGCCCCCGCTCCGCCGCCGCCGCACGAAACCCGGTCAGCGCGCGATGACTGGGGCCGTAGCCGGCGGCCACCAGCTCGGCGGACCGGTTCACCAGTGCCACGTGCCGGTGCCCCAGGTCGGCCAGGTGCTGCACGCAACGGGCGATCAGCCCGGCGTAGTCGATGTCGATCCAGCTCATCCCGTGCGGCTCGGCGGTCCGGCCGATCGTGACGAACGGCAACCCGGCCTTGGTCAGGCGGGTCACCCGGTCGTCCGTCAACCGGATCTCCATGAGGACCACGCCGTCCACCCGGCGCCCGGTGACGATCCGCTCGAACGACCGGTCATGGTCGCCACCGGAGGGGGACAGCAGCACGTCGAGGTCATGGCGGGCGGCGGCCTCGACGACGCTGGCGACGAAGCCCAGCTGCATGTCGGTCAAGCGCTGGCTCGCCGGTGGGATGACCAGCCCGAGGGTGCGGGTGCGCCCCTCCTTGAGAGCACGGGCGCTGGCGTTCGGCCGGTAGTCCAACTCGTCGATGACCGACTGGATCCGCTGCCGGGTCGCCTCCGACACGCTGCGTTTTCCGCTGAGCACGTAGGAGACGGTGCTGCGGGACACCCCCGCCCGGCGAGCGATCTCCCCGATGTTCATCAATCGCCCTCGAATCGATTTCTGCCCCGACACGGGGACGCACCTTGCTCCGCTGACCAGCATATCCGTCCCCAGGCTCATCGATCGATGACCAACACGTGCCAACTAGCGCCAATAGATGGACGACCATTAATGTCACAGGTATGACGTGTGACGTCAATTCCTCCGCCACACCCCACCCCAAGACAGCACGGGAAAGGATCCGATGAATGTGAGGAGAAAGCTGGGCCGCCTGATGGCCGCCGCCGGGACCCTGGTGGTCCTCGTCGCCGGCGCCGGCGTCTACGTGGTCTCGGACGCGCCGGGCATCGCCCACGCCGCCGGCACCGGTCCGTGTGACATCTACGCCTCCGGCGGCACGCCGTGCGTGGCCGCGCACAGCACCACCCGCGCGCTGTACGGCGCGTACAACGGCCCGCTCTACCAGGTCCGACGATCGTCGGACAACACCACCCGCGACGTCGGTGTGCTCAGCGAGGGCGGCTACGCCAACGCCGCCACCCAGGACACGTTCTGCGCCAACACCAACTGCGTCATCACGATCATCTACGACCAGTCCGGCCGCAACAACCGCCTCACCCAGGCACCCCCCGGCTACTTCGTCGGCCCCGCTCCCGGCGGATTCGACAACCTCGCCGACGCGAAGGCGGCGCCGGTCACCGTCGGCGGGCAGAAGGCGTACGGCGTCTACATCGCCCCCGGCACCGGCTACCGCAACAACAACACCAACGGCGTCGCGACCGGCGACCAGCCCGAGGGCATCTACGCGGTCGTCGACGGCACGCACTACAACCAGTGGTGCTGCTTCGACTACGGCAACGCGCAGACCAACAACCTCGCCGACGAACGCGCCATCATGGAGACGGTCTACTTCGGCGCCAACAAGCAGTGGGGCTACGGGGCGGGAGCTGGCCCCTGGATCATGGCCGACCTGGAGTGGGGGCTCTTCTCCGGAGTCAACGCGGGCTACAACAACATCGCGTCGATCAACCACCGCTTCGTCACCGCCATGGTCAAGGGCGAGCCGAACCACTGGGCGATCCGGGGCGGCAACGCCCAGTCGGGCAGCCTGACGACCTACTTCGACGGGCCACGCCCCAACGGCTACCACCCGATGAAGAAGGAGGGCGCGATCCTGCTCGGCATCGGCGGCGACAACAGCATCACCGGCCGCGGCACCTTCTTCGAAGGCGTGTTGACGTCGGGCTACCCGACGGCGGCCACCGAGAACGCAGTCCAGGCCAACATCAACGCCGCCGCCTACGCGCCGGCCGGCGGCGGCAACCCGCAACAGAACGTCCAGGTCGTCGGCGCCCAGTCCAACCGCTGCATCGACGTACCCAACGGCAGCACCACAAACGGCACCCAGGTCCAACTCTGGGACTGCGTCGGCAACACCGCACAGCGCTGGACCTACACCGCCGGCAAACAACTCCAGGTGTACGGCAACAAGTGCCTCGACGCCAACGGCCAGGGCACCATCAACGGCACCCAGGCCATCATCTGGGACTGCCACGGCGGCACCAACCAACAGTGGAACCTCAACTCCAACGGCACCATCACCGGCGTCCAGTCCGGGCTCTGCCTCGACGCCAACGGCGCCGCCACCGCCAACGGCACCAAGCTCATCCTCTGGGCCTGCAACGGGGGCACCAACCAGCGGTGGTCCACCCGCAGCTGACCCACCGCCGGATCGGTCGTCGTGCCGCCCCCGCAGCGCCGCCGGGGGCGGCACGACCATGAGTTACCTGGCGGCCTGCACCGTGCGCTCGGCTGGCCCGCCCTGTCGATCTGCCGGCAACGTCGGATATCAGAACCACCGGAATAGGGTGACCTCGTCGCAGATCGGCTTGAGGGCGTCGCGAAGAGTGGCGCGCCGGGGCAGCGCCGGTCAACCAGGCTCGCCGGTCCTGTCAGCCGTCGGCCCGATGGCCTTTACTTGACGGTGGCGGTCATCTGTTCGATTTCCTTGAGCACCAGGGCGGGCTTGTCCTGGGGAACGTCGTGCGAGCTTCCGTCGGCGATGACGAGTGTGCGGTCGGGCCCCGCCTTGGTGAACGCCGCTGCCGCGTCGCGCCAGGCCTGAGCGTCCTGCGGAGATCCATCGAAGGGCGTCTTGTCCGACACGATATAGATGACGGGGACGCCGTCGGGCCAGGAGACCTTGTGGTACGCCTGGTGCGTGGGACCGAAGTTGTCGGCCGTGGCGATGAGCTGGCGGTTCGCCTTCGTCGACGGCGCCTTCTTGAGCTCTTCGATCTGCGGCGCGGTTAGCGCGACGAGGCGTTGGGTCTGGGTGTCGGTGAAGAATTGCGGCACGTTGGCATCGATGAGCACCGCCCCGGAGACAACGCCGGGGTTCGCGAGGACGAAGTAGTGGGCCACCTCTCCTGCCTGCGAGTGGCCCGCGAGGACCACGTTCTGGGTGACGCCGAGTTCACGCAGACCGGCCTGCAGGTCGGAGGCGGCGGCCTTGGGGTCCCATGGGCCCTTCACCTCCTCGCTGGCGCCCAGACCGGCCCGGTCGTAGGTGATGATCTGCGATCCGGTGGCCTGCGACAGCTGCGGCACCAGGGCATCCCAGTACGAGGAGTCCTCGCCACCGCCGGCGTCCAGCACGATGGTGGGAGAACTTCCGGGCGTGACGTGGAAGGCAAGCTGATGCCCGTTGTTGGCGATCATATGCAAGCCCGCTGCGGGGGCCGCACCTGCCGGGCCGGCCGCGCTTGTCGAGGTCGAGGGAACCGCGGCTACCGAACTGGCCGCGGGCGCGGCCTTCGGCGCCGCCGAGTCATCACACCCGGCGACTGCCGCTATCACGGCGACGGGAAGGACGAGGGCCAGGGCAGCCCGATGGAACCGGGAGATCTTCTGCGTGGTCATGGAAATGAGCTTCCACGGTTTCTGGATCTTGCTCGATCCTGCTACCCCCCAGTCGGGTTGGGAGTTACCCCTACCCTCGCCAGGGGCACGGTCACCGGCCCAGCCGCCAGCACCGATGAACGGGGCGGCGATCAGCGCGATCGCCCCGAGCGCCCGCTCCGGTGGCCGCTCGGCGAGCGTGTGGGTGCGGTGCCACGAACGGGCGATCGCCCGCCGCCCGGGCGGGGTAGGTTTCGGGGCTGGGCGAAAAGCGGGGGTCGCATGGTCAAGGGTTGGCACGGCTGGCTCGGCACGTTCAACGGCGTCGTCCTCATCACGGCGATCGTCCTGCCGTTGGCCGCCCTTGCGGTGTGGGCCCTGGCGCGCCGCCGACGTGCCGCCGGCGCCAGGTCGGCGTGGCGGACGTCGCTGGCCGACGTCGGCATCGTCTACGGCACGGTCCCCTGGGTCTGGATGATCATGTTGCCGGGTGAGCAGGCCGGCACCGTCTCCGGCCGGGTGACACTGGTGCCGTTGCGCGACCTGCTCACGATCTTCTCCGACGGGGGTCCGGTGACGGCGACGTTCCAGGTCGTCGGCAACCTGCTGGTCTTCGCGGCCCTCGGGTTCTTCGCCCCGCTGCGGTTCCCGGCGCTGGCATCGGTGCCGCGGATCCTGGCGCTCGCGGCCGGCTGCTCGGTCCTGGTCGAGACCGCCCAGTACGTCCTGCGGCTGGACCGGGTGTCGTCGGTGGACGACGTCCTGCTCAACGCCGCGGGCGCCGGGCTGGCGGCACTGGCGTCCCGTCGCTGGTGGCGCGACACAGCCGACACGTCCACTGATCGTCGACCTCAGCCGGCCGGGGCAGCGGGACGCTGAGCGTCGGAGGGAAGAGCTAGCATCCGCTCGTGATCGAGGAGTTGATCAGGAGAGCGGCGGACGAGGACGACGACGCGATCGAGGAGTTGAGCGAGATCGCCGCTGCCGATCCACAGAGGCTGTCGCCGTACCACGGGGCGCTGCTCGACCTCGACCTTCTGTGGCCGGCGACGTTGTACCGGGCGGCGGGCGCCGAGGTGGTCGGCCGGGTCATCGAACAGGTCGACGACGGGCGGACGCCGGACCGACTCAACCATCTACTCCTCATCCTGGCCCACAGCGCTCACCCACTCGCCGAGGACGCCCTGCGTCGCTGGTCGACGCGCCCACCAGCCGGCGCGGACGACCTGCACGTGGGGGTGCTGGCCTACGCGGCCGAGGGCGGTTGGACGATCGGCCCGGACGGCAACCGACGGGACCTGTGCGCTGACGTCGCGTACCGGTGGGTCATGCGGGACGCGCCCGCACCGGCGGACCGCACCGCCTGCCCCTGGTGCGCGTCCCGGCTCTGGGTCGCCGCCGACCTCGACACCACCGACCCCGCCGTCGGCGCCGCGCTGGCCCACGCCGGCTGGTCCGGCCGCCTGGTCATCGAGACCTGCCACTTCTGCGCCTGCTACACGACCTTGTACAGCCGGGTCACACCGTCCGGTGCCACCACCTGGTGGGCCGACAACACCCGGCCGAGCTACCTGGGCGGCGACGCCGGACCGGAGGACCCGCCGACGCTGCTCCCGGTTGCGGGGCCGGCGCTGGCGAGCCCGTACCAGGCCAGCGCCTGGAACCGGGGCGGCTCCACCCTGGGCGGCCGACCGGACTGGATCCAGGACGCCGAGCACGCCGACTGCCCCGGGTGCGGGGAGCCGATGGACTACCTGGGTCTGATCGGCGGCGCGGACCTGGACGAGGTCGGCGAGGGTGCCTACTACCTGCACCTGCACCAGCCGTGCGGGTTCGCCGCTGTGAACTACCAACAGAGCTGACAGTCGATCAGGTGGGCGACTCTGCCAGCCGCTCCAGCCGGGCCAGACCATCCCAGCCGCGCTCGCGCATCAAATTCAGCAGTCGCTCCACCCGCGGGTCCGCCTCGACGGCCAGCGCGTCCAGCAGGTCGAACGGTAGATCGTCCTTTGCCACCTCGCCGAGGTCGACCTCACCAGAGCGGTACGCCTGCTCGGCGAGGCTGGCCAGGATGTCGGCGGCCTCCACCAGACGCGCGTCGTCGCCGGTGTCGCTTTCGAAGATCTCCGACAGGATCCGATAGAGCCGAACGAGTTGCGGGTCGTCGAGCTGCGCGATCTTGCTGGGCATCCATTCGCGGACGCGATCGGGCCAGCGAGCCGACATCAGGATCCAGCTGTCCCGCTCACCCGCCACCACCCGCTCGGCGACGCCAATGTCCCGGAGCCGGTCGAGGTAGGTGATCACCTCTGGTGGGAGCGCCAGACGATCCCCGGCGGCGAGTTGCGCGATCTGCCTCCGGCTGACCTCCAGTCGTGCGATCTCGTCGCCCAGTTGTCTGTCGATCTCCTCGACCGCGGCCGCGAAGGTCGACGCGTCGGCCTCCAGCATCTGACCGATCTGGGACAGCGGCACGCCGGCGTTGGCGAGAATCCGGATCCTGATGAGGGACACCACCGCCCCCGCGCTGTACCGCCGGTAGTCCGAGGCGTCCCGCTCGGGCTCCGGCAGCAGGCCGATCTGGTGGTAGTGCCGTACCGCCCGCACCGTGACGCCGGCGTACGCCGCGAGTTGACTGATCGTCAGCATGGTCTGATCCTGCCCTCACAGTGCGCGGCCCCGGTCGACAGCGGGTCAGGAGATCTTGCGGCGGTAGGTCAGGTTGGCGAACTGGTAGGCCACCACGAGGATGCCGACGCACCAGGCCAGGGCGGTCCAGATGCCCGACCCGATCGGTTTCTGCGCGAAGAGGTCTCGGATCGCGTTGACGATGGCGGTCACCGGCTGGTGCTCGGCGAAGGCGCGCACCGGGCCGGGCATCGACGCGGTGGGCACGAAGGCAGAGCTGACGAACGGCAGGAAGACCAACGGGTACGAGAACGCGCTCGCACCATCCACGGACTGGGCGGTGAGGCCGGGGATGATGGCGATCCAGGTGAGCGCCAGGGTGAACAGCACCAGGATGCCGGCGACGGCGAGCCAGCCCAGCACGCTCGTGCCGGTGCGGAAGCCCATGAGCAGGGCGACGAGGACGACGACGACGAGCGAGATCAGGTTGGCCACCAGCGAGGTCAGCACGTGCGCCCAGAGCACCGAGGATCGGGCGATCGGCATGGACTGGAACCGTTCGAAGATGCCGCCCTGCATGTCGAGGAAGAGCCGGAAGGCGGTGTACGAGATTCCCGAGGCGATCGTGATGAGCAGGATGCCGGGGAGCAGATAGTTCACGTACGAGTCGGAGCCGGTTTCGATCGCGCCGCCGAAGACGTAGACGAACAGCAGCATGAAGGCGATCGGCATGACCGCCGTCGTGATGATCGTGTCCGGGCTGCGGGCGATGTGGCGCAGCGAGCGTCCCAGGAGGACGGTGGTGTCGCCGAGGAAGTTCCTGTTCATCGTTGTTCCTTCTCCGTCTTGGCGCCGACGAGGGTGAGGAAGACGTCCTCGAGGGTGGGCTGCTTCTCGACGTACTCGACCTCGGCGGGCGGCAGGAGCTGCTTGAGCTCACCGAGGGTGCCGTTCACGATGATGCGTCCCTCGTGGAGGATCGCGATCCGGTCGGCGAGTTGTTCGGCCTCGTCGAGGTACTGGGTGGTGAGCAGCACCGTGGTGCCACCCCGGGCGAGTTCCTTGATCGCCTGCCACACCTCGATGCGCGCCTCTGGGTCCAGCCCGGTCGTCGGCTCGTCGAGGAAGATGACCGGCGGGTTCCCGATCAGGCTCATCGCGATGTCGAGGCGGCGGCGCATTCCGCCGGAGTACGTCCGCACCCTCCGGGTGCCCGCCTCGGTCAGCGAGAAGCGCCTCAGCAGGTCGTCCGCGATCGCACCGGGCTCCGTGAGGTGCCGCAGCCGGGCGACCAGGATCAGGTTCTCCCGCCCGGTGAGGATCTCGTCGACCGCCGCGAACTGCCCGGTGAGGCTGATCGACCGCCGTACGTCGGCGGCCTGGGTCGCCACGTCGAAGCCGGCGACCCGGGCCGTGCCGCCGTCGGCCCTGAGGAGTGTGGCCAGGATCTTCACCACTGTGGTCTTGCCCGCCCCGTTGGAGCCCAGCAGGGCGAAGATGCTGCCCCGCGCCACGTCGATGTCGACGCCGCGCAGCACCTTCAGCTGCTTGAACGACTTCTCCAGGCCGTGCACGTGGATCGCGGGTTGCTCGGCCTGAGCCGTCGGGTGCGAATTGCTCATGCCGGCAGCATGGAGGGTTGACGCAGCGTCAAGGTCAAGCCCGCGGGCCGCCTGTCTCAGTCGGGCTTCGGTTGGGACCGCAGGCGACGCATCTGGGTGTGGCTGAGGTCGTGCGCTCGGTTCATGTGGCGGGTGATCACCTCCAGCTCCTCGTCGGTGTGCTCGTCGAGGAGTTCCTGCCAGGACTGGCCGAGGTCGTCCCAGACCGCTGTGACCCGGTCGAGGCGGTCTGGCACCGGGGTGACCAGCACCCGGCGCCGGTCCTTCTGATCGGGCGTCCGTTTGACGTAGCCGCCGCGTTCGAGCCGGTCGACCAAGCGGGTGGCCGACCCCGTGGTCAGGCCGGTCATCTCGGCGATCTCTCGGACCGTGGGCGGCGCGGAGGCCGCCGAGAGCAGGCTCAGGAACTGCACGTCGGTCGGGTGGAGCCCCAGGTGGTCGGCGATGGCCTGGTTGAACAGGACGTACGCGGCCAGATAGCGCCGGGACGCCATCGACAACTCCTCGAACAACCGGGTCCGGCGCTTCGCCGTCATCCGCATCACATCCCAACTAGTTGCGTGACGCAGCGGTTCGCCATGATCTGCTGCGTGACGCAGTTAATGCGTTACGCAGCTATATTACCTCTCGGAGGACCCATGCTCACCATCGCCGTCACCGGCGCCACCGGGGCCCAGGGCGGTGCCACCGCCCGCGCCCTGCTGACCGCCGGCCACCGGGTACGCGCCATCACCCGCCATCCCACCTCGCCGGCCGCCGAAGCCCTGCGTGACCTCGGCGCCGAGGTGCGCCAGGCCGACTTCGACGACCGAACGTCCGTCGACGCCGCGCTCGCCGGAGCCGACTCGCTGTTCGCTGTCACCACACCGTTCGGCACCGACCTCGCCACCGAGGTCCGGCAGGGCAGGACCCTCGTCGACGCCGCGGCGGCCGCCGGCCTCGGCCACCTCGTGTTGACCACCGTCGCACACGCCGACCGCGACACCGGCGTCCCGCACTACGAGAGCAAACACCTGGTCGAGCAGCACCTGCGCACCTCGACGGTGCCCTGGACGGTCATCGCGCCGGCCGCCTTCATGGACAACTACGCCAGTGGCTGGACGCTCGACGGCCTGGGCAGGGGTAGCTTCGCCTGGCCGATGCCCGCGGACCGGCCGCTCGCCCTCATCCCGGCGGTCGACATCGGCGCCTTCGCCGCGCTGGTCCTCCAGCGCTCGGGCGAATTCGTCGGCCGCCGCATCGACATCGCCTCCGACGAACGCACACCCGCCCAGCTGGCCGAGATCCTCACCGATGCCATCGGCCGCCCAATCACCCACGTGCAGGTGCCGCTGGCCCAGGTTCGACGGCGGTCCACCGACCTGGCGGCCATGTTCGACTACTTCAGCACCGTGGGCCTGACCGTCGACGTCGCCGCGCTGCGCCGCGACCACCCAGAGGTCGGCTGGCACAGCTTCGCCGACTGGGCCGCCGCCCAGGACTGGCCCGCACTGCTGCCCGCGACGCGTGCCCGACCCTGACTCTTAACTCCGATGTCACCCCCCGATCCCACGGGTGACGTGTCGCTGTCCGCCCGCAGGAGTTGGCTGCCAGTCGTCGCACTACGTCTTGACCAGGAGTTGATCCGCGTGCCTTCCTCTCGCCGTACCTTCCTCGCTGGCGGCGCCGCCGCTGGCGTCGGCCTTGCCGTCGCTGGCGGCCTGCCGTCCCTGGCCCAGGCCAGCCCGGCCCGGCCGCACCCGCCGGTGAAGCCCGGCAACGTGCCCTTCCCGCCGCTCGTGGACGACCCCAAGGGAATCCTGGCCCTGCCCAAGGGCTTCAGCTACACAGTGGTCACCCGGACCGGCGTCACCCGACTCGACCGCGGCCAGGGCACCACCCCGTCCGACCACGACGGCATGGCCGTCTACGACGCCGGCCACGGCCGGTACACCCTGATCCAGAACCACGAGATCGACCCGGGCGCCGAGTTCGGCGTGCCGCACGTCAAGGGAACGGTCTACGACGCGGGCGCCGTCGACGCCGGCGGTTGCACCGTGATCAAGACCGACCTCGCGGGCCGCAACCTGGGTGAGTTCGTGGCGCTCTCCGGCACCATCTCCAACTGCGCCGGCGGGCCGACCCCCTGGGGCACCTGGCTCACCTGCGAGGAGACCGAGGACCGGGCCGGCGACACGTGGGAAGAGGGCGGCCGGTCCGGCGTCTACCAGAAGGACCACGGCTACGTCTTCGAGGTGTGGTCCGACGGCAGCGCCGACCCGAAGCCGATCAAGTGCCTGGGACGCTACTCCCACGAGGCGCTGGCCGTCGACAAGGACCGCACCCGGATCTACCTCTCCGAGGACGCCGACGAGCCCAACGGCCTCTTCTACCGCTGGACGGCGCCACACGGCGTCAAGCTGGGCCCGGGCGTGCTCACCCGCCTCGCACCGAACGCCGGTGTCCTCGCCGCGATGCAGATCATCATGGATGACGGTTCGGTGCTGCCGGACGTCGCGTACCTGACCTCCGCCCAGCTGGGCCGCCCCTTCCCGGTCCGGTGGATCGAGGTGCCGGACCGCGACGCGCGCACCAAGTCGGTACGCGAGCAGTTCGCCGACGGCCAGGTCACCCGCGGACGCAAGTTCGAGGGCGTGTGGGCCACCGACGAGGGCGTGTACGTGGTCAACTCGTACGCCTGGGACGAGGGTGACCTGCCGGCGGACGCGGCGCCGCACGACGGAATGGTCTGGTTCTACAACTACAGGAACCAGACCATCCAGCTGGTGACGTACTTCCCGCACCAGACCGCCTCCGAGGAGGGTACGCCGGTCAAGTACACCGACCTCACCTTCGACGGCCCGGACAACGTGACAGTCACCCCGTGGGGAAGCCTCGTGCTCGCCGAGGACGGCACTGGCGCCTCGCACGTGCTCAGCACGATCCCGGGTGGGCCCACCTACGCGATCGCCCGCAACCAGCTCAACGACTCGGAGTTCTGCGGGCCGACCTTCAGCGCGGACGGCAAGGTGCTCTTCGTCAACATGCAGGACCCGGGCCTCACCCTGGCCATCACCGGTCCGTGGGAGAAGTACCTGGGCTGACCGAGCCCACACTGGGGGCCAGGCGATTTCGCCTGGCCCCCATCAGGTTCGGCCGCCCGACTGGGTCAGCGGGACGGCGATCGACGCCAGCCACGGGTACGGATAGTTGAGGTCCGGGGCCGA
This sequence comes from Micromonospora vinacea, assembly GCF_015751785.1. Classification (NCBI taxonomy): domain Bacteria; kingdom Bacillati; phylum Actinomycetota; class Actinomycetes; order Micromonosporales; family Micromonosporaceae; genus Micromonospora; species Micromonospora vinacea. The sequence goes on along the minus strand of NZ_JADOTY010000001.1, from coordinate 3,872,894 downwards.
CACCCGGTCGAGTTCGCGTAGGCCGTCCTGCGGGATGGTCACCGATTGGATCGCGGCCGATTCGGGGGCACAAACCGTGCCCCCGAATCGGCGCGACAATCGGCAGCTCGTTACCGGCGGCCGAACTTGACACTCACCTCTGCCACTGGTCAGGCGGGTACGAACTGCCATTGCTGGTTGGTCCCGCTGTTGGCGGTCCACTGGACGACCTGCGCGCCGTCGCTGGTGGAGGCGGCGTAGACGTCGGCTGCCAGTCCGCTGCTGCGGCTGACGATGGTGTAGTAGCCGTTACCGGTGGGCCGCAGGTACCACGACTGGTTGGTGCCGCCGTTGGCCGACCACTGCTGCAGTTGTAGGCCCTGCGTGGTGCTGCCGGCGTTGACGTCGAGCATTTTTCCGGAGGCGGTGTAGCGCAGGGTGTAGGCGTCCTGGGTGGTGCTGATCGTCCAGGTGGGGGTGCCGCTCTGCTGGACCGCCTTGGCGCCGTCGGCGGTGGAGTTGCCGGCGATGGCGAGGGGTTTGCCGCTGTTGCGGTTGACGATGCGGTAGGTGCCGGGCGTCGGTCCGGTTCCGCCGCTTCCACTGAGGTTGAGGTACTCGACCGCGTCGGTGAAGACGGTGCTGCCGGACTTCGTGGTCGACAGCTGCAGGTACACGCGGCTGCCGGTGGCGGGGGCGGTGAAGGACACCGGTTGGGTGACCCGTGAGCCGAGCGGGATGGTCAGGTTGCTGCTGCCGGACGCGACGACCGCGCCGGTCGGGCTGTCGAGCCGGGCGGTCCAGGCGAAGTTCACCGAGGTGTTGGTGAAGTCGTCGTTGAACACGGTGATGTTGCGGGTCACCGTGGCGTTGCGGGCGTAGCTGGGCACGGCCTGCGGCAGCGGGAAGCTGCCGTTCGAGTCCGAGTTGCCGGAGGCGGACCAGTACGGGAGGTCGACCGCGGCCACCGGGTTGAACGCCGCCTGCACGCGCTGGATCTGCGGGTTGCTCCACGGGTCGGGCAGATTGTCGACGCCGTAGATCGGGTGACCACCCTCCTCCGGGGTGAAGTCGGTGCTCCGCACGCCGGGCACGACGCTGGCCCAGGCGGACAGCAGCGTGTACGGACGCAGGTCGGTGGCGCCCTTGCCGCGCTTGGCCAGGGTTGCCGTGGCGAACCACTCGAAGCCTTGCTTGTTGTTGCAGGCCGGCCAGATGTACTCGCCCTCACCGTCGGGCCGCCCGTTCACGGTGATCAGGCCCTCCCCGTACCTGCCGAAGCCGTCGACGTAGTGCGGGATCACCGCGAAGTTGGCGTACGTCATCCCGGGATACAGGCTGACATTCCCGCCGACGCCCACCTCGACAATGATCGGCCGGGTGCCGTCGGCGCCGTTCATCGCCGCGTACAGGTCCTTTTCGAACTGTTCGGAATCCTGGCCGCTCTGGTTCGGCTCGTTGTTCTGACTCCAGCGGATGATCGCGGGGTGGTTGCGGTCGCGCAGGACCAGCGCACGGGCGTGGTTGATCATGTTGTCGCGCCCGACGGAGTTCTGCCACTCCTGCGAGGATTGGGAGCCGCGAATCGCGACCTCGTCGATGATCATCAGGCCCATCTCGTCGGCGACATCCAACATGTATGGGCTCCCGGGCTCCTGGTGGATGCGCACCACGTTGTAGTTCAGCCGCTGGTAGTTGTCCACCGCCTGCGGCCAGCCGCCGTTGCCGGACGACGGGGGCAGGAAGCCGGGCAGGGTGTGGTACGCGTCGCCCTTGCCGCCGTTGTTGATCCGGTCGTAGTCGGCACCCTGGAGGTTGTCGCCGCGGAAGTTCGCGCGCACGCCGTTGAGGTAGTAGTAGTCACCGTTCTGGGTGGCCTCCCGGAACCCGAACCGGTAATCGGCGTCGCTCGTCCGGCCGTCGTCGGTGACGGCATGCACCGTCAGCCCGTGCAGCTGCGCCCGGTACCCCGACCGGTACGGCACGTTGGGCCACCAGTACGAGGTGCTGTCGAGGTTCCACGCGACCGGCCCGACGGTCACGGTCACGGTCGAGCGGGCCGCCACGGTGACCGTACGGCTGGGCAGTGCCGGGTAGTTGAAAGCCGTTCCGTTGTTGGACGACAGCGACCCGGTCAACGTCACCGACCGGGAACTGCCCGACGTGTTCCGCACCGTCACGTCGTAGGTCAGCGTCTTGTTCGCCACCGACGTACGCACGAAGGTGTCGCTGACATACACCGCCGGGTACACCCGCAGGAACGCGGACCCGAAGATCCCCTGCGGTATCGCCTCGGACCACGTGGCGGCGTCGGGCACCAGGTACCGGCCGTTGGATGCCTTCAACGCGCCGCGGCCCTTCACGTTCACTGTGATCGTGTGGGTGGTGCCGGGCGCCGCGTATGCGCTGATGTCGAAGTTCGACGGGGTGAACGCCGTCGTCTGGGTGGCGACCACGCGGCCGTCGACCGACAGTGTCGCCTGGTGGTTGACGGCGCCGAACTCGATCCAGGTCGACTGCGGCTGCCCCGAGTCCGGCACGGTGATGCTGCGCGAGTACACCGCCTCGTTCACGTCGGTGAAGCCCTGCTTGTACCAGCCGCCACCGGGTACCGCGATCGTAGTCGCCGCCCGACCCGCGGGCGTGAAGTTCCACGTCCCGGCCAGGTCGACCGAGGCGATCGCGGCGTTCCCGGCCGCCACACCGTCAACACCAGCGGCCGCGGCACTCTGCGTCGCGACCGGCGCGGCCAGGGCCGACCCGTGGATCGCCAGGGCCACGCTCGCGGCGACCACGGCTACGGCCAGCCCTCCAGCCGCTGCCGGCAACCAGCCGCGCCAGCGGGCGTTCGAACGATGCATGCCAACCTCCTGTGACTCATCCGCCAGCTGCACGACACCGGTTCAGCGCACAGCCTCTAGGCCGAGACTCGAACCGATTCGACGAATCTGCCGGCGTCGCCGACCACCCGGGAAGGGTGACTACGGCCCAATACATAGATATGTATTAATGGGTGCATCGAGCGTTAAGTCAAGGTTTCAGGACGGTTACTTCCTGTTCCTGACGCCTCGCAGGCTCCGAGCGGCCACTGATGAGTACGACCCTTCCGGAGTGCTGGGGCATCGCGCTCAGGCATTCCGTGTCGCCGGCCCACCGACACCGCGCCGATCGATAGCGAATCGATTCGCCTCTGCGGCAGCCGGCCGCGTGACTCGTCGAAGGCGTGGACAGCACTGCGGTCCTCGGCGAAGTCGGCGGGCGGCCCCGCCTGACCTGTTTCGAAGCTGCGGTTAGGGTGTTGGCCAGGAGCGCGCTTCGCCGGCGTCAGGGGCGGGTTACGGGATCTTGATGGCGAGTTTCTGACTGCGTAGACATGACTGCGCAATCATACAGGACTATGGCCGGCGATGGGAGGTGCCGTGACGCGACTGGCGAGGCCGGGTGGAAGCCCTCCGACGCCGCGCAGCGTGGACGTCGCGCGGCTGGCCGGCGTCTCCCAGAAGACGGTGTCCAGGGTCCTCAACGACGAGCCGTATGTCTCGGCCGACGTGCGCCGGCGGGTCCTGGACGCCGCCGCGGAGCTCGGCTACCGGCGCAACCAGGCGGCCCGGGCGCTGGCCTCCGGGCGGACCCGGTCGATCGGCGTGGTAACGCTCGGCAGCGCCTTGTACGGGCCGGCGTCGTGGCTCTTGGGCATCGAGCGGGCGGTCCGGAAGGTGGGCTACACGCTGCAGGTGGCCACCACGATCGAGGGCGACCCGGGCGGCATCGCGAGCGCCCTGGCGTCGCTGCTGGACCAGGGCGTGGACGGCGTCGTCATCTCCGAGCCGATCGACGAGGGCGTCGGCCTCATCAGCGTCGACGTGCCGGTCCTGGTCCTCGGCGCGCCGCCCACCTTCACCGCGCCGCAGGTGGTGACCGCCAGGGTCGGCGCGGGCCGGCTCGCGCGGGCCGCGACCGAGCACCTGCTGGAGTTGGGGCACGCGACCGTCCATCACCTGGCCGGCCCGCAGCGGTGGTATTCGGCACGGGACCGTCTCGCCGGCTGGCGCGAGGCGCTGCGAGCCCACGGCGCGGACGAGCCGCCGGTCGTCGAGGGCGACTGGTCGGCCGCGTCCGGCTACGCGGCGGGCCGGGAACTGGCCGGCGACGGCACCGTGACCGCGGTGTTCGCCGCAAACGACGACATGGCGATCGGTCTCATCCGCGCGCAGCTCGAGGCCGGGCGCCGGGTGCCCGAGGACATCAGCGTCGTCGGGTTCGACGACATCCCGGTCGCCGCCTACGTCACTCCCCCGCTCACCACCGTGCGGCAGCCGTTCGACGAGGTCGCGCGGCAGGGCCTCGCGCTGCTGGTACAGGTCATCGAGAAGCCGGACGCCGAGCTTCCACCGGCGCCCGACCAACCGGTCGAGCTCGTCGTCCGCAGCTCGACGGCGCCACCACCGCCCCGGCCGATCCCGGGACGTGGCCGCCACTAGTCGAGACAGAACTCGTTGCCCTCGACGTCCTGCATGTTGAGGCACGACTCGTTCTCGCCGTCGGCGAGCAACAGCTGCCCGCGTACCGCGCCGAGCGGGATCAGTCGCGCGCATTCGGCCTCGAGGGCGGCCAGGCGCTCCTCGCCCACCAGCCCGGTGCCGACCCGCACGTCGAGGTGCACCCGGTTCTTGACGACCTTGCCCTCGGGCACCCGCTGGAAGTACAGGCGCGGACCCACCCCCGACGGGTCACTGCACGCGAACCACGAACCCTGCTCGGAACTGACATCGTCCCAGGTGGCGAACCCCTCCGGGGGCGGCGGCGGGACGTACCCCAACACCTCACACCAAAAACGGCCGACGCGCACAGGCTCGGCGCAGTCGAAAGTCACTTGTACCTGCTTGACCGACATCCGCTCACCTTACGAGTCGCGCTACCGCCGCTGTCCTCGTACCCCGGGGCTAGGAGGTGACACGCTGGCCACGGCCGGCCGTGGAGATCTCACTCCACCTTGGTGAGAAGTGGTTTCCCCTTCTCGACGACGTACGTGGCCAGTTCGACAGCGATACCGTCGCCAACGTTGCGGGCCTGGTGGTGCACACCGTATGGGACCGTGAGCGCGTCGCCGGGGTTGCACACCATGGGTGGCTGCCCCTCAAGCCGATATTCGAGCGTGCCCTGCAGAACGCAGATGATTTCCTCGCCCGGGTGGAAGTGCTTGAACGGCGGCGAATCCGGCGTGAACTCCACCCGAGTCTGGATGACCTCTCGCCCGGGGATGCTGAGGTCGTGCCGTTGCAGATCGATCCGCCACAGCCCTGGTGCTGACTCCACCGCTGTGGGGCTGATCCCCTCGGGTCGGTCCTTGGTGCTCATGACGGCCTCCTGTGAGCCGTCGGGCCGACGGCCACTACTCGGATTGGTGCATCCCCGTCGAGGATAGGTAGCCGCAGACGATCAGGGGCGGGGATGCCGACACGGAGGTTCGATTCCGCGAAGCCGGCCTGTGCCGGGCGCGTAATTCGGCTTGTGCTGTTTCCTGAGGGCTGCTTCGCTGTTGCCCGTGACCGAGCTTCGTACGCCTCGACTGCGTCTGTACCCCATCGACACCGCAGAGGGTGAACGCATCGTCGGGCGACGCCCCGGGGCCGGGGATGACTGGGCCGAGGACTTCCCTTTCGACGGCGACGTCCTCGGCGTGCGGGGCTTTCTCGCCGCCACCGCCGCCTACGGCGACCGACGTCCGTTCGGGCACTACCGGATCACCCGCGCCGCCGACGGCAAGGCCATCGGAGGAATCGGCTTCAAGGGTCAGCCGGAGGACGGACGCATCGAGGTCGGTTACGGTCTCGCCCCGTCAGCCCGGGGAAACGGCTACGCGGCGGAGGCGCTCGCCTCCCTGCTCGACCTCGCGACCGTACACGGACTGTCCCGCGTCGTCGCCGAGACCACCGGCGACAACGTCGCCTCCCGGCGGACCCTCGAACGTGCCGGCTTCCGGCACACCGGCACCGACGATGAGCTCTACCAGTACGAGGTATTCCTCGGTGCCCCTTCGCGACCGACTCGGACGCGGTAGTCCGATCCCCCGGCGGCCCGCGGCAGCCGAGTTCACCGATGGGGCAGCAGCCCTCGTTCGGTCATGTGGGCGCGCAACGTCTCGGCATCCTCGGCGGACATCAGCCAGCGCGGGATCACGGTCGCGGGCATTCGGCCGACGTACACGACCCAGAAGTCTCCGGCGTCCCGCACCTGGGCAACCCCGTCCCAGGCGATGCCGCCGGACTCCGAGCCGCTGCGCATCATGATGTTGTCGTCGGTGATGTCGTAGGCGCCCTCGACGGCGTAGCTACCGGAACGGCGCCGGGCGCGAGCCAGCACCCACGGCCGGTACAGCATCGACAGCACGCCGGCCACGACCAGCGCGGTCCACAGCGGCGAACTCCGCTCGCCCCACCCGAACCCCCGCGAGACGACGAGGCCGATGACCCCGACCGCCGTCAGGACCGCCCCGATGTAGCCGAATCTGCGGAGCCGAGCGTTGCCGAGCGCAGCGGCCACCCGGCCCGGGTAGGCGGGATCGGCGGGGACGTCAAAACGGATGTGCACGCCAGAACGATAGTGCCTCCGGTGCGGCAGTCTGATGAGGTGAACGCCGACGACGTCCGAGTGCCCCGGGCCCAGGCCGGGTCCAGCCCGCAGCACCTGCTGACGACAGTGCTCGGCGAGTACCTCGACTCCTCGGATGCCGACCTGCCGTCGACGGCGGTCATCGCGATTCTGCGGGAGTTCGGGATCAGCGAGTCCAGCGCCCGTGCAGCGCTGTCCCGGCTGGTCAAGCGTGGTCTCATCGCGACACGAAGGAAGGGGCGGTCGCCGGTCTACCACCTCACGCCGCAAGCGATCGCCAAGCACCGCTCCCGGATGCGACATTTCCTGAACTTCGGCTCCCGGCCGACGCCGTGGACCGGCGAATGGGTGCAGGCGTCCTTCTCCGTTCCGAGCGCCGGCCAGGCGTCCCGTCATGCGCTCCGCAGGTCGTTGACCGCACTGGGGTTCGTGGGCCTGTACGACAGTGTGTGGATCCGGCCGGGATCCGAAGCGACACCGGTGAAGGAGGCGCTGCGCGAGCTGCTGCACCACGTCGAGGGTGCCCGGTGGTCCGTCATGCGGGTCCGGTTCGACGAGGAGGCGGGGCCCCATGGCCCGGCCTCCGCGTACGACCTGTCCAGTCTCGCCTCCGCGTACTCGAGCTTCATTCAGCAGTACGCACCGCTGCGCGCGGCCGCGCGCAGCGGTGCGGTGGATGCGACCCGGGCGCTGGTGGCTCGGACCTCGGCGATGGATTCCTGGCGGAGGTTCGCGGACATCGACCCGGACCTTCCCCCGCATCTGCTGCCGCAACCCTGGCCTCGCCAGGAGGCCAGGGAGACCTTCCTGGACATCCACTCCGCGCTCGGTTCACTCGCTCAAGCGCGTCTGGTCCAGGTGGCAACTCCGCACTGGCCGGATGCCGCCTCGTGGATCACCCACTTCCAGGCTTCGCGGAACCCCGCGCGCCCGGAGCCGACCAGACATTGACACTTTTCGTTGCGGCAGTGATAGTAACTGCACACAGCTCCCATCGGAGCGCCTGTTGGGACCGCGGCCGGGCGGTCGCCGGCGCTGAATGAGCGGGCAGTGGCGACCGAGGGCACGGCCGCCACCCAGGCCGCGACGCGCCCACGTCGACCAGACCCGTGGCCAGCGCTGACCACTCTCGTCGGGGCGCGAGTGACACCACCGCCACCGCGGGGAGCGCCACCGTGACTGTTCCTGGAGGGTGCAATGAGAAGGCGAGCAAAGATCTACGCGGGGATGGCGGCCGCCATCGTCCCGGTCACCTCCGTGATCATGGCGCTCGGCGGGACACCGGCGTCCGCCGCCATCGGCGGTTCCGGCCCCTATCCCGCCGACTACGAAACCTCGGCCACCCTGGCCAACCACACCATCTTCCGGCCGCAGACCCTCCCTTCCGAACGCCTGCCCATCGTCGTGTGGGGCAACGGCGGCTGCTCGGCCAACGGCCTCTCCCAGGGCAACTTCCTGCGCGAGATCGCCTCCCACGGCTTCCTCGCCATCGCCAACGGCGCCCCGAACGGGTCCGGCTCCACCACCTCCCAGATGCTCACCCAGTCCATCGACTGGGCGGTCGCGGATAACTCCCGGCAGGGCAGCAAGTACTACAACAAGCTCGACACGAGCAAGGTCGCCGTCGCCGGCTTCTCCTGCGGAGGCCTGGAGGCGTACGCCGTCTCGAACGACCCGCGGGTCACCACGACCGGCATCTTCAGCAGCGGTCTGCTGAACGACGCCGACGACTACCAGCTCAGGAGACTGACCAAGCCGATCGCCTACTTCGTCGGCGGGCCCAGCGACATCGCCTACCCGAACGCGATGGACGACTGGGGCAAGCTGCCCGCCGGCCTGCCCGCCTTCATGGGCAACCTGAACGTCGGGCACGGCGGCACCTACGACCAGGCCAACGGCGGCGAGTTCGGCCGGGTGGCGACGCTCTACCTCAAGTGGCGCCTGAAGGGCGACGCCACCGCCGGCCGCAATTTCGTCGGCGTCGACTGCGGTCTGTGCCGCAGCCAGTGGAGCGTCCAGCAGAAGAACCTGACGCTCGACGACGGCACGCCGCCGCCCACCACCCCGCCGCCCACCACACCGCCCCCGACCGGTACCCCCGGCTGTACCGCCGTCTACTCCGTCCAGGACCAGTGGAACGGCGGATTCGTCGCCAACGTCAGCGTCACCGCGGGAACCACAGCGCTGACCGGCTGGCGGGTCACCCTCACCCTGCCGAGCGGCGCGTCGGTCAGCTCGCTCTGGAACGGGGTCAGCAGCGGCACCAGCGGAACCATCACTGTCGCGAACCAGAGCTACAACGGCCGGCTGCCCGCAGGTCAGGCCACCAGCTTCGGCTTCCAGGGCACCGGCAGCGGCAGCGGAACCACAGCGAGTTGCACCGGTAGCTGACGCCCCGGGGCAGATCGAGTCGTTCGGCGGGCCGGTGCCCCGGCACCGGTCCACCGAGGCCCGGCGGATAGGGAAGACTGGCGCGCATGGCTGACCTGAGCGATGCGAAGACCGCGCTGCACGAATACCTCCGCGAGAACCGCGAAGACCTCATCTGGAAGCTCGACGGGCTCAGCGAACGCGAGGTCAGGCTGCCCCGCACGGCGACCGGCAACAACCTGCTGGGCGCGCTCAAGCACTGCCTCAATGTCGAAGCCGGCTACTTCGGGCCCACCTTCGGCCGCGAGTTCCCGACACCCGACGAACTGGTCCCCATGGCCGCGTTCGACGAGGACCCGCAGGCAGACTGGTACGCCCGCGAGGACGAGACGAAGGACGGGCTGATCGACCTGTATCGCCGCGTCGGCGCGTTCGCCGACCAGACGATCGACCAGCTACCGCTGGATGCGCCGGGGCAGGTGCCGTGGTGGCGGCCGGGTCGGCAGGACGTGACGCTACAGCGGATCATCATCCACGTGACCTGCGATATCGCCCGGCACGCCGGGCACGCCGACATCATGCGTGAACAGCACGACGCGGCGATCGGCCTCCGGCAGAACAACACCAACATCCCCGACGAGTACGACTGGCCGGCGTACGTCAGCAAGCTGACGAAGCTCGCCGACCAGTTCGGATGATCGGAAAAGCTGCCAGCGCGAGCGACGACCTCGACCAGATCGAAGCGGCTTTCCTGGGTACGCCACTGGCCGGCCTGCCGATCGGGTACGGCCCGTCGGGCACCGTCCTCGTCACCGACGTCGACCCCGACCGTCTCCACGAGGTCTGGCAGGCCGCCGAGGCGCTGGTGCCGGTCACCGGGCACCGGCCCGTCATGGTCAGCGACGACTTCGACGACGCGCTGACGATCCGGTCCGAGCCCGAGCAGGGTCCGTCGGAGTCGGAGCTGCGTGCGTTCGCCGAGGCGGCGGCATCGTCCGAACCCTGGTTGACCTTCCGCCACTACGGCGAGGACCAACAGGTCGACGAGGATGAGATCGAGTTCTGGGCGCGTGGCACGACCGGCGTCGACCTGACCGATCTGGCGTCGGATGTGGCACTACCGACGCCGCGGCCGGTGCTGGCGCGGGTGCTGTACGACCGGCTGCTCACCGACGCCGACCTGCACGCCCAGGTGCTTGGCAACGTGCGGCTCGTGACGCAGACCGACTACTGGTATACGCCGGACAGCGTCCTGCTCATGTTGCTGCCCACCAGCGACGTCCGCAGCTCGGCGTACTGGCTGGACTTCTTCGGTGCGCTCACCGAGGAGGATCGGCAGGGGCTCGCCGAAGTGCTGGCGCAGTGGCGTCACCGGTGGGACGCCCGCCTTGTCGCCTCGTGGGGCACCATGCTGCAGTTTCAGGTGGGTCGTCGCCCGACGCCGGGTGACGAGGCGTGGGCTGCCGCCGGTCAGCTCAAGGCCCTCGCTCCGAACCTCGAACTGAGCCGGTGGGAGGTCGCCGTCGCCCTACCGGCCGGCGACGCGTGGTTCGTCCACAACCGGCCCTGACCACCCGACGACGCGGCCCTACCCGACTATTCCGCTTGCTCGACGACGGTATGAGAAACCTCGTGGATCAGGTCGAGCGGTTCCTCGGTCCAGTGGGAGACGAGGACGAGCTCCCGGGCCGGATCGACCCACAGCAGGTGTCGTCCGCCGTTGCCCCGGGCGCTGCGGCCGGTCGCCGGTGCCCCGGGCCACGGCACCTGCTCATCGTTGAGCCACCACAGATAGCCGTACTCCCGCTTGACCGGGCACGGAGCCCAGGACTGGTCAACCCACTCGGCGCTCAGCAGTCGGGTCCCGGCACGGGTCCCCCGGTCCAGGAAGAGCTGCCCGATCAGGGCCAGGTCCCGGGCGGGGACGATCAGTCCCCCGCCCCAGTGCGCGCCGCCGGAGACCACCTCGACCCGGCGGCCGTCGAGGTCGACGACGCTCGTCCGGTACCCGTGCCACGACCACCGGTCCGTGGCACCCAGCGGGTCCATGATCCGCTCCCGCAGCACCTCCGGCAGCGACCGACGAAACAGCAGCGTCAGGGCGTACGCGAGCAGGTTCATCCGTACGTCGTTGTACGCCCACCCCTGGCCCGGGGGTGTGCCGTGCACCTCGGTCCGCTCGCGGAAGCTCTGCGCGTCGACGCTCGTCGGCTTGCCCCACAGCTCGCCGTCCCACTGACTCGACTGCTGCAGCAGATGGCGCCAGGTGATCTGCTCGTTGTGCGGCCCCCGGAACTCGGGAACGTCGACGACCTGGTGCACCGGTTGGTCCGGCACCAACAGCCCGTCGTCGAAGGCCAGGCCGGCCACCACCGACACGACCGACTTGGTGACGCTGAACGCCATCTCCGGGACGTCCGGGTCGCCCCAGGCCGCGACCTCCCGACCCCCGACCCGGACCACACCACTGGCTCCACTGGCGGCAAGCAGCGGGCCGACCACCTCGCGGTGACTCACGTCGGAGACCTGTGCCGCCCGGTAGGTCTCGATGTCGGCCGCGTCTGTCGTCCACCGGGCGCCGAACTCCCGGACGACCCGCTCCAGCCGCTGCTGATCCACCGACACGTGACCCATGCCCAGCAGTCTCCAACACCCCCGCCACCGGCAGGCCGAGCCGTGACCAGCCACATAGGATCGGGCGACCTCGTACGCCGGAACTGAGGAGCGTCAGGGATGACCCTGCTGGAGCGTCTACACCTGGCCGGTATGCGTGAGGTCGTCGCGGTGCAGCCGGTGACCGGTGGGCTCGCGGCGCTCGCGGGCATCGCCACCCGCCGGGACGCTCCGCCGGTGTTCGTCAAGGCCTTCGCCGACCCTCCGGCCGATGACGTCTTCGTCGCCGAGGCCGAAGGGCTGGCCGCCCTGCGTGAGCTCGGCGGTGTGGCGACGCCCGAGGTGATCCTGGCGGACCGGGACGTACTGGTCTTGTCGGTGTTGCGCCCGAGGCCGCGGAGCGAGGCCTTCTGGGAGCGGTTCGCGCACCTGCTCGCCCACCTGCACCTGAGTACGACCCATCCCCGCTTCGGCTGGCACCACGACAACTGGCTGGGCCGTCGCCGCCAGGTCAACACCTGGAACGACGACGGCTTCGCCTTCTTCGCACAGCACCGGCTGCTGCGCTGGCTCGACCAGCCCCGCGTCGAGGCGGCGCTCGACGCGGAGGACCGGGCGGCGCTGGAGCGGCTCTGTGACCGGCTGCCCGACCTGCTGCCGGAGCGTCCGGCGTGTCTGACGCACGGCGACCTGTGGGCGCAGAACGTCCTGGCCACCGCGGATGGAGAGCCGGCTCTGATCGACCCGGCCGTGTCGTACCTGTGGGCCGAGGTCGACCTCGCTCACGTGTGGTCCACCTCGCCCCCGCCCGAGGCGCGACGGATGTTCGAGGTCTACGCCGAGCTGACCTCGCTCGACGCCGACTGGGAGGCCCGGATGCCGGTCATCCAGCTGCGACAACACCTCGCCGTGCTGGCCCAGTTCGACGACGACTGGGGCGCGGCCGACCAGATCCGCGCCGTCCTGGCCCCGTTCCGGACGCGATCCTGACCACAGGGCCGGTCGCCGAGCGCGGCGACCGGCCTGGCCAGTCGATCCCGTCGACGGCAGCCGAGGCCCGCGCGCGGAGCGGGGGTCGGGCCCCTCCACTACGGTGACCCCTGAATGGGGGTGGGCCATGGCACCGGAGGTGTCGCTGCGAAGGGCCAGGGCCGTGCTCGTCACGCTCTCCCTCGCCGCGTTCGCGTTCATCACGACCGAGCTGCTGCCCGTCGGTCTGCTGACCCGCATCGCACCCGATCTGGACCGGTCCCGCTCACAGGTGGGTCTGCTGGTCACCGGGTACGCAGTGGTGGTGGTGCTGGCGTCCGTGCCGCTGACCCGACTGACCCAACGGGTCCCCCGGCGGCAGCTGCTCGGCGTCACGATGCTCCTGTTCGCCGCCGCGAACGCCGCCGCCGCGCTCGCGCCGACGTACGCCGTGCTGGCCGGCACCCGCCTGGTGACCGCCCTCGCCCAGGCGCTGTTCTGGTCCGTGGCCACGGCGACAGTGATCGGGCCGTTCCCGGTCGCGGTGCGCGGTCGGGCGGTGGCGCTGTTCGCGACCGGGGCGACGCTGGCCCCGGTGCTCGGCGTACCTCTCGGCACCTGGCTCGGGCAGCAAGCCGGCTGGCGCGCGGCGTTCGCCGTGCTGGCCGGGATCGGTGTGGCGATCGCCGCCGCAGTGCTGCTCCTTCTCCCCTCCTATCCTCCGGCCGCCGGCGGTGCCGCCCGGGGCAGCGCGCCGGACGGCCGGCGCTTCGCCATCCTGCTGATCGCCACCGCCCTCGGCATCGGCGGCCTCATGACCCTGCAGACCTACGTGGCTCCGTTCCTGCTCGACGTCAGCGGCTTCGCCGACGCGGTGCTGGCGCCGCTGCTGTTCGTCTCCGGCGCGGCCGGCGTCGTCGGCACCCTGGTCGCGGCCCGGACTCTGGACACCCGGCCGATCGCTTCGCTGCTGACGCCGTTGGCCATCGGCACGGCCTCGCTGCTCGGGCTCTACGCGCTCGGCGAGCTCAAGCCGGGCGTGGTCGCGCTCCTCGCCGGGATCGGCCTCGCGTACGCGGCGTTCGGCTCCGCCGTGCAGAACCGGATGCTGCAACTGGCCCCCGGCAGCACCGACATCGCGTCGGCCGGTGTCGGCACCGCCTTCAACGCCGGCATCGCCGGCGGATCACTGCTCGGTGGCGCTCTCCTGCCCACAGCGGGGGCACGCCCGCTGGCACTCGCCGGCGGGCTGCTGACGCTGGCCGCGCTCACGCTGCTCGTCGTGGACACGCGTCGTGGCCGCGCCGTCGCGCCGGAGCCGACCGTCGCCAGTCCCCCAGCTACGCGCCGGTCCGGCTCGCCTGCCGTCGGAAAACCCTCCGGTACGCGCCGGGCGTGACGCCGAGGAGTTTTGTGAACTGAGATCGGACGTTGCTCGACTCGTTCCCGCCGTCCGCGTGGGTGAGCGGCGGGACAGCAGGTATCCGGTGCCCGCGGCGGCGAGCCCGGCGAGGCCGGCCGTCGCGAACCCGCCCGCCGGCACGGAGAGGTCGATCGCCACGCCGACGAGCGGGGATCCGAGCGCGAAACCAGCGCTCTGCGCCGACGATTGCAGACCGATGACCTCGCCTCGCACACCGGGCGGCGCCAGCCGGCTCACCGCGTCGGCCACCGTGCCAAGGGTCGGCGCGGTGAGGAGCCCGCTCCCGACGACTGCCACGCACAGCCAGGGCCAGTCGCGGGCCAGCCCGGCCGGAATCGTCACGAGCCCGAGCAGGCCGAGCAGCAGCCACGTGGGCAGCGGCCGGGTCAACGCGCCGTAGATCAGTCCGCCGACGACGGACGACACGCCGAACACCACGACGACCACGGCGGCCCAGGACACCTGACCGGCCTCCCGCAGCGTGGCGACGATGGCGAGGTCGACGCCGCTGAGCAGCGTCGTCGTCCCGAACGCCATCGTCAGCGCGGCGATCATCCTGGCGCCGAGCCATTGCCGGCGTGGAGGTCGTTCCGCGGCGGCGGCGTCCGCCTCGTCCCGGGCGCGCATCGGCGGGTTGAGCACGGCGATACCGACGCCGCCGGCCAGGATCGCGGCGCCGACCCCCCACGCCACCACGTCGGGGGACACCGTCGCCGCGCCCAGGATCACCACCGCCGGCCCCACGATGTACGACAGCTCGCCCTGCACCGATTCCAGCGCGAACGCGGCCCGGCGCTGCTCGGCCGTCGTCATCGCGGCGATCGCCTGTCTGCCCACCGCCTGGGCCGGCACCATCAGCAGGCCCGCCACGAAGCTGGCGACCAGCAGGAACCCGTACGGCAGGACCGGCACGCCCAGCCAGAACACGACCTGCGCGGTGACGGTCACCAGCAGGACGCGCCGCAGGCCCCGCGAGTCGATCATGCGGCCGAGCAGCGGCCCGCCCAGCGCCACTCCGGCGGTCAGGGCCGCCGCGACGCCACCGGCTGCCGCGTAGCTCAGCTCCAGGTCGAGGACGACGAAGAGGGTCAGCGCCATGACATCGGCCGTTATCGCGGTGCGGGCGAGCAACGAGACGCCCAGCAGCGGTGCCATCCCTGGCACGGCGAGCACCTGCCGGTAGCTGGTCACCAGGTCGACGCTAGTTCCGCCCGCACGCCATAAGAAGACGTCATTTCGTTGAGGTCGGCATAATGATTGCTTATGGCCAGGGACCTGGAGACCGCCCTGCTGCGGTCGTTCGTCGCCGCCGTGCGGGAGGGCAGCATCAGCCGTGCCGCCACAGCGCTCGGGCAGACCCAGCCCGGTCTCAGCCAGCAGTTGCGCAAGCTGGAGAGCGTCGTCGGCCGTCCACTGCTGCACCGGTCGTCGGCCGGTGTCTCCCCGACCCGGGCGGGCGAAGAACTCCTGCCGTACGCCGAACGCATCCTCTCGCTCTCCGCACAGGCACTCGCCGAAACCGGACGCGCACTCACCGGCCACTGCGGCGTCGGCCTGCTCGAAGACCTCGCCGCGTCCCACCTTCAGCAGGCCCTCGCCGATCTTGCCCGGCTGCACCCCGGCGCGACGCTGGAGGTGCTCAGCTGCTCCAACGCCGCAATGCGGGAGGCCTACGACGCGGGCCGCGTCCAACTCGTGCTCGACGCGGTACCGGACATTCCGGGGCCGCCGCGTTGGACGGTGCGTGCCCCACTGGTCTGGGCGACCGGGCAGGGTGTGGACGTGTCCGCCGATCCGCTGCCGGTGGTGCTCTTCTCCAACCCCTGCTCCTGGCGGACGTCCGTGCTGGACGCGCTGGAGCGTGCCGACCGGCGCTGGCGGGTGGCCTTCGAGAGCAACAGCCTGGCCGGGGTGCTCGCCGCGGTACGGGCCGGGCTCGGCGTCGCGGCGCTCATGCCCGCGAACCTCGAACCGGCCATGATCTGCCGCGGCACGGATGCCCTGCCCGCCCTGCCGGACGTCGAGTTCGGTCTCGCCCGGCATCCACGGACCGAGGGTGATCCGCTGATCGACGCCGTGGAGGCGGCGCTGCGTCGCATCGTCTGAGCAGGCGTCCTCGTCGTCGGGCCGGCGGTCACCCACTCCCCGCGCTGACGACCGCCATCACGATCAGGGTGCGTCGCCGCCGCTGACTCATCAGCGCGAAACAGGCGGTGAGCACCACCAGCTCCAGCTCGGCCCACTCGCCGGTGACGTCGACACGGATCGGTCCACCGCGTCGGCCGGGGAGGCGCACCGCGAGACGGTGCCCGTCGCGTACCAGCTCACCGCCGCAGCGATCGGGCGACCAACGCGCCACCCCGCCGGGCCCCGGCACGTGCGACCGGCCCGGGTCGAGCCGCACCGGCACGCCGTGCTCGCCCCGGGCGGTGAACCCGATGCGTCGGCGGCCGGTCGGTTCGACAGTCCAGCGGCCGGTGCCGGTGCGGATCTCGCCGCACCGCCAGGTCCAGCCGGTACGCAGCGAGGCGCGCGCCCCGGATTCGAGGACGAAGACCCCGTCCTGCTTGCGGACGGTCAGCGCGGTCATCGGTTCGCCCTGGCCGGGCGAGGCCGGGGCAGGCCGAGGATGAGGATGACGCCGACGCTCAGGTGCAGCAGCGCGAGGGTCGCCTTCGCTCCCCCGCCGACGCCACTCGGTGGGCCGACCACGAGCGACAGCAGCAGCACGGCGACCGCTATCGACGTCCACCAGACGCGGGGGCGGTTCGTGAGGCGTTCCAGCGCCGCGAGCAGCGCCCAGCCGGCCAGTGCCGCGACCACCGTGGCCACGATGACCGCGGCCACCGTGATCTGCCGGGTCGAGCTTCCGGACGTGACCGCCAGGTCGACGCCGGCCGCCGAGTGCAGGAGCGCGAACTCGACCACTGCCACCACGATCGCGCCGGCCGCCACCGCGGCCCGTCCGAGGAGAAGGTTGTTCGTCATGGTCTGAGTCTGTGGACCGGGCCGGGCCGAGCGCGTCGGCCCGGACGCCGCGGCGGGTACGTCCGCCGGCTGCTCGGCGTACTACCAAAGGAGGTGGTCCGGCCCGCCGCCAGCCCAGTAGCGTGCGCGATGTGGATGCGGCGACGTGCGAGGTCAAGCCGCCGCGGACGTGGCGTTCCGTCCCGGTGGCCGCGACGACAGTGGCGGTCGGCGTCCTCGTCGCGACCATGCTGTGGTCCGCCACCCGGTCCAGCTCCGCCGGCCTGGTCGGCGTCGACGTCGCGCTGGCGCTGGCCGCCCTGGCCCTCGTTCCGGTTGTCCTCCGCCGACCGCGGATCGGTGGCGTGCTGGCCGGCGTGCTCGTCGCGCTGTCTCCGGTGGCCACGCCGGTGGCCAGCTTCGCGGTGCTGTTCACCGCCCGCAACCGACCGTTTCGGCAAGCGGCGGCGGTGGCGGCGGTCGGGGTGGCGGGCGAGGCGGCGCAGGCGCTCTGGCGGCCGGTGCCCAGCCTGCCGTACGGGTGGAGGCTGGTGCTGATGACGATCGCGTACGCGGCCCTGCTGGGTTGGGGCACCTGGGCGCGGGCCCGCAACGCCCTGCTGGCGGCGCTGCGGGACCGGGCCCGGCGGGCCGAGCAGGAGCAGGAACGGCGGGTCGGCGAGGCGCGGGCGGCGGAGCGTAACCGGATCGCGCGGGAGATGCACGATGTGCTGGCCCACCGGCTGTCCCTGCTGGCGGCGGCGGCCGGCGCGATGGAGTACCGGCCGGACGCGCCGCCGGAGCGGCTCAGCGCCGCCGCCGGTGTGATCCGGGCCAGCGCACACCACGCCCTCGACGAGCTGCGCGAGGTCATCACCCTGCTGCGCAGCGACGACGCCGAGTCGCCGACCGACGCGCCACCCGGGCAGACCCTCGCCGACCTGCCGCGCCTGGTCGACGAGGCACGGGCCGCCGGGCAACAGGTCGAGGTCGACGACCCGCTCGGCCCGCCGGTCGAGATTCCCCCGCAGGTTGGCCGCACCGCGTACCGGATCGCGCAGGAGGCACTGACCAACGCCCGCAAGCACGCCGCCGGCCAGCCGGTCCGGCTGGTGCTCGGCGGAGCGCCCGGCTCCGGTCTGAGCATCGCGGTGAGCAACCCGACCACGCCCGACAGCGGCGCCAACGGCAGCGCCGGCACCGGCCTGATCGGCCTCGCCGAACGGGCTGCGCTCACCGGTGGACGCGTCACCCACCACGTCGACGCCGCCGGTCGGTTCCACCTCACCGCGTGGCTGCCGTGGCCGACGTGACGGGCCCGATCCGGGTCGTCATCGTCGACGACGACCCTCTCGTACGGGGAATGCTCACGCTGATGCTCGACGGCGCCGACGGGATCGTCGTGGTGGGCGAGGCCGCCGACGGCGCCACGGCGATCACGGCGGTGGACCGACACCTGCCCGACGTGGTGCTGATGGACATCAGGATGCCCGGCGTCAACGGCATCACCGCCACCGAGCGCCTACGCCGCCGCCACCGGCCACCCGAGATCATCGTGCTCACCACGTTCGACACCGACGAGCACGTGGTGCGAGCCCTCCGAGCCGGCGCGAGCGGCTTCCTGCTCAAGGACACCCCGCCGGAGCAGATCAGCCAGGCGGTCCGCGCGGTGGCGGCCGGCAACCCGATGCTGTCTCCGGGCGTGACGCGCCGCCTCATGCGGCGGGTCGCGTCGGGGGCCGAGACCTACGAGCAGGCGCACGAGCGGTTGGCGCTGCTCACGCCCCGGGAACGCGAGGTCGTGCTGGCCATCGCGCAGGGGCACTCCAACGCCGAGATCGCCGGCGAACTGCTGATGAGCGTGACGACGGTGAAGGCCCACGTCTCGCACATCCTGACCAAGCTGGATCTCGACAACCGTACCCAGATCGCCCTGCTGGCCCACGACGGTCGGCTCCTTTGAGGGAGCCGGCGGTCAGGCCAGCACCGCCGGCAGAAGGAGGAGGGCGAAACGGATCACCCGCCCGGAAAGGCACGCGCCAGCGAACTCCCAGCGTCGAATGCCCGCGGTGCCGGCGGCGAGGCTGACGACGGCCAGCGGTGGAACCCCGACCGCGGCGGAGACCAGCACCGTCGGTACTGCGGTGCGGCGGCGGGAGAGCCAGCGCCGGATCGGCTCGGTCCACCGTGCGGCCCGGGCCGCCGGGCGACCCGACTTTCCCCGTTTCGCGACTCTCCGGGCCAGTCGCCCCGATCCGCGGCGCGCCGACTCGAACAGCAGCAGCTTGCCGGCGGTCTGCCCGAGCGCCAGCGCGACCACGGCGACGAGAGCGTGGCCGGCGCGCTGACCGGCGACCACTGCGTACGCCTCGGCGTTGACGACCGGGACGAGCGCCGAAGCGACACCGTAGCCGAGCGCCACCACGGCCTCGGCGAGGCCGCTCATGCCCGGCCGTCCCGTTCGAGCAGCCGGACCACCGCTGCGACCGACCAGAGCTTGACCGCGACGACGGCGACGGCGACGCCCAGCGCGAACAGGTACTGCCCGAAAGCGATGGCGCCGATGACCCCGGCGGTGTTGGCGACCTTGGCCACTGGCGACCAGTTCAACGCCCACACCCGCCGGTCGACAAGGTGGAAGTAGTTGGGGCTGAGCACCGGCCAGCACAGGAACGCCAGCGACAGCATGGTGTCCAGCACCAGGAACGAGAGCAGGAAGACCACTGCCACGACCGCGACGTCCGGCACGAGGGAGACCAGGCCCACGCAGAGTACGGCGGTGCACGCGCGGTCGCTCACGATGTCGAAGACGGCCCCGGCCCGGGTCTCCTGTCCGAGCCGGCGGGCGGCCCAGCCGTCGAGCACGTCGCCAAGCCAGTAGATACCGTACGATACCGCCATCAATGCCACCGACCCGGAGACGAGGGCCACGATACCGACGGCGACCGCGGCGACAGTGCGAATGGCGGTGATGTAGTTGGGAACCGTACGAAGCGGGCCGACGGTGATGGCGGCGCGGGAGTCGACGAGAGTCACCAGTGCAGAGTCGTCCGGTGAGCGTCCTCGCGGAACGTGCCGCGGTGCCGACCTGACCCGGAGGGCGGTACCGGGGTGCCGACCGATCCGGTACCTGGGTACTGGCCGGTCTTCCGGCTGGTCACGGAGACTGTGCGGGTGCTGACTGGAATCCGCGAACGGTTGAGCGACCCCGAGCGAGTGCGCCGGCTCGCGTACGCCGCTGTGGTTTTGATCATCGCCGCGGTGGTCACCACAGTCGAGGACGGCGTGTCCGTGCCGTCGGGCTGGGCGTGGCTGGTGCTGCCGGTCGGCCTCGGAGCCACGGCGCTGCGCCCCCGCTACCGAACCCTCATCTTCGCGGTCTGCGCGGGGTTCGTGGCGATCGTGAGCACCGGCGAGTCGGTGCAGTTGGGCCTCGCAGCCGCCGGCCTGGTGTTCGTCTCGGTCTGCGAGGACCCGGCCCGACACCCGTGGCTGGGGTGGGTGGGTGGCTTGGTCGGCGCGGCCGGCGCCCTCACCATCGCGCTGCTCAACGGGCGCGGGCTGTACGAACAACCGTTCTTCTTCGTGACCGCCGGCTACCTACTGGCGATCCTGTTGCGATCGTGGTCACGCGGCTACGCCCTCACCCGGGAGACCGACGACCTGCGCGACCAGGCCGCCTGGCTCGAACAGCGCACCAACCTGGCCCGCGAGCTGCATGACGTGGTCGGTCACCACGTCACAGCGATGGTGGTACAGGCCGAGGCGGGCCAGCTCAGTGACGACCCGGGGGCGGCGCTGCGGGCGATCGCGGACAGTGGCCGCACCGCACTGAGCGAACTCGACACGCTCGTCGTGCACCTGCGCGATCCGAACGCGTCGATCGCGGTGAGCGCCCCGCCCCGCCTGTCCGACATCGACGAGCTGCTCGCCCAGCCGCTGCGCCAGCAGGGCGTGACAGTGCGCGTCCAACTGGACCCCGAGCCGGGCCTGGACGAGATCGGCGTGTTGACCGCCTACCGCATCGCCCAGGAGGCCCTCACCAACATCGCCCGCCACGCGAAAGCCACGTCGGCCTGGGTCGAGTTGGCCCGCGTCGGCGACCACGTCCGCCTGCGGGTCAGCGACGACGGCATCGGGCCGCCCCGTGCACCCACGAGCGGCTCGGGCCTGCTCGGCATCGGGGAGCGCGTCTCCGCGCGTGGCGGGAACTGGGAGCTGAGCCAGCGCCCCGGCGGCGGCACAGTGGTCCAGGTCAACCTGCCGGTGGTGAACCCGTGATCCGCGTCGCGATCGCCGACGACCAGGAGCTGGTGCGCGACGGCTTCAGCCTGATCCTGCGGTCCCAACCCGACATCCAGGTCGCGGCCGAGGCGGCCGACGGCCGGCAGTTCCTCGACGCCGTGCGTCGCGACTCCCGCATCGACGTCGCCCTCGTCGACATCCGCATGCCGGTCCTCGACGGTCTGCAAGCCACCCGCGAGCTGGCCACGATCCCGCACGCCCCGGCCGTTCTCGTCGTCACCACCTTCGACGACGACGCGTACGTCCTGGACGCCATCGCCGCCGGCGCACGGGGGTTCCTGCTCAAGCGGTCCAGCGCCCGGGACCTGATCGCCGCGGTGCGCACCGTCGCGGCCGGCGAGGCGGTCCTCTCCGCCGAGGTCACCGGTGCCGTACTCGACCGGGTCCGCACGACCGGGCCGGCCACCCGCGTGGAGTTGGCGGCCTACCAGCTGACCGCTCGGGAGACCGACGTGCTCGCCCTGATCGGCGCCGGACTCAACAACAACGAGATCGCCGAACGCCTCTACCTGTCGATGAGCACCGTCAAGACCCATGTCACCAACGTGCTGGCCAAGACCGGCAGCCGTGATCGCGTACGAGCCGCCATCCTGGCGATCCAGGCCGGCCTCGCGCCCTGACCGCAACCAGTCGGTGGCCCGGCATGGGCGTCTTCGTCACCGAACAGACTCCTCGGCTATCTTGCCGACGTGGATCAAGGGGATATCGACGACGTGATCGACCGCTGCGTCGTGCCGTTCTACCTCGACATGATGGGAACCAATGCCGTCAGGCACGGGCAACCGTTGATAACGGCAC
Source organism: Micromonospora vinacea (assembly GCF_015751785.1). NCBI lineage: Bacteria > Bacillati > Actinomycetota > Actinomycetes > Micromonosporales > Micromonosporaceae > Micromonospora > Micromonospora vinacea. The sequence goes on along the minus strand of NZ_JADOTY010000001.1, from coordinate 3,850,858 downwards.
TCGCCGAAGCGGGCCGAGGAATCACCCCAGCCCAGGTGACGGCGCTCCTGCGGGACGGCTGGCGTCCACAGGTCATGGGTGCCTGGTACTCGGTGACGCTTGCCGGACCCGAGGTGGCCGCCGCCGTCCTCCACGCCCTCGCCACGTCGTGGGGCGCCCTCGACGCACCGCCGCTCGCGACAGCCGCCGTTGTTCTGGCCGGCCCCGAGTCCATCGAAGCCCTGGAGCGGTACTTCGCCGCGGACCAGGCCGCGGGTTGGGGGGCGAGTGGGATCATCGCCGCCGCAGCGGACCACGTCCGTCGTCATCACCATGCCGCCACCTCGCTCCCAGCGGCGACCAAGACGGACCAGGAGACCTTCGCGGCTCTGCTCGACGTCGCACGTCGGCTCCAGGCCGCCAGCCGTGGTGACGCTGTTGACAGTCGACCAGCCTGATCTGAGGGCTCGGGCCGATCCACGGCTCGGTGGTGCACGTCGCCTCTGGCAACCGCGTCGGGGGCGGGTGATGCTCGTAGGGTGGCGGTATGGCACAACGACTCGTCAGCGTGTGGCAACCGTTCTTCCTTGCTAGCGAGAGTCAGGGCGCGGCCGTCGACGCCGCGACCGAGTTGGAAGACCTCGGCTATTCACGGATCTGGTTCTCCGGTGGTTTCGGCGAGAACGTCGCCCCCCGCTTCCGGGAGATCCTGGACGGGACCACGCGCATCGGGGTCGCGACCGGGATCGTCAGCATCTGGCACTCGTCGCCACCCGAGGCGGCGGCGTTCGCCCAGGACGCGGAGCAGGCGCATCCCGGCCGGTTCCTGCTCGGTCTCGGTGCCAGCCACGCGGTGGTGGTGGAAAGTGGCGGCACCGACTATCGCAAGCCGTACTCGCGGATGGTGCAGTACCTGGACGGCCTCGACGCGGCCGGGCTTTCGCCAGAGCGGCGCATCCTGGCGGCACTGGGCCCGCGGATGCTCGAACTCTCCCGCGACCGCTCCGCCGGGGCGCACCCGTACTTCGTCCCTGCCGAGCACACCGCCGAAGCCCGAGCGGCAATCGGGCCCGACCGACTGCTCGCCCCCGAGGTCGCGGTGGTCCTCGACGCGGACGCCACCACCGCACGCGCCACCGCCCGTCAGTACACGAGCGGATACCTCGCACTGCCGAACTACACCAACAACCTGCGGCGATTCGGCTGGACCGACGAGGACTTCGCCGACGGGGGCAGCGACCGCCTCATCGACGCCCTGATCCCGTGGGGCAGCGTCGAGACGGTGGTGGCCGGGCTGGAGAAGCACTACCAGGCCGGCGCGGACGAGGTGGCGATCCAGGTGCTCAACGGCGGCGACGACACGGCGTTCCCCGCCGACGCGTTCCGCGCCCTCGCCGCAGCCCTGATCTGACTTCCGAAACCCGTGCGAACTGCTGACGGCGGCGCTTCAGGGTTGAGCGTGGTGACCGCGAGACCACTCAGGATCGCCCGACGAGATCGAGGCCGGTCAGGTCCGCCGACAGCGCCCAGAGGCGGGCTGCCTCGCTGCTGTCCGTGGGGCTGCCGTCGGTGATGCGGCAGTCCGCGCAGTAGTCGCCGCCGTTCGCGTCGAGGTGGGGTGATGTGGCGGCCCAGACCTGGGTCGCCGCGCCTTGCTCGACGGTCTTGAACAGGCCCGGCGCGGGAGTGCCGTCGGCGTCGATCCAGCCGGCGGCGACCATCTCCTCGACTGCGAGGTGCCGTTGCAGGGGGGTGAGGATCCAGCCGGGGTTGACGGAGAAGGCGCGGACGCGGTGCGGCCCGCCGAGCAGGTCGAGGTGGCGGGCGAACAGGATGTTCGCGAGCTTGGACTGGGTGTACGCCTCCCACTTGTCGTACCCGCGCTCGAACTGCACGTCGTCCCACCGGATACGCCACGCCGGGTTGCGCCCGGAGGCCACCGAGACGACGCGAGCCGTGTCGGGGGCGGTGAGCGCGGGCCACAACAGGTTCGTCAGCGCGTAGTGGCCGAGGTGGTTGATCGCGAAGTGCCCTTCCCAGCCGGGTCCAACCCGTGTTTCCGGGCAGGCCATGATGCCGGCGCTCGCGATCAAAATGTCGAGGGCGGGATGGCTGCGGAGGAACCGTGCGGCGAATCCCTGGACGGAGGCGAGGTCGGCGAGATCGAGGTGGTCGACCTCGACCCCGGGTACGTCGGCGAGTACCTGCTGCGCTGCGTCCGGCCGGAGAGCTGGGACGACGACCCGAGCCCCGGATCGGGTGAGCGCGCGGGTCGTGGCGAGACCGAGGCCGGAGTAGCCGCCCGTGACGAGGGCCGTCTTTCCGGTGAGGTCGATCCCGGCGAGGACGTCTCCGGCCGTACTGTGGGCACCGAACCTGGTGTGGGTCGTGTCGCTGGTCATGCCGCGGACGCTAGGTGCTAGACCGAGGTCTAGGTCAATGGCTACGGTCGACGCCATGGCGGACAGCGGCCTGAGCATCGGGCAGGTGGCGCAACGCACCGGGTTGAGCGTGCACACCCTGCGGCTCTACGAGCGTGAGGGCTTGTTGGCCAGCGAGGTGCGGCGCGACGGGTCAGGCAGGCGCGTCTACAGCGCCTGGGACGTCGAGTGGCTGGCGAACTGCGTGAAGTTCCGCGCCTCCGGCATGCCGCTCACCACGATCAGCCGCCTGGCCCAGCTCGTCCGCGAGGGCAGCGGCAACGAGAGCGAGCGGCTCACGTTGCTCCGCGAACACCAGCGCCACATCACCGATCAGCTGACGCAGCTGCACGACACACTCGAACTCATCAACGGCAAAGTGGCCAGCTACGAACAACACCTCGCCGCCGGTGCCTCCGGTGATCCCTGGCAACAGCAGCCCCAGCCCGCCCCGACGGAGCACACACCTCAGCTGGGTTGACGAACACCGCCAGCCGGACGGGGTTCGCTGGCTCTCGTGGCCGTTCGAACGACGGGTTGCGGTGCCTGGTTGGTGGGTAGGACCTGAATGTCGGGCACGTGGGTACGCTGCACCGGCGGTGGCCTCAGCCAAGCATCTCCGCACCACCGCCACCCTCAGCGCCCGGGTGGCACCACCGGCGTTCCCGTATCCGCAGACGAGAGGCGAGACCACACCATGACCGCGGTACCCGGCCAACGGTCTACTGCTGCTGCGGGTCCGGCGGCTGCCGAGCAAGCAGCGGAGGAGGACCTGCGGGCGTTGTTCGGGCAGTCCATCGCGGTCTTCGCGTCGCTGGCGGGGCCATCACATCTGGTGGAGACGGCGAACCCGGCGTTCTTCGCCACCATCGGCGAAGAGCGGGCCCGTGTCGGGGTCGCGCTCGCCGAGTTGATGCCCGAACTGGACGGTCAGGGATTCATCGCTCTCCTGGACCAGGTCTTCCGCACGGGTGAGCCGTACACCGGCCGTGACGTCCGGATCATGCTGGGCAGCGGCCCGCAGGCGCGGGAGTCGTTCTTCGACTTCACCTACGAGCCGCGGCGGGACGCCGACGGCAACGTGACCGGGATCCGGGTGCTCGGCGTGGAGACCACGCAGGTCAAGCAGGCCCAACGGCTGATGGCCGAACACCGTGCCCTGCTGGAGCAGATCGCCCGTCAGGCACCCCTGACCGAGGTGCTCGACGGAATGGCCCGCTGTATCGAGAACCTCGCACCGCAGGAGGTGCTCGTCTCCGTCCTGCTCGCCGACCCCGACGCCCGTCACCTGCGCCACGGCGCCGCGCCGAGCCTGCCCGACTTCTACAACCAGGCCATCGACGGCATCGCGACCGGCGAAGGTGTCGGCTCGTGCGGCACCGCAGCCCACCGGCGGGAACCGGTCATCGTCACCGACATCGCCACCGACCCGTTCTGGGACGACTTCCGGGACCTGGCCGGCCGGGCCGGGTTGGCGGCCTGCTGGTCCACACCGATCCTGGCGCGTGACGGTGGCCTGTTGGGCACCTTTGCGATGTATCACCGCACCCCGCGCGTCCCGCAGGACACCGACCTCGCCCTCACCCGGCTCTTCGCCGGCACCGCGGCCCTGGCCATCGAACGCCACACCATCGAGCAGGCGAAACTCGCCGCCGAGGCACGCGCCAAGTCGGCCAATGACGAGCTGGCCAAGGTGCTACGCGTGGAGCGGGAACTGCGCGCCGAGGCCGAGCAGCGCGCGTCCGTCGCCGCGGAACTCGCCGCCCAGATGCGCGCCGCCGCGGCCGCGCAGGCCGCGGCGCCGCACCCGGAGCACTGCCAGCTCGGCGGCGCCGACGGGTGCACCGCGCGAGCCGAGATCAAGATCGCCGATTCATGGGGCGACGCGGCGTGGGGCTGCCCGGCCCACGTCGAAGAGGCCATCCTCAACGTACGGTCGGTGTTCATCGCCAGCGAAGAGCTCGGTGGCCTGACCGCTTACCTCAACCGCTGACCACTCGCGAACGCCTGCGGAGCAGTTGGGGACGCCACTCCTTGCGGTAGTTGCCGCTGCCGCCCGGCTTCAGCCGTTCCTGGGGAACGCGTACTTCTTGCCGCCGACGACAGTTGCGGCCGCGACGATCAGGAGGACGAGTGCCGCCCAGGTGATCGAGGCGGTGCCCAGGCCGGCGAGCAGGAGACCGCCGATGAAACCGCCGGTTGCGATAGAAGCCGAGAAGACCGTGATGGTGATCGACTGAGCGACGTTGGCGGCTTCTCCGGTGGCGTTGATCGTGGCACCCACGAACAGGCTCGGGGAACTGCCGAACGCCAAGCCCCATGCGGCGACGGCGACGTAGACCAGCGCCGGTGCGTCCGCGACGACGCCCAGGACGAGCACGCTGGCCCCGAAGAGCAGGGTGCTGCCCACGGCTAGCTTGCGCAGGTGTCGGTCGATGTGGGTTCCGACCACGAGAACGCTGAGCACGGAGGTGACTCCGAAGACGAAGAGCACCCAGCCGGTCTGGTCGGCCATCCCCAGGTGAACCAGGAGGTCGGTGATGTACGTGTAGAGAAGGTTGTGAGCGATCATGTACGTGGCCAACGCGAACAGAATGGGCCGCAGTCCGGGCACAACCAGGACCTGCGAGATCCTGAAACGGGCGTCGACCGGTTGGCCGGGCAGGTTCGGAACCGCCACCAGGACCCAGGCCATGGTCATGACGGTCACGGCAGCAGAGGCGTGGAAGGCGAGTTGCCAGCCACCGAGACTGCTCAGCCAGGTCCCCAGTGGGATGCCCAGGGCCAGCCCGATCGGGGTCCCGGCAAGGGCGATGGCGATGGCACGGCCTTGTCGTCCCGCTGGCGCGAGCCGGGCGGCGTAGCCGCCGAGAAGAGGCCAGATGAGTCCGGTTCCCAGACCGGCGACGAAGCGCAGCACCATCGTCAGGCTGTAGTCATCGGACAGCGCGGTGAACGCGTTGGTGACGGCGACCACGGCCAGGGCAAGTTGCAGGACGTGCTTGCGCGGCCAGCTGGCCGTCGCCCACGCGAGAGGGATGGCGCCGAGCGCTGTGGCGAGCGCGTAGATCGTCACCGTCTGGCCCGTGAGCGAGACGCTCGTGTTCAGAGTGCGGCTCATTTCCGGCAGCAGGCCCGCCGGCAGGCATTCGGTGAGGATGCTGATAAAGCCGGCCAAGAAGAGGCCGAACAATGCTTTTCCCGGAAGGCGGCCCGGCCGTGCGGTCGTCGGACTCGGGCCTGTGAATGCGGTAGTGGTCATGGTGCTCTTTCAGAAATAGGGCGGTGAGCCCATCCGGGCGGATCGATGACGGAAATCCTGCGTGGCCCGGATGGGCTTGAAACTGTTTCCTCAGGACACGTCGAGCCTGCTTCAGGCGCGCGGAGCTAACCAGCCACCTGCTTGGTCTACGTCTCGTGTGACTATCACTGGCAGGGACAGGCTGGGCTGCGCACAGCGTGGAACAATTGAGATATGGCAACTGGCCACGCCGCCCACAGCGATTCCTCAGCCACGGAGCTGAGTGAGTTTCTGCGCACCCGCAGGGCCCGCCGGAAACCGGCAGATGTTGGGCTGACCGACTACAGCCGACGCCGCCGCTCCCGGGCCTGCGCCGGGAAGAACTCGCGCAACTCGCGGGGGTCTCCGCGGCGTACTACACGCGATTCGAGCAGGGCAACGCCCGCAACGTCTCGCGTGAGGTGCTGGACGCGATCTCCCGCGTACTCGAACTCTCCGAAGTCGAGCACGCCCATCTGGTGCGACTGGCCCAGCCCAAGCGGCCTCAGCGCCGGCCCGGGCCACCGCGCCACCAGGTGCGGCCCGAGATCCGAGACCTGCTCGCCGCCCTGGAAGGTGTGCCAGCGTACGTATGGGGCCCTCGCACCGATGTGCTGGCCTGGAACCAGACCGCCTCCGCCCTCTTCGGTGACTGGGCGGCTCGCACCTCAGCGAACCGGAACTGGGCCAGGATCACTTTCCTCGACCCGGCGTCCCGGACGTTGTTCCCCGACTGGGAAGCCAAGGCGTACGACGTGGTGGGACAGCTACGGCTGGGTGCCGGCCTGCACACGGACGACCCGTCGCTGGCGTCCCTGGTCGGCGAACTGTCCTTGAAGAGCGAGGACTTCCGCAGGCTGTGGGCCACCCACGACGTCAAGAAGAAGACGCACGGCATCATGCGCCTGTCACACCCACTCGTGGGTGAGTTGACCCTTCGCTACGAGACACTCGCGCTCCCCGGTGATCCGGAGCAGTTGCTGAGCACCTACCACGCCGAGCCCGGGTCGCTCTCGGAAGAGGCGCTTCGGCTGCTGGCTAGTTGGGGAGCAGACGCCGCACAGGAGCGGGCCGCCGCAGCACAGTGACGGAATCCGCCTAGCGATTCAGGAGCGATCGAAGGATTGTTCGCCGAGGACGCGCAGGAAGTCGAAACTGTCGGCGGTGGCCGTGCCGGGTTGCGGCCGGAAGATGACCAAGCGCTGACCCGTGGTGGTGCTGAGAACGAAATCGCACTGTACGTCGAGCCGCCCGGCTTGCGGATGGACGAGGATTTTGCGGGTGGTCTGTAGCGGGGCGACCTGCATGTCGGACCAGTACTGGGCGAACTCCGGGCTGACGGTGGTGAGATCGGCGATCAGTTGCTCGGATACGGGGTCGTGGCCGCCGCGCGCGGCGGCTGCTCGTAGGTCGGCCGCGTATCCGCGGCCGATCGCCTCGTGTTCCTCCGGCACGTTGAGCGCGCGGGATTCGGGGTGGGTGAACCAGCGCCAGGTCACGTTCGAGTGCCGGTCGTCGCCGTCGGTCCAGGAGCCCAGCAGCGCGCGACTGAGGGCGTTCTGGGCGAGGATGGTGGTGCGGTCGTCGATGACGTGCGCGGGCACCGTGGTGAGTGCGTCGAGGAGGAACATCATCGCGGGATCGACGTACCCGCTGATGGTGGAGGCCGTCGGCGCCGGATGTCCGGCGAGGCGGTAGAGGTAGTCCCGTTCGTCGACGGAGAGTCGCAGCGCCCGGGCCAGGCTGCCGAGTAGAGCCTCCGAGGGGCTGGTGTTGCGCGACTGCTCGAGTCGTTCGTAGTAGTCGACGGACACATTTGCCAGTAGTGCGACCTCCTCACGGCGGAGGCCGGGGGTGCGACGCCGCCCGCGTGAGGGGAGCCCGACGTCAGCCGGGCGAAGCGCTTGTCGGCGAGCTCGCAGGAAGTCGCCGAGTTCGGTTCGTGCCACGAACTGCCCTTCCGGATCGCGGCGCCACCAGCACCGCTGGTGGCGCCGCCAATCCCGTCGATGTCGGAAGCTACTCCTGGATCGCGGCCATCGCCGGTCCGGTGTAGCGCTCGCCGACGGCGGCACCGACCGGAGCGGCGGCGCTCAGTTCATCGAGCAAGCCGGCGTCAATCTTGAGCTGCGCGGCGGCGACGTTCTCCTCCAGATACGTGCGGCGCTTGGTGCCCGGAATTGCGGTGACGTGGTCACCTTGCGCCAACACCCAGGCCAACGCGAGCTGGCCGGGCGTGACACCCGCCTGTTCCGCGATGGCGCGGATCCGGTCCACCAGGAGCAGGTTCTGCCGCAGGTTCTCCTCGGCGAACCGGGGCCAGGTACGACGCCAGTCGTTCTCGGGCAGGTCTTCGAGACTACGAACTGAGCCGGTGAGGAAACCACGGCCCAACGGTGCGTACGCCACGAACCCGATGCCCAGTTCACGCACCGTGTCGAGCACACCGTTGGTCTCCACGTTGCGGGTGAACAGCGAGTACTCGGTCTGCACCGCCGACAGCGGCGCGGTGGCGTGCGCGGCACGGATGTTCTCCGGCGACGCCTCGCTGATCCCGAGGTAGCGGATCTTGCCTTCGGCGACGAGTTCGCCGAGCGCGCCGAAGGTCTCCTCGACCGGCACGTTCGGGTCGACCCGATGCTGGAAGTACAGGTCGACGTAGTCGGTGCCGAGCCGGCGCAACGATCCGTCGAGCGACTTGCGGACGTAGTCAGGCTGCCCGTTGGCGCCGCCGATGATGCGGCCGGCATCGTCGAGCGTCACGCCGCCGAACTTTGTCGCGACTACGGCCTGGTGGCGACGCCCTCTCAGTGCCCGGCCGAGCAGTTCCTCCCCGGTGAGGGGGCCGTACATGTCGGCGGTGTCGAACAGGGTCACGCCCAGTTCGAGTGCGCGGTGAACGGTGGCGGCGGACTCGGTGTCGTCCGGGGTGCCGTACATCGCGGTCATGCCCATGGTGCCGAGTCCCTCGACCGAGGCCACCAGCCCTTGACCACCGATCGCGTGCTTCTGCAAGATCATGTTGATTTCTCTTCCTGGATGCCACGAGCGACTTCCGATCGCTCGTCACCAGCCTGCGACAGATCGTCGCCGTTATCGGCGTTCTGCCTATCCCCGGCCCGACAGGGCGACGATCCGACGGGGCCCGGGTCTGATCGGTCCGGGATACTTTGATCAGCGTCGTACGATGGCTGGGTTGCGATGCGCCCGTTCCAAGGAGTTGCCGTGCCCCGCCCTCGTAGTGCCGCCCGGACCGTGGAGCACCCCGACCTGTCCGAGGTCTCCCTCCAGCAGGTCATGGAGGCGTTGGCGGATCCGGTACGACGGGCGGTGGTGTCCCAGTTGGCCAGCAATGGCACGGACATGAGCTGCGGCACGTTCGAGACGCCCGTGTCGGTCTCGACGCTGACGCACCATTTCAACACGCTGCGCGAGGCCGGCGTGATCCGCCAGTACTACGTGGGAACAACCAAGATGAACGCCCTGCGCGCGGACGAGATCGAACGCCGGTTTCCCGGCCTGCTCTCGGCGGTGGTGGCTGCCGCCGGCACCGAGACGCGGGCAGGCGCGGCCTGAGCTCGTGTCATTACTACGACGACCGTCGTAGTTTGATCGCAATCGAGATTAGCGGTAGCGTGCGGGACGGCGGCACGTTGGTTCGGCGCCGTCCCGTGACTCCTATCGCTAGGACTGATGCACCGTGGCAAAGCTCGTACAGTTCAATCGGATCGGTGGCCCCGAGGTCCTCACCCTCAACGACGTCGAGGTGGTCGCACCCGGCGCGGGCGAGGTCCGGATCCGCGTCGACGCCATCGGCCTGAACCGGGCCGAAATCATGTACCGCGACGGCGCCTACTTCGACCAGCCGGTGCTTCCCTCCACCCTCGGCTACGAGGCGGCCGGCGTGATCGAGGCGGTCGGCCAGGGTGTGGATGGCCTCGCCGAGGGTGCCACGGTCAGCGTCGTGCCGGCGTTCCTGCAGAGCAGGTACGGCACGTACGGCACCCATATCATCGTTCCGGCCTCGGCTGTCGTGCCTCGCCCCGTCCACGTCGAGCCCACCCAGGCGGCGGCCGTCTGGATGGCCTACATCACCGCCTACGGACCCCTCATCGAGTCCGGAAAGGTGCGCCCTGGCGACCACGTGCTGATCGCGGCAGCCTCCAGCAGCGTCGGCCTCGCCGCCATCCAGCTCGCCAACCACATCGGCGCGATCCCGATCGCCACCACGCGCGGCTCCGGCAAGAAGCAGCGTCTGCTGGACGCCGGCGCGGCCCACGTGATCGTCACCAACGACGAGGACCTTCCTGCCCGCATCAAGGAAATCACCGGCAGCGAAGGCGTCCGCCTGGCGTTCGACCCGATCGCCGGGCCCGGCGTGGAGACCCTCGCCCTGGGCATCGCCCCGGACGGGTTCCTGGTGGTCTACGGAGCGCTCGACCCGCGCCCCACCCCGCTACCCAACGCGCAGTCCTACCCGGCTCTGAACAGCAGCACCTACACCCTCTTCGAGATCACGATGAACCCGGAACGCCTGCGCCGCGCCGTCGCCTTCGTCAACGCGGGACTCGCCTCAGGCGCCATCGCCCCGGTCGTCGATCGCATCTTCGACCTCACGGAGATCGCCGAGGCCCACCGCTACATGGCCGCCAACGGCCAGGTCGGCAAGATCGTCATCACCGTCACCCACGACGACGTCACGGCCTGAGCCGGTGCCGATGGAGTGATCGGACGATTGCGCAGGTCGTCGCACCCCGTTGCTTGACCCTTCAAATTTCCACCGGTAGCCTTTTGGCATTCATCCATGAATGTCTATTCAATGAGGTGAACCGTGCTGTTGAAATCCATCGCCCTCGCCGCGTCCGTCGCCGGCGTGCTGGCCACCGCCCCCGCCGCTTCGGCGGCAAGCTCCCAAGCGTCAGACGAAGCCTGGCCACCCGGGAACTGTCCGCAGGGCACGTTCTGCATCTGGCCCAACTGGGATCACCCGGCAGAGGGTCCGACCGCGACTCCGTCTCTGGTGACCACTACCGAATGGTCCGGTAACGTCCCGGCCTTCAACTTCTACAACCGCACCTCCCGCAACGCCGAGATCACCTGGTCGTACAACTACCTCGGGACGCAGCTTTCCGGCGCGATCTGTGCTCGCCCCGGCGGCGGGGACCTGTACGTGCCAATGTTCGCGACGAAGGTGAGTTGGCAGACGCACACCTGCTGATCATCACCCGCCGCCTGATCGTGGCGCCGATCGCCGTCCACGACGCCCGTTGAACCTGCGAAACGCTTCTCGCCGACCTCGACGTCCACCCGAGTGTCAGTGAACAACGACCCTTCCAGACCGTGGTTCAACTCCCGCGATTCGGGTCGGTGAGAGCGTTCCAGTCCTCGGCGCTCATCGGAAACGGGCCCCAGTGCGGCAGGTAGAAGGGCCGCCGCGGTGGGTCGGCCACGGTGAACGGCTTGAACGCCGGATCCGCGATCACCCGGTAGACGAACTCGGCCGTCGACATGTCGAGTTGGTGCCACGACTCGATGCCGTCCCGCCGCGCGACCACAGGCCACCGATCGGGCTCCACTGAGCGGTCCGCCAGCCAGTAGTACTCCCCTTCGGTCTGGTCACTGCCCCACTGGATCAGCCCAGGCCCCTTGTCAGGCTCGTACAGCTCGTAGGGGCCCCACAGCTGCGCCGACTCATGGCCAACTGCCCACTGCCGACAGGAGGCCCAGGTCCGCAGCAACGGCTGGGCGTGGCTGTCGGTCGGCCGCAGAAGGTCGAGGTACGCGTAGAACGCCCCCGGCACGAACCGCCGGCACAGCTCTTTGAAGTCCGACGGCAGCACGACCCCCAGTTCGGCTTCCGCCTGCTCCCAGCCGGCATCACCCTCAGGATCGTGGCACCATCCGGTCGCTTCGACGATCCGGTCGATCCACGTCTGCTGATCATCCACGGCCGGCAAGGTAACAGCACACGCGGACATCTCCTCGCCTGGACGGCACCCGCCGGCTGCCCGATGCTGGCTCAGCTGCTGCAGTCAGGGCGTCCAGCGCACGCCCGGGTTCACCCGCCCGGACCAGTCGAAGACGGCCATGTTGTCCCACTGGTTTCCGGTGCCGTTGATGTTGGCCGGGTCCCAGCCGTTGCCGCGCACCGCGTACCAGGTCGGTTCCCAGTAGAAGACACCGATGGCACCCGCGTTGCGGGCGGTGTTCTGGACCCAGTCGAACTCCTGGGCCTGCCCGGACCAGGTCGCGCTGATGCCGTCACAGGTCGCGTCGCCGATGGCGTTCGGCTCGCTGTCCGCGTTGTTCCGGGTGAACGGGTACGCGGTCTCCACGATCACCACCGGCTTGCCGTAGCGACCGCGCAGGTCGACGATGTTGTTGTAGAGGTTCGCCAGGCTGCCGTGCCACATGCAGTAGTACGACTGGGCGGTGATGTCCCACTGCACACCCTGGGCGCGGATGCCGTCGTAGAACCATCGGGCGTTGGCGTTGCTGTCGGCGTTGGCGGTATGGATCATCACCGGGATCCCGCTGCCGCACGCCTTGGTCGCGTTGTAGCCCTGCTTCAGCAGCCCTGCCAGCGGGGCGAAGTCGTTGTTGACGACCTTGCCCTCGTTCCACAGCATCCCAACGTTGATCTCGTTGCCGATCTGCACACTGTCCGGCGGGGTGCCCTGCCCCCGGAGGCTGGCGCAGACGTCGTAGGTGAAGGTGTAGACGTCGGTACGCAGTTGGCTCAGGCTGTGGCCGGCCCAGGCGGCCGGCTTGTACTGCTTGCCAGGGTCGGCCCAGGTGTCGGAGTAGTGGAAGTCGATGAGCACCTTGAGGCCCTTCGCCCTGGCCGCCCTCGCCTGGCCCAACACCGCGTTCTTGTTGTTGTAGCCGCTGATCGGGTTGTTCCAGACGCGCAGCCGGACGTAGTTGACGCCGACGGACTTCAGGATGTCCAGCGGGTCGCGGGCCACCCCGCCGGCGTCGTAGTACTTGGCGCCCAGGTCCAGGCTGCGCTGCAACGAGGAGACGTCGGCGCCCCGCATGGTGAGCGTGTTAGCGGCGGAGACAGGCGCGGGCGCGCCGCCGAGCGTGGTGGCGACGGCGAGGAGGCCAGCCGCGACAGCCCCGAGCAGGGCCCGAGTGCGGCGGTGGGAGGTGACCGGATGTGTGCTCACGAGACTCCTTCAGCCCACAGTGCAGGGGGCGCCGTTCAGCGAGAAGCCGGTCGGTGGCGCGTCGCTGACGTCCCACCGCCCCTGGACGCCGAACGTCGCGGAGCTGTTCGGCGCGAGGACGCGGTTCCAGTCGACGTTACGAGCGGTCACGGTGGCCCCGGTCTGGCCGATCGCGGCGTTCCACCCCGAGGTGACCTGCTGGTCTCCCGGGAAGTTGAAGGTGACGGCCCAGCCGTCGATCGGTGCCGCCCCGGCGTTGTGGACCGTCGCCGTGGCTACGAACCCGCCCTGCCACTCGGACTGGTTGCGGTAGGTCACCCGGCAGGTCGAGGGCGGCGGGGGCGTCGGAGTGGTCGTCGTCGTGGGCAGAGTGACAGTGTTCGACGCGATCGACACGTTGCCCACCGCGTCCCGTGCCCGCACGTAGTACAGGTTCCGCAGCGGCGTCGACGCAGGTAGCGGCGTCGTGTACGTCGTACCCGGCACGGTGGCGACCAGTTGCGAGGTGAACCAGCCGTCGAACCGGTAGACGTTGTACCCGAGCACGCCGACGTTGTCCGTCGACGGCGACCAGGACAACGTGCCGGTCGAGGCGGTCACCTCGCCGACGGTCAGGTTCTGCGGCGCGCTCGGCGGGGTGGTGTCCGGGCCGGTGTCCGTCACCGGTGTGACCACTGTCAGCGCGTTTGACCAGTTCGACCGTTGTCCGAGGCTGTCTCGGGCGATCAATCGGAACGTGTACTGCTGGCCCGCTGCAAGGTGGCCGGTGATCGTGGTGCTGGTGACCGCCCCGGCGCTGGCGCTGAAGACGATGTCGCCGAACTCCTGGTAGTACGTGATGTCGTACCCGGCGATGGCGCAGCAGCCGGACGTGGCGGCCGTCCAGGTGAGGGTGACCGACGCGCTCCGGACCTCGCTGGCGGTCAGGTTCGTGGGCGCACTCGGGGGGACGGGCGACGTACTCGGCGTACTGGACGGCGTAGTCGGCGCTGCGACAGACACCGCGGCCCCAGCGGGCACCGGCGCGACCCCCGGATGCGCGGCGGGCGCAGCCGTGCCGGCGTCGGCCGCCGGTACGGCGCTCAGAGCGGTGCCGAGCACCGCCGCGGAGAGCACGACGGCGGCCAGCAGACCCGACCGCAGACGGCGGAACAGCGAGGACGAGCGAACGCCTGTCATACGTCGACGATGGCGCAGTAGATCGATGATCGCCAACGTGTCTCACGCCTCGGCCGGCGATCTGCCCGGCTCATTCCCGACTTCTTACCGAACCATGACGTGCCCGGTAACCGTTGACCGTTGGCCGCGCGCCGGCCCGTACCGAGGGGAGACAGCCCATCACCGGAGCCGCTTTCCGGCTTTGAGGAGATTCCGATGAACCGCAGAAAGAACGGGACCGCACTGGTCCAGACCCGGCCGGCCAGGCTCGCCATGGCCGCGCTCGTGCTGGCGGCCACCGGCGCGCTCACCGCCACCTTCGTCTCCAGCGGCGGCAAGGGCACCGCGGATGCCGCCACCAGCCTGGACCAGTTCGTGTCGATCGAGAACGTGCCGCCGAACGTGCGAGACCCGCGCCCGGCCGCCGGCGCGTCGACCGGCCGGTTCACCGTCGACTGTGGCACGAACGGCAACGGCAAGTTCAGCCCGGACAATCCGGTGGCTCAGCCCGGCATCCGCAACGGCGCCGAACACGTCCACGACTTCGTCGGCAACCTGGCCATCACGGCGAACTCCTCCAACGCCGATCTGGACGCCTCCGGCACCACCTGCCGCAACGGTGACAAGTCGTCCTACTTCTGGCCGGTGGTACGCATCGACAAGACCGTCCGCAGCGGCAAGCAGGTCCAGCAGGCCCTCGCCCAGACCCAGCCGATGGTCGTCTGCCCCTCGGTCGGCAAACGGCTGCGGGCAGTCCCCACCGGGGCCCGCAGCACCGTCGACCGCCTGCTGGCCGAGCTGGATCGCCAGCAGGCCGCCGCGAACCAGCGGATGACCGCCAGCCGGGGCCGCATCGACCCCTCCTTCAACCGGGAGGTCATCGACTCCCTGCGGGCCCGCCGTGCCGCGATGATCAAGCAGATCAGCACCACGATCACCGCCGCCGGCGGCACCCAGCCCGGCCTGGTCTCGCTTGTCGACTGTGACGTCAGCTACGACGACATGCATGCCCGGATGCCCGGCAGCGCCCACCGGTCGAGCGTCGAGGCGGCCCAGGCCGCGAATCCGCGAATCCAGTGCCCGGCCGTGCGGGACAGGCTGCCGGGCATACCCGATCGGGCGCTCGCCGAGGTGAACCGCAACCTCGACGACCTCGACCGGCAGATTTCCGAGGCCAACGAACGCCTGGTCACCAGCCGTGGCCAGGGCGGCCCGGCCTTCGTCGACAACGCCATCCTCGGACCGCTGCGCGCCAAGCGGGTCGCCGTGCTCGACCGGATCGCCACCGCGATCGGGCGGCAGGCCGCCCGCCCGCAGGGTCTCGAAGCGCTCGCCGGCTGCACGCTGGACCAGGCCCCCAGCACCCCGGCGGCACCGAGCAGCGCACCCACCAGCGCCGCCGCGCTCCCCGACCCGCAGGGACCCAACTTCGAACTGCCCGGCAACACCGGCGGCATCGTCCGCCCGGCGCAGGTGCTGATCGAGTACCGCGGCAACCCCGTCAGCAAGGTCGTACCGATGCCGAAGTTCCTGCGGGCCCTCACCGGCGACGCCAAGCCCACCAGCCGTGGTCCGGCCAACGCCCGCGCCACCTGGACCTGTTCGGGCTTCACCGACCGGCTTTCCGACAAGTACCCGATCTGCCCCGCCGGCAGCCGGGTGCAGCGCGTACACGACTTCCCCGGCTGCTGGGACGGCAGGAACATCGACAGCGACAACCACCGCAACCACGTCGCGTTCGCCGACAAGGCCACCGGCGCCTGCCCGCAGGGCTTCCGCGCGATCCCGCAGCTGCGGATCACCGTGGCCTACGACATCGCCCGCGACGTGCAGGTCAGAGGCCAGTACGCCCTCGACTCCTTCCCTGAGGAGAACCACAACCCCTTCTCCGACCACAACGACTTCGTCAACGTCAACTCCGCCCAGACGATGCAACGCATCGCCACCTGCATCAACAAGGGCAAGAACTGTTCCTGACGCCCGGGCCGCGTCGCTGGGAGCGATACCAGTGGGGCAAAATTCGATGCCCCCGATCGTTACACTCGCCGAAACGCCGGCACCGCCGCAGACCTCAGCCTGCGCCAATCCCCCTTCGATAGGAGACGCCTGTGACCCGCGACAAGGCGGCACCCCCCGGCATCGACCCCAACATTCCCAGCGTGGCCCGGGTCTATGACTTCTTCCTGGGCGGCAAGGACAACTTCGAGGTCGACCGGAAGGTCGCCGAGCACGCCCTGCGGATCACACCGGACGGGCCGGCAGCCGGCCAGGCGAACCGGGCCTTCCTGCGTCGAGTGATTCGCTTCCTCGTCAGCGAGGCGGGCATCGACCAGTTCCTCGACATCGGGTCGGGGCTGCCCACCCAGGGCAACGTGCACGAGGTCGCCACCGAGCAGAACCCGAAGGCTCAGGTGGTCTATGTGGACAATGACCCCATCGTCCTGACACACGGGCGGGCCCTGCTCGCCGCTGAGGGCACCGCGACGGTGATCCAAGCGGACATCAGGGAGCCGGAGGCGATCCTCAACCACCCGGACGTACGTCGGTTCCTCGACTTCGACCGGCCGATCGGGTTGCTGCTCTTCGCGATCCTGCACCACCTCGGCGACGACGAGGACCCGCGAGCGGTGGCAGCCGCGTTGATCGACGCACTGCCCTCCGGCAGCTACGTGGCGATCTCGCACTTCCGTGACCCGGGCGAGCGAGACCCCGAGGGCTCCCGCAAGGCCCGCGAGGTCGAGCGGATCTTCAACGAATCGTTGGGCACCGGCCGCTGGCGTACCGACGAGGAGATCCTCTCGTTCGCCGACGGGCTGACGGTGCTGGAGCCGGGACTGGTGCCGCTGGCCGAGTGGCGTCCAGAGCCGGACGCACCGGCTGGGGTGCAGACCGACACCTATCACACTTTCGTCGGGCTCCTCGCCCGCAAACCGTAGGCGCCGTCTTCTGGTGAGGTCCGTCGGCGGGGGCGCCCCCGCCGACGGGCTCGCGCGTCAGATCTGCACTCGGTTGTACCGTCCCTGCCTAGGGCGCGGGTTCCAACACGACGACCGGGATCTGGCGGCTGGTCTTCCGCTCGTAGTCGGCGAAGCCTGGATACGCGGCCTTCTGCGCGCTCCAGATCCGTTCCCGTTCGTCCCCGGCGGCAACTCTGGCGACCAACTCGACCTTGTCCGTACCGATCTCCGCTTGGGCTTTCGGGTGGGCGAGCAGGTTGTAATACCAGTCAGGATTGCTGGGCGCACCGCCCTTGGAGGCGAACACGGCATATCCGCCGTCGACCTTCTGGTACATCATCGGGCTCACGCGAGGCTGGCCGCTCTTGGCACCGACCGTGTGCAACAGCAACAGCGGGGCGCCAGCGAACTGACCGCCGACCTGCCCACCGTTGGCGCGAAACTCCGCGATGATCTTGTCGTTAAAGTCGCTCATGCTTCTCCCCGCGTCCGCACACCGGCTCCATCGACACATTCTGACAGTCCCATCGATGCACGGCACCGCGACCACGCGCCAACAAGCCCGGCGGCGACGACGCGTACCGCCCTGTCGCGCGGCTGCGGCTGGCGCCCGCTGCTGCTCACGAAGGCTGCAGTCGCCACGTGTGCCCACGTAGAGTCTCAGCCGTGAGTGCGGGCCGCTTCGAGCGTTATGACCGCTACGAACGCGCCCTTCGTGACGTACTCAAAATTCTCAACCTTGCGGCGCCGCCGGCACCTTCCGGCGACGCGCGCAACGACCCGCGGGCCCGGCGGCACTGGCAATGCAGTGTCAGTCTGCTGATCATGCGGGCGGCGCTGCCGCCGCAGCCCGAGGAGTTGTTCGAACCGCTGGTGCTCGCGGCCGTCTACGAACCTGACCCAAGTCACACCCAGTGGCACATCAGACCAGCGCTCGCCGCCTTCGGCCGCCGACGCGTCCAGACCAGGCTGCTCGAACATCTCCGAACGGGGACGGACTACGAGATCATCGGCGCGGCCGACGCCTGGTACTGCACATACCTGCGCGTCGCGGGCAGTGATACCGAGGACGATCGGTGCACCGACCTGCGGCATACCTTCCAAGAAGTCGGCCTGCACATTTTCCTGGCAAACGACAACCCGAGAGTCCGCCGAGCCATCCTCACCCTGCTGAACCTTCGCGCCAACGAAAGCCCACCGGAGCTGCGCCCACTGGTCTCCGAGGTGCTCCACATCGTTCGCGCTCACGCCGGATAGCGTTCCACCGTGCGATACCTCAGCCGGTCGCTTCTCCTTGGCGCGTTGCGTCGCAGGAAGGAGGTCGAGCAGTTCCTCGGACCCGTAACGCGGGAGGGCGCTGGCGGCATCTGCTGGGTTGCCATCTGGCCCTGGCAAGACGGCTACAACGTGTCCGTCCATGATGTCGAGGACCTGAACGACGAGAGCTGCCGGGACCTTTCGGTGTTTCCGTCGCTCGATCGGGACCGCGAGGACGGCCCTGGGCCTGGTCGCGTGATCGGTCACGTTCAGGACCCGGCCGAAGCTCTGGATCTGGCAGAGCGGACGACCGGGGCGTTGCCGCATCGCTGGGTCAACCATGGCGTCGCCGGGGAGGACTATGCGGACTTCGTCCGCGCCAAGAACTCCTGACGCCACTCCCGCACCGACACTCCGAAACCCGAGCCCATCGATCCAGATCACGCCGCCATGCCGACTGGCACCAACCTTTCACCCTCTGCCGGCCGGGCCGGCTGGGGGCACCGCCAGCGACCGACTCGCCTAGACTTCGCCGGGTGATCGTGCGGAGGGCCATCGCGGCAGACGTGGCGGCGCTCGCGGAACTACGCGGCATCGACAGGGACAATTTCAGCGCGTACGCCGACTGGGTGGCCTCCCACACGGACACGCATCTGCCGTTCGTCGCCGAAATCGACGGGCACGTCGTCGGCGCCGCCTGGCTCCTCGTCGCAGAACGAGTGCCCAGTAACGATTCGCTAGACCGCCGGTACGGCGATATCCAGTCGGTCGAAGTCCGCGAGGAGTACCGCAACCGCGGCATCGGTGGTGCCCTCGTGGCCGCGATCCTGACCGAGGCCCGTGCGCGAAGGCTGCTGCACGTAACCGTCCACTCCGGCCGCCGCGCTGTCGACTTCTACCTGCGTAACGGCTTCAGCCACCACCGCGAGATCCTGCTCTGGAAGCCGGACGTTTCCTGACCAGACCCGTCGACCGGTACCGCCACGACCGCCGGACAAGAGGGCCATTCGGCCCGCAGCAGCCCAACTGCTGTGCACAGCAGCGCAAATCAATCCGACCTCACCGCGGTACCACCAAGCGCCCGAAACCAACGATAGGAAGATGGCCCTGGCGCTAAGCGCCAGGGCCATCCCAATCCATCGTCGCGGAGGCTGGTCATCAGCTCCCGGAGTCGGGGTACAGGTACAGGTCGAAGTGCCACTTCTGGTGGTCAAGCTCGAACTGCTGGCTGCTGCCGTAGAGGCTGGGCGGGCCAGCGTAGGTGCCGACGAGGTTGTACAGGCCCGGGTCGACAGCGAACCGGAAGGCACCATCGGGACCGGTCACGAACTCGATCCCAGCTGGCTCCAGTCGAATTGTCGCCCCCTCCAGCGGCAGCCAGGTGGTCATGTCCAGCGCTTGGCCCTCGAGGTTCCAGATGGCGGACACAGTGAAGCTTCCCTGCGTCATGGGGCTCAGCCGGCCGCGGCGGTCGACCGCCACCGCGTAGACCGGCCGCTGACCCGTCACGCTGCCGACGTCGATCGTCACATTAGCCGTACCGTCCGAAGCCGCGAGGACCTCGCTGCCCAGGTTCGTGTCGCCGACGCTGTACCGGAACCTGGTCACCCGGGTGTCGCCGTTCGCGTCGAACCTGATGGCAATCTGGCCACCTTCGCCGGCACTGTCCCCGTCCGGAAAGCTGATTGCCGGCTGAACAGGCGCCTTCGTCTCGGACGGTCCTCGAACTGCCGCCGACGCAGGCGATGCCACCAGCATCGAACCGGCGGCCAGGGCCAGCGACGCGGCCAATGCAGCAACACCACGGCGAGTGAGACGGGTACGCGCACCCAAGGTTGATCCGACGAACATTCCAGCCCCCGCATCATCAGAACGTCATGGCGCGCTCACCCTAGACAGCAAGATGATCTCCGTCAACGTCTTTCAATGCGTTGCCAAAGGACTGTCGTGCGGCATGCCGCTGCTAGCCTCGCGGGCTGATGAAACGTTGCTTCGGTGACCGGGCCACCTTCGCTGTGGAGGTGGGCGAGGTCCAACCGCCCTCACTCCGCGTTGTCGACCTCTGGATGGCTGGCAAGCGGCTGACCACCGACGACAATTCGGTCTTTGTCCCGTCCTTCGCTCACGCGATGCGGGCGAGCGCTGCCCGGGTGAACCGACGTGACGTCAAGCCCTGTCCGTCCCCCGGCCGTGCCCCGGAGGAAATCTTCCGAATGCTTGACGCCGACGAGACAGGGTTCCGGGAGCAGTTCTGGTTCATACAGTGGGGCGAGACCGTCGACAACGTGTCCACGTACGCCTACCTCGAAGACGACCTGGTGATCGTCTTCGCGTTCTGGCGGGCAAGCCATCCCTTCGCGGAGGATCTGGGGAAGGTCTTCGTCGCCAGGATCCCGCCGGACGAGTTTGCGGTCACCGTCGAGGAAGCAGCCGATCTCCTGGACAAAGAGTTCGTTGACGTCGATCCGCGTCGGTGAAGGAACACGTCATGCCTGGTTCGCCGCGCTCGTCTCCGGACTCGCTCGCTCGTCGGAGTAGGCGTTGCCCCGCGACGACGCCGATCTCGATTTCCAGGCTCGACGGCCAACGGCTGATACGGGCATCATCCGTTGCCACCAGGGCTGGTACGACACCCGCCGCGTCGTCCCGGCCGTCCTCGTCTCGGTCGCCGCTGTCACTGTTGCTACCGGCCGGCGGTAATGGGAGGGCGAGGTTCGCCCTTTGGGGCCTAGAGTGCGATCCATGTCGGGCCGGCGGGAACGCATACGTCGAGAGCTGGGTGGCTTCCTCAAGCAGTACGGCCGCAGTTCTCGATCTCGCAACGGAATGAATCCCAACGATCGTCAGTACAGCCGCAAACTGGAAACCCAGATCAAGCGGTTGCGCCCTGAGGACCTCGACTGTCTGATGCGAGACGACGAAGGCGACGAAAAGTAGCAGGCACCAGGGCTTGGGGACGGCGCAGAGTCCGAGCTATGACGGGAAGATCGCGCCGTTCGCCGTCAGACGGGGCGGTGGTTCCAGGCTCACACCACCAGCCGACCATTGACCGGTCGATCGACCACAGCTCGCGGCCCATAGGCATCCCGCAACCAGGCAAAGGCATCCGGCGAGACGTCTACCTCGTCACGGTCTGCCGCCTCAACCACGACAGACACGTCCGCCGCGTGCCCAATCCCGGTAATCACCTGCCGAAGGCGAAACTCTCCCTGCACCGCCAGAGGATACCGGCACCGGCTTTCTGTCCCGAATGGATATCAGCCGATGATCAACTGGGTGAGTGGTCGGTAATCCACTCACAAGCCGCTCAGACGGCTTTGCTTCCTCACCTCTGCCGCGCAACTGAGCAAGGCCCTGGCCACCGCCTCGGCCCGGTCTGCCGACAACCACAACGAGCCGTGTGGCACATCGTCATCAGGACCGGTGAACCCGTCCGTCAGAGTCTCTGCTGGCACTTCGACGTCGAGCCGAACGAAATGGCGGCCTCTGCTGTAGTCGACGAAGGCATCCAGATACCGGTCATCATCGAACGTCACCGCTGCATGCTGCCACGGCACCGGCCCGCCTCACCCCTCATCCGCGACTCCTTCGTCCCGACAGGTCAATGAGGAGACCCCACCCAGGCGGGATACTCCGCTCTGCCTGCGGGAACAGGCGCCCACTATCCGTGGTCGTCCGCCACCGCACGCTCCGGTCGTCACGCAGTTCGTCACTCACCACGTAGAGCGGGCCTCACTGCGGGGGTAGTCGGGCTGATCGAGTTCTGCCATTCTGGCCCGGTGAAGCCCAACCTCGAGAGGATCCCGGGGAAGCAGGACCGGCTGGCAGAGGCGATTCTGGCCCGCGCGCCGCGACGCATGGATCAAGGATTCATCAGTTCCCTCGACCCCTCTGCTTCACTCGCCCTGGGACGGTACGGCGTCCGTCTCGCCACACTGGCGCTGAGGCAAGACTCTCCCGGCCTGCTACGCCGTTCATTGCTTGCAACAGGGCTCGCCGGATGTTTGGAACCCGGCGATGTCCGGGACCTCATGACGGGTTTGGCATTGCCGTGGATCGTGGCACAGCAGCTTGGCGCGTCCCCGGCCACAGTGTTCGCCGACGTCGCCGACAGCCTTCCGGACGGCCCGGTCGCCAAACTGTTCAAGACCTTCGGTGCCCGGACAGACATCACGTTGGAAGCCTTTGGCTGGGAACTGGTCGCAACCGCCAGCGGCCCAGACTTCCGCCCGCTGTACTGACCACAAGGAGCATTCGACGGCTTTAAACCCGGCTCTGCCACTCGTCACCCTTGCCCGTCGGCTGGCTTGGCTGTACGGCCACGCTCTCTACGATCAAGGTGTGTGGATAGACCGGATCGTCGAAGTGACCGGATGGCGCCAGGGTACTGAGGGTCCCGGCTGGAAGCAGGTGGAAGCCGAGCTCGGCGTTGCGCTGCCGGCCGATTTCAAGGAGTTGAGTCGACGGTTCGTGCCGGGGGCGTTCTCGGGCTACCTCAGCCTGCTGCGGCCGACGGACGACCACTTCGATACGCCGTTGCTGTCGATGTGGCACGGTGGTCGTCAGGTGGCGGGTCAGGGTGAGTCGGGCGCCCAGATCTTCGAGCCGTACGGGATTTACAGGCCGGATGCGGAGCCAGGGCTGCTTCAGTGGGGTACCGACATCAGCGAAGGCGACCACTTCTGGCTGGTGGACCGCTCGGCGGAGCCGGATCGGTGGCCCGTGGTCTCTCGCAGGGAGGCCGGCGAGTCGTGGCACCAGTTCGACATGTCGACGGCGGAGTTCGTCTACCGGATGATCGCGGATCCCGAGTTCAAGCCGTTTACGGTGGCCAACCCTCCGCGGCTACCGTTCTACCTGCCGCACTGGGCGCCATACCCGCCCAGCGTTGAGGAGTGGGAGGCTCTCAGCAACCCGAACCGCGAGGGCCGAACACGTTGGTAGCTGGCATGGCAGCCGGAGAACCCACCTGCTGACGCGCTTCCTGGCTCGGTTCGGCCGGCACCCTTGCTCCACCTCGCTGCTGTACCGCTGACGACAACTCTGCCTCCTGGTCCATCCGAGAAACCGGCGGTGCAGCACGCCGGCCGGGGTCCACGGCATGTCCTCGGTTGCCTGAACGAGGTAGGACCCGAGGTAGAGAGCCAGCGACACGGGAGCATCCGCATACTCCGCCCGCAGCTCGCGCTTCCGAGTCAGGCAGGGCCAGGGCAGGCCGCAGCCACCGCAGCTCCAGATCGGCATGACCGGACCGTGGACGGTCGCCGCACACCCGCCAGGGAGCGGGCGGTGATCGCCCGCGCCTGCCGGCTGGTTGCCCATTCCACCTGCCAGCACGGGTACGGCGTGAGCCGTGCCCACCACGCTCGGCAACCGCGGCACATGCCGTCCGACCCTCGGACGTGCACACCAGTCGGGAGGCAGGGCTCCGGCAAAGTCCGGCCACTAGACTCCGCGCATGCAGCATTGCCGACCTTCCTCTGCCACACGCACAGCGATCGGGGCATTACTGCTGGTCTTGGCCGTATCCGGCTGCAACTCCAAGGCGGAATCGTCCGCCGATGCCACGTGGTCGAGCCCTGACACCGCCGCTACCGCGACCGTCTCCCGCGCTGCTTCCCCCTCAAGTCCCCGCGACGCCGAACCTTCCGCATCTTCCTCCCCCACCGCGGACGAGTCACGGGAGGCCGAAGCGGCACCGGAGCCCAAAGCGGCACAGAGGACGGAGGCGCCGAGCGGGGGCGGCACCAAGTACACGGCGTGTGCCGACGGCGACTGCAAAGTGTCCTTCTCCGGTTCGGTCGAATTCCCACTCGGCAAATGGACGGTGTCGTCCTCCGTGGAGAATGGCGGTGTCAGGGTGCGACTGACCGACGCCAATGGCAGGGGCGGCGGTGGCGGCTTCATGGCAGGCCCCGGGTGCACTGTGGCGATACGCGCCGACGGCGGTGGGCGAGTCGGATGCGACCAACCCGGAGCCGAGCCCAAACCGGGAGGGTGGGTCGTACACCTGCTGGAACTGGACGGGGACACCGCAGTCATCCGAGCGATCCTGGGCTGACTGTGAGGATCGCTGTCGCAGCCTGACTGTGCTGGGCTGTGGTCTGGTGGCCGTGCGACTACCCGATTTGCGCCGCTGCTCCTCGACCAGCCGAAACGCTTCGCCGCCGAGACCGTCTACGCCATCACCGATCTCCGCTTCCACCAGGCAAAACCGGCACAACCGGCCAGCTGGATCCGCGGGCATTGGTCAATCGAGAACAAAATCCACTGGGTACGCGACGTCACCTACGACGAAGACCGCAGCCAGATCCGCACCGGCACCGGACCCGAGGTCATGGCCGCGTTACGCAACGCCGCGATCGGTGCCCTGCGCCTGACCGGAGCCACCAACATCGCCGCCGCCAACCGACATCACGCCCGCGACAGCACCCGCCCGCTGGCACTGCTCGGCATCACCTGACGACTTTGCCGGGGGCCCTGAGTCGGGAGGGCCCGCGAATTCACTGGGTCGTGTTCGCCTCAAAAAGTCCGCCCGCTCCGCGAAGAGGTCGATCGCCTGCTGGAGGCTGCACGCGTCAGTCTCACGTATAGCCTTGATCGCCACGATGTTCCGCCGTTGCACAATGAGTTCGTCAATCGGCTGCCAAGCATCCACCTGGTCATCCTGCCTGAGGATTGCCAGCTTGGTCGACTCGCCCGGAAGCGGGCATGCACCGCGCTCCGACCCAACCGGGGTATCGGCCGGCCCGGTTTCAGGAGCCTCCGGGGCGGCGGAACGATCAAGGCTGTGGGAGCCTGTCGCGGTGTCCCGTGCGCGCATGCTGACGGTCCTCGGGGTCATTCTTATGTTGGCCGCCTGTCTGCTTCCCTGCCTTACGTTCTGGAACGGAATCACCCTGCCTGATCAGGACCCGACACCCGAGGCCATCCAGCAGGAGAACGCGGACGCCCTGGCCTTCGAGCAGAGGTTTCAGTTCGCAGCATGGATCGCCGGCGCTCTGGCGACCCTTGGTCTGGCTGCCTTCATCTATGCACGGAAACTCCAGCGGAGGGCTGGCAGAGCCTGACGCCTTCGCCCCGAAGAACCACCTACGTTCATTGACCTGTCGTCACCTAGTTCGTCACTCGTCCCACAAGTTGTCGCAGCAGCAAACCAGGGCGCTCAGGCTGGCAAGGACTTGATCGCCCGGGCTAGCTCGTTGAGATTTTCGATCACGACGTCTGCGGTCATCAGCGATTCAGGGGCGTGGGTACCCGCAAGAGCTACGACAGCGGCCCCTGCGGCTTTGCCTGCGGCGACTCCGGCAGGGGAATCCTCGACGACAACACACGACATTGCGTCAACGCCCAATTGACTCGCCGCCAGCAGGTATCCCTCCGGGTGTGGCTTCCCTTGGCTCACGTCATCGGCGGCCACGAAGACGGTCGGGATTTTTAGCCCAGCACCACGCATCCGTGCGGTCATGAGCGCTCGGGATCCGGAGGTGACGACGGCCCATCGGCCCTCGGTAACGCTGTTCAGGACAGAAGCGGCCCCGCGGATAGGCTCCACAAGGTCGGCCTGGAGAAGCTCAAGGTCAGCTATTTCCCTCACGACCGACGCTACAAGATCGGGCGAGAAGAATTCTGGGACGACATCTTCGTCACGCCGGCCGTGGCAGACCTTCAAGATGGGGTCGGCATCGACCCCGTAGCGGGTTGCAACTTCCCGCCAGATGGTGGTGACCACCTGAGTCGAGTCCACCAACGTCCCGTCGATATCGAAGAGGACAGGCCGATCCATACTGATTCACCCAGCTCTCGGCTTAATGCGGTACCTCCCGATTCACGACCCTACCGGCCTTGTTTGGCCAGGAGTGGCCAAGTTTTGTCGCCGTCGCACCGCACTCGCCCCACTGCAGGGCGGTGCGACGGCCGCCGCGCCCCGGCCGACTGCCGGCCCACGGACATCAACCACACTCGGCGCTACTGTCTGCGGCGGCCCCCTTGGGCTTCCGCTCTCCGCGCCAGCCGCCGGGCGTGTTGCGTGGCCGGAGTCGGAGCACCAGCGGAGCGGCGGACGCGTGCCCAGGCGGCTACGCTTGCGGCCCGTCTCGGCCCGCCTTGAAGAGGTACAGAAAGTCCTCCCACACCGCGGGCAGCGGCAGTGTCCGGTCGCATGACCTGCCTGACAAACCGCTATCAGGATCTGCGTTACACGCCGCGAGAGGGTGGAAGCGGCCGGCTAAGCGGTCCAAGCACGTCAACCTGTTTCGGGCGCCGATCGGCGGTGTCTGCGCTTCCAACGGGCTTGTCGCTCGGCATAGGCACTCCGCGCATCCGCCAGACTGACCGGCCGTTCGGCATAGGCACGACGTGCCTCCGTCAAACTGAGCGAACCGTTAGGGCCGCCTCGCACCGTGTCAGCGTCTTCGTCATCCTGCCCGTCGTCTTCCCAGCCACAGGCGAAGCAGATCTGGAACTGACCTCGCCCCTCAAGCGTCGGATGCCGGCAGCATGGACACGCGTACGTTCCGCTACCCGCTTCAACCACCACAGATCGCAGGGTCAACGCCTCGACGTACTGATCAAGCCACCTAGCGCGGCTTGCGAGTTCCTCTGCGGACGGTCCCTCCTGCTTACCGGCCTGCTCGTCCATCCCCTGCGCCTCTCGTGGTCGATCCACTTCGAGTATCGGACTCAACACCGGAAGGCCCTACCTCAGGGAGGTGGTGCCACCGCCTTCGCTGACGATGACCGTCCGCAGCTCTGCCGACACGAACCGCCTGAGGCACACCAAGATCGTCCAGCCACGTCCCGAGACGATCTGTTAGGACGTGCTGAGACCCAAAAGCGCCGGGCAGCCGACCACCCCGCCTTCATCCGGCTTGGCTCCAGGGAGCGGCGTCGTAGCCCACACCACACGACGTTCGTGCATCATGGTTTCCCATGTTCGTGGACCAGCGGCAGTTCCCCTTCCTGGCCGACCTTCGGGCACGGTGGGCTGCCATTCGGGATGAATGCCTTGCTCTCCCGCTTGAGACCTACCAGCCGTGGGTCCAGCGCGAGATGTACGGCCAGGGCTGGAGTGTCTATGGACTTGTCGCCTTCGGGGAGCGGATCGAGGAGGCGCTTGAGGCATGCCCGAACACTGCCTCCGCGTTGACGAAGGTCCCTCACCTGACGACCGCTGGGTTTTCTCGGATGGCTCCTGGCACCCACATCAAGCCACATCAGGGATGGGTTACCACCGTTTACCGCGCGCATCTCGGACTCGTCGTGCCACAGGACTGCGCGCTGCGAGTGGGCAACGAGACTCGACAGTGGCGCGAGGGTGAAACCTTCGTCTTCGACGACACCGTCACGCATGAGGCGTGGAACTACGGCACCAGTGACCGCGTTGTGCTCCTGTTCGACTTCGTCCGTCCCGGCTCCGAGCACATGCCGCAGGATGAACTGCCGACCTCAGTGGCCGGCTTCGTACGGCGCAGCGGATGAGCCAGACCACACCATCACTGGCCGCCCTCACGGACGCCACGCCTCATCAGCGGCAGATCCACACGCGTCAGATCGTTACGAGGCAGTGCGGGCACCGGTAGGTTTGCCCGCATGTCACCGATCCCGACGCCGCTGCTACCCGAAACCCGACGTGCGCTGGTCCACCGGCTGGCCACTGGTCAGGTAGCGGGTCGGGCGCCTTCGGTCGTCGCTGCCGTGGTGCGTGATGGCCGTCCCGTGTGGGTGGACGGGTGGGGAGAAGTGGACGGCAGGGTGCCGGATGGCAACCTCCAATACCGGATCGGCTCGATCACCAAGACTTTCCTGGCGGTGCTGGTACTGCGCCTGCGCGACGAGGGGCGACTCGCGCTTACCGACCCGCTGGCAGACCATCTCCCCGGCACGGCCGCGGGCCAGGCCACGGTCGGTGCACTACTGGCGCACACCGCTGGGCTGATCGCTGAGGCGCCCGGCCCGTGGTGGGAACGAACCCCGGGCACGCTACGACCCGACCTGGCCGACGTGCTGGGCAGCGATCCGCAGATCCATCCGCCCGGACAGCGCCACCACTACTCCAACCCCGGCTATGCACTGCTCGGCGCGCTGGTGCAACGGGTTCGGGGCCAGGCGTGGGGCGAGGTGCTACGGCGCGAGGTGCTGGAGCCACTCGCGATGACCCGCACCACCCTGCTGCCGGTCGCGCCGCATGCCACGGGCTGGGCAGTGCATCCCTGGGCCGACGTGCTCCTAGCGGAGCCCGCCGTGGACACCGCTCTGATGGCGCCCGCCGGACAGCTGTGGTCGACCGCAACGGACCTGGCCAGGTTCGCCGCGTTCCTCATCGACGGCGATGACCGGGTGCTCCATCCGGACACCGTCGCGCAGATGCGCAACCCGGCGAGCCCACCGGAGGCGACGGACTCAGACAGCGGCTACGGGCTCGGCATGCAGCTGCTGCACCGCGACGGCCGACTATTGTCCGGGCACACCGGCTCGATGCCGGGCTTCGTCGCAACCGTGTGGGTCAGCCCCGATGACGCTCTGGGCGCGGTCGTGATGGGAAACGTGACCGCCGGCCTGTCCGCCGGCACTCTCGCCGCCGATCTCCTGCAGACGGTCGCCGAGCGGGAGCCGCGGATCCCGGCGCCGTGGCGACCGCTGCCCTCAATTGACTCACAGCTACTGGATCTCGCCGGCCCGTGGTACTGGGGGCCGGCCCCTTATGTGCTTCGCCCGCAAGCTGATGGCTTCCTGGAGTTGACCCCGCTGTCCGCCGGGCGCGGCACACGGCTACGCCCCATCGACGACGGCGGCTGGGAGGGAATCAACGGCTACTTCGCCGGCGAACGACTGCGGGTGCAACGCGACGCCGCTGGCGCCGTCAGCCACCTCGATCTTGGCACCTTTATCTTTACCCGGCAGCCCTACGACCGCGCGGCGCCAGTGCCCGGCGGTATCGACCCGGCCGGTTGGCGAGCCGGCTGATCTCACGAACGCACCGATCTCGCCATGTGCGTACATGAGGTCCTCGCCAAACGCGTACGGAGAGTGACGGAGGTTTGTGCCTCTCAGCGAGCAACGGTCGGCTGCAGATCCGGCTGTGACCGCTGTGAAACAGGACGCAATACCGACTCTGACCCGCCTCGGCCATCACCGGCCCTCTTCTCGAATGCCGCGCCTTATCACGGCATGACAGGCTGTTCGACATGGGCGCTGCCGACGATCGTCCCCATCTGACGTTAAAGGTCAGCAACGGCCTGCTCCTCGTGCGGGATGGTGCCGGGACCTGGCTGATCCAGGGCGCTGCCGACGGGTTGGTCTACCCGGCCGTGGACCGGCTGGTGTGGCTGTTGCCACTGCTGGAGCGCACCCCGAGCGAGGTCAGGGCGGCATTTTCTGACGTGCCTGTTGCCGACACGCCGCTTCCCGCTCTCGTGCGGTTCGCGCTCACCGCTTGGGGGGAGCACTGGCCGAACCTGGCACTCGATTGGTTGGACGCCGGATGGCCCACCCGGGATCTGCTGGACGTACTGGCCGACATGAAGGACTCGCGCGAACTCTCCCAGCCCCTTCGCTACCGAGCACTTCGCCTCTGGCGCGCCTCGGCACATGCCTGACGGCCTGACAAGCCCGCATCTGGGAGCCGCCCCGACCGACGCCGACCCTGTGTCGAACTGAACGCCGAGTACTCGCGGTAGGGCCGGCAGCCATGGAGGCGGCAGCGACGGTGAGCACTCCGCGGCCGATGAGGATTCTGATCGCCGGCGGCTCACCCTGGCGAACCCGCTACTACCACCAGTGGACTATGTCGATGCCGCCGCTTCGTGCGGGGCGCTGATGTCGGACAGTCCGTCTGGGGTGAGGGCGCGGCGGGGTGCCGGGTAGCCGTCGGCGTATGCGGATCCGGCGGGCGGCGCCCGACGTGTCGAGCGCCGTCGGCGGCGGCGTCGGCGGTCGGGCTGGTGTCGCGCTCGTTCGCGGAGGGATCTATGCCGGCTCGCGTACGCCGCCGGCGTTGCCACCATCGTCCGGCATCGGTTCAGCTGGGGCTTCGGGCAGTTCGTCCGCCGCGCCCGGCAGAAGGAGGCCCGCGTCGTCGGGCACCGGTTCGCGCGGGTCGATGGGCGGATATTGTTCGGGGTCGAGTTCCGGTCCAGTCATCAGGCGAGTATCCGTCGTCTCCCGGACCGCCGCTCGTCAGGCCCGCGAGCTGGGCGGCCTACTCCTCGTCTTAGGGGACTGGCGGCACTGGTTCGTTGGCTGCCTGCCACCTCGGACAATGCCCGTCGGCTCCGGCCAGAGCCCACTCGCCCCGATGACCGCGGCGGCGCGGGTCGCGCCATGAGGCCGACCGCCCGTTCGGTCGCCGCTCCGACTGTCGCGAAGAGAACCGGAGGAACCCTCGTCGTCGGTCGGGAGGGACAGGGCCTGCCGTTCGACCAGAAGACTGGCGCTTGACCAGTGTGATCCCAGCCGCGCCGACGCGCGGCGAGCCGCCCGTGTTGACACCTTCGGATTCGCCGAAGAGGTCAGCACAGAGAATGCGCTGTTCACGGCGTCGCGAGTGGGATCGCTGTCTCGGTTAACGGGACCAGCTACTGGTCCGGCACAGCGGGAGTACCCGACCGGACATCGATGTATAGAGGACCTGTCAGTGTGACGACCAGCGACCCGCGACCGCGGACCACAAGCAATGCTAGGAGCACCGAGCCCTGACCACTTTCGGTGTGAACTCTCGGCAAGCGGGTCGGATCCGGCTTGATGCGAGGTCAGACGGCCTGCTCGCGCGCTTCTCGGCTCGGTTCGACCGGCACCGTTGCTGTACTTCGCTGCTGTACTGCTGGCATCAGACTAGGCGTTGGACCCGCACCTTCGGGTGCACGTTTCTCAGGTGTCCATGCTTGTGTTGGCGGACCTGCTCGTCCCAGACCTCCTGGTCGTAGTCCGGGTCCGGTGCGATCCACTTATGGGAGCCGTCGCTGTAGTGGAACTTCTCGTCACCGCGTCGCAGGATGCTCATCGGGTCCAGCCGAGGAAGCGGTAATGCAGGTGACCGGCGGGAACGTGGGCCAGGTCTTGGGCGGCGTCGACGAGTTGGGCAGCCAAGTAGAGGGCCAGTGACACCGGGGCTCGGTCGTACTCGGCTCGCAGCTCTTGGCACCGGGTCGGGCATGGCCAATCCCCCGCACAGCCGCCGCACGTCCAGGCCGGCTTGATCGGGTGGTGAGTCGTCACTGCGGGCCATCCTGGCTCGGCCAGTGGCCGCGGTTAATCGGGATGCGATGGCGACTTCGGCATGGCAGCTCGCCTCCGCAGCGGCAGATACGCCGCCAGTGTCGCCAGGACCAGACTGGACGATGACGGCGAGCGAGAGTCAGCGCCACCGCCAGCACGTATTCGTCGTACGAAACTCGCTCCACTGGCTCGCGTCGCCCGCTCGCGCCAGGGTCTGCCCCTGTCCTTGCCGAAGGGAGCACTGCCGTCTCCTTGTGCCAGAGCAATCTGGAGGCGTGGATGCCCGAACGCGGGGGACACGCCGAACATCCACGCCGGCGAGGACGGCCCACAGCGCCAACCGAGGGAATCGACCTCCTCGGCAACCTCCCATAGGTACCGTTGGGTAGTCAAGGGCTGACGTAGGTGGTCTACTCGTGTTGCCAACCGAGGAGAACCACGTGCCACCGCGTTACCGCTACGAGCAGATTGCCGACGACCTCGCCGAACGCATCGCGTCAGGCGAGTTCCAGCCCGGCTCCAAGCTGCCCAGCCGGCGAGAGCTGATCGAGCACTACGGGGTCACCGAGCCGGTAATCGACCGTGCCATGCAGGTACTACGGATCAAAGGGATGACCGAAACGCTACCCGGCGTTGGCGTCTTCGTCGCTGAGTAGATCTCTCGCAGAGCCGGCCGCCACGCCCGCGACATCTCGCTTACAAGTTCTAGGCGCTTCGTCTGGACGTGTCCGTCCGCATCCGTGAGCTCGGGCGACTGTCCGCGCCCGGCGGCTGCTGACCGTCCTCGTCCGGGCCTGTTGCTGTCGCCGTTGCTGTCGATGTCCGCACCCCGGGGCCGTGCTCAGTCCGACCCGGCGGTGTCGGCGCTGCTGTCGTCGTAGTACCAAACCACCGCATGCGGTAGTTCTTCCGCAACACGCGCCGCCAGCAGACGCCCCTCGGCGACGAAGGCCGCGTCCTCATCTGCCCCGACTGCTCTGCTGTCGCCTGGATCGGCGATGTTGACCATGGATTCCGACCACTGCTGCCAGGCCGACAGTCTCCCCACGAGGCCGGCGGAGACCCCGAGGGTGGCAGGATCGCGTGGCTCGTAGACGCCGCTGGCCTCGTCACGAACCCACAGGGGCCAGCATCCGTAGTCGTCCATCACCTTGACCAGCACGACGACAGGCTACGTCGTGGAGTTGAAGCGGAACTTAGAGCCGCTGTCCCGCCACCAGCCAGAACAGCGCCCGACGCCTGCCCACACGGCGTTTCGGGCTGCCAACGTTGGTGGCTGGTTGACGACTTTTGATGGTGTCTTGTGCCCCGTGTGTGCCCCACACCGCCGAAGACGGCCACCCTCCAAGCCCTTGGATGACTGCCCGCTATGCCGCCTGAACCGAAGTCTGGGCCATCAAGCACTTCTCGAAAACCAAACCCTGTAGGCCCCGGGGCGGGGCAGGACAGCAAGCTGACCCGCCGGCCCTTACCCTCGTCTTTCAGCGGTTAGAGCATTGCCCTGGACATATACGGAGCAAAAGGTGACAAAAGGCTTCAGCACGGGCTTCACGCATTTCCTCGCCCCGTCAGACCAGACGCTTCGCGAGGCGCTTACGGGCGGCATGGTGGTCCTCGACACCAACGTCCTGCTATCAGCCTATAGGTTCGCACCTAAAGCACGAGAAGAACTGCTTTCCACGCTTGAGGGTTTGAAAGAGCGCCTATGGGTGCCCCACCAGGTCGGACTTGAATTTCATAGGAACCGACTTGAGGTGATGGCGGATCGACGCGCAACGTATGATGCGGTCCTCAATGCAATCGCCGCGCATGACGCAACGGTTGGAGCAGACCTAGAAAATAAGATCAAAAGCCTCTCCAACCGAGCAGCCCTCATCGACGCCGAGCGCGATGAACTGCTAGCGCAACTGTCCGGGGTGTTCGCGCCACTACAGGCATCTGTCAGGCGCTTGAGCAACGATCACGCCCCAACGGACGGCGAGAACGAAGACCCGATCCTGACGAGATTGCAGCAGATCATTTCCGACCACGTCGGTGACGATTTCGATGCGCCAGCCAGGGACGACGCGATGGAAGAAGCCGAGCGGCGAATAAAGGAACAAGTCCCGCCGGGATTCAAGGACGGGGATAAGCCCACCAAACATGGTGACTACTTCGTATGGCGCCAGACGTTAGACGAGGCCAAAAAGAAAGCGCCGCAATATCTCGTGCTGGTCACGGGCGACCAGAAAGAGGACTGGTATCTCAAGGTAAAGGGCAAGATCATCGGGGCGCGCCCAGAGCTAGTAGAGGAAGCGAATCGTGTGTGCGGTGTCCAGCTAGTAATGATGAACACCCAGAGTCTTCTATACCACGCTAAGGCGTACCTGGATGCCAATGTAAGCGCGGAAACAATCCGGCAGGCCGGCGAACTTCCTACGGATGAATCACAGCTAGAGAAGCCAGTCAAGCTCAGGTTCAGGCGCCGCCACCTAGCCGACAAGCGAGATTTCCTTCAGGCAGAACAGTTTTACCTCCACAAAAAGATCTCGGAAAGTCGCGCGCGGCTAGTGCAATTAATCGTGCAATTCGATGAAGCGCTCACCCCTAATGAGCTAAACAAGCTGTTCTTCGAGCGACAAGACCTGGAATCCGAGATTGAGGAAATGGACAGACGGCTAGTACACTTGAGCGCCCAGTTGGCAGACATTGAAGAGCAACTTGAATACGTGCAGGGCGGCATTCGCAGCAGTTCGGGAGACGGTTAGTCCTGCGTGCCCCTTCCAGCTTCCACCGGTGTCACCGGCGTTTCAGCGAGATCAAGCCTGCCCGACACCATTTCGCGCCATCCCGTCTGCCGTCGACCCGCCCTCCTGGGGAGCGGGCCGCCGCCCGGCCCGCCATGTCAAGACGGCCTTGACGCACGGTCGGACGCTGGCGGGTCGGGCGGCGGGCTGCTCGGCTTGTCCGGGTCGTCGGTGGGCGGGATGGCTCCCACCGCAACCGCCCACGGACCGCTACCCGCCGACGGGTTGCAACCATCTCGGAGCCCGAGCGCCCCGCCGGAGGCGCAGTAGCAGCAACCCCGCAATCACCGTTAGCTCGCCGACGCGGCCGGCGTGCGCTGCCCAACGCCGCGCGGGCTCGTGGCCGCGTGGCCCGGCCGGCTGCCGGCCGACATCTCACCGGTCAACGGCCTGTCGCGCTGCGGCGGCCCCTTGGGCTTCCCCGCTTCGGCGCCAGCCGCCGGGCGTGTTGCGTGGCCGGAGTCGGAGCGTCAGCGGAGCGACGGACGCGCGCCCAGGCGGCGGCGCGTGCGGCCCGTTGCGGGCCGCCTTGATCGATGTAAGGAAAGTTCTCCCACTCGATCGGCGGCCAGCCGGGCCCCGCCCTGAAAGGATGACGCCATGGACCGCTTCGAGGGTCGGTGCTGGCTGGACTGGTGGGCGAACTCATCCACCCTGCTTGGCAGCGTCGAGGTGGCCGTCGTGATTGCCGCCGCCACCGCCGGCTGGGAGGCCGACGGCCGCTTGATCAGCGACATCGAAGAGGACCGCGAAGCGTTTGCGTTCCTGTGCGACCTCGATCCCGTCTTCACGCTGCGATTCGAAGACGGGAGCACTGTCACCGTCACCGTGCATCCCACCGATGGGCATCGCCGCTTCGGTCTCACCGAGTACAACGGTCCGGCACAGCGATTGGTCGACAATCGCATTGCCCTGTAGGCAGCGCCCAACCGAGCCTGCAACCGCGTTGGTTCGACAGCAGTTTCACGGCGGGTTGACGTGTCGGCACGCGGTGCTACTGTGGCGCTCGTCGAGCACGCCAGCGCGACCTTCCTGCCGGATCGCTGGACTCGACTTCGGAGATGCCGAGCGGCCTTCCTGCCGCTGATGCGGGTCACGGCCCGCCGGCTCTCGATCGCACCGGCCGCTGCGCCGGTTCTCCGAATCCACTGAGCGGCCCAGCACGGCTTCACTGCCGTCCACGATGGCCCGGATTCGCACACCTACACGGGTGGGGGAAGCCTCCGGCAACCGCTCGAATGCCGACAACCCAGGTTCCCCACCCGTGCCGCCCT
This sequence comes from Micromonospora vinacea, assembly GCF_015751785.1. Classification (NCBI taxonomy): domain Bacteria; kingdom Bacillati; phylum Actinomycetota; class Actinomycetes; order Micromonosporales; family Micromonosporaceae; genus Micromonospora; species Micromonospora vinacea. The sequence continues at coordinate 3,815,360 of NZ_JADOTY010000001.1, read as the reverse complement.
TCGTCACCAGCTCGACGAGCGCGAGAGGACACAACCATCGGCGGGACGTGGCACCACCACGAACCCGCCCTCCGGCGTCAGCCGCCCTCCCGGCGGTGCCAGGAGACGCGACGAACACCAGCGGACCAACGTCGACGGCTGGTGGTGCTTCGTCTCCCGTCCCTGCCACCCCCGAAGGAGAAGACCGTGTCCACCCCGCTCACCCTGCACCGGCCCAGCGTCGCCAGCGGCCGGAACGCCCAAGCCCTATACCGCGCTGCCACGCCGGAGTTCTCCGGCTGGCTTGAGCACACCGCCGCTGCCGGCGGCTGTTCCCGGCCAATCCGCCTTACCGGCGCCATCGCGTCCGTCGAGATGACCACCGGCCGCATCACAGGCCAACTCCGAACCGACGAACTGCCCGACCAGGCGCTCTATAAGGCGTGCGGCAACCGCCGCGAATCGCAATGCCGAGACTGCGCCTGGGTCTACGCCGGTGAGGCCTACCAGGTCGTCCGCTGCGGCCTGACCGGCGGCAAAGGCGTCCCCGACTCGGTCGCCCGGCACCCGGTCGTCTTCGCAACCTTCACCGCACCATCCTTCGGCGCGGTCCACCACCGGCACGTCGCCCGCCACACCTGCCGCAGCCGGCCGCACTGCGACTGCCGGCCCGCTCCCTGCCGCGCCCGAGGTGCCGCCGGCACCTGCCAGCACGGGCAGCCCGCGGCGTGCTTCGCCCGCCACGACACCGACGATCCGCAGCTCGGGCAGCCATTGTGCCTGGACTGCTACGACCACGAGCACCAAGTGGTCTGGAACCACTTCTCGGGCGAGCTGTGGCGGCGCACCAAACAGGCAGTCGAACGTCACCTCGCCGCGCTGTGCCGACGTCGCGGCATGCCCTTCGTACAGGTCGTCACCGGCTCCGGCAAGGTGCGCCGGGTGCCGCCGGTGCGGGTGTCGCACGGCAAGGTCGCCGAGATGCAGAGGAGGGCGGCCGTGCACTTCCACGTCCTGCTGCGCCTCGACGGTGTCGACCCTGACCCGAATGCTCTCGTGCCGCCGCCGGCCGGCATCACCGTCGACGACCTGGAAGCCGCAGTCCATGCCGCCGCGCGGCAGATCGTCGTCACCACACCTCCGCATCCCGACCGTCCGCACGGCTGGGTGGTGGCCTGGGGCGAGCAGGTCGACGTGCGACGGATCAACGCCGCCGACGGCGAGTTGACCGATGGCAAGGTGGCCGCCTACCTGGCCAAGTACGCCACCAAGGCCACTGAATCCACCGGGCGCTCCTTCACCCGGCTCACCCCGGCCACCATTGACGACTACGCCGATCCGGAAGGCGACCACCTCGCCCGCCTCATCGACGCCTGCTGGCACCTCGGACGGCCCACCGGCACCGCCTGCGGCGCCACAACGGCCGGCGACCGTCAAGGCAGCCTTGACACGGAATCGAACGCCTACGCCAGACTGCGCCGCTGGGCGCACATGCTGGGTTTCGGCGGTCACTTCCTCACCAAGGCCCGCCGCTACTCCGTCACCTTCGGCCTGCTCCGCGACACCCGCGCCACCTACCGCCGCGAAGAGAACGACGAACCGTTAGACACGATCACTGTCGGCACCCTCACCTACAGCGGGTCCGGCTGGCTCACCGAAGGTGACGCCCTGCTTCTCAACACCGCCGCAAGTCAGCGACGCGAGAGCAGACGCATTGGTCGGGAAGAACTTGCCCACGAAGCCTGGCTCACCGAGGCCGCCGCATGAACCACGACCTTCGCCCCCGCTGGTACTCCCCCGCCGAGGTCGCCGTCCTACTCGGCTTCGGCATCTCCAAGGTCAAGATGAAGATCGCTACCGGCGAGCTGCGCTCTATCAAGGACGGCAAGTACCGCCGCATCCTCCCGGAGTGGGTTGACGACTACATCCGCGAACAGGTCGAACGCCAGGAGGCCGCCTGATGCCCGCCCGCACACGCGCCAACGGCGAAGGCTCCATCTTCCCCTACCGCAACGGCTTCGCCGCGTACGTCTGGGTCACCAAGCCGGACGGCAGGCGCACTCGGAAGTACGTCTATGGCAAGACCCGCGAAGCAGTGCACGACAAGCCGCACCTGCCAGTGCTGCGCGCAAGGCAAGGACGCCGCACGGCCCAAGGAGAAAGGCCGCTGCTGCGCCCTCGGTCGCTGCTGTCAGGCCGTCCCGTCGACGCGCTCGGTCAGCGACATCCGGGCCGCACTGCGGGCCGCCCTCACCCGCGCCCAGTCCGAAGACCTCATCACCAAGAACTCGGCCGTGGCGGTCACCCTAGCCACGGTTCGCCGTCGACGAGGCAAGTCGTGGTCGAGCGATGAGGCCCGGAAGTTCCTGGAGTCCGCCCGCCACGACGAAGACCCGCTCTACGCCGCCTACGCCCTGGTCCTCGTCACCGGCCTGCGCAAGGGCGAGGCCCTGGGACTGACGTGGGAGGACGTCGACCTCGACGCTGGGGAGCTGACCATCGGCCGTCAACTGCAACGCGTACGCGGGCAGCTCCTGCACCGCGACACCAAGACCCAGGCATCCGACGCCACACTCCCCCTGCCCGATATCTGCCTGACCGCCCTCAAGCTCAGACAACAGCAACGCGATCAGGCTGAAGCAGCCGCCGGAAAGGCGTGGCACGAGACCGGGCTCGTATTCACCAACCGCTACGGCACACCCATCGAGCCGCGCAACTTCCAACGGTCGTGGCAGACAAGGTGCGAGAAAACCAGCATCAGGCCGATCACCCTCTACGACGCCCGCCGCACCTGCGCCACGCTGCTCGCTGACCTCGACGTCCACCCCAGAGTCGCCATGCAGGTGCTGAGGCACGCCCGCTTCTCCGTGACGATGGAGATCTATACCCAGGTATCCAACAAGGCGACCAGAGACGCCCTCAAGCGCCTTGGCGATTCACTCGACCACTGACGCCGTTGCTGTACTTAGCTGCTGTACGACAGCAGAAAGGCCACCTCCCGAACTCGGGAAGCGGCCTCTGACCTGTGCGAACTGAGAGTGGGCGATGCTGGTATCGAACCAGCGACCTCTTCGGTGTGAACGAAGCGCTCTCCCACTGAGCTAATCGCCCTCAGCGCCACTGACTCTACCCGATCGTGGAACCGGACCGGAAATCCGGGGTCAGTGCGTCGCGAGGTAGTGCATCGCCGCAGCCACCACGTCGATGCCGAGGCTGTACTTGAGGGACAGCCAGACCACCGTGGCCACGAAGACCAGGCCGACGGACCCGAGCACGATTCGCACCAGCGGCGACTGTCTCGTCACCCAGCGCGTCCATCCGTGGACGTGGCGACGGGTGAAGCCGAGCAGCCGTCGCGCCCAGTGGTATTCGACGGCCCAGATGCCCAGGCCGGCGATCACCAGCAGCCAGCCCGGCCCAGGGAGCGGGATGAGGGCGATGCCGATGGTCACCACCAGCGCACCGGCGATCGCGATGAAGATCTTGAGTGCGATCCGGCCGGTGGGGTTGGCGCGGATGAGGTCGAGGGTCAGCGAGATCCGCTCACGCCAGCGGGGGTGTCGCGGCCGGTCCTGCATGGCGATTCCGCCACCACGGCCAGCATCGGCGTCGCCACCGCCACCAACACCGGTGCCACCGCCACGACCAACGGCGGCGTCGCCACCACGACCGGCGCCATCACCACCGGGACGACCGGCGTCGGACGCCGGCCGACCGGCCCGTTCGGGCTGCTCCATCGGCACTCCGTACCCCCGCTTTTCGGCTGCTCGGACCGCGACTTTCGGCGTGCCGGGCGCCGCCGCCGGATCCACTGAGGATTGCTTCGTCACCATTTCACCCCCCAGTGTCGCTCGGGCCCGTCACTGCAACGGCCGACTGGACGTTACCGGAGTAAGTCGACGACTGAGCCACCCGATACCGGGCGGGATCACGCACTGGGCAGAACCGGAAATCCTACATGAATGCTCACATTCACGCGGCCTTTCCGTCCCCCTTCCCACCACTGGGTGAAGTCAGCGTATGGCGGAGCGTAGCCAGGAGTAGCACCTGAGTATGGGAAAAGCGGGACACGCGCGTTCCGCAGCGGTGCCGGGGGGAGAACGTCCATGAGTGTCATCCGACCGACGACCGTAGAGGTCGAGACGTCGCTAAGGCTCGTCGCACCTGACGCCACCGCCTTGCCGGTGCGTGCCAGTCTGCGTTACGACCCTGCTGACCCGTATGCGGTCCATGTCCTGTTCCATGCCGAATCGGCAGGGGGCGAGGCGGTGAGTTGGTCGTTCGCTCGCGAACTTCTGGTCACCGGCCTGGACGAGCCGGCCGGCATCGGGGACGTTCGGGTCTGGCCCTGGGCCACACCGCGCGGCGACTTCGTCGCGCTGGCCCTCTCGTCACCGGACGGCAACGCCCTCTTCGAGGTGCCGCGCAGCGTCCTGGTGCGTTTCCTTCGACGGACCTACGTCGTCGTCCCGCGCGGCCGTGAGGCCGAGCACCTGGACGTCGACACGGCGGTGAACCGGCTGCTCGCCGGTCGCTGACCGCCCGAACGGGTAACACCGGCCACACCGGGGCCGCGCGGATCTGCCGAGTCCGCGCGGCCCCGGCACACACCCAGGGATACGCGGACAGCCTTCCCCGGGTCGGCCGGTGCTCAGCCGTGCGTGGTGATGCCGCCGTCGACGGGAATGACAGCGCCGGTGAGGTATGCGCCGGCGCGCGACGAGAGGTAGATGGCCGTGCCGGCCATGTCCTCGGGGCGTCCGATGCGGCCCAGCGGCACCTGCTGCTCGATGGCGGCCCGGCTCGCCGGGTCGTCGAGCGCGAACGCCATCATCTTGCTCTCGAACGGGCCGGGCGCGATCGCGTTGACGGTGATCTGCTCACCGGCGAGTTGGTGGGCGAGGCTGCGGGTGAGCATGTGCACGGCCGCCTTGGTGGCCGAGTACGCGTACACCTCCATCATCGGCACCCGGATGCCGTCGATCGACCCGATGTTGATCACGCGGGCCGGGTCGTCGGCGCTGGCGGCGGCGCGCAGCGCCGGCAGCAGCGCGGTGGTGAGCCGGAAGACGGCCTTGACGTTGACCGCCCAGAGCTTGTCGAACGCGGCCTCGGGGTAGTCCTCCAGCGGTGCGCCCCAGGTCGCGCCGGCGTTGTTGACCAGCACGTCGAGGCGGCCGAAGCGTTCGCGTACGGCGGCGGCCAGCGTCTCGGCGCCGGCGTTGTCGCCGAGGTCGGCGGGGATGGCCTCGCAGCGGCCCTCGGCGGAGAGGGTCGTGGCGACCGCCTCGCAGACGTCCGCCTTGCGCGACGAGATGATCACGTGTGCGCCGGCCCGGACGAAGCCCTGGGCGATCATCAGCCCGATCCCCCGCGACCCGCCGGTGACCAGGACCGTCTTACCTTCGACCGAGAACAGCTGCGTCATGCCCATCCCATCGCGAGTCGGCGGGGGCCGTCGGTCGGTCGGGTGGCCGGCGGATGCCGGTTGGACCGCGGACCGACGGCGCTACCGCCGGGTAACGTAGCCCGGCTGCCGGGACCGGGACAAGCCCGTGGCGTGCCGCGGATCCGCTACGAACGTCGATCGGGATGCGGTGACCTGCGGTTCGGGCTACCGTCGCAGGCGATGGTCTCCACCGATCCCTCCCCCGTGCCATCGATCGGAACGGCGTCTCCCGTCACCGACGAGATAGCCACGTTCGCGCTGGCCGATCTTGCCGGTGCCCCGGGCTGGCGTCGGCCGGTGATCGTCGAGCGGGAGCTGTTGATTCTCACCACGCGTGGGCACGGCGACGCGGAACTCGACTTTCATCTGCTGCCGTGTCGCCCCGGCACACTGCTGCGGGTCCGCCCCGGCCAGGTGCTGCGCTGCGCCGGCCCCCAGTTCGACGCCACCGTGGTCGCCTGGGATCCCGAGGCACTGCGCGACTTCGACGTCGACCTGACCACTACCGCGACCTGGCGGCAGTTGGCCGGGGAGGACGAGGACGCGGTGATCAGCGAGGTGAGCCAGTTGGCGGTGGACTGCCGGCGGCACCCCGACGGCCCCACCGCCCGCGCGCTGCTCCGGCATCAACTGGCAGTCCTGCTGCTGCGGCTTGCCGTGGCCCACGACGACCGGTCGCCGTCCCGGCCCGAGGACGAGACGTTCCACCGGTTCCGCCGCGAGGTGGAACACGGCTACCCGCACACCCGGCGGGTGGAGGACTACGCTGCCGAGCTCGGCTGCTCGGTGCGGACCCTGACCCGGGCCTGCCTGGCCGTCACCGGTCGCAGCGCCAAACAGGTCATCGACGAGCGGGTCGCGTTGCAGGCCAGCCGGTTCCTCGCCGCGACGGATCAGCCCATCGCCCAGATCGGCCGGCGGCTCGGCTTCTCCGAACCCACGAACTTCGGCCGCTTCTTCACCCGAGAGGTCGGGCTCAGCCCCGGCGCGTTCCGGGCCGCACGGGACCAGCCTGCGGCCGGCCGGGTGGTCCGACCTCGACCGCCGTCCGAGCCGACGGGCGTCAACGGCGGCCGGTTCCGCCCCGGCACCCCCGGCGAATCCGCGAACGGCGGGTACGCCACGAGGTCCGGGCCGCCCACCGGCGGGCCGGGCGGCGCCGGCCGGGCATGATGGCACTGTGCAGATCTCCGCGCGCGGCGACTACGCGGTACGGGCGGCGTTGAGCCTCGCCACCGCGTATCCCTCGTTGCTGTCCACCCAGGCCATCGCCGCGGAGCAGGACATGCCCCGAAAGTTCCTGGAGGCGGTCCTGGCGGATCTGCGTCGGGCCGGCATCGTCCGCGCCCAACGCGGCGCCGAGGGCGGCTACACGCTGGCCCGCCCGCCACGCGAGGTGACAGTCGGCGCGGTGCTGCGCGCCGTCGAGGGCCCACTCGCCGGGGTACGCGGGCTGCGCCCCGAGGAAACCCGGTACGAGGGCTCGGCGGAGAACCTGCCCGGCCTGTGGGTGGCGGTGCGCGCCGCCGTGCGGCGGGTCGTCGACGAGGTGAGCCTCGCCGAGATCGTCAGCGGTCGACTCCCCGCGCACGTTCGCAAGCTCACCGCGCTGCCCGACGCGTGGGAACCCCGCTGACCCAGTCTCTGATCTGTCCACAATGGCAGCCGCAAGACCTATCTGGTTAGTAGAGGTTGGGCGTCCGGTGGTCACCGTCCAGGACGGACAGCGAGAGGGTTTCAAAAGTTGTCGGTTCGGGCATGTTCGATATCGACACGGCAGGGAACGGTGACGAGGGGAGACCTCCGATGGGCCTCATGTTTCGCAAGCGCAAGAAGTACGGTCCGATCATCCTGAACTTCACCGAGAACGGCTTCTCCTCGTGGAGCATCAAGATCGGTCGCTGGTCCTGGAACTCCAAGGCCCGTGCGCACCGGGTCGACCTGCCGGGTCCGCTGTCCTGGAAGCAGGACAAGTCCCGGTCGTAATCATCCCGGGAGTCGAGCGGGGTGCCGGTGGATCCACCGCCACCCCGCTCGGCGTCTGTGGGGTGGGGCGCTCAGCGCGCCAGGGAGATGATCTCGTCGCCGGCCAGCCTCCCGGACTCGCGTTCCCGCCGCACGTCACCCGCGTCGAGCAGGTCGACGAGCGCCTGGTTGGCGTCGGCGGCCCGGTAGACGGTCGCGGTGAGGGTGTGCCGGCGTAGCTCGGTGACCGGCCGTGAACCGCCCGCACCCAACTCGGCCAGCAGCTCGCGGGCCAGCGGCTCGAGGTCGGGTTCGCCGACCACGTCGACAGTCGTGCCGGTCGGGTCCAGCGGGTCGCCGTAGCGCAGGTCGAGGTCCGCGCCGACCGCCCAGAGCGCGTCGCGGACCGCCTCGAGACTCCGGTCGGAGCGGCTGCCGAACGCGACAACACCGGCGGCCTCGCCGCCGGGCAGCACCGGCGCCACCTCGGCGACCAGGGGGAAGCCGGCGGAGACGAGCACGTCTCGGGCACTGTCGGCGGTGTGCAGCAGCAGCTCACCGGTCCGGCCGTTGGTCGCGGCGGTGAGCAGCTTCGGTGTCACCGCGCCGGGCAGGTCCACGAAGGAGAACAGCGGCGCGCCGGCCGCCCCGCCGGCCTTCACCGCGACCGGCAGCCGGTACGCGTCGCCGGGCAGCAGGTGCACTGTGACCTCGGCGGGCAGCTCCGCCTCGATCGGGCCGAGTCGGGCCGGCAGGTCGGCGGCGGCGTCGGCCAGCACCAGCACCGTCACCTGCCGGCCGCGCACCTGGTCGCCGTGCGTGGCGACCAGGCGCAGCGCGGCCTCCGCGCTGCCCGCGTCGGCGCCCGCGAGGGCGACTGTGGCCCGGCGGGAGCGGTGCAGGGCTGCGGGCAGCCAGGTCGTCAACTGGCGGACCAGCAGCTCGCGGAGGAATTCGGTGGTCCGGTCGGTCGGCATCGGTCCGTTCTACCGTACGGGCGGTCAGGCCGGGACGGAGATCCCCACCCCGCCCCGGGTCTGACCGCCGTAGCGCTGCCGCTCGGCGTCCAGGTCGAGCCGACCGATCTGCTTGCGGGCGGCCAGGGCGGTGTCGTCGAGCAGGTCGGCCGGGATCAGCCAGACCACCTCGAACTCCAGACCGTCCGGGTCCTTGCCGTAGAGGCTCTTGGTCGTGCCGTGGTCGGAGGTGCCGACCAGAGCGCCGGCCGCGACGAGCCGCTCGGCGGTGGCGGCCAGCTCGTCGAGCGTGTCCACCTCCCAGGCGAGGTGGTAGAGGCCGACGGTGGACCGGCCGGCGGTGGACCGCCCGGCGCCCGCGCCGACCTCGAAGAGGCCGAGGTCGTGGTCGTTGGTGGAGTCGGGGGCCTGGAGGAAGGTGGCGCCCCGGAAGCCGTCCGGGGTCATCGCCACCGGGCGGAAGCCCAGCACGTCGCTGTAGAACGCGACGCTGCGGGCGAGGTCACTGACGTAGAGGACCGCGTGGTTGAGCCGGTGGATACCCATGACCCGAGACTAACGCGGTTTAGTTGAACATTCAACCATCGGTTGTATGATGGCGGTCATGACCCGCTGGTTGGACCCCGACGAGCAGCGCACGTGGCGCGCGTACCTGACCGCCTCCCGGGTGCTGATGGACACTCTCGACCGCGAGCTGCAACGCGACGCGGGCATGCCGCACGCGTACTACGAGATCCTGGTCCAGCTCTCCGAGGCCCCCGACCGCCAACTGCGCATGAGCCAGCTGGCCCAGGCGGCGGGGTCGTCCCGCAGCCGGCTCTCGCACGCAGTGGCCCGACTGGAGGCCGCCGGCTGGGTGCGCCGCGAGGACTGCCCCACCGACCGGCGCGGGCAGATCGCGCTGCTCACCGACGAGGGTTTCGCCACCCTCGCGGCCGCCGCACCCGGCCACGTCGAGGGGGTACGCCGACACCTGTTCGACGCGTTGAGCCCCGCCCAGGTCGACCAGCTGCGCCGAATCAGCGAGACCCTGGCCGAGCACCTGACCGGATCCTGACCAATCGACACCGGCGCGGGTCTTGTACTTACCGTCGTCGGATGAGCACGATGGGGCGTGTCTTCCGGCTTCGGTGAACTGACTGATCAGGCGCACCACCTCGTGTCCTCCGGCGATCTGGCCGGCGCACAGCAACTGCTGTCCGACGCGCTCACCGACGCCGACCCCAGCCCGGCCAACGCCACCCCCGAACTGGCCGAGGCGGCCAGCCTCCAGGCGCGGGTGCTGATCGCCCTCGGTGAGCCGCACTCGGCCCGAGGGTGGGCCGCCTTCGCGTACGCGGCCACCACCCGCCTGCACGGCCGCGCCGACCCGCGCACGGTGGCCGCCGCGGCGACCCTGGCCGCGGTGCTGCACCGGGTCGGCAGCCACTCGCGGGCGGCGCGGCTCTACCAGGAAGTCATCATCGAGCTGACCGCACAGGACGGCCCGGAGTCGCTGCGGGTGCTCGCCGCGCACGCCGACCTGGCCACCGTCGAGTACGCGCGCGGCCAGTGCACGGTGGCCCGCGACCGCCTCCAGGACGCCTGGGAGCTGCACCGCGAGGTGTACGGCGACGGGCACCCCAGCGGCATCAAGATGCTGGCGCGGCTCGGGGCGATGCAGCGCGACTGCGGTCAGTTCGCCGAGGCACACGACAATCTGGCGCTCGCCCGTGAGCTGTGCCGGCAGCACCTGCCCGCCGACGACCCGCTGGCCACCCAGGTGGCGGCCCTGGCCCGGTCGGCGGCGAATCCCGACCATGCCTGCGCCGACAACCCGGCCACGGCCCGGGACACGCCTGTCGTGCCGGCCGCCCGCGTCCCACCGCACGGCGACGGACCGGCCGAATCCGTCTACCACCCGCCGGCTGCCGCGACCCATCACGCCGGGGCGGTTCCGAACCCCCGGCTACCCTCCGACGAAGCGGTCGGATCGACGGGCGGCAGATGGTCGACCGAACCGGTGGACGAGCCCTCGCCCCACCCCACCGACCCTCCGATGCCCCCGTCGGTGGTCGGGCTGGCCGGCGGCACGGAGGAGCAACCCGGGGTGTACCGGCTGCACCGACCCGCCGCCCCCACCGACCCGTACGCGCCGTCCGACCCGTACCCGCGGGCGGACCCCTACGGGCAGGTCGAGCCGTACACGCCGTCGCGACTGCTGCCGGTGCCCGTGCACCGCGCGCCGCCGGAGCAGCGCAACCGGCTGGTGCCGGTGCTGGTGGCCGGCGTGGTCGTGGTGCTCCTCGGCGCGGCGGCGGTGATCGCCGGGGTGGCCCGGGTCGACGGCGACGACGAGCCGACCCCGCCGCCGGCCAGCGCCTCCCCCACCGCCGGCGCGTCGGCCAGCACTGCCCCCGGCCCGGGCGGCACGGCACCCACGTCCGCTGCCGCCGCGGCACCGCCCGGCACCCCACCCAGCGCGGTGACCCTGCGCGACAACCGGGACAGCATCGCGCTGAACTGGACCTACCCGGCCGGCAGCGAGGGCCCGGTGGTCATCGCGGGCGGCCGCACCGGCCAGACCCACAACATCTTCGCGACGCTGCCCGCCGGCACCACCAGCTTCGTCATCTACGCGCTCAACCGCACCAACGACTTCTGCTTCACCGTCGCGGTCGCCTGGTCCACCGACACCGTGGCCCGTTCCAAGCAGGTCTGCACCCGCCGCCGCTGACCTGCCAGCCACCGCCCCGCCGGCTGCGCCCCGCAGACCTGACTCAGCGTGGGCTCGCTCGGTGGCGAACCCGCCGTGACCCACCGTGGCATCCGACGCACCCAACAGCACTGTCGCGCAGCCTTTGCTCTGCTTACCTATATGCACCACCTCGGGTGAGCAGCTGAAACGTCGGGGGCCGCCGCTTCGACACGCGTCGGCGAGCATCACGTTACGTAGCTGTCGCCTCCGCGGGTGCAGAGCAAAGGGTCAGTGGTGGGCGGGTGGGGGCAGGTCGTCGTCACGCGCCGTCGACCTTTGGCCGTCGTCGGCCGGCAACGCCGGCAGCAGCAGGCACACCCGTAGCCCCTGCTGCCCCGGCGCGTCGGTCAGGGTGATGCTGCCGCCCGCGCGTCGGACCAACTCCCGAACGATGGCCAGCCCCAGGCCGGCGCCCCCGTCGTCGCGGGCCCGTCCGTCATCCAGCCGGGTGAACCGGTCGAAGACCCGCTGCCGGTCCGCCACCGGGACGCCCGGGCCGTCGTCGGTCACCGTCACCAGGTGGTACGCCCCGACGCCAGACCCGGTCGTCGTCCCCGCCACCCCCGTCGTCGACGTCGTCGCCTCGGCCGCGAGCACGACATCACCCTGCGCGTGCCGTACCGCGTTGTCGACCAGGTTGGTCAGCACGCGCCGCAACTCCTCGACGGTGCCGATCGTCCAGAGCGGGCCCGCAGGCAGCGTCACCCGCACCGGCGGCGACGGGTAGCGGGCGGCCACCTCGGTGAGCAACACGCCCAGCTCCACCGGGCCGGTCCCCCGGGTTGGCGGGGTCTCGTCCAGCCGGGCCAGCAGCAGGAGATCGTCGACCAGGCGGCTCAGCCGCTCGGTGTCGGCGAGCAGGTTGGCGGTCACCGCCGTCCAGTCCGTCCGGTCGGCGAGGCGCTGGGCCACCTCCAGCTCCGTCCGGATGTTGGCCAACGGGCTGCGCAGCTCGTGTGCGGCGTCGGAGACGAAGGCCCGCTGCCGGACACGGGCGGACTCCAGCCGGCCCAGCATGCCGTTGAGGGTGACCGCCAGGCGATGGATCTCGTCGGCCGACGCCGGCACCGGCAGCCGGCCGGTGCCGGCCCTCCCGGTGATCTCCTCGGCGCCTCGACGTAACGCCTCCACCGGCCGCAGGGTCGCGCCCACCACCCGCCACGCCACCGCGGCCAGCACCGCCACCAGCAGCGGGAACGCCACCAGCAGGATGGTCCGGACCACATGGGTGCTGTGCCGCACGTCGGCCATCGAGCGGGCGACCAGCACGGTGAGCGGGTCGGCCGCGGTGCCGGCGGGTACGGCGACCACCCGGACCGGGCCGTTGAGCCCGACCCGCTCGGCCGGCACCTCCAGCCGCTGCCGACCGTCGCGGTTCAGCCGCTCCGGACGGACCATCGGCACCAGACGGTCGGCGTCGATCGAGGCCGCCCGGATCCGCCCCTGCGCGTCGACCACCTGCACGCGGACCTGCCCGCCGGCCACCGGCAGCGGATCGGGCAACGCGTCCTCGGCGGCGAGCAGGGCGACCGCGTCGGCGGTACGGAACGCCTCGGTGTCGACAGTGCGCTGAAGCACGAAGCCGAGCGCGCCGAGCAGCACCACCCCGCCCAGGGCCAGCCCGACGGTGAGGCCGACCACACCGATCGCCAGGAGCCGCCCGCGCAGCCCGAGCACCGGCATCCGACCCGGCCTGGGCCGACGGGTGGGTGCCGAGCCGTCGACTGTCACGTCGCCAGCCGGTAGCCGGCGCCCCGGACCGTCTCCAGCCGGTCCCGGCCGAGCTTGCGGCGCAGGTAGCCGACGTACACCTCGACGGCGTTCGGCGCTGTCTCCAGGCTCGCGTCCCAGACGTGGTCCAACAACTCGATCTTGGAGATCACCTGGCCCGGCCGGCGCATCAGGTAGTCCAGCAGCGCGAACTCCCGCGCCGTCAGCACCACTTCGGCGTCCGCCCGGGTCACCCGTCGGCGGGCCGGGTCCAGCCGCAGGTCACCGACCGCCAGCACGGTCGGGCGCTCCGGTGCGCCCCGACGTAGCAGCGCCCGCAGCCGGGCCAGCAGCACCACGTACGAGAAGGGTTTGGTCAGGTAGTCGTCGGCGCCGCAGTCGAGGCCGTCGGCCTGGTCGTACTCGCCGTCCTTCGCCGAGAGCATCAGCACCGGCAACCAGTGCTGCTCCGCGCGCAGGCGCCGGACCAGCTCGTACCCGGAGAGGCCGGGCAGCATCACGTCGAGGATCATGGCGTCGTACCCGCCGTGCCGGGCAGCGTCCAGGCCAGCAGGGCCGGTCGCCGCCACGTCCACCGCGAACCCCTCCGCCTGCAGACCGCGTTGCAGGGCGGCCGCCAGCCGGGCCTCGTCCTCCACCACCAGCACGCGCACAGGTCAAGGGTGCCACCCGGGTCAAAGGGCGCGGTTCGGTGTCCTCAGCGCGTTCACAGCACGGAGGGGGCAGGATGGCCCCAGGAGGTGCCACCATGTCCGTCCTGAGAAGCCGTCCCGTCCTTCGTTGGCTGGTCCCGGCCACCGCGGCCGTCGCCGTCATCGGCGGAGGCGCGGCGATCGGCACGTTCGCCGCCGAGGCCGAGCCGAGCCTGCCGCCCCGAACCGCCGCTCAGCTCCTGGTCGACCTACAGACATCCCGACTGGAGGGGCTGTCCGGGACCGTTGTGCAACGCGCCGATCTCGGTCTGCCGCCCCTCGTCGGGCTGATTCCCGGCAACGAGCTGACCACCCTGCTGACCGGCACCCACACCCTGCGGGTCTGGTATTCCGGGCCGGACAAGCAGCGGGTCGCGCTGATGGACACCCTGGGTGAGCAGGACATCATCCGCAACGGCCAGGACCTGTGGACCTGGCAGAGCCGCGGCAACACCGCCACCCACCGCACGCTGGGCGACGACGCCGGGGCCTGGAAGCCGGCCCCCGAACCGGCAGCGAGCCTGCCGGCCACCCCGCAGCAGGCCGCCGACCTGGCGTTGGGCGCGATCGACCCGAGCACCGAGGTCAGCGTCGGCCGGTCCGCGACAGTCGCCGGCCAGGACGCATACGAGTTGGTGCTCCAGCCGCGCGACGGTGACTCTCTGGTACATCAGCTGCGGATCGCCATCGACGCCAAGCAGCACGTGCCGCTGCGCTTCGAGGTGCTCGCGAAGGGCAGCGACCGGCCGGCGTTCGAGGTGGCCTTCACCCAGGTCGACTACCGCCGCCCGGACGCCGACCAGTTCACCTTCAACCCGCCGCCCGGTGTGACGGTCGACGAGGAGAAGGCCGAGCGGCCGGCCGCCGGTAAGCCCGGCCACGCCGAACCGAAGGGTGACCCGCAGGTGCGCGCCGTAGGCACCGGCTGGACGACAGTGCTGGTCGGCCGCCTCGACGGCGCCAACGCCGACCGGAAGACCCCCGCGAAGCCGGCTGCGGCACCGGGCGGCTCCGCGCCGGACGTCGACATGTCGAAGCTGCTCGGCGGGCTGCCGGCGGTCAGTGGCGACTGGGGCAGCGGTCGGCTCCTCACCAGCAAGCTGTTCAGCGTGCTGCTCACCGATGACGGCCGGGTGCTCGCCGGAGCCGTCACTCCGGAGCGGCTCTACCAGGCTGCCCGCGGCTGAGATCTCCGCGCTGATCGCGCCGGGTCGACCTGACGGTCGGCCCGGCGCTTCCCTGTGGTCAGGCCAAGCTCAGGAGACACTGAGGGCGGTGAGGTACGCGTCGGCGAGGACCGCGTGGCCGGGCAGGTGCGGGTGGACCCGGTCGTCGGCCCAGCGCGTCGCCGGACTCACCGTTAGCACCCGGTCGAACGCCGCCTGGTTGGCCACGTGCACCGCGTCGAACTCGGTGGCCAGCCCCGCCACGACCGCCGCGTACCGGTCGGTGTCGGCGCGTTGCGGGACGCTCCGGTCCGGCTCGATGAAGAACGGGTCACCAAGGATCAGTCGGCAGCCGGTCGCGGCGACCGCCCGACGGAGCAGGTCACGCAGGGTGCGCTCGTACTCCTCGATGCCGACTGCCTCATCCGGCCGGTCGCCGTAGTGCCGCCAGATGTCGTTGATGCCGATCATCACCGCGAGCCAGTCGGGGCGCTCGGCGATGGCATCGTCGTCCCAGCGGGCGGCCAGGTCCCGCACCGTGTCGCCGCCCACACCCCGGTTGACCCACTCCAGCTCCAACTCGGGGTGCCGCGCGTCGACCAGGGCGCGCACGAGGCTCACATATCCGCTGCCGTAGGGCGCGGCGACGTCGCGTCGACCACAATCGGTGATGCTGTCCCCGATGAAGACCACCCGTTGCCCGGTCCGCAGGATCATCCGCCGCCACCTCGCGATCACCGGCGCGCCGGACCGCCCGGCTTGGTGAGAACCGGCGGAACGCGCTATCTTCAACAGTTCGAAGGCACAAAAAAGAACGGCTAAAAGCCGTTCCTGCAAAGGATTCTAATCTTTAGGGAGACGGCTTGTCAAGGCACTCCGGCGGTTCCGGCGAATTGCCGCTCGACGACGAGACCGGTCGCGAGCAGGAGTACGTCTCGATGCTCTACAACCGGCTGGACGAGCTGCGTGAGCAGGCCGCCCACCGGCTCACCGCCGAGCTGCACAACACCGGCGGCACCCTCCAGGACCGCTCACAGCGCGACAGCTCGGTAGCGATGTACGCCGATCAGGTCGAACAGTTCTCCGCCGTGGAGAACGGGCTCTGCTTCGGCCGTCTCGACGGCGACGACGACTCCCGCCGCTACATCGGCCGGATCGGCATCTTCGACACCAGTGGGGACTACGACCCGTTGCTGATGGACTGGCGGGCCCCCGCCGCCCGCCCGTTCTACCTCGCCACCGCCGCGAACCCCCAGGGCGTACGCCGTCGTCGGCACCTCCGCACCCGGCAGCGCAAGGTGACCGGGCTCAACGACGAGGTGCTCGACATCGACACCGCCTCCCCCGGCGGCCACGAGGAGCTGACCGGTGAGGCTTCGCTGCTCGCCGCGCTCAACGCGGGCCGTACCGGCCGGATGCGCGACATCGTCGAGACCATCCAGGCCGAACAGGATGAGGTCATCCGGGCGGAACTCCCGGGCGTCATGGTGGTCCAGGGCGGCCCCGGCACCGGCAAGACCGCTGTCGCGCTGCACCGGGCGGCGTACCTGCTCTACACGCACCGCCGGGAACTCTCCAGCCGCGGCGTGCTGCTGGTCGGCCCGAACGCGACCTTCCTGCGCTACATCTCCCAGGTGCTGCCGACGCTGGCCGAGACCGGCGTGCTGCTGCGTACCCAGGGTGATCTCTTTCCCGGGGTGAGCGCCCAACGGACCGAGCCGGCCGAGACCGCGGCGCTCAAGGGCCGGGGGGTGCTGGCCGAGGTGTTGGCGCTGGCCGTACAGGACCGGCAGTGGGTGCCGGACGAGCCGCTGGAGATCGAGGTCGAGCGGGAGACGCTGACCCTCGACCCGGAGATCGTGCGCGCCGCCCGGGACCGGGTCCGCCGCGCCGACCGGCCGCACAACCTGGCCCGCGCGCTGTTCGACGTGGAGATCGTGCACGCGCTCGCCGAGCAGGTGGCCGAACGCATCGGCGCCGACCCGCTCGGCGGGGACAACCTCCTCGACGAGGCCGACCGGGCCGAGATCCGCCGTGAGCTGCGCGAGGAGACGGAGATCCAGGCCGCCCTCGACCAGCTGTGGCCGGTGCTCACCCCGCAGCGACTGCTCGCCGACCTGTACGCCGACCCGGACCGGATCGCCGCCGCCGCACCGATGCTCAGCGAGGACGAGCGGGCGCTGCTGCGCCGCGAGCGCGGCGGCTGGACGCCGGCCGACGTCCCGCTGCTGGACGAGGCCGCCGAACTGCTCGGCGAGGACGAACGCGCCGCCGCCGCCCGGCGGGACCGGATCCGGATGATGGAACGGGAGTACGCCGAGGGCGTGCTGGAGATCGCCCGGGGTTCCCGCTCGATCGACGTCGAGGACGAGGCCGAGGGCGGTGAGATCCTGGGCGTGACCGACCTGATCGACGCGGATCGGCTGCTGGAACGGCAGGAGGAGGCCGACCGGCTGACCACGGCGCAGCGGGCCGCCGCCGACCGCACCTGGGCGTTCGGTCACGTCATCGTGGACGAGGCACAGGAGCTGTCGCCGATGGCCTGGCGGCTGCTGATGCGCCGCTGCCCGAGTCGGTCCATGACGATCGTCGGGGATGTGGCACAGACCGGTGCGCTCAGCGGCACGCCGTCCTGGTCGGAGGCCCTCGCCCCGTACGTGGAGCAGCGGTGGCGGCTCACCGAGCTGACTGTCAGCTACCGCACCCCTGCCGAGATCATGGCGGTCGCCGCCGACGTACTGGCCGAGATCGACCCGACGCTGCGGCCGCCGCGCTCGGTGCGGGAGAGCGGCGTACCGCCGTGGGACCGGACGGTGCCCGACGGGCGGTTGGCGGCGGAGTTGGTCGCCGAGGCCAGCCGGGAGGTGGCCGGGTTGACCGAGGGTCGACTCGGGGTGCTCGTGCCGGCCGGCCGGGTGGGCGAGTTGGGCGAGGCGGTGACCGCCGCCCTGCCCGAAGCCGCCGTCGGTGAGCATCCGGAGCTGGAGAGCCGGGTGGTGGTGCTGACCGTCGCGCAGGCCAAGGGGTTGGAGTTCGACTCGGTGCTGGTGGTCGACCCGGACCGGATGCTGGCCGAGTCCCCCCGCGGACGCAGCGACCTGTACGTAGCCCTGACCCGCGCAACCCAACGCCTGGGCATCCTCCGCCCCACCCGCTAAGTCGATCATGAGGTTGACGTGGACTGTGATCTTCCACAGCCACGTCAACCTCATGATCACGCTGCCAAGGGGGCAGGTGGGTGGGTTAGTCGGTGGATTTGTCCCTTGTGGACTTTGCTGGGCCGGTTGCGGAGGTGGACTGGTCGCTGGTGCCACCGCCCATCGGGGTGCTGAGGCCACCGGTGGTGGCATCGCCGGTCGTGGTCGGTGCGACAGTGCCGGGGTGTCGCTCCGGCTGCCGGGCCACCCGACGTACGCTCGCCGGCCCGGCGGTGCCACCGGTGGTGGTCACCGCACCCTGCCCGCCGACGGGGCCACCGTCGCGCAACACCTGTGGGTCGATCCGTTCCTTCGCCGGATCGAACGGGTCATCGCGCTGGATCTGACTCTCCACATCGGTGCGGGGCAGCGTCACCTCGTCGAGGGCGCCCTTGCCGTACACGCCGCCGGCGATCCGATCCTCGGCCTCGCGGGCGGCGTCCTGCCGCATGTCGTCCTCACGCACGTCCATCACCTCGCAGAAGCTGTCGAACTGACTGCGTGCCCGGCCACCGGCCGGCCAAACCCGGCGTGACCGGGAGGTCGTACCCGGCGGTTCACCGTGACGCCGCCCGCTGGCCGCCTGCCCGCAGTCCGAGATGTCCATGCTGTCCCGCGACCGGTGGGAGATGCCCGCCGGCAGGAGGGGATGACAGCGTGCGCACAGTACGCCGTACCGCCGTCGCGGCCCTGGTGGCCGCGACGGTGACGACCGGGCTCGCGGTGCCCGCCCAGGCGAAGCCGCGACCGGACCGGACATTCGACGTGCAGGCCCACCGGGGTGGCCTCGGGCTGCGGGTGGAGAACACCCTCGCCTCCTTCGGCAACGCCCTCCAACTCGGGGTGACCACCCTCGAACTGGACGTGCAGATCACCGAGGACGGCCAGGCCGTCGTCACCCACGACCGCAAGATCAGTGGTGCCAAGTGCGTCGACACCAGCCCGGTGACGCCCGGCGACCCGGAGTTCCCGTACGTCGGGAAGTACATCAACACGCTCAGCCTGGCCCAGGTGCGCTCGCTCGACTGCGGCTCGAAGACGCTGTCCGACAAGCCCGGCCAGCTCGCCGTCCCCGGTGCCCGGATGCCGCTGCTGCGTGAGGTCTTCGCGCTGGTCAACCGCTACCGGGCGAAGGACGTGAAGCTCAACGTCGAGACCAAGGTGGAGGCGGGCGCGCCGAGCGAGACCGCCCCCCGCGAGCAGTTCGTCCGGGTGACCGCGGCCGAGATCCGCGCCGCCGGGCTGCTCAAGCAGGTCACCATCCAGAGCTTCGACTGGGGCGCGCTGATGCGCATGCGTCAGGTCGAGCCGAAGCTGCCGCTTGTCGCCCTGACCAACTACGACTTCCTCCAGACCGGTCAGCCGGGTGCCTCGCCGTGGCTGGGCGGGCTGGACATCGACGACTTCGGCGGCGACCCGATCAAGGCGATCCGCAGCTTCGGCGCCAGCGCCTTCTCGCCGGTGCACGGCATGCCGCAGAACGGCACGGTCACCGACCCGGGCTACAAGCCGTACGTCACGAAGGAAATGGTCGCCCAGGCGCACCGCTACGGGATCAAGGTGATTCCGTGGACTGTCGACGACGTGCCGACCATGACCAAGCTGATCGACGACGGCGTGGACGGCATCATCACCGACTACCCGGACCGGTTGCGTGGCCTGCTGGCGCAGCGCGGTTACCGGCTGCCGAAGGCGTACACCGCGCCGTTCGACATCCAGGCGCACCGGGGTGGTCGGGCCACCCGGCCGGAGAACACCCTGCCGGCGTTCGCGAACGCGCTCGCCAACCGGGCCATCTCCACCCTGGAGCTGGACACCAACGTGACAGCCGACGGCAAGCTCGTGGTGCTGCACGATCGCACGGTCAACGGCTCGCACTGCATCGACACCGCCCCGGTGCGCCCCGGAGACCGGAAGTTCCCGTACGTGGGCAAGCCGGTGCACGAGCTGACCCTGGCGCAGCTCAAGACCGTCGACTGCGGCACGAAGACACTGCCCGAACTGCCCGCCCAGGTGCCCGCACCCGGTGCCCGGATCCCGACCCTGGACGAGGTCTTCGCCCTGGTGAAGGCGAGTGGCCGCACCGACATCGGAATGAACATCGAGACGAAGATCAGCCCGGTGGTGAACGACACCGAGCCGTACCGCAGCTTCACCCGCAAGCTCGTTGACGCAATCCAGCGGGCCGGCTTCACCAGTCGGGCCACCATCCAGTCGTTCGACTGGCGCACCATCACGTACGCCCGGCAGCTCGACCGGCGGATCGGCACTGTCGGCCTGGTCTGGCAGTACGGTCCGGCCGAGTGCACGACCCTCGCCGACGAGTGCTCGCTGGAGGCGGTCTACGGCAACCCGTCGGTGAAGAGCCCGTGGACCGGTGGGCTGGACTGGTGGAAGTACCAGGACCTCGGCAAGCTGACCCGGGCCGCGGGCGCCGGCACGGTGTCCGCCAACTGGCAGGTGCACGACCCGAACCAGGGCACTGTCACCTCGACCGACTGGTACCTGCGGGAGAACCCGGCATACTTCCACGGACCGGACGTTCGGACCCTCCAGACGCGGTACGACCTGAAGGTGATCCCGTACACCGTCGACGACGCGACGGTGATGCAGCGGGTCATCGACCTCGGCGTCGACGGCATCATCACCGACGACCCGGACCTTCTGGTGAGCGTGGCGACCCGCAACGGCCTGCGCTGACCCGTCTCCCACCCGATCGCCGGCCGGATTTTTCCGGCCGGCGATCGGTGTTACCTGCTCGGGGGCCTCGGGTAGTCGGGGGTTGTCCCCGCCACGAAAGCGAACCGTGCCGTGGCCGACACGCGGTAGCGGGGCGAGGGAATGCAGGTACGACTCATCGCATCCTGAGGAGGACCAGATGAGCACGCAGGCTGCTTCCACCCGGCCGATGAACCGGCCCATGAACGATCCGCAGAATCCCGCGTCGATGCGGGACATGCCGACCCAGCAGATGCCGTCCATGCGGGACGGGCATCGAGACCCGATGCCGTCGCCGGGTACGGAGACCAAGCAGGCGTTCCTGACGACGGAATTCTGGGTCTATGCCGCCGCGGTCGCGCTCGTGGTGATCGCCGCGTTCTGGAAGGGCACCACCGCCAACGGGCTGAACATCAACAACCCGAACCAGGCGTGGCTGTTCCTGACCATTCTGACCGGTGGTTACCTGGTCAGCCGTGGTCTGTCGAAGGCTGGCTCCGCGCGCCGGTCCGGCCGGGAACGCAACAAGCACTGACGCGTCACGCGTAGAACAGTGGCCTCCGGGAGCATCCCGGAGGCCACTGTCGTCGTTTGTGGACCGCTTACTCGTCGCCGCCGAAGTCGCCGAAGTCGCCCTCGAACGCGTCCTCGATCATCTCGCCGGCGACCATGCCGCCCGCGACGCCGAGCGCCGCCCCGGCCACCATGCCGCCCATGCCGTGCCCGCGGCCGCGACCATGACCGTGGCTCGGGCCGTACTGCGAGCGGAGGCTGCCGTAGCGGGACGTCGTCTCGCGCAGCCAACCGTCGACGACCTGCGCCCAGTCCACCCGGTCGGCGTCGGTGTGCGCCACCTGGTAGCGACCGAACGCGTCGTGCCCGGCGCTGAGGAACCCGCCGCGCTTGTCACACTCCAGGATGACCTCGACACCGCGCTGGCTGGTCACGAAGGTCAGCTCCACCTCGTTGATCGAGTTCGCGTACTGCGGCGACGCGAAGAACTCAATCTCCTGGTAGAACGGCAGCGTCTGCTGCACGCCCCGGATGTGACCACGCTCCAGGTCGGCGTGCTTGAACCGGAAACCGAGCCGCTGGAACGCCTCCAGGATCCGCTCGTGCACCGGCAGCGGGTGCACCGCCACCTGGTCCAGGTCGCTCTTGTCGACCGCGCGGGCGATCGCCAGCTCGGTGCGCAGACCCATCGTCATGCCGTGCAGGCGCTGGCCGTACACGTCGGTGATCGGGGTCTCCCACGGCACCGGCAGTTGGAACGGGATCGAGAGCTGCTGCTTCGGGGCGAGCTGGAGCGGACCACTGACCGCCATGCGGTGGAACTCCATCGTGCCCGCGTACTCGGTGTCGTGTCCCTCGACCTCGACCCGGGTGACCAGGCCGATCACCACCTGCTCGATGGCTGCCTCAGCGTCGCCACCGACGAGGTTGACCTGCCCGTCGAGGGTCAGGCCGGGCCGGGTGTTGGGGTTGGTCAGCACGGTGTCCACGCTGGGACCGCCCACACCGAACGCGCTCAACATCTTCTTGAAGACCATCGGAACTCCTGTGCGACGCCGACCGCTCCAGGCTGGAGTCGGACGTTGACTCGAACGGCACCCTATCCAGCACCCCTGTGAGGTGGCTGTGAAGCGCCCGTGCCCGCGGCGCCGGCGTCGGTGCGCCGGCGTCGCGCTTGATCGACACGGGTTCCTGAAAACCCGGGTGTCCCGGTGACCTGGACACCCCGACTTCCGTGAACCCGAGTCGATCACGCATCAGGGCGCGAAATCAACGACCACTAGGGCCCAGGTCCGGCAGCCCGTACGGCATGCGTGCTGTCAGGCGGGCGTGGCGCTCGAGCCGGCCGGCACGCCATGCGCCGACCTCGACGCCTTGACCGTCGCGGTGATCAACCAGGCGAGGGCGGCCAGCAGCGCCACGAGGCCGGCGGGGACGAGACCCCAGGGCAGGGCACGCGGCGACAACGTCCATGCCTGCCGGGTGTCGGCGAGTACGCGTGGCTGTCGAGCCGAGGCCGGGACGACCACCTCCCACTCGTACGCACTGTTGGGCTCGTCGTTGATGACCTTCCAGGACTCCTGGACGTCGACGCCGTGGATCGGCCCCTGCTGCCCGCGGCCGCTGCGGGTCCAGTTGCCGACGCACCGGCTGTGCATGGCCTCCAGCCGATCGTGGGTCACATAGCAGTGATCGACTGTCGCCCGGGTCTGGTCGGCGGGCCACACGCCGGCCACCCAACTCAGCATCCCGACGAGGGCCAGGGCCACGACGGTGATCGCAGCGAGTAGCACCTTGACCGCAATCATGGCCGTGCTCCCTTGTTCGAGTCCTGACCGCCGGAGGGGTGGGCGTGCGGGTCGTCCGACGAGGACGCATGGTCAGTCGGGTTCCACGATGACCAGTTCGCCGACCTGTTCGCCGATCGTGGTGCGTGCCTCGCTCGGCAGCCCCCGGTCGGTGATGAGCACGTCGGCGGCCTCCAGCGGGGCGATGGTGGCGATGCCGATCGTCTCCCACTTGGTGTGGTCGGCGAGCACCACGAGCCGGCGGGCCGCGCCGATGAGGCAGCGGTTGACTCCGGCTTCCAGCAGGTTGGGTGTGGTGAAACCGGTCCGTGGGCTGAGGCCGTGCACACCGAGGAACAGCAGGTCGACGTTGAGCGCACTGATCGCCGCCTCGGCCACCGGCCCGGTCAACGCGTCCGAGGGGGTGCGGATGCCGCCGGTCAACACGACTGTCTGGTCGGCGCGCGGGTTCTGATAGAGCGCGTCGGCCACCGGGATCGAGTTTGTCACCACGGTCAGGCCGCGTACGTCGGAGAGCAGCGTGGCAAGCGCGGCGGTGGTGGTGCCGGCGGACAGCGCGATGGCCATCCCCGGCTCCACCATCGTCGCCGCCCGCTCGGCGATGGCCCGTTTCTCCGCCTGCTGGCGGATCGACTTCGCGGCGAAGCCGGGTTCCTCGGCTGAGCCCGGCCCGGCGAGGGTCGCGCCACCGTGCACCTTGTCGACCAGGCCGCGCTCGGCCAACACCTCCAGGTCACGCCGGATCGTCATGTCGGACACGCCGAACCGACTGACCAGGTGACTCACCCGCACCCCGCCGCGTTGGCGGATCAGATCGAGGATGGCGGTCTGCCGCTGCTGGGCGAGCATGGGGGGAACCTCCTTCGCGCCGTGACTGTCGTCAGAATCAGGTCCGATCCTCACGGACCACCGCCACCTCACCGGCCGGCACTGCCAGCTCACCGGTGCAGTGTCCTCCGGTCAACAGCTCCACGCCGTGCGCCGGCAGGCGTACCTCGGTGTCGGTGTGGTTGATCGCGAAAAGCCAGGTCCGGTCGCCGTCGCGGCGGCGGACCACCTCCACCCCGGTCGGCGCCGACGCCGCCGGGCGGACGCCGGCCTCGGCGAGCAGCCGGGCCACCAGCCGATCGGTGGCCGGCTCGTCCAGCCGGGTGCCGACGTACCAGGCGGCGCCCGCGCCGACCGGGTGCCGGGTCAGCGCCGGCACGCCCGGCAAGGGCCCATCGGTGTACGAGGCGAGCACCTCGGCGCCGTCGGGGTGCACCCACTCGGTCCACACGTCGGCGGTGCTGCCGTCGTCGAGGTTGACCTGCTCGCCGTCGCGCAGCGGGAAGAACTCCTCGGTCCGGACGCCGAGCAACTTCCGGAACGCGCCCGGGTAGCCGCCGAGCCGGATGTGGTCGTTGGCGTCGACGATGCCGCTGAAGTAGGTGACCGCCGCCGTGCCTCCGGCCTCGACGTAGCGGTGCAGCGCGGCGACGTCGGCGTCCCGGACCAGGTAGAGGGTCGGCACGAGGACCAGCCGGTAGCCGCTGAGGTCGGTCGACGGGTGGACGATGTCGGCCGTCACGCCGGCCCGCCAGAGCGAGTCGTACAGGGCCTTGAGCCGGTCGGTGTAGGTGACGTCGACGCTGGGGTGCGAATCCAACTCGACACCCCACCACGCCTCCCAGTCGAACAGGATCGCCACGTCGGCGTCCACCCGACTGCCGCGTACCTCAGCGAGGGCCTTGAGGTCCGCGCCGAGCTGGCAGACCTCGCGGAACACCTTGGTGTCCGGCCCGGCGTGCGGGACCAGCGCGGAGTGGAACTTTTCCGCGCCGGCCCGGGAGGCACGCCACTGGAAGAAGAGCACCCCGTCGGCGCCGCGGGCGACGTGCGCGAGGCTGTTACGGCGCAGTTGCCCGGGCAGCTTGGCCACGTTGCGCGGCTGCCATTGGACGGCGCTGGTGGAGTGCTCCATCAGCAGCCACGGGTCGCGGCCGGCGACGCCCCGGGTGTGGTCGGCGGCGAGCGACAGACCGAGGTGCGCCTGCGGGTCGGCGGCGGTCAGGTAGTGGTCGTTGGATACCAGGTCCACATCGTCGGCCCAGGACTGGTAGTCCATGTGCTTGACGCCCATGCCGATCATGAAGTTGGTGGTGATCGGCTGGCGGACCAGCGTCTTCAGGACCTCACGTTCGGCGCGCAGTTGGGCGCGCAGCTCGTCGGAGGAGAAGCGCAGGAAGTCGAGCTGCTGCGTGGGGTTGGCGAAGGCCGTCACCGTGCGGGGTGGGTTGATCTCGGCCCAGTCGCCGTAGCGCTGACTCCAGAACGCGGTGCCCCAGGCGTCGTTGAGCCGGTCCAGGTCGCCGTAGCGCTCCCGCAGCCATCGGCGGAACGCCTCGGCGCTGACGTCGCAGTAGCAATGCGCGTTGTGGCAGCCCAGTTCGTTGGAGACGTGCCACATCACCACGGCGGGGTGCTCGGCGTACCGGCCGGCGACAGCGCGTACCAGCTCCAGCGACCGTTCGCGGAACACCGGTGAGCTGGGGCAGTACGCCTGTCGTCCACCGGGCCAGAGGATCGCGCCGTCGGCCCGGCGGGGCAGCGTCTCCGGGTGCGCGCGGGCCAACCACGGCGGCGGGCTGGCCGTGGCGGTGGCCAGGTCGACCTGGATGCCGCCGTCGTGCAGCAGGTCCAGTACCCGGTCCAGCCAGCCGAACTCGAACCGCCCCGGGGTGGGCTCCAGCAGCGCCCAGGAGAAGATGCCGACGGAGACCAGGTTGACCCCGGCCTGGCGCATCAGGTCGATGTCCTCGGACCAGGTTTCCTCGGGCCACTGCTCCGGGTTGTAGTCGCCGCCGAAATAGATGCTGTCACCCTGCCATCGCCGCATGACAGCTGAGGGTGCACCCGCTGGCGTACCGAAGTCAACAGGTTCCAACATCGAGGATCTTTCCAACGTTTACCTGGTAACGGCCGTGTCACGACTGGGTTATCAGAGGCGTTCTGCCCTCTTGACAGCCACTGACCGCAGGGTAGCTTGAGGCCCCAATGGCCGTTCGTGTTCGCCAATGTGGATTCTCGGTGGATCTCAATGTGTGATCACGACGCTGGACCTGCCTTCACCACCCTGAGGCCCTTGGGCGTAGCTCCTTCTCATCCGCAGGAGGCACAGATGTCCCGTCCCCAATCCCAAGCCGAGTACCTGGCTCGGCTCGTACCGCCCTCAGTCGCCGGCATCAACCGTCGATCGTTGCTGGCCGGCGCGGCCGGCACGGGCGCGCTGCTCGGCACCGGACTGCTCGCCGGCTGCGGCGACGACTCCGGCTCCGGCGGGTCCAGCAAGGACGTTTCGCTCGGCTCGAACCAGTCCGACCCGAAGCCGAAGGACGTCCTGGTCAAGGTCACCGACGGCTTCAAGACCTCGTCCGGCGTGCAGGTCGCGATCAATACGGTCGACCACAACACGTTCCAGGAGAACATCAACAATTACCTACAGGGCAAGCCGGACGACGTGTTCACCTGGTTCGCCGGCTACCGGATGCGCTTCTTCGCGCAGAAGGGCCTGGCCAGCGACATCAGTGACGTGTGGGGCAAGCTCTCCGGCTACTCCGACGCCTTCAAGAAGGCATCCACCGGCGACGACGGCAAGCAGTACTTCGTGCCGGCGACGTATTACCCGTGGGCGGTCTTCTACCGCAAGTCGGTGTGGCAGCAGCACGGCTACCAGGTGCCCACCACCCTGGACCAGTTCACCGCGCTCGGCGAGCAGATGAAGAAGGACGGCCTCACCCCCATCGCCTTCGCCGACAAGGACGGCTGGCCGGCGATGGGCACCTTCGACATCCTCAACCTGCGCATCAACGGCTACCAGTTCCACGTCGACCTGATGGCCGGCAAGGAGGCCTGGACCTCCGACAAGGTCAAGAAGGTCTTCGACACCTGGGCCGGCCTGCTCCCCCTGCACCAGACGGACAGCCTCGGCCGCACCTGGCAGGAGGCCGCGCAGTCGTTGCAGCAGAAGAAGAGCGGCATGTACCTGCTGGGCCTCTTCGTCGGTCAGCAGTTCAGCAACGACGAGCAGGACGACCTCGACTTCTTCACCTTCCCCGAGATCGACCCGGCCATCGGCGCGAAGGCGCTGGACGCCCCGATCGACGGCTACATGATGGCCCGCAAGCCCAAGAACGAGGACAGCGCGCGCAAGCTGCTGGAGTACTTCGGTGGCAAGGCCGCCGCGGACATCAACCTCAAGAACGACCCGGCCGTCCTGGTCGCCAACAGTGGCGCGGACGTCGGCGGCTACACCGCGCTGCAGAAGAAGGCCGCCGAACTGGTCGGGTCGGCCACCGAGATCGCCCAGTTCCTCGACCGGGACACCCGGCCGGACTTCGCCTCCACGGTGATGATCCCGGCGCTCCAGCAGTTCATCAAGAACCCCAAGGACATCGACGGTCTCACCTCGTCCATCGAGAACCAGAAGAAGTCGATCTTCACTGACTGACGGCGGAAGGGGGAGGACATCGTGTCCGACCTGCCCCTGATCCAAGCGGATCGCGCCGTGCCACCGCCGGCCTCGACCACCTCCACGGGTGGTCGTCGCCGGCGGCTACGGCTCCTGTCCCGCACCGACCGCGTGGTCATCACGCTGATGGTGCTCGTCCCGCTGCTGCTCGTCACCGGGTTCGTCTGGTTGCCGGCGGCGGCCACAGTGCTGCTCTCCGGCACCAACTGGGACGGCATCGGCCCGCTCAACGAGATCGAGTTCGTCGGCGCACGCAACTACAGCGACGTGGTGAACATCTACCCGCCGTTCGTGCCGGCGATCCAGCACAACCTGCTCTGGCTGGCGGCGCTCTTCGTGGTCGCCACCCCGTTCGGCATGTTCCTGGCCGTGCTGTTGGACAAGGAGCTGCGCGGCAGCCGCTTCTACCAGACCGCGCTCTACCTGCCGGTGGTGCTCTCGCTGGCGCTCATCGGCTTCGTCTGGCAGCTGCTCTACTCCCGGGACCAGGGCCTGATCAACGCCGTCTTCGGCAGCAGCATCGACTGGTACGGCGACTCGAACGTCAACATCTGGGCGGTGATGGTCGCCTCCGGGTGGCGGCACGTCGGGTACATCATGCTGCTCTACCTGGCCGGCCTGAAGGGTGTCGATCCGTCGTTGCGCGAGGCAGCGGCGGTCGACGGCGCCTCGGAGAGCCGGACGTTCTTCCGGGTCGTGTTCCCGGTCATGCGGCCCATCAACATCATCGTGCTGGTGGTGACCGTGATCGAGTCGCTGCGCGCGTTCGACCTGGTCTGGGTGGTCAACAAGGGCCGCAACGGGCTGGAGCTGATCTCCGCGCTGGTCACCCAGAACGTGGTGGGTGAGGCGAGCCGGATCGGCTTCGGCTCGGCACTGGCAACGATCATGCTGGTCGTCTCGCTGGTCTTCATCACCATCTACCTGGCGACCGTGATGAGGGAGAACCGGGAATGAGCGTGGACACTCCGGTTCGTCGGCGCAGGCTGACCCCGTTGCGGATGCTGCTGCACGGCTTCCTCATCGTCGTCTCGCTGGCCTGGCTCTTCCCGATCGCCTGGGCGGTGCTGACCTCGCTGCGCTCGTACGACTACACCGCCGCGAACGGCTACGTGTCGTTCGGCGGCTGGACCTTCGACAATTACGTCACCGCCTGGCGGACGGCGGAGTTCGGCCAGCACTTCCTCAACTCGGTGTACATCACCGTGCCGGCGGTGCTGCTGACCCTCTTCCTCGCGTCCTGCGTGGCGTTCGTCATCGCCCGGTTCAGTTGGAAGCTCAACCTCGTCCTGCTCGGGGTCTTCACCGCGGCCAACCTGCTGCCCCAGCAGGCGCTGCTCATCCCGCTGTTCCGGCTCTTCACCGAGGTGCCGCTGCCGGAGTTCATGAGCGACTCGGAGCTGCTCTACGACAGTTACTGGGGCCTGATCCTGATCAACGTGGCCTTCCAGTGCGGCTTCTGCGTCTTCGTGCTCAGCAACTACATGAAGGCACTGCCACGTGACCTGTACGAGGCGGCGATGGTCGACGGGGCGAGCATCTGGCGGCAGTACTGGCAGGTCACCATGCCGCTGTGCCGGCCGGCCCTGGCCGCGCTGGCAACGCTGGAAGTGACCTGGATCTACAACGAGTTCTTCTGGGCCACCGTCCTCATGCGCACCGGCGACAAGTTCCCGGTGACCAGCTCACTCAACAACCTGCGTGGTGAGTTCTTCACCGACAACAACCTGGTCTCGGCGGGCAGCGTGCTCGTCGCGATCCCCACCCTGGTGATCTTCTTTATGCTCCAGCGGCACTTCGTTCGGGGCCTGACCTTGGGAGCCTCAAAGGGATGACGATCCTGCACCTGCGCCGCGCGCGGACCAGCCTGGTGCTCGACGCGCGCGGCCCGGGGCTGCCCCGGGTCGTGCACTGGGGCGGCGACGTGGGCGACCTCGACGACGACGGCCTGCGCCAGCTCACCGACGCGACAGTACCGCCGGTGGTGCCGAGCAGCTTCGACCAGCCGACAGTGCTGTCAGTGCTGCCGGAGGCGAGCGCCGGCTGGAGCGGACGGCCCGGCCTGGCCGGGCACCGCGACGGGGCCGGCTGGTCCACCGCGTTCCGGTTGGACGGTCTCGACGTCGACCAGCCCGCCGACGGACCGGCGCGGGTGACAGTGCGGGCGTCGGACCCGGCCGCCGGGCTGACAGTGACCATCGAGATCACGCTCGACCCGTACGGCCTGCTGACCGTTCGGCACCGGCTGCGCAACGACGGCGACGGCGCGTACGAGCTGCGGGAGCTGACGCCGGTGCTGCCGGTGCCGGCGGTCGCCACCGAACTGCTCGACCTGACCGGCCGGTGGTGTCGGGAACGGTCCCCGCAGCGGCACCCCTGGCAGCACGGCGCCTGGGTCCGCGAGGGCCGGCACGGCCGTACCGGGCACGACGCCACGCTGCTGCTGGTGGCCGGCACCACCGGGTTCGGCTTCGGCCACGGTGAGGTCTGGGCGGTGCACACCGCGTGGAGCGGCGACCACGTCACGTTCGCCGAGCGTCGCCCCACCGGCGAGTCGACCCTCGGTGGCGGCGAGCTGCTGGCACCCGGGGAGATCCGGCTCGACCCCGGCGAGTCGTACGAGAGTCCCCTGCTCTACGCGGTCTGGTCCGATGCCGGGCTGGACGGGCTCAGCGACGTGCTGCACACCCACCTGCGGGCCCGCCCCGGGCACCCGCGCTCCCCGCGTCCGGTGACCCTGAACGTCTGGGAGGCGGTCTACTTCGACCACGACCTGGACCGGCTGCGAGCGCTCGCCGACCGGGCCGCGCAGATCGGCGTGGAGCGGTTCGTGCTCGACGACGGCTGGTTCCGGGGCCGGCGCGACGACACCGCCGGGCTCGGCGACTGGTACGTCGACGAGGGCGTCTGGCCGGACGGCCTGCAACCGCTGATCGACCACGTCACCGGTCGGGGCCTCCAGTTCGGCCTCTGGGTCGAGCCGGAGATGGTCAACCCCGACTCGGACCTGTTCCGTGCGCACCCCGACTGGGTGCTCGCCGTGCCGGGGCGGCTACCGCCGGCCTGGCGTCACCAGCAGGTGCTCGACCTGGGTCGCCCCGAGGCGTACGACCACGTGCTGGAACGTCTCGACACGCTGCTCACCGACCACCCTGGCATCCGGTACCTCAAGTGGGACCAGAACCGGGACCTCACCGAGGCCGGGCACCATGGCCGCCCCGGGGTGCACGGGCAGACCCTTGCCGTCTACCGGCTCTTCGACGAGTTGCGCGGTCGCCACCCGGGCGTGGAGATCGAGAGCTGCTCGTCCGGCGGGGCTCGGGTGGACCTGGCCATCCTGGCGCGTACCGACCGGGTCTGGGCCAGCGACTGCAACGACGCGTTGGAACGGCTCAGCATCCAGCGCTGGACGGGGCTGCTGCTGCCACCGGAGCTGATCGGCACCCACGTCGGCCCGGAACGCTCGCACACCACCAACCGCGTACACGACCTGGGTTTCCGGGCGGCGACGGCGCTCTTCGGCCACCACGGCATCGAGTGGGACATCGCCTCGATCAGCGCTGCCGAGCAGACCGAACTGGCCGCCTGGGTGGCGCTGCACAAGCGGCTGCGCCCGCTGCTGCACGCTGGCCGGGTGGTCCGGGTCGATCACCCCGACCCGGCCGTCTGGGCGCACGGCGTGGTCGACCACGACAACACCCGGGCGGTGTACGCGGTGGCCCGGCTGGCCACCTCGGTGACGCAGGTGCCCGGCGCGGTGCGGCTGCCCGGCCTCGACCCGGGCCGGCGGTACCGGGTGCGACAGGTGTCGGGCGTACCGGCCCCGGCGACCATCGACCTGTCCGCGCCCACCTGGCTGGCGGCTGGTCTCACCCTCAGCGGGGCGGCGCTGGCCCGGGTGGGTGTGCAGCTGCCCGCCCTGCACCCGGAGCAAAGTCTGGTGCTGGAGGTCGACTCGGTCGGCTAGAAATTTCTTTGCTCGGGGTGTCGAGAACGGTGTCGGCGGCTTCTACCTCACTGTGAGAGCACCGACAATGGTGCGCGGTCGTGAGGAGCAAGACGATGAAGTACATGCTGCTGATGCAGTTCAGCGCCGCTGGCACCGACTTCCCGAGCATCGACACCTGGACCCAGGACGAGGTCCGGGCACACATCGCCTTCATGGGCGAGGTCAACGCCAAGCTGACCGCCGCCGGTGAGTGGGTCGACGCGCAGGGTCTCGGTGGCCCGCAGCAGGCACGGATCGTCCGGGCTGGCGAGGGCGGGACGCCGGTGGTCACCGAGGGTCCGTTCGCCGAGACGAAGGAGTTCCTGGCCGGCTACTGGATCGTCGACTGCGAGAGCCCGCAGCGGGCCGTGGAGTTGGCCGCGCACATCTCCACGGCGCCCGGCCCCGGCGGCCGGCCGCTGAACATGCCGGTCGAGGTGCACCCGGTGATGTCCGCCCCGGCACAGGAGCTGTGAGGGGCTGAACACCGATCCCCGCGTCGAGGACCTGCTGCGCGAGTTGGCGCCGCAGGTCCTCGGCGTGCTCAGCCGCCGCTTCGGTGACTTCGCCACGGCGGAGGACGCTGTGCAGGAGGCGCTGCTGGCCGCCGCCACCCAGTGGCCGACCGATGGACTGCCGGCGAACCCCCGTGGCTGGCTGATCCAGGTCGGTTACCGCCGGATGATCGAACTGGTCCGCGGTGAGCGGGCCCGACGCCGCCGGGAGGACCTGGTCGCCCGCCGGGATCCGGACGACCAGCGGTACGCGCCAGCCCCGGACGAGGAGTTGACCGCCGAGCGGGACGACACGCTGGTCCTGCTCTTCCTCTGCTGTCACCCGGCACTCGCCCCGACGGCGGCGGTGGCGCTGACCCTGCGCGCCGTCGGTGGGTTGAGCACCGCCGAGATCGCCCGCGCGTTCCTGGTGCCCGAGGCGACGATGGCGCAGCGGATCAGCCGGGCCAAGCAGCGCATCCGGTCATCCGGGCTACCGTTCCGGATGCCCGAGCCGGCGGAGCGGGCGGACCGGTTGGTCGCCGTCCGACAGGTGCTCTACCTGGTCTTCACCGAGGGGCACACCAGCACCACCGGCCCGGACCTGCGCCGCATCGACCTCGCGGCGGAGGCGATCCGGCTGACCCGCGCGCTGCACACGCTGCTACCGAACGACAGCGAGTCGGCCGGGCTGCTGGCATTGATGCTGCTCACCGAGGCCCGTGGCCCGGCGCGGACCGGGCCGTCCGGCGAGCTGATCTCACTGGCCGATCAGGACCGTGGTCGCTGGGACGCGGCGGCGATCGCCGAGGGCGTCGCACTGGTCACCCGGGCCCTGCCGCGTGGGCCGGTCGGCCCGTACCAGGTACAGGCCGCCATCGCCGCCCTGCACGACGAGGCGCCGAGCACCGAGCAGACCGACTGGCCGCAGATCCTGGCGCTCTACGAGGTGCTGGAGCGCATGGCCGGTAGCCCGGTGGTGGCCCTCAACCGTGCCGTGGCGACGGCCATGGTGCACGGACCGGCCGCCGGCCTGGCCGCCCTCGACGCGTTGGCCCACGACCCGCAGATGGCCGGACACCACCGGCTGGCCGCCGCCCGCGCCCACCTGCACGAGATGGCCGGTGACCAGGCCCAGGCGATCGCCGACTACCGGACCGCCGCCGCCCGTACGAGCAGCCGCCCCGAACAGCTCTACCTGACGATGCGGGCAGCCCGACTGGCCGCCCAGCCCGTTGATCTCCCGTGAAGACAGAGATCAACTGATCCTCCGCGGCGAGAACCAGGCAGCTTCACCCGCCACAGTTGGCAATCTTGGACAGTTTCCGTTCGCGCGGCGGGCACTGTCCAAGATCTACCCTGCGAGCCTCTCCCACGCCACTACCGGGGGCGACAGCGCGAGGAACGGCGGCGCGGCCCGCAACAGCGGCGCGGCCCAAAACAGCGGCCTGCCCGCGACGGCGGCGCGGCCCGCAACAGCGGCCTGCCCGCGACGGCGGCGCGGCCCGGAACAGCGGCGCTGGTGGGTGGGTTGTGCCGGACCGGCTTTGGAGCTGATGCCGTAAACGATTCATCCACTGGGCGGGTGCCGGGCGCAGGGTGCCGGGCACCGGACGCCGGGCCGGGCGCAGGGCCAATCTGATGGCGAAGTCTGATTCGTCAATGGGGTCTGATTCGTTGGCGAGGTCTGCTTCGTCGCCACAACCGATTCGTTTGTGACATCAGCTCCAAAGGCGTTCTGTGACAGGTGCCAAGGCCGCACGGACACCACCCGGCCCGCACGGACACCACGCGACGGGTCGGCCGCTGCTGTGGCCGCGGGCCAGATGAGCCGGCAGGGGATGCCCACGGATCGATTCGACCTCGACAGGTCGGGCGGGCGGGGACATCGCTGGCACTAGCCTGGGCGGCGACGGGTTCATCGACCACGAAGGACCAAGGGGACGCATGGCGTACGTGCTGCTGGGGATCGCCATCATCGCCGAGGTGGTGGCGACCAGCCTGATCAAGAGCACCGCCGGGTTCAGTCGGCTCTGGCCGACTGTGGCGTGCCTCGGCGGCTACGCGGTGGCGTTCCTCCTGCTGGCCCAGGCCGTCAAGGAGATCCCGGTGGGGGTGGCGTACGCCCTCTGGTCGGGTCTGGGCACCGCGGCCATCGTGGCGATCGGGGCGGTGTTCCTGGGTGAGTCGGTGGGGCTAGCCAAGCTCACCGGCATCGCGCTGATCATCGCCGGGGTGGTCATCGTGAACCTGGCCGGGGAGCACTGACCAGGACGGGTTCCGGTGGCCGGGTCCGACGCGGACCCGACCACCGGCCCGACGGTCAGCTCGCCGTGCAGCTCACCGCCGGAAGGCTGTTGGTGCCGGTCCAACTGCCGAGGAAGCCGAAGCTGGCGCTGGCCCCGGCTGCCAACCGTCCGTTGTAGTCCGTGTTGCGGGCGCTCACAGTGGTGCCGCTGCTGGAGAGGGCCACATTCCAGGACTGGGTGACGCGCTGGCCGTTGGCGAAGGTCCAACCGGCGGTCCAGCCGGTGATCGCCCTCGCGCCGGCGGTCACCCGCACCTCACCCTGGAAGCCGCCCTGCCACTGATTGGTCACCGTGTACGTCGCCGTGCAACCACCGGTGGGCGGGGGCGTGGTGGGCGGCGGCGTGGTGGGCGGGGGCGTCGTCGGGGGTGGGGTGGTCGGCGGAGGGGTGCCGCCGAAGACGCTGGCCTCACGGGCGGTCTGCCGGATGCCGTTTGCGCCGTTGAAGAGACGCTGACCCCAGTCGGTCAGGCTCGCCGGGTTGAAGTTGGTGGCCAGGTCGAGATACTCGACGCCGCCACCGTTGCCGCTCCACGACCAGCCCAACCAGCCGATCCCGTTGGCCTGGCTGTACGCGAGGATGGCGTCCTCGTCCGGGTTGCCGTCGGAGTGGTTGAAGCCGAACTCCCCGACCACGATCGGCAGCCCGGCGGTGCGGAACCGGCCCAGATAGTCGCTGATCTCCGCGGCGGTGTCGAACACCCCGTACATGTGGATGGAGAACACGGTGTTGCGGGCCGGGTCGGCGGCGAAGACCGACGCGGCGTTGTCGCGCATGGTGAACGACCAGTCCTGCCCCCAGTTCGGCGCGTCCACCATGATCGTGTGGGTCAACCCGCCGGCCCGCAGGCGCTTGATCGCATTCGCGTTGTCGGTGGCCCACGAGGCGTAGTTCTGGTTGCCGTACGGCTCGTTGCCGATGTTGACGATGACGTACCTCTCCTGGCCGGCGAGGACGTCGGCGAGGCTGAGCCAGTAGTCGACGGCGCGGTCGAGGGTGATCGCGCCGCTCTGCTCGCCGTACCCGGTGGTGTCGTGCACCTCCAGCACGCAGATCAGCCGGTTGGCCTTGCAGAGCGAGATGACGTTGGCGACGTCGGCGTTGGTGTTACGGGTCCACCGGTCACCACTGGAGAGCACCACCCGCACGGTGTTCGCGCCGAGCGCCTTGACGTCGGCGAACGAGCTGGTCTGCTGCGGGTACCAGGTGTGCGCGTGGTTGACACCGCGCATGATGAATTCGGTGCCGTTGGCGTCGTACAACTTGCCGCCGGCGACGGAGAAGCCAGCCGCGGCGTGCGCCGGCTGGCCGAACGCCAGCACGGTGACGAGCAACGCGAGCAGTGTCGCGCCGGCGGCGGAGAGTCGAGTCTTCATGGCCTTCCTCAGGGAGGACCCCCGGTGCCCGACAGGGGTGGGGACGTGACAGGGAAGGCGGCTGCAGCCCGGCAGCCGCGCCCGGCTCCCGGCGCAGGCATCAGCGTAGGACGATGGATTGGTCCTCGCAACCGGTTCAGTTGACGGGCCCGAAGCCCGGACAGCCGCAACGGCCCACGCAAGACGCGGGCCGTCACGGGGCGGTCATCCCCACCACAGGATGTGCGCCACACCCGGCTCTTAACCGGTTAAGAGCGACGGTAGGCAGGTGACCGCGATCCGTCAAGCACCCCGACAGCCGAACCGGACGAGAGGGTTGACCGCCGTGCACCGGGGTATCCCGGGAACGATCCGTCAGTGAGAGGGGATACCAGGATGGTCAGCGTCGGCTACACCCTGATGAGCGAGCAGGCCGGGCCCAAGCAGCTGGTGGACCATGCGGTACGGGCCGAGGCGGCTGGGTTCGACCAACTGGTCATGTCCGATCACTACTACCCCTGGCTGGACTCCCAGGGCCACTCCCCGTACGCCTGGTCCGTGCTCGGCGCGGTCGCCCACGCCACCTCCCGGGCGCAGCTGATGTCCTTCGTGACCTGCCCGATCCGCCGTTACCACCCGGCAGTGGTCGCGCAGAAGGCCAGCACGATCGGGGCGCTCTCGGACGGCCGCTTCACCCTCGGCCTGGGCGCCGGGGAGAACCTGAACGAGCACGTGGTCGGCGGTTGGCCGCACGTCCAGCAGCGGCACGAGATGTTCGAGGAGGCGTTGCAGATCATCCGGCCGTTGCTCAACGGGGAGACGCTGACCTTCTCCGGCAACCACTTCGACGTGCCCGACGCCTACGTCTGGGACCGCCCGGACCAGCCGGTGCCGATGGCCATCGCCGCGTCCGGTCGACAGTCCGCGACGCTGGCCGCCGAGTACGGCAACGGCCTCATCTCCACCGAACCCGACCGGCACATCATCGAGATGTACGACGACGCCGGGGGCGCCGGCCAACCCCGCTACGGCCAGGTGGCCATCTGCTACGGCCCCGACGAGGCGGAGTGCCGCAAGATCGTGCACGACCAGTTCCGCTGGTTCGGGATGGGGTGGAAGGTCAACGCCGACCTGCCCGGCCCGGAGTCCTTCGCCGCCGCCACCCAGTTCGTCCGCGAGGAGGACGTCGCCGAGGGCATCTCCTGCGGTCCGGACGTGGACGCGCACGTCGAGGCGTTCCGCAAGTTCGTCGACGCCGGCTTCACCCACGTGGCGATCATCCAGGTCGGTGGGGAGAGCCAGCCGATGTTCCTGGACTGGGCGCAGGAACAGCTGCTGCCCCGGTTGCGCGAGCTGTGAACCGAGGTGCGGCACCTCCGCCGCCCGGGTCGCCCCGCCGCAGCGCCGTCGGCCGGTTCGGGCCGGCCGAGCTGCGGCTCGCCATGGCCGCGCCCCGGGCTGCCGGCGGACTGACCAGCGAATGGCGGGTCGTCGACGGACTGCGCACCCACACCCGCCGCAGCGCCGACCCGGGGACCGGGGCGCCACCCGTGGTGCTGGTACACGGCCTGGCGGTCTCGCACCGGTATCTCACCCCGCTGGCCGTCGCGCTCTCCACCACCCATCAGGTGTACGTGCCGGACCTGCCCGGCTTCGGGCTGACCGAACACCCCCCGGGCGCGTACGACGTCCGCCGGCACGCCGACCACCTGGCCGCCTGGCTGGCCGCGTACCAGTTGCCGCCGGTCTGCCTGCTGGGGCACTCGTTCGGCGCGGAAGTGGCCGCCGCGGTCGCCGCGACCCACCCCGACGCGGTACGCGCGCTGGTGTTGGCCGGACCGACGAGTGACCCGGCGGCCCGGTCCCGACAAGCCCAGTTCGGTCGTTGGCTGGTGGACAGCCTGCGCGAGGCGCCGCTACAGGCCCCGATCCTGGTGCGGGACGTCTGGAACGCCCGGCCCTGGCGGGTTCTCGCCACCCTGTCGCACTCGGTGCGGAACGCGATCGAGGCGGACCTCGTCCGCGTCAGCGCGCCGACCGTCGTCGTGACCGGCGACCGTGACCCGGTCGTGCCGGAACGGTGGCGGGACGAGGCGACACGGCTGGTGCCGGAGGCGGCCCTGGTGGTCGTCCCCGGAGCCGCGCACAACGTGGTCACGACCGCCCCGACTGCCGTCGCCGACGCGATCCGGCACCTGCTCGCCCCTCAACCCGCACTCACGGACAGGTGACCATCATGCGCTTCGGCAACACGGAGATCCGCCCGCTCGGCGGGGGCCTCGGCTGCCTCCTGATGATCCTTTTCTCGATCGTGGCCTCGGTGGTGCTGACCGTCCTGCTGAATCTGGTGCTCTGAGCCCCGTACGCCTCAACGGCGCAGGCCCAGGGCGTTGAGCACCTCCCGGACGGCCAGCCGGGCCGGGGCGAGCACCGAACGGCGGGCCCAGCGGGCCGCGGGCGCGACGGTGGCCCGCCACACCGCTCTGAGGCCCCGCGCCACCGGCACGACCGTCACCGACCAGACCCACCGGACTCCGGACAGCAGCGGGCGTACGGTGTGCCGCCACAGCCAGCGCAAACCTCGCCCGAGCGGGCGCAGCAGCAGTCGGTGCAGCAGTCGCAGCACCCGGCCGGCCGTCCGCCACGCGCCGACCACCGCGTCGACGACCAGCCGACCGACGGGCGTGAGCACCGCGCCCAACCATTGCAGCGGCCACAGGACCAGGTACGTGGCGAGCCAGACCAATACCCGCCCCAGGACCACGAGCACCGGACGCAGCCCATGACGGGTCACCCAGAGCAGCGCGGGCCAGATCACCGTGCGGGCGACCCACACCAACGGGAGCCACAGCAGGTGCCGGGCGCACCAGACCAGCGGAAGCCAGACCAGCCGGTGCAGCACCCAGGCCAGCGGGGCCAGCAGCCAGCGGCGCAGGAACCGACCCACCGGGCGGAGCAGGTACCGGTGCAGCAGCCGGCCGGCAGCCGCGATCAGCTCCCAGAGCAGGCGTACCGGCAGCACCACGACCAGCGCCACACCGCGCGCGACGGCCGAGACGAGCGGAGGCGCGACGGCGGCCGGCCGCATGGTGCCCGAGGCCAGCGGGTCGCCGGCCGGACGCGCCCCTGTCGGCGTGGCCCGGTGCTCGTTGGGCGGGCCGGGCAACGACGAGCGGAGGGTGCGGCGGTCGGTCACGGTGGCACGGTAATCGGCCCGCGCCACGCCGTGGGGGTGTCGGCAGCGCGGACCGACGGGTGGCGTCAGCCGGGAGACAACTGCAGCGTGGCGAGCAGCGGATAGTGGTCGGAGGCGGTGGCCGCCGCGCCGTCGCGGATCACCCGACAGTCGTGCGCCCGCTGCGCCACCGCCGTGCTGCCGAGCAGGTAGTCCAACCGCATCCCGGCGAACTCGGCACCGCCGAGTCGGGTGGGCACGGTGTGGCCGGCGGCCTCCGGCGCGTCGACGTTGCCCGACGGCCAGAGGTCGACCAGGCCGGCGGCGAGCAGGCGGGCGATCGCGCGGGTGTCCACGGCGCCGCCGGAGCGACGCAGGTGCCGCCGCCGGTAGAGGGCCGGCATGCCCGCCAGCCGGGCGGTGTGGTCGACGGTCGGGTCGAGCGAGTTGAGGTCACCGGCGACCAGCGTCAGCGGCCGCTGGTCGCGACGCATGGCGGCGGCCAACCAGTCGACCTCCATTCGCCGCCTACCCCCGGAGTACGGGTAGAGGTGGGTGCCCACCACTGTGAACGGACCGGCGGACGTGGCCACCACGACGCGGGCGGCGGCGTGGTGGAACGGGCGGCGCACCGACCCGGCGTCGACCACCCGGTACGGCGGCCGGACCAGCACCGCCACCGGCTGCCCGAAGCAGGACCGGGCCAGGTGGGGCGTCATCCCCACCCGGCCCGCCACTGTGGCCATCAGCCCGTCCCGGTCGAAGCCGCGCAACTCCTGGAGGGCCAGCACGTCAGGTGCCTGCTCGTTGACGACCTGGACCACCTGATCCAGCCGGTCGGGGCCGCCGCGATCCCGGCCGCCGGTGCGGATGTTCCAGGTCATCACCCGCAGCACGACGGCGGCGCCTAGTCGGCTCGGCCGGCCCGCGCCAGCTCGTCGTCGAGGGTGTCCACGTCCTCCGACTCGATGGCCGGTTGGTTGCCTTCCTTCAGGTCCTCGTTCGGGCGGATCACCAGGTACAGCAGACCGATCCAGAGCGCGGAGAGCAGGATCGCGCCCATGAAGTCGGTCGGGTGGTGCATGCCCCGGTACATCCGCGAGGTGGCCACCCCGACCGGCATGAGCACGGCCAGCGCCACGAAGATCCAACGCCACCACCGGTCGGTACGCGGGAACACGATGAGGGTGATCGCCAGCCAGACACAGATCGTTGCCGCGATGTGCCCGGACGGGAACGACGAGGTGGGCATCTGCCCGTCCAGGTTCTCCACCGGCGGACGCGGCCGGTCGATCGCGCGGGCCGACGCGAGGAAGAGGGTCAGCTCACCCACCATCGCCAGCGCCACGAAGAGCACCGGGCGCCAGCGCCGCCACACCGCCAGCACCAGCGGGCAGAACACCAGCGAGATCAGCAGGATGGCATGGGTGTCGCCGAACTTGCTCCACCACCAGCTGACCTCGGTCAGCACCTCGGTGTGCCGCTCGGCGAACCACCGCGGGACCTCGGTGTCGAGGGTGTCGAAGAAGGTGCCCTTGGCGTGGTAGCTGACGTACATACCGAAGCCGTACAGCGCGCCGAACACGATCACCCAGCCGACCAGCAGCTCAGCCACCGCCGACCGGGGGTGGGCCAACACGTGTTCCTCGGCCGGGGCGGGGGCGATGTCGTGCCCTGCCTCCGGCTCCAGGCCCTCGGTCAGCGGCGGCACCGGCCGGCCCCGCTCCCGCCGCCACAGTCGGAAGGCGTACGCGGTGACGCCCAGCCAGGCGGCCCCGAGGAGCCAGGCGGCCAGCACGTCGGAGACGAAGTGCACGCCCAGCGCGATCCGGGTCAGCCCGACCAGTGCCACCAGCACACCGACGCCGACGATGGCCGGCTTGCGCCAGCGGGGGGCCATCGCCGGCAGGAACACCAGCAGCAGAGCTCCGTACGCGACGAACGAGCCGAGCGCGTGCCCGCTCGGGAAGCTGTTGCCGGGCGCGCTGGCGATCGGCACGTCCACGACCGGGCGGAGCCGGCCGACAAGCGTCTTCAGCGACGGGTCGAGGATCAGACCACCGACCCCCGTGATGATCAGATAGACGGCGAGTCGGGGCTGCCGCCGGATCAGCAGCCCGACCACGGCGATGGTGACCAGCCAGATGAGGATCGGCCGACCGCCCAGGTCGGTCACCGCCTGGAGCACTGTGACTAGCGCGTGGTGCGGGGCGACGAGCCCGTTGAACCACTCGGCGAGCGCGTGGTCGGCATCCTGCAGCGGGCTCCAGCGCACCCGGACGAGCAACAACAGCAGCCCGAAGGCCACCCCGGCACCGGTGACGGCCACCAGGCCGGCAATGCTCCGTTCGGCGAAATGACCGATCGGACGGCGCGCCACCTCTTTGACCGCGGTCACCCCGCACCTCCCTTGTCTGTCTGGCGAGGCGCTTTACCCGATCCGCGTCCGTCGTACACGCCGGTGCCCCTAGAGCGCCGACATGTCACCGGTGTCGTACAGCTCGGCGCGGTCCGGGTCGGGCTCCCACAGGTCCGGTTGGGCGGGCTCCCGCGCACCGATGCGCAGCGCCTCCAGTTGGGCGGCGAAGGACAGCCCGCCGAAGAGCGCCATCCCGGTCAGGTTGGCCCAGAGCAGCAGCGCCATCATGCCGGTCAGGGCACCGTAGGTCTGCCCGAAACCGTCACTGAACCGCACGTACGCGGCGAGCAGCAGGCTGGCCAGCCACCACAGCGCAGTGGCGATGCCGGCGCCGAACAGCAGCCAGGACAGGCCGGGCTGGTTGCGGCGCGGCGCGTGTCGGAACAGCACGGCGACGGCGATGACGGTCAGCCCGAGGCTCAGCGGGAAGCGGATCACGTCCCAGATGCCGTGGGCGAGTTCGCCCCACTCGTAGTGTTCGCGGACCGAGTCGCCCATCGCGCCGCCGCCGACCAGGATGAGGAAGCCGGCGAGCGCGGGCAGGCCGGCGGTGACGGCCAGCACGGCGGCTCGCAGGTACTTGCGCAGCGCCGGGCGGTCCCGCTCGACGCCGTAGATGCGGTTGGCACCCCGCTCGATCTGGGCCATCGTGGTGGTGAGCGCGAACAGGCCGGTGAGCAGACCGAGGGTGAGCGCCAGCTCCCCCGCGTCCTCGACGCGTTCGCCCTCGCCGAGCAGCTCGGCGACCATCTGCGAACTCTGGCCGGGGGTGAGCGCCAGGACGGTGTCGGCGACCACCTGGCCGCCCTCCTCGACGCCCAGCTCGCTGATCAGGCCGGTGAGGGCGATCAGGAACGGCACCACGGCGAGGCAGAGTTGCAGCGCGAAGGCCCGGGAGTGGCTGAACCCGTCGCCGTAGCGGAACCGGATGAACGCGTCCCGCAGCAGGTGCCAGCCGCCCTGCCCGCGCAGTGTGTGCCAGGCGTCGTCGGCGGACAGCTCCTCGTCGGCCATCAGCCGGGTCTCCGGCACGATGCGGGTGCTACTCACGGCGTGCTTCCTCGATCAGCTGCTCGCCCCGCTCCCCGGCACCTTGCGCGTCGACGGCCAGGTCGGGGGCGCCCTCGGGCTGGGGGACGCAGAGCCAGAGCGCCTGGGGCCGGATCTCCGCCCGCAGTTGCCGGCCCGGGGTGATGAGGTCGCCGTCCAACTCCCGAGGCTGCGCCCGGTTGCTGGTGACCACCACTCGCCGACCCCGGAAGATCTCCAGCTGCGGCACCTGGCCGCTGCGGCGGATCACCGCCCAGCCGAGCGCGAGCCAGTGCCGCAGGTTGCGCGGGGTGAGCACGGCGACGTCGAGCCAGCCGTCGTCCGGCTCGGCTTCGGTCAGCAGGGTCACACCGCCCTGTAGCCGGCCGACGTTGGCGATCAGGACCGAACGGGCCCGGCGGCGCACCGCGGGTCGGTCGTCGATGCGGATCTGCACCCGCATCGGCCGGTCCCGGAGGTGACGGGCGGCGCCCATCACGTACGCCGGCCAGCCGATGCGGGCCTTGGTGGTCTCGTTGGTGGCCTCGAGCATCTGGGCGTCGAAGCCCATCCCGGCCATCACTGTGAAGTACCTGTCCTCGACAGCGCCGACGTCGAGCAGCCGTCGGCCGCGCTCGACAGCGACCTGCAACCCGGCGGCCAGGTCGGTGGAGAGCCCCAGGTTGGCGGCGAGCAGGTTGCCGGTGCCCTGCGGCAGCACGGCGAGGGCGACGTCGGTGCCGACCAGCCCGCTGACGCAGGACATCACCGTGCCGTCGCCCCCGCAGGCGAAGACCAGGTCGACGCCGGCCTTGACGGCCTGCTCGGTCTGGCCGCGGCCCGGGTCGTCGACTGTCGTCTCGTACCACTGCGGCGCGGGCCAACCGGCCGCGGTCAGGGCGTCGTCGACGGTACGGCGCAACTCGTCGAGATCGTCGACCTTGACCGGGTTGACCACCACCGCGGAGCGCAACCCGCCGTCGCCGCCCGAGGGCCGCCTGTCCTGTCCAGCATCCACGGCGCCAGTGTGCAGCACCCGGACGGCTTCAGCGACCCGGCGAACGGCGCGCGTCGGAAGTGCCACAGACAGGTTTCAACCCGGCCCCGCCCGTCAGGCCGCGGCCCGCAGTGCCAGCTCCACCCGCCGGCGCAGATCGTCGAGGTCGACTCCGGACTCGGTGAGCACCAACGCCCCCAGCCCGTTGCCCTCCCGGAGCACCCCGAGCAGGATGTGCTCGGTGCCGATGTGGCGGTGGCGCAGCCGGATGGCCTCGCGCAGGGACAGCTCCAGCGCCTTCTTCGAGCGGGGCGAGAACGGGCCTCCGAGGTAGCGCTTACGCCCCCAGCGGCGGCGCTGTGCCGGCACCGCCTCCCGTAGCGCGTCCGGGCCGAAGGACTGCTCGATGCGGGCCACGATCGCAGCGAGGTCGATGCCGATCTCCCGCAGCGCCGCCGCGTCCGCGTCGCCGAGGCCGACGCCGCCGCTGGCGGTGTGCCGTCGGACGCGTTCGCGCAGGTCGTCGGCGCGAACGCCGGCATCGGCGAGCACCCGGCTGGCCAGCCCGGCGTCGTCGGCGAGCAGGGCGAGCAGCAGGTGCTCGGTGCCGACCGGCCGCTGGCCCTCGACCCGCGCCTCCTCCAGTGCCCGTTTCACCACGTCGCGCGCCCGGTCGGTGAACCGTTCGAACATCACGCCTCCCAGGATGAGTTGACCGCCGGTCGCCCGGCGTGCTTCTTGTGCACGGCCTGCCGGCTGACCTCGAGCGTGTCGGCGATCTCCTGCCAGGACCAGCCCTGTCGTCGGGCGTTGTCCACCTGGACCACCTCGAGCCGCTCGAGTAGCCGGCGTAGCGCGCGGACGGCGCGCAGCCCGACCCGGGGGTCGGTGCTGCCGGCTGCCGCCGCGAGTTCTGTCGCCTGACTCATGCCGTCAACATACGTTGACAACTCCTCCCGTGTCAACCTCGGTTGACGAACGCTTGCCCGTTCCGCCCGCCGCACCCCACCTCAGACTTGACAGCTGTATAGATAGCCGTTATCCATTAACGATCTAGACGGAGGACATATCTGGTGCAGGACGTGGTGCTGGCCATGCTGGCCAAGGAGCCAGCGCACGGATACGAGCTGCGCAGCCGGCTGCGGGCCGCGCTAGGCCCGTTGGGCGAGACGATGAACGCCGGGCAGATCTACGTGACGCTGACCCGCCTGGGCAAGGCCGGGATGGTGACCTCACAGCGGGCTGAGGGCCTGCCAGACCGGCCCGAACGCCGGGTGTACGCGCTCACCCCGGAGGGGCAGCAGCGAGTCGCCACCTGGCTGGCCGAAGTGAACTGGCCGAAGCCGGACCTCGCGGAGTTTCACCTCAAGTTGGTGGCTGCCGCGACAGCCCGGCTGGCCGATCCGGTGGCCCTGGTCGACGCGCAGCGGCGTGAGGTGCTGCGCCGGCTGCGCGACGCCCAACGGGCCGCGTTGGAGCGGTCGGTGGATCCGGTCGCCGGGCTGCTGTTGGAGGGGGTCGTGCTGCGGCTGCGGGCCGACCTGGAATGGCTGGAGGCGTGTGAACGCCTGTGGGCTGAGCTTGATCCGACCGGACGGAAGGCGGGCGCGTGACCGGGTCGACGGTTTTGCAGGCGCATGGCCT
The DNA here is from genome assembly GCF_015751785.1 of Micromonospora vinacea. Lineage (NCBI taxonomy): Bacteria > Bacillati > Actinomycetota > Actinomycetes > Micromonosporales > Micromonosporaceae > Micromonospora > Micromonospora vinacea. The sequence continues at coordinate 3,770,508 of NZ_JADOTY010000001.1, read as the reverse complement.
CAGCATGCTTTACGGCGACGAGCACGCGCTGGTCCGCGCGGTCGACGAGGTCGATCTGAACGTGCCGGCCGGGCAGTCGCTGGCTGTGATGGGGCCCAGCGGCTGCGGCAAGTCCACCCTGCTGTACCTGCTCGGCGGGCTGCAGCGCCCGACCGACGGCCAGGTCTGGCTGGCCGACCGTCGGATCGACACGATGAGCGAACGGGCGCTGGCCCGGCTGCGGCGTGACAGCCTCGGGTTCGTCTTCCAGTCGTTCCACCTCATGGACGAGCTCACCGCGGTGGAGAATGTGGAGCTGGCCGCACTGCTGGCCGGCCAGTCACCGGGGCGGGCCCGCAAGCGGGCGATGTACCTGCTAGACCGGGTAGGGCTTGCCGACCGCGCCACGCACCTGCCCGCGGCGCTGTCCGGTGGGCAGCGCCAGCGGGTCGCCATCGCCCGCGCGTTGAGCAACGAGCCACTGGTCGTGCTGGCCGACGAACCCACCGGCAACCTGGACAGCTCCGCCACCCTTGACGTGCTGCGGCTGTTCGAAGAGCTGCGCACCGCAGGACAGACCCTCGTGGTGGTTACCCATGACCCCCGCATCGCCGCGGTAGCCGACCGGGTGATCGCCATGCGTGACGGCGCGTTCGTCGACGACAGCCGACTTGCCGGCACCGCCAGTGGCACCCTCTACGACGGGCGGCGCTGACATGGCCGGCCGCCTCCTGCTCGTCTGCCGGCTGCTGATGCGGGACCTGCGCCGCCGCCGAACCGACACCATCCTGCTGCTGACCGCAATCACCGCCGCCACCGCCACACTGACCATCGGCCTCACCCTCAACGAGATCGCCGACCGGCCGTACCAGCAGACCCGGACCGCCACCGCCGGCCCGGATGTGATCGTGACACCCCGGGCCACCGGCCAGGCCGCATTGGACGAGCTCGCATCGCTGACCACCGGGGCCGGCGTCACCGATCACAGTGGCCCCTTCCCGATCGCCTACCTAACGATGACGGCCCATGGGAAGTCCGCGCACACCGTCGTAGCGGGCCGGGACACCACACCCGCATCGATCGACCGGCCCGCCGTGACCGACGGCACCTGGGTACGCCGCGGCTGCGTGGTCGTCGAGCGCGCCTTCGCCGACGCCCTCGGCATCCGCATCGGCGACACGGTCAACATCGGCGGCCATCGGCTGCGCGTGATCGGCACCGCGGTCACCGCCGCGAGAGCGACGTACCCCTACGCCGGGTGGCACTACCCCGGCAGCGTCCTGGTCGAGCGCGGCGGCCTGGTCTGGGTCGACCACAGCGACATCGCCACGCTCGCGGGCAGCCAGCCGCTGTCGTACACCCTCAACCTCAAACTCGCCGACCCGGCGTCCAGCAGCGCGTACCCCATCGGTGACCAACTCACCACCTGGCAGGCGATCAGCTACCTCAACGGTCGGCTGTACAGCGACGCACAGATCGCCCTGCTCGTCGGCAGCTGGCTACTCAACGGCCTTGCGCTGGCCGGCGTCGCCGGCATCGTCGCGGGTCGGATCATCGGCCAGCGTCGCCGGGTGGGGCTGCTCAAGGCCGTCGGCGCCGGACCGGCCATGATCGCCGCCGTCCACCTCGCCGAGTACCTCGCGATCGGGCTTGCCGCCGCCGCCACGGGCCTGGTCGCGGGCTGGCTCGCCGCACCCGCGCTGATCCGCCCCAGCGCCGGACTCATCGGCTCCGTCAACGCCCAGCCACCTGCGCTGCGCATGGTGTTCGCCGTCACGGTCCTTGCCCTCGCGATCGCTGTGGCGGCGACTCTGGTGCCGGTGTTGCGCGCCGCCGCCACCAGCACCGTTCACGCGCTGGCCGACGCCGCAACGCCACCGCGGCGCCGGCGGTGGCGCATCTGGCTGTCGCGGCGGCTGCCCACCGCCCTACTGATCGGGGTGCGTATCAACGCGCGCCGACCGCGCCGCGCCCGGCTGGTCACCGTGAACACCCTGATCACCACGACCACTCTCGTCGGCATTCTCATGGTCAACACCCAGGCGGTGCGCTTCGACCTCGGCTACACCGAACTCGCCAATCCCCGGGTGGAACGGGGCGAGCAGGCCACGCTCGTGCTCACCGTCGTGCTGTGCATTCTTGCGCTCATCAACGCCGTCGTGAGCGCCTGGACCGCAGTCCTCGACGCCCGGCAACCACTGGCTGTCGCGCGGACGCTCGGTGCGACGCCCGCGCAGGCCGGCCTGGGCCTGGCGGTGGCGCAACTGCTTCCAGCCATACCGGGCGTCGCCGTGGGGATCCCGGCCGGCGTCGGGCTTGTTACGTTCGTCAGCACCGGCGAGGTCCAGTACCCGCCCGATTCCTCGCTGCTCGCCACCGCGCTCGGAGTCCTGCTCGCCATCGCCGCGCTCACCGCCATCCCCGCGATGATTGCCACCCGGCGTCCGGTCGTGGACACACTCAGATCCGCACCGACCTGACCGCCGAGCCATCCGATCCCGCCCGCCGCGGTGCCCATCCGACTACCCTCGGTCAGGGACAGCTTGGTCGTGCCGGGCGCGACGCCCGGGAGGTGATATCGGATGGCCGCACCCGCCGACGCAGCGGTGCTGGTCGGCCTCGGGTCGGAACTCGACCTTCCGGTCGTCGAACAGGCCGCGCAGGAGGCCGCCGGACACGGCCGGCCACTGCACCTGCTGCATACCTTCGACTGGCGTGCGGCCTTCGCCGCGGACACCGTCGCCGCACCCCGCGACCAGGCCGAACACCTGATCACCCGCGCCGCCCAACTGGCCCACCAGACCGAGCCGGGGCTGACCGTACGCGGCGAGATCGTCGAGAGCTCGATGCTGCCCACCCTCATCCGCCGCTCGGAGGTCGCCTTCCTGCTGGCCGTCGGTGACAGCGGCATGGCGGGCAGCGGCCAGTGCGTACCGGCCGAGACGACAGCCGTGCAGTTGGCCGCACGCGCCGGCTGCCCCCTGCTGGTGGTTCGGCGTGAGCCGCCGCCACAGGGCCCGGTGCTGGTGGGCGTGGACGGCTCCCCCAGCTCACACCTCGCCCTCCAGTGGGCCGTGGAGTGCGCGGCCCGCCGCGGCGCCCGACTGCTGGCGCTGCGGGTGGTGGAGTACGACGAGGACACCGACGCGGTCGCCGACCAGCTCAGCGAAGCACTTGCCCGGCACACCGGCCGCGACAACACAGTGCCGACCGAGTGTCGCGTGGTACGCGGTGACCCCGCCGAGGTGCTGATCGACACGTCCCGCAACGCGCAGGTGGCGCTGGTCGCCGCCCGCGGCGACGAACCGGGCCGGGCCATGCTGGGTGCTGTCGCCCAGTCCCTGCTCTACCACTCGCCGGCCCCGGTGGTCGTCGTCCGCGGCCTGGCCGAGGCGCCGCTGACCGGGCCTGACGCCCGCCCGGAGCGGGACCAACGGCCCTGAACCCGGGGCGTCCGCAGCGGCCAGGCTGAACGCCGGGCGCCCCACTCCTACCGCGAGAGGCAGCATGATGGAGACCGCTCTCGACGTGCACCGCGCCCTCACCGACGACGAGCTGCGCCGGTTGGACGCCTACTGGCGCGCCGCGAACTACCTCACCGTCGGGCAGATCTACCTGCTGGACAATCCGCTGCTGCGGGAGCCGCTGACCCCCGACGACATCAAACCCCGACTGCTCGGGCACTGGGGCACCAGCCCCGGCCTCAACCTGATCTACGCCCACCTCAACCGGGTGATCGTGGCGCGCGACCTCGACGCCATGCTGGTCACCGGCCCCGGCCACGGCGGCCCGGCCATCGTGGCCAACACCTGGCTGGAGGGCACCTGGTCGGAGCGCTACCACGACGTGGCGCGCGACGAGGCCGGGATGGCCCGACTGTTCCGCCAGTTCTCCTTCCCGGGCGGCATCCCCAGCCATGTCGCGGCGGATGTTCCGGGTTCGATCCACGAGGGCGGCGAGCTGGGGTACGCCCTGAGCCACGCCTACGGCGCCGCGTTCGACCACCCGGACCTGCTGGTGACCTGCGTTATCGGCGACGGCGAGGCGGAGACCGGGCCACTGGCCGGGAGTTGGCTCTCCGACGTGTTCCTCAACCCGGCGCGCGACGGCGCGGTGTTGCCCGTCCTGCACCTCAACGGTTACAAGATCGCCAACCCGACCGTGCTGTCCCGGATCCCGGAGACCGACCTGCTCGACCTCATGCGCGGATCGGGTTACCAGCCGTACGTGGTGGCCGGCGACGATCCCGCCCAGGTGCATCGGACCCTCGCCGCGACGCTGGACCGGGCGCTGGACGAGATCGCCGAGATCCAGCGGCGGGCCCGCTCCGGGGGTGTCGTCGAACGCCCCCGCTGGCCGATGATCATTCTGCGGACGCCGAAGGGCTGGACCGGCCCACGTGAGGTCGACGGCACCCAGGTGGAGGGCACCTACCGCGCCCACCAGGTGCCGCTGTCGGGTGTCCGCGACAACCCGGCGCACCTGGCCGAGCTGGAGCACTGGCTGCGCAGCTACCGGCCGGAGGAGCTGTTCGACGCCACCGGCGCGCCGGTGGACGAGCTGCTGACGCTGCCGCCGAGCGGCGACCGGCGGATGAGCGCCAACCCGGTCACCAACGGCGGCGTGGTGCTACGCGACCTGACCCTGCCGGACTTCCGCGACTACGGTGTGGAGGTTCCCGAACCGGGTACCCCGATCGCCGGCGCGACAGGGGTGCTCGGCCCGTGGATCCGCGACGTGATCAGCGCCAACCCGGAGACGTTCCGGCTGTTCGGCCCGGACGAGGTCGCGTCGAACCGGCTGGGCGCCGCCTTCGAGGTGACCGACCGGGCCTGGGTTGCCGCCACCGTGCCCGGCGACGACCACCTCTCCCCCGACGGGCGGGTCATGGAGGTGCTCTCCGAGCACCTGTGCCAGGGCTGGCTGGAGGGCTACCTGCTGACCGGCCGGCATGGCGTGTTCACCAGCTACGAGGCGTTCATCCACATCGTCGACTCGATGCTCAACCAGCACGCCAAGTGGCTGAAGGTGACCCGGGCCATCCCCTGGCGGCAGCCCATCGCCTCGCTGAACTACCTGCTGTCCAGCCACGTCTGGCGGCAGGACCACAACGGCTTCTCCCACCAGGACCCGGGCTTCATCGACCACGTCGTCAACAAGAAGGCCGAGGTGGTGCGGGTCTACCTGCCGCCGGACGCCAACACGCTGCTCGCCACGATGGACCACTGCCTGCGCAGCCGGCACTACATCAACGTGGTGGTGGCCGGTAAGCAGGCCGCCCCGAACTGGCTGACGATGACCGAGGCGATCCAGCACACCCGGCGTGGCCTGGGCATCTGGGAGTGGGCCAGCAACGACGGCGGCACCGAGCCGGACGTGGTGCTCGCCTGCTGCGGAGACGTGCCCACCCTGGAGACGTTGGCGGCCGTCGAGCTGCTGCGGCAGAACCTGCCGGCGTTGAAGGTGCGCCTGGTCAACGTGGTCGACCTGATGCGACTCCAGCCGGACACCGACCACCCACACGGCCTGACCGACAACGAGTTCGACACCATCTTCACCCAGGACCGGCCGATCATCTTCGCGTACCACGGTTACCCGTGGCTGATCCACCGACTCACCTACCGCCGCAGCAACCACGACAACCTGCACGTGCGCGGTTACAAGGAGGAGGGCACCACCACCACCCCGTTCGACATGGTGATGCTCAACGACCTGGACCGCTTCCACCTGGTCATCGACGTCATCGACCGGGTACCCGGGCTGGCCGCCAGCGCCGCGCACCTACGCCAACGGATGGTCGACGCCCGGCAGGCGGCCCGCGACTACACCCGCCAGTACGGCGAGGACGATCCCCAGGTCGCCGAATGGCGCTGGGTCCGCGAAACCGACCCGACCACCCCCTGAAGGAGGACGACGTGCGCGACGCGGAGATCCTGGTCGGCTACGACGGCTCCACCGACGCCTCGCTGGCCCTGGGCTGGGCCGTGGAGGAGGCCCGGCACAGCGGCCAGCCGGTGCGCCTGGCGTACGTCTTCGAATGGTTGACAGTGGCCAGCTGGGTCGGCCCGGGGGTGGCCCCCGGCGTGTGGCCCGACGACACCGCCCGTCGGCAGGTCGAGGACCTGGTCCGCAAGGCCGCGGCGGATGCCACCGCGGCGAACCCCGGCCTGGAGATCACCGGCGAGGTGTACGACGGGCCACCCGCGCTGGTGTTGCAGGAACGCTCGGCCGAGGCCGGGATGCTGGTGCTCGGCAGCCGGGGCCACGGCGGATTCGGCGGCCTGCTGGCCGGGTCGACGGCGGTGTCGGTAGCCGCGCACGCCCACTGCCCGGTCGTGGTGGTCCGGGACGGGGCCGGCAGCGCCGCTACCGACCAGTCGAGCGGACCGGTGGCGGTCGGGGTGGACGGCTCCGAACCGTCGCTGGTGGCGCTCGGCTTCGCGGCCGAACGGGCGGCGCAGCGGCAGCTGCCGCTGCGCGTCCTGCACGCCTGGACAGCGGGCCCCGGCGGGGCGGCCGGGGTGCCCGACGAGCGGGCCGCAGTGGAGCAGGCGCTGGAGCCGTGGCGGCGGACGTTCCCCGAGCTGGCGGTGACCGTCGACCTGGTGTCGACCAGCCCGGCGGCGATGCTGATCGAGGCGAGTCGGGGCGCGCGGTTGATCGTGGTCGGCAGTCGGGGACGGGGCGGGCTGGCCGGCATGCTGCTCGGCTCGGTCAGCCAACAACTCATCCAGCACGCCGCCTGCCCGGTCGCCGTGGTCCGCGAACGCTGACATCAGCCGGGCGGGGCCGCACCCGCGGGCACGGCGGCCTGGCCCGGGGTCACCGCCGCGCGGTCGTCGGGTCGGACGGGTCGAGGGAGAAGAACTCCTCCTCTTCCTGAGCCAGGTGCAGACGCAGCACCGCGTCCAACCCGTAGAGGGTGGCCAGCAGGTCGGGAACCTGGTCGGGGCGCAGCCGACCGTCGGCGGTCTGGGCGAGTTGGGCGCCGAGCAGGTCCACCTGGCGGCGGATCTCCACGTGTGCCCGGCTCATCGTGGACGTCGCCTCCCCGCTGCCCAGCGGGGAGGCCAGCGCGGGGTAGAGCTGTCGCTCCTCGGCAGCCTCGTGCGGCAGCACGTGTTCGGTCAACCGCCGGTGCGTCTCGCGTACCGCCGGCAGGCACCTCGGCGACGCCGGGTCGGTGGCGACCAGGTCGGCCGTGTCCCGCAACCCGGCCAGCACGTCGCGTACCACCTGGTGTTCCCCCGCGTAGTGGGCGAGCAACTCCCGGGTACGCGGCGGGACGTCGCGCCGGCGCAGCCCACCCCCCAGTGCCCGCAGCGCGTTGAGGATCACCAGCACGTCGATGCCCTCCTGCAGGAACGCGCCAGCGACCGGGGGCAGCCGTCCGACCGCCGCCACGAGCATCGCCAGCACAGCCAACCCCATCCCGACGGTGGCGCTCTGCACGGCGATCCGCCGGGCGTACCGGGCGATCTCCACCGCGTCGGCGAGCCGGTCCAGCCGGTCCACGGTGAGCACCGCGTCCGCCACGTCCGCTGAGGCGCTCGCGCCGGTCGCCCCCATCGCGACGCCCACGTGCGCCTCAGCCAGCGCGGGAGCGTCGTTGACCCCGTCGCCGACCATCACCGTGACCGCCCGGTCGGCCTCCGCCCGGACCCGGGCCACCTTCTCCTGCGGCGTGCAGCGGGCAAGCACGTCGTCCACCCCGACCATCGCCGCGACCTGCGCGGCGGTGGTCGGTTGGTCGCCCGTGACCAGCACGATCCGCCGCAGCCCCGCCGCACGCAGCCGGCGTACAGTCCGGCGAGCGTCGGAGCGCACCGGATCCTCCAGCAGGATCGCGCCGAGCGGTCCACCCTCGTCGCTGACCCACACCGCGGACCAACCGGCCAGCTCGGTGCGGGCCCGCGCCCGATCTGCCCACTCGGGCAGCTTCCCGGTGACCTGACCGACCCGGACCACTCGGCCGTCGACCCGGCCGCTGACCCCCCGTCCCGGCTCCTCGGTGACGCCGGTCGGCTCGGTCAGTGTCAGCCCTCGATCGCGAGCCTGCCGGACCAGCGCGGCGGCCAGCACGTGCGGAGACAACTGCTCCACCGAGGCCGCGAGGCGCAACACCTCGTCACGATCACCACCCGGGGCGACGACCGTCTCGGCGGCGCGCGGGCGGCCGGCGGTCAGCGTGCCGGTCTTGTCCACCAGCAGTGTCCGAGCCCGGCCGAGCAGTTCCAGCGCTCCACCGTCGCGGACCAGGACCCCGCGCCGGGCCACCCGGGACAGGCCGGACACGATCGCGATCGGGGTGGCCAGCAGCAGCGGGCAGGGGGTGGCCACCACCAGCACCGCCACCGCCCGGACCACGTCGCCGGAGAGCAACCAGCCCAGCCCGGCCAGGACCAGCGTGAACGGCACGAACGCCGCGGCGTACCGGTCGGCCAGCCGCACCATCGGGGCCTTGCGGGCGGTCGCCTCCTGGGCCAGCCGGACGATCCCGGCGTACGTGCTCTGCGCCGCGTTCTTCGTCGCCCGCATGCCGAACCCCGCACCGGCGTTGACCACACCACTGGCCACCGCCTCCCCGGCGGCCCGCTGGACCAGCCGCGACTCCCCGGTCACCACCGACTCGTCCAGCGTGGCCGCCTCCTCGACCGTCCCGTCGACCGGCACCACGTCCCCCGGGCCGACCAGCAACCGGTCCGCCACCGCCACCCGGTCCAGCGGCACCACCTCGATCGCGCCGCCAGGCCCACGCCGACGGGCGGTACGCGGAGCGCGCGCCAGCAACGCCCGCAGGTCGCGGGTCGCCCGGCGCTGGGCGTACGACTCCAACGACCGCCCGGTCGCCAGCATCACGGCGATGACCGCCCCGGCCAGGTACTCCCCGACGCCGAGCGCACCGGCCAGCGCCAGCACGGCGATCACGTCCACTCCGAAGTGCCGGCGCCACAACGAGCGCAGCATCGACCACGCCGCCGGCAGCAGCGCGGCCACCGTGACGGCCGCCCAGATCAGGTTGGCCGCATTCGGTCGGTCCGCGATCCGCAGCGCCACGCCGGCCAGCACCCCGAAGCCGAGCCCGAACAGCGGCGCCCACGCCCACCACCGCCGCACGCGTGCGCGGACCGGCTGCTCCGGTACGCACTCGCTCGGCTCGGCCCCCACCTGCGCATCGTCGCAGCCGGTGGGCGGCCAACGGCCGGACAATGGGCGTTTCGCCCGGTCGACGGAGGTCGTGACGGTGCCGGACCTGGTGCGGCGGGCGTAACGGCCCGGCGGGGTCGGGACCTGCGGCCCCTGCGCGCGCACCACTAGATGACCCAGGATGAGGCGGCAACCCCCGACGCGGCGACGTGTCGTACGGCACGATGAGCAGAGACGGAAAGGTCGTGACCATGAGTCAGGAAAGTCGACTGACCACCGCGCTGGCGGAGGCCGCCGCCACCGCCGGCCACGCTCCCTCGGTGCACAACACCCAGCCGTGGCGCTGGCGGGTGCTGCCCGACGCGTTGGAGTTGCGCTCGGTCGCCGACCGACAGCTCGCCGCCACCGACCCCGAGGGGCGACTGCTCGCGATCAGCTGCGGCACCGCCCTGCACCACGCCCGACTGGCGCTGGCCGCCGAGGGGTGGCGCGCCGTGGTGGAACGGCTGCCCGACCCCGCCGACAGCGAGTTGCTGGCCCGGCTGACCGACCTCAGCCACACCACTGCCGACCCGGACGCCATGCGCCTGGTGCAGTGCATGCAGGTGCGACACACCGACCGGCGGCCGGTCAGCGACGAGCCGGTTCCGCCCACGGCGATCGAGGAGATCACCCGGGCGGTCAGCGCGGAAGGTTGCCGGTTGCAGATCCTCGACCGTGACCAGGTGCTGGAGCTGGCCGCGACCGCCGCGCACGCCGACACGGTCGAGGCCGAGGACCCGGAGCTGCGTACCGAGCTGGCGTACTGGACCAGCCGGGCCGGCTCGGGCACCGGCCTGCCGGCGGAGGTGCTGCCCGAGCAGCCCGCGCAGACCACAGTGCCGGGCCGCGACTTCGGCCGGCCCGGCAGCCTGCCGGTGGGCCCGGGCCACGACCGGATGGCGGTGTACGCGATGCTGCACGGCGACGAGGACGAACGGGACAGCTGGTTGCGCGCCGGCGAGGCGCTCTCCGCCGGTTGGCTGACCGCCACCCGCCTCGGCGTGTCAGTGGTGCCGCTCAGCGCGGTGGTGGAGGTGCCGGGCACCCGGCAGACCCTGCGGCAGCTGCTCTCCGGGATCGGCTTCCCGTACCTCGTGGTGCGTCTGGGCATCGCGGACCCGGCACACTCCGGTCCGCCGCACACGCCGCGGTTGACCACCGCGCAGGTGGTCGACACCTCCGCCGTCCGTTGACGGGTCTGGCGACGAGCGGCACCGGCGCTACCATCCCCCGGTGACCAGCAGCGCTCCGTCGCCCCGTCAGGAACCGTCCCCGACACCGTCGCTCGGGCTGAGCCCGCTGTCCCGGGTCCGTCTCGACGAACTGCTCCAGGAGATGCTGGTCCGGGTCGGCGAGGTGGTGACCAGCCGGGAGCGCCTGCGGGCCCTGCTCGACGCGGTGGTCGGCATCGGCACCAACCTGGACCTGCGCACCACCCTGCAACGCATCGTGCAGGCGGCCTGCGAGTTGGTCGGTGCCCGGTACGGCGCGCTCGGCGTGGTCGGCCCGGACCGGCTGCTGCACGACTTCATCGTCCACGGCATCACGCCCGAGCAGCATGAACAGATCGGCGACCTGCCGCACGGGCGGGGTGTGCTCGGCCTGCTCATCGACGAACCCCGGCCGCTGCGGATGCCCGACATCACCCAGCACCCCCGCTCCTACGGGTTCCCGGCCAACCACCCGCCCATGCACAGCTTCCTGGGCGTGCCGGTCCTCATCCGCGACCAGGTCTTCGGCAACCTCTACCTGGCGGAGAAGCAGGGCGGCGCGCAGTTCACCGAGGACGACGAGGAGATCGTCGTCGCGCTCGCCGCCGCCGCCGGCGTGGCCATCGAGAACGCCCGCCTGTACGCCCTGGCGCACCGGCGGGAACGCTGGCTCGCCGCCACCGCCGAAATCACCACGGTGCTACTCGGTGAGGTACGCCGTACCGACGCGTTGGCGTTGGTCGCCCGCCGAGCCCGCGAGGTCGCCGAGGCCGAGCTGGCGCTGGTGCTGCTCTACGACACCGACGCCGAGCAGTTCTCCGTGGAGGTCGTCGACGGCGCCGACGAGCAGGCCCACGCGCTCGTCGGTGCGGTTCTGCCCGCCGCCGACACCAGCTTCGGCGCGGCGGTCGCCGAGGGCCGGCAGGACCAGGTGGACGACCTGGCGCACGCCGCGCCCTGGCCGGCGCTGCTGCACACCGGCCAAGCGATGATCTCGCCACTCACCACCGCCGAGACCCTGCACGGCGTGCTGATCGTGGCACATCGGCCGGAGCGCGGCGGTGGCGCCAGCGAGGAGGACCTGACGCTGCTGGGCAGCTTCGCCGGGCAGGCCGCGCTGGCGATGGAACGGGCGCGCGGCCAGGAGGAACGGGAACTACTGGTGGTTCTCGAGGACCGCGAGCGGATCGCCCGCGACCTGCACGACGTGGTGATCCAACGGCTCTTCGCCACTGGCCTGCAACTTCAGAGCGCCGCCCCGATGGCCCGCCCGGAGGTGGCCAAGCGGATCAACGCGGCCGTCGACGATCTGGACGCCACCATCCGCGACATCCGCCGGACCATCTTCGAGCTGCGTACGCCGATGACCTCGGAGCTGCGCACCGAGATCCGTGAGGCGATCGAGGCCGCCGCCGAACCGCTGGGTTTCAGGCCGCACCTGGAGCTGACCGGGCCGGTGGACAGCGCCGTGCCGGACGCCATCCGCCCGGACCTCACCGCCGTGCTGCGCGAGGCCCTGTCGAACGTGGTCCGCCACGCGCGGAGCACCCGCGTCGACGTCGCCGTACGCGTCGACGCCGGCCAGGTCACGGTGACGGTCACCGACAACGGGGTGGGCTGTGACCCGGCCGCCGCCCGGGGTGGCCTGGTCAACCTGCGTGAACGCGCCAACCGCCTCGACGGCACCTTCACGATCACCGGGGTCGATCCGCACGGCACCGAGGTGCGCTGGGCCGTGCCGCTGCGCGACTGACTGCCGCGACCCCGGTCAGGGCGTCTTGCCGAGCAGACGCGTGGCCAGAACGGCGGCCTGTGTGCGGCGCTCCAGGCCCAGCTTGGCCAGCACGCTGGAGACGTAGTTCTTCACCGTCTTCTCCGCCAGGAACATCCGCCCGGCGATCTCCCGGTTGGTCAGCCCCTCGGCCACGTACTCCAGGATCCGCCGCTCCTGCTCGGTGAGCGACTTCAGCTCGCGCGGCTGTTCGACGCCGTTGCGGATGCGCTCCAGCACCCGGGTCGTGATCGCCGGATCGAGCAGTGACTGCCCGGCCGCGACGCGACGCACCGCGTCGACCAGGTCGGTGCCACGGATCTGCTTGAGCACGTACCCGGCGGCACCCGCCATGATCGCCGCGAACAACGCCTCGTCGTCCTCGTACGAGGTGAGGATCAGTCCCTTGATGGACGAGTCGACGGCGCGGATGTCACGGCACACGTCGATGCCGTTGCCGTCGGGCAGCCGCGCGTCGAGGATCGCCACGTCGGGCCGCAACGCCGGGATGCGGCGGGCCGCCTCCTGCGCCGAGCCGGACTCGCCGACCACCTCGATGTCGCCGCTGCTCTGCAACAGGTCGGCCAGGCCACGGCGGACGACCTCATGGTCGTCGAGGAGGAACACACGGATCATTCCTCGTTTCTACAGGCTGCCGGTGGCCCACCGCACGGGCCGAAGGTCCCGACCGGCCCGCAGCGAGCGGGCGCTCGGACCCGGCTGGTCGGGACGTCCGGCCCTGCTCGGCGACCACCGAACGATGGACCGTGAACGTACGCCGGCCAGCGCGGCACCACCCGCCGCCGGCCCAGCCGGAGAGGAGCACCGCCATGGACATCGGCTACACCGCAGCCCAGCTACGGACCGCCGCCGTGGACGCGGTCCGGGCACCGTCGTTGCACAACACCCAACCGTGGCGGCTGCGGCTGCGCGACGGCGGCATCGAGGTGCTGGCCGACCCTTCCCGCCGGCTACCGGCGACCGACCCGAGCGGGTGGGGCGTCCGGATCGCCTGCGGCGCGGCGTTGTTCAACCTGCGGATCGCCCTGGCCGTGGCCGGCATCCCGGCCCGGGTACGGCTGCGCCCCGACCCGGCCGAGCCGGACCTGCTGGCCCGGCTGGTACCGGACCTTCCGCGCCGACCCACCCCCACCGAGCAGAGCCTGTACGCGGCAATGCCACGCCGATTCAGCAACCGCCAGCCGTTCTGGCCGGACCCGGTGCCGGCCGACGCCCGGTGGCGCCTCGGCGAGGCGGCCCATGCCGAGCAGTGCTGGTTGGAACTGCTGATCGGGGTGAGCGCGGTCTCCGCGTTCGGAGAGCTCGCGCGCAGCGCGCACCGGGTGCTGGAGCGCGACCCCGCGTACCGGGCCGAACGGGAACGGTGGCTGCGCCGGGAGCCGACCCCGGACGGCGTGCCCAGTTCGGCCGGAGGTCCGCAGGGCGAGCCGCAGGACGTCCTCCCGACCCGCGCCTACGGTGGGCGTGACCGCGCCCCCGGGCGGGACTTCGAACCGGAACCCCTGGTGGGGGTGCTGGGCTCGGTGGGCAACACCGCCGTGGACCAGGTGATCGCCGGGCAGGCCCTGCAACGCCTGCTGCTCACCGCCACGGACGCCGGACTCAGCGTGTCGATGCTGTCCCAGCCGATCGAGGTGCCCGCGGCGCGGGAGCAACTGCGGCTGTCACTGGGACGGTTCGGCACACCGCAGATGGTGCTGCGGATCGGGTACGGCCAGCCAGGTCGGCCGACCCCGCGACGTGGCGTCGACGAGGTGTTGGACCTGCCGGTGGCGCAGACCTGAGCGGCCCAGGGCTCAGACGGCGAGCAGCGCCGCCTCCCGCTCGGGGTCAAGGCCCACCGGCTCCCGGGCCGGTCGACCGGCGCGCGGCGGCACCGACCCCACGGCGGTCAGCCAACGCCAGGTGTCGGCGACGGTTTCGGCCACCGGTCGGCAGGTCAACCCCGCGGCGTACGCCTTCTGCACGCCACGCTCCTGCAACCACCGGAACTCGTGACCGCGCGGTACCCAGATCGGCAGGTCGTTCCACGGGACCACGCCAGCGGCCAGGATCGGCTCCGGGTCGGTCCACCGCAGTCGGGCGTCGGAGCCGGTCACCGCGACGACCGAGTCCAGCAGCTCGCCCATGGTGGTGTGCCCCGGGTGGCTGATCACGTTGAACGCGCCGCCCGTTCCCTCGACGGCCCGGTCCAGCGTCCACCGGGCCAGGTCGCGCACGTCGACGTACTGCACGGGCAGGTCGGCCGGGCCCGGCGCGAGCACGTCACCGCCCCGGGACACCCGCCGCAGCCACCAGGGCAGGCGGCCGATGTCCTCCCCCGGCCCGAGGATCAGCCCGGCACGCACCAGCAACGCCCGCTCGCCGTAGACCTCCGTCGCGGCCAACTCCCCGCCCGCCTTCAACTGCGCGTAGTCCCCCTCGGTGGCGTCGGCGCGGGCCTCCACCGTGGACGCCTCCTCGCCGACGTTCGCCGGGACCGGCGGGGCGTAGACCGAGCCGCTGGAGACGTAGGCGTAGTGCGCGACCGCGCCGGCCAGCGTGCGGGCCGCGTCCCGTACCGCCCGTGGAGCGCCGTCCCAGGTGTCCACCACGACGTCCCACTCGCCTCCGGCCAGAGCCGCCAGGCCGTCCGGGGCGGTGCGATCACCACGCAACCGGTGTACGCCGGGCGGCACCATGCCGTGCAGCCCGCGGTTGAACACCGTCACCGACCAGCCACGGCGGACCGCCTCAGTGACCGTCGCCCCGCCCACGAAACCCGTACCGCCCAGCACCAGCAGTCTCATGCGCTCCACACTGCCGGCCCGGGTCGGCGGAGGACACCCCTGTTCGCCGGCAGCGGATCTGCCCGTGGCAGAACCCCGAGGCGGTGCCGTCCAGCATGCAGGAAAGCCGCCCCGGGCATGGTCGACGAAGCCGCCGATTGCGAAACTGCTTCAATCATGTCCAGCTCACCGCTGTCCCTGCCGCAGCCATCCGCGCGGGCCCCCGAGTTCGGCCGGGACGCGCTCATCGTCTGCGAGAACCTGGTGCGGATCTACCAGACCGGTTCGATCGAGGTGCAGGCACTACAGGGGCTGGACCTGGCAGTGCAGAGCGGTGAGCTGGTCGCCGTCGTCGGCGCCTCCGGATCGGGCAAGTCGACGCTGCTCTCCATCCTGGCCGGCATCGACGCCCCCACCGCCGGGCGGGTCCGCGTCGACCGGTGGAATCTGCTGGCCATGTCCCGCGCCGACCGGGTGGACTACCGGCGGCACACCGTCGGGTTCGTACGGCAGCAGACGGCGAGCAACCTGATCCCCTACCTGACCGCACGGGAGATGGTGGACCTGCCGATGACGGCGGCCCGCACCGCTAAGAAGGAGCGCCGGGAGCGCGCGGCCGAACTGCTGGACAGCCTCGGTGTCGCCGACTGCGCCGATCGGCGCCCCGGGCAACTCTCCGGCGGGCAGCAGATGCGGGTCGCGATCGCTGTGGCGCTGGCCAACCAGCCGCGGGTCCTGCTCGCCGACGAGCCGACCGGCGAGCTGGACGCCGCCACGTCGGCTGAGGTCTTCGGCGTGCTGCGGGACGTCAACCGGCGCTACGGCGTCACAGTCGTCGTGGTGACCCACGATCCGGAGGTCAGCGGCCAGGTCGAACGGACCGTCGCGATCCGGGACGGGCGCACCAGCAGCGAGGTCCTGCGGCGCACCACCACCAACGCGGAGGGCGACACGCACATGACCGCCGAGGAGTACGCGGTGATGGACCGGGCCGGGCGGGTCCAGGTGCCCCGCGAGTTCCGCCAGGCGCTGGCGCTGACCCGACGGGTCCGGCTGGCCCTGGAACCCGACCACATCACGATCCACCCCGACTCGGGAAGCGGCGAATGAGCAACGAGCCGCTGCTGAGCGTGCGCGGTGTACACCGGCGCTTCCGCACCGGGCCGACAGTCGTCCACGCCCTGAACGGCGTGTCGTTCGACGTGGCCGCCGGTTCGATGGTGGCGCTCGTCGGCCGGTCCGGTTCGGGCAAGACCACCCTGCTCAACGTCATCGGCGGCCTGGACCGCCCGGACGCCGGCACCGTGCACGTCGACCGCACCGACGTCACAGCGCTCGACGAGGACGGCCTGTCCCGGCTGCGGCGCGAGAAGGTGTCGTACGTCTTCCAGAGCTTCGGGTTGATCCCGGTGCTGTCGGCCGCCGAGAACGTTGCGGCCCCGCTGCGGATGGCCCGCGTCGCCCCGGCCGAGCGCGAGCGGCGGGTCGAGTTGCTGCTGGAGCTGATCGGCCTGGCCGACCACGCCCGGCAGCGGCCGGCCGAGCTGTCCGGCGGCCAGCAGCAGCGGGTGGCGATCGCCCGCGCGCTGGCCGCCTCGCCCCAGCTTCTGCTCGCCGACGAGCCCACCGGGCAACTGGACGCCGAGACAGGCCTGTCGGTGATGGCCCTGCTGCGCGGGATAGTGGAATCCGAAGGCGTCACCGTCCTCGTGTCGACGCACGACGCGGTGATGATGGCCCTGGCCGACCGGGTGATCCGCATCCACGACGGGCACCTCGACGAGCAGGCGGCCGAGCAGCCGTACGCACCCGTGCCGGACGCCGGGTGACGCGACGATGAGGCTGGTCAGCCGGCGCGCCCGCGCGCAGTGGCCGTTGCTGGCAGCCCTCCTCGGGGTCGTCACGATCGGCGCGACAGTGCTGGGTACCTGCACCCTGCTGGTCACCCGCACCGCCGAGCGGGCGCTGGAGGTCGCCATGTCCCGCGCCGCCCCCGCCGCCGTCGACGTGACCGTCTACACCGGCGCCGTCGAGGGCCAGCACACGCCGTCCGTCGCCGCCGACACCCGCACCGTGGTGGCCTCCGCGCTCACACCGTTCCCGGCGACCACGACCGCACGGGCGTCCACGGTGCTGCGGGCGCTGCCGCCCGGGCTCGCCAAGGGCACCACCGTCCCGGCCCAGGCGTACCTGTCGGGGCTGGACGACCTGCCCACCCGCGGCGAGTTGGTCACCGGGCGCTGGCCACAGCACCCTGGCGACGCGGTGCTGCTGGAATCCACCGCACAACTGCTCGGCCTCGCCCCCGGTCGCCGGGTGCGCCTCGGCGCCGAACTGGCCCACGCGCCCGTCCCGGCCATCGACGTGACAGTCGTCGGTGTCGTACGCCCCCTGCCGGGACGCGGCTGGGACCGCGACCCGCTCGCCGCGGCCGGCTCCGCCACCGGCTACCGGGACGGCCGCTTCATGCAGCCGGTCAACGCCTACGGCCCGTTCCTCGTCGACCTCGCCGACCTGGTCACCACCGGTGCCACAGTCGACCGGATGGAGGTCACCGCCCATCCGGACCTGTCCCAGCCCAACCGCCACGACCTGGAGACCGTGGCCGGGGCCATCCGCACCGCCGACCGCCGGCTGGCCGGCACCCTCGGCGACCGTGTCGGGCTCGCACGTGTCTCCTCCGACCTGCCGCTGACCCTGCGGTCCGCCGACGATCAACGGCAGGTCACCGCCGCCGTCGTGCTCGCCGTCGCCGTCCTCGGCGGTGTCCTGGCCGCGACGGCACTCGTCCTCGCCGGCCGGCTGACCACTGGCATACGCGCCGACGAGACCGCCCTGCGGTCCGCCCTGGGCACCAGCCGTCGCCAACTCGCCGCCACCGCGGCACTCGAGGCCGGGCTCGTCGCCGCCGTCGCCGCCGCGCTCGCGATACCGGCCTCGTCGGCTGTGCACGCCGGCTTGACCCACCTGCCGCCGATGGACGACGCCGGCCTGACCGTCCGGCCGGCCATCGCCGGTGCCCAGGTCCTCGCGGTCACCGGCGGCGCGCTGGTGCTCGCCGCTGTCCTCACCGTCCTGGCGATCCGGCCCGTCCCGGTCGCCGGCGACCAGCGCACCCGCCGCGAACTGCTGGCCCGATCCGGCGCCGACTTGATGCTCGCGGTGTTCGCCGCCGCCGGCTGGTGGCAGCTGTACGCGCAGCCCTCCACCGCCAGCCCACGCGCCGACACGGTCCGGGTGCTCGCGCCGGCGCTGCTGCTCACCGCGGGCGCCGCCCTGGCTCTCCGGGTGGTACTGCCGGCCCTTCGCGGCGCGGACCGGCTGGCGTACCGCGCCCGCGGGCTGGTCCTTCCGCTGGCGGTCTCCGAGACCGCCCGCCGGCCACAGGCGGTCGCCGCCGGGCTGCTCGTCGGACTGGCCTGCGCGGCCGGAACCTTCGGCCTCGCCTTCGACAACACGTGGCACCAGTCGCAACGCGACCAGGCCGCGCTCTCCGTCGGCACCGACCTGGCACTCACCCTCAGCACGGCGCCGGTGCCCGGAGAGGGCGCGCTCGTCGGCGCGGCCACCGCGGGGGCCGTGAGTCCGGTCCTCGACCGTGGTACCGCCGTCGGTCAGTGGCTCGGCGGCGCCGGCGATGCGCCGCGCCTGGTAGCCGTCGACACCACCCGCGCCGACGCGCTGCTGCGCGGGCGGCTGGACGGCGACCGCGGATGGGCGGACGTGGGCACCACGCTGGCGCCACGCACCCGGGTCACCGGCCTCGCCGTTCCGACCGGGGCCCCGCTCGTCCTGAGCGGGACAGCCGCCGGTGACACCCCGCTCGCCGTGACGCCCCGGCTGCTGCTGCAGGACACCACCGGTCTCCGGACGTCCTGCACCGGTCCCGCCGTACCGCTCGACGGTCAGGACTTTCGGCTGCCCGCCTGCGCGACGGCTGACGGGCAGCGCCTCGTCGCGGTCGCCCTGCCGATCACCTCCGACGCGGTCGGCCGACCCGTCGCCGTAGCCGTCACACTCACCGTGCCGTCCGCCGGGTCGGCGGAGAGGCCCACCCACGGATCGGATTGGACCGCCACGTCCGCGCCGCCGGTCCCGAGCAAGGTGAACGACCTGACCGTCACGGCGTCCGCCACGCCGACGGGAACCGCGCTGCGGATGGCCGCGACCGTCGACCTCGGCGGCGCCGACGACGCCGCCCGGACCCTCGTCGCCACCGCTTTCCCGGACCCGGGCCCGGTGCCCGTCGCCGTCTCCGCCCGCTTCGCCAGCGAGGTCGGCGCCCAGAGCGGCAGCCAGCTCAGCGTCACGGTCGGCACCACGCCCGTCCCGGTCGTCGTCGCCGAGGTCGTCCCGACCGTACCGTCCGCCCCGGGCGCCGTCGCCGTCCTGGCCGACCTGGACGCGCTGTCCCGGGCACGCGCCGTCATCGGCGACCTGACGTTCCCGGTCGACGCCTGGTGGGTCGGCCACCCAGCCGGTCCCGGTGCCGCCGAGCGGGCCACCGCCCTGCACCTGGGCACCGTCGCGACCCGCGAGGCGGAGACCGCCCGCCTCACCGGCGGCCCGCTGAGTGCCGGGGTGCCGGCCGCGCTCCGGCTCATCGTCCCGGCCGCGGCCCTGCTGCTGCTCGCCGGCGTCGTCCTGCACGTCACCGGTGATCTACAGGTCCGGGCCGTCGAGGTGACGCGGCTGCGCGGCCTGGGGATGTCCCGACGCGGCATCCGGGCCGTGCTGCTCGGCCAGCACGCCGGCGTTCTGCTGCCCCTGCTCGCGGCGGGCGCGGCCGTCGGCACGCTCGCCACCCGCGTCGTCGCTCCCCTGCTCGTGCGCTCCGACACCGGCGCCGCGCCCGTTCCGGCCCCCCAGCCACACTGGCCGTGGCCAGCCGAGGCCGCACTGCTCGCCGTCCTGCTGGCCGGATGCATGCTGGCGGTCGCCGTCGTGGTCACCGTCCAGGTCCGCCGGGCCGACGCCGCGCACCTGCGGGTGTCGCCGTGAACAGGTGGCTGACCCGCCGGTGGCCGGCGCCGCACTGGCCCAGCATCCGCGGCCGAGGCCGTACCGACGCGGGGCCGCTGCTGCTCACCGCCGCCGTCATCGCGGCCGTCACGCTGCTCGCCGGGGCCGTGCCGGCGCTGCTCCGCGCCGCCGCCGACGACGCCGTCCAGGACACGGTCCGCCGCGCTGGCACCGACGCGAACGTCCTCGTCCATGCCAACTGGGAACGCGACGACGGGCCGACCGGCGGGCGGGTGCGGATGCCCGGCCTCGCCGAGGCCATAGACGACTTCCGCGCCCGGGCGACCGACGCGCTCGGGCCCGACCTGGACGCCGCGCTGCTCCCGCCCGTCGCCGCCGTCAACGGCCCGATCCTCAGCATCACCGGCGGCAGCGTGCCGCGTACCTTCCAGTTCACCTACCTGGCCGGTGACCTCGGCGGCCCGGACGTGACCTGGATCGCCGGCAGCCGGCCCGGCCCCGCCGTCTCCGACGAGTACGTCGAGACCCCCTACGACGGACCGCCCTGGCCGGTGCAGGTCGGCCTGTCCGAGGAGGACGCCACAGCACTCGACCTCGGCCCCGGCGACCGCATCCCGGTCAGCGACGGCCAGGGTCGCGACAAGGACGTCCGGATCAGCGGGATCTACCGACCCGCGGACAGCGCCGACCCAGCGTGGCGACTCGCCCCGGCGCTACTGCGCCCCGTACCCGGCGCCGACGGCGTGGGGACCACCCGGTTCGCCGGCCTGCTGTCGCGCGAGTCGTTACCGGACGCCCGGCTCGCCGTCGACGAGGACCAACTGCGGCGCACCGTCCACTTCGCACCCGTTCCCGAGGCGCTCACCTGGGACGCCACCGCGGCGCTCGCCAGCCAGGTGGTCAAGCTCAAGGCGGCTTCCGGCTCATCAGGCGACCGCGAACAGTCCCTGCTGTGGGAGTCGCAACTCGACACCGCCCTGCGCGACGCCCGTACCCGGAACAGCGCCGCTTCCGCACAGGCCGCCGTCCTGCTCGCCGGGGTGCTGACCGCCACGGTACTGGTCCTGCTGCTCGCCGCCGACCTGCTGGTCCGCCGCCGTACCCCGGTGCTGAGCGCCGCCCGGCAGCGTGGGGCGGCGCTACCCGACCTCGGCGCGGAACTGATCATCGAGTCCACAGTGGTGTCCCTGTCGGCCGCCGCCGTCGGGCTCGCGCTCGCCCGCGCGGCCGCACCGGGCGTCTCCTGGACCTGGGCCGTTCCCGTGGTCCTGGCCGGTGCCGTCGCCGGGCCGACGTTCGGCACCCTCACCGCCGCCCGCGCCAGCCGCGACCGGCGCCAACCCGCCAACCCGGCCGCTCGGCGCTGGATCCGGGCCACCGGCCAGTTGCGCCGCGCCGCCGTGGAGGCCGCTGTCCTGATCGCCGCGGTCGCCGCCTTCGTCACACTGCACCAGCGCAGGCTCCTGCCCGTCGCCTCCGACGGCGACACCGGTGAGCTGACCGGAGACCTGATCCTGCCGATCAGCGCCCTCACTCTGGGCGCGCTCGTCGGCTCGCTCGTCCTGCTCCGGCTACTACCCCTCGGGGCACGGTTCGCGCTCCGACGGGCCCTGCGCTCGCGCCGCCCGCTGGCCGTGTTCAGTGCCGCCCAGGCGGCCACAAAGGCCGGGCGCGCGCTGCCGCTGCTGGTTCTGGTCAGCACCACGGCGCTCGCGTCGTTCGCGCTCATCCTCGGCACCACAGTCACCCGGGGCCTGGCCGACGGCGCGTGGAGCACCGTCGGCGCCGACGCCCGCCTCGACGTCGGCGCCGACGCCGCCACGCCCGCACTCGCCGAACGCGTCGCCGCCGCACCGGGGGTGGAGCAGGTCGTCGTCGCGCAGGTCACCGACTCGGCACGCGTCTTCACCGAGTCGACACTGCTCACCCCACGGCTGGTCATCGTGGACACCGCCGCCTTCCAGCGCCTGCTGGCCAGCACTCCGCTGCCCGACGCACCGGCGCTGGCCCGGCTCACGGCACCCGGTCCCGGCCCCGGGGACATCCCAGCGTTGGTCCGATCAAGCGACGGTGCTCTGCGGACCGGCACGCGGCTGCAACTACCCCGGGACGGCGCCCCGGCGATCCGTCTCGCCGCGGTCGGTACCGCTCCCTCCGTCGGCGGCGCCAACGACGTCGTCATAGTGGACACCGCAGCCCTCGCCGAGGCCGGGCTGCCCGCCGTTCCGAACACCGTCTGGGTGACCGGTCCCGGCGCGGCGCGGGCCGTGTCGAACACCGGCGTCGCCGCCGACGTCGTGCTGCGCGCGGACGCCCTGCGGGCGCAGCGAGTGGCTCCGCTGACCGAAGGGCTACTACGACTGGCGTGGACGGCCGCCGCGGTGCTGCTGGCGCTGGGAGTGCTCGGCCTCACGCTCGCCGCAGCCGCCGGTGCGTCGGAGCGGTGGCAGACCCTGACCCGGCTGCGGACCCTCGGCCTGCGACCACGCGACGTCCGCTGGGTCGCTGCCGGAGAGCTGCTGCCGCCGGTCGTGGTCGCCGCGGTGTGCGGCCCGCTACTCGGGGCCCTGCTCGCGCGCCTGACGCTCGGCCCGCTCGACCTGCGGCTGCTCACCGGCCAGGGCGACGACCCGGCGACGGTCCTGCCGTGGTGGCTGCTGGGCCTGGCGAGCGTGGCGCTGCTGGCGGCGGCCGCCACCGTCGTACCTGTCGAGTCGGCGCTGCGGCGACGCGACCGGCTGAGCGAGGTACTCCGCGCCGGCGAGTGACGGGCCCGATGGCCAGGTGGCGCTCGACCGCATCGCCTCGGACGCCGAAGCAGAAAAGCCGAGGCCCGTTACCGGATATCCGGTAACGGGCCAGCCGATCAACTTGCATAGATGGTGGGCGATACTGGGTTTGAACCAGTGACCTCTTCCGTGTCAAGGAAGCGCGCTCCCACTGCGCCAATCGCCCGTGGCGGCCCCGTGGGGCGCATCGCGAGCGGACGACGGGATTCGAACCCGCGACCCTCACCTTGGCAAGGTGATGCGCTACCAGCTGCGCTACGTCCGCACGTCCCCGGCAAGCGCCGGCGACAGGTGAACTCTACCCGACGCCAAGATCGCTTGGCACGGCGCCCTCGTCGGTCGTGGTTGCGCTGGTCCCGGCCGGGGTACTGAAGGGTCCGACAGCGCACCACACCCCCTTAAGGAGGCTGTCGTGGGTATCGGCACCAGCATCTTCCTGATCGCGCTCGGCGCGATCCTCACCTTCGCACTGGACGCGAGCGTCGGCGGCATCAACCTCGACGTGGTCGGCTGGATCCTGATGGGCGCCGGCGTCCTCGGCCTGATCATGACCACGCTGATCTGGGGTCGCCGCCGCCAGGTGGTCACGACCACCGAGCAGCCGGTGGAGTACCGGCAGGTCGAGGAGCGGCGGGACATCGCGCCTCCGCTGTGACACGACCACTTCCATCGCTGGCGGAGCCGCCAGATCAACGTGATTCCGGGTCGGCCGCCTTCGGCGAGGCGGCCGACCCGTCTCACCCGCAGCCCGCACCGCTCACCGCATCAGCTCATTGAGCGTGCCGTAGTCGAGGGCGTCCGCCAGCGCGCCGTACGTACCCGCGCCGAGCGCCTCGTCGGCCGCGCGGCGGGCAACCGCGTACGCGGCCTCGGCCACCGAGGAGCCGAGGCTCACCCGGGCCACCCCCAGCCGGGCCAACTCGTCCACCGTCGGCGCACCCGGCCCGGCCAGCACGTTCAGCGGCGCCGGCACCGCCTGCACCAACACCCGGATGGTCACCGGGTCGACCACCCCCGGCACGAAGATGCCGTCTGCGCCAGCGGCGAGATAGGCGCGAGCCCGGGCCACGGTCTCGTCTACATCCCCGGCACCACTGAGAAACGTGTCGATCCGGGCGTTGACGAAGAGTGCCACGCCCGCCGCGTCGGCCGCGCCCCGCACTGCGCCGATCCGGGCGCACTGGTCGGGCACGTCGCGCAGCGGCGGGCCGGCCCCCCGTCGGGCGTCCTCGACGTTCACTCCGACGGCGCCCGCGTCGATCACCGCTCGGGCGGTCACGCCCACCTCCGCCGGTGTCGCCCCGTACCCCGACTCGATGTCCGCGGTGACCGGCAGCGACACGGCGGCGGTGATCCGGCCGATCAGCTCGACGGCTACGTCGCGACCGAGGACGTCGCCGTCGGACGCCCCCAGGCTCCAGGCGACGCCAGCGCTTGTGGTGGCCACCGCGCGGACGCCGGCCGCCGCCACGATGCGGGCGCTCGCGGCATCCCAGGCGTTGACCAGGACCAGCGGCGACCCGGCGGTGTGCAGGGATCGGAACAGTTCAGCTCGGGTGTGGTGTTCGCTCACCCGGCAAGTCTCGGGTGACCCCGAGCCTGGCGATAATGTTTCAGTCCCAGCTAAATCCACCGGGGGTGCCGTGGTCGCCATCAGCCTGTCGGCGGGCGCTGTCGCCCGCGTCCGGTTCGCCGTCTCCTGCCTGTGGGAGGTGGTCGCGAGCGTCCGTGTGCTGCGCGACCCCGGCGACCATGCCGTCCATCTGCCCTGGGTACGCCGGGTCCGTCCACCGCTGCTGGACGCCGGGTTGGTCGGCCCGAACGGCGGGCTGCTCTGGCAGCTCGTTCCGGCCCCGCCCGGCTACCTGGCCGACTTCCTCACCCCGCCACACACCGGCCTCATCCCGGATCTGGCCGCCGAACTCGCCGCCCTGCGCGCCACCCCGGCCGCCACCGTGCGCGCGCACCTGGACCTGTACCCGGGTGAGCGCACTCCAGCGCTCGCCGCCCTGTACGCCGACCCGCCGGCCGGGCTGCGCCGGCTTTCCGAAGAGATCGAGGCGTACTGGCGGATCGCCCTGGCCCCGCACTGGCCCCGGCTGCGGCTGCTGCTCGACGCGGACGTCACTGCCCGCGCCCGCATCCTCGCCGAGGACGGCGCCGCGGTGCTCCTCAACGACCTGCATCGGCAGGTGCGGTGGGAGGATGACACCCTGCTCGTCGCCCAGCGGCACTGCCTGGCCCCGGACGTCACGGACGGCCCGGGCCTGGTGCTGGTTCCGTCCGTCTTCGTCTGGCCGTCGGTGCTGAGCGTGTCCGCCGGGGACGCGCCACAACTCGCCTATCCCGCCCGCGGGCTCGGCGCCGTCTGGGAGCGTCCGAACGGCGTGCCGGAAGCGTTGGCCGCCGTGATCGGTCGGGGGCGGGCACGGCTGCTCGCCGAGCTGACCTCGCCGGTCAGCACCACCGAGTTGGCCCGCCGTAGCGAGATGTCACCCGGCGGGGTCTCCCAACACCTCACCGCACTCCGCGCGGCCGGTCTGGTGGTGACCCACCGAAGGGGCCGGACGCTGCTCAGCGCCCGCACCGACCTCGCCGAGGCGCTGCTCTCCGCCAGCGGGTAGGCGTCGCGGCCGGCGAGTGGGCCAGCATGCCCCGGTGGTGCCGGCGGCGGAATCAGAACTCGATGACCAACCGGCCGCGCACCCCTCCGGCCTCCAGGAGCTGATGCGCCCGGGCCGCCTCCTCCGGCGGGAACCGGCCGGCGACCCGCAGGGTCAGCGCACCCTCCTCGGCAAGCCGCCGAAGCAGGTCGAGTTTGTCACGGCGGCCGTCGTACTCGTGCACGTACGCGGACACCATGTCGATCCTCCGCTGGTCGGCCTGCGCCCGCAGCACCGGATCCGGCCCGCCGCGCAGCAGCGCGACGGCACCACCTGCGCGCACCGCCGGCAGCAACGCCCCGCCGAGCAACGCGGCGTCGACAGCGGCGTCCACCCCGTCCGGGGCGTGCTCCCGGAAGCGGTCGGCGACATCGGGACCTCGGGTCACCGTCACGTCGGCGCCGAGCGCATTGACCAGTTCGATGTCGTCGGGCGCCGCGTCGGCCAACACCCGGTGCCCGGCGGCCTTGGCGAGCTGTACCGCGTACCCGCCGACGGCGCCGGCCGCTCCGGTCACCGCGAGGGTGCTGCCCGGTGGCAGCCGCAACTGGTCCAGGGCGTGCAGGGCGGTCAACCCGTTCAACGGCAGGGTGGCCGCCTCGGCGGGTGACACGCCCGCCGGCGCGGGCGCCACCCAGGTCTCCGGGAGCACTACCCACTCGGCGTACCCGCCGCCGGCCGCCCGGGTCGGATTGATCATGGCCATCACCGGGTCACCCGGGGCGAGAGCACCACTGGTCCCGGAACCCACCTCGTCGATGGTGCCGGCGATGTCCTGACCGGGCAGCAGCGGGTCGCCGCCGCGCAGTCGCACCGGCGTCATGCCGGCCCGGATCAGCGTGTCCGCGGGGTTGACCGCCGCGGCGCGTACCCGGATGCGGACCTCACCAGGGCCGGCGTGCGGCGTCGGAAGGTCGACCACCCGCAGCACCTCGGGCCCGCCGTAGCGCAGCAGTCCAACCGCTCTCATGCTCGACTCCTCATTCGGGTGACCGGCCGACCACCGTGTCCGGCGGTCAGTCCAGGCAGGTGAGCGCGACTTCCGCGTAACGCGTCAGCGCTGCCCGGTCCGGGTTGATGGCACCCATCACCCGCAGACCCTGGAGACTGGTCACCAGGAAGCCGGCCAGGTCGGTGGCACTACGGTCGGTGGTGACCTGACCGCGCAACTGCGCCTCGGCGAGCAGGTCGTAGAGCGCCAACTCCAGGGACTGGGTGGTCGAGCGGAGCCGCTCGGCGACCCGCACATCCTGGTGCGCCCGTTCCATCGACGCTCCGACGATCAGGCAGGCGAGGTGCCGGCCGTCTCCGGTGATGTCGTCCACGGTGCCGATGAACACCTCACGGATGACCTCTCGCGCGTCGTTGCCCGAGCGCAGCAGGTCGACCATCGGTGTGGCGTAGCGCTGTCGGTACAGGTCGAGCACCGCCAGGTAGAGGCCGTCCTTGCTGCCGAACGCGGCGTAGAGCGAGCCGCTGCCCAGGCCGGTCGCCTCGGAGAGGTCCCGCATGGAGGTGCCCTCGTACCCCTTGCGACGGAACACGTCCATGGCAGCGTTGACCGCGGCGTCGAGGTCGAACTCACGAGTGCGGGCCATGGCTGAACGCTACCCGCTATCTGGAACGATCGACAAAGTACCGCCGGTCACAGCCGTCGAATCGAGCTGTTTCCGCTGGCCGAAGGGGTTGCCGGCCGCCGCGTTACGATCCAGATCATGGAGCCTCTCGACACGGTGCTGGCCGCGCACCGGGCGTACCTGCTCGGTTGGAACATCGGCGTCGCCGGGGGCCCGGACCTCCCGACCTACCGCAGTGAGGTGCCGCACGCACCCCTCAACGGCGTGCTGCGGGTCGCCGGGCGCACACCGCAGGACGCGCTCGCCGAGGCCCGAAAGCGCCTGCACGGCGTACCCCGAATCTGGTGGGTTGGCCCGGACAGTGACGCCGGCACCGCGGACGGCCTGGTCTCGCTCGGTGCGCTACAGGTCGCCCGGATGCCGATCATGACCGTGGGGGTCGGGGAGGTGTCCGATGCGCCGACTCCCGCCGGCGTACGGATCGCCGAGACCGCCGACCTCGCCACGTTCGTCCCGGCGTATGCCCGAGTGTCCGGAATTCCGGCGGACGGCGTCGCGGCGACGATCGAACGGGAGAAGGCGTTCACCGGCGACGGCAGTGTGCTCCGGCTGGCCGGTCGCCTCGACGACGGCCGGATCGTCGCAACGGCCGTCGCCTGGATCAGCCACGGTCTGGTCACCCTCTACTTCGTCGGCACGCAGCCGGAGCAGCGACGCAGGGGCATCGGCGCGGCCATGACCAGGGCCGCCGTCGAACTGGCTGGCGAACGGGGTGCCCGCACCGCCGCCCTCACCTCGTCGGCCGTCGGCGAGTCGGTCTACCGCGGCCTCGGCTTCCGGCCGGTGGGCGAGTTCCGCCTGTTGACCTTCTGAAGGCGATCGCGAGGCTGCCCGGCAACCAGACTGGATCACGGGTGACCACCCGACGGAAACCATTGACTACGGGGTTCAGACAGCGTTGTCTTTTACTGGCTCCCGGGGAGGTGCGACAGTGATCGACGATGTGTCCCTCGTGTTCTGCGTGACAGCTGACGTGTCGGTGCGCGAGCGGATGGTCCGGCGCCTGGACGGCCTCGGCACCCTGGTGATCTGCACCGACCTCGCGGAGTTGCAGGCGATGATCGGCGGACCGGTCATCAGCGGGCCGGCGCGACTCCCCTCCGCCGCCGCCTCCGCCCCCGCTCCGATCGCAGCCGCTCCCGCCGTCGGCGTCGCCGGCCAGATCAACCTCGGTGACCTCACCATCGACCCCCTCGACCACCGGGTGACGTGGCGCGGAGAACCGCTGGCCCTGACCCGACTCGAGCGCAACCTGCTCACCCAGCTCGCCACCGCACCGGTCGGCGTCTGGACGTACCAGAGGCTCTTCGAATCGGTCTGGGGATGCGCGTTCCTCGGCGACACGTCGATCCTGCACTCGGCCGTGAAGCGGTTACGTCGCAAACTGCATGCCGTCGACGACACCCTGCGCGTGCACACCGTCCGAGGTATCGGCTACCGACTCAGCGTCGACTGACGACCGTCTCACCACAAGCGAAACGGCTCGTCACCGGGTCTTCCGGTAACGAGCCGTTCTCCTCTGGTGGGCGATACTGGGTTTGAACCAGTGACCTCTTCCGTGTCAAGGAAGCGCGCTCCCACTGCGCCAATCGCCCGTGCTTGTTGCCGAGGTGGGGACGGGATTTGAACCCGCGTACACGGCTTTGCAGGCCGTTGCCTCGCCTCTCGGCCACCCCACCGAGGTTGCCCCCGTCATGCGTGGCGGCAGCTCCGAGCGGACGACGGGATTCGAACCCGCGACCCTCACCTTGGCAAGGTGATGCGCTACCAGCTGCGCTACGTCCGCACGCCCCCGGACGTTCCCGGGTGACGGATGAGAACTTTAGCCGAGCCGGTGTTTGACTGCCAACTCGGGGTCGCCTCGGCGCGTCTCCGATGTTCGGCGGGACCGGAGCCGCCCCGGTCCGGCATGGCCGGAGCTGGGCCGGAGCCACTCCCGGCAGGCTTCCTAGGGGGCTGCCCTGATATCCCGATCCAGCACGGACCGTCACACTCCGACATCACTAGGCAATGATCGTCATCACCGCGTCGCACGCCGGACCATCGACGCCTCCTCCCCCCGACACCGGGCGGCGGACCTCCACTAACAACCTCCGTGAAACGACCGAAGACACCCGAAGGAAGTGTCCGGCTTCCGACTGTCACCGCGCCGATCGGCGGGTGGCGGTAACTGTTCGTGTTCGTTCGGATGGGCTACGGTAACGGTCGTGACGAGACGTGCGGCCGAGATCCGCCTGGATGCCCTGCTGCGCACCGCCTGTGACGTGATCGTTGAGCGCGGTCTGGCCAACACCCGGACGGCGGACGTGGCGAATGCCGCGGGCGTGAGCCAGGCCTTGGTTTTCTACCACTTCGCCACCAAGGAGCGGTTGCTCGCACAAGCCTTCGCGTACGCGGTCGAGCAGGACCTGGCCCGACTGGACGTGGTGACCCGCTCCTCGGCCCCACCGCTGACCAAGCTCCGCCGAATCCTCAAGCTCTACACACCGGCCGGGCGGGCCACCTCCTGGTCGATGTGGATCGACGGCTGGTCCGAGTCGCTGCGTACTCCCGAGTTGGAGAAGGTCTCCCGCCGGCTCGACCTGCGCTGGCGGCAGGACCTGGCCGCGGTGATCACCGCCGGGGTGGCCGACGGCACCTTCCAGTGCGCCGACCCCGACGGGGCCGCCTGGCGGATCAGCGCGGTGATGGACGGCCTTGCCGTCCAACTCGCCGTGCACGACCGGGTGATCTCCCGCCGGCAGTTCGGCGAGTGGGTCCGGCTGGTCACCGCCCGAGAGCTCGGCCTGGACCCGGCCGACCTGGACTGAGCTGGGCCGAGTTGGGCCGAGCTGGGCAACCAGCACGATCCGCCGCACCAGGCCGGGCAAAACGGGCTCGGCCCGCCTCGCCGACCGGAACAATCGGCAGCATGGATCTACTGGAGGCGTACCGCCGGAGCCTGGCCGAGTTCATCGACCGGGTGGACCAGATCGAGCCCGGCCAGTGGTCCGACCCGACGCCCTGCTCGGACTGGGACGTCCGCACCCTGGTCAACCACGTGGTGACCGAGGACCGGTGGAGTGTGCCGCTGCTCGCCGGCCGGACCATCGACGAGGTCGGCGACCGGCTCGACGGTGACCAACTCGGCGCCGACCCGATCGCGACGGCGCGGGAAGCCGCCGCGCAGGCCGAGATCGCCGCCACCCACCCCGGCGCCATCGACCGAACCGTGCACCTCTCCAGCGGCGAAACCCCGGCCACCGAGTACCTCCGGCAACTCCTCGCCGAGCACCTCGTGCACGGGTGGGACGTGGCGGTGGCGATCGGCGCGCAGCCGCGGCTCGACCCGGACGCGGTGCACGCCGCCGCCCAGTGGTTCGCCGGCCAGATCGACGCCTACCAGCGCAACAACCTGGTCCACACCGGCGTACGGGTGCCCGACGACGCCGACGAGCAGGACCGCCTGCTGGCCTCGTTCGGCCGTGACCCCGACTGGGCGCCGAGCCACTGACCACGCACGGCGCGCCGAGCGCCTGACCACGCACGGCGTGCCAAGCGACTGACCACCGACTGACCACACTGCGGCGGTCAGCTCCGCGCGGGTCCCGCCAGGCGGCCAGCTCGACGGGCCGATCGACATCGACGGCCACTGCCAACGTCCGCTCCAACATCCTGCGTCGACTCCGGCTGCCCTCCTGCTTTTACAAGCGTGGCTGTTTCGTAAAGTCGAGTTATCTCGATCTGTTGGTGTGGCGACGGCCCGGGACCTTGCCGCGACCTCGACGGACTGATATCCACAGATGCGCATGCGTCACCGCGCAGCGACGGTCGGCGATCGCCGGCCATCCCGCTCCCACGAGGAGGTCCCGTGCCACAACCGGAATGGTCACCCCCGATGAGCCGGCGTCGACGCCGGCTCATCGCCATCCTGGCGACAACGGCGACGGTCGCCGCGCTGCTCCCCACCGGCGTGAGCACCGCGGCCCCCACCGGCGGCGCGGCGTCCGCCGAGCGCCGGTCCGGGCCGTTCGCCGAGGGGCACGCACCCGCCGACGCCGACAACCGCACCGGTACGGCGGCACCTGACGCCCGCCAACGCGGCATGGCCCGCGCCGTCGACCCCGACGTCCGGTGGAACCGGCTCGGCACCCCACAGGCGCTCGGCCCCGGTCGCACCCCGCTGGCCAGCGGGCTGCCCGCCGACCCGGAGGCCGCGGCCCGCGCCTACCTGGCCGCCAACCGCGACCTGTTCGGCATGGACGCCGCCGCGGTGGCCAACATGGAACGAGTGCTGGTCCGGCCGATCGGCAGCGGCACAGTGGTCACCCTCCGGCAACGCTTCGGCGACCTGCCAGCCGGGCCGGACGGCCTCGTCACACTCGCGGTCGCCGACGGCGCGGTGCTCTCGGTCAGCTCCTCACTGGCCCGAAACACCGACGCACCAGCACCGGCCACCCGCACCGCCGAGCAGGCGTACGCCGCCGCGCTCGCCGACGCCAAGCTGACCGCCACCGCGGTGGCCAGCCACACCGTCCGGGCGGTGGCCGTGCCCACCCCGCTGGACGGGCCCCGCGCCGCCTACGAGGTGACAATGATCGGCGCGGACACCGAGCACCCGGCCGCGTTCACCAGCTACGTGGACGGCAGCACCGGGCAGGTGCTGGTCCGCGAGGACCTCGTCGACTACGACTCCGACAACCCGAGCTGGGCGGTCTTCCCGGCGACCCCGCCCCGCGACCTCGGCCCCGGGCAGGACCCCCGGGTGCGCTGGTGCGGTGACCCGGCCCCCGGCTGCCAGGCCGCCTTCCGCGACCCGGCCACCGACCAACCCTGGGACGTCGACGCGGCCACCGGCACACCGACCTTCACCTCGCGCGGCAACTCGGCCAACACGGTGCTGTCCTGGGGCGCGAACACCCCGATCGTGCCGGCCCCCACCAGCCCGGAACGCCGCTACGAGTACCCCTTCACCGACCAGTGGCACCAGGCCCGGTGCAACCCCGGGGTGTTCACCTCCGCCCAGCGCAACGACGCGGACGCGTCGATCGCCAACCTCTTCGCCATGCACAACCGGATGCACGACTGGTCGTACCAGCTGGGCTTCACCGAGTCGGCGTGGAACCTCCAGGCGGTCAACCTCACCCCGTCCGGGCTGGGCGGGGACGCCGAGCAGGGCCGCGCCCAGCAGGGCGCGTTGAGCGGCAACCGGAACAACGCCAACCAGGGCACCCCGCGCGACGGGCTGCCGCCGACCACCAACATGTACCTCTGGCAGCCGCAGGCGGGCGGGCCGTACCCGCCGTGCGTGGACGGCGACTACGACATGACGGTGATCGGCCACGAGTACACCCACGCGATCACCAACCGGATGATCGCCGGCCCGGACAGCGGGATCGGCGGCCACCAGGGCGGAGCGATGGGTGAGTCGTGGGGCGACCTGCTCGCCGCCGAGTACCTCTTCCAGCACGGGCTGCGGGCGCCCGGCGAGACGCCCTTCATCACCGGCGGCTACGTCACCGGCAACCTGGTCAGCGGCATCCGCAACTACGACCTGAGCCGCAGCCCACTCAACTACTCCGACATCGGCTACAACACGGCCGGCCCGGCCGTGCACGCCGACGGGGAGATCTGGGGCGCCACCAACTTCCGGGTCCGCTCCGCCCTGGTCAAGCGGTACGGCCTCGGCACACCGCAACGGCAGCTCGACTGCGCACTGGGCAAGGTCGCGGCCGATCAGTGCCCGGGCAACCGGCGCTGGTCGCAGCTGGTCTTCGACTCGTTCCTGCTACAGGCCGCCAGTCAGGTCAGCATGCTCGACATGCGGGACAACATGCTCACCGCCGACCTGCTCCGCTTCGGCGGCGCGAACCAGGACCTGATCTGGGCCGAGTTCGCCCGCTCCGGCATGGGCCGGGACGCCGCCACCAACGGTGCCGGCGACACCGACCCGACGCCCAGTTTCGCCTCACCGAGTGGCGGCAACGCGACGCTGACCCTGCGCCCGCGCGGGGACAGCGCCGAAGCGCCGATCCGGGTGTACGTGGGGGCGTACGAGGCGCGGGCCGTGCCGGTGGCGGACACCGACCCGGCGACGCCGATCCCGGACACCGTGGAGATGGTGGCCGGCACGTACGACCTGCTCGCCGTGGCCCCCGGCTTCGGGCACCAGCGGCTCAGCGTGGTCGCCAAGGCCGGTCAGGACGGTTACGTCGACCTGCGGATGAGCCGCAACCTCGCCTCCACCGCGTCCGGCGCCACCATCACCGGCGACGGGGTCAACCTGGACCGGGTCGCCGACGACACCGAGGCGACGAACTGGGCCTCCCTGGACGGGGTCGCCGGCCGACAGCTCACGGTGGCGCTGCCGGGGGACGCCCCGCAGACGGTCAAGCGGGTGAACGTCAGCGCGATGCTGCGCCCGGCGATCACCGGCGACGCCGACACCGGCGCCCAGAACGCGCTCAGTGCCCTGCGCTCGTTCGCGGTGTCCGCCTGCAACGCGACGACCACCGACTGCGCGGACCCGGCGCGCTGGCAGCGCATCTACACCAGCGCGGGGGACGCGTTCCCGGGCGGGGCGTACCGGGCGTACAGCCGGGACATCAACCTCCGGACGTTCGCGGTACCCACCACCCTCGCCACCCACCTGCGACTCGAGGTGCTGGCGAGCCAGTGCACCGGCGGCCCGCACTACGCGGGCGAGCAGGACGACGACCCGGCCACGACGACGGACTGTGCGACCGCCAGCCCGGCCCGGAGCCAGGTCAGGATCGCCGAGTTCCAGGCGTTCGCGAAGTGACACAGTGGGGCCGGCGGGTGTCCGCCGGCCCCACTGTCCTCGATCAGCGGTGCGCCCGGCGCCAGGGGTCGGCGGCGGCCGGACGCTCCCAGCGCCGGTCCACCGGGGGGTCGTCGTCAGCCTCGTCGGCGTCCCCGGCCGCGGCCCGGGTCAGCTGCCGCAACCGCAGCAGCAGCCCCACCCCGAGGAAGAGCAGCAGCCCGCCGAGCAGGAACGCCGCCTGCACCACGCCGAACGCGCCGGACTGCGAGACCGGACGGTTGGCCGCCGGTGGCGCCGCGTCGGCCGGGTACTCCTCGACCGGCTCCTCGGTCGCCGCGCTCTCGTCCTCGGCGGGCGCACTCGCCGATTCGGTGGGCTCCGGTGGGGTCGCCGTCGGCTTCGGCGTACCGGTCGGCACGCCGCCCACCCCCACCACGGAGCGGGTGGCGGTCTGCCGGGCCAGTAGGCGCAGGTTGGCGTCGTACGCCTCGGCGGCGAGGGTGACCCGCCCCTGGGTGACGTCCTCGGCGAAGGCCACCCGGTAGCGGGCCGTGACCGTGCGGCCCGGGCAGAGCGTGCCCGGGTCGAGTTGCCGGTCGGTCAACCGGGCCACGTCACCCTCGGCACGGATCTCCAGCGGAAAGTCGCCGGTCTCCTCCACCCGGTCCATCTTCACCTGGTCGAGCCGGAGGCCCTGCACGCTGAGCACCATCGACCAGCGCACCTTCGCGCACCTGGCGCGTCGATCCGTCTGGGAGACCACAGCGGAGATCGTCCGCACCTGCTCGCCGGCCGTGAACCGTCCCGGCAGGCCGCTCATCTCGGTGGTGAAGGCCGCCTGTGCCGGGGCGGCCACCGCCAGCTCCACCCCGCTCAGACAGGCCAGCACCACCCCTGCCCTCAGCGCATACCGCCACACCGTCACCACCGCCGTCCTCCGTTCGGTCGCCTCCACCCCGCAACGCTAGAAGCGGGGCACCGGCCCGACCAGACGGGTGTGTTCGCACCGGACGGCAAGGACGGGGTGGGTTTTCACCGACCGTGGTGAACCGGTCACCGCTCCCCCGCGACACGCCGGGAGTCGGGCCGCTGGGAGAATCACGCCGTGTCCGAGCTCTCCAGCACCTTCGTCCGGCTGCACGCCCGGCTCGCCCCGGTCCCTTTCGTGCCCGAGGTACGGCTGCACCAGGCGGACGAGCCGATCGGGCTGTGGGAGCTGACCGAGGGCGAGTTCTCCAGCGACCGGCCGCCGCCGTTCTGGGCGTTCGCCTGGGCCGGTGGGCAGGCCCTCGCCCGCTACGTGACCGACCACCCGGAGCTGGTCGCCGGCCGCCGGGTGCTCGACCTGGCCTCCGGCTCCGGTCTGGTCGCCATCGCCGCCGCCCGCGTCGGCGCGGCGTCGGTGCGGGCCGTCGAGGTGGACGAGCTGGCGGTGGCGGCGGTCGCCCTCAACGCCGAGGCCAACGGGGTACGCGTCGACGCCGAGTTCGGCGACATCCTCGACGGCGACGCCGGGGACGCCGAGGTGGTGCTCGCCGGGGACGTCTTCTACAGCGAGGCGATGGCCCGCCGGGTCCTGCGGTTCCTGCTGCGCGCCGCCCGGGCCGGCGCGCCGGCGCTGGTCGGTGACCCCGGCCGGGCGTTCCTGCCCCGGGACCGCTTCGACGAGGTGGCCTCGTACGACGTGCCGGTGCCGGAGGCGCTGGAGAGCGTGCGGGTGAAGCGCACCACCGTCTGGCGGCTGCGGGCCGGGCTGCCGGGGGCCTCCGGCTAGCGTGTCCGGGTGCTGTTCCGCAGCTGGGCGCAGGTGGCTGACCCCGCATGGCCGGACGTGGCCCGGGTGCCGGACCACGTCGGCGGCACCCACCTGGTCGTGACCCGGCACGCGCTGGTCCGCCAGGTCCTCGCCGACCCGGTCACCTACCGGCCGGACAACGCGCTGGACGCGGTGACGCCGATGCCGGTGACCGCGCTGCGGGTCCTCGCCGGGCACCGGTTCCGGCTGCCGCCGACCCTGGCGAACAACTCGGGTGTCAGCCATCCGCAGATCCGGGCGATCGTGGCGGAGGCGTTGCACCCGGCCCGGGTCGCCGCGCAGCGGCAGTGGCTCACCGCGCTGGTCCGGGACCGGGTTGCCCGCATCGGCGCCGCGCTCGACGCCGGCGAACCGGTCGACCTGTACGCGGACCTCGCCGCCGACCTGCCGCTGCTGGTGCTGGCCCGGCTGGTCGAGCTGCCGGACGCGCCGGTCGGCGCGGTCAAGGAGTTCGCCCGCGCCGCGCTGGAGTTGTTCTGGGCGCCACTGGACGCCGACCGGCAGGTGGCGCTCGCCGCCGAGGTGGGCCGGTTCCACCGGGTACTGCGTGACTTCGCGGCCGTCGGTGGCGGGTTGGCCGCCGAACTGCGCGCGGCCGGGCACCCGCCGGACGTGGTGGTCGGCGCGCTCTTCTTCCTGTTGGTCGCCGGGCAGGAGACCACCTCGCAGTTCCTCACCCTGCTGCTGCACCGGCTGGCCGGCGAGCCCGCGGTACGGGCCGGGTTGCGCACCGGCGAGGTCGCGGTGGCTGACGTGGTGGAGGAGGGGTTGCGGCTGGAACCACCGATCGTCACCTGGCGGCGGGTGGCGACGACGGAGAGCACCCTGGGCGGCACGGCGGTGCCGGCGGGCAGCAGCCTGGTGCTGTGGTTGGGCCGCGCCGGCCGGGACCCGGCGGTCGTGGAGTCACCCGACGAGTTCCGTCCGGGCCAGCGTGGATCACGCCGACACCTGGCGTTCGGGGCGGGCGCGCACCGCTGCGTCGGTGACGTGCTGGCCCGGATGGAGGCGGCCGTGGTGGTGGCCGAGACCGCGCCGCTGCTGGACGAGGTGACAGTGGTCCGTCCGCCGTGGTGCCCGGACAATCTCACCTTCCGGATGCCGGACGCGTTCGTGGTCCGCCGCTCCCCGGGGTCACCGGGCTGACCGGATCCTGACATCCGCTCGGTATGTTTCCGGGCGTGTCAGCCATCCCCACCCGCCGGATCCCTGCTGCCGTAACGCTTCTGGCCCTGCTGGCGTTGACTGCCTGCACAGTCGGTCCCAGCCATGCGGCCCACGCCCGGCAGGTCACCGCGGCTCAGCCGAGTCCGTCCGCCCCGGCGTCCACGCCTTCGGCCGCGCCGTCCGCGACGGCGAAACCGGCGTTCAAGAGCCTGGCCTGGTATGTGTCGCAGGTGCCGACGTTTCCCGAGGCACCGCCGCCGCAGCCGATTCCGCTGACCGCTACCGGTTCGGCGGCGTTCTGGCACCGCCTGCCGACCGACCAGAAGGTCGCCTTCATCACCATCGACGACGGTGGGCTGGCCCGCCCGCCGGGAGTGATCGACTTCATCTGGGAGGCGCGCATCCCGGTGACGATGTTCCTCAACTCGCCGGCGGCGGAGGAGCACACCGACTACTTCCGGCAGATCGAGGCGGTGGGCGGGGTCGTGGAGAACCACACCATCACGCACAACTCGCTGGCCGGCCGGTCGTACGACTACCAGAAGCAGGAGATCTGCGGTGCCGCGGACAAGCTGGAGGGGCTGTTCGGCAAGCGGCCCACCCTGTTCCGGCCACCGTTCGGCGAGCACGACAGCACCACGTTGCGGGCCGCGCACGACTGCGGCGCGAAGGCGGTCTTCCACTGGACCGAGACCGTCCACGAGGGGAAGGTGCGCTACCAGACCCCGGAGAAGGTGGTCCAACCCGGCGACGTGCTGCTGATGCACTTCCGACCGGCACTGATGGACGACCTGCTCGCGGCGTTGAAGGCGATCCACCGGGCCGGGCTCACCCCGGCACTGCTGGAGCAGTACGTACGGTGACCAGTCCGCCACCGGCCTGACGAAAGTCAGGGGTGGCTGGTGCCGTTCGGGCGCGGCGGGGCGGCAGGTCGCTCGCCTAGCGTCAGCGCATGATCACATTACGTGGGTTGACGAAACGGTTCGGGTCGACAGTCGCTGTCGACGCGTTGACAGTCGACATCGCGCCCGGCCGGGTCACCGGCTTCCTCGGCCCCAACGGTGCCGGCAAGTCCACCACCATGCGGATGATCCTCGGGCTGGACCGTCCCACCGCCGGGCAGGCCCTGGTCGGCGGGCGCGCGTACCGGGAGCTGCACCGGCCGCTGCACGAGGTGGGCGCACTGCTCGACGCCCGGGCCATCCACCCGGCCCGGTCCGGCCGGGCGCACCTGCGGGCCATGGCGCACAGCAACGGCATCCCCACCCGCCGGGTCGACGAGGTGCTGGACACCGTCGGGCTGGACGGACGGGCCGCCGGTAAGCCGGGGCGGACGCTCTCCCTCGGCATGGGCCAACGGCTCGGCATCGCCGGCGCGCTGCTCGGCGACCCGCCGGTGCTGATGTTCGACGAGCCGGTGAACGGTCTCGACCCGGACGGGGTGCGCTGGGTGCGGCAGCTGATGCGCTCGCTGGCCGACGAGGGACGGACGGTCTTCGTCTCCAGCCACCTGATGAGCGAGATGCAGCTCACCGCCGACCAACTCGTGGTGATCGGTCGGGGACGGCTGCTCGCCGACTCGCCGATCGGCGAGGTGATCGCCCGCGGCACTGTCGCGGTCCGGGTCCGCAGCCCGCACCCGGACGGGCTGGCCGCCCTCGCGGCGCGCCTCACCGCCTCCGGTGCGAGCGTCGAGGCGGCCGACCGCAACGAGCTGACCGTCACCGGCGCCACCGCCGACCAGGTCGGCGACCTGGCCCACGAACTGGGGGTACGACTGCACGAGCTGAGCGCGCACGCCGCGTCGTTGGAGCAGGCGTTCATGGAGCTGACCGCCGACAGCGTCGAGTACGCCGGCGGCACGACCGGAGGTGGGGCACGATGAGCGTCAGCACCCGCACCCGCACCCGCACCCGCAATGGTGCCGTGGCCGCCGAGTGGACCAAGCTCTCCTCGGTGCGGAGCACCTGGTGGACGGCGCTGGCCGGGCTGCTGGTGATGGCCGCGAGCGCCGGCCAGCTGGCCATCTACGCCGCTAACGACAACACCAACGACGACCCGACCGACGACCGGGGGATCGTCACCGTCGGCAGCGTGCTGATCGACTCGGTCGAGCTGACCCAGTACGTGGTGCTGGCGCTGGGCCTGCTCGCGATCACCGCCGAGTCCACCAGTGGCACCATCCGGACGACGTTGCAGTGCACCCCGTCCCGCGGTCGCGTACTGCTGGCCAAGGCCGCCGTCACCGGCGCTGTCACCTTCGCGCTCGGGCTGCTGCTCGGCGGCGTCGGCGCCCTGGTGGCCCGGCCGGTGCTCGGCGAATGGGGCAGCGCCCCGGCCGCCGACACCGTCGGCGACATCGTGGCGGTGGCGGTCTACCTGGCGCTGATCGGCGTGCTCGCCCTGGGCCTCGGTGCCGCGCTGCGCAGCGCGGTGCTCACCCTCACAGTGCTCCTCGCCACCCTGATGATCGTGCCGCTGTCGTTGCAGGAGCCAAACATCGACGTGCTGAACCGGATCGCCGACGTGTTCCCCGGCGTGGCCGGCGGGCACTTCCTGGCCGGCGACACCGAGCCCTATCCGCCGCTGGTCGGGCTGCTCCTACTCGCCGGGTGGGCCGCCGCCGCACTGCTGCTGGGCCGAGCCGCACTGCGCCGCCGAGACGCGTAGGGCCCGGCGAGCTGGGCGGGGGCCGACTGGCCCCCGCTCAGCCGTCGACCAGGCCCGCCTCGTACGCGAGGATCGCCGCCTGCACCCGGTTGCACACATCCAGCCGGGTGAAGATGCTGGTCAGGTAGCTCTTCACGGTGCCCTCCACGAGGTGCAGCCGGCGGGCGATCTCGGCATTGGAGAGACCCGCGCCGACCAGGGCCAGCACCTCCCGTTCCCGTTCGGTCAGCCCCGCCGTCCGGTCCCGGGCGGCGGGTCGGCGGGCCAACCGGCCAGCCCCCAGCTCGATCACCCGGCGGGCCACCCTCGGCGACAGGTACGCCCCACCGTCGGCCACCGCGTGCACACCGGCGATCAGCTCACGCGGGTCGCCGGCCTTGAGCAGGAAACCGCTGGCGCCGTGCCCGAGCGCCCGGGCCACGTGGTCGTCCTCGCCGAACGTGGTCAGCATGATCGTCGCGGTGTCCGGCACGACCCGGCGGATCTCGGCGGCGGCGGCCAACCCGTCCAGCCGCGGCATCCGGATGTCCAGCAACGCCACCCGTGGTCGGTGGGCACGGACCAGCTCCACCGCCGCGTGCCCGTCGCCGGCCTCGGCGACCACCTCGATGCCGGGGTCGCTGGCGAGGATGGCCCGGACGCCGGCCCGGATCATCGCCTCGTCGTCGGCCAGCACCACCCGGATCGGCGGTGCCCCCGTCGTGTCGGTGTCCACTAGGCGATCCACTCCTTGCTGACCAGCCGGCCATCGGTGAAACAGAGCCGCCAGGTCGGCGCGGCGAGGGGAAAGTTGCCGTCGGTGTAGTACTCGCAGCCGGCCCGGTCGACCGGCGTCGGGCGTTCCAACTGCCGCCGGGGCAGCCCGACCAGCTCCGACCGGGTCGCGCCGACGCGCAGCTGGTCGAAGGTGGCCCGGTCCAGCACCGTCCCAGCGGTCGCCACCGGGTAGTAGACGAACGAGAGCACCAGAGCGAAACCGACAGGTGCGACGAGCGCCACCAGCAGGCTGCGCCGAACCCGCCGCCGGGCGTCGAGCAGCCGCCGCTCGGCGTCCACCGGCCCCTCCGCCGGACCCTGTCGCTCGTCGGACCACGCCGTCGGCCCGACCTCCGCCGCCGACCCGATCGCCTCCGGCGACGGCGCGGTGGCCGGCAACACCGCCCGTACCGCGAACCCGCCGTCGGCCCGGTGGCCGGCGTCGAGCGTCCCGCCGGCGAGGCGGACCCGCTCGGCGAGGGCGAGCAGCCCACTGCCCTGCGAGGGCGAGGCGGGCAGTGGCCCGGCCGGTGGGGGGTCGTTGACGACTGTCACCTCGACCCGGTCACCGTCGCGGATGAGGCGTACGTCGACCGGTGCGCCCGGCGCGTACCGGGCCGCGTTGGTCAGCGACTCCCGGACGATCCGGTGCGCCGCGTGACCGGTCATCGCCGGTAGCTCCGTGACCGCCGGGGCGGCGTCCAGCCGTACCTCCATGCCGGCCTCCCGCGCACCGTCGACAAGGTCGGCGACGGTCTCCCCGCTCGGGCGCAGTGACGCGCCCGCCTCCTCGCGGAGCACCCCGATGATCTCGTGCAGTCGCTCCGTGGCGGCGGAGACGCTGGCACGCAACTCCCCCGCCGCGGCCCGGTGCCGGTCGTCCAGGTCGGCGGCGACCTCCAGTGCTGCGGCGCGCAACGCGATCAGGCTGAGGTCGTGACCGAGCGAGTCGTGCATCTCCCCGGCGATCCGGGCCCGCTCCCGCAGCCGGATCCGCTCGGCGGCGCC
The DNA here is from genome assembly GCF_015751785.1 of Micromonospora vinacea. Taxonomy (NCBI): domain Bacteria; kingdom Bacillati; phylum Actinomycetota; class Actinomycetes; order Micromonosporales; family Micromonosporaceae; genus Micromonospora; species Micromonospora vinacea. The sequence goes on along the minus strand of NZ_JADOTY010000001.1, from coordinate 3,729,317 downwards.
CCGCTGCTCGCGGGTCAGCGCGTCGACGTGTCGGCGACCGGCGTCGGCCAACTCCTGCTGCTGGCGGCGGTATCGACCGACCAACCAGGGGAACACGGCGGCGAAGAGCAGCACCGAGGCGAGCAGGAACCAGGTGGCCGCGCCGGTGCCGAGCAACCCCAGGTTGAGCGCCGTGCCGCCGCCCGTGATCAGCACGAAGACCATGATCGCCGGTCCCACTGTGGCGCTGCGCCGCCCGGCGAGATAGCTGAAGACCGGAATGGCGAACACGAAGTTGCCATCGATCAACGACCCGAGCACCACCAACACCAGGGAGACCAACGGCTGACGTCGACTCGCCGCCACCGCCACACCGAGCAGCAGCAGCTTGCCGACCAACAGCGGCACCGTGTACCGCGAATAGGGCGGGCTGACCTCGGCGTAGCCGACGGGGGCGGCCACCACCGCCCAGAGCAGCACGTCCAGCAGCAGGCGACGCCACCGGTGCAGCCAAGCCGGCGGCGGGGAGTCGAGGATCCGCACGGCGGTCAGGCTACCCACGCCCGACCTGGGCGGACACCGACGAAAGTCAGGTGTTCAGCCGCTCTCCTCGGCCCATACCCGCCAGTCGTCGAGCACGCCGTGCAGGGCCGGGGTGAGCCAACCCGGCGCGGACCGCCGGAACACACCGGGGTCCATCGCGCCCGCGCCGTCGGGCAGCGCGCCGAGCAGGTTCGGCACCAGATCGGTGAGGTTCGTCCAGTGCACCAGCTCCGGCCGGGCCGGCCAGGCACCGATCACCACACCGGCCGGCACCGCCCTACGGTCCAACGCCTCCAAGGTCAACGCGGTGTGGTTGAGCGTGCCCAACCCGGCGCGGGCGACCACCACCGCGGGCGCACCGAGCGACACCGCCAGGTCGGCCATCGTCCACGGCTCCCCCGACGGCCGCAGCCCCATCGGAACCAGCAACCCACCCGCGCCCTCGATCAACACGAGGTCGTGCTTGTCGGCCTCCGCGCGGACGGCGTCCACCGCGGCGTACAACTCCAGCGGCGGAAGGTCGGCGACCCGCGCGGCGGCCAACGGGGCGAGCGGATCCGGATAGCTGGCCAGAGTCCGACCGGTCAGCGGCGCGGCCAGCCGGTTCACAGCATCCACGTCGCCCGGCTCACCGCCGGCCGTACCGGTCTGACCCGGCTTCACCACCGCCACCCGCAACCCGGCCGCCTGCGCGGCGGCCGCGATCGCCGCGGTCACCACCGTCTTACCGACCTCGGTGTCCGTCCCGGTAACCAGAACCGACCCCGCCCACCCGCTCACGGGGCGGTCTCTGTTCGCGACTGCGGGGCTCGCAAACCCGGCTCACTCCTCGCGCTCACGGGGCGCAGTCCACGATGACGTCCAGCGCCCGCTCGAACGCCGCCCGGGGCACTCCCGCGCTCACCGTGAGGCGCAGACGGGAGCGGCTGTCCGGGGTGGACGGTGGCCGGAAACAGCCCACCGCGACGCCCCGGTCCCGGCAGTCCGCGGCCCAGGCGGTCGCCGCCTCCGGCCCGGGGGCGGTCACCGAGATCACCGCCGCGTCCGGTGCGGAGACGGTCAGCCCTGCCGCCCGCAGCCGACCGACCGCCAGCCTCACCCGGTCGGACAGTTCGGCGCGCAGGTCGTCGCCGACCTCGGCGAGCCGCAGCGCGGCGTGCACACCGGCGGCGACCGCCGGCGGCAGCGCCGTGTCGAAGATGAACGTGCGCCCCGTCTCGACCAGATGCCGAACGAACTCGGCCGGGCCGGCGACGACGCCACCCGCGCCACCGAGCGCCTTGGACAGGGTGGCGGTGACCACCACGTCCGGCTCGCCGGCCAGCCCGGCGGCCGCCACCGCGCCCGCGCCGGCCGGGCCGGTCAGCCCCAGCGCGTGCGCGTCGTCGACCAGCAGGAGCGCGCCGTGGCGGCGTGCCACCGCGTGCAGTCGAGCCAGCGGGGCGAGGTCACCGTCGACCGAGAAGACCGACTCGGTCACCACCACCGCCGGGCGGCCGGGTGCGGCCGCGAGCGCGGCGGCGACAGCGTCGACGTCGGCGTGCGGGGTGACCACCGTCTCCGCGCCGGAGAGGCGGCAGCCGTCGATCAGCGACGCGTGGTTGTGCGCGTCGGAGACGAGCAGCGTCCGAGGTTGGACGAGCGCCCGCAGCGCACCGAGGTTGGCCAGGTAGCCGGAGGAGAAGACCAGGGCCCCGTCGGTGCCCAGCCAGCGGGCCAGGTCCTCCTCCAACGCCCGGTGCGCGTCGGTGGAGCCCCGCACCAGGCGCGACCCGGTCGCCCCCAGCCCGTACGCCGACAGGGCCGCCGTGGCCGCGGCGGTGACCTCCGGGTGGGTGGCCAGGCCGAGGTAGTCGTTGCCGGCCAGATCGGTCATCTGATCGTCGGCCGGACGCGGATGCAGTCGCCGGGTGAGCCCGGCCTTCGCCCGCAGCTGCGCGCGGCGGTCGAGCGCCGCCAGCCAGTCCGCCACCGTCACCCTCCCCCGCTGTGCGTGCCGGTCAGCCCGACACCCGCCGGGCGAAATTACCACCCGCCGCCACCGCCCCGACGATTCCACTCGGTGCGAGCTGTCCGCGAACTGCCAGGGCATTCCGGCTGATCGGGGGCTCTCGCACAGGCCTAGTAGGGTACGAGCCATGCCAGAGATCCTCGACCAGGCCCGGACCCAGGTCCTGGGTGACGGTGTCGGCCTCGATCAGGCCGGCATCCTCGCCGTGCTGAACCTGCCCGACGAGCACCTGCCCGCCGCCCTCCAGCTCGCTCACGACGTGCGGATGCGCTGGTGTGGCCCGGAGGTCGAGGTCGAGGGGATCGTCTCGCTCAAGACGGGCGGTTGCCCGGAAGACTGCCACTTCTGCTCCCAGTCGGGCCTGTTCACCTCGCCGGTGCGCTCCGTCTGGCTGGACATCCCGTCGCTGGTCGAGGCTGCGAAGCAGACCGCCGCGACCGGGGCGACCGAGTTCTGCATCGTCGCCGCGGTCCGCGGTCCGGACGCCCGGCTGATGAAGCAGATGCGCGAGGGCGTCGCCGCCATCAAGGCGGAGGTCGACATCCAGGTCGCCGCGTCGCTGGGCATGCTCAGCAAGGAGCAGGTCGACGACCTGGTCGACATGGGTGTGCACCGCTACAACCACAATCTGGAGACCTGCCGGTCGTACTTCCCCAACGTGGTCACCACCCACTCGTGGGAGGAGCGCTGGGAGACGCTGCGGATGGTTCGCGACTCGGGCATGGAGGTGTGCTGCGGTGGCATCCTCGGCCTCGGCGAGACCGTCGAGCAGCGGGCCGAGTTCGCCGCGCAGCTCGCCGAGTTGAACCCGCACGAGGTGCCGCTCAACTTCCTCAACCCTCGCCCCGGCACCCCACTCGGTGACCGCCCGGTGGTGGAGGGCAAGGACGCGCTGCGGGCCATCGCGGCGTTCCGGCTGGCCATGCCGCGCACCATCCTCCGGTACGCCGGTGGTCGCGAGATCACCCTCGGCGACCTCGGCACCCGCGACGGTCTGCTCGGCGGCATCAACGCGGTGATCGTCGGCAACTACCTGACCACGCTGGGTCGGCCGGCGACTGCCGACCTGGAGCTGCTGAACGAGCTGAAGATGCCGGTCAAGGCCCTCTCCGACACGCTGTGACGACGATGACGACGACGCAGCTGTGGTGCGACCGGTGCGGTGAGTCGGCGACGGCCACCGCCCACCCGGCCTGCGCGTCGGCCCGCCAGTTGGAGCCGCCCCGGTTCTGCCCCTCGTGCCGACGCCGCATGAAGGTGCAGGTGCTGCCGGTGGGCTGGTCGGCGGTCTGCGTCGAGCACGGCGAGATCCGGGGCTGAGCCGGTGCTGCGAGGGCGGGCGGTGACGCTACGACCGGCAACGGGCGCGGACGTGCCGGCCCTCGCGGCGATCCGGGCCGACCCGGAGGTACGCCGGTGGTGGCGGGGCGGCGACGACCTGGCCGATTCGGTGCGCGCCGACCTCGCCGACGACGACCTGCACGTGTACGCGATCGAGCACGACGGCCGGGTGATCGGCGCGATCCAGTGGTACGCCGAGGCGGACCCGGACTACCGACACGCCAGCCTGGACGTCTTCCTCGACCCGGCGGAGCGCGGCGCCGGCCTCGGCGGTGACGCGATCCGCACCCTGGCCCGCCACCTGATCGACGAGTACGGCCACCACCGTTTCACCATCGACCCGGCGGCGGCGAACAGCGCTGCCATCCGGGCGTACGCCAAGGTCGGTTTTCGTCCGGTGGGGGTGCTGCGCCGCTACGAGCGCGGCGCGGACGGCCGCTGGCACGACGGCCTGCTGATGGACCTGCTCGCCGACGACCTCACCGGCTGACGCCGAGCCGCGGATCAGCCACGTTGCAGCAGATCTGGACAGTTACCGTCCGCACGGACTATTCAGCTCGCGCGGAACGGTAACTGTCCAGGATCTCGTCGCGGTGCCGGTCAGGCGATGGTGCAGGGGATGTTGTTGACGGTGAAGGCGGTCGGTTTCGGGTTGGTGCCGCTGTACGTGCCGTTGAAGCCGAAGCTCACCGACGCGCCCGCCGCGATCGTGCCGTTGTAGGACAGGTTCGTGGCGGTGACCGCCGCGCCGCTCTGACTGAACGACGCCGACCAGCCCTGACTGACGCTCTGCCCACCGGGGAAGCTGAACCGCACTGTCCAACCGTTGATCGCTGTGGTGCCGGTGTTGGTGATCGACACGTTGGCGGTGAAGCCGCTGCCCCAGTCGGTGGTGGCGTACCCCACAGTGCAGGTGCCGCCGACCGGCGGGGCCGCGGTGGTCACCGCGACCGGCGCGGACGCCGCGGACGTGTTGCCGGCCGCGTCCACTGCCACCACGTAGAACTGGTACGCCGTCGAGGCGGTCAACCCGGACACCGCCTGGGTGGTGCCGGTCGGCGAGCCGACCAGCACGTCGGTGGCGCCGGCCTCGCGGTAGACCCGGTAACCGGTGACGCCCACGTTGTCGGTCGACGGGGTCCAGGCCAGTGTGAGCCCGGTGGCGGTGACGGCCGAGGCGACCGGAGTGCCGGGCGTGCTCGGTGCTGTGGTGTCGGCGGTGCCGGCCGGTGGTGTGGTCACGCTGAGCACCGGTGAGGCGGCCGACGTGTTGCCGGCACCGTCGCGGGCCACGACGCTGAACTGGTACGTCTGCGCCGGCAGCAGCGTCGAGATGGTAAGCGTGGTGCCGGTGACGGGCCGGTTCACCACCGTGTCGCCGCCGACCAGGATTTCGCGGACGTCGTAGCCGGCCAGGCCGCTGCCGCCGCTGTCGGTGGACGGCGCCCAGGTCAGGGTGACAGTGCGGGGGCCGAGGTTGGACGCAACCGGGGTACCCGGGACGGTCGGCTTGGTGGTGTCCGGCACGACCGGGCCCGGCTCGTCGCCCCAGACGCGGGTGGCGCCGGAGTAGAGCGGCACCTTCCGGTTGGGCCCGGCGGTGGCCTGGTACGACGGGTCGTTCGTCGGGTCCCAGGTGCCGCCCTCCGGCACGCCGATCTTGAACTGGACCTCCATCCGGTGCTGCGACTGACCCGCCGGGGCGATGGTGTGCCCGGCGCAGTCCACCTCGACGTACCAGATGTCACCGCTGAACTGCTTGGCGGTGGTCGGGGACGGGCAGCCCTGGGTGTAGCCGGCGGTGACCTGCACCGGGCCGGTGCCGTCGGGCCGGAAGTAGTACCGGAACCGGCCGTCGGTCAGCGCACGGGCCGGGAACGCGGACTTGTTGTAGACCATCACCTTGAGCCCGGTGGCCCGTGGTTCGGCCTGCGTCACAGTGGTCTCCACTGTCAGCTCGTCGATGTCCGGCGTCTCGGCGACCGGGAAGTTCGCCAGCGGCGTGCCGCCGTACTCGGAGGTCAGCCGGACCAACGCGGACGTGAAGCCGGCGTTGTAGTCGGTGGCCACCTCGTTCATCACGTAGTCCGAGCGGCTGTCGCTGTAGGCGTCGTTGGCCGAGGACGGGCCGCCGACCAGCGCGCCGTAGAGGGTGTGCCGGGTCTCCACGGGCACTGTCTGGCTGTCCCACCAGGAGCCGTGCGCGGTGCGGTGGTGCGGGTTCTTCGGCGAGTTGGCGCCGAACCCGATGACGTAGCTGGAGTTACGGGGGTTGTCGCCGAGCGCGTAGTTGATCTGCCGGACGGCGAAGTCGTGGTAGCGCGCCTTGCGGGTGGTGTCGGTGGTCTTGTCGCTGTAGACCAGCGCGGCGAAGGAGGTGTTCGCGGCGTAGCGCAGCGCGCCCCAGGAGTCGAGCACCGCCATCCCGCCGGGTGAATACGGAACCCGCTGCCCATTCACCCCGACGGTCCAGTAGTCCAGCCACCGGTTGGCGTCGTCGACGTACTTCTGCTTGCCGGTCAGGTTGGCCAGCAGCACGTACGCGCCGAACTGCTTGTTGTCCCAGGCGATGGTCCACTTGTAGGAGCGGGTGGTGGACTGGTTCTCGGTGCCGAGCTTGTCGTACTCACTCTCGGCCTTGGCCAGATAGCTGGCCTCGCCGGTGGCCCGGTGCAGCCAGATCGCGGCCCAGACCAGCTCGTCCTGCCAGCCGCTCCACGAGCGGTAGAAGCTCGTGGCGTCGGTGATGCACTCGTGGTAGGCCTTCCGAACGGTGTCGGCGAAGGTGTAGAGCTGCCGGGCGTGCCCGAGCAGCCGGTCGGCGTAGGCCGCGTCGGTGGGCCGGAACACCATCGACGAGGCGGCCATCGCGGCCGCCGTCTCCCCCGCCAGGTCCGCGCCGCCACAGCTCGCATCGATCTTGTACGCGGGCCGCGCCATCTGCATCACCTCGGCCGGGCCCCACCACTTGTGGTCGTCGTCGCCCTTGCCGACCTGTCCGTAGAGGACGTTGGCCGACGGGTGCGCCTTGATGAAGTAGTCGTTGACGAAGCGCAGGTTGTTGAGCAGGTGCGGCAGTTGCCCGGAGGAGGTGTAGCCGCTGCGGTATTCGACAGCTCCCCAGGCGAGCATTGTCGCGCTGAACGCCATCGGGAAACCGAACTTCACGTGGTCGCCGGCGTCGTACCAGCCGCCGGTGAGGTCCACCCCCGCGCTGGCGCCGTCGGTGAGCGCGCTGTCTCCCCGCCAGGAGACCCGGTTCCAGTCGGGCAGTCGACCGGACTGCTGCGCCTCGTAGAAGAGCAGCGACTTCTGCAACGCCTCGGCGTAGTTGTAGGTCGCGGCCGGCGCTGCGGAGGCGGGCGCGGACGGCGGCGCGGTCACCGCGAGGGACGCGCCGGTGAGCAGCGCGACGCCGATGGCCAGCAGCCGCCGCGGCCAGGGCTGGTCGGCGGCCGGTGACCGGCCAGGCTGGCCGCTGAACGGCCGGGTCAGGTGGCGCATGGCGGGCTCCTGTCGGAGGCGCCGCCGGCGGTCGCACCGACGCGGGACGGCGTACGGGCGGCACGGCCACCGGCGACAGCGGGGGTGGCGGTGTGACCACGGGTCATGGAAGCGCTCCCATGGATAACCGACAATGTAATGGTCGGGTCGGCGGTTGGGAAGCCCGCCAGTTGCGGCCGAGGCACGCCGCGTCGCTTTCGTACTCACGAGTAACCACTGCGGAGCATCTCACACCATCGAGCTAGCTCAATATGTATTCAGCGTTTGCGCAGCTCACCGCAGAAGCCTCCGGAAAGATCCTCACGCCGCTGGAGCGCGTCGGCGGCCAGCCAGACAAACGTACTGTTGCTGACCCGTCACCAGGCGCGAGACAGTACGGCTCACCAGCGGTGCCGTCGACGCCGCCGCTCCCCGGTCAACCCTGAGGAGAAGCGATGGCACTACGACTCGCCGACGACACCGCCTGGACCGACATCCTGGCCCGCGCGGTGGCCGTCACCCCGGAGGCGTTCGGCGCCGAGGTCGACGGCGTCACCACACTGCACAACCTGGTCGAGGGCGAATGGCGGGCGGTCGGCCAACCCGCCGCGATCCGCACCCCGGTGGACAACACAGTCCTCATCAACCTGCCCCGGATCGACGCGACCACCGCGCGCGCCGCTGTCGCCCACGCCGCCGCCGCGCACCGGACCTGGGCCTGGACCCCGCTGGCCGACCGCAAGGCCCGGGTCGTCGACGCCCTGGACTCGCTCACCGCCCACCGCGACCTGCTCGCCCTGCTGCTGGTCTGGGAGATCGGCAAGCCGTGGCGGCTGGCCTGCGCCGACGTGGACCGGGCGCTCGACGGCGTCCGCTGGTACGTCGGCGAGATCGACCGGATGCTCGCCGACGGCCGCCAGCCACTGCCCGGGCCGGTCAGCAACATCGCGTCGTGGAACTACCCGATGAGCGTGCTGGTGCACGCCGAGTTGGTGCAGCTCCTGGCCGGCAACGCGGTAATCGCCAAGACCCCGTCCCAGGGCGGCGCGGTCTGCCTGACCGTCGCGCACGCGCTGATGCGCCGGGCCGGACTGCCCGCCACGCTCGTCTCCGGCAGCGGCGGGGAGTTGTCCGAGGTGCTGGTCCGGGCACCCGAGATCGGCGCGGTGGCGTTCGTCGGCGGCCGGTCCAACGGCGGCAAGGTGGCCGCCGCGCTGCTCGACAGCGACAAGCGGCACTTCATCGAGCAGGAGGGTCTGAACGCCTGGGGCATCTGGAACTTCTCCCAGTGGGACCTGCTCGCCACCTACCTCAGGAAGGGCTTCGAGTACGGCAAGCAGCGCTGCACCGCGTACCCCCGGTTCGTGGTGCAGCGCGACCTGGTCGACGAGTTCCTCGACATGTACCTGCCGGTCGTCCGCTCGGTCCGCTTCGGTCACCCGCTCGCCGTCGGCGACGACTGGGCCGCCGGTGACCCGCTACCCGAGCTGGACTTCGGGCCGCTGATCAGCGCCGCGAAAGCCGACGAGCTACGCCGCACTGTCGACGAGGCGGTCCGCGGCGGCGCGATCCCGCTGCACCGGGGCAAGCTCACCGGCGCGCCGTTCCTTCCCGGGCAGGACACGTCGGCTTACGTGGCGCCGTCGGTGCTGCTCGCCCCGCCCGGACGGTCCCGGCTGATGCACGCCGAGCCGTTCGGGCCGGTCGACACGATCGTCGTGGTGGACACCACCGACGAACTGCTGGCCGCGATGAACGCCTCCAACGGCGCGCTGGTGGCCTCGCTGGCCTGCGACGACACCGACGAGGCCGGCAAGCTCGCCGTGGACCTGCAGGCGTTCAAGGTGGGCATCAACAAGCCGCGCTCACGCGGTGACCGGGACGAACCGTTCGGCGGCCGGGGCGCCTCCTGGAAGGGCGCGTTCGTTGGCGGCGACCTGCTGGTGCAGGCCGTCACCGTCGGCGGCGACAGCCGGCTCTACGGCAACTTCCCCGACTACAGCAGCTACCCCACCACCTGATACCGGGAACGCGAGAGGCCCCCTTGTGGACGTTCGGCGCGCGCAAGGGGCCCTCGTCGGGCCTAGACGCCGGGCGCGGCGAACGCGCCCTTCCGGTCCGCCGGGGCGGCGACAGCGAGCGGCACGGTGAGGGTGAGCAGCCCACCGTCGCGCTCCGTCGCGGCCGGCCGACCGAGCCGGTGCAGCGTGCGCAGCATCGGGTCGTTGGTGGCCTGGATGTGCAGCACCAGCGCCGCGTACCCGGACCGGTCGGCGTGCTGGACCAGCCGGCGCAGCAGCGCCGACCCGAGCCCGCGCCGCTGCCAGTCGTCCCGCACCAGCAGCGCCACCTCGGCCTCGTCGCCCTCGCCGAGCAGGTTCGCCATGGCGACCACCGACTCGGCAGTGCCGTCGGACCCGGTGGTGCTGGCGATCAGCGTCAACCCTCGGCTCGGCTCCAGCAGCCGACGCAGGCGGGCCGGCTGCGGCAGCGCCGCCCCGCCCAGGTAACGCCGCTGCCGGCTGCGCGGTGAGCACGCCTCGTGCAGCTCGACGACGCCGGACAGATCGCGGGCGCTGGCCGGTCGGACGGCCACCTCCGCGCCGTCGGGCAGCACCACTGTGACCTGTTCGGCGGCTCGGCGCGCCACTGTGGCGGCCAGCTCGACCAGGGCCTGCGCCCGCGCGTATTCCGCCGGGGTGAAGTCGGGCGCGGCCCGGCGCAGCGCGAACGAACCGCCCGCCGGGTCGGCCAGCAGCATGCTGGCCCCGGTGATTCCCCGTTCGACGCCCACCGACGCCGGCCGCCAGCTGACGACGTCGGCGGCGAGCAGGGTCCGCAACGCCTCGCCCGTGGCGTCCGGGTCACGGACCAGCCGGTTGGCCAGCCCGAGCACCCGGGTGGGCTGGTCGGCCAGACCACGCGCCTCGCTGCGCGCCACCCAGCAGTCCCGCCCCCGGCCCCGCTCGACGGCGGCGATCAACTCGGCCTCGTCGAGCGCGTCCGGCGCGTCGACCAGGAAGTCGTCCACCGCGCCCTGCTCGGTGGGCTGCACCTGCACGGTGAGGATGTTGACCCCGCGCAGCGCCAGGCTTGCCGTGAGCACCGACAGGTAACCCGGTCGGTCGTCCACCGTCGCTCGGATCCGCCACAACGTCATGGTTGGCTCCCTTCCCCGGTAAGAGCCTCACCCCCGCCTGTTGCCGCCCGGTTGCCCGGCGGTGTCGGCCCGGGAACTCCTCGGGCCGGTCAGGGGCCGGCGACCACCGGCGGCGCGCCGACGAGGTCGAGTCGGTCGCCGAGGATCACCGCGCAGGCGCGGACGAGCTGGGTGAGCCGGTCCACCTCGGTGCTGTGGAACGCTGCGGCGGAGAGGGTCTCGCTGCGCTCGCGGGCCACCACCAGCACCAGGCCCGCCCGGCCGAACGGCGCGATCGCGTGGTGGGTGCCGTCGGGCGTGGTCATCGACCGGCCGCGCAGCGGGGTCACCTCCGGCAACCGCAGGGGCACGGGGGTACGCCAGCTGGCGTGCCCCACTGTCGCCCCGCCACCGCTGGTGCGCGAGGCCCAGTCGACCGGCACCACTGCGGCCACGGCCCAGTCGGCGGCCAACAACCCGGGCACCGCGTCGACCAGGGTGGCCAACCCGTCGGCCGGGTTGGCCGCGACCTGGGCCAACAGCTCCGCGTCCTGGCCGGTGGTGGTGGGCGCGCCGATCGCCCGCCACACGCCGTCCACCCGCACGCCCGGTATCGCCGCGAGGCCGGCCAGCAGCCGCTCCACACGCGCCGCACCCGGCCAGACGACAGTGAAGTCGTCCACCGCGCGCCCGCCGAGTCGTTCGAGGACCACCACCTGGACGATGTCCGCCCCCGAGACGCCCAACGTGCGGGCGACCTGACCGAGGGTGCCCGGACGGTCCGGCAGGGTGACCCGAACTCGCAGCAACATGTCTGTCCCTCCGCTCGGCGGGCCGGCGAGAGAGCGGCCGGCAGGCTGACCCCAGCCTGGTAGTTGACCATTTCGTCCCTGTTGCAGGGGCATGTCCCGAGCGGAAATTCTGACCTTGACAACGTGAGCGGGCTGCCATCAACTAGTCGGATGAGCGATCCGGCCGTCGACGCGTCACGGCCGGGGGCCGTTTCCCTCTCGCCGGCGGGGCTGGCCCTGGACCGTCTCGCCGAGCATCTGGCGGAGCACCGACCCGAGCTTGCCGTCGGGCCGCTGCGTGCCACGCTGATCGCGGGCGGCAAGTCCAACCTCACCTACCTGCTGCGCCTCGGCGACCACGAGGTGGTGCTGCGCCGCCCACCGCTGGGCCACGTGTTGGCGACCGCGCACGACATGGCACGCGAGTTCCGGGTGATCTCGGCGCTGGCGCCGACCGATGTGCCGGTCCCGGGCACGCTGCTGCTCTGCACCGACCCCGAGGTGATCGGCGCACCGTTCTACCTCATGGAGCGGATGCCCGGCGAGGTGTTCCGCACCCGCGCGCAGACCGACCCGCTGGGCGACGAGCGCCGCCGGGCCCTCGCCATGGCGATGATGGACACCCTCGCCGCGCTGCACAGCGTCGACCCGTCCAGCGTCGGGTTGGCCGACTTCGGCCGCCCCGAGGGCTACCTGGCCCGGCAGGTCCGCCGCTGGGCCGGGCAACTCGACCGCTCCCGCAGCCGCCCACTGCCCGGCATCGACGAGCTGCGCGACCTGCTCGCGGCGACCGCCCCGGAGGGCGCGAACGCCGGCCGGATCGTGCACGGCGACTACCGGCTGGACAACCTCCTCGCCTCAGCCGACCCGGTGGCCGTGCACGCGGTGCTCGACTGGGAGATGGCCACCCTCGGCGACCCCCTCGCCGACCTGGGGCTGCTGCTGACGTACTGGGACGTGCTCGGTGGCAGCGACACCGCAGCGGGCAACCCCGTCGCCGACGGGCTCGGCCCGCGCGCCGGCTTCCCCACGGGCAGCGAGCTGATCGACAGGTACGCCGGACGCAGCGACGTGGACGTCGGCCCGCTGCACTGGCACGTGGCACTGGGCTGTTTCAAGCTCGCTGTCATCTGCGAGGGCATCCACTACCGCCACACGCTCGGGCAGACGCTCGGCGAGGGCTTCGACCGGATCGGCGAGATGGTGGCACCGCTGGTCGCGCACGGGCTGACCGCCGCCAGGGAGCGGTGATGGACTTCTCATACGACAGCCGGACCGAGGAGCTGCGCGACGAGCTGACCCGGTTCCTGACCGAGCATGTCTACCCGGCCGAGGCCGTGCACGCCGAGCAGGTGGCCGCCGGGGACCCGTGGTCGCGTACCCCGGTGTTGGCCGAACTGAAGGCGGAGGCCCGCAAGCGCGGCCTGTGGAACCTCTTCCTGCCCGACCCGCGCTACGGCGCCGGCCTGACCAACCTCCAGTACGCGCCGCTGGCCGAGCTGACCGGGCGCAGCCCGCACCTGGCGCCGGAGGCGGTCAACTGCGCGGCACCGGACACCGGCAACATGGAGTTGCTGGCCGAGTTCGGCTCGGAGGCGCAGCAGAAGCGCTGGCTGATGCCGCTGCTGGAGGGTGAGATCCGCTCGGCGTTCTGCATGACCGAGCCGGAGGTCGCGTCCTCCGACGCCACGAACATCGCCACCCGGATCACCCGTGACGGCGACGAGTACGTGATCAACGGGCGGAAGTGGTGGTCGTCCGGGGCCATGGACCCGCGCTGCGAGATCTTCATCGTGATGGGCAAGACCGACCCCACCGCCGACCGGCACCGCCAGCAGAGCATGGTGCTGGTCCCCCGGGACACCCCCGGGGTGACAGTGCGCCGGGGCATGACCGTCTTCGGCTACACCGACGGTTCGCACGGCGGGCACGCCGAGATCGACTTCACCGACGTCCGGGTGCCCGCGGAGAACCTGATCGGCGCCGAGGGCACCGGCTTCGCCATCGCCCAGGCCCGGCTGGGGCCGGGCCGGATCCACCACTGCATGCGATTGATCGGAATGGCTGAGCGGGCATTGGAGCTGGTCTGCAAGCGGGCGCTGGAGCGGATCGCGTTCGGCCGGCCGCTGGCCGAGCAGGGCGTGGTCCGGGAGTGGATCGCCGAGTCCCGGGTCCGCATCGAACAGGCCCGGCTGCTGGTGCTGAAGACGGCCTGGCTGATGGACACCGTGGGCAACAAGGGCGCGCACACCGAGATCCAGGCCATCAAGATCGGAACGCCGGCGATGGCGGAGTGGGTGATCGACAAGGCGATCCAGGGGTACGGCGGCGCCGGCGTCAGCCAGGACACCCCGCTGGCCGCCCTCTGGGCGCAGACCCGCACCCTGCGCCTCGCCGACGGCCCCGACGAGGTCCACCGCAACTCACTGGCCAAGCGCGAACTCCGCCGCTGGGCCCCCGCCTGACCGCCAGGCAACAACCCGGCCCACTCACCCACCCGCCCCGCAGGCCCACACGCTCAAGATCGCGCTCGATCCTGCCCGCCAGCCTTGTTGATCATGTGGTTGGCGAGGCGAGATGCCGGAAATGTCCAGGCCAACTCCATGATCGACCGCAAAACGTGGGGACGCGCCGCGCGGGCTTCTTGGGGCGGGGGGGGTTAGGCGGAGGCACGGTGGACCAGTTGGGTGTCCAGGAGGATGTGGGAGGCGGGTAGCTCCTCGCCACGGATCCGGGCCACCAGCAGGCGGGCCATCTGCCGGCCCATCTCCTCCACCGGCTGGAAGACAGTGGTCAACGGCGGTTCGGCCTGTCGGGCGATGGTCGCGTCGTCGAAGCCGATCACCGCGACGTCCTGCGGAACGCGGCGGCCGGCCTCGCGCAGGGTACGCAGTGCGCCGAACGCCATGAGATCGGACGCGACGAAGACCGCGTCCAGGTCCGGGCAGACCTCCAACAGCCGGCGCATTCCCGCCGCGCCGCTGCCCTCGCTGAAGTCGCCGTACGCGATCAGGTCGGGGTTGACGCTGGCGCCGGTGGCCTTGACCGCGTCGGTGTAGCCGGCCAAACGGGCCAGGCCGGCACCCATGTCCTGCGGACCGGCGATGGTGGCGACGCGTCGCCGCCCCTGCCTCGCCAGGTACTCCACGGCCTGCCGGGCCCCGCCAACGTTGTCCACGTCGACAAACCAGGCCGGTTGGGCGCCGGGTTGCAGCATCCGGGCGGGCCGACCGCCGAGCACGGCGGGCAGGCCGCGCTCCTCCAACAGCGTCGGCAGCGGGTCGGAGTCGTGCAACGACAGCAGCAGGACGCCGTCGACGTGCTGGTTGGTGAGGTGGTGCTCGACCCGCTCCCGTTCCACGGGCGACTGTGCCATGGCCAGCCAGAGCTGCATCGGCGTCTCCAGCAGCCCGGAGCTGATCCCCCGCACGATCGAGGCGAAGAACGGCTCGGTGAAGACCCGCTCACCGGATTCGGACACCACCAGCGCGACGGAGTCGGTCCGCTGGGTGACGAGCGCACGGGCGGCCCGGTTCGGCACGTACCCCAGCTCGGCGATGGCCTGTTGGACCGCGGCGCGGGCCTCCGGGCTGACCTGGGGCGAGCCGTTGACGACGCGGGAGACCGTGCCCCGACCGACGCCGGCACGCGCCGCGACCGCGTCGAGGGTCGGGCGCCCGAGCGACCGGGTGCGCTGCGTTGTCATCGTCTGCTCCTCCGACGGCGGGCGGACCCGGCGCCACCTGCGGGAGGTGGACGCCGGGGCCGTCCTGATGGCTGGCCCGAGCCTATTGTGCGGCCAGACCGTTGCGCCGGATCACCGAGGCGTACCACTTGGCGCTGGACTTGGGGGTGCGGACCTGGCTGTCATAGTCGACGTGGATCATGCCGAACCGCTTGGTGTAACCCCAGGCCCACTCGAAATTATCCATCAACGACCAGGCAAAGTATCCCCGCAGAGGCACTCCGGCGTCGATCGCCTGGTGGGCGGCGCGCAGGTGGGCATCGAAGTAGGCCAGCCGATCGACGTCGTCGACCTGCCCGTCGACCACAGAGTCGACGAACGCGGAGCCGTTCTCGGTGACGTACAGGGGCAGGTCGGTGTAGCCGTGTACCCGACGCAGCGTCTCGGTCAGGCCGGGGGCGTCGATCTCCCAGCCCATGTCGGTGACCGGGACGCCACGGGTGACGAACCGGACGTCCTCGCTGCCCGGCCAGCACGAGGGGGCCGGGTCGGCCTCGACGCCCTCGACCGGTGCGGCGACCACGTGCCGGCTGTAGTAGTTGACCCCGACCAGGTCCAGCGGCGTGGAGATGGTCGCCAGGTCGCCGTCGCGCACGTGGTCGAAGTCGGTCACCGTGCTGAGGTCGGCCACCAGGTCCTCCGGGTACGACCCGCGCAGCAGCGGGTCCAGGAAGAACCGGTTGGCCAGCCCGTCGATCCGCCGGGCGGCGTCCCGGTCGGCGGGGGCGTCGCTGGCCGGGTCGACGGGGTAGAGGTTGACGGTCACGCCCACCTCGGCGGTCGGCCGGGCGGCCCGCAGGGCCTGCACGGCCAGGCCGTGACCGAGCATCAGGTGGTGTCCGGCGCGCACCGCGTCCGCTCCGTTGGTGCGGCCGGGGGCGTGCACGCCGGAGCCGTAGCCGAGGAACGCGGAGCACCACGGCTCGTTCAGCGTGGTCCAGTAGCGCACCCGGTCACCGAGCGCGTCGGCCACCAGCGTCGTGTAGTCGGCGAAGCGGGCCGCAGTGTCCCGGGCCGGCCAGCCGCCGGCGTCTTCCAACGGCTGCGGCAGATCCCAGTGGTAGAGGGTGAGCCACGGCTCGATGCCGTTGGCCAGCAGCTCGTCCACCAGTCGCCGGTAGAAGTCCAGGCCGCCCGGGTTGGCCGCGCCGGTGCCGGTGGGCTGCACCCGGGACCAGGAGACCGAGAAACGGTACGACTTCAGGCCCAGCTCGGCCATCAGCGCGACGTCGTCGCCGAGGCGGTGGTAGTGGTCGCACGCGACGTCCCCGGTGTGCCCGGCGACGACCCGACCCTCGGTGTGGCTGAAGGTGTCCCAGATCGACGGGGCGCGGCCGTCCACGGCCGCGGCCCCCTCGATCTGGTACGCCGCCGTCGCGGCCCCCCAGAGGAATCCGGGTGGAAAGGTCAGCCCGGGGCGCTCGTCGAGGACGTCGACGGCGGGTGGGCTGGCGGGGTTGCTCACGACTTGACGGCACCTTCCATGATCCCGCCGATGATCTGGCGGCCGAACACGAGAAAGACGAGCACGAGGGGGATGGTGCCGATCGCCGTGGCGGCGAACACCTGGGAGTAGTCGGTGTAGTAGGCGTACGACAGGAAGGAGAGCGAGACCTGGAGGGTCGGGTTCTCCGGGGTGAGGATGGCGTACGGCCAGATGAACGAGTTCCAGGTCTCCATGAAGGTCAGCAGACCGAGCACGCCGGCGGCGGGACGTAGCGCGGGCAGCACGATGCTCCAGTAGATCCGGAAGGTGCTCGCCCCGTCGACGCGGCCGGCCTCGATCAGCTCGTCGGAGATGGCCTGGCTGGCGTACTGCCGCATCATGAACACGCCGAAGGCGCTGACCAGGAACGGCACGGTGACCGCGTACAGGGTGTCGTACCACCCCAGGTCCTGCATGATGGACCAGAGCGGGATGAGGCCCATCTGGGTCGGGATCATCATGGTGACGATGATCGCCAGCAGCAGGGCGTTGCTGCCCCGGAACTTCAGCTTGGCGAAGGCGAACCCGGCCAGTGAACCGGTGAGCACCACCGACACGGTGACCACCGAGGAGACGATGATCGAGTTCATCATGCCGGTGAGGAAGTTGGCGGCGTCGTTGTCGAGCACCCGCCCGAAGTTGTCACCGAACGCTCCGCCGGGGGTTACCGGTGGCGGGACTTCGTTGATGGAGTCCAGGCTGCGAGTGCCGATCACCAGCATGTAGTAGAACGGGTAGATCGACAGCAGTGCCGCCAGGACGAGCGCAACGTAGGTCAGCGGACTGGTGCGCCACAGGCGCTGGGAAGCCGAGATCATCGATCTCTCCTCACTTCGCCGAGCGGCGGACGAGTAGGAAGTTGAACAGCGACACCAGGATGATGATCATGAAGATGGCCCAGGCGACCGCGGCTCCGTAGCCGGCGGAGTTCAGGTTCACGATGCCCATCTCGTACATGTACATGGCCAGCGTCTGGAACTCCCGCTGGCTGCCGCCGAGAATGTTGCCGTTGGCGAAGAGCAGCGGCTCGGTGAAGAGCTGCATGCCGCCGATCGTGGACAGGATGACCACGAAGATGAAGGTGGGCTTGAGCATGGGCAGGGTGATCTGCCAGAACTGCCGCCACGGGCTGGCGCCGTCGATCGCTGCGGCCTCGTAGAGATCCTTCGGGATCGCCTGCATGCCGGCGAGCAGGATCAGGGTGTTGTACCCGGTCCAGCGCCAGTTGACCATCGAGGAGATGGCGAACCACGAACTCCACCGCTGCCCGTCCCAGTCGACCGGGTCGACACCGACGAGGCTCAGCAGCCAGTTGAACAGGCCGAACTCCCGCTGGAACAGCATCCCGAAGACGATCGCGACCGCGGCCACCGACACCACGTTCGGCATGAAGATGGCCATCCGGAAGAAGGTCTTGGCGCGCAGGAAGGTCCGGTTGAGCAGGTTCGCCAGGAAGAGGGCGAGCAACAGCTGCGGGATGGTCGACAGGGCGAAGATGCCGAACGTGTTGACCAGCGCGTTCCAGAAGTACTCGTCGGAGAACAGCCGGGTGTAGTTGTCGAAGCCGATGAACGAGTGCTCGCCGATCATGTCCCAGTCGTGCAGCGACATCCAGGCGGTACGCACCATCGGGTACAGCCCGAACGCACCGAAGATCAGGAAGAACGGGGCGATGTAGAGGTACGGCGAGTACTTGACATCGAGACGGTTGAGTAATCTTCCGCGGCTACGTCGGCGATCGACGTCGGGAGAAGGCGGTGCTGCTGGCGACGGCGGTGCCGTCGTGGCCGACAGGCTCATGCGAATTTCCTTTTCCGGCGAGGCCCGGGGGCCCTCGCGCAGGGCGCTACGCGGAGGGGACCGGCCGGTGGCGTCCGGGAAGCCCCGAACGCCACCGGCAGGGAATCACTCAGAAGGCACCCTGAGTCTTGGCATCCTTCGTGAACTGCTCCCAGGCCTTCGCCTTGTCGGCCTGCCCGCTCTCGAACGCCCGCAGGGCCGGCTCGAGCGCGTTCTCCTTGACCGCCTGGTGCTTCGGGCCCAGGTGGGTCGGCTGGATCTTGGCGACGCTCTCCCCGAAGATCTTGCCGGTCGGCGCGTTGCTGAAGTACTCGTTGGTGTAGCCGATGAACGCTTCGTTCTTCAGCGCCTCCAGGTTGGTGGGCAGCGGGCCCTTGGCCTTGAAGGCCTCCACCTGGCTCTTCGCGTTGGTCAGGTACTCGGCGAGCTTCGCCGCCTCCTTCGGGTACTTGCTCTGCGCCGGAACGGCGAGCCACGAGCCGCCCCAGTTACCGCCGCCACCCGGCACGGACGCGACGTCCCACTTGCCCTTGTTGGCCGCACCGGAGTTCTCCGAGACGATGCCGAGCATCCAGGACGGGCAGAAGGTTGCCGCGAAGGTGCCCTGCTTGAAGCCACCCGACCACTCCGGCGACCAGGTCTGCGCCTTGGCGGAGATGTCCGCCATCGACGTGGCGGTGTCCCAGGCGTTCTTCACCGCGGGGCTGGTGTCCGCGATGATGTTGTCTTCCTTGTCGTAGAACAGGTCACCGTTGCCCTGGAACATCACGCCGTTGGAGACGGCGGTGATCGAGTCGATGAACGCCTTGCCGCCGCTGCCCTGCTTGTACTTCAGACCGGCGTCGTGGAAGCCCTTCCAGTCCGGCCAGAGCGCCGACACCTGGTCGCGCTCGGTGGGCAGGCCGGCAGCCTGGAACAGGTCCTTGCGGTAGCAGACGGCGAGGCTGCCGACGTCGGTCGGGAGGCCGATCAGCCGGCCGTCCGGCGCCTTGCCCAGCTCCCACTTCCAGGGCAGGAACTCCTTGGAGTGGTCGGCAACCAGCGGGTTGAGGTCGGCCCAGTTGCGCGCGTTGGGCTTGAACTCGTTGAGGATGCCCTCTTCCAGGGCGGTGACGTCCGCCGCGCCCTTGCCGGTGGCCAGGTAGCGGACCAGCTTCGGCCGGTACTCGGCGAGCTGCGCGGTCTTGCGCAGCTCGACCTTGATGCCGGTGTCCTTCTCGTACTGCTTGACAAGCTCTTCGTAGCCGAACTCGCCGAACGTGTCGACGACCAGCTTGGCCGGCTTCTCGCCGGCCGCCGGCTTGTCGTCGTCGTTGCCGCAGGCTGCGAGACCGCTGACCGCGGTGATCGCGGCCAGGGCAGCGGCCGCCAGGCGGGTACGCCGCGTGGTGACACTCATTCGCTGACCCCTCTTTCCGGTGGTGAGGCTGATGTGTGTGGTGGGGGGGTGCTCATCGCGCCGGGCCGGGGTCCGTGAGTGACACACACCACCTCCGGGAGCGCTCCCATGAGATTGCCGGCGGGTAACGGGAGTGTCAATAGGGCGTTGGGAGCGTTCCCAGATCGTTACCGCTGATCACTCCGGCCCCGCCTACCCCACCAACAACGCCGCCCATCCCGGGTGATCAAGAGGTTTCGGTCAGGGATCGCGGCTCTGCTGACGCCAACCTCTTGATCGACAACGCCTCCCCCGAGGGGACGGGCGGGTCAGCAGAAGCGGTGGAGGAGGGTGGTTGCGCGGTCGGGGTCGAAGCTGCCCGGGTCGAAGGTGGAACCCGCCCAGTCGCGCAGCATCGCCTGACGGGGGCCGACGAGGTCGACCGGGGCGGTCTGGTCGACCAGTGCCTCCAGGAGCGCCTGGTAGCCCGGCGGCCCGCCGATACCCTCCGGCGGGCAGGCCCGCTCGCCGGCCACGCAGACCGGGTACCGCTCGTCGGGGTCGGCGGTCAGCGCGTCCTCCACGACCAGGTCGTGCTCCCACCAGTCGCCGAAGTCGTACGTGTAGGAGAACCGGCTGCCCTTGCCGAGCACCGCGTCGAGCCGCACGTCCAACTCGTCGTGCAGCGCCAACTCCCCATCCGGGTCGGGCTCGCCGTACTGCAACGCGTCGATCTCGAACGAGTGCAGGTGACAGTCCCGCCAACCCATCGCGTGCTGCACCACACGGTGCAGCCGGTCCAGCGTGTAGCCGGCCGGCACGAGCACCCGGCGCCACACCGGCGGGCGGGTCCCGGCGAGGGACATCTTCAGCTGGAAGATCTGACGCGACATGCTGTCCTGTCCTCCCGCGGCTTAGGCTGCCAGCATGATCTGCCGAGCGTGCCGGGCCCGGCGACACGACGACTGCCCGGGCCGGAACTGGTGCGACTGCCAGCACCGTACCGCCGAACCCACCCCTCCGGTCACTGGTCCGGCCGGCGAATGACCGTCGGAATTCCGATCCGGCGGCTCTGGCCCCAGCCGTCGACGCAGCCGATCGACGACGCCGCGCTGACCGCCCTCTACGACCGCGCCGACAAGCCCCGACTGCGGGTGAACTTCGTGGCCAGCCTGGACGGCGCGGTCACCGTGGACGGCTACTCCGCCGGGCTCTCCGGCGAGCCGGACAAGCGGGTGTTCGGCCTGCTGCGGATGGTCTGCGACGCCCTGGTGGTGGCCGCCGGCACACTCCGACACGAGGGGTACCGGGCGGTCCGCCTCGACGAGCGCCGCCGCGCCTGGCGTCGCGCCAACGGGCTGGCCGAGTACCCGACGTTGGTGGTCGTCTCCAGTTCGCTCGACCTGGATCCGGCGCAGGCTGCCTTCGCCGACGCGCCGACCCGCCCGGTGGTGCTCACCCACGCCGACGCCGACCCGCCGGCCGGGCTGAGCGACGTCGCCGACGTGCTGCGCTGCGGCACCGAGCGGGTCGACCTGGCCGCCGGCCTCGCCGAACTGCACCGACGCGGGCTTACCCAACTGCTCTGCGAGGGCGGGCCCCACCTGCTCGGCGCGCTCACCGCCGCCGACCTGGTGGACGAACTGTGCCTGACCGTCTCGCCACTGCTGGCCGGGCCCGGTTCGGGCCGGATCACCGCCGGCGACGCCGCACCGCCCCGGCACCTGCCACTGCGGCACGTGCTCGCCGCCGAGGACGGTGTCCTCCTGCTCCGCCACGCCCGCCCGTAACCCGCCGTCGCCCGGTCACACACCCACCGTCGTGAGTGTGACGGCGCATGGTGTCGTCCGCCGCGTCGCGTGGCGACCTGTCGTACTCCTCGGGCAGGATGCACAGCATGGTTCCCGACCGTGCTGCCCGACCGACCCGAGTCGCCCGATGACCGACGCCGACCTCGACAGCCCTGGCGAGGCGGTCGGGCGGGTGCTGGGCACCGCCGACGCCACCCCGTTGCAGTTCTGGACGGCCGTGGCGCCCGGCAGCTACCTCCAGCTCGACGACGTGGTGGTCACGCGACGGGAGCTTCCGGACCGGGAGCCCGTGACGATCGCCGGGGTGGTCACCCAGGTCCGCGCGCGGCACGAGGGCGCCCAGTTCGACTCCGACGTGTTCGCCATCGCCGACGGCACGCTGCCCGCGCAGGTGCAGGAGGCGGCCGAGGTCACCACCACCCGGGTCGATCCCGAGCTGTACGTGCCGCCGACGCCGGGCGCCGTGGTGCACCGGGCCGAGGGTGACGCTCGGGCGCGCGCGCTGCACTTCGACCGGATGGAGCGGCGCATCCCGATGGGGATGGGTCGGGACGGCGTCCCGGTCTATCTCAACGCCGACTTCCTCGACGGCAGTCGGGGCGCGCACGTCTCCATCTCCGGCATCTCCGGGGTGGCCACCAAGACCAGCTTCGCCACCTTCCTGCTCTACTCGGTGTTCCGCTCCGGGGTGCTGGGCGGCGACGCGGTAAACGCCAAGGCGCTGATCTTCAACGTCAAGGGTGAGGATCTGCTCTTCCTGGACCACCCCAACACCCGCCTCGACGAGCCCACCCGCGCGGCGTACGCGAAGCTCGGGCTGAGCGCCGGTGCCTTCCCCGACGTGCGTGTGTACGCCCCACCCCGGGTCGGCGACGCGGCCGGCACGCCGGATGTGAGCAGCCGGCTCACCGGGGTGGATTCGTTCTACTGGACGCTGGACGAGTTCTGCGCCGACCGTCTGCTGCCGTACGTCTTCGCCGACGCCGACGATGAGCGCCAGCAGTACACGATGGTGGTCCACTCGGTGGCCGCGCACCTGGCCCGCTACGCCCAGCCCGCCGACGGTGGGGTGAGCATCGACGGGGTTCGGCTGGGTTCCTACGGCGACCTGGTCGACCACATCGTCGATCAGCTCAACGACGACGAGACCCGCTCCGACTGGGCGGGCAGCGCGGTAGGGCTGGGCACCGTCAACGCGTTCGCCCGGCGGTTGATCGGCAGTAAGAAGGACCTGGCCCGGCTGATCCGCGGTGACCTCGCCACCCGTCGCCCCCACTCGATCAACACGAGCGAGTCGGCGCAGGTCACTGTGGTCGACCTGCACAACCTGCCCGACCGCGCGCAGCGGTTCGTGGTGGGTGTGACGCTCAAGAGCGAGTTCGAGCGCAAGGAGAAGTCCGGCACCGCCAAGCCGCTGCTCTTCGTCGTCCTCGACGAGCTCAACAAGTACGCCCCCAGGGAGGGCTCCTCGCCGATCAAGGAGGTCCTGCTGGACATCGCCGAGCGGGGCCGCTCGCTCGGGGTGATCCTGATCGGCGCGCAGCAGACGGCGAGCGAGGTGGAGCGGCGGATCGTCACCAACTCGGCGATCCGGGTGGTCGGCCGGCTCGACCCGGCCGAGGCGTCCCGCCCGGAGTACGGTTTCCTGCCGCCCGCGCAGCGCCAGCGGGCGTTGTTGGCCAAGCCGGGCACGATGTTCGTCAACCAGCCGGACATCCCGGTGCCGCTCTGCCTGGAGTTCCCGTTCCCGGCCTGGGCCACCCGGGTCTCCGAGGCGGGCCGGGCACCATCGGAGACGCTGCGCTCGATCACCCAGTCCGCCGACCCGTTCGCCGTGGTGGGCTCCGGCGGCGGCAGCACCGACGACGACATCCCGTTCTAGCTAGGGGCCAGCACAGCCATGAAGATCCTGCACACCTCCGACTGGCACGTGGGAAAGGTGCTCAAGGGGCAGTCCCGGGCCGACGAGCACAAGGCCGTGCTGGCCGGGGTGATCGAGATCGCCCGTGCCGAGCAGCCGGATCTGGTGATCGTCGCTGGTGACCTCTACGACACCGCCGCACCCAGTTCGGAGGCGACCCGCCTGGTCACCCGGGCGTTGACGGCGCTGCGGCGCACCGGCGCGGACGTGGTGGCGATCGGCGGCAACCACGACAACGGCCCGGCGCTGGACGCGCTGCGCCCGTGGGCCGACGCCGCCGGCATCACGCTGCGCGGTGGGGTGCGGGAAAACCCGGACGAGCACGTCATCGACGGCACCACTGCCGGTGGCGAGCGGTGGCGGCTGGCCGCGTTGCCGTTCCTGTCCCAGCGGTACGCGGTGCGCGCGTTGGAGATGTACGAGCTGACCGCCGCGGAGACCAACCAGACGTACGCCGACCACCTGGGCCGGGTGCTGGGGCGACTGACCGAGGGTTTCACCGAACCGGACCGGGTGCACCTGGTCACCGCGCACCTGACGGTGACCGGCGCGGCCACCGGTGGCGGCGAGCGCGACGCGCACACCGTGTTGGGTTACGCCGTTCCGGCCACCGTCTTTCCGGCCACCGCGCACTACGTGGCGCTGGGTCACCTGCACCGGGCGCAGCGGGTCGCGGGCCCCTGCCCGGTGCGGTACAGCGGCAGTCCGCTCGCTGTGGACTTCGGCGAGCAGGAGAACATCCCCTCGGTGACGATCGTCGACGTGACGGCCAGCACCGCCGCCCGGGTGCGGGAGGTGCCGGTGACGGCGGCGAGCGCGCTGCGGACGGTGCGGGGCACCCTGGCCCAGCTCGCCGAGATCGAGGCACCGGACGCGTGGCTGCGGGTGTACGTGCGGGAGCAACCCCGCGCCGGCCTGCGCGAGGAGGTTCAGGAGCTGCTCCCCCGGGCCCTGGAGATCCGGATCGACCCGGAGCTGTTGGCCGCGCCGGGCAGTGGCGCGCGCATCGCCCAGCGGTCGGGGCGTTCGCCCCGGGAGTTGTTCGCCGACTACCTGGACAGCCGGGGCCACGCCGACGAGGGTGTCCGGGAGCTCTTCGACGAGCTTTTCGAGGAGGTCGAGCACTGATGCGTCCGATGCGGTTGGACATGGCGGGGTTCACCGTCTTCCGGGACGAGACCACAGTCGACTTCACCGACGCCGACTTCTTCGCGCTGATCGGCCCGACCGGTTCGGGCAAGTCCACCGTGCTGGACGCGATCTGCTTCGCCCTCTACGGCATGGTGCCCCGCTGGGGTGGTGCCCGAGGGTTGGCGAACGCGCTCGCGCCGTCGGCGACCGAGGCGCGGGTGCGGTTGGTCTTCGAGTCCGGCGGCGCCCGGTACGTGGCGACCCGGGTGGTCCGCCGGGACGGCCGGGGCAACGTGAAGACCGCGAACGCCGGGTTGCAGTTGATGCCGGCCGGCTTCGACGTGACCAAACTGGACACCGGGTTGAGCCCGGACGACCTCGGCGAGGTGGTGGCCGGCACCCCCGCCGAGATGGAGCAGGCGGTGCTGGAGGCGGTCGGGCTGCCGTACGAGCAGTTCACCAGCTGTGTGGTGCTGCCACAGGGGCAGTTCGCCGACTTCCTGCACGCCAAGCCGGCGACGCGGCAACAGATCCTGGTCAACCTGCTGGGCCTCGGCGTCTACGAGGACGTGCAGAAGAAGGCGACGGCGCGCGCCGCGCAGGCGGAGGCCCGGCTGGAGGCGGTCGACCAGGTGCTCGCCGGGTTGACAGGCGTGGACGACGAGGCGTTGGCCGAGGCCGACGCCCGGGTGGAGCGGATGGCCGAGCTGGCAGCCGCGGTGGCCGAGGCGGTGCCGGAGCTGGCGGCGGCCCGGGTCACCGCACGGGAGGCCGCGGCGGCGCTGACCGCGCTGGACGGCGAGTTGACAGTGCTGACCGGGGTGCGCGCGCCGGGTGGGGTGACCGCTGTCGCTCGGGCGGTCGCCGCGGCGCGGGCCGAGGCCGAGGCGGCGTCGACCGGGGTGTCGCTGGCCGAGGAGCGGGAGGAGAAGCTGCGCGGCGAGTTGGCCGGCGCCGGTGACGAGAGCGCGCTGCGGCTGCTGCTGCGGGCGTACGACGATCGGGACCGCCTGTCCGGCGAGGCCGACACGGTCCGCGCGGCGGTGCGCACGGCGAACGACGAGCACGCCGCTGCGGTGGCGGCCCTGGCCGCCGCACGCGTGGTCGCCGACCGGGCCGACGCCGAGTTGGAGGCGGCCTTCCGGGCGCACGAGGAGGCGAAGGCCACCGATCTGGCGGTGAGCCTGCGGGTGCACCTGCATGCCGGTGCGGCGTGCCCGGTGTGCGAGCAGCCGGTCGTCGAAGTGCCGGCGGTGCCGGCCGACTCGGCGGTGGCGGCCGCGACGGCGGCGGGCAAGGCCGCGCGGGCAGCTACCAAGGCCGCGCAGGCGACGGTGCAGGAGCGGGACACGGCGGCGCGTGAGCTGGAGCGGCTCCTGGTGCAGGCGCGGGCCCGGCAGGAGCAGGTGGAGGCTCGGCTGGCCGAGCTGGCCGGTCAGCTTGCCGGCGCGGCCGAGCCGGCCGTGCTGCGGCGGGAGTTGGCCGAGCACGCCCGGTTGCGGCGCGCGCTGGAGGAGGCGGCGACGGCGGTCCGGGCCGGCCGCGAGACCGCTCGGCAGGCCCGGGCCGGGGTGGACGCCGCCGAGGAGCGGCTGCGGGCGGCGTGGCGGGCCTTCGACACCGCTCGTGACGGGTTGGCCCGGTTCGGCCCGCCGGCGACCGATCGGGACGACGTGGCCGCCGCGTGGGCGGCGCTGACCGACTGGGCGACGACCGAGGCGGATCGCCGCCGTGCCGATCGGGCCGTCCGGGCTGCCGCCGTGGCGGAGGCCGAGTCGTTGGCCGACGGGGTGCAGCGGGCCATCGCGGGCATCTTCGCCGCCGCCGACGTGCCGGTCGGAGACGATCCGGTGCACGCGGCGACAGTGGCGGTGGAGCGGGCCGACGCCGAGCGGCGGCGGCTGCACGAGCGCCGCGAGCAGGCCGGGACGTTGCGCGAGCAGCGGGCCGGGCACGAGCGGGAGGCGCAGGTGGCGCGCGCGCTCGCCGGGCACCTACGGGCCAACAACTTCGAGCGGTGGTTGCTGGCCGAGGCGTTGGACCTGCTGGTCGACGGCGCGTCGGGGATCCTGCGGGAGCTCTCCTCCGGGCAGTACGAGCTGGTGCACGACAAGGGCGAGTTCGTGGTGGTCGACCACCACGACGCGGGGCTGCGTCGGGGCGTTCGGACCCTCTCCGGGGGTGAGACGTTCCAGGCGTCGCTGGCGTTGGCGTTGGCGCTCTCCGAGCAGCTGGCCGGGATGTCCACCACGGCGGCGAGCCTGGAGTCGATCGTCCTGGACGAGGGTTTCGGCACGCTCGACGCCGCCACCCTGGACACGGTGGCGGCGACACTGGAAAACCTGGCGGCCCGGGGCGATCGGATGGTCGGCGTGGTCACCCACGTGCCGGCGTTGGCCGAGCGGATCCCGGTCCGCTTCGAGGTGCGCAAGGATGCCCGGTCCGCGCGCGTGGAGCGGACGGGCCGGTGAGCGCGAGGAGTGCAGCGCGGCGGATGGGACGGGCCGGCCGGTGAGCGACGCCGCGTTCTTCGTGGATTCGTGGGATCCGGCGTACGGTGCGTCGTTCGAGGCGTCCGCCGCCGGGCCGGCCGCGCCGAGCAGCGCCCAGGTCGACGCGGACGTGGAGTTGCCCGCAGTGGACTGGCGGGCCATCGGGGTACGCCCCGGGGTGCGGGCACCCGACGTGGTGTTGCTGGTCGACGGGGTCCGCCGTATCGACGCGAGCATCTGGACGGCGGAGACGGACGGCCTGTCGTTTCCCGGGTTGGCCGCCTCGTACGCCGCCGGGGTGGTCCGGTGCGACCTGGGCCGGGGTGCGGCGCAGTTGGCGGGCACCCGGGTGGGCCGGGGCCTGTTCACCGCGAGCCCGTCGGCGCAGGATGTGGTGGCGGGCGCGATCCGTTACCCGGTGCACCGGGTGGGTGGCACCGGTGAGCTGGCGAAGCTGCCGGCCGCCGTGCAGGGTCCGCTGACCGCGTTGGAGGTGGCGGTGTCGGACGCCGCCCGGGTCGACGGTGACCTGTTGGTGGTGGACGGCCCGTTGCGTAGTCGCCGGCAGTTGCCGCGCACCCTGGGCTACATCAAGACGCAGCACAGCCAGTACCTGGATGCCCGGTTGACCGCTGTGGTGACCGGGATGGCGTCGGGTGAGCGGTCCCCGGTGTTCCGGCTCGGCACCGCCTGGGGTGGTTGGTCGTGGTATTTGCGTCTGCCGGTGGCGATCGGCGCGCCGTGGGCGGGCATCGTTCGGGTGGAGTGCTCTGCCGACCTGCCCGTCGAGGCGGCGATCGAGCTGGCCGACCTGTCGCTGGTCACCCTGCCGCGTTTCGCGTCCACCCCGTACAAGGATCCGCGGGCCCCGCAGAACCTGATCCCGATCGCCGGCCTGGAGCGTCGGCTGCGGGCCCTGCTCGGCGATTCCCGGCTGCTGCACCGCGCGTTGACCGCAGCGGCCCGCGCGGCCCGGTGAGCGCGGATACTGGTTCCGGTGGGGCGTAAACGGGCAGGTGACCGGGTGGTCGAGCAGGTGGACACCGGGCTGGCGGAGCTGGTGCCGGATCCGGACCGGGCCGGCTCGTGGACGTTGCTGTTGGACGGCGCGCCGCAGTCGCACGTCGACCTGACCGACCCCACCCACCTGGAGTTCGAGTACGTGCGGCGGTTGGCCGCCGCAGTGGATCTGATCGCACCGGCCGGGGATCCGCTGCGGGTGCTGCATCTGGGTGGCGGCGCCCTGACCCTGCCCCGGTACGTCTCCGCCACCAGGCCCGGGTCCACCCAGCGGGTGTCCGAGGTGGACGGTGCGCTTGTGGAACTGGTCCGTCGGGCGTTGCCGTGGCCGTCCGACGCCCGGTTGCGGGTCCGGGTGGAGGACGCTCGGGCGGTGCTGGCGTCCACTCGGGAGGCCAGCTACGACGTGGTGGTCGCCGACGTGTTTGCCGGTGCGCGTACCCCGGCCCACCTCACCTCGGTGGAGTACGCGGCCGAGGTGGCCCGGGTGCTGCGCCCCGGCGGTTGGTACCTGGCGAATCTGGCCGACGGCCCGCCGCTGCGGCACGCCCGTGGGCAGGTCGCCACTGTCCGTTCGGTGCTGCCGCAGGCCTGTCTGGTCGGGGACGCGGCGGTGTTGCGCGGACGCCGGTACGGCAACCTGGTGCTGGTCGCCGGCCGGTCCACACCCCCGGTGCCGGAGCTGACCAGACGTGCTGCCGGCGACTGGTTCCCCGGGCGGGTGGTGGCCGGTGACGAGCTGGACCGCTTCGCCGGTGGTGCGCCTGTCGTGCGGGATGCCGACGCGACCGGCTCGGATCCGCCACCGCCGGGGCTGTTCTCGGTGCGCCGCTGACCGTCCGAGCAACGGCGGCGCGGAAATTTCTTCCCCGTTTGTTGATCCGTTGGGGCCGGCGCTGCGTACCACCGGGCGGCCCACCTTGTGGGCCGGCGTTGGTCACGGACATCCCGGAGGTCTGCATGCACGCGGTGGCGGCCGGTTGGCATGGCGACGCGGTACGCGCTGACTGGTTGTCGGCGCGACCCTCGTCACGGTCAACTTCGTCTGCCCGGGGGGTCGACTCGCGGGCGACGTCTCGCCAGAATGGTCCGGTGACGCCGCGACCGGCGCCCGGGCGCCATCAGGCGACGTCAACCGAGGCGAGCCACTCCGACCAGTTGATCCGTCAGCTCTACGCCGAGCACGCCGGCCCGTTGCTGATGTTCGTCATGCGCCTCACCGGTGGGGACCGGCAGCGCGCGGAGGACATCGTCCAGGAGACGCTACTGCGGGCCTGGCGCAACGCGCACCGGCTGGGCACGCAGGGGCAGGGTTCGTTGCGGCCGTGGTTGGTCACTGTGGCCCGCCGGATCGCCATCGACGAGCATCGCAGCCAGGAGGCCCGGCCGCCGGAGACGTACGACCGGGACCTCACCGCGTTCGCCGAGGCGGACAGCACCGACCGGGTGCTGCGCACCATGACGGTGGCGGACGCCCTGCGTACGCTCAGTCAGTCGCACCGGGAGATCCTGATCTCGACGTACTTCCGGGGGCGGACGGTGCCGGAGGCCGCCGAGGAGTTGGGGCTGCCCCTCGGCACCGCCAAGTCGAGGGTCTACTACGCGCTGCGCGCGCTGCGCACGGCTCTGCAGGAGCGGGGGGTGACAGAATGAGCCGGCCGGACCACATGGACGTCGCGGCGTACGCGCTCGGTGTGCTCGACGAGCAGGACACTGAGCGGTTCGAGGAGCATCTCGCCACCTGCTGGGCGTGCGCGGCCGAGTTGGAGACGATGGTGCCGGTGGTCGGGCTGCTCTCCGACATCGACGGCGAGACGATGATGGCGCTGGAGCAGACGGCGACCGACCCGGCCCTGCTGGATCGGACGCTCGGCGCGGTCCGGGCCGACCGGCGGCGTACCCGGTTTCGTCAGTTGCTCGCGACGGCCGCCGCTGTGGTGGTCTTCGGCGGTCTGACCGGGTACGGCTTCTCCAGCGTGGCCGGCAACGAGCAGTCGCCGGGGGTGCTCGCCGAGTCGACGCCGAGCGCACCGAACGATCCGCCGACCAGTGGGCCGACGGCCGCGCCGAGTGGCCCGGGTGTGGGCGGCACCGAGGAGGAGGGTGACCAGGTCGAGGCGACCGACCCGACGACCGGTGTGCAGACCACCATGTTCCTGGTGACGAAGGACTACGGCACCCGGATCAATTTCAGCCTGCGGAAGCTGCCCGGCCCGCGTATCTGCCGACTGGTGGTGGTGCGCAAGAACGCCACCACGGAGGTCATCTCGACCTGGTCGGTTCCGGAGAGTGGCTACGGCACCAACACCCGACCGCAGGGTCTGGAACTGAGTGCCTCGACGTCGGCTCTGCCGGCCGACATCAAGCAGCTCCAGGTGCAGTCGGTGGATGCCAACGGCGTGGCGAGTCCGCTGGTCACCGTACCCATGTAAGCGTTTCTGCCGCATCGGCGCCGGTCATTGTGACAATGACCGGCGCCGATCTGTCGTTGCGGGCGGCCCGCCTCGCGGGGGGCGCACGCATGGCAGCCGGAAATGGTTCAATAGATTTACGTGAAATTGACCACTGTTACTACTTCAACCTTGACAGCCCGCCCGCCGTACCTATGGGTGAACTGTCAAGAATGAGGAGGGCACGTGGCACAGATGAAGCGGACCGTCATCGTCGCGAGCGCGATGGTCGCACTAACGGCCTGCGCTCCCGCGGGTTACGACGGGGCGAACTCGAGCGCGGCCGAGCCGGTCGCCGTCGCCGCGGCCGAGCCCACCGCGACGGTTGAACCTGAGGTCTCGGCGTCCGCGGAGGCGCCGGCCGCCGACGCCCCGCCCGCGGACGTCGACCTGACCGAGAAGTTGGTCGGTAAGAGTGTCGCCCGGATGGGCAAGGTGGTCACCGACCAGGACGGCTGGATCCTGTACCGCTTCGACAAGGACACCGCCGACCCGCCGTCGTCGAACTGCGTCGACAAGTGCGCCGAGGTGTGGCCTCCGGCGCTGACCGACGGCAACCCGGAGCTCACCGGCGTCTCCGACGACAAGGTCGGCAGCGTGACCCGGCAGGACGGCACCCGTCAGCTCACCATCGCCGGCTGGCCGGTCTACCGCTACATCGGCGACAAGAAGCCCGGCCAGTGGAAGGGCCAGGCTGTCGGTGGCACCTGGTTCGTGGTCCAGCCGGACGGCAAGAAGAACCTGAGCTGCCTGCCCAAGGGCACCCCGAAGGCTGTCGCACCGCCGGCGGACAGCGGTTCGAGCGACGCCGGGGGCTCGGGCTACTCGTACTGAGCCCGATCGCCCGCGAGGGCACGGTGGTCGGTCGTCGCCGGGGAGGGCGCGACCGGCCACCGTCGTGTCCGGGGTGGGTTCAGGCCCGTTCCCACGGGCTCGGCACCGGGAAGTACGTCTCCAGGAACGGGATGAGCAGCGCCAACTGCGCGTCGAGGTCCTCCTCGACGGAGAACGCGTCGTTCAGGCAGAACACCTGCCGGTCCCGACGGGCGAGCAGGTGCGCCAACCGGGCGGGTGTGTCCGGGTGGGACAGCTCGGCGATGGTGTACCGCAGGTTCCCCGGTGCCGCGCGACCGGTGTGGAACGCGTAGTAGTGGTGCAGCGACGAGGCGACCGACAGGTCGTCCATGCTGCGGAACTGACTCGCCGCGGTCCGCCGGTACTGCTGCGGGAACGTCTGCTCGATCTCCTGGAGCACGCTTCGCCGCAGCGCGTGCGGCATGTGCTTCATTTTCTGGGTCAGCACGGTGCCGAACCGCTCCGCGATCAACGCCCGGTTGTTCTTTCCGGCCGCCGACGACGGGATGTCCCCGGCGGTGGGTGGGCCCGGCGGTACCAGCGCCGGCGAGGGAAAGAACCGGGAGATGCCGTTGGCCAGGAAGAAGTCCTGGGGCAGCACCTCGGTGCCGAGGAAGACGTCGTCGTTGAAGTACAGGAAGTGCTCGGAGAGCCCGTCGATGTGGTGCAGCTGGCTCTCGATGGCGTGCGAGTTGTACGTCGGCAGCACGGTCGGGTCGGTGAAGATCTCCCGATGGCTGACCACCCGCAGCCCGGTGGCGGACGGGTCCAGCCAGGTCGGCACCTGGTCGTCGGTCACCACGTAGACGTGGCGCACCCAGGGCGCGAACAGGTGCAGCGACCGGAGCGAGTAGCGCAGCTCGTCGCGGCTGAGGAAGCGGGCCGCGCTCGCCGCCTCCGCGTGGTACGGCACCCCGGCCACCTCGGCCCGTCGGCGCAGCCAGGCCGGGTCGGTGCCGTCGACCCAGGTGTAGACCACGTCGACCGGGAACGGCACGTCGTCGGGTCGCGGCGCGGCGAACTCCGCACGGGTCCGGGCCGTCGCGGGGGCGGCGGCGGGCGCCAGGCCGGTGAACCGCGACTCCGGTACGAGGACCAGAGGCGCCGCCACCGTCACCTGTTCGGCGACGGCGTTGGGTCGCGGCGCGACGAGTGTGTCACCGTCCCGGGTCCAGAACTCGACGTCGCACCCGTACGCCTGCCCCAGCACCAGCCGCCGCTGGGGGTCCGTCCAGTACCAGGTCAGCCGCAACACCGGGGCGTCGGCCAGCCGGTCCCAGGTCTTCGGTTCGAAGCCGGCGGCCGGCTGCCCGGTGTCGTCCGGCACGCCGACGTAGCCGGGGATCCGACCGCAGGCGGCGGCGAGTGCGGCGTACGCCCGCGCGCGGTGCTCCGCGTCGACGGCGACCACCGACGAGCGGTGGCTTTCGCCGCGTACCCGGAAGTGGGGTACGCCGGCCTCGTCGAGCGCCGCCGTCACAGTGGTGAGGTTGTCCAGCCGTGCCATCAGCGGGGTGACCGCCGCCCCGATCCGGGCCACCCGGGGTCCCCGGTCGGCGGTGACGACCACCCGGTCCGCGCCGGCCAGCAACTCCGGCTGGCGGCGGGCCAGCCGCTCGCCCCGGCGCTCGGAGAGGTGACCGTCCCGCGCGGCCCGGGCGACCCACTGCTTCAGCTGGTGTCGGGCCCGGGGGCTCACCTTCGTGGCGATGGCACGCCGGGTCTGCGGGCTGAGCACCCGGCGGTACACCTCCACGAACCCGGTGGGTTCGGCCAGCGCGCGGGGTGCTTCTCCGGGCGTGGGCTTCGACTCGGTCACCGCTCGTTTCTCCTCGTGTCCGTACTCATGGGCGGTCGACGACGACGATCGACAGTTCGCTGTCGCGGGTGTAGTACGGGCGGACCCGCAGCAGCGGCGCCGGGTCCTCCTCGACAAGATCCAGCCCCGGATCGTCCACCAGGTAGATCTCCGGGTAGTTGTAGACGAGCTTCTTGTCGACGACGTCGTCGACGAGCAAACCCAACCGGACCTGACGGTCCGTGCCGGCCTGCCGCAGCCACAAATCCCAGTCCTCGTACCGGCCCAGTCGATGTGCGGCCAACTCGTCGACAGCCACGTCGATACGCAGGTGGCCGCCGCGGGTTCGTACCACCGGCACAGACACCGCGCACTCGTGGTGACCCCGTCGGTGGAGCACGGCCTGCTC
The DNA here is from genome assembly GCF_015751785.1 of Micromonospora vinacea. Classification (NCBI taxonomy): domain Bacteria; kingdom Bacillati; phylum Actinomycetota; class Actinomycetes; order Micromonosporales; family Micromonosporaceae; genus Micromonospora; species Micromonospora vinacea. Next base: position 3,695,734 of record NZ_JADOTY010000001.1, on the reverse strand, counting down.
GGGAATGCCGGATCCGCACCAGACGGCCTCGATCGACACCCGCTCACCGCTGAGGGCGATCCGCCGCACCTCGGCGTGCTCTGCCCGGACCCAGCTGCGCACCGCCAGGAAGCCGTCCGCCGTGCGGTACGGCAGGTGTGAACGGACCGCGTACCCGCCGGCCGGATCATCCGCCGGTCGATGACCGCCGGCGAGTACCCGCGTGTCGATCCGGTCCGGGCACAGGCGGAGGCGCGCCCCCGTCAGCGGTTGCAGGTACGCGTTCCAGCGGCCCTCCGGCAACTCGTCGGCGGGCAGCACCGCCACCTGGCGTGCCCCGTCGTCCCGTGCTTCCAGCGGCACCCGCACCTTGTGCCCGCTGTCCCGGTCGCGCAGCAACAGGTGCGCGCCCGCGGCAAGGCCCGGTGCGGCGATACTCAGGCTGAGGCCGTGGTCCGGCAGCACCTGACAGTCCACTTTCGGCCCGGCGGCTGGAGCGGCGGCCCGCCGCCGGATCGCCTTCTGCAATCTGGCGGAGGTGGCCCGGGCCTGCCGAATGCGGGAGAGTCGCACCAGTGCCCCGATGCTCGCCCGACGGGCCAGGTCACTACCCGCGATCCCGCGAAGGACCGGGTCGCCCAACAGCCGGACCAGATCGGGTTCGCGAACCAGGTCACCGCCGCGTGCCAGCACTGAACGCCCGGTTCGCGGCCCCTTACCCGACCGGGCGACCCGCGAGGAACGCCCGGGCGCCGGGCCCCGCTCGACGAGCACGGCGTCACACTGCCGGGCGAAGGAGTCGGCGAGTGTATCCGGGTCGAACCGCGCCGCGTTCACCAACGCCTGCTGGGCCAGTCGGGCCCGGAGGTCGTCGTCGTGCATCAGCGTCCGCAACGCCGAGGCGTACGCGTCGAGGTCGTCCATCGGGACCAGCAGACCATCGACCCCGTGCTGGATGATCTCGCGGGGTCCGACCGGGCAGTCGGTGCTGATCACCGGCAGGCCGAGCCGCATCGCCTCCACGATGGTCATGCCGAACGATTCCCGCTCCGAGGAGACCGCCGCGATCGAGCCCTTGACCCACTCCGTGGACATGTCCTCGCGCCGGCCCATCAGTTGGACCTGGTCGGACATCCCCAGCTCGCGGACCTGCGCGACAAGCGCCGGGCGTTGTGGACCATCTCCGTAGATCCGCAGTTTCCAGCCCGGATGATCGCCGGCGACCCGCGCGAAGGCGGCGATGAGCCGGTCGTACCGCTTGATCGGGTCGAGTCGTCCCGCGCTGACCACGATCCGGTTGGTTCCGTCGGCCGGCGGCACGGTGGGCTGGGGAACGCTGTTCGGCAGTGCCACGACGCGGGTGTGTGGCACCGGATTGCCCGATCGGAACGCAGCGGCGTCGGCCTCCGTCACCGTGAAGGCCAGGTCGATCCGGTGGTACGAGAGCCGGATCTCCTCCTTCAGCGCGTCGTCGATCAGATCCTGCGTCATGTGTTCCTGCGCCACGCGGACCGCATGGTCGGGGCCGTGCCGCGCCACCACCATGTTGATTCCCGGACGGGTACCCACAATCACGTCGGCCGCGGTCGAGCGCAGGTAGTCGATCATCCGTTCGTCGGTCAGCCGGCTGTACTGGGTGTGGAACTCCTCGCTCTTCGGCACCAGCAGGGACGGCTCCCGGAGGCGAGGGTCGGCTCGGTCGGGACGCCGGGGTCGGGTGTCGAGCAGCGGCACGAGCGCGATCCGGTCGTCGATGGCGAACATCGGCTCGTCGGTGCGGCGGAACACAGAGACGATCTCCACTCCGTGCCCCCGGCCCACCAGGGCGGTCGCCAGGTTCAGCACGGCCCGGTTGGTGCCACCGACGCCGTACATGTTGTGGATCAGGAAGGCGAACTTCACCCGGAGGTCCTCAGTTCGTAGGGGCTCGGCACCGGGAAGTACGCCTCCATGAACGGCTCGAGGATGGTCATCTGGTGTTGCAGTTGGGCGAACGTCGAGAAGGCGTCGTTGATGCAGAAGGTGTCCCAGTCCCGCCGCGCCTCCGCGCGCCGCAGCCGCGCTTCGAGGTCGGGTACCGCGAGCTGGACGTAGCCGTAGTTGACGCGTCCGGGCAGCGCGCGGCCGGTCAGGAACGCGTAGTAGTGGTGCAGCGAGTACGTGATGGTCAGGTCGTTTGCGCTGCGGAACCGACTGCGCATGGTGGCCTCGTGCTCGACCGGAAACTCCCGCTCGATCTCCGCGAGGATGCTGCGCCGCAACGGGTAGGGCACGTGCTGGGAGCCCTGGGTGAGGGTGCGGCCGAACCGCTTCTCGATCAGGGCCCGATTGTTCTTGATCATCGCGTCCACCGGGCTGTCCAGCTCGGTGATATCGCCGAGCGGGATCCGGTTCTGGGACAGGAAGAACTTGGTGTTGCCATTGGCCAGGAAGAACGTCTGCGGTGCCAGCGGCCGACCGAAGAACATGTCGTCGTTGAGGTACAGGAAGTGCTCGGCGAGCCCGTCGATGCGGTGCAGCTGACTTTCGATGGCGCACGAGTTGAAGCTCGGCAGGGCATCCGGGGCCGCGAAGATCTCGTCATGGTTGACCAGGAAGATGTTGTCGGCGCTGAGGTCCAGCCAGGCCGGACGCTGGTGGTCGGTCACGATGTAGATGTTGCGGACCCACGGGGCGTTCAGGTGGAGCGACCGCAACGAGAACTTCAACTCGTCACGGTTGATGTACCGCGACTCACTCGCCGCCTCGGCGTGCAGCGACTCGCCACGGACGCTCGCCCGACGTTGCTGCCACTCCGGGTCCGCGCCGTCCACCCAGGTGTAGACCACGTCGATGGGAAAGTCGATGTCGTCCGGAAGCAGGTGGTCGAACTCCGCGCGGCTACGCCGGGGTGGGTGCCACTTCGCCGGAGAGGCGAGGCGGGTCAGCCGGTGCTCGTCCACCTGCACCGGAGTACCCTCCAGTGCCACCGCCCGCATCATCCGGTTGGGCCGGGGCGAGCGGAGCAGCCCGGCCGACCGGTCGGGTTTCCAGAACTCGATCTCGCAGCCGTACGCGGGGCCCAGGATCAGCTTGAGGGTCGGGTCGGCGCGGAACCAGGTCAGCTTGATCGCCTGCGCGGCGTACAGCTCGGTCCAGGCCGGCGCCTCCGACGCGTCGGTGAGGCCGCCGACGATCGGCGGCCGGGGTAGAACCTGGCTCACGTAGCACGTCTCGACCCCACCCAGCTTCTCCAGTGCGCTCAGCGTGGCGAGCCGATCAACCTCGCTGACGCCGATCACCGGCGTCCGGTCGTCCATGCCGCGGACGAGGAAGTAGTCCACCCCGTGCGCGTCCAGCGCGCCGCTCACCGCGTCGACGTTCAGCTGACGTCCCAGGATCGGGGTCAGGTCGGCATGCACGTGCGCGGTACGACGTCCACCGTCGACCAGGACCTCGCGAAGCGCGGGAAGGTCTCGTCCGACGCTCCCCACCGACGCGCCCCTGGCCCCTTCGGCAGTCCGGGATGGCTCTCCCGCGCGCTGCGGTACCACCGGCGTGTTGTTCACGGCACTTCCTTCATCGGGTTCAAGGACGATCCGAGTCGGTCCGGTCGGGAGGCGAGAAGCCCGCCCGCTGTCGACACAGCCAGGAGAACGGGGCAGCCGGCCTCGTCGATCTGCACCGCGTGACCACCGACGATCGGCGTCGACTCGCGCAGCCAGCGGCAGGGCGTCCCCCCGGCCGGGTCGAGCCAGGCCACGCTGGAGCCGGACGCGTCGTCGCGGACGGCTACCAGGACCGCGCCCGCCTCGGAAACGAACCGGGCGGTCAGTGGGCCGGGACCGCCGTGACCACCGAGGTCAGCGGCAGTCGAAAGGTCCCACTCCCCGCCGCGGGTGCGGTACGACAACACGGACGCCGAGTCCCGTCGCCGAAACAGGAGTAGTCGCTCGCCGTCGGGCAGCCACGTCACGGCAGGCGGACCTGCCGGCGCCTCTGTCTCCAGCGGGGCGTACTCGGCGACGAGTTCCGGCACGGAGACCAGCCAACGTCCGGTTCCAGTGCGCCCGGCAGCCAGCACCTCCACGTGGTGGTCGTCCACCACGACCGCTGCCAGGCCGTCCTGGATGTCCCGGCCACCGAGCTCCTGCCACTGCGTCCAGGACGTTCCGTCGTACCACCGGACGCTCAGTCCCTTGCCGGCGTTCCGTGCCAGCAACAGGACACCGCCGTCAGGCAGGGAGACCGCGTGCGGCATGCCGATGTTCCGTCGATCCGACGGGGCATTGCGCCGGGCGGGGTTGCCCAGCGACTCCCAGCGAACGGTGGCGTCGCCGGCGGCGGGCAACACAGTTGTCCAGATGTCGCGGACGTGCCGATCGGGCTCTGCCGTGAGTTCTTGACGCACCGCGAAGAGCCGCCAGTCGCCGTTCGGGGTGGCCAACGCGGCGACGTGCGGAAGGAGTCCGCCGCCGGGAATCACCCGGCTCGGGGCAAACCCGCCCGAGCCGGTCTGCTGCCAGTGCACCACCTGGCCGCCCCGCACGGCGAAGGCCGACAACTTCCCGTTCGGGCCGGGCGCCGCCCACGTTCGCGAGCCGGGATAACGCAACGTGGTTCCGGAGGCGTTCCCAGTGCCGATCGCGTCGCCACCGACCTTACGGTCGCCGTGACCCACGGGTCCGTCGGCGGGGCGGCCGTCGGCCCACCCGTAGATGTCCTTGTACCGCTGCTTGAGCGCCCGCGCCTCGGGGCTGAGGTTGGACGGCCACCGGCGGACGTAGTAGCCGCGGAACGCCTCGACGGTCGTGGCGCTGCCACCACCCTCGGCGAACCATCGTTGGGCCGCCTCGTGCGCAAACAGCCCGGTGATGGTGTGGGCGAGGTGGTCGGAGTAGTCACCGGTGTCGGCGTGCTGGGGGTTGGCCTTGTCGTGCAGTTGACGGTCGGGATCCGGGTCCATCGTCCACAACAGCGTCGGCTCGACGTCGCGCAGCAGGTGCAGCAGCGCCTCGATCAGGTTCTCCCGAGAGTAGGCGAACGTTTCGGAAACCGGCGAACCCAGCGGAACCATGGTGGGCGTGACAGTGGCTTTGCCGGTCCACAACTGCGGCAGCGACCCAGCTCCGACCGGCGATCCGGGGGGCGGCGCACACCAGAGGTTCAACGACACCAACCGGATCCACGGCGCGTCGACAAGCGTCGAAACGTCCGCCTCGGCGGTCGAGCCCACGGTGATCGCCGCACGCCGCCACTTGGCGTTCCGATCGCCGAGAACCATCTCCCCGTACGCCGAGCGGAGCCCGTTGAACCGCGCGGCCGCGAAGCCCTCGAAGTCGACCGGCAGCGCGGCGTGTGCCGCCGACCCACCGGGGGCGTTACGTCCGTCCGCCTCACCGGCGGTCAGGCAGACCGTCAGGTGCGTCGCGCTGTGGTGCAGCTGGCTGGCGAGCAGCGGGTTCAGGAAGTAGAGATCGTCGTCCTGGTGAGCCATGACGGCCATGGACCGAGGACGGCCCTCAGACGTCATGGCGCTCCCCAAACGGATCGGATCGCCGCAGGCCCGGTTGCTCTCGTGAGCCGAGGACGGCCTTGAAGTCGGTGACCGTGTTGAGCATGTTGTTGGGCATGGTGGGCGCGTCGACCGGGGCGTTCCGGCGGGCATCCCGCACCGGGCGGTACGAGCGCCGCCACAGCTCCCCGGCGCCCACGTTCCGCCGCTCCGCCACCACGTCGTCCGGCAGCTCGAACGGGGCGGGGAAGGGCAGGTAGCGGGGCAGGAAGTCGGCCAGCATGCGCTCCTGCTCGGCGAACGACCGAGGGTCGGAGTCGGTGTCGTTGAGGCAGAACACGTCGCGGTGCCGGCGCGCCAGCAGCTCGGCCAGCCGGGCGGGGGTCGAGGGGTGACCCAGGTCGGCGTACTCGTACTCGATGTCGCCGGGGACGGCCTGCGCGGTCAGGAACGCCCAGTACTGGTGCAGCGACGACGGGATGGACAGGTCGCCGTGGTGCCGGAACCGGTGCCGCGCGGTGGCCGTCACCTCGTCCGGCAGCATGCCCTCGATCTGCTGCATGATGCTGCGGCGCAACGCGAAGGGGGTGTGCTTCATCTTCTGCGTGATGGTCACGCCGAACTGCCGTTGGATGTGCCGACGGTTGTTCTTTCCGGCGGCCTTCACCGGCGGGTCCTCCGGCTTCGCCTCCCCCAGGCCGAACTGGGCCGGGGAGGGGAAGAACTTCGCGATCCCGTTGGCGTGGAAGAAGTGGTTCGGCAGCAACGGACGACCGAGGAACACGTCGTCGTTGAGGTAGAGGAAGTGTTCGGCCAGTCCGTCGATGCGGTGCAGCCGGGACTCGATGGCGTGCGAGTTGTACGACGACCGGCCACCGAGGTCGGCGAAGAGCTCGGCGTGCGAGATGACAGTGATCATCGGATGGCTCGGGTCGAGCCAGCTCGGCAGTTGACTGTCGGTGATCAAGAATATCCGCCGCAGCCAGGGCGCGAAGCTGTGCAGCGAGCGCAACGAATACCGCAGCTCGTCGCGGTTGTGGTAGCGCGACGAGTTCGCGGCGACCGCGTGCAGCGGGCCGTCCGGAGCGCCGAGCGCCAGCGACTTCCGCTTCAGCCACTGCGGGTCGGAGCCGTCCACCCAGGTGTAGACGGCGTCGATCGGGAAGCCGACCCGGTCCGGCGCCCGGACGGCCAGGTCCCGCCGGGTGCCGTAGGTGTGGTCGTCGGCCTCGGGCACGAAGTGGCTCATCAGCGCCGCTGCCACCCGGACCGGCTGGGCGCGGGCGGGCGCCTCGTCGACGACCCCGTTGCGCCGGGGTGCCCGGACCATGTCCCCGTGCCGGCTCCAGAACTCGATCTCGCAGGCGAACTGGGCGCCGAGGACGACTCCGGCGCGGGCGTCGGTCACCGGGAAGCAGACCTGGATCACCTCGGTCGGGGCGGCGTCCGGTTGGTCCCGACGGGGTTGGATCTGCACCACCCGGACGTCCGCGCCGGAGAGCGCCGGCGCGGAGCGGATGAGGCGTTGCACCGCCGGCCGTTGGTCGTCGAGGACCGCGACGGTGCTGCGCAGGTGGTCGTCGTTACGAATGCAGTGGTATTCGATGCCGGCGGCGTGCAGCGCGGTGGTGACGGCGGTGAGGTTGCGGTGCCACTGCTCCAACGGGGTCGCCGTGGCGACGACCTCGGCCCGGGTCCGAACGCCACCGTCGGTCACTGCCACCCGGGCGCCAAGGTGGTGCACGGTGTCGCTGCCGCGCGGTCGGGAGAGCGTCTGCACCAGGCCGATCCGCCGGTGTGCGGGCAGCAGACCCAGCAGCCGTCGCCGTGCCGACGACGGTAGGAGTCGATAGACCTTCAGAGCGATCATGCGCTGGGCCGTCCGCTCGGGACGGCCGCCTCGTCGGCGGGCACCCGTCAGCCCTGCGAACGGGTAGCGGGGTGAGATCCCACTGGCGATGATTCGACACAGACTCGCGCAGCCATCACTGCATGCCCTTCCACAGATCCCCCGTTGGCACTGCGTGGCGATCCGGCGTCGGCCGCGCGCCGCCTGGTGGCGGCTGCCGACGGAGACCGGTCTCCGGGCCGGACCGGGTTCTCCCGCGAGTGGGAGTTGCTGGCCGCCGCAGGTGGCCCGGGGCAGTGCGTTTACCTGCAGGCCATCAAACAACCACATGATCGATACCTGGCCCACCGCCAAAAATGGCATAAGGGCGGTATGCGCCTGTTCGCCAAGATAATCCTGGCCATTCGGGTGGTTCAACGACACCGGGACGGTCGGCCGAACGTACCCCCGCGAAGCTCCTCAACCCCGGGCGCGACCGGTACGGCCGGTCGTCAGCCCCTACCGTGACCTGGCAGAGTAGCGGGGTGACCGAGACCGGACCCGCCGCGACCAGGGTGCTGCACCCACCGGCCGGCTACCGGCTGGCCGCCTCGGTCCGCGCGCTCACCTTCAGCCCGTACGACCCGTGCGCCCGGGTGGCGGCCGGCACCTTCTGGTGGGCCACGCGCACCCCGGACGGGCCGGCGACGCTCGCGCTGCGACCGGCCGGCGGCGAGTTGCTCGCGGAGGGGTACGGGCCGGGCGCCGAGCACGTCCTCGCCCGCGCCGACGCGATCGCCGGGCTGCGCGACGACCTGACCGGCTTCACCGAACTGGCCGCGGCGCACCCGCTGGTGGCCCGTCTGGCCCGGGAGCACCGAGGGCTACGGATGCCCGCCACCGGGGAGGTCTTCCCCCGGCTGCTGCGCGCGGTCTTCGAGCAGAAGGTCACCGGCAAGGAGGCCTACCGGGCGTACGCGGCGATGGTGCGGCACTTCCGGGAGCCGGCTCCCGGCCCGCTCCAGCCGCTGCTCCTGCCGCCCGAGGCCGCCGCCGTGGCCGCGACCCCGTACTGGGTGTTCCACCCGTTCGGAGTGGAGCAGCGCCGCGCCGACACGCTCCGTCGCGCCGCGGCACTCGCCGACCGTCTGGAGCGCAGCACCGACGCCACCGACGCCACCCGCCGGCTGACCGCGATCCCCGGCATCGGGCCGTGGACGGCCGCCGAGGTGGTCCGGATCGCGTACGGCGACCCCGACGCGGTCAGCGTCGGCGACTACCACATCCCGAACACGGTGGCCTGGGCGCTCGCCGGCGAACCGAGGGGCGACGACGCCCGGATGATGGCCCTGCTGGAGCCGTTCCGAGGTCACCGGGGGCGGGTGTGTCTGCTGCTGGAGGCGGCCGGCATCCGGGCACCGAAGTACGGCCCGCGCGCCCCGATCCGCTCGTTCGCCCGGTTCTGAGTCGCTCCGCCGCCACGACCTTCTGGTCGCTCCGGCGCCGCGGTGGTCAGCGAACCGCGCAGAGCCGACGTAGGGTGCGCCCGAGCCACCAGGCGTACGTGTGCTGCACGGCCCGAACCGCCGGGCCTCCGACGCGGGTGAACCAGCGGTCCGGCAGGCTGAACGCGCGGACCTCGAACCAGACCCCGCCGGTGTCGTCGCGGACGACCTCGAAGGCCTCCTCGCCCCGCTCCGGGTGCCCGGGCAGCGTGCCGTAGCCGAAACCGGCGAGCGTTGGCGAGTCCACACTCCAGACCACCTGACACGGCCCCCAGAGGCGGGCCGGGCCGACGCCGAGGCCGGCGGTCACCAGCACACCGTCGGTGGCCCGCGGAGCGTCGGTGCGCATCCGGACACCGGCGGCGCGGTGCAACCGCCAGCTCAACACCGCCTCGGCGGCCGTCTCGAAGCAGCCGTCGGGCAACGGATACCGGTGGCGCAGGTGGTGGTACCCGCCGGGCAGCGGCCCGTGCCGGGTCGACCCCACCTCCGGGTACGTCAGCTCGGCCACCGTTCCCCCTCGACCTCGACCGGACACGGCCAGGGTACGGCCGGCGCGGTCGGGCCGCCCATCGATGGCGACGGCGGCTGTGATGTGCTGCCCCGATGAGCGCCGAGGCGAACATCGTCCCGGCCGGCGTCCTGGACGCCGGCGAGATCCTCACAGTGCAGCGCGCCGCGTACCTGAGCGAGGCGCAGCACTACACCGACCCGTTCCTGCCTCCGCTGACCGAGACGGTGGACGAGGTCGCGGCGGTGCTGGCCGGCCCGAGCATCGTGCTCGTCGCCCGGTCGGGGCACCGGCTGGTCGGCTCGGTGCGGGCCCACCTGGACGGGGACACCGCGCACGTCGGCCGCCTCTCGGTCGCCCCCGACCAGCAGGGGCGGGGCGTCGGGGCGCAGCTGCTCACCGCCATCGAGCGGGCCTGTGCCGGCCGGGTGGCCCGGTTCACCCTGTTCACCGGAGCGGACAGCGCTCACAACCTGCGGCTGTACGAGCGGCACGGCTACCGGATCGTGGCGCACCGTCCGTCCCCGCGCGGCATCTCGTTGGCGGTGCTGGAGAAGCCGGCCGTCAGCCCCGTTCGCAGCGACGCCTGAGCCCGTCGGCCTCCATCCGCACGTAGCGGCGGAACAGCTCGCCGTACAGCCAGCCGATCAGGCCGGCCAGCGGACCGGACTGGTCGATGACCAGCTCGACGCGGGTACGCCCGTCGGGCAGCGGCAGCAGCCGGTGCTCCCCCGTGGTCCGCGCGCCCGGAGCGGCGGAGACCCAGACGAACTCCCGCCGCTCGGTCAGCTCGGTGACCCGCCACACCGCCGGGCGCAGCTTCGGCTGGGTCAGTCGGGCGGTCGCGCCGACGGCGAGCGGCCCCGGCTCCCCCCGCTCGGCCCGGGTCACCGAGTCCGTCCACTCGGGCCAGCGCGGCACGTCGACCAGCACCGCCCAGACCTGTTCGGCATCCGCGGCTATCTCGGCATCGGCTACGAACCGCATGGTGTCCCCTCCCCTGCGGCGCCGCTCGGCACCGCCACGGGTGCAGACGAGGCCGCCGGGAGGAGTGTGACACCGATGTGCGATCCCGTCCGACCCTCCTCAGTGGAGGTAGACCGGGCCTGGCACCCGTGGTTCCCGGCCGCACACACACCGTCCTCGGCCGCCGCGCGGATCAGGCGGCCTCGCGCAGGTCGGCCAGTGTGAGCGGGGTACGCCGCCGCAACAGCTCCTCCAGCTCGGGCACCGAACCGACCTCGCCGAGCACGTTCCGGCCGCCGCCGAACCTCTCCGGGTAGCGGCGGGTCAGCCGGAAGCGGTAGCGGCCCCGGATCAGCTCGACGCTCACCCGCCACCGCCCGCAGCAGTCACAGACCCACTCGGACACCTCGCGAAAGTAGCTCTGACCTGCGGTTATTCGATTCGCCCGGTCGGGACGAGCGACGCGTAGGCGGACACGCCGCCCCGCCGTCCACGGTGATCTGCCTCACGACTGTCGGTACCGTCTGATTGACTGGTCGGCGTGGACCTGCCGATCAACCCGCCGGTCGAGCCGATGCTGGCCAAGAGCGTTCCCAAGCTGCCCACCACGCCGGGGGTGACCTACGAGCCCAAGTGGGACGGGTTCCGGTGCATCGTGTTCCGCGACGGCGACGAGGTCGAGTTGGCCAGCCGGGGCGGCAAGTCGATGACCCGCTACTTCCCGGAGGTGGTCGAGCAGGCCCGCCGGCAGTTGCCGGAGCGGTGCGCCGTCGACGGGGAGTTGATCGTGATTCGGCGCGACGGGCCGAGCGGCCAACCTCGGTTGGATTTCGAACTGCTGGCCCAGCGTGTCCACCCGGCCGCGTCCCGGGTGAAGATGCTGGCCGAGACCACCCCGGCCGACTTCGTCGCGTTCGACCTGCTGGCGATCGGTGACGAGGCGCTGCTCGACCAGCCCTACCCGCGCCGCCGCGAACGTCTGGTCGAGGCGCTGGCCGGGGTGCGCCCGCCGATGCACGTCACCCAGGTCACCACCGATCCGGACACCGCGCGTCGCTGGTTCGACGTCTTCGAGGGCGCCGGGCTGGACGGTCTGATCGTCAAGCCGGCCGACCTGCCGTACGAGCCGGGCAAGCGACTGATGTTCAAGGTCAAGCACGCCCGCACCGCGGACGCGGTGGTGGCCGGCTTCCGCTGGCACAAGTCCGGCCCGGTGGTGGGCTCGCTACTGCTCGGCCTCTACGACGACGCCGGGGTCCTGCACCACGTGGGCGTGAGCGCGTCGTTCAGCATGGCCCGCCGCGCCGAGTTGCTCGACGAGCTGGCGCCCTATCGGGACACCGGCGGCGAGCACCCGTGGGTGCACGGCGACCACGAGCGTGGCCAACGCATCCCGGGTGGGGTCAGCCGGTGGACCGGCACGAAGAACCTGGAGTGGGAGCCGGTGCGTCCGGAGCTGGTGGTCGAGGTGGGCTACGACGCGATGGAGGGTGAACGGTTCCGGCACACCGCCCAGTTCGTTCGGTGGCGTCCGGACCGCGACCCCCGATCCTGCCGCTACGACCAGCTCGACCGGCCGATCCGTTTCGACGTGGACCAGGTGCTGCGCGGCGACCCGACGGCCACCGTGGACCGAGCCGCCACCGGCTCGGCGTAGCCTGGCCGTCGACCCGACTCCGGAGGACCACGTGACCCGCACCGCCGACCAGCCTCGGATGGCGACCAGCCGCCGGGTCCGCCGCACTCTGGCCGCCTTCGGCGTCGCCGCGCTGCTCACCGCCGGCTGCACGCTGCCGGCGTTCGCGCCGCGTACCGAGGTGGAGGGCGCGGCTGCCCCGACCGGCAGCGCGCCGACCTGGCGGGCCTGCCCGGAGGTGGCCGACGAGTTGGTCGGGCGGAGCGCACCGAACATGCGCTACGAGTGCACCCGGATCGCGGTGCCCCGTGACTGGGGCACCGGCGGTGGGGCGAGCGCCGGCCCGGGCGCCGGGGAGACCTTCGAGATCGCCCTGCTGCGCGCCCGGTCGACGAAGCAGCGCGACCGGGTGGGCTCGTTGGTGATCAACCCGGGCGGCCCGGGCGGCTCCGGTGTCGACACGGCCGTCTACCTCTCCTTCGGTCCCCAGTTCGGTGGGCTGCCCGCCTCGATCACCGAGCGCTTCGACATCGTCGGCTTCGACCCGCGCGGGGTCTCCCGGTCCAGCCCGGTGAAGTGCATCTCCGACGCCGACCTGGACGCCAGCTTCGGCTTCGACCCGGACCCGGCGAGCCAGGCGACGTTCGACGGCTTCGTCGGCCTGAGCCAGCGGATCGGGCGCGGCTGCGGCGACCGTTACGGCGACCAGTTGCCGCTGTACGGCACCGAGCAGGCAGCCCGCGACATGGACGCGGTACGCGCCGCCGTGGGCGACGACAAGCTCACCTACCTGGGCTACTCGTACGGCACCCTGCTCGGCGCCACCTACGCCCAGCTCTACCCGCAGCGGGTGCGGGCGCTGGTGCTCGACGGCGCTGTCGACCCGCAGCAGCGGCTGGTCGAGGGCTCGGAGAGCCAGGCCCGCGGCTTCGAACGGGCCTTCACCAACTTCACCCGCTGGTGCGCGGCGAACGCCGGCCGCTGCCCGATCGCCCCGGACGCCCGCGCCGCTGTCACCTCGGCCATCGACAAGGCCAAGGTCTCCCCGGTGCGCGGCGCCGACGGGCGGGAGGCCACCGCCGGCTGGGTGTTCTACGCGGTCATCTCCTCGCTCTACACCGAGTCCGGCTGGCAGGAACTGGCCCAGGCGATCGACAAGCTGGCCGAGGGCGACCCGAAGGACGTGTTCCGGCTCGCCGACGCGTACGCCGGTCGGGAGGACGACGGGCACTACTCGAACCTGTTCGACGCCAACCTGGCCATCAACTGCGCCGACGAGACGGAGAAGCCGAGCCGGGCGCAGATCCGGCAGTTGCAGTCCGAGTGGCGCGGCAAATACCCACTGTTCGGGCCGGCGTTGGCGGTCGGCATGTTGAGCTGCGTCGAGTGGCCGGGCGGTCGCGACCCGTACCCGACCGGGAAGGCGAACGGCGCGCCGCCGATCCTGGTGGTCGGCACCACCGGCGACCCCGCCACACCGTACGAGCAGACCCCACGGCTCGCGTCGATGCTGGGCGTCGGTCGGGTGCTCACCTGGGAGGGCGAGGGGCACACCGCCTACCCGCAGACGTCCTGCATCACCGACGCGGTCGACGCGTACCTGCTCGACCTGACCGTCCCACCGGAGGGGAAGCGCTGCCCGGCCCGCTGACCGGCTGGGTCGGCGGCAGTGGGGGCAGATCGATCCCCTGCCGGGTGGCCAGCTCCTCCAGCAGCGCCCGCATCCGGCGCACGTCGGCCTTGAGCTGCTCCTGCTCCTCATGCTCGAAGGCGTTGTCGTCGACGATGAGCCGGCTCGCGAAGTGCGCGGTGATCAGCGGGATGACCAGCAGCACCATTGTCGAGATGAGCAGCGCGGCCAGTGTGCGGCCCGCCCAGGTGGTCGGCGAGATGTCGCCGTATCCGACGGTGGAGGCGGTCACCACCGCCCACCAGACGGCGTCGGCCGGGCTGCGCTGCTCGACCTCCCCGTAGATGATCCCGGCCACCACGATCATCAACAGGTACGAGGTGATCAGCGTGCGGGGCGAGTTCGCGAACCACACCAACGCCCGGTATATCCACCGGAACGGCAGTAGCAGGAGCTCCATGCCGCCCCATGCTGCCCGTTGCCCGCAACCGGCACACGCCCATTCGCCGGTTTCGCTGTGTCAGGATCGCCGGCATGACCGACGTGATCTACCGGGAGGCGGTCCGGGCTGACCTGCCGGCCGTCATCGCCCTGCTCGCCGACGACGTCCTGGGTAAGGCCCGCGACTTCACCGAGGTCGACGAGGCGTACGAGAGGGCGTTCGCGGCCATCGACGCGGACCCCCGCAACCAACTGATCGTGGCCGAGCGGGCCGGTGAACTGGTCGGCTGCCTGCAGATCACCTACATCCCGGGCCTTGGTCGGCACGGCAGTGAGCGGTCGCTGATCGAGTCGGTCCGGGTCCGCTCCGACCAGCGCGGCCGAGGGCTGGGCCGGGACCTGATGACCTGGGCGGTCGAGCAGGCCCGGCAGCGTGGCTGCGCGCTGGTACAGCTCACCACCGACAAGACCCGCGAGGACGCGCACCGCTTCTACCTGGGCCTCGGCTTCGTGGCCAGCCACGAGGGCATGAAGCTCGCGCTCTGACCCGGCGTCACGCCCACCCGGTGGGGGCAGCGGTTGTCGCCGCGACCGCGTTACGTTCGCTGCCATGAGCAGGCCGACGATGCCCGGTACCGCTCCGTCGCGCCCGCCATGGCGGCGAACCGGCTCGGCGCTGTTGGCGGAGCTGATCTCGACCGGGCCGGGCTCCGGTCTTCTCCTCGCCCTGCTGGGCTGCCTGCTGATCCCGCTCGCCGGGTCCCTCCCTGACGGCCGGAAGCGCACCGACCGACCCGGAGACGACCGGCCCGACCAGGCGCAGTAGAGAGTCCCGGAGAAACGCTGTGGAGCTGATGTCGTCGACGAGTCACGCCGGCGATTCGTTTACGACATCAGCTCCACAGCGAGCGACAGACCACCATTCGCCATCCGCCAACCCGCCGAGGGCCAGCCCGCAGTCAGCGGTCAGCCGTCGACCAGGCGACCGTCGCGCAGGACGAGCACCCGGTCGGCGAGGTCGATCAGGGCCGGGTCGTGTGTGGCCACCAGGGCCGTCATGCCACGGGCGTGCACCACCGCGCGCAGCAGATCCATGATGGACCGTCCGGTCTCCGAGTCGAGCTGACCGGTGGGCTCGTCGGCGATGAGCAGGTCCGGCTCGTTGGCCAACGCACGCGCCACGGCGACCCGCTGCTGCTGGCCACCGGACAGCTCGTACGGACGCTGGGCGGCGTGGCCGCCCAGGCCGACCATCTCCAGCAGCACGGAGACGCGTTCTTCTCGCTCCGCGGCCGGCACCTGCGCCAGCCGCAACGGCACGCCCACGTTCTCGGCGGCGGAGAGGATCGGCACCAGCCCAAAGGTCTGGAACACGAACCCGACAGTGCCCCGGCGCAGCCGCAGCAACTCCGCCTCTCCGGCCGAGGTCACGTCGTGTCCGGCCACCACCACCTGACCGCTGTCCGGCCGGTCCAGCCCGCCGATCAGGTTCAGCAGCGTGGTCTTGCCGGCCCCGGACCGACCTCGGATGGCCACCAGCTCACCCCGGTTGGCGGTGAACGACACGTCCCGCACCGCGTGCACGGCGTGCTCACCCCGGCCGAAGGTCCGGCTGACCCCGCTGACCCGGACCACCTCGTCGGTGCCCGCCGGGGGCGCACCGCCGAACCCGGCCGCGCCGGTCACCACCATGTCCTGCCGGCTCATGCCCGCGCCCCCCGCTCCTCCGAGGCCCGGTCGCCGGGCCGTACCTGCACATGGTCCGGCTCCAGGTCGAGCCGGACCCGCTCCTTCAGCGAGAGCGCGTCGACGAACGCAGCCGGCAACTGCATCCGACCGTTGCGGTCCAGCACCGCGTACTCCTCGCTGACCAACTCGGTGTTGCCGTCCGCGTCGATCCGCGCGGTCCGGCGTACCTCGGAGGCGGTCCGGCCGTCGCGGATCGCGACGGTCCGGCGGACCTGCGTGGCCACGGCGTGGTCGTGGGTGACGACCACGATGGTGACGCCCAGTTCCGCGTTGATGGTGCGCAGCGCCGCGAAGACCTCCGCGCCGGTCGCCTCGTCCAGCTCGCCGGTCGGCTCGTCGGCGAAGAGCACCTCCGGGTCGTTGGCCACCGCCACCGCCACCGCGACCCGCTGCTGTTCGCCACCGCTGAGCTGCCCGGGCCGCCGGTCGGCGCAGTAGCCCACACCGACCAGGTCAAGCAGTTCCCGGGCCCGCTCCCGACGGGCCTTGCGGCTGCGCTTGCCGGCCAACTGCATCGGCAGCTCGACGTTCTCCGACGCGTTGAGGTACGGCAGCAGGTTGCGGCCGGTCTGCTGCCAGACGAACCCGACCAGCTGCCGCCGGTAGCTCAGCCGTCGCTTGGCCGAGAGCGAGAGCAGGTCGTAGTCGGCCACCCGGGCGATACCGGCGGTCGGGGTGTCCAGGCCGGAGAGGATGTTGAGCAGGGTCGACTTGCCCGAACCGGAGGCACCGACGATCGCCACCAGCTCGCCCCGGTCGATGACCAGGTCGAGTCCCTGCAGGGCGACCACCTCCACCCCCTCGGTCTTGAAGATGCGCACCAGGCCGTCGCAGACGATGTGCCCGCGGAGGCGGTCCTGCCCGCCGGCCCGCTCGGCGGCGCGTTGCGCGGCCCGCTGTTGCAGGGCGGCCAGGTCCGGCACCAGTGGAGTCTGGGCGGTAGCGGTCATCTCAGCTCTCCTCTCCGAGCCGAAGCACCTCTCCGAGGCGCAACCGGCGGTTGTTCAGGGCCTCGACGGCGACCGCGAAGCCGAGGGCGATCGCCCCGAGCGCGAGCACCGCGGCGACCAGGCTGGGCTCGAAAGCCACCCGGACGGGCACACCACTGGTGAACGCGGACAGGCCGAGCACCGGGTTGAGCAGCAGGGGCAGCGCCGTCCCGACCAGCGCACCGGTCAGCACCGACACCGCGACCAGCGGGGTCAACTCGACCAGCAGCAGCCCACGCCACTGCCGGCGGGACAGGCCGAGCGTGCGCAGCCGGGACAGCACCTGGCCCCGCGAGCGAGCGCCAGCCAGCACTGTGAACGCGATGGCCAACAGCCCGAGCAGGGTGCCGCCGACGGCCCCGGCCACGAACCCGAACGCCAACACCCCGTTCGCCCCGCCCTCGCCAAGCTCCCGGCGGACGTCCGCCCGGGTGTCGACGGTGACCCCGATCGGCCGGGCCCTACCGGTGACCGTGCCGTCCCGCTGGTAGCGCACCTGCCCCTGGTCACCGACGACGCGCAGCGCCTCGGCGTCCAGCGAGTCCCCGGCGATCAGCAGGCTGGTCGGCACCGGAATGGTGGTACGCGTCGGCAGGGCCTGCCAGGGCAGGATCACGAACCGGCCGGTGTCCGCCGCCAGCAACGGGAAACCGTCCTGGGTGCCGGCCACCCGGAACTCGTACCGCTGGCCCTGCACAGAAATGAAGGCCGAGTCGTCCAGCCCGGCCTTCGCCAGGTCGGCGGCGACCGCCGGTGAGACGATCGCCGGCAGCGGACCCGAGCCGGGCCCGGCGGCGCGCAGTGCGGCCGGAACCGGGAGGTCCACCTCGGATTCGCGAGCGACGGTGTCCAACCCCGAGCCGTCGACCAGCAGCACGTCCGTCTGCCCGATGAAGGCGTCGGTGCCGACCTCGTCGGACGCGAACCGCTCATCGTCCTCGTACAGGACCGGGGTGACGGCCCGGACCCCCGGCAGACGGCCCAGCTCGTCGACGGTGTCGGGTGCGAAGCGCTCCCCGCGGATCACCGCGTCGGCGGGGACGATCTGCTCGGCGGCCCGTTCCCGGCTCGCGTCGACGCCGGCGGCCACGACCGCGCAGAACGCGGCGGTGCCGATCGCCAGCACCACCACGACCAGCGGGGCGGCGACCGCCGCGCGGCCGGCGCGGGCCGTGCCGAGGAAGGCCACGCTGCCCCGGGTCCGTGCGGCCAGGCGGCTGACCAGCAACAACGGCCAGGGGTACGCCCGCAGCGCCAGCACCGCCGCCGCGACCGCGAGGAGCACCGGCACCGACACCAGCAGTGGGTCCACCTCGCCGAGCGTCAGGCCACGTCGGCGCAGCAGCACCGCGGCGAGCCCGGCCAGGAGCAGCAGAGACACCTCCACTGTGAGCCGACGGGCCGACGGGCGCACCCGGATCAGGTCCCGGCGCGCCGCCCCGCCGGCCGGTACGGCCAGCGTCGCCAACGGCAGCGCCAGCGTGACCAGCACGGTCACCACGATGACGTACGGCGTGGTCGGATCCGGGGCGCCGGGGAACAGCGTGCCCAGCCACCAGCCCAGCGCGGCGGCGACCGGCACCACAAGCACCGACTCGGCGAGGCTGCGCCGGGCACCGGCGGTGGCCCCGCCGCCACGGGCGCGCAGCAGCGCGAACTCCGAGCGACGCCGTCTGGTGGCGAGACCCGCCGCGAGCACGATGAGCCCGGCCAGGGTGGCCAGTACGCCGGCCGCGATCACCGCGAGCAGGGTCCGGACGGCATCGATCTGGGCGGCGAACGCGCGCAACGGGACGTCGACGCCCTGGGTCAGGGTGATCCCCGTCGGCTGGTTGCGCTGCATCACCTGCAGGCCGTCGATCAGCTGGTCCAGCTCGCGTGCGTCGAGCCGGTCGACGCCCAGTCGGTAGCGCCAGTTGGACTGGATCGGCCAACCCGCGGCGGCCCGCTTGTTGAAGGGCGACTGCGCGACGACGCCGACGATGACGAACGGCTCACCATCACCCTGCGGTTCGATGACCCGCAGCAGCTGTGGCAGCCCGTCCCAGATGCCGTTGGCGCGGTCGACAGGGCGGAACAGCCCGGTCACCACCAGCGGGGCACCGTCGATGAGCCTGCCCTTGTCGTCGGTGTTGCCGATGCGCAGTTGGCTGCCGGCGCGCAGGTTGAGCTTGCCGGCCACGTCGACGTCGAGCGCCACCTCGATCGGCCGTTCGGGAACGTACGTCTCGCTCGGCCACGTCCCCTCGACGAGGGTGCTGGCGCCCTGTATGTCGGGCATGGCCCGCAGGCCCAGGTCGACCAGCAGGTTGCGGGCCGCCAGGTCCGGTCCGGCCACGCGGGCCGCCGCGGTCTCGACGCTGTACCACCGCTCGGTCACTGCCGAGCGCACCGGCGGCGGCATCTCCGCGGCCAGGGCGTCGAACCGTTCGGCGGCGTCGCCCATCGCCGTCCGCCGTGACGTCGCCGGCTCCAGGCTGGTGGCGTACGAGAGGTCCCGCCGGGCGGCCGGCTCGCTGTTGAGTTGCGCTCGCAGTCCCTGTTCGGCGAGCCGGTTGACCAACCGGGGCACTCCGCTGATCAGCAGCGTGACCACCAGGGTCAGCACCGCCAGCAGCAGGAACTGCCCCCCGTACGCCCGGACCCGCCGGACGGCCGCCCCGACGTTCATCGTTCTCCCCCGATTCGCAGCTGCACCGCCGCCACCCGCTGACGGATGCCGGTGGCGATGAACGCGCTGAAGGCGAGCGCCGCCAGCAGCAGACCGACCGCGGTCAGGCCGATGGGCACCCAGGGCAGCACGAACGCCGCCGGGGGTGTCGGCCGGCCGGCGGCCGGGGTGAGGATGACAAGTGGGGCCATCGTCGCGCCGACCGCGGTGCCGAGCAACAGCCCGACGCCCACGCCGATGCCGGCGAGGAACGTCTGCTCGGCCAGCAGCGCCCGGGCCATCAGCCGGGGCGTGGCACCGAGGGTGTGCAGGACCGCGAACTCGCCGAGCCGACGCCGGGCGGTGGCCCACACGTCCACCATCAGGCCGACGAGGGCGAGCAGCACCGCGCCGAGCGCGGCGGCGAGCATTCCGGTACGCGAGCCGCGCCAGTACGGGTCGTCGGCGGCCGCCTCGATCGCCGCCTCCCGGTTGAGCACTGTGACGCCGGGGAGTGCGCTGGCCGCCTGGGCGGCGGCGTTCGCGTCGGCGGCGCCGACCCACCATTCCGGTACGGGTCGCAGCGTCCCGCCGGCACGGATCAGCACGTCGACCGCCGCGGGCAGGTCCAGCAGCACGCCTGCCGCAGTGGTGGTCGGCACGGCGCTCAGCTCACCGACCAGGCGCACCGGCACCGTCACCCCGGAGAGCGTGAGGTCGACTGTGTCGCCGACGCGCAGGCTCAGCGCCTCGCGTACCTGGGGGGTCATCAGCACCGGTACGACCGCCTTCGCGGCCGGAACGACAACGAACCGGGTCGGGCCCTGGTCGATGCGCTCCAGGCCCGGCCAGCGTTGCACCGGACGGCTGGCGACGAATCCGCTGCCGCTCTTCTGCACCGGCACGCGCGGTCCGTCGGCCCAGGTCGCCGCCCACTCACCGGTGAGATCGGCGGGGCGAGCCTCACCGCCCGCGTCGACGAGCGTCAGCCCCTCTATCTGAAGCCCGTACGAGTCGCCGCCGGCCCGCCCGCCGTCGGCTTCGAACCCGGCCACCCGGAGCGGCACTCCTCCCACGTCCGGTAGCTGGACCGTGAAGCGCGTAGCCCGCCCGTCGCTCGGGGCGTCCACCGCCGGCAGCCGGAAGGCGAGGCCCCCCGCGCTGGTGACCAGCAGCGCCACGGAGATCCGGTGCGGTTCGTCGGGCGTTCCCACCGGCGTACGGACGTTGCCGGTGATCGTGCGGGTGCCCTCAGGTAGCTCGACGCCCCCGACGGCTTCACGCGCCCCGACCATCCGCTGGTACTGCTCCGAGGCCGACCCGTCGGCGAGCCGGTCGGCGAGCCGGACGACACCCGGGGCGCTGGCCGGGTCGACGCCGATCACAGTCACTGGCAGGTTTTCCCGCCCGACGCGCACCTCGTCCCGCCACGCCGGCAGCACCCGGCTCACACTCGGCAGCGCGGCGAGCTGAGCGGCCCTGTTCGGCGGGGCGACACCAGCCCGTTCGGTGACCCGAACGTCGGCGCCGACCGTGTATCCGGCTTGTTCGACCTGGGACCGCTCGCCCGTGCTGATCAGCGACCAGGCCAGGGTGCTGCCGCCGACGGCGAGGGCGAGCAGCAGGACCGGGCCGGCGTGCGGACGCCGGCCGGCCTGCCACATGCCGAACATGGTGGCGGTCCAGGGACGTCGGTCGACGAATCGCTCCGCGAACCGGGTGAGCGGCGGGAGCACCCGCAGCGCCAGCACGGCACCGGCCAGCACACCGAGCGTCGGGGCGGCGACCAGCAGCGGGTCGAGCCCGAGCCGGCCGCCCGAGCCCGCCAGCGGGGAGGCGTACCGGCGTAGCTGCACCCAGGCGAGCACGGCGAGCGCCACGAGCATCAGGTCCACGCTGGCGCGTTGCACGCTCGCCGCCCGGTTCGGCCGGGATCGGGCCGCCATGTCGGCGACGTACGTCCCGGCGCCGCGCAGCGCCGGAAGGACCATGGCGACGAGGCAGCCGGCCGCGGTGGCCGCTGCCGCCGCCCAGACAAGGGTGGCGTTGCCGCCGGCGGTGGAGAGGTCAGCCGAGCCGCCGGGTCGGATGTAGCGCAGCGCCTCACCGGCGATCAGCGGACCGAGCACGGCGGCCGGGGCGACCACCAGGGTCGCCTCGCGGGCGGCCAGGCCGGCCAACTGCCGACGGGCGGCGCCGCGGGCACGTAGCAGCGCGGTCTGTGGGCGGCGGTCCTCGTGCAGCAGCGCGGCGACCAGCACCAGCGCGTACCCGGCGAGCACCAGGATGAGCAGCAGCGGGGTGGCCAGCGACGAGCGACCCACCAGGTCGGCGCGGGCGATCCGGTCCAGCAACTGCGGCATCTTCGTCACCGTCTGCCCGGAGCTGCCCAGTTGGGCGGCCTCGGGCACGGCCGAGACCGCCTCGGTGAGGGCTTTCCGAACGGCGGGCAGGTCGGCGGTGTCGACGCCACCGAGGTCCGGCTGGGCCAGCCAGGACGCCGACACCGAGCCCGGGAAGGTGGCCGCGAAGTCGGCCGGGTCGAGCGTGAACGGTCCGTACGAGGTGCCGGAACCGGCGCTGCCCGTGCCCACACCGGGGGCCAGCAGCCAGTACGCGTCCGCCGGGTCGCGGGGCCGCCAGGTACCGGCGAGCACCAACTCTCCCCGTCGTTCGGTGGCCCGGTCGCGCACCGGGACGCGTTCGCCGACGGTCAGGCCGAGGGCGCCGGCGACCCGCTCGGGCAGACTCACCTGGACGGGGTTCGCTCCGGGGCGGGGCCAGGCGCCACTGGTCAGCTCCGCGTGGGTGGCGAGGTCGGCGAGCGTGGCCAGGTTCGCGAAGACCGGTTCGTCGGCCGTACGCGGGATCTGACCGAGGTCGCCGGTCAGCTCGCGGCCGGTGCCGTAACGGGCGGCGGTGACGCTGACCGGGACGCCGCCGAGCCCGGTGGCGAGCTCGGCTCGGACCGCCTTGTCCCGGCTTGCGAACTCGGCCGCGTCCCGCCCACCCGAGCCACTGACCAGAAGGCCGCGCTCCTCGGCGGGCGAGGCGGCGACCAGTGCCCGCTGCCCGGCGTCCACCGCCCGACGGTTGTAGTCGGACAGCCCAGTGACCAACGCGACGGCGACGAGGGCAGCGATCACCGCCGCGACCAGCAACCCTCGCGCCTCGCGGGCCCGCCTCCACACCAGCTTCATCCGACGCCTCCCCTGGCCCTGGCGGGCCGACGACCATCAAGACAGGCCATCTACCGGGAAAGGTTCGCGCCCGTTACATGATCGTTATTACGGAAGGGTCAGCTCAGGCGGTGAGCACGCCTGGACGGCTAACTGCCGCCCCGAAGGTTGCGGATGCCGAACACCACCGCGCCGAGCACCAGCACGACGCCCAGGAGTTGGAGGCCCGGCGAGTCGTCGGCCTCCCCGTGCACGATGCCGGCGACGCCGAGGGCGACCACGAGAACGGCGGCGACGGTCAGGACGTACCTCATGAGGTTTCCTCCTCGACCCACTCCAGCAGGTCTCCGGGCTGGCAGTCGAGCACGCGGCACATCGCTTCGAGGGTGCTGAAGCGGACCGCCTTGGCGCGGCCATTCTTCAGCACCGCCACGTTGGCGGGGGTGAGCCCGATGCGCTCGGCGAATTCACCGACGCTCATCTTGCGCTTGGCCAACTCCACGTCGATGCGGACGACGATGGGCATCAGATCACCGCTTCCATGTCGGTCCGCAGGGTGGTGGCCTGCCGCAACAGCGCCCGCATCACCACCATGAGGAGCCCCAGCACGCTGACACCCACCGTCAGCAGGAACAGCAGCAGCGGCAGCCCTGGGTCGTCCGCGTTGAACCCCACATAGAGGAAGACACCCACGAGCACCAACCATGCGGCGGCGATGGCCCACACGATCGCGTCCACCCACTTCAGGGACGCTTCGGTGAAGATGCGGTCGCTCTTGACCAGGCTGAGCAACTTCCAGGTCGCGACGATGACGACCTGGACGCACAGCACCCAGAACACCGCCACGACCGTTGCCGGCCACCTGAGGTAGGCGTCCTGCGGCGATTCCTGGGCCATGTGGGCGAACTGCCCGGGCAGGGAGAAGGTCTGGAACAGGACCAGGACCCCGAACAGCACCACGAGGAAAACTCTGAGAGCGGCTACCGCTCGATGCTCCGTAACCATGCATCGAGTTTCGCTCGTTACCTATCGAAAGTCAATCGGTTGCCTCAGTGTCGACTCCGACTCACGGCAGCGTCGGCCCGGACACCGGCCTCGCCTTCTGGGGGTAGAAAGTCTCGTGACGGGCCAGCATGGCGACGAATTCGCCGATCTTGCGCTCGCGGGTCTCCGCCCGCTTGACGGCATTGAGGCGGTGGATGAGAGCGAACCGGTTGGCCTTGGTGAGCACATCGAGCATGGCCTGGGCGGCGGGCTCGGCGGCGATGGCGGCGAGCAGGTCGGGCGGCACCTCCGCCTCCGACGGCGGGGCGTAGGCGGCCGCCCACCGCCCGTCCGCCTTCGCGGCATCCACAGCGGCGCGGCCCGCCGGCAGCATCCGCCCCTGCTCCTCCAGCCGGGCCACGTTGGCGACGTTGCGCTGGGACCACGAACTGCGCTGCCGACGCGGGGTGAACCGGATCCAGGAGGACTCCTCATCCCGCTTACGGGCCTGCCCGTCGATCCAGCCGACACACAGGGCCTCGTCGACCGCCTGCTGCCAGGTCACCGTGGTGACCGTGCCGCCCTTCCTGGTCAGGGCGAGCCAGACGCCGGGCGACGTGGCGTGGTTGGCCGCCAACCATGCGCGTAACGCGTCGGCGTCCGCGACGACCAACTCAGCCAGCTCGGTGCTCGTCATGCGGGCAAACTATCCCCCGGGTCCGACAGCCGGTGCCCGCCGTGCGACGCGACCAACGCGTCTACCACGGCGTCAGCGTCAGCGTCAGCCACGTCCGATGGGTACTCCGGCAGCAGGTCGTCCCAGGCGATCAGCCACGACCCGAACAACTGAGCCTGCCCCTCGGGCCGAGCGAAGAACCAGACGTGCAGGTGGGCGCCGCCATCTCCGAAGCGGTAGACGTGGGCTCGCGAGATGTTCGGCAGCGCCTGCACGTGGCGAGCGATCCGAGTGCTCAGCAGCCCCAGTTCGGCCGCCAGTTCGTCGGGGAGATCCTCCATGTCGTGGTGGTCGCGCGGCAACAGCATGAGCACCAGCGGGACGCCCACGCCCGGGATTCGGATCAAGCGCCAACGCTCGTTGAACCAGATTCCTTCGTCCCGATCGCGGCAGGTGTCGCAGTCTGCCGGATCCTCGCCGTGCCGCGCCGGCTCCGGGAGCACCGGCGGCCGCAGCGGCACCACTCGAAGCCCGTCCGGCTCGAACGGACTGATCTCCCACCCGGTCATGCGCGCCAGGGGAAGGCGGTGCTCGTCGTCCGCGGCGGCGATCGCGTGGTCGTAGAACTCGTCCGGTCGCATGGCCATGTGGCACAGATTAGTACGACAAGATCCACATTGGTCGACGGCAGATCATCACCGAGCGGCAACCGCCGGAGGCCCGCCCCACACCCCAGCCGCTTTCCCGCCTGGTGGATGCCGATCGGCCTACGTTCGTCGGTGGTAGTGGTTGCGGCGCGGGATCTGGTCGGGGTCGAGCCAGGCCGGCGGGACGAACTCCGGGTGGCCGTCGTGGCCCAACTGAACCGCCCACTCGGTCTGGTGGATGTGCCGGTGGTGATGGCCGCAGAGCAGCACCGCGTTGTCGAGGCTGGTCGGACCGCCGTCGGCCCAGTGCCGGAGGTGGTGGGCGGCGCACCAGCGGGGTGGCCGGTCGCAACCCGGAAAGGCGCAGCCACCGTCGCGCAGCACCAGCGCACGACGCAGTGGGCCGGTGACGAGGCGACGTTGTCGGCCCACATCGAGCACCTGCCCAGCACCGCCAAGCACGGCGGGCAGGATGGCCGCATCGCAGGCGAGCCGGCGCACCGTGCCGGGAGTGAGCCGCAGGCCGATGTCGAGGGTGCCGGCACCCAACTGCCGCGCCAGTGCGTCGTAGCCGGTGGTGACGACGAGCTGGGCCGGGTCGCCGCCGTTCTCCGGGAGCTCGCCGGTACGCAGCGCCAGCCGACACACGTCCGCGAGGGCATCGTGGCGACGTTGCCCGGCACACCGGGTGTCGTCAGGTCCGGTGGGTGCGCTGAGCGGGTCGGTGACGGCACGCAGCAGTGCTGCGGCCTCCGCGTCGAGGGTGCCGCTAAGCCGAAGCCGCCCGTCGGTCTGCTCGGAGATGGTGAGGTGCCGGTCGCGGGCGGCCCGGGCGGCCTCGGCGGCCAGGGCCGCCGCAGCGGCGGCGTCGGCGACGTCGGGTGCGACATGGTCGAGGATGCGGGTGCCGACTTTGCGCAGTAGCACGGGGTCGAATCTCGCGGCCCAATCGACCAGCACGCCCACGGCCTTGTCGGCGATCTCGGCCCCGGCGGAGGCCGTCACGGTCGCGACCGTGTCGGCGATGACCCGGGCCTGCTCCACGCTGACCGCCCCACTCGCCAGCGCCTCGCGCACGGCAGGTGGGGCCACGTCGACGGAGGCGGCGAGGCCGACCAGCCGACGGGCGGCGGAAACATCGAGTCGCAGGCGGTGGCGCAACCACACCGCCGTCGAGGAGGCGCCCTGCGCGACCGCGGTGCCCCGACCGTCCAACTCCCGGACGACCGCCAGCTGCACCGCCGCGAGCCGCTGCTGAAGCCGGTGGGTGGCGTCGAGCGCCGCGATCAGGTCAGGCTCGGAGAGCGCCCAGACGGAGGCATCAGCGCAGGTCGCCACTGCACTGTCCGCCCGTGCCAGCTCATCGATCACACACAAATCCTAGAACAGGTGTACGACAACGCCGCCACGGATTCGTCTGGACTCGGATGATCCGAGACCATACGATCTAGTCATGAGATCCCTCCCTGCCCCCGACCTGTGGACGGATGCCCTCCCCACGGCGACGCCGCCGCCGGACATGGCGATCTACCAGCTCCCCACGGGCACCTACGAGACCCGAGCGGCGTTTGCCATTCGGGGCGGCTCGTTCCGGGACAAGCGGCAGTTCGCGGCCACCGCCATCCTCGTGCAGCACCCCAACGGCGACTTCCTCATCGATGCCGGCTTCGGGGCCAACGTCGCCGCACACGTAGCCATGCAGCCGCGCTTCGCCCGCGCCCCCTTCCAGACCACCCGAACGGTGCGCGAGCAGCTCGACGACAGTGGTTACGACCGCACGAGGCTCAGCGGAGTCTTCCTGACGCACTCGCACTGGGACCACGCCAGCGGCCTGGACTCGCTCGACCTCCCGATCTGGATGAACCGGGGCGAACTTGAGTACGCCGCCAAAGACGGTGACGGCAAGGTCTTCCGCGCCGTCTCGCCCGGCCACGAGATCCGCGAATACTCCTTCGAGGGTCCCGCCTACCTCGGCTTCTCCGCGAGCTTCGACGTCCACGGCGACGGGTCACTGGTGTTGGCGCTGGCCGGGGGCCACACAACGGGGTCCGTGGTCGCGTTCGTGACCCTTCCATCGGGGCAGCGCTACGCGTTCATCGGCGACCTGACCTGGCAACTGGACGGCGTCCAGCGAAGGGTGGAACGCCCCTGGTTGCTCCGGACCCTCGCCGACAGCGACGCCGGGCAGGTGCGACAGGGCATCCTGCGATCGGCCGCATTGACCGAGTTGATGCAGGTCGTCCCCGCCCACGACCAGCGCGCCTACCAGGGAATCCCGCTCCTTGAGGGTGCGGCGCGATGACTGCTGGACCAGCGCCGTCACTCGACTCCGAGATCACCTGGCTGTTGCATCGCGCCGCCCAACGAATGCACGTGGTGACCGGCGAGCAGGCCGAGAAGCACGGCCTCCAGCTGCGCGACTACATCGTGTTGAGCGCGCTCGACAAGACACCGGGGCTGACCCAGGTCGAGCTGGCCAGAGCGCTCGGCCTCGACAAGACCACGCTGATGACCCAACTGGATCGACTCGAACAAGAAGATCTCGTCGTACGCCACGCCGACCCCAACGACCGCCGACGACGCATCCCGGCGATCACCGCCGTCGGGGACGACGTACGGGCGCGGGTCGCTCGCGCCAGCGAGGAGGCGGAGCGCAGCGCGATGGCCGACTTCAGCCAGGCCGAGGTCGACATGTTCCGCCGGATGCTGTTCACGATCATCGGCACCACTGTGGACCCGGGCTCATGCCTGTGACGCACGGCCGCGGACGTGCGAACCGTCGATGCTCACGTCGCTCGTGACATCGACGGACCGCGTGCCGCGATTATTCTCGGCTCGACCGCTGTCACGAGAGGCGCCGGACCGGACATGGAATAGACGTGAGCTCCGGGACTGAACACGAGAAACGCTTCCAACGCGTCTACGCGGCCAACTTCGAACCACTGCTGGCGTACGCGATGCGACGCGTCGAGCAGCCCGAGGACGCGGCCGACATCGTCGCCGAGACCTTCCTCGTCGCCTGGCGGCGCAGCCACGAGATGCCGCCGGAGGCCGAGGTCCGGTTGTGGCTGCACGGCGTGGCTCGGCGGGTGCTGGCCAACCACCACCGCAGCGGGGCCCGCCGGGGGCGGCTTGGCGACCGGCTGCGGCAACGATTCCGGTCGGCCCTCGCCGTCGACCCGGGCAGCGAGGTGCCCGAACTACTCACCGTCCGGGCGGCGCTGGCCCGGCTCAACGAGGTGGACCGGGAGTTGCTGATGCTGACCTTCTGGGAGGGGCTGGAGCCGCGCGAGGTCGCCGTGGTCCTTGAGTTGAACCCGGCTGCGGTCCGTACCCGACTGTCTCGTGCCCGAGCCCGGTTGCGAGACCTCATCGGTCACGACCTCGACCCACCCGGACATGTACTCGACGTCATGGCCGTACGCGCCCTTGAGGAGGGCAGATGACCGACGAACAGTTCGACCGGAGGGTCCGCGACGCCGACCCGTACCGCCCCGAGGTCATCGCGCACCTCGGCGGGGCCGCACAGGAACTCCTGGAGGAGATCATGTCCACGCCGATCCTCGAATCCGTCACCGAGCCTCCGGGCCGGCGCTCCCGCCCGCGCCGCCGCCTGACGGGGGGCCTCGCCACCGCAGGCGTCGCGGCCGCCGTACTCGCCGTCGTCTTCGGCATCTCGATGGTGAAGACCGGGCAGCCGGGGGGCCAGGAAGCGGCACCGGAGACGAGCTCCAGCTCCGTGGCTCCGGGAATGGGCTCCTACTCGGCGATGGTGCTCAAGGCAGCCGAGCAGAACCCGCGGCTGCTGGTCGACCAGCCCGGCTGGAAGGCACAGCACGTCGACGGGTTCGCCAAGAGAACGGGCAGCATCACCTACAGCAAGGGTGAGCGAGGCCTCAGGATGAGCTGGTACGAGGCCACCGAGTACGCCGTGCGTCACAAGGATCGGCTCCAGGTCAGCAAGCCGGAGTCCGTGCAGGTCGACCGCTGGCCGGGTGATCTGTTCCGATACAACGAGCGCGAGTTCGAGGTCCTGCTCAAGCCTCGCGACGGGTCCTTCGTCGAGGTGCGTACCGTGGGTGCCTGGACGCGAGCCGACTTCGACCGGGTTCTCGCCAGTGTGGTCCGCGTGGATGCCCGTACGTGGCTGGCCTCGCTCCCGGCGGAGATCGTCACGCCGGAGCGGGTGAACGAGCGGGCGGCCGCGGTGCTCGCCGACGTGCCGCTCCCTCCGGGCTTCGACCCCGCCACGCTGAACGTCGAGGGCATCAACGACCCCTCCCAGTTCGGCATCCGGGTGATCGGCCCGGTCGGCTGCGCGTGGATCACCGAATGGAAGCGCGCGAAAGAGAGCAACGACGAGGACGCTCTCCGGCGGGCAACTGACGCGTTGCGCAGCAGCCACAACTGGAAGGCACTCCAGCAGATCGACATCGACGGTTACTGGGCGGACGGTTTCTGGGAGACCGCCGACAGGTTGGCCGCCGGCGGCCCTGTCCACCCCAAGATGTTCAATCCCTGCAACGCAGAGCAGTAGCAGACGTCGGGCTGCTCGGGGACGACGACCTGCCGACCCCGGGCAGCCCGGCACCCAGCGCGCTCAGGCGCTCTCGTCCTCGGGAGGGCGCTTGGCGCGGCTCGGCTGCACGCGCTTGGGCTCGCCGGGCATCTTCGGGTGGTCCGGCGGGTACGGCAGGTCACCCTGGCCGGCGGCGGCGTCACGCTCCGCCCACTCCAGCAGCGGGGTGATGTCCCACGGTGCGTCGTCGATGCCGGCGTGCGGATCACCTCGCTCGGCGAGCCGGGCCGGCACGGTGCGCAGGTCGAAGTCGTCCGGGTCGACGTCGGGTAGCTCGTCCCAGGTGACCGGGGTCGAAACGGTGGCCCGCGCGTTGGCCCGCAGCGAGTACGCGCAGGCGATCGTGCGGTCGCGCGCCATCTGGTTGAAGTCGACGAAGACCCGGGTGCCGCGCTCCTCCTTCCACCAGGCGGTGGTGACCAGGTCGGGGTTGCGGCGCTCCACCTCCCGGGCCAGCGCGATGGTGGCCCGGCGCACCTCGGTGAACGTCCAGCGGGGTTGGATGCGCAGGTAGACGTGCACGCCCCGGCCGCCGGAGGTCTTCGGCCAGCCGGTCGCGCCCAGCTCGTCGAGGAGCGCGCGGACCTCACCGGCGGCCCGTGCCGCGTCGGCGAAGTCGGTGCCGGGCTGCGGGTCCAGGTCGATGCGCAGCTCGTCGGGGCGGTCGACGTCGGCGGCCCGCACGGGCCAGGGGTGGAAGACGATGGTGCCCATCTGCGCCGCCCAGGCCACGTGCGCCAGGTCGGCCGGGCAGAGCTCCGCCGCGTTCCGCCCGCTCGGGAAGGTGATCTGCGCGGTCGTCACCCAGGGCGGCACGCCCCGGGTGGGAACCCGCTTCTGGAAGAACGCCTCACCCTCGACGCCCTCGGGGAAGCGTTGCAGGGTGGTCGGCCGGTCCCGCAGGGCGCGCATGATCCCGTCGCCGACCGCGAGGTAGTAGTGGAACACGTCCGCCTTGGTGAACCCCCGCTGCGGGAAGATCACCCGATCTGGACTGCTCAGCCGGACGGTGTGCCCGGCCACCTCGACCTCGGCGGCCGCAGCCTTGGTGCCACCCATCCCGCGACCTTATGCCAAGCCCCCGACGTTCGACGTACCGTTGACGGGTGAGTCTTGACGACAACGAGCTGCCCCGTACCGACGAAGAGTGGCGGGTCCGACTGACCCCCGAGGAGTTCCACGTCCTGCGGGAGGCCGGCACCGAACGCCCGTGGACGGGCGAGTACGTGGACACGAAGACCCAGGGGGTCTACCACTGTCGCGCCTGCGGGCTGGAGCTGTTCTCCAGCGACACCAAGTTCGACTCGCACTGCGGCTGGCCGAGCTTCGACGATGCCATCCCGGGCCGGGTCAAGGAGATCGAGGACCGCACCCTCGGCATGGCCCGTACGGAGATCCGCTGCGCCCGCTGCGACAGTCACCTCGGGCACGTCTTCCACGGCGAGGGCTTCACCCCGAAGGACACCCGGCACTGCGTCAACTCGGTCTCCATCAAGCTGGAACCCCGCTGACCCGGGCACCCAGGGCGTGACGGCACTCAAGGCGTGACCGGGCTAAAGGCGTGACCGCTGCTCAGGGCGTACCCCTGAGCAGCTCGACCTCGGCGGTCCGGGACTGCTCGATCCGCCGGGCCAGGTCGCGGACCCGTTCGTTGCGTCCGACGCCGACGTGGGACCGGGCCAGGTCGGCGGCCGACCGCTGGTGGTCGGCGAGCACCTCGCGCAGCACGCTGTCGACGTCCGCGTCCGGCGCGGTCCGCAGCCGGTCGAGCGCGGCGTCGTCGCCGTGCCCGTCGTGGTGGTGTGCGGCGGCGCTGGCGCCCGGCCCGGTCGTGGGCAACCAGCCGCGCATGGCGGCCAGTTCGTCGCCCTCGGTCGCCTCGATGGCGGCGGCCAGGGTGCGCAGCGTCTCGTCGCGCACCCGGTCCCGGACCAGCCCGACGATCTGCAGGGTGCGTTCGCTGTGCCCGACCATCGTGCTCAGGAACACCACGTCGATCCCGCTCATCGCGTCCGCCCCGACTGCGGACCCGACGCCCGAGGACCCGGCCGCCGCCGAGCCGGCCGGGGAGGCGGGGGCCGGCTGCGGCAGGGTCGGCGGGCTCGACGTGGGCGGTCCGGCGCAGGCTCCGATGAGCAGCAGAGCGGCAACGACTGACGCCAGCGGGGTACGGCGGGGCATGCCGGTGGCTCCGTTCACGCGAGGGCGGCGACACGGGTGCAGCCAGAGGGCCGCACCCGTGCGGTCAGACCTGGAGCCAGAGCGCCGGTACGTTCGGCGGCTCCCAGCCCGGGATCGCGGTGTGCGCCTGCCGGCAGCGGTACGTCGCTCCGCCGTAGGTGACCTGGTCGCCGACCTGGTACGCCCGGCCCGTCGTCCAACTGCCGCCCGGCGCGGGCGGAGTGGTCGGCGTGGCGGTCGGGGTGGGCCGTGGGGTGGGCGAGGTGGTGGGGGTCGGGGTCGGGGTCGACCCTCCGCCGCCGATCTGCACGTCGATGCAGGAGTAGAAGGCGTTCGCAGTGTCGGAGATGTTCCACACCGCGAGGATCTTCTGTCGGCCGGAGAAGCCGCCGAGATTGACGTTGTGGGACACCGTGGCGCCCGGCTGTTGGCCGTTGCCGTTGACCACGCCGACCCGGGTGTTGCCGATCCAGTACTCCCAGTTGCTGGTGGCGTGCCGGGCGGTGTTCACCCAGGTGAAGGTCAGCGAGCTACCCACCGAGGTGGCCGGCCAGCCCCGACTGTCGTCGTTGAGGACGGCGAACTGGGCGATTCCGGCATTGCAGCTGCGCAGGCCCTTGGGGCCCTCGACGCTCTGCGGCTCGTACTTGATCTGCCCGCAGTCGGGCACCCGGCCCTGCGCGCAGAGCGCCTGCCGGCTCGGTGGGGCGGAGACGTATCCGTGCGCCTGCGCGGGGGCGGCGACGGTGAGGGTGGCGGCGACGGCGCCCGCCGCCACCAGCGGGACGGTGATTCTTCGACGCATGGGGGCAGCTCCTTCTCCAGGTGCGGTGAGGTGCCCTCAAGGTAATTTAAACATTGTTAACAGTAAAGACTCTCATCGATAAATCCATCGATGGCGGCAGTTTTCTTCTCAGAGCCGGAGCAGGCAGCCCCGGTCGTCGACCTGGTCGGCCGACTCGTCGTCCAACCAGACGCCCCCGGTGCCGAGGTAACGGAACCGGTACTCCCCCGGCGGCAGCTTCACCGTCACCGTCCTGGTGCCGTCGCGGCGGGCCACCAGTTCGTGCCGGCCCGGCTGCCAGCCATTGAAGGAGCCGACGACACTCACCGGGCCGGGCGGGACGTCGCGGGGCAGACAGAAGGTGACCCGGGTCTGGTTGCCGAAGAGCTTGTTGCGCTTGATCACGATGATCCTCCGGGGGTTGCGGCGGTTCACCCGGCATAACGGACAACACGCCGACGCCGACACGCCGTCGACATGGCCAGGCGTCGGCGTTCCGCCCCACGTCGCGGCACCCGGGGGGATTCTGTAGGTACTTGTTCACTTAACGGAGGTTTTCGGTGGCAACCTGCGAGGTCTGCGGCAACGACTACTGGATGGCGTTCGAGGTGCACACCGTCAGCGGCGACGTGCACACCTTCGACTCGTTCGAGTGCGCGATCCAGCGCATGGCACCGATCTGCGAGCACTGCCAGGTCAAGATCGTCGGGCACGGCGTCGAGGTCAACGGCCGCTTCTTCTGCTGCGCACACTGCGCCCGCGCCGTCGAGGGCGCCGTGGGCGCGGAGATCCGCGACGCCGTCGGCGCCCGCCCGGCCTGACCGCGCCAGCCCGGCCGCGGGCCCTCCGGACCGCCACGCTGGGGTACGGTCGTCGCCATGCGGCCATTCCTGGGCGTCCTGCCCCCGCCGCGCTCCTGAGCGGAGCGCCGCGCCTCTCGCCGACCGGGTGACCTGACCCCGCTCGGCCACCCTGTCGTACGCGCTCCGTCGACGTCGTCCCCGTCAACGGCTCACCTTCGGAGCGCTCCCGTGTCCACGACCCGTACCTCGCTGCCGGCCGCCTCGGCCGCCCGCCACGCCGCCCGCAGCGGCCTCATCCAGATCAGCGTCACCGGCGTGCTGTGGGGCACCACCGGCGTGGCGGTGCAACTGCTGCGCGAGAGCACCGGGCTCAGCCCGGTGAGCATCGGCTTCCACCGCCTCGCCATCGCCGCGCTCGTGCTGCTGGCGTGCACCGCCGGCCGGCTCCGCACGATAGTGGCCACAGTGCGCGCCGCACCCGTACCGCTGCTGCTCACCGGCGTCGGCCTCGGCCTCTACCAGGCGCTCTACTTCGCCGCCGTGGCCTGGGCCGGCGTCAGCGTGGCCACCATCGTCAGCCTGGGCCTAGCCCCGGTGCTCGCCGCGGCCTGGGAGTCGGTACGCGCCCGCCGACTCCCCGGCCCGCTGCGACTCGGCACGCTGGTCGCGGCGGTGGCCGGCCTCGTCCTGATCACCGGTGCCACCGAGCACCCCGGCGCGGCGGCGCCCGCCCCGCTGCTCGGCCTGCTCGCGGCGGCCGGCTCCGGCCTCGGGTACGCGGTCACCACCCTGATCAGCCGCCAGGTGTCGCAGCGCACCGCGCCGATGGCGCTGACCACCATCTCCACAGTGGTCGGCGCGTTGACCCTGGCGCCGTTCGCAGTGGTCGCCGGGGTCGGCCTGCCGGTACGCCTCGACACCGTGGCGCTGCTCCTGCACCTCGGCGTGATAACCACGGCTGTCGCGTACGCGCTGTTCTACGCCGGACTGCGCACCACACCGGGCAGCGTCGCGGCCGTGCTCACCCTGCTCGAACCGCTCACCGCCGCGGCCCTGGCGGTGGCCCTGCTACACGAACCGCTCCCCCTGCCGGTGATCGGCGGCGGCGTCCTGCTGCTCACCGCCGTGGCCGCCACCTACCTGGCACCCGACCGGGCGGAACCCCGGTGAACCCACCCGACCTACCATCGGTGGATGCCCCAACAGACCACCGAGCTCCGGACGGCCTCCTTCGCCGACCTGAACGCCCGCACCTTCCACGACCTGCTCAAGCTGCGCATCGACGTGTTCGTGGTGGAGCAGAACTGCCCGTACCCGGAGCTCGACGGGCGCGACGTCGAGCCGGGCACCCGGCACCTCTGGCTCACCGACGGCGGCGCGCCACTGGCGTACCTGCGGATCCTGGCCGACCCGAACGGCGACGCCCGGATCGGTCGGGTCGTGGTGGCCCCGGAGGCGCGCGGCGGCGGGCACGCCGGCCGGCTGATGACCGCGGCGCTGGAGGTGGTGGGCAACCGGGCCTGCGTGCTGGACGCCCAGTCGCACCTGGTCGCGTTCTACACCCGGCACGGCTTCGCGGTGAGCGGCCCCGAGTACGTCGAGGACGGCATCCCGCACACCCCGATGCGGCGCGATGCCATTGACGGCTGACGATCGAGCTGGCATGGTGCCGGTAGAGCCATCGCGGGAGCCAGCGATCAGGCACGGGAGTGGGCAACTCCCGGCGATCCGGGTGTCGACGTCCGACCTCATCCCCCCGGGGGCTCCATGTTCACTCCCACCCGATCACGACGCGTGCTCTGGTTGTTCGCCATCGCGGCGACCACCACGCTCCTTTTGACGACCGCAGTGACCACCATGCGGGCCGAACCCGCCTCGGCGCACGGTTCGGTCGTCGACCCGGCCTCACGCAACTACGGCTGCTGGCAACGTTGGGGCAGCGACTTCCAGAACCCGCGGATGGCCACCGAGGACCCGATGTGCTGGCAGGCCTGGCAGGCCGACCCGGCCGCCATGTGGAACTGGAACGGCCTGTACCGCGAGGGTGTGGGGGGCAACCACCAGGCCGCCGTCCCCGACGGCCAACTCTGCAGCGGCGGACGCACCCAGAGCCCGCGCTACAACGCGCTGGACACCATCGGCGCCTGGAAGACCACAGCGGTGTCGAACAACTTCCGGCTCCGCTTCGTCGACCAGGCCCGTCACGGCGCCGACTACATCCGGGTGTACGTGACCAAGCAGGGCTTCAACGCGGCCAGCCAAACACTCGGCTGGGGCAACCTGGAGTTGGCCGGCCAGATCGGCAACACGCCCGCCTCCCAGTGGAGCCCGGACCCCAGTGGTGTCTCGATCCAGATCCCGGTGAGCGCGCCGGGCCGCACCGGACGGCACATCGTCTACACCGTCTGGCAGGCCAGCCACCTGGACCAGTCGTACTACCTGTGCAGCGACGTCGACTTCGGCGGCGGCTCGACGACCCCGCCGCCGACCACGCCCCCGCCGACGACCCCGCCACCGACCACGCCCCCGCCCACCACGCCGCCGCCGACGACCCCGCCGCCGGCCGGTGCCTGCACGGCGACGTACCAGGTCACCGGTCAATGGTCCGGTGGCTTCCAGGCCGAGGTGAAGGTGACAGCGGGCGGTTCACCGACCCAGGGCTGGTCGGTGAGCTGGAACTACAACAACGGCCAGCAGGTCACCTCGTCGTGGAACGCGACGGTCGGCGCCAGCGGCACGCTGGTCACGGCACGTAACGCCAACCACAACGGCACCCTCGCCGCCGGAGCGAGCACCACGTTCGGTTTCCTCGGCTCGTGGAACGGCAGCAACCCAGTTCCGCTGGTCTCCTGTACGACGACCAGTTGATCCCCGTCCGGCGCCGCACCCGGGCGGGGGTGCGGCGCCGGCCGGTGGGAAATGCGGTGGTGCCCGGCGGTCCGTCCGGGCACCATCCCCGCATGATCGAGATCAGGGTGCTCACCCCCGATGACTGGCCCACCTGGCGCGAACTGCGGCTGGCCGCCCTCAGCGAGGCGCCGGGAGCGTTCGGCTCCCGG
Source organism: Micromonospora vinacea (assembly GCF_015751785.1). NCBI lineage: Bacteria > Bacillati > Actinomycetota > Actinomycetes > Micromonosporales > Micromonosporaceae > Micromonospora > Micromonospora vinacea. Next base: position 3,659,464 of record NZ_JADOTY010000001.1, on the reverse strand, counting down.
CTCGCCGACTGGCAGGGCGACGGCGACCGCGAGCAACGCTGGCGCGACCGGCTGAGCATCCCCGGCTCACACAACCTGGTAGCCGTCCTGGACGGGAGTCCGGTCGGGATGTCGAGCGGCGTGCCGACTGCGGACCCGCTGATGATGGACCTGATCTCGATGTGGGTGCACCCCGACGCCCGCGGCAAGGGTGTCGGCGACTGCCTGGTGGATGAGGTGGCGCGCTGGGCCCACGAGCGCGGCGCCGACCGGCTGCGCCTCAGCGTCATGCCGGACAACACGCCCGCAAAGGCCCTCTACGAGCGCGTGGGCTTCACGCAGACCGACGAGCTGGGCGATCTCCTACCCGACGGCGTAGGCCGCGAACAGGTAATGCAACGCACCCTCTAACCACGCCCCCACCACGCCTCCGCGCCCTCCCCGCCCCTTCCCTCCCCGCGATCTTGCACTTTCGGTCGCCGGATCGCGACTTATGCCCTTTTCGTCGGGACAGAAAGTGCAAGATCGCGGGGAGGGGTGGGGTGGGTCAGACCAGGCAGTTGACGATCTCGGCTACCGAGCGGCGGCGGCCGGTGTAGAACGGGACCTCTTCGCGGACGTGCCGGCGGGCGCCGGAGGCGCGCAGGTCCCGCATCAGGTCGACGATCCGGTGCAGTTCGTCGGCCTCGAAGGCGAGCATCCACTCGTAGTCGCCGAGCGCGAACGAGGCGACGGTGTTGGCCCGCACGTCCGGGTAGCCGCGGGCCATCTTCCCGTGCTCGGCAAGCATCTCCCGCCGCTCGGCGTCGGGAAGCAGGTACCACTCGTAGGAGCGGACGAACGGGTACACGCAGATGTAGGGGCGGGCCTCCTCGCCGGCCAGGAACGCCGGGATGTGGCTCTTGTTGAACTCCGCCGGCCGGTGCAGCGCCATCTGCGACCACACCGGGGTCAGCGCCCGGCCCAGCGTGGTGCGGCGGAACCGCAGGTACGCGTCCTGGAGCGCGTCCGGGGACGCGGAGTGCCACCAGATCATCACGTCCGCGTCGGCGCGCAGCCCGGAGACGTCGTACACGCCTCGGACCACGACGTCCTTGCCGGCCAGCTCGTCGAAGAGGGACACCACCTCGCCGGTGACGTTGTCCCGCAGCGACGGCAGCGGGGAGCTGGCCCGGAACACCGACCACATGGTGTAGCGGATGCTGTCGTTCAGCTCCCGCAACCGGGCCGCGTTGGTCTGCTCGGTCATCTCGCCGATCCTCCCAGTGCTGTGATGATCTCTTCGGCCGCCGTCTCGCCGGAGCGGACGCAGACCGGGATGCCGACGCCGTCGTAGCCGGCGCCGGCGAGGACCAGTGTGGGGTGCGCGGCCCGCAACGCCGTCCGCGCGGCGGCGAGCCGGTCGGCGTGCCCCGGCGCGTACTGCGGCAGCGCACCGCCCCACCGCTGCACGTGCCCGTCGACCGGTGCGGGCAGCGGGGTGCCGAGCACCGCCGACAGCTCGCGGTGCACGGTGGCCGCCAGGTCCGCGTCGGGGCGTTGCAGGTGCGCCTCCTCGCCGTACCGGCCCACCGAGGCGCGCACCAGGGCCAACCCGTCCGGCCGGCGCAGGTGCCCCCACTTGGTGGTGAAGAAGGTCGCCGCCTTGATCAGCAGGCCCTCGGTGCTGGGCACCAGGAAGCCGGACAGCTCGGGCAGTCGCGGCTGCGGCAACGCCATGGTGACCAGGGCGACGCTCGCGTAGTCAAGCGCGCCGACGCCCGCCGCCACCGCCGGCGCGGGGCCGGCGAGCAGCCGCGCCGCCGGTCGGGCCGGCACCGCCAGCACCACCGCGTCCACGTCGACCATCGACGACTCCAGCTCGGCGCGTCTACCGCCGCGCCGCGACCTGGAGCCGTCGTCAGGGTCGCGGGTCGGGCCGACGGTGAGGCGCCAACCGGTGCCGGTAGGCGTCAACTCGCGCACTGCGGCGTCCCGCCGTACCGTCGCGCCGCTGGCCGTCACCGCCGCCTCGACCAGGGTGCTCAGCCCACCGGCCAGGGTGCCGAAGACCGGCGCGCCGGGCGCACGCGGCGCGGCGGCCTGCGCGGCCCGGACCGCGCCGACCAGGGTGTGCTCCACCCGGGCCGCCCGGGCCAGCGCGGGCATCGTCGTGACCAGGGAGAGATCGTCCGCGCGGCCCGCGTACACGCCACCCAGCATCGGGTCGACCAACCGCTCGACCACCTCGTCCCCGAAGCGGGACCGGACCAGCGCACCCACCGAGACGTCCGCGTCGGGCCCGACCAGCGGCCGACCGCCGTCGGTGTCGGCGTCCGCGGCCGGGCGGGCGACAGCGGCCACCCGATCCAGATCCCCGGGTACGCCCACCAGGGTGCCGCCCGGGATGGGGCGCAGCCCCCCGTCGACGACCAACGCGGCCTGCCCCACTGTGGGGTGCACGATCCTCTCGGCCAGCCCGAGCCGGCGGGCCAACGCCACCGCCGCGCTCTCGGCGCCGGTCGGGTCGCGCATCAGGAACGATTCCGCGCCGAACTCCACCGGCTGGCCGGCCAACTCCCCGGTGCGCAGCTTTCCGCCCAGCGCACCGGACTGCTCGTACACGGTGATCTCGGTGCCGGCCGGTGCGCGGTCGCGCAGGCGGACCGCGGCGGCCAGGCCGGCGATCCCGCCGCCGACAACCGCCACCCGCCAGGGCTGCCGCGTCACCGGTCAGCCCTGGTCGGCCCGGCGGCTGGACAGCTCGTGCACCAGCGCGACCACCCGGGTCAGCACCTCCGGGTCGGTCTCCGGCAGCACACCGTGGCCGAGGTTGAACACGTGCCCGGGGGCCGCCCGGCCCTGCTCCAGGATGCGGCGTACCTCGGCCTCGACGACCGGCCACGGCGCCAGCAGCACGCACGGGTCCAGGTTGCCCTGCACCGCCTTGTCCGCGCCGATCCGGCCGGTGGCCACGTACAGCGGCGTACGCCAGTCGACGCCGACCACGTCCGCCCCGGCCTCGCCCATCGCGCCGAGCAGCTCGCCGGTGCCCACCCCGAAGTGGATCCGGGGCACCCCGGCGTGCGCCAGCCCGCTCAGCACGGCGGTCGAGTGCGGCAACACGAAACGGCGGTAGTCGGCCTCGGAGAGCGCGCCGGCCCACGAGTCGAACAGCTGCACGGCGGAGACGCCGGCCTCGATCTGCACCCGCAGGAAGGCCAACGTCACCTCGGCGAGCCGGCCGCAGAGCGCGTGCCACAGCTCGGGATCGCCGTACATCAGGGCCTTGGTCTTCGCGTGGGTGCGCGACGGCCCGCCCTCAACGAGGTAGCTGGCGAGCGTGAACGGCGCGCCGGCGAAGCCGATGAGCGGGGTGTCGCCCAGCTCGACCACCAACTGCCGGACGGCCTCGTCCACGTACGAGACGTCGTCGCGGGTGATCGGGCGGATCCGCTCCACGTCGGCGGCGGTGCGGATCGGCTCGGCGACCACCGGGCCGGTGCCCGGCACGATGTCCAGGTCGATCCCGGCCGCGGCGACGGGCACCACGATGTCGCTGAACAGGATGGCCGCGTCCACGCCGTGTCGGCGCACCGGCTGGAGAGTGATCTCGGTGACCAGCTCCGGTCGGCGGCAGGACTCCAGCATCGGCACGCTCGCCCGGATCTCCCGGTACTCCGGCAGGGAGCGGCCGGCCTGGCGCATGAACCAGACCGGGGTGTGCGGAACGGGCCGACGTCGGCAGGCCCGGATGAAGGGCGAGTCGGCCGGTCCGCCGGGGCGGGATTCTCCGTCTCGGGCGACAGTGCCCGTGGTGTCCGTGGTCATCGCCGCAATCGTGCCACGCCCGCCACCCCCAACCGGGTGGGGGTGAGAGGAAGGGCACCGTTCCTTACGCCCGGTGCCCTTCGCTGAGCGTCGGCGCGCCGTCGAAGCGGGCGACGGACGGCGGCATAGGCTGCCGACATGGCCCCCCCGATCGCGCTCCCGGAGACGTTCGCCCGAGCGGTCGCCGGGCTGCGGTCGGCCGCCCCCCGGCCGGAGATCACCCTGGAGGAGGTCGGCGCCCCCCAGCGGCTGGCCCCGTACACGTTCGCGCTCGCCGCGACAGTGCTGCGCGACGACGACGAGGTCGCGACCGGCCGGCTGATCCTGCTGCACAACCCGGTCGGGCACGAGGCGTGGCAGGGCACCCTGCGGCTGGTCACCTACGTGACCGCCGAGTTGGAGGTCGACCTGGCCGCCGACCCGCTGCTGCCCGGGGTCGGCTGGACGTGGCTGACCGACGCGCTGGACGCCCAGGACGCCGGCCACCGGGCGATCGGCGGGACGGTGACGCAGACCATGTCGACCCGGTTCGGCGACCTCGCCGGGCCACCGACCGTCGGTGACATCGAGATCCGCGCGTCCTGGACGCCGATCGACGACGACCTGACCCCACACCTGCTCGGCTGGTGCGCGCTGCTCGCCTCCACCGCCGGCCTCCCCCCACCGGGCGTGACGGCCCTCTCCGACCGCCGCCCGGCCGGCGCGGCCTGATGTTCGGCGCTCGGAACGACACTTCGCGGACACCTGATCGACACACGCCGGACCGGCTGCACCCGTCGGATCTCCGCGCGCACTAGGGTTGGCAGGTGACCGACGAACCACCCCTGCGCCGTCGGCCCACCGAAGAACTTCCGGGAAACGCACCCCAGCACCCGCCGTCGGCCCAGCCGCAGCCGGCGGGCGAGGGGGCCGACCCGGCCGACGGTGGGCCCGTTCCGCTGATCGCCCCGCGTGACGGCACCCCCGATCCGGTGGCCGCCCCGGCCGAGCTTGCCGAGGTGGTGGCCCGCTTCGCGGCGGGCACCGGCCCGGTCGCCCTGGACGCCGAGCGGGCTTCCGGCTACCGCTACAGCCAGCGCGCGTACCTGGTGCAGTTGCGCCGGGCCGGTGCGGGCACGGCGCTGATCGACCCGCTGCCCCTGCCCGACCTCAGCGCGCTGGACGCGGTGATCGGCGAGGCCGAGTGGGTCCTCCACGCGGCCAGCCAGGATCTGCCCTGTCTGGCCGAGGTGGGGTTGCGTCCGCGCCGACTGTTCGACACCGAGCTGGCGGCTCGACTGGCCGGCTTCGAACGCGTCGGGCTGGCCGCGCTCACCGAACAGTTGCTCGGGTTCACCCTGGAGAAGCACCATTCGGCGGCCGACTGGTCGAGCCGACCGCTGCCCGAGTCGTGGTTGACGTACGCCGCCCTCGACGTGGAGCTGCTCACCGACCTGCGGGACGCGCTGGACGCCGAGCTGACCCGGCAGGGCAAGTCGGCCTGGGCCGCGGAGGAGTTCGCCGCGCTGGTCCGCACCGGGGCACGTCCGCCCCGGGTCCGTGCGGAGCCGTGGCGGCGCACCTCGGGCATCCACCGGCTGCGGGGCGCGCGGGCCCAGGCCCGGGTCCGCTCGATGTGGTACGCCCGGGACCAGATCGCCTCCCGGCGGGACGCCGCTCCCGGTCGGGTGCTGCCCGACTCGGCCATCATCGCCGCGGCCGAGCTGGATCCGAAGGACGAGAAGACCCTGCTGACCCTGCCCGGTTTCGGCGGCCGGTCGGTCCGTCGGCTGGCCCGCACCTGGCTGGCCGCGCTCGACGACGCCCGGCAGCTGCCGGAGGATTCCCTGCCGGTCTCGCCGGCCGTGGAGGGTCCGCCCCCGCCGCACCGGTGGGCCGAACGGGACCCGGTGGCGGCCGGTCGGCTGGCCCGCTGCCGGGAGGTCGTGATCCGCATCGCCGGTGAGCACAACCTTCCGCCGGAGAACCTGATCACTCCAGATTCGATCCGCCGGCTGGCGTGGACCCCGCCGGAGGAGATGACCGAGGCTTCGGTCGCGGAGACCCTGCGCGGCCTCAACGCCCGCGAGTGGCAGATCGGGCTCCTCACTCACGACCTGACCGAAGCCCTGACCCCCACCCCGCCCCTCCCCTGACCCCCTCCCACGAACCCGGGTGATCATGAGGTTGACGGGCCTCCAGGAGATCCACAGCCCCGCCAACCTCATGATCGTCGGAAGTTGGACGATCCCAAGGTGACGGTGGGGTGTGGGGTGGGCCACAGCGGGGGGTGGGGACGGGGTTGGTTACTGGCGAGTAGCATCCGAGGGAAACGTGCCCGTGTCCGCGACCCTCGTTCGGTCCGGCGTGCCGCCTGGCGCGAAGGCCGAATCACGGTCGAATAGGAGGCTCAAGTGCCCCGTGAAGTTCGCGATGTCGTCTTCGTCGACGGCGTCCGTACCCCGTTCGGCAAGGCGGGTGGCATGTACGCCAACACCCGCGCCGACGACCTGGTGATCCGCTGCATCCGGGAACTGCTGCGCCGCAACCCGCAGCTGCCCCCGGAGCGGGTCGAGGAGGTCGCCATCGCGGCCACCACCCAGATCGGCGACCAGGGCCTCACCATCGGCCGCACCGCCGCCCTGCTGGCCGGGCTGCCCAAGACCGTTCCCGGCTTCGCCATCGACCGGATGTGCGCGGGGGCGATGACCGCCGTCACCACGGTGGCCAGCGGCATCGCGATGGGCGCGTACGACATCGCCATCGCCGGTGGCGTCGAGCACATGGGCCGCCACCCGATGGGTGAGGGCGTCGACCCCAACCCGCGCATCATCGCGGAGAAGCTGGTCGACCCGTCCGCACTGGTGATGGGCTCCACCGCGGAGAACCTGCACGACCTGGTCCCGCACATCACCAAGGCACGCACCGACGCGTTCGCGCTCGCCTCGCAGCAGAAGACCGCCAAGGCGTACGCCAACGGCAAGCTCCAGGACGACCTGGTGCCGATGTCGATCCGCGACGCCGAGGGCGGCTGGGGTCTGGCCACTGTGGACGAGGCCCCGCGGGACACCTCGCTGGAGAAGCTCGCCACCCTGAAGACCCCGTTCCGCCCGCACGGCAAGGTCACCGCGGGCAACGCGGCCGGCCTGAACGACGGCGCCACAGCGAGTCTGCTGGCCGACGAGGCCACCGCCCGCGAGCTGGGTCTGCCGGTCGCCATGCGGCTGGTCTCGTTCGGCTTCGTCGGAGTCGAGCCGGAGGTGATGGGCGTCGGCCCGATCCCGTCGACGGAGAAGGCGCTGCGCCTCGCCGGCCTCAGCATCGACGACATCGGCCTGTTCGAGCTGAACGAGGCGTTCGCCGTGCAGGTTCTCGCCTTCCTCGACCACTTCGGGATCGCCGACGACGACGCACGGGTCAACCCGTGGGGCGGCGCGATCGCCATCGGTCACCCGTTGGCCTCCTCCGGCGTGCGGCTTATGACGCAGCTGGCCCGCCAGTTCGCCGAGCACCCCGAGGTCCGCTACGGCCTCACCGCGATGTGCATCGGCATCGGCATGGGCGGCACTGTCATCTGGGAGAACCCGCACTGGGAGGGAGCTAAGTGAGCGCGCTCGCCGCACCGAACGAGGTCGTCACCAGGGCGTTGCTGCGCCAGGTGAACGTGCCGGGGCTGGACCGGCCCGCCGCCCTGATCACCCTGGACAACGGCTTCGACCACACCAAGCCGAACACCTTCGGCCCTGGTGGGCTGGCCAGCCTGGACGAGGCGATCACCGCCGCGCTCGCCGCCGACCCGGCGTTCATCGCGGTCACCGGCAAGCCGTACATCTTCTGCGTGGGCGCGGACATCGTCGGCCTGCCGCAGCTCGCCGACCGCGCGCAGGCGCTGGAGATCGGCCGGCTCGGCCACCGGGTCTTCGCCCGGCTCAAGGACAGCAGCGTCCCCACCTTCGCGTTCGTCAACGGCGCGGCGATGGGCGGTGGCCTGGAGTTGGCGCTGCACTGCCACTACCGGACGCTCTCCGGCGGGGCGGCGGCCCTCGCGTTGCCCGAGGTCTCCCTCGGTCTGGTGCCCGGCTGGGGCGGCACGCAGCTGCTGCCGAACCTGATCGGCATCCCCGCCGCGACCCAGGTGATCATCCAGAACCCGCTGATGCAGAACAAGATGCTCAAGCCGAAGCAGGCGGCCGAGCTGGGCATCGCGGACGTCCTGCTGGAGCCGGCGGACTTCCTGGAGCGGTCCCTGGAGTGGGCGGCCGGCGTGGTCCGGGGTCAGGTCACAGTGACCCGGCCCGAGGTCGACAAGGACATGTGGGCGGGCGTGCTCTACTTCGCCCGGGAGACCCTGAACCAGCGGCTACACGGCGCGGTCCCGGCCGCGTACAGGGCGCTCGACCTGTTGGAGACGGCGAAGGACGGCGACTTCGCCGCCGGCACCGCCGCCGAGGACGAGGCCCTCGCGGATCTGGTCTTCTCCGAGGAGTTGCGCAGCGGCCTGTACGCGTTCGACCTGGTGCAGCGGCGGGCCAAGCGCCCGGCCGGCGCACCGGACAAGGGCCTGGCCCGGACGATCACCAAGGTCGGCATCGTCGGCGCGGGTCTGATGGCCAGCCAGCTGGCGCTGCTGTTCGCCCGCCGCCTCCAGGTGCCGGTGGTGATGACCGACCTCGACCAGTCCCGCGTGGACAAGGGCGTCGGCTACGTGCACACCCAGATCGAGAAGGCCGTCACCAAAGGCCGGATGGACAAGGGCACCGCCGCCAAGCTGTACGGCCTGGTCAGCGGCACTGTCGACAAGAGCGCCTTCGCCGACGCCGACTTCGTCATCGAGGCGGTCTTCGAGGACCTGGGCGTCAAGAAGCAGGTCTGGGCCGAGTTGGAGAAGATCGTCTCTCCGGAGGCGGTGCTGGCCACCAACACCAGCTCGCTGTCGATCACCGAGATGGCCGCCGAGTTGGAGCACCCCGAGCGGGTGGTCGGCTTCCACTTCTTCAATCCGGTGGCGGTGCTGCCGCTGCTGGAGATCGTCCGGGGCGAGCGCACCGACGACGTCACGCTGGCCACCGCGTTCGCGGTCGGCAAGCAGCTCAAGAAGTCGAGCGTGCTGGTCAAGGACGCACCGGCGTTCGTGGTGAACCGGCTACTCACCCGCTTCCTGGGCACCGTCTTCGCCGCCGTCGACGCCGGGACGCCGCTGGACGTGGCGAACAGCGCACTGGACCCGCTGGGCCTGCCGATGCGCCCGCTCGCCCTGCTCCAGTTGGTCGGGCCGGCCGTGGCGTACCACGTGGGCGGCACTCTGCACGCCGCGTACCCGGACCGGTTCGGGGTCAGCGAGAACCTCAAGCGGATCGCCGACTCGGGCCAACCGATCGTGGTCGACGACCAGGTCAACGAAGAGGTCGCCAAGCTGCTCGTGGTGGGTGACCAGCCGCTGACCGCCGAGCAGGTACGCCAGAACGCGCTGGACGCGCTCGCGCAGGAGATCCGGCTGATGCTGGACGAGGGTGTGGTCGCCGAGGCGCAGGACATCGACCTGTGCATGATCCTGGGCGCCGGTTGGCCGTTCCACCTGGGCGGTGTCACGCCGTACCTGGACCGGACCGGCACCTCCGAGCGGGTCACCGGCCAGCGGTTCCTGCCGCGTGGCGCGGCGAGCCTGCCGGCCTGATCGATAGCGTTACCACAGTCGCGGTGGTCGGACCGTCCCTCGTGGACGGCCCGGCCACCGCGACCGTTTGTGATCAGTCGATCGCCGGTTGCGGGTTTCCGCAGGGACAACGACGGACTCCGCACCGGGTTAGGATCACGCGTTTTGCACACCCATCTTGGAGCTGACTGATGTCCCAGCCGCCGGCCAATCCCTACGGCCCGCCGCACGATTCCCCCGACCCGTCGCAGCAGCCGGGCCAGCAGCCTGGCGGTTGGCCGCCGCCACAGCAGCAGGGACAGCCGCAGCAGCCCGGTGGCTTCCCGCCCGCGCAGCCGGGCTTCCCACCGGCGCAGGGTGGCTTCCCGCCCGCGCAGTCGGGTTTCCCGCCCGCGCAGCCGGGTCAGCCGTACGGTGACCCGAACCTGGCCGGCGGCCCGCCGCCGGCGAAGAAGTCGAACGTCGGCAAGATCGTGCTGATCGTGTTGGCAGTGGTGCTGGTGCTCTGCCTCGGCGGCGTGGCGATCACCTGGTTCGCCGTCAAGGACGACGTGGGCGCCGTTGTGGATGCCAGCAAGACCCGGGTGGTCGCGCCGGCCACCCTCGCCGGCCGGCCGAAGCTCACCAACCCGGAGCTTCAGACGGCCGCCGACCAGGCGGTCAACGAGATGAAGACGGCTGCGGGGAACGCGACGAGCACGGTCGCCGCCTTCTACGGTGACCCGACCAAGCAGGATCTCGTCATGATCACGGGCGTGTCCGGGCTGCTGACGGACCCGAAGAAGGAGCTCGACGCCTATGTGGACGGCCTGTCCAAGCAGCTGACCGTGGGCGAGATGGCGGCCGTCGACGCCGGCCCGCTCGGCGGTGAGGCGCGCTGCGGCGACGGCAAGGCCGAGACCGTGCCGCTGGGCATCTGCGTGTGGGCCGACCGGGGCAGCCTGGGCATGGTGGTGATGTACTTCAAGACCGCCGACCAGGCGAAGGCCGAGTTCGCCACGATCCGGGGCCAGGTCGAGCAGCAGTCCTGATCGGTACGAGACCGGGGCCCCGGCCACCCTCGGGTGGCCGGGGCCCTGCTGCTGTTCCTGAAGCGCGCCGATCGGCAGCCGTCGTCGCGGCGGTCACCCCGTGGGGCCGCCAATACTTTGCCCTTGCGCTAACTGTCATCCCCGGCGATACTTAGCCGCATGGCACAGTATTCGGCGCAGCTCGACGGCGTGTTCGTCGCCCTCGCTGACCCGACCCGGCGCTGGGTCATCCGACGCCTCGGCCACGGCCCGACGAGCGTCGGTGATCTCGCCCGCGAGTTTCCGATGACCCTTCCCTCGTTCATGAAACACGTGCAGACGCTCGAGTCGAACGGACTGATCCACACGACCAAGTCCGGCCGGGTGCGCACCTGCGTGCTCAACCGCGAGCGCCTCGCCGTCGTCGACGACTGGCTCGCGGAGCAGCGCCGGATCTGGGAAGAGCGCACGGATCGCCTGGAACGCCTCGTCACCGATCAGCAGGAGAACCAGCAGTGAATCCCGACCTGGACCTGACCATGGCGCGGGTCATCCGTGCCCCTCGCGCCTCCGTGTGGAGCGCCTGGACCGACCCGTCCCGCTTCGAGAAGTGGTGGGTACCGTCGCCAGCCCTGTGCCGCGTCGATCGCTTGGACGTCCGGCCCGGTGGCGCATTCGTCACCCGACTGAGCGAGGACGGGGTGGAGTTCGTCCCACACCTCGACGCGTGCTTCCTCGTCGTCGACGATCTCGAACGGATCGTGTTCACCAATGTGATCGACAGCGCCTGGCGGCCCGCGAACCCTGCCCCGGTCCCAATGACCGCGGAGATCACCATGAGAGATCATCCGGACGGTACGGACTACCGGATCATTGTCCGCCACGGTGATCCCGCCGCTCGTGACCTGCACGAGAAGATCGGCTTCGCGGACGGCTGGGGCTCTGTCACCGAACAACTCGCCGGGGTCGCCGAGAGCCAGGGTGCGCCGTGAAGCTCGTCCTTACCGAGTTCGTCACTCTCGACGGCGTCAGCCAGGGTCCCGGCTCGCCGACCGAGGATCCGAGCGACGGCTTCACCCGCGGCGGCTGGCTCGTGCCCTACCTGGATGAGGCGTTCGTCCGCCGCACCTCTGACTGGTTGGGTCTCGCCGACGGTCTGCTGCTCGGACGGCGGACCTACGAGGCGTTCGCTCGCGACTGGCCGCAGATCACCGACCCGAACGATCCGTTCACCGAACGGATGAACTCACTACCGAAGTATGTCGTGACCAACACCCTGGCGGAGGGTTGTTGGCCCCCGACGACAGTGCTCCACGGTGACCCGATCCACACCGTCGGGGAACTCAAGGCGCAGCCAGGACGGGAGCTCCAGATCCACGGGAGCGCACGGCTTGGCAGGGCACTGTTGTCGGCCGGCCTCGTCGACACACTCCGACTCGTCGTCGCCCCCACCGTGGCCGGTGCCGGGCGTCGGCTGCTCGACCAGCCGAGCGCATCCGTCGGCCTCCGGCTGGTTCGCCACGAAGCGACGGCGAAGGGTCTGCTCCTGCTCGAGTACGAGCATGTCGGCGCCGCCCCGGTGGCGGAATACGAGGGCGTGACAGCCTTCGTCTAGTCACCGCGCAACGACACGGCCACCGCCTGAATCCTGCGGGCAAGTCCTGCCTCCGCAGCGTGGCACGCGGCCCCGGCAACCCGAGGGTGGCCGGGGCCCCGTGCCGTACGAGGACGGTCAGGCCTGTTCGGCAACCGCTGCCGCGGCCCGCGCGGCCGCCGCGGCCGCCCGCTCGTCGGCGTTGCCGAGCACGCAGAACTCGTTGCCCTCCGGGTCGGCCAGCACCACCCAACCCCCGCCGGTCGGGCCAACGTGGTCGGCGACGAGCGTCGCGCCGATGCCCAGCAGTCGCTCGACCTCCTCGGCCCGGGTCCGGTCGGCGGGTTGGAGGTCCAGGTGCAGCCGGTTCTTCACCGTCTTGCCCTCGGGCACCGCGAGGAAGAGCACCTCCGGGCCGCCCGGCGGCAGGAGCATCGCCTCCGGGTCGCCGGGGAAGTCGTCGGGCTGCCGGGGGCAGTCGAAGACCTGCGACCAGAAGCCAGCCAGGGCGTACGTGTCGTGACAGTCGATGCTGATGTTGTGGATCGTCGAACTCATGCTTGGTCCTCCACAGTGGTGTCGACCCGCTCCCCGGCGCTGCGGACCACGCAGAACTCGTTCCCCTCCGGGTCGGCGAGAACCGCCCAGCCCGTCCCGTCGGTGCGCCGCTGGTCGGTGATCATGGTGGCCCCGAGGCCGAGAACCCGCTCGATTTCCTCGTCGCGGGTCCGGTCGACCGGTTCCAGGCAGATGTGGACCCGGTTCTTGGTCACCTTGTCCTCGGGCACCGCTTGGAAGAACATGTTCGGCGTGGCACCGTCCGGCGGCAGCAGGGCAGCTTCCGGGTCACCCGGAACGTCCTCCGGGAGCCGGGCGTAGCCGAGCACCGCCGACCAGAAGCCGGCCAGGGCGTACGTGTCGTGACAGTCAAAACTGATGTTGCGGATCCGTGGATACACGGGTGTTCCCTCCGTGCGGGATGGGACGCTCCGCTTCCGGGAGTCAGCCGGCGCAGACCCGGGGTGCGGAGTCATGATTGGCGAACATCGACGCACCCCCCTTCGCTTCTTGGGCTGACGCGGCGATCTTGCCATCGGCCGAGCCTCCTCCGCAACCCCGTTCAGCCGGGGCTGGGCACCGCGCCGTTGACCACCGGGGCGTCCGCCGACGGCAGGGTGACAGTCACCTCCAGACCACCACCCGACTGCGCGATCACCCGCACGGTGCCGCCGTGGGCAGTGCAGACCGCCCGGACGATGGACAACCCCAGGCCGGAGCCACGGGCGCCGGTGCGTTCCCGGCCACCACGGCGGAACGGCTCGAACAGCCCCGGCACGTCGGCCTGGTCCACCTCGAAACCGGTGTTCCCCACCACCAGCCAGGACCGGTCGCCGTCGGTGCCGGTACGCACCCAGAGCCGGCCGTGCAGGTGGTTGTAGCGGACCGCGTTCTCGATCAGGTTTCCGGCCAGCCGGTCGAGCAGCCCCGGGTCGCCGACGACCGGCGCGGACTCCAGCGACGTCTGCACCCGCAGGCCGATCCGTTCCACCTCGCGGCGCATCGCCGACAGCGCGTTGGCGGTGCCCGCGGCCAGATCACACTCGGTACGCCGGCCCAGCTGCCGCCCGGCCTGCGCCTCACTGCGGGCCAGCACCAGCAGCGCGTCCACCAGGCCGTTGGCCCGCTCGGAGGCGTCGCGGACCACTGTGGCCATCCGTCGGTACTCGGCGGCGTCCGCGTCGTCGTCGCTGAGCGTCACGTCGATCTCGGTCCGCATCACCGCGAGGGGGGTACGCAGCTCGTGCGAGGCGTTCGCCACGAAACGCTTCTGGGCCTCGAACGCGGACGCGATCCGGTCCAGCATGGCGTCGAACGTCTTCGCCAGCTCGGCCACCTCGTCGTCGGCGCCCGAGTAACCGATGCGCTGGTCCAGGGTCGCCTCACCGAGCCGCTGCGCGGTCGCTGTGACCTGGTGCAGGGGGCGCAGCGCCCGCCCTGCCACCGCGTACGCGCCGGCCACCCCGACCACGCTGATCGCCAACAGCGCGACCAGGCCCTTGGCCAGCAGCTCCCCGGAGGCGGCGTCGACCAACTGTCGCTGCCACTCAGCGGCGTCCATCTGCCGACCGTCGGAGAGCAACACGATCGTGCCGGGCACCAACTCGTCGGTGGGTCGCAACGCGTCGCGGACCAACAGCCAGGCCAGCACCACCAGGATCGCTCCGGCCCCGACCAGCAGCACGCCGTTGAGCACTGTCAGCCGCAACCGCAGGGTGGGCCGCAACCGGCGGCTCATGCGCCCACCTCGGCGGTGCGGTAGCCCGCCCCGACCACCGTCTCGATCAACGGCGGGTCACCGAGCTTCTTGCGCAACGTCATCACTGTGACCCGGACGATGGTGGTGAACGGGTCGGTGTTGGCGTCCCAGACCCGTTCCAGCAGCTCCTCACTGGAGACCACCGCGCCGCGCGCCTTGAGCAGTTCGCAGAGCACCCCGAACTCCTTGTTGGTGAGGTCCACCGGCACACCGGCGCGGGTGGCCACCCGCCGGGCCGGGTCGAGCACCAGGTCGGCCAGTTCGAGCACCGGCGGCGCGGCCGGGGTGGCCCGCCGTCCCAGCGCCTGCACCCGGGCGACCAACTCGTCGAACGCGAACGGTTTGGGCAGGTAGTCGTCGGCGCCGAGCTGCAACCCCTCCACCCGGTCAGCCACGGTGCCGCTGGCGGTCAGCATCAGCACCCGGGTCAACGCACCGGAGGCCGCCAGGTCGGCACAGATCTGGTCGCCGTGCACGCCGGGCAGGTCGCGGTCGAGCACCACAACGTCGTACCGGGTGATGAAGGCCGCCTCGTGGCCGGCGTCGCCGTCGTACGCCACGTCGACGGCCATCCCCCGCTTGCGCAACCCGCGCGCGATCGCGTCGGCGAGGTTGCGCTCGTCCTCGACCACCAGTACCCGCATCCCGGCCTCCTCGCTGCTGACCACCGACAACCTAGTGCCGGCCGGCAACCATCGTCCCTCGCCGTCCGCGCCGGCCGGCGTTGCGGGCCACCACGGCGTACGCGATGCTGGCCGGCGGCACCGAGCGACGGACGGACCTGGCATGACCACTGCGGCACCACCCACCCGACGGGACATCGCCTACCGGGGTTTCCACCTGCCGGCCGACACGGCCAGCGGCAGCGGCGACGGCCTGCGCGCCAGCGGTCGAGGGCTCGCCCTCGACGGCGTCGCCTCGCGGGGCACCTGGACGTCGCCGCCGGTACCGGTCGGCTTCGCCGTCGCCGAGGTGGTGCCGTCCTGGACGGCGGACACCCCGGACGGCTGCTGGATCGAGGTCGACCTGCGCGGCTGGCACGACGACGCGCCCAGCACCGACTGGTACCGGCTGGCCCGCTGGGCCGCCGGCGACCACACGGTACGACGCACCTCGCTCCCCGGACAGCGCGACGGTGCCGCCCGGGTCGACACCGACACCCTGATCATGACCGGAGCGACGGTCACCGGTTGGCAGGCGCGAGTGACCTTGTGCCGGCCCGCCGGCAGCCCCACCGGCCCGGTGCTGCGCAGCATCGGCGCGGTCGCCACCGGGCCCACGACCCCCGACCACTGGTACGCGCAGGAGCCCACCTCGTCCGCCGCCTGGGGCCGGGTGCTGGACGTGCCCCGCTACTCGCAGCGGCTGCACGCCGGCCAGTATCCGCAGTGGGGTGGTGGCGGCGACTCCTGGTGCAGCCCCACCTGCACCTCGATGGTGCTCGCCTACTGGGGCGCCGGGCCGACCCCGGACCGCTACGCCTGGGTGGAGCCGTCCGGCCCGCGTCCGGTGGTGGTGCACGCCGCCCGACACTGCTACGACCACGCGTACGCCGGGGCCGGCAACTGGCCGTTCAACACCGCGTACGCCGGTCTGCACGGGGTGAACGCGTTCGTCACCCGACTGCGGTCGCTGGCCGAGGCGGAGGCGTTCGTCGCCGCCGGCATCCCCCTGATCGTCTCCGCCGCGTTCCGCGCCGACGAGGTGCCGGGGCTCGGGTACGACACCGGAGGGCACCTGATGGTGCTGGTCGGCTTCACCGCCGACGGCGACCCGGTGCTCAACGACCCGTACGCCTCGGACGACGACGCGGTCCGTCGTACCGTGCCCCGGCGGGGTTTCGAGGCGGTCTGGCAGCGCGGCAGCGGCGGGGTGGCGTACGTGTTGCGACACGACTCGGTGCCGCTGCCCCCGCCGCCCGCCCAGGCCAACTGGTGATCAGTCGGCCAGTTTCCAGAGCTGGTAGGAGCCGGCCGCGGCGGCGCTGCACACCAGGTAACCGGTGATCGCCTGACACTCCCCGGTGGCATCGGGCAGCACGTCCACAATGCGCACCTTTCCGGCGGCGATGTCCAACTCGCTGACGAGCATCCCTCCGTCGGGATGCCGTCGTATGCCGACCAGCCGACCGCCGACATCGAGTTGGTACAGCTCCCACTTGCCCAGGTCGGCCAACTGCCGGCCGGTCAGCGCATCGATCACGACGTACTGCTCCATCGGACCGAAGCCGCTGATGTTGGCCATCAGCCGGCCTCCGTACGGCCAGCCCCACAGCCAGCGGTCACTGCGCCAGCGCACGTCGCCGGTCGCGGGGTCGAGCGCCTGTAGCTCGTTGCCGCCGGTGCGCAGACACACGATGGGCCCACAGTCGAGCGCGAACTCGATCGGGCCGCTCGCGCGTGTCCAACGCCGATCCAGCCGGTCCAACCCGTACGCGTTGATCGTGCCCGAGCCTCTGTCGATGGCCAGCAGCAGGTCGTCGATCAGATCGATCCCGAGCCGCGCCCCGCCGGGTGGGCGCATGTCGGCGTGGGCCAGCGCCGCGCCGGTGGTGGCGTCGCGTACCTCGACCATCCCGTTCTCCTGGTTGAGCACCAGCCGGTCCACCCCGTGCCCGGTGTCCCGGACGCTGACCTCGGCGGTGGTGGGAGGTAGCTGCCAGCGCACGGTCCCGCAGCACGGATCGACAGCGCGCAGATTGGACGGCAGGGTCTCGCCACCGCTCCGCAGCAGCAGGTTGCCGTCGGCCAGCCTGGAGACGCTGCCCGGCTGCTGCCACCGGTACGCCCCGGTCGCCCGGTCCAGGGCGACGGTGAGTATGTCCCGACCCTCCGGGCCGATCTCGAACCCGGTGGCCAGCAGCATGCCGCCCAGCGGCTTCATTCCCCAGTAGCGGGCCTCCGCCGACAGCGGCGCCTGCCAGACCAGCTCGCCGCCGGGCAGCCGGTACGCGGACAGCCGCCCCTGCCGGGTCGAGGTGTTGACCGGCTCCATGACCAGCAGAAGGTCACCGTCGACCATGATGTCGGACCCGCGTTGGGCCTGCAGTGTCACAGGGGTTCGCCGGGGTGGCGACACCGCGGCGGCGGCGAGCGTGACGAGTGCGAGCAGCAGGACCAGCGCGCAGCGCAGCGGGCGACCGTGGCCGCGGGGCGGGCGGGGCATCGGGTCCGGGTCCGAGTCGTGCCGTAGCTCGCCGAGGTCGATCACCGAGTCGCTCACCGCGTCAACCTCCACAGCGCGGTCGTGCCGTCGAGACGCTGGCACAGCAGGACCGGCAGGGACGCCTGGCAACTGCCGGCGATGCCCGGCAGCACGTCGACGATCCGCGATCGGCCGGCCACCAGATCGAGTTCGGCGACGACCATCCCACCGCCGTCGCCCCGCCGCACACCGACAAGCGGATCGTCCGGTCCGAGCACCGGCAGCAGGACCCACGCACCCAACTCGATGCGCACCTGTCCGGTTGCCGCGTCCCGCACCGTGTATCCCCGACCGGGACTGGCCATGAGCAACCGACCGGACCGGACGTCGGCCAGGTTGTCCTGGCCCGCTTCCGACCACCGCACCGCGCCGGTGACCGGGTCGAGCACCTGGAGGCCGCCGGTCTGTGGCACCGCGCAGAGCAGACCACCGCAGGCGAGCACATGCGACACCAGCGTCACCTCGGCCGTCCACCGTGGCTCCAACTGGGCCAGCCCGAAGGCCACCAGCCGGGTGCTGCCGGGCGGAACGAGCAGCAGCAGGTCGTCCACGACCTGCACCCGCTGGTACGCCGACCGGTCACCGGGCAGCGTGTCGACGCTGCGCAGCAGGTCGCCGGTGCCGGCGTCGTGCACCTGCACCTCGCCGGTCGGTTGCAGGAGCACGAACCGGTCGACCTGGCCCTCGGAATCGAGATGGGAGGTGGGATTGGCGGCCGGCGGGATCGGCACCGACCAGAGCACCCGGCCGGTGTCGGGCTCGACCCCGCTAATCGTGCCGGACCCGTCCTCCCGGACGTCGGTCAGCAGCAGGCCGCCGCCGACGGTCGGTTGCAGAGCACCCGGATGCTGCCAGCGTTGCCGGCCCGTGGCGCCGTCGAAGGCGGTGGTCTGGAACAACCGGTTCGGGGCGTTGACCGCCATCGCCAGCACCAACCCCCGTTCGGCCCGGACGTCGAGGTAGTCACCGGTGCGGGCCAGCGACGCCTGCCACCGCCGCCGCACACCGGCGCCGACCGGTGCGGGCTGGGCGTACGCGGTGAGGTACCGGTCGCCGTCGGGTGCCGGCGGGTCGACCACGAAGACGCCGTCCCCGGCCAGGTACGCCGTGGACCTCCGCGACGCCGGCACCTCGCTCACCGTTCGCTGCGGTGGCGGCGTGGCGCCGGCCAGCACCACCAGGCTGAGGACCAGCACCGCCCCGCTGCGCAGCGGGCGACCGGCGGCGCGGGGGCGCCGAACCGCAGGCGCCGACGCGGGCTCGTCCCGGATCTCGCCCAGCTCGATGATCGACAACGACCGTCCTTCCGTCACCAGTAAGGCTGGCCGACGGGTCGCCATCCGGCAAACCGACCGCGAGCGCACCGGGCCGGCAAAAGCGACGGAACCCCGCCTGTACGATGGCGCGTCGTGGCTGTGCCGGTGGTAGACCCTTCGCTGAATTCCCTGACCGACGCCGACCCGGCCGAGGCCGAGTCGACACGGCGGCCTCGACGCCGTCCGGCCCGAGCCGACCTGTTGGCCCTCGGAGCCTATGTGCTGCTGGGCGTCTTCGTCTGCCTCAACTACTGGGGTGACGTCACCGGCCGGGTCTCCTCGCACCTGCCCACCGATCACAGCTGGTTCGAGTGGCTGTTCGCGCACGGCGCGTACTCGGTGCGGCACCTGGAGAACCCGCTGTTCACGGCCCGTCAGAACGCCCCGGACGGGGTGAACATGATGGCCAACACCTCGCTGCTCGGGGTGACCCTGCCGCTGGCCCCGCTGACCATGCTGCTCGGCCCCCAGGTGATGTACGCGCTCTACCTGGGCGCGGCGCTGGCGGCCACCGCCGGCACCGGGTACTGGATGCTCTCCCGCCACCTGGTGCGCTCCCGGGCGGCGGCGTTCGTCGGTGGCGCGTTCCTCGGCTTCGCGCCGGGAATCATCCACCACGCCAACGGCCAACCGAACTTCGTGTCCAACTTCCTGCTCCCGCTGATCGTGGTGCGGGTGCTGAGCCTGGGTGAGCCGGGCCGGTGGCGACGCAACGGGCTCGTGCTCGGTGCGCTGGTGGCGTACCAGATCTTCATCAACGAGGAGATGTTGCTGCTCACCGCGCTGGCCTGCCTGGTCATCGTGCTGGCGTACGCAGTGCAGCGGCCGCGCGCCACCCGGGCCGCCGCCGGCACGTTCCTGGCCGGGCTCGGCGTCGCGGGCGGGCTGGCCCTGGTGCTCACCGCGTATCCGATCTGGTTCCAGTTCAACGGTCCGCAGTCCTACCGGGGTCTGCAGGGTGGTGTGTTCCACAACTGGGGCGAGGATCTGGTCGCCTTCGTCACCTTCGCCCGGGACACCTGGGCCGGTGACCCGGCGGTGGAGAAGACGATCGGCCTGACCGAGCAGAACACCTGGTTCGGTTGGCCGCTGGTGCTGCTCTCGGTGGTGGCTCTGGTGCTGCTCGTACGCCGCTCGCTGGCCACCCGGATCGTCGCGGTGCTCATCGTGGTGTTCAGCGTGGCCGCGATCGGGCCGTGGGTGCGGTTCAACGGCGTGGAGACCGGTGTACGGGGCCCGTGGTCGTACGTGTCGGACGACCTGCCGCTTGTCGAGATGATGATGCCGACCCGGTTGACGCTTGTGGTCGCCGCCGCGGTGGGCGTACTGCTCGCGCTGACCTGGGACGCCGCGCACCGCCAGGGGCGCCCGGTGGCCGACCCGCCGCGGGTGCCGGCCCAGCGCACCGCCGAAGCGGCCACGTCCGCCGAACGGGCCGAGCCCGCCGCGCCGGCCGCGGCGCGCCGTCGGTGGCTGCGTCCGGTGGGGTACGCGGCGGTCGCCCTCGCCGTGCTGCCGCTCTTCCCGCGGCCGCTGCCCGCCCAGCAGATCGACCCGCCGCCGCACTTCATCAGCGCGGGCGGCTGGCGGCCGTACGTGCCGGCGGGTCGGACCCTGGTGCCGGTGCCGATCCCGAGCAACGTGCACGGTCTGCCGACGCTGCGCTGGAGTGCGCTGACCGGGCAGGAGTTCCCCGTTCCGGGCGGCTACTTCATCGGGCCGAACGAGCTGGGTGAGGGGGTCTTCGGTGCGCCGAACCGACCGACCAGCTCCCTCATCTACTCCACCATGGACAGTGGCCTGGTCCCGGCACTCACCGACGAGAACCGCCGCCAGGCCGTCGAGGACCTGCGGTTCTGGCGGGCGTCGGTGGTGGTGCTCGGGGCGCACCCCCGCGAGGCGGTGCTCCGTGAGCTGGTCACCGCCCTGATCGGGCCACCGCAGCGGGTCGACGACGTCTGGGTCTGGGACGTCCGCACCCTGGTGGGCTAGTCGAGGACCGGGCCATCGGTCGGCTCAGCCCACCCGGTCCCGGACGTCCCACAACCATCCGCCGTCGACCGGTCGGCCCGGTCCGATCAGGTCGTCGACGGTGCGGCGGACCGGGTCACCGTGCTCCAGCTGGCCGAGTACGACCACCGCGGCCCGCCAGTGCCGCAGGTCCTCGACGGCCTGACGACGGTCGTCGTCGCTGAGCACCGGCACCGCGCCGGTCTCGGCCACCTGCCGCAGCAGCACCGACGTGGGCCGGTCCGGCGCGCCCCAGCGGGCCGCCGGGTCGTCCGGGCCGCTGGGGCCGATGAAGTAACCGCCCGGCGCGGAGAACCCCAGGCCGGTACGGGCGGACCAGAGCATCACCGGGCTACGCGCGGCACCGGTGACCGGGGGCACCGCGACCACCGTCCGGCCGGGCGGCACCAGTGGACGCCAGCCGCCGGCGGCGACGAACGCCGGCACCGGCGCGACCGGCACCACGCGGATCGGCGTCGGCGTCAGGGGCAGCAACGCGGCGGCGACCGCGCCGGCCCACAGCAGCCGCACCGGTGGGCCCGCCGCCACGTCCGGCCCGCGCGCGGCCCGGACCCGGTCCACTGACAGCGCCACCAGCACGCCCAGCACCGGTACGCAGACCAGCGCGAACCGGGCCGGCACCGCGAGGTCGAGCAGCGGTACCCCGGCGACCAGCCGGTACGGTCCCGGAATGCCTGTGGCTTCACCGTCCAGCCGCAGTTCGCCGCCGAGCGAGAGCACTGCGAAGACCACGCCGCAGGCGGCCAGTGCCCGGACCATGGGTCGTCGCCACTGCCAGATCACGATCACCACGGCGAGCACCAGCAGACCCGGGCCGAAGAACGAGTTCTCCTCGGTCGGGTTCGGCGAGAGCAACCCCGGCAGCCAGTCGTCACCCAGCACTGTCTGCCGGGCCGACGCGGTGAACGAGGCGACGTCCAGCTGAAAACCCTGCGTGGCGAACGCCATCCCGGAGTAGTGCTGCGGGCCGTGGAACTGGAACCACAGCGGATACGCCAGCGGCACCGCCGCCACCCCGGCCGCCACCGCGAGCCGGCCGAACAGGGCCGGCGCGAGCCGCCGCGCGGCCACCCGGTCGGCGAGCGCGTAACCCAGCGCGAAGACGCCGGCCGCGAGCGCCAGGAAGACCAGCACCTCCTCGCCGATGAAGACCTGCCAGACGAGCAGCAGTCCCAGTCCGACGCCGGGGCGCCACACGCCGTGCCGCGTCGTGTCCGAGGCGGGCCGGAACACCAGGGCGAGGATCGCGGGCACCAGGAACTGGGCGGCGATGTGCAGATGGGCGCCCGCCTGAGCGATCATGCCCGGGGCGAAGCCACAGATCAGCCCACCCACCGCGGCTGCGCGCCGGGTGCCGACCAGCCGGCGGCGCAGCAGCACGTACCAGGCGACGGCGGTCCCGGCGAGGCAGCAGACGACCGCCACGCAGAACGCCACCTGCGAGCCGAAGAGCAGTGTGACAGGGGTCAGCGGGACACCCAGGCCGAGCACCGAGGTGTTCGCCATCAGGTTGACCCCGTCGGGCGCGTTCAACCCGGTGCCGAAAAGCGGGTTCTCCCCCTCGACCACGGCATGCGCCGCGTGGGCCAGCATCCACTCGAAGAGGATCTGGTCACCCGCCTGGTGGAACAGCCGCCACGGGCGACCCCACTGCCCGCTGGTCACCATCACGGCGAGGCCCAGATAGCCGACCACCACCAGCGCGTCCCGCAGCCAGGCCGGACGGGACGCGCCGACCGTCGCCGGGCGCGAGATGTTCGGGGACGTCGTCCCGGTGGTCATCAGACCGAACGGTCGGTGAGCGTCCGGACGTCCCAGACCCAGACGTCCAACTCCTGGCGGCCCGGGCCGACCAGCTCCTCGACCGTACGTCGCAGCGGCTCGGCGTTCTGCTGCCGCACCGGCAGGACCAGGATCGCCGCCCGCCAGTGCCGCAGCTCGTCGGTGAAGCGCCGACGCTGCCGGTCGTCGAGCTTGGGCGTACGGCCGGTGGTCGCCACCTCCTCCAGCATCTGACCCACCCCGCTGGGACGACCGCCGAACCGGCCCGCGTCGCCGGTGTTGCCGTTACGGGGTGCGAGGAAGTAACCGCCGGGGATCTTGAAGTCGAGGTTGGTAGCCGCCGCCCAGCGCATGCCGTGCGTGTTGCCCATGCTGGGCACCGGGATCGGCACCAGCGTCTGGTCCGGTCCGACGTACGCCCGCCACCGGTCCGCCGTGATGAAGTCCGGCACCGGCGGCCGGGAGACCATCCGCAGCGGCATCGGTGCGATCGGCAGCAGCGCGAAGGCCAGGCCCGCCGCGGTGAGCACGCGGACGGTGCGGCGGTCGGCCGGGCGGAGCGCCCAGGCCCGCTCGACGGCGAGCGCCAGCAGCAGACCGACCACCACGCTGGTGATCAGCCCGAACCGGGTCGGCACCACCGCGTCCAGCAGCGGCAGGTGCACCAACCACTGCCACGGCCCGGTGATCAGCTCGCGGTCCCACCAGGAGACCCGCTCGCCGAGGGAGAGCACGGCGAAGAACACGCCGGTCACCGCGAGCGCGCGGACGATCAACTCCCGGCGCAGCCAGACCACGATGCCGATGGCCAGCATCGACAGGCTCCAACCGAAGAAGGCGTTCTCCTCCGAGTAGTTCGGCGCCAGGTTGATGTTGGCGCGCTGGTTGCCGCCGAGGGTGGGCGAGCCGGGGGCGAAGAACGCGGCGATGTCGTTGCCGTAGTCCTGCACCGCGTCGCTGAGCCCGTGGTAGGCCATCGGCCCGGCGAACTGCACGTAGAGCGGGTACGCCAGCAGCGCCCCGGCCAGCAGCGCGCAGGTCGCCACGCCGACTCCCAGGGGTCGCCACGCCGCCCGCCACCGGGCCGGCTCCTGGGCGAGCACCGCCAGCAGGAAGACGCCGCACGCCAGCGCCGTGAAGAGCAGGATCTCCTCGTTGATGAACGCCTGCGCGGCGACCAGCAGGGCGAGCAGGGCCCCGTCCCGAACCGGTTTTCCGGACCGTGTGAGCACCAGCACCCGCCACACGATGAACGGCAGCAGGAACTGGCTGATGATGTTCGGGTGCCAGCTGGCGTGCGAGAGCATCGCTGGCGAGAACCCGCAGAACCAGCCGCCGACCGCCGCCGCGAGCGGGGTACGCACCAGATGGCGGGAGAGCATGAGGTACCAGGCCATGGCGGTGCCGGCGAGACCGAGCGTGACCAGCACCACGAAGGAGACCGCCGGCCCGAAGAGCAGCGTCACCGGGACCATCGGGATACCCAGCGCCAGCACGGCCGTGTTGGCCATCAGGTTGACGCCGTCCGGGTAGTTGAACTGCTCGGTGTAGAACGGGTACTCGCCGTGCAGCACCACTCGTACCGAGTGGGCGAGGAAGAACTGCACCTGCGCCGGGTCTCCGGTGTAGAGCGAGGCCACCCGGCCGGACGGGTCCAGCCAGATCCGGCTGGTCACCCAGAGCGCGGCGAGCAGGAACAGCCCGCCCACCGCCAGGTGCTGCCGACGCCGGGTCCACCGACGCCACCGCGACGGCACCGCGCTCTCCGTTGGCACCTCAGGCTCGGCCGGCGCCTCGGGCACGGCTGGTTCCGTGGTGGGGGCGCTCAGCGCGGGCGGGCCGGCGAAGAGGCCGACCGGTGTGCGGTAGCTCACCAGCTCGGCGGAGTCGGCTGCCGCCTCCGTGTGCGGCGCGGGCAGGGCGCGGGACTCGGCAGGCGTCACAGTCGGCGGAGTCTACCGGAGCAACCAAAACGCCCTAAACCCCCGGGGGCGTCCACTGTGGTGGGTCGGGCGCCGGCCAACTGAGGTGGCGCACCGGACATCTCGTACTATGGCGCTTTCCGACAGCGACTGCGAGGCGATCGGGGGCGGGCCAGGTGACTCCAGGCCGTCGGTACGGCAGGGCGCTTCCCGTCCTGCTGAGCGCGCTGCTGGCCGCCACGGCCTGCGGTCCGGTAGCCGAGCGGAAGCCGCAGGACCTCCGGGTCGGGTACGACAGCCTGGACGGCACTCTCGCCGTATGGCCGCCCCGCGGCGACCTCTCCGGGGACGACACGGCGACGTCGGCGGTCACCGCGGCGGTCCGCGACTGGCGGTCGCCGGCCGACGACCGCGCGCACCTGCCCTCGTCCGGCATCCTCTTCTCCGGTCGGGTCGACGGCGCCCCGATGGCGCTGGTGGCCGCCGACGTACCCGGCGAGAGCGCGTCCTGGCTGCTGCAACTGACGCGCGAGGGCGACCGGTACGCGGTGACCCGCGCCACCGAGTACACCGACCCGGGTTACCTCGTCTACTCCGACGTGCTGCCGGTGCAGACGGCCGGCGGCCGGCGCTACCTGGTCTCGGCCCGGGTGCAGACCCTCCTCGGGCCGCAGGACCGGACGCTCGCCATCGCGGACGGCCTCAGCGCACCGGTCGACGTGCCGTCCTGCACTGCCGTCGGGGTGACCGCGACCCTGCGAACCACTGAGTCGCTGCCCCGGGGGCGGGCCGCCGACCGGCTACTCGACCTGGGCACCGGCACCGTCGATCCGCGCTACCCGCTGGTTCGCGACGAGTCCGGCACGGGCCGGCGGGCGCTCACCGGCCTGGACACCTGCGTGCTGGCCGGCGATCGGGGGCCGTTCGGCAGCATTCCACGCCGGATCGGGGACCGGGACGCCCCACGCTCGGTGCCGACGTCCTGGCCGATGGCGAAGCTCACCGTGCGCTCGCTCGGCGAGGTCGCCCTCGGCGGCGGCGAGCCGGCCGAGTTGCAGCAGCTCAGCTGGGACACCGACGCCGGCGCGATGACCGCGGTGATCTATCGACCGGCCGACGGGAGTGCGCCCGTGGTCTCACCCGCCGACCGGGCCACCCCGTTGCAGGCGTACCAACTGCCGGTGCCCGGTCAGCCGCTGGTGGTGCTGAGCTGGCGGGCCACCCGGGACAGCTCCCTGTCCGTCCCACCGGGAACTCCCCTGCTTGTCGAACGGCCCGGCCTGGCGGTCGTCCCCACCCCGTCCCGTTCCCAGACCTACAGCCTCGCCAACACCGACAAGACCCACTACCGCTCGATCTCCCCCCGCTAACCCCCCGGGCAGCGCGCTCCCCACCCACCCCCTGCCCGCGCGATCTTGCACTTTCTGCGCCGACAAATCGGGGCTCAAGGCGCATCACGCCGACCGAAAGTGCAAGATCGGCGAGGCGGGGCGGGGCGGGGCGTTGGGCAGGGATACACGACGGCGGGCGCCCCGAGGGACGCCCGCCGTCGTTCGTTCTCGTTAGTTCTGCGCTGCCGCGTCGCTGGCGGTGAGGCGGTCCGGAGTGGCGTCCAGGCCGGAGATCCAGCCGGTGACGTTGCGGGCCACGTCCTGGGCGGTCAGGCCCAGGTCGGCGAGGATCTGCGCGCGGGTGCCGTGCGGGTGCCAGTCGGCCGGCACACCCAGGTCCTTGAGCGGCACCCGGACGTCGGCGTCACGCATCGCCTGGGCGAGCGCGTCGCCCACCCCGCCGACCCGGACGCCGTCCTCGACGCTGACCACGAGCCGGTGGCGGGCGGCCAGGTCGACCAGCTCCGCCGGGACCGGACGCACCCAGCGCGGGTCGACGACGGTGACCCCGTAGCCCTGCTCGGCGACCCGGGCGGCCACCTCCATGCCCAACTGGCCGAAGGAGCCGACCGCGACGAGCAGCACGTCGGTACGGGCGGACTCGGCCAGCACGTCGACAGTGCCGACCCGGCGCAGCGCCGGCAGGTCCGCGGCGACCGCACCGGTCGGGAACCGCACCACGGTCGGGCCGTTGTCGACGGCAACGGCCTCGCGCAGCTCCTCCCGGAGGGTGGCGGCGTCGCGGGGAGCGGCGATCCGCAGCCCCGGCACCACCCCGAAGACCGACATGTCCCAGATGCCGTAGTGGCTCGGCCCGTCCGGGCCGGTGATGCCCGCCCGGTCCAGCACGAAGGTCACCGGCAGCTTGTGCATCGCCACGTCCAGCAGGACCTGGTCGAAGGCGCGGTTGAGGAAGGTGGCGTAGACCGCGACCACCGGGTGCAGGCCACCGAGCGCCAACCCGGCCGCCGAGGTGGCAGCGTGCTGCTCGGCGATGCCCACGTCGTACACCCGCTCGGGGTACTTGCGGGCGAGCTTGGCGATGCCGGTCGGCTCGGCCATCGCGGCGGTGATGCCCACCACGTCCGGGCGCTCGTCGGCGATGGCCAGCAGCTCGTCGGCGAAGACGTGCGTCCACTTCACCGACGGGGCGGCCAGCAGCGCGCCGGTCTCCACGTCGAAGGCGCTGCCGGGGCCGTGCAGGCAGTCCGCCTCGTCCTCCTCGGCGGGACGGTAGCCGTAGCCTTTGCGGGTGACCGCGTGCACGATGACCGGGCCGCCGAAGTTCTTCGCCGCGCGCAGCGCCGCCTCGACCGCCGTCACGTCGTGCCCGTCCACCGGGCCCACGTACTTGATGCCGAGGTCCTCGAACATGGCCTGCGGGGCGACCGCGTCCTTGATGCCCTTCTTGACCGCGTGCAGCACCTCGTACATCGGCTTGCCGACCAGCGGCGTGGAGCCGAGGGCGTCCTTGACGGTGTCGAGGACCTTCTCGTAGCCGGGGTTGAGCCGCAGCGAGGAGAGGTGGTCCGCCAGGCCACCGATGGTGGGCGAGTAGGAACGGCCGTTGTCGTTGACCACGATCACCAACGAGTTGCCGGCGGTGGCGATGTTGTTCAGCGCCTCCCAGCACATGCCGCCGGTCAGCGCGCCGTCGCCGACCACTGCCACGACGCTGCGCGCCTCACCCCGGAGGGCGTACGCCTTGGCGAGGCCGTCGGCGTAGGACAGCGCGGTCGAGGCGTGCGAGTTCTCGATGAGGTCGTGCTCGCTCTCCGCCTGGCTGGGGTAGCCGGAGAGGCCACCGCGCTGGCGGAGCTTGTCGAAGCCGGCCTGACGTCCGGTGATGATCTTGTGTACGTACGCCTGGTGGCCGGTGTCGAACAGGAGCCGGTCCCGGGGGGAGTCGAAGACGCGATGCATGGCGAGCGTCAGCTCGACCACACCGAGGTTGGGTCCGACGTGCCCGCCGGTGCGGGAGACCTTGGTGATCAGGAAGTCCCGGATCTCGGCGGCGAGGACGTCCAGTTCCTCGCCGGACATCCGCTTGACGTCCTGCGGACCGCGAACCGTCCCCAGCAGCCGGCCGTGGTTGGCCGTGTCCTCTTCAACGCTCATGACCGGAGAGTCTATCGGCCGCCCGGTACTCCGCAGCCCGGCCCGAGCCCCGCCCACCCGGGGTGGGCGGGGAGTCGGCAGCTGAGTAGCCGGTCAGGCGCCGACAAACGCGGACGCGCGGTGTTCTACCTCTCCGGCGGAAGCAGCAGCCCGACCTGCTCGACGTGCTGCGTCATCGGGAAGAGGTCGAAGCCCCGGAGCGCCGCCAACCGCCAACCGAGGTCGGCGAAGGTCCGCACGTCCCGGGCGAAGGCGGCCGGGTCACAGGCCACGTACGCGACCGCCCGCGGGCCGGCGGCGGCCAGCGCGCGCACCACCGGGGCGCCGGCCCCGGAGCGCGGTGGGTCGAGCACCACCACGTCGACCGGGCCGGTGATCCGTCGGCGGGCCAGCGCGGTCTCCACCCGGGCCGACACCACCTCGACGCGGGGCAGGTCGGCGAGGTTCTCCCGGGCGGCGGCGACACCCTGCGCCGCCGCTTCGACAACTGTCACCCGCCCTGTCGCGCCGACCCGTGCGGCCAGCCCGGCGGCGAACAGCCCAGCGCCGCCGTAGAGGTCCCAGGCGATCTCACCCGGCTGCGGGTCCAGCAACTCCAGCACCGCCGCGGAGAGGGCGTCCGCCGCGGCCGGGTGCACCTGCCAGAACGCGGACGCCGGCAGCGCCCAGTCCCGTCCGGCGGCGACCTCGCGGACCTCGGCCGGGCCACTGACCGGGGTGGGCACCCCGTCGCGGATCTCCGTGACGGTCACGTCCCCGCCGGTGCTGGCGACGGTCTCCACCGCCTCGGCGGCCGGCCAGCGCGCACCGGTCGGGGTGAGCACCGGCAGCTGCTGGATGGCCGGGTGGGCGATCCGGCAGCGGTCGATCGGCACCACCTCGTGCGAGCGGTGCTTGAGCAGGCCGGCCCGGTCCGCGGCGTCGACCGCGTAACGGACCCGGGAGCGCCAGCCGAGCAGCCCACCGGGCAGCGCTTCGACACCGACGCCGAGCCGGTCCAGCTCGACGTCGGTCAGCCCGCCGAGGCGGACCAACTGCTCGCGGACCACTGCGGTCTTCCAGGCCAGCTGCGCGGCCGGGGCGACGTGCTGGAGGTCGCAGCCCCCGCAGGCACCCGGCTTCGCGTACGGGCAGGGTGGCTCGACCCGGTCCGGTGAGGGCTCCAGCACGGTCACCGCGTCGGCCCGGACGAACCCCCGGTGCACCTCGGTGACCTCGGCGATGACCCGTTCACCGGGCAGGGCGTGCCGGACGAAGACCACCTGCCCGTCCACCCGGGCCACGCAGTGCCCGCCGGGGGCGACCGCGTCGACGGTCAGCTCGACCCGGTCCGCCTCGGCCAGGCCCCGCTCGAACGCCGACGGGGCCGACGCCGACGGCGTCCGGGGTGTCGCGGTCCGCTGACCGCCCGACTCAGTCACGGGTGTTCCCCATCGTTTCGTTGTTCTCGGGACCACCCTCGCCGGGCGGCGCGGAGACCACCGGCGGGGCGGCGACCAGCGGCGGCACGACGCTGCGTGGCCCTCGCGCCGGGGTCCGGGACAGCGTGGCGTCCAGCCGGTCCAGGTTCTTGCTCGCCGTCGAGGCGAGCTGCCACGGCACGCTGACCACCATCACCCCCGGTTCGAAGAGCAGCCGGCCCTTGAGGCGCAGGGCGCTCTGGTTGTGCAGCAGGTTCTCCCACCAACGGCCGACCACGTACTCCGGGATGAACACGGTGACCACGTCCCGGGGCGACTTGCGGCGGGTGGAGGCGACGAAGTCCAGGATCGGGCGGGTGATCTCCCGGTACGGCGAGTCGATCACGGTGAGCGGGATGGCCATCTCCCGCCGCTCCCAGTCTGCCTGCAGGTCCCGGGTGTCCTTCTCGTCCACGTTCACGGTCACCGCGGTGAGCGTGTCCGGCCGGGTGGCGCGGGCGTAGGCGATGGCCCGCAGCGTCGGCTGGTGCAGCTTGCTGACCAGCACGATGGCGTGGTTGCGGGCCGGCAGCACGGCACGGCCCTCGTCCGGCGGGGTCAGCTCGACGGCGATCCGGTCGTAGTGCCGGCGGATGGCCAGCATCAGCACGTAGATCACCGCCATCGCGGCGATCGCGATCCAGGCGCCGAGCAGGAACTTGGTGATCAGGACGATCACCAGCACCGCGCCGGTCAGGCCCGCGCCGAACGTGTTGATCGCCCGGGAGCGGTGCATCCGGCGACGCGCCTCCGGGTCCCGCTCGGTGCGCAGGTGCCGGTTCCAGTGCCGGATCATGCCGACCTGGGAGACGGTGAACGAGACGAAGACCCCGACGATGTAGAGCTGGATCAGCTTCGTCACCTCGGCCTGGAAGCCGACGATCAGCACGATCGCGAAGAGGGCGAGGAAGGTGATGCCGTTGGAGAAGGCCAGTCGGTCGCCCCGGGTGTGGAACTGGCGGGGCAGGTAGCGGTCCTGGGCGAGGATCGAGCCGAGCACCGGGAAACCGTTGAACGCGGTGTTCGCGGCCAGGAAGAGGATCAGGGCGGTCACCCCGGCCAGCACGTAGAGCAGGACCGACCCGGAACCGAAGACCGTCTCCCCGAGCTGGGTGGTGACCGTCTTCTGCACGTACCCCTCGGGGCCGGAGACGATCTGCAGGCCCGGATCCTCGACGAACTGCAGGTGGGTCAGCCGGGCCAGCCAGATGATCCCGACCAGCATGCTCACCGAGATGGTGCCGAGCAGCAGCAGGGTGGTGGCGGCGTTGCGGCTCTTCGGCGCCTTGAACGCCGGCACCCCGTTGGAGATCGCCTCGACGCCGGTGAGCGCGGCGGCGCCCGAGCTGAACGTCCGCAGCAGCAGGAAGACGAGCGCGAAACCGGTCACGCTGTGCTCGGCCTGGATCACCAGGTCGGCGCTCGGCGCACGGAGTTCGTCACCCAGGACGAAGACCCGGAACAGCCCGGTGAGCAGCATCCCGAGCATCACGATCACGAAGCCGTAGGTGGGGATGGCGAACGCGGTGCCGGACTCGCGCAGGCCGCGCAGGTTGACAGCGGTCAGAAGGACCACCGCGAGCACCGCGATCAGGACCTTGTGGGTGGCCACGAACGGCACCACGGAGCCCAGGTTGGCCACGCCGGAGGAGACCGACACCGCCACCGTGAGCACGTAGTCGACCAGCAGGGCGCTGGCCACCCCGACGCCGAACTTCGGCCCCAGGTTGACAGTGGCCACCTCGTAGTCGCCGCCACCGGACGGGTAGGCGTGCACGTTCTGCCGGTAGCTCGCCACCACAGTGAGCATGACCACGACCACGGCCAGTGCGATCCACGGCGAGAAGAAGTACGCGGACGCACCGGCGATGGAGAGGGTCAGCAGGATCTCGTCAGGCGCGTACGCGACGCTGGACAGCGCGTCGGAAGCGAACACGGGCAGCGCGATGCGCTTCGGCAGGAGGGTGTGTTGGAGCCGGTCGGACCGGAACGGTCGACCGAGAAGAAGCCGCTTCAGCAGCGAGGTGGGACTGGCCACGAACGCCAAGAGTACGACCACCACGGCGGGAGCACGGGGGTGGGCGATCACCGCTGCTCGCGACGGCGGGGTACGGTCGGTCCCCGCTCGCGACCGGGACGTGGCAGGCTCGCACTCGAAGGCCACCGGCAGCGGGAGTGGTACGCACCTTGGGAGGGACAGCGTGCACGTCGTGATCATGGGATGTGGTCGGGTCGGGTCGACCCTCGCCCACAGCCTGGAGTCCCGAGGGCACTCGGTGGCGGTGATCGACCAGGACGCCGACGCGTTCCGCCGGCTCGGCCCCGACTTCGCCGGGATCACGGTGACCGGTGCCGGTTTCGACGGCGAGGTGCTCCGGCAGGCCGGCATCGAGCGCGCGGACGCCTTCGCGGCGGTGTCGAGCGGCGACAACTCCAACATCATCTCGGCCCGGCTGGCCCGCGAGACGTTCGGCGTGTCCCGGGTCGCGGCCCGCATCTACGACCAGCGCCGGGCGCAGGTCTACGAGCGGCTGGGCATCCCCACGGTGGCGACCGTGCGGTGGACCGCGGACCGGATGCTGCGACACCTGGTGCCGGAGGGCAACGTGGAGATCTTCCGCGACCCCACGAGCACTGTGTCGATCGTCGAGGTGCCCGTACACAAGGACTGGATCGGCCGACCGGTGCGGGCGCTGGAGGACACGACCGGCGCGCGCGTGGCCTACCTGATCCGCTTCGGCATCGGCACGCTGCCCACCGGCTCCACAGTCATGCAGGAGGGCGACCAGGTGTTCATGCTGGTCAGCGATGACATCGTGGCGACTGTCACGTCGGTGGCGGCGACGCCGCCGGAAGGAGGGCACTGAGCCATGCGGGTCGCCATCGCGGGCGCGGGCAACGTGGGCCGCTCGATCGCCCAGGAGTTGATCGACAACGGCCACCAGGTGATGCTGATCGAGCGCCAACCGAAGATGCTGCGCCCGGACCGGGTGCCGGCCGCCGAGTGGGTGCTGGCCGACGCGTGCGAGCTGAGCAGCCTGGAAGAGGCCGACGTCGCCGGATGCGACGTGGTGGTCGCGGCGACCGGCGACGACAAGACCAACCTGGTGCTGTCGCTGTTGGCCAAGACCGAGTTCGCGGTGCCCCGGGTGGTCGCCCGGGTCAACCGGGCCGAGAACGAGTGGTTGTTCACCGAGCAGTGGGGCGTGGACGTCGCGGTGAGCAAGCCGCGGGTGATGGCCGCGCTCGTCGAGGAGGCGGTCACCGTCGGCGACCTGGTCCGGCTGATGACCTTCCGACAGGGCGAGGCGAACCTCGTCGAGATCACCCTGCCGCCGACAGCGCCCTACGTCGGCCAGCCGATCCACGCCGTGCCGCTCCCCCGCGACTCCGCCCTGGTGGCGATCCTGCGCGGCAAGCGGGTCCTGGTGCCCAGCCCGGACGACCCGATCGAGGCCGGCGACGAGCTGATCTTCGTCTGCACCGCCGAGGTGGAGGACCAGGTCCGCGCCGTGATCCTCGGACCGGACAGCGTCGAACGGACCCGCGGCTCACGCTGACCGGCCCGGGTGACCCGGCCTCGCTCAGGCGCTGGGCAGCGGGGCCGGCGGCGACTCCCGGGTGACCCGGCGCACCGTCCAGACCGTGATCAGCAACAGCAGCGCGTACGGCGGGTAACCCAGGGCCAGCCGGGCCACGCCCAGCGCGGTGTCCTGGTGGGCCAGGTAGAGCCCGGCCTGCACGCCCACCTTGGCCAGCCAGACCACACCCCAGAGCACTGTCAGCTGGGTGAAGGTGCGCACCAGCTTCGGGTCGGCCCGCCACTCCGAGCGGCCCTTGGCCACCAACACCGACCAGATCCAGCCCACCAGCGGCTGCCGGATCGCGGCCGAGATCAGCAGGGCCACGCCGTACCCGATGCCGTAGAGGATGCCGGGGAGGTAGAAGTCACGCTCGTCGCCGGTACGCCAGGCGATGGCCGCGCCGACGCCGACGCCGAAGAGCCCGTTGACGGCGTGCCGGATCGGCCGACGCTGGGCCAGCCGCAGCCCGGCGATCAGCACGGCGACCGCGATCGACGCGATCACCGCCGGCCGCAGCTCGCCGATGATGTTGGCGACGACGAACACCACGACCGGGATGCTGGACTCGACCAGCCCGCGCCACCCGCCGAGCTGGTCGGCCATCTGCTCGGCGATCGTCGGCAGCGGCTCCTCGCCCTCGGGGTCAATCTCCGGCTGTGCCGCCCGGTCCTGTCCCGTCGTCATCGCCGGCCTTCCGTCCGCAGTGCCGTCACTTGGGCGAGTCCAGCTCGTAGTAGGGGTTGTAGATGACCTTGCGGTCGTCCCGCACGGCCACCCGACCACGGGCGGTCAGGTGCCGGCCCGGCTCGATCCCGGCGATGTGCCGCCGACCCAGCCAGACCAGGGTGACCACGTCACTGCCGTCGTACAGGTCGGCCTCGAGGGTGGGCAGGTTGGTGCGCGGCGTGTAGACCACAGTGCGCAGCCGCCCGGCGACCGAGACCAGCTGGCCCCGGGAGCACTGCTGGGCGGGGATCCCGCCGCACTCGGCGCTCTCCCGACGCAGCTCCTGCGCGTCGATCTCGGCCTCGCTGGCGGTGAACCTCTGCAGGATGCGCCGTAGCGACACCCGGCTCTCGTCGGTCGTCATGACCTCCGCGTCACCCTCTCCACGCTCGCCGTCCCCGGCCGGCCCCGGCGGCGCCGGAACCGTGCCGCCAGCGTACGCCGACGGGGCTGGTTCCGGCGGGCCGGTGCGCGCGGGTCAGACCTGACGCGGCGCGGCGGCGGCGTCGCCCGCCTCGGCCTCGGCCTGGTCGGCGACCTCCCGGGGCAGCCGCAGCGGCAGCGGCTCGCGGACCGGCTTCGCCTCCTGCCCACGGTCGACCACCAGGCCGTCCAGGCACTCGACGAGCGGCCCGGCCATGGCCGGGTCGGTGGCCACCGGGCCCTGGAACACGCCACGGACCATCCAGCGCGGCCCGTCGATCCCGACGAACCGCAGGTTCGTCACCCCGTCCGGGGTACGCACCTGGGCGTGCAGCTCCGGGCCGTACTCCCCGGCGACCTCCTGCGCGCTCGCGCCGTCACGGAGCAGCGACTGTCGGATCTCCTCACGCACCTCGTCCCAGATCCCCTCGGACCGGGGGGCGGCGAAGACGCCCAACTGGAGCGCGTTGTCGCCATGCACCAGCACCACCTGCTGGATCACACCCTGCGGGTCGGCCTGCACCCGCACCTCGACGTCGGCGATCGCCGGGATGTGCAGGCTGCCCAGGTCGAGTCGCTGCACGTCGTCGTAGCTCTCGGAGATGTCGTACGGGCCGCGCTCCAGCGTCGGCGCCGCATCGCCCTGGTCCGGGACCTGGGTGGCCCGCTCGTCACGGGTCTGCCGCTCGGCATCGGCCCGCTTTCGGGAGAAGATCACTGCGCCTGCCCTCCGCTGTTCACACTCACCCTGCCACCTCTTCCGCCTGCCCGCGGCCCAGCTCGCTCGGCCGCCGCTCGACCCGGTCCTGGCCCGTCGGCGACGGCACCAGCCCGGCGTGCCCACCGGTGGACCCGTGCCCACCGGTCCCGCGCCGGGACGCGGGCAGCTCGAGCACCGGCTCGAACCGCGCCCGTGCGACCTGCTGGACCACGAGCTGCGCGATCCGGTCGCCGCGGGAGATCTTCGCCGGCACATCCCGATCATGATTGATCAGGTTGACCAGGATCTCACCCCGATAGCCGGCGTCGACCGTACCGGGCGCGTTGAGCACCGTCACGCCGAGCCTGGCCGCCAGACCGGACCGGGGATGGACCAGGCCCACGTACCCCTCCGGCAACGCGATGGCCACGCCGGTGGGCACCAGGGCACGACCGCCGGGCGGCAACTCCACGTCCGCGGCGGCCACCAGGTCGGCCCCGGCGTCGCCGGGATGGGCGTACGTGGGCAGCGGCAGCTCCGGGTCGAGCAGCTGCACGAGCACGGGTACGACGTCGGTCACGGGTCCCCTCTTCCGTCCGGTTCGCGGGGTGACCCTGCCATCCTGCCGGTTCGTCGAGTCGCCGTGCGCCGTACCCTCGCAGGAGTGAGCATGTCGCCCTCCCCGTCCACCGATCAGCCGCCGGTCGCCGCCCGCTCGGCGTACACCGAGCGGCTGGATCTGCCCTGGTGGCTGTGGCTGGCCGGGCTGGTCGCCGCCGCGTTGCTGGCCGTCGAGATCTGGATGGGCGCCTCCGGCGTCCGCACCTGGCTGCCGTTCGCCGTGCTGGTGCCGCTCACCGCGGCCGGGCTGTGGTGGCTGGGCCGGATCCGGATCGGGGTGGCCGAGGCCGAACTGCGGGTGGACGACGCCCGCCTGCCGGTCCGTTTCGTGGCCGACGTGGTGCCGCTGGACGTGGCCGGCCGACGTGAGGTGCTCGGCGTCGGCGCGGACCCCCTCGCCTTCGTGGTGCAGCGACCGTGGATCGGCGGCGCCGTGCAGGTGATCCTCGACGACCCTGCTGATCCGACCCCGTTCTGGGTGGTGAGCACCCGCCACCCGGTCGAGCTGGCCGAGGCGGTGCTGACCGCACGGGACGCCCTGGCGGCCTCCCAGCCGGCCGCGGGCGAGCCGGGCTGATCCGACGGCCCAGGCCGGCCTGGGCCGGCCCAGGCGCCGGTCCGGCGGTGAAGGTCGTCAGGTGCCGGTCCGGGGCCGCAGGCGCTCAGGTGCCGGTCCGGCGGTGCACGCCCGCTCAGGTGCCGGTCGGCGGGCCCGGGAGGGCGTTCGGTGGCGCGGGCCGGGCGATGCCCCGCCGACGCAGGTCGACCTGGAGTTGGTCGGCCATCTGCTGGGTGGCCCGGCGGTTGAGGAAGCTGGCCACCGCCGCGCCGGTCAGGAACGGCCCGAGCGTGGTGAGGTTGCGACCGAAGCGCCGCAGCAGCATGTCCCGCAGTTCCTTGCGGGCGGCGGTGCCGAGCACCGCTCCCACTCCCACGCCGGGCACCATCGGGTTGACGCCGCGCTGAGTGGCCCAGGAGTGCACCAGTGCGACCGCCCGCTGGCTACCGGTGGCCGGTAGCGCCACTCCATGGATCTCGTGCAGCTCGCCGACCAGCTTCAGCTCCACCGCCACCACGGCCACGGTCTCCGCGGCGAGCAGCACCGGCGCGGAGAGCAGGGTCGGGGCCACCGTCCACTCGACGGCGGCGACGCCTCCACCGGCCGCGCCGATCGCGGCGGTGGTCCTCGACGCGTTGCGGATGAGCCGGTCGGCCAGGGCGGCGTCGTCCAGACCGGGGAAGTGCCGGCGCAGCGTGTCCAGGTCCCGCACCGGCACGTGCGGGGCGATCTCGGTGACGGTGTCGACCATCCACCGTACGGCGGCGCGGGGCTTGAACAGGTCGGAGATGCCACGCGCACGGGCCTGCCCGACCATCCGGGTCAGCAGTTGGCGGCGCCGGGCCGGCTCGATGTCGTCCGCGGTCAACGCCGCAACAGTGGCACCAAGGTCATCCGTACGCGCGGCCGCACCAAGGTCGTCCGTGCCACGGGCGGCGTCAAGGTCGTCCGTGGCACGGGCTGCACCCAGGCCGTCCGTGCCGCCATCGGTGGTGCCGCCTCGATCGCTCATCGGACCTCCCGGTGCTGTGGCTACCCGCTACGAGTCAAGCAGGTACCCACCGCTGCCGCATGCCTACACCGGCAGCGGCGGCCCCGTTCAGGAGGCCGCCGCTGGTGTCATGGCTGTCAGACGCACTCGCGGCAGATCAGCTCGCCGTTACGCTCGACCGCCAGCTGGCTACGGTGGTGGACCAGGAAGCAGCGGGCGCACCGGAACTCGTCCTGCTGCATCGGAAGCACCTTGACCGTGAGCTCCTCGTCGGCCAGATCGGCACCGGGCAGCTCAAAGCTCTCGGCCACCTCGGCCTCGTCGACGTCCACCGCGCCCGACTGTGAGTCGACGCGCCGTGCCTTGAGCTCTTCCAGGCTGTCCTCGCCGAGGTCGACCTCGTCGCGACGCGGGGCGTCGTAGTCGGTGGCCATCGGTTTCACTCTCCCATATCGATGTTGTCGCTTCCGGTTGTAACGCCGGACGACGCTGTTTCGGTTCCGCTGGCCGGCCACCACTTGTGTCGGGCACCCGACCCGAGGACCGAACGGGTCGAGCTCGCCGGGGCGACTCCCCTGCGAGCGCGGAACCTTACCCCCCCTTGGGCGAGGCATGTATACCGCCCTTGCGGCTGAGATGTACGCCCCCGCACGCGAAGTTGTTCCCAATGTGATTCAGGCGACACGAAGATAGGGGTAGTAGTACCCGGTTCGCGGTCGCCGCGCCGGCATGTCGGGCTGTTTCCACGCGACGGCCGGACAACCGTTAACCTCAGCGGCGTATTCGACGGCCGGCGGCCTGAGCGATCGTTTCTGGCCGTCACCACCCACCTGAGGTCCGGGGAGTGCCCTGATGAGTTTTGCGCGCGTGCGAGCACTCGTCGTCGTCGGCCTGCTGGCGGTCATCGCCCTGGTCTTCGTCGTCGTGGCCGTGGTCCGCGACAGCCAGGGCAACGCGGGCACCGCGGCGGGTTGCCCCGAGGGCTGGCCGCTGGCGGATCTGACCCTGCGCGAGCGCAAGGACGTCAAGATCAACGTCTTCAACGCCACGGATCAGCCCGGCCTCGCCTCCACCGTCGCCGACGAGTTCAGCAATCGACAGTTCCAGGTCAAGAAGACCGGGAACGAGAAGAAGGTCAACAGCGTCGCGGTGCTGCGGTACGGCCCGAAGGGCGTCGGGTCCGCGCACCTGCTCCAGGCGTACTTCCTCAACAACGCCACCCCGGGCTACGACCCGAAGCGCACCGACGACACCGTGGACGTGGTGCTGGGCAACAACTTCCAGCAGCTCGCCACCACGACCGAGGTGAACCAGTCACTCGGCGACTCGGGCCCGCCGGAGGCGCCGAAGGGTTCCTGCCCGTCCCCACCCGCCAAGTGACGGCGTAACCGACCCACAGCGGCGCCGGGTCGGCGGCCAGGCCCGGCCAGGCACCGACGTGGTCCGCAGGGTCGTGGCCCGGCCGTTCACGACCCGCTGGTCAGGGCCGGCCGCTCAGGGTCCGCCGGCGGCGTCCAGCGCGGCCAGCCGATCGTGCAACGGCGCGAAGAGAGCGGGCGGGGCCGCGACCACCAGGTCCGGCCCCGGCGGCCGACCGGCCAGGCCGGCGACCCGAACCCCCGCCTCGGCGGCCACCAGCCCGCCCGCCGCCAGGTCCCAGGCCGCAAGACCCTTCTCGAAGTACGCGTCGAGCCGCCCCTCGGCGACCAGGCAGAGGTCCAGCGCGGCGGCGCCGAGCCGGCGAATGTCGCGTACGTGTGCGATCAGCCCGGCCACCACCTGCGCCTGGTGTGACCGACGGGCGGCGTCGTAGCCGAAGCCGGTGCCGACCAGCGCCTGCCCGAGGTCGACCTCACCGGAGCAGCGCAGCCGGTTGCCATCGCGCCAGGCCCCACCACCGGCCGTGGCGGTCCACTCCTCGCCGGTGTTCACGTTGCGCACGACGCCGGCAACCACCGTCCCGTCCACCTCGGCGGCCAGCGAGACCGCGGAGTGCGGCAGCCCGTACAGGTAGTTCACTGTGCCGTCGATCGGGTCGACGATCCAGCGCACCCCGCTGCGTCCCGTGCCGGAGGTCTCCTCGCCGTACTCCTCACCGAGCACCGAGTCGTCCGGGCGCAGCGCGGCCAGCGCGTCGAGGATCTGCCGCTCGACCGCCCGGTCGGCGGCGGTGACCACGTCGGTGACGGTGCTCTTGGTGGCGGCGACAACGACCCCCTCGGCGCGCATCCGGTACGCGGTGTCCGCCGCGTCCCGGGCCACCTGCACCGCGATGCTCAGCAGCTCCGATGACGTCGTCGCCGAGTTGGTCATGATTCGCCTCTTTCCGCACTCCGGGTGCATGTGGATGTGTGGAACTACCGACCCGGCTTTCAAAGATCATCGTTCCGGACAGCGCGCGACGGCGCCAGACCAGGATCTCTGGTGCTCCACATCCCGAGGCCAGGGGTGTGCCGATACCGCCCGCGCGACTCAAGGGGCCAACCTCCGGCAATATGCCCCTTTAGGTCCGGTAATGTGGCTTAAGTGCTTACCACCCCGTCCACGCTCGGCCCGCAACCGTTGCCCAACCGCGACCTGGTGGGGACGCCACCGGCCGGACCACCAGCGACCTCGGTGATCCGCACGCGCTCCCTCGCAGCCGCCCCGCTGACCCGGTACTGGCTGCTCAGACGGCAGTTCGGACACGATCTGCGCACCCTCGGGCTCGACGACGGAAGCCCTTCGCCGGCCCGGCGGCTATCATTACCGCGAAGCCCATACCTCCGCCGCACCGACGGTCCCCACCGGCGGTACGCGGTGCGGAGCAGGATGATCGCCGCAGACGGCGTTACAATTCACCCCTGCCCACGCGGCACGGACCGCCGACCACCGGCCGGACCGTGACACGAGGGTCCCTCAACCACATCGCCCGGCACGGTAACCCTCGCTGCGCCGGACGAACCCGCCGTGCCCGCTCTTCGCCTCCGGAAGGTCATTCGTGACAGAACCCCGCCAGCCCGGCGCCGACGTTCGCTCGCTCACCGACACCCTGATCGCCCACGCGCAGAGCGCCGGTGGTCAGCTCACGTCGGCTCAGCTCGCGCGCACCGTCGAGTCCGCCGAGGTGACTCCGGCCCAGGCCAAGAAGATCCTGCGCGCGCTCTCCGAGGCGGGAGTGACCGTCGTGGTGGACGGCTCGGCGAGCACCCGTCGCCGCGTCGCCGCGGCCCGCTCGACCACGCCAGCGTCCCGGGCCACCACCGCCAAGACCACCAAGAAGGCCGCCGCGCCGGCCCCGAAGCAGGCGCCCTCCCTCGACGACGCCCCGGCGACGTCGGCCCCGCGCAAGGTGGCCGCCCGCAAGGCGACCGGCACCGGCGCTGAGGCTGCCGCCGCGACCCCGGCGAAGGCGACCCGGTCGACCCGCGCCACCAAGGCGACGGTGGCCGCAGCTGCCGGAGCCAAGCCGACCAAGGCTGCCGGCAAGGCCAAGGGCGAGGGCGCCGAGGGCGAGATCGACCCGGAGGAGCTTGCCGCCACGATCGAGGACGTGGTGGTCGAGGAGCCGGCCGAGCTGGCCCAGGCCGCCGAGACCGACGCCGCCGCCTCGGCGACCGACAACGACTTCGAGTGGGACGACGAGGAGTCCGAGGCCCTCAAGCAGGCGCGACGCGACGCCGAGCTGACCGCCTCCGCCGACTCCGTCCGCGCGTACCTGAAGCAGATCGGCAAGGTTCCGCTGCTCAACGCCGAGCAGGAGGTGGAGCTGGCCAAGCGGATCGAGGCCGGGCTCTACGCCGCCGAGCGGCTGCGGGCTGCCGACGAGGGCGAAGAGAAGCTCGTCCGGGACATGGTCCGTGACCTGGGCTGGATCTCCCGCGACGGCGAGCGGGCCAAGAATCACCTCCTGGAGGCGAACCTCCGACTGGTGGTGTCGCTGGCCAAGCGCTACACCGGCCGTGGCATGGCCTTCCTCGACCTGATCCAGGAAGGCAACCTCGGTCTGATCCGGGCCGTGGAGAAGTTCGACTACACCAAGGGCTACAAGTTCTCCACGTACGCCACCTGGTGGATCCGCCAGGCCATCACCCGCGCCATGGCCGACCAGGCCCGCACCATCCGCATCCCGGTGCACATGGTGGAGGTCATCAACAAGCTCGGCCGCATACAGCGTGAGCTGCTCCAGGATCTGGGCCGCGAGCCCACTCCGGAGGAGCTGGCCAAGGAGATGGACATCACACCCGAGAAGGTGCTGGAGATCCAGCAGTACGCTCGGGAGCCCATCTCACTGGACCAGACCATCGGCGACGAGGGCGACAGCCAGCTCGGTGACTTCATCGAAGACTCCGAGGCCGTGGTCGCGGTCGACGCGGTCTCGTTCTCGCTCCTGCAGGACCAGCTCCAGCAGGTGCTGCAGACGCTCTCCGAGCGTGAGGCGGGTGTGGTACGCCTGCGCTTCGGCCTGACCGACGGCCAACCTCGGACGCTCGACGAGATCGGCCAGGTCTACGGGGTGACCCGGGAGCGGATCCGGCAGATCGAGTCCAAGACGATGTCCAAGCTGCGCCACCCGTCCCGGTCGCAGGTCCTCCGGGATTACCTGGACTGAGCGGGTTTCGTCAACCGAACGTGTCGTTTTGACCACCTGGTGTGCAACACCAGATGGTGATCGTCCGGATGCACGAATGTGATCGTTGACGTGGCACCCTGGGTGCACGGCACACTGTCCCTTCCAGGTGTGACCTCGGTCCCCCGCGGGCACACAGGGAAGGCAGTGCCTAGTAAGGGTGTTGCAC
Organism: Micromonospora vinacea; assembly: GCF_015751785.1. NCBI lineage: Bacteria > Bacillati > Actinomycetota > Actinomycetes > Micromonosporales > Micromonosporaceae > Micromonospora > Micromonospora vinacea. The sequence continues at coordinate 3,617,516 of NZ_JADOTY010000001.1, read as the reverse complement.
GATAGGTGAGCAACGACCGAAGAGATTGTTCATCGGTGACGACCAGAGGAGGAAGGCGATGACCCCGACCCTCACGCCGCCGCCCGAGACGGTGGCGCCCCCAGCCGCCGATGAACGGTGCGACCGCTGCAATGCTGCCGGGAAGCTCCGGATCACTCTGGCGGGTGGGAGCGAGCTGGTGTTCTGCGGGCACCACGCGAACAAGTACGCGGAGGATCTCGTGAAGATCACCGAGCGGTTCGCAACGGAGCCCGATTTCAGCTGGCGTGGCGCCGATCTGATGGCGAACTAAATCCGCAAACCGACATAGTCGGCCGGAGGCACCCCGAGGGTGCCTCCGGCCGACTTTTACCTGTCCAAGCCTTCCCGCGCCCCGCGCCCCGCGCCCCGCGCCCCGCGCCCCGCGCCCCGCGCCCCGCGCCCCGCGCCCCGCGCCCCGCGCCCCGCGCCCCGCGCCCCGCGCCCCGCGCCCCGCGCCCCGCGCCCCGCGCCCCGCGCCCCGCGCCCCGCGCCCCGCGCCCCGCGCCCCGCGCCCCGCGCCCCGCGCCCCGCGCCCCGCGCCCCGCGCCCCGCGCCCCGCGCCAGGATCTCCGCAACTTCCCCGAAGTTGCTGCCTCCGACACGCGGGAAGCACCAACATCCCCGAAATTGCGCGGACCTTGACGACGCATACCGCCCCGAGGGACCGGGAACAGGTTGCGAGCGCCCATGAACTCCACGATCGTGCTCGAACCAGGATGTAGTGGTCTCACCGACGCACCGATGCCACTACTTCCCGGATATTGCGCGATCTTGAAGTAGGGGCACCCCGCAGAGGCCCACCAGCGCGGGCGTTTCAGGAAGACAATCCTCGGCCCCACCCCGGACCAAAGCCGTGATCCACTCGGTTTCAAGGAAGTCGCGCCCTCCACGCCGCTCCAAGACCGCGTCTTCAAGCAAACCGAGTGGATCAAACCGCCAGCACGGCCACCGACCCCACCGCAGGCACGGGCGCAGTCAGTGCCTTCCAAGCGGGCGCATACAGGACCACCCACCGGGCAGGACCACCCACCGGGCAGGTCTAGAGGGTTTGCACGGTGGCGATGCGTTCCTCGAGCTGCTCGATCGTGGCCTGGGCGCTCGGCGGGCCGCCGCAGAGTCGGCGCAGTTCGGCATGGATCTTGCCGTGTGGCTGGCCGGTGCGGTGGTGTCGGGCGGCCACCAGAGCGTTCAGTTGGCGCCGGAGGGCCACGCGGCGCTGGGCGGCGCTCATGGGTGCGGGTGGCGCTGCTGTGGCCGCAGCGGCCGGCTGAGCGGCTCCGTCGGCCGTACGGCGGCGTTGGGCGGCGAGTTGTGCGGCCTGCCGCTTGGTCAGCAGGAGCGAAACCTGGTCGGCGGTGAGCAGGCCGGGCAGGCCGAGGTATTCCTCTTCCTCGGGGGTGCCGGCCTGGGCGGCGGTGCCGAACGAGGCGCCGTCGAAGATCACCTGGTCCAGTTCGGCGGTGGCCGAGAGCGCCGCGAACCGCTTCTCCAACTCCCCGCTGGCCTGGTCGTCGCGCTGCGCGCGTTCCAGCAGGTCGTCGTCGAAACCGTCGGCTTCCTTGGGTTTGCCGAGGACGTGGTCGCGCTCGGTCTCCATCTCGCTGGCCAAGCCGAGAAGGTGCGGCACGCTGGGGAGGAAGACCGACGCGGTCTCCCCGGGTCGGCGGGCCCGCACGAACCGGCCGATCGCCTGGGCGAAGTAGAGCGGGGTGCTGGCGCTGGTGGCGTAGACCCCGACCGCCAGTCGGGGGATGTCGACCCCCTCGGACACCATCCGCACCGCGACCAGCCACCGCTGGTCGGACGCCGCGAACGTCGCGATCCGGGCGGACGCGCCCTGGTCGTCGGAGAGCACCACGGCGGCCTTCTCGCCGGTCACCTGCTCGATCAGCTTGGCGTACGAGCGGGCGGTCTGCTGGTCGGTGGCGATGATCAGACCGCCGGCGTCGGCCATGCCCGCGTTGCGCAGCACTGTGAGTCGGGCGTCGGCGGCCCGCAGCACCTGTGGCATCCAGTCGCCGGCCGGGTCCAGGGCGGTACGCCACGCCTGCGCCACCAGGTCCTGGGTCATCGGCTCGCCCAGCCGGGCCGCCAGCTCCTCCCCCGCGTTGGTACGCCAGCGGGTCTCCCCGGAGTACGCCAGGAAGAGCACCGGCCGGACCACGCCGTCGCGCAGCGCGTCGGAGTAGCCGTACACCGAGTCGGCGCGGGAGCGCAGCAGCCCGTCTCCGCCCCGCTCGTAGCTGACGAACGGGATCGGGTTGTCGTCGGAGCGGAACGGCGTCCCGGTGAGCATCAGCCGGCGTACGGCGGGTTCGAAGGCGTTCTTCACCCCGTCGCCCCAGGACCGGGAGTCGCCGGCGTGGTGGATCTCGTCGAGGATGACCAGGGTGCGTCGGGTCATGGTGCGCCGCCGGTGCACCTGCGGGGCCATCCCCACCTGTGCGTAGGTGACCACCGCGCCGTGGAAGTCGGCCGCGGAGTGCAGGTCGGCGTTGCGGAACGCGGCGTCGAGTTGGATGCCCACCCGGGCCGCCGCGTCGGCCCACTGGTTCTTCAGGTGCTCGGTCGGCGCGACGACGGTGACCGCCTCCACGGTGCCGTCACCGAGCAGTTCGGCCGCGATCCGCAGGGCGAAGGTGGTCTTGCCGGCGCCGGGCGTGGCGACAGCGGTGAAGTCGTCGCTGCGGCGACGCAGGTATTCCACCAGCGCCTTGCGCTGCCAGGCGCGCAGCGCCGGGAACGTCTCGAGCACCGGCGTCCGGGCTGCCACGCGAAGCTCCTCTCCGACCGCACGATGGCGGACCCCGGGCGAGGGCCACGAGGATCCGCCGCCCATGAAAACGCCTCCGCGCAGAAGCTGCCGCGAAGGCCGACTCAGCATAACCAGGCCGGGCCGTCGGGCCCAGGCGACGCCACGCTGGTCACAATCCCGCACCCGGTCGAACAGCGGCCCGACCGTCTCACCACTCCCGGTCGGTGCGGGGATCCGCCCCGTCAGCACGCGGTGGGCGCAGGGTGGCCACCGGCGCGGACCAGCGTCGACGCAGCGCGATCAGGCGCAGCCCGAAGACCAGGACGGCGGCGGCGGTGAGCGGTGCGGGCCCGGTCTGCCCGGTGACGTACAGCAGCACCACCAGGACCGCACCGGCCAGTGCGGCCAGCGCGTAGATCTCCCGGCGCAGCACGACAGGGATCTCGGCGGTGAGCAGGTCCCGGCCGAGCCCACCGCCGATCGCGGTGAGCATGCCGATCAGGCAGGCGCCGACCGCGGGCACCCGGGCGTCGAGCGCCTTGAGCGTGCCGGTGACGGTGAACAGCGCCAGGCCGGCCGCGTCGAGCACCAGCACTGTGGTGCGCAGTCGGGCCAGTTGCGGGTGCAGCCAGAAGACGGCGAGTGCGGTGATCGCGGCGGTGGCCACGTACCGCCAGTCGGCGAAGGCCAGCGGCGGCACCTCGTCGATGACCAGGTCCCGGAATATCCCACCGCCGAGGGCTGCCACGAAGCCGACGAAAGCGACGCCGAACAGGTCCAGTCGCTTGGCCACCGCCGCCGAGGCTCCGGACGCGGCGAACACCGCCACCCCGGTCAGGTCGGCGAGGAGCAGGGCGGTGGAGGTGGTCACCGCCGCAGGCTACGTCGCCGGCCGGAGCGCCGGCCGAGGTTCACTCACGGTAGGAGTCGTAGATCTCCTTGCACTTGGGGCAGACCGGCGAACCCGGCTTGGCCGCCTTGGTGACCGGGAAGGTTTCGCCGCAGAGAGCGACGACAAAAGTGCCCATGACGGCACTCTCGGCGATTTTCTCCTTGCGGACGTAGTGGAACATCTCGGGACCGGTGTCGGCGTCCTTCAGCTCCGGACGCTCGAGAACCTCTGTGCTCACGTCTGCACCTCCAACCGACAAGTTTGGCAGGTCATCACGGCCGGGTCCACTTGAGGCCGGCCGAGGCCCCACCCCGTACGGTGCCCGTGTGACTGACTTTCACATCAGCTACGGCACCGAGGTGGCCGAAGCCCTGCGCGACGGCCGGCCCGTCGTCGCCCTGGAGAGCACCATCGTCTCGCACGGCCTGCCGCGACCGGAGAACCTGCGCGTGGCCAGGGAGATCGAGCGGACGGTTCGGGACGCCGGGGCCGTTCCGGCGACGATCGGCATGATCGCCGGCGAGCTGGTGGTCGGCCTGGACGACGCGCAGCTGACCCGGCTGGCCACCGTCGACGGAGTGACCAAGCTCTCCGTCCGTGACCTCGCGGTGGCTGCCGCGACCGGCGCAGACGGCGCGACCACGGTGGCCGCGACCAGCGCGGTGGCCGCCGCCGCCGGTATCGGCGTGTTCGCCACCGGCGGGCTGGGTGGGGTGCACCGGGAGGCCGCGCACACCTTCGACGAGTCGGCGGACCTGGTCACCCTGGCCCAGACCCCGATCGCTGTGGTCTGCGCCGGGGTCAAGTCGATCCTCGACGTGGGCGCGACGCTGGAGCGCCTGGAGACCCTCGGCGTCGCGGTGGTCGGTTACCGCACCCGCCGGTTCCCCGGCTTCTACCTCACCGACGCCGGCTTCGACCTGGACTGGTCGGTGGACTCACCGGAGCAGGTCGCTGCCGTGCTCGCCGCCCGGGACGAGCACGCAGTGCACACCGGCGGACTGCTCATCGCCAACCCGCTGCCGGTCGACGAGCAGCTCGACCCGGAGCTGCACGACCGGACCCTCACCGACGGCCTGGCCCTGCTGGAGCGGGACGGGATCACCGGCAAGGCCGTCACCCCGTACCTGCTCGCGCACTTCCACTCGGCCACCGAGGGCGCGAGCCTGGCGGTGAACGTGCGGATCATCCTCCGCAACGCCGACCTGGCCGCGCGGATCGCGGTCGCCTCGGCGGCCCGCGGCACCGCCGTCCCGGCATGACCCGACCGGCCCGGATGGTCGTCGTCGGGGACGTGATCACCGACGTGGTCGCCGTGCTGTCCGGGCCGCTCGCGGCCGGCTCGGACACCGGGGCCGAGATCAGTCTTGGTGGCGGCGGTCAGGCGGCCAACACCGCCGCGTGGGTCGCCGCGCAGCGGGTGGACGTCACGCTCGTCGGCGCGGTCGGCGACGACGACGCCGGGCGGGACCGGGTGGCCGAACTCGACCGGGCAGGCGTCGACTGCGCGATCGAGCGGGTCGAGGGCGCACCGACCGGCACTGTCATCGTGCTGGCCGCCGACGACGAACGCACCATGGTCAGCCAGCGGGGCGCGAACCTGCGGCTGAGCGCCGCGCACGTCGAGCAGGCCCTCGCGGCGGCGCCCGACGCTGGGCATCTGCACCTGTCCGCGTACACACTGCTGGACGCCGAGTCGCGCGGCGCGGGGCTGCGGGCGCTGGCTGCCGCCCGCGAGCGCGGGCTCACCATCAGCGTCGACGCGGCCTCCGCGGCGCCGCTGCGGCGAGTCGGCGCGGCGGCGTTCCTGAGTTGGGTACGCGACATCGACCTGCTCCTGGTCAACGCGGACGAGGCAACGGTGCTGGCCGGCGGGCTGGACCCGGCGGCGCAGGGGCGGGCGCTGTCGGCGACGGCTCGGCGGGTCGTGGTGAAGCGTGGCGCGGCCGGCGCGGTCTGGGTCGACCGCACCACGCCGGTCTGCGTGGCACCGGCCCGGCGGGTGGCGGTGGTGGATGTCACGGGCGCGGGCGACGCCTTCGCGGCCGGTCTGCTCACCGCGTGGCTCGGCGGTGCCACCCCGACCGCGGCGTTGAGCCGGGCCACCGACCTGGGCGCGCTGGCCGTCTCCACGGCCGGCGCCCGGCCACAGCCGTAACGGCCCGCGCCGGGCCTGGCGCGGTGGGGACGGATGGAACCCTGGCCCGTTCGCGGGTCAGGGTTCGACGTCGATGACCTTGTGCGGGCGCTCCTCGGCGGTGAGGCTCATCGGCGGGGTGTCGTCCGTGTGCCGGCGGTGGAACCGGTTGGCCAGCCGGTGCTCTTCCTTCGGTGGCCGGTCGTTGGCCAGCAGCACGGCCAGCCAGGGGATGAGCACCATGCCGAGGGCGCACAACGGCAGCCAGAGCCAGAGCAGCGGGGCGTTCGCACCGACCAGGATCGCGCCGACGATGATGCAGGCCACCCGGATGCCCATCATCAGGACGTAGCGGCGCTGACGGCTGGTGAGTTGATCACCCTGGCTGCGTGAGGCGTCGGTGATCAGAATCGGCTGGTACGCCTGACGCTTCACCATGGACCTCCTCGAGGGGTTACGCCTCATCCTGTCACCGCAGGCCCGTGATCAGCGAACTTCGACTCATCCCGTCGCGTGTTACGTGCGTGGTACGCTCCGCAACGTGGGCAGCAGGTTCAGCTTCACCGACGAGGCGTTGGCCAACCTGAGGGTCTACGACGTCACACCCGGGGAAGTCTGGGAGGCGCTGCACAGCGCCCGACGGGTCATCCGGCATCTGGGTGACGACGTGATGGTGGTCTACGCCGCCGCCCGTCGGGGCCGCCGGCTGGCGGTGCTGCTCGCCGAGGCCGATGGCACCGACAACGACTGGGACATCCTCTCCGCCCGCGAGTTGAGCGACGTCGAGTCCAAGCGCTACGACGAGGCCGTGCGGAGATCTCGCCGATGAGGAGGCCGTGACGATGCACCGTAACGACGCGACCAAGCAGTTCCACGGCGGCGGCGACCGGATCGCCGACCTGATCGACGAGAGCCCGGCGGCAGACCTGCCCACCCCCGACACCGACGTGCCGATGGTGAGCCGCTCGGTGCGGCTCCCGCTGGACACCTACGAGCGGGTTCGCGCCGCCGCCGACGCCCGGGGCATCGGGGTCACCACGCTGATGCGCCAGTGGATCGAGGCCGGCCTGGCCGACCTGGACGACTCGGCGACCGTCTCGCTCGCCGACGTCCGGCGCGCGCTGGCCTCGCTGGCGCACCCCACCGCCGCCTGAGCAGACCGGCCCTCACCGGGCCGGTCGGTCAGCCGCCGGTCTTCGCCTTGGCCGCCGCCTTCATCTGCTGCTTGAACTCCCGCACCCGGCGCAGCGAGTCGGCGTCCGTGACGTCGGCCACCGACCGGTACGCGCCCGGGTCGCCGTAGTCCCCGGCAGCCTTCCGCCAGTCCTGCGGGGTCACCCCGAACCGCTTGCCGAGCAGGGCCACGAAGATCTGCGCCTTCTGCTTGCCGAAGCCGGGCAGCGCCGAGACGCGGCGCAACAGCTCCGGCCCGTCGGCGACCTCGGCCCAGAGCAGCGCCGCGTCACCGTCGTAGCGCTCCACCAGCACCTGGCAGACCTCCTGCACCCGGGCCGCCATGGCCTTCGGAAACCGGTGCAGCGCGGGCGGCTGGGCGAAGAGCGCGACCAGGGCCTCCGGGTCGTACCCGGCCAGCTCCGCCGCGTCCAGCTCATGGCCGAGCCGCTGCTGGAGCACGTACGGCGACGAGAACGCCTTCTCCATCGGCACCTGCTGGTCGAGGACCATGCCGAGGAGCAGGGCCAGCGGACTGCGCTCCAGCAGCCGGTTGGCCTCCGGGTCGATGGGCAGCACAAGCGTCATGCGGACCATCCTGCCTGGCCCACCGACCCGGGCCGCCACCGACGCTCCGACATGTACCGGCGGGTGACGCTGACCCGGGACGCGACGGCAGGCAGGATGTCGGGGTGGACGAACACGACATGCTGCTCTCCCCCGCCGGTGTCGACGCGCTGCGAACCGCGCTGACCCGGACCGGTTTCACCAGCCACGGCATCGCCGAGCGGCTGGGCGCCCAGGCGACCGCGGCGGTCGCCCGCAACGACTACCGGGCCGCGCTGCGCGCCACCGAGGACGGCGACCCGCTGGGCACCCTGATCCGGGTGTTCATCTGCGACCGGACCGAGCCGGAGGCCGCGGTGGCCACCGCGCTGGCGCCGCTGAGCCTGGACGAGGCCCTGGCCGGCGGGCTGGTCGAGCGGTACGGCGACGGCCTGCGCGCGGGCGTCGACCTCGAGCCGTACGGCGAGGACTGGTGGGTGCTCGCCGATGTGCCGGCCAGCGCCCGACCGGGTCGCCCGTTGCACGCCGAGCACGTCCTCGGCGTCGGCGGGGCGACCCACACCCTGATCGGCGCGACCATGCGCCGGCCGGTCGACACCGCACTGGACCTGGGCACCGGCTCCGGCGTCCAGGCCCTGCACCTGGCCACCCATGCCCGGTCGGTGACCGTCACCGACCTCTCCGAGCGGGCGCTGCGTTTCGCCGCGACCACCGCCGCCCTCAACGGCCAGGACTGGGAGTTGCTCCGCGGCGACATGGTCGCCCCGGTGGCCGGTCGGCGGTTCGACCTGGTGGTGAGCAACCCGCCGTTCGTCGTCGGCCCGGGCACCACCACGCACGTGTACCGCGACTCCGGCCGGGTCGGCGACGCGATCGGCGCCGAACTGGCCGCCGCCGCCCCGGGCCTGCTCACCGAGGGCGGCACCATGCAGTACCTGGCGAACTGGGTCCACGTCGCCGGCGAGGAGTGGGACGAGCGGGTGGCCGGGTGGTTCGCCGGGACCGGCCTGGACGCCTGGGTGATCCAGCGCGAGGTGGCCGACCCGATGGCGTACGTCGACCTGTGGCTCACCGACGTCGGCGAGACCGCCGACCCGCAGCGGATGGCCGCCTGGCTGGACTGGTTCGACGCGCACAAGGTGGAGGGCATCGGCTTCGGCATCGTGTCACTGCGCCGGGGCGGGCACGCCGACCCGGTGGTCCGGGTGGAGGACCTGCGCCAGCGGGTGCAACCACCGCTGGGCGACCAGGTCGCCTCCTGGTTCGACCGCCAGGACTTTCTCCGGGTACGCGACACAGAGGCGTTGCTCGCCGAGCGCTATCGGGCCGCCGAGGGCCTCCAGCTGCGACAGGAGGCCACCATGGGCGACGAGGGCTGGGGGGTGGACCGGCAGGTCCTGGCGATGCCACACGGCCTGCGCTGGACCGAGGAGATCGACCCGCTGGTGCTGGCGCTGGTCGGTGGCGCCGACGGCCGGCTGCCGCTGCGTGACCAGCTCGCCCTGCTCGCCGCAGCGCACGACGTCGAGCCCGACGAGATGGCCGAGGCCGCCGGCCCGATCGTGGCGCACCTGGTGGAACGCGGCTTCATCGAGCCGGTGAGCGCCTGATGCGGGCGGTGGTGCAGACCGTTGGCCGGGCCAGCGTGACGGTCGACGGCGAGGTGGTCGGTGCCATCGAGAACGGCCTGCTGGTGCTGCTGGGGGTGACCCACACCGACACCACGGAGACCGCTCAGACGATGGCCCGCAAGGTGCACGAGGTGCGCATCCTGGACGGTGAACGGTCCGCGGCCGACACCGGCGCGCCGATCCTGGTGGTCAGCCAGTTCACCCTCTACGGCGATGTCCGCAAGGGCCGCCGCCCGAGCTGGACCGCCGCCGCCCCCGCCGAGGTCGCCGAGCCACTGGTGACAGCGGTGGTCGACGCCCTGCGTGAACGAGGAGCCAAGGTCGAGACTGGCCGTTTCCGCACCCATATGCTGGTGGAAAGCACCAACATAGGCCCCCAAACCCTCCTCCTGGACCTCTAACCGAAGAGGCCTCGGCGGGTCAGGGACTGGCGGAGCCAGTTGTCGAGTTCGGCAGTCCAGTCGGTGCGGTCGGCGGTGGCGTGGTCGACAGTGAACCGGCCGAAGGCGTCCCGGCCCTCGGTGAAGACACCGCCGCGCTTGTCGACCTCCAGCACCACCTGCATCTGCTGCGCGTCGGCGATGAAGGTGACCTCCAACTGGTTGATCGAGCGGGCGTACTGCGGCGCCGGGCTGAACTCGATCTCCTGGTAGAACGGCAACGTCTGGCGTACGCCGTAGATGTGACCACGCTCCACGTCGGCGCGGGCGAACCGGAAACCCAGCCGCAGCAACGCGTCCAGTAGTCGCTCCTGCGTCGGCAACGGGTGCACCGACACGGCGTCCAGGTCACCCTTGTCGACAGCGCGGGCGACCTCCAGCTCGGTACGCAGGCCCATCGTCATGCCGTGCAGGTGCTGCCCGTACAGCTCGGTGACCGGTGTCTCCCACGGCACGGCGAAGCGGAACGGGAGGTCGTAGCGCTGCCCCGGCTCCAGCCGGAAAGCGCCGGTGACCTGCTGACGGTGGAACTCCTGAGTGGTGTCGTAGTCGTTGTCGCCGCTCTCGACCTCGACCCGGGTGACCAGGCCGAGGGTGACGTGGTCGATGTCGACCTGGTGGTCGCCGCCCATCACCTGGATGCGTCCCTCCAACTGGCCGCCCGGGCGGCAGTTCGGGTTGGCCAGCACCGTCTCGACCGACGGGCCGCCGACGCCCATCGCCTTCATGAGCCGCTTGAAGACCACACCGTCCTCCATCTGTCGTCCTCGGCCGACCAGAGGTGGCCGGCCGTCCGCAACGTAGCCGGGGCGGGCAACCACTCACCGGGACGACACACCGCACCAGCGATCCGACGCAATTCCTGTCGGGTGCCCGATCGCCTCACTCCCGTTTTACGCCCCGCCCGCCAAGCTGTTGTCACACCGGCACCACTGGGCCGGGAACACGGCACCGACGTGGAAACGGGGAGAGACAGAGATGGTCCTGCAGATGACGGAACACCGGACGCGCCCGGCCACCACGACCAACACCGACGGGGCCTCCGAGGCCCTCGTCGACCTGGACGCCACCGACGAGCGCAGCATCTCCACCGACCTGGTCCGGGCCTACCTCAACGGTATCGGCCGGACGAAGCTGCTGACCGCCGCGCAGGAGGTCGACCTGGCCCGACGCATCGAGGCCGGCCTGTTCGCCGACGAGAAGCTGGCCACCTGCACCCCCGTCTCCGCGGAGCTGCGAGCCGACCTGGAGCTGATCGTCGCGGAGGGTCGGGCGGCCAAGGACCACCTGTTGGAGGCGAACCTGCGGCTGGTCGTCAGCATCGCCAAGCGCTACACGGGCCGTGGCATGGCGTTTCTCGACCTGATCCAGGAGGGCAACCTCGGTCTGATCCGGGCGGTGGAGAAGTTCGACTACGCCAAGGGCTACAAGTTCTCCACGTACGCCACCTGGTGGATCCGCCAGGCCATCACCCGCGCAATGGCCGACCAGGCCCGCACCATCCGCATCCCGGTGCACATGGTCGAGCAGGTCAACCGGATGGTCCGGGCCCGCCGAGAGCTGGCCGTGACGCTGGGCCGCGAACCGACGGTGGCCGAGGTGGCCCGCGCGCTGGAAATCCCCGAGATTCAGGTCATCGAGCTGATCTCCTACGACCGGGAGCCGGTGAGTCTGGACCAGGCCGTCGGCGACGACGGTGAGAGCGCGCTCGGCGACTTCGTGGCCTCGGTGGACCCGCGTAGCGAGCCGGGCGACACCGCCGCTCAGGGCGAGCTGCGCAACGAGGTCAGCATCGTGCTCTCCACCCTGTCCCAGCGGGAGCAGGCGGTCATCCGGCTCCGGTTCGGCCTGGACGACGGCCGGCAGCGCACCCTGGACGAGGTCGGCCGGGAGTTCGGCCTGTCCCGGGAGCGGATCCGGCAGATCGAGAAGGTGACGCTGCTGAAGCTGCGCGCCCCGGAGCGGGCCCAGCGCCTGGAGGCGTACGCCTGCTGACGCACCTGGTTCCCACGGAAGGCCCTGGCGGTTCGCCGGGGCCTTCCGTGCTGTCGGGTGCTTGACGGCGGCCCCCAGCTGCGATAAAACCAAGTGGTTATTTAACCAGGAGGTTATGAGCGAATGGCTGTCGAGTTGTTGGACGCGACCTTCGCAGCGCTGGCCCACCCGACCCGGCGGGCCATCCTCGCCCGGCTCGCGCTGAGCGAGGCCACCGTGACGGAGTTGGCGGAGCCCTTCGAGATGAGTCAGCCGGCCATCTCCAAGCACCTCCGGGTGCTGGAGCGCGCTGGCCTCGTCACCCGGGGGCGGGACGCCCAGCGCCGGCCGTGCCGGTTGGAGGCCCGACCACTACGCGAGGCGACGGCCTGGCTCGCCGACTACCGCGACTACTGGGCGGAGAGCTACCAACGCCTCGACGCCCTGCTCGGTGAGCTCCAGACCAGGGAACGGGCCGACACCACCGTGGAACAGGCCGCCGAGCCCCGGCACGACCGACCGGACGGGACGGGCCGGTGACCGGCCTCGATGACGCGCTCGTCGTGCACGCCCCGAGCGACCGGGAAATAGTGTTGAGTCGGCTGTTCGACGCCCCGGTGGACCTGGTGTTCGCCGCCTTCACCCAACCCGAGCTGCTGATCCGGTGGTACGGCGCACGCGGTTGGCGGCTGGCGGAGTGCGACGTCGACCTGCGGGTCGGCGGGCGGTGGCGGTTCATGTCACTGGGCCCGGCGGGTGCCCGGATGGTCCAGGCTGGGGTCTACCGGCAGATCGAGCCGCCGCACCGGCTGGTCTACACCGAACTCTTCGACGACCAGTCCTACCCCGGCGAGACCCTTGTCGGCCACGAGTTCACCGAGCTGGCCGGTCGGACGACGGTCACCACCACGCTGCTGTACGCCACCGCGGAGGGACGGGACATCGTCTTGCGCTACCCGATGGCTCGGGGCGTCGGGCAGAGCTACCTGCGGCTCGCCGAGTTGCTGCACCTGACAACGACGACACGAGGAGAACAACCATGAACTGGACGTTGGAAGTGGTGATCGTGCCGGTCTCCGATGTGGACCGGGCCAAGAAGTTCTACGCCGACCAGCTCGGGTTCACTGTCGACCACGACACCGTGATCAACGACGAGGCGCGCATCGTCCAGCTGACCCCGCCGGGCTCCGGCTGCTCGATCGTGATCGGCAAGGGCGTCATCCCCGAGATGCCACCCGGCTCAGTCAAGGGCCTGCAACTGGTGGTGCCCGACCTGAAGCGGGCCCACGAGGAACTGGTCGGGCGGGGTGTGGAGGTCAGCGAGATCCAGGTGGTGGGTCAGAACCCCCGGCCGGTGCCGGATCCGCTGGACAACGTCGGCTTCGTCTTCTTCGCCGACCCGGACGGCAACACCTGGGGTGTCCAGCAGATCTCCAGCCGCGCCTGACCGGGCCCGCTCAGAGGCGGCGGGGGCCGGTGTCCGGGCGGGCGACCACGCCACCCACCCCCACCTGGGCGTGCAGGACTGAGATGCCGTCCGGGCGGGCGAGCACCGGGTTGAGGGTCAGCGACCGCACCCGGGGTTGTTCGTCGGCGAGCTGACCCACCCGCAGCAGCAGGTCGGCCAGGGCCGCCCGGTCGACCGGCGCGGCCCCTCGGTGCCCGCGCAGCAACGGCGCCGCCCGGGGCTCGTCGACCAGCTCGGCCGCGTCCCGGTCGGTCAGCGGCACCGCCCGCCAGGCCCGATCGCCGAGCAGTTCGGTGGCGACCCCGCCGAGGCCGAAGCCGACCACCGGCCCGAACGCCGGGTCTTCCACCACCTCCACCACGCAGGCCACCCCGGGCGGGACCATCGGCTGGACCAGGGCGTCCGCGCCGAAGGTCGCCGCCAGGTCGGCGTACGCGCGACGGAGGGTCTGCTCGTCGGACAGGTCGAGCCGGACCGCGCCCAGGTCGAGTCGGTGCCGCAGCCCGGGGGCGGCCGCCTTGAGCGCCACCGGGAAACCCAGCCGCACGGCCGCCTCGACCGCCGCGTCGGCGGAGTCGACGTGCACCGACGCCACCAGGTCGATGCCGTACGCGGCCAGCAGCGGGCCCGGGTCGGTGGTGTCGGCCCGGAGCGCGGCCTGCGCGGCCGTCCGATCGAGGCCGGGCAGCTGCGGTGCCACCCCGGGCGGGCGGCGAAGCCACTCGGCGTACCGGTGGGCGCGGGCGAGCGCGCGGACCGCCTCCTCCACGCCGCCGTACGCCGGCACCCCCGGCGGCAGCCGCCCGACCAGGAACGTCGCCACTGTCGGCTTGCCCAGCGCGAGGGCGGCCGGCAGCGCGGCGGTCACGTCGGCGTCCACCTCGGTCAGCTGGCCGGGCAGCGGTGGGGCGAAGACCACCACCAGCGCGTCCACCCGTTCGTCGGCGGCCGTCTCGGCGAGCGCGGCGGCGAACTCGGCGGCACCGGCGCTCGGCCCGACGTCACGCGGGTAGCCGTCGGCCACGCTGAGGCCGTGCCCGACGCACGCGGTCGCGGCGAGCCCGGTGAGGGCCGAGGAGTTGCCGACCACACCTACCCGGCCGCCGGCCGGCAACGGCTGGTTGGCCAGCAGCACCCCCACGTCGAGCAGCTCCGGCACGGTGTCCACCCGGATCACCCCGGACTGGGCGAAGAGCGCGGCCACCGCCACCTCGTCCGGGCCGGCGGCGTCACCGACCCCCGGCGGGCGGGCCGGCGAGGCGAGCGCGACGACCGGTTTGGCCCGGCCGATCCGTCGGGCCAGCCGGGCGAACTTGCGCGGGTTCCCGAAGGTCTCCAGATAGAGCATGATCACGTCGGTGCCGGGGTCGTCCTGCCAGTACTGCAGAAGGTCGTTGCCGGAGACGTCGGCCCGGTTGCCGGCCGAGACGAAGCTGGACAGCCCGAGGCCCCGCCGGTCCGCCTCGGCGAGTAGCGCCACCCCGAACGCACCGGACTGACTGAAGATGCCCACCCGACCGGCCGGCGGCAGCGCCGGGGCGAGGGTGGCGTTGAGGCGTACCGTCGGGTCGGTGTTTGCCACGCCCAGACAGTTCGGGCCGACGACCCGCATTCCGGCAGCGTGCGCCGCGCGGACCAGCGCCCGCTGGGTGGCCGCGCCCTCCGGGCCGGCCTCGGCGAAGCCGGCCGAGATGACCACCAGGCCGTGCACCCCAGCGGCGGCAGCGTCGGCGACCACCGCTGTCGCCGCCTCCGGCGGAACCGCCACCACGGCCAGGTCCACCGGCGCTCCGGCGTCCACCGCCGACGGGTACGCGGGCAGACCCGCCACCGTCGCCGCGCTCGGATGCACCGGCACCACCGCACCGGTGAACCCGCCGTCGCGCAGGTGCCCGAGCACCGCGGCGCCGACGCCCTGGCCGGTGGCGCTGGCGCCGTAGACGACGATGCCGCGCGGGGCGAGCAGCCGGGCGATCGAGCGGGCCTCGGTGCGGTGCTCCCGGCCCCGCTGCACCTCCAGGCTGGCCTCGGTGGGCGCGATGGGGAAGCTCAGGTGCACCACGCCGTCGGCGTACTCGCGCTGGACCTGGTAGCCGAAGTCGGCGAAGACCCGCAACATCGTCCCGTTGGCCGGCAGCACCTCCGCGACGAAGCTCATGATGTCGTTGCGGCGGGCCGCGTCGGCCAGGTGTTCCATCAGCACCGAGCCGATGCCCCGCCCCTGGTAGGCGTCCTCCACCACGAAGGCCACCTCCGCCTCCGGAGCCTGCGGGCCGAGCCGCTCGTACCGGCCGACCGCGACGATCTGGTCGGCGACCAGCACCACGAACGCCTCCCGGTCGTGGTGGTCCACCGTGACGAAACGGATCAGATCCCGCTCCGGGATGCGCGGGTACGGCGAGAAGTACCGCAGGTAACGGGTGCGCTCGGAGAACCGGCTGTGCATCGCCACGATGCCCGGCGCGTCGGCCGGGTCGATCGGTCGCAACTGGACGGTGCTGCCATCGCTGAGCAGCACGTCGACCGGCTGGCCCACTGTCGTCACCGGAACGCCCTCCCCCGGCCCGGCTCAGTCCCGTGGATCGTGCGGGTCGAGCCCGAGCAGCGGGAAGACCGTCTTGCGGGTGGCCGCGATCGCCCGGTCCACAGCGTTCGGCTCGCCGGTCGGCTGCCACGGCTCGTACGACGGGTCGGCGTCGTCGGTCATCCGCAGTGGCACCTCCCGGCCCAGACGGCGGGAGGCGACCAGGTCCCGCCAGGCGGGTGGGGTGAGCGTGGCCGGGTCGATGGGGTCACCGGTGGCCACGGCCAGCAGGTGACTCCAGGCCCGGGGCACCACCTCGACGAGCGCGTACCCGCCGCCGCCGGTGGCCACCCACCGGCCGTCGCACAACTCGTCGGCGAGCGCCCGCATCGCCAGGTAGGTGGCCCGCTGCCCGTCCACTGTGAGGTTCAGGTCGGCGAGCGGGTCCAGCCGGTGCCCGTCGGCGCCACACTGGCTGAACAGCACCTGCGGCCGGAACGCGCGCAGCACCGACGGCACGATCGCGTGGAACGCCCGCTGCCAGCCGCTGTCGTCGACACCCGGCGGCAACGGCATGTTGACAGCGGTGCCCTGCGCGCGCGGCCCACCCGTCTCGTCCGGGAAACCGGTGCCCGGGAAGAGCGCCAGCGGCGTCTCGTGCAGGCTGACAGTGAGCACCCGAGGGTCGTCCCAGAAGATGTCCTGCACCCCGTCGCCGTGGTGCACGTCGACGTCCACGTACGCGACCCGCTCGGCGCCCAGGTCCAGCAGGCGGGCGATGGCCACCGCGGGATCGTTGTAGACGCAGAAGCCGGAGGCCCGGGCGGCCATCGCGTGGTGCAGCCCGCCGGCCACGTTCACCGCCCGCCGGGCGTCGCCGCGCCAGACCGCCTCGGCGGCGGCCACCGTCGCGCCGGCGATGAGCGCGCTGGACTCGTGCATCCCCTCGAAGACCGGGTTGTCGGAGGTGCCCAACCCGTACCCGGCGAAGAGCGGGTCGCGCGGCGCGTTGCGCACCGCGGCGAGGTAGGCCGGCTCGTGCACCCGGGTGAGCAGGGCGTCGTCTGCGGGCTCTGGCTTGACCACCCGCACCCCTGGCCGGTGCAGGATGCCCAGCTCGCGGGCGAGCGCGATGGTCAGCTCCACCCGGACCGGGTCGAGCGGATGGTCACCCATGTCGTAGGCGAGCAGCGACTCGTCCCACACCACCACCGTGTCGTCGGACATGAGCCCATCGTCGCACGAGGACCGGCGCCGGCCCACCGCACGCGCTGGTCAGCGGCCGGGTGTCGGCCCGGAGGCGACCGGCCGGGCCGGGTCGGCCACCCAGTTGCTCCACGATCCAACGTAGAGCGCGGCGTCCGTGCGGCCGGCCAGGTGCAGCGCGAGCACCGCCTGCGCGGCGGTCACCCCCGAGCCGCAGTACGCCCCGACGGCCCGCCCCTCGGTCACCCCGGCGGCGGCGAACCGCTCGCTCAACACGTCGGCGGCCAGGAACCGGCCGTCCGGTCCGACGTACTCCCCGGAGGGCAGGTTCGCCGCTCCCGGCACGTGCCCGGCGACCGGGTCGATCGGCTCGACCTCACCCCGGTAGCGCGACGCCGCCCGTACGTCGAGCAGCACGGCGTCGTCCGCGGCGGCCAGCGCGGCGGCCTCCCCCGCGTCGAGCACCGGGAGATCACCGGGGCGCACCACGACGTCGCCGGGGCTGGGGGCGGGCGCGTCGGTGGAGACGGGCCGGCCGGCGCCGACCCAGGCCGGGTAGCCGCCGTGCAGCAGGCGCACCTGGCGGTGCCCCGCCCAGCGCAGCGTCCACCAGGCCCGCGCGGCGGCCATGCCGTCGCCGCCGTCGTACACCACCACTGGGTGACCGGCGCGGACGCCGGCGGCCCGGAGCGCGGCCTCCAACGCGGCCGGGTCAGGCAGGGGGTGTCGGCCGCCGGCGCCCGGCGCCCCACAGAGCGCGGTGTCCAGGTCGACGAAGACCGCCCCGGGCAGGTGGCCGGCGAGGTAGTCGTCACGGCCGGGCGGGCCGACGAGCCGCCAGCGGACGTCGAGCAGGGTGGGCGGATCGGCCTGGTCGAACTCGGCGACGAGCCGCTCGACCTCGACCAACGGCCCCTGGGTACCGGACATGGCGACCATCCAACACCATTCGCGTAGACGGCACGCGGTTCGGCGGCGGTCGCCAGTCGTTCACCGAGGTAACATCGTGCACCGGAGGGCCGCTGACCTTATGAAGTCTCACGACCTGGTCGACACGACCGAAATGTACCTGCGCACCATCCTTGAGTTGGAAGAGGAGGGGGTGCCGCCGCTGCGTGCCCGGATCGCCGAGAGGCTGCAGCAGAGTGGCCCCACAGTGAGCCAGACCGTCGCCCGGATGGAGCGCGACGGCCTGCTCACCGTCGAGGGAGACCGGCACCTGACGCTCACCGCCCTGGGTCGCGGCAGCGCCGTCTCGGTGATGCGCAAGCACCGCCTCGCCGAACTGCTGCTGGTCAACGTCATCGGGATGCCCTACGAGGAGGCCCACGAGGAGGCCTGCCGTTGGGAGCACGTGATGAGCGACGCAGTGGAGAAGCGGGTCTACGACCTGCTCAACCGGCCGACCCGTTCCCCGTACGGCAACCCGATCCCCGGGCTCCAGGAGCTGGGTTCGCCCGCTGCGGAGACGACCGACGTCGCTGAGGGCGAGCGCAACCTGGCCTTCCCCGGCCTGTCCGGGCCGGTCGTGGTGCGCCGGATCTGCGAGAGCGTGCAGAAGGACGCCGACGTGCTGCGCCAACTACACGCCGCCGGTGTCGACCCGGGCGCCACTGTGACAGTGGCCCAGGAGCGCGACGGGGTGTCGATCGACCGCTCCGGCGACCGGGTGCGACTGCCCCGCGAGGTCGCCTCCCGGGTCTTCGTCGCCGCCAACTGACCAACCGGGCACCCGGGCGTCACAACGCCCGGGTGTCCACCTTTTTGGCCAATGCGGTCAGATCCCCGGTCAGCTTCTCCACCGCCGAGCGCTCACTGCCCCGGGCCGCGGTCCAACTCACCGTTGCCAGCCGCCCGTCGCCGGCCAGCCAGCCCACCTCGGCGACCGGCCCCCGCCCGCTCGCCGCGGCGGTGGTCCGCTTGTACGCCTGCTGGCCCAGCCCGGTGACCTTCGCCGCCTTGTCCGGCACCACGTCCGCGCTGAAGCTGGCCTTGTCGATCGTGGTCTCGGTCACGCTGAGCGTCAACTCCGGCAGGGTCGCGCCGGAGGCCCGGACCACGCAGGTGTGGGTGTCGCCCTGTTCGCTGGCCGCCGCCACGTCGAAGCGGACCTTCACCACCTGCTCGATCACCGTGAAGTCCAGCAGACGGCAGGCGCCGCCCGAGGAGGCCGCCGCCGCGTCCACCGTGATCGGCACCGGCGGCGGCACCGCCACCGGCTCCGCCTCGTCCGCGCAGCCGCTCACCAGCAACCCGGCCAGCCCGACGACCACGATCCGACCGCGCACGTCCCACCCTCTCGCCGACCGACGGCGGAAGGCGCCCGCCGGATGTCCGTCGGACACCGTACGGGGTGCCGGTGTCGCGCGGAAGTCCTCGTTGACGCCTATTCCGACGGTGGATCGTCCACGTACGGACAGTGCCGGCAGCCGCGCCCGCAGCACGTGCCACGGCGGGCCAGGAAGGCGGCGCTGAGCACGAACAGCCCGCTCTCCGGGTCGAGGTAGCCGGCCTCACCGGCGGCCAGCGCGGCGGTGTGCGCGGCGAGGATCCGGGCCCGGTCGGGATGGTCGGACGGCAGCCGGGACGGGTGCGGCTCGGTGAGCGGCCGGTCGGCCAGGGGTCGTCGCTCTCCGGTCACCCGCAGCAGTCTAGGGACGGTTCGTGGTCGGCCTCCCACCGCCCGGATGTCCGACATGCCCCCGGCGTCGTCGCGGCGGGTGGTCGTTTCGTCGTACGGTCCGACGACGATCGGGTTCGACACCCGTCAACGCGTACGGAGGGGAACCATGCGGAAGATCGTTGTGCAGATGAGCGTGTCGTTGGATGGGTTCTTCGAAGGGCCGGGCGGCGACATCGGTTGGCACCAGGTCGACGAGGAGTTGCACCAGCACTTCAACGACGTGATCGCCCCGATGGGCGGGTTCCTCAGCGGCCGGGTCAGCCACGAGCTGATGGCCGCCTACTGGCCGACCGCCGATCAGGACCCGACCGCCAGCGGCCCCGAGCGCGAGTTCGCCCGCATCTGGCGGGACATGCCGAAGATTGTCTACTCGCGCACGCTCGACCACGCCGACTGGAACGCCACTGTCATGCGCGAGGTCGACGTCGAGCAGGTCCGCAGGCTCACCGCCGAGCCGGGCGGCGACCTGGCGCTCGGCGGGGCCGACCTGGCCGCGACGTTCGCTCGGCACGACCTGATCGACGAGTACCGGATCTACGTCCACCCGGTGCTGGTCGGTCGGGGCCGCCGACTCTTCCCCGAGGCGGACGCCCCGACCGGCCTGCGACTTGTGGAGAGCCGCGTCTTCGGCAACGGCGTGGTCCTGCTCCGTCACGAGCGGGTCCGCTGACCGATGATCACCACCTTCGACGCGATCGACGGGACCACGCTCGCGTACCGGACCGTCGGAACCGGAGACCCACTGGTCTGTCTGCCGGGCGGCCCGATGCGCGACTCCGCGTACCTCGGTGACCTCGGCGGTCTGGGCGCCCACCGGACGCTGGTCATCCTCGATCCGCGGGGCACCGGCCGGTCGGCGGCCCCGGCGGACGTCTCGACGTGCCGCTG
This sequence comes from Micromonospora vinacea, assembly GCF_015751785.1. Taxonomy (NCBI): domain Bacteria; kingdom Bacillati; phylum Actinomycetota; class Actinomycetes; order Micromonosporales; family Micromonosporaceae; genus Micromonospora; species Micromonospora vinacea. The sequence continues at coordinate 3,597,157 of NZ_JADOTY010000001.1, read as the reverse complement.
CGACCGCCTGGTCGACGATGTGGAGGCGCTTCGCGGGCACCTGGGCCTCGACCGGCTGGATCTGCTCGGGCACTCCGCCGGCGCCAACCTGGCTCTGCGGTACCTGACCGGGCATCCCGATCGGGTGGGCCGACTCGCGCTGGCCACCCCGAGCATCCGAGCGGTCGGGCTGGAGGTGACAGCAGCGCAGCGTCAGGAGGTCACCCAGGCCCGGGCCGGCGAGCCATGGTTTCCGGTGGCAGCAGCAGCGTTGGAGTCCATCCTCGCGGGTCGAGCCGGGCCAGCCGCCGCGCAGGAGATCGCGCCGTTCCTGTACGGCCGGTGGGACACGGCCGCTCGGGTCCACCAGGCCGCCGAGTCCGGCCAGCGCAACGAGGAGCTGGCGCGGGTCTTCAGCTCCGAAGGCGCCTTCGATCCGCCGGCCACTCGTGGGGTGCTCGCCGCACATCGAGGTCCGGTGCTGCTGCTCGCCGGTGCTGTCGACCTGGCCGCACCGCCGGGCCTGGTGGCCCAGTTCGCCGAGCTGAGTCCACGCGCCGAGCTGGTCGTCCAGCCGGGCGCCGGGCACTACCCGTGGCTCGACGACGCCGGGGCGTTCACCGCGACGGTCGCGGCGTTCCTCGCTGGCTCGGATGGTGCTTGAGTCTCCACCGGGGGGAGACACGAGGGTGGGGGCATGAACGGGGAGACGCGTCACACGATCGGCGAGCTGGCCCGGCGGACGGGCCTGAGCGTCAAGACCATCCGGTACTACGCCGACAGCGGGATCGTGCCACCGACGGACCGGAGCCCGGCCGGCTACCGGCGGTACGGCCCGGAGGCCGTGGCCCGGTTGGAGCTGGTCCGGACGCTGCGTGACCTGGGCCTGGACCTTGCCACCATCCGGCGGGTGGTGAACCAGGAGGTGACAGTGCCCGAGGTGGCCGCCGCACACGCCGAGGCGTTGGCCGTGCAGATCCGGGTACTGCGGCTGCGCCAGGCGGTGCTCACCGTCGCGGCGAGGCGCGGTTCCGGCCCGGCCGAGGTGGACGAGCTGCACCGGCTGGCCCGGCTCACCACCCGGGAACGGGGGCAGTTGGTGGCCGACTTCCTGGACAGCGTCTTCGCCGGCCTCGGCGACCAGCCCGCGTACCCGGGTGTGATCGTCTCGATGACACCGGAGCTTCCGGACGATCCCAGCATCGAGCAGGTCGAGGCGTGGCTGGAGCTGGCCGAGCTGTGCCAGGAGCCGGATTTCCGAGCCCGGATGCGGCGGTTGGCCCGACAGCACGCCGCCGACCACGACGTGCCGGGGTTGCCCCGCCCGGGCGCCGTCGCGGTGGTCCGGGACGCGGTGGCCCCCGCCCTCGCGGTCGGTCTCGACCCGACCAGCCCGGACGCCGACCCGGTGGTCGCGGCCGTCACCGGCCGGTACGCGAACCTGCACTGTCACCCGGACGACGCCGACCTGCGTCGACGGTTGCTCGACCGGCTGGTTCCGGCCAACGACCCCCGCCGGGACCGCTACCTCGACCTGTTGGCGGTGGTCAACGGCTGGTCGACCGGCGATGCGACGGCACCGGCGGTGGACTGGTTCATCCGGGCCCTGCGCGCCCGGATGCCCCAGCCGGCTCGTTGAGCTGACCGGGCCCCGGGCGGCTTGGCGGTCGGGCCGGCTTGGCGGCGTCAGCCGAACCAGGTCATCGCCTGACCGTGGCCTCTGGCCCAGGCCAGCGGTTTCCCGTCGAGCGCGAGGACGTTGTGCAGCGCATCGCTCGGCGGGGCGGGCAGCCCGTCGTACCGGAGCACCTCCGGCCCCTCGTTCGCGACCCAGTGCCCGGGCAGCTCGCGGACCAACCGGACGAACGCGTCCCGGCGCGGCGGCGGCACCTGGTAGAGCACTGACGTGTGGAAGACCACAAGCGTCGCGCCGGTCGGCGCCCGCGCGGCCAGCGCCGGCAGGTCGTCCACCAGGTCGCCGCGGACCAGCAGCGGCGGGTCGGCCGCGGCGACCGCCGCCGCGGCCCGCAGCCGGGCCCGACGGTGGCCGTGCTCCGGCCAGATCAACGCGTCCAACCAGGACACGTCTTCGGGGTCGGTCACGTCGAGCGGGTTGAGGTCCAGACCGGCCCGCCACACCACCCGGGGTACGCCTGCCGGCGGCACCAACCCGTTGGCCGCGCAGTCGAGGACCGGCTCACCGGAGCCGACTTCATGATCGCCGTACCGGTACGCGTACCGGTCGGGGTAGAGGCAGAGCCCGGCCGACGCGCCGACCTCCAGTAGGGCCAGGGGCTGCGGCAACGCGGCGAGCACCGGCAGCAGGACCGCGCACCGGCCCGCCTCGTTCGTCTGGGTGGCCCGGGTGAGCAGTTCCGCCTCGATGGCCGGCCAGTGCGTCACCACGAAGTCGTGGAAGGTGACCGGGTCGTTCACCGGGCCGCCGAGCCAGCGGACGACGCCGAACAGCAGATTCGGCTGCCGCTTGGCCGGCGGAAGCCTGTCGAGCAGGGTGAGCAGGTCGTCGTCGCGGGCGACGGCCTGCGACAGTCGCTCGTACGTGGGCGACACCCCGCGCGCCTCGCGGCTGCCGAACTCGGCGTACGTCCCAGCGGTCGTCATGCCCTCATCGTCGCAGCCCATTCCTCGGAAATTCAGCCCCCATTCCCGTGCGCTGACTCACCCGCCTCATAGAGTGCGGCGGCGGTCGGACCGTTGAGCAGCAGCTCAGCGGGGGTTCGGGCCAGGGCAACGGGGAGGAAAGTGTCGTGCGGGGTGACGGTGTACGGGTACTGATCGTCGGCGGAGGTGTCGCCGGCCTGGCGGCGGTGGCCGCGCTGCGCGAGTGGGGCGCGACGATCGACGTCGTCGAGCGGGCGCCCGGGCCGACCGACTCCGGCACCGGGATCTACCTCACCGGAAACGCGACCCGCATGCTCGACGTACTCGGTCTGCGGGAGTCGGTCGCCGACGTCGCCGTGGAGATCAGCCGGCAGCGCAGCGCCAACCAGCGCGGGCGTCGCCTCTTCGACATCGACGTGGCCGCACTGTGGCAGGGCGTCGGGCCGTGCGTGTCGCTGCCCCGGGCGCAGCTGCACCGGGCGTTGCTCGACGGCGTCGGCGACGCCCCGATCCGCTGGGGCCGCCAGCCGGTCGCGCTCCTTCCGGAGGGCGACCAGGTCGCCGTCGAGTTCGACGACAACAACACCCAACGGTACGACCTGGTGCTCGGCGCGGACGGGGTGAACTCGACGGTCCGCCGGCTCGCCTTCGACGGCCAGGCCGCCCGCGACCTCGGCCAGTACGCCTACCGGTGGGTCGCTCCCCGCATCGACGACGAGCCGGTCTGGTCGGTGCAGTTGGGGCGCGGCAGGCAGTTCCTGACCATCCCGATCAGCGATGGGCAGACGTACTGCTACTACAACGACGGCCCGGTGGCCGACCGGCCCGGCTGGCGCGACGAGCTGGCCGCGACGTTCACCGAGCCGGCGGCCACCATGCTCAAGGCCCTCGACTACGACGACAGCACCCTGCACGCCGGGCCGAACCAGGAGGTCGTGCTCGACTCCTGGTCCCGGGGGCCGGTGCTGCTGATCGGCGACGCCGCCCACGCCACCTCACCGAACATGGCCCAGGGCGCGGCGATGGCAGTGGAGGACGCCGTCGTGCTCGCCTCGTCGTTGGCCAACTCCGACTCCGTCGCCGACGCGCTGCGGGGTTTCGAGGCGCGGCGGCGCCCCCGTACGAACTGGGTGCTCAGCCAGACCCACCGCCGCGACAAGGCCACCGGGCTCCCACCCGCGCTGCGCGACCTGGTGATGCGCCGTCTCGGCGAGCAGATGTTCCGCTCGAACTACGGCCCCCTGTTCGCCCAGCCCTGACCGGTCCGCCGTGGCCGGCCCGCTCACGGCAGCTGGCCCGGCCGGTCGACGATGGCGATCCGCAGGAGCGCGGCAGCCGACTCCAGTGACTCCTTGCCGTTACGCACCACCGAATTACGGGTGCCAAGGTAGACGTGGGAGTCCCGATCGAAGATGAGATCCAGATTGCCGCCGATCACACCGGGCATCCGAATCGCCACCCCGTGCCGGCCGGCGACGTCCACCACGTCACCCGATATGACGACCGCTCCGGGCTGCCGTGCCAGCACTTCGAACAGCGCCGCCAGCGCTCGGGGCGGCACGTAGCCGTCGAGCATCGACCACGCGGTGGTGTACGCCATGCTCTCGTCGCCGTACACGGCCTCCTCGTCGGCGCCTTCGGGAAGGTGCAGGTCGACCGGGTGTTCCCGAAGGTATCGAAGCAGCTCGTCCGGATCGGTGGGCAGGTCGCCGTGGTACGCCGGCGGCTGGAACGCGTCGAGCTCCTTCGTGGGATCGGCGGGATCATCGATGCGGAGCACCCTCAGCTCGCCCCACCCGTTCGGATCGGTCTCCGGTCGGTAGCGACCCTGCGTGTACGCGACTCCGCCAGCCGACTGCCACAGTTGGTTCCGGATGGTCTGGTACGGGCCGCTGTCCGGCAACTCCCGGACGGTCGCCAGGGTTTCCGTGAAGACGTACTGCTCGGGCCGGGCGGTGAGTTCCGGCTGCTGTCGGGCCGCGTCGGCCGCCAGATGGAAGATCTCCGACGCGCTGGCCGTCGGCGGCGGCTGATCGCCCAGCCTCATCGTCTGGACCGCCAGACCACCGGCGGTCAGCGCGACCGCCAGCCCGAACGCTCCGGCGAGGCGCCAACCGCGCAGGAAGCGGCTAGGGCGCCCCTCGGGATGGGCCGCCGACGCCATCTCGGCCCGCCCGGCGACGTGTGCGGTCAGATCCCTGAGGAGCCGCTCCTCGAAGCCCTGCGGCGACCGTTCGATCTCGTGCATCGTCATCTCCGTCTCATCAGGCGAGGGTGGTGGCGGGGCGGGCGAGCACGGCGCGGACGACGCGGCGGGCACGATGCAGGCGGACCCGAGCGGCGACCGGCGAAACCCCCAGCACTGTCGCGGCCTCCGCGACGCTGAGGCCGTCCACGGCGACGAGTTCGACAAGGGCCCGGGTGCCCTCCGGCAGCTCGCTCAGCGCCCGATGGGTGCGGCGGGCCGCCGACTCTGCGTCGATCCGCTCCTCGATGCGGGCGATGTCATCGGGGCCCAGGTCCCGCCGTCCGGCCAGGCGGCCGGTCACCCGCAGCCGTTGAGCCGCCCGACGCCGCTCGTCGCCGATGACGTTGCGGGCCACCCCGTACAGCCAGCCGATCTGGCTACCCCGGTCCGGCCGGTAGCCGGCCGCCGACTCGATCACCGCCAGGAACACGTCGGCGGTGAGGTCGGCGGCGAGATGCGGGTCGTCGACCCGCCGCGCCACGAACCGGCCCACCGCCTCCAGGTGCCGCCGGTAGAAGACCTCGAAGGCAACCGGATCGGCTCCGATGCCGCAGATGTCGTCGTCGGCGTGGCTCGGCTCATTCACAGGCCGTCCTCCCTCGTAGCCCTCACACCCCTTCTTCGTCAGACGGAGCACGGGTGTTACCGAACCATCCAGCCCGTATGGGGCGGCACTGCCGGTCCAGTTGGGCAACCGCCCTGGTGATGCGGCATTATCGAAGCACCGGCGACTGGCGGCACGGGGATGGTGGAACCATCGGGGAGCCTCTCGCGGGCGTCGACCGCCTGGGCGCCTGCGTCGAGGAACCGTCATGACCACGACCAGCCAATCCGCGGAACAGCACACCCCGTCGGGCCTTGCCCGGCTCCTGCCGGGTGCACCCGTCGCCGAAGCCGTCCTGGCCGAGACCGCCGACGCGGTCGCCCGCCTGCGCAGCCGCGGCATCACACCGAGCCTCGCCACCATCCTCGTCGGCGACGACGACGCCAGCGCCGGTTACATCGCCATCAAACAGCGTCAGGCCGCCGCGCTCGGGTTCGCCTCCCCGCACGTGCACCTGGCTGCCACCGCCACCCAGGCCGAACTGCACCAGGCCATCGCCCGGTTCAACACCGATCCGGCCGTGCACGGGCTGCTCGTGCAGTACCCCGTGCCGGGGCACCTGGACTACGACGCGGCGCTGCAGACCATCGACCCGGACAAGGACGTCGACGGGATGCATCCGCTGAACATGGGGCGTCTCGCCGTCGGCCTGCCCGGCCCGCTGCCGTGCACCCCCGCCGGCATCGAAGCCCTCCTGGCGTACCACGAGATCCCCGTCGCCGGTCGTGAGGTCGTCATCCTGGGCCGGGGCGCCACTCTCGGACGGCCCCTGGCCATGCTGCTCGCCCAGAAGCGCCCGACCGCCAACGCCGCCGTCACCGTCGTCCACACCGGCGTGCCGGACTGGGCCCGCTACACCCGCCGCGCCGACATCCTCGTCGCCGCCGCCGGCGTACCCGGGATCGTCCAGCCCGAGCACGTCAAGCCCGGCGCCGTCGTCATCGGCGCCGGCGTCCGCTACGAGGGCCGGCGCCTCCTACCGGACGTGGACGAAGCGTGCGCCGCGGTCGCCGGCGCGATCACGCCCCGGGTCGGCGGCGTCGGTCCGACCACCGTCGCGATGCTGTTCCGCAACGCCGTGCGCGCCGCCGAGCGCGCAAGCCAGTAGCCTGGTTCCGCCGCCATCGTCGAGATCACTTGATGCTGAGCTGGCAGCCCCACCGCGCAACACCCTGACGAGTGTGATGCCTGTGAGTCATCAAGATGACTCACAGGCATCACGGCCACCGACAACATGCCCTCCCGCGCGAGCCTCCAGGGGACCCGGAAACAGCGCTGCCCCGGCCTCCGACGAGGGAGACCGGGGCAGCGCCGCGTTTCGCGTACGTCAGCTGCAGCCGCTGGTGGAGCCGCAGCCCTCGCAGACGTAGCAGCTACCGGCGGGGCGCATCTTCGTACCGCAGGTGAAGCAGAGCGGTGCGTCGGCGGCCTTGCCGATGACGGCCTCCAGCAGTTCGGTGCTGGAACCCACGCTCGGAGCCGGCTTGGCGGCGGCCACGTCTGCCATCTCCTGGGCCGGCTGGGCGACAGCCTCCGGCTTGGCCGTCTCCACCGGCGCGGACGACGCCATCGCGGTGAGCTCGACACCGGTGACGGCGGCGGCCTCCGCGTCGGCCTCGGCCCGCAGCTGCGCGGCACGCTCCGAGGCGGTGAAGATGCCCAGCTCGGCGCGGCGCTCGTAGGGCAGGAAGTCCAGCGCCAGGCGACGGAAGATGTAGTCCATCACCGAAGCCGCCATCCGCACGTCCGGGTCGTCGGTCATGCCGGCCGGCTCGAAACGCATGTTGGTGAACTTGCTGACGAACGTCTCCAGCGGCACGCCGTACTGCAGGCCGATGCTGATGGCCACCGAGAAGGCGTCCATCACGCCGGCCAGGGTCGAGCCCTGCTTGGACATCTTCAGGAAGACCTCACCGAGGCCGTCGTCCGGGTAGGACGACGCGGTCAGGTAGCCCTCGGCGCCACCGACGGAGAAGCTGACCGTCTCGGACGGGCGCTTCTTCGGCAGGCGCTTACGCACCGGCCGGTACTCGATGACCTTCTCGACCGCGGCCGGCGCGGTCTCGACGGCGGCCGGCTCGGTGGCCTTGTTGGACTTGGCCACCGAGAGCGGCTGGCCGACCTTGCAGTTGTCCCGGTAGATCGCCAGCGCCTTGAGGCCGAGCTTCCAGCCCTCGAAGTAGATCTTCTCGACGTCCTCGACGGTGGCCGCCTCCGGCATGTTGACCGTCTTGGAGATGGCGCCGGAGACGAACGGCTGGATGGCCGCCATCATCCGCACGTGACCCATCGGGGCGATCGTCCGCTCCCCCATGGCGCAGTCGAAGACCGGGTAGTGCTCCGGCTTGAGGCCCGGGGCGTCCACCACGTGGCCGTGGTCGGCGATGTGCTCGACGATCGCCTCGACCTGCTCCTCGGGGTAGCCGAGGCTGCGCAGGGCGCGCGGCACGGTCTGGTTGACGATCTGCATCGAGCCGCCGCCGACCAGCTTCTTGAACTTGACCAGCGCCAGGTCCGGCTCCACGCCGGTCGTGTCGCAGTCCATCATGAAGCCGATCGTGCCGGTCGGGGCGAGGACGCTCGCCTGCGCGTTGCGCCAACCGTTCTTGTCACCGATCTTGTTGCCCTGGGTCCACTGCTTGGTCGCCTCGCGGACGATCGCGGTGGCCACCGGGCTGGTCGGCTTGATCTCGTCGTTGGCCGCAGCGTGCTTGCGCATGACCCGCTTGTGCGGCTCGGCGTTGCGGGCGTAGCCGTCGTACGGGCCGACGACGCCGGCCAGCTCCGCCGAGCGGCGGTAGGCGGTGCCGGTCATCAGCGACGTGATCGACGCGGCGACCGAGCGGCCCTGGTCCGAGTCGTACGGCAGGCCGGTGGCCATCAGCAGGGCGCCCAGGTTGGCGTAGCCGATGCCGAGCTGCCGGTAGGCGCGGGACGTCTCACCGATCTTCTCGGTCGGGAAGTCCGCGAAGCAGATCGAGATGTCCATCGCGGTGATGACGAACTCGACGGACTTGACGAACTTCTCCACCTCGAAGCCACCGTCGGCGCGGAGGAACTTCATCAGGTTGAGCGAGGCCAGGTTGCACGAGGAGTTGTCCAGGTGCAGGTACTCCGAGCACGGGTTCGAGGCGGTGATCCGCCCGGTCTCCGGGCAGGTGTGCCAGTCGTTGATCGTGTCGTCGTACTGCAGGCCCGGGTCGGCGCACTCCCAGGCGGCCTGGGAGATCGTGCGGAACAGCTTCTTGGCGTCGACGGTGTCGATCACCGAGCCGTCCAGCCGGCCGCGCAGGTCGAAGCCCTTACCGTTCTCGACCGCCGACATGAACTCGTCGGAGACGCGGACCGAGTTGTTGGCGTTCTGGTACTGCACGCTGACGATGTCGGAGCCGCCGAGGTCCATGTCGAACCCGGCGTCGCGCAGCGCGCGGATCTTGTCCTCCTCGCGCGCCTTCGTGACCACGAACTCCTCGATGTCCGGGTGGTCCACGTCGAGGATGACCATCTTGGCCGCCCGGCGGGTCGCGCCACCGGACTTGATGGTGCCGGCGGAGGCGTCCGCGCCACGCATGAAGCTGACCGGGCCGGAGGCGGTGCCACCGGAGGAGAGCAGCTCACGGGACGAGCGGATGCGCGACAGGTTGACCCCGGAGCCGGAGCCGCCCTTGAAGATCAGCCCCTCCTCCTTGTACCAGTCGAGGATCGAGTCCATCGAGTCGTCGACGGCCAGGATGAAGCAGGCGCTGACCTGCTGCGGCGACGGCGTTCCGACGTTGAACCAGACCGGCGAGTTGAAGCTGAACACCTGGTTCAGCAGCATCCAGGTCAGCTCGTGCGCGAACACCTCGGCGTCGGCCGGGCTGGCGAAGTAGCCGTACTCCTCACCCGCGGTGCGGTAGGTGGTGACCACCCGGTCGATCAGCTGCTTGAGCGACCACTCGCGCTCCGGGGTCCCCACCGCGCCCCGGAAGTACTTCGTGGTGACGATGTTGGCCGCGTTGACGCTCCACGACTCCGGGAACTCCACCCCACGCTGCTCGAAGTTGATCGAGCCGTCCCGCCAGTTCGTCATGACGACGTCCCGGCGCTCCCAGGAGACCTCGTCGTACGGGTGGACCCCCTCGGTCGTCCACACCCGGTCGATCTTCAGCCCCGCGCCTGCCTTGCTTCGTGAACGGCTAGTTGTCACGCCGTCGCCCCCCTCGTCTGCGCGGTGCCCCACCGCGCGTCCCAATCTCTCGAAAAACTGTGAAGACTCAGCTGGTACGGCCGGCGGCCTCAACCGCATCGGCCCGGCCCTGCTCCCGGGCTCGCGCCGCGGCCCGCAACGTCTCGATCTCGCGCTCGAAGTCGGCGAGCGAGTCGAACGAGCGGTAGACGCTGGCGAACCGCAGGTAGGCGATCTCGTCCAGGTCGCGTAGCGGACCCAGGATCGCCAGGCCCACGTCGTGGCTGGGGATCTCGGCGGCCCCCTTGGCCCGGACGGTCTCCTCCACCCGCTGCGCGAGCAGCGCGAGTGAGTCGTCGTCCACCGGCCGGCCCTGGCACGCCTTACGCACCCCGCCGATGATCTTCGTGCGACTGAACGGCTCGGTCACCCCGCTGCGCTTGACGACAGCGAGGACCGCCTCCTCGACGGTGGTGAACCGCTTGCCGCACTCCGGGCAGGAACGCCGCCGTCGGATGAGCTGGCCGTCGTCGGCCTCCCGCGAGTCGACCACCCGGGAGTCAGCGTGCCGGCAGTACGGACACCGCATCGCCCACCTCCTAATAAATGATCAACTGCGAGCACACCGGACACCCCCGGGCACGCCTCACCGCGACGGTGCCATCCTCGGATGACGCCCGTCGTGATCGACGTTACGGGAGTGCGGTCGGTAGTCAGACCCAACCTGTAGGCAACTTACGCCCGTGTCACTACTACATCTAGGGGTCGACCGTATGTCGCCGGGGAAGCCGGGTCAAGTTGGCCGGCGTGTCCGGCGCGTCACGGACCATCCGGTCATCCATGCCCCGCACAACGCCCGAAGACCCAACGTCACGACCCCGCCCGGGTTACCGGCCAGCCGGCCGGATCCGGCCGGAAAACGGTCGACGATCGAACACCAGTGCTACCTGACGTACCATTTATCAGAACATCCGTACGACCGGAGTGCTTTTTCACCCCGACACGCCGGTGAGAGGTCGTACAGATGTTTGAAAATGACTGATCTCACCTATACGGTCATGAACAACGTGGCACCACCGCACGCACCACGAGCCGACGAGGCACCCAGCGCCGACCAGGGAGGACGGACGTGACCGAGGACCGGGCCAGCCGGCCGAAGAGCCCGCAGCAGATCACCGAGGCGGGCCCCCCGGCCACCCGACGCCGCAGCGCCGCGCGGAGCCGGACGGGCCAGCCCGCCGTGCGCGCGGTCACCCCGGTGGTCAGCACCTTCCCCGACCCGGCGACGGTCGACCTGACCGCCCGCCAGCGCCGCATCCTGGAGTTCATCCGCAACTGGGTGGAACGACACGGCTACCCGCCGAGCGTGCGCGAGATCGGCGAGGCGGTCGGCCTGGTGTCGCCGTCCAGCGTCGCCTACCAGCTCAAGGAGTTGGAGAAGAAGGGCTTCCTGCGCCGCGACCCGAACCGGCCGCGCGCGGTGGACGTGCGCGCCCCCAGCGAGGCGATCGACGACGAGCTGTCGAGGGCACAGCGACCCACCCCGGCGTACGTGCCGATGCTCGGTCGGATCGCAGCGGGTGGGCCGATCCTCGCCGAGCAGGCCGTGGAGGACATCTTCCCGCTCCCCCGCGAGCTGGTGGGTGAGGGCGAGGTCTTCATGCTCCAGGTCAAGGGCGACTCGATGCTCGACGCGGCGATCTGCGACGGCGACTGGGTGGTCGTCCGGCAGCAGCCGACCGCCGACTCCGGCGAGATCGTGGCCGCCATGCTCGACGGCGAGGCGACAGTGAAGACCTACCGGCGGCGCGACGGGCACGTCTGGCTGATGCCCCAGAACCCGGCCTTCGACCCGATCCCCGGTGATGACGCCACCATCATGGGCCGGGTCGTGGCGGTGCTACGGCGGATCTGACCGATCGGCGGGTGGGTGCCGACAGCGCTCACCCGCACCGCTCGCCCGGGGCAGGTGAGCGCCTCAGCGTCGATCAGTAACGGTCGCCCCGGGGACCACGACCGCCCCCGGGATACTGCCCGTACGGGTCGATGGGCGCGTCGTCGTCACGTCGCCGACCGGGCCGCTGGCCCCGGTAGTCGGGCTCCTGCCCACCCCGCCGGGGCGGCTCCGCGCGACCGGGCTGAACGCCGTCGGCGCCGTACACGCCGCCGCCAGCACGGCCACCGCCACCGGCCGGGGGACGACCACCGCCGCCACCCTGCGGGCGACCGGCGCCACCAGCCGGCGGACGACCGCCACCACTGACCGGAGGACGAGCGGCGCCACCAGCCGGCGGACGACCGCCACCTGCCGGGGGACGTCCCGCGCCACTGGCCGGGGGACGTCCGCCGCCGTAGACACCGGCACCGCCGCCGTCCGGTCGCGCCGCACCGTAGCCGCCGCCACCCGAGGCCGGCCGGCCGCCACCGCCGTACACGGCACCACCCGCCGGGGCCGGGCCGCCGCGGCCCGCACCACCGCCGTAGACCGCACCGCCGGCCGGAGCGCCGCCCCCGTAGACACCACCCCTGAAATCGTCGTCGGCCGGGAAGCCGTCGACGGCACGACCCGCGCGCGGGCCGAACGGCTCGCCATCCGGGTCCGACGTGTCGGACTCGTCAGCGGTCGGCGGCCGACGGCGCGCGCGGACGATGCCGAAGATGCCGGCGGCCACCAACAGCAGGCCGATCAGCCCGACCGCCCCGACCAGGTACGTGATGTCGTCGAGGCTCAGCCCGTCGGTCCAGGATTTCGAGGCGGCCGGCTTGCCGCCCTCCTCCGGCCCCAGGGGCACGGCGGTCGAACTGGACGGGGCGTAGCTGAGGATGTCGAGCGGCTCGTCTTCGGTGAACCGGCCCGCGTCGGAGACGGTGAGGAACGACTTCCCGTCCGAGGTGTAGCTGATGGCCTCGCCGAACGGGTCGGCCAACGGCGTCACCCGCGGCTTGCCGCTGGTGAGCGCGCCCACGATGTCGCCACCGCTCACGTCGAACTCGAAGGCGTCCGCGTAGGTGCGAAGGACCACCCGGGAGCCGTCCGGTGCCCGGGACGCGCCGGTGATGGCGATCCGGCCGAACGTGTTGAGGGTGTTCTCCGTCTGGGTCTTCGGCAGCGTGATCTCGCCGGCCTTACGCATCGGCACCGGGTCGGTGTCACCGGTCTTCAGGGCGGCCGACGGCGTGTAGATCTCGGCTTTTCCGCTGGTCACCTTGGTGATGATCAGCGGTTTTCCGTCGTCGCCGATGAGCAGCGCCTCGGCGTCGTGCGGTTTGGCCTCGGGGTAGGCGAGCCGATGCAGCGTCGGCTGCCTGGCGCCGGTGACCGGCATCGACCAGAGCGCGACGCGGCTGCGGCGCTCCTTCGAGTCGGGGTTGTCACCGGTGTCGGCGATCCAGAGGGTTTTGCCGTCCTTGGACAGGGCGAGATCCTCGGTGTCGAACGGACCCTGCCCCGAGTAGCGGACCGGCTCCTTCGAGATCTTGCACTTGCTGTCCAGGAAGAAGACCCGCTTGCGTGCCGCGTCCTCGGTGCCGTCGTTGACGACGATGAAGCCGCTCTTGGTGGCAACCAGCCCGGACAGCTCCCGCAGGCGCTCATCGGTGATCGTGCAGCGCTTCTTGCCGGGAGTGGCGGCGGGCGGCTCGGACGACCCGGGAGCGGGAGCCGCCACGGCGACTCCGGCGAGCGCCACGGTTGCCCCGAGCAGGCCGAGGGCAACCGTGACCGAGGAAACAACGCGGCGCATTCGGCCAGTGTCGCATGCCACGCGTTTCCGATGGATGACGCCGTGGCCGCTCAGGACCGGCTGCCGGCCGCCTGCCCCTGCCGCTCCACGTCGAACGCCGCCAACTCCGCCGCCAGCTCCGCACCGACGCGGACGTGCACCAGGGTGCCCTCCGGCAGGTGCGACGTGCTGAGCACCTCACCCGTGCGGTGCGCCCGAGCAACCAGGTCACCCCGGTCGTACGGCAGCACGGCCCGGACCTCCACGGCCGGGCTGGGCAGCCGCTCCTCGATCGCCGCGCGCAGCTCGTCCATGCCCCGCCCGGAGTACGCGGAAACGAAGATCGCGTCCGGCCAGAGCCGCTTGAGCCGCAGCAGAGTGTCCTCGTCGGCCGCGTCGGTCTTGTTGACCACCAACAGCTCGGGGAGCCGGTCCGCGCTGACCTCGGCGAGCACCGCGTGAACCGCCCGGACCTGCTCCTCCGGATCCGGGTGGGTGCCGTCGACGACGTGCACCACCAGATCCGCCTCCGCGACCTCCTCCAGCGTCGAGCGGAACGCCTCGACGATCTGGTGCGGCAGGTGCCGGACGAAGCCGACAGTGTCGGAGAGGGTGTAGAGCCGCCCGTCCGAGGCGGTGGCCTTGCGGGTCGTCGGGTCCAGCGTGGCGAACAGAGCGTTCTCCACCAGCACGCCCGCGCCGGTCAGGCGGTTGAGCAGGCTGGACTTGCCGGCGTTGGTGTAGCCGGCGATGGCCACCGCGGGAACGGCGTTGCGGGAACGCCGGGCGCGCTTGGTCACGCGTACCGTCTTCATGCTCTTGATCTCGCGACGCAGCCGGGAGATGCGGTGACGGATGCGTCGCCGGTCGGTCTCCAGCTTTGTCTCACCGGGACCACGAACACCCACACCGCCGCCGGCGCCGCCGCCCCGGCCGGAACCACCGGTCTGCCGGGAGAGCGTCTCACCCCAACCGCGCAGTCGGGGCAGCAGGTATTCGAGCTGGGCCAGCTCGACCTGCGCCTTACCTTCCTTGCTCTTGGCGTGCTGGGCGAAGATGTCGAGGATCAGCGCCGTGCGGTCGACGACCTTGACCTTGGTGCGCTGCTCCAGGTTGCGCAACTGCGACGGGGACAACTCACCGTCACAGATGACGGTGTCGGCGCCGGTGGAGAGCACCACCGCACCGAGGTCGTCGACCTTGCCGCGGCCGATGTACGTGGCCGGGTCGGGTCGGGTACGACGCTGAATGAGCCCTTCGAGCACCTGCGAACCGGCGGTCTCGGCCAGCGCGGCGAGCTCGGTCAGCGAGTTTTCCGCGTCGGTGACTGTGCCTTCGGTCCAGACGCCCACCAGGACGACCCGCTCCAGCCGCAGCTGGCGGTATTCCACCTCGGTGACGTCGGTGAGCTCGGTCGACAGGCCCGGGACGCGTCGAAGGGACTGCCGCTCTGACAGCTCCATCTCGCCGGTGGTGACGTCGTCGAGCTCGTCCTCGACGGGGACAAAGCTCTCCTGGTCTCGCAAGCGGTTCTCCTGTCCGTTTTGATAAGTAGAACGTAATCCTGACATGACACAACGCCGAACGCACCTGCTATATGCCCATGGTGAAGGTCGCCAAAAGTGGGGGCGAATGCTGGTCGGCCGCGACAACCCGGTAGAAATGCGGGCGGCGGCCGAACGGTCGCACAGCCGTTACGGAGGGATCCCGTGGCCATCACCCGACTGCCGAGCGCCGGATTTTCGATCACCATCCGGATCGCCGTGACCGCGGACGCATCCTCGATCGGCCGGCTCACCACCTCCGTCGGCGAGGCCGGTGCGATCGTCACGGCGCTGGACGTGGTGGACTCGGACCCGACCCACGTGATCGTCGACCTGACCTGCGACACCGCCGACGCCGGTCACGCCGACCAGGTGGTCGACGCGCTGACCGCGCTGGACGGCGTTGACGTGCGCAAGGTGTCGGACCGGACGTTCCTCCTGCACCTGGGCGGCAAGATCGAGGTGACCTCGAAGGTCGCGCTGCGCAACCGCGACGAGCTGTCCCGCGCGTACACCCCCGGGGTGGCCCGGGTCTGCATGGCGATCGCCGAGAACCCGGCCGACGCCCGGCGACTGACCATCAAGCGCAACACCGTCGCGGTGGTCAGTGACGGCTCGGCGGTGCTCGGCCTCGGCAACCTCGGCCCGGCCGCGTCGCTGCCGGTGATGGAGGGCAAGGCCGCGCTGTTCAAGCGCTTCGGCGGGGTGGACGCCTGGCCGGTGGTGCTGGACACCCAGGACACCGACGAGATCGTGCAGATCGTGAAGGCGATCGCGCCGGCCTACGGCGGCATCAACCTCGAGGACATCGCCGCGCCGCGCTGCTTCGAGATCGAGGCCCGGCTGCGTGAGGCGCTGGACATCCCGGTCTTCCACGACGACCAGCACGGCACCGCGATCTGCGTGCTGGCCGCGCTGACCAACGCGCTGCGGGTGGTGGGCAAGCGGCTCGAGGACGTCCGGGTGGTCGTCTCCGGAGCCGGCGCGGCCGGCACAGCGATCATGAAGCTGCTGCTGCGCCAGGGCGTCGGCGACATCATCGCGTACGACCGGGAGGGCGCCCTGCACCGTGGGCTGACCGGGCTCAACTCGGCGTGGCAGTGGCTGGCGGAGAACACCAACAAGGAGAACTACTCCGGTGACCTGCCCGGCGCGATCCGGGGCGCCGACGTGTTCATCGGGGTCAGCGCGCCGAACCTGCTCACCGGCGATGACATCGCGCAGATGGCGAAGGACTCGATCGTCTTCGCGCTGGCCAACCCGGACCCGGAGGTCGACCCGCGGGAGGCGCGCAAGCACGCCGCCGTGGTCGCCACCGGCCGCTCGGACCAGCCGAACCAGATCAACAACGTGCTCGCGTTCCCCGGGGTGTTCCGGGGCATGTTGGACGCGCACGCCGAGGAGTTCACCGAGGAGATGGCCATCGCGGCCGCCCGGGCCATCGCGGACGTGGTCGGCGAAGAGAAGATCAACCCGACGGTGATCGTGCCGAGCGTCTTCGACTCCCGGGTCGCCCCGGCGGTTGCCGCCGCCGTCCGCGCCGCCGCGCACAACCCCAGCCCGCTGCCGGCCGCCGACCCCGGCCCCGCCGACCTCCCCGAGATCGCCGCTAACGCCAGCGCCACCCCGTGACGAACAGGCCCGGCATCCGCGTGTGACACCGCGAGCCGCGGAACGGCCGGGCGAACAGGTCGTCTCCCGTCCTTTGCTCTGCTTCAACCAAGGAAACGGCCCGTGTCCGACTACCGGACACCGGGTGTTTCGCGGGCTGAAGCAGAGCAAAGGACGCCAGCGGCAGACGGCCGGCCGACGCGCGCACAGCGCGCACAGACAGACAGCGCAGACAGCGCGGCGTCAGACGTTGGCGGGCAGGGTGGAGAGATCGACCTCGCCCGTGGCCACCAGGACGGCTGGGCCGGAGAGCCAGCAGGAGTCCGACGTGACAGTCACCGTGAGGCGGCCGCCGGGCACGTCCACGGCTACCACGCCGGTGTCCCGGCCGGCGTCGCGCAGCGCCACCGCGCCCACCGCGCAGGCACCGGTACCGCAGGACAGGGTCTCGGCGCTGCCGCGCTCGTACACCCGCATCAGGGAATGTTCGTCGGTGCCGTCGACCGGGTCGCCCGCCACGATGAACTCCACGTTCACCCCGCTCGGGAAGACCGCCGGATCGAACCCCGGCGCGACGGTCAGGTCCAGCGCCGACAACTCCACGCCGGCCGGCAGCACGCAGACCAGATGCGGGTTACCGACGTCCACCACCGCACCGGTCAGGGTCAGCCCGCCGAGGGTGGCGGCGGAACTGTCGTACACCCGGGGTCGGCGCATCTCCACTGACACGGCGTCGCCCTCGACCAGCGCGCGCACGACGCCCGCCCGGGTGGCCACCGGCAGCGCCGCGCCGGCGGGCGTGGCCAGGCCGGTGTCGAGCAGGTAGCGCACGAACACCCGGGCGCCGTTGCCGCACATCTCGGCGAACGAGCCGTCGGCGTTCCAGTAGTCCATGAACCACTCGGCCTCGCCGGCCATGCCCGCGCCGTCCGGGTGCTTGGCCGCGCGGACCACCCGCAGGACGCCGTCCGCGCCGATGCCCCGACGCCGGTCACAGAGCGCCGCGACCAGCCCAGGAGTCAGGTCGAGCTGACCGTCCGGGTCGGGAAGGAGGACGAAGTCGTTGCCGGTGCCGTGGCCCTTGGTGAACTCCACTCCCCCATCATCGCGCAGCGGCCGGCACCAGACGCAGGGCGGCCCCGATCAGGTCCGGGGTCGTCGAGTCCAGCCAGTGGATCCGCGGGTCACGCCGGAACCAGGACCGCTGCCGGCGGACGAAGCGCCGGGTGGCCCGGACCGTCTCGTCGTGCGCCTGCGCCTCGGTCAGCTCACCGGCGAGCAGGCGCAGCACCTGCTGGTAGCCCAGCGCCCGGCTCGCCGTCCGCCCCTCCGGCAGCCCGCGTGCGACCAACTCCCGGGTCTCCGGCACCAGACCGTCGGCCCACATGCGGTCGACCCGCAGCGCGATCCGCTCGTCCAGCACGGCGGTGTCCAGGTCGACGCCGAGCTGCACCGACGGGTAGTACGGCGTGGGCTGCGGCAACGACGCGGCGAACGGCGCTCCGGTGAGCTCGATCACCTCCAGGGCCCGCACGATCCGCCGACCGTTGCCGGGCAGGATGCCCTCGGCGGCGACCGGGTCGGCGGCGCGCAGCCGCGCGTACAGCGGGGCCGGACCGACCTCGGCCAACTCCCGTTCCAGCCGCTCCCGCAGCGCCGCGTCGGTGCCGGGGAACTCGAAGCGCTCCAGCACCGCCCGCACGTACAGCCCGGAGCCTCCGACCAGCAGCGGCACCCGCCCCCGGGACAGGATGTCGTCCACCGCCGCGCGGGCCAGCCGCTGGTACTCCGCGACGCTCGCCGGCTCGGTGACCTCCCAGATGTCCAGCAGGTGATGCGGCACCCCGTCCCGCTCGGCGAGGGTCAGCTTGGCGGTGCCGATGTCCATGCCCCGGTAGAGCTGCATCGAGTCGGCGTTGACTACCTCCCCGTCTAGGGCGTGCGCCAACGCGATGCTCAGCGCCGACTTGCCGGCCGCCGTCGGGCCGACCACCGCGACGACAGTGCCGACCGTGTCGCCTGTCACATCCGCTCCCAGGACGCCACGAAGTAGGCCACCCCGTAGGGGGCGGAGTCGTGCAGCAACTCGCCGCGCCACCCACCACCGGCCGCGCGGGCCGCGCCGGCGAGAACCTGCCAGGGGGCCCGACCGGCGGCCTTCAGCTCCGTCGACACCACCGGGTCGAGGTCGAGCAGGGCATCCAGGTCCGCGTCGGCCAGCGCCGCGGCAACCGCCTGGTCGTACGGGAGGGCGCGCGCGTCGTCGTACCCGGGTGCCTTCTCACCCCGGCAGGCCGACCCGTCCCCGAGCACCAGCGCCGCCACCCGGTCACCGGCGGCGCCGACCTCGTCGGCGAGCGCGGCAAGCTCGGCCGGGCCGGCGTCAGCGGCCACCTGCACGGCGGTCACCGGCGGCCGGGCGTCGTGGCGGGCCAGCAGCCACGCGCCGACGGTCAGGCTCAACGGCAGCACCGCGCCCCGGTCCGGCTGGCCGGGCACCAGCGGCACGTCCAGGTCGACACCCCAGGGCTGGAGGGAACCGGTCGCCGGGGTGCGGATCGGGCCGGTCACCGGGCCGGTGCCCAGCACCAGCAGAATGTCCGGATCGGCGGCCAGCAGCCGGCGTACGGCGGTGTCACAGGCCGCCCGCAGATCATCCAACTCCGGGGCTGCGGAGCCCGCCACCTCGGGCACGAGCAGGGGCGGATGCGGGCAGACTGCGGCGGCGACCAGTGGCACCCGTTCACCGTAGCGGGAATCCCCGGTGCGTCTCCGAGCCGATCCGGTCATTAGGCCCCTAGGACACCGTATGGTCACGGTCGGCGATAGGCGCTCGACGCGGACCGGGTCGGACCTGTGACAATGCCGGAAGCAACTTGGCTGCGCCGTGGCGGCGACGGGGGATCAGTCCCTCGACGCCGGGAGAACGAGGATGGGCACATGAGCGACTGGACTGCCTTCGGACGGGTGGACGCGGACGGCACCGTGTACGTCAAGACCACCGAGGGCGAGCGGGTGGTCGGATCCTGGCAGGCGGGAGCACCGGAGGAGGGCCTGGCTCACTTCGCACGTCGCTTCGCCGACCTGGTGACCGAGGTGGACCTGACCGAGGCGCGACTCAAGTCGGGTGCGGCGGACGCCGGGCACTCGTTGAGCACGATCCGGCGGATCCGCACCACGCTGCCCGAGGCCAACGTGGTCGGCGACATCGACGCGCTGGCCGCACGCCTGGACAAGCTGGCGACCCTCGCCGAGGAGAAGGCCGGCGAAGCACGCGCCGCCCGGGACGCCGCTCGCGGTGAGGCTCTGGCCCGCAAGACCGCGCTGGTCGAGGAGGCCGAGAAGCTGGCCGCCGAATCCACCGGGTGGAAGACCGCCGGCGACCGCCTCAAGGAGATCCTCGACGAGTGGAAGACCATCCGCGGGGTCGACAAGAAGGCCGACGGTGAGCTGTGGAAGCGGTTCGCCGCCGCGCGGGACGGCTTCACCCGCCGCCGCGGCGCCCACTTCGCGTCCCTGGACTCGCAGCGCAAGCAGGCGCAGACGGTCAAGGAGGAGCTGGTCGCCGAGGCGGAGAAGCTTCAGGAATCCACCGACTGGGCGGCCACCGCCAACCAGCTCAAGGACCTGATGACCCAGTGGAAGGCCGCGCCGCGCGCCTCCAAGGAGGCCGAGCAGAAGCTCTGGGAACGGTTCCGGGGTGCCCAGGACGCGTTTTTCAGCCGGCGTAGCGAGGTCTTCTCCGCACGGGACAACGAGCAGCGCGGCAACCTGGAGCGCAAGCAGGCCCTGCTCGCCGAGGCCGAGGCGTTGGACATCGACGCCGACCCCAAGGGCGCCCAGGCCAAGCTGCGCGAGATCCAGGCCCAGTGGCACGAGGCCGGCCGGGTCCCCCGCGAGGCGGCCGCCGGGCTGGAGCGCCGACTGCGCGTCATCGACGACAAGGTCCGTGACGTGATGGACTCGGCGTGGCGCCGCACCACCAAGGAGGACAACCCGCTGCTCGCCCAGATGCGGGCGCAGGTGGCGGAGGCCGAGGACCGGCTGGCCCGGGCGCAGAGCGCCGGGGACGCACGCCGGATCAAGGAGGCTGAGCAGGCCCTCGCCTCCAAGCGGCAGTTCCTCCAACTCGCCGAGCAGGCCGGCTGAGCTGACGACGTCCGGAGCCCCCGGTCCCGCTCGGGACCGGGGGCTCCCGCGTGTCCGCCCCCACGCCCTCGAACGCCCGCACCCCACCTCACGCGCCCCGCGCCCCGCGCCCCTCGGTCCTCGCGCCCTCGCGCCCTCGCGCCAAGATCTGCGCACCTTCCCGGATGTTGCTGCCTCCGACGCGCGAGAGACAGCAACATCCCTGAAACTGCGCGGATCTTGACGACGAACACTGTTCCCGAGCGGCCGGGGCGGGTGTTGGGCGCCTGGGACCGTCAAGGTCACGCTCGAACCTGGATGTAGTGGCCACGAAGCGGCCCGGATGCCACTACATCCATGTTCTAGCGCGATCATCCAGGGGGCACGCGGCGCAAAGGGCTGCGGGGTGGGGCGCGGGGTGGGGGTGGCGCACGGGACGGGCGGGCCGTGGGCGGGTGTGCACCGGTCGGGCCGGACGAGGCGGCGTGCGGCGGCGCGACGGGGCAGGTTGACGCATTGACGCGGGCTGATCAGAATGAGCGACGGAGCCAGGTAGGGCCACCGGCACGAGGGCGACGAAGGCGGAACATCCGCCGTCGAGGGTGGCCGGTGCGCTGCCGCGAGTGACTACGTCCGCGTGACATGGGCCGTCGCGCACTGTCCGCGTACCCATTGGGGACCGTGACGTGCGGACGGCCGCCCGCCGGCGTCGTCTCCGGACGGCGCCGGACCTCCGAAGTGGAGCTCGAATGTTCCGTCCCAAAGCTCTCGGCGGCGCGGTCACCGCGCTCGTCACCGTCGCGGCCGGCGTGTTCCTCGCCGCCGCCGTCAGCACCAGCCCGGCCGTTGCCGCTGGCACCGGTACCGGTTATCTGCATACCAGCGGCAACCAGATCGTGGACAGCACCGGCGCGACGGTCCGGTTGACCGGCATCAACTGGTTCGGCATGGAGACCGACAACAAGACCTTCCACGGGCTGTGGTCGAACAACCCGTGGCGGGGGCAGCTCGACACCATGGCTCGGCTGGGCTACAACACGTTGCGGGTGCCGTACTCGAACGACGCGCTGAAGCCGGGCGCGACCGCCAGTGGGATCAACGACTTCGTCAACCCGGACCTGATCGGGCTGTCGCCGTTGCAGATCCTGGACAAGGTGATCGACTACGCCGGCAGCAAGGGCATGCGGATCATCCTGGACCGGCACCGGCCGACGGCGGCCGGGCAGTCGCCGCTCTGGTACACGTCGACGGTCTCCGAGGCGACCTGGATCAACGACTGGAAGATGCTCGCCCAGCGGTACGCGGGCAACCCGACGGTGATCGGCGCCGACCTGCACAACGAGCCGCACGCGGAGGGCACCAACCCGGCGGCCACCGGGGCGTGCTGGGGCTGTGGTGACACCACCCGGGACTGGCGGCTCGCCGCCGAGCGGGCCGGGAACGCCATCCTCGGTGTCCAGCCCAACTGGTTGATCTTCGTGGAGGGGGTGAGCTGCCCGAGCGGCGGCCTCTCCAACGTGTGGGACGGCGACACCAGCAACGACGAGGACTGCGGTTGGTGGGGTGGCAACCTGTCGAAGGCGGGGCAGTTCCCGGTCCGGTTGACCGTGG
Source organism: Micromonospora vinacea (assembly GCF_015751785.1). Taxonomy (NCBI): domain Bacteria; kingdom Bacillati; phylum Actinomycetota; class Actinomycetes; order Micromonosporales; family Micromonosporaceae; genus Micromonospora; species Micromonospora vinacea. Next base: position 3,574,920 of record NZ_JADOTY010000001.1, on the reverse strand, counting down.
CGAACCGGTTGGTCTACTCGCCGCACGAGTACGCCACCTCGGTGTACCGGCAGACCTGGTTCGACGCCCCGGACTACCCGGCGAACATGCCGGCCATCTGGGACAAGTACTTCGGTTACCTGTACAAGCAGAACATCGCGCCGATCATGATGGGCGAGTTCGGCAGCACCCTGGTCGACCCGAAGGACAAGGTGTGGCTGGAGAAGCTGATGGCGTACACCGGGACCGGGGTGACCGGGATGTCCTTCACCTACTGGTCGTGGAACCCCAACTCGGGTGACACCGGCGGTATCGCTCTTGACGACTGGACCAACGTCAACACCGCCAAGCAGGCGATCCTCCAGCCGTACCTGATCGCGCCGTCCGGTGGCGGCGGGCCGACCGGTGGTCCGACGGACCCGCCGACGGACCCGCCGGCCGGCGCCTGCACGGCCACCTACCGGCAGGTCAACGCCTGGCAGGGCGGCTTCCAGGGCGAGTTGACAGTGAAGAACACCGGTTCGGGCGCGGTGAACCCATGGGCGGTCACCTGGAGTTGGCCGTCCGGGGTGACGTTGGGCAGTGGCTGGAACGCCACAGTCACGCAGTCCGGCACGACGGTCACCGCGGCCGCTCCGAGCCACGCTCCGTCGCTGCCGGTGGGCGGATCGGTCACAGTGGGCTTCACTGCCAACGGCACGGCGAGCGCGCCGGGCACTGTGAAACTCAGCGGCGCCAGCTGCTGACCCACCCGGGACGGCCGGTGCGCACCGCATCGGCCGTCCCGGCCATTTACATCAAGGTTCTTCTATGCTTTCATCGGGAAAGCGCTTGCCTCTTCGTCGGTGAGCGCGAGCGCGGGAGCCGCTTTCCTTCACGAACCTGCACTGGCGGGCCCGAGGACCACTGGTCCCGGCCGAGACTCGCCGCCCACGGGCATGGGCGTCGCGACACCTCCGTCCGCCTTCTCGAAAGGAAGCAGCATGCGCACAGGACGGCGTCGAATGACGCTGATCGCCACCACCGCCGCAGCCACCGCCACCCTGGTCACCGCCGGGCTGCTGACCTCCGTGTCCGCCCAGGCGGCCGCCGGCTGCCAGGTGGCCTACACGGTCGCCAGCCAGTGGCCGGGCGGATTCACCGGCAACGTCACAGTCACCAACCTCGGCGACCCGGTCTCCGGATGGACGCTGCGCTGGTTGTACGGGGCCGGTCAGCAGGTCAGCCAGGCGTGGGGCGCCACCGCCTCGCAGAGCGTCAACCAGGTCTCCGCGACAAACGTCGACTACAACGGCAGTCTGGCGACCAACGCCAGCGCCACGTTCGGCTTCAACGCGAGCTGGAACAACTCCAGCAACCCGGCTCCGAGCGGCTTCACACTGAACAACGTCGCCTGCACCGGCAGCACCACCCCGACCACGCCGCCGCCGACCACCCCGCCACCGTCGAGCACTCCCCCGCCCAGCACCCAGCCGCCGTCGACACTGGTCGGGTGGGCCACCCAGAACGGGGGCACCACCGGTGGCGGCACCGCGGCCACCACCACCGTCACCACCGCCTCGGCGCTGACCAGCGCGCTGAACGCGACAGGCGCCGCGGTGATCCGGGTGTCCGGGACGATCACCTGCTCGGGCATGCTGCGGGTCCGGTCCAACAAGACCATCCTCGGCAACTACGGCGCGACCATCGCCGGCTGCGGGCTCAACGTCAGCGGTGACCGCAACGTGATCATCCGCAACCTGACCTTCCGCAGCTGGAACGACGACGCGATCAACGTGCAGGAGTCGGCCACCAACATCTGGATCGACCACAACAGCTTCAGCAACGGGTACGACGGCGCCGTCGACATCAAGCGCGGCTCCGACTTCGTCACCGTCTCATGGAACCGGGTCTCCAGCCACGACAAGACAATGCTGCTCGGCCACAGCGACGACAACGCCAGCCAGGACGTCGGCCACCTGCGGGTGAGCTACCACCACAACTGGTTCGACGGCAGCAACCAGCGCAACCCCCGGGTGCGCTTCGGCAACCCGGTGCACGTGTACAACAACTACTACCGGGCCAACGGCGGCTACGGCGTCGCGTCCACCGAGAACGCCGGGGTGCTCGTCGAGGGCAACTACTTCGAGAACGTCGACGACCCGTACCACCTCGGCGAGGGGGACTCGGGGCCCGGCAGCCTGGTCGCCCGCAACAACCACTTCGTCAACTCGCCCACCGGCCAGGCCGGCGGCAGCGTGGCCAGCATCCCGTACTCCTACCAGCTGGACACCGCGAGCACCGTCAAGTCCATCGTGACGGCGGGCGTCGGCGCCGGCCGGATCACCGTCTGACTCAGCCCTTCACGGAAGGGCCCCTCGTCCGGGGGCCCTTCCGTGCGGTCAGTGGGTGGCGCAGCCAGCGACGGGGGCAGGCGCGACCGGCGGTGCGCCGATCGTCGGCAGACCGAGCAGAACCCCGGGGGTACGCGGGGAGCGACCCGCCTCGGCGGCGTCGCCGGCCCGGGTGCGCCGGTGCGCCACCGGCGGTCCGTCGGCGTTCAGGTGGTGGGGCGCCGCGTACGTGATGGTGGTGTGGACGATGTCGCCCGGCCGGATCTGCCCAGCGAGGGACTCCCCACCGGCGGTCTCGGTCGCGAAGTGCACCAGTCGACCGTCGCGGGCCCGACCCGACATTCGGCCGGTCCGCTCGTCCTTGCGGCCCTCGCCGACCGCTACCAGCACCTCGACGGTCTCCCCGACGAGGCGCTTGTTCTCCGCCCAGGTGATCTCCTCGACGGTAGCGACCAACCGCTCGTAGCGCTCCTGCACGACCTGCTTGGGCAGCTGATCGTCCATGGTCGCGGCGGGGGTGCCGGGCCGCTTCGAGTACTGGAAGGTGAAGGCCGAGGAGAACCGGGCCTCGCGGACCACGTCCAGGGTGCGCTGGAAGTCGGCCTCGGTCTCACCGGGGAAGCCGACGATGATGTCGGTGGTGATCGCCGCGTCCGGCATCGCCGCGCGGACCTTCTCGATGATCCCCAGGTAGCGCTCGGAACGGTAGGACCGGCGCATCGCCCGGAGCACGTCGTCGGAGCCGGACTGCAACGGCATGTGCAGCGAGTGGCAGACGTTCGGCGTCTCGGCCATCGCGGCGATCACGTCGTCGGTGAAGTCCTTCGGGTGCGGGCTGGTGAACCGGACGCGCTCCAGCCCGTCGATGTCGCCGCAGGCCCGCAGCAGCTTGCCGAACGCGTACCGGTCGCCGAACTCCACGCCGTACGAGTTGACGTTCTGCCCGAGCAGGGTCACCTCCAGCACGCCCTCGTCGACCAGGGCGCGCACCTCGGAGAGGATGTCGCCGGGGCGCCGGTCCTTCTCCTTGCCGCGCAGCGCCGGCACGATGCAGAACGTGCAGGTGTTGTTGCACCCCACCGAGATCGACACCCAACCGGCGTAGGTGGACTCGCGGCGGGTGGGCAGCGTGGACGGGAAGACGTCGAGGGACTCCAGGATCTCCACCTCGGCGGCGGCGTTGTGCCGGGCCCGCTCCAGCAGCACCGGCAGCGCGCCGATGTTGTGGGTGCCGAAGACCACGTCCACCCAGGGGGCCTTGCGGACGATGTCGCCCCGGTCCTTCTGGGCCAGGCAGCCGCCGACAGCGATCTGCATCCCGGGGTGCTTGTCCTTCACGGGGCGCAGGCGACCGAGGTTGCCGTAGAGCCGGTTGTCCGCGTTCTCCCGCACCGCGCAGGTGTTGAAGACGACGATGTCCGGGGTGTCGTCGGTCGGCACGGCGCGCACGTAGCCGGCCTGTTCGAGCAGGCCGGAGATCCGCTCAGAATCGTGCACGTTCATCTGGCAGCCGTACGTCACGACGTTGTAGGTCCTAGCCACCCTCTTGGTGCCCCTTCCCCTCGGGCTACCAGGGTAGCGGCCCGTTCGGGTGGCCCAACCCACCGGCATTGACCCGCTGGCCCATGGCGGGCATCCACGACGGGCAGTACGCTGCACAACAAGAATGTGTTCTGGGCGATTTCGGGGGCTTTGCACTCGGCGCCGACGATGCGCGGCTCCGTTCACGGGGGAGCACATGACGACCCGCGGGAGGCCAACCGTGACGCGACAAGATGCGACACAGCGCACCGTCACGACCCCGGACGGACGGCACCTCGCGGTGGAGACTTCGGGATCGCCGGACGGGCCGGCGGTCTTCCTGCTGCACGGCACCCCGGGCAGCCGCAGCGGCCCCCGGCCCCGGGGCATCGTCGTCTACCGCCTCGGTGTGCACCTCGTCTGCTACGACCGACCCGGGTACGGCGACTCCGACCGGCACGAGGGTCGGCGGGTGGCCGACGCCGCGGCCGACGTGGCAGCGATCGCCGACGACCTCGGCATCGACCAGTTCTCGGTGGTGGGCCGGTCCGGTGGCGGGCCGCATGCCCTGGCCTGCGCCGCGCTGCTGCCGGACCGGGTCACCCGGGCCGCCGTGCTGGTGGGGCTCGCCCCGGCCGGCGCGCCTGACCTGGACTGGTACGCGGGCATGGCGGAATCGAACGTGGAGGACTACGGGCAGGCCGACGAGGACCTGGCCGAGCTCACGCTCAACCTGAAGGTTCGCGCGGAGGAGGCCCGCCGGGACCCGATGACGCTGCTGGACTTCCTCCGCCCCCAACTGCCCGACGAGGACATCCGGGTCGTCGACGACGTCGCGATCCGGCGACTGCTGACCGACATGTACTCCGAGGCGCTGCGACACGGCCCCGAGGGTTGGATCGACGACGTGTTGGCGATCCGGCGCGGCTGGGGGTTCGACCTGGGGGCCATCCGCGCGGAGGTCCGGCTCTGGCACGGCGAGCAGGACCGCTTCTCCCCGGTGGAGCACTCCCACTGGCTCGCCTCGCGGATCCCGCGCGCCGAGGTGCAGGTGCAGCCCGGCGCCGCGCACTTCGGGGCGGTGGAGATCCTGCCGCAGACCCTGACCTGGCTGGCCACGCCGGACCTCGCGACCAGCCCGCGGCTCTGAGCGCCCGGCCCGACCGGACCGGCCCGACAACGACCTGCCCGCCGGACGACCCGGTCAGATCGTGTGTGGGTCGATCACCCGGACCACGAACCGCCGTTCGCGCAGGGTCTGCACCGTGGGATGTTCCAGACCGATCACCTCGGCCAGCCGGTCCGCCACGTCGCCCACGTCCTCGCTGGCCGCGCCGTCGCCGGCCCGCCTCGACACCAGGGCGAGATCGCCGAGGCAGCGCAGCGTGTCGGGGTGGTCCGCGCCGATCACCGCGGCCAGCCGGCCGGCGGTCTCCCGCAGCCGGTCCCGCGCCGACTCCCGGTCGCCCTCCTCGGCGAGGCACACCGCCTGGTTGACCTCCGCGGCGAGGGTGTGCGGGTGGTCCGGGCCGAGCACCTTGCGCAACTCCCCGACCGCCCGGGCCGCCGAGGCGAGCGCGTCCGACCTGCGCCCCAATGCGCGCTCCGCCGCCGAGATGTTGCTCACCGTCGCCAGTGTGTGCGGGTGCTCCGGGCCGAGCCGGAGCTGCTCCTCGAACGCCAGGCGCACAGCTGTCATCTCGGTCAGCGCCCGAGCCGCGTCACCGACGGCCAACAGGTTCGCCGCGCGACTCGACCGGCACGCCACCGTGTCCGGGTTGTCCGGACCGAAGCGTTCGTCGAGCTCACGGTAGGCGGTCTCGAACAACGGCGCGGCCTCGCTGCCCCGACCGGAGCTGCGCAGCGACACCGCCAGGTTGACCTGAGCGGCGAGACTCTGGCCGTCGTCCGGCCCGAGCACCTCGCAGTACGTCTCGTACACAGTGCGCAGCAGGGCGGCGGACCGCTCGTACTCGCCGGCTTCCCGCAGGTCGCTGCCGAGCCGCACCGCCGAGACGAGGGTGTACGGGTGTGTGGGGCCGAGCACCAGCCGCCGCCGCTGGTGCACCTCGTCGTCCCATCGTCGGGCCGACCGGTAGTCGCCGACCAGCCGGTACGAGACGGCGAGGTTGTTGGCGGCGCTCAACGTCCGGGGGTGGTCCTCGCCGAACACCTGGAGCCAGGAGGCGTAGGTGGACCGGTCCCGTTCCAGGGCCTCGGCGTAGCGGCCGAGCGCCCGCAGGTCACCGCCGAGGCTGCCGGCGGTCATCAGACTGTGCGGGTGCAGCGGGCCCAGCAGCCGGCGTTGCTCGGCGAGCACCGCCTCGTCCAGGTCCCGCGCCTCGTCGAACCGGCCCAGGCTGCGCAGGATGTTCGCCCGGTTGAACCGCAGGTGCAACAACTGGCGGCCCAGCGGCGACGCCTCGGTCTCCTCGCGCGTGTCGCCGAGCCGCGCGCTCCAGGTGTCGTCCACCTCCTGGCTGAACACGTCGGCCTGGTCCAGACCGCCGCGCTGCCACAGATAACGGACCCGGTCGATGAGCAGCTGACACACCGACTCGTCCGGGCAGGTCAACGCCTCGGAGACCTCCAGGTGCGGCCAGAGCATGCGCAGCCGGGCCCAGGTGGTCGGGTCGTCCACGTCGCCACGGGGTCGGGAGGCTGCCAGCACCAGGTGCACCTGGTGTCGGGCGGCGGTGATCTCGTCGTCGGTCATCCGGTCGCGGACCACCGCCTGCAACAGCCGGTGCACCTGGACCCGACCGCCCTGGACGTCGAGCTTGAGCAGTGCCAGGCGGTTGATCTGCTGGACCAGGGCGCCGCGCACGAGCCGCTCCGACACCGACGGGTCGAACGGCACGAGGGCCGCCGCCATCTCGTCGCTGTAGATGAGTTCGAGGGCGATCTCCGGGGCCAGCACCGAGCAGAGCTGCAACAGCCGGTACGCGGCGGGCGCCCGCTCGAGCAGCCGGTTCAGCGACAGGTCCCAGGTCGCCTCCACGGAGAGGGCGCTGGGGCCGTGCCGTTCGATCTGCCGCAGGTAGTCGGCGACCGACGTGCCGGTGTCGGCGAGCCAGGCACCCGCCGCGGCCACCGCGATCGGCAGGTCGCCGAGCGCCTCGGCAACACGGTCGGCCTCCTCCGGGCTGATCGTGGGCACCCGCTGGGCGAGGTGCGCCACGCTCTCGGTGCGGTCGAAGACGTCCACCTGGATCGGGTTGGCCCGGTCACCCCACGCGCGGTTGCGGGAGGTCAACAGGACGTGCCCGGGGCCCTGCGGCAGGAAGGGCTCGATCTGGTCGAGTTCCTCGGCGTTGTCGAGCACGACCAACCACCGCTCGTACGGCTCACCACGGCCGAGCACCTGCAGCACCGACCGGACCGTGTCGGGCAGGGTGGGACCGACGAGGATGCCGAGGCGACCGGCGAGGTCGGCGAGGGCGGTGTCGACGAACTGCGGCGGGTCCGCCACGATCCACCAGACCACGTCGTACGCGGCCTTGAACCGGTGCACGTATTCCAAGGCCACCTGCGTCTTACCGACGCCGCCCATGCCCTGCAGGGCGACCGGCAGCACCACAGCGCTGCCCCCGCTCTGCAACTGCGCGCGCAGCCGGGCCAGGTCGTCCTCCCGGCCGGTGAACCGGGCGTTCCGGTTGGGGGCGTTGAAGATCAGTGGCTCGGTGCCGGGGTAACGGGTGGCCCCGCCCGCCGGCCCGTCCGCCGACGACGGCACCGGCCGGCCGACCAGCCGCAACACCCGCTCCACGGCGGTCGTGGCGCTCACGTTGACCAGGTTGGTGGAACTCTGGGACGGGAACTCCGCCAGCGGCCGCAGGTCGGCGACGTACACGGCCAGGGCCGTGGAGCCGGTGCTGGTGTCCCGGTCGGGCAGGCCACCGGACGGCGTCGCCACGTAGGCCGGCGAGACCACCGTCAGCGTGCGCGGGGCCGGCGTACCGGCCGACCCCACGGCGGCAGTGGGCTCCACCACCCGCAGCCCGGCCGAGCTGAGCACCCGTTCCAGCCACTCGGCCCAGATGGCGTCCTCCGGCGCGTACCGGAGCACGATCTGGTCGTCGATCGCCTCGGTGCGTCGGCGGAAGCGAGCCTTGCCCCGCTCCCGCACGGACTCGTCCATCAGTGGCAGCGCGGTCACCGCGCCGTCGGTGAGGATCCCGGTCAACGTCTCGAACGCGGCCAGCAGCGACGTCGGTGAGCCCGGCGGGTCGCCGAACGTCGCGAGGGTCTCCTCGTACGCGTAGAACGGCCGGTAGGGGACCTCCACAGCGGCCCAGTACCGCCGCCGTTCCGCCTCGGTCATGCCGGCGGGCAACCCGGCGAACCGGCGCATGGCCAGCAGGCGACCCGCCTCGGCCCGCTCCTTCTCGGCCTGGTCGACGCGCATCGGCACCGGCAGGACCCGGATGTCACGTCGCCGGTACCGGTCCCGTACCGAGTGCGCCACCCGGGCCGCGCCGTCGATGCCCTGGTCGCTGAGGGTGAAGCAGTCGACAAGGGTGTCCGGCAGGTGCAGGGTGCAGATGTCGGCGACGTCGCTCAAGCCCGTCCGGCTGTCGATCAGGGTGAAGTCGTACTGGCGCTTCATGTCCGCCCGCAGCGCCTCGAAGAACTGCGCCCCGCCCAGCCGGTTGTAGAAGTTGTCCCAGTCCAGCCCACTCACCGAGACGGCGTAGTCGCTGTTCTGCCGGCCGGCGGAGAGGAAGTCGAGGCCGCCGCCGTCGGGGAAGTTCCAGCGCAGGGAGAACGCGTGCCGCCCGACCCGGGCGTACTGCTCCATCCAGCGGTCCGGTCGGTCGTCGACCCGGGTGGTCTCCCACTCGTAGTCGCGGATCATGTCGATCACGCCGCTGGTGCCCTGGATCGCCTCGGCGTCGAGGAACGGGTGGAAGAAGCGGTGCAGACCGGGTGACTCGAGGTCCCAGTCGGCGACGAGCACCCGCCGGCCGCTGGCCGCCAGGATCCAGGCCACGTTTGCCAGCGCCATCGTCCGGCCCGTTCCACCCTTGAACGAGTAGAAGGTGACGACCTGGCCTTCGCGATCGTTGTTCATCGGTTTTCTCCGTGGGGACGCGGTGGGGCCGGATCATCAGGCGGGGACGCGGGGTCGGTGGAAACAGTCGAACCGGCGGCGGGCAGGCCGTCACGCAGGCTCGGCACCGGCTCCGGCGGTGGTTCGAAGGGCACGACCGGGCCGTACTTGAGGAACTGCCGGCGAGCCTCGGTGACCAGCGCCGGCATCAGGTCGACGAACTCCGGCATGCTGCACGCGCGCTTCACCTGGGGCAGACCGGCGTCCTGCAACAGCTGGGTGACCTCGGTGGCCCAGCGGGTGGCGTCCTGGCTGTCGTCGTCGTCGGTGACCACCAGCGGAACGACCCACTCCCGCAGGCCGTGCAGCAGGCGGGCGAGGACCCCGGCCGCGTCCGGCGCCGCCGCGATCCACGGGTCGACCAGCAACACGGCCGGCCGCCGGTCGAGCAGCGCGGATGCCTGCGCGAAGTCCTCGGTACGGGCCGACAGCCCGAGCCGCTCGGCGGTGCTGACCGCGTACTCGGCGGCGGGCAGTTGCTGGCTACGCCCGTACGGCCGCCAGAGCCGGCCGCTGGCGGCGTAGCCGGCGGGGTCGCGATCGGCCGGCAGCCGGTCCCGGGTCGGGGCCAGGACGGCGACGACGAAGTCCGGGTCGGTCGGCGCGGGACGGACCACCTCGTCCAGGCCGGGCGCCCGGGACGGGCCCATCGGTCGCCGCTCGGCGGTGTGCACGATCCGGCTCGCCAGGCGGCTCAGCAGCAGCTCGTACTGGGCTCGGTAGGAGGCCAGCATGCAGAATGCGCGCAGGCCGTCGGCGGCGTACTCCGGGACGTCCCTGCCCAGGTCCAGGGCGCCGTCCAGCTCCGGGTGGGCCTCCCACGGGGGGAACGGGATCCACAGCACCGGGGTGAGGTGGCCGGCGGTGAGCCGGGCCGACCCGGCGGCGGCCAGCCGGGCCCGGAAGGACTCCTGCTCTCCCAACGCCCAGGGGCGGCTGAAGTAGCCGGGTGAGTAGAGCGGGACGAAGACCTCGGCGTCACCGAGCGCCTCGGCGAGGGCCGCCTTCCAGTCGGCGCCCAACGGGATGTGCTGGTCGAAGAAGCCGATCCGCATTCCGGCGACCGGGCGCGCCTGCCGCCGCACCTCGTCGGTCAGGTCGGCGAAGAACTGGCCGACCCAGACGTCGGCGTCGGCCCGGGCACCCGGGGGCGGCGCCGAGTGGGCGTAGCTCAGGAAGAAGTACGTTCCGCGCGCCCCGGTTCGGCGCCGGTCCGCCGGCGGGCTCACGTCGACTCCTCGGCGAACCGGTTGCACAGCTCGTCCACGCTCGCCGGCACCCAGGGTTCGACAAGGTACGACCGGTGGATGGCCACGATCCGCTGCGCGAGCCGCCAGACCACCGCCCGGTACGCGTTCTCCCACTGCATGGTCAGCAAGCCGTAGACCCCGTCCCGCTGGTAGTGCACCGCGATGTCGGGATCCGGCATCGCGGTCGGGGTGAAGCGCTGGATGTCGCGGAGCACCCGGGGCAGAACGGTGCCGTTCGTCGGCGACCAGGTCACCGGCACGATCGCCGTCTCGTGGACCGAGGCGGAGCTGTGTCGCGGGGTGATCCGTCGGCGGGAGAACGCGTCCCACTCCCGGCCACACCACTCGCTGCCGAGCAGCGCGCTGGACACCAGCGGAACGAAGACCTGGCAGGTGCCGGCGGCCTGGAGAAGCTCCGGGCTCCAGCGTTCGCCGCCGGCGATGGAGGTGTCCAGGAAGCCGGCGTCCACTCCGGTCACCGGGCCGACCAGCTCGCTGACGTGGACGGAGAGGTCCTCGAAGAAACGGGAGACGTACTCGGCGGGTTTGCCGGTGGCCCGGCCGACCGGTGCCCGCGAATAGCTGATGAAGAAGAGCGGGGCGCGTGCTCTGGAGGGTGCGTCCACTGTGCTCACCGCTGCCCCTCCGCCCTCCCCACGCGGCCGGAACATCAGCGTAGTCCCCGCGTCAACGCCGCGCCGCCAACCGGTTCGTGGCGAACCAACCAGTCGCGAAGTCGACAGCGGCCCGCGCCGGCAGCAGCCGGGCGGTGGCCCGCCCCACCCGACCGCGGCGCACCAACGGCGTCTCGTCGAGCGCGGCCCCGACCATCGGGAAGTCCCTGTCGTCCAGGTCGAGCGCCCGGAAGTCGAGGCGGACCCGCCGCCCGTCGACGAGCCGGAAGCAGTGGTATTCGCGCTCGGGCAACGGCACCGGCAGCCGGTACTCGGCCAGGTGCAGGGCGCTGCACGCCTCGTAGCCGAGGCCGAGCAGCAGGATCTGACCGTCCGCCGCGTAGAGGCCGCCAACCGGTGAGCGTTCCCCCAGGTGGCAGGTGAGGTCATGGCCGTCGGTGAGCTGCCGGGCCCGAGGGCCCAGCGCGGCGAAGGAAGTCTGTGGATGGTCACTGCGCACGGCACCGGGAGTGCACCGGACGTACTCGGCGAGCGCACCCATCCGCTGGGAGGGGGTGGTCCGGCGGTCCCAGCCGGGCAGCGCCGCCTCGTACCGTTCGCGCTGCGCCTGGTCCATGCCGGCGGTGGCTGCCAGGTGGGCTCGGGAGGTGGTCGAGTTGCCATCGGTCTGGGTGGGCACCAGCAGCGTGCCGGCCGGGCCGAGGACGTCGCGCAGCGCGCCGGCGAGGGTCGCCGGGCCGTGCTCCAGCGGGCCGACCCGACGGAGGCCACAGTGCACCAGCAGGCACACCCCCGGGCGTACGCCCAGCGCCCGCAGGTCGTCGGCGAGGCGGGGGCGGCCCAGTCTGGGCAGTGCGTGCTCATCTGGACCCGACACGGGTCTCCTCCAGGGCGTGGCGCAGCTGGCCGACGAACCGCTCACCCGCCGCGGTGAGCGACCGGCTGGCCAGCAGCGCGTCGACGCCGTCCCGGGTCCAGGCCAGGAAGTGGGCCGCGTGCGCCGACGCGTCCCGCTGGTCGGTGGCCGCCCGGGACTGCCAGACCTGGGTGACGGCGAGGTGGGCGTACACCCCCTGGAGCACGCCCTCCGGTGGCCGCGGGTCGGGGCGCCAGGGCACCCGGATCCGGCCTTCCTGCCCGGGTTCGACCAGGTCGTACAGGTCGAGCACCGCACCCAGCTTCGCGTGCTGCCACTCGTGCACGAGCAGCACCGCCATCGCCTCCGGGTCGGGATGCGGGGTGACGGCGACCGCGCCGAACGCGTGCCGGGCGGTCGCGCTCCGCAGGGGTCGCGCCGGGTCGGGCGCCAACGGGACGACGGCACGCAGACCGCCGTCGAGCGCGGCCGCGTGCGCCGGCACGTCCCGGTGCACGACCTGCCAGGCCTCCGCCAGGGTACGGCCCAACGCCCGCGCCGCCGGCACCTCCAGACGGGATTCCACCGGCTGGCCGTAGCAGTCGCGGTACGGGTCGCCGTCCTCCAGGAGCAACCGGCCACCGGGCACCGGCACGTCGCGGGTCGGAAGCCAGCCGGTCGACGGCGACGCCAGCGGATCGAGGAGCACCGTCTGCGCGACCGACCCGCCCCGGATCTGGACCTCGCCGGGCCGGACGGTCACCTCGGCGCTCTCCCCCAGGCCGGGCAGCACCAGGCTGCCGAGCGTGGGCAACGTGATCGTGTCGGCCCGCACCGGGACGGGCATCGCGGCCGGGACGCCGGCCCGCAGCGCCGCCGCGATGGCGAGGGCCGGCAGTGGGTCGACCGCCGCGCCGAGACCGGGCGGGGCCGACGGGTCGAGGCGGTGCACCAGCGCGGGCCGGACGAACGGGTGCGCCAGGACCGCCCGAACCGCCTCCGGCGCCGCCTGGTCGAGGTGGACGAGAAGCTCCCAGGCGGCGCTGGTGCCGGACCGGTCCCGGCAGGCCGCCAGCAGCGCCCGGGTGATGGAGAGCTGGGTGGCGGCGAGCAGCGCGAGCGTCGACGTCGACCCGTGCCCGGTCGCCAGGTCGTCCAGCAACTCGTCGACCGGCGAGGTGGCGGACCATTCGCCCGACGCGGGCGGTGTGGGCGGCGGGTGGGCGTCCACTGTGTCGATCAGGCGGAGCAGGTCGGCGCAGTACACCGAGGGGTTGTCGAAGCCCGACCCGGTGCGCCAGCGGTGGGCGTACAGGCCACCGCCGCACCGGTCGACCACCGGGCAGGACCGGCAGGTCGCGCAGAGCCCGTCCACGCCGTCCTGCCGGACGGCGACCCCGGGGTGCCGCGCGACCTCGTCCACCGGGTGGTCGAACACGTCGAACCCGGTGCCGGCCGCACCGTGGTACGCGGTCTTCAGCGAGTCGACCTGCTCCCAACTGCCGTCCGCCTCGATGACCAGCACGTCGGCCGGCGCGAGGCCGAACGCCTCGGTACCACCGCCGCCCGGGCGCAGCGCCTCGAACATCCGGATCGACATCGGCCGCCCGTCGTCCACCCACCGCCGGTGGATCCGCCCCAGCCAGTCCGCGTACGGGGTGGGGTCCGCGCCGGGGCGCTGCGGGGGGTGGTCCCAGGTGGCGTGGGGCAGCAGCAGGTCGACGCGGGGCGGGCTCTCGGCCAGCAGTGCCTCGTACACCCGGTCCGGGTCGTTGCGGACGTCGATGGTGCAGAGGATGCCGGCGTAGCTGGAGCGGTGCTCCGGTCGCCGGAGCAGAGCCAGCGCCCGCCGGACCTGGTCGTGGCTGCTGCCGCCGTGGGCGAAGACCCGGTGGCGGTCGTTGGCGGCGCGGTCGCCGTCGAAGGAGACCCCGACCCGCACGTCGTACTCGACGAAGAGCCGGCACAGCTCCTCGTCGAGCAGTACGCCGTTGGTCTGCATGCGCAGGTCGAGCCGCGCCCAGGGGGTGATCGTCGTGCGCAGCTCGGCCAGCACCTCCCGCAACCCGGCGGCGCCCAGCAGCAGCGGCTCACCCCCGTGCAGCACCACGTGCACGACCGGCAGGCCGTGCTCGCGGGCGTGTTCGGCGATCCGCCGTGCGGCGGCCTGGACCGTGGCCGGCGGCATCCGCGCCGGGCGGCCACGCCAGGTCTGGTCGGCGTGCTGGTAGACGTAGCAGTGGTCGCAGCTGAGGTCACACCGGCTGTGCACCTTCAGCACGAACTGACTGATCCGCCGGCAGGATCCGCCCACTCCGGGTGCACCGCACCGGCAGGCCATCGCTCAGATGGACGAGTTGAAGGCGGCGACGGCCACGGTGCCGGACGGCACGGAGTCGTTCGTGACGACGCGCCTGCGCACCGCCTCGATCAGATCGGCGTGCTCGACGGGGATCCGGTCCAGCGGGGTGTGCAGGCTACGGGTGAGATTGTCTAGGTCGGGACGGGATGTGCGGGCGGGGGCATGGTCCACAATGAGTCTCCGGGGGCCCGGGGCGCTGGGAGCGCGAGCGGCGGCTGTGGCTCGAACGGCTCTGGTCCGTGACCAGGATAGACAAATATCGACCCAGTGTCACCGTCGGTACCATAGCCGGCACGGCGAGTGGTAGACCGCGTTGGACCGAGGAGGAGCTGACATGTGCCGGAGCATCAAGACGCTGCGGGAACCGTTCACCCCGCAGGTGACCGACGCGGACGTCGAGGCGGCGGCGTTGCAGTACGTCCGGAAGATTTCTGGTTTCCGGGCGCCCGCCGCGCACAACGCCGCCGCGTTCGACGCCGCGGTGGCCGCCGTGGCCGAGGCGACGCGCACCCTGCTCGACCAACTGGTGGTGCGGGGTGCCGGATCGGGCACCCCGGACCGGTCGGCCACCGCCGCCAGCTGACCGCCGCTCACCGGCTCGGCACCCGGCCGGGCCTGACCCTGAAGAGGGTCAGGCCGCGGCGAGCGCTGGGGCGACGGTGTCCGGCGCCCAGCGTGAGCGGTGGCACTGCGACCAGCCCCGACAACCCGGGTCGCCCAGCGAGCAGAGCCGCAGCCTGCTGAGCACCTCACCGTCGTCGGTGTCCCGCACGTCGAAGTGCACCGGACGGACAGTGCCGTCCGGGGCGACGAGCAGGTGCCGGCCCGCGTCGAGCGTGTCGTCGCGCAACAGGCAGTTGCGGCCCAGCAATCGGGCCAGTGCGGCGATGCACGCGTGCTCGGAGAGCTGCTCGGGCACCCCGTAGCAGTCCACCACCGTCGCGAATTCGCCCGGCGCCTCCCAGACGTCACACACCACCGCGTACGCCGGCAGCCGCGCCGGGTCGGCCGCCGCCAACGGCATGACCACCCGACCAAGCGCCTCGGCCAGCGCCGGGTAGACCTCCACGGGTTGAGCCCCGTCGATTCTCCAGTTCCACAGCTCGGTCATTCCGCCTCCTCGCTGCGTTCGTCCCCACCGGCCTCCGGATCGGGCCTTACACACGATGGTGGGGGGCATTTGACCCCAGCCGGGGGCAAGTTACCGGTCTGTGACCATTCCGGGCAAAATTTCCCTGAGCAGCATTGCTCGGAGTAGCGGGAAGGTGACAGTTTATCGGGTATGGTGCGCCCTCCGCACCACCGCCACCGCGTGTCCTCCCGCAGGTCCACCGCCCCCCGTCAGCGCAGGACGACCCGGTGCTCCCCCCGGGGCAGCAGCTCGCCCACCACCGGAGCGCCCGGCACCTCGCCGGCGACCAGCAGGCCACCGGAGGTCTGCGCGTCGGCCAGCAGCAGCCGCTCCGCCTCGTCCGCCACGCCGAAGTCGGTCCACGGGGTCACCCAGTCCAGATTGCGCCGGCTACCGCCGCTGACGAACCCGTCGCGCAGCGCCTCGCGCGCGCCGGCCAGGTAGGGCACCCGGGCGGTGTCGATGGCCACAGTGACCTGGCTGGCCCGCGCCAGCTTCGAGGCGTGCCCGAGCAGCCCGAACCCGGTCACGTCGGTGCCGCACCGGATGCCGGCGGCGACCGCCGCGCGGGCGGCGTCCCGGTTGAGCGCGCTCATCGTGGCCACCGCCTCCGGGAAGCTCTCACCGGTCGCCTTGTGCCGGGTGTTCAGCACGCCGACCCCGAGCGGCTTGGTCAGCGACAACGGCACCCCGGCCCGCCCGGCGTCGAGGGTGATCAGCTCCTCCGGCCGGACCGTGCCGGTGACCGCGAGACCGTACTTCGGGCCGTCGTCGTCCACGCTGTGCCCGCCGGCCAGGTGACAGCCGGCCTCCCGCGCCACGTCCTGACCGCCGCGCAGCACCTCACGGGCCAACTCGAGCGGGAGCACGTCGCGCGGCCAGCAGAGCAGGTTGAGCGCCACCAGCGGGGTGCCGCCCATCGCGTACACGTCGGAGAGCGCGTTGGCCGCGGCGATCCGACCCCAGTCGTACGCGTCGTCGACCACCGGCGTGAAGAAGTCGGCGGTGCTGACCAGACCGGTGCGCTCGTCGAGGCGCACCACCGCCGCGTCGTCGCCGTGGTCCAACCCGACCAGCAACTCGGCGGTGCCGGTCGCCGGACCGAGACCGGCCACCATGATCTCCAGCTCGCCCGGCGGGATCTTGCAGGCGCAGCCACCGCCGCGGGCGTACTTGGTCAACCGTACGGGTTCGGTCATCCCCCCATGATCTCGACAAGGCGCCACGATCGCCACCGCGACCACCCATCCGGTGACCGAAATCGGACGCCCGAGAACGATCGTGACCGGTGTTACCGCTCCGTGACCCGCCGGGTTGCGTTCTGCCACATCAGGCCGCCTACAGTGGCCGCACCGGGGGTCAACCGACCCCGTATCCGGGAGACGACAGGGGACGGTGGACGACGTGACGACGGGCGAACCGCTCATCGTGCTGGACGCGGTCAACAAGTGGTTCGGGCCGCTGCACGTGCTGGACGACGTCTCACTGTCGGTGGGTCGGGGCGAGGTGGTCGTGGTGATCGGCCCGTCCGGCTCCGGCAAGTCGACGCTGTGCCGCACGATCAACCGACTGGAACCGATCAACTCGGGCACCATCACCTTCGACGGTCAGCCTCTGCCGGCCGAGGGTAAGCCCCTCGCGAAGCTGCGCAGCGAGGTGGGCATGGTCTTCCAGTCGTTCAACCTCTTCGCGCACAAGACCATCCTGGAGAACGTCACCCTCGGCCCGATCAAGGTCCGCAAGGAGAAGCCGACCGCCGCCCGCGAGCGCGGCCTGGCCCTGCTGGACCGGGTCGGCATCGCCAACCAGGCGGACAAGTTCCCGGCCCAGCTCTCCGGCGGCCAGCAGCAGCGGGCGGCCATCGCCCGGGCGCTGGCCATGCAGCCCAAGGCGATGCTCTTCGACGAGCCGACCAGCGCCCTGGACCCGGAGATGGTCGGCGAGGTGCTCGACGTGATGACCTCGCTGGCCAGTGACGGCATGACGATGGTCGTGGTGACCCACGAGATGGGCTTCGCCCGGCACGCGGCGAACCGGGTCATCTTCATGGCCGACGGGCAACTGGTCGAGGACGCCCCACCGGCGGAGTTCTTCGCGAACCCGCGCAGCGAGCGGGCCCGAGACTTCCTCTCCAAGATCCTCACGCACTAGGCGTCCGTAGTGGAGCGCGCCGTACTCGGTGGGCTCCGTTGAAGAAGGAGAAGAGTATGCGTATCAAGCGCGTTGCGGCAGTCGCCGCGGTCGCCGCTCTGGCGCTCGGCCTCACCGCCTGTGGTGGCGACGACGGCGGGGACACCGGTGCTGGCAGCAAGTCCTTCACCGCCGGCACCACCATGGAGAAGCTGAACAAGGCCCAGAAGATCAAGGTCGGCACCAAGTTCGACCAGCCCGGCTTCGGCCTGAAGGGCCTCTCCGGCAAGCCGGAGGGCTTCGACGTCGAGATCGCCAAGATCATCGTCAAGGAGCTCGGCATCCCCGAGGACAAGATCGAGTGGGTCGAGGCCCCCTCGAAGGTCCGCGAGGACGTGATCGTCAACGGCACTGTCGACCTGGTCGCCGCCACCTACACGATCAACGACAAGCGCAAGGAGCGGATCGCCTTCGCAGGCCCGTACTACGAGGCCGGCCAGAACATCCTGGTCAAGAAGGACGACACCACCATCACCGGCCCTGACTCGTTCAAGGACGGCACCAAGAAGGTCTGCTCCGTGACCGGCTCCACCCCGGCCGAGACGATCAAGCAGTACGTCAAGGACGTCGGCACCCAGCTGGTGCTCTTCGACACCTACGACAAGTGCCGGGACGCCCTCAAGGGTGGCCAGGTCAACGCCGTCACCACTGACAACGTGATCCTCCTCGGCTACATCGCCAAGGACGAGGCGTCGTTCAAGCTGGCCGGCAGCAACTTCACCAAGGAGCCGTACGGCATCGGGGTGAAGAAGGAGGACGCGGACTTCCGCAGCTTCATCAACGACACGCTGGACAAGGCGGTCGCCGACGGCAGCTGGAAGAAGGCCTGGGACGGCACCGCCGGCAAGTTCGGCGCGGAACTGGGCTCGGCGCCCACCATCAACCGCTACTGATCTGATCCTTCGATCTGGAGGGTGGGGAGGAACACCGACCCGTGAACGTGCTCATCGACAAGTTCGACGTCTTTGCGGGTGGTTTCTGGCTCACCCTCCAGATCTGCATCCTCGCCGCGATCGGTGCCCTCGTCCTGGGCGCCATCGTGGCGGTGCTGCGCATCTCACCGGTGCCCCCGCTCCGCGCGCTCGGCACCGGCTACGTGAACGTCTTCCGCAACATGCCGCTGACAGTGGTGATGTTCTTCGCCGCGTTCGGCCTACCGGCGCTCGGCTCCAACGCGGACTTCCTCCGCATCCCGGTGCTCGACTCGCTGTTCACGCGGCTCGGCACCGACCTGCCGTACTTCCGGTTCGCGTTGATCGCCCTGGTGCTCTACACAGCGGCGTTCGTCTGCGAGGCGCTGCGGTCCGGGGTCAACGCGGTGCCCGCCGGCCAGGCGGAGGCGGCGCGGTCACTGGGCCTGACCTTCGGGCAGAACCTGCGCCACGTGGTGCTGCCACAGTCCTGGAAGGCCTCGATCGTCCCGCTCGGCTCGGTGATCATCGCGATGATCAAGAATTCGGCGCTGGCCGGCTTCTTCGGTGTCGTCGGTGACCTGTCGGCCACGGCCGACCAGCTCACCGGAGCCGAGGGCTACGCCTTCATCCCGGTCGCCATCGGCATCTCGATCGGCTACCTGATCATGACCGTGCCGCTCGGCGCCCTGCTGGACCGGATCGAGAAGCGACAGGCGGTGGCCCGATGAGTCAGCAGACCAGCGTCCTCTACGACGTCCCCGGGCCGCGGCAACGGCGGATCACCCTGATCAGCAGCATCGTCGCCGGAGTCGTCCTGCTCGTCGGGGCCTACTTCCTGATCTACCAGCCCTTGGACGAGAAGGGCCAGCTCTCGATGGAGCTGTGGGGGCCGCTGCTCGACCCCTCCAACGAGAACTTCTCCCAGGTGTGGGACCGGATCGGCCTCGGCTTCAAGAACACCCTGATCGCGGCAGCGCTGGCCATCGTCTCCTCACTGGTGCTGGGCACACTGCTCGCCCTCCTGCGGATCCAGCTCAAGAGCCTGACCCGGCTCCGGTTCACCGGTGTGGCAACGCCGGTGGCCTACCTGCTGCGTGGGCTGAGCACGCTGCTGTCGGCGATCACCCGGGTCTGCGTCGAGGTGTTCCGCGGCCTGCCCGTCGTGATCACCATCTTCTTCGTGGCCCGCGGCTTCCCCGAGTTCGGCCTCTACTTCGACAACCTCTGGTATCTGGTCATCGGCCTCACCATCTACAACTCGGTGGTGATCGGCGAGATCCTCCGCTCCGGCATGGAGGGGCTGCCGGGCGGCCAGGCGGAGGCCGCCGCCGCCATCGGGCTCTCCCCGTCCCAGACCACCCGGATGATCCTGCTGCCGCAGTCCTTCCGGATCATGCTGCCGGCCCTGATCAGCCAACTGGTCGTGGTGCTCAAGGACACCTCGCTGGGGTTCATCATCAGCTACGAGGAGACCCTGAACATCGGCAAGCAGATCATCGGCGTGCTGGGCAACCCGATCCAGGTCTACGTCGTGATCGCCGTGCTCTTCATCGTGGTGAACTACTCGCTGTCCAAGCTCGCCCAGTACGTCCAACGGCGGCTCGCCCGGGGCCGCAAGACCGCCAACACCCCGGCGCAGAACCCGCCGCCCGCGGCCCTGATCTCCCAGGCCGAGGGCGGAGGCGGGGGCGGCGGAGGCGGCGCCTGAGCCACGCCACACCGACCAGAAGGCCCGAAGGCCGCCCCGAGCAATTCGGGGCGGCCTTCGGTCATCTGCACGGGTTGTGCGTGTCGCGCCGCTGCGTGCGCGGACGCTGCGGGAGGGTGATCGACTCGGTTTTCAGGAAATCGCGGTGTCCCGACGCGTGCGACCCACCGACTTCCAGGAAGCCGAGTCGATCAAACGGCTCAGCGGGCGATCTCGGTGACCCGGGACTCGCGAACCACTGTGACCCTGATCTGACCCGGGTAGGTCAGCTCCTCCTCGATCTGCTTGGCCACGTCGCGGGCCAGCACGGCCGCCCCGATGTCGTCGACGTCGTCCGGCTTGACCATCACCCGGATCTCCCGGCCGGCCTGCATGGCGAAGACCTTGTCCACGCCGAGCTTGCCAGCCGCGATCTCCTCGATCCGCTCCAGCCGCTTGACGTACGCCTCCAGGCTCTCCCTGCGCGCGCCCGGCCGACCGCCGGAGCAGGCATCGGAAGCCTGGGTCAGCACGGCCTCGATGGTCTGCGGGGGCACCTCGTTGTGGTGCGCCTCGATGGCGTGCACCACGTCCTCGTGCTCGCCGTACTTGCGGGCGAGGTCCGCGCCGATGATGGCGTGGCTGCCCTCCACCTCGTGGGTGAGCGCCTTGCCGATGTCGTGCAGGAACGCCGACCGTTTGATGATCGGCACGTCCAGCCGCAGCTCGGCGGCCATGATGCCGGCGATGTGGGCGGTCTCGACCAGGTGCTTGAGCACGTTCTGCCCGTACGAGGTGCGGTAGCGCAGCCGGCCGAGCAGGGTCACCAGCTCCGGGTGGATCTCGGTGATGCCGACCTCGACCAGGGCGTCCTCGGCGGCGCGCAGGCAGAGCTGCTCGACCTCCTGCCGGGCCAGGTCGTAGACCTCCTCGATCCGGTGCGGGTGGATGCGGCCGTCCAGGACCAGCTTCTCCAGGGTCACCCGGCCCACCTCGCGGCGGACCGGGTCGAAGCAGGAGAGCAGCACCGCCTCGGGGGTGTCGTCGATGATCAGGTTGACGCCGGTCACCGACTCGAAGGCGCGGATGTTGCGCCCCTCCCGGCCGATGATCCGCCCCTTCATCTCGTCACCGGGCAGGTGCAGGACGCTGACCACACTCTCCGCGGTCTGCTCGCTGGCGACCCGCTGGATCGCGTCCACCACGATGTGTCGGGCGCGCTGCTCGGCCGTGTTGCGCGCGTCGGACTCGATGTCCCGCACGAGCAGTGCCGCTTCCCGCTTGGCCTGCGTCTCGATGGCCTCGATCAGCTCCAGTCGCGCGGAGTCGGCGGTGAGCCCGGCGACCCGCTCCAGCTCGCGGCGACGCAGTTCTTCCGACTCGGTTAGCTCTGCCTCGCGCTGGGCGAGCGCGGCCTCCCGGGCGGCGAGGGCGGCCTTCGCGGCGGTGAGCTGCCGCTCCCGCTCGGCGAACCGCTCCACCTCCTCGGTGTGCATCCGCTCCCGCTCGTCCATCCGGGCTGCCCGACGTTCCACCTCGGCGGCCTGCTCCCGGGTGGTGGCGGCGAGCACCGCGACCTCCCGCTCGCCACTGCGCCGGGCTGCCGTCCGCAACTGTTCGGCGTCCGCCTCGGCCTGCTTGTGGGCGCGCTCCAGGACGGTGTCCGCCTCGGCCCGGGCGTCGTCGAGGACCCGCCGCGCCTCGGCGCGGGCCGCCTTCGCCTCGGCCTTCGCCGCCGCCGCTTCGGTACGGGCTGCGGCGGCCGCTGACTTCGCCACGTCGATCGTGCTGTTCGCCTCGTCGGCCGCGGTCCGCAGGGCGGCCAGGGACTGCTCCTGGCGGTCCTTCTCGGCGATGAAGGCGGGATCCTCCGGAGCCGGCGCGGCGCCCATCCGGCGCATTGTCCGGATGCCGACCAGCACGGCCCCGATCACCACCACCGCGAGGACGAGGACGGCCGCGAGGAGCACGACGTCGAACGCGTTCATGCCGGGACCCCGTCGGGTCTACCGATGAACCTGTGCCGCCGCCCCGCCATGGCCGCCTCCCCTAACGTCGAGACCGCAGCGACCGTGCCGGGGGCACACTCCTGCGGCTGTGGACGCCCGACCGGAGCGGCTGGCCGTGGGTAGCTTTCTCCGCCGGCGGTGCCCGTGGGCAGCGTCGGCGACCGGGTGCAGTTGTCGCAGCGTTCCGGACCGGCCTGTCCGGAACTGCCGCCAAAGGCCGCGGAGTCGGCCAAAGTGATGCTGTTCTGTTACGCGATCTATGTTGTGCGCTTAGCCTGCGCTGGTCGGGCAATGTGAGCCTGTATGGCGAGGCTAGGTCGCCGGGGGTGCTCTGGTCAAGGACTCATGATCAAACCCCCCAAACGGAGCGAAGTTGCGGCGTCACTCAAAGCTGATGTCGTGTCGGACACGGAAGGACAAACACGGCGAGCCGACGGCCTCGATACGGATGTCGTGCCTGTTCAGAGACTGCGGCGCCCCGCGTAAGAGCCGACTTTGTGACACCAGCGACCCCCCGCTCGCGCCCAGCCCTCTCGTCGGGCTCGTCACTTCAAGATCGCGCTCGATCCTGAGAGTCAACACCGTTGCGTGAGGGCTGCAGCCGGGCGAGAAGATCGCACCGATCTGTGAGTGGGGGTTGTCAAGGGGTGCGGTGGTGGGTGGTGATGGTGCGGTAGAGCTGTCGGGCGATGTAGCGCTTGAGGCAGCGGTTGATTTCTCTGGTGGTGCGGCCTTGGGCGCGGCGTCGGTTGATGTAGTCGCGGGTTTCGGGGTGGATGCGGCGGCGGGTCAGGGCGATGGTGTGTAGGGCGCTGTTGAGGGTTCTGTCGCCGCCGCGGTTGAGGCGGTGTCGGTCGGTGCGGCCGCTGGCGACGGGTATGGGGGCGGCGCCGGCGAGGGTGGCGTAGGCGGCTTCGGAGCGGACGCGGCCGGGGTGTGACCAGGCGGTGAGGGCGATCGCGGCGGTGACGGGTCCGACTCCGGGTTGGTCGAGCAGGGGTGGGCAGAGTTCGGTGACGAGGGCGCGGAGGCGTCGGTGGTTGTCGGCCAGTGCGGCGTCGAGGGTGTGGATGTGACGGGCGAGGGTGCCCAGTTCGCGGCGGCGGGTGTGTTCCTCGGTGGGCAGGTGGGTGCTCTCGGGTAGGTCGAGGGCGGCCAGGCGGGCGATCTGGTGGGTGGTGCTCAGCCCGCGTAGGGCGTGGCGCAGGGCGTCGTCGGCGGTCAGGATCAGCGCTTTGACCAGGTTGACCGTGGCGGTGCGCGTGTCGCTGTGGTGGCGGCGGCAGACCAGCAGCAGACGCAGCGCTTCGCGTGGTCCGTCGCTGCGGGGCACAGCGATATGGTCGGTGGACAGTGCCAGCACCGCGTGGGCGGCGGCGACCGCGTCGAGTTGATCGGACTTCCCGCCCCGGCGGCGGGCCGCCGGGGCGGGTTTGGGTGCCTCGCAGACCGGTTCACCGGCAGCGCTCAACAGCCGGCACAGTCCCTGACCGTGCGCCCGGGTGCCCTCTACCGCCCACAACCGGCGCCCGTCCGGCGGGGTGTGCGCGGCGGCGAAGGCCACCAGCTGGCTCAACCCGTCCGGGTCGGTGGACACGGTGACCTGCGCCAGCACCGCCCCGAACCGGTCGAGCACGGCAGCGGTGTGCGTGTCGGTATGGGTGTCCACCCCCACCACCACGTCATAGCGATCCGTGACCCGCTCTACGATCTGTGCCATCTCGGGTTGTTGCTCCTTTGCCAGTGACGACCGGGACAGTCGGCGTCGGCTCGGGATGCAGTCACCTCGGCGGCAAATCTGTGATGGGCCACGTGTGCTCGCACGGGCAGGCTTCTGATCAGGCCAGCAAGGTGGGCCGGGCCGGCGCCGACGACCACCTGGGGACAGGTCTTGCACAAGGCACACCCGCACTCCGAGCGGCCGGATCGGCAATGAGCCACCCAAGCGATCATCGACGCCGAACCTAGCGGCAACCAGCCGAACCGATCACCACATACATAGAAGCGTCTTGCAGTTTCGGTTGTCGATATGGGTGGAATGCCCCTTATATCGGGACAGAAAGTGCAAGATCGCGGAGCAGCGGCGGCGCGAGGTCGAGGATCATGGAGTTGTGGTGCCCGGATTAGTGCTTTACGGGCGTTTGGTTGCCCACCACAACTCCATGATCGGCGAGGCAACGCCGGTTGTTGACTTCCGGTACCGAGCACGATCTTGGCGCCGGTCGCTCGGCGGGCGCCGATGCTCCCCCCGACGGGCGGCCCTCAGCATCGAGGCGACACACCTATCGCGCGCGCTCAGTCGAGCAGACGGTTGTCGCGCTCCAACTCGCCCTCGGCCTCGGCGAGCGCGTCGGCGTCGATCTGCTCGGCGAACTCGGCTGCCTCGGCGCTCTGCGCGGCGAGCGCGTCCTTCACCGCCCGGATGGCCACACCAGGCGGGTAGCCCTTGCGGGCCAACATGCCCACCAGTCGGCGGAAGACCGCGTCCGGCTCGCCTCGGGCGGTGCGTAGCTTGCGCTCCACGAGACTTCGGGCGGTGTCCGCCTCGGTCTCCTCGTCCAGCTCATCCAGCGCCTCGGTGGCCACCTCGCCGTCCACGCCCTTGCGGCGCAACTCGTTGGCGAGCGCCCGGCGAGCGAGGCCGCGCCCGGCGTGCCGGCTGGACACCCAGGCCCGGGCGAACGCGGCGTCGTCGATGATGCCGACCTCGTCGTACCGGTCGAGCACCTCGGCCGAGACCTCCTCGGAGATGCCCCGCTTGGCCAACGCCCCGGCCAACTCGGCCCGGGTGCGGGGCCGGACGGCAAGCTGGCGCAGGCAGATCTCGCGGGCCACCTCGGACTCGTCGCGTGGGGGCGCCGGAGACTCGACGGTGTCGGTCTCCTCGGACCGACCCCGGCGGCCTCGCCGAGGGCGGGGCGGATCGGTGGCGTCGCCCGTACGAGGCGGACTGGCATCCCAGCCCCGCCCCGTACGAGCGCGTCGTCCTGCCATGGGTCAGCGACCGGTCAGAAGTCGACCGGCGGCAGCTCCGGGCCACCGGCGGCGTCACCCGCGCCGACCCCGACGCCGAGCTTCTCCAGGATCTTCTTCTCGATCTCGGCGGCCACGTCCGGGTTTTCCTTCAGGAACTCCCGGGCCTTCTCCTTGCCCTGGCCGAGCTGGTCGCCGTCGTACGTGTACCACGCTCCGGACTTGCGGATGATCGCCTGCTCCACGCCGACGTCGATCAGCGAGCCCTCGCGGGAGATGCCCTTGCCGTACATGATGTCGAACTCGGCCTGCTTGAACGGCGCGGCGACCTTGTTCTTCACGACCTTGACCCGGGTGCGGTTACCGACCACGTCGGTGCCGTCCTTGAGGCTCTCGATGCGTCGCACGTCGAGCCGGACCGAGGCGTAGAACTTCAGCGCCCGACCACCGGTGGTGGTCTCCGGGCTGCCGAACATGACGCCGATCTTTTCCCGCAGCTGGTTGATGAAGATCGCCGTGGTGCCGGTGTTGCTGAGCACACCGGTGATCTTCCGCAGCGCCTGGCTCATCAGCCGGGCCTGGAGGCCCACGTGGCTGTCGCCCATCTCGCCCTCGATCTCGGCGCGCGGCACCAGGGCCGCCACCGAGTCGATCACGATGATGTCCAGAGCGCCGGAGCGGATCAGCATGTCCGCGATCTCCAGCGCCTGCTCGCCGGTGTCCGGCTGGGAGACCAGCATCGCGTCAGTGTCGACGCCGAGGGCCTTCGCGTACTCCGGGTCGAGCGCGTGCTCGGCGTCGATGAAGGCGGCGATGCCGCCGTTGCGCTGGGCGTTGGCCACCGCGTGCAGTGCCACAGTGGTCTTACCGCTGGACTCGGGACCGTAGATCTCGACCACCCGGCCACGGGGCAGGCCGCCAATGCCGAGGGCCACGTCGAGCGCGATGGAGCCGGTCGGAATGATTGCGGTCTGGACGACCGGCCGGTCACCCAGCCGCATCACCGAGCCCTTGCCGAATTGCTTGTCAATCTGAGCGAGAGCAAGGTCGAGTGCCTTCTCCCGGTCAGGCCCTGCTGCCATGGTTGCCACCCCTGCCTTCGCCGGCGTCTTTGCTGAGCTTCGCGTCACGCGGACACGCTAGGCGCTAGGTCCGACAGAAAACCAGCCGACGGGCCGCGAGCTGTGGACGAGCACCCCGCTGTGGACAATAGCCGAACAGGTGTACGACTCGACAAGCGACACGCGGAACCGGCGAAAAGGCTGCTCAGCGTAGTCGAGCAGGCACTCGGTCGGGGTACGCGGCGCAGACCGCCCGCCACACCACGTGCGTCTGCTCCCCCGACGCCAGGGCCTGCTCGATGGTCCGCCCGCCGAGCTGGGACAGCACCTGATCTCGGGCGATGCTGGCCGCGTAGCCGGGCCCGAACGCCTCGTCCAGCCGCGTCCAGAAGTCGGTCAGCCGCACAGTGATCAGCCCTCCTCGTCCGGTACCCCGGTCGGCACCGGGCGCAACGCTAGCGCCACCAGGGGCGCCGCCGCGACCGCCGCGAGCAGGGTGAGCACGGGATAACCGGCGAACTGCATGACAAACCCGCTGACCACGGCGGCCCCGGCACCGGCCAGTCCCATGATCAGATCGGACAGCCCCTGGACGCTCGGCCGCACAGCGGCCGACACCGACTCCGACAGCAGGGTCGAGCCGGCCACCATCGTCCCCGACCAGCCCAACCCGAGCAGGACCAGACCGACCGAGAGCCGAGGCGTGTGGTGCCCGGCGGTTCCGGCGACCGCGCAGGCGGCCAGCAGCAGCCCGACCCCACCGAGGATCACCGCCCGTCGACCGAGCCGGTCGGTGAGCCAACCGACCACCGGGGAGAACGCGTACATGCCGGCGATGTGCAGGCTCAGCACGATGCCGACCAGCCGCAACACGTCGGCGTCGGCGTGCGACTCACCGAGCCGGACCGGAGTCATCGCCATCACCGCCACCATCACCAGGTGACCCACCGCCACGGCGGCGATGCCGAGTCGGGCGGCGGGCTGTCCGCGTACCACCGACCAGGCCGCACGCATCCCGGCGCCGCGCGGCGCGCGCTCCTTGACCGGCGCGGCGGCCGGGGTCGCACCGCCGGCCGCTGGCGCCCCGGCCGCCACCGCGGTCGCCGTCGCGTCGGTGACCGACGGCAGATCGGCTGCCGGCGCCTCGGCGGCCGCGAGCCGCCGCGCGGTGAGCAGCGGGTCGGGCCGGAGCAACCCGAGGAGTACGACGGCAGCCAGCACGAACGCCGCCGCGCTGAACGCGAACGGGCCGGCCAGCGGGGGCAGCCCCCAGCCGGTGGTGACCCGATCGGCCAGCGCGGCGAAGTTCGGCGCGGCCACCGCACCGATGGTGGTGGCCCAGACGATCAGGGAGAGCTGCCGCCCCCGGCGGGCCGGCTCGGCGAGATCCACCGCCGTGTAGCGGGCCTGCAGGTTCGCGGCGGTGCCCCCGCCGAAGAGCAACATGCCGACGAAGAGCAGCGGCACCCAGCGGGTGGCTGCGGCCAGCACCACCAGCAGGCCGCCGACGGCGCCGACCGCGTACGCCAGCACCAGGCCCGGCCGGCGACCGTGCCGCGCCATGATCCGGGTGACCGGGACGGCGAGCAGCGCGGCACCGACCACCCCGGCGCTCTGCGCGACACCGGCCACCGCGGTCCCGGCGATCCGGGCCGCGAGCAGCGCGCCCACGGCGATGCCGATGGTCACGCCGATCCCGCCGATGATCTGGGTGGTGAAGAGCAGCCGCAGGGTTCGCCGCTGGATCGACGCGACGTCGGGTCGGGCGGCGGTACGCGGCGCGGTCAGGTCGGTCGCCATCGGCGCTCCTGTCGGAAGGGGGTGACTCATCCTCGCGCACCCGCACCGACCAGCGGCAGTGGGTTTTGCCGGAACGGGGTCGCTCCCGGCACGACCCACCCCTGTGTGCCCCGGTGAACGGCGCTGTTGGTCGCCGCCAAGGACGTGTTCAGCAAGATCACGGCGGGCAGCCGCGCCGCCCTCACCCTCGCGATAGTGGTGTTTCCGGTGGGTTGGGCGCGGCCAGCAGGGATGCCAGCCGACGGATCCGGGTCAGGGTGCGCGCGGCGACGGCCACACTGGCGGCGGCGACCACGCCGAAGATCACCGCGAAGCCCTCGTTGTCGGCGGCGAGCAGAGCGAGCAGGACCAGCCCGAGGCAGATGCCCAGAATGGCCAGCAGCGCCGCCCAGGTGGCGCGCCGCTGCCCTGCCACGTAGCGGGGCAGCGCGGCCCGCGCCGCGGCGTCCTCGGGCACGGTGCCGGTACGCACTGCCCGGCGCAGCGCATGCCCTTCGGGATCCTGCCGGGCCTCGCCCACAACGCGCTGCCCCAGATAGATCGAGTGGCCGATCCAGACGGTGTTCAGAGCGGCGCGCAGCACGGCTTCGACCAGTGATTCCTGTCGGTCGAAGAGCCAGCGCACCGGCAGCCCGATGAACACCGTCATCGGAACCCAGTAGACGGCCATGAGTTGCAATCCGGTCGCCCGCTCGAGGAGCCGCTTCCCTCTCCCGCGACGCCCGGCGGCCACAGAGGGCGCACCCGCACGACGCTCCTCGTTGTCAACCTCCATCGACACCCGTTACCCACTCGCTCGATCCGCGACGCACCGTCAATCTTGGACAGTCCCCGTTCCGCGGGCGAACGGAAACTGTCCAAGATCTGGCCGGCGCACGGCTGGGTCGGTCAGCCCGCCATCACCCGCTGGTGCAGCGCGGAGACCGCCGAACGCGCCGCGACGAACGCGCCGTGCTGCCAGGCCACCTCGTGGCTGAGCCAGTCCCCGGCGAAGTAGACCCGCCCGGCCGGCTGGAGCAGCAGGTTGTAGCCGGCCGTGCCGTACCGGGGAGACGTCCAGGCGCCCTCGATGTAGCGGGTCCGGTCCCAGGCGTGGGAGTACGAGGTGACCAGCTCACTGCGGTACTTGTCACCGTGGATCTTCACACCCTGGCTGATCGCGCGCTCGCTGCGCTGCTCCGGCGTGAGCCCGCTGTACGCCCTGGCGTTCGCCCCGGTGTTGTAGTAGCCGACGACCAGGCCGCGCTTGCCGTGGAAGCCGTAGGACGGATACCAGATGTGCGACAGGTCCAGGTCGGTCTCGGTGATACCGCCGTAGATCCGCTGATCGGTCTCCCACCAGCGGCTGCGGTACTCCAGGCCGATCTTTCCGGAGGCGGTGACCGGGAAGTCGGCCAGGGCCGCGGTCACCGCCGTGCCGAGATTGTGCGGTACGCGGGCCATCAGGTGTGGCGGTAGCGCCGCCACGCAGTAGTCGGCGGTGATCTGCGACTGCCGACCGCCCTGCCGGTAGGTCACCTCGACCCGACTGCCCCGGTCGGTCACCCCGGTGACCTCGGCGTTGAGTCGGATCCGGTGCGGGCCCACCGCGCGGGCCAGGGCTCGGGGGATCTGGTCCATCCCGCCGACCGGCTGGAACATCAGCATGGCCTGGTCGTAGCCGAACTCGAAGGAGAAGTACCGGCCGATGTTGCTGGCGAACACGTCGGAGAGTGCCGGTGGCGTACCGAGTGGGCTCCCCACGTCGTTGCCCGCCCCCGGGTAGGCGAGGTAGCCGCGACGGTTCGTCCCGGTGTAGGCCCAGTCGCTGGTCCGTCCGCCGATCGCGCCGAAGCTCTGCAGGAACGACAGCAGCCGGTCACGGTCCTCGGTGGTGAGCCGGGCGTCCAGAGCGCCCTGGTCGGTGGCCTTGGCGAGCAGTTCCGAGACGTAGCCGTACACGTCGGCCTTGGCGGTGCGGTACCGCACCGGCTCGGTCATCCCGGCGGACTCGTTGTAGATCCAGGCGTCGGCGTTCTGATTGGTGAAGACCTCGATGGGTACGCCCAGTTCCCGGCAGTAGTCCATCGTGACCATCCACTGTGCGATGCGGCCCGGCCCGGCGTTGAAGTAGACCCCGTCGGAAAAGCTGGCCCGCTGGGTGCGTCCGTCGAGGTCGGTCTCGACGTCGCCGCCCCGAATGGTCAGGTTCCGCCCACCGACGCGGTGCCGCGCCTCCAGGATCGTGCAGTGGTAGCCCGCCTTGCCCAACTCGTACGCCGTGGTGAGCCCGGCGATGCCGCCGCCGAGCACGACCACACTCGCGCCCGACCGTCCGGTGAGAGTGAAGTCGGACCGCTCCGGCGGCCGGAAGGCCGGGGTAACCGACGCCGCCGCGCTGGGGGCCAGCCCCATGGCGCCCATGGTGGCGAGCATCGCTCCGGCACCACCGCTGATTCCGACAGTACGCAGAAACCCACGCCGGCTGACCATCGACTGCGTCTGATCGCTCATAACGGCCTCCCCTACAAGATCGACTCGCATGAGTCTGCAGAGGATCTGTTACGCGGTTCACGCATTGCCGTTTCCGGCGGGTATCGCCTCGCCGCGCGACCCGCGTGGCACTTTCCGCCAACCCGGGACGGGGCGACCGCGTTTCGCCGGCTCCGGGCGGGCCGGCGGCGTTTCGCCCGCTCCGGGCAGGGCGGCTTGCGGTCGCCGGTCAGCCGGGCAGGGCGCGGGTGACGACGGTGAGGTCGGCGACCAGCCCCTCGTACGCCTTGTCCTGGTCATCGGCCCGCAGCACGGCGGACGGGTGGATGGTGGCCAGCAGCCGAGCCTGCGGGGCGTCGGCCCGCTTTCCGGCGTTGTCCACCGGCACCTGCTCGAAGTCCGCGGGGTGCTGCGCCGACTCCGGCCAGGGCAGCAACTCGCCCCGCTGCCGGGTGACCCGGAAGGACGGGCCGAGCAGCGCCTTGGCGGCGGTCGCGCCGAGCACCACCACGATCTCCGGACGCAGCCGGGCGAACTCCGCGACCAACCACGGCCGGCAGGCGGTGATGTGCGCCTGGTCCGGGGTCTGGTGGATCCGCCGCTTGCCACGCAGCTCAAAGCGGAAGTGCTTTACGGCATTCGTCAGATAGAGGTGACCGGGGTCCAGCCCGGCGTCGTCGACCGCGCGGCGCAGCAGGCGACCGGCCGGACCGACGAAGGGCAGCCCCTTCTGGTCCTCCATGTCGCCGGGCTGCTCGCCGACCAGCACCACACGAGCGCTCTCGTCGCCCCGGCCGAAGACCGTCTGCGAGGCGTCCCGGTACAGCTCACAGCCCCGACAGCCGCCGGCGGCGGTGCGCAGGTCGTCAATGGTGTCGGCGTCGGGCGGAATGAACCGCTGGGCGCCCGGAGCGCTCCCGGTCTGCTCGGCCATGCCGACTGTTATATACCCGTTCGATGCTCGCCGCCGGATACGCCCCGGCGCACCGGCATCTTCGCGTCAGTAGCCGTCACCGCCCCCGTCGCCGCCGGACGCGATCGCGATCAGCACGATGACGATGATGATGATCGCCACCGCAATCGCGATCCAGATTCCCTTACGAGCCCCACCAGTAGCCATGTCCCACACCTCCGGGCGCCCGCATACCCGTCCCGACCGTCCCAAATCCCCCCGATGGAGTGGCTCAGGTGGGGAAACCTCGGGAGGGGGGTGGGTTTTCGGCCTGGGCCAGGGCCGCCGCCAGGGGGGCCAGGTCGGTGGGGTCCAGGGAGCTGACGGTGATGCGCAGGGCGGGCGGGGCGGCGATCCGGTAGAGAGCGCCGGGGGCCACCGCCCAGCCGGCGTCGCGGAGCGCGGTCACCGTGCTGGTCTCGTCCGCGACCGGCAACCAGACGTTGATGCCGCTGCGACCGTGTGCGGTCAGGCCGTGCTCGGCCAGCGCGGCGAGCAGCCCTTCGCGCCGCTGCTCGTAGCTCCGCGCCGCCCGCTCCACCAGCCCGGTGACCGCCGGGTCCCGCCACAGGGAGAGCACCAGGCGTTGCAGCACCGTGGAGACCCAGCCGGCGCCGACCCGGGTACGGCCACTCACCCGAGCCACAGTCGTCTCGTCGCCGACCAGCACCGCCAGCCGCAGGTCCGGGCCGAAGGGCTTGCTCACCGAACGGACGAAGGCCCAACTCTCTGTCGCACCGGCGAGCGGGTGCAGGGGTACGCGGGCCAGTTCGGCAGCGTGGTCGTCCTCGATCAGCAGCAGGTCCGGGCGGCCGGCGAGCAGCGTCCGCAGCGCCTCGGCGCGGGCCGCGGAGACGGCGGCGCCGGTCGGATTCTGCGCCCGGCTGGTGACGATCAGCGCCCGCGCTCCGGCGGCGAGCGCCGCGGCCACCCCGGCGACCAGTGGGCCCTCGTCGTCCACCGGTACGCCGATCGGGCGCAACCCCAGCGCGGCGACCAGGTCGAGGAGGTTGGCCCAGCCCGGGTCCTCGACCGCCACCGCGTCGCCGGGGCGCAGGTGGGCGCCGAGCAGCCGTTCGATGCCGTCCAGCGCACCGCCGGTGAGGGTCAGCTCACCGGCCGGTACTCCGTCGGCGCGCAGCCGGGTGCGGGCCGCCTCGGCCAGTTCGGGCAGCACTCCGGCGTCGGAGTAGCCGACCGACGGGCCGTCGTTGGCGGCGAGCGCCGCCAGGTGCGGGCCCAGCGGGGGAAGCAGCCGGGGGTCGGGTTCACCCCGGGACAGGTCTCGGGCGCCGGGCAACGGTGGGGGGCGCAGCGCGGAGCGGCGGGCGGCCACCGGCGGGCGGGGGCGTACCCGGGTGCCGTGCCGACCGGCGGTGGCGAGCAGGCCGCGCTGGCGCAGCTCCTGGTAGGCGCGGGCGACGGTGGCGGGGCTGACGCCCAGCTCGGCGGCGAGAGCCCGCACGGGCGGCAGGGCGGCCCCGGGTGACAGAGCGCCGGTCCGGATGCCCGACTCGATGCTGGCCGAAATCTCGACGGCTGTCGTACCGGTGAGCTGATAGTGTGCTGACACAATTAAGAGATTGTACTAGAACAAAGGGGCGCGCGCATGTATCCACCCACCGCCCGGACCACACCCCACCGTTCCCGCGACAAGATGAGCTACGACCAGGACGCCGCCCACGCCGTGCTCGACGAGGCGTACGACTGCGCGCTCAGCTTCACGGTCGACGGCCAGCCACGGGTGCTTCCCACCCTGCACGTCCGCATCGGTGACACGCTCTACCTGCACGGCTCCACCGGCAGTCGGCCGCTTCTCGCCGCCCGGGGTGACGACGGGCTGCCGGTCTGTGTCGCGGTGACTCTGCTCGACGGGCTGGTCTACGCCCGCTCCCAGTTCCACCACAGCGCCAACTACCGCTCGGTCGTCGCGCACGGCACCGCCCGGCTCGTCACCGACGAGCGGGAGAAGCTCGCCATGCTCACCGCGCTGGTCGAGAAGGTCGGTGCGGGACGCAGCGCCGCCACCCGTCCGCCCAGTCGTCGCGAGTTGGCCGAGACCGCCGTACTGGCGCTGCCACTGCGTGAGGTGTCCGTCCGGGCCCGCACCGGCGGAGTGCGCGAGGACGAGGCCGACCTGCACCTGCCGCACTGGGCCGGCGTGCTGCCGCTGCGACTGACCGCCGGGCCACCCGAGCCGGACGCCGGGGTCACCGCGCCGCTGCCGGCGTACCTGCGGACGCCCCGCACGCCCTGGCACGACCCGGTGCCGCTGCACGGCGAGCACGTTCGGCTGGAGCCGCTGGAGATGGCGCACACCGACGAGTTGCACGCCGCCACCGCGGACCCGGAGGTGTGGCGGCACCTCAGCGTCGCGCCGCCCACCGCGCCCGCCGAAACCGCCGAGGTGATCGGCACCGCCCTGGCCGCCCAGCACCGGGGCGAGCGGGTGGCCTGGGTGCAGCGGTGCGCGGCGACCGGGGCGGTGGTGGGCAGCACCTCCTACTACGACATCGACCCGGAGCGGCGGGCGGTGGCGATCGGGCACACCTTCCTCGGCCGGCCCTGGTGGCGTACCGGGATCAACACCGAGGCGAAGTTGCTGCTGCTCAGTCGGGCCTTCGACGACCTGGGCGCGGTACGGGTCGCCTGGCACACCGACATCCGCAACGTTCGCTCCCAGGCCGCCATCGAACGGCTCGGCGCCACCCGGGAAGGGGTGCTGCGGATGCACCGGCAACGCCCGGACGGCTCCTGGCGGGACACCGTGCAGTACGCGATGACCGTCGACGAGTGGCCGAACGCACAGGCCAGGCTGCGAGAAAGACTTCTGCGGACGGCACCGGTGGCGTGATGATGGCGGGCGTGCTGGGGATCACCGACATCTGGACGTACGTGCTGGGCACCGTGGCCATCATTCTGCTGCCCGGGCCCAACTCACTCTTCGTGCTTTCCACCGCGGCGAAGCGGGGCGTCGCGGTCGGCTACCGGGCCGCCGCTGGCGTGTTCGTCGGCGACGGGGTGCTGATGTTCCTCTCCGCCGCCGGGGTGGCGTCGCTGCTCAAGGCGTACCCGCCGCTGTTCATGGTGATCAAGTACGCCGGCGCCGCGTACCTCGGTTATGTCGGGGTGACAATGCTGCTCGGCGCCGTGCGGCGCTGGCGTGACCGCAACGACCCGAGCACGCCGCGGCTCATCGACGCCGCGGAGCCGGCGGCGATGCGCAGCCCGTTCCGCAAGGCGCTGGTGATCAGCCTGCTGAACCCGAAGGCGATCCTGTTCTTCATCTCGTTCTTCATCCAGTTCGTCGACCCCGGCTACGCCTGGCCGGCGCTGTCGTTCCTGCTGCTCGGGCTGATCGCGCAGGTGACCAGCGCGCTCTACCTGACCGCGTTGATCTTCGCGGGCACCTTCCTGGCCGCCCAGTTCCGCCAACGCCGGCGCCTGGCGGCCGGCGGCACCACCGCCGTGGCAGCCCTCTTCCTGGCCTTCAGCCTCAAGCTGGCCACCGCCAGCGCGGGCTGACACCCAACGGCGCGTCGATCATGGAGTTGTGGCGCCTCACAAAAGGTGTAGTACGGGATATTCATCCCACCACGACTCCATGATCGACGCGGGCCGGGCGGACGGTCAGGTGCCGTCGCCGCCGGAGCCGCCGCCTCCCACGCCGGCGCCGCCGGCGGTGCCGCCGAGGCCGTAGCCGGGTCGGATCGGCTCGTCGGGATGGCGGCTCACGTGGGCCGACCCGGCGATCTGCGCGGACCAGTCGGCGTGCGCGGCCGCGGCGGCGTGCCGGTTGATCGCCTGGCGGATCCAGCCGTCCACCGTGGCGACCCAGTCCCGCCGGCCGGCGTCCTCGTGCCAGAGCCGGAACCGGCTGATGCTCTGGTGGGTGATTCCGGCCAGGGCCAGCCGGCGATCCATCCAGAGGATCGCCTCCAGGCCCGCCGAGTTGGTCACGAAGATCACCTCCAGCTCGGTGATCGGGCCGGCGTAGAGCGGCCCCACCCAGTAGCCCCAACGCTGGTGCAACGGCAGCGTGTGCTCCACCCCCGGCAACCCGCCCTCCTGCAACCCGGACTGGCGGATCATGAAGCCCAGCGTGTCCAGCGCCGCCAGCACGTGCTGCTGCGTGGGGAGCGGGTGCACGAAGACCGGCACCATGGCCCCCTGGTCGAGGTCGGGGTCGAGGGACACCTCGGTCCGCAGGCCCATCCGCAGGCTCAGCAGCGGCACACCGCCGAAGGTGGTCACCGGGGTCTCCCACGGCAGCGGGAACGCGAAGTCGACCGCCCGCCGCCGACCGGCCGGTACGACGAACCGGCCGGCGATCGGCAGGTGGTGGAACTGCACGAGACGTCGGGCCTTGGCCGGATCATCCGGCTCGACAGTGGTGACGAGGCCGAGCCGGATGTGCCGCACCAGCACGTCGTCCGGGCCGGCCGCGAGGGTCACCCGCCCGGGCAGGCGCAGGCCCGGCCGGGTGCTCGGGTTGGGGAGCGTGGTCTGCACGGAGAGCCCGGTCCCACCGGACTCCGGTGACACTCCCGTCAACCGCACCGCGCGCCCCCTCCCGGAACGGGGACAGCACGCCCCGCACCAGCCGCGCCTACCCCGTCGAGGTGATCTCAAGCCCGCCGACGTCGAACAGCGCCGGCGCTGACCCGGCCGCACTTCGTCAGTGCGGCCGGGTCGGGCGGTCAGCGCAACCGACGCCCGCGCGGCACCGTGTCGGTTTCGTCGTCGAACTCCCCGATGACCTCCTCCAGGAGGTCCTCCAGGGCCACGAAGCCGATCGGCCGGGCCGGGCCACCGCCGTTGCGGACCAACGCGAGCTGCGACTGCCGGGCCCGCATCGCCGCCACCGCCTCGGTGACCGTGGACGTCGCGGGCAGGGTGAACGCCGGCGTCATCAGCTCGCCCGCGGTGGCGACCCGGCCGGTGGTGACCACCCGTACCGCCTCCCGCACGTGCACGAGCCCACACACGTCGCCCGCCTCGTCGAGCACCGCGAGCCGGGATCGGCCGCTGTCCCGGCTGACCTCCTCGATCCGCCCGGCCGAGTCGTCCCGGCGGACGGTGACCATGGTGGCGAACGGTTCCATCACCTGCGCCACCGACGTGCCCTGCAACTCCAGCATGCTGGTCAGCAACTGGTGCTGCTCGGCGCCGAGCAGCCCGTGCTCACGGGACTGTTCCAGCAGGATCCGCAGCTCGTCCGGGCCGTGCACCTGGGCGAGCTGGTCCTGCTGGTTGACGCCGAACAGCCGCAGGATCGCGTTGGCCAGGGCGTTCAGCGCGGAGAGCACCGGCCGGGAGACCCGGGCGAAGGCGCGGAACGGCAACGCGAGCAGCGTCGCCGAGCGCTCCGCGTCGGTGATCGCCCACGACTTCGGCGCCATCTCCCCCACCACCAGGTGCAGGAAGGTCACCACGCCGAGGGCGAAGACCAGGGCGACCAGGTGACTGGCCGCGTCCGGTAGGCCCACCGCGTGCAGCAGGGGGCTGAGCAGGTGCTCGATCGCCGGCTCGGCCAGCG
This sequence comes from Micromonospora vinacea, assembly GCF_015751785.1. Classification (NCBI taxonomy): domain Bacteria; kingdom Bacillati; phylum Actinomycetota; class Actinomycetes; order Micromonosporales; family Micromonosporaceae; genus Micromonospora; species Micromonospora vinacea. The sequence continues at coordinate 3,538,142 of NZ_JADOTY010000001.1, read as the reverse complement.
CGCCGAGACCCAGGGTGCACAGCGTGATCCCCAACTGCGCGCCGGCCAGCATCAGCGACAGTTCGCGGACGCCGTCGAGCGCGGCCCGGGCCGCCCGACCACCGTTCGCCGCCGCCTGCTCCAGGCGGTAGCGCTTGCTGGCCACCAGGGCGAACTCGGCGGCCACGAAGAACCCGTTCAACGCCAGCAGGATCCCCGAACTGAACAGTGCGATCCCGGGGCTCATCGGTGCTGTCCTTCGTTCGCGACTGCGGGGCTCGCAAGCTCACTCCTCGCGCTCATGCGATCACCTCGGGTTTGGTCAGCTGCAACCGCACCGAGTCGGCCACGTGCCGGTCCACGGCCAGCACCTCGACAAGGGCCCGGGGCTCCGCCTCGCCGTCCTCGCCGTCCGCCCCCTCGGGTTGCAGGCTGATCTCCAGCCGGTCGCCGACCTCCGGCACCCGGCCCAACTCCCGCATCACCAACCCGGAGAGGGTGTCGTACTCCGGGGCCTCGGGTAGGGCGATGCCGGTGCTGTCGGCGACCTCGTCGATCCGCCAGCGGGCCGGCACCACCCAGGACCCGTCGTCCTGCCGGGCCGGTGCCCGCTCCGGTGGGTCGTCCTCGTCGCGGATCGGGCCGACGAGTTCCTCGGCGATGTCCTCCAGCGTGATGACACCGGCGAAGCCGCCGTACTCGTCGACCACGCACGCCATCTGCCGGTGCCCGGACCGCAGGCGGTCGAGCACCGTGGGCAGGGGCAACGTCTCCGGTACGAGCAGCGGCGGCCCGGCCACCGCACTCACCGGGGTGGTGGCCCGCTCCCCCGGGGGTACGCCGAGCACGTCGGCGATGCCGACGATGCCGAGCAGGTCGTCGACGCCCTCCGCGCCGCGTACCGGGAAGCGGGAGTGGCCGGTGTCCAGCAGCTCGACCACCCGACTGACCGGCTCGTGCGCCCGGACGGTGTGCACGTCGACGCGCGGCACCATGGCCTCACCGGCGGTGAGTTCGCGGAAGTCCAGACCTCGGTCGAGCAGCGTCGACATCTCGGCGTCGAGGCTGCCCTCCTCGCGGGACTCGGCGATGATCTGTTCCAGGTCCGCCGGGGTGGCGCCGCTGGGCAGTTCCTCGATCGGCTCGATGCCGATGCGGCGCAGCAGCCGCACCGAGGCCCGGTCGAAGAGCCGGATCAGCGGCCCGGCGACGGCCAGGTAGAGCAGGGTGGATCGGCTCAGCGCCCGGGCCAGTTGCTCGGCCCGGGCGATGGCCAGGTTCTTCGGGGCCAGCTCACCGAGGACCATCTGCACGATGGTGGCGATGACCAGGGCCAACGCCACCGACAGCGGCAGGCTGACCGCTTCGCTGACGCCGGCCACGCCGAGCAGTTCGGCGAGACCACCGCCCAGGTACGGCTCGGCGACGTAGCCGACCAGCAGCGCGGTGACGGTGATGCCGAGTTGGGCGCCGGAGAGCATGAAGGAGAGCCGGCTGGTGACGGTCAGGGCCCGGGCGGCGGCCTGATCGCCGTCATCGGCGAGCTGGCGCAGCTTGCCCCGGTCCACGGCGACGTAGCCGAACTCCTGCGCCACGAAGTATCCGGTGGCGGCAGTGAGAAGAATGATCAGAAGGAGACCAACGACGATCAACACGGGTCGCTCAGGGCTCCCGGGGTCGTCGGTACGGGGATATGCCGGGCACGACCCGGCTGGCTACTGCTGCCCTCCTGGGCAGAAGAGTCGATCATGCCCTCATTTTATCGGCGCTGGCTGGGACTCCGCTGGGGGTGGGCCGAAGGAGCGCAACGTCCGGTTCGGCGGGCGCCGCCGGTCGTCACGCCGGCCCCGTCGACCCGCCGCCCGGCCCGCGTTCGGCCAGCTCATCGGCATCGAGCAGGCTCCGGTCGAGCCGCCCCGACCGGTACGCGGCCCGCCCGATCATCTGCGCCGCGACCGGCGCTGTCGCCAACTGGAAGACAGCCACCAGCAGGATCATGCCGAGGTCCGCCGGGGCCCTCAGCCGCAACGCGATGCCCAGCAGCAGCAGGAGCACCCCCAGCACCTGAGGCTTGGTGGCCGCGTGCATCCGGGACAGCGCGTCCGGGAAGCGCAGGACGCCGATCCCGGCGGCCAGGCCGAGCAGCGCGCCGGCCACCAGGCAAGCGGCGCCGAGCCAGTCCAGGATCGTCGCGATCACTGCTGCTCCCGGACAGCGAAGCGAACCAGCGACACCGAGCCCACAAAGCCGAGCAGGGAGAGCACCACCAGCACGGGCAGCGTGGTGGCGTGCCGGTTGACAGCCGCCTCGGCGCCCACCGCGCCGACCATCGTGGCGAGCAGCATGTCCGCGGCGATCACCCGGTCCACCAGCGACGGGCCACGGTAGAGGCGGGTCAGCGCGAGGAGCGCGGTGACCGACAGCAGTGCGGTGAGGACGACGGCCAGGAACGTGGTCACGGACGGGTTCCCTTCTCGGGTGAGGTGACGTCGAGGTGGCGCAGTTCGGCGGTGGAACCCACCGCGCGGACGATCCGCCGCTCGACGGCGAGGGTGCGGTCCCGGGACACGTCCAGGTCCCCCGGGCCGTGGGTGTCCAGGACGTGCAGGTAGAGCGTTCCGGAGTCCCGGTCCACCTCGAGGATCAGCGTGCCCGGCACCAACGAGACCGCCTCGGCGGTGAGCGCCAGGTTCAGGTCGGTGGACACCCGCAACCGGACCGCGATGATCGCGCCGCGCGGCCGGTAGCCGGGCTGCACGGCGATCCGGGCGACGTGCAGGCTCGCGCGGACCAACTCGACGGCGAACCGGCCCGCGAACACCAGCAGCGCCCGCGGTCGCAACCGGCCACCGAAGCTGACCGCCGGCAGCGGGAAGAACACCAGCACGGCCGCGCCCACCAGCAGGCCACCGATCAGGTTGGTCCAGTTGATGTCGCCCCAGAGCAGGTTCCAGACCACCACCAGCCACCCGAGCGCCACCGCCTGGTCCCGCCAGCGCCCGAGCCGGCCCCGCCCCACCACGGCGGTCCGGGGGGCGTCGGGAGCCGGCTCGGGGGAACCGGTCACGGCACACCGCCCGGCAGCACGGCACGCACGTACGGGGTGCGCAGCCGCAGGTCCGCGGCCGCGTCAGCGGTGACGTCGAAGAGCGGACCGGCCAGCACTGTCAGCGCCAGCCCGAGGGCGACCAGGGCCACTGTGGCGCCCACCATCAGCCTCGGCAACTGGACGACCGGCTCGCTGGTGGCCAGCCGGGGCGCGCGCCAGAAGGCGATGTTCCAGACCCGCGACGCCACGTACAGGGTCAGCAGGCTGGTCAGCGTGCCGGCCGCGACCAGCACCCCGGGCAGCGGCCCACCGGCCGCCACCCCGGCCTGGAGCAGGCCGAGCTTGCCGAGGAAACCGGAGAACGGTGGCACTCCGGCGAGGTTCATGGCCGGGACGAAGAAGAGCACACCCAGCAGCGGCGCCACCCGGGCCAGCCCGCCGATACGACGCAGGTCGGTGCTCCCGGCGCGCTCCTCGACCAGGCCGGCGACGAGGAACAGCGTGGTCTGGATGGTGATGTGGTGCACCACGTAGAAGATCGCGCCGGAGAGGCCGGCGGCGGTGCTCAACGCCACCCCGAAGATCATGTAGCCGATGTGACTGACCAGGGTGAACGAGAAGAGTCGCTTCAGGTCGGACTGGGCCACCGCACCGAGGATGCCGATCACCATGGTCAACCCGGCGACGACCATGAGCAGCACGTGGGCACGCCCACCGGGAAACAGCAACGTCTCGGTGCGGATGATCGCGTAGACGCCCACCTTGGTGAGCAGACCCGCGAAGACGGCAGTGACCGGGGCCGGCGCGGTGGGATAGCTGTCCGGCAGCCAGGCCGACAGGGGGAAGACCGCCGCCTTGATCGCGAAGGCCAGCAGCAACATCAGCTCCAGGGCCAGTCGGACGCCGTCGGGCAGGTCGTCGAGGCGCTGGGCGAGCTGGGCGAGGTTGAGCGTGCCGGTGGCCGCGTACACCAGACCCACCGAGGTCAGGAAGATCATCGAGGAGAGGATGCTGACCACCACGTACGTCGACCCGGTCCGGATCCGGGTCTCGGTACCTCCCAGGGTGATCAGCACGAAGCTGGCGGCCAGCAGGATCTCGAACCCGACGAAGAGGTTGAACAGGTCACCGGCCAGGAACGCGTTGGTGACGCCCGCGGTGAGCACCAGGTACGTCGGGTGGAAGATCGACACCGGCGAGCTCTCGCTCGTGTCGCTGCGCCCCTGCCCGATCGAGTACAGCAGCACGCAGAGGGTCACCGCCGAGGAAACCACCAGCATCAGCGCGGCCAACTGGTCGGCCACCAGGACGATGCCGACCGGCGCCGGCCAGCCTCCGACCGCCACCACCACAGGCCCGTGCCGGTACGCCTGCACCAGCAGCAGCACCGCCACGGTGAGCGTGCCGCTCAGGCACAGCACACTGATCGCCCGCTGGAGTCGGGGCTTCCCGGCCAGCAGCAGGGTCAGGGCCGCGCCGAGCAACGGCACCACCACCGGCAGCGGCACCAACGTGCTCATCACGAGTCACCCCCGCGACGTAGCCGTCGGCGGGCCGGCTCGGGATCGACCTGTTCCGGGTCACCGTTCGGGCCCTCGCCACCGCGATCGACGGCGCCCACCTCGTTACGCTCGGCCCGGCCGATGATCTGCCGGTCCTCCAGGTCGTCGGGGACCTCGTCGTCGCCGGAGAGATACCAGCTGCGGTACGCCACCGCGAGCAGGAACGCGGTGAACCCGAAGGTGATCACGATCGAGGTCAACACCATCGCCTGCGGCAGCGGGTCACTCATCCGTTCCACCGGCCCGGTGCCGACGACCGGCGCCCCACCCGCACGCCCGCCCAACAGGATCAACAGGTTCACCCCGTTGCCGAGCATGACCACCCCGAGCAGGATCCGGGTCAGGCTGCGCTCCAACAGCAGGATCACCCCGCACCCGACCAGCACCGCGACGGCCAGCACCAGCACCAACGTCGGCCCCGCACCGCTCCGCGTCATGCCCGGTCCCCCTTGTCGACGGCCAACCCGCCGGTGGCCGGTGCGGTGGCCTCGATGTGCCGGTCCACCTCGGCACCGAGGCTGCGCAGGATGTCCAGCACCAACCCGATCACGACCAGGTACACGCCGATGTCGAAGAAGAGCGACGTGACCAGGTGGGCGTCGCCGATCAGTGGCAGGGCCTGGTCGACCTTCGCGCTCTCGAGGACCGACCCGCCGATCAGCAGCGCCACCACGCCGGTGCCCACCGACAGGGCCAGCCCGGCGCCGAGAATCGCGCCGGCGCCGATCGGGGCCGCCTCGGTCAGCTCGTACCGCCCGCCGGCCAGATAGCGGACCACCAGGGCGAGACCGGCCACCAGCCCACCGGCGAACCCGCCGCCCGGCGCGTTGTGCCCGGAGAAGAGCAGGAACAGGGAGAACAGCACCACGGTGTGGAAGATCAGTCGGATGACCACCTCCAACACGATCGAACGGCGCTCCTCGTAGAGGGTCGGGCCACCGCGCAGCCACACCGGCCGGCCGCGTGCACCCACCCGTTGGTCCGACTCGGGCCGACGCGGTCGCGGCCCGGTGCGGGAACGCTCGAAGATCAGGCTGGCCACCCCGGTCGCGGCCACCACCAGCACCGCCAGCTCGCCCATCGTGTCCCAGGCCCGGATGTCGACAAGGGTCACGTTGACCACGTTGCGGCCGTACCCTTGCGCCACCGCCAGATCCGGGAAGGCTGCGGAGATGTCCGGCGCCCGGCGGGCGCCGACGGCGGTGAGGGCCAGCCCGGCGGCCACCACCCCCGCGCCCACCCCGATCGCCCGACGGACCCACCGGGTACGGCGCAGCGGGCGGGCCGAGAACCGCTCCGGCAGGCGACGCAGCACCAGCACGAAGACGGCGATCGTCGAGGTCTCCACCAGGAACTGGGTGAGCGCCAGGTCGGGCGCTCCGTGCAGCACGAACAGCATCGCCGTGCCGTAGCCGGTCATGCCCACCAGCAGCATCGCGGTCAGCCGGCGACGGGCACCCACCGCCAGCACCGCCGCCACCGTGATCACCAGCACGACCACCGGTTGCAGCGGGCTGTCCCAGAGCGGAATCCGCGCCCTCCAGGGGCTGGCGGAGAGCATCGCCGTGCCGGGCACCAGCACCAGGGTGACCAGGATGATGCCCAGGTACTGCGGCAGGGAACCGCGCTGGGTCGCGCCGGTGACGTCGATGGCGAGCCGGTCGAACCGGCCGATGACCCACTCGTAGCCCTGGTTGCCCCCCACGGGTGACCGGAGCCGGGTCAGCACCGGGGCGAGCGGCCCGCGCACGGCGAAGAGCAGGCCACCGCCGACGAGCGCCAGCACGGACAGGCCGAGCGCCGGGGTCGGTCCGGCCCAGAGCGCCAGGTGCGCGTCGACCCCGCCGAGCAGATCGGCGTACGGGCGCAGCAGGTGGTCCAGCACGCTCGCGGCCGGGCCGGCGAGCAGACCGGCACCGGCGAGGACCGCGGGCGGCACCAGCAGCGACGCGGCGATCGACCCCGGCGGGACCGGTGCCACGCCCGGCCGGTCAGCGAACGCGCCCCAGAGGAAGCGGGCGCTGTACGCCACGGTGAGCACCGTCCCGGCGACGAGGCCGGCGAGGAGCACCGGTTGGTCGGTGAACGCCCCGAACACCGCCTCCTTGGCCACGAAGCCGACCAGCGGCGGCACCCCGGCCATCGACGCCGCGGCCAGTACGGCGACCACGAACAGCGGCCGGGACCAGTGCCGCAGCCCGGACAGCTCGCGCAGGTCACGGGTGCCGGCACTGTGATCGATGATGCCGACGACCAGGAACAGCGCCGCCTTGAACAGGGCGTGCGCCAGCAGCATCGCGGTACCGGCCAGCGCGGCGTCCGGGGTGCCCGACCCGGTCACCGCGACCAGCAGGCCGAGCTGACTGACCGTCCCGTACGCCAGCAGCAGCTTGAGGTCGGTCTGGCGCAGCGCGGCCCAACCGCCGAGCAGCATCGTCGCCACACCGGCGACCTGCACCACCGGCCGCCACGGGCCGACAGTGGCGAGCACCGGCGCGAGCAGCCCGACCAGGTAGACGCCGGCCTTGACCATGGCGGCGGCGTGCAGGTAGGCGCTGACCGGCGTGGGAGCCGCCATCGCGACCGGCAGCCACGAACTGAACGGCAGCACCGCCGACTTGGACAGCGCGCCGGCCAGGATCAGCAGCACGGCGCCCACCAGGTACCCGCCGCCGGGCAGCGACTGTGCGCTGATCTCCGACCAGCGGTAGGTGCCGGCGTGCTCGCCCAGCATGATGAAGCCGACCAGCATGGCGAGGCCGCCCAGCGTGGTGACTGTCAACGCCTGCGCCGCCGCCCAGCGACTGGACCGCCGTTCGGTGCTGTGGCCGATCAGCAGGTACGAGAAGATCGTGGTCAGCTCCCAGCCGACGTAGAGCAGCAGCAGGTCGTCGGCGAAGACCAGGACGAGCATCGCGCCCGCGAACGCGACCAGGACCGCGGCGAACCGCGCCAGCCCGGTGGAGCCGGCGCTGAAGTAGCGGGCGCTGTAGACCAGCACGAGCGCGCCGACGCCGCCGATCAGCAGCGTCATCAGCCAGGAGAGCGTGGTGAGCCGGAACGCGATGTCGAGGCCCAACTGCCGGATCCACGGGTACGTCTCGACCACCGCACCGCCGTGCGCGACGGCCGGGGTACGGGCCACCGCCCAGCAGAACGCGGCGGCCGGCGCGAGCGCCAGCGGGTAGCACGCGCGCGGACCCCACCAGCGGACGAGCAGGGGCGCGGCGAGAGCCGCCACGAGGTGGAGGATGAGCAGTACCAGCACCTGCGCTCCCGATCGACATGGCCGACGCCCGTGGCAGCGGTGGCGCCTAGCAGCGATCAGACGCCAGTTCGTTCCGCGCCGGGCGGTTTTGCCGGAATTCGCCCGGTAGCCGCCGTGCGGTGCCTGTGGCGGAAGGTGGTCAGCGCAGCAGGGCGTTGTTGAGGGGTTGCGCGTCGTCGGGTGTGGGGCGGTCGTGGCGCAGCTCGGCCAGCAGGTCGGAGCGGCCGAGTTGGCGGGCGACCCGGTCGACCACCCGCTCGGCGGCGGTCAGCGACCGCACCGACAGCAGGCGGCCGCGGCTCTCGCGACGCAGCACGAAGTAGTGGACGGCGACACGTACCTGACCCCGGTCGGCGGCGCTGGCCTGGGCGGTGCAGAGGACCAACTCGCGCAGGCAGCGGGCGAGGCGTTCGGCGAGCTCGAGTTCGGGGCCGTGCAGGCCGGAGCGGAGCGCGGCGAGGTGGCTGTCGACCTTGCGAATCAGCACGTCGGTGCCCGGTTCGACGGTGCGCTGCTCGCCGGCCATCACATCCCCTCACCCCGGTTCGCGTTGCGGGTGAAGTTACTTTATGTTGCTCCTTAGAAGCAAGCAGTTAAGTGAGACTTAACGTATTAAGCGCACGTTCCACGCTTTTTGCCTTTTGCTGGTTCATTCCGTCGTGAGGTCGTTCGTGGATGTCGGACCGGCGGGGCACGATGGACCGGTGACCGGGGCAGACGCAGACGCCGGCGCGGTGCTCGCCGGGTTCGGCCCGGCCACCCGCGCCTGGTTCGACAACGCCTTCGCCGCCCCGACCGCCGCGCAGACCGGCGCCTGGCGGTCCGTCGCCGCCGGTCGCAACGCCCTCGTGGTGGCGCCCACCGGCTCGGGCAAGACGCTCGCGGCCTTCCTCTGGTCACTGGACCGACTCGCCCGCGAGCCGGCGCCGGCCGAGGCCCGCCAGCGGTGCCGGGTGCTCTACGTCAGCCCCCTCAAGGCCCTCGCCGTCGACGTGGAACGCAACCTGCGCGCTCCGCTGGCCGGCATCAGGCAGGCGGCCACCCGGCTGGGCGTCGCGCCGCCGGACATCACCGTCGGGATGCGCACCGGCGACACCCCCGCCGACGAGCGACGAGCCTTCGCCCGCACCCCACCGGACATCCTCATCACCACGCCCGAGTCACTGTTCCTGCTGCTCACGTCCGCGGCGCGCGACTCGCTGCGTGGCATCCAGACGGTGATCGTCGACGAGGTGCACGCGGTGGCCGGCAGCAAACGCGGCGCCCACCTCGCCCTCTCCCTCGAACGCCTCGACGAGCTGCTTCCCGCCCCGGCCCAGCGCATCGGCCTCTCGGCCACCGTCCGACCGATCGACGCCTGCGCGCAGTTCCTCGGCGGCGCCCGCCCGGTCGACGTGGTCCAGCCGGCCACTCCGAAGACCATCGAAGTCAGCGTGCAGGTCCCGGTGGAGGACATGACCCGCCTGGACGAGCAGGAGCAGCCACCGGAGGACGACCTCGGCGGCCCCGGCCCCCGGCGGGCGTCGATCTGGCCGGCCGTGGAGGAGCGGGTCTTCACCCTCATCGGGCAGCACCGCTCGACGATCGTCTTCACCAACTCCCGGCGCAGTGCCGAGCGCCTCTGCGCCCGGCTCAACGAGCTGGCCGCCGAGGCGGTGGCCGCCTCCGCGTCGGACGAGGAGGCGATCGGCGTACCGGAGGGGTTGCCGGCGGGCGACGACCCGGCAGGCGACGGTGACCCGGCGTCCGGCGCGCAACGTTGGGGTGGCCCCGCCGGTCCGGTGCGCAACCGGCCGCCGGCCGAGGTGATGGCCCAGTCCGGCGCGGCCACCGGCGCGGCGCCCGTGATCGCCCGCGCCCACCACGGCAGCGTCTCCCGGGAGGAGCGCAAGCACATCGAGGAGGCACTCAAGTCCGGTCAGCTCCCGGCGGTGGTGGCCACCTCCAGCCTGGAGCTGGGCATCGACATGGGCGCCGTCGATCTGGTGGTGCAGATCGAGGCCCCACCGAGCGTGGCCGCCGGGCTGCAACGGGTCGGCCGGGCCGGGCACCAGGTGGGCGCCGTCTCCCGTGGGGTGGTCTTTCCCAAGCACCGCGGCGATCTGCTCTCCTGTGCGGTGGTCGCGGAACGGATGACCGACGGCGCGATCGAGGAGCTGCACTACCCGCGCAACCCACTGGACGTGCTGGCCCAGCAGATCGTCGCGATGGTGGCGCTGGAGCCGTGGGCGCTCGGCGACCTGGCCGTGCTGGTCCGCCGGGCCGCGCCCTTCGCCGAGCTGCCCGACTCGGCGCTGCACGCCGTGCTGGACATGCTCTCCGGCCGCTACCCGTCCACCGCCTTCGCCGAGCTGCGCCCCCGCCTGGTCTGGGACCGGGCCACCGACGTGCTCACCGGCCGGCCCGGCGCGCAGCGACTCGCGGTGACCAGCGGCGGCACCATCCCCGACCGGGGCCTGTTCGGGGTCTTCCTGGCCGGCGCCGAGCGGGCCGCCCGGGTCGGCGAGCTGGACGAGGAGATGGTCTACGAGTCCCGGGTCGGCGACGTCTTCCTGCTCGGCTCGTCCTCCTGGCGGATCGAGGAGATCACTCCGGACCGGGTGCTGGTCTCGCCCGCTCCGGGGCAGGCCGCGCGCATGCCGTTCTGGAAGGGCGACCAGTTGGGTCGTCCGGTGGAGCTGGGCCGGGCCATCGGCGCCCGGGTGCGCACCCTGCTGCGACAGACCGACGAGGCGGCACTGGCCGCGCTGCGCGACGGCGGGCTGGACGACTGGGCCGCCGGCAACCTGATGGCCTACCTGCGCGAGCAGCGGGAGGCCACCCGCTCGTTGCCCGACGACCGCACGGTGGTGGTCGAACGGTTCCGCGACGAGCTGGGTGACTGGCGGCTGGCCGTGCACAGCGTGCTCGGCGCCCGGGTCAACGGGCCGTGGGCCCTCGCGGTGGGCCGCCGGCTGGCCGAGCGGTACGGGGTGGACGCCCAGGTGATGCCCTCCGACGACGGCATCGTGGTGCGACTACCGGACACCGCCGACGAGCCCCCCGGCGCCGACGTGGTGGTCTTTGAGCCCGACGAGATAACCCAGCTCGTGGAGGAGTCGGTCGGCACCTCCGCCCTCTTCGCCGCCCGTTTCCGGGAGTGCGCCGCCCGGTCACTGCTGCTGCCGCGCCGCGACCCGCGCCGCCGTCAACCGCTCTGGCAGCAACGGCAACGCGCCGCGCAGCTGCTCGACGTCGCCCGCGAGTACGCGGACTTCCCGGTCACCCTGGAGGCCGCACGGGAGTGCCTTCAGGACGTCTTCGACCAGCCGGCGCTGGCCGGGCTGATGCGCGACCTGGCCACCCGCAAGGTGCGGCTGGTCGAGGTGGAGACCAGCGCCCCGTCCCCGTTCGCGCGGTCGCTGCTCTTCGGCTACGTCGGCGCGTTCCTCTACGAGGGCGACGCCCCGCTCGCCGAGCGCCGCGCCGCCGCGCTCGCCCTCGACTCCACGCTCCTCGGCGAGCTGCTCGGCCGCGTCGACCTGCGGGAGTTGCTCGACCCGGCGGTGCTCAGCGAGACCGACCGGCAGCTGCGGTGGCTGACCGAGCAGCGCCGCCCCCGCGACGCCGAGGACGTCGTCGAGCTGCTGCGTGTGCTCGGTGACCTGAGCGACGCCGAGTTGACCGAGCGCGGGGTGCCGGAGACGTGGCTCGGCGAGCTGGAGGCGACCCGCCGGGTGCTGCGGGTCCGGATCGCGGGCGAGCAGCGCTGGGTGGGCGTCGAGGACGCCGCCCGCCTGCGCGACGCCCTCGGCGTGGCGCTGCCGATGGGTGTGGCCGAGGCGTACCTCGCCCCGGTGGCCGACCCGCTCGGTGATCTGGTGGCCCGCTACGCCCGCACCCACGGGCCGTTCGCGGCTGCCAGCTGCGCGGCCCGATTCGGGCTCGGCGTGTTCGTCGTCGAGCAGGCGCTACGCCGGCTCGGCGCCACCGGGCGGGTGGTCTCCGGGGAGTTCACCCCGGACTCGGCCGGTGCCCAGTGGTGCGACGCCGAGGTGCTGCGGATGCTGCGCCGCCGCTCCCTCGCCGCGCTGCGCCGGGAGATCGAGCCGGTGCCGCCCCGGGCGCTGGCGACGTTCCTGCCCCGCTGGCAGCAGGTCGGCTCGTCCGCCCGAGGTGTGGAGGCGCTCGCCGCCACTGTGGAGCAGTTGCAGGGTGCGGCGGTGCCGGCGTCCGCCCTGGAGCGGTTGGTGCTGCCCGCCCGGGTCGCGGACTACTCCCCCGCCCAGCTCGACGAGCTGTGCGCGAGTGGGGAGGTGCTCTGGGCCGGGTCGGGCGCGATCTCCGGGGGCGACGGCTGGGTCACCCTGGCGTACGCGGACGCCGCGCCACTGCTGCTGCCACCGCCCGACGAGGCGTTGACCCGTACCCCGCTGCACGACGCGGTGCTCGACGCGCTCGGCGACGGGCAGGCGCTGTTCTTCCGCCCACTGGCCGACCGGGTCGGCTCGACCGACGACGCCGCACTGACCGGGGTGATCTGGGACCTGGTCTGGGCGGGGCACCTCAGCAACGACACCCTTGCCCCGCTGCGCGCGGTGCTCGGCGCCGGCGGGGCGCACCGCTCCCGGCCGTCCGCGCCCCGCACCCGTTACCGGCGGCCCGGTCGGGTGGCGCTGCCGACCCGGGGTGGCCCGCCGACCGTCGCCGGCCGCTGGTCACGTCTCCCGGAGCGGGATCTCGACCCGACCCGGCGGGCCGCCGCGCTCGCCGACCTGCTGCTGGAACGGCACGGGGTGGTCACTCGGGGGGCGGTGATGGCCGAGCAGGTGGTCGGCGGGTTCTCGGCGGTCTACCCGGTGCTGTCGGCGCTGGAGGAGCGTGGCGCGGCCCGCCGGGGTTACTTCGTCGAAGGGCTCGGCGCGGCGCAGTTCGCCGTACCCGGTGCGGTGGACCGGCTGCGCGCGCTCGCCGAGCCGAGCGACGGTTCCCGGGGGCGGGGCGCGGCGGCCACGGTGCTCGCCGCGACCGACCCGGCCAACCCGTACGGCGCGGCGCTGCCCTGGCCGGAACGGGTTGTCGACTCCGGCGACGGCGCCACCCCGGCGACCGGGCACCGGGCCGGCCGCAAGGCGGGCGCCTTGGTGGTGCAGGTCGGCGGTGACCTCGTTCTCTACGTCGAACGCGGCGGTCGGACGCTGCTGTCCTTCAGCGACGACACCGACACACTCGCCGCGGCCGGCAAGGCGCTCGCCGACGCCGTCCACTCCGGGGCGTTGGGTGCGATGTCGGTAGAGCGGGCCGACGGCGAGGCGGTGCACTCCTCGCCGCTGCGCGACGCGCTGACCACCGCCGGCTTCCGGGCCACCCCCCGCGGCCTGCGCCTGCGCGGCTGACGCCGGGGCCCCGCCGAGGGCAATCCCGCACAGAGCCTGATGTCTGTGAGTCATCACGATGACGCACAGACATCAGAGTCAAGAGAACGACATGCTTCGGCCACGCCGACGCCTCAGCGCAGGCCGTTGAGCACCTTCTCGTAGCGGGGGCGGTCGGCGGCGGGGGTCTTCGCCTCCAGGTAGTTCAGCACCACCGCGCCCCGCTGGTACGACTGGCCGCCCCAGGTCTCGGCGATGTCGCTGGCGCTGGTCTCGTCCGGGAACACGTAGACAGTGACGGCGTCGGTGGCCATCAGCTCGGAACAGCCCAGGCCGAGACCGTCCGGCCCACAGTCGACCGAGCGGTCCTTCGGGTGCGGCACCTTCAGGCCGGCGGCCCGGAACGCATCGATAACCTGCTTCGCGCCGGGCGCACTGGTCGGGCGCTTGGGCAGCACCACCGGCGGCGGGCTGGCCGGCCGCCGCTCCGTCGTGCCCTGCGCGGCGGCGGAGGGCGGGGACGCAGCATCGGCGGAGGGTGAGGTCTGGGGCGTCGGCAGGCCGGTCGGAGCCGCCTCGGAGGAGACGGTTGGGGTCGCCGCGTTCGGGCTGCCGTCGTCGTCACTGCCACAACCGGCGCTGAGGGCGACGGCGACCAGCAGGATTCCGAGTGCGGGGAGGTTCCGAGTTGTCACCAGGGCAGTCTGCCCAACGTCCTCCGGCGACGGGAGGGGCCGGTCGGCCACTGCGCTGTCCCGTATCCGCCAGCACCCGCGGTTCCACTAGCCTGCGGGCATGTCCGCCGTGCCCTGGATCTCGCTGACCACCGACTACGGCCTCACCGACGGCTTCGTGGCCGCCTGTCACGGGGTGATCGCCCGGATCGCACCGGCCGCCCGGGTGATCGACGTGACACACCTGGTGCCGCCGGCGGATGTCCGGCGGGGGGCCGCAGTGCTGGCGCAGACCGTGCCGTACCTGCCGGTGGGAGTGCACGTGACCCGGGACGCCGAGGGCTTCACCGCCGAGGTGCTGACAGTGGACCACTTCGGCAACGTCCAACTGGCCGCACCGGCCGAGTTGCTCGATCCGCTGCCGGCCGACCTTCGGGTGGGTCCGCCCGGACCGACACCGGCCCTCGCGGCGGTGCACGGGCGGACCTTCGGCGACGCCCCGGCCGGTGGCCTGGTGGCGTACGTCGACTCGGCCGGTCTGGTCGCTGTCGCTGTCAACGGCGGGCGGGCCGCGGACCTCCTCGCGGCGTCCCCGGGGGACCTCCTGCGGGTATCGGGCTGATGTTCGACTGTGGAATGCTTCTCCGGTGGGTGAGCATGTGGTTCCTGTGGGCTGTCCCTGCTGTGCATCCCGGACCGGCGGGGGGACCTGCCCCGTCTGTTTCTGGACCGACGACGGCCAGACCGACGCTGACGCCGACGCCGTCCGGGGCGGCCCCAACGGCGACCTGAGCCTCACCCACGCCCGCCTCAACTACGCCGTCTACGGTGCCAGCCACCCGCGCTACCAGGACATGGTGCGCACGGCTCGCCCCGACGAGCGCCCCTGACACCGACGGGGCGCCCGACGGGGTGGGCGTGGCTCAGCAGGCCGGCACGCTGCCGCCGTACACGGTGGAGATGTACGCGTGGCTGACGTACTGGCCACTGGCCAGGCGGTTCCAGCGGGTGGTGGTCCGGTAGGGGCCGGCCACCGACTGACCGGTGACGTAGCACTGGATCGGCACGTGGGCCAGCCGGGCGGCGAGGCCACGGGTCGCGTACGACGTGCTGGCCCCGGTGCGGATGTTGAGCGGTCCGTCGCCGACCACGCCGCGCGGGCCGCCTCCGGTCCACAGATAGGCGACGTCGACCCAGGCATTGGTGGTCAGCCGCAGCCCGTCCCAGAACGTGCCGTCGGCCAGGTCGATGCCGGCCGGGTTGAGCACTGTCCGCCCGAACTGGTCGCGTCCGCCGTTGTAGCCGGACTGGTACGCGGCCTGCGCCTCGGGCCGGCCCTGCGGCAGGTTCTTCCAGTTCTCCCGCACCGATGACGGGTTCCAGTAGTCGTCGCGGGTGTTCCACGGCCCGACGTCCCAGACCGGGGCGTACTCGCAGCGGGAGCCGCTGGTGGTGCAGACCCGCACTGTGTAGTCGCCGGTGTTGAGCGGGGAGAGACCCCGCCGCGACGGCAACGCCGCGAAGTGGTCCCGGGGTTGCACGGTACGGCCGTTGGCGGTCAGTTCACCGACCAGCCCGATGCGGGTGGCGTACACCCGGTAGGTGCGGCCGGGCGTGGCGGCGGACACGGCGGCGTTCGCGTCGGCGGTGAGCCGCACGCCCCGGACAGTCGCCGTGGCGCCGCCGTTCGGGGTGGTGAGCACCACCCGGGTCTGCACCCGGGTGACGGGCCGGTCGAAGACCGCGCCGGCGGTGGCCGCCCGCCACTCCGTCCAGCCGGCGGCCCGCCAGCCGCGGACCTGCGCCTCCACTGTCGCCCCGGCCGGAACTGCGGCGCTGACCTCGGCGTGGACCCGGGTGGCTGGTCGGGCGAGGGTGCGGGGAGCGGTCACCAGCATCCCCTCGGCGACAGCGCTGTGCGGGCTGCGGGCGCCGCGCCCGGTGGGCCGGGCCTCCCGCAGGCGTAGGCCGGCGGCGGTGCGCCGGACGTTGACGTCGTCGCGGTCGACGATGGTGAGGTCGGCGCTCCACCGTTCGTCGCCGGGCGCGGCGGCGACGAGGCTGATCGGGGCGCCGCTGGACGCGGCCGGAACCGGGCCGGCGGCGGGTAGGAGCGCTGCGGTGAGCAGGAGGGCGAGGGTGGCGATGAGGGCGACGGATGGGATACGACAACGCGGTCGCGTCATGGGCATTCTCCTCAGAACCCCCTGACCTTCGCATGTCAGGAGATCATGAGGAACCTGAGTACAAATAGCGACACATGCGAATCTTGCTCGAAAGAGGGAGGATGGCAGGGTGCCCGAAGGCGACACCGTCTGGAACACCGCGCGCGTGCTGCACCGCGCGCTGGCCGGCGCGCGGATCACCAGCAGTGACTTCCGGGTGCCACAGCTGGCGACCACGGACCTCGCTGGCTGGACCGTCCGCGAGTCGGCCAGCCGGGGCAAGCACCTGCTGCTGCGGCTCGACGCCCCGACCGCGGAGCACTGGACCCTCCACTCCCACCTGCGGATGGACGGCGCCTGGCGGGCGTACGCCCCGGGGGAACGCTGGAGCGGCCGGCCCGCGCACCTGATCCGGGTGGTGCTGCGCAGCCCCGGCGCGGTCGCGGTCGGCTACCACCTGCACGACCTGACCCTGGTGCCGACCGCCGAGGAGGACCAACTGGTCGGCCACCTCGGCCCCGACCTGCTCGGCTCGGACTGGGACCCGGCCGAGGCGGTCCGTCGGCTCGCCGACCACCCGGAGCAGACCATCGGCGAGGCGCTGCTCGACCAACGCAACCTGGCCGGTGTGGGCAACCTCTACAAGTGCGAGGTGCTGTTCCTGCGCGGCGTGTCACCGTGGACCCCGGTCGGCGGGGTGCCCGACCTGCCGGGCCTGGTGGCCCTCGCACAGCGTCTGCTCGCCGCCAACCGGGGTCGGTGGACGCAGAGCAGCACCGGCTCGCTGCACCGGGGGCAGACCAGCTACGTGTACGGCCGCCGCGCCCAGCCCTGCCGCCGCTGCGGCACCGCCATCCGCAAGGAGGAGCTGGGTGAACGGGTCACCTACTGGTGCCCGGTCTGCCAGCCCGAGCGTCCGGGTCCGCCGTCATCCGGCTGACCAGGCTCTCGCCAGACGAGACACATGGCAGAAACGGACGATTGGGTAATTCCTAACCGGCCGCCGGAGTCGCATGCTGCGGTTGAGCGCTCACCGACCGTCAGCAGAGTGCCGAGGTTCCCACGCCGGGGTGGCGGACCTCGCGCCCCGAACCGGGGAGAGTCATGGCGATGTTCCGCAGACTCCGCTCCACCTTCTTCGAGCGGACCACCAGCGACACCGACGCCAACGGCCGGGCGGCGTCCGTGCCGGCCGCGCGTACCGCCGAGGAGGCCGTTGTCACGCCGAGCCTGGACCCGG
Organism: Micromonospora vinacea; assembly: GCF_015751785.1. Classification (NCBI taxonomy): domain Bacteria; kingdom Bacillati; phylum Actinomycetota; class Actinomycetes; order Micromonosporales; family Micromonosporaceae; genus Micromonospora; species Micromonospora vinacea. Next base: position 3,520,851 of record NZ_JADOTY010000001.1, on the reverse strand, counting down.
CCGTCGTGCCCCGCTACTTCGGCCCGGTGCCGAACTTCGCCCACAGCCCCCGCCCGGGGTGGGACCCCGACGGGCGGGTCGCGGCCGGGACCGGGCTGCGCAAGTTCATCGACCCGCTGCCCCTCCCCGGCCAGCCGGGCCACGGCGATCTCGGCAGTCACCTGCCGGTGGCAGCGCCGGACACCATCAGCTACCCGGGCTGCGACTACTACGAGATCGGCCTCCAGGAGTACGCCCAGCGGCTGCACCGGGACCTGCCGGCCACCCGGCTGCGCGGCTACCGGCAACTCAACCTGGGCACAGACCCGGCCGGGCACAACACCGTGGTGCCTCCGGAACGGCAGTGGCACCTCGGGCCGATGATCCGCGCCCGTCGGGGTCGACCGGTCCGGGTGAAGTTCATCAACCAGCTCCCCACCGGTCGGGCCGGCGAGCTGTTCCTGCCTGTCGACGACACCATCGAGGGGGCCGGCCTCGGCCCACTGGACGGGCCGGCGCCGTACCCGCAGAACCGGGCCGTGCTGCACCTGGCCGGGGCGCAGACCGGCTGGACCAGCGCGGGCAACCCGGGGCAGTGGATCACCCCGGCCGGGGAGATCACCCCGTACCCGACCGGGCCCGGCCTGGCCCACGTGCCGGACATGCCGGCCCCCGGCGCCGGGGCCACCACGCTCTACTTCCCGAACGAGCAGAGCGGCCGACTGCTGTGGTTCCACGACAACACCCTCGGCCTGGCCCGGCTCACCGTCTACGGCGGACAGCTCGCGCTCTACCTGCTCACCGACCCGGCCGAGGACCAACTCGTCGCCGACGCGGTGCTACCGGCCGACCAGGTACCGCTGGTGATCGAGGACAAGACGTTCGTTCCGGACGACACCCAACTCGCCGCCGAGGACCCGACCTGGGACCGGGAACGCTGGGGCGCCCGGGGCAGCCTCTGGCACCCGCACGTCTACCAACCCCGGCAGAACCCGTACTCCTCCGGCGGACGCAACCCGACCGGCCGGTGGGACTACGGCCCCTGGTCCCACAACTCCGCCCCGGACGATGCCCACGCCGACGGCTGGGTGCCGAACCCGTACCACGACCCCGTCGGCGCGCCGGACGAGCCGCCGCTGAGCCCCGGCGTACCGCACCCGTCGGCCGTCCCCGAGGCGTACGGCGACACCCCGCTCGTCAACGGCGTCGCCTACCCGTACCTGGAGGTGGGGCCGCGCGCGTACCGGTTCCGGATCCTCAACGCCTGCCTGGACCGCAGCCTCAACCTCCAGCTCTACCGCGCCTGCTCCGACGCGCCCATGTGGACGGCCGACGGGGCCCTCGCCGACCCCGACGCCGGTGAGGTGCCGATGGTGCCCGCCGCACGGGCGGCGGACCGTCCAGCCTGGTGGCCGACCGACGGACGCGACGGCGGGGTGCCGGACCCGCGCGCCGCCGGACCGGAGTTCATCCAGATCGGCAACGAGGCCGGCCTCCTGCCGGCGCCCGTGGTGCTGCCGAACCGACCGGTCGGCTACCGCTACGACAGGCTCGACCCGACAGTGCTGAACGTCGACGGGCACACACTGCTGCTCGCCCCGGGCGAACGGGCCGACGTGCTCGTCGACTTCTCCGCCGTGCCGCCGGGCAGCACGCTGATCCTCTACAACGACGCCCCGGCCCCCCTGCCCGGCTTCGACGCCCGCTACGACCAGCACACCGATGCCCCGGACCGCAGCGCCGAGGGCGGCCCGCCCCCCACCGAACCGGGGTACGGCCCGAACACCCGCACCCTGCTCCAGTTCCGGGTCACCGGGACGCCGGCGCCGCCGTACGACCTGGACCGGCTGCGCGAACGGCTACCCCAGGCGTACGCGGCCAGCCAGCGCCCGCCGATCGTCCCGCAGCCGGCGTACGACCCGGCGTTCGGCACCCGGACTCCGGCGCAGACGACGGTGCCGGTGCACGCCACCACTGTGACGTTCACGCCGACGGCCGGCACGGGACCGGTGACAGTGCCGATCGCGGTCAAGGCCGCACAGCAGATCTTCGAACCAGATCACGGTCGGTTGGCGGGTCGGCTCGGCGTCGGGCACCCGCACGCCGGGCCGCTCAACCCGACGACGCTGCCGCTCGGCGCGACCGACCCGGTCACCGAGGTGCTCTTCGCCACCGACTCCGCCGTGCCGGTGGGTACGCCCACCGACGGCACGCAGCTCTGGCGGATCAGCGGCAACGTCCGGCAGACCGAGCCGTTGCACGTGGGCGGCTGCGACGTGCAGGTGATCAACCGGGTTGGCTGGGACGGCACGCTGCGACTCCCGCACGGCACGGAGTTGGGCTGGAAGGGGATCATCCGGGTCAACCCCCGGGAGGACGTGGTGGTGGCGCTGCGCCCGGTCGCGCCGGCACTGCCGTTCAAGCTGGGTGACAGCGTCCGGCTGCTCGACCCCTGTCGCCCGGCCGGAGCGCGGACCGGGTCGACGCCGGTCAGCCCGGCCGACGGGCGACCCGCCACTGTGGTCAACCAACTGGTCAACCTGGGCTGGGAGTACCGCTGGCACAGCCAGCTCGCCGGCCACCGCGACGGTGGGATGAGTCGCCCGCTGGTGCTGCGGGTGGCACCGAAGGCACCGACCGGGCTGACCGCCACCCCGGTGCCCGGCTCCGCCACCGCGCTACCCGCGATCGCGCTGGCCTGGACCAGCAACGGTGGGCGTCCACCCGCCACCAGCCACCTGCTGCAACGGGCCACGGACGCGACCTTCGGCGGTGAGGTCACCACGATCACCGTCGCGGCCGCCGCCACCCGGTACACCGACGCGACAGTCACCCCCGGCGTGACCTACCACTACCGGATCCGGGCGGAGAACGCGGTCAGCTACTCGTCCTGGTCGAACGGGGTACCCGCCTCGGTGCACCTGGCCGCGCCGAGCGGTCTGGTCGCGACGCTCCCGCCGGCCGCGCCGCTGCGCGTGGCGCTGCGCTGGACGAACCGCTCCTTCGCCACCGGCATCGACGTGCAGCGGGCCACCAACCCGACGTTCACCAGCGGCCCGGGCACCACGGCGATCGGGGTCGGCGACAACCACCTGGACGCGACTGTGGCACCGGACACCACGTACTACTACCGGGTGCGGACCACCTACCTGGGTGCCGCCTCGGCGTGGTCGACTGTCGCCACGGTGACCTCGCCTCCAGCGCCGGGCACCCCGACCGCGGTGACCGCCACCGCCAGCGCGCCGGGCCCGGACACCGCGACGGTGATCCTGGCCTGGGCGGCGAGCACACCCGGCGGCCCGGGGTCCGGGTTCACAGTGCAGCGGGCGCTCGACCCGGCCTTCGAGCACGAGGTGGCCACCTTCACGGTGACCGGCCGCGGCTTCACCAACACGGGGTTGGCCCGGGGTGTGACCTACCACTACCGGATCCGGTCGTTCAACGTCGTGGGCACCTCGCCGTACACCGGGCTGGTCCCGGTGACGACACCACAGTGACCGGCCGGGGTCGGCGCGCGGTCTCGCGGGACGCGAGCTGTCAGCGCGTGGCGCGCGGTCTCTCGGGGCGTGTGCCGTCAGCGGGTCGGCGCGCGCAGCGGGGTGCCGACGGCGCGCAGCTCGGCAAGGGCCCCGGCCACCCCGTGCAGGAGGTCGGTCGCCTCGGTGAGCCGGTCGGCGGCCGGGTGGGCGGTCTCCGGTCGGGAGTCCTCGGCCAGATAGCCGGCGGCGGCCACCACCAGCCGCTCGTACGCCGCCACCCCGCCCACCAGTTGAGCGGTCAGCGCGGCGTGCGCCTCGGCCAGCGGCGGCCGGGCGTCGGCCGGGGCCAGCCGCAGGGCGCGTTCGACGCTGGCCACCCGTGTGGCCAGGTCACGCAGCGAGCGGTCCGCGGCGGCGGCTTCCAGCACCGCCGGCTCGGCCAGCCCGGTGAGCCGGGGGGCCATCCCGGCCAGGGTGAGCGCCGCCCGGTCCAGTCGGGCCCACTGCTCCCCGGCGCTGGTGCCACGCAGGGCGATCCGGGAACGGACCCGACGCACCTCGGCCAGCACGCCCGGGCCGACCGGCAGCCGCTCGACGGCGGCGATCAACCGGGCCCGCGACCGGGCCGCCGCCTCGGCCGGGTCGAGAGCGGGAGGCGCCGGCTGGGCGGCCAGCGCGCGCACGTCGACCCAGCGCCAGGCGGCGAGCGCCACCGCACTGCCCGCGGCGCCGGCCCAGGCCGCGTCGGGCAGACCAAGGCCGGCGTACGGAGTCAGCACCGCCGCCGCACCGCCGAGCCCGCCGGCCAGCACACTCCACCGTCGGGCCGACCGGCGCAGCCGACCCAACCTTCGGAAGTAGCGTGTCCGCTCGTCTGCCACAGTGACCCCCTCGATCCGGTCGTTCAGCCGGCGGCGGTCGGGTCGCCGGTGCCCCGCTCGCGAGCCATGCTGGCGCGCAGCTCGTCCAGGCGGGCGGCGGCCGTCGGGTCGTTGGCCGGACCGGCCTTCTCGGCCTGCGGCACGGCCGGTCGCTGGGCCGCGCCGCCGAGCTGCTCCCCCGCCATGCTGGACCGGATCTGCTCGAGCCGGGCGGAGCCGGCCGAGTCGATCGTGGCCTTCTGAATTTCCAACATACGGCCCTCGACGGAGTTGCCGGCCAGTTCGGCGCGACCCATCGCGTTGGCGTACCGCCGCTCGATGCGGTCGCGCACCTCGTCCAGAGACGGGGTGTTGGTGGGCGCGGTCAGCGACGACATCGACTCCAGCGAGCGGGCCACCGTCTCCTGCATCTTGGCCTGCTCCAGCTGGCTGAGCAGTTTGGTGCGCTCGGCGAGCTTCTGCTGAAGGATCATCGAATTGTTCTCGACCGCTCGGCGGGCCTGGGCTGCGGCGCCCAGCGCCTGGTCGTGCAGGGTCTTCAGGTCCTCGGTGGCCTGCTCGGCGGAGACGAGCTGGCTGGCCAGCGTCTGCGCGGACTGCTCGAACCGCACCGCCTCGGCCTCGTCGCCCTTGGCCCGGGCCTGGTCGGAGAGCACCAGCGCCTGCCGGGCGTTGCCCTGCAACCGCTCGACCTCGGTCATCTGCCGGGACAGCTTCATCTCCAGCTGACGCTGGTTGCCGATCACGGCGGCCGCCTGCTGAACCAGCGCCTGGTGCTGCCGCTGGGCATCCTCGATGGCCTGCTGGATCTGCACCTTGGGATCGGCATGCTCGTCGATCTTCGCACCGAAGAGCGCCATCAGGTAGTTCCAACCCTTGACGAACGGGTTCGCCATCTCCGTGGTATCCCCTCAGTAGCGTCGCTCCACCACGGCCGGGCCGGCTGAACCGACCGACCGTGACCGGCCGGTCTCCATCGTCCCAGCCGAACGCCAATGGGGCATCCGTACCGGGCGGTCGACAGCACCGGCGGCTCCTGCGAGCAACCCTACGCGGCCGGGGCCAGCCCGCCCACGGTCAACCGGATCGGCGGCTCAGGCCGCGCAGACCACGTCCCGGTCGCGCTCGGTCGGGCGGACCCGGGTGCTGCGCAGGGTCGCCTTGAGCGGCGAGTCCTGGCGGACCGAGACAGCGACCTTGCCGTCGGAGGTGACCTGACGGACACCCCGGTTGGTGCTCTTGGCTGCGGCGTCGGCCGGCTCGTCCTGCATCGAGACCAGCACCCCGGGCATCTGCTCGGCGAGCGCCACGGTGTCGCTCACCTCACGCAGCAGCTCGGACAGGCGGGCACCGAGGGCGTCACAGATCGCGGCGAGCAGCTCGCTCGACGGCTCCTTGTGCCCCCGTTCGATCTCGGAGAGGTAGCCGAGGCTGACGTTGGCGGCGGTGGAGACCTCACGCAGCGTGCGCTGCTGGCCCTGCCGGCGCGCTCGCAGTGCGTCACCGATCACCCGGCGTAGCAGGATCATCGCACCTCCCCCTGAGGGATACCTCGCGCCCGCCGCTGGGCAGCCGGTCGCGGCGGACCGCGCCGACCCCGAACGTCGGAGCCTTCCCGCAACCGTACCCGTTGCGGGCCCGGGCGACATCCCGCCCCGCCCGTCGGTTCGCCGGGACGGGCCCACCTGGTCGCGTGTGGCGTCGGCTTGGGTGGCTCTGACCGCTTCGGCCCTGGCCTTCATGACGTCGTGGCGGCGAGCTGTTCGGCGAGCAGCCGCAACGCCTCGACAACCGCTTCCGCCCGGACGTGGTCCCGCCCGGTACCCAGGTCGAGCTGGCGGACCTCACCGCCGTTCGGGCCGGCGACCGCGACGTAGACCAGGCCCACCGGTTTCCCGTCCTGCGGCTCCGGGCCGGCGACGCCGGTGGTGGCCAGCCCCCAGTCCGCACCGCACCGCTGCCGGCCCCCCTCGGCGAGCGCCGCCGCCACCTCCGGGTCCACCGGCCCCCGCTCGGAGAGCAGGTCGGCGGGGACGCCAGCCAGGGTCGACTTCAACTCGGTGGCGTAGACCACGAGGCCACCCCGGTAGATCCCGCTGACCCCGGCGATGTTCACGATCGCAGCGGCCAGCGACCCACCGGTGAGCGATTCGACGGTGGCCAGGGTCTCGTGCCGCTCGGCGAGCCGGTGCACGACCGCTGCCGCCGCACTACCCACCTCGGAGCCGTCCACGTCAGCACCATTCACCCCAGCACCACCCACCGCAGTACCACCCACCCCAGCACCGTCCGCCCGGCCACCGTTCCCCGACATCCCAACCCCCGTCGCACAAACCAGTCCTTCCCCACCCACCAATCCCCAACCCACCTGCCCCCAACCTCGCCCCAATCGCGGCGATCATGGAGTTGGCGGCACGACACGCCGTCCCGACGGGCAATAACCTCATGATCAACCGCAGGAGGTGGCCGGGAGGCCCGAAGGGCCGGTAGGGGTGGTTCAGCGGGGGCGGCGGAGACGGAGGGCTTGGGCTATGTAGTCGAAGCCGGTGGCGACCGTGACCAGGACGGCGGCGGCCATGATCCAGGGGCCGACGGCGGCGAGCGCGGCCGGCATCGGCCAGAGGTACCAGGCGATGGCCAGGATCTGGAGCGCGGTCTTGACCTTGCCGCCTCGGCTGGCGGCGATCACGCCGTGGCGGATCACCCAGAACCGCAGCCCGGTGATGCCCAGCTCGCGGACGAGGATCAGCGCGGTCACCCACCAGGGCAGTTGGTCGTACCAGGAGAGCAGCACCAGCGCCGCGCCGGTGAGCGCCTTGTCGGCGATCGGGTCGGCCACCTTGCCGACCGAGGTCACCAGCCCGAAGCGGCGGGCGATCCAGCCGTCCACCAGGTCGGTCGCCGAGGCCACCGCGAAGATCAGGCAGGCCGCCATCCGCCAACCGGCGTGCGTCATCCCGGACACGATCACCGAGGCGGCGAAGACCGGCACCAGCACCAGCCGCAGGGCGGTCAGCGCGTTTGCCGCATTGACCACGGGCACCACTGCCACCACCCGGGCCGGCGTCGACTCCGTCGCCCCGGTCACCGCCGCACTCCGCTCGGGCCGCCGTGGCGTTCCCGGCACCGCACCACCTGGGTCCCCCGCTCCGCTCGGGCCCGCCGTCACCGTGCCGCGCCGGGCGCCGCCGAGATCATCTCATCCGGCACGGCGAGCAGGTCCACCCCTTCGGTGCCGGTCACCGTTGCGCGTACCAGATCGCCGGGGCGCAGCGCGGCCAGGTCGACCCCGCCCTCGGCCGGGGCGACCAGTGTGGTGGAACCGTCCACCTCCGGCGCCTGGTGGGCCGCCCGGCCCTCCACGACGCCGTCCTCGATCGAGTCGACGAGCACCTCGACGGTGGAGCCGAGCCGGTCCTCGGCCCGCTGCGAGCAGAGCTCGTCGGCGAGGGCGCTGAGCCGGTCGTAGCGCCGCTTGATCGTCGCGGCGGAGACCTTGCCGGGCAGGCCGGCGGCCTCGGTGCCGTCCTCGTCGCTGTAGTCGAACATGCCGATCGCGTCGAGCCGGGCCTCGGTCAGGAACCGGACCAGCTCGTCGACGTCGGCGCGGGTCTCGCCGGGGAAACCGACGATGAAGTTGCTCCGGGCCCCCGCATCCGGAGCCAGGGCGCGGGCACCGGCCAGCAGCTCCAGGAAACGGTCGGTGGAGCCGAAACGCCGCATCCGGCGCAGCACCGGCTCGCTGGAGTGCTGGAACGACAGGTCGAAGTACGGGGCCACGCCCGGGGTGTTGGCGATCGCCTCGACCAGCCCGGGTCGGGTCTCGGCCGGCTGAAGGTAGCTGGCCCGCACCCGGACGATGCCGGTCACCGCGGCGAGCTGCGGCAGCAGCTTCTCCAGGGCGCGCGGGTCACCCAGGTCCTTGCCGTACGAGGTGGAGTTCTCGCTGACCAGCACCAGCTCCCGTACGCCGGTCTTGGCCAGCCACTCCGCCTCGGCGAGCAGCTCGTCCGGCGTACGCGAGACGAAGGCCCCCCGGAAGGCCGGGATGGCGCAGAACGCGCAGCGGCGGTCGCAGCCGCTGGCCAGCTTCAGCGACGCCACCGGGCCGGTGTCGAGCCGTCGGCGCAGCACCTGGCGCAGGTGTGCCGGGGTGTGCTCGTCGGTGTCGACGACGGTACGGCTCACCGTGCCGTGGCCGGGCAGCGACACGGTGCTGTCGCGGCGCTGCACCGGGGTCAGCGGCAGCAGCTCGCGCCGGTCCCGCGGGGTGTGCGCGGTGATCTGCTCACCGGCGACGACGGCGTTCAGCCGGGCGGCGATGTCGGGGTAGTCGTCGAAGCTCAACACCGCCTGCGCCTCGGGCAGGCTGTCGGCCAGCTCCCGGCCGTACCGCTCGGCCATGCAGCCCGCGGCGACCACCTTGGCGCCCGTCCCGGCGGCGGCGAGCAGGGTCTGGATGGAGTCCTGCTTGGCCTTCTCCACGAAACCGCAGGTGTTGACGACCACCACGTCGGCGCCCTCGCCGTCGGTGGTCACCTGCCAGCCGTCGGCGTGCAGGCGGGCGGCCAGCTCCTCCGAGTCGACCTCGTTGCGGGCACAGCCCAGGGTCAGCAGGGCGACGCGACGGCCCTCGGCGTGGTCAGCGGGAGAAGGAGAGGTTGCAGACACCATCCGAGGGTACCGGGCCGACCGGGGAAGCCCACGCACGCGGGCTGCGGAGACGGTTGACAGGGAGGCGAACGTCATTCCGGTCAGCGCGCCTCGGCGCCGACCCGGGTGAGCGCGTCGAGCAGGAACACCTCGGTGCCGGCCAGGCCGGTGGAGCAGAAGACGGAGATCTGGTCCGCGGTGGTCCGGCCGGGGACCGCCCCGGCCAGGATGCCGCCCAGGTCGCGCAACCGCCCGGCGTACGGGGGTGTGGCCGCGAGCATCGGCGGTTGGTAGTCCGCCGCCTGGGCCGGTGAATCGGTGACCAGCAGGTCGGCGGTGTCCAGCAGGTCGGTGCCGAACTCGCTGCGGTCGCGCTGCTTGAAGCCGACCGCGTTGACGTGCGTGCCGGGGCTGAGGTCGGCGGCGCAGAGCACCGGGGTCGGGCTGGTGGTCGCCAGCACCACCAGGTCACGCCCGGCGACGGCCGAGCCCGGGTCGGCCACCACACGGGCCGGCACACCCAGTTCGGCACGGACCCGGGCGGCGAAGGCCTCCCGGCGGGCGGCGGAGCGGCTGTGCACCACCACCTCGCGCAGCGGACGGACCGCGGCGGCTGCCCACACCTGGGTCCACGCCTGCCGGCCGGAGCCGATCACCCCGAGGGTGGCGGCGTCGGGACGGGCCAGCGCGTCGACAGCGAGGCCTCCCAACCCTCCGGTACGACGGGAGCCCAACTCCTCGCCGACCGCGACGGCCCGGATCGCCCCGGTCCGGGCGTCGTGCAGCACGACCAACTGCTCGCCCTGCGGATGGCCGAAGGTGTCGTACGAGCGGAAGCCGTACCACTCGCCGACCAGGTGCCCGGCGGTGAGCACCATCCGCCCGCCGCCCAACGGTGCGGCGGCCCGGGGAGGCGCGATCAGGCGTCCCTCGTACGCGGCCAGGAGGGCGGCGCGCATGGCGTCGACAGTGGTGGCGGCGTCCAGCGCGGCGGCGACCTCCGGGTCGGCGTAGAGCATGGTCATGCTGGCGATACTGCAAGTTGAAGTCAGGTAGAGGTCAACGGACCGTGGCGGTGGTCACCGCCCCGCCACCGGGGTCGGTGCTAGCGTCGGCACCGGCGGCCGGATGCTCGTGGCCGCTCCGGACGAGTGGTGGGCGTACCCGGTCAGGCCAAGACGCCCCGCGTGACGTGCAGACTCGACTCGTCCCGGCGCGGCAGCCCGGGCGCTTCCGGTGAGGTGAACGATGGCCTGGCTCGTACTGGTGATCTCGGGACTGTTGGAGACGGCCTGGGCGATCGCCCTGGACCGCAGCGCCGGTTTCAGCCGGCTGGTCCCGTCCGTGGTGTTCGTGGTGACCCTGCTGCTGAGCATGGCCGGGCTGTCGTACGCGCTCCGGGACATCCCCGTCGGCACCGGCTACGCGGTCTGGGTCGGCATCGGCGCGGTCGGCACGGCGCTGGTCGGGATGCTGGCGCTCGGCGAGTCGGCGAGCCTGCCCCGGATCCTCTGCCTCCTGCTGGTGGTCGCCGGCGTGATCGGTTTGAAGATCTTCCACTGAGTTGCCCCGTCGGCAGGCGTGACCAGCGCCCACAGTGGGTAGTGATCGATTCGTCACGACAGGCTCTCACCCGGAGGAAGACATGGCCGACATGCCGAGCACCGCCCGTCCCCGCAGCAACGCCGCCCGCATCCTCACCATCGTGGGCTTCGTCTTCGCGGTCCTGGCCCTGCTGCTCAACCCGATCATCTTCGGCGTGCTCGGCGTCATCGCGGGCGTCGTCGGCGCGGTGCTCGGTGACAAGCCGCTGGGCTGGTACGCCGCCGCGGCCAGCGTCGTCGCCGCGATCATCAGCCTGGTGATCTTCTCCGCGCTGATCAACAACTGACCACTCCCCCGTCGCGGGCCCGCCGGATACCGGCGGGCCCGTCGTGCGTCCGGGGTCGACTGTCGTTCAGTCCACGTCGCCGCGCAGGCCGGCCAGGACCTCGTCCAGCTCGTCCGGTTTGACCAGCACGTCGCGCGCCTTCGACCCCTCGGACGGCCCGACCACTCCCCGGGTCTCCATCAGGTCCATCAGGCGGCCCGCCTTGGCGAAACCGACCCGCAGCTTGCGTTGCAGCATCGAGGTGGAGCCGAACTGCGAGGTGACCACCAGCTCCACCGCCTGCACCAACAGGTCCAGGTCGTCGCCGATGTCCTCGTCGATCTTCTTCTTGTTCTCCTGCGCAGGGGCCAGCACGTCCTTGCGGAACTCCGGCTCACGCTGGTCCTTGCAGAACTTCACCACGTCGGCGATCTCGCGCTCGGTGACCCAGGCGCCCTGGATGCGGACCGGCTTGGAGGCGCCCATCGGCAGGAAGAGCCCGTCACCTCGGCCGAGCAGCTTCTCCGCGCCCGGTTGGTCGAGGATGACCCGGGAGTCCGCCAGGGAGGAGGTGGCGAACGCCAGCCGGGACGGCACGTTCGCCTTGATCAGACCGGTCACCACGTCGACCGAGGGGCGCTGGGTGGCCAGCACCAGGTGGATGCCGGCGGCCCGGGCCAACTGGGTGATCCGGACGACCGAGTCCTCCACGTCGCGCGGCGCGACCATCATCAGGTCGGCCAGCTCGTCCACGATCACCAGCAGGTACGGGTACGGACGCATCTCGCGTTCGCTGCCCGGCGGGGCCTTGATCTCGCCGTTGCGGACCTTGCGGTTGAAATCGTCGATGTGCCGCACCCCGTTGGCGGCGAGGTCGTCGTAGCGCATGTCCATCTCGCGGACCACCCAGTCCAGCGAGTCGGCCGCCTTCTTGGCGTTCGTCACAATCGGGGTGACCAGGTGCGGGATGCCCTCGTAGCCGGTCATCTCGACCCGCTTCGGGTCGATCAGCAACAGCCGTACCTCGTCCGGGGTGGCCCGGGTGAGGATGGAGACCAGCAGGGTGTTGAGGCAGCTCGACTTGCCTGCGCCGGTGGCGCCGGCGATCAGGATGTGCGGCATCTTGGCGAGGTTGGCCACCACGTAGCCGCCCTCGATGTCCTTGCCGAGCGCCACCACCATCGGGTGGTGGTCACTGGTCGCCGCCCGCGAGCGCAGCACGTCGCCGAGGGCGACGTTCTCCGGGTCGGTGTTCGGGATCTCCACGCCGACGGCGCTCTTGCCCGGGATCGGACTGAGGATCCGCACGTCCGGCGACTTCACCGCGTACGCGATGTTGCGGGACAGTTGGGTGATCCGCTCGACCTTGACCCCGTGCCCCAGCTCCACCTCGTAGCGGGTGACGGTCGGGCCGCGGGTGAAGCCGGTGACCGCGGCGTCCACGTCGAACTGGTCGAACACGCCGGTCAGCGCGGCGATCACCTCGTCGTTGGCCTTGCTGCGGGTCTTCGCGGCCGCCCCGGCGCTGAGCATGTTGGCCGGCGGCAACGTGTAGTCCCCGGCCAACCCGGTCAACGCGAGCTGCTCGGCCCGGGTCGGGGCGGGTGAGTGCTCCGGCGGGTCGACCGGCGGCTTGCGGCTCGCCGGCACCTTCGCCGGAGACTTGCGCGGCAGCACCATGGTCTCCTGGAGGTCCGCGCCCTCCAGGTCCTCGAAGTCGTCCGGGTCCAGTGGCGCGGGCATCCGCTTCGGCTGCCGCTTGCGCGCCGGCTTGGCGGCCGGTTCGTCCGTCTCCTCGTCGGCCTCCGGTGCGCTGACCAGCCCACCGGCGAGCAGGCCCAGCCGCTCGGGGATCTTGTTGATCGGCGTCGCGGTCACCACGAGCAGACCGAAGAGCAGCAGCAGGATGAGCAGCGGCACCGCCACCCAGGCGGTCACGGCCCGCTCCAGCAGCCCGCCGACGCCCGCGCCGACCAGGCCACCGGCGAAGTCACGCTCCAGCGTGTCGGCCGGGTTCTGACCGATCTGGAGCAGCGCGGCGGTCGACACCAGCAGCGAACCCCAGCCGATCAGCCCACGGCCCCGGTGCTCCGGATCCGCCGGCTGACGCATCAGCCGCCACGCCCCGATCATCAGCAGCACCGGTACGACCACCGAGATCGCGCCCAGGAACAGCCGGATCGTGTCGGCAAGTTGTGCGCCCACCGGCCCCGCCCCGGACAGCCAGAGCGCCACGGCGGAGAGCAGGGCGAGCCCGAACATGAGCAGGCCCGCGCCATCGCGACGGTGCTCCGGGTCGAGGTCGCGGGCCGAGGCGGCCTGCCGGCCGGCGGCGCGCACCGCCCAGCCCATGCCGTGCGCCAGCCCCATCCACAGTGCACCGACCGCACGGCCGACGTAGACCGCCGGGCTGGGCCGGGGCGGCGTGGTGCGACGTCGGACCGGTGCCCGGGTGGTCTTCTTCGCCGGTTGACGGGCACGACTGTTGGTGCCACCGCGCGGCGACGCGCCGCGCCGCCGGCTCGCCTGAGAGGTACGGCCCGCCATAGAGTCACGGTAACGGTGGGGCCGGGCAGAACCCCGCTTTTCCGGGTCGTGTCCGCGCGTCGTAACACGAACCCCACCGCCGGTCGTGATATCCGCCTCAGAAGGGATGCCCCATGGCGTCGCCGGAGATCGAGGGTGATCCGGACGATCCGCTGGCCGGCCACCCTGGCGCACTGCGTCCGCTGACCGGCGAACTGGTCGCCGCGGTGCTCGCTGCCCGCGGCCGGTCCGCCGACCCGACAGTGGACGGCGAGCTGGTGGGCAACTTCGACGACAACCTGATCTGGTTCCTCCGCGTCGGCGGCGACGGGGAGCTGCTCCAGATCCGCACCATGGTCGATCCGACCTTCGGCATCGAACGGGTGCCCGACCTGTACGCGTTCTGCAACTCCTGGAACCACGACCGGCTCTGGCCGAAGGCGTTCGTGCACGTCGACGACAACGGGCGGGCCCGGGTGTACGGAGAGGTGATCACCGACCTGGAACGCGGCGTGACCCCACACCAGCTCGACCAACTGCTCGACTGTGGCATCTCCACCGGCTGCCAGCTGGCCGTGGCGGTCCGCCGACTGCCCGGCGCGGTGCCGTCGTGACCGGCCGGGACGAGTTCACCGGCAGCCGCACCGGCACGCCACCCACCGGCACCGGTGACCGCCCGGGGCGGGGCCGCATACCGGCGTTGGAGGCCGCGCTCGCCGACGCCCGGGACCTCCCCGACGGCCCGGCGCGGCAGGTGGCCCTGGAACGGCTCGCCGAGCGCGCCGACGCGGCCGGCGACGTCCGGTCCGGGATGGACGCGCGGTTCGCGCTGATCGAGGCGTACCTGCTGCACGGGGAGCGGTGGCGTCTGGTCGAGCCGGTCCGGCGCTGCCGGGCCGCCGCCGACCACCGGCCCGACCTGCTCACCGACCCGGAGACCGGGCTGCTGCTGCGCTACCAGCGGTACGCGGTGGAGGCGCTGCTCGGCACCCCCCGGGTGGGGCTGGACCAGACCCGGTCCCTGCTGCACGACCTGGCCCACCGGGTCGGCGCGGACGGTCCGGACACACCGACCGTCGCGGAGCTGCACTGCCGCATCGCCGACCACCTGGGCGACGAGCCCACCGCCCGGCACTGGTACGAGCGATGGGCCGGCAAACGGCCCGGCCCGGCCGGCGGCTGCCCGGGCTGCGCCTCGGCCCGGCGCGCCGAGCTGCTGGCCGGCTGGGGCGAGTGGACCGCGGCGCTCACCGAGCTCGCGGAATCCGACGGCGACCCGCGGTCCTGCACCGACCAGCCCGAGCGGGACCTGGTCGCCGGTCTACTGCCGGCACTGCGCACCGGCGAGTCGGCGCGCGCGGCGGCGGCACACGTGCGGGCGTACCGCCGACACCGGCACGAGCGTGCGGCGTTCCCGCACCTCGCCGCGCACCTGCGGTTCTGCGCGCTGGGCGGGCACCTGGAACGCGGGCTGGCCATTCTGGCCGAGCAGCTGCCCCGGTTGGACCGGCCGACCGACGACCTCGCCGCGATGGAGTTCGCCGCCGCCGGGGCACTGGTCTGCGGGCTGGCCGCCGACGCCGGGCTGGGCGGGCGGACGATGCCCCGCCCGGCGTACGGCGAGCGGACGGCCACCGAGGTGGACGTCGACACGCTCGGGGCGCTGCTGCTCGGGGTGGCCAGCGAGCTGGCCGGCAGCTTCGACGCGCGCAACGGCACCGGGCACCACTCCGGACGGATGGCCGCCTGGCTGGCCGAGCGCCCGCTCGCGGCACCCGTTCCGTTGCCCACCGACGACGAACCCGACGGGCTCGACGAGCCCGACACCGACCACTCCGACGCGGAGGCCGAGGCCGAACTGGGTGAACGCGAGCTGTCGGCGCTGTCCCTCGCCATGATCACCGCGATCCTGGACGGGCGCGGCGACAAGTACCTGATGGACGAGGGCGGCACCGTGGTCGGCCACTGGGAGGGTGCGGTGATCCAGTTCCGGCGGGCCGGTGAACGCGGTGAGGTGTTGCACGCCCGCGCCATGGCCAACCGCCGGCTGCCGGCGGCCCGCCGCGCCGAGGCGTACGCCTTCTGCAACGCGTGGAACCACGACCGGCTGCTGCCCAAGGCGTACGCGCACGACCTCGGCGACGAGTTGGTGCTGGCCGGCGACGTGGCCACCGACCTGGCGCACGGGGTCGCCCCGGCGCAGCTGCGGATCCTCATGGACGCCGCCATCGCCACCGGCGTCGCGTACGCCGAGGCCGTCGCCGCCCTGCCCTGACCTCCCGGGTACGGCGGACGCCGGCCCACCCCGTTCGGGTGGACCGGCGTCAGCGGGAGTTGCTCAGACCTCGACGACGGTGGGCACGATCATCGGCCGGCGACGGTACTTGTCGTTGACCCACCGCCCCACGGTCCGCCGGACGATCTGCTGGAGCTGGTGCGGGTCGGTGATGCCGTCCGCCGCGGCCCGGTTGAGCGCCTCGGTGACCAGCGGCACCACCGGGTTGAACGCCTCCGGGTCCTCGGAGAAGCCCTTCGCGGAGAGCGTCGGGCCGGCGACCACCTTGCCGGTGACCGAGTCGACGACAACGGTCGTGGCGATGAAACCGCCGTCACCGAGGATCCGCCGTTCGGTGAGCAGCGACTCGCTGACGTCACCGACGGCGAGGCCGTCCACGTAGACGTACCGGCTCTTCACGTGCCCGACCAGGCTGGCGCGGCCCTCGACCAGGTCGACGACGTCGCCGTCCTCGCAGAGCACCACCCGGTCGGCGGCGACCCCGGATTCGATGCCGAGCCGGGCGTGGGCGCGCAGGTGACGCCACTCGCCGTGCACCGGCATCAGGTTGCTGGGCCGGACCACGTTGAGCAGGTAGAGCAGTTCCCCGGCGGGGGCGTGCCCGGAGACGTGCACCTTGGCCACGTCCTTGTGCACGACCACCGCGCCGGCCCGAGCGAGCCGGTTGATCACCCGGTAGACCGAGGTCTCGTTGCCCGGCACCAGCGACGAGGCCAGCACGACGGTGTCACCGGGGGCGATGGTGATGTGCCGGTGGTCGCCGCTGGCCATCCGGCCCAGGGCGCTCATCGGCTCACCCTGGGACCCGGTGGACATCAGCACGATCTCATCCGGCGGCAGCGTGGTCGCCTCGTCGATGCTGATGACCAGGCCGGCCGGGATGTTGAGCAGGCCGAGGTCCCGGGCGATGCCCATGTTGCGGACCATGGACCGGCCGATCAGCGCGACCTTGCGGCCGTGTTCGGCGGCGGAGTCGAAGACCTGCTGCACGCGGTGCACGTGCGAGGCGAACGAGGCCACGATGATCCGGCCCTTGGCCTTCGCGAAGATCGAGTCGAGCACCGGCCCGATCTCCCGCTCCGGGGTGACGAAGCCGGGGATCTCCGCGTTGGTGGAGTCGGACAGCAGCAGGTCGACGCCTTCGGCGCCGAGCCGGGCGAAGCCGGCCAGGTCGGTGATCCGACCGTCCAGCGGCAGCTGGTCCATCTTGAAGTCGCCGGTGTGCAGCACCAGGCCGGCGGGGGTCCGGATGGCCACCGCGAGGGCGTCCGGGATCGAGTGGTTGACCGCGAAGAACTCACACTCGAACGGGCCGAGCCGCTCGCGGCCGCCCTCCCGCACGGTAAGCGTGTACGGCTGGATGCGCCGCTCGGCCAACTTCGCCTCGACCAGGGCGAGGGTGAACTGTGAGCCGACCAGCGGGATGTCGGGCTTGTGGGCGAGCAGGTACGGCACCGCGCCGATGTGGTCCTCGTGACCGTGCGTCAGCACGATCGCCTGCACGTCGGCCAGCCGGTCCAGGATCGGACCGAAGTCGGGCAGGATCAGATCCACACCCGGCTGCTCGACGTCGGGGAACAGGACCCCGCAGTCGACGATCAGCAACTTGCCGTCGTACTCGAAGACGGTCATGTTCCGACCGATGGCGCCGAGCCCGCCGAGCGGGATGATCCGCAGGCCACCTTCCGGCAGCGGCGGGGGTAGTTCCGCCTCGATGTGCGCCTCGGTCACGCGTCCACCTCATTCTGCGACGCCGTCACTCGGCGCCCATCGTGTCGTTCGTTCATTCGGGCAGCTCCAGGCCCGCTGCCGCGAAGTCCGCGCGCAGCTGGGCGATCTCGTCGTCGGTGGCGTCCACGAGCGGGGGCCGCACCGGGCCGGCCGGCAGGCCCAGCGACGCCAGGCCCGCCTTCACCAGGATGGTGCCCTGGGTACGGAAGATGCCGGTGAACAGCGGCAGCAGCCGCCGGTGCAGGGCCAGCGCGGTCGGCATGTCCCCCGCGTCGTACGCCTCGATCATCTGTGCGGTCAGCGCCCCGGTGAAGTGCGTCGAGGTGCCGACCACGCCCACGGACCCGACGGCCAGCGCCGGCAGGGTGAGGGCGTCCTCGCCGCAGTAGAAGGCGAGGGCGGTCCGGCTGGTGACCCAGCTGGTGGCGGTCAGGTCGCTCTTGGCGTCCTTGACCGCGACGATCCGGCCGTGCTCGGCGAGCCGGACCAGCGTCTCGGTGTCGATCGGTACGCCCGAGCGGTGCGGGATGTCGTACAGCATCACCGGCAGGCCGCTGGCGTCGGCCACCGCTGTGAAGTGGCGCAGCAACCCACTCTGCGGCGGCTTGTTGTAGTACGGGGTGACCACCAGCAGGCCGTGCGCACCCGCCTTCTCGGCGGCGGCGGCCAGCTCGATGGTGTGCCGGGTGTCGTTGGTGCCGACGCCCGCGACCACCTTGGCGCGGTCACCGACGGCCTCCACCACGGCCCGGATCAGGTGCTCCTTCTCCGCGTCGGTGGTGGTCGGCGACTCGCCGGTGGTGCCGTTGACCACCAACGCGTCGTTGCCCTGCTCGTCGACCAGGTGGCTCGCCAGCCGGGCGGCGCCGTCGAGATCGAGGGAACCGTCGGGGGTGAACGGGCTCACCATGGCGGTGAGCATCCGGCCGAAGGGGCGGGACGCCGGTCGGGCCGCGGCGTCGAGGTGGTCGTGCGTCATACCCTCCAACCTAGCGGACGACCAGCCGGGGCCCGTCGGGGAAGGGCTCAGGACGCCTCGTGCGGGCTGGCCGCCACTTCGGTGCCGTCCGGCAGCGTGGAGATCACGAAGTCGGCGAACACGTTCGGGGCGACGCCCTGGAGCTGGCGAAGGCACTCCACGGCCAGCTCACGGATCTCCACGTCGGCGTGCTCGGTGGCCCGCATCGCGACGAAGTGCCGCCAGGCCCGGTAGTTGCCGGAGACCACGATCCGCGTCTCGGTGGCGTTGGGCAGCACCGCCCGGGCCGCCTGCCGGGCCTGCTTGCGGCGCAGCGTCGGGTTCGGCTCGTCGGAGAAGCGCTGCTCCAGGCCCTCCAGCAACTCGGTGTACGCCCGAACGCTCGCCTCGGCGGCCTCCACGAACTTCTTGTGCAGCTCCGGGTCGTCGGCGATGACGGCCGGCTCGACCATGGCCGCGTCCCGCTCCGGGACGTACCGCTGAGAGAGCTGGGAGTACGAGAAGTGCCGGTGCCGGATCAGCTCGTGGGTGAAGGAGCGGGACACCCCGGTGAAGTAGAAGGTGACCGACCCGTGCTCCAGCACGCTCAGGTGACCCACTTCGAGGATGTGCGCCAGGTAGCCGGCGTTGGTGGCGGTCGCCGGGTTCGGCTTCTTCCACGACTGGTAGCAGGCCCGGCCGGCGAACTCGGCGAGCGCCTGGCCACCCTCCGCGTCGGTCGACCACGGCACGTCGTCCGGGGCCGCGAATTGGGTCCACGCGATCAACTTGACCTGGGGCTGCACCATGTCCGGCATTCCTGGGACTTTAGTGGTGGGGTGCCGCCCGGCCCAACTCAGGCGCGCCCCGTGCAATGTCGATCACTCAGCAGCGGTGAAGTCGCCGAAACCCCGGGCGAGGTCCGGGGCTTGGGGCCCGGGGCTTGGGGTCGGGCGCTTGGGATCCCGGGCCCGGGCGTGGGGTCCCGGGCCCGGCGTCCGGCGCCCGGCGTCCGGCGCCCGGCGTGATCGTTGTCGAGGCCGGGGCGGACAGTCCCATCGGCGTCCTTTGGAGCTGAATCGTTTGCGACATCAGCCCGACGGATGGGGCTCTCCATCAGGCACGTCTCTCTGCGGAGGATGGGCCCTCCCAACCCGACGAGCGTGGCCCGAGCCTCGCCCAGGCGTCCAAGCGCCCCGAACAATTCAAGCGCGACCCGAGCGACCCGGCAGCCGCTTCCGCCCGCAAGATCGCGCAACATCCCGGATGTAGTGGGATCCGCCGCGCCCGACACCACTACATCCAGGATCGAGCACGATCTTGGGGCGAAATGCGTCGGCCGCGGTGCGCCGCGAGGCGTGGGCGTCCGGCTGCCTACTGGGTGATCGACTCGCGTTCCTGCAAGTCGGGGTATCCGGGTCGGGTGGATGGCCCGGTTTCCTGAATGCCGAGTCGGGCATGAAGTGGCGGCGGAGGAGGCCCGTGATGTCGTAAACGAATCAGCTCCAAAGGACGCCGAACAGAGCATGCCGGCCGAGCCCCGCATCGCGCGCCGGCGCACTCGGTTACCAGCGAGGCGGGGGCGGCAGTCGGCGGCAGGGCGGTCAGACGTAGAGCGACGTGAACGGCGCCCAGGGCAGGTTGCGGAGCACCGAGAAGGCCAGCCACGCGGCCAGGAAGCCGCCGATGACCTTCGAGCTGATCCGCAGTTCGGGCAGTCGCCAACCGAACGCCTGGCTGCCGGCCCAGGCCACGAAGAGGTACGCGAGGAACGGCAGCGCGAAGATGAAGACGAAGTGGTGCCGGGCGGCGGCCGGCAGGTCACCGTGCAGCACGTACCAGAGTGCGCGGGTGCCACCACAGCCCGGGCAGTCCAGCCCGGTGGTCAACTTGAGCAGGCAGGTGGGCGCGGCGTCCGGGTCGGCGTGGGTCGGGTTGCTGAGCAGCGCGTAGCTCATGCCGATGGCGACGCAGCCGAGCGCGGCCAGCGGCACCGCCCAGCGCGGGGATCGTTCGTAGAGCCGCAGCACGAACCGGGTGAGCCGGTCCGGCTCAGGAGCCGCATAGCCACCAGGCGGGGTCGTCGGCCAACCCTCCGGCGCCGAGCCACCGAAAGCCGCGCCACCGGGACCAGAGCCACCAGGACCCGCGCCACCGGGACCGAACCCACCGGGACCCGCGCCGCTGGGAACAGAGTCCGCGGGCGCCGTGTGGACCGCCCCGGGGGCGGGCTGCGGCTGGTCGACCGGTCCGGGAGCGCTCGTCACGCGCTCACGGTACACCGGACACGCCGGCCAACGCGGCGGTGAGCGGACCGGCCAGGTCGCCGGCGGCGGGCGGTGCCACCGCGTCCAGGCCGAGCCAGCCGGCGAGCCGGTACAGCTCGGCGGCGAGCGCCACCGCGGTCTCCCCCGGGTCGGCGCCGGGTTCGAGCCAGGCGGCCGGGACGAGCAGCACCCCGGCCTTGCGATCGGCCTTCAGATCGACCCGGGCGGTGAACCGGTCGCCCTGTAGGAATGGCAACACGTAGTAGCCGTAGACCCGCTGTGGTGCCGGGACGTAGATCTCGATCCGGTAGTTGAAGCCGAACAGCCGCTCGGTGCGGGCCCGTTCCCAGATCAGCGGATCGAAGGGGCTGACCAGTGTGTTGCCCCGCACCCAGCGGGGCAGCCGGGCGGACGCGTGCAGCCAGGCGGGCTGGCGCCAGCCCGCCACGGTGACCGGCACCAGCTCACCGGCCTCGGCCAGCTCGGCGACGGCCTGCCGGGCACCGGCCAGCGGCAACCGGAAGTAGTCGCGCAGCTCCGGCTCCGCGGCCACCCCGAGCGACCGTGCCGCGAGGGCCACCAACGTGCGGTACGCCTCGGCGTCGGTCGGGGTGGGTGCGGCCAGCACCGCCGCGGGCAGCACCCGCTCGGGCAGGTCGTAGCGGCGCGCGAAGGAGGTGCTGCGCTCGGCGGCGGCCACCTCCCCGGCCCAGAACAGGAACTCCAACGCCCGCTTGACCGCCGACCAGTTCCACCCCCAGTTGCCGGTCTCCCGGGGCGCGTCGTGCTCGATCTCGGCGGCGGTCAGCGGCCCCCGGGCGGCCACCTCGTCCCGGACCCAGGCGACCAGTTCCGGCTGCTCCTGGGCGATCCGCCGCATGCCGCCCCAGGATTCGCTGTGCGCGCGGGCCATCCGCCAGCGCAGCATCGGGTGCAGCTCGACGGGGACCAGCGACGCCTCGTGGCCCCAGTATTCGAACAGCTCGCGCGGGCGTCGGTAGGCGGCCTGGTCGAGCAGGGTGGTCGGGTAGGGCCCGAGTCGGCTGTAGAGCGGCAGGTAGTGCGCGCGTTGCAGCACGTTGACCGAGTCCATCTGGATCAGCCCGACCCGGCCCAGCACCCGACGGAGGTGCCGGCGGGTGGGCACGCCCGTCGGCGCCGGGTCGGCGAAGCCCTGGGCGGCGAGCGCCGCGCGGCGGGCCTGGGCGAGCGAGAGTGATTCCGGTGCGGTCATCGTCGGCGACCTTAATTCATCGGTACGACGCCGGTGCGGGAAGCTGGACGTGACGACCAACGAGGCATAGAACGGTGCAATGCTGACCATCCGTCGGGAGGAGCCGGACGACGCCGAGGCGGTCGCCCGGGTACACGTACACGGCTGGCAGGCGGGCTATGCCGGCTTCATGCCGGACGAGGTGCTCGGACGGCTCAACGTGGTGGCCTGGGCGCAGCGTCGCCGCGACGTCGGCACCGCCGACCTAGAGCACCCGTTCACCACTCTGCTCGGCGAGGTGGACGGGTCGGTCGTGGGTTTCACCACTTTCGGGCCGTACCGCCGCAACCAGGACCGGGACGACCTGGACCCGACGGTCGGCGAGGTGGTGGCGCTCTACGTGGAGCCGGCCTACTGGGGTGACGGGACCGCCGCGGCGTTGCTGGACGCCGCCCGGATCGGGCTCACCGAGCGGGGCTGGGCCGGGTACCGGGCGTGGGTGCTGGCGGACAACCGGCGGGCCCGGCGGTTCTGCGAGCGGGCCGGCCTGTCACCGGACGGTGAGGAGTCGACCTACCAGGTGCCGTTGGCCGGTGGGGGCCCGCCGGTCGGGCTGGTCGAGCTGCGGTACGCCGGACGCCTCGACCGTTGAACCGTCCGGGGTCAGCCACCGGCGGATCGGCAGGAAGGCCAGCAGCGCCAGACTGACCCACACGTAGGCGTTGCTGCCCAGGAAGCCGTCGACGCCGGTGAAGTCCTTCTCCCAGAGCCAGACGGTCCGGCTGATCAGCAGCGCGTACCCGATGGTCGCGGCGACCAGCAGGACCTGCCGGCGGCGGCCGGCCGGCGCGGCCATCGCGTTGTCGACCAGCAAAATCAGCGCGGGCAGCAGCCAGACCAGGTGGTGCACCCAGGTGACCGGGCTGACCAGGCACATCACCGCGCCGGTCAGCGCCAGGCCGGTCGCCTCGTCGCCGGCCGCGACGGCGGCCCGGGACCGCCAGGCCCAGAGCGCCAGGGTGCCGAGCACCAGCAGCAGCCACAGCAGGGTGCTCGGGTGCTCCGGGTCGAGCCGGGCGACCACCCCGCGCAGCGACTGGTTGGAGACGAAGGCCAGCTCACCCACCCGCCCGGTGTTCCACAGCGCCTCGGTCCAGAACTCCCGGGACGCGTCGGGGAAGAGCGCCGCGGCCAGCAGCGACACAGCGGCGGCCGTACCGCTGGCGGTGAGCGCCGCCCGCCACCGACCGGTCACCAGCAGGTAGACGATGAACACGCCAGGGGTCAGTTTGATCGCCGTGGCGAGGCCGATGCCCACCCCGGTCCACCGGTTGCCGGCCGGAAGCAGCCGCAGCAGGTCCACGGCCACCAGGAAGAGCAGCAGCGTGTTGACCTGGCCGAAGTTGACCGTCTCCCGCATCGGCTCGAACGCGGCGGCCAGGCAGAGCGCCACGGCGAGGGCGAACCACCGGGTCCAGCCGGCGCGGCGGGCGATCGGGTCGACCAGCCACCAGATCAGCACCGTGGTGGTGGCCACGCTGGCGAGCACGCTCACCACGATCGCCGCCGTCCACGGCAGGTACGCCATCGGCAGCATGACCAGCGCGGCGAACGGCGGATAGGTGAAGCCGTACTGGGTGCCCGGCTTGAGGTAGTCGTAGATCTCCCCGCCGTCGTGCACCCACCACGTCAACGCGCCGTAGTAGACCTTCAGGTCGAAGAAGCCGTGCCGGACGGCGGCGACGGCGAGGAACCCGGCGACCGCCGCGGCGAGCACCACCACCCCGACGACCTGCGCTGTCGTCCTGTTGGCACCCTGCGCCACCGTCGTCTCCCTCGCCCTGCGTAGGCTTCCGTCCCATGGCTCTCGGGTACGTCCGCCCGGCGCGTCCCGAGGACGCCGGCGAGATCGCACGCATCCAGCTCGCGACCTGGCGGGTCGCGTACCGCCGGATCCTGCCTCGGCATGTGCTCGACAACCTGGACGAGGCGTTCCTCGCCCGGCGGTGGAGCGCCGCGGTTCTGGAGCCGCCCTCGGGCGCGCACCGGGTGCTGGTCGCCGTCGAACAGGCCGAGCAATCGTATCTGGTGGGGTTCGCCGCCTCCGGCCCGGCCGACGCCGAGGCGTTGGCCCCGGGTGAGCCGGCCGACGCGCTCGGCCCGGACGTGGCGGCGGTGACCGACCTGCTGGTCGAGCCTCGGTGGGGCCGGCGCGGGCACGGCAGTCGGCTGCTCGCCGCCGCCGTCGACCTGTGGCGGGAGGACGGGATGAGTCGGGCGGTGGCCTGGGCGTTCGACGGTGACGAGGCGACCCGCAAGTTCCTCACCAGCACGGGGTGGGAGCTCGACGGCGCGGCCCGGGCGCTGGACGTCGACGACATGCTGGTGCCTCAGGTGCGCCTGCACGTGGGCGTGCCGACCGAGAAGGTGCCGGTCGACGACGAGCCCGTTGGCTGACCCGCGCTGACGCCCGGACCGATACCGGCACGGGTCGGCGCGCCCCGGCCAGAGTGGGCGCCGATGTCCGACCGGTCGCCTACGGTCGGCCCATGAGCTCAGCCACCGCGCCGCTGTCGACGCCGACCGCCGAGGGTCACCTGGAGGAGTTCCGGGTCGAGCTGACCGGCTACTGCTACCGGATGCTCGGTTCGCTGTTCGACGCCGAGGACGCGGTGCAGGAGACTCTGCTGCGGGCCTGGCGCGGGTGGAGCGGCTTCGACGGCCGCTCCAGCACGCGCACCTGGCTGTATCGGATCGCCACCAATGTCTGCCTGGATCTGCTGAGGGGTCACCGGCGGCGGGCCCTGCCGACGGATTTCGGTGACCCGTCGCCGCCGGTGGCCCCGAGCCTCGGTGAGGCGGAGGCGGGTTGGGTGGGGCCGGCGGCGGACGCGGCGGTGCTGCCCACTGCGGATCCGGCGGAGCTGGCCGTGCTGCGGGATTCGGTCCGGTTGGCGTTCGTCGCCGCACTCCAGCACCTGCCTGCCCGGCAGCGCGCGGTGCTGATCCTGCGGGACGTGCTGAGCTGGCATGCCGACGAGGTCGCCGGTCTGCTCGAGACCAGCGTGCCCGCCGTCAACAGTGCGCTGCAACGTGCCCGGGCCACGCTGGCCGAGCGTCCCGGTGCGACGCCCGGCCCGGCCCTGGACGAGGAGCATCGCGACCTGCTGGACCGCTACGTGCGGGTGTTCGAGCGCTACGACATCGACGCTCTCGTGGGTCTGCTGCGCGAGGACGCGGTGCACAGCATGCCTCCGTACCGGATGTGGTTGTCCGGGGCGGCCGACATCGGCCGGTGGATGGCTTCCTGGCCGGCGTCCGGCTGCCAAGGTTCCCGGCTGGTGCCGGTCTCGGCCAACGGCGGTCCGGCGCTGGCGCAGTACCGCCCTGACGAGGCTGGGGGGCGGCGAGCGTTCTCCATCCAGCTCGTCGACGTCGCCGACGGCCGGATCACCCGGCTCACCCACTTCCTGGAGCCGGCGCTCTTCGCCCGCTTCGGCCTGCCCGACAGAATCGCCTGACCGTCGACCGATGAGTTCGGGGCCGGTCCGTCGTCCACCCTCCGACACCAGCCGTCACCAGAAGGGTGAGACCCATGCGGACAGCACACCCCGCAGCCGGGCGTCGGGAGTGGATTGGGCTAGCCGTGTTGGCCCTGCCCACCCTGCTGCTGGCACTCGACCTGAGCGTGCTCTACCTGGCTCTGCCGAGCCTCAGCGCGGACCTCGGCGCCGACAGCACGCAGCAGTTGTGGATCACCGATGCGTACGGTTTCCTGGTGGCCGGTTTCCTGGTCACGATGGGCACCCTGGGCGATCGGATCGGTCGTCGGCGCCTGTTGTTGATCGGGGCCGGTGCCTTCGCCGTGGTCTCGGTGGTGGCCGCCTACGCACCGAACCCGCCGCTGCTGATCGCCGCGCGGGCCCTGCTCGGTGTCGCCGGGGCCACGCTGATGCCCTCCACGCTGGCCCTGATCAGCAACATGTTCCAGATCCCGGCTCAGCGCGCGGTAGCGGTCGGGGTCTGGATGAGCTGCTTCATGGGCGGGATGGCGGTCGGGCCGGTGATCGGCGGGGTGCTGCTGGAGAATTTCTGGTGGGGCTCGGCGTTCCTGCTGGGTGTGCCGGTGATGGCGGTGTTGCTGGTGGTCGCGCCGCTGCTGCTTCCGGAGTTCCGCGACCCGCACCCCGGCCGACTGGACCTGGTCAGCGTCGCGTTGTCGCTCGCCACCATCCTGCCGGCGGTCTACGGCGTCAAGGAACTGGCCCGGCATGGATGGCGGCCGCTGGCCGTGCTGGCGATCGTGACCGGCCTGCTGGTCGGGGTGGTCTTCGTGCGGCGGCAGCGCCGACTGCCTCACCCGCTGCTGGACGTGGGCCTCTTCAACAACCGCACGTTCACCGCCGCACTGCTGGTGTTCCTGCTCAACGGTCTGTTGATGGGCGGCACCTTCCTGCTGGTCAGCCAGTGGCTGCAACTGGTCGAAGGGCTGACCCCGCTACGCGCCGGGCTGCTACTGGTGCCGCAGGCGGTGGCGATGATCGGCGCGACCACACTGGCTCCGTTGCTGGCCCGGCGGTTCCGACCGGGGCACGTGATGGCCGTCGGGCAACTGGTCACGGCGGCGGGCTTCCTGCTCCTCACCGGCGCGGATGGCGACCACGCCCTGTTTGTCGTCCTGGTCGCCTTCGTCGTCACCTCCGCCGGGATCGCGTTGCCGTCGGCCCTGGTCACCGACCTGATCGTCGGGTCGGCGCCACCGGAACGGGCCGGCTCGGCAGCGTCGCTCTCGGAGACCAGCGGCGAGTTGGGCATCGCCCTGGGTGTGGCGGTCCTGGGTAGCGTGGGCGCCGCCGTCTACCGCTCCGAGCTGGGTCCGGCGCTGCCCGCGGGGCTGCCCGCCGAGGCGGCGGCCCGTGCCCGCGACGGGCTGGCCGGGGCGGTGACGGTGGCCGGTGAGCTGCCGGGCGGGGTGGGCGGCCCGCTGGTCGAAGCCGCCCGGGCGGCGTACACGAGTGGGCTGGTCGTGACGGCCGCCGTGGGCGCCGTCGTGCTGCTCGGGCTGGCCGTGGTCGCCGCGTTGGCGTTCCGGTCGGTGCCGCCCTATGCGCCGGTCGGTGCCGAGCCGGCGCAGCCCGAGGAGTCCGCGCCGACCGCCACCCGACACTGACGCCCGCTGCCGACCGGTGTGGCGGCCCCGGTCGGGGCCGCCACACCGGGCCGGTCAGCCCTTGTCCGAGCCGTCGTTGGCGTCGCGGACGAAGTACCGCTGGAACACCACGAAGATGATCGCCACCGGGATGGTGGCCAGCAGCGCGGCACCGAGCTTGAGCGGGTACTGGGTGCCCTTGCCGAGCGAGCCGCTGACCAGGTCGGCCAGGCCGCGTGGCAGGGTGAACAGGTCCGGGTCCTGCACCGACACCAGGCTGTGCGGGAACTCGTTCCAGGAGCTCTGGAACGACAGGATGGTGAGGGTGATCAGCGCCGGTTTCGCCATCGGCAGCACCACCGACCAGAAGGTACGGAAGATGCTCGCCCCGTCGATCCGGGCGGCCTCCTCGACACTCACCGGGATCGACTCGAAGAACTGTTTCATGATGAACACGCCCGCCGCGTCGGCCAGCAGCGGCACCACCAGACCGGCGTAGCTGTTGTAGAGGCCGAGCTGGTTGAGCACCAGGAACTTCGGGATCAGCAGCACCACCCCGGGGACCGCCATCACCGCGATGACGGCGGCGAACAGCCCGCTGCGGCCCCGGAACCGCAGCCGGGCCAGCGCGTACCCGGCGAGCGAGTCGAAGAAGACCCGGCCGATGGTGACCAGCACCGTCACCAGCAGCGAGTTGCCCAGCCAGAGCGGGAAGTTGGTGCCGGCGAAGATCCGTTCGAAGCCGGCCAGCGTGAGCGGGTCCGGGAACGGTGACAGGGGGTTCGCCGCCGCGTCGGGTTCGGTCTTGAGCGCGTTGCCGATCTGGATGACGAACGGGTAGAGGAACACCAGCCCGAAGAAGACCAGCGTGGCGTACCCCAGGAAGCGGGTGGCCAGGGTGCGGGCCGCGCGCTCGTTGCGCCGCGCGGGCGCCGCCGCCGGGCGGTCGGTGAGCACGGCCATCTCAGGACCTCTCCGGTACGCGTCGACGCCACCAGCCGCGGCGCGGTCGGTCGGTGTCCCGCTCGGCCAGCGCCCGGCGCTGGATCAGTGTGAGCACGATGATGATCAGGAACAGCACGAAGGAGATCGCGGCGCCGGAGCCGTAGTCGAAGTCGGCGAAGGCGGTCCGGTACGACAGGTACGCCGGGGTGAGTGTGGTCTTGGCCGGGTCGCCCTGGCTCATCACGTACACCTGGTCGAAGACCTGCCAGGAGCCGATCATGCCGAGGGTGAGCACCAGGAACATGGTGGGTCTGATCATCGGCAGGGTGACGTAGCGGAAGCGCTGCCACCGGGAGGCGCCGTCGAGGTTGCTCGCCTCGTCGAGGGTGACCGGCACGTTCTGCAGGCCGGCCAGGAACATCAGCATGAACGTGCCGGAGGTGGTCCAGACGACCAACGTGATGATCGAGATCATCGCCACGCTCGGGCCGGCCAGCCAGTCCCACCAGGTCAACCCGAACGGGCCGCCGTCGGTCAGTGCCGCCGGTGGCGAGTCGACGCCGACAGCGCCGAACAGCAGGTGCAGCACGCCCCGGGAATCGGCGAACCACTCCGGGCCGTCGATCCCGACGAAGCCGAGCAGCGCGTTCACCGCGCCCGAGTTGGCGAAGAGGAAGAGAAACACCACGCTGATCGCGACCGAGCTGGTCACCGAGGGGAAGTAGAAGGCGCTGCGGAAGAAGCTCTTGCCCTTGAGCATCCGGTTGTTGACGACCAACGCCAGTCCGAGCGCGAGCACTGTCTGCGCCGGCACCACGATCGCCACGTAGTAGATGTTGTTGCGGATGCTGGTCATGAAGTCGCGGCGGGCCAGCCCGTCCTCGGTGAACAACTGGGTGTAGTTGTGCGCGCCGACGAACGGGACGTTGCCGGTGAACGGGCTGCCCTGGCCGTTCCAGTCGGTCAGGCTGACCCAGAGCGCCATCAGGATCGGCAGCAGCAGGAACAGCCCCAGAATGACGATCACCGGCGCGACGAAGAGCCAGCCGGCGAGGTTCTCGTTGCTCCGGATGCCGCCCCTGCTGCGGCGGGGGCCCGCCCCGCCCGCGGTCGCCACGGCGGTCAGTGTCTCGGTTGCCATCTTCCCTCCCTTCCTCTCTCCGGCCGACGTGCGGCGGGGCCCCGGTGGTCGCCGGGGCCCCGCCCTCACCTCAGCTGCCGCCGAGCGCGGCCTTGGCGTTCTTGTCGAAGTTCTGCAGCACGGTCTTCGGGTCGCCGTTGGCGAGCCCCTGCAGACCGGTGTCGAGGTCCTTGAGGACGCTGTCCATCTTCGGAGCGTTCACCGGGCCCTGGGCGTACGCGACGCCGTCGACGAACACCTTGTCCGCCGGGAACGCGGCGGTGTACTGGTCACGCGCCGACTGGCGGGACGGCATGACACCGAACGCCTTCGCGAAGGTCATCTGCTGCTCGCCGCTGGTCATCGCCTCGACGAACTTGATCGCCTGATCCTTGTACTTGCTCTTCGCGGCGATGCCCCAGCACTGGGTGAAGGAGAGCGTGCCCTGCCCCTTGGGGCCGGCCGGCAGCGCCACGACCTTGTACTTCACGTTCGGGAAGTCGTTCTGGAGGGCACCCTTGATCCAGTTGCCCTCGATGGTCATCACGGCCTTGCCCTTGCCGAACGCCTCACCGGACCAGCCGGAGTCGAGCTGCTTCGGGTACTTGGCCAGGCCGGTGCTGAGCATGGTCTTGACGTACTGGAGGGCGGCGAGGTTCTCCGGGGTGTCGGCGGTGGGCTGCTTGCCGTCCTTGCTCACCAGCCAGCCGCCGTTCTGCACCATGAAGGCGCCGATCCGGTCCCGGGTGTCACCGAGGGCCAGCGGGACCTGCCCCTTGGCCTTGATCTTCTGGGCGGCGGCGGTGAGCTGCTCCCAGGTCGTCGGCACGTCGGCGTCGGTCAGCCCGGCCTTGGCCCACAGTTCGGTGTTGATCTGCAGGGCCAGGGTCGAGAAGTCCTTGGGCGCGCAGTAGAGCTTGCCGTCGTACGTGAAGGCGCTGCGCAGGCTCTCGTAGAAGTCGCCCGAGTTGCTGACCTTGTCGCCGTACGGCTCGAGGGCGCCGACGCTGGCGTAGTTGGCGAACTGGGCCGCGTCCACGTAGAAGACGTCCGGCGGGGTGCCGCCGGCCAGGCCCTGGCCGAGCTGCTGGGTGAGGTCCTGCGCCGGGGTGACCGTCGCGGTGTTGCCGGAGCTGGTGGCCCACTTCGCGGCGGCGTCCTGCACGGCCTTGGTCTCGGCGTCACCGGACGAGCCGATCAGGATCTGCAGGCTCGCGGGGCCACTGGACTGGGCGGTGTCGCCGGACGAGTCGTCGAAGCCGCTGCCGCAGGCGGCGGAGCCGAGGAGGGCGACGGCGGCGAGGCCGGCCACCGCTGCCCGGGTGATTGTTCGGGGTGCCATGGTTTCTCCTGGTGGGGGGGTGGGACTACGCGGTGTGCCGCAGCGCCAACGAGGGCTGAAGCAGCACGGGGGTGGGGGTCTCGTGGTCGCCGTCGAGGACCCCGGTGAGCAGGTCCACGCAGCGGGCGGCGGCTTCGCCGAGCGGTTGGCTGACGCTGGTCAGCCCGACCGCGGCGGCCACCGGCGTGTCGTCGAAGCCGATCACCGACACGGGCGGGTCGACGCCGCGGATGGCCTGGAGGGCGCCGAGGGCGAGCGAGTCACTGGCGCAGACCACGGCGCTCGGCGCCACGTCGACCAGCAGGTCACGCATCAGGCGTTCGCCCTCGGCGATGCCGTCCTCGGTCTCCCGG
Organism: Micromonospora vinacea; assembly: GCF_015751785.1. Classification (NCBI taxonomy): domain Bacteria; kingdom Bacillati; phylum Actinomycetota; class Actinomycetes; order Micromonosporales; family Micromonosporaceae; genus Micromonospora; species Micromonospora vinacea. Next base: position 3,490,089 of record NZ_JADOTY010000001.1, on the reverse strand, counting down.
TGCAGCCCGGTCGGGTCGACGCCGGCCGCGTGCAGCGCGTCGCGCCAGCCGGCGCGCCGGTCGTCGCCGACGCCGGAGCCGACCGGCCAGCCGAGAAAGGCGATCCGCCGGTGGCCGGCGTCGAGCAGGCGCCGGGTGGCCTGGGCGGTGCCGGCGGCGCCGTCCACGTCCACCCAGGGGTGCGCGTCGAGCGCGTCCCACGGGCGACCGAAGGTCACGAACGGTACGTCCCGGTCGGCGAGCCATTCGGTACGCGGGTCGCCGTACTTGGTGCCCACCAACACGAACGCGTCCAACTCGTAGGTGCCGAGCAGGTCGCCGTAGGTGGCGATCTCCCGGTCGTCGTCGGTGGCGGTGTAGAGCAGCACCCGGTAGCCGGCGGCGTCGGCGGTCTCGGTGAGGCCGTGCAGGAAGCGGTCGAGCACGGAGCCGTTGATGCCGTCGCGGGTCGGTTCGATCCGGGCGGCGATGAGGCGGGAGCGGCCGGTGCGCATCTGCCGGGCGGCCTGGTTGGCCCGGTAGCCGAGCGCGTTGATCGCGTCCTCGACCCGCTGACGGGTCTCCTGCCGCACGATGTGCGGGGCGTTGAGCACGTTGGACACCGTCTGCCGGCTGACTCGGGCGTGCCGGGCCACCGTCGCGATGGTCACCTTTTCGGCCACTTAATCCCTCTCGCCGTCTTGAACGATCCAATTTGGATAAGGCAGGATTGGATCGTTCAAGTTTCTGGAATGTTTCGCACTTTGCACCGCCAGGGGCGCGTTGTCAAGATGGCCGCCCCGCACCCCGAGGATCTGGAGCCACACCGTGACCGAACGCCAGCTGCAACCCCTCCTGCACGAGCTGGTCGGGGTGGTCTTCGCCCCGACCAGCGCGCTGGGGGACGCGACCGGGCAGATCCGCCCCACCGGCGTCCAGGGCGTCTTCCACGCCGACGCCCGGGTGCTCTCCCGCGCCGAGCTGCGGGTCGACGAACGGGAGCTCGAAGGGCTGACCCGCGGCGACGACGGCCCGCACGGCGCACACTTCGTGAGCCTGGCCCGCTGGCTCGGTGACACCACCCCCGACCCCACCGTCCGCGTCGACCGACTCCGGCGGGCCACCCGCAACGGCCTCACCGAGGAACTGCGGATCGCCTCCACCGCCACTGTCGACGTACAGGCCACAGTCACCGTCGACCTCGGCTGCGACCTGGCACCCATCGAGGTCGTCAAGTCCGGCGGCACCACCGACGCGCTGGCGGCCACGACCGGCCAGCCGGGCACGCTCACCTGGTCGGGCACCGGAATCACCGTCACCGTCAGCGCGCCGGGCGCCGACGTGCTCGCCGACGGCGAGCGGGCCACCACGCCCCGGCTGGTCTGGCCGGTCGACCTGCCCCCCGGCGGCGAGACCGTGCTGCGCTGGCAGGTGACAGTCGACGACCCGCGCGCCGTCGTCGTCGGCCCGGCCGGCGAGCCCGAGTGGTCCCGGCCCGAGGTGACCGCCGACGACCGACGCCTCGTCCGACTGCTCGACCGCAGCCTGGACGACCTGCGCGGCCTCCGACTGGCCGAGACCGGCGCACCCGGCGACGTGTTCCTCGGCGCCGGGGTGCCCTGGTTCCTCACCCTGTTCGGCCGGGACAGCCTCTGGGCCGCCCGGATGATGCTGCCGCTCGGCACCGACCTGGCCGCCGGCACCCTGCGCGTGCTCGCCCGTCGGCAGGGCACCCGCGTCGACCCGGCGACCGGCGAGGCCCCCGGCAAGATCCTGCACGAGCTGCGCCGCCACGCGTTCGCCCTGCCCGACAACGGCCTGCGCCTGCCGCCGGCGTACTACGGCACCGTCGACGCCACGATGCTCTGGGTCAACCTGCTGCATGACGCGTGGCGTTGGGGAATGCCCGCCGAGCAGATCGAGCCCCTGCTGCCGCACCTGGAGGCGGCGCTGCGCTGGCTCGGCGAGCACGCCGACCCGGACGGCGACGGCCTCGTCGAGTACATCGACACCACCGGCCACGGCCTGTCCAACCAGGGCTGGAAGGACTCCGGCGACGCCGTCCGCTTCCACGACGGGTCCCTGGCCACCGCGCCGATCGTGCTCGCCGAGGTGCAGGGGTACGCGCACGAGGCCGCCGTCAACGGCGCCGCCCTGCTGGACGCCTTCGGCCGGCCGGGCGCCGACCGCTGGCGCGAACACGCCGCCGCACTGGTCGGCCGGTTCCGCAAGAGCTTCTGGGTCGACGGTCGCCACGGCCCGCAACCGGCGCTGGCCCTCGACCGCGACAAGCGCCCGGTCGACTCGCTGACCAGCAACATCGGCCACCTGCTCGGCACCGGCCTGCTCGACCGGGACGAGGAGGCCCAGGTCGCGCACCTACTCACCACCGACACGATGGCCGCCGGGTTCGGGCTACGCACCATGTCCAGCGACGACGCCGGCTTCAGCCCGTTGTCGTACCACTGTGGCTCGATCTGGACCCACGACACAGCGATCGTGCTCGGCGGGCTGGCCCGCGCCGGGCACCGCGAGGCCGCGCTCGGCCTGGCCGACGGGCTGCTCAGCGCGGCCGAGGCGTTCGACTACCGGATGCCGGAGTTGTACGGCGGCGACGACCGGGCACAGGTGAGCCGCCCGGTGCCGTACCCGGCCTCGTGCCGGCCGCAGGCGTGGGCCGCGACGGGCGCGGTGCTGCTGCTCCAGGCCGCCACCGGGCTCTACCCGGACGTACCGGGCGGCACGGTCCGGCTGGCGCCCCTGGCGGGAGCGGAACTCGGCGCCGTAGCGGTCGACGGCCTCCGGGTGGCCAACACCCCGGTGCACGTCACTGTCGACAGCACCGGCGAAGCCACAGTCACCGGCCTCCCCACCCCACTGACAGTGACCCCGATCCTCCCCACCCAACGCCGCCCCACAACCCCCCTCCCCCACTAATCCCCAAACCCCGCCCGCCCCGCCCCACCCGCCCCACCCGCCCCGTCCCGTCCCGTCCCGTCCCGTCCCGTCCCGTCCCATCGATCATGGAGTTGTGGTGGGCGACAGCTCCACGTGTGCCCCTTATGTAGGGCACCACAACTCCATGATCGACGCGGGCCAGACCCGGTGCGTCGGCGATCTTGCGGTTTCGGTTGCCCGGATGGGTGGGATGTTCTTTATGTCGCCGCAGAAAGTGCAAGATCGCGGGACCGGTTCAGGGGGTTTGTTCGGCGATCAGCTCGTCGTCGTCCATGGCGCCGGTGGGGTGGAAGCCCAGCGTGGCGTATAGGGCGGCGGCCGCTGTGTTGTCGGGGTGGTACGAGAGGCGGACCGGGGGGTTGCCATCCCGGGTCGCCAGCCAGGGGGCCAGCGTCTGCACCGTGGCCCGGCCGACGCCCTGGCCCTGCTCTGCGGCGTCGATCAGCATCCCGCCGATCCAGTGCGAGCCGTCGTCGTCCACGCCCCACATGACGTGGCCGACGACGGTTTCGTCGGCGTACACCGCGAGCGAGTTCCACACCTCGGAGCGCATGCTGAGCAGCAGATAACGCGCGCCCAACGCGGCCACGAACCGGCGCTGGTCGTCACGCGGGGCGACGTCGGCCACCGCCCGCCAGTTGTCGTCGTCGACCGGCCGCAGCGTCACTCGCCGCCCGACCCGGTCACCGTGTCCACCATCGATCATCGGGGCAGCCTAGGGGCGGCCAGGCCCGCGCCGCGACCAGGTTTCACCCCGGGGGGAAGGACCCGGCCCGGTCAGTCGAGCAGGGCGTCCAGGCCGACGGTGAGGCCGGGGCGGTTGCGCACCGCGCGGACGGCCAGCAGCACGCCCGGCATGAACGACACCCTGTCGTACGAGTCGTGCCGGATGGTCAGCGTCTCGCCGGTGCCGCCGAACAGCACCTCCTGGTGGGCGACCAGGCCGGTGGCGCGCACCGCGTGGACGCGTACCCCCTCGATGTCGGCGCCGCGCGCACCCGGCACCTCGTCCTTGGTGGCGTCCGGCACCGGGCCGAGGCCGGCTTCGGCGCGGGCCTGGGCGATCTGCCGGGCGGTGTGGGTGGCGGTGCCGCTCGGGGCGTCCAGCTTGCGCGGGTGGTGCTGCTCGATGATCTCGACGGACTCGAAGTGTCGGGCGGCGCGCGCGGCGAACTGCATCATCAGCACCGCGCCGATGCCGAAGTTCGGGGCGATGACCACGCCCACCTCGGGCCTGTCGGCCAGCCAGCCGCGCACCTGCTCCAGCCGCTGCTCGGTGAAGCCGGTCGTGCCGACCACCGCGCTGATGCCCTGCTCGATGCACCACCGGAGGTTGTCCATGACGACGTCCGGCGTGGTGAAGTCGACGACCACCTCGGCGGTGGAGACGGCGGAGCGGCTGTCGCCCTGGTCGATCGCCGCGGCGAGGGCGAGATCGTCGGCGGCGTCGACCGCCTTGCAGACCTCGACGCCCATCCGGCCACGCGCACCAAAAACGCCGACCCGCAGCTGCTGGGCCGGTGCCTTTCCCTGCTCGTCAGTCACGGGGCACAACCTATCCCAATCGGGACGGGCCCTTCCGGCCGGATGCGGTGTGCTCCACCGGCCGGGACACCCGGGCGGCAGACCTCAGACCGCGAAGTCGCCGGCGCCGAACGGGCCCACCACGGCCAGCGACATCGGCCGGCTGAGCAGCTCGGCGGCGAGGACGTTCACGTCCTCCACGGTGACCTCGTCGACCCGGCGGAGCAGCTCGTCGACAGGCATCAGGTCGCCGTAGAGCAGCTCACCCTTGGCCAGCCGGCTCATCCGGGAACCGGTGTCCTCCAGGCCGAGGACGAAGGAGCCCTTGCTCATCCCCTTGCCCCGGGCCACCTCGGCCTCGGTCAACCCGTCGGCGGCCACCCGGGCCAGCTCGGCACGGGTCAGGGCGAGCACCTCGTCCACCTTGCCCGGCGCGCAGCCGGCGTAGACGGCGAAGAGGCCGGTGTCGGCGTACTGGCTGGCGTAGGAGTAGACCGAGTACGCCAGGCCGCGCTGCTCGCGGATCTCCTGGAACAGGCGGCTGGACATGCCGCCGCCCAGCACGTTGTTGAGCACCCCGAGGGCGAACCGGCGATCGTCGAGCCGGTCGATGCCGGGGCAGCCGAGGATGACGTGCGCCTGCTCGGTCTCCTTCGGCTCCACCAGCGTGGTCGCCGGCTTGGTGCGTACCGCCGGGGTCGCCGCGCGGTGCGGCGCCGGGCTGGCCGGGTCGCTGTCCAGCGGGGTGCCGCGCACTGCCTGGCGGACCAGCTTGACCACCGCAGCGTGGTCGAGGTTGCCGGCGGCGGCGATGACGATCTGCGGCGCGGTGTAGCGACCCCGGTAGAAGCTCTGGATCTGCCGGCGGGTCATCGGCGTGACGGTCTCGGCCGTGCCGGAGATCAGCCGGCCCAGCGGGTGATCGCCGTAGACGGCCTGGACGAAGAGGTCGTGCACCTCGTCACCCGGCTCGTCGTCGTGCATGGCGATCTCTTCCAGGATCACGCCACGCTCGGTCTCGACGTCGGCCGGCTCCAACAGCGAGTCGGCGACCAGGTCGCACATCACGTCGATCGCCAGCGGCAGGTCCTCGTCCAGCACGCGGGCGTAGTAGCAGGTGTATTCCTTCGTGGTGAAGGCGTTGGTCTCACCACCCACCGCCTCGATCTGCGAGGAGATCTCCAGTGCGGTGCGCTTGTGGGTGCCCTTGAAGAGCAGGTGCTCGAGGAAGTGCGCGGCACCGGCCTGCGGGCCGGTCTCGTCGCGCGAGCCGACCGCCACCCAGATGCCGAACGAGACGCTGCGCATCGCCGGAATCGCCTCGGTGAGGACGCGCAGGCCGCTGGGCAGCACGGTACGACGTACCGTGCCGCCCAGCGGGTCGTCGCTGAGCGTCCGGGTCACCGCGCGGGCGGTGCCGCCGGAGCGGCCCGCCCCGGTGTCCCGAGACGCAGCCACCCCCCGTCGATCCGGTGGAAACGGCGCGCTGATGGCCCGACTCACGTCTTGCTCCCGGTTCGACGAGGGGTGGGTGATGCGTTGTACGACGGTCAGCTGTGCCGGGTCCGACGGCGCGGACGCTCGCCGCCCTCGCCACCCTCGCCGCCGCCGTTGCCGCCCTCGCCGCCGCGCTCCGGGCCACGCCCGCCACGGTCGCCGCCACGCTCACGGTCGCCGCGGTCACGCGGAGCCCGGTCGCCGCGGTCACGGCCAGCCGGCCGGTCGCCAGCGGCGGCCTCACCGGCGGCCGGAGCCTCGGTGCCCTCCGGGCGGACCTTGTCGAGGTAGATCTTGCCGCGGGCGTCGATGTCCGCGATCTCGACCTCGACCCGGTCACCGACGTTGAGGAAGTCCTCGACGCGCTCGACCCGCTTGCCGTCGCCCACCTTGGAGATGTGCAGCAGGCCGTCACGGCCCGGCAGGAGCGAGATGAACGCACCGAACGCGGCGGTCTTGACCACAGTGCCGAGGAACCGCTCGCCCTGCTTCGGCAGCGTCGGGTTGGCGATGCCGTTGATCCGGTCGACGGCCGCCTGGGCCGACGGGCCGTTGGTGGCGCCGACGTAGATCGTGCCGTCGTCCTCGATGGAGATCTCGGCGCCGGTCTCGTCCTGGATCGCGTTGATGGTCTGCCCCTTCGGGCCGATCACCATGCCGATCTTGTCGACCGGGATCTTGACGGTGGTGACCCGCGGCGCGTAGTCGGACATCTCGGCCGGAGCCTCGATCGCCGCCTTCATCACGCCGAGGATGACCTGCCGGGCCTCGTTCGCCTGCTGCAACGCGGCGGCCAGCACGTCCGACGGGATGCCGTTGAGCTTGGTGTCGAGCTGGAGCGCGGTGACGAACTCCGGGGTGCCGGCGACCTTGAAGTCCATGTCACCGAACGCGTCCTCGGCACCGAGGATGTCGGTCAGCGTCACGTACTGGGTCTTGCCGTCCACCTCGTCGGAGATGAGCCCCATCGCGATGCCGGCGACCGGCGCCTTCAGCGGGACACCCGCGGAGAGCAGGCCCAGCGTCGACGCGCAGACCGAACCCATCGAGGTGGAGCCGTTGGAGCCGAGCGCCTCCGACACCTGCCGGATGGCGTACGGGAACTCCTCGCGCGACGGCAGCACCGGGATCAGCGCACGCTCGGCGAGCGCGCCGTGGCCGATCTCGCGACGCTTCGGCGAGCCGACCCGGCCGGTCTCACCGGTCGAGTACGGCGGGAAGTTGTAGTTGTGCATGTAGCGCTTGCGGTTCTCGGGGGACAGCGTGTCCACCATCTGCTCCATGCGGAGCATGTTCAGCGTGGTGACGCCCAGGATCTGGGTCTCGCCCCGCTCGAACAGCGCCGAACCGTGCACCCGGGGCAGCACGCCGACCTCGGCGGTCAGCGACCGGATGTCACGCGGGCCACGCCCGTCCATGCGGACCTGCTCGCGCAGCACGCGGTTGCGCACCTCGGACTTGGTCAGCGACCGGAAGGCAGCGCTGAGCTCCTTCTCCCGACCCTCGAACCGGGCGCCCAACTCCTCGGCGACCCGGGCCTTGACCCGGTCCAGGGCCTCCTCGCGGTCGGCCTTGCCGGCGATGGTGATCGCCTCGGCCACCTCGCCACGGGCCAGCTCGGAGACGGCGTCGTACACGTCGTCCTGGTAGTCCAGGAAGACCGGGAACTCGGTGACCGGCTTGGCGGCGACCTCGGCCAGCTCGCTCTGCGCGCGGCACAGCTCACGGATCGCCGGCTTGGCGGCCTCCAGGCCGCTGGCGACGACCTCCTCGGTCGGGGCGGTGGCACCGGCCGAGATGAGGGCGACGGCGTTCGGGGTGGCCTCGGCCTCGACCATCATGATCGCGACGTCGCCGTCTTCGAGCGTGCGGCCGGCCACGACCATGTCGAAGGTGGCGCGAGCCAGCTCCTCCAGGGTCGGGAAGGCGACCCACTGGCCGTCGATGTGGGCGACGCGGGTCGCACCGATCGGGCCGGAGAACGGCAGGCCGGAGAGCTTGGTCGACATCGAGGCGGCGTTGATCGCCACGACGTCGTACGGGTGCTGCGGGTCGAGCGCGAGGATGGTCTCGACGACCTGGACCTCGTTGCGCAGGCCCTTGACGAACGACGGGCGCAGCGGCCGGTCGATCAGCCGGCAGGTGAGGATCGCGTCCTCGCTGGGCCGACCCTCACGGCGGAAGAACGAGCCGGGGATGCGGCCCGCGGCGTACATCCGCTCCTCGACGTCGACGGTCAGCGGGAAGAAGTCGAACTGCTCCTTCGGGTGCTTACCGGCGGTCGTGGCGGAGAGAACCACCGTCTCGCCCAGCTGGGCGATGACGGAACCGGCGGCCTGGCGAGCCAGCCGACCGGTGGAGAAGGTGATCTCGCGGGTGCCGAAGGACCCGTTGTCGATCACGGCGGTGCGGGATTCGGTGCCGAGTTTGGTCTCGGTCATGTGCTGTCGTGCTCCTTCGCGTCGTGGGCCCACGACATCGGGGAGCTGCTCAGCCGGCCGGTCTTCGATCGAAGCGCCCGGGTGGCCGGCATGATGCCGGGGTTCCCGGGGGCCACTACCGGAGACCGGTACGCTGACCGGCTCCCTCTCGGGTGGTCGCGCGGCCCGTGTTTCCTCAGGTGGGACGCGGTACGGGGGAGCGGCCGTCCGGCCACTCCCCCGTCACGTCACCGGCGCAGACCGAGCCGCTCGATGAGCGACCGGTAGCGGGCAATGTCCTTCTTCTGGACGTAGTTGAGCAACCGACGGCGCCGGCCGACCAGCAGCAGCAGCCCACGGCGGCTGTGGTGGTCGTGCTTGTGCACCTTCAGGTGCTCGGTCAGCTCGGCGATCCGCTTGGTGAGGACCGCTACCTGGACCTCCGGCGAACCGGTGTCGCCCTCGGCGGTCGCGTACTCCGCGCGGATGCTGGCCTTGGCTTCCTGATCGAGCGCCATGTTCTCCCTGTTTCGATGGGTTGATCAAGTGGGTGTCCGTCGTCCCGGTGGACCGGGAACGGACCGGTTCCTCGCACCCGCGGCGTCGAGCAGGCACGCGAGGCCCCACGCCGGTCACCCGACGTCCCGGCAAGACTACCAGCACTCGCCGGTAACACCCGGCGAAGGGCCTCGGTGGCGGCCCGTCACCCCACCACGATCAGGCCAGTACGCGCCGGGTGCGCTCGACGTCCTGATTCATCTGGGCGATCAACGGCTCGATCGAGTCGTACCGGATCTGACCACGCAGGTGCGCCACGAAGTCCAAGGCCAGCCGCTCGCCGTACAGGTCGCCGGAGAAGTCCAGCGCGTACGCCTCCACCCGCCGTTCCCGGCCGGAGAAGGTCGGGTTGGTACCCACGGAGACCGCCGCCAGCAGCGGCTCGTGCTGGCCCCGGCGGATCAGCCGGGCCGCGTACACGCCGTCGGCGGGCACCGCCGCGTACCGGTGGCAGAGCAGGTTGGCAGTGGGGAAGCCCAGCTCCCGGCCCCGCTGGTCGCCACGGACCACGACGCCCTCCACCCGGTGCGGGCGGCCCAGCGCGGCAGCCGCCGCCCCCACGTCGCCCGCGTCGACGCAGGACCTGATGTACGTGGAGGAGAAGACGGTGCCGGCCTCGGCGACCAGCGGGGCGCCCTCCACGCCGAAGCCGAACGTCTGACCCAGCCGTTCCAGCAACGCCACGTCGCCGGCAGCCCGGTGCCCGAAGCGGAAGTTGCCGCCGACCACCACCAACGCCGCGTGCAGGTGCTCGACCAGGACGTCGTGCACGAACTGTTCGGCCGGCACCCGGGAGAACTCCGGGGTGAACGGCACCACGCAGAGCACGTCGACGCCGAGCGCCTCGATCAGCTCAGCCTTGCGGGCCGGCTCGGTGAGCACCGCCGGGTGCGAACCGGGGCGGACCACCTCGGCCGGGTGCGGGTCGAAGGTGACCACCACCGACTGCACGCCCAACTCGCGGGCCCGGGCCACTGCGTGCCCGATCGTCGCCTGGTGCCCCTTGTGCACGCCGTCGAAGACGCCGATGGTGACCACCGAGCGTCCCCACCCGCCGGGCGCCGCGTCGTAGCCCCGCCACCGCTGCATGCCGTTCCTCTCTGCTGTCCCGCCGGCCGGCGGGTCGACACCGCCGGCTGCGGGCCGACGGACCTGCGTCCCGCGGTCAGGCCGGGGCGAGCACGATCTCCGCGCGGGCCCGTCCGTCCCGCTCGCTGACGATAGCGATCAGGCCGCCGGCCGGCCCGAAGACGGCGTACGGCCCGGTGAGGCCGGCCGGGTCCAGCGGCCCCCCGTGGGCGAGCACCCGGGCCTCGTCGGGTGTCGCCTCCCGGCGCGCGAAGAACCGGTCGGCAGCCGCGTCCAGCGGCAGGTTCACCACGTCCGGCGCGCGCTGCTCCAACTCGTCGAGGGTCGCCGCCTCGGCGAGGGTGAAGCCACCCACAGCGGTGCGCCGCAGCGCCGTGAGGTGCCCGCCGACGCCGAGCGCCAGGCCGGCGTCCCGGGCGATGGCCCGGATGTACGTACCGGAGGAGCAGGTCACGTCCACGTCCACGTCCACCACGTCCGGCTCGGTACGGCGGATCGCCAGCACCTCCAACCGGGAGATGGTGACCCGCCGGGCCGGCAGCTCGACGCTCTCCCCGTCGCGGACCCGCTTGTACGCCCGCTGCCCGTCGATCTTGATGGCGCTGACCGCGCTCGGCACCTGGTCGACCTCGCCGCTCAGCCCGGCCAGCGCCGCCCGGATCGCCTCGTCCGTCACCTGCCCGGCGGGCACTGTGGCGGTCACGTCGCCCTCGGCGTCGTCGGTGACGGTGGTCTGGCCGAGCCGGATGGTGCCGGCGTAGCTCTTGCCGGCACCGATCACGTACGTCAGCAGCCGGGTGGCCCGGCCGACACCGATCACCAGCACGCCTGTCGCCATCGGGTCGAGGGTGCCGCCGTGCCCGACCCGTCGCGTCTTCGCCAGTCGGCGGATGCGTGCCACCACGTCGTGCGACGTCATGCCGCCGGGCTTGTCGACCACGATCAGACCATCGGTGCTCACGTCGGCCAAGCCTGCCAGATGGGCCGTACTCCGTAGTGCGTGGGCACGCCCGGCGTGACCCCAGCCTCCGCGCCGACCACCACGCGCTGCTGATGGCGAGCCGGTCAGCGGACCGCGCCGGTCACCGCCCAACGGCCGTTGCGCAGTCGCAGCAGCAGGGCGACCAGCCGGATCACCACGAACACTGTGAGCCCGGCCCAGATCCCGCCCAGCCCGAGGTTGAGCGCGTACGCCAGCCAGATGGCCGGCAGGAAACCGCCGAGCGCCGCCACGATGGTGAGGTTGCGCAGGTAACGCACGTCGCCGGCGCCGATCAGCACGCCGTCGAGGGCGAACACCACCCCGGCCAGCGGCAGCATGACGACGAACCACGGCCAGGCCACCATGGCCTGCTCGCGTACCCCCTGATCGGAGCTGAACCACGACGGCACGACGCCGGCGCCGGCGGCGACGAGCAGCGCGAAGGCCACGCCGCAGACGCCGCCGAGCAGGCCGATCCGGCGGGCGAGCGCCCGCGCCCCCGCGTCGTCGCCGGCCCCGAGCGCGGCGCCGACCAGGGACTGCGCGGCGATGGCGAGGGCGTCGAGCACCAGCGCGGTGAAGAACCAGAGTTGCAGGGCGATCTGGTGGGCGCCGACGGCGGCGGCGCCGAAACGGGCGGCGACGGCGGTCGCGGACAGGAAACTGGCCTGGAACGCCAGCCCACGGATCAGCAGGTCCCGACTGAGCACGAGTTGCTGGCGGATCACGCGGGGTTGGGGTCGCAGTGACACGCGCTCGCCGACCAGGGCGGCGGCGAAGAGCACCCCGCAGAGCGTCTGCGCGACGACGTTCGCCACCGCCGAGCCGACCAGACCCAGCCCGCCGGGGTAGACCAGCAGCGGGCAGAGCAGCGCGGAGAGCAGGTTGGGGCCGAGCACGAAGAACAACGGGCGGCGAGTGTCCTGCACACCGCGCAGCCAGCCGTTGCCGGCGGCGGCCAGCAGCAGGCCAGGAGCGCCGAGGGCCGCGATCCGCAGCCACTGCGCGGCGGCGTCGGCCACCTCGCCACCACCCCCGGCGAGGGTACGCGCGAGCGCGCCGCCGCCGACCTGCATGCCGATCGCGATCAGCAGACCGACACCGAACGCCAACCAGGACGACTGGACGCCCTCCGCGACTGCGGCAGCGCGGTCACCGGCGCCGAAGCGGCGGGCCGCGCGGCCGGTGGTGCCGTAGGCGACCACGGTGCCCACCCAGGCGGTGAGCGTCATGACCGTGCCGCCGACGGCGAGCGCGGCGAGCGGCACCCGGCCGAGGTGACCGACCACCGCGGTGTCGACAAGCACGTAGAGCGGCTCGGCGGCGAGCACTACGAGGGCCGGCAGGGCGAGCGCGGCGATCCGCCGGGGCGAGGCGGGTCGGTGGGCGGTGGCGGCGTGGTTCATCGCCGCCGATCCTGGCACGGCTGCGGTAAGGATCGCAATCCAGGCGACTGCTTACGTCGCCAGCGAGCGCGGGCTCGGTCGCGGCCCGCGCGGTCCCTAACTCACTGGCGGGTGTCCATCGACGTCTGCAGCGCGCGGCGGGCCTGCTCGCGGGCGTCGTCGGTGGTGGTCTCGGGCTTGGGCTTGTTCGGCATGGTGGCGCTCCTCTTCCCAGGGCGTGAGCCGCCGACACGCGGCGGCCCTCACGGGCGGTCGTGCTGAGCGCCCCACGGCGGTCCGGGGTTACCGGAGCAGCCGACTGGGCAGCGTGAGCCCGGGTCGATCCGACCCTGGAGGGAGGCGGTACGGGGTGTGGCACCACCGCCCATGACCTGCACCGCCAGGCGGTACCGGCCTTCTCCCAAGTTATCGTTCAGGTCCACATACTGCTCACGGTTCCCGCCATCTGGACAGTCGACAACCCGGCTCAGCGAGCCAGGAAGTGCCAGCCCAACCACCACCAGAACCCGAACAGACCGATCCGGCCCACCGGCACCGAACCGACCTCGTAGCGCATCACGTAGGCGCAGACCTCGCCCAGCGTGGGGATCCGCGACCCCTCCCGCCGGGCCATCCACTCGACCACAGCGAAGAGGACCAGCGCGGTGAGGAAGCCGCCGATCGCGAGCGCTCGCATCATCGCCGCACCAGCCCCCAGAAGGCGGCCAACCAGGCGAACCAGACCGCCGACCGGGTCAGGTGATCCTCCAGGAGAGGGTCGGCCAACCGGGAGAAGGTGGGGAAGTCATCGCCGGCGGCCAGCACGAAGGTCGCGCCCTCGAAGACCCCGAAGACCACCACCGGCACCGCCCACCAGGCCGCACCCGCGCCCAGCCGGCGCGGCGCCGGCCGACGGGGCACCCGGTTGCTCAGACCGAGCCAGATCAGCACCCCGCCGGTGCCGACGGTGAACAGATTCGCCTCAGTGGAGAAGGACGCGAACCGGCCACCGACGAGCGACAGGCAGACGAGGACGGGAACGGAGACGGCGGGCCGGTCCCAGGCGCGGGGGGCCTCCACGGTGAGGTCGTGCGGCTGCTCCATCCCGCAATTCTTCCCGGTCTCACGGAGCGCGGGAAGACCGACACTCCCCGGAGCTGACCCTGATCTTCGGGACCGCCCGATCGATGGCCGCCGATCAGGGCCGGCGTCAGCCGATCAGCGCCGCGTCCAGCTGACCGCGAATCGACTCGACCACCTGCTCGACGGTGCCCCGACCGGTGAACCCGGCCGCGAACGTGTGCCCACCACCGCCCAGCGCGACAGCCACCCGACTGACGTCCACCGCGCCCTTGCTGCGCATCGACACCGCCCACTCGGCCGGTTTGGTCTGCTTCACCACACAGCTCACATCCGCCTCGGCCGTGCAGCGCACCGAGTCGATCAGCGCCTCCAGCACGTACGGCCGCTGGTCGTGCCGGGCCAGGTCGTCCAGCGTGGCGAAGGTCCAGACCAGCCCCCGACCCCCGGCCGCGGCCGGCTCCAGCCGAGCCCGGCCGAGCACCTCACCGAAGAGGCGGACCGCGCCGAACGGCCGGGTGTCGAAGACCCGCCGGGAGATGTCACCCGGCGAGATGCCGGTCGCCAGCAACCGGGCGGCCATCTGATGCACCGCCGGAGTGGTCGCCTCGAACCGGAACGAGCCGGTGTCAGTGGTCAGCGCCACGTAGAGGCACTCGGCGATGGCCTCATCCACCACCACCCCGAGCCGGGCCAGCAACTGTTCGGCCACGACCGACGTGGCCGCCGCCCCCGGGTCGACCAGGTTGACAGTGCCGAAACCGGGGTTGGAGGCGTGGTGGTCCAACACCAGCGCCGCACCCGCCGACGACAACCGCCCGGCCAGCTCGCCGAGGCGCGACTCGCTGGCCGCGTCGAAGCAGATCACCAGATCGGGCGCCGGGTCGGCGGCCTCCGCCGGGACCAGCAGGTCCAGCCCCGGCAGCCCACGGAACGGCTCCGGCACCTCCGGCGGCCCGGGAAAGGTCGCCTGCAGCTCGCGTACGCCGAACTGCCGCAGGCCCAGACCGAAGCCGAGCATGCTGCCCAGCGCGTCGCCGTCCGGGTTGATGTGGCAGATCAGCAGAACCCGGCCGCTCGGCGGGAGAGCCCGCACCAACGCCTCGGCCGCAGCCCAGTCCGCCTCGGCGGGACCGAGCCCGGCAGCCCCGGCGAGCGGGGCGCTGGCGGTGCTGGTCACCGCGTTTCCCCACCCCGCGGGGTCTCCTTGACGTCGGAGGCCTCGTCGGCCTCGTCCGTCTCGTCGGCCTCATCGGTCTCGTCGTCCACCCGGTACGGCTGGGCCTCGCCCGCGTACTTCGCCTGGGCGGCGAGCCGCTGCACCTCGGCGTCGGCGTTCCGGGCGGCCGCGAGCAGGTCGTCGATGTGCTTGACCTGGTCCTGCACGTCGTCGAGGACGAACGTGAGGGTCGGCGAGTGGCGCAGCCCGAGCGCCTTGCCGACAGTGCTGCGCAGCAAACCCTTGGCGCTCTCCAGAGCCGCCGCGGTGTCCGCCTGGGCCACCGAGTCACCGAGCACCGTGTAGAACACCGTCGCGTCGCGCAGGTCAGCGGTAATCCGGGCATCGGTGATGGTGATCATCCCGAGCCGCGGGTCCTTGATCTGGCTCCGCACCACCGACGCGACCAGCTCACGCACCCGTTCCGCGTGCCGGCGTACCTTGGCCGGATCAGACATCTCGCCACCTCCACGGCGTCCTGCTCCCGGTCGAGCCGGCGGCCCGGAGGCCGCCGGCCGACCGGCCAACATCTCGAACATTACCTTCGGGGCCGCTCCGGTCGCCCGGCACAGCCGGCACCATGGTCAGTCGTCGTCCACGCCGTAGAGCCGGCGTCGGACCGACAGCAACTCGACCTCGGGGCGATTGGCCACCAGGCGCTCACAGGAGTCGAGCACCTCGCGGACGTGCGCCGTCTCGGCGGCCACCACGGCCACCGCCAGCTGCGCTCGACCATGCAGGTCGAGCGCACCCACCTCGGCGGCCGACACCTCGAAGCGGCGCAGCGCCGCCACGATCGGCCGTACATATGATCTCTTGGCTTTGAGCGACCTGGAGTCGCCCGGCAGCAGCAGGTCGAAGACCGCGGTTCCGGTGAACATCGCCCCGGACGATACCGCCAACCCGCCCCGCATGATCAAGGGGTTTACGCCGAGTGGCGTAAACCCCTTGATCAGCGTGTCACTGCCGGATCAGGCGCGAACCTTCTCCCGCATCTCGAAGGTCTCGATGACGTCGCCGACCTGGACGTTGTTGTAACCACCCAGGGTCAGACCGCACTCGAAGCCCTCGCGGACCTCGGTGGCGTCGTCCTTGAACCGCTTGAGCGAGGTGATCGTGAGGTTGTCCGCCACGACCGTCCCGTCCCGAAGCAGGCGAGCCTTCGCGTTGCGCCGGATGACGCCCGACCGGACGATGCAACCGGAGATGTTGCCGATCTTGGACGAGCGGAAGACGTCGCGGATCTCCGCGCTGCCCAGCTCGGCCTCCTCGTACTCCGGCTTGAGCAGGCCCTTGAGCGCTGCCTCGATCTCCTCGATGGCCTGGTAGATGACGGTGTAGTACCGGATCTCCACACCCTCGCGGTCGGCCATCTCACGGACCTTGTTCGAGGCCCGCACGTTGAAGCCGATGATCGTGACCGGCTCCGACGAGGCACTCGCGAGCATGACGTTGCTCTCGGTGATCGCGCCGACGCCCCGGTCGAGGACCTTGAGCTGGACCTCCTCGGGGATGTCGAGGTTGAACAGCGCGTCCTCCAGGGCCTCCACCGAACCGGAGACATCGCCCTTGAGGATGAGGTTGAGCGAGGTCTTCTCGCCCTCCTTGAGCTGCTCCATGAGCGTCTCGAGGGTGGCCCGACCACGGGAGTTGGCGAATGCCGCCGCCCGCCGCCGTGCCTGTCGCTGCTCGGCGATCTGCCGCACCGTGCGGTCGTCCGCCGCGGCGAGGAACGTGTCACCCGCACCGGGCGGCGCGGTCAGACCCAGAACCATGACCGGACGCGCCGGACCAGCCTCGGAGAGCTGGTTGCCGTTCTCGTCGAGCATGGCCCGGACCCGGCCGTGCGCCCCACCGGCGACGATCGAGTCGCCCGCCCGCAGGGTGCCCTTCTGCACCAGCACCGTCGCCACCGCACCGCGGCCCTTGTCCAGGTGCGCCTCGATGGCCACACCCTGCGCCGGCCCGTCGATCGGAGCGGTCAGCTCCAGCGACGCGTCGGCGGTCAGCAGGACAGCCTCGAGCAACTCCTCGATGCCGATGCCGGGCTTGGCTGCCACGTTGACGAACATGGTCTCGCCGCCGTACTCCTCGGCGACCAGGCCGTACTCGGTCAGCTGCTGGCGGACCTTGTCCGGGTTGGCCTCCGGCTTGTCGACCTTGTTGACCGCGACCACGATCGGCACGTCGGCCGCCTTGGCGTGGTTCAACGCCTCGATGGTCTGCGGCATCACGCCGTCGTCGGCCGCGACGACCAGGATCACGATGTCAGTCACCTGGGCACCACGAGCACGCATGGCGGTGAACGCCTCGTGACCCGGGGTGTCGATGAAGGTCACCGCGCGGTCCACACCATCGTGCGGAACGTGCACCTGGTACGCACCGATGTGCTGGGTGATGCCACCCGCCTCACCAGCGACGACGTTCGCCTTACGGATGGCGTCGAGCAGCTTGGTCTTACCGTGGTCGACGTGACCCATGACGGTCACGACCGGCGCACGGCTGACCAGACGCTCCTCGGCCACCTCCGCGTCGAGGTCGATGTTGAACTGCGCAAGCAGCTCGCGGTCCTCGTCCTCCGGGCTGACGATCTGGATGTCGAAGCCCAGGTGCTCACCCAGCAGCTGCAGGGTGTCGTCAGAACAGGACTGGGTCGCGGTGACCATCTCGCCCAGGTTGAACATCTCCTGGACCAGCGAACCCGGGTTGGCGTTGATCTTGTCGGCGAAGTCCGACAGCGAGGCGCCACGGGAGAGCCGGACGACCTGACCCTGACCCCGGGGAGCACCCGAGCTCATGGTCGGAGCCGACAGGTTGTCGAACTCCTGTCTGCGCTGCTTCTTGGACTTGCGACCGCGCGTCGGCCGGCCACCCGGACGCCCGAAGGCACCCGCGGCACCGCCGCCACGGCCACGACCACCGGCACCCGGACGACCGCCACCGCCGGACGGAGCACCCGGACGGAAACCGCCACCGGGAGCACCGCCACCGCCGCCGGGACCGCCACGGTAGCCACCGCCACCGCCGGCACCCGCGCCGCCACCGGGGCCGCCGCGGTAACCGCCACCGCCACCGGCGCCACCGCCGGGACCGCCACGGAAACCGCCGCCACCGCCACCGGGGCGACCAGCGCCACCACCGGGACGACCAGCGCCACCGGGACCGGGGCGACCGGCAGCCGGACGCTGGCTCGGCATGGACGCCGGGCTGGGCCGCGGCGGCATGGAGTTCGGGCTCGGCCGCGGCGGCATGCCCGCCGGGCTGTTCGGACGAGGGCCACCCGCACCGGCGGCCGGGGGCCGCTGCTGCTGGCCACCCTGGATGCCGAACGGGTTGTTACCGGCACCGCGCGCCGGCGGACGACCGCCCGGCCGGGCACCCGGACCGGGAGCCGGCGTGCTCGGACGAGCTGCCGGCGAACCGGGACGGGGCGGCATCGCCGCAGGACCCGGCCGAGGGCCGGGGCGGTTGCCACCGTCTGCCGGAGGCTCCCGGCGAACGGGGTTGTCCCGCTGCTGCTGGCGGGCGGCCTGCGCGGCCTTGACCGCGGCCTCCTGCTCAGCCTTCAGCGCGGCGGCACGCGCCTCCGCGGCCGCCACCTCGATGTCGTGGGCACTCGCCGGCTTGGCGACCGGGGTCGCCGTCTGCGGCGCACCGGGAACCGGACCCTTGGGCTTCGGACCGGGTGCCGGCGCGGCCGGCCGCCGAGGCGGCATCGGCTTGGCCGAGACCCGGGGCGCGCCCGGGGTCGGGGTTGGCGTCGGGGTCGGGTTTGAAGCCGGCGTCGACGCGGGCGCCGACGGGGCGGCCGGAGCCGGGGCTCCGGCGGACGCGACGAATGCGTTCCGCAGCCGACGGGCGACGGGCGCCTCGACGGTGCTGGACGCGGACTTCACGAACTCGCCCATTTCCTTCAGCTTGGCGAGAACGGTCTTACTCTCGACCCCGAGCTCTTTTGCAAGCTCGTGTACGCGGGCCTTGCCTGCCACTGCACTCCTCACTCCGAGGTCGTGCGGGCAGCACCCGCAGCGACCTCACTCGTGCACTTGAAGCCTGGTCATTTCAGGGACTTCATCGTGTGCTCATGTCGGTCGTCCTACCCTGCTAGCGACCCTCGCCCGGTCGGGCTGACCGGACGTAGTGGTTGGCGCATCGACGTGCTCCGCCAGCACACCGTGGTCGAGGACCTCGGTGCTGCGCAGCGCACGCCCGAAGGCGCGGCGCCGCACCGCCAGCGCGAAGCAGGCCGGATCCGGGTGCATGTTCGCTCCCCGACCCGGCAGCCTGCGGAGCGGATCAGGCCGGAGGCTGTGACCAGCCTCGTCCCTGACCGCGACGATCCGCAGCAATTCGCTGGCCGGCGCACGTTGCCGGCAACCCACACAGGTGCGCTCCGGCTGCGCGCGTCGTACCACTGGAGGAAGTCTACCCCTAGCTGCCCGAGATCGCGCCGCCCGGCTCCCGCACGTGATCAGTTCCCCCACGCGCTGCCGGCGCCGTCTGCTCCGCATCGGACCGAATGTCGATTCGCCAACCGGTCAATCGGGCCGCGAGTCGGGCATTCTGCCCCTCCCGACCGATCGCGAGCGAGAGCTGAAAGTCGGGAACGGTCACCCGGGCGGCTCGACCGGCCAGGTCGACAACCTCGACCCGCAGCGCCTTGGCCGGCGACAGAGCGTTACCGACGAAGGTGGCCGGGTCGTCCGACCAGTCGATGATGTCGATCTTCTCACCGTGCAGCTCGCTCATCACGGCACGCACCCGCTGACCCATCGGGCCGATGCAGGCGCCCTTGGCGTTCACCCCGGGGGTGGTGGAGCGGACGGCGATCTTCGTGCGATGGCCCGCCTCACGGGCGATCGCACCGATCTCCACGGTGCCGTCGGCGATCTCCGGCACCTCCAGCGCGAACAGCTTCTTGACCAGAGCCGGGTGCGACCGGGACAGGGTGATCTGCGGCCCGCGCATGCCCTTGGCCACGTGCACCACGACGCAGCGGACCCGCTCGCCGTGCGCGTACCGCTCACCGGGCACCTGCTCGGACTGCGGCAGCACGCCCTCCAGCTTGCCCAGGTCGACGCTGACGATGCCCTTCTCGGTACGCGTCTCGTGCGCCTGCACCACGCCGGTGACCAGGTCACCCTCGCGGCCGACGTACTCACCGAAGTGCACCTCGTCGGTGGCCTCCCGCAACCGCTGGAGGATCACCTGCTTGGCGGTCATGGCGGCGATCCGGCCGAAGTCGTGCGGGGTGTCGTCCCACTCCCGCACCAGGCTGCCGTCGGCGTCCATCTCCTGCGCGTACACCAGGGCGGCGCCCGACTTGCGGTCGATCTCCACCCGGGCGTGGGGTTCGGCACCGTCGGTGTGCCGGTAGGCGGTCAGCAACGCGGTCTCGATCGCCGCGAGAATCGTGTCGAACGGGATCTCCCGCTCGCGCTCGAGTGCGCGCAGCGCCGCGAGGTCGATGTTCACCTCTCCTCGTCCTCCACATCATCTTCGTCGTCGATGTCGTCTGAATCGTCGATCTCGTCGGAATCATCCGCGTCGTCGAACTCGTCGTCCGGCTCACCGAGCTCGGCGAGCCGGGTGAACTCGACCTGCACGCGGCCGGGGCCCAGCTGGGCGTACGCCCAGGCGGCGCGGCCGTCGTCGGTCTCCAGGTGCACGCCCTCGTCGTCGGCCGCGACCACCCGGCCGGTCAGCTGACGGTCACCGGCGGGCTGCTCGCCACGCTGGCCGGGCAGCGCGGCCGCGCCCCTGACGGTGACCTTGACCAGCCGGCCCACGTTGCGCCGCCAGTGGCGGGGAAGGGTGAGCGGCCGGTCGACGCCGGGCGAGCTGACCTCCAGTTGGTACTCGCCGGCGACGATGTCGCCACCGGTCTCCTCCGCGGCGTCCAGCGCGGCCGAGACCGCGCGGGAGACGTCCGCGACGGCGTCCAGGTCGATCCCGCCGTCGGTGTCCACCATCACCCGCACCACGTGCCGGCGGCCGGCCCGGGAAACCGACAGGTCCTCCAGGTCGTAGCCGGCGCCGTTGACCACCGGCTCGATCACGGCCCGCAGTCGGTCCCGCCGCGCGGCGAGGTCACCACCGCGGGGACCCGCGGCACCGCGGGGTCGACCCGTCGGCCTGGTGGCACGGCCACGCTGCGTCATCTCCGCACCCTCTCCCTGGTCGACGGGGACCGTTCGTCCCGCCATGCCGGCACGCCACCGGAGTGGACACGCCGGTGGTTGCGCAGAGCGTAACGCGCCTGCCCGGCGGCGGACCGGGCGGCGCACCGACGCCGGTGGCCCCCGGAGCGGCGCGCATGGTGTTGACTTGGCCGGTGGGGATCGGCAGAACGACGCAGCGCGACCAAGCATCCGGACATTCCCGGCGAAAGCTCCTGAGTGCCGGGGCGCTGCTGGTGCTCGGCGGCGCCGTGACGCCGCTGACCGGCTGTGATCTTTTCGACCGCGACGATCAACCAGCCCCACCGCCCGACCCACTGCGGCCGATGGTGGACGAGTCGCTCGCGCTGGCCGCCGCGTACCGGGCGAGCGCCACCGCGCACCCCGAACTCGCCGACCGGCTCAACCCGATCGCCGAGACACACACCGCGCACGCCACCGAGCTGGCCCGGGTGATCGGCGTGACAGTGCCGTCGGGGGCCTCCGCCGCGCCGACCGCCGCCCCGGCGGCCGATCCGAACGGCGCGCGTGCCGCCCTGCGGGCACTGGAGAAGACCGCCCAGAAGTCCGCCACCGCCGCCTGCGCCGCAGCGCCCGCGGAGCGGGCCGCACTGCTCGGGTCGATCGTCGCCGCCCGGGCCACCCATCAGGAGGCACTGAAGTGAGGCAGCCGTCCGCCGGGGAGGCGCTCGCCTCCGCCCTCTCCGCCGAGTACGCGGCCATCTACGCCTACGGACGGATCGGTGTCCGGCTCAGCGGAGCGGCCCGGGACGCGGCACGCCAGGCGGAGGCCGCACACCGACGCCGGCGCGACGCGCTGGTGGTGCAGCTCACCACGGCCGGCGGGGTGGTCCCGGCGGACCGCGCGGGGTACGCGCTGCCGTTCCCGGTCATCGACCGGGCGAGCGCCCTGCGGCTCGCCGCCGAGGTGGAGGAGCGCACGGCCGCGCACTGGCGGGCGGCCCTGGCGTCCACCACGGGCGCCGACCGGGACCAGGCGCTGGCCGCCCTGGTCGAGTACGCCGTGCGGGCCACCCGATGGCGGAAGACCGCCGGCCTGACCCCGCTGACTGTCCCGTTTCCCGGTCGGCCGGCCTGAACCGATCCGCCCCGGTTGCGGTACGCATACCAGGTATGCATACTCCGTTGCCATGTCCATCCGTCACGGGTTGCTCGCCCTGCTCGAACGCGGTCAGATGTACGGCTACCAGCTGCGCGCCGCGTTCGAGGAGTCGACCGGCTCGACCTGGCCGCTGAACATCGGGCAGGTCTACACCACGCTGTCCCGACTGGAACGTGACGGGCTGGTGCGCCCGCTGCCGGAGAGCGAGGCCGGGCAGCGCCCGTACGAGATCACCGACGCCGGCCGGGCGGACCTGGCGCTGTGGTTCGCCACCCCGATCAGCCGTACCGACCGGCCCCGCGACGAGCTGGCGATCAAGCTGGCGCTGGCGCTGACCACCCCGGGGGTCGACGTCCGGTCGGTGGTGCAGGCCCAACGCAGCGCGACGATGCGGGCCCTGCAGGAGCTGACCCGGTTGAAGTACGGCAGCAACCGGCCGGAGGACCTCCCCTGGCGTCTCGTGCTGGACTCGATGGTGTTCCAGGCCGAGGCCGAGGTGCGGTGGCTGGACCACTGCGAGACCAGTCTGGTCCGGCACCAGCCCAGCGGCCCGGCACCTCCCCCTCCCCGGCCCGGTGACGACGTGCGGGACGCGGCTCGATGGGCCGGCGAGGAGGCGCGACGGTGAGCGGGCCGGACGACGCGGTGCTGGAGCTACGCGCCGTCCACCGCACCCACGGCGCCGGGCCGGCGGCGGTGCACGCGCTGCGCGGCGTCAGCCTGGTCGTCCGGCCCGGCGAGCTGGTCGCCGTGATGGGGCCCTCCGGCTCCGGCAAGTCGACCCTGCTGGCTCTCGCCGGTGGGTTGGACCGCCCGACCGGCGGCGAGGTCCGGGTCGAGGGGCAACCACTGGGGGCACTGGACCGGCGTGGGCTGGCCCAGCTGCGTCGCCGCCGGATCGGCTACATCTTCCAGCAACTCAACCTGCTGGGCAGTCTCAGCGCACTGGAGAACGTGGCGCTCCCGTTGGAACTCGACGGCACCAGTGGACGTCGGGCCCGCGCACTGGCCATGGCCGCGCTCACCGAGGTGGGTCTGCCCGCGTTGGGCGACCGCTTCCCGGACCAACTCTCCGGCGGGCAGCAGCAGCGGGTGGCGATCGCGCGGGCGCTGGTGGGCGAACGCCGGCTGGTCCTCGCAGACGAGCCCACCGGGGCGTTGGACTCCCAGACCGGTGAGGCGGTGCTGCACCTGCTGCGCCGCCGGATCGACGCGGGTGCCGCCGGAGTGCTGGTCACCCACGAGGCGCGGCACGCCGGCTGGGCCGACCGGGTGGTGTTTCTCCGCGACGGCGTCCTGGTCGACACGACGGCGCCGCTGGGCAGCGTCGAGCAACTGCTGTCCGGCAGCGAACGGTGACCATCCGCCGCCCGACGCGGGCCCCCGGTCGGGCCGACACCGCGTCGCCGCGGCTGGTCACACCGCCCGCCCCGGTCGGCCGACGGCGGTTCGCCGAGCTGACCGGCTCCTGGCGGGCGGCGCTACGGATCGCCCGGCGGGAGTCACGCCGGTCGCGACGGCGCACCGCCCTGGTGCTCGCGATGATCGCCATGCCGGTCGCGGCGCTGGCCTTCCTGGCGGCGAGCTACGACATGGCCGAGCTGACCCCGGAGGAACGCGTCGACCGCCGGCTCGGGGTGGCCGACGCGCAGTTGCAGTGGATCGCCAACGCCCCGGTGGGGCAGGACGAGTGGGGTGAGGGCTGGTACACCCGCGACGGCAAACTCCCCGCGAAGGTCACCGCGGCACAGCTGACCGCACTGCTCGGGCCGGGCAGCCGGGTCACCGAGGTGCGTCAGCGCGTTCCGCTGACACTGCGCGGCCCACACCGCGACGAGGTCGTGAACGGTCGCGTGCTGGACCTCACCGATCCGCTGGCCCGCGGGCTGGTGCGGTTCCGGGCCGGCCGGGCACCGCAGCAGCCCGGTGAGGTCGCCGTCAGTCCGGTGGCGCTGCGCCGCCTCGACCTGCGCCTCGGCCGCGCCGTGGCCGCCGCCGACGGGAGCAGGGCGTACACAGTGGTGGGGGTGGTCGAGTTTCCCGACGACCTCGGACCGGTCGTGGCGCTGCATCCGGGTGCCGTGCCGTCGACCGGTCCGGGGCCGGACCCGGACGGTGTCTGGCTGGCGGACGTGCCGGGCACCGTCGACGCTGCGCTGGTGTCCCGGCTCAACGACCGTGGGGTGGTGGTCACCGCGCGACACGGGATCGGCCCGGCGACCGGAGCGGACCGGACGTGGCTCGGTTCGATCGTGGGAGACAACCCCAACGACCTGGGCACCGGCGTCCTGATCGCCGGCCTCGGGCTGCTGGAGGTCGTCCTGCTGGTCGGGCCGGCCTTCGCCGTCGGCGTCCGTCGCCGCCGACGGGATCTGGCGCTGGTCGCGGTGGCGGGAGGGGACGCCGCCCAGCTCCGCCGGGTCGTACTGGCCGACGGTGTGGTGCTGGGGGTGCTGGGGGCCGCCGCCGGCCTGCTGGTCGGCGTCGGCGCGGCGTTCGCCGGTCGCCCGCTGATGGAGCAGTACGTCTTCAGCGCCCGCTTCGGCGGCTACCGCTGCTGGCCGAGCGCGCTGGTCCTGCTCGGTGGCGTCGCGGTGCTGGCCGGGGTGCTCGCCGCGCTGGCACCGGCCTGGACCGCCGCCCGGCAGGACGTCACCGCCGGGCTCGCCGGGCGACGCACCCCGGCGAAATCCCAGGGCCGGTGGTTGGCCCTCGGACTGGCGCTGGTGGCCGGCGGGGCGGGGCTGGCGGCGTTCGGGGCCACCCAGACCTCCCCGGCGGTGATCCTCACCGGGCTGATCCTCGGCGAGTTGGGCCTTGTCTGCTGCACACCCACGCTGCTCGGGGCGCTCGCCCGCCTCGGCCGGGTGTTGCCGCTGGCACCACGGATCGCACTGCGCGATGCCAGCCGCAACCGGGCCGCCGCGGCACCGGCCATCTGCGCCGTGATGGCCGCCGTCGCCAGCAGTGTCGCTCTCGGCGGATACCTGGCCAGTGACGGCGCCCGCGACGCGCGCGCCTACCGGCCGGCGCTGCCGACCGGCCACGTGCTGGTCTACCCGATCGGAACGACCGGGCAGCCCACGCTGGCCCAGATCACCGACGCGGCCCGCAATCAGCTCGGAGTCGGCGCGGTCGCCCCGGTGCAGACACCGAACTGCGGGACGGCGCGCACCGGCTACTGCGACATCGCGCCAGTGCTCCCGCTGACCCGGGCCTGCCCCTGGCAGCCCGGTGTTCAACTCCCGGAGGCGCAGCGCCAGCAGGCCCGCGCGGATCCCCGCTGCCAGATCCGCGAGATCGACCACCTGGGCGGCTACGTGGAGACCGGAGTCGACGACGGGACGGCGCTCCCCCTGCTCACCGGCGTGGACCCGGCCGCGGCCGCCGCCGCCGCGGCGGTGCTGCGGGCCGGCGGCGTGGTGGTGACCGACCCGCGCTACCTGCACGACGGCCTGGTGACCGTCCGGGTCCGCGAGGTGGAGGCCGCCCCGGACCGGGAGACGAGCACCGTCCGGGACCTTCCGGGGTACGCGCTGCCTGGGGCGACCGGCCAGTCGCGCCTGCTGCTGTCCACCACCGCGGCCCGACAACTCGACCTGAACTGGTCCCCGACCGGCTGGGTGATCGGCACCACGACCCCGCCCGACGAGGAGCAACAGGCACGGTTCGCCGCCGCCCTGCGGCCCTTCGGCACGCTCTCGCTGAGCGTGGAGAACGGCGGCCCGCCACGCGACGTCTCACCGCTGCTCCTGCTGCTCGCGGCGGCGGCCGGGCTGATCACGGTGGGGGCGGCCGGGGTCGCCACCGCGCTCGCCGCCGCCGAGGGGCGTGCCGAGCTGACCACCCTCGCGGCCGTCGGCGCGGCCCCCGCGGTACGCCGGCTGCTGGCGATCTGCCAGGCCGGGGTCATCGCCGGTCTCGGTTCGGTGCTCGGCATCGTGGCCGGTCTCGGCACCGCCGCGATCGTGCTGGTCTCGGTGAACCGGCAGTACGCCAGTGACTGGCCGGTGTCCGACCCGTACCCCTTCCTGGTGCCGTGGCCCGCGCTCGGGGTCCTGGTGCTGGTGCCGGTGGTGGCGATGCTCGGGGCGGGCCTGTTCACCCGGGCCCGACTGCCCATCGAACGGCGGCTGGACTGACCGATCCGCCGGACGATCGAAAGGGGACCGCGCGGGGGTGCCGCCGAGGCTGGGCAGCCGGCAGACTGATCCGCGTGTCAGTGCTCAGGAATGTCGTCCGTCGAGTCGGTCATCATCGCTGGTTCGGCGCCACCGCGCGCCTGCTGGTTCCGGCCGATCGGATGGTTGGTCGACTCACCCGGGGCCGGGTGGTCGCGCTCGGCCTGCTCCCCTCCCTGCTGATCACCACAACGGGCCGCCGCTCCGGCAAGCCCCGCAGCAATCCGCTGCTCTACGTGCCCGACGGCGACGCGTACGTGGTGATCGGCTCCAACTGGGGGCAGACCCACCACCCCGCCTGGGCGATGAACCTGCTCGCCGAGCCCACCGCCGAGGTGGACGTGAAGGGCCAGCGGGTCGCGGTGCGGGCCGAGCGGGCCTCCGGCGCCGAACGGGACCGGTTGTGGCAGCTGCTGGTCACCGCCTGGCCCGCGTACCACACGTACGTGCAGCGGGCCGGTGGCCGGGAGATCCACATCTTCCGGCTGGCCCCGACCGGGCGCGGCGCGCCCGAAGCTCCGCCGTCGGCTGGCTAGGCTGACGCTCGGTAGCCAAGGCGAGGTGGTCCCGTGAGCGCGAGGAGTGAGCCGGGGTTGCGAGCCCCGCAGCCGCGAACAAAGGCGGTCCCGTGAGCGCGAGGAGTGAGCCGGCCGGTGTCGACCGGGGCCTCGACGATCGACGGTGGACGGTCGCCGAGCGGGTGGCCGAGGCGGTCCGGCGGCGGTTCCCGGCCGATGCGCTCGCGATCGCGGTGCACGGGCCCCTGGCGCACGGTGACGACGACGGCGGCGGGGACCGCGAGGCGGGAATGCTGGTGGTCACCTATCGGCCCGGGACCGGGCCGCCGCCGGCGACCCGGCGGGTGGACGGGGTGCTCGTCGATCTGACCGTGGCCGCCGCCGAGGACTACCTGGCCCAGGCCCGGGTGCTCTCCCCGCTCTGGCCGTTGACCGCCGACAGGTACGTCACCACACAGCCGCTGCACGATCCGACGGGCTGGTTGCGGACGTTGCGCGACGAGCATCTGGGCCGGCTGGCCCGGGCCCGGCCGGCGGAGTTCAGCACCGCGGCCCGGCAGGCGTGGTACCGGGGCAGCGCGGCGCACTCCCGGGCGGCCCGGCTCGCCGAGTGGTACGAGACCGATCAGGCTCTGCTGATGCTCGGTGAGGCCCGGCTGGCTGCGGCCACTGTGACCGGCCTGCTGAGTCGCACCTACTTCCGTGACCCGGGGGACGCGGTGCGGCGCACCGGGTTGGCCGGGGCGGACATGACCGAGGTGGGTGTGGTGCTGGCCCGGCAGGCCGAGGAGTTGGCGGCCCGTGGTCGTGCGGTCGACGGCACTGTGGACGAACTGCTCAGCGCCTGAGCCGCGTCACAGCCCGCCCGGTACGCCGATCAGCGAGCCGATCAGGTAGGTGGCACCGGCCGCCGCGGCGCCCAGCAGCAGCTGACGCATCCCACTGGTCCACCAGGGACGGCGGGTGAACCGGGCCACCACGGCACCGGCGGCGAACAGCCCGAGCCCGCCGACGGCGAGCGCCAGCCACAGTTCGGTGGCGCCCAGCAGGTACGGCAACAGCGGGACCAGCGCGCCGACGGAGAAGAACAGGAACGACGAGATCGCTGCGGCCCACGGGCTGGGCTGGTCGTCGGGGTCGACGCCCAACTCCTCCCGGACGTGCACCCGCAGCGCCTCCTCCGGGTCGCGCCGCACCGCCTCGGCGACCTGGGTGGCGAGGTCCCGGGGCAGGCCCCGGGCCACCCACGCGTCGGCCAACTCCCGGGCCTCCGCCTCGGGGTGCCGTTCCAGTTCCCGTCGCTCCTTGGCCACCTCGGCGGCGACCTGCTCGTTGGCGGAGCGCACGCTGGTGTACTCGCCGAGCCCCATCGAGATGGCCCCGGCCACCAGGCCGGCGCTGCCGGTGAGCACGATGCTGCGCGGCGACACCCCGCCACCGCCGACGCCTGCGATCAGGGCGATGTTGGTGACCAGGCCGTCCATCGCGCCGAAGACGGCCGGCCGTAGCCAGCCGCCGGAGACGTCCGCGTGGTGTGCCTCGCGCAGTGCCGCTGGGGTGTCGGTCACGGCAGGGTCAGGATCTCGTGGCCGTCGTCGGTCACCACGATGGTGTGCTCGAACTGCGCCGTCCACTTCCGGTCCTTGGTGACCACTGTCCACCCGTCGTCCCACATGTCGTACTGGTAGGTGCCGAGGGTGATCATCGGCTCGATGGTGAACGTCATGCCCGGCTCCATGATGTCAGTGGGGCGCGGGCTGTCGTAGTGCGGCACGTAGAGGCCGCTGTGGAAGGCCTCGCCGATGCCGTGGCCGGTGAAGTCGCGGACCACGCCGTAGCCGAACCGCTTGGCGTACGACTCGATGACCCGGCCCACCACGTTGATCTGCCGGCCCGGGGCGACGGCGCGGATGCCGCGCATCATCGCCTCGTGGGTCCGTTCGACAAGCAGCCGGGCCTCGTCGCTGACCTCGCCGACGCAGAAGGTGGCGTCGGTGTCACCGTGCACCCCACCGATGTACGCGGTCACGTCGACGTTGATGATGTCGCCGTCCTCCAGGACGGTGGAGTCCGGGATGCCGTGGCAGATGACCTCGTTGAGGCTGGTGCAGCAGGACTTTGGGAAGCCCTTGTAACCAAGCGTCGACGGGTACGCGCCGTGGTCGCAGAGGAACTCGTGCACCACCTTGTCGATCTCGTCGGTGGTCACGCCCGGCTTGCAGTGCTCACCGGCGAGCTGGGTCGCCTGGGCGGCGAGCCGGCTGGCGATCCGCATCTTCTCGATGGTCTCCGGCGTCTGCACGTGCGAGCCACGCCACTCCTGCGGGCGCTTCTTGCCCACGTACTCCGGTCGGGCGATCTGGGATGGCACCGGTCGCATCGGGGAGAGCGTGCCTGGTGTCAGCGGCGGACGGACGGTCATGCCACAAGCCTATCGCCGGGACCGCTGGTGACCCGCGCCACGGCCGCCCGGTGGAGGTTGTTGCCCTGGCAGGGTGGCTGTGCCATGGTGTCTGCGTGGATCAAGGGGGAGCACCGCCCGTCTTCTCCGCCAGCGCCGAGATCGACGGTGACCACCTCCATGTCGTGGTGGCCGGCGAAGTCGACATGGCGACCGCGGACACGATGCTCCAGACGGCGCTGCGCGAGCCCGCCGGGAAGATCACTCTCGACCTGAGCGCTGTCACCTTCTTCGACTCGGCCGCCATCCACGCAGTGGTCCGGCTCGCCCAGCAGTTCCCGGGCATGCTCACCGTCCGTCCGTCCCGGCAGGTCCGTCGGGTGCTGGAGATCTCCGGCCTCGGCGAGCAGAGTTGGCTGGACCCGGCCTAGGGCCGGCGTCGCACACTCCTCGACCGGCCGGGCAGAGCCCAGGCCAGGCCCGAAGGCCCGCGCCGCCGGGCGCGCGGTCAGTCCTGCAGCTGCCGGCGCAGCGTCACCTCGGTGCCCTCATCGGTACGCCGTACCGACAGCTCGCCCAGCGCCTTGATCAGGGCCAGGCCGCGGCCCCGGAAGCCGGCGCCGGTCGACTCCCGCCACTGCCCGCTGTCACGCACAGTGGCCGTCACCGTCCGATCCTCGATGGCCACCTCCACACTGATCATGGCCTCGGCGGGGTGGATCGGGTGCTCGATGGCGTTGGCGGCAGCCTCGGAGACGGCGACGGTCAGGTCGAACAGGTCGGTCTCGCCGACGGAGTGCGCGACAAGGAAATCCTCCAGCCGCTTCCGCAGCACGCTGAGCCGGGTCGGGTCCGCCGGTAGCCGCAGCGCGAAGCGGTTCAGCTCCGCCGCCTCCAGGGCGAGGACCGCCACGTCGTCGCGGCGCGGCCGTCCGGTGACCCGCTCGACGACCGCGTCGATCAGGTCCACCACGTGCTCACTCGGGACGGCCGCGTCGATGCGGAGCTGGGCCAGGGAGGCGTCGATGCCGAGCTGGCGGTCCTCGATCAGCCCGTCGGTGTAGAGCAGCAGTCGGGTGCCGGCCGGCAACTCGCCCTCGACCGACTCGTAGGTCGCGCCGGGGAGGGCGCCGACCGGTGGACCGAGCGCTCGGTCGTGCAGGAACGCCACGTCGCCTCCGGTGATCAACAGTGGGGACGGGTGACCGGCGCTCGCGTACCGCAGCCGACCGGTGCGGGGGTTGAACAGCAGGCAGACCACTGTCGCGAAGGAGCGGCCCTCGGTGGAGCCGACCAGCCGGTTGAGCCGGGTCAGCGACTCACCCGGATCGAAACCCTCCAGCACGTACGCCCGCAGCGCGTTGCGCAGTTGCCCCATCGCCGCGGCGGCCCGGACGCCCTTGCCGACCACGTCGCCGATGACCAGCACCAGCTCGTCGCCGTTCAGCGCGATCGCGTCGTACCAGTCGCCGCCGACCTCGACGTCGGCGCTGCCGGGCAGGTAGCGGCTGGCCACCACCGCGCCGGGCAGTTGGGGCAACGACCGGGGCAGCAGGCTGTGTTGCAGGGTGGTGGCGATGCGGTGTTCGGCTTCGTAGAGCTGCGCGTTCTCCAGTCGCACCCCGACGAGCCGGGCCAGCTGGGTCAGCGCGGCGTCGTCGGCCTGCGCCTCGTCGCCATCCGCCCGCCAGACCTGCAGCTCACCGAGCTGCTTGCCGGTGGTGCCAGTCAGCTCGGCCACGAAGGACGGGTCGGCGGCGGTGGTGCCACCGCCGTCCGCCTCGAAGCGCGCCTCGGCCGCGGTGACCACCACCCGAGCCGCCTCGGCGAGGCTCAACGCGTGCCGGGCGGCGACCTGGAGCACGTCGGCGGTGGATCGGGCGGTGTTCACCGCCACCGCCGCGTCGGCGAGCGCGCGGAGACGGCGGATGATCTGCCCGCGCAGCTGGCCCAGTTCCACGTTTGCCCGTACCCGGGCGATCAGCTCCTGCGCGGAGAACGGCTTGGTGAGGTAGTCGTCGGCGCCGACGGCGAGACCGGCGACGGCCTCCGCGGAGCCGGCGCGGGCGGAGAGCAGCACGATCGGCACATGCCGGGTACGCGGGTCCGCGCGCAGCGCGCTCACCAGCCCGAACCCGTCCAGCCGGGGCATCATCACGTCGGTGAGCACCAGGTCGAAGCCGCCCTCGCGGGCCAGCGGCAGGGCATCGAGCCCGTCGTTCGCGGTGACCACGTCCCAGGTCGGGGAGAGTAGCCGGCTGACGTGCTCCTGTAGGTCGGCGTTGTCGTCGACGACCAGGATCCGGCCCGCCGAACTGGTCTTCGCCGGCTGACCGTCGAACTCGGGCGTCGGCGCGACACCGGCCCAGAGCGCGGTCTCCGCCACGAAGAGCCGGGCCTGCTCCGGTTCACCCACGGGCAGCGGGTCGAACGCCGCCACCCGGTCCGCCGGCAGGTGCGCCGAGCCGAACGGAATGGTGACCGTGAAGGTGCTGCCCTCGTCGACCTGGCTGGTCAACCCGACCTCACCGCCGTGCATCTCGACCAGTTCCCGGACCAGCGCGAGGCCGATGCCGGTGCCCTCGTGGGTGCGCGCGCGCACCCCGGGCACCCGGTGGAACCGTTCGAAGACGTGCGGCAGCTCGTCCGGCACGATGCCGACGCCGGTGTCCGTCACCTCCAGCCGGGCCGCGCCCTCCACGGCCCGGATCCGCACCCGGATCTCGCCGTCGAAGGTGAACTTGACTGCGTTCGACACCAGGTTGAGGACGATCTTCTCCCACATGTCCCGGTCGACGAAACCCGGCGTCGGCAGCGGCGGACAGTCCACCACCAGTCGCAACCCGGCCCGTTCGGTGGCCGAGCGGAAGGTGCTGGCCAGTCGGGCGGTGTAGCCGGCGAGGTCGGTGGGCTGGTAGCGGGCGGCGAGCCGACCGGACTCCAGCCGGGAGAAGTCCAGCACGGTGTTGACCAGCTTGAGCAGGCGCAGTGCGTTGCGGTGCATCATGGTGAGCCGGTCGGTTTCGGTGGCGGGCAGCTCCGGATCGGCCAGCATGTCCTCCAGCGGGCCGAGCACCAGGGTCAGTGGAGTGCGGAACTCGTGGCTGACGTTGGCGAAGAAGTTGGTCTTCGCCCGGTCCAGCGCGGCCAGTTCTGCGGCACGGGCCCGTTCCTGCTCGTACGCCCGCTGAGCGCCGACCGCCCGGGAGATCTGGGCGGCGACCAGGCCGAGGAAGTCGCGGTAGTCGTGGCTGAGCGGCAGCTGACGGGCCACGCCGACGACCAGCGCGCCAACCGTCTGGTTGGTCGCCGCGAGCGGCAGCACGAGGGCCTGGTCGGCGGCGTCGACCGGCAGCGCGTCGAGCAGAGCGGCCACCTCGACCGTGGCGGGCGTGCCATCGGCGGTCAACCGGGCCAGCAGCTGCGACGTGACGTCGGTGACGGGCGGGGTGGTGCCGGTGTGACCGGCCAGGGTGAGCTGGCCGCTGTCGTCAGCCAGATAGATCAGGGCGAACGGCACGTCCGCCCGGTGCCGGCCGAGCACCCCGGCGGCGGTCCGGCCCAGTTCCCCGGCGCTGCCGATGTCGCTCAGCTCGGCACCCAACTCGGATAGCGCCCGTAGCCGGCGCTCGCCGAGCACCCGCCCTGTGGTCTCGCTGACGATGCAGTAGACGCCACTGACCGAGCCGTCGTCACCTCGGATCGGGTCGTACGAGACGTTGAAGTAGGTCTGCTCGACGAAGCCGTAACGGTCCAGCATAAAGGGATGGTCCTCGCCCCGGTAGGAGCGGCCGGTGCTCCGGACGTCGTCGAGCAGCGGGCCGAGCACCGCCCAGGTCTCCGCCCACCAGAAGCGGGCCGGTTGGCCGATCACGTCCGGGTGTTTGCCACCGATGGTCGGCCGGTAGGCGTCGTTGTAGAAGGCCAACTGCTCGTCGCCCCAGAACATGACGATCGGCGCGCTGGAGGCGAGCATCATCCCGACCGCGTTTGTCAACGCCGGGGGCCACTGGCCGGGCTCACCGAGCGGGCCGGAGGACCAGTCGAAGGTGGCCAGCCGCTCGCCCATCTCGCCGCCGGCCGCGAACGCGGCCGCCAGCATCGGCGGGGTCTCCCGGCTGGACAGGGCGGCATGCCCGATGTCCGCGCCCCCCTGGGCCGAGCTCATGCAGCCTCCCGCTCCGGCCGTACCCCTCGACCGTTGATCTTCACCCGCCGTGCTCCGACTTGTACCCCAGCGGACCAGCAACGTAACGCATTACGAGCGATGGACGCTGGTTACGTACGCCGGAGCCGTCGCGCACCGGACAGTGCGGGTGGACGGCGGCGTCGGGCAGCGGTGGCCGGAGCGCCCTGACGAGTCAGAAGACCGGCAGCCCGTCGATGCTCGCCGCGTTCCTGGTGGCCCGGTAGTCGACAAGGTCGTCGGTGCTGCGGCGGGAGTGTGAGGTGAGTAACAAGTCGCGCTCGGCCCGGAAGTCCATCAGCGGCACCGCATATCCGCAGGAGTCACTGACCCGCTCCACCTCGACAGTGATGACCGCCCGGACGGCGTGCACGTCCGGAGGCGCGGGAAACTCGGCGAGTCGATCGGCGAAGGCGTCCTCGGTGACCGCGACGCTGCTCCCCCGTCCGTGCAACCGGACGATCTTCGGCGGGCCGTCGAAGGCGCAGAACATCAGCGTGATCCGGCCGTTGTCCCGCAGGTGGGCAATGGTCTCGGCTCCGCTGCCGTGATAGTCGAGGTAGGCCACCCGGTGCGCGTCGAGGATCACGAACGTGCCACGCATGCCCTTCGGCGACACGTTGATGTGCCCCTCGGCACCGGACGGGGCGGTCGCCACGAAGAACAGCGGCTGCGCCACGATGAAGTCACGCAGTCGTCCGTCGATCTCCGGATAAACCTTGCCCATGCGCCGATCCTCCCACCGGTGCCGCCTGCGGGCGGGGGCGATCTCAGTCACACCCGCTTGCCGGCAGCCCGCACCAGCGCCGTGATCGGGCGGGGATCCGACTCGTTCTCCGGATGCCACTGCACCCCCAGCACGAACGGCAGGGCCGGATCCTCGACCGCCTCGACCACGCCGTCCCCCGCCCAACCGGTCACCGTGAGCCGGCCCGGATCGGCGACCGCCTGGTGGTGGTACGAGTTGACCTGCTCGACCCCCGCCAGGACCGAGGCGGCGAGGCTCCCCGGCGCGAACCGCACCGCGTGCGCCCCGTACACGCCGGGCGCTGGACGGTGCTCCTCGTGACCGACCACGTCGGGCAGGTGCTGATGCAGGGTGCCGCCGTACGCGACAGCGAGCAACTGCATCCCCCGGCACACGCCCAGCACCGGCACCTGGCCCGCAAGCGCGGCGGCCAACAGGGCCAGCTCGCCAGCGTCCCGGTCCGGCCGGTCCTCGGTCCGCGGGTCGGGCGGCTGGCCGTACCGCACCGAGCCGACGTCCGCGCCACCGGCCAACAGCAACCCGTCGAGGACGGCCACCACGTCCGCGTCCACGTCGTCCGGCGGCAGCACCACCGCCCGGCCACCCGCGGCCGTCACCGCCCGCGAGTACGCCTCCGGGACCAGCACCGCCCGCACCCCCCGCCAGACGGCCCAGTCGGCGGGTTCGACGTACGCGCTGACCCCGATCAGCGGGCGTCGGCTCATAGAGGCGTGACGTAGGCGCCCGTGATGCCACCGTCGACCACGAACTGCGCGGCGGTCATGAACGAGGCGTCGTCGCTGGCCAGGAACGCCACCGCGGCGGCGATCTCCTCCGGTTGCCCGAAGCGACCCATCGGCACGTGCACCAGCCGACGGGCGGCCCGCTCCGGGTCGGCGGCGAAGAGTTCCAGCAGCAACGGGGTGGCCACCGGGCCGGGGCAGAGGGCGTTGACCCGGATGCCCTCGCGGGCGAACTGCACACCCAACTCCCGGGTCATCGCGAGCACCCCGCCCTTGCTCGCGGTGTACGCGATCTGCGACGTCGCCGCGCCCATCAACGCCACGAACGAGGCGGTGTTGATGATCGACCCCTTGCCCTGTCGCCGCATGTGCGGAATGGCGTACTTGCAGCACAGGTAGACGCTCGTGGTGTTGACCCGCAGCACCCGTTCCCATGCGTCCAGGCCGGTGTCCAGGATGGAGTCGTCGTCCGGCGGTGAGATGCCGGCGTTGTTGAACGCGATGTCCACCCGGCCGTGCCGGTCGGCCACCCCGTCGAACAGCTCACGCACCGCCGACTCGTCGGCCACGTCGGTGGCCACGAACTCGCCGCCGCACTCCTCGGCGGCCTTCGTACCGGCCGCCGCGTCGATGTCCACGCAGACCACTCGGGCCCCCTCGGCGGCGAACCGCCGCACGGTGGCCAACCCGATGCCGCTGCCCGCTCCGGTGACCACGGCCACCCGGTCTTGCAACCGACCCTGCACTGGCGTCACTCCTCCGTCGCGATGAACACGTTCTTGACGTCCGTGAAGGAGTGCAGCGCGTCCGGGCCCAGCTCACGACCGAGCCCGGAGCGCTTCATCCCGCCGAACGGGGTCCAGTAGCGCACCGAGGAGTGCGAGTTGACGCTGAGGTTGCCCGAGTCGACGGCACGGGCCAGGCGCAGGGCCCGCCCCACGTCCCGGGTCCAGATCGAGCCGGAGAGGCCGTACTCGGTGTCGTTGGCGAGCCGGACCGCGTCCGCCTCGTCGTCGAACGGCAGCACCGAGACCACCGGGCCGAAGATCTCCTCCCGCCAGTGCCGGTCGGCCGGCGAGTCGGCCAGCAGCACTGTGGGTGCGTGCCAGAACCCGGGGCCGTCGGGGCAGGAGCCGGTGAAGGCGACAGCCGCCCCGGCGAGGTAGCCGGCGACCCGGTCCCGTTGGGCGGCGGAGATCAGCGGGCCCATCTCGGCGGTGTCCCGGGACGGGTCCTCGACGCGTACCGCGCGTACCGCCGGTTCGAGCAGTTCCAGGAACCGGTCGTACACCGAACGCTGGACCAGGATCCGCGACCGGGCGCAGCAGTCCTGGCCGGCGTTGTCGAAGACCGCGCCCGGCGCGGTCGCGGCGGCGCGTTCCAGGTCGGCGTCGGCGAACACGATGTTCGCGCTCTTGCCGCCCAGCTCCAGGGTGAGTCGCTTCACCTGGGCGGCGCAGCCGGCCATGATCCGGGTGCCGACCTCGGTGGAGCCGGTGAAGCAGATCTTGCGGACCGCCGGGTGGCTGACGAACCGCTCCCCCACCACCGAGCCCTGGCCCGGGACGACGGTGAAGACGCCGTCGGGCAGGCCCGCCTCGCGGGCCAGCTCGGCCAGTCGCAGCGCGGTGAGCGGGGTCAACTCGGCGGGCTTGAGCACCACTGTGTTGCCGGCGGCGAGCGCCGGGACGAACCCCCAGGCGGCGATGGGCATCGGGAAGTTCCACGGCACGATCACGCCGACCACACCGAGTGGCTCGTGGAAGGTGACGTCCAACCCGCCGGGCACCGGGATCTGCCGCCCGGTCAACCGCTCGGGCGCGCCGGCGTAGTAGTCCAGGACGTCGCGGACGTTGCCCGCCTCCCACCGGGCGTTGCCGATGGTGTGCCCGGAGTTGCGCACCTCCAGCGCGGCCAACTCGTCCAGGTGCGCGTCGACCACGGCGGCGAACCGCCGCAGCATCCGCGCCCGGTCCCCCGGCCCCACCCGACGCCAGGTCTCGAAGGCCGTGGCGGCGGCAGCGATCGCCGCGTCCACGTCCTCGATCGAGGCCCCCGCAACCTCCCGGAACCCCACCCCGCTAGCGGGATCCACCACCATGGTCACGCCGCCACCCCCATCTTCACGTGGTCAGAGGCGTTCGAAGCCACGGGTCAGCTCCCAGTCGGTTACCGCGGCGTCGAAGGCGGCCAGCTCGACTCGCGCCTGGTTGGCGTAGTGGGCCACCACCTCGGGGCCGAACGCCTCCCGCGCCGCCGTGGAGTTCTCCCAGAGGGCCAGGGCGTCGCGCAGGGTGCGGGGGACGCGCTCGGCCTCCGGGTCGTCGTACGCGTTGCCGGTGCACTCCTCGGCCAACTCCAGCTCACCGTCGATGCCGTGCAACGCCCCGGCGACCAGCCCGGCGATCGCCAGGTACGGGTTGACGTCCGCGCCGGGCACCCGGTTCTCCACCCGCATGCCCTGCCCGTGCCCGACCACCCGCAGCGCGCAGGTGCGGTTGTCCACCCCCCAGCGCAGCGCCGTCGGGGCGAACGACCCCGGTTGGTAGCGCTTGTAGGAGTTGATGTTCGGGGCGAAGAGCAGGCTGAACTCCCGCATGGTGGCGAGCAGCCCGGCGAGCACCCGCTGCCCGGTCTGCGACAGGTGCGCCGGCCCGTCGCCGAGCATCGCCGACGAGCCGGACGAGTCCCGTAGTGAGAAGTGGATGTGGCAGGAGTTGCCCTCCCGCTCGTTCGGCTTGGCCATGAAGGTGATCGCCATCCCCTCCTGGGCGGCGATCTCCTTGGCGCCGTTCTTGTAGATCACGTGGTGGTCCGCGCAGGCCACCGCCTCGTCGTACCGGAAGGCGATCTCGTGTTGCCCGAGGTTGCACTCGCCCTTGGCGCTCTCCGGGGTGAGCCCGGCGCCGGCCATCTCCACGCGGATGCGGCGCAGCAGCGGCTCCACCCGGGCGGTGCCGAGCAGTGAGTAGTCGACGTTGTACTGGTTGGCCGGGGTGAGGTCACGGTAGCCGCGCTGCCAGGCGTCCTCGTACGAGTCGCGGAACAGCACGAACTCCAACTCGGTGCCGGCGTACGCGGTCAGCCCGTGCTCGGCCAGCCGGTCCAGCTGCCGGCGCAGGATCTGCCGGGGTGAGGCGACCACGTCGCCCGAGCCGTCGAGCCAGGTCAGGTCGGCCAGCAGTAGCGCGGTGCCGGGCTGCCAGGGCACCCGGCGCAACGTGGCGAAGTCCGGCACCATCGCGAAGTCGCCGTAGCCGCGTTCCCAACTCGACATCGCGTACCCGTCGACGGTGTTCATGTCGACGTCCACGGCGAGCAGGTAGTTGCAGCCCTCGCTGCCGTTGGCCACCACCTGGTCGAGGAAGAACGGCGCGTGGAACCGCTTGCCCTGCAACCGGCCCTGCATGTCGACGAGGGCCAGCACCACGGTGTCGATCTCGCCCTCGGCGACGGCGACCCGCAGTTGTTCCAGCGTGAGCGGAGCTTTCCTCATTCGCGGGCCTCCATCACCAAGGTCTACTGGCAAACCGGATCACCGTCAATGCCCCCGGCGCCACGTGCGGCAAACCCGACCGCCGGCCGGCGGGACGGCAGCACCGCCCGTCCCGCCGGGTGCCGATCAGACCGGGCCGTCGGCCGGCGCCGGGTCGGCCGCCGCCGCGGGTTCCTCGACGGTACGAACCGGACCGGTGAACCACTTGCGGGCCGAGGCGTACCACCAGACGGCGACCAGCAGCAGCACCCCGCCGACGGCGAGTGGCGCGTAGTTCACCGCCGACCAGGTGAACCCGTCGTTGCCGGGCACCCCGGCGGGCACGATCGGCAGCACGAAGTAGACGGCGATGATCGCGATCTCGATCACCGCGATCCAGCCGAGCAGCTTGTACTTGCGGCCCAGCGTCCACGGCCCGGGGACGAACCGGTCGCCCATCCGCAGCCGGAGCGCGATCGGGATGAGGAACGACAGGTAGAGCCCGAGCACCGCGACGGAGACGACAGCGTAGAAGGCGATCGGGATACCGGCGGAGCTCTCGTAGAGCGCCGGCAGGGTCAGCACCAGGCCGGCCACTGTGGCGCCGATGATCGCGTTGACCGGGGTGCCGTTGCGGTCGACAGTCGACCACAGCCGCCAGCCCGGCACCGCACGGTCCCGGCTGAACGCGTACGCCATGCGGCTCATCGAGGTCACGCAACTCATGCCGCAGAAGAACTGCCCGATTGTCGAGATGATGATGACGATCTTGAAGAAGACCGGGGTCAGCGCGGACTCGAAGATCGCGCCGGAGAAGCCGCCCGCGGCGTTGACCGCCTCGACGTCGGTGGCAGCGAAGAGGAACGCCAGCAGCAGGATCCACCCACCGACCGCCGAGTAGAAGATCGACTGCCAGAGTCCGCGGGCCGCCGCCTGAGAGGCACCCCGGGTCTCCTCGGAGACGTGCGCGCAGGCGTCGAAGCCGGTGATCGTGTACTGGGTCAGCAGGAAGCCCAGCGGCAGCACGTAGAACCAGAACGTCAGCCCGCCGATGTCCCCGTCACCGAAGCCGGAGTTGTTGAACCGCTCGGTGAACACGAACTGGAAGCTCTGGTGGTTGTCGGGCACGAAGACCAGGATGGCCACCACGACGGCCGCGCCGGCCACGTGCCACCAGACCGAGACGTTCTGGAGTACGTCGATGATCCGGTGCCCGAAGATGTTGATCAGCCCGTGCAGCACCAGGATGATCACGAAGAGGACGAACGCCTGACGCAGCGTCCCGGCCCAACCGTCGAAGAGCGCCGACAGAGTGAGGTTGAGGAACGTCGCGCAGCCGTAGTCGACCGAGGCGGTGACCGCCACCAGACCGATCAGGTTCAGCCAGCCGGTGAACCAGCCGTGCACCGGACGGCCCATGGTGGCCGCCCACCAGTAGATCCCGCCCGCAGTCGGGTACGCCGACACCAGCTCCGCCATGCAGAAACCGATGATCAGGATGAACAGCGAGATCAGTGGCCAACCCCAGGAGATGGCGACCGGCCCGCCGTTGTTCCACGCCTGACCGAAGGTGGTGAAGCAACCGGCCAGAATCGAGATGATCGAGAAGGAGATGGCGAAGTTGGAGAAGCCACTCCACTTGCGGCGCAACTCCTGTTTGTAGCCGAGTTCAGCGAGCCGTCGGGCATCCTCGTCCATCGGTTGCTCGGCGGTCGGCACGGGCGTCGTGGCCACTGCACACCTCCCTGAGGTGGTTCCGCGTGCGAGTGGGCAAAGTGTCGTCCCGGCCGATCAAGGCGGTCAATACGTAGTCGGTGGGAATCTCACCGACGTCGCGGCTAATTGTGTTGCCACCCCGGCCACCCCGGCCGCATCCTTGACCACGTGACCAGCCCGTTCGCGACGGGCCTACCCGGGCACTCGGACCGCCCGGACCGCGGCGGCGCGGGGCACAGCCTCTCTCTCAGTACGGCGATCCGCCGTGCCCGACAAGTGCCCCGCGCCCCCGACCCGTCAGGACGGGACCTGACGTCCGGCGGGCAGATCGACCAGCAGGCCCGACCGGGCCACGGCGACCGGACCGCCCTACGCCCGCCGTGCCGCCGCGACCGCCGCGTCGGGGTCCGTGCCCGGCCACAGGTGCGTCAGCAGAACCGCACTGGTCCGTGCCGCAGTGGCGTAGCGACCCACCTCGGCGGCGCTCGACAAGAATCCGACATGCCGGTCCGGGATCTCGTCGACATACGTGGCGTCGGCGATCAGCAGGTCGGCGTCGCGGGCCAACTCGACGAGCATCGGGCTCGGCCCGGTGTCCCCGGTGTAGGCCAACACCGTTCCGCCAGCGGAGAAACGCACACCGGCGTTCGGCACCCAGTGCGGCAGTGACCAGGTCCGCACGGCGAACGGGCCGACATCGAAGTTGTCGCCGGGGCTGAACGCGTGCAGTCGGTACGCCGTGTCGACCAGCCCTGACTCGTCGATCGCGAGCAGCGCGTCGAGGCCGCCGGTCGGCGCGTACACCGGCAGGGCCGGCGCGAAGCGGTCGGACAACACCCGTGCCCGCAGCAGTGGCTGGAGGTCGGCGCAGTGGTCGGGATGGCCGTGGCTGACATACACCGCGTCGACAGCCGAAGCGGGCAGCCGACTCAGCAGCGGTTGCACCGTCGCGTAGCCAGGATCGATCAACAGCCGAAAGCCGTGGTGCTCGACCAGAAACCCCGCACACCCCTGTTCGGCGGAGGGCCAGGCACCACGACCGCCGAGCACCACGACGCGCATGGGACCGACCCTAGCCGCAGCGGCTCCGCCGTCCCGCCCCGAACTCGTCCGACCGAGGGCGGCGGGTCACGTCATCAGCAGACCGGCCACCCACAGTGCGGCAATGACCAGGCCGGCGGCGAACTCGACAAGCATCGACAGGCCGGCGGCCTTCAGAGCCTGCACGGTGGACGGCCAGGCCAACTGGTTGCTGCCCAACCGGAGGCGTTCGGCCGCCCACACCCCGGCCACGAAGCCGAGCACCAGGCCGACCACCGGCACCACGAAGAACCCGATGACGCCGAGCACCCCGCCGGCGAGCAGCGTGGAGGTCGGCACACCGGTGCGCTTCAGGTTCCGGCCCGGCCACGCGTACTTGATCACGGCGCCGCCCCCAGCGACCACTGTGGCGGCGGCGAACACCGCCCAGCCACCCAGGCCGGCGCCGCCGAAGAC
This sequence comes from Micromonospora vinacea, assembly GCF_015751785.1. NCBI lineage: Bacteria > Bacillati > Actinomycetota > Actinomycetes > Micromonosporales > Micromonosporaceae > Micromonospora > Micromonospora vinacea. The sequence continues at coordinate 3,448,631 of NZ_JADOTY010000001.1, read as the reverse complement.
CGCCCAGAGCAGCACGCCGCCCCAGCACAACGGCAGCGCCGGCAGGCCGGGCACCACCACTCCTGCCAACCCGGCCAGGATGGCCAGCCCGGCCACCACTGTCACCGCCGTCTGCGAGTCCGTCAGGTCCACGTCGCCACCCTCCGTCGCCACCCTCCGGACCGGAACGGTCCCCCGCTCCGCCGCGTGCCGTCGCTTCGCGCCACGCTGCTGTGCCAGCCGGTTCGCTCGCTGCGCTCGCTCACGCCGCCGCCGCCCCGCCGCCGCGCAGCCGGGCGGTGATCGCCTCGGCCGGCGCGGGCGCGCCGAAGTACCGGCCCTGCCCGGTGTCGCAGCGCAGCGCCCGCAGCCGTTCCGCCTGCACGCCCGTCTCCACCGCCTCGGCTGTGACCCACAACTCCAACGCGTGCGCCAACCGGACCAACGCGTCGACGATCCGTTCGTCGCGGTGGTCGGCTGCCTGGTCGGTCCCGTCCGCGCGGATGCCCTCGACGAACGGGCCGGCGAGCTTCAGGCAGTGGATCGGCAACCGACGCAGGTACGCCAGATTGGAGTACCCGGTGCCGAAGTCGTCCACGGCCAGCCGGACGCCGAGCGCGGCGAGCCGGTGCAGGCTGCGCAGGGGTTCACCGGCGCTGCCCATCACGGCGCTCTCGGTCAGCTCCAGTTGCAGCAGCTCGGCGGGCAGCCCGCTGGTCTGCAACGCGTCGGCGACAGTGTCCACGATGGCCGGTTCGTCGGCCTGCCGGGCGGCCAGGTTGACGCTGACCACCAGCCTGGCGTCCGGGAACTCCCGCCACCACCGTTCGGCGTCGGCGCAGGCCTGCCGCAGCACCCACTCGCCGAGCCGGACGATCAGGCCGGTCTCCTCGGCCAGGCCGATGAACCGGTCCGGCCCGATCAGGCCCAGCTCCGGGTGCTCCCAACGGACCAGCGCCTCCACGGCGAGCATGGTCCCCTCCAGCAGCGACACGATCGGCTGGTAATGCAGCACGAACTCGCCCCGGTCCAGTGCGGCGGGCAGCCCGGCCACCAGCGCCGATCGGGCGATGTCCCGGGCGCCGCGCTCCGGGTCGTAGACCGCCCACCGGCCCCGACCCGCCGCCTTGGCCCAGTACAGCGTGGTGTCCGCCGCCTTCATCAGCTCGGACGCGGTGGTCTCCGAGGCGGGACAGTGCACGATGCCCACACTGGCCGAGACTGCCAACTGGTGCTCACCGACGTGGACCGGGGCGGCGACGGCGGCCAGCGCGGCCTCCGCGACGGCGACCGGGTCGTCGGTGTCGTCCCCTCCGTCGACGAGGATCACGAACTCGTCGCCCCCCATCCGGGCGACCAGGTGGCCGTGGTCGGCCACGCACGCGGCCAGCCGGCGGCCGATCATCACGAGCAGTCGGTCACCGAGGTCGTGGCCGAGGCTGTCGTTGATCGCCTTGAAGCCGTCCAGGTCGAGGAAGCACACCCCGACCCGCTGGCCGACGCCCGCGGTGTCGAGCACCCGTCCCAACGTCTCGAAGAACAGCGTCCGATTGGGCAGCCCGGTCAGCGGGTCGTGCAGCGCCTGGAAGCGCAGCCGCTGCTGGAGTTCGTACCGCTCGGTGATGTCCTCGATCATCGCGACGGTGAATCGGGGTCGCCCCTCGTGTCGGATCAGCGAGACGGCCAGGTCCGTCCAGACCACGCTGCCGTCCTTGCGGTGGTAGCGCTTCTCCACCCGGGCCGCGTCGTGCTTGCCCTCGATCAGCTCCTGGTAGAGCTCCCACATCCCGGCGGCGTCGTCGGCGTGGAACAGCGCCGCCACGTTGATCTCGCGCAACTCCTCGATCGTGTAGCCGAGCATCTCGGCGAACGCCTGGTTGACGTCGATGATCCGGCCGTCCACGCCTGCGATCCCGATCCCGATCGCGGCACCGGTGAACACCGCCCGGAACCGCGCCTCGCTCTCGCGCAGCGCCTGCTCGACCTCGTCGCGCGCCTGCCAGGCCGACCGGGCGATCCGCTCCTGCTGACTGAAGGTGCGGTCGCGCAGCGCGCGGGCGAACCCGGCGGCCAGGCCGCCCTGCATCGCCGCGATCCGCTCGGCGAGATCCGCCGGCCGGTCACCGTCGCCCAGGACCCGCCGCCCGAAGGTCGCACCGAGCGCCTGCAGCGTCCACTCCAGGGCCTGCGGCTCGGTGAGGTGCGCCTCCACCAGGGCCCGCCCGACCTCCTCGGCCGGGCGGGTGGTGAACGGCTCCGCCCGGACCGCCTGGGCCAGCCGGATCGTGTGCGCCAGCAGCAGCCGCTCGGTCTCGGCCACGCTGAGTGGCACGAAACCGAGGCGGCGCACCGCGCGCGCCCAGTCGGCGGCGTACCCCTGAGGGTCGGCCCGGCCGGCGACGACCCCGGCGGGGTCCCGGCCGGCATCGACCCCGGCGGGGTCCGGGACGGCGACCACGGGATCAGCCGGCGGGCTGGTCGTACCGGGCGACGCCCCCGAAGGCGCCGAACCGCTCCGGGTGCTCGTCCACGTCGGACGGTGAGTCGGGGCGCCAGAGCGGCATGTGCACCACTCCCGGCTCCAGCACTGTCCAGTCGCCGAAGAAGCCGGTGACCTGCGCCCGGGAGCGCAGGGTGATCTCGGTGGCGGTGCGGGCGGAGAGCCGCTGGGCGTCCAGCATCTCCTGCGGCTGGTCCTCGAATGTGGAGTGCGAGACGACCAGGAAGCTGCCCGGCGCGGCGGCGTCCCGCAGGGTGGCCAGGATCGCCTCGGGTCGGTCGGCGTCCGGGATGAAGTGCACCACCCCGGCCAGCAGGATGCCCATCGGTCGGCTGAAGTCGATCAGGCCGAGCCGTCGGGTCTCGGCGAGGATCCGCTCCGGCTCACGCAGGTCGGCGTGGATGACCCCGGTCAGCTCGTTGCCGGCCAACAGCTCCCGGCTGTGCGCGACGGCCACCGGGTCGATGTCGACGTACACCACGCGGGCCTTGGGGTTCACGCCCTGCGCCACCTCGTGCACGTTGCCCACTGTGGGAATTCCGGAGCCGATGTCGAGGAACTGGTCGATGCCGGCGTCGAGCAGCACCCGGACGGCCCGACGCAGGAACTCCCGACCGGAACGCATGGTGGCGGCGAGATTCGGGGTCATGCTGGCGATCTGCTCGGCCAACTGCCTGTCGATCTCGAAGTTGTGCGCCCCGCCCAGGAAGTAGTCGTACACCCGGGCCGCGCTCGGCCTGGTCAGATCGATCTCGGTCGGCAGTCCGTCCGGCATCAGTGTGCTCCCCAGTTCATCGCCGCGGCGCGGGACGGCACCGGCGAATGGGCGTGCCCCGGGCACGCGCGAGCACCGGTCGACCCGCGGGTCGTGTGGTGTGGACCACTCTAGGCGGCTGACTCCAGCAACAGCGAGATGCCTTGACCAACGCCGATGCACATGGTGGCCAACGCCCGCCGGCCACCTCGACGGCGCAGTTCCAGCGCGGCGGTCAGCGCCAGCCGCGCGCCGCTGGCACCCAGCGGATGCCCGAGCGCGATGGCCCCACCGTTCGGGTTGACGTGGTCGGCGTCAACGGGCAGCCCCAGCTCCCGCAGCACCGCCACGGACTGCGCGGCGAATGCCTCGTTCAGCTCCACCACGTCCACCGCACCCAACTCGACGCCGACGCGGTCGAGCAGCTTGCGGGTGGCCGGCACCGGGCCGATCCCCATGATCCGGGGCGGCACACCGGCCGCCGCCGCGCCGACGATCCGGGCCAGCGGGGTCAGGCCGTACCGGGCGACCGCCGCCTCGCTGGCCACCAGCAACGCCACAGCGCCGTCGTTGACGCCCGAGGAGTTGCCGGCGGTCACCGTGCCGCCGTCGCGGAACGGGGTGGGCAGCGAGGCCAGTTTGTCCAGCGAGGTCTCCCGGGGATGCTCGTCGACCTCGACCAGCCGGGTCTCCCGACGACCGGCCGGCACGGACACCGACACGATCTCCTCGGCGAACCGACCGTCGGCCTGCGCCTTGGCCGCACGCTGCTGCGAGCGGTACGCGAAGGCGTCCTGCTCGGCGCGGCTGACGCCGTACTCGGCGGCCACGTTCTCCGCCGTCTCCGGCATCGAGTCGACCCCCCACCCGTCGCGCATCAACGGGTTCACCAACCGCCAGCCCAGTGTGGTGTCGTACACCTCGGCCGAGCGGGAGTACGCCGACGTCGCCTTCGGCATGACGAACGGCGCCCGGCTCATGCTCTCCACCCCGCCGGCGATCACCAGCTCCGCGTCCCCGGCGACGATGGACCGGGCGGCGGTGGCGAGCGCGTCCAGGCCCGAGCCGCAGAGCCGGTTGACAGTGCTGCCCGGCACCTCCTCGGGCAGGCCGGCCAGCAGCGCCGCCATCCGGGCCACGTTGCGGTTGTCCTCGCCGGCCTGGTTGGCGCAGCCGAGCACGACGTCGTCGACCCGCGCCCAGTCCACCGACGGATGACGGGCGACCAGTTCACGGATCACGTGCGCGGCCAGGTCGTCGGGGCGGACGCCGGCCAGCGCGCCCGCGTACCGGCCGATCGGGGTGCGGACACCGGCCACCAGGTATGCCACGGTCATCGCGAGTCCTTAGGGGGTGCAGACGGCGGGGGTGGGGCACGCCCACCGGGTCACGAGGGCTGCTGGCCGCCAGGATATCCGCGCCCGTAGCGGATAGGTTGACGGCATGGCCCGGGCCCAGTTCAGCGCAGAGACCAGCGGCGGCGGCGCGTTCGTCCGCCAGCCGAACCGGTTCACCGGTCGGGTCACCGCCGACTCCACCTCGCCACCCGGTGGCGGCCCGGACGAGCAGGACCGCTGGCCGCTGGAGGCCGGCCGTTACCGGCTGATCTGGTGCCGGGCCTGCCCGTGGGCACACCGGGCGAGGATCGTGCGGGGCCTGCTCGGGCTGGACGACGCGATCTCGCTGGGCACCGTCGACCCGATCCGGGACGAGCGGGGCTGGGCGTTCGCCCTCGACCCGGACGGTTTCGACCCGGTCCTCGGCGTAAGCTTCCTCTCCGAGGCGTACCTGGCCACCGACCCGGACTACACCGGCCGGGTGACAGTGCCGGCGCTCGTCGACACCCTGACCGGCCGGGTGGTCACGAACGACTATCCGCAGCTCACCCTCGACTTCTCCACCGAGTGGCGGTCGCTGCACGGTGCGGGGGCGCCGGACCTGTACCCGGTCGAACTGCGCCCCGAGATGGACGCGCTGATGGCCGAGATCCACACCGACGTGAACAACGGCGTCTACCGCTGCGGGTTCGCCACCTCCCAGGCGGCGTACGACGAGGCGTTCCGGGCGCTCTTCGCCCGGCTGGACGCGCTCTCCGAGCGGCTGGCCGGGCAGCGTTACCTGATGGGTGACGCGATCACCGAGGCGGACGTGCGGCTGTTCACCACGCTGGTCCGCTTCGACGCCGCGTACCACGGGCACTTCAAGTGCAACCGCAACAAGCTGACCGAGATGCCGGTGCTGTGGGCGTACGCCCGCGACCTGTTCCAGACGCCGGGTTTCGGCGAGACGGTGGACTTCGACCACATCAAGCGTCACTACTACGGCACACACCGGGAGATCAATCCCAGCGGCATCGTGCCACTCGGGCCGGACGAGTCGGGCTGGCACACCCCGCACGGGCGTGGCTGAGCAGGGTCGGCCGGCCACCCCGACCGCGCCGAGGGCCCGCGGCGACGTCGCCCGCCGGGTCGCCGGGTCCGCAGCGGCCGGCTGCACCCTGGCCGGTGCGCTGGCGGTGACGCTCGCCGTGGTCGCCGGTCCCGGTCCAGGGTTCACCGGGTACGTCAGTGAGGCGGGCATCGCCGGCAGCGCCCACGCCACGACGTACCGGATCGGGATCCTGGCCCTCGCCGGCGCGTTGCTGCTGATCGGCGCGGCGCTTCCCCCCGGGGTGTGGGCGGCGGCCCCGGCGCTGCTCGCCGCCGGGGCCGTGTTCACCGCCGTGTCCGGGGCGGTGACCTGCTCCGACGGCTGCCCGTTGCCACCGTTCGAGCGCGCGACGACGGCGGACCTGGTGCACGGCGGCGCGAGCATAGCGGCGACCGCTGCCGTGGTCTTCGCCATGATCACGCTGGCGGTCTCCGGGTCGGCCGGCCTCACGGTGCGCCGGCTGGCCGGCGCGGCCGCCACGCTGGCCCTGCCGCTCTGCGCCACTGTGGGGCTGGCGATGCTCGTCGTCGGCCGGGGTCCGGTGGTGGGGGTGCTGGAACGGCTGATCCTCGCCCTCGCGGTGCTGTGGGGCGTGAGCACCGCCACCGCGCTGGCTCTCTGTAAGGAGCCTCACGCCGTCCGGTCCTTCCGATGAGCGGGAATCGGCGTAACGTCGGCCAGCGATGACCAATGTCTGGGGCCTCACTGTCCGCCTGTATGTCGATCTCCGACTGCAGGCCAGTGGCATCTGTCCGGGCTAGCCGCGTTCCCACGCCTGCCCCGATCGGACCGGACAATTGGATACATCTCAATGCCCTTCAGCCTGCGCAAAATTCCCTTCTCCGTGCAGATCCTGCTCGGCCTCGTGCTCGGCGTCGCGCTCGGCTTCCTCGCCCGCAGCAACGACCTGAGCTGGCTGACCAGCACCCTGCACACAGTCGGCAGCCTCTTCGTCCAACTGCTCAAACTGGCCGTGCCGCCACTGGTCTTCACCGCCATCGTGGTCAGCGTGGTCAGCCTGCGCGGGGTCGCCAACGCCGCCCGGCTCGCCCTCAAGACCCTGCTGTGGTTCGGCATCACCGCGCTGATCGCGGTGAGCATCGGCATCGGCCTCGGCCTGCTCACCAACCCCGGCAAGGGCGTGACCCTCGACCTGGGCGGAGCGGCCCCGCCGAAGAACACCGGCTCGTGGACCGACTTCCTCACCGGCATCGTGCCCACCAACCCGGTCGGCGCGTTCGTCGAGGGCAACGTCCTCCAGATCGTCTTCCTCGCCATCGTCATCGGTGCCGCGGCCCTGCTGGTCGGCGAACCCGCCGAACCGTTCGTGGCGCTCAACCGCTCCCTGCTGGAAATCGTCCAGAAGGCGCTCTGGTGGGTCATCCGGCTCGCCCCGATCGGCACCCTCGGCCTCATCGGCAACGCCGTCGCCTCGTACGGCTGGGACCTGCTGGCCCCCCTCGCGAAGTTCACCACAGCCGTCTACGTCGGCTGCGCCATCGTGCTGTTCGTGGTCTACCCGCTGGTGCTGATCCTCGCCGGCCGCCTCAACCCGCTGCGCTTCTTCGCCGGCGCGTGGCCGGCGATCGAGCTGGCCTTCGTGTCCCGCTCCTCGGTCGGCACCATGCCGGTGACCCAGCGCTCCGTCGAGCGTCTCGGTGTGCCCCGCGAGTACGCCTCGTTCGCGGTGCCGTTCGGCGCCACCACGAAGATGGACGGTTGCGCCGCCATCTACCCGGCCCTCGCCGCGATCTTCGTGGCCCAGGTGTTCGGCGTGGACCTCGGCATCGGCGACTACCTGCTGATCGCCTTCGTGTCGGTGGTCGGCTCGGCGGCCACCGCCGGCCTGACCGGCGCGATCGTGATGCTCACCCTGACCCTCAGCACGCTGGGCCTGCCGCTGGCCGGCGCCGGCCTGCTGCTGGCCATCGACCCGATCCTGGACATGATCCGCACCGCCACCAACGTCGCGGGGCAGGCCCTGGTGCCGACGGTGGTCGCCGCCCGCGAGGGCACCCTCGACCGCGCCGCGTACGAGTCCGCCGGCCGGCGTGACCTGACCGACCCGGAGCCGGTCGCCGACACCCGGCCCGAGCTCACCCCCGTTCCTGCCTGACCGGTTCACCAGTACGGCGACGGGCCCCTCTCCCCGGGGGCCCGTCGCCGTGTCGGAGAGGATGACCCCATGAGTTCCCTGTTCACTCCCCTGGCCCTGCGCGGGGTCACAGTGCCCAACCGGGTCGCCATGGCGCCGATGTGCCAGTACTCCGCCGGCCCCGACGGCCTGCCCACCGACTGGCACCTGATCCACCTCGGCAGCCGCGCGGTGGGCGGCGCCGGCCTGGTGCTGACCGAGGCGACCGCCGTACTTCCCGAAGGCCGGATCAGCCCCCAGGACACCGGCCTCTGGTCGGGTGCCCACGTCGACGCCTGGCGGCCGGTGACCGCGTTCGTCGCCGCCCACGGCGCGGTGCCGGCCGTGCAGCTCGCGCATGCCGGCTTCAAGGCCTCCACCTACCGGCCGTGGGCGCCCGAGCGCGGTGGCGTGCCGGACGCCGAGGGCGGCTGGACGCCCGTCGCCCCCGGTTCGGAGCCCTTCACCACCGGCTACCGGACACCGACCAGCCTCGACGAGGCCGGCATCGCCGGTGTGGTCGAGGCGTTCGCGGCCGGCGCCCAACGCGCGCTGGACGCCGGCTTCGCCGCCGTGGAGATCCACGCCGCCCACGGTTACCTGCTCAACGAGTTCCTCTCGCCGCTGACCAACCACCGCACCGACGCGTACGGCGGCGACCGGGCCGGCCGGATGCGACTCACACTGGAGGTGGCCCGCGCGGTCCGTGCCGCGGTCGGCGAGGACGTGCCGGTGCTGACCCGGATCTCCGCCACCGACTGGGTCGACGGCGGCTGGACGATCGAGGACAGCGTGGTGCTCGCCGGCGAGCTGGCCGGCGTCGGCGTCGACCTGGTCGACGCGTCCTCCGGTGGCGTGAGCGTGGACCAGCGCATCCCGCTCGGCCCCGGCTACCAGGTGCCGCTGGCCGCCCAGATCCGCCGCGAGGCCGGCGTGCCGACCGGCGCGGTGGGCCTGATCGTGGAGCCCGAGCACGCCGAGCAGATCGTCGCCAGCGGCGAGGCCGACCTGGTGCTGCTGGGCCGGGAGTTGCTGCGCGACCCGTACTGGCCGCGCCGGGCCGCCGCGAAGCTCGGCGTCGCGTACTCCGGGCCCGCCCAGTACGCCCGCGCCTCCTGATCCCGGCCGGTCGGGCGGCCGCTCACGCGGCGGCCGCCCGACCGTCGGTCAACCGGCCAGGTGCGACCAGTCGCCCTCCAGGTCCTGCCAGGTGCCCTGGGCCGCCACAGTGCCGCCGAGCAGAACCACCACGTGGTCGGCCCGGACCAACGCGGCACGCTTCGCGGTCGAGCCGACCACCGTCACCCCGTGGCCGCGCAACGCCTGCCACAACGCCAGCTCGGTGGTGACGTCCAGCGCCGACGACACGTCGTCGGCGACCAGCAGCTCGGTACGCGGAGCCAACGCCCGGGCCAACGCCAACCGCTGCAACTGCCCGCCAGAGAGCCGGGTGCCCTTGTGCCCGATGAGCAGGCCCAGCCCACCACCGGCGGCGGCCAGGTCATGGTCGAGCTGGGCGGTGCTGACCGCCCCGGCCGCGTCCACCTGGTGCCCGAGGGCGATGTTGTCGGCGACAGTGCCGGACAGCACCCGGGGCAACTGACCGACGTAGCCCACCTGGTTGGGACGCAGGAACAGCTCCGGCTCGGTGACCGGGTCACCGTTCCAGGCCAGCTCGCCGGTGTGGTGCACGATCCCGGCCAGCCCGCGCAGCAACGACGACTTGCCCGACCCCACCGGCCCGACGACCAGCACCAACTGCCCCCGCTGCACGGTCAGGTCCACGTCCCGGACGGCCACCGTCCCGTCGGAGTGCACCACCCCGAAGCGACGCAACTCCAGCCGGCGCAGCGGATGCCGCGGCGGCATGGTCGGCGCGGGGGCCGTCCCGGCCGTCAGGTCGACCTCCGGCACCCCCGCGGAGTACGCGCTCACCCCGGTCATCGCCGCCGTGCGCCGGGTCCAGACCCGCGCCGAGGGCAACTGCGAGATCAACGACGCCGTCGTCCAGGCGAACCAGCGGGCCGCGCCCAGGGTAGAGACGGCCACCAGCACCGCCCCGGCGGAGAGCGAGCCGTTCAGGTAGAGCGCCCACGCGCCGATCGGCAACAATCCACTGGCCATCGACGGCGTGGAACGCGCCCACACCTGCACCGAGATCTCCCGCCGCTGCCGGTCGCTGCGCAGCACGTCCAGGCCCGCCAGGTGGCGCAGCACCGCCGTGGTCGCGCCGGCGAGCTTCACCGTCCGCGCCGCGGAGAGCGCGGAGACCAGCGCCGTGGCGAAGGACGCCCGCGCCGCCACCGTCGCCCGGGCGGCACGCTCCAGCTTCGGCCCGAACAATGTCGCGGCCAGCCCGGAGACGACCATCGTGCCGAGGAAGAACAGCCCCGGTACGACGCTGCCGGTGACCGCCGTCATGGCGACCACGAGCACCAGCGCGACGGTCTGGTCCAGCACGTTGTCGGCGAGCTGGACCACCCGCTCGGTGTCCCCACCCTGCGCCACCACCTCCGCGGGGGTGTGCGAGCTGACCCGACGCGGCCCGGTCTGGCCGTGCACCAGGCGAAGGCCGATCCGCAGCATCTGCCGCACCCACCACTGCGGAAACCAGACGTGGGTGTAGAACGGCAGCGGCAGGGTCACCAGCAAGCCGGCGACGATCCCCACCGCCGGCAGGTACGGGTTGCCCGTCCCGTCGACCAGGTCCGCCCAGAGCCAGGGCAGCACCGGGCCGTCCAGCCCCAAGAGGCTGAGCCCGAGGAACAGCACGATCGCGGCCGCCCCGTACCGGGGGTCGTTGGTGCAGAGGCGGAAGATCTCCCGCAGCGTCCGGGCCGGCGGCACCGGCGGCAGTGGCGGCGGGTCGGCCCGGGTCGGCGCGACCGCGCCCTGCGTGCCGTCCGACGGTGTCGCCGGCTCGGCCCGCGTGGGTGCCGGCTCGGTCGGCCAGGCGGCGGCCTGCTCGTCCGCCGCGTCCGGCCCGGCCCGCGTCGGCGCCGGCTCGGTCGGCCAGGGGTCGGCCGGGCCGGGCCCGACCAGCAGGTCGGTGCCGACGCCGGTGCGGCCGGCCGGCGCCACCGTCGCGTACGCGGCGGCGTGGCTGGTCGCCAACAGTTCGGCGAAGCGCGTCGACGTCTCCAACGGACCGGCCTCGACCACCGCGCCGTCGGCCAGGACGACCACCTCGTCACAGCGGCGCACCGAGGAGAGTCGGTGCGCGATGACGATGCCGATCCGGTCGCGCAGCAGGCGTTCGGTGGCCCGTTGCACCCGCGCCTCGGTGACCGGGTCCAGCCGTGCGGTGGCCTCGTCGAGGATCACCACGTGCGGCTCCCGCACCAGGATCCGCGCGAACGCCACCAGCTGCTCCTGACCGGCGGACAGCACATGCCCGCCCTCCCCCAGCCGGGTTGTCAACCCGTCCGGCAGCTCGGCGATCCAACCGGCCAGGCCCAACTCGTCGAGCGCCCGAGCCGCGGCGTCGAGCAGTTCCCTGTCGAAGAGCGCCACGTTCTCGGCGAGCGTGCCGGCCAGGATCTCGGTGCGCTGCGGCACCAACGCCACCCAACGGCGCAGCTGCTCGACGTCCAGGTCGCACAGGTCGGTGCCGCCGAGGAAGACAGTGCCCGGCGGCACGTCGACCGCCCTGGTGAGCACCTTCGCCAACGTCGACTTGCCCGAACCGGTCCGCCCGATCAGCGCGTACGAGCGACCACGGGCGAAGGTGAGGCTGAGCCCGCGCAGCGCGGCCCCCCTGTCACTCTCCCCGTACCCGAAGGTCAGATCCCGGATGCGCAGGTCACCCTCGCTGGGACTGGCCCCGCCGACCGGCTCCTGCCGGGCCTGGTAGAGCAACTGCACCCGCGCCCACGCGCCGAGCGCCTCCTGGATCTCCGGCACCATCCGGCTGACGTGTTCCGCGGTCGCCCCGAAGGCCAGGGCGAGCAGCCAGATGGCGGTGAGCCGGGCGGCGTCGATCCGGTCGGTGGCCAACGCCCACGCCCCACCGAGCACCACCACGCCGATGCCCGCGCGGATCGTCGCGGTGGCCACCGTCGCCACGCGGGCGGACAGCACCCAGACCACCAGGCCACGGGACAGCACGGCGGAGGCCCGCCGGGCATACAACCGCAGCACGTACGGCCGCGCCAGACTGGTGCGGACGTCGTCCTGGCCGTGCACCGCCTCCTCCATCACGGCCGCCAGGTCGGACCACGCCTCCTCCTCGGCCATCCGCGCCGGGCCGATCCGCGCCGTGGGCCGGCGCAGACCGACCGCGAGCACCACAGTGAGCAGCAGCATCGCGATCCCCGCCGGCCACCACACGAACAGCGCCACGACCATCGACAACAGACCGACGCAGAGGCCCTGGGCCAGCCGGGTGCCCTGGTTACGGATCGCCGACGCCACCTGGTAGACATCCCCGTCGATCCGGTCCAGCAGCTCACCCACCGGGGTGGTCTCCAGGGTCGGCAGGTCCTGCCCGAGAGCGACGCGACAGAGCCGTCGACGCACGTCGGCCGACCAGTCGGCGGTCAGGCCGGCCATCAGCAGACTCACCGCGAGGTCACTGAGGACCACGGCGACCAGAGCCGCAGCCAGCACCGCGAAGAAGCCAGCCGAACGATGCACCAACACCGCGCCGGCCAGCGCCGACGCGCCCGCCTGCCCCGCAGCGCCCAACACGATCAGGACGGCCACGATCGTCATTCGGCGGGTCGACGTGTCCCACAGATCACGGAGCAAGCGCATGGAAAGTCCTCCGGGACGTGGGTGGCGGAGACCTCAGCCTGCCGGCACCAAACCTCCAACTCAACCGATTTTCCGGTCCTGAGCAGGGCATCCATCGGTTCAGGCAGCAGCGGCGGCGGACCTGCTCGACGCCGCCCAATGCCTGAACCAGACCCTGGGACACCGAGCCGGCGGTTCCCGCGTCAGCGCCGCCAGCGGCCGACCAGCGCGGCAACGGCCGGGGCATGGCCGGCGCGGTGGGCGCGGGTCACGGCCGACGGTTCGGGCAGTCCGCCACGGTGGGCAGATCAGGGCCGACTAGCTCGGTCAGAGCCGGAAGACCTGGCGGTGCAGCTGACCCCATAGGCGTTTTGACCGATTTGATGCGACCTATCCACTCGGCGACACCCTCGGAGTTTTTGGTCGACTCGGGTTCCTTGATGTCGCGGTGTCCTGCCGTCCCGGATGCCCCGACTTCCGCAAACCCGAGTGAATCACCCCGGTGAGGGGTGGATTGACGCCGTAGGCCGCGTGCCCGTGTGGGCGGTTTGGTCGCTGGTGGGCGGTGTGGGTTGTGACCGGGTGCACCGGTGGGCTGGAATCGTGGGCGGGCGGGGGTCGTTACATACCCTGACGATCGCAGCACCACGACCCGCCGCCCGGGCCCGCACGGGGTTGGGATGCAGGTCGCGCAGGTTGGAATGCCAGCCTCCGCCCGGTCGTTACAGTCCCCACGAACGACCGCAGGCACCGCCACGATGAGGGTGCCGATGGATGGGCCAAACCCCGGAATGACCCCGGCCCGCCGGTCGTTACACAGGGTCCCGGCGCCACGAGCCCCCGCTCGCCAGGTCGCCGACCCCCCAGACTTTTCCCCTTTGTACGTGCAGCGCCGGACGAGGTGCTCACACCCTGCCGCCGCCCCCTGGTGGTTCGGGTGTTCCTACCCCCGAAGGAGCTACCCCATGAACACGATCTTCCGCAAGAGCATGCTGTCCGTTGCTGGTCTCGCGTTCGCCGGTGGTGTGTTCGCCGGTCCGATCGCCGCCCACGCCAACCCGGTCGACGCCAAGCCCGTCGCCGTGGCCGTGCAGACCAACGCGCCGAAGCCGCAGGGCGACCAGTCCCACATCAGCCTCAACGATGAGCAGACCGCCAACGTCAAGGCGATCATCGCCGCCACGAAGAAGGCCGGTCTCCCGGAGCGGGCCGCGGTCATCTCGATCGCGACGAGCCTGCAGGAGTCGAAGCTGGAGAACCTCGGCCACCTCGGCGATATGAATGACCACGACTCGCTGGGCCTGTTCCAGCAGCGCCCGAGCTCGGGTTGGGGCACCCCGGAACAGATCACGAACCCGGAGTACTCGACCACCGCGTTCCTCAAGGGTCTGAAGCAGGTCGACGGGTGGCAGGACATGGCCCTGACCGACGCCGCGCAGACCGTCCAGGTGTCGGCGTACCCGGACGCGTACGCCCAGTGGGAGCAGCAGGCCACCGACCTCGTCGCCCAGCACTGGAACAGCTGACCCACACCACAGCACCACAGCAGAACAGCACGACACCGACCGCTGGCCGGCACCCGCAACCCGGGGTGCCGGCCAGCGGCATTCCTGCTGCCACCGATCGCCACCCGCCACGCCACCCGCCAGCCACCGATCGCCAGCCGCCACCCGCCACCCGCCGTTCTTCGGTCGCCGACCGCCGTTCGCCACACGCTGGCCGCTGTCAGCTGACCGCCGTTCGCCATTCGTTGGCCCGGGCCGCTCACGGCCTGCCGCCTGGGCTGGGGACGCCGATCTCCCCCAACGGAGGCGGATGGCGTCGACCAACCGGAGCCCGCCTACAGATCTTGGACACTTCCCGTTCCGCGGGCGGGCCGCGTGAACGGAAACTGTCCAAGATCTACAGAGATAGGGGCACCCGCACTGCCGGGACAGGGCACCCGCACCCACCCCGCAGCGGTCAGAAGAGGACGGTGGCCAGGGTGCCGATCGGCTGGAAGCCGCAGCGCTCGTAGACGCGGCGGGCCGGGAGGTTGAAGTCGTTGACGTACAGGCTGACGGTGGGGGCGACCCGCAGCAGCGCGTCGCGGACCACCGCTGCCATGGCGGCGGTGGCGATCCCCCGGCCGCGCCACTCCGGTGCGACCCAGACGCCCTGGATCTGCGCCGTGCGTTTGGTGACCACGGCCAGTTCGGCCTTGAACACGACCTTGCCATCGATGATGCGGGCGTACGCGCGACCGGTCCGGACCAGGTCGTTGACCCGTCGGCGGTAGCTGCGTCCGCCGTCCTCGGCCAGCGGGGAGACACCGACTTCTTCGGTGTACATGGCCACCGCCGCCGGGAAGAGCCGGTCGACCTCGCCGGATCGAACCTGGCGTACCTCCGGGTCGGCCGGTACGGGTGGCAGCGTGTCGGTGACCAGCAGTGGCTGGTTGGGGCGGACGTCTCGCGCTGGCCCCCAGGTGTCGGAGAGCCGGTCCCAGAGCCCGAGTACGGCGTCGGCCCGGCCGACGATGGAGGAGCAGAGCCGTTCCTCGCCGGCGAGCAGGTCGGCGAAGGCAGCCACCGCGGCGTCGCTGGCCAGCACCGGGGTCAGGTTGCCGCCGAGCCAGCAGAGTGATTCGAGGTTGCGGCGGGCCCCGTACCCCAGGATTCTGCCCTCGGCCCGCCACCAGGAGAGTCCGCGCGCGGCGATCCGCTCGGCGACCTGCGCGCCCGCGAACGGGTCATGGTCGAGCAGTCGCTCGACCGCGCGGCGCTCCGATTCCCCCAGTTGGCGTACCGGCACCGTCAGCACGACTATCAGCCTGCCAGATCGACCCCCCGCTCCGCCGGTCGAGTGACAAGGCCGGCACAGGCTTCACGGGGCGGCGTCCGCCCGGCCCACCGGACGACCGGGGGCACCAGGGCTCCGAGCAGGAGGAACAGGGCACCGAGCAGGAGCCAGCCCGGTACGCCCCAACCGAGGGCGAGGGTGGTCACCACCACCGGTGCGAGCATCTTGCCCAGTTCGTAGCCCATGCCGTACGCCCCCTGGTACTGCCCCTGGGCGTCCGCTGGTGCCAGCCCGAAGGAGATTCCCCAGCCGGCGGCGGAGTGCCACAGTTCCCCGGTGACGTGCGCGACCGCCCCGAGGCCGAGCAGGCTCACCGCGCCGGCGGTGGGAAGCTCGCCGCTGGCGGCGAAGAGTACGCAGGCCAGGGCGATGGCCACGCCCGCTCGCCGGGCGGCGCGGGCGGCTCCGGGCACTGTGGCGGCGGAGTTCGCGGCGCGTACCTGGAGGAGTACCACGAGCACCGTGTTGACCAGCGTCAACGCGGAGATCATCCAGGCGGGGGCCCGGGTGTGACCGGCGATCCACAGCGGCAGGGCGATGGTGAGCAGGCTGAAGTGCATCGACATCAGCCCGTCGACCACTGTGAAGGCGAGGAACGGGCGGTCCCGTAGGGCGATCAGCCGAGGGCCGTGCGTGGGCGCGGCGACCGGGGCGATGGCGGGCAGTCGGAGGAAGACCACCGCTGCGGCCAGTGACGTCGCCGCCGAGGCCAGGATCAGCGCGACGTATCCGGCTCGGGTGTCGGCGGCGATGGCGAAGCCGCCGAGGACGGCGCCGACGGAGATCCCGACGTTGGTGGTGGCTCGCAGGTACGCGCGGGTGCGGACCCGCTGGTCGGCCGGGATCGCTCCGGCGATCAGCGCGCCGCGGGCGCCGCGCTCGACCGCGTCGGCGAGCGCGGTGGCCGCTCCCACCAGCACGAACGTGGGGAACGACCGGACGGTGATCAGGCCGATGGTCAGGGTGCCGGCGACGAACAGCGCACCGACCTGCACTCCGCGCGGGCCGACGCGGTCGGCCAGGTAGCCGCTCGGGGTGCTGGCCAGCACGCCGACCAGGGCCGAGATGGTCAGCCCGATGCCCACCTGGGTCGCCGACAGGCCGACCGACCGGGTGAGGAAGAGCGCGCTGGCGACGAGCCAGAGGCCCCTCCCGACGGTCTTGACCAGGGTGCCGAGGGTGAGGACCCGGGCCGGGCCCGGTGCGGGAAGCAGGCGCATGACCGACACCCTAACAAGACGTACGTACGGTTTGGTAAATCAGAGTTGTCGCCGATGCATTGCCGATATATCGTTGATGCATCAGCGATAGTCCCACGGAAGGAAGAACCCGATGAGGTTCCACCGACAGCACCACCCGATGCACGAGGCCCGGATGCGGGGGTTCGGCTTCCCGCCGGTCCCGCCCGGTCCGCACGGCGGCCACGAGCACGGACACGGCGGCCCCTGGGGCGGCCGAGGCCGTGGACGGGGTCGGGGCCGACGCCCCAACGTCCGATCCTCGGTGTTGGCCCTGCTCACCGAGCGGCCGATGCACGGCTACGAGATGATCCAGGAGATCGACTCCCGCACCGGCGGTGCGTGGCGGCCGAGCCCAGGCTCGATCTACCCCACCCTCCAGCTACTGGAGGACGAGGGAGTGATCGTCGCCAGCACCGAGGAGTCCGGTGGTGGGCGGAAGCGGTTCACTGTCACCGAGGCCGGTCAGGCCGAGGCCACCGAAGCCGCGCAGACCCCGCCGTGGGCGGACGTCGCCCAGGGCACGGTGAGCAGCTGGCACGACATCCGCGACTCCGGCGCGCAGGCGATGAACGCCCTGCGCCAGGTCATGATGAATGGCACCGACGACCAGCGCGAGCGGGCCGCCCAGGTGCTCGACGAGACCCGGCGCAAGCTGTACGCGATCCTCGCCGAATCCGAGTGACGCCAGCCCGCACCACAGCGCCACAGCGAGATCAGCACAAACGCACAGCGGCCGTTCCCCACATGGGGAACGGCCGCTTTTTCCAAACGGAAAATCAGTGCACTGTGACGGTCGGGCCGGTGACCAGACCGCGCAGCTCCTCGGGGAGCTCGGCGCCCATCTCGTCGGCGATCCGCAGCGCCTCCTCGATCAGCGTCTCGACGATCTGCGCCTCGGGCACCGTCTTGACGACCTGACCCTTGACGAAGATCTGGCCCTTGCCATTGCCGGAGGCGACCCCGAGGTCGGCTTCCCGGGCCTCGCCCGGACCGTTCACCACGCAGCCCATGACGGCGACCCGCAGCGGCACCGGCAGCCCTTCCAGGCCGGCGGTGACCTCCTCGGCGAGCTTGTAGACGTCCACCTGGGCCCGCCCGCAGGACGGGCACGAGACGATCTCCAGGCCCCGCTCGCGCAGACCGAGGGACTCCAGGATCTGGTTGCCGACCTTGATCTCCTCGACCGGCGGGGCGGACAGCGACACCCGGATCGTGTCGCCGATCCCCTCGGCCAGCAGCGCGCCGAACGCGACAGCCGACTTGATGGTGCCCTGGAACGCCGGCCCGGCCTCGGTGACGCCGAGGTGCAGCGGGTAGTCGCACTGCTCGGCGAGCTGCCGGTACGCCCGGATCATCACGACCGGGTCGTTGTGCTTGACCGAGATCTTGATGTCACGGAAGCCGTGCTCCTCGAAGAGCGAGCACTCCCACAGCGCCGACTCGACCAGCGCTTCGGCGGTGGCCTTGCCGTACTTGCTCAGCAGGCGCTTGTCCAGCGACCCGGCGTTGACGCCGATCCGGATCGGCACCCCCGCCGCCCCGGCGGCCCGAGCGATCTCCTTGACCTTGTCGTCGAACTGCCGGATGTTGCCCGGGTTGACCCGGACCGCCGCGCAGCCGGCGTCGATCGCGGCGAAGACGTACTTGGGCTGGAAGTGGATGTCGGCGATCACCGGGATCTGCGACTTCTTGGCGATCGCGGGCAGCGCCTCGACGTCGTCCTGGGACGGCACCGCCACCCGCACGATCTGGCAACCGGACGCGGTCAGCTCGGCGATCTGCTGGAGGGTCGCGTTGATGTCGGAGGTGAGGGTCGTGGTCATCGACTGCACCGACACCGGCGCACCACCACCCACCGGGACCGAACCGACCATGATCTGGCGGCTGGCCCGACGGGGAGCGAGCGGCGGGGGCGGCACGGCTGGCATACCGAGACTGATAGCTGTCACTTCAGGCACTCACCTTGAGAAGAGCGTGATGGGGTTGACGACGTCCGCGGCGATGGTCAGCAGCGTGAACGCGCCGCCGATCAGGATCACCACGTACGTGAAGGGCATCAGTTTGAGGTAGTCCACCCGGCCTGGGTCGGTCCGGCCGATCCGCGCGTAGACCCAGGAGCGGGCCCGTTCGAACCAGGCGATGGCGATGTGGCCGCCGTCCACCGGGAGCAGCGGCAGCAGGTTGAACACGCCGATGAAGAAGTTCAGCGACACGAAGAGCATGAAGAAGACCAGCCAGGCGTTGTTCTCCACCGCCTCGCCGCCGAGCCGGCTGGCGCCGACGACGCTGATCGGGGTGTCGACGTCCCGCTCGCCGCCGGTCAGGGCGGTCCACAGGGCGGGGACCTTCTGCGGGAGGCGCTGGAGCGCCTGGGCGGTGCCGACGGCCAGCTGACCGGTGAAGTCGGCGGTGGCGCCGAAGGCGCCGACCGGGCCGTACGTCACACGGGTCGGGGTGCTCGGGACGAGCCCGACGCCGAGCGCGGCGACCGGCGCGGCGGCGCCGTTGGGGTCGTTCAGCGGCGGACGCTGGGTCTGCGCGAGCACCGTGCTGGTGGTGGCCGACTGCCCGTCGCGGACGTACGCGATCTGTGCGGTGTCGCCCGGCTTGAGCCCGCGCAGCGTGGTGAGCAGGTCGCCGTAGGAGTTGATCGGGGTGCCGTTGACCGAGGTGATCCGGTCCCCGTTGCGCAGTTGCCCCTGGGCGGCCGGGCTGGCCGCGTCGGCGGGGGTGCACGCCCGCACCGCGTTCTCCGGGACCACGCACTCACTGAGCTGGATGACGGCCGGCTCCTGGCGGGCCTGCGCGTCCGTGGTCGGGAAGTCGGGGTTGGGCAGGCCGGCGGAGACGGCGAGGATCCAGATCGTGACCAGGGCGAGCGCGAAGTGCGTGATCGACCCGGCGGCCATCACGATCGTCCGCTTCCAGACCGGGTAGCGCCACATCACGCGTGACTCGTCGCCCGGCTCGACGTCGTCGTCCTGCGGCGTCATCCCGACGATCTTGCAGAAACCGCCGAGGGGAATGCCCTTGAGGCCGTACTCGGTCTCACCCCGCCGGAACGACCAGATGGTGGGGCCGAAACCGACGAAGTACTTGGTGACCTTCATCCCGAACATCTTGGCGGTCAGCAGGTGACCCGCCTCGTGCAGACTCACCGAGATGAGAATGGCCAGGGCGAAGAGGACCACCCCGAGCAGGTACGACATCAAGCTCCTTCCACCGAACCCGCGATGATCTCCTGCGCGTGCGTGCGTGCCCACGACTCGGCCGCGAGCACGTCCTCGACGGTACCTGGTTCGTCGAAGTCCGGAGCCTCCTCCAACACCCGTTCGAGGGTGTCGACGATGCCGAGGAACGGCAGCCGGCCCGCCACGAACGCGGCCACGCACTCTTCGTTCGCCGCGTTGTAGATCGCCGGTCGGCAGCGCCCGGTCTCCCCGGCGGCCTTGGCCAGGGCGACGGCCGGGAACGCCTCGTCGTCGAGCGGCGCGAACTCCCAGGTGTGCGCGGCCGTCCAGTCGACGGCGGAGGCGGCCTCGGGCACCCGGTCCGGCCAGCCGATGCCGAGCGCGATCGGCAGCCGCATGTCCGGTGGGCTGGCCTGGGCGATCGTCGACCCGTCGACGAACTCGACCATCGAGTGGATCACCGACTGCGGGTGCACCATCACTGTGATGTCGGCGTAGGGCACGTCGAACAGCTCGTGCGCCTCGATCACCTCAAGGGCCTTGTTGACCATGGTGGCCGAGTTGATCGTGACGACCGGACCCATGTTCCAGGTCGGGTGCGCGAGCGCCTGCTCGGGTGTGACCTGCGTCAACTCGTCGCGCCGCCGCCCCCGGAACGGGCCACCGCTGGCCGTGACGATCAACCGGCGCACCTCACCGCGCGTCCCGGAGCGCAGGCACTGCGCCAGCGCCGAGTGCTCCGAGTCGACCGGGACGATCTGCCCCGGCCGCGTCACGGCAGCCCTGACCAGCGGGCCGCCGGCGACGAGGGACTCCTTGTTGGCCAACGCGAGAGTACGACCACCGCGCAGCGCGGCCAGCGTAGGAGCGAGGCCCAGCGAGCCGACCACCCCGTTGAGCACGATGTCGCACGGCCACTGGGCCAGCTCGGTCATGGCGTCCGGGCCGGCCACGATCTTGGGAAGCTTGAAGTCTCCGGTGGCCCACCCGCGCCGGCTCGCCTCGGCGTAGAACGCGAGTTGCAGGTCCTGTGCGGCGGACGCCTTGGCCACCCCGACCGCCTCGACGCCCAGTTCGAGGGCCTGCGCGGCGAGCAGTTCGACGTTGCCGCCGCCGGCACCCACGGCGACCACCCGGAACCGGTCCGGGTTACGCCGGACGATGTCGATGGCCTGGGTGCCGATCGAGCCGGTGGACCCGAGCAGAACAAGGTCGCGGGGGGAAGTCACCCGGCCATTCTCTCCCACCGTCACTGAACGCCCGCTGGGAGCCTCAGCCCTCCCCGTCCGCCGACGCTTCCGGCAGCGCCTCCTCGCCCAGCAGGTCGGCCGGATCAATGGAGAACTCGAACGGCTCCCGCATGACGAAGCGCGTCCCGGCCGCAGCGGCAGCCACCGGCCGGTACTCCCCCTCGGTCAACTCGTACAAGGCGATGGTGGGCACCCGATTGCGCAGGTCAACCCGGAGGAAGAAGGGCACGCGGGCGGCAGCGTACTCACGCGGGCGGTCGATGATGTCCTTGCGCCGGTTTCCGGGCGAGACGATCTCCCCGAGAAGCACAGCGTGCCTGATGTCCATCGTCGTTCGACCGCCGCCGGGAGCGTCGAGAATGACGATGTCCGGGATGAAGAGATCCGGGCCCGAGACGATGTTCGTCTCAAGATAGAGCCACAGCTTCGCCCGACGGGCCGCCTGCTTGAGGAGATAGGCGAGGCCCAGCTCCGCGTCCTGATGGTCGTACCCGGCATGTGGTGTCACGATCACGCTTCCGCTCAGGACCTCAACCTTGGGGCCGTTGGTCTCCGGCAACAGGTCGAGGGCGAGCTGCGCGGTCCACGGCTCGTCGTGCCACCGCAGCACGTCGAACGACGGCTCGGTGTGCTGCGGCGCCGGTTCCGGCGCGAACGCTGCCTGGGCCATCCGGGCTCACCCCCTCAGCGGACCATCCTGCTCAGCTCAGCCTAGTCGCGCCGCCCCGCCCGGCACGGCATCGCACACGCGGTGCGACAGATCGGGATATCGGCCCGACCCCGGGTGCTGGCGGCGTTCAGGCCGGGGCGACGCAGAACACGACGTCGAGGTAGTCGGAGCGTTTTGTCCAGTTCGAGTAGTGGTAGTCGATGAAGCCGGGCGCCTGGGCCTCGCACACCGCGTCGGCCTGCGCCTCGTCGACGACGACCTGTTCGATGCGAGCCAGCACCCGCCATGTCCCGCGATCGCACGGGGCGATCTTGTACACCACGCTGGCCGCGTCACCGGCGTTACGCACACACTGCCCGGCCTGCACGAACTGCTCATCGCCGTTCGCCTTGGCGGCGGGGGTGGCGACGGTCGGGCTCGCTCCCGCGCTGGGCTTCGCCGTTGGCGTGGCGCGGGAACCGGCCCATTCGATCACCTGGAACACCACGCCCACGATGCCGGCGATCGCGGCAGCGGCACCCAACCAGGGCAGTAGGGCACGCAGCGGCCGGCTTGCGGTGGACCCGGTTTCGTCATCCATTCTCGCCTCCGACCCGTTGTGGTGCAGCCCTCCGCGGTCGCGGCGCCGATCCACCCTCCACATTGACAGGTCGCCACGAGGCACGTCACGCACCCTGGATCGCCAACAGGGGGCCGCACGATCTCCGCTACCCACCCTGTCGAACCAGGCCAACGGCCGTCCTCGGCGATCAGGACCGGTCCGAACCGTCGGCGGTGGCGTCGGATGTCCGACTGACGCCACTCGCCGGCGATCGACTCGGGCTTACGGAAATCGGGGCGTCCGCGGCATGCGGACACCCCGACTTCACTGAAACCGTGCTGATCGTGCGGGATCGTCGACCGGGGGCCGCCGGAGCGGCCCCGGTCGGGGTCAGCCGCCGTTGATGACGAACTGCGAGCCCGGCTGGATGACGATGTTGCCGTCGGCCGAGTTGGTGATGGTCACGTTGGTCAGGTTGGCGTTGCCGCGCGCCCCGCTCATCGCGAGGATGCCGGCACCGTTGACGGACCTGTCGATCCGTACGTTGGTGATGGCGACGTTCGGCATGTTGCCACCGCCGTTCTTGAACTGGAGGCCGTCGTACGTGGAGTCGATGATGTCGGTGTCGCGGATGGTGACCCCGACGATGTCCCTGGTGGAGGGGAAGAGGGTGATGGCACCGAACTCCTGGTCCTCGTTCCAGAACGCGCCGCCGGTGCGGTAGAGCCCGTTGTTGGCGATCAGCGTCGTGCCGGAGAACGGCAGCGGGTCGTGGTCGGTCGCCAGCATGATGCCCGGGTAATTGGCGGTGTCGTAGATCAGGTTGTTCTCGATCGAGTTGTCGTAGCCGCCGTAGATGGCGATGCCGTTGGCCCGCCAGGGCAGTTGGATGGTGTTGTTGACGAAGTGGTTGTCGTGGGCGATGTCGACGGTGCGGTCCTTGACGTACGGGTTGGCCCAGACGGCGAGCGCGTCGTCACCGGTGGTCCGGAAGGACGAGTTGAACACCCGCGAGTTACGCGTGCCGTTGCTGAAGTTGATGCCGTCGGCGTACGTGTTGCGGATCCGCATGCCGCTGAAGTCCAGCCCGTCGGCCGGCCCCCACAGGTCGGGGATGTTGTCGTAGTCGCGGCCCACCCAGACGCCCACGTTGGCGTGCTCGATCCAGACGTTGCTGATCCGGGTGCCGGTGCCGAAGCGACCGTTCAGACCGACGCCGCCCTCGGCGTTGCCGTCACCGCCGCGGATCCGGCCGGAGCCGAAGATGGCGATGTCGGAGATCTGGGTGTTCTTGTCGATGTCGAAGCCGAAGTTGCCCTCGTGCGGGTGGTTGATGCCGCCCACCACGTTCTGCGGTTCGGTCAACGTGTAGAGCTGCGAGTGCCACATGCCGGCGCCCCGGATGGTGACGTTGCTGATGCCGACCTGGTTGTGCGTGCCCCGGTTCAGCGGGTCGTCGGTCAGGATCTTCTGCTCCTGCCGCCACTGCCCGGCGGGGATCCAGACGCAGCTGATGACACCGTTCTGGTCGTCGGTCACCGCCCGCTGGATGGCGGCGGTGTCGTCGAGCCCGTCGTTCGGGACCGCACCGTACGAGGTGATCGAGGTGCAACCGGTCGGCTGGCTCGCCGCCGGCGCCACCTGCTCCAGATCGATCATGTCGATGACGTAGAAGGAGGCAGTGTCACCCGAGTCGCGCTGCAACTTGAACCGGGTGCCGGCCGGGTACGACTGCGCCAGCAAGGCGTTCGACTCGTCGAAGAGCCGTCGGGCGTCGGCCTGCGGGGTGTTGGTCAGCGCCTCCGGACCGTCGGTGTTGCCGTAGAGCCAGCTGTGCTTGGACGACAGTGTCAACTTCCGGGAGAAGACGTCGTTGACGTAGAGGCTGATGGTCGCCTCGATGCCGCCGCCACCGGGCGCGTCCGGGATGGAGTTACGCACCACTATGGAGTTGGCCTGGTTGGCCGAGGTGAACTCGACGAACTGGCCGGTGCTGGCGAGTCGTACCGACTTGCGCCCCGAGGACTCGCTGGCGAAGTTGGTGTGCCCGAAGGTGCGCAGCGGGTCGGTCTCCAGCAGCGTGCCCTGGTAACGGCCGGCCTCGGCCTCGTAGGAGACGTACGGGACGGCAGCTCCGCGGCCGACCACGATCGACTGGCTGAACGCGTTGTTTGTCTCGTTGGTCTCGGTGACCACGTTCGTGGCGTCGGCGGTGGCGGTGATGGTGGCGCCGCCGCTGGTGGCGGTCCAGCTGCCGCTGACGGCCACTGTGACCGTCGCGCCGGCCGCGATCGAGGCGGTGTTGGTGTTGAGCGTGGTGCTGCCCGCGACCAGCCGGGTGACTGTGGTCGCGCCGGTCGCGGTGGTGCCCCGGTTGCGGACCGTCACGGTGAAGGTGACGGACGCCCCGACGGCCGGGTTCGGCGGGTTCGAGGCGATGCTGAGCACCTGGAGGTCGGGGCCGGGGGCCTGCGCCACCACCAGCGGTGACGCGGCCGTGAAGCTGTTGTTGCCGTTGTTCTGCTCGACGATCGTGTTCGCCGGGTCGACCACCGCCGAGACGGCGTAGCTGCCCATCGGCCGGGTGCCGGCGTTGAACGAAACCGTGGTCGAGGCGCCCGCGGCGAGCGCGCCCACCGAGGCGCTGCCGACGACAGCGCCGGCCAGGCTGAAGTTCACTGTGGTCGCGCCGGCGGCGGCGGAGCCGATGTTCTGCACCACGGCGGAGAGGGTGACCGGGGAGACCTCGCTGGGCGACGTGGGCGACCAGGTCACCGAGCTGACGACCAGGTCCGGGTTGGGCGCCGGGGTGCCGCACACCTCCAGCTCGGCGACCTGGCCGGACGGGGCGCCGGTGTTGCCGGTGAACCGCAACTGCACGTCAGCGGTGGTGGCGGTGACCGGGATGGTCACCACGTTGCTGCCCTGGGCGAACTGGTAGGCCGCCGCCGACACCAGGCTGGTGTACGAGGACGACGCCTGGTCGCGACCGAGGACCTGGATGGTCTGGGTACGGGTGCCCCAGGCCGGGTCCGGGTTGAGCTTCACCGTGACACCGGAGATGGAGTGGTTCGCGCCCAGCGCCACTGTCAGGTTCTGCGGGTAGCTCGCCGCGCCCTCCCAGTAGGTGGTCAGCTGCCCGTCGTTCGCCTTGTCCGGGGTGAAGCTGAAGGTGGAGCCACTCGCCGTCATGCTCTTGCCCTGCGCCACGTTGGTGCAGGCGGGCGGGTTGCTGCCGGTCCGGGTGACGGTGTTGCTGTTGCCGGAGAGGTTGCCGGCGCCGTCGCGGGCGCGGACGTAATAGGACACGGTCGCCGTCGCCGGTTGGGTGTCCTGGTAGGTGAGGACGGTGCCCAGCGTGGCGATCAGGTTGCCGCCCCGGTAGACGTTGTAGCCGGCGAGACCGCTGCCGCCGGAGTCGGTGGAGGCCCCCCAGTTGAGCGTGATCGTGCTGCCCGACGTGCTCTGCGACAGCGTCCCGGGGACGCTCGGCGCGGTGGTGTCACCGCTGCCGGTACGGGTCACCGTGTTGCTGTTGCCGGAGAGGTTGCCAGCGGCGTCGCGCGCCCGGACGTGATACGACACGGTCGCCGTCGCCGGCTGGGTGTCGTTGAAGGTGGTCACGTTGCCGATTGACTGGAGGAACGCGCCGTTGCGGTAGACGTCGTAGCCGGCGATGCCGCTGCCGCCCGCGTTGTCGGTGGACGCGACCCAGTTGAGGCTGATGGTGGTGCCCGACTGGGTGTACGAGAGGTTGCCCGGCACGCTCGGCGCGGTGGTGTCCGGGGTGGTGCCGCCGCTGCCGTACACCTCCAGCTCGGAGAGCTGCCCGGCCGGCCAGCCGCTGTTGGCGGTGATGGTGATGCGGACGTAGCGGGTGGAGGTCGAGCTGAAGTTGATCGTGGCGGTGCTGCCGCTCGCCGGGTTGAAGGTGTACGTCTGTGACCCGACCAGGTCGATGAAGGACGAACCGTTGGCACTGCCTCGCACGCTCAGCGTCTGCGTCCGGGTCCCCCAACCGGAGGTCGGCAGCTTCAGCACTACCTGGTTGACGCTCTGCGACGCGCCGAGATCGACCTGCACCCACTGCGGGAACGCGTTGTTGACGCTCTCCCAGTAGCTGCCCGCGTTGCCGTCGACGACCTTCGACGAGTCGTAGACGTCGGCGTGGCCGCTCTCCTGGGTGGGACGGCCCTGGGCGAGGTTGGTGGCCGCCGGGGCGAAGCCGGCGCTCGGTGCTGCTGCCGACTCGGCGGGGCCGGCGGCGGCCGGGTTCGCGACGGCGGTCGCCCCGGCCGTGGCGATCAGCGCGGCGGCGGCCGTGGCCGCCACCATCCTGAACAGATTCGTTCGTCTCATCACTGTCCTTGTCGTCGGGGGACGGTTGCCGCGGTGGCTGGACCACGGGGGTGGGGGTGCGGCGGTGCAGCGCCGGCCGACGCGAACGGGCCGGTGTCGAGAGAGACGGGGTGGCACGGGCGGCGCGGGGGCGCCGCTCGTCCCGGAAACACCAGATGGGTACGACCATCAACGGGCCTCCCCAGGAGGCCCGTTGAATCTTCCGAGAGCGTGCGCAGAACCATGCACGCCTTTGTCAAAATCTTGCGTTACTTTGGCCCAAAGGTTACTGACGTGCTACGGGAGCGTCAACACTTCGACACCCGTGACTATTGACGGACTTGTCTGCCCTGATGGCCGTCGTCCCCGCTGAACTGCCCACAATTTCGGGGAAGGTGCCACCTCCCGACGACTGGAGGCCACACCTTCCCCGAAGTTGCGCGGATCTTGCGTCAGGTCGTACGGGAACGATCAGGCATCTGGAGCCGTCAAAACGAAGGTCTCCAGCAGCTCTCCGCCGTACCAGTCGGTGCGCTGGCCCACATGGGTCATGCCCAGCCTCCGAGCGACAGCCATCGACGGCTCGTTGCCCGGCGACACGACCGCGTAGATCTCCCGGGTGCCGGCGGCGAACTCCCGCGCGACGAGCACACGAGCGGCTTCGGTGGCGTAGCCGTGACCCCACGAGTCGGGGTGCAGGTGCCACCCCGTCTCGATGTCCTCGGTACGCACCGCCTCGTCCCGCCCCGGCAGCGGCTTGAGCAGCGCCGTACCGACCACCTGACCGGTCTCACGTACCTCGACCGCCCAGGTGCCGTACCGGCCACCGTCGTCGGCGTGCCGGTCCTGCCAGATCCGCAGCCGCTCGACGGCCTGGGCCGGGTCCGTCATCGGCAGGCCCGGCGAGGCGCCCAACCAGCGGGTGATCTCCGGACGGCGGTAGATGTCGTAGATCCGGGCCAGGTCGGCCGGATCGTCGGTCCAGTCACGCAGGATCAGGCGTTCGGTGGTGAGAACAGTCATGGTCGGCGATCTTAAGGAGTGGCGGGGCCGACGACAGGGAAGGAGGACCCGATGGGCAACGGCTGGCAGCGCGCGAAACGGATCACCAGTGCCGCGTTCCGTCCGGTGCGCGGACGGGACCTGTCGCTGCACGCCGCCGCGATCACCTTCTACGGGGCGATCGCTGTGGTGCCGGTCGCCCTGCTGGCGATCTGGCTCACCGCACTGGTGGCCGGGGCCGACCGGGTACGCCGGCTCACCTCGTACGCCGTGGAGGCCCTGCCCACCGCGATCGGCGCGCCCCGCGCGGTGGAGGCGCTGGTCGACGCCGGGGTGGGGTTGACCCCGCTGCTGGCGCTGGCCTCCCTGCTGCCCGCCTCGCTCTACGGCGAGGGCCTGCGGCGGGCTTTCGTCTCGGTGGCCGCTCCCCTTTCCGACGAGCACCTGGTCGGCTGGCGGGGTCGGCTCCTGCTGTTGCCACTGCTCGCACCGGCCCCCGCGCTGCTGCTGTCGATCCTGCTGGCGCTCCCGCTCACCACCCGCCTCGTCCGCCAGGGCGGGTGGCTCGGTGTGCTCGGCGTGGTGCTGTCGTTCCTGGCGGTCTGGCTGGTGCTCACGCCGGTGCTGGTGTGGGTGTTCCGGGTCGTCGGGCCGGCCTCACCGGACTGGCTTTCCACCCTCGGCATCGGGTCGTTCACCGCGGCGAACCTCTCCGGTTTCCTGCACGGCTTCGTGCTCTTCGCCTCCCTCCCACTGGACCTGGGCGTGCCGTTCGGCGGCTTCGACGAGATCGGCGGCGGCGTCGCCGTCCTCCTCTGGCTCTACCTGTTCCACGTGATCGTCCTGGCCGGCTACTCCGCCACCCTGGCCCTCTCCCGCTGGCGCACCACCCACCCCAACACCCCCACCCCCACCCCCACCCCGCCGGGTTGATCAAGAGGTTGGCGTCACCGCGAGGCCATTCCTTGACGAAAACCTCTTGATCATCGGGAGGGGTGAGGCGGGGGCAGGGGGTTAGGGGGTGGAGAGGGCTTCGGTAGGGGTTAGGCGGGCGGCTCGGATGGACGGGTAGACGCCGGCGATCACCCCTACCAGGAGGGCGCCGGCTATCCCGCCTACCACCGCGGTCAGCGGGATGGTGGGCGGCCAGCCCTGGTAGCTGGCGTAGCCGACAGTCGCGAGCACTCCGAGGGCTGCCCCGGCCGTGCCGCCGAGCACGCTGAGCAACACCGACTCGGTGAGGAACTGCACCCGGATCTGGCCACGGTTCGCGCCGAGCGCCCGGCGCAGGCCGATCTCCCGACGGCGCTCCAACACCGAGATGACCATCGTGTTGGCCACGCCGATCCCACCGACCAGAAGGGCGACCGCCGCCAACCCGAGGAACAGCGCGGAGAAGCTGTCCTCGGTGGCCCGTTTCGCGGCGAGCGCGTCGGAGGGGCGGCTGACCTGGACCAGCCCGGGCAGCTGCGGGTTGAGGGTGGCCGGCAGCACGGCACGGACGTCCTCCAACGCGTCCTCTCTCGCCCGCAGGTAGACGACTGTGGGGTGACCGTCGAAGCCGAGCATGGCCTTGGCGGCGTCCCAGCCGACCAGCACCGATCGGTCGAGATCCGGGGAGAGCGGCAACGGGTCCAGGATGCCGATCACTGTGAACCAGCGCTCGCCGATGAACACCTGGGGTGGTTGCCGGGGATCCACTGTGGCGAAGCCGAGCCTGCTCGCCGCGACGTAGCCGAGGACGGCGGTCGGGAGCCGGGCCGTCCCGGCGTCGAGGGCCCGGCCGCTGCGGATCCGGCCGTTGACGGTCCCCAACAGGTCCGGCCGGGACGCGAGCACACTGAGCCCGGACGTGTCGTACCGGTCGAGCAGGTCGTTGCGGCGTACGGCGGTGTGGGTGTTCGCGACCGCGCTCGCCGTGTGGACCGGCCCGATCCGCGACGCCATGGCGGCGGCGTCCTCCGGCAGGAGGACCGGCGGGTTCTGATCCGGCACGGGCTCGGCCCGCAGCAGGTTGGTGCCGAGGGCGGAGAGCTGGTCCATCAGGTCGCGCTGGCTGGACGCGGGGATCCCCACCACGACGACCAACGTGGCGATGCCGATGGAGATGCCCAGAGCGGAGAGGACGGCCCGCATCCGGCGGGTGGTCAGCCCGAGCAATCCAAGCCGGAGTACGTCCGCCGGGGCGAGCCGGGTCGACCGGGCGACACCCGGGCGGGCGCTCACGCCCCGCTCCCGGCAACGGTGTCGGCGACGATCCGGCCGTCGCGGATCTCCACCTGTCGAGGCGTACGGGCGGCGAGATCGCGGTCGTGGGTGATCACGGCGATGGTGGTGCCCTCCGCGTTGAGGTCCGTGAGCAGGGCCAGAACCGCCTCCCCGTTGACCGTGTCGAGGGCGCCGGTCGGCTCGTCGGCCAGCACCAGCGCCGGCTCGTTGACGAGTGCCCGAGCTATCGCCACCCGCTGCCGCTCCCCGCCGGAGAGCTGCTGCGGCAGGTGGTCGACCCGGTGCGCCAGGCCGACCCGGGCCAACGCCTCGATGGCGGTTCGGCGGCGGCGACGGCGGGGCACCCCGGCGTAGAGCAGGCCGGTGGCGACGTTCTCGGCGGCATCCAGCCCGTCGGTGAGGTGGAACTGTTGGAAGACGAAGCCCAGCCAGCGGCCCCGCAGCGCGGAGAGCCGACGGTCTGACAGCGCGGTGACCTCCTGCCCGGCCACGCGCACGCGGCCGCTGGTCGGCAGGTCGAGGGTGCCCATGATGTTCAGCAACGTGGACTTGCCGGACCCGGAGGGCCCGACGATGGCGAGCATCTCGCCAGCGCGCACGGTCAGTGAGACGTCGTCCAGCGCGGTCACCCCGCCGGGGTACGTCCTACTGACCCCCTCGACGTTCAGCACCGGCTCGGCGATCACGATGCCGTCACCACGTCGAGGCCCTCGGTCACGCCGGTGCCGCTGATCTCGACCAGACCCCTGGCGAACATCCCGGTCTCCACGGCCACCAACCCACCGTCGGGCAGTTGCAGCGCATGCCCGCCCTCGCGGAGCGCCACCAGCGCGCCGACCGGCACCGCCAGCACGTCCTTGTGGACGGAGGTGGTGAACCGGACCTGGACCGCGGCCGCGTCCAGCTTGGCCACGTCCGCCGCCCGGGTCGGGGCGACGAGGACGTCCACCGTCGGGGGGCTGCCCTGCCCGGTGCCGCCGTCCGGGCCACCGCCACGCACCGTCTGGGAGATCGAGGCGACTTTGGCCGGGATCTCGGAGCTGTCGGGCAGGGCGACGACCACGGCGGCGCCGACCGTGATGGTGCCGACCTCGGTGGCCCCGACCGGCACGGTGACCAGCTTGACCTTCTCGGTGACGGCAAGCAGCTCACCGGCGACCGGGTCACCGGGCAGCGCCTTCACCGCGCTGACCCGGGCCGGCCCGCTCAGCACCGCGACCTGCCCGACCCCGATCGTGCCGGTGGGATCCAGGCCGACGGCCTTCTGCCACTTCTTGATCGCGGCGACGAGGCTTCCGGTGAGCACTGCCTGACCCGTGCCGATCT
This sequence comes from Micromonospora vinacea, assembly GCF_015751785.1. Lineage (NCBI taxonomy): Bacteria > Bacillati > Actinomycetota > Actinomycetes > Micromonosporales > Micromonosporaceae > Micromonospora > Micromonospora vinacea. The sequence goes on along the minus strand of NZ_JADOTY010000001.1, from coordinate 3,417,471 downwards.
TCGTGCCGTCGGTGCCCCGGGACGGCTGCGAGCCGGTGTGGTAGCCCAGCGCCGTCAGGTTGTCCCACACGATCCGTACGTCGCTGCCCACCAGTCCGGGTTTGTCGAGCGTGCGAAAGAGCGGGGTCCCGCCGAACAGCACCGGCACGGGTCGGTCGTTGACCCGGTAGAGCGGCTTGCCCCGGGCCACAGTGTCGCCCACCTTCGGCAGCCGGGTGACGACACCCTCCCCGGCGCCCTTCACCACCCGTTCCGGGCCGAAGCCGAGCGTGCCGTTGAGCGAGCGGGTGTCCGACAGGTCGGCCCGGGTCACAGTCGTCGTGGCCACCGATGGTGGGGTGCTCGCAACGTCGCCGTCGGCGTGACGTCGCAGCGCCAGCACCCCGACGCCGGCACCCACGGCGATCACCAGGGTCACCGTCGCCACCACGATCGCGGTACGCCGGGTCGTCCGCCGACCACGATCGTCGGTCGGACTACTTCTTGGCACCGAAGATCTCCATCGTGCATTCCCTCTCGGCCTTGTCCAGCGCGGGACCCTCAAGGCCGCCGGCCGGGTCGGCGACCCCGTCGTCGTAGGTCCAGCCGGAGCCGTCCGGCAGCGAGTGGATCTTCATACCGCGTCCACGTAGGCACTGGACGTAGTCGTTCCACTGGCTCACGTAGTTCGGGTTCTTCTCCGGGTCCAGCTCCGGCGGCTGGAGCGGCAGTTTGTTCGCGCACGCCACGTACGCCGCCTTCGGTTCCCCGCTCTGGTCGAGGGACAGACCCGTACCGTCCCCCACCGGGCCGGGTTGTGACCGGCCCTCGTTCAGCTTCACGCCGTTGTCATGCAGGCAGATGTTGTACGTCCCCCAGAGCCGCTCCTCCTCCTCGTCGGTCATGTCCAGGCGTAACTGCGGCCGACCGTTCGCGGCACCACCGGCGGGGGTGGTGTTCACCGGGGCGGACGGGGTGGTGAGCGACGCGACGTCACCGCTGGCGGTGCCCTTGTCGGCGTTGGACGCGCCGCCGCCGCAGCCGGTGAGGGCGACCGCGAGCACTGTGACCGCGGCGAGCCCGGCCGCGACCCGATGGGTTGAGTTGGTCATGACGTGGAGCTTCACGCCCACCTGTCAGAGACCTGTCAGGAACCGGTCGTCATCCGATAGCCCCAGCTCAGCGGCCGCGCTGGAACCGGCGGGTGCCACGTACAGTCGCTGCCGTGTGTGCGTACGTGCTGGTAGCCGAGGACGACCCGAAGCAGGCGGAGTTGGCGCGCCGGTATCTGGAACGCGAGGGGCACGAGGTGGTCGTGGTGTCCGACGGGCGGGCCGCCCTGGAGCGGATCCGGCAGCGGCCCCCGGAGCTGCTGGTCCTCGACGTGATGATGCCGAAGGTCGACGGCCTGGACGTCTGTCGCATCCTGCGCCGGGAGTCCGACCTTCCGGTGCTCATGCTGACCGCCCGGTCGACCGAGGACGACCTGCTACTCGGACTCGACCTGGGCGCCGACGACTACATGACGAAGCCGTACAGCCCGCGTGAACTGGTTGCCCGGGCCCGCAGCCTGCTGCGCCGGGGCCAGCGGACGGCGCAGGCGGACCCTGTGCTGCGGGTCGGCGCCGTGCACGTCGACCCGGTGCGCCACGAGGTACGCAGCGACGGACGCCTCGTCGACTGCACCCCCGGCGAGTTCCAACTGCTCCAGGCGATGGCCGCCCAGCCCGCCCGGGCGTTCACCCGGGATCAGCTCCTGGGCTACCTGCACGGGTTCGACAGGTACATCACCAACCGGACCGTGGACGTGCACGTCATGAACCTCCGCCGGAAGATCGAACCGAACCCGCGCAAGCCGGCCCGGCTGGTGACCGTGTACGGCGTTGGATACAAGTTGGTCGAAGAGTCATCCCGTGTCGGGTGAGGTTCCGCTGCGCCGCAGCCTGCTGCTGCGACTGCTGGCGCTGGCCATCCTCATCGCCATCGGCTCGATCGCGGCTACCGCGTGGCTGGCCGTCCGCACCACCACCGGAGCGATCCGACAGGAGCAGGGGCAGGCGCTCGCCGACGACGCCCGCATCTACGACACAGTGCTCGCGTACGCGGCGACCCACCCGAACTGGGACGGGGTCGACGCGGCCCTTCGGCCGCTCGCCCAGGACGTCGGCCGCCGGATCGCCCTGACCACCGACACCGGTGCGCCGATCGCGGACTCGGCACCCGGCGCGGGCCCGCTGCCGACGACGTCGTCGGCGACCGTCGACGCGCTGGCCGTCGACACCGCCCTGATGCCCGGGACCACCCCGCCGACCGGCGGTGACGGCGGCACCAGCCGCATCGACCCGCGCACCACCGGGCCGTACCTGCTGCCGCCCGAGGAACGCGCGGCGCTGCGCGACAGGGCGGCCCAAGCGGTCCAGTGTCTCCGGATGCGAGCGCAGATCGACGCCAGCGTCGTGGACGGGCCCACCGGCCGCCCACGGATCGACACCCCCGGCACCGACCTCGCCGACAGTGCCGCCTGTGTCCAGCTGAGAGAGGACCTCGCGGCTCACACGGCCACCGAGGGGAAGGCGCTCGCCCAGCTCAACGCCCTGGTGAACACCTGCCTGGCGCGGCGGCGACTGCCCGCCGTGCAGGTGGACCTGAACTGGACCTGGACGAGGCAGCCGGCGGCCAGCGCACCAGACTCCCGGAGCGCGGCCGGCGTCGACCAGGAGCACAACCGTGCGGTCAGCGCCTGCGTCGGCACCAGTCGACGTGAACAGCTCATCCCGTACGTCGCCCCGGCCGCGACCCTCTTCGTCACCGACCCGGGCGGCCACCCCTCGACCACCTTCGACCTCTCCCCTGCCAACCAGACCCGCATCGTCGCGGTCGCCGGTCTCGTCCTGCTGGTGACGATCGGCTTCACCGTCCTCGCCGGCATCCGGCTGACCCGCCCGCTGCACGCCCTGACCGGGGCGGCCCAGCGGATGCGCGACGGCGACGGGTCCGCCCGGGTCCGGGTGACCGGTCGCGACGAGATCGCCCGGCTGGCCGAGGTCTTCAACGACATGGCCGAACGGCGCGAGCGGCTGGAGCAGCTGCGCCGGGCCATGGTCAGCGACATCGCCCACGAGATGCGTACGCCGGTGAGCAACATCCGGGGCTGGCTCGAAGCGGTCGAGGACGGCGTCGCGGCCCCCGACCGGCGGCTGCTCTCCTCACTGCTGGAGGAAGCGACAGTGCTCCAGCACGTGATCACCGACCTGCAGGACCTGGCCGAGGCAGACGCGGGCGCGCTGCGGCTGCACCGCGAACGGGTCTACCTCACCGACCTGCTCGCCCAGGTCGGTGAGGCGCACCGGGTCCAGGCCGACCGGGTCGGCGTCACCATCACGGTACGTACGGAGGCCGACCCGCAGGTGGACGCCGACCCGGTGCGACTCCGTCAGGCCGTCGGCAACCTGGTTGCCAACGCGGTACGGCACACCCCGTCGGGCGGGCGCGTGACGATCAGCGCCAGCGCGACCGACGCCGAGATCGTCGTCTCCGTGACCGACACCGGCAGCGGCATCAGCGCCGAGGACCTGCCCCGGGTCTTCGACCGCTTCTGGCGGGCCGAGAAGTCCCGGAGCCGGCAGACCGGCGGCAGTGGCCTGGGCCTCGCCATCGTGCGCAAACTCATCGAAGCCCACGGCGGCACGGTCACTGCCACCAGCACCCCCACCCAAGGGTCCACCTTCGCCCTCCACCTACCCCCTCCCCACCCCTGAACCGGTGATCAAGAGGTTTGCGTCACCGGAGGGCCGTCGAACGACGCAAACCTCTTGATCACCGAGGACGCGCGCGGAAGGGCTGACCTGGCCGGGCGGCGCGGACTAGGCTGCCGCGGCATGAGCAGTGAGATTCCGGCCCGCGCCGATGTCGTGATCGTCGGTGCCGGGCACAACGGTCTGGTCTCCGCGGTCCTGCTGGCCCGCGCCGGCCTGGACGTCCTCGTGTTGGAGGCCGCCGACGTGATCGGCGGCGCGACGCGCACCGAGAACCCGTTTCCGAAGGTGCCGGGGCTACGCCACTCCACCGGCTCGTACCTGCTCGGGCTGATGCCCCCGGAGCTGCTCGCCACGCTCGACGTACGGATCCCGGTGCTGCGCCGCGACCCGCACTACTTCCTGCCCACCCCGGGCGGCCTCGGCTCGCCGTACCTGCTCTTCGGCAGTGACACCGCCGCCACCCGGGCGCAGCTCGCCGAGTTCTTCTCCCCCGCCGACGTGGCCGCCGACGATGCCATGCAGGCCGAGTTGGCCGCGCTGCGCGAAGACCTCGCCCCGGCCTGGTTGGCGGAGCCGCTGAGCGTCGAGGAGACCGCCGAGCGGCACGTCCGCCCGGCGTTGCGCCAGGTCTTCGTCGACCTCGTGCAGGGCTCGGTCGCCGACTACCTGGCCCGGTTCGAGTTCCGCTCGGAGCTGCTGGTCAGCATGTACGCGGTCACCGACGGGCTGTCCGGGCTCAACGCCGGCCCCGACGACCCCGGCACCGGTCACAACTTCCTCGTGCACAACATGTGCAGACTGCCCGGCTCCGGCGGCACCTGGATGATCGCCGAGGGTGGGATGGGCACGGTCTCCCGGACGTTCGCCGAGGCCGCGCGCGCCGCCGGAGCGACGATTCTGACCGGTACGCCGGTGCACGCGGTGACACTGGACGGCGGCGCGGCGAGCGGAGTGGTACTGGCCGACGGCCGGGAGGTCGCCGCCCGGGTGGTGCTCGGCGCGTGCGACCCGTACCGCTTGATGGACCTGTTGCCCGACGGCGCGTTGCCGGCGCGGCTCGGCGAACGGATGGCGGCGGTCCGCCGGCCCGGCACCACGCTCAAGCTCAACCTGGCGCTCACCGGCCTGCCGAACTTCTCCTGCCTGCCGGCCGGTACGCCGAGCCCGTTCGGCTCGACCATCCACCTGCTGCCCGGGTCCGCGTCGCTGGTCGGCGGGGCGGAGGCGTCGCCGATGACCGCGCTGCGCGCGATGTGGGCGGACGTGCAGGCCGGGCTGCTGCCCTCGGAGCCCACCATCGAGTGGTACCTGCACACCACCGTCGACCCGTCGCTCTCCGACGCCGCCGGGCACCACTCCTCGGCGCTCTTCGTGCAGTCCGTCCCCTACGAGCTGGCCGGCACCACCTGGGACGCGGAGCTGCCCGGCTACGTCGACCGGCTCGTCGGGATCGTCGAGCGGTACGCGCCCGGGACCGCCGACCTGATCGCCGACGCGGTGCCGCTGCCGCCACCCGGCATCGAGGAGCACTTCGGCATCACCGGCGGGCACATCCACCACGTCGACAACACCGTCTCGTTCACCGACCGGATGCCCTACGCCACCGGCATCGACGGCGTGTACGCCGGCAGCGCCGGCTGCCACCCGGCCGGCAGCGTCATCGGCGCGGCCGGCCACAACGCCGCCCGCAAAATCCTCACCGACCTGGGCAGCTAACCCGAACTCCCCCGCGATCTTGCACTCTCGGCCGCCGCCATGGGTGGTATGCCCTGGTTCGGCGGGACAGAAAGTGCAAGATCGCGGCGGTGAGGTGGGGTCAGATCACGGCCTCGCCTGCGGGGGCCGGGGTCTCCGCGTCCACGCGGTGGGCTCTCACCTTGTGGCCGACGCTGGTCAGGCAGCGGCCGCTGGGCAGGTCGAAGCGCCAGCCGTGCAACTGGCAGGTGAGCTGGTCGCCGTCGACGATGCCGAATCGGGTCAGGTCCGCCTTCAGGTGCGGGCAGCGCCGCTGCACCACCCAGTCGCCCAACGTGATGTCCTCGGCGTCGGTGCTGCGCTCGTGCTCGTCGTACCAGCCCTCGGCGTACTGGAGCCGCTCCTCGGAAAGGCACTTGAAGAACGCGTAGACGAACTCGTTGTACTGGCCGATCCGGGCCGCCGAGAACCGGCAGGACAGGAAGAGCGAGTTGACCCAGTCCACCTCGTCGATGAAGAGCAGGTGCTCGATCAGCGACCGCTCGGTCCGGAACCGGTAGCGCACCTTCTCGTCCGCGTACGGCCGGACCTCCTTGCCCGGGAAGTCCACCACGATCGACTCGACGCTCTCACCGTCATACCCCACCAGGTCGAAGCGGACCGGGCCGCCGACCCCCTTGGCCAGGTAGATCGACTCGTCGAGCAGCGGCTCGATCCGACGCTTCATCTCGCCGAGCACGTCCACCTCGGGGTGCCGCCAGGACGCCTTCTCCGCCTCGATGATCGGGCGCTTGCGCTCCCGCATCTCCTCCAGGTGGGCGACCTTGTTCGCGAAGAACTCCTCCACCGGCACCGGGTGGGTGGTGCTCGCGCCCTCTGTGGTGACCTCGGCGACGCTGCCCGGCAGCAGGACGATCCCGTTGGTGCCGCCGACCTTGGCGTACTCCGACAGGAAGACGGACTGGTCGGGGAAGATGTTGCCCTCGTCGCCGTGGATGTCGTTGAACTGCCACAGGGCGTCGTCGAGGAAGCACGGCGGACCGGCGATCGGGAAGACGTGCGACGCCTTCAGGTCGTCGATGTACCGCCAGGTCCGGTCGAACTGCCGGTCCCGCTTCTGCTTGCCGAACGCGGTCTTCGCCGCCTGCGGCAGTTCGTAGACCATCGGGTACCAGATCGCACCGGAGAACTGGAGCAGGTGCGCGTGCACGTGCCCCAACTCGGCGAAGACGCTCAGGTCGGTGGGGCGGGCGTCGTTCTGGTTGAGCAGCCGCACACCCTCGTACTCCACCCAGAGCGAGGAGTCGCCGATCGGCCCGTCGGTCGGGCTGGTCAACGCCTGAATCATGATCTTCAGGCCGCCGGGCAACTCCACCACCTGCTCGTTGGGCGCCTTCAGGAACTTGGTGAAGCCCAGCGCCCGGAACTCGTCCTCCATCTCCGAGGTCGGGAACTCGGGGAGCAGGACCGTGGCGTCCTTGGAAACGAAGTCGCGCAGGTGCTTCGCGTCGAAGTGGTCCCGGTGCAGGTGGGAGACGTACAGGTAGTCGACCTGCCCCAGGGTTTCCCAGTCCAACAGTGAATTGTCCGGGAACGGGAACCACGACGCGAAGTAGGCCGGATTCACCCACGGGTCGCACAGGATGCTGCCCGCGGCCGTGTCGATCCGCATGCTGGCGTGCCCGGTTCCGGTCACTCGCACCGCACAGTCCCCCTCAAACAGACAATCAGGTGTACGCCAAACGCTACCGGAGCGAGTCTGACCACCACCCCGCGACGCCGGTAGTGCCGTTCAGCCCGGGTAGGCAGGGCCGATGGCCAGGAAACCCCCACCCCACCGCGCCGCGCACGAGGCGTGCCAGACTAACCAAAGATCCGATCGCGAGGGAAGGACCGACAGTGGCAGGAAGCGAGCCGGTAACGTCGCCAGACCAGCACAAGCCCGGGCACCGCAAGGCCGGGCAGATCGGCGCCGTGCTGTCCGCACTGGCGCTGCTGGCGATGATCTGCGGCAACCACGAGGGCAGGGTCGAGGACATCTGGCTGATCGGCCTGGCCGCACTGCTGCTGATCATCGTGATCGGCGACATCGTGCTGCGGCGCAACGGTCTGCGCTCCTGACCCGACCCACCGCCGGACGACCGGCCGAGAACGCCGAGGGCCCGCCCCCACCCGGGGGACGGGCCCTCGTCCGTACGCGTCGGGGTCAGCGCCCGAAGAGGATGTCCTGCACGTCCTTGAGCGCGGCGTCGACCTCGGCCTCGAAGTAGCCACCCGGCACCAGGCCGAACCGGAGCGTGTCCAGGTCCTTCGGGTCGACCGGCATCGGGTTACGGCGCTGCATGCCACCGAGCAGGGTGTCGAAGAAGCGGTCCACCTGGTCGGGGTCGTACCCGCTGCCGAACCGGCGCACCTGGAAGCTGCGGCGGATCTGGTCGACCCGGTACAGGTCGCTGCCGGGCGGACCGGCCATCGGCGGGCCACCCATCGGGGGACCACCCATCGGCGGGCCGGCGACCGCGGGCGGGCCGGCCATCGGCGGACCACCCATGCCCTGCTGCGGCAGCGGAGGCGGACCGGCCGGACCACGGCGCATGTCGCGCAGGTCCCGCTCCGGCATCCGGATCTCGGCGGTCATGTCGGCGCGACCGTGCCGCCCGGCCTCGAAGCCGTCGAAACGCGGCTCCTCCGGCGGCGGCGGATAACCGCCGGGGGTGCGCTGGTCGTCGGGGCCGTACCCGCCGCGCTGATCATCCGGGCCGTACCCGCCGGGTGAGCGCTGGTCGTCCGGGGGGCCGTACCCACTGGGGCCGGCGGGCAGGCCGCGCTGCGGCATGCCCTGGCCACCCATCGGGCCGGGGCCCATCGGGCCACCGGGACCCATCGGCGGGCCGGCCGGGCCACGTGGCGCGTCGTAACCACCACCGCGGGGGGCGTCGTACCCACCGGCGAAGGCACCGGTCGGCTCGTCGTAGCGACCGTAGGGCGGGCCGGCCTGCGCGGGCATCGCCCGGGGCGGCATCGGCTGCGGCACCATGCCCCGGTCGTCACGCATGGGCGGACCCATGCGGTCCGGTGGGCCCATCCGGTCACCCATCCGGGGGTCGCCACCGCGCCCGGCGCTGTTGCGCTCCTCCAGCTCGGCCAGCTGCCGCTCGACCCGGTCCAGGTGAAGGTCGACCTGCCACTCGTCGTAGCCGTTGAAGCGGACCCGGAAGACGACGTCATGAACCTCCTGGGAGGCCACCGGGGCACCGACCTGTCGGCCGTCGAGCGTCGACTCGACCCGGTCGAGGAAGGCATCCACCTCGTCGACCTTGTATCCCCGGCGGAGCGCCTTGCGCCGGAAACGCTGACCCTGACTCGCCACTATGTCTCCTGGTCTCGTTCGCCACGCCCGGTCACGCCGGTGCCTCTCCGGCGCGGTCGGTGTTGGTGTCGTTGTCCTCGGCGGCGGCGAGTTGGCCACACGCGCCGTCGATCTCGCGACCCCGGGTGTCCCGAACTGTGGTGGACACCCCGGCGTCGCGCAACCGCCGGACGAACTCCCGCTCGACCGGCTTCGGGCTGGCGTCCCAACGACTGCCCGGCGTCGGATTGAGCGGAATGAGGTTCACGTGGGCCAATTTGCCGGCCAGCAGCCGCCCGAGCAGGTCGGCTCGCCACGGCTGGTCGTTCACGTCCTTGATCATCGCGTATTCGATCGACACGCGACGGCCCGTCCGGGCGGCGTAGTCCCACGCTGCGTCCAGCACCTCGGCTACCTTCCAGCGCTGGTTTACCGGCACGAGTTCGTCGCGCAGATCATCATCGGGCGCGTGCAACGACAGCGCAAGGGTCACTGAGAGGTCTTCGCTGGCCAGTCGGTGGATGGCCGGAACCAGGCCGACCGTGGAAACGGTGATGTGCCGCTGGGACAGGCCGAGCCCCTCCGGAGCCGGGCTGACCAGCCGACGGATCGCCGCGATTACCCGGTTGTAGTTGGCCAGCGGCTCGCCCATGCCCATGAAGACGACGCGCGACAGCCTCGGCGGGGAACCCGCGACCACGCCGGAGGCAGCCACCCCGGCCATGTACACCGCCTGGTCGACGATCTCCGCCGTCGACAGGTTGCGGGTCAGCCCGGCCTGGCCGGTCGCGCAGAACGGACACGCCATGCCGCAGCCCGCCTGGCTGGAGATGCAGACGGTCACCCGGTCCGGGTAGCCCATCAGCACGCTCTCCACCAGCGCACCGTCGTGCAGCCGCCAGAGCGCCTTGCGGGTCGCACCGTCGTCGCAGGCCAGCTCGCGCACCGGGTTGAGCAACGTCGGCAGCAACTGGTCGGCCAGCCGCTCCCGGGTAGCCGCAGGCAGATCGGTCATCTCCTGCGGGTCGCGGACCAACCGCCCGAAGTAGTGGTTGGAGATCTGCTTGGCGCGGAAGGCCGGCTCACCCAGCCCGGTGACCAACGCCTGGCGGCCGGCCAGGTCCAGGTCAGCGAGGTGCTGAGGGGGCATGGAGGCCCGGCGCGCGGCGGGGGCGACCGAGATGGCGGGGATCAGGGGCAGGCTCGTCATGGCTGGTCCAGTGTGTCACGCCGTCGGCGGCGGCTGCCGGTCCGGAGGTGTCGAACGGGCCGCGAGCGCCGGAGCCGGATGACCAGGTCGCCGTGATTCATACCTCAGCTCACCACCGGTACGAAGACCGCCAGCAGCAGGTAGGCCGTCGGCACCGCGAACAGGATCGAGTCGAGCCGGTCCATCAGACCGCCGTGGCCGGGCAGCAGGTTGCTCATGTCCTTCACGCCGAGATCCCGCTTGATCATCGACTCGGCCAGGTCGCCGAGGACCGCCGCGCAGGAGACGGCCACCCCGAACAGCGCGCCCCACCAGGGGGCCACCTCGAACATCAGCCACAGCAGCACCGCGCTGCCCAGGGCCGCCGCGGTGACCGAGCCGGCGAAGCCCTCCCAGGACTTCTTCGGGCTAATCGACGGGGCCATCGGGTGACGGCCGAAGGAGACACCGGCCGCGTACCCACCGGTGTCGGAGAGGACCACCCCGATCAGCGTGGCCAGGATGCGCAGGTGGCCGTCGTCGGGGGCCGCCGCCAGCAACGCCGCGAAACCGGCGAGGAACGGCACGTAGACGGCGATCAGCGTGGCCGCGGTGATATCCCGCTGGAAGCCGGCCGGCCCGTCACCCAACCGCCAGATCATGGTGCCGAGCACTGTGACCAGCAGCCCCAGGCTGAGCGCGTCCGGGCCGGCGTACCAGGCCAGACCCACCGTCAACACGCCACCGGCGATCAACGGCACCAGCGGCGGGTGCGCGCCGCTGCGTCGAACCGCGCGGGCCATCTCCCAGATGCCGATGGCGACCGCTGCGGCGATCACCGGCAGGAACGCCAACGGGTAGACCAGCAGCGGCACCACGATCAGCGCGCCGAGGCCGAGCCCGACCCCGATCGCCGCGGGAAGGTTGCGCCCCGCCCGCCCGGTGCCCACCTGCTGGGTGGCCGGTCGGTCGAGGCTGGCCCGACGGCGCCCCTTCGCCCGTCGACCGGTCGTCGGAGCCTCGTCCGGCACCACCTCGGCCCGCACGGGCGCGAGCTGCTCGGTCGGGTACCCCGGGTCGTCGAGGCGGGCGGGAGGGCCCGGCTCGACGAAGTGCCCACGGTCCGGGCCGTCGTAACGGGGCGGCCCGTCGCCAGCCGCGGGAGGTCGACCCGGGTACCGGTCACCGCGCCCCCGGTCGTCGTACCGGTCGGGCTGGTTGCGGTCGTCCACGTGCCGGTCCCGGTCGTCGAAACGATCGTGCCGGTCCCGGTCGTCGAAGCGGTCGTCCGGACGGACCGGGCGGCCGCGCTCGTCGAACGGGTCCGCGGAATGCGGGTCGGCGTACGGCCGGGCGTGCGGGTCGGCGTACAGCTCAGGGCCAGCGGCCGGACGCCGGATCCACTGGCCGGCCTCCAGCTCCTGCTCCGGCCAGGGCAGCGCCACCGGGCGCTCCGGCCGGTCCCAGCCGCGAGGCTCGCTGCCGTAGGGGTCGGGGTGGGACATCACGCACCGCGACGCGGCACGAGAACCACCACATGACGCAAGACCACAAGCATCCCCTACACGTGCGATGTTCCTCCGATTGACCGCCCCGACGGTCGGTCGATCCCCGGTGTTCACCACCCGGTGGCCGGGAATCCTGCCGAGCCTACTGCACACACCGGACCGGCACGGCGGACGAGGCACGCCGACGGACGTCACCCTCGCCGCCAGGCCGTCGGCCAGCGGCGCCCACCCGTCCGGTACGGCAGACCGCAGCCGATCCGCAGCCGTCGATCCGACTCGTCCGGTGCGCGATCGAGTACTGAGCGAACACGTCCCGCGTGGTCCGCTGGTGCCGCGCTGGCACCCGCCCGCGCGTCGGAACGGGGGAAGGGCACTCACATGTACAACTTCGGTCTCGCGGTGCTGACGGTGGCCGCCATGGTCCTGGGAGCAGGGTCACCGGCCGCCGCCACCACGGCACGGACCAGGATCACCATCGACCGCCACACCAGCGAACTGTTCCCCTTCGAGCCGCCCGTCGGCGAGCCGGGAGTGACGTACCCGGCGGCGGGGGTCACCGCCACCGCCCGGCACTGCCCGGCCGGCATCGTCCTCATGTCGGCCTCGCTGGTGCAGGACGGCCTGCCGACCCTCTGGGCCACCGGCGGACACGGCGCCGGCGAGATCCTCTGCGACGGCGGCACCGTCGAACTCGGGATGGCGTTCGCCCGGATCGCCCCGGCGCTGCACCCCGGCCGGGCCACCGCACACTTCTCGCTGCGCGACTCGGCCACCGGCGAGCAGTTCGCCGAGAGCACCAGGACCGTCTGGATTCCCTGCTGACCTACCCAACGAGGCCCGTTCCCGACGTCGGGAACGGGCCTCGGCGCAGCTCAGCCGCCCAGCCGGGGGCGGTCACACCTCGAGCAGCTCGGTTTCCTTGTGCTTCACCAGGTCGTCGATGCTGGCCACGTACCGCTGGGTCAGGTCGTCGAGTTCCTTCTCGGCGCGGCGACCGTCGTCCTCGCCGGCCTCGCCGTCCTTGACGATGCGGTCCAGCTCCTCCTTGCCACGGCGGCGGACGTTGCGGATCGCCACCTTGGCCTCCTCGCCCTTGTGCCGAGCCACCTTGATCATGTCGCGGCGGCGTTCCTCGGTCATCTGCGGGAGCAGGATGCGCAGCTGGTTGCCCTCGTTGTTCGGGTTCACCCCGAGGTCCGAGTCGCGGATCGCCTTCTCCATGGCGTTGATCTGCGAGTTGTCGTACGGCTTGATGATGGCCATCCGCGGCTCGGGGACCGCGATGGACGCCATCTGCGTCAGCGGCGTGGGCGTGCCGTAGTAGTCGATGATGACCTTGGAGAACATGGCGGCGTTGGCGCGACCGGTACGGATGGCGCCGAACTCCTCCTTGGCGTGCTCAACCGCACGCTCCATCTTCTCCTCGGCCTCGAGGAGGGTGTCGTCGATCACCGGTCTCCTCGCCTCCTTCTGTGCTCGTCGTGGGCTCTGCTGAAAGTCGTCAGACCCGCTGCTGCTGTCGTCGCCGTCGGCGCGACTCAGGCGGTGATCAGGGTGCCGATCTTGTCGCCACCCACCGCGCGGATGATGGTGTCGTCACCCTGCGCGCCGAAGACCAGCATCGGCAGGCCGTTCTCCATGCAGAGGCTGAACGCCGCCGCATCCGCCACCCGCAGGTTGCGGCGCAGCACCTCGGAGAAGGTGATCGAGTCGAGCTTGCTGGCGGTGGGGTCGATCCGGGGGTCGGCGGTGTAGACGCCGTCCACGCCGTTCTTGCTCATCAGCACCACGTCGGCCCGGATCTCCAGCGCCCGCTGGGCGGCCACCGTGTCCGTGGAGAAGTACGGCATTCCGGCGCCGGCGCCGAAGATGACCACGCGGCCCTTCTCCAGGTGCCGGATGGCCCGCAGCGGAATGTACGGCTCGGCGACCTGGGCCATGGTGATGGCGCTCTGCACCCGGGTCTCGATGCCCTCCTTCTCCAGGAAGTCCTGGAGCGCGAGGCAGTTCATCACGGTGCCGAGCATGCCCATGTAGTCGGCGCGGGCCCGGTCCATCCCACGCTTCTGCAGCTCCGCCCCGCGGAAGAAGTTGCCGCCGCCGACCACCACGGAGACCTGCACACCGCGGCGGACCACTGTGGCGATCTGCCGGGCGATGGCCTGGACGACGTCCGGGTCGACGCCGATCGCGCCGCCACCGAAGACCTCACCGGAGAGCTTCAGCACCACCCGGCGGGCACGCCCCGGCGGCGGTGCCGTCGGATCGTCCAGCTCCAGCGTCCGGTCACTCACAACCTGCGTCATCCGCCCCGCCCTTCCCCACGCGCACGCCCCGTGCGGCGCGTACCGCGAACCTGCCGCTGCCGACCCTATGTGACGAGGAGGCCGCGGTGCCTGTCACGTACACCGGCGGCCTCCTCGTTGATGTCTCCTGCCCACGGGCGCCAGCGGCGCCCGGTGGCGGCTCAGGCCTGGCCGACCTCGAACCGCACGAAGCGGGTGACCTCGATGCCGGCCTCGGCCAGCAGCTGCTTCACCGACTTCTTGTTGTCAGAGACGGACGACTGCTCGATCAGGACGAAGTCCTTGAAGAAGGAGTTCACCCGACCCTCGATGATCTTCGGCAGGGCCGCCTCGGGCTTGTTCTCCTCGCGGGCGGTCTGCTCGGCGATGCGCCGCTCGGACTCGACGACCTCAGCCGGAACCTCGTCCCGGGTGAGGTACTTCGGCCGCATCGCGGCGATCTGCATGGCCACACCACGGGCGTCGGCGTCGCCAGCCTCGTCGGTCTTGCCGGTGTACGACACCAGCACGCCAACCGCCGGCGGCAGGTCCTGGGCCTTGCGGTGCAGGTAGACGGCGGTGGTGCCCTCGACCCGGGCGAACCGGTTGAGCACCAGCTTCTCGCCGATCTTGGCGGACTGCTCCTGGATCAGGTCCGCGACGACCTTGCCGTCGAGCTCGGAGGCGAGCAGTTCCTCGGCGGAGTTCACGCCGGCGCGCTCACCGTGCTCGACCAACTGCTGGCCCAGCGCGATGAACGACTCGGTCTTGGCGACGAAGTCGGTCTCGCAGTTGAGCTCGAGCAGCGCCTTGCCGGAGTGGGCGACCAGGCCGTTCGCGGCCGTACGGCCGGCCCGCTTGCCAACATCCTTGGCGCCCTTGACGCGCAGGATCTCGACGGCCTTGTCGAAGTCGCCCTCGGCCTCGGTCAGCGCCTTCTTGCTGTCCATCATGCCGGCGCCGGTGAGGTCGCGGAGCTTCTTGACGTCCGCGGCGGTGATTTGGGACATGGCTCTCTCTTCGGTGTTGAGACGGCGTGTGGATGGTCAGAGATGCCGGTTACCCGGATCCGGGCGGATCGTGCCCGGCGTACCGTCGCTGCCCGCCGTTCGCGAAAACGGACGGCGGGGCAGCGACGGTGCGATCACTCCGCGGTGGCGGCTGCCGGCTGCTCGGTGGCGGCCTGCGCCGGCTGCTCCGGGGTGGCGGGCTGCTCGGCGGCGGCAGCGGCGGGCTGCTCGGCCGGGGCGGCCGACTCGTCGGCCTTCTTCGGCTCGAGCAGCTCGCGCTCCCACTCGGTCAGCGGCTCGTCGCTGGCGACACCCTCGGGCTTCTCGTCGTTGCCCCGGCGGCGGCCGGAACGCGCGATCAGACCATCCGCGACGGCGGCGGCGACGACCTTGGTCAGCAGCTCGGCCGAGCGGATCGCGTCGTCGTTACCCGGGATCGGGAAGTCGACCTCGTCCGGGTCGCAGTTGGTGTCCAGCACCGCGATCACCGGGATGCCCAGCTTGCGGGCCTCGTCGACGGCGATGTGCTCCTTCTTGGTGTCGACGATCCAGACCGCGGCGGGAAGCTTCTGCATGTCCCGCAGGCCACCGAGGGTGCGGGTCAGCTTGATCTTCTCGCGGGAGAGCTGCAGGGTCTCCTTCTTGGTGTAACCGGCGGCGGTGCCGCTCAGGTCACCCAGACCCTCCAGCTCCTTCATCCGCTGGAGCCGCTTGTACACGGTCTGGAAGTTGGTCAGCATGCCACCGAGCCAGCGGTGGTTGACGTACGGCTGGCCGACCCGGGTCGCCTGCTCGGCAATCGCCTCCTGGGCCTGCTTCTTGGTGCCGACGAACAGGATGCTGCCACCCTCGGCGACGGTCCCACGCACGAACTCGTACGCCTTCTCGATGTACTCGAGGGTCTGGCGCAGGTCGATGATGTAGATGCCGTTGCGCTCGGTCATGATGAAGCGCTTCATCTTCGGGTTCCAGCGCCGGGTCTGGTGCCCGAAGTGGACACCGCTCTCCAGCAGCTGACGCATGGTCACGACGGCCATGGTTGGGGTACTCCTCAAGGTCCCTGGTTGTCACGCCCGGCCGGTGGCCGGGCGTCCTGGCGCCTGGTCGCCGACCCATGGTGGACCCGATCAAGATCGGGACCAGGGAGGCCGTCGCTCCACGACGATTCGTGAAGAGGGCGCGCGAGGTCGACCGCACGAGGCGGTCGCCAGTTGGCCAGTGTACGCCCCTCACCTGTTCAGCCGCCCCGGGGTGCGCGTGGCGTGCTGCTCCGCCGCTCCGCCGCTCCCAGCCCCGTCGCTTCCGGCTCCCGGCGCGAGTTGCTTGGCAAGATCGCGCTACTTCATGGAAATGGTGGCCTCCGCGTCGCCGGAGGCCACCATTTCCTGGTTGTTGTCCGAATCATCAGCGCGGGTCGGGCAGCGGCGGGTGCTCGCGGGTCAGCCGGCGGCGAGCGCGGCGGCGACGAAGAGCACCAGGCCGACGGTCAGGTAGGCCGTCGGTGGGCGCAGCCAGCCCCGGCCGTTGTCGGCGAGCGCCAGACCTCCGGTTCGTAGCCCGTACAGCCCAGTCGCGAAGATCGGCAGTCCGGCGACCAGGGCGATACCCACCACCACGTTCCCGGCGTCCACCGGGTCGCCGGTCACGCCTGCCAGCAACACCCGCAGCGCGGGGACCTCGAAGATCAACACCAGCAGAGCGAAGAGTACGGCCAGCACCGGTCGACGGGTCCGATAGACGCCGTCGGCGGCCGGCGGGTACACCGGCGGCTCGGCTGCGGGCAGGTCAGGTCGAGGACCGATCCCCGGCATCGGGCCGGTCGGCATCTCCAGCGGATGCGGTGTGTCGCCGCCGCCCCGGGTCGGCTCGATGATCGGGTACCCGGCGAGCGGAGCGGGACGGGCCTGATCGGCGAGCACGCTGGCCGGCGCTGTCGATGTGCTGTCGCGGGACGTCTCCGGCACCGCGCTGCTCACCGGAGATCCCGCTGCCGTCGCTTCGCGGGCGGCTCGGCGTCCGGGCAGCTCACCGGAGGTCTCCGAGGGGTCCCGGTCCGCCCGCCGCGACCGGGTGGCCCGGTAACCGTCCACCTCCGGTCGCGCGGCACCCAACGGGTCGACCGCGCCGAAACGCCCCGAATCTGCCTCACTCGCCCCGAACCGGCCGGTCTGATCGTCCAGGGCGCCGAAGCGACCCGAGTCCGGCTCCGACGCACCGAACCGACCCGCGTCGACGGCGCTCAGGCGACCCGAGTCCGACTCCGGCGTACCGAACCGGCCCGCGTCGACGGCGCCGAAGCGTCCCGAGTCCGGCTCGCGGCGGCGGCCGACGCCGGTGTCCTCGACGGAGCGGCCGTCTTCCGCGCCACGCTGCTCGGGGATCTCGCTGTCCCGGTACCGCGATTCGCCCGCGCCGCGCCACTCCGACTCGCCGTAACCGCGACCCCGCTCGTCGGGGTACCAGCGCGACTCCTGATCTTCCGGAAAACTCCGTCGTCCGTCCACGTCAGGCACCGTATGCGACCGGCCACGCGCGCGCCATTTCAGCCCGGAGCGCGGCCGGCCGCGCTACCGGCCGCGGTCGGAGGCCCTAGCACACCGTGAGCATGATCGTCCGACTGTCCACAGCAACCCTGTTGTCCACAGTTGGGCCGCCGCCGGGTCGCGGCGATCGCCCTCCGGCGGGCACCGTGCCGGCCATGACGAAGCGGAACCAGGCGGTTGGCGCGTACGGCGAGCGGTGCGCGGCCCGGCATCTGACCGAGGCGGGGCTGCGCCCGATCGCCCGAAACTGGCGCTGCTCGGCCGGGGAGATCGACATCATCGCGTGGGACGGGCCGGTGCTCGCCTTCTGCGAGGTGAAGACCCGGCGGGGTGAGAGCTTCGGCACCCCGGCCGAGGCGGTCGTGCCGGCCAAGGCCCGCCGACTGCGAGGGCTCGCCGCCCGGTGGCTGACCGAGACCGGTACGACCGCCGAGGAGGTGCGTTTCGACGTGCTGTCGGTGCGGCTGCCCGACGTCGGGCCGGCGCAGGTCGACCACCTCAAGGGCGCGTTCTGACATGCGTACCCGAAGGACCGGTGACGCGCGGTGAGCTACGCGAAGGTGCTCTGCGTGGGGCTGGTCGGGGTGACCGGCCACCTCGTCGAGGTGGAGGCGGACCTGTCCGCCGGGCTGCCGGCGGTGGTGATCTCCGGTCTGCCGGACACGGCCCTGCATGAGGCCCGCGACCGGGTCCGGGCCGCCGTGGTCAACTCCGGCCAGCGCTGGCCCAACCGGAGGATCACCCTCAACCTGCTGCCCGCAACGCTGCCGAAGTTCGGCTCGGCCTTCGATCTGGCCATCGCCGCGGCGCTGCTGGGCGGCTCGGGTGAGTTGCCATTGCTCCCGCTGGAGGGGGTGGTGGTCCTCGGCGAGCTGGGGCTCGACGGGACGGTCCGGCCGGTGCGCGGCGTACTCCCGATGGTCGCCGCCGCGGCCCAGGCCGGCGTCGCGCGGGTGATCGTCCCGGTCGGCAACGCCGCCGAGGCCGCCGTCATCCCCGGGGTACGGGTGCGAGCGGTGGACACCCTGCACCGGCTCGTCGCCTTCGTTCGGGACGGGACCCCGCTGATCGAACCACCGGCGGACATCCCGGAGCCACAGGCCGGTGGGCCGGATCTCGCCGACGTCGCCGGTCAGCAGCTGGGTCGGCGCGCCCTGGAGGTCGCCGCGGCCGGCGGGCACCACGTGGCACTGCTCGGCCCTCCGGGCGCCGGCAAGACGATGCTCGCCGAACGACTGCCGTCGATCCTGCCCGAGCTGGACGACGACGCGGCGCTGGAGGTCACCGCGCTGCACTCGGTCGCCGGGCTGCTGCCGCCGGGCGGTCGGTTGCTGCGTCGCCCGCCGTTCCAGGCGCCGCACCACACCGCGACCGTGCCGTCGCTGGTCGGTGGCGGCTCGGGGCTGGCCCGACCCGGGGCGGTGTCACTGGCCCATCGCGGGGTGCTCTTCCTGGATGAGGCTCCCGAATTCAGCAAGGGTGCGCTGGAGGCGCTGCGCCAGCCGTTGGAGCACGGCCGCATCCAGCTGAACCGCAGCGGAGGCGGCACCGTGTACCCGGCCCGCACCCAGTTGGTGCTGGCGGCCAACCCGTGTCCGTGCGCGAAACCGGCCGGCGATGCGAACTGCGAGTGTTCGCCGCTGGTCCGCCGCCGCTACCTGGGAAGACTCTCCGGGCCGCTGCTCGACCGGATCGACGTCCAGGTGCGCCTGATGCCGGTGCGGGCGGCCGAGCTGATGGCGACCGACGGCGATGTCGAGCCCTCGGCGACCGTCGCCGCCCGGGTGGCGGCGGCCCGGCAGGCGGCGGCCAGCCGCTGGGCCGACCTCGGCCGGCGGCTCAACGCCGAGGTGGAAGGCCCACACCTGCGCCGACCGCCGTGGCGGCTACCGGCCCGGGTCACCGTCGAGCTGCGGGGCCGGCTCGACTCCGGCTCGCTGTCGGCGCGCGGCTTCGACCGGGTGATCCGGATGGCCTGGACCATCGCTGATCTGGACGGTCGCGACCGACCGGATCGGGACGACGTCCGGGAAGCGCTTCAACTACGGACGGGGGAGGCGACATGAGCGCCGAGGAGGAACGCAGACTGGCCCGGGTCGCCCTGACCTGGCTGGCGGAACCGGGTACGCGGGCGGTGCATCACCTGGTGGAACGGCACGGCCCGGTGGCCACCCTGGATCTGCTGCTCGACGGCGGCAGCCCGGACGGCTGGCTGCACACCACTGTCGCCGCACGCTCGGCGGCCGGCGACGCGCGGGCGGTGGCGGCGGAGGCCCTGGAGCGGGCGGAACGACTGGGTGCCCGGCTGGTCACGCCGGACGACGAGGAGTGGCCGGCCCAGGTTGCCGGCCTGGCGACGTTGCGCCTGCCGGACGTCAGCCGCCGGGTGGACGGTGAGACCGCCCCGCCGCTCTGCTTCTGGGTACGCGGGAGCTGGCCGCTCGGCGAAGCTCTGGATCGCTCGGTGGCAGTGGTGGGGGCGCGGGCGGCCACCGGTTATGGGCAGCACGTCGCGACCGAGCTGGGGTACGGCCTGGCGGAGCGGGACTGGACGGTCGTGTCCGGTGGCGCGTTCGGCATCGACGCCGCCGCCCACCGGGGTGCCCTCACCGCGGGCGGTCTGACAGTGGCGGTGCTCGCCTGCGGGCTCGACCGCCCGTACCCGATGGGCAACACCGCGCTCTTCGACCGGATCGCTGAGACGGGGTTGCTGGTCAGCGAGTGGCCGCCCGGTGCCGAGCCGCTGCGGCCCCGGTTCCTGATCCGCAACCGGGTGATCGCCGTGGGCACCCGGGGCACCGTCCTGGTGGAGGCGGCGGCGCGCAGTGGCGCGACGCAGACCGCGCGGCGAGCCATTCACGCCAATCGGGTGGCCATGGTGGTGCCGGGGCCGGTGACTTCGGCGATGTCCGTCGGCGCGCACGAGTTCCTGCGCGAGCACCCCGACAAGGCCCGGCTGGTGACCGGGGTGGCGCACGTGCTGGAGGAGGTCGGCCGGATCGGGGCGGACCTGGCCCCGCTGGCGCGTGGACCACAGCGGGCCACCGACGCGCTGGACGACGACGCGCGGTCGCTGCTGGAGGCGCTGCCCCGTCGGGGCGCGATGGGCGTGGACCGGCTCTCCGCGCGCGCCGGTGTCGACGTACGGACCGCGTTGCGCAAGCTGTCACTGCTGGAGGAGCTGTCCATGGTGGTCCGTCGCGACGACGGCTATGCCCTTGCCCCGCCCGCCAAACTGAAGCGTGCAGCGGCGGAGACATCTGGCCGGGCTGGCACCTGAGCGGATGTGTCACCGCCGTCCGGCCGGCGTGGCCGTCCGGACGCCCCTCGCGCTCGGGTCCTCGGCCGACCGGCACTGCCGGTACCGTGCCCGGTCATGGGTGCAATCAAGCCGTGGCACATCAGCGTGCTCTGCTGTCTCGTCGTGACCGCCGTGCTCGTTGTCGGCCTGGTCGTGGTCCTGACGAAGAGGAGCAACCGCCGATAGTCGGGGTGGAGACCGGCGCCGTCGTGGCCGGTGGCGTACCTGTACCGGCCGTAGGCTGGTGCCGTGCCAGCCGACAGTGAGGGTGACCGGGCCGTGGGACCGGCCGGCACGCCGGCGCGGCCACGATGAGCCGGCCAGACCGGGGCACCCGGGCCATGCACCAGGCACTGCCGCCAGCGCTGCGCGACGCGGTCGACGATTTCGCCGAGCACCTGTCCCGGGTTCGTAACCGGTCGGCGCACACCGTCCGCGCGTACGTCACCGATCTGGTCTCGCTGCTCGACCACGCCGTCCGGATGGGCTGCGTCGACCTCGCCGAGCTGGACCTGTCCGTGCTGCGCAGTTGGCTGGCGCGACAGCGCACCACGGGGGCGGCCCGCACCTCGTTGGCCCGGCGGGCCGCGTCGGCGCGGGCGTTCAGCGCCTGGGCACACCGGGCCGGGCTGCTCCCCGCCGACGTGGGCGCCGCGCTGGCCAGCCCTCGTGCACACCGGGACCTACCCAGCGTGCTGCGCGCCGACCAGGCCGCCGCTCTGGTCGAGGCACCGTCCCGGCAGACACCGCCACCCACGAACCCAGCCCGCACGGACCAAGCCCGACCGGACGCCGAGCCCGCGGACACAGCAGCCGAATCAGCGCAGGGCGCAGCGGAAGGATCCGAGGCGGTGCCGCTGCGGGACCGGGTGCTGCTGGAACTGCTCTACGCCACCGGCGTACGGGTCAGCGAGGCGTGCGGGTTGGACGTCGGGGATGTCGACCACGGCCGGCGGGTGATCCGGGTGTTCGGCAAGGGTGGGCGGGAACGCTCGGTGCCGTACGGGGTGCCCGCCCAGCGGGCGTTGGACGACTGGCTGCGCCGGGGCCGCCCGGCGATGGTGGGCGCCCGCTCGGGCGACGCGCTGCTGCTGGGCGCGCGGGGTGGTCGGCTCAACCCGACGACCGCGCGTCAGATCGTCGGTGCGTACGCCGAGGCCGCCGGGCTGCCCCGGACCAGCCCGCACGATCTACGGCACTCCGCGGCAACCCACCTCCTGGAGGGTGGCGCGGACCTGCGCGCCGTGCAGGAGCTGCTCGGTCACTCGTCGTTGGCGAGCACGCAGATCTACACCCACGTGTCGGTCGAGCGGCTGCGTGCCGCGTACCGACAGGCGCACCCACGCGCCTGATCGAGCACCGGAGGGCGCGCACGGGCGGCGGTTACGATCATCAAGTGAGCGTCCCGAATCCCCCTGAGCCGATCCCGGGCGCCCGCCTGCTCTTCTCCCTGGACCCGGCGGTCAGCCACCTCAACCATGGTTCGTTCGGTGCGGTGCCGATCGGCGTGCAGCGCGCCCAGCAGCGGCTGCGCGACGAGATGGAGGCGAACCCGCTGCGCTTCTTCACCCAGGGGCTGGTGGACCGGATCGCGCACACCCGCCGGCACCTCGCCGGGTTCCTGGGCGCCGACCCGGACGGCAGCGCCCTGGTGGGCAACACGACCACCGGCGTCGCAGTGGTGCTCCAGTCGGTGGGCCTCAAGGCCGGCGACGAGGTGTTGAGCACCGACCACGGGTACGGGGCGGTGAGCCTGGCCATCCAGCGCGAGTGCCGCCGGACCGGCGCGGTCAGCCGGGTCCTGCCGGTCCCACTGGCCGCCACCGACGAGCAGATCGTGCAGAGCATCCGCGCCGGCCTTCGCCCCGGGCGGACCCGACTGCTCGTCGTCGACCAGCTCACCTCGGCAACCGCGAAGCTCTTCCCGACCGCCGCGATCGTCGGGGTGGCCCGCGAGCATGGCGTGCCGGTCCTGGTGGACGCCGCGCACGCCCCGGGCATGCTGCCCATCCCGGTGGGCAGCATCGACGCGGACTTCTGGGTGGGCAACCTGCACAAGTGGGCGTACGCCCCGCGCGGGACCGCCCTGCTGTCCGTGGCACCGCAGTGGCGGGATCGGATCGAGCCGCTTGTGGTGTCCTGGGAGCAGGAGTCGGGTTTCCCGGCCCGGCTCGAGTGGCAGGCGACTCTGGACTACACGCCCTGGCTTGCCGCCCCGGCGGGCCTGTTCACGATGCGCAGTCTCGGCGTCGACCGGGTGCGGGCGCACAACGCGGCGCTCGCCGCGTACGGCCAGCGGGTGGTGGGGGACGCTCTGGGGGTGGCCCCCGCCGACCTGCCGGAGCCCGGCGGACCGGGGGTGGCGCTGCGCCTCATTCCCCTGCCGCTCGGCACGGGCACCACCATCGACGCGGCGCGGGCGTTGCAGGCGCGGATCGGTGAGCGGCTCGCCGCCGAGGTGGCGGTGATGAGCTGGAACGGCCGGGGGTGGCTGCGGCTCACCGGCCAGGTCTACAACGCCGCCGACGAGTACGAGCGGCTGGCCGCACGGCTGCCGGCACTGCTCGCCCAGCGCTGACCGGACGGCCGGGAGCGGGCATCGGAAGCGGACACCGGGAGCAGGCGCACCGGGCCGAGGCCGAGCAGGGCCAGCGGGTCGAGATACTCCTCGCCCCGGCGCAGGCCCCAGTGCAGGCACGCCTCGGTCGGGCAACCCGGATGCCCGGACAGCAGCTCGCCCAGCGGCGCGCCGGCGGTGACCGGCTGGCCGGGGTGTACGGCGGGTTGGACCGGCTCGTGGGTTGTCCGCAGCCCGTCGGCGTGGCCCACTGTGACCACCGGTCGACCGGCCACCAGGCCGGCGAAAAGCACTGTGCCCGGCCCGGCGCTGCGGACCACCGCTCGGGCCGGGGCGGCCAGGTCGACGCCGCGATGACCGGGCAGCCAGGGTCGGGGCGGCCTGTCGAACCGGCGTACCGGACGGGGTGGCCCGTCGAGCGGCCAGCGGAACCGCCCGGCGGGCGCCGGGTCGACGACCTGCTCTGCCAGGGCCGCGACCGGCACTGTCGGCGTCGGTGGTTGGCCGGGCACCGCAGCGACCAGCACCGCCAGCCCGCAGAGCTGGACGGTCAGTGTGAGCGGGAGCGCGGTGCAGAGCAGCACCGTGCGGCGGATCGAACGGACGGATGGCTGTCGCATGACGGCAGCCTCCGGCCGACGCCGGGTCGCCCACCAGCCCGGCCGACGCAGCTGTGGACAACCGGAGGTGCTGTGGACGACCACCCAACGGCGTCGATGATCTGTTATGCCCGGGACGGCGGGAGGCTGTCCACGGCCCGCCGCGCGAACGCCGCCGTACCTCCGGTGGCGTTTTCGGGCCACCCGGGAGGGCCTAGGCTGGGCCGCGTACGGCGGGTGCCGCCGTCTGCACCGGGGAGGCCCGCATGACCACTCTCGATGACCGGACGTCGTCCCCCACCGGGCCAACGGTGGCCGACGTGAGCGGCCCGTCCCGGCTCGCGGAGCCGGACGAGACGATCAGCGCCGAGGAGTTGCAGCTCGCGGCCCGCAACCACGGCATCCCACTGGAGGCGCTCCGCTACGACGTCACCCCGGCCGGGCTGCACTACCTGCTGATCCACTACGACATCCCGGAGCTCGACCCGGCGACGCACACGCTGACCATCGGCGGCGCGGTGGAGCGTCCGCTGACGGTCACCCTCGCCGACCTGCGCGAGCGGCCCCGGATCACCCGGCAGGTGACCCTGGAGTGCGCCGGCAACGGGCGGGCCCTGCTGCACCCCCGGCCGGTCAGCCAGCCCTGGCTGGTCGAAGCGGTCGGCAACGCGGAGTGGACCGGCACTCCCCTCGCTCCGCTGCTGCGGGAGGCGGGCATCGACCCGGACGCGGTGGACGTGGTCTTCACCGGCGCCGATCACGGCGTGGAGCGCGGGATCGAGCAGGACTACCAGCGGGCGCTTCCGGTCGCCGACGCGCTGCGCGAGGAGGTGCTGCTGGCGTACGAGATGAACGGCGCTCCCCTGCTGCCGCAGCACGGCGCGCCGCTGCGGCTGATCGTGCCGGGCTGGTACGGCATGGCGCACGTGAAGTGGGTCCACTCCATCGAGCTTCGGACCGAG
Organism: Micromonospora vinacea; assembly: GCF_015751785.1. NCBI lineage: Bacteria > Bacillati > Actinomycetota > Actinomycetes > Micromonosporales > Micromonosporaceae > Micromonospora > Micromonospora vinacea. The sequence continues at coordinate 3,392,715 of NZ_JADOTY010000001.1, read as the reverse complement.
CCGTTCGAGGGGTACCAGAACGCGGTGGCCTACCGGGTACGCCGCGACGCTGACGACCCGGGCGTGCCGGTGACGCGGATCGAGCCGCGTGCCCTGGTCCGCCCGCCCGGCTTCCCCGACTTCATGTCCCGCCGTCGGGTGCTGCGGCCCGGCCCGTGCACCCTGGACGGTCGGGCCTGGTCGGGGCACGCGCCGGTGGTTGCCGTGGAGGTCACCACCGACGGCGGGCAGAGCTGGACACCGGCCGAACTGGACCCGACGGACGCTGGGGACTTCGCCTGGCGGCGTTGGCGGCACGAGTGGGTCGCCACCCCCGGCCGGTACGTGCTCGGCGCGCGGGCGACCGACGCGTCCGGGCGGACCCAGCCGGTCGAGCAACAGTGGAATCGTGGCGGCTTCGCCAACAACATGGTGCAGCGGGTCGAGGTAGTGGTGCCGGCCGAGTGATCGGCGGCCCGTGTCACGCCACGGGTGGGGGGCCCGTGGCACGGCCCAGCAGTGGCTGGGGTGAGCTCAGCCGCCGAAGCCGGAGTCGGCCGGCAGCGAGATGTCGGGCTTCTCCAACTCCTCGACGTTGACGTCCTTGAAGGTCATCACTCGGACGTTCTTCACGAAGCGGGCGGGACGGTACATGTCCCACACCCAGGCGTCGTGCATCTCGACCTCGAAGTAGACCTCGCCGTCGGAGTTACGCACGTGCAGGTCGACCTGGTTGGCCAGGTAGAACCGGCGCTCCGTCTCCACCACGTAGGAGAATTGGCGGACAATGTCGCGGTACTCCCGGTAGAGCTGCAGCTCCATCTCGGTCTCGTACTTCTCGAGATCTTCCGCGCTCATCGCACTCCGCCTTCCATGGCCACATCTTCCCCCACCGGCGTCGGAGGCCGAGGCTGCTCGCCCAACGCCACGCCGACGGTACCCCCTGACGCCCACGAGCGCTCCATCGGCTCATCCGAGCCGTGGCCGCCGGGCCGTCGAGCGCGCGGCGGCCGGCCGTCGCGGCCGGAGACCGCGGCGACATTGACGTACGAGAACCGGTGCTCCCGGCACGGCCCGTGCTCCCGCAGCGCCGCCGAGTGCTCCGGGGTGATGTAGCCCTTGTGCTCGGCGAAGCCGTACGCCGGGTACACCCCGTCCAACTCCACCATGAGCCGGTCCCGCGTGACCTTGGCCAGCACGCTGGCCGCCGCCACACACGCGGCCACCCGGTCGCCCTTCCACACCGCCAGCCCGGGCACACCCAGGCCGTCCACGCCGAAGCCGTCGGTCAGCACGTACTCCGGGCGGGTGGTGAGCGAGGCGAGCGCCCGGCGCATCGCGGCCAGGTTGCACACGTGCAGGCCCCGGGCGTCGACCTCGTCGGCCGGGATGACCACCACGGCGTACGCGAGCGCGCGGTCCACGACCTCCGCGTACACCCGTTCCCGGCTGGCCGGGGTGAGCAGCTTCGAGTCGGCCAGCCCCTCGATTTCGCCGCGCCGCCCCTCGGGCAGCACTGCCGCGGCGGCGACCAGCGGACCGGCGCACGCCCCCCGGCCCGCCTCGTCGGCACCGGCGACGTGCCGGAAGCCACGCCGCTGCAACGCCCGCTCCAGGGCGTACAGGCCGGCCTCGCGACGCACCACTGTGCGCGGCGGGGTCAGCACGACGCCTCGCCCTGGCCGGCGGTGGTCGGCAACCCCAGCCGGGTCAGCAGGGCGGGCAGCTCCGGGGGGTAGAACCGGTCGCCACTGGCCACCAACTCGTCGGGAAGCCACCAGCGGTGGTCGGCGATGCTGCGCCGCTCGACGTCGTTGAAGCCCGTGGTGTCCACCCGCCAGGATTCCACCCGGAAGAGGAAGAAATCCTGCTCCTGGCGGTACCAGACGCCGTCGAACGAGAACTCGGTCGCGTCGGACCAGACCGGCTCGCCCAACTCGGCCGGGTCGAGCCGCAGGCCGGTCTCCTCGGCCAACTCCCGGGCGGCACCCGACGCCGGGGACTCCAGCGGATCGAGCCCGCCGCCCGGAGTGAACCAGTATCGGTGCCCGGGTCGGGCCGGGTCGAAGCCCTCGAAGAGCAGGACCCGGCCGGCCGCGTCGACGAGCAGCACGCGGGCCGCGCGTCGAGGGGTGTAGGCACGGTCGCCACTGCTCGCGCCTGCGGGGCTCGCAAGCTCACTCCTCGCGCTCACGGTCACCGCACCAGCCTGCCAGACCGACGCCGGATCGCCCACGCCCCGTCGGCCTACGGCTTGGGAATGCCGTCGAACCCGTCGGGCACTGTCAGCCAGGTGGCCCGGTTGACCGGCCAGAAGACGGTGAACGCCCGCCCGACCACGTCGTCCTCGGGGATGGTGGCCTCGGTGATGTTCTGCCCGGACTGCTGCCAGTGCTCCAGTGAGTCACCGGAGGCCGAACGGTGGTCGCCCATCACCCACAGCCGACCCTCGGGCACTGTGATGTCGAACTCCTGGTCGGCGGGCTTGTCGCGAATCCCGTCCATGGAGAAGATGTACGGCTCGTCCAGCGACTTGCCGTTGATCATCAACCGCTCCTCCGGGTCGCAGCAGACCACGTGGTCCCCGGGGATGCCGATCACCCGCTTGATGAAGTCCTCACCGTCGGGGTTACCGCTCCACTCGGTCGGAGCCTTGAACACGATCACCTCGCCGCGGTGCGGTGACCGGAAGTCGTAGACCAGCTTGTTGACCAGCACCCGGTCGTCGATCTTGAGGGTGTTTTCCATGGACGGGGAGGGGATGAAGAAGGTCTGCAGCACGAAGGCGCGGACCAGCACCGCGACCAGGATCGCCACACCCAGCAGGATCGGCAGCTCCTTCCAGAAGGAGCTGCGCGGCTTGTCGGTCTGCTCGTCAATCACGCCAAGGAGCCTACGTTGCCCGGCTGGACGGCACCGTCCGGAACGCGCGGGAAGCACGTAGCGCGGCTGCCAACGGAAGCATCAGCAGCACACCGCCCTGCGGAGTCGGTCGCACCGGAGGCGCGCCGGGGGACGCGGTGGCTGGGCCGGAGACGTCCTCGAACGTCGACGGCACCGACAGCCCGCTCCACCGCGACGAGGGCCAGACCACCATGAAGGCCCGGCCGACCACGTTGTCGATCGGCACCGGCCCCTGGCACCGCGCGTCCTGGGAGACCTCACGGTGGTCACCCATCACGAAGATCTGACCGGGCGGCACGACGATCTCGTCGAAGCGTCGGGAGCGACACTCCGCCGGGTTGGGTGGCAGGTCCAGTGGTGAGTCCCGCAGGACGTACGGCTCGTTGAGCGGGGTGCCGTTGACTGTCACCCGCCCCTGGCTGTCGCAGCACTTGACCCGGTCGCCGGGGAGACCGATCACCCGCTTGATGAAGTCCTTCTCACCGGGGCGGCTCACCCCGACCAGGTCGCCGACGGTGCGGGCGAGCCGGCCGGCTACACCGGGCTTCGGCTGCTCGTCGACCTGCGGCGCCCAACGGTCGGTGCCCCGGAACACCACCACCTCGCCGCGCAGCGGGTCACGAACGTCGTAGACGACCTTGTTGACCAGCACCCGGTCACCGACGAGGAGAGTGTCCTCCATCGAGCCGGACGGGATGAAGAACGCCTGGAGCAGGAAGGTGCGGATCAGCACCGCGAGGCAGAACGCGACCACCAGCAGCAGCGGCAACTCCTGCCAGAGGGGCATCTGCCGGCGGGTACGGCGAGCCCGTCGGCGCCACGGATCGACGGTGCCGTCCTCGTCAAGCGTCTGCACCACGCCACTCCCCGGTCCGCAGAAACACCACCGCCCGGGAGCCTCGTCGAGGCTCCACGGGCGGTAGTGGACAGCTGCCCGCCACGTGGGCGGGACCGCCGCCTCGCTGCGCCCGTACGACCAGGGTAGTGCGCTCTGGTCGGTACGGCATACGCGCAGCTCGGGCGGCGTGGCGAGCGGGAAGTCAGCTGGGCTGCTTCTCCCGCTTCTCCTTGATCTTGGCCTTCTTGCCGCGCAGCTCGCGCAGGTAGTAGAGCTTGGCGCGACGCACGTCACCGCGGGTCACGACCTCGATCCGGTCGATGCCCGGGCCGTTGAGCGGGTAGGTCCGCTCGACGCCGACACCGAAGCTGACCTTGCGGACCGAGAAGGTCTCGCGCAGACCGTCACCCTGGCGGCGGATCACGACGCCCTGGAAGATCTGGACACGGGACCGGTTGCCCTCGACGACGCGGGCGTGCACCTTGACGGTGTCACCGGCCCGGAAGTCGGGAAGGTCGGTCCGCTTCGACTGGGCGTCAAGGGCGTCCAGGATGTTCATCGCTGCGTCCTCGTAAGGCTCACGGCGCACCGTCACTCGGTGCGCGGGTGGGTGATTCTGATTCCCGGGTGGTGATCGGCGGACCGACCCCGGTCGGGGATCCTCGCAGCCGACCGCGGGCGCGGACGGATGCGGCAACCCCCCTACTTTGCCACATCCCCCGGTGGAGGTTGAAATCCGGCCTGGTCCAGGGCCGCGATGTCCCGTTTGTCGAGCCGATCGGCCGGCAACGCGGCCAGCAGGTCCGGACGGCGGGCTGCGGTCCGCAGCAGACCCTCCTCGCGCCGCCAGCGGGCGATCTTGCCGTGGTCGCCGGAGCGGAGAACCTCCGGCACGTCGTGCCCACGCCAACTCGGCGGCTTGGTGTAGATCGGCGCCTCCAGCAGCCCGTGCGCGTGCGACTCCTCGTCCAACGAGCCCGCGTTACCCAGCACCCCCGGCAGCAACCGGGTGACCGCCTCCAGCATCACCAGGACCGCGACCTCACCGCCGAAGAGCACGTAGTCACCGAGGGACACCTCGGTGACCGGCATCCGGGTGGCGGCGTGCGCCAGGACCCGCTGGTCGATCCCCTCGTAACGACCGCAGGCGAAGAGCAGGTGCGACTCGGCCGCCAACTCGTACGCCATGGCCTGGGTGAACGGGGCACCGGCCGGCGACGGCACCAGCAGCCTTGGCGGCGGGGCGTCGAGCGGCGCGAGGGCATCCAGTGCCTCACCCCACGGCTCCGGGCGCATCACCATCCCCGGCCCGCCACCGTAGGGGGTGTCGTCGACGGTGCGGTGCACGTCGTGGGTCCAGGTCCGCAGGTCGTGCACGGCGAGCTGGAGTACGCCGTTGGCCCGCGCCCGTCCGATCAGCGACAGGTCCAGCGGGGCGAAGTACTCCGGAAAGATCGACACGACGTCGACGCGCATGCGGGCTGGTCCTAAAGGTCGAGCAGTCCGGCTGGCGGGTCGACGATCACACGTCCACCGGCCAGGTCGACCTCCGGAACGATCGCCCGGACGAACGGGATCAACGCGGTACGCCCCTCGGGGCGGCGCAGCACCAGCAGGTCGGACGAGGGTGCGTGGTCGATGCGGGCGACCTCGCCCAGGCGTTCGCCGGCCGGAGTCACCACGGCCAACCCGACCAGCTGGTGGTCGTGGAACTCCTCCGGGTCGTCCGGTGGGGCCACGTCGGCGCTGTCCACCACGAGCAGCGTCCCGCGCAACGCCTCGGCGGTGTTGCGGTCCAGAATGCCGTCGAACGCGATCAGCACCCGGCCCTGGTGGAAACGGGCTTCCTCGATGGTCAGCTCCGCCGGAACCCGGAACGGCATGCCGGGCTCGTCGGTGGTTGGAGGGGGCGTCGCCCCCGGCTCAGCGCCCGGCACAGTGTTGCGCGCAGGCGGGGGCGTCGCCCCCGGCGCAGTGCGCAGCACTGTGCCGGGGGCGAACCGTGCCTCGGGCTCGTCGGTCCGCACTTCCACGGTGACCTCACCGCGGACACCGTGCGGCTTGCCGATCCTGCCGACGACGAGCTGCATCAGTACGAGTCGACGATGTCGACGCGAACCCCGCGGCCGCCGATGGAGCCGATCACCTGGCGCAGCGCCTTGGCGGTCCGGCCGGACCGCCCGATCACAGTGCCGAGGTCCTCGGGGTGCACGCGGACTTCGAGCCGCTTGCCCCGACGGGAATCGACCATCCGCACCCGGACGTCATCCGGGTGGTCGACGATGCCCTTGACCAGGTGCTCCAACGCCGGACGCAGTGGCATGTCAGGCCTGCTCACCGGCGTCGGCAGCGGCCGGAGCCTCGGTCTTCGGCGCCTCGGCGGCCGGAGCCTCAGCCGGAGCCTCGGTCTTCGGAGCCTCGGCAGCCTTGGCGGCCTTCTTGGCCGGCTTGGCCGGGGTCTCCGGGGCGAGCCCGGCGGCGGCCTTCGCCTCAGCCTCGTACGCCGCCTTGCGGTCGGCCCGCTCGGGGGCAACCAGGAGCGGCGGCGGGGCCGGCAGGCCCTTGTACTTCTGCCAGTCACCGGTCAGCTCCAGCAGCCGCTGCACCGCCTCGCTCGGCTGAGCGCCGACGGACAGCCAGTACTGGACCCGCTCCGACTTGACCTCGATGATCGAGGGGTCTTCCTTGGGCTGGTAAACCCCGACGAACTCGATCGCCCGACCGTCACGCTTGGTGCGCGAGTCGGCGATGACGATGCGGTACTGCGGGTTGCGGATCTTGCCCATCCGCAGGAGCCGGATCTTTACGGCCACAGTTGTTTCGCTCCTGTTGCGATCTCACCGGCCCAGGCGGGCGGTGTGCATGGGTGAGCGCCGACCGGACCCGTGGGGTTGGGCCGGAGACTACTCGGTGGACTGGCGACGTGCCCGGGTTAGAGGGCGCCGGACGCGCGCCGGATACCAGCGACCCATTCTGCCAGATCCGCTGCCGATCGCACGCATCGGACCCGTACCCCGCATTGTCGGTGACCGGGAACACCGCTCAACGCACCGGCGGACGGTCCCATCCCGGCGGAAGCTTGTCCGGTACGCCCCATTTCGACGGGGCTACGAAGTCACACCAGGTGCCGTCGAACGGGAACTCGCCGGCCTCGGCGAGCGCGATCACCCGCTCCCCCTCGGCGCGAACCGCCTTCTCGTCGGTCACCCAGTAGTCGGCGCCGAAGGCGAGCCGCTCGACGAACTCGTCCTCGTCCTTCCACTCCCACCTGCGGTCCGGCCACACCACCACGTCCAGGTCCTGGTCCACCACGTCGACGCCGGCCACCGGGCCGTCGTCCCAGCGGACACCGGGCTCCTCCAGGTTGACGTACCAGTGGGCGAACCGGCCCTGGGCGTCGGAGAACCACCAGACGGAGTGCGCCGCCCCGGTGGGCAGGAACTTCAACAGCGGCGGGCCGTTCCAGCGCCCCTCCGCCAACCGGTACGTCGACGAGATCCACTCGGCGAACGGCATCGCCCGCATCCCCAGCCCGGCCTCGGTCACCTCGTGGGCGACCGGCGAGTCCCGGGCGATCCAGACCAGCAACCCTCGATCGTCGTCGCTGACCACGCGGGCCGGCCGGACCCACCCGATCCGGCCGTGCCGCACGTTCCGATGCATGATCAGCCGACCCGGCTCGAACCGGTCGACGGGGTTGCCCGGCCGCACCTCAGTAGGCGCGGGCGAGGATGGCGATCAGATCCGGCTCGTCCTCCGAGTCCGGTACCGAACCGTCGGCGCGCAGCAGGCAGCGCACCGTGACGCCCTGACCGTTCGCCTCCGCCTCGCCGGCCACGCCCACCGCCGACCACGGCACCCGTGCCCAGCCGGTCGCGGCGGCCTCGATCGCCTCGGCCAGGGTGGCCACCTCCACGGTGCGGGACTCGCGGTTGGCCAGCGCCTGGTCGTGCAGCACCTGCTGGTCGGTCTCCAGGGCGGCCAGTACCGCGGTGACCACGTCGGCCACCGGGGTGGGGGTCTTCGAACCGTCGGTCCGACGCACCACCGTCGCGTTGCCCACGGCCAGGTCACGGGGGCCGACCTCGACGCGTACCGGATAGCCGCGCAGCTCGGCGTCGACGGCCCGGCGGCCGAACGGGGTGTCGGTCCGATCGTCGAGCGCGACCCGGACACCGGCGTCGCGCAGGCCGTCGCGCAGCTTGGCCGCCGCCTCGCCGACGCCGTCGCCGTCCTTGACGATCATGACGTACGCCTGGATCGGCGCCAGCCTCGGCGGCACGCGCAGCCCGTTGTCGTCGCCGTGCGCCATGATCAGACCACCGAGCATCCGGGTGGACGTGCCCCAGGAGGTGGTCCAGGCATGCTCCCGGCCGCCCTCCTTGGAGGAGTAGCTGATGTCGAACGCCTTGGCGAAGTTCTGACCCAGCTCGTGGCTGGTGCCCAGCTGCAACGCCTTGCCGTCGCCCATCATGCCTTCGCAGGTGTACGTGGCCGTCGCGCCCGCGAACCGCTCACGCGCCGTCTTCAGGCCGACCACCACCGGAATGCCGATCACGTTGACCATCAGGTCCTCGTACGCCTCGTGCAGGATCCGCCGCGCGTACGCCCGGGCGTCCTCACGGGTGGCGTGCGCGGTGTGCCCCTCCTGCCAGAGGAACTCGCTGGTACGCAGGAAGATCCGCGGACGGAGCTCCCACCGGACCACGTTCGCCCACTGGTTGAGCAGCAGCGGCAGGTCCCGGTACGAGTCGATCCACTTGGCCATGAACTCGCCGATGACCGTCTCGCTGGTCGGACGCACCACGATCGGCTCGGCCAGGGGCTTGCCACCACCGTGGGTGACGACCGCCAGCTCCGGCGAGAAGCCCTCGACGTGCTGCGCCTCGCGCTTGAGGTAACTCTCCGGGATGAACAACGGGAAGTACGCGTTCTCCGCACCCGCCGCCTTGATCCGAGCGTCCATCTCAGCCTGCATACGCTCCCAGATGGCGTAGCCGGCCGGTCGGATGACCATGGTGCCGCGAACCGGGCCGTTGTCGGCCAGCTTCGCCTTGGCGATCAGGTCCTGGTACCAGCGGGGGAAATCCTCCGCACGGGGAGTGAGCACGCGTGCCATGACCGCACATCCTATGCGCCACGCGGGCGGACACCGCGTCCGGGAGTCGCCACGCCATGCCGTGCCCCTCCGCCGACGGGCCGCGACGACGCCGGGCAGGTCGACGAAGCCGACGGACCGACGGTGCCGGACGGACCGACGGTGCGGCCGGGCGGGCGACGACGACGCTGGGCGGGCCGAGGGTGCGGCCGTAGAATTCGACCACCATGGCTACATCGACGGACTCCCCCCGCCAGCGGCTGCGGGACACGATCGTGGACGCCGCCCGCGCGCGGACCATCGCCGCCGGGTGGGACGCGGTCCGGATGGGCGGGGTGGCCACCATGGCCGGGGTGAGCCGGCAGACCGTCTACAACGAGTTCGGTAGCAAGGCGGGCCTCGCCGAAGCGCTCGCCCGCGCCGAGGTGGACCGGTTCGTCGGCGACGTTCGCGACGCGCTGCTCGCACACGGCTCCGACGTACGGGCCGGCGCATACGCCGCCATCGCGCGCACCCTCTTCACGGCGTCGGACAACCCGCTGGTCAAGGCGATCCTGACCAGCGCCCGAGGTGGGTCGGACGAGCTACTGCCGTACCTCACCACCCGCGCCGAGGTGGTCCTCACCGAGGCGTCCGGCGCGCTGATCGACTGGGCCGGCGACCACCTGCCCGGGGCGGACCAGGCCGCGCTGGCCTTCGCCGCCGACACCATCGTCCGCCTGGTGGTCAGCCACATCGTGCTCCCCCGCGAACCGATCGAGCAGACCGCGACGGCCCTCGCCGACCTTGCCGTACGCCTCTTCAGCGCCGCCGCCCGCCCAGCCCTCTGACCCTCCGCGCCCCTCCACGCCCCGCCCCGCCCCAAGATCCGAGCAACTTCTCGGATGTTGCTGCCTCAGGCGCGCGGGAGGCAGCAACATCCCCGATGTTGCGCGGATCTTCGTCGTCGATCTCGCCGCACACCACGATCGTGCTCGATCCTGGATGTCGTGGCATCCCCCGAACGCCGAGGTCAGCGGATGACGCGGCCGCGGAGGATCGTGCGGGACGGGGCCCGGACGACGCGCAGGTCGCTACGGGGGTCTTCGGGGTAGACGGTCAGGTCGGCGAGGCCGCCTTCGACCAGGCCGGGGAAGCCGAGCCATTCGCGGGCGCCCCAGGAGGCGGCGGCGAGGACGTCGGTGGGTGCCATGCCGGCCTGTTCGTGCAGCAGCAGCATCTCCTCGGCGGCCAGCCCGTGGTCGATGCCGCCTCCGGCGTCGGTGCCCACGTAGATCGGCACCCCAGCCTCGTGCGCGGCACGCACCACCTCGGGGAAGCCGTCGCGCAGCGCGAGCATGTGCTCGGCGTACCCGGGGAACTTGCCCCGCGCCTGCTCGGCGATCCCCCCGAAGGTGGCAATGTTGATCATTGTGGGGACCAGCGCGGTGCCCTGGCGGGCCATCTCGTCGATCAGGTCGAGGCTGAGCCCGGTGCCGTGCTCCACCGAGTCGACGCCGGCCCGCACCATGATCTCGACGGCCGACTCGGAGAAGGTGTGCACCGCGGCGCGTACCCCGGCTTTGTGCGCGGCCTGGACTGCCGCGGTGAGGGTGTCCGCGTCCCAGGCCGGCGCGAGGTCACCAACGCCCCGGTCGATCCAGTCGCCGACCAGCTTGACCCAGCCGTTGCCGGCCCGCGCCTGCGCGGCCACCGTCGCCGCCACGTCGGTGGCGTCGACCTCCACGCCGATGTCGCGCAGATAGCGCTTCGGCGGGGCGACATGCTGGCCCGCGCGGGCCAGTCGCGGTAGGTCCGGCTCGTCGTCGAGTTCCGGGTACGGGTACGGCGAGCCGGCGTCCCGGATCGCCAGCACCCCGGCGTCCCGGTCGACGTGGGCCAACTCGCGGGCCTGGTCGAGCGAGGTGATCGGGGCACCACCTCGGGCGATGCCGATGTGGCAGTGCGCGTCGACAAGCCCGGGCAGGACGAAGCCACCGTCGACGACTGTCTCCGCACCGGGCACCGGGGTGAAGGTCACCCGGTCGCCGACCAGCCAGAGATCCCGGACCTCGTCGTCGGGGAGCAGCACACAGCGCACGTGAAGAGCCATGCGCACAGTCCTACCCGATCACTCCTCGTCGGGGGCGAGCAGGTCGTTCTTCCGGGTGGTCAGGGCGGGCAGGTCCACGGAGACCTTCCACGGCTGCTCGGTGACGAACAGGTCCTCGGTGTGGGCGACCTGCTCGTACTCCCGGTTGGCGCCAAGGGTGTACTCGGTGAGCGTGACGCGCTCCTGGAGCGGGTCCACCACCCAGTAGGACCGGACGCCGGCGTGCGCGTAGACCTTCGCCTTGTCGTACATGTCGCGGAAGGTGGAGGTCGGCGAAACGACCTCCACGGCGAGCAGGGCGTCCTCGACCGGGACGGGTGACCGGCCGGCGTGCTTGCGGCGGATGACCACCACGTCGGGGCGCGGCTCGTTACGCCGGTCGACCCGCATCGACAGGTCGATGCTGACCAGATACTCCGGCGGGCAGTTGACGCGGAGCGTGAGCAGCATTTCGACGCACAGCTCTTGATGCACCGCAGTTGGGGACGGCACGATCAACCTTCCGTTGATCAGTTCGTACGGAAGGTCCTTCGGCAGTTCGCCGAGGTCGTCGACCGTCCACTCGTGCCGTTCGGGCAGGATCGGGGCCGCGGTCATGACACCTCCTTCCCGCGGGGACATCACCCTAAGCGCCGGATCAGTCGCCCGCCGTCACCGACACGCGTCAGCGCGGGCCCTTGTCGCCGCCCTTGCCGAGCTTGTTGAAGTCGATCTTCGGGAGCTTGAAGCCGGGCGGCAGGCCCTGACCGCCGGCAAGATCGTTCGGGTCCATCCCCGGCGGGAGCTGCGGCATGCCACCTGGGAACCCGGCGGGCATCCCGGCGCCGGCGCCGGTACGCGGCCGACCGCCGCCCTTGGTGCCCTTGCGCTTGTTCTTCGGCGACTTGGTCGCCTTGCGGCGGCCACCACCGGGCAGGCCCATCATGCCGCCCATCTGCTTCATCATCTTCTGCGCGTCGGCGAAGCGGTTGAGCAGCTGGTTGACGTCCATCACGGTGACCCCGGAACCGTTGGCGATGCGCGCCCGGCGGGAGCCGTTGATGATCTTCGGGTTGGTCCGCTCGCCCGGGGTCATCGACCGGATGATCGCGGTGACCCGGTCGAAGTGGCTGTCGTCCAGCTCGGAAAGCTGGTCCTTCATCTGCCCCATGCCGGGCATCATGGCCAGCACGTTTGCGATCGGGCCCATCCGCCGCACCGCGATGAGCTGGTCGAGGAAGTCGTCCAGGGTGAACTGCTCACCGCCCATCAGCTTGGCGGTCATCTTCTCCTTCTGATCGGAGTCGAAGGCCTGCTCGGCCTGCTCGATCAGAGTGAGGACGTCGCCCATGCCGAGGATCCGGCTGGCCATCCGGTCGGGGTGGAAGACGTCGAAGTCTTCCAACTTCTCACCGGTGGAGGCGAACAGGATCGGCTGCCCGGTGACCTCGCGGACCGACAGCGCGGCACCACCACGGGCGTCGCCGTCGAGCTTGGAGAGCACCACACCGGTGATGCCGACGCCGTCGCGGAACGCCTCGGCGGTGCGGACGGCGTCCTGACCGACCATCGCGTCGATGACGAAGATGACCTCGTCCGGCGAGACGGCGTCGCGGATGTCGGCGGCCTGCTGCATCATCTCGGCGTCGATGCCCAGGCGGCCGGCGGTGTCGACGATGACGATGTCGCGGGCGGCGCGCTTCGCGTGCTCGATCGACGCGCGGGCCACCTGCACCGGGTCACCGGTGCCGTTGCCGGGCTCCGGGGCGTACACCTCGACACCGGCCCGGCCACCGAGCACCTGGAGCTGCCCGACGGCGTTGGGGCGCTGGAGGTCGGCGGCGACGAGCAGCGGCTGGTGGCCCTGGCCCTTGAGCCAGCGGGCCAGCTTGCCGGCGAGGGTCGTCTTACCGGAACCCTGGAGGCCGGCCAGCATGATCACCGTAGGCGGCTGCTTGGCGAACTGGAGCCGTCGCCCCTCGCCGCCGAGCACCTTGATCAGCTCTTCGTTGACGATCTTGATGATCTGCTGGGCCGGGTTCAGCGCCTGGGAGACCTCGGCGCTGCGTGCGCGCTCCTTGACGGCCGCGATGAAGCCCTTGACCACCGGCAGCGCGACGTCCGCCTCCAGCAGCGCGAGGCGGATCTCGCGCGCGGTGGCGTCGATGTCGGCGTCGGTGAGCCGACCCTTGCCGCGGAGCTTGGTGAAGATCCCGGACAGGCGGTCACTCAAGGTGTCAAACACGCGAACATCCCGTTTGTCAGTGTTCCGGCGGGCACAACGCGGCCGGCACTGCGGAGTCCGGCCACCGCTAGGGTAACCGCCCGGCCGTAGGGCCGCTGTCGCCCGGCCCGGGCCTCACCCCGACACCAACCCCGACTGGTACGCGAACACCACGAGCTGGGCCCGATCCCGGGCTCCCAGCTTGCCCATCGCCCGGCTGACGTGGGTCCGCGCGGTCGCCGGGCTGACCACCAACTGTGCGGCGATCTCCTCGTTGTTCAGGCCCTCACCGACCAGGCCGACGACCTGACGTTCCCGGTCGGTCAGGGTGTCCAGCCGGGGGTGCGGGCGAAGCACCCGGGACGGCCGGGTGGCGAACTCGCGCACCACCCGACGGGTCACCGACGGCGACAGCAGCGCCTCCCCCTCGGCGACGAGCCGGATGGCGCGCAGCAGCTCAGCGGGCCTGGTGTCCTTGGTGAGGAACCCGCTCGCACCGTGCCGCAGTGCGTCGAAGACGTACTCGTCCAGCTCGAAGGTGGTGAGCACCACCACCCGGGTACCGGTCAGGTCGGGGTCGGCGACGATACGACGGGTCGCCTCGATGCCGTCGATGCCGGGCATCCGGATGTCCATCAGCACCACGTCCGGCCGCTCCTGACGGGCCAACTCGACCGCCCGCAGCCCGTCGGACGCCTCGCCGGCCAGCGCCAGGTCGTCCTCGCTCTCCACCAGCGCGCGCAGCCCGAGCCGGACCAGGTCCTGGTCGTCGGCGATCAGCACCCGGATCACGTGGCCGGCTCCACGGGCAGACCGGCGTACACCCGGAACCCGCCTCCGGCGCGCGGCCCGGTGGTCAACCGTCCGCCCAGCGCCGCGACCCGCTCGCGCATCCCGGCCAGACCGTGACCGCCCTCGTCGTCCGTCGGACCTGTCGTGGCACCCGCCCCCTGGTCGGTGACCTCGACGGTCAGCTCGTCGGCGCGGTAGTCCACTGTCACCTCAGCGCTCGCCACCCCCGCGTGACGCAGCACGTTTGTCAACGCCTCCTGCACCACCCGGTACGCGGCCAGGTCGACAGCGGCCGGCAACTCCCGGGGGTCACCGACCACGCGCACCTCGACGGCGAGCCCCGCCCCGGCGAGCCGGTCGCGCAACGCGGGGAGCCGGGCCAGGCCGGGTACCGGCTCACGCTCGGCACCCCGCCGCACCGCACCCAGGGTGACCCGCAGCTCGTCCAACGCCTCGCGGCTGGTCCGGCTGATCGCGGTCAGTGCCACCTCCGCCTGCTCCGGGCGCTTCGGCAGCAGGTGCAGGGCGATCTCCGCCTGCATGCTGATCGCGGCGAGCCCGTGCCCGACCACGTCATGCACCTCCTGCGCGATGCGCAGCCGCTCCTCGTCGGCCTGCCGTCGCGCCTGTTCCGCACGGCCGCGGGCCTCTTCGGCACGGGTCCGCGCGGCCGCCTCACGACTCACCCGTACCACCACCCCCACCGCGAACGGTACGACCACCCAGGCCGACGCGGGCAGCACTCCCGTCCAACCCGGGGCCGGCCCCCGGCCGAGGAAGACGTGCGCCAACAACAGGACGAACGCGCCACCGGTGGCGAGCGCCGCCGGGCGTACCGGCAACCAGACGGCCACTGTGTACACAGCGACCAGGAACGCGATCAGGATCGGTCCGTACGGGTAACCGATCAGCAGGTACGTCGAGGTCGCCACGGTGACCACCGCGAGGGTGGCGACCGGGGCGCGTCGCCGGACCAGCAGGGCGAGCGCGGCGACGGCGATCAGCGCCCGACAGGCGGCGTCCACCGGCCTCGACCCCGGCTGGTTGTCCGCGGCCAGACCGGTGGCGAGCAGCCCGAACCCGAGCAGCACCAGGGCGAGCGCGGCATCCGCCGCCGCCTCCGGCCACCGCCACCGCCCACCTCGTCGCATGGCCGTCATTCTGCCCGCGCCAACGCCACTCGACGTGCGTCCACGAGCGGCACCGCCCCTACGCCCCCGGACGTACCCCGCCGCCCCGTCTCATCCCACCCCTCGACCCCTCGGCCCCGCGACCCCGCGACCCCGCGACCCCGCGACCCCGCGACCCCGCGACCCCGCGACCCCGCGACCCCGCGATCTTGCACTTTGCGTCGCCACTATGCGGCTTTTGCACGGTACGCGGGGACACTAAGTGCAAGATCGACGCGGGAGTGCGGGGGCGGGGCGCGGGAGGGCGGGGCGGGGCGGTTAGACGGCGGCTAGGACCGCGGCCTCCAGGCGGGCCCGGGTGGCGTCGTCCGGCCAGCCGCCGACCAGGTAGAAGGCGTCGACCACGTCGGCGCCGAGGGTGGAGATGCGGGCCGCGCGGACCAGGGCGCCGGCCTCGTCGAGCGCGCAGGCGACCCGGTAGAGCAACCCGGCGGCGTCGGCGGCGCGCAGTTCCAGCAGTACGGCGTCGGTGGCCGCCTCGCGGTGCCAGACCACCCGGGGAGCCGCGCCGCCGCCCCGGCTGGCGAGCGCACGGCCGCGCAGCCGTTGGGTGACCGACACGTCGCCGGCGACCGCCCGGCGCAGGTCGGCGCGGAGCGGGACCGGGTCCGGCGGGAGGCCGTAGCGGGGCTGTACCCGGCACTCGACCAGGGCCCGGCCGTCGACGGCGGAGGCGTCCGCGGAGATCACTTCCAGTCGGTGCAGCGCCAGGCAGCCGGCCACAGTGGCGAGCAGACCCCGCCGGTCGGCCGCCGCGACCGACACCCGGTCGCCGGTCAGGTGGACGACCGGCAATGGCCCGGCCAGCAGCTCCGGGTCCGGGGCGGGCGGCTCGGGGAGTACGCCGGTGTCCAGCGCGGTACGTACCCGGGCGACCAGTTCGGCGACGAGTCGGCCCTTCCAGTCGGACCAGGCAGCCGGCCCGGTCGCCGCCGCGTCGGCGCGGACCAGGGCGTGCAGCAGGTCGAGGGTGCCGGTGTCGCCGACCGCCTCGGCCACCGAGGCGATGGTGACCGGGTCGCTCAGGTCCCGGCGGGTGGCCACGTCGGGCAGCAGCAGGTGCAGTCGGACCAGCTTGCCGATCAGCTCGACCTCCGGGGCGGGCAGACCGACCCTGGTGGCCACCGCCTGGGCAACCGGCACACCGACGGTGCTGTGGTCACCGGGGAGGCCCTTGCCGATGTCGTGCAGGAGGGCGCCGAGCAGCAGCAGGTCGGGGCGTTCCACCTCGCGGGCGTGCCGGCTGGCCTCGTGCGCGGCCTGCACGAGGTGCCGGTCGAGGGTGAAGCGGTGCACCGGGTTGTGCTGCGGCAGGCTGCGCAGCCGGGTCCACTCGGGGAGCCAGCCGTCGACCAGCCCGTACCGGTCGCTGGTCTCCCAGGCCGGCACCAGGCCGGCACCGGCGCCGAGCAGGGTGATCAGCGCGGCCCGGGCCTCGGCCGGCCAGGGGGCGGGCAGCGGCGGGCAGTACGCGGCCAGCCACTCGCAGGTGGCCCGCGCGATGGGGATTCGGGTCGTGGCGGACGCGGCGGCCACCCGCAGCGAGAGGCTCGGGTCGGGGCGCGCGCCGATCGCCGTGCGGGCGAGCACCAACTCGCCGTCGTGTTCGACCACGTCGCGGGCGACCGGGCGGCGGGCCGGGCGACCGTTCCCGCCCCGCGACCGGCCGGAGCGCAGCCGGTCGGCGGCGCGGAAGGCGTCGTCCAGGGCGTGGCTGACCGTACGGGCGTCACCGGCGACCCGACGCAGCAGCGCGTCGCCGTCTTCCACGACGGCTCCAGGCCGCCGCGCGGCGTCAGACGCGCCGGGCTGGAGTCGTCGCAGGTCGAGCAGTGTGGCCACTCCGTCGCGTTCCTGGGCGACCAGCCGGTCGACCCGTCGGCCGACCTGCTGGTGCAGCGCGTCGCGGGTGTCCAACAAACGCAGGTGGGCGGCGCGTACGGCGGGACGCAGCGCGTCGGTGATGCCGGCGGCGGAGATCGCCCGCAGCAGCCCCACGTCGCGCAGACCTCCGGCGGCCTCCTTGAGGTCGCCCTCCAGCAGGAACGCCAACTCGCCGTGGGCCTGCCAGCGGGCCTCGGTGACCTCCCGCAGGCCGGGCAGGTGCCGGACGGCGGTGCGCCGCCAGTGATCGGCGGCGGTACGGATCAGCGCGTCGGCCAGCGCCTGGTCCCCCACGACAAGCCGGGCGTCGAGCAGCCCGAGGGCCACCTTGACGTCGTCCTGCGCCACCGAGAGCGCCTCGGCGACGGTGCGGACGGAATGGTCGAGCCGCAGGCCGGCGTCCCAGATCGGGTACCAGACGGAGGCGGCCAACTCGTCGGTGCCGGGCACCCCGGCGTGCACCAGCACCAGGTCGAGGTCGCCGTACGGGGCGCACTGCCGCCGGCCCAACCCCCCGACCGCCAGCAGCGCCACCCCGTCCCGCTCCGGCAGCAAACCCCGCAGAAACGAGTCGTACGCGGCAGCGCGCCCCCGCCGAGCGGCTTCCCCGATCCCCCCGGGAACGCCGACGACCTCGTTGATCAAGAGGTTCGCGTCGCCGTCATCGGCGGGTCCTGACGCGTTCTTCTTGATCAACGAGGTCATGTCGGTAGTGGTCGCGGTCAGAGGGCGTCGAGGCCGCGTTCGCCGGTACGTACCCGGACGACCTCTTCGACACCGGTGACCCAGACCTTGCCGTCACCGATCTTGCCCGTGCGGGCCGCTCCGACGATGGCGTCCACCACCTTGTCGACGTCGATCTCGTCGGTGAGCACCTCTACCCGGATCTTGGGCAGGAACTCGACCGTGTACTCGGCACCCCGGTAGACCTCGGTGTGCCCCTTCTGCCGCCCGTACCCCTGAACCTCGCTGACGGTCAGCCCGGCCACCCCGAGGGCGTGCAGGGCCTCCTTCACAGCGTCCAGTTGGTACGGCTTGATGACTGCGGTCACCAGCTTCATGTCCAACCCCTCCATCCCAGGAACGTTAACCGGCGACCTTTTCGCTGACCGGCTCGGCGGGCTCCGCCTCCGGCTTGGCGCCGCTCGTCGTGCTGCCACCGGGGGTGCCGATGCCGGCCATCGCGAACGCGCCGCCCGTGCCGCCACCGGCCGGGGACAGGTCGTAGCTGCTCTCGGCGTGCTCGCCGATGTCGATGCCCTCGACTTCGGCCTCGGCCTTGACCCGGAACCCGATGGTCTTCTCGATGACGAAGGCGAGCACCCAGGCGATGCCGAACGACCAGACGGTGACGATCAGGCCGGCGAGGGCCTGCCGCCCGAGCTGGGTCGCGCCGCCGCCGTAGAAGAGACCGTCGGAGGCGCCCACCACGTCGGTGATCGCGGCGTTAACCGAGTTGGTGGCGAAGAGACCGAGCCAGAGCGAGCCGATCCAACCACCGACGAAGTGCACGCCGACCACGTCGAGCGAGTCGTCGTAGCCGAGCTTGTACTTGAGGCTGACGGCGAGCGCGCACACCACGCCGGCGACGATGCCGAGCAGGACGGACGCCCACGGTGCGATGAAGCCACAGGCCGGGGTGATGGCGACCAGACCGGCGACTGCGCCGGACGAGGCGCCGACCATCGTCGGCTTACGGTCCTTGACCCACTCGACTGCGATCCAGCCGAGCACCGCCGCCGCCGTGGCGAGCTGGGTGTTGATGAAGGCGAGGCCGGCGACCGAGTCGACGGTCAGCTCCGAGCCGGCGTTGAACCCGAACCAGCCGAACCACAGCAGACCCGCACCGAGCGCGACCAGCGGGATGTTGTGCGGCTTCATGCCCTCACGCGGCCAACCGAGCCGCTTGCCGAGGACCAGGGCCACGGCCAGGGCCGCCGCACCGGCGTTGATGTGCACAGCGGTGCCACCGGCGAAGTCCAGCGCGTGGATGTCGGCGCCGATGATGCCGCCGCCCCACACCCAGTGCGCGACCGGGAAGTAGACCAGGGTGGCCCAGCCGAAGGCGAACAGCAGCCAGCCGGCGAACTTGGCCCGGTCGGCGATGGCACCGCTGATCAGCGCGACGGTGATCACCGCGAAGACCATCTGGAAGGCCATGAACACGTAGAGCGGGACCCCGATGCCGCTGGGGTTCTCCGCCGTGGCACCCCACAGGTCGGTCTCGGCGAGGAAGGTCTTGGTGCCGAGGTACGCGCCCGGGTCACCCCAGAAGCCGTTCACGTCGGTCCCGAAGGCGACGCTGAAACCGTAGAACCACCACAGAATAGAGATGAGCCCGATAGCCGAGAAGCTCATCATCATCATGTTGAGTACGCCCTTGGCCCGGTTGAGGCCGCCGTAGAACAGCGCCAGTCCGGGGGTCATGAGCAGCACGAGCGCGGTCGAAACCAGCAGCCACGTGGTATTGGCGCCGTCGATCGTCGGTGCTTCAGGCACGCTGGCCTCCTAAAGGTGAAGTCCTCCTTCGCGGCTTTCCGGGGCAGCGTCGCCCGTAGGCCGGTTGCGCGGAAGCTTCGCGGCCGGCTGTTTCACTTTGGGTCCCGTGCGGGTTTCCGTTTCGTGACGGGTTGTTTCGGACGTGTCACCAACTCCGCACAGTCAGCAGCATGGACGACTGTGGATCGACCGGACGGCGCGCGTCGATGGCTGACCGGTCAGCGGCATCGACCGGTGCGCTCGACGGGACCGGCCGAGCATCGACCGAAAGGCACTCAGCGGAGGGCGTTCTCCAGAGCGTGCCGCTCGTAGTCGAGCAGCCGCAGATCGCGCATCGGCCGACGCAGGTGGCCCTTGTGCACGATTCGGACGAACGCCGGCTCACCGGCGGCGGCCATCCGGCGGATCCCCTCGACGTGGTCCACGATCCGTTTGCGGATGGTCCGGATCAGCCGGTGCCGGTCCCGGGGGATCAGCCCGTACGCGTCGGCGAAGAGCCGGAGCCGGCGCGGCCGGTCCGGGTGCTTCCAGCCCAGGGTGATCGAGTCGCGGTCCGCGAAGATCGGCACCCAGGTCCAGGCCGCGTACGCCACGTCGTAGATGCGGGCCCCGGGCGAGGCGAGGTCGAAGTCGATCAGCCCGAGGGTGCCGTCCGGACGCCAGATGACGTTGTGCGGCGCGGCGTCGTGGTGGCAGATCACCTCGGTGTCCGGTGGTGGGGGCCCGAACGAGCGCCAGACCGCCGACTGCGGAGGGGTGAAGCCGTACTGCGCGTCGTGGAACATCCGCAGCATGGTGGCGACGGTGACCAGGGCCTCGTCGGTCACCCAGTGCGGGGCGAGCGGATATTCTCCGCACTCCCCCTCCAGGTACGACAGCACCTCACGGTTGCGCTCGTCCATCCCGAGCGCCCGGGGGGCGCCGGTGAACCCCACGTACTCCAGGTGGCGCAGCAGCGCGTGCACGGACGGGGTCCACGGTCCGGCGTTGCGCCGGACCGTGTCACCCACGCGGACAACGGTGCTCACGTTGCCGCCGTGCAGCGGGATCTCCTGCGAAGTCACGTACGGTCTCCCGAGGCGCTGCGAAGGATGGCCGGGGTCGCGCCAGCCCGCGTACGCGCGATCGTCAGTGGTCACCCGAGACTACGCGTCCCGGCCGGTGGCCTCGGTCCCCAGCAACGCGTCGACGAACTGCGCCGGGTCGAACGGGGCCAGGTCGTCCTTGCCTTCGCCGAGGCCGACCAGCTTCACGGGGATGCCGAGCTTGCGCTGTACGGCGATCACGATGCCGCCCTTGGCGGTGCCGTCGAGCTTGGTCAGCACCACTCCGGTCACGTTGACCACGTCGGTGAAGACCCGGGCCTGCTCCAGGCCGTTCTGCCCGGTGGTGGCGTCCAGGATGAGCAGTGTCTCGTCGATCGGGCCCTGCTTCTCCACCACGCGCTTGACCTTGCCCAGCTCGTCCATCAGGCCGACCTTGTTCTGCAGGCGGCCGGCGGTGTCGATGAGCACGGTGTCCACGCCGGTGTCGATGCCACGCTTGACGGCGTCGAAGGCGACGCTGGCCGGGTCGGCGGCCTCGGGTCCGCGGACGGTCTCCGCGCCGACGCGCGAGCCCCAGGTCTCGAGCTGGTCTGCCGCGGCGGCCCGGAAGGTGTCCGCCGCGCCGAGCAGCACGCTGCGACCGTCGGCCACCAGCACCCGGGCGATCTTGCCGCAGGTGGTGGTCTTGCCGGCGCCGTTGACGCCGACGACCAGGACCACCGCCGGCACGCCGTCCTTGGGGGCGGTCCGCAACGAGCGGTCCAGGCTCGGGTCGAGCGCGTTGACCAGTTCGGCGGCGAGCAGTGCCCGCAGCTCGGAGGCCGAGCGGGTGCCGAGCACCCGGGTGCGCTCGCGGAGCCGGTCGACGATGTCGCGGGTGGCGTCGACGCCCACGTCGGCGGTGATCAGGCTGTCCTCGATCTCCTCCCAGACGTCCTCGTCGAGGTGGTCGCGGGCGAGCAGGCCGAGCAGGCCCTTGCCGAACACGTTCTGTGAGCGGGACAGCCGCGAGCGGAGCCGGACCAGCCGCCCGGCGGTCGGCTCGGGGACCTCGACCTGCGGTTCGAACACCGGCGGCGGCTCGACCAGGACGCCGGTGGACAGATCGGACTCCGGTGCCTCGACCGGCGGTCCGGCGAGATCCTCCTCGGCCCTGGTGTCGACCTCGGTGCGCGGCAGCGGGGGCTCGGGCCGCCGCCGCAAGCGCGGCACGACCAGCCCGACTGTGCCGGCGATCAGCACACCGAGCAGGACCAGAGCGAGGACGAGATATTCGGCCATGCCGGAATCCTGTCAGATGCGGACGGCGGCGTCCCAGCCACCGCACCCCGAGCCGCGCCCGGAGCCTCAGCCCACCGCTC
This sequence comes from Micromonospora vinacea, assembly GCF_015751785.1. Taxonomy (NCBI): domain Bacteria; kingdom Bacillati; phylum Actinomycetota; class Actinomycetes; order Micromonosporales; family Micromonosporaceae; genus Micromonospora; species Micromonospora vinacea. The sequence continues at coordinate 3,370,829 of NZ_JADOTY010000001.1, read as the reverse complement.
CCAGGTGCGGTGCTGGGGGGTCTCAGCACCGCACCCGGCCGGCACCGTCGAACCGGCGGTAGGCTCGGCCGCATGCCCGCCGCACACCTCCTCATCGGCCCACTTCTGCGGCGAGTGGTGGACACCCGGGCGACGATCTGGGTGGAGACGGCGGCGCCCGCCGTGGTCACCGTCCGCACCGCCGGCGGCGCCACCGGCACCGCGCCCACCTTCTCGGCGTACGACCACCACTACGCCCTCGTGGTGGTGGAGGGGCTCACTCCGGACAGCGAGACCACCTACGAGGTGCTGGTCGACGACGAGATCGTCTGGCCGGTGCCGAGCAGCGGGTTCCCGCCGAGCGTGATCCGCACCCGGGCAGCCGACGATCGGGACCAGCCGGTCAGTCTGATCTTCGGCTCGTGCCGGGAGACCACCCAGCACGCCACCACCCGCAAGCTGCCGCCGGACGCGCTGGACGCGTACGCCCGGCGGTTGATGGCCGACCCGGAGTCGAACCCGCTGCCGGACCTGCTGGTGCTGCTCGGTGACCAGGTCTACGCCGACGTCACCTCGCCCACGGTGCGGCGGCTGCTGCGTCGACGGCGGCGGCGGCCGAAGGGCGCCCCTGCCGACCAGGTGGTGAGCTTCGACGAGTACACCAAGCTCTACCTGGAGTCCTGGCGTGATCCGGAGATCCGCTGGCTGCTCTCCACGGTGCCGAGCGTGATGATCTTCGACGATCACGAGATCATCGACGACTGGAACACCTCGGCGGCGTGGCGGGCCGAGGTGCGCGAGCAGCCGTGGTGGCAGGAGCGGATCGGCAGTGGGCTCGCCTCGTACTGGGTCTACCAGCACCTGGGCAACCTCTCCCCCGACGAGATCGTCGCCGATCCGGTCTTCGCGAAGGTCGCCGCCGCCGAGGACGCCACCGGCGTGCTGCGCGAGTTCGGCCACCGGGTCGACCAGGAGTCCGACCTGGCGCACGACACCGAGCGTTGGCGCGCGGTGCAGTATCAGTGGAGCTACGCGCTGGACCTGGGCCGGACCCGGCTGGTCATGCTGGACAACCGGTGCAGCCGGGTGCTCGAGTCCAACAGCCGGGCGATGCTGCCGCCCGGCGAGTGGGCCTGGTTCCTCGACCAGGCGCACGGGGTCTACGACCACCTCGTGGTGGGCGCCTCGCTGCCCTGGTTGCTGCCGCAGGGCATCCACCACATCGAAGCGTGGAACGAGAAACTGGCGGACTCGCGCCGACAGTGGGTGGCGCGCGGGGCGGAGAAGCTGCGCCGCGCCCTGGACCTGGAGCACTGGGCGGCGTTCCGGCGGTCCTTCGAGGCACTCGCGGAGACGTTCGCCCGCATCGGCACCGGCACGCCGCGGCAGTCCGGCGCGCGGATCGGGGCCGGCCCGGCGTACGCGCCACCGGCGTCGATCAGCGTGCTCTCCGGTGACGTGCACCACTCGTACGTGGCGCGGGCCCGGTTCGCCGACCCGGCGGTGGTCACTCCGGTGCACCAGCTCACCTGTTCGCCGATCCACAACCAGGTGCCGGCGGGTATCCGTCCGCTGATGCGGTTGGGGTGGTCGCCCGGTCCGGCCGGGGCCACCCGGGCGCTGGCCCGTTCGGCGGGCGTACGCCGGCCGGGGGTGCGTTGGCGCAAGCTGGCCGGTCCCTACTTCGGTAACGCGGTCGCCACTCTGACCCATCAGGGGCGCGGGGCCGACGTGGTGATCGAGGGCACCACGAAGGACGGGCACCTACGCCCGGTGATGCGGCGTCGACTCTCCGGCGGCGGCGAGCCGACCGCGCCGTAGTCTCTACGCGTGGACGAGCACCTGCCGGAGCCGATCCGGGCGGTCGAGCACGAGTTGACCGCTCTGCTGCGCCGTGGTCGGGCGGTCTCCTGGGAGATCGCCCGGGAGGTGCACCCGAACCTGGAGCCGAACACCTACGGGTTGCTGCTCTGGTTGCGCCGTAGCGGGTCGATCCGGTTGACGGAGTTGGCGGCGCGGCTGGGCGTGGGCAAGGGGACGCTGAGCCGGCAGATCAACGCGTTGGAGGTCCTCGGCCTGGTCCACCGCGATCCCGATCCGAGTGACCGGCGGGCCGCGCAGATCAGCCTCACCGAGGAGGGGCAGCGCCGGTTCGACGTGGCGCGCGCGGCCCGGCTGGGCGAGTTCCTGCGTGCCCTCGACGGCTGGCCGGAGCGGGACGTCGAGGAGTTCGCCCGGCTGCTCGGCCGGTTCAACGACTCCTGGCAGTAGCGGCTGAGGCGAGGGAATAGGGCGTCGGTCCGACAAGTTGTTGCTTCAGGCAACCAAGGCTTACGGTTGCCTCAGGCAACTCACAGGCGGCTCGTGCGTACCAGCCCCGCCGTTCCACCTCGACTCCGCTCGGAGGCAACAAACGATGAGCCAGGCGACAGTGCCTCCCCAGGCGACCGCCGTGACCATGACCCACCGGCAGATCCTGGAAGCACTCTCCGGCCTGCTGCTGGGCCTGTTCGTCGCGATCCTCTCCTCCACTGTCATCTCGAACGCGCTGCCGCGGATCATCACCGAACTGCACGGCGGCCAGTCCGCGTACACCTGGGTGGTGACCTCGGCCCTGCTCGCGACCACCGCGACCACCCCCATCTGGGGCAAGCTGGCCGACCTGACCAGCAAGAAGACCCTGGTCCAGCTCGCCCTGGGGATCTACGTGCTGGGCTCGGTGCTCGCCGGTCTCGCCCAGGGCACCGGTGAGCTGATCGCCTGCCGGGTGCTCCAGGGCGTCGGCGCCGGCGGCCTCACCGCCCTGGCCCAGGTGATCATGGCCACGATGATCGCGCCCCGCGAACGCGGTCGCTACAGCGGCTACCTCGGCGCCGTGATGGCAGTGGGCACCATCGGCGGCCCGCTGATCGGCGGCGTCATCGTGGACACCTCCTGGCTCGGCTGGCGCTGGTGCTTCTACGTCGGCGTGCCGTTCGCCATCCTCGCGCTGATCGTGCTCCAGAAGACCCTGCACCTGCCGGTGGTCAAGCGGAAGGCCCAGATCGACTGGTGGGGCGCCACCCTGATCACCGCGGCCGTCTCGGTGCTGCTGATCTGGGTCTCGCTCGCCGGCGACCAGTTCGCCTGGACCTCCTGGCAGACCGCCGTCATGGTCGTCGGCGCGCTGGTCCTCGGCGCGCTGGCGATCCGGGTCGAGACCCGGGCCGCCGAGCCGATGATCCCGCCGCGGCTGTTCCGCAACCGCACCATCACCCTCGCCGTCGTCGCCAGCATCGCGGTCGGCGTGGGCATGTTCGGCGCGTCGATCTTCCTGGGCCAGTACTTCCAGATCAGCCGCGGTCAGAGCCCGACCATGTCCGGTCTGATGACCCTGCCGATGATCCTCGGCCTGCTGGTCGCGTCCACCGTCATCGGGCGGGTCATCACCAGGACCGGCCTCTGGAAGCGGTACCTGGTGATCGGGTCGGCGCTGCTCACCATCGGCTTCGCGCTGATGGGCACCCTCCGCGCCGACACCAGCTTCACACTGCTCAGCGTCTACATGCTGCTGATCGGCGTCGGCCTGGGCATGACCATGCAGAACCTGGTCCTCGCCGTACAGAACACCGTCGGCCCGCACGAACTCGGCGCGGCCAGCTCGGTGGTGGCGTTCTTCCGCAGCCTGGGTGGGGCGATCGGCGTCTCCGCCCTCGGCGCGGTCCTCGCCCACAAGGTGAAGGACTACACCGCCGACGGGCTGGCCCAGCTCGGTATCCCGGCCTCCAGCTCCGGCAGCGGCGGCGCCCTGCCCGACGTGCACACCCTGCCCGGCCCGCTGCGGGCCGTTGTGGAGAGCGCGTACGGCCACGGCGCCGGTGACATCTTCCTGGCCGCCGCCCCGTTCGCGCTGATCGCGCTGATCGCGGTGTCCTTCATCAAGGAGGTGCCGCTGCGCCAGCACAACGGCAACCCGGTTTCCGACGAGGTCGAGCGGGAATCGACTCTCGCCGCCGGCGCTGGCGCACCCGTGATCCGTACCGGCGAGCAGAGGTGAGGTAGAGCCATGGGCGTGGGAGCACCGGACCGCGAGGAGTACGGTCCCCGGACCCGACCGTTGCCCTTCGAGCGCGGCACGGACGGACCACGGGTGATCATGGTGGGCATCGACGGCACCCGCACCTCCGAGCGGGCCGGCTCCTACGCCGCCGGCCTGGCCCGTCGGCAGAGCGCCGCACTGGTGGTGGTCTTCGTCAGCTCACCCAGCGGGCTGACCGCCCTGGTGCCCGGGATGGACGCCGGCGCGGTCCAGCGCACCCACGACGAGTTGGCCGACGAGCTGCGCCGGGAGTGCCGGCGCGGGGCCGAGCAGTGGGGCATCCCGGTGACCCTGCTGGTGCGCCGCGGCGACGCGTACGGCGAACTGTGCGCGGCGGCCGACGAATTCCAGGCCGACATGCTGGTGGTCGGCGCCTCCGAGCAGGCCGGACACCGGCTGGTCGGCTCGGTCGCCACCCGGCTGGTCCGCGCCGGCCGCTGGCCCGTCGTCGTGGTGCCCTGATAACCCGTCGCGCAGTGTCCGAGGTGCCGGGCAGGATGCGCGGCATGACCTGGATCGCACCGGAGATCACCCGGACCCCCGAACCGTACGTCGGCGACGAGCGCACCATGCTCGACGGCTGGCTCGACTACCACCGACAGACACTGCTACTCAAGTGCGCCGGCCTGACCGAGGAGCAGTTGCGGACCCCGAGCGTGGAACCGTCCGGGCTGACCCTGCTCGGTCTGGTCCGGCACCTGGCCGAGGTCGAGGCCTGGTGGTTCCGGGAGAACTTCGCCGGCGAGCGTGTCGACTACCCGTACTTCACCCCGGAGAACCCGGACGCCGACCACGACGTCAGCGCCGCGAACGCCGAGGCCGACTTCGCCACCTTCCACAGCGAGGTGGCGCTGGCCCGCGAGGCCGCCGCCGGCCACTCGCTCGACGAGACGTTCACCGAGGTCGGCGCGAAGAAGCGCACCTTCAACCTGCGCTGGGTCTACGTGCACATGATCGAGGAGTACGCCCGGCACAACGGTCACGCCGACCTGATCCGGGAACGCATCGACGGCGTCACCGGCGAGTGACGAGCGGTCCCGTCACCCGGTGTGCCCGGCGCGGAGCAGGTGCTCGCCCAGCGGGGTGAGCGTGTGCCGCACCGCCGGGCCCGCCCGGTGGGTGGTGACCAGCCCGGCCGACCGGAGGACGGAGGCGTGCTGGCTGGCCGAGGCGAGGGAGATGCCGACCGCCCGGGCCACCTGTGAGGTGCTCGGGCCGTCAGCGATCGCACCCAACACCGCCGCTCGGGTCCGCCCCAGCAGGTCAGCCAGGGGTTTGCTGCTCACCAGCGCCCGCTGGGCGGTGGGACGGATCGGATAGGCCAGCACCAGCGGGCCGGCCGGGTCGTCCAGCACGCAGGGCCGGGGCAGCAGGTACGACGGCACCAGGGTGACGCCTCGGCCGGCCGGCGCCAGGACGATCCCGTCAGCGAATCCACACTCGTACGACAACTCGTACCGCTCGCCGTACGGCTTCCAGAACAGGTACGGGCTCAGGTCACGCAGGACGCGGTCGATCCCGGCGTCCACCATGGTGTGTGCCCGCACGGCGCGGTCGCCGCGAACCGCTGCCGTGATCGTCTGCTGGTACGGCGCGACCGCGATCTGGTGGAACGCCCGCATCGCCACGCAGAGTCGCTGCCGGGCGGCCGTGTCGCCAGAGGCGAGGGCACCGACCCGGGCCGGCAGGTCGCCGGCGGCGATCCGGGGTCGTAGCTCCGCCGCCAGCGTCGCCGTCGGGGTGGCCAGCACCTCGTCCAGGGCTGCCGGCAGGTCGCTGCCGAGGCTGGGCGGGGTGAGGAAGTCCGGAAACCACCCGGGCAGCCGGCACAGGTCGAGGTACGGACGCATCTCCGGACGCAGCGCCGCCCGGGTGCGTGCCCGCCAGGCCGCGAGGTGTTCCGGTGCGGCCTCGAACAGCCGCTGGCCGGCCGCCCCGAGTTCGAGCAGCACAGCGGGTTCGGGGCGCAGGACGGTGCGGCTCAGATCCGTCGCGGTGAGCTGCAACGTCAGCATGAGCCGACGCTAGCCACAGTTCGGCCCTGCCTGAAAGGGCATGGAGCAGGCCGCGACCGGACCGGATCCTCGTCGCATGAACACCTTCCTTGTCCTGGCCACCAGCGTGGTCCTGCTCGCCGGCACCTCTGGCGCCCCAGCCCACGCCGCCGTCGAGCGTGCCGACACCTACGTCGTCTCCACTGAACCGGGCGTGTTGCCCGAGGGCATAGCCGTCACCCGCGCCGGCACCATGTACGTCACCAGCCTCGCCACCGGGGCCGTCTACCGCGGTGACGTCCGGCACCGGCGGCTGCGTCCGTTCCTCCCCGCGGGCTCGGACGGGCGAACCCACGCCGCCGGGGTCCACGTCGATCGCGCCGGCCGGCTCTTCGTGGCCGGTTACGACACCGCGACCCTCTTCGTGTACGACCCGGACGGGCGCCTGCTGGCGAAGCGGAGCGCGGTGACCGGTGCAGCTCTCAACGACCTGGTGATCACCGACCACGCCGTGTACGTGACCGACTCGGTCGGCGGCACGATCTGGCGGGCCACGCTGGACGGTGGGCGCGTGGGCCCGCTCGAACCGTCGCTGCGGCCGTCCGACTTCCCGACCGCCCCTGGCTTCCTCAACGGCATCGTCGCCAGCGCCGGCGATCGGCTCGCGCTCGTCGCCGACCAGGGCACCGGGGCGCCGGGCACCGAACGTCTCTGGCGCATCGACCTCGCCGACGCCACGGCCAGCGAGGTCCGGGTGTCGGGTGGACAGCTCGGTGCCGACGGGCTGTTGCTGGAGGGCAACCGCCTCTACGGTGTGGTCAACTTCCCCGACCCCGCTGACGGGTACCGCTTCGCGGTGAACCTGGCGGTGCTGGACGGTGACCTTCGGGCCGCCCGGGTGGTCCGGCAGTCCCGCACCGCCGGCCTGGAGCAGTCCCCGACCACCCTGGCCCGCGACCGCGACCGGCTGCTGTGGGTCAACAGCCAGCTCAACGCGACCGCGCCGGCGCCACCGTTCACGGTGACCGAGGTCCCCGGCCTGAACTGAGAGGCGGCCCGACTCAGTAGTCCAGGGCGGCCCGGAGGTAACGCAGGTCGGCGTGGCCGCCCCAGCGGTGCGCCGACAGCCCGGCGGCGCGGGCGCCCCGCACGGCCCAGTCCTCGTCGTCGACGAAGAGGACCCGGGCCGGCGGGGTGGCCAGGGCCACGCAGGCGGCCTTGAAGTATTCCGGGGCGGGCTTGTGCACGCCGATCACCGAGGAGTTGACCACCACGTCCAGCTCGCCGACCAGGCCGAGCGCGGTCAGGTCGGCGTCGAGCAGGTCGGTGGCGTTGGTGCCCAGCCCGACCCGGATGCCCGCCGCACGGACCTCCCGGACGAACGCCAACACCTCCTGGTCGACCTCGCCCCGGTAGCTCTGCCACTGCTCCACAGCGGCGCGGGCCCGTTCCGGGCTGCCCACCGATTCGGTCAGGGCGTCCGCCACGCTGCTCATCCACTCGGCGTGGTTGACCTGGCCGGTGAGCACCGGCTGGAGCCGCCCCCACTGCATGGCGATCTCGCCGAGCACACCCTCGGAGAGGCCGTACTCCCGCTCGACAACGGCGGCCACCGCCGGGTCCCACCGGCGCAGTACGCCGTCGAAGTCCAGCAGGAGCGCCGTCGCGCGTTCCCGAGCCACTACCCGTTCTCCTCGCCGCGGCCAGGCCGCTGGTCGTCCTCGTCGGCCCGGTTGAGCCGTTGGCTGATCACCTGAGTGACCCCGCTGCGCATCGTCACGCCGTAGAGCGCGTCGGCGATCTCCATCGTCCGCTTCTGGTGCGTGATGACGATCAGCTGACTCTTCTCCCGCAACTGTGCCAGCAAGGTGATCAGCCGGCCCAGGTTGACGTCGTCCAGGGCCGCCTCCACCTCGTCCATGATGTAGAACGGGCTGGGTCGGGCGCGGAAGATCGCCACCAGCATGGCCACCGCGGTCAGCGACCGCTCACCACCGGAGAGCAGCGACAGCCGCTTGATCTTCTTGCCCGGCGGGCGGGCCTCCACCTCGACGCCGGTGGTGAGCAGGTCGTCCGGTTCGGTGAGGATCAGCCGCCCCTCGCCGCCGGGGAAGAGCACTGTGAACACCTGCTCGAACTCGCGGGCGGTGTCCTCGAAGGCGCTGGCGAAGACCTCCAGGATCCGCTCGTCCACGTCCTTGACGACGGTGAGCAGGTCCCGGCGGGTGGCCTTGAGGTCCTCCAACTGCTCGGAGAGGAACTTGAAGCGCTCCTCCAGCGCGGCGAACTCCTCCAGCGCGAGCGGGTTGACCTTGCCGAGCAGGGCGAGTTCGCGTTCCGCCTTCGCGGCCCGCTTCTCCTGCACCGGCCGCTCGTAGCGCACCGGCTCGGGCACCGGCAGACCGTCACGTTCAGCAGCCGCGACGTCGACAGGGGTCGGCGGAACGGGCTGGGTGGGGCCGTACTCGGCGACCAGCGTCTCCACGTCCAGCCCGAAGTCCTCGGCGGCCTTCGCCTCCAACTGCTCGATGCGCAGCCGCTGCTCCGCCCGGGCCACCTCGTCGCGGTGCACCTGACTGGTCAGCCGCTCCAGCTCCGCGCCGAGCCGCTTGGCGGCCCCGCGTACCTCCTGAAGCTCTGCCTCGCGCGCGGCGCGCTCCAGGGCGACCGCGTCGCGGTGTTCCTCGGCCGTAGCGATCGAGGTGGTCAGCCGGGTCAGCGCCTCCCGGGCGCCGCCGGCGACGGACCGGGCGATGCCCGCCCCCCGGGCGCGGGCGGCCCGCCGGGCCGCCGCGCGTTCCCGGGCGGCCCGTTCCGCGATGGCCTGCCGGGCGAGCGAGTCGGCCCGGCCGGCGATCGAGGAGACCCGCTCCTCGGCGGTACGCACGGCGAGCCGGACTTCCATCTCGTTCTGCCGGGCCTGCGGCACCATGGCCGCCAGTTGATCGCGTTCCTCGGTGGAGGGCTCGGCGTCGACCGGGGTCTCCTCGGCCAGCCGCAGCCGCTCCTCCAGCTCGGCGAGCGCGGTGAGGTCCCGTTGCCGGGCGGCCTCGGCGCGGGAGCGGGAGTCGCCGAGCCGGTCGGTCTCGGCCTTCGCGGACCGGGCCGCCGCGCCCAGCTCGGCCAGCCGGCGAGCGGCGGCGTTGCGGTGGCTCTCCGCCTCGCGCTTCTCGGCGGCGGCGTGCTGTACGGCCTCCTTGGCGGCGGCCACCTCGGCGCGCGCCTCGACCAACTGATCCCGCAGCTCCAGCCCAGCGCGTTCGGCGGTGAGCCGGTTGGCGCGGGCCTCCTCGACGGCGGCCTGCACCTCGATGTAGCTGGGGGCCTTGGCCGACCCGCCCGCCGCCGCGTACGCCCCGACCACGTCACCGTCCGGGGTGACCGCCCGCAGCTCGGGGTTGCTGGCGACCAGCTCGGCGGCGGCGGCCAGGTCGTCGACGAGTGCCACGTCCCGCAGGGCACGGTGCACCGCCGGACGCAGCTCGGCGCTGCACTCCACCAGGTCGGGCGCCCACCGGGCGTCGTCGGGGAGCTTCGGGCGCAGCGCGTTCGCGGAGCCGGTCATGCCGGGCCCCGCCGGGCTGCCGACCAGCAGGCCGGCCCGGCCGGCGTCGGAGATCTTCAGCAGCCGCATCGCCTCGACGGCCTCGTCCACCCCGCTGACGGCGACCGCGTCGGCGAGGCCGCCGAGCGCGGCGGCCAGCGCGGCCTCGTGGCCCGGCGCGACGGTGAGCAGGCCGGCGAGGCTGCCGAGCAGGCCGGGCACGTCCCCGGCGCGGGCGAGCAGTGCCCCGGCCCCGTCCTTGCGCCGCAGCCCCAGGGCGAGCGCTTCCTCCCGGGCCTTCCAGGTGGCGGCGTCCTTCTCCGCCGCCCGCTCGGCGTCGGCCAGCGACCGGACGCTGGCCTGCGCCCGCTCCTGCACGGCGACCGCCTCGGCGTGCCGGGCGTCCAGGTCCGCGTTGTCCCTGTCCGCCTCGGTGGACTGGGCGGCGACCGCGTCCAGCTCGGCCTGCGCCTGCTCGGCGCGGCCCAGTGCGTCGGCGTGCGCGACCGCGAGGCGTTCGATCTCCTCACCGGCACTGGTGGTCCGGGCCCGTGCGGAGTTGACCTGGCCGGTGAGCCGGGCCATCCCCTCCCGCCGATCGGCGATGGCCTTGGCCGCGGCGACCAGCTCCCGCTCGGCGGCGGCGAGCTGCCGCTCCAGCTCCTGGCGGTGCTCGACCGCCTCGGCGAGGCGGATCTGGTCGTCGGTGAGCGCGCCGCGCAGCTCCTCCTCCTGCTCGCGGACGCGTTCGGCCTCGGCCTCCAGCTGGTCCGGGTCGCGGCCGGGTCGCTCGTCGTCACCGGTGGCGCTGAGGTGCCGCAGCCGCTCCCGGGCCAACTGCTCGATCGAGCGGAACCGTTCCTGGAGGGCGGAGAGCTTGTACCAGGTGTCCTGGGCGGCGGCGAGCAGCGGAGCGTCCTCCGCGAGGGCGGCCTCCAACTCGCCGAGCCGACCCTGCACCTCGGCGTGCTCACCCTCGATCTGCTCGCGCCGCTCACGCAGCGCGGTCTCGTCGGCGATCTCCCGGTCCAGGGTGGTCCGCAGCGTGGCCAGGTCGTCGGCGAGCAGGCGCAGCCGGGCGTCACGCAGGTTGGCCTGGATGGCGGCGGCGCGCCGGGCCACCTCGGCCTGCCGGCCCAGCGGCTTGAGCTGACGACGCAGCTCGGCCGTGAGGTCGGTCAGGCGATTGAGATTCACCTGCATCGCGTCGAGCTTGCGCAGCGCCTTTTCCTTGCGCTTGCGGTGCTTGAGGACGCCGGCCGCCTCCTCGATGAACGCCCGGCGGTCCTCCGGCTTTGCGTGCAGCATGCCGTCGAGTCGGCCCTGCCCGACGATGATGTGCATCTCCCGGCCGATGCCGGAGTCGGACAGCAACTCCTGGATGTCGAGCAACCGGCAGGAGTTGCCGTTGATCTCGTACTCACTCTCGCCGGAGCGGAACATCCGGCGGGTGATGGAGACCTCGGTGTACTCGATCGGCAGCGCGCCGTCGGTGTTGTCGATGGTGAGGGTGACCTCGGCACGGCCCAGCGGTGCCCGGCCGGCGGTGCCGGCGAAGATGACGTCCTCCATCTTGCCGCCACGGAGGGCCTTGGCGCCCTGCTCGCCGAGGACCCAGGCGATGGCGTCGACGACGTTGGACTTGCCCGAGCCGTTCGGGCCCACCACACAGGTGATCCCGGGCTCCAGCTTCAACGTCGTCGCAGAGGCGAAGGACTTGAACCCCTTCACCGTCAGGCTCTTGAGATACACCTACTCGATCCTCGTCCGGTGGCCGCCGTACCGTCGCCGGCTGTGGGGACCTGGGTGAACTCGCAGACTAACCCGGCGGTGGGAGCGGGCCGCCACGCGACCCGCCCCGGGTCGCGTCGACAGTGGGCGCGCTGTGGCTCCGTCGACCGCGGGAAAGACAAGCGCCTTTCATGATCGGCTTCATCAGTCGGCGCGCTTTCCGGTAACTGTGCGGTGCGCTTCCCACACCATCGACCACAAGATCATGAATCGTCGGCACCGAAAAGGCGCCGGACAGTGTTACGCGCCGGCACAGAGGTGTCGGCGCGCATTTTTGCGATGGTGCGATTCAGTTTTACGACCTGAAGATCAGGTCAGCGCCGGCTCGGCCAGACGGAGCAGATCGTCTGCCTCCGCCGCAGCCGCCGCGAGCCGATCATTGTCGGCACGCAGACGCGTGATCTCGAACTCCAGTGCCTGAACCCTGGCACGCAGTCGGGTGACCTCGTCGAGCAGACGCCGGTCGGGCGCTGCACCTACGTGGCCGTAGAGGGCCTTCGCCATGCTGACTCCTTGATATGCGCTGCCGGAAAGGCCGGCCAACGCGCGCCCATTTGTACGCGGCTGTCATTCCAGGCTGTATCTGGGCATGACCGGGCGCGACTGGCGACACCTATATATTGAGCCGCAAACCCCTCCTTCGTCAAGTTCTCGCAGGCCGTAGATCATCTCTACGTCGACCTGTCCACTTGTCGGGGGGGCTGCCGCAAGGCACGGACACTCTCTGTCCGGACGCCTTTACTGTACGCCCGGATCCGCGGAAGTCCGCACCCTGGCGTCCGACTTCCCCTTAACTCTTTCTTAGCCACGTTGCCGCAGGTCGTAGGCGCGCCGTAGCGTCACCCCGGCCCGCAACCGACCCCTGGAGGCATAGGCGTGTACGGCTGGACCGATCCGATGGACCCGAACGGCGCCCCCCGGCGCGCCGAGGGACCGACCGACGAGCCGGCCTGGCTGCACGACCGCCCGGAGCCCCGCTCGGCCTACCTCTTCGGCGACGAGCCCGGTCAGCCGGGCGACGAGTGGCACCCGCAGCAGCCCACCGGCGGCCGGCAGACCGACCCGGGAACCCGCGCCGAGGCGGCCGACGCCCACACCGCCGCCTGGCCGGCCCACCAGCCGGAAGGCGAGACCGGCGGTTGGGGCGACAACCGCCCGGCCCAGGACACCGCCGCTGGTTGGGGCGACAACCGCCCGGCCCGGGACACCACCGACGGCTGGCGCACCGAGGCGCCCGGCGGCTGGCACACCGACACCGACCCGGAGACCACCGCCGACGGCTGGCGCGGCGCCGCCGAGACCGGACGGCCCGGCGAGGGACGGCACCGCTCCCCACGCCGCTGGCGCCGACCGCTGATGATCGGAGGCGCCGCCGCGGCCGCCACCCTCGTGGTGAGCTTCGGCGTCGGCGCGCTCACCCTGCCCGGCGGTGACGACGGAGGTGCGCAGCCGACGGCCGTCGACGACACCTTCGCCCAGTCGGCCGCGCCGACCGAGGAAGCGGCGCTGGACACCCTCGCCGCGCCCTCCCCGTCCGCCACCCCCAGCCCGACGTCTCCGAGCCCGACGCCGAGCAAGGTCGTCAAGCCCACGCCGGCGTCGTCGCGGAGCACCGCCGCGTCGCGCCGCAGCGTCGAGCGCAGCAGCGCGCCGAGCAACACCGGCACCTCCACCGGTTCCAACGGTTCCAGCGGCACCGTGAGCGCCCAGGCCCGCGAGGTGGTGGACCTGGTCAACGCCGAGCGGGCCAAGGCCGGCTGCAAGGCGCTGAGCATCGACACCAAGCTGATGACCGCCGCCCAGCGGCACAGCCAGGACCAGGCCGACCACAAGAACATGTCGCACACCGGCAGTGACGGCAGCAACGCCGGAACCCGGCTGGACCGGGTCGGCTACACCTGGCGTACGTACGGCGAGAACGTGGCCTGGAACCAGCAGACCCCGGCCGCGGTGATGGACGCCTGGATGAACAGCTCCGGCCACCGGGCCAACATCCTGAACTGCGCGTTCACCGAGATCGGCGTCGGCATCGCCAACAGCAACGGGCCGTACTGGACGCAGGTCTTCGCGGCACCGCGCTGACCGCGCGTCGTTCCCGCCCCCGCGCTCGTTTGACCCGGTGAGGTACGTCGGGCCGGAGCGTGCGGGCCGCGTACCGGTGCGGACGGCGACCGGCCGTCCGGGACCCGGGAGCTGCCGATGCGGATCCGGCCGCGGCGACACGTCGCCGTACGCCCACTGCGACGCGTCCTGTCCGCTGGCGTCGTCCTCGTGCTGGTGGTGCCGGCGTACGGGTGCCGGCCCACGCTGACCCCGCCCGGCGCGCCCACCGCGTGGCCGGCGGCCCAGGCCCGGCACTGGCAGTGGCAGTGGCAGGTCAGCGGCCCGCTCGACCCGATGGTGGACGCCGACGTCTTCCTGCTCGACCCGGTGGCCACCACCGCCGCGCAGACCGCTGAGCTGCGCTCCCGGGACCGCCGGTTGATCTGCCAGGTCAACGTGGGGTCGGTCCGCTCCGACGACCCGGACGCCAGCCGGTTCCCGGAGGTCGTCCGGGGCGCGGCCGGACGTCGACCCGACAGCCGGTGGCTGGACGTCCGCAGTTGGGACGCGCTCCGACCGGTACTGACCGACCGGTTCCGGCTCTGCCGGGGCAAGGGATTCGGCGCGGTGGCGCTCTTCGACGCCGACGGGTACGCGGCGCGCACCGGCTTTCCGCTCGACTTCGACGACCAGCTGCTGTTCAACCGCCGGCTGGCCGAACTGGCCCGCTCGTTGAGCCTCTCGCCCGGGCTGGTCAACGACGTGCCGCAGCTCGCCGCACTGGCCCCGGACTTCGACTTCGCTGTCAACGAGGAGTGCGTCCGGCTGGCCCAGTGCGCCAAGCTGCTGCCGTTCAGCGACGCCGACAAGCCGGTCTTCCACGTCGAGTACACCGGCTCGACCGACGACTTCTGTGTCACCACCGTCGGCTACGGCTTCGCGTCGATCCGCAAGGACCGCACGCTGGACGCGTCCCGAGAAGCCTGCCCACTCCCCTGAGCCCGCTGGACCGGGCCTCGATTCGTGGCCTGGCCCAGCGGGTTCGGGCGGTCAGGGGACCGGCACCAGCTCCGGGGCGGGGGCGGGTGGGTCGGTGGGCGCGGGCGCCGGGCGAGGTCGCAGGAAGCGCGGGGCCCACCAGTTGGCGTCGCCGAGCATGGTCATCAACGCCGGCAGCACCACGCCGCGGATGATCGTGGCATCCAGCAGGATCGCCGCCGCCAGACCGATGCCGAGCTGCTTCATGTCGATGGTGCTCAGCGTGGCGAAGATCGAGAAGACCCCGACCATCACGATGGCCGCGCTGGTCACCACCCCGGCCGACGAGGTGATCCCGTACGACACGGCCTCGCGGTTGGGCAGGCCGGACCGGACTCCCTCGCGGATCCGACTGACCACGAAGACGTGGTAGTCCATCGAGAGGCCGAAGAGCACCACGAAGAGGAACAGCGGCAGCCAGGACACGATGGCGCCCATCGACGTGAAGCCGAGCAGTCCCTCCGCCCACTCACCCTGGAAGATCAGCACCAGCAGGCCGTACGCGGCGCCGGCGGAGAGCAGGTTCAGCGCGATCGAGCTTGCCGCGATCACCACCGACCGGAAGGTGAACGCCATGACCAGGAACGTCAGCACCAGCACGAAGCCCATGACCAGCGGCAACTTGTCCCGGACGTGCTGCGCGTAGTCCTCGCTGTCGGCCACGCCGCCGCCCACCGCGTACTCGATGCCGGGGATGCCGCGCAGCTCGGCCGGGACCAGGCCGCCGCGCAGCTTCTCCAACGACTGCACCGACCGGTCGTCCCGACTGGCGTACGGGGTGGGGACGTCCAGCACCGAGACCCGCCGGTCGGCCGACACCTCGATCTTCGGGCCGTCCGCCTCGGCCGGGGCGAACAGCGGATCACCGGCCGCCCGGGTGGACAGGTCGGTGAGGGCGGCGCGTACCCGGTCGGCCTGGTCGGCCGGCGCCCGGACGGCCACCACGTGATTGGTGCCGGCGCTCGGGAAGGCGGCGGTGAGCCTGTCGTACGCCTGCATCGCCGGAGTCGTGCGGGGCAGGTCCTCCATGCCGGGGAACTTCAGCTTCATGCCGAGCGCCGGTGCGGCCAGCGCGAGCAGCAGCCCGACCGAGATGACGAGCGTCGCCACCGGCGCGCGCAGCGCGGGCCGGAGCACCGCCGGCCACAGCCGGGGCGCGCGGGGCTCACCGTGCCGGCCGGTACGCGGGGCGGTCAGTCGCCAGAGCAGCGGCACCCGGGGCCGGTCCACCCAACGGCCGAGCCGGGCCAGCAGGGCGGGCAGGACGGTCAGCGAACCGGTCACCGCGACGGCCACCACGAGGATCGAGCCGATGGCGAGGGACGAGAAGACCACGTCACCGGCGAGCAGCAGCCCGGCCATCGAGATGATCACCGCGAAGCCGGAGACCACAACGGCGTGTCCGGAGGTCTCCGCGGCGATCTCCACAGCGTCCAGACCGGACCGGCCCTTGGCGCGTTCCTCCCGCTCCCGGCGGATGTAGAACAGCGAGTAGTCGACGCCGACCGCCATGCCGATCAGCAGGATCACCGGTGCGGTGGTGTCGGTGGCCGGCACCAGGTGCGAGGCGAGAGTGGACAGACCCATCGCGGCGGCCACCGAGGAGAGCGCCAGCAGCACAGGCACGCTCGCCGCGATCAGCGCGCCGAACGCGATGATCAGGATTGCCAGGGTGACCGGCAGGCTGAGCAGCTCGGCGCGCTTGAAGTCCTTGCCCAGGGTGTCGTCGAGGGCCTGACCGATCGACGGCCCGCCGACCTGCTCGACGCGCAGCTCGGGGTGCGCGGCCTGCACGGTGGCGGTGGCGTCCCGCAACGGTTGCACCCGCTCCGAGGCCGTCTCCGGGTCACCCGACATGGTGATCGGCAACAGCAGTGCCGATCCGTCGCGCGCGGTGACCGGCTGGCCCACCCCGGCCACCCCGGTGACCGTACGCAGCCGTGCCGCCGCGTCGTCGGCCGCCGCCTTCGCCGCCGCCTGGTCCAACGTGCCACCCCGGGAGGTGATGAGGACGTTGTCCTCGGCCGGGTCGTCGAAGTCACCGGCGTCCACGATCAGGCTGGCCCGCCCCGCCTCGCCGATCGCCTGGTCACCGCTCGTGGCCTCGTTGAGTCCGGCGGCGTTGCCGCCGACGAAGCACACCGCCACGAACACGGCCCACAGTGCGATCGCCCGCCACGGGTGCTCGGCGCTCCACCGCGCCAGCCGCACCGTCACCGGTCTTCTGCCCATCTCGGGTCCCCCTGTCACGTCAACCCCCTGTCAACGGTGCTGACGCTAGGTGCGTGACGAGGCGGTCACATCGGGGATCGACCCGGGCCCACCCTGGAACCACCGGACCGGGCGCGGGGGTGCGTTCGTCGGACGTCAGCCCGCGATCCGGACGTACACCGGGGTCCTGCCCGGAGCGACCCGCCGCGACCCGCCGGTATCGCCCCGAGCCGGCTCCGGGTCATCCCCGAAGGGAACCCCGGGGCCGTGGCTGACAGTGCGGGCAGCTGTACGAGGAGCGGTTCATGAACGCCTCGCGGCGGATGGGCGCGCCGCACCGCCGGCACGGCTCGCCCTCGCGGCCGTAGGCGTTCAGCGCCCGGTCGAAGTAGCCACTCTCGCCGTTGACGTTGACGTAGAGGGCGTCGAAGCTGGTGCCGCCCTCGCTGATCGCCTCGGCCAGCACGTCGCGGACGTGTCCGAGCAGGCGCTGCGCGGCCGGGCCGGTCAGCGCGTCGGTGGGTCGGCCGCCGTGCAGCTTGGCGCGCCAGAGCGCCTCGTCGGCGTAGATGTTGCCCACCCCGGAGATCAGGGTCTGGTCGAGCAGCGCCCGCTTCACCTCGGTGTGCCGGCGGCGCAGCGCCGCGACGAACGCCTCGTCGGAGAACTCCGGGTCCATCGGGTCGCGGGCGATGTGCGCGATCTCGTCGGGCAGCTCGGCACCGCCCTCGCTCACCGAGAGCCCACCGAACGTGCGCTGGTCGACGAAGCGCAACTCCGGGCCGTCGTCGGCGAACCGGAACCGGACCCGCAGATGGGTCTCGTCGGTCGTGCCGGGTGGCTGGAGCAGCAGCTGACCCGACATACCGAGATGCCCGACGATCGCGTCACCGCTGTCCAGTGGCAGCCACAGGTACTTGCCGCGACGGCGGGCGTCCAGCACCGTCCGGCCGGCGAGCACGTCGGCGAAGTGCACGTCGCCCGGACCATGTCGGCGGACCGCACGCGGGTGACGAACCTCGACCGAGGCGATCCGCCGGCCGACGACCCACTGGGCCACCCCCTGCCGGACGGTCTCCACCTCGGGCAGCTCAGGCACGCCGCCGACCCGTCTCGTGGCCGTCGGCACCCCCGGCCGGCAGTGCCTGCGCCAGGTGGTCGGCCTGCTCGGCCTGGGCCGCCCGCTCGGCGCGCTCCAGCGGCCCGAACGGTTCGTCCCGGTCGGCCGAGTCGTCCCGGACGTCTGACTGGTCCTGGCGGTCGTCGCCGGCCCGACCATCCTGGCCCTCGTCGCCGTTCTGGCCGTTCTGCTCGGCGAGCGTCCGCCAGGCGGCCTCGGCGGCCCGCTGCTCGGCCTCCTTCTTGCTGCGCCCCTCGGCGCCGCCGTACCGGTTGCCGGCCACCACCACCCAGGCGGTGAACGTCTTGAGGTGATCCGGGCCGGTGCCCTCGATCCGGTACTCCGGCACGCCGAGCCCAAGCGCCGCCGTCAGCTCCTGGAGGCTGGTCTTCCAGTCCAGGGCGGCCCCGCGACCAGCCGACTCGGCCATCAGCGGGTCGAAGAGCCGGTGGATGACGATCCCCGTGGTGTCCAGGCCGTACTGGAGGTAGATCGCGCCGAGCAGCGCCTCCAGCGTGTCGGCCAGGATGCTCGCCTTGTCCCGACCCCCGGTCGTCTCCTCACCCTTACCGAGCAGCAGGTACGCGCCCAGCCCGTCCGGGCCCAGACCGCGGGCCACGTCGGCGAGCGCGCGCATGTTGACCACGCTGGCCCGCAGCTTGGCCAACTGCCCCTCGGGCAGATCCGGGTGGTTGTGGAAGAGCGCCGTGGTGATAACCACGCCGAGCACCGAGTCGCCGAGGAACTCCAGCCGCTCGTTGGTCGGCAGCCCGCCGTTCTCGTACGCGTACGACCGGTGGGTCAACGCGCGCTGGAGCAGCTCGGGTTCCAGGCTCACTCCGAAGGCGGCTTCCAGGTGACCGACGGACGCCCGCCGCCGCTTGTCGTTGCTCATGTGCGTACCTCGGTGTCGGTGGAGCAATCGGTGCGATCCGTCGCGGCGTCGCGGTCGAGCAACGCGGAGACCAGATCGGTGGCGCGCCGCCGCCACAGGTGGGCGGCGAGAGCTATGCCGGAGGCGACGTCGTCGGCGCGGGCGGACCCGTGGCACACGACCACCGTCCCCGCGACGCCCAACAGGGCCGCCGCGCGAGGCGCGCCGCCCTGGGCGGGTGGGCCGCCGGCCATCGCGTACGCGCCCTCAATGGCCTTGAGCAGCACGTTACCGGTGAAGCCGTCGGTGACGACCACATCGGCGCGCGCGCCGAGGGCCACGTCGTACCCCTCGACCAGACCGACGTAGCGCGCCCCACCGGGCAGCGGTTCGACGGCGAGCAGCGGGTCGGTGGCGCGGCGGACCCGGTCACCCTTGCCGGCCTCGGTGCCGACCGACAGCAGCCCGACCCGGGGCGCGGCGATCGAGTGGGCCACCGCCGCGTAGGCGGCGCCGAGCACGGCGTGGCGGGCGAGGGTGGCCGGGCGGGGTTCCAGGGAGCCGCCGACGTCGAGCAGCACGACCGGCCCCGCCACGGCGGGCAGGGTGGCGGCCAGCGCGGGTTGGCGGATCTCCGGCGAGCGGCCGAGGCCGAGCACGGCGGCGGTGACCGTGGCACCGGTGGCGCCGGCGGAGACCAGGGCGTCGGCGGTCCCGTCACGGACGGCGGTGACCGCGGCCCGGACGGTGCTCTCGGAGCGGGCGGCGCTGGGATGGTCGGCCATGCCGACGACATCGCGGACGGGCCGCACCGTGATCCGGGCGCGTTGCGCCGGATCGAGGGCAGCAATCAACTCGTCGGCGACCTCGGTCGGACCGACGAGAAGCAGATGCAGGTCAGGGTCGGCGCGCATGGCCCGCAGAGCGCCGTCAACCACGACGGCGGGAGCGTCGTCCCCGCCGAGGAGGTCAACGGCGATCCGCGCGGCGCCCGGCTCCACCGGAACGCCGGCCGGATTGGGCCGGCCGGCGTCGGAGGGAGCCGGAGCACCGGGCGAATGCCAGGATGCGCGCGCCGCCCGACCTGGGGTCGGGGGCGTCACTCGGCGTCCAGGTCAGACCTCGAGAACCTGGCGGCCGTTGTAGGTGCCGCAGACGGAGCAGGCGGCGTGCGGCAGCTTCGGGGACTTGCACTGCGGGCACGCAACGGTCGCGACCACTGTCGCCTTCCAGTTCGCCCGGCGGGACCGGGTGTTGCTGCGCGACATCTTGCGCTTCGGGACGGCCACGGTTCTTACTCCTCTGTAACGGTCAGTTGCGACAGGCCCGCCCAACGCGGGTCGATCTGCTGGTGACTGTGGTCGGCCGGCAGATCGTCCCAGTGCGCCCCGCATTCGGGGCACAGTCCTGGGCAGTCCTCCCGGCAGAGCGGGTTGGTCGGCAGCGTGAGCACCAACGCGTCCCGCAGCGCCGGCTCCAGGTCGATCAGATCGCCCTGCATCCGGCCCACCTCGTCCTCGTCGGTCGTGGCGTCCGTGGTGCTGTCCTCGTACGCGTACAGCTCCTGGATCGTCACGCCCATCGAGTCGTTGATCTCGCGCAGGCAACGGCCGCACTCGCCCCGGACGGGACCGGTGATGGTCCCGGAGACGAGCACGCCCTCGGACACCGACTGCAACCTCAGATCGAGGTCGAGGTCCGCGCCCTCCGGCACGCCGATCAACTCCACACCGAGGTCCGCCGGTGCCGGCACGACCCGCCGGACCTCACGCAACGCGCCAGGGCGACGCGGGAGGTCCCTCGTGTCGAGGACCAACGGCGACCTGGGGTTGAGTGTCGATGGCGAGTGCTTGGGCATAGTTAGACTCCGGCCGGTGAGAGGCCGACAAAAAAGGTTACCTGGACGACCACCGGACCGTCGAACCGGGGGCGACGCCCGCCTGAGAAGTCGGCTGGTGAGGTGCCGCTCAGAAGGGTAGCGGGCGTTCCGCCTCATCCCCAGCGAAGGTGCCGATCTCCCGCAGCGCGTGCATCTTGTCCCGGCCGCGCTCTATCGAGGCCAGCGCCCGGGTGAGGAACTGCTCGAAGTTGGCCAGCGCGGTGTCGACGTAGTCGTCGACCTCCTCACGCAGGCGCTGCGCCTCGGCACGGGCCTCGCCGATGATCCGGGCGCCCTCGTGCTCGGCCGACACGGTGATCTCGTTCACCGAGACCAGGCGGGCGTGTTCTGCCTCACCCTCGCTGATGATCCGGTCCGCCTCACGCTTGCCGGCGTCCATGATCTTGTCGCGCTCCTCCAGGAGTGCGGCGGCGCGACGCAGGTCGGCGGGGAGATCGGCACGCATCTCATCGAGGGCAGCGATCATCTCACCCCGGTCGACCATGCAGTTGTTGCGCGACATCGGGACGGAGCGGGCCTGCTCCAGGATGGCGATCAGTTCGTCGATGCGATCGAGCGGGTCCACCGGCTACCTCACTCCTGTCGTTCGTCGGCCGACCTCCATGATGCGGGCTACGGCCGTTCCCCGCGCCACCAATCATGTCGTGCCCGCCCCACCACCGCCCCACTCACCCCAACCCGGCGAGTCGCGACATAGTCACCCCTGGCTCTCCCGCGCCACCATCCCGGCCTCCCATTCCGTCGATCTTGCACTTTCGGTTGCGCCAAACCGCGCCGAAAGGGGCGATCCGGGAACCACAAGTGCAAGATCGCGGGGTGGGAGGGAGGCAGGGCGGGTCAGGGGCGAGGGCCCAGGCGGGCCTGGAGGGCTTCGCGGACCGGGTCGGGGACGTGGGCGGAGATGTCGCCACCCCACTTGGCCACATCCTTGACCAGGCTCGACGAGAGGAACGAGTAGAGCGGGTTGGTCGGCATGAAGAGCGTCTCGACACCAGCCAGCCCGATGTTCATCTGGGCCATCTGCAACTCGTAGTCGAAGTCACTGACCGCCCGCAGCCCCTTGATCAGCACACTGGCCTGCTGGGCCCGGCAGAAGTCCACCAGCAGCCCTCGGAACGACTCGACCCGCACGTTGCCGTACGACGAGGTCACCTCGCGGAGCATCTCGATGCGCTCCTCGACGGTGAACAGGCCACTCTTCGACTGATTCACCAACACACCGACGATCACCTCATCGAAGAGCCGACTGGCCCTTCCGATGATGTCGAGGTGTCCGTTGGTGACCGGGTCGAACGAACCGGGACACACCGCACGTCTCATGATCGGCGACCGTACCAAAGGGTGGTCTCGCCGTAACGGCGACTGCGCTCGGCGGTGATCCCCTCCACCCAGTCGAACTCCCTGGTCCGGCGGGAACGCTCCACCACCACCAGCGCGTCGGGCGCCAACCAGCCCCCGTCGGCCAGCGCGGCCAACATCGCGGTGATCTCCTCGTCCGGCACCGCGTACGGCGGGTCGGCGAAGACCACGTCGTACGGCTCGCCGTCCGGCCCGGAGGCCAGCACCGTCGCCACCTTGCCGGTGACCAGACGGGCCGCCGGACCGGCGCGGAGGGTCGCCACGTTCTCCCGGATCACCCGAGCCGCCCGCGGGTCGGACTCGACAAGCAACACGTGCCGGGCCCCCCGGGACAGCGCCTCCAGCCCGACCGCGCCGGAGCCGGCGTACAGGTCGGCGAAGCGGGCGCCGTCGAGATCGACCTCGGCCTGGACGGCACTGAACAGCGCCTCCCGGACCCGGTCCGAGGTGGGTCGGGTGCCGGCGCCGGGCGGCGCGGCGATCCGCCGGCCACCGAGCGTCCCGGCCACGATCCGGGTCACCGTTTCCTCCTGCTCATGCCCGCGACGCTACGCGATGCGGCACGGACCCGGTCAGCACGGCGCGGATCCGAGGAGCCGGCCGGCCGGCGAAGACGCGGAGCACCTGAGCAGCCCCGACGGTGCGGTATCCACCGTGGAGCCCGCAGCGGACGCACCGTCCCCAGTGACCGGACAGACACCTTCGGTATATCAAAGATCACGAATCGACTACATTGCCGGATGGCAATGATCTGAACTCCCCTCATTAACCACCCATCAGTACAGTCTCCCCCTGTCCCCGCTTTCGCCGCGGGAACACCGCCGCGTCGCGCGACGCCCCGGTGAGCAGGTGACCCCCCGGTCACGATGCCTCCCGGCCTCCCGCCACGCGATCCGTACCCCCCTCACCAGGAGCAGGCGTGAACCCTCCCAAGTCTCCGTTCCGGCGCGTCGCGGCCATCGCCGCAGGCGCGCTGATCGGCCTCGCCGGCGTCGTGACGTTCGCCGCACCCGCCAGCGCCCACCACAGCGAGATCCAGGTCAAGGCCGACTGTGACACCGCCACCGGCGAGTGGGTGGCCACCTGGACCGTCAAGACCTTCGCCCCGGGCGACGTCACCAGCTACAAGTTCAGCGAGGTCTCGGCGAAGACGTACGTCGGCGACACCGCCAGCGACGCCACCATCGACGGCATCGCGGCGACCGAGGACAAGGTCTACCCGTACGCCGTCAGCGACGCGGTGACCGCCACCCAGCGCCTGGACGCGAAGACCACCAAGGCCACCCTGTCGGTGCGGGCCATGTGGAACAACGAGTTCGAGGACAAGGAGCTGCGCTCCGCGTCGATCGAGTTCAGTGGCACCTGCGCCAAGGAGCAGCCCCCGGTTCCGGCCACCCCCAAGCCGACCGCCAACGTGGCCGCGGACTGTGACGGCGTCGTCGTCGTCAAGCTCGGCAACGCCGAGGACGCCACCGCGCCGGCGAAGTTCACCATCACCGGTGCCGGCGACTTCACCAAGGACGCCACCGTCGCACCCGGCGAGAGCAAGTCGGTGAAGGTGCCCGCCAAGAACGCCACCTCCATCAAGGTGGTCGCCGACGGGCTGGACAAGCCGCTCTTCGAGGGCACGCCCGCCACCGCTGAGAACTGCGTCGAGCCCGGCGAGCCGGCCGGCAGCTACAAGTCGACCTGCACCGAGCTGATCTTCGACATCGCCAACCCGGCGGATGGCAAGACGATCACCATCACCTTCACCCCGAACAAGGGCAAGGCCCAGACGCTGACCGTCGAGCCGGGCAAGAGCGGCACCGTCACCTTCCCGGCTGAGGAGGGTCTGACCGTGACCCCGACCGCCGAGGGTCTCGACGACAGCAGCCCGATCGCCTGGGAGAAGCCCGCCGACTGCACCCCGGGTCAGGGTGGCGGCGACAAGGACGAGCCGGCCCTGCCGCTGACCGGTGCTGCCACCGGCGGCATCATCGCCGGCGCGGCGGTCCTGCTGGCCGCCGGCGTGGCGCTGTTCATGGTGGCGCGTCGTCGTCGGGTTCGCTTCACCGCCTGAGACAACACGCTCTGACACCTGAGGGCGCGTCGACCACCCGGTCGGCGCGCCCTCAGCCATGTGATGGCCCTGCTGGTCAGCCCTTTTCCAGGTACTCCGCGCGGTCCTCGTCCACCAGGGCGGCCACCGAGGCGGCCAGCGCCGGGCTACGGGTCAACTCGGGGTCGTCCTCGATCAGGGTGATCGCCTCGGCGCGGGCGTCGCGGATCAGATCGGCGTCGCGTCGCAGGGACAGCAACCGCAGGTGCGAGCGGTGCCCGGACTGGGTGGCACCCAGCACGTCGCCCTCGCGGCGCTGCTCCAGATCCAGTTCGGCGAGCTTGAAACCGTCGCCCGTGGACGCCACCGCGTCCAGTCGCTCCCGCGCCGACGACCCCTCGGCCGCCTCGCTGACCAGCAGGCACAGCCCGGCGGCAGCGCCCCGGCCCACCCGGCCCCGCAGCTGGTGCAGCTGGGAGACGCCGAACCGGTCGGCGTCCAACACGATCATCACTGTCGCGTTCGGCACGTCGACGCCAACCTCGATCACTGTCGTCGCCACCAGCACGTCCAGGTCACCGGCTGCGAAGGAACGCATCACCGCGTCCTTCTCGTCGGCCGGCAGTCGACCGTGCAGCACCCCGATCCGCAGGCCGTGCAGCGGGCCCTCGGCGAGCAGCGGAGCAACCTCGGTGACCGCCAGCGGTGGCCGCCGGCCGTTGTCGTCCTCCGGTGGCGGTTCCTCGTCCGACGCAGGTCCGTCACCAATTCGCGGGCACACCACGTACGCCTGGTGGCCGGCGGTCACCTCCTCGCGCAGCCGCCGCCAGGCCCGCTCCAGGTAGGCCGGTTTCTCGGCGGCCGGCACCACGTGCGAGGCGATCGGCGACCGCCCCCGGGGCAACTGGGAGAGGGTGGAGACCTCCAGGTCGCCGTAGACGGTCATCGCCACCGTGCGCGGGATCGGGGTGGCCGTCATCACCAGCACGTGCGGCGGCTGGGCCGCCTTGGCCCGCAGGGCGTCGCGCTGCTCCACGCCGAAGCGGTGCTGCTCGTCGACCACCACCAGGCCCAGGTCGGCGAAGTCGACCCCCTCGTAGAGCAGGGCGTGGGTGCCGAGCACGATGCCGGCGGCGCCGCTGGCCACCTCTCCGAGCGCCCGGCGGCGGGCTGCCGCGCCCAGCGAGCCGGTGACCAGCTCGACCCGGGTGGCGTGCTCGGCGGAGCCCAGCTCACCGGCCCGCCCGAGCGGCCCGAGCAGGTCGAGCATGCCGCGGTGGTGCTGGGCGGCCAGCACCTCGGTGGGCGCCAGCAGCGCGGCCTGTCCGCCCGCGTCGACCACCTGGAGCATCGCCCGCAGCGCCACCACCGTCTTGCCCGAGCCGACCTCGCCCTGCAACAGGCGGTGCATGGGGTGCGGGGTGGCCAGGTCCGCAGCGATCTCCACACCCACCTCCCGCTGACCGGCCGTCAGTTCGTACGGGAGTCGGGCGTCGAAGGCTTCCAGCAGCCCACCCGGGCGCGCCGGGCGGGGGCGGGCCGGCCAGTCGGCCGCCCGGTGTTTGCGCTGCACCAGTGTCACCTGGACGGCGAAGGCCTCATCCCACTTGAGTCGCCGGCGCGCCTGGTGCAGCGCCTCCTTGCTGGACGGCCGGTGGATCTCGGTCAGCGCGGCGCCGAGCCCGACCAGCTTGCGGCTGGCCCGCACGGCGCTCGGCAGTGGATCGTCCGGTGGGGTGAAGGTGTCCAGTACGACGCGCACGCAGCGCGCGATCACCCACGTCGGCACGGCCGCGGCGGCCGGGTAGACGGGGATCAGCGCCCCGGCGAACTCCTCGATGTCGTCGCTGACCGCCGCCTCGCCGTCGCCACCCTCGCCGAGCAGGACGTACTCCGGGCCGTTGAGCTGCCGCTTGCCCCGGAACTCGGTGACCTTTCCGGCGAACAGGCCCCACCGGCCGGGTCGCAGCTCCCGCTCGCGCCACGCCTGGTTGCCGAAGAAGGTCAACGTCAGGACCCCGCCGGAGCCGTCGCCGACTGTCACCTCCAGCAGGTTGCCCCGCCGCTGACGCATCGGACGCACCGCTGTGCGCTGCACCTGGGCCATTACGGTGACCTGCTCACCGACGTCCAGTGAGCGGATGTCGGTGTGCTCACCACGCTCGTCGTAGCGACGCGGGAAGTGGTAGACCATGTCACCCGCGGTGTGCAGGTCGAGGTGCGAGGCCAACGCCTTGGCTGTCTTGTCCCCGACCAGCTTCTTCAGCGGAGTGTCCACCGTGGCTGGTTCGCTCATTCGATCCCTACCAGGAGCGGATAAAACGGCTGACCGCCCGGGTACGCGTGCACCTCGACGAACGGCCAACGTCGCGCGACGTGCGCGCGGACGGCATCGGTGAGCCCGGCCGGAGCGTCCAGCCCGGCCAGCAGGGTGACCATCTCGCCGCCACCTCCGAGCATCCGGTCGACAACTGCCGCGCAGGTGTCGGTGAGGTCGGTGCCGATGAGGTGCACCTCCCCCTCCACCAGCGCCAGCACGTCACCGGGACGGCACGGACCGGCCACTGTCAGCGCTTCCCGGCTGGCGTGGCAGACCTCGGCGTAACGGCAGGCACCGGCCGCCTCGGCCATCGCGATGACGTCGTCCTCGAAACGGCGGTCACCGTCGCGGACCGCGAGGGCGGCCAGTGCCTGCACCGGCGAGCGGGTCGGCACCACGCTCACCTTGATGCCGTAGCGGTGGGCCTCGCGGGCGGCCGCGCTCGCCACCGCCTCGGTGTTGGCGTCGTTGGGCAGCACCACCACCCGGGCCGCCCCGGTGCCGCGGACGGCGTCCAGCAACTCGCCAGTGGACGGGTTGCCCGGCACCACTGTGGCGCCCTCCGCGGCGAACAGGTCGGCGATGCCGCCGCCGGTGGCCACCACCACCGCGGCCCGGCCGGCCACCACCGGGCCGGAGGGCGACTCAGACTGGTCGGCGAAACGGGTCACCGAGATCCGGTACGGGCGGCCGGCGGCGACACCGGCCTCGACCGCCGCGCCCACATCGTTGACGTGCACGTGCACGTTCCAGGTGCCTTCCGGCTCACGCCCGTCGCCGACGACGACGAGCGAGTCGCCCAGGGCGTCGAGTGCCCGCCGCAACCCGTCGACCGCCTCGGCGCGGGCGTCGAGCAGGAACTGCACCTCGTAGGCGTATTCATCCGAACCGGTCTCGCGGGCGACGGTGGCCGCCGGGCGGGCGGAGCGCGGTGTCGGCGCGGGCCGGGCCGTGCTCTCCCCGGTGAGCACCTCGACCAGGGCGTCGAGCAGCACGCAGAGCCCTCGGCCACCGGCGTCGACCACGCCCGCGCGGGCCAGCGCCGGCAACTGCTCCGGCGTGCGGGCGAGCGCCTCGGCCGCCGCCCGGGCCGCGACGGCGGCCACCGTCGGCAGGTCGTCGCTGGCCGCGCCCTCGGCAGCGGTGGCGGCGGCCGCGACCACGGTGAGCAGTGTGCCCTCGACCGGCCGGGAGACCGCGGTGTACGCCGCTGTGGTGCCGGACCGCAGCGCGGCGGCCAGCTCACGGCCGCGCACCGCCGGCACCCCGGCGGCCTGGTCGGCGAAACCACGCAGGATCTGCGAGAGGATCACCCCGGAGTTGCCCCGCGCGCCGAGCAACGCGCCCTGGGCCATCAGCCGCAGCGCGTGCCCGTGCGCGGTCGGCCCGCTGTCGGGGAGAGTGTCCAGATCCATGGCGAGGGCCTGCTGGGCCGAGGTGAGGGTCAGCACCAGGTTGGTGCCGGTGTCGCCGTCGGGCACCGGATAGACGTTGAGCTGGTCGATCTCGCCCTGGTGGCGCTTCAGTGCGGCCAACCCGCTCGCACACCAGCGGCGGACCGCTGCGGCGTCGAGGGTGTCCAGCACGGGCAGAAGCCTACTGGCGCGCACCGACACCCGTCGGACTCGTCCGGCGTGTCCCCCGCGCCCCAGGCCGGCGCTGGCCGCGGCGGGGACGACCCACTCCGGTACCCTTGCCGCCGGGCCGGCCCACCGTCGGGCGGACGGGCCCACGACCAGGCGTGAGCCGGGGCACGGGCGAGCGCCGGACCGGGCCGGTTGGCCGGGTCGGCGAGTCATCGGGTAACCTGACCAGGTTGCCCGGGCAGCACCTGCCGGCGACCTCATGAACGTATCAATCCCAGGAGTATCCCGTGGCTAGCGTGTGCGACGTCTGTGGCAAGGGACCGGGCTTCGGCCACAACGTGTCCCACTCGCACCGGCGGACCAACCGCCGCTGGAACCCGAACATCCAGTCGGTGCGTACCCCGGCCGGTGGCGGTAACACCAAGAAGTTGCAGGTCTGCACCTCGTGCATCAAGGCCGGCAAGGTCACCCGCGCCTGACGCGGTAGCACCCACCTTCTCGTTCGGCTCAGCCGGCGGACCCCGAGGGTCCGCCGGCTGAGTCGTGTCCGTGGGCCGATGCCGCACGCCGGCCCGCCAACGCCTGGCGCGGAGGCCTCTCCGGGCCCGACCGTGACCTGGCACACCGACCGGTCGGGCGCCCGGCAAGGGCTGACCCGCAGGTCAGAGGGTGCGGCCGAAGGAGACGCAGCCCTCCGCGTCCTTGTAGAAGCCGAAGTTCGGGATCCGCTCGTACCCGGCGGAGCCGTACATGGCGATCGCCTCGGGCTGCTTGTCGCCGCACTCCAGGACCACCCGCTTGCGGCAGTGCTCGCGGGCTGAGCGCTCGACGGCCGCCAGCACCGCGCGGGCCACCCCCCGCCCCCGCGCCGCCGGCGCCGTGTACATCCGCTTCAGCTCCGCGGTGTCGGCGCCGTGGCTGCGCCAGCCGCCGCAGCCCACCGGCTCCCCGGCCAGGTAGGCCACGAGGAACGCGCCATCGGGCGGCTCGAACTCGGCCGCGTCCACCGGGGTGTCGTCGCCGGTGCCGCCGTAGCGGGCACCGAGGTCGGCCAGTGCGGCGTGGATCAGGTGCTGCGCCACCGGTGCGTCGAACCGCACCGCCCGGATCTCGATCTCACTCACGGTATCCAGGGTACGGCGACGCGCCGGCCTCACCGGAAGTGGTCCCAGCCGGCCGGGCCGTCGTAGGCGACGCCATCGACAGTCACGCCGGCACCGTCGGTGACCAGGCCGATCCGCCGCCAGCCCGACGGCAGCGCCACCGCCGGGGGGAAGGTCGCGGCCAGCGCGTGGTCGTCGCCACCGGCGAGGATCCAGGTGTACGGGTCGACGCCGAGTGCCTGCGCCGCGTCGGCCATCTGCCGGGGCACCTCGAACCCGTCCCGGCGTACGTCGATCGCCACCCCGCTGGCCGCCGAGACGTGCCCGAGGTCGGCGAGGAGCCCGTCCGACACGTCGATCATGGAGGTGGCGCCGAGCTGGGCGGCCTGCGGGCCGGCCGGGTAGGGCACCTGCGGCCGCCGGTACGCCTCGACCAGCAGCCGGGGGGTCCGGAAGCCCCGGGTCAGCACTGTCAGCCCGGCTGCCGCGTACCCGGTGCGCCCGGCCAGGGCGAGCACGTCCCCGGGGCGGGCGCCGGACCGCAGCACGGGCGGACGGCCAGCCAGGTCGCCCAGTGCGGTGACCGCGACGGTCAGGGTGGGGCTGGCGGACATGTCGCCGCCGACGACGCTCGCGCCGACCGTCGCGGCCTCCGCGGCGAGCCCGTCGGCCAACTCCTCGGCCCAACTGGTGTCCAGGTCCGCCGGCATGCAGAGAGCCACCAGCAGGGCGGTCGGCGTGGCACCCATCGCCGCGATGTCCGCCAGGTTCGCCGCTGCCGCCCGGTGCCCGACGTCGCGGGCCGAGGACCAGTCCCGCCGGAAGTGCCGGCCGTCGACCAGCACGTCGGTGGAGGCCGCCACCCGGCCGTCCGGCGCGGCCACCACCGCCGCGTCGTCGCCCGGGCCGAGCAGGGTCGTCGGTCCGTACGACAGCCGAGCGGTGATCTTCCCGATCAGCCCGAACTCCCCGATCCCGGACACGCCGACGCCACCGCGGGCGTTCCGCCCGTGCTGCCCGGCTCCGCCGTGCTCGCTCACCGCTGCTCCTTGACGACCGATAGGGATCAGACCTGGTCCGTAAGGTAGTTTCACCCTTCGGGCCGCTCCCGGGCGGCGACGGACGGAGGTCGAGTCGTGGTACAGGCGTACATCCTCATCCAGACCGAGGTCGGCCGCGCACGTGACGTGGCGGGTCTCATCGCGGACATCCCCGGCGTGGTACGCGTCGACGCCGTCACCGGGCCGTACGACGTGGTCGTCCTCACCGAGGCGAACACCGTCGACGAGCTCGGCAAACTCATCGTCAGCAAGGTGCAGATGGTGCCCGGCATCACCCGCACCCTCACGTGTTCGGTGGTGCGGCTGTAAGTGGACGAGATGACGACCTCCTCCTCGGCCCTGGACGACGACGGGCCGCGCGACGCGGCCGACGGGACGCCCGAGCCGGCTGACGGTAACCGTGAGTCGACCGATCCCGCGGCCGCCGCGCCGGCCGGCCGCGATCGGACCATGCGTGGCGCGGCCCTGCTCGCCACGTTGATCGCGCTGCCGATCACGCTGCTGGTGGCCGTGCTGGCCTTCAGCAAGCTCAGCCCGGACACGCCGGCCGCCGCCCCGACACCCTCGGCGACCACCGCCCGGGTGCAGTCCACCACCCCGGTGGAGATGGCCGCCCCGGCGCTGGCCGCCCGCCCGGCCACCGTCTGCCGGGCGCTGCTCTCCCAGCTTCCGGCGAGCATCCGCGACCTGGCCCAGCGGCCGGTCACCGCCGGTCCGGAGCAGAACGCCGCGTACGGCGACCCCGCGCTCACCGTCGCCTGCGGCGGCACCGAGCCCGCCTTCCCCAGCACCGACGAGGTCTGGACGGTCAACCAGGTCTGCTGGCACCTGGCCGAGCAGGCCGACGCGGCGGTCCTCTCCACTGTCGACCGGGAGACGCTGATCACCGTGCGCGTCCCGCGCTCGTACGAGCAGCCGTTGCAGTGGTTGCCGACGATCTCCAGCACGATCGTGGCGAGCGTTCCCTCCGGCGGTGCCATCCCGTCCGGCTGCCAGCACTGAACGCGAACCGACTCCGCCCGCGCCGGCTGACCGGCGCGGGCGGGGCCGGACTGCTCAGTGCAGGCCGACGCCGCGCCGCTGGGCGGTACGGATCAGCCGGTTGACCAGCTTCGGGTACTCCAGGCCGGAGGCCGCCCACATCCGCGGGAACATCGACGTCGGGGTGAAGCCGGGCATCGTGTTGATCTCGTTGAGGTAGACGTCCAGCTCGGGGGTGACGAAGAAGTCGGCCCGGGCCAGACCGGCGCAGTCCAGCGCGGTGAACGCGCGGACCGCGTACTCCTGCACCTGGCGGGTCACCTTCTCCGGCAGGTTGGCCGGAATGTCGTACTCGCAGGAGTCGTCGAGGTACTTCGCCTCGAAGTCGTAGAAGTCGTGGTCGGCGACGACCCGCACCTCGGCCAGCACGGACGCCTCGGGCGCACCACCGGCCTCGCCCTCCAGCACACCGCACTCGATCTCGCGGCCGACGATCGCGGCCTCGATGATGACCTTCGGGTCGAACTGCCGGGCGCCGGCGACCGCCGCGTCCAGCTGCGCCCAGTCGGTGACCTTGCTGACGCCGAACGACGACCCGGCCCGGGACGGCTTGACGAAGACCGGCAGGCCGAGCCGCTCCTTGTCCTGCTCGCTGAGCGTCATTCCGTTGCGCAGCACGGCGTACGTGCCGACCGGGATGCCCTCGACGGCACAGAGCTTCTTGGTGAACTCCTTGTCCATGGCGGCCGCGGAGGCGAACACGTTCGCCCCGACGTAGGGGATGCCGGCCATCTCCAGCATTCCCTGGATGGTGCCGTCCTCGCCGTACGTGCCGTGCAGCACCGGGAAGACCACGTCCACGTCGGCCAACGCCCGGGGACCCTCGGTCGGGTCGAGCACCATCAGCCCGTTGCCGGTGGGGTCGGCACGCAGCACGATGTCGTCGCCGGAGTCGGCGGTGATCTCCGGCAGCTGACGGGCGTTGATCGCGAGCTGGGCGGGGTCCCCGTTGGTCAGCACCCATTGGCCGGCCCGGGTGATGCCCACCGGCACCACCTCGAACTCGTCCGGGTCGAGTGCGCCGAACACGCTGCCGGCGCTGACGCAGGAGATGCCGTGCTCCGGGCTGCGGCCGCCGAAGACGATCGCCACGCGGGTCTTGCCTGGGGTGGTCACTCCGGTCACCTCTTCGTACGCGACTGCGGCTGGTCGTGCTCGCCGGTGGCGCTCACCCGGTTGACCTTACTGTGCGTGGCCGCGGGGCGAGGCGATACCCGGCGAGCCACGGCACGACACGGCAATCGGTCATCGGAGGATATACGGTGCGTGATCGGACGGTGGCGGCGTCGTGGGCCGCTGACCTGGGTCTGCTCAGTCCCGGGAGTGCCGGCGACCGACCGCTATCACCTTCACCCGCTGCCGTCCGGCCCGCACCATGCCCAGCGCCATGAACGCTCCGGCGATGCGGTCGGCGGCCTCCCGGCTGCTGGCGCCGACGACCTGCCGGCGTCGTTCCGGCGCGACCCGCTCGTTGCGGTTGATTCCCTCGACGGGGCGCACGTCGGTGAGCACCACGAGGAAGCGGGTCATTGCGTGCCGCCCGAGGGTACGGCGGGGGGCTCCGGGCGGGTTCGCACGTCGTCTCCTTCCGGCAGGCCGGGGTGGCGGGGCGGCACGCGACGATCGGGTACGGGGGAGAAACCCGATCGCCGCGCGCCCCATCCCCTCCGGTCGCTCACCACCACCGTCGCCACGACAACCGGCGGTGAGGACGCCATAACAGATTGACACGTGTACAGCCGTGAATGCAACTCTCATCGACGTTCTCTCATGCAGACGTTCCCGCAAATGTGTGCGACCATCGATGCATGGCTCCGAAGACCGCCCGTGCCCGCCGGCTCGGCATCGCCCTGCGTCACCACCGGGAAGCCGCCGGGCTGACGCTGGAGACCGCGGCGGATGAGATCAACAGCACCCGCAGCACCCTCTCCCGGTACGAGAACGCCCAGACCCTGATCACCCCGGCGACCGTGCGCGCCCTGCTCACGTCGTACGGGGTGGGCGCCGACGAGGTGGCCGCGGCGGTGCAGCTCGCCAAGGACGCCCGCAAGCCGGGCTGGTGGGTGTCGTACTCCTACGTGCTGGATCGGCGCACCATCGACTTCATCGCGCTGGAGGCCGAGGCGACCGCCATCGCCAACTTCGAGCCTTCGGTGGTGCCCGGCCTGCTACAGACCGCCGACTACGTCCGGGGCGTGATGCGGGGCGGGCCGCACACCCTCAGCGACGACATGGTGGAGCAGCGGGTCAAGGTCCGCCTCGACCGGCAACAGCGACTCACCGGCGAGAACCCTGCCATCTTCGACGCGATCATCGACGAGGGCGCGCTGCTACGCCCGGTCGGTGAGCAGTCGGTGATGAACGGGCAACTGCGGCACCTGGTCAAGATGGCCGAGCTGCCGAACATCAGCGTCCAGGTGATCCCACTCTCCGCCGGCTACCACCGGGGCACCCGGGGTTCCCTGCACATTCTCGAGTTCGCCGACCCGGAGGACCCGATCATCGCGTCGGTGGAGACCGTCGCGGGTCAGATGATCCTCGACCGCGCCGGTGAGACGCGTACCTGCACCAAGATCATGGAGCATCTCCGAAGCGTGGCGCTCAGCCCGGCGGACAGCCGCGAGATGCTCCTGTCAGTCCTGAAGGGACGGTAGGACCGATGACCCCGATGATCACAGCGGCCTTGGCCGCGGCGCGGTGGCGCAAGAGCAGCCGCAGCGGCGACGAAGGCGCCTGCGTGGAGGTGGCCGCGATCCCGCGGCTCGTGGCCGTCCGCGACTCCAAGGACCCGGCCGGCCCGGCCCTGCTGTTCCCAACGGCGGCCTGGGCCGCCTTCGCCCAGGCGCCGCCCCAGCGCTGACCAGAGACGCCGAGCCGGCGCGGGTCGTGGCCCGCGCCGGCTCAGGCAACCAGCGGGCGGGGCTCCGGAACGGCGCGCAGCGCCTCCAGCGCGGCGATCGCGACGCCCCGGGCACCGGCCATGTCCCGGTCCGGCACCAACGCGAAGGTGGCCACCGCCGCCTGCTCCTCGCGGAGCACCGTGTGCTCGCGAACCGTCGCCAGGAACCAGTCGCGGAACTCCGGTGCCGCCTCCACCACCCCGCCGCCGACGAAGTACGCGTGCGGGTCGGTGAAGTTCGCAGCGACTGTGAACAGCCGCCCCAACGCCATCGCCTGCTGGGTGAAGAGCTCCCGCGCGAGGGCGTCCTTCCGCTCGCCGTACCCCCGGACCAGCTTGGCCGCCCGGGCCACCGGCTCGGCGGCGAGCGGGTGGTCCGGGTACCGGGTCAGCCAGTACGGCAGCAGGTTGCGTTCGATGCCGGTCAGCGAGGCGACGCTCTCGACATCACCGGTGAAGCCGCAGGCGCAGGTGGGTTCCGGCTGACCCGGACCGAGCAGCCCGCTCAGCGGGATGTGCACGTGGCCCAACTCCCCCGCCATCCCGGCCGCACCGGCGATCACCCGACCGCTCTCGACCACACCCCCGCCGAGGCCGGTGCCCACGATCGCGGACACCGACGAGCGGTTCATCGCGTCGGCGCCGAAGTGGAGGTGGTGCGCGTACAGCGCTGCCGCGTTGCCGTCGTTGTGATAGATCACCGGCAGACCGAGCCGCCGTTCCAGCGCCCCTCGTACGTCGAAGCCGCGCCAGGCCGGCTGGGAGAAGTTGGTGGAGCCCCGCGACGAGATGACGCCCTCGGCGCTGGCCGGGCCGGGCGTGTCCAACCCGACCGCCTGGACCAGGTCACGCGGCACGCCGGTCTGCGCCAGGGCGCCGTCCAGCGCCCGCGCCAACGCCTCGATCGCCGCCTCCGGCCCGGACCGCACCTCGCTGGGGATCTCCAACAGCCCGTCCACCAGGAAGCGGCCGTCCACCGTCAGCACGGTGGCGTTGTTGCTGGTGCCGCCGTTGTCCAGCCCGACGACCACCGGCACCCCTGCGCTGCCCACCGAAACCACCTCCCGCCGTCGTGAGTGTGAGCCGAGGCTAGTGCCAACCCCTCTCCCCCGCCACGCCTGGCCCGCCCGGCAGCTCCCAACCGTCGATCAAGGAGTTGTGGTGGGGGATGAAATACCTGGTATGGCGCTTATCGGGCACCACAACTCCATGATCGACTCGGGTCAGGGGAGGCGGGCGAAGACGGCGGTGGCGTCCAGGTCTTCGTCGTGGCGCACTGTTGGCAGCAGGCCGGCCGCGCCGAACGCGTTGCAGAGTGTGTCGACCTGGGTGGTGCCGGCCTCGACCACCAGGTGACCGCCGGGGGCCAGCCAACCGGCCGCGTCGACACCCACCCGGCGCAGCACGGAGAGCCCGTCCGGGCCGCCGTCGAGCGCCACCGGGGCCTCGTGCAGTCGCGCCTCCGGCGGCATCAGCGCGACCGCGTCGGTCGGCACGTACGGGGCGTTGGCGACCACCAGATCCAGCCGACCCCGCCACCGCCGGGGCAGCGGCGCGAAGAGGTCACCCTCGTACACCTCGGCGTTCAACCCGGCGACGTTGCGGCGCGCGCAGGCCACCGCCGCCGGATCGATGTCGGCGGCGGCCAGCCAGCGCGGCGCGAGCCGGTGCGCCAGCGCGACAGTGGTGGCCCCGGAGCCGCAGCACAGGTCGACAACGGCCGGCGCCGCGCCGGTCAGCTCGGCCGCCACCTCGACCAGCAGGGCGGTGCGGGCCCGGGGCACGAAGACGCCCTCGTCGACGGCGATCCGCAGGCCGCAGAACTCCGCCCAGCCGAGCAGGTACTCCAACGGTTCACCGGCCACCCGGCGGTCGGTCAGCTCGACCAACGCCGCCGGGGTGTGCGCGGCGGCCAGCAGCAGCTCGGCCTCGTCCTCGGCGTAGACGCAACCGGCGGCGCGCAGCCGGCGTACGAGGGCAGGACGGTCGGTGGGGAACGGTGGTGCCATGGGAATCCTCCGGGGAACGCTCGCCGGCGCTCCCGCGGCCGCTATCGCGGCAGGGACACGGGAGGAAGCGCCGGTCCTGTCTGTTGGCGGATCGGACTCACCTCCTCCGGTCGTGGCCGCCGGTGCGGCCGCCGACACCCTAACTCAGACCGGGCCGGTGGCGTCGAGCGCGGCGGCGATGTCAGCCACCAGGTCCGCGGTGTCCTCCGCGCCGCAGGAGAGCCGGACGAAGCCGGGAGCGGTGTCGTCGCCCCACTGCGCCCGCCGGTCCGCAGTGGTGTGCAGGCCACCGAAGGAGGTCGCGGCCGCCACCAGCCGGGCGGCCTCGACGAACCGGCCCACCCGGTCGGCGTCGCCCAGGTCGAACGAGAGCACCCCCGGTATCCGGCGCATCTGCGCCGAGGCCACCGGGTACGCGGGGTCGTCCGTCCGCCCCGGCCACCGCAGGCCGGTCACGTCCGACCGGCCGGCGAGCAGGTCGACGACCGCGGCGGCGTTCGCGCTCTGCCGGGCCAGCCGCAGGTCGAGAGTGGCCAGTGACCGGTGGGCCAGCCAGGCGTCGAACGCGCCCGGAACCGCCCCGGTGGTGGTCCGCCAGGTCGTCACCGCGTCGATCAGCTCGGCGGACCGGCTGGCCAGGTAGCCCAGCAGCAGGTCGGAGTGGCCGGTGAGCGCCTTCGTGCCGGAGGCGACCACCAGGTCGGCACCGAGATCCAGCGGGCGCTGACCGAGCGGGGTGGCGGTGGTGTTGTCCACAGCGAGCAGCGCGCCGTCGGCGTGCGCCCGCTCGGCCAGGGCCGCCACGTCGACGACGTCCAGGCCCGGGTTGGCGGGCGTCTCCACCAGCACCAGCCGGACGCCCTCGAAAGACGGGTACGGCCCGACGGTCGGCACGAACAGCACCCGGACGCCGATCGCCTCCAGCACATTGGTGGCGAACGCCCGGACCGGGAAGTATCCGTCGGTGGGGAGCACCACCGTGTCCCCCGGCCGCAGCAGTGTGAGCAGCAGGCCGGTGATGGCCGCCTGACCGGTCGAGAAGACCCGGCAGTCACCGCCCTCCAACTCGCCCACCGCCGCCTCCAGCAGCCGCCGGGTCGGGTTGTCGGGGCGGCCGTAGCCGTTCGGCGACGTGCCCTGACCCTCGAACGGGTCGAGGTGGTACGGCGCGGCGAAGACCGGCCCGGGCAGGAACGGGTCCCCCGGTGCCGGCTCGGGCAGGCCGGCGCGGACGCAGCGGGTGCCGTCTCCCCACTCGTTCATCGGGTTCCTCACTCGTACGACTCGGGTTTGGCGGTGCGGCTCATCAGGGTCTCCACGGCGAGGCGCGGGTCCATCCCCTCGTGGCAGATCCGCTCGACGTGCTCGGTGATCGGCATCTCCACGCCGTGCGCCCGGGCCAGGTCGCGGATCGCCAGGCAGCTCTTCACGCCCTCGGCGGTCTGCCGGGTGGCGGTCTGGGCCTGCTCCAGCGTCTCGCCCCGGCCAAGGTGCTCCCCGAAGGTGCGGTTGCGGGCCAGCGGGGACGAGCAGGACGCGACCAGGTCACCCATACCGGCGAGGCCGGCGAAGGTGATCGGGTCCGCGCCGAGCGCCACGCCCAGCCGGGCCGTCTCGGCCAGCCCACGGGTCATCAGCATGGCCCGGGTGTTGTCGCCGAAACCCATCGCGGTGGCGATGCCGTACGACAGGGCGATCACGTTCTTGACCGCCCCGCCCAGCTCACAGCCGATCACGTCGTCGTTGGTGTAGGGGCGCAGGTACGGCGTCCGGATCGACGACTGGACGAGCGTGGCGCGGGCACTGTTCGTGCCGGCGACCACTGTCGCGGCGGGCTGCTCGGCGGCGATCTCCGGGGCCAGGTTCGGGCCGGACACGACGACCACCCGGTCCGCGGCGACCCCGGCGGTCTCCACGATGACCTCGCTCATCCGCTTGGTGGTGCCCAGCTCGATGCCCTTCATGAGCGACACCAGGGTGGAATCCGGGTGGAGGTGCCCGGCCCATTCGGCGAGGTTGCCGCGCAGGGTCTGCGACGGCACGGCCAGCACCACCACCTCGGCGCCGGTGATCGCCTCGGCGGCGTCGGCGGTGGCGGTGACGCGCGCCGGCAACAGCAGGTCTGGCAGGTACTCCGGATTGCGGCGCTCGGTCCGGATGCACTCGGCGACCGGCGCCCGGCGGGCCCACACCGTCACGTCCCGCCCCGCGTCCGCGAGGATCTTGGCGAACGCGGTGCCCCAGGAACCGGCACCGAGCACCGCGACGTGACCGTTCATGCCACCGCTCCGCTTCGCTCCGCGGCGGCCTGAGCGACACCGCTACTGAGCCGGATGCTTCGCTCGCTCATGCCACCGCTCCGCTTCGCTTCGCGGCGGCCTGAACGGCACCACTGCCGAGCCCGATGATTCGCTCGCTTCGCTCGCTCATGCCGCTTCGTCCCGCGGCTCGCGGCCGACGGAGGACCGGGCCGGTCGCTCCCACAGTGGCGGCGGGGTACCGCCACGGATCTCGGCGAGCATGTCCCGCAGCCGCAACATGATGGTGTCCGTCATCTCCTCGAGGGTGGCCCGGGTCGGCTGGGCGTCCGCCCACCGGCTCAGGTCGATCGGCTCCCCGGCGGCAACGGTCACCGGGATCCGGGGGCGCAGGCTGACACGGGTCGTCCGCGGGTCGAAGATCCGTTCCGGCCCCCACATCACCACCGGTACGACCGGGGCGCCGGTGGCCAGGGCCAGCCGGGCCGCACCGGTCTTGGCCTTCATCGGCCAGAGCTCCGGCTGTCGTGTGGTGGTGCCTTCAGGGTAGATCACGACCGCGCCGCCCTCGTCGAGCGCGGCGACCAGTGCGTCCAGCGAGCGGACGGCGTCCACGCTGCCCCGCTCGACCGGGATCTGCCGGCACCGGTGCAGAATCCAGCCGACCACCGGCACCCGGAACACGCTGGCCTTGCCCAGGTACTGCGGCCAGCGCCCGGAGTCGTAGATGAAGTGCGCAGACACCAGCGGGTCGGCGTGTGAGATGTGGTTCGCCACGATGATCACGCCACCGTCGCGGTGGAGATGCTCCTGACCACGCCAGGTACGCCGGGTCCAGACGGTCATCACCGGCTTCACCAGCCCCACGGCGAACCGTTGCCAGAACCCCAGCCTCCGCCGTGCCACTGTGCCTCCTCGTCGCGCCCCAACCCCGCCGCGAAATCCCGCCCGCGACACCCGCAGCGGAAATCATGCCTGCTCGCCCCCGGTACGGCCAGCGAGGGGCCCGTCGTCCGGCTGGCAGGATTGCGGACGTGAGTCAGCCGAGGTGGGCCGTGGTGGTGCCGGTGAAGCGGCTGGCCGTGGCCAAGAGCCGGCTGCGGGGCGCGCTGCCCGGCGTACCGCATGAGGAGTTGGCGCTGGCCCTGGCAGCCGACACGCTCCGCGCGGTGCTGGCCTGCCCGGCGGTCGCCGAGGCCCTGGTGGTGACCGACGACGACCGGGTGGCGGCGGCGGCGCGGGCCGCCGGCGCGCGGGTGCTGCCGGACGAACCGGACGCCGGCCTGAACGCCGCGTTCCGGCACGGGGCGGCGGGGGCCGCCGCCGGATGGGTGGCCGGGATCACCGCAGACGTGCCGGCGCTGCGCCCGGCCGAGCTGGCCGGCGCGCTGCTCGCGGCGCAGAACGGCCGACCCGGGGTACGCCGGTTCCTGCCGGACGCACCCGGCGGGGGCACTGTGCTGCTCACCGCCGGGCCGGGCGTGCCGCTGGATCCGCGCTTCGGGGTGGGCTCGGCGGTCGCGCACGCGGCGAGCGGGGCGCTGCCGCTCGACGGCGACTGGCCCAGCCTGCGCCGGGACGTGGACACCGCAGCGGACCTGGCCGCCGCCGCCCGCCTCGGGCTGGGACCGCGCACCGCCGCCCTCGTGGCCGCCG
Organism: Micromonospora vinacea; assembly: GCF_015751785.1. NCBI lineage: Bacteria > Bacillati > Actinomycetota > Actinomycetes > Micromonosporales > Micromonosporaceae > Micromonospora > Micromonospora vinacea. Next base: position 3,330,924 of record NZ_JADOTY010000001.1, on the reverse strand, counting down.
GTCGCCCCGCCCGCGCCGCCGGCTGAGCTTGCCTGGCCCGCTCCGCGGGCTGAACCCCCGGGTGTACGGTGCCAGCATGCAGGGCACGGTGGCCAGCTACGACGCGGCGACGCGCAGCGGTGTCCTGCTGCTCGACGACGGCACCGAGATGCGCTTCCCCGCCCGGGCCTTCGACGCCTCCGGGCTGCGACTTCTCCGGCTCGGCCAGCGGGTCCGCATCGACACCGATCCCGACGGCGAGGTCGTCCGGGTGACATTGCCGACGATGATCTGACCCGGCGAGCCCAAGTTCATTTTGCGTTTACCGTAATCGGGTGATTATGAGCGGGTGAGCACCCCTCGCGAGCAACCCGCCCACCCGCCCGCCACCGACCTCCGCAACGGCTCCCGTACGCGCGGCACCGATGGGCGCTTCCGCCCGTCCCGCGCCGAACACGCCAGCGCCGCCCGCGCCGACACGCTCGCCGACGATCCCGGCGCCGCCTCCTCCGGGCTGGACGAGGTCATCGACCCCGCCCCGACGATCGAGTCGGACGGCCCTGCCGCCGGTGACGTCCACCCGGTCCTGCCGGACGACCTGCCGGCCAGCGCCGGGCAGGAGGACGACGACGAGCCCTCGGCGGCCCCGCCGCTGCCGGAGGACCGGTTCCTCAACCGGGAGCTGTCCTGGCTCGACTTCAACGCCCGGGTGCTCACCCTGGCCGAGGACCAGCGCACCCCCCTGCTGGAACGGGCCAAGTTCCTGGCCATCTTCGCGAGCAACCTCGACGAGTTCTACATGGTGCGCATCGCCGGGCTGAAACGGCGGCTCTCCGCCGGCCTGCCGGTGCGCGGCGGGGACCGGCTGCCGCTGCGTACGCAGCTGGAGCGGATCGCCGAGCGGACCGCCGCCCTGGGTGCCCGGCACGCCGCCTGCTTCGTCGACGACGTGCTGCCCAAGCTGGCCGACGAGGGCATCCGCATCCTGCGCTGGGGCGAGTTGGGCGACGGCGAGCGGGAGCGGCTGCGCACCTACTTCCGGGAACACATCTTCCCGGTGCTGACCCCGCTCGCTGTGGACCCGGCGCACCCGTTCCCGTACATCTCGGGTCGGTCGCTGAACCTGGCGGTGGCGGTCCGTGACCCGGACGGCGGTTCGGAGCTGTTCGCCCGGGTGAAGGTGCCCAACAACGTCCCCCGCTTCGTCCGGGTGGACCGGGACCAGCCGGGCGTCCGGATGTTGCCGGTGGAGGACCTGATCTCGGTGCACCTGGGGCAGCTGTTCAGTGGCATGCAGGTGGTCGAGTGCCACCTGTTCCGGGTCACCCGCAACGCCGAGGTGGAGGTCGACGAGGACCGCGACGAGGATCTGCTCCAGGCCCTGGAGCGGGAGCTGGCCCGGCGACGGTTCGGCCCCCCGGTCCGGCTGGAGGTGGCCGCGTCCATCTCCGACCACATGTTGGAGCTGCTCGTCCGCGAGTTGGACATGGACGACCAGGACGTGCTGCGGGTGCCCGGCCTGCTGGACCTGTCCGCGCTGTGGCAGGTCTACGGCGAGGCGGACCGGCCGGACCTGAAGGACCCGCCGTTCGTGCCGGCCACCCACCCCCGGCTCGCCGAGGGTGAGGTGCCGCGCAGCGTCTTCTCCACACTGCGCGACGGGGACATCCTGGTGCACCACCCGTACCACTCGTTCGCCACCAGCGTGCAGCGCTTCATCGAGCAGGCAGCGGCCGACCCGAACGTGCTGGCCATCAAGCAGACCCTCTACCGGACCAGCGGCGATTCCCCGATCGTCGACGCGCTCGTCGACGCGGCCGCCGCCGGCAAGCAGGTGGTGGTGCTGGTGGAGGTGAAGGCCCGCTTCGACGAGGTGGCCAACATCGGCTGGGCCCGCACGCTGGAACGCGCCGGCTGCCACGTGGTGTACGGCCTGGTCGGCTTGAAGACGCACTGCAAGACCGCGCTGGTGGTCCGGCAGGAGGGCAACCAGATCCGTCGCTACTGCCACATCGGCACCGGCAACTACCACCCGAAGACGGCCCGACTGTACGAGGACTTCGGCATGCTCACCGCCGACCCGGAGATCGGCGCCGACCTCACCGACCTGTTCAACGTGCTCACCGGGTACAGCCGGCAGACCGCGTACCGGCGGTTGCTGGTCGCCCCGCAGGGCATCCGCAGCGGCCTCATCGAGCGGATCGAGCGGGAGATCTCGCACGTCCGCCTGGGCATGCCCGGCCTGGTCCAGTTCAAGGTCAACTCTCTGGTCGACGAGGGGGTGACCGACGCGCTGTACCGCGCCTCCCAGGCCGGCGTCCACGTCGACCTGCTCATCCGGGGCATGTGCACGCTGCGCCCCGGGGTGCCGGGGTTGTCGGAGAACATCCGGGTCCGCTCGATTCTCGGCCGGTTCCTGGAACACTCCCGGGTCTTCCGGTTCGGCAACAACGGCGCGGCCGAGTTCTGGATGGGCTCGGCCGACCTCATGCACCGCAACCTGGACCGTCGGGTGGAGGCGCTGGTGCAGGTGACCGACCCGATCGCCCGCGCCGAACTGGACCATGTGCTCACCGCCGCGATGAGCCCCGACGTGGACGCGTTCGAGCTGGCCGGCGACGGGACCTGGACCCGGCGTACCGGCGGTGACAACGCCCCCCGGGCCCATCTGCAGGAACTGCTGCTGCGCCGCGTCGGTGGCACGGCCAGCTGACCGCGCAGCGCATAGGCTGAGCTGATGGTCGAGGAGGAGCAGAAGTACGAGGTGGACGACGCCTACGTGCTGCCGGACCTGGCCGGCACGGCCCCGGCCGGCGGCCGGGTCCGGGCCCTGCCACCGGTGACGCTTGTCGCCCGCTACCTCGACACTGTCGACCTGCGACTGGCGCGGGCCGGTGCCTCGCTGCGCCACCGCCGGGGTGACGAGCTGCCCTGGACTGTGAAACTGCCGACCGGGACGCCGGGCGTCCGGCACGAGATCTCCCGTCCCGGGCCGAAGGGGCAGCCGCCTCCGGAGCTGGTGGAGTTGGTCACCGTCCTGCACCGGGGAGCGCCGCTGGCCCCGGTGACAGTGGTGCGGACGGTGCGGCACGCGTACGAGGTGTGTGACCGGGCCGGCACCGTCCTGGCCGAGGTGGTGGACGACCGGGTCACGGTGCTCGACGACGCCGGCGCCACCACCGACACGTTCCGCGAGGTGGAGGTGGAGCTGAAGGCCGGCGACCGGAAGCTGCTCGACCGGGTCGGCGAGGTGCTGCGCGAGGCCGGCGCCCAGGGCGGGTCGTTCACGCCGAAGCACGTACGGGCGCTGGGCGCGACCGCGCAGGCCGATCCGGACCTGGTCGCGCCGGCCGGGCTGCCCGACGAGCCGACCGCCGGTGACGTGGTGACCGAGGCGGTCCGCAAGGAGATCCGCCGGCTGTTGGCGCACGACCCGCTGGTCCGGCTGCGCGCCCCGGCCGCCGGCGGCGACACCGCCGTGCACCAGATGCGCGTGGCCTGTCGACGCCTGCGCAGTGATCTGCGCACCTTCAAACCGTTGCTGCGCAAGACCTGGTCCGGCCCGCTGCGCACCGAGCTGCGCTGGTTGGCCGGTGTTCTCGGCGCGGCCCGCGACGCCGAGGTGCTGCGCGCACGACTGCGTCGCACCGCCGACGCCGATCCGCTGAGCCCGCTGGACCGGGGCGCTGTGGACCGGCTCGACGAGGTGCTCGCCGCACGGCAGCGGCAGGCGCTCGCCGCCATCGACGAGACGCTGCGCTCCGCGCGCTACCTGGCCCTGGTGGATTCTCTGGTGCTGGCCGCCCGCGCCCCCCGACTCACCCGCCGGGCGTCCGCCCCCGCGGCGGAGGCGCTACCCGCGCTGGTGGCGCGCCCGTGGCGGCGGTTGACCGGGCCGGACGGCGTCGACGGGCTCGACGCGCAGTCGCCGGACGACCACTGGCACGCCGTTCGCAAGGAGGGCAAGCAGGCCCGGTACGCGGTCAACGCGGTGGCCCCGACGGTCGGCAAGGCGGCACGCCGGCTGTCCCGCGCCCTCGCCCAGGTGCAGGACGTGCTCGGCGAGCACCAGGACGCGGCGGTGGCGGCGGACACCTGGCTGGAGATCGCCGCCGAGCGACCGGACGACCACGAGCTGGCGGTCACCGCCGGGCGGCTGGCCGAGCGGGAACGCCTGTCGGTACGCCGGACGCGGGCTCTCCTCCCGGCCGCCTGGCACCGGGCCACCCGACGCCGGCGCACCAGTTGGCTGCCGTGACGGGGATCCGGGCGGCCGGCGGGGTGGCCTGGCGGCCGACCGCCGACGGCGTGCACGTCTGCGTGGTGCACCGCCCCCGCTACGGCGACTGGACGCTGCCGAAGGGCAAGCTGGAGCCGGGCGAGCACGCGCTGGCCGCGGCGGTCCGTGAGGTGGCCGAGGAGGCCGACGTGCGGGGCGTGCCGCAGGTGCGGCTGCCGTCGGTGCGGTACCGCAGCGAGGGGCAGCCCAAGCTTGTCGACTACTGGTCGATGCTCGCGGTGGCCAGTGGCGGTTTTCAACCGGGCACCGAGGTGGACGACATCCGCTGGCTCGCTGTGGACGACGCGATCCGGTTGGTCAGCTACCCCCACGACGCCGAGGTGCTGGCGGCGTTCGCCGCGCTGCCGTCGGTCACGGCGACTGTCGCGGTGGTCCGGCACGCGCACGCCGGTAAGCGGGCCACCTGGTCCGGCCCGGACGTCGGACGCCCCCTCGACGCCGAGGGGTGGGCCCAGGCGAGCACGCTGGCCGGGCTGATCGCCCTGATCCGACCGGCCCGGCTGGTGTCGGCGTCGCCGCGACGGTGCGTGCAGACACTCGACCCGGCCGCCACGTTGCTCGACCTGCCGATCGAGGTCTGCGGCGACCTGGACGAGCCACAACCCGGCCAGCAGAGCGACGAGCAGATCCTGGCCACCGCAGCCCGGCTGCTGGAGTTGGCCGGCACCGGTGGGCAGTCGGCGGTGTGCAGCCAGGGCAAGGTCCTGCCGGGCGCCCTGGAGCGGCTGACCGGCCGCACCGACGAGGACTTCACCACGCCGAAGGGCGGCGGCTGGCTGCTCGCCTTCGCCGCCGACCGGCTGCTGGCCACCGATCGCCTGTAGGGCCCCGGTTCGACGGGCCCGGCTCCGTCAGCGGGGCGGCAGGGTCACTGTGACCGCGACCGGCAGGTGGTCGCTGGCCGTGCTGCGCGGCGCGACCGGATCGCCGGGGGTCAGGCCGGGCGAGACGAAGATGTGGTCGATCTGCTGGCGCGGGTCGTCCGCCGGGCTGGTCGCCAGCGGTCGGGCGGCCGCCAACGCGTCGACCAGGCCGGCGTCGGCGAACTCCGCGAACGCCTCGTCGCCCGGCTCGGTGTTCAGGTCACCCGCCACCACCAACGGCCGACCGGCCGCGTACCGGGTGGCGAAGTCGGCGACCGCGCGGGCCTGGACCACCGGACCCTTGCCGGGCGGCGGTTGCAGATGGGTGCTGACCACTGCGGTACGGACACCGTCGCCGAGGTCCAGTGTCACGGCGAGGGCCTGCGCCCCGGTGGGCGCGCCGACGGCGGCCAGCGGCAGGGTCCGCGGATCGCGTACCGGCCAACGGCTGAGCACCGCGTCACCCCAGACGGGATCGGCGGCCGGCCCGAAGACGTACGGCATACCGAGCCGGTCGGCCAACAGGTCCAGGGTGTCGTGCCCGCCGTTGAGCAGCCAGGCCCGGTCCACCTCGCTGAGCAGCACCACGTCGGGCCGTTGCCGCTCGACGACCTCGGCGAGGCCGGTCAGGTCGAACCGGCCGTCCAGCCCGAACCCCATCCGGATGTTGTACGCCACCACTGTCAACCGTTCCGGCGGGCCGTCCCGGTTGCTGGCCACCGGCACCTCGTCGGCGAGCACCGGTGCCAGCAGGGCCAGCGCGGTGACCGCGGCGGCTGCCCGGAGCGGCGGAAACGGCCCGGGAAGCCGGTGGACGACGGGACGGGCGGTGAACGCCACGGCGGCGATCAGCACGGCCACCACCACCGGCACCACCGCGTTGGGGTAGCCGAGATCGTAGGCCGAGTAGTACCCGACGGCCCCCAGCGCGAAGACGAGCATGCCGGCGGTGACCGCGTACCCCCGCCGGGAGGCGCTGGTGCCGGCGCTCGCGGTGTCGCTGTCCGGGTGGTTGCCGTCGTCGGTCAGGGCCAGGCAGGCGCCGAGGCCCACCGCAGCGAGCAGGACGGCGGGCAGGAGCAGGTCGCCCCGGTCGCTGGCGAACAGCACCGCGCCAGCGATCAGTGCCACCGGTCCGTACGCTCGGCCCCACCCGCGAGGCGGCCGGGTCAGCGCGGCGCCCAGGAACCCGGCGACCGCCACCGGCACCGGTGCCAGGCCGAACAGCGGCGACCGAGCCACACCGTCCCCGGCGACCAGGTACGACATCCCGGTCCGGGCCAGTGCCGGTGACAGCGCCACCATTCCGGCCAGCAGCAGCGCCGGCCCGGCCAACAGCCAGGCCCGACCACCACCAGGGCCGGCAGGGGCGTCAGCGGGGCCCACAGGGGCGTCAACGGGGCCAGCGAGGGCGTTACCCGCACCGCCGTGCCGGCCGGATCGCGCCGCCGTGCCGGCCAGGAACACCGCCACCGCGACGGCGCTGAGCAGCCACGCCACCCAGTCACCCCGCCAGACCAGGTCGACGGTGTCCAGCACCGCGTGCACTGCCGCGTTGACAGCCAACCCCAACGCCAACCCCGGGACCGGGCGGTCGGTGTCGGCGGCGACGCCGACCAGCCAGACCAGCCCGGCGAGCAGACCGGCGGTAGCCAGCCAGAGCTGCGTACGTCCGCCGGGGGCGGCGGTGAGCGTGAGCCGTGCGACGGCGAGCGCGACAGCGGCGGCGACAGTGACCGGGCGTGCTCCGACCCGGCGGACCACGGCGGGTGCGCCCATCGCGAGCACGAACCAGCCGAGGGCGAACGCCCCCATCAGCTCGGCCGGGGTGGACGCCGCCTGACCGAAGATGGTGATGATGCCGGGTAGCCAGACCCGCAGCACGTCGATGAGGAGGAGCACACCCAGCGCGAGCGTGCCGGTGGTGACCTGGCGGTAGCGCACCGGCGCCCCATTTCCCGTCGGCGTGCCGGCGGAGGGGTGGCCGGCACGGCGATTCTGCGCGAGCACGGCAACCCGGTCAACGGTTCCCGTACGCCGAGAGACCGTTCCGGTACGCCGCAAGGGCGCCCACCCACTGGTGGACGCCCTTGCGGTACGGGTCGGTCAGCGCTTGCTGGCCGCCTTCTTGGCCGGAGCCTTCTTCGCCGGCGCCTTCTTGGCCGCCGTGCTCTTGCTCGCCGCCGCGGTGGTCTTCTTCGCCGCGGTCGACCGGGTCGCGGCGGTGGTCTTCTTCGCCGCGGTGGTCTTCTTGCTGGCGGCCGTCTTGGTCGCCGTGGTGCTCTTGCTCGCCTTGGCCGGGGCGGTCTTCTTGCTGGCGGCCGTCTTGGTCGCCGTGGCGGTCTTGCTCGCCTTGGCCGGGGCGGTCTTCTTGCTGGCCGCCTTCGCCGTGGTCGCCTTGGTGCCCGCCGCCTTCGCGGTGGCCGCCTTGGTGCCGGTCGCCTTCGTGCCCGCCGCCTTGGCCGTGGCGGTGCTGGTGGTGGCCTTCTTCGTCGCCACCGTGGCCTTCGGCACCTTGCCGCTGGCCACCATTTCCTTGAACCCGGCGCCGGGGCGGAAGGTCGGGACTGACGTCTTCTTGACCTTCACCGCCTCGCCGGTACGCGGGTTGCGCGCTGTTCGCGCGCCACGCACACGCTTTTCGAATGCTCCGAATCCGGTGATCGCCACCTTCTCGCCCTTGGTGACCGCCGCCTGGACCTCGGTGAGGACCGCGTCGAGCGCGGCCGTCGCCATCTTCCGGTCCCCCAGGCGAACGGCGAGCGCCTCGATGAGCTCGGCCTTGTTCACGACTTCCTCCCGATTGTGCAACTGACTCGTCGCGAGCCATTCTGCGCGCACGGTATGCCCTGTGCTGCCGGGACACAAACATTCGGTAGAAAAAAGCCCTTGTGTCGCAACGGATTCACCCCCACCGGATGGCCCGATGGGGGTGAAATCCGCTGTGCGAGCGGCCTAACGGCTATGCCACGGAGGGCAGGAACGGCAGTCTGCGCGCCTCGTAGGAGTCGATGTCGGCGGCGTGGCGGAGGGTGAGTCCAATGTCGTCGAGGCCCTCCAGGAGGCGCCAACGGCTGAAGTCGTCCAGCGGGAACGACCAGCTCGCGTCCCCCGCCCGCAGTTGGCGGGCGGTCAGGTCGACGGTCACCGGAGTCGTCGGATCCGCCTCGATCAGGTCCCACAACTCTTCGACGGCTTTCAATTCCAACTCGACCGGCAACAGACCTTCCTTGAGGGCGTTGCCGCGGAAGATGTCACCGAAGCGCGGGGCCACCACCGCGCGGAAGCCCCAGTCCCGTAGCGCCCAGACGGCGTGCTCCCGGGAGGAGCCGGTGCCGAACTCCGGACCGGCGATGAGGATCGACGCCCCGGAATAGTTTTCATCGTTGAGCACGAATGCCGGATCTTCCCGCCAGGCGCTGAACAGCCCGTCGGCGAAGCCCGTCCGGGTCACCCGCTTGAGGTACACGGCGGGGATGATCTGATCGGTGTCCACGTTGGACCGGCGCAGCGGCACGGCGGTGCCGGTGTGGGTGGTGAACTTGTCCATCTCGTCGGTCCCTTCTACAGGTCGGCGGGGGCGGCCAGCCGGCCGACCACGGCGGTGGCGGCGGCCACCGGCGGCGAGACCAGGTGGGTACGCCCACCCCGGCCCTGACGGCCCTCGAAGTTGCGGTTCGAGGTGGAGGCGGAGCGCTCGCCCGGCTTCAGCGTGTCGGGGTTCATCCCCAGACACATGGAGCAGCCGGCGAACCGCCACTCCGCCCCAGCGTCGGCGAAGACCTTGTCCAGCCCTTCGGCCTCGGCGGCCTCGCGCACGGCGGCGGAGCCGGGCACCACGAGCATCCGGACACCGTCGGCGACCCGGTGGCCCCGCAACACGTCCGCGGCGGCCCGCAGGTCCTCCAGGCGGCCGTTGGTGCAGGACCCCACGAAGACCACGTCGATGGGCAGCTCCCGCAGCGGGGTGCCGGGGCGCAGGTCCATGTACTCCAGGGCCCGGCGGGCGGCGGTGCGCTCCGAGTCGGTGGTGAACTCCTCCGGGTCCGGCACCGGGGCGCTCAGCGGGGCGCCCTGCCCGGGGTTGGTGCCCCAGGTGACGAACGGGGTGATCCGGCTGGCGTCCAGGGTCACCTCGGCGTCGAAGCGCGCGCCCTCGTCGGTGGGCAGCGTCCGCCACCACGCCACCGCCGCGTCCCAGTCCGCGCCCTGCGGCGCGTTCGGTCGACCCTTGAGGTACGCGAAGGTGGTCTCGTCCGGCGCGATCATGCCGGCCTTGGCGCCCCACTCGATGGACATGTTGGCGATGGTCATCCGCCCCTCCATGGAGAGGGCGCGGATCGCCTCGCCGCGGTACTCGACGATGTGCCCGCGACCGCCACCCGTGCCGACCTGCGTGATCAGCGCGAGCACCAGGTCCTTGGCGGTCACGCCGGGCGCGAGGCGGCCGGTGACGTTCACGGCCATCGTCTTCGGCCGGCTCTGCGGCAGCGTCTGGGTGGCCAGTACGTGCTCCACCTCGCTGGTGCCGATGCCGAAGGCGAGAGCGCCGAAGGCGCCGTGGGTGGCGGTGTGCGAGTCGCCACAGACGATCGTCAGGCCCGGCTGGGTGAGACCGAGCTGCGGGCCGATCACGTGCACGATGCCCTGGTTGTCGTCGCCGAGCGGGTGCAGCCGCACCCCGAACTCGGCGCAGTTGCGGCGCAACGTCTCGATCTGCGTACGCGACGTGGGGTCCGCGATGGTGAGCAGGTCACCACGGCGGAGGCGGAACGCCGGGTCGGCGTACCCGGTCGGGGTGTTGTGGTCCTCGGTCGCGAGGGTCAGGTCGGTACGACGCACCCGGCGCCCGGCGAGCCGCAGCCCGTCGAACGCCTGCGGGCTGGTCACCTCGTGCAGCAGGTGCAGGTCGATGAAGAGCAGGTCCGGCTCACCGGCGGCGGACCGTACGACGTGCGCGTCCCAGACCTTCTCGGCCAGGGTCCTCGGCTCAGGAGTGACTCCCACCATCTGGACATCCTAAATTCTGGGAGGTAAGTTTCGGCTTGTGGGACACAGTATGAGCGGTGTCGGCGTTCTCGACAAGGCGGTGGTCATCCTGGCCGCCTGCGTGGACGGCGCCAGCCTGGCCGAACTCGTCGAACGCACCAAGCTGCCCCGGGCCACAGCACATCGCCTGGCCCAGGCCCTGGAGATCCACCGAATGCTGGTGCGGGACACCCAGGGCAGATGGCGGCCCGGCCCCCGCCTGGGCGAGCTGGCCAACGCCGCACCGGACGTTCTGCTGACCGCCGCCGAGCCACTGCTGGCCGCGCTGCGCGACGCCACCGGTGAGAGCGCCCAGCTCTACCTGCGCCGCGCGGACGAGCGGATCTGCGTGGCGGCGGCGGAACGCGCCAGCGGTCTACGGGACACAGTTCCGGTCGGTTCGGTGCTGCCGATGACTGCAGGCTCCGCGGCCCAGATCCTGCTCGCCTGGGAGCCGCCCGAGGCGGTGATGCCGCTGCTGCCGCGCAGCAAGTTCACCGGCCGCACCCTCGCCGAGGTACGCCGTCGCGGCTGGGCGCAGAGCGTCGCCGAGCGGGAGGCCGGTGTGGCGAGCGTCTCCGCCCCGATCCGCGACCGTACCGGCCGGGTCATCGCCTCGGTCAGCATCTCGGGCCCGATCGAGCGCCTGGGCCGCCGCCCCGGCGAACGCCACGCCATGGCCGTAGTAAGAGCCGGCCAACGCCTATCCGGCCTCTAACCCCGCCCCCGGTCCCCCCACCCGCTTTTCCCCGGTTGATCATGAGGTTAACGCCAGCGACATCGGCGTGTCGTGACCGCTAACCTCATGATCAACGGGAGGTGTGTGGGCAACGAGAAAGGCTCATCTCGCTTGGCGAGATGAGCCTTTGGTTGTAGCCCCGACCGGATTCGAACCGGCGCTACCGCCTTGAGAGGGCGGCGTCCTGGGCCGCTAGACGACGGGGCCAGAACTTTTCCGTTCACCACCCTCGCGGGCGGTGCGACTGTAGTCTAGCGGCACCGTACCCGGGCACGAGCGCGGGGTGCGCCGTCGCCCGAGGGCCCGGCAGCAGACCGGAACGACCCCGGCGGCGGACCCGGGACGCGGACACGAAACAGCCCGCCTCACCAGGTGAGACGGGCTGTACACGATGTAGCCCCGACCGGATTCGAACCGGCGCTACCGCCTTGAGAGGGCGGCGTCCTGGGCCGCTAGACGACGGGGCCAGAACAACTTTTGCTCCCCCACCTCAGCGGCGGAGGAGCTGTACTCTACCGAAGACCGCCCTCCGCCCCCGAAGGGGCGGAGTCGAACTCCGTCAGAATCCAGCGTCTGGAAATTCTCGCGAATTCCAGCAGCGCTGGGGTACCAGGACTCGAACCTAGACTAACTGAACCAGAATCAGTCGGGCTGCCAATTACCCCATACCCCATTGGCCCCTTGCGGCGCCGGGAGTGAACTTTACCCTCCCGGTGCCGGCAGGCCAAATCCGATCCCCCCGAACCACCCGTGAGCTGCGGAAACAGGGGCATCAGACGGATCAGGCGACGGGAACCACCGGGTTGGTGAGCTCGCCGATGCCGTCGATCCGCACGGTGACCGTATCCCCCTCGACAAGCTGGCTAACCCCGGCCGGAGTGCCGGTGAGAACGACGTCGCCGGGCAGCAGGGTCATCACGTGCGAGATGTACGACACCAGACCCGGCACGTCGAAGACCATGTCCTTCGTCCGGCCGAGTTGGCGTACCTCCATCTCCTCCGGGTTGCGACCCACCTCACAGCGGATCTCCAGGTCGGAGACGTCCAGCCCGGTGGTGATCCACGGGCCGATCGGGCAGAACGAGTCGAAGCCCTTGGCCCGGGTCCACTGCCCGTCCGAACGCTGGAGGTCCCGAGCGGTGACGTCGTTGGCGCAGGTGTAGCCGAAGATGGCGCGTTCGGCGGCGGCCCGGTCGGCGCGGCGCGCACCCGGCGCCCCGATCACGACCGCCAGTTCCGCCTCGTGCTCGACCTGCTTCGAGAAGATCGGCAGTCGGATGGCGTCCCGGGGACCGATCACCGAGGTGGACGGCTTGAGGAACAGCAGCGGCTCCCTGGGCACCTCGTTGCCGAGTTCGGCGGCGTGGTCGGCGTAGTTGCGACCGACGCAGACGACCTTGCTGGGCAGGATCGGCGAGAGCAGCCGGACGTCGGAGAGGGCCCAGCGGGCCCCACTGAAGGAGAGGTTGCCGAACGGGTGGCCCTCGATCTCGGCGATGGTCAGGCCCTGCGGCCCGGCCTCCGGTTCGCCTTCGACGGCACCGAACGACATTCCCTTGGCATGGGCAAAACGAGCGATACGCACCCGGCCAATCTAGCCCCGCCGGCGCCCCAACCGGCCAGGACCGGCGGTCCGGTGTGCTCAACCCGTCACCGCGCGGCACCCTACCGGAGCTGGAGGTGACCGGGGCGGACTTCTCGACTTCGTACCCGCACGGAGGCGACTCGCCCCTAGCGTCGGCTCCGGAGGTTCGTTCGTATGCCTGCATCGACACGACACCACAGAGCCCTCGCAGTGTTCGTGCACTGCCTCGGCATCCTCGCCGCCGTGCCGGCCCTGCCGACGGCGGCTCCGGAGGCGGCGGCCGCGCCACGACCACCGGCCGCCACGCCACGACCAACGGCCGCCGCACCAGGGCCACCGGCCGCCACAGCAGCACCAGCGGCCACCCGGCCGCCGGTGGCGATGGTCGCTCGGGTGACCGAGCCCACCCCGCCCTCGGCGCCGCCGGCGATCGCACCGCCTTCCCGGGCACCGGCGTCGGCGCCCCCGCAACAGGTCACGGTGGCGGTCGCGACGGAGAGCAGCCCGGCACCGAGGTACCGGATCCAGGTGCGCAACGTGAGCAACTCGCCGCTGGAGACCACAGTGCGTCAGGAACTGCCGCCCGGTTCGTCGACGACGGCGATCAGCGGTGGTGGCCGGTCCACCCCGGCCGGCGGATCGGCCACCGAGGTCACCTGGCGGTTGCGACTGCCCGCGCACAGCACCACCACGCTGGGCACCGCGCTCACCGCTACCGCGCCGGGCCGCCCGCTGACCGCGCCGACCTGTGCGTTCACCAGTGACGGCAGCCGGCCGTACGACTGCGCCACGGCCACCTGGCAGGCGGCAGCGGCACCAGCGGCCGAGGTGACCGAGGCGCCGCCGTGGCGCCGCTACCCGGTGCTGCTCGCCGGACTGGCGGCCCTGCTGCTGATCAGCGCCGCCCTGGTGTGGGTGTGGCGACGTCGGCGCGGGCGTCGGGTGACGGCTGCCGCACTCGCCACCGGCGGCGGAGCCGAGCGTGGCCCCGGAGCCGAGGTTGGCCGCGGGACGATCTATCCCCGACCGGCGGCCCCGAGCCCGGTGCGGCGTCGGCGTACCCCGCCGGTCTGGATGTTGGTGGGCGCCGCCGTCGTGGTGCTGGCCGGTGTGGTCGGCACCGCGGGTTGGACGGCGACCCGGCAGGTCGCGGCGATCGACACGCAGAAGCAACCCACCAGCGGCGCGTGGAGGGGCACCGGGGTCACCGGGTCGCTGGGCGTGCCGTTGCGCGAGTCGGCGTTCGAGTTCACCGTGTACCGGATGACCTGCGGCGCGCCCGGCACCGCAAGGAAGGCCGACGGTGGCGGTGCCGCACCGGCCAACGGCCGACGCTGCGAGGCCACCGTTGGCGTGCGCAACGTCACCGGCGACCACCAGCCCTGGCACAGCGAGCTGCAACGGGCGTACCTGCCGGGCGGCCGCTGGGTGAGCACCGACGAGTCGGCCACCCGGATGGCGAACCTGGGCCGGGACGTCTTCGCCGACCCGATGGCGGCGGGCACCCGGATGGTGCTCCCGCTGGTCTTCACAGTCGACGGGCGGGATCCGCCCCGGCAGTTGGAGCTGCGCAGCGGGGTGTTCTCCGCCGGAGTCCGGGTGCAGATGCCCTGACCGGTGTGCGGGCGGCGGTCGTACCCTGGGGTGCGTGACCGCCGCCCTTGCCCCCGCCGTGCTCGACGCGGCGCAGTGGCAGGCCCGCCGGCGGGCCCACGAGGAGCGGGTGGACGTCTGGCTGACCCCGCACCTGGCCCGGCGACGACGCGGTGAGCGGCATCCGGTGGCCGACTTCCTGTTCACCTACTACTCGCACCGCCCGGCCCAGCTGCGTCGCTGGCATCCGGGGCCGGGGGTCGAGCTGCGGGACGCCGATCCGGCCGAGTTCGGCCGCGACTACCGCGCCGGCACCGCAGGGGTCACCCTCGACACCGATGGGGTACGCGCGCGGCGCGGCGAGTCGATCGCCTGGATCCGCTCCCTGCTGGCGGCGACGCGGGGACGGGCGCCGCACTTCGGCTGCTTCGGGATGCACGAGTGGGCGATGGTCTACCGGCAGACCCGGGAGGAGCTGCGGCACAACGCCTGGCCGCTGCGGCTGAGCGCGGAGCGCACCGCCGAGGTCGTCGAGGAACGGGGCGTGCGGTGCAGCCACTTCGACGCGTTCCGGTTCTTCACCCCGCCGGCCCGCCCGTTGAACCTGCTCACCCCGACCCGGGAGACGCAGCACGCGCACGAGCAGCCGGGCTGCCTGCACGCCAACATGGATCTGTACAAGTGGGCGTACAAGTTGTCGCCGTTGGTCTCCTCGGAGCTGGTGGCCGATGCCTTCGACCTGGCCCGGGACATCCGCACGCTGGACATGCGGGCCAGCCCGTACGACCTGGCGGCACTCGGCTACCCGCCGGTGCGTGTGGAGACTCCGGACGGCCGGGCGGAGTACGCGGCGGCGCAGCGCGGGTTCGCCGAGCGGGCCGCGGTGCTGCGCGACCGGCTGCTCGCCGCCGTCCCGGACTAGTCGCCGTCCCGGGCTGGTCGTCGTCCCGGATCAGTCGTCGTCGGCGCGGCGGTCCCGTTTGCGCTGGGACTGGCGTTTCTTCTCGGCGAGCCGGCGTTCCTTGGCCCCACGGGACGGGCGGGTCGCCCGGCGGGCCGGCGGTGGTGGTGCCGCGGCCTCTCGCAGCAGGGCGGTCATCCGGGCCCGGGCCGCCTCCCGGTTGGCAAGCTGGGCCCGGTGTTCGCTGGCGGCGATCGTCAGCACCCCGTCGACCAGGCGGTTGGCCAGCCGGGCCAGCGCCCGCGGCCGCAGCCAGTCGGGCACCGCTGGGGAGTTGGCCACGTCGTAGCTCAGCTCGACCCGGGAGTCCGCGGTGTTGACCCCCTGCCCGCCCGGCCCTGACGAGCGGGAGAAGCGCTCCCGTAGCTCTCCGGCGGGGACGACCCACCGGTCGGTCACCCGCAGTCCGTCGTCCACGCCCCGAGGCTAACCCGCGACGACCCGCCGGGGGCTATCGGTGCGGAGGCTCACTCTGCGTCGGCGACTGGCTGGGCGCCGGCCCGGCGGTCTCGTCGTCGGAGCCGACGGCCGCGTACGCCACGGCGCCGAAGAGCAGCACCCCGATCACCGCGGCCTTCACGGCGACGCCGCGGATCAGGGACCAGGCGCCCCGGCGGGCGCCTGGCACCGATTTCTTGACGGTCTGGTAATCGTTCCACCCGCGTCGTGCCCGGGCGTACGCCGACCCCACTGCACATCCGATGACCAGGCCCACCAGCAGGAGGACCGTGAGAAGAGGACGCTCCACCTCCGCCAGTATCCATACCGAGCGTAATATTTCCATGCTCCGATGCTGTCCGGCCGGATATCTGACAGTGGCAGCCCCGGTCAGGGCGTTCGGGCAGCTCAGCCGCCCTTGCCGATGATGGTGTCGGCGGTCTGCTGCACCTGGTCGATCGGGATGGCGAACCCGATGCCGATCGAGCCGTTTCCGTCGATGGTGGCGATGGCGGTGTTCACCCCGACCACCTCCCCGCGAGCGTTGACCAGTGGCCCACCGGAGTTGCCGGGGTTGATGGACGCGTCGGTCTGCACCGCGCTGTGCCGGTTGTTGCCGAGCCGTACCTCCCGGTCGAGCGCGCTGACGATGCCCGCGGTGACCGTTCCGGCCAGACCGAGCGGCGAACCGACCGCGAGCACCGGCTCACCGACCCGGGTCGCACCCGGCTTGGCCAGGGGCAGCGGGGTGAGACCGGCCGATGCCGGCACCTTCAGCACCGCCAGGTCGCTGCGCGGCTCCCGTCCGACCACCTCGGCGGCGAACCGGCGGCCGTCGGGCAGTTCCACTGTCACCGGCCCGCCACCCCCCTTGGCCAGGATGTGGTCGTTGGTGATGAGGTGCTGCTGGTCGTCGACGGCGAAGCCGGAGCCGGTCGCTGACCCGCTGGTCGCTGACCCGCTGGTCGCGCCGCCGGCCAGCACCGACACCACCCCGGGTACGGTCCGCTCGGCCGCCGTGACCAGTTCGGCCGGCACCGGGGCGGCGGACGCGGCGGCCGGGCCACCAACCCCGTCCCGGCTGGCCACCACGCCACCGGCGAGGGCACCGGAGACGGCCGAGACCGCCACCACCGCCAGCACGGCGAGCAGCCGCCCGGGCCGTCGCCCGCCCGGGTCGCGCTCGGGCGCGTCCCACCATCCGCGCCCGTCCGGGTCGAGTTCCGGCGAGATGAACCAGGGACCGCGCGGTTCGCCCAGTCCGGTCTGCACTGCCATGCGTACTCCTCACTGTCGACGTCGGTTGTGCGCGGCGGTCAGGGCAGTCGGGAGAACCAGCGCATCGAGCCGGCGGCGGCGCCCATCGCGAACACCAGTCCGAGGCCGATGAACCGGGCCGAGACGTCCTGCCGCTCCGTGCGGTAACCGACCGAGCTACCGATGTCTTCGTAGACGGCCCGCAGTTCGTCGGTGGTGCTGGCCTCGTGGAACATGCCGCCGGTCTCCTCGGCGACCGCCTTGAGGGTCTGTCCGTCCACCGGCACCTGGATGGGCCGCCCACCGCGGTCGACGAACCCGGACGGTGTGCCGAACGAGATCGAGTGCACCGGCACCTCCGCCTTCACCGCTTCCGCGGCCGCCTCCATCGGGTCCATCCCGGAGGTGTTGGCGCCGTCGGAGAGCAGGATGACCCGGGCGGGTGGGGTCTCCTTCGCGGCTTCGCTGTCCAGGCTCTTGACCGCGCCGAGTGAGGTGTTGATGGCCTCGCCGATCGCGGTGCCCTGGACGCCGGTGATGCCCTCGGCGAGCCGGTCGATCCCCTCGTCGAGGGCGCCCCGGTCGGTGCCTGGGGGCACCAGCACGGCGGCGCTGCCGGCGAAGGCGACGAGACCCACGTTGAACTCGTCGGGCAGGCCCTCGACGAAGCGCCGGGCGGCCTCCTTCGCCGCGGCCAACCGGTCCGGTTCGACGTCGGTGGCGAGCATCGACGTGGAGACGTCCACCGCCACCATCACGGTGGCCCGTTCCCTGGGCACCCGGACCTCGGCGCTCGGGCGGGCGAAGCCGACCACGAGCAGCGCCAGCATGGCCAGGAAGAGCCCGGCCGGTACGTGCCGACGCCAGGCTGGCCGCTGCGGCGCCACCCGGTCCAGCAGTCGCAGGTTGGTGAAGCGGACCGCGTACCGGCTGCGCCGCCGCTGCATCACCAGGTACGCGACGACCAGGGCGAGCACGCCGAGCAGCAGCCAGAGTCGCAGCGGCGACTGCCAGATCACGCGGCACCTCCCCGGGGCTGGCCGGCCGGCGCGGCGGCCAACCGACGTTGGGCGTGCACGTGCCGGACGATGTCAGCGCTCCAGTCCCCGTCGGTGCGCAGCGGCAGGTGGGTGGCCCCACTGCGTCGCAACGCCTGGTGGACCTGTTCGCGCTGGGCGGCGGCGGCCTCCGCGTACCGCTCGCGCAGCCCACGGTCCGATGTGCACACCTCGCGGTGCCGGCCGGTCTCCGGGTCGACGAGCGTGATCAGGCCGACGTCCGGCAGTTCCAGCTCACGCGGGTCGGTCACCTCGATCGCCAGCACCTGGTGTCGGACGGCCAGCCGGCGCATGGTCCGCTCCCAGGGCGCGGTCAGGCCGGGGTCGTCGGGCAGTCCGTCGAGGAAGTCGGAGACCACCACGACCAGCCCACGCCGGTTGGCGATCCGGTGCAGCGCGTCGAGCCCGTCGGCCAGATCGGGCGGTCGGGCCGCCGGCTCACGCCCCGGCCGGTCGGTGGGCGCGGTGGCCCGCGGGGCGGCGAGCAGCGCGCGGAGCAGTGCGAGCAGATGGGTACGACCGCTGCGGGCCGGGAAGCGGCGTACCCCGTCGGCGCGCAGCACCTGGGCGCCGAGGCGGTTGCCGACGCCCGCGGTCAGGAAACCGACCGCCGCGACGGCGGCCACCGCCAGTTCCCGTTTGTCCAGCTCGGCGGTGCCGAACTCCATGCTGGCGCTGCCGTCGACGAGCAGCCAGGTGGTCAGTTCCCGGTCGGCGTCGACCTGCCGGACGTGTGGCACCGCGGTCCGGGCCGTCACCGCCCAGTCCATCCGGCGGACCTCGTCCTCGCCCGGCCGGTACTCGCGACTGCCGGACGGTTCACTGCCGGGGCCGGGCAGCAGGCCGCGGTACTGGCCGTGCAGCAGGCCGTTCAGTCGACGGGTGACGGTCAGCTCCAGGCGGCGCAGGCGCTGGTCCGGGGCCAGGTCGGCCAGGCCGGGGTCGGCGGGCGCGGTGGTGGCGCGTCTCATGCCGCCGCCAGATCCGGTGTCTGCTGCGGGTGTCCGGTGGCCAGCCGGGGCGGCGGCACCGCCTCGACGAGTCGTCGCACAAGGCTCTCGGCCGACACCCCGTCGGCCACCGCGTCGAAGGAGAGCACCAGACGGTGGGCGAGCACGTCGACGGCCAGCTCACGGACGTCCTCGGGCAGCACGTACTCCCGCCCCCGCAGCAGGGCCTGTGCCCGGGCGGCCGCGACCAGGCCCAGGGTGGCCCGGGGGCTGGCCCCGTACGCCAACAGTGGGGCGATCTCCGGCAGCCCGAACCGGCCCGGGTCGCGGGTGGCGAGGATCAGCCGCACCACGTACTCGGCCAGCGCGTGGTGGACGAAGACCCGCTCGGCGTGGAGCTGGAGGTCCCGCAGCCGTTGCGCGTCGAGCACCGGGCGCGGGGTCGGCCGGTCGGTGCTCATCCGGTAGAGGATGGCCAGTTCGTCGGCGTCGCTGGGGTAGTCGACCACCACCTTCATCAGGAACCGGTCGCGCTGCGCCTCCGGGAGCTGGTAGACCCCCTCGGACTCGATCGGGTTCTGGGTGGCCAACACCAGGAACGGCTCCGGGACCGGCCAGCTGCGCCCGCCGATCGAGACCTGCCGTTCGGCCATCGCCTCCAGCAGCGCCGACTGGACCTTGGCCGGGGCCCGGTTGATCTCGTCGGCCAGCACCAGGTTGGCCATGATCGGGCCCAGCTCGATGTCGAAGGTCTCCTTCGACGCCCGGTAGATCCGGGTGCCGACGATGTCGGAGGGCACCAGGTCCGGGGTGAACTGGATCCGGGAGAAGGTGCCGCCGACCACTGTCGCGAGGGTCTGCGCGGCCAGTGTCTTGGCCACGCCGGGTACCCCCTCCAGGAGGCAGTGTCCGTTGGCGACCAGGGCGGTGAGCAGGCGTTCGACGAGGCGATCCTGCCCGACGATCACGCGTTTGACCTCGAAGAGGGTCTGTTCCAGCTCGATGCCGGTCGGCTCCGGATCGACCGGGCTGGGCATGCTGGCCAGGGTGTCCGAGATGTCCGTCACGGTGCTTGCTTCCCTGGCACACGCTCGGCAAACGTCGGATTGTGCGGGCCGGACCGGCCCGGAGTGGCCGGAATGGGGATGAGCCGCGCGGAAGGGTGACGACCGTCGCGAGTCTGTCGAGGAGCGCTCAAGGGTCAAGCGACCGGCCAGTGAGCGCTCGACCGGCACGAACCGCTCGAGGAGGCATGCCCCCCCGTGGACCGCCGACCCGGCCGGGCAGCCCGCGCCGGGCGGACAGGGTCCGGCCCCCGCGCCGGAGGCGACGGGGGCCGGGTGTCAGGTGTCGGTTCGGTCAGGGTGTGTGGGTGAGCAGTGTGAAGCCCAGGTTGGCCGGGGTCCCGAAGGAGTTGCGGGTCTGCACGAAGACCGCGTTGGGTGTCAGGATCCGCGGGGCGACCGAGACCTCGCCACCGGGCGGGATGCAGCAGGAGCCGGACAGGGAAAGGGTGGCCAGGAAGGCGCCGGCCGAGACGGTGTGGCCGAAGATCACCTCGTACTCCCCGACGCCGTACTTGACCACGGTGCCGCCGCCGCGCGCTTTGGTGCCGTTGGAGTTGACGACGGTGAAGACGTTGGTGGCCACCAGTGGGGTGGCCGCACCCGCCTTCAGCGCGGCTTTCGCGATGCGCGCCGACTCGGCGCTGACCGGCGGCTGGGCGTTCGTGCCGCGTGCCGCCGGCTGGACCGCTTCCTGCGGCGCTTTCGCCGACGGCTGGGCGATAGCGATGCCCCCACCGGCGAGACTGAGCCCCAGGACAGCGAACGTGACCGCCGCCACCTTACGTCGGAAGGATGTGCTCATGACAGGTCCCCCTTGTGTGACCGTGCGAATTCGGCCGACCCGCGGGGCGGGACGGATGACTGCCCATGAATAGGCGTACGACGACGGCTGGGCGAGGTAAAGCTGCCTCGCTCACACCCGAAGAGATTGGTTTCTCAACAATCTGCATCCCCTCTGAGCTGCGGATACTACTCAGAGTTGCGTCGTTTAAGCCAGATGGAACGTAGCACCGGAAAAAGCCGCCAGTCAATAGTTGATCTCGCTTTTCCGGACTGTCAACCAGCCGTCAGATAATTGTGAAATGTGAGCGCACCACCATTCATGAAATGGCTTCGCCGGGCCCGACTACGATCATTCTCGTGATCATCGACGCTCCGCCCGCGCGCCGGAACGCTCGGCTCGGCACGGTGCTCTGCTGGCTTGCCGTCGTACCCACCGCCCTCTGGGCAGTGGCCCGACTGCTCGGCCTGGACCGGGGACCGTTGGTGCAGGCGTTCGCCTTCACGCCGTACGTCGCGGGGGCCAGCGTGCTGGTCCTGGCCCTCACGCTCGCCCTGCGGCGCTGGTGGCCGGCGGCGCTCGCGGCCCTGGCGGCGGTGGCGTTGCTCGGCACCGTCACACCTCGGGCGCTGGCGAGCCCGCAGCCGACGGCGGCCGGGCCGACAGTGCGGCTGCTCACCGCCAATCTGCTCGCCGGCGCCGGTGACGCGGGAACGCTTGTGGAGCTGGTCCGCCGACACCAGGTGGACGTGCTCACCGTGCAGGAGTTCACCCCGGACGCGCAGGCCGCACTGGATCGGCTCGGCCTGGACACGCTGCTGCCGCACCGGCAGCTCAACGCGGAGGTCGGCACCGCCGGCTCCGGGCTCTACTCACGGTGGCCGCTCACCGACGTCGGCGTCCGACGCAACCTTGAGGGGTGGGGCTTCAGCCAGGCGTACGCGACGGTGTCCGTCCCCGGCGGGCCCCCGGTCCGCGTCGAGTCGGCCCACCCCTCGGCGCCGTACGCGCTGGACCAGGTGGGCGCCTGGCGTGCCGACCTGACCGCCCAACCACCGGCCACCCCGGACGGTGGCCTGCGGATCCTCGCCGGAGACTTCAACGCGACCCTCGACCACAGTCCACTGCGGGCCCTGCTGCGCACTGGTTACGTCGACGCCGCCGACGCCACCGGGCAGGGCCTGACCGGCACCTGGGGTCCGTACGACGGCGACCTCATCCCACCCGTCACCATCGACCACGTCCTGGTCGACCACCGCATAGCGGTCCACTCGGTGAAGGTGCTGAACCTCCCCGGCAGCGACCACCGCCCCGTCCAAGCCACCCTCACCCTCCCCACCCCCTGACCACTCACCACCCCCACCCCGCCCCCGCCCCCACCCCGTCGATCTTGCACTTACTGTCCCGACATCAGCGACATAAGCCGCATCCCGTCGACACAAAGTGCAAGATCGCGAGGGCGGGGTGGGCGGGGGAAGGGAGGGGGTGGGGTTAGACGGAGGCGGGGGCCAGGCCGTAGGTGAGGGCGTCCACCAGGGCGTGCCAGCTGGCCTCGACGACGTTGGGGTGGACGCCGACGGTGGTCCAGTCCCGACCGCTGCCGTCGGAGGTTTCCAGCAGCACCCGGGTGACCGCGCCGGTGCCGTGGCTGCCCTCCAGGATGCGCACCTTGTAGTCGGCCAACTCGAAGTCACGCAGCTGCGGATAGTGCCGCGTCAGCCCCACCCGCAGCGCCTCGTCGAGGGCGTTGACCGGGCCGTTGCCCTCGGCGGTGGCGATCACCCGCTCACCGCGAACCCGGATCTTGACGGTCGCCTCGGAGACCACCGCGCCGTCCTCGCGGTGCTCGACCAACACCCGGTACGACTCCAGGGTGAACGGTCGAGCGGGGCTGCCCTCCGGCAGCTCGGAGCGGACCAGCAACTCGAAGGAGGCATCGGCCGCCTCGAAGGACCAGCCCCCCGCCTCCAACTCCTTGACCCGCTTGGTGACCCGGGTCAGGGCTTCCGGGCTGCCGGCCAGGTCCAGGCCGAGCTCACGACTCTTGAGCTCGACGCTGGCCCGACCGGCCATCTCGGTGACCAGGATCCGCATGTCGTTGCCCACCACCGACGGGTCCACGTGGTTGTAGAGCAACGGGTCGACCTTGATCGCGCTCGCGTGCAACCCCGCCTTGTGGGCGAAGGCAGCGGCCCCGGCGTACGCCTGGTGGGTGTCGGGGGCGATGTTGGCGATCTCGGCGATGGCGTGCGAGACCCGCACCATCTGCGCCAGGCAGCCCTCCGGTAGGACGGGCATGCCGAGCTTGAGTTGGAGGTTGGCGACGACAGCGAAGATGTCGGCGTTGCCCGGGCGTTCGCCGTACCCGTTGGCGGTGCCCTGCACGTGGCGGACGCCCGCCTCCACCGCGGCGATCGTGTTGGCCACCGCGCAGGCGGTGTCGTTCTGGGCGTGCATACCGAGCAGCGCGGCGTCGATCCCCAGCCGGTCGGTCAGGTCGCGGATCACTGCGGTCACCTGGGACGGCAGCATGCCGCCGTTGGTGTCGCAGAGCACCATCCGCTCGGCGCCGGCGGCGAGCGCGGTCTGCACCACTGCCGCGCCGTACGCGGGGTCGTGCCGGTAGCCGTCGAAGAAGTGTTCGCCGTCGACGAAGACCCGTCGGCCCTCGCGGACGAGATGGTTGACGGTGTCGTGGATCATCGCGAGGTTCTCCGCGCCGGTGGTGCGCAGCGCGCGCTCGACATGCCGGGTGTCGGCCTTGGCGACCAGGGCCACCGCCGGCGTCTGCGCATCCAGCAGGGCGCGCACCTGGGGGTCGTCCGCGACCGGAACCCCGGCCTTGCGGGTGGCGCCGAACGCGACGAGTACGGCGTGCCGCAGGTCCAGTTCGGTGCGGGCGCGGCGGAAGAACTCGGTGTCCTTGGGTACCGCGCCCGGCCAGCCGCCCTCGATGAAGCCGACGCCGAACTCGTCGAGCAGTCGGGCCACTGCCAGCTTGTCGACCACCGAGTAGGTGAGCCCCTCGCGCTGGGCGCCGTCGCGCAACGTGGTGTCGAAGACCTGGAACGTCATCAGGATCCTTTCTCGGAGCAACAAAAAGACCTCCCGCGGATGCGGGAGGTCTGCGCGCTCGGCAGAGGGGAGAGCCGGCGCGCTAGGTCGCAATAATCAGGGCGGTGCTGGTCACGGTGGCTACTCTGCCACCCCTCCCCTGTTTTGGGAGAAACAATCCACATAGCGGGATGGTGACGGAGAGTTCGTTCGCACCGGGCCGCCGCTCGTGATCGGCTTCACAAGCCAACGGGCCACTCATTGGCGGAAACTGCCGTGCGGAAGCATCTGGAACGGATCCGATGACGGCCACCGCGTCGTCTGCAAGGAGGACCTGTGCTCACCGTCAGTGACCGCTTACCTGAGCACGGACTCGCCGCCTGCGTATCGCTGGGCGCCAACAACGCGTCCAAGACGATCAACCACACGTCCCACGAGGGCACGTGGTGTGTGGTCTTCGTCGGGCCGATGGACTTCACCTCCATCAGCCCGACGAAGATCGCCGACGAGACCCTCTGCGCCGCCGGGGTCTGACCATGGGCCTGGACGCGATCACGGCAGCCCTGCCTGAGTACGCCACTGACATCAGGCTCAACCTGGGCTCCACCATCGGCACCTCGGCGTTGACCCCGGCGCAGAGCTGGGGCACCGCGCTGGCCTGTGCGGTGACCGCCCGCAACCCGGTGGTGCTGCGGGAGATCGCGGCCGAGGCTCTCGGGCACCTCGGGCCGGAGGGTGTCGAGGCGGCCAAGGGCGCTGCGGCGATCATGGCGATGAACAACATCTACTACCGGGCCAAGCACCTGATCGGCGACGAGCAGTACGCCTCGATGCCGGCCCGACTGCGGATGCAGATCATCGCGAGGCCGGGGGTGGACAAGGGCGACTTCGAGCTCTGGTGCCTCGCCGTGTCGGCCATCGCCGGCTGCGGGGTGTGCCTGGAGTTGCACGAGAAGAAGCTGCGCAGCATCGGCTTCACCCGGGAGCAGCTGCACGAGGCTCTGCGGATCTCCGCAGTGGTGCACGCCGCGGCGGTCACCCTGGACGCCGAGGCCGCACTGGCCTGAGCCGGTCGCCGTTTCCGGCCCCCGACGGCCGGGTAGCTCCTGCGGAGACATGAGTTGATCGGTGACAGTCAGGAGTGAACGGCATGGACAGGATCGATCCGCACGCCACCCACGCCGGGCCGGACCCGCTGCGCGGCGGCGACCAGGGCGCGGTGCCCGGCGGCGCGCCGGCCGGCACGTTCGACCCCTGGCGCTACCGGGACCAGGCCGGCGTGGCCGACGCCGACCTGGTCGGCTACAAGGTCGAGGCCACCGACGGCGGCATCGGCAAGATCGACAGCGCCAGTCACGAGGTGGGCGGCAGCTATCTGGTCGTGGACACCGGGCCCTGGATCTTCGGCAAGAAGGTGATGTTGCCGGCCGGCACCGTCAACCAGGTCGACCACGACCAGCGCACCGTCTCCGTCGACCGAACGCGGGACCAGATCAAGGCCGCCCCCGAGTACGACGAGGCCAGCCACAGCGACCCGAGCTACCGGGATCAGCTGGGTGGCTACTACGACGAGACGTACGGCGCGCTCCCACCCGGCACCGCACGGTGACTGTTCGGCCCGACGGCCGGTGGGACGCTGTCCCACCGGCCGTTACCGTGTGAGCGTGGACGTCACCGAGAACGACCCCCAGCTCTCGCTTCCTGCCACCTTCAACTTCCGCGACGTCGGTGGCTACGTCGGCCACGACGACCGACCCGTACGCCGAGGCCGGCTCTACCGCTCCGACTCGCTGCACCGCCTCACCGAGCAGGACCGGGACGCGTTCGCCGCGATCGGGATCCGCACCGTCATCGACCTGCGCCGCCCCACCGAGGTGGAGCGGGACGGCCGGGTGCCGGCGTACCAGGGACTGACCTACCGGCACATCCACCCGGAGCACGCCGACTGGGCGGGTACGCCGCACGAGGAGGGCGCGAGCCTGGCCCGGTACCTCGCGGACCGGTACGCCGACCTGGCCCAGACCGGCACCGCCGGGCTGGCCGAGGCGGTCGGGCTGATCGCCGACTCCACCAACGCCCCGGCGGTGGTGCACTGTGTCGCCGGCAAGGACCGCACCGGCATCGTCTGCGCGCTGACCCTCGCCGTGCTCGGCGTCGACGACGCGGACATCACCGCTGACTACGCGTTGAGCAGTGCGGCGTCGGCCCGGTACAGCGCCTGGCTGGCCTCAGTCACCCCGGGCGGGGTGGACGTGCCGGCGCCGTTCCTGAGCTCACCCGCCGAGGCGATGCAGATCTTCCTCGACGAGCTGCGCGCGGGGCACGGCTCGGTCGAGGCGTACCTGCGTCACGCGGGGGTGACCGACGAGCAGCTCGCCGCGCTCCGTGACCACCTGCTCGACGAGCCCGCCCAGGAGCAGCCCACCGACGCGTAGGCCGACCGCGGCGGCCCGTCCGGGTGGACGGGCCGGCGCGGTGACTGAGGTCAGAAGACCCGCTGCACCCAGCCGTGCGGGTCGGCCGCCTTGCCCCGCTGGATGTCGACCAGCTGCTGACGCAGGGCCATGGTGACCCGGCCGGGTTCGCCACCACCGATCAGGAACTCGCCGTCCGGGAAGCGGACCCCGCCGATCGGGGTGACCACCGCTGCGGTGCCGCAGGCGAACACCTCACGGAGGCGACCGCTGGCGGCGTCGGCCTGCCAGTCGGCGAAGCTGACCGGCCGCTCCTCGACCTGGTGCCCGGCCGCGCCGGCCAGCGTGAGGACGGCGTCGCGGGTGATGCCCGGCAGGATCGTGCCGGTCAACGGTGGGGTGACCACAGTGCCGTCGTCGTAGACGAAGAAGACGTTCATGCCGCCCAGTTCGTCGACGAAGCGACGCTCCACCGCGTCCAGGAAGACCACCTGGTCACAGCCGGCCTCGATGGCCTCCGCCTGGGCCGCCAGCGACGCGGCGTAGTTGCCGCCGCACTTGGCGGCGCCGGTGCCACCGGGCGCGGCCCGGGTGTAGTCCGGGGAGACCCAGACGGTGACCGGCTTGACGCCACCGGTGAAGTACGCCCCGACCGGTGAGGCGATCACCATGTAGAGGTACTCGTTGGCCGGGCGGACGCCGAGGAAGACCTCGCTGGCGAACATGAACGGCCGCAGGTAGAGGCTGCCGTCCTCGCCGGTGGGGATCCACTCCCGGTCGATCTCGATGAGCTTGTGCAGCGAGTCGACGAACACCTCCGGCGGCAGCACCGGCATCGCCATCCGCTGCGCGGAGGTGGCGAAGCGGGCGGCGTTGGCGTCCGGCCGGAACATCGTCACGCCACCGTCGGCCGTGCGGTACGCCTTGAGCCCCTCGAAGATCTCCTGCGCGTAGTGCAGCACCGCGCTGGCCGGGTCCATCGGGATCGGGCCTCGCGCCTCCACCCGTGCGTCGTACCAGCCCTTGCCGTCGGCGTAGCGGACGGTGACCATGTGGTCGGTGAAGACGCGGCCGAAACCGGGGTTGGCCATCAGGGCGGCCCGGTCGGCAGCGGATACCGGCGCGGCATTCGGACGGATCTCGAAGTCGAGCTTGTCACCACCGCTCATCGCGCGGACCTCCCTGCGGAACAACGGCATGCGGGACCGCACACCGACATGGCTGTGCCAGAAACTTACCCCGAACGGTCGTTCAGCCGGTAGCGCCGGTCCGGTGGGCCGGTCCGCCCGGGCAGACCGGCCGCGGGCCGGTCGCCACTCGGGTCGGGAAGGTCAGGCTACGGCGTGGGCGGCAAGCCGGTCGCCTACCTCTTCGGTACGCAGCGTCACGCCCGGAACCCGGCTGGCCAGCTCGGCGGCGACCGCCGCATTGACCCGGGCGGCGGACTCGCTGTGCCCGAGCTGCTCCAGCAGCAACGCGGCGGAGAGCACCGCGGCGACCGGGTCGGCGATGCCCTGCCCGGCGATGTCCGGCGCCGAGCCGTGCACCGGCTCGAACATCGAGGGGTACGCCCCCTCGGGGTTGATGCAGCCGCTGGCGGCCAGCCCGATGCCCCCGGTGACGGCCGCGGCGATGTCGGTGAGGATGTCGCCGAAGAGGTTGTCGGTGACCACCACGTCGTAGCGCTGCGGCTGGGTGACCAGGAACATGGCCGCCGCGTCGACGTGCTGGTACTCGGTGGCGACGTCCGGGTGCTCGGCGGCGACCGCGTCGAACGTGCGCGCCCAGAGCGACCCGGCGTGGGTCAGCACGTTGGTCTTGTGCACGAGGGTGACCTTGCGCCGCTCCCGGCGGCCGGCGCGGGCGAACGCGTCGCGGATCACCCGCTCCACGCCGTGCCGGGTGTTCAGGCTCTCCTCGGTGGCGACCTCGGCCGGGGTGTCCCGGTGCAGGGAACCACCGGCACCGGCGTAGAGCCCCTCGGTGCCCTCGCGCACCACCACGAGGTCGACCTCGCCCGGCTTCACGTTGCCCAGCGGGCCGGCGACCCCGGGCCAGAGCCGGGACGGGCGCAGGTTGACGTACTGGTCGAAGGCGAAGCGGAGCTTGAGCAGCAGGCCCCGCTCCAGCACACCCGGTGGGACCGTCGGGTCACCGACCGCGCCGAGCAGGATCGCGTCGTGCCCGGCCAGCTCGGCCAGCACCGAGTCGGGCAGCACCTCTCCGGTACGGTGCCAGCGGGCGGCACCGAGGTCGTACTCGGTGGCCTGCACGTCGGGCAGCACCGCGTCGAGGACCTTGCGGGCCTGCGCGACCACCTCGGGCCCGATGCCGTCTCCGGCCACCACCGCGATCCGCGCCACGACCGCACTCCTCTGCTCAACGGTTCCGTTCGGGCAACGGTACGTCGCCGTCCCGCCTCCC
Source organism: Micromonospora vinacea (assembly GCF_015751785.1). Classification (NCBI taxonomy): domain Bacteria; kingdom Bacillati; phylum Actinomycetota; class Actinomycetes; order Micromonosporales; family Micromonosporaceae; genus Micromonospora; species Micromonospora vinacea. Next base: position 3,302,433 of record NZ_JADOTY010000001.1, on the reverse strand, counting down.
GGTACGCTGCGTCCACGATATGGGACGCGGGAATGCACAGCACCCTCTCAGCTGGGACTCATGGGGCGGTCATCTCCGCTGCCTACGGTAGTACCCAGCGGGTCGCGGGGGCCCGCTGAGCAACGGGGTCGCGAGGACGCGGCGCCACGTGCGAGGGGGCAGATGCGATGCGCATCGACGAGCAGCCACGGACCCGCTGGCCGGACCCGTCCGCGTTCCGCAACCGTCGGCCGGATTTTCGACTCGGCAGCCGCCGGCACCGGATCGACCCGGCCGCCGCCACCGAGGGCCGGATCGCGGTGCAGCACACCGTACGCACCGCGACCGCCGAGTACACCCTGCTACTCAACGCACCCGAGTGGCTCGGCCGCCGGGGGGTGGGCGAGGCGCTGCGGGACAGCGTCGCCGAGCTGCGCGCCATCGACCTCACCTACGGCCCCAACCGCCCGGAGAGCCTGGTCTCCCGGCTGCGTCGGGACGAGATCAGCCCCGAGTCGTACCCGCCGCTCGCCGATCTCGTGGACCGCTGCGCCGCGATGCGGGCGGCCACCGACGGGTGGTTCGACGCCTGGGCAGTGCCCGGCGGCTTCGATCCGGGCGGCCTGCTCGGCGGTTGGGCGGTGGAACGCGCAGCGGAGCGACTGCGCGCCGCCGGCATCCACGACTACGCCGTACTCGCTGGCGCTGACCTCGTCGTCCGGGGTCGCGCGCCGCACGGCGGGCCCTGGCGGGTCGCGGTGCACCACCCGACCGCACCCGAGCGCGCGCCGCTGGTGCTGGAGATGACCGCCGGCGCGGTCGGCACCTCCGGGGTGACCGGGCGGCAGGGGCACGTGGTGGACCCGCACACCGGCGAGCCGGCCGATCACCTCGTCGCCGCCACCGTTGTGGGCCCCGATCTGGCGATCGCCGACGCCTACGCCACAGCGCTCTACGCGGCCGGCCCCACCGGCCTGGCGTGGTTCCGGGGCAACTCCGACTATCGCGCGCTCTTCGCACACCGTCGCTGATCTGGTCGGGCGCGCGATCGGCCCCCACCGTCTCGGCAACGACAGTGGGGGCCGGTCAGCGACGAGTGCGCGTGGCTCGCACAACCGAGGGGTGCGGACCGGTCGGGCCGGACGTCGACCGCGCCACCCGAAGACGGGCCGGCGCCTCGAACTCGGCCAGTGACCGCAGTGCGTACGCTAGCGAATCGACGCAACTCGACGCAAGAGTCTCCACACCGGACCGTCCCGGCCGGAGCCCGCGGTGATCGACGGTTGACCGGCGGCGAGGCAGTTTCGACATGGTGAACGGCGGATGGCACGCTATCGGCCGTGAGTTTCGATCTGAGCGTGTGGGCCCTGGAGGACGGGGCGACGCCCGAGGACGTGCGGACAGCGGTCGACGGTTGCCGACAGGGACGGCACGTGGACCGCTACCCCGACCCGCGGGTGGTCAGCTTCTACCGGGCGATCACCGCGTCCTATCCGGACCGTCACCCCGGCCCGAACAGCCCGTGGGCGGTGGCGCCGCTGCACGCGGCCCACGACCACGTCGAGCTGAACCTGCATCCGACCTGCGCGGATCAGGTGCTACTGGACATCGAGCGGCTGGCCGGCGAGCACGGGCTGATGCTGTTCGACCCGCAGGACGGCTCGGTCTACCCGCCGCCGGCGCGACTGCCCGGCTGACAAGACCGGCGGCACCAACGGGGAAATGACGAGGGGCCCGGCGAATCGCCAGGCCCCCCACGGTGCTTGTCGTCTACTACTCGTCGCGCAGGTCGGCGGCGCTGGCCGCCGTGGCGCCGATCGACTCGGCGGCCGAGGTGAGCAGCTCAGCGCCGAGCGCCTGGTCGACGGTGAGCGTCATCAGCGTCTCACCGCCCGCCTCCCGACGAGCCACCTGCATGGCGGCGATGTTGATGCCCGACTCGCCGAGCAGGGTCCCGACGGTGCCGACCACACCGGGCCGGTCGGCGTAGCGCAGGAAGAGCAGGATGCCCTCCGCGCCGATCTCCACGTCGAAGCCGTCCACCTCGGTCAGCTTCAGGACGTCCCGAGCGCCGGAGTGGGTGACAGTGCCCGAGACACTGACCGTCCGACCGTCAGGCAGCGCGCCGCGCACCGTGACCAGGGTCGGCTGCTCGGCCGTCTCGGCCAGGGCGGCAAGGGTGACCTCGACGCCACGCTCGGCGGCCAGGTGCGGGGCGTTGACGTAGGTGACCTGCTCCTCGACCACGGAGCTGAACAGGCCCTTGGTGGCGGCGAGCTTGAGCACCGACACGTCGTGGCTGACGATCTCACCGCGGACCTCGACAGTGACGCTCGCCGCGACCCCACCGGCGACAGCGGTGAACGCCCGGCCCAGCTTCTCCGCCAGCGGCAGCAGCGGCCGAACGTCCTCGGCGACCACACCGCCGGCCTGCACGTTCACCGCGTCCGGGACGAACTCGCCCTGCAACGCCAGCTTGACGCTCTTGGCCACGGCGAGACCGGCCTTGTCCTGTGCCTCGTGGGTGGAGGCGCCCAGGTGCGGGGTGGCCACCACGTTGTCGAAGGCGAACAGCGGCGACGAGGTGCACGGCTCCTTGCTGTACACGTCGACACCGGCGCCGGCGACCCGGCCCTCGGCGATCGCGTCCGCGAGCGCCTGCTCGTCGACCAGCCCGCCACGGGCGGCGTTGACGATGCGAACGCCGGGCTTGACGATCGCCAGCTCCTTCTCACCGATCAGGCCCACCGTCTCCGGCGTCTTCGGCAGGTGGATGGAGATGAAGTCGCTCTCCCGCAGCAGCTCCTCCAGCCCGACAAGGCGGACGCCGAGCTGCGCCGCACGGGCCGGCTGGATGTACGGGTCGTACGCGATCAGCCGGGTGCCGAACGCGGCGATGCGCTGCGCGAAGAGCACCCCGATACGACCAAGCCCCACCACGCCGACGGTCTTGCCCTGCACCTCGACGCCTGTGTACTTCGACCGCTTCCACTCCCCCGCCTTGAGCGCGGAGCTGGCGCTCGCCGTGTTACGGGCGACGGCGAGCAGCAGCGCGACGGCCTGCTCGGCGGCGGAGACGATGTTGGAGGTGGGCGCGTTGACGACCATGACGCCCCGCGCGGTGGCGGCCGGCACCTCGACGTTGTCCAGCCCGACGCCCGCCCGGGCGACCACCTTGAGTCGCGGCGCGGCGGCGACCGCTTCGGCGTCGATCTGGGTCGCGCTGCGCACGATGACGGCGTCGGCCTCGGAGAGCGCCGAGAGCAGGGCCGGACGGTCGGTGCCGTCGACGTGACGGACGTCGAAGTCGTGGGCGAGCACCTCGATGGCGGCGGGGGCGAGTTCTTCGGCGATCAGTACGACAGGATTCATCGGTCCTCGTAGAGGTCGTGTTTGCGATCGGCCCGGGCGGCGGGGGGCGCCGCACTGCGCCCTGCGCTGATCCGTGCCGTGGCCGTCAGGTGCCGGCTGCTGCACCTACAGGCGATCGTAGGGGCCACGCTGGTCGGCGTGTTCCGGTCTTCGGGGTGAGTGCCCTCACACGCCCGGTCGGTCGACGGACATCGGCCGTTCACCGGACCGACACGGTTGCTCGCGCCCACTACAACCGGAGGTACACCCCTGCGGGAGGATCCGCCCTTGTCGCTCGCCGTGCGCATCACGCTGCTCCGACAGCTGACCCGCGTCGATCTCGCGCGGTTCGGTCCGAAGCTGGCCGAGGCGTTGGTCACCCGGTCCCATCAGGTGAAAATCCGACGCAGCTTCGTGCCCCGGCGCACCGCCGCCGCGGACGATGCGGTCGCGCTCTACCGGCGGCTGGTCCAGGACCGGCCGGGCCGGCACGAGGTGGGGTTGGCGCGGGCGCTCGTCGCGCAGGGTTCGGTCCCGGACGACAGCACCGTGGGATCCGCGCTCGCGCAGGGCCGGGAGGCGATCGGGTACGTCGAGGACGCGACCGACCGGGACGGCCTCGTCGTCCTGGCCGCGGCGCAGCTGATGGTGGCCATGCAACTCCGCTCCGACGCACCCCGCGACGCGCTGCCGCTCGCCGACCAGGCCCGAGAGACCTGGCTACGGTGCGCGCCACTCGGTGCCCGTGAGCGGGTGGAGTTGGCCCGGTCCCTCACCGTGCTCGGCTACTGCCGGGCGGTGCTGGGCGAGCCGGCCGAGGCGCTCGCCGCCCGGGAGGAGGCGGTCGAGTTGTTCCGGCGGCTTCCCCTCTGGAAACGGCTGAAGTACATGCCCGCCCGACTCGAGGCGATGAGCGGGCTGGCGGACTCCCTCGCCTCCCATCGTCGGTTCGCCGAAGCGCTGACGCTGGCCACGGGTGCCCGCGAGGACCTGACCTACATGAGCCGTGTGGAGCCACTGCGGTTCCGACCGACGCTCGGCAATCTGTTGTTCGTGATCGCCCGGTGCCACCTGGGGCTTCGCGAACAGGACGCGGCAGTGGCGGCGGTCGAGGAGGCCGTCGGGCACTACCGCTGGCTGGCCAAGCACGACCCCGTTCGGTATCAGCCACGGCTGGTCGTCGCGCTACGCACGCTCGCCGGCACTCTCAAGGCCCTCGGGCTGTACGAGAAGGCCGCCTGGGCCACCTCTGAGGCCGAGGCGATGGAAAGCCGCTGACGGAAGGGCTGCGGCCAGCGGCCGGCGACCCGCGCTGGGGAGAGCGCTGGATCGCCGGCCGCTGGTGGACCGTTCCCTTGTCGAACGGGTCAGGCGGTCTCGGTGATCGGGCGGTCCACCCAGCTCATCATGCCGCGCAGCTTCTTGCCGGTCTCCTCGATCGGGTGCGCCGCACCCTCGGCCTGCCACTTGGTGAAGTTGGGCCGGCCGGCCTCGTCCTCGGCGACCCACTCGCGGGCGAACTCGCCGGACTGGATCTCACCCAGGATCTTGCGCATCTCGTCCTTGACCCGGGAGTCGATGATGCGCGAGCCGCGGGAGAGGTCGCCGTACTCGGCGGTGTCGGAGATGCTGTAGCGCATCTTCGCGATGCCGCCCTCGTACATGAGGTCGACGATCAGCTTCAGCTCGTGCAGGCACTCGAAGTAGGCGACCTCCGGGGCGTAGCCCGCCTCGGTGAGCACCTCGAAACCGGTCTGCACCAGCGCCGAGGCGCCGCCGCAGAGCACCGCCTGCTCGCCGAAGAGGTCGGTCTCGGTCTCCTCGGTGAAGGTGGTCTTGATCGCGCCCGCGCGGGTGCCGCCGATCCCCTTCGCGTACGCGAGGGCGAGCGCGAGCGCGTTGCCGCTGGCGTCCTGCTCGACGGCGACGAGACAGGGCACGCCCTTGCCGTCGCTGTACTGGCGGCGGACCAGGTGGCCGGGGCCCTTGGGCGCGACCATGGCGACGTCCACCTCGGCCGGCGGCTTGATCAGGCCGTACCGGATGTTGAAGCCGTGGCCGAAGAAGATGGCCTTGCCGGGGGCGAGGTGCGGGGCGATCGACTCCGCGTAGATCCCGCGCTGGGCGGTGTCCGGTGCGAGCACCATGATCACATCGGCCTCGGCGGCGGCCTGCGCCGGCGTGACCACCCGCAGGCCCTGCTCCTCAGCCTTGGGACGGCTCTTCGAGCCCTCCGGCAGACCGATCACCACGTCGACGCCGGAGTCCCGCAGCGACAGCGCGTGGGCGTGGCCCTGGCTGCCGTAACCGATCACCGCGACCTTCTTGGCCTGGATCAGGCCGAGGTCGGCATCGTCGTCGTAGTACACCTCAACGCTCATGAGAACTTCCCTTTCGTACGACGGCCGGGGCGGCCCGTCGTGGTCTGTGCGGATGGATTCCGGGACGGCCCGCAGGGGCCGACCGGTGGCAGGTCAGGCGGCCCGCAGCGCGGGACCGGCGGTGATCGAACGCGAGCCGCGCCCGATGGCCACCAGCCCGGACTGCACCATTTCCTTGATGCCGAAGGACTCGAGGTCGCGCAGGAGCGCGTCGAGCTTGTCCGGGGTGCCGGTGGCCTCGATGGTCAGCGTGTCCGGTGCGACGTCGACCACCCGGGCGCGGAACAGGTTGACGGTCTCCAGCACCTGCGACCGCGCGGACCGGTCGGCGCGAACCTTCACCAGCAGCAACTCCCGGGCAACCGAGACCTGCGGATCCAGTTCGACGATCTTGAGCACGTTGACCAGCTTGTTCAGCTGCTTGGTGACCTGCTCCAGCGGGGACGACTCCGCGTTGACAACGATGGTGATCCGGGAGACGTCCGGGTTCTCGGTCTCGCCGACGGCGAGGCTGTCGATGTTGAACCCGCGCCGGGAGAACAGGCCGGAGACTCGGGCGAGCACGCCCGGCTTGTTCTCCACCAGCACGGACAGGGTGTGCATGGTCATTAAATGTCATCCTCGTCGAAGACCGGGCGGACGCCACGGGCGAACATGATCTCGTCGTTGCTGGTGCCGGCGGCGACCATCGGCCAGACCATCGCGTCCTTGCCGACCACGAAGTCGATCACCACGGGCGCGTCGTTGATCTCCATGGCAGCGGCGATGGTCTTGTCCACGTCAGCCGCGGTCTCACACCGCAGCCCGACGCAGCCCAGGGCCTCGGCGAGCTTGACGAAGTCGGGGATGCGGTGCTTGTGGGTGCCGAGCTCGGTGTTGGAGTAGCGCTCGTTGTAGAACAGCGTCTGCCACTGTCGGACCATACCGAGATTGCCGTTGTTGATAACGGCGATCTTGACCGGGATGCCCTCCAACGCGCAGGTGGCCAACTCCTGGTTGGTCATCTGGAAGCAGCCGTCCCCGTCCACCGCCCAGACCACCGTGTCGGGCTTGCCGACCTTGGCGCCCATCGCCGCCGGGACCGCGTAGCCCATCGTGCCGAGGCCGCCGGAATTCAACCAGGTGTACGGCTTCTCGTAGGAGATGAACTGCGACGCCCACATCTGGTGCTGGCCCACCCCGGCCACGAAGATCGCGTCCGGGCCGACGATCTCGCCCAGCCGCTTGATCACGTACTGCGGGGACAGGGTCCCGTCGACCGGCTCGTCGTAGCCCAGCGGGTAACGGTTGCGCAGGTCGTCGAGCTGCGTCCACCAGTCACCGAGGTCGGCGGTGCGCCCCGTCGACCGCTCGGCGGTGACCGCGGTGATCAGCTCGTCGATGACGTGCTTGGCGTCGCCGACGATCGGCACGTCCACGTGCCGGTTCTTGCCGATCTCGGCAGGGTCGATGTCCGCGTGGACCACCGCCGCGTCCGGGGCGAACGAGTCCAGTTTGCCGGTGACCCGGTCGTCGAAACGTGCGCCCAGCGCGACGATCAGGTCCGCCTTCTGCAGGCCGTAGACCGCGGCGACAGTGCCGTGCATGCCGGGCATCCCCAGGTGCTGCTGGTGCGAGTCGGGGAACGCCCCGAGCGCCATCAGCGTGGTGACGACCGGGATGCCGGTCAGCTCGGCCAGCCGGCGCAGCCCGTCGGTGGCACCGGCCTTGAGCACCCCGCCACCGACGTAGAGGACCGGCCGCCGGGCCGCGGCCATCAACCGCGCCGCCTCCCGGATCTGCTTGCCGTGCGGGTGCAGGGTGGGCCGGTAGCCGGGCAGGTCCAACGTGGGCGGCCAGGAGAACGTGGTCGACGCCTGGAGCACGTCCTTGGGGATGTCGACAAGCACCGGGCCGGGTCGCCCCGTGCTGGCCAGGTGGAACGCCTCGGCCAGCACCCGGGGGATCTCCTCGGCGTTCTGCACGAGGAAGTTGTGCTTGGTGATCGGCAGGGTGATGCCCTGGATGTCGGCCTCCTGGAAGCCGTCGGTGCCGATCAACGGGCTGGCCACCTGCCCGGTGATCGCCACCATCGCCACCGAGTCCATGTACGCGTCGGCGATCGGTGTGACCAGGTTCGTCGCGCCCGGGCCGGAGGTGGCGATGCAGACACCGACCTTGCCGGTGGCCTGCGCGTAGCCGGTCGCCGCGTGCCCCGCCCCCTGCTCGTGCCGCACCAGGATGTGCCGGACCGTCGAGTCGTAGAGCGGGTCGTACGCCGGCAGGATCGCGCCGCCCGGAATGCCGAAGACGACGTCGACCTCGAGTGCCTCAAGGGACCGCACGAGCGAGCCGGCCCCGGAGATCGGGGTCGCGGCGGCGGGCCGTACCGCCGGGACGGCCGGGGTGGCCGTGCGCGTGGCGGCCTGGTCGACGTCGACGGTCGGGTCGGCGGCCGCGCGGGCCCGGCGGGCGGTGTGGGCGAGGGTCTCGGGCGTGGGTCTCGTCATGGCGGTTCTGGCCTTCGGCTGGAGTGGCTGGTGGCTAGTCAAGCGATGCGAGGCGGGCGAGGCCCGCTTCGCCAGGTTCCGATGGCAATAAAAACGGCCCTCGTGCAGATGCACGGGGCCAGCGCACTCTCGGTGAGGGAGAGTGCGCTCAGGTAAGTACTCGCAGCGACCGGTACGACGACATGCGGCTAAGCCTGACGCATCTCACGCGATGAGTCAACTGATCCCACATGTTGGTTAACGGAGGTCGGCGCGTCGGCCTGCGACGCGCCATCGGCAGGCGGGGTGAGCTGCCCAGACCCGCGCGGAACCCGACGTGGCGGGGGCACCTGAGCGGGACGCGCACCCGGTGACGTGGCCGCCTCCAGCATCGCCTCCAGGTGCTCGGCCGGCACCCCCCAGCCGAAGAGCGCGCCCTGGCCGAACCGGCATCCGGCGGCCACCACGGCGGCCAACTCGGTCGGGGTGGTCACCCCCTCGGCGATCACCTCCAGCCCCAGCTGGTGACCCAGTCGCATCACGATGTCGACCATCGGGGCGAACGCCGGACCGTCCTGGCCGACCGGGCGGACCGGCTCGTGCTCGGCGACCAGACTGTGGTCGATCTTGAGGATGTCGATCGGCAACCGGCGCAGATGCCCCAGCGACGAGTAGCCGGCCCCGAAGTCGTCCAGCGCGATCCGTACACCGGTCAACCGCAGCGCGGTGAGCCGCCGGATCAGCTCGTCCAGGTCGGTGGCGACGGCGTGCTCGGTGACCTCCAGCACCAGCCGCTGCGGCGGCACGTGGTGGGCGCGCAGCGCCTCGGCGACCTGGACCACGTACTCCGGGGCGTGCAGCTCGCGCGGGGAGACGTTCACCGACACCCAGACGTCGTGCCCGTCCGCCAACCAGCGGGAGAGCTGGTAGCAGGCCTGGTGCAGCACCCAGGCGCCGAGCGGGGCGATCATGCCGCACTCCTCGGCGAGCGGGATGAACTCGTCCGGACGCACGTTGCCCAGCTCGGGATGGTGCCAACGGAGCAGCGCCTCGGCGCCGACCGGCCGCACCGACGGCAGCGACGCCACCGGCTGGAACGCCAACCGCAGCTCGTCGCGGTCGATGGCCCCGCGCAACTCGTGCTCCACTGTCGTACGGCGGCGCAGCAGCTGGTCGTACGCGGCGTCGTACCGCTCGATCCGGTTCTTGCCGCGCTGCTTGGCGTAGCGCAGCGCCAGGTCGGCGTGGCGTAGAAGCAACTCCACGTCCGGCTCGTCTGCCCAGTCGGCCACCCCGATGCTCACCGACAGGAAGACCGGCCCCTCCGGCTGGTCGTACGGCCGGTTGAGCACCCCGAGGAGCCGTTCGGCGACCCGGTCCGCCTCGACCGCGCGGCCCTGCATGAGTACGGCGAACTCGTCGCCGCCCAACCGGGCGGCCACGTCACCGGGGCGCAGGTTGCCACGCAGCCGCCGGCCCACCTCGGCCAGCACGGCGTCGCCCACGTCGTGGCCGCGCATGTCGTTGACGTTCTTGAAGCCGTCCAGGTCGAGGCCGAGCAGCACACAGGGTTTGCGGTCCGCGGCGTTCTGGTGCAGGGCTCGGAGCAGGCCGCGCCGGTTGGCCAACGACGTCAGCGGATCGGTGTGCGCCAGCTCACGGAAGTGCGCCTCCCGCTCGACCAGCCGGCCCGCGTATCCCCGCACGTCGCGAAGGGTGAGGTACTGCCGTGCCACCAGGGCGAACCCCTCCACGCTGCCGGCCACGATGCCGGCGGCGGTGAACCGGCCGTCCTGGGCGAGGTGGTACATCGCCGAGGCGGCCATCGCCAGCATCGGGGCGACGGCGTACTCGCCGTCGCTACCGACCAGGTCCAGGTCGACCTGCCCCGGCCGGTCGGCCCGGTACACGACGAGCGCGACGGTCAGCAGGCCGGCGGCGAGCACCACCGCACCGGTCAGGGCCATGGTCGGCCCGGCCTGGCAGAGCCCGGCGCTGAGACCCAGCCCGCCGAAGGTCACCGCGCTGATGCCGGTGCCCAGCGCGGCCAGCCGTCGACGTGGTGTGGCGGCCCGGAAGACGACGATCACGACGAGCCCGGCGCCGAGCGCGGCGCTCACAGTGGCCACCAGAATCGCCGGGCAGGCCATCGGGGTGGCGGCACCGAGCAACCGGGTGGGCTCGGAGAAGAGCACCCAGCCGACGAACCACAGCGCCGCCGCCATGACCAACCCGTCCAGGGCCAGCCGGGCGGTTCCCGCGGCGGTGGCGGCCACCCCGGGCAGCCGGAGCAGACCAGCGGCGAAGGCCAGCCCGGCCACCGCCGTGCCGATCGCCACCGCTGTCGCCCAACCGGTGCGCTGCCCCTGCTCGTGGGCCCAGTGGTCGTTCGCACTGAGGGCGGCGAGCACCCCGGCCAGGAGGCTGAGCAGGGCGACCCCGGCGGCCGCCGCGAGCAGCACGTGCGCCGGGCGGCGCGGCCTCGTCCGCCGCCGGGCGACGAGGGTCAGCAGTACAGCGGCCACCGCGGCGACGAGGCCGCTGAGCGCCGCGACAGCGACCATGCCCGGTGGAAAATGCACGCCTCCAAGAGTGCCGGATGGGCGCACCTCATGGGGGGTTGAGTGTGCATCTGTTGGGACACGGGAGATAGCCGGGTGGCCCGGCGGGTCGATGGTGTCATGCTGGTATGCATGCCTGAGCTGCGGTCGAGGACCTCCACACACGGTCGGACGATGGCCGGCGCCCGGGCCCTCTGGCGGGCCACCGGGATGACCGACGACGATTTCGGCAAGCCGATCGTCGCCATCGCCAACAGTTTCACCCAGTTCGTGCCTGGTCACGTACACCTCAAGGACATGGGTGGCCTGGTCGCCGACGCGGTCGCCGAGGCCGGCGGGGTGGGCCGGGAGTTCAACACCATCGCTGTCGACGACGGCATCGCGATGGGCCACGGCGGCATGCTCTACTCGCTGCCCAGCCGTGAGCTGATCGCCGACGCTGTCGAATACATGGTCAACGCGCACTGCGCGGACGCCCTGGTCTGCATCTCCAACTGCGACAAGATCACCCCCGGGATGCTGCTGGCCGCGCTGCGGCTCAACATCCCCACCGTCTTCGTCTCCGGCGGCCCGATGGAGGCCGGCAAGACGATGGCGATCGAGGGCGTCGTCCACAGCAAGATCGACCTGATCGACGCGATGATCGCCTCCTCGAACGAGGCGGTCACCGACGAACAGCTCGGTGAGATCGAGCGCTCCGCCTGCCCGACCTGCGGCTCCTGCTCCGGCATGTTCACCGCCAACTCGATGAACTGCCTCACCGAGGCTATCGGGCTCGCGCTGCCCGGCAACGGTTCCACGCTGGCCACCCACGCCGCCCGCCGGTCACTCTTCGTCGAGGCCGGCCGGACCGTCGTGGAGATCTCCAAGCGGTGGTACGACGGCGACGACGACTCGGTGCTGCCGCGCACTGTCGCCTCCAAGGCCGCCTTCGAGAACGCGGTCGCCCTGGACGTGGCGATGGGCGGCTCCACCAACACGGTGCTGCACCTGCTCGCCGCCGCCCGCGAGGCGGAGATGGACTTCGGCGTCAGCGACATCGACGCGATCTCCCGGCGCGTGCCGTGCCTGGCCAAGGTCGCACCGAACTCGCCGAACTACCACATGGAGGACGTGCACCGGGCCGGCGGCATCCCGGCGATCCTCGGCGAACTGGACCGGGCCGGGCAGCTCAACCGCGACGTGCACGCCGTGCACTCCCCCTCCCTCGCGCAGTGGCTGACCGACTGGGACGTGCGCGGTGGCTCCCCCACCCCGACGGCCGTCGAGCTGTTCCACGCCGCACCCGGTGGGGTGCGCACCACCGAACCGTTCTCCACCACCAACCGGTGGTCGTCGCTGGACACCGACGCGGCCGGCGGTTGCATCCGGGACCGCGAGCACGCCTACTCCGCCGACGGTGGGCTGGCCATCCTGCACGGCAACCTGGCGCCCGAGGGCAGCGTGGTGAAGACCGCCGGCGTGCCGGACGACTGCCTGACCTTCCGTGGCCCGGCCAAGGTCTACGAGTCGCAGGACGACGCCGTGACCGCGATCCTCGCCAAGCAGGTGGTCGCCGGGGACGTCGTGGTGATCCGCTACGAGGGGCCCAAGGGCGGCCCCGGCATGCAGGAGATGCTCTACCCCACCTCGTTCCTGAAGGGCCGCGGGCTGGGCCGTTCCTGTGCGCTGCTCACCGACGGCCGTTTCTCCGGCGGCACCTCCGGGCTCTCCATCGGGCACGTCTCCCCCGAGGCGGCGTCCGGCGGGCTGATCGCCCTGGTCCGCGACGGCGACGAGGTCGTCATCGACATCCCCAGCCGGTCGATCGAGCTGAACGTGCCCGCCGAGGAGTTGGAGGCGCGCCGGGTGGCCGAGGAGAAGCGCGACAAGCCGTACACCCCGACCGATCGGCAGCGCCCGGTGTCGGCGGCGCTGCGCGCGTACGCCTCGATGGCCACCTCGGCCAGCGACGGCGCCTACCGCCGCGTCCCGGAGTAACCACCCGCTCCCGCCCGTACCGCCGACATCCGCGATGTCGGGGTGTCCCGTCGACCCGGATACCCCGACATCAACGATCGCGTCTCGATCAGGGCGGATCGGCGAAAACGCGGTGCCCCCGCATCGACCGCGTGGGCTAGCGTGTCGTCGGTCTACTGGGGATCGCCCCAGATTCTTACGGGGGAAGGCGTGTACGTGTCTTTTTGGAAGAAGCCGGCTCTGGTGGCGGTCTCGGCGCTCACCGCGTTCGCCGTCTCCGCCTGCGGTGTGACGTCCGGCGCGTCGGACGAGCCGAAGCAGCCGAAGCAGCCCAGCGTCCTGGAGTTGCTGGCCAGTGATCTCAAGGGATCGCTGCTGAAGACGGCCGAGACCACCGACAAGACCGACTCGGTGACCGTGACGATGACGGGCACGATGGGCGGCGAGAAGATCTCTATGCAGGGCGTCCTCGACCTGGGTGACCCGCTCAAGGCCGAGATGAAGATGACCGACGCGAAGGGCGACACGACCACCGTCCGGATGATCGGTGCCGTGATCTTCGCCGAGATTCCAGCGGAAAACCGCACGGGTACGGGTGGGAAGCGCTGGATGAAGATGGACCTGACCGGACTGAGCAAGATGGCAGGCACGGACTTCACCAAGCAGTTCGAGGACGCCGACCCGGTCAAGCAGGTCAAGACGCTGCTCGCCATCGACGGCACGACGGTGGTGGGGCAGGAGACGGTGAACGGGGTGCCAACGGTCCACTACACCGTCACCACTCCGGTGGCGACCTACCTCAAGCAGATCGATGCCAGGCGCCGGGACGCCACCGAGCAGACGCTGGCGACGCAGGGCGTCAAGGAGTTGAAGGTCGACCTGTGGGTCGACGAGCAGTACCGCCCACGTCGGGCCGGCCTGGTGATGGGCACGATGGGCGACATGGTGATCGACTACACCGACTACGACAAGGCGGTGGCCATCGAGACGCCACCACCGGCAGAGACCACCGATCTCGCCGAGATGCTGGAGGGCCTGACCACCACCCGCTGATCAGTTGCCGGTGGCTGGCTGCCCCGCAGCGCCGTAACGACGAGGCCCCCGGCGTGTGCCGGGGGCCTCGCTCTTCACTGAGGCGCGACCAAGCGCGACGGTCGGTTGGGCACTTCAATGGACGGGCCGGACGTCAAGCGCATCGTGACAGCGGTCGGGGCGTCGTCGCCGGGAAGTTTGGCGATCACAGGGTGACGACGGCGTCCTCGGCGAGGGTGAACAGCCCGGCGTCCAAGGTGATCGTCTTGAGCTTGGTGCCCTTCGGAACGTCGAAGAAGACGTTCGCGGTCACCGAGTTGCCCGGATTGATCTCATCGAGGAATCCTTGCCCGTCATCATTGCCGTAGATCCCGGCCTCTCCGTCGACCTCGTATTTCCGGCCACTCCCGTCCTGCGCGGAAATACTGCCGTCGGCGTGGAAGCTGTGCGCCTTCTTAGTAACGTTCTTGACCGTCACGCTGACTCTGCAGAACGTGCCCTGCGCCTTGGTGTTGAGGAACTCGCTGCCCACCTTCGCGATCCCACACTTCACGCTCTTGACGGTGAATTCGAAATCACCGCCGCGTACCTTGTCGCCGATGCCGGCCGCCTTGGGCTTCGTCTCTGCGGGAGCCGCCGAAGTCTTGGCCGGTGTGGGTGCGACCGCCTCGTCTGCGAGTGGCGCTGCGCTCGCGGCAACGCTGTTCGTGGCGGCGGGTGCGCCACTGCTAACGGCGGCGGCGTCAACCTTGTTGTCATCAGCGGTAAGACTGACCACCACGGCACTACCACAGCAGAGCACCACGACGGCGCCGATCCCGATGAGAGTGGGCAGTAGCCAGGATGCACGCTTCTTGGGGGTGGGCGACGGCGGGAACTGGTTGGGCGGCAGCGGAGACTGACCTGCCGGGGCCGGCGGGAACTGCCCGGCGGGCACCTGCGAGAACTGAGCCGTCGGCGGCATCGGCGACTGGCCGGCGGGGAACTGATTCTGGGCAGGCTCGTTGGGTACCGTCATCGAGTGGTGTCTCCCGGGTCTTGACTGGCGCTGGTGCGCAGAGAACCAAAGCGCTTCGCACAGTGCCATAGGCACACTCGGAAATTAGTCCTCCGGCCAGGCGGAAACCACATGACGAGGCAGCTCAGAACGCACCCACTCTGACAGTTCAATGTCAGCCGTTCAGGCAATTCTTGAACTCGGTCCAGCAAATATCGAATGCCTCCACGCTCAGCTCTGTCAGATATCCTACAAAAGGCCTCTTTGTCTGACGGCTGGCCTGTTGATTCCCCGATCAGGGGCCGAAGGAAAGAGCGCCTTCGCCGCAGAGCCGGCACAGCTGGGAGGACATCGACTGCGGCACCCATTCTCGAGCATGCGACCCCATGGAAACCGTCCAATTCGGTGGACCGCAGGCCATCAGGTCCGGATCATCAGGTCAGGACGGCGCCCAGGGTCCGCTGACGAACTGCCCGTTGCCGACGAACGGGCTGACGTTGGGCACGCACCCGCCCAGGCCCATCGTCTGGGTCATCATGACCGGGGCCGGCTTGCCGCGACCGCCGCACTTCATGTGGGCGAAGCCGAGGAAGTGACCGAACTCGTGATTGATCACGCCGGCGTGGTACTCGTCGATGCTGACCGGATATCCCGGTGAGCCCTGGAGCCACCGCCGCAGGTTGATCATGATGGTCTTGCCGTACTTGCAGGAGTAGACGCCCTCGGTGTCGACGCCGCTCGCGCCGCAGAGTCGGTCCACCGCCCTCGGTGTCGCGAGCCGCACGTCGACGTCGACAGTCGAGCTGCCGACCCGCTGGAAGGACCACGACGCCCGGGTCAGGTTCACCGCGGAGTTGGTGACCGGGTGCTGTGCCGACGTGGCCCACCCGTTCGGCGCCGCCAACACCTGCTCAATGCTCGCAGCGAACCGGTCCGGCTTCCAGGCCGGGATGTCACCCCAGGCGATGCCCTTCTCCACCGAGACGCTGTACCGCACTCGCTTCTTGCCCTTGCCGATCACGCGACCGTTGCCGCTTGCGGTGGTGAAGGTGCCGGCGGCCCTGGTGGGGATCTGCGCGTCGGTCGGAATCTTCGGAGTCGGGCTGGAGGTCGGGGTGTCGCTGCGGCTCGGAGCCGAGCTCTGCGCACTCGGGCCGGTGTGTGGGACCTCGACCTGCCCGGACGCCGGTGTGGACAGGCCACAGGCGGCGGTCGCCAGCACCGCTGACAACGAGATCGGCACGAGCAGCCGTCCGTTGATCCGCACGTCGAAACCTCCAGGAGGGATCACGGGTCAGTGAGAACACCGGGAGGTTACGTGACTGCCTGTAAGGAAAATGTCAGGACGATGTGCGGCGGGAACCGGCCGATAGCTCACATATCTGGCTTGCTGCCCAGGACGGATCACGCTGGGTATCGGAGCAGGCGAGGTCAGGCGGCCGCTACGACGTGATCGATCACCAGGTGGGCGGCACCGGTGATGCCGACGTCCTGGCCGGCGGCGACCCGCTCGATGAGCAGGGTCTGGGTGGCCAGCGGGAGACACCGCTCGTAGAGGGTGGCGCGCATGCTGGCCAGCAGCGGCTCACAGTCGGCGAGCCGACCGCCGATGGCCACCACCTGCGGGTTGAAGAAGTTGACCACCACGGCCAGGATCTCGCCGACGGCACGGCCGGCCTGTCGGGCGAGGGCCGTGGCCTGCCGGTCACCGTCGTCGATCAGGCGGATCACACCGGTCAGGTCGGACACCGGTACGCCCTGACCACGGAGCGCGGTGACCAGTGCGGCGCCGCTGGCCACCGCCTCCAGACAGCCGGCGTTTCCACAGGTGCACGGTGGCGCGGGATCGGCCACCACCCGGCAGTGGCTGATGTCCCCGGCCGAGCCCTGCGCGCCCCGGTGCAACCGTCCACTGGAGATCACACCGGAGCCGATCCCGGTGCCAGCCTTGATGTAGACGGCGTGGTCCAACTCGGGGTGCGCGGTGCGGTGCGCGCCGAGCGCCATCAGGTTGGCGTCGTTGTCCACGATGACGGGCACGTCGACCCGGCCGGCGCAGAACGCGGCGACGTCGAAGCCGTTCCAGCCGGGCATCCGCGACGGGCTGACGATCCGCCCGGTGGCGTGCTGGACCGGGCCGGGGATCCCGATGCCGACGCCGCGGAGCGCGCCTGTCGCCGAACCGCCGGACGAGGCCGCCGGTTCGCCGTCCACCAGGGTGGCGACCTCGGTGAGGAGCGCACCGAGCACCGCCTCCGGGCCGTCCTCGATGCGGACCGGCAGGGTGCGGGCCTGGACCACCCGCCCGGAGAGATCCAGTGCGCCGACGCGGGCGTGATGGGCGCCGAGGTCGATGGCGCCGACCACGGCACCGCCGGTGGGCACGGCGAGCTGGCGGGGTCGCCGCCCGCCCCGGGACCGCCCGGCGCCGGTCTCCTCCAGCAACCCCTGGCTGATCAACGCCTCGACCCGCTGGGACACCGTCGACGGGGAGAGCCCGGAGAGGCGGGACAGGTCGGCCCGACTGACGGCCGCACCGGTGGCCACCCAGCGCAGTAGCTCCCGGGGGCCGCCCCGGAGGGCTTCGCGTGGCGCGTCGTCAATCGTCACGTCAGCTTCTTAGCACCCGCAGTTTGTTCAAGCAACCGGTTGACTTAGTTTCCTGGCTACTTTTAGATGGCGCTGTTGGTTCGATATGAAGCTGACTTAGTTTTGCAGTCGAAGGAAGTGGGGCCGTCTGGTGGCACCGGAGACGACGGGTGCGAACCGACCGATGGTGTCGGTACGCGGCCTGAACAAGTGGTTCGGTCCGCTGCACGTGCTCAAGGACATCGACCTCACCGTGGCCGCCGGCGAGGTGGTCGTCGTCGTGGGGCCCTCCGGCTCCGGCAAGTCGACACTGTGCCGCTGCCTCAACCGGCTGGAGACCGCCGGGCAGGGCAGCATCGAGATCGACGGTGAGCCGCTGCCCGCCGAGGGCCGCGCCCTCGCCCGGCTGCGCGCCGACGTCGGCATGGTCTTCCAGTCCTTCAACCTCTTCGGCCACAAGACGGTGCTGGACAACATCACCCTCGGCCCCACCCGGGTCCGCCGGATCGCTCGACCCGAGGCGCGGCAGCAGGCGATGGCCCTGCTGGAGCGCGTCGGTATCGCCGACAAGGCGGACCACCACCCGGCCCAACTCTCCGGCGGGCAGCAGCAGCGGGCCGCGATCGCCCGGGCCCTGGCGATGCAGCCGAAGGTGCTGCTCTTCGACGAGCCGACCTCGGCCCTCGACCCGGAAATGGTCAACGAGGTGCTCGACGTGATGGTCTCCCTCGCCGCCGAGGGGATGACCATGATCGTGGTGACCCACGAGATGGGTTTCGCCCGTCGCGCCGCCGACCGGGTGGTCTTCATGGACGACGGCCGGATCGTCGAATCCGGCGCTCCCGACGAATTCTTCGCAGCTCCGCGCACCGAGCGGGCCCGCGACTTCCTATCCAAGATCCTCCAGCACTAGCCCCCAACGGGAGGGTGTCATGTCAATCCTCAAGATGAGCTTCACCGGGCGGCGGTCGCTCGCCCTCACCGCCACCGCGGTGGCGGTGACCCTCGCCGCCGCCGGCTGCGGCGGCGACAGCGGCGGCGGCGCACCGACGTTGCCCGGCAACCCCGGCCTGGGCGGGGACGGCGTGGTCGCCCAGTCGGTGTACGACGCCGCACCGGTCGCCACCGACGCGGACATCCCGGCGGGTTCGACGATGGAGGCGATCCGCAAGCGCGGCTACCTGAACATCGGTGGTTCCCTGGACGCGCCGCTGCTCGCCCAGCAGAACCCGGTCAGCGGCACCATCGAGGGCTTCGACGCCGACATGGCGAAGCTGCTGGCGAAGTACATCATCGGCAAGCCCGAGGTGAAGACGACGACCATCGGCACCCAGACCCGGGAGGCCATGCTCCAGGCCAAGTCGGTGGACGCGGTCTTCCAGACGTACACGATCACCCCGCAGCGGGCCACCCAGGTCGCCTTCGCCGGGCCGTACCTCACCTCCGGCCTCGCCGTCGGGGTCCGCAAGGACGACACCTCGATCAAGAGCGTCAAGGACCTCGCCGGCAAGACCGTGATCGTCGGGGCGAACACCCCCGCCGTCACCGCGCTGCCCTCGGCCGCGCCCGGCTCGAAGCAGATCGCCTTCGGCACCGACCCGCAGGCGTTGCAGGCGCTGCTCCAGAAGCGCGGCGACGCGTACGTGCAGGACTTCACGCTGCTCGCCTCGGGCGCCAAGGCGAACCCGGGGATGAAGGTGGTCGGCGAGCCGTTCACCACCGAGGCGTACGGCATCGGCCTCAACAAGGAGGACGCGCAGTTCAAGGAGTTCGTCAACAACTGGCTGAAGAAGATCCAGGCCGACGGCACGTGGGCGAAGGTCTGGGAGGGCACCCTCGGCTCGGTGGTGGAGGGTGGCGCGCCCACCCCGCCCGCCCTCGGTTCCGCCGACGGCTCCTGAGCAGTCTCCCGTACCGATGGAAGCCCTCACCGCCCACCTGAGTCAGCTTGGCCACGGCCTGGTCACGACGGTCGAACTGACCGTCGTGACCACCGTCGGCGCGATGCTGCTGGGCATCGTCGTGGCCACCCTGCGGATCGCTCCCGTCCCGCTGCTGCGTGCCATCGGCACCGCTTACGTCGAGGTGTTCCAGAACCTGCCGCTGCTGGCGCTGCTGGTGCTCTTCGTGTTCGCGCTGCCGACCATCGGCATCACGTTCCCGCTGTTCACCTCCGCCGCCATCGTCATCGCGGTGTACGAGGGGGCGTACCTGGCCGAGGCGATCCGCGCCGGGATCAACACGGTCGGTGTGGGCCAGGCCGAGGCAGCCCGTGCCATCGGGCTCACCTTCGGCCAGTCCCTGCGGCACGTGATCCTGCCGCAGGGACTCCGGGCGGTGATCCAGCCGATCGGCAACATCTGCATCGCGCTGCTGATGAACACCTCGCTTGCCGCCGCCGTCGGCGTGGTCGAGCTGACCCAGGCGGCCAACAACGTGAACCTGGTCGAGGCCCAACCGATCGCCGTCTTCACCGGCGCGGGCCTCGCCTACATGCTGCTGGCGCTGATCATCGGTCAGGTCACCGGCCTGCTCGAACGAAGGCTGGCGATCGTCCGATGAACAAGACGCAACAGATCCTCTTCGACGAGCCCGGCCCCCGCGCCCAGCGGCGGATCCGGATCGCCACAGTGCTGGGCGCGATCCTCCTGGTCGGCGCCCTGGTCGCGGCCGTCTACCAGTTCGCCAGCCACGGCGAGTTGGCCGCCGCCCGGTGGGAGCCGTTCACCACCTGGCCGATCTGGCGGTACCTGCTCAACGGTCTGTGGGCCACGCTGCGCGCCGCCGCCGCGACAGCAGTGCTCAGCGCCGCGCTCGGGCTGCTGCTGGCGCTCGGTCGGCTGTCTACGCATCGACCGCTGCGCTGGCTGGCCGGCGCGTACGTGGAGATCTTCCGGACCGTACCCACCCTGCTGCTGATCTACGTGACGCTGTTCGCCCTGCCGCAGTACGGGCTGAACTTCCCGCTGTTCTGGAAGCTCGTGGTGCCGCTGGTGGTCTCCAACTCGGCGGCGTTCGCGGAGATCTTCCGGTCCGGCATCCTGGCGCTGGACCGTGGCCAGACCGAGGCCGGCCTCGCGATCGGCCTGCGCCGTGGGCAGGTGATGGCGCTGGTGGTCCTGCCGCAGGCGCTGCTCCAACTCGCCCCGTCCCTGGTCAGCCAGCTGGTCGGGCTGCTCAAGGACACCTCGCTCGGCTTCGTGGTCAGCTACACCGAGCTGCTCTACAGCGGGCAGGTGCTCGCCTCGTACACCCACCTGCTGATCCAGACGTTCCTGGTGGTGGCGCTGATCTACCTGGTGGTCAACGCCTCGCTGTCGAAGTTCGCCCGCGTACTCCAGGCCCGCAACGGCCGCTTCGGCGGCCGGCGCGGACGGCGGACCGCTGAGCTGCCCCCGCCGCTTCTCGAAGGGAACACCCCCCGGTGACCATCTTCCGCTACGCCGAACTGGCCCGGGTCGTGCGCAACGGCTTCGTCGAGAGCCGGCACTACGGCAGCGTCGTGGTGCTCGCCCCGGACGGGACTGCCGCCCTCTCCGCCGGCGTACCCGACGAGCCGGTGCTCCCCCGCTCCACCCTCAAGCCGGTGCAGGCGTTGGCCTGCCGGATCGCCGCCGGCGACGAGCTGACCGGCCCGGCGCTGGCGCTCGCCGCCGGTAGTCACACCGGCGACGACCGGCACGTCGAGGTGGTTCGGGCGATGCTTGCCCGGGCCGGCCTGACCGAGGACGCGCTCGGCTGCCCGGAGGACTGGCCGGAGGACGAACCGACCCGGGATCGGCTGATCCGCGCCAACGGACAGCGCGACCGGATCCGGATGAACTGCTCCGGCAAGCACGCCGCGATGCTCGTCGCCTGCGTCGCCCGGTCCTGGAGCACCCACGACTACCTCGACCCGAACCATCCGCTCCAGCGGGAGACCGCCGCCGCCGTCGCCCGGCTGGCCGGCGCGCCGATCGCGCACCACGCTGTCGACGGCTGCGGCGCACCGCTGTTCGGCCTGTCGCTGACCGGCCTGGCCCGCACCTTCCAGGCGTTGGTCAACGCGCCCGCCGGGAGCGACGAGGCACTGGTGGCGCAGGCCATGCGCGAACACCCGGAGTACGTCGGCGGCTGGCACGGGCACCCGAACACCGACCTGATGCGGGCGCTGCCCGGCGTCCTCGCCAAGGGTGGGGCCGAGGGCGTGCTCGGGGTGGCCGCACCGGACGGTCACGCGGTGGCGGTGAAGGCGATCGACGGTTCACCCCGAGCCACCACTGCCATCGCCCTCGCCGCCCTCGCCGCCCTCGACGCCGTGGGCGTACCGGTGGGTGGGGCCGACGCGCTGCGCCAGGTGCCGGTGCTCGGCGGCGGCGTACCGGTCGGTGCCGTCACGGCCGTCATCGACTGGACCACAGCATCGTCTCGGACCGAAGCGGCATCGTCTCGCACGGAGGCGGCATCGCCTCGCACGGAAAAGGAAGAATCATGAACACATTCGAGATCTGCATCGACAGCGTCGAGGGCGCGGTCGCCGCCGAGGAGGCCGGCGCCGACCGGGTGGAGCTGTGCTCCGCGCTCTTCGACGGCGGGCTGACCCCCAGCCTGGGCACCATCGAGACGACGCTGCGCGCGGTCAGCCGGATCCGGGTACACGTGATCGTCCGCCCCCGGGCCGGCGACTTCATCTACTCGCCGTTCGAGATCGAGGCCATGGAGCGGGACGTGCGGGCCGCTGTGGCGGCCGGCGCGCACGGCATCGTGATCGGCGCGTTGACCGCCGAGGGCGACGTCGACGTGCCGACCACCCGCCGGCTGATCGCCGCCGCGGGCGACGCCAGCATCACCTTCCACCGGGCGTTCGACATGACCCGCGACCCGCACGCGGCGCTCGAGCAGCTGATCGAGCTGGGCGTGCACCGGGTGCTCACCTCGGGTCAGGAGGTCAGCGTGCTGGAGGGTGCTCCGCTCATCGCCGACCTGGTGCGCCGGGCCGCTGGCCGGATCGTCATCATGCCGGGCGGTGGCATCACCCCGCGCAACATCGCCCGGATCGTCGAGGCGACCGGCGCCGACGAGTACCACTTCGCGGCCCTGGTCAGCTCGGACAGCCCGGCCGTGCACCGCAACCCGGCGCCGCTGATGGGTGGCAGCCTGAACCGGCCCGAGTACGAGCGCTCCGGCACCTCCGGCGCCCTGGTCGGCCAGGTGCTCGCCGCCGCCCGCGCCTGACCGCCGCATCGCGCCCCCGGGCGTGATGATCGTGCGCGAACATGGAAGTAGTGGCCTCCCCAGCGTGGGAGGCCACTACTTCATGGATCGAGCACGATCGTGGCAGCAGTCTCCGCCCCGGTTCGTCCGCCGCCTAGCGCGACGGTGCGGGCGTACCGGATGGCGGCGGGCGTGTCCGGGAAGAGCAACTCCTCGCTGCGCAGGTCGTCAGCCACCCCCAGTGTGGCCAGCACCTGGTCGTGTGCGGGGGTGATGCCGGAGAGCAGGACGACGATCCCGCGTCCGCGTAGCCGCCGGATCGCATCGCCGAGGACGTGCGCGCCGGTGGCGTCCATGGTGGTCACCCGGGACATTCGCAGGATGACGACACGGACGTCGGTGACCTCGGAGAGTTCGAGGAGGAAGGTGTGGGCCGCAGCGAAGAAGAGCGGCCCGTCCAGCCGGTACGCGACGATGTGTTCAGTGAGCAGCGCGTACTCCTCGGCGCTGTGTTCCCCTGGGTCGAGGGGCACCTGTTCCAGCCGGGCGCTGCGGGCCACCGCGCGCAGGGCGAGCACCACGGCGACGCCGACGCCGACCGCGACGGCGGTGACGAGGTCCCAGATCACCGTGACGGCGAAGGTGAGTACCAGCACGACGGCGTCACCCCGGGTGGCCCGGGCCAGCGCCCACAGCGAACCAGCCTCCACCATGCGGACGGTGGTGGCCAGCAGCACCCCGGCCAGGGCGGCGAGCGGGATCCGGCCGACCAACGGCGCGGCGGCCAGCACGATGGCCGCGAGGGCGACGGCGTGGGTGAGGGCCGCCAGCTTCGAGGCCGCCCCGGCGCGGACGTTGACAGCCGTCCGGGCGATGGCGGCGGTCGCCGGGATGCCGCCGAAGAGGGGGGCGGCGAGGTTGGCCATCCCCTGACCGAAGAGTTCCCGGTCCGGGTCGTGCCGCTCGCCGACGGTCATGCCATCGGCGACGGTGGCGGACAGCAGGCTCTCCAGGGCGGCGAGCGCGGCGACGGCGAGGGCGCTGGGAAGCAGCACGCCCAGTGCGCCGAGGTCGAGGAAGCTGAGCGAGGGCGCGGGCAGGCCCTGCGGCAACGCGCCGATCCGGATCAGATCGACCGGGATGACCTCGGCGAGGACGGTGGCGGCCCCCACACCGAGCAGCGAGAACGGCAGGCCGGGTCGCCACCGGCCACCCAGCAGCATCAGCGCCGCGACGGCGAGGGCCACCGCGAGCGCGGCCGGCCGCGGGTGTACGACGAAACGGGCGACCGCGTCGAAGGCGACGGCCCAGACCTTTTCCCCGTGCGCGTCGCTGACGCCGAGTGCGGCGGGCACCTGTTGCAGCGCGATGACCACGGCGATGCCGGCGGTGAAGCCCTCCAGCACCGGGGTGGGCAGGTAGCGGACGTACCGGCCCAGGCGGGCCACGGCGAGCGCGATCAGCACCAGGCCGGCCATCGCCCCGACCATCAGCACGCCGGTGGCTCCGAACTGCTGCACCACCGGCACCAGCACCACCGTCATCGCCCCGGTCGGCCCGGAAACCTGGAGGTTGGAGCCCCCGAAGACAGCAGCCACCGCACCGGCGATCACGGCGGTGATCAACCCGGCCTGGGCGCCCAGGCCGGAGGTGACACCGAACGCCAGGGCCAACGGCAGCGCCACCACCGCCACGGTGAGCCCGGCCAGCAGGTCCCGGCGCGGTGAGCGGTGGACCGCGGCCCAGTCGGCCCGGCCGGGCAGCAGCCCGAGCAGCCGCTCTCGGGCCACCGGGATGGCGCTGCTCACCTGTCCGCGCCGGTGGAGCGCAGCTCCCCGAGGAGGCCGTCCCGGTCGGTGAGGACCGCGCCGAGGATCCGCCGCCCGGCGGCCAGCAGGTCGGCCACGTCCGGGGTGCTGAGCGCGTACATGACGAGGGGACCGTCGCGGTGTGAGGTGACCATCCCGGCGCGGCGCAGCACGGCGAGCTGCTGGGAGAGGTTGGAGGCCTCGACCTCGATGACGGCGAGCAGGTCCCGGACCGGCTTCGGGCCGTCCTGGAGCAGTTCGAGGACCCGGATACGCACCGGGTGCCCGAGCGTGCGGAACAGTTCCGCCTTGGCCTGGTACAGCGGCACCGACATGAGATCCCCCCCTCGACGCGAAGACTTTATCACTTGAACAAGTCTTCAACTTGATGTCACGACGCTGTCCCAGGCAAAACCGGCGGGATGGAGCGCACCATAGTGCCGACCTTGATCAGCAGCCGGCCCCTCGCCCTGGTGAGGGCGCACAGGCCACCCCCACCCCCTTTGCTCTGCACCCCAATAAGCACCAGCCGCAGACCGTAGCCGTCGCGCCCGCGGGTGCAGAGCAAAGGACATCAGGAAGTAGTGGCCTCCGCAGCCACGGGAGGCCACTACTCCATCGATCGAGCACGATCTTGGAACGTCAGGCGAGGTCGTTGACGCAGCGCAGCACCGGGCGGGCGACGAGGGCCGCCGGGTCCAGCAACCCGTCCGCGTGCACGGTGAAGGTCGTCGACTCGCCGTGCAGCAGAGTGACCAGGGCTGTGTCCACAGTGGCCGACGCATCCAGCCGGTCCGGGAAGAGCGTCAGGTCGCGCAGCACCGTGCGCGCCGTGACCCTGACCCGCTGCCCACCGTCGACCGGCTCGACCGTCGCGTCCCAGGCCGCCGCCGGCCACTCCACCTCCCGGTCCTCGGCGAAGAACCACAGGGCGCGCTCCGCGGTGCCACCGGCCTCCGCGACGAGCAACTCGCGCCGGGCATCCTCCGGCCGCACCAGGTCCGCCGGCAGCGCCAGCACCACCGAGGAGTACGCCGGGACGTCGAGGTCGACCGAGGTCTTCGCCCTCGGCTCCCCGGTGAGCGTGAACCGGGTGACCGAGACCGGCGCGGTCCATGGCTCGGCGGTCTCGTTGACAGCGACCAGGGCCAGCCCACCGTCGCGGGGCTGCACGGTGAGCAACCGGTCGGCGTACGCGTGGCGCAGCGCGTACCACAGGGGTTTGCGGCGGCCGTCGCCGTCGACGGCCGACCAGGAGGTCACCGGCCAGCAGTCGTTGAGCTGCCAGACGATGGTGCCCGCGCAGACGTCCCGGTGGGAGCGGAAGTGCTCCACGCCGAGCCGGATCGCCCGGGCCTGGTTGAGCTGCGTCAGGTAGTGCCAGTCGTCGAAGTCCGCCGGTGCGGGCAGGTGCGCGTCGAGGCCCCGCTGGAGCTTGACGTCACCGCCGGCCGCCTTCTGGTGGTGCGCCATGCCCGGTGAGTCGTGGGCGAGGGGTTCGTCGCTCAACGCCCGGCGCAGCGTCGCGTACGCCGGTGGGGCCTGGTAGCCGAACTCGGCGACGAAGCGCGGGACGTACTCCCGGTATTTGGTGTAGTCGTCGGTGTTCCACACGTCCCAGATGTGGGTGGTGCCGTGCGCCGGGTCGTTGGGGTGGATCGCCTCGCTGCCCGACCAGGGGCTGCCCGGCCAGTACGGGCGGGTCGGGTCCAGCTCTCCGACGATCCGGGGCAGCACGTCGAGGTAGTAGCCGCGCCCCCAGGTGCGCCCGGCGAGGGCCTGCTGCCAGTCCCAGTCGTGCCAGCCCCAGATGTTCTCGTTGTTGCCGGTCCAGAGCACCAGCGACGGGTACGGCGCGAGCCGGGTCACCTGCTCGGCGGCCTCGGCGGCCACCTCGGTGCCGAACGGCTCCTCCTCCGGGTACGCGGCGCAGGCGAAGAGGAAGTCCTGCTGGACGAGGAGACCGCGTTCGTCGGCGAGGTCGTAGAAGTCCGCCGACTCGTACCGGCCGCCGCCCCAGACCCGCAGCAGGTTGACGTTGGCCGCGACCGCCTGGTCGAAGCGTTCGGCCAGCCGGGCCCGGGTGATCCGGGTGGGGAACGCGTCGTCCGGGATCCAGTTGACCCCGCGCACGAAGACCGGGACGTCGTTGACCGACAACGCGAACGGGGTGCCGTGCTCGTCGGGTGTGGTGTCGATCCCTACCGAGCGGAAGCCGATGCGGTGCGACCAGGCGTCCACTGTGTCGCCGTCCGGTGCGTGCAGAGTCACCTCGATGGGGTGACGGGTCTGGTCGCCGTACCCCCGGGGCCACCACAGCGCGGGCTCGCGGACGGTGAGGGTCAGCACGGCCGTGCGCTGCCCGGCCGGGACGACCACCTCGGCGCGGACGTCGGCCACGGCGGCCCGGACGGTCAGCGGGACGTCCGCGACCCGGTCGACCTCGACGTGCACCTCGACCCGGCCGTCGCGACCGTCCATTGTGACAAGTGGGCGGACGGTGGCCAGTCGGGCGGTCGACCAGGCGTGCAGGCTGATCTCCTGCCAGATGCCGGCGGTGACCACTGTCGGCCCCCAGTCCCAGCCGAAGTTGCAGGCCATCTTGCGGATGAAGTGGAACGGCTCCGGGTAGGCGTTGGGCCGGTCGCCCAGCCGCTCCTGCTGCGCCTCGGCGTAGCGGTACGCGGAGTCGAACGTGACGACCAGGTCGTTGTCCCCGTCCCGCAGCAGCGCTCGGACGTCGAAGCGGTAGCCGCGGTGCATGTTCGCGGTGCGGCCGACCTCGACCCCGTTGACTGTGAGCGTGGCGACGGTGTCCAGGCCGGCGCAGACCAGGTCGACGCGCTCGTCGTCGCCCGTCCGGTGGACGAAGGTGGTCTGGTAGACCCAGTCGGTGCGCCCGATCCACGCCACCGCCCGCTCGTTGTCGTCGAGGTAGGGGTCGGGGATCAGCCCGGCGTCCAGCAGATCGGTGTGCACGCAGCCAGGTACTGTCGCCGGAACGGACCGGCCGGCGACAGCCTCCGGCACCTGCGCTCCGGGGACCGCTCGCACTGTCCAACCGTCGTAGAGTGCCTGTCGGCTCACGATTTCCCCGCACCTTCTGCATCGAAAGATGCTGACTGAACCGGATAAGCTGAGCCACCGTACGGTTCGGAAATCCGGGCTGTCAACGGCCACAGAGCGAAGGAGCACGCCGGTGAAGCGGCCGACCATCGCCGACGTCGCCCAACGCGCCGGGGTGTCCAAGGGCGCCGTGTCGTACGCGCTGAACGGGCAGCCCGGCGTCTCCGAGGCCACCCGGCAGCGCATCCTGGCCATCGCCGCCGAGATCGGGTTCAGCCGCAGCAGCGCCGCCCGCGCCCTGTCGGCCGCCGCCGCCGGGGCGATCGGTCTGGCCCTGTGCCGACCGGCCCGGACCCTCGGCGTCGAGCCCTTCTTCATGGCTCTGATCAGTGGCGTCGAGGCCGAACTCTCCGCCCGCTCGTACGCGCTGACCCTCCAGGTGGTGGCCGACCACGACGCCGAGATCGCCGTCTACCGGCGCTGGTGGGGCGAACGGCGCGTGGACGGGGTGCTCGTCTGCGACCTGCGCACCGACGACCGGCGCATCCCCGCACTCGAACAGCTGCAACTGCCGGCGGTGGTGATCGGCGGCCCCGGCGGCACCGGTGAGCTGGCGAGTCTCTGGTCCGACGACGCCGCCGCGCTGACCGAGACGGTGGAGTACCTGGTCGCGCTCGGGCACCGGCGCATCGCCCGGGTCGCCGGCCTGCCCGACCTGCGGCACACCGAGATCCGCACCGACGCCTTCGCGGCGGTCCGCCAACGGCTCGGCCTGGTCGACGCGGTCACCGTCTGGTCCGACTACACCGGCGAGGAGGGCGGCCGGGCCACCCGCCGGTTGCTCAGCTCGGCCAACCGGCCCACAGCTGTCATCTACGACAACGACGTGATGGCCATCGCCGGGCTCTCCGTCGCCCAGGAGATGGGCCTCACGGTGCCCGGCGACCTGTCCATCGTGGCCTGGGACGACTCGCCGCTGTGCCGCCTGGTGCACCCGCCGTTGACCGCGCTGGGCCGGGACATCCCGGCGTACGGGGCGCACGCCGCTCGGCAACTGCTCGCCGTCGTCGCCGGGCAGCCCGCCGGCCGGGTGCAGGACGAGACGCCCCACCTCACGCCGCGCGGCAGCACCGCACCGCCCCGCGACAGATGAACCGGTTCAGCGCGACGCTGAGGGAAACTCCTCGAAGTACGCCTCGACCCGCTCGGCCGTCGCCGGACGGGCCAGCGCGAACCCCTGCCCGTACCGGCAACCACCCCGGCGCGCCCCCTCGACCTGGGTCGACGACTCCAACTCCTCGGCGACGATCTCGACGCCCAGCCGCTCGCCCACGTTGACCACCACGTCGATCAGCGGCGGTTGCCCGTCCGGCCGGGCGCCCACCAACTCCGGGCCCACCTTCAGCAGGTCGATCGGCAGTCGGCGAAGCTGGGCCAGTGAGGCGTGCTCGGCCCGGAAGTCGTCCAACGCCGTGCGGACGCCCAGCGACCGGAGCCCGGCCAGCCGAGCCACCACTGTCGGCAGGTCACCGGCGACCCGCGGCTCACTCACCTCCACCACCAGTCGCTCCGGCGGCACCCCGTACGCGGCCAGCACGGCCGCGAGCCGCTGGACGAAGTCCGGAGTGGTCAGCTCCCGGGTCGTCACGTTGACCGCCATCCACAGCTCCCGGACGCCCACCGACCAGTCGGACAACTGCCGGCAGGCCCGGTCCAGCACCCACCACTCCAACTCGCCGACCAGGTCCAGGTCCTCGGCGACCGGCAGCAACTCGGCCGGGAGCACCGTCCCGAGCACCGGGCTGCGCCAGCGCAGCAGCGCCTCCGCGCCCACCGGCTGCCCGTCGGCCAGGTCGACCACCGGCTGGTAGACGAGGTCCAGCTCGCCGCGCGCCACCGCACCGGGCAGCTCGCGCTCCAGGTCGAGGCGGCGCACCAGCTGTTCCTCCAGGAACGCGTCGTACCACTCCACCCGGTCCCGGCCCAGCTGCACGGCTCGGCGTCGGGCCAGCTCGGCCTGCCGGAGCACGTCCGCCGGCCCGGCGCCGCTCACCTCGGCCAACCCGACGCTCGTCTGCACGCGCAGCATCGCGCCGGCCAGCCGGTAGGGCGGGCTGAGCGCGGTCAACAGTCGGGTGCCCAGCGCGTACGCCAGCACCGGGCCGGCGGCGGTGACCACCGCGAAGCCGGTACCCGTGCAGCCGGTGACCAGATCGTCAGGAGCGATGACCGCGCGGGCCCGGTGCACCGCCTCGGCCAGCACGTCCTCCCGGGCCGTCGGGCCGACCCCCTCGGTGCCGTGCAGGTCCACCAGCAGCAACGCGCCGGCCGGTGCCGGAACGTCGCCGATCGCGGCCAGGGCGTCCAGCAGGGCGGCCCGGTCACCGCGGCTCCCCGCCGCGGGCCGCCGGTTGAGCCCCGACCACGCGGAATCGTGATCAGGCGACCAGGTCGAGCCGGCACCCATCGTGGTGGCCGCGCCCTCCCGGGGGGCGGGCCCCCGCTCGGGCGGCGACTCCGGCGTGCCCGGCCAGCGTCCCGGGGCCGCCCGGCGGTGCCGCAGCGACCGGCCGGCCGGTCGCCGGTGGGCGGCCCGTCGACCGGACACGGGCGCGTCATTCGCCCGCAGCAGCTCGCGCAGCACCAGGGGTGGCACCGCCGCCAGGGCCAACAGCACGCTCGTGGGGTCCGGTGCGCGGCCGGCCCCCAGATGCAGACCCGACGCCAGCAGCAGCACCGCCGCGGGGAGCACCAGACGGGGCCAGGCCGCGGCGACCGGCTCCGCAGGCTCCGCGTCGTCCACCGCATCCGCCGCACCGACCGCGACGAGCAACATCCCGAACACCAACGGGGGTACGGCCAGCAGGGCCGCCCGCCCGCCCGGCGCGGACGGCAACGTGGCCAGCAGCACCAGCCCACCCATTGTGAGCAGGACGCCGCCCCGGCAGACCGCCGCACCGGAGCGCCGCCGCGGCCCCGCGAACGCGTTCAGTGCGGCCATGCCCAACCCGCCGAGCGCCAACGCGCAGACCAGCCGAACCGGGACCGGCGGGCCGCCCTCGGGCAGCAGCAGCCAGCCGGCGAGGGCCAGACCGACGGCCGGACCTGTCGACTCGACCAGCCACCGCAGCCGGACCGAGGCCGCCGGCCGGGAACGGCCGGGGAGTCGGTACAGGCCGGTCGTCGAGAGGGCCGCCACGACCAGTGACCCGATCAGCACGGCCAGGGTGTGCCCGATGCCGGCCAGGGGCAGCACGACGGCGGTGAGGCCCGCCGTGACCACCGCCGCGTCGAGCAGCACACCCGCCGCACGCGGTGTCGGGTCGGCGCCGCGCCGGGCGGCCAGTCGGGAGAGGCGCAGCCCGGCGAGCGTGGCGCCGGCACCGGCGGCCAGCGCGATCACCACCGACGTCGGGACCAGGTCGACGGCACCGGCGAGGAGGAGCAGCGCCACCGCCACGGACGTGGCGGCCTCGGGTGCCGCACGACGGGGGACGAGGACGCGGAACGGGTACGCGAGGAGCACGGCGGTCGCCTTCGTGAGGGGGCACGGGGGCGGTGCGGCGGTGCGGGACATCGGACGTTGCGAGTCCGCTACCCACGATTGGCAACGATGGACGGCCGAATTGGTTACTTGCCGGTCACTCAGAGGAGACAACGACCTGTGTCACTGTACGGCGTGCCGCGCGCTGCTGGCACCGCCCGCCGCGAGCCGAAACGACAGGGAGTGGGATCATCGGAGGGTGAGTAAGCCCGACACGGTCCGCTTCCGGTACAACCAAGCCATCCTGGTGGCCGCGATCATCGCCTTCGTCGGCGCCCTGCCGTTGGCGAACGCCTCGGTCTACCTGCTGCCGGTGCTGCTCGTCCCGCTCGCCGTCGCGATCTGGGCCTGGCGGGCCGGCACCGACGCCGACGCGCGGGAGCTGCGCATCCGGGCGCTGGTCGGGCAGCGTCGGATCGGTTGGGACCAGGTCCTCGAGCTGACCACCGACCAGCGCGGGCGCGCTGTCGCCCGGCTCGACGACGGCCGCCAGGTCATCCTGCCGGCCGTCCGTGGGACGGATCTGCCCCGGCTGGTCGAGGCAACCGGCCAGACACTGCCCGACGCCCCGGCGGACGCGACCGGTCAGTAGCCGTCGACCACCGTGTTGATCAGCGGTTGCCCGGCGGCGAAGCGGCGTACCTGATCGCCCACCAGTCGGTAGGCCCGTGGCAACAAGCCACGCACCGACCCAGCCACGTGCGGGGTGAGCAGCACGTTCGGCATGGCCCACAGCGGCGAGTCGGCGGGCAGCGGCTCCGGGTCGGTGACGTCCAACGCCGCCATGATCCGACCGGTGCCCAACTCGGCGACGAGCGCCTCGGTGTGCGCCACCGGGCCCCGGGCCCCGTTGACCAGCAGTGCCCCGTCCGGCATCGCGGCCAGGAACGCCTTGTCGATCAGGCCACGGGTCTGGTCGGTGAGCGGCACCAGCACCACCACCACGTCCGCGTCCGGCAGCAGCCGGGGCAGTTCCTCGACGGCGTGCACCCCCTGCTCCGGACGGGCCGTCCTGGCGACCAGGGTGAAGCTCACGTCGAACGGGGCGAGCCGGTCACGCACCGCGGTGCCGATCGAGCCGGCGCCGATGATGAGCACCCGCTTGCCGGTCAGCTCGTCGGTCGGGGTGTTCTCCGCGAACGTCCAGCGCCGCTCGGCCTGCGCGCGAACGAACGCCGGGAACGCCCGCAGCTGGGTGAGGATCGCGGTGACGACCCACTCGGCGGTGGACGGGTCGTGCACACCCCGGGCGTCGCAGAGCGTCACCGTCGGCGGTGTCCGGCCGGCCCAGGCGTCCGCCCCGGCCGAGAGCAACTGCACCACCGCCAGGTCGGGCAGCTCCCGCAGCACCGTCGTCGCGTCCGAGCCACCCAGGAAGGGCGGCACCCAGAAGCGGACGTCGGCCGCCTCCGACGGCATCCGGTCGGTGTGCTCGAAGACCTCCACTGTCACGTCCGCGGGCAGCTCGCCCACGAGGTTCAGGCCGGCCTGGTGCGGAATCCATACCTTCACGTCCGTCGACGATAGTCCCCGACGCCGAGGCCGGTGGAGGCACGGCGGCGAACCGGCGCCCCAGGGGATGGCGCGTGGGGCCGGGGCGGGCGAGACTCAGCACACCGATGTTCGACTCCGACCCCAACGAGGTATAACGAGGGTCGGAGGGCCGGTCGGCCTCCGCCCCGGCAGACAGGTGCTCGATGACCGACGGCTCCCCCGGCCCCGCCCGGCGTTCGATCGCGCCACCTTCGGTGCTCGGCGACCCGGACCGGCTGCGCGCGCTCTCCGACACCGGGCTGGACGCCGCCCCGGACGAGGCGTTCGACCGGTTCGCCCGGCTGGTCAGTGACCTGCTGGACGTGCCTGTCGCGCTGGTCTCCCTGGTCTCCGCCGACCGGCAGTTCTTCCCGGGTGCGGTCGGGTTGCCGCAGCCCTGGTCGGAACACCGGCAGACCCCGCTGAGCCACTCGTTCTGTCAGCACGTGGTGGACATCGAGGTGCCGATGGTGCTGCCGGACGCCCGGCTCTACCCCCGCGTCCGGGACAACCTGGCCATCGACGACCTCGGCGTGGTCGCGTACGCCGGGATGCCGCTGACCGACCTCTCCGGCCGGGTGCTCGGCTCGCTCTGCGCCATCGACAGCAAACCTCGCGCCTGGACGGCCGCGCAGCTGCGAACCCTGGCCGACCTGGCCGCCGCCTGCTCGTCGGAGCTGCGACTGCGGATCGCGCTCGACGGCGCGCAGGAGGCCCGGCGGCGGGTCGTGCAGGCGCACGAGCGGCTGGAGCTGTTGGCCGGGGTGAGCGAGACCCTCGCTGGCACCCTGGACGTGGGCACCGCGCTGCGCCGGCTCGCCGCCACCATGGTGCCGCTGCTCGCCGACTGGTGCCTACTCACCCTGATCGGGCCGAACGGCCTGCCCCGCGAGGTGGTCTCGGTGCACCGGGACCCGGCCCGCGCGGCGGACGTCGACCGCTTCGGCGAGCTGCTGCGCACCGGGCTGAGTTCCGAGTCGAGCATCCGGGCGGTGCTCCGGACCGGCCAGCCCCGGCTCGGCAGCGTGGCGTCCCTGGCCGACGTGACAAGGGGCACCACAGACCCGGAGATGGCCTCCATCGCCAGTCGGCTGGGCATCGCCTCCTACCTGAGCGTGCCGGTGCGGGGCGTCGGCGGCACGGTGCTGGGGGCGATCACCCTCGTCAACGGCGGCCAACGTCAGCAGTTCGACGACCGGGACCTGCTCACCGCTGTCGACATCGGCCGCCGGGCCGGTCAGGCCGTCGGCAACAGCTCGATGTACGGCGAGCAGCGGCACGTCGCCGAGGTCCTGCAACACAGCATGCTGCCCCGACTGCCGGTGGTGGCGGAGCTGGAGTTGGCGGCCCGCTACCAACCGGCGGCCGACCGTGTCGAGGTGGGCGGTGACTGGTACGACGCCTTCGTGCAACCCGACGGCGACGTGATCGCCGCGATCGGGGATGTGGCCGGGCACGACATCGAGGCGGCGGCGACCATGGGTCAGCTGCGCAACCTGGTGCGGGGCAACGCCTTCGGCCGCCCGGACGCGGTCGGGTCACTGATGAGCAACCTGGATGGCGCCATCCGTGGCCTGCGGCTACCGATCGCCGCCACCGCGACGCTGGTCCGGATCTGTCCGCAGCGCTCCGGCGTGCACGAGGTGACCTGGTCCAACGCCGGGCACCCGCCGGCCCTGGTGGTCCGCGTCGGCGGGGCGGTCGAGGCCCTGGAGGCGACACCGGAGCCGCTGCTCGGCCTGGCCCGCCCGTCGCCCCGGAGCAGCCGGTCGACCAGCCTGGCCACCGGCGACACCCTGCTGCTCTACACCGACGGGCTGATCGAACGGCGGGACCGCTCGATCGACGAGGGATTGGCCGAGCTGGTGGGCCGGCTCACCGGCACCGACACGCTGCCCCTCGATGACCTGTGCGACCTGCTGCTCACCTCGATCGGCCACCGCGAGGACGACACCGCGCTGCTGGCCGTCCGGGCACGGTGAGTGGTCCACCGGGGGCCATCGGGCGGGTGCATCGGCACCCGTTGGACCTCGACGGGCCCGGCTGGGCCGCGCGGCGGGCTACCCTGGGCCGGGTGAGCGCCCGTCCCCCGTACCCTCGCATCCGCCGCCTCCGGGTGGCCCTCGCGGCGTCCTGCGCGGCGCTGCTGTTCACCGCCGGTTGCAGCTTCGGTGAGCCGGATCCCGACCCGGCGGGTGAACCGCCCAACCTGCCGACCCCGTCCGCGTCGGCGAGCCCCGGCGGCGCCGGCCAGCAGGCGGTGGCGACAGTGCTCGCCAAGAATCTGCGGGTGCCCTGGGCCATCGCCTTCCTGCCGGACGGCGGCGCGCTGGTCACCGAACGGGACAACGGCAGGGTCCTCCAGGTCGGGCCCGAGTCCGGTCCGGACGGGCTGCGGGTCCGCCCGGTGCAGACCATCCCGGACGTGGCGGCGGCGGGCGAGGGTGGCCTGCTCGGCATCGCCGTCTCCCCCGACTACGCCCGCGACCGCACGGTGTTCGTCTACTACACCACCGAGCGGGACAACCGGGTCGCCCGGCTGCAACTCGGCGGGCAGCCCACACCGATCCTCACCGGCATCCCCAAGGCCAATGTGCACAACGGCGGGGGGCTGGGCTTCGGCCCGGACAAGCAGCTCTACGTCAGCACGGGTGACGCCGGTCAGCGTCCCCTCTCGCAGGACGTGAAGAGCCTCGGCGGCAAGATCCTCCGGATCACCCCGGACGGCAAGCCCGCCGCCGGCAATCCGTACCCCAACTCCCCGGTCTGGTCGATGGGGCACCGCAACGTCCAGGGTCTCGCCTGGGACGCCGCGAAGCGGATGTACGCCGTCGAGTTCGGCCAGAACACCTGGGACGAGATCAACCAGATCACCAAGGGCGGCAACTACGGGTGGCCGGAGGTCGAGGGCCAGGCCGGCGACAAGCGGTTCACCGACCCGATCGCGCAGTGGGCGACGTCTGACGCGTCCTGCTCCGGTCTGGCCGCCACGGACCGACTGCTGGTCACCGGCTGCCTGCGCGGCAAGCGCCTCTGGGTGATGGAGTTAACCGACACCGGCACGTTGCTCGGTCAGCCCAGTGAGCTGCTCACCAACCGCTACGGTCGACTGCGGGCGGTGGCCGCCGCGCCGGACGGGTCGCTCTGGGTGAGCACCTCCAACCACGACGGGCGGGGCAACCCGGCGGGCGACGACGACCGGCTCCTGCGGGTGGTCTTCGCGGGCGGTGACGGCGGGCGCAGCTGACTTCGTCACCATCCGTTCAGGTTTGCCAAGATCTTCCGACGGGCAGGTCAGACTTTCAGCATGGACGGCCAACGCGACGAGCGGCACGACGACGCCGATGACCGGGACGACCCGGTGACCGGCGACGATCGGCCGCGCCCGGCGGGCTGGCGGGCCGGTGCGGCCGGCCCGCTGCGCCGCCTCGGCCTGATCGTCGCCGTCCTCGCCGTGGCCCTGGGCGGGGCGGTGCTCGGGGTGCTGGCCGGCGGTCAGGTGAGCACCGACATCGGCCCGTTCCGGGCCAACCTCAGCATCTCCCCCGCCCGGGACGGCGGCACCACCGTCGACATCCCGCCGCTCGGCGCGCTGCTGCTCGACAGCCACGACGGGCCGACTCACCTCACCGTCCGGCTGGGCGCGCTCGACCAGGGACGCACCGAGGCGCTAATCGACGACCCGGCCAGCATCAGCCGGGCCAGCCAAAGCGCCGTGGAGGACGTCCGCTCCGGGGTGATGCGCCTCGGCCTGCGTACCCTCGGCGCGTCGGTGCTGGTCACGTTGATCCTGGCCGGGCTGATCTTCCGCGACGTCCGGCGCACCGCCTGGGCGGGTGGGCTGGCGCTGCTGGTCACCGCCGGCAGCCTCGGCACGGCTGCGGCGACACTTCGTCCGCAGGCCATCGAGGAACCCCGCTACGAGGGGCTGCTGGTCAACGCGCCGGCCATCGTCGGTGACGCCCGGCGGATCGCCAACGACTACACCAAGTACGCGGAGCAGTTGCAGCGCCTGGTCGGCAACGTCAGCCAGCTCTACACCACCGTCTCGGCACTTCCGCTGTTGGAGCCGACCCCGGGCACCACGCGGGTGCTGCACGTCTCCGACATGCACCTCAACCCGACCGGCTGGCAACTGATCCGGACGGTCGTGGAGCAGTTCGGCATCGACGTGGTGATCGACACCGGGGACATCACCGACTGGGGCAGCGAACCGGAAGCCTCCTTCGTCGCCTCGATCGGCCTGCTGAAGAAGCCGTACGTCTTCATCCGGGGCAACCACGACTCCGGCAAGACCGCCGCCGCGGTGGCCCGCCAGCCGAACGCGATCGTGTTGAACAACACGACCACCACTGTCGCCGGGCTGACCATCGCCGGCATCGGCGACCCGCGCTTCACCCCGGACAAGAACACCTCCCCGGCCGGCAGCGGGTTGACCCAGCAGGTGGCCGACCAGGTGATCGGGGCCGGCAACCAGCTCGCCGCGACGATCCGCAGCTCACCCCGACCGGTCAACATCGCTCTCGTGCACGACCCGGCGTCGGCCGGGCCGCTCGCCGGCACCTGCCCGCTGGTGCTTGCCGGGCACACCCACTCCCGGCAGGTCTCCGAGCTGCCGCAGACACCCGGGCAGCAGCGCACCACTCTGATGGTGGAGGGCTCCACCGGCGGTGCCGGGCTGCGCGGCCTGGAGGGCGAGAAGCCCACCCCGCTGTCGATGAGCGTGCTCTACTTCGACCAGCAGAAGCTGCTCCAGGCGTACGACACCATCACCGTCGGCGGCACCGGCCAGGCCCAGGTCAACCTGGAACGACGCCTGGTGGAGAACCCGACCGCCACCGCCACACCCACGCCCACGCCGACCGGCGGTGTCCCCGCCACGCCCACGCCCACGCCGACCGGCTGACCCGACGCCGACACCCGCCGGCGGACCGGCGGGCACCGACGGGTCAGCGCAGGGCGATGGCGGCCAGGGCGGCGTTGACGATGCTGCCGGGCAGCAGGTCGTGCAGTTCGTACAGCTCGGCGACGCTGCCGGACTGGCCGAACTCGTCCACACCGAGCGGCACCGCCGGCGCGCCGACCGCCGAACCGAGCCAGGCCATCGCGTGCGACGCGGCGTCGTGCACCGTCACCACCGGCACCCGGTCGGCGAACGCGGACCGCAGTGCACCCGGCACGCTGGGCACCGTGGCCGTCCGTACGCCCTGGCGCAGGGTGCGCTGCCAGGCCCGGTAGAGCCGGTCCAGCGAGGTCACGTCCACCACGTGCGCGGCGATGCCCTCGTCGGCCAGCTCCGCCGCGGCGGCCAGCACCTCGGGCAGCACAGCGCCCGAGGCGGCCAACTGCACCACCGGGGCGTCGACCAGGTGCGGGTACGCCTGGTGCGCGTCGACCAGCCGGTACGCCCCGGCGACGACCTGCCGGCGCAGCACCGCGTCGCCGAGGCGGGCCCGGGCCGCCTCGAACGGCGCCTGGTCCAGCGGTCGGGTGCTCAACCGGAAGTAGTACGCGCCGTCCTCGGCGGGTGCGGCGGTCGCGGCCGGGGACGACCCGCCGGCGATCTGACCAAGCGCGTCGCAGAGCAGCCAGTCGAGGGTTGCCGCGTACGCCGGCTCGACGAAGGTCACCCCGGGCAGCTCCAGGCCGACCGACGCGGTGATCGTGGACTGGTGGGCGCCACCCTCCGGGGCGAGGGTGATGCCGGACGGGGTGCCGGCCACCACGAACCGGGAGCCGGAGTAGGTGCCGTACAGGAACGCGTCGAGGCCGCGCAGCACGAACGGGTCGTAGACAGTGCCCACCGGCAGCAGCGGCTGCCCGGACAGGTCCCAGGAGAGCCCGAGCTGGCCGAGCAGCAGGAACAGGTTCATCTCCGAGATGCCCAGTTCGATGTGCTGCCCGGCCGGGCTCTCCGTCCAGCGCAGCATCCGGTCCTCGGTCCAGGAACGCTGCTCGGTGGGGGCGAACACCCCGGTCTTGTTGATGAACCCGGCGAGGTTGGTGGAGGTGGCCACGTCCGGGGCGGTGGTGACCAGGTAGCGGCCCACCTCCCGGTCCCGCGCCAGGTCCACCAGCACCCGACCGAAGGCCTCCTGCGTGGAGATCGGCTTGTTGGCGCGTACTCCCGTGCTCTCCGGAACGGTGACCCCCAGCGCACGCTCGCGCGGCGCGCGGGACAGCGCCTCCCGGCGGGCGCCGGCCTGGATGCCGGCGGGTGACGCCGGGTCGAGGCGATCCCACTCGGTCTCGGTGGTCAACCCCTGCGCGGCGCGCAGCGTGTCGACCTGCTCCGAGCTGAGCAGCGCGGAATGGTTGCGCGGATTGCCGGCGATGGGCAACCCCCAACCCTTCACCGTGTACGCGAAGACGACGCTGGGCCGGTCGGTGACCGCGTCGCACTGGGCGTACGCGTCCAGCATCGCCTGAAGGTCGTGCCCGCCCAGGTCGGTGACGAGCGGGCCCAACTCCTCGTCGTCGACGTGGGCGATCAGCTCGTCGATGCCGGCCGGAGCGCCGTCCAGGAACTGCTTGCGCAGCGCCGGCCCGGTCAACCCGAACAGCGACTGGTACTGCTCGTTGGGCATCGCGTCGATCCAGTCGCGCAGCGCCTCGCCGCCCGGCCGGGCGTACGCCTCGGCGAGCCGGCGGCCGTACTTGACCTCCACGACGTGCCAGCCGGCCGCCTCGAACTGGCCCCGCCACTGGTTGATCCGGATGCCGGGGACCACCCGGTCCAGCGACTGGCGGTTGAAGTCGACGAGCCACATGACGTTGCCCAGCCCGGTGGTCGCCGGGTCGGCCACCGCCTCCCAGATATTGCCCTCGTCCAGCTCGGCGTCGCCGATCAGCGCCACGAACCGGGAGTGCGGGCGGGCCCCGAAGTGCGCGTCGACGTACCGCCGGGTGGCGGCGGCGAAGAGCGGCGCCGCCGCGCCCAGGCCGACCGAACCGGTGGAGAAGTCCACAGCGTCCGGGTCCTTCGTGCGCGACGGGTACGACTGGAGGCCGCCACGGGCCCGCAGCCTGGGCAGGTACGAGCGGTCCAGGTTGCCGAGCAGGTACTGGATGGCGTGGAACACCGGGGACGCGTGCGGCTTCACGGCGACCCGGTCCTCGGCGTCCAGGTGCGCGAACCAGAGCGCGGTCATGGCCGTGACCAGGGAGGCGCTGGACGCCTGGTGGCCGCCGACCTTCACACCGTCGCCGGTGGCCCGGTCATGGTTGGCGGCGTCCACGATCCGGGTGGCGAGCCAGAGCACCCGCCGCTGGATCTCGTCGAGGACATCGAGGTCGTGCTCGGTCACGGTGGCTCCATCCAGGCGTCGTCGTTGACGCCCTCGCGAGGGGTGCGGGGTGGCCGCGTAGTCGGCAGGGGGTTACGGAAGGCCGCCGCCGGGTCGCGGCGGCGGCCTGCTCCGGGTGGGTCTCTCAGCCCTGGACGCCGAGGCGCTCCAGGATCAGCTCACGCAGGGTCTTCGCGTCGGCCTGACCCCGGGTGGTCTTCATGACCGCGCCGACCAGCGCGCCGACCGCAGCGACCTTGCCGCTGCGGATCTTGTCGGCGATGCCCGGGTTCGCGGCGATCGCCTCGTCCACGGCGGCGGTGAGCGCGCCGGTGTCCGACACGACCTCCAGGCCCCGGTTGGTCATGATCTCGGTGGGCGAGCCCTCACCGTCGACCACGCCCTCCAGCACCGTGCGGGCCATCTTGTCGTTGAGCTTGCCGGCGTCGACAAGCCCCTGCAGCTCGGCGACCTGGGCGGGGGTGGCACCGATCTCGGCCAGCTCCACGCCGCTCTCGTTGGCCCGGCGAGACAGCTCACCCAGCCACCACTTGCGGGCCGCGGCCGGGGTGGTGCCAGCGGCCACGGTGGCCTCGATCAGCTCGACCGCGCCAGCGTTCAGCACCGACTGCATGTCCAGGTCGGAGAGGCCCCACTGCTCCTGGAGCCGACGCCGGTGCACCCGGGGCAGCTCCGGCAGGGCGGCCTTCAGCTCGGCAACCCAGGCCCGGTCCGGGGCGATCGGCACCAGATCCGGCTCCGGGAAGTACCGGTAGTCGGTGGCCGTCTCCTTCGAGCGACCCGGGGTGGTGTCGCCGGTGTCCTCGTGGAAGTGACGCGTCTCCTGGGTGATCCGGCCGCCCGCGTCGAGCACCGACGCCTGCCGCAGCATCTCCGAGCGAACCGCCCGCTCCACCGACCGCAGCGAGTTGACGTTCTTGGTCTCGGTACGGGTGCCCCACTCCGCGCCCGGCAGGTTGAGCGAGGTGTTCACGTCGCAGCGCAGCGAACCCTCCTCCATCCGCACGTCGGAGACGCCGAGGGTGCGGATCACGTCGCGCAGCTCGGCGACGTACGCCTTCGCCACGTCGGGGGCGAGCGCGCCGGTGCCCGTGATCGGCTTGGTGACGATCTCGACCAGCGGGATGCCGGCACGGTTGTAGTCGACAAGCGACTCCGTCGCGCCGTGGATGCGGCCGGTGGCGCCACCGACGTGCAGCGTCTTGCCGGTGTCCTCCTCGAGGTGCACCCGCTCGATCTCGATCCGCACCGTCTCGCCGCCCACCTCGACGTCCAGGTAACCGTCGACGCAGATCGGCTCGTCGTACTGGCTGATCTGGAAGTTCTTCGGCATGTCCGGGTAGAAGTAGTTCTTCCGGGCGAAGCGGCACCACTCGGCGATCGAGCAGTTCAACGCCAGGCCGATCCGGATGATCGCCTCGATGGCCGCCTTGTTGGCCACCGGCAGCGAACCGGGCAGACCCAGGCACACCGGGCAGACCCGGGTGTTCGGCTCGCCACCGAAGTCGGTCGGGCAACCGCAGAACATCTTGGTGTTCGTGCCCAGCTCGACGTGGGTCTCCAGGCCGATCACCGGTTCGAAGCGCGCAACGACCTCGTCGTACGCGGGCAGTGTCGTGGTCATCGGGGCTCCTGCCTCACAGCGTCGGTGGGGTGAACGTGCCGACGGCGGACTCCAACGCGGCGGCGACCCGGTACATCCGGTCGTCGGCCATCGTCGGGGCCATCACCTGCAGACCGACCGGCAGCCCCTCAGAGAGCCCGCAGGGCACCGAGATGCCCGGCCCGCCGTACAGGTTCGTCGGGATCGTGTACAGGTCGGCCAGGTACATCTGGTACGGGTCGGCGGTCCGCGCGCCCATCGGGAACGCCACCGACGGGGTGGTCGGCGAGATCAGCGCGTCGACCCGCTCGAACGCGGCGGTGAAGTCCCGGGTGATCAGCGTCCGGACCTTCTGCGCCTGCCCGTAGTACGCGTCGTAGTAACCCGACGACAGCGCGTACGTGCCGATCATGATGCGGCGCTTGACCTCCGGGCCGAAGCCGGCCTCGCGGGTCAGCGACATGACCTCCTCCAGCGACCGGTTGCCGTCGTCGCCGACCCGCAGGCCGAACCGGACGCCGTCGAACCGGGCCAGGTTGGAGGAGCACTCGCTCGGGGCGATCAGGTAGTACGCCGGCAGCGCGTACGCGAACGTCGGGCAGGACACCTCGACGACCTCGGCGCCCATCTTGGTCAGCGCGTCCACCGACTCGCGGAACGCGGCCATCACGCCCGGTTCGGCGCCCTCGCCGACGAACTCGCTCACGATGCCGAGCCGCACACCGGTCAGGTCACCGGTCGCGCCGAGCTTCGCCGCCGCAACCACGTCCGGCACCGGCTGCGGGATGGAGGTGGAGTCGCGCGGGTCGTGCCCACCGATCACCTGGTGCAGCAGGGCCGCGTCGAGCACCGTCCGGGCACACGGGCCGGGGGTGTCGAGCGACGAGGAGAAGGCGACCAGCCCGTAACGGGAGGTGCCGCCGTAGGTGGGCTTGGCGCCCACGGTGCCGGTGACCGCGCCGGGCTGGCGGATCGAGCCGCCGGTGTCCGAGCCGATCGCCAGCGGCGCCTCGTACGCGGCCAGCGCGGCGGCGCTGCCACCACCCGAGCCACCGGGGATCCGGCTCAGGTCCCACGGGTTGTGCGTCGGGCCGTACGCCGAGTATTCGGTGGAGGAGCCCATGGCGAACTCGTCCATGTTGGTCTTGCCGAGCATCACCGTGCCGGCCTCCCGCAGCCGTTGCACGATCGTCGCGTCGTACGGCGGGCGCCAGCCCTCCAGGATCTTCGACCCGACGGTGGTCGGTACGCCCCGGGTGGCGAGCACGTCCTTGACCGCGACCGGCACACCCGCGAGCGGGCCCAACTCCTCGCCGGCGGCCCGGCGCTCGTCCACCGCGCGGGCCGCGGCGAGCGCGCCGTCGGCGTCGACGTGCAGGAAGGCGTGCACCCGGTCGTCGACCGCGGCGATCCGGTCCAGGTGCGCCTGGGTCACCTCGACGGCCGAGGTCTCGCCCCCGGCGACCAGGGCCGCGATCTCCGTCGCGGTCATCTTGATCAGGTCGCTCATGCCGTCACTCCGCTTCGCTCCGCGACGCCATGAGGCACCACGGCGCTGCACTGCTGATTCGCTCGCTGGCGCTCGCTCATGAGGCCACATCCTCGGTCAGGATCCGCGGTACGCGGAACCGCTGGTCCTCGGCGTCGGGCGCGCCCGACAGCGCTTCCTCCGGGGTCAGGCACGGCGTGACGACGTCCTCGCGGAAGATGTTGGTCAGCGGCACCGAGTGCGAGGTCGGCGGGATGTCCGCGGCGGCGACCTCGCCGACCTGGGCGACCGCCTGGAGGATCACGTCGAGCTGGCCGGCGAACGTGTCCAGCTCCTCCTCGGTGACGGCGAGCCGCGACAGGCGCGCCAGGTGCGCGACCTCCTCGCGGGAGATGGCGGCCATCCGTGCCCCCTTCTGAATTCCTGCTGGTCGGGCGGTGTGCCGGCCGCGCGACAGGTGGAGCGTGACACGCGGTGACCGGAGCGAGTCTATTGTTCCGCTCCGGTGCCGCGTCCCCGACTCCCCCTCTGGCGGCCCTCGTACCGGGTCAGCGGGTGGGGCGGCGGGCGACATCCGGCTGTGGGAGACCGCCGGTCGGGCGGACCGGCCGGTACCGGGCCAGCCAGGTGACCAACTCCTCGGCCGGCATCGGCCGGGCGTAGAACCAGCCCTGAGCGGCATCGCAGCCGGCGGCGTGCAGCATCCGCCAGGTCCGCTCGTCCTCGACACCCTCGGCGACCACCCGCAGCCCCAGCGCGCCGGCCAGCTCGATCATCGACCGGACGATCGCCGCGTCGTCTGCGTCTTCGGCCATGCCGAGGACGAACGACCGGTCCACCTTCACCTCGGACAGCGGCAGGCGGCGCAGGTGCTGGAGGGAGGAGTAACCGGTGCCGAAGTCGTCCAGCGCGATGGCCACCCCGATCCGGTGCAGTCGGGAGATGGTGGCCAGCACCCGGCGCGGGTCGGC
Source organism: Micromonospora vinacea (assembly GCF_015751785.1). NCBI lineage: Bacteria > Bacillati > Actinomycetota > Actinomycetes > Micromonosporales > Micromonosporaceae > Micromonospora > Micromonospora vinacea. The sequence goes on along the minus strand of NZ_JADOTY010000001.1, from coordinate 3,258,602 downwards.
CATCAACGCGCCTTCGGTGATCTCGACCTGCAGCCGTTCGGCTGGCACCCCGTAGCGGGCCAGCCGGTCGGCGATCTGGTCGGCGATCTCACCGGTGTGCAGGTCGCGCACGCTCACGTTCAGGGCCGCGCGCAGGCCGATGCCGGCCGCCGACCACTTGGCGAGTTGCTCCACCACGTCGTCGACGACGCGTCGGGTGAGCAGCCGCATCACGGCGCTCTGCTCGGCGACCCGGATGAGTTCCTCCGGGTCGACCATGCCCCGCCGGGGGTGCCGCCACCGCAGCAGCGCCTCGACGCCGACCACCTCGCCGGTCGCGATGGCGATCTGCGGCTGGTAGTACATGGTGATCTCGCCGGCGTCGTCGGCCGGCTCGTCGTCCGCGTGCGCCCACCCGGTCGGTTCCAGGGGCTGCGCGGGCGTACCCGGCCCGACGTCCCGCCGCGCCCCGGTGCGACCCCTGCCCGCCGCGCTCGCGTTCGGGGACCGCCGACCGTTCCCACCCCCGGCGCGCCGCTCCCGGGCGGAACGGGTGCCGGCGACCGTGGCACGGGCGTTCCGCCCCCGGATCGGGTCAGCTCCGGTGGCGATCCGGTTGATCAGCTCATCGGGGTGCGCCAACTCGGCGTCGGTGCGCCGACGACGTGCCCACCACCGACCAGCTCCCGGCGGTGCCGTGGCGACCGTCGGCGCCGGGTCCGCCGCTGGCGCGGGGCGGCCCGGCGCTGCGGTGGGCAGCGCGGCACCGTCACCGCCGCGCACCTCCGCCGACGCGACGAGGGGTACGTCGACAGTCCGCTCGGCGTCGCTCGGCACGCCGTGCCGGCCGTTCCCATCCGGCTGCGCGACCGCACCCTCGCTCTGGCCCTGACCTGCCGGCTCGGCGTCGGCATCGAGTGGCACCTCGGACGATGGGCTGGCCTCCAGGACGCGGCGCAGGTCGGCGAGGAGGCCGAGCCGCTCGGCGGAGTTGTGGTCGGACTCCGGGGCGTACACGGCCACCGTGTCGTTGCGGTGCTTGGCGTCGTACATCGCCACGTCCGCGTGGCGCATCAGGGTGGCGAAGTCCTCGCCGTGCTCCGGGAAGAGGGCGATCCCGATCGACCCGCCCACGTCCAACGGCAGCCCGTCGAGCGGCACCGGCTCGGCCAGCGCCTCGACCACCCGGTCGGCCAACTCCCGCGCCTGGCCGACGTCGGTCAGCCCGGTCATCACGATGGCGAACTCGTCACCGCCGAGCCGGGCGATCATCTGTGGTCGGGGCTGCACGTCGGTGAGCCGGGCACTGACCTCGACCAGCAGCCGGTCGCCCACGGCGTGCCCGAGGGCGTCGTTGACGTTCTTGAAGCGGTCCAGGTCGATCAGCAGCAGCGCCAGCTGCCCGTAGGGTTCACCCCGGGCGGTCCGCTCGGCATGCAGGTGCACCTGTTCGGCCACCTCGGCCAGCAGGGCCTTGCGGTTGGGCAGCCCGGTCAGCGGGTCGGCGGCGGCGAGGTGCTGCTGTTCGTTCGTCAACCGCGCCATCCGGTAGACCGCGAAGAGCGGCACCAGCACCAGCGGGATCAGCGCGGCACTGACCCGGGCCGCGGCGACCAGCACCGGGGCGAGCAGCAGCAGTGAGCCGGTGGAGAGCAGTTCGAAGCCGAGGCCCTGGCGGACGGTGGGCCACCAGCGATCCCCGAAACGCAGCCGCACCGCCCAGCTGACCAACCCGTAGTTGACGACGAACCAGGCCAGCGCGGCGCCGCCGACGGCGGCCACGTCCGTCCAGTGCAACCTCCCGCCGGAGAAGATGGTGCCCGAGCCGAGCTGGATCACCCCGTACGCGGCGGCGAGGGCGCACGCGTACTGACCGACGTTGAAGGCCGTGCGCCAGGCGGCGTGCCGCATCCGCCAGCCGGACACGACCACTCCCACCGCCTGCACCACCACCGCCGGGCCGAGACCCCAGCCGAGCAGGATCGCGAAGGTGAAGCAGGTGGACGGGAACACCGCCGACGTCTGCCGGCGCCCCGGTGGCACGAACGGGCGGGCGTCGCAGATCACGGCGAGCGCGGCCATCGTCCAGAACGCCACCGGCAACTCGGACAACTCACCGGGGAGCGTCGCGAGTGGAACGGCAGCGGTCAGCGCGGCGACCGCCAGGATGCCGGCGACGAAGGCGGCGAACGGTGCGACCCGTCCCGCAGGAAGCGAGTTGCGTGGGTCGGCGACCTCCACCACACCTCCCGACCGACCATCGGCGTGCCGGTGCGCGCCGTGACCCAATGAAACGCCCTCGGCCCCCAGTTTCCCGGTATGACAGTCACGAATCGGTCGTAGTCGTAATTAAGTTGGTATACGCGGCCAGTCGCCGTGCCCGGCCGCCGGCGGGGTCAGCCGCCCAGCTGGGCGACCTCCCGGGCGGCGTCCGGGCCGGCGTCCAGCAGGAGCCGGAACCCGTCCTCGTCGAGCACCGGCACCTTGAGACTGGCGGCCTTGTCGGCCTTCGACCCGGGGTTGTCCCCCACCACCACGAAGCTCGTCTTCTTGGAGACCGACCCGCTGACCTTGCCGCCCCGACTCTGCACGGCCTCGGCCGCCTGGTCGCGGGAGAACCCGGCGAGGGTGCCGGTCACCACCACCGTCAACCCCTCCAGCGGGCGCGGCCCCTCGTCGACCGCCTCCTCGGCCATCCGTACGCCGGCCTCGGCCCACTTGCGGACCACCTCGCGGTGCCAGTCCACCGCGAACCACTCCCGGATGCTGGCGGCGATGGTCGGCCCGACCCCGTCGACGGAGGACAGCTCCTCCTCGGTGGCCGCGTCGATGGCGTCCATCGAGCGGAAGTGCCGGGCGAGCGCCTGGGCGGCGGTCGGGCCGACGTGCCGGATGGAGAGCGCCACCAGCACCCGCCACAGGTCCCGTTCCCGGGCGACCGCGAGATTGTCCAGCAACTTGGTGGCGTTGCTGCCCAGGCTGCCGTCCTTGTTGACGAAGAACGGCGACCGGGACAGCTGCTCGGCGTCGAGGTGGAAGAGGTCGCCCTCGTCGCCGATGATCTCCGCGTCGAGCAGGGCAGCCGCGCCCTTGTAGCCGAGCACCTCGATGTCGAACGCGCCCCGGCCGGCGAGATGGAACACCCGCTCCCGCAACTGCGCCGGGCAGCTGCGGGTGTTGGGGCAACGGATGTCGACGTCGCCCTCCTTCGACGGGGCGAGCGGGGTGCCGCAGGCGGGGCAGCTGGTCGGCATGACGAATGGCCGGGCATCGGCGGGCCGAAGGTCGACCACCGGACCGAGCACTTCGGGAATCACGTCGCCGGCCTTGCGCAGCACCACCGTGTCGCCGATCAGCACGCCCTTGCGCTCCACCTCGCGGGCGTTGTGCAGGGTGGCGAGCGCGACTGTGGAACCGGCCACGCGCACCGGCTCGAGCACGGCGAACGGGGTGACCCGGCCGGTACGCCCCACGTTGACGTCGATGTCGAGCAGCTTGGTGGTGACCTCCTCCGGCGGGTACTTGAAGGCGATCGCCCAGCGCGGGGCACGACTGGTCGACCCGAGCCGTCCCTGGATGGAGACCGGGTCGACCTTGACCACCACGCCGTCGATCTCGTGCTCGACGTCGTGCCGGTGCTCGGCGTAGTAGGCGATGAACTCCGCCACGCCGGCCAGGTCCGGGACGACCCGCCACCGGTCGCTGGTCGGCAACCCCCACGACTTCAGTGCGGCGTACGACTCGGACTGCGCCCTGGGCTGGAACCCACGACGGGCGCCGATGCCGTGCACCACCAGGCGCAGCGGCCGGGTGGCGGTGATCCGTGGATCCTTCTGTCGCAGACTGCCGGCGGCGGCGTTGCGGGGGTTGGCGAAGGGCGCCTTGCCCTGCTCCACCAGGCCGGCGTTGAGATCGGCGAACGCGGCGATCGGGAAGTAGATCTCGCCCCGGACCTCCACCAGCTCGGGAATGTCCGGGAATTCGGCGGAAGGGGTGAGCTGGCTGGGCACGTCCCGGATGCTGCGCACGTTTGCGGTGACGTCCTCACCGGTGCGCCCGTCGCCCCGGGTGGCGGCCCGGACCAGCCGGCCGTTCTCGTAGGTCAGGTTGATCGCCAGCCCGTCGACCTTCAGCTCGCACAGGTAGGGCACGGGACCGCCCGCGTCCCGTTCGACACGGTCGGCCCAGGCCGCCAACTCCTCGTCGGCGAAGGCGTTGTCGAGCGAGAGCATCCGTTCGGCGTGGGTGACCGCTGTGAAGTCGGTGGAGAAGGTGCCGCCCACCCGTTGGGTCGGCGAGTCGGGCGTCCGCAGCGCCGGAAACTCCTCCTCCAGTGCCTCCAGCTCGCGCAACTGCCTGTCGAAATCGGCGTCGGGGATGGTCGGCGCGTCCAGCACGTAGTAGCGGTACTGGTGCTCGGTCAACTCCTGGCTGAGCGCGGCATGCCGCTCCCGGGCCTGCGGCGTCGGCTCAGCCCCGGCCGCCGCCTCCTGCGCCGGGCTGACCTGCTGACCGATCTGCTCCTCGGACACACCGCCACCTTCGGACACGCCTGCGACCTCCCTGATCACGCTACTCCGGCACGGTATCGGGCCGGTGGGACAATCCGCCGCCCGCCCGCGCCCGGAGCGACCTCGCCCTCAGCCGCCTGCCCTGATCACTTGATGCTGAGTAGCTCGACACCGGCGCGTCACACAGAGTGACTCTTCGTCAACCCCCCGCCCTGCCCCCCGCCCCGCCCCGTCGATCATGGAGTAGTGGTGGGCGGCAAAGCGCGCCGATCATGCCAAAACAGGCACCACAAGTCCATGATCGACGAAGCCGGACCGCCCTCCTCCGCGATCTTGCGTTTCCTGTCGCGACATTAGGTGGCATTCCCCGCATAACGGCGATCGAAAGTGCAAGATCGGCGCGGGCGGGTCCTTCGCCCACCAACCGGGCCGCTGACCCAACGGTTCTGAGCTACTCAGCGTCAAGTGATCGAGGGCGACGGTGGGGTGGCTCGGGGCGGCGAGGCAGCTGCGGTGTGGTTGGCGGGCGGCACCGGCGGCGGCGTGCAAGGATCGCCGGACGGTGCGACCGGCGGGTCGCCGGGACGCGGAGGTACGGATGCGCGAGGCACTGCTCTGGGCGGTGGCGATCCTGCTGACCGTGGCCGCTGGCTGGGCGTGGAACAGCTGGCGGCACCGGGTGGCCAACCGGCGTCCGGAAACCCGCCCGAATCGGGGCAGCACCGGTGGCCGTCGTCCCGCCCCGCCACGGCCCCGTGGCGCCGAGAGGCCGTCCACCAAACCCCGCTCACGCGACACCGACCGACACGACGGCACCCCCGCGCCCGGTGAGATCTGGTGGGCCGACGTGCCGTACGCCGACGGCAGCGGGTCGAAGGTGCGCCCGTGTCTGGTGCTGCGGGCCGACTCCCGGGGTGCCGACGTCCTGAAGATCACCAGCCAGGACAAGAGCGACCGGGACGACCACGTCCGCATTCCCACCCGAGACTGGGACCCGGGTGCGGAGCACGACAGTTACCTCAGCCTCACCGAGCCGATCCGACTCAGCTCGGCCGCCTTCGCCGACCACGCCGGCCGCTGCGACGCCGACCTGTGGCGAAAGGTCCGCAGCCTGCGCCACCTCCCCACCTCCTGACCGCCCGCCGGCCGCCCTCGACCGCCGCTGACCATCCTCGTGGCCGGCCGCCGACCTTGATCGACTCGCGTTCCTGAAAGTCGCGGTGCCCCAAGGACCCGGACACCCCAACTTTCAGAACCCCGAGTCGATCATGGGGGCCGGGCCGGCCGGGCCGGGCCAGGTCGGTCCCAGCCGCGCCCGGTCGGTCCCAGCCGCGCCCGGTCGGTCCCAGCCGCGCCCGGTCAGTCCCAGGTCGCGCCGAGCGTGGCGAGTTGGTCCGCGTACTCGATGCGGTCGGCCCACTCGCGCGGCCAGGCGGTCATGCCGACGGCCGCGCCCACGAAGGCGCCGGCCAGGGCGGCGATCGAGTCGGAGTCACCGGCGGTCGTCGCGCCCCGGGCCAACGCCGCGACCGGGTCGTCGGCGTGCCGTACGGCGCAGAGCAGCGCGGTGGCCAGCGCCTCCTCGGCCACCCAGCCCTCGCCGGTGGCCTGACACGGGTCACCGCCGTCGTCCGGCTGCGTCAGGGTGTTCGTCAGTCGGCCCAGCACCGTCAGGCACTCGTCCCAGCCCTGGGCGATGAACTCCTCCGGTGTGCCGGAACCGGCACGCCGCCAGAGGTCGCCCAGCCACCGCTCCCGGTAGACCAGCCGCTGGGACAGTGCCCGCTCGCTGAGCACCGCCGGCAGGTCGGGCAGCGGAACGCCCCCGCGCAGCGCGAAGACGGCGTACGCGGTGAGTTCGCTGGCGGCCAGACCGGTCGGGTGGCCGTGGGTCAGCCCGGCCTGCAACTGGGCCAACCCGGCGAGTGTGTCGAGGTCCACGTCGAGCAACCCGACCGGGGTGACCCGCATGTTGGCCCCGCAGCCCTTCGAGCCGACCACTGTCGCCTCCTGCCAGGGCAGCCCACGGCTCAGCTCGGCGCAGGCGCGCAGGCAGGTCATGCCCGGGGCGCGGTTGTTGTCCGGGCTGACCGCCCAGGCCAGGAAGCGTCGCCGCAGCAGCGGCTCCACCGCCTCCGGGGTTAACGACGGCGCCTCGTGCAGCGCCCAACCCACCGCCAGCGCCATCTGGGTGTCGTCGGTGACCAGCGCGGGCTCGCCGGACAGCTCACGGGGGCCGGCCGGGCCGTACCGGCGCTCGATCTCGGCGACGGTCAGGAACTCGGTCGGCTTGCCCAGCGCGTCACCGTAGGCGAGGCCGAAGAGCGAACCGGAGGCGCGCAGCGCGGAGGTGTGGATCACGGCGGCCATCATGCCCGGCCGCCGCAACCCACGGCGGGCTCAGGGCGGGTTTCGGAAGTGCTGGCCGGCCTGCGGCGGAGTCCGGACGACGACCGGCGGCGTTGCGGTTTCGTCCGGATACAACACCGGTATCCGGACGAAACCGCGCCTTGCCGGATCGCCGCCCGGACTCCGCCTCGGCTCGACCGCCCTTATGAAACAGGCCCTAGTCCCAGCAGAGGCAGAACGGATGGCCGGCGGGATCGGCGTAGACCCGGAAGCCCTCGCCCTCGCCGGGCAGCCGCCGAGCCCCCAGCGCGAGCGCCGCCTTCTCGGCGGCCTCGATGTCGTCCACCGTCACGTCGAGGTGGAACTGCTGTGGGCGCTCGGGATCCGGCCAGGCGGGCGGGCGCAGGTTGAGCGCCTGCTGGAAGGCGAGGCGCGGCTGGTGACCGGGCGGGCCGCCCAGCACCACCCAGTCGTCGTCGGAGTCGCCCTCGGCGAGCGGCACGCCGAGCAGCTCGGCGTAGAACGCCGCCAACGCCCGCGGATCGGGGCAGTCGATCACCACTGAACGCAGCTGTCCAATCATGGCCGTCATCCTGCCCACCGGGTACGACAGGAAACCTCACGCCTCGGCGAGCCGCCGGCCCGCGTCCCGGCACGCGGCGAGCACCGCCCGCGCGTACTCCGGGGTGGCACCGGCGAGACCGCAGGCCGGGGTGACGACCACCTGCTCGGCGAGCTGCCGACGGGGAAAGCCGAGGCGGTCCCAGACCTGGCGTACCCGGTCGGCGATCTGTGCGGAGGTCGGCGCGGCACCGGCCGATGGCGGCCGGGTCGGCGCGGCCCCGGCCAACAGCCCAAGGCCGGCGTCGATCGCCTCGCCCAGCGGGTCGAGCTTGGTGACGAGGTCCAGGTCGAGGGCGACCGCGACGGCGCCGGTGGAGCGGATCAGCTCCAGCGGCACGTCCGGGGCGCAACAGTGCACCAGCGTCGGTACGCCGACCGCGTCGACGATCGTGCGCAGCAGTGCGGCGGCGTCCACCGACTCGACCGCCCGGTACGCGCCCAGCCCGCTCTCGGTCGGCACCCGCCCGGCCAGCACTGTCGGCAGTGACGGTTCATCCAGTTGCAGCAGTACCGACGCCCCGGGCAGCCGGCGGGCGACCGCCGCGACGTGCGCGCGCAGCCCCTCGGCGAGGGAGCCGGTGAGGTCGCGGACCGCGCCGGGATCGCGCAACAGTCGGCCACCGATCGGCAGCTCCAGCGAGGCTGCCAGCGTGAGCGGGCCGGCGGCCTGCACCTTGATCGGCCCGGCGTACCCCTCGGCCTGCTCGGCGAGCTGGTCCAGGTCGCGTTCCATCAGGTCACGGGCCCGGCGCAGGTCACGGCCCGGGCGTGGGGCGACCCGCCACCGCCCCGCGTACACCTCGACGGGCAGCTCGACGAGCAGCCCGGCGGATCGGCCGATCATGTCCGCCCCGGGGCCACGGGCCGGCAACTCGGGCAGGTGGGGCAGCTCGGGCAGCTCACCGAGGACCACCCGCTGAGCCTCGCCGATGTCGGTGCCGGGCAGCGAACCAATTCCGGTTGCCGCGCCGGCCGGCCAGGGCCACGCCTGATCTGTCACGGGCGAAGGCTATCCCGCGAACACCCGGGCCGTGCGGTCAGCCGGTGATGGTCGCGGAGCCGAGGACCACGTCGCCGGCCGGGTCCGGTCGGTACGCCACCACGGCCTGACCGGCGGCGACGCCGCGCACCGGTCGGCGCAGCTCGGCGTGCAGCCGGTCACCGTCGAGTGCGACGGTCGCCGGCACCACGTCGCCGTGCGCGCGCAACTGCACCTCGCACTCGACCGGCGCGTCGGGGCGGGCGCCGCCGGTCCAGACCGGACGTACGGCGTGCACGTCGGACACCTCCAGCGCCTCGGCCGGGCCGACGGTCACCGTGTTGGTCTTCGGGGTGATGGAGAGCACGTAGCGTGGCCGCCCGTCCGGGGCGGGCCGGTCCAGGTGCAGCCCGCGACGCTGCCCCACCGTGTACGCGTACGCGCCGCTGTGACTGCCGACGACCGCGCCGGTGGCGGCGTCCACCACGTCGCCGGGCGCCTCGCCGAGCCGGCCGGCGAGGAAGCCGCGGGTGTCCCCGTCGGCGATGAAGCAGATGTCGTGTGAGTCCGGCTTGTCGGCCACGGCCAGGCCACGCTCGGCGGCCTCGGCGCGGACCTGCGCCTTCGTCGAGTCGCCCAGCGGGAAGATCGAGCGGTCCAGCTGTTCGCGGGTGAGCACGGCGAGCACGTACGACTGGTCCTTGGCGAGGTCGACGCTGCGTCGCAGCAGCCCGTCCGCGCCGAGGCGGGCGTGGTGCCCGGTCACCACCGCGTCGAAGCCCAGGGCCACCGCCCGGTCCAGCACCGCCGCGAACTTGATCTTCTCGTTGCAGCGCAGGCAGGGGTTCGGCGTACGGCCGGCGGCGTACTCGGCGACGAAGTCGTCGACCACGTCCTCGTGGAAGCGGTCGGCCATGTCCCACACGTAGAACGGGATGCCGATCACGTCGGCGGCCCGCCGGGCGTCCCGGGAATCCTCCAGCGTGCAGCAGCCGCGCGCGCCGGTCCGATAGGTCTGTGGGTTGCGAGCCAGCGCCAGGTGCACGCCGGTCACGTCGTGCCCGGCCGCCACCGCCCGTGCCGCCGCCACGGCCGAGTCAACCCCACCCGACATCGCCGCCAGAACCCTCACCGACCCACTCCCCTTCCCCGCCCTCACCACAACCCTATCCACCAGCCCCGCAAACCCTCCGAACCCGTGCCCGCCCCGCCCACCCGCCTTCGCGATCTTGCAGTTGCTGTGGCGACATATGCCGCGCATGACGCGAACCGCCAACCGAAAGTGCAAGATCGCGGGGGCTGGACCCGGGTCAGCGGGGGGTGCGCAGGGCGGCGGCTCGGCGGGCTCGGTCGACAGCCGCCGGGAGGGCCGCGATGAGGGCGTCGATGTCGGCCTGGGTGCTGGTGTGGCCCAGCGTGAAGCGCAGCGAGGAGCGGGCACGGTCGTCGTCGGCGCCCATCGCGAGCAGCACGTGCGAGGGCTGGGCCACCCCGGCCGAGCAGGCGGAGCCGGTCGAGCAGGCGATCCCCTGCGCGTCGAGCAGGAGCAGCAGCGCGTCGCCCTCGCAGCCGGGGAAGGAGAAGTGCGCGTTGCCGGGCAGCCGATCGGTCGGGTCACCGTTGTAGATCACCTCGGGCACCGCCTGACGGACCCGCTCGATCAGGTCGTCGCGGAGCGCGGCCACCCGGGCCGCGTACTCCTGCTGGCCCTTCACGGCCGTCTCCACGGCGACCGCGAAGGCGACGATGCCGGCGGTGTCCAGGGTGCCGGAGCGGATGTCGCGTTCCTGGCCGCCGCCGTGCAGCAGCGGCGTGGCCGGCACGTCCCGGGCGAGCAGCAGCGCGCCCACCCCGGTCGGGCCGCCCAACTTGTGCCCGGTGACGGTCAACGCGGCGACTCCGCTGGCCCCGAAGTCGACCGGCACCTGACCGACCGCCTGGATGGCGTCGGTGTGGAAGGGCACACCGTGTTCGGCGGCGACGGCGGCCAGTTCGGCCACCGGCTGGACGGTGCCCACCTCGTTGTTCGCCCACATCGCGGTGACCACGGCCACCTGGTCGGCGTGCGCGGCCAGCTCGGCGCGCAGGGTCTGCGGGTCGAGTCGACCGACGGCGTCCACCGGCAGCCAGCCGACCTCGGCGCCCTCGTGCTGGGCCAGCCAGTCGACAGCGTCCAGCACCGCGTGGTGCTCGACGGCGCTGGAGACCACCCGGCGGCGGTCGGGCCGGGCTCCCCGGCGGGCCCAGAAGATGCCCTTGACCGCGAGGTTGTCGCTCTCCGTGCCACCACCCGTGAAGATCACCTCAGAGGGCCGGGCGCCCAGCACCGCGGCCACCTGCTCGCGTGACTCTTCGACCCGGCGGCGGGCACGACGGCCCGCCGCGTGCAGGGAGGACGCGTTGCCGACCTCGCGGGCGGTAGCGACGTACGCCTCCAGTGCCTCGTCGAGCATCGGAGTCGTCGCCGCGTGATCCAGGTAAGCCATCGTCGTTCAGCGTACGGCCGACACCTTGGGGACCGGATGCCGGAGGGGACCGCACGCAAAGGCCGGGGTGGAACTCCACCCCGGCCCGACGCGCGCGGACCCGGTCAGGCGGGCACCGCGGTGACGACGATGTTGTCGCGGTACTTGCGCGCCTTGGCGTCGAACGGCCCACCACAGGTGATCAGGGTCAGCCGCGGCTTGCCGTCGCGGGCGAAGTACCGGTCCAGCGGGATCTTGGTCTTGGCGTACTCCTCCCGGGCGACGACCCGGTAGCGCCGCGCCTCACCGTCGCTGCCGGTCGCTGTCAACGTGTCGCCCTGGTCCAGCTCACGCAGCCGGAAGAACGCCCCCTTGCCCTGCGTGGCGCTGTCCACGTGACCGGCGATGACCACCGAGCCGGCCTCCGCCTCCAGGCCGGGGCCGTAGCGGTACCAGCCGATCTGGTCGACGCTCGGCGGCACCTCGAACTCGTTGGTCCGCTCGTTGATGCCGACCGCGTTGACGGTGGCGGTGACGTCGATCTCCGGGATCAGCAGCCGTACCGGCGGGATGATCTTCGGACCGGCGGGCAGCTCACCCGCTGTCACCGGCACCGACGGGACACTGGCGGCGGTCGGTGCGGGGCTGGCCAGCGTGCTCGCCTCCTCGGCCCCCACGGTCCCGGCCGGCTGGTTGGCGCACGCCACCAGAGCGGCGACGGTTAGCGCGGCAACGCCGGCGGCCACTGCCGCCAGCGCGCCGCGGTTGCGCACCGTCACTCGCGGCCGGTCCGTGCGGTCGCCATCCGCACCCCACCACCAAGCAGCAGGAGTACGCCGGCACCGGTGAGCACGTACCACCAGGTGTTCACGCCCGTGCCGGCCTGGCCGCCGTCACCGCTGGGCACGCCACCCGGGGCGGAGTGCAGGCCGGTGATGGTCTGGGCCACCACGTCGAGGGTCTTGCCCTCGGCGGAGCCGATCGCGTAGACGATCGTGGCGGTGCCCTCCTTGAGGTTGAGGTCCGCCGGGCCGATGGCCACGGTGTCGGTGCCGGCCAGCACCACGTCCGCCTTCACGTCGCCCGCGTCGACGTCGCCCTTGGCCTCGTTCGGGTTGGTGAGGTTCTCGAAGACCGGGGTGCCACCGGCGCGGACGTCGACCGCCGGGGCGGCGGCGGTGTGCCGGACGATGAGCCGGGCCTTGCCGGCGTCGACCTTCGAGACGTCGTTCACGAACGGGGTGATCTTCGGCTGGCCGGCGGCGTCGAGGTGGGCCGCGATGCTGATGTTCGCACCGCCCGGCACCGCCGCGTTGTCGACAGTGAGGATCGCGCTGCCGATCGGCTCGCCCGGCTTGGTGAGCGCGATGTCGTAGTCGCCCTCCTCCAGGTTCAGCGGGCCGGCGACGTCGCCGGGCTTGAAGTTCTCCAGCGTCTTCTTGCCGTTGACGTAGACGTCGACGGGGGTGTCCGGGATGCCGTGCACGACGGAGACCTTCGACGTGGCGGCGTACGCGGGGCCGGCGGTGAGGGCACCGACGCCGGCGAAGGCCAGCGCGGCGACCGCGCCGCCCGCGGCGACCCGACGGAAGTACGAGAGCTGCATGTCTGCCTCCTGGTATTTGGTGCTGATTCGTCAGGCCTGGCTTGCAGAACGGGTTACGCCGGCTCTCGGACGGGCGGATGCGCCCCGGAGGCACTTTTCTTTTTCGACCCCGACTGCATCCGGAACGGGGTCGGGGGGCGAAGAGCTGGTGAGATGACATCGACCGGGGAAGTGGGGCGGAGACTGTGGCAGCTACAGTCGGGCATGCCCCATCGAAGGCGAGCCGCCCGATGACGGCGCTACGACAGGAACCGGACCCTCCGGTGGACGACCTCGACCGCAGGTTCCGCGACGGTGACGACGTGGCGCTCCGCGAGGCGTACGACCGCTACGGTCGTGCGGTGCTCCACCTGGCCACGTCCATGCTGGCGAACCGCAGCGACGCCGAGGACGTCACCCAGGCGACGTTCGTCGCCGCCTGGCTGGGTCGCGACACGTTCGACCCGGCCAAGGGGTCGCTGATCGGTTGGTTGCTCGGTATCGGCCGGCGGAAGGTGATCGACCGGATGCGCGCCTCGGCCCGGGAGACCCGGGTGGTGGAGACGGTCCGGCAGCTGCCCGAGCCGGCGCAGACCCAGCCGGACCCGGACCGCGTGGTGGACCGGTTGGTGATCGCCGACGAGCTGGCTCGTCTCCCGGACGACCAGCGACGGATGCTGGAGTTGGCGTTCTACGACGACCTGACACACCAGCAGATAGCCACTGTGACCGGCGTGCCGTTGGGCACCGTGAAGAGTCACATTCGACGCGGCATGGCGAGCTTGAAGCGCAGATGGGAGGTGGACGGTGCAGCACCTGGACCACGACCGGCTGGTATTTCTGGCGCTCGGTGAGAGCGAGGCGGACGACGGGGAGAGCACCCACCTCGGCACCTGCGCGCTCTGCCGCGCGGAGGTGGCGAGCCTTCAGCAGGTGGCAGGGCTCGGCACCGAGACGCAGGGCCTGGCCGATCTGCCCGACCCGCCGGAGCACATCTGGCAGGGCATCGAAGCCCAGGTCAGGGCCGCGGAAGCCGGGCCGTTGCTGACGGAGACCCGCCGACACCGGGTGCCCGAGCAGGCCGACACCACGACGGCCGAAGCGGCCCCGGGCGCGGTGGCCGAGTCGACTGTGACGCGACTGGACCCGACGCGGCGGTCCCGCCGGGGTCGTGGCTGGTCCCGTTGGGCGGCCACCGCGGTGACCGCGGCAGCCGCTGCGGCGGTCGGGGTGGTGGGCACCGTCTCGGTGCTCCGACCGGACGACCCGACGCCCACCCCGAAGCCGGTGGTGGTGGCGAGCGCGCCGCTGGCGGCGTACGGGGCGACACCGCCGACGGCCAAGGGCGACGCCCGGGTTTTCCAGGACGGCCAACTACATCTGCATGTGGCGAATCTCCCGAGCGTCGCGGGGTACTACGAGGTCTGGCTCATCAATCCGACGACGATGGAGATGTTCTCGGTCGGCACCCTGGGTGGCGGCCCGGACGCGCTGCTACCCCTGCCCCCAAACGTCGACCTCAAGAGCTACTCGGTGGTCGACGTCTCCGCCGAGCGGTACGACAACAACACCGACCACTCCGGCGACAGCCTGTTGAGGGGCTCCCTGACGGGCTGATCGGCGGGCCGGCTCAGCTCCCCGGCTCGCCGATCAGCTCCCCATACGGCAGTGGCCGCCCGTGCGAACGGGCGGCCACTGACGTATCGCAGGTGTCACTTGCGCTTGCGGATCTCCTCGGCGGCCTGCGGGACGATCTTGAAGAGGTCGCCCACCACCCCGAAGTCGGCCAGCTCGAAGATCGGCGCCTCGCCGTCCTTGTTGACCGCGACGATGGTCTTCGAGGTCTGCATGCCGGCCCGGTGCTGGATGGCACCGGAGATGCCGAGGGCGACGTAGAGCTGCGGGGAGACCGTCTTGCCGGTCTGGCCCACCTGGAACTGGTGCGGGTAGAAGCCGGAGTCGACGGCCGCGCGGGAGGCGCCGACGGCACCGCCGAGCAGGTCGGCCAGCTCCTCGACCAGCTTGAAGTTGTCGGCGTTTCCGACGCCCCGGCCGCCGGAGACGACCACGCCGGCCTCGGTCAGCTCGGGGCGGGAGCCCTTCTGCTCGGCGACCCGCTCGACGACAGTGGCCAGCTTGTCGGTGTCGGTGACCGAGACGCTGAGCTGCTCGATCGCCGGGGTGGCCGCCGCCGGGGCGGGGGTGACCGAGTTGGGCCGGACGGTGACCAGCGGCAGGCCCTTGGTGACCTTGGACTTGACGATGGTGGAGCCGGCGAAGGCGACCTGGGTCGCGGTGCCGTCGGCGTCCAGGCCGACCACGTCGGTCAGGATGCCGTTGTCGAGCTTGACGGCGAGCCGGGCGGCGATCTCCTTGCCCTCCTGGGCCGACGCCAGCAGCACGGCGGCCGGCTGCACCCGCTTGACCAACTCGGCCAGCACTGTCGCCTTGGGGGCCACCAGGTAGCCGTCGATCTCGTCACCCTCGGCGGCGTAGATCTTCTCCGCGCCGTACTCGCCCAGCTTGCCGCTCAGCGCCTCGGCGGCGCCGGCGCCACCGAGCACCACCGCGCTCGGGGTGCCCAGCTCACGCGCGAGGGTGAGCATTTCCAGGGTGACCTTCTTGACGCCGAATTCCTTGGTGGCTTCGACGACGACGAGAACCTCAGACATGTCAGAACCCCCCTCTCACACGAACTTCTCGGTGGCGAGGAACTCGACCAGCTTGACGCCGCCCTCGCCCTCATCAGTGATCTTGGCGCCGCCGGAGCGCGGGGGGCGCTTGGTGTGCTCGACAACGGCACTGGTGGCGCCGTCGAAGCCCACCTCGTCGGCAGCGACCCCGAGGTCGGCCAGCGAGAGCGTCTGCACCGGCTTCTTCTTGGCGGCCATGATGCCCTTGAAGGAGGGGTAGCGCGGCTCGTTGATGGTGTCCCAGACGGAGACCACGGCGGGGGTGGCGGCGGTGACCACCTCGTAGCCCTCCTCGGTCTGCCGCTCGACGGTCAGCGTCGCGCCGTCGACGGTGAGCTTGCGGGCACCGGTGAGGGCCGCGACGCCCAGCCGCTCGGCGATCATGTGCGGCATGACCTGGACCCGACCGTCGGTGGACTCGGCACCGCAGATGACCAGGTCGGCATTGAGCTGACCGAGCGCGGCGGCGAGCACCTTCGAGGTGGCGACGGCGCACGAGCCGTGCAGGGCGTCGTCGAGCACGTGCACGGCCTTGTCCGGGCCCATGGAGAGCGCCTTGCGGATCGACTCGGTCGCCCGGTCCGGACCCATGGTCAGGATGGTGACCTCGCCGCCGTGCGCCTCCTTGATCTTGAGGGCCTCCTCGATGGCGTACTCGTCCATCTCGTTGATCACGTTGTTCGCCGAACCGCGGTCGACGGTGTTGTCGTCATTGCGCAGGTTGCGGTCCGCGCCCGAATCAGGCACCTGCTTGACGAGTACGACGATGTTCATCGCGCTTCGACGACCCTCCTGTGTGGTGTTGCGATTCGCTCGCCCGGTCTGGGGCGCAGCGTCGCGCGTCGGTCGACGCCAGGTCAACCGCGGGCGGTTGTGCAGTTGCCCACGGCGCAATGTTACCTGCCAGTAGGTTGCGCCCCCGCAGCACTCAGGGTGACACAGCTCACCGACGCGCGGCCGGTCAGGCCGGCTCGGCCAACGCGACCCGGATCTGGTCGATGGCCGCCGCCTCGGCGGGCGCCACCCCGTCGTGCGCCCGGGCCACCCGGTCCGCCGCGGCCAACACCAGTTCGCGGTACGCGTCCACGTCGTGTGGGCACTTCTCGCGCAGGATCCGCACCGCCTGTCCCAGCGCCGGCAGCACCACCGACTCGATCTCCAGCTGCGAGTCCCGGGGAAGTCGCGGCAGCGGACCGGTGGTCAGCGCCTCCTTGACCGTGCCACTGGCGTCGGCCAGCGCGTCGGACGCGGCGATGCTCTCCCGGATCACCCCCAGGACTCCCGGGTCGGCGTTGGAGACCAGGAAGACAGCGCCGAAGGCACCGGTCTTGAGGGTCAGCCGCTCCTCGTCCGTCAACCGCTGCTCCATGATCACGGAGTGTAGACGTACGGGGTGGTGGTGGTGACCGCGACGAGGCCGAGCCGCTGGAGGATCGGCCGGCTGTCCTCGGAACAGTCGACCTGCATGAGCGTCCGACCTCGCTGCTCGGCCAGTCGCGCCCGGTAGTTGACCAACGCCCGGTAGATGCCCTTGCGCCGCCACTGCGGCAGGGTGGAGCCGCCCCACAGGGTGGCGAAGCCGGTGTTCGCCGGGAACCGCACCCAGCCGGCACTCACCACAGTCCCGTCCGCCTCGGCCACCACGATGGTGATCGAGTTCGGATCGGCGTCGATCTCCTTGGCCAGGCCCCACACGAGGTGCGAGCGGTCCTCCTGCCAGACCTCCTCCTCCATGGCGGCGATCCGCTCCAGGTCCTCCCGGGAGGTCACCTCACGCAGGCGTACCCCCTCGGGGGCGGCCGGCAACGCGGCGGCCAGCGGCGCGACCGGGCCGACCACGACGGTCTCCCGGTCCGCCGGCACGAAGCCGGCCGCGCGCAGGCGGTCCGCCAGGTCCGCCGGTTCGTCGTGCTCGTTGAGCTTCCACTCCGCCGACTCGCCCCGCTCACGGCACAACCGCACCTGCCGGGCGATCAGCTCGTCCAGCGCGTCGCCGGTCAACCCGCCCAGGTCGCGGTAGGTGATGAACCCGCCGGAATCGAGCCCGGTGATCCGGACCAGCGGCCCGTCCCGCTCCACGGTCACCCCGGCCGGAACCGGGTCGGGGATCTCCGGGCGGAGTTGGTTGTCGTAGGCGGTCCGCAGCGTCTGTACGTCGAGATCAGTCACCGGCCCAGGCTAAGCGGGATGGGAAGCGGATAATCTCCCACTGTGTGGGAGGCGATCAGGCGGTGGTTCGACCCGGCGGAGCTGGGCTCGGTCGGTGAGACACCGGACTACCGCTTCTCCCTGGCCAACGAACGGACCTTCCTCGCCTGGCTGCGCACCGGGTTGGCGCTGGTCGGTGGCGGGTTGGCCGCCGCCCAGTTCCTGCCACCGCTGCCGATGAGCCACCTGCGTGAGGTGATCGCTGTGGCGTTGCTGCTGCTCGGCGCGGCGGTCGCGATCCGCGCGGTGGACCACTGGGCGCGTACCGAGCGGGCCATCCGCCTCGGTCAGGAGCTGCCCGCCTCCCGGTTCCCCGCCATCCTCGCGCTCGCCGTCGGCGTCGGCGCGCTGCTGCTGGTGGCCGCCGTCCTGATGCGGGCGGTCGGCGGACGGTGAGCACCGGACGCGACCCGGGGCTGCAACCGGAGCGGACCCGGCTGGCCTGGCGGCGCACCCTGCTCACCGTGACCGTGGTGACAGTGCTCGCCGTCCGGCTGGCATCGACAGGCGACACGACAGGTGCGCTGATCGCCGGCGGGACCGTGCTGGTGTGGGGCGCCCTGCTGGTGCTCTGCTGGCCCCGCGGCACCGGCACCGGTCCGGCCCGCACCGGCGGCCGGACACTGCCCCTGGCCACGGCGGGCACTGTGGTCCTGGCGTTACTGGGAGTGCTGCTGGTGCTGCGCGGACTGTGGTGACGCGAACCGGTGCGTCATCATGGGTGCATGGCCCGGCTTGGCGTACTCCTCTTCCTGGTGCAGATTGTCCTCGCCGTCTGCGCGCTGATCAGCTGTCTCTCCGCCGAGGAGGGCCAGATCCGTGCCCTTCCCCGGATCGCCTGGGTGCTGATCATCCTGTTCTTCCCGCTGGTCGGCTCGATCGCCTGGTTCATCGTCGGCCGGGAGCCCAACCCCGGCGCCCGCAAGGGCTGGCCGGGCGGCACCGGCGCCGAGCGGCAGCGCCCACGACCGGTGGCCCCCGACGACGACCCGGAGTTCCTGCGCTCCGTGGAGGAACGCGCCCAGCAGCAGGACCAGGAGCTCTTCCAGCGCTGGGAGGAAGACCTGCGGCGGCGCGAGGACGACCTGCGCCGCCGGGACGGCGAGCCGCCGCGCGAGGGCGACCGACCGGAGGTGTGAACGCGCCGCCGCCGCCGGCGCAGGAGCGACGGCGGCGGCGGGTGCGACTCAGGCCAGGTTCGACGACCGGGGGTACGCGTCGGTCGGGTCGGTGAGCACGTTCACCAGGTACGGCACTCCGGAGTCGAACGCCCGCTGGAGCGCCGGGCCGAGGTCGGCTGCCTTGGCGACCGTCTCCCCCGCCCCGCCGAGCGCGCTGACCACCGTGTCGTACCGCAACTCGGGCTGGAGGTCGGCGGCCACGTCGTAGCCGTACATGGCTCGCATCGGGTGCTTCTCCAGCCCCCAGATGCCGTTGTTGCCGACGACGATCACCACCGGCAGCTTCTGGCGGACCAGCGACTCGACGTCCATCAGCGAGAAGCCGGCAGCGCCGTCGCCCATCAGCACGCAGATCTGCCGGTCCGGGTGACTGACCCGGGCGCCCATCGCGTAACCCATGCCGGTGCCCAGGCAGCCGTACGGGCCCGGGTCCAGCCACGTGCCGGGCTGGGCCGGCTCCAGGTACCGCCCGGCGTACGACACGAAGTCGCCGCCGTCGCCGATGGTGATCGCGTCCGGGGCGAGCGCCCGACGCAGCTCGCCGTAGATCCGGGCCGGGCGGATCGGGTCGGTCTCGGCGGCCATCTCCGCGGCGTCCCGAGCCTTCGCCGCGTCCTCGGCGACACGCAGGTCGGCGATCCAGTCGGCGTGGTCGGCCCGGTCACCGGAGTGATCGGCCAGCGCGGACAGGATCAGGCGCAGGTCACCGGCGGGGGCGGCGGTCGGCTGCACGTGCGTCGCCCGTTGGCTGGGGGCGTCGACGATGTGCACCACCTTGGCGTCACCGAAGTCACCGAAGCTGAGCCGGAAGTCCAGCGGGGTGCCCACCACCACGACCACGTCGGCGCCGGAGAGCGCGGCCCGACGGGCCTTGGCGAACGCGAGCGGGTGCTGCGGCGGGAGCGAGCCGCGACCCATGCCGTTGGTGAAGACCGGCACCTGCAACGCCTCGGCCGCCTCGCGCAGGGCCGCGACCGCGTCGCCCGCGTACACGTCCGAGCCGGCGATGATGACCGGCCGCTGGGCCCCGGCGATGAGCAGCGCGGCGCGACCGACCTCGTCCGGGTCCGGTGCGATCGGGTCGACACCCGTCACGGTGGGCAGCTCGGTCTCGGCGACCGAGAAGACCGTCTCCAGCGGAAAGTCGAGGAAGGCCGGGCCGCGGTGCGGGGTGAGCGCGGCGTGCAGCGCCGCACCGACCGCACGCGGGATGTCGTCGGTGCTGAACACCGTCTCGGCGTGCTTGGTGACCGGGGCGACCAGCGGCAGGTGGTCCATTTCCTGGAGGCTGCCGGAGCCCCAGCGGAACGCTGGCGCGCGGCCCCCGAGCACCAGCACCGGCGAGGCGTTGAAGAACGCGCTGGTCATGCCGGAGATGCCGTTGGTGACACCGGGCCCGGCGGTGAGCACCGCGAGGCCGGGGCGGCGCTGGAGCTTGGCCACCGCCTCGGCGGCGAAGACCGCGGACTGCTCGTGCCGGACGTCGTAGATCGGAAAGTCGGTCTTGTACGCGGCGTCGTACAGCGGAAAGACGTGCCCGCCGGACAGCGTGAACATCTCCCGTACGCCGTGCGCGCGAAGTGCCGCGAGCGCCAACTCGCCGCCGTGACCCTCGATCCGCTCCGTCATGTCGCTCCCATCGTCCGTGGCCGGGATCACAGGTTACCGGCCAGTCACTTGACCCTTCGACCGTGGCCCCGGCCAGTGGACGTTGCCGAGGTCAGGAGGCCGGCGGGCCGGGAAGCGACGGATCAGCGGCCGGTGAAGCCCGGCTTGCGCTTCTCGACGAAGGCGTTCATGCCCTCCCGCCGGTCGTCGGTGGCGAACAGCGCCGCGAAGAGCTGACTCTCCCAGGCCAGGCCCGAGTTCAGGTCCATGTCCAGGCCGCCGTCGACGGCCAGCTTCGCCGCACGCAGCGCCTGCACCGGCCCGGTCAGGTACGGCGTGATCAGCGCGACGGCCGTGTCGTACACCTCGGCGGCCGGGGCGACCCGGTCGGCCAGGCCGATCCGCAGCGCCTCCTGCGCGTCCACCATCCGCCCCGACATGATCAGGTCCTTGGCGCGGGCCGGGCCGACCAGGCGGGCCAGCCGCTGGGTGCCGCCCGCACCCGGGATGATGCCCAGCTTGATCTCCGGCTGGCCGAGCTTGGCGTCCTCGGCGACCACCCGCCAGTCACAGGCCAACGCCAGCTCACAGCCGCCACCGAGGGCGTACCCGGTGATCGCGGCGACCACCGGCTTGGGGATCCGGGCGATCGCGCCGAGCGCGCTGGACAGGTTCGCGGCCCGGTCGGCCATGTCCACGTAGGACATCTCGGCCATCTGCTTGATGTCGGCGCCGGCCGCGAAGACCTTCTCCCCGCCGTACACGATGACGGCGCGGACGTCGGGATCGGCGGTGGCCGCCGTGGCGGCGGCGCGCAACTCCTCCTGCACCTGGGTGTTGAGCGCGTTCATCGGCGGCCGCTCCAGCCGGATCGTGCCGATGCCGTCAGTGGTCTCCAGCCGAACGAACTCGCCCACGCTGCCCTCACTTCCTCGTCGAAGTCGCGTGCCAACCTTACGACCCGGCTCGTTTGGGTAAGTAGTGTGGTGTCAGCCCCGCGGGCGGGAGTCCAGCCATGATCACTTATTACGACGACAGGTCGGTGCAGGTCACCTCCACCACCGTTCGCGTCGACGGCCGCAGCTACGCGCTGGCCGACATCACCATGATCTGGCACCGTCGGGGCACCCGTTCCTGGCGGGTGCTGGTGGGGCGGGGCGCGATCGGTGCAGCGCTCGCCGGTCCGCTGGTCGCGGCGGTGCTCGGCATCGGCGTGGCCGTCTGGTTGCACCGCTCCCCCACCGTGACGATCGCGATCGTCGGCGCGTCGGTGCTGGTCGGCCTGGCCGTCGGGCCGGTCGCCGACTTCCTCTTCGAACACCTGGACCGCTCGTACTCCCGGGGCAGCCGCCAACTGGAGATCTGGGCCCGCTGGCGGGGTCAGCCGGTGCGCCTGCTGCGTACCGGTGACGCGCTGCGCTTCGGGCAGATCTACCGGGCGGTGCAGCGCGCCGTCGAGCACAGCCAGCCCGCGCGCCCCGGCAGCCGCCGCTAGGCGGCCTGGTCCCGCTTCACATCCCGACCTGACCAGGGCCCGTCGCCACCGATGGGACCTGCGCATCGACTGCACTCGCCACCGGGCGCGGCAGGCGCGGCAGCGGCGAGCGCGGCAGGCGGGTCGTTCCTGCAGTGCCGCCTGTGGAGCTGATATCGCAAACGAATCGGACCGGGACCGCGACGAGGCGCGTGATAACGCAGACGATTCAGCTCCAAAGGACCGCCACCACCACCTGTAGTACCCGCCGGGCGGCCGCCGTCGAATCCTCCGCGACGAAGGGCCGATCCGCTGCGAAGACGGCCGAGTGCCGAGGTCCGAGCGAGGCGAGGGTTGCCTGTCGGTGGTTAGGCTTAGTGATGACCCTCTATTACCGGGACGACGCGGTGCAGGTGACCTCCGAGTCGATCCGGGCGGGCGGTCATGTGATCGCCCTGTCCGACGTGACGTTCGTCTGGCACGACCGGGGGCCGAAAACTCTTGCCGTCCGGGGCCGTGTGCTGGGGCGCGGCGTCCTGGTGCTGCTGCTCTCGCTGCCGCCGCTGGTCGCCGTGGTCTGCGTGCTGTCACTGGCCTGGTCGGCGCAGGACCGGGGCAACTGGCAGCTGGCGTTGATCATTCTGGCCGCCTGTGCGGTGGGAGCGTTGGCGTTGATGCCGTTCCTGGAAATCCCGTTGGGTTGGCTGGACCGCTCCTACGAGCGCGGCAACCATGTGCACGAGCTGTGGGTGCAGCACCACGGCCGGGAGGACCTGCTGGTGCGCACCCCGGACGCGCTACGGTTCGGGCAGATCTACCGGGCCGTGCAGCGCGCCGTCGAACAGCAGGGGGACCATCGATGACCACCCGCCGCGGCGAGGCCGTCGCCCTGGCCGGCCTGCTCGCCGCGGCCGGCGTCACCCATCTGGTACGCCCCGGCGTCTACGACCCGATCGTGCCGCGCGCGTTGCCCGGCCCGGCCCGGTTCTGGACGTACGCCAGTGGGGTGGCCGAACTCGCTGTGGCGGCGGCGGTCGCGCACCCGGCCACACGGCGGGCCGGCGGTCGGGCCGCCGCCGCGCTCTTCGTCGCCGTCCTGCCGGCCAACGTGAAGATGGCGGTGGACTGGCGACACCGACGGCCGACGAAGCGGGCCATCGCGTACGGCCGGGTGCCGTTGCAGGCGCCGCTGATCTGGTGGGCGCTGCGGGTGGCCCGCGCCGACACCGCCGGCCGACGGTCACGCTGACCGGCTCCGTCGGGCGGTTGTGGCACAGCCGACGCACACTTGACCCCATGGCGATTCCCCTCCCCACCCCGGCCGCCGTGGTCGGCCTGACCCGCTCCGCTCTCGACCAGGCGCTCGGCTCGGCCACCTCGATGGCCGCCGTGCCCGCCCGCGCGTTCGCGGTGCTGGACGGGGTGGAGGCGCTGCTGGCCCGGATCAACGGCGTGGTCGACCGGATCGAGACGACACTGGACCGGACCGACCAGGTGCTCACCGACGCCGAGGCCGCGGTTCGCGAGGTGGCAGTCATCAGCGCCGCCGCGACCACCGCCATCGACACGGCCACCGAGGTGGCCACCGCCGCCGCGGTGGTGGTCGCCGAGGCCGACCGGGTCTCCCGGGCGGCGAGCACGGTGGTCGCCGAGGCCGACCGGGTGGCGGGCCGCGCCGCCGCCACAGTGGGCACCGCGGCGGAGGCCGCCGCCACGGCGGCCGAGCTGCTGGCCGCGTACGAGCCGGCGCTGCGCCGGGCCGCGCCGATGGCCGGGCGGTTCGTCGAAGAGCTGAGTCACGAGGAGATCAGCGCGGCGATCCACCTGATCGACGAGTTGCCCAAGCTCAAGGAACACCTGACGGCCGACATCCTGCCGATCCTGGCCACGCTGGACCGGGTCGGCCCCGACCTGCACGACCTGCTGGACGTGACCCGCGACCTCAAACTCGCCGTGGCCGGCATCCCCGGGCTGGGCATGCTGCGACGACGCGGCGAGAAGCTCGCCGACGAGCCCGTCGGCTGAGCCCTCACCCGCCCGAGCTGTGACTCAGCAGTCGCAGGTGATCGTCGTGGTCGGCGCGGTGAGGTCGTCGACCGGTCGCCGGGTCAGCCCGGCCTCCGTCACCACCGGCAGCCCCTCCCGCGCCCAGTACTCGAACCCGCCGAGCATCTCCTTCACCGGATGGCCGAGCCGGGCGAACTCCAGCGCCGCCCGGGTCGCGCCGTTGCAGCCCGGACCCCAGCAGTAGGTCACCACCGCCGACCCCGGCGGGATCAGGTCCGCCGCCCGGCTCGCGATCTCGGCGGTGGGCAGGTGCACCGCGCCGGGGAGGTGCCCCTGCGCCCAGGCGGCCGCGCCCCGGGAGTCGACGACCACCAGGCCCGGGGTACCTGCCGACAGGTCGGCGTGCACATCACTGACGTCGGTCTCGACGCTGAGCCGATTGTGGAAGTGGGCGGCGGCGGTGGCCGGATCGGCCGGCGGAACGGCGAAGGCGAAGGTCATGCACCGATCCTCACCGGCACGCCACCTCGGGACGAGTGGCGCGAACGACGTCCTGCGCTAACATCCCGCCATGCCGATCCCGGCCACGACAACCGGCCCGCGCCCGCTACCAGCGCCCCGACGGCCAGCGGCCGCGCACCCTGTCGCCGTGCTCGCGTACCCGGGAATGTCGGTGTTCGAGACCGGCATCGTCACCGAGGTCTTCGGGCTGGCCCGACCCGAGTTCGACGTCGACTGGTACGACCTGGTGCTCTGCGCCGAGCAGCCGGGGCCGGTGCCGGTGGTCGGCGGAGCCACCCTGCACACCCCGTACGGTCTGGCCGAGCTGGCGGCGGCGCGGACGGTGATCGTGCCCGGCGTACCGGACGTGACCGCTGACCCGTCGCCCGAGCTGATCACCGCGCTCCGTCGGGCGCACCGGCGCGGCGCCCGGATCATGTCGATCTGCTCCGGGGCGTTCGCGCTGGCCGGAGCGGGCCTGCTGGACGGTCGGCGGGCCACTACCCACTGGCGGTACGCGGAACTGCTGGCGCGCCGCTACCCCCGGGTCGAGGTGCACCCGGACGTGCTCTACCTCGACGACGGTGACCTGCTCACCAGTGCCGGCAGCGCGGCCGGGCTGGACCTCTGCGTACACGTGATCCGGCGCGACCACGGCGCGGCGATCGCCAACGCGGTCGCCCGACGGCTGGTGATCCCCCCGCACCGCGACGGCGGGCAGGCCCAGTTCGTCGAGGCACCGGTACCCGCCGACCCGGACGACGACCGGATCGCGGGCAGCATCGACTGGGCCCTCGCCCATCTCGCCGAGCCGCTGAGCGTGGCCCAGCTCGCCGGGCGGGCGCACATGTCGTCCCGCACCTACCTGCGGCACTTCGCCCGGGCCACCGGGACCAGCCCGATCCGTTGGCTCATCGACCAGCGGATCCGCGCCAGCCTGACCCTGCTGGAGGAGACCGACGCCCCGGTCGAGCAGGTCGCCCGCGCGGTGGGCTTCGACACGCCAGTGACCTACCGGCACCACTTCGGCCGGGTCATGCTGACCTCACCGTCGGCGTACCGCCGGGCCTTCCGCACGGGCGCGGGTCAGCGGACGTAACCCGCCGACGCGCTCAGGCCGGTTCAGCGCGGGACGCGCTCAGGCTGCTACGTACAGCTCGTCGATCTCGGCGCGTCGCGGTAGCGCCACCGACGCGCCGAGCTTGCGGACGCAGGCGGCGCCGGCCGCCGACGCCCAGCGCACCGCGTCGACCACGTCGCGCCCCTCGCCCCAGCCGACGGCCAGCGCCGCGGTGAACGCGTCACCGGCGGCGGTGGAGTCGACCACGTCGACCGGTACCGCCGGCACGTGCACCTCGGTGCCGTCCCGGTCGACGTACCAGGCGCCCTCACCGCCGAGGGTGAGCACGGCCCGGGGGGCCAGGTCGAGCAGCGCGCGGGGTTCCTCCCGACCTCGGCCGGCGAGCGCCTGCGCCTCGCCCTCGTTGACGACCAGCAGGTCCACGGCGGCGAGCAGTTCGGGTGGGAGGTCCCGCGCCGGGGCGGCGTTCAGAATGACCCTGGTGCCGGCGTCGCGGGCGGCCACCGCGGCGGCGGTCACTGTCTGCACCGGGATCTCCAGTTGGGCGACAAGGACGTCCGCCGCGCGCACCGTGGCCAGCTCATCCTCGGTGAGGTCGACCAGGGCCTCGTTGGCGCCGGGGGTGACCACTATGGCGTTCTCCCCCTGGGCGTTGACCATCACGAGCGCCACCCCGGACGCGCCGTAGACCACGCGAAGTTGACTGGTGTCCACGCCGGCCGCGGTGATGCGGGCCTTGAGGGTGACGCCGAAGGCGTCCGAGCCGATGGCGCCGAGGAAGACGCAGGAGGCGCCGGCCCGGACCGCGGCCACTGCCTGGTTGGCGCCCTTGCCGCCGGGCACCATCACGAAGTCGGTGCCGAGCATGGTCTCGCCCTGTCGCGGCAGCGCGGGTGCCATCGCGACCAGGTCCATGTTGGCGCTGCCCACCACGGCGACCCGGGTCTGCGGCACTGTCGTCTCCGTCTCTCCGACGCTCAGGCGGCGCGAGCCGTGAAGCGGTCGCCGGACCGCTCGACCACCAGTGGCAGCCCGAAGGTCTTGGAGAGGTTGTCACCGGTCAGCGTCTCGGTGAGCAGACCCTGGGCGACCACCCCACCTTCGCGCAGCAGCAGCGCGTGGGTGAACCCGGGCGGGATCTCCTCGACGTGGTGGGTGACCAGCACCATCGCCGGGGCGTCCGGGTCGTGGGCCAGCTCGGCCAGTCGGGCGACCAGGTCTTCCCGACCACCCAGGTCGAGCCCGGCGGCGGGCTCGTCGAGCAGCAGCAACTCTGGGTCGGTCATCAGGGCACGGGCGATCTGCACGCGCTTGCGCTCGCCCTCGGAGAGGGTGCCGTAGCGGCGCTCGGCGAGGCCACCGACGCCGAGTTGGCTCAGCAGCGCTCGCGCCCGCGCCTCGTCGCCACGGTCGTAGTTCTCCCGCCAGCGGCCGACCACCGACCAGGCGGCGGTCACCACCACGTCGCTGACCCGCTCGTCGGCGGGGAGTCGCTCGGCGATCGCGGCGGTGGTGAGGCCGATCCGGGTACGCAGCTCGTTGACGTCGGTGCGGCCGATCCGCTCGCCGAGCACGTGCGCGACACCCGTGGTGGGGTGCAGCCGGCCGGCGGCGAGGTTGAGCAGTGTGGTCTTGCCTGCGCCGTTGGAGCCGAGCACGACCCACCGCTCGTCCAGTTCGACGCGCCAGGTCAGGTCCTGTAGGAGGGCGGTGCCAGAGCGGCGTACGCCGACGCCGTCGAGGCTGACCACCAGATCCGGGTCCACGAAAGCGGCGGCAGGCGCGGCGCCGGCAGCGCCGGGGATCAGGTCACCAGTCACCGCACCATCCAACCACGCAGCGCCGGGGCGCCCCCCATGGGCGGCACCTCAGCCATAGGCTGAAGCGCCGTGTCGTTGATCACCAAGCCCGAAGGACGGCCCATGCCCCATCGACGTACGGAGCCGCGCGGATGAGCGCGGTCATCGAGATCGAGGGTCTGCGCAAGACCTTCCACAGCATGCGCAGCGGCCGACGGGTGGCGGTGGACGGGTTCGACCTGCTGGTCGAGGCGGGCCAGGTCCACGGTTTCCTGGGCCCCAACGGCTCGGGCAAGACCACCACGCTGCGGGCCCTGCTCGGGTTGGTACGCGCCGACAGCGGTCGGATGACAGTGCTCGGTGAACCGTCGCCGGAGTTGCTGACCCGGGTGGCCGGCCAGGTCGGCGCCATCGTGGAGAGCCCGCAGTTCTTCGGCAACTTCACCGGCTACCGCACGCTGCGGTTGCTGGCCCGCGCGGGTGGAGTGCCGGTCTCGCGGGTGGACCAGGTGCTGGAGCTGGTGGGCCTGGACGACCGGGGCGACGAGCGGGTGAAGGGTTACTCGCTGGGCATGAAGCAGCGCCTCGCGGTGGCGTCCGCGCTGTTGAAGGACCCGCGGTTGCTCATCCTGGACGAGCCGGCGAACGGGCTGGACCCGGCGGGCATCCGGGAGATGCGGGACCTGATGCGGTCGCTGGCGGCCAGCGGGGTGACGGTGCTGGTGTCCAGTCACATCCTGGGCGAGATCCAGCTGATCTGCGACCACGTCACGATCATTTCCCGGGGTCGGCGGGTGGCGACCGGCCGGGTGGACGAGGTGCTGGCGGGTCACGACCGGCACGAGTTCCTGGTCCGGGTGGCCGAGCCGGAGCGCGCCGTCGAGTTGCTGCACGCGGCCGAGCTGACGGCTGTCGTGGACGGGGACGCGTTGGTGGTGGGTGGGGTGAGCGACCCGACAGTGGTCAGCCGGGTGCTCGGTGAGCAGGGTCTGTGGGTGGGCGAGCTGACGCCGCTGCGGCCGGATCTGGAGAGCGTCTTCCTGGAGCTGACCGGCGCGTACGAGCATCCGTCGGTGCCGCGGCAGGTCGACGACTCGTCGCTGCCGCAGGGCGAAGCTGTGATCGACCTCGATCGGGGAGTGGACGCGTGAACCTGGTGCGTGCCGAGTTGGAGCGACTGTCCGCGCGTCGCTTCGTGCAGCTCATGGTGGTCCTGTTGGTGTTGGCGTTCGCCGTGACGGCGGCGACCACGATGGCCGGCTCCCACAAACCGACAGCGAGTGAACTGAACTCGGCGCGGGAGCAGGCCGCCGACGCGCGGCGCGACCTGGAGGCCACCCACCAGGAGTGCCTGGCCCGCCAGGCCGGCACCTTGCCGGCCGACACGGACAGGTACCTTCCCAGCGACTGTTCGGCGGTCGACCCGATCCGGCAGGACCGACTGCCGATCGCCGCCGACTATCTGCCGGGTGTGTTCACCTTCGCCGAGCAGGCCGAGCCGCTGCTCTATTTCCTGATCGCGTTCCTGGTGCTCTTCGGGTTCCTGGTCGGCGCCTCCTACATCGGCGCTGACCTGAACTCGGGCGGTGTGGTGAACCTGCTGCTCTGGCGACCGCGCCGGGTGACGGTGCTCGCGGCCAAGTTGGGCACCCTGCTCGGCACGGTGTTGGTGCTGGCCCTGCTGGCGTCGGTGGCCTACCTCGCCGCGTTCTGGGTTATCGGGCAGACCGCCGGGTTGCCGGGCAGGCTGGACGGCGACTTCTGGCGTTCGCTCGGCGTGGTGCACGGCCGTGGCCTGGTGTTGGTGCTGCTGGCCTCAGCGTTGGGCTTCGCGATCGCCACGCTCGGTCGGCACACGTCGGCGGCGCTCGGCGCGTTCGCCGCGTACGCGGTGGTCTGGGAGTTGGGCGCCCGGCTGGTCCTGGAGATCGTCGACGCGCGGAAGTCGGACCTGTTCATGCTTTCCAGCCACATCGGGGCGTGGCTCAACGGCGGTGCGCGGTTCTACGACGAACGGCTGTGCACGGGCGGCCCCGGCCTCAACTGCGACCCGTTCTACACGATTACCTCGGGGGCGTCGCTGCTGGTGCTGCTCGTGCTGGCTGGCGGGCTGACCGCTGCGGCGTTCGCCGTGTTCCGCCGCCGCGACCTGATCTGAATCGAGGCCGTCGGGTCGCCCGGTCCGGGCGGCCCGACGGAACAGTCCAGGCCAGCGTCCGGCAAGAGCTTGCAAGCTACGGATGCTCGGTGAAATATTCCTTCACATGACCCCCGCAGCGGGCTCAGCCGACGGTGGAGCCGAACACCTCGTCGCGCACCGCGTCCAGGGCGGTGCGCAGCGCGCCGTGCAGGATCGGCTCCTCGGTCAGCCCGGTCGGCACCACTCGCGGCCGGACCAGGGTGATCGCCGCGACCTCCTGCTGCACCCGGTCGGCGAGCGCCGCGCCACCGGCCTGACCCACCTCGCCGGCGAGCACCACCAGCGGTGGGTCCAGCACCACACAGGTGCTGGCCACGCCGAGCGCGAGCCGACGGGCCAGCTCGTCGAGCATCGGGCCGCCGTCGGCGCCCGCCGCTACGGCCGCGCGGACCGCCTCGGCGGCGTCGGCGTCCGGGTAGCCGTGCTCGCGGGCCACCGCGCGCACCGAGTCCGCGCCGACCAGCTGCTGGAAGGCCGGCTTGGCGCGACGGGAGACGTCGCGCGGGATGGGCGCGCCGGGCACCGGCAGGTAGCCGATCTCGCCGGCCGCACCGCTGCTGCCATGGTGCAACCGCCCGCCCAGCATGATCGCCAGGCCGACGCCCGCGCCCACCCAGACCAGCACGAAGTCCGCCAGCCCCTGCGCGGCACCGGACTGCGCCTCGGCCACCGCGGCGAGATTGACGTCGTTCTCGAAGACCACCGGCGTGTGCAGGTCGTCCCGCAGCGCGGCGAGCAGACCGCTGTGCCAGCGCGGCAGGTTGAAGGCGAAGGTGATGTCGCCGGTGCCGGGGTCGACCAGACCCGGGGTGCCGAGCACGATCCGTCGTACGCTGCTCAGCTGCGCCTGGGCGCTGCTCGCCGCCTGCACGACGGCGTTGTGCACCACGCCCACCGGGTCGTCGGTGTCCCGGGTCGACTGCTCCACCCGGCCGATGACCGCACCGGTGATGTCGGCGCACGCGGCCACCACCCGGTCCGGCCCGACGTCCACGCCGACCACGTGCGCGCTGCCCGGGCGGACGGCGTAGAGCTGGGCGTTCGGCCCTCGCCCGCCGGCCTGCTCGCCGACCCGCGCGACGAGGCCGCGCTCCTCCAGCCGCTCGACCAGTTGCGAGGCGGTGACCTTCGACAGGCCGGTCAGCTCGCCGAGTCGAGCCCGGGTCAGCGGGCCGCGTTCGAGGAGCAACTCCAGCGCGGCACGGTCGTTGAGCGCCCGCAACAGGCGGGGGGTGCCGGGCAGCCGGGTCGCACTCATGACACGTCCTCTAGTTTTAGTAAACTTTGCTAACTGTAAACCGACCTGCGAACGGGTAGCCGTAGCGTAACGGCCACTCGACGGTGGGACGCTCCGCCGACTCGGCAGGGCCAGGACCACCACCGGTACGACGTTTCGTACCCGCGGGACACCGAAGGGGGAAGATCACGTGGGGTTGGATCCAGGACTGCGCCGGCTCGCGCTGGGCACGCTGCTGGCCGCGTACCCGGGACCGGTCCCGCCGGACTGGGCGGTCGACCTGCTGGCCGAGGGGCTGGCCGGGCACACCCTGTTCGGCACCAACGTGCACGACCCCGCGCAGGTGGCGGCGAGCACCGCCGCGCTGCGCGCCGGTCGGCCGGACGCGCTGATCGCCATCGACGAGGAGGGTGGCGACGTGACCCGACTGGCGCACGCCACCGGCAGCCCGTACCCCGGCAATGCCGCCCTGGGCGCGATCGGCGACGTGGCCCTCACCCGACGGGTCTACCAGTCGATCGGCGCGGAGCTGGCCGCGCTCGGCATCACCGTCAACCTCGCCCCCACTGTCGACGTCAACACCGCAGACGACAACCCGGTGATCGGCACCCGGTCCTTCGGCGCGGATCCGGTACGGGTCGCCGCCCACTCGGCCGCCGCCGTGGCCGGGTTGCAGGCCGCCGGCGTGGCCGCCTGCGCCAAGCACTTCCCCGGGCACGGCGCCACAGTCACCGACTCCCACCACGAACTGCCCACAGTGGACGCTCCGCTGGCCCTGCTGCGCCAGCGGGACCTACCGCCGTTCGCGGCCGTCGTCGCCGCCGGGGCGCGCGCCGTGATGACCGCGCACATCCGGGTGCCGGCGCTCACCGGCGCAGATCCCGCCACCTTCAGCCGGGCCGTCCTGGTCGACCTGCTGCGCACGGAGTACGGCTTCACCGGCACCGTCATCACCGACGCGCTGGAGATGAAGGGTGCCGCAGTGGCCGCCGGCGGGGTCGGGCCGGCCGCGGTCCGGGCCCTGGGCGCCGGCGCCGACCTGCTCTGCATCGGCGCGAAGGTCGACGCCGAGCTGGTCGAGCGGGTGGCCGCCGAGATCGTCGACGCGCTCACTGACGGCCGGCTGGCGAGGGCGCGGGTCGAGGAGGCGGCCGGCCGCGCCGCCGACCTCGCCGCCTGGGCCCGGGCCGCCGCCGGGTCACCGGCCACCGAGGATACCGAGCTGGGGTACGCCGCGGCGCGCCGCGCGGTTCGGGTGGACGGCCTGCTCACCGGCCTGAACCAGCCACTGGTGGTGCAACTGCACACCGAATCGACGATGGCCGAGGGTCGGGTGCCGTGGGGCCTCGGTCCACACCTGGACGGGGTGCCGGAGATCCGGGTGATCGCCACCGAGACCGACGCGACCACGCTGCGCGGCTTGGCCGGCGACCGTCCCATCGTGCTGGTCGGGCGGCACCTTCACCGGCTGCCGGGCGGCCCGGAGCTGATCGCCGACCTGGCGGCGGCGCACCCGGTGACAGTGGTCGAGATGGGCTGGCCGGCGCAGTGGCGACCAGCGGGCGTCCGCGCCTTCGTCACCACCTACGGCGCGAGCCACGCCAACGGTCGCGCGGCGGCCGAGGTGCTGGGCCTGGCCGGCTGAGCCACGGCGTTTCTCGGCCGGGCGTGACGCTCGGCCGGGTAACGGCTCTCGGCGCCGCACCAGAGTGTCCACAGTCACTGGTCGCCCTTTCTTGAACATGTTCAATATTCACCCTAGGCTGACGGCGTCGGTAGTTGAACACGTTCAAGAAGGGCGTCCACATGGACATCAAGGTCTGGATGTACGTGATCTACCTCGCGGTCAGCGTCGGCCTGACCATCTGGGTGGCTCGAGCACTGTCCCGCAACGGGCAGGTCTTCCTGGAGGAGGTGTTCGCCGAGGAACGGCTCGCCCGAGCGGTCAACAGCCTCCTGGTGGTCGGCTTCTATCTGCTCAACCTCGGCTACGTCACGGTGGCCATGAAGCACGCCGACCCGGTGGAATCGACCAGCCAGGCCATGGAGGAGCTGTCTCTCAAGATCGGCCTCGTGCTGCTGGTGCTCGGCGCGCTGCACTTCTTCAACGTCTTCGCACTCGGCCGCTACCGCCGGAACCGGCTCCGCCAGCTCGCCACCCACCCCCCGCT
The DNA here is from genome assembly GCF_015751785.1 of Micromonospora vinacea. Lineage (NCBI taxonomy): Bacteria > Bacillati > Actinomycetota > Actinomycetes > Micromonosporales > Micromonosporaceae > Micromonospora > Micromonospora vinacea. Next base: position 3,225,950 of record NZ_JADOTY010000001.1, on the reverse strand, counting down.
CGCCCCGATCGGCCGACTCCCCATGCAGTCCACCCCACCCGGGTCGCAGCTGGTCGACGCTTATCCGGCGGGACCGCAGCCGACCGGCGTGTACCCGGCCGGACCCCAGCCAACCGGTCCGCAGGCGGCCGGACCGCAGCCGGGCGCCGGACCGACGAGCAACCCGCCGACCCGATGACCGTGTCCCCGACCGGTGGCGTCGGTCGGCTCCCGGATCCCACCGCTCACTCCGGCGGTGGGGTCCGGGGGTTCACCGTCCTGTTCGACGCGGCCTGCCCGCTCTGCCGGGCCGCCCGCCGCTGGTTGTCGTCCCGCGCCCAACTCGTACCCCTGGAGTTCGTGCCGGCCGGGTCCGCCGAGGCCCGGCGGCGCTTCCCCGGCCTGGACCACGACGCGACGCTGCGCGACCTCACAGTGATCGCCGACACCGGCGAGGTGTACGCGGGCGACGGCGCCTGGTTCGCCTGCCTCTGGGCACTGGCCGACCATCGGTCCACGGCCGAGCGGCTGGCCCGACCGGCCCTGCTGCCCCTCGCCCGGCAGACGGTGGCCGCCGCCTCGGCGATCCGGGAACGGATCCGCGACCCGTCGGCCGAGCCGGCCGACGAAACGGCGGGATACGGTGGCCCCGATGACCGAGCAGCCTGCGCAGACGACCGCTGCGGGTGACCCTGCCACCGCCCGAGGCGAGCAGACCCGGCAGCTGATCCGGGACACCGCGATGCGGCTGTTCCGCGAACGCGGCTACGCCCAGACCACCATGCGGGCGATCGCGCAGGAGGCCGGCGTGGCGGTCGGCAACGCCTACTACTACTTCGGTTCCAAGGACCACCTGATCCAGGAGTTCTACGCCCAGTCCCAGGTCGAGCACCGGGCCGCCGCGCAGCCCGTGCTCGACCGGGAGGAGGCGTTCGGTCCCCGGCTCGCCGGAGTGCTGCACGCGGGGATCGACGTGTTGACGCCCTCGCACGGATTCGCGGCGACCTTCTTCAAGACGGCGGCGGAGCCCACCTCACCGTTGAGCCCCTTCTCGGCGGAGTCGTCCGGCCCCCGACAGTCGGCCATCGACCTCTTCGGCGAGGTGTTGACGGGCTCGACGGCGAAGGTCGACGCCGAGCTGCGCCCACAGCTGCCCGAGCTGCTCTGGCTCGCGTACATGGGCGTGATCCTCTACTGGGTGCACGACCGGTCGCCGGGCCAGACCAAGACTCGTCAGCTGATCGACGGGGCCGTACCACTGATCGACCGGCTCGTGGCGCTGTCCCGGCTCCGGGTCCTGCGGCCGGTGACCCGACAGGTACTCGACCTGATTCGCACGCTCCGTCACTGACAGGGCCGACACCAACGACCGGCGAAGAAGCAGGTCAAGTCCGCTTTTCGACACTCCGAACCGACAGCTTCAGCCTTGCCCCGAGCCGGTTCGATACGTAGCGTGATCGACACGTAGCGGCTCGCCCCCAGCGGCGGCCGTTACACCCGGAATCGGGGCCTGGGGGGAGGTTGCGGACCGTGGATCCGGCCCGGGATCCACGGTCCGCGCCCAATGCCGCTCAGCGCGGATAGACCCCGTACGCGCGCCAGCCCCGGTCCGGGAAACCCGCCGCGTCGGCAACCCGGGCCGAGGCGTGATTGTCCCGCTCGTGCAGGTAGGTGGGGACCGCCCCCTCGTCGAGCACCCGCCGTGCCGCCTGGGCCACCAGTCGGCGGGCGAGGCCGCGCCCCTGGGCGGCCGGCACGGTGCCGACGGCCAACTCGTGCCCGTACGCGTCGTGCCGCTTGATCCCGGCACCGGCCAGGTAGGTGCCGTCCGGGTCACGGACCACCAGCACCGGCCGGTCGAAGAGTCGCAGCCACGGCGGCAGCCCAGGGGCGGTCGGCTCGGTCCACTCCCCCACGTCGGGCAGCGGCGCGGGTGCCAGGCTCCACCGGAAGGGACCGTCGTGTACGCAGAACTCTGGCCGGCCGACGGCCTCCGGCAACGCGGCGAGCAGCCGGGTCGGCGTACGGCGAACCAACTCGCGGATCGCCGCCACGCGGTCCGGCGCGACGGAGAGCACGGCACTCCGCCCGGTGTCCACGGCGAGCGCGGGGCGCAGCCGGCCATCCCAGGCCGGTGCGGCCCGCCGGTGCGAGGCGACCACGTGCAACCCCGGCCCGGCCGGCCACTGGCCGAGCCAGGTGGCCAGGTGCAGGTGCAGCCGCCGGTCGAGCATGCGCACCTCCCCGTCACCCCGACCCGTCGTGGATCACCGTACGCCGGACGGCAGGGCCGGGCGCAGGATACGTCGGGGCCGAACGGGCCAGGGGTGCGGGAACCAACCGCACGAATCGACCGTCATATGTATTTCTATATCTGGACACCTTTGTTTGGGACGGTGAACGCATGCCGATTCAGCCGAGCGACCACTACCAGCAGGACCCCGAGCGACTCTGGCAGGCGGCGGAGGCCGTCGGAGGCAATCCACCCCAGCCGCGCTACCGGAACCCCAGGACCATCGGCGGCGCCCTGTCGTGGGCCGGGCTGAACAAGCTGCCCGTCGGCAGCTCCAGTCGGCACCGCCTGAACACCCACTGACGCAGCACCGGGTGGGTGGCACCGAAGGGGAGCCTCCGACGGTCGCCCGGGGCGACACACCGGAGGAGGTCCAGCGGGGGCTTTCGCACACCTGTCGGGTAATTTCTTGTGGTCCGCCATCCCGGCCTACGACAGGAGAAGCTCCGCGCATGGGCAAGAAGACGATCCACGTCTCCGACTTCACCGGCACGGTTCTGCAGCAGGACGACGAGGTGGTCCGCGTCGTCGTGCTGGAGCACCCGGACCTGGTCGCCGGGCCCGTGCAGTTGGACGCCACCCCGGGCGAGGTGGAGAACATCGACGATGCCGCGCTGGACGTGGCGGTGGTGGAGATCCACGACCGGCACGGTGGCGGTGAGCCCCGCCGGGTGGTGTTGACCGCCAGCGAGTTCGACGCGATGGCCACCGACGTGCCGATGGCGCAACTGTTGAAGACGGCCGAGCGGGTCCGCCCACCCAAGGCCCGCAAGACCACCGAGAAGATCGACTACGGCACGTTGGAGCACGCCGGCAAGCCACACCGGGGCCGGGTCACGGAGGAGGAGGCCCGCCTGGTGCGCGAGCAACTCGACGAGGTCAACAAGCGCCTCGCCGACGCGGGCGTACGCCAGATCGACCCGGCCGATCCGGAGCACGCCCTGCGTTACGGCTTTCCTGAGGCCCCCTGACCCCGGGTTCTCACTTCTTCCCGACGGCGGCGGCGAGGGCGGCGGCCAGGTCGCCCTCGACCGTCGCCTTGTCCAGGCCAAGGTTGGTGAGCACGCCGGCGCCGTCCTCCTGCTCGAGCAGGGCGAGCAGCATGTGCTCGGTGCCGATGTAGTTGTGCCCGAGGCGCAGCGCCTCCCGGAAGGTCAACTCCAACGCCTTCTTGCCCCGCGCGTCGTACGGGATGAGGTCCGGAACCTGCTCGGCCCGTGGTGGGAGGACGGCACCGACCGCCTCCCGTACCGCCTCGGGGGTGGCGCCCCGACCAGCCATCACCCTGGCGGCCAGCCCTTCCGGCTCGGCCAGCAGGCCCAGCACCAGGTGCTCGGGGCCGATCTCGGCGTTGCCGCTGGCCCGGGCCTCCTCCTGCGAGGCCATCACCACGTTGCGGGCGCGAGGGGTGAACCGGCCGAAGCCTGCGTTGGGGTCGAGCGCTGCCGCCTCGGTCGCCTTCGGCACGAAGCGCTTCTGGGCGGCCTGCTTGGTGACCCCCATGCTGCGGCCGATGTCGGTCCAGGAGGCGCCCGAGCGTCGGGCCTGGTCCACGAAGTGCCCGATCAGATGATCGGCCACCTCGCCGAGGTGGTCGGCGGCGATGACCGCGTCGGTGAGTTGGTCGAGCGCGTCCGTGTGCGCCGTCTTGATCGCCTGGATCAGGTCGTCGAGCTTGACGGGGTTACCCATCTGGAGAGGATCTGTCATGCGTCAACCATAGGTTGACGCATCTCGTCGCGTCAACCCTGAGTTGACGACTTCGGCTCGCCTCAGGCGGCGTACTCCGGCAGGAGCCGAGCGACGGCCGCCGGCGAGGGCATGCCGGCGATCTCCTCGGCGATCAGGCGGGCCGCGTCGCGCTGCTCGACGCTGCCGCGCTGCGGCAGCAGCCGGTGGACCTGCTCGGCGATGGCGCCCGCGTCCACCTCGCCGGGCAGGAGCCGCACTGCGACACCGGCGGCGGCAAGCGTGTCGGCGTTGGCGAACTGGTCCGCGCCCTGTGGCAGCAGCAACTGCGGTACGCCCACCGCGAGCGCGCCGAGGGTGGTGCCGCTGCCACCGTGGTGCACCACCAGGTCGACGAGCGGCAACAGTTCCGCCTGCGACACCCACTGGTGCACGCTGACGTGGGCGGGGATCTCGCCCAACTGTTCGACGGGCACCCGGCCCGCCGCGACCACCACGTCGGCGTCCAGCGTCGCCAGAGCGGCGATGGCGGTGCGCATCAACTCCGGCGTGCCGAACGCGGTGCCGAGGGTCAGATAGATCAACGGTCGAGACGTGCGACGGCTCACCCGTTCGGGCAGCGGGGCCGGGGTGGAGAAGGCGACCGGTCGCAGCTCGATCCGACGTTCGGTGGCGAGGAAGTCCTTGTCCTGGAGCGAGGGCGGCCAGATGTCCAGGTGCGGCCGGCCGACGACCTCGGCGTTCCTGGTGGGCAGTTCCAGGCCGATGCCCTCGGGAAACATCCGGCCGAACCCGTGCCACAGGCCCGGGATCCCGGCCCGGTGCGCCGCCACGGCCGCCCCCGGCAGCCCCCACTCGTGCACCACCAGGTCGGGCCGCAGCCGCGCCAGCTCCGGTGCGAGATCCTCGGCGTACACCTCGTAGAAGGCGTCGCCGGGACGGAACGGCCGCAGGCCGTGCGCGGCGAGGGGCGCGTGCACCTCCGGACCGGCGGCGAAGTGGACCTCGTGCCCGGCGTCCCGGGCGGCGATCGCCAGCGGGATCAGCGGATAGGTGTGACCGACGGACGCAAGACTGGCGAACAGCACACGCATGGCGTCGGACCCTACCTGCCGCACCGTGGGCCGGCCGGGTCCGCTGGCCCGTATACGGTGGGCTCCGGTCGAGCGCGGTCACCGGCGGAAAGGGCGGTCATGCGTCTGCACGTGGGGTGCGCGATGTGGAGTCACCGGTCGTGGCCGGGCCACCGGCTGCCGCCCACCGAGCGCCTGCGGCACTACGCCAGCTGGTGCGACGCAGTGGAGGGCAACACCACGTTCTACGCGACCCCGGCCCGGGACACAGTGGCCTCCTGGGCCGCGCAGACGGATCCCGACTTCCGGTTCGTCCTCAAACTTCCCAAGGTCATCACGCACGAACGTCGGCTCACCGACGTCGACCAACCGCTGCGCGCCTTCCTGGACGCCATCGAGCCGCTCGGCCCGCGCGCCCACGCCCTCTGGATCCAGCTACCCGGCTCGTTCGCGCCCGCCGACGTCCCGGCCCTGGGCCGTTTCCTGGAACAGCTTCCGCGGTCCCACCGGTACGCGGTGGAGGTCCGCCATCCCGCGTTCTTCACCGACGCCCGAGCGGCCCGAATGCTCGGGGCGACCCTCGCCGCCGCCCGCGCCGAGTGGATCCCCTTCGACACGACCGCCTTCTTCACGAGCCCGCCGACCAGCGACGCGGAGCGGGACGCCTGGACCAAGAAGCCACGCCTGCCGCTCCGGTCCCTCGCGCTGACCGACCGGCCGATCGTCCGCTACCTCGGTCGCGACGACCCGACGCGCACTGTCGAGGGGTGGCAGCGGTGGGTCGACCTGACAGTCACCTGGCTACGCGAGGGACGCTCGCCGACGATGTTCATCCACACCCCTGACAACGCCGACGCGCCGGCGCTCGCCCGCCGGTTCCACGACGAGGTACGGGCACGCGTACCCGGGCTCGACGCGTTGCCCGAGCCGATCCCGGTCGAGCCGTTGACGCTGTTCTGAGCGGACCGGTCAGCCCTGCCGGTCGAGCAGGTCGTCGAGATGGGCCGCCGTGCTGATCAGCGAGAGGTGGCTGAACGCCTGCGGGAAGTTGCCGATCTGCTCACCGGTCGGTGCGATCTCCTCGGAGTAGAGGCCGAGCGGGCTGCTGTAGGTGAGCATCTTCTCGAAGGTCAACCGGGCGTCGTCGATCCGGCCGGCCAGGGCGAGCGCCTGCACGTACCAGAAGGTGCACATGTTGAAGGTGCCCTCGGTGCCGGCGAGGCCGTCCGGCGAGGCTTTCGGGTCGTAGCGGTAGACCAGGCTGTCGGAGACCAGGCCGGTGTCCATGGCCCGCAGCGTCGACTCCCACATCGGGTCGGTCGGCGAGATGAAGTTCAGCCCCGGCATCGCCAGGAGCGAGGCGTCCAGGATGTCGGAGCCGTAGTGCTGCACGAACGCGCGGCGCTCCTGATTGAACCCACGAGTCATCACCTGCTCGTAGATGGCGTCACGTTGGGCGGACCAGCGGGCGATGTCACCGGGGCGGCCCCGACGGCGGGCGATGCGGATGGCCCGGTCCAGCGCCACCCAGGACAACACCCGACCGTAGGTGAAGTCCTGCCGGCCGGACCGGGTCTCCCAGATGCCGTCCTCGGGTTGGTCCCAGTGCTCGCAGAGCCAGTCCATCAACCCGGCCGTCTTGCGCCACCCCTCGTACGGCGCGATCAGCCCGTTGCGGTCCGCGAGCTCCAACGAGACGAGCGCCTCGCCGTAGATGTCCAGTTGGAGTTGGCCGGCCGCGCCGTTGCCGATCCGCACCGGCGCGGAGCCGCGGTACCCCTCCAGGTGGCCCAGCACCTCCTCGGGAAGGTCCGGTGAGCCGTCGATGCGATACATGATCTGCAGGGGCAGGTTGCCGTCCCGTGCCTCCCGGATGCGCGCGTCGAGCCAGAGCAGATACTTCTCGGCCTCGTCGGTGAAGCCGAGGCGCAGCAACGCGTGCACGGAGAAGGACGCATCCCGGATCCAGGTGTAGCGGTAGTCCCAGTTCCGCTGCCCGCCGATCTGCTCGGGCAGCCCGGCGGTGGGTGCGGCGACCAGGGCGCCCGTCGGCGCGTACGTCATCAGCTTGAGGGTCATCGCCGAACGCTCGACCACCTCCCGCCAGCGGCCCTTGTAGCGGGAACCGCCCACCCACCTCCGCCAGTGGTCGCGGGTCTCGGCGAGCAGCTCGCACGCCTCGTCGGTGGTGAGCGCTCGGGGCGCGTGCGGGCAGGCCGTCTCCAGGGTCACTCCGCCGATGTCGCCGGCGTGCAGGGTGAACGACGCGGACACACCGTCGGTGTCCCGTTTGATGTCCTTCATGTCGAACTCGCGGAGCGAGTTCTTGAAGGCGGCGAGGGTGAGGCTCATCGTCGCGCTGCGGAAGACGTCGCCCTCGGGGTGCACCTCCAGCTCGTACGGGTCGCGCCCGTAGTTGAACCGTGGGTGGCAGTGGAAGCGGAACTGCATGCTCCCCCGGACCATCCGCACCAGTCGGATCAACCGGTGCCGGTCGGTGGCCTCGGCCCCGGTGACGGGCATGAAGTCCAACAGCTCACCGACGCCGTCGGCGCTGTGGAAGCGGGTGATCAGGATCGGCGTACCGGGCAGGTAGAGCTGCTTGCTCGTGTAGTCGACGCCGTCCGGCGAGAGCTGGAAGTGGCCGCCGTTGCGGCGGTCCAGCAGCGCGCCGAAGACGCTCGGCGAGTCGAAGCGGGGCGCGCAGAACCAGTCGACAGTGCCGTCCGTGCTGATCAGTGCCGCGGTCTGTAGATCACCGATCAGACCGTGGTTCTCGACTGCCGGGTAGCTGTCCACGCTGTCCCCCGCCACTCGTACTGGCAATGGCGGCGACTACCCGGGAACCGACGAAAGATGCGGGCCGCAGCTCATTGCGGAAGCAGAGCTTCCGCAATCGTCGATAGCGTCGATACCAACGACATCGACGAGAGGACACCTGATGAGCCTGCGAGGATTCGCCACCCTGAACATCTGGGCGGACGACGTGGAAGCGGCCACGGCCTGGTACGCGGACTTCCTCGGCATCGAGGCGTACTTCATGCGCCCCGGCCCCGACGGACGCCCGGCTTACACGGAGTTTCGCATCGGGGACTACCAGGCCGAACTGGGCATCATCGACAGCAGGTACGCACCGCCCGGGGCCGCGACGGGGCCCGGCGGCGCGGTGATGCACTGGTGCGTCGACGACCTCGACGCCACCGTCGAGCGACTGCTGGCGATGGGTGCCACGGAGTACCAGCCGATCACTCCGCACGGAGACGAGGGGTTCATCACCGCGGCGGTGGTCGACCCGTTCGGCAACGTGCTGGGGGTCATGCGGAACCCGCACTACCTCGACGTCCTCGCCTCGCTGAAGACCACCTGACGGGCGTGCTGGGGCGGTTCAGTCCCACTCGTCCCGGTCCGCCGTCCGCCGCACCAACGCTGCCGCCTCGTCGGTGTCCAACCCGCTGGCGATGAGCAAATCGTGAGCGGCCGTGCGGAATTCACCCACGGCGATCATTCCCGAATAGCCCAACCGGTGGGAGTGGGGACGGGTGGGATCCGGGGTGGCGGGCCCCTGCGCCTCTCCGACCAGCTTGAGAGCGGTCAGGATCTGCTGGCGCGCCTCCTGCGGATCCGCCCGCTCGGGGGTGGTGGTGCGTCTCAGCGTATGCATGCTGGTGGCCAGCAGCTCGATGGCTGCCGCAAACTCCTCCGGTATCGGCTCATCCTCCCGGAGAGCCTTGGTGAGTCTCCGCGCAACGGCCCGACAGCCGTAGAGGCTCCGCTCGAGATGTTTGATGGCCTGGGTGGAGCGGGCCAGGAACCTGCGTTGGTGCCACCGTAGCGGCGCCAGTCGCACCACCTCCTGGGCAGCCCCGAGCCCCTCGTCCAGCGCGGTCACCCGAGACCCGAGGATCCGCAGGCCGGTCAGACTCTGCTCGGTGGCGTCATGGTCCCGACGACGCAACGCCCCGCCCAGGCTGTGCAGGGCGGCGATAGCCGGATCGAGGACGGGTTCGGCCAGACGCTGCACGGTCCGCTGCGGGTGGATGGGCACCACCAGCAGACCGACCGCCAACCCGACCAGTCCGCCGACCGCGGCATCGACGAAGCGAGGAACGGACAGGTCACGCACTGGCGGTTCCAGGGTGGCGATGAGCACCGCGGTGCCACCGGCCTGGGTGAGTAGGGAGCCACCGCCTTTGAGCAGAATGGCGACGATGATCGCCAGCACGACGACCAAGCCGGTCTGCCAGGCCCCGATGCCGAACAGCGGCATGACCGCGTCACCGACGGCGAGCCCGAGAACGACACCGACCAGCAGTTCGATGGTGCGCCGCAGGCGTGTGCCCATCGAGGCGGCCACGATGCCGACAGCTGTGGTGGGCGCGAGGACCGGCGAGGGATTGTCCAGGAACTGGGCCCCCACGAACCAGGCGATCGTCGCCGCGACGCCGGCCTGCACGGCGAGCAGTCCGAAGAGGCGGAACCGCCAGGCGCGGGAGCGCAGCCCGTGCCGCACCCGCTCGGGCACTCTGGACCAGGTTCGGTCGACCCGGGACACCCCGTGCGGGGGCGGGTCGTTGTCGGCTGCCGGCTCCTGCTTGGCGGGCATCCGCGCCGCTTACCCGGCGGAGGCGAACCTATCCGGCGAGCGCGCCGAAACGTGCGAGCATCCCGTCAGTGGGCGGGATTCGGAGTGTGCGGGAGCTTGCCGAGTTGACGCCAGTTCGTCTCGGCGACGTCGACACCGTAGTGCTTGGCTGCGGCGAGGATGTTCTGGAAGGCCAGGTCCCGGTCCTTGTCGGTGACGCCCTGGACCTGATCGAACCGGGCGATGGCGTTGCGGACGTGGCTGGCATCGGTCATCGGTTCCTTGCGTTTGCCGGGGAACGCGAAGACGGTCTCCGGCAGCTCGCGCTTGTCCTTGTCCGACAGGCCGCCGTGCTTCTCGTGCGGCTTCCAGGTTGATGTCATCGCCCTGCAATACCCGCGCGCTTTCCGGCAGCACCTTCCCGGCCGACATTTTCCGGCCGAGCCGACCCGGCCCCAGCGTGGGGGCACCCGACGTCGACATCGACGGCGAGTGCCCCCGCAACCGGGGTGTAATCAGCTCAGCGAGTTGCTACCACCGGGCTGGACCACACCGTTCACAGTGAGCTTGTACGGTGCGTACTGCCGCACCTGCTCGGTCGGCTCGTCGTACGCCACCACGGCGACGACCTTCGGGAAGGCGTCCAGCACGGCCAGCTCAAGCTTGCCGATCGTGACCTCGGAGCGACCGTTCTTCTCGAACTGCCAGGCGATCGAGTGCTTCTCGTCGATGCCGATGAGCCGCAGGTTCCAGTTGTTGATCTGGGTCGGCCGGATCTCCGTGGGCGAGTCGAACGGTGCCAGGCTGGCGCCGTCGCTGAGCAGGTTCCCGCCGACGGTGATGTCGTCGAGCAGCAGGCCGCCCTCGTTGGTGCCGCCATCGCTGATGTACTGGAAGCCGAGCAGCACGCTCTTCCCGGCGTACGCCGACAGGTCGTACGAGCGGGCCTCGAAGCCGCTCGTCGTGCCGTTGAGCGCCGGACCGCGCGGCCCGTCGACCGTCTTGTCACCGGGGATCGCGGTGTACGTGGCGCCGCCGTCGGTCGACACGGTGACGTAGCCGTAGTCGTAGCCGAGCTCCGCGCCGTACTTGGCCTGGAACCGCAGCGTCGGGTCGGCGGTCGGCACGGCGACGGAGGTGACCGCCGTCGAGTCGAGGCTGTTGGCGTTGCCGGAGAAGAGAACCGCGTTGCCCGGCCGGTCCGGGTCCTGTGTGGTGGTCGTCCACGACAGCGGGAGCGCGGGCAGGGTCTTCGCGCCCTGGAACTGCACCGATCGCAGGTCACGACCGCTGAGCACCTTGCCCTTGGCCGCGGCCAACTGCACGTAGTCGGCACCGTTCGGCGCGGCGCCCGGCGTACCGTTGGCCGCCGCGCTGGCCAGGTTGACGGTAGAGCGCAGGCTCGGCGTGGTGACCCGGCTCTTGGCGACGCCGAGGGTGATGCCGAACTTCGACTCGCCGACGAGCTTGTCGAGCAGCGTCATCGACTGGAAGTCGTGGATGACCTGGTAGACGTCGTGGACTCCGACCGTCTCCAGCTCGGCGTCCAGGCTCGCGAGGCCCTGCCGGGCACCGTCGCGGTGCAACCGGGACATGAAGTCGGCACCGTAGCGGTCGTACAGGAAGAGCATCAACGAGTACGCGTTGCCGTAGTCGGCGAGGACCGCGTTCGGGTTGGGGCTCTCGTCCCAGAGGGTGAGGGAGTTCTCCGGCCCGCCGCAGTCCCGCGGATTGGTGTTGTACGGCGTCTGGACCGTGCCGAACCCCTGGTAGCAGTAGAGGTGACCGTCGGCTCCCCGGTCGAAGACCGTGGCCTTCGAGTCGCTGTATCCGGTCAACGACATGGCGAAGTCCGAGAGACCCTCGTTGATCCAGTTACCCTCGAACGGGTCCGCGTAGTAGTGGGCGAGGTGCTGCCACTCGTGCGCGAACGTGCCCTCGTAGCTGTTCGGCCGGGCGCCCCGACTGGTGCACAGGTCGCTGGTCGGCTCGTCCGGCGGGTTCGCCGTCATGCGGTGGAGCCAGTCGAACGCGTCGACGGTCATCACGTTGCGGTCGAGCAACTCGTTGAACTGCGCGGAGAAGAACCCGGCGATGTACGTCGGTGCCGCCGGGAACGTGTAGTAGTTGTCGTCCCGCACGTTGTCGACGAGGGTGACGGTCTTGTTGCCGGCGCCGGTGTAGACCCCACCATTGCCGTTGGCGTCCGGACCGATCTGGGCGTTGGTGCCGTCCCGGTCCGGCGGGGTGCTGAAGGCGTTGGTTTCCTTCGGGTACATGTTCGTGTCGAACTCGTCGACGAGGTGCTTCACCTGCGCGTCGGTGATCTGCGTCGAGGACGGCACCTGGGCGCGGCAGTCACCGGCCGGGAAGGACAGGTCGTTGGCGACCCAGACCTCGATGTGCTCACCGACCGCCCGCAATGTGTAGTCCTTGCGGTAGACCGAGCCCTGGACGTCGTCGAGGCCGAGCCACTGACGGACCGTGCCGACCGCCGGCGTCTCGACCGACTGCGCCTGCCTCCGCGCGCTCGTGCGCGGCTGGTACCGCGAGGGCGTCTCGATCGGTCGACCGTCCAGCGTGAAGTCCTTCCGGGTGAGCTCACGCATGTCACTCGGCGGGGCGACCTTCGGCGCGGCGGCTTGCGCCGACGCCGGCGACGTCACGGCTGTGACAGTGAGAGCCGGTAGGACGAGGACAGCGGCAAACGCCCCAATCATGCGGGTGCGAGCCATGGAACCTCCTTCGGGTATGCAACCCGGTTCCCGTGAGTCCGGTCGGGGGTCGACCGCTCACGATGATCACTTGAACCGGGGACACGGTAGCCCGAGGCAACCTTCACCTTCGACGGATTGGGAAAGCGATACATATCACCCAGCGAGAACGGTAATCCGCAACATTCGGCTGCTCTGCGTCCGTGGCCAGGCGCGACCCACTGACCAGTGTGGACACCAGGGGCCGCGCACTTTAAGGAAGGTATAAGGAACTGTCGAGTACGGGCGGTGGGCGCCTACCATTCGGCGGCCGTGGCCATTCGGGTCAGCCTCATGTCGGCTCGTTGGGAGTGACAGGTGTCGTACGAGAGCCCGCCGCCGTCCCGTCATCGCCTTCCGGGGTGGCCGGCCCGCAACAAACTCGGCGTGGCCGCCGGAGTGGCAGTCCTGCTCGTCGTCGCGGCCGGGGGCGTGTACCTGGGCAACGGTGGGGTGACGCCCGAGCCGTCGAACGCGGCCAACGCCCTGCAATACCCGTCGCCGTCGGCCGGGCAGCCACGGTCCGACGCGGCGACGTCGGAATCCGCGCCGCCGACGGTTCCCCCGACCCCATCGACCGGCACGACACCGTCGACAGCCGTCGCGCCGAAGATCCCCGCTACCGGCTGGATTCCCGTCGACCGGGCGGCCTGGAAGGCGCAGGCCGACGCGTACCGGGCGTTGAAGGTCGACCCCGTCCCGTCCGGTGTGGGCAACCTGCCGGAGTTCCGGGCGGACTGCCAGTACAGCCACCGGCTACCTGACGACCCGATCGTGGCCCCCGGCCTACCGGGCGCGTCACACATGCACTCGTTCGTCGGCAACAAGGCCGTCGACGCGAACACCGTCGCCGGCGACCTGACGACGTTCACTGCCACCTCCTGCAAGCCCGTCCAGGACCACTCCGCCTACTGGGTGCCCACGCTCTACGACAACGCGACCGGAAAGCCTGTCGAGACCACCGGATTCCGGGTCTACTACCGCTCGCTCGCAAAGAACTCGACCGGCCAGATGCCGATGCCCAACGGCCTGCGCATGATCTCCGGTGACGCCAAGAAGAAGAAGCCGACGCCGCGCGGCGCGACCGGCCAGTTCTACTGCGCCTTCTACGGCCCCGGTGACCTCGACGGCATCGCCCGCAGCACCAACGGCAACTGGCCCATCTGCGGAGGCGACGCGACGCTGCACTTCATGATGCAGTTCCCGGACTGCTGGGACGGCAAGCACCTGGACAGCCCCAACCACAAGGACCATGTGGCGTACGGCAGCGGCAACTCCTGCCCGACCAGCCACCCGGTGCGGATCCCGGCGATCACCTTCGACATCCAGTACCCGGCCAAGGGCACCCCGGCCGGTTACTACCTCTCCTCCGACAAGGAGGGTAAGAGCGCCTCGTCGATGCACGGCGACGCGTTCGTGATGTGGGATGTCAACACCATGAACAAGCGCACCAGGAACTGCGTCCAGGGACGCCGGACCTGCGACAACTACGGCTACCAGAAATAGCCGGGGCCAGGCCCGTGTCGGCCTGGCCCCGGGGTCTTGCCGGTCAGCTACGCAGCGTCCACCGCTGGTTCGTGCCGCCGTTGCAGGACCAGAGGATGAGTTTCGTGCCGTTGGCGGTGGCGGCACCGTTGGCGTCGAGGCAGAGCCCCGACTGGGCGTTCGTCACCGTGCCGTTGGCGTTGACGTTCCACTGCTGGTTGAGCCCGCCGTGGCAGTCCCAGATGATGACCGCGGTGCCGTTGGCAGTGCCCGCCCCGGAAGCGTCCAGGCACTTGTTGCCGTACACGGTCAGCTGCTTGCTGGCGGTGTGGGTCCACCGCTGGTTGGCGCCGGTGGAGCAGTCCCAGAGTTGGGTCTGGGTGCCGTTGGTGGTCGAGGAGTTGGGCACCTCGGCACAGCGGCCGGACTGGCCACCCACGAGTTGCCCGCTCCCCGTACCGCTGCCACCGCCCTGCTGCTGCCGGACGATCGATGTCGACTCGGCCGACCGGTTGCCCTGTGCGTCGACGACGAAGAGCCGGTACTCGCCCTGAGTGGCCGGCACGGCGATGGACGTGGCGGTGCCGGCCGCCCTGGTCATCGTCGCCCCGGCGGTGAAGGTGGTCGTGCCGGACGGAGCCAACCAGACCGACCTGGTGGCGTCGCCGATGCTCCGGATCGGGATCGACGCGGTGGCACTGGCGACGAAGGTGCTGGCCGGCAGCACATAGTTCGGTGCGGAGAGATTGCTCGCCGGAATGATGTCCCGGTACGCGTCCTCAAGGCCGGAATTCGCGGCGATGCCGTACGCCGCCGCCGGCCAGACGTAGTCGGAGGAGACGAGGATGTCGGCGACGGTGCTGTTCGGCAGGTTCTTGTTCGAGACCTTGTTGATCGGGCCGTAGATCTGCGTGATGCTCAGATCGTGCTTCCGGCCGAAGTCGTCCGAGTTGATCATCCAGGTGACGTTCTTGTCGATACTCAGCACGTTGTCGCGGAACGTGATGAACGCCGATCCCTCGTCCGGGTGCAGTCCGTACTTGTGGCCCGACGGAACCCCCTGGAGATAGTTGTTGGTGATGGTGGTCCCGGGCTGACTTCCGAGCGTGTAGATGGGGGCCGTGTCGCTGAGGCGCTGCACCGTGTCGATGATGTGGTTGTAACTGATGGTGTTGTTCCTCGCCGTCGTGGTCGGCCGGTTCGGCACGATCGAGCCCGACGACCCGTCGAAGTTCCACCAGCCCCAGCCGAGCGTGATGCCGGACCACGGGGTCTTCTCGATCCGGTTTCGCTGGATGGTGAGGGTGTCGGCGAAGTACGCGGAGATGGGGCTGTGCCCGTTGAACAGAACCGCGCTGTCGTAGAGGTAGTTGTTCTTGATGTCGATGTTCTTCGGTAGCCCCTCGACCGACGCCGAGTACTTCTCCCGGTTGGTCGACGTGCCGTCCCCGATGTAGACGTGCTGGGGATGGCCGATGAGGATCGCGGACCCGGCGATGTCGTTGGTGTGGTTGCCGATCAACTGTGTGCCCTGCACGTCGTTGACCATGCTGATCCCGTCGGCACCGGTGTGTTGGATCCGGTTGCGTTGCAGGAGGATCCCGTCGGCGTTCTGCACCTGGACGATGCCGGGAACCACGTCGACGTTGCGGTAGTGGTAGACGTGGAAGTTGCCCTTTGCGTACACGTTCGCGCTCAGGTTGCCCTGCTGCGCCTGCTTGAGGACCGAGCCTGCGACGTTGACCAGGTTCCAGTCGGAGTGCTGCACCGTCAGGCCGGAGAAGGTGATGTTGCGCGCGTGGCTGCTCGTCGAGGTGCCGGCGACCCGCAGCACGGTGGAGACGTTGTTCGGCGCGTAGACCGTCGCTGTCGACATGTTCTCGGAACTGGCCTTGTAGTAGTAGAGCGTCCGGGTGCCCTTGTCGAAGTAGAACTCACCGGGGGCGTCCAGGAACTCGTACGCGTTCATGAGCTTGTGGGTTCCACCGACCTGGGCATTGCCGTTGAACGCGCCCTGCGCGATGGCCGCGCCTGGTTGCTGGAAGAGGGCGACCCGGTTCGCGCCGTCGGAACTCGTGGTCACCTGGCGGACGCCCACGATGGCAGTGGTCCAGGTCGTGCCCGTCTCGATCTCGATGTCGTCCTGGTTGCGGGCGACGGCAGGGAAATCGTTCAGGCTGTATTTTGCGCCGTCGCACTGCGAGCCAGATTCCCAGGCCCACGCGGCCTGATTGGCAGTGATGTTGTACGTCCCGTAACAGCCCGCCGAGCTGATCGTCTTCGACGCCATGAACGCGCGCTTGTCATTGACGTAGAGCGCCCGCAGTTTGTTGGCGCGGTCGAGCGGCGCCTTCCAGATATTGCCGGTGTGCTGGGACCATCCGGTCACCGGGACGCCGCCGTCGAGGACCGGCGTCTCGCCGGGGTAGGCGGCGTAGGCGACCCGGAACCCGTTGTTTCCGGAGTCGCTGGCACCGAACTCGACGGTGCTGGTGACCGGGTATCTCCCGCCGCGGAGATACACGTTGATGTCACCACTCATTGTCGAATTTATCGTGCGAACCACGTCCCGCGCGCGTTCAACCGTCTTGAACGGCGATTGAATGGTCCCCGGATTGGCGTCATTACCGTCCGGGGCAACATAGTAGGTTGCCTGGACTGCGGCCGAGGCCGGTAGTTGGTTCGTCAGCACTGCCGGCAGCATGGCGGCGACAAGCGCCGCCGCCGCCAACACTGACATTCGAGCGGTGGATATGGCTGACTTCACGTCTGTTCCTCTCACTGGTCGTCGATGTGGTGCCCACAGTGCGTATCGAGCGACGAGTACGGAACAGCGACGCCACTAAGGGCCGGCGGGGACTTCCGTCGCCCCGACCGCACTCTTTGTTAACCGCCCCGAAATTCTTACTGGGAGCGTAGGTCACACGTCTGACCAATGCAACCGGCAATTGGAGGGCGTCTATGCCGAAATGCCCCCGGATCGGGCAGATCAACCATGCCGACCGCCCACCCCTGCCCCCGTCGTCCGACGAATCCGCGGCGACGAGGCTGGGCTAGCCGCCAAGGCCTTCGCCTGATTCGTTTGCGGCATCAGCTCCAAAGGAACCGCGGTTAATGAGCCCCGCCCACGCCTGGGTCAAGAGAGAGCGAGCGGCCAGCCGAAGACTCAGCCGCGACGCCCGGAAGACTCCGAAAGTTTCGGCGGCCTCATGAGCCGAGGCGCCGCCCCGGGCCTGCCCACGTCAGCCGCACCAAACCCATGCCAGGCGGCTCAGTGACCCGACTGTGCGCACGGATCACACATTGACTTACGTTAATGTTCTGCTTACAGTCACCACCGAAATACCGAAAGTTTACCGAAAAGTAGCCCGGAGGCCCGGCCCCCTCTCGCAGGTCGCCACGCGGCGATGGCGTCGGCGTCGGTCCCCTCCGGCGGTGAACCAGGAGGAACCCCAGCGATGTCGCAGCTCGTCCTGTTCGCGATCGACATCTGCGCGGTGGCGCTGCTCGTCTTCGGGCTCTACTTCCCCCGGCACCGCCGACGTGACCTGGTCGTCGCCTACCTGGGGGTCAACGTCGGCGTCCTCGCGGTTGCGAGCGCGCTGAGCGCCAGCGACGTGGGTGCCGGGCTCGGGCTGGGGCTGGCGCTGTTCGGGGTGCTCTCCATCATCCGACTGCGGTCGACGGAGCTCGACCAGCACGAGGTCGCGTACTACTTCTCCGCTCTCGCACTGGGCATCCTCGGCGCACTCAGCACCACCTCGGTCTGGCTCAGCGGAGGCCTGATGGCACTCATCGTCGCCGTGATGTTCGTCGGTGATCACCGACGGCTGCTCCGGCACTACCGGCACCAGATCATGGTGCTCGACTCCGCCGTCACCGATCACGTCGCTCTCGTGGCCCAGCTGGAGCAACTGCTCAATGCCCGGGTGCACAACGCCATCGTCCAGCGACTCGACATGGTCAACGAGACCACAGTGGTCGACGTCCGGTACTCGGTCGCCCGGCGCAGCACGGCGGCCGGCACCAGCAAGTCGGTCCGGGCCGGGGCGCTCCGATGAGCGCCGAACCACTGGCGAGGCTGGCGCCGATCGCACTCGCCGAGGTGATCGACCGTGCGGCGCTGCAGAGCAGGGTGGACCGCAAGTACGTGATCGCGGTGGACGAGTTGCCGCCCCTGCTGGACCAGCTCACCCCGTACGCCCGGGTGCTGGACATCGATGGTGGGCGCAGCTTCCGGTACGAGTCCGTGTACTTCGACACGCCCTGCCTGGCCAGCTACCACTGCGCCGCGTACCGGCGGCGCAGGCGCTTCAAGGTGCGGACCCGGACCTACCTCGACTCGGCGCAGTGCTGGCTGGAAGTGAAGATCAGCGGAGCGCGGGGACGGGTGACCAAGCACCGACTGCCGTATCTCGCCGAGGAGCGCCGCACCGTCCGGTCCGGGCGCGGGTTCGTCAACGAGGTGCTCGATCGGGAGTCGATCCTGTCCAATCTCATCGGCAGTCCGCTCGAGCCGGTGCTGGTCACCAGCTATCGCCGCTCCACTCTGCTGCTGCCGGCGACTGCGAGCCGGGTCACCATCGACACCGGGCTCACCTGGCAGGACGGTGACCGCACCCTGCGACTGCCCGGCATCGCCGTGGTCGAGACCAAGACCAGCTCGGCCCCTTCGCCTGTCGACCGCGCGCTGTGGCAACGCGGGACCCGGCCCGTACGCATCTCGAAGTACGCCACCGGTCTCGCGGCTCTCCGCCTGGACCTTCCCGATGTGCCGTGGCGGCGGACGCTACGCCGCCATTTCCGCGCCGACCCGTCCTCGGCGCTCCTGGAGTTGACAGTTCCCACCCGATCAGAACAGGAGGCATCGTGCGCATGACCACCCGCAACACCGGTCTTCCGGTGGCGGCCCTTCGTGCCGCCGGGATCGCCGCCACCGCCGTGTTCGTCGCAGGTCTCCTCGTGGTGTCGTCGCCACCGGCCGGCGCCGAAACCGTCGCCGCAACCGCCGCCGCCCAGGCCGCCCCACCCGTCGCCGAACTCCTCTCCGGCACCCCTGCCGCCGATGCCGCACCGGCCGCAGCCGACGACCTGGTCGGCGACATCACCTTCTCCGTGCCCAGCGGCACCTTCCAGGGGGAGGTGGCGGTGACGCTGAGCAGTACGGTCAGCGGTGCCCAGATCCGCTACACCACCAACGGGCAGCCGCCCACCGCCCAGTCGTCGCTCTATTCGGGGCCGGCGCTGCGCTTCACCCGCACCACCCAGTTGCGGGCACAGGCGTTCGTCGGGCAGACACCGACGGGTGCGCCCGGCACCGCCATGTACGCCGCCCAGAACGTCACCACCGCCCACGACCTGCCGGTGGTACTGATCGACTCGTACGGTGCGGGCCGGCCCAACCGTGAGTACTTTGACGCGACGACCATGATCTTCGAACCGGAGGGCGGCGGCACCACGTCACTGTCGGCCGCACCAACGCTCAGCACCCGGGCGGGATTCCGGCTGCGCGGCAACTCGTCGGCGACGTTCGAGAAGACGCCGTTCCGCGTCGAGTTCTGGGACAACGAGAACGACGACGCCGACTACCCGGTGCTGGGCATGCCCGCCGACTCCGACTGGGTGTTGCGCGGCCCGTTCCCCGACAAGGCGCTGATCCGTGAGGCGCTCGTCTACGACCTCGGGCGGGAGATGGGGCTGCCCGCCCCTCGCTACGCGTTCGCCGAGTTCTACCTCAACACGGACGCCGCACCGGTGGGTGCCAACGACTACATGGGCGTCTACATGTTCATGGAGACGATCAAGAACTCGAAGGACCGCCTCGACCTCAAGCAGTTGGACGAGGACGACGTGACAGTGCCGAAGATCCAGGGCGGCTACATCTGGAAATTCGAGTGGATGGCTGCCGAGGAGCCGACACTGCCGTGCACCGGGCCGGCGGCCACCTGCTGGAACTACCTTGAGGTCGCCGACCCGTCGCCCCTGCAACCGCAGCAACGGGAATGGCTACGCGGTCACCTCCAGGAGTTCAACGACGTGCTGCACTCGTCGAACTTCGCCGACCCGACCACCGGATACCGCAAGTACATCGACGTCGACTCCTTCATCAACCTCATGATCGTCAACGAGCTGAGCCGGGAGATGGACGCCTACGTCCGCAGCTCACACTTCTACAAGGACCGGGACAGCAAGATCTTCGCGGGGCCGCTGTGGGACTTCGACCTCAGCTTCGGCGTCGGTGGATTCTTCGCCAACGACCAGGTGTCGGGGTGGCAGCACCAGCAGACCCGGCAGCCGTCGGCCAACGACTGGTTCGCCCAGTTGCTGCGCGACCCCGCGTTCGTCAACCAGGCCCGATCGCGCTGGCAGACGCTGCGACGGGGCCTGCTCTCCGACGCCGCGCTCCAGACCCGGATCAACGCTCTGGCGACCCCGCTGACCAACGCGGCCCAGCGCAACTTCCAACGCTGGCCGAACCTGACGGCACCGACGGTCAGTTTCTTCCGCACCCCGACCTCACCCACCTGGCAGGGCCAGGTCCAGGTCATGCGGGACTGGATGCTGCGACGTGCCGCCTGGCTGGACTCCACCGCCGGTTGGGGCGGTGCCGTCACCACGCCGCCACCCACCACACCGCCACCCACCACCCCACCGCCGACCACCCCACCGCCGGCGGCCGGCTGCACCGCGACGTACGCGGTGACCAGCCAGTGGACCGGCGGCTTCCAGGGTGAGGTGCGGGTCACCGCGGGGACCGCGGCGATCAGCAACTGGACCGTGACGTGGACCTTCGCCGGCGGGCAGAGCGTCACCCAGGCCTGGAACGCGACAGTCACGAGCCAGGGATCCGCGGTCACCGCCCGCAACGTCGCCTACAACGGGGCACTCGGTGCCGGCGCCAGCACGGCGTTCGGGTTCCTCGGCTCGTCCACCGGCACGCCCAGCACGCCGACGTTGACCTGCACCGCGAGTTGACCAGCCGCAGGCCCGGGGCCGGGTCGACGATCGACCCGGCCCCGGGCTCCGGTCACCTGATGGAGAATTCCGCCAGCCGCAGCGGGGAGTCGAACACCAGGAACACGTCATGGTTGCCGACGGCCCGGGCCAACTGGGTGCTGGTGCTGACGTACCGGTAGTCGTCGCCGGTGCTGGGCACTGTGGCCGTGCCGAGCAGCCGACCGGTGGGCGACCCCAACCGGATCTGGACGGTGCCGGCGCCCGCACCGGCCCTGGCGACAGTCGCGGTGAAGGTGCGCGCGCCGGCACGCAGCGCGGAACCGTCGAAGGAGATCCACTGACCGGCCGCGGTGGCGCCGACCGCCGTACCGCTGGGTTTCGTCTCGTCGACGAGCCTGACCCCCGCGTACCTGTCGAAGTTCTCCGCCCTGGTGGGCCGGGACAGGTCGCGGGCCGGGATGGTCTCACCGCGGACCCGGACCGCGGCGCGGGCCCGGATGTCCTCGACGGACGCCCCGACCATCAGGTCGTGGACGGACGACTCGACAACCCACCTGCTGCGGGTGACGTCCCAGTGCGCCAGGTCGGCGGCGGGCAGGCGCAGGGTCACCGTACGGGTCTCCCCGGGGGCGAGTTTCACCTGCTGGAACGCCTTGAGCTGGCGGATCGGGGTGGTGTCCCGCGACGTGCGCTGGTGGGTGTAGAGCTGGACGACCTCGGTCCCGGCCCGGCTGCCGACGTTTGTCACGTCGACACTGGCCGTGATGGTGCCGTCGGCCGCGACCGACTGGGCACCGGCACGTAGCTGGCCGTACCGGAAGCGGGTGTACGACAGCCCGTGGCCGAACGGGTAGAGCGGCTTCGCGCGGCTGTACAGGTAGGTCTGCCCGGACGAGATGATGTCGTACTCCAGCAGGTCCGGTGGCAGTTGCGAATCCGAGCGGTACCAGGTCTGGGTGAGCCGGCCGGACGGGTTGCGGTCGCCGAAGAGGACGTCGGCGATGGCGTGACCGGTCTCCGCGCCCGCGTGGGTGGTCCAGACGATGGCCGGCACGTGCTCCTGCTCCCACCGGATGGTGACCGGGTAGCTGGTCTGGAGCACGAGCACGGTCCGCGGGTTGGCCCTGGCCACGGCCTTGACCAGCGCCTCCTGGCCGGCGCTCAGCGCGGTGGAGGTCCGGTCGTGTGCCTCGCGGCCGTTGATGAACGGGTTGCTGCCGACCACCAGCACGGCGGTGTCGGCGGCCTTGGCCGCCGCCACCGCCCGGTCGATCCCGCTGCTAATCACCTCGCGACTGAAGTGGGTCGCGGCGGCCGGGGTGGATGCGCCGAGCTTGAGGGCACCGTCGTCACCGACCGTCACGTACGTGTCGGCGCCGAACCAGCTCTCCTTGGTCTCGTAGCCCACGTAGCGCAGCACCACAGTGCCGTCGGCCTGCGGCTCCAGCTTGAACTGCTGCTGGACGTACCAGCCGTTCGGCTGCTCGTCGCGGGTGAGGAACGGCCCCCAGTTGTAGCCGAGGTAGCGGCCGTTCGCGGCGTTGCGCAGCGTCACCACGTCCTGCCCCCAGTCGACCACGTCGAACTGGGCGACGAGCGCCGGGGTGGCACCGGTCCCGAGGACGCGGTCGGCGTCGGTGGTGCCGGTGGCCGAGACGTACCGGCCGGTCGACACGTCCTTCAGAGCGATCCGGTCCGCCCCGTCCAGCCCGCTCACACTGGCCGAGCTGCCCAGCCGTTCGCGGATGCCGCCGAGTGCGGTCACCTGGTACGGCAGGTCGCCGCCGTACCAGTCCGAGTAGAGGGTGTCGGCCAGCGGGCCGAGCACTGCCACCTTGCGGGTCCGGGCGGGATCCAGCGGCAGCGCCTGCTGCTGGTTCTTCAGCAGCACCATCGCCTCACCGGCGGCCTGCCGGGCGAGTCGCTGGTGTTCGGGGCTGTTGATGACGTCCGGGGTGATGCCGCCGTACCGGCCGCCGCCCGGGTCGAACTCACCCAGCCGGAACCGGACGTTCAGGATCTCGCGGATCCGGGCGTCGATGTCCCCCTGGGTGAGCAGGCCGGTGGCGAGGGCCTGCTTGATGGCGGTGATGGTCGGCTGGGCGTTGGTGTCGTCGGTGATGAAGCTGTTCAGGCCGGCCTTGATGATCGCCGCGTTGCCCTCGGCCTGGGTGGCGTAGTACCCCTGCGAGGCGACGAGGTTGTTCGGCGCCCAGGCGTCCGTGACGTTCATCAGCGGTTGGTCGGTCCAACCGCGTACGACAGTGGCCAGGTCCGGGTCCACTGTGGCCGGACGGCCGTTGACCAGGTTGTACGCGGCCATCATCCCGGTCGCCGCGTCGGCGGCGATGGCCGGCTCGAAGGCGGCCCGGTCGTACTCGTTGAGCACCCGAGGCGGCACGTTCGAGGAGGTCACGTCACGCCGGACCTCATTGTTGTAGGCCAGGTAGTGCTTGAGGGTCGGAGCACTCTTCAGGTGGTTCGGGTCACCGCCGGTCATCCCCGAGCCGTACGCCGTGGAGATCGCCGCGGTGAGCAGCGGGTCCTCCGAGTAGCCCTCCTCGTTGCGGCCCCACCGGGGGTCACGCAGCAGGTTGACCACCGGCGCCCAGAGGTTGAGCCCCCAGACCCGGGGGTTCTGCGCGTGGTAGCCACGCGCCTCGTCGCCGACGGCAGAGCCGACCTGCTGGATCAGGTCGGTGTTCCAGGTGCTCGCCATACCCACCGGCTGCGGGAAGACGGTGCCCCGGGCCTTGACCACCGCGCCGTTGTTGTCGATGTCGGTGGACCACGCCACCCCGTGCAGCGCCTCGGTGCCGGTCTTGAACAGGCCGATGCCCAGCCGGGGAATGGCCGGCTGGTACTGGTGCAACCACGAGATCTTCTCGTCCTGGGTGAGACGGCCGAGCAGGTCGTCGACCCGGGCGTTCACGGGCAGGTGGGGATCTCGGAACGGGTAGGTGGGTTCGGCGAGCGCGGTGCCGGGAACGGCCGGTAGGGCTAGCAGGGCGAGCGCGAGCGCGGTGATTCCGCGCCGGAGGCGCCAGTTCCGCATGCGGTTCTCCTCATGTCGTACGACAGACGCCCAGCGGGGCGCCGAGACCGGCGTGACCAGGCTCGACACCCGGCTGACGGGCCTGAAACGACGAATCGTCGAAGCGCTTCGACGACCCGGCCGCGTCACCACGGCCATGATTGTTGTGGTCCGCGAACTATAGATGCGCGCCAATGACTCGGCAATGCCCTGCTCGCTCCGTCGACAACCGTCGCACCCGCGGAGAAGGAGAAAGGTCGTATGATTTCCCACAGGAGGACCAATGATGCGGGGCGGGGCGTCGATGCTGGGGATAGCCGCGTCGCAGTGGCGCGTACGGCTGCGCCGGTCGCTGGCTCTGCTCTCGATGATCGCCGTCGCGGTAGCCGGGTTCACAGTGCTCACCGGGGCCGCTGTAACCTCCCGGCTGGATGCGGTGGGCGCGGTCAGCGCCAACTACCGCCCGGTCTACGACCTGCTGGTACGCCCCAAGGATGCGGTGCTGCCGCTGGAGCAGGAGCGCAATCTGGTCCAGTCGGGCCAGTTGGCGGGCATGCGTGGCGGCATCACCCACGATCAGTGGCGCGAGATCGAGGCGGTGCGCGGGGTGTCGGTGGCGGCACCGGTCGCGATGATCGGGTACGTGATGCGCACAGTGCCCGTGACGGTCGACCTGTCGGATCACCTTGACCCGACCGCCGAGCGTCAGGTCTTGCGGGTCCAGCCGACCTGGGCGACGGACGCGGGGCTGAGCCAGATCCCGGACGGGCCGGCGTTCCTCTACGCGACGCGGAACCGGCTGGACGTGGTGCCGAACAGCGAACTGAAGAGCGGCGGGGGCCTGCCGCCGCCGGAGGAGGTCGACGCCGACGGCCAGCGGGTGAAGATCTGCCCAGCAGCTCCGGCCATCACCGCGGAGGAGTGGCTCGCACCGACCGACCTCCGAGCCCGATCGTCGTTGACGTGCGTCGGCGGCATGGGCTCGACGGATCGCGAGGGAAAATCGACGCGGCCGACAGTCACGTTGGCGTGGACGGTGCCGTTCCTGATGGCCGCGGTCGACCCGGAGTCGGAGGCCGCGCTGGCCGGGCTGGACCAGGCCGTCACCTCGGGCCGATACTTCACCTCGGCCGAAGCGCCGACCTCACGGCGGCTGGACGGAATGCCGTACCCCTACTCGGTGCTCCCGATCCTCGTCGCGGACCGACCCCAGGTCGACAGGACGCTCAACGTCACAGTGCAGCGCCTGAACTCCGACGCGCCCGAGCTGGTCCGGAGATCCGCCGACGACCAGCGGCTCCGCGCCGCTCTGGTCAACGAGTCCGGCACGCCGGTCGCCCAACGGACGATGTCGTTCGAAGAGCCGTACCAGAACCTGCTCGACCGGATGCTCCGCCCCGACGACCTCGGCGTCGAGTACGACCTGGCAACGTCGAACACCAGGTGGCTCGACCAGTTCTGGACCGTCGGACCGCCGAAGAGGGTACGGGCCGGGGACGGTCTGCGGGCCCAGCCAGATCCGTACGACCTGAAGATCTGGGGTCAGGGCGCCGACGACGGCGGGTCGTCCCGGCACGTGCCGATGGAGTTCGCCGACACCAGCGTGCGCAGCGAGGTGGCCGTCCATCGGAACCTGGCGCACGGTTACGAGGAGCAGCCGGGGGACGTGAGCATGCCCGATGCCGCGCTGGGCGCGGTGGGCACCTTCGACCCCGCCAAGGTTTCGCTGGGCAGCGCGCTGTCGGCCGTGCCCATGGACACGTACTTCAACCCGGGCGCCGAGGGCGCCGACGAAACGTCACGGCAGGCGCTGGGCGGCCGACGGCTGGCCCCGAATTCGAACGTCACCGGCCTGCTCAGCCAACCTCCGCTGATGCTCACCACCATGGCGGCCCTGCCGGCCATCTTCGATCCCGGCGCGTACAGCACCGAGCCCAGCTACCCGGAGTACCAGCTCAACACCAGCGCACCGATCAGCGTGGTGCGAGTCCGGCTGGCCGGAGAGGTCGGCATCGACCCGGTCTCTCGGGAGCGGGTCCGGTTGATCGCCGAGGAGATCGCGCAACGCACCGGCCTGCAGGTCGACATAACCCTGGGGTCGTCACCCACCGCGGTGACCGTGCACTATCCGGCGGGTAACTACGGCCGGCCCGATCTCGCCGTGGCCGAGCCCTGGGTGCAGAAGGGCGTCGCTTCGGTGCTCGTCCGCGCGGCCGACCGCAAGAGCGTGCTGCTGTCCGTCCTGGTGCTCGCGGTGTGCGCGCTGGCGGTGCTCAACGCCAACACCGCCGCCATCCGCGCCAGACGCACCGAGTTCGGCATCCTCACCTGCCTCGGCTGGGGCCGACGGCACCTACTCCAGTTGATGTTCATCGAGATCGTCGGCATCGGTCTCGCCGCGGGCATCGTGGGCACCGGGCTGGCGCTCGGGATCGCGTTCGGTCTCGGGCTCAACATCGCCTGGATCCACACGCTGCTCGCCGTACCCGCAGCGGTGGCCCTTGCCCTGCTCGCCGGCGGCTGGCCGGCCTGGCGGGCCGCCCGGCCGGACCCCGGCGAGATCATCCGCCCCGCCGTCGCGGGTTTCGCCCTCCGCCGGCAGGCGCCGCGCCGGCTGGTCACCCTCGCCCTGGCCAACCTTGCCCGCACACCCGGTCGGACCGCGCTCGGGGCGCTGAGTCTGATGATCGGGGTGGCCGCACTGACCATGTTGTTGGCCGTCACGTTCGCGTTCCGTGGGGCGATCACCGGCACCCTGCTCGGTGACGCCATCACCCTCCAGGCCCGCACCATCGATCACATCGCGGTGGCGGTCACGATCATGCTGGGCATCGTCTCGGTCGCTGACGTGCTCTATCTCAACATCTCCGAGCGCGCCGCCGAGTTCGCCCTGTTCGGTGCCGTCGGCTGGACCGACGCAATGCTGAACCGGCTGGTCATCATCGAGGCCATCGGGATGGGTGCCATCGGCGGCACGCTCGGTGCCGCTGCCGGCCTTGGCGCGGCGGCGGCCTTCACCGGGGGCGTCACCGCTTCGATCCTCTGGTGTTCTGGAGCCGCCCTGGTGTTCGGCGTTGCCGTCTCCGCCCTGTCGGTGGTGGTGCCGATCGCCGTGCTCCGCCGACTGCCCACCGCCCACCTGCTCGCCGAGGGGTGAGCGGCAAAGGAGTAGGTCCGATGGAACGGACGTCAGCTGCGGCGTCGAGCACTGTCACCATGCCGCTTGTGTGTCTCACCCGGGTACGGAAGTCCTTCCCGCTGCCCGACGGTGCACCGCTGGTGGCGGTGAACGACGTCAGCCTCGCGATCGCCGCCGGCACCGCTATCGCGTTGACCGGGCCGAGCGGCTCTGGCAAGTCGACGCTCCTGCACCTGATCGGCGCCATCGAACGGTGTGACGGTGGCACCATCGAGGTCGGCGGTCAGGAGGTGACCGGCCTGTCCGGCCGGGGGTTGGCGGCCTACCGGCGGCGGGTCGGCTTCGTGTTCCAACGGTTCCACCTGCTGCCCACGCTCACTGCCCTGGACAACGTCATGGCACCGCTGATTCCGTTCCGCACCGATTTCGACAAGGTCGCCCGTGCACAGGAGCTGCTGGCGATGGTGGGGCTCGCCGACCGGGCCGCCGCCCTGCCGTCGCGGCTCTCCGGTGGGCAGCAGCAACGGGTCGCAATCGCCCGCGCGCTGATCAACCAACCTGCCCTGTTGCTGGCCGACGAACCCACTGGCAATCTCGACAGTCAGACCGGCACCGCGATCGTCGACCTCTTGCTGAGGTTGCGCGATGAGCAGGGCACGACTCTCATCATGGCCACCCATGACACAGCTATCGCCGCACGCTGCGACCGAGCCGTCCAGATGCGCGACGGCTGCCTCACGTCATAGCTGACGGTTCACCAGTGGTGGAGCACATTCACCGTCAGTGCGGCCACCACGGTGACGAAGAATACGGCCCAACCCACCAGCTGGCGGGAGCCGACGCGCAGGTGCGCGATGAGCGCGCCGATGAAATACAGCACCAGCCCGGAGGCGGCGAGAGTGCCCAGCAGCGGTACGGCGAAGCCGGCCAGCAGCCCCAACGACCCTGCCGCCAGCGCCACGCCCAACCGCGGTACCCAAGAGCGCGGCACGCCCTTCATGTCCGCCTGTGCCTTCGGGTAGTCGTGGCCGATCAGATAGGTGGCAGCGGCGAAGCCGGTGAAGACCGACGCCAGAATGGTGACCGTGACGTAGGCAGCGAACATCTTTCCTCCGTTGTGGTTGCTCGCCCCTTGGACGATCTGACGCGGCGGAATGTGACGACTGTGGGATGGTCCGCGATCAGTCCGCTGGTAGCAGCGAGCCGAACCGCACGCCGGTGGCCTGCTCGGACAGCTCCCACAGAAGGCGGCCGTGCTCCGGGTCCGTCGCCGCCGCGGAGAGTTTCGCCGGCGCGGGATGGCCGCGCAGTTCGCCCGGCCCACCGGGGGCGACGAGTTGGCCCGGCTGCGCCCCCGGGTCGGTGGCGGCGAACAGTTGCGGCCAGACGCCGCGGTCGACCGGCTGGGCGAGGAGCGGGTTGCCGATGCGGCCCAGCAGCAGCCGCCAGATCGGTGTGGTGCCACTGCTCTGCAGGTTCGTCGCGGTGTAGCCGGGGTGGGCGAGGAAGCTGCGCAGCGGGCTGGCCACGGCGCTGAGCCGCCGGTGCAGTTCGTAGCCGAAGATGGCGTTGGCCAGCTTGGACGTGTTGTAGAAGCCCATCGGGGAGTAGCCCCGCTCGCCGGTCGGGTCGGCGAAGCGGACCTTGGCCTGCCGATGGTTGACCGAGGTGACAGTGACAACCCGCGGGTCCCGGCCGGCCAGCAGGAGGTCGAGCAGGAGCCCGGTGAGAGCGAAGTGCCCGAGGTGGTTGGTGGCGAACTGCACCTCGTGCCCCTGCGGGCTGAGGGTACGGGGCAGGGCCATCACCCCCGCGTTGTTGACCAGCACGTCCACCCGGCTGTGGTCGGTGTGCATACGGTCGGCGAACATGCGTACCGAGTCGAGGTCGGCCAGGTCGATCCGCCGGACTTCCAGGTCGACGCCCGGGTGGGCGGCGGTGATGTCGGCCGCCACCCGGCGGCCCCGCTCCTCGTCGCGGACCGCCAGCACGACGCGCGCGCCGCGGACGGCGAGCGCCCGGGTGGTGACCAGGCCGAGGCCGGCTGTGGCACCGGTGACGACGAAGGTACGGCCGCTCAGGTCGGGGATCTGCTCAGTGGACCAGCCATCGACAGTCATGCGACCCACTGTGCTATCGATGGCACTGAGTGTCAAGCAGTGCGCGCGATGCCAACACGGGCATGAGGGGGCACCGGATGACGTAGCATCGGCGGATGAGATCTCGTGCGGACAACAGCCTGGCCGAACGCAAACGCCAGCTCGTTGCCGACGAACTGCGGGACGCCGCCCTGATGCTGCTCGCCACCAAGGGTTTCGACGTGGTGACGGTCGACGACATCGTGGCGGCCGCCGGGATGTCCCGGCGTACCTTCTTCCGTTACTTCGCGTCCAAAGAAGACGTCGTCGTCCGGTTCCTGGCCGACACCAGCGCGGACATCATCACCGAACTCACCGCCCGGCCGCCCGCCGAGCCACAGTCGGTCGCGCTGCGCCACGCCCTGTGGGTGCCGCTCGCCGCCTGCAACGACCACCCGGAACACTCCGAGCGAGCCCGAGTCGTCGTCCGTCTCATCCTGGACACCCCTGCCCTGCACGCCCGCTGGCTGGAACGCCAGATCGAGTGGCGCGCCGAGTTGGCCGCCGAGCTGGCCAACCGCTGCGGCCTCGACCCGCACACCGACCCCTACCCGCGGATGGCCGCCGGGATGGCCCTGCTGGCACTCGACACGGTGCTCCAGCGGTGGCAGCCGGGCGACGACGAGCAGCACCTGGCCGAACTGATGGACCAGGCGTTCGCCGTCGTGGCGCCGGCCCTCGACGTGCCCGCCGCGTCACAGGCCGCCGGCTGAGCGGCACCCTGCGCGGGTCAGCGCGGTTTCAGCGCCCTTTCAGGCTGCTCAATACGTTCGCGGCATGACAATAAAACGTTCCACGCGCACCAGGCGCGGGACCGCCGTGCTGACGATGATCGCGGTAACGGCGGCAAGCGTGCTCTTCGGCGAACCCGCGTCCGCCGATCCCGCCCCCGTCCCCGTCCCTCAGGCGACGCTCACCGACCGGGCCTTCGGCCAGGTCGCCGAACTCCATCTCATCGGTGCCGCCCGGATCACTACCGTCGTGCTGTCTGCCGAATTCGTCCAGTGGCACCGGCTGCACCCGAACGCCACAGCCAAACAGGCACAGATCCAGCTCACCGAACGCCAGCAACTGCTCGACAGCTCGCTGACCACGTTCGACCTCCTGCTGCCCGAGCAGGACCTGCTGCTCAAGTCCGTCGACGTCCTGCTCGGCACTGCCGGCGGTGAGACCCGGACCTCGCCGGAGATCACCGGCCTGGTCGGGGCCGTGATCGGCAAGACTGTCGAACCGTGGGACACCCGCGAGGAACTCGCGTCCGGCGCGTTGCGGACCGCCCAGTGGCTGCGCGGCCGTGACGACGCTCTCGCCGCGGTGTGGTCCGCGGTCCGGCAGGCGGGGGCAGCCAGCGCGCCTGTCGCCACCGCGTGGAACGCCGTCCTCGGTGAGCCGTTCGGGGTGGACGTCACCAGCACCTACGAGGAACTCAGCCAGGACCCGGGCCTTTCACACGTGGACCTCGACGCGATCCTGGCGCTGCGCGATGACTCGGTGGCGTACGTCGCGGCCGCCAAGCAGCAGTTGGCCTCCCTGCACGCGCAACTGCTCGGCCTGAGCCTGGAGATCCGTCTCGAGATCGGCGAGAACAACCGCAAGTGCCCTCCCGAGGGGCCGCCGAGCGCCGCGTGCACAGCGGCGGCCAAGAAGGCCGCCGAGGACCGGGACAAGGACCGCCAGCAGACGATCTCCGACGTCAAGGCCGGGGTGGGCATGGTCTCGACCCTCATCGGGTTCGCCGACCCTGATGCCGGCAAGAAGTCCAAGGTGATCGGCGAGGCGGTCCTCACCACGATCAGCGCGATCTCCAAGTACGCGGCGGCGATCACCGGACGCGGACTGGCGGGCTCGATCTTCAGCACCGCCACGTTGGCGATGACCGGCAACGTCTTCGGTGCCGTGATGTCGATCGTCGGGCTCTTCGGCAGCAGCGGACCGTCGCTGGACGCGCAGATCCTCGCCCAGGTCAAAGCGCTGCGCGACGAGGTGCGGGCCCTGGGCGACGAGATGCGCGCCAGCTTCGCGCGGGTCGAGGCCCAGATCAACACGGTGTACGCGAACATGATGGCCCAGTTCGACAAACTGAACGCGGCGATCGCCGGCAACACCGCGCAGATCACCCTCGTCCAGCAGCAGGTCGCCCAGCTCGGCCTGCGCCTGGAGGACATCGCCGCCACAGTGCTGGCCGCGATCGGCGACGCCACCCTGCACGACGCCCGCGCCGACATCAACCAGTACATCGGCTACCTGGAGAACTTCGGTCAACCCATCCCGACGTACGGCGAGTTCGTCGGCCCGGAGAACGAGTTCCACCTGACCTCGACGCAGCTGGCCAGCGGTGCCGCCTTCGTGGTGCCCGGTACCGACGCGGACAACCCGGCGGTCGACCCGACCACCGTACTGAACAGCTTCGGCGAGGCCAGGTCGATCAACTACCTGGCCCGGGTCGCCAGCGGACGCGACCCGTCGATGGTCGAACCGTCGACGCCGGTCGGCAACCCGACGGTGTGGAACCTCGGCGCGCAGGCGTACGCCATGTTGATGCTGCAGAACCCGACGTACGCCGCCCAGGTCAGCGCCGGTCGGGCGGCGCAGATCGAGGCGGAGGGCACCCGCATCGCCGACGTCGCGGCCAGCTTCGGTCGGCCGGCCAACGGCAACGCCAACGCCCTGATCACCGGGCTCGTCCACGAGTACGTCGGCGCCACCAACGAGCTGTCGACAGCGCTCGCCGCCCTCCGGACCAACGAGGTCCAGGCCCGCTGGGAGCCGGACGCCAATGGCGTACAGGTGAAGACGCTCAAGAACTACGACCTGTTCTGGGACACGGACAAACCCCTCGCCCCGGCGCCGGCCAAGGCCGACGAGGCGACGGTGCCGTCGTGTGAGGGCAGCAGGCAGATCGACCGACCCAGCAAC
Source organism: Micromonospora vinacea (assembly GCF_015751785.1). Lineage (NCBI taxonomy): Bacteria > Bacillati > Actinomycetota > Actinomycetes > Micromonosporales > Micromonosporaceae > Micromonospora > Micromonospora vinacea. The sequence goes on along the minus strand of NZ_JADOTY010000001.1, from coordinate 3,193,912 downwards.
GTTCGCTACGAGCTGATGTCGAACATGGTGCGGGCACTCCACCACGCGTACACACCGCGACCCGACGAGCCGCCGGCCGGTGTTCGGGAGCTGCCCGAGGTCGGCTACTGCTACACCCCGAGCTGGGTCTACACGCGTACGACGGGCTACGGCACCGGGGTGATCCGCCACTACGGCAAGCTGCGGTTGCAGATCCACAGCCGGTTCCGGCTGAACTCGAACACGACCTGGCAGAACTCACGGACCGCCGACTACACCTGGCCAGACGAGCAGGTCTACCAGGTCGACTGCGAGTTCTTCAACTGTGACAGCGAGACCACACCCGAGCAGGGCCTGACCCAGAAGTGGCCGTCCGGGCGGTACAACTTCGCGAGCGGCGCGACGGCCGTGAACAACACCGCGCTGGACGCCACGCTGACGCCGACCCTGCGCGGCTTCCTCCAGGCCCGGCAGAAGTTCATGTACGACCGGGTCCGGGACCAGAGCACCCAGGTCAGCGGGCCGGTGCCGACCGCCCTGAAGAAGGTGAACACGGCGGCCCGGCTGCTTCAGGCGTACACCCGGTTGGGTCTGCCCAACGCCCTCGACTCGGACGACGTGTTGTCCGCGAACCTGTTCGGGCAGTACCAGATCCCGGTGAACATGCCGACGGATGCCAAGATCGGCAATGCCTACGCCAGGGCGAGCGCGAACTACACCCTCTGCGGGCCGACGCCGTGCTCGCTCGACCCCAGCCGCCCGCTGCGCGACCAGGTCAGCCTCAAGGTGCCCTGCGAGCCCGCTGTCGACTCGTCCAACCTGCCCGGCGACCCGTTGGGCGACTGTCTGATCACCAGCGCACGGTCCCGCGCCAACGCGCTGATGCAGCGGTACGAGGTCTGGGCCGACCAGATGACCGCCGGTCTGCACCGCGAGCGGGTGCCGTGGATGAACGACACCCTCCTGGGCCTGCGCATCACCACCCGCCTGACCCACGCCAACTGACACAGCGTTGCCGGCGCCCCCACAGGCGCCGGCAACGTGGCAATCCACAACGGACCTACGCATGCCACTCGGTTGCCTCCCTCAGGCTCAGACGGCCGTTGAAAAGGGGGCCACCCTGGACACCGTGGCCGCCATAGGATCACCGGCACGGCAGCCCGGAGCAGTAGAGGGCGCATTCCGCCGTGAGGTAATCACGCGCGGCGTTCTTCGACGTCGCGCCAACGGGGGAGGTACGAGTGAGGCACACAGTGAAGGCGCTGACCGCTGCCGCGGTGCTCGCGGCGACGGTGGCGGTCCCGGCGACGCCGGCCGCAGCGGCCGGCACGGGCTGGTGGTCCATGTCCGGCTACCTGGTCAGCAACAGCGCGTTCAACCCCAACGAGACGAGCGTGACGGTCCCGACCGTCGCGAACCTCAAGCTCAAGCACACCGGCAGCCCGGCCCGGACCGGCCAGCGCGCACCTGTCGTCGCCGACGGACTGGTCTACACCCTGGACAGCCTCGGTGTCACGGCCACCGACGAGGTGACCGGCGCGCAGAAGTGGCGCTTCGAGCTGGACCCCGAGAGGTTCGCGCTACCTACGGAACTCGTCCACACGGCCGGCCAGCTCGTCTTCGCGGCGATCGTCATTGGCCAGCCTGGCCTCGACGTCTCACGGATCTTCGTGCTCGACGCCCCGACCGGCGCGCTGGTTCGGGACATCCGCGACGACGGCGCGGTCGGGCAGATCCTCGTCGACCGGGGTGTCGTCGTGGTCAGCGCTTTTGGGCGCTACAGCGCGGACGCGCGCGCCTACCGCGTCGCCGACGGGCAACTGCTGTGGGAGCAGGACGTCACAATGGATCAGCCGGTTTCGGCGAACGGTCACGTCCTCCTCTCCGGATACGCCGGAAATGGCGGTCCCCTGACCAGCGCCGTCGTCGACATCACCACCGGCGACTCCATCAACGCCATCGCGGGCCGCGACTACCGGCCGCTCGCGACGGACGAGACGGGAACCAAGTTCTACGTCGGATGGGGACACAGCCTGCAGATCCTCGATCCGACGACCGGCAACCTGACCTGGCTCGCGTCGAACCTGTACCCGAAGTTCGCGGTGGTCACCCCGACCCGGCTCTACGTCACCTCCGCCTCCACCACCTCCTCCTCAGGCACGGTGTACGCGTTGAACCGCAGCACCGGCGCCATCATCTGGAGTAAGCGCATTCCGGGAAGCGAGGACCAGCGGGCGATCATGGCCGGTGGCGTCCTGTACGTCACGGCCAAGGGCAACCGCGTCTACGCCCTGAACCCCGTCGACGGCGCCCCGCTGAACGCACCGCCGTTCACCGGCACAACCGACCAGCTCGTGGTCACCTACGGCAGGGTGTACGCCACCGACGGCACGAAACTGACCGTCTACGGCCTCTGACCCAGCGGCGCTTCCACGGCGGTTGACCGGATGTCCCGGTCGACCGCCGTCGCCGTTTCCAGGGTGGGGAACGCTGCGGGTGCCATCAAGCGGCTGGGCGGGCACGCGTGGGAACCGGAGCGACCCGGTGATGATCACCACGTTCGGTGAACTCTCCCCTCACGAAAGGGTAGGTTCGCTGTCGGCTATCCGGGCGAGGCCCGTGGCTCCCGTGGCGACCACGCGTCCGGGCAGTGGTCGATGAGTAGCTGCCCGGTCCTGAGCGAAACTGTGCGCGCCCACGGGACGCCCGAGTGGAAATGGCTGTATGTCTTCTGTGCTGTCCGCGGTCAACCGACCGCGTCTGTCCCGTCCGTCCTGGCTGTCGCCGAAGGTGTTCCGCACCGAGGTTCTCGCCGGCCTGGTCGTCGCCCTGGCGTTGATCCCGGAGGCGATCTCCTTCTCGATCCTCGCCGGCGTCGACCCCCGCGTGGGGCTGTTCGCGTCGTTCACCATGGCCGTCACCATCGCGATCTGCGGAGGCCGTCCGGCGATGATCTCCGCCGCGACCGGGGCCATCGCCCTCGTCGTCGGGCCACTGGCGAAGGAACACGGGCTGGACTACCTGATAGCGGCGGTGATCCTCGGCGGCGCGATCCAGATCCTGCTCGCCGTGCTCGGCGTGGCGAAGCTGATGCGCTTCATCCCCCGCAGCGTCATGGTGGGTTTCGTCAACGCTCTGGCCATCCTCATCTTCGCCGCCCAGGTCCCGCACCTGCTCGGCGTGCCGTGGCTGGTCTACCCGCTCGTCGCCGTCGCCCTGGCGATCATGGTGGGGCTTCCCCGGCTCACCCGCGCCATCCCGGCGCCGCTGGTCGCCATCGTGGTCCTGACCCTGGTCACCGTCTTCGCCAGCGTGGCGGTGCCGACCGTCGGCGACGAGGGAGCCCTGCCGGACAGCCTGCCCACCCTCGGGATGCCGCAGATCCCCTGGACCATGGACACCCTCACCCTCGTCGCCCCCTACGCCCTGGGGATCGCGCTGGTCGGGCTGATGGAGTCGCTGATGACCGCCAAGCTGGTCGACGACATCACCGACACCCCCTCCAGCAAGACCCGCGAGTCCTGGGGCCAGGGCGTGGCCAACATCGTCACCGGTTTCTTCGGGGGCATGGGTGGCTGCGCCATGATCGGTCAGACGATGATCAACGTTAAGGCGTCGGGCGCCCGTACCCGGCTGTCGACGTTCCTGGCCGGCGTATTCCTGCTGGTCCTGGTCGTTGCGCTCGGCGACGTGGTAGCGGTGATTCCGATGGCCGCTCTGGTCGCCGTGATGATCATTGTGGCGGTGTCGACGTTCGACTGGCACTCCGTCGCCCCGGCCACCCTCAAGCGGATGCCGTACGGCGAGACCATCGTCATGGTGGCCACCGTCGTCACCACCCTGGCCACCCACAACCTCGCCATCGGCGTCGTGGTCGGCGTCCTCACCGCCATGGTGATCTTTGCCCGACGGGTCGCCCACCTGGTCGAGGTCACCAGCGTCCTGGACCCGGACGGCACCACGCGGATCTACTCGGTGCGCGGTGAGCTGTTCTTCGCCTCCAGCAACGACCTGGTGGGCCAGTTCGACTACGCGAACGACCCCGAGACGGTGGTCATCGACATGACCCACGCCCACGTCTGGGACGCCTCCTCCGTGGCCGCCCTTGACGCCATCACGCAGAAGTACGCCACCCGCGGCAAGACCGTCGAGATCATCGAGCTGAACAAGCCCAGCGCCCGCATCCACGGCACCCTCGCCGGTCAGCTCGGCGTCGGCCACTGATGGCCACCACCAGCCGGGACATCGGTGCGGAGCAGCACGTCTCCGGCCCGGCCACCGGTCGCCTCATGCAGATCGGCGAGGCCGCCGAACGGGTCGGGTTGAGCATCCGCACCATTCGCCACTACGAGGAAGCCGGCCTGATCGTGCCCTCCGCCCGTAGCGAAGGCGGCTTCCGCCTCTACACCGGGCCCGACCTCGACCGCCTCGCCGTCGTCAAGCGCATGAAACCGCTCGGCTTCACCCTCGACGAGATGCGCGACCTCCTCGCCGTCCTCGACGCCCTCGGCACCGCCACCGGCACCGACCGCGCCGCCCTGCTCGACCGGCTCGCCATGTTCCACACCGCCGCAACCACCCGCGTCACGGCCCTCCGCGACCAACTCGCCATGGCCGAAGGCTTCGCCGACACACTCCGCGCCGAACTCGACCACCACAAAGGCCCCCCTGTCTGAGCCCTCCCACATCGGTGGCAGTGAACTGTGGCGACTGATCGGCGAGCTTGCTGAGCGGGCAACGGTACGCCGCGCCTCGACGTGCAGGTGCCGGCCGTTACGGTCCACAGATGACCGTCGTCCGCTCTGTTCTGCTGTTCATCGTCGCCGCAGTGTTCGAGATCGGCGGGGCGTGGCTGATCTGGCAGGGCTGGCGCGAGCACCGCGGCCTGTGGTGGATCGCCGCCGGCGTCATCGCCCTCGGTGCGTACGGATTCGTCGCCACCTTCCAGCCCGACCCGAACTTCGGACGCATCCTCGCCGCCTACGGCGGCGTGTTCGTCGCAGGCTCCCTCGCCTGGGGCGTGATCGTCGACAAGTTCCGACCCGACCGGTGGGACGTCATCGGCGCCGGCATCTGCCTGATCGGCGTCGCCCTGATCATGTACGCGCCGCGTTCGGCGGGCGGCTCCTGACATGATTCAGGGGACATGACCAACTGGTCATGTCCCCTGAATATCGCTGGTGCGCCGCCAGGGACTCGAACCCCGAACCCGCGGATTAAGAGCTTGATCTTGGCCAACTCTTGGATTCCCAGCAATATCCACCGGTCCAACCGGTGCACGTCGATCGCTGGTCACCCGCCGTACCCGTCCATGCCGTCCCGGCAGCGGTCGGCCCGTCCATGGCGGTCGAGCAGCCGTGGAGCACCCGGGCGCGGAGCTGAGCTGCTCTACGGGGACGGAACGCTTGGTAGCGGGTCGTCGTCGCGTCCGGTCTGGGGTAGCCCAGCCACAGCGGCGATGGCGTTGACAGCTTCGTTCAGTCCCGTGGTCTCGGGTAGGACGAGTTCGTCGGGCCAGTCCAGGACGTCATGGGCGGCGTACCAGCCGCTCATGTGCTCGGCGGTGAACTCACTGGCCTGCGGGCGGGTGAGGTGCCGGCGCAGGGTCTCGGCCAGGGACACATCGAGATAGCAGAACAGCGACCGGCCGCGGTGGTCGTCCCGCAGGGAGGTCAGCATGCTGCGGTAGCGGCTGCTGTGCATGATGCCCTCCAGCACGACGTGATAGCCGTGGTCGAGGGCGAACCGAACGGTCTGCCCGATCAACGCCGGTGCCGCACCGCCGGGCTTGTCCCGCTCACGCAGCACGATGCGGCGCAGGTAGTCCTGCTCGACCAGGGCGCAACCCCGGCCGTGCCGGCGTCGTAGCTCGCGGGCGATGCTGCTCTTGCCTGAGCCGGAGTTGCCCCGGATGCAGACGAGGATCGTGTCCGGGCTGCCAGTGGGTTCAGCGAGCACGACGCCTCCTCGGCTTCAGTCGTTGCGCACGGTGAGGCCGAGGGCGGCCACGGTCAGCTGGGTGAGGTCAGGGAGTTGGTCCTCGCCGAGGGTGACGCCGCGCAGGTTGTCCAGCGGCGTCTTGAGGCCTTGCAGCCGGCTGCCCCGCAGGTCGGTGCCGTCGAGCTGGCAGGAGTCCAATTCCAGTCCGGCGAGGTCACATGACCGCAGCGCGATGCGAGGTAGTCGGCAGGAGGACCACGCGCCGTTGGTGAGAGTGCAGTCAGTGAAGGCGACCGAGCCGGCGGCGGTGACGCGTTGGAAGGTGGCGTAGTCGAAGCGGCAGCCGTCGAACAGGACGTCCTTGAGGCGTACGTCGGTGAGCCTGGTGCCGGTGAACCGGGAGCCGGTAATGGCGCAGCGTTCGATGGTGATGCCGGTCAGGGTCGCGCCGGAGAAGTCGGTGCGGGTGATTTCGCAGCCGTAGAGGCTGCCCGCTTCCCAGGTGCTCTCGCTCAGGTCCACGCCGGTGATCAGACTGCTGCGGATGTGGGCGTCCTCCAGGTGCGAGCCGTGCCACGCTGCGCCCTCGACGAGGGCCTCGGTGAGGCCGCCGTCAAGGTCCGTCGTGGTGTCGAGGTCGTCCGGTTCGAGGTCCGGCAGCAGGACCTTCACGTCGCCGATCGTGGTGGTGCGCATGTGTCCTCAACCTGTGTGGACGCGGGGTGGGCACGCAACCCCGCGCGTCCCGTGGTGGGGCTCCTTCTTCTTGTTCCAGTTGTCCCAGCCGGGTCGACTGTCGAACTTACCCTTGTTATCCCAGAGGGATCTCCGGTCGGGCAGGTAGCAGTAGGTGCAGTCGAGGTTGCAAAAGCTCGTCGGCTGCACGACCAGGGTGTGGAAGCTGCCGGCAATCGCCGGCTGGCCGGTGGCGTTGATGAGGCCGATGCCGTTCACGAGGAGGCCTCTTCGATGCTGGCGGCCGTGGTGGTACTGACGCGGTAGGCGTGGGTGTGGCGTGCGGGCCAGCCGAGGAACCGGTCGAACATGTCGGCGGCGCTGCCCGTGACGCTCGGGTTGAGCCGATGCAGGTCGTCGATCGCATCGTGCAGGCAGCCGGCCAGGTAGAGGAACAGGCTCACCGGCTCTTCCCGGTACTCGGCGAGGAGCGCGAGCTTCGCCGCGCCGCAGGGCCATGGCTGCCCGCACCGGCGGCACAGCCACAGCGGGCGCATCGGCAGATGTTCCACCTCGGCTGGCGCGAGCCGGTTCGCCGCGAGACGGCGTTGCTGCCCGGTCACCGGCGACCGCCCTCGCGGGCCTGCTGCTCGAACAGCCGACGCCACACGAAGGTGAGCAGCGGAGGATCAGCGCGCCGCACCTGACCCTGTGAGGACGTCCACCTGGGCTCGGGGCGCCGGGACTGGCTGGCTATCGCGTTACGCGAGACGTACACCGTCATGCCTCCACCCCCACCAGGAACGATGAGCGGCGGGCTCGCCGAGGGAATGGCGAGCCCGCCGCCGCATCACGGCGGCTGGGAGCAGGCCGCCGATCACCCACCCACGCAGCCCTCATGGCGGTACGCAGGCGGGGAGAACGCCGAGACAGTTCGTTCCAGGACGGGCCGAGCCAGCGGCCCAAGCCGTGGTGTGGTGCACCGCCCATCGATCCCTCCATTTGCAGCTCCCTGTTAGGTCATCCCCGACACCGGCATCGACACGCGCCGGTGATCTGGGGTGAACTGAACGTAGGGGCGGTCCGTACGGAGGACCGGGAAAATCCGTACCGGGTCCGGCGGCCTTCAGCGGGCAGGGTGATGGTGTGCGAGGGATGACGGAAGACATGACCATCGGCCAGCGCGTCGCCTTCTACCGGCGTCGACGAGGCCTCTCCCAGGAGGTGCTAGCCGGTCTGGTCGGCAAGACCCAGGAGTGGTTACGCAAGGTCGAGACGAACCGGGCCGACCTCGACCGGCTGTCAGTCATACGCGCGATCGCCAAAGCCCTCGATGTGTCCCTCGGCGACCTGATCGGTGCACCGAGCCTGTTCGAGTGGTCGGACGACTCAGGGCGCGAGACCATCCCGGCCTTGCGGGCCGCGCTTCACGACTATCGTCACCTCGCGCCGACGCTGGCCAGCACGGGGGACGTCGAAGCGCCCGCCCTGCGCGAGATCGAGAACGACGTCGCCGAGATCTGGTCCGCCTACCAGCACTCGCGATACGGCACCCTTGCCCGCCGGCTGCCCTACCTCATCCATGACTGCCTCACCGCCACTGAGGCGTACGACGGAGACGATGGCCAGCGAGCGCACGCGATGACCGCCTACGCCCACCAGCTCGCTGCGTTGTTCCTCACCAAGCTCGGCGAAGGTGACCTCGCGTGGACCGCCGCCAGCCGTGGGCTGGCGGCCGCCAACGCCAGCCACGACCACGTCGTCATCGGCTCGCTCAGCCGCTCCGCCGCGCACTCGCTGGCGTCCATCGGCGAATATGCGCAGGCTCGTGGCCTCGCAGCCACGGCGGCGCAGTTCCTGGAACCACGGCTCACCAAACCCACTCCGCAGCTGCTGTCGGTCTACGGCAGCCTGCACCTCGTCTGCGCGCTGGCCGCCGCCCGAGACGACGACCGCGCCTCCGCCGACACCCACATCGCCGAGGCCGATGCCGCCGCACAGCGGCTCGGCGCCGATGGCAACCACGTCTGGACCGCTTTCGGGCCGACCAACGTGTCGATCCACAAGACGACCGTGGCGATGGAACTCGGCGATGTGCAACGCGCCATCGCTATCGGCGCCACACTCGACACCAGCACCGTGCCCGTCGAGCGGCAGGTTCGGCATGCCATCGAAACCGCCCGGGCCCTCGCCCGGTGGAACCGCATCGACGACGCGCTCGCGGCGCTCCTGGAGGCCGAGGTCATCGGCCCTGACCAGGTGCGCTACCACCAGCTCTCCCGCGACCTCGTCCGCGACATCCTCACCCGCCCTCGGCCACCTCGACTGGCCGTCGAACTCAGCGACCGGATGGGCGTCCGGTCGGGAGGACCGCGCTGGTAGCTGGGCTCAAATTAGCCGGCTCGTGTAGCCAGCCGCGACCAGGCGCTCGAACGCCGTCCGCACCTCGTCCGGAATTTCCTGCGGGATCGCGAACCCGCGCTCCGCGTACACCTCGATCCGCTGCGTGTCGCCTACCAGCATGTCCACCACCCGCCGCGGATCGCCGATGCTGCTCACGTAGTCGTCCAGTTCGAGTGGGTTCGACGCGCACACCACATCGACCTCCGGCCACATCAGCCTGCAGGTGGCGTAGGCCCGACGCTGTTGGTAGGGCCGCGACATGATCAGCACCGACTTCACCGGGATCCGGTGTTCGGTCAGGAGCTGACGCGAGTACTCCAGGTTCTGGGCGGTGTTCGTGGCATGCGGCTCCACGAGAATCGCTTTCGCGGGTACGCCCTGCTCAACGGCGTACTCGCGGTAGTGGACTGCTTCTCCGCGCGGGAACCGCTCAACGGTCGTTGGGGCGTTCGCGCCGGTGAACACGATCCTTGGGAACAGGCCCTCATGAAACAAGCGCGTCGCGATGACGGCCACACCGAGATCGTGACTGCCCAACCCGATCCCCACGTCGCACGGGCGCAACTCGTGGCGCATGTCGTGGTATCGCCACAGCGTCTCCACGTCCGCCCGGATCGTGTCAGGGATCGCCTCGGCAGGTGCCGCTGCATGTCGGTTCATCAGCACCTACCAGGTCCGGTCCGCGCTGGGTTTCCTCATGCCGCCAGCGTAGGGCTAGCAGGGCAGCACGACGCTGCTGACTCCAGCACTACACCGCTGACCCCGGACCGAGCGACCGCCCACCACCGGTGTACACGAAAAAGGCCCTGACCCAGTGTGAACCACTAGGTCAGGACCTTGATCGTTGGTGCGCCGCCAGGGACTCGAACCCCGAACCCGCGGATTAAGAGTCCGCTGCTCTGCCAGTTGAGCTAGCGGCGCTCGTCGGCAACGGAGAGAACATTAGCACCCCTGGAACGTGGGCTCCAATTCGGTTACCCGGGTCCCCCCTTCGGTCGAGCTTTGCCGGCAAAAGCCCCAAACCGACCACCGTCACCAAGATCGGGGCGTGGGTTGCGGTGGTGATGCGGCACGATGTCCGCCAGGTACGCGAGAACAGAGGTGGGCATGGCACGGTTCACGCGAGCCGGGGCGGTGGTGGGCGCCCTGACTCTGGTGGCGTCGCTGGCACTGACCGGATGCGGCGGCGACGACAAGAAGCCGGAATTCGTTGGCGGAACGTCCTCGGACGCGAGCGCCACACCCGGCTCGGCCGCACCTTCGACGCCGAGCACGCCGAGCGGGCCGGCGCTCACGCTGAGCCCGGCGAACGGCACGAAGAACCGGCCGGTGAGCACGGAGATCAGCGCGAAGCTCCCGGGCGGCGGGAAGGTGTCAGCTGTCACCCTGACGGCGGACGGCGGCGGCTCGGTCGAGGGCAAGCTGCGTACCGATGGTTCGTCCTGGGTGCCGTCCGCTCCCCTGAAGTGGGGCACCCGCTACACGGCCACTGTGACGGCGAGCGCGTCGGACGGCACGAGCAGCCAGGGCACCAGCAGCTTCACCACGATGGCCAAGCCGAAGTCGACGATCGGGTCGGGCCTGTACCTCTTCGACGACAAGAGTTACGGCGTGGCCATGCCGGTGGTCACCGAGTTCCACCCGGGCATCCCGAAGAAGGACCGGGCGGCGGTGCAGAAGCGGATGTTCGTCCGCACCGACCCGCCGCAGCCGGGCGCGTGGCACTGGGTCAGCAACGGCACGCAGGCCTACTACCGGGCCCCGGAGTACTGGAAGCCGGGCACCACCATCACCGTGCGGATCGCCCTGGCGGGTGTGCCGCTGAGCAACGGCAAGTACGGCGACGTCGACCGCAAGGCCACCGCCAAGATCGGCCGGGCGTTCGAGATGAAGGTCGACAACGCCAACAAGAAGATGACCGTGTACGAGAACGGCGCGCCGGTACGCACCATTCCGGTGAGCCTGGGCAAGAAGAGCACGCCGTCGTCGAGCGGCACGATGGTCGTGATGGAGAAGAAGGAAGCCACTGTCTTCGACACCCGCGACGACCCGGACCCGGCCAACCGCTACGTGACCGACATCCAGTTCGCCCAGCGGCTCACCTGGGGCGGCGAGTACATCCACGCGGCGCCCTGGTCGGAGCACGTGCAGGGGCGGCAGAACGTCTCGCACGGCTGTGTGAACGTGTCGATGGCGAACGCCAAGTGGCTGTTCAGCAAGACCCGGATCGGTGACCCGATCACGATCAAGGGCACCGAGCGCAGGATCACCGCCGGCAACGGTTGGACGGCGTGGAGCCTGAGCTGGTCGGAGTTCATCAAGGGCAGCGCGTTGCCGGTGCCCGGTGGTGGGGCCGGCCCGGCCGTCTGAGCCGTCGGCCTCGTTGCGCCGGCCCGGCCGTTGGCCGGGTCGGCGTACCCTTGCACTCCCGCCGCTCAATGCGGCGCGGCGACCCCCGCACTCCCGGTACGGGCATGAACCAGGCTCACGAAACGCCGGATAGTAGCAGAATTCGGGCACTATTGATGACGTGTTTCGGTTCACCCTCGGCAACCGGGGCCGGCTCTGGCGCGTCAGTAGGAGACGATGGGGCAGCGACCACGACTGTGAGGGAATTCATGCGAGCTAGCCAGGACCAGCTGATCAGGCCCGGCGGGCGACGCCGCGTGTTCGCGGCGGGGCTCCTCGCCGTGGCGCTGGCCTTCACCTCGGCCTGCACCGACGGCGACGGCGGTAAGCCGTCCTCGTGGCACGGCGGCGGCGAGAACCCGGCACCGAAGGCCGCCGCGACGATCAGTGAGCCGGCGGCCGACGCCAAGGACGTGCCGGCGTCCACCGGCATCACCTTCACCACGAAGGACGCCGTGGAGACCGCTGTCGAGCTGAAGGACGCCGCCGGCAAGGCGGTCGAGGGCGCCCTCGCCAAGGACGGCAAGTCGTGGCTGCCGGCCGGCGCGCTGGCGTACGGCACGAGCTACACGGCCACCGTGACCGCCAAGGGCGACGACGGGCTTCCCGCCACCGCGACCAGCACCTTCACCACAATGGCCAAGCCCGGCAACCAGGTTCGGGTGAGCAGCTTCCTCGGCGACAACCAGGTGGTCGGGGTGGGCATGCCGCTGATCGTGAAGTTCAGCCGGAACATCCCGGAGGACTACCGCGACGACGTGCAGCGCCGGATGACAGTCACCTCGACCCCGGCGCAGGAGGGCATCTGGCACTGGGTCAGCCCCACCGAGATCCGGTACCGGCCGAAGGAGTTCTGGAAGCCCAACAGCAAGGTCTCCTACCGGGTGCAGGCGGGTGGCCTGCCGATGGGTGCGGGTTGGTACGGCCGCGCCGACCTCTCGGTGGACGTCAAGATCGGCGCTGCGGTGGTCATGACTGTCGACAACAAGACCAAGCGGATGACGGTGACCCGCAACGGCTCCGTGATCAAGACCATCCCGGTCAGCCTGGGCAAGAAGAGCACCCCGTCGTCCAGCGGCACCATGGTCGTGATCGAGAAGCTGCGCAAGACGGTCTTCGACACGTTCGAGGAGCTGGGCCCGGAGGAGGGCTACCGCACCAAAATCGACTTCGCGCAGCGCCTCACCTGGGGCGGCGAGTTCATCCACGCGGCACCCTGGTCCGAGGGCCAGCAGGGCAGCGTGAACGTGTCGCACGGTTGCGTGAACGTGTCGATGGCCAACGGCGACTGGCTCTTCAAGAACACGCAGATCGGCGACCCGATCACGGTCAAGGGCACTGAGCGCAAGCTGCAGAACGGCAACGGCTGGACCGACTGGAACATGAGCTGGGACGAGTACGTCAAGGGCAGCGCCCTTCCGTACGAGCCTCCGGCCGACCCGGACGCCACCACCCCGACCCCGGACGGGACGGTCACCCCGTCCCCCACGCCGACCGCCTGAGTCACCCGACGAGAGCCCCCTCTTCGGAGGGGGCTCTCGCGTATGCGCCCCTGTCTCGCCCCCGACAACGACTCAGGCCCCCTCCGAGGAGGGGGCCTGAGTCGTGAAACCAACTGGGTGACTGATGGGAATTGAACCCACGACAACCGGGACCACAACCCGGTGCTCTGCCAACTGAGCTACAGCCACCATGCCGCCGTCGCCCGGTCGATCGCTCCGGGCGGGGTGCGGACCAATAATAGCCACACCGTGGCGCGCCTCGTCCAGCGGGTTCCCTGCTCCCCCGGGACGAGCTGCCGCGGTCAGAGTTCGGCGGCGATGGCCTTGGCGGTCTCGACATCCGGGCCGGGCAGCGGAACGAAGACAGTGCGCCGGTAGTACTCCAACTCCCGGATGCTCTCCCGGATGTCGGCCAGCGCCCGGTGCGCGAGACCCTTCTGCGGCTGGCCGAAGTACACCCGGGGGTACCAGCGGCGGCAGAGTTCCTTGATCGACGACACGTCGATCATCCGGTAGTGCAGGTGCGCGTCGAGGCGGGGCATGTCCCGGGCGATGAAGCCCCGGTCGGTGGCGATCGAGTTGCCGCAGAGCGGTGCCGTACGCGGATCCTTGACGAAGGTGCGGACGTACTCCAGGACCAGGTCTTCGGCCTCGGCGAGGGTGACCGCCGAACGACGGACCTCCTCGGTGAGACCGGACTTGGCGTGCATGGTCTGCACGATCTCCGGCATCCCCTCCAGTGCCGCCTCGTCGGCGTGGATGACCACGTCGACACCATCACCCAGCACGTTGAGGTCGGGATCGGTGACCAGTGCCGCAACCTCGATCAGTTTGTCCCTGCCGAGGTCCAACCCAGTCATCTCACAGTCGATCCAGACGAGGAGATCAGCCACCGGGACAGCCTACGCGCAGCCCACGCCCTGCGGCTGCGCGCTCTCGGGGGACCGGCCCGCTAGGGTTTCGGGGTGCCAGCAGAACCCGTCGCACCGCCCGCCGTCACCGAAGACGATCCCGGCGGCCGTACGGTCCGTCGCCTGGTCGCGGTGGTGGCCCTCGGCGCTGTGCTGCCAGCGCTCTACCTGCCCGGCCTCGTGCACAACTTCTTCGACCTCAAGATCTACATGTCCGCGATGGACTGGTGGCGCGTCGGCCACCCGCTCTACGACTACGTCCAACCCGACCGGGTGCAGGGCGAGCTGTACTTCACCTACCCACCATTCAGCGCGCTGCTGCTGTGGCCGTTCGGTCTGCTGCGGCTCGGCGCCACCGTGGCGATCTTCACGGCGCTCACCGTGTTGGCAGTGGTGCTGACCACCCGGTGGCTGGTGGCGCCGGTGATCGCCCGACACGACCTGCCCCGGACGTTCACCCTGATCGCCGCCGTTCTGCTGGTGCTGGCGGTGGAGAGCATCCGCGAGACGATCACCTTCGGCCAGATCAACATGCTGCTGGTCGTGCTGATCCTGGCCGATCTGCTGTTCGCGGTGCCGCAGGCGCGACGCTGGGCCGGGGTGGGCGTGGGGCTGGCGACGGCGCTCAAGCTCTTTCCCGGCATCTTCATCGTGTACCTGCTGGCCACCCGGCGGTGGCGGGCCGCCGCGGTGGCGAGCGCGACGGCGGCGGCGGCGACCCTGCTCGCGGCGGCGATCGCCCCGCGCGACTCGTGGCGGTTCTGGACGCACGAGCTGTGGACCACCGAGCGGGTCGGACGCACCGACATCGTCGGCAACCAGTCGCTGTTCGGCCTGCTCAGCCGGTTCACCGAGCCGGCGAAGCCGGACCGGCTGCTCTGGCTGCTGGTGGTCGCCGTGGTCGCCGTCTACGGGCTGTGGCGGGCCGCCCGCGCGGCGCGGGCCGGTGACCCGTTGACGGGGCTGACGTTGACCGGGTTGGTGGGCGCCCTGGCGAGCCCGATCACCTGGACCCATCACATCTACTGGTTCGTGCCAGCTGTGGTGTTGCTCGCCGACGCGGCGTTGAGCGCCGACCGCCCGGACGAGGTACGCCGGCGTCGGTGGCTGGCCGGGCTCGCGCTGGGCATCACCGCCGTGACCATCTACGGCGTGGTGACGTTCCAGGCCTGGGGCGCGGGACCGGTCCGCACGCACGACCCGGTGGACTTCGTCGTACAGAACACCTACGTGCTGCTCAGCCTGCTGCTGCTGGCGGTGTTGCCGGTGCGGTCAAGGCTCAGTGCGGAAAATCGCACCAATTGGACAGACCTCCCGAGTAGCCATCATCGGCGCTAACCTGTCCTCATCTACCTCAAGCGTCGCTCGGGTAGCACCGATCCCCCGGTGAGAGTGGCCCTCCGCGTCGGCAGCGCGGAGGGCCACTCGCCGTCTCACCCGCCGCCACCGGGCGGGCCGTCACCCGGCGGGACCGCCACCGGCCGGGCCGTGGGCTCGTCCGTGTCGGCGGGCGGCCAGGCGAGACTCAGCGTCACCTCCGGCGGGCGGGGCAGCCGGACCTGCTCGTCCAGGTCGGCGAGGGTGGCGGCGCGCGTGGCGCCGATCGCCGACCGGGAGCGTTCCGGCGCTCCGGAGCCGACCGGGGCGAGTTGTCGCGCCGGCAACGACGGGGTCGGGTCGGGTTGCCGGGGACCCAGGCCACTCAGTGAGGTGACCCCGAGCCGGCCGGCGAGCACCGGCACCTGGTCCGGCTCGACCACGAAGATCACCTCGCGCGGGCGCACCGGTCGCAGCAGGAGCAGCGCGGCGCCCACCATCAGCAGCACGCCGATCGCCAGCAGACCCCAGGTGGCCGGGCCGGTCCACCCGGCCCGCAGCTCCGCGCGCAGGTCCAGGGCCAGGTCGGCGCCGCCGTCGGGGCGCATCACCACCAGGCTCATCGGTTCACCGGCCAGGTCGTCCGCGCTCCACTCCAGCGAGCCGATCCCCTCGCGTACCCAGAAGGGCCGGCCCAGCGGCGTGACCGGCCCGTCGGCCGTCGCGACGCCCGGGGTGTCGGCTGCCGGGCCGGCCGGATCGAGCCGGACGGGCAGCGGGCCCCGGGCCAGCGCCACCCGGCGGACCGTGGCGTGCGGCACCGCCTCCAGCCAGCCACGCACCTCGGCAGTGGGCGCCAGTCCGACGAAGGCCGGCCCGCCAGTCGTGCGGGCGTCCACCCGCAGTCGGGTCTGCGCGGAACGCGCGAAGGGCGCCTCCTGTCGCAGCAACCGGTCGAGGTCGGTGACCACTACCGCGTGACCGGGCGTGCGGACCGTCTCGAAGCGGGCGGCGAAGGCCCCGCCGGGGTCGGCGTGTCGGGTCACCAGCCACAGCCCGCCACCGGCGAACAGCGCCGGAATTCCCACGACCAACAGCACCACTCCGGCGATCACCCGCACGAACCGCATCCGCACCGTCCCCCTCCGTAGCCAAATACCCGGCCGACCTTACCGACGTACACCGTCTGATCAGGGGATATCCACGGCACGGTCGGTGTCGACTCCGGAAAGCACGCTGGCCCGCCGGATCATCCGGCGGGCCAGCGGACGGGAAAGGGTCAGGCCTTGGCGACCGGCTCCCGGCGGGTACGCGCGAACGCCAGCCCGCCCAGCGCCAGGCCGGCCAGACCGGCGACGAGACCGGCCACACCGAGACCGACAGCGAGCCCGTTGCCGTCGTCGTCATCGTCGTCGTCCGGCGATGCGACGGCAGCGGTCGGCGTGGCCGAACCCGCCGGCGCCGCCGCGGCGGCCAGGGTGAGCACCGGCGCGGGGTGCTCCGGCTCCTCGGCGCCCGGCGCCGGCTCGTCGATCCACCGCGAGATGTTGCCGTCCGAGTAGGTCTGCAGGGTCTTGAAGACCATCGAGTCGACCTGCGGCAGCGGCCCCAGCGAGACCGGGAACTCCTGGAACTGCCCCGGCTTCACTCCCGCGCCACCCGAGGCCGTCCAGGTGATCTTGGAGACGGCCTCGGTGAGCTGACTGCCGTGCACCTCGATCGGCGGGTCCACCTTGCGCTTCTCCGTGGCGACCGTCCAGCCGGGCACCGGCATCGTCGACACCGAACCGACCGGGGCGTTCTCCGGGAGCACCACCTCGAGCTTGACCGTCGACGCGCTGTCGCTCTCGTTCGGCACCCGGAACGCCACCCGGGCGTAGCCGCCCTGGGCCGCCTCCTTCGGGTTCACAGTGACGTGCGCGGACGCCGGTCCGGCGAAGCCGAGCACAGCGGTGGCGGCGGCGGTGAACGCCAGGGCGGCAGCGGCGGTTGCGGTGCGCCGGAATCGGGTCATGGGTTTCGCGAACCTTCCTAACGGATGGGCACGGTGGCGGTCACCGTGGCCTGGTCGATGTCGGTCGTTCGGGCGGTGATCTTCAGTTGCCACTCGCCGGCGGTCGGCAGGCTGATGTCGCCGTAGGCGTGACTGTCCGTCAACCGCAGCAACGGCACCTCGATCGGCTCGATCCCGGCCGAGGGCAGCGCCACTGTCGCCTTCCACTCCGCGACCAGCAGTGGCTGGTTGTCAGTGCCGTACGCGTACAGGTGCACCGAGTTGTTGCCCCGCTCGGCCGGGCTCACCTCGACCTCGACGGTCAGCAGCGGGCTGGACAGCCTGGTACTGAAGAGACCGGCCTCGGCCCCGGCGGAGGGGGTTGCCGCGGCGGTGCGGGCGGGCGTGGTCTGCACGAGCGTGGCGGACACGGCCAGCACCACCACGGTGACGACCAACTCCACCAGGACGGCGCGGCGCACCGGCACCGGGCGTTGCGCCGCGACCCGGCTGCGCACCAGGTGCCGGGAGTACGCGGCCACGGCGATGACCAGTGCGAACAGCGCGATCTTGGCGAGCAGCAGACGCCCGTACGTGGTGTCGAAGAGCGCCTGCAGGGTGGCCACCTCGATCAGCGCCTGGACGGTGCCGGCCAGCAGCAGCGCCGAGACGGCGAGCGCCGCCCAGCGCGACCAGATCGGCAGGATCGCACCCAGCTCCCGCTCGTCGGCCTGGCGCAGCAGGAAGACGGCGAGCATGAGCAGACCGCCCAGCCAGACCGCCATGCTGCCCAGGTGGACCGCGTCGACCACCACGGAGACCGCCGGCGCCGGGGAGGCCGCCGCGTGCCCGGCCAGCGGCCAGGTCAACAGGGCGGCGCCGCCGAGGACGGCCAGGATGATCGCGTCCGCGCGGCCGGCGGGCCGGGCCAGCAGCGGTCGGAGCAGGAAGACGGACGCCGCCAGCAGGCCGAGCCGGACCAGGTGGGCGGCACCGAAGGCGCTGCCGAACACAGTGCCGAACCCCTCGCCGGTGACGTCGAAGAGACCACCACCGGCCGTGTAGGGCACCTGCAACCACAGGTCGGCGAGGGTGGCGACGGCCACCAGACCGAGGCCCGTCCAGGCCAGCCGGGTCGGCCCCCGCCGGGAGAGCCGTCGCGGCCAGAGCGCGGCGAGCACCAGCGCCGGCCCCACCAGCAGCACCAGGCCGGTGTAGCCGAGGAAGCGGGCCACCTTCACCGCCGTCTCCACCACCGGGTTGGCGCGGCTGTCAGTACCCGAGTCGACGGGTGGGGTCGAGGGAGCGCCGACCGAGTAGGTGAACGCCCCGGAGACCGGGTGACTGTCGGCGGAGATCACCCGGAAGCTGACCAGGTAGGTGCCACGGGCGCCGGCCGGATCCACCGGGATGGTCACGACAGTGCTGCTGAACGACGGTTCGCCCCGGTCGGCCCGGGAGCCGTCCGGCGCGATGACCCGGATCTTGCCGGGCACCTTGCGGACCCCCTCACTGAAGGTGAGAACCACCTCGGACGGCCCGCTCGGCACGATGGACGAGGCGGCCGGACTGCTGCTCTCCAGCACCGCGTGGGCGCTGGCGGAGGTGGCTGGCGCGATCAACAAGGCGACGACGGTGACCAGGAGGCCGGCGGCTGCGGCCAGCCGGGCAGCCCAGCGGCGGGGGGCGACAGTCATGCCGGCCATGGTCGCCGATGGGTGTCCCATTCGGCGACCCGAGGGGGGTGGTCGCTTCTGTGGTCGCACGTCATGATCTGGTAGTCGGCCCGGTTCGGGGAAAAGTTCCCGACGTGGCGCAGACCATCCAAGGGCCGAACGACCCTGTCGCCCCGCCGTCAGCCGCGTAACCTGGTCTGTCGTGATCCCTGTCCCGCGTGACTCCGGTGCCGCCGGTCCGGCGGAGCCGGTCGACGAGGTCGCCCGGGACCCGGCAACCGAGTGGGCACTGACCGCCCGTGACGGTGACCCCACCGCCCAGGCGGCGTTCGTCCGGCTGACCCAGGCCGAGGTCTGGCGGTTCGCCGCCGCCCTGGTCGACACGGACAGCGCCGACGACCTGACCCAGGAGACCTACCTGCGGGCGTTTCGGGCCCTGCCCGCGTTCGAGGGGCGCTCCAGCGCCCGCACCTGGCTGCTCGGCATCGCCCGGCGGGCCTGCGCCGACCACCTCCGCACTGTCGTCCGGCGTCGTCGACTCGACGAGCGCCTGGCGGCGAACGCGTACACCGACCGTCCGCACCCGGACCCGGCCGGCCAGTTCGGTGCCACCGACCTGGTCCGCCGCCTCGGCCCCGAGCGGCGGTCCGCGTTCGTGCTCACCCAACTGCTCGGCCTGTCGTACGCCGAGGCCGCCGCCGTCGAGGGGGTGCCGGTGGGCACCATCCGGTCCCGGGTCGCCCGGGCCCGTGACGACCTG
Organism: Micromonospora vinacea; assembly: GCF_015751785.1. Taxonomy (NCBI): domain Bacteria; kingdom Bacillati; phylum Actinomycetota; class Actinomycetes; order Micromonosporales; family Micromonosporaceae; genus Micromonospora; species Micromonospora vinacea. The sequence continues at coordinate 3,174,347 of NZ_JADOTY010000001.1, read as the reverse complement.
GTCGAGGCGGTCGGCGACGCCCTGGCCGGCTGAACCCTGGAACTTCCGGCGCGGACGGGACGACAAATGAGCGTGACAGCACCTTCCACCCGGGGCGCCCGTTGGCCAGTGGTACGCCCCTGGCTCGGCATCGCGGCCCGGCTCGGCCTCGCCGCCGTCTGGCTGGTCGCCGGCGCGTCGAAGGTCAGTGATCTCGCCGCCTCCGGGCGGGCGGTCAACGCGTACCAGGTGCTGCCGTACGACGTGGCGACAGTGATCGGCGCGGCCCTGCCCTTCGTCGAGTTGGCGTTGGGCGTGCTGCTGCTGCTCGGGCTGGCCACCCGGCTCGTCGCCGGCGTGTCCGCCGCACTGCTGGTGGTCTTCATCGCGGGGATCGCCTCGGCCTGGGCGCGTGGGCTGGCCATCGACTGCGGTTGCTTCGGCAGCGGCGGGCAACTGGCGGCGGGGCAGGCCCCCAGTTACCTCCCGGAGATCCTCCGGGACCTGGGATTCTTGGTTCTGGCCGGTTTTCTGCTGGTCTGGCCGCGTACGCCGGTATCGGTGGACGGGTGGTTGTCCGGCGAACCCGTTGTGGAGGACGAGGATGAGTAGTCGCAAGGGGCAGCGGGACGCCGCCCGGGTGGTCCGCGAGCAGTTGGCCCGCGAGCGGCGCCGCCGCCGCACGATCTGGGTCTCCGCCGCCGCGGTCGTCGTCCTGGTCATCGCCGGCGTCATCGGCTGGGCCGTCTGGTCCAGCCAGCGCTCCGACGACTTCACCACCCCACCCGGCGCCAACGCGGCCGGCACCGGCATCGTCACCGGCGGCGGCCCGGTCACCATCGACGTCTACGAGGACTTCCTCTGCCCGGCCTGCAAGCAGTTCGAGCAGACCAGCGGGTCGACGCTCGAACAGTTGGTGGCCGAGAACAAGGCGACTGTGGTCTACCACCCGGTCGCGTACCTCAACCGCTTCTCCACCACCGAGTACTCCACCCGCTCCTCGGCCGCCTCCGGCTGCGCGGCGGCGGGCGGCAAGTACCACGAGTACGCGAAGGCGCTCTTCGCCGAGCAGCCGCCGGAGGGCAGCGCCGGGCTCACCGACGACAAGCTCATCGACATCGGCACCAGCGTGGGCCTCGACCGGGGCTCCTTCGGCAGCTGCGTGAAGGACAAGACGTACCGGACCTGGACCGAGCACGTCACCGACGACGCCAGCCGGAGCAACGTCACCGGCACGCCGACCGTCAAGATCAATGGTCAGCCCCTCGAGAACCCCACCCCGGACGCTCTCACCGCAGCAGTGGCGGCGGCCGGCAAGTGATCCGTACCCTGCTGGGCCGTGCCGGCCTGGTCGTCGCCGCAGCCGGCCTGGTGACAGTGACCAGCGCGGCGCCCGCCGCCGCGCACGGCGCGGACGCGCCGGACGGCACCGACTACCGCACCCGCGCCACAGGGGTCGCACCGGCGCGGCCAGGGCTTGAGGTACGCGTCATCGAGGCGGGTGCCCGACTGGAGCTGACCAACCGCACCGGCCGCGCCATCGAGGTCATCGGCTACTCCGGCGAGCCGTACCTGCGCGTCGGCCCGGACGGGGTCTTCGAGAACAGCCACTCCCCCGCCACGTACCTGAACCGCACCATCGCCGGGGACACCGCGCTCCCCGCCGACGCCGACCCGGCCGCCGCACCGTCCTGGCGCCGGATCGCCGACGGCACCACCGCCAGGTGGCACGACCAACGCGCTTTGTGGCAGGAGGCGGCGCCACCGGCCGCGGTACGCGCCGCGCCGGACCGCGAGCACCGGGTCCGGGACTGGACCATCCCGCTGCGCGACGGCACCGACCCGGTGGTGATCGGCGGAACGCTGGACTGGGTGCCGCCGCCGGACGCGTACACCTGGTGGGCGGTGACCATCGTGGGGCTGCTCGCGGTGGGCGCGCTCGGCCTGCTCGCCGCCACCGCCCCGGCCGGCGCCCGCGCGCTCTCCGCGCTGGGCGTGTCGCTGATCGTCGGCGGCGCGCTGGCCGTCGCGTACCCGGTGGGACGGGAACTGGACGCGGGCGCTCAGGGCGTGGGTGGGGTGCTGGTCGGGTTGCTGTCCGGGCAGATCTGGTCCCTGCTCACCGGCGTCGGCGCGATCGCCGCCGGTTGGTACGCGTTGAGCCGCCGCCCGGGTGCGGACTTCGTGGTCGCGCTGGCCGGCGCCTGCCTGGCGCTCTTCGCCGGAGCGGCGAACGCCGCCGTGTTCGCCAACGCCATCGCCCCTGTGCCCTGGTCCCCCGCGGCGGCCCGGGTGATGGTGGCGCTCTTCCTGATCACCGGCGCCGGTGCGACAGCCGCCGGCGTCCTGCGCCTGCACGCCGCCTCCCGCACCACTGCGGCGGCACCACGGGTCGTGGCCGCCGAGAGTGGGTCTACGGCTGCGGGGTGAAGCCGTAGGGCAGTTCCAGGCGGTGTCTCGCCAGCAGGGGGGCGTCGTTGAGCAGGGTGCGGGTGGGGGCGTCGGCGACGATCCGGCCGTCGTCCAGGATCACCGACCGCTCGCACAGCTCCGCCGCGTACGGCAGGTCGTGCGTGACCATCAGCAGGGTCACCGGCAGGCCGCGCAGGATCTCGGCGAGTTCCCGACGGGCCGCCGGGTCCAGGTTCGACGACGGCTCGTCGAGCACCAGGATCTCCGGGTGCATGGCGAGCACCGTGGCCACCGCCACCCGGCGGCGCTGCCCGAACGACAGGTGCTGCGGGGCCCGGTCCCGGTGCTCACCCATCCCCACCGCGGCGAGCGCCTCGTCCACCCGGGCGGCCAGCTCGGCCCCGCGCAGACCCAGGTTCGCCGGCCCGAACGCCACGTCCTCCGCCACGGTGGGCAGGAACAACTGGTCGTCCGGGTCCTGGAAGACGATGCCCACCCGACGGCGTACCTCGGCCAGGGTGGGCCGGTCCGGGGTGACAGTCAGCCCGCCGACGCTCACGCTGCCCTCGGTCGGGGCGAGGATGCCGTTGAGGTGCAGCACCAGAGTGGTCTTGCCGGCGCCGTTGGGCCCGAGCAGCGCCACCCGGTCGCCCCGCGGCACATTCAGGTCGACCCCCCGCAGGGCGACGTGCCCGTCCGGGTACGCGTAACGAACACCCCGAACGTCCAGCGAGACAGCGGTCTGCACGACACCGATCATGACAGCACGACGGCGGTGGCGGCGATGGAGGCCGCCAACACCGGCACTGTCGCCGCGACCAGCCACTGCCCGGCGCTCGCCGCACCCTCGCCCTGCCACACGGCGGGCATCCGCCCGGTGTAACCCCGGGACAGCATCGCCAGATAGACCCGCTCGCCGCGCTCGAAGGCGCGCAGGAACAACGCCCCGATCCCGGCGGCGAACCCGCGCAGCTGCCACAGGAAGCGCGGGTCGTCACCCCGGGAGATCCGGGCCACCCGCATCCGCCGCGCCTCGCCGACCAGCACGTCGAGGTAGCGCAGCATGAACGTGGCGATCTGGGTGAGCACCTGCGGACAGTGCAGCCGGTCCAACCCCACGATCAGGTCCCGGGTGGTGGTGGTCGCCGCGAGCAGCAGCGACACGAGCACCCCCAGGGTGCCCTTCGCCAGGATGTTCCACGCGCCGTGCAGCCCGTCCTCGGACAGCCGCAGGCCCAGCACCTCGACCCGGTCGCCGCTGCCGAGGAACGGCAGGGCAACGGCGAACAGCACGAACGGCAGCTCGATCAACGCTCGGCTGAGCAACCACCGCGGCCCCACCCGGGCCAGCGCCGCCACCACCGCCACCAGCACGGCGTACGCGCCGAAGGCCCAGAACGCCTCGCGTGGAGTGGCCACCACGGCGATGGTGAAGACCACCATCGCCACGATCTTGACCTCGGGCGGGAGCCGGTGCACCGGCGAGTCCGACTCGCGGTACAGCACGTGCCCGTGACCGGCTCCCATCCGCTTATCCCCTGCTCAGCTGGCCGTGCCGGCGCGCGACGCCACAGCGTCACCCTCGGCGGGCGTCGTCGCGTCACTGTCGGTCGGCGTGCTGCCTCGACGGCGCAGCAGCCAGAACCCGCCGGCCCCGATCGCGAAGGTGACAAGCACCCCGAGCACCCCGGAGAGGCCGGTGGAGACGAAGCTGTTCCGCACACCCCGCACGCCGTAGTCGGCCAGCGGGCTGTCGGCCAACTCGTGGTCGCGGGCCTGCTGGGCTGGGCAGCTCCCCCCGACGATGGTGTCGTCGGCGTCGACGGTGCAACCCTTGAGCAGTGACGAGTCCAACCCGTCCGGGTGGGACGAGGCGTAGTTGCTCACCACACCGGCGAGCAGCAGGGCGACCAGCAGGCCGCCGGCCAGGAAGGCCCAGGACCGGTTCTTCATCGGGCACCTCCGGCGACCGGGACGGCGGGGGCGGCGGGGGCGGCGGGCGTGCGCAGGGAGCGCAGCGCGTACACCAGGTCGGGGCGCACCTTCGCGACGGTGAGCACCGTGGTCGCGGTGATCAGGCCCTCGCCGATGCCGATCAGCAGGTGGACGCCGGCCATCGTGCCCGCCAGACCACCCAGGTTGTTGCCCAGGTCGGTGGTGCCACCCAGCCAGTACTGCAGGACGAAGCCCTGCGACGCCACCACCACGCTGACCGTCGCGGCGACGAACGCGGTCACTGCCAGACCGGCCCGCGTGCGGGGCAGCACCCGCAACAGCAGCGCGATCAGCGCGTACGCTGCGGCGGTGCCGAGCAACGCCATGTTCGTGATGTTGAGGCCGAGCATCGCCACACCGCCGTCGCCGAAGATCAGTGCCTGTACGACAAGCACCACGGCCACGCAGAGCGCGCCGACCCACGGGCCGACCAGCATGGCGGCGAGCGCGCCACCGAGCAGGTGGCCGCTGACACCGGCCGTGAAGATCGGGAAGTTGAGCATCTGGACGGCGAAGATGAACGCCGCCACCAGGCCGGCCATCGGGGCCAGCCGGTCGTCCAGGTCGCGCCGACCGCGCAGGACGCAGGCGGTGAGCGCGGCAAGAGCGAGCGCAGCGAAGATCGCTGCCACAGGACCGTCGATGATCCCGTTCGAGATGTGCATCGCCAGTGTCTCCACGCGACCTCCCACGCGTCAGCAGGCCCGACCGGGCCGGCGTGGGTCAGCTTATTTCCCAACCATCGTTGTTGCCAGACTCTGGCAACAACGCATGGGCTTGATCACTCCCAGCGGCAGGCTCAGCCCGACCGCCTCCCGGTGACCAAGCCCCGACGCGCCGCCCGACGCGCCGCGTCTCGTCGGCGACGGCGCTCAGCGGCTCGACGGTAGGGTCGGGGCCATGACCTCGCCCGACCGCCTCTCCCCCGGTGACCCCGCGCCCGAGTTCACCCTCGCCACCGACACCGGCGACCAGCTCTCCCTCGCCGACCTGCGAGGCCGCAAGGTCGTCCTGTACGCCTACCCGGCCGCGATGACCCCCGGCTGCACCAAGCAGGCCTGCGACTTCCGCGACTCACTCGCCTCACTCCAGGCCGCCGGCTACGAGGTCGTCGGCATCTCCCCGGACAAGCCGGAGAAGCTGGCGAAGTTCCGCGAGCGCGACGCCATCACCTTCCCGCTGGTGTCGGACCCGGACAAGGCCGTGCTGACCGCCTACGGCGCGTACGGCGAGAAGCAGCTCTACGGCAAGACCGTCACCGGCGTGATCCGCTCGACGTTCGTGATCGACGCCGACGGCAAGGTCGAGCGGGCGCTCTACAACGTCAAGGCCACCGGGCACGTCGCCAAGCTCCGCCGCGACCTCGGCCTGGACTGACTGTCGCACCGGATCGCTACGGTCCGTCAGTGGTCCGATACAAGTACACACCCGAAGCGCTGGCCGCCGCTGCCGCCGTCGCCCGCAACATCACCGAGGTGATGCGGCTGCTCGGCGTACGCGTCAGCGGTGGCTCGCACGCTCACATCAGCCGGCAGCTCAAGCGGTTCGGCATCGACACCTCGCACTTCACGAGGCAGGCACACAACAAGGGCCGCAGCGGCGAACGGCGCATCACATCGGCCCAGCTCCTGGTTGTGCGACCTAACGGGTCCCGCCGGACGCCCGGCGCGCGGTTGAAGTGGGCGCTGGGCACCCTCGGCGTGCCGGAGGAGTGCGAGGGGTGTGGGACAGGGCCGGTGTGGCGAGGCGCGTCCCTCATCCTGCACGGGGAAAACGGGCCTCCGACCTCCCCATCCTCGCGCCGCCGACCGATGGGGAGGGACGCTACGGCGGGACGGCCGGGTCCGATCGCCGACCGGCCACCCGTGCGGAACTCGTCGACCTGTTCGGTCGGGTCGACGCACAGCAGGTGACGGCCCTGGAGGCGGCACGACAGTGGGGCTGGACCCCGGCGTACCTGCACAAGGTTCGGCGAAGGCTGGAGCAGGATGGCGTGTTGAAGCCGCGCCCGAGCCGCAGTTGGCGTTCGATGGCTCATCGCGACGCGGTAATAGAACAGGCACTGGCGCACCCGGATGTCGGACCGAAGCGACTGTCCGGCATTCTCCGCAATCTGCCTGGCAGCGGATGCCGAGTTGGTCACGGCACGATCTCCACCATCCTCAAGGAGGCCGGGCTCAACACCGCCGAAGCCAGACACTCTAAACTCAGGGAGTTGGCGGGAGTGGCGTAACGGCAGCCGCGCAGGTCTTAGGAACCTGTATCCGGAAGGATGTGGGGGTTCGAATCCCCTCTCCCGCACAGGTCAACACGCACCGAGTGCCGGCGCGCGGCGCTCGGGCTCGTCACTGTCGCGGGCCTGGTTGTCGGGCGCGTCACTGTCGCGGGTCTTGGGCCTGGTCCTCGGGTCAGGATGGCGAGCGTGAGTCTGCGCTTCGTCCTCGACCCCGACCTGACCCCGCAGCTGCGTGCCGAGATCGTCGACCTCTGGGTGGACGTCAGCAACGCAGGCGGCGCTGTCGGTTTCGTGCCTCCGGTCACCGCCGCCGATGTGCACGTCACCGCCGATCCGACCTTCGCCGGTATCGCCGACGGACCGGACCGCCTGCTCGTCGGCTACTCCGGGGACCGACTGGCGGCCATGTTGATCTTCGGTGACAACCGGTTCCCACTCAAGGCGCACTGGTGTGTGGTGAAGCGGGTGATGGTCCGTCCAGACACCCAGGGCACCGGCTACGGCTCGGCGCTGATGGTGGAGGCCGCCCGGCTCGGCAGGGCGTTCGGTTACGAGGCGCTGCACGTCACGGTGCGCGACGGCCTGGGGTTGGACAAGTTCTACGGTCGCCTCGGGTACCGGGAGATCGGCCGACTGCCGGGCGCGTTGCGGGTGGCCCCCGATGACGACCGGGACGAGATTCTGATGTGGTTCGATCTGACGGTGGCCGACTGAGCGGTCAGCCCGCGCACCACCGGGCGTTCGCCCGGGCCGAGCTGGTGGTCGGCGGGTCGGTGGCCGGCGGGCTCGTCCGGGCCACCTCGACCGGGCGACGGGTCGGCGTCGGCGTGACGGCGGGTCGGTTGCTCGGTGGCCGGGTCGACGCGGACGAACGCCGAGTGCCCGCCCCGCCGCCCGGTGTGTACATCCGGACCGTGCTGTTCTGCACCTTGCCCGGTGCCATCCGAATGCCGCCGACGGTGGCCCGGTTGCCGTACACGTCGGTGACCCGGATGGTGAACGGGCCCGGCCCGGCGCCGGAGGCGATCAGCCAGTAGTTGTAGTCCTGCCGGGCGGCCGACTGCCAGGGGTCGCTGTCACCCTGCCGGACCTCGACGGACCGCAGCGGGTTGCCGTGGTTGCCGACGCGCACGGCGAACCACCACTGCGACGCGCCCTCCTTGATCCGGAAGGTGAGTGGTCCGGGCAGCGGCGGGTTGACCACAGCACGGTAGGTGACCGGCACGAGGCCCTGGACCGGGTCGGCGATCCGGGCGAACGCCTCGCGGGACAGGTCGAGGTGGCCAGGCTCGCACTCCGGGCACTGGTCCATGATGAGCACCCGGACGGTGCCCTTCGGGCCGACGACGTCGAGGAATCCGCCGCAGGCGGCACCGGCGGAGTATTCCGTCGGACCGAGCGCGACGTAGAGCCGGTTGGCCGGGGCCGCCGGGTTGGAGCAGTTGCCGCCGGCGCCCTTGGAGTCGTAGAAGGTGGCCTTGCCGCTGTGTGTGGCGTTGCCGGTGGGCGGGGCGGCGGCGAGCGTCCGGCCGGCGGCGCAGGCCGGGGTGGAGCCGGAGCGCAGGGTGAGGGTGAGCCCCAGCGTCGCCGCGAGGACTGTGACGCCGGTGGCGATCAGCCAGGGCTTCGCGCCGGACGGCGGCGCGGGCCGGTCCTCTGGAGGGTGGTCCAGGTCGATGTTGATGTCGACAGCGCTTCCGTCCGTCACGACGGCGATGCTGCCGGACCTGGGCGCGTACCGACAAGCGGGCTAAGCCAAAGCTAAGACAGCATCGACGGACGGTGACCGCCGGGTGCGGATTTGCCGGTCGGTGTGTCGGTCAGGGCGCGAGAACGATCGGGGCGTCGACGGCCAGGGGTCCACTGTCGAGTGGCACCAGGTTCAGTCCGAAGAGGAGTTTCTGCTTGACGTTGCGGTGCCGCCCGAGGGTACGCAGTGGCTCTTTGGTGCGTACCCCGGTCTCCTGGTCGGTGGTGGTCACCACGCAGCGGTCGCACGGTCCGGCGGCCCGGAACAGTCGGTCGCCGATGCGCAGCGGCCGGCCGACCCAGTCGTCCTCGGCCCAGGCCGGCGCACCGCTGACCACCAGGTTGGGTCGGAACCGGGTCATCGGCACCGGTTCCTCCCCCGCCTCGGCCAGCCAGTCGTTGAGGCCGTCGAGGGAGGCGGCGTTGGCCAGCAGCACCGGGTAGGCGTCGGCGAAACTGACCTGGTCACCGGTGTCGTGCTCGCGGGTTCCGGCGGCCAGGTGACGGGTCGGCTGGGCCAGCCAGACCAGCCGGACCGGCCGGCCGAGCAGGGCGCCGAGCCAGTCGTCGGCCGCCTGGCCGGCCGGCAGCGCGGGCACCGGGAACGTGCGGCTGCGGAAGGTTCGCACCCCCACGGGTTCACCGCCGGCCGGTTCCGGCACGTCGAGGTCGGGTTGCCCGTCGGCACGCAGCCACAAACCCCCGGGGCGCACCGAGGCGCGCAGGCCGACGAGCCGGGTCGTTTCCCGTTGGGTGACGCCGACGCCGTCGGCGTCCACGACCATCCAGCGTCGGTCGCCGGCCAGGCCCCACTGGTGCACGAACGCGCCGTCGTGGTCGAGCCGGTGACAACCCTTGATGGGGTACGTGTGAATCGAGGTCAGCCGCACCCGGCTACCATGCCACGCCGATCCCGTCGCCCGGGTACCAGTGGTTGGCCGGGCTCTCCCGGTAGGCGAGGAACCGCCGGCCGGTGCGTTCGGCGTGCTCGGCGAGCACGTTGGTGCTGGTGACGTTGTCGGTGAGCAGGATGGCGCCGGGGGCGAGCTGGGGCTCCACGGCGTCGAACTCACGCTTCTCGTGGGCGCGGCTGTGGTCGCTGTCGTGCAGGAACAGGTCGACCGGGCGGTCCAGCGCGCCGATCGAGGCGATCGAGTCGCCGATCACCAGGTCGACGACGTTCGACCACGGTGCGACCTGGGCGAGGTAGCCGGCCTCGGGGTTGATGTCCAGCGAGGTGACCCGGCCCGGGTGCCCCTCCTGTGCGTTGCGCAGCAGGGCGGACGCGAGGACGCAGGTGCCCAACCCCTTGTCCACGCCGGTTTCCACCACGTGCGTGGGGTGGGTGGCCCGGACGATCGCGTACCAGCCGACGCGTCGGGCGTAGCGGACCTTCTTGTCGGCGAGGCCACGGCGGGCGGCTGTGGCGGTGGCCTGCTCGATGTGGTGTCGCAGCACGTCGTCGGACTCGATCTCGGCGACGTAGCCACGGGCCTGCTGGACCGGGATGTCGCAGACGACGCTGACGAACCAGGTCAGGTGGTGGCGGCTGAGTTTGGTCAGCTCGTACGTGTAGTTGTGATGTTCACGGGAGGTGACCAACCACCGGGCCGAGGCGCGCAGCACCTTGGCGTCGTGGCGGGCGACCCGGGCGAGGCGCTTGGGAAATGCGGCGACGGGTGCGAGTGGGGTACGGGCGATGGCTCGGCGCAGCTTCGTGGCGTCCACCGCTGCTTCATATCAGGTTCAGGCATTCGTTGGTGGAAAAAGCCTTTTGGCCAGGATGTGCGACCGGATGGGCCGGACGGGGGTACGTGCCTGTAACCCAGAATCAGTAGCATCGCGGCATGCAGTATCGCCAGGAGTACGTGGAACCCCAGACCGAGTTCTTTGACCCGCAGTCGCAGCCTGAGCCGACTGAGGCGCCCCGATCGCGGCGTCGCCGCCCCCGGTGGCAGAAGGTCGCCCTGATCACCTTTCTGGTGATGGCGCTGCTCGGCGGTGGCGGTCTCATCGCGGGCGGGCTTTACTTCCGCTCGATCAATTCCGGGATCGACCGGGTCGACGCGTTCGCTGACGTACCCGAAGAGGGCCGTCCGCAGGCGGCTGCCAAGGGCGCTCTGAACATGCTGATTCTGGGTAGCGATTCCCGTGATCCGGAGGGCACGACCGGCTCGCGTACCGACAGCATCATCCTGGCCCACATCCCGAAGGACCGATCGAGCGCTCAGCTCGTCTCGATCCCCCGCGACACGTGGGTGCCGGTGCCGCGTTCCAAGGACGGCAACAACGGCGGCCGGGATGCCAAGATCAATGCAGCCTACGCCTGGGGTGGTGTGCCGTTGATGGTGCAGACCGTGGAGAAGTTCACCGACGTCCGGATCGATCACGTCATGATCGTTGACTTCGCTGGATTCGTCGAGATCATCGACGCACTGGGTGGCGTCGATATCGACTCGGAGAAGTCGTTCACCTCGATCCACCCGCCGTTCCGCAACTTCAAGCAGGGCATGCAGCGGATGGACGGCGAGGCCGCGCTGGACTATTCGCGGCAGCGTAAGCAGTTTGCCGACGGCGACTTCGCCCGGATCCGGCACCAGCAGCAGGTCATCAGGGCAATCATGGACAAGGCGGCGTCCGGCGGCATCCTCACCAACCCGAGCCGGCTCAACTCGTTCGTCAAGGCCTCGTCCAGCGCGGTCGCGGTCGACGAGAAGATGTCCCTGCTGGACATGGCGACCGACCTGCGCAACCTGCGCGGCGGCAACATGACCTTCCTGACCAGCCCGACGAAGGGCACCGGTCGGGTCGGCAGCGAGAGCGTCGTCTTCGCCAACACCGAGAAGGCCAAGTCGTTCTACGGCGCGGTCCGACGCGACGCGGTACCGGAGATTCTGGCCGCCGGGAAGTAGGGCATCCAACTGTCCATCCGGCTCTGGCGGCGCAGCTGAGCGGCTCATATCCTGCGATCGCCCGAAGGCGCGACATGTAAGGCCGAGGGTAGTCACGGGGGAGGAATCGATCATGTCACGCCATTCGGCGGTCAGTTATTCGAGCACGCCTGAGGGGGCCGCGCAGCAACCTGTGGTGCCGCAGCAACAGGCGGCGCCACTACAGGCGACTCCACAACGGGCGGCAGCAGGGGACGAGCCGGCGAACGACGCGCCAACAGTCGCCGCCATGCCCCGCGTCGAGCGACCCGACCCGGCGGTCAAGGCGGCGATGGTCCCCGGTCTCGACACGACAGCGGTGCTGCCCTACGCCAGCTCCAGGGCCTCGACCGGCACTCGTTTCCTGCGCGCCTGGATGATGACGGCTCCCGTCGATGTCGTGGCGCTGCTGACTCCGCTGCTGCTGACCCAGAACTACTGGCGCGGGACGCTGGCAAACGCCGCGCTCACGGTGGCGATCTTCGCGGCGGGCGGGCTCTACCGGGCCCGCCGGCACGTCAGCATCCTCGACGAACTGCCGATCCTCTGCGGGCGACTGCTGGCTTCGGCCGCGGTGGTGGCCATCATCGCGGCCGAACGGCACGCCTCGGTGGAGTACGTGACCAGCTTCATGCGTGGGGTCGCGCTCTCCGCGGCGTTGGTGATCGCTGGTCGTGCGCTCAGCCGGAAGTTCACCATCGTCGCGCGTCGGCGGCGGTGGGTGGAGCACAACGCCATCATCATCGGCAGCGGTCCGATCGGCGTGGAGCTGGCCCGACTGCTGCGGCGCTACCCCCAGTACGGTCTGCGCTTCGTCGGTTGCGTCGACGCGGCGTCCCGTCAGGACTCCGGCGCGGTCCCGCTGCTCGGCACCCTCGACAACGTCGAACAACTGGTTCGGCTGCTGAACTGCGACGTCCTGGTCATCGCCGACCCGGACTGCACGGAGTCCACCCTGATCGCGACACTGCTCCAGCCCAACACCTCGCGCTGCGACCTCTGGGTGGTGCCGCGGCTGTGGGGGTCCCGGTCCCAGGCCGGATACCCCGACCACATCGGTGCCATCCCGATCGCCAAGATCGGCGACACGACCCTGTCCGGGCCGCGCTGGGCCATCAAGCGGGCCTCCGACGTCCTCGTCGCCACGCTGGCGCTCATCCTTCTGAGCCCGGTGCTGCTGCTCTGCGCCATCGCCACGTTCATCGACGGCGGTCGCGGCATCTTCTTCTACCAGGAGCGGATCGGCCGGTACGGCAAGCCGTTCAACGTCATCAAGTTCCGGTCGATGCGCCCGGTGGACGAGCAGGAGTCGCAGACCAACTGGTCCATCGCGCACGACCGGCGGGTCGGCCCGATCGGGCGGTTCATGCGCCGTACGTCCCTGGACGAGCTGCCGCAGCTGTGGAACATCGTGCGCGGTGAGATGAGCGTGGTCGGGCCCCGACCGGAGCGGCCGCACTTCGTGGAGAAGTTCTCCGCCGAGTACCCGAACTACGCGATGCGGCACCGGGTGCCCGTCGGCCTCACCGGGCTCGCGCAGGTCAGTGGCCTCCGCGGCGACACCCCGATCTCCGACCGGGCGAGGTTCGACAACTACTACATCGAGAACTGGTCGCTCTGGCTCGACGTCAAGGTGGTGCTCCGGACTGTCGCTGAGGTGTTCCGCGGTGGTGGCCGCTGACGGCCACCAACGGCCGGCCCGGTCGTGACAGTCAGTCGCGGACGAGGAACGGGAGCATCCTCGGCTGGTATCCGCCGCCGACGTAGCGCGCCGGATCGGCCTGCAACACCGAGGCCAGCAGGGTGCCGATGACGTCTCGGAAGTCCGTCGTCGCCTTGAGGTCACCGTCGTCCAGGTCGGTCAGGCTCGGCTGCTCCCCGTAGAGCCCGCCGGCGACCTGGGAACCCAGCACGAGAACAGGGCCGGCGGTTCCGTGGTCGGTGCCGTCAGAGGCATTCGCCCGGACCCGCCGGCCGAACTCGCTGTAGACGACAGTGGTGACCTGTCGACCGGCCTCGGTGCCCGACAGCCGACGAGCGAAGCTGGCCAGCGCCTGGTCGAGTTGACGCAGCAGGAACTCGTGCCCGACCCGCTCCGAGGCGTGCGTGTCGAACCCACCGAGGCTCACCGAGTACACCCGGGTGGGGACCCCGGCCTCGACACACTGCGCCACCCGCGACAGCTGTGCGGAGAGGACGTTCGACCCACCCGTACTCGTCGCGGGGCTGTCGGGTTGGACGGTGGCCTCCGGCGGAGCGCTGACGGCCTCGGCATGTTGGATGAGCTTGTCGATGTTGATGAGGTTGGCGTAGGCGTCCGCGGCCCGCGCCTGCAGCTCCGACTCGTTCGGCTCCCGGTGCCCCAGCGCCCCGACCATGTCCGCTGTTACTCCGGGCGGCAGCTTGAGCCCGCCGACGCTCACGCAGGCCCCCGTACGGGTCTCACCGGCGAGGAGGGGCGGAAGCATGGGCTCGAAGCTGACCGCGGCCTCGGGCGCGGCCTTGGTGCCGTCCAACCATCGGCCCACCCACCCCGAACTGGTCGGACCGCTGGGCGACGCGCTCTGCCAGATGTCCATGGAGCGGAAGTGACTGCGATCCGGTTTCGGGTAGCCCGCTCCGAGGACGACCGCCAACCGCTGCTCACCCCACAGCGAACTCAAGCCCTTGAGCATCGGGTTCAGCCCCAGCGCGTCGTCGAGACGAAGCACCCGCTCCGGCTCGTAGGCCAGTTCGGGGCGGGCCGCGTAGTAGGCCGGGCTTGCGTACGGGACGACCGTGTTGAGGCCGTCGTTGCCGCCGTAGAGCGTGACGATGACCAGCTTGGACGTTTTTCGGTGGTCTTCGCTGGCGGACGCCTCACTGGCGGTCCGCAGCAGACCTCCCAGGCTCAATTTCGCCGCACCGGCGACCAGGGCGCTGCCGCCGGCAACCCCCGAGGCCAGCAGGAATCTGCGCCGGGTCACTGCATCCATGTCACGTCACCAGGTATTCCGGGCTCGCCAACCCGAGGGTCAACAGCCGCTGCGGGTCGGTGGTGGCCTTCAGGACCGAGTACGTCCTGTTGGTCCAGGTCTCGATGGTGAGCACGTGCGCCACGTCCTCCGGGGTCAGCCGTTGGGCCGGCACCAACTGGGCGATCCGACCTGCGAAGTTCAGGCGGGCCTGCGCCGCCCCCACGGTCAGCCACTCCGCGCCGGCCGGCCAACCCTCGACGCTGGGAGGCGCGAACGGCAGCTGGCCCAACCGCTCGAGACCATTGAGGACGTATGTCGACATCTCGTCGGACAGTTCCCCTGGCCGCAGCCCCAGATGCCGCATCGCGCCGACGAACCACTCGGTCGGCTGCTTCACCAGCTTGCCGGCGGTGGCGCGGAACGCCTCATCCTCGAAGAGTTTCCGCAGCATCGACATCGAGTTGGGAAAGACGGCCACCATGGCGTCCCGGGTGGACTTCGGAATCGGGTCGCTCGACGAGGCGTAGCGGAACCACAGCCGCTCGGCGATATAGGCGGCGCACCGGTCCTGCTTGAGCAGGAAGTCGACGAGCGAGTGGGCGTTGAAGTTCTTCGTCTCGCCGAGAATCGTCTTCGCCCCGTTGTCGTGCCAGGCGGGGCTGAAGTAAGTGCGGGCGCCGTCGTAATCGATCCGCCAGCCGGTCAGCGCACGACCCGCGGCCTTCACGTCCCGTTCGGAGTACCGGCCGATGCCGAGCATGAAGAGTTCCATCAACTCGCGGCCGAGGTTCTCGTTGGGGGCGGTCCGTGTGTTGGATTCGCCGTCGAGCCAGAAGACGAGGGCCGGGTCCGTGATCATCTTGTGCGCCATCACGGCGAAGTCGAGCGAGCTGCGCAGATTCCGGTGCTGCAACAGCATCAGTTGTGGCCGCATCACCTTCCGCACCGAGGTGGCCCAGTGTCCGTGCCAGAAGAACCACAGCTTCTCGCGGGTCTGGTGATCGGCCACCGTGAGGCGGTCCAGCCACCACTGGGTGATCCGCTGCGTCTGCTCCCAACGCTCCTCGCTCGCCTTGGCGCGCTGCGCGGCGGTCGGGTTCGACAGCCTGAAGAAGGGATCCGGGCCCAGAACGGGCACGGGGGCCAGCGAGGCTCCCACGTCCGGCGCTGTCGGCGCCGTGAGCGCGGCGAGTGTCGCTTCGTACCCTGCCTTCTTCGCCGCGGCCAACTCAGCGGCGGTGGGGCCGAAACCGGCGCGGCGCAGTAGCAACGCGAGATCGTCGGCCATGGCAACAAATGTATGCGACGTCGATGACACGGTCGAGCCACGGGTCTGATTTCCACCCATACCTCGCGGAGCCCGAGCCGGCGTGGGTGAGGGCCGGCCCTACTGGGTGACGGTCGACCCGCCGCGCGCCCCGAGCAGCACCGCTCGACCGGTCTCGAACGTGTAGGTCTGCCGCACCTCGTAGTGCTGCCGGATGTACTTGATCTTCCAACCGGGGGCGGAGAGGGGGTCCTCTGCCGCCCCGTAGACACCAGCGGCCGGACCGATGAGCCAGATGCGGTCGGCCTTGGCCAGCCTGCCCTGAATGTCGATGAACTCGGTCGCCTCCAGCGTCCCGTTGCTGGCCGCCGTCTGCTTCATCAGGATGTCCGGCGGCTGGACCGCCGGCGCCCAGTCCAGCTGGCTCAGGTAGTGGGTGAGCGTCGGCCGCATCGACCAGGCGAAGTCGGTGTAGACGACGACATCACCGCTGGCAACGTTGTCGTGGATGGCGGCGGCCATGCCGCGGGTGTCCGGCGCGTCGTGCGTCTGCCGCACCGACTTCTGCACCGGCAGGGAGAGGAGCACCAGCGCTGCCACGACCGCCACCGCGCGGACGACCCACGGCAGCACGGCCACCGCACGCAGGCGCGAGGTGGTGACGGTCGCGGCCGCCAGCACCGCAACCGGCGCGAGCAGGAAGATGCCGTACCGCGGCACCCACACCGGTGCGATCAGCGAAGCCCCGATGACCACCACGACCGGCACCGTGCTGAGGACGACCAGCTCGACGTACCGGCGGGTCGGCACGGCGAAGTAGGCAGCGGCGGCGAGCAGCACCAGCAGGTAACCCACCACCGGACTGAAGGCGACGTCACCGGGCAGCGCGCCGACCGTCTTCCAGGTCGGTGTCTGCACCCAGTGCAGCTGGGAGTACCGCTGGCTGCGGCCCAGCCAAATGAGCGGTGACACGACCACCAGAGCGGCGGCTATCGCCGGAACCGCCCGCCACAGCCGGCGATCCCGCTCCGGCCACCACGCCAGCGCCAGGATCACCGCGTGTGCGGCCAGCACGGAGAGCGCGACCAGGTGGAAGACCCCGGTGAGCGCCAGACAGAGCCCGTACCCCGCCCACCGCCACCGGGAGGGCGACGCCACGGCAGTGAGCAGCAGCAGGGACGAGAGCGTCGCGAAGAGGAAGGCGAACGCGTACGGCCGGGCCGTGTGGGCGAAGAACACCAGGCTGGGGATCGCCGAGCAGATGATGCCGGCCAGGATTCCGGCGGCCGGCCCGGCCACCCGCCGACCGATCTCGGCGGTCACGCCGGCGCCGAGGGCCATCGCCAGGAGCGAGGGCAGGCGCAGGACCACATCGGACTCGCCGAAGACCGTGACCAGCACGTGGAGCACCAGGTAGAAGGGCGTGATGACCGCGTCCTTGTAGCTGGCCAGCTCGAGCAGCTCGCCGAACGACCGGGTCGCCGCGGAAAGCGTCGCGCCCTCGTCCCAGTCGAGCGGAACACTTGTCAACGAATAACCGGCAACCACCAGCATCACGGCAAAACCGATGCTGAAGGGAGCCACCTCGTTCTTTCCGGCGCGCACCAATTCTCCCACCCCTGATGTTGCGTGGAGACTAGCGGACAGGCTGGTCGGACCCGCCGGCGCAGGCTCGCAATTGCCCGACGGCAAAGTGTCGGGGTAATGAATTGGTGGCGACGTTCCGGACCGTTGTCGCGCCGATCAACGAAGCTTCGGCGCGATCGGCCGGCGAGGCATCCGTGGGCCGGGAGGCGCGATACTGACCTCGGGGCTGGTGAGCCGGGTCAGGCTCGCGTAGTCGCCCTTGAGGACGTTCTTGCTGTAGTTGCCGGGCTGGGACGGATCGCCGGGCGCGTACTGCCAGATGGTCTCGGTGGCCCAGCCGGCGGGCAGCGGAGGCCGGCTCGTGGTGTAGCCGGCGATGTCCAACAGGAGACCGCCGAAGGAGGCGTCGCTGTTGGTGCACGGGTTCCAGAAGTTGGTGTTCGTGTAGATCATCATCGGTCGACCGATACGGGCCTTGACCTGGTCGGTGAACACCCGCACCCAGTTGGTCAACTCCGCCGGGGTCAGCCCGTAGCAGGTCGGGGCGCCGGCCCAGTACGGCCACTCGAAGTCGAGCATCGGCACCAGCGTGCGGGAGTCCTTCGCCCACCGCATGTTGTCGATGAAGTAGTTGGCCTCACCCACCGGGTCGCGCCCGTCCGGGCGGGCGAAGTGGTAGGCGCCGACGAAGAGACCCGCCGCCTTCGCCGCTGTGTAGTCACCGTTGAAGAACGGATTGAGGTAGTCGTTTCCCTCGGTGGCCTTGATGTAGACGAACTTGTTTCCCTCGGCCACCACCCCGGCCCAGTTGATCGGCCCGAGGTTGTGGTCGTGGCTGGACACGTCGATGCCCTGGATCGTGTAGCCGGCAGGCGGGCTGGCCAGCGCGGACACCGCGCTCTGCCGGACTGCCGGAGTGCCGCCGGCGATGGCCCGACCACCACCGTCGGGGGAGGTCGCCGCGCCCGCCGCCGGCGGGGTGCCGAGCAGGTTGACCGCCAGCGTCGAGGCGACCAGCACCGGAATCCATTTCCGTGACATGAGTGTCCCGAATCTCCTTGCTCAGGAGCCGACGTCTCGCGGTTCGTCAGCGAACGTCGACATCGCGCGGACCGGCGGATGAACCGGTGCGAAAGTACTGTCGCACTTTACGCAGTTGAGGCCGCTTCGCGCTGCCCCGCTCCGCAGAAGTGAATGGAATCGATCCGGCGCATCAGCCCGCCGATGCGTTCACCATCAATCAGTCCGAACGGCTGAGCCATCGATGGCACGGGTCAACGAGGATGGGCTGCGTCTCTGCCGAAAGGCGGGGACCTTCAAGTGCGTCCGTTCTGGACGCTGACCCCACGGGGAGTCTCACGTGTTCCAACTTCGCCGAGCTGGTCGCTCGGTCACGGCAGGGCTCGCCCTCGCCGTAGTCGCAGCCGCAACGATCTCCAGTGGCGGTGCCGCGTACGCCGCGCCGTCGGACGGGCAGAAGCTGCCGCGGGCCCTCAAGTCCGCCGACAAGGGTGCCATCAAGGACAGCTACATCGTGGTCCTGAAGGACACCAAGGCCGACCCGGCCGAAGTCGGCGCCAGCGCCAAGGCTCTCACCAGGCAGTACGGCGGCGCCGTCTCCCACACGTACAGCCGAACGATCCGGGGCTTCGCCGCCCGGATGAACGAGGCGCAGGCCAAGAAGCTGGCCGCCAGCTCCTCGGTCGCGTACGTGGAGCAGAACCGCAAGATGTCGAAGAGCGACACCCAGCTCAACACGCCGTCGTGGGGCCTGGACCGCCTGGACCAGATCTTCGCGCCGTTGAACAAGCGCTACACCTACCCGAACACGGCGAGCAACGTGCACGCCTACGTCATCGACACCGGCATCCGCATCAGCCACCAGGAGTTCGGTGGGCGGGCCAGCAACGGGTACGACTTCGTCGACAACGACACGGTCGCGAACGACTGCAACGGGCACGGCACGCACGTCGCCGGCACCATCGGCGGCACCAACTACGGTGTGGCCAAGGCCGTCAAGCTGGTTGGCGTGCGGGTGCTCGACTGCGAGGGCAACGGCAGCTACGCCGGTGTGCTGGCCGGCATCGACTGGGTCACCGCCAACGCGGTGAAGCCGGCCGTCGCCAACATGAGCCTCGGCGGCGCCGCCAACGCCACGATCGACGCCGCGGTGGAGGCCTCCATCGCCTCCGGCGTGTCGTACTCCGTCGCCGCTGGCAACGACAACGAGGACGCCTGCCTCCAGTCACCCGCCCGGGCGGCCTCGGCGATCACTGTGGGAGCGACCGACGAGGTCGACTTCCGGGCGTTCTTCTCCAACTACGGCCAGTGCGTGGACATCCACGCGCCGGGCCACAACATCCCGTCGTCGGTGGCCAGCAGCGACACGGCAACCGACAAGTACAGCGGCACCTCGATGGCGAGCCCGCACGTCGCGGGCGCCGCCGCGCTCGCGCTGTCGGCGAACCCGACCTGGACGCCCCTGCAGGTGCGTAACAATCTCGTCTACGGCGGCACCCGCCGGGTCGTCCGCAACACGGCGTACACCGGTACGAGCGACGTGATGCTGCGCATCGGCACCACTGCGGTGCCGCAGGTCACCGGCCTGCGTTCCCTGGCCAACGGTAAGACCGTCTCGGTGGGGTCGGGCGGCAACCAGCCGCTGACCGCCAGCCAGCCTCCGGCTCAGATCGGCGACCTGGAGAAGTTCACCATCGTGAGCGCCGGGACCGGCTACATCGCCTTCGGGTCCTGGGCAAACGGCAAGTACGTCAGCGCCACCTCCGGTGGCGCCGGCTCATTGATCGCCAACGCCAGCACCATCACCGACGCGGAGCGATTCCAGGTGGTGATGAACGGCGACGGCACGACAACCCTGATCGCCAAGATCAACGGCAAGTACGTCACCGCACCGTCGGGCGGCAACCTGCCGCTCGTCGCGAGCGCCACCGCGATCGGTGGAGCGGAGAAGTTCATCTGGGCGTCGCCGGCGGCTGTCGTCGTCCTGAACTCGGTGAAGAACAGCCGGATCGTGACCGCGCCGGGCGCCACGTCGCCGGTGATCGCCAACGGCACCACGGTCGGCAACCCACAGAAGTTCGACATGCTCGACCTCGGAGATGACGCCGTCGCGCTGCGGGCCCACGTCAACTGGCGCTACGTCACCAGCGCGGTCAACGGCAGCGGCAACCCGACCGCGTTGATCGCCAACTCCACCACGCTCGGCACGCCGCAGTCGTTCTGGCTCTATCACTGGGGCGATGGCACCATGGGGCTGCAGTCGCAGACCAGTTACAACTTCGTGGTGGCACCGAGCACCACCTCGCCGCTGATCGCCAGCTTCGACCCCGAGTCTGGGGCGTGGACCACGGCGACGGACTTCACCCACGTCGTTCAGACCGTGGGCTAAGCACCAGCGCCTGACCGTCGCGTCCTGACGCGACAGACCCGGAAGGGGCCGCCGAGACATCCGTCTCGGCGGCCCCTTCTGCATTCCCTGGCTCGGCTCAGCGGCCGGGTCCGGCGTCCACCCCTGATCGCCTGGGGAGCGAGGCGTAGGCCGCCTGGAGCTGCTGGCGGACCGCCGCCGAACTGTGGTGCGCCACGACCCATTCCCGCCCGTTGACGGCCATCCGCTCGGCGGTCTCCGGCGAGGACAACAGCGCCGCGACCTTCGCGATCCAACCGGCGCTGTCGTCGGCGACGCTGACGTGCACGCCGTCCTGCACACCGGCGCGGTCGGCCACCATGCTGGTCGTCACGCTCGGCACCCCGGCGGACATCGCCTGGATGAGCTTCAGCTGCACCCCGGTACCCCGGAAGATCGGCGCGATGGCGACCGCAGCGTCCGAGTAGTAGGGCTCGACCGCTGGCGCGTTGGCGTGCAGCTCGATGCCGTTCCCGACCAGCGCCTGGACCGCCTTCGGCGGGTCCGTGCCGACGATCCGCAGCCGGGCGTCCGGGACCGCGTCGCGAATACCCTGCCAGCACTCGCGCACGAACCACATGAGGCCGTTGACGTTCGCCTCGTAGCTGAGCCGACCGACGAACAACACTGTCGGTGCGATCGGGCCCTGCTGCCGCTGCACGGAGAAGTCGCAGGGGCTGCGGACCAGGTAGGTGTTGGGCCGCTCCTGGCCGGGCAGGGACGGCGCCGAGAGCATCAGCGGCACCCCCTTGCGGACCAGCTCGTCCTCCCGCGCCCGCATCCGGCTCCCCTCGACCCGGCCCAACGCCCGCCAGGCGAGGTTGGGCCCGTGGGAGGCCAACTGCTCGTAGTACTCGCTGCGGAACTCGTCCAGGTCGACGATGACCGGCGTGTCACCGCAGGCCTCGACCAGGTGGACGGTGCGGAAGACGTTGAGGTGCACCACGTCCGGTTGGAACTCGTCCAACTGCTGCCGCAGGGCGTCGGTGAGCGCCTTCGGGCTCGCGTACCCCGTCTGCAGGGAGACACCGGTACCGAGCGCACGTGCGGAGCGCAGCATGGAACCCGCGAACGGGTTGGCGACGAGCGTCCGATCCTTGACCGGCAGTTGCTCGGCCAGCTGCACCTCCTTGTCATCGTGCGTCAGCGCGAGGAAGCGGACATCGTGCTCGGCGGCGAGCATCTCCAGGATCACCAGGCTTCGTGGACGAACCGATGCCGGGATCCAGGGCGCTACGAACAAAATCTTCAAATCGGCAGCCTCCTTAGGGCGGACGCGAGGAGTCGCTGGGCTCGCGTGCCGTGCTTCGCGAAATAGACCTGCATGCCGGCCCGGTACAGGTTGTTCTTGCCGACCGCAGCGGTGCTGGTGCTCTCCTTGTGCTCGGCGACGCTCGTCCCCACCGACACGACACCCCAGCCAGCGGCGGAGAGCCGGGTGCAGAGGTCGACGTCCTCGAAGTAGAGGAAGAAGTCGCGATCGAAACCGCCGATGGCCCGGAAGGCATCGCCGCGGACGAGCATGCAGAAGCCCGACACCCACGCGGCTTCGCGCACCTGACCGGTCGGCTCGACGTCGAGATACTCGAGCATCTTGATCTTCTTCCGCAACGGCCCCACCCGCGCCAGCGACCGCTTCAGACCGCTGGGCACGAGGTCGTCGACCCGGAGGGCGGCCAGCCACTCCTTCGCCATGCTCGGCGCCGGCCCGGCCGAGATGCCGAAGCGCCCGTCGGGGTAACGCATCAGCGGTGCGACCACCCCCCGCTTCGGGTCGGCCCGCAGCGCCTCGGCGAGGTGCGCGAAGGACTCGGCGGTGATGTGGCAGTCGGGGTTGAGCAGGAAGTAGGCGTCAGCGTCGGGAACGGTCTCCGCGGCGGCGTTGATGGCCTTGCCGAATCCGACGTTCGGCAGCGAGATGACCTGGTAGCCGAAGGACTTCGCGACCTCGACGCTGTCGTCGGTGGAGGAGTTGTCCACGACCACCACGTGGTCGATCGGCAGGGCACCCAGGCAGCCCAGGCTGAGGGGAAGCTCCTTGGCCGAGTTGTAGGAGACGATGATGGCTGCGATCTTCACTGTCGACCCGCAATCGCGTAGGCGTCGAGGTACGAGCGGACCGTGTCGTCCCACCGGAACGTCCGCTCGATGTGTGCGCGGGCACGCCGACCGCGCTGGGCGGCGTCCTCCGGTGATTCGACGGCGGTCCGGACGGCCGCCGCGATCTCGTCCGCCGTGGACGCGACGAACAGCATCGAGTCGTCGCCCCGGACCGATTCGGCCGGGCCGCTGGACGTGATGACGGGACAGCCGAGGGCCATGGCGTGTGCCACCTTCATCAGCACGCCGCCACCCACGATCGACGGCACGACAACGGCGTGGGCGCCGAGCATCTCCGACTGGAAGTCGGGCACCGCACCGGTCACCACCACCCGGCTGTCGTTCTCGCCGAGACCGATCACGTCGGGGGTGGGATCCGCTCCGACGATCCTGAGCTCGGCGTCCGGCAGGCTCTGCCACACGATCGGCATCACCTCGCGGGCGAGAAGCTCGGCGACGAGGACGTTCGCCCGCCGCCACATCGCCCCGGCGAACACCAGCCGCGGTCGGCCGGTCACCGGCGGCGGCGACCAGGACCGCTCCCCCACGTGGATGCCCGGCCGGGCGAGGACGGTGTTGGGGTTGTACTCCCTGGCCACCGCGAAGTCGGCGTCGGACAGGGTGATGACGGCCGCCGCCTGCCGGATCGCCGCCCGCTCGAAGCGGCGCGTGCGCACCAGCTCGGCGAGGCGGTACGGCCGTTCCAGGCCGGACGACGCCCGGTACGACTCCAGCATGACCTTCTCGGTGATGTCGTGCAGGCCCAGCACCGAGGCCCGGCTGAGCCCGACGACCTCGGCGGACTGCAGGTACTCCGCGTGCACCACGTCGGGCTGGATCCGGCGGATCAGCTCGGCAGCCTCCTGGGTCGCCTCCCGTGGCCACGCCTGGCGCAGCCAAGCTGGTTCGACCCGGAGACGGTCCAGGTGGCTCGGGCGCGCGACGACGTTGGACGGCAGCAACGTGTACTTCAGGTCGTCCCGCTCGGACGCCGCGGTGGTTCCCGGTGAGTACACGAAGAGGTCGACCTGCTCGGCCAGCCGCGGCGTGAGCTGCACGATCGTGTCGGCCGCGGCATGGTTGTGCTGGCCGTTGGGCGCGAATGGGGTGAGCAGCAGGACGCGCATCAGTCCAGCCGCTTCAACAGCGTCGTGACGAATCCCTGCGCGACGCGGCCCTGGGCGGCGACCCGGCCGGCGGCCTGCCGGAACTCCTCGGTCGCCGCCGCGGCCTGGGTGGCCTTCCGGTAGAGGGTGTCGGCGTCGACGTCCGGCGGCACCACGTACTCGCTGAGCCCCAGATCGACGAAGGCGTCCTGGACCTTCCGTTCGTAGGCGATGGCCACGGTGGGAACGCCGATCGCCACGGCCAGGAGGGCCGCGTGCAGGCGGGTGCCGAGGACGAGCTGATTCGTCGAGAGCGCCTGCAACCAGGTACGGAGCGCCCCGGCGAGCGGCTGACTGCCGTCCAACGGGGTCGGGTCCAGGGCCAGCAGGTCACGGAAGGCCCGCTCGTAGATGACCCGGTCGTCCTCGCCGTGCGCTCCCCGGCCGAAGGCCATCGGAAGGAAGGTGCCCGACCATCCCTCCTGCCGCAGCCGGGCGGCACACCCGGAGGTCGCCGCCAGCAGCGGGCCCTCCAACTCGGGTGCGAGCGGCCGCATCGACAGCGCGAAGCGCCGACCGGGGCCGACCCGCTCCAGGTCGGGCAGCGGCAGGGTGTACGCCATGTCGCCGATGACCTCGGCGCTGGAGCCGAAGTGCGACGCGGTCCGCTCGTCGCGCACTCCGACGCCGACACACGCGGCGCCGATGACCCGGAGCAACTGGCGACCGAACGGCGTTCCGCCCTCGCGGACGCCGACGCCGACAGTGGCGACGGGCGTCCCGGCAATCTTGGCCATCGCGATGATCCGGGCGAACATCGGCAGGGTGCCGGGCCAGGACAGGTTGGGCGAACGCTCCTGGAAGACCGTTCCGGGGCCGAGGAGCAGCAGGTCACACGACTTGATCGACCGTTGGACCGCGACCTGACGCTCGGAGGCGCCACGAGCCCGCAGCACGGGCATGTTCTCCGTGTCCACGCCGTGCAGTTCGGCGACCCGGTCCGGGTTGGGGCAGAAGACCACGAACGTCGCGTTCTCCTTGACCGCGCGGACGCAGGTAATGAGCGAGTGGAGGAGGATCTCGTCTCCGAGATTGTCCGATCCGAACCACCCGACTATTCCGACCCTCACATGTCCTCCGTCGTCGCGGCCTGCAGGTGACCTGCGGCCCTCCGTTGAGCCAACAATTTGGCGGTAGCCAGAACGAGAATGACGCCGCCCAGGATGAAGGACGCCAGGGCGGGTTCCAGGACGGCCAGCAGTACGGCGAGCGCACCGACCGCCGCCGCCACGACCACGACCGAGATCACGACCGGACGTACCAGTTCCTTAATCCGCAGGAACCAGAGCAGTGACCCTGCCACGACCAGCTCGTTCAGCACCATCGCCGTAGCGGACCCAAAGGCGCCGTACGTTCCGTCGAGTGCGACATTCAGCCCGACGCTGCCGCAGATGCTCAACGCCAGCACGATCAGCCGGCTGGAGGCGCGGCCCTGGGAGAGCAGAATGGCGGACAGGCCGAAGTTGCCGAATCGGAGAACGAGGAAGAAGGTCAGCACCATGGCCAGCGTCGGAATGTTGCCGGCGTGGTCACCGAACAGCACAGCGGTGCCGATCGGGATTCCGATGAACATGACGCCGGCGGCGGCCTGGCCCGCGAGCCCGAAGAACCGGAAGATCGTGAGCGGATCGTTCGACTGGGCGGCCCCGGACGCGCGGCGCGGCGCGGCGTAGGCGAGCGCCCCGACGCCCATGGACGCCGCGACCTGGACCACCGGTCCGACGATCGCCGCCGCCGACACGTATTCGCCGACTTCCGCGGCGGCGACGAAGAACGCGAGGACGAACACGTCGCCGCGGAAGTAGAAGAGACCGAACAGGTCGGCGGCGAAGTACGGCAGGGCCTGCCGGACGTGCTGGACCGCGCGGATACCCCGGGAGTCACGCAGCGCCGGCAGGATGCGCACGATGAGGAACGCGGCAGCGGACCGGAGGACGGCCGCGATCGACATGTAGACGGCAGCGTCGCCCAGGGTGAGCCCGTCCAGCAGCCACACGTCGACCGCGCAGGCGCCGACCAGCAGGAGACCGGCGGACACGTTCGTGAGCGGCTCGGCCCAGGCCGAGGGAGTGCCTCGGATGAGGACCCACGCCGTCTCGTTCCACTGCTCCAGCAGGCTGGCCACGAAGATCAGGAAGAAGGCGAACTGCGCTTCCGGGGGAAGCACCGCGCCGATCAGGGGGTACGCGACGGCGGCGGCCACCATCAACGCGCCGAAGCGCCCACAGTGGATCCGCGCGACCACCGGCGGTGACACCGTTCCCGCGGCGGCTTCCCTGGTCAGGTAGGTCGGCAGGCCGAGGGAGAGGGCAGCGGCGGTGAACGACGCGATGAGCGTGGCGAGACCGTAGAAGCCGACCGCCTCGGTGCCGGCGCCCCTGGTCAGGAACGCCATCACCACCAGGGTGGTGGACCGGGTCGCCAGGGTGGAGATGCCCAGCAGCCCCGACACGATGGTCAGAGACGGTCGCCGTCGCTCCGGCGTGGTGACCTCAGTCGCGACCATAGCCACTCGCCACCCGTACGTATCGCGACCGAGCGTAGAAGTAGCCGGCGATCAGCGCGAACATCAGGAAGTACGGTCCCTGCATCAGTCCCCATCCCGTCATGCCGATCAGGACGAGACCCGGCAACGCGCTGACCAGAACCCGGGGCGCCAGTTCGGCGGTCCGCACCCGGAACACGGAGTGGATCGCTGTCGTCGCGGCCATCGCGAACGGCAGCCAGAGCAGCAGTGCGCCGATGATGCCCAGCTCCGCCGCGCTGAGCAACAGCACGTTGTGCACGGGCACGCCGCTGGCGGTGAGGGGATCGGAGGCGCCGGCGATGGCGACGTAGCTGTTGGGGCCCACCCCGGCCCACGGGTGCTCCCGGATCACGTCGAAGGCGACCTGGAGCAGGTGCCCACGGTCGCCACCCTCGGGGTCGGCCGTGAACCGCTCGATCAGCCACGGCACCGACACCAGGCCGAGCAGGCCGGTGATCCCGAGGACGACGAAGTACTTCTTCTGCCAGCGCCCAGTCACGAACTCGAGCACCACCAGGATGAGGATCATGGAGACGACTGCGGCGAGGACCGAGCGGCTCTGGGTGAGGGAGACGCCGAGGAAGACGGCGCCGAGCGTGGTCCAGGCCACCCAGCGTTGCCGCACCGTCTTCTGCGGCAGGGTCAACGCGCACATCCCGCAGAAGAACAGCAGCTTCGCCAGCTCGCCCGGATGGCTGGTCAGGCCGGTGGCGCGGCCGAGCACGTCGAGCGCCTGTTGGCCGGCGATGCGGCGCAGCGGAAAGCCGATGACCGCCATCATGATCGCGAAGAGCTGCAACCACGCCACCGCCGCGAAGGCCCAGAGCAGGAAGGAGTTCCGCCGGTCGGCTCGTTCGGCGGTGGCCCCGATGGCGAACACGATCGTCACCAGGCTGAAGTGCACCAGGCCGCTCACGGTGCGCAGGGACGAGTCCCAGGCGAGCACGGCGAACAGGAGCATCCAGCCGAGGAACGGCACCCACGGGAAGAAGGCACGGGCCAGTTGGCGCCGCGTCTGGATCCCGATCACGACCACGGC
Source organism: Micromonospora vinacea (assembly GCF_015751785.1). Classification (NCBI taxonomy): domain Bacteria; kingdom Bacillati; phylum Actinomycetota; class Actinomycetes; order Micromonosporales; family Micromonosporaceae; genus Micromonospora; species Micromonospora vinacea. The sequence goes on along the minus strand of NZ_JADOTY010000001.1, from coordinate 3,146,976 downwards.
AGCCACGATGGCGATCGTGTACGTGTACAGCATCGGCGTGCCGGTGGCGACGCCGCTGTAGATCACCACCTCGGACGGGGCGAGGGCAATCGGCGCCAGACCGAGTGACGCCACGAGCACTGCCAGCACGGCGACGATGCGTTGATCCGGATCGGATCGCAGGCCCTCGACGAGCGCCCGCCCGGCCGAGGTCAGCTGCGTGATGACGCTCGGGCCTCGATGGCGGCCCGACGAGTGCGGCCCGGACGCCGCGTCGGCGGGTACCACAGCCGGGTCGACGTTCCGCTGGGCCAGCACCTCGCTGGGGTTGAGCCGTGTCGTCACGGCATGGCTTGGATCATCCTGGGGATGACCACCGCCTGTGCCGGGGAACATGGCATCTCCGAGTCAGCGTTGGTCGGCCAGTCACTGCCAGGGCTGCGCTGGTCGTGCGGGGGTTTAGCTCACGCCTTGAAGCCAGGTCAGTGAGCTCGGATTCCAGAACCGATGACAATCGGCTCGGCCGAAGCTGTGCTTCGCGGGCTCATCATAGAGGGGCGTGTGAGCGACCAACCAGCGGTCCCGGGCCGCTGTGTGACACGACTGTCCTCCACGGTCGACTGCGGCGGGCGTAATAGAACGGGGCGGTCAAGGTGCTCCAATTCCCCTTTTTGTCATTTGCGGCGCATATCGCCAACCCCTCGTCCCGGGTACAGGACCACATAGTCATCGAGGGTCTCGGTAAGCTGAGTTGGCGGTCTTCTTCCTCTGGTGACCGCGGAGTCAGGCCCGCCTCTATCGCCGGCGGCAGACGTGGCATCCGAAGTGTCCTGAAGCGCGTCCCGTTCCGGGTCGTCGAGGGCCGGTACGTATCCTACGTTCCCCCGATCACCTCTCTCGCCAGGGCGTTGACATGAACCTCACGCACGCGGACCGCTCGACGCTCAAGGACCAGACCGTCGAGTTGCCGATCCAAGCGGCGCTCGATCGGCCGCCCGCGCCGGCCACTTCGCGTACACCGCGGCTCTATGTGCTGGACCTGCTGCGTTTCCTCGCCGCGATGGCGGTCGTCGCATACCACCTGCTGTTCGCCGATGCCAGGGAGTCCTGGGCAGCCGACACTGCAAATTTGTTCGGCGCCCCACTGCGGCAGGCCGCCAGTTACGGGTGGCTGGGGGTGGAACTCTTCTTCATGATCAGCGGCTTCGTGATCTGCATGAGTTCGTGGGGCCGGTCCCTGAGTGACTTCTTCACCTCACGGGTCACCCGACTGATGCCGGCATATCTGTTCGCGGTCGTCCTGACCGCGTCAGTCCTCGTGCTGTGGCCACACCCCGGGGAGAAGGCGCCCGACCTGCGGCAGGTCATCGGCAACCTCACCATGACGCAGAACCTGCTGCAGTTGAACAACCTCGACGAGCCGTACTGGACGCTGCTGATCGAACTGAAGTTCTATCTGCTGTTCCTGATCGTGGTCGCCTTCGGCGTCACGTACCGCCGAGTCCTCATGTTCTGCATGATCTGGACCACGCTCGCGCTCATCGCGCACAGCTCCGACTTCAGGTTTCTGACGTTGGTGGTCGAGCCACGATTCGCGTCGTACTTCGTCGCGGGAATGGCGCTCTACCTCATCCACCGGTTCGGGCAGAGTCTCCTACTCTGGTGCATTGTCGGCTTCTCCTTCGCGATCAATGCCGTCATGTTGGACGCACGGGTCGCCCCGTTCGTGAAGGCCGGTCTGCCGATGTCGTGGAAAGTGTCGCTGGCCCTGGTGGCCTTCTTCTATCTCCTGATGATCGGCATCGCGCTCGGTTGGTTCGCACGGCTCCAATGGCGAGGGTTGGCGACCATCGGCGCTCTCACCTACCCGCTCTATCTGATCCACTCGGCCAACGGGCGCACCGTCATCCGTCATCTGCGCGACGATGTGCCCCCGTGGCTGCTTCTGGGCGTCGTCGTCGGCGGAGCACTGTTACTGGCCTACGTCGTGCACCGTTTCGTGGAACGTCCGCTGAGCCGAGCGTTGCGAGACGGCCTGAAGGACAGTTTTCAGAAGGTTCGTGCCGCATCGGAGTCCAGAAAGGACGCCGTCGATCCGGTCCCACCCCCCGGGCGTTCAGCTCGTCCGCCGGCAGCCTCACCCACTCCCGTGATCCGCTGATCACCGCGACCCGCGGCTCCTCAGAAGCGCGCGTTGTCACGAACAGAGTTGATCACACGCCGAACGGTGTCCATATATGCCGTCGGCGCGGTCATTCGCAGGACGAGTTGGCGGTCGACCGCACCGTCCGGATCCGACCGCCAGAATGCGACCACAACGACGCCGTACCTCTCAGCGCCGTTCAGCTTCACGGTTTCGACCAGGACGACGTACTGCCCAGCGGCGCGCCACTGCAGCCCCCACGCCTCCTCCGCCTTGCGCAGGGCGGTGCGCCGCTCCTCGTTGCATTCTCGGCAATCACGGACAATCAGCTGGCCGCCGATCTCCGAGTTTTCGCCGATCGAGGCGCCGCAGTTGTACTCGACCTGTCCTTCGGCGCTGCCTCCGGGCGCGCACTCCCAGTCAGCTGGCACCGCGAACTTGAAGCCCACACCATCAGGGCTGAGTGTTCGTGCCGCTTCACCGCTAGCGAAGGCTGGCCACCTGGGCCAGTCGCCGGGTCGGGGCGGCTCCAGGCCCGGCTGCTGCGGCGGGCTGGTGGGCAGCGAGGCCGTCGGACCGGACTGAGCCACGCCGGTGGGCGCGGGGCTCGCCGTCGGGGTGTCGGACGGCCCCCCGGAGCTGCGCCACGCGACGGCACCCACACCACCGACGAGCACCACCACCAGGGCGGCGATCCCGATCCAGAGCCCGGTACGGCTCTTGCGGGGCGGAGAAGGCCGGATCCGTTGGGTCGGCGAGCTGAACGGGTCGTGCGGCGGTGCCGCGAAGGTGTCGGGGCCCGGCCCACTGACCGGGGAAATGTGCGCGGCCGGCGGTGACGAGGTGACCGGCCCCGGCGAGGTGGGTACGCCGGAGACGGAGTGCGGGGCCGCGGAGACCAGCTGACCGGGGATCGGGCCGGACTGCACCGCCCACGGGGCCTGCGGACCGCCGGAAACCGGCGGCGCGGACACCGAGGGCGGGGCGGAGACCGAAGGCGGGGCCGACACCGAGGGCGGGGCGGAGACCGAAGGCGGGGCCGACACCGAGGGCGGCGCGGAGACCGAGGGCGGCGCGGACGTCGGTGGGGCAACCGTCGGGGCGGGGATGTAGTCGACACCGAGGGCCCGGAACAGTTTCTCGGCGCCGGGGCCCGCCTCGGCCGGGTAGGCCACCCACGGCGCGGCAGCGGAGAAGTCGGCGTACGTGTAAGGCATCGGGTCGGCCGACTTGGCCAGCAGGTCGGCGGCCCCGGCGAACGCCTCGCGCCAGCCGGGTGTGGCCGCCACGGCGGCGTCGAGCACCGCGACGGTGACGAAACGGCCGTGCTCGTCGATCGCGGCCCATGCTTTCCCCACCGGAGACCCGCCGAGCGCGTGGGTGTACCTGTAGGGGCCTTCCGGCTGCATGCGCACTCCTCCGTTGAACCGCCGTGCGGATAGTACCGACCGTCGGCCAACCCGGCCTGCCCCGCCCGGGGCCGCCGACGACGGCCCAGGTCGCTTGCCAGTGAAAGTTCTCATGCATAGAGTCGGCCCATGAATGAAGGAGCTGTCGAGGCACCCGCTGACCGGGTGCTCGACCTGTTCCAGGGCGTGCGACTCACCCCCACCCAGCGCCGGATCGCGCACTGTCTGGTGCAGCACGCCCCCACCGTTGCCTACCTGTCCGCCGCCGAGGTCGCCGAACTGGCCGGGGTCAGCCAGCCGTCGGTCACCCGGTTCGCCGTCGCGCTCGGCCACGACGGCTACCCGGCGCTACGGCGCCGCCTGCGCGACCTGACCACCGCGACGCCGGGCGGACCGACGGACGTTGGCAACGAACTCCAGCAGGCGGTACGCGCCGAAATGGACAACCTGGACCGACTGGCCGGTCAGCTCGCCGACCGGGATCGGATCGCCGAGACCGGGCGGCTGCTCGCCGCGAGTCGCCCACTACCGGTGCTGGGCCTGCGCGCCGCCGCGCCACTGGCCGCGTACTTCGCCTACTTCGCGGCCAAGGTGCACCCGGACGTACGGGTCCTCGACGACGGCGGCAGCCTGCTCACCGACCGTCTGGAGCAGGCCGCCGAGGCCGGCGCGTCCGCCGTGCTGGCATTCGTGCTGCCCCGCTACCCCCGGGAGACCCTGGACGCGCTGCGCGACGCCCGCCGCGCCGGGTTGACAGTGGTGGCGATCACCGACTCGCCGGTCAGCCCGGCCACCGAGCACGCCGACGTGGTGCTCGCCGCCGCGGTCGGCGCGCAGCTCGTCTTCGACCTGCACACCGCCCCGATGACCCTGGCCATGGTGCTGTTGCAGGCGATCTGCGATGCCGCGCCGGCCGACACCCAGCGCCGACTGGAGGCGTTCGAAGCCTCCGCGGCCCGCCGACAGTTGTTCCTCGGTTGACCGGAGGAGAACCAGAGATGACCCAGCCCATTCGTGCCGCACGGGGCAGCCAGCTCACCACCCGCGGGTGGCAGCAGGAGGCCGCCCTGCGGATGTTGATGAACAACCTCGACCCCGAGGTCGCCGAACGCCCCGACGACCTGGTGGTCTACGGCGGGACCGGCAAGGCGGCGCGGGACTGGCCGTCGTACCACGCGTTGGTCCGCACGCTGACCGACCTGCGCGAGGACGAGACGATGCTGGTGCAGTCGGGCCGCCCGGTCGGGGTCATGCGCACCCACGAGTGGGCTCCTCGGGTGCTGCTGGCCAACTCGAACCTGGTCGGCGACTGGGCGACGTGGCCGGAGTTCCGCCGCCTCGAACAGCTCGGCCTGACCATGTACGGACAGATGACCGCCGGTTCGTGGATCTACATCGGAACGCAGGGCATCCTCCAGGGCACCTACGAGACGTTCGCGGCAGTCGCCGCCAAGAGATTCGAAGGCACCCTGGCCGGCACGCTGACGCTGACCGCCGGCTGCGGCGGAATGGGCGGGGCGCAGCCACTCGCGGTCACCATGAACGGTGGCGTGTGCCTGATCGTGGACGTGGACCGCACCCGGCTCGACCGTCGGGTGCACGACCGCTACCTGGATGAGGTCGCCGACTCCCTGGACGACGCGATCGCTCGGGTCCGCGCGGCGAAGCGGGAGCGCCGGGCGCTGAGCGTCGGCGTGGTCGGCAACGCCGCCGAGGTCTTCCCGGATCTGCTGACCCGGGGCGTCGAGATCGACATCGTGACCGACCAGACCAGCGCGCACGACCCACTGGCGTACCTGCCGGTGGGGGTGGAGCTGGCCGAGGCCCGGGACTACGCCGCCGCGAAGCCGGCCGAGTTCACCGACCGGGCGCGTGCGTCGATGGCGAAGCACGTCGAGGCGATGGTCGGCTTCCTCGACGCCGGCGCGGAGGTGTTCGACTACGGCAACTCGATCCGGGGTGAGGCGCAGCTCGGCGGCTACCAGCGCGCCTTCGACTTCCCGGGCTTCGTGCCCGCGTACATCCGGCCGTTGTTCTGTGAGGGTCGGGGTCCGTTCCGGTGGGCGGCGCTCTCCGGTGACCCGGCGGACATCGCGGCCACCGACCGGGCCATCCTCGACCTGTTCCCGGAGAACGAGTCGCTGGCCCGTTGGATCAAGCTGGCCGGTGAGCGGGTCGCGTTCCAGGGCCTGCCGGCCCGGATCTGCTGGCTCGGCCAGGGCGAACGGGACCGGGCGGGCGTCCGGTTCAACGACATGGTCGCCTCCGGTGAACTCTCCGCCCCGGTGGTGATCGGCCGCGACCACCTGGACACCGGCAGCGTCGCGAGCCCGTACCGGGAGACCGAGGGGATGGCCGACGGCTCCGATGCCATCGCCGACTGGCCGCTGCTCAACGCCCTGGTGAACACGGCGAGCGGCGCCTCCTGGGTGTCCATCCACCACGGTGGTGGCGTGGGCATCGGCCGGTCGATCCACGCCGGGCAGGTGTGCGTGGCCGACGGCACAGCCCTCGCCGGTCAGAAGATCGAGCGGGTGCTCACCAACGACCCGGCGATGGGCGTCATCCGGCACGTCGACGCCGGCTACGAGAGCGCCCGCGAGGTCGCCGACCGCACCGGGGTCCGGGTGCCCATGACCGAGGGTGCCGTATGAGCGACGACCTTTCCGCCCGGTTCCGGGCGCTGTGGGACGAGATCGCGCCGGTCGGGCGGGACGCCGGCAGCGGCGGGTATCTGCGGTACGCGTTGACCGAGCCGGAGCGGGAGCTGCGCGCCTGGTTCCGCGCGCAGGCCGAGCGCCGTGCCATGCCGGTCACCGAGGACGGCAACGGCAACCTCTTCGCCCACTGGGGTGACCCGGAGGCGTCCGACGCGGTGCTCACCGGCAGCCACTTCGACTCGGTGCCGCACGGCGGGGCGTACGACGGGCCGCTCGGCATCGTCAGCGCGTTCCTCGCCGTGGACGAGCTGCGCGCCGCCGGCGTCACCCCGGACCGGCCGCTGGTTCTGGGTGCCTTCGTCGAGGAGGAGGGTGCGCGCTTCGGCGTACCGTGTCTGGGTTCGCGGCTGCTCACCGGGGCGCTGTCGGCCGACCGTGCGGCCGGCCTGCGCGACGCGGCCGGGGTGAGCTTCGCCGAGGCGCTCGGCGACCGGCCGGCGGGCGCCCGCCCGGAGCTGCTGGGCCGGTTCGGCGCCTTCGTCGAGTTGCACGTCGAGCAGGGCCGGGCGCTCGTCGACACGGACGCGCCGGTCGCGGTGGCCAGCGCGATCTGGCCGCACGGCCGGTGGCGCTTCGACGTGGTCGGCGAGGGCAACCACGCGGGTACCACCCGGATGGCCGACCGGCGTGACCCGATGCTGACCTACGCGTTCATGGTGCTGGCGGCCAACAAGGAGGCCCGGCTGCGCGGCGCGCACGCCACAGTGGGCCGGGTCGCCGTCGAACCCAACGCCACAAACGCGATCCCGTCGAAGGTGACCGGCTGGCTGGACGCCCGGGCCGCCGACCCGGAGACGCTGACCGGGCTTGTCGACGCGGTGCGCGGCAAGCTCGCCGAGCGGTCCCGCCGCGACGGTACGACGGTGACCGTCACCGAGGAGTCGGCCACCCCGGTGGTCGCCTTCGACGGCGGGCTGGCCAAACGGCTGGCCACGCTGCTCGACGCGCCGGTGCTGCCCACCGGCGCGGGGCACGACGCCGGAGTGCTCGCCGCGTACCTGCCCACAGCGATGCTCTTCGTGCGTAACCCGACCGGTGTCTCCCACTCCCCCGCCGAGGCGGCCACCGACGACGACTGCGCCGCCGGGGTGCGAGCGCTGGCCCGGGTGTTGGAGGAGCTGACATGCCGGTGACACCGACCCGCTGGCTCGCTGAATACGCCTGGCTGCCCGAGCACGCCGAACCCACCCCTGACGTGCTCATCGAGGTTGAGGACGGGCGGATCGCCGCACTCACACCGCTGGCGGGGGCTGGCGGCCCGGCCGCCGGCGTGGAGGTGTTGGGCGACGCCACCCGGCTGCCCGGCCTGACCCTGCCCGGCCTCGCGAACGCACACTCGCACGCCTTCCACAGGGCGCTGCGCGGGCGTACCCACGGCGGGCGGGGCGACTTCTGGACCTGGCGGGACCAGATGTACGCCGTCGCGGACCGGCTTGACCCGGACACGTACCTCGCCCTGGCCCGGGCCGTCTACGCCGAGATGGCGCTCGCCGGAATCACCTGCGTGGGCGAGTTCCACTACCTGCACCACCGGCCGGACGGTGGCGCGTACGACGACCCGAACGCGATGGGCGCCGCGCTGGTGGAGGCCGCCGCGCACGCCGGGATCCGACTCACACTGCTGGACACCTGCTACCTGACCTCCAGCGTGGACGGTCGGCCCCTCGCCGGTCCACAGCGCCGCTTCGGCGACGGTGACGCCGGCCGCTGGGCCGGACGGGCGGCGGCGTTCCAGCCGACGGACCCACACGCCCGGGTGGGCGCGGCAGTGCACTCGGCGCGGGCCGTCCCCGCCGACCAGTTGCGCACTGTCGCCGACTGGGCCCGCGACCGGCAGGCACCGCTGCACGTGCACCTCTCCGAGCAGCCCGCCGAGAACGACGAGTGCCGGGCCGTGCACGGGCGCACGCCCACCGCGCTGCTCGCCGAGCACGGCGTGCTCGGGCCGGACACCACAGCCGTCCACGCCACCCACCCCACCAGCGCGGACCTGACGCTGCTCGGTGACAGCCGGACCGGGGTGTGCCTCTGCCCGACCACCGAACGGGACCTCGCCGACGGCATCGGCCCGGCCCGGCGGATGGCCGACGCGGGCATCCGGCTGAGCCTCGGCAGCGACAGCCACGCCGTGATCGACCTGTTCGAGGAGGCTCGGGCGGTGGAGCTGGACGAGCGGCTGCGTACCCGCCGGCGCGGTCACTTCGCGCCACTCGACCTGCTGAACGCGGCCAGCGTCGCCGGGCACGCCGCGCTGGGCTGGGCCAACGCCGGGAGGATCGCCGTGGGGGCCCGCGCCGACCTGGTGACGGTACGCCTGGACAGCGCCCGCACCGCCGGGGTGCCGCCGGTCGGCGCGTTCTTCGCTGCCGGCGCGGCCGACGTCGAGCAGGTGGTGGTGGACGGCCGCGTGGTGGTCGCCGAGGGCCGACACCTGACCGTCGACGTGCCGGCCGAGCTGTCGGCGGCCATCGAGGCGGTGATTCCCTCATGAGCAGCCTGCTGGTCGACAACATCGGGGAGCTGGTCACCAACGGTGCCGGCGAGGGCCCGCTCGGCATCCGCCGCAACGCCGCCGTACTGGTCGAGGAGGGCCGGGTGGTGTGGGTCGGGCCGTCCGCGTACGCGCCGGCCGCCGACCACCACGTCGACGCCGGTGGGGCCGCCGTGCTGCCCGGTTTCGTGGACAGCCACGCCCACCTGGTCTTCGCCGGGGACCGGGCCGCCGAGTTCGCCGCTCGGATGGCCGGTCAGCCCTACACCGGCGGAGGCATCCGGACCACTGTCGGCGCTACCCGGGCCGCCACCGACGACGAGCTTCGGGTCACCGTGCGCCGACTGCGCGGGGAGGCGCTGCGCCAGGGCACCACGACCATGGAGATCAAGAGTGGGTACGGCCTGACCGTCGCCGACGAGGCCCGCTCGCTGCGGATCGCCGCCGAGACCAGCACCGAGACCACCTTCCTGGGCGCGCACGTGGTGCCCGCCGAGTACGCCGACCGCCCGGACGACTACGTCGGACTGGTCTGCGGGCCGATGCTGGCCGCCGCCGCTCCGTACGCGAAGTGGATCGACGTGTTCTGCGAGCGGGGCGCCTTCGACGTGGACCACGCCCGCGCCATCCTGGCCTGCGGTCAGGCCGCCGGGCTGGGCGTACGACTGCACGCCAACCAGCTCGGCCCCGGCCCCGGGGTGCAGCTGGGCGTGGAGTTGGACGCGGCCAGCGTCGACCACTGCACCCATTTGAGCGACGCCGACGTGGCCGCACTGGCCGACACGGCCCACAGCGACGGGTCGGGCACCCGCACGGTGGCGACCCTGCTGCCCGGCGCGGAGTTCTCCACCCGCTCGTCGTACCCGGACGCCCGCCGGCTGCTCGACGCCGGGGTCACAGTGGCGCTGGCGACGGACTGCAACCCCGGCTCGTCGTACACCTCGTCGATGCCGTTCTGCGTGGCCCTGGCGGTCCGCGAGATGCGGATGACCCCGGCGGAGGCGGTCTGGGCCGCCACCGCCGGTGGCGCGCGGGCGCTGCGCCGCGACGACATCGGTGTCCTCACCCCCGGCGCGCGGGCCGACCTCGTCGTCCTCGACGCGCCGTCACACCTGCACCTGGCCTACCGGCCCGGTGTCCCCCTGATCCGCCAGGTAATACGCAACGGAGTACCGCAATGACGAACGTGACCATCCAGCCCACCGGGATCACCGCCGACGACGTGCTCGCGGTGGCCCGCGGAACCGCCACGGTCGTCCTCGCCCCGGCCACCATCGACGCGATGGCGACCAGCCGGGCCATCGTGGACGGCATCGAGTCGTCGGGCCGTCCCGTCTACGGGGTCTCCACCGGGTTCGGCGCGTTGGCCAACACCTTCATCGCCCCGGACCGGCGGGCCGAGCTGCAACACGCGCTGATCCGTTCGCACGCCGCCGGGGTGGGCGCCCCGATGCCGCGCGAGGTGGTCCGGGCCATGATGCTGCTGCGGGTCCGGTCCCTCGCCCTGGGCTGTTCCGGGGTCCGGCCGCTGGTCGCGGAGGCCCTGGTCGACCTGCTCAACCACGACATCACCCCGTGGGTGCCGGAGCATGGCTCGCTGGGCGCCTCCGGCGACCTGGCGCCGCTGGCGCACTGCGCGCTGGTGCTGCTGGGTGAGGGTTGGGTGCTCGGCCCGGCCGGTGAGCGGCAGGACGCGGCCGACGCGCTGACCGCCGCCGGGCTCAAGCCGATCGAGCTGGCCGCCAAGGAGGGGCTGGCGCTGATCAACGGCACCGACGGCATGCTCGGCATGCTGCTGCTGGCCATCCACGATTCGGCGCACCTGTTCGCCATGGCCGACGTGACGGCGGCGCTGGCCATCGAGGCGATGCTCGGCTCGGAGCGGCCGTTCCTGCCCGAGCTGCACGCGATCCGCCCGCACCCCGGTCAGGCGGCGTCGGCGGCGAACATCCACCTGTTGTTGCAGGACTCCCGGGTGATGGACTCGCACCGCGACGACCTGGCGCACGCCGTGCAGGACGCGTACTCGATGCGGTGTGCCCCGCAGGTGGCCGGCGCGGCCCGCGACACACTGGACTTCGTCCGCACCGTCGCGGCCCGGGAGCTGGTGTCCGTTGTGGACAACCCGGTGGTGCTGCCGGACGGCCGGGTCGAGTCGACAGGTAACTTCCACGGCGCGCCGCTCGGCTTCGCCGCGGACTTCCTGGCCATCGCCGCCGCCGAGGTGGGCGCGATCGCCGAGCGGCGGGTGGACCGGCTGCTCGACGTCACCCGCTCCCGGGAGCTGCCGGCGTTCCTCTCCCCCGACGCCGGGGTCAACTCCGGGCTGATGATCGCCCAGTACACGGCGGCCGGGATCGTCGCCGAGAACCGTCGGCTGGCCGCCCCCGCCTCGGTGGACTCGCTGCCCACCAGCGGCATGCAGGAGGACCACGTCTCGATGGGCTGGGCGGCGGCCAAGAAGCTGCGGACCGTGCTGGACAACCTGACCAGCCTGCTCGCTGTGGAGCTGCTCGCCGGCGTACGCGGCTTGCAGTTGCGCGCCCCGCTGGAGCCGTCCCCGGCCGGCCGGGCGGCCGTCGCCGCACTCGGTGCGGCAGCCGGCGAGCCCGGCCCGGACGTGTTCCTCGCCCCGGTGATGGAGGCAGCCCGTGCCGTGGTCGCCGGGCCGGAGTTGCGCGCCGCCATCGAACGGGAGGTCGGCCCGCTGGGCTGATCTCCCGTCGGGTCGCTGTCGTCCACCGCGGGTCAGGCGGCGGGCGGCAGCACCTCCCGCCCGTCAGGCGGCGGGCGGCAGAACCTTCGCGACAAGCTTGGCCAGCTCGCGCAGCGCCTTGCCCCGGTGGCTGATGGCGTCCTTCTCCGCCGGGGTCAGCTCGGCGTTGGTCCGGTCCTGTCCGTCGCCCAGGAAGATCGGGTCGTAGCCGAACCCGCCGTCGCCGCGCGGCGCGCGCAGCACCCGCCCGGACTGCCGGCCGTCGACGAGGTGCTCCTTGCCGCCGGGCAGCACCAACGCCACAGTGCAGACGAACGAGGCGGCCCGCTGCTCGTCCGGCACGTCGGCGATCTGGTCCAGCACCAGCTGAAGGTTGGCCCGGTCGTCGCCGTGCCGGCCGGACCAGCGGGCGCTGAACACCCCCGGCATCCCGTTGAGCGCGTCCACCGCGAGCCCCGAGTCGTCGGCGATGGTGGGCAGCCCGCTCTGCCGGCAACCCTCCCGCGCCTTGATCAGCGCGTTCTCGCCGAAGGTCAGGCCGGTCTCCGGCAGCTCCGCGTACTGCTCGACGTCGTCCAGGCCGAGCAGGGCGATCCGGTGCGCGCCGAGGGCGCCGTCCAGGATCCGCTGCAGCTCGACCAGCTTCTTGCGGTTACGGGTGGCGAGTAGGACCTTGTTCATGCTGAGTCACCTCTGTTCGCGACTGCGGGGCTCGCAAGCTCACTCCTCGCGCTCACGCGAGAGCCTTCCGCTGGGCTTCGGCCAACTCGGCGCAGCCGGCGACGGCCAGGTCGAGCAGGGCGTCGAGCTGGTCGCGGGCGAACACGCCCGCCTCGCCGGTGCCCTGCACCTCGACGAAGTCTCCCTCCCCGGTGCACACCACGTTCATGTCCACCTCGGCGGCGACGTCCTCCTCGTAGCAGAGGTCGAGCCGGGCCTCCCCGGCGATGATCCCCACGCTGACCGCGGACACCGAGCGGTGCATCACCTTCTCCGGCTTGCCGGCCAACGACTTCCGGGCGGCGAGCCAGCCCACCGCGTCGTGCAACGCGACGTACGCGCCGGTGATCGCGGCCGTGCGGGTGCCGCCGTCGGCCTGGAGCACGTCGCAGTCGAGCACTATCGAGTTCTCGCCGAGCGCCTTGAGGTCGATGCTGGCCCGCAGGCTGCGGCCGATCAGCCGGGAGATCTCGTGGGTACGGCCACCGACCCGACCCTTGACGCTCTCCCGGTCGGAGCGGGTGTTGGTGGCCCGCGGCAGCATCGCGTACTCGGCGGTCACCCAGCCGAGCCCGGAGCCCTTGCGCCAGCGGGGCACCCCCTCGGTGACGCTCGCCGTGCAGAGCACCCGCGTGCCGCCGAACTCGACGAGCACCGAGCCCTCCGGATGGGTGCTCCAGCCACGGGTCAGGGTCACCGGTCGAAGTTGAGAGGGCCCTCGCCCGTCAGGTCGCACCATGCCTGCACCCTATGCGGTGCGGCGATCCACCTCCGCCGGGGTGCCCCGACCAGCGTCCGCGCCGTGCACACCGAGGAACCCGGCGACCGCCGCCGGCCAGCCGAACTCCTCGGCCCGCGCCCGCGCGGCCCGCCGCCGCTGCGCCTCCGGGCGGGCCGCCAGGCGGCTCACCGCCGCCGCCATCGACACCCCCGAGCCGTACGCCGCCAGCCCGGCCTCGCCGACCACCTCGGGCAGCGCGCTGGCCGCGTTGACCACCACCGGAGTGCCGCAGGCCAGCGCCTCCAGGCCGGCGAGGCCGAAGGTCTCCACCGGGCCCGGTGCCAGCACCACGTCCGCGCTGGCCAGCAACGCGGCCACCGCGGCGCGGTCCGGCAGGAAACCGGTGAACGTGACCGGCAGCCCCGCAGCCCGTCGGGCCAGGGCGCCGCGCAACGGGCCGTCACCGGCCATCACCAGCACCGCCGGTACGCCCGCCCGGCGCAGTTCGGCGAGGGTCTGCACCGCCAACTCGGGTCGCTTCTCCGGGGACAGCCGGGCGCAGTGCACCAGCAGCAACTCGGTGGCGTCGGCGTACCGCTCGCGCACCCGTGGGTCGGCCCGCTGCGGGGCGAAGGTGTCCAGGTCCACCCCGAGAGGCACCAGGTCCACGTTGCCGGCGCCGATCCGGTCGAACTCCTCGGCAGCCCACCGGGTCGTGCAGACGATCCGGTCGTACGCCCGGCTGGTCGCCCGGTTCAGCCGGTCGGCGGTCGGGCGGCGCAGCGGGTCCGGCACACCCCACTGGCCGAGCAGCCCGGTCAGCGACTCGTGCGACACCATCACCGACGGCACCCCGTGCGCCCGCGCCCACCGGCCGGTCCAGCGCAGCGACGACCGGTCGGAGACCTCCAACCGGTCCGGTGCCAGGTCGCTGAGGAGCCGGGCCAACCGGCGTCGGCCGGCGAGCAGCCGGTAGCCACCGCTGCCCGGCAGCCGCGGTCCGGGCACTGTGACCACCCGCCCCCACGGGTACGTCTCGTCGGCGGCCCGCTGACCGGGTATCACCAGCACCGGATCGTGCCCGGCCGCCCGGTAACCGGCACCGAGGTGCCGCAGCGCGGTACGCAGGCCGCCGGAGCGTTCCGTGACGAAGTTGGCGAGCCGCGCGATCCGCAGCCCTCCGGCGGCCCCGGTCACGAGGCGGCCGGCAGGCCGGCGGTGGCGGCGACGGCGCGTACCGCGTGGTAGTGCCCGATCAGCTCGTCGCCGACCGCCGCCCAGCTGCGGCGACTGACCGCGACCCGGGCGGCCAGCCCGTAGGCCCGCCGCCGATCGGCGTCACCGGTCAGCTCGGCCACCGCCGCGGCGAGCGCGTCGCCGTCGTTCGGTGCCACCAGCAGTCCGGTCACGCCCTGGTCGACCAGGTCGACCGGGCCGCCGCTGGCCGGGGCCACCACCGGCACCCCGGAGGCCAGCGCCTCCTGGATGGTCTGGCCGAAGGTCTCGTGCGGTCCGGTGTGCACGAACAGGTCCAGGCTGGCGTAGAGCCGCGCCAGATCCTCGCCCTGTTGCACGCCCAGGAAGGTCACCCCGGGCAGTTCGCGGGCCAACTGGCGGCGGGTCGGGCCGTCTCCGGCCACCACCACCCGCACCCCGGGCAGTCGCGACGTCGCCGCCAGCAACTCCACCCGCTTCTCCGGGGCGAGCCGCCCGACGTAGCCGACCAGCAGCTCACCGCCGGGCGCCAGCTGGTCCCGCAACGCCGCGCACCGCTTGGCCGGATCGAAGCGAACGGCGTCCACGCCGCGCCGCCACAGCCAGATCCGCTGCACCCCGTTGGCGATCAGGTCGGCGGCGGCCCGGGTGGAGGGGGCGAGGGTGCGCTGCGCCGAATTGTGGATCTCGCGGATCCGCCGCCAGGCCGCCGCCTCGCCCCAACTCACCCGGTACGCCCGGGCGTACGCCGCCACATCGGTCTGGTACACGGCCACCGTGGGCAGCCGGTTCCGGCTGGCCAGCGTGGCCGCCCGGGCGCCCAGGACGAACGGACTGGCCAGGTGCACCACGTCCGGCTCGGCCGAGAGCAGCGCCCCGGTCAGTCGGGCGTTGGTCGGCACACCCAGCCGGAAGCCCTGGTAGCGGGGCAGCGGCACGCTCGGGATGCGCACCACCGGGTACGGCAGCCGGTCCACGCCCTGCCGGCCACCGGGCGGGGCGGGCGCGATGACCACCGGCTCATGGCCCCGGTCGAGCAGGTGCTCCGCCGTCCGCACCACGGAGTGCGCGACGCCGTTCACATCCGGTGGGAACGACTCGGTCACGATGGCGATCCGCATGCCCACACCGTGCGGGTGCCACGGGTGCGCCAGACGACCGTCCGCTGACCGGCCGGCGAACAGTACGGCACAACACCGCGGCCCGGCCCGGCGAACCGGGACTCGGCGCGTCAGACGTCGTAGCTGGCGCCGGGCCGGACCACCTCGAGCGGCCCGGTGTACGCGGAGGCGGCCGACTCCAGCGTGTGGGCCTCGCTGCCCCAGGCGGGCACCAGGTGGGTGAGCAACAGCCGGCCGACAGCGGCCTTGGTCGCCGCCTCACCGGCCTCCCGACCGGTCAGGTGCAGATCCGGCGGATTGTCCACGCCGTCGAGGTAACTGGCCTCGCAGAGGAACACGTCGGCGTTCTGGGCCAGCCGCAGCAGCGCCTCACAGGGCGCGGTGTCCGACGAGTAGCACAGCGAACGGCCGTCGTGCTCCAGTCGCACGCCGTACGTCTCGACGGGGTGGTTGACCCGGTCGACGGTGACGCTGAACGGGCCGATCGGGAAGGTGCCCGGCTGAAGCGCGTAGAACTGGTACACGTCCTCCACCGAACTGTCCTCGCCGTACGCGGCGCTGAGCCGGTCCGGCGCACCGGCGGGCGCGTACACCGGCAGCGCCGGGTAGGGGCCGTCCGGGGCCCACCGGCGCACCACCACGTACAGCACGGCGTCGAACATGTGGTCGCAGTGCAGGTGGGTCAGCAGGATCGCATCCGGGGCGTGCAACCCCGCGTACCGCTGAAGGCTGGACAGCGACCCCGAGCCGAAGTCGACCAGGAGCCGGAAGCCGTCGGCCTCGACGAGATAGGCCGAGCAGGGGGATTCGGGGCCAGGAAAACTGCCGGCGCTTCCCAGAACGGTCAGTCGCATCGAGTGGTCTCGCTGTCACTATCAGTAGCACCCGTGCCGGCGATGGTCCCAGCCATGATCTCTACCGACGCGTACGCCACGCTGCGCAGCCTACGCTGGCGCACCCGGCGGCAAGAATCATCCAACGGAAGTTGTCACGAACGTGACACCCGCTCGCGGTACGCCGGGCAGCGAACGGGCCGTCGACGAATGTCGACGGCCCGTAGTCGGCAGACCAAAATCGGTCACGCCCAGAGCTGCCCCTCCAGGGCGTCCTCGGCATCGGCGAGCGTGCCGCCGTACGCGCCGGTGGACAGGTACTTCCAACCGCCGTCGCAGACCACGAACGCCACATCGGCCCGCCGGCCGTCGCGCACCGCCTCGTGCGCCACCGCCAGCGCGGCATGCAGGATGGCACCGGTGGAGAACCCGGCGAAGATGCCCTCCACCTCCACCAGCTGACGGGTACGCAACACCGCGTCCCGGGTGCCGACCGAGAACCGCCGGGAGAGCACCGAGGCGTCGTAGAGCTCCGGAACGTACCCCTCGTCGATGTTGCGCAGGCCGTAGACCAACTCGCCGTAGCGCGGCTCGGCGGCCACCACCTGAATGCCCTCGACCTTTTCCCGCAGGTAACGCCCGGTGCCCATCAGGGTGCCGGTGGTGCCCAGCCCGGCCACGAAGTGCGTGATGCTGGGCAGGTCGTGCAGCAGCTCCGGCCCGGTCGTCTCGTAGTGCGCCCGCGCGTTCGCCTCGTTGCCGTACTGGTAGAGCATCACCCAGTCGGGGTGCTCGGCGGCGATCTGCTTGGCGGTGGCGACCGCCTGGTTGGAACCGCCCGCCGCCGGCGAGAAGATGATCTCGGCCCCGTACATCCGGAGCAGCTGGATCCGCTCGGTGGAGACGTTCTCCGGCATCACGCAGACCAGCCGGTAGCCGCGCAGCTTGGCCACCATCGCCAACGAGATGCCGGTGTTGCCACTCGTCGGTTCGAGGATGGTGTCACCCGCGCGGAGCCGGCCAGCCTCCTCCGCAGCCCGGACCATGAACAGCGCCGCGCGGTCCTTGATGCTGCCGGTCGGGTTGCGGTCCTCCAGCTTGGCCCAGAGCCGCACCGGAGGAGCCCCGTCGGGCACCGTCGGGGAGAGCCGGGGCAGGCCGACCAGCGGCGTACCCCCGCAGGCGTCGAGCAGGCTGTCGTACCGCGCCATGGCGGCCGACCTCAGCGAGCCGCGACGGCGTCGCGGGCCACCGCGGCGGCGCTGTGCGAACTGATCGCCGCTGCGGCGGCGCTGTGCGAGCTGATCGCCGCGGCGGCGGCGAAGCCGAACGCGCCGCCGGCCACAGCCGGCAGGATGGTGACGCTGTCGCCGTCGGAGAGCTTCGCGTCCAGCGCGCCGAGGAAGCGGACATCCTCGTCGTTGACGTAGACGTTGACGAAGCGGTGCAGCGTGCCCGCGTCGGTGATCAGCCGGCCGCGCAGACCGCCGTGCCGGGAATCCAGGTCGGTGAGCAGATCGGCGAGCGTGTCGCCGGTGCCGTCGACGACCTTGGCGCCGCCGGTGTAGCTGCGCAGGATGGTGGGGATGCGAACCTCAATGGCCATGATGTCGAACTCCTCGATCGGGTGTGCCTACGGTGACGGGACGAAACGGGCTGCGGCGCTGACAGGTCAGCGGCCGGAACACTCGTAATCGACAGTCGCCGGGCTCTGCCCGAACATGTAGGACTGGACGGCGTGCGGGTCGACGCCGGCCTCCACGACCTGGACCGGCTCCTCGGTGACCACGCCGTCGACGATCCGGAACGACCGGATCTCCTCCGAGTCGGGCTCACGGGTCGAGACGAGCAGGTAGTGCGCCCCCGGCTCACCGGCGAAGGAGACATCCGTCCGCGACGGGTACGCCTCGGTGGCGGTGTGCGAGTGGTAGATGACGATGGGCTCCTCGTCCCGGTCGTCCATCTCCCGCCACACGCGCAGGTGCTCCATCGAGTCGAACTCGTAGAAGGTCATCGACCGCGCGGCATTGTCCATCGGGATGTGCCGGGTCGGGGTGTCGCTGCCGACGGGACCGGCGACCACGCCGCACGCCTCGTCGGGGTGATCCCGGCGCGCGTGGGCGACGATCGCGTCGATGATCGACCGGTCGATGCTCAGCACGTGCACCAGCCTAACGCCTGCCGGGCACGGGCCGAAGTGGTGCCGGTCACCCCTAGTCGATCAAGGCGTTGAGCAGCGACTCCTGTAGATACCCGAGATAGGCGTAGACCGAAAGCTGGAACACCCGGCTGGAACCCGGGTCCTCGGCGACCGCGTCGTCCAGCTCCTCGCCCAGATCCGTGCCGTCCTTGATCTCCAGGCGGACGCCCATCGCGAGCCGGGCGTCGTTGAGCGCCCGCAACCACGCCTCGGCGGCCTCGGCGTCCAACCGCACCTCGCCACCGGCGTCGTCCGGCAACGCGGCCAGGATCGCCCCCGCCTGATCGATCTTCGCGGTCTTCAGGTCACCCTCGGTGTAGCGGCGGAACTCGGCGGTGCCCGGAGCGTCCTGCGGGTAGACCGCCGGAAAGAGCCGACCGACGACCGGGTCGGTGTGGTCGAAGCCATCGGTGAGCAGACCCACCACCTCGGAGGCGACCTTGCGCAGCACCCGCACCTCGTCAACGGCGAAGACGGCGACGTAGCGACCCGCCTGGCGATGGAACATGCTCATGATCTGTCCACCGTCGCCCACAGCCCGTACGCGTGCAGCTGCGACGCGTCGTGCTCCATCCGCTCGCGGGCACCGGTGGAGACCACGGCGCGACCCTTGTGGTGCACGTCCAGCATCAGCTGTTCGGCCCTCTCCCGGCTGTAGCCGAAAAGCTTCTGGAAGACCCAGGTCACGTACGTCATCAGATTGACCGGGTCGTCCCACACGATCGTCACCCACTGCCGGTCGGACGCCGGCACCTCGTCAGTGTCCGGCGTCTCGACCGGTACAACCTGCGGAGCTGCCATGCCCCCCATCGTGCCACCGGTTTCCCGGAACCGAGGAACCGGAACGCCGGCCCGGCGCGGATCACCCACCCCGGGCACTCCCGACCCGCCCCGGACGCCCTCGGAGGCGGGGTCCGGCCCGGACCCGGACGCACCGGTGGGCGCGCCGTCAGGCGAGCAGAATGCCGTGATCGACTGCATCGGAGAGCACCACGCCCAGCGAGAGGCGGATCACCTCGAACCGTCGGGAGATCTCCCTGGACAACCCCAACTCGACCTCGCGCACCGCCCGTTGGGACCAGGACCGCGCCGCGCTGTGGTCGGCGTTGCCGGGCGTACGCCACTGCTGCCAGCACCCGCCGGAGAGTGCCACAGCGACCGGCGGGAGCACCTCGTCACGGGACGCCGTCGGATAGCTGGCGGCGGCGTCGATCGCCTCCGAGCCGGTCAGCTCGGCCACGCCGGCCGTACTGGTGATCAACAGCACCTTGTCCAATTCCTGGCCGGGCCGATGATCGGAAAGTCCGTACTGCACGGCCCGGGTGATCCGGCGTCGCACGCCTTCGGTCGGCGGCACGCCGAGCACCTGGGACGCGACGTCGGTCACGATGCCGCGCACCGCCTGGTCGCACTGCGCGGTCGCCAACAGCGACAACGCCGCCATCTCCCGGTCGAGGAGATCCGGTAGGCCGGCACAGCCGACTCCGAACACGATCTCCTGAACGGCCCGCAGGTGGATGTTCGCCAACTCCAGGGCGAGGTGCTGGCGGATCCGCTGAGCACACGAGCGGGCGTGGCGGTCGAGCCGTTCGGACCAGTCACCCGGGTCGGCGGCCACAGCGACGCGACAGTGCTGACCCGGCAGGACCGGTGGGTCGACGCTCGCCCGCTGCAACCCCTCACGCGACGCCCAGCCCACCAGCGCCCGCCGCAGGTCGGCGGCGGTGTCGGCGTCGTCGACCGGAAACCACCGCGCGCCGGCCAGCGCCGGCACCGCAGCCAGGAGCACCGCCCGATGTGCCTCCACCGTCACCGCGACCGCATCCACCTCGGTCTCCGCACCCCCGACCGGCGGGACGGACGCCCCCGCGCCCTCCGTAGTCGCCGTGCCGTCGCCCAGCGGAGCCCAACCTGCCGCACCCGGGGTGACCGCGAAGACGACCTCCACCGAGGTCGGAGCGACTTCGGCGAGCAGGTTCAACTCGGCGGCGGTGAAAGCCTGGTCGGCGGCGATCACGAAGAGCAGCGCGCCGGCTCTGCCCACCGCTTCGAGCAGCACCCGGGTGCCGGACACGCCGAGGGTGGCGGTGTCCGGTACGTCGATCAGGGTGAAGTGCCGCAGCAGCGGCTCGGGCACGCTCAACTCGACACGTCGAGGCGGGCGGGCCAACGCCGGACCGGCGGCATCCCGGTCCGCGCCGTACGAGTGCGGCTGGCGGTAGCCCGGCACGAACGCAGCCCGGGTGGGCACCTTGGCGTCGCGCACCACCAACCAACTGCCGGCCGGCACGGTGAGCATGACCGGGTCGAGCCCGAGCACTGTGGCGAGCACGGCCCGCCGTTCGGCACCGGCCGGACCGACGGCGACCACACCGAGCGGCTCGTCCGGGGCGGCGCCGGACACGCCGACCCGGCTGGGGAGGGGGCCGCAGGTGGGTAGGTCGGTTGGGCCGGTCATGTCGTCCGGCGAGTCGACCGAGGGGAGAGGGCCCTGCTTCATCAGGTGCCTCCCGTTGCAGGTGACCGTGGGTCCGGTCGCGAAAGTTCCGGAACGCAAACCCGGATGTCGGAAGACTACGGGCGGGCTGGCGACCGGGCGGGACACCTCAAATACTCACCGGTAATTGTGCGGTTACTCAACTTCGCACGGTGACGGTGCGGGCGCGGACGGATTCCGGTCGATATGCTGCGCGAATGAGTCGATGGGAGTTCGTCGGCCGCACGGATGAGCTCAACCGCCTGTTGGAGGCGGTGACCGGTGAGGCCGGCCGCGGGCTCTTCTTCAGCGGCAGCGCTGGCATCGGCAAGAGTCGGTTGCTGCGCGAGGGCGTCGGTGGGTTGCCCACCGACCGGTTCGCGATCTGGTCCATCGCCGCCAGCGCCACCACCGCCGCGCTGCCGTTCGGCGGGCTGGTCCAGGTCCTGCCCGCCGAACAACCCCAGGGCCTCTCCCCCGCCGGGATCCTGCGCTGGGCGCTCAACCTGCTGCAACAGCAGGCGGCTGGCCGCCGGATCGTGCTCGCCATCGACGACGCCCACCTCCTCGATCCACCCTCGGCCGCGCTCGTGCACCTGGTTGCCCGCGCCGAGAACGCCACAGTGGTCGGCACCCTGCGCGACGGCGAGCAGATCCCGCTGCCGATCCGCGCACTCTGGACCGACGACCTGGTCGAACACGTCGAGCTGACCCCGATGCCGCAGGAGCAGACCTCCGATCTGCTGGCGGCGATCCTGGGCGGCCCGGTCGACGCCGGCTCCGCCGACCGGCTCGGCCGTCTGTCGGCCGGCAACCCGCTGCTGCTGCGCGAGTTGGTGCACGCCGCCAGCGGCAGCGCGGAGTTGAAGCGCACGTACGGGATCTGGAAGTGGACCGGACGACTGGAGCTGGCGCCCAACCTGACCGACCTCATCGACACCCGGGTCGGCAAGCTCACCGACGGCGTCCGCGCTGTCGTCGAGCTGGTCGCGTTCGGCGAACCGCTGGGCCTGCACCTCCTGAGGCAGGCCGCCGAGCAGTCGGACGTGGAGACCGCCGAGGAACGCGGGCTGATCTCCGTGGTCCAACACGACCGGCGCACAAACGTCCGGCTGGCGCACCCGCTCTACGGCGAGGTGATGCGCCGGCGCTGTCCGGTGAGCCGCACCCGCCGACTCCAGGCACACCTCGCCGAGCTGCTTGAGCAGGTCGGCAAACGCCGCCGTGACGACCTGCTGCGGGTTGCCGTCTGGCGACTCGACTCGGGCACGGCACAGGATCCGGCCCTGCTGCTGGACGCCGCGGTGCAGGCGTTCACCCGCTACGACGTACCGCTGGCGACCCGGCTGGCGCGGGCCGCGCTGAACGCCGACGGCGGCTACGACGCGGCGGAGCTGCTGGCCACCATCCTGATGTTCGCCGACCGGCCCGAAGAGGCGATCGAGGTCCTCGACGCGGTGACGCCCGAGCCCGGCGACGAGCGGCGGCTCTGCCGCTGGCTGACCGTTCGCGGGATGGTCAGTTACTGGGGGTTGAGCCGGGAGTCCACTGTGGAGGAGATCGCGAGCCGGGTCGAGCAGCTCAGCGACTCCGCCGACCGGTCCCGGGTGCACGCCTTCGAGGCGATCATGCGCCTGCACCGACTGGACACGGCCACCGCGCTGCAGCTCAGCCGACAGGTGTTGGACCGGCCGGCGGCCGGCGTCGCCGCCCGCGAGCTGGCCCGCTCCACCATCGCGTACGTCCAGGCCGCGCAGGGCGAGCTGACCCGCAGCGGTACGGCGATCGCCCAGGTGCACTCGGCCGCGGCCAGTTGGCGCACCGACATGCCGTACCTCCAGTTGGCCCTGGAGCTGGCCCGGGGCACCCGGCTCATGCTCACCGGCGACCTGGCCGGGATCGACGCGATCGTGGCCGACGAGTTCGCCGACCTCGCCGGCGCCGGCGACTTCCGCCTCGGCACCGGCTACCTGGCCATCCTCCAGGCGTACGCGGCCCGGCTGCGCGGGCAGAGCGACTCGGCCATGCGGGCGTCCCTGGGCGCCTGCGCGGTGCTGGCCACGAGTCGGGTCTACGCCGGTCTGGCCCAGGCCGAACGCGCCCAGTCCGCGGCGCTGCGGGGTGACGCCGCGCAGGCGGTTGCGGCGATGGCCGAAGCCGACCGCACCCACGCGCCGGGCATGGCGGTGCTCTACCCGTGGCTGGAGCAGGCTCGGGGCGCGACGCTCGCCGCGACGGGAGACCTGCCGGGCGCTGTCAAACACCTCGGCGACCTGGTGGACCGGCTGCGTTCGGACGGCTTCGCCGGGCACGAGGTGCACGTCCTGCACGACCTCGTCCGACTGGACCAGGCTGGCATGGCGGTCGGGCCCACCTGCTCCGATGGCGGCCGGCGCACCGTCGCGCAGCGCCTCGCCGAACTCTCCGAGCGGGTCGACGGGGTGCTCCCGCCGCTGCTGGCCCGGCACGCCCGCGCCGCGGTCACCGACTCCCCCACCGACCTGCTCGCGGTCGCCGACGACTACGCGGCCCTGGAGTTGACCGTGTACGCCGCCGAGGCCACCTCCCAGGCCGTCCAGCGGTTGCGCAGGCAGCACTCGGCCGCGGCCAACGACGCCCGGGAGCGCCTCGCCGGGTTGCTCGGCCGCTGTGACCTGATCCGGACGGCGGCGCTCCAGGCCGGCGCGCCCGTGCTCACCGAGCGGGAGTGGCAGGTGGCACGCCTCGCCGCGCACGGCGCCCCCAGTCGGGCCATCGCCGAACGGCTCTACCTCTCGGCGCGCACTGTGGAAAACCACCTCCAACGGATCTACGCCAAGCTCGGCGTCACCGGTCGGGCCGAGCTGTGGGCGGCGTTACGCTCGATCCCGGGCCACGACGGCGGCGACACGAGCTGAACCTTAGGCTGGGGCGGTGAGCATCCACCGCCCCGCGCTCCTGACCGACCACTACGAGCTGACCATGGTCAGCGCGGCACTGAAGGACGGCACCGCCGATCGCCGGTGTGTCTTCGAGGTGTTCAGCCGCCGGCTGCCGAGCGGCCGCCGGTACGGCGTGGTCGCCGGGACGACCCGGCTGATCGAGCTGATCCGCGACTTCCGGTTCGACAGCGCTGAGGTCGAGTTCCTGCTGCGTACCGGGGTGGTCGACGAGACGGCGGCGGCGTGGCTCACCGACTACCGCTTCACCGGCGACGTCGACGGGTACGCCGAGGGTGAGCTGTTCTTCCCCGGTTCACCGATCCTCACCGTCTCCGGCGGCTTCGCCGAGTGTGTGGTGTTGGAGACGCTGGCGCTGTCCGTCCTCAACCACGACAGCGCGGTGGCGGCCGCAGCGGCCCGGATGGTGACCGCGGCGCGGGGCCGGGCACTGATCGAGATGGGGTCGCGTCGGGCACACGAGGAGGCGGCGGTGGCCGCGGCGCGGGCCGCGTACCTGGCCGGGTTCCGGTTCACGTCCAACCTCGCCGCAGGTGAGCGCTACGGCATCCCGACGGCGGGCACCGCGGCGCACGCGTTCACACTGCTGCACGACGACGAGCGGGCGGCGTTCGCCTCGCAGGTCGCCACGCTGGGCAAGGACACCACGCTGCTGGTCGACACGTACGACATCAGCCAGGGCATCCGCAACGCGATAGCGGTGGCCGGGCCGGAACTGCGGGCGGTACGGATCGACTCCGGTGACCTCGCGGTGATCGCTCAACAGTCCCGGGAGCTGCTCGATTCGCTGGGCGCCACCGAGACCAAGATCATCGTTTCCGGTGACCTGGACGAGTACGCGATCGCCGCGCTGGCCGCCGAACCGGTGGACATGTACGGCGCCGGCACGGCAGTGGTCACCGGCTCCGGGGCACCGACCGCGGGGCTGGTCTACAAGCTGGTCGAGGTCGAGGGACGGCCGGTGGTGAAGCGCTCCGAGCACAAGGCGACGATCGGCGGCCGGAAGGTCGCGGTCCGCCGGCACAAGCCGACCGGCACCGCCACCGAGGAGGTCATCGTCCCGCAGGGCGTTCCGGACCGGCAGCCCAACGACCGCCTGCTCCAGCAGTCGTACGTGGTGGCCGGTGAGCCGGTGACGTTGCCCACCCTCGACGAGTCGCGGGAGCACCTGCGGGAGTGTCTGATCTCCATCCCGTGGGAGGGGCTGAAGCTGTCGGCTGGCGACCCGGCCGTGCCGGTCACCGTCGTACCCGCAGGCTGAGGCACCCCCGAGCGCCACCGACCGCACGGAGAGAGGAAACCCCGATGGCCAACGCGCTGATCATCGTGGACGTGCAGAACGACTTCTGCGAGGGCGGCTCGCTGGCTGTCGCCGGCGGCGCAGGGGTGGCCGCCGGGATCTCCCGGTTGCTCGCCGCCGAGCCGGACCGGTGGGCGCACGTGGTCGCCACCAAGGACTACCACGTCGACCCGGGTGCCCACTTCGGCGATCCGCCGGACTTCGTGGAGTCCTGGCCCCGGCACTGCGTGGTCGGCACCAGCGGTTCGGAGTTCCACCCGGAACTCGACACGGACCGGGTCGAGGCGATCTTCCACAAGGGCGAGCACGCGGCGGCGTACTCCGGTTTCGAGGGGCATGCGGGCGACGGCGAGTGCCTGGCCGACTGGCTGCGCCGACACGACGTGGACAGGGTCGACCTGGTCGGCATCGCCACTGACCATTGCGTCCGGGCGACCGCGCTGGACGCCGCCCGGGAGGGCTTCGCCACCACAGTGCTGCTCGAGTTGACCGCCGCCGTCGCCCCGGCGACCACCGACGTGGCCCTCCGGGCGATGGAAGGCGCCGGGGTGGTCATGCAAGGCCAGCCTGTGATCAGGGCCGCATGAGGCGTTAATTGGTTGGCCAAGGGGCCGCCGCCGGTCGAGGATGTCGCCGGAGGTACGGACCCACGTGAACATGAAGCCTTACCGGCGGGCGCTCGCCCTGCCCGGCCTGCGGTCGCTGCTGGTGGTCGCCGTCCTCGCCCGCATCCCGCTCACCGCGACCGGGGTGACGCTGACCTTCCATGTGGTGCTCGACCTCGATCGGGGCTACGGGGCGGCCGGCCTGGTGGGTGCGGCTGTCACAGTGGGCGCGGCGATCGGCGGGCCGCTGCTCGGTCGACTCGTGGATCGGCGAGGGCTGCGCCCGGTCCTGGTACTCACCGGGATCGCCGAGGCGATCTTCTGGTCCACCGCGCCCTCACTGACGTACCCCGTGCTCCTGCCGGCCGCCTTCGTGGCCGGCTCCCTGGCCCTGCCCATCTTCTCCGTGGTCCGTCAGTCGATCGCCGCGCTGGTCCCCGATGACCAACGCCGCCCGGCCTACGCACTGGACTCGATGTCGGTGGAGCTGTCCTTCATGATCGGCCCGGCGTTGGCGGTGGCCCTGGTCACCGCGATCTCGGCGCAGACCACCATGTATCTGGTCGGTGGCGGTATCGTCGCCGCCGGGATCGCCCTGTGGGTGGTCAACCCACCGATCCGGGAGGCCACCGAGCCCACCGGCCCACAACGCCGGGTGCCGCGCCGGGAGTGGCTGTCACCCCGGCTGCTCGCCGTCCTGGCGCTCAGCGCCGCGGCGACCCTGGTGCTCGGTGGCACCGACGTCGCGGTGGTCGCCGTCCTGCGGGCCAGCGGCGAGGTCGGCTGGACCGGCGCGGTCCTGGCCATCTGGGCGGTCGCCTCGCTGGCCGGCGGTTTCGCCTACGGGGCCGTGCACCGCTCGTTCTCCCCGCTGGCACTGACCGCCGCGCTGGCCGTGTGCACCATCCCGGTAGGGCTGGGCGGTGCGCACTGGTGGCTGCTGTGCCTGGCGCTGATCCCCGCCGGCGCGCTCTGCGCGCCGACCATCGCGGCCGGCTCGGACGCGGTCAGCCGCCTGGTTCCGGCCGAGGTACGCGGTGAGGCGATGGGCCTGCACGGCTCCGCCGTGACCGTGGGCATCGCGATCGGCGCGCCACTCGCCGGCGCGGTGATCGACGCCAGCGCACCGCTCTGGGGCTTCGTGGTGACCGGCGCGCTCGGCGCTCTGGTCACCCTGGTGGTGCTCCCGATCGAACTGCGCCGTCGCCGCAACGCCGACGCGGCCACCCCGCCGCCCGTCGAGGCCGACCTCACCCCCGCCGCCCGCTGACGGCTGCACCCACACCGGAACTGGTGGTCCGCGTCCCTTACCGGTCGCCGCACGGCGCTGTCTGACCGCGACGGCGACGCTGCGTCCGGTCGGGGCGCTCCGCCGGTAGGCATACATGTTGATGAGCGTGATGTCTGTGAGTCATCGTGATGACTCACAGACATCACGCTCACTAGGGACATGCCTTGCCTGGAGCCGAGCAGACGCCGAGCCAGGCCGAAACGAGGCGAGGCGCGGGAGTGGCAGTGGCTCGACATGGCGACGGGCGCCGCTCCCGGTGTCCCGGGGGCGGCGCCCGTCGTACTGCTGAGCTTGAGCGTCAGTGCCTGTCGACGTCGCTCGCGGTGTCCTCGCGGTAGCTGGCGCCGCCGTCCGACTCGCTGGTGAGCGGCTTGGCGCCACCCTCCGGCGGGCCGGCCAGGCTCTGACCACCGGCGGCCAACTCCGGGAACTTCGCGTCGAACGCCGGCCGCTCGGAGCGGATCCGGGGCATCCGGTCGAAGTTGCGCAGCGGCGGCGGGCTGCTGGTCGCCCACTCCAGCGAGTTGCCGTGACCCCAGGGGTCGTTCACCTCGACCACCGGGCCGGTCTTGTACGACTTCCAGCAGTTGTAGATGAACGGCAGCGTGGAGATACCGGTGATGAACGCGCCGATCGTGGAGATCGTGTTCAGCGTGGTGAAGCCGTCGCTGGGCAGGTAGTCGGCGTACCGACGGGGCATGCCCTCGTTACCGAGCCAGTGCTGCACCAGGAACGTGGTGTGGAAGCCGATCATGGTGAGCCAGAAGTGCACCTTGCCCAGGCGCTCGTCGAGCATCCGGCCGAACATCTTCGGGAACCAGAAGTAGATGCCCGCGAAGACCGCGAACACGATGGTGCCGAAGAGCACGTAGTGGAAGTGCGCCACCACGAAGTACGAGTCCGACACGTGGAAGTCGATCGGCGGGCTGGCCAGCAGCACACCGGTGAGACCACCGAAGAGGAAGGTGACCAGGAAGCCGACCGCCCAGAGCATGGGCGTCTCGAAGCTGATCTGGCCCCGCCACATGGTGCCGATCCAGTTGAAGAACTTCATACCGGTCGGCACGGCGATCAGGTAGCTCAGGAAGCTGAAGAACGGCAGCAGCACCTGACCGGTGGCGAACATGTGGTGCGCCCAGACGCTCATGGAGAGCGCGGCGATCGCGACGGTCGCGGCGACCAGACCCTTGTAGCCGAAGATCGGCTTGCGGGAGAAGACCGGGATGACCTCGCTGATGATGCCGAAGAACGGCAGCGCCACGATGTAGACCTCGGGGTGCCCGAAGAACCAGAACAGGTGCTGCCAGAGCATTGGCCCACCGGTTGCCGGGTCGTACACGTGCGCACCGAGGATGCGGTCCGCGGCGAGCGCGAACAGCGCGGCGGCCAGCAGCGGGAAGACCAGGATCACCAGGAGGCTGGTGACCAGGATGTTCCACGTGAAGATCGGCATCCGGAACATGGTCATGCCGGGCGCGCGCAGGGTCAGCACCGTGGTGATCATGTTCACGGCGCCGAGGATGGTGCCCAGACCGGAGATGGCCAGACCCATGATCCACATGTTGGCGCCGACGCCGGGCGAGTGCTCGACGCTGCTCAGCGGCGCGTAAGCGAACCAGCCGAAGTCGGCGGCGCCACCCGGGGTGAGGAACCCGGCCGTCGCCATCGTGCCGCCGAACAGGTACAGCCAGTAGGCGAAGCTGTTCAGTCGGGGGAAGGAGACGTCGGGCGCGCCGATCTGGATCGGCACGATGTAGTTCGCGAACGCGAACACGATCGGCGTCGCGAAGAACAGCAACATGATCGTGCCGTGCATGGTGAACAGCTGGTTGTACTGCTCGGGCGACAGGAACTGCAGCCCGGGTCGGGCCAGCTCAGCCCGCATGACCAGGGCCATCAGGCCGCCGATCATGAAGAACACGAACGCGGTGACCATGTACATGATCCCGATTTGCTTCGCGTCCGTGGTTCGCAGCAGCCGCGCGATGGCCGACCCCTTGACCGGCTCCCGGACCGGCCAGGGCCGGGTCACGACCGGCTTGGGTGCGACGGTGGTCACGAGTGGCCTCCGGTTCTCGGTTGTCCCGCTCGGCACACGCTGGTTATCGGCGGGCCGTCATCCGCAAGGAGGATAGTCCCCGGCAGGTCGCAGCGCCGCGTGGGGTGGCGTGACACGATCTACTACGGGCCTACAGCGGGCCGAGCAGGAGGCGGTAGTGCTCTCCGAAGATACGGTCGCCGCGTCCGCGCAGCAGCGGGTCGCGCAGCGCCGGCGGCACGTCCCTGGTCCGGTTGCGGTCCCGGGTCCGGTCCCGCACCCATCGGGTACGCGGACGGCGACGACTCTCGTACGCCATGAGCGCCGCCTCCACGCTGTTGGCGGCCCGTAGCGACTCGGCCAGCACCACGGCGTCCTCCAACGCCATGGCCGCACCCTGCGACAGCGTCGGCGCGGTGGCGTGGGCGGCGTCGCCGACCAGCAGGACGCGTCCCCGGTACCAGCGGCCCAGCTCCACCTCGTCGGTGATCCCGACGTGGACTTCGTCGAGCGCCGCCAGCACCTCGGGGACCGGGCCGCGGTAGTCGGCGAAGAGCTCCCGCAGCCGCGCGAGGGGGTCGGCGGGTTCCTCGGTGCCGGCCTCGTCGGCGTAGAGGTGCAGTCGACCGGCACCGATCGGCACCATCAGGAACCCGGACCGCTGGCCGAGCAGTGCGGTCCACTCGGTGACCGGTGGACCGTCGCGCAGGACGGCCCGGTAGACCACCTGCCCGACCGGGCGGGGCGGCCCACCGAGCGCCGCCAGCGCACGAACCGACGAGCGCGGCCCGTCGGCGCCGATGACCAGGTCGTACTCGGCGGTGGTGCCGTCGGTGAAGGTGACGCCGACCGCGCCCGGGAGGAGGTCAAGGGTGCGGACCTCGGCGCCGTGTCGGACGGCGCCGCCGGCACCGCTGAGCAGCACCCGGTGCAGGTCGGCCCGGGGCAGTGCGCGGCACTCGCCGACGCCGGCCCAGAGGGCGTCGAGGTCGACCTCGCAGAGTTGCGCGCCTGCGGCGTCGAAGAACCGCTGCCGGTGGATCACCTGCCCGGTCGGCCGGACCGGGTCGTGCAGGTCGAGGCGGTGCAGTGCGCGGGCGGCGTTGCCGGGGAGGTAGAGGCCGGTCTCGGTGGACTCCCCCGGTGGCAGCTTGTCGGTGACGTCGGGCCGGAAGCCCGCCAGGCGCAGCGCCCGGGCTACGGCCAGGCCGGCGATGCCCGCGCCGACGACGAGGATGCGCAGGGGGGAGCCACCCATGGTGGTGTACGCCTCCGGAGGGGGAGCGGCACGCGTTGGAGGCAACACGCTACTCGGAGCGATCGGCGCACACCAGGCCCGATCGGTCCGCACCCCGCCGCTCGTCGGCGGCCCGCACCGCTTGGCTGGCCGTCCGTCGCCATCCGTCCGGCGGGGGCATGGCAATCCTCACAATTCACCAGTTCGACGCGGACGGTTGCGTAGCAGTTTCAGACATGTAAATGTGTCGTTGAGCGTGGGAGCGCTCCCGCAGTACCCCACCACATCCGGCGCCCGGCACGCGCCGAGTCAAGGAGCGTCATGAAACGTCAACTTCGGGCCCTGGCCGCCGCCGGGTTGCTGGTCGCCAGTTCGCTGGTGGCAGTGGCCCTCGGCGGCAGCGCCTCCGCCGACACCCTGATCTGCGAACAGTACGGCTCGACCACCATCCAGGGCCGCTACGTGGTGCAGAACAACCGCTGGGGCACCACCGCCCAGCAGTGCATCAACGCCACCAGCAACGGCTTCGAGATCACCACCCTGAACGGCAGCAGCCCCACCAACGGGGCGCCCACGGCGTACCCCTCGGTGTTCTTCGGTTGTCACTACACCAACTGCTCCCCCGGCACGAACCTGCCGATGCAGGTGAGCCAGATCAGCAGCGCCACCAGCAGCATCTCCTACCGTTACGTCAGCGGCGCCACCTACAACGCGTCGTACGACATCTGGCTGGACCCGTCGCCCAAGCGGGACGGGGTGAACCAGATGGAGATCATGATCTGGCTCAACCGGCAGGGCCCGATCCAGCCCATCGGCTCGGTCGTCGGCACCACGAACCTGGCCGGCCGCACCTGGGAGGTCTGGCGGGGCAGCAACGGCTCCAACAACGTCATCTCCTACGTCGCGTCGTCGGCGGTCTCCAGCCTGAACTTCAGCGTGCTGGACTTCATCAACGACACCCGCAACCGAGGCGCGATCACCAACTCCTGGTACCTGACCAGCATCCAGGCCGGCTTCGAGCCCTGGCAGGGTGGCGTCGGCCTCGCGGTGACCTCGTTCTCGGCCAACGTCAACGGTGGCGGTAACCCGACCACGCCGCCGCCGACCACGCCGCCGCCGGGCGGTGGCGCGAGCTGCGCGGTGAAGTACACGGCGAACTCGTGGAACAACGGCTTCACGGCCGACGTGCAGATCACCAACACCGGCTCCAGCGCGATCAACGGTTGGACGCTGACCTACGGCCTGCCCGGCGGGCAGCAGGTCACCAACGCCTGGAACGCCACTGTGAGCCAGAGCGGGTCGACGGTGACCGCCCGGAACGTCGGCCACAACGGGTCGGTCGCACCCGGCGGCACGGCCAGCTTCGGCTACCAGGGAACGCTGAGCGGGGGCTACTCGTCCCCGACCAGCTTCTCGCTCAACGGGGCGACCTGCTCCCGCTCCTGACCTGTCGTGGGGGCGCGACCACGCGGTCGCGCCCCCACCACTCACGAGATCACTGTCAGACGCGGGTGAGGCGTACGGCGTCGGCGACGACCAGGCCGGTGGCGTTGCTCCACCGGCTCACGCCCACCCGGTTGGCGTCGCCCGCCGGGAGTGTGAACGTGCCGAGGATGCGCCACTGCCCGCCGGTGGCCCGCTGGTCGACGCGGACGGTCTGGTTGCCGGTACTGGTGGCGACGATGTAGGGCGCCGCGCTGTTGTAGCCCGAGTTCGCCGGCCACCAGGCCTCGACGCGGTAGTTGGCGGTGGCCGGGACGTTGAACCGGTACCAGGCGACATCGCTGGCGGCGACCGGGTCCGCGTACCGGTAGTCGGCGCCGTAGCGCTGACTGGAGTACGACGACACGCCCCAGTTGGCGCTGGCGGTGAACCGGCCGCTGGTGGTGTTGTCCACGGTGGAGGACCAGGCGGTGCCGCCGCCGGCCATCCTCGCCGCCACGTCGGCGCGCATGACGTTCAGGTCGATGAAGGACGGGTCGATCTTGCCGGTGGTGCTGGTCTCCCGGTGGCCCCGGGCGTAGCTGCTGTCCCGGCCGAGCCGGGTGAGCACGGCGGCGGTGGCGGCGAGCGACGCGTTGTACTGCGCGGCGGTCATCTCCTGGTTGACGCCGTTGTAGTCGATCTCCCACCCGATCATCAGGGTGTTGCCGTCCCCGGCCGGGATCGGCCCGCTGCCGCCGCTGACCCCGGCGTGGTTGCACCGGCCGGCGGAGATGACGTGGAAGACGCCGTTGTAGTCGACGAGCGCCTGGCACAGCGGCCCCGGCAGGTCGGACCGGCCGTTGATGCAGATGCCGAGCGCCGGGTGCGGGTTGCTGGCGCTGGAGGTCGAGGCGGTGTGGTGCCAGAGGACACCGATCGGGTCGAAGGAGCCGGGCCGCATCCGGTTGAGCCAGTCCCCCTCGACCACGACCTGGACCCCGGCGGCGCGCAGCACGTCCACCAGCCAGGGAATCGTCGCCATCAGGCGTCCTGAAGCAGGTCGGCGAGGCACTCGGCCTTCGGCGCGGCGTTCGCCGCGGCGGGTCGGGCGACGACGGTCAGTGCGGCGACGACCAGGGCGGGGATGCCGAGCACCCCACGGCGGCGCAGACGGATGGACGGGGTTCGGGTCATGGCGATCCTCCAGCGACGGCGGGTACGAACGGATCGACGAACGTGATGACGGGCACGCTATACCGTCACGTACGTCGATGTCGATACCCTTCATCGCCGGGTCGCCGGCTGAAGAAAACCGCCGAATCAGACCTCGCCGAGCTCGTCGATGTCGCGCATCTCCTCGGCCGTGAGCGAGAAGTGGAAGACGTCGAAGTTGGCGGTGATCCGCTCCGGGGTCACCGACTTCGGGATCACCACGATCTCGTGGTCGATGTGCCACCGCAGCACCACCTGCGCCGGGGAGACGCCGTGCGCGCTGGCGATCCTGGTCAGCACCGGGTCACTGAGGTCGCTGGTCTTGAACGGGCTGTACCCCTCCAGCACCACCCCCCGGTCCCGGTGCTCGGCGTGCCGCTGCCTGTCGTACAGCGACGGGCTCCACCGGATCTGGTTGACCGCCGGGTTCTCCTCGGTGGACTGGATCAGCTCGTCGATCTCGGGGGTGCTGTAGTTGCTCACCCCGACCGCCCGCGCCAGGTTCTCGTCCCGGGCGGCGAGCAGCTCGCGCCAGAGCGGGATGCTGTCCCCCGGCGACGACGGCGGCCAGTGGATCAGCCAGAGGTCCACGTGCTCGACGCCGAGCGCCTCCAGGCTGGCCTCCAGCGTCGCGCGCTCCCGGCCCACCCGGTCCGGCGGGAGCTTGGTGGTGATGAAGAGGTCCTCCCGACGCAGCCCGCTCTCGCGCACCGCCCGGCCGACCTCCCGCTCGTTGCCGTACACGGTGGCGGTGTCGACGTGCCGGTAGCCGGTGTCCAGCGCGGCCAGCACGGCGTCGTAACCGGCCTGGCCGGTGGCCTGCCAGGTGCCGAAGCCGAGCAGGGGTATCCGCACGTCACCGGGGAGCAGGACGGTGGGCTGGTCGGTGAGGTCCATGAGGTCCGTTCTACCCCGCCGCGCCCCCGGCCGCCGAGCGAACCGGACACTCCGGCGTCCAGCGCACCGGTCCGGTTTGCCGGAGAATGTGGTTGTGACCGACCGGCTGGAGGAGTACCGGCGACGGCGGGACGCGGCCCGCACGCCCGAGCCGGTGCCGGCGGAGCGCCCGCTGCCGGCCGGCCCCGACGGCGGCGTCGCCCGCTTCGTCATCCAGCAGCACCACGCCCGCAGCCTGCACTGGGACCTGCGCCTGGAGCGCGAAGGGGTGCTCGCGTCCTGGGCGGTGCCACGCGGTCTGCCCCGCGATCCGGGTCGCAACCACCTCGCCGTGCACACCGAGGACCACCCGATGGAGTACCTCGACTTCGCCGGCGAGATCCCCGCCGGCGAGTACGGCGGCGGCCGGATGCTGATCCACGACCGGGGCACCTACCGCTGCGAGAAGTGGCGCGACGACGAGGTGATCGTGACGCTCTCCGGTGAGCGGACCGCCGGCCGTTACGTCCTCTTCGCCACGGGCGGGCGGGACTGGATGGTCCGCCGCACCGACCCCGCGCCGCCGGGCTGGACAGCGATGCCGGATCTGGTCCGACCGATGCACGCCACGCCCGCCGCCGGGCTCCCCCGCGACCGGGCCGCGTGGGGGTACGAGCTGCGCTGGGACGGTGTCCGGGCGATGGCGTACGTCTCCGGCGGGCGGCTGCGGCTGCTCTCCGAGACCGACGAGGAGATCACCGGCGGGTACCCGTGGCTGCGCGCGATGGCCGAGGCCCTCGCGCCCACCGAGGCGGTGCTCGACGGTGTTCTGGTCCGCATCGACGGTGCCGGGCGGGTCCGCCCGGTCCGGCCGGCCACCGGCAGCAGGGTCCCGGCCGGCGCCCAGTACCTGATCGTCGACCTGCTCTGGTTGGAGGGTGTGAGCAGTGTCGGCGTGCCGTACGCGCAACGCCGGGAGCTGCTCGATGGGCTGGTCCTGGCCGGTACGCACTGGCAGACTCCGCCGTGGTTCCCGGGCGCGGGCGACGAGGCCCTGCGTGCCGGGCAGGAACAGGGCCTGCCAGGTGTGCTCGCCAAGCGACTGGACTCGGTCTACCAGCCGGGGCGGCGCAGCCGGCACTGGCTGAGCATCGACGCGACGTGACGGCGAGGAGCGACGTGTACCTGACCCACCTGGACTGCCCGCGCTGCGGCAAGGAGTACGCCGCCGACCGGTTACAGAACCTCTGCGAGTGCGGATCACCGCTGCTGGCCCACTACGACCTGGCGGCAGTGGCGAAGGCGGTCACCCCGGAACGCTTTCCGCTGCGCCCGGCCGACCTGTGGCGTTACCGGGAGCTGCTGCCGGTCGCCGACCCTCGGCACGTCACCACGCTGGGTGAGGGCTGGACGCCGCTGCTGCGCGCCCCGTCGTACGGCACCGAGATCGGCATCGCGGACCTGATGGTCAAGGACGAGGGGCTGATCCCGACCGGCTCGTTCAAGGCCCGGGGCGCGGCGGTCGGGGTGAGCCGGGCCCGTGAGCTGGGCGTCGAGCGGATCGCGATGCCCACCAACGGCAACGCCGGGTCGGCCTGGGCAACCTACGCCGCGCGGGCCGGGATGGGCGCCACCATCGTCATGCCGCTGGCGGCACCGAGCATCTGCCGGCGCGAGTGTGTCGCCGCCGGTGCCGACCTGCGCCTGATCGACGGGTTGATCGGCGACGCCGGTCGGCGGGTGGCCGAGCTGATCGCGGAGTCGAACGGGGCGATCTTCGACGCCGGCACGCTGCGCGAGCCCTACCGGCTGGAGGGCAAGAAGACGATGGGGTACGAGATCGTCGAGCAGCTCGGCTGGCAGGCGCCCGACGTGATCATCTATCCGACCGGTGGTGGGGTCGACCTGATCGGCATCCACAAGGCGCTGCACGAGCTGCGCGAGCTGGGGTGGATCGGCGACAAGCTGCCCCGGTTGGTGGCGGTGCAGTCCACCGGCTGCGCGCCGATCGTGCGGGCGTTCGCCGCCGGTGAGGATCGGGCGCAGCCGTGGGCGGACGCGCACACTGTGGCGTTCGGCATCACCGTGCCGGCCCCGCTGGGTGACGAGTTGATCCTGGCTGCGCTGCGGGAGTCCTCCGGCACGGCCGTCGCCGTCGACGACGCGGACATCCTGGCCGACCTGCGGGACTTCGCCACCCGGGAGGGGCTGCTGCTCTGCCCGGAGGGGGCGGCCTGCCTCACCGCGGCACGGCAGCTGCGCGCGGGCGGGTGGATCCGGGCCGGCGAGCGGGTGGTGGTGCTCAACACCGGCGCCGGGCTGAAGTATCCGGACACTGTCGACGTCTCCGGCGTACCCCTGATGGGGTGACCTGGCGGCACCCCGCGGGCCGGGCGGTCCGCGGGGTGCCGTCGTGCCGGTCTACTGGTAGGTGATGTCCGAGGGTGAGTAGAGGCAGTTGACGCCGTCGGCGCCCTCGCCGATCTCGGTCGGCTCGCTGCCCTTCGGCACGCCCTTGTACTTCACGCAGATCGAGGTCTCCCGGTCCGGGTCGCCGACGATGGTGATCCGGCTGAACCGGGCGGTGTCGCCCCAGTTGGTGTTGATGCCGGCGATCGCGTCGGTGTTCCGGACGGTCACGTTGTCGATCACCACGTGCCGTTGGTACGAGGTGGAGCAGTTGCCGCAGGCGCGGTAGAGCTTGCCGGCGTTCTCCACCCGGAAGTTCTTGATGTAGACGGTGCCCGAGCCGTTGTGCTGGAAGACCTTGTCACTGGCGGAGCGGGCCCCGCCGCCGTCGACTGTGTACGTGGTGCCGCCGCGGAAGGTCGCCGCGTCCTCGCCGACGTCCTCCCACCAGACGTTGATCAGGGTGCAGTTGCCCTCGCAGTGCACGCCGTCGCCGGCCGGGGCGCCGATGATGACGTTGCGCAGGGTGGCGCCGGCGGCCAGTTCGAACATCGGGTCCTGGCTCTCGCTCTGCCCGCCGTCACCGATGCCGTAGTAGCGCTTGAGCCCACCGTCGAACGAGCCGGAGACCGGGATCGTGGCGTCCACCTTCTGGCTGCCGGTGGGCGTCGGCCAGCCAGCCGGCGGAGGTGTGGTGGTCGGCGGAGGTGTGGTGGTCGGCGGCGGTGTGGTGGGTGGCGGAGTGGTGGTCGGTGGCGGTGTGGTCGGGTTGCCGCCGCCGGACGAGTCGACCACCACGTCGTCGAAGCCGCCGCTGGCGTACGCGGTGACCAGGCCGATCCGGCCCGCGCCGGCCAGGCTGTTGCTGCCGGACGCGATCTGGGTGCCGTTGACGAAGCCGCGGATGGTGCTGCCGCTCGTCTCGATGCGCAGTGTGTACCAGGTGCCGGCGCCGACGCCGATCGAGGCGGAACCGATCGCCGTGACGGAGCTGCCGTTGACCGCCTGGAGTTCGGCCCGGCCGGAGCCGAGCAGGGCCAGCCGGTACATCTTGGTGCTGCTGGTGGAGCGGGCGGCGAGCCCGACCAGGGCGCTGGACGAGCCGAAGCTCGTCGGCCGGACCCGGGCCTGCACCGAGTAGTTGGTCCAACTGGTCTGGCCGGCGAACTGCCGGGCCAGCTCGCTGCCGGCGTTGGACTGGTTGAGCACGCCCGACCCGTCGACGGTCCAGGTGCCACCGGACTTGGACCAGCCGGAGGTGTCGCCGTCGGTGAAGTCGTCGCTGAAGACGGTGGCCGCAAAGGCCGAGGTCATACCGGCGGCGAGGGCCGCAACTGTCACCCCGGCACCCACCGCCAGCAGGAGTGGTCGGCGGCCGGAGAGTCGTCTTTTCTGCACAGGTGTCCTCCTTGACGCATGTGGTGGTGATCCCTCGGCGGCCGTACCGAGACGTGTCGGCACGGCGTGCTGCGCTGAACGGGATCGGTGTGCGCCCCCGCCGGACGCCCGGATCCGAAGCGGGGTGAAGCGGGATCAAAGCCCTGGGGAAAGGGCTTTCCCGCTCCTTCGAGGCTAGGACCGCCCAAGCATCAACGTCAATGCCTGGCGCTTGCAGGTCTGTTGCAGGATTCCGGCCGGGCCGCCCGCCGACCGATCAGTAGCTCTCCGGCTCGGTGATCCGCCAGGCCGCGTTGATCAGCCCGATGTGCGAGAGCGCCTGCGGAGTGTTGCCCAGCTGCGCGCCGGTGGTGAGGTCGATCTGCTCGCTGAACAACCCCACGTCGTTGGAGTGCCCGACGACCCGCTCGAAGAGCGCCTCGGCCCGCTGCTGCTCACCCATCATCACCAGGCACTCCACCAGCCAGAACGAGCACAGCAGGAATCCGGCCGGGTCGGTGGTCCAGCGTCGCAGCAGGCCGTCCTCGGTGCCCAGCTCGCGCTCGACCATCGCGATGGTCGAGCGCATCCGAGGGTCGGTGGCCGGCAGGAAGTGCGTGACCGGCAGGGCGAGCACCGAGGCATCCAGCTCCGCCGACCCGAACGCGCCGGTGAACGCCCCGATCCGGTCGTTCCACCCCTCGCGCAGCACTGTCTCACGGATCTCGTCGCGCACCCGGGCCCAGCGACGGGGGTCGGCCCCATCACCGAGCCGGTCGGCGAGCCCCACCGCCCGGTCCATCGTCAGCCAGCAGGACACCTTGGACGAGACGTAGTGGCGCTCCTCGTCGCGGGTCTCCCAGATGCCCCGGTCCGGCAGGTGCCACGTCGCAGCCACCTGCTCGGTCAGCCCGAGCACCATCTCCCGCAGCTCGTCCTCGAACCGCGCGCCCAGGTAGTCGCGCAGCCGCCACACCGCCGACATCACCTCACCCGGCACGTCGAGCTGCCGCTGCCGCCAGGCGTCGTTGCCGACCCGCACCGGTCGACTGCCGCGGTAGCCGCGCAGGTGGTTGCAGTGATGCTCGGAGAGGTCGCGCTCGCCCTCCAGCCCGAAGAGCACCGGCACGGGTTCATCGCCGAACCGGCCGATCGAGCGGGTCACCCAGGCGAACAGCCGGGACGCCTCGTCGGGGCAGGCGGCCACCCAGAGCGCCCGCATCGTCAACGAGAAGTCCCGCAGCCAGGAGTAGCGGTAGTCGTAGTTCCGGTCGCCGCCGATCCGCTCCGGCAGCGATGAGGTGAGCGCGGCGGCGACAGCGCCACTGCGGGCGTACGTGAGGCCGGTCAGGACCGTCGAGCTGTGTTTGACGAGTTCGGGGTAGCGGCCGGAGTACCCGTGCGTCTCCCGGAACGCCTGCCACGCCTGTGTCGTCTCGGCGAGGGTGGTCAGCGGGTCCATCCGGGCCGGCGGGTCGCCGTACGCCTCGCCGAACGCGAGGTCCATCCCGATCACCTGACCGGCGGAGACCTCGAACTCGTGGCTCACCCGGTCGGTGCCCGCCCGCAGATGCAGACCTCCGGCGCGCAACACCAGCACCACCGGGCCGGCCCCGGCCAGCACCCCGCCGTCCGGCTGCTCGTGCAGGTACGGCGTGAGCAGGCCATACTCCGGGCGGGGCGCGAAGTCCAACGCCATCCGTACCCGCCCGGAGAGCCCCTCGACCACCCGGATCAGCACGGCGGGTGAGTTCTTGCCCAGCTCGTGGGCGCGGGCGCCGACCTCGGCGGCCAGGGCGTCGGTGACCGCCACGCTGCCGTGCGGGGTGTGGTGCACGGTCCGCAGCACCAACGTGTCCGGCAGGTACGCGCGCTCCACCCGGTGACCCCGGCCGCCGACCCCGACCGGCGCCAGCCGGAAGTGGCCGGCTCCCGGGTCGAGCAGCCGCGCGAACACTGACGACCCGTCGAACCGGTGCGGGCACCACCAGTCGATCGAGCCGTCCTTGCCGACCAGGGCACCCGAACGAGAGTCCGAGAGGAACCCGTAGTCGGAGATCGCCGGCTGCTGCTCCTCCACCCGCTGGGGGTACCCGGATCGGCCCGGATCAGGCGGGACAGCTCACTCGGTCGGTGGCTCGTCCTCGCCCGCCGCCTCGGCGGCGTCGGCCTCTTCCTTGGTCTTGTGCACGGCCTGGTCGGCGTGCTCCGGCGGCCCGTAGACCGTGTACAGCACCAGCGGGTTGGGGCCGGTGTTGACGAAGTTGTGCTTGGTGCCCGCCGGGACCACGACCAGGTCACCTGCGGCGACCTTCCGCTTCGCACCGGCGACCCGGGCCTCTCCGACGCCGCTGACGAAGGTCAGGATCTGGTCGATGTCCTCGTGCACCTCCTCGCCGATCTCTCCATCCGCGGGGATGGTCATGATGACCAGCTGGGTGTGCTCACCGGTCCACAGCACCCGCCGGAAATCCGGGCTCTTCTCGGCGACGGTCGCGATAGTGAAATGCTCCATGTCCACGCTCATACCCCGTCCGGCGGCACACCACGCCGGGACTGGCGAATGGTGGAATTCCCCACGGTCAGTGGGTTTGGATTCGTCCCGACCGGGGATCGAGAGCGCAGACCGGCATGAAGGGCCGGTCGAGCCAGGTCCCCGCCGACGTACCGCCGAACGGCTGCGGTGGTGGGAGACGGCCAGAGCACGGCGACGTTCCGACCACTGTCGAAACGGCGCCGTGCGCTCTTGTGCGCTGGCAGGCCCTAGCGGTGCAGCCAGGTGAGCAGGTCGGGCGGGGCCAGCGCCGCGACCCGTTCCTGGTAGCGGGCCCGCGCGGCCTCGTCCAGCAGATCACGCCCCTGACCCGAGCCTCCCCGACGGAAGAACGCCCGCCGGTCCCGCAGCACGCCGAGCGTGTCCGGTGCGAGCCGGTCGGCGCGCTCCCGCATGCGACCGAAGGTGGCCGCCGCAACCAACTCCGGCCCCGGGCTCGGGAGTTTCCATCTGTCGGCGAGCCGGCGCATCTCACCACCCAGATCGGCCAGCAGGTCGTCGTAGTGCACCAGCTCGACGTTCGGCTCGTGCCGACGGGCCCACGCGTCGCCGAGGTGCATCAGCACGCCGGGCAGCGAATCCAGTTCGGCGCGGGGATCCGCCTCGCGGTCGACCCAGTTCAGCAACCACTCCCGCACCGCGGGCCGCTCACCGGGTGAACCGGTCGAGGCGGGTTGGCCGGTCAACTCGGCGATGCGTTCCCGATCCAGGTTGGCGCCCTGGTGGTAGAGGGAGACCGCCATGTCCAGCGGATGCCGCGCCACCACCACGTAGTGCACCCGAGGGTGGAGCGGCACCCCGTCCAGTGGGGTGTGCGTCTTGATGAACCGCCGGTGCGGCTGTGCGGCCAGCCGGTCGTACACCGCGTCCCGCGGCTCAACCAACCAGTCCAGCCAGGGCGACAGCACTGTCAGCGGCGCCGGCAAGTCCGGGGTGCCCAGCACCAGGAGCGCACAGATCATCTGCATCCAGGTGGTACCGCTCTTGGACCGGGTGCTGATCACGATGTCGCCGTCGCGAAACGGAAAGCCGGTCCACCGTGCGCTGTCCTCGTCGTCGGACCGGTAACGGTGACGTGGCGTGGGCATCGGTGGATGGTAGTCGTCGAACCGACAGTGCAGCAGCCGAATTCCGGCTTACATCAGTGGGGGATGTGCGTATGCCTGGCTAGATTGAACTATGGTGCCCGCCCACGGGGACCGGGCGGCCGCACCGGTCTACCGTCCCATCCTCGCCAGCCGACGAGGCGAGCTTGAGGCCCTGAGCCACCTCGATCCCGCACACGCCGCACTGGTCGCCCCGATCCTGGAGATCGGCGCGATCGACCGGTCCATGATGGACACCATCCGGCGGTTACCAGTCGGGCTGCTGCCCGCCATCGACGTCAGCGCGCTGCCCGACATCCCCGATGCGGAACTGACCCGCTGGGGCGTACCCGTGGTGCCGGTCATCGGGCTCACCGAGAGCGACCACCGGCTGGTCGCGCACGGCGCGGCGGCGCGGGCGTACGGCCGGCGCGCGCTCGTCCGGCTGCGGGCCGGCCACGACCGGGCCGGGCCGGACGCGAGCACCACCGCCGTGGAACGGATCTGGCGGTTCACCGACCTCGCCCCTGAAGAGTGCGACCTGCTGGTGGACGCGGGGGACGTGTGCTGCCCGGCGGACGTGCGGACCGCCGAGCCCCGGGTACGCCACCTGCTCGACTGGGCGCGCCGACACGCCTGGCGGTCGGTGACGGTGGCGGCGGGTGGCATGCCGCCGACGCTGTCCCGGCTGCCCACCGACGAGCCGGTCCAGCTGGACCGTTGGGACTGGCAACTGTGGCGACGGCTGGCCGACACCGGGGTCGACTACGGCGACTACGGCGTCCACCCGGCCGCACCGGGCACCGGTGACCCCGGCGACCGGTTGCCGACGGTGCGATACACCGACGACGGCAGTTGGTGGGTCTACCGCTGGGCGCGACGCGGTGGCCGGGGCGACGACCGCTTCGCCGACCTGTGTCGCACGCTGGTGTCGGCACCGCACTGGCCAACCGCCGGGGCGGCGTTCTCCTGGGGCGACCATGAGCTGCTGCGCCGGGCCCGCAGGGGTGCCGGCGCCGGCTCGGCCGCCAACTGGGCGGCCTGGAGCACCTCGCACCACCTGGCCCACGTGCTCGGAACTCTGCTGCACCCGGCCGGCGACGGCGCGTCGAAGTGGCACCCCGGGCAGGGTCCGCCGCCGCAGCGGGGACGATCGCTGCGGTGAGGGTCGGGTCTACTGCTTCTCGGTGAAGCCGAACTGGATGATGCCCTCGTCGTCGACGGTGGCGTCCACCGACGCGTCGCCGAGCAGTTCGGCGGCGTCCTCGTCCAGGAAGATCCGGGCGCCCTGGTTGTCCACCACCCGATCGCCCTGTACCGGTTCGGGCACCAACTCGACGGTGAGCGAGCCGGCCTCGGTGTCGGCGGCGATCCGCACCCCGCCGTCCTGGGCGACGTCCTGTTGGTTGGCGAGGTCTCGAATGACGAGCACGGCGTTATCGGTCATGGTGAGCATGTGTGGAACTCCTCGTGGATTCTCGGCTCGCGGTCGGATACCGCGCGGACCGGACAGTCGGCCCGCGTACGAGCACACGTGGGAGGCGACAGAGGGCGAACGGTCGTCGCCGTCGCATCGAATCGGGGCAGCTGACGGCCCCGTCTCTCCCACCGTGCCCGCTCACCGGGCATCCGTCAAATAGAGCCAGGTCAGTGGAGAGCGGCGGCCGGGGCCAGCCAGGCGCGAATCTCGGTGACCGCCGCGCGGCCGGCCCGGTTGGCCCCGATCGTGCTGGCCGAGGGGCCGTACCCGACCAGGTGAACCCGCGCGTCGGCGGCCACGCGGGTGCCGTCCATCGTGATACCGCCGCCCGGCGTGCGCAGGCCCAGCGGGGCGAGATGGTCGATGGCTGCCCGGAATCCGGTGCACCAGAGAATCACGTCCGCCGGCACGAACCGCCCGTCCGTCCAGGCCACCCCGTCGGGCGTGATCCGGTCGAACATGGGTAGCCGGTCGAGGACGCCGCGCTCGCGAAGTCGGCGTACCTCGGGGGTGACCGGCAGCCCAGTCACGCCCACCACGCTGCCCGGCGGTCGGCCGGCCCGGACCGCCTCGTCCACCCGGGCCACCGCGGCGCGGCCCAGCTCCGGGCCGAACTCCTCGTCGTTGAACGTCGGCGGTCGCCGGGTCACCCAGGTGGTGGCCGCCGCGACGGTGGAGACCTCGCCGAGCAGTTGCACGGCCGAGGTGCCGCCACCGACCACCACCACGCGAAGGCCGGTGAACTCGGCCGGCCCTCGGTAGTCGGCGGTGTGCAGCTGCCGTCCCCGGAACGTCGACCGGCCCGGGTAGTGGGGCCAGAACGGTCGGGTCCAGGTGCCGGTGGCGTTGATCAGAGCCCGGGCGGTCCAGGTGCCCCGGTCGGTGTGCACATCCAGCCGGCCGTCG
Organism: Micromonospora vinacea; assembly: GCF_015751785.1. Lineage (NCBI taxonomy): Bacteria > Bacillati > Actinomycetota > Actinomycetes > Micromonosporales > Micromonosporaceae > Micromonospora > Micromonospora vinacea. The sequence goes on along the minus strand of NZ_JADOTY010000001.1, from coordinate 3,103,498 downwards.
GGGCGGGAGCGCACCGCCCGGACCCGCACCGGCCGCCGTACCGGCAGGTCGAAGGCTCTCTCGTACGCGGCGAAGTAGGCGCGGACCTGCTCGGAGGCCGGGCGTTGTGGCTCGGTGGGTGGGAGTGGCAGCCCGGGCAGGTCGTGGAAGCCGTGCACCCGGTCGAAGACCAGCGTCGGCCAGCGGTGCTGCCAGGCGCCGCCGGGCCCGTTGTCGGCGTCGAGGATGACGAAGCCGCTGTCGGGCGCGAAGCCGGTGCGGTGCAGGTGATAACCGGCGCTCAGGCCGGCCTGCCCGGCGCCGATCACCACGACGTCCGCGGAGTGCGTGTCCACGTGGGCTGCAACGCGCCGGACGTCACCGCTGTGCCCGCCCTGGACCGTCGCGCCGATCACAGACGGCCGTTTCGGCTTCGACCACCTGACCTGCGCTTACGGTGAGTGAATGAGCGACTTCCGTCGGTATGCGGCCGAGTTCCTCGGCACCCTGTTGTTGGTGTTCTTCGGTGTGGGCAGCGCCGTCGCCGCACGGGTTCAGGGCGGCGTGGTGGTGGTGGCGCTGGCCTTCGGGTTCGTGATGGTGGCCCTCGTCTACACGATCGGCCCACTCTCCGGCAGCCACGTCAACCCAGCGGTGACGCTCGGTGTGCTGCTCTCCGGAAAGATCTCACTGGTCGGGGCGGTGGCCTACTGGATCGCGCAGTTCGTCGGAGCGACAGTGGCGGGCTTCGTACTCTGGGCGCTCACCCGTTGGGGTGACGTCGCGGACCAGACCGGGGCCTTGGGCACCAACGGTTACGGCGCGCACATCAACCGGGGCGGCGCGGCAGTGCTGGAAGTCGTCCTGACCTTCCTCTTCGTGCTGGTCGTGCTGGTGGTGACCAGTCGGAGTGAAAATCCGGGCACCGCCGGGCTGGCCATCGGCCTGGCCCTCGCCGTGACCCAACTGGTGGGTGTGACGCTGACCGGCGCGGCGGTCAATCCGGCCCGCGCGTTCGGCCCGGCGGTCTTCGAGGGCGGCGTGGCCCTGCGGCAGCTCTGGGTGTTCATCGTCTTCCCGCTGCTCGGCGGGGCGCTCGCCGCGTTGGTCGCGCCGATGGTCATGGGGGCGCAGCGGCACTACTGGGGTGGTCACGAGAAATCGGTCGGCGGGCCGAAATAACCCAGACGGCAATATCTTTCGCCAGAGGCCCTTCTCCGGCGAATATCTCCGTGGCAGCATCAGCGAATGCATCGCCGTCACTTTCCCCGGGCCCTCGCGCTGCTCGCACTGGTCGCCACCGCGGCCACCGCCGGAGCGCCCGGTGCCACGGCCGAGTCGCCCACCCCCGCGACGACCCACCTGCGCGCCACCATCGACACGATCCTCGCCGACACCCGGCTGACCGGTGCGCAGGCGTCGGTGGTCGTGGTCGACACCAGCACGGGACAGACGCTCTACGACCGCAACGGCGACCGCCGGCTGGTGCCGGCGTCCAACACCAAGCTGCTGACCTCGACCGCGGCCCTTGAGCTGCTCGGCCCCGGCCACCGCTTCAGCACCGACGTACGCACCAGCGGCAAACGCCGCGCGGGCCTGCTCTCCGGCAACCTCTACCTGCGCGGTGGGGGCGACCCGACCATGCTCGCCGCCGACTACGACGCGCTCGCCGCGAAGGTCGCCGCCGACGGCGTCCGGGTGGTCACCGGAAACCTGGTCGCCGACGACACCCGCTACGACCGCGCCCGACTCGGGCCCGACTGGACCTGGGACGACGAGCCCTACTACTACGCCGCCCAGGTCTCCGCCCTGACCGTCGCCCCGGACACCGACTACGACGCGGGCACGCTGATCGTGCACGCCGCACCGGCCGACCGCGCCGGCGCCCCGCCGGTGGTCACCACCACCCCCGCCACCGGGTACGTCCGCGTCGACAACCGCGCCCAGACGGTCAGCGACGGCGAGACCTCGATCTCCATCGAGCGCGAGCACGGCGGCAACACCGTCGTGGTGACCGGTCAGATCGCCGTCGGCGACGAGCCGGCCAGCGACTGGGTCACCGTCTGGGAACCCACCGGCTACGCGGCCGACGTGTTCCGGGCGGCGCTGCACCGACACGGCGTGCGGGTGCTCGGCCGGACCGTGCTCGGCCAGCCCACCCCGGAGACGGCCCACCCGGTGGCGCGCCACGACTCGATGAGCCTGGGTGAGCTGATGACGCCGTTCCTCAAGCTGTCCAACAACGGGCACGCCGAGGTGTTGACCAAGGAGATCGGTCGGGTGCTCTCCGGCTCGGGCACCTGGACGGCCGGACTCACCGCGATCAGCGAGTACGTCGCCGACACGGGAATGGACACCGGAAGACTGCGGCAGCGTGACGGCTCAGGGTTGTCCCGACGCAACCTGGTCCCGGCGGCGGAGTTCGTCGACCTGCTGAGCGCCGTCCGCGCCGAACCGTGGTTCGCGACCTGGTACGCGGCACTGCCGATCGCCGGCCAGCCTGAGCGGTTCGTCGGCGGCACCCTGCGCAGCCGGATGGCCGGCACCCCCGCCGCGGGCAACGTGCACGCCAAGACCGGCAGCCTGACGGGTGTCTCCGGGCTCTCCGGCTACGTCACCAGCGCCGATGGTCGCCTGCTGGCGTTCTCCATCCTGCTGAACAACTACCTGACGGCGTCGGTGAAGCCGCTGGAGGACCAGATCGCCGTGGCGCTGGCCGGTTTCCGCGAGGGTGCGGCGTCGACGGCACGGGTGGCCGCGCCGACGGTGCCCGCGACGCCGCGCACCCCGGAGGGCGTCGAGTGTTCCTGGGTCAAACCGATCACCTGCTGAGCGGCGGCCGGGAGGCGCGTGCGCGCCTCCCGGCCCGGCGAGCGCTCAGGCCGGACGGTCCGGTGGGGGGACCACCGCCGTCGGGTCACCACGCTCGATGAGCGCGGCGATCTCAGCGGCCCGCAGCCCGCGCAGCGCCAGCACCCGGGTGCCCCAGCGGTGCAGGCGGCACGGGTGCGGGCTGGCATCGTTGCGGCAGACCACACCCCCGGACCACCGCCGGGGGGCGTGCACCACCACCGCCCGTACGGCGAACTGGGTGTCCTCGCCCGTCACGTACGGCGGCAGGGGAATGTCGCGAAGAACCTCCCCGGACGCCTCACCGGTGCCGGACGAAGCGGCACGACGGACGCGGTGGGCGGTGCTGCTACTCATCTCCGCTGCCTCCACACTGGATGGTCGGATGGGGACAGCAGAAAGTTACGACGTGTTCGACGGTCCGCGACGGACAAACTGTCCCGCCACCCGCGGGCGCAGCGACCGGTCAGTCAGTCAGCGCACCGTCACTGCCTGCAGACCGACGTTGCCGCAGTGCGGCGTGAAGACCTTCTCGACGGTCCAGTTCAGCAGCAGTCGGGCGCCCTTCGGCACTGTGAAGCGGATGGTGAACTGGGCACTCTGACTGTTGTAGGGGTCTTCCAGTCGAGCGGTGCTGGCCGGTCCGCCGGTCGACAACCGCGCTTCCAGTCGCCCCCGAGCCATCCAGATGCCGCCGTACAGCTGGACGGTGCGCGGCTCGCCGCTGCCGGCGATGGCGATCCTGAACCCGTTCCCCGCACCGCAGGTGTAGACGCCGTTGGAGCTGCCGTTCGTCGACCGCTCCGGCGCGCCGTCGGACCAGCGCACGTACTCCTGGTTGCCGTCCCAGCCGACCCGGCTGCCGGCGCCGCCCCCGTCGATGATCTCGCCGGAGCCGGAGCGCTTGCGGTTCGTCGACCTACCCCCATGCTCCCCCCAGTGCACCCAGTCCCGGGTGCCCACGGCGGTGAGGTCGACGGCGGCGGGCATCTCCCCCCGGCTCACCGACAGCGCCGGCGAACCGGGCTTGGCCGGCGGCGGGGCAGGCGCGCTGGCCGACGGCGTCGGGTCCGGCGAGGGTGGGCGCTGGCGCGGACGCAGACCGGGCGTCGCCGGTCCGGCCTCGCCGGTGCGCCCGTCGGCGGCCGGTAGACCGGGGGAACGGGCGGACCCGGCGGGCAGGCCACCCGGGCCCGCCTGGCCGTCATCCGGCTCCGGACCGGACCGGGTGCCGAGGTACGAGATCAACACCACCAGGCAGGCGAGTACGGCGGCTCCCTCCACCGCCCAGCGCCGCCGCTGCCGGGCCCGGCGCAACACGCCGCGGGTCACCCCGGCGGTAATGGCACGCGGACGGTGCCTCGGCGGCGCGTCGCCAGCCCTCGAACCAGCCCGCGTGCGGTCTTCGTCCGCCACCGACCCCTCCAACTCCACCGCCCGGCCGTTCTGGACCGCCGCGGACCACACCGTCCACTGTGGGCCGTTTCACGTTTGCAACGGGCGTGGACGACACGCTAGATCCGGACTGCCGGACGTGTCCAGCCCACAATGGGACGCTGTCGGACAACCTGGTCCGCTCGGACGGACACTTCGGCAGACCACGAGCGCTGTGCGCGTCAGCCGATCCGGAAGCCCAGCAACTGCGCGACGACCACTGCCTGCTCGACGTCGATGATGGCGCCGGCCCGTTCGACGACCGTCGGGTCGAGCGCGGTGAGATCACTGCCCCGCAGGTCGGCGCCGCCGAGCCGGACGTTGGTCAGCTGCGCGCCGGAAAGATCGACACTGGTGACGGTAGCACCGGTGAGGTTGGCCCGGGTGAGGTCCACCTCGCGCATGCGCACCCCGGTCAGCCGAACGCCACGCAGGTCGGCACCGGGCAGCGCGGCGAAGGACCAGTCACCGCCGTCCACCGTCAACGGACGCAGATCGCACTCGGTGAAGGTGCTGCCGACCATCTTGCAGCCGGTGAACTCGGCCTCGAAGAAGTTGCACCGCCGAAAGACGCAACGGGTGAAGGCGGAGTCGACGTGCCGGGAGGCGTTGAACGCCACGTTGCCGAACGTGCACCCGGTGAAGACCGCGCCTCTGCTCAGCGCCTCGGTCAGGTCCACCCTGAAGAACTCGCAGCCCACGAAGTGCCGGTCGGTCAACTCCTCGCCGTACCAGTCCTCGTCGCGGAAGGTCACGTCCTCGGTCAACTCCGGCATCCGGCCAGGCTAGTGGGCGCCGCCGACAGCCGACTGCCGGCGTGGCCGGTACCGGCCCCCTTCCAGTGGCGGCGTACCGGCGAGTAGGTTCGGCGACGTGAGTGTGGCTCGGAGCAAGGACCCGGATCAGATCGGTTTCGACGCGGCGCGGCTGGCGCGGATCGACGAGCACTTCGGTCGGTACGTCGACGACGGCCGGCTGGCCGGTTGGCAGGTGGTGGTCACCCGTGGCGGCGAGGTGGCGCACTCCTCGACGTACGGGCTGCGCGACAGGGAGTCGGGCGCACCGGTCGAGGCCGACACCCTCTGGCGGATCTACTCGATGACCAAGCCGGTCACCTCGGTCGCGGCGATGATGCTGTGGGAGGAGGGCCGGTTCGAGCTGACCGACGAGATCAGCCGCTGGCTCCCCGAGTTCGCCGACGTGCGGGTCTACTCCAAGGGGTCGGCGCTCAAGCCGTACACGGTTCCGGCGGTCGAGCCGATCCGGGTCTGGCACCTGCTCACCCACACCGCCGGCCTGACGTACGGCTTCATGCAGACCTCGGTGGTCGACGGGCTCTACCGGGCCGCCGGCTACGACCTGTACCCGCCGGCGGACGTCGACCTGGCCAGCGCCTGCGCGGCATTCGGCGAGTTGCCGCTGTTGTTCCAGCCCGGCTCGGCGTGGGGCTACTCCGTCGCCACCGACGTGCTCGGCCGACTCGTCGAGGTGATCTCCGGGCAGAGCCTCGACGCGTTCTTCGCCGACCGGATCTTCGGCCCGCTGGGCATGACCGACACCCGCTGGTGGGTGGAGGGCGACGAGGCCGACCGGCTGGCCGCGCTCTACGTCCCGGAACCGCGCAGTGGCCGGGCCGTCCGCTACGACAGCCTCGGGTCGCTCGCGTTCAGCAAGCCGGCGCTGCTCTCCGGCGGCGGCGGGTTGATCTCCAGTGCCGCCGACTACCACCGCTTCACGTCGATGCTGTTGCGTGGCGGCGAACTGGACGGCGTCCGCCTACTCGGGCCGCGCACCGTGCGGTTCATGACCCGCAACCACCTGCCCGGCGGTCAGGACCTGGGCACCCTCTCCACCGGCGGCTTCGCCGAGACCACCCTGGACGGGATCGGCTTCGGCCTCGGCTTCGCGGTGGTCGACGACCCGATCCCCAGCCGGGTGCCGAGCAGCGTCGGCGAGTTCTACTGGGGCGGGGTGGCCAGCACCGCGTTCTGGGTCGACCCGGCCGAGGAGATCACCGCGCTGCTGTTCACGCAGCTGATGCCGTCGAGCACCTATCCGCTCCGCTCCCAGCTGCGCCAGCTCGTCTACGCCGCCCTGGTCGACTGACGGGATCGTCGTTCCACCGACGGGCAGCCGGCCCAGTCCCTAGCCTGAGCTGGTGAGCACCATCGTCGTGTTTGGCGCGGGCGGCACCGCCGGTTCGCGGGTCGTTGCCGAAGCGGTCGACCGGGGGCACCGGGTGATCGCCGCCGTCCGCCGCCCGGAGGCCACCTCGTACCTGCCGGCCGGGGTGCGGACGGTCACCGGCGACGCGACCAGCGAGCGGAGTGTCCGGGAGCTGGCGCCGGACGCCGACGCGCTGGTCGTGGCGATCGGCGGCGGCGAGCGCGAGCTGTGGCGGAACGCGGCGGAGAACCTGGTGACCACGCTGCGCGGGATGCCGGCCGCACCGCGGATCATCCACTTGGGCGGCGGGTCCACCCTGCTCACCCCCGGTGGCACCCGCATCCTCGACGAGCCGGACTTCCCAGCGGAGTACCGGGATTCGGCGCTCGGTCAGGCGGACGCGCTGGACTATTACCGCACCGCCGCCGACGGGGTGAGCTGGACGTACGTCTCGCCACCCCCGCTGGAGTTCCACCCCGGCGCGCGTACCGGGCACTACCGCACCGGCACCGACCAGCCGGTCACCGATGCTCAGGGCCGCTCGGTGCTCACCTACGAGGACCTGGCGGTGGCGATCATCGACGAGATCGAGCAGCCGCAGCACCAGAACGCCCGCTTTACCGCCGCGTACTGACCGGGGTGCGGGCCAGCCGTGGTCAGTCGGCGAGGCGGGCCGGGAAGCCGCCGGTGGCGATCGGACCCCAGGCGTCGATGGTGACCCGGATCAACGACTTGCCCTGGCGCACCATCGCCGCCCGGTAGTCGTCCCAGTCCGGGTGCTCGCCGGAGATGCTGCGGAAGTACTCGACCAGCGGCTCCAACGCCTCGGGCAGGTCCAGCACCTCGGCGGTGCCGTCGAGCTGCACCCAGGGGCCGTTCCAGTCGTCGCTGAGCACGCAGGCCGAGACCCGGGGGTCGCGGCGGATGTTGCTCACCTTTGCCCGCTCGGGGTAGGTGGAGACGACCAGCCGCCCCTGGCTGTCGACCCCGGCGGAGACCGGGGAGGACTGCGGGCGCCCGTCGGCCCGGGTGGTCATCAGCAGGACGCGGTGTCGCGGCCGGACGAAGTCGAGCAGGCCATCCCGGTCGACCCGGGTGTTCCTTGCGATGCTGCGTGCCATTCCCCGTTCCTACCAGGGCGCGGGCGCGGCGGTGGCGGCGGGTCAGCGGGGTCGGACCGCGGCGCGGCGCACCGCCTGGGTCGGCACCCGTGGGCGACCGGACGGACGCCAGGCCCGACCGTTGGCGTAGATGACCCGAAAACCGAGGTACGACGCGAGCGGCGCCCAGTGGGCGGAGCCCATCCGCAGCTCGGCGGCGTTGTGTCGCTGGCCGTTGGCGAGCACGTCGAGAAGGACGGTTTCGAAGGCAGCCGATTCGACCCAGTCGACTTCCCGGGTGAAACCGCAGATCAGAGCGGCCCCGGTGACCTCCAGGAACTCGCGCAGCACCGCATCCGAGGCGCGCAGCACCGAGCAGCTACCGAAATAGAGTCGACGCCCCTCGGCGCGGCCGGCCATCAGCTCAGCCACCTCGTTCAACTCCACCGACTGCCAGTCGGTGAGGCAGAGCCGGCTCGGCTCGCCGTGCATGGCGAAGAAGCCGACCCGGTGGTCGGCGTACTGCTTGAGCAGCCAACGGTCCAGGAAGTAGAACAGCTCGTCGCGGGTGGCCGCGTCCTTGTGGATGAAGCGGATCTTGCCCAGCCGCTCCAGCAGCTCCAGGGTGGGCAGCACCGAACCCCGCTCGTTGAGGTCACGGTGCCACTGACCCTCGACACAGAAGACGCCACCGCGTGCCACGCGCACCTCCGCCAGTTCACCACCGCGGCTGACGTTACCGGCCGTCATCCCCCCGGGAACATCACCCTCGGTGTGGCAGATTGCGACGTTCGGTGCGCTTGGCCGCAGGAGGGGTGAACGGCGGGAATGACTGTTTCGCAAATCAGCTGAATTCCCAGCCAATACCCAGGGACGACGGATTGTGAGCACAATTCTCGTTAACCACCTCCAACGGCACGGATCAGTGCGAGGGTGGAAATCACGGGACTTCTCGGTCGATGTCCCGAAGCCACCCCATTCGCTCTCCTATCGGGAGGACTTCTGTGCGCGTAAACACCTTGAAGCGGGTCGCCGTCGCATTCGCCCTGGCACTGCCCGGGGCCGCAATCGCCACGGTGATCGCCGCACCGGCGGCGCACGCGGACGGCTGTTACACCTGGAACCGCACCCTCACCCAGGGGCGCTCCGGCGACGACGTCCGCCAGTTGCAGATCCGGGTCGCCGGGTGGGCCGGCAACCGGGACATCGTGGAGAACGACGGGCGCTATGGGCCGAAGACCGCGGCCGCGGTCAAGCGGTTCCAGCAGGCGTACGGGCTGCGCGCCGACGGCATCGCCGGCCCACAGACCTTCGCCAAGCTGTACCAACTCCAGGACAACGACTGCACACCCGCGCACTTCAGCTACGGCGAGCTGGACAACGGGTGCGGCGGGAGCGGGTGGAGCGGCGGCCCGCTGTCGGCGAACCAGACCAAGCAGAACGCGCTGCGCACCATGTGGAAGCTCGAGGCGCTGCGCAAGAGCCTCGGCGACAAGCCGCTCAACGTGTCCAGCGGATTCCGCAGTCGCGCCTGCAACAACCAGGTCGGCGGTGCGTCCGACAGCCAACACCTGTACGGCAACGCGGCCGACGTGACCTCACGGACGTCCTCGCTGTGCCAGGTCGCCCGCAACGCCCGCAACAACGGCTTCAGCGGTATCTACGGGCCGGGCTACCCCGACCACGACGACCACGTGCACGTCGACTCGCGTCGGGAGAACAACAGCGACCGCAGCTCGAACACGACGAGTTGGTCCGCCCCGGACTGCGGCGTCGGCAACTGAGCCGCACGTTCAAAGCGACGTCGGTCCGACGCGGAGGGGGAATCTCCGCGCCGGGCCGACGTCGTGTCGCCCCGGGTCTGGCGGGCGGAGGGGATAGCGCGCTCAGCTCGCCCGGGGCCAGCGCGGCGCGGTGACGGGGGGAGTCACCGGCCGGCCAGCAGCGGTGGGCCGTACCCCCTGGGGGACGACCCGCGCGGCCTGTTGCCGCGACGGCCCGGTGGCCGTGAACGGGAAGGGCACGTGCACGAACGGATTACCGTGCCGGATCAACGCCTCGATCTGCCGCTCGTTGAGCCCGTGTGTCTCCAACACCCGTCGCCCCCAGCGGTGCAGCCGGCACGGGTAGGAGGCCCCGTCGTTACGGCACAGCGGCCCGGTGGGCCACTCCTCGGCGGTGTGCACCACCACCGCCCGGACCGCGAGCCGGACATCCTCCGGGGTCAACGGTGCCGGCATTGGCACCTCACCCAGTACCTGATCGATGGGATCCGTCGACTGCTCACCAACGCGCACGGCAGGCCTCCCGCAGTTCGGCAGCGGTACGGCGGACCCACCGCACCGACATCCTCGGCCATGGGTACGGCGGACACCGGACGAAAGTTCAATTCCGGTACGCGGTAAGCAGATCCTCCGCCGACAGCACCCGGATGCCGTCGACGGCAGTGCCGCTGCGCGACACCGCGACGACCGGCACCGATTCGTCGGCGCCGGGAAGCTGGGACCGGTGCAGGAGCAGTCGGCCCAGGTCATGCGCGTCAAAGGGTCGGTTCTCCTGCCACTTGACTGATCCGACGAAGCTGATGCTCCGAGCGACGGGTGCACGGTCGGCGCCGACTATGTCGATCTCCGGGTCGTTGGTCCGGGTCCAGTAGCCGCCGATCGTCGCCGCCTCCGCCGGTAGATGGTCACTGGGCAGCCGGCGCAGCGCCTCCCGGACGACAGGTTCGATGGCTCGCCCTCGCCAGGACGTCCACGACCGGTCGATCCGGTCCAGGGTCAGGTCACCCCGTCCCCGCTCGATCTCGGAGAGGTGTGGCCCCAGGAACGACAACCAGAAACGCAGGTACGGATCGGCCACCGCGTACCGGGTCTCCCGCGACAGCTTGGTCGACAGCGGAACGGTGACCTCCACGGCCCGTTTCTGGGTCAGCAGGCGCAGGGCGCGGTTGAGGGACGCCTGCGGAAGGTCCCCTGCCGCGCGGGAGATCAGCGAGAAGGTCCGCTCACCGGAGCCGATGGCCCGCAGCACCAGACCCGCCTGGGACTGGGGCGGGAACTCCGCCGCCAGTGCCCGCTCGCCGCTGACCAGCAGGGCAGAGGTCGGATCCCGTACCGCGTCGGTCAGATACTCGTGGACGGATGCACCGGTCGGCCACTCGTCGAGGATCAGCGGCAGACCGCCGGACACCAGGTAGGCGTCGAACGCGTCGGCGGCGGACAGGCCGAGCATGTCGCTGACGTCGGCCGGGCTCAGCGGCGGAATGACCATCTCCGTGGCTCGCTGGTGGAACGGCCGGCCGTAGTCGTTGAGGGCTTCCATCATGGCCAGGTCCGATCCGACGCAGATCAGGAGGACCGGTCGCCGGGACAACTCGCGATCGAAGACCTTCTGCAACGTTCCCTCGAAACCCGGGTCGCCCGCGACGAGGTACGGCATCTCGTCCAGGACGACGACGCTCGGCCGGTCGGACGGCAGCGCGGCGGCGAGCAGGGTCAGCGCGGCGTCCCAGGTCTGTGGTTGCTGCTCCCGAAGGATCTGCGCACCCGACAGTGTCGAGGCGGCCGCCTCCTCCACGAAGAGGGCGAGCTCGGCTGCGACGGTCGGCTGCGCCGAGGCGGTGAAGAAGAGGTACGGCACCTCGGCCCGCTCCACGAACTCCTCGACCAGTCGGGACTTGCCCACCCGCCGCCGACCGCGCATGAGAAGGGCCCGCCCAGGCCGACCAGCACGGCCACCCCGTCGCACCCGAGAAAGCATGCCGCCCAGGAGGTCGAGTTCACGGTCCCGTCCGACAAAGCCGTCCACGATCACTCCTGACACAACCAACGATGGAACAACCAAAAATGAGTGTAACCTCATCCGCGTTGGTGTGTCCGGCCATTGACCCCGGCGAACGCCTCGTCAGACGAGGCCGGCGTCGTGCACGAGCAGCGCCACCTGGACCCGGTTGTTGAGTTCCAGTCGGGTCAGCAGCCGGGAGACGTACGCCTTCACCGTCGCCACGCTCATGAACAACTCCCCCGCGATCTCCGCGTTGGTGTGGCCGCGCCCCAGCGCGACCGCCACCTGCCGCTCCCGCTCACTGAGCCCGGTGAGCAGCCGAAGCGCCCGTTCCCGACGCGGGTCCGGGCCGACCGGGCCGGGGGCGGCCGCTGTCACGTGGGCGATCAGCGTCCGGGTCACCGTCGGGGAGAGCGTCGCCTCGCCCGCCGCGACCCGACGTACGGCGCGCACGATCTCCGCCGGTGGGGTGTCCTTGAGCAGGAACCCGGCCGCCCCGGCACGGAGCGCCCGCAACACCTGCTCGTCGGCGTCGAAGGTGGTCAGCACCAGCACCTCCGGCGGGTGCGGCTGGGCACGCAGCGCCTCGGTGGCGCTCAGCCCGTCGACCCGGGGCATTCGGATGTCCATCAGCACCACGTCCGGGGCGTACGCGGTGACGGCCGCCGGCACTTCGCCACCGTCGGCCGCCTCGCCGACCACGATCAGGTCCGGCAGTCCGCCGAGGATCATTGAGAGCCCGGCCCGGACCAACGCGTCGTCGTCCACGATCAGCACGCGCACCGGCGGCCCGGCTGCGCCGGTGGGCCCGGTCGGGTCCGGCGGCCCGGCAGTGTTGTTCACGCCGGCCACGGCAACCAGGCGGCCAGCCGGAAGTCACCGCTGTCGTCCCGACCGTAGGCGAGCCGCCCGCCGGCCAGGGTCACCCGTTCACTGATGCCGACCAGGCCGGTGCCAGCACCCGGCAGCGTGCCGCCGGCCGGTGCGCCGACCGGCCACCGGTTGCCGATCGCCACTGTCAGACCGTTGCCCGGCCCGCCGGCCACGTCCACGGTGACGGCCGCGCCGGCCGCGTGCTTACGGGCGTTGGTCAGCCCCTCCTGCACGATCCGGTACGCGGCCCGGCCCAGCGCCGCCGGGACCTGCCCCGGGCTGGCGACGCTGTCGCTGACGTTCACCCGCACCCCGGCCGACCGCGACTCGGCGATCAGGGCCGGCAGGTCGGCGAGGGTGGGCTGCGGCGGCTCGGGGGCGTCGCCGGCACCGTCGTCCTCGGCTCGGAGCACCCCGATCACCTCCCGCAGGTCCTGAAGGGCGGCGTGCGCGCTGCCCCGGATCACCCCGGCGGCTCGGGCCACCTCGTCGGCCGGCGCGTCCGGGCGGAACTCCAGCGCACCCGCGTGCAGGCTGAGCAGCGAGATCCGGTGGGCCAGCACGTCGTGCATCTCCCGGGCGATCCGGGTGCGTTCGAGGTGGCGGGCCTGGGTGACCCGCAGCTGCTGCTCCGCCTCGGCCCGCTCGGCCCGCTCGCGCAACGACACGATCAACTGCCGGCGGGCCCGGACGAACATCCCCCAGGCCAGCACGGCGAGGCTGAGCACCACGCCCCACGACATCGTGGCCCAGTACGGCCAGTTCGGGTCCGGGCGCAGCCAACTGAAGACCATGTTGGTGACCAGACCCGCACCGGTGACCGCGATCGCGATGGCGGTCCGCCGGTGCACCACCACAGTGAAGTAGAAGATCAACAGCGGGATGGCGGCGGCCAGCGAGAACAGGGTCAGCGGTGTCGTCGCCACCACCAGCCCGAGCGGCCACCGTCGGCGCAACCAGAGCAGCCCGCAGCAGACCAGCCCGATCAGGGCGTCGGCGCCGGTCATCCAGTCGTGCGGGAGCGGAGTGGCCATCGCCGGGTCGGGCGACAGGGCGTCGGCGGTGGCGAACAGCACCCAGAGCAGGGAGACCAGGAACGCCAGGCTGTCCACGATCCAGTCGCGGGTGGTGCGACGCGGACGCGGACGCCCAGGGTCGGCCGGCACCACCAGCTCCCCTGGCAGCAGCCAGGGGTGCTCCGGGACGGCGACGCTGGTCACGACGCCATGCTAGGCAGCCGACGGGCGACACGACCAGCTACCAAAGTCGAGACCCCGCGGTCGACCAAGGTCGACGCGGCACCGACCGGTGGCCGCAGCGGATGGCCGGGCGGCACGGGCAGGCTCGACGACATGATCACCGTGGAGAACCTCACCAAGCGATACGGGCCACACCCGGCCGTGGACGACGTGTCGTTCCAGTGCGAGCCGGGCACCGTCACCGGCTTCCTCGGCCCCAACGGCGCCGGCAAGTCGACGACCATGCGCATGATCTGCGGGCTGACCGCGCCGACCGCCGGCCGCGCCACCGTCTCCGGGCACCCGTACCGGGAGCTGCCCAACCCGGGACGGGAGGTCGGGGTGCTGCTGGACGCCTCCGCCCAGCACGCCGGGCGCACCGGCCGCGAGGCGTTGACGCTGTCCGCGTACACAATGGGTCTGGACCGGCGCGAGGTCGCCGCGAAGCTCGACCTGGTCGGGTTGAACGCGGTGGCCGCGAAGCGTCGGGTACGGGCCTACTCGTTGGGCATGCGTCAGCGGCTCGGGCTGGCGCACGCGCTGCTCGGCGACCCCCGGGTGCTGATCCTCGACGAGCCGGCCAACGGCCTGGACCCGGAGGGGATCTTCTGGATGCGCGGCCTGCTGCGCGACTTCGCCGACCGGGGCGGCACCGTGCTGCTCTCCTCCCACCTGCTGCGCGAGGTGGAGGCGGTCGCGGACCGGCTGGTGGTGATCGGGGGTGGCCGGATCGTGGCCCAGGGCGACAAGAACGAGTTGCTGGCCGGCGGCGGCACTGTGGTCCGGGCCCGCGACGGTGCAGCGCTTCGTCGGGCGCTGGAGGTGGCCAACCTGAGCGCCGCCGACAGCTCGGAGGGGCTGCTCGTGCAGGCCGACGCCGAGGCGGTCGGCCAGGCCGCCGCCGATGCCGGCGTCGCGTTGGCCGAGCTGCGCCCCGCCAGCGGTGGCGGCCTCGAACAGCTCTTCCTCACCCTGACCGCTGGCGAATCGACCAAGGAGGCCGTCCGATGACCACCACCACCGCGCCCGCCGCCGGCGCCGTCGCGCCCCGGCACCACACTCCGGTACGCCGACCGTCGCTGCTCCGGCTCACCGGCGTGGAGCTGCGCAAGCTCGTCGACACCCGGGCCGGTCGCTGGCTGCTGATCACCATCGGCCTGGTCGCCGCCGCGATCGTCACCCTCCAGTTGATCTACGCGCCGGACGCCGACCAGACGTTCAACAACTTCTTCGTCCCCTCACTGCTGCCGATCGGGGTGCTACTGCCGGTGCTCGGCATCCTGTCGATCACCAGCGAGTGGTCCCAACGGACCGCCCTCACCACGTACGCCCTGGTGCCCCGCCGCGAGCGGGTGGTGGCCGCGAAGCTCTTCGCCGTCGTGCTCGCCGCGCTCGCCTCGGTGCTGGCCAGCCTGGCCCTCGCCGCGGTCGGGACGCTTGTGGCGTCCGCCACCGGAGGCGCGGGCACGTGGGGTCTGGATGCTTCGTTGCTCGTGAACGCGGTAATCCTCCAGGTCACCAACGTTGTGATTGGCGCCGCCTTCGGTCTGCTGCTGCTCAACCCGCCGCTGGCCATCGTCGGCTACTTCCTGTTGCCCACCCTCTGGGGGGTGCTCGGCGAGATGGTCAAGCCGCTGCGCGGTCCGTCCGAATGGCTGGACACCAGCAAGACCATGGAACCGCTGTTCAGCAGCGACGCCCTCACCGGCGAGCAGTGGGGGCGGATCGTCGTGTCCCTACTGGTCTGGATGGTCCTCCCGCTGGCCGCCGGGCTGTTCCGGACGCTGCGCCGCGAGGTGTCCTGACCATGGAGATGGCCAGCTACCGTCCGCGCACCGTGGTCAGCGGCGGCCCGCTGGAGCTGGCGGTCCTCTGGGGTGGCTTCCCACTGCTCGGCGCGGGCGCCGGATGGCTCCTCGCGGCGGCGACGGGCTGGCTCGCCCGGCTGCCCTGGAAGCCGTTCGGCGACCTGATCGAGTGGCTGGACCGGCTGCCCGAGCCGCAGGCCACCGCCGGCACCATTGCGGCGGGCGTCCTTGCCGGCCTGGTCATCGCCGGGATCGGCACCGCCGAACGGCTGATCGTCACCGTCGACGGGGCGCAGGTCCAGCTGCGCCGCTCCGATGAGAACCGGACAATCGCCCGGGTCGACACCCGGGTGGTCTTCCTCGCCGACAAACACCTCGTGCTGCTCGACGCCGACGGCGCGGAACTGGTCCGGGAGTCCACTGACCTGCCGTCCGCGAAACTGGCGGCGGCGTTCCGGGAGCACGGTTGGGGTTGGGCGGACGACGACCCGCACCGGTCGGCGTACCGGCTGTGGGTTCCGGACCTGCCTGGGTTGCCGGCCGGCGCGGACGCGCTGCTGCGCGCCCGGGAACGGGCGATCCAGCGGGACCGCCGCGACGACGCCCGGGAGCTGCGCCGCGAGCTGGGCCAGATCGGTGTGGTGCTGCGCGACGAGGGCAAGCGGCAGTACTGGCGGTTGACCACCAGGGCCCTCGCCTCCGGGCCGGAGCGGCCGACTTCGGCAGAGCGGGAGGCGGACGGGCGGTAGCGTCTGTCCCAGTAGACCCTGGGAGCCGCGCGATGACCGAACAGCAGCCGTACCGGGTGGTGTCCCGACACCCCGGCTTCGAGCTGCGCCGGTACCCCGCCCACCTGGTGGCCGAGATGCAGATCCAGGCGTCGTTCACCCGGGCGCCGATCGAGGCGTTCCGGCCGCTGGCCGCGTACATCGGTGGTGCCAATCGGGCGCGGCACCCGATCGGCTCCGCCGCGCCGGCGATGGCGGCGGCCAGCGACTCGGAGAAGATCGCCATGACCGTGCCGGTGGTGCAGATCGAGGGTGAGTGGCCGGGCGCGTACCTGATCCAGTTCGTCATGCCGGCCACCTTCACCACCGCCACCCTGCCCGAGCCGGTGGATGCCCGGGTACGGATCCGTGCGGTTCCGGCCCGGCTGGCGGCGGCGATGCGGTTCTCCGGGCGGTGGACGGAGCAGGCGTTCAGCCAGCGGGCCACCATGCTCGGCCGGTCGGTGACCGCGGCCGGCCTGCAACCGACCGGCGCCATCCGGTACGCGCGCTTCGACCCGCCGTGGAAGCCGTGGTTCCTGCGCCGCAACGAGGTGGTGCTGCCGGTCGTCGAGTGAGCTAGCGGAGCTTCCGGCGGTCCTCGACGGTCGGCCGGGCCAACAGCAGTGCCATTCCCAGCCCGGCGATCAGGCCGACCAGGGAGACCAGCAGGTCGGAGTCGGCGGCGTGGATCGGGCTGTTGCCGGCCAGCTCGGTGAACGTCGAGCCGATCGGCAGCATGATCATCATGGGGACGGCCGTGGCCACCAGGAACACCACCGGGCCCACCAACGCGATGAGCGCGGCCAGGGCGTGGTGCCACCAGATCGGTCGACCGCCCGGCCAGTCCCAGGCCAGCAGTGTGACCCCGGTGAGCAGCACCGCCCCGAGAGCGGCCTCCGGCAGGAGTCGTTCGCCGGGCGCGGCGGCACGGACCAGCCCGACGCCGAGCAGGCCCGCCACTGTGAGGCCGGCCGCCAGGCCGACCCGGGCCCGGGTCCGCGCCGGAGCCGCCGCCAGCGCGGCGCCGACGGCCAGGACCACCAGCAGCGCCGCGGTGGCCAGGGCACCCTGGTTCAGCTCCGGCTCCCGGTCGGTCGGTGACTCCATCCCGGCCGCCACCAGTGTCAGCACCCCGGCCACGCAGGCCGCGCCGGTCAGCACCCGCCGGTCGGCCGCCGGAGGCGTGCCAGGCTCCCGCGTCTGCGGCGTGCGGCGCTCCCACCAGAGCAGAATCGCCGCGACCACGCCGAGCACGGCGCAGCCGGCGACGGCGAGCCGCACCGTCGCGTCGACGCCGATCAGGTCGGCCCGGTCGATCGCCACGTCGGCGGCGATCCAGCAGCCGCCCAGCACCACCGCCGGGCCGCTCCACCGCACCTGCCCGCGCCCGGCCAGCACCAACCCGAGCGGCACCGCCATGATCGCCATGAACCGCAGGTCACGCGCCCAGTAGGCGTTGTTGCCCGGCAGGTGCTCCGACCACGGGCCGAGTGGCTCGGTCAGCGGTTGCCACGTGGTCATGCCGTACGCCCAGAGCACGACGGCGGCGGCGGAGAGGAGCAGCCCGACCGGGCGCGCGGATCGCATCAGTGGACGGTAGCGGCCCGACCGCCCACGCGGGGGCGCGGTCATCCGCCGACCGGTGACCGGGCGGGACGGTGACGCAGCAGCCGCCACGTCGGCAGCACACTGGACAGCACCGCGAGCAGCAGGCACAGCCCCACCACCCCGGCGACCACCGGCCACGGCACCACCAGGTCGACGGGGGCGCCGACCTGCTCGGCGAGGCCGGCCCTGATGCTGAGCAGACCGACGAACGCGACAGCACCACCCAGCAAAGCGCCGATCAGGACCACCAGTGCGGACTCCGCAGTGACCAGCCAGATGACCTGCCGTCGGGTCGCCCCGGCCATCCGGATCAGCCGCAGGTCCGCGGCGCGGCCGGCGGCGGCCAGCAGCAGCGTGTTGGCCACCGCGATGGCCCCGTAGCCGGCGGACACCCCGATCAGCAGCACTGTGAAGAGCCAGACGAGGCGGTCCTCGGCGGCATCCGCCTCGGCCGCCCAGCCCGGGACGTCGACGATCCGCGCGCCGACCGGCGGATCGATCCGGTCCCGGACGTACACGGTGGACGTCAGCGCCGACGGGTCGTGGGCTCGCACCACGGCCCGGGGCACGAGCAGGTCGCCGGGGATCGACGTGTCGGTGACCACGGCGACGACGCGCAACGACACCGACGTCCCGTCGGCGAAGACCACCGGGTACGGCTCGGACGGCAGCCGGTTCGCCGACGCGGTGACCACCACCGTGTCGTCACCTCTCAGGTCGTCGAGCGAGCCGGCGACGACGGTGAGCACCCGGTTCGCGGCGGCGAAGCCCTCCGGGTCCACGCCGAGCGCGGTCATCGGCCGGTCCGGCGGCGACATTCCGGGGTCGGTGCGGTAGACGGTGGTCGGCAGGAGGGCGGTGCCACCGGTCGCGGCGACGGCCCGGTCGGACAGGCCGGGCGCGCGGTCCGGCACGACGATCCAGCCGGCGTTCACGTTGTCCGCCCGACCTGCCGCGTACGCGGCGGTGGTGGTGCGCACCATCCCGGACACCAGCACCGCGAACGCGACAGTGAGCAGCACCGGCGCGGCGATGGCGGCGGTCCGCCGGGTCGCTGTCAACGCCCCGCCCCGGACCAGCATCCCGATCGCGCCACCGGGCCGACGCACCGGGGAACGCAGCAGCCACACCAGCGGCCCGACCACCACCGGGGCGAGCACTGTGGCGCCGGCCACCAACGCCATCACCGCGTAGAGCGCGTACTGCGCCCCCACCCGCGCCTCGTCCGCGGTCGCCGCGCCCACGCTGAGCGCGGCGCCCGCCGCGACGAGCAGCACCCCGGCGGCGGCGCGCAGCCGCCCGATCGAGCGCTGCTCCACAGCGGCGTCGCGTAACGCCTCCAACGGGCGGACCCGCGCCGCCCGGCGGGACGCCGACCAGACGGCCAGCAGCGCGATCACCGGCCCGGCGGCGAGCGAGACCGCGACCGGCCAGAGTTCGTAGCGGACCCGGAAGGTCGACGGTTCGTAGCCGACGTCGACGAGCAGCCGACCCAGCAGCGGGGCGAGCGCCGCGCCCACCAGCAGGCCGACGAGCCCCGCCGAGACGCCGACGGTGAGCGCCTCGGCGTACACCATGCGGCGGACCTGGCGCCCGGTGGCGCCGACGGCGCGCAGCAGGCCAAGCTCACGGCGGCGCTGCGCAATGGTGAACGCGAAGGTGGAGGCGACCACGAACACAGTGACGAAACCGGCGAGGGCCGCCGTGGCGGTGAGCACCTGCATGCCGATCCACCGGGTACGGGCGTCGCCGCGCGGCTCCAGAGCACCCCGGGCGGCACCGCTGAGCACCCGACCGTCGTCGCCGACGACTCCGCGAGCCGCCGTGGCGACCCGCTCGGGATCGGCGCCCGGGGCGAGCACCAGCCCGATGGCCCGCACGCCGGGCGCGAGCGCGGCGGCGACAGCGTCCGCGACATGGACGCCGGGCCCGTCGACCAGACCGGTGACGGTGTACGACTCCGGGCCCCCGGCGGTCAGCACTGTGACCGGCGCGCCGGCGCGCAGCCCGAGCGCGCTGTCGACGACCACCTCGCCGAGCCGGCGGGGTGGTTCGCCGGCCGTGAGGCGCAGCCCACCCAACTGGGCGCTGGACCAGCCGTGCCCCTGGTAGGCGTCCTCCCGCCCGGTGTCGGAGGCCGAGGGCCGGCCGTCCACGAGCGGCTGCGCGTAGAAGGTGCGGTCCGGCACCGCCGCCACCACGTCCGGCAGACCGGCCAGCCTGCCGACCAACTCCGCCGCAACGCTGGCGGACCACGGCCGGGTCGGCACGAACTCGTCCGGGGACGCGCCCGCCTCGGGGCTCTGCACCACTACCGCCGCCCGCGCCAACCGGTCCGGCACCTGCGGACGCCCGGAGGCGAGCAGCAGAGTGGCCGCCGCGACCAGCATGACCCCGATGGCGACGGCCACGAACGCGCTGGCCGACCGCCGGACGCTCAGCACGACGACTCCGCGACGGTTTCCCGCTCGGCGATCCGCGCGGCGACGACGGCGGCGGTGATCGGGCCGGTCAACTCGTCGACGACGCGACCGTCGGCCAGCAGGACGACCCGATCGGCGTACGCGGCGGCGGCGGGATCGTGGGTCACCATCACCACTGTCTGCCCGTGGTCGTCGACGAGCGCCCGCAGCAGTCGAAGCACCTGCCGGGAGGCGGCGCTGTCCAACGCCCCGGTCGGCTCGTCGGCGAAGACCACCGCCGGACGGGTGATCAACGCTCGGGCCACTGCGACGCGCTGCTGCTCGCCACCGGACAGCTCACTTGGCCGGTGTCCGGCCCGGTCGGCGAGTCCGACGGCGTCGAGGGCGGCAGCCACGTCCCGGGCCGGCGCGCGGCGGCGGGCCAGGCGCGACGGCAACTCGACGTTCTGCGCGGCGGTCAGCGTGGACACGAGGTTGAACGCCTGAAACACGAAGCCGATCCGGTCCCGCCGCAGCCGGGTCAGCTCGTCCTCGCCCAGGTCGTTGAGGCTGGTGCCGTCGATCGTGACGATCCCCTCGGTCGGGCGGTCCAGCCCCGCCGCGCAGTGCAGCAGTGTGGACTTCCCCGAACCCGAGGGGCCCATCACCGCCGTGAACGTGCCGCCGGCGAAGCCGGTGGTCACGCCGTCGAGCGCCGTCACCCGCCGGGTTCCGGTGCCGTACACCGCGCGCAGCCCCGTCAGGGTCACCGTGTCTGTGGTCATGACCGTTACGGTGCCGAACGCCGGGGATGCGGCGCGTCGGGCCGGGGCGGGCACTTTCCGGCCCTCCCCCGGGTGGAGTCGACGGCCGCACACGCCGTTACGTCGTCCTACGGGATGACGACCCGCAGGCGGACGCGGCCGTCCCTGCCGGCCGCTACCGTTCGACGGGTGACCGCTCTCCTGCTGACCCGACGGATGCGGCCGGTGGACCTGTACATCGTGGACGCCGTGCTGGCGGTGGCCGTCGGTGGGCTGCTCTGCCCGTACGCGGCGCTGGAGTCGCCGCTGCACGGCGGCGTGGACGAGCCGCTCTGGGTGTCCGTGCTGGTCGGGATGGCCATCGGGCTGCCGTTGGCGGTCCGGCGACGGTGGCCGATGACGGTGGCCGTCGTGATCAGCTCCATCACCACCGTCACCCTGATCACCGGGGTGATACCCAACTTCGCGGCCGCCGCGCCGGCGTTCGCCATCGGCCTGTCCTTCTACACGGTGGCGGTGGCGACACCCACCCGCCGGTCGATGCTCTGCGCCGCCGGCTGTCTCGCGCTGGTGAGCGTCGGCCTGGTGCTGACAGCGGGCGACCTCTGGTCGCGCACCGGCGCTGTCGTCTACGCCGCCGTCATGGTCGCGCCGGCCTGGGTGATCGGTTGGCTGATCCGGGAGCGACGCGCCCTCGCCACCCGGCAGAGCGACCAGCTGGTCCGTCAGGCGGCCACCGAGGAGCGGTTGCGGGTGGCGCGCGAGCTGCACGACGTGGTCGCGCACACGCTGAGCCTCATCGTGGTGAAGGCGGCCGTCGCCAACCACGTCGCCGAGGCCGACCCCCGTGAGGCGGGCGCCGCGCTCCGGGTCATCGAGGAGACCGGCCGCACCGCGCTGACCGACGTGCGGCGGGTGCTCGGTGTGCTGCGCGAGGACAGCCCGTACGCGCCGACGCCGGGGCTGGACGAGTTGCCGGCCCTCGCCCGGCAGGCGGCGATCGGCGGCGTCGACGTGCGGCTCGACGTGCGGCGGGACGAGCCGGCCGGCGCGGTGCCGGAGTCGGTGGGCCTCGCTGTGTACCGGATCGTGCAGGAGGCGGTGACGAACGTGGTGAAACACGCGGCGCCAGCCGCCTGCCGGGCTACGGTGACCGTCCTGCCCGACGAGGTGCGCGTGGAGGTGACCGACGACGGCCAGCGGCCGGTCCTGCTCGGCGGGGAGGGGCACGGTTTGATCGGCATGCGGGAACGGGTGGCGTTGCACGGCGGGGAGTTCCGCGCCGGCCCCCGCTCCGACGGTGGTTTCGCGGTGACGGCCAGCCTGCCCTACCGGGTGGCCGCGTGATCCGCGTGCTGATCGCCGACGACCAGGCGTTGCTGCGCGGCAGTTTCCGGCTGCTGGTCGACCTCAGCCCGGACTGCACAACGGTCGGCGAGGCGGGCACCGGCGTGCAGGCGGTCGCGTTGACCGGGCAGCACCGGCCGGATGTGGTGCTGATGGACGTCCGGATGCCCGAGATGGACGGCATCGAGGCGACCCGGCGGATCTGCGGCGACCCGGCGACGGCCGACACCCGGGTCATCATCCTGACCACGTTCGACCTCGACGAGTACGTCTACGGGGCGCTGCGCGCCGGGGCGAGCGGGTTCCTGCTCAAGGACACCCCACCGGCGGACCTGCTGACCGGGATCCGGGTGGTCGCCGCCGGGGAGGGGCTGCTCGCGCCGACGGTGACCCGTCGGCTGATCGACGAGTTCGCCCGGCAGCCGGAGCCGACCCGGCCGCTGCCACGGCAGCTGGACGGGGTGACCGATCGGGAACGGGAGGTGCTCGCGCTGATCGCCCGGGGCCTGTCCAACGCGGAGTTGGCCGCGCACCTCAACCTCAGCCAGGCCACCGTCAAGACGCACGTCGGGCGGCTGCTGACCAAGCTGGCGGTACGCGACAGGGCGCAACTGGTCATCGTCGCGTACGAGACGGGCCTGGTGGGGCCGGGCGGCCTACGCTGAGCGGGTCGTCCGCACCCGAGGAGGAGCCATGACCCGGTACGTCGCCCTGCTGCGCGGGGTCAACGTCGGCACCACCCGGCTGGCGATGGCCGACCTGCGCCAGATCGTCACCGACCTCGGGCACGAGGACGTCACGACGTACCTGCAGAGCGGCAACGTGGCATTCGGCAGCTCGGTGCGTGACGCGGAGAAGCTGGCCGCCGGGATCGCGCGGGCGCTCACCGACGAGCTGGCGCTGACAGTGCCGGTGCTGGTGCGCAGCGGTCGGGAGTTGGCGGCGATCGCCGGCGGCAACCCGTACGCCGACCGGGAGGACGACCCGACGCGACTGCTGGTGGCCTTCCTCGCCACCGCACCGCAGAAGTCGACTGTGGACGCCCTCACCGTGCCCGGCGGCGAGAACGTGTCGTTCACGGTGACCGGCCGGGAGGTGTTCCTGCACTACGTCGACGGCGGTTACGGGCGGTCGAAGTTCACGAACGCGTACCTGGAGAAGAAGCTGGGCGTGGTGGCCACCTCCCGCAACTGGAAGTCGGTGCGGGCCCTGGCGGAGATGACCGCCTCCTGACCGGGGTGGGGGTCGCCGCCCGGCGACCCCCACCGGAGCTGGTCAGAAGTGGTACGCGGTCTCGTACTCGGGCACCAGCACCCGGCTGCGCGGTGAGATCCGGCGCACCGCCGCGATCATCTCGTTCAGCCGGGTGCGGTCGGTCGGGGCGACCGCCGGTGGGTTCTGCAATGCCGTCTCGAAGTTGTCGTAGTGCACAGGCACCACGACCTTCGGGTAGTCGAGACCGGCCAGCAGGCGGGGCAGGTAGTCGCCGGTGGTGGTGGCGCTCTGCATGGCCACCATCGCCACGTCCGGCGCGAGGCCGGTGAGGTTCCGCTCGGCGACGTCGCTGGCCCCGGTGAAGTAGACCGACGGACCGCTGTCGACCCGCAGCAGGTAGCCCAGCGTGTCACCCTCCGGCAGGTCCGCGATGGTGGCCGGCTGCGGCGGCTGGGTCACCCGCACCCCGGGAAAGGCGACCGAGTACGACGGGTTGCGGCTGTGCAGCGAGCCGACCACCTCGACGCTGTGGTCGCCGAAGTCCAGCACCTCCCCACCCTTCACGGCGCTGAGCTGCGTCGACGGCAGCCCGTAGGCCAACCCCAGGTGGTACGCGGTCAGCGTGCCGAACACCCGCGCGCCGGTGCGCTCGGCGATGTACGGCACGTCCATGAAGTGGTCCCAGTGGGTGTGCGTGACCAGCACCGTCATGGCCCGGTCGACGCGTGGGTCGATCACGTCGGTGCGCACTGTCAACGGGGTGTCCGTCCGGAACGCGCCGGTGAACAGCCCGGTGTCGATCCGGCTGAGGAACGGGTCGACGAGAACGGTGCGGTCGCCGATGTCGACGCGCCAGCCGGCCGTACCCCACCAGCGGAAGCTGACCGCCCCCTTGCGGCGAGCGGTCGGCGCGGACGCGGCGGTGGTGGGCGCGGCCTGGGCCGGGGTGGCGACTCCGGCGGCGAGGCCACCGGCGGAGACCAGGGCGGTGGTGGCGGCGGCGTCGCGCAGGAAGCGTCGGCGGTCGAGACTGGGCATACGGATCTACTCCCCGTGGTCGGGCGATGTGTCGACCACGAGCCAACCAGCGGCAGTGGGGGCCGGTCCAAGATCAAGGACCGTCGGATTCGATACGCCAGCGGATATCGGTCCTGCTCAGCAGGCGTGCGGCGACGCTCGGAGGTGCGCGAAATCAGTCGCCGCGCAGCGCCTCGACGGCTGTCCGGGCGGCCTCCCCCATGGCCAGGTCCACGTCGATGCGGCGCGGGGTCAACTGTTCGGCGCGGGCGAAGACGGCGATCGCGTACCGGCCGCCGTCGGGATATTCGGCGACGCCGGCCTCCAGGTGGAACCCGGGCAGGGTGCCGGTCTTCCCGGAGACGCGGACGCCGGGCGGGAAACCGGCGGCCAGCCGGGTCCAGAAGATCTGCCGGGCCATCCAGGTGCGCACCATCGCGCAGGCCGCCGCCGGCCCGGCCTCGTCCCGCCAGATCAGCGTGAGCAGCCGGGTGATCTCCCGGGCGGTGCTGGACGTGGTGTGCGCGGGGTCGAAGACCCGCATGGCCCTTACCCGGTCCGCCGGCAGCGTGGGGAAGATCCGGGCGAACTCCGCCTCGGTCCGGGCGCCCACGTCCGCGAGCATCGTCTCGACCAGCTCCCGAGGACCACCGAGGACGCGGGTACGGGTCAGCCCCAGCTCGACGGCGAGCATCGGCAGCAGGTCCGGGCCGACCCGGCGCAGCAGCAGGTCGGCTGCCGTGTTGTCGGTGACCGACATGGCGAAGTACGCGAGGTCGCGCAGCGACACCTCGGCGTCGTCGGTGCAACCGGCCAGACCCCACCCACCGAGCCGGTCGGCGGCGGTGACCAGTACCCGCTCGGTCGGGTCCAGCTGACCGGCCTCGACCTGCCGGGCGAACTCCAACACCAACAGGATCTTGAAGATCGAGGCGATCACGACCTGCTCGTCGGCCCGCACCCCGACCTCACGAAGGCCCCCGACCGGGCCGCCACCACCCTCGGCGCCCAGGTCGACGGCGTCCACGTCCACGACGTGCAGGCTGGCCGTCACCCCGACGGCGGCGAAGATGGCCCCGATCCGTTCCTCCACGTCCACGCCAGCACGGTATCCAGCGCCGCCCTGGTGGCGCTGGCGTAGGGTCCCGGCCGTGGATCTGCTCCGGCACCTGCGGCACTTCGTGGTGGTCGCACACGAACTGCACTTCGGGCGGGCCGCGGAGCTGCTCGGGATGGCCCAGCCGCCGCTGAGCCAGTCGATCCAGCGGCTGGAACGGGAGCTGACTGTCGAGCTGTTCGACAGGTCCCGCCGCCAGGTACGCCTCACCACCGCCGGTGAGCTGCTGCTCGGCGAGGCGGAGGAACTGCTTGCCGGCGAGGGTCGACTCCGCAGCCTGATGGGGCAGATCCGCGCCGGTGAGCTGGGCGTACTCCGGGCCGGGGTGCCACCGGAGACGCCCGCCGTGACGTTGCGCTCGCTGCTGGACGGGCTCACCACCCGGGCGCCCGGCCTCGACGTGGAGCTGCACGAGCTGACCACTGCCGAGCAGGTGCGGATGCTCGCCGAGCGGACCCTCGACGTGGGGCTCGTGCACCACCCGGTGGCGGCGGACGGGCTGCGGTTCGGCGCCCCTGTCGACGTACCCCTGGGGGTGCTGCTGCCGCGGACCTCGCCGCTGGCCCGCGGCCGCGAGGTGACGCTCGCGTCGCTGGCAGGTCTGGATCTGGTGGCCGCGCCCCGCGCCACCGCCCCCGGCTGGCACGACCACCTGCTCACTGTGTGCCGACAGCACGGTTGGCGCCCGGCCCGGGTGCGCCCGGCCCGCAACCCGGAATTTCTCTTCGGACTGGTGCTGGCCGGAGGCGGGGTGGCTGTGGAACCGGCGGCGGTGGCCCGCCGGGAACCCCGGATGGCCTGGCGGCCGATCAGCGACGCGCCGCTGGCCAAGCGCACCTCGGCGGCCTGGCCGGACCGGTCGGCGCACCCGGCGGCGGCGATGTTCGGCCAACTCGCCGCGGAGGTGCTGGCCGACGCCGAGCCCTCCGCCCCCGCGACGTCAGCGACGTCGGTGCCGGCGGCACGGCCGTGGCCGGTGCTGTTCGACACGACCGGGTGAACCGACCGGCCGTTGCGTTCGTCACCCCCGATTGGGCGGTGGATCGCCCACCCACCCGGGTATGGATGACAGGAAACGAAGACGCGAAGGAGCCGCAGTGGCACTCACGATTCCCGACATCAGCCTGAACGACGGCACCACCATTCCGCAGCTCGGCTTCGGGGTGTTCCAGATCGAGCCGAAGGACACCGTCGCGGCGGTGACCACCGCCTTCGAGGTGGGCTACCGGCACATCGACACCGCCGAGATGTACGGCAACGAGGCCGAAGTCGGCGAGGCGGTACGCGTGTCCGGCCTCGACCGGAGTTCGGTCTACGTGACCAGCAAGCTGAACAACGCCTTCCACCGTCCCGACGACGCCCGCAGGGCGTTCGACTCGACGCTGGCGGCGCTGAAGATGGACTACATCGACCTGTTCCTGATCCACTGGCCGCTGCCGACCCTGTACGACGGCGACTACGTCTCGACCTGGAAGGTGCTGGAGGAGTTCCAGCGCGACGGCCGGGCCCGCTCGATCGGCGTGTCGAACTTCCAGGTGTCGCACCTGGAGCGGCTGGCCGCCGAGGCGAGCGTCGTGCCGGCGGTCAACCAGATCGAGGCACACCCGTACTTCACAAACGACGAGGTCCGCGCCTACGGCCGGGAGCACAACATCCTCACCGAGGCGTGGTCGCCCATCGCCCAGGGCAAGGTGCTCGACGACCCGACCGTGGTCGACATCGCCGAGCAGCTCGACCGGACCCCGGCGCAGGTGGTGCTCCGCTGGCACGTGCAGCGCGGGGACATCATCTTCCCGAAGTCGACCACCCCGAAGCGGATCGAGGAGAACACCCGGATCTTCGACTTCGAGCTGGACGACGCAGCGATGGAGCGGATCACCGCGCTGGACAAGGGCGAGGCCGGCCGGCAGGGCCCGAACCCGGACACCTTCGCCTACCTGCCCGCGTAACGCGTGGGCCGGCGACGGCGCTCGGAGAAAGGGGGCCCGGTCGGGCCCCCTTTCGCGTGAAAGGACCGTCCCCGGCAATGTCGTTCCGCCGCACCACACTGGCTCTGCTGTCGCTGCTTCTCCTCGGGCCGGCGGCCTGCGCGCCGAGCCAGGCCGCCGAGGCCCCCCGCTGGTACGCGCCGGCAGTGTCGGCCTCGCCCACTCCGCCGAAGCCACGCCCGGCGCCGGCCTCCACCGGCGAGGTCCGCAGCCGGGTGACGGCGGCGATGTTGAACCTGGACGCCCGGTTCCATCCGGAGACTGCGCAGTACACCGACGAGAACACCGAGGCGTGGAAGCTGATATCCCTGTGCAGGGCGAGCCTGCCGTCGGACATCAAGCGCACCGCCTACCGGGAGCGGATCTGGGACGGCGATTCCGTGTGGGTCCGGCAGTACGTGGTCGGCTACCTGAAGGTGCCCGGCCGCAAGCTCGCCGACGAACTGCGGTCGGTCCTCGCGACCTGCAAGCGGTACGAGGTGCCCGACGACGGGCGCACGTCGACGGTCCTGCGGCCGTCGCCCCCGCCGCTGCCGGACGGCCCGGACGTGATCACCTTCTGCGAGCGGCTGAGCGGGAAGGCGACCCGGCACCAGTGCACCCTCGTCCTGGTGCGCGGCAACTTCGTCATGGAGGTGGACGCCGCGGCGAGCAACGGCGACCTGGCGGCCGGCAGCGCGCTGATCGCGAAGATCGCTCCACTCGCGGTGGCCGCCCTCGAGAAGGCCGCCTGAACGCCGCCGCGGGGCGGTCGCCGCTGCTGGCGCGCCCGCCCCTCCCCCGGCTGACGACCCTTGCCAGCCTCCGTGGTCAGACGCGGCCCACGGAGTCCTGGTTCTGCAGCACCAGCCACCGGCCGTGCTGGTAGGTGTAGCTGACCCCGATCAGCAGCGGCACCCTGGTGCCGGTGGCCGGCACCGCGTAGACGGAGTCGAACAGCACGAAGCCCGTCCGGCAGCCCACCACAGTTTGCTTCGCCACGCTGAAGGACTGGGTCCACGAGTCGTCGGCGAAGAACCCGCGCAGCCAGTCCACTGTGGCCCGTTTGCCGTCGAGCACCTCCCCGTCGGAGGCGAAGACGGAGGTGACCTCGGGGTGCAGCAGCGCGGCGAAGCCGTCCAGGTCGCGCCGTTCGGTGGTCTCCACGTACGCCCGGACGGCGCGGTCGAAGGCCCGCTCGCAGCCGCGGTCCGCCGCGTCCCCGGTTGTGGTGTCTCCCGGACCGGGGGTGGCGGCCGACACCGCGGCCGGAGCGGCGGCGAGCAGGCCGGCGGTGAGCCCGAGCAGGGCGATCGTGCGGCCGAGCCGGCCGGTGGAACGGGCGGAGGCGGGTGGAGGCATCGCGGTTCTCCTTCGGACGAGTGGTTGTGCAGCGCAGCCAACCCGGCCCGCCACGCGGTCGGCCACTGATTCGAACCAGCTCGAATGCGGACGGCGCATCGATGCCACCGCTTGTACGATCCGCGCTGTGATGGTCACGCATCTGGACGGCCCGAGCCTTGCCCGGCTCCGGTTGGCGATCTCGCCGGCCTGGGAGGTGACGTCCTGGCTGCGGGCCGCGCTCTCGAGGTTCGGGCATCCGGTGCACGGCGATCCCGGGCCGGCCGCCCGCGCCGCGCTGCGACACCCCGACGTGGCCCTGGTCGCGGAGCTGGTGACCCCGCCCGGCCGGCTCGGCTACACGCCGGACCTGCTCACGCCGAAGCCGCCGCTGGGCCCCCTCGATGCGATCTTCGAGCAGCAGTTGGCGGTCACGGCCGCGACCCCGGCCAACGAGGTGGCGACGCAGGTGACCGAGCGGTTCCCGGCGGGCCCGCTGCCGACGCGGGTCCGCGCGGCCGTCGAGGACGGCACCCTCGCCCGGCGGGTCGCCGATGGGCTGCGGCACTTCTGGCAGACCTCGCTCGCCGAGCAGTGGCCGGCGGTGCGGGCCACGCTGGAGGCCGAACTGGCCGTGCGGGCCACCGCGATGGCCACCGCCGGGGTGGGCAGCATGCTGAACGGCCTGCACCCGAAGGTCGGCTGGACCGGCAGGTCGCTGACCATCGACAGCTCGTACCGGATCACCACGGCGCTGACCGGCGCGGAGCTCGTGCTCGCGCCGTCGGCGCTGGCCTGGCCCCAGGTGTCCACCCAGCTCTGCGACGAGGGCAACGCCGTGCTGGTCTACCCGGTCGGCGCCGGGCCAACGGACCAGCGCCGGGCGGGTCGGCTCGGTGACCTGGTCGGTGCGAGCCGGGCGGCGATCCTGGCGGACCTGGACGTGCCCCGGTCCACCGGGCAGCTCAGCGAGCGGCACCGGCTGGCACCGGCCACCGTCTCCTACCACCTGGGGGTGCTGCTGCGCTCCGGCCTGGTGGTGCGCAGCAGGGAGCGGCACAGCGTGCTCTACCGGCGGTCCGACCACGGGGACGGGCTGGTCGGCTGCCGGTCAGGTCAGGGCGCGACGCGCTCGGCGAGCCGGCGGAACACCGCCTGAGTGGGCGAGCCGGGCTCGGGGACGTAGACGATCATCCGCTGGTCGGTCTCCGGAACGTGCAGCACCCGGCACTCGAACTCCAACGATCCCAGCTCGGGGTGCGGCACCCGCTTGACGATGGGGCGGCGTTCTTCGACGTCGTGCTCCGCCCAGAGCCGCGCGAACCGGGGCGACGTGCCGAGCAGCTCGGTGACCAGCTCGCGGATCGCCGGGTCGGCCGGGTAACGGCCGTAGGCGGCCCGCAGGTCCGCCACTGTGCTGCGGACGAAGCAGATGGTCTCGGCGTCGTTCCAGTGGCTGTCGGTCACCGGACGCCGGAAGGTCCAGCGGATCATGTTGCGGTCCGCGTCCGGCACGGTCGAGAGGTCGCCCATGAAGTACGTGGCCAGCCGGTTCCAGGCCAACACCTGGTACGCGGCGTCGACGAGGTACGCCGGAGTCTCGGTCATCGCGTCCATCAGGTGCCGCAGCCCGGGGGTCACCTCCCGGCTCGGCCCGCCGGCCGGCAGCGGATTCTCCCCGGCGATCCGGAACAGATACTCGCGCTCGTCCCGACTGAGCAGCAGCGCCCGGGCCATCGCGGCAAGCACCTGCCGCGACGGGTGCGGCCCGCGGCCCTGCTCCAGCCGGATGTAGTAGTCGATCGACATCCCGGCGAGCTGGGCCACCTCCTGCCGGCGCAGCCCCGGGGTGCGTCGGCGTTCGCCCTCTGGGAGCCCGACCTCGGCGGGACTCAGGCGGGCGCGGCGGGTGCGCAGGAACGCCGCCAGTTCGTCACGACGCAGGCCGCTGTTCGTCATGCCCCCAGCATGCCCCGGGCCGGGCCGGTGAGGGTGGTACCGCCGGTCCCAGCCTCGGCCCGTCTCTCCCGGGGCGCGGCCAGCCCGGCGAGGCTCGACGGCATGACGAACATGATCGCCCTGATCACCGGGGCCAACAAGGGGATCGGCTTCGCCACCGCCCGGCAGCTCGGCGCCCTCGGGATGACAGTGCTGGTGGGCGCCCGGGACGCCGAGCGGGGGCGGGCGGCGGAGCGGGAGCTGCGCGACGGCGGCGCGGACGCCGTGTTCCTGCCGCTCGATGTCACCGACGCCGAGTCGGTGACGGCCGCCGCGAAGCGGGTGGAGACGGAGTACGGCCGGCTGGACGTGCTGGTCAACAACGCCGGCATCATCCTCGCCGACGGCGCACGGGGGCTGCCGAGCGAGACGACAGTGGAGACGCTGCGCCGGCTGTACGAGACGAACGTCTTCGGGGTGGTGGCGGTGACCAACGCGCTGCTGCCGCTGCTACGCCGGGCACCGGCCGCCCGGATCGTCAACGTCTCCAGCGAGGTCGGCTCGATCGCGGTGATGACCGACCCGAACGGAGCGCTGTTCGAGCTGACCTCAGTGCCGTACCCGTCGTCGAAGGCGGCGCTGAACATGCTCACCGCGATGTACGCCAAGGAGTTGCGCGACACCCCGATCACTGTGAACGCGGCGAACCCTGGCTACTGCGCCACCGACCTGAACGGCAACAGCGGCTTCCGCACCGCCGAGCAGGGCGCCGAGGTGAGCGTGCACCTGGCCACCCTGCCGGCCGACGGGCCGAACGGGCTGCTCTGGGGCTTCCAGATGGACGCCGGCGGCGGGTACGGCGTGCTGCCCTGGTGACTGGGCGCTTGACCTGGAGTGCGCTCCAGCCGGCAGTCTGAGTCGTGCGCCCACCGGTAGGGCGCACGAGAGGAGACACCATGCGGTACCGCACGATCGGCGCCGACCCGGCGACCCGGCGCGAGGTCAGCGTGCTCAGCCTCGGCGCGATGCTCTTCGGCAGTGCCACCGACGAGGCCACCTCGTACGCGATCCTCGACCGGTACGTCGAGGCCGGCGGCACGTTCATCGACACGTCGGACAACTACGCGTTCTGGGTGGACGGCGGGCAGGGCGGGCAGAGTGAGGAGTTGCTCGGCCGGTGGCGGCGCAGCCGGGGCGTCGGCGCCGAGATCGTCATCGCCACGAAGCTGGGCGCCCGACCGCTGGCCCCGGGGACCAGCTACCTGGACAACGCCGAGGGCCTCTCCGCCAAGGTGATCCGCGAGTCCGCGGAGCGCAGCCGGGAACGGCTCGGGGTGGAGCGGCTGGACCTGCTCTACGCGCACATCGAGGACCGGACCGTGCCCCTCCAGGAAACCGTGGAGGGCTTCGCCGAACTGGTCGCCGAAGGCACCGTGGGTCTGCTGGGCGCCAGCAACCACCGGGCCTGGCGGGTGGAGCGGGCCCGGGCGTTGGCCGCTGCCGCCGGCCTGCCCGGGTACGAGGTGCTCCAGTACCACCGCAGCTACCTGCCGAACCGCACCGACCTGACCAGCGAACTGGACCCGGACGGCGAGCCGGGCGGCGTCAGCGGTGACCTGCTCAGCTACCTGCGAGCCGAGCCCACACTGACCCTGGTGGCGTACTCACCGCTGCTCAAGGGGGCGTTCACCCGGGCGGACAAGCCGCTCAGCTCGGCGTACGACCTGCCGAGCGCGCCCCGACGGCTGGCCGCGCTGCGGGAGGTGGCCGGGCAGAGCGGCGCCACTGTCAACCAGGTGGTGCTCGCCTGGCTGCTGGGCGGTGAACTGCCGTCCATCCCGCTGGTGGGCGCCTCGTCAGTGGCGCAACTGGAGGAGAGCCTGGCAGCGGTCGACCTGGAGCTGACCGCCGAGCAACGGCACCGCCTCGACACCACCTGGTGACCTGCCAGCAGCCGCCCCGCCGGCCTCAGCTCCCGGCCGGTGGGGCGGTCAGGTCGAGCTGCCAGTCGTTGGCACGCATCATCTGCCCCGGCGGGTACTCGAAACCGGTCTCGCCGAGCAGCGTGAAGCCGGCCTTGCGGCACACCGCGTTCGAGGCGGGATTGTCGACGGAAGGGTAGGCGTGGGCGTAGTGCCGGTCCCGTCGCGCGCGGGCGACGTCCAGCACCGCGCGCACCGCCGCCGTGGCCAGGCCCCTCCCCCGGTACGCGGGCAGCACCGCCCAGCCCAGCTCGTACACCGGCTGGTCGCGCCACTCGCGGGCCCAGTAGCCGACGCTGCCCGCCCGCGCCCCGTCCGGCAGCACCATCGTGAACATGCAGCCCTGCTCGGTGCCGGAGAAGTGCACGTACCGGTCGTGCCGGGCGAGCACCTGCTCGTCGGTCTCCGGGCCGCCGGTGTGCCTGCGGGTGTCCGGTGAGTTGAGCTGCCGCAGCAGGTCGAGGTCGTCCTCGTGCCACGGCTCGATGCGTACCTGTGCCATTCCGCCCCCCGTTCGTCGACCCCAGTCAAGCCGATCCCACCGACATTCCGCCCCGAAACCGGGCCCGCTAGATCGGATCTAGCGGGCGCGTGTCGTCACCTCGCGCCTTCAGGATGGAAGGGGGTGGCCATGACACCGTTGCGGATCGCCGTGATCGTCGGCAGCACCCGGGAGGGGCGGGTCGGCGACCGGCTCGCCCACTGGTTCGTCGAGCAGGCGGCGCGGCACGACGACCTGACGGTGACGGTCGTTGACCTGACCGAGTACGACTTCCCGGCCGCCTACCCCGCCGAGCCGACCGCGTCCATCCGGGCGTTCGTCCGCGAGGTGGGCCGGGCGGACGCGTTCGTCGTGGTCACCCCCGAGTACAACCACAGCTTCCCGGCACCCCTGAAAGAAGCCATCGACTACGCGTACGACGAGTGGCAGGCCAAACCGGTCGGCTTCGTGTCGTACGGCTGCCGGTCCACCGGACTGCACGCGGTCGACCAGTTACGTACCGTCTTCACCGCACTGCACGCGACGACTGTGCGCGACGTCGTCGGGATCGACCTGCTCGGCGGCGAACCGACCGCCCAGTGCACCGACGAGCTGGGGCGCGACGTCGGCGTCCTGCTCGACCAGTTGCGCTGGTGGGGTCTGGCGCTACGCGACGGCCGGGCGGCACGGCCCTACGTCTCCTGAACACGCCCACACGAAAGGTAAGGATCATGAGTAGACGCACCACCGGTCTGGCCATCGAGGCCGAGGGGCTCACCCGCTCGTTCGGGGACACCCGGGCGCTGGCCGGCATCGACCTCCAGGTGCCCGCCGGCACCGTCTACGGCCTGCTCGGCCCGAACGGCGCGGGCAAGACCACAGCGGTCCGGGTGCTCGCCACGTTGCTGCGACCCGACGGCGGCTCGGCCCGGGTCTTCGGACACGACGTGGTCACCGAGGCCGACAAGGTCCGTTCCCGGGTCAGCCTCACCGGCCAGTACGCCTCCGTCGACGAGGACCTGACCGGTACGGAGAACCTGGTGCTCCTCGCCCGCCTCCTCGGCCTGCGCAAGCCGGCCGCTCGGGAGCGCGCGGCGGCCCTGCTGGCCGCCTTCGGTCTGACCGAGGCGAGTGACCGCCAGGTGAAGAAGTACTCAGGTGGGATGCGGCGACGCATCGACATCGCCGCCAGCATCCTGAACACCCCGGACCTGCTCTTCCTCGACGAGCCGACGACCGGTCTCGACCCGCGCAGCCGCAACCAGGTGTGGGAGATCGTCCGGGCGGTGGTGTCGCACGGCACGACGGTGCTGCTGACCACCCAGTACCTCGACGAGGCCGACCAGCTCGCCGGGCGGATCGCGGTCGTCGACCACGGCCGGGTGATCGCGGAGGGCACCCCTGGTGAGTTGAAGTCGTCGATCGGCTCCGGCACCGTCCACCTGCGCCTGCGCGACCCCGCACAGCGCCCCGAGGCGGAGCGGGTGCTCCGGGAGGCGCTCGACGTACCGGTGCAGCTCGCCGCCGATCCGGTGGCGTTGACCGCCCGCGTCGGCGAGGCCGGCACCGACCTCGACGCCAGCGCCCAGGCCGCTCGGGCGCTCAGCGACCTGGCCCGTGCCGGCATCGTGGTCGACAACTTCTCCCTCGGCCAGCCGAGCCTGGACGAGGTCTTCCTGGCCCTGACCGACCACCCCGCCGTGCCGACCGACGAGCGCGACGACGAGCTGGAGGCAGCCCGATGAGCGACACCACGACCGCCACTACCGAACGGGCGCCGTCCGTCTACGTCCCGTCCGCCGAGGCGCTGGCGACGGTGCTCGCGCCCGGTGCCCGCCCGCCCCGGCCGAGCGCGCTGGGCGCGTCGCTCACCTTCGGCTGGCGGGCCATGCTGAAGATCAAGCACGTGCCGGAGCAACTCTTCGACGTGACCGCGTTCCCGATCATCATGGTGCTGATGTTCACGTACCTGTTCGGTGGCGCCCTCGCCGGCAGCCCGCGCGAGTACCTTCAGTTCTTCCTGCCCGGCATCATGGTGACCAGCGTCGTCATGATCACCATGTACACCGGCATCGGCCTCAACACCGACATCGAGAAGGGCATCTTCGACCGGTTCCGGACGCTGCCCGTCTGGCGCCCGGCCGCCCTGGTCGGCATGATCTTCGGCGACGTGTTGCGCTACATCCTCGCCGCCGTGGTGATCCTGGGCCTCGGGCTGGTCCTCGGGTTCCGCCCCGAGGGCGGCGTGGTCGGGGTCGCCACCGGGATCGGCCTGCTGGTGATCTTCTCGTTCGCGTTCTCCTGGGTGTGGACCTTCTTCGGGCTGATCCTGCGCAGCGAGAAGTCGGTGATGGGGGTCAGCATGATGGTGCTGTTCCCGTTGACGTTCCTGAGCAACGTCTTCGTCGAGCCGAGCACCATGCCCGGCTGGCTCCAGGCGTTCGTGAAGGTCAACCCGGTGACGCAGCTGGTGGCAGCGATCCGCGGAGCGATGAGCGGCGACTCGGACCCGTCGGCCACGATGTGGCTGCTGCTGTGGAGCGCCGGCTTCGTCCTAGTCTTCGGCACCCTGACGATGTACAGGTACAACCGCCGCTAACCCCCACCCCGCTCCCCCGCTCCCCCGCTCCCGCTCCCGCTCCCGCTCCCGCGATCTTGCACTTGCTGTCCCGACAGATGTGGCAAACCCACCTCAACCGGCGACCGAAAGTGCAAGATCGCGGAGGGCTGGGGCGGGGTTAGAGCCGCCAGGGCAGCGGCCCGGGGGGCAGGTAGCGGCAGGTGGTGCCGGTGGAGACGGCGTCGCGCAGGTGGCTCGCCAGTGCCGGGTGTCGGTCGTCGAGCTTGCGGAGCGTGTCGCGGATACGCGCGGTCACCGTCTTGCGGGCCCGCTCGGCCTCGTCACCCAGGCGGCGGCTCCGGCCAGCCAGCCCTGCTGCAGCACGCAGCTCGTCGAGCAGCGCACCCCGTTCGGCGTCCAGCTTGGACACCTTCTGGTCGTCGTCACGGGCGGCGGCCCGGTCGATCTCCTCGTCGAGGCGGGCCAGGTGCCGCCGGTAGCGGGCCTTCGCCTCGTCGTCGAGGACCGGGTCGGCGCCCATCCGGCGGGCGGCGACCAACTCCGGCCCGGCCGCCGGGTCGAGCAACTCGACAGCCGGAACGTCGCTGCCCGGGCGGCTCAGCAGCAGGTGCAGGTCGTGCAGGCCCTTGGCGTCGGGCAGGTGCACGACCACACCCTCGTACGCGAGCTGCCAGACCGGCCCGTCGCGCCGAAACTCGCACCCCTCGCCGGCTGGCTTGACCGCCGCGGCCTGGCTGGACCCGAAAGCCTGGCCTGGCCCGACGTTGGCCAGCCCGACGCCCTGGCCTGGCGCGGCGAGCTGGCCCGACGCGACACCCTGGCCTGGCCCGGCGGCTGCGACGGGACCGCGAGCCTGGCCCGACGCGACAGCCTGGCCCGGCGCAACAGCCTGGCGTGCGGTGGCGGTCTGCTCGGCCGCGTCGGTGGGGGTCGGCTCGGCGATCCGGTGCAGCACCTGCGTCATACCGACGGCCGCTGCCTGCTGGGCGGTGGTGGCGCGCAGCGCGGCCAGTGCTGCGGCGTCGCCCGGGTGGCCCCGGCCGGCGAGGGCGTTCACGAGGCCGGCACAGGCGATGATCGACCAGGTACGGGAGCCCAGCCGGTCGGCGGACTCACGGGCGGCCGTGAAGCCGGCGATGGCGTCGTCCCAGCGTTGCTGGGCGGCGTCGATCAGTGCCAGCCAGTGGTCGACCGGACCGCTGACGTCGCAGCCGAAGAGTGCCACCATCCACTCTCCCCGGTGCGGGGCGAGCGCGGCCCGTGCGGCGTCGCAGCGCTGTGGGTCGGCGGACGCGGCGGCGGCCTGCGCGCGTAGCCGCAGCCAGAGCGGTGACACCGGGCGCGGGTACCGGATGGCGGCGGCTTCGATGCCGGCGGTCAGCCGGACCGCCGTCTCGCCGTCGCCCCGCTCGGCCGCGGTGACCGCCCGCAGCAACTCCCGGTAGGGGTAGTCGATCGGGGCCAGCCCGTCCACCAGCGCGGCGGCCTCGTCGACCCGGCCCTGAAGCAGCAGCCGGGACCAGCGCAGGTGGTGGCCCATGAACCCGAACTCGATGTGGCCCGGGTCGGTCTGGTCGGTGAGGACGGCGAACCGCTCGTCGGCAGTGGCGAAGTCGCCCCGGAACGCCGCGATGATCCCGCTGTCGACGGCCGCGGCCATCCGGTGCCGGGCGAAGTCGCCCTGCCGTTCGGCGTCGACGAAGGTGGTGAGCTCGTCGGTGAAGCGGGGGTCGCCCAGCTCCAGCAGCGCCACCCAGCGCAGCGAGGTGGCCCACAGCTCGGTCTCCCGGTCGCCCGTCCGACGGGCCACGTCCCGGATCTCGGCGGTGAGCGCGGCTCGGGTCGCGGCGGTGCCGAGCCCCCAGGTCGTGTCGTGGCGGGCCCAGAGGCTGAAGGTGAGCGCTTCGTCGTCCTGTCCTCGACGGGCGATCGTTTCGCTGGCGGTGATCAGGTCGGCGACCAGAACGCCGACCGTCGCGGTGGCGTCCGGTTCGCCGATCAACCGGCGGTACGCCTCGCGCACCAGCTCTGCCGCCTCGACCGACTGGCCGGTGTCCACCTGGCGGGAGCGGTTGACTGTGAGCGCGACCCGGGCCAGCAGCACCGGGTCGTCGAGGGAACGGGCCAGCCTGGCGGCTTCGGCCAGTAGTCGCGTGACCTCTTCCCGGCCGGCGTGGTGATAGTGCGACTCGGCGAACTCGATCAGGATCCGCACTCGTTGTGCCTGGTCTTCGACCACCTCCAGGGCTCGACGGAAGTGCACCGCCGCCTCGTCGCCGGCCAGCCGGGCGAACGCGTCCCGACCGGCGGCGACCAGCAGCGTGGCCACGCGGGCCCGGTCGAGCGCGGGGCCGGCCAGGTAGGCGTGGCGGGCGAGGTCGGCCGGGATCAGCCGGTCGGTGAGCTCCCGCAGGTCGTCGACCGCCCGGACGACAGCGCCGTGGCGGGCCTTCCGGTCGTCGTCGGTCAGCCCGTCGTAGAGGGTTTCGCGGACCAGGTCGTGGGCGAAGGCGAAGCGGCCACCGCCCCGGGCGACCACCAGTCGGGCGGTCACCGCCCGGTCGAGCAGCCGGTCGATCTGTGCCGCCGGGGCGGCCACGCAGGCCGCGAGGACCTGACGGTGGAACTCGCGACCGAGCACGGCGGCGACGGTCAGCGCCTCGACCACGGGGGCGGGCAGTTGGGCCAGGCGGCGGCGCACCGCCTCCCGTACGCCGGGTGCGATAGTGCCGACCGCGTCGTCGGCGTGCCACAGCCGCGCGGTCTGTTCGACGAAGAACGGGTTGCCGCCGGTGCGCCGGTGCACCTCGTCGACCAGGTCGGCCTCGGGCTCCCGGCCGGCGGTCCGGGTCATCAGTGCGGCCACCTCGTCGCGGGTGAAACCGGTGAGGGTGATCGTTGTGGCCTTCGCGACCAGCGGCATCAGCAGCGGGCGCAGCGGATGCTCGCCCGACTCGACCTCGGCGTCGCGGTAGGTGCCGATCAGCAGGAGCCGCTCGAACCAGGTGTGTTGCGCGGCGAAGCTCAGCAACCGCAGTGAGGCCGGGTCGGCCCAGTGCAGGTCGTCGAGGACGACCACGACCGGCCGCTGCTGGGAGACGGCTACCAGTGCGGCGGTGACCGCGTCGTACAGCGCGAACGCCTCCTGGTCGGCGGCGTCCGGGCCGCTGTCGATTCCAGCCCAACTGGCGAGGCGACCGGCCTGCTCGCCGCCGGCGCCGGACTGGCCGAGCAGGGCGGCGAGGGCCGGCTCCGCGGACTGTCGCGCTGCCAGCCAGTCATCGGCGGAGCGCCGCAGGGCACGCAGCACCTGCACCCACGGCCAGTAACCGGGGGCGCTGTCGGAATCCCAGCAGGCGGCGCCGAGCACCAGTGCGCCGCGTTGCCGGGCCTCGCGGGCCGCCGACGTGACGAGGGTCGTCTTGCCGATGCCCGGCTCGCCGGTGACCAGGACGAGACCGCCGTGGCTGGTGGCGGCGCGATCCAACTCGGCGCGCAACAGGCCCGCAGGATGATCCCGCCCGATGATGGCGTCGCCGCGCCGCGCGTCCATGGTTTCCAGACGGTACTGCAACCGTCCGACAGCGCGAGCGAGTTAGCCGGCCGAACGCCTGGCGGGGCCCCCGCCGGTCCAGGTGGGTTCGGAGCCTTTGGAGCTGATGTCGCCAACGAGTCGGCCCATAACTCCCTATGCTTCCCTATTGAGGTAGGGTAGGGAACGATGAAGGAAGAAATGTACTCGGTCGAGCAGGTGGCCGACCGGCTCAACCTGCACGTACGCACCGTGCGCAGCTACATCCGCTCGGGCCGGCTTCGGGCCGTGCGGATCGGCAAGCAGTACCGGATCGCCGCCAGCGACCTCGATGCGCTCACCGGACAGGCCCCGCCCGCGGCCAGCGTCACCAGGCAGGCGGAGGTGTCGAGCATCGTCCAGATCGACGGCGTCGACCGAGCCGCCGCCGACCGACTCGGCACGCTCGTGCTCACCAGCGCCAACACCGGCCACGACCAGGCCAACCCCCTGCGGGTGCAGACCGTGTACGACGAGCAACGCCACCGCATGAAGATCATCATCCTGGGTGACCCGGCCGCCACCGGCGAGCTGCTGCACCTGCTCGACGCCGTGCTCAACGCCGACAACGGCCTGCTCGACCCGGAGGTCCACGATGTCTGACGAAATCCAGGAACGCGCCGGAGTGCCGGTGCTGGTCTGCGACCCCGACGGCCCGCCGGTGGCCACCGAGCAGGACGCGCTGGACCTGATCGGGGCGGCGTTCCTCGGCGCCCAGGTGGTCGCCGTGCCGGCCAACCGGCTCGACGACCGCTTCTTCTCGTTGGGCACCCGCTTCGCCGGCGACGTGATGCAGAAGTTCGTCAACTACCGGGTGCGGCTGGCCGTCGTCGGCGACATTTCGGCGCACCTCGCGGAGAGTTCCGCGTTGCGCGCCCTGGTGCACGAGTCGAACCAGGGCGGGCAGATCTGGTTCGTCCCCGACCTCGACGCGCTCGACGCCCGCCTCCGCGCCGCCCGATAGCCACCTCACCGGTCGGGCACGACCGCCATCTGCACCGCGTCCGGCTCCACTCCCCTGATCCGAGCCTGCTCGGCCGCCCACCGCAGGTAGGTCAGCCACTCCTCGGACGACCAGCCGTTACTCCGGCCGACACCCGCCTCGGCAGGGAGTTGGCCGGCCACGACACGGTCGAGGATCAGGGGCTGCACGCCGCCCACCCCGCGCCGGTAGCCGACGAAGTAGAGGACCTTCGTGAACAGGCCCGGCCCCAACCAGGGCAGGCGAGCGTGATCGGGGTCGCGGAAGCGGCGGTACGCCGTAGACAGCGAGTCCTCGTCGGGCGCTGGCCTGGACACCTCTTCCAACGCGTACGCCAGGCGTTTGCCGTCCGGATCGGCGTCGAGCGACCTGGTGGCGCGCCACGCGCCGTACCCGATGGGCCCGTAAGCCCAGACCAGCACGGCCGTCAGTAGGTGCCGTGGGCTCGCAGTGCCCGCCCGGTACGCGTCGGCCACCGCGAAGACGTCGCGCCGCCAGAGCTCCCCGCTCGCTGGCAGGGAGTCGGGCCATGCCTCCGGTGGTAGCCCCGCCCGCCAGCGGTAGACGTTCACTGTGACCGGGGCCCGCTCGCCCGGTAATTCCACACCTCTGGTCGTCTGCATTGTCGCCTCCCTCGGAGCGCGCGCTCGCGGGACTCCGTGGCTCGGACGCTATGGTCGTGCGCTTCCCCCTGCCGCCCGCCGACGGCAAATCGCGGTATCGACTGCAGGGAACTCCTGCTTCCGGGCAGCCGGCATCCGGCGGGGTCGTTGATGCTCCCGGCCGACGGCCACCTGCTGTTGTTCGGCTGGCCCGAGGAAAGCGGCTGGGGCGAGGTCAGGTATGTGCCGGCGGGCGTGGCCGTCGAGAATCCGTGACTCCGCTCGCTCCCGGAGCGGCACTGGAGCTGACGGGGGCTCAGGACTAGCCGCACAGTGACCGGGTACGCGCGGTCCATGGGTAGCCACAAGCAGAACAAACACGACAACGGCGGCGAGTCGGCGCGAGGCCGGCGGCATCCGGGCAGCGGCGCTCCCGGCCGCCAGGGCTCGACCGTGGAGCACTCGCCCGACCAACGGCACCGCCGTACCGCTA
The DNA here is from genome assembly GCF_015751785.1 of Micromonospora vinacea. Lineage (NCBI taxonomy): Bacteria > Bacillati > Actinomycetota > Actinomycetes > Micromonosporales > Micromonosporaceae > Micromonospora > Micromonospora vinacea. Next base: position 3,062,086 of record NZ_JADOTY010000001.1, on the reverse strand, counting down.
CCGGCCCGGCCGGCACCGAACGCGACCTGGGCCGGGCCAAGGTCTCGGGCGACGGGCGGATCCAGCGTCAGGGCGGCTCCTGAGCCGACCACTCAGCCGGTGCAGCGGCTCCCGCGTTTCGCAGGGCGGCTGCACCGGCTGACTGGGTTCTACGGCGTGGCGCAGATGGCGTACGCCGTGTCTGACCAGTTTCCGGCGAAGGCGTCCTCCTCGTACGCGCCGGACGCTGCGGACGTCGGGGCGGTCGCGGGGCCACCGTTGGGGCGGAAGTCGTCCACGATGCCCTCGCCGGTCACCCCGTTCAGCTCGTAGCCGGCACCGGTCAGCACCTTCCCGACCGGGCAGGTGGCCGTGACGCTGCGGAAGTCGAGGGAGGTGCTGGCCCCCACGGCCGAGGTGCGCACCAGGCCCGCGAGGGGGTTGGCGCAGATCGCGTACGCGGTGGCGGACCAGTTCAGGGCCGTGGCGTCCGACTCGTACGCGCCGACGGTGACCGCGGTCGGCGCCGAGGCGACGCCACCGTTGGGCCGGAAGTCGTCAACGACACCTTCGCCGGTGACCCCGTTCAGCTCGTAGCCGGTGCCGGTCAGCACCTTCCCGACGGGGCACGTCGCGGTGACGCTGCGGAAGTCGACCGAGTTGCTGACGCTGGTAGTGGCCACCCGGACCAGGCCGGCCACCGGGTTGGCGCAGATCGCGTACGCCGTCACCGACCAGTTCCCCGCGAACGCCTCGGTCTCGTAGGCGCCGACGGTGACCGCGGTCGGTGCCGTGGCGACGCCGCCGTTGGGGCGCAGGTCGTCGACCACACCTTCACCGGTCACGCCGTTGAGTTCGTAGCCGGTGCCGGTCAGCACCTTCCCGACCGGGCAGGTCGCCGTGACGCTGTGGAAGTCGGCCGAGTTGTTGACGCTGGTCGCGGCGACCCGCACCAGACCGGGGACCGCGGCGGACGCCGGGTTCGCCGGGACGAGCACCGCTCCGGTCGCGACAAGACCGAGCACGAGTACGGACACTCGGGCGCCGAACCGGCGGGTTTCGTTCTGAGCACGCATGTGTTTCTCCCGTCTGAGGCCGGACGGGGCGGCAGGTGCGACGCCGACGTCAAGGCCGTTCGTAATGACGGGTTCACGCTATGTAGCCGCGCGACCAGGCATTATCTCCAAGCCGACTACGTCGCGTAACGGACTGGATCCGTTCCCGGCGTCACTGGCCTGACGGACGATGCACGTACATCGATGCCCGTGCATACCATTCGCCTATGCCTGCTCGCCGCGTCACCGCCACCATCGCCCTCGCCGCGCTGGCGAGCCTGCTCGCCGTGAACGCCGCCCGCGCCGACGGCCCGGCGATCAGCACCCCCGGCACCCCGGTGGTGGTCGCCAATGATCCCCATCAGCTCACGCTCAGCTGGGCACCCTCCGCCTGGGTCGAGCCCGGGTCGGAGCAGCCGATCAACTACGAGGTGCAGGTGCCGCTGGGGCCGAACACGTACCGCTTCCTCGGCTTCACCACCGACACCACGATCACGCTGACCGACCTTGCACCCGGCACCACGTACCGGATCGGGATTGCCGCCCGCGCACTCGGCGGCTACTCGGACACCTCGCCCACCACCACCGTGCGGACCGCGGCCGGCCGCGCGACGGTCAGCTACCTCAACCTGGACTGGTCACCGACGAACAACCAGATCCAGCATCTCCTGAAGGTGACAAACACCGGCACCGGGCCGCTCGACCTGACCACGGTGCAGGTGCGCTACCACCTGCGCTTCGAGGGCGGCAACACCTCGCTGGTGCCGAACTGCGACTGGGCCGCACTGGGCTGCGACCGGATCCAGCAGAGCGTGCAGTTCTTCATTCCACCAGGCGGGCCACCCGGCGGCATGACGACGCCGGCGCCGCCGTACCCGGTCCCGGGAACGCCGGTCCCCGGTTGGGTCGAGCTGACCTTCACCGACGGCACGCTCGCGCCGGGCCAGTCGACCGGGCCGATCCAGCTACGACACCACCGGCACAGCTGGAGCGCCATCGACGAACGCGACGACCCGAGCTGGCTCGCCGCGACCAGCCAGTGGAGAGAGAACGACCGGATCACCCTGGACGTCAACGGGGTCCGCGAGTTCGGCGACACCTACTCCTGACCACTCCCGACCAGGCGCTGGGCGACCGACGTGCCCCAGGTCCGGCCGGCCTTGTCCCGACGAGCGTGATGTCTGTGAGTCATCATGATGACTCACAGACATCACGCTTCAAGGGGAACTACTCCCGGCCGTCCTGCGCCCTGGGTCTGGCTCGTGGCCTTCTACGACGTCATGGAACCCATGCCACGCGCGTCGGTGCCGAAGCAGCGCCTCCGGGTCTGGCAGGTCATCGGCCCTCTCCGGTAGGCGGATTCGCTGGCCGTGGTAGCTGGAGTAGTGCGCGATGCCCGCCACCACATGCAAGACGTACGACTCGTCAATCCAGATCAACCCTCGGTCGAGCAGGTTGTGCAGGTCAGCGCGGAGCAGGAGGCCGTTGTTGACCTGGTTGGTGGCCGGCCCGTCGTACGGGTCGATGTGTGCAGCCTGGAGCGCGGCCTCGGTATCACAGCCGGTGATCGCGCAGCGGTTGCCGTACGCCTTCATGAGCCGGCGGCGAAAGTCCGCCTGGCCCTGCCGCGCGGTGACCTCGGCCAGCCTCCTGCGCCGCCCCTCGGACGCGGCCTCCGGCTCAATCGCCCTGCTGTCGTCCGGGGAGTTCGCCAGGTTGTCGACCTTCAACACCTGCTCGGTGAGTTGATCGTTGTGTCCTGCGGTCTGCATCGTTCGGACTTTCAGCAGCGGCTCGGTGAGATCACGTACGGCTGCGGCGAAGCGGTCGTCGCGGAAAGCGGCTATCAGGTCGTGGTGCCAGCCATCGACCCGAACCTGGTCCGGCCCGGGATCAGCGTAATCGGAGTGGTAGATGGTCAGATCGGGGAAGGCGTCAGTGAACGCCTGGAACGTCGGCCAGTGCTGACGCAGGGCAGACCATCTGACAATGACAAAGCAGGTGATCACCGGGTGTTCGTTCTGCTCGGCGGGCTCGGCCAGAACGAACGTCTCCATCCGCTTCATGCTGACTGCGGCGAGCCTTCCGGCATGCGTCGCCGGCAGGCAGGACAGCGTCCAGTAATCGCGCTCCTTGTCAGCGGCATCGGGCACGGCGACGTGCAAGTACGCGCGGACCGCGTCGAGCACCCCACCGTAGTATCGGCCGGACTTCAGGCGATCGAACTGGCGCTGCTTTGCGGAGACCTCGGGCAACCCCGATTCCTTCGGCACGTGCCTGTTGAATCGAGGTCCAAGGGTCGCGACCAACGCCTCCTTCACTCCCTGCGTATCGTCGGTCTTGAGCCAGCGGAGGTCGCAGTGAGCCAACCAATCGGCGATGTCAGCAGCCGCCGCCGGAGCACCGGGCTGGTCGAGCAGCCGGCCGACCTGATCGTGCAGGACCGATGAGCCCCGATTGCCGGTCAGGTGCTGGCAGAGACGTCGACGTAGATCCCCAGTCGAACCGACGTAGACGACCACGCCGCTCTCGACAACCACGTGCACACCGGGCGTTCGAGGAGCGTCACCGGCGGCGTCCCGCGTGTAGGGACGCGCAGGACTGAAGCCGGACAGCGGATCACCGGAGGGAGTGTCGGGCACGCCCAGACGCTACTGACCTGAATCATTTTTCGCGGTCCCGCGAAGCTGTCATCGTCCTCGCGCGACTGGCAGGTCTTCGAGGTGGCCCCACTTGAGTTCGGTGCCACCAAGCAGAGCCGCCTCCCCCCAGGAAACCCGGAGCAGACCTTCGTCAGAGTTGCAGGCGAACCCGACCAGCAGCACCCTCGGCTCGTCGGCCAACTGCTCCACGGCCTCCCGAAGAGCCGAACGGTCGCGGGCTTCCTCCGGCGTGAGCGGCATCAACGGCAGAGTGACCTCCTCGTGGCTCGGCTCAGGCCCAAAGAGGATCAACAGGTCTCGGATCAGCCGGTTGAGGTCACGCCCGGGGCGGGCGTCGCGCATGTCCAGGTCACTCCGGGTCGCGTATCGCCAGGGCAGCAGAAGATGCCCCCTGCAAATGGTGACCCGCACCTGGGCGCCCGGTGGGTGCACGTCTGCCACGTCGGGGAGGTCACGCAGGTACTCGTGCAACACCTCGTACTGCTGCTTCCATCGGACAGGGCCGAAGGCATGATCGGTATCCAACTCCGAGGCTTCGCGAGCATCCTGAGCCAGCTCGACCGCACGGCGCAGCGCCGCCGGGACAAGTGTGCGGAGAGTGGTTGCCAGCGGCAGCCCAAACTTTTCGATCGACCACCGGGACGGACCGTCAGCACCTTCCACTGCTTACCCCCCGCACTGAGACGAACACGCTCAGGCGTTTAAGCCTCTCATGGCGATCGATCAATGAGAAGGCGCAGCCATCAGTGGGTGAAGCCTTTGGGCAGGTGGATGCGTGCGGCGGGGATGCCGAGGGCGCGCATCCGTGGCCACGCGTTCGCCAGCATCGCGGGTGGGCCGCAGAGGTAGAGGTCCTGGCCGGGCTGGTGGTGGTTGAGAGCGATGGTCAGGGCGTCGCCCCGCTCGGTCGGCTCGGCGCAGGGGTCGTCGGAGAGGGCCGGCACGACGGTCAGCCAGTCGTGGGCGCATTGCAGCTTGTCGAGGGCGATCGCGTCATACAGGTCGGTGAAGGTGCATGCGCCGACGACCAGCGTCACCCGCCGACCGTCCGGTGCGGCGGCGACCTGCTCGACCAGGGCGCGCAGCGGCGCCAGACCGGTGCCACCAGCGACGAGCAGCAGATCGTTCGTGCTCGCCGGGTCGAGGCTCAGGCCGGTGTCGTCGGGTGGGCCGAGCCAGAGCAGCTCGCCGGGGCGTACCTCATGGACCAGGCGGTGGGAGACGGTGCCGGCGGGTACGGCGCGGACGTGCAGCTCGAAGGTGCCGTCCGCGCGTGGGGCGTTGGCCGGCGAGAGCCAGCGCCAGTGCCCGGGCAGGCGCGGTGTGCAGACCGGCACGGCCTGACCTGGCTGGAAGGGCAGTCGCCGCCAGGGACGTACCGTCAGGATGGCGATGCTGGGCGACGGCCGGTCGTGGCCGATCACCTCGACGTGCCACCAGGCCCGGCCGTCGCCGGCCTGCGCGGCGGCGCGGCGGATGGCGTGCGTGGCGCGGTACAGGGCGCGCTCGGCGGCGATGGTGACCTGCGCCGTCCACAGTGGGCGGGCGTGGCGGGCAACGGTGGCGAGCAGCGCGTCGCCGATGGTGGTGGCTTGCGGGAGCAGGTCGAAATGACGGTACGCGTGGCCGAGCACCCGGAGCAGCGCCGCCCGGTTCGCCGGGTCGTCGCCGCCAACCAGGAGGCGGCCCAGCGCGGTGAAGAACAGCGGCGCGTCGCGCTGTGGGAGCAGCCCGGGTCGGCGGTCTTCGACTGTGCACCAGAAGTCGGCGGCGGCCCGCGCGTCGACCGACTCCCAGGCGGCGGCCAGGTCCACGTGGGCCGGGTGGTCGTCGTCGATCACGGTGGGCATGCCGGCTCCAAGACGTTGATGGGCTGGCACCGGGGCGGGCGGGAGGAGCTGCGCCGTTGAGGGCCGGCGCAGTTCCGGGACAAGGCACCAGCCCCGGGCCATGCGTCGACTGTCGCGGCTGACCAGGCCCAACGGCATGTCGCGGTGATCATGGGCGGCATGCGTGATCGGTATGCGCTCGACGTGGCGACTGTCGGATCGGGCAGACTGCGGGCATGACGGAACGTCCGGTGCTGTATCTGGTCGTCTGCGCCGCGGGTCCGGCGGAACACATCGACGAGCTGGTCGACCTCCTGATCGCCGACGGGTGGCAGGTGTGCATGATCGTCAGCCCGACCGCCGCGCCGTGGCTCGACCGGGCGGCGTTGCAAAACAAGACCGGCTATCTCGTACGCGTGGAGTGGCGGATGCCCGGCGACCCCGAGCCGCACCCGCCCGCTGATGTGGTGCTGGCCGCGCCGGTCACGTTCAACACGGTGACGAAGTGGGCGCTGGGCATCAACGACACCCTGGCGCTCGGCGTCCTCAACGAGTCGCTGGGGGCGAGGTTGCCGATCATCGCGTTTCCGCACACCAAGGCGGAGTTGGCCGCTCATCCGGCGTACGCGGGTCACCTGGCGGTGCTGCGCGCTGCCGGCGTGGTCGTGGCGGACGGGAAGCCGCTGGACTCGATGAACGGGCCAGGGCGTTGGGACGTGGTCGTCGAGGCGCTGCGGACGGCGCGCCCGGCCTGAGCAGTTGCCGTCCGTTCCCCTGTCCGGCGGTCCTTTGACGATATGCGTCGCGCGTATACCAGCGCTCCACGCAGCGTGTTCAATGGATACGCTCGATGAGGCGAGACGGACGGAGCCGCCGGTGACCCACTCGAACTGCCCTCGGTGCGGCGGACGGCTGGCCCGGGACAACGACAGCGGACGGTGTGCGCCCTGCCAGGCCGCCGAGCGGGACCGGTTGAGCGCACCACCGGAGGTGCCGGCGAGCTTCTGGGACCACGAGCCGGTGCGACAGGCCCTCGCCGAGCGACATCTGGGGCGGGTGATCCGGGCGTACCGGTGCCATCCCTACCACGGGCGGGCCGCATTGCCACAGACGGTGGTGGCGGAATGGCTGGGGATCACGCAGGCGCAGCTGAGTCGGGTGGAAAACGGTCCACCGCTGGTGCATCTGGACCGGCTGGCGCACTGGGCACAGCTTCTGCGGGTACCCGCAGAACACCTTTGGTTCCGCCTTCCTGGTCGGCCCTGCTGGACCGATACGAGCCTCATCCCAGACGGCACCGACCGCGCAGATGGTGAGGATCTGCCAACCGAGCGAGGCGGGCGGGCCGCCGTGGCGGTTAGCGTGGAGGAGGCATCAAGCCAAGGGGGTGGCGCTACGGACCGCCGACGATTCAATGTACTGGCCGCGCTCACGGGACTCGCTGCTAGCGGTCACACGTACCTACTCGCAGGGCCCGTCGAGGTGCCCAAGACAATCGGCATGGAGCAGGTGCAGCTCGCCAGCTCCCTGGTTGATGACCTCCGGCGGGCAGACGCGGTAGCCGGTGCCGACCTGCTCTGCGACGTCGCCATCCAAGTCCACACCAGGCTGTCGGCTTGGGCGGCGCGGGCCAGCTACAGCAGAGAGGTCGGCGACGCGCTCCAAAGCGCCCTGGCCGACCTTTCCATCGAGGCGGCCTGGCTGGCCATCGACGCCGAACGTCGGTCTGAGGCGAGGCCGTACCTCAATGAGGCAATCACTCGTGCCCGAATCGCGGATGACCCACGAGTGGAAGTTCGCGCCCTCACGCATCTGTCCCTATTGATCCGCGAGAGCCAACCTGGCGAGTCGTTGCACTGCGCCGAAGCCGCTCTACGGGTGTCCGCCGGTTGGGCAACACCTCGGCTCACCACCTTGCTGCACCTGCGCAGGGCGCACGCCTACGCCGTCCTCAGGGATGCCAGTGGCTTCAGTCGGGAGATGACCAAGGCACGCCGGGAGTTGGACCGGGGCACTCACGAGGATGACCAGGGTTTCGTCCACTTCGTGAACCACCAAGAGTTGATCGGGATCGAAGGGCTTTCTTATCTGGCCCTCGACAAACCCGAGCGCACTGTTCAGTCGTTACGCGCGATCACCGACAACCCGTCACCTGGCCATCGGCGAAACCAGGTCTACTACGCGGTGCGGCTCTCAGAGGCGGCGTACCAGCAGGGCGACGTCAACGAGGCGGCACGTATCGCTCTCGACGTCCTGCCCGCGGTGCGCCAGATCAGCTCAAAGCGAGTGAGCCAGCATCTCGCGCAGGTGCGCGGAAGTCTGGCGACGCCACGGCAGGCGACCACGACGACCCGCCAGTTCGTCGACGCCTACGACCAGGAGGTGAGCCTGTGATCGAGGGCCTGCAACTTCGTCATTACAGCGCCGACGAGGCTAAGGAAATCCTCGATCAGCTCGTGGGTCTCTACCTGAAGGTCTACGCGGGTGGCGGCGAGTTCCACAGCGAGGACCGCTACCGACGTCAGCTTGACCTACACATGCAGCGAGTTGGATGGGAATTGATTACCGCATCGGTCGATGAGGCCCTGGTCGGCTACATCTATGGCTTTCCGCTACCTTCGCAGACACGGTGGTGGGAGGGCATCCATGAGCCCGTGCCGCCCGGGTTCACCGAGGAGGACGGGAAACGCACCTTTGCGATCAGCGAGCTGCTGGTACACCGTGCCTGGCGACGTAAGGGCATTGCGGCGGCGCTGCACGACGAGCTGGTCGCGGGCCGGGCTGAACCGCGGTCCACGCTCTTGGTCCGTCCCGAAAATGCTGCCGCCCAGATGGCGTACCGCTCCTGGGGCTGGAACAAGGTCACCAGGCTGCGCCCCAACTGGGAAACTGCACCAACCTTCGATGTCATGGTCCGCACCGCCCCAATTTGCCCTCGTCCTTTTAGCTAACGTGGTGGCCGACTCTGAAGACAGTCTGCACAGAACCGTCCTGAGATCGCATACACAAGCAACACGACCCGCCCAGCGGATTTTCCGCCGAGCCCCAGGGCTTATGCACTGCCCTAGCAGCGCAGTGCCGACGATAGAACAGAGGATCACTCGCCCTGATTTCGCGACTCTGGAGGCTGTTCAAGGTTCTGCTGACGCTTCTTTTGTTCCGATTTTAGGCGATGCACTTCCTCAACAAACTCGGCCAACTGCTCCTCCTCCGAGGGGATGCGCTTGTACCTCCCGACACCAACTTCGACAGCCTCCCACTCTGCCTCAATCGCATCGGCGGTTTGCTGCAAGTAAAAGCTACGTTCTTTGTATTTGAAGTAACCCATGAAGCCGCTCGCAGTACCGACAAGGAAGGTGATACCGAGCACCGTCCAACGGTCCCACGTCATCTTCTCGGAGATTCCTGCGATTCCCGTCGCCGCCAGGGATCCAATAATTAGAAAGCCTTGAAAGATGTTGTTGACGAGCCTATATTGCCTACTCTCACTCCTCAGTTGATCGATATCGAAATAGGCGTCCTCCTTATATGCGACTCGGCGGACCTTTAGGTCGCCTTCCAGACTAGCCACCACGAGCTTCCGCTCGTCACGCAAGCGGGCCAATTTGAGCTCGAGGTCGCTTTCCGACGGACGAGGTGCACGAATTGAGGCACCCTTCGATACATACCCGCCGGGATACCGCTTGAGTAAGTAGGCCGCAACGCCGAACAGGATGGCAACAATGAATGCGGGCGTAAGGACGACCCTCTTCGTACTGCCAGTTAGCCAGGGCAGCCAATACAAGGCGTAGAGCACGACAAGCAGTACTGGACCGAAGGCCATTGATAGGTTCGACCATCGGTGGCGCATTCGCGCGTACTCTAGCTCATGCTCCGTCTGCCGAATAGCATGGTTCAGTACCAACACTTGCTCTTGCTGGCTAGGCGTAGGCAAGGAAGCTCCTTCTACCTCAAGAACCGGGAGTTATAACAATTACGCTTTGAGCCAGGCGAAAAATCCAGCCATTTGCCATGACCGTCAAGCCATGGCAATAGTTCACCAGACGCGCTGCCTCGTACTGCTCCATTTGAGACAGGTCGATGGAAGCGACTCGTCCCGCCTGAAGGATTTCAGCGATCTCAGCAGCACCGGTAGCGAAGTCGCCCGGTGTCACGCGTAAAGCCGCTTCCAAACGCACACCGGGAGCCGCATCGCGATCGACCCTATATGAATTTGCCCGTACCGCCGAATCCAAAGAGCGTTCTAGCTCTGAAGCATGATCTCGGCGGCACACACCGCGAAGATCTGCACTTCGCCCCCGAGTCACCACGGGACGAGCACCCAACCGATAAGCAGCAATGGCCAGCGCAGCCAGCGCGACAAACGCAATTAATTCGACAGACCGCTCTGTCACAGTGCCGAGCTCTCAATCGTTGGGATAATTCGAAAACACTTGATCCAATACAGAATCCAGGGAAGGCGCACGAGTGGTCCCAGCTCGTACCGACGGAAGAGTGACATCGAGCCATCAGATCCAGAGAGGAGAGGTTGTGTTGGGCTGATGTCCGGTCCCAGACTCACGCGCACTACCAGGTTGGGCGTTATGGCTCCGCACATCGAGCCAGCCCCGTGCCGTGGTCGCTACCCGAGTACAGGACAGGCCGCAGCGGTTGTCACAGATGACACTTCAGCAAGTGGCACCTCCCCTAACCCAACAAGCATCGGCCCAACCTCTCCAAAGAGGTGCTCGGGGAGATTACCGGCCAGAGCGCAGCAGCGGGAGTCCCATTGATCACTCCGTTCAGCCAAGCGAGCCGCCCGTCTTCGCTGCCCATTACCTAGGAAGTCGAAGCCAATGATTTAATGAGCTTCGACTGAGGAGTCGTTTGCGCAGGTAGCGACCTTGCCGCGCGGACTTCAAGGGCTGCAGCGCGCACCGGCTGGCCCAAGGCACCGGTTCCATCATGCTTGCACACCGATTTGCTCATCTGTCAGCGACCCGACACTTGGAATTCGACGCCTAGTCAGGGCAACGCGTCAGCGTCGCGACGATTAGATTGCGTGGATGACGGATCTTGAGCGGGGTGTCTACGAACACTTGATCACACGCGAGCTTGCCGACCGGCTCCAGCATGTCGATCCCGCCCTGATCCAACACCACAAACTCGACTCCGCCGACGCCCACCAAACCCTCGCCCGCCACATCGCCACCCTGGCTGCCCGAGCCCTCCAGTCCCTCCCCAGCGGCGATGACAAGCTTCACCACCAGATCGCAATGGCGAACCAGATCGCCGAAGCCATCGCGACCCTGAGCCCCAAGGCAGCGACCGATCAGGACCAGGTAATCGACGCGAAGCACCTGCTCCACGCCATCGCCGCCCCACCAACACCACCCGCGGAGCCCACCTTTCCGCAGCGCCCCACCACTCCCCTCTCCACTGGCGCGTTGCTGGTCAACGGCCGCCACCAGCCGCGCATCGGCCACGAGGTCAACCACGAGATGGCCTCCGCTGACCAGGTAGACCTGCTGTGCGCGTTCATCAAGTGGTACGGCCTCCGCATCGTCGAGCCAGCCATCCGCGAGCTGATTGCCCGAGGCGGCAAGGTCCGCGTCATCACCACCACCTACCTCGGGGCAACCGATCAGCGAGCGCTAGACCGGCTCGCCGAGCTGGGCGCCGAGATCAAGGTGTCGTACGAAACGAGGACCACCCGCCTGCACGCCAAGGCGTGGCTCTTCCGCCGCAACAACGGCACCACCACCGCGTACGTCGGCTCGTCGAACCTGTCGAAGACCGCGCTGGTGGACGGCGTGGAGTGGAACGTGCGCATCTCGAACATGGAGCAGCCGCACGTCATCGACACCTTCACGGCGACGTTCGAGGACTACTGGAACGATCCGGCGTTCGAGGCGTACGACGCGGCCCGGGACGCCGAACGGCTACGACAGGCGTTGAGCGGGGAGCGCCGCGACGATGCCCCGACCGCGATCTCGAATCTGGACGTGCGCCCGTACCCGTATCAGGCCGAGATCCTGGCCGACCTGGATGCCGAGCGCCTGGTGCACGGGCGCTGGCGCAACCTGGTGGTGATGGCGACCGGCACCGGCAAGACCGTGGTCGCCGCCCTCGACTACCGCCGGCTGCACAAGGCGAAACGAGCTGACTCGCTGCTCTTCGTCGCTCATCAGGAGCAGATCCTGCGGCAGAGCCTGTCCACGTTCCGGCAGGTCATGGGCGACGGTAGCTTCGGCGAGACGCTGGTCGCGGGCGAGAAGCCGAACGGTTGGAAGCACGTCTTCGCCTCCATTCAGTCCCTGCACCGCCGGGAGGTCGATCCCGAGGCGTACGACATGGTGATCGTGGACGAGTTCCACCACGCGGAAGCGCCGACGTACACGCGGCTGTTGGAGCGGCTGCGTCCCCGCGTACTCCTGGGCTTGACCGCGACCCCCGACCGGGCCGACGGCGGCGACGTGCGCCGGTGGTTCGACGGGCGCGCGGCCGTCGAGCTGCACCTGTGGGACGCGTTGGAGCGGCAGTTATTGGCGCCGTTCCAGTATTTCGGGCTGCACGACGACGTGGATCTGTCGCACGTCACCTGGAGGCGCGGGCAGGGCTACGACCCGACGCAGCTGAGCACCATTTACACCGGCAATGATGCTCGGGCGCGGACGGTGCTGCGGGCGGTCCGCGAGAAGGTGGACGTCGGGCGGATGCGCGCGCTCGGGTTCTGCGTCAGCATCGGGCACGCCGAGTTCATGGCCGCCTGGTTCAGAAAGCACGGTGTCGAGGCGGCGGCGGTGACCTCAAAGGCCGGCACCGATCGGGCCGCGCTGTTGCGGGACTTCAAGGCCGGCAAGCTGCGGGTGCTCTTCACCGTGGACCTGTTCAACGAGGGCGTCGACCTGCCGATGGTCGACACGATCCTGATGCTGCGGCCCACCGAGAGCGCAACGATCTTCCTGCAACAGCTCGGCCGTGGCCTGCGCCTGGACGACGACAAGCCCTGCCTCACGGTGCTCGACTTCATCGGTGGGCAGCACGCGAACTTCCGCTTCGACCTGCGGTGGCGTGCCCTGACCGGGGTCAGCCGGCGGGCGATCACCGAGGCGGTCCGCGACGACTTCCCGAGCCTGCCGAGCGGCTGCCACGTCGAACTGGACCGGGTGGCGAAGGAGGTAGTGCTCGCCAACCTGCGATCGGCGCTGCCCACCTCGAAGGCCGGGCTCGTCTCTGAGCTGCGGCAGCTCGGCGACGTCAGCCTGGCGACATTCCTGCGGGAGACCGGCCTGGAGATCGAGGACGTGTACCGATCGGCCAGCGTCGGCGGCTGGACCGGCCTGCGGCGGCTCGCCGGCATCGAGACGTCCACAACCGGCCCCGATGACCGTGAGTTGGGCCGGGCCATCGGTCGCATGCTGCACACCGACGACATCGACCGGCTAGAGCTGCTGACGAGGGTCGCGGCCGGACCGCCCGCGCCAGGCCAGCAGGTGTACGCGGGGAACGGCCGGCTGCTGGACATGCTGCACTTCAGCCTCTGGGGACCGAACGTCCCCCTCGCGACGCGGGACGAGCGGCTGGCGCGGCTGTGGAAGGAGCCGGCCCGCTGCGCCGAGTTGCGGCAGGTCGCCGAGGTGTTGCGGGACCGCATCCACCGGGTCACGCCGACCGCCGCGCCCGGTGCGGTGCCCCTGCGCGTGCACGCCCGGTACAGCCGCAACGAGGCATGCGCGGCCTTCGGGATGACCAACCCCGGGTCGCTGCGCGAGGGGGTGAAGTGGCTGCCCGACGCCCAGGCCGACCTCTTCTTCGTCACCCTGGTCAAGTCGGAGGCCCATTACTCCCCCACCACCATGTACGCCGACCGGGCCATCACCGACACCCTGTTCCAATGGGAGTCGCAGAGCACCACATCTGCGGCGTCGACGACCGGGCAGCGGTACACCTCGGGCGGCTCGACCGTGCACCTCTTCGTTCGGGAAACCCGCATCGCCGACCGCGACCTGGGCGCACCGCCGTACCTCTACGCCGGCACCATGACCTACGACTCGCACACCGGCGACCGACCCATGCGCGTCCTGTGGCAGCTCCGTCACGCCCTACCCGCCGACGTGTACGCCACCGCCCGGACCATCGCCGCTTAATGCTCCTCGCGGGCCTCGACCGTCTCGCAGCTCACGAGGCAGGGCTGAAACTTCCCTGACTCAAACGAGCTCGGACAGGAAGGCACCGACCGCAGCGGGGAACTGCGCCTGAGCATCGTGATGCACGACGTGACCTGCTGGCAGGTCGACGAGCCGAGCCTGGCCGCGGCGACGGGCGATCATCTCGCGAGCGTGATCGGCCGTCAGCTCGTCACTGCGTGTTCCGCGAATCAGAAGGGTAGGGCAGGACACCGCTGTCCAGTCCTTCCAGTGGTCACCGTTGAGCGCTTTCTGGGACGCCACAGTGTCATCGATCTCGAACGAGAAGCCCCAGCCGTCCTTCGATTGGCGGAAGGAGCACTCCAGATAGGGAGCCGCCCCGCCCAGGGCCGAGGCCAGTGCATCGCGGGATGGCGCGCGGCGAGGAAGGCTGGTGGTGAACGACCAGTCGCAGTCCACGACCGCGCCGATGTCCTCGACGATCAGCGCGGTGACCCGATCCGGGTGCCGGCTGGCGTACTGGTAGGCGTTCACCCCGCCCAGTGAGTGACCCAGCACCACGGCGGGGCCGACCTTCAGATGCTGGTGGAACGCGGCGACGTCGGCAACGTAATCGTCTCGCTCATAGCTTTCGGCACGGTCGGACTCTCCATGCCCACGCTGGTCGAGCGCGATCACCCGCCATTGCGGTGCCAACGCCTCAGCCAGCGACGCGAATGCCGACGCTTCGTTGTAGTGCCCGTGCAGAGCAAGGAGCGGGTTTCCCGGACCGCCAAAATCGAGATAGGAAAGACTCCGGCCGCCGACCGTGAAGAACTCCCGCATGACCTGGAATCCTAGATCAACAGCCATCGGCTGCCGCTAAGGTCGGCACGGTCCTGCCTGCCTCGAAGCGGAATGATCGCGCGTTAGGTTGAAGACCATGGAGCAGCGGATCAGCCTGATCACCCTCGGCGTCTCGGACGTAGCGCGCGCGAAGGCGTTCTACGAGCAGCTCGGCTGGCAGGGCCAGGAGGTCGAGGAGACGGTCTTCTTCCAGGCCGGCGGCCTGGCCCTCGTCCTGTGGGGCCGCGACAAGCTAGCCGACGACGCCGGCATCGAAGGGCCGGGCACCGGCGCGATGACCCTCGCTCAAAACGTCCGCTCCCGGGCAGAGGTCGACGAGGTCATCGCCACGGCGACCAAGGCTGGTGCCACGGTCACCAAGCCGGCCCGGGAGACCTTCTACGGCGGCTACGCCGGCTACTTCGCCGACCCGGACGGCCACCTCTGGGAGATCGCCTGGAACCCGGGCTTCACCCTCGCGGATGACGGCTCCCTCACCGTCCCCGACTTCAGCGCCATGAACTGAGGCGCAACGAACTGAGGCACCACGAACTGAGCCGCGCAGGGAAGAGGACGATGATCAGGGCGCCGGAGACGGGCAGAGCAGCGGGTCCAGCAACGGCAGTTGAAGAGGGTCCAGGCAGATCGCCAGCAGTCCCGGATCCGGCGAAGGTGTCGCCGTAACAGTCGGGGTCGGCGTCGGCGAGACCGACGCGACGGGCGGCGTCGGCAAGACTGACGCGGGCGGCTCCGTGGCGGGAACCGGACCAGGCGAACTGGCCGACGGGGTCGGGGCGACCGACGCCGCAGCGGTCGGCGGCAGGGCCACCGCGACAGCGGCTTCCGCCACTGTGGAGACAGCCGACGGCCGGGCAGTCGGGGCGTGCGGCGGGCTCCATACGGCACTGTCGGCCGAGCCGACCCGCGACCTGGGTGGCACCGGCCCGACGGGACCGATCGGAACGAGGACGGCGCCAGCCCTCGGCACCTCTATAGCGACGATCTCCGCCGTGGGAACCGGCCCGCGAGGACCCCACGCGCCAGGACCCAGAGCAGCCGGGCCGAGCGTCACGAACACCACTGCCGCGACGGCGGCAGCGCCGAGTGCCCGCCGGTCGGGCCGTACCGCCGTCAGCGGTGCGTCGTCGGGGTCCACCAACACAACGGGTGCAGGCCGGGCGGCCCGGTGCGCGGCCAGCAACCCGTCGACTTGCGCGATGACGGCAGCGCGATCGTCGGCAGCGGCGAGTGTGAGATAGAAGCGGAAGTTCACCACGGCACCCGCCGGGACCAGGAGGCCGGAAAGTCGTCCGCGGTCGGGCAGCAGGGTGACCGGAACACTGGGGTGGTGGGCCGGGCCGACCAGGTCGTCGTACCGCCACTCGCGCCGGTGTTCACCACCGTCGAAGGCCACCCGTCGGCTGGTCACCACGGCCATGCCGGTGTCGACGACACGCAGGCCCGCCGGCAGGGCCTCTGAAGAAGTCTCGGCGAAGGAACTGAAGCCGCCCGGCCTGGGCAGGCCGGGGATGTGTCGCGCCTCGGCCTCGACGAGCGTGGCGACGGGGAGGACGCGGAAGACGAGTTCGTCGTCGTCGAGCTCCACCGGTAGGCCGGTGCGGGGCTGCGTACACCCGAGGAAGCTGGCGGCTTCGATGCGGAGTCGGGCCAGGTGGTCGTCGCGGTGCCGCCAGGCGTCGGTGGCGTCGCGGTACGCGCGCTGCCGGCGCTCGTTCTCGCGCTCGGCCCAGGCGATCCGCCAGGGGGCGCAGGCCACAGAGGTCACGGTCACACGCGGTACAACCGCTCACGTACGTGACAGGCAACGCGACCGGGATCGATGCATCCCGTTGCGCCCGAAAGGAGAGATTTGACGGACGCCGAAGCGGGCGCTGCCGGGCTAGCCTGCGCTTGCCCCCCAGCCGAGGAGTTTCCTGGTGCTCGATGACATGGGCGTGCTGCGTGACGCGGTACGCGACTATCGCCTGGCGGCGACGGCCGCCGGCCTCGACTGGCCGGACTACGGCGAGTCGCCGGCCGGGCAGCCACCGGAGGTGGTCTACCGGATCTTCGGCGTGGAGCGTGTCGCCGAGCAGTTGACCTGGTTGCAGGCGCAGCCATGGCCCGACCGGCAGGTGTTGCCCGACGTGGGGTGGCGGATGCCATGGCCGGAGGACGAGGACGCCCTGCACTATCTGGGTTTGTCGATCGGCACGCCGTTCCCCTGGCGGCACCAACTGCCCCTGTTCTTCTTCGATGTCGTCCTCTACACGTTCGTGCTGGCCGGCGAGCACGAGGGTGAGATCTGGCGCTACGAGATCTCACCCGACGCGTGGGACTCGGTGCGTGCCGCCACCAGCCTGGCCACGCTCTTCGATCAGTGGACCAGGGGAATCGTCGCCGGGGTGGTCGTCTACGACGAGCAGAGCAAGTGGCTCCTGGTCCGCGACCTGGGCTCCGCTCCCGATCTCGACCCGCTGGCCTTCCCGATCGCCCCGGTGGAGGAGACGCTGCTGCGAGCGCGGCAGCGCGAATGCGGGGTCGACATGGCCATCGTCGAGGACGGCTTCACGTACACCGAGGAGTTGTCCGACGCCATCGACGCCGCCAAGGCGTCGCTGCGGCGTTGACGCAGGTGATCAGCCGGCCCGCCGCCGGTACGGCTGCGGGCCGTGGGTCGGAAACCGCGACTGGGTACGCGGTGGGTACGCCTCGCAGTGCTCGGCCCAGTGTTCGGCGGCGGTGGCCAGGGCGTCCGCGGAGACGGTGAGGATCAGCGGGTAGATCGCTGTGGACGGGCGGCGCATCCACGGTGGCAATGACTCGGCGGAGAACTCCACGATCAGCTCCAGCCTGCGGCGGCGTAGTACCCGGCTGCGCACTGCCAGGTTGGGTTCGGTGAACCGGACCATCGCCGGTGGCGCGCTCAGCCCGAGGGCGGCGGTGGCCTGCCCGTGCAGCCAGCCGCCGAGTGCGCGGGCCTCCTCCACCATGAGGCTCGGGTAGTGGTGTGACCAGGTCTGGCCGTCGGCGGTGCGGGCGTCCACCTCGATGAGCAGCCAGTCGTGCCAGCCGGGCGCTGCCGCGTCGAGGTCGTCGGGCGGGTCGACGCCGGGCTGGTAGCCGACGGGGCGTATCCGCACCCGGGCGCCATCGTCAGACCGGATCTCCACTCGATCATTCTGGCCGAGCGAAGCGGACTTCAGACCCCGAATCGGTCACTTCGTGATGGTCCGCCGCACGCCCTGGTGGGTGGCGCAGGCCTTGGACCCGCCGCCGGCCAGGCTCACCGAACCGTCGCGGCACTGCACGAGGTAACCGCGACCGGCCCAGAACTGCGGTACGCAGTCGAACCAGTCGCACACCTCGGCGGCCGGCTTGCGGATCCGGGTGCCGCCACAGAAGCCGTACCCCAGCGGGTTCTCCGGTGCCCCGCAGCGCGGGCCCTGGGTGGTGCTGGGCGACGGGCGTGGTGACTTGGTCGGCTTGGGCGGCGGGCTCTTCAGCGCGAGCGCCGGGCCGGCGGGGCGGATCAGCGCCGGTGCCACGCTGGTGGTGGGCGCCGGGGTGGCGGCGACGGCGACCTCCGCCCCACCGGTCGGGTCGGACGGGTCCGACTCGATCAACGCCGCCGGCACCAGCAGCGCGATGGCAGCCGCCACAGCGATGGTCCTGCGGCCACCAGGCACGAACGATGACAGCCGGGCCTGCCCGGGGGTGGCCGCTGCCGGCCGGAACGGCTTGAGCTGGGCGTGCTCGTCGATCAGCTCGTCGAGTTGGGCGATCACCGCGGCGCGCTGTTCGATCGCGTCGGCGAAGGCCAGCGTGAGCTTGAACCGGAAGTCCGGCGCGGCGTCGGTGGGCAGCAACAACCCGGAGGTACGCCGCCGGTCCAGCACCTGGATCAGGGTGACCGGCGCCGCCTGGTCGTGGGCCAGGCCGGTTATTCGGCCGTACGCCCAGTCGCGCCGACCCCGCCCGCCGAGCAGCACGAGTCGACGGCTGGTGATCACGGCCATGCCGGCGTCGGTGACGCGTACGCCGTCGGGGCGGCGCGGGCGCAGCGGCCCGGTTCGGGCGACAGTGAGGTCGGGTGCTGGCAGCACTGTGGTGTGCCGTACCTCGACCAGTTGCGCGGCGGGTAGTGCCCAGAGCACCACCTCGTCGGCGGCCAACTCCAACGCCAGACCGGCGCCGGCGGCCGCCGAGCCCTGGAAGTCGGCGGCGAGGGCGCGTAGCCGCCGCAACTCGTCGTCGCGTCGCCGCCACGCCGCCTCGGCGCCGCGGTACGTGCTGACCCGCCGCACGTTCTGCCGGTGCGCCCACCGGTACCGCCAAGTGGAACCCGTCGAATCAGTCTTTGCCACGCCGACTCCTTCGCCGCGCTGGCCACCAATCTGGGTGTCACGAGGTTTAACAGGTGCGGCGCGGCGCCCGGACACGCCGAAACGGGCGAAGTACCCGATCGGCGGACCAACTAGCACGATAGGGCGATACGCTTGCGTCGATTCACGTTTCCTGAGGGGGGTGGCGGTCGTGCCGGCAGTCACGCTGCCCGGGGTCGTGATCGGGGTCGACATCGGCACCACCAGCACGAAGGCCGTCGCGTACGACACCGACGGTCGGCAGCTCGGCAGTCACCTGGTCGGCTACCCGCTGAACAACCCGCAACCCGGCTACGCCGAGCAGGACCCGCAGCTCATCCTCGAAGCGGTGTTCAAGTCGATCAGCATGGTCGTGGCCGAGCTGGTCCAGCCGGTGGCCGGGCTGTCGTTCGGCTCTGCCATGCACAGCCTGATCGGGCTGGACCCTGACGGCAATCCGCTCACCCCGTCGGTGACCTGGGCCGACTCGCGGTCGACGCGGCAGGCCGAGCGGTTGCGGGCGGTGCCGTCGGGGCTGGCGCTGCACCGGCGCACCGGCACGCCGATGCATCCGATGTCGCCGCTGCCCAAGCTGCTCTGGTTCGCCGAGCAGGAGCCGAAACTCTTCGAGCGGGTGGCGCACTGGGTGGGCATCAAGGACTGGGTGTTGCTGCGGATCTGCGGCACGCTGGTCACCGACCATTCGATCGCCTCGGCCACCGGCCTGCTCGACATCCACACGCTGGAGTGGGACAGCGAGGCGCTGGGCATCGCCGGCATCACGCAGGAAAAGCTTCCACAACTGGTCGCCACCACGGCCGTGCTGCCCAACCTCACCCCGCAGGCCGCGGCCGAGACCGGCCTGCCGGAGCGCACCCCGGTGGTGGTCGGCGCGGGCGACGGACCGCTGGCGAACCTGGGCCTGGGCGCCGTGCACCCCGGCATGGTGGCCTGCTCGATCGGCACCAGCGGCGCGATGCGGGTGATGGTCGAGCGGCCCGGGGTGGACCCGCTCGGTGGGGTGTTCTGCTACGCGCTGACCGAGCATCGCTGGGCGGTCGGTGGCGCGATCAACAACGGCGGCATCGTGCTCAAGTGGGCCGGCGCGGCGCTCGCCCCGGATCTGGGTGAGCACGCCGAGGAGGACCTTGTCGCCCTGGCGGCCCGCGCGCCGGTGGGCTCGGGCGGGCTCATCATGCTGCCGTACCTGCACAGCGAACGGGCACCACACTGGAGCGCCCTGCCGCGCGGCGCGTACGTGGGGTTGACCCACGCACACCGCCGCGAGCATCTGGTGCGGGCGGCGCTGGAGGGCGTCTGCCAGCAGCTCGCGCTGGTGCTCAGTTCGGTGCGCGCGGCCGGCAACGAGGTTCGGGAGGTCCGGGCCGGTGGCGGTTTCGCCCGCAGCGGCCTGTGGCGGCAGATGCTGGCCGACGCCCTCGGTCTGCCGGTGAGTTTCCCAGCCGCGCACGAGGGGTCGAGCTTCGGCGCGGCGCTGCTCGGCATGGAGGCGCTCGGGCTGATCCCCAGCATCGACGTCGCGGCCGACCTGGTGCGGATCGAGGAGACGGTCCGCCCGGACCCGGCCGCCGCCGCCACCTACGCGGCGCTGCTGCCGCTCTTCGCCGAGCTGTACGAGGCCCTCACGCCCGCCTTCGCCTCGATCCGCCGGATGGCGCCCGGCCTGCCCACCGGCCCCTTGCCACCGACCTGAGCGGCGGGGTCAGGGTGCCTCGACGCCGGCGATCAGGTAGCGCTGCACGTCGGCGTCGAGGATGGCCGCTTCCTGCGCGTCGTCCGGCCCGGAGCCACGGAACGCGGCCAGCTGCTCCGCGGACTCCCAGCGCTCGTAGACGTGGATCCGGTCGGGCTCCAACGGGTCGGCCGCCAGCAGGAAGTCGAGGCAGCCGGCGGTGGCGCGCGCCCGCGCGATGACCTGCTGGCAGTCGGACAGGTAGGCGTCGCGGGTTTCCGGTTCGACGCGCAAGCTGCCTGCGATGATCAACATGGTGGGCCTCCAGGAGTCGAGGTTGCTGATGAGCATGATGCCTGTGAGTCATCGTGATGTCTCTGTGTCATCACGCTCGTCAGGACATCGCCGCCCAGACGGGTGACACCGGTCCCGCCGGCCTCACCCGCCACCAGCGCTCCATATCGTGCAAACGTGAGAAAAAGCGACAAGAGGCGCTCATCTTCCCTGCTCGGGAACTCTGCCCGCGTACCCCTGAAGTGGCTGTCGGCGGCGGTCGCGCTCGCGGTGGTCGCGACGACCGGGCCGGCCACCGCGGACGGTCCGGGACGCGAGCCCGCCGCGGAAAGCCACGAGCCCGGGGTGGAACCGACGCCGGAGCGCCCGCCGACCAGCGAGGTGTCCTGGCTGTCGTTTCCCGGCGGGGTGTTCGCGGTGGACTCGCTCGGGCACACGGTGCGCTACCGCGCCTGCGACGGCGACACCGGTCGGGTCGCCGACCCGACCATGCGGGTCGCCGCCGGGGTGGCCAGCGGGGCGGTCGTCGTCGGAGGGACCGCCTACCGCTACCGGGTGCCGCTGATCGGGCGCAGCGAGGGCACGCTGGAGGTGATCCAGCGGAACCGCCCGCCAGCGACGCTGACCGGCGTGGTGGTCACCAGCCCGCAGCCGCCCACCGACCCGGTCGCCGGGGCCCGACTGTTCCCGCTCAGCGGGCAGCTCGCCCGGGTGGTCGCCGACGCGAGCCTCAACCCGGCCGGGGTCACCGTCCGCGACCTGTCCGGCCGCTACGGCGACCAGCAGATCGCCGTCAACGGCTCGCTGCGCCCCAAGGCGGCCAGCGTCATCAAACTGTGGATCCTCGTCGAGCTGCTGCGCCGGGTTGACTGTGGACAGGTGTTTCTCGACGACGGGGTGCTGGTCACCCCGGAGGACGTGGTCGGCGGCACCGGCCAGTTGCAGTTCGAGACGTTCCCGCAGGTGGTCACGCTGCGCCGGCTCGCCCAGTACCTGATCAAGTACAGCGACAACGTGGCCGCGAACGTGCTGATCACCTACCTGGGTGGGTTCGCCCCGGTCAACGCGCTGATCGACTCGATGAACCAACGCTCCACCATCCTGGCCCGCCGGATGCTCGACAGTGCTGCGGCGCAACGCGGCGAGGAGAACTACACGAGCCCGGACGACGTGGTGTCAGTGCTCGGCGCGGTCTGGGACGGCGAGATCCTCACCCCCGCCTCCCGCGACCTGATGATCGGGTTCATGCGGGAACAGACCCTGAACACGAAGATCCCGGCGGCGTTGCCACCCGGTGTGCCGGTGGCCCACAAGACCGGTGACCTGCCGGACGCCTCACACGACGTCGGTTACTACCTGATCCCCGGCACCGAGACCGCCGTCGCGTTCCTCACCGCCGGACCCATGGCCACCGGCGACGAGACGGTCCGGCGGATGGCCCGCACCGTCTACGACTTCCTGGTCACCCCGGCCGAGGGGGCGGTCGAGGAGTGAACCGACGTCACGCGCCGGGAATGTTCGCCGGCGGGTCCTCGCCGACCAGGTCAGCCGCCGGCGGGTCCGCCGACACCGACAACCCGAAGTCCGAGTACGTGAGGTCGAGCTGGGCGGTCTGCGACTGCTCGCTGGCCAACTCGATGCGGTAGCGGACCAGCCGACCCTGCTCGTCCACGGCCGCGGTGAACGGCACCGCCCCGGCCCGGTCACCGAGCACGTTACCGACCCCGCTGCCCAGCACCGCGCCGCTCTGACGCAGGTCCAGCGTGCCCGCGTACTCCCGCTCCGCGGTCTGCCGCACCCCAGCCGGCGCGCCCAGCGTGCTGGCCAGCCGGGTGTTGTCCAGGCCCTGCTTGGCCGCCGGGTCACCCGGGGCGCCGACGTGCCACCAGGTCTTGCCGTCCCAGACCGGGACGCGGCGGTCCGGGGCGCTGACCCGCACATACACGTCGGGTCCGGTGGTCAACCGCTCGATCTTCACCACACCGGTGGGCACCTTCAACGAGGTGGTCTCCAGACCACGCTTCGCCTTCGGGTCCCACAGCAGCACCGTGGCGTCCCCGTCCGCGCCGCCGGTGCCCACTGTCAGCTTGTACGGCTGCTCGTCGGCCTTCGCGGCGGCGGCCTTCAGCACCCCGACCGGGTCGGTACTCGCCGACGCCGCCGGACGACCCGCATCCGGTTCGTCGTCGCCGGCGGCGACCAGCGCCCACGCCCCGGCACCGACCGCCACCACGAGCACGGCGACAGCGGCGATCAGCTTCGGTTTCTGCACTGTCATCTCCCCGGGCGGTGCGGTCCGGCCAGAGTAGCCGGACCGCACCCCGTCACGCCCGGCTGATCGCGTTGGCGTGGATCGCCTCGTGCAGATAGGCGGCCAGCCCCGGGGCGATGTTCTCGAAGTACGCGGTGAACCGCTCGTCGGCCAGGTACATGTCGGCCAACCCGGTCTGCACCTCGTACGAGCACTCGTAGAACCAGCGGCTGATGAGCTGCCGGTGCTCCTCGGCCAGGTCCATCGCCTCCGTGCTGTCGGCCGGGGCGCCCGAGGCCATCAGCGCGACGATCCGCCGGCCCCAGTCCTCGTTCTCCGCCTTGATCCGCAGCCAGTCGTCCTTGGTGTAGCGGGAGGCCCGCCGGTTCGACTCCCGGTACGCGTCGGTGCCGCCCCACCGCTGCTCCGCCTCGGCCTCGTGCTCTTCCGGGCTGAAGTCGCCGAAGACCTCGAACCGCTCCTCCGGCGTGAGTTGGATGTTCAACTTGCTCGCCTCCATCGCGAACTCGATCGCCGCGACCATCTCCTGCAACCGCTTGAGCCGTACCGTCAGCAGTTCGTGCTGCCGGCGCAGGTGCGCGGCCGGATCGGCCGCCGGGTCGTCGATGATCGCGGTGATCTCCTCAAGCGGGAAACCAAGCTCCCGGTAGTACAGGACGAGTTGCAGCCGTTGCAGGTCCGCGTCGTCGTAGCGGCGGTAACCGGCCGAGGTGCGCCCGCTGGGCGAGAGCAACCCGATCTCGTCGTAGTGGTGCAGCGTCCGCACCGTCACGCCGGCGACCTTCGCCACCTGACCCACCGTGTACGCCATGGTCCCCCTCCCTTCCGGGAACCAGGCTCCTGCCTGCCGTTACGTGAGAGTCAACTCCGATTCTGGCCCACCATGGCGGGGGCGTCCGGCCGCCCGTACAGATAGCCCTGGCCCCGCGGGCAGCCGATCGCGGTGACCGCCTCGTGCTGACGCTCGGTCTCCACCCCCTCGGCGACCACCGCCAGGTCGAACGCGCCGGCCAGGCGGGTGACCATCTCCACAGTGGCGTACGCCCGGTCGTCGGTGCCCAGCCGGGCCACGAACGACCTGTCGATCTTCAGCTCGGTGGCCGGGATGCGGTGCAGGTAGCTCAGCGACGAGTAGCCGGTGCCGAAGTCGTCGATGGCGATCCGGATGCCCAGCTCCCGGAGCTGGTGCAGCCGCTCCAGCACCGCCTCGGTGCCCTCGATCAGCGCGGACTCGGTCAACTCCAGGGTCAACGCCCGTGGTGCCAACCCGGCGGCGCTGGTGGCAGCTGTGACAGTGGCGATCAGGTCCGGCCGACGCAGGTGCGCGGCAGCGATGTTCACAGCGACTGTCGCCTCCGGCACCCGGCCCCGCCAGGTCGCGGCGGCCCGGCACGCCTCGTGGATCACCCAGCGGTCGATCGGCAGGATCAGCCCGGTCTCCTCGGCCAGCGGCAGGAACTTCGCCGGTGGCAACATCCCCAGCCGGGGGTGCCGCCAGCGCACCAGCGCCTCGGCGCTGCGCACCGCGCCGGTGGTCAGGTCGACGATGGGTTGGAACTCCAGGTGCAGCTGGTCCTCGTCGACCGCCCGGCGCAGGTCGGCGATCAACTCGGCGCGGGAGACTGCCGACTCGCGCAGCGCGGGTGTGCACGTCCGGTACGCGGACTTCCCGGCGGCCTTGGCCGCGTACATGGCGATGTCGGCGTCGCGCAGCAGGTCGCTGTGGGAGGCGTGCTGCGGGCCGTACTCGGCGATGCCGATGCTCGCCGACGGGTGCACCCCGACGTCCTCCTCGTCGTCGGAGGGCCGCAACGCGTCCAACAGCCGCTCGGCGAGGCGTTCGGGTGACACCGGCCGGTCGCCGTCGACAAGCACCGCGAACTCGTCACCGCCGAGCCGGGCGATGGTGCCGTCGCCGTTCACGGCAGTGTGCATCCGGGCCGCGAGCCCGGTCAGCAGGGTGTCACCGGTGGCATGCCCGAACCGGTCGTTGACCTGCTTGAACCCGTCCAGGTCGAGCAGCAGCACGGCCACCGGTCGCCCGTCACGCAGGGCCAGGCGCAACCGCCGGTTGAACAACAGCCGGTTGGGCAGCCCGGTGAGCTGGTCGCCGTACGCGAGCCGGCGCAGCCGCGCCACCAACCGGAGGTTCTCGTTGGCGGCCAACCCCTGCCGGACGGCGAGGGCCGCCAGCAACACCATCATGGTCACGAACACCAGCTGCGGGGTCTGCCCGGTGGGCCGACGGGCCAGCACCACCGCGATGATCGCCCCACCCACCGGCAGGTACGGCAACGCCACCCGCCACCAGGGCGGCAGCGGTGACTCGGCGGTGTCGTCGGTGCCGTCGCAGTCCGGTGGTGGCGGGTTCCGGGTGGCCAGGCCGATCAGCAGGTAACTCAACGGCCAGCACAGGTCGATCGGGTGACCGGCCGCGTAGTCGGCGCGGGCGACAAGCGACACGTAGACGACGTCGGCGACGACCCGCAGGGTGAGGCTCGCCGCGAGGACGGTCATCGGCCGCCACATCGGCCGGGCTGGGCCGGAAACCGCGACCAGGATGGTGAGCTGCATCAGGTCGAACATCGGGAAGAGCAGCCCCAGCGTGCGCGCCGGGTCGGCCAGCTCGGCGGCGGCGACCCCACGGAAGACCAGCACCCACCCGATCGGCACCAGGGCCAGGGCGACAATCACCCCGTCCAGCAACGTACGGGCCCGCCCGACAGCGGTCCGTGGCGCGGACGGCGAGCTGAGCAGCGCGGCCGTGCCGGTGAGGATGCCGGCGGTGAAGACCACCCCGACCACCGGCGTGTGCGGCAGGTCACCGCCGACGAGCCGCTGCACCGTCCAGACCGCCCGGCCGATCGCGGCGAGGGCCATGGTGACGGCGAGCAGCGTCCAGAACCGGCGCAGCGGCGCGGGATGCCGACGGGCCACCCCGACGCACGCGAACATCGCCCAACCGGCGACCAGCATCGCGCCCACGTCGCTGACCAGCGCGGCACCGGGCAACGCCGCGACCAGCCAACCCGCCTCCAACAGGATCACCGCAGCCGCGACGAACGCACCGGCGGGGCTGAGCGTCCCCACAGCCTGCTTGCCGTCCTGTCGGGACACGGTCGCTCCGGCTCTTTCGTCGTGCGTGCACCCTCGGCGGCGCCGGTCCACGGCAAACCCCGAAAGCCTAACCAGCGCCCAGAGACGCCGCCAGAGCCGAACGTGCACCCCGCTGCGCTCGGTGCGGCCCCTGCGCGCTGAGCGTCCTCGCGCGTTCGGTCAGCGGCCGGCGGATCGGTTCCAGGGTGAGCGGGGCAGCGCGGTGCCGGCCATCGGACGACGTGCGCGGCGGCGTCTGCGCCGGCCAGGGGTGCAGGGCGGGCGGGCAACGGTGTGCACGGCCACGTCGGCCGAGAACGTCGGTCGGCCGATCAGCCAGCAGAGGAAGCGTTCCATCGTCGGATCAGCCGACCGGGAGGCGCTCGGCGTCGGACTTGGAGATCTCGTACTCGGCCCCGCAGAACGTGCACTGCTGCGCGTACCGGGTGCGGATCGGAACGAGAGGAATGAAGAAGAGTGTGAATTTCGTCGAGCGGCGGGTGATCACCTGCGCGGCCTGGTTGCCGCAGTGGCGGCAGACCTGCTGCACGACACCGGACCGGTCGACCTTGGTACGCAGACCAAAGATGAAGAACATCGCCCGCCAGTACCCACTCGACAGCGAAAAGTCACCAGATCCTGCCATCGGATCCCCCGGACCCGCCCCGACACACACAAGATCGTGCTCGATCCAGGATGTAGTGGTCTCCGCGGTGAACGAGGCCACTACATCCCTGATCGAGCACGATCAAGCGAACCGATCAAGGCGAAACCCTCAGTTGGACGGCGCGGGCTCCAGGCCGGGGATCTCCTCGGAGAGCCAGATCGGCTGCCAGTTCGGCACCTCGTGGAAGCGGCGCAGCTCGAACAGCCCGGCAACCGAGCCACTCCAGGCCCCGTACGGGGGGTTGGCCTGGTCGAAGCCGCTCTGCACGAAGGTCAGCGTGGTCCGGCCACCGGACTCGGCCAGCTCCCAGTTCGTCACGCCGGTCGGTCCCCAGTCGACGGACAACCGCCGGCCGGGCTCCAGGTCGACGATCTTGGCGGCGTAGCCGTTCTCGAAGCCGCCCATGGCGTACCGGCCGCCGACCCAGGGCTCGATGCCGATCGGGTAGCCGAACCAGGCGGTGGCCTGCTCGGAGTTGGTCAGCGACTCCCACACCTTGTCGGCGGGGGCGGCGATGACAAGTTCGCCGCGCAGGTCGGCGGAGGTGAAGTCGGTGCGGGGCAGCAGCGGCTTGCCCTCCAGGTGGGCGGCCAGGTTGGCGATGGACAGCGCCCAGAACGTCTGGAGCACCCCCCGGATGCTGGAGCCGCTCATCGCCTCGGCGAAGTCGAAGTGGCTCTGGGTCAGCGTGAGCACTGTGCTGTCGGTGCCCTCGGCGGTCAACTGGAGTTCGGTGGTGGTCTCCACCCCGTCGAGCAGCCAGCTGAAGCGCAGCGTGTCGTCGTCGGCGTGCAGCAGCCGCTGGTGCGGCGCGTCGCCCTCGGGCGTGTAGCGGCCCCAGAACTCGTACCGCTGAGGCAGCTCGACCTCGGCGTGCTCGGCCAGCCAGACACGCAGCTCGGCCGGGTCGGTCAGGGCCTGGCGGACGCGCCCGACCGGCGCGGAGAGACGGGCCTGGACCTTCATCGGCTCACTCATTGTCGTTCCCTTTCGGATAGCAGGCGACGGCCAGCTTGAAGGCATCTCCTTCGCTGCCGCCGTAGCGGGTGAACAGGTCCTGAAGTGCGGTTTGCAGGTCGTGCAGGAACTGCTGGCGCTGCTCGGCGGGCACCCGGATCTCGCCGGAGACCCCGATCGAGGGCAGCTCGGGTGCCGCCCGGTCCAGGCCGGCGATGTCGGCCTGGACCTCCTCCATCAGGTCGAGCAGGTAGCCGAGGCTCAGCTCGTCGCGGGCCCGGCGCAGGCCGATTCGGCCGACGAGCCGCGGGGAGAGCCAGTAGGACCGGGCGGCGGCCTGGTAGATGCCTTCGGTGATGCCGCGGACCTTGCGTTCGTTGACCAGCTCGACGAGGCCAGCCGCGACGAGCTGCTTGACGTGGTAGTAGACGCGCTGTGGCGTCTGGTCGAGTCGGGCCGCCACCTCGGTGCAGGTGCGCGGCTCGGCCAGTTGCCGCAGCACCTCGACGCGCTGCGGCTTGAGCAGGACTTCGGCCTGCTCGATCTGCTCCAGGTACAGGACGTCTCTCATGGCAAAATCAGTTTGTACGTACAAAACTTCTTTGTCAATCGCTTCGCGAGAAGCCGCGCCGACTTTTTTCGACGCGGCTTCAGGCGACGGTCAGCAGGTGATCAGGGCAACCAGTCCGGTCGCAGCGGGTAGCCACTCACACCGTTCGGGCCGTTGTGGGTGGCCAACACCTGGTGCAGCTGGATGCCGTTGCGTTCGAACGCCATCCGCGACCCGGCCATGTAGAGCCCCCACACCCGGGCGGTGCCCGCACCCACCTCCGAGACGCAGAAGTCCCAGTGCTCGACCAGGTTGCGGCACCAGGCGGCCAGCGTCAGCGCGTAGTGCTGGCGCAGGTTCTCCTCGTGCTGCACCTCGAACCCGGCGTCGTGCACCTCACTGATCAACCGGCCCGGACCGGCCAGCTCACCGTCCGGGAAGACGTACCTGTCGATGAACGCCCCGGAGCGGTGCGGCGCCCGGTTGTCCGCCCGGGTGATGCAGTGGTTCAGCAGCCGCCCGCCCTGCCGTAGCCGGCTGCGCAGCGCCCCGAAGTAGGCCGGGTAGTTGCGCACCCCGATGTGCTCGGTCAACCCGATCGAGGAGATGGCGTCGAACTGCTCGGCCGGTGCGTCCCGGTAATCCAGGTGCCGCACCTCCGCCAACTCGGTCAACCCCTCCCGCTCGATCGCGGCCTGCGCCCACTGCGCCTGCGCCTTCGACAGGGTCACCCCGAGCGCCTTGACGCCGTACTCGCGGGCGGCGTGGCGCACCATGCCACCCCAGCCGCACCCGACATCGAGCAGCCGCATCCCCTTCTTCAGCGCCAGCTTTCCGGCGACCAGGTCGTACTTCGCCGCCTGGGCCTGCTCCAACGTGTCGTCCGGAGAACGGAAGACCGCGCAGGTGTACGTCATCGACGGGCCGAGCACCTTCTCGTAGAAGGCGTTGGAGACGTCGTAGTGGTGCGAGATGGCCGCGCCGTCACGCACCCGCGAGTGCCGCAGCCCGTTCATCACCCGCTTCCAGCGCGGCTGCGCCTCCTGCGGCGGTGCCGGCGGCGGCATCAGCCGCTCCCAGCCCAGCCCACGGACCAGCGCCAACCCCTCGGCCAGCGACGGTGGGCGTAACCGCAGCTCGTCCTTGAGCACCCGCAACGCCTCGTACGGGTCACCCGGGTGCACGCCCTGCAACGCCAGGTCACCGCTGACGTACGCCCGGGCCATGCCCAGGTCGCCGGGTGCGGTGAGCAGGTACGACAACCCACGCTCGGATTGGATCGCCAGGGTGATGCCGGCGTCGGACGGGCCGACGGCGCTGCCGTCGTACCCGGTGATCCGCACCGGCAACGGCCCCGTGGTGACCGCGCGGACGACATCCGCGACGGTCGGACCCGTGTGCCGGCCCCCCGCCGGCGGGGTGGCGGGGACGCTCGCCGCCCCCTGATCTCTGTCGGTCAGGCTCATGCTCGTGCTACCGCCTTTTCGTACAGTCCCGTCAGCCGGTGGTCCGGGTCGTAGCGGTCTTTCACCGCGCGCCACGTGTCGCCGCCGTACAGGCGATCGAAGGCGTCCCGGTCGTAGTACGCATCGGAGTAGAGCGACTTGTGCCCGCCCGACTCCGACACCCTGCGTTCGATCGTGCGGTTGACGTCGCCGTCGGCGGCGCCCGGCGCGATCGGCACGCTCCCCCAGAACCCAATGTTGACGTAGTCCTCCCCCGGCCGGAGCGGATATAACGGCCAGGACCGCGCCGAGCCGGGCCCCGCCGGCTCACGCAGCCGCAACGGGCACAGCCACACCGGGTTCATTCCCACCGCGCCGGCGAACCAGCGCAGAAAGTCGGCCGTCCGGTCCAGCGGGATCTCCACGTCCTGCACGACCCGCTCGCGGGCCGGTTGCCCGCGCAGCCGGTCGATCCGGGCCGCCACCTGGTGGCGGTGCTCCAACCGGACCAGTCGGTGGTAGAAGTCGCTGCGCCGGTAACGCGCCGGCCAGAGCCTGCGCACGACCGGGTGCTGGGCGCCGAAAGCCGACGAGCACCAGAACCAGTCGGTGTCCCAGCGCCACAGATAGTCGTACGCGGTGAGCACGTCACGGGTGCGCCGTCGCAGCGACCGGTAGTAGATCCCCTGACCCGTGTAGTCGCTGGGCGGGCCGGCCCCGTCGGTGAACGTGGCGAAGACCAGGTACGCCTCGCCGGGGCTGAACATCACCCCGTCCATCGCGTCCACCGGCTCGCCGGCCCAGGACCGGGTGGCGGTCACCTCGGCGATCGCGTCGGTGAGCGCCTCCAGTTGGGTGAACCGGACGTTGCGCAACGCCACGTACCGGCCGACCGGTTGCAGCTCGATCCGCAACCGGGTGGCGTAACCGAGGCTGCCCAGCGAGTTGGGAAACGCGGTGAACAGGTCGGCGTGCTCGCCGTCGGGTCGGGCGGTGACGATCTCGCCGGAGCCGGTGAGCACGTCCAGCTCCCGGACCGACTCGTGCGGCAGGCCGTTACGGAACGAGGTCGACTCGATCCCGAGGCCGGTCACCGCGCCGCCCAGCGTGATGGTGCGCAACTGCGGCACCACCAGCGGCATCAGCCCGTGCGGCAGCGTCGCGTCGACCAGGTCCTCGTAGGTGCACATGCCCTGCACGTCGGCGGTACGGCCGGCCGGGTCGACCGACAGCACGCCGTTCAGGCCACTCACGTCGAGCCCCGGGGTCCGGGGAGCGGACCGGGGGCGGAACAGGTTGGAGGTGCGTTTGGCCAGCCGGACAGGCTCGCCCGTGGGCACCGCGGCGTACGACCGCCGCAGCGTGTCCACCGCTTGATCATGGTCAATCGGTTGATCCACACGCTCAGCGCGCATGTGATCACCTTACGCTCGCCGTTTGGAAACCGTGGGATGTCGGCGCTGGCAGTTTCCCGTCCGGTGGCAGGCCCGACGGCTACCGTGGCGGGCATGCCATCGCCAGCGATCACCGCCCTGGACGCCGCCAAACTGCCGTATCGGCTGGTCAGCCACGGTGCGGTCGGCAGTCTCGCGGAGGCCGCCGCCGTCCGGGGCGTGGCCGTCCCCGACGTGGTCAAGACGATAGTGGTCCGCCGAAGTGAAGACGATCACCTGTTCGTGCTCACCCCCGGCGACCGGGTCATCTCCTGGCCCAAGCTGCGCGCCCTGCTCGGGGTGCACCGTCTCTCCATGCCGGACGCGGCGGGCGCCCTGGCCGCCACCGGCTACGAACGCGGCACCATCACCCCGTTCGGCGCGAGCACTGCCTGGCCGGTGGTCGCCGACGAGCGACTGCGCGGCCGGGAGATCACCCTGGGTGCCGGCGAGCGAGGCCTCGCCATCGCGATCGACGCCGACACCGCGATCGCCGCCCTCGACGCCACGGTGGCCGACGTCACCGACCCGCAGCCCACCCGCTGAGCGGCAGCACCAACCACTGCCAACGTCGGTGGCCCGGCCTAGTCTTGGTTCCATGCCGAAAGCCGTCTGGAAAGACCTGGTCGTCGCCGAGAGCGACGACACCGTGCTGGTGGAGGGCAACCACTACTTCCCCCGGTCGGCGCTGCGCGACGACCTGATCCAGGAGTCCGCGACCCACACCGTCTGCCCGTGGAAGGGCACCGCCTCGTACTACACCCTCACGCACGAAGGCAACACCAGCGAGGACGCCGTCTGGTACTACCCGGAGCCCAAGCCGGACGCCGAGATGGTGCGCGACCGGGTGGCGTTCTGGAAGGACGTCCGGGTCGTCGACTGACCGCCGGGCTGGCTCCGGCGCGACGTCGTGGGTGAGGATGACGCGTATGTCCGCGCCCGAGGAACGCTCCGACCCCGCCGGCACCGTCTACGGCGGTCACCGGGCGCCGCGCTCCGGGCCGCTGGCCGACCCGTTGCTGCGGGTCGCGGTGGCGGTCGGGGTCGTCGGCGTACTCCTGGGGGTCGTCTTCGCCACCGGGCTGTTCGACGGTGACGACGAGCCGGCCGTGCCGGCGTCGGTCGGCACGCCGTCCAGCCCGGCCCAGCCCAGCGACCCGGCCGGCGAGCCGAGCCCGACCGTACCGGCCGAGCCGTCACCGACCCCGTCGGCCAGCACGCCGGCCGCCCCGCCCACCGGACCCCGGGTGCTGCGCGCCGGCTCGGGCCTCTGCCTGGGGCTCGACGGTGACGGTGAGAAGGCCGAGGCCGAGTTGGCAGTGTGCACCGGCGCCCCGGAGCAGCAGTGGGTGGTCAGCCCGGTCGGCGCGGACGTCGTGTCGTTGACCAACGCCAAGTACGGGCAGTGCCTCGACGTCGAGGGTGGCAGTCGGGACGACGGCGCGCGGTTGCAGCAGTTCCCCTGCCACGGCGAGGCCAACCAGCGGTGGCGACTCGCGGCGACCGGCACCGGCCCGGTGCTGCTCGTCGCCGCGCACAGCGGCAGGTGCGCCCAGGCCGACGACGACGCCGTCGAGGCCGGCGAGGACATCCGGCAGCGGCAGTGCGACGGCCGGCCCGCCCAGCAGTGGACAGTGAGCTGACCGGCCGACGCGTCGCGGTTCAACCCCGGAAGCTCCACGCCCTGGGCGCGGTCGCGGCGACCAGCACGGCCTCCGGGACTCCTCGGCCCGGTCGTCGGCGCAGCAGCAACGACAGCCCGGCCGCGCCGATCGACAGCGCGCCCGCCACGTACCAGGCCATCGCGTAGTCACCCAGCCGGTCCCGGACCAGCCCCGCCCCGGTAGCGGCGACCGCCGCGCCGAGTTGGTGCGCGGCGAACACCCAGCCGAACACCACCGCTCCGGCGCCACCGAAGTACTCCCGGCACAGCGCCACTGTCGGTGGCACGGTGGCCACCCAGTCCAGGCCGTAGAAGACGATGAACACCAGCATGCTCGGCTCGGCGGTGCCGGAGAAGAGGCTCGGCAGCACCAGCAGGGACAACCCGCGCAGCGCGTAGTACATGCCGAGCAGCAGGCGGCTGTCCACCCGGTCGGTGAGCCAGCCGGAGGCGATCGTGCCGACGATGTCGAAGAGCCCCACCAGGGCGAGCAACCCGGCCGCCGTGGTCTGGGCCATGCCGTGGTCGTGCGCGGCCGGCACGAAGTGCGTACCGACGAGGCCGTTCGTGGTCGCCCCACAGATCGCGAACCCTCCGGCCAGCAGCCAGAACGGTCGGGTCCGGGCCGCGGTGGCCAGCGCGCCGAGCGCCCGGGTCGCGGCGCCGCCGGTCGCCGGCGGCGCCGCGACGACAGCGGTCGCCCCGTAGGCGGGCAGGCCAAGATCCGCCGGGTGCTCGCGCAGCAGCCACACCACGAGGGGTACGACCGCCAGCGCCGCCGCGGCCACCACGAGCGCGGCGGTACGCCAGCCGTGGTCGCGTACCAGGATGGCGATCAGTGGCAGGAACACCAGTTGGCCGGCCGCCCCGCCGGCGGTGAGCACTCCGGTGACCAGGCCCCGTCGGTGGACGAACCACCGTCCGGTGACGGTGGCCACGAACGCCAGGGCCATCGAGCCGGTGCCCAGCCCCACCAGCACACCCCAGCAGAGCAGAAGCTGCCAACTGGCGGTCATGAAGACCGTCAGCCCGCTGCCCGCGGCGACCAGCAGCAGTGCCACCGAGACCACCCGGCGGATGCCGAACCGGTCCATCAGGGCGGCCGCGAACGGCGCGGTGAGCCCGTAGAGCAGCAGGTTGACCGAGACGGCCGCGGAGATCGTGGCCAGCGGCCAGCCGAACTCCTCGTGCAGCGGGTGCAGCAGCACCGACGGGGTGGCGCGGAAGCCGGCAGCGCCGACCAGCGCCACGAAGGCGACGGCGGCGACCAGCCAGGCGGGATGCAGACGGCGGTTCTTGGTCACGGGACAAGTCTGAGGTGGCCCACTCACCTCGACGAGTGGCCGGAAAGCCATCATGCGCAATAATCGGGCCATGAGCGTTCGCCCGCACCGGATCGCCGTACTCGCGCTGCACCAGGTGGTTGGCCTGGACCTCGGCACCCCGTCCCAGGTCTTCAGCACCGCCCGGGCCACGGACGGGACACCCTTCTACGACGTCCGGGTGTGCACCCCCGGCGGGCAGCCGGTACGCAGCACCGCCGGCTTCCAACTGGTCCCCGACCACGGTCTGGAGTTGCTGGACACCGCCGACACGGTGATCGTCCCGGGCATCCACGACGGCACCTCGTTGACAGCGGGCACCGTCGAGCCGGAGGTCACCGCGGCGCTGCGCGCGGCGTACGAGCGGGGCGCCCGGATCATGTCGATCTGCACCGGGGCATTCGTGCTCGCCGCCGCCGGGCTCCTCGACGGGCGGCGGGCGACCACCCACTGGGCGTACGCCGAGCGGTTCCGCCGTCTGCACGCCCGGGTGGACCTCGACCCGGGTGTGCTCTTCATCGCCGACGACCGGGTGCTCACCTCGGCCGGAGTCGCCGCCGGCATCGACCTCTGCCTGCACGTCATCCGCCTCGACCACGGCAGTGAGGTGGCCAACCGGGCGGCCCGGCGCTGCGTGATGCCGCCGTGGCGCGACGGCGGTCAGGCGCAGTACATCGAGCAGCCGGTGCCGAAGGCGACCGACACCAGCACGGCGGGCGCCCGGGAGTGGGCGCGGCAGCGGCTGCACGAGCCGATCGCGCTGCGCGACCTGGCCGAGCAGGCGCGGATGAGCGTGCGCACCTTCACCCGGCGCTTCCGGTCGGAGACCGGCCTGAGCCCGGCCCAGTGGTTGCTGCAACAGCGCACCGACCACGCGAGGCTGCTGCTGGAGACCACCGACCTCACAGTCGACCAGATCGCCCACCGCTCAGGCTTCGGCACCCCCGCCGCTCTCCGCCAGCAACTCCACCAACGCATCGGCGTGGCCCCGTCCACCTACCGCCGCACCTTCCACCCCCGCCCAGCCCTAGCCAAAACCTGACCCCGCCCCGACGCTTCCCCGCCCCGCGATCTTGCACTTACTGTTGCCGACTTGCCCTTTTATGCCACTTTCGTCGGGACAGAAAGTGCAAGATCCGCGGAGGGCTTGGGGCGGGGTGGGCAACACTAGTGCGAGCCTGATGTCTGTGGGTCATCGTGATGACTCACAGACATCACGCTCAATTGGGCAAGACCTGCGACGCTGACCGGCCGATCGGCGTCGCTCAGGACCGGAGGACGTGCAGTTGGGACTGGTGCTTGGGCAGGTGCACCCGGGTGTGCAGGTCCAGGGTGCGCGACCAGGGCAGCGGCTCGTCGACGATGAGGTCGAAGCCCTCGCGTAGGTGCGTCTCGACCGGGGTCTCCGCAGCCAGGCCGAGTTGGTCGACCAGCCCGCACAGCCGGTCGCTGGTGCCGTGCAGCAACGCGGTCAGGCCACGCAGACCACCCTGCTCGGCGGCGAGCGCGTCGAGCTGCGGGCGGTGCATGGCCTCTTCCAGTTCGTAGTAGGCGAACGGCGACCCGGCCAGCAACGCCTCGGTGGCCTGGATCATCAGCTCGTCGTTGGCGACCAGATGCGCGACGATCTGCTCGGCACTGAGCTGTCCCTCCGGAGCCGGACCGAACCCGCCAGCGTCGACCTCCGCGAACAGGGCACCGTAAGCCCGCCGCAATCCCCCGCTCTCCATCCCCCCAGTCAACCCGCCCCACCGCGAGTTAGCGGCGGGATTGGCGGGAGCGGAGGTAGTCGCTGACCACGTACTCGCCCAGGTCGTCGGTGTCCGGGGTGAACATGCGGCCCCGGCTGCGGCGGGCCACCGCGTCGACGAAGCGCCGCAGGCCAGGGTCGTCGCCGAGCATGAACAGGTTGAGCGTGGCGCCGTAGCGGCTCAGCCGGTCCACCTCGCGCACCGTCGCCTCGATCGTCTCCGGCAGCGGCGGCCAGTGGAACAGCGCCTCCCCGTCGTCCGGGTCCAGGTGGGCGGTCGGCTCGCCGTCGGTGACCACCAGCACGATCGGCTCGGCGTCCGGGTGCCGGCGCAGGTGCCGGCCCGCCAACCGCAGCGCGTGCTGAAGGTTGGTGCCCTGCTCCATGTCCGGCTCCACGGCCGCCAACTCCTGCTGGGTGAGCGCCATCGCCTCCCGGCCGAAGCCCACGATCTGCAGGGCGTCCTGCGGGAAGCGGGTCTCCATCAGGTGTGCCAGCGCCAGCGCCGTCTGCTTCATCGGCCCCCAACGACCCTGAGAGATCATCGAGTACGACAGGTCGACGCAGAGCACCACAGCGGCCGAGGCCCGCCTCTCGGTCTCCACCACCTCGAAGTCGTCGACCGCGAGCTGCACCGGAACCGTCGGCCCGGCCCGACTGACCGCCCGGGTCAGCGTCCGGACCACGTCCAACGGTTGCTCATCGCCGTACTCCCAGGGTCTGGACCCGCCGCTGACCTCGCCCGCCGCACCGGCCGAGCGCAGGTCGTGCTGGCCGCGCGGCCCGGCGGTCAACTCGGCGAAGACCTGCCGCAGCGCGGTCCCGCCGAGCCGGCGCAGCGCCTTCGGGCTCAGGGTGAGACCCTCCGCGTCCCGGCTCACCCAACCCTGGCGGCGCAGTTCCCGCTCCAGGTCGCGCAACCGGCGAACGTCGTCGGCCGCGTCCCGGCCCAGCGTGCGGGCCACCGCGTCGACGTCCACGTCGTCGAGGGTCGCCCCCGGGTGTTCCTGGTCGAGCTGGTCCAGCAGGTCGTCCAGTTCGCCGATCTCACCCAGCGCGCCGGCCGCGTCGGCGTAGTCCAGCGGCTGGTCGCCACGGACCCGCTCGCCCCGCCCCCAGCGCAGATCGGGCCGCAGTGCCCGCAGGTTCGCGTCGAGCGCTGACAACTCCCCCGCGAGGCGGTCGCCGAGCGACTGCTGCATGAGGCCGGCCAGCTCGGCGCGCTGCCGCTCGGAGAGCGAGTTCATCAGCCGCTCACCGGCCGCCGCCCGGCGGGCCAGGACGTCGATCAACTCGTCGACGGTCTCCGGCTTCTCCGGGAAGAAGTCGCCGTGTCGGCGCATGAACTCGGCGAACGCGTCGGTG
The DNA here is from genome assembly GCF_015751785.1 of Micromonospora vinacea. Lineage (NCBI taxonomy): Bacteria > Bacillati > Actinomycetota > Actinomycetes > Micromonosporales > Micromonosporaceae > Micromonospora > Micromonospora vinacea. Next base: position 3,024,735 of record NZ_JADOTY010000001.1, on the reverse strand, counting down.
GTGTCCTCCGCGCGACCGTGCCGGGCGAGCAGGTCGTTCAGGTCGCCCATCATCTCGGCGAGCCGCTGCTGGGCGGCCGGGTCGGCGGAGGCGCGCACCGCGTCGCGCAGCCCGGCGAAGCGCTGGCCGAGCACGTCGTCGCGGAGCTGGTCGAGGATCTGCTGGTACGAGCGGCGGGCATCGTCGCTGGCCCACTGGTAGCCGGACAGCTCCTCCACCGCCCGCGCGGTCGAGCGGGGCAGGTTGTCCAGTACCGCCTCGGCGAACCGGGCGTCGTCGTCGTCGCGACCCCGCAGCTCGTCCCGCTCGGCGGCGAGGGCCTGGTCGAGCAACGCCCGGGCCCGGGTCACCGCGCCGTCCAGGTCACCCCTGCGCATCGCCTCCCGGCGCAACCGCCGCGCCCGGGCGGCCAGGTCGTCCAGGCCGCCCCGCCCCTGCGGGCCCCGGCGCAACAGGTCGCGCAGCGCCTCCCGCAGGCTGCCGCCGGCCAGCACCTCGGCGCCGACCGCGTCCACCGCCTCGCGCACGTCGTACGGGGGTGCCAGCGGGTCGGGCCCGCCGTTCCACTGCCCGTAACGGAACCGGTTGCCGGCCACGATCAGCCCCGGCCGCCGTAGACGGTGCGCCCCGAGTCGGTGACGTCCTTGCCGAGCCGGCGGGTCAGGTGCAGCCCTTCCAGCACGAACTCGACGGCGGCGGCAGCCTCCTCCGAGGTGGGCGCGTCGCCCAGGTCGAGCCGGTCCAGGACCTTCGCCAGCCCAGGTACGGTGCCGACCTGGCGCAGCAGCTCGGCGGCGCTGACCAACTCACCGGTCTCGATCGCGGCGCCGTCGTCGACCAGGGCGGTGAAACCGGACAGGTCCAGCCCGGCCAGGTGTGCCCGGAACGTCTCGGCGGTCGCGGTACGCAGCAGATGCGCGAGGATCTCGATCTCCCGGCCTTCCTCGCCGCTCTCGAACTCGACCTTGCCGCGCAGCGTGCTGGTCACCGACACCGCGTCGCCGACGCGGGCGACGGCGGCCTCGGAGCGCCCGTCCGGGGTGTCGGAAGCGGCGAGCAGCCCGGCGCGACGCAGCGCGGCACCGGCGACAGTCTCGGCGGCGGCGATGGCGAATCGGGCGGAGACACCGGAGCGCGGGTCCACCGACGGCGACTCCCGCACGGCGCGGGCGAAGCGGGCCAGCACCTCCAGGACGTGCTCCGGCACCTCGGCGACCAGGTCGGCCTCCTGGCGGATCAGCGCCAGCTCCAACTCCAGGTCGACCGGGTAGTGGGTGCGGATCTCCGCACCGAACCGGTCCTTGAGCGGGGTGATGATCCGGCCCCGGTTGGTGTAGTCCTCCGGGTTGGCGCTGGCCACCAGGAGCAGGTCCAGTGGCAGGCGCAGCTGGTAGCCGCGAACCTGGATGTCCCGCTCCTCCAACACGTTGAGCAGCGCCACCTGGATGCGCTCGGCCAGGTCGGGCAGCTCGTTCACGGCGAAGATGCCCCGGTTGGTGCGCGGCACCAACCCGAAGTGGATGGTCTCCGGGTCGCCGAGGGTACGACCCTGGGCGATGCGGATCGGGTCGACGTCACCGATCAGGTCGCCGACGCTGGTGTCCGGGGTGGCCAACTTCTCGCCGTAGCGCATCGAGCGGTGCAGCCAGCCGATGGGCAGTTCGTCACCGGCCTCGGCGACCTGGGCGCGGGACGCCGGGGTGAGCGGGTGCATCGGATGCTCGTTGAGCACCGAGCCGGGCAGAACGGGGGTCCACTCGTCGAGCAACGCGCCCAGCGAGCGGATCAGCCGGGTCTTGCCCTGGCCGCGCTCGCCGAGCAGCACCATGTCGTGCCCGGCGAGCAGGGCCCGCTCGACCTCGGGCAGCACGCTGTCGTCGTAGCCGACGATGCCGGGGAAACGGGTCTCGCCGGAACGCATCCGGGCGAGGAGGTTGTCGCGGAGTTCCTGCTTGACGGTGCGGTACTGGTGACCGGCCGCCCGAAGCGCGCCGAGCGTGCCGGGCAGGTCGGCCGGTGGAACCGGGATTACCGGGGTAGGCGCAGTCACCCGACCCACGCTAGCTCACATTCGCGGGGGCGCCCCGGGCATCAGGGGCACCCCCGCCACCACCCTCAGCCCCGGTCGCACCGCTGGCAGGTGCCGCGGCGGCGCAGGTGGTACGCGTAGGTGGCCGCGCCGAGCGCCACGCCCCACACCGGCCAGAGCAGCATCGGCGCCCCGGTGATGCTCAACCCGCCGGTCAGCTCCCAGAACTTCGGATTGCTGAGCAGCCCCAGCGAGGCCGCGGTCACGGAGATGGCGACCAGGGTGGCCGGTACCACGGCCAGCTTCACCGGCACCCGACGGCCGGCGAGCCCGAGCATCCAGCGCGGGAACCGCTCGCCCCAGCGCTGCACCAGTCCGAGGGTGAGGATCGCGCCGACGGTGGCGAACGCGGCCAGCCCGAACCCGGCCCAGACCAGCCCGCTGTCCTGCATCTCGGTCAGGAACTCCCGGGAGATGCCCAGCGGGAAGCCGGCCGCCCAGGCGAACCTGGTCAACGCGTACGTGAAGGGGATGGCCGCGGCGATGCCGGCGGCCCAGCGGCCCCAGCGGGTGGCGGCGGCCGGGGTGGTCCACCGCTGGCCGGCGTCGGCGCGGCCGCAGCCGACGCAGGCCCCGGCGGTACGCCGCTGCCAGGCGAGCACCGCCCCGACCAGCAGCAGCCCGCCGGCCAGCGCCGCGAACCGGCCGAACAGCGCCCAGTTGAAGACGTCGGAGTAGTCGATCGGTGGCCAGCCGAACGGCGCGCCGACGATCAGGATTGGCAGGTAGCCGAGAACGATCAGCACTCGGACATCCGGCACGACCATGACGAGCACGAACGCGACCGCCCAGCCGTAGCCGGCGAGCAGCGCCCGCAGCGGGCCGGGTGGGCGCGCCGCCGGACGGCTCATGGCCAGGGCGGCCACCGCGGCGGTGAGCAGTACGCCGGCGAAGAGCGGGGTGGCCACCTCCACCGGCACCAGACGCAGCAAACTGACGTCGCCGCCATGCGGGTCGTTCGGGCCGAACGGGTAGCCGGCGCCGGTGAGGGTGCCGATCAGGGCGAGCACGCCCCACAGGCCGAGCCAACCAGCGGCCAGTGGGGCGAGCCGGTCCGGCCAGCGGGAGTCGGCACGGGGTCGGGAGGCAGTGATCGTTGTCATGCTCTCAGCCTGGTCCGACGGCCGATCGGTTCCCTCCCGGCAGGCGGTGAACCCACTCCCTCGGTGGAGGGACCGATCAGCCCGACGGGGTGACGAAGCCGGACTCGTAGGCGGCGATGACCGCCTGCGTACGGTCGCGGACGCCCAGCTTGGCCAGCACGTTGCCGACGTGCGTCTTCACCGTCTCCACCCCGACCACCAGGTGCGCGGCGATCTCCGGGTTGGACCGTCCGGTGGTCATCAACCGCAGCACCTCGGCCTCCCGTTCGGTGAGCCGGGCGGCGGTCAACCGGTCGCCGCCCGCCGGACCGTACGCCCCGACCAGTTGGCGGATCGCGGCCGGGAAGAGCAGCGACTCACCGGCAGCGACCACCCGGACCGCCTCCACCACCTCGGCGGGCCGGGACCGTTTGAGCAGGAACCCCGAGGCGCCGGCGCGCAGCGCCTCGTAGACGTACTCGTCGTTGGCGAACGTGGTGACCACCAGCACCCGGGGCGGGTCGGCGGAGGTGGCCAGCAGGTGCCGGGTGGCCTGGATGCCGTCGATGCCGGGCATCCGCACGTCCATCAGCACCACGTCGGGCCTGTGCCGGGCGACCAGCGGCGGCACCTCGGCACCGTCGGCGGCCTCGGCGAGCACGTGCAGGTCGGGTTGGGCGTCGATGATCGCTCGCAGCCCGATCCGGATCAGCTCGTCGTCGTCGACGATGAGCACCCCAGTGGTCATCGGGTCTCCTCGTAGGGCAGGCGGGCACGGATCAGCCACCGGTCGCCGTCCGGGCCCACTGTGATCCGGCCGCCGAGCAGCAGCACCCGCTCCCGCATGCCGTCCAGGCCTCGACCGCCCCGCCCCGGCCGGACCCGTCCGGGGCGGCTCATCGCGTTCACCAATTCCAACTCCAGGGCGTCGCTGTGCAGGTCCAGGCGTACCGTCACCGGCCCGTGGCCGTGCCGGGCCGCGTTGGTCAGTCCTTCCTGGACGATCCGGTAGCCCTCCCGGGAGACCACCGCGGGCACCCGGGCCGGGTCGCCGGCGCGGTGCGCGTCCACGGCCAGGCCGGCCGCGCGGGCGTCGGTGACCAACCGGTCCAGGTCGGCGAGGGTACGCTGCGGCGCCACCACGGGCCTGTCGCGTCCGTTCTCCCGGAGCAGCCCGAGCACGTGGTCGAGGTCGTCCATCGCGGTCCGCCCGACGTCCTCGATGGCGGTGAGCGCCCGCCTGACGAACTCCGGGTCGGTGTCGAGGACCTCGCGGGCGGCCCCGGCCTGGAGGGTGGCCACTGTCAGCGCGTGTCCGACCGAGTCGTGCAGCTCCCGGGCCAGTCGGTTGCGTTCGGCGAGCCGGGTGGCCTGTGCTTCGAGGGCGGCGATCCGTTCCGCCTGAGCCGGGCCGAGCAGCACCGGTGCCATGGACCCGGCGAGCGCGCCGAGCCCGGCGACGACGTAGCCGAGGCCGACCAGCAGGAGCACCCCGGTCACTGTCAGCCATCCGCTGTCCTGCCCGTCCAGCGGCCCGAACTGTTCCCGGCTGGTCAGCTCGGTGCCGACGCCGAACTGTTGGGCGATGAACGCCAGCGCCATCGGCAGGGCGCTGAACAGTGCGATCATCACCAGCGCGCCGACGATGAGGTGGGTGGCGATCCAGAGCGCGCTGCGCAGCCGGGTCTCCCGGTCGCCGTGGTGTCCGGGCGCGGGTTCGGGCAGGTCGACACCGAGCAGGGCCCGGACGGCGGCGATCTCCAGGGCCCGGCTGCCGTCCAGCAGCAACGGGACCACGGCGATCAGCACCGCGATGAGCAGCAGGACGTAGACCAGTGGGCGCGGAATCGCCGAGTCGGCGAGCAGTTGGCCGAAGGTCACCGCGAGCAGTCCGTACGGCAGCGCCAGCACGCCTCCGAGCAGCAGGAACACGCCGCGTCGCCAGGTGGTGCCGGCGACCAGCGGGGCCAGCGCCGCTCGGAGGTTCACCTCGCCATTCTGCTGCCCGGACCGGTCCCGGCAACTCCCCCGCGTCGGGGAGATGTCAGCGGTGGTCGGCGACGTACTGCTGCGGGTCCTTGTCGCGGAAGGGCAGGTTGCGGCCGTTCTTGTGCTCGCCGTAGAAGGTCAGCCAGCGTTGGCCCAGCTCGGCGCGGAGTTCGGTGCTGGCGTGCCGGCGGAAGTCGGGCAGCGCCTCGTCTTCCTCCTCGGCCAGGTGCTCGCTGTTCTCCCGGCGGGCCGTGCCGACCGCTTCCCACCACTGGTCCGAGCCGACCGGGTGCAGCTTCGCCTCGGCGATGGCGTCGCGGATCTTGTTGTGGTCGCCGATCGCGTCGGCGGTCTCGTCCTCGCCGTCGTCGCCGTGCTTGACCAGGTGCGGGTAGAGGATCGCCTCCTCCGCCTCGGCGTGGATGTCCAGGTGCAGGGCGAGGGCGTCCCAGATGGCAAGCATCTCCTGCTCGTCGCGGGCGTCGTCGAGGCGGGCGAAGCCACGCCGGAAGGCGGCGTGGTCGTCCAGGATCAGCGCGGTGATGTCGTCCACTGTGCTCACTTTCCGGTGGTGTTGGCGAACCGGGCACGCAGCATCGCCGGCATCGCGGCGAGTCCGGTGATCGGGCGGAAGCGTTTCGCGGCCTCGGCCAGCGCCGTGTACTCGTCGTCGGCGAGGTCGATGTCGGCGGCGGCGGCGTTGCGTTCCATCTGCTCGACTCCGGACGCGCCGGGGATGGCGAGCACGTTGGGGTGGCGCAGCAGGTAGGCCAGTGCAATCTGGCTGGGGGTTGCGTCGTGGGCGTCGGCGACCTGGCGCACTGTGTCGATCAGCGCCGCGCCGCGCTCCAGGTTCTCCGGCAGGAAGTACGGGTTGGCGCGCCGGACCGCGCCGGTGGGCGGGTTCCTGGCGTCGTAGCGGCCGGAGAGGAAGCCCTGCGCGAGCGGGCTGTACGCGATGACCACCCGACCGGCCTGGCGCGCGTACGGCAGCAGGTCCTGCTCGGGTGCGCGGTCCAGCATGCTGTAGCGGACCTGGTTGCTGAGCACCCGCCGGCCGAGCGCCGCTTCGGCGACCTGCCAGCGGCGCAGCCCGTAGTTGCTCACCCCGACCTCGCCGACCAGCCCGACGTCCTGCAGGGTCCGCATGCCGCGCATTGTGGTGTGGTCGGCGACCAGCGGGTTGGGCTGGTGCACCTGGTAGAGGTCGATGCTGGTGACGCCGAGCCGGGCCGCCGAGGCGACCGCCCGCTGCTGCACCACCGCTGCGACCGGCAGCACCGGCAGGATCTTGCTGGCGACCACCACCTTGGGCCGGTCGTCGCCGAGGGCCGCGCCGAGGATGCGTTCGCTGCGCCCGAAGCCGTAGACCTCTGCGCTGTCGAAGACCGTCACGCCCAGCTCGACGGCCCGCCGGACGATCTGCGCCGCCTGCTTCTCGAAGTCCGGGCCGTAGCCCCACTCCCGGGAGCCGAACTGCCAGGTGCCCAACCCGATCTTGGACAGCGGTTTCGGGGTGTCGAGCGCAATGAAACGCATGGCGTCGAAACTACCCCGATGTCCCGGTTTCCACGCCCGATCCGCGCCAGGCTGAGCCGGAGCTAGGCTCATGATCGTGACCTACCTCGCCGCGGATGACCGCTACGACACCATGACCTATCGGCGCAGCGGGCGCAGTGGCCTGCGGCTGCCCGCCGTCTCGCTCGGCCTGTGGCACAACTTCGGTCCGGACCGCCCGTTCGAACGGCAGCGCGACATCGTGCGCCGCGCCTTCGACCTGGGTGTCACCCACTTCGACCTGGCCAACAACTACGGCCCGCCGCCCGGTTCGGCGGAGGAGAACTTCGGCCGGATGCTCGCCACCGACCTGAAGCCGTACCGGGACGAGTTGGTCATCTCCAGCAAGGCCGGGTACCTGATGTGGCCCGGCCCGTACGGGGAGTGGGGCTCGCGCAAGAACCTCATCTCGTCGCTGGACCAGTCACTGGGCCGGATGGGGCTGGACTACGTAGACATCTTCTACTCGCACCGGTTCGACCCGGACACCCCGCTGGAGGAGACGATGGGGGCGCTCGACGCCGTCGTCCGCTCCGGCAAGGCGCTCTACGTCGGCATCTCGAACTACAACTCGGAGCAGACCGCGCGGGCCGCCGCGATCCTGCGTGACCTGGGTACGCCGCTGCTGATCAACCAGCCGTCGTACTCGATGCTCAACCGCTGGACCGAGTCCGACGGCCTGCTCGACACGCTGGAGCAGGTCGGCGCGGGCTGCATCGCGTACAGCCCGTTGGCTCAGGGCCTGCTGACCGACCGTTACCTGGGCGGCATCCCGGCCGACTCGCGGGTGCGCACCAGCGTCTTCCTCAACGAGAGCGACCTCAGCGAGGAGAAGATGGCCACCATCCGTGGGCTCGGCGCTGTCGCCCAGCGGCGCGGCCAGTCCCTCGCTCAGCTCGCGTTGGCCTGGGCGCTGCGTGACCCGCGGATGACCAGCCTGATCATCGGGGCGAGCAGTGTGGAGCAGTTGGAGACGAACATCGCCGCGCTGGGCAACCTCGACTTCACCGCCGACGAGTTGGCCGAGATCGAGCGTCACCTGGGCTGAGCCCGGCCGGGCCCCGGGCGGGCCGGGTCACCAGATCCGGCGCCGCCCGGCCCGGTGGTTGCGGACCTCGCACTGCCTGCCGACCGGTGCGGCGGCGCTGCGGCGGCGCCGTCCGGCGCCGATCAGCAGCGCCAGGACCAGCACGGCGGCGGCGCCGGCCAGCACCGGCCACCGACGGCCGAGGTCGGTCACCGACGCCACCGGCACGCCCGGGTCGGCCGCCGCCGCCACCGCGGACTCGGTGGGGGTTGGCCCACTGGCAGCGGTACGCGGCGCAGCCGCCGCGCTCTTCTTCGCGGCGGCCTTCGACGGGGCGGCGGTGGCCTTGGCGCCCCGGAACACCACGTCCGAGCAGGAGTAGTAGGTGTCCGGGGTGTTGGAGTTCTGCCAGATCGTGTAGATCAGGTGTCGGCCGCTGCGGCCCGCCGGCAGCCGACCCGCCAACTGGTACGCCCCGGCCCGCACGGGCGGGTCGGTCAGCGTCAGAAACGGACGCGACTCCAGATCAGCCCAGGTGAGCTTCCTGCGCGGGTCGTAGTCGGCTGTGGTGACGTAGAGCCGAAAGGTGCCCCGGTGCTCGATGGTGGTCCGGTACCGGAAGGTGAACTTCGCTCCGGCGGTCAGCTCGGTGCTCGGCCAGTCGGTGCGGGGCAGATCCAACCCCCGGTACGCGGACAGTCCGCCGCTGCACAACTCACCGTCCGGGATCCGTTCCCGATCTCGCCCGTTGATCGCCGCGACGCGTACGTTGTCCCATTCGCGCACCGCCGCGCCGGCCTCGATCGCCGCCCGGCAGGCGCTGGTGGCCGCGTACCGGCCCACGGGGCCGCAGGCCGCCGCGCGACTGACCGGGTCGGTCGGGGCACCGTGGGCGGCTGCGGGTGTGGCGGCCAGGGGCACTGTCGCGGCAGCGACCAGCACCGTGGCGAGGAGCCGGCGTACGGGCATGAGGATGACCTCCGCCCACTGGTACGGCTGCGGGGCGGCAAAGGTTCGACGCTGACCGGTCGGGAATCCCGCAGGTGGGTGTGGCGTTTCGATACTCGGAACCGCTTGCACCGAGGAGGCAGAGATGAAGGTACGTAGCTCGTTGCGTGCACTGAAGCAGAAGCCGGGTTCGGTGGTGGTCCGCCGTCGCGGCCGGGTGGTCGTGGTGAACCGCGCCAACCCGCAGTGGAAGAGCCGTCAGGGCTGATTTAGCCCTTACCGGACATCTAGTCGCCAACGCCCTGACCGGGTCATCCGGTCGGGGCGTTTTCGCGTACGTCTCACCGCGGGAGGGTCTCTGGCGGATCGACTAGGGTGCTTGGAGAGGCCGCCCCGATGAGGAGGAACCGTGTTCGTCTTGGAGTTGTCCTTCGGCGACGAACCCGACCGGCTCGCCGCCCGACCGGCGCACCGGGAGCGTCTCCAGGCCCTGCACCAGGAAGGCCGGCTGGTCATGGCCGGGCCGTTCGCCGACGACTCCGGAGCACTGCTGGTCTTCGACGTCCCGGACGCCGAAGCGTTTGCCGCGATCGTCGCCGCCGACCCCTATTACCGCACCCCTGGGGTGACGATCGCCGGCCAGCGGGAGTGGTCACCGATCGTCAGGTAGCCGGTCAGTCTCATGATCGCGGTGGTCGGCACCCCGGGACTGCGGGGTGCCGGTCCACCGAGGGCCGCAGGGACGGCCCTTGACGGCACCGCCAGAAACAGCAAACGCCCTGGTCAGATTGTCCCGACCAGGGCGTTTCTCAAGGGTGGAGCCGAGGGGACTCGAACCCCTGACCCCCACACTGCCAGTGTGGTGCGCTACCAGCTGCGCCACGGCCCCTTGCTGTTGTCCCGGTCGCCCGGGCACTGGGAAACTATACACAGACGGGCCCGCATGGTCATCTCGCGGGGTCCCTCGCCGAGCCGGGTCAGTTGAGTGCCACGTCCGGCGGGAAGTGTGCGACGGCGGCCATCATCCCGCCCTGCCGGCGCAGCACCATCGGCCACAGGTCGTCGGGTCGGTCGACGAAGGCGTCCCCGGGCAGCCCGTCCAGCACGAACCAGGACCCGTCGGCGATCTCCTGCTCCAATTGGCCGCTGCCCCAGCCGGAGTAGCCGGCGAAGACCCGGATGCCGCCGATGCTCTCCCGCAGCCGCTCCGGGTCGACCGAGAGGTCGATCGTGCCGACCGCCCCGGAAACCTGGTGGAAGCCCTTCAGCCGGCGCATCGGGTGCCGCATCCGGGCGAGGCAGATGGCCGAGTCGGGCTGCACCGGGCCACCCTCGAAGAGCACCGCCGGGTGGCGGGCCAGGTCGCTCCAGTCACCGAGCACCTCGGCCACCGGCACTTCGGTGGCCCGGTTCAGCACCACGCCGAGCGCGCCGCCCGGCTCGTGGGCGACCAGCAGCACCACCGTACGGTCGAAGTTCGGGTCCTTGAGCGCCGGAGTCGCGACCAGCAGCCGCCCGGTCATCGACTCCATCGCTCGTCCGCCGATCGCCTGGCCCTCTCCCTGCATGCCACACACCCGTCAACCGTGAGCCCGCGCCGAGGGCCGGTCATCGACCGGATCCGCCCACCGCATCGGGTTCAGCCGCGCTGTCAACGCCATGCCTGGCACCATAGCCTGCGTCCTGGGTGCTGGCTAAGGTCTGACCGGCGGGTGATCGGACAGTTAAGACGAAGGGCCGCTGCACCCGGCTACAGACCTCCCGATGATCGACGGATCGGGACCACCGACGGCTGAGAAACGCCCGAAAGGTCCGTCACATCCCGATAGATTCGGCTGATCGGGAGGGCGACCGCGGTCGCCCCTGCCCGCGACACGGAGGCGGGTGGCGATGGCAACTGTCCGGGACGCGACGTACGACGTGCTCCGCACCCTCGGCATGACCACTGTCTTCGGCAACCCCGGCTCCACCGAAGAGCCGTTCCTCCAGGACTTCCCCGCCGACTTCCACTACGTCCACGCGCTGCAGGAGGCGACGGCCGTCGCGATGGCCGACGGCTACGCCCAGGCCAGCGGATTGCCCGCCCACGTCAACCTGCACACCGCCCCGGGCACCGGCAACGGCATGGGCAACCTGGTCACCGCCTGGCACAACAAGACCGCGCTGATCGTCACCGCCGGCCAGCAGACCCGGGAGATGCTGCTCCTGGAACCCCGGCTGGCCAGCCGCCGACCCACCGAGCTTCCACAGCCCTACGTGAAGTGGGCCTACGAGCCGGCCCGCGCGCAGGACATCCCCGCGGCGATGCTGCGGGCCTACGCGACGGCGGTGCAGCCACCGGCCGGGCCGGTCTTCCTCTCCCTGCCGATGGACGACTGGGCCCAGCCCGCCGACCCGCCGCCCGCGCCGCGGACGGTGGCCACCCGGTTCGCGCCGGACCCCCAACGGATGGAGGAGTTCGTCCGGGTGCTGGCCGGCAGCCGCAACCCGGTGCTCGTGTACGGGCCGGGGGTGGACCGCTCCGGAGGCTGGCCGACCGCTGTCGCGCTGGCGGAGCGGCTCGCCGCGCCGGTCTGGTCGGCTCCCGCCCCCGAGCGGGCGGTGTTCCCCGAGGACCACCCGCACTTCCGCGGCGTGCTCCCGTACGCGATCGGCCCGCTCGCCGAGGCGCTGCGCGGGCACGACACGGTCCTGGTCATCGGCGCCCCGGTGTTCCGCTACTACCCGTACGTGCCGGGTGGGCACCTGCCCGACGGCGCCCGACTGCTGCACATCACCGACGACCCGGACGAGGCCGCGCGAGCCCCGGTCGGTGACAGCCTGCTCAGCGATCCGGGGCTGGCCCTGGCTGAGCTTGTCGAACGGGTGCCGCCGAGCGACCGGCCGGCGCCCACGCGACGGGAAGCACTGCCGCCGCCGGAGGTCGGCACCCCGCTGAGCGCCGACGCCCTGTTCGCCGCCCTGGCCGCGCACTGGCCCACCGACGGCGTGCTGGTCCAGGAGTCACCCTCCAACCTGTCCGCGCTGCGTCGTCAGCTGCGGATCACCCGCCCCGCGTCGTACTTCACGATGGCCAGCGGCGGCCTCGGCTACGGCCTGCCGGCAGCGGTCGGCATCGCACTGGCCGAGCGGAACGCCGGGCGCGGTCGTCCGGTGGTGGCGGTGATCGGCGACGGCTCCTTCCACTACTCGGTGCAGGCGCTCTGGACGGCCGCGCGCCTGGCACTGCCGGTGGTGGTCGTCGTCCCGGTCAACCAGCAGTACGCGATCCTCAAGGCGTTCGCCGAGCTGAAGCACACTCCCGGGGTGCCCGGCCTGGACCTGCCGGGTTTGGACATCATCGCGATCGCGGCCGGCTACGGCTGTGCCACGCAGGTGGTGGAGACCCCCGACCAGCTCGGCGCGGCGCTCGCCGCCGGGCTGCGCGCCGACCGGCCCACTGTGCTGCCGGTGCCGATCAGCACCGACGTGCCCCGCATCCTCTGAACCGCGTCAGCGCGGTGCTATCGACAGCGGGGCACCGGTGAAGACGTCCAGCACCGGCCGGCTGCCCAGCGGCGCCGCGAGGGTGACGGTGACCGGCTCCACTTTCAGCAGGGCGATGCACTCGCCGGTGGCCCGGGTGACGCCGCCACCGACCACCACGACGTCGGGCCCTTCCCACACCAACGGCGTGATCCCGGTGTCGCAGGCGCCGACGCCGAGCCGCACTGTCAGCCGGGCGCCGTCGACAGCTGCCAGGTCCTGGGCCGCCACCAACCCGTCCGGCAGCGGCCGGGCCGGCGCGATCGGCTCGGGGACGGGAGTGATCGCCGTGGGCGCGACGGCGAGCCGGACCACCGGCGTGGCCAGCTCCTTGATGGTGAACAGCCAGGCGGGGACCTGCGCCACACCGCGGCTCGTGCGGACCGGCGCGGCGCCGAACGTGACAGCGGTGACGGTGAGCGGGAGACAGGCGGTCTGTGTGCTGCTCGTGGCCCACCCGTCCGGCCCTGGTTCGACGGTGGGGCCGCCGGGGGTGGGTCGGCCGGGCCGCTTGGGCCGCCCCGGGCAGGGCAGCGGGTCACCCTGGTCGAGCTGCCGGTACGCCTCGGCGGCGCTGACCAACGGCAGCCTCAGCCGTCCGTCCGGGAACTGGATCTCGCCGCCGACCCGGGTGGGCGGGATTCCGACCTGCGCGCGGTACCACCCGGCCCGGAAGGCCGCCTCGGTGTCGGGGGTGAAGCCCGGGTCACCGGTGAGCAGTGTCGGCCCCTCCAACGGCACGTAGCCCGCGCGCCAGTCGGGACCGGGCCGCCACGCCTCGGCGACCTGACCGGCCCGCTGGTCGAACGCGTCCGCGCCGCGCGTGGGGCTGCGCGGGCCGTCGGCCGGGCCAGCGTCGGTCGCGGCACAGCCCGCCGTGAGCAGGAACGGGAGTACGAGCAACAGAGCCGATCGACGCATGTACGGTTCGACGCGTCCGCCGACCGGCCGGTTCCCGACCTGGGCCCACTCAGGTCTCGCCACCCAGATCCGTCTGGTACGCCTCCCAGAGCAGGTCGGCGCCCCGCCGCCGGTGCCGGGCCAACCTCCGCAGCAGGTGCCCGGCCCGATGCCGCAGCTCGTCGGGGTGCGCCTCGGGCCGCTCGGCGATCTGCTGGACCGCCAGGATCGCGGCGACTATCGCCACGTGCTCCCGGGTCAGCAGCCGCACGCCGTGGTCCAGTCGCGGCGACTGGTTGAGCAACTCCCGGTAGAGGCCGGTGGGGCCCTCGGTGGCCCGGACGTGCTCGGCGAAGCCCTGTCGCACCGGGCGCAGCCGAAGGAGAACGTCTTCGCGCCAGCGCGGTTCGGTGACGGCGACGGCGACGGCCCGGCCGAGGGCGTGCACGTCACCGGCGAGGCCGGCCGGGCGCGGCTCGCCGGGCAGACCGAGGGAATGTGGATCGGCGGGGAGCCCCGCCGGCTGCGCGACGCGCGGTCGGGCGACGAGTGACGGCTGCTGGACCGGACCGGTGACCATGGCACCTCCCGCGCGGCGGCTCTGCTATCCCATACCGCGATGGTGAGGCTGCCCGGCCCGCCCTGTCCAGGGCCCCGCACCGCCTCATCTGCCCCGTTGGCCCCAACGGCCCCACCAGCCGCACTGGTGCGACCCCTGGGCGCCGCACAGACCCCGCGGGACGTACGCCCGGTTCAGTCGCTCGACGGGCGCTCCGCCAGGCGGCGCAGGTGGTCGGCCACGGCGTGCGCGTCGGTGTCCCGACCGTCGCCCGGCCGACCGGTCGTGATCGCCTCGGCCAGCGCCCGCAGCTCGGGGGGCGGCAGGCTGGGCAGTCCCATGCCGCGCAGGGGGATGGTGACCCCCCGCGTACTCCCCCTGTTGGTGGCGAGGATGGCCCGCACCCGCGCTCCGCCGCCCGGACCATCGTCGTCCGCCTCGCGGTACGACACCACGCCGGACTCGATCCGGGCGGTGGCGAGGTCGACGGTGCGGGTGCGCAGCGCACCGCGTACCCGCGCGCGGCTGCCGTCCAGCCAGGCGGCCGTGCGGAGCACCCGCAGCACGAGGTAGAGGCCGAGCAGGACGAACGGCAGACCACACAGGCCGATGAAAGGGCTGGGACCGGACTGGTTCGGGTCGGCGGAGTCGCGTAGCCCGGGCGGCAGCAACCCCGGTGGCAGGTCGCGAGCCTCCTCATAGGAGGCGAACGCGTCACCCGGGCCGGTCAGCCGACGCAGCAGCCCGTCGGCGACGAGGGGCAGCGCCACGAACGCCGCGCCGACCGCCGCGAGGAGGACGCCGGCCACCACCGCCACGACGCGCTGACCGGGCGACGCGCCGACCGACAGGCGCAGCTCCTGGTTGGTCACAGGAGGCAGCGTAAGACCCGCCCGACACAACGAAGCGCCCCGGCTGGTGGGCCGGGGCGCTTCGTTCGAGGTGGTGGAGGTGCCGGGAATCGAACCCGGGTCCTTCGCCGGTTTGTCAGGGCTTCTCCGAGCGCAGCTCGCTGTGCCTCTACTCGGCCCCACCGCTCACGCGAGCAAGTTGGTGTGACGGGCCCAGTCGCTGATTAATCTCGCCGCACGGACCCCGCGACCGGGTCCGATTGGCCAGCCTCCTAGCTGATGCCGGCTACTGGGACGAAGGCGTTCCCAGGCCGACAGACTTAGCTACTCGCCTCAGGCGGCGAGAGCGAAGTCAGCGCGATTGTTCTTGGCGCTTATAAGTTTCCGACGACCGATTCTCGAGACGACGTCGGCTTCCTCGGCTCGCTTCCCCTGTCGCTGCGTACGAAGTCGAAACCAGTCACCCCCTCGACAGGCCGCCGATGTGGCGGCACTGACAAGACTAACGCCTGCCGCAACAGCTTTCATCCCGAGCCCCGGGCCGGCTCGCCGACCCGGACAAACGGGATGAACTAGTCGTCCATGCCCTTGCCGCGTCGACCGGACACCCGGGCGATCTCCCGGTCCGCGTCCCGCTTGGCGAGGTCCTGACGCTTGTCGTACGACTTCTTGCCCTTGGCCAGGGCGATCTCGACCTTGGCCCAGCCGTCCGAGAAGTAGACCTGCAACGGGACGATCGTGTAACCGCCCTCGCGGGTCTTGCCGAGGAGCTTGTCGATCTCGGCCCGGTTGAGCAGCAACTTGCGGGTACGCCGGGGCTCATGGTTGGTCCAGGTGCCCTGGGTGTACTCCGGGATGTGCATCGAGTGCAGATAGAGCTCGCCGTCACGTTCCTGCGCGAACGCGTCGACCAGCGACGCTCGCCCGGCCCGCAGCGACTTGACCTCGGTGCCGGTCAGCGCCATGCCCGCCTCGTACGTGTCGAGGACGGCGTAGTCGTGGCGCGCCTTCTTGTTGGAGGCGACCACCTTGCGCCCCTTTTCCCGTGGCATCGGTGCCACCCCCTCTCCTTCGTCAACGGCCGGGTTCACCCCGGCCGGACAACCGATCATGCTACCTGAACGACAAGGACCCTCCCGCGCCGTTTATTTCCGGCCGCGGGAGGGTCCCCGGGAGATGACGGGACGACCCGTACGGTGCCTAGACCCGCAGGTAGAAGCGCAGGGTGATCCAGGCGGTGCCCGCGCTGACCAGACCACCGACGCCGGCCATCAACGGGAAGATGAACAGGATGTCGCCCCAGGTGATCGGCGAGAGCAGACCCTGCAACGCGCTCAACGACCCGTCGAAGAGCAGATACTTCGCCGCGACCAGAGCCACCAGGCCGAGCAGTGAACCGATCAGGCCGGCCACCACGGCCTCCAACACGAACGGCGCCTGGATGAACCAGTTGGACGCGCCGACCAGCTTCATGACCGCTACCTCACGCCGCTTGCTGTACGCGGCCACCTGAATGGTGTTCGCGACAAGCAGCAGGGCGGCGATCGCCATCACGATGGCGGCAGCCAGGGCGATGTTCTGGATCGAGGTGAGGATGTTGAAGATCTTGTCGAGCAGTCGACTCTGGTCGATGATCTCCTCGACGCCCGCCGTGTCCTTGTACTGGTCGTAGACGTCCTTGTACTGCTCCGGGTTGTTCAGCTTGAGCCGGAACGCCTCGGGCAGCTGGTCCGGCTTCACGGCGTTCACCAGGTCCGGCGCGTCCTGGTACATCTCCTTGAAGCGCTTGTACGCCTCGTCCTTGTTGACGTAGAGGACGTCCTTGACCAGGGGGTCACTGTCGAGCTTGGTCTGCAGTTCGGTGCGCTCCTGCTCGGTCACCTCCTGGGTCAAGAAGATCGAGACTTCGATGTTCTTGTAGTAGAGGTCCTTCATGTCGTCGACCTGGCGGTACATGAGACCGCTGGCGCCGAGCATGGTCAGCGAGACCGCCATCGTGATGATCATCGCGATGGACATGGTCACGTTGCGCCACAGTCCGACCAGTACCTCGGACAGGACGTATTTCACGCGCATCGGGATTTCCTCCGGGTCTCCGGCATGAGGTGTTCGTCGTCAGGCTGCGCAGGGGTGGAGCGCCGGCTCACCCGTAGACGCCGCGGGCCTGGTCACGCACGATGCGACCGCTCTCAATCTCAACGACGCGGCGGCGCATCTGGTTCACGATGTTGGAGTCGTGGGTGACCATCACGACGGTCGTGCCGGTGCGATTGATCCGGTCCAGCAGACGCATGATCTCGATCGAGGTGTCCGGGTCCAGGTTTCCGGTGGGCTCGTCCGCCAGCAGGATCAGCGGACGGTTCACGAACGCCCGGGCGACGGCGACCCGCTGCTGCTCACCACCGGAGAGCTCGTGCGGGTAGCGGTGCTCCTTGCCACCGAGCCCGACCAGCTCCAGCACCTCCGGCACGACCCGGCGGGCAACCGCCTTCGTCTTGCCGATCACCTCGAGGGCGAACGCCACGTTCTCGTAGGCGGTGCGGTTGGGCAGCAGCCGGAAGTCCTGGAAGACACAGCCGATCGAACGCCGGAAGTGGGGTCGCTTCCAGGAGCGCATCGACGTGACGTCCTTGCCGTTGACGACGACGCGCCCCTTGTTGGGGGCCACCTCGTGCAGCAGCATTTTGATGATCGTGGACTTGCCGGAGCCGGATGGACCGATGAAGAAGACGAACTCGCCCTTCTCGATCGAGACGGACACGTTGTCGAGCGAAGGCCGGGACGCCTTCGGGTACGTCTTCGTCACTTGCTCAAGCTGAATCACGGGTGGTGAGTCTACGCGGTGTAACAACTGAGCCAAGCCCCACGCCCCGCCGATCCGGCGCGAGTCGTCGAATCAGGCTTCTACCTGGAGATCGACGAAGCGCTCCGCCCGCACCCCGTCACGCACCGTCGCCGGCGAGCTGCCGCTGCTTACGCCAACGGATTCCCGCTTCGATGAAACCGTCCAACTCGCCATCGAAGACCGCGCTCGGATTGCCGGTCTCCTGCTCAGTTCGGAGATCCTTCACCATCTGATACGGGTGCAGGACGTAGGAGCGCATCTGGTCGCCCCACGAGCCGGCCGCGTTCTCCTTGAGCCCTTCGAGCTTGGCCTGCTCCTCCTGGCGCTTGCGCTCCAACAGCCGGGCCTGGAGCACCCGCAGCGCGGAGGCCTTGTTCTGCAGCTGGGACTTCTCGTTCTGGCAGGTCACCACGATGCCGGTCGGGATGTGGGTCAGCCGCACCGCCGAGTCGGTGGTGTTGACGCTCTGCCCACCCGGTCCGGAGGAGCGGTAGACGTCGACCCGTACCTCGTTCTCCGGGATGTCGATGTGGTCGGTCTGCTCGGTGACCGGCAGGACCTCGACGCCCGCGAAGCTGGTCTGCCGACGGCCCTGGTTGTCGAACGGGCTGATCCGGACCAGCCGGTGGGTGCCCGACTCGACGCTGAGCGTGCCGTAGGCGTACGGCACCTTGACCGCGAAGGTGGCCGACTTCAGGCCCGCCTCCTCGGCGTACGAGGTCTCGTAGACCTCGGTCGGGTAGCCGTGCCGCTCCGCCCAGCGCAGGTACATGCGCAGCAGCATCTCGGCGAAGTCCGCCGCGTCCACGCCACCCGCGCCGGCCCGGATGGCGACCAGCGCCTCCCGGGAGTCGTACTCGCCGGAGAGCAGGGTGCGGACCTCCATCTCCTGGATGGCCTTGGTCAGCCCGGTGATCTCCGACTCGACCTCGGTCAGCACGCCCGGGTCGGCCTCCGCCTCGGCAAGCTCCAGCAGCACCTGGGCGTCGTCGAGGCCGGAACGCAGGCTGCCCAGCTTGCTGATCTCGCCGTTGACGTACGACAGCTGCGAGGTCACCGCCTGGGCCTTGGCCTGGTCGTCCCACAGGTCGGGGGCGGAGGCCTCCTGCTCAAGGCGGGCCTTGTCCTCGTGCAGACGGTCGATGTTGAGGACGGCCTCGATGTTTCGCAGGGTCGCGTCGAGTTCCTTGAGCTGTTCGGCGTAATCGGCAGCGGTCACGACAGACAAGCGTACTGCGCGGACGAGGAGTGAGCTTGCGAGCCCCGCAGGTCCGCGCCAAATCGGCCCTGGGCCCTCGGGCGCGGCGCAGCTCGTTCCCTATGCGGGAACCTGTTGATCGTCACCCGACGGGGGCGGACTTCAGCCACGACAGGGCAGCCCGGTGGTAGGCGACGGCGAACTCCAGCGCGCTGGCGTCGTACGTCTCGCCGTCCCGTTTGGCGTTCTTCACCTGCTCCCGGACCTGCGCGAGGGCCTCGGTGTGGTATTCGTTGGCCGAGGCGTACAGGCCCTTGAGCTGGCTGGCGGAGTGCAGGTTGCCGAACGCCATCCGCAGCGCGATCGGGTTGCGGATGGTGTCCTTCCCCGGGTTCTCCGCGAGCCAGCGGGAAAACGTCCGTTTTCCGCTGGCGGTCAGTGAGTACGGCTGGCTCATCCGCGGACCCGGCTTGCCGAGCCGCACGAAACCCCGCTCAGCCAGCACCGGCAACTCGCGGTACACCTGACTGCGGGTCATCGACCAGTACGGCGCCAGACGGCGCTCAGCGGCGGCCATCAACTGACCGCCTGTCATCGGGCCCTCGTGGAGGAGGCCGAGCAGGGCCGCCGCCGTAGGGTTGACTCCGGAATCCGCCATGCCCACTACGCTGCCACTTTGCGCACCCGGCGTCCAGGATTTGCCAGTTTGCCACCCAACAGGACTTCCTAAGTGCACTGTCGGCGACAGACTGTCCGTTGAGGACTATCGATGGGTTGCGACATTCCGGGCGTCCGCCGGCGGCGCCACGCGCGCCGCCGGCGGGTCGTCGCCGGTCAGCCCATGTGCGGGTACGTGTGGTCGGTCGGCGGCACGAAGGTCTCCTTGATCGTCCGCGGGGAGACCCAGCGGACCAGGTTGAGCCAGGAGCCGGCCTTGTCGTTGGTGCCGCTGGCGCGGGCGCCACCGAAGGGCTGCTGCCCGACCACCGCGCCGGTCGGCTTGTCGTTGATGTAGAAGTTGCCGGCCGCGTACCGCATCCGCTCGCCGACCGACTCGACGACCCGGCGGTCGGTGGCGAACACCGAGCCGGTCAGCGCGTACGGGGCGATCGACTCGGCCTGCGCGACCACCTCGTCGAAACGGGCGTCGTCGAACACGTGCACGCCCAGGATCGGCCCGAAGTACTCGGTGGTGAAGGTCTCGTGGGCGGCGTCGCCGCACTCGAAGAGCGTCGGCCGCACGAAGTAGCCGACCGAGTCGTCGGCGGTGCCACCGGCCAGCACCCGGCAGCTGTCGTCGCCGGCGATCAGCTCCAGCGCGGCGGTGTGCCGGGCGAACGCCTTGTCGTCGATCACGGCGCCGCCGAAGTTGCTGAAGTCGGCCACGTCGCCGTAGGTCAGCGAGTCGGCGGTGGCGGCCAGGCGGTCCCGCAGCCCACCCTCCCAGATCGAGCGCGGCACGTACGCCCGGGAGGCCGCCGAGCACTTCTGGCCCTGGTACTCGTACGCGCCACGGATCAGCGCGGTGTGCAGAGCGTCCACGTCGGCGCTGGTGTGCGCGACGACGAAGTCCTTGCCGCCGGTCTCGCCGACCAGACGCGGGTAGCCCCGGTACCGGGCGATGTTGTCGCCCACCGTCCGCCACAACTGCTGGAAGACCTTCGTCGAACCGGTGAAGTGGATGCCGGCCAGCTCCGGGTCGGCGAGCACGACATCGGAGACCTCCTCGCCCCGGCCGGTGACCATGTTGATCACGCCGGGCGGCAGGCCGGCGGCCTCGAACAGCCGCATGGTGAAGTGCGCGGCGAACTGCTGGGTCGGGCCCGGCTTCCAGACCACAGTGTTGCCCAGCAGGGCCGGCGCCGACGGCAGGTTGCCGGCGATGGCGGTGAAGTTGAACGGGGTCACCGCGTAGACGAAGCCCTCCAGCGGGCGGTGGTCGAAACGGTTCCACACGCCGGGCGAGGACGCCGGCTGCTCCTCGAGCAGGCGACGCGCGAAGTGCACGTTGAACCGCAGGAAGTCGATGAACTCGCACGCCGCGTCGATCTCCGCCTGGATCGCGGTCTTCGACTGGCCGAGCATCGTGGCGGCGTTGAGGGTGTCGCGCCATGGCCCGGCGAGCAGCTCGGCGGCACGCAGGAAGATCGCGGCGCGCTCCTCGAAGGGCAGCGCCCGCCACATCGGCGCGGCGTCCTTGGCGGCCTTGGTGGCGGCACGCGCGTCGTCGTGGGTGGCGTGCCCGGTCACACCCAGCACGTGGGCGTGCTTGTGCGGCTGCACCACGTTGATCGGGTCACCGCCGGCCATCCGCTGCTCACCGCCGATGGTCATCGGCAGGTCGATGCGCTCGGCGGCGAGCTCGGTCAGCCGCCGCTGGAGCCGGTCCCGGTCGGGGCTGCCCGGCTCGTAGTTGCGAACCGGCTCGTTGCGCGGCTCGGGAACGGAGAACACGGCATCCATCAAGGCTCCTGGCGATCTCGACAGCAGTGGCGAAACCGGACCCGCGGGCACCGACCGGACGGCCGGACACCGGACGCCGCACGGGAGGCCGAGCAGCGGCGGGACCTCCCGTGATTCTCCCATGACGGGCCGCACGGCCCACCTCCGCCACCGCCCTGCGCCAAGGACCGCCCCACCCCTCCTCCCCTTACCGACCGGTCTCGATCCGTCCCGCCGTCCCGGGGCGACAGGCAGCCCAGCGGGCCCGCGTACCCTGAATGGTCGGTGACCTGCCGCCTCGAAGGGGAGACGATGACCAAGCAGCCCGGCCGCGTCCCGGCCGCCGAGTCGGACGAGCCCGCGGTCGACGCGGCCAGTACCGGCAGTCGGCCGTTGCCCGCGCCCGGCGCCGCAGTGCTCGCGCTGCTGGCGCTCGGCTGGCTGGCCGCCATGCTCTGGTCCACCCGGGAGGCCATCACCTCGGCGGCGGCCGGGGTCACCGCGATCAGCCTCTCCGCGTTCGCCCTGCCCGGCGTGATCTCGGCCGCGCTGGTGGCCGGGGCGGCCGTCGCGCTGGCCGGTGGAAACCTGCTGGCCCGCCGGTACGGCGACTGGGCCACCCTGCGATTCGCCGGGGCGATCGGCGGCGGAATGCTGGTCGGCCTCGCTGCCGCGGTGGCGATCAACCTCACCTACTTCGACACGTCCACCACCAACGTGATCGCCGGCACCACGGCCGCCGCGGCGATCATCGGTGGCGCGCTGGCCGGTGCGCGGACCGCCCCGGCGATCGGCGCCGTGGTCACCGCCGCGCTGGGCACGCTGATCTTCGTGGTCGCGTTCAGCCGCGCCCGGGACCCGCTGTTCGACCTCTTCGGTGCTGGCGACAGCCAAGAATCGTTGATCAACGCGGCCAAGTGGGTGTCCCGCACCGAATCGCTCGTCGCCGGGCTACTGGCTGGGCTCCTGGCCTTCGGCTACCTGACCTGGGCACGGCGTCGAGCCGTCCGCCGCGATCCCGAGACCCCGGCGCTGCGCTGGCCGGCGTACCTGCTCGCCGGCGCCGGCCCTGGGCTCCTCCTGCTGCTCGCCGAGGTGATCATCCGGATCGGCGGCCGGTCCCTGCTCGACCTCGCCAGCGCGCTCAGCGAGGCGGACGCGGTGGCGCAGACCTCGCTGGGCACCTCGCGGGTGGACAATGGGATCTGGGTGCTCTTCGTGGGGGCGCTGACCGCGCTCATCGCGTTCGGCCGCACGCTCAGCCCGGCCCAGACCGACGACGACGAACCAGTCGACAGCCCGAGCCCCGTCGCAGACCAGGTCGACCCGGAGGACGACAAGCCGGGCTACGCCAAGGCGTTCGACGCGGAGCCAGCCGAGACGTTCGACGCCGACCCGGCCGAGACGTTCGACGCCGACCCTGCCAAGGCGAAGCCCGCCAAGGCGGATCCGACCCGCTGACGACGGGCCGGGGCCGGTGTCCGGCTCAGGCTGCCGGGGCCGGGTGTCCGGCTCAGTCGCTCGCGCGTAGCAGCTGGTCCAGCTCCGTCACGTCGTACCACTCCAACTCGTGGTCCTCGGCGCTGTCGACGGTGAACTGGGCGTCCGGGTCACCGGCTGCCGCCTCGGCCACCACGTCGGCCGCCGCGCCGACCTCGTCGACCGCGTCAACGCCGTCCACGTGGATGGCCGCGACGGCACCCACCGGCACGGTGTCGATCAGCGACACCGTGCTGGAGCCCAGCTCACCGTCACCGCGTCCGACCGCGCCCGACGGCAGGTCGACCGAGACGACGACGCGACGGCGGGGAGCCTTCGGGTCGGCGCGGAGAAGGTGCAGGGCGTCCTGGGCAGCCCGGGTGAACGCGACGTACTCCAACTCCTCCTCGTCACCCTCGGCGTACCACTCGCGCAGCGCCGGGGTGACGGCGTGCGCCTGCTCGGCGGCCAGCCCTTCGTCACGCAGCCGGGCCAGCATCGGTACGGTCGCCGGCACGTACACCCGGACAAGCTCGTCGGTCACCGGTCGTCTCCCCGCGTCGTCCTCCACCGGCGGCCGCCGGCACGGGCGCAGATCATGCCGCACGCCGTGACCGTCATACACCCCGCCTCCGGCCGGAGGAAGTTCCCAGCCGGTGTGTCCCCGTGGTTGGCCTGCCACCGACCCGGGCTGGATGCTGGGCGGTCGGGGCTGTCGGTGGCAAACTGAGCCAAACGACATCAACCCCGGGAGTTCCTGTGGAGCCGAGGTTCCTGCTGCTCTCCGACGTGGCCACTGAGCTCAACGTGTCGGACTCGCAGGTCTACCACATGGTGCGCAGCGGCGAACTGCCGGCGATCAAGATCGGCGGGCGCGGTCAGTGGCGCGTCGAGCGCGCTCGCCTGGAAGAGTACATAGCGCGCAAATACCACGAAACCGCAGACTGGGTGCAGAGCAACCCGCTGGTCGACCGCGACCCCGAGTAGCAGAGCCCAGCCCACCGGCCTTACGTTGCCCGGCCCGCCTGGCCTTGGCCTACCCGACTGGCCTTGGCCTACCCGCCGGGCCTTGACCTGCCCGACCGGCCGGCCCGCCCGACTGACCTTGACCTGCCCGCCGGGCCGGCCCGCCCGACTGGGACCCGCTGCGCCTCGCCCGCCCCGCCTGGCCTTGTCCGGTCGCCCGGCCCAGGTCCGCCCACTCGCCAGCCCGCGCATGATCCACTCGGCTGCGCGGAAGTCGGGGTGTCGGGGCTGCTCGGATACCACGACATCAAGGAACGCGAGTGGATCATGCGCCTTGCCGCACGTCGGCCGCCACGAAGCCATTGACCGAGGCCGCTCCGTCACTCAGAATCGAGCTTGTCGGAGGCAAACGAAGGTAAACGCAAGATCGAGGGGGCCATGATGAGCGGAGCGCGACCCGGTCCTTCCCGACCGCCCGTACGGCTGCGCCCCGTCCCGCCCTTCGACCCGCCATACCTTGACGAGACCGACGGGTCGTACTGGCCGGCACTGACCGACGGTCAGCTCGCCCTCGACCTGTTCGCTGCCACCCGAGCCGACCCGGTCCGGCCGCCAGTGCGGCGAGCAGTGCTGCGACCAGTGCCTGACCGGTCCCCCACCACCCACCCGGCCGCCTCGTTGCCGCCAGCAACCGCTCCGGAAACCACCCGAGCCGCCCACCGCTTCGTCGGCACCTGCGTGGAGGTGGTCAACGGCTACCGTTCGCCGGCTCAGGTGCGAGCGCTGCTCGACCCGGCCCGAGCGGGCGACCTGCTGACCGAACTCGCCCGCGCGTCCGGCCGGGCCGGAACATCGCGCCGCCGTACCGGCCGGCCACTGGTCCGCCTCCTACGCCTGCGAGTCTGCGAGCCCCGGGAAGCCGCGGTGGAGGCGGCAGCTGTCCTCACCGGTGCGGGCGGTCGAAGTTGGGCGATGGCCCTGCGCCTCGAGCATCGCCGGGGTCGCTGGCTATGCACTGCCCTACACGTGCTCTGACCACACCACCCGGGCCGATCATCCCGGCCAGGCCCAGCCTGCCGGAACACCCCGGACCGAGCCGGGCCGAGCCCGGGCCGGGCCGAGCCCGGGCCGGGCCGAGCCGAGCCGAGCCGAGCCCGAGCCGAGCCGAGCCCGAGCCGAGCCGAGCCCGAGCCGGGCCGAGCCCGAGCCGGGCCGAGCCCGAGCCGGGCCGAGCCCGGGCCGGGCCGAGCCCGAGCCGGGCCGAGCCGAGCCCGAGCCGGGCCGAGCCGAGCCCGAGCCCGAGCCGGGCCGAGCCCGAGCCCGAGCCCGAGCCGGAGCAAAGCCGGGCCGAGCCGGGCCCGACCGGACCGGCGCGGACCGAGCCGCACCGCACAGCACCGGGCCGAGCCGGACCGCACCGGGCCGAGCCGGAGCGGCGAGACCGGTTGATCCACTCCGGTTTCAGGAAAGCGCCCTATCCGGCTGCCGCTGACGCCGCGCTTTCCTGAAAGGCGAGTTGATCTGGGGTGCCGGCCTCCGCGCATGCCAGGAAAAGCGCCGAGATGGGCGGTTTGTCAGGCAGGTGGGGCTGGAAGACACCGACGGGCCCCGGCCTGTTCGGCCGGGACCCGTCGGTGCAGACGCTGTCAGTGCAGACGCTGTTGGTCAGTTGCCGCCATTGGGAGCGCCGTGGCAGCGCTTGTACTTGCGGCCCGAGCCACACGGGCACGGCGCGTTGCGGGACGGGCCGTTGCTCGCCTCCGCCTGGTTCGGTGCCGGGCGACGGGCGGCGGCCGACGGAACAGCCGGGCCACGCAGGCCCGAGGCCGGCCGCTGCGGGGCGGACGGTGCGGTCCGCCCCGGTGCCGCCGGGGCACCCGGAGCCGGGCGACCCACACCGAGCGCCGGAGCCTGCTGCTCGGCCTGCTCCACAGCGACGGCACCCGGGCTGGCCTCACCGTCGATGGTGGGCGCGGAGTACTGCAGCCCCTGCCGACGCGGTGCCTGGTTGAGGCCCTTGGCGCGGATCTCCACCGGCTTGTCGAGCAGCGTGACCTCGTCGGCGCCCGCCTCCGGCTCGGGTTCGGTCACCTGGACGTCGACGTTGTAGAGGAAGCCGACGGTCTCCTCCTTGATGCCGTCCATCATGGTGGCGAACATGTCGAAGCCCTCGCGCTGGTATTCCACCACCGGGTCGCGCTGGGCGTACGCCCGGAGGTTGATGCCCTCCTGGAGGTAGTCCATCTCGTAGAGGTGCTCGCGCCACTTACGGTCGATGACCTGGAGCAGCACCATCCGCTCGAGCTGGCGCACCCCCTCGGTGCCGAGCTGCTCCTCACGCCGGTCGTACGCGGCGTTGGCGTCCTCCTTGAGGCGGGCCACCAGGAAGTCGGCGTCCATGCCGGCCCGCGAGCCGCCGGCCTCCTCCTCCAACTCCTCGATCGTCACACCGACCGGGTAGAGCTGCTTGAGGCTGGACCAGAGCTGCTCAAGGTCCCAGTCTTCGCCGTAGCCGTCGGAGGTGGCCCCCCGCACGTACGCCTCGACGGTGTCGTCGATCATGTTGCGGACCTGGTCGGAGAGGTCCTCCCCGTTGAGCACCCGGAGCCGCTCGGCGTAGACGACCTGGCGCTGCTTGTTGAGCACCTCGTCGTACTTGAGGACGTTCTTGCGGATCTCGGCGTTCTGGCCCTCGATCTGGGCCTGGGCGCTCTTGATCTGCCGGGTGACCATCTTCGACTCGATGGGCACGTCCTCCGGGATGTTGAAGCGCTCCATCACCGCCTCGACCGCCCCGGCCCGGAAGCGCCGCATCAGCTCGTCCTGCAGGGACAGGTAGAAACGGGACTCGCCCGGGTCACCCTGTCGGCCGGCGCGACCGCGCAGCTGGTTGTCGATCCGCCGGGACTCGTGCCGCTCGGTGCCCAGCACGTAGAGGCCACCGGCGGCGGAGACCTCGTCCGCCTCGGCGTCGCAGGCCTGCTTCCAGGTGGGAAGGACCTCCTCCATCGCCTTGGCGTACTCTTCCTCGTTTTCCAGCGGGTCGAGGCCGCGCTGGCGCAGCTCGTTCGCGGCGAGGAACTCGGCGTTGCCGCCGAGCAGGATGTCGGTGCCACGGCCGGCCATGTTGGTCGCCACGGTGACCGCGCCCTTACGCCCGGCCTGGGCGACGATCTCGGCCTCCCGCGCGTGGAACTTGGCGTTCAGCACGTTGTGCGGGATGCCGCGGCGGCGCAGCAACTGGGAGAGGATCTCGGAGTTTTCCACCGAGACGGTGCCCACCAGCACCGGCTGGCCCATCTGGTGCCGCTCGGCGATGTCCTCGATGACGGCGTTGAACTTGGCCTTCTCCGTCTTGTAGATGACGTCCGGCCGGTCCTCGCGAACCATCGGGCGGTGGGTCGGAATGGTCACGACGCCGACCTTGTAGACCTTGTTGAACTCGCTCGCCTCGGTCTGCGCCGTACCGGTCATGCCGGACAGCTTCTCGTAGAGGCGGAAGTAGTTCTGGAGGGTGATGGTGGCCAGGGTCTGGTTCTCCTGCTTGATCTCCACCCCCTCCTTGGCCTCGATCGCCTGGTGCATGCCCTCGTTGTAGCGACGGCCGTGCAGGATGCGGCCGGTGAACTCGTCGACGATCAGGACCTCACCGTCGCTGACGATGTAGTCCTTGTCGCGCTTGTAGAGCTCCTTGGCCTTGATGGCGTTGTTGAGGTAGCCGACCAGCGGGGTGTTCACCGACTCGTACAGGTTGTCGATGCCGAGCCGGTCCTCGACCTTGGCGACGCCCCGCTCGGTCACCGCGATGGTGCGCTTGGAGTGGTCGACCTCGTAGTCGCCCTCGCCGTCGGTGCCGGGCTGGAGCCGGGCCACCACGCCGGCGAACTCGCCGTACCAGCGGGCCGAGTGCTCGGCCGGGCCGGAGATGATCAGCGGGGTGCGGGCCTCGTCGATCAGGATGGAGTCGACCTCGTCGACCACAGCGAAGTTGTGCCCGCGCTGCACCAGCTCGTCCTTCGACCAGGCCATGTTGTCGCGCAGGTAGTCGAAGCCGAACTCGTTGTTGGTGCCGTAGGTGATGTCGCACTCGTAGGCGGCCTTGTGCTCGCTGGCCGGCCGGTTGGGCAGCACCACGCCGACGGTCAGCCCGAGGAACTCGTGCACCCGGCCCATCCACGCCGCGTCACGCTGGGCGAGGTAGTCGTTGACCGTGATCACGTGGACGCCCTTGCCGGAGAGCGCGTTGAGGTAGACGGCCATGACCGAGGTCAGCGTCTTACCCTCACCGGTCTTCATCTCGGCGATGTTGCCGAAGTGCAGCGCCGCGCCGCCCATCACCTGGACGTCGTACGGGCGCTGGCCGAGCACCCTGGCGGCCGCCTCGCGGGCCACCGCGAACGCCTCCGGCAGCAGGTCATCGAGGGTTTCGCCCTCGTCGAGCCGCTCCCGGAACTGTTCGGTCATGCCGGCCAGTTCCTCGTCGGTGAGGTTGACGTAGTCGTCCTCGATCGAGCTGACGGCGGCGGCGATGGCCTTGAGCCGGCGCACCATGCGGCCCTCGCCCGCGTTAAGGACCTTTTCCAGAATCGACACGGATCAACGCTCCCCTAGACAGTCTCGAACCATCGTAGGCGCTCCATCGGCGCGATGGTCACTGGTGGCGGTGCTCGACCCCGCAGAACCCGACATAAGTCGCGTCCCTCGCCCGCCCCGAACGTTATCCGGTTACGCCGTCGGCGAACGCTGCGGCAGGATGCACGAGTGGAGCCCGTGGAGATCATCGAGGACGGCGTGCTGCTGCGGCCCTGGCGAGAGACGGATGCCGAGGCCGTGCACCGAGCCTGCCAGGACCCGGACATTCAGCGCTGGACCACCGTACCGCGCCCGTACCTACCGGAACACGCTCACGGATTTGTCACCGAGATGAGCCGGAGCGCCTGGGCCGAGGGGACCGGGGCACCGTTCGCTGTGTGCGACCCGGGCACCGGGGAACTGCTGGGCTCCTGCGGACTGATCTCGATCGACGAGAACGGCACCGGTGAGGTCGGCTACTGGACGGCGCCCTGGGCACGGCGTCGGGGCCTAATGGTCCGGGCCACCCGGGCGGTGGCCCGCTGGTCCTTCGACACCCTCGGGCTTCGCCGGCTTCTCTGGCAGGCCGAGGTGGGCAACCACGCCTCGCGGTTGGTGGCCCTCCGGGCCGGTTTCCGGATCGACGGCCGGTTGCGGCTGGCCAACCCGGCACTGCACGGCGGCGCGGACGGCTGGATCGGCTCGCTGCTGCCCGGCGAGGTGCCGGCCGCCGGTTCGACCGGGCCGGCCGGACCGGGCACCCTCGCCGCCCGGCGGGCCGCCGTCTTCGGCCGCCCGCAGCCCGTTCTGTTCGCCGAATCCAAGGCCGGCGAGCTGCGTCTGCGGCCCATGGAGGAGCAGGATCTGGACGCCGTGGTGCAGACCTCCCGGGATCCGGAAACCATCCGCTGGACGACAGTGCCGGACCCGTACGAGCGCGCGGACGCGCAGGGCTACCAGGCTTACGGGCGGGACGCCTGGGCTCGGGGGGACGCCGCCTGCTTCGTGATCGCCGACCCCGACGACCGGTACGCGGGCACGCTCGACCTGCGGCTCTCCCCCGCCGACCCGCTGGTGGCCGACGTCGGCTTCGTGACCGCGCCGACGGCCCGGGGTCGGGGCTATCTACCCGCCGCGCTGGTCGCGCTCAGCGCCTGGGGCTTCAGCACGTTGGGCCTGGCGCGGATCGAGTGGAAGGCGAACGTGGGCAACACCGCCTCCCGCCGGGCGGCGGAGAAGGCGGGCTTCCTGATCGAGGGGACCGCCCGGGGCGCTGTGCAGCACCGGGGCGAACGGGTGGACGTGTGGGTCGGTGCGCTTCTCGCGAAGGATCTGGGATGAATCTGCGGCCCGTCGTCGAGACGCACGGCGTGCGCCTGCGCCCGTTCCGCGCGCAGGACAGCGCCGACGTGGTCGACGGCTGCGCGGACCCGCTGACTCAACGGTTCGTGTCCAACCTGCCGACGCCGTACACCGAGACCGATGCCCGCTGGTGGATCGACGTCGGCGCCCCGGCGGCCTGGACCGGTGGTGGCACGGCGTACGCCGTCGCGGATCCCGCGACCGATCGCCTGCTCGGCGCTGTGGGGTTGAACAACCCGGTGCCCGCCCGGGGTCAGTTGGAGATCGGCTACTGGATGCGGCCGGTGGCGCGCGGGCGCGGGGTGGCCACCGCGGCGACCCGCGCGCTGAGCGAGCACGCGTTCGCCGCCGGAACGGCCCGGCTGGAGTTGCTCACCGAACCGGAGAACGGCCCGAGCCAGCGGGTCGCGTTGGCCGCCGGCTTCCGCTACGAGGGTCTGCGCCGGTCGGCCGGTGCGTCCCGCGACGGGGGCCGGCACGATCTGCTGGCCTGGGTACGCGTCGCCGGTGACCCGTCCGGCCCGACCGCCCGACTGCTGCCTGACCTGCCCGGCGGGGTGCTCACCGACGAGGTGGTGGCGCTGCGCCCGCTCGCGGCGGACGACGCGGCGCTGATGTACCGGCTGCACAGCCGACCCGAGGTGGTGGCGAACCAGGCGCCGCCGGTGCCGCCGACGCGCGAGGCGATGGAGCGGCGTTGTCGTCTCGCGGAGAGCGGGTGGCTGACCGGCGACATCGCCCGGCTGCTGATCACCGACGTGGCCAGCGGGGAGCCCGTGGGCAGTTGCGGCTTGTCGTACACCGATGTGGCCGCTGGCGAGGCGTCGGTGGGCTACGCGTTGCTGCCCGAGTGGCGCGGCCGGGGGTACGCGACGCGGGCGGTCCGCCTGCTCGCGGAGTGGGCGTTCGGCGCGGCAGGTGTCGCCCGGCTCTCGGCCGGCACGGTGCCGGACAACACCGCGTCGCACCGGGTGCTGGAGCGGGTCGGTTTCCGGCGCGAGGCCCTTCAGCGCGGCCGGCTGCCCGGTTTGGCCGGCGCCCGTCTGGACGATCTGACCTTCGCGCTGCTCCCCGCCGACCTCCGTTGACGGATCATGGAGTTGTGGTGGGAGTACCCCACCACAACTCCATGATCGACGAGGGTTGGCTACCGGTCAGGTGGCGAGGGAGATGATGCCGTAGTCGTACGCGTGGCGCCGGTAGACGACGCTGGGGCGGCCGGACTCCTTGTCCTGGAAAAGGTAGAAGTCGTGGCCGACCAGTTCCATCTCGAACAGCGCGTCGTCGATGGTCATCGGCTCCGCCGGGTGCACCTTCTCCCGGGCGATGTGCCACGGTTGGTCGTCGTGTTCCTCTTCGACCCGCTCGGCGACAGCGGTGCCGGCGCGGGCGCCGTCGCTCGGCGCGCTCAGTGCGGATGGCACCAGGTCCGCGACCGGCAGGCCCGCGGTGGCCTCGGCGACGGAGATCGGCGCGTGCCGACCCCGGTGTACGCGGCGGCGGTCGGCCGCGCGGCGCAGCCGGGTGTCGAGCTTCGCGATGGCCGCGTCGAGCGCGCTGTAGAAGTCGTTCGTGCAGGCTTCGGCCCGAATCACCGGGCCCCGGGAAACGCAGGTGATCTCCACCCGCTGGCAGTGGTCGGCCTGGCGCGGATTGCGCTCGTGAAACAGCTCGACATCGACGCGAATAAGTTTGTGGTCGTAGCGTTCGATCTTCGCGAGTTTCTCGGCTACGTGTACCCGGTAATGGTCCGGCACTTCGACGTTTCGGCCCTTGACCACGATGTCCACGTGACCTCCCTTGTTCGGACGGTCTTCGATCCGGTTACCCGGCCGCGCGCCGTGGGGAGACCCGCTGGCGTCGACCGGTTGGTACGGCTACGCCTCCTCTCACCGCCAGGGGCGGTTGGAACGACCTCCTACCCCCGACAGCGAAACGCTAACTCCTGTTTGCCCGGCAGTCACCCCATGTTGCCGAGACGGCCCAGGATTTTTCGCAGCTCATACACCAACGGGTGAAACGGAAACACGATCGGTTACGACTGGTGTCTTTTCTCGGTCGCCGCGAGCACCGCGGCGACACTCGGTGCCCATCCCGTCGCGGTCAGCACCCTGCTCGCGGCGGCGAGGGTCACACCCGTGGTGACGATGTCGTCGAGCAGCACCACGACCGGGGCCGCACCAGCGGCACCACCCCGCAACGGCCCCGCCGAGCGGGGCTGGAAGGCCGCCTCGGCCGCCGCCGCCCGCCCAGCGCTGTCCAGGCTGACCGAGTCAGGTCGGGGCAGCGCCCGCAGCGGACGGCGCACCTGCACCGCCCAACCGCCCCGGTTGAGCCGGGCCGCGCAGTGCCGGGCCAGCCGGTCGAGGTGGTCCCCGTAACGGGACCGGGCCGCCGCCGCGGTGTCCGGGACGGGAACCAACGCCAGCGGACGAGCCGCACCGACCGCCGCCGCGACGACCTCGGCGAGCAGGGCGCCGAGCGGGCGGGCCAGCCCATGTCGGCCGTGTTCCTTGTACGCCAGCAGCGCCTCACGCAGCGGGCCCGCGTACGGGCCGAGGGCGACGCAGGGCGGCAGGCCCGGCGGAGCGGGGGTGGGGCGGACCGCCAGTGGCCGCAGTTCGCCCAGCACCGCGACGCAGGCGGGGCAGACCCCGTGCCGCAGTCCGGGTCGGCGCTCCCGACAACCGGCACAGTCGGCGGGCAGCACCAGGTCGGCGAGGTCCGCCCAGAGCCCGCTCACCGTGTCAGTAGAGGAAGAACGGCGCCGACGGGTTGCTCGGCCGCACCCCGGCCGGCACCGGGGCGATGTCGCGTACCCGGCCGGGCTCGATCCGTTCGAACGGGCTGCTGCGGTAGGCCACCCCGTTCGCCTCGTACATGTAGGCCCCGCTGGGCGTCCGCACGCTGCGGTTGGTCGGGTACGAGGTCAGGTGGTTGACCTTGGCGCCGAGGTCGATCCGCAGCGGCGTCTCCAGAGCGCCGTCGAGACTGACCTCGTAGATCGCCGGCTGGCCGACAGACCCCGCGACCACCAGTTGGTCCTCGCTGCCCCAGTCGACAGCCGTCGGGTTGGTCAGCGAGGTGACCAACTCCCGGGGCGGGCCGATGGACACCCCGCCGCCGTCGAGGTTGACCGCGGCGACGTAGAGCCGGCCGCCGACGATCAGCGCGACCCGCTGGCCGTCCAACGCGGCGGCCACCGCCGTGACCGCAGCGGAGGGCAGGTTGAGCGGCACGGGATACATCCGGGCTGCCTCGTCGAACCGGTAGAGCTGCCCGTCGGCCACCACCAGGCCGCGGCTGGGGCGGGAGTCGACAGTACGCAGCCAGACCGGCCGGCCGATCGCGGAGTACTCCGTGCTGCTGCGGCTGAACACGGAGACCGGGTCGGCGCCCGTGCCCACGGCGAGTCGGTACCGGTTCTTGCTGCTGCCGGTGACCGCCATCGCGGCGAGAATCCGGTCCTTGGCCAGCCCGAGGCTGGCGGAGACGACGTTACGGTTGGCCTCGGGTGTCAACGGTACCCTGCCGCTGGGCTCGCCTTCGAAGTCGAGTGGGTGGATCGCGCCGTCGTACACGCCAAACCGCTGTGGGCTGGCGGTATGCGGGTAGAGCGCTCGGCTGTTTCGTCGCTCGCCCAGGTCGACAACGGGTTGCGCGTTGTTGCGGATCTTCAACTCGAGTTGGCCGGGCAGGTCGCCCAACGACCAGGCGATCTGCGTGATCAACTGGTCGATCCCGTTCTGGTCGTCACCGGACATGTCCAGATTGACCTCCCATCGACCGTTCCCGCCGGTGGCGTTGTTGATCAGCTCGGTGCCGTCCGGCAGCCCGAC
This sequence comes from Micromonospora vinacea, assembly GCF_015751785.1. NCBI lineage: Bacteria > Bacillati > Actinomycetota > Actinomycetes > Micromonosporales > Micromonosporaceae > Micromonospora > Micromonospora vinacea. Next base: position 2,991,505 of record NZ_JADOTY010000001.1, on the reverse strand, counting down.
GACACCTGGGCGCAGCCAGTCGGAGGGGCCGCCGACCAGCCACTTCACCACCTCGTTGACCCGCCGCTCGACAGGCACCGCCTGCGGCCGGTAGCGCTGGTCGGGCACCAGGCGGCTGCGGTCCGAACTCCAGAAGTAGATCGTCTCGTCCTGGTAATACTGACGGAGGGCTGTGTCGCTGAGCAGCAGCACGTTGGGCGGGTTGATGACGTACAGGCCGGCCCGATCATCGTTGACGTCGCCGTTGAAGGACGCGCTGCGCAGGCCGAACTCGTACTCCGTCTCGGTCGCCACCGGTGGGGCGAGGGTGCCGTTGGTGCGCAGCACACCGACCTGCTGCACGGCGATCTTCACGGTCGTGGTCGAGTCGCTGTTGAGGGTGTAGACCGCCCCGCGCACCCGGACCACGTTCAGCGCGACCTCGCTGCCCTTCTTGTCCTGTAGCCGGATCTTGTCCTCCGGGGCGATGAACGCCTTGACCCGCTCGTACGCCCGATCCGGCTCGCCAGCGGCGGCGGACAGGAAGTTGGAGACGAACGCCTCGTTGACGCTGCCACTGGCCGTCCGCGTCGGTGGCTCACTGCCCCGACTGATCACACCGGCCTCGGTAGCGGCGCCGCCCTTGCCGTCCACCCGGACGTCGGATGCCGCCGGGATGCCACAGCCGGCGCCCAGCAGCACCATCACGCCGAGGGCCCCGAGCAGAGTCGGCCGTCTCACGAGCGCACCTCCGTCCGCTGCCCGTCCCCGGCGGGAGCCGGGCTGATCGCCAGTGCCCCGCCGGTGCCGGGCCCGATGGCCAGTGGGCCGCCGTCACGGGGGCCGCCGAACGGCAGCGCGGCGTCGGCCGGCACCAGCCGCAGCGGCGAGGTGGTCAACCGGTCGCCCGCTCGGGCCGGCAGGGTGAGCCGGAACTGCGCGCCCTGCCCGGGAGCACCCCACGCCTCCAGCCAGCCGCCGTGCAGCCGAGCGTCCTCCAGGCTGATCGACAGGCCCAGACCGGTGCCTCCGGTCTGCCGAGCCCGGGACGGGTCCGCCCGCCAGAACCGGTTGAACACCAGCTTCTCCTCGCCCACCTTCAGCCCCACGCCGTGGTCGCGGACGGTGATCGCCACGGCGGTGTCGTCGATGCCGAGCGTGATCAGCACCGGGCGGGCCTCACCGTGCTCGACCGCGTTGCCGACCAGGTTGCGCAACACCCGCTCGACCCGGCGCGGGTCGACCTCGGCGATCACCGGCGTGCCGGGCAGGTCGAGTTCGATCGGTACGCCCACCCGCTCGGCGAGGCCAGCCAGCCGGTCGACCACCCGGTGCACCACCGGCACCAGGTCGGTCGGCTCGGAATCCAGCATGGCGAAGCCGGCGTCGAACCGACTGATCTCCAGCAGGTCGGTGAGCAGCTCCTCGAATCGGTCCAGCTCGGCCTGGAGCAGCTCGGCGCTGCGGGCGACCGCCGGGTCGAACTCGTCGCGCTCAGCGAAGATCAGGTCAGCGGCCATCCGGACCGTGGTCAGCGGGGTACGCAGCTCGTGGGAGACGTCGGAGGTGAAGCGGCGCTGCAACCGGGACATCTCTTCCAGGCGCAGGATCTGCCGTTGCAGGTTGGTGGCCATCTGGTTGAACGACGCGGCGAGCAGGGCCAGGTCGTCCTCGCCGTTGACCACCATCCGCTGGTCGAGCAGGCCCGCGGAGAGCCGTTGGGCGGTTCGTGCGGCGACCCGGACCGGGTTGACCACCAGCCGGGTGACCAGCGCCGCGAGCAACCCGAGCAGGATCACCAGCGCGACCCCGGTGGCCACCACTGTCGCTCGGGCGTCGGCGGCGGTGACGTCCTGCCGGCCCAGCGGCACCAGGTAGTAGAGCTCGATGTGCCCGAAGCTGGTGGGCACCGGCGAGCCGTAGACCAGGTACTTGGTGGTCTCGCCGGTGAGTCGCCCGGTGCGGATCTGGCTGGCCACCTTGCCGTCGGCGATCGCGGCCCGCAGCTCGGGGCTGATCAGCGACTGGACGTTCGCAGACGGCGAGGTGCGCGTCTGGATGTCGTTGGGATAGTCGTCGGCGGTGATCGCCACCACCACCCCGCTGGTCTGCTGGGGGTCGCCGCCGGCCAGGTAGTTGACAGTGCCGTCGATGGTCTCCTGGAGCTGCGCCTCCTGCGGCTGCCCGTACAGGGAGACCTGCTTGGCCGCGTAGCTGGCACCGCTGGTCACCCGCTGCCGGACGTCGCTGCGAGCGCTGTCGAGCAGGATGGTGGTGATCTTGTCAGCGATCAGGAACGCGAACCCGCCGACCAGCAGGCTGGACGCGACAAGCGTGATGGTCACGACCCGGACCTGGAGCGAGCGGCGCCAGGTCTGGTGCGCCCGACCCACCACCCGGGCGACCCGACCGCACACCGCACGCCAGAACTCCCCGCCGGCGCTGGGCCGGCGGGCCGTGTTCGGGGAGGGTGGGGGCGGCGAGGTCGACACAGTGCGACCAGGCTATCCGGTCCCCGCCTTGTAGCCCACGCCCCGCACGGTGAGGATGATTTCCGGTCGCTCCGGATCCGGCTCGATCTTGGCCCGCAACCGCTGGACGTGCACGTTGACCAGGCGGGTGTCGGCCGCGTGCCGGTAGCCCCAGACCTGCTCGAGCAGCACCTCACGGGTGAAGACCTGACGTGGCTTGCGGGCGAGCGCGACCAGCAGGTCGAACTCCAGCGGAGTCAGCTTCACCTCCTCGTCGTTGCGGCTCACCGTGTGCGCCGGCACGTCGATGGTGATCTGGTTGTCGGGCGGCCCGATGGTGAGCATCTCGGGGGCCACGTCCTCGCCTCGGCGCAGTCGGGCCCGCATCCGGGCCACCAGCTCCTTGGGCTTGAACGGTTTGACCACGTAGTCGTCGGCGCCGGACTCCAGGCCGAGCACGACATCCACGGTGTCGCTCTTGGCGGTCAGCATGACGATGGGCACGCCGGACTCCGCCCGGATCGACCGGGCGACGTCGATACCGCTCATGCCGGGAAGCATCAGGTCAAGTAGCACAATATCGGGACGGCTGTCGCGAAAAGCGGCCAACGCCCGCTCGCCGTCCGCCACAAACGAGGGCAGGAAACCCTCACTGCGCAGCACGATGCCGAGCATCTCGGCGAGCGCGGGGTCGTCGTCGACCACCAGTACGCGGGCTCTCATGGGATTAATATTGCATCCTCATTCAGTTCGGTGGGACCGGCGTCCGCCGGTAACGCTTCCATGATCCCCCTTCGGCGCCGCCCGGCGCCACCGCAGGTCGGGCCGATCCGGCTGTCGCCATCCGGACGACGGTCAGCCGAACAGCCCACGCCCCCAGTGGTCCCCGCCGTCGCGTACCCCGGGCGGGCAGGCGAACACCCCGCTGGAGACGTGTCGCAGGTACTCGTTCATCACGTCGTGTCGCGCCAACTGGGTCTGGATCGGCACGAACTGACGGCGTGGATCGCGCTGGTAGGCGATGAAGAAGAGGCCCGCGTCGAGCCGGCCGAGGCCGTCCGAGCCGTCGACGAAGTTGTAACCCCGCCGTAGCAGCTGGGCTCCGCCGTTCCGACTCGGGTGGGCCAGCGTGACATGGGCGTGCTCGGCGATCACCGGCTTCCCGTCCGCGCCACGGGCGGCGAAGTCGGGCTCGTCGAACTCGTCGCTCCGACCCAGCGGCGCGCCGCTGCCCTTGGTCCGGCCGACGATCTCCTCCTGCTCGGCGAGGGAGGTCCGGTCCCAGGTTTCCACGAGCATCCGGATCTTGCGGGTGACCAGGTACGAGCCTCCGGCCATCCAGTCCGGTCCGTCACCCGGCTGCACCCACAACTGGTCGCGCAACAGGTCGGTGTCCTCGGCCTTGAGGTTGGCCGTGCCGTCCTTGAACCCGAAGAGGTTGCGGGCGGTGGCCTGTTCCCGGGAGGTCGACGAGGTGCGGCCGAAGCCCAACTGCGACCAGCGGACGCTCACCACGCCCATGCCGAGCCGGGCCAGGTTACGGATCGCGTGCACCGCCACCTGCGGGTCGTTGGCGCAGGCCTGGACGCAGAGGTCGCCGCCGGAGAGCTGCGGCTGCAACGCGTCGCCGGGGAACTTCGGCAGCTCGGCGAGGGCGGCGGGCCGCCGGTCGGCGAGGCCGAAGCGGTCCCGCCCGTCGGCGTCACGGAACAGCGTCGGCCCGAACCCGATGGTGAGGGTGAGCTGCGAGGGAGGCAGGCCGAGCGCTTCGCCGGTGTCGTCCGGTGGGGCCTCCGGCATCCCGCCGACCGCACCCAGCACCCCGGCGTCGCGTCCCGCTGTCATCCGGGCGGCGGCGGCCGTCCACTCCTCCAGCAGTTCGACAAGCCGGGCCCGGTCCTTGGTGATCACGTCGAAGGCCACGAAGTGCAGCCGGTCCTGCGCCGGGGTGACGATGCCGGCCTGGTGCTCACCGTGGAACGGCACCGCCCCGGCCGGGTGGTCGTTCGCCGCGGCCGGGTCATGGGAGCCCTTCAGCAGCGCCCCCGCGCCGGCCGCCACCCCGGCGACCCCGGCCACTCCGGCGCCGGCCAGGGTGATGGCCCGGCGCCGGGTCAACCTGCTCCCGCTCATCGATTCGACTCTTTCTGCCAGGTGGTCACTTCGCGACGGCTGCGGCGACCTTGCTGATCGGCTCGGCGAGCGCGTTGATCCCGTCGGAGAGATCCTTCAGCTCAGCCTTGCTCAGCGCGGTGTGCAGCTTCCAGCCGTCGCCGTCACGGTGCTTGCCGAGCAGTCCCTCGACGTTGGCGAACTCGGTGTCCAACTGGGTGACCAGTTCCGGCGAGCGCTGCTGCAACGCGGGGCGCAGGGCGGACACGGCGGCCTTGGAACCTTCGAGGTTGGCGGCGAAGTCCCACAGGTCGGTGTGCGAGTAGCGGTCCTCCTCGCCGGTGATCTTGCCGCTGGCGACCTCGTCGAGCAGCTCCTTGGCACCGTTGGCGAGCTGGAGCGGGGAGAGCTTCTCGGCGTTCGCCTTGGCGACGATCTCCTTGACGTCGACCAGCAGCCGATCGGCGATCGGGCCGTCCTTGCTGATGTCACCGGACTGCCAGAGGTCCTTCTCGATCCGGTGGAAGCCGGTGAACTCCATCCCCTCCTCGATGACCTCCTCGCGGCCGTCGATCTTGGGGTCGAGGTCGCCGAAGATCTCGGCAACCGGCTCGATCCGCTCCCAGTAGGTGCGGGCGACCGGGTAGAGCGCCTTGGACTTCGCCACATCGCCGGCCTTGACCGCGGCGACGAACTCCTCGGTCTTGTCCAGCAGCGCGGCGGTCTGACTCTTGACGTAGCGCTGGTAGTTGTCGGTGGCGTCACCCAGCGCGGCGTCGGCCGTGAGCGGCTGCGCCGACCCGCTGACCTTGAGCGCACCCCGGATGCCCTTGCCACTCATCCCTGGCTTGCAGGCCGTCTGGTACGTGCCGGCCGGCAACTCCACGTGCAGCTCGCGGCTCAGCCCGGGGGCGATGTTCTCCACCTCGCCCATCACGCGGTCGCCGTCGGCGTACACGTAGAACTCGGTCACCTTCGCGCCCGAATTGGTGATCTTGAAGGTGGCGGTACCGGCACCCAGGTCGGTCGAGCCGACCTCACAGGCGGTGTCGCTGGCCTTGACCACGATCGGTCCGCCGGACGCTGCCGAGTCACCCTTGTCGGAGTCGGAGCAGGCGGCCAGACCGGCCGTCGCCAGCACGCCGGCGGCGGCCAGCGCGAAGAACTGGGTGGTACGCATCTGGGCTGTCTCTCCTCGTGGGTCAGGCACGCTGCGGCGTCGACGCCGCCTCGGCCTCGGCGCCGGTGTCGGCCCCGCGCTCGGTGACGGTGGTGGTGGTCGCGGCGGGTGCCGGCTTGCGCCGGGCCGGTCGCAGGAAGAGCAGGAGCACCGGTACGGCGTACGCGACCCAGGCGATCATCTCCAGCACGGTGGGCGCGGGAGTCACGTTGAACATGCCGGCGAGCAGCGCCGCGTACCAGGTGGTCGGATCGAGCACGCCGGTGATGTCGAAGGCCAGGTTGTTCAGGCCAGGCAGGACGCCGGCCTCCTGGAAGTCGTGCACGCCGTACTTGAGGATGCCGGCGGCGACCAGGATCAGCAGCGCGCCGGTCCAGGTGAAGAACTTGCTGAGGTTGATGCGCAGGGCGCTGGCGTAGAGCAGCACGCCGAGGACCACGGCGGTGACGATGCCGCCGATCAACGCGAGCAGCGGGCCGCTGTCGCCGGCCGCGCCCTGGGCGGCCGAGTAGAAGATCAGCGCGGTCTCCAGGCCCTCGCGGATCACCGCGAGGAAGGCCATTCCGGCGACGGCAAGGGACCCGACGGCCAGCGCCTCGGTGAGCTTGCCCCGCAGTTCGCCGGCGATGGTCCGGGCGGCCCGGCGCATCCAGAAGATCATCCAGGTCACGAAGACCACGGCGGCGACCGAGGTGATCGCCTCGAACAACTCACGATCCTCGGAGCGGGACAGCAGCGAGGTCGACGTGTACTCGATCAGCCAGCCGAAGAGCACCGAGAGCGCCACGGCCAGGCCGACGCCGGCCCAGACCTGCGGCAACCGGTCCCGGCGCTGCGACTTCACCAGGAAGGCGACCAGGATGCTGACCACCAGGGTGGCTTCGAGCCCTTCCCGCAGGCCGATCAGGTAGGTGGCGAACATCCGGGCTCCGAGTAGGTTAGGCACGCCTTGGCTGACTTAGGGCAGGCATACCTTCCTCCCTGCTCACGGCCCTCGTCAAGTCGTTCACGACAAGCTCACTGAGCCCGTCACAAGGACCGGCAGCCGGCCCGCCGGCGCTCGGCTGTGGAAGGATCCCCGACGTGAGGGGATTCCTGCCGTGGTTGGCAGTGCTGGCAGTGGTGCTGCTGCTCAGTGCGCTACGCCTGCGGGCGCTGGCCACCGTCGTGTCGGTCACCTGGCTGATCTGGTGCGTCTGGACGTGGTTCCGGCCCACCCGGCGCGGCCCTCGCTCGGGCTGAACCGGCGGCGGAGACACTGCGCCGCGCCGAACCAGCGGCGGAGACGACGAACCGGGCCGGCTGCGAACAGCCGACCCGGTCCGGAGATGCCGATCAGTAGCGGTAGTGGTCCGGCTTGAACGGACCCTCGGTGGAGACGCCGAGGTAGGCGGCCTGCTCCTTGGTCAGCGTGCTCAGCTTGGCGCCGAGCGCGCCGAGGTGCAGCCGGGCGACCTTCTCGTCCAGGTGCTTGGGCAGCACGTAGACGCCGATTGGGTATTCCTCGGTCTTGGTGAAGAGCTCGATCTGGGCGATCGTCTGGTTGGCGAACGAGTTCGACATGACGAAGCTCGGGTGCCCGGTCGCGTTGCCCAGGTTCAGCAGGCGGCCCTCGGAGAGCACGATGATGGCGTGCCCGTCGGCGAAGCGCCACAGGTCGACCTGCGGCTTGATGTTGATCCGCTCGACGTCGGAGCGCTTGGCCAGCCCGGCCATGTCGATCTCGTTGTCGAAGTGGCCGATGTTGCCGACGATGGCCTGGTGCTTCATCCGGGCCATGTGCTCGTTGGTGATGACGTCGAAGCAACCGGTGGCGGTGATGAAGATGTCCGCCTGCTCGACCACGTCGTCCAGGGTGGCGACCTGGTAGCCGTCCATCGCGGCCTGCAACGCGCAGATCGGGTCCACCTCGGTCACCACGACCCGGGCGCCCTGGCCGCGCAGCGACTCGGCGCAGCCCTTGCCCACGTCGCCGTAGCCCATGACGACCGCCATCTTGCCGCCGATCAGCACGTCGGTGGCGCGGTTGATGCCGTCGATGAGCGAGTGCCGGCAACCGTACTTGTTGTCGAACTTGCTCTTGGTCACCGAGTCGTTGACGTTGATGGCCGGGAACTGCAGGGTGCCCGCCCGGTGCATCTCGTAGAGGCGGTGCACGCCGGTGGTGGTCTCCTCGGTCACGCCCTTGATGCCGGCGGCGATCCCGGTCCAGCGCTGGCCGTCCTCGGCGAGCGAGCGGTGCAGCACCTCGAGGATGACCGCGTACTCCTCGGAGTCGGCGGACTCGACCGGCGGGACGACACCGGCCTTCTCGAACTCGGCGCCCTTGTGCACCAGCAGGGTGGCGTCACCGCCGTCGTCGAGGATCATGTTCGGGCCCTGGCCGTCCGGCCACACCAGCACCTGCTCGGTGCACCACCAGTACTCCTGCAGGCTCTCGCCCTTCCAGGCGTACACCGGGACACCGGCGGGGGCCTCGGGGGTGCCGTCCGGGCCGACGACGATCGCCGCGGCGGCGTGGTCCTGGGTGGAGAAGATGTTGCAGGACGCCCAGCGCACCTGCGCGCCGAGCGCGACCAGCGTCTCGATGAGGACGGCGGTCTGGATGGTCATGTGCAGTGAGCCGGTGATCCGCGCGCCGGCGAGCGGCTGCGCCTCGGCGAATTCCCGACGGATCGCCATCAGGCCGGGCATCTCGTGCTCGGCGAGCTGGATCTCTTTACGCCCGAACTCGGCGAGCGAGAGATCCGCCACCTTGAAGTCGCCATCGGCGAGCGTGCTCGGCCGGGCCTCGGACGGCGTACCGCTGGCGGACGCCGGGAGGGTGCTGGTCATGAAAGCTCCTGTCGAACGATGTCTGCGCCGACCCTCCACCTTACGCGCGTCGGTGACGGGCGGCAGGCACGGTCCACACACAGCGCACGGGGCGGTCGGTGATGGACGGACTTTCCCGCCCACGTCCCGCCCGCCCCGTGCATCCCCCCGGTTTGGTTCCCCCGCACGTTCTCGGACCGTCGTCGCGATAACGCTGCGTACTCATAGAGTCACACTCAGGCAGGGTGACGTCAAGCTATTCCGGGAAAGTCGGACTTGTGTCGTTGGGCGGAGCGGTCAGCGCAACCCGGACGTCGCCACGAACGCCACCCCGGCGCCGTCGATGCGCAGCGCCGCGCCGGACGACGTACCGATCGCCGCCTCGCCCGAGGCCAGCGTCAACGCGCCGGCACCGTCGTCCACGGTGATCGAGCCGCCGGCGCAGAGAACCACCCGGGGGCCGGGCAGCGGCAGCGTCACCGAGGGCACCGCCGCGTCGACCCGCACCCGGTGCAGCGCGAAATCGTCCACCGGCACGGGCCACCAGTCCACACCCGGGCCGACCGGCTGCGGCGCCCGCACCGGATCGTCGAGCACCTCGAAGCGCAGAACCCGCAGCAACTCGTCGACGTCCACCCGCTTCGGGGTCAGCCCGCCCCGCAGCACGTTGTCGCTGGCCGCCATGATCTCCACTCCGCAGCCGCTCAGGTAGGCGTGCAGGTTGCCGGCGGGCATCCAGATCCCCTCCCCCGCCACCAGCCGCACGTGGTGCAGCAGCAGCGCGACCAGCGCACCCGGATCGCCCGGGTACGCCTTGGCCAGCCGGCGGGTCAGCTCCGCGTCCGGGCCGTCGGTCGGTGATGCCACCGCGGCAGCCAGTAGCCGGTGCCGGTCGGCGACCGGCCAGCCGAGCAGCGTCCGCACCGCCGTCCGCAGCCCCGCCGGTCCGGCCCGCAACGCGGCGACCACCGGCGCCAACGCCGGTACGCCGAACGCGGCGAGCGCCTCGGCGGACTCCGCCGGATCCCGGAACCCGCAGAGCGCCTCGAACGGGGTGAGCGCGACCAGCAACTCCGGCTTGTGGTGCGGGTCGGAGTAGTTGCGCTGCCCCTCGGGGCGCCCCGCCTCCGCCGCGTAGCCGGCCTGCGCCTGCTCGGCGTCCGGGTGGGCCTGCAGGCTCAGCGGGGCGTCGGCCGCGAGCACCTTGAGCAGGAACGGCAGCCGACTACCGAACCGCTCGGAGACCCGTTGGCCGAGCCACTGCCCTGGTTCGTCCCGCACAAGGTCACAGAGGCTCACCCGCAGACCGGCGCGATCCACGTGCGCCGGGGCGCCCGGATGGGCCCCCAACCACAGCTCCGCCTCCGGGCCCGCGCTCGGCACCGAGCGCCCCTGGAGGAGGGCGATGGCCGAGCGGGAGCCCCAGGCGTAGTCCCGGATCGGCCCGTACAGTGGCTCCACCCGTCAGCCCCCGGGCCGCCCGGCCGCCTCGCCCGACGCGTCCTGCGGCACGGCGGTGTCGGCGGCGGCGCCCGTGCCGGCCTCGGCGGCAGCGACGCTGTAGACGTCCGGCTCCAGGTAGATCACCCGGGCGATCGGCACCGCGGCGCGGATCCGCGCCTCCACGGCGTTGATGCCGCGCGCCAGGTCGTGGGCGCTCTTCCACTCCGGAACGGCGATCTTGGCGGCCACCATCAGCTCTTCCGGGCCCAGGTAGAGCGTCTTCATGTGGATGATCCGCTCCACCTCGGGACCGTCGGTGACGGCCCGCTCGATGGCGGCCAGGTCGGACGCCTCGGCGCCCTCACCGAGCAGCAGGCTCTTCGTCTCGATGGCCAGCACGACGGCGATGACGACCAGCAGGACGCCGATCATCGCGGTGCCGGCAGCGTCCCACTCGCCGTTGCCGGTGATCAGCGTCATGGTGACGCCGAACAGGGCGAACACCAGACCGACAAGCGCGCCGAAGTCCTCCAGGAGCACCACCGGCAGCTCCGGGGCCTTGGCCCGGCGGATGAAACGCACCCAGGACTGGTTGCCCCGGACGTGGTTGGACTCCTTGATGGCGGTCCGGAACGAGAACGACTCCATGATGATCGCCGAAACCAGCACGGCCACCGGCAGCCACTGCCAGGAGTCGATGCCGCCCTTGTGATGCCACTTGTGGTAGGCCTCGTAGAGCGCGAACAGGCCACCGATGCTGAACAGCACGATGGACACGATGAACGCGTAGATGTAGCGCTCCCGGCCGTACCCGAACGGGTGTTCCGGGGTGGCCGCGCGCTTCGCCCGCTTGCCGCCGAGCAGCAGGAGGCCCTGGTTGCCGGAGTCGGCGACCGAGTGGACCGCCTCGGCCAGCATCGACGACGAGCCGGAGAGCAGGAACGCAATGAACTTGGTGACGGCGATGCCGACGTTGGCCAGCAGGGCGGCGACAATCGCCTTCGTCCCACCGTTGGCGCTCATGCCACCGCTCCGCTTCGCCGCACGAAGCCGACCGGTCCGCGCATGACGCGCCGCCCCCTACGTTCGTTCACTGGTTCGACAGCTCCTTCATCTCGGTGATGGCCGGAACGGCCATCGGGTCCAGCCCATGTGCCAGAGCAAGGTAGATCGAGGCGAAATCCGGAACGGCGATCAGCGACGCCAGCCGCTCCAGGGCGGAGCCGCCCTCGGCGGTCACCACGTCGCACCGCACGCCACGGCGCTCCGCGAGGGTCTGCACCGCGTCCGCACGGCGCTCCTCGACGGCGAGCGGCTCGTCGGTGTCGTCCTCGGCGTTGAGCCCGCCGTCACGCAGCAGCACCAGCCGTAGCCGGGTGCCCTCGCCGTCGTCCTCGGCCGGGTCGGCGAAGATGTCCCGCTCCCCCTCGGCCAGGCCCCCGAAGACGCCGTCGAGCAGCCCGACGCGACCCCGCCCGGCCTCACCCAGCGCCCCGGTGACCACCGGGTAGCGGGCGTTCGCCGACAGTGTGTCGCCGAACCGGCGGGCCGCCACAGTGGCCAGCGGGGACGAGCCCCAGACGATCGGGATCGAGCCGGCCAGACCCAGCGCCAGTGACTTCGCCGGGTTGACGAAGGACTCGGCTGCGGAACGGCAGCGGTCGGCGTCCGCGTCGAGCCGGGCAGCGGTCTCCGCCAGGTCCGCCTCGTTGACCTTCACGAGCCCGAGGGAACGGGCGGCGAGCAGGACCGGCACGGTGAGCGCCCAGAGGCTGGCCCGTGCCGGGGCACGCCGGGGCACCGGAATGAACGGCGCCCGGGCCTGCTCGGCGATCGACTGCAACTGCGAGTCCGGTGCGCCCACGGCGACGAGTCGGGCACCACGCCGGTGGGCCGCCTCGGCGGCGCCGAGCGCCTCCGGGCTACGCCCCGACGCGCTCACCGCGATCACCACGTCGGCCGCACCCACCCAACCGGGTACGCCGGCGGAGCGGTGCCCGATGATCGGGACCGGGCAGCGCGGCCCGGCGACAGTGGCCAGCACGTCCCCGGTACGCCCCGCCGTGCCGATGCCGGCGATCACGACGGCTCGGGGCCGCCCGTCGTCGGCGAGCACCGCGAGGTTCGCCTCAGCCGCCAGTGCGGCGCTCTCCCGAACCTGCGCGCCTGCCGACGCGGTGTGCCGGAGCATGCCGCCCGGGTCGGCCTCGGCCAACGCCTGCGGGTTGTCGAGCAGGGCCTCGTCGGCGTCACGACGCCCGCTGACCCCGGCCGTACCGTCGATCATGAGGACTGCCCGGGGCCGCCGCGCGCCTCGTCGAGCAGCAGCACCGGCACGTCGTCGCGGACCTCGAAGATCCGGCCGCACTCCGTGCAGGTCAACGTCTGCGCCTCGGCATCGTAGGTGAGCGGGGCGTGGTGCGTGTCCGGACAGGCAAGGATCTCGAGCAACTGCGGATCCAGGGCCATGGCACGGCTCCTTCCACGTGTGCGGCTTGACCGACGGCGGTGCCGACCGGCGCAGGCGATCTTATCGGCGAACGCGGTCGAGCACGTCGTCCCGGAGCGAGACCATCCGATCCCGGGTGGGCGCCTCGACGTTGAGCCGCAGCAGCGGCTCCGTGTTGGAGGCGCGCAGGTTGAACCACGCGCCGTCGGGGAAACGCAGGGTGAGCCCGTCCATCTCGTCGGCCACCGCGTCGGGGTACGCCTCGCGAACCTCGGCCACCGCCGCCGCCTGGTCGACCACCGTCGAGTTGATCTCGCCGGAGGCGATGTAGCGCTCGTACTCACCGGCCAACACGGAGAGCGGCAGCGACTGCTCGCCCAGCGCGGCCAGCGTGTGCATCGCCGCGAGCATCCCGGTGTCGGCGAACCAGAAGTCCCGGAAGTAATAGTGCGCGGAGTGCTCGCCGCCGAAGACGGCGTTGGTGCGGGCCATCTCCGCCTTGATGAAGGAGTGCCCGACCCGGGCCACGACCGGCTTCCCACCGTGCTCTCGGATGATCTCCGCGACCGCGCTGGAGGTGATCAGGCCGTGGATCACAGTGGAACCCGGGTGCTTGGCCAGCTCACGGGCGGCGACGAGGGCGGTGATCGCCGATGGCGAGACCGGCTCGCCGCGCTCGTCCACCACGAAGCACCGGTCGGCGTCACCGTCGAACGCCAACCCGATGTCGGCCCCGTGCTCGACCACAGCGCGCTGGAGGTCGACCAGGTTCGCCGGGTCCAGAGGGTTGGCCTCGTGGTTGGGGAAACTGCCGTCCAACTCGAAGTAGAGCGGCACGATCTCCAGCGGCAACGGCGACAGGGCCGCGTCGCCCAGCACTGTCGGAACGGTGAAGCCGCCCATGCCGTTACCGGCGTCGACGACCACCTTCAACGGCCGGATGCCCGAGAGGTCGACCAGCTTGCGCAGGTAGCCGGCGTAGTCGGGGAGCAGGTCGCGCCGCTCGGCGGGCCGGGTCGGCGCACCGGCGGGACGGGCGTCGCCCGAATCCAGGAGGGCCTGGGCCCGCTCCCGGATCTCGGCCAGACCGCTCTCCTGGCCGATCGGGCGGGCACCGGAGCGGCACATCTTGATGCCGTTGTACTGCGCGGGGTTGTGACTGGCCGTGAACATCGCGCCGGGCAGGTCGAGCGAGCCGGACGCGTAGTAGAGCAGGTCGGTGGAGGCGAGGCCGATCTCGATCACCGAGCGCCCCTCGGCGCGTACGCCAGCGGCGAACGCGGCGGCCAAGCCGGGCGAGGTGGCCCGCATGTCGTACCCGACGACGACAGCGTCGCCCGGCTCGTCGGTGGAGTTGAGGAGTTGGGTGAAGGCGGCACCCAGCGCCTCGGCGGCCCGTTCGTCCCACTGGTCCGGCACCGTCCCGCGGACGTCGTACGCCTTCACGATCTGGGACAGATCAGACACGTGTTCCACTCCTTGGCCGCAGGTTAGACACCGATCCTGAGCGTAACGGAGGGGCCGGGCCCTGCTCCGCTCAGCCGGGGAGCCGGGGAATGAACACGGTGTGGCCCCCGCCGTCGGTGGGCGGGTCACCCGGCAACCGGCGACCGTCGGGCCCACCCGGCATCGGCTGGGTCGCCTCCGGCGCCGGAGCGGGAGTGTCCGGCCGGGCACCGTAGACCCCGCCGGTGGCGGGACGCGGGGACGGCACCGGACCACCCCAGGCGGCGGCCGGCGGCTGCTGGCCGTACACCTGGCCGGGGCGACCGGGCGCGGCCGGCAACCCACCCCCGGCGCGGTAGGTGGTGCCGCCGGGGTTGCCCGGCAGGGCGGCCGGCTCGTCGTCGGACGGTTTCCGGTCCTGCCGCGAACGACGAACGAGCAGCACGATGAGCAGCAGCCCAACCGCCACCAGCACAATGCCGAAGTACATCACCGGTGATCCTCCTCCGGACGATTCGGCGGCGGTCGCCGTGGTGTCCGGTGCGCCGGACACCCCGCCCAACGCCGCCGGGTTCACCGCGTCGTCGGCTGTCGCGACCTCGGTCGGGCTCGGGGTGGGCGTCGGCTTCTTCGACGGCGACGGAGTCGGCGACGGGGTCACCCGCCCTCCGGTCAGCCGGGCCGCGTCGGTGGCGTGACCCAGCGTCTGGCCGGCGGCGCTGATGCCCGCACCGGTGACCAGGAGACGGCCGCCGGGCGCACCCGCCGCGAACCCCACCCGGTAACGCACCGTGATGCCCTTGCCCTTGCACAGCGTCGGCTTCAACGGTGACGTCTGCGCGGTCGACACGTTTCCAGCACCGCCGGTGACGGCCACCGGGAACCAGCGCCCACCCGCGTTGACCTCGACCGCCACCTGGTTCGGCTGAAGACCCTGAAGGCGGAAGCTCAGCGCGGTACGCAGCAGGACGCACCCGTCGGTGCGCTTACGCACCGCGACGTTCACCCCCTGCGCGGAACCACCGGCGGCGAAGCTGCTGGCCGCGCCCACCCGGACCGAGTCCTCGTCGGCGAGCGCCGGCGACGCGCCGAGCATCACCAGGCCGCCCGCCAGGCCGCAGACCGCCACGAGCCGTGCCACGCGTCGACGCACCGTCATCACCTCGCCGTTCTCCCCGGGTGGGGTCCGCGGGTCAGGCTACTACCGGCCCACCTGTCCCATCGGTCATAGAGCGGCCCGGATGTGCGCGGCGTTACGGTTTACGACCCTGCCCGCGACCTGCTGGTGGCCGCACTGACCCGCCGGTCAGCCGGCCTGCTCCGCCTCGGCGAGCGCATCGCGGCAGAGTCGGTCGGCGGTGCGGGTGGTCTCCGGCAGCCGGTAGCGCGGGGTCAACGCGAGCACCTGCGCTGTCGCGTTCTCCAGGCTCATCCGATGGCCCACGCTGACGAAGACCGGCTTCACCCCGTCCCGGGTCCGCAACACCCGACCGACGACGTCACCACCGTCGCGCAGCGACGACCAGGAACCCCGCTCGGCCGACGGCGGATCCCACGTCCCGACCAGCGGCGTCTTCCCCACCCCGATCGACGGCAACCCGGTCACCACCCCGAGGTGGCACGCGAGCCCGAACCGGCGCGGATGGGCCAGCCCGTGCCCGTCGCAGACCAGCAGGTCCGGAAGGGTGGTCAGGCGGTCGAGCGCACCGAGCAGCGCCGGCAGCTCACGGAGGGCGAACAACCCCGGCACATAGTCGAACGCGGGTCGCCCCACACCGACCGCGGAGTCCACCACCGCCAGGGTCCGGGCATCCAGGACCGTCACGGCCGCCGCCAGCAGGTCACCACCCTCGGCGTACGCGACGTCCAGGCCGGCCACCGTCGCGGGCGCGCTCGGCCCCGGCCCGACCAGGTCCACCAATGGCCGCAACTCCTCCTGTACGGCCACCGCCTCCGCGACACTGCCCGGCGTGCTGCTCGCCCCCGGCGTGCCCGGCGTGCCCGGCGTGCGCCATGATCCACTCGGTTTCACGGAAGTCGGGCCTTCCTCCGGAGCGGGATGCCCCGACATCAAGGAACCGGAGTCGATCACCCTCGGCCCGGGGCGCCGGCGCCATCCCCGGCGGCCCTGTCATCCGGGCCACCCCGGGCACTGTCACCGTCGGCCCGGCCCCTGATCGCACCCAGGCCGAGCGCGAAGGCGATGCCGAGGGCGACTCCGAAGGCGACGCCACCCTTCGCACCGAACACGGGAATGCCGATCGCCAGGCCGATCAAAATGCCAACCGGCCAGGCCCAGACAGCGGACCTGACACTCTGCGTACCGGATTTCGCCATGTGTCGATCTTATTCGGCCCGCCTCGTCCAACGACTTCGCGTCGCCACCGAAGACCGCCTGCTCGTACCGCACCTGCGCCCGTACCAACCGAGCGTCCAGCCCTTCGGTCGTCACCGGCCATCCCTCCATCGGCGAAGCACGCCTACGCCGCTCTCGCTATGTCGGGGGTCCGCGCCCGGATCACCGGCCGCGCGAAGCTGCTCCTCGAACATGACGAACGTCCGCTGCCGGATCACTGCCGACCGGATGACTGCGGGCCACTGGCGCTGGCACCAGGCGGGAACATGGCTCGAATGCCATCCTCGTCGGGCAGCGCGGTACCCCCGCTGACGGTCTCGGCCACTCTCTCGGCCGTAGCTCGATCAACAGTTTCGTAGCGGTCGAGGTTGCGATAGTCGTCGACAAAGCGCACCACCAGAGCTGGATCGAAGGCCCAGTGCCCGCTGCGGTGATCCCAGAGGATGGCGTTACCTGCGCCTACGTCCATTACGAAGAGTCCGGCCGGACCTCCGGTCCTCTCATCATTCCGGTAGATCACGTAGTAGGTCAGCTTGCGGCCCATCTGATTCGTCACCAATCCCGGGGGCACACCCGAATCTGCGTCGACTTTGATACCTATCGGCGACTCGCGATCGAGGCGACCTGTACGCCCGCCGCTTCGACCTCCGCCCGGACCGCAGCCAACAGGCCCTGCGCGTCCGAGTCGCCCGACTCCGCCAGCAGGTCGATGTCGAGGCGCCATCCTCGGCTGTCCACGTCGCGCCAGAGGCCAACGTTCGCAGATACTCCTGCGATTGTCCGTTTGACCTCGCCGAACAACTCGTCCCAGTCGTCACCCAGACGCCCGGCCTCACTCAGGCCGAGCACTGCCCGCAGACGACCCAATGTGGCCCGATCCATCTGCCCCTGTAGATCAATTACCCAACTAGCTGACATTCGGTTCCCCAACAATCCAGTCCGAATCTTGGAAGTGGGACGACACTCCGGTTCCGGCTCGATCCGGCGGACCGGACCCAGGAAAAATTGCCGGTACCACGTCGCGGCCCAGATCACGGGCGTGCCGTTCCGCCCAATCGAACAAACGAGGGAAGCACTCTCGCGCCACTTTCTTCGTCACGAACCCGTACCTAGCGTTGACGACACGAAGGCCAGGATATTTCTCGGCCGCGTGTCGCTGAGCCCGCTCCACCATCTCATCCGAGGAGATTTGGAAGTCGTAGTCACTCGGCTCTTCCAGGCCCAGTCTGTACATGGAGTCGAACGGCCTACGCAGTGGCAGCGGCGCCCCCTGCGACCAGCTCTGCAGACGCGCAAACGCCTCCGGGTTGTCGATCAACTCGGACTCCGTCGGCATTTGCTTGTGGGGACCCGAGAAAAAGCGAGCCGATGAGCCTTGAAGCCGAATGTCGACAGTTGACAGGTCAAGGCCATCCTCCCGCAGCGCATCGAGGAGATCGGCCGTCATCCGTGCGAACTGCTCCCGGGTAACTCCAAGAGGCGCCGACCTTTCGGCCCAGGCCAGGACGGCATCGGGTGTGATGCCGAGGAACTCGCAATCCATCGGGTTCAGCTGCCGGCCAGATTCATCCGCAGGCAACAGCGGACCGGCAGCCTGCCAGCCGCGGTCGCCCCGCATTTCGGCCGCAATCTCCTCCCCGGCCTGGACTCGGTTCTGCCCGCCATCGGCGTCAGGGGCCGATCCCGGGCCGTCGAGGAGCAGGTACATCCGGTTGATGTACGGGTCGCCGTGGCCGCCCTCGTCGTGCGTCGGCGGGTGATCCGGCAGGTCGGGTCGCTCGCTGAACCGGCCCCGGGGCAGCCCGCCGAGGGGCATCGGCCGGCCGTCCCCGCTCAACACCAGTGCGTCGATGCCGACCACGTTGGGGTAGAGCGGCCGATCGCGGACCACGCCGTTCTGCGGGTCCACGTAGAGCACCGTGCCGTTCTGGTTGAGTGCCACCCAGGCGTGGGATCCACCGTGCGCCCACTCGGTGACCAGGAACGAGTAGCTGCCGTGGCCGCCCAGCAGCAGTTGGTCGTGCAGGTTGCGGTAGCCCCGGTCGGCGGCCTGCTGAGCCTGCGCGGCGTTCTTAGGTTGACCGGGGGCGAGGAGTTGCTGGAAGCGTCCGCCCGTCACGTCCTCGACCCGGCCCGGGCCGCCGGCCTCACCTCGGATGGGGCGCCGGATGTCACCGTCCAGGTAACCGTCGAAGGTACGTGGCGCTGACACGCGGGGGCGCCCGTGCACCCACGTCTCGAACAGCGACAGCGTGCAGTCCAGGCAGTTGATGCCCCGGGTGGCGTCGGCCGCCGGCCCGCCGTCGTTGAGGAGCCCGAACCAGCCGCCCTGTCGGGGGTCGGCGGTGCGGGTGACGGCGCCGTCCGGCTCGCGGGGCATCTGCCGTTCGACGTCGACCTGGTGCAGGGCGAGCGGTGGCCGGAGCCCGCCGGGCTGCCCGTACGGCCGGGAGTCGTCGATCGGCGGCGGATCGTCGTCGCCGGTGAGCCTGGACGGGCCGGCGGTTTCCACAGCGCCGAGCGCGAGCGCGCCCACGTCCCGGTTGGCGTGTTCGAAGGTGGCGCTGATGTCCACGACCGGCGGGGCAGTGCTGCCGGCCAGCACCGCGTCTGCCAGGTCACGCCATTCGGAGTACGCCCGGGATTCCTCGTTCGCGGCGCGCTGCCAGCCGTCAGCCCACTGCCGGTTGCCGGCCTGGTGCAGCTGCCGGGCGTAGGTGGCGTACTCGACGGCTCGGCGATCGTGTTCCACGGCACGGGTGCGCAGTCGGGTGGCCTCGGCCTGCCTGCGGTTGTTTTCGAACCCGATGCGCAGCGACTCGTAGTGGTCCTGGTAGCGCCGCCGCTCGGCGGCTTCCGCGGCGGCGGCCCACTGCGCCGCGTACGAGTCGTTGGTCTCGGGCTCGCGCACCGGCGGTGCCCCGAACGCGGCCACGTCGACGGGGATCGACGCCCTTCCCCGGGCCGGATGGTCGGGCGCGCGCACCGGTGCGGGCGTCTCCCGCGTCGGAGCACGCGACGGCACGGCGAACCGCCCCACCACCGGCGGGGTGGAGGCGACCGGCAGCGGGCCGTTGGTGGTGGTCGGGACGCCGAAGGTGACCGGCGCCGCCGGGCCGGGGGTGATCGTCGGTGTGGCTGGTCCGGTCGCCGGGGACCAGGCGGTCGGTCCCGGGTTGGTGACGTGCGGTGAGCTGCCGGGCTGGGCCGACGGCACACCGGTGGCAGCCGGTCCGCCGCCCGATTCGAGGGGACCGGCCACCGGCGCGGCCACCGACGAAAGCCTCGGACCAGCACCCACCGCCGACGTGGCCGGATCAGCACCCACCGCTGACGTGGCCGGACCGGCACCCACCGCCGATGTCGTCGGATCAGCACCTGCCGTCGAGAGCGTCGGGTCGGCCGTGACCTGGTGCGGTATGCCCGCAGTTTCCCCGAGCTGTCCGTCCGTCGACGAGGTCAGCTCGGACGCGCCGACGGAACGGCCCTCGACGTCCACACCGGACAGTGCGCCAACCGGTGTCGGTGACGACGTGTCGACGTCTGCCGCGACCGGAGACGCCAGCCCGGCTCCCCGTGACTGCTCGATGCCCGGTGCCGTCGGCGCAGCCAACTGGTCCGGCGTCGACGCGGCGACGGCCGTCGTCGCCTGTACCGGAACGCCCCCGGACGTCATCGGGACGCCCGAGGCCACGCCACCGACAGCCTCCACAGAGGCAGACCCCGCTGCGGACGAAACCGCCGCAGACGGAACCCCGAGGGCAGAAGACGCGGCCGCGTCCCCCGCGACGGGCAGCACGGACGGAAGGGACGGACCCGCGTACGACGCTCCGGCGAGGGCGTTGGCCTGCGCGTCGAGCCGGGCGCGTAGCGCGTGGTCGGTCTGGCCGGTCGCCGAACCGGTGGCACCGGACGCGGCGGCGCGTGCCACGTCCTCCATCGAGGTCAGGCCCTGACCGGTGGCCAGGCTGGCGGCGCTCTCGGCGAGCACCTCGCCGGTCATCTCCCGCCCCAGGTGTTCGCCGACCTTCGCCGCTCGCCCGGTCGCGTGCCGGCCCAGGCCAGCCAGCGGTGCCACCGCCCCGCCGGCCAGCCCGCCGACCGCCGAGGCGCCGAGATCGGTCAGGTCCAGGCCGTGGGCCCGCCCGGTGGAGTTCTGGTACGCCTGGGTGGCCAGGGTGACCCCGGCCTCCTCGGTGGCCTCCTCCAACCCTCCCCGGGCGGCCCGCTTGGCGAGCCCGCGTGCACCACCTCGGGCGACCTCCTTGGCGGCCCGCTCGCCGGCTTCCTTGAGCCCGTGTTTGAGGGACTTGCTGGCCAGTTGGCCCATCAGCCGTTTGAAGATCTGTTGAACCAGCAGCCGGGTCGCGGTGATCGCCGCGCCGGCCGCCGGGGTTGCCGCCCCGGCGGTCAGCACCGCCGCCACCGCCACGGTGAGCAACTCGATGACCAGGATGCCCAGCTCGATCCAGACTTCCAGCTTGGCGCCCTCGATGTCGCAACCGCACTCCTCGACCAGTCGGCCCAGGTCGGCCGTGACGGCGAGCAGCACGGGCAGCGGGGCGTCGGTGCCCTCGGCGATCCTCCGCCAGGCCGCCTCGAACGCCGCGTCGACCGCCCCGACACCGCCGTACCCGTTGTGCACCTCGGCGGCGGCCGTGGCGGCGTCGGCGTGCGGCCCGGCGAGCACGGAGGCGACCGCGTACCACTGGTCGGCGACGTCCCAGACGGCCCGTTCGTTGCCCTCCGGCCACTGCACGCCGACCACCCAGTCGAGGGCCTCGTAGATCCAGCCGGGCACGTCCCACGGCGCGTAGTCCAGGGGGTGCGGGATGGGGCTCGGCAGCACGCTCATCGGATCGTCGGCCGTCAGCGCCGGTCGGCTGCCCGACCGACCCGGGCGGCGCTGGCCCCGTCGGTCTGCACGCTCGCGTCGACCGCCTCGACCACGTCGCTGCCCAGCTCGGTGAGCCGGTGCCCGACACCGGCCCAGGCTCGCAGAACGGTCTGCTCGAACCCGCGGTAGTTGCGCTCGAAGGCGGCGCCGATGTCGTCGCGGCCCCAGGGCCGGGCACCGCTGGCGGCCTCGATCGTGCCGCCCTCCGCCGCACGCCGGGCCGTCACGGCCTCGCCGGCGAGCGCCAGGTCGGCACCGCCCCGGCGGGCCCTGGTCGGATCAAGCCAGAGCTGCCCGTCGGTCATGCCTTCGCCTCACCTTTGCCGAGGACGGCGTCGGCGCGACCGAGCAGCGCCGCGTAATCACCGGTCTTGAGGAAGTCCGTGGCCCCGGAGCCGGCCGGCATGCTCTCGGCGACGAGGTCGCGGGTGGCGTCGGCGGCGGCGGTCGCGGCGGCCCGGATCGTTTCGGTGACCTTTCGGCCGAGCGCCTCGGCGTCGCGGTCCCGGTAGATGGCCGACGTCAGCTCGACCTCGATCAACTGGCCCTGCGCGCCCACTGTCGCCGTCACCTGTCCGTCGGCCGACCGGCGCGTCACCCGTAGTGCGGCGAGTCGCGTCTGGAGGGTGTCCAAACCGGATCTGAGCTGCTGGTATTGACCGTACACGTCGTCGAATCGGGCCCGTAGCTCGCGATTGACGCCCCGGTCCGCCTGTTCGTCCACCGCCGCCCCTCCCGTCACCGTCGGTAGAGCGAAACAATACCGGCCGCCATCGATCCGTGTAGTCCGGTAGTTTCAACGTGTGATCGACCGTCAACAGGCCGAGCAGCTCGCGGCCACGTGGGCCCGGCGTGACTCGCAGCGCCTCGGCCACGAGTGCACCCCGATGGTCGACGAGTTCGACCTGGGTTGGGTCATCACGTCCGTCGTGCCCACCGAGGTGCGCACGGTGCCGGGTGACCTGCCGACGACAGTCATCGACAAGCAGACCGGCACTGTCACGACCTGGCCCCGAGTGCCGAGCACTGTGGTGGCGGAGCTGTACCGGCGTAGCCAACCCTCGGGGCCGACCGCTCCCCGCACTGTCGATCCGTCGAGCCTGCTGGTTCGGGAGATCCACCGTGGCGCCACCCCGAACACCGCCGCGCACCTGACCATCGACGGGCGGATCTGGACGGCTCAGGGCACGAAGGCCGACGTGCCGCTCAACCACCACCCGCTGGTGAGTGACTATCTGCGCCAGTTGCCTCCCGGCGAGCTGGTTCGCGGCGGGGCGGCGCACGCCGAGCTGATCGTGGTCTCCGACGTCCTGCACGAGTACGACCACCGCCGCGCCGCCGAGGGCATCGCGCCGATGGGGCGGGCCGAGGCGGCGGCGCTGCTGGAGGGCGCCCGCTTCGAGATCTTCCGGATCCGTGAGCCGGGTGATCCCGCCGGTGGGCCCGCCGAGCGGCCCTGCGACTCGTGCATCGACTTCCTGGTGCGGGCGAACGTCCTGCCGGAGTCTGCTCGCGCCTACAGCGAGACCTGGCTCGCGCCGGAGGCACCCGACCCCGACCCTGGGCGGTTCCCGGCGGAGGTGGCGAACGCGCTGGTCGCGGCTGGCTGGCGACCACACATCGGGGATCAGATCATGGCCGCCGCCGCCGTACGGGACGTCACGTCGGTGCCGGGGCGCAACCACCAGCACGAGGTCTTTCCCGCCGCCGTGGAGGCGCTCACCGCGTTCCCCAGCCTGGTCGGCGCGCGCCGCGGCCGGGGCGAGCAGGTGTGGATCTCCCGTTTCGACATCCGTCCGCACACCATCGCGCACACCGCCGACACCCTCGCGGACTTCGGCGCGGTGCTCGGCGTACGTCTCTTTCCGATCGGCACCGAGCAGCAGGACAGCATCCTGGCGGTGGACGAACGTGGTCGGGTGTTCGCGCTCGACCAGGCCGGCGAGTGGTTCCTCGGCGACACCATCGACGCCGCGCTGACCACCCTCCTGCTCGGCCGCGCCCCCGCCCGGGTTCGCGACGACGGCACCTGGCAGGCCGACTGACCCGGCCGCGTTGCCGGCTTACAGCGCGAGGCCGGTCAGCACCATGACCCGGGGCTCGGTGTAGTCGTCCATCGCGCTGCGCAGCCCTTCCCGGCCGACGCCGCTGCCCTTCACTCCGCCGTACGGCATCTGGTCGGCGCGGTACGACGGCACGTCACCGACGATCACGCCGCCCACCTCCAGCGCGCGGGCGGCGGCGAAGGCCACGTCCAGGCGTCGGGTGAAGACGCCGGCCTGCAGGCCGTACGCCGAGTCGTTGACGGCGGCGAACGCGGCCTGGTCGTCGGCGACCGGGGCGACCACCAGCACCGGCCCGAACACCTCCTCGGCCACGACCTTGGCGTTCGCCGGCACGCCGGTGAGGACTGTCGGGGGGTAGGTAGCGCCGTCGCGGAGGCCGCCCACCTCGACGGTGCCACCTGCGGAGACGGCTTCGGCGACCCACGTCTCGACCCGGCGGGCCGCGTCCTCGGACACCATCGGCCCGACGTCCGTCAGGTCGGACGCCGGGTCTCCGGTACGCAGGCCCCGCACCGCCGCCACCAGCCGGGGCAGGAAGTCGGCGTACCGGGCGTGGTGCACGTACACCCGCTGGACGGCGATGCACGACTGGCCGGCCTGGTAGTTGGCGAACGTCGCGATGCGCTGTGCGGCGAAGTCCAGGTCCTCGTCGGTGGTCCAGTCCGCGCAGAGCACCGCGGCGGCGTTGCCGCCCAGCTCCAGCGTCACGTGTTTCTCCGGCGCGGCGCGACGGATGGCCGCGCCGACCGGCCCGGAGCCGGTGAACGACACCACCGGCAGCCGGGGGTCGGTGACCAGGTCGGCGGCGCGGTCGTTGGGCAGCGGCAGCACCGAGAACATCCCGGCCGGGAGGTCGGTCTCGGCCAGCAGTTCACCGAGCAGCAGCGCGGACAGGGGTGTCGCGGGCGCGGGCTTGACGATGATCGGTGCGCCGACGGCGACGGCGGGTGCCACCTTGTGGGCGACCAGGTTGAGCGGGAAGTTGAACGGCGTGATGCCCAGCACCGGGCCTCTCGGCACCCGCCGGACCAGCGCGATCCGGCCGCCGGCGGCCGGGTCGGTGTCGAGTCGTTGCAACTCGCCGGAGAAGCGCCGGGCCTCCTCGGCGGCCCAGCGGAAGGTCGACACCGCACGCCCGACCTCGGCGCGGGCCCACTTGAGCGGCTTGCCGTTCTCCGCGGTGATCAGGGCGGCGATCTCGCCCGCGCGCTCGGCGAGCCGCCGGGACACGTGGTCGAGGGCCGCCGCGCGGGCGTGCGCGGGCAGCGCCGCGGCCTGCGCGGCCACGCCGGCCGCCGCGGCGACGGCGGCGTCGACCTGGTCGGGCGTGGCAACCGTGGTACGCCCGACCGGGCGGCCGTCGTACGGGTGGTGGACGGTCAGCTCGCCCTCGCCGGTGGCGGGGCGGGAGGCGACGAAGAAGGGTGCGGGCTCCACGCCGAGCAGAGTAACCGAGGGATCAACCGACGGAAACAGTCGCGATAGCCCTTGTCTGCCGCGAATTCAGTAGCGAAGATGGCAGAGAGATTGCGATAACCGCCGCAGAACCGCCCCCGGCCCCCTTCGGAGTGATCCCGCCATGAGTGACCAGCAGCAGCTGCGCAACTTCGTCAACGGCTCCTACGTCGACCCGGCCGATGGCGGTTACGCCGACCTGGTCGACCCCTGCACGGGTGAGGTGTTCGCCCAGGCCCCGGTCTCCGGCCCCGCCGACGTGGACGCGGCGATGAGCGCCGCCGCCACCGCCTTCGAGAGCTGGCGGGAGGTCACCCCCGCCGAGCGGCAGCGGGCGCTGCTCAAACTCGCCGACGCCGTGGAGGCGCGCGCCGCCGAGCTGGTCGACGCCGAGGTCCGTAACACCGGCAAGCCCCGCCAGCTCACCGCCGAGGAGGAGCTTCCCCCGGCGGTGGACCAGTTCCGGTTCTTCGCCGGCGCCGCCCGGATGTTGGAGGGGCGGTCCGCCGGGGAGTACCTGGCCGGACACACCTCCTACGTGCGGCGGGAGCCGATCGGCGTCTGCGCGCAGGTCACCCCCTGGAACTACCCGCTGATGATGGCGGTCTGGAAGATCGCCCCCGCGCTCGCCGCCGGCAACACTGTGGTGCTCAAGCCGTCGGACACCACCCCGGTGTCGACGCTGCTGCTCGCCGAGATCGCCGCCGAGTTCTTCCCGCCGGGGGTGTTCAACGTGGTCTGCGGCGACCGGGACACCGGTCGTACCCTCGTGTCGCACCCGACCCCGCAGCTGGTGTCGATCACCGGCTCGACCCGCGCGGGCATGGAGGTCGCCGCCGCGGCGGCCCCCGACCTGAAGCGGACCCACCTGGAGCTGGGCGGCAAGGCCCCGGTGGTGATCTTCGACGACGCGGACGTGGCGGCGGCCGCCGAGGCCATCGCGTTGGGTGGCTACTTCAACGCCGGGCAGGACTGCACGGCGGCCACCCGGGTGCTGGCCGGCCCTGGCGTCCACGACGACTTCGTGGCGGCGCTCGCCGAGCAGGCCCGCAACACGAAGACCGGCGCCCCGGACGACGCCGACGTGCTCTACGGCCCGTTAAACAACGCCAACCAGCTCACCCGGGTCAGCGGCTTCGTGGACCGCCTGCCGGACCACGCGGCGATCCAGACGGGCGGGTCCCGGCAGGGCGAACGCGGTTACTTCTACGCGCCGACTGTGGTCTCCGGGCTGCGTCAGGCCGACGAGATCATCCAGGACGAGGTGTTCGGGCCGGTCATCACCGTGCAGCGCTTCTCCGACGAGGACGAGGCGGTGCGCTGGGCCAACGGTGTCGACTACGGCCTGTCCGCGTCGGTGTGGACGCGGGACCACGGCCGGGCCATGCGGATGACCCGCCGCCTGGACTTCGGGTGTGTCTGGGTCAACACGCACATCCCGTTCGTCTCGGAGATGCCGCACGGTGGCTTCAAGCACTCCGGGCACGGTAAGGACCTCTCGGTCTACAGCCTGGAGGACTACACCCGGATCAAGCACGTCATGCACAACCTGGGGAGCTGAACCGTGAGCGCGAGGAGTGAGCCGGGTTTGCGAGCCCCGCAGTCGCGAACGAAGAGCGGCGCTGCGCCGTCGAGCGAGGAGCTGCACAAGCGGCGCGGCGGTGCGGTCGCCCGGGGTGTCGGCAGCGTGATCACGTCCTACGTGGACCACGCGTCGGGCGGGACGATCACCGACGTCGACGGCCGGGAGTGGATCGACTTCGCCGCCGGCATCGCCGTGACCAGTGTGGGCAACTCGGCCCCGAGGGTGGTCGAGGCGGTCCGGGCGCAGGTGGAGCGGTTCACCCACACCTGCTTCATGGTCGCGCCGTACGAGTCGTACGTGGCCGTGTGCGAGCAGCTCAACGCGTTGACGCCCGGCGGGTTCGAGAAGCGGTCGGCGTTGTTCAACTCCGGTGCCGAGGCGGTGGAGAACGCCGTGAAGGTCGCCCGCCACGCCACCGGGCGGCCGGCGGTCGTGGTGTTCGACCACGCGTACCACGGCCGGACCAACCTGACCATGGCGTTGACCGCGAAGAACATGCCGTACAAGCACCGGTTCGGGCCGTTCGCCGGGGAGATCTACCGGGTGCCGATGTCGTACCCGCTGCGCGACGGCGGGCTCCCCGGCGCGGAGGCGGCGACCCGGGCCATCGAGATGATCGAGAAGCAGGTCGGCGCGGAGAACGTCGCCGCGCTGCTCATCGAGCCGATCCAGGGCGAGGGCGGCTTCGTCGTACCCGCGCCGGGTTTCCTGCCAGCGCTGCGGGCCTGGGCGACGGCGGCCGGGGTGGTCTTCGTCGCCGACGAGATCCAGACCGGTTTCTGCCGTACCGGTGACTGGTTCGCCTGTCAGCACGAGGGCGTCGAACCCGACCTGGTGACAGTGGCGAAG
Organism: Micromonospora vinacea; assembly: GCF_015751785.1. Classification (NCBI taxonomy): domain Bacteria; kingdom Bacillati; phylum Actinomycetota; class Actinomycetes; order Micromonosporales; family Micromonosporaceae; genus Micromonospora; species Micromonospora vinacea. The sequence continues at coordinate 2,964,403 of NZ_JADOTY010000001.1, read as the reverse complement.
GGCATCGCCGGTGGTCTGCCACTGGCCGCGGTGACCGGTCGGGCCGAACTGATGGACGCGGTGCACGTGGGTGGGCTCGGCGGCACGTACGGCGGCAACCCCATCGCCTGCGCCGCCGCGCTGGCCACCATCGAGACCATGCACGAGTTGGACCTGGCCGGCGCGGCCCGACGGATCGAGTCGCTGCTGGTTCCCCGGCTCCGGGCCATCGCCGAGCGAGATCCCCGGGTCGCCGAGGTACGCGGCCGGGGCGCGATGCTCGCCATCGAACTGGTGCTGCCGGGCACGCTCACCCCCGACCCGGTCGCCACTGCGGCGATCTCGGCGGCCTGTCACGCCGCCGGCCTGCTCACCCTGACCTGCGGCACGTACGGAAACGTGCTGCGTTTCCTGCCCCCACTGGTGATCCCCGACGGGCAGCTCAGCCGGGGCGCGGACGTCCTCGACGCCGCCTTCGGCTGAGCGGCGGAGCAGGCTGAGCGGCGGAGGGGCCCGGTGCGCGGGCCCCTCCGCCGACGTCAGCGAAGCACCTCGACAGTGTTGCGGCGCACCAGGTTCTTGCCCGGCTCCCGGATCTGCTCCATGGCCGCGGAGTTCAGCAGCACACAACTGCCGGACGGGCCGGTCACCGTCACAGTGGTCGCCCGGTTGTTATCCAGGTTGGTCACCCGCAGCCGGGTGCCCACCGGGAACTGCCCGCTGGTCGCCGCCGGCCCGGCCGCCTCCTCGAAGAAGGTGATCGCCCCCGAGCACGCCGACCGGGGTGCCGGGCCGGGCGCGCCGGGCGACGCGGCACCGGGACGGACCGTGCCGGGGGCCGGAGCGGCGGCGGGCGGTGCCGCGCCGTCGACGCGTTCCACCACGTTGCGGCGGATCACGTTCTTCCCCGGCTCGCGGACCAACTCCATGGCCGCCGCGTTGAGCAGCACGCAACTGCCCGACGGGCCGGTGACGGTCACAGTGGCCGCCCGGTTGTTGTCCAGGTTCGTCACCCGCAGCCGCGTACCCACCGGGAATCGGTCGCTGGTCGCCGCCGGCGCACCGCCCTCCGCGGAGAAGGTGACCGAGCCGGAGCAGACCGACGACCGCGCCGGGGCCGTGTCGGCGAACCCGAAGCTGGTCCCCACCGACACGCCCACCACGGCGAGCACCGCCACACCCGCCGCCAGCACGTGCCTGCGCTGAACCCTCATCGCCGTCACTCCCGTCCTCGGTGGTGTCTTCACCCACCGGTACGGACCGGAGCGCCCTACCGTTCAGCCGGTACGGGTATCGATCGTGCGGCGGTCAGGTCCACGGGTCCGTACCGGGTGCGCGGAGCACCGGTGATTAGCGCCCAGTAACGGTCGCCGTACGACCAGTGCCACCACTCGGTCGGGTAGTTGACCATCCCCGCGCCACCGAGGGCGTCCACCATGATCTGCCGGTGCCGACGGGCGGTGCCGACGATCGCCGGCGCGTCGGTGAAGCAGGCGTCGGCGCTGTCCTCAGGGGTGGCGTCGATGGCCGTGCCCAGGTCCAGCTCCACACCGTCGTCGGTGCAGAGCGTCAGGTCCACAGCGCCGCCCGTGCTGTGCGGGGCCACCTCGACCGGTGAGACGAACTTCGTGGTCTCCCGGTGCAGCCGCTGCGGCGACCAGTCCGGGTGCCGTCGCCGCAGCTCGTCCCGGTAGCCGGTGAAGATGGCCAGTTGCGCCTGGTACGGCCGGTAGCCCTCGACCACCAGCAGGCGCAGCCCACCGGGCAGGGCACGCTGCGCGGCCAGCAGACGGTCCACGACACCGGCGCGCAACCGGGCGTACGCCCCGGCCGGGTCGGCGGCCCGTCCGTCCAGCCGCAGCTCCGGCAGCTCACGCAGATCCACGAACTCCTCGCCGTCGTCGGCGCTGGGCACCGCCGCCACCCGGGGATCGGAGAGCAGGATCATCGGACGCTCCCCGCCGTGCTCGCGGACCGTTCCGCGTGCCGCACCCGGGCCAACTCGACGAGCCGGTCCACCACCTCCCGATAGCTGACCCCGGCGGCGGCCCACACCTTCGGGTACATCGAGTGCGCGGTGAAGCCGGGCATCGTGTTCAGCTCGTTGACGTACAGCTCACCGGTCGTCTCGTCGTAGAAGAAGTCGACCCGGGCCAGACCCCACCCGCCGATCGCGGCGAACGCGCGCAGCGACAGCTCACGTACCCGCGCGGTCACCTCGTCCGGCAGAACGGCGGGGACGATCATCGGGTCGGCGTCGCCGAAGTACTTCTGCTGGTAGTCGAACCAGCCGCCGCTGACCCGCACCTCACCGACCGCCGACGCCTCGGGGCGCCAGCCACCGAGCACCGCGCACTCCAACTCCCGGCCGGCGACACCCTGCTCGACCATGACGAGCTGGTCGTGGCGAAGCGCCTCCTCCACGGCGGCGGCCAGGTCGTCACCCTCGCCGACCCGGGAAATGCCGATGGACGAGCCCATGCTGGCCGGCTTGACGAAGAGTGGCCTACTCAGCCCGGTCACCAGCTTCTCCGGGTCGTCGACAGCCCGGTAGGTGTGCGCGTCGAACGCCACGTACGGGGTGACGGGGATGCCCTCGGCGCGCAGCGCCCGCTTCATCGCCACCTTGTTCATGCCCACCGCCGAGGCGAGGATGCCGCACCCGACATACGGCACGTTCAACGACTCCAGCAGCCCCTGCACCACACCGTCCTCGCCGTAGGGGCCGTGCAGCACCGGGAAGACCACGTCCAGCTCGGCGTGCACCGCGCCGGGTGCGTTACCGGCGGACACCTGCACGACGCCCGGACGCGGACCGGCCCGCAACTCGACGGCCGGCCCGGTCACCACCAACTGGTCGTCGATGGCCCGCTCGCCGGCCGGCCGGTCGCGTAACTCGGCCAACAGCGCGTCGGGCATCAGGCGAAACCCACCGCTGCGGGTGACGCCGATGGCGACAGTGCGGTAGCCGCCGCCGGCGAGCGCCCGGGCCACCCCGAGCGCGGAGGCACAGGAGACCTCGTGCTCCGCCGACGGTCCACCGAACAGGATTCCGATCCGAACCGGCGCGCTCACGCCGCCACCCCTTCCCCGGTGAGGTCGGCGGATCGCGGGGTCATCAACTGGGCCACCAGCGCCGCTTCCACGTTTCCGCCGGTCAGCACCACGCCGACCGTCCGCTGCCGGTCACGTGCCGGCGGAAGCCGGAGGGCGCCGGCCAGGCCGGCCGCCCCGGACGGTTCGGCGAGCACCTTGAGCTCCGTCAGGATCAGCCGGAACGCCGCCGCGATCTCCTCGTCGTCGACCCGGACGACCCCGCGCAGCGTGTCCCGCACGATGGCGAACGGCAGCTCACCCACGCACGACGGCCGCAGCCCGTCCGCGATGGTGGGCGCCGGCGCGACCGGCACGCGTTCACCGGCCGCCAGGCTGCGGGCGAGCGAGTCGCAACCCACCGGCTCCACGCCGTACACCTCGATGGCGGAGCCGGCGGCGGCCAGGCACGCGCCGGCCACCCCGCCACCACCACCCACCGGTACGACCAGCGTGTCCAACGGCGTGCCCGCGCGCTCGGCGTCCTCGATCAGTTCCAGGCTCGCGGTGCCCTGCCCGGCGACGACGTCCGGGTGGTCGTACGCGTCGATGACGGGGTGACCGCTCTCGTCGCTGAGCCCGTTGGCCACCGCCACCCGCTCCTCGACGCCGGTGCCGGCGAAGACCACCCGCGCCCCCGCCGCGCGCGCCCGGTCGACCTTCGTCGGTGCCGCGTCGACCGGCAGCACCACTGTCGCCGCAAGCCCGTTCTTCCGGGCCGCCAACGCCACCGCCACCGCGTGGTTGCCGGTGCTCTGCGCGATCACCCCGGTGTGGCCGGCCGCGGCGAGGCGGCCGACCGCGCGCAGCGCGCCCCGCATCTTGTACGAGCCGCCGTCCTGCAGGTTCTCCGCCTTGAGCAGGACCCGCGCCCCGGCGAGTTCGTCGATCACCGGGGACCGCAGCACGGGTGTGCGGACCACCCGGCCGGCGAGCCAGCGGCTGGCCTCCTCGACATCGGCCCGGACCTGGCCAACGGTGCGTGTCATCGTCTCTCCTTTTTCGGGCACACCACAGGCGGGATCCAGCAGCACGTGGACCCCGGTGAGTGGGTGGAGGTGTCAGGTCAGAGTGGGTAGCTGGACGTCGACCCGCAGGCCGCCGTACTCGGCGGGCCGGGCCGCGATGATGCCGTCGTGCGCCTGGGTGATCGAGCGGGCGATGGCCAGGCCCAGGCCGGCCCCGCCGCCCTGCGATGTCCGGTCCCGGGCGAGTCGGCGGAACGGCTCGAACAGACCGGCCACCGCCTCCGCCGGCACGGGCTGGCCGGTGTTGACCACTGACAGCGCGGGCACGCCGCTGACCACGACCGTCAGCGAACCGCCCGGCCGGTTGTACTTGATCCCGTTCTCCACCAGGTTGGTGACCAGGCGCTCCAGGAGCACCCGCTCACCGACGACGACCCGGGGTTCGAGATGGGTCTCCACTGTGACCCCGGCCTCCCGGGCCCGGTCCACGTATCCGGCCAGCACCGCCTCGACGATCGCGTCCAACCGCTGCGGTATCCGCGAACGGAGTCCCTGGTCGCTCTCGCTGAGCGCGAGCAGGCCCTCGATCAGGCGTTCGTTGCGCTCGTTGGTCTCCAGCAGCTGACTGGTCAACAACTCCAACTGCTCACCGGTGAGCGTCCTGGCCATGCCGACCTCGATGAGCGTCCGCTGCACCGCGAGGGGCGTCCGCAGCTCGTGCGAGGCGTTCGCGGCGAACCGCCGCTGCCCCTCGTACCCGGCGGAGACGCGTTCCATCATCTCGTCGATCGCCCGGGACAGCCGGGCCAGCTCGTCGCGGCCCCGGGGCCGGATCCGGTGGCCGAGGTTCTGCGGGCCCAGGTGCCCGATCGGCCCGGCCAGGTCAGCGACCGGGCGCAGGCACCACACGGCGGCGAACCAGAGCCCCACCAGGACGGCCACTGTCACGAGCAGGACGGCCGCCAAGGGCAGCAGGTACGCCCCCGGTCGCACGTCGCGGCATACCGTCGACAACCCGGGCATGGGCAGGTCGCAGAACTGCTGCCCCCAGGTCCAGGCCACCCCGGCCACCCACTTGCCCATCGCCGGCAGCACCGGCCCGGCCAGCAGCGCCAGCAGACCCACCAGCAGCACCCGACGTCGGGGCGTCCAGCTCACGCCGTGCCGCCGATGCGGTAGCCGGCCTTCGGAACGGTGTGGATGATCGCGGGATCGCCGAGCTTCTTGCGCAGGGTCATCACCGTGACCCGTACGGCGTTGGTGAACGGGTCAGCGAACTCGTCCCAGGCCTGTTCCAGCAGCTCCTCGGCGCTGACCACCTGGCCCTCCGCGCGCAGCAGCACGTGCAGCACCGCGAACTCCTTCGGGCTCAACGCGAGCGGGCGGCCGTCCCGGGTGGCCAGGTGCCGGCCCACGTCCAGCGCCAAGCCGTCCTGGGCGAGCACCGGTGGCAGCGCCGGCGTCGACCGTCGCCCGAGGGCCTGCACCCGGGCCACCAACTCGGCGAACGCGAACGGCTTGGTCAGGTAGTCGTCCGCGCCGAGGCCGAGGCCCTCCACCCGGTCCCGGATGCCGGCCGCCGCGGTGAGCAGCAGAACCCGGGTGCCGACCTGGGAGTCGGCGATGCTGCGGCACACCTCGTCGCCGGTGTGCCCGGGCATGTCCCGGTCCAGCACCGCGACGTCGTACCGGTTCACCCCGACCCGCTCCAGCGCACCGTCACCGTCGTAGCAGACGTCGACGGCCATCGACAGGCGGCGCAACCCTTCGGCCACCGTGTCCGCCAACAACCGCTCGTCGTCCGCCACCAGCACCCGCACGTTTCCGCTCCCCCGAGTTCGGCTTGCCCGGCATACCGTCGCAGGCCAGGGTTAAGGGTTCTGTAAGCACCCGCCGCAGCCATCCTCCACGCGAGTGTCCAGCGGGCAAACCATCGCAAGCCCGTGGATGTCGACTTCACACCCATGTCACACCAGCTGCGTCGTCCGTTCCCACCGAGGGTCACGCGTTTGGCCCGCGAGGGTGAGCGGCATCACGGAGACTCCCCCAGCCCCCACCCCACCCCGTCCCACCCCCGTCGATCTTGCACTTTCTGTTACGACAAATAGTGCCTTAGAGACATTTGTGCGGCACAAAGTGCAAGATCGACGGAATGGGGGGTGGGGATGGCTACGAGAGGGCTGCGCGGATGGTGGCTTTGATGTGTTGGGGGCGGCGATAAAGGTCAAGGTCGGTGAAATAGCGCATTCGCCAACCGGCTGCGTCCAGCCAGCTGACCCGCTCCCGGTCGTACCTGAGCCGGTCACGGTCCAGGTGCGACAGCCCGTCGTACTCGATGCCGATTCGGCGTTCGCGGTAGCCCAGATCGAGCCGGTACAGAGGGATGCCATTGCGGTCGGCCACCCATAGTTGTGGCTCCGGTGGGGGCAGCCCGCCGTCGATCAGGATCAGTCGCAACTGGCTTTCCTGTCGGCACTCCGCCCTACCGTCCGCCAGCGGTATGAGTTGCCGGGCCTGCCGGACACCACGCAATGCGTTGTGGGCCGCGACCTCGGCCATCAGCTCATCCTGGGTGATCAAGCCCGACCGGAGCGCAGCGTCGAGCACCGGGAGTGCGTCGAGCCGCCGAACGGCGCGAGCAAGGTCGACTGCACAGCGCGCCGCCGGTACGCAGGGCAGACCTCTGACGAAGACCGGCCGAGCGGGTAGAACCGTCCGGTGAACGACCACCCCGGGCAGACGGGGCTTTGGCACCTCGGCGGGCAACTGGATGTGGATCAGATCGTCGCGCAGCACCCCGAAGCCGTATCGGCGAGCGGCACTCTGCCTCGCCAACATCGCACCATCGGGTAGCCGGAGCATCAGGGCACGCAGTTCGTCATCGTCGTCGCAGGGCTTGTTCGCATAGACCCCTCTGCGTACGCGGTGCAATTCCTCGCGATCGAGCCGGGTACGGATCCGTCCAACGGTGAGCTCCCGCATCAGCGCGTCGGTACGCCACAGTTGAGTAGCCATAGGAGCAAGCTGACCATTTCAGGACCCCGACGACGCCCTGCAATGACTACCTGTGGAAAACCCACCCCCCTGTGGACAATCCCCAACCCCAACCCCTCCCGTGCTAGGGCCTACACCCCAGAATCCGCGCTCCGCGATCCCCACTCCGCGATCTTGCAGATCCTGTCGCCGAAATGCCCGATAAGCGGGGAAAAGTGAGTACAGAAAGTGCAAGATCGCGGGGGGCGGGGGCGGGGGCCGGGGCACGTTCACCGCTCCTCCATGCCCCAGGGCGAGCCGTAGCCGGTGAGCAGGTCGAGGAAGGGCATCGGGGGTAGCGCCTCCGGCCCGAGCACCCCGACACCGGCCCACGCGCCGGTGGCGAGCAACTCCAACGCGACGACCGGGTTGACGGCGGTCTGCCAGACCACCGCCTGGTGCCCGTACTCCCGCATCGACCACTCGTTGTCGACCACGTGGTACAGGTAGACCTCCCGGGGTTGCCCGTCCGGGCCGAGGCCGCGTACCCAGGTGCCGGCGCAGGTCTTGCCGCGCATCCGGGCGCCGAGCGTGGCCGGGTCGGGCAGGCTCGCGGCCACCACGTCACGCGGGGAGACGTCGACGCCGCGGACCCGCACCGGGGAGACCGCGTCCAGGCCGAGCTTGTGCAGCGTCTTGAGCACGTCGATGAACTCGTCGCCGAGGCCGTACTTGAAGGTGACCCGCCGGGCCTTGACCCAGCGCGGGATGAGCAGCACCTCCTCGTGTTCGACGTTGACGCACTCGACCGGCCCGATTCCCTCGGGGAAGTGGAAGACCTCCGGCTCGGAGAACGGTTCGGTGGTGAACCAGCCCCGGTCCCTCTCCCAGACGACCGGTGGGTTGAGGCACTCCTCGATGGTGGTCCAGATGGAGAACGAGGGGGCGAAGTCGTACCCGTCGACTGTGAGGTTCGCCCCGTCCCGGACGCCGATCTCGTCGATCTCGGAGAAGAGTTCGTCGGCGGCGTACCGGGCGAACACGTCCGACAGGCCGGGCTCGACGCCGATGCCGCACAGCGCCAGCCGACCGGCCGCCGACCAGGTGTCGGCCACCGCGAACTGTTCGTCGCCGAGCTTCACCCCGGTTTCGGCGTGCGACAGGGACATCGCCATGTCCAGGTAGTCGGCGCCGGCCGCGAACGCGCCGTCGAAGATCGGCATGACGAACCGCGGGTCGACGGCGTTCAGCACGTGCGTGATCCGGTGCTCCCGGCACAGCGCGGTGACCGCATCGGCCGAGGAGGCGTCCACCTGGGCGGCGACGAACCGGTCACCGTGCCCGGCGACCGCGCGCTGTGCGCGAACGGGGTCGTGGTCGGCGACCACGATGGTCTCGAAGAAGGTCCGTCGGGCGGCGATGGCTACGGCGGCGGAGCCGACGCCACCGGCGCCGACGAGGAGGACACGCATCAGGAATCAAACCCCAAACCGAAACGATCGAGAGTACGGAGCCAGAGGTCGCGCCGGCCCTCGCGCGCGTCGGCGCGGGCCAGTGACCAGCGGGTGAGATTGATGCCGACCGCGCGGACGGGTTCCGGTGGGAACGGCAGTGGCTTGCGGCGAACCAGATCGAGGCCGGTCAGCGGGGTGTTCCCACCGTCGAGCAGGTCGAGCAGCACCCGGGCCCCGAAGCGGGTGGCTCCGACGCCGAGGCCGGTGTACCCGGCCGCGTACGCCAGCCGGCCGCCGTAGGCGGTGCCGAAGAACGGGCAGAACCGGGTGCAGGTGTCGATGACCCCGCCCCAACGGTGGCTGAACCGCACGTCGGCGAGCTGCGGGAACGTGGTGAAGAAGTGGCGGGCGAGGGTGGTGAAGGTGGCCGGTCGTTGTTCCAGCTCGGGCGCGACCCGGTTGCCGTAGTGGTAGACGGCGTCGTAGCCGCCGAAGAGGATCCGCCCGTCGGCGGTGATCCGGTAGTAGTGGAACTGGTTGGCGGTGTCGGCGAGCCCCTGTCGGTTGCGCCAACCGATGGCGTCGCGCTGGGCCGGGGTGAGCGGTTCGGTCATCAGCACGTGGTCGTAGACGGGCACCAGGTACGCCCGTAGCCGGCGCAGCAGCGGCGGGAACGCGTTGGTGGCCAGCACGACCCGCCGTGCCCGTACCGAGCCGGGCAGACCGGCGGCCCGGGTGTCGGCCCGGTCGGCCGGCACGGCGGCGGGGTCGGTGCCCACTGTGCTGGCGTGCAGGGCCGGGCCGTCGGCGCGCAGGCCGGTGACCCTTGTGTGCTCGTGCACCCGTACGCCGAGGTCGAGGCAGGCGCGGCGCAGACCCCAGGCCAGCTTCGCCGGGTCGACCATGGCCACCCAGTCGGCGTCGAACATCCCACCCAGGTACGTCGGCGAGTGCACCTCGGCGCGCACCTCGTCCCGGTCGAGCAGGCGCACGCGGTGGCCGTACCGGCGGGCCAGGTCCGCGTCGGCGGCCAGCCCGTCGAGCTGGTACGGCTCGACGGCGACGGCCAACTCGCCGGTGCGCTCGAAGTCGCAGTCGATGTCGAACTTGGCGACTGTGGCGGCGATGGCGTCCAGGTTCTCCCGGCCGAGGCGTTCCAACTCGCCGACCTCGTCGGGGAACCGGTCCACGCCGTTGGCGAGGCCGTGGGTCAGCGAGGCGGCGCAGAACCCGCCGTTGCGCCCGGACGCGGCCCAACCGCAGGTCCCGGCGTCGACGAGCAGCACGTCCCGGTCCGGGTCCGCCTGTTTCGCCAACAACGCGGTCCACAGCCCGCTGTAACCACCGCCGATCACCAGCAGGTCGGCGGAGTGCCGACCAGCCAGTGGCGGCAGCGGGTCGGGGCGGTCCGGGCGATCGAGCCAGTACGGCACGGGTGCCGCGTCGGCCAGCGCCCGGCCGGTATGCGGGAGCGTCATGACGGGCCGGCCAGCAGGTTGGCACGGCGGGCCCGTCGACCGCGTAGCGAGCTGAGCCCCACGAGCAGCAGCGCGACAGCGAACATCGCGGTGCCGATCACGTTGACCTGCGGGGGGATGCCACGCTGGGCGGCGCCCCAGACGTACATCGGGAACGTGACTGTGGTGCCGGCGTTGAAGTTCGTGATGATGAAGTCGTCGAAGCTCAGCGAGAAGGCCAGCAACGCGGCGGCCACGATGCCGGGCAGCACCAGCGGCAGGGTGATCCGCCGGAAGGTCTGCCACTCGCTGGCGTAGAGGTCCATGGCGGCCTCCTCCAGCCGCCGGTCCATCCCGGCGAGCCGCGCCTTCACTGTGACCACCACGAACGACACGCAGAACATCACGTGCGCGATCACGATGGTCCAGAACCCCTGCGGTACGCCCGCCGACACGAACAGGGCCAGCAACGACGTGCCCATCACCAGCTCGGGGGTGGCCATCGGCAGGAAGATCAGCACGTTGATCCCGGACCGCCCACGGAAGCGGTGCCGGACCAGCGCGAACGCCATCAGGGTGCCGAGCACTGTGGCGACCACTGTGGCGATGAAGCCGATCTGCACGCTGCGGACCACGGCGTCACACATGTCCGAGGTGGCACACGGCTGCCGCCAGTTGTCCAGCGTGAACTCGTTGAAGTCGTACGACAGCCGGCTCGACGGGCGGTTGAACGACAACGCGGCCACCACCAGGATCGGCAGCGCCAGGTAGCCGAGCACCAGCAGCGCCACGATCATCACCCAGCGGTCCGCCAACCAGCGCGAAAGTCGCATTAGAGGACCTCCTCCGTGCCGGCTCGACGGAGGTAGCCGAAGACCACCGCGAGGATCGCCGCCATCAGTAGGAACGACAGCGCGGCGCCCTGCGGGTAGTCCAGTCGGACCAGGAACGCCGAGTCGATGACGTTGCCGATCATGTATTCGTTCGGGGTGCCGAGCAGTTCGGCGTTGATGTAGTCGCCGCTGGCCGGGATGAAGAACAGCAGCGTGCCGGCGACCAGACCGGGCATGGAGAGCGGAAGTGTCACCCGACGGAACGCCTGCACGGGGCTCGCGTACAGGTCGGTGGCCGCCTCCAGCAACCGGTGGTCCAGCCGCTCCAGGCTGGCGTACAGCGGCAGCACCAGGAACGGCAGGAAGTTGTACGTCAGGCCGAGGACCACAGCGAACGGGGTGGCCAGCAGCCGACCGTCCGGGGCGAGCAGGTGCACGTCGCGCAGCAGCCCGACGAGAGCGCCGTTGTCCGACAGGATCGTCTTCCAGGCCAGCGTCCGGACCAGGAAGCTGGTGAACATCGGCGCGACGACGCACACCAGCAGCAGGTTCTTCCAACGGCCGGCCTTCTGCGCGATCGCGTACGCCAGCGGGTAGCCCAGCAGCAGCGCCAGCACCAGGGCCAACCCGGCGTAGCCGAACGAGCGCAGGAACTGCGGCCAGTACGCCTGCACCACGTCCGGGTAGTTGCCGACCGCCCAGGTCATCGCGTACCCGGTGGAGAGCGAGCCGCTGGGGTCGTACAGGCTGGCCGCCGCCAACTGCAGCAGCGGCACGCCGAAGAAGATGAGCAGCCAGGCCGCGCCGGGCAACAACAGCAGGTACGGCAGGAGTCGGCGCCGCCCGGACCGGGCTGCCGGTGGCGCGGGTGGCGGGTGCCCCGCTCCGGTGGGAGCCAGGAGGGTCACGACGACGCACCCACCGGCTCGTCGAGCACCGGCGACGTCCGGTCGCTGTCGGCGGCGTCACGGGGCAGCAGGAACGCGTGCCGTGGATCCCAGTACGCGACGGCCTCGCTGCCGACCGCCACCCGCGTCGACGTTCCGCTGTTGGCGGCGAAGACCGACAACTCGGTGCCCCAGCTGGTGCGCAGCAGGTACTGCGTGCTGACTCCCACGTAGGAGGCGTCGGTGACCACTCCGGTGACGTGCTGATGCCCGGCGGGCACCTGGTCGGCGGAGCCGACCAGTATCAGCTTCTCGGGGCGTACCCCCAGGTGGACAGGGCCGTGGTCGGCCCGTGACCGGCCGGCGGGCACCGAGAGGCGCGTGCCGTGCGCCGTCACCGCGACGTCGCCGCCGCTGACGCCGGTGGCCTCGCCGGCGAGCAGGTTGGACTGGCCGAGGAAGTTCGCGACGAAGGCGGTGGCGGGAAACTCGTAGATGTCGGCGGGTGCACCCAACTGTTCGATCCGGCCGGCGTTCATCACCGCGACGGTGTCGGCCATGGTCATGGCCTCCTCCTGGTCGTGGGTGACGTGGACGAAGGTGATGCCGACCTCGGTCTGGATGCGCTTCAGCTCGATCTGCATCTGTCGGCGCAGCTTGAGGTCGAGGGCGCCCAGCGGCTCATCGAGCAGCAGCACCTGCGGTCGGTTGATGAGGGCGCGGGCCAGTGCGACCCGCTGCTGCTGACCGCCGGAGAGCTGGGCAGGGCGGCGGTTGCCGTAGCCGTCGAGTTGCACGAGCGACAGCATCCGGGTGACCTCGTCGTCGACCGAGCGGATGCCGCGTCGGCGCAGCCCGAAGGCGACGTTCTCGAAGATGTCGAGGTGCGGGAAGAGCGCGTAGCTCTGGAAGACGGTGTTGACAGGCCGCTTGTACGGCCGCAGCCGGGCGATGTCCCGGTCACCGAGCAGCACCTGGCCGCTGGTCGGCTCCTCCAGACCGGCGATCATCCGCAACGTGGTGGTCTTGCCGCAGCCGGACGCGCCGAGCAGTGCGAAGAACGAGCCCTGCTCGATGGTCAGGCTCAGGTCGTCGACAGCTGTGAAGACGCCGAACCGTTTGGTGAGGTTGGCCAGGCGCAGGTCGCCGGCGGGTGTCTCGCGCGCCATCCTCGTCACGCCCCGATGACCTGTTGGAACTTGCCCTCGTACTCCTTCTCCTGCTTCTCGTCCAGGGCCATGAACACCTTGGACTTGGACAGCAGCGCCTCGTCGGGGAAGATCAGCGGGTTGGCGGCCAGCTCGGGGTCGATCTTCTCCATCTCGGCCTGGGCGCCCTTGACCGGGCAGATGTAGTTGACGTACGCGGCGAGCTTCGCCGCGACCGCCGGCTCGTAGTAGTAGTTGATCAGCGCTTCGGCGTTGCCCTTGTGGGTGGCCTTGTTGGGGACCATCATGTTGTCGCTGTAGAGCATCACGCCGGAGTCCGGCGCGACGAACCGCACCTTCTCGTCCTCACCGGACAGTTGGATGACGTCGCCGGACCAGCCGATGCACGCGGCAATGTCACCCTTGGCCAGGTCGGGCGCGTAGTCGTTGCCGGTGAACTTGCGGATCTGCCCGGAGTCGACGGCCTTCTTGAGCTTGTTGAGGGCGTCGTCGAACTGGGCGGCGGTGAAGTTCGCCGGGTCGTGCCCGTTCGACCCGAGCAGCAGACCCATGGTGTCGCGCATCTCGCTGAGCGCTGTCACCTTGCCCTTGAGGTCGGGGCGGGTGAGCAGTTCGTCGACAGTCCGCAGCTCCTTTGTGACGTTGCCGTTGTACGCAAGGCCGGCGAGGCCGGACTGCCACGGAATGGAGATCCGGTTCTCGGCGTCGAAGGGGCGGTTGAGCAGCGACGGAAGCAGGTTGGCCTGCACGTTCGGGATCTTCGCCGGGTCCAGCTTCTGGATCCAACCGAGCCGGATCATCCGGGCCGCCATCCAGTCGGTCAGCACGATGATGTCCCGGTCGGTGCTCTGACAGGCGGCGAGCTGGTTCTGCACCTTGCCGAAGAACTCGTTGTTGTCGTTGATGTCCTCGGTGTAGGTCACCTGAATGCCGGTCTTCGTGATGAACTCGTCGAGGCTCGGCCGCTTGGACTCGTCAGTGTCGTCCACGTCCATGTACTGCGGCCAGTTGGCGAAGGCGAGTTTCTTCTCGGTGCCGGAGAGGTCCTCGCTGACGCAGCCGGCTTCGGTCTGCTGCGCGCCCTTGGTGCCGCAGCCCGCGAGGCTGCCGCCCATGCTGAGCAGGGCAGCCGAACCGAGAGTGCCGGTGAGCAGTCCACGCCGGGAGAGGGGCCGGAGGGGAGTACGCATGACGACTCCTAGGGGGTCATCGTCGGCGGGCGGGACGGGGAGGCACGCCGGCGGGAATGTCGGGAGGGTCAAGTGCCATGGACGACTGATCCTGACATGAGGTGACCTCCCTTACAAGGGATTCCGTTGCGGGAATAGCGATGCACGACGAAATACGCCAGACTACGCGGGGGATACACGCGCGACATCACGATTCGGGATATGGGGAGCGGGCAATGACAAACCGGCAGCACGAGAACAGCAACGGCGGTCGACGCGTCGCTGTCCGTGAAGGCGCCAATCACGCTCTGCTGGATGACGTGGCCAAGCAGATCATCGAGCAACTCCAGGAGGACGGCCGCCGCCCGTACGCCACGATCGGCAAGGCGGTGGGGCTGTCCGAGGCCGCGGTCCGCCAGCGGGTGCAGCGGCTGATCGACTCCGGCGTGATGCAGATCGTGGCGGTGACCGATCCGCTCCAGCTCGGCTTCAACCGGCAGGCGATGATCGGCCTACGCACCGACGGCGACCTGGAGGCGGTCGCCGACCGGCTGGCCGAGCTGGACGAGGTCGACTACGTGGTGATCACGGCCGGGTCGTTCGACCTGCTCACCGAGGTGGTCTGCCGCAACGACGACCACCTGCTGGAGATCCTGCAACGACTGCGCGCGGTGCCCGGGGTGCTCTCCACCGAGGCGTTCGTCTATCTCAAGCTCCGCAAGCAGACCTACACCTGGGGTACGGCCTGACCCTCGCTTGTCGCGCCCGGCGTTCGCGCCGGCGTTCGTGCTTGATCCACTCGACTTCACCGATAACGCGGTATCAATCACGTCCGGACACCGCGATCTCGGCGAACCGGGGTGGATTGAGCCGGCAGCCGAAGGAGGCGCTTCCCCCGAGCAGGCCCTGTGGAGCTGATGTCGCAAACGATTCGGCGGCCGGCAGGCACTACCTGGGCAGCCGAGCGCCATCCCGACCGGCTGCTGTGATGCCGTAAACGATTCAGCTCGAAAGGGCGGCCACCAGCACACCGCCGGCTCCTGCCGACCGCCAACGAAGCAGCCAACGACAGTACGGATTCCGTTGCGTCTGTGACGCGTGTGCGCTAAATCCGTCGCCAACTGACCGTGATACCGCCGATAACACTTGCCCCGGAGGCTGAGACTGTGCGATAACCGTTGACAGAGCGGCCGGCCTCACCCCTTGAACCGGCCCGACGACCGATGGGGCTCGACATGGCCAACGCCACCGACCACCTCTGGATGCACTTCACCCGGATGGCGAGCTACTCCGCCGGTGAGGTGCCGACCATCGTGCGCGGCGAGGGAGCGTACGTGTGGGACGCGCAGGGTCGCCGCTACCTGGACGGGCTCGCCGGGCTCTTCGTGGTCAACGCCGGCCACGGCCGCACCGAACTGGCCGAGGCTGCCGCCAAGCAGGCCGGTGAACTGGCCTACTTCCCGCTCTGGTCGTACGCCCACCCGAAGGCCATCGAACTGGCCGAGCGGATCGCCGCGCTCACCCCTGGCGACCTCAACCGGATCTTCTTCACCACCGGAGGCTCCGAGGCAGTCGAGGCTGCGTGGAAGCTGGCCCGCGCCTACTTCAAGCGCACCGGAAAGCCCAACAAGTACAAGGTGATCAGCCGGTACATCGCCTACCACGGCACCTCCATGGGAGCCCTGTCGATCACCGGCCTGCCGGGCATCAAGAGCGACTTCGAGCCACTGGTGCCGGGTGCGATCAAGGTGCCGAACACGAACTTCTACCGGGCGCCCGAGCACGGCGACGACCCCGAGGCGTTCGGCCGCTGGGCCGCCGACGAGATCGGTCGGGCCATCGAGCGGGAGGGTCCGGACACTGTCGCCGCGGTGTTCCTGGAGCCCGTGCAGAACTCCGGCGGGTGCTTCCCGCCGCCGCCCGGCTACTTCGAGCGGGTACGGGAGATCTGCGACGCGTACGACGTGCTGCTCGTCTCGGACGAGGTGATCTGCTCGTGGGGGCGGCTGGGCGAGTACTTCGGCGCGGTGCGCTACGGCTACCAGCCGGACATCATCACCACCGCCAAGGGCATCACCTCCGGCTACGCCCCGCTCGGCGCGATGATCGCCAGCGACCGGCTGATGGAACCGTTCCTCACCGAGACCGGCATGTTCGCCCACGGGGTGACCTTCGGTGGGCACCCGGTCTCCTGCGCGGTGGCCCTGGCCAACCTGGAGGTCTTCGCCCGCGAGGACCTGGTCGGGCACGTCCGCGCCAACGAGGACGCCTTCCGGGCCACCCTGGAGAAGCTGCACGACCTGCCGATCGTCGGCGACGTCCGCGGCGACGGCTACTTCTACGGGATCGAACTGGTCAAGGACAAGGCCACCCGGGAGACCTTCGACGAGGCCGAGTCGGAGCGCCTGCTGCGGGGCTTCCTCTCCACCGCCCTGTTCCAGGCGGGCCTCTACTGCCGGGCCGACGACCGGGGCGACCCCGTCATCCAACTGGCCCCGCCACTGATCGCCGAGCAGCAGCACTTCGACGAGATCGAGCAGATCCTCCGCACAGTCCTAACCGAAGCCTGGACCAAGCTCTAACGCACCCACCCACTGGTGTTGATCAAGAGGTTTGCGTCAAAAACGCGCCGGCTGATGACCGAAACCTCTTGATCAACGCCGGAAAGAGGGGAGCGCTGGGGGCCCGGTTAGTGGTTGGGGGGGATTACTCGGAGGTGGCCTCGGCGGCCCGTCTGGTGGGGGTTCTCGGGGCGGCTCTGGTCCGGCTCCGGGGGGCGGGGGGCCGGGCGGGCGGCTTCGCGAACCGCCTCGGCCAGCGCGACCAGGTCGTCGGTCGTGGGCGGCGGCGGCTCGAATTCGCCCTCGTGCCGGACGACGTCCCAGCCCCGCGGGGCGGTCAGGCTGCGGGCGTGCGGCTCGCACAGGTCGTACGTGTGCGGCTCGGCGAACGCCGCCAACGGCCCCACCACCGCTGTCGACTCGTTGTAGACATAGGTCAATGTGGCGACCGCTTGCCGGGGGCAGCCGTTACGGGAGCAGCGCCGTGGTGACCTCACGTGCGGCAGGGTATCTCCATTACCGGGTCCGGCGCATCGCTTCGCGTTGCGACACGCCCGTCATGGTGATCACAGTCGACCGTCCTGGGCGCGCCGCGCCACGGGATCGGCGCTGCCGCTGGCCAGCCCGACACGGGCGCTACCCTTTGCCTCATGACGAGCCCGGAACACCGCCGCCCCGGCTCCGGCCGGCGTGCGCATCGTGACCGGCACGGGCGCGGCCTGCGCGGGCGGCTGGTGCCGGCCACCGTGCCGCTGGCGCGGACCAAGGCCGAGGTCTTCGACGACCTGGTCCTGGACACCGTCGAGACGCTGGAGCGTCGGTTCGCCAAGGAGCTGGCCGGGGTCGAGTTCGCGGTCGAGGACGTCCCGCCGGACCTGAACGTCTACGACTCCGATGTGCTGGAGGACGGCGAGGTCCCGCTGGCCCGGCTGCTGCCCGGTCGCCCGGGCCGGCAGGAGGTGCCGCCGCGGATCGTGCTGTACCGGCGGCCCCTGGAGTTCCGGGCGATGGACCGTGAGGACCTCGCCGATCTCGTCCACGACGTGATCATCGAACAGGTGGCGAACCTTCTCGGGGTGGACCCGGACGAGCTCGCCTGAGCCAACCCCCGAGCGGAGAGTCGGGCGGCCCCCACCGCCTCGACCTCACACCGCCCAGGCGGGCCCCCCGGCCCAGACCTGCACCGCTCAGGCGGCCCGCCGCTTCAACTTGCGCCGCTCCCGCTCGGAGAGCCCACCCCAGATGCCGAACCGCTCGTCGTGCCCGAGAGCGTATTCAAGGCACTCGGTCTTGACCTCGCAACGCGAACAGATCCGCTTCGCCTCGCGGGTCGAGCCGCCCTTCTCGGGAAAGAACGCCTCGGGGTCGGTCTGCGAGCACAACGCCCGCTCCTGCCACTCCGGCGCGTTTCCGAGCAGGTCGGCCACCTCAAGCTGGCCGTCCATCAAATGCCTCCTTGTCGCGCACCGGCGTCATCGCCGCTGCAACCCCCCACGCGAAAGGCGTGCTTGTCCGTCCGGTCCCGTTTTGTTGCGTTCCGTGCGAACAACCCCATTCAAATTACACGCGTGTAATGCGTGCGCCGTCAAGCCAAACTTGATAATGGAGTCGCCCTCCCGACACCCCCGGCCGGCCACTCGGGCCGTCCAGCCTCGCAACCTGCCCTATCGATTCAGACCCCGGCCGAGTAACGCCCTCTCCGGCGAGTTGCCCGACTTTTCTGCCGTGGCGCTTCCCCGAAGAGTCGCCGACCGGACGGCACCAGAGACCTCCACCCCTAAGCTGATCTTGGTGGGGGACAGGTTAACGCGGCGCGGCGCAGACCGCCCGTCGAGCCGTGGACAGCACTCGCGCCCCGTCCACAATGTGGACGGGGCGCGGCGGTGAAACCGATGCGTCGAGGTCAGCCAGCGACCCCAAAACCGCTGCTGGGCCAGGCAAACTCGGCTATCGCTCCACCATGGACAGAAATCGTGCCGGCGGGCGTACGGTCGTCCCACCAGACGGTATAGATCCCGCTTGGCAGATCCGGATAGACCGCACTGTGGAACGAGCCGTCCCGCACCCGGCGCTCGCGCACCGCCGAGTGCACCCGCCGATCATCGTCGCGACTGATCTCAATCTCCCGGCCGTGCAGATCACGACCCGTGTAGACGATCAGGGCACCGGTGTCGCCGCCCAGATCGAGGACGACGCTCCCGGTCTCCGACGGCCCGTACGTGTGCTCGTGCATCCGCTCGCCCCCGCGCCGATCAGGACCCCGCCGGCGGGTTGTTGAACCCGTCGTACGGCGTACCCAGGTAGGGGAAGTTTCCGAGGAACGGCGCTGTCACGTCGGCGGCGCTCAGCCCCGGGGTGACAGCGGCGGCCGCCGCGTCCGGTTCGAACGTCTTGTCCACCAGCGGGACGGTGACCCCGGCGATCGCCCGCAACGCGATGCTGACCACGTCGTCACCGACCCGTCGCCCGTTCGGGAACCCGGCCAGGTCCCCGCCGAGCACCCCGAACCGGTCCGGACGCCTGGTCGGCGGGATAGCGGTGTTCAGTCGCAGCATGTCGGCCTGCACGTCGCCGGTGGCGTTGGTGAAGCCGTCGATCAGCCCGGCCGGCACGCCGGTGAGCAGGATCGCCACCAGGTCGGCTCGGGCCTTCTTGGCCTTGGTGAGCTTGTCCAGGTTGGGGAAGACGTCCGGGTAGAGCGCCGGCAGCAACGCGGCCAGCTCCGGCTGCTCGACGAACTGGGCGAACCGCTTGTCCTCCGACGGGGGCAGCGAGTTCCACAGGTCCTTCTTGGACATCGGCACGATGACCTCGTTGAACAGTGGATTTCCCAACCGCGAGACCTGGGTGAACGGGCCGGTGGAGGTGTCCGCCCCACCCCGGTCACCGAGTACCCGCACCTGCCGACGCGACGCCGACGTCCACACCCCGATCACCGACGCCCGGTCGCCGGCGCCGTACCGGTTGGCGCGCCGGCGCACCCGCTCCAGCGGCACCTGCACCGCGATGCTGTGCACGTTCATCCGGTCGGTGGCGTTGACCGGGTCCCCCTCGGCCTTGAAGATCTTCTTCCCGGCGACGTGCAGCTGCTGGAACGGCCGCAACGTGCCGAGGTCGAAGATCGCCCCGAGGTCGACGAAGAACCCGTCGGCGCGCTGCCCGGCGAACACCCGCTCCCCTGTGGAGAGCGAGTAGGTCGCCTGTCGCACCAGGTCGGCGTACTTCGGGGTGGACAGCGGGCCGACGTTGCACGGCGGGCAGGCCAGCTTGTGCGCCAGCCGGTGCTCGCGGCCGTCGGCCACCCGGGTCAGGCTGTAGAACTGCCGCCGGTTCCAGTTCTTGCTGTCCAGCGAATCGATCGGCCCGGTGTTGTAGAGAAAACTGTTCGGGTTGGTGATCTCGGTGGTGAATTCGAACCGGTAGGTGACATCTGGACGACCGTCGCCGTCGTTGTCGATATGGATCTCGTACCGCACGTCGTCGCCGAACTCGAAGAAGTTCGGGCCCCCGGAAGGGAGCTGCAACGGCACATAGTTGGCGATCAACGTGACAGTGTCGCGTTTGTCGGGGCTGACGAACGCGTACAGGTCGGAGCTGTCGGCGACCGGATCCTTGGCTATCTCCGGGGCCTCGCGGTGGGAAGACATGACTGACCAACCTCACTGGGCGGGGACAGGATGGCGGGGCGGAGGGTCGGGTCAGCGCCGGGCGGCGCGCCGCAACCGGTCCGCCAGGCCGCGGTCGCGTACCTCGATCCGCGTCTCACCGACGAAGACGTCCATCGTTCCGGAGTCGGCGTCACGCAGGTGCACGACGATCGGTTCGTCGGCTCGACCGGCCGCGCCGGGGGCGTTCTGCGCGGCCGACAGGCCCGGCACTGTGAGCGCGGCGGCGCCGAGGGTGGCGCTGGCCGCGGCGGTCAACGTCTGCCGGCGGGTCAGTCGCGGCCACTGCCGCTTCCGCTGATCACTGGTCATGCCGCGTGGTACGGCCGGTGGCGGGGAAAGGTTCGACGTCAGGGCCGGGCGTGACCGTACGCAGTCGAACGCTTGCGCGCCGGACGGCCGGCGGCCTTCGCGATGGCCCGCAACTGCTCCTCGGTACGCGCCGACCCGTTGTCGGAACCGGCCATCCTGGAGATCGTCTCCTCCATCAGCGTGCCCCCGAGGTCGTTGCAGCCGCCCTGGAGCATCGCGACTGTGCCCTCGTCGCCGAGCTTCACCCACGAGCACTGGATGTTGTCGATCCGGCCGTGCAGCAGCAACCGGGACATGGCGTGCACCACCCGGTTCTCCCGCCAGGTCGGCCCGGGCCGGGCGATACCCGCCAGATAGATCGGCGCATTGGTGTGCACGAACGGCAGCGCCACGAACTCGGTGAACCCGCCCGTACGGTCCTGCACCCCGGCCAGCACCCGGAAGTGCGCCAGCCACTGCCCGGGATGGTCGACGTGGCCGTACATCATCGTGGAGCTGGACCGGATGCCCAGCTCGTGGGCGGTGCTGACCACCTCGACCCAGGCGGCGGCCGGGAGCTTGCCCTTGGTCAGCACCCAGCGCACGTCGTCGTCGAGGATCTCGGCGGCGGTGCCCGGGATGGTGTCCAGCCCGGCCTCGCGCAGTTGGAGCAACCACTCACGCACCGGCACCCCGGCCTTCGCGGCGGCGGTGACGATCTCCATGGGCGAGAACGCGTGCACGTGCATCTCGGGCACCCGGGCCTTGATGGCGCGCACGATGTCGGCGTACCCGGTGACCGGCATCTTCGGGTCGATGCCACCCTGGAGGCACACCTCGCTGGCACCGGCCGCCCACGCCTGCTCGGCCCGATCCGCGACCTGCTCCACCGAGAGCCGGTACGCGTCGGCGTCCCGCTCACGCTGCGCGAAGGCACAGAACCGGCAGCCCACGTAGCAGACGTTGCTGAAGTTGATGTTGCGGTTGACCACGTAGGTGACGTCGTCGCCGACCGCCGCGCGACGCACGTCGTCGGCGAGGCGGCACAACTCGTCGAGCGCCGGCCCGTCCGCCCCGAACAGCGCCAGCGCGGCGTCGGTGTGCCGGGGGTCGAGCAGCGCCGCCGGGTCGTCGGCGGCCAGCTTGAGCCCGGCCGCCAGGTCACGGTCCGCACCACTCCCGGCCGGTGCCACGGGTACGCCCGCACGGCGCGCGGTCGCCTCCGGGGTGACCTTGCCGGCGACCTCGGACCAGTCGCCGTAGACGCTGTCGAAGTCGCCGCGCCGGTCGTCGGTGCGGCCGGTGGTGTCGATGGTGGCGTGCAGGTCGACCCGCCCGCCGAACACCTCCTCCGGCTCCTGCCACGGTCGTCCCTGCGGCATCGCCGACTCGACCGCCATGCCCGTCGCCGGGTCGGCCAGGGCACCGACGTGCGGCAACAGCCGTGGGTCGAGCCACGGGTCGCCCGCCCGCACGTACTCCGGGTAGATCGTCAGCCGCTCCCGCAGCGTGAACCCGGCCAACTCGGTGTGCCGGGCCAACTCGTCGATCTGCGGCCAGGGCCGCTCCGGGTTGACGTGGTCGGGAGTCAGCGGGGAGACGCCGCCCCAGTCGTCGATGCCGGCGCGCAGCAGCAGGTCGTACTCGCCGGCGATGAGGTTCGGCGGGGCCTGGATCCGGGCCTTCGGGCCGAGCAGCAACCGGGCCACCGCCACAGTGGCGGCCAGGTCGTGCAGCTCCGCGTCCGGCATGCCGCGCATCGCCGTGTCCGGCTTGGCGCGGAAGTTCTGCACGATCACCTCCTGGAGGTGGCCGTACTCCCGGTGGGCACGGCGGATCGCGAAGAGCGCGTCCACCCGCTCCGCCGGGGTCTCCCCGATGCCGATCAGGATGCCGGTGGTGAACGGCACCCCGACCCGGCCCGCGTCCTCGAGCACCCGCAACCGGACCGCCGGCTCCTTGTCCGGTGAGCCGAAGTGCGGGCCACCCGGCTCGGACCAGAGCCGGGTAGCGGTCGTCTCCAGCATCATGCCCATGCTCGGCGCGACCGGCTTGAGCCGTTGCAGCTCCGACCAGGACAGCACCCCGGGGTTGAGGTGCGGCAGCAGACCCGTCTCCTCCAGCACCGCGACCGCGCAGGCGCGCAGGTAGTCCAGGGTCGAGTCGTAGCCGCGTTCGTCCAACCAGGTCCGGGCCGCCGGCCACCGTTCCTCCGGCCGGTCGCCAAGGGTGAACAGCGCCTCCTTGCAACCCTGCGCGGCACCGGCCCGGGCGATCGCGAGGACCTCGTCGCGGTCCAGGAACGGCGCCGGCAGCCGGTGCGGCACTGTGGCGAAGGTGCAGTAGTGGCAGCGGTCCCGGCAGAGCCGGGTCAGCGGGATGAAGACCTTCTTGGAGTACGTGACCACACCCGGCCGCCCGGCGTCCCGCAGCCCGGCGTCGCGGATCCCACCGGCGATCCGGAGCAGTTCGTCGAGCGCGTCTCCGCGGGCGGCGAGCAGCGCGGTCGCCTCGTCGACATCCAGCGCCCGCCCGTTCGCGGCCCGGCCCAGGGCCCGCCGCACGCTCGCATCGCTCGGGCCGGAGTGGGTGCGATCAACCATCCACTCACCCTATGCGCAGTGCGAGCCTGGCCCACCGCCCCCAGCCCCACCGTGGGAAACGGCACTGAACGATCGCGGCAGCGCCGCCAGGCCGTTCACACCTCCCGCAGCTGGCAATCTTGGACACTTTCCGTCAACTCGGAACGGAAAGTGTCCAAGATCTACCGGTGCGGACTCAGCGGGGCTGGTCGGGGTGGTCGTTGGGCTTGATGTGTTGGGTCCGGTCGGTGTCCGGGTCGGTGGGGTGGGAGATGACCTCGGTCGGGTCGGCGGACTGACGCGGAATGGCCTGAGTGGGGTCGGCCGACGGCGGCTGCCCGAACGGCGGCGCGGCCGGGGACGGCGGCGCCGACTGCGGGGCGGGGTTCGCCGGGGGCCCGGACTGCGGGAACGGCGGCGCGGACTGCGGTGCCTGGAACGGCGGCACGGACTGCGGGTGCGGCGGAGCCGACTGCGGTGCCTGGAACGGCGGCGCGGACTGCGGTGCCTGGAACGGCGGCGACGGCTGGCCGTACTGGCCGGCCTGCGGGTAACCACCCGCCTGCGGGTAGCCGCCCGGCTGGCCGGGGGCGGGCCATCCACCCTGCGGCTGGCCGCCGGGCTGACCCGGGGCCGGCCACCCACCCTGCTGCTGCGGCCAGCCCGGCTGCGGCTGGCCGTAGACGCCCGGCTGGGGCTTGGGTCGCGGCACGTAGTAGTGGGCGCGCCAGATGGTGTAGACCACCCAGGCGGCGACCGCGAAGATCACCATCCAGGCGAACCGGGTGAGCACACCGAGCAGCGCGTCGAGCACCTCGGCCTCGGCCAGTCGGCCCACCGTCCAGATCAGCATGGTCAGCGTGCCGAACAGGGCGCTGACCGCGTACTCGACGACAGCTGCCTGCGTGATCAGCTTCGCCTTCGCCAGCACCGGCGAGATGTGCGTGGCCAGCAGCACCGCCAGCAGTGGCAGACCCACCGCCTCCACCCCGATGAACGCGTAGAAGGCGCTGCCCGCCCGGTCGGTGAAGGAGCTGTAGTCGTTCGGGGCGATCAGCCGGAGCAGGCCCACGAAGAGGAACACGGCGTTGGCACCAAGCAGCGCGAGCGCGGCGAGCTCCCGTAGTGGCTTGGTCAGCTGGCGGGCCTGCGACGCGTCGGCGGACGCGGGCTCGGCGGGGCTGGTCACGAGTTCCCCCTCGGGGCATCAACGGACAGGGTGCACGTGAGCCTAGTCTCGCGGGCCACCCACGGATCGGAGGCGTCACGTGCGCGAGGATGGTCGACATGCGCATCGTGGTTCTGGCCGGCGGCATCGGCGGCGCCCGGTTCCTGCTCGGGGTCCGGGCGTACGCCCGTGACGTCGGCGCGGAGGTGACCGCCGTGGTCAACGTCGGCGACGACCTGTGGTTACACGGGTTGAAGATCTGCCCCGACCTGGACAGCGTGATGTACACGCTCGGTGGGGGCGCCGACCCGGAACGGGGCTGGGGTCGGGTCGGCGAGAGTTGGACCGTCAAGCAGGAGTTGGCCGCGTACGGGGCACAGCCGACCTGGTTCGGCCTCGGTGACAAGGACATCGCCACCCACCTGGTCCGCAGCACCATGCTCAACGGCGGTTACCCGTTGAGCGCGGTCACCGAGGCGTTGGCCAGCCGCTGGGAGCCGGGCGTACGCCTGTTGCCGGCGACGGACGACCGTCTGGAGACCCATGCCGTGGTCGACGACGACGAGGGTCAGCGGGCGATCCACTTCCAGGAGTGGTGGGTGCGGTACCGGGCCGACATCCCCACTCAGCGGTTCGTGTTCGTCGGCGCGGAGACGGCGAAGCCGGCACCCGGGGTGCTGGACGCGATCGCCTCGGCCGACCTGGTGCTGATCGCACCGAGCAACCCGGTGGTGAGCGTCGCGCCGGTGCTGGCCGTACCGGGGCTGCGTGAGGCCGTGGCGGACGGCCCGGCGCCGGTGGTGGGTGTCTCCCCGATCATCGGCGGCGCCCCGGTACGGGGGATGGCCGACCGTTGTCTGGCAGTGCTCGGTGTCGAGTGCAGCGCGGCGGGGGTGGGTCGCCTCTACGGCGGCAGGGCCAGCGGCGGTCTGCTCGACGGTTGGCTGGTGGCCGAGGAGGACGCGGGCACTGTTGTGCCCGAGGTGACGGTCCGCGCGGTGCCGCTGCGGATGACCGACGAGGCGGCGACGGCGGCCATGGTCCGCGCCGCGGTGGAGTTGACGTGAGGCTGGAGATTCTGCCGGTGCTCGGCATCGGCCACGTGACCGAGGGCGACGACCTGGCCGCGGTGATCGCGACCGCCGCGCCGTGGCTGCGCAACGGCGACGTGCTGGTGGTGACCAGCAAGATCGTTTCCAAGGCGGAGGGGCGACTGGTCGACGTGCCGGCGGACGGGCCGGAACGGCTGGCCGCACGGGACGACGTCCTGGCCGGTGAGACCGCCCGGGTGGTCGCCAGCCGGGGTGCGACCCGGATCGTGCAGACCCATCACGGCTTCGTGATGGCCTCGGCGGGGATCGACGCGTCGAACGTGGACAAGACCCAGCTGGTGCTGCTGCCTGTCGACCCGGATGCCTCGGCGCGGGCTCTGCGGGACGCGCTGCGGGAACGCTACGACCTGGACCTGGCCGTGATCATCAGCGACACGATGGGTCGGCCCTGGCGCAACGGACTCACCGACGTGGCGCTCGGCGTGGCCGGGATGCCGGCCATCCGCGACCACCGGGGCGAGATCGACCCGTACGGCAACGAGTTGCAGTTGACCCAGATGGCCGTGGTGGACGAGCTGGCGGGCGCCGGCGAGCTGATCAAGGGCAAGTGCGATCAGGTGCCCGTCGCTGTGGTGCGGGGCTACCTGCCCGCCACCGACTCGGACGACGCCGGTGGCGCGCGGGCGCTGATCCGCGACGCGGCACAGGACCTGTTCTCACTCGGTACCGCCGAGGCCCGCGCCGCCGGGCTGTCCGACGCCGCCACCCTGGCCGACGGTCCCGGCCCGACGCCGGCCGACCTGGGCGCGGTGCGACGGGCGATCGACGCGGTCGCCGAGGTGGTCGCCCCCGGCACTGTCTTCACAGTGGTCGACGAGGCCGAGGTACGCGCCGGCCTGGTCGCCGAGATGCCCGGCTGGCCGGACGGCGCCGCCCTGCTGCTCGGCTCGGCCCCGACACCCGTCGAGCCGATCGGGCTGGTCCGCTTCGGCGCCGACCTGCACCGGCTGCGCGCCGCCCTGGCCGCCGAGGGCGTCGGGTCGACCCTGCTGCCGCCACCGCCCGGCAGCCCGGCAAGCGCCGCGCTCGCGCTCTGAAGCCCGGCGAGCGCCGCGCTCGCGCTCTGAAGCCCGGCGAGCGCCCTGAAGCCCAGCGCACGCTCCGAAGCCCGGCGCACGCCGCGGCCCCGCCCGGTGTGGAACGGCCGGGTCACGCGTCAAGCATGGCCCGGCCCAGCGGGGTCAACGTGTGCAGCACGCTGTTGCGTTCGCGGTGGCTGACCAGCAGGCCAGCGTTGCGCAGCACAGTGGCGTGCTGGCTCGCCGCCGCCGGTGAGATGTTGAGCTGGCGGGCGACCTCGCCGGTGGTGCAGCCCTCGTCGCTGGCCTGCAACACCGCCGCCCTGGTTCGGCCCAGCAGCGCGGCGAGTGACTCGCGGGCGGCACCGGACGCGGACCCGCCGCCGGCGTCGGGCGACACCAGCGCGCCCAGCCGGTCCACCGGGTAGACCAGCACCGGTGGCAGCGCCGGGTCGAGCAGTGCGACAGGGGTGGCCGCGCAGAAGAACGACGGCACCAGCAGCAACCCACGGCCGTCCAGGTGCAGCTCCCGGCTGTGCGGATAACTGCGGACCTCCAGCACCCCGCTCTCCCAGCGCATCGCCGGTCGGAGGCTGGTGAGCAGGCCCTCGACACCGCCGTCGAGCAGCGCCCGCGCCCGCCGGGCGCGGTCCGCCGCCACCGCGGCCTGGATCCGACTCCAGTACGGGCTGATCGCCAGGGACCGGTACTGCTCCATCGAGTCGGCCAGGTGGTGCAGCGCCGACGCCTCACCCCGGGCCAGCGCGGCCGCCGAGGAGGGCAGCTGATTCTCGGCGGCCAGCACGCTCAGGTCGCGGTGCAGCAGCTCGGCGGGCGTACGGCGCAGCGCGTCCAGCCCGGCCTCGAAGCCCTCGACGCTGGCGTACGGGGTGAGGAAGTCGGGGAAGTAGCCACGCGGTGGGTTCAACGCGAAGAGCAGGCGGAGTTGCTCCGAGGCGGAGTCCTGGCGCAGATCCCGGGCCACGGTGCGCCGCCAGTTGGCCGTCAACGGGTCGCGGCTGCGGCCGCGCAGCACGTGCAGGCTGAGGACCAGCTCCCAGACCGGGTCCGCCGCCGGCGCCACCCGGGTTCGGAGGATGTCCTCCCCAGAAAAGTGGATCTTCAGCATGGAGCGCTCCCGTGTCGCCGGCAGGGGGATGCCGGATGACCGTTCGACTCTACCTGGCCGGCAGTAATCTCCATCTTTAAGCCTGGACTGAAAAACCTCGACGCCTCCGGGGCCGGTTCGGCATGCTTCCCATGCCCGAACACGGCGCCGCGCGTCCTGGACGCCCGCGCTGCCGGGGCACCGGGACCGGGGAGGCCCCGGTGATCGGACGGCACCACGAGGGTCTGCGGCCCTTGGTCCGCGGAGGTGCCGTCCGGTCATCCGCCCCCCGCGCCGACTCAGCCGACCCAGAGCGCGACCCGATGGTCCTCGTCGGTGACGTAGAACGGTCGCCCGTCCAGCTCCGCCACCCCCTCGACGTGATGGAACGGCGCCAGGTCCGCCACCTCCTCCCCGACGAGCCGACGCTCCTCGCCGGTCTCGCCGGCGGGAAGCCGGAAACGGACGTGCCGGGAGGTGACCTCACCCCCACCCGGGTGGTCGTCGAGCAGGACCGACCCCTTGCCCAGCGCGTCGATCGAGCCGATCACGGCCGCGTACCCGCCGTCCACCGTCGGGGTGATCGCGCGGAAGCCGGTCAGCTGCCCCGGCGGGGTGACCCCGGTCAACACGTACGCCCCCACCGCCCGCGGCCACGTCGGGTCGGCCGTGAACATGCCCGGCACACCGGCCACCTCGACCAGGATCGGCTCACCGGCGTCGGTGACCGGGAAACGCAGCCCGAGCAGCACCGTCCCGGCCGGGGTGAAGGCCGCCGCCTCCACGTTCAACGGCAGGTCGTCCGGGGCCAGCCGACTCACCCAGCTCTTCTCCCGGGCGGTCCCCCGCGCCAGCGTCTCCACGATGAACCGTTCCCGCACCCGCTCCCCCGCCGGCAGGAGGGTGAACGGGGACGCGGCCAGGGCGTCGTTCACCGCCCGGTGCAGTCGGAACGAGTTGCGCACCACGTGCACCGGCACCGGCCCGGTGGCCGCGTCGTCCTCCCGGAACCGGGCCACGAAGGCGCGCCGAGGTCGCAGCGGACCAGCTTTCGAGCCGAAGTGGGAGCCGAAGACGTACACCCAGCCGTCGTGGTGGGCCAGCGCCTCCCCGTCCTCGGTCCGCCCGTTCTCCACACCGGCATCCGCCCGCACGTGCAGGTCCGTCCACTCGCCGTCAACGCGCTCCAGCAGCAGTGCGAGGCAGCGCTCCACCGGCCCCTCGTCCAGCACCGTCCAGAAGCCCCTTCGGGCACCGTACGCGCGCAGCAGCGCCGCCGACCGCACCGGCAA
Source organism: Micromonospora vinacea (assembly GCF_015751785.1). Taxonomy (NCBI): domain Bacteria; kingdom Bacillati; phylum Actinomycetota; class Actinomycetes; order Micromonosporales; family Micromonosporaceae; genus Micromonospora; species Micromonospora vinacea. Next base: position 2,935,623 of record NZ_JADOTY010000001.1, on the reverse strand, counting down.
CAGATCGCTGGCCTCGTTACCGGCCACCACGAATTCGACGAGTCGCAAGGTCACCGCGCCAGCGTACGGAGCACACGCTCGTACAGTGGCGGGGTGCCTGACATCGTGATCACCAGCCCGAACGGCCAGACGACCGACGCCGAGGCGTACGCGGCGCTGCACGCCGACGCCACAGCGTTGCTGGAGGGCTGGCAGCCCACCAGCCCGGATGCGGCCAGCGCGCGGGACCGGACCCTCGCGCTGCTCACCGCCGGCCCGGTCGCGATGAGCCGGCAACACCGCCCGGGGCACGTCACCGCCAGCGCGTTGGTGCTGGACTCCACCGGCTCCCGGGTGCTGCTCTGCCTGCACGTCAAGTTCGGGCGTTGGGTGCAGCTCGGCGGGCACTGCGAGCCGACCGACCAGACCCTGGTCGCCGCCGCGCTCCGCGAGGCCACCGAGGAGTCCGGAATCGCCGGCCTGCACATCGACCCGGTGCCGATCGACGTGGACGTGCACCAGGTGCAGTGTCAGGGCGGCTCGGCGCACTACGACGTCCGGTTCGCCGTGCTCGCCCCGCCGTCGGCGGTGGAGCAGGTCAGCGACGAGGCCGAGGCGCTGGGCTGGTTCCCGACGGACCAGCTGCCCGAGCCGCTGGCCAGCGGGACCGTGCAACTGGTCGCACCGGCCCTCGCCGCCCTCAGACGTAGCCCTCTTCGCCTCGCTCCTTGAGCTCGTCGACCAGGGACTTGACGTCCTGCGCCCGGTCACGTGGGCAGACCAGCACCGCGTCCGGGGTGTCCACCACGATCAGGTCGCGCAGACCGAGGACGGCCACCAACCGACCCGACTGCGGCACGACCACGAGGTTGCTGCTGTCCCGCAGCAGCACACCCGGCTTGGCCTCCGTGCCGAGCACCACGTTGCCCGCCTCGTCGGCGGGCAGCACGTCGCCGAGGGTGTGGAAGTCACCGACGTCGTTCCAGCCGAAGTCGCCCGGCACCGTCGCGACGCGACCCGCCGTGGCCGCGCCCTCCATGACCGCGTAGTCGACGGAGATCTTCGGCAGGGTCGGCCAGATCGCGCCCAGGACCTCGTCCTGCTCCGGGGTGCCCCAGGCGGCGGCGATCGCCGCGACACCGGCGTGCAGCGCCGGCTGCTGGCGGGCCAGCTCGGCGAGGAAGACGTCGACCCGCCACACGAACATGCTGGCGTTCCACAGGTGCCGGCCCGAACGGACGTACGCCTCGGCGACCTCGGTGGCCGGCTTCTCCTTGAACTCGGCCACCGGCCGCCACGGCACACCCTCGGTCGGATCGCCGGTCTCCAGGTAGCCGTAGCCGGTCTCCGCGCGGGTCGGGGTGATGCCAACGGTCATCAGCATGCCCTGCTCGGCGCCGCGGACCGCCTCCTGGACCGTGCAGACCCAGCTGTCCGGGTCGCGGATCAGGTGGTCGGCCGCGAAGCTGCCCATCACCGCGTTCGGGTCGCGCGCCGCGATCACCGCGGCGGCCAACGCGATCGCCGCGCAGGAATCCCGGGGAGAGGGCTCGACCAGGATGTTCTCCTCCGGCAGCACGGTCAACTGCCGGGCCACCGCCGCGACGTGCGCGGCACCGGTGACCACAAGGGTCCGATCCGGTGTGGTCAGCGGCGCGAGCCGTTCCACTGTCGCCTGGAGCAGCGAGGCGCTGGTGCCGGTCAGTGGATGGAGGAACTTGGGATGGCCAGCGCGGGACAACGGCCACAACCTCGTGCCACTGCCACCTGCCGGAATGACCGCATAGAGCATCCGCACATCATGCCCGACGTACCTGCAGGAAGTGGCACGGGTCACCGGCAGCGGCACTGGCGGTCAGGAGCGGGCGCGACTCCATGCGGCGATGTGCACCTCGGCGCTGGACTCCCAGGTGAACTCCTTGGCCCGGTCGAACCCGGCCTTCGCCAGCGACAACCGCCGCTGCTCGTCGTCGAGCAGGGCGGCCAGGTCGGTGGCGATCTGCTCCGGGTCCTCCGAGGTGTACGCGACCGCGTCGCCGCCCACCTCGGGCAGCGAGAGCCGGGGCGTGGTCAGCACCGGGGCGGCGCACGCCATCGCCTCCAGGATCGGCAGCCCGAACCCCTCGCCGTAGGACGGGTACGCGGCGACCAGGGCACCGCCGAGGAAACCCGGCAGGTCGGCGTAGCGCAGGTAACCGGGACGCAGCAGACGCAGGTGCGACGGGACCTCGGCCACCGCCCGGTCGATGTCTTCGTCGTGCCCCTGCCCACCGGCGATCACCAGGGCCGGCGGGTCGACCCGGTCGGCCACCGCCCGCGCCCACCCACGGATCAGGTTGGGCACGTTCTTCCGCGGCTCCTTGGCCCCGAGGAAGGCGACGTAGCTGCTGTTGCCCAGCCCCAGACGCGCGCGCACCCGGGCCTTCTCCTCCTCGGTGGGAGCGTGGAAGGCAGCCTGGTCGACGCCGTGGTAGGCCACGTCGATGCGGGTCGGGTCGGCGTCGAGCAGCCGGATCAGCTCGTCACGGGTGGCCTTGCTGGGCACGATCACCCGGTTGGCGCGCCGCATCGAGGTCTTGATGGCGCTGCGGAAGAACGTGCGGCGGGACTTGTCGTAGTGCTCCGGCTCGGTGAAGAACGTCGCGTCGTGCACGGTGACAGTGACCGGGCACCCGGCCCGCAGCGGGCAGGTGTAGAAGGGCGAGTGCAGCACCTGCGCGCCGACCTGCTGGGCGAGCAGCGGCAGGCCGGTCTGCTCCCAGGCGAGCCGGGCCGGACGGTGCGCCACGGCGGCCGGGGCGGGGATGATCTCCGCGCCGGGCAGCATGCGGGTGTAACGCTCCAGGTCGGTGCGGAGGCTGACCACTGCCAGCTCCACCCCCGACCCGCACACCTTGCCGAGGGCACCGAGCAGACCGTCGACGTATCGACCGACACCACCACGGTCGGCGGGGACACTCGTGGCGTCGATGAGCACGCGGGGCGGGCGACCGGCGGTCACGGGGCGACTCCTTGTAATGACGGATCTGTGGGGAACAACACTCCGGGGCTCAAGCCTACGCCGGGGCGCGGGGCCGACGCTGACTGCGACCCGACGGTACGCCGACTTGTCATCGTCATCGAGTACGGCCCACAGGGGCGTATCGTTCGCGCCGATGGCCGACAACATTGCCCGGGTGTTCGCCGACGCGATCGCGACCGACCCGACCCGACCGCTGCTCACCTGGTACGACGACGCCACCGGCGACCGCACCGAACTTTCCGGCGCCACCCTGGCCAACTGGGTGGCGAAGACCGCCAACCTTCTCGTCGACGAGGTCGGCCTCGCGCCGGGCACTCCGGCCGGGGTGCTGCTGCCGCCACACTGGCAGACCGCTGCGGTGCTGCTGGGCTGCTGGTCGGCCAAGCTGAGCGTGGTCGACACGCCGGGCGACGTGGGGGTACTCTTCGCCGCCGTCGACCAGTTCGACGAGGCGCAGTCCTGGTCCGCCGACGAGCGGTACGCGCTCGGGCTGGCCCCGCTCGCCGCCCCGCTACGGCAGGTGCCGCCGGGGTTCGCCGACTACGTCGTCGAGGTACGCGGCCACGGCGACCACTTCACGCCGCAGTCCGGCCCGGGCCCCTCCGACGCGCACCTGCTGGGCCGCGCCGAGTCCCGCGCCACCGAGCTGGGCATCCTCCCCGGCGCCCGGGTCCTCATCGACGCCGCCCGGCACCCCGATCCGGTCGACTGGCTGCTGGCCCCGCTGACCCGGGCCGCCACAGTGGTCCTCTGCGGGAGTCTCGACCCGACCCGTCTGGCCAGCCGCCAGGCCACCGAAAAGGTCACCCACACCCTCCCCTGAGCGGGCCGCCCGCCGTGTCCGGTTGGGCGCCCGGCGGCGTCGGGGGCCGATGGGTGTGAGCGCCCTTTGCTCTGCTTCACCGGACGCAACGCTCCGAGACCCAAACTGTTGCGTCTGTTGAAGCAGAGCAAAGGGGTCGCGACAGCCCATGGCCCCGACTCTCGCCATGCCCGGCCCGCGCACCAGCGCGCCGCCACGCGGTTGCTGTCAGGCGGGCGTGCTGTCGGTGGCTCGGCGCTGGGCCAGGGCGACGAAGGCGGTCAGGGACTCGGGGTTGGCCAGGGCGCCCTTGGCCGCCGCCTGGTCCAGCGGGGTGCCGGTGAGGATCTTCTTGACCGGCACCTCCAGCTTCTTCGCCGAGAGGGTACGGGGCACCGAACGCACCTGGTGGATCTCGTCGGGCACGTGCCGGGGTGAGAGCGCCGTCCGCAGTTCACGGCAGATCTTCGCGCGCATCGGGTCGTCCAACTCCAGACCCTCGGCCAGCACCACGAAGAGCAGCAGCTCACCGGCGCCGCCCTCGTCGTCCTCCAGGTGGACGACGACCGAGTCGAGTACCTCGTCGAGCCCTTCCACCACCGAGTAGAACTCGGCGGTGCCCAGGCGTACCCCGCCTCGGTTGAGGGTGGCGTCGGAGCGCCCGGTGATCACGCAGCCACCGCGCTCGTTGATGGTGATCCAGTCACCGTGCCGCCAGACGCCCGGGTAGACGTCGAAGTACGCCTCGCGGTAGCGGGTGCCGTCCGGGTCGTTCCAGAAGCCCACCGGCATGCTCGGCATCGGTTCGGTGATCACCAGTTCGCCCAGCTCGCCGATGACCGGGGTGCCGTCGGCGGAACGGGCCTCCACCTTGGCGCCCAACGCCCGGCAGGCGATCTCACCGGCGTACACCGGCAGCAGCGGCACCCCACCGACGAAACCGGTGCACACGTCGGTGCCACCGGAGAGCGACTGGAGCTGGAGGTGGTCGCCGACGGTCTCGTACACCCAGCGGAAGCCCTCGGCGGGCAGCGGCGCGCCGGTGGAACCCACACCGCGCAGCGCCGACAGGTCGGCGACGTCCCGGGGGACCAACCCGGCCTTGCGGCAGGCCAGCAGGTACGGCGCGGAGGTGCCGAAGTACGTCGTACCGGTCTGCGCCGCCAGCCGCCACAGCCCGCCGAGGTCCGGGTGGCCTGGGTTGCCGTCGAAGAGCACGATGGCCGCGCCCACCGCCGGGCCGGAGACCAGGAAGTTCCACATCATCCAACCGGTGGTGGTGAACCAGAAGAACCGGTCGGCCGGGCCCAGGTCGTGGTGCAGGGCGAGCATCTTCAGGTGCTCCAGCAGGATGCCGCCGTGGCCGTGCACGATCGGCTTGGGCAGCCCGGTGGTGCCCGAGGAGTAGAGCACGTAGAGCGGGTGGTCGAACGGCACCGGCGTGAACGTCGACGGCTCGTCGGTGGGCGCGGCCAGCTCGGCCCAGCTCAACGCGCCCTCGGGCGCGGGGCCGGCCGGGTCGAGGTAGCCGATGCTGACGGTGTGTCGCAGCGACGGCAGGGCGGCCCGGATCGCGGCGACCTCGGCACGCCGGTCCACCGGCTTGTCGCCGTACCGGTAGCCGTCCACGGCGACCAGCACTGTCGGTTCGATCTGCTGCCAGCGGTCGGTGACGCTGCGGGTGCCGAACTCGGGCGCGCAGGACGAGAAGATCGCCCCCAGGCTGGCGGTGGCCAGCAGCAGGACGTACGTCTCGGCGATGTTCGGGGCGTACGCCGCCACCCGGTCACCGGCGGTGACGCCGAGCCGGCGCAGCCCGGCCGACACCCGGCGGACCTGCTCGCGCAGCTCCCCGGCGGTCAGCGTGACCGGCGCTCGGGTCTGCCCGTGTGAGATCACCACCGGGTCGTCGTCGGCCCGCCCCGGCATCCGCAGCACGTTCTCGGCGTAGTTGAGCGTGGCGCCGGGGAACCAGCGGGCGCCGGGCATCCCCCGCTCGGCCAGGGTGGCGGTCGGCGGGGTGTGCGCGATCACCTCGAAGTGGTCCCAGATCGAGCTCCAGAACCCGTCCAGGTCGGTGGTGGACCAGCGCCACAGCGCGTCGTAGTCGGCGAAGTCCAACCCGCGGTGCTCCCGCAGCCAGCGCAGGTAGGCGCCGATCCGGGACCGCTCGCGTACGTCCGCCGGCGGCGCCCACAGCATGTCACCCACTGCTCCACCCTCCCCCTGGCCCGACACGACACTGTGACTGGGCCGTGGCGCCATCTTGCCCTACCTCGAAGCGCCATTCTGCGCACCGGGTAGGCCAACCGACGCGTGCCCGACCCACACTCCACCCCGCCATCTCATGTGGGTCAGCCAGCGCGGTGAGCCTGGATGGCGCGGCGGCGGGCGAGGCGGTGCGCCCGGCGGATCTCCGCCTCCCGGTACCGGCGCTCGTCCTCCGCCGTCTCCGGCAGCACCGGGCGGACCACCCGCGGCGCCCCACCCACGTCCACACCGACGAACACCAGGTACGCGGTGGCCACCCGGACCGGCGCGTCCTCGGCCGAGTCCCACCGCTCGGCGACCACCCGCACACCCACCTCCATGGAGGTCTGGCCGGTCCAGTTGACCTGAGCGTGCGCGTGCACCAGGTCGCCGACCCGGACCGCCTCAGAGAAGACGATCTCGTCGATCGCCGCGGTCACCGCGGTTCCGCCGCTGTGCCGGGCGGCTGCGGCCCCGGCCACGTCGTCGACGAACTTCATCAGAACCCCGCCGTGCACGGTGCCGTAGAGGTTCACGTCCACCGCGGTCATGATCTTGCTGAGAGTGACGCGCGAGTACGACGTCGGCTTGCCGTTCGGAGCGGCGGAGAGGTGCTCAGTCATGGCGAAAACGGTACGGTGCGCGGATGCGACATCTCTGGAGCTTCCTCGCCGGGCTGGTGGTGGCGCCCATCACCTGGGTGCTGGTCACACTCGGGCAGGACGGGTCGAGCCGGACGGTCGACCGCTGGGTGGAGATCGGCACGTTCAACACCGCCAACCTGATCGAGCCGGCCGTCTACCTCGGTGTCGGCGGTGTCCTGCTGGGCCTGCTCGGCACGCTGCGCTTCTCACCGCTGGGCCCGTTGGTGGCCGGTGCGCTGCTGGTCACCCCGTACATCGGGATGTTCGTGGCGCCCTTCTCCGTGCGGGACGCGATCCCGCACGAGTGGAAGGTGTTCGGCGATCCACTGCCGCTGCGGCTGCCCGTGGAGAACGGCACGCTCTTCCTGATCGGCCTGCTGCTGCTGATGGCCACGTTCAGCCAACAGCGTTGGCGGCAGTGGCCGACCCCGGCGACCGAGCCGACCACGGCACCCACCCCCGCGTCGGACGGAGGCCCCCGCGACGACGACTTCACAATGACCGACTGGCCGGCCCCCGCACCCGCCGAGCGCGACACCGCGCCCCTCACTCTGGGTTACCCGGCCGACTCGACACCGACCGACCCGTTGCCCCGCAGGGTGGGTGGCGAGTCACCCTGGTCCGCCCCACCGCGCGGTCAGCCGCGCCCCGAGGACACCACCGAGATCCGCTGATCGTCGGGGCGGGCCGGTGGACCGGCCCGCCCCTTTCGTCCCTTCCGGGCTAGTGCAGCGCGACCGCCAGGTCGCTGTCGACAGTGCCGAGGGTGGCGCGGGGTACGACGAGGAGCATGACGATCAGCGCGGCGGCCATGCCGCCCGCGATGACGATCGCCATCGGTACGCTCCCGGTGCCGAACAGACCGGCCAGTGGCGCCGACACCGCTCCGATGCCGAACTGCACCGCGCCGAGCAGCGCCGCGGCGGTGCCAGCGGCCTCGCTGTGCCGACTCATGGCCAGCGCCGGTGCGTTCGGCAGGGCGAGGCCGGCGGCGGCCAGGACCAGCCACAGGGACGCGAGCAGGGTGCCCAGGCCACCGAAGCCGGTCGCCGCGAACATGACCAGCAGCAGGCCGGCCGCCGTGCCGGCGATCAGGGCGCTGACCAGGATCTGCTGCGGCGTGCAGCGGCGCAGCAGCCGCACGTTGAACTGGGTGGCCCCGATCAGGCCCACCGCCCCGGCCCCGAAGGCGATGCCGAACTGCTGCTCGTCGAGGCCGTACTCCTGCTGGAGCACGAACGACGAACCCGAGACGTACGCGAACAGGGCGGCCATTGCCAGCCCGGCGACCAGCACCAGGCCGACGAACGCCCGGTCGTTGACCAGTCCCCGGTAGTCGCGCACTGTGGCGCGCACCCCACCGTGCCGCCGACGCGCCACCGGAAGGGTCTCCGGGAGCCGGACCGCGGCCACGACGATCAGCAACGCGCCCAGCACCGCCAACGCCGCGAAGACACCCCGCCAGTCGGTCCAGCTCAGCAGGCCACTGCCCAGCGTGGGCGCGAGGATGGGCGCCAGGCCCATGACGAGCATCAGCCGGGAGAAGATCCGGGCGAAGGAGGCCCCGCTGAACAGGTCGCGGACCACTGCCGTCGCGACCACGGTGGCCGCCGCGACGCCGAGCCCCTGGAGTACGCGCAGCCCGCCGAGCACCGCGATGTTGGGCGCGAAGACGCACAGCACGGAGGCCACGATGTGCGCGGCCAACCCGGCCAGCAACGGCACCCGCCGCCCGACCACGTCGGAGAGCGGCCCGATCAGCAACTGGCCCAACGCAAGGCCGACCAGCGTGCCGGTCAGCGTCAACTGCACAGCGGTCTCGGTGGTCTGCAGGCCCGCCGTGATGGCGGGCAGCGCGGGCAGGTACATGTCGATGGTCAACGGGCCGATCGCGATCAACGCGCCCAGCACGAGGACGAGCTGCGCCCGCTGACGGTTGGTCATCAGGTCGCCGGGCAGAACCTCGTGCGCGACGTCGGAATCGGGTCCGGTCTTCTCCACCAGCTGCTTCATCATCTCGATCTCTCTGCGGGTGCGTCGTCACGCGCGGCGGCGCGGGGCGTCACCGGGACCGCGGGGAGCGGCGGCATGGCGTGGGTGCCCGACGGTGGGCATCGTTGGACGTGACGAGGCAGGGGTCGTGGCGGGGGTGGCCGGGTGGGGCGATCATCCGAGGGTGATCCTCTCGCTCGGCAACACCTCCGCGGCGGGCGACGTTCCCGGTGTGGGGGGAGTCACCCCGACCCACCCGGCCGCACCGTGTGTGACCTGAATCACAGAAGAACCAGAACCGGGGTCGGGGTACGCGTCGTCTTGCCTGGTGTGAAACGAAGTCTGGACGGGCTCGACGAGGGTGAACTTCTTCGCCGCGTCGCGCGGGGCGACCGGAGCGCGTTCGACGCGCTGTACCGGCGTACCGCCCCGTGGCTGACCGCGCGACTGCGTCGGCGCTGCGCCGACGAGGACGTGGTGGCCGAGGTGCTGCAGGAGACGTACCTGGCGGTCTGGCGATCGGCCGGCAGCCAGGCACAGTCCTCCGCCTCCGGCAGCGCTGTGGGTTGGTTGTGGACGATCGCCGCGCACCGGCTGATCGACGCGTTCCGCCACCGGGCCCGACGGGAGCGGATCCCTTCGGTGCGGACCTTCGAGACCGTGGCCCCGGCCGCCGAGGACGAGGCGCTGGCCGGCGGGATGGACGCCAACCTGGAGCGGGCCCTGCACGAACTGCCGGCGGAACTCCGCCAGGTGCTGCGCTCGATGGTCCTGGACGGGTTGACCGCGCGGGAGACCGCACTGCTGCTCGGCATGCCGGAGGGGACCGTGAAGACGCGGGCCCGCCGGGCCCGAATCGCCCTCCGGGAGGCGCTGTCATGACCACTCACCCGACGCCCACCCTCATCTCCCAGTACGCCTCCGGCGGCACCGACGTCGACGACACGACCGTCTGGGCGGTCGAGGCGCACCTGGAAACCTGCGCCGCCTGCCGAGCGGTGCTGGCCGACGCCGTCGACCCGGGCACGCGGGACCTGCTGGACCGGGTGGCGGACGACATCGCCACCGGCATCGCCACCGGCCCGGGCCCGGTACGCCGTCACCGGCTGCGACGCACCGGGGTCGCCGCCCGGGTCCTGCCCTGGCTGGTCACCGCCACCGGGCTGATGCTGGCCGCCGCCCTGTTCGAGTGGACGTTCGACAGCCTGCCGTCGCTGGTGCTGCTGGTAGCGCCGGTGGCGCCGCTGCTGCCGGTGGCCGCGGTCTGGAGCCGCCGCCTCGATCCGGCCTGGGAGTTGACAACCACCATGCCCCGCACCGGCCTGGCGCTGCTGATGCGCCGCACGTTGGGGGTGCTGTCGGCTGTCATACCGGTGCTGGCGGTGGCGGGCTGGGTCACCGGCCACTCCCCCGGCCTCTGGTTGCTGCCCGTCCTGGGATTCACCGCCGGCGCATTGGCGCTGGGCACTGTGGTGGGGGTCGACCGGGCCGCACTCGCGTTGACCGTCGCCTGGTCCGCCGGTGTGGTCGTACCGAGCCTCGCCGACGGGCGACTGCCGGCGATCCTGACCGGCGGCAGCCTGCCCTGGTGGGCGCTGGCCACCGTGGCGTTGACGGCCGTCGCGCTGGTTCAGGGCCGGCGCCGGCCGTACGAACCGCACCAGAACCTTCTGCACCGATGACGGCGTCGAGCCACTGCCGAATGGAGAGATCATGATGCGTACGGTCAGCGTGGCGGAGACCGCTCCGTCCACCTATCCGTGGGCGGTGCACGCCGAGAAGTTGCAGGTCCGGGCCGGCCGACACCTCGCGGTCAACGAGCTCGACCTGAGGTTGGGCACCGGTGTGCACGGGCTGCTCGGCCCCAACGGCGCCGGAAAGACGACGTTGATGCGCGCCCTGGCCACTGTGGTGAAGCCGGCCGGTGGACGGCTGACACTGCTCGGCGGCGAGGTCACCGGCAACGCCGACCTGCGCCAGGTACGCCGGGGCCTGGGCTACCTGCCGCAGCACTTCGGCTTCTACCCGCGCTTCACGGTCCGGGAGTTCGTCGAGTACATCGCCTGGCTCAAGGAGATGCCGAAGGCGGCCATCCCCGGCGCTGTGCAACGGGCCGTCGAACGGGTGGGGCTGGCGGACCGCGCCGACTCCCGGATGAAGACGCTGTCCGGCGGGATGCTGCGCCGCGCCGGCATCGCCCAGGCGATCGTCAACGATCCGGCGGTGCTGCTGCTCGACGAGCCGACGGTCGGCCTGGACCCGGAGCAGCGCCTCGACTTCCGCGAGCTGCTGCGGGAGATCGGCCTGGACAGTTGCGTACTCGTCTCCACCCACCTGGTCGAGGACGTCGCGGTGGCCTGCTCCGACGTGGTGCTGGTCAGTGAGGGCCGGCTGGTGTGGCAGGGCACCACCGGGCAGCTCACCGAGCAGGGTGCCGCGGGCGACGCCGGTGACAGCGCCGCCGAACGTGGCTACTCGTCGGTGCTGCGCGCCTACCGAGAGCGGGTGTCGGCATGACGGGACGCATCCTCCGCATCGAGCTGCGCCGCTCGGCGGCGCTGGGCACCGCCCTGTTGATACTGGTGACCGGCGCGGCGCTGCTGCTGTCGTCCACCCAGTTCTTCGCGGGGCGGTGGATGCAACTGGCGGTGATGGCCCGGTCGCTGCTGATGGTGCTGTTGCCGCTCGCGCTGGCCGGTGGGGCGTGGATGGGGCGGCGCGACGCGCGCCACCGCGTCAACGAGTTGTTCGCCAGCACCGTCCGACCACGGTGGCAGCGCGTCGCCCCGACCGCCGGCGCTCTCGCGGTCTCGGTGGTGACCGCGTACCTCCTGGTCTTCCTCATCGCGGCCGGATGGGTGGTGCCGACCTCGAACTACTTCCCGAACGCGACGATCATCGTCGTCGCGGTCGGCGTTCCGGCGCTGATCGCCGCGGGTTGGCTGGGCATGGCCGCCGGCCGGGCCGTGCCCCGCGTGATCACCGCACCGGTCCTCGCCGTGGTCGGGTTCGTCCTGGTGGGGTTGGTGCCGGAGTTGGCGATGGCACCCGACACGGGCGCGGAGATCGCACAATTCCGGCCGGAGCCGGCGGCGGTGCTGCTCGTCCCGGCGATCACCGGTCTGGACGACTTCCAGACGATCGCGACGAAGGTCAGCCTGCTCCAGGCGCTGTGGTTGGGGTCCCTGGCCGCGACCGGCCTGCTGCTGCTCGGCGCGGTCCGTCGCCGCGCCATCGCGTTCGCCGTGCTCCCGGCGGTGCTCGGTCTCGCGGTCGCCCTCCCGCTCCTGCCCATCGGCGGAGCCCGCGGGGCGGCGGTCGTCGACCCGGTCGCCATCGAACTGGTCTGCGACAACGACGGTCCGCAGGTCTGCGTGACGCGGGCGCACGCCGCGCTGCTGCCCGACGTCGTCGGCCCCGCCCGCCAGGCGCTCGGCATGATGGCGGCGAAGTTGCCCAACGCACCGGTCCGGGCGGTGGAGACCCAACAGGTCACCTACTGGGCACGACTGGACCCGGACCCGGCACCGGCCCGGCACTCCGCCGACACCGTCGTCTTCGACACCCCGACGATCGACCGCCTCGGCCACGCCGACCTGTCCGACGACTACTTCCTGCCGTCCCTGCTGGAGGCCGCCTGGCAGCAGGAGTGCGGCGAACAGTCGGTACGGGGCGACGTGTACCGGGCCCGGATGGTCGCCGCCGCCTGGCTGACCGGTCGACCACCGGCCCCGCAGCCCGGATGGGCACCTGAGGAGATGGCGCTGCAGGAGAGCGCGTACCAGGCGCTGGTGAGTCTGCCGGAGGCCGAGCAGCGACGCCGGATGGCAGCCGCCCGCGAGGGCGTACTGGCCTGCCGGGACGACGAGTTGGTGGCGATCCTGCCGAAGGGTCAGCCGTGAGGGAGCTTCAGCTCCACCTGCGCTCGCGCCGGGTCCCGCTCGCCCTGGCCACAGTGACCACCTCGATCGCGCTGGCGTGGGCGCTGTCACTGGCGTTCACCGACTCGGCGACCATCAACGCCCGGACGGCCAGCCTCGCCATCATGCTGGCGGTGGTCGCGGTCGGCACCACCCTCAGCGGCGCCGACGGCGCCCTCGACCACACCATGGCGGTCAACTGGCCGGTACGCCGTGTCGGGCACCTGCTGCTCGCCGCCGCCACGATCACCGCGCTGCTGTCCCTCAGCATGATCACCGACACGCGCTACGAACCGTTCGCCCTGGTGCTGCGCAACACCGCGGGGCTACTCGGGCTCACCGCGCTCGGCGCCACGGTGCTGGGCGCCGCCCTGTCCTGGATCGCCCCGCTGACCTGGACCCTCATCGCGGTACTGCCGATGATGGGGTCCAGCCGGGACCTGAGGATGCAGGTCGCCGGCTGGCTGGTCCAACCCGCCGGCACCGCCGCCGCCACCACCTGCGCCGCCATCCTGGCGGCGACCGGTCTGCTCGCGTACGCCCTGCGGGGTTGCCCCGTGCGGCCGGTGAGCGAGACCGCCCCCGACCGGTGACGGACGTTCCGGTGCTCCGGGATCCCGGAGCACCGGAACCCGTCCTAGGGCCTGTTTCATAAGAACTGGCCGGCCGCCCTTATGAAACAGGCCCTAGACGACGCCGGCCAACAGTTGCCGCGCCATCACGATCCGCTGCACCTGGTTGGTGCCCTCGTAGATCTGGGTGATCTTGGCGTCCCGCATCATCCGCTCCACCGGGTAGTCCCGCGTGTAGCCGTAACCACCGAGCAGCTGCACCGCGTCGGTGGTGATCTCCATGGCGGCGTCGGAGGCGAAGCACTTCGCCGCCGCGCCGAAGTAGGTCAGGTCCGCGTCGCCGCGCTCGGACTTGCCGGCAGCCGCGTACGTGAGCTGGCGGGCCGCCTCAAGCTTCATGCCCATGTCCGCGAGCATGAACTGGATCCCCTGGAACTCGGCGACCGCCTTGCCGAACTGCCGGCGCTCGGCCACGTACCCCTTGGCGTAGTCGAGCGCGCCCTGCGCGATCCCGACGGCCTGGGCGGCGATGGTGACCCGGGTGTGGTCCAGGGTCTTCATCGCGGTCGCGAAGCCGGCGCCCTCCGCGCCGATCATCCGGTCGGCCGGGATCCGCACGTTGTCGAGGTAGACCTCGCGGGTGGGCGAGCCCTTGATGCCGAGCTTCTTCTCCGGCGCCCCGAAGCTCACCCCGGCATCGGACTTCTCGACCACGAAGGCCGAGATGCCCCGGGACCGGGCGGACGGGTCGGTGACGGCGAAGACGGTGTAGAACTCCGACACACCGGCGTTCGTGATCCAGCGCTTCACACCGTTGAGCACCCAGTGATCCCCGTCACGTACCGCCCTGGTGGTCATCGACGCCGCGTCGCTGCCCGCCTCCGGCTCGGAGAGGCAGTACGAGAACATCGCGTCACCGGCCGCGACCGGCGTCAGGTAACGACTCTTGAGGTCGGCGGAACCGGACAAAAGCAGTGGCATCGTGCCGAGTTTGTTCACCGCCGGGATCAGCGAGGAGGACGCGCAGGCGCGGGCCACCTCTTCGATGACGATGGCGGTGGCCAGCGCATCAGCGCCCGCGCCGCCGTACTCCTCGGGGATGTGCGGGGCGTGGAAGTCGGCCGCCCGCAGCGCGTCGTAGGACGCCTTGGGGAACTCCCCGGTCTCGTCGGCCTCCGCGGCGTGCGGAGCCACCTTCGCGGCGCAGACCTCACGCACCGCTTCCCGGATCGCCTGGTGCTCGTCGGGCAACCGGTAGACGTCGAACTCCCCTGCGGCCATCTCGGCCCTCCCCTTCACCACTATCATGCGCAGTCTGTGACGACTCCTGACCGCCGACCGCGCAGACTGAAGACTAGCGACTGCAGTTCAGGTGATGTTACCGGCGCGTAGGTATGGGCAAGATGGTGCACCTAACGCGCTGGGCGATGATGGAGACCGAGACAGTGAGCCACCCTCCGGTGCCCCGCCCAGGCGCCGCAGCAGAATGCGACGCGACGACGCGACGCCAGTGCGAGCGGAGAAGACAGGCGTGACGATCCCCTACCCCACCATCCAGCCGACCCCCGCCATCGCCGCGGTGACACCGCCCTCAGGCGCACCCCGGCCGCGGGTGACGTTCCTGGGGACTGGTTACCTCGGTGCGACGTACGCCATCTGCTACGCCGAACTGGGGTACGAGGTACTCGGATTCGACGTCGACGCGGACAAGATCGCCATGCTGAACGCCGGTCAGGTGCCGATCCACGAGCCCGGCCTGGACGAGCTGCTCCGGCGCAACCTCGCCGCCGGCCGTCTCCGGTTCAGCACCGACATCGCCGAAACCGCCGAGTTCGGTGACGTGCACTTCATCTGCGTCGGCACCCCCCAGCGGGCCGACGGCATGGGCGCCGACCTGTCGTACGTCGAGGCGTCGGTGACCAGCCTCGCGCAGCACCTGACCCGCAAGGCGTTGATCGTCGGCAAGTCCACCGTGCCGGTCGGCACCGCCGAGTGGGTGGAGCAGCTCGTCGGCAAGCACACCCCCCACGACCTGGACGTCGAGGTGGCCTGGAGCCCCGAGTTCCTCCAGGAGGGCTTCGCCGTCGACGACGTCCTGCGACCCAACCGGATCGTGGTCGGCGTCAAGAGCGAGTGGGCCAACGGCATGCTCTACGCCGCGCACAAGGGCGTGTTCGACCTGGCCGCCACGGAGGACCGCGAGGTGCCCCTGGTGGTCACCGACTTCTCCACCGCCGAGCTGGTCAAGGTCGCCGCGAACGCCTTCCTGGCCACCAAGATCTCGTTCATCAACGCGATGGCCGAGGTCTGCGAGGCCTCCGGTGGCGACGTCACCCAGCTGGCCCGCGCGATCGGCTACGACCCGCGGATCGGCAACCGGTTCCTCCAGGCCGGCCTCGGCTTCGGAGGCGCCTGCCTGCCGAAGGACATTCGGGCCTTCCAGGCCCGCGCGCAGGAGCTGGGCGCCGGTGAGGCGCTGCGCTTCCTGCACGAGGTCGACCTGATCAACCTGCGCCGGCGTACCCGGGTGCTCCAGCTCGCCGCGGACCTGCTCGGCCGGCGCTCCGGCCCGGCCGGCCCGGACTTCTCCGGCACCCGGATCGCCGTGCTCGGTGCCACCTTCAAGCCCAACACCGACGACGTCCGCGACGCCCCGGCGCTCGCCGTCGCCGCCCTGTTGCAGAAGGCCGGCGCCGACGTGCACGTGTACGACCCGCAGGGCACCGAGAACGCCCGCCGCGCGGTTCCCGAGTTGACCTACGAGGCCAGCATCAACGAGGCGGTCAGCGACGCCGACCTGGTCTGCGTTCTCACCGAGTGGGCCGACTTCCGCAACGCCGACCCGGTCGCCCTCGGCGAGTTGGTCAAGGGCCGCAAGGTCGTCGACGGCCGCAACTGCCTCGACCCGGCACTGTGGACCCAGGCCGGCTGGGAGTACCGGGGCATGGGTCGCCCCTGACGAAACCGACGCCCACCGGCCGGTCATCGAGCATCTCGATGGCCGGCCGGTGACGTTGTTTGCCCCGGACCCGCCGACAAGAGTCGAAATCCGCGCCAGCTTTGGGCATGCTGCGACAGTGGGAGTCCACAGTGCGGGTGGAGGGGTGTCGTGGCGACCTTTCAATGCTCCTCGTGCGGCCGGGAGATCAAGCCGGCCGTTCGATGCCCGCACTGTGGGGCAGATCAACCACAGTGGGTCGAGCACCTGGCCGACATCGAGCGTTCGATAGCGGAGATGAAGGCGCGCGACGCCGCCATCGCGCGTGAGCAGCGGCAGATCGCCGCCAAGATGCAGGCCGCGCTCTTCCAGCGGGACATCCTCGCCCACGCCGGCGAGGAGCGGATCAAGCAGGCCACCCGACCCCGCCGGGTGCTCCGCCGCCGCCCCGGCCGGCGGCCACCGACCGCCACCATGGGAGCGCCGCCCCGGGTGCCCCGCCAGGGCACCCCACCCGCCCCGGATGATCCGCCGCCGCCCCCGCCCCGGGCCGCCTGGCTGGACGCGGACGACCCGGAGCACCCGCCGGAGGCGTCCTCGCGTGAGGTGCAGAACATCCCCCTCGGGCTGGGCGCGCTGCTGCTCGGAGTGGCCGCTGTGGTCTTCGCCGCGGTGGCCACCAGCTCGATGGACGCGCTGGCCCGGCTCGGCATCCTGCTCCTGGCCACGGTGCTGATGCTGCTCGCCCCACCGGCCCTGGCCCGGCGCGGGCTCACCTCGACCGCCGAGACCATCGCCGCTGTCGGCCTGCTGTTGGTGCCGCTCGCCGGCAACGCCCTCTGGGCGGTGGACCGGATCGGCACCGGCAGCGGCTCCGGCACCGTCTTCGCCGGGGTGATCTTCGCCGTCACCGCCGCCGTCGCCTTCGGGTACGCCGGTTGGACGGGTCTGCGCGCGCCCCGCTTCGCCACAGTGCTCGCCGCGCAGCCGGTGCTGCCGCTGCTGGCGTACGACCAGATCACCGGCCCGGGCGGCTGGGCGCTGGTGCTGGCCCTGGTCGCCCTCGTCGACCTCGGCCTGGCCCGCTCCGGCGTGACGGTCGAACGCCCCGTCCGGCAGGACCTGCCAACACCGGGCACGCCGTCCGCGCCGCGCCAACGTGACGACGAGAGCAGGCCGGAGGGCGACCCGGAGGAGGCCGCCGAGCTGATCGACGCCAGCGCGGGCTCCACACAGCCGCAGCCGACCCGCCCGGTCCCGGGCCTGCGTGAGCTGACCTGGTTGCTGCACGCCCTGGCCGTCGCCGTCTCACTGGCGTACGCGGTCACCGCCCTGCTGCGGGCCGAGACCGTGCCGACCGCGTCCGGCGCCGGGGTGGTGCTGCTGCTGGCCGCAGTGATCGGGCTGGCCGGCGCGCTGGTGCTGCGTCGCCCGCCGCTGCCCGACGTGGCGGCCGGCATCGTCACCCTGGCCGTGATCGGCGCGCTCAGCCGAATCGCCTCGGTGGCACTCCCCGGCCGGGCGCTGCTGCTGATCGCGGCGGTCATCACGGTCACCGGGCTGGCGGTGCGCGCGGTCCCGGAGGCGGCCCGACGCGGCCCACAGATCGCCTCCGCTGTGGCGCTGACCGTCAGCGGTCTGGTGGTCGCCGGCGGCGCGCTGCGCGCCGGGGTGGCACCGGTCCGGGCGGCACTACCCGCCTGGGATCCCGACCTCAGCCGGTACCAAAGCGAGTTGGCCGCCGCGGTCGGGCCGACCACCTGGCAGCTCGCGGGTGCCGCGTTCCTGCTCACCATCGCGGCGGTGCTGGCACTCCCCACCGAGATCCGCCGGGAGTTCGCTGTCGCCGGCGCGGCGCTGACCGCGCTCGCCGTCCCGGCGTCGTTCGGTCTCGGCTGGGCGGCGGCACCCTGGCCGATGGTGATCACCGCGATCGGCATCGGAGTCATCGGGCTGTCCGCCCGCACCGACCGGGCCGCTGTGGCGCACGCCATCGGGGCGGCAGTGGTCGGCCTGTTCGGCGCGGGTGCCAGCCTGTCCAGCCCCACCCTCACGGCCGCCGTCCTGATCACACTGTTCGTGGCCGGCACGCTTGTCGCGCTGGCGCCCCGGATCCGGATCGCCTCGGCCGCCTCCGACACGGTCACCGCCTGGGCCGCCGGTGGCGCCGCGTTCGCGCTGCCCGGAGCGGTGGCCGCGTTCGTGGCCGCCACCATGCCGAGCGACCCGACCCCCACCCCGGCGAGCCTCCGCGAGGTGACCGTCCCGGTCCTGGCGGCCAGCTTCCTGGCGGTCTGCGTGACCCTCGGCTACGCCGCCGTCGTGCAGGTCTCCCAGCGCCACATCCCCGCGCCGCTGTCGGTCGGCACCGGGCTGGGCGCGCTGATGGTCACCGCCGCCGCATTCGGGGCGCCCGGCGCGACGGTCGCCGACGCCTGGGTCGGCGCGCTGCTGCTGGTCGCGGCGGTGCTGCTCTTCCTGGCCCCCTCCATCGACGCCGGCCGGCGCGCCGACCTCACCCTCGACGGCTCGGACCTGGCCGCCGCGGCGGTCACCACCGCCCTGATCGCCACGCTGGTACGGATCGGGGCGGTACTCGCCCCGGGCGGGCAGCTGGCGGTGGCCGCCGCCCTGCTCCTGGTTGTCGCCGTGGCCGCCCGCAGCATGCCGGAGGAGTGGCGACGCGGGCCGATCCTGGGCCTCACCGTCGGCGGTGCCCTGATCGGTGTCCTCGCCGGTTGGACGGCGGTGCGCGGTGGGGTCGGCGTGCTGGCCACCCCCGGCCCGATCTGGCGGGGCGACCTGAGCGACTGGCCGGCCGCCCCCGTCGGCGGTGCCACCTGGCAGGCGCCGGTCGCGCTGGCGCTGCTGGCCCTCGCCGCCGGCATCCTGCTCCCGCCACCCTGGCGCTGGGACGTGTCCGGGGTGGCGGTGGTGCTCGCCACGATCGGCGCCCCGGCCGCGTTCGATCTGGCCTGGTGGTCGCCGGTCCTGGTCGGCGGAATGGTGGCCACCGTGTTCGGCATGGCCGCGGTCGCCACGGAGGAGGCGCGCGCCGGGCTGTCCCGGGCCACAGTGGCCGGGGTCGTCGCGCTGCACGCCGCCGGAGCCGGACTGGTCCGCCCGTGGACGACGGCCCTGGCGCTGGGCAGCATCGCCCTGATCGGCGTGGTGGTGGCCACGCTGGCCCGCGTCCTCGCCCGCCCACAGGTCACCGACATCGACACCGAGGGAATGCCGCCGCACCTGGCGCAGATCGGTGGCGCGGCGATCGGTGCCGCCCTGCTGGCCCTCCCCGGTGCGGTGGCGGCACTGGCCGCCGAGTTCGAACACTCGGCGCAGGTGGTGCTGACCGCCCCGCTGGCGGCGACCAGCCTCGGCCTGGCCGCCGTGGCCGCGGTCCGCCGGCAAGTGCCGCAATATCTGCCCTGGGTCAGCGTGGCGGTGGTCGGCGGGGCCACCATCAGCGCCCTCGCCGCGATCCCCACCGGCCTCGCCGCGGGCGTCTACGCGGCCGCCGCCGCCCTGCTCGGCGTACTGGCCGAGCTGATCCGCGCGGCCACCGTGCCGCCCACCGGCGCGGCCCAGCCGGTCCGGCGTTGGGCGGTACGACTCGACGGCGCCCTACGGCGGCTGCCGGACGACCCGGAGCGACGGCGGTGGCGGGTCAACCCCGCCGCGGGTGCGCTGGCCGCGGCGGCGCTTCCGACCGCCCTGGCGCTCGCCTCGATCGCACCCGCGCTGGTCACCGCCCTGGTCGAGCCGCACCGCACCCTGACCCGGATCTGGCAGGGCCCGCCGCCGGAGCTGCTCACCCCGCCGGCGGACGTGGTCAACCCGACCCACGTGCTGACGGCGCTGCTGCTCACCGCTACCGCTGCGCTGGCCGCCACCGGCTTCAGCGGTGGGCGGCGGTCCCGGGCCGTCCCGGTGGTGCTGCCCGGGGCAGCCGTCACGCTGCTGATCGCACCCATCGCGCTGGGCCAGGGCTGGCCCGCCAGCACCGTGGGCGCGCTCTCCGTCTTCACCATCGCGATGCTCGGTCTCGCACTGACCCCACCGCCGCCGCTGGCCGAGCGGGCCCGCTCGCTGCGGCTGGCCCGGGTGCTGGTGTTCGCCATCGGTCTGGCCGGTGGCAGCGCCGGGCTCGCCGGCAGCCTCGCCGACCGGCAGATGACAGTGTTCACCCTCGGCAGCGCCGTCGGGGTGGGCGCGGTGGCGGCGCTGTTCGGCACCACCCAGCGAGCGCGAATCCTCGGCTGGCTCTTCGCCTCACTGATGGCGCAGCTCTTCGTGCTCACCGCCGGTCTGGTCGCCGGGCTGGCGGCGGTCTGGTCCGCGTTCGGGGTGCTGGCCGTCGGCGCGGTCCTCCAGGTGCTCGCCGCGACCCTGCCCCGGCTGCGCCGCCCCGAGGCGCAGCGGGAGGCCTCCACCGTGGAGTGGAGCGGGTACGCTGCCGCGCTCATCGCGTTGGCCCTCGCCTTCGACTCACCCCGCCACATCGCCGCCCTGCTGGCCGCCTGGGGCGCTGTCCTCGGGGTGGCGGCGACCCGACCCGGCCGCCGGCCGGTGGAACGCCGGATCCTGTTCTGGGCGGTGGTGGTCTGTGAGATCACCGCGTGGTGGGTCCTGATGCGAGTCGCCGACGTGGCGCTGCCCGAGGCGTACACGCTGCCGTTCGCCGCGTTGGCCCTCCTCGTCGGCGTCCTGGAGCTACGCCACCGACCCGACATGAGCAGTTGGGTGGCGTACGGGCCGGCGTTGGTCGCGGCCTTCGTACCGACGCTGGCCATCGTGCTGGCCACCGAGTCCAGCACGATGCGGCAGATGCTGCTGTTGCTCGGCGCGGTCGCGGTGCTGATCTTCGGCTCGTCCAGTCGGCAGCAGGCGCCGGTGATCGTCGGCGCGTCGGTCACCGCGATCGCGGCGATCCACGCTCTGTTCAGCCTGGGCCCCTGGCTGGCGCTGATCCCGGTGGGCATCCTGCTGCTGGTGCTCGGCGCGAGCAACGAACGCCGCCGCCGCGCCCAGGAACGCCTACAGACCGCCCTGCGCGGCATGAGATAGACCGGAGGGTCCCTGCGGCGTGGGGTGAGTGGGCGCGGTGAGTGGGCCGGGTTCGCGGGCCGGCCCGCGTTGCCGCGCGCGATCTTGCACTTTCTGTTGCGGCATAAGGGGCAAAAGCCGCGAAGCAGCGACCGAAAGTGCCAGATCGCGGGTGAGGTGGGGTGGGGACTCGCGGGGGCTAGCGGAGGGCGGCGTGGAGGGCGGCTTCCTTGTCTGCCACCAGCTTCTCCAGGTCCTGCTGGTACGTCGCCATCTTGGCGCGCAGGCCCTCGTCGCTCGCCCCGAGGATCCGCACGGCGAGCAGCCCGGCGTTGCGGGCGTTGCCGATCGACACGGTGGCGACCGGGACACCGGCCGGCATCTGCACGATGGACAGCAGCGAGTCCATGCCGTCGAGGTGCTTCAGCGGCACCGGCACACCGATCACCGGCAGCGGCGTCACCGAGGCGACCATGCCGGGCAGCGCGGCGGCACCCCCGGCCCCCGCGATGATCACCTTGAGGCCCCGGTCGGCGGCGTCGCGCCCGTACTCGATCATCGCGACCGGAGTCCGATGCGCCGAGATCACGCGCACCTCGTACGCCACGCCGAAGTCGTCCAACACCTCGGCTGCGGCCCGCATGGTCGGCCAGTCCGAGTCGCTACCCATGATCAAGCCAACAGTGCTCACTGCCGCCCTTTCGTCGTTCCCGAAACCGTGGCTCACTCGTGGCCCTCGCGCAGCCAACGCGCGGCCCGTGCGGCCCGGGCCCGCAGGTCGTCCAGGTCGTCACCGAGCACCGTGACGTGCCCGATCTTGCGGCCAGGTCGCACCTGCTTGCCGTACAGGTGCACCTTGGCGCCCGGCTCGGCGGCGAAGAGGTGGTGCAACCGCTCGTCGATCGACATCCCGCCCGGCTCACCGCCGAGCACGTTCGCCGACACCACCACCGGGGCGGTCAGCGCCGTGTCACCCATCGGGTAGTCGAGCACCGCCCGCAGGTGCTGCTCGAACTGTGAGGTCCGGGCACCCTCGATGGTCCAGTGCCCGGAGTTGTGCGGACGCATCGCCAGCTCGTTGACCACGATCGCGGGCCGGCCGGCGTCGTCGCGCACCTCGAACAGCTCCACGGCCAGCAGGCCGATCACACCGAGGGCGGTGGCCAGGTCGATGGCGAGCTGCTGCGCGGAGACCGCCAACTCCTCGTCCAGGCCGGGCGCCGGGGCCAGCACCTCGACGTTGATGCCGTCGCGCTGCACGGTCTCGACCACCGGGTACGCGGCCACCTGACCGAACGGCGAACGGGCCACCTGCACTGCCAACTCCCGCCGCAGCGGCACCCGCTCTTCGACGATCAGCCGGGTGCCGCCAGCGAGCAGCGTGGTCGCCAGCTCGCTGGCCTGGGCGGCGTCGTCGACCATCCAGACGCCCCGGCCGTCGTAGCCACCCCGGGCCGCCTTCAGCACCACCGGCCAGCCGACCTGCTCGCCGAAGCCGACGAGGTCGGCGGGCTCGCCGACCGGCCGCCAGGCCGGATTGGGCGCACCCAGCTCGGTCAGGCGTTCCCGCATGACCTGCTTGTCCTGGGCGTGCAGCAGCGCGTCCGCCGGCGGGTAGAGGGGTACCCCTTCCGCCGCCAGCGTGCGGATGTGCTCGGAGGGCACGTGCTCGTGGTCGAACGTGACGACGTCGCAGCCCTTGGCGAAGGTGCGCAGGGCGGACAGGTCGGTGTGGTCGCCGTACTGGACGTCGGCGGCGACCAGCGCCGCACCGTCGTCGGGGGCGGTCGCGAGCACACGCAGTGACTGGCCGAGGGCGATCGCGGCCTGGTGGGTCATCCGGGCCAACTGGCCGCCACCCACCATGCCGACAACTGGCAGACCGGTACGGGAATCCATAGCGCGGCCAGCCTATCCGGGCCGCCGACGTGCCCAGCCGGAGGGCTGGCGACCCGCCTGGGAAGCGCTGGCGGGACCACCCGGCGGGCGGCGCGGACGACTACCGGGCGTGGTGGTGCGCTCAGCCCAGTTCGGCGACCAGGTCCTCGACCGAGGTGACCGGCCGCTGGCAGACGAAACCCCGGCAGACGTACGCGGCGGACCGCCCCTCGACCAGCGGACGGTCGGCGAGCAGCGGCACACCCGGCTGGTCCGGGCGCCCCGCGACGACCACCGCTCCGGGCGGCGCGTGCCGGCGGGCGGCGGTCACCAGGGGGTCGCCGGCCGGGTCGTCGGTGACGACGGCGATCTCGTACGGCCCGGACAGCAACGCCTCGCCGACCATGGCCGCGTACCCGGTGAACCGGGGGTGCTTACCGACGATCGGCGCGACAGTCCCGAGGGCCGCTTCGGCAGCCTCCCGGTAGCGCGTCTCCCCGGTCAACGCCGAGTACGCCACCAGCCCGGCGATCAACGCCGACCGGCCGGACGGGGTGGCGTTGTCGGTCGGGTCGGCCGGGCGGGCGACGAGCCGCTCCGCGTCGTCGGCGGTGTCGTAGAAGGCGCCACCGGGCGCGGCGAAGTGCGCCAGGGCGGTGTCCAGCAGTTCGCCGGCCATTGTGAGCCAACGGCCCTCGCCGGTGAGCTGGTGCAGCGCGCAGAACGCCTCGGCCACACAGCCGTAGTCCTCCAGGACACCGGCCGGCTCGCCGACCTTGCCATCCCGGGAGACCCGGCGCAGCCGGCCGTCCACCAGGTGCACGGTGGCCAGGTGTTCGGCGGCCTGGCGCATCGCCCCGTCGGCGACGATGGTGACGCCGTCCATCAGGTTGGCATCCTCGTCCTGCGGGGAGGCGTACACGGCGGCGACCTGCTGGAACTCGGCGATGGCGGTGATCGCCAGGCCGTTCCAGGCGGCCACCACCTTGTCGTCGAGGGCCGGCTGCGGGCGGGTGTCCCGGGCCGCGAGCAGCCGCCCGACCACCTGCTGCCACCGGGCACGGACCTCGGGCGCGGCGTCGTCCACGTCCCGGGCAAGCTTGAGAACGCTCATGCCATGTTCAAAGGTGCCCTGCTCGGTGACGGTGAACAGGTCGGCGGCGAACCGGCCGTCCTCCTCGCCCAGCGCCTCGACGAGTTGGGCGGGCGTCCAGGCGTAGGTGAGCCCCTCGACGCCCTCGGTGTCGGCGTCCAGCGCGGACGCGAACCCCTGCCCCGGCCGGTGCAGCTCGTCGGCGAGGAACCGGGCGGTGTCCCGGGCCACCCGGCGGGCCAGCGGGTCCCCGGTGAGTCGCCACAGCTGGGTGTAGACCCGCAGCAGCAGCGCGTTGTCGTAGAGCATCTTCTCGAAGTGCGGCACCGTCCAGTGCGCGTCCACCGAATACCGGGCGAAGCCGCCCGCGAGCTGGTCGTAGATGCCGCCCCGGGCCATCGCCTCGGCGGTGTGCCGGGTGATCTCCAGGCTGCCCGTGTCGCCGGTGCGCTGGTGGTGGCGCAGCAGGAAGAGCAGGTTCATGTGCGGCGGAAACTTCGGCGCGCCACCGAACCCGCCGTTCGTGGCGTCGTACTCGCTGGCCAGCTTTGTGGCCGCCGCGTCGAGCAGCGGGGCGTCCAGCGGCGCGGTGGGGCCGCCCACGGCCTGCGCGCCGCCGATCGCCTCGACCACTGCGGCGCCCTGGCCCAGGACCGCCTCGCGCTGCTCCCGCCAGGCGGTGGCGACCGACTGGAGCAACTGGACGAAGTTGGGTCGCGGGAAGTAGGTGCCGCAGAAGAACGGGGTGCCGTCCGGGGTGGCGAAGACGGTCATCGGCCAACCACCCTGGCCGGTCATCGCCTGGGTCGCGGTCATGTAGACCGCGTCCACGTCCGGGCGCTCCTCACGATCCACCTTGATCGACACGAAGTTGTCGTTCATCAGGGCGCCGACCTGCGCGTTCTCGAACGACTCGTGCGCCATGACGTGGCACCAGTGGCAGGCCGCGTAGCCCACCGAGATGAGCACCGGAACGTCCCGCCGCTTCGCCTCGGCGAACGCCTCGTCCGACCAGGGCCACCAGTCGACCGGGTTGTCGGCGTGCTGGAGCAGGTACGGGCTGGTGGCGTCGACGAGTCGGTTCACCTGACGACCATAGCCAGCCCCGGCGCGGACCACGCGGGCTCCACCCGGACGGTCAACCGCCCGCCACGTTCAGGAGGCGCCGTCGGCGCGGAGCCGGAAGACGTTCGACTCCGCCGAGTCGCGCAGCGACCCCAGCACCGCGCCGATCTTGTCCGCCGGCATGGGCTTGAAGAAGTGGTAGCCCTGCGCGGAGGTGCAACCCAGCTCGGCCAGGGCCATCCGCTGCTCGGCGGTCTCCACCCCTTCGGCGACCACCCGCAACCCCAACTCGTGGGCGAGACCCACTGTCGTCCGGACGATCGCGGCGGCCTCCGGCGAGTCGGCCATCCGGATGACGAACGAGCGGTCCACCTTCAACTCGTCCACGGCGATCCGGGTGAGGAAGGTCAGCGACGAGAAGCCGGTGCCGAAGTCGTCGACAGCGAGTTGCACGCCCATCGACCGGAGCGTCGCCAGCACCTCGTCGATGACCTCCAGCTCGCTCATCACCACCGTCTCGGTGATCTCCAGGACGAGCCGGTGCGGCGGCACCTGGTGGCGGCGCAACGCTTCGGCGATCTCCGCCGGCAGCCGGGGGTCGAGCAGGCTGCGCGCCGAGAGGTTGACCGAGATCGGAACGTCCAACCCCTCCCGGGCCCAGCTGGCGGCCACGCTGAGCGCCTTGTTCAGCACGTAGCGGGTGAACGTGCCGAGCTGCTCGCTGTTCTCCACCGGCCGGATGAAGTCGGCCGGGTTCAGCCACCCACGCCGGGGGTGTTGCCAACGGATCAGCGCCTCCACCCCGGTGGGGGCACCAGTGGCCAGGTCGACCGCCGGCTGCAACGCCAGCACCAGCTGATCGTCGACCTTCAACGCCTCACGCAGCTCGGCCAGCAGGGCGAGCTGGTCGGTGCTGGCCGCGTCACGCGCGCCGTCGTACGCGGCGACGTTGCCGCCACCCTCCTTGGCCTGGTACATCGCGATGTCGGCCCGACGCAGCAGCTCGGTCAGGTCCGCGGTGCCGGCGGCGGCCACCACCACCCCGACCGAGACCTCGATGGACATCCGTACGCCGGCCACCTCGGTCGGTGCGGCCAGCCGCTCGGCGATCTCGCGGGCCTGGCGCAGCGCATGGGCCATCGGGGCGGCCCGGTCGCCGAGCACCGGCACCGCCGTGAGCAGCAGGGCGAACTCGTCGCCGCCGAGTCGGCCGAGCAGGTCACCGCTGCGGACCAGCGCGTTGAGTCGGTTCGCGGTCAACCGCAGCAGCTGGTCACCCGCCGCATGGCCGAGGGTGTCGTTGACTTCCTTGAACTGGTTGATGTCCAGCAGCAGCAGCGCCACCGGGTGATCGTGGCTGAGCTGTCGCAGCGACTGGTCGCCCTTGCTCAGCATCGCCGCCCGGTTGACGAGGCCGGTGAGCGGGTCGTGCACCGCCTCGTACGACGAACGGGCGGTCACCAGCCGCAGTTCGTGGTGGGTCGCGGCGTCGTGCAGCGCGGCGGCGAGCGCGTCGCCGAACGCGGCCACCGCGTCGCGTTCCCGGGCGGTGGGCGGGGCCGAGCGGGGGAACCGCACCCGCAGCCGACCGACCGGCGCGGCGCCGACCGACAGCGCCCGACTCAGCTCGTGCTCGTCCAGCTCCGACTGGTCCGGCGGCCCGGTCTCCCGGTCGACCAGCTGACCGCTGGCGTCGCCCCGGTAGCGGTGCCACCGGCCGTCGGCCCGGGCCACGTCCACGTCCACCAGTTCGGCGTTGAACAGCGTGAGCGCCCCGGTGACGGCAGCGCTGGCCACGCCCCGCTCGTCCAGCTGGTTGAGGGCCGCGGTGGCCTCGGCGAAGGCACGCCAGGTGCGGCGCTCCTGATCGGAGCGCAGCCGGTAACGGTAGGTCTGCTGGAGCAGCCACAACAGCGGCGGCAGCAACAGCAACCAGCGCGGGTCCAGCTCCAGCAGGGCGACCACCACGAGGCCGACCGCCACGTTGCCGACGAACATCAGCAGCTTGCCGCGCAGCGCGGCGAGCAACGGTGGCCCGATCGGCAGCCCGTGCCGCAGACCCAGCGTCACCCCACCCAGCCAGGCGGTCACCAGGAGGTACGTCACCGAACCGGCGATGACGGCGAGCGCCAGCATCGGGGTGGGCGGAGAGAGCAGCGGCCGACCGAGCGCGGTGGTCACGGAGACGGCCAGCGCCGACGCGGCGGCCAGCGACGCGGCGATCCGGACGATCTCCAGGGCGGGACGGCGGTCGTTGTGCAGTGACAGCAGGGTCCAGGCCAGCCCGGTGCCGAGCAGCGTGGCGGACGGGAGCCAGCCGGCCGGGGTCAGGTAGAGGCAGACGATCAGGGCGGCCTCGCCCCAGGTGATGCTGACCATGCCGGCGGCCGAGCGGAACCGCAGCCGGGCGAGCTGGGCGAGGGCCAGGACGGCGACGGCGATGCCGAAGCGGGCCGGACCGCCGAGGGGGTCGTCGGCCGGCAGCCGGACCGGAAGGGTCAACCCGACCGCGGCGGCGGCCAGGGCGGTCAGCGTGACGGCTGCGGTGAGCACCAGCAACCGGCCCGGTGTGCCACGCACCCCGAGCCGATCGAACGGGTCGTCGGCCGCACCGGAGGTCATCGACCTCCCCCGTCAGCCGACCGACCGACGTCGCGGCGGGCGGCCGGTGCTGTGCTGGTCATCGGCGCCCCCTCCCGCACACGGCTCGGAGACTTTTGGTCCCCCCGGCGGAAGGCTAAGCCAAACCGGGTGGCCGCAACAGGGGGCGACCAACCGGTTCGGCGTGATTCATGCGCGGACTACCCGTTCAGGTGCTGCTGGTGCCCGTTGGGAGCGGGCGTGGATGAATCACGCCCCCCGGTCCCGTCTGTCGGATCGACGACTGCCGCATCGGCCCTGGTGGGGTCGGTCGGCCCGGACTGCTGAGGGAAACGGTCCGGCAGTCGGCGCAGCCGAGCGTTCATGTTGCGGATCAGCAGGATGGTCGCGGTGGCCAGCAGCAGGATGAGGAAGAGGCCCATCGGCCCGGCCAGACCACCCGTGCGGGTGTCCCCGAAGTTGTTCTCCGCGAGCACCTGGGCAGCGGTCAGCATGGCGTTCCTCCGATGTGCGGTTGGTAACCAGGGTAGCGCCGCCGGGAATCAGCGCGCGTGCGCCGTCTCCCGCACTCCCGCGAAGAGGTCGGACTCGGGCAGCGGGCTGTCGACCATCGAGCGGGCCAGCTCGTAGTCCTCGGTCGGCCAGGCGCGCTTCTGGAGCTCCATCGGCACGTGGAACCAGAAGCCGTCCGGGTCGACCTGGGTGGCGTGGGCCCGCAGCGCGTCGTCGCGGACCGGGAAGTATTCGGCGCACTCCACCCGGGTGGTGATCCGAGGGCCCTTGTCGGGACGGTCCTCCCACCGCTTGAGCCACTCCTCGTAGGGCGACTCCAGCCCGGCGGCCAGCATGCCCTCGTGCAAGGCCATGATCTTGCCCTTGGAGAAGCCGATGTCGTAGTAGAGCTTCAGCGGCTGCCAGGGCGCGCCCAGCTCCGGGTAGCGCTCCGGGTCACCGGCGGCCTCGAACGCGGCCACACTCACCTTGTGGCACATGATGTGGTCCGGGTGCGGGTAGCCGCCCTCTTCGTCGTACGTGGTCACCACGTGCGGACGGAACTCGCGCATCAGCCGCACCAGCGGGCCCGCGGCGACCTCGACGTCCTGGAGGGCGAAACAACCCTCGGGCAGCGGCGGCAGCGGATCGCCCTCGGGCAGACCCGAGTCGACGAAGCCCAGCCAGGCCTGGTCGACGCCGAGGATCGCCCGCGCGGCGTCCATCTCGGCACGCCGGATCTCGCCGATGTTCGCCCACACGTCGGGCCGGTCGAGCTTGGGGTTGAGCACGCTCCCGCGCTCGCCGCCGGTGCACGTCACGACCAGGACGTCCACCCCCTGAGCGACATACTTCGCCGTCGTCGCCGCGCCCTTGCTCGACTCGTCGTCCGGGTGCGCGTGCACGGCCATGAGACGCAGTTGCTCTGCCAACTTCGGCGCTCCTCGTCTGTGCCGGACGGTGGACCCGACCGGGCTCGACCGGCTGACCTGCCGGGATCTTCCTCGCCGCACCCTGTCACCGGCCATCAGCGCTGGGCATGACCTGCCATTCCTGCCGCTGGACCGGGTGGGAGGATGGGGCTCTGTCATTCTTGCCGATGCCGCCGACAACAACGCCAGGAGATACCCGCCGGTGACCGAGACGCACGCCACAATTTCA
The DNA here is from genome assembly GCF_015751785.1 of Micromonospora vinacea. Classification (NCBI taxonomy): domain Bacteria; kingdom Bacillati; phylum Actinomycetota; class Actinomycetes; order Micromonosporales; family Micromonosporaceae; genus Micromonospora; species Micromonospora vinacea. Next base: position 2,906,168 of record NZ_JADOTY010000001.1, on the reverse strand, counting down.
CCAGGCGCGCCGGTGTTCCCGGCCGGGCGCTACGGCCGCCGTCGGGCGCCGGGCGGCAAGCGCCGCCGTACGCTGCTGGCCGCGCTGGCGCTGCTGGCGCTCGTGGCCACGCTGACCGTGATCTCGGTCCGCCTCTACCGCCAGTACGGCGACCCGGCCTACGACGCCCAGGTGATCACGTACACCGACATCACGGACAAGCAGGTGCTTGTCGACTTTCGGGTGACCGTGCCGCCGGGTGGATCAGCGGTCTGCGTGCTGCGCGCCCGGGACCGTGCCGGCGCCGAGGTGGGCCGCGAACAGGTCACCGTGACCGCCGACCCCGGGGACCGGCACGTCACGACCCGGCACCGCCTGGCCACCACCGCACGGCCGTTCATCGGCGAGGTTCTGCGCTGCCGACCACCGTCCTGACCTGCCCTAACAGCACCAAAAGCGGGGCTGGCCGAGCGCCTACCGCGGGTGTCGGATCCGGACACCGGCGGTGATGGCCGACACGCTGTGTCGTACCGCACTGGTAACTTGGTAGTTCACCTGTCAGCCAGCCACGCACAACTGAGGAGAACGCCTGTGTCCACTGGCAACGAGGCGCCCGCCACCTGGCTGTCCCAGGACGCGTACGACCGCCTCCAGGCCGAGCTCGACGAGCACATCGCCAACCGCCCGGCGATCGCAGCTGAGATCAACGCTCGGCGCGAGGAGGGCGACCTGCGGGAGAACGGCGGCTACCACGCCGCCCGCGAGGAGCAGGGCAAGGCCGAGGGTCGCATCCGCTACCTGCAGGAGCTGCTGCGCACCGCGAAGGTCGGCGAGGCTCCGACCGCCGACGCGGTGTCGCCGGGCATGGTGGTGACGATCTACTTCGACGACGACACCAACGACACCGAGACCTTCCTTCTCGGCTCTCGGGAGATCGCGGCCACCACCGACCTGACCGTCTACAGCCCGGAGTCCGCGCTGGGCAAGGCGATCCTGGGTGGCCGGGCCGGGCAGACCTGCACCTACACGGCCCCCAGCGGCGCCGACATCAAGGTGACAGTGGTCAGCTTCGAGCCGTTCTCCGGCTGACAGTCGCCGACCGCGTCACCAGGGGCCGGGTCGAGCGACGCCGGCACCCACAGTCGAAACACAGCGCATCCGAGGCGTGGCACCCACAGGTGTCACGCCTCGGCCGCGAAGACGACCTGATAGCCGCTGGCCCGCAGGGCGCTGATCAGCGTGTCCGAGTGCTCGACGCCCCGGGTCTCCACCGACAGCGCCACCTCCACCTCGCCGAGGCTGAGGTGCGGGTTGGCCCGCTGGTGCTCCACGTCCACCACGTTGGCCCGGTGCTCGGCGATCTGGCTGAGCAGCGACGCGAGCTGCCCCGGCCGGTCCGAACAGCGGACGGTCACCCGCAGGTAGCGACCCGCCGCGGCCAACCCGTGCTCGATCACCCGCATCATCAGCAACGGATCGATGTTGCCGCCGGAGAGCACCGCGACCACCGGGGTCTCCACCTCGACCACCCCGGCCAGCAGCGCGGCGACACCGACCGCCCCGGCCGGCTCGACCACCTGCTTGCCGCGCTCCAACAGCATCAGCAGGGCCCGGGAGATGTCCTCCTCGGAGACCGTGACGATCTCGTCGACCAGCTTGCGTACGTGGTTGAAGGTGATCTCGCCCGGCCGGCCGACCGCGATGCCGTCGGCGATGGTGGAGAAGACGGGCAGCCGGACCGGTTCCCCGGCCACCAGTGAGGGCGGGAACGCCGCAGCCCCGGCCGCCTGCACGCCGATGATCCGAACGTCCGGCCGCAACGCCTTCGCGGCCACCGCCATGCCCGAGATCAGACCGCCGCCACCCACCCCGGTGATGATCGTCTTCACGTCCGGGCACTGTTCGAGGATCTCCAGCGCCACAGTGCCCTGCCCGGCGATCACATCGGGGTGGTCGAACGGGTGGATCAGCACGGCGCCGGTGCGCTCGGCGTACGTGTGCGCGGCCACCAGCGACTCGTCGACGGTGTTCCCGGCCAACTCGACCTGCGCGCCGTACCCCTTGGTGGCGGCCACCTTCGGCAGCGGCGCGTTGACCGGCATGAAGACGGTGGCGTGCGTGCCGACCAGGCCGGCGGCGAGGGCCACGCCCTGCGCGTGGTTGCCCGCGCTCGCCGCGACCACGCCGCGCTCCCGCTCCGCCGCCGACAACCGGGAGATCCGCACGTACGCGCCCCGCACCTTGTACGAGCCGGCGCGCTGCACGTTCTCGCACTTGAGCCACGTCGGCCCGCCCAGCGCCGCGCTGAGCGGCCGGGACGGCTCCAGCGGTGTGGTGCGGGTGACGCCAGCGAGCAACTCCCGTGCGGCCCGCACGTCGTCGAGACCGACCAGTTCCGTCATGCCCCGATCGTGCCACCCGCGCTCCCCGACCAACCCGCGGGCCAGGCCGACCGGGGCGCAGGCCGACCGGACCGGGTTGATCCACTCGATATCCCGGAAAGCGCGGTATCCGGGCCGCTCGGACCCCCCGACTTCAATGATCCCGAGTGAATCACGAAGCTGGCGCGACCCCCGGCACCTCAAGGGCGGGCTGCGCCGCCGGCGCGGGCTGCGCCGCCGGGGCGGGCTGCGCCGCCGGGGCGGGCTGCGCCGCCGGGGCGGGCTGCGCCGCCAGAGCCGGCTGCTCCGCCGGAGCGGACTGGGCAGGCCGGGCGGCGGGCCAGGTCTGGGCCGGCCAGACCGGGGCGGTCGGCCACTGGCGGGTGGCGCTGGCGATCCGGGCCTCCTGGGCAGCGGAGATCCGTTGGATCAGCAGGATCAGCGTCACCGCCGCGATCACGCAGCCCAGCGCGGGCAGCGTGGTGCGGAGCAGGGAATCCTGGTACAGGTCGGAGTACGCCTGGTAGCCGGCGTCGTCGACCGGGATCTCCGCCAGCTTCTCGTACGCCCGGTCGTCGGCGCGGCTGGCGAGCCGCTCACCGATGCTGAACACCAGCCAGGAGCACCACCAGACGGCCACGAGCGCCGGCGTGGCCCGCCGCCAGAGGCTGTCCCGGGCCACTCCCGCCACGACTCGGGCCGGCACCACGAAGTTCGCGAAGGGCACCAGCCAGCCGGCGATCGCCCAGCCGGGCCCGAAGGCCGGCTCGGCGCCGGGGAAGGCGTCGGTGTTCTTGCGAGCCCGCCAGGTCCAGATGATCACCAGTACGGCGGCGGTGAGGTGTACCACCGTCATGATCAGCGCCACCACTGCGACGATGATCCCCGCGCCGATAAGGAGGTCCGGGTCGTCGTTGGCCCTGGCCCGGCGGGCCAGCACCATGCCGACCAGCGAGGACAGCGCCACCGCCAGGTAGAGCACGGCGGTCGCGCCGACGGCGACGTTCGCCGCCAGGCCGATCCCGCGTACCCGGTAGGTCGGCAGCCCCGGCGTGACGGCGGGCTGGCCGAGCGGCGTGAAGCACCGCGGGCAGTAGTCGTTTTCGGGGGACATCGCGTCCCCGCAGGTCTGGCAGCGCACTGGTGTCCCCCGTGGTCGCGTGTAGGTGCGCGCACACGCTAGACGATCATGCGGTGGCTGGTGACCCCGTGCCGACCCGGGGGTAGCCGGGAGCGTGGCGCGTCCACGGGGCCGCCATCTCGAACTGGCCGGCCACACCGAGCAGGAGCAGCTCCGAGCCGGGCGGGCCGACCAGCTGCACGGCGACGGGCAGGCCGTCCGGGCGGCGGCCGACCGGCACGACGACCGCCGGCAGGCCGGCGATGTTCCAGGGTGCGGCGTACGGGGCGTACCGGATGTTGGCCGTCATGTTCGCCCGCCAGGACCGCTCCGACCAGCGGGCCGCCTCCGGTGGCGCGCTCGCCAGCGCCGGGGTGAGCAGCAGGTCGACCGAGTGGTCGGTGAAGAAGTCGACGGACCGTTGCCGCCAGGCGGCCCGGTCCGCCTCCCGCACGTAGCCGCGACGTTGCGCCCACTCGCCCAACGCGACGTGCCGCCGGGTACGCCGTTGCAGACCACGCCGGTCCAGCCCGGAGGCCCGGACGTCGGTGGCGGCGGCGGCGAACCAGGTGGCGATGCCCTGCAGGCCGAGCGCGGTCGGGTAGACCGGATCGGCGGGCACCGTGTCGTGCCCGGCGGCGGCGAGGAGCCGGCCGGCGGCGGCGACCGCGTCCCGGTTGGGCGCGTCCGGTGTGACACCGCGGACCGGGGAGCGCAGCGAGACGCCCACCCGCAGGCGCTGCGGGGGGACCAGTTTCTCCGGACGCCGGCCGGCGAGCACCGAGAAGCCGACCGCCGCGTCGGCGACAGTGCTGGTCAGCAGGCCGTGCTCGGTGAGGCCGAACCAGTCGTCCGCCCCGAGCTGGCAGGGGACCACACCCCGACCGGGCTTGAGCCCGACGAGTCCGCAGCAGGCCGCCGGAATCCGGATCGAGCCGAGCCCGTCGTTGGCGTGCGCGATCGGCACCAGCCCGGCGGCGACAGCGGCGGCGGCACCACCCGAAGACCCACCCGGGGTACGCGTGCTGTCCCACGGGTTGCGGGTCACCGCGCTGTCGTCGTCGGTGAGGGCCCACAGGCCGAGCTCCGGCATCCGGGTCACGCCGAGGATCACCGCGCCGGCGCCGCGCAGCCGACGCACCACCTCGTGGTCGGCCTCCGCGACGTCGGTGCGGGCGGCGGCCGACCCGTTCCAGGTGGGCAGGCCGGCGACCGGGGTGTTCTCCTTGACCGCCACCGGTACCCCGGCCAGCGGCAGGTTGGCCAGGTCCTCCTGCTCGTCGACCTTCTCCGCCTCGGTGATCGCCTCACCGCCGCGAACGGCGCGGAACGCGGCCAGCTCACGGTCGGCGCGGGAGATGTACTCGAGGTGGTCGGCGACGACCTGGGTCGCCGAGACGTCACCTCGGCGTACGCCTCGGGCGATCTGCTTGGCGGTCGCTCCGACCCAGGTCGCCATGATGTCCTGCACGGCCATCCTCCCCCAGCGGTCAGCCCAGCGCCTGCTCCAGATCGGCGAGTAGGTCGTCGACCGTCTCGATGCCGACAGACAGTCGCACGAGATCGCCGGGAACTTCAAGCGGCGAGCCGGCAGCACTTGCGTGTGTCATCCGACCCGGGTGCTCGATCAGGGATTCCACGCCGCCCAGCGACTCGGCGAGCACGAAGAGCTTTGCCCGGTTGCAGATGTCCACGGCGTGGTCCTCACCACCGGCGGCGCGGAACGAGATCATGCCGCCGAACCGGCGCATCTGCTTGGCGGCCACCTCGTGACCGGGGTGCGAGGGCAACCCCGGATAGATCACCTGGGCGACCTTGGCGTGCCCGTCGAGGTACGCGGCGAGCCGCTCGGCGTTGTCGCAGTGCCGGTCCATGCGTACCCCGAGGGTCTTGATGCCCCGCAGGGTGAGCCAGGCGTCGAACGGGCCGTTGATCGCTCCCATCGCGTTCTGGTGGTAGCGCAACTCCTCGCCGAGCCCGGCGTCGGCGACCACGAGCGCGCCGCCAACCACGTCGGAGTGCCCACCGATGTACTTGGTGGTGGAGTGCACCACCACGTCCGCGCCGAAGGCGATCGGCTGCTGGAGGTACGGCGAGGCGAAGGTGTTGTCCACCACCAGCAGGGCGCCGGCGTCGTGTGCCACGGCGGCCAGGGCGGCGATGTCGGCGATGCCGAGCAGCGGGTTGGTCGGCGTCTCCACCCAGACGATCTTCGTGCGGCCGGGCTGCACGGCCGCCCGGATCGCGGCCGGGTCGGAGACCTTGGCCGGGCTGAACTCCAGGCCCCAGCGCTGGGCGACCCGGGCGAAGAGCCGGTACGTGCCGCCGTACGCGTCGTCCGGGATCACCACGTGGTCGCCGGGCTGGCACACGGCCCGCAGCAGGGTGTCCTCCGCGGCCAGGCCACTGGCGAAGGCGAGCCCCACCGGCCCGCCCTCCAGCGCCGCCAGGCACTCCTGGAGCGCGTCACGAGTCGGGTTGCCGGAGCGGCTGTACTCGTAGCCGAGGCGGGGTGCGCCGACGGCGTCCTGGGCGTACGTGCTGGTCTGGTAGATCGGTGGGATCACCGCGCCGGTGCGGGCCTCGGGGTCCTGACCGGCGTGGATGGCGAGCGTCTCGAAGCCGTGACTCATTCTGGTGAGGCTAGTGCCCCGTCCCGAGGGCTGGAACGGAACCCGTGCTCCCGGGCGGAGCCGGACCGCCCGGGAGCCGCCGGCATAGCCTGGCCCGATGAGCGGTTGCGTGTTCTGCGGGATCGTGACGGGCGAGGTGCCGGCGTTCCGGGTGGCCGACACCCCGGACGGGGTGGCGTTCCTGGACACCCGGCCGGTGTTCAAGGGGCACGTGCTGGTGGTGCCCCGGGTGCACCTGGTGACCCTGGCCGAGTTGCCGGCCGACCTGCTGCCCGACTACTTCGCCATGGTCCAACGGCTGGCGGTGGCGGTGGAGACCGCTCTCGGCGCCGGTGGGACGTTCGTGGCGATGAACAACAAGGTGTCCCAATCGGTGCCACACCTGCACACCCACGTGGTCCCGCGCACCAAGGGCGACGGGTTGCGGGGCTTCTTCTGGCCGCGCACCCGGTACGAGGACGACACCGAGGCCCAGACGTACGCGGACCGGATCGCGGCGGCGCTGCTCGGTGGGGCCTGACTGACGGTCACGCGGGTAAGGAAGCTGGACCCTCCGGTGTTACACGCTGGGAGTGGTACGAGAGGAGATCCCCACCGTGTTTTTGCGCCGTATGAACGCCGATATGGTCTCGCCCGACCAGGCCCTGCCGGGCCGCCCGATCGCCATGCCGGTCGCCGACCGCCACGAGGTGCTGGGCACCCCGTTGAAGGGCCCCTTCCCGGAGGGCCTCCAGGTAGCGGTCTTTGGCATGGGCTGTTTCTGGGGTGCCGAGCGGCTGTTCTGGACGCTTCCCGGCGTCTACACCACCTCCGCCGGCTACGCGGGTGGCATCACCAAGAACCCGACGTACGAGGAGACGTGCTCCGGCCGGACCGGGCACGCCGAGGTCGTCCAGGTGGTGTACGACCCCAGCAAGATCAACTATGAGGACCTGCTGAAGGTCTTCTGGGAGAACCACGACCCGACCCAGGGCATGCGCCAGGGCAACGACGTGGGCACCCAGTACCGCTCGGCGATCTACACGACCACCGACGAGCAGCGGACCATCGCCGAGTCGTCCCGGGACGCGTTCCAGCCGATCGTGACGCGGGCCGGCAAGGGTGAGATCACCACCGAGATCGCCCCGCTCGGCAGCTACTACTTCGCCGAGGACTACCACCAGCAGTACCTCGCCCCGACCAAGAACCCGAACGGGTACTGCAACCACGGCCCGAACGGCCTGAGCTGCCCGGTCGGCGTGGCCCGAGTCGGCGGCTGACCACCAGACACCAAACCCGCGTGATGCCCGGCTGCCTGAGGAAGGTGGCCGGGCATTCCCGTTCGGCCCTGTGATCGAAATCCGTTGCCGAGCCCGACGAGAACTCGATAACGTGGCCGTACACGTGAAAGGAGGTGGTCCAGACTTGTATAGCAATCGGACTCGTGAGGTGGCTGTCAGCTAGCCGCTGTCCTCGACAGTGATCGGCTCGCCGCGAGGCGGGCAAGAAGCACCATCGTCGAGACCGTGTGGCAGCGGTGCGGCGAATCCACGACAGCCACCCGACCCCCGGGGTGCCGGCCAAGTCCAGCCGGCCCGCGCACATGCGCGGAGCGCCCCGGGGGTCGCTCCATATCCGCGGGAGTGGCGATGTCCATGCGCGAGCTGGTGGTGCTGGGGACGGCCAGCCAGGCGCCGACCCGTCAGCGCAACCACAACGGGTACGTGCTGCGCTGGGACGACGAGGTGATCCTCTTCGACCCGGGCGAGGGCAGCCAACGTCAGCTCCTGCACACCACTGTCACCGCCACCGACCTGACCCGGATCTGCGTCACCCACTTCCACGGCGACCACTGCCTCGGTCTGCCCGGCACCATCCAGCGACTCTCCCTGGACCGGGTGGCGCACCCGGTCGCCGTGCACTTCCCCGCCGGCGGCGCCGAATACTTCGCCCGGCTGCGGTACGCCACCTCCTTCTACGAGACGGCCGAGCTGCGGGTCGAGCCCATCGAGGCCGACGGGCAGCGGATCGCCCTGCGCTGCGGCACGCTGGAGGCACGCCGGCTCCGGCACCCCATCGAGACGTACGGCTACCGGCTGGTCGAGCCGGACGGGCACCGGATGCTGCCGGAGAAGCTGGCCGCGTACGGCATCGCCGGGCCGGCCGTCGGTGAGCTGATCCGCGTCGGGCACCTGGACCTCGACGGACGCCGCGTCACCCGGGCCGAGGTGAGCGTGCCCCGGCCGGGGCAGCGGTTCGCGTTCGTGATGGACACCGGCCTCTGCGACGGGGTGTACGCCCTCGCCGAGCACGCCGACCTGCTGGTCATCGAGTCGACGTTCCTGGAGTCGGAGGCCGCGCTCGCCGCCGAGGTCGGGCATCTCACGGCGGCGCAGGCCGCCCGGGTGGCGACCGAGTCCGGGGTACGCCGCCTCGTGCTCACCCACTTCTCCCAGCGCTACCCCGACCCGCGCCGGTTCCACGACGAGGCGCGGGCGCACTTTGACGGTGATCTGATCATCGCCGAGGATCTGACCACGGTGCAGCTTCCGCCACGCCGGGTAGATTCGGCTGGGTGACCGTCACGCTCCGCCCCGCGACCGAAGGCGACCTGACGGCGGTGGGTGCCCTGCACCAGCGCTCCCGGGTCGCCGCGTACTCCTCCTTCCTGCCGGCCGAGGCGCTGGCCGACCCGACACCGGAGGCGATGGGGCGTTACTGGGTCGAGCGGTGGATCTGGGAGCGGGACACCCACCGGATGACAGTGGCCGAGCGGGCCGGGGCGGTGGTCGGGTTCAGCCACCTGGGCCCGGACGACGAGGACGACCCGGCCACCGGGTTGCTCAACGCGATCCACCTCGACCCGGCCGAGCAGGGCCGCGGCGTCGGCCGCACCCTGATGGTGGACGCGTTGGACGCCATGCGGGCGCAGGGCTGGCGACGCGCCGCGCTCTGGGTGCTGCGGGACAACGCCCACGCCCGCTCGTTCTACGAGCGCGGCGGCTGGGCCCCGACCGGAGCGGAGCGTGAGGAGCACATCGGTACCGCCCTCACGCCCCAACTCCGCTACGCCCGTCCGCTGGATGCCTGAACCAGGCCTCCAGCAGGCTCAGTGGGCGCCCAGGTGGGACAGGAGGTCCTGGCGGGTGAGCACACCCTTGGGCTTGCCGTCGACCAGGACGAGCGCGGCGTCGGACTTCTCCAGCATTCCCACCGCCTCGCTCACCGGCTGACCACCACCGATCATCGGCAGAGGGTCGCCCATGTGCCGCTCGATCGTGTCGTGCAGGTGGGCCTGACCGGTGAACAGCGCGTCGAGCAGGTCCCGCTCGGCGATCGAGCCGGCGACCTCACCGGTCACCACGGGCGGCTCGGCCTTGAGCACCGGCAGCTGCGAGACGCCGTACTCGCGCATGTAGTCGATCGCGTCGCGGACGGTCTCGGTCGGGTGCACGTGCACCAGCTCGGGCAGCCCGCCCGGCTTGCTGGCCAGCGCGTCGGCCACCGTCGGCTCGGCGCCGGAGTTGTCGAGGAAGCCGTACCGGGCCATCCACGAGTCGTTGAAGATCTTGGAGAGGTAGCCACGACCACCGTCGGGCAGCAGCACCACCACCACGTCGTCCGGGCCGGCCCGGCGGGCGACCTCCAGTGCGGCCACCACCGCCATACCGCAGGAGCCGCCGACCAGCAGCCCCTCCTCGCGGGCCAGTCGCCGGGTCATCTCGAAGGACGCCTTGTCGGAGACCTCCACGATCTCGTCGGCGACACCCCTGTCGTACGTCTCCGGCCAGAAGTCCTCGCCGACGCCCTCCACCAGGTACGGCCGGCCGGTGCCACCGGAGTAGACCGAGCCCTCCGGGTCGGCCCCCACGACGCGCACCCGACCCTCGGAGGCCTCCTTGAGGTACCGGCCGATGCCGGAGATGGTGCCGCCGGTGCCCACGCCGGTCACGAAGTGGGTGAGCTGGCCGTCGGTCTGCTTCCACAGCTCCGGGCCGGTGGTCTCGTAGTGCGAGCGTGGGTTGGCCGGGTTGCTGTACTGGTTGGGCTTCCAGGCGCCGGGGATCTCCCGGGTCAGCCGGTCGGAGACGTTGTAGTACGAGCGCGGGTCCTCCGGCGCGACGGCGGTCGGGCAGACCACCACCTCGGCGCCGTACGCCCGGAGCACGTCCTGCTTGTCCTGGCTGACCTTGTCGGGGCAGACGAAGACACACTTGTAGCCCTTGAGCTGGGCCACCAGGGCCAGCCCGACACCGGTGTTGCCGCTGGTCGGCTCGACGATGGTGCCGCCGGGCTTGAGCAGGCCGGCGGCCTCGGCGTCCTCCACCATCCGCAGCGCGATCCGGTCCTTCACCGAGCCGCCCGGGTTGACGTACTCCACCTTCGCCAGCACTGTGGCCTGGATGCCCTTGGTGACGTTACGCAGACGCACCAGCGGGGTGTTTCCGATCATGTCGACGACGTTGTCGTAGTACTGCACGGTGTGCCCTTCGTTGCGGCGCCGGCGGTGGGCGGCCGGGAAGACTTTTCCTCGCCGCCCAGCGTACGTGTCGTCAGGGCACCAGCCCCCCGGGGATGACCGAGCTGCGGCGGGCCTCCCACTCCAGGAACCGATCGGTCTCGGCGAGGACGCTGCCGGCCAACCAGGTGACCATGACCGCGTCGTCGGCCAGCCCGAAGATCGCCAACGGGATCTCCGGGAGCAGGTCGATCGGCGAGACGATGTACGCCGTCGCCGCGGTCATCAGGGCCAGCCGGAGGCCGCCGTCGTACTCCCCCTTGGTCGTGGCTCGGATCATCCGGGGCAACGCGGCCAACCGCGTGCCGATCGACGGCCCGTTGCGCGCCCCGGCCGCCAGGGCCCGCGCCAGGGCCGTGAACGCCGCGCTGCGCTTCAGTGTCTTACCCATCGTCGCGCTCCTCTCCGCCGGATCAGCGTGGCGGGTCGGCGCAAGTAGGCCGGCCTCTGGAACCCTGGTACCCCGTCGCGTCGGTTTCCAGGCACCCGGGTGCCGTCACGACGACAGCGGTGTGTCGGGCCAGCGCGATAATGTCGCGGTATGGGGGTGGCACATTCCGTCGTACCCGGTGGTGAGCGCTGGCGACAGGCCCGGCGGTTCCTTCGGCTGGCAGCCATCGGGACAGGCGCCACCGCGGCGGCCGCGGTGGCGACCGGCGGGGTGCTTGTCGGTCAGGCCCGCCAGGCTCGACGGACCATCCCGATGGCCGAGGCGCCGCCGCCCCGCTGCGACGGGATGTACGGCGCGAAGTTCCCCGGCCCGGCGCTCACCATGGTCGTGCTCGGTGACTCGTCAGCGGCCGGTTACGGGGTGCACCGCCGTCGGGAGACGCCCGGGGCGCTGCTCGCCACCGGCCTGTCCCGTCGACTGCACCGGCCGGTGCAGCTGCACCGCTTCGCGGTGGTCGGCGCCATCTCGGCGGCGCTGCGCCACCAGGTGGAGGCGGCGCTGGAGTGCCGACCCGACATCGCGGTGATCCTCATCGGCGGCAACGACATCACCAACCGCACCCCACGGGGCCTCGCGGTGCGCTATCTGGTCGAGGCGGTGCACACCCTGCGCGACGCGGGCTGCGAGGTGGTCGTCGGCACCTGCCCCGACCTGGGCGCGATCCGCCCGATCCAGCCACCCCTGCGCTGGCTGGCGCACCGCTGGAGCCGCCAGCTCGCTGCGGCCCAGACGGTGGCCGTGGTCGAAGCGGGCGGCTGGACGGTCTCCCTCGGCGACCTGCTCGGCCCCCGGTTCGCCGCCGAGCCGACCCGGATGTTCGCCTGGGACCGGTTCCATCCCTCCGCCGAGGGGTACGCGATGGCCGCCGCCGCGCTCCTGCCGACGATGCTCTCCGCCCTCGGCGCGACCCCGGAACGACGGGCCACACCGACCCGCGGCGACGGCGTACGGTCGCTGCCGAAGGCCGCGCAGGAGGCGGCTCGACACGCTGGCACCGAGGTCAGCGGCGTCCAGGTCCGGGGCCGCGACCGAGGGCCCGCCGGCCGGTGGGCGCAGCTGCGCCGACGGGCGTTCTTCGGTGTCGGCGCGGTGCCGCAACACGGGTCCGCCTCGGACACCTCGACAGTGGAGGGACTGGCATGAACGAGCGCAGCGCGCGGAGCGTGACCTCCGGCGTCGCCGGCCGACTGGGTCGGGCGGCGGCGTTCTCGCTGCTCGCCGGCACCGTCGGGGGCGCCGCCGTCCTGGCCGGTGAGGCGTTCGTCGCGCGGCACCGACGCTACGCCCAACCGGAGCTGGGCCTGGCCCTGCGCGCCACGATCGGCCGGGCGGGCGCTGCTCCGCTGCGACTGGTGCTGCTGGGCGACTCGTCGGCGTTGGGCGTGGGTGTCGACCGGCTGGAGGACACCATCGGTGGGCAGTTGGCCAACCTGCTCGCCGAGGGCCCGACCGGCCGTCGGGTGCACCTGTCCAGCGTCGGTGTCTCCGGGTCCCGCTCGACGGACCTCGCCACCCAGGTGGCTCGGGCCCTGCTCGGTGAGCGGCCCGACGTGGCGTTGATCCTGATCGGCGCGAACGACGCCACCGGGCTGCGCCGACCGTCCGACGCGGCGGCCTATCTCGGCGCGGCGGTGCACCGGCTGCGGGAGGCGCGCGTCGAGGTGGTGGTGGGCACCTGCCCGGACCTCGGGGCGGTGCGGGCCATCGCGCCTCCGCTGCGCCAGGTGGTCGGCTGGTCCGGGCGTCGGGTGGCCCGCGCGCAGACCACTGCCGTGCTGGAGGCGGGCGGCTCGGTGGTCGATCTGGCCACCGAGACCGGGCCGGTGTTCCGGGCCGACGCCGGCACGCTCTGCCAGGACGGCTTCCATCCCTCCGCCGACGGCTACCGGGTGTGGGCGCACGCGCTGCTGCCCGCCATCGTCGCCGCGGCGGCGGCCACCACCCGCCGCTAGATCGTCCCGGCCAGGGGTGACATTTCCCGCCGCGTCCGCTTCTTCCGCGCCATGTTACTGGCGGGTTAACGTTGGCCCATGCCGATTGAGTCGTCCCGCGACGCCGTCATCGTCGCCACCGCCCGCTCCCCCATCGGCCGGGCGCACAAGGGGTCCCTGCGCGACGTCCGCTCCGACGACCTCGCCGCCACCATCGTCCAGGCCGCGCTGGACAAAATCCCCGCGCTCGATCCGAACACCATCGACGACCTCTACCTCGGGTGCGGCCTGCCCGGCGGCGAGCAGGGCTTCAACATGGCCCGGGTGGTGTCCACCCTCCTCGGTCTGGACACTGTCCCCGGCGCCACGCTGACCCGCTACTGCGCCTCGTCGTTGCAGACCACCCGCATGGCGATGCACGCGATCCGGGCCGGCGAGGGCGACGTGTTCGTCTCCGCCGGAGTGGAGATGGTCTCCCGCTACGCCCGAGGCAGCTCCGACGGGCTGCCGCCCGAGGCGCAGGCCCTGGTCGGCGGCGGCTGGGAGAACCCCCGCTTCGGCCCGGCCGGCGACCGCTCGAAGCAGCGCGCGCAGGGCGGCGCCGAGGTGTGGACCGACCCGCGCGAGGCCGGTGAGCTGCCCGACATCTACCTGACCATGGGGCAGACCGCAGAGAACCTGGCCCAGGTGTACGACGTCACCCGCGCCGACATGGACGAGTTCGGCGTACGCAGCCAGAACCTCGCCGAGAAGGCCATCGCCGACGGCTTCTGGGCCCGGGAGATCACCCCGGTCACCACGCCGGACGGCACTGTGGTGAGCACCGACGACGGGCCCCGGGCCGGCGTCACCCTCGACGCGGTCGCCGGCCTGAAGCCGGTGTTCCGCCCGGACGGTCGGATCACCGCCGGCAACTGCTGCCCGCTCAACGACGGCGCGGCGGCCGTGGTGGTGATGAGCGCCCAGCGGGCCGAGGAGCTCGGGCTCACCCCGCTGGCCCGGATCGTCTCGACCGGTGTGACAGCACTGTCGCCGGAGATCATGGGCCTCGGGCCGGTCGAGGCGTCCCGGCAGGCGCTGCGCCGCGCCGGCATGACAATCGACGACGTCGACCTCGTCGAGATCAACGAGGCGTTCGCCGCGCAGGTCATCCCCTCCTACCGCCAGCTGGGCATCCCGGAGGAGAAGCTGAACGTGATGGGCGGAGCCATCGCGGTCGGTCACCCGTTCGGCATGACCGGCGCCCGGATCACCGGCACCCTGCTCAACGCACTCGAGTGGCACGACAAGACCATCGGTCTGGAGACCATGTGCGTGGGCGGTGGCCAGGGCATGGCCATGGTGCTCGAACGGCTCAACTGAGCCGAGCTGCCCTCAGAGCGCGCTACGGGTCGCCGTCACCTCGGCGGCGGCCCGGGCCAGCGCCTCGGGCCCCGGGTCGGCGGCCAGCAGGTCCGCCGTGACCACCCGCAGTTGGTCCGGCAGAGCCAGGTCGTTGTCGAGCCGGGGCACGACCCGGCGCGGCTCCCCCTCGGCGTCGGCGGACAGGTTGGCCACCTCCTGCACCAGGCGGTGCACCAGGTCGGCGCGGGACACGTTGCCGGCGGTCGCGACCGCCGCCCACCGGGGCTGCTGCCAGTGCGCTATCTGACGGACCAGCAACTGCACGGCCTTGTCCAACTCCGCTGCGCTCATCGCCGCCGAGTCTACGGCCGACACCGACCGCGCCGGGTCGGGCCGGTCAGCGGCGCAGGTAGCTGAGCAGCCGCAGCAGCTGCCAGTAGAGGAAGACCAGCCCGGTGAGCAGGCCGAACGCGCTCAGCCACGCGTACCGGCGGGCTCGACCGTCGCGCACCGAGCGCTCGACGAGGTCGAAGTCGAGGATGAAACTGAACGCCCCGGCGATGATGGCCACCACCGAGAACGCGTACGGCAGCCAGCCGACCTCCCCGCTGACGCTGTAGACCGCCAGACCCGGTCGCCCGGTGATCAGGTACGACACCAGGTTGACCACGCTGAGCACGGCGATGCCGAGCAGGGTGCCGATCACCAGGCGGGCCAACCGGGGCGTTGCCCGGATCACCCGGGCCCGGTAGAGCGCCGCCATGCCGAGGAAGACGCCGAAGGTGCCTGCCACCGCCTGCACCACGATGCCCGGGTAAACCTGCTCGAAGGTGCGGCTAGCCACCCCCAGCAGCAGGCCCTGGAGGATCGCGTAGCCGACGATCGGCACCGGGTTGGTGATCGCCCGCAACGAGATGACCAGGACCAGCGCGATCGAGGCGAGAGCGCTGCCGGCCAGCGCGGCACCCAGCCACACGGCGTCGGGGATCACCGCCCAGGACACCGCGGCGGCCGCGCCGGTCACGAGCAGCAACCCGACGGTACGGACCACCACGTCGTCGACTGTCATCGGCTCGACGTCACGGGCGCCGAGCACCCGGGCCTCCACCCGGCCGGCCTCGTCCAGTCGGTTGAGCACCGGGTTGTTGCTGCGCACCGCCGCCTCCTTCGCCCGCGTCCCCCCGACGTCACTCTGCCCCGGGCGGACCGGCGGCGGCGGGCAAACGGCGCGGACGACGGCGCCCGCCCCCACCGGAGTGGGGACGGGCGCCGGTCGGCAGTGCGGACGAGGTCAGTCGTCGCCCTGGAAATAGCTCAGCAGGCGCAGGATCTCGATGTAGAGCCAGACCAGGCTGACCAGGATGCCGAACGCGGCCGTCCAGGAGTAGCGCTGCGGCAGGCCCATCCGGACGCCGTCCTCGATCTCCTTGAAGCTGAGCACGAAGCTCAGCGAGGCGACCACGATGCAGACCAGGCTGAAGCCGATGGCCAGCGGGCTGCCGTCACGCAGACCGGTGTTGACGCCGAACAGCGCCAGCACCAGGTTGATCATCATGACGGCGAAGAGGCCGACCATCACCGCGATCATGCCCTTGACGAAGGCCGGGGTGGCCCGGATGACCTTCGCCTTGTAGAGCATCGCCATCAGGAAGAAGATGCCGAAGCTGGCTACGGCGGCCTGGAGCACGATGCCGTCGTAGCGCGTCTCGAACGCCTTGCTGACCATGCCGACGAAGACACCCTCGACGACCGCGTACGCGATCACGAGCGCCGGGTTGGCCATCCGGGAGAACGAGATGATCAAGCCGAGGACCAGGCCGACCACCGCCGCGCCGATCCAGGCGGTACCGACCAGCGCGTCGGGCACGAGCACCCAGGCGGCCGCGGCGGTGATGCCGAGGATGCCGAGCAGAGCGACAGTCTTGACGACCACGTCGTCGACGGTCATCGGCGCCACGGTCGGCGGCGCGGCCGGGTAACCGGCCTGGGACGGGTACTGCTGGGGAATGCCGGGCTGTCCGTACGGCCCGGCCGGGGCGTACCCGGCGGAGCGCTCCCGCTCGGCCGCTTGGCCGAGCCGGGCGAGCACCGGGTTCGAGGTCTTCACTGTCTGGCCTCCCTCAGGGGGTCGTTTGCACGTGAACGTGCCCTCCAAGAGTAAACGGCGCAGCCAAGTCCTGGAGATCACGAATGAGAATGTGTGAGCCGACCGGTGCCCGGGGCGGGGGTCGAACCCGCACGCCTCTCGGCAGCCGCTTTTAAGGCGGCCGTGTCTGCCTTTCCACCACCCGGGCGAGTGGCACCGGCGCGCCGACACGCCTGGTGCAGTGTCACCGTAGCCGGTCTGCGGCGACCCGGCGTACCCCGCCGCCCAGGCCACATTAGGGTCGATGCCGTGAGCAGCGCAGCCCCCACGGCCCCCGACGCCGCCCCTGAGCAGGCATTCCGCCTCGCCGATCAGGTCAACCGCCGACCCCGGGCCACCCGGCTGCTGGCCGCCGTCCGCCGACACCGGGCGGATCTGCTGGCCGCGTTGATCTTCGCGATGCTGGCCGGCTGGCTCACCCACGGGCTGTGGCCCGACCCGGGAGGCCGCATCCTGGCGCTCAATCCGGAGGACCAGACCCTCTACGAGTGGTTCCTGGCGGTGGACGCCCGCGCGCTGCTCGGCGACTTCGACCTGCTCACCGACCGGCTCAACGCTCCCGACGGCGTCAACCTGATGGCCAACACCACCGTGATCGCACTCGGCATCCTCTTCGCGCCGGTCACCCTGCTGCTGGGCGCGCCGGTCACCTTCGCGCTCCTCGCCGCCGCCAACCTCGCCGGCACCGCCCTCGCCTGGTACCTGCTGTTCCACCGGACGCTGCGCACCCGCCGGGTCGCCGCCGCACTCGGCGGCGGGCTGTGCGGATTCGGACCCGGCATGGTCTCGCAGACCAACAGCCACCTGCACATGACCGCCCAGTGGCTGGTGCCGGTGATCGTCTGGCTGGTGGTCCGGCTGCTGCGAGCGGCCGACCCGGGGCCCGGGACAACCGACGAGACCGGTCACACCCGAACCACCGGGCCGGACCGGCGGCGGATGCTCACCTCCGCCGCAGGGCTGGCCGGCACGGTCACCGCGCAGGTCTTCATCGGCGAGGAGGTGCTCTTCCTCGCCGCGATCACGCTGCTGGTGATGGCGATCAGCTATGCCGTGGCGGACCGGGACCTGGCCCGCAGGGCGCTTCCCGGGTTCGTCGGCGGGTTGGCGATCGCCGCCGGGCTCGCCCTGCTGGTGCTCGGCTATCCGCTGTGGTTCCAGTTCGCCGGGCCGCAGGGCGTCGCGGACGGGATGTTCACCCCGGCCTACTTCTCCGCCGACCTGAGCAGTTGGTGGACGCTCTCCCCACTGTCGGTGGCGGGCAGCGACGAATCCGCCCGGCTGACCACCGGCCCCGCCGAGTACAACACCTTCCTCGGCTGGCCACTGCTGCTGGTCGCCGCGGTCTGCGCGGTCCGGGCCGGCCGACGCCGGCTGGTCTTCGCCTGCGTCGTGGCGGGTCTGGTGATGGGAGCCCTGTCGCTCGGCCCGGAGGTGGTGCTCGGCGGCACCCGGACGGCGATCCCCGGCCCGTACGCCCTGATCGGTGGGCTGCCGGTGGTGGACGGGGCGTTGCCGATGCGCTTCGCGCTGGCGTTGCTGCCGATCGTCGCGACGCTGCTGGTGCTCGCTGTCGACCGGGCCCTGCGCAGCTCCGGTCGGGCGCGGCGGCTGGTGCCACTGGCCGTCGGCGTGGCGCTGCTGCCGATCTTCCCGACCCCCCTGCCGACCGCCGGGCGACCGGCAGTGCCGGAGTTCATCACCGGCGGCCACTGGCGGCAGTGCGTAACCCCGGGCGGGGTGCTGGTCCCGGTGCCGCTGCCCACCCCGAAGGAGCCCTGGCCAATGCGCTGGGCGACCGCCGCCGACGCCGGTTTCGGGCTGCCGGAAGGCTTCTTCATCGGCCCGTACGGCAGGGGCGGCACCGCGGCGATGGGCACCTTCAAGCAGCCCACCTCCGCGCTACTGGCGGATGTCGCCCGGCGCGGCGACCAACCGGCCATCGGCGACGAGCAGCGCCGCCAGGCCGCCCGCGACGCCGACTTCTGGGGCGCCTCCTGCGTGGCGCTCACCGACGACGCCCCCCACGCCGACAGCCTGCGCGCCACCCTGGAACAGCTCTACGGCCCACCCACCCGCATCGCCGACGCCTGGACCTGGCGCGTCTGACCAGGACAACGGACACGACAAGGGCCCCCTCCCACCGGAACGGCGGGAAGGGGCCCTTTCGTGCAGTTGGCCGTCAGACGCGGGGCGCGCCGACCGGCTGGGAGGCCTCGACGAACTCCTCGCGCGGGTCGTGCAACTGGCCCAGTGCGACCACCTCACGCTTGAGGAAGAACGCCAACGACCAGTCCACCACCACGCGGACCTTGCGGTTGAACGACGGGATCCGGCTCATGTGGTACGTCCGGTGCATCACCCACGCCGGCCAACCGGTCATCTTGATCCCGTACACCTGGGCCACGCCCTTGTGCAGGCCGAGGCTCGCCACGCTGCCGACGTGCTTGTGCTTGTAGTCCACCGGCTCGCGACCCCGGATCACGGCCGTGATGTTGTCGGCCATCCGGGCGGCCTGGCGCACCGCGTGCTGAGCGCTCGGCGAGCAGAAGTTGCCCGGCTCCTTGGTCAGGTCCGGCACGGCGGCGCAGTCGCCCGCGCTCCAGGCACCCTCGAGCACCTGGTCACCGTCGACCACCTGGAGCGTGGGCAGGCAGGTGATCCGACGACGGTCGTCACGCGGGAAGTCGGTCGAGTCCAGCATCGGCGACGGCTTCACGCCGGCCGTCCAGACGATCGTGTCGGAGCGGAAGCTGTCACCGTCGGAGAGCTTGACCACCCCGTCGACGCAGGACTCGAGCCGGGTGTCCAGCCGGATGTCCATGTTCCGCTTCATCAGCTGCTGCACGGTGTAGGCGCCCATGTCCCGGTCGACCTCGGGCAGCACCCGCTGGGTGGCCTCGACCAGCACCCAACGGACCTCGTCCTGCTTGAGCTCCGGGTAGTAGCGCAGGGCGTCGCGAGCCATGTCCTCCATCTCGGCGAGCGCCTCGATGCCGGCGTACCCACCGCCGACGAAGGTGAAGGTCAGCGCCGAACGGCGGACGTCCGGATCCGGAGTGGCGGCCGCCACGTCGAGCCGATCCAGCACGTGGTTACGCAGGTAGATCGCCTCGCCGATGGTCTTGAACCCGATGCCCTGCTCGTGCAGGCCAGGGATCGGCAGGGTGCGGGAGACCGAACCCGGCGCCACGATCACGTGGTCGTAGGTGATCTCCCGGGCCGGGCCGCTGATCGGCTGCACGGTGGCCACCTTGCGGTCGTGCTCGATGCGCGTGACCGTGCCGGCCACCATCTTGCACCGGCGCAACTCCCGCCGCAGCGGCACCACGGAGTGCCGCGGGGAGATGTTGCCCGCCGCAGCCTCGGGCAGGAACGGCTGGTAGGTCATGTGGGGTTGGGGGTCAACCACCATGACCTCAGCCTCACGGGAGCTGAGCTTCTTCGACAGGCGCAGGGCCGCGTACAGACCGACGTGCCCGGCACCAACCACAAGGATCCGCTTCGGATTCACGTTGTCTATCTTTCCCCGGCCGGCTCAGGTAATCCCGCTCGCGCCCCCCATCTGTGACGGAGCACAACCCATGTGACCTGCGTAACCCTCAGATCGCACTGGTCACCGGCGTCGCAGCAGCCAGCCCAGCAACGCTGCCATCGCCACCGCCACCAGCAGCCCCAGCACTGTCACCCACTGGTGTCCGGCTCCCCCACCCGTCCCCGCCGCCTGCAACAACAGCACGCCGAGTACGGCGGCACCCAACAACACGGCGCCCGACCGCACCAACCAACGGCTGATCAGGTCGGGGTCCACCGCCGCGTCGTAGGGCAACAGGGCGGCCAGCGCGCAGAGGGTGTGAGCCAGGTAGAGCAGGGCCGCGACGGCGAGCAGCCGCCACAGGGCCACCGGACGGCCGTACCCGTCGGTGGCGAGCAGCCAACCGCCGACAGTTACCAACGCCGTGAAGGTCGCCCAGATCCGACGCGGACCGATAGCGGGCAACAGTGCGGCAACCGCCAGGAAGAGGATCGGCCGGCCGGAGAGCACCTCAGACGGAAAGGCCAGGGCGAACCCGGCAAGGACGATGACGAAGATCGCGGCCCGGACCAGCAGCGGGGCCACACTGACCCGAGCGATGGCGTACTGCGCCGCCCGAACCCGCTCCACGACGGTGTTCACCGCACCCGCCTTCCGTTCGCGACTGCGGGGCTCGCAAGCTCACTCCTCGCGCTCACCGCGCCGCCTTTCGTTCGCGACTGCGGGGCTCGCAAGCTCACTCCTCGCGCTCACCGGCCACCCACCCTTGGGGCCGACGCCAAGCGGGCCACGTCCCGCAGCACCAGGTCCAGGCTGCCGGCGCCGGCCCAACGCACCACCGGCACGCCGTGCTCCCGGAGCTGCCCGATCATGATCTCCCGATCCAGGCGCCACAGCCGGTACGCCACCTCGGCCCAACCCCGGTCCTTCGGCGACGCCAGGTCGGTCGGCAACGTGTCGACCGCCACCACGAACCGCCCACCGCGGGCCAACCGGGCGAGCATCTGCGCCGACCGTTCGTCCAGCAACGGGGTGAGCACCACCACCAACGCGTCCGAGGAGAGCAACTGCGGGCCGAAAACCTGGTCGTACGGCTCGTGCGCGGACGCGTGCACCCGGACGTCGAGCAGCCACTCCAGGACGGTCAGGTACTGCCGCCGCCCCGCGGCCGGCCGGAGCCGGCGGGCTCCCGGCCCGTACTCCAGCAGTGAGACCCGATCACCCCGGTGCAGGTAGTGCTCGGCGATGGCTGCGGTGGCCCGGACGGTGGTGTCCAGCACCGACGCGGCGCCGTCCACCCCACCGGAGCGGCCCGCCTCGGCGAGCACGTCGAGCAGCACCACCACCTCCGCGTCCCGGTCGGAGAGGGTGGCCGCCACGTGCAGTTGCCGGGCCCGCAACGAGACCCGCCAGTCGATCCGGCGCAACCGGTCGCCGGGGGCGAACACCCGTACGCCGGCCAACTCGCCGCCCTCGCCGGGCCGGCGGGAGTGGTGCGCCCCGACCAGGCCGGCGGCGCGGGGCATCGCCTCCACCGCCTCGAACGGCTCGGTACGCGGGTACACCCGCACCCGGACCGGCTCGATGATCACCGCCCGGGAGACCAGCAGACCGCCCGCCGCGGCGGCCCGGGCACCGGCGGGGCCGATCGGGTGCCGGCCCCAGCGCAGAGCCTTGCCGGCCAACTCCAGGTCGACTGCGGCACCGATCGGCGCCGAGGTCACGAACGGCCGGTCCGCGACGGAACGACGTCCGCCGCTGCCCGCAGCCGCCGCACCGGTCGCCGGGAGGGTGCCTGTCGCTCCGTCGTCGACGGCCTCGTCTCGGGCGAAGCCGGCCCGGTCGATCCGCAGCCACGGCGACACGCGGGAACGCATCACCACCAGGTCGTAGTCGACAGTGTCCAGGTTGCCGACGCTCACCGCCGCCGTCACGTCACCGCCCTCGACCAGCGGCCCGCCGTCACCCTGGCTGATCCACACCTCGGGCAGGGCCGTGGGCCGTCGACGCAGCGCGTACGCGGTGCCCAGCGCGAACGGCGCGGCGAGCACGACCAGGTCCACCCGACCCAGCAGCACGCCGGCCACCAGCAGCAGGCCGGCGAGCAGCACCGCGCGGCCGAGCGCCGGGGTGGGCGCCCAGCCGGCAGCCGGTTCCGCTTCGGTGGCCCTCGGCACTGTCGGTCCGGTCATCAGTGCCGGGGCCCGCCGGCGGCGTAGCTGGGCAGGGCGCCACTGGCCGGAGCGGGAGTCGCCTCCAGCACCTCGCCCACCACGAACGCCGGGTCGACCCGGCGCAACCACATCTCCGGGCGCAGGGTGATCCGGTGCGCCAGGGCGGGCGCCGCCACCGACTTGACGTCCTCCGGCACCACGTAGTCCCGCCCGCCGAACACCGCGCGGACCCGGGCCAGCAGCAACAGCGCCAGCGAACCGCGAGGTGAGGCTCCGACCAGCACCGACGGGTGCTCCCGGGTGGCCGCCGTGAGCGACACGATGTAGCGGCCGATGGAGTCCTCCACCACCACGTCCTCCAGGGCGGCCTGCATGGCCCGCAGCGTCGCCGCGTCGACCACCGCCTTGATGTCCGCCTCCTCCCGGCGACGGCTCATCCGACGGCGCAGCACCTCCCACTCCTCCTCGTGCTGGGGGTAGCCGAACGAGACCCGCAGCAGGAACCGGTCCAGCTGCGCCTCGGGCAGCGGGTAGGTGCCCTCGTACTCGATGGGGTTGGCGGTGGCCAGCACGTGGAACGGCTCGTCCAGCTTGTAGGTGACCCCCTCCACCGACACCTGCTTCTCCTGCATCGCCTCCAGGAGCGCGGACTGGGTCTTCGGCGGTGTCCGGTTGATCTCGTCGGCGAGGAGCAGGTTGGTGAAGACCGGGCCGGCCCGGAAGGTGAAGTCGCCGTTGCGCTGGTCGTAGAGGAAGGAACCGGTGACGTCGGCGGGAAGCAGGTCGGGGGTGAACTGCAACCGACGGAAGTCCAACCCGAGGGCCTGGGCGAACGAGCGGGCGGTCAGCGTCTTACCAAGCCCTGGCAGGTCCTCCAGGAGGACGTGTCCGCCCGCGAGGATGCCGGCGAGGACCAGCTCCAACGCGTCCCGCTTGCCGACCACGACCGTGCCGACCGCGTCCAGGACCGCCCGAGCCAGCTGCCCGACCTCGGCGGGGGCAATGCTCCGGTCGACGTCGTTCATCAGATGCTCTCCAGTTCGGCGACGATCACCGCGAGTTCGCGCGGCGACGGGGTGCGGCGAGGCGGGGTCTCCAGGAACGTCCACAGGCGGTCACCCAGCAGGACGCGAGCGCGGGCGGGATCCAACTCACGGGTGACGCCGTGTTTCAGCCGCATCCGCTCGTCGGCCAGCTCACCGATCCGGGGCAGGACCGTGCCGCTGAACCGTTCGGGACGGGTCGAGGACCAGTCCAGGGGCCATTCCCACCGGTTGATCGCGCTCCGCAGCGCGTCCCGGGCATCCCAGTTGTAGCTGCCGTCCTCCTCGCCCGTGCCGACCCGACCACCACCCGGCGGGGGTGGCGGCGGCGCGAGCAGGGCGGTGACCCGGCGCACCGCCAGCACGGCGAGCACCCCGGCGATCAGTACGGGCAACGAGACCTGGAGGCCCACCGCGCGGAGGCCGACGAGCAGGACCGCGACCAATGCGGCCGCCCACGCGAGGGAGCGCAGCACCGGACGCCACCGGGAGGCGCGCGCCTGCGGACCGACAGGCGCCGCCTCCTCCTCGAACGCGAGCAGATCGTCGATGCTGGTGCTGCTCATGAGGTCACCACCGCGGTGAGCTCTCCGCGCAGTCGGCCGAGCGCGGCGCGGGCCTGGTCCCGGGTGCGTTCACCCACCGGGTGGGTGGCGTACCGGGCCTCCCGGTAGACGTGCGCGAACTCCGCCAGCACGTCGGTGCTGGCGATGGCCGGCACGCCCGCCTCCGGATCACCCTGCAACAGCCGGCTGACCAGGTCGGTGGGGGTGTCCCCGGCGAGCCTCGGCACGCCGGCCGCGGCGGCGGTCTCCTCCAGACGCACCCAGCAGGCGATCACCGCCACCCGGGGGTCGGTGTCCCGGTCGTCGAGCTCCACCAGGCCGGCGTCGAGGGCGGCCACCACCTCGCGGGCGGTGCCCTCGGCGGTGCGACGGGCCCGCTGCGCCGGCACCGCCCGGGTGGTGCGGCGCAGCGCGCCCCGGATCAGGACCCAGCTGAGGTAGCCGAGCGCGGCGAGGATGGCCAGCCCGAGCAGGACCACCGCCACCGTGCCGACCCACTGCGGAATGTGCGCCTGAGTGGCCTCGCCGGCGTCACGTGGCTCGATCGGGATGGACGGTGACGGCTCGACGGTCGGGTACTCGGGAACCCACGGAACGTTGTCCGCCGCCGGCGGGATCCGACTGGCCCCGATCGACGAGTGGGCGGACGCCAGCGCGGCACCGGCGAGCAGGGCGGCGACCACACCGACCGGCCACCATCGGCGGAGCAGGCCGAGCACCGGAGGCAGCACACCCGGCTCGGCGGATGCTGCCGGTGTGGGCGGGCGTGTTCCGTCTGTCATCGCCACCACCCCACGCGTCGTCTCAGTCCACTCCGGCCAGCTGTTTAGCCTGGCCGAAGACGTCGTCCAACATCCCTGGTGTCAACCGCCCCGTGAAGGTGTTCTGCTGACTGACGTGGTAGCAGCCGAGCACGTCCGGAGCGTTCGTGCCGGACCAGTGTGCCCCATGACCGAACGCCGGTCGCGGGCTGGGCGGGCGCTGCCCGTACACCGCCCGGAGCACCGGCCACCACGCCGCCCAGGCGAACGCGCCCAGCGCGACGACGACCCGCAGCGTGGGCCGGATCAGCGCGACCTCGCGGTGCAGCCAGGGTGCGCAGGTGTCCCGTTCCGCAGGGGTCGGCTTGTTGTCCGGAGGCGCACACCGGACGGCCGAGAAGACCCGCAGGTCCCGCACTGTCAGCCCGTCGTCGGCGGCGACGCTGGTCGGCTGGTTGGCCAGCCCGGCCCGGTGCAGCGCGGCGAACAACACGTCACCCGACCGGTCACCGGTGAAGATCCGGCCGGTGCGGTTGCCACCGTGCGCGGCGGGCGCCAGCCCGAGGATGGCGATCCGGGCGTCACCGGTGCCGAACCCCGGCACCGGCCGACCCCAGTACTCCTGGTCGCGGAAGGCGGCCCGCCGGGTGCGGGCGACCTCCTCCCGCCATTCGACCAGCCGTGGGCAGGCGAAACAGTCGCTCACCGCCGCGTCGAGGTCGGCCAGGTCGGTCGCCCGCGCTGCGCGGGCGACCACCTGTTCCGGGGTACGCGTCTCAGCCAAGCTTCGCCCGGAAGAGTTCCAGGGTGCGGGCCCAGGCGCTGGCGGCGGCGCGCTGGTCGAACGCCTCCGGCCGGTCGTCGTTGAAGAAGGCGTGCGAGGTGCCCGGGTAGTCGTAGAGGTGGCAGTCGCCGCCGGCCTCCTCGATCGCCCGACGAGCGGTCTGTACGCCCTCGTCGGCCGAGGTGCCGTCCTCTTCGGAGCAGTGGATGACGGCGGCCTTGCCGGCGTAGTCGGCCCAGTCGGGGCGCATCGACTCCCAGGGGAGCACCGGATAGAAACCGGCGGTGGCGACGATCCGCTCGGAGATGGTGGCCGACCAGAGGGCCAGGCTGCCACCGGCGCAGAAGCCTACGGCACCGACCTTACCGGTGACCTCGGGTCGCCCGGCGAGATAGTCGGCCGCTCCGGCGATGTCCTTCGCCGCCTCGTCCATCCGCATGGCCAGCAGGAGCCGCTGCGCCTCGTCCGGCTCGCTTGTCGTCTCACCGTGGTAGAAGTCCGGGGCGAGGGCCACGAAACCGGCCTCGGCGAACCGGTCCGCCACCGACCGGATGTGCGGGACCAGGCCCCACCATTCCTGGATGACGATGACGGCGGGGCTGGCCGTGCCGCTGGCGGGTATCGCGAGATACCCCTCGCTCGTGCCCCCGTTGCTGCGGTAGCTCACCATTTCGCCCATGGGCCGTCCTCCTAGCGGTCAGTCATCGTTGGCTGGTCGCCCAGTGGTCCTACGTGCCGGTAGCCTGCCACGCCACGGGGCCGTCGGGAAGACGCCGGAACAGTGGCATTCACCTCCTGTTCGCACCCCGGTGACTCCGGGTACGCCGACGGCGGCGGGTCTGCTCCCGCCGCCGTCGATGCCGATCTACCGCTGTGGTCAGACCTTCTTGGTCAGGCAGAGCACGTAGCCCGTCTTGCCCGGCTCGATGCTGGAGAAGATGTACCCCTCCTCGTCCTCCTTGAAGAACTGGGTGCAGGTGGTGTCGGCCTTGGCCTGAGCCTCGCTCTGGCCGTCCACCCGACCGACCACGTTGTACGCCGCGTCGGTGGAGGTGCATTCGACGACCTTGGCGCCGTCGACCTCCTCCTGCTCGGTGCCGGTGACCTCGGGCAGCTCGGCGATGCAGTCGCCGGTCTTGGCGTCCGCGGTCTCGTCCTTGTTGAAGTAGTTGCCGATCGCCGAGGCGACGCCGAACTTCAGGCCGGCGATGACGACGACGGCGAGGATCGCACCGACGATGCCGAGGGCCTTCTTCCCGCCGGACTTCTCCGCCTTCGGCTCGGCCGCCGGCAGCGGGTCGGCGGCCTGCGGCGTCTCGGCGGCCGACTCCGACTCGGCCGGCTGCTGCGGCGTCTCGGCGGCCGACTCCGGCTTGGCCTGCTGCGGCGCTGCCGCTTGCGGCGTCTCGACGGCCGGCTCAGGGGTTGCGGCGTCGGGCGCGGGGGGCGGTGCGACCTGCTCTGGCACGGGGGTTCCTTCCGAGGGGTTGATGAGCAGACGACACCGTAACGATCATTGATTTCCGGTGCCGTCCCGCTCGCCTCGTCCGTTCAGCCATTTCCCAGCTTCACCCGCATGATCCAGTTCACACCGGCCTAACTGGTCGGGGTCGGGGTCGGTGCGCCACTCGGCGTCGCGGTCGGGCTCGCCGGACTCGTGGTCGGCGTCGGCGTCCCGGCCGGCTCCGGCGTCCCGGTCGGCTCCGGCATGCTGGTCGGCTCCGGCGGTGCGACGGGCACACCCGGCCCTCGGGGCCCGAAGGGCGCCTCGCCCGGACAGAACGGGTACGTCCGCAGCGCCGGCTTGTCGTCGACGTTGAGAGCCTCGTCGCAATTCGGGTAGCCGAGGCGGATCGGGTTGCCGTTCTGGTCGAAGAGCCGGGCGTTCTCCACCAGGCGGCCCTCGCTGTCGTAGACGAAGACGTCAGTGATCCGGTCGTACGGGTTGTCCACCGAGGTCTGGTCGTAGCCGTAGTAGCCGTAGCGCATCCGGTCCTCGGCCTGAATCAGGGCGGCGAACGCGAAGACTGCCAGCACCGCACTGCCGACCTGCACCGCCGAGCGCGGCCAACCGGTCAGCTGGGCCGAACGGCGACCGATCCAGATGGAGGCGAGCACGAAGCCGATCAGCATGATCAGGCCGGCGAGCAGTTCACCGCCGAACCTCGGCAGCAGCCCGAATTCGCCACCGGTGGTGACCACGGTGACCAGCATCGCCGCCAGATAACCGCGCAGCACCCACCAGGCCGGGCGCAACAGTCGGAGGAAGTCGCTGGCCGTCGCGTACCCCAGGGGTGGGCCGAGTCGGGTGTCGAGCGTGCGCAGCCGGCCGCGGACCTGGGCCATCGCGCTCGCCACCCGCTGGTCGAGATTGCGCCCACCGCCCGAGGCGGCACCGGCCGCGGCGCGCAACTCGGCGGCGTACGTCTCGGGCTCGCCCAACCGCTCGAGCAGGGTGCCCTCGGACTCGGCTGCGACCTCGGTGAGGTGGTCGGCGAGATCCTCGGTCAGCTCGTCGCGTTGCCCGGTCGGCAGGTCGGCCAGTGCGGCCCGGACCCGCGCCACGTAGTCGGTGATCTCCTGCTCCGTGACGGTCATGCCGCCAGCCCCCGATCGTCGAGCAGCGTGTCCATTGTGGTGGCGAACGAGCGCCAGATCTTGCCGGAGCGGGTCAGTTGGTCGCGCCCCGCGGCGTTGAGTGAGTAGTACTTGCGGTGCGGCCCGGATTCGCTCGGCACGACGTAGGTGGTGAGCAGGCCGGCGGCGAAGAGGCGGCGCAGCGTCCCGTAGACCGAGGCGTCGCCGACCTCCTCCAGGCCGGCCTCGCGTAGCCGGCGCAGGATGTCGTAACCGTAACCGTCCTCCTCCCGGAGCACGGCCAGGACGGCCAGGTCAAGCACGCCCTTCAGTAACTGTGTGGTGTCCACGCATTGCACACTAGTGCGTAATGCGCAGTAGCGTCAACGAATCCGCCCCGACACGCCGACCAGTCCGGCGCGCAGAAGGTTGATCGACTCGGTTTTCAGGAAGTCGGGACGTCCACGCTGCGCGGACACCGCGGTTTCAACGACGGCGAGTTGATCAAGCCGTCAGCGCGCGGTGGCTGACTGGAGGCTCCAGGCGATGCCGTCGAGGATGTCGTGCTCCGACGCGACCACCGACGGCATCCCGGCCCGCTCCATGATCACGCGAAGCACCAGCGCACCCGCGCCGATCACGTCGGCCCGGCCCGGGTGCATCACCGGGTTCGCCAACCGCTGCGCGCGGGTCTGACCCAGCAGCTCCGCTGTCACCCGGGCGACCTCCTCGTACGACACCCGGGCGTGGTGGATGCGCTCCGGCTCGTACTCCCGCAGGCCCCGGGCGAGCGCGACCACTGTGGTGACCGACCCGGCGAGGCCGACCAGGGTGGCCGCCTCGCGACCGGGCACCACGGCGAGCGCCCGGTCCACCACCGCCGCAATGTCGGCCTCCGCCGCCGCGACCTGCTCGGACGTCGGCGGGTCGCCGGGCAGGTGCCGCTCGGTCATCCGGACGCAGCCGATGTCCACCGAGATCGCCGACCGCACCCCGGCGGCCCGGTCACCGACCACGAACTCGGTGGAACCACCACCGATGTCGACGACCAGGAACGGCTCCTTCGCGTCGGTGGGCAGCCCGCGCACCGCGCCGGTGAACGACAGCCGGGCCTCCTCGTCGCCGCTGACCACCTCGGGCGCGACACCGAGGGTGGCCTGCACCATCTCGGTGAATTCGTCGGCGTTGGCGGCGTCGCGGGAGGCCGAGGTGGCGCACATCCGCACCCGCTGGGCACCCAGCTTCTCGATGTCGGCGGCGTACGACGCCAACGCCACCCGGGTCCGCTCGATGGCCTCCGGCGCCATCCGGCCGGTGCGGTCCACGCCCTGCCCCAACCGGACGATCTCCATCCGCCGGACCAGGTCGACAAGCGGCGCCTGCGGCCCGGCCGAGGCGTCGGGCAGGTCGGCGACCAGCAGTCGGATCGAGTTGGTCCCGCAGTCGATGGCCGCCACACGCGTCGTCACGGCAGCAACCTTACGGCAGCCCGCCCAGCTGACTCCCTGTCACAGGCGCAGCAGCATCCGGGTGTTGCCCAGCGTGTTCGGCTTGACCCGCTCCAGGTCCAGGAACTCCGCGACGCCCTCGTCGTACGAGCGCAGCAGCTGCTCGTAGACCGGCTGCGGCACCGGAGCGCCGTCGATCTCGCGGAAGCCGAACGAGCCGAAGAACCTGGTCTCGAAGGTGAGCACGAAGATCCGCGCCACGCCCAACTCCCGGGCCGCGTCGATCAGCTCACCGACCAACCGGTGACCGATCCGCCGGCCCCGGCAGGACGGGTCCACGGCCACCGTGCGGATCTCGGCCAGGTCTTCCCACATGACGTGCAGCGCGCCACAGCCCACCACGACGTCGTCCTCGGCCCGGACCGCGACCCGGAACTCCTGCACGTCCTCGAAGAGGGTGACGGTGGCCTTGCTCAGCAGCCGCCGGTCGTCGGTGTAGGTGTCGACGAGTCGCCGGATGCCCCGCACATCCCCGGTGCGGGCCCGCCGTACCAGGATCTGACTCTCGGGTGCCTCGGACCCGGCCTGGGGACTCATTCGCCCGCCGACACGTCCACGCACGGCCCCGCCGACCACCAGGGCTCGACCAGTTCCAACGTCTCGTCACCGAACGGGTTCACCCCGGGGCCGGCACCCAACGCGTGACCCAGGTGCACGTGCAGGCACTTCACCCGGCCCGGCATCCCACCGGCCGAGATGCCGGCGATCTCCGGCACCTCACCGATCGCCTCCCGGCGGGCCAGGTAGTCCTCGTGCGCGGCACGGTAGTGGGCGGCGAGCTCCGGGTCCGTCGTCAGCCGGTCCGCCATCTCCTTCATCAGCCCCGCCGACTCCAGTCGACTGCACGCGGCCGTGGCCCGGGGGCAGGTCAGGTAGTAGAGGGTCGGAAACGGGGTGCCATCGGCGAGGCGGGGGGTCGTCTCCACCACGTCCGGAAGGCCGCACGGGCACCGGTGGGCCACCGCGCGGGTGCCCCGGGGCGTGCGGCCGAGCTGCGCGGCCACCGCGGCCAGGTCGGCCTCGGTGGCCGGCTCGCGCTGCGGCAGGGGTACGGAATCCGCCGCCGGCTCCGACGGTGGTACGACAGTCACTGTCTCTCCTGGTGCGCTGATCGGTGGATCACTTGCCCGGCTGCTGGCTGTCCGCTGCCCGCACGCTCGACCAGAGCGTGTCGTACCAGGTCGATGGCCCCGCCGGGGCGGCCGAACCGGCCGACTTCCCGGCGTCCCGGGCGGCGCCCTCCGGGTCGTGCAGCACCACCATCATCTTCTCGCCCGGCCGGCCCATGAAGAACCGTTCCCGAGCCTGCGTCTTGATGTACTCGTCGTCTTTCCACTTCGCGGCCTCGGCGGCGAGCTTCGCGATCTCCTGCTCCTGCACCGCCTGCGCGGCCTCCATCCGCTCGATGTCGGCCTGCTGGTCCAGGTAGACCCGGACCGGGTAGGTGTAGGCCAGGGCGAGCGCGATCAGGACCGCGAACAGCACCGTGGCGCGACCGGTGAAGCGACGGGGGTTGGGTGCGGCGAGCCGCTTCACGGCACCACCGGCGGCGGTACGCCGAGCGGCGGCCGGACGATTCGCGGAGCGGACGCCCTCGGCGCCCCGGGCAGCACCCGGCGCGCGACCGGCGGCCCGCGGCTCGGCGCGTACGCCGGCCTCCCGGACCGATCCCCGCGTGGCGCGCCCACCGCCCGGCCGACCGGACTGACCCGGCCGGCGGGCGGGACGCTGACCACCCGGTGTGCGGCGCTGCTGCATCGTCACACCCCTCCCCCGAGGCTTCGTGGCTCAGGCCGAACGGTAGCGCGGGAACGCGCCAGCGCCGGCGTAGCGCGCCGCGTCGGCCAGCTCCTCCTCGATCCGGAGCAGCTGGTTGTACTTGGCGACGCGGTCCGAGCGGGCCGGCGCGCCGGTCTTGATCTGGCCGCAGCCGGTGGCCACAGCCAGGTCGGCGATGGTGGTGTCCTCGGTCTCGCCGGAGCGGTGGCTCATCATGCACTTGAAGCCGGCCCGGTGGGCCAGGTCCACCGCGTCGAGGGTCTCGGTCAGCGAGCCGATCTGGTTGACCTTGACGAGAACCGCGTTCGCCGCCTTCTCCGCGATACCGCGGGCGATGCGCTGCGGGTTGGTCACGAACAGGTCGTCACCGACGATCTGCACCCGGTCGCCGATCGAGGCGGTCAGCGTCTGCCAGCCACTCCAGTCGTCCTCCGCCAGCGGGTCCTCGATCGACACGATCGGGTACTCGTCGGCCAGCTTGGTGTAGTAGGTGCTCATCTCCTCGGCGGACTTCGCGGCACCCTCGAACGTGTAGGTGCCGTTGTCGAAGAACTCGGTGGCCGCCACGTCGAGCGCGAACACGATGTCGGTGCCGAGCCGGTAACCGGCCTTCTCGACCGCCTCGGCGATCAGGTCCAGGGCTGCCGCGTTCGTCGGCAGGTTCGGCGCGAAGCCGCCCTCGTCGCCGAGCCCGGTGGAGAGGCCCTTCTTCTTCAGCACCGACTTCAGCGCGTGGTAGACCTCCGCGCCCGAGCGCAGCGCCTCACGGAAGGTGGGCGCGCCGATCGGCGCGATCATGAACTCCTGGATGTCGACGTTCGAGTCGGCGTGCGCGCCACCGTTGAGGATGTTCATCATCGGCACCGGCAGCAGGTGCGCGTTCGGGCCGCCCAGGTAGCGGAAGAGGCTCAGCTCGGCGCTGCCGGCAGCGGCCTTCGCCACCGCCAGGGAGACCCCCAGGATGGCGTTCGCGCCCAGCTCCGACTTGCCCTCCGTGCCGTCGATGTCGAGCATCTTCTGGTCGATCAGCCGCTGCTCGCTGGCCTCGTACCCGATGATCTGGTCGACGATCTTGTCTTCGACGTTGGAGACCGCCTTCTCCACGCCCTTGCCCTGGTAGCGGTCGTCGTCACCGTCGCGCAGCTCGATCGCCTCGAAGGCGCCGGTGGAGGCGCCGGACGGCACGGCGGCGCGGGCGACCGTGCCGTCGTCCAGACCGACCTCGACCTCGACCGTCGGGTTGCCCCGCGAGTCGAGAATCTCCCGGGCGACGATTCCCTCGATGGTTGCCACTAAGTCGCTCCTCGTTGTTGTGATCCGGTCCGTGGGTGGGCCGCGACGGTGCGGCTGAGGCAGGTGTTGAACGCAGCGTATCGGGCGGCGCGAACGGGCACGGCGTCGCCCGCGCACCCGGGTCACCCCGCGTTGACGGACATTCCCGGATTTCCGGGCGTCAACCGGCAACGGGTTTGCGCTGCGCGGACCGAATCGACCAGGCTGGTCGCCATGCCCGCCGCCTCGACCACCCTCCGCATGCTCGCCGTGTCGGTCATCGCGTCGCTCACGGTCACCGGCTGTCAGACATTCGAGGACGCCGGAGTCGCCATGGGCCGCTCGGAACTCGTCAACGACCTCGCCGCCCGGCTCGATCGGGCCCTGGAGTTGACCTACTCGGCCGACTACCAGTTGCCCGGCGGCCAACGCGCCGCGATCGTGCAGGCACAGGACCCGGCGCGATCCACGTACGCCTACCCGGGCGGTCGACTCATCGTCACCCCGGAGGCCATCACCCGGTGCACGACGACCGGCGCACGCCCGGAGTGCACGCTTGTCGCCCCGCCCACCCCGGGCAGCAAGCCCACAGTGACGTTGTTCGGCGAGGCCAACCGGCAGGGCCTCGTCACGCCGCCGGTGGTGGTCGGGCTGCTCACCGCCGCCGCGCTCGACCCGCAGGCGGTCATCAAACAGAGCGACACCACGGTCGCCGGGCACCACGCCGCCTGCGTCGCCGTGGAGAGCTCGTCCGGCGACTTCACCGCCTGCGTGACCACCGAGGGCGTGCTCGGCAGCTTCACCGGGCCGGTCGACGGCAAGCCGATGGAGCTGGCGTTGAGTGACTACTCAGCGACTGTCGACGAGGGCGCGTTCGAGCCGCCCGCCGGCGCCGGCGTGGTGGACCGCCGCCCCGGCGGCTCGTGACCGACCCGTCGACCGGACCCACCTCCACCGGGCCGCCCGGCGGGTTCCTGCCGGGGGCCGATCGGAGCCGGCCGCCCGGCCCCGGCGACCTGGCCCTGCCGGTGACCGGCGCGAAGCTGCTGACCGGCGTCGACGGCCAGCCCCTCCGCGTCGCCGACCTGCCCGCCGACACCGACTGGGTGCCGCTGGGCACGCTCGACGGGGTGCCCGCGTGGGGCACCGACCTGACCACCACCGTCGACGGCCTTCCCGGCCGGGCGCGGGGCTGGGCGTCGCTCGCCGCCGAGGTGCCGGAACCGCACGCCACGCTCGCCGGCCGGGCGTTGGCGGTGCTGACGTGGCGGCGTACCCACCGGTGGTGCGGCGCCTGCCGGGCGGAACTGACCGACCAGCCCGGCGAGACCGCCCGCCGGTGCCCCGACTGCGGCCTGTACGTGCCGATGCAGCTCTCCGCCGCCGTACTGGTGGCGATCACCAGGCCCGGCCCGCCCGGGCACGCTGACGAGCTGCTGCTGGTCCGACACGCCACCGGGCCGACCGGCCTGTGGGCGCTGGTGGCCGGCTTCGTCGAGGCCGGCGAGACGCTTGAGGCGGCGGTGCACCGGGAGGTCGGCGAGGAGGTCGGGCTGCCCGTCGACCGGCTGGCCTACTTCGGCAGCCAACCATGGGCGATCTCCGGCCCGGGCGTGCTGCTCGCCGGCTTCACCGCCCGTGCCGCCGACCCGCGGGTCGAACCGGTGGTCGACGGGCGCGAACTGACCAGCGCCCAGTGGTTCGGCCTGGATGCGCTGCCGGCGCAACTGCCGCCCGCGTACTCCATCTCGCGCTGGCTCATCGACGCGACGGTGACCGCCGCGCGGCGCTGAGCCCGCGCGGCCCGGCGTTTCTCCTCTAGAGGCCGAGCAGGGTGCGCAGGTGGCGCGGGGGCGGGCAGTCGTGGGCGAGCATCGCGTCGTGCCAGTCACGGACCGACACCCCGTCCGGGCGGGCTGCGGCGATCTCGGCCATCTCGCTGTACCCGACGAAGTAGGTGGAGAGCTGGGTGGAGGTGAGCTGCGCGCGCCGCCACTTGCCGGCCGCCTCACCCTCCTCCTGGAAGCCGCGCCCGGTCATCAACGCCATCGCGTCGGCCTCGGGCAGGTCCTCGGCGTGCACCAACTGGTCGAGCAGCGCGTTGATGGTCATCCGCAGTTGCATCTTGAGCTGCTGCAACCGCACCGGCAGACCGCCGAAGCCGAGCCCCGTCATCACCTC
The DNA here is from genome assembly GCF_015751785.1 of Micromonospora vinacea. NCBI lineage: Bacteria > Bacillati > Actinomycetota > Actinomycetes > Micromonosporales > Micromonosporaceae > Micromonospora > Micromonospora vinacea. Next base: position 2,871,505 of record NZ_JADOTY010000001.1, on the reverse strand, counting down.
CTCCGCGTAGACCGCCCAGCCCTCGATGAACGGGCCGGACTCGGCCAGCGCGCGGACCCGCGTGCCACCGACGTAGCGGCGGGCGTGGGCGAGTTGGAGGAAGTGCCCCGGCATCGCCTCGTGCACCGTCAGGTTCCGGATCATGTGGTCGTTGTACTCGCGGTAGAACGACTCGACCCGCTGCGCCGGCCAGTCCGACGGGGTGGGCGCGATGCAGTAGAAGGTCGGCAGGGCGGCGGTCTCCAGCGGGCCGGGCGCGTCGCAGTACGCCACCGCGACCCCCCGGGCAAACTCCGGCATCTCCTGGATCACGCACCGGTCGTCCACCAGGGTGACCAGGTCGTGCGCGCGGACGAAGTCGGTCGCCTCGTCCAGTGACACCCCGGCCAGGTCGACGATCGTCGCGTCGTTCGGGTGCTCGGCGGCGAGAAGGTCCAGCGCCCGGCGTACGGATGCGTCGTCGGCCGGGCCGCCGACCAGCTCGACGGCCGCCTCGCGGATCTCCGCGGTGACCCGGTCCAGGTTGGCCCACGCGCGACGCTGGATCTCGGCCGCGCCCAGCTCGGTGTCGAGGGTGTGCCAGAGTCGGGCCTCCCAGCGGCGCCGGCCCAGTCGCGGGTCACGGCCGGGGCCGGCATCGTTGGCCAGGCCGACGCGTAGCCAGGCGACGAACTCCTCCAGCGCGGCGATCGCAGCGGTGGCCGCCGGCTCGACCCGGTCGAGGTGGCTCGGCGCCTGAGCGAGCAGCGCCGGCAGCTCGTCGCGGATCAGCGCGGCCGTGCCGGTGAACTGCCCGACCGCCGTCTCCGCGTGGATCCGCGGCATGTCCCGCAGCGTGGCGCGGGCGGTGGCGAGAGCGTCCGGTACGGCGGCGAGCCGGCCGGCCAGTTGGGTCAGCCGCACCTCCGCGGGGGCGTACGGGCGGGCCAGCAGCGGGTGCAGCAGCGGGCCCGGGTTGTGCCGCAGCGGATCCCACTCGTGCGACCGGATCTCGGTCAGCTCGAACAGCTCCCGGTCCACGAATGAGGTGAGCAGCGCGTGGTCGACCTGCTCCTCGACGTCGAGCGAGTCCGGGTCCAGTTCGGACAGTGCGTTGGCCGCGTCGGAGAGCATCGCCCGATCGGCGGCCAACCCGTCGACGGACAGGTCCGGCAGCCGGTCGTCGAACCGGTGGTCACCGGCCGCGGTGGCAACCCCCGGCCGCGACTCCAACAGCGCCTCGACAACCCGCTCAGCCAGCACCCCAAACGCTTCCACCCGCCCCACCCTACCGACAGGGGTGCGCTCCGCCGCCGGTTCCACCCACTCCGTCGATCATGAAGTTGTTGCCATCGACCTCGGCGTGTCGGGGCAACAACTTCATGATCACGGCAGGTTGGCGGGTGGGGATTGGAGGTTGGACTCGGCTTGGCGGATGGCTTCGGCGTAGGCGAGGGTGGCACGACGAAGGGCTGCTTCCGGGTCGATTCCCGCCTCGCGGGCTGCCGCGACCGTTGCCAGGAGGCTGGCGCCCAGCCGTGCCTCCGGGTCTACCTGGGTGTCGGCCAGCGGCGGCGGGGCTGCTCGCCCGGCGCGGGCGGCGCGGCCCAGGATCTGCGCGGCCAGGGCCAGCGCGGGTTGGCTCAGGGCCACACCGTCCAGCACCGAGTGCCGTGCCTTCTCCGCGCGCTTGATCCGCTCCCAGTTCTCGGTGATCTCTTCCAGGGTGCCCGCCTCGGCACCGGCGAAGACGTGCGGATTGCGCCGGATCATCTTGTCGACCAGGCCACCGGCCACGTCGTCGATGGTCCACCGCTCATCCTCGGGCAACTCCTCGGCGAGCCGCGCGTGCAGCACCACCTGCAACAGGACGTCGCCCAACTCCTCGCGCAGCGCGTCGGTGTCGTCGGCGCTGATCGCGTCGTACGCCTCGTAGCTCTCTTCCAGCAGGTAGCCGGCGAGGCTGCGGTGCGTCTGCGCCCGTTTCCACGGGTCGCCACCCGGAGAGGCGAGCCGATCCAGCACGGCCACCGCGTCGAGCAGCCGGGCACCCGGCGGATCCCACGAGCCGTACATCAGCTCCATCTCGGCCAACCCCGGCTGCCGGGCCAACCGCAGACCCAACTCCCGGGCCAGCGCCTCGTCACCCGCCGGACCGGCCAACCACACCACAGTGCCGTGCGTCGCCACCGCGTCCAGCAACGGCTGCGTCGCCGGGCCGTCCACCACGGTGACCTCGGCGCCCGCCTGGCGCACGGCCGTGACCAACTCGCCGTCCGCGCCGGTCAGCACCGGATGCTGGCGTACGACGTCCCAGGCCGCGGAGGTCAACAGGCCGGCCGGCAACCGGGGTGAGGTGACCAGGAGGACGATCCGTGCGGTCATGCTCAGCTGGCCGTGCCCTCGGCCTCCGGCGTCGCGGTCGGCCCCTCCGGGGTGGAAATGTCGGTGACCGCGTCGGAGGCCGGCTCACCCAGCGGCACACTCACCGCAGGGGCGTCGTCGGCGAAGCTGAGCAGCGGGAACTCGAGCGGACGGTACCGGGGGCTGACGGTGACGTCGTAACGACCGGCCGCCTCGGCCAGGATCCTCTTGGTCGCCAGCGCACCGCGCAGCTGCTCACCGTCGAGCTGCTGGGCGGCGTCCGCGTCGCTCAACTCGGCGGGGATCTTGCCGGCCGCACGCCCGGCGGCGATCACGTCGGCGATCTCCTCCTTGGACGGCTCGGCCGGCTCGGCCGGCAACCCGGACAGGCAGGTGAAGAGCTTCGCCACCTCCCGCACGTGCCCGGTCTCCGGGTCGAGGCCGAGCTGCTGGGCGGCCTGGTCGACCGCCACCTGGCCGCGCGGCTGGTAGTTCTTCTCGGCGGAGAGCTTCTCGCACACCCTGGTCAGCACCATGGTCCGGACCACGTCCGCCACCTCGGGCACCGTGGGTTGCGGCGCCGCAGGCTGCCCGCTGGCGGAGGTCTCCGGTGCCGGGTTCTTCGTCCGCAGATCCTTCATCGCGGCGGTGACCTGAACCTCGGTGATGCGCTGGTCACCGATGTAAGCGGCGATACCAGGCTCAGCACGGCAACCGGAGAGGGCGACGAGGCCGAGCGCCACAGTGGCGACGGCGGCAAGACGGCGAGCACGCATAGCCGTCACTCTCTCACGCCGTCACCCGAGGTTGTGACGCCCCCCACCTTCGCCCGACCCACGACCAGGGACGGCGTCGACGCGCTACCGCCCCTGGTCGAGAACACACCGCCAGCTCAGCTGCTCGCGCCCGCGGCGACGGCGAGTGGGGCGGGGGCACCGAGCACATCGGAGAGCAGTTGCGCGCACCACTGGAGCAGCGCCTGGTCACGCAGCGGCTCACCACCGATCCGACGGGTGGTCGGTCGGGGCACGCTGACCTGGTCGGTGGCCTGCTTGTAGACGGCATCCGGGTGGTAGCGCTTGAGCCGCAACTGCTTCGAATCCGGCAGGGGCAGCGGGCCGAACCGTACGTGCTTGCCCTGCATGGACACGTCGGTCAGGCCGTAGCGGCGGGCCAGCAGACGGAACCGGGCCACCTCCACCAGGTTCTGCACCGGGGCCGGCGGCTCGCCGTACCGGTCGGTCATCTCGGCGATCACCTCGCCCAGCCGCTCCTCGTCGCGCGCCTCGGCCAGCTTGCGGTACATCTCCAGGCGCAGCCGCTCCACGCTCACGTAGTCGTGTGGCAGGTGCGCGTCGACCGGCAGGTCGATCTTGACGTCGGCCTCTTCCTCCGGCCGCTCACCCTTGAAGGCGGAGACCGCCTCACCGACCATCCGCACGTACAGGTCGAAGCCGACGCCCTCGATGTGCCCGGACTGCTCGCCACCGAGCAGGTTGCCGGCGCCCCGGATCTCCAGGTCCTTCATCGCCACGTACATGCCGGCACCCAACTCGGTGTGCTGGGCGATGGTCGCCAACCGCTCGTGGGCGTGCTCGGTGAGCGGCTTCTCCGGCGGGTAGAGGAAGTAGGCGTACGCCCGCTCCCGGCCCCGGCCGACCCGGCCCCGGATCTGGTGCAGCTGGGCCAGGCCGAGCAGGTCGGCCCGCTCCACGATCAGCGTGTTGGCGTTCGGGATGTCGATACCCGACTCGACGATCGTGGTGCAGACCAGGACGTCGAACTCCTTCTCCCAGAAGCCGACCATGACCTTCTCCAGGGCGTCCTCGCCCATCTGGCCGTGCGCCACCGCCACCCGCGCCTCGGGCACCAGTTCCCGCAGCCGCCGTGCCGCCCGGTCGATCGACTCGACCCGGTTGTGCAGGTAGAAGACCTGCCCGTCGCGGAGCAGCTCACGGTGGATGGACGCGGCCACCTGCCGGTCGTCCTGCGCGCCGACGAAGGTGAGCACCGGGTGTCGCTCCTCTGGCGGGGTGGCGATGGTGGACATCTCCCGGATGCCGGTGATCGCCATCTCCAGGGTCCGCGGGATCGGGGTGGCCGACATGCTCAGCACGTCCACCGAGGCGCGCAGCGTCTTCAGGTGCTCCTTGTGCTCGACACCGAAGCGCTGCTCCTCGTCGACGATCACCAGGCCCAGCTGCTTGAAGCGGGTCGCCGTCTGCAACAACCGGTGCGTACCGATGACGATGTCGACGGTGCCGTCGGCGACCATCTCCAGCGTCCGCTCGGTCTCCTTCGCCGTCTGGAACCGGGACAGCTGCCGGATCTGCACCGGGAACTGGCTCATCCTCTCCGCGAACGTGTTGTAGTGCTGCTGCACCAGCAGGGTGGTCGGCACCAGCACCGCCACCTGCTTACCGTCCTGCACCGCCTTGAACGCCGCCCGGACCGCGATCTCGGTCTTGCCGTAGCCGACGTCGCCGCAGATCAGCCGGTCCATCGGAACGGTCTGCTCCATGTCCCGCTTGACCTCGTCGATCGCGGCGAGCTGGTCCGGCGTCTCCTGCCAGGGGAAGGCGTCCTCCAGCTCGCGCTGCCACGGGGTGTCCGGGCCGAACGAGTGCCCCTTGGACGCCTTGCGGGCGGCGTAGAGCTGGATGAGCTGCGCGGCGATCTCGCGGACCGCCTTGCGGGCCCGGGCCTTGGACTTCTGCCAGTCCGAGCCGCCCATCTTGTGCAGGGTCGGCTGCTCGCCACCCACGTAGCGGGAGAGCTGGTCGAGCTGGTCGGTCGGAACGAACAACCGGTCGCCGGGCTGGCCCCGCTTGCTGGCCGCGTACTCGATGACGAGGTATTCCCGGCTGGCGCCGTTGACGGTGCGCTGCACCAGCTCGACGTACCGGCCGATGCCGTGCTGCTCGTGCACCACGTGGTCGCCGGCCTTCAACTCCAGCGGGTCGATGGTGTTGCGCCGCCGGCTCGGCATCTTGCGCATGTCCCGCGTCGAGGTGCCCCGACCGCCGGTCACGTCGTTGCCGGTGAGCAGCACGAAACGGGACGCCTCGTCGACGAACCCGCTGCTCAGCGCACCACAGGTGACCACCAGCTCGCCGGGGACGGGCGCCGTCGGCACCTCCTCGGTCAACCGGGCACCCAGGCCGGCGTCGCGCAGCACCTCCACCGCCCGCTGGGCGGGGCCGTGCCCCTCGAAGACCAGCGCGATCGACCAGCCCTCGCCGGCCCAGCGCTTGAGGTCCTCGACCACCCGCGAGGTCTCGCCGTGATAGAGCGGCGCCGGCTGGGCGGACAGGGTCACCGCGATGGCGTCGTCCGGGGTGACGGCGGCCTGCTCCGGCGCGTCCTCCCAGGGCTGCCGCGTCTCGGCGGCCTCCCCCTCCACCAGACCGAACGGGGACAGCGTCCACCACGGCTGGCCGAGCTTGCCCGCGGCGGCGCGCACCTCGCCGAGGGTGCGGAAGGCGGCGGCGCCGACGTCCACCGGGGCCTGGCCGCCGACCGCGGCGGCGGCCCAGCTGGCCTGCAAGAACTCCTCCGAGGTACGCACCAGATCGTGCGCCCGAGTGCGGATCCGCTCCGGGTCGCAGAGCAGCACGTGGGTGCCGGCCGGCATGGCGTCCAGCAGCAGTTCCAGCGAGTCGGGGCCGACCAGCACCGGGGCCAGCGACTCCATCCCCTCCACCGGAATGCCCTCGGCCAGCTTGTCGAGGATCTCGGCCAGCTCGGGGTGCTGCTCGGCCAGCGCGGCGGCCCGGTCGCGCACCGCCGGAGTGAGCAGCAACTCCCGGCAGGGCGGTGCCCAGAGCAGCGGAACCTGCTCGATGGTCCGCTGGTCGGCGACGGCGAAGGTGCGGATCTCCTCCACCTCGTCGCCCCAGAACTCGACCCGGGACGGGTGCTCGTCGGTGGGCGGGAAGACGTCCAGGATGCCGCCGCGCACCGCGAACTCGCCGCGCTTGGTGACAAGGTCGACCCGGGCGTACGCCATGTCGATCAGCCGGCGGGCGACCTCCTCCAGGTCCGCCTCCTCGCCGGCGGCGAGCTGCACCGGCTCCAGGTCACCGAGCCCTTTGAGCTGCGGCTGCAGCAGCGAACGGACCGGGGCCACCACCACTCGCAGCGGCCCGGTGCCGCCGTGTGCGTCGGTCGCCTCCGGGTGCGCCAGCCGGCGCAGCACGGCCAGCCGCCGACCGACCGTGTCGGAGCGGGGGGACAGCCGCTCGTGCGGCAGCGTCTCCCAGGAGGGGAAGACCACTACCTGCTCGGCCGGCAGCAACCCACCGAGCGCGGCGGCCAGGTCGTCGGCCTCCCGGGTGGTGGCGGTCACCGCCAGCACCGGTCGACCGGCCCCGTCGTTGTCCGCGGCGACCGCAGCGACGGCGAACGGGCGCAGCGCCGCTGGGGCGGTGATGTCGAGGCCGTCGACCTGGGCGGCACCGGAGCGCGCCAGGTCACGCGCCCGGGCCAGCCCGGGGTCGGCCAGGGCGGCGGTAAAGAGACCGGTGAGCAAGGGAATCCTTCCAGGGGAGTCGACGCACACGACGGCGGCCCCTCGTCCAGTCGGACGGGGGGTGCACGACAACAAGCCTAGCCCCGTCGACCGACAGCCACCCCCTTCCGTCCAGGTCCGCGCCGCTCCGGCGCGCCACCGCGCGCCGCCCCACGCCAAGATCGTGCTCGATCCAGGATGTAGTGGTCTCATCGACGCACCGAGGCCACTACATCCTGGATGTTGCGCGATCTTGAGACCGAGCCCGGCCGCCGAGCAGGGGATCTTGACCACCGCGAGCCGCGCATGGTCGGGTTTCGGTATGGGTGAGCAGTGGCGGGCACAGTTCGACGCGGAGGTGAGCTTCGCCAACGGCGGCGGGCTGCGTACCGAGGGGTTCCGGCTGGACATTCCCGGCCGGGAGATCACCGACGGTGACCTGGCGGCGTTGTTCGTCCGGCACCTGGGGCTGCTGATGGTCGCCGACGTCCGGATCAGCGCCAAGACGATCATCGAGGAGCCGCACAAGGGCGGCCGGGGTGTCGCGGTCGAGGGCTCCGGCGCCGACCGTCGGCTGGTCGAGCTGAGCCATGTGATCAGCGACGGGATGACCACGCTGCCGGGTTGGCCGGGTCCCCGGATCACCGACTGGCTGACCTTCGCGGCGTCCCGCGAGCGGTACGCCCCGGGCACCGAGTTCCACGTGGCCCGCATCGACATGATCGCCAACACCGGCACGTACCTGGACACGCCCGCCCACCGCTGGGCCGACCGGGCCGACCTGACCGGGGTGTCGCTGGACCGTCTCGCCGACCTGCCGGGGGTGGTGGTCCGGGTGCCGGCCGGCATCCGCGCGGTGGACCGGCTGATGCTGGCCGCGTACGAGGTCGCCGGCCGGGCGGTGCTGCTGTACACCGGGTGGGACGCGCACTTCGGCACCGAGCGGTATGGGGCGCCGGAAGCGCCGTACCTGACCGGGGACGCCGCCCAGGCGCTTGTCGACGCGGGGGCGGCAGTGGTCGGCATCGACTCGATCAACATCGACGACATGAGCCCGGCGGCCGCCGGGGTGCGCCCCGCGCACAGCACGCTGCTCGCCGCCGGCATCCCGATCGTGGAGCACCTGACCGGTCTGGACGCGTTGCCGCCGACCGGGTTCCGGTTCACCGCGGCCCCGCCGATGGTGGCCGGCATGGGCACCTTCCCGGTCCGCGCCTTCGCCGTGATCAACGCCTGACGCCACTGGCGACGCCACCACCACCCGGCCAGCGGCCGCTGCCTGCCCGTCCGCAGGGGCGCGCGGCCAACTGGTTCCGCCCTGCGGTCCGCAAAACGGACCATAGGCTAACAACGTGGACAAGAAACCGCGCGGCACAGCTCACGACTGGGCGCCGCGCAGCATCGGACTGCTCGTCGGCACCCTCGTGCTGGCCACGGCGTTCATCGCGGCCTACGTCGGCGCGTTGCACCAGCCCACACCCCGCGACGTGCCGATCGGCGTCGTCTCCAGCGACGAACGCGCCCGGGCGACGCTCGACGCCGTGCGCGGCCAGACCACCATTCTCAAACCCATCGAGTACGACGACCCGGGCGCCGCCGAGCACGGGCTGCTCAGCCGCGCCGTGTACGCCGTGCTCAGCACCGGACCCGACAACGGCCTGCTCCTCACCGTGGCGAGCGCCTCCGGCCCCTCCGCCACCAGCGCGATCAAGGAGGTCCTCGGCACCGCCACCGGCCGCACCGGCACCCCGCTCCAGATCGTCGACGAGGTTCCGGTCACCTCGGCCGACCCGCGCGGGGTGGTGCCCTTCTACCTGAACGTCGGGTACGTGCTCGGCGGCTACCTGGGCTCGACAGTGCTCGGGATATCCGCCGGCACCACCCCCCGTACGGCGCGTCGGGCCGGACTGCGGATCGCCGCCCTGGCGGTCTACAGCGTGCTGCTCGGCATCGCCGGCGCGCTCGTGGTCGGACCCGTCCTGGACATCTGGCACCACGACGTACCGACGATCGCCGCCATCGGCGCGCTGGCCGTCTTCGCCGCCGCCATGTTCGCCAGCGCCATCCAGGGCTGGCTCGGCGTCGCGGGTACCGCGCTGGTCATCCTGCTGCTGGTGGTGCTCGGCAACCCGGGCTCCGGCGGCATCTACGCGCCCGAGTTCCTGCCCGGGGTGCTGCGCGGCATGCACCGCTGGAACATCCCCGGGCTCGCCAACGACCTGACCAAGGCCGCCGTGTACTTCGACTGGCGGTCGGCCGGCTGGCCGGCTGCCGCCCTCGGGATCTGGACGGTGCTCGGAGGGCTCGGGCTGGTCAGCGCGAGCCTGGTCCGCGGTCGCCGGACCGCCGCCTCCGGCCCCGGGACGACAGGCCCCGACTCCGCGCCGGCCCGCGACGGTGGTTGAGATCACCCCGGAAAACACCCTCCCGGGGGCAGTGGATCACCAGGGGGCCCTCCAGACACCCCCGGCGCGCGGATACCATCCAGTAAGTCGGACAGCGCTGTCCTTCGTACCCACGTAAGGGAGCGCATCGTGACCGACCAGCATGACCATGACGGCCCGGACGCCGCACTGCGCGCCGACATCCGCCGACTCGGCACCCTGCTCGGCCAGACCCTGGCCCGCCAGGAGGGTCGCCCGCTGCTCGACCTCGTCGAGGAGATCCGGGCCCAGGTCCGCTCCGACGCACCGGCGGCCGCCCAGCGCCTCGGCGGGCTCGACGTGACCACCGGCACCAAGCTGGCCCGCGCCTTCTCCACCTACTTCCACCTGGCCAACATCACCGAGCAGGTGCACCGTGCGCGGGACCTGCGCCGCCGCCGCGCGGTGCAGGGCGGCTGGCTGGACCAGGCCGCCAAGATGATCGCCGAGCGCGGGGTGCCGGCGGAGGAGATCGCCAACGCGGCTCGCCGGCTGGCGGTGCGACCGGTCTTCACCGCGCACCCGACCGAGGCGGCCCGCCGCTCGATCCTGTCCAAGCTGCGGGCGATCGCCGACGAGTTGGACACCGAGACCGCCAACGCGATCCTCTACGGCGCCAGCGACGAGGGCCCGGCCAACCGCCGGCTGGCCGAGTTGCTGGACCTGATGTGGCAGACCGACGAGCTGCGGCTGGACCGGCCGGACCCGACCGACGAGGCCCGCAACGCGATCTACTACCTGCGCGACCTGTACGCCGAGGCCGCCCCGCAGGTGCTCGACGACCTGGCCGACACGTTGCGCACGCTCGGCGTGGAGACCTCACCGACGGCCCGGCCGTTGAGCTTCGGCACCTGGATCGGCGGCGACCGCGACGGCAACCCGTTCGTCACCCCGGCGGTCACCCGCGAGGTGCTGACCATCCAGCACGAGCACGGCATCGCGGCCACCGAGAAGGCGATGGACCATCTCATCAACGAGGTCTCGGTGTCCCGCCGACTGCGCGGGGTGTCCCTTGACCTCTCCGCCAGCCTCGCCGCCGACCTGGACGCGCTGCCCGAGGTGGCGCAGCGCTTCCGCCGGGTCAACGCCGAGGAGCCGTACCGGCTCAAGGCGCGCTGCGTGAAGGCGAAGCTCGCCAACACCCGGCTGAGGTTGCGTCAGGGCACCGCGCACGTGCCCGGACGGGACTACCGGGGCTCCGCCGAGCTGATCGCCGACCTGGACCTGCTGCGCGCCTCGCTGGCGCGCAACTCCGGGCAGCTCACCGCGGTCGGCCGGCTGGCCTCCACCATCCGTACGGTCTCCGCGTTCGGCCTGCACCTGGCCACCATGGACGTCCGGGAACACGCCGAGGCGCACCACGCGGTGCTCGCGCAGCTCTACGAGGCGGTCGGCGAGGTCTCCGACTACCCGGCGCTGACCCGGCTGGAACGCACCAAGCTGCTCGCCGACGAGCTGACCGGCCGCCGCCCCCTGTCGACAGTGGACACCTCGTTGTCCGAGCCGGCCCGCAAGACGTTCGACGTGTTCGGGACGATCCGGGAGGCCCAGGACCGGTTCGGCGCCGAGGTGATCGAGTCGTACATCATCTCGATGACACTGGGTGTCGACGACGTGCTGGCCGCCGTGGTGCTGGCCCGCGAGGCCGGCCTGGTGGACGTGCACAGCGGGCGGGCCCGCGTCGGCTTCGTACCGCTCCTGGAGACCCCGGCCGAGCTGAACGCCGGCGGTGAACTCCTCGACGAACTGCTGTCGCTGCCCGCGTACCGGGCGCTGGTGACGGCCCGGGGCGACGTGCAGGAGGTCATGCTCGGCTACTCCGACTCGAACAAGGAGGCCGGGATCACCACCAGCCAGTGGTCGATCCACCGGGCGCAGCGCGCGCTGCGTGACGTGGCCGCCCGGCACGGCGTGCACCTGCGGCTGTTCCACGGCCGGGGCGGCACTGTCGGGCGCGGCGGAGGGCCGACGCACGAGGCGATCCTGGCGCAGCCGTACGGCACCATGGACGGCGCGATCAAGGTGACCGAGCAGGGCGAGGTGATCTCCGACAAGTACACCCTGCCCTCGCTGGCCCGGGAGAACCTGGAGCTCACCCTCGCCGCGGTGCTCCAGGCGACCCTGTTGCACACCGCGCCCCGGCAGCCGGCCGAGATGTTGGAGCGCTGGGACGCGACGATGGACGTGGTCTCTGAGTCGGCGTTCCGGTCCTACCGGTCGCTCGTCGAGGACCCGGACCTGCCGGCGTACTTCTGGGCGTCCACCCCCACCGAACTGCTCGGTGCGCTGAACATCGGCTCCCGGCCGGCGAAGCGTCCGAACACCGGTGCCGGGCTGTCCGGGCTGCGGGCCATCCCGTGGGTGTTCGGCTGGACGCAGACCCGGCAGATCGTGCCGGGCTGGTTCGGCGTCGGCTCCGGGCTGGCCGCCGCCCGGGAGGCCGGGCTGGCGGACGTGCTGGCCGAGATGCACCGCAACTGGCACTTCTTCCGCACGTTCCTGTCGAACGTCGAGATGATGCTGACCAAGACCGACCTGAGCATCGCCCGCCGGTACGTCGAGACGCTGGTGCCGAAGAAGCTGCACCCGATCTTCGAGCAGATCGAGCAGGAGTACGAGCTGACCAAGCGGGAGGTGCTGGCGGTCACCGCCTCACCGGCCCTGCTGGAGAACTCGCCGGTGCTCCAGCGCACGCTGGCCGTCCGCGACACCTACCTGGAGCCGCTGCACCACCTTCAGGTGGCGCTGCTGCGGCAGTACCGGGAGTCGGGCGCCGCCGGGCGGGCGATCGCTACCGCCCCGGGCGGCCGACGGGCACCGAGCGACGGCACCGCCCTGGAACGCGCTCTGCTCACCACCGTGAACGGCATCGCCGCCGGAATGCGCAACACCGGCTGATCGACAGGTACGAGAACGGGCCCCGGTCGTCGCGACCGGGGCCCGTCGTCGTAGGTCTGCGCACGGCGGTCAGAAGTCGCCGCCGCCGAAATCCCCGCCCCCGAAGTCACCGCCGCCGAAGCCGCCACCACCGAAGTCCCCACCGGCGTAGTCGCCGCCGCCGAAGTCCCCACCCTGGTCGCCCCCGCCGAAGTCGCCGCCCTGGTCGCCGCCGCCCTGGTCGCCGCCGCCGTCGCCGCCCTGGTCGACACCGTCGCCGAAGCCCTCCTGGTAGCCGGCGTCGTAGCCGTACCCGGGGTCGGCGAAGGCGGGCGAGAAGAGCGCGTCGGCGATCAGGATGCCGCCGAGCACCCCGGCGCCGGCACCCAGTGCCGTCTTCCACCACGGCGTCGAATACCAGCCGGCGGGCACCGGTCGACCCTGATAACGCCCACCGGGGTAGTAGTAGGGCGTTTCCCGGCCGGGTTGCGGCCCGGCCCGGAAGGTCTGCCCCTGCACGTCGACCTCGCGCTCCTTGGTGAGCTGCCCCACGCCGCGAGCCGCGGCCAGGGTGGGCAGCTCGGGGCCCGGATCGATGCCCAGCGCCGTCCGCGCCGCCCGGATGTACGCCAAACCCTCCAGCGCGGTCTCCCGGGCCAGCCCGAACTGGTGCGGGGTGGACGCCTGCTCCAGCTGGGAGCCGGCCGCGTTGTACCGCTCGCCGGCGTCGGCCAACGCCTGGCGTACCGCCGGCTCGTCGCCCTGCAGGTTCATCAACTGGCCGCCGAGGCGCTCGTACCACCGCTGCGCCTCCGCGCGGGCGTCGCCGAGCTCGGTGCGCCGACGGGCACCGGCCTGAGCGCGGATGAGCGCCGCGGCGCCCAGCGCGCCGACCAGCACAACGGCGAGGCAGAGCACAAGTTCCATGTCATCGAACGTACCCCCGGGTGTCCCGTCGTATCCGTCTGGCAAGCTCCGGTGATGGACGTCTCGACGCTGCTCCTGGTGATCGTGTGCCTCGGTGCCGGCGGGGCGGTGGGCTGGCTCGCGGCCCGGTCCCGGTCGGCGGCCGACATCGCCCGCCTGGATGCCACCCTGGCCGCCACCCGGGAGGGTGAGGGCCGACTGGAGCAGTCCATGCGGGCGTTGAGCTACGAGGCCACCGCGCAGTCCCAGGAGGCGGTGGCCCGGGCGGTCGCGCCGCTGCACGACACCCTGCGCCGCTACGAGCAGCGGGTGGCCGAGCTGGAGCACGACCGCGTCGACGCGTACGCCGAGCTGCGTGAGCAGGTCCGCTCGATGAACGCGGTCTCCGGTGAGCTGCGCACCGAGACCAAGCAGTTGGTGGCGGCGCTGCGCGCACCGCAGGTGCGGGGTCGGTGGGGCGAGCACCAGTTGCGCCGGATCGTCGAGGCGGCCGGCATGCTGGAGCACTGCGACTTCTCCGAGCAGGTCACCGCCGCCACCGACCAGCAGGTCGTCCGACCGGACCTGGTGGTCCGACTGCACGGCGGTCGCTCGGTGGTGGTGGACGCCAAGGCCCCGTTCGACGCGTACCTGACAGCCATGGAGGCCCGCGACGAGCGCGGCCGGGACACCCACCTCGACGCGCACGCGCGGCACCTGCGGGGGCACGTCGACGCACTGGCCGCCAAGTCGTACTGGTCGGCGTTCGACAACTCACCCGAGTTCGTGGTGCTGTTCGTCCCCGCCGACCCGTTCCTCGACGTCGCCCTCCAGCGAGACCCGACGCTGCTGGAGCACGCCTTCACCCGCAACGTGGTGCTCGCCACGCCGGCCACGCTGGTCGCCCTGCTCCGCACTGTCGCCTACTCCTGGCGGCAGGAGGCACTGGCGCGCAACGCGCTCGCTGTGCACACCCTCGCCCGGGAGCTGTACGGCCGGCTCTCCACACTGGGCGACCACGTGGGCAAGCTCGGGTCCTCGCTGGCCGGTGCGGTGACCGCCTACAACCGGGCGGTCGGCTCGTTGGAGGCCCGGGTGCTGGTCAGCGCCCGCAAGCTCGCCGAGTTGGGTGTCTCGGACGACGAGTTGGCCACCCCGGCCCAGGTCGAGTTGACGCCCCGGCAGCCGCAGGCACCCGAGCTGGCCGATCCGGCCGACGAGGTCTCGGCCCGCTAGCCATCTATGTGACAGTGCGTATGCCTGCATATCACGAAGTGGTCACAAGGAACTGGCCACTAGTGACAGTGCTCGCCGACACCCCGAAAGATTCTGCTCACCCGAGCGCCCTTCTCTGAGGGCCCTGTTCTCTGGAGGAAAAGAGAACGTGAGCAGACTCCCCAACCTGAGCAGGCGAACCTCAGCCGCGCTCTTCGCATCGGTCCTGGCGGCCAGCGCCGTGACCGTCGTGGGTGGTGCCGCCACAGCGGCCGCCGCTCCCACGACCACAGCGGACACTTCCCCGGCCACCGCCGCCGAGACGCTGGGCGCCCACGACGCCAAACTGCTCAGCGAAGCCCGCGCGAAGAAGGCCCCGACCGTCACCCTGATCGTCGCCACCGAGAAGGGTGAGGCGGGGGACGTCGCCGACAGCCTCACCAAGCTCGGCGGCACTGTCAGTCAGCGACAGGACCGGGTCGGCTTCGTGCTGGCCAAGGTCCCGACCGACCGGGTCCTCAAGGCGGCGCGGCTGCCCGGTGTCTCCGCCGTCGACCTGGACGAGGTCATCCAACTGCCGGACCCGGCCCCGGAGCGCACGCCCACCGGCACCGCTGGCGCGCGGCAGGCCACCGTCGCGGCGCCGGGAGAGACCACCCCGGCCGACAACCCCTACATGCCGACGAACGAGACCGGCGCTGTGGCATTCACCGCGGCCCACCCGGAGTGGGACGGCCGGGGCGTCACGATCGGCATCATGGACTCCGGTGTGGACCTTGCCCACCCGGCGTTGCAGCAGACCACCACCGGCGAGCGCAAGATCGTCGACTGGGTCACCGCGACCGACCCGCTGGAGGACAGGACGTGGCGGGCGATGCAGGCCGAGGTCGCCGGGCCGTCGTTCACCATCGCGGGCGGCACCTGGACGGCGCCGGCAGGCACGTACCGGTTCAACCTGTTCAGCGAGTCCGTCACCGCCGCGAGCGACGCCCGGGGTGACGTCAACCGCGACGGCGACACGACCGACACCTGGGGGGTGCTCTACGACCCGGCCACCAACAACATCTGGGTGGACGCCAACCAGAACCGCAACTTCACCGACGAGCCGATGATGCGGCCGTACAAGGAGAAGTACGACGTCGGATACTTCGGAACCGACAACCCGGCGACCGCCGTCGCCGAGCGGCAGCCGTTCGTCGTCGAGTACCGCAAGAACGTCGACGTCGAACCGGGTGACGGGCAGGCCGGCCCCTACTACGACTTCGTCAACATCGGCATCGTCGAGAGCACCCACGGCACCCACGTCGCCGGCATCACCGCCGCCAACGACATGCTCGGCAACGGGGCCTTCGACGGTGCCGCGCCCGGTGCCAAGCTGGTCTCCGCCCGCGCCTGCTCCTGGGGTGGCGGCTGCACCGCTGCGGCCCTCACCACCGGCATGATCGATCTGGTGGCCAACCGTGGCGTCGACATCGTCAACATGTCGATCGGTGGCCTTCCGGGCCTGAACGACGGCAACAACGCGCGGACGAACCTCTACAACGAACTGATCGAGACGTACGGCGTGCAGTTGGTCATCTCGGCCGGCAACTCCGGCCCGGGTCTCAACACCGTCGGCGACCCGTCGGTGGCCAGCAACGTGGTCAGCGTTGCCGCCAACATCAGCAAGGACACCTGGCTGGCCAACTACGGCTCGGTCGTCAAGAAGAAGAACGCCCTGTTCAACTTCTCCTCCCGTGGCCCGCGTGAGGACGGCGGCTTCAAGCCGAACATCGCCGCCCCCGGCTCGGCCATCTCCACCGCACCGACCTGGCAGCTCGGCGCCCCGGTGCCCGAGGCCGGATACGCGCTGCCCCCGGGCTACGCGATGCTCAACGGCACCTCGATGGCGTCCCCGCAGACCGCCGGCGCCGGCGCGTTGCTGCTCTCGGCCGCCAAGGCCACCGACCGGGGCGTCAGCCCGGCGGCGCTGCGGCGCGCGATGTTCAGCTCGGCCAAGCCGATCGCGGACGTGCCGACGTACGCGCAGGGCTACGGCATGGTCAACGTGCCGGGCGCCTGGCAGCTGCTGCGCCAGGGCGTCGAAACCCGGTCGTACGTCTCCGACGCGCCGGTCTGCAGCCCGCTGGCGGACCAGCTGACCATCTGGAACGGTGTGAAGTTCGTGCCGAACCCTGGTCGGGGCACCGGCGTCTACAACCGCTGCACCTCGTCCGAGGGCGGCCACAAGGTCGGCCAGAGCAAGACCTACCCGGTCAAGCTGACCCGCACCAGCGGGCCGGCCGGCACCATCAAGCACGACGTCACGCTCCAGGGCAACGACGGCACCTTCAAGGCACCGAAGACCGTCGCGTTGCCGCTCAACAAGGCCGTCACCATCAGCGTCACCGCCAAGCCGGCCACCGAGGGCGCGCACGGCGCGATCGTGCGGATCGACGATCCGGCCACCAACGTGGTCGACTTCGAGGTGTCCACAGTGGTGGTGGCCTCGAACGACGTGAAGAAGCCCACCTTCTCGTACGCCAACGAGGGCTCGGTCGACCGGAACGGCTTCACGTCGTACTTCGTCACGGTGCCGGAGGGTGCCAAGGCGCTCCAGGTGAACCTCTCCGGGATCGCCACCGGTTCGCAGACCCGCTTCATCGCGATCAACCCGCTGGGTGTGCCGGTGGAGGCGACCACGAGCACCGTCTGCTACACCAACTTCTCCGACGTCAACGTCTGCAAGCCGCAGGAGCGTGACTACCAGAACCCGCTTCCCGGGGTCTGGGAGATCGAGGTGGAGTCGCGGCGCACGTCCCCGGCGCTGAACAACCCGTTCAAGCTCCAGGCGCGGGTGCAGGGCCTGACGGTCGAGCCGGCGCTGGTCGAGCTGCCCAGTGTCGAGGCCGGCGAGCCGACCCCGGTGAGCTGGAAGGTCACCAACGCCTTCGGCCCGGTCTCGGTCAGCGGCCGCAGCGGCGCGCTGACCGGTGTGCGGACCGAGCGTCCGACCATCACCGAGGGCGGTCCCAACCAGGAGTGGACCGTCGAGATCCCGGCGGGTACGTCGACGTTCACCGCCCGGATCGGCAACCCCGCGAACGCGGGCGCCGACCTGGACCTGTTCGTCTACCGGGGTACCACCGAGGTCGGCCGGGCGGCCGACGGTGACTCGGAGGAGGCGGTCACGCTGAACAACCCGCCGGCCGGCACCTACCGCGTCGTGGTGGAGCCGTACGGGGTCGACGGGCCGGGGACCAGCACCGCCTACGACTACTACGACGCGTTCGCGTCCGCGTCGCTGGGCACGATCACCGCTCCGGCCGTCGCGGTGCCGCTGATGCACGGCGAGTCGGCCACCATCACCGGCACGGTGACCGCGGTGGCCGTTCCGGCCGACGGGCGTCAGCTCTCCGGTGAGCTGGCGATCGTCACCACCGAGGGTGCGATCGTGGGTCGCGGCAACGTGTCCATCGGGGCTGTGAACTGATCCGCTCGTAAAACCGGCAGGAGCCCGTCCCCACGTTCGGGGCGGGCTCCCGCATGTCAGGGGTGAGTGGTCAGGACCGGCGGGCGCTCTCCACCACGAACGGGGTGCCCTGCTGGCAGGTGGTCATCATGCCGGGCTCCACCCGACCGGTGACCTCGACCCGTGCGCCCGGCGTCAGCACGTCACGCGGGCCACCGAGCAGCAGGTATTCGTCGAGCAGTACGCAGCCGGGCTCCACGCCGCCCTGCACGGTGCCGCTCAGGGTGGTGGCCCCGACGCCCGGCGGCGTGCTCGGGCCGCCCGGTTTCGGAGTCTTCGCCCCGGGCGGCGGGGTGGGGGTGAGGGGTGCCGGCGAGAGGGTCGGGTCGGGCGTGGGCTGGCTGGTCACCGGCTGCGCTCCCGTCGGTGTCGCTGTGGATGTGCCGCCCCCGCCACCCTGGCTGCCGCAGGCGCTCAGCGCCACGCAGACGGCCAGCGCGGGGACGGCGAGCCGAAGAGTCCTCATGCCGGATCTGACGTACGCCGACCCGAGTTCGTTCCCGTGCTCAGCCGCGCGCCGCGGCGGCCTTCATGTCCCGCCTCAGCTCCTGCGGCAGCGAGAACGTGAGCCGCTCGTTGGCGGTGGTGATCTCCTCGACGTCGGCGAAGCCGCGCGCGGCGAGGTGGACCAGCACCTCCTGGACCAGGTCGTCCGGGACGCTCGCGCCCGAGGTCAGGCCGACCGTGGTGGCCCCCTCCAGCCAGGCGTCGTCGATCTCGTGCGCGAAGTCGACCAGGTGACCGGCGCGGGCGCCGGCGTCCAGGGCGACCTCGACCAGGCGGACGGAGTTGGAGGAGTTCGTGGAGCCGACCACGATCACCACGTCACACTCGGCGGCGATCTCCTTGACCACGTGCTGCCGGTTGGAGGTGGCGTAGCAGATGTCGTCGCTGGGCGGGGACTGCAACAGCGGCAGCCGCTGCTTGAGCCGGGCCACCGTCTCCAGCGTCTCGTCGACCGAGAGCGTGGTCTGGGAGAGCCAGACCACCTTCTCCGGATCCCGTACGGTGATCTTGTCGGCGTCGTCCGGGCCGTCCACCAGCTGGATGTGCGCGGGGGCCTCACCGGCGGTGCCGATGACCTCTTCGTGCCCCTCGTGGCCGATGAGCAGGATGTCGTAGTCCTCGGCCGCGAAGCGCCGCGCCTCGTGGTGCACCTTGGTGACCAGCGGGCAGGTCGCGTCGATCGCCTTCAGCGAACGCGCCTTGGCCTGCTCGTAGACCTCCGGCGCCACGCCGTGCGCGGAGAAGATGACTGTGGCGCCCTCCGGCACCTCCTCGTTCTCCTCCACGAAGATCGCGCCCTGGGCCTCCAGGGTCTGCACCACGTGCTTGTTGTGCACGATCTGCTTGCGCACGTAGATCGGGGCGCCGTAGAGCTTCAGCGCCTCCTCCACTGTCTGCACCGCGCGGTCGACACCCGCGCAGTAGCCGCGGGGCTTGGCCAGGAGCACGCGCTTGCCGGTCCGGTGAGTCGCCTGAGCCTCAGTCACCACCCCATCGTACGTGCCACCCCGGAACCCGGCACCGGGCCGCGACCGCCCCCAACCCCACCCCAGCCCTCGGTGATCAAGAGATTTGCGTCAGGAACGCGCCCGGCGCTGACGCAAATCTCTTGATCACCGGGGAGGTCCGTAGGGTGGGCGGGTGAGCGAGGGTGGGCGGGTGGGGAGCGGCGGGGCCAGTAGTGGGGCCAGCAGTGCTGAGGAGCCTTGGCCGGTACGGGTGGTCAGCCAGAAGGTGGGGGCCTGGATCGCCAAGCTGGGCTGGGTCTGGGTGGACGGACAGGTGGCCCAGATCAGCCGTCGCCCCGGAGCCAGCACGGTCTTCCTCACCCTGCGCGACCCGTCGGCCGACCTGAGCCTGACCGTCACCACCAACCGGGACGTCCTGGACTCCGGCGCGCCGGAGCTGCGCGAGGGCGCCCGCGTGGTGCTGCACGCCAAGCCGGAGTTCTACGCCGCCCGGGGCACGCTGAGCCTGCGGGCCGACGAGATCCGCCAGGTGGGGCTGGGCGAGCTGCTGGCCCGACTGGAGAAGCTGAAGAAGCTGCTCGCCGCCGAAGGGCTCTTCGACCGCGCCCGCAAGCGTCGCCTGCCGTTCCTGCCCGGCCGGATCGGGCTCATCACCGGTCGCGCGTCGGCCGCGGAGCGGGACGTGCTGACCAACGCCCGACGGCGCTGGCCGGCGGTGGAGTTCCGGACGGTCAACGTGGCGGTGCAGGGCCCGTCGGCGGTGCCACAGATCGTCGACGCGCTCAAGGTGCTGGACGCCGACCCGAGCATCGACGTGATCATCATTGCCCGGGGTGGCGGCGGCATCGAGGACCTGCTGCCCTTCTCCGACGAGGCGCTCTGCCGGGCGGTGTTCGGCTGTCGTACACCGGTGGTCAGCGCGATCGGCCACGAGACGGACGCCCCACTGATCGACTACGTGGCCGACGTCCGTGCCTCCACCCCGACCGACGCGGCCAAGCGGGTCGTCCCCGACCTCACCGAGGAGGTACGCCTCATCGGTCAGGCCCGGCACCGCCTCGAACGGGCGGTGCGCAACCTGGTCGACCGGGAGACGCACCGGCTCGACGGGCTGCGTTCCCGGCCGGTGCTGGCCCGGCCCCAGGTGATGGTGGAGCATCGGGCGACCGAACTGACCGCGTTGCGCCAGCGGGCCGGCCGCTGCCTGGAGCACCGGCTCGCCGCCGCCGAGGATGACCTGCGGCACACCCTCGCGCGGCTGCGCGCCCTCTCCCCCGCCGCCACCCTCGACCGGGGGTACGCGATCGTGCAGCGCGCGGACGGCCACGTGGTCCGCGCTGCGGCGGAGGTCGGCAAGGGCGACCCGCTGCGGGTGCGACTGGCCGACGGCGAGTTGGCCGCCACTGTCGATGGCTGAGTGGCGACGCGGCGCGGCGGGGAGTGGTGTGCTGAGATGAACGCGATGACTGACGACACGAAGGCCGGGCCGGACGAGCGGCTCAGTTACGAGCAGGCCCGGGCCGAGCTGGCCTCGGTGGTGGAGCGGCTGGAGGCCGGCGGCACGTCCCTGGAGGAGTCGCTGGCGCTCTGGGAACGCGGCGAGGCGCTGGCGGTGATCTGTCAACGCTGGCTGGATGGTGCGCGGGCGCGGATCGACGCCGCCCGGCAGGAGCCGACTTCCTGACCGTGGCCGGTGGGGCGGCCGGAGCCGCCCCACCCGGGCACGTCAGTTGAACAGGCTGTACAGCTCGGCCGGCGCCTCGACGACCTGGTCCGCCGGCGGCTTCTGCGCGGCGGTGGCGACACCGTAGTCGGAGTACGTCATCTTGATCTCCTGGGCGGCGGTCTGCCCGGCGGCCGGCAGCTGCAACACCAGCTCGCTGAGCCGGCCCTGCGGGTCCACCTTCGCGGTGAACGGGACGGTCTTCGCCTGGGTGCCCAGCGCGGCGATCGTGGCGGCGTTCAACGAGCCCGCCTCGGCGGCCTTGGTGACGTCGATGGTGCCGGCGTACGCGCCGGTGCCGGTGCTGCGGACCTCGGTGATGCCCTGGGTGAGCACCGCGCTACCAGCCGGGTCGACCTTCTCGAAGTCGAAGCCGAGGTTGCGGTTGCCCTTGATCCGGTTCTGGTCGAGGTGCTGGTACTTGCCGAGGTTGAGCTGCTTGATGGCGGGCAGGCTGTCGGCGGTGGGGCCGGCCAGCTCCAGCTTGACCCAGCTGTCCGGCTTGTAGTGGACCACGTCGAGCTTCATCGCCAGGTCGGACGAGGGGCCACCGATCGCGATCTTCATCGCCGCGCTCTGGCTCGGCTGGTGCACCAGCCCCTCCGCCGTCGAGCCGGCGCCGGCCAGGGTGAACCGGAAGTTCCCGTTGCTGATCTCCTTGGTGGAGTCGAGCAGGGCCTGCTTGGCGTCACCCGCCACCGGTGCACCGGACGCGCTCGCCGTGCCGGAGGCGCTCACCGTCGGGGACGGCGTCGATCCGGCGGTGCCGGTTCCGCTGGCGCAGGCGGCCAGTGCGGGCGTGATCAGAGCGGCGGCTACCAGGCCGGCGCCGAGTCGTCGAACAGTCATACGTGTCTCCCAAGGGGGTCACCCGACGACCTGGACGGCGCCGGAAACCGGGCGACGCAGCAGCACCGTCGGCTGCGTCGCGCGACCCGGGCCGAGCAGCGCGCCCGGATCACTCCCTCTTTGTTCCCTGTCGACGCCTCGGACAATCACCCTTCGGCCTGGTTGCCCAGATTCGTCGCCGGCGGGACCATCGACCAGCGGGTCCGGTCAGCTCAGCGAGCTGGCCAGTTCGCGGAGTTCGTTGTCCCGGGCGTCGCCGACGACGATCACAGTGCGGGTGGGCTCCAGCAGGACCAGCGCCTGCTGGTTCCCCCGGGCCGTGTAGAGCTGCCAGGTGCGCCCGGCCAGCTCGGTGGGGCCCTGCGGCTGGCCCTGACTGGTCAGCTCGGCGGGGAGCAGACGGTCCGCCGGGACGCTGCTCTGCAGTAGTTGGACGCCCCGCCCCTCCGGAGTGAGGTAGCCGAGTCGCAGGTTCGCACCGCCCTCGACGGTCTGGTAGCGGGCGCTGACCGTCTTCCAGTCGGCGCCGAGCCCCTGCGGCTGGCTCACCGGAAAGACGTTCGCCGAACGGGCCTGCTCGATGGCGGGCGCCGGATCGACTGTGGTGGCCTGGTCGCCGCCGAGGAATCCCCGGTAGAACGCCAGCAGGAGCGCGATCGGGACGAGCAGCACCAGCAGCGAGATCGCCATGTCCTTCGGCGACCGCTCGGACTTGCCGGCCGCCGCCGGTGACCGGTCGGACCTGCCGGGCACCGCTGGCGGCGGTGGGGTCGGATCGGTCGCGGAGGGCTCGCCGACGGGGACGTCGGCCGGCGGCTGACCGTCGGGCGGCGTGCGGTCGGTGGGTACGCGGTCGGCTGGCTGTGCGGGTTCCACCCCGCTATCTTCGCAGCCGCCCGACCGGCGGTATCCGGGCCATCACCGCCCCGCGCCGACGCCCGGTCGGCCATCGTGTGAGGATCAGCGACAAAGCCGGCAGTGGGGGCTTCCCCGCCGCCGGCCGTCCCCGCACCGTCGCGAGGAGGAGTAGCCGTCATGACGAACACCAGGACGCGGATCCCGCAGGATCTCGACCGAAACCTTGCCCTCGACCTGGTCCGGGTCACCGAGGCCGCGGCGATGGCCGCCGGCCGGTGGGTCGGTCGAGGCGACAAGGAGGGCGGCGACGGGGCCGCTGTCGACGCGATGCGCAAGCTGATCAACTCGATCCAGATGCGCGGCGTGGTGGTGATCGGCGAGGGCGAGAAGGACAACGCCCCGATGCTCTTCAACGGCGAACACGTCGGCGACGGCACCGGCCCGGAGGTGGACGTCGCCGTCGACCCTGTGGACGGCACCACCCTGATGAGCAAGGGCATGCCGAACGCCGTGGCGGTCCTCGCCGTCTCCGAGCGGGGTGCGATGTTCGACCCCAGCGCCGTGTTCTACATGGAGAAGCTCGCCGTCGGGCCGGCGTACGCCGACGTGATCGACATCAACGCCGGTGTGGCGGAGAACCTGCGCCGCATCGCCAAGGTCAAGGGCACCGACGTCTCCGAGGTGACCGTCTGCGTACTCGACCGGAGCCGCCACGACGACCTGGTCGCGCAGATCCGCCGGACCGGGGCGGGGATCCGGTTCATCTCCGACGGTGACATCGCGGGATCCATCGCGGCGGCCCGGGGTGAGTCGGACGTCGACGTGCTGATGGGCATCGGCGGCACCCCGGAGGGCATCATTTCCGCGTGCGCGCTGAAGTGCATGGGCGGGGCGATGCAGGCAAAGCTCTGGCCGCGCGACGAGCAGGAGCGGGAGAAGGCGATCGCTGCCGGGCACGACCTGGACCGGGTGCTGGGCACCGATGATCTTGTCACCGGCGACAACTGCTTCTTCGTGGCGACCGGGGTCACCTCCGGCGACCTGCTGCGCGGGGTGCGCTACCGGGCGGGCGGCGCGTACACCCAGTCGATCGTGATGCGCTCGAAGAGCGGCACGATCCGAGTGATCGACTCGTACCACCGGCTGGAGAAGCTGGCGCTCTACTCCGCTGTCGACTTCGATGGTCGTCCGCTGGCCGAGCAGGAGTGACAGCGGCCGACACGGCGACCCCGCAGACCCTGTCGGCCGCGCGCCGGATCACCGGCGTCGCGCTCGCGTCGGCCTCCGGGGTCGCGGTGGCGGTGCAGTCACGCATCAACGGCGAGCTGGGGGTACGCCTCGACGACGGTTTCGCCGCCGCGGTGGTCTCGTTCGGCGTCGGCCTGCTGGTGCTGCTGGTGCTGGTGCCCGCGACCCCCGGTGGTCGGCGAGGGCTGGCCGCGACGCGGCAGGCCCTGCGGACGGGCACGCTGCGGCCGTGGCAGTGCCTCGGCGGCATGTGCGGGGCGTTCCTGGTCGCCACCCAGGGGCTCACCATCGGCACGTTGGGCGTGGCGGTCTTCACAGTGGCGGTGGTGGCCGGCCAGAGCGGGAGCAGCCTCGCCGTGGACCGGGCGGGGATCGGGCCGACCGGCCGACAGCCGGTCACCCGGCAGCGGCTGGCCGGCGCGGTGCTCACCGTGCTGGCTGTCGGCCTGGCGGTCGGCGACCGACTTGGCGACCCGGGCGCGCTGGCGCTGGCCCTGCTGCCGCTGCTCGCCGGTGTGGGCATCGCCTGGCAGCAGGCCGTCAACGGTCGGGTCCGGGCGGCGGCCGACAGCGCGTTGACCGCCACGCTCGTCAACTTCGCCGTCGGCACTGTCACCCTGCTCGTCGCGTTCGCGATCGACATCGCGGTACGCGGCTGGCCCGGCGGCCAACTGCCGACCGAGCCGTGGCTCTACCTGGGCGGCCCGATCGGCATCGTGTTCATCGCGATCGCCGCGGCGATCGTGCGCTTCACCGGTGTGCTGCTGCTCGGGCTGGCCACCATCGCCGGGCAGATCGTGGGCGCTGTCCTGCTGGACCTGATCCTGCCCACGGCGGCCTCGCACCCCGGTGTGAACACCCTGCTCGGGGCGGCGCTGACCATGGTGGCCGTGCTGGTCGCCGCGCTGGCGCCACCGGCCCCCCGCGCCGACCGACCCGCGCGCTGAGCGCCCCGCGCACCGGACCAAACCCGCGCTGGCGGCTCCGCGCCTGACGCTCAGCCCGGTGGGAGCTGCGACGGGTAGGGCGGCCGGAGCTGCGATGGCGTGGGCGGGTCAGGCGCCGCCTGCGGGCGCGAAGGGTAGGGGGCGTTCGGGTAGGGCGGGTCAGGCACCGCCTGCGGGCGCGGAGGGTAGGACGCATTCGGGTAGGGCGGGCGCGGCGGGTACCTGTTCTCGAACGCGCGGGCCGGGTCGACCAGCCCGGCGATCCGGATGGCCAACAGCACGCCGGGCACCGTGCCCAACAGGGCGAGCGCCACCGCGAAGCGGGTCTGTGGTGGGGTGCCGTGCAGCCAACCGACGAGCGGCAGCCCGGCCAGGACGACGGTGAGCAGGAGCCCGGCCAGCGCCCCTCCGATCCACCGACCCGTTGCCCCCTGGTAGGAGGCTCGGACGACCAGGCTCACCGCCGTCAGGAGACAGGCTGGCAGAACGACGACCAGCAGGGCGTTGAACGTCGAGTAGTCGTCGTTGCGCTCCCAGGCCAAGGCCAGCACGATCCCCGCGGTCAGCATCACCCCGCTGCCGGCGACTGACCACCAGCGTGGGCCTTTGCCGCGCCGGATCGCCAGGTGGGCGGCGAGCAGGGTGACCGTGACACCGAGGGTCAGCGAGAGCGCGAAGGCGAGAAAGACGTCGGTGTCGCGGTCGCCGGGTCCACCGGGGCCGAGTACGGGTGGATCGTCCGAGCGGACGTCCGGGGTGTCCCGCTCGCTGGGGAAGCCGGCACGTCGCCAGCCGCCGTCCGACCCTCGGCGCAGGAGGCCGTCGCGGCCGTTGGCGACCAGCACCTCATGGCCGCCGTCGGCGACGGGATAGACGATCAGATCACGGGAGGCGAAGTGTCGACGGATGTCGCCCGGACTGTCGAATCGACGGGCAAACGCCTCGCGGCGCGCGTCCGACACCTCCCAGGCCACCCGCCACGTCGCACCGGCGTCGTCGCTCTGCTCCACCCGCAGGTGACCGCGGACCGCCCGGTAGCACCGCTGCGGCTCGGTCGGCACGCACGCCTGCCGCTGCCCGACGTTCGGACCGGACAACCGCTGTTCCTCGGCGGCCCCGGCGGGTCGCCAGGTGGTCCCCCCGTCCGCACTTACCGACCACCTGCCGTCGGCCGGCTTGGCCGGCCAGCTCCGGTCGTCGTAGCCCGAGCCGATCGAGATCGCCGGCTGGCCGTCGAGCAGGGCGGTGCCAACGGCGTAGGGGTAGCGCACCACGCTTGTCGCGGCCACCGCCAGCACCGCCGGTGGCAGCACCACCAGCAGCCGGACCAGCCGGGCGGTGCGTCGACGCACCGGGCGGTGACGCGAGCGGGTCCAGCTCCACCAGGCCAGGCCGAGAGCCGGCAGAGTGAGCAGGTCGGTCAAGTCGGCCCGGACCAGCGACGGCCCGGCCAGCACGGTCCAGGCCGAGGAGGCGAGTTCGGCCGCGTACCCGCTGGATTTGACGACAGCGAACCCGGCGCCCACCGTGACCAGGCCGGCCAGCGCGGCGGCCCGGGCCGGCAGCCGTGACACCAGGAGGGTCAGCAGCACCGCGACCAGCGGTGGAGCGAGCACCAGGCCGGCAACGTCGCTCAGCTTGCCGGTCACCAGGCCGGGGTGGGCCGCCTTCAGCACATGGTCGTTGACCAGCAGCAGGACCAGCGCGAGCACCGTGGCGGGATGGCAGAGCCAGGACAACGTGATGGGTGCGCCGTCCTGCGGTGTCGCGGAACCCGTCATCCTCACAGGATCCGGTCGACCCGTCTCGATCCGGACTCAGGTCGGCCTGGGTCCGATACCGACGGTCAGCCGGCGTCGGAGGAGTGCCCGGGGAACAGGTGGGCGCTCGGGTCGATGGCCACCGCCGCGTTGTTGACGGCCGTCGCCGCCTCACCGAAGCCGGTGGCGATCAGCCGGACCTTGCCCGGGTATTCGGTGATGTCACCCGCCGCGAAGACCCGGGGCAGGTTGGTGGCCATGGCGCTGTCCACCAGGATGTGCCGGCGGTCCAGTTCCAGCCCCCACTCGGCGAGGGGGCCCAGGTCGGCGGTGAAGCCGAGGGCGGCCACCACGGTGTCCACCGGCAACGTCTCGGTCGCCCCGCCGCGCACTGTCACCTCGGCGCCGGTCACCGCGCTGTCCCCGAGCAACCTGGTGACCTCGGCGTTGACCACGACCCGCACCGGCAGGGAGAGCACCCGGGCGACCGTCGAGGCGTGGGCCCGGAACTTCTCCCGCCGATGCACGAGGGTCACCGACCGGGCCAGCGGTTGCAGGGCCAGCGCCCAGTCGAAGGCGGAGTCGCCGCCACCGACGATCAGCACGTCCCGATCGGTCAACTCGGTCGGCTCGGTCACGAAGTAGACGATCCCCGAGCCGGGGGCGCCGTCGGCGCACGGCAACGGCCGAGGGCTGAAGCTGCCGAGCCCACCGGTGACCACGATCGCGCCGCAGGCCAGTTGCTCGCCACCGGCCAGGCCGAGCACCGGGTTGCCGTCGGCGTACGAGAGCTTCTCCGCCCGGGTGCCGAGCAGGTACTGCGGATTGAACGGGGCCGCCTGGGCCACCAGGTTGGCCACCAGGTCACGGCCCTTGACCGCGGGAAAGCCGGCGACGTCGAGGATCAGCTTCTCCGGGTACATGGCGGTGACCTGGCCGCCCGGCTCGGGCAACGCGTCGATCACCGCCACCGACAGCCCTCGGAACCCGGCGTAGTACGCGGCGAAGAGGCCGGCCGGACCGGCCCCGATCACGGCGACATCGACCTCGCGCATGGCGTACCGTCGCTTTCCGCTCACGGATCAACGCGTGCTGATCTCGACCGTAGGCGGGTGGTGACGGTCGGGCAAGCACGTCCCAGAGGCGCGCCGGAGAATCGCCTCAGGGCAGGCTGAGTGGGGAACCCGAGTAGTCCGGGCCGTCCACGCTCGGTCGCCGCCGACGGAACAGGATCGCCGCCACCACCCCGCCGAGCAGGCCGAACAGGTGGCCCTGCCAGGAGATCCGCTCGTCGGTGGGGAGGATGCCGACCAACTGCCAGCCGTAGAGCAGACCGACCAGGAGGAAGACCGCGAAGTTCCACCAACTGCGCTCGACGATGCCCCGGGTGAGCAGGATGCCCAGGTAGCCGAAGATGACGCCGCTGGCGCCGACCACCACCGAGTTGGGTGAGCCGGTGAACCACACACCGAGCCCGCTGACCAGGATGATGACCAGGGTCGACCAGAGGAACCGGCGGGCGCCGGCGGCGAGGACGAAGGTGCCCAGCAGGATCAGCGGGATGCTGTTGCTGTAGAGGTGGTCGAAGCCGTGGTGCAGGAACGGGGAGAAGAAGACCCCGTCCAGCCCGTCGATGCGTTGCGGGATGATGCCGGCGGTGGCGTCCAGACCGAAGGCGAGCCCCTGGTCGACGGCCTCGATGAGGAAGAGGAACGGGACCACCGCACACATGGCGACGAACGCCCGGCCGAGCGCGGCGTAGAACGCCTCGGTGCCGAACCGGTACGGGTCGCCGCTTGACGGGTGCAGGGTCACTCCACAACTGCTATCAGCAAAAGCGGCCGACCGCCACTCACGTCCCGTTCGACGTACGTGCGAAGGCGGGGCGGTGGAGAGTCACCTGCCCCGCCTTCGACAGCCGTCAGTAGTGGTTGTTGTTCTGGAAGAAGGTCCATGCGCCGCAGGGCGTCTTGTACCTGCCCTTGATGTAGCCCAACCCCCACTTGATCTGCGTGGCCGGGTTGGTCCGCCAGTCGGACGCGACGGAGCCCATCTTGCTGCCCGGCAACGACTGGGGAATGCCGTACGCACCGGACGAGGAGTTGCTGGCCTTGTGGTTCCAGCCGCTCTCCTTGGTCCAGAGCTTCTCCAGACAGGGGAACTCGGCGATCCCGAACCCCGCGCTGATCATCAGCGCGCAGCCGGTCTTGCGGTTTCCGCTGTACTCGGCGCAGGACGCCGGGATCGGCCCGTCGTACGGCTTGGCGGCCGCGTTGGCGGCGGCGCGCTCGCGCTTGCGGGACGCCGCGGCGGCTTCGGCCCGGCGGGCCCGCTCGGCGGCTTCCTTGGCGGCCTGCGCCGCCCGCAGCTTGGCCTGGTACTCGGCGGCCCGCTGCTTGGAGAGCTGCACCTGGTGGGCGGCCTGCCGCTCGCGCTGGTACGCGAGGTCGGCCCGGTCGACCTCGAGGCTGACCTGATCGGTCAGACCCTGTTGCTGGGTTTCCCGGTCTTCGCCCAGGTAGAAGCCACCGGCAACGCCCACGGAGAGCAGCGCTACGGCAGCCGTACGGGCGCCCAACCGGCTCCACAGCCGACTCACGAAGTGGTCCCTTCGTCGGGAGCAAGGACGTGGCGCGGCGCAGACCACAGGTGGGCCGTCAGCCGTGCCACGAGCGCCCCGACCGGTTGCCGGTCGCGCCGCCGCACCTACCGTCGCCGATGTCGTCCGTTTCAGGACGAACGATCACCAACGATTCCCGTGGTGCGTGGACGCTCGTGGGACACGATTGCGCACAGTGAGGCTGATGGGAAACCAACCGGGCCGTTTGTGATCTGCACCACACGTAAAATGCGGACAAAGTCCCACATAAGCACCGTCAGATTGGGATGTCCTCCAGGAGGTCGGTCACCATCGCGGCGATCGGCGACCGCTCCGAACGGCTGAGGGTGACGTGCGCGAAGAGCGGATGGCCCTTGAGCGCCTCGATGACGGCCGTCACCCCGTCGTGCCGGCCGACCCGCAGATTGTCCCGCTGGGCCACGTCGTGGGTGAGCACCACCCGGGAGCCCTGCCCGATCCGGGACAGCACTGTCAACAGCACCCCGCGCTCCAACGACTGGGCCTCGTCCACGATCACGTAGGCGTCGTGCAGGCTGCGCCCCCGGATGTGGGTCAGCGGCAGCACCTCCAGGATGCCCCGCGAGGTGACCTCCTCCAGCACGTTCTCGTGCACCACGGCGCCGAGCGTGTCGAAGACCGCCTGGGCCCACGGCGACATCTTCTCCGACTCCGAGCCCGGCAGGTAGCCCAACTCCTGCCCGCCGACGGCGTACAGCGGGCGGAACACGATGACCTTCTTGTGCCGGCGGCGCTCCATCACCGCCTCCAGCCCGGCGCAGAGCGCCAGCGCCGACTTTCCGGTGCCGGCCCGGCCACCCAGCGAGACGATCCCGATCGACTCGTCCAGCAGCAGGTCGAGAGCGATCCGCTGTTCGGCGGAGCGGCCGTGCAGCCCGAACGCCTCCCGGTCGCCCCGGACCAGTCGCACCGACTTGTCCGGCAGCACCCGACCGAGCGCGGAGCCACGCGCCGAGTGCAGCACCAGGCCGGTGTGGCAGGGCAGCCCGGCCGCCTCGTCGAGGTCGAGCGTCTCGCCCGCGTACAGCTGGCCGATCTGCTCCTCGCTCAACTGCATCTCCGACATGCCGGTCCAGGTCGGGTCGCTGGCCTGGCCGTGGCGGTACTCGTCGGCGCGCAGGCCCACCGAGGCCGCCTTGACCCGCAGCGGCATGTCCTTGCTGACCAGGGTCACCTCCCGCCCCTCGCCGGCGAGGTTGAGCGCGACGGAGAGGATCCGGGCGTCGTTGCTCTCGGTGCGGAACCCGGGCGGCAGGACACCGTCGTCGGTGTGGTTGAGCTCCACCCGCAGGGTGCCGCCGACGTCGTTGGCGGGCACCGGACGGTCGAGCCGGCCGTGCCGGACCCGCAGGTCGTCGAGCATCCGCAGCGACTGCCGGGCGAACCAGCCCAGCTCCGGATGGTGCCGCTTGCCCTCCAGCTCGGTGATGACCACCAGAGGTAGCACCACTTCATGCTCCGCGAACCGGTGGAACGCCGCCGGATCGGAGAGCAGCACCGACGTGTCCAGGACGAAGGCCTGGCCGGCTGGTCGTGGCTCCTTGGGGTCGGCCGGCGCGGCGGCCGCCGAACGGCGGCTCCTGGTGGCGCGGCGGGTCGTGGCAGTCGCGGCCGGGGTCTGGTCGGCACCGGCGGTGGTACGGCGAGTCGTCACAGGCCTGCTCCGACGGATGGGCACCCGCCACCCGTGTTCCGCCTCCTCCGGTGCCCGGGGACACGGGGTCGGATGCGGAACCCCATGCGCGAGGTCGCAGATCCGGGCGGACCGGCTGGCTCGGGAGAACCCCGTGCCATGCCTAGACGCTAGCCCCGCCGGACCTTCCCGGCTAGTGGCCGAACGTGGATCTCCCAAGACGTGCTCGTGAACGGCGCTCCGGCCAGCCCTGGGGCAGGTGGAGAACGCGGCGGAACCGGCCGGGATGCATGCCCCCTGCGCGCATCCCGGCCGGTGGGGCCACCGTCACCGGTCTGACGTGACCCCGACGGTGCGTGTCCGCCGCGGACGACGCACCGCGTTCGTGGTGCCGGTCGGCGAGTTGACCTCGCCGACCGACGTCAACCGGTACGTCGGACGAGCGTGCCGGTCGGGTGCCGCCCGGTGATCGGTGCGGCCGGCGCGCTGAACGACGAGCCGGTGTACGTGGTGCCGGGGCGTTCGACCACCCCGGCGGAGCGGACCACCCCCGCGGGCGAGACCGACAGGGCCGAGGCGATCGCCGCCTGGGCGTCTCGACGACGCCGGTTCCAGGCGCCCCGGTCACCGTCGAAGTAGCCCTGCCGGTAACCGAAGCGGTAGCCGATGCGGTAGCTGAGCTGACCGTGCAACCGCCCGGCCGCGTAGCTGGTGGCGCCGAGCACCAGGACGAGGAACACCGCGAGGAACGGGCTCATCGGGCAGCTCCGGCCCAGCCGGGACGCCAGGTCATCGCTCCTCCGGCTCGATCGTGGTGGGGTCGGCGACGAGCAGCCGGTCCAGGTCGTCGGTGCTGACCTCCTCGACCAGCTCGACGCTGATCCGGCAGCCGTCCAGCACGACTTCGGCCACCGAGGACCGGCGGATCTCGCCGCCGGCGTCGTAGACCCGGACGCTCAGCTCAGGGCAGCCGAGATGGGTACGCCAGGCGTTCCACTCGGCACGATCGCCGACGCTCAATGACAGGTAGCGGCAGCCTCGGGCGAGGTAGAGGCGCCAGGGGGCGGTCAGCCCCGCGGCGACCCCCTCGGCGATCAGCCCGAAGGCCTGGGCGCGGGTGGCGAGCTCGGTCACCACGACCCCCTGGCACCGGGGGCGTGACGCATGTGAGCACCAATCGTCTCATGCACGTGACACACCGTAGATTGTCCCATGGGCGTGACAGTATCAGCTTTTCGTCCGCTTACGTTTGCCACTACGTTCATCTATTCTGCCCGCGTGACACCCCTCAACAGTGGCACTGACTCGTTTACCGGAAATCCGAACCCCTCGTCACGTCCGCGTGACAGTGGCGAGCCGGGGCACGCACCCGCACTCGGCTGGCCGTACCGTCACGGAGTGACCGAGACGGCCAATGCGCGGAAGATCGCCTTCGCCACCTTCGTCCGGCGAGCCCTGGACGAGGCACGGGCGACCCGAGCCTGGAGCGGCACCGAGGTGTCCCGGCGCACCGGCGTCTCCCGGCAGACCATCAACCGTTGGGTGCGGGGCGACTGGGCCAGCGACCCGGAGGCCGAGCGGGTGGTCGCCTTCTGCGAGGGCCTGGGGTTGAACCCGGCCGCCGCCTTCGCCGCGCTCGGCTGGGACCGCACCGCGACCGGCCCCCGCACCGGCCAGGCCGCCCCTCCGATGGACCCCGACGTGGAGGCGTTGCTGCGCCGCCTGGTCGATCCGCAGGTGTCGGACGCGGAGAAGTTCCACATCCGGGAAACCATCAGATACCTCGCATACCGCCCAACGTTGCCGGTCGATGTCCGAAAAAGGGGCAATCAGGCAGGCTAGTTCCTCAGATAGCGAAAGAACGCCTGGTCAGGTTCATTCGTTTGCCTCCGGGGCTGGAACGGGCACGCTAGCGTCCCTATTCGTACTGCTTGGGCTCGTCATCGGCGGGGGGACGGGACAAGGCCGAACCCAGCCCTGCGGGACAGAAGGAGGGGTCTGTCCATGACCCTGAAGTGGTTGGCAGTCGTGGTCGCAACGGTGTCGATGACACTGTGGGCGACCGGCAACACAGTGACCCTCGCGGTCGACGGCGGGCAGCTTCCGCTGCTCGTCAACCTCTTTGCGCTCATCACCGCCGGCACCGCGGTCGTCGTGGCCGTCGTCGCCGAGCTGCAGGAGCGTCTGAACAACCGGATCAGCGCGCTCACCGAGTTCCTGGTGGCACGGCTCAACGAGATCGAGAACCACACCGGCGATCGCAACACCGGATTCGTGGAGGGCTACCTGTTGAGCCACGGCCAGGATGCGGCGGTGGTGCCGTTCGGCCGGCGCGGACGAGGAGCCGCCGAACGCTGATCGCCTACCGCTCAACGGGTCCACTCGGCCAGGAATGAGCCTGGATCGCCGGGGTACGCTGACGCGCGTGCCGCCGTTGAATCTGGGAAATCAGCAGCCGAGGACCCCGTTGAACGCCGACCAGGCCTGGCGGACAACCGCCGGTCGGGCGGCCGGGACCGTGCTCTTCTTCGACTTCGACGGCACGCTCGCGCCCGTCGACGACGATCCGACCGCGGTACGCCCGGCTCCCAAGGCGTTGGCCGCGATCGAGGCGCTCGCCCCGATCGTGCAGCGGGTCGCGATCGTGTCCGCCCGACCCGTCGAGTTCCTTCGGGATCAGCTCGGCGGGCTCGTCGGCGTGGACCTCTACGGCCTCTACGGGCTGGAACACAGCCACTCCGGCGGTGAGACGGTCACCGAACCGGCCGCGCTGCCGTGGGTGCCGACCATGGCGGAGCTGGCCGACCTGGCTCGGGCGGAGCTGCCACCGGGCACGCTTGTGGAGTACAAGCGGCTCTCGGTCGCGCTGCACTGGCGTACCGCCCCGCAACTCGGCTCGACAGTGCAGCAGTGGGGGCAGGCGCAGGCCGACCGCCTCGGGTTGCGGTCGCAGGCCGGGCGGATGGTGCTCGAGCTCAAGCCCCCGGTCGACCGGGACAAGGGCATGGTGATCGGCGAGGCGATCAAGGGCGCCACCGGCGCCTGGTACTTCGGCGACGACGTCTCCGACATCAAGGCCTTCGCCGCGCTGCGCGCTCGCGCCGCCGCCGACCCGGACTTTCTCGGCGTCTGCGTGGCGGTGGCCAACCCGGAGACCGGCCAGGAGGTGGCGAACGCCGCCGACCTGACGATCGAGTCGCCGGCTGCCCTGGGCGACTTCCTCACGCGGGCGCTGACCCACCTGCCCTGAACTGCCAGGCCCCGGCGGCGACCAACGGCGTCGCCGCCGGGTCAGGCGCCGTAGCGGCGTTGCCTGGTGGCGTACGAGCGCAGGGCCCGCAGGAAGTCGATGTGCCGGAAATCCGGCCAGTTGAGCTCGCAGAAGTAGAACTCCGAGTGCGCGGACTGCCAGAGCATGAACCCGGACAGCCGCTGCTCGCCGCTGGTGCGGATGACCAGGTCCGGATCCGGCTGGCCCCGGGTGTAGAGGTGCTCGGCGATGTGCTCGACGTCCAGCACCTCGGCCAACTCCTCGATCGTGCCGCCGGTGGCGGCGTGCTCCAGCAGCAGCGAACGGACCGCGTCGGTGATCTCCCGGCGACCGCCGTAGCCCACCGCGATGTTGACCTCCGCGCCGCCGGTGCGCTCGCGGGTGCGCTCCTCGGCGCCCTTGAGTGCCGCCGCGGTCTGCGCCGGCAGCAGGTCGAGCGCCCCCACGATGCGCAGCCGCCAGGGGTTGCCCTCCTCGGCCAACTCCACCACCAGATCCTCAATGATCTTGAGGAGCGGGTCCAGCTCACTGGCTGGACGGCGCAGGTTGTCGGTGGCCAGCAGGTAGAGGGTCACGTGCCCGACACCGGCCTGGTCACACCAGCCGAGGACATGCTTGATCTTCGCCGCGCCAACCCGGTGCCCGTCGTTCGGGTCGACGAAGCCCATCTCCCTCGCCCATCGGCGGTTGCCGTCGCACATCACCCCGACGTGTCGGGGCACCGGCTTACCCGCGAGCTTCGCCGTGAGCCGGCGCTCGTACACGGAGTAGATAAGGTTCCGCAGCGTCATCACCTAGCAGCGTAGCGACCCTTCAGCCCGTTCACTGCCTCGGAGCCCCATCCCCGCCACCCAGACCGATGCCGATCATTGCGAGCGTACGAGCGGTGAGGCGTCCGTCACCCAGTCCCAGCTCGACCACGTCGTAGAACACCCGGTCGTCCCGACGGGCCGCCCGGACCGCCGCGTCCACCACCCGGCGTCGCCGGGCCAACCAGGCCGCGACCGAGCTGTGCCGCAGGTGCGTGCCGAGGCGACGACGCAACCCGTGGGCGTAGCGGCCAGCCGCGCCCTCGGGCGACCGGGCCGCCGCCGACCCGGCGAGCGCGCCGGAGAGCAGCGCGTAGAAGATCCCCTCCCCGGTGAACGGATTGATCAGTGACAGCGCGTCCCCGGCCAGCAACGTGCGCCCCCGCCCCGGCGACGGCCGGTGGGTGGAGAGCGGCAGGTGATGGGCGCGCAACGCGGTAACTGTCGCCAGGTCGGTGCCGGGCAGCAGCGCGGCCAGCCGGTCCAGCAGGTACGCGCGGCTCAACGGCTCACCGCGCAGCACCTCCCCGTACCCGACGTTCGCCCGGCCGTCCCCGATCGGAAACGACCAGGCGTACGCCGGCCAGCGCGCCTTCGAGGTGACGATGAGCTGCTCGGACGGGCCGGGCAGAGCCGGGGCGTACCCCCGGATTGCCAGCGCGAGGTGCCGGTCGGGGTTCTGCGGGTGGCCGAGCGCCCGGCGCACCACCGAGCCGGCGCCGTCCGCGCCGATCACCACCCGGCCGGACACCTGCCCGTCGAGCACCACCCGGTCGGCGCGCGGCTCGACCTGGCGCACCGTGTGCCGACGCAGCTGCGCGCCGGCGGCCACGGCGGCCTCCACCAGCCGCGCGTCGAAGACCTCCCGGGGCACTGTGTAGGCGGGTCGGGGCAGCGCCCGAGCCACCGCGCCGCCACCCGGCGAGATCATGCGTAACGCCGGCAGCGGCGCGTAGCCCGCCACCGCCTCGGTCACCCCCAGCTCGGCGAGCACGTCCACCGAGTGCGCGGCGATCCCGTCACCGCACGCCTTGTCCCGGGGAAAGTCGGCCCGGTCCAGCAGCAGCACGCTGGCCCCCGCCCGGCGCGCCGTCAGCGCGGCAGCCGCACCGGCCGGCCCCGCCCCCACCACCACCACGTCGAACTCGTCACCCACCGCGCGCCTCCCTCCAGCCCGACGCGACGCGGCCGCTCCCGCCGGGCAACCCGGTCGGCCTTGCGGCCGGCCGCCCCGACGATCTCCGCAGCCGCCCCGACGCCGGCCACTGTGACCGACGCCACCCGCCATCCTGCCCCCTGCCCGCCCGCAAAGACCGCTCCCGCAATGGGCCGGCCTGTCTCACCCACCCTTTGCTCTGCACCCGCGGACGCGACGGTTACCGTCCGCGACTGTCGCCTATCGGGGTGCAGAGCAAAGGAAGGCATGGGCAGGGCTGGGCCGTGGTCGGCCGGCGGGCCGGCACCCAGCGATGTCGGTGTGGGCAGCGCCGCGGTCAGGGTTGGGGTTCCGGTTGGGCGGCGTCGGGAGCACGGGCAGCGCGGCGTAGGCCGTAGAGGGCCAGCCCGGCGGCCGCAACCAGGGGTGCGCCGTCGCGGACCAGGCCGTCCACGCCGAGCAGCCACCAGCACAGCGGCAGGTCCACGGCGAGTACGGCCACAGTGACGACGACCAGCAGGCCACGTGCCCAGTCCTTGCCCCGCATCAGGAACGCTGTGCAGAACAGCACCGCGTAGCTGGCCGTGATGCCCGCGCCGAACCAGAACAGCACGGCCGGTACCGCGGTCAGCCGACCATCCAGGATGGAACCCCCGGCCACCAGGGCCGGCACCAGCATCAGCGGGCTGTAGGTGAAGGCCGCCACCCGGCTGGTCAACAACCAGGCGCTGGCCTGCGGTCGGCGGGGAGGGGTTTCCCGCCAGGAGATGCCGTCCCGGTCGATGACGAGGCGGGGACGGTGCCGGACCAGGTGCCCGGCCAACGCCGACGAGCGGTAGAGCAGCCAGACCACCGCGACACAGAGCGCCGTGAGGATCGCGAAGCCGAGCAGGCCGGGCAGCGGTGGCACTCCCTGCCGGGGCACGATGAGCCGGCCGACCGCGAAGATCGTGGTGACCGCGAGGATCAGCCCGAACGGGCGGGCCACCGTACGACCCCGTCGCACGTGCCCGATCAGCAGCAGGAAACCGAACGAGCGCAGCATGGCCCAGCCGGTCCGTACGGCCAGCCCGAAACCCTGCTCCGGGGCGTACCACCAGTTGAGCAGTTCGACCACGATGGTGGCCGCCGCCGTCGTCGCCAACAGGGTGGTCAGCACCCGGACGGCGGACGGCCGCCGGACCTGGGTCTCGGCGGCCGTCCTCATGGGATCCGACATTGCCCGCAGGGGGCCGTCTTCACACCTAGGGCGTGTTTCGGAGGTGCTGGCCGGCCTGCGCCGGGTCCAGCCGCCGCCCGGCGGCGTTGTCGCACTGTCCGGATACAACACCGGTATCCGGACACCGCTCCGCCTTGCCGGACGACGCCTGGACTCCGGCTCGGCTCGACCGACACCCCCGAAACACGCCCTAGCGCTGCGGCTGTACGGCGTCGAGGCGCGCGCGCAGCGCGTCCAACTCGGCCCAGAGCACGCCGGGCAGCTTGTCACCGAACTTCTCGAACCACTCGGTGATCATCGGCAGCTCGTTACGCCACTCGTCCGGGTCGACCTTCAGTGCGATCCGAACGTCCTCCGGGGTCATGTCCAGGCCCTCGACGTCCAGGGCGTCCGGCGCGGGGACCATGCCGACCGGCGTCTCCACCGCGTCGGCAGTGCCCTCGATCCGCTCGACGACCCACTTGAGCACCCGGGAGTTCTCCCCGAAGCCCGGCCAGAGGAACGAGCCGTCCGGGTCCTTGCGGAACCAGTTGACGTAGTAGATCTTCGGCAGCTTCGCCTCATCGCCGTCGGCGCCCTTGCCCATCTCGATCCAGTGCCGGAAGTAGTCCCCGGCGTTGTAGCCGATGAAGGGCAGCATCGCCATCGGGTCCCGTCGGACCACGCCGACGGCGCCGGACGCGGCGGCGGTGGTCTCCGAGGAGAGCGTCGCGCCCATGTAGACGCCGTGCACCCAGTCGCGGGCCTCGGTCACCAGCGGGACGGTGTCCTTGCGGCGTCCGCCGAAGAGGATCGCGTCGATCGGCACGCCGTTCGGGTCGAAGTACTCGTCGGCGAGGATCGGGCACTGGGTGATCGGGGTGCAGAACCGGCTGTTCGCGTGGGAGGACAGGCTGTCGCTCTCCGGCGTCCAGTCGTTGCCCTTCCAGTCGATCAGGTGCGCCGGCGGCTCACCCATGCCCTCCCACCAGACGTCGCCGTCGTCGGTGAGGCCGACGTTGGTGAAGACGGAGTTGCCCCGGTCCAGGGTGCGCATGGCGTTGGCGTTGGTCTTCCAGTCGGTGCCGGGCGCGACGCCGAACAGGCCGTACTCGGGGTTGACCGCGTAGAGGCGGCCATCCGGGCCGAACCGCATCCAGGCGATGTCGTCGCCGATGGTCTCGACCTTCCAGCCGGGAATCGTCGGCTCCACCATGGCGAGGTTGGTCTTGCCGCAGGCGGACGGGAACGCCCCGGCGATGTGGTAGACCCGACCCTCCGGAGAGGTGATCTTGAGGATCAGCATGTGCTCGGCGAGCCAGCCCTCGTCCCGGCCCATCACGCTGGCGATACGCAGCGAGTAGCACTTCTTGCCCAGCAGCGAGTTGCCGCCGTAACCCGAGCCGTACGACCAGATCTCCCGGCTCTCCGGGAAGTGCGAGATGTACTTGGTGTCGTTGCACGGCCAGGCGACATCCTCCTGGCCGGGCGCGAGCGGGGCGCCGATCGAGTGCAGCGCGTGCACGAAGTCCGCGTCGTCACCCATGGCCTCGAGGACCCGGGTGCCCATCCGCGTCATGATCCGCATCGAGGCGACCACGTACGGGCTGTCGGTGATCTCGACACCGAACATCGGGGACTCGGCCTCGACCGGGCCCATGACGAACGGGATGACGTACATGGTGCGACCGCGCATGGAGCCCCGGTACAGCTCCGTCATCGTCCGCTTCATCTCGGCCGGCGCCATCCAGTTGTTGGTGGGGCCGGCGTCCGCCTCGTCGACGGAACAGATGTAGGTGCGCTCCTCGACCCGGGCGACGTCCGTCGGGTCGGTGCGCGCGTAGAACGAGTTGGGCTTCTTCTCCGGGTTGAGCCGGATCAGGGTGCCGGCCTCGACCAGCTCGTCAGTGAGGCGGCGCCACTCCTCGTCGGACCCGTCCACCCAGACGACACGGTCGGGGGTGGTCAGTTCCGCGACCTCACGGACCCAGGCGAGCAGTTTCGGATGGGACGTCGGGGCCTGATCGATACCCCGCACAACAGCCGGAGCAACCATGACACATCTCCTTGTGGTCGACGCTGACCGATCTATGGGATGCACGAGACTCAGCGGCGCGATGCGTCGCCTTCGTGGAAACCTGGGATTGGCCTCAGCGTAAACCGGGCAGCCTTCCGAGTCAGTGGGACAGGTTGTGAAGAACTGCACAAGC
The DNA here is from genome assembly GCF_015751785.1 of Micromonospora vinacea. Lineage (NCBI taxonomy): Bacteria > Bacillati > Actinomycetota > Actinomycetes > Micromonosporales > Micromonosporaceae > Micromonospora > Micromonospora vinacea. Next base: position 2,831,945 of record NZ_JADOTY010000001.1, on the reverse strand, counting down.
TACGGCCTCGCTGCGGCATCACGAGCTGATACCCGCTTTCCCGCGCAGTTTCACGCAAATCTTGTTGTGCACCCCGGCGGACGCTTGTTGCGGTCGGGCCGTGGACCTGCCCCGCCGACCGGTGCGGGGATTCCCGTTCCACGGCGGCTCAGTCCTCCCAATTGGCTACGCTCTGTGCAACGGCTACACACACGGCGATGGGCCCCTCCGGGAGACCACGCCCGCGTGCCGTAGCTACCCCTCCGACTGGCCGGCAGCCGGTAGGCTCCCTCCGTGGCCGCCACGATGACCGGGGAACAACCGGGTCCCCGGCAGACCCGACAGGGTCTCGTCGGCAAACTCCTCGACCGCTTCGGTCACCTGCTGCGCGAGATGAGCAAGTTCGCCACAGTGGGTGGTTTCGCCTTCCTCGTCGACTTCGCGCTCTTCAACTACCTGACGAGCAAGCACGGCGTCGAAGAGCTGACGGCGAAGACGATCTCCACCGTGATCGCGGCCTCCGTCGCCTTCGTGGGCAACCGGTTCTGGACCTGGCGGCACCGCCAGCGCAACAACGCGGCCCGCGAGTACGCGCTCTTCTTCTTCTTCAACGCCGTCGGCCTCGGCATCACCGTGGCCTGCCTCGCGCTCAGCCGCTACGGCCTCGGGGCCATCTGGCCGGCCGTGTTCCAGACCCGCCTGGCGGACAATCTCGCCAGCTACATCGTCGGCACCGGGTTCGCCACGCTGTTTCGATTCTGGTCGTACCGGCGGTTCGTCTTCGTCGAAGCGGGAACCCCGCCCCTTCCGCAGGTGAATCCCGACCGTGACCACGAGGCGTGACCTGCCGCCCATCTCGTTCGGCCGGTGATCGCCGGCCGCACCGACTGCCCTAAGGTGTTTCGCATGCGTCTTGTCCGCCTGCTGCCTGAGCGCTGGCAAAAGTTCATCCACGAGGCGCTCAAGTTCGGCATCGTCGGCGGCATCAACACCGTCATCAATTACGCGGTGTTCAATGCCCTTGCACTGACCGTTTTCGTCAATGGTCAGTTGAAGGCGACCGTGATCGCGACCATCGTCGCGACCATCACGTCGTACCTGATGAATCGGCACTGGACCTACCGCGATCGCCCGAAGTCGGCGCTTCGCCGGGAATATCTCCTTTTCTTCCTGTTCAACGGCGCTGGCCTGCTCATTGAACTGGGTGCCGTGGCGGCGGCCAAGTACGGCCTCGGCCTACACGGTCTGCTGGCGCTGAACCTGGCCAAGACGGTCGGCGTCATGCTGGCCACACTGTTCCGGTTCTGGTCATACCGCACCTTCGTCTTCCAACCCGTCGCACCGGCCGAGGACGAGGCCGCGAAGCCCGACTCCACCTGGCACGACATTCCCCGCGACGAGTGGGACACCATGGCGGAGATGGACCCGGTCGCCGAGCTGGCGGAATCCGTGTCCGAGCTGGAGGAGGCGGAGTCCGCGCAACGCGTCGACTCGCCACCCGGCGCACCCACCCAGGGTCGGCCCACCCGGCTGAGCGTCAGCCCCGCCGTCGACCTGGACGCGGAACTCGCCGCGGAGCTGCACGTCAGCACCCGCCGCGCGCCCCGCCGGTGACGGCGCCCGACGCCCGCTCCGGCACGGGGCGACCGGCCGAGCTGTTCTTCGAGGATCTCGTGCCGGGGCTCACCGTCGACCTCGGCGTGGTCACCGTGGACGCCGACGAGATGGTCGCCTTCGCCCGCCGCTTCGACCCGCAGTGGTACCACGTCGACCCCGACCTGGCCGCCGCGAGCCGGCACGGCGGTCTGATCGCCAGCGGCTTCTACACGGTCAGCCTGTTCATGCGCGCGTACGTCGACCACCTGCTGTCCCGGGCCGCCGCGGACGCGTCCCCCGGCCTGGAGGAGCTGCGCTGGCTCGCCCCCGTACGGGCCGGCGACCGGCTCGCGGTCCGGGTCGACGTGATGGGCGCCCGACCGTCGACCGCCCGCCCCGGGCTCGGCACTGTCAGCCTCACCGGCACCATGCTGCGCCTCGGCCCGGACGACCGGCCCGAGCAGGAGGTGCTGCGGACCCGCTTCCGTGGCTGGTTCGCCGTACGCCCGGTCGAAGTCGACCCCGCCGAAGCCGAGACCGCCGAGACCGCCGAAGCCGCCCCGACCGACGGCGACCGGCCCGAGGCTGACCGGCCCGACAGCGGCCTGACCGCTACGGACCCGTCCACCGCCGGGTCGTCCGACGGCACACCGACGGTGAGCAGCGACTCCGCCGAGCCTCAACGAAACGACTGACCCGCCCCCGACGCAACGGCAGGGGCGGGTCTCCACCGGCCCGGATCAGGTAGTGGTGTCGCGCAGCGGCTTGCCGTCCTGCATGTCGGCGAGCATGTCGCGCATCTCGCCATCGCCCAGCGAGTGCTTGTCGTGCTGTGCCTCGACCAACTCGTACAGGGTGGTCTGCACCTTTCCGACATCCGGCACGTCGGCGAGCACCGACTGGCCGCGCTCACCGGCCGACTCGATGGTGAGCGTCCCGCAGCCCAGCAGGCGCTCGACGAAACGCTGGTTCATCGAGTGGTCGTTGACCCGGGCGAGCGGGAGGTCCCGCCGGTCGCGGGAGAACACACCCTGCTGGAGCAGGACTCGCTCGTTCGTGAACAGGTAGTGGGTGGTGCGCCAGACCAGGAACGGCCACAGACCGAGCCAGACCACCGCGACCAGGGCGATCGCCCCGATCACCGCCAGCGCTATCGAACCGCCGCCACTCTCCGGCAACAGGAGCACGCCGACCACCACCGCGGCGATGGCCAGCACCAGCACCGCGATCGGCCGGATCAACGCCTTCCAGTGCGGGTGCAGGTGCAGCACGACGTGCTCGTCCTCGGTGAGCACGTCTTCAGGAAACGCCACGGGAACCTCCAACGCGATTTTCTAGACGCGCAGACGGTAAACCCCCCAAGCCCCACCACAACATCCGCCACGCGGCCCCCTCAGCGGAGGTGCAGCACGTCTCCTGCGGCCAGGGTTCGGGTGCCGGTGGGGGTGGTGACGATCAGTTGGCCGTCGGGGTCCACTCCGGTGGCGGTGCCGGTCAGGGACTCGCCGGTGGGGAGCAGGACGCGTACCTCGCGGCCGATCGTCGCGCAGGCCTCCAGGTAGGCGTCACGCAGGCCGCTGGCCACGGCGTCGCCGCCCGCCGAACGCCACCTGTCGTACCAGTCGGCGACCGCGCGCAGCAGCGCCCGCAGCAGCGGATCCCGGTCGGTGGCCACCGCGCCGGCCAACTGGAGCGAGGTGGCCGGCAGCCCGGTCGGATTCACCGGCAGCTCGTCGGCGCGCAGCGTCACGTTGAGCCCGATACCCAGCACGATGGCCGGCGGTTGGTCCGGCGCACGTCCGGGCACCGCCTCGGCCAGCACCCCCGCGCACTTCGCGTCGCCGATCAGCAGGTCGTTCGGCCACTTGAGGGTGGCCTCCAGCTCGGCCAGCCGGGCCACCGCCTCGACCAGCGCCACGCCGGCCAGCAACGGCAGCCACCCGTACCCTGTGGGTGCCGCCGGCAGCCAGCCGCGGTCCGGCACGGCCTCGCCGGGCCGCAGCAGCACACTCGTCGCGATGCCGGCCCGCGCCGGAGACTGCCAGACCCGACCCCGCCGGCCCCGACCCGCGGTCTGCCGTTCGGCGACCACGACCAGGCCCTCGGGCTCGTCGGCCCGGGCGGCCTCGGCCACGTCGGCGTTCGTGGAGCCGGTCTCGGCACGCAGCTCCAGCCGGGTCCACGGCCCGTTCGGCGCGATCAACGCGCGGCGCAGCCGGGCCGCCGACAGCGGCGGCCGGTCCAGATCGGTGTACGGGGAGCCCGACATTCCGCCAGCCTACGACGGTGCCCCGGTCGACACTGAGGCGTACTGCACAGCCGCACCCACCTGAACCATCGTTATATTCCCTGGGTGACTACCGAGACCGGGACCAACATCCACAGCACCGCGGGCAAGCTGGCGGACCTGGAGCGCCGGGTCGACGAGGCGGTGCACGCCGGGTCGGCCCGCGCGGTGGAGAAGCAGCACGCGCGCGGCAAGAAGACCGCCCGCGAGCGGATCGAGATGCTCCTCGACGAGGGCTCCTTCGTCGAACTCGACGAACTGGCCCGGCACCGGTCCACGGCCTTCGGCCTGGAACGGAACCGCCCGTACGGCGACGGTGTGGTCACCGGCTACGGGACGGTGGACGGCCGGCAGGTGTGTGTCTTCGCGCAGGACTTCACGGTCTTCGGCGGCTCGCTCGGCGAGGTCTTCGGCGAGAAGATCGTCAAGGTGATGGACCTGGCCATGAAGATCGGTTGCCCGGTGGTCGGCATCAACGACTCCGGCGGCGCGCGCATCCAGGAGGGCGTCGTCTCGCTCGGCCTCTACGGCGAGATCTTCTTCCGCAACGTGCGGGCCTCCGGCGTCATCCCGCAGATCTCCCTGGTCATGGGGCCCTGCGCCGGCGGCGCGGTCTACTCCCCGGCGGTCACCGACTTCACTGTGATGGTCGACCAGACCTCGCACATGTTCATCACCGGGCCGGACGTGATCAAGACGGTGACCGGCGAGGACGTCGGCATGGAGGAGCTGGGCGGCGCCCGTACGCACAACTCCCGCAGCGGCAACGCGCACTACCTCGCCAGCGACGAGGAGGACGCTGTCGACTACGTCAAGGCGCTGCTGTCGTACCTGCCGTCGAACAACCTCGACGAGCCGGTCGTGGTCGAGGCCCCCGCTTCGCTTGAGGTCACCGACGAGGACCGGGAGTTGGACACCCTGATCCCGGACTCAGCCAACCAGCCGTACGACATCCACACGGTGATCGAGCACGTCCTCGACGACGGGGAGTTCCTGGAGGTCCAGCCGCTCTACGCGCAGAACATCGTGGTCGGCTACGGCCGGGTCGAGGGGCGACCGGTCGGTGTGGTGGCCAACCAGCCGATGCACTTCGCCGGCACCCTGGACATCGCCGCCTCGGAGAAGGCCGCCCGGTTCGTCCGCACCTGCGACGCGTTCAACATCCCGGTGCTGACCTTCGTGGACGTGCCCGGCTTCCTGCCCGGCACCGGTCAGGAGTGGGACGGGATCATCCGCCGGGGCGCGAAGCTCATCTACGCGTACGCCGAGGCGACCGTCCCCAAGGTCACCGTGATCACCCGCAAGGCGTACGGCGGGGCGTACGACGTGATGGGCTCCAAGCACCTCGGCGCGGACCTGAACTTCGCCTGGCCGACCGCGCAGATCGCGGTGATGGGCGCCCAGGGCGCTGTCAACATCCTCTACCGCTCCGAGCTGGCCGGCGCCGAGGACCCGGCGGCGGTCCGGGCCGAGAAGATCGCCGAGTACGAGGACACCCTGGCCAACCCGTACGTGGCGGCCGAGCGCGGGTACATCGACTCGGTGATCCCGCCGCACGAGACGCGCACCCAGATCGTCCGGGCGCTGCGCGTCCTGCGCACCAAGCGGGAGACCCTGCCGCCCAAGAAGCACGGCAACATCCCGCTCTGATCTCGGTCCCTTGATCGCCCCGGCGGCGTCAGCAGGGCGGGTTGGCGGCCGCACACATCCGCGCTGCCGCCGCCACTGCGAGCTGGACAAGTTCGGCCTCGGTGCCGTCGTAGCCGAGGCGGAGTACCGAGACGGTGTCGCCGACCCGGACGACCGCCACCAGGATCGGCGACGGCTGGTCGCCGAGCGGCTGCCCGGTCTCCAGGTCCCGGGTGAGGGTGAGCGAGTCCCGCAGGATGGCGGCGTCGTCCCCGGCGAAGCCCCGCTGCACCACCGACCACCGGTGCAGCGCTTCCCCCGTGCGGGTCCCCCCTGCCGTCAGGATCGGCCCAACGCTCAGCCATTCGGCACACGGAGCGACCAGGTCGTCCAAACTGGCGAAGAGCTGTCTGGCCGTCTCGGGTACTAGCCGGAAAAGATCCTGCGTGACCAGACCATCCGACTGGGTGAGGATCGGCGCAGCGCGCTTGGGCACAAACGTCTGTGAACGGGACAGGATTGACGTCTGCCAGCCCTCCGACCGTCCCTGGCTCGTCCGGCAGTAGCTGAGCATGTCCGCCAGCCGGACCGGCTCGCCCAGCCCCGACTGGCTGAGCTGCACATCGACCTGCTGCGGCAGGTCGGCTGGCTGCAACAGGGCGTCGGTGGTGATCTCGTGCCGGGTCGGCGAGGCCGAGGCGGCTGGCTGAGCCGGTGGCGACGACGTTCTCGGCGCCGCGACCGCCACCGCCGAAACCCCGGCCAGGGCCAGCACGACGGTGGCCACCACGATCTTGCGCTGGCTGCGGCGACGGGCCCGGGAACGGATCTCCTCCGGGCCGAGCCAGCGCACGTCCTGCAGGTCCCGCTGGATCTGCTCGACGAACGTCGGGTCGTCACGCATCGGTTGCCTCCTCCAGGTCAGAGACGGCGAGCAGGCCGGCGAGCGCAGTGCGCCCCCGGGAGAGACGGGCCTTGACGGTGCCCACCGGGGCCGCGGTCTCCCGCGCGACCTCGGCGACCGGCATACCCACCAGGTAGTAGAGGGCGATGGCGACGCGTTGCTCCTCGGGTAGTCGACGCAGGGCGGCGACCACCGCGACGGTGTCGGTTCCCGGCCCGGGAACGGTCTCGGTAGCTCCGTGTCGCAGGTAGGCGCGGGCACGGCTGCGTAGGCTGCGCCACCGGCTGACAGCGATCCGGCTGGCCACCACCCGCACCCACGCCTCCGGGTCGTCGTACTCGCTGACCGTCGACCAACGCTGCCACGCCCGGACGTACGCCTCCTGCACGGCGTCCTGCGCCTCTCCCCGATCGCCGGTGAGGGCGTAGACGAACCCGAGGAGTCGTTGCCGACTCCCCCGGTAGAACTCGTCGAACCCGTCGACGTCCGGCACCCGCTACCTCCCCGTGTCGGTCGCTGGGAACACGCACCGGGCAGGGTCGTCGGTTGCCCCGGTCAGGCGATCATCTTCTGCAACTCGGCGAGCGGGAACGCGCCGGCCGCGATCCGCTCCCGGACCGCCCGGCGTACGGCCCGCTGCACGGCGACGTTGACCGGCGTCGGTACGCCGTGCAGCCGACCGAGCAGCGCGATCTCGCCGTTGAGGTGGTCGACCTCGGTGGAGCCGGTACCCCGGGCCAGGCTCTGCCAGGTGGAGCCGCCGGAGCGGGCCTCGCCGCCGACCGGACGCTGCCCGACCAGGTCGCCGCGTTCGGCCTTCTCCTCCTCCGGCGAGGTGTGCGCGATGCCGGCGGCGGCGAGCACGGCGACGCCCTCGGCGCGTACCTGCTCCACCAGCGCGTCCGGGATGTCCCCGCCGAGCAGCGCCTGGAGGCCGTTGCCAAGGTTGCTGAGCAGCTTGCCGTACTTCCAGCGCAGCACATCGGTGCGGACCGGGGCGACGAAACCGGCGGCGGTCAGGTCGGCGGCGATCGCCCGGTCGGTGTCGTCGGCGCCCCCTGGGTACCGCCCGATGTGGAGCATCCCGGGATGCGGGTAGCCGTTGGCGACCACCACGCCCGGTTCCAGGTGGGTGGCCGGCAGCCAGACACAGACCGCGTGAACGTCGGCGAAGAGGCGCAGCGCGGCCCGCTCGTTGGCCACCCCGTTCTGCGCGGTCACCAGCGGCAGACGTTCGCCCGCCGTGCCGCCGCCGACCACCGGCGCGTCCACCCAGGCGGCCAACGCTCCGGCGGTGTCCTGCGACTTCACGGTGAGGACCAGCACGGTGTCCGCTGGCAGCGGCTGGTCAGTGGGCCCGTCCACCGCCGCGAGCCGGGCGGTGACCGCACCGTCGGGCTGCCGCACTGTCAGACCCCGCGTGCGGATCGCGTCCAGGTGGGCGCCGCGGGCCACCAGTGTCACGTCCCGGTCGGTCTGGGCCAGCCGTACGCCGATCGTCCCGCCGACCGCGCCCGCCCCGATGATCACGTATCGCATGGCCTCATTCTGCCCGCCCACACCTCTCCAGCCCGTGCCCCTCCCGCCCCTCCCGCCACCCCTCCCACCGTCGATCATGGAGTTGTGGTGCCTGGCTGCGGGGGTATTGCGGCTTTCGCGGCCCACCACAACTCCTTGATCGACCCGGGCGGAGGCGGGGTTAGAGCGTCAGGCCGGCGCTTGCGAGGATCGGGCCGGCGAGCAGCAGCGCGCCGGCGATCAGCGCCGCCAGGTTGACGAGCGCGAAGACGCTCACCCAGAAGAGCGGCGGGAACGGGGTGAGTCCGGCGAGTTGGTCGGCGTCGGAGGCGGGCATCCGGCCGCGCGAACGCAGCCGTTGCAGCTCGACCACCGGCCGCACCCCACCGAGCAGCAGAAACCACACCCCGGCGTACGCGAACGCGGCCTGGACCTGCGGCGTCGCGTACCACGAGACGGCGAACACCAGCGCGCCGGTGACCAGCAGCGACACCACGCCGAAGACGTTGCGGATCATGACGAGCATGGCCAGCAGCAGCGCCACTGCCACCCAGAGCAGCAGGGTGATCCGGTTACCGCCGAGCAGCCAGGCGCCGGCCAGCCCGACCAGCGGCGGCGCGACGTACCCGGCGAGCAGGGTGAGGATCATGCCCGGCCCGGTGGGACGGCCGGCGGAGAGCGTCAGCCCGGACGTGTCCGAGTGCAGCCGGATGCCCCGCAGCTTGCGGCCGGTGAGCAGGGCGACCAGGGCGTGCCCACCCTCGTGCGCGATGGTGATGGCGTTACGGGCGATCCGCCACGGCAGCCGGGTGGAGACCACCACCAGCGCGACGGCCCCGGTGAGCAGCACCAGCAGCGCGGGCGGGTCCGGCTGCGCGCCGAACAGCGTGTCCCACAGGTCGCCCAGCCCGTCGATCGACATCATGGGGCGCGAGCCTACCGGCGGCGTTCCGTGTCGCTCCCGAGGCACCGGCTCGTAGTGCCTGAGACGGTTCGGTTGGTCATGAAGGCAGAGGTGATTACAGATGAGGTTGTTGCCCTTGGAACACCACATCGGGCTCTGGACCGAGGCCGACTACTTCGCCCTCGGTGAAACCCCGGACCGGATTGAGTTGCTCGACGGGAGCCTGCTTCTGAGCCCGGTCCCGAGTAAGCGCCACCAGTTGGTGTCACGCCGACTGGCCGACCATGTCGAGCGCGCGGCAGATGGCCTCGTCGTCTTCGCAGCGGTCAACGTGCGGCTCGGGGTGGATCGGATCGCCATCCCGGATGTGGTCGTCGCGGACACCGACGACGAGGGCACGGTGGTGGAGGCCGCCGAGGTGGTGCTGGTCTGCGAGGTCGTCTCGCGGGGCAATGCGGCAGCCGACCGGCTGGTCAAGATGCAGCTCTACGCCATCGCGCGAATCCCCTGGTATCTGCTGGTCGAGCAGGACGGCGACGGTCACTCGCTGCGGCTCTACCGGCTCGACGGCGAGCACTACGTCGAGGACCAGGTTGCCAAGGCAGGCGAGGCCATGACCATCGTCGAGCCGTTCCGCTGGCAGCTCGACCCGGCCGCCCTGGGCTGATCCGTTCCACTTCAGCCACCGGGACGACGACTCACGCCCGCCGATGAAGCTTTTTTCAATCACTCTTGTGATCTAGGGCACTTACCTCCAAAGATGGGTGTCGATAGAGCGACGTCCTTGGAGGCACTCATGGCCCGTACCTCATCATCGCTGCGCCGCGCGCTCGCGGCCGGCCTCACCGTCCTCGCCACCGCGGCGGCGGCCCTGGTCGCGACCGCCGGACCGGCGGCCGCCGCCACCACACCCGGTGTCGACGTCTCCCGCTACCAGGGCACCATCAACTGGACCAGCGTCCGCAACGCGGGCATCCAGTTCGCCTTCATCAAGGCGACCGAGGGCACCAGCTACAAGGACCCGAACTTCAACGCCAACTACGTCAACTCGTACAACGCCGGGGTGATCCGCGGGGCGTACCACTTCGCCCGCCCGAACATCTCCGCCGGCTCCACCCAGGCCAACTACCTGGCCTCCAATGGCGGCGCCTGGTCCGCTGACAGCCGCACCCTGCCCGCCGCCCTCGACATCGAGGGCAACCCGTACAGCGGCGGCTACTGCTACGGGCTCAGCACCACCGGGATGCGCAATTGGGTGCAGGACTTCCTGAACACCTACCGCTCCCGCACCGGCCGGTACGCGGTCATCTACACCACCACGAGCTGGTGGAACCAGTGCACCGGCAGCTGGACCGGCCCGTGGGCGAACCACCCGCTGTGGCTGGCCCGCTGGTCGAGCACCCCCGGCGCCCTGCCGGCCGGCGCGTCGGTATGGAGCTTCTGGCAGTACACAAGCACCGGCGCGGTCTCCGGGATCAGCGGCAACGTGGACCGCAACTACTGGAACGGCGACCGGAGCCGCCTGATCGCGTTGGCCAACAACACCTGACCGGGCCGTTGGCGGCAGCGGGATCGACGGTCACCACACGGTCGACAATCGGTCCGGCTGCCGCCACACCACCGGGTACGGGTCAGGCCCGCCGCCGACTCAGGGCCGGCACCACAGCACCCTCACGAGCCAGCGCGCCCCTGCGGGTCAACCGCCAAGCAGCCACGCCGAAGCCGGCAACGATCACGACGCCGAGCAGTGCGACGAGCACCGAAACCCCCGCGCTGACCAGCAGCAGGATCGCGTCGCCGAGCGCCACGAGCATCCACAGTGCCAGCCGGGGCCGAGCGTCCCTCCGTCGGTAACCCATGTCGTGCCTCCTTCCGTCGTCGACTGTCAATTACCCACGACGACGGCAGGTCATGCGAATGAGTTTCAGTCCTTACGGTCGGGCACGAAACCCTTGGCGATCCGGTCGAAGTTCGGCAGGTTGGCCTGCCAGTCCTTCTCCGCGATCTCCCACCGCAGGGCGTAACCGCGGTTGCTGGCCGTCACGAAACCGCGGTTACGGACGTGGATCCGCTGCCCGTCCCGGGTCTCCAGCCACTCCCAGTCCGCGCAGGTCTTCCAGAAGGTGCAGCGCTCGATGCTGAGGTACTGGTAGTTGTTAACTTCGTCCTTGCGGCCGCCCTCGATGCTCTTCCAGTCGGCGTACGCGTCCTTCTTCGGGGTGTTGGTCCACTGCACAAGCAGCTCCCCCGGCCCGTTCTTCTCGTCGAACACGACAGTGTTCCGACCAGCGTCGCGGCGCACCCAACCGTCGGGGATCGGCAGGGCGAAGCCTTCCGGGTCCCGGTGCAGCTTCCAGCCGGCCGGCAGCGCGGTCGGGTCGGCCGAGGGAGTGGCCGAGGCCGACGGGCTCGGGGCACCGGTGGTGGGCGACGCTGGCGCGGAAGCGGAGGTCGGCGCGGGCGCCGACGTCGCTGCGGCACCGGTCGGGTTGGCCTGCGGGCTCTTGTTGTCGTCGTCCTTCGTCAGCATCGGCACGACAACCACGAGGCCGATCAGCAACAGGGCGACCACGGCACCGATCAGCAGGTTACGTCGGGTGTTGTTCGGCTTCGTGCCATCCGACGGCGGCACCGCCGCACGACCGGCCGGGCTCACCGGCGGCATGAGCGACGTCGGCGTGGTCGGCTTGCGCTGCTCCGGGGCCACCGGCGGACCGTCGACAACGGTCGGCTCGTCGTCGACGTTCGTCGTACCGTCGCCGCTCGTGTCGGGCGCGCCGCTCGTGTCGGGCGCGGCCGTGACCTTCGCGGTCGGCTCGGCATCCGTCGGCTCGGCATCGGTCGGGCGGTCGATCGTGGCGGTCGGCTCGGCCGGCGCCTCTGCGGTCGACTCGCCCGACACCAGGGCGGTCGGGTCGGCGGCCTTGGTGTCGGAGGAGACGACGGCCGTGGGCGTGGCATCGGCGGCGGGGGTCGCCGCGGCAGCGGAGGTGGCGGCGGAGGTGGTCGCGGCAGCGGCCGGCGGCGGCGACACCGGCCGGTCCGCACTCTCGGCCGGTCGCGGGGCCGGCACCACAGGCAGGCGCGGCTCGCGCGGCCCGTTCGGCCCAGGCCGGCGTACGCCATCGAGCAGTGAAATCCCGCGCGACCGCTTGCCGGCGGCGCGGCGCAGCAAGCGCTCCGCCACCTCGGCGGTGATGCGCTCGTTCGGGTCCTTGCGCAGCAGCCCATTGAGCACGGCCTTGAGCGGACCGGCGTTCTTCGGCGGCGGAATCGGCTCGGTGGCCAACGCGGCCAGGGTGCCGATCGCCGACGGCCGGGCGTACGGCGACTTACCCTCGACCGCCGCGTAGAGCGTCGCGCCCAGCGACCACAGGTCGGCCTCCGGCCCGGCGGTGCCGTCCCGGGCCCGCTCCGGCGAGATGTACGCGGGTGAGCCGAGCACCATGCCAGTGCGGGTCACGTTGGGGTCGCCCGGGATCGTGGCGAGACCGAAATCGGTCAGCACCACCCGGCCGTCGTCGCCGAGCAACACGTTGCCGGGCTTCACGTCGCGGTGCATGACGCCGGCCTTGTGCGCGGCGCTCAGCGCGCCCAGCACGCCCAGGCCGATCTCCACCGTGCGGGCCACCGACACGGGGCCGTCCTCGGCGAGAGTGTCCTGCAAGGACTTCGACGCCACGTACTCCATGACGATCCACGGGTCGCCGTCGGTGCGCAGCACGTCGAAGATGCGGACGACGTTGGCGTGGTTGAGTCGGGCGATGGCCCGCGCCTCCCGCAACGAGCGCTCGCGCATCTCGCGGCGTTCCTCATCGGTGAGACCGGGCGGCGGCACCAACTCCTTGATGGCGACGTCCCGGTGCAGCACCTCGTCGCGCGCCTTCCACACCCGGCCCATGCCGCCCTGGCCGAGCGGCGACAGAAGCCGGTATCGGTCAGCGACGAGTTGGGGAAGCGCGTTCGACATCGGTGAGACGGTACCCGGACCCGCTGACGCTCACACCGCCGGCACGCCACTGTGCGCTTCGGGTAACTTCGCGCCGCGTACCCTGGCGGCATGTCTGCCGAAGAGCCGCTGTTCCGGGTCGTCCGCGGCGTGCCCACCGCCGAGGAGTTGGCCGCTCTGGTGGGGGCGATCATCGTCCGGACCCGCCCGGCCACCGCCCCCGCCCCAACGACCGCGTCCGCCTGGGCGCGCAGCGGCCGGCCGGGCAACTCCAGTGGGTGGCGCGCCGCCGGCCTGCCCCGCTGACCCGAGACCCACCACGCACGGGGGCTGCCAGGGTGGCGTTGAGCCGTTAACCTCACTCAGGGAAACGGTGCCGCTACGGGTAGGGAGGATCCATGATCCCCGAAGAGGACCGGCCAGCACCCTGGCTACGCGGTTACGGCGGCATCGAAGCCGACATCAGCCAGCTCAGAGAGTTCGCCGACCGGCTCGCCGCCGAGGTCGAGAGCAACTACGCGCCGCACCTGTCGTACATCGCCGAAGACATGTCCGCGAAGCTGCCCAACCCCTGCGACGCCTTCATCGAGTTGGTCACCTTCCTGCACGCCCACCACGAGACGCAGCAGGCCACCGCCGACATGGTGTACGCCGTCCGAGGCGCCACCGGCCACCTCGCCGCCGCCGCCGATCAGGTCGCCACCCACTACGCCGACAGTGACGCCTTCACCGCCGCCCGGGTGGTGGACGTGCAACGAGCCCTCGCCAACCCGGCCAGCGTCCTCCCCGGCGGCCCGACGCCGACACTGACCGACCCGACCAGCCCCGACGCCCAAGGGCCGGTGGTGCTGCCGTGATCGAACGGGGCTCCGGCCGCACCTCCGGCCTCACCGACTGGCACCTCATGGACGTCAACAGCATGTGGGCCTGCCTCCAGGACCACGACACCGCCAACCACTGGAAGCAGGTCGCCGGCTGGCGCAAGGTCTGCGACCTGGCGCAAACCCACCTCGGCCGCCTCCAGCAGTACCGACGCGGACTCGCCGAGGCATGGCCGCCCGAAACCAGCGCCGCCTCCCGCACGTACCTCGCCGAACTCGACGAACTCATCGACAAGGTCCAACGCACCCACGACGCCGCCGCCGCGAACTACACCGCGCTCTCCGCCGCAACCCAGGCCATCGGCACCACCCGCGCCGCGCTCCGCAAAATCTACGAGGAGTACGCGACCAAGTTCCAACAGAAGCAGGCGTACGAGTCGATGGTCGCCGACCCGAAAGCGGTGATGGGCAACCGGGCAACCCAGCCGCCTGTTGCTGATGGCGAATTGGAACGGCTGAACGTGCAGGCCCGGTCCATGATGTTCAGCCTGAGCGGCGAACTCCAACAAGCCCAAGCAACCCTCCAAAAACCACCCCCTCGACCCGCCCCTCGCGTCGACGAAGAAGCTGCTACCACGACAGCAGCTGCAGCCCCCATTATTCCCCCAATCGTGCCGGTTCCCATTCAAACAACCGCGCGAATCTCGACGTCCAGCGGCTCTCTTGCCGACCCACCAGGCGACCGAATGCCCATCGCAAGAGGAATTGGTCCTGTTCTTGGCGGGGCAACCGCAATGCCAGTCCCCGCGGTCCAAGACTTGCCACGCGTCCAACAGATAGGTCACGCCAACCAGCCACCTGGTATGGGAATACCGCCGAGCCTCGGACCCGTTCCTAACACGTCGAAGATCCTAGGGCCGCCAATTGAGCAGCGTGGGCCGGCGGGTCGGTCATTACCCGAGGAACCGAGAGTCAATGGGGCTAATTCGGCTCCAACACCTCGGCCAATGCCACCAAGCGGCTTGATCGGTGGAACGCCCGGTCTTGGCCTTGGGCAACCTACCAGCGGTCAGACTGCGCCCCGCCGGGTGAATCCCATTGGGGGCGTCATCGGCGGTGGTAGCGCTGGGACAGCGCCGACGGGTGGCGCGGGCTCACGGCCGAGCGCGCCGCGCGCATCCGGGAGTGTCGGTGGCATGTCCCCCATTGGCGGCGCCCCTGGAAATGGGGCAAATTGGCACGCAGGCGCACTGCCTACTCGACCTAATCGGTGGATTCAGAGTGGCGGCGATGGCGAGCCCGACCGGTGGGACCCCGATCACCCATGGCGAACGGAGCAAGGAGTCGCACCGGTGGTACTCCCGCGCGACGAGGATGGCCCAATCGACCCGGGCCCCGCTCTCGGCCTTCCTCGGTGAGGTCATACCTCGCCTTCCCCCTCCTGATGGCCTTGAGTCTTGCGGGAGGGATTCCAGGGCCTGCATTAGAAGCACGCGTCAATTACGCCCGCACCGACCAATGGCACCTCAATTTCTTGAGGGTCACTGACGCCCACAAGGTCAGCCAAGGCGATGGGATAACGGTTGCGCTTCCCGATAGCGGCGTAGATCAGCATCCGGACCTCAAGGGAAACCTCCTCAATGGCAAGGATGTAATCGCTGGAGGTAGCGGTGACGGGCTGACCGACAAAGACGGCCACGGCACGGGGATGGCTGGTCTCATTGTCGCTCACGGCGACGAGCGTTCAGGTGCACTCGGCATCGCACCAAAAGCGAAAATCCTGCCGATATTTTGTTCGCCACCCGGCAAGGATGGCGATTCAGAAACATTGGCAGCGGCAATAGAATTTGCTATCAGTGGGGGCGCTGATGTCATTAGCATCTCAATCGCCGGTGGGGTGAGCGCTCGCCTGCAACAGGCGGTCAGAATGGCCTTACAAGCTGACATCTTAGTTGTTGCTGCCGCCGGCAACGCGCCTTGGACACAAGTGGTGGGATATCCAGCACGCTACCCGGAAGTTATCGCTGTCGGTGGAGTCGACCGAGACGGGAAACGTGCTGCCGTCTCCGTCACTGGGCCGGAGATTGACGTGGTTGCGCCTGCGGTGGACATCTACAGCACGAGCATCGACGGCAAGTACCGCAAAGGCACCGGAACCTCTGACGCGACGGCGATCGTGGCGGGTGCGGCTGCGTTGATCAGGTCCAAGTACCCGTATCTGCCGGCCCGGGAGGTGGCGCACCGGCTCACGGCTACCGCCGTCGACAAAGGCCCTCCCGGGCGTGACGACGAGTACGGGTATGGAGTGATCGATCTTGTGGCGGCGCTGACGGCAGACGTACCGCCGCTGGGGTTTGAATCGGTGAGCGCTCCGGCCGGTACTGGCTCGACCACGGCGGCTGGTGCTCAGCCGGGCGATGGGAGCGATGGTGCGACAGCGCGCGGCTTGGCCACCCTCGGGGTGATCGTGGCTGCCGGGGTCGGGTGGGCGGTGATAGCGCGGCGACGTCGGCGTGGTGATGATCCGCCGCCCAGGATCAGTCGCTGATCGACGAACGAGCGGGAGTCCGGGACGGCGGGACAGCCCGACATTGCCGACACTGCGCCGACCCTCGCGCTGGGCGAGGGCCGTTACGCGGTGATCCACTCGCCTTTCAGGAAAACGCGGTGTCCGGGGCGAGGGGATACCGCGGTTTCCTGCAAGGCGAGTGGATCAAGAACGCCAAGAACGCCAAGGACGCCATGGGGCATGCGAGGGCTGGGCGGGGTGTCGGACTTGGTGAGGGGTTGGGCGGTAACGTCGGGCTCGTGTCTGAGACCTTGCCGCTCCGCCTCGTGCTCGCTTCGGCGAGTCCTGCCCGTCGTAAGTTGCTCCAGGCTGCCGGCGTCGAGCCGGAGGTGCTGGTCAGCGGGGTGGATGAGTCCCTCGTGGTGACCGAGCGGGCCGAGGAGTTGTGTCTGGAGTTGGCTCGCCTGAAGGCGCAGGCGGTGTTGACCCGGCTGAGCCCGGCCGCCGACCAGCGGACGTTGGTGATCGGCTGCGACTCGGTGCTCGCCTTCGAGGGGGACATCCTCGGCAAGCCGGCGGATGCGGCCGACGCGACGAAGCGGTGGCAGCGGATGCGGGGGCGCAGTGGCGTCCTGCACAGCGGGCACTGTCTGGTCGACGTTGCCGCGGGGCGGCGCGCGGAGGCGGTCGCCTCGACCACCGTCCACTTCGCTGACATCAGTGACGACGAGATCGCCGCGTACGTGGCCACTGGTGAGCCGCTGGCGGTGGCCGGCGCGTTCACGATCGACGGGCTGGGTGGGCCGTTCGTGGAGCGGATCGAGGGTGACCCGGGGACGGTGGTCGGGCTGTCGATGCCACTGCTGCGTCGGCTCCTCGCCGAGCTGGATCTGCGGATCACCGACCTGTGGACGAAGGTCGCGCCGGGCGGCCAATCCGTCGAGCCGCTCGGTAACGTCCGGTCATGACCACCAAGTCGATCCCGCTCACCAACGAGCTGCACGCCTATCTGGTCGCACACGGCTCGCCGCCGGACGAGATCATCCGGGACCTGGCCGAGGAGACCCGGTCGGTGCTGCCGGAGCACGCCACCATGCAGGTGGCTCCGGAGCAGGCCGCGTTCCTGACGTTCCTCACCCGGCTGCTCGGCGTGCGGCAGGCCGTCGAGGTCGGCACGTTCACCGGGCTCTCGTCGCTGGCGATCGCCCGCGGGTTGACGGAGGGTGGGCGACTGACCTGCTTCGACATCTCCGAGGAGTTCACCGGCATCGCCCGGCGTTACTGGGAGCGCGCCGGCGTGCAGGATCTGATCGACCTGCGCATCGGCCCGGCCGCGGACGGGCTGCGGGAGTTGCCGCACGAACGGCACCTGGACTTCGCGTTCATCGACGCGGACAAGACCGGCTACCCGATCTACTGGGCCGAGTTGGTGCCCCGGATGCGTCCGGGTGGGGTGATCGCCGTCGACAACGTGTTGCGGGGCGGGCGGGTGATCGCCCCGCAGGACGCCAATGACCGCGCCATCGCCGCGTTCAACGACGAGGTCCTCGCCGACGTACGGGTGGACCCGGTGATGCTCCCGATCGCGGACGGCCTCACCCTCGCCCGGGTCCGCTGACCGTCGGCAACCGCCGAACACGGATGTTGGGGTGCCCCCTACCAGGGGACACCCCAATATCAAACGCCAGCGTCAGCGGACGCTGCGGGCGAACTGGCGAGCGGCCCAGTAGACGCCCAGCGCGGCGAGGACCGCGGTGATGCTCAGGCCCTGCCAGACCTTGTCGCTGCCCAGGTCACCGGCGAACAGTGCCCGGGTGCCGTCGACCGCCCAGGAGAACGGGTTCCAGTTGGCGATGCCCTGCAACCAGCCGGGCGCGAAGGTCAGCGGCAGCAGGATGCCGGAGAGCAGCAGCACCGGCTGCGCCACGGTGTTCATCAGCGGGGCCAGCGCGTCCTCGCTCTTGACCTTGAGGGCGACGCCGTAGGAGACGGCCGAGGTCATGAGGGCGATCAGGGCGAGCATCAGGTACGCCAGAAGCAGGTCCCCGATGAACACCCGCAGGTCGAAGATGAGCGCCAGCAGTGTGATGATGACCGCCTGCACCATGAGCGAGACCACGTCGCGCAGGGAGCGGCCGAGCAGCAGGGCGAGCCGGCTGATCGGGGTGACCCGGGAGCGTTCGATGACGCCGGCTCGCAGCTCGGCGATCAGGCCGAAGCCCTGGAACAGGCCACCGAAGATGGCCAGCAGCACCAGCAGACCCGGCACGAAGATCTTGTAGGCGGCGGCCTGGGTGGGCGCGTTCAGTGCGGGTTTGAGCAGCGGGGCGAAGAGCAGCAGGTACATGACCGGCTGGAACACGCCGACGAAGACCCAGACCGGGTTGCGCAGCAGGAGTTGGGTCTGGCGCTGGAAGATCAGCCACGTGTCACGGGCGAATTTCATGAGAGTCGTCTCCGGTGGTCAGGACTCGCGCAGCGAGCGGCCGGTCTTGGTGAGGAAGACGTCGTCCAGGCTGGGCCGGTGCAGCTCGATCGAGCGCAGCTCCAGCCCGGCGTGGTCGAGTCGGCGCAGCACCTGCGGGATGGCGGTGGCGCCCTCGTCGACGTAGAGGCGCAGGCCGCCCTCGTCGACCGTCTCCAGCTTGTTGACGTACGGCTCGCCGTCGAGCGTCTGGGCGGCCTGTGGGGTGGCGGCCAGGTCGAGACCGACAAGCACCACGTCGCCGGAGATCTCGCGCTTGAGCTCGGTTGGGGTGCCCTCGGCCACCACCTCGCCGTTGTCCATGATCGCGATGCGGTCGCAGAGCGCGTCGGCCTCGTCCAGGTAGTGCGTGGTGATGAAGACGGTCATCCCGTCGGCGCGTAGCCGCCGGATCTCGTCCCACATGTGGGCGCGGCTCTGCGGGTCGAGGCCGGTGGTCGGCTCGTCCAGGAAGACGATCTTCGGCTCGTGGATGATGCCGAGGGCGATCTCCACCCGGCGACGCTGGCCGCCGGAGTAGGTCTTGCACTTGCGGTCGGCGTACTCGGTGAGCTGGAAGGCGTCCAGCGCGCGAGCGGCGCGCCTCTGCGCGTCGGCCTTGCTGATGCCGTACATCCGGGCGTGCAGCACCAGCTCTTCGCGGGCGGTGGACTCGTCCCAGGTGCTGCCGCCCTGCGGGACGTACCCGATGCGGCGGCGCACCTCGGCCGGGTCCTTGCGCAGGTCGGCGCCCGCGATGGTGGCCTCGCCGCCGTCCGGCTCGATCAGCGTGGCGAGCATCCGCAGCGTGGTGGTCTTGCCGGCGCCGTTCGGGCCGAGGAAGCCGAAGATCTCGCCCTTGGCAACGTCAAGGTCGACGCCCCGCACGGCGTCCACCGTCTTCGTCTCTCGACCCGCGCGGGAGCGGAACGACTTCCGCAGCCCCCTGGTCTCGATCATTTCTGCTCCTGGTCGTTCGGGCCGGTCGGGCCGGCCGTCGAGTGGGACGACGCCGGACGGCGCACTCCCCCGCTGTGCCGCCAGCAGGCTAACGCGATATAGCTTTTTTAGTCAACGTTGATTATTCCGCGTCGGTGCCGGACGGCTCCACCCCGTCCCTCCACCCCGACCAACCCTGCGCTTCATCCAGCTCAGCAGGCAGGTACGACACTCCGGAATCGATCCGTTCGGCGATCCGCTCGCACCAGGTCATCTCCGCCTCCGCCCGCGCCGACCACAGCTCGAACATCCAGCCCACGTGCGCCGGCTTGCGGTTGCGCACCCAGTCCGACTCCAGCGAGGCGCGCATCGACTCGACGCCGGCGCGCAGCAGGTTGGCCCGGTTGCGCAGGGCGGCGGCCGCCTCGGCGCGCGGCATGGCCGGCAGGAAGGAGAACGCCGCCACGAACGGGTCGGCGGGCTCGGTGATGGTCCACCAGGAGTTGCGCAGCAGCGTCTCGAACTCGTCCTCACCCTTGACCGTCACCTCGTACGTGGTGCGCGCCGGACGGGCACCCACCTGCTCGGTCGCGACGGCGCGGAGCAGCCCTTCCTCGGTGAGCTTGCGCAGGGCGTGATAGATCGATCCGGGTTGTATGTTCGCCCACTTGTCGGCGCTCCAGCTCAGCAGCTCGCGGCGCACGTCGTAGCCGTGCACGGGCTGCATCCACCGCACCAGACCGAGAATCATCATCCGAGTCGAAGACACCCGACAAGCGTAATAGCCAAGTTTGACTAAACCGTGGCGGGTGCAGTGCGGCATCCCACACTGAGCGATCGTTAGGGCCGCCGTGGGTGGCCGATACACTCCCCGTCAGTAACCTGCCCGGGAGGAGCCACGAAGGTGCGCAAGGTACTCATCGCCAACCGCGGCGAGATCGCCGTCCGGGTGATCCGCGCGTGCCGCGACGCCGGCCTGGGCAGCGTCGCCGTGTACGCGGACTCCGACCGCGACGCCCTGCACGCCACCCTCGCGGACGAGGCGTACGCGCTCGGCGGGGACAGCGCGACCGAGACCTACCTGCGCATCGACAAGCTGCTCGACGTCGCCGCCCGGGCCGGCGCCGACGCCGTACACCCGGGTTATGGCTTCCTCAGTGAGAACGCCGACTTCGCCCAGGCCGTCACCGACGCCGGGCTGACCTGGATCGGCCCCACCCCGCAGGCGATCCGCGACCTGGGCGACAAGGTCACCGCCCGGCACATCGCCCAGCGGGCCGGCGCGCCACTGGTCCCCGGCACCCCGGACCCGGTGGCCAGCCCGGACGAGGTGATGGCGTTCGCCGTCGACCACGGCCTTCCGGTCGCCATCAAGGCCGCCTTCGGTGGCGGTGGGCGCGGCCTCAAGGTCGCCCGCACCATGGAGGAGATCCCCCAGCTGTTCGAGTCGGCCACCCGGGAGGCGGTCGCGGCGTTCGGTCGGGGCGAGTGCTTCGTCGAGCGGTACCTCGACAAGCCCCGGCACGTCGAGGCTCAGGTCCTCGCCGACCAGCACGGCAACGTGATCGTGGTGGGCACCCGGGACTGCTCGTTGCAGCGACGCCACCAGAAGCTCGTCGAGGAGGCACCCGCGCCGTTCCTCACCGACGCCCAGCGCGCGCAGATCCACGAGAGCGCCAAGGCGATCTGCCGCGAGGCCGGCTACCACGGCGCCGGCACCGTGGAGTACCTGGTCGGCATGGACGGCACCATCTCCTTCCTGGAGGTCAACACCCGGCTCCAGGTCGAGCACCCGGTCACCGAGGAGACCGCCGGCATCGACCTGGTCCGGGAGCAGTTCCGGATCGCGGACGGCGAGAAGCTGCGGATCACCGAGGACCCGACGCCGCGCGGGCACGCGATCGAGTTCCGGATCAACGGCGAGGACCCGGGCCGCAACTTCCTGCCCGCGCCGGGCACTGTCACCGCGCTGCGCCTGCCCAACGGGCCGGGTGTGCGGGTCGACACCGGCATCTCGGCCGGCGACGTGATCGGCGGCAACTTCGACTCGCTGCTCGCCAAGGTGATCATCACGGGTGAGACGCGCACCGAGGCGCTGGAGCGCGCCCGCCGCGCGCTGGACGAGATGGTCCTCGACGGGATGGCCACCGCGCTGCCGTTCCACCGGCTCGTGGTGCGGGACGAGGCGTTCACCGCCGAGCCGTTCACAGTGCACACCCGGTGGATCGAGACCGACTTCCACAACACAGTGCCGCCGTTCACCGCCGCCGCCGGCACCGCCGAGGCGCCGGCCGAACGCGACACCGTCGTGGTCGAGGTGGGCGGCAAGCGCCTCGAGGTCAGCCTCCCCGCCGGCTTCGGCGGGAGTACGACCACCGCGGCACCCGCCTCCCGTAAGCCGACCCGGCGCGGTGGCGCCAAGGCCGGCACCCCGGTCAGCGGTGACGCGCTCACCTCACCGATGCAGGGCACCATCGTCAAGATCGCAGTGGCGGACGGCGACACAGTGGCCGAGGGTGACCTGGTCGTGGTGTTGGAGGCGATGAAGATGGAGCAGCCGCTGCACGCGCACAAGGCGGGCACGGTCAGCGGTCTCAGCGCCGAGGTCGGCGCCGTCATCACCGCCGGCGCTCCCATCTGCACCATCGCCTGACCCGCCCGGCGGGCGGTCAGCGCAACGTCTCGCTGGCGACCGCTCGGACGGCGGCGGTCAGGGAGCTCAACACGTCCGACTCCAGCCGCCAGTGCTGCCAGTACAGCGGGACGTCGAGGTGTCGACCCGGCGCGAGGTCGACACAGCGACCGGCGGTCAGGTCGTCCCGGGCGATCTGCTCCGGCACCAGACTCCAGCCCAACCCGAGCCTGATCGCCTCGCTCAACGCCGGCACCGACGGCACGTAGTGCACCGGCGGGTCGAGCGACCGACCGGCCACCGCCCGGATGAACCGGTGCTGCACCCGGTCCTTCCGGTCGAAGACGAGGAGCGGGGTGCTCACCAGCGCGGCTGCGGTGAGTCCTCCGGCGAAGTGGGATGCCGCGAATTCCGGGGTGGCCAGCGCGCAGTAGCGCATGGCCCCGAGCCGCAGCACCCGGCAGCCCTGCACTGCCTCCCGCTGTGCGGTCACCGCCGCCGTCACCGAACCGTCGCGAAGCAGCTCGGCGGTGTGATCCTGATCGTCCTGCCGCAGGTCGAACGAGAGCCCGGCCCGCTGCGGCAACCGGGCCAGCGCGGCGGGGAACCAGGTGGCCAGCGAGTCCGCGTTGACCACCACGGCGACCCGGGTGCGGCCACCGCCGGCCAGCGGGCCGCGGGCGTCGGCCAGCGCCTCCCGTTCGAGCAGCGTGAGCTGGCCCGCCAGGCGCAGCAGCGGGCGGCCGGCGTCGGTCGCCACGCACGGACGGGCCCGGCGGACCAGCACCTGGCCGACGGTCTCCTCCAGCGCCTTGATCCGTTGGCTGACCGCCGACGGCGTGACGTGCAGCAGCCGGGCCGCCGCGTCGAAGCTGCCCTCCGCCACCACCGCCGCGAGCGTCCGCAGCTGGGCCGAGTCGAGACCGTCCATTAGCTGAGCTTAAGTTACGTCAGAATCTTTAGTTGGACTGGTGGCTGGCGGCAGACCTAGCGTCGAGTCCGTGCTCACCTCCGCCGTCGCCGGCTTCTCGATCTCCATCGCGCTCATCGTCGCCATCGGCGCCCAGAACGCCTTCGTCCTCCGCCAGGGCCTGCGACGCGAACACGTCGTACCAGTGGTGCTGACCTGCGCCGCGTCGGACGCGCTGCTGATCATGGCGGGGGTGGCCGGGGTCGGTTCGCTGGTGACCGGCCGACCGGGCCTCCTGACGGCGATCCGCTGGGGCGGCGCTGCCTTCCTGCTCTGCTACGCGGCGCTCGCCGCCCGCCGCGCCCTGCGTCCCGGCGCCCTGCTCCCCACCGACCGGCCGCCGGCCACGCTGGGGGCGACCCTGCTCGCCTGCGCCGCCTTCACCTACCTGAACCCCCACGTCTACCTGGACACCGTGCTGCTCCTCGGCGGCGTGGCCCAACAACACCCACACCGGTGGGTCTTCGGCGCCGGCGCCGTCCTGGCCAGTGTGGTGTGGTTCACCGCGCTCGGCGTCGGCGCGCAGCGCCTCGCGCCGCTGCTCGCCCGCGCCGGGGCCTGGCGGGTGCTGGACGCGGTCATCGCCGTCGTGATGGCCGGGCTCGCCATGGCACTCCTGCTGGGCTGACCGGTTCGCGCCCAGGCGGGCTCGCCGTGGCACTCCTGCTGGGCTGACCGGTTCGCGCCCAGGCGGGCTCGCCGTGGCACTCCTGCTGGGCTGACCGGTTCGCCCGGCGGGCACCGACGACGCCGCCGGGACCGGGACCGACGGCGGTGCGAGTGTTTTCCGCGACCACCGGCGGTGGAATCGACCGCGAGCGGGAATGATTGCCGGGTGCAGTTCCTTCACGGCGCGGCTCCCGCGCACGACCTGACCTATACCGACGTGTTCATGGCGCCGGGCCGCTCCGATCTGGGCTCCCGGCTCGACGTCGACCTCTCCACCGGCGACGGCACCGGCACCACCATTCCGTTGGTGGTGTCGAACATGACAGCGGTCGCCGGACGGCGGATGGCGGAGACGGTCGCTCGCCGGGGTGCCATCGCGGTGATCCCGCAGGACATTCCGATCGAGGTGGTGGCGAACGTCGTCGCCTGGGTCAAGCAGCGCCACCTGGTCTACGACACGCCGATCACGCTCGGCCCGACCGAGACCGTGGGCGACGCCATCCACCTGTTGCCCAAGCGCTCGCACGGTGCGGTGATCGTGGTCGACGACGCCGGCCGGCCGATGGGTGTGGTCACCGAGGCGGACACCGCGGGCGTGGACCGGTTCGCTCAGCTGCGGCACGTGATGTCCACCGAGCTGCACACCGTCCCGGCGGACGCGGACCCGCGTACCGGGTTCGACCTGCTCTCGGCAGGCCGTCGCCGGCTCGCCCCGGTAGTGGACGCCGAGGGCCGGCTGGTAGGGGTGCTGACCAGGCAGGGCGCGCTGCGGGCGACCCTCTACACGCCGGCCGTGGACGATCGGGGCCGGCTCCGGATCGCGGCGGCCGTGGGGATCAACGGTGACGTGACAGGCAAGGCCGCTGCGCTGCTGGAGGCGGGGGTGGACACGTTGGTCGTGGACACCGCGCACGGCCACCAGGCACGGATGATCTCCGCACTCCAGGCGGTCCGCAAGCTGGACCCGGGGGTGCCGGTGGCGGCCGGCAACGTGGTCACCGCCGAGGGCGTACGCGACCTGGTGGAGGCGGGGGCGGACATCATCAAGGTCGGCGTCGGCCCCGGCGCGATGTGCACCACCCGGATGATGACCGGGGTGGGTCGACCGCAGTTCTCCGCCGTACTCGACTGCGCGGCCGCCGCCCGCCAACTGGGCCGGCACGTGTGGGCCGACGGTGGGGTGCGGCACCCTCGGGACGTGGCGCTCGCGCTCGCCGCCGGCGCGTCGAACGTGATGGTCGGCTCGTGGTTCGCCGGCACCTACGAGTCCCCCGGTGACCTCTACACCGACGCGGACGGCCGGCGGTACAAGGAAAGTTTCGGGATGGCCTCGGCTCGGGCGGTCAGCGCCCGGACCGCCGACGACAGCCCGTACGACAGGGCCCGCAAGGCGGTGTTCGAGGAGGGCATCTCCTCGGCCCGGATGCACCTGGACCCGGCCCGCCCCGGTGTCGAGGACCTGATCGACGAGATCATCGCGGGGGTCCGCAGCGCCTTCACCTACGCCGGCGCACGGAACCTGACCCAGTTCCACGAGCGGGCGATCGTCGGCGTGCAGAGCGCCGCCGGCTTCACCGAAGGAATGCCCCTCCCCACCAGCTGGTAACCCACCCACCCACCCACCGTCCCGGCCCCGACGCGCCCCGTCCCCGCCCCGACGCGTCGATCATGGAGTTGTGGTGCCTCACAAAAGGTGCAGTGGTGGGTGAACCGCCCACCACCATTCCATGATCGACGCCGGGGGGAGGGTCGGGGGCGGGAAGGGCTGGAGGGGTTAGGTGGCCAGCCGGCGCAGGACGGCGCGGGCTGCCTCTCGGGGGTTGTCGCCCACTCGGTCGGGTAGTGCGCCGGCCAGCCAGAGGGTGGCGAAGCCGTGCGCGATCGACCAGGCCGCGAGCGCGTCCCGGTCGGTGTCGGCGGGCGCGCCGCCGGTGGGTAGCGCCGCCACCCCGGAGCGGAGTGCGGCGCCGGCCCGACCACGGGCTGCGATCAGCTCGCCGTCGTCGGCCCGGTAGAGCTCCGGCCGGAACATCACCTCGAAGTACGCCCGATGGGTGACCGCGAAGTCGACGTACGCGACGCCGGCCTCCAACAGGTCGTCATCCGCCTCGGTCAACGTCTGGGCCAGCAGGTCGAAGCCCTGCGCGGCGAGCGCGGTGAGCAGGCCCGCCTTGTCGCCGAAGTGGTGTGCGGGCGCGGCGTGCGAGACACCGGCCCGGCGGGCCAGGTCGCGCAGGCTCAGCGCGGCGGGCCCCACCTCCTCGATGGCCTCCAGCGCGGCGGCGAGCAGGGTGCGGCGCAGGTCGCCGTGGTGGTAGGCGCGCGTGTCGGTCATGCCCGAATCCTATCTTGTCATTGACAAGATGCACCTCCGACGCGCAATCTTGTCACTGGCAAGTTTCCCCGAGGAGGATTCGATGGCACCCTTGATCGCCCTGATCGTCGGCACCGCCCTGGCCCGACTCGCCGGCCTGGCCGGCTTCTCCGCACTGGACGGCTGGATCCCCGCGCTGCGCGTCGGGCTCGCAGTGATGTTCACGCTGACCGCCGTCGCGCACTTCGCCGGCCAGCGCCGCACCGACCTGATCGCAATGGTTCCGCCCCGACTACCCCGGCCGGATCTGCTGGTCACCGCCACCGGCGTGCTGGAGCTGGTCGGCGCGGTGGGCCTCCTCGTGCCGGCGACCGCCCGGGTCGCGGCGGCCGGGCTCGGCCTGCTCACGCTCGCCATGTTCCCGGCCAACGTCTCGGCCGCCCGCCGGAAGCTGACCCTCGCCGGACGTCCGGTGACCCCGCTGGCCCAGCGAACGATTCTGCAGATCGTGTTCGTGGC
Organism: Micromonospora vinacea; assembly: GCF_015751785.1. Classification (NCBI taxonomy): domain Bacteria; kingdom Bacillati; phylum Actinomycetota; class Actinomycetes; order Micromonosporales; family Micromonosporaceae; genus Micromonospora; species Micromonospora vinacea. The sequence goes on along the minus strand of NZ_JADOTY010000001.1, from coordinate 2,805,342 downwards.
CACCGCTGCGGCAATTTCGTTTGGCCCCTGACTATCAGGGAGCTAATCTACCTGGCGTGGAACTCGTGACCCTCCAGGACGTGCCGCTCGGCCGGCTCCTGGTGGTGGCCGGGCACCTCGTGGGGCAACGGTGGAACCGTTACCTCGCCGAGGAGCACGGCCTCACCCAGGCCGGCATGATCACCCTGATGACGCTCGCCCGCCACGGCGAGCTACCCCACCGGGCGGTCGCCGAGAAGGGGTTCGTCCGGCCGGCGACCCTGACCGGCATCGTCGACACGCTCGAGCGCGACGGTCTGGTCGAGCGGCAGCGCGACGACAACGACCGACGCAGCATCCGACTCGCCATCACCCCCGCCGGGCGGGAGAGGGTGGCCGCGCTCGGCGCGCTCATGCACTCCGGACGGCCCCTCACCTCGGTCGACGCCGACCCGGCGAAGGCCCAGGTGATCCGGGAGTTCCTGCTTGAGGTCATCGGCAGCGGAGACGACCCGCGGATGACCGGACGCCCTACCGAAACGAAGGACCCGGCGTGCTGATCCGACTCCTGCGCGGCCAACTGCGCACCTATCAGAGACCGTTGCTGGCGGTCGTGCTGCTCCAGTTCGTGGGCACCATGGCCTCGCTCTACCTGCCCAGCCTCAACGCCGACATCATCGACCAGGGCGTGGCCCGGGGCGACACCGACTACATCGTGCGCACCGGCGGCTGGATGCTGCTGGTCAGCCTCATCCAGATCGTCTGTTCGATCGCCGCCGTCTATTTGGGCGCCCGGGTCGCGATGGGCTTCGGTCGCGACGTACGCGCCGAACTGTTCGGGCACGTCAACCGCTTCTCCGCCCGCGAGGTGGCCCGGTTCGGAGCACCGTCGCTGATCACCCGCAACACCAACGACGTGCAGCAGGTGCAGATGCTCGTGCTGATGAGCTGCACGATGCTGGTCGCCGCACCGATCATGAGCGTCGGCGGCGTGTTCATGGCACTGCGCGAGGACGTCGGGCTGTCCTGGCTGATGCTGGTCAGCGTGCCGGTGTTGGCCATCGCGCTCGGCGCGATCATCCGTCGGATGGTGCCGGGCTTCCGGCTGATGCAGACCCGCATCGACACTGTCAACCGGGTGCTGCGGGAGCAGATCACCGGCATCCGGGTGGTCCGCGCGTTCGTCCGCGAGCCGTACGAGACGGACCGCTTCGCCGTCGCCAACGCCGACCTGACCGCCACCGCGCTGCGTACCGGTCGGTTGCTGGCGTTGATCTTCCCGGTGGTCATGCTGGTGCTGAACGTCTCCAGCGTGGCGGTGCTCTGGTTCGGCGCGCAGCGGGTGGACGCCGGCGCGATCCAGGTCGGCGCGCTGACCGCGTTCCTCCAGTACCTGATGCAGATCCTGATGGCGGTCATGATGGCCACCTTCATGTTGATGATGGTGCCGAGGGCGGCGGTCTGCGCCGAGCGGATCGTCGAGGTGCTGGACACCGACTCCTCGGTGGTTCCGGCCGCCGCGCCGGTCACCGAACTGCCCACCCGAGCCGAGTTGGAGCTGCGCGGAGTGCGCTTCCAGTACCCGGGCGCGGTGGAGCCGGTGCTGCGCGACATCTCCTTCCGGGCGACCCCGGGTACCACCACGGCGATCATCGGCAGCACCGGCGCGGGCAAGACGACGCTGCTGTCGCTGATTCCCCGCCTGGTCGACGTCACCGGCGGCGCGGTGCTTGTCGACGGGGTGGACGTGCGGGAGTTGGCGCCGGACGAGCTGTGGCGACGCATCGGCCTGGTGCCGCAACGGCCATACCTGTTCACCGGGACGGTCGCGAGCAACCTGCGCTACGGCAACCCGGACGCCACCGACGAGGAACTGTGGACAGCGCTGGAGATCGCTCAGGCCCGCGACTTCGTGGCCCAGATGCCCGGCGGGCTGGACGCCCCGATCGCACAGGGCGGCACCACCGTCTCCGGTGGGCAGCGGCAGCGCCTGGCCATCGCCCGCGCCCTGGTCCGGCAGCCGGAGATCTACCTCTTCGACGACTCGTTCTCCGCCCTCGACCTGGGCACCGACGCGCGGCTGAGAGCGGCACTGCGGCCGGTCACCGCGCAGTCCGCGGTGGTCATCGTGGCCCAGCGGGTCTCCACGATCATCGACGCCGACCAGATCATCGTTCTTGAAAACGGAGGGGTCGTCGGAGTGGGACGACATGCGGAGCTGTTAGACACCTGCCCGACGTACGCCGAGATCGTGGCCTCGCAGCAGACCACGGAGGTGGCGGCATGAGCGAGCGTGACGAGCCGCGCACCGCGGCCGTACCCAGTCAGAAGCCGGCCGGCGACGGACGGACACCGGATGACACAGCGCAGCAACCCGGCGGGGAAACCGCGCCGGAGACCGACAGTGGCGCGGCGACGCCGAAGCGGCTGCCGCCCGGCCGTCAGGGCGGCGGCCCGGGATGGATGAGCGCCGGGATGCCCGCCGAGAAGTCGATGAACTTCGGGCCCTCGGCCCGGCGGCTACTCGGCCGGCTGCGCTCGCACCGACTGCACCTGGCCGCGATCATCACCCTCGCGGTGGTGAGCGTCGGGTTCAGCGTGGCCGGGCCGAAGATCCTCGGCCACGCCACCGACCTGATCTTCAGCGGGGTGATCGGTCGGCAACTGCCCGCCGGCACCACCGCCGAGCAGGCCGTCGCGGCGGCCCGGGCCAGCGGCAACGACAGCTTCGCCGACATGCTGGCCCGGATGGACGTGGTGCCCGGGGTGGGCATCGACTTCAGCGCCCTGAGTCGGGTGCTGCTGCTGGCGCTCGGGCTCTACCTGGCGGCGAGCCTGCTGTCCTGGTGGCAGGGCTGGCTGCTCAACGGCGTGGTCCAGCGCACAGTGCTGCGGCTGCGCGCCGAGGTGGAGGAGAAGCTCAACCGGCTGCCGCTGCCCTACTTCGACAGGCAACCGCGCGGTGAGCTGCTCAGCCGGGTCACCAACGACATCGACAACATCTCCACAAGCCTCCAGCAGACCCTCAGCCAGCTGCTCACCTCGCTGCTGACAGTCGTCGGCGTGCTGGCCGTGATGTTCTGGATCTCGCCGGTGCTGGCCCTGGTGGCCCTGGTCGCGGTGCCGTTGTCGGTGCTGGTCACCCAGCGCATCGCCAAGCGCTCACAGAAGCAGTTCATCGCCCAGTGGACACACACGGGCGAGTTGAACGGCCAGATCGAGGAGGCGTACACCGGTCACGAACTGGTGAAGGTCTTCGGCCGGCAGCGTGAGGTCGAGGCCGCCTTCCACGCGAAGAACGAGGAGTTGTTCCGGGCCAGCTTCGGGGCGCAGTTCATCTCCGGAATCATCATGCCGTCGATGATGTTCATCGGAAACCTGAGCTACGTGGCGATCGCCGTGGTCGGTGGGCTGCGGGTCGCCTCCGGCACGATGAGCCTCGGTGACGTGCAGGCGTTCATCCAGTACTCCCGCCAGTTCACCCAGCCGCTCACCCAACTCGCCTCGATGGCCAACCTGCTCCAGTCCGGGGTGGCCTCGGCCGAGCGGGTCTTCGCGGTGCTCGACGCGGACGAGCAGACCCCCGACCCGGTCGCGCCGGCCCGGGTCACCGACCCACACGGTCGGGTCGAGTTCGAGCACGTCTCGTTCCGCTACGAGCCGGACAAGCCCCTGATCGACGACCTGTCGCTGGTAGCCGAGCCCGGGCACACGGTGGCCATCGTCGGCCCGACCGGCGCCGGCAAGACCACGCTGGTCAACCTGGTGATGCGGTTCTACGAGCTGGACGCCGGCCGGATCACGCTCGACGGGGTGGACATCACCACGATGCGCCGCGACGACCTGCGCGGCCGGATCGGCATGGTGCTCCAGGACACCTGGCTGTTCGGCGGCACCATCCGGGACAACATCGCCTACGGGCGACCGGACGCCACCGAGGAGGAGATCCTCGCCGCGGCCCAGGCCACCTTCGTGGACCGGTTCGTGCGCAGCCTGCCGGACGGCTACGACACGGTCATCGACGAGGAGGGGAGCAACGTCAGCGCCGGTGAGAAGCAGCTCATCACCATCGCGCGGGCGTTCCTCGCCGAGCCGTCGCTGCTGATCCTCGACGAGGCCACCAGTTCGGTGGACACCCGCACCGAGGTGCTGCTGCAACGGGCGATGGCCGCGCTGCGCTCGGACCGGACCAGCTTCGTCATCGCGCACCGGCTCTCCACCATCCGCGACGCCGACCTGATCCTCATGATGGAGAACGGTCGGATCGTCGAGCAGGGCACCCACGAGCAGTTGCTCGCCGCCCAGGGCGCGTACCACCGGCTCTACCGCTCACAGTTCACCGGAGCGGTGGTCGACGAGGAACCGGCCGCCCAACCGGCGTCGGTCTGAGGTCGGGCGGCCGTGCGCGCGAGACGATCGGTGGGCGGGTCAGTCCGACGGCAGCAGGTCGGTCGCCCGGGCGGCGACCTGCCCGCCGATCAGGGCGAGCGCGGCGTCGGCGGGCATCGGGGCCAGGGCGCGGCCGCCGCGCAGACGCAGCGCGAGGCGCCCGTCGGCCACCTCCCGGGCACCCAACACCCCGAGGTACGGGACGCGGCGGTGGGCCGCGTCCCGTACCCGGGCGCCCAGCGAGCCGGTGGCGTCCACCTCCACCCGCAGGCCGGCGTCGCCCGCCCGCCGGGCCAGGTCGGCCGCCGCGTCGGCCTGGCCGTCGTCGACAGGCAGCAGCACCAACTGGACGGGCGCGTACCAGGCCGGGAAGGCACCCTCGTGCACCTCGATGAGGTACGCGAACAGCCGCTCCATGCTGCCGACCAGGCTGCGGTGCACCATCACCGGGCGACGCCGGCTGCCGTCCGAGTCGGTGTACGACAGGTCGAACCGTTCCGGCTTGTCGAAGTCCAGTTGGATGGTGGAGATGGTCGACTCCCGGCCGGCGGCGTCGACGATCTGAATGTCGATCTTCGGGCCGTAGAAGGCGGCCTCCCCCGGTGCCTCGACGTACTCCACCCCGGCCAGCGCCTCCCGGAGCAACTGCTCGGCGGCGGCCCACTGGGCGTCGTCGCCCACGTACTTCTCGCCCGGCCCGCGCAGCGACAGCCGGAACCCGGCCGGCCGGACGCCGAGCGCGGCGTGCGCTTCACGGATCAGCCGGAGGATCTCGACGACCTCCGCGCCGACCTGCTCTGGCGCGCAGAAGGTGTGCGCGTCGTTGAGCGAGATGGCTCGGACCCGGGACAGCCCGCCGAGCACGCCCGAGCGCTCCGAGCGGTACATCCCGCCCAGCTCGGCGATGCGCAACGGCAGCTCCCGGTAGGAACGGCCCCGCGCCCGGAAGACCAACGCGTGGTGCGGGCAGAGCGCCGGCCGGAGCACGAACTCGTCGTCCGCGCTCAGCCGCATCGGCGGGAACATGTCGTCGGCGAAGTAACCGAGATGGCCGGAGAGTTCGAAGAGTTCCCGCTTACCCAGCGGCGGCGAGTAGACGTGCTGGTGGCCGGAGCGGCGCTCCAACTCCCTGACGTACTCCTCGACGGCGTGCCGGGCGGCGGCACCGGCCGGCAGCCAGATCGGCAGGCCGGCACCGGCCAGCGGGTCGGAGACGAAGAGGTCCAGCTCACGGCCGAGCCTACGGTGGTCGATCATGTCGGGCTCCTGGATCGGGTACGACCCGGAGGCGACCTCAGCTCCGAACGGCGCGCTGCCCTCGGGGGCGGATCGCCCCGGGGCCTGGTCGACTGTGGTTACGTCAGAGCGGCACGCCGGGGACACCCGGCGTCGTGGTCATCACTACCGCGCTGCGCATACGGCGACCGTACCCGCGCGACGACCGGGAATGCACCCGGATTTGCGGCGGAGGGGTGGGCCGCCGGCGCGGGACCCGCCGGCGGCCCTGGCGGCCGAATCGTCAGGAACGGGGGACCCGACGGGCGTGGCCGCGCCGACAACGGTACGCCGCCGAACGCCGTTCTGCCGCCCGCCTCGGACGGGTGGAACCTCCTCCGAACCCGTCACCTGGCAACGATCGGCCTCGTTGTAGCTGGGTGGCCCAGTCGTGTCGACGGTCACGACGGGCCGGGGCCGTCCACCGTGACGCCGGACACGACGTCAGGCTCAAGACACCCAATCGGCCGCATCCGGCGAGGTGGCAGGCGTGCCCGAACTTCTGACTGACGTCGCGTCGCCGACGTGGGCGTACCTGGTGCTGCTCGCTCTGCTGATCGCGGACGCCTTCGTACCGGTGATCCCCACCCAGATCGTCATGATCACCAGTGGTGCGCTCACCGTCTACGGCGGGCTCAGCCTGCCGGTCACCATCGCCGTCGGCGCGCTCGGCGTATTCGCCGGCGACCTGGCCTGCTACCTGCTCGGACGCAGCGCGCCGGACCGGCGGCCACCCAAGCACGCCGAGTTGAGCCGCGCCCGCCGGGTGGCCAGCCGGGTCACCCAGGGCCTGCGACAACCCGGGCCGCTGGTCATCCTGCTCTGCCGGTTCGTGCCCGGCGGCCGGATGGCGGCCTGCTTCTCGGCCGGGCGTAGCCGCTACCCGTACCGACTGTTCGTGCTCTACGAGGCCGTCGCCGCGCTGGGCTGGGCCACCTACGGCGCGCTGGTCGGGCACCTGGGCGGGACCGCACTGACCGAGTCGGCCTGGCGGCTGGCCATCATCGCCACCGCCGCGGCGGCCGGCTTCGCGGCGGCCGGGTGGGCGATGACAGTGGTCAGCGCCCGCCACGCCCGCGCCGCCGCCGCCGCCGCCGTCGTCGACGTCCCCATCGACTGAGTGTCGTTGGATCTTGATCCCGTTCGAGAAGCTGTTTTTCTGGTCGCTGGCGACAAGTCGGGCCAGTGGCAGACTTGGTACAAGATGGCGGTCCCGTTGGCGGACGACCGGTTTCAGGAGCACGTCTCCAGGCTGAGGGAAACACAGAGATGACCGATGGAGCTGACTGGCAGGACGTCAAGGCGAAGGCCCGCGCGCTCGATCCATCCTGGGCAGATCCGGACCGGGTCTCCCGGCGCGCTCAGCACCGTGAGCAGATGCTGGCAGCGGTCAGCGGGGCGCAGCTGGCAGAGATCCGCAAGCACCTGGGTATGACTCAGGTGCAACTGGCCGAGGCGGCGGGGCTGACGCAGGCGAGAATCAGCCAGATCGAGAATGGCGAGCACACCAGCCTGGAATCACTCCGCGCCTACGTCACCGGCCTGGGTGGTCATCTCGACGTCGTCGCCCGCATTGGGAACATCCAACTGAACGTCGCCTGACCTGGTGAACGCGCTTCCGCCCGCGCGATCTTGCACTTTCTGTCGCCGCGATTGGTGTGAACCACGCGTAACGGCGTCCGAAAGTGCAAGATCGCGAGGGCTTAGGGGTTGTTGCGGGGGGTAACTCGGTGGCTGTCCCGGATTCGACTGGGGTGTCCGCGGCGACAGGCTGAGGTATGCCTGTTACCCGGAGTACCGGCCTGCTGGCCCTGGGCGGGATCGCCCTGGCGGCGCTGCTCACCGTGATCGGCCACCTCGAAGTCAACGACGACCTCAACCCGTGGGCGTTGACCATCAGCGACTTCGCGGTCTCCGACCGGGGCGGCGTCATCGACATCGCCATGGTGGTGCTCGCGCTCGCCACAGTGGCGTTGCTGTACGGACTGCGCCGCGCCAGCCCACCCCGGCCGCGCTCCGGTCGAACGGCCGAGCTGCTGCTCGGCGCATGGGTGGGTGGGCTGCTGCTGGCCGCCGTGGTGCCGACGAACGAGCCGGGCACCGCAATGACCACCGCCGCCTACCTGCACCGGTACGCCTCAGTGATCGCCTTCCTGGCGTTGCCGGCGGCCGGTTGGTTGCTCGCCCGCCGACCCGACCTGACGCCCGCCGCCCGGACGCTACGCGCCCTGGTCCTGCTGAGCCTGGCCCTCGCGGCGGCGATGATCTGGTCCGCCTATCCCGGTGACCGGATGCTCATCGGCTTGGCCGAACGCCTCCTGATCCTCACCGAGGTCGCGGTCCTAGCCACGATAGCGATGATCCAAACCCGACCGTCACCCGTCGATCATGCAGTTGTGGTGCCTCACAAAGAGGGCGTCGCGGCGTAGAACGGCCACCACAACTCCATGATCGACGAGGTCGGGGTGGGGGTGGGGCGGGCGGCACAGGCCGCAGCCGTCACTCCAGCTCGTGCAGCATGAGCTGGCGGGCCGCCTCGGTTATCGAGCCGGAGAGACTCGGGTAGATGGTGATGGTCTGGGCCAGCTCGTTGACGGTGAGGTTGTTCTCCACCGCCATGGTGATGGGCAGGATCAGCTCGCTGGCCTTCGGAGCGACCACCACACCGCCGATGACCTGACCGCTGGCCGGCCGGCAGAACAGCTTCACGAAACCGTCGGAGAGGTCGTCCATCTTGGCCCGGGCATTGCCGGACAGCGGCAGCATCACCTGCCGGGCCGGCACCTTGCCCGCGTCCACCTCGTCCTGCGAGACACCCACGGTGGCCAGCTCCGGGTCGGTGAAGACGTTCGCCGCGACGGTACGCAGCCGCAGCGGGCGGACCGCCTCGCCGAGCGCGTGCCACATGGCGATCCGGCCCTGCATGGCGGCGACACTGGCCAGCAGCAGCACGCCGGTGCAGTCGCCAGCGGCGTAGATGCCGGGCACGTTGGTCCGGGAGGCCCGGTCGACGGTCAGGTAGCCGCCCCGGCCCAGCTCCACCCCGTACTCGGTCAGACCCAGGTTCGCGGTGTTCGGGATCGAACCGACGGTGATCAGCGCGTGCGAGCCGGTCACCTTACGGCCGTCGGAGAGCTCCACCTCGACGCCGTCGGCGGTACGCCGGACCGCGTCGGCCCGGGAGTTGTTGAGGATCTCCATGCCCCGGTTGCGGAACACCCGCTCGATGGCGGAGGCGGCGTCGGCGTCCTCGTGCGGCATCACCCGGTCCCGGCTGGAGACCAGGGTCACCTCGACCCCCATCGCCAGGTAGGCGCTGGCGAACTCCGCGCCGGTCACACCGGACCCGACCACGATCAGGTGTTCGGGCAGCTCCGGCAGGTCGTACACCTGTCGCCAGGTCAGGATGCGCTCACCGTCCGGTACGGCGGTGGGCAGCTGGCGGGGGGTCGAGCCGGTGGCCACCAGCACGGTGGACGCGTCGATCGAGTACTCCTCGCCGCCGTCGGCGGGGGTGACGACGACCCGGTGGGTGTGCCCGAGGGAGTCCTCGCCGAGCCGGGCGGTGCCGGCCACGAAGGTGACCCCCGCCTTCAGCAGCTTGGCGTGGATGTCCGCGGACTGCGCCAGGGCCAACCGCTTGACCCGCCCGTGCACCGCCCGGGCGTCGACGGTGACCGCCTCCAGGCCGTCCGAGTGCACCCCGAACTCCTCGGTGTCGCGGTATCCGGTGACCACCCCGGAGCTGGCGATGAAGGTCTTCGACGGCACGCAGTCGGAGAGCACGCAGGCGCCGCCGGCACCGTCGGCCTCCACCACTGTGACATCGGCGTCCAGCTGGGCGGCGACCAGAGCCGCCTCGTACCCGGCCGGCCCCCCACCGATGATCACGATCCGGCTCACAGCGTTCGCCCTTCGTCCATGCTCACAGTGACTTTCTTCTCCCGAGCGCATTCGACACGCACTGTCGTATTCTCCCCCACCCGTCGGCCGGGCTATCGTCATCGCCGTGCGTCATCACGCCGCCTACGGCTCAAATCTCGACCCTGCCCGGATGCGCGCCTACTGTCCGCATTCGCCGATGGTGGGCACCGGCTGGCTGGAGGGCTGGCGGCTGACCTTCGCCGGGGCGGACGTGATCGGCTGGGAGGGTGCGGTGAGCACCCTTGTCGAGTCCCCCGGTGACCGGGTCTTCGTGGCGCTCTACGACATCCACCCGTACGACGCGGGCCAGCTCGACGAACTCGAGGGGGTGACTGCCGGCACGTACCGCAAGCTGCACGTGCGGGTCTCCACCCTCGACGGCGACGTGACCGCGTGGATCTACGTCTTCAACGGCTACGAGGGTGGCCTGCCGACCTCGTGGTATCTGTCGGAGATCGCGAACGCCGCCGAGAAGGCGGGCGCCCCGGACGACTACGTCACCGAACTGCGGGCCCGCCCCACCGGCACCGCGTCGGCGTAGCAGCGCGTATCGCACGCCCCCAGTCTGCTACCGCCGTCGACCGGAGCGCCGGCCGGGGAGGACCGGGGTCGTCAATCACACACCGGCCGCCGGAACGGAAAGTTCGTACATGTCGGTCCACTGGGTCTCCCGCAGGCCCACCGCCCGGTAGAGCGACAGCGGGGCGGTCGGGTTGGTGAGGTCGACGCCCAGGCCGGCCGCCCGCCGACCCTTCTCGGCGTAGCGGGCGAAGGCGCGGCGCAGCAGCGCCGCACCCACCCCCCGACGCCGGTACGCGGACAGCACCGACAGGCTCTTCACCCAGCCGGACTGCTGGTCGAGCGCCTGATCCGAGGACTGCAACGCGCCGACCGTCACCCCGTCCACCTCGGCGACGAACCACTCGTCCCAGGCGGTCAGGTCGCCGATCCGGGCACGCCACCGCTCGTACGTCAGCGGCTCGTGGTCCGGGGTGTCGCCGAAGGCGGCCTCGTAGATCCGGTGGAACTCCACCAGGTCGGCCTCGTCGTCAGGGCGGACCGGCCGCACCGTCACGTCCGACGGCCCGGCCGGCTCGTCGGGCAGGTCGTCCAACGGCCGGCTCATCCGGACGTACCGCTTGACGAGGGCGAACCCGAGCCCGCGCAGGGCGCGTTCCCAGTCACGTTCCGGGGCGAAGACCGCGCAGCGGACGGTGAGCGACGGCAGCCCTCGCTCGGCGGCGCGCTCGGCGACCCGGTCGAGTTGGCGGACCAGCAACGGCGCGCGGACGGCGGCGGCCCGTACCGGATCGACGTAGACCTCCACGAACTCCCGGCCCACAGCGGTCGGGTTGTCCACCGTCGCCCAGCCGACAACTGTGTCGTCCGGGTCGATGGCCAGCCAGGAGTCCCGGGTCCTGTCGAAGTGGGGGGCGGTCAGCGACGCCGCGACATCCTCGGCGTCGAAGTCGGGATGGCCGATGGCGAAGGTGTCGGCGGCGTGCACCACCGCGAGGATCGCCGGCACGTCGTCGAGGGTGGGCCGGCGCGTCGTCCAACCAGCGGGAAGGGTCACGGCAGGACATCCTGGCAGCCGATCAGCTCGGCCGCCGCCCATTTTCTGGCCGGCGGGAAGCTCAGCTCTCTGGCGGCGGGAGGCTCAGCCGAGCTCGACGCGGGTGCGGTGCAGCAGCTCCACAAGCTCCGCGCCGTCGGCGGGACCGAGGGCCGTGAACGCCGGCGCGGCCAACCGGTTGGTCACCGCCTCCGCCCACAGCCGGCGGCGCACCAGCGGCCCGATCGGCGGGTACGGCGGCTGCCAGCCGCAGGCCACCGCCCCGGCCTCGCCCTCCGGCCCGGCCAGCACGGCCTCCAGCGGGGTCATCCCGGCGGCGCGTACCGCCAGCAGGTAGGCGCCGGTGAAGTGTTCCCGGAGCAGCCGCAGCCCGGCGGCGCTGCGGGCCCCGGGCGAGAGGTCCGGAAGCGGCATGGCCCGCCACGCGGCGAAGAGCGGCATCCCACTGGCCTCCGCCGCCACCACGGCCCGCTCGACGAGCGCCGACAGGCGCTCGGTGCCGGGCAGGGGGCCGAGCTGCTGGGCGCCCCACCGGCAGCATTCGGCGAGGCTCGCGGCGGCCACCTCGAACGGCGGGACGACCCGGGCGGCGGCGTCCCAGCCGTCGGCGACCGCGTCCGGGGCGATGAACCCGAGGGCGGCGGCGGCCGTCTCGGCCCGCACACCGCCGAGCGCACCGGCCCGGCCGCTGATGTAGAAGGCCCAGCCGGAGATGCCCAGCAGTCGGGCCCGGCGCAACGTGGTCGGGTCCCGGCTGAAGGCGTCGCCCAGGTCGAGCACGACGGGCTTACTGGCGGCCGCGACCTGCTCCGGAGTCACAGCGGTGCCCCGCTCGGGCAACCCGACCCGCCGACCACGACCACGCCCCGACCCCGGTTACGACCCGCACACTCGTCGTCGTCCATCGATGGTCAGTCTGCCGCGCCGCCGCCCGCGTCCGCATTCCCCTCTTCGGCCGCCAGTGCCTCGACCGCCGCCTCGACCTCACCGGCGCGCCGCCGGGCCACTGTGACCGCCCGCTCGGCGGCGCGCCGGGCCAGCTTGGCCCGGCTGAGATCCTGCTCGGCGACCGCGCGCCGCCGCTCCAGCTCGGCCAGCTCGGCCTCGAGACCATCGAGTACGGCCGCGCCGTCGCGCTCCTGCCCGGTCGCCTCGGTCAGCTCGGCCTCGGCCCGCTCCTGGTCCGCCTGGGCCTTCGCCAACTCCCGGTCCAGGGCGCGGCGCTGCCGGGCCCGCTCGACTCGGGCCGCCCGCTGGGCAGCCTGCTCGGCGCGCTCGGCCGCCCGGTCCGGGCGGGGTGCCGCCTCGGGACGGCCCCGCTGCGGGCCGGGTCGGCGGGCCGGGCGTTCCGCCTCGCGTTCTTCCTCATCGCCGGTGACCAGCCGCAGTTGTGGCCGGGGCACCTCACCGAAGCCGGCGTAGCTGGCCGCCCGCAACAGGCGACCGGCCCGCACCTGCTCGGCGACCTCGACGTCGGAGAACGCCGCATTCAGCGTCTCCTCCACCTCGGCCAGCGGCAGCCGGTTCGCCGATGGCGCGTCCGGCTCGGCCGCGGCGAGCTTGCGGACCTCGGCGACCAGGGCGCCGACCACCGCCCGCCGCTGCGCGGACAGCTCCCGCAGTCGAGGCCCGCGCAGCTCCCGCTGGGCGACCCGCAGGGCGTCGGCGAGCTGCACCAGGTCGGCGACCAGCTCCGGGCGTCGGATGGCGAGCAGGTTCACCAGCCAGGCGGCCACCGTCGGGCGACGCAGCCGGGCCAGTTGTCGGGCGGTGGTCGGGTCGCCGGCCCGCCGGGCGTCGGCCACGGCGGCGTCCCGGGCGGCCACGAACCGGTCCGGTGGGGTGCGGTAGAGCTGCTGCACCAGCTCCGCGGAGAGGCCGGGCATCGGGTCAGACGTCCACCCGGCTACCGGGCTCCAGTCGCTGGTACTCGGTGCCGGACAGCGCTGTGTACTGCCTGTCGAGCACGCCCAGCCCGTTGTCGTTGAGCAACGCGTCGTGCACTGCGTACGCGCGCCGCGGTGCGACCGCGCGGATGAAGTCGACCACCTCGGAGAACTTCGACCAGGGGGCGTGGATCGGCGCGAAGAGCGTGTCGACGGGTGTCTCGTCGGGCACCACCAGGGAGTCGCCCGGGTGGTAGACCACGTCGTTGATCAGGTAACCGAGGTTGTCGATCACCGGGATGTCGGGGTGGATCACGGCGTGCCGCCCCCCGTACGCGCGCACGGCGACCCCGGCGGCGGTGAATGACTCACCGACGCTGACCGGGCGCAGCACGTCCGCCGCGTCGCCCAGGGTGTCGGCGAGCGAGGCGGGCCCGTGGATCGGGAACGGTTGCCGGTCGAGCTGAAGGCGTACCGCTGCCAGGTCGAGGTGGTCGGGGTGTTGGTGGGTGATCAGCACCGCGTCCGCACCGTCCAGCGCCGCCTCGGCGTCGCCGAACACCCCGGGGTCGACGACGAGCACTCCCCCGTCGTGTTCCACCCGGAGACAGGAGTGGGCGTACTTGGTGAGCCGCATCGTGACTCCTCGATTATCGAATCGTGACGTCCTCAGCGCAGTCTGCCGGAACCAGCCGGCGTGCGCGTCGCGTCCGAGCTATCGCCACACCGGTTGACGACGATGGGAGCGGGGATGGACGGACAGGTGGGACGACGCCGCAGTGCGCTGCTGGCGGCGACGACACTGGCGGCGGCGTTGGCGCTGACGGGATGCGGTGCCGGCGACAGCGGGTCGAAGGACACCGCTGGCTCGGCGGCAGAGGCGCCAGCGGCCAACGGTGGCGAGGCGGGCCGGGACGCCGCCGCCGGCGCACCGGAGGGGGCCGGGGCCGGAGCACCGGACCTGCGGGTCGACCAGCGGGCGATCATCTACACCGGAACGATGCGGGTGCAGGTGGACGATGTGGACTCGGCCGCCCGCGAGGCCACCGCCGTGGTCACCCGGGCCGGTGGCTTCGTCGGCGGCGACCAGCGGCGCAGTGCCGACGACGACGACGCGGTGGCGGAGCTGGAGCTACGGGTGCCGGCGGCGAAGTTCACCGACGTGGTGGAGGAGATGGCGAAGCTCGGTCGGCAGCAGAGCCGGGAGATCGACACTCAGGACGTCACCGAGGAGACCGTCGACCTGGACGCCCGGATCGCCAGCCAGCGCGCGCGGGTGGAGAGCGCCCGCCGGTTGCTGGCCCGGGCTTCCTCGATCACCGACCTGGTGTCGCTGGAGAACGAGTTGGGTCGCCGGGAGGCCGACCTGGCATCGCTGGAGGCCAAGAAGCGACGCCTGGCCGACCTGACCGCCCTCTCCACGATCACCGTGTCGCTGGCCGGGCCGAGGGCGAAGGCCACCGAGGAGAAGGCCGAGACCGGCTTCCTGGTCGGACTCAGGGGCGGTTGGAAGGCGTTCGTCGTCTCGATGACCGTCCTGCTCACGGTGCTGGGCGCGTTGCTGCCCTGGCTGGTGGCGCTCGGCGTACCGCTGGCGGTGCTGCTTGTGGTGTTGCGCCGGCGGCGCAAGGCCCCGGCTCTGGTCGCGCCGGTCAGCGCGCCGCCGCCAGTGCCCGCAGCGCGGTCTGCACCATGACGCGGACGCCCACCGCGATGGCCCGCTCGTCCACGTCGAAGCTCGCGCGGTGCAGGTCGACGTTGGGGCCGGAGCGACCCACGCCGAGCCGGGCGAGGGCGCCGGGGACGTACTCCAGGTACCAGGAGAAGTCCTCGCCGCCCATGCTCTGCGGTGTCTCGGCGATCCCGTCCGGGCCGAGCGCGGCGGCGGTGGCGGCGGTCAGCACCTGGATGGCACGGGAGTCGTTGCACACCGGCGGCCGGCCGCGCAGGTATTCCAGGTCGACAGTGGCGCCGGTCGGTGCGATCACGTCCCGCACCACCTGAGCGACGATCTTGGGAGCCCGCTCCCAGGTGTCGCGGTCCATCACCCGGAGGGTGCCGGAGGCGCTGGCCTCGGACGGGATGACGTTGTAGCGGGTGCCGGCCGAGGCGTGGCCGAAGACCAACAGCAGGCCGCTGTTGGCCGGCACCCGGCGGCTGACCAGGGCGGGCACCTCGGTGATCAGCCGACCGAGCGCGTCGACCATGTCGACGGTCAGGTGCGGGCGGGCGGTGTGCCCGCCCGGGCCGGACAGCCGGACGGTCACGTTGTCGGCGGCCGCGGTGATCGGGCCGACCCGCAGGCCGACCTTGCCCACCGGCAGGTTCGGGTCGCAGTGCAGCGCGAAGATCTGCACCACGTCGTCCAGGCCGCCGGCCTCGATGACCTCCAGCGAACCGCAGGGCAGGATCTCCTCGGCCGGCTGGAAGATGAGCCGGACCCGGCCGTCCAGCTCGCCGAGGTCGGCGAGCTGGGCCAGCAGCATGCCGACGCCGAGCAGGATCGAGGTGTGCACGTCGTGCCCGCAGGCGTGGCAGACGCCCTCCACTGTCGACCGGTACGGGACGTCCTTGGGATCGTCGAGCGGCAGGGCGTCGATGTCGGCGCGCAGCGCCACGACCGGGCCGTCCGGCACGCCGTTGACGTCGCAGATCACGCCGTTGCCCTTGGGCAGCAGGCGCGGGTTCAACCCGGCCAGCGACAGCTCCCGGGCGATCAGCGCGGCCGTCTCGAACTCGTTGCCGGAGAGCTCAGGGTGCGAGTGGAGGTGACGGCGCGTAGCGATCAGCCCCGGTACCCGGAGCGCGAGAAGGTGGTCCAGCTCGCGGGGCAGGGGCTGGGATCCCGGTGGCGTCTCCGGCCAGGACGACGCCAGCTGGCCACTTGTGGGCAGCGTCAACGCACTCGTCACGTCGAATTCTCGATCACTAGGAATGGATGGATCATCGGGGACAGCAGACAGCCTAGACCTCCGACGGTGACGCTGCGCAACCTCGTTACGGTAATGATCGGACCGCGCAGAGTCACGTATGCCCTGCTGAGGGCGCTCGTCAAGGCGGGGGACAGCAGGTAGATCACGGTCGAACGCCGTCATCAGCCCCTCACCTCCTACAACGCGTAACCGATCGCGGCGGTCACGAATCCCGGCGCCAGTCGGAGCCCCGTTGCCAAATTGTCGCATTAGTCGGGGTGGTGAACTGACACTCCGACAATTAACCGACCACACTCCGCAACGAGCCGGATAAGGACGCTCACATGCACTCACCCTCCGTGGGCGCACACGGTGTGCGTCCCGGCTCAACCGACCGGGTACCCGCTGAGCCCGCCGGACACACCGCGCCCCGGGCCCCGGACGGGATCGGGCGCTCAGAAGCGCGCTCAGAAGCGGTCGGTGGGCCGGTACAGCCCCCACACCTCACGCAGCGTCCCGCAGACCTCGCCCACCGTCGCCCGGGCCCGCAGCGCCTCCTTCATCGGATACAGCACGTTGTCAGTGCCCTCGGCGGCGGCCCGGAGATCGGCGAGCGCCCGCGCCACAGCGTCGGCGTCCCGCTCGGCGCGCAGCCGGGCCAGCCGCTCGGCCTGGGCCGCCTCGATCGTCGGGTCGACGCGCAGCGGCTCGTACGGCTCCTCCTCGTCCACGGTGAACCGGTTGAGCCCGACCACCACCCGCTCCCCCGAGTCGATCTCCTGGGCGATCCGGTACGCGGACTGCTCGATCTCCCGCTTCTGGAACCCGGCCTCGATCGCGTCCACCGCCGAGCCGTGGTCGGCCACCCGCTCCATCAACTCGACGGCGGCGGCCTCGATCTCGGCGGTCATCGCCTCCACCACGTACGAGCCGGCGAACGGGTCGACGGTGGCGGTCAGGTCCGTCTCGTAGGCCAGCACCTGCTGGGTACGCAGTGCGAGCCGGGCCGCCTTCTCGGTGGGCAGCGCGATCGCCTCGTCGAAGCTGTTGGTGTGCAGCGACTGGGTGCCGCCGAGCACGGCGGCCAACCCCTGCACCGCCACCCGGACCAGGTTCACCTCCGGCTGCTGCGCGGTCAGTTGCACGCCGGCGGTCTGGGTGTGGAACCGCAGCATCATCGACTTCGGGTCCTTGGCGCCGAAGTCGTCACGCATCAGGCGGGCCCAGATCCGCCGGGCCGCGCGGAACTTCGCCACCTCCTCCAGCAGCGTGGTGCGGGCCACGAAGAAGAACGACAGCCGGGGCGCGAAGTCGTCGACGGCGAGCCCGGCGGCCAGCGCCGCCCGCACGTACTCCACACCGTTGGCCAGGGTGAACGCGATCTCCTGCGCGGGCGTCGCGCCGGCCTCCGCCATGTGGTAGCCGGAGATGGAGATGGTGTTCCACTTCGGCACCTCCTTGCGGCAGTACGCGAACGTGTCGGCCACCAGGCGCAGCGACGGCTTCGGCGGGAAGATGTACGTCCCCCGGGCGATGTACTCCTTGAGGATGTCGTTCTGGATGGTGCCGTTGAGTGCCGTGCCCGGCACGCCGTTCTCCTCGGCGACGAGCTGGTAGAGCAGCAGCAGCACCGAGCCGGGCGCGTTGATGGTCATCGAGGTGGACACCTTGTCCAGCGGGATGTCGGCGAAGAGCAGCCGCATGTCCTCGATGGAGTCGATGGCGACGCCCACCTTGCCGACCTCACCGTGCGCGATCGGTTCGTCGGAGTCGTAGCCCATCTGGGTCGGCAGGTCGAACGCGACCGAGAGACCCATCGTGCCGGCCCGCAACAGCTGGTGGTACCGCGCGTTGGACTCGGTGGCGGTACCGAAGCCGGCGTACTGGCGCATCGTCCACGGGCGGGAGGTGTACATGGTGGGGTAGACACCCCGGGTGTACGGGAACTCGCCCGGGCTGCCGAGCCGGGAGTCCAGGTCCTCCGGAAGGTCGGCCTCCGTGTAGACGCCGTTGATCGGGAAACCGGACTCACTTGACCGCCGTTGGTTCATCCCCGGATGGTAGGACGCCTGGCCACGTCGTCGGGTGAGGGATACCGCACAGTGCGTCCCGACCGGTCGACTCGTGGTGAACGACAGGGCACGTTCTGTCGACTTCGATAAACGTCCGTCGCGTCGGCTTTCGCATCGGGCGTCGGAACCAGCAAGATAGGGGGGTTGTGTCCCAGCCCCCCTCGATTTCCCCCGGTGGCTTTTCTGTGACTCAGATCCCGACGTGGAGCGGCGGACCAGTTAGTCCCGCCAACGGACGAGCGGCGCCCGGCACCACCATTGGTGGCCGGTACTCGCTGCGGTCCTCGGTGGGCAACGGCGGCATGGGCACGGTGTGGCGCGCCACAGACACACTGCTGCGCCGTGACGTGGCGGTGAAGGAGGTCGTCCTGCCCCCGGGGCTGGCCCCCAGCGACCGCGACGCGATGTACGAACGCACCCTGCGCGAGGCCCGCGCCGCCGCCGCCATCCAGCACCCCGCGGTGGTGCAGGTGTACGACGTGGTCACCGAGGCCGGTCGGCCGTGGATCGTGATGGAACTGCTGGACGCCCGCAGCCTCGCCGACATGGTGATCGAGGACGGGCCTGTCGCGCCCCGCGCCGTCGCCAAGATCGGCATCGCGCTGCTGGGCGCGTTGGAGGTCGCGCACGCGATCGGCGTGCTGCACCGCGACGTCAAACCCGCCAACGTGCTGATCTGCACCGACGGGCGCTGCGTGCTGACCGACTTCGGGGTCGCCCGGATGCCCACCGACGTGCAGCTCACCACCCCCGGCATGGTGCTCGGCTCACCGCACTTCATCTCGCCCGAGCGGGCCATGGGCCAGGAGTTCGGCCCGCCCAGCGACCTCTTCTCACTGGGTGTGACGCTCTACACGGCGGTCGAGGGGCGGCCCCCGTTCGACAAGGGCGACCCGATCGAGACCATGCACGCCGTGGTGGAGGACCCACCCGCCCCGCCGCAGCGCAGCGGCCCGCTGACCCGGGTGCTGATGGGCCTGCTGGAGAAGGACCCCGCGCGCCGGCTCGACGTGCACACCTCCCGGGCCATGCTGCGCGAGCTGCTCGCCGGCCCGCTGGGCAGCACGGCGACGGCCGTGCACTCGGTCACCGACCCGTACGCCGTGGTGCCGGTGCAGCAGCGTCCCATTCCCGTCCTCCCGCCGCCCCAGCCGGAGCCGAAGCCGGACAGCCAGATCGGTGGCAAGGCGATGCTGGCCCCGGGTGAGTCCCTGACCGACCGGCTGGCCGCGCTGCGCCGCGGCGAACGCCCACAGGCGGCTCCCCCGGCCGGCACCACCGGGGGCCTCGACGAGACCAGCGCCGACGCGTTGGCCGGTCCACTGCACACGCCGACCGGCGCGATGCCGGCACCTGGCCGACCGGCGGCCGGGCGCACCTACGGCGGCAACGCGGACGCCACCCAACGGGTGGACGCCGGCGGGCACCCCGACGCCACCCAGCGGGTCAGCTACGGCAGCCCGGCCGACGCCACCCAGCAGGTCGGGTACGGCGGCGCACCGGAGGCCACCCAGCGCATCGGCGGCACCTACGGCGGCGGCAACCAGTGGTCGGTGCCGGGCACCGGCCAGCCCTGGGCCACCGCACCCGCCGCTTCGGGCGGCAGCGCGCTGGACAAGGTCCGGGCCACCGGTGGTCAGCTCGTCACCACGGTCAAGGGCTGGCCGCGCAAGGTGCAGCTCGCCGCGGCCGGCGGGCTGGTCGTGGTGCTGCTGCTCACCGCTGTGGCGCTCTCCGGCGGCGAGGACGCCCCGCCGAACACCCCCGCGGCGCAGCCCAGCGCGTCCGCCCCGGCGGCACCCACGCTCGAGATGCAGGAGCACACCGCCCGCGGGATCCAGGTCATGGTGCCGAAGGGCTGGAAGAAGGCCACCGGCGGCTCGTACACCGACTACATCGACCCGGCGGACAGCGGCCGCAAGGTCCGCATCATCACCGAGAAGTGGACAAGCAGCTCCACCCGGTGGGCCGAGACGGCCGAGAACGGCCTCAAGACCCGGAGCACCTCCTGCGTCAAGCCGTACAACCAGATCTCCTCCGCCGAGACGGAGTTGGCCAGCAAGCCGGCCGCCGAATTCGAGTACACCTGCGGCGAGGGTGACGCGATGCGGCACGGCGTCTGGCGGGGCGTGGCGCAGGACGGCAAGGCGTACTCGTTCTACCTCACCGCCACGGACGCCAAGTTCGCGGAGAGCAAGCCGATCTTCGACGAGATGGCGCGGACGTTCCAGCTCACCGGGAACGGCTGAGCCGGAGGGAACCCGCAGCGATGATCCGTCGCCGTGCTATCAAGGGGCATGGCGGCGGACACCACTGACATCGACGACATTCGCGAGCAAGCCCGGCGCTGGCTGGCCGACGACCCCGACCCGGCCAGCCGGGACGAGCTGACGGCCGTGCTCGACGGGCTGCCGGCGAGCGCCCCGGAGCTGGCCGACCGGTTCGCCGGCCCGCTGACCTTCGGCACGGCGGGCCTGCGCGGCCCGTTGCGCGCCGGCCCGAACGGCATGAACCTCGCCGTTGTCACCCAGGCCGCTGCCGGCCTGGTCACCTGGCTCGCGGCCCAGGGCGGCACCGGCCCGCTGGTGATCGGGTACGACGCCCGGCACGGCTCCCGGGAGTTCGCCGAGCGCACCGCCGAGGTGGCCACCGGCGCTGGCCGCCCGGCGCTGCTGCTGCCCCGCCCGCTGCCCACCCCGGTGCTGGCGTACGCCGTGCGGCACCTCGGCGGTGTCGCCGGGGTGATGGTCACGGCCAGCCACAACCCGCCGCAGGACAACGGCTACAAGGTCTATCTGGGCGCGGAGCTGGGCGGCGAGTTGGGCGCTGGCGCGCAGATCGTGCCACCCGCCGACGCCGGCATCGAGGCGGCCATCCGATCGGTCGGGCCGCTGACCCAGGTGCCGCTGGGCGAGCCCGGTCAGGTGCTCGGCGACGACCTGGTCGCCTCGTACGTCGAACGGGCCACAGCCGTGATCGACCCGGACGGGCCACGGGACCTGACGGTGGCGTACACGCCGCTGCACGGGGTGGGCGCGGCGGTGCTCACCGCCGCCTTCGCCCGCGCCGGCTTCCCGACCCCCGGGGTGGTGCCCGACCAGGCCGAACCGGACCCGGCGTTTCCCACCGTGTCGTTCCCCAACCCGGAGGAGCCGGGTGCGGTGGACCGGCTGATCGCGCTGGCCGACTCGACCGGCGCGGACCTCGCCATCGCCAACGACCCGGACGCCGACCGTTGCGCCGTGGTCGTCCGGGACGACCGCGACGGCTGGCGGATGCTGCGCGGCGACGAGGTGGGCGTCCTGCTCGCCGACCACCTGATGCGCCGGGGCGTCACCGGGCTGTACGCCACCACCATCGTGTCGTCGTCACTGCTGCGGGCGATGTGCGCGGCCCGGGGCCTGCCGTACGACGAGACGCTGACCGGCTTCAAGTGGATCGTGCGGGCCGGAGGTGGAAGCGCGCCGCTGGTCTTCGGCTACGAGGAGGCGCTCGGCTACTGCGTCGCCCCGGAACACGTCCGGGACAAGGACGGCATCACCGCCGCGCTGACGGTGGCCGAGCTGGCCGCCGGCCTGAAGGCGCAGGGTCGCACGCTGACGGACCGGCTGGACGAGCTGGCCGCGGAGTTCGGCGTGCACCACACCGACCAGCTCTCCGTCCGGGTGGACGACCTGCGGGTCATCGCCGACGCGATGGCCCGGATCCGGGCACACACCCCTGCCACCCTGCTCGGGCAGTCGGTGGACAGCGCCCGGGACCTGCTGCCCGAGTCGGACGTGGTGATCCTGCGGACCGCGACGGCCCGGGTGGTGATCCGCCCGTCCGGCACCGAGCCGAAGCTCAAGGCGTACCTCGAGGTGGTGGAACCGGTCGTGGACGGTGACGTCCGGACGGCCCGCAGCAGGGCGGCGTCGGCCGTTGCCGCGCTCCGCGCTGAGGTCAGCGCGGCCCTTGGCATCTGAACCCCGCAGCACCCACCCACAACAGGTCCGCCCTTTGCTCTGCACCCGCAGAAGCGCCATTCCACTGTCGGTCGGTGGCGCCTGGGCGGGTGCAGAGCAAAGGGCACGCCGAGCGGGGTCGACCCGACGGTCAGCGGCGCGGGCCGAGAGTCAGCGGCGAGGGCCGAGGGCCTGGTCGACGGCCCGGGCCAGGGCGGCGACGACCAGGCCGACCGACGGGCGGACCACCGAGTCGTCGGTGCTCACCTCGCCGGAGAACCCGGCGCCGGTGGCGATCTCCGTCAACCGGCGGCGGGCGTCGGCGGCGGCCTCTCCGCTCACCCCGAGCGCGGACTCCATCCGGAGCACCACGACGAGGGTGGCCAGCGCGGCGGTCCGCTCGTCCGGGGCTGCCGCGCCGGTCAGCGCCTCGGCCAGCCGCTGGCGGGTCTCCGCCTCGACGGAGGTGTCCACGACCGGGTAACGGTGCACGTGGATGAAGCCCAGCTCGGTCTCGTCGATGTCCCGGACGACGCCCTGCCGGCACAGGTCGGCGAGGATCCGGTCGCGCAGGCCGTGCCGCAGACGCTGCACCCAGGACGCCGGGGTGTGCGGGGTGTCGGCGGCGATCCGGCTGAGGACGTCGTCGCTGAACGGCTCGCCGGTCGGCGTCGGGTCGATCACCGTCAGGGACCCGTCGGCGTACGCGATCCGGCCGGCCAGGGCCAGCTCGACCAGCACCGCGGCGGCCATGCCCAGATCCAGGCTGATCCGCGGCATGGTCGCCTTGCCGGTCGTGTCGTCGTAGGCGAGGAGCAGCAACTCCTCGGCGAGCGCAACACCAGTCATGGCCGGAGACGGTAGCCGGTCCGCGCACCCCGCGCACGGACCCGCCGGACCCGGCACCGACCGGGTATCGCCTCAGAAGCGGGGCATGCCACCGAACTGGCGGTCACCGGCGTCGCCGAGCCCGGGGACGATGAACATGCGGTCGTTGAGCCCCTCGTCGATCGAGGCCGTGACCAGGCGCAGCGGCAGGCCGGAGCGCTCCAGCCGCTCGATGCCGACCGGGGCGGCGAGCACACAGAGCACCGTGATGTCGGTGCAACCGCGGTCGGCCAGCAGCTGGCAGCAGTGCTCCAGCGAACCGCCGGTGGCCAGCATCGGGTCGAGCACCAGCACCGGCAGCCCGGCCAGGTCGCGCGGCAGCGACTCCATGTACGCGCGGGGCTCGTAGGTCGCCTCGTCGCGGGCTAGGCCCACGAATCCCATCGAGGACTCGGGCAGCAGGCCCAGCGCGGCGTCCGCCATGCCCAGCCCGGCGCGCAGCACCGGGACCAGCAGCGGCGGGTTGGCCAGCCGGGTGCCCTCGGTGCCGGTGACCGGCGTCTGCACCGGGTACCGCTCGACGGGGAAGGAGCGCGCCGCCTCGTACACCAGCATGGTGGTCAGTTCGTGCAGCGCCGCCCGGAACGTCGAGGAATCGGTGCGCGCGTCCCGCATGGCAGTCAACCTGGACTGGGCCAGCGGGTGGTCAATGACGTGTACGTCCACGATCGCTCAACCTACCGGTCCGTACGGCGCGGCGGTGCGGGTGCGGTCGGACCAGGGACGCCGCTCACGTCGAAGCGTCACTGCGCGCTCGTGAGCAAGATCACTCGGCGGTCCGGTGCGTAGACTTCTCGCCATGACGGCGACAACGACGTCGGCCCGGTCGGAGCTCTCCGAGCTGGGACGATCCGAGACCGCTCTGCGGACCTTCCTGCACGGCCTGCCCGGCGTGGACCAGGTCGGCGCGGAGCAGCGGGCGGCACAACTCGGCACCCGCTCCATCAAGACCACCGCCAAGGCCCAGGCGATCGACCTGGCGATCCGGATGGTCGACCTGACCACCCTGGAAGGGGCGGACACCCCGGGCAAGGTGCGCGCGCTCGCCGCGAAGGCCCTTCGTCCGGACCCGGCCGACCCGTCCTGCCCGCACGTCGGCGCGGTCTGCGTCTACCCGGCGATGGTCCCCTACGTGGCCGAGGTGCTGCGCGGAAGCGCCGTGCACCTGGCCAGCGTGGCGACCGCGTTCCCGTCGGGTCAGGCGCCGTTGGAGATCAAGCTGGCCGACACCCGGGCCGCCGTCGCGGCCGGCGCCGACGAGATCGACATGGTGATCAACCGAGGTGCGTTCCTGGCCGGGCGGTACAAGGAGGTCTACGACGAGATCGTGGCCACCAAGGAAGCCTCCGGCGATGCCCACCTCAAGGTGATCCTGGAGACCGGCGAGCTGGCCACCTACGACAACGTCCGGCGGGCCTCCTGGCTGGCCATGCTGGCCGGCGGCGACTTCATCAAGACCTCCACCGGCAAGGTCCCGATCGCGGCGACGATGCCGGTGAGCCTGGTGATGCTGGAAGCGGTCCGTGACTTCCGCGAGGCGACCGGGCGGCAGGTGGGCGTGAAGCCCGCCGGTGGCATCAAGACCACCAAGGACGCGATCAAGTACCTGGTGATGGTCAACGAGACCGTCGGCCCGGACTGGCTCGACCCGGACTGGTTCCGCTTCGGCGCGTCCAGCCTGCTCAACGACCTGCTGATGCAGCGCACCAAGCTGACGACCGGCACCTACTCCGGTCCCGACTACTTCACCCTGGACTGATAGCCGATGTTCGAATACGCCCCCGCCCCCGAGTCCCGCTCGGTGGTGGAAATCAAAAACGCCTCTGGGTTGTATATCGGTGGGGAGTTCGTCGACCCTGCCGACGGTGGCAGCTTCAAGTCGATCAACCCCGCCTCCGAGGAGGTGCTGGCCGAGGTCGCCGAGGCCGGCGCCCAGGACGTGGAACGCGCGGTGCGCGCCGCCCGCAAGGCGTACGACAAGGTCTGGGGTCCGATGCCGGGCCGGGACCGGGCGAAGTACCTGTACCGGATCGCCCGGCTCATCCAGGAGCGCTCCCGCGAGCTGGCCGTCCTGGAATCGCTCGACAACGGCAAGCCGATCCGCGAGTCCCGCGACGTCGACCTGCCGCTGGTCGCCGCGCACTTCTTCTACTACGCCGGCTGGGCCGACAAGCTGGGCCATGCCGGCTTCGGGCCGAACCCACAGCCGGTCGGCGTGGCCGCGCAGGTCATCCCGTGGAACTTCCCGCTGCTCATGCTCGCCTGGAAGATCGCCCCGGCGCTCGCCGCCGGCAACACCGTGGTGCTGAAGCCGGCCGAGACCACCCCGCTGACCGCGCTGCTCTTCGCCGAGATCTGCCAGCAGGCCGAGCTGCCGGCCGGTGTGGTCAACATCCTTACCGGCGCCGGCGACACCGGTCGGGCGCTGGTCGAGCACCCCGGCGTGGACAAGGTGGCCTTCACCGGCTCCACCGAGGTGGGCCGGGCCATCGCCCGGTCGATCGCCGGCACCCGCAAGAAGCTCACCCTGGAGCTGGGCGGCAAGGCCGCCAACATCGTCTTCGACGACGCCCCCATCGACCAGGCCGTCGAGGGCATCGTCAACGGCATCTTCTTCAACCAGGGGCACGTCTGCTGCGCCGGCTCCCGACTGCTGGTCCAGGAGAACGTGGCCGACCGGGTGCTGGAGTCGCTGAAGCGACGGATGGCCCAGCTCCGCGTCGGTGACCCGCTGGACAAGAACACCGACGTCGGCGCGATCAACTCGGCCGCCCAGTTGGAGCGGATCCGCGAGCTGTCCGACGCCGGCTCGGCCGAGGGCGCCGAGCGCTGGTCACCGCCGTGCGACCTACCCGACCGGGGCTTCTGGTTCGCGCCGACCATCTTCACGGGCGTCACCCAGGCACACCGGATCGCCCGCGAGGAGATCTTCGGCCCGGTGCTGTCGGTGCTCACCTTCCGCACCCCGGCCGAGGCCGTGGAGAAGGCCAACAACACGCCGTACGGGCTGTCGGCCGGGATCTGGACCGACAAGGGCTCCCGGATCCTGTGGATGGCCGACCGGCTGCGCGCCGGCGTCGTCTGGGCCAACACCTTCAACAAGTTCGACCCCACCTCGCCGTTCGGTGGGTACAAGGAGTCGGGCTACGGTCGCGAGGGCGGCCGGCACGGGCTGGAGGGCTACCTCAATGTCTGAGCGGGTCGCGGTACGCAAGACGTACAAGCTCTTCATCGGCGGGAAGTTCCCGCGCAGCGAGTCGGGACGGTCGTATCTCGTGCAGTCCTCGAATGTGTCACTGGCCTCCCGCAAGGACGCCCGGGACGCGGTGGTCGCCGCCCGCGCCGCCGTCAAGGGCTGGGCCGGCGCTACCGCGTACAACCGGGGTCAGATCCTCTACCGGGCCGCCGAGATGCTGGAGGGCCGCCGCGAGCAGTTCGTCGCCCTGGGCATCCCCGGCGACGAGGTGGACGCCGCGGTCGACCGCTGGGTCTGGTACGCCGGCTGGGCCGACAAGCTGGCCCAGGTGTACGGCGGCGCCAACCCGGTCGCCGGCCCGTACTTCAACATCTCCGCGCCCGAGCCGACCGGCGTGGTCGCGGTGGTCGCCCCGGACCGCCCGGCGCTGCTCGGCCTGGTCAGCGTGATCGCCCCGGCGATCGTCAGCGGCAACGCGGTGGTGGTGGCGGCGTCCCCGAGTGAGCCGCTGGCGGCGGTGACGCTGGCCGAGGTGCTGGCCACGTCCGACCTGCCGGGCGGTGTGGTCAACATCCTCACCGGCGCGATCACCGAGACCGCGCCGACGTTGGCCTCGCACATGGATGTCAACGCGATCGACCTGACCGGGGTCACCGACGCCGCGCTCGCCACCGACCTGGAGGTCAAGGCGGCGGAGAACCTCAAGCGGGTGCTCCGACCGGCCCTGGCCGACCACGACTGGTCGGTCGACCCGGGCCTGGATCGGATGACGGCGCTGCTGGAGACGAAGACGGTGTGGCACCCCAAGGGGGTGTGATCGTCTTTGCTCGGCCTTTGGGGTTTTCCGGGGGAGCCCGCCCACTCCGGGCGGTCAGGCTTGATCCCTGCGTGGGCGGGCTCCCCCGGAAAACCTGACGTGGGCCGGGTTCGTCGGGTGGGTCAGCTCAGGGGTACTGCCTCGGGTTGGGTTGCCGGTCGGCGCGGTGATCATGGGGTTGGCGGGGGTGTTGATTTCCTGGGGGCCGGTCAACCTCATGATCAACCTGGTGGGTGGGTGAGGGCGGGTGGGGGGTCTACTACCGGGGGTAGGATTGGCTCGTGACTCGGTTGGGCGATCTTGAGCGTGCGGTGATGGACGTGCTGTGGGACGTGGTTCCCGGCACGTCGGACGGTGTGACCGTGCGCGAGGTGGCCGACGCGCTCGATGGCCGCGAGTTGGCGTACACCACGGTGATGACCGTGCTGGACCGGCTCGCCGGCAAGGGCATGGTGCAACGGGAACGGGAGGGTCGGGCCTGGCGGTACCGGCCGGCCGCCAGCCGCGAGGCGCACATCGCCCAACTCATGCTCGACGCCCTCGACCTGGGCGGCAGCCGGGACGCCGCGCTGGTGCGATTCGCCCGCTCGGTGACCGGCACCGAGGCCGAGGTGCTGCGGGCGGCCCTGGGCAGCGAGGCCGGCCTGACCGGGCCGGGCTCCACCGGCGGCGACGCGGGCGGGGCCGACGCCCTGACCGACCGGGTGGACGGGCCGGCGGGCCGACGACCCGCTGGCGAGGCTGCGGAGCGGTAGGGCGTACGCCATGGCCTACGCCGTGCACTTCGCCGCCACGATGCTGGCCTGCTATCTGACCGCCCAGGTGTTGGCCCGCTCCACCTGGACGTGGCGCAGCCCCCGGGTGGCGATCGTCTGCTGGCAGGCCGTCGGGCTGGCGTTGGGCCTCTCCGCGATGGGCCTGCCGATGGCGCTCGGGTTGAGCGCGTACGACCGGCCGACCGGTAGCGCCCTGCTCGCCCTGGCCAACGACCTCGCCCACGGCGCTCTGCCGGTCGAGGTGGGCACCTTCCACCTGGCCGGCGTCGGCGTGGGCTTCGGCATCGGGGCGGTGCTGGTCACGACGACAGTGCGCAGCATCCACGGCACCGTACGCGCCCAGCGTCGCCACCGGGACCTGCTCTCCCTGGTCGCCCGGAACGACCCGGCCGCCCCGGGCGCGCTGGTGCTGGATCATCCGAGTGCCGCCGCGTACTGCCTGCCGGGAGTGAAGCCGCAGGTGGTGGTCAGCGCCGGCACCCTGAGCCTGTTGGACCGGGCCGAGCTGGCCGCGGTGCTCAGTCACGAGCGTGCGCACGCCCACGAGCGGCACGACCTGGTGCTGCTCCCGTTCACCGCGCTGTGCCGGGCGCTGCCGTGGTTCGGCTGGGTGCGCGACGCGCACGAGCGGGTCGCCCTGCTGGTCGAGATGCGCGCCGACGACAAGGCCCGCGAGCTGCACGCCGACGCCCCGTTGGCGGGGGCGCTACGCCGGTTCGCGGCCGCCGGGCACCGGATCACCCCGGCCGGCGCGCTCGGCATGGGCGACCGGGATCTCGACGTACGGGTGCAGCGCCTGCTGGTCGACGACCGGCCGCCCCGGGTGCTCGGTGCCACCGCTCTCGCTGTCGCCACCACCCTGGTCGCCCTCCCGGTCACCCTCTTCCTGAGCTGACACCCACAAGGCGCCACTGAGCCCGCGCGGGCAGAACCGCGCGGGCGACGCCTCGTGCGCCCCTGCCCCCTCGCAAGATCGCACTCGATCCAGGATCGAGGGGCATCGCGGGGGCCGCGAGACCAGTGCATCCACGATCGAGCGCGATCTCCCCTACGTACTACATGGCGTAGTAGAGTTTTCTACGACAGGGCGTAGTAGTTCTTATCAGTAGGCAAACTACGTGTAGGGTGGCTACGACAAGGGAGCCAACGCTATGGAGGGCTGGTCATGGACACCCTGCTCCTCGCCCGCCTGCAGTTCGCCACCACGACCTCGATCCACTTCCTGTTCGTGGTCGTCACGCTCGGGCTGGTCACCCTGCTGGTCGGCATGCAGACCGCCTGGGTGCTCACCGGCAACCCGAAATGGGAGCGGCTGACCCGCTACTGGGGCCAGCTCTACGTGATCAACTACGTGCTCGGCATCGCCACCGGGATCGTGATGGAGTTCCAGTTCGGGCTGAACTGGAGTGGCCTGTCGCGCTACGTCGGCAACGTCTTCGGCGCACCGCTGGCCATCGAGACGCTTGTGGCGTTCTTCCTGGAGTCCACGTTCCTCGGAATGTGGATCTTCGGCTGGCACCGGCTCGGCAAGGGCGTCCACCTCGCGCTGCTCTGGGGCGTGGCGATCACCGCGTACGCCTCGGCGTTCTGGATCATGGTGGCCAACTCCTGGCTGCAGAACCCGGTCGGCTACGAGGTCCGCGACGGGATCGCCCACCTCACCGACTTCGGCGCGCTGCTCACCAACCCCAGCCTCGGCATGGCCTTCGGGCACGTGGTCTCGGCGGCGCTGCTGGTCGGCGGGATGCTGATGGCGGCGGTCAGCGCCGGGCACCTGCTCCGGCGTACCCCGGACTTCGCGCTCTTCCGCACCTCGCTGCGGATCGGCCTGGTCACCGCGGCACTGGCCATCACGATGGTGCAGGGCTTCGGTTTCGCCCAGTTCGGCCCGGTGGGCTCGGTGCAGCCGACCAAGTTCGGCGGCGACGGTCCGGAGAGCCAGGCGCTGATCGCCGAATGGACCGCCCGGTTCGGCCCCGGCGACTACACCCCGCCGGTGCTGGCCAGCGTCGGGCTCGGCTTCATGATTTTGATCGGCTTCACCCTGGGCTGCCTCTGGCTCCTGCTGCCCCTGCTCTTCCGGGACTGGATCATCCGACTGCGCTTCCCGCTCTGGCTGATCCTGCTCGCCCTGCCGCTGCCGTTCGTCGCGGTGATCCTCGGCTGGATCTCGCGGGAGGTCGGCCGTCAACCCTGGGTGGCGTACGGGCTGCTCCCCACCGAGCAGGCCGTCTCCCCGGTCAGCGCACCGCTGATGCTGACCTCGCTGATCGGGTTCAGCCTGCTGCTGGGCACCCTCGCCGTCACCAACTGGGTGCTGCTCGCCCGGCACGCGCGGCGAGGCGCGGCCGACCCGGCGCTCGGCCGCCCGCCGGCACCGCCCAGCGAGCCGGCCCACCCCGAACCCGCCCTCGTCTGAGGAGTAGACAGTGGACCTCGCCTGGTACGCAGTGCTCGGCCTCTTCTTCGCCAGTTACCTGGTGCTCGCCGGCTACGACTACGGCGTCGGGCTGCTGCTCGCCCGCGGCGTCGGTCCGGACGGGCGGCGGGAGGCGCTCACCGCCCTCGGCCCGTTCTTCCTCGGCAACGAGGTCTGGCTGGTGGCCGCCATGGGCATCCTCTTCGGGGCGTTCCCCCTTCTGGAGGGCGAGTTGCTCGCCGGCTGCTATCCGGCCGTCGTCGGCGCCCTGGTCGGCGTCATCCTGGTCACCGTCGGGGTGCAGCTGCGGAGCCGACCCGACGACGAGCGGATTCGCGCCCGCTGGGACCGCGTCGTGATGATCGGCAGCGCCCTCGCCGCGCTGGGCTGGGGGGTGCTGCTCGCCGCGCTGTTGCAGGGCGTGCCCCTGCAGGCCGACGGGCACGTCGCCGGGGTGACGCACCTGGTCACCCCGTTCGCGGCAGCCGCCGGGCTGGCCATGGTCGCCCTGGTCGCTGTGCACGGGGCGACCTTCCTCACAGTGCGCCTCTCCGCCGAGGCCGCCGCCGTGGTCGGCCGTACCGCCCGCCGGTTGGTGCCGGTGGCGCTCACCGCTGTCGCCCTGGCCACCGTCGTGGGCCTGCTCTCCGCCCGGGTACACGACGCCGTGCAGCGGCCGGCGGTGGCCGTACTCCTGCCGGTGCTGCTCGTGGTGGCGCTGCTGGCGGCCCGCGCGGCGCTGGCACGGCGGCGGCCCGGGTGGGCCCTGGTCGCCACCGGCGCGGCCCTGGCGCTGCCGGTGGTGCTGGTCGGAGCCGCTCTCTGGCCCTACGTGCTGGTGTCCACGACCGACCCGGACGCCTCGCTGCGGGTGGCCGACGCGGCCGCCAGCGCGCCGACCCTGCGGCTGCTGGGCTGGGTGGCGCTGCCGCTACTTCCGGCCCTACTAGGCTTCCAGGCGATGTGCTGGTGGGTTTTCCGAGGACGGACCGACGGTAGGGCACCGGTGTACTGGTGAGCCGCCGTCCGTTCGACCCGCGTCTGCTGCGCCGGGTCCCTGCGGCCCGGGGCGACCTTGCCGTGCTCGGGCTCCTGGGCGTGCTGGCCGCCGGGTTGATCGTGGCGCAGGCCACCGCGCTCGCGTCGCTGCTCGCCACCGCCATCGACGGTCGGCTGGACCGACCGGCGCTGGCCGGTTTCGTCGTCGCGGTCGCCGCCCGCTCGGCAGTGGTCTGGGCGCAGGGCACTGTCTCGGCGCGGGTCGCCGCCACCGTCAAGGCCACGCTGCGGGCCGACCTGCTCGGCGCGGTGGGCCGGCACGGGCCCGGCTGGGTGGCCGGGCAGCGGGCCGGTGAGATCGCCACCCTGGCCGGGCGTGGGTTGGACGCGCTGGACGCGTACTTCACCGGGTACCTGCCGCAGCTGGTGCTCAGCGTGACGGTGCCCCTGGCGGTGCTGGCCCGGGTCGTCTTCGCCGACTGGAGCTCGGCGGTGATCATCGCGCTGACCCTGCCGTTGATCCCGGTCTTCGGTGCGCTGCTCGGCTGGCAGGCGCAGGCCGCCACCGAACGGCAGTGGCGGCGGCTCGCGCTGCTCGGCGGGCACTTCCTCGACATGGTGGCCGGGCTGCCCACGTTGCGCGCGTTCGGGCGGGCCCGGGCACAGACCGACGTGGTGCGCCG
This sequence comes from Micromonospora vinacea, assembly GCF_015751785.1. NCBI lineage: Bacteria > Bacillati > Actinomycetota > Actinomycetes > Micromonosporales > Micromonosporaceae > Micromonospora > Micromonospora vinacea. The sequence continues at coordinate 2,773,607 of NZ_JADOTY010000001.1, read as the reverse complement.
GATGGCCGACGGTCACCGCGTCGCCACCATGAAGACGTTGCGGATCGCGTTCCTCTCCGCGCTGGTGCTGGAGTTGGTCGCCACCCTCTCGGTGGCGCTGGTCGCGGTGCCGGTCGGCATCCGGTTGCTCGGCGGCGGGCTGGCCCTCCAGACCGCGCTGCTGGTGCTGCTGCTGACCCCGGAGGCGTACCTGCCGCTGAGGGCCGCCGGCAGCCGGTTCCACGCCAGCATGGAAGGTCTGGCCGCGCTGGACGAGGCGTTGACCGTCTCCGCCGCACCGGTCGCGCCCCGGGCCGCCGAGGGCGCCTCCGCCCCGGACGCGCGGGCCGAGATCCGGTTCGAGGGGGTGACAGTGGCGTACGAGCGCACCACAGCGCTGCGCGACGTGACACTGACCATCCGACCCGGTGAACGGATCGCCATCATCGGGCCCAGCGGCGCCGGCAAGAGCACACTGCTCGGCCTGCTGCTCGGCTTCGTGGTGCCGACCAGCGGCCGGATCACAGTGGGCGGGGTCGACCTCGCCACCGCCGACCCGGACGCCTGGCGCCGGCAGCTCGCCTGGGTGCCGCAGCGGGCGCACCTCTTCGCCGCCTCGCTGGCCGACAACATCCGCCTCGGCGCGCCGGACACTCCGGCCGACGCGCTCACCGCCGCGGTGCACGACGCCGCCCTGGACGACGTGGTGGCCGGGCTGCCCGACGGCTTGGACACCCTGCTCGGCGAGCGCGGCCACGGGCTGTCCAGCGGGCAGCGGCAGCGGGTGGCGCTGGCCCGGGCGTTCCTGCGGGCCGCCCCGGTGGTGCTGCTCGACGAACCCACCGCCCGACTCGACACGGCGGCCGAGGCGGTGGTGCTCGACGCCACCCGTCGCCTGGTCGCCGGGCGGACCGCGCTGTTGGTAGCGCACCGACCGGCGTTGCTCGCCGACGCCGACCGGATCCTGCGCATCGAGGACGGGCGGGTCACCGAGTTGACGCCCGAACCGACCGGGAAGGCCAGCCGATGACCGCCGAACACGGGCCGGCGGCGGTGGCCGATCCGACGCCGGCCGGGCGGGTCTCCGCCGAGCGGGCCGTGCTGCGACTGGCCCGGCCGTACCTGGGCCGCCTGGTCGGAGCCGGGCTGCTGGCAGCCGCCACCGAGTTCGCCGGGCTCGCCCTGATGGCCACCGCCACCTGGCTGCTGATGAGCGCCGCCGGTCAGCCTCCGCTGGACCGCCTCACCGTGGCGATCGTCGCGGTCCGGGCGCTGGCGATCAGCCGGGGCGTCTTCCGCTACACCGAACGGCTCGCCGGGCACGACGCGGTGCTTCGCATGATCACCGACGTCCGGGCCCGGGTCTTCGCCACCCTGGCGGCTCGCCGTGGCACGGCGCACCGCTCGGGGGACGTGCTGAGCCGCCTGGTCTCCGACGTGGAGGCCGTCCAGGACCTGTTGCTGCGGGTGCTGGTGCCCGCTTCGGCGGCGGCAGTGGTCGGTGTGTTGGCGGTGGCCGTGGCGGCGCTGATCTCGGCACCGGCCGCCGGCGCGCTCGCCGTCGGGCTGCTGGTCGCCGGGGTGGCGCTGCCCGCACTGGCCACCGCTGTCACCCGACGCAGCGCCGCCGAGGTGGCCCCCCTGCGGGGCGCGCTGGCCACCGACGCGATCGACCTCACCCACGGCGCGGCCGACCTGGCCGCGTTCGGGGCGACCGCCAGCACGCTGCGCGCCGCCGAGCAGCGCGCCCACCGGCTGGCCCGACTGGAACGTCGGCTGGCCGCCACCGGGTTCGCTGTGGACGCGGCCGGCGTGCTGACCGCCGGCGTGACCGCCGCGGCGGTGGTGCTGGTCGCGCTCGCCACCGACGTGTCGGGGGTGCTGGTGGGCGTCCTCGCCGTCGGCGCACTGGCCGCCGTCGAGGTGACCCTGGCGCTGGTCACGGCGGCCCGGCAGTGGACGCAGCTGCGGCAGGGCCTGACCCGGGTGGCCGACCTGCTCGACACCGACCCGCCGACCCCGTCGCCCGCGACCGGTCCAACGGACCTGAGCGGCCCGCACGACCTGCGCTTCGTCGACGTGACAGTGCGGTACCGGGCCGGCGCGGCACCCGCCCTGGACGGGGTCAGCCTGGACCTGCCGGCGGGACGCCGGATCGCTGTCGTCGGCCCGAGCGGCGCCGGTAAGAGCACCCTGGCCGCCGTGCTGACCGGCACCGTCCAGCCGGCGTCCGGCCGGGTCACACTGGACGGCCACGACCTCTCGACGTACGCCGAGGAGGCGCTGCCCCGCGCGGTCGGCGGGCTGCTGGCCGAGGCGTACGTCTTCCACGCCACAGTGCGGGAGAACCTGCTGCTCGGACGGGCCGGAGCGGGCGAGGAGGAGCTGACCGGGGCGGTCGACGCCGCCGGCCTGCTGGACTGGGTCCGCGCCCAGCCGGCGGGCTGGGACACGCTGGTCGGCGAGGAGGGCGGGCAGCTCTCCGGCGGGCAGCGGCAGCGGCTTGCGCTCGCCCGGGCCCTGCTGGCCGCGCCGGCGGTGCTGGTGCTCGACGAGCCCACCGAAGGTCTGGACCCGACCGCTGCGGACGCGGTGCTCGCGTCCGCCCTCGCCGCCACCCCCGCCGGGCACTCGGTGGTGCTGATCAGCCACCGGCTCAGCGGGCTGGACGAGCTGGACGAGATCGTGGTCCTGGACGGCGGCCGGGTGATCCAGCGCGGTCGGCACGCCGAGCTGGTCGCCGCCCCGGGCTGGTACCGGGACCAGTGGCAGCTCCAGGCCGCTGCCGAACGGGGTTACCTGGCGCTCGCCCCCTGACCCGCCTCGGGGGCGGACCAGGGTTGTCCCGGACGTCGAGCCGCCGCAGTCCATGGCACTGTGGTGCCATGGCGCGCGGTGAGGACGTGATGGTCGACGAGCACCTGCGGGAGCTGGCGGCTCGGTTGCAGGGGCCGGCGCGACTCAAGTCCGACCTGCTGACCGAGGCCCGGCATGGGTTGCTGGACGCCGTCGAGGCGTACCGCGAGAGCGGGGTGCCACCCACCGAGGCGCAGCGTCGGGCGGTGGTCGAGTTCGGTTCACCGGCGCAGCTGCTCCCGTCCTGGCAGGCCGAGCTGGCGGTGGGCGCCCTGCGCGGGCTCTCCCTGCGGATGCTGGCGATCGCCGGGGTGGGGGTGGTCGCCGGTGATCTGACCTGGCGGGGGTCGAGCTGGAGTGGTGGCCCGCGTCCCCCGGCCGGCTACCTGCTGCTCTCCAACTCGGTCGACTGGATCTGGATGAGCGCGCTGCTGCTCTCGGTGGCCGGCCTGCTGGTGGTGTGGGCGAGCGCGCGGGCGCCACGGCCGGGCCTGGCCCTGGCGCAGCGTGCGGTGGGCGCCGGCCTGACCGGCGTCCTGGCCCTCGGCATGATCGCTGGCTGCGCCCTCTTCACCTGGTCACTCAACCTCTGGGACGCGGCGCTGCACTGGCCCCCAATGATCATCGGGGCGGTGTTGGTGGGCGGCGGATACTTCTCGCTGACCCGCGCGGCACGCGGTTGGCTGCTGGCCACCACCCGCTGATCGGCGGCCCGCCCCGCGCGGCTCAGGCCGGGGTGGGCGGGCTGCCGGGGTCGAGGAACCGCCCGACGGTCAGTTGGAACTCGCGCCAACCCGCGCGCTCCCCGGCCAGCGCCCGTCGGCCGGAGTCGGTGAGCTGGTACGTCCGCCGTTCCCGACCGCTGACAGTGCTCCAGGTGCTCGCCACGTGGCCGGCGCGTTCCAGGCGACGGAGCGCCGGATAGATGGTGCCGGTGGGCAGATCGAGATTGCCGTCACTGCGGGCGCGCAGCGCCTCGATGATCGCGTAGCCGTGCAACGCGCCCTGTTCGAGAACGGCGAGCAGCAGAGCGTCGAGATGGCCGTGCAGCGCCTGGGCCTTCATACGTAGCTACGCTACTTGTCGAACGGCCGCTTCGCCAGCGCTGACGACCAGCAGGTCGGACCCGTGCACCAACCGGCCACCGGGGTGCGGGCATCGGTCACCCAGCGCCGCCGACTAGGGTATGTGCCCAGAGTCACTCGCCGGCCAGACCCCGGCGGGTGGGCAACCCGAAGCACACGGAGGTCAGCGTGGCCCGCCAGTCGCCCCAACGGCCCGACGCCGACGAGCCCGAGCTCGACGACACCACCGGCGCGGCCGAGCCAGACGAGACCGAGGAGACCGACCGCCCGTCGGCGTCGATCGACCGTTCGCTCTGGGACGAGCTGCGCATCGACCCAGTGGAGATCGCCCTGCCCGCCGGCACCGGCTTCACGCTCCGGGCGTACCGGCCGGCCAGCTCGCTGACCCCCACCGACGTGACCGAGCGCGACCAGGACGACCCGTTCCTCGCCCGCCGCCAGGCGATCGAGGAGGAAGAGGACGACGAGACCGTCGTCATCCTCGACGAGGAACTGGCCGGGGAGTTCGCCGCCGAGGACGAGGACGAGGAGTCCACGCGCCGCCGCCGCGACGGCGCCGCAGACACCGACGACGAGTCCGACGAGTCCGACGAGGCCGTCACTGACGAGGCGGACGAGGCGGACGACGAGGAGGTGCCGGTCTTCCTCAGCAACCAGGGCAAGCTGCTGCTGTTCAAGACCCCCGAGTCGCTCGTCAGTTTCATCCGATCCGGTGCGCCAAACGATCTGTCCCAACTGGACAGCTGGAATGAATTGTCCGAACGGGTGGAGCCGGCAGATATCGCTCCGCTGGACGAGGACACCTACGAGCTCGACCTGGTCGTGGAGAACCTGCGCGGCGGGCACGACACGTGGGATTCGACTCTGCTGATCGAGGCGGGCGAGGTCGCGCGTGACCTCTCGTACGCATTGCGGCTGCCTGCGGTACTCGACATGCTCTCCGCCGGCTCCAGCCTCGACGACCTGGACGAGGCGCTGCGTGCCACCGCGAACGGTGGGATCGGCGCGTTCATGGGTCGGCGACGGCTGAAGAAGATCGGTGCGCAGACCGCGAGTTTGGGTTGGCGCACCATTGTCGGCAAGATCTCTGCGGTGGTGGACTGGCGCGACTGACCCGTACCGGGGAGCATCAGTTGCTGGCAGAGGAAAGACCTGTCCCGGGAGGAGGACGACGCCGTGGCGCTCGTGCGCGTTTACTGCGGTCTGGCCTCGGCGGATCCGGCTGACCGACCGGCCTCCGCCGGTTCGACGCTGACGTCCGCTGTGGTCGACGACGCAGGCCGTCTGCTGCATGTCTGCGAGATCAGCGATGACGCCGCTGGCTACGCCCAGCTCGTCTCGCTGCTCGTGGAGCGGTCGGGCGGGCCGAGCGGTGCGGCCATCGCCGCCGACAGCGACGACCACACGGTCACCTCGCTGCTGAGCGCGGCGGGGCGGCCCCTGGCGATCGCCGACGACGACTCGGTGGACGACTTCGCCGAGCGGTTCGCCGATGACGACTCCCTTGAGGAGATGCAGTCACCTCCGGCCGAACGACGGGCGGTCGGTCTGGCCCGCGCGTTGCAGGCCGGGGCGCTCTCCGCCGTCACCCTGCCGGCACCCCGGGATCTCGCCGGCTACAAGCAGGTGCTGTCCGCGCACGCCGCGCTGACCAGTGGTCGGCACTCCGCCGCCGTGGCGCTGCGCGAGGTGCTGCGCGAGCTCTACCCGGCGGCTCTCCGCGCCTACCCGGACCCAGCCGAGCCGGTCTCTCTGGCCGTGCTGGACGCGCTGCCCGAGCCGGGCATGCTCGGCGGCACAGTGGCCCGGGGCCGCGAGGTGTCGGTCGCGGCGGACGCCATCGCCGCGCACCTCGCCGCGGACGGGGTCGCCGATGCCGAGGAGATCAACGAGGCGGTCACCGCCCTGCGGGTCGCCATCTCCGAGACACCCCGACGCGCCGCGGTCAACCGTGCGCTCACGTCCGCGGTGGCCGAGACGGTCCGCCAGGCCGTTGCCTCGGTCCGGGCCTGCGACGCCGGGTGTGAGGCGTTGGTCAGCGCGCTCAGCTCACGCGTCAGCACTCCTGTCCAAGCACCCGGCCGCCGGGCCGCTGCCCGCCGTGGCGAGTCCGTCGGTGAGCTGACCGGCCTGGCCGGCACCAACGCCGGTCTGACCGGCCTGGCCGGCACCAACGCCGGGTTGCGGTCGGTCCGACCCGCCCCGTCGGGCGCCGAGCCAGCACCCGCCGTCGGGCGGCGCAGCCGTCCCGAGCCGGTCCCCGGTAACGCGCCGCTGGCGTCGCCCCGCCCGCTCGGGCCACCGCCGGTCGCCCCGGCGCCGGTCACGCCACCGCCTGTCGCACCCGCACCGATGACCCCGGCGGCGATGGCTGGTCCGCCAGCGTCCACGCTGCCCACCCGCAGCGAGCCGCTCCCCAGCCGGATCGACGGCCCGACCAACCGGCCGGTCTCCGCGCCGCCGCCCCCGCCCCCCGGGATCACCCCGATCGCGCCGGCACAGCGCGGCATGGTGCCCCCGGCCGAGGCCGGCGAGCCGTTCCGGCCGACGCTGACCACCGCCGCGATCAACCACGCGCGGGCCGAGCGGCAGCGTACTGTCATTCCGCCCCGCCCCAAGACCAACGGCGAGCCCCGGCCGAGCCACCAGCAACGCCCGGTCGACGAGCCACCCACCGGCGGGTTCAGCGCCACCGATCTCAGCATTCCGGTGCCGACCCCCCGCCCCGGGCAGGAGACCGCACCGCCCGGCTCCCGGGCCAACTGGCCGCTGGTCAACAACCCGGAGGACCCGTCCGACAGCTCACCGAACAACCCGGTGGCCTACTCGTACGGCGGCAGCCGCGGTGTCGACGCCCCGACCGACCCGGGTCGGGCCGACGGTCGGGTCACCCCGCCCTGGTTGGCGGACGACCTGCCGCCGGAGCCACCGATGCTGCGGCTGGTGGAGCCGCCGCCGCTGGCCGACCGGGCGCTGCGCGAAGGGCCCAACCCTCCCGCGGACCAGCACCTGGAGACGCCGCCGCTGCGCCTGGTCGACCGCGAGCAGGCCGCTCGCAACGGTCGGGCGGCCGCCCGCACCGAGCGTGCCGCCGAGCACCGGCCGTCGCCCCCGGTCGAGCACCGGCCACCGCCGATGGAGCACCGGCCGCCGCCGGTCGCCGACGAGGGCGACGGCGATTTGCTGATCTTCGCGCAGGCCAAGTCGGCCTGGTTCGTCGGCCAGGCCGAGGAGTCCGACCTGGACTGGTCGACCACTGCCGACACCGGCTGGCAGGCCGCTGAGCAGGCCGCCCGCCCGGCGGTGGGCGCCGAGACCAACGCCGGGCTGCCGAAGCGCGTACCGCAGGCCAACCTGGTGCCCGGTTCGCCGCTACGCGAGGAGCGCCCATTGCGCATAGTGCGTGATGCGGCAAGCCTCGCGGAGAACACGACCGGCTACTTCCGTGGCTGGCGTCGCGGCCAGGAGATCGGCGGTTTCGCTGTGGGCGGTCGGCCCGGTCGCGAGGCGGCCGGCGGCTGGGACTTCAGCCGCGACCACGGGGACCGCGACGACGACCGGGAGTACGAGTACCGCTCGGCCGGCTACCAGTCCTGACCCTCTTCACACGCAGAAGCGCCCCCAGCCAGTTGGCTGGGGGCGCTTCTGCGTCAGCAGGGCGATCCCCGGGCACGCAGAAGCCGCCTCGCGAGGACAGTGGGTGAGCTCGTGCCCCGGGGGAAGGGGCTGACAGCTTCCAGGTCGTCAGGAGGCGGCTCGGCGGCGCGCCGGCTCGTCTGGGCGACGAGCCAGCGCGGAGGCACTCATCGGGGCGGCCGGCAGCGCCCGATGGCGGCCGGAGCCACCACCGGGGCGTGCAGCGCCGCGATCAGGCCGGGGCGACGGCGCGCGTACGGCGCATGGTGAGCACGTACTCGACCAGCGAGATCAGCACGTGCTTCGTCGACTCCCGGTTACGGGCGTCGCAGGCCACCACCGGCACGTCGCTCGAGATCGCCAAGGCGTCCCGGACGTCCTGCGGGTCGTGGTACTGCATCCCGTCGAAGCAGTTGATCGCCACCAGGTACGGCAGGCGTCGGTGCTCGAAGAAGTCGATCGCCGCGAAGCAGTCGGCCAGCCGGCGAGTGTCCACCAGCACGACCGCACCGATCGCACCCCGCACCAGTTCGTCCCACATGAACCAGAAACGGGTCTGACCCGGCGTACCGAACAGGTACAGGATCAGGTCACGGTCGATCGAGATCCGGCCGAAGTCCATGGCCACCGTGGTCGTCGTCTTGCCCGGCACCTGCCGGGTGTCGTCGACGCCCACGCCAGCGGAGGTCATGATGGCCTCGGTGGTCAGCGGCGTGATCTCCGAGACCGAGCCGACCAGCGTCGTCTTACCGACGCCGAATCCACCGGCGATAACGATCTTCGCCGACGTCACGCGGCCGCTCGGGTTCGGCGGGCGGTGCGACATGTCAGAGCCTGCGAAGTCCACTCAGCACCCTCTCCAGCAGTTCAGTGCCCACCGCGTCGTCGGAGTCGTCCAAAATGGTCGGCTCGTGGACCGCGACCAGGCCGTCCGTCGCCATGTCGGCGATGAGCACCCGGGCCACACCGAGCGGGAGCTGCATCCGCGCCGCGATCTCCGCGAGCGATTGCACGCGTCCGTCACACAGCGCGGCGATGTACTGGTGTTCGCGGCCCTGGCCGCCGTTGCCATTGGCAGCGGCCCGGCCGCGCACCGTCGTCTCGACGAGCGCCTCCAGCGCGATGTCGAGCCGGGGACGGGTGCGACCACGGGTCACGGCGTATGGACGGACCAACGCTCCGGTTGGTTCGTCACGATCGGCCATCTCGCCGCTCACCTCCTTCGCACCCGTTACCGGCTCCCACCGGTGAAACCCGTCGTTGTCGTTGTTGCAGTCGTGCCGACCTCACGATCGGCGAAACGTCAGCCCAGCATGCCCGCAGCCGCGCGCGGCTGCGGGGTCAGTGCGTCGCCCACCCGGTCGACCAGCAGCGCCATCTCGTAGCCAACCTGGCCCACGTCGGAGCTGCGGGCTGCCAGCACGGCGAAGGACGAGCCGTCCGAGATGGACATCAGGAACAGGAAGCCATTGTCCATCTCCACGACGGTCTGCAACACCGCGCCTCCCTCGAAGCAGCGTGCTGCCCCCTGGGTCAGGCTGACCAGACCCGACGAGATCGCGGCGAGCTGATCTGCCCGGTCGCGCGGCAGATCCCGTGACGACGCGAGGAGTAGGCCGTCCGCCGATACGGCGACCGCGTGCGCGACGCCGGGCACCCGGTCGGCGAAGTTGGCCAGCAGCCAACCAAGATCCTGCGTAGTTGTCATCCTTCTTGCTCCTTCTGCCCGCTCCCGGCCACCGGGCCTGAGCCAGACTGCGAGGATTGCCCTCCCGGAGTCGCCTCCGGGCTGGTCGGGGTGTCCGAGGTGCTACGCCCTCGCTGCACGCCCCGGTGGTAGGCGGAGAGCAGGCCACGAACCGCCTCCGGGGAGCGCCGCTGGACCGAGGTGGTGGGCTTCTCCACCGCACCGGGCACCAACTGCGCCATCGGCTTGCGTTTCGGCAGACCGGTAGTGGTGGTCTCGTTCACCGGCACCGCACCGGCCGCCGCGGAGGCAGCACGCCAGCCGTCGTCGGCAGCGGTCTGCCAGCCGTTGCTCTGCGGTTGGGGCCGGCGGTTCGGCAGGCTCTCGGCGAGGCTGGGGCGGCTGCCCTCGTTCGCTGTGGAGCCGTTGTTCCGCGGCGCTCCTCCGACCGTCGGAGTGTCTGCCATCGGTGTGTTACCTGTCGTCCCGGGTGGTGTCTTGTGGACTGCCCGACCGCTGGCCTCGACCGTGGCGAACTGCTGGGTCGCGGAGTCGCCGTTCGTCGCTGGCTGGCCGCCGGCCGCGGTCTCCTCGGAGCCCGGGCGACGGGTACGGAACCAGGCCGACTCGAGCTCCCGGAAGATCGGCAGCTCCATCGTCTCGTCCGCGTACCGCTGACGGTTCTGCGCCTGCGGCTGCTGCGGCGTCGGCCGAGTCTGCGGGGCCGGAGCCGGCGCTGCTGCCGGGGTCGGCGCTGGTGCCGGAGGTTGGGCCGCGGCCGGCTGCTCGCCGGGGCGCGGCACCCGCGGCAACTCCGTCGTCATGTCCAGCGCGGCGGCGAGCCGCTCGGGCACCGGCGGGGTGGCAGTGTCCCGGTCGCTGCCCGGCACTGGCGGCCAGGCCGGCGGCGCCGGAGCGCTGGCTGCCTGTGCGGGCGGGGCGGACCGGGGCGCGAACCCGCTGAACGACTGGCTGGACGCGGGCGGTGCCGAGTACGGCTGGCCCGAGTACGGCTGCCCGGACGCCGGCGAGGCCGAGACCGGCGACGCCGACACCGGCGGACCGGCGTACGGCTGCCCGGAGGCCGGGGCTGCGGAGACCGGCGCGCCGCCGTACGGGGCACCCGAGTAGGGATGACCCGAGTAGGGCTGGCCGGAGGCCGGCGAGGCGGAGACCGGCGCACCGGAGTAGGGCTGCGCGGAGACCGGCGGCGCCGAGTACGGGTGCGCCTCAGGGCTGCTCGGCAGCTGACGCGGGATGGACGGCTGCTGGCCGGTGGTCGGGGTCTCGTCCCCGGCCCGGCGCTGCGGCAGCGGGTCGGTTCCCGGGCCGTTGGCCGACCGGGGGGTGAACCCGTCGCCGCCGTTGACGCCGTTCGTCCCGGCCGCGCCGGTCAGGTCGGACCAGGCCGGCATCGAGCGGTAGGCACCACCGTTGGCGGGGGTGCTGGCACCGTTGCGCGAAGCGGGGTCGAACGGACGACCGCCCAGGGTGACCTGGTTGCCGGACTCGCTCGGGCGGGGGCCGTTGCCCAGTGCGGGCAGCGCGCCGAAGACCGGCGCGGGCCCACCGGACTGCGGACCACCGAACTGGGGAGCACCGGCCGCCGGCAGCGCCGGAGGCTGCTGCACCCGACCGGACAGTGCCCGGGGCACCAGCACCGAGGTGGGCAGGCTCACTTCGGCGACAGTGCCGCGGTCGCTGCCGGGGCGCAGCTCGACCCGGACACCGTGCCGGGACGCCAGCCGGGCGACCACGACCAGGCCCATCATCCGGGACACGGCCACATCGACCTGCGGCGGCGTCGCGAGCCGCTCGTTGAGGTCGTGCAGCTGCTCGGCGCTGATGCCGATGCCACGGTCCTCGACGTACAGCGAGGAACGGTCACCGACCCGGCGGGCCTCGACCATGACCTGCGAGTCGGGCGGGGAGAACGCTGTGGCGTTGTCGAACAGCTCCGCGACGAGGTGCACCAGGTCGTTGACCGCGTGCGCGGCGACCTCGATGTCGCGGTCGATGACCCCGAACTCGATCCGGGTGTAGTGCTCGACCTCGGACTGCGCGGCGCGCAGCACGTCGATGAGAGCGGCCGGCTCGCGCTGCACACGGGTGGAGTCGGCACCGGCGAGCACCAGCAGGTTCTCGTCGTTACGGCGCATCCGGGTGGCCAGGTGGTCGAGCTGGAACAGCTCGGCCAGCCGGTCCGGGTCCTCTTCGCCGCGCTCCAACCGGTCGAGGTGCCCGATGAGGCGGTCGACCAGGATCTGCGAACGGCGGGCCAGGTTGACGAACATGGTCGCGACGGAGGCACGCAGTGCCGCCTGCTCGGCGGCCGTGCGGACGGCCTCCAGGTGGACGGCGTTGAACGCCTCGGTCACCTGGCCGAACTCGTCCTTGCTGCGCACCGGCAGCGGTTCGGCGATCTGGTTGGCCAGCTGCACCGGGGAGAGCTGCCCGACGACCTGCGGGTCGCGCAGTCGGGCCACCGCCTGTGGCAGGCCGTACTGGGCCACGGAGAGCGCGCCCTGCCGCAGCTCACGGAGCGAGCGGGCCATCGAGCGGGCCACCAGGTACGCGAAGAGGATGGCCAGCAGCAGCATGCTGAGCAGCAGGCCGGTCTCCAGGAAGACCTGGCGCTGGACGTCCGAGCGGAGGGTGTCGGCCTGGTTGACCACTTCACTGTCGAGCTTCCGCTCGACGGTGCGGATCAGCTTGGCGTTGGCCGTCATGGCGGCTTCCCACTGGTCCGGGCCGAACGGCGCACCGCGCATGTTGCCGGTGGTGTTGCCGTCGATCCAGCCGGTGTAGTTCTGTGCCTGCCGGCGGTCGCCGCCCGCGACCGTCTGGTCGTGGAACTTCGCGTCGTCCGGGGTGGCGACGGCCTTGAAGCTCTGCAGGGCCTGCTGCTGGCCGGTGTCGCTGGCGACGTAGTCCCTGCGCAGTGCCGGGGTCAGGCGTTGTCCGCCCTTCACGCCCAGCGCGCGGTGCACCACGACCCGGCGTACGGCGAGGAACTCCTTCTCCCGGGCGACAGCCGCAGCGGCGCGCATCCGGTCGCTGAGTTGGTTGTCACCGGCGAGCTGCGTGGACGAGTCGCGGATGGCGAGCAGGTCACTGATCAGACCCTCGTACGCCTGCACGGTCTCGGTGAGCGCGAGCTTCCCGTTGAACACCTGGCTGCGGACGCCCGACAGGTCCTGGAGGTTCTGGTCGATGCTGTCCAGCAGCCCTTCCAGGCTGCTCGGCAGGTCCTCGATCTCGGTCCGCTGCTGCCGGTAGGGGATCGCATCCTGGTCCACCCGGGAGTTCACCCGGTTGTATGCCTCCTGGTACTGCGCCGTCGGCTGCGTCCCGTCCGCGCCCAGCAGCAGCACGGCGGCGGTCCGCTCGTCCTGCAGGCTGTCGACCAGGTCACCCGAATAGCTCGACAGATTCGCCAGGTCGCCAGCTCGGTTGGCATTGTTGAGCGTCTCCACGTGGTCGATGAGACCACTGGTGCCCACCACGACCGTGGCGATGGTCGGCACGATCATGATGAGACCGAGCTTGGACCAGATCGGCATGTCCCGGAGCCGGCTGGCCGGCCGGCGCAGCCGCGACAGGAAGGAGCCCGCCGTCTTTGGCCGTTTGCTCACGTCACCGCCCTCGCGATTACAGCTTGAACGCGTTGCCCCGGGCAACGCCCAGCGACCGACCCGGCGGGTCGGACCCCCGAGATTCCATCACGCCGGTCGACAAGAAGAAAGCCCAGGTTGTCCCCGACCGAAGGTGTGATGAGATGTTGATGCGATTTGATAGCAGTCTGTCTGGCCGGAGTAACTGAAGGTAATGAAACATCCGCACCGTGTTGTCCTACTGGCCGGCCCATCGGGGTCCGGAAAGTCGTACATAGCGCAGCAAACCGGCTTGCCGGTGCTCTGCTTGGACGACTTCTACAAAGACGGCGATGACCCTACGTTGCCCCGACGAAACGGCCAGGTGGATTGGGAATCGCCGCAGTCCTGGGACGCCTCCAGTGCGGTGGAAATCATTGCCCGACTTGCCCGCGAGGGTCGAGCCGATGTGCCGGTTTATGCGATCGGCGCCGATCGACGGGTGGCCACCCGGCCATTTGATGTCGCCGGATCGCCACTTTTCGTGGCCGAAGGGATCTTCGCCGCCGAGATCGTCGAGGAGTGCCGTCGCCGTGGCCTGCTCGCCGGGGCGTACGCGCTGCGCCGCCCGCGTGGGGCGACCTTCCTGCGTCGACTCGCCCGTGACCTGTCCGAGCAGCGCAAGGCACCCCGGGTGCTGGTTCGGCGCGGGGTGGCGTTGCTGCGGGCCGAGCCGGCCGTGCTGCGCCGGCAGATGGGCCTGGGCGCGGAGGCGGCCCGAGCCCGGGAGGTGCTGCGCCGGGTGGCCGGCCTGCTCGCCGGCCACCCGCATGGCTGAACTCAGGCCAGCAACTTCGCGTACGCCGGCTTGATCACCTCATCGATGATCCGCAGCCGCTCGTCGAACGGGATGAAGGCGCTCTTCATCGCGTTGATGGTGAACCACTGCAACTCCTTCCAGCCGTAGCCGAACGTCTCCACCAGCAGCGACATCTCCCGCGACATCGAGGTGCCGCTCATCAGCCGGTTGTCGGTGTTGACGGTGGCCCGGAAGCGCAGGTCCCGCAGCAGGCCGATCGGGTGGTCCGCGATCGAGGCCACCGCGCCGGTCTGCACGTTCGACGAGGGGCACAGCTCCAGGGGGATCCGCTTGTCCCGGACGTACGCGGCCAGCCGGCCGAGCGAGCCGTCGGGGGCGATGTCGTCGACGATCCGCACCCCGTGGCCGAGCCGGTCCGCTCCGCACCACTGGATCGCCTGCCAGATCGACGGCAGACCGAACGCCTCACCGGCGTGGATGGTGAAGTGGAAGTTCTCCCGTTGCAGGTACTCGAAGGCGTCCAGGTGCCGGGTGGGCGGGAAGCCCGCCTCGGCGCCGGCGATGTCGAAGCCGACCACCCCGGCGTCCCGGTGCCGCACGGCCAACTCGGCGATCTCCTGCGAGCGGGCGGCGTGCCGCATCGCGGTGAGAAGGGTGCCCACCCGGATGGTCAGGCCCGCCTCGACCGCCTGGGCGGTGCCCTCGGCGAACCCGGCCAGCACCGCCTCGACCACCTCGTCCAGGCTGAGGTCCCGTTCCAGGTGCTGCTCGGGGGCGAAGCGCACCTCGGCGTAGACCACTCCGTCGGCGGCCAGGTCCAGCGCGCACTCGCGGGCCACCCGACGCAGCGCGGGCCCGGTCTGCATGACCGCCACTGTGTGCGCGAACGTCTCGAGGTAGCGCTCCAGGGAGCCGGAGTCCGCCGCGTCCGCGAACCAGCGTCCGAGCGCCTCCGGGTCGGTGGTGGGCAGTTCGTGGCCCACCTCGGCGGCCAGGTCGACGATCGTCGCCGGCCGCAGCCCGCCGTCGAGGTGGTCGTGCAGCAGCGCCTTCGGGACCTTGACGATGTCCTCGTACCGGATAGTTGCGACCATGCTCAGACCCTAGTCAGCCAGCTCAGGCCCGCCGAGCCAGGCCACTAGGCTGGACCGTATGGACGCGCCACGGTGGCTGGACGAACGGGACGACCCCGGCGGGTGGGTCCACCACCGCCGACGCGGCCCGGCGGCCTGACGTGGACCCCCGCATCCTCGACCGGCTGCGCTGCCCGGTCTGCGGCGAGCCGCTGGCCGAGGCGACCGCCGGCACCACAAGTGCGCTGCGCTGCCCGCGCCGGCACAGCTTCGACATCGCACGGCAGGGGTACGTCAACCTCCTCGCTGGGCGCGCCCCGCACGTCGGCGACAGCGCCGAGATGGTGGCCGCCCGGGCGGACTTCCTCGCCGCCGGGCACTACGACCTCATCTCGGCCGCCCTCTCCGAGGCCGCGACGGAAGCCGTCGGTCGGCTGCCGACGTCGGGCTTCGGGGCGTACCCCCTGGTGGTGGATGCCGGCGCAGGCACCGGCCGGTACCTCGGCGCGG
This sequence comes from Micromonospora vinacea, assembly GCF_015751785.1. Classification (NCBI taxonomy): domain Bacteria; kingdom Bacillati; phylum Actinomycetota; class Actinomycetes; order Micromonosporales; family Micromonosporaceae; genus Micromonospora; species Micromonospora vinacea. The sequence continues at coordinate 2,758,368 of NZ_JADOTY010000001.1, read as the reverse complement.
TGCTGGCGGCGCTGCCGGACGCCGTGGGCCTGGCCCTGGACGTGTCCAAGCCGGCGCTGCGCCGCGCGGCCCGCGCGCATCCCCGGGCCGCCGCCGCGCTCGCCGACACCTGGCAGCGGCTGCCGCTCGCGGACGCCTCGACCGCCGTGCTGCTGAACGTGTTCGCCCCGCGCAACGGCCCGGAGTTCCACCGGGTGCTCGACCCGGCCGGCACGTTGCTGGTGGTCACGCCCGACACCGACCACCTGGCCGAGTTGGTGGACGCCCTCGGCCTGCTGCGGGTCGACCCGGACAAGGCCGACCGGGTGTCCGGCAGCCTGGGCGGGCACTTCACGCCTGCCAGCTCGGCCGTGCACCGGGCGGAGCTGACAATGACCCGGCCGGAGGTCGCCACACTGGTCGGGATGGGCCCCAGCGCCTGGCACACCGACCCCGCCGCCCTCGACACCCGGCTGGGCGCGCTGCCCGAACCGGTCCGGGTCACCATGGCGGTCCGACTCGACGTCCTGCGACCTCGCTGACCTCAGGTGGAGAGGTCGACCTCTTCCCAACCGGGCGGTTCGTCGTGGTACGGCCCGCGCAGGATCACCGCCCACTCCAGCGCCCACCGCCGCTGCCCGATCGCGTTCGCGTCGACCAGGCCCGGCGCACGCCGGCCGCCGCGCTCGGTCTCCAGGTACGCCCAGTCCAGGCAGTAGTGCAGGTCGAGTAGGGCGGCCGCGTCGGCCGGGTGCTGCGGTGCCGTGAGGATCCGGGAGCGCCAGTGCGGAAAGGTCTCCCCCTCGGCGATGTGCGGCAGCCGCTCGACCAGCCGCTCGTCGACGGCCAACGTCGGGTCGAGCTGCTTGCTCAGCCCGAGCACCCAGGCCAGCGCGAAGAGCGCGTCGTGGTGCAGCACGAACGACCGGTGGTCGCCCTTGCCGCCCATCACGAACTGCCACTCCGGCGGGGTGACCATGTCGACGAGGTGCGAGCCGAGCAGCCAGCTCATCGCCGCCTGCGGGGGCATCCCGAAGCAGCGGGCCAGGATCAGGTGCAGCACCGCGATCCGCGCCTCGATCTCCACGGTCGGGCGCAGGTCGATCTGGTCACCCGGCTCCCAGACGAGGGGAAACTGGGCCGGCGGCAACGGCAGGCCCAGCCGGGAAAGCTCGTCAAGGCTCGCCTCGCGCACCTCACGTGGGTCGGGGGCAGCAACGGTCACGGCGGATCTTCCTGTCTGCTCGCGCCGGCGCAAGGCCGGTTGTCCCCCCTTGGCCTGCGACAATAGCGCTCCCAGGTGACCGGCACCACGCCAGGGCAACCCCGGATCGGTCAGCCGATGCGTTCGATGACCAACGACGTCGCCGCCGGGGCCGTCGACGCGATCCGCACCGCGCCGGCGGCCTCGGTCAGCGCTGCCGGAATCCGCGTCGCGTCCTCGGCCCGCAGCTCGTAGAGCGGGTCACCGGCCCGCACCTCGTCACCCGGCCGCTTGTGCAACACCACACCGGCCGGCACGCTGACCGGGTCCTCCTTGCGCGCCCGACCCGCGCCGAGCCGCCACGCCGCAACCCCCATGGCGTACGCGTCGACGGCCGCGACGTACCCGTCCCGCTCGGCGCGGACCACCTCCACCTCGGCGGCCGTCGGCATCGGCGCGTCCGGGTCGCCGCCCTGCGCCCGGATCATCGCCCGCCAGGAGTCCATGGCCCGGCCGTCGCGCAGCGCCGCCGCCGGGTCGGCGTCCGGCAGACCGGCGGCGTCGAGCATCTCCCGGGCCAGGGCGAGGGTCAGCTCCACCACGTCGGCCGGTCCACCACCGGCCAGCACCTCGACCGATTCGGTCACCTCGACCGCGTTGCCGATCGCCAGGCCGAGCGGGGTGGACATGTCGGTGAGCAGGGCGACAGTCCGCACACCGTGCGCACCGCCCAGCTCCACCATGGTGCGCGCCAACTCGCGGGCCTGGTCGACGGACTTCATGAAGGCGCCCGAGCCGACCTTGACGTCGAGGACCAGCGCGCCGGTCCCCTCGGCGATCTTCTTGCTCATGATTGAGCTGGCGATCAGCGGGATCGCCTCCACGGTGCCCGTCACGTCGCGCAACGCGTACAGCTTGCGGTCGGCGGGGGCGAGCCCGGCACCCGCCGCGCAGATCACCGCGCCGACCTCGTCCAGCTGGGCGATGAACTCGTCGTTGCTCACAGTGGCCCGCCAGCCCGGAATGGACTCCAACTTGTCCAGCGTGCCACCGGTGTGCCCGAGGCCCCGGCCGCTCAGCTGCGGTACGGCGGCGCCACACGCCGCCACCAGCGGGGTGAGCGGCAGAGTGATCTTGTCGCCGACGCCGCCGGTGGAGTGCTTGTCGACAGTCGGCCGACGTACCGCCGACAGGTCCAACCGCTCACCACTGGCGATCATCGCGGCGGTCCACCGGGCGATCTCCGGCCCGGTCATGCCGTTGAGCAGGATCGCCATCGCCAACGCGGACATCTGCTCGTCGGCGACGACCCCCCGGGTGTACGCGTCGACCACCCAGTCGATCTGCGCGTCCGACAGAACCCCCCCGTCCCGCTTCACCCGAATAACGTCAACAGCAGCAAACCCACTACTCATCACAAGATCTTTCTTAGTCGAATGGAGATACCGCCCCGCAACCGTGCCCTGGGACGGCGGGTGCCCACGACGGGGCCGGGGCCGACCGTGCCCGGCGGAGGGATCAAGCCTGACCGCCCGGAGCCGGGCACGGTCGGCCCCGGCCCTCAACCGCAACCAATCCCGAGCTCAACCAGCAGCCCACCGCACCGGGATCTCCAACGGCGGCTCACCCTCGCCGGCCCAGAAGATGGTGCCGGTCTCGTCGACCACGACCACCCGGGGCGTCCGGGCCAGGCCCCAGGTGATCGCCTCGGCCGGGTCGTCCCAGCTCGGCGCCTCCTCCAGCACGCCGGTCTCGGCGTCGGCGTCGTCGCCGGCCGACCGCTCCCAGTACGCCGTCCAGACCTGCTGGCCGGCGGACATGTCCGGGTGCACGAAGACGGTGCCGCGCCCGCGCCAGGCGGCGAGCCGCTCCGGGACCACCGGCACCGGCGTCTCGCCGGTGACCGCCTCCAGGTCCTCCACGCCGAAGGCGTGCGGCAGCAGCTCGGCCATCCGCAGTGGCCGGGTCTTGCTCTCGATCAGGCAGTCCGGCCCGCCGTGCTCCCAGAGCAGCTGCCGGCAGCGGCCGCACGGCATCAACGGCTCGCCTGTCGCGTCGACGCAGGAGAGCGCGACGAGCCGACCGCCGCCGGTGGCGTGCAGGCTGGACACGACGCCGCACTCGGCGCAGAGCGTCACACCGTACGCGGCGTTCTCCACGTTGCAGCCGACCACCACCCGGCCGTCGTCGACCAGCGCGGCCGCGCCGACCGGGAACGTCGAGTACGGCGCGTACGCGTGCCGCATCGCCTCGGTGGCGGCGGCGCGCAACTGCGCCCAGTCAATGTCCGTCATGCCATCATCCTGCCGAAGTAGCCCAGTTCAGAAGCCGCCAGGGTCCCGCGACCGTTACGTCCACCCCCGCAGGAGCGCGCCGGCCCGCCGGCCCGCCGGCTTCGTCGATCATGCAGTTGTGGTGGGTGACAGGTGCAACTTTGCGACTTTTGTGAGGCACCACAACTCCATGATCGACGGACCAGTGGTCGGTCAGCCCTTGATGTACGGCTTGCCGTCGGCGGCCGGTGCCCGGACCCGGCCGACCAGCCCGGCGACGGCCAGGATGGTCGCCAGGTAGGGCAGCATGGCCAGGAACTGGCTGGGGATGGAGCTGCTGATCGCGCCCAGGTAGGTGGCGAGCTGGTCGGCGAAGCCGAAGAAGAGCGCGGCGAGCAGCGCCCCGGTCGGGTTCCACCGGCCGAAGATCAGCGCGGCCAGGGCGATGAAGCCCTTACCGCCGATCATGTTCTTGGTGAACGAGTAGAGCGCCAGCGTGTAGGACGCCCCGCCGATGCCGGCGACCACGCCGGCCAGCAGCACGTTGCGGTAGCGGACCCGCAGCACCTTGACGCCGAGAGTGTCGGCGGCGATCGGGTGCTCGCCGACCGATCGGGTCCGCAGCCCCCACCGGGTACGGAACAACCCGATGTGGATCACCAGCACCAGGACCAGCCCGAGGTAGAGGAAGATGTTGCCGCGGAACAGCGCCGGCCCGAGCACCGGGATGTCCTTCAGCAGCGGGATCTCCCAGTTGCTGAAGCGGGGCGCACTGTTGTACTTCTCCGCGTCGGTCTGCATCAGCCGCTCGTAGAGGAAGCCGGTGACGCCGACAGCCAGCAGGTTCAGCACGATGCCCATGACGACCTGGTCGACCAGGTAGCGGATCGCGAAGACGGCCAGCAGCAGCGAGATGAACGCGCCGCCGATGGCGGCGGCGACCAGGCCGACCCAGACGCTGCCGGAGATGCTGCCGAACAGGGCCCCGCTGAACGCGCCCATCAGCAGCTGGCCCTCGATGGCCACGTTGACCACGCCGGAGCGTTCGCAGAGCACCCCGGCGAGCGCGCCGAAGATCAGCGGCAGGGCCAGGATGAACGTGCCCCGGATGATGTTGACCAGTGGCATGAAGTTCTGCCCGGCCGGCGCGGCGGAGACCTGCCAGCAGAGGAACGACAGCACGAAACCGACGAGCCCGACGCCGAGCACCGGAAGGAACCAGCGCTTCGGCACCCCGGCGAGCAGCGCCGCGCCGGCGGCGATCGTGATGATCCCGAACAGGATCGCCCCGATCGTGCCGTTGATCTCCAGTGCGGCGCCGGCCGCGTCGTCGCTGAGCGTGAACCGGGCCTGCTGGTCGGTGGCGAGTGCGCCGAAGAGCACCGCGGACAGCAGGCCGAGCCCCAGCAACGTGAGGCCGACCTTGCGGCTGCGGGTCCAGAAGCCCTCGTCGACCGGGGCGACGGCGATGTCGGGGACAGCCATGGTGGACATGAGTTACCAGCCCTTCGCCAGGCTCGTCTGCAACCGGGCGGCACGTGCGGCCCGGAGCTGGAAGATCGCCTTCACCAGTGCCGGCGCGGCGATGAAGATGACGATCAGCGCCTGGAGCACTGTCACCAACTCCAGCGAGATCCCGGAGTACGACTGCATCCGGTTACCACCGGCCTGCAGCGCCCCGAACAGCAGCGCGGCGAGCAGCACCCCCCAGGGCTTCACCCGCCCGAGCAGCGCCACCAGGATGCCGTCGAAGCCGATCTGCGCGACCACCAGCGGGGTCAACGCGCTGGCGGTCGAGCCGAGCACCATGTTCGAGCCGCCGAGGCCGGCCAGGATTCCGGCGAAGACCATGATCAGTATGTACGTCCGGGTGACGCTGATGCCGGCGGTCCGGGCGGCGTCCGGGTTGGCGCCGACCGCGCGCAGCTCGAAGCCGAGCGTCGAGCGGTTGAGCAGCCAGGCGACCGCCCAGGTGGCCAGCACGGCGAGCAGGATGCCGGCGTGCACCCGCAGGTTGTCGCCGAGCAGTCGGGGCAGCTGGGCGGAGGTGTCCACCGCCTTGCTGATCGCGTCGGTACGGTTCGGGTCCTGCACGCCGTTCTGCACGATCAGCCAGGTGAGGAAGTACGTGGCGACGTAGTTGAGCATGATCGTGTTGATCACCTCGTGCGCGCCGGCACGGGCCTTGAGGATGCCGGGGATGAAACCCCAGATCGCTCCACCCAGCGCGCCGGCCAGCACCGCCACCAGCAGGTGCAGGCCGGGCGGCAGCGGCAGCAGGAAGCCGGCCAGCGCCGCCATGATCACGCCGATGGTGGCCTGGCCCTGGGCACCGATGTTGAACAGGCCGCCCCGGAAGGCCAGCGCCACCGACAGACCGGTGAAGACCAGCGGCGCCGCGTAGGTCAGCGTCTCCGAGATCGGCGCGAGCACTGGCTGCCAGCCGTTGGCGCCGTCCAACCAGCCGGAGAACGCCTCGGGGTCGAAGACCGAGCCCTTGAACAGGTTCGCGTACGCCTCGCTGACGAGCGTCCAGCTGGAGTTGAGCGCGTCGGACGGCCGGGAGGTGATGTACGAGTAGGTGGAGAGCACCTCAGGATCAGAGATGATCATCAGCACCGCGCCGACCACGATCGCCAGCACCAGCGACAGCAGGGTCACAGTGAAGGTGTTGGCCGCCCAGAGGTTGTCCAGGAACAACCGGCCGAGGCTCGGCTCCGGCTCCGGCTCCGGGCCCGGCTTCGCCACCGAGCGGTCCGGCTCGGTCGCCACCTCGGCCCGTTCGGTGTTGCCGAGCGCGTTCTGCGCGGCCTGCGCCTCGCTCGCCGGCTCCTTGTCCGGCGAGCCGGACTGCGGATTGGGGTTGGTCATGCCTCGTCCTCGCTCGCGGAGCCCGGGTCGCTCGCCGGGCTCCCGTCGGTGGCCGGCCCGTCGCCGGGCACGGCGTCCGTGTTGCGCTCGTGGGCCGCGTCCGGGCTGATGCCGGCCATCAGCAGGCCGATCTCCTCACGCGGGGTGTCCGGGCCGACGATGCCGATGATCCGACCGCGGTACATCACCGCGATCCGGTCGGCCAACCCGATCACCTCGTCGAGTTCGCTGGAGACCACCATGACGGCGGTGCCGATGTCCCGTTCGTGGATGATCTGACTGTGGATGAACTCGATCGACCCGACGTCGACGCCACGGGTCGGCTGGGCGGCGATGAGGAGCTTCAGTGGCCGGGACAGCTCCCGGGCCACGATCACTTTCTGCTGGTTGCCGCCGGAGAGGGTGCCCACCGCCGCGTCGGCCGATGAGGTGCGGACGTCGAACTGCTCGATCCGCTCCTTCGCCGAGGCGGCGATCGCGTCCGGCTTCAGCGCGAGCCCGGCACCGAACGGCGGCCGGTCGTAGATGTCCAGCACCAGGTTCTCCGCGACGCTGAACTCCTTGACCAGGCCGTCCACGCTGCGGTCCTCGGGCACGTAGCCGACGCCCGCCCGGAGCACCTTCTTGGGCTTCCAGCCGTCGATCCGGTCACCGGCCAGGCTGATCGTGCCGGCGAGCACCGGGCGCAGCCCCATGACCGCCTCGATCAGCTCGGTCTGACCGTTGCCCTGTACGCCCGCCACGCCGAGCACCTCACCCGCGCGCACGGTCAGGTCCACACCGTCGACCGCGCGGATCTGCCGGTCGTCGTCGACCACGAGCCCGGCCACCTCCAGCACGGGCTCGCCCGGCGTGGCCGGGGTCTTGTCCACTGTGAGCCGGACGTTGCGCCCGACCATCAGGGCGGCCAGCTCGTCCCGGCTGGCCTCGGGCGAGGCGGTGCCGACGGTCTTTCCGCGTCGGATCACGGTGATCCGGTCGGCGATGGCCTTGACCTCGCCGAGCTTGTGGGTGATGAAGACGATCGACTTGCCGGCCGCCTTGAGCGACCGCATGACAGTCAGCAGCTCCTCGGTCTCCTGGGGGGTGAGCACCGCGGTCGGCTCGTCCAGGATGAGCAGGTCGACGTCGCGGGTGAGCGCCTTGACGATCTCGACTCGTTGCTGGATGCCGACCGGCAGGTCTTCGATCACCGCGTCCGGGTCGACCCGCAGGTTGTAGCGCTCGGACACCTCGGTGACCTCGCGCCGGGCCCGCCGCCGGTCCAGGAAGCCGGCGATGCCGCCCCGGACCTGTTCGGCGCCGAGCATGATGTTCTCGGCGACGGTGAACACCGGCACCAGCATGAAGTGCTGGTGCACCATGCCGATCCCGGCCCCGATCGCGTCGGAAGGGCCCTTCAGCTTCAGCGGCTTGCCGTCGACCAGGATCTCGCCCTCGTCGGGCTGGTAGAGCCCGTAGAGCACGTTCATCAGGGTCGACTTGCCCGCGCCGTTCTCGCCGAGGAGGGCGTGAATCTCTCCAGGCTCCACCGTCAGGTCGATGTGATCGTTGGCGACCAGATCACCGAACCGCTTGGTGATGCCGCGCAGTTCGAGTCTCAGCGCAACCTCCTGGAGTGCGAGCGATGGTGCAGCCTAGCTGCCGTGGACCGGCCGGACCGGGCCGGCCGCCGTGGTGCGCGATCGGCCGCTCCGACTCGGCGGGAGTATCCGCAGAGCCGGAGCGGCCGATCGGTCGTACCTGTCCCCCGCCGACCCTCCCGATGATCTCACCGGAGGGGCCGGCTGGTTGTCACTTGGTCGGCTGGGCCTTCGAGGTGACGGTGATGGTGCCGGCGGCGATGTCCGCCTTGATCTTGTCGACCTCGGCCTTCAGCTCGGCCGGAACCTTGCTGTCGAAGTCGTGGTACGGGGCGATCGAGACACCGGTGTTGGCCAGGGTGCCGACGAAGCCCGGCTTGGCCTCCAGCTTCTCGCCCCCGGCGGCCTTGATCACGGCCTCCTTGACGGCCTCCGGGATGTTCTTGACGACCGTGGTGATGATCGCCGAGCAGTCCGGGGTGCTCTCGCAGCCGTCGACGTCCACCCAGATGGTGCTGTACTTGCCACCGGACGCCTTGGCGGCGGCGGTGGTGCCGAGGCCGGAGCCGCCGGCGACCGGCATGATGATGTCCGCGCCCTGGGCGACCAGCGCGTCGGAGACCTTCTTGCCCTCGTCCTGCTTGGCGAAGTCGTTGGTGAAGGAGCCCTTCTGGGTCTCCTTGTTCCAACCCAGCGCCTGGACGTTCTTGCCCTTGGTGGTGTTGAAGTACTTCACACCGTCGACGAAGCCGTCCATGAAGATGGTGACCGGCGGGATCGGCAGACCACCGTAGGTGCCCACCTTGCCGCTCTTGCTCATCCCGGCGGCCAGGTAGCCGGCCTGGAACGCGGCCTGGGCGGTGTCGAACTGCATCGGGTAGACGTTGGCGTCACCCGGGTTGGCGTCGACGATGCCGAACTGCTGGTTCGGGTTCGCCTTGGCGATCTTCGAGGTGGCGTCGCCCATCAGGCCACCGACCGCCAGGATGAAGTCGCACTTCTGGTTGACGTACTGCGTCAGGTTCGGCTCGTAGTCGGCCTCGGCCTTCGACGCGACGAACTTGATGTCGATGTTGTCGTTGGCGGCCTTGGCCTCCTGCAGACCCTTCCAGGCCGAGGTGTTGAACGACTTGTCGTCGATGCCGCCGACGTCGGTCACCATGCAGGCGCTGAACTTCTTGGCGCCACTGCCGGCGTTGTTGTCATCCTTGGGGGCCTCGCCACAAGCGGCGGCGGTGAGCGCGAGCCCACCCACCGCGAAGATCGAGGCGATCCGCATCCCACGCACCGAGCGCAAGACGTCTCCTTCCCATTGCACACCGCGCCTAATGCGGTGGCAGCCCATCAGCCGACCTGCGGTATGCCGCCGGCTGTCCCACGTTACGGACGGGAGCGTACGCCCGCGCCCACCCACCGGCCGACAATCGTGCACGACTGTTGAGCGCCTGTTACCCGGGTGTAACCCTTGCGTGGGGCACGTCACTCTTCGTGCTGGTAACCGAGCGCCGTGGCGTCCGCAACGTCCGTTTTCTGGAGGCGTTTTCCTCCTCGGACGTTACCGCCAAAAGACCGCGACCGCCGCGTTGACCAGGGTCAGACCGACGATCGCGAGGAAATGACCGCGGTTGACCACGTCCCGCTTACGGGAGAAGAAGACCATGACGAAGATCAGCAGCGCGATCACCAACTTCGTCACAAGTTTTGCCGGTGCCGGCTCGTCGCCGTCGCGCAGCGGCGCGGACAGGCCCAGCCCGGTCAGCAACTGGATCACCGCGCCCCACAGCATGGCCGGGTTGATCCGCAGCCGACCGCTGGCGTACTGGGCGATCGAGCCACCTAGCAGCAGGGCGAACCCGATCAGATGGACGTAGAGGAGGATGAGTCTGAGAGCTTCCACGGTCGCCATACTTCCCTATGAACGACGGATCGTAGTAGTGGGAATCGCCGACGGGCGCGGATCAGTCGATCAACCTGTCGACGTCGGGGTGGCACCCGACAGGGCCGGCTCGCGGGGCTGGTCCAGCACCGGTCGCGACTCCGCCCGGCTGTCACCGCCGAATGCGACGGCCACCCATCCGGCAAGGCTCACCGCCGACAGGAGCGTCACCGGCAGCGTCACCCGGTCCACCGAGGTCGCCAGCCACCACTCGATGTCGTTCGGGCCGGAGACGTAGGTCCCGATCAGAACAACCAGGTAGTAGCCGTTGACCGCCCACACCCAGCCGTCCGCCGCCAACCCGGCGGCTTGCCGTCGCCCCCGCAGGAACAGGGTGCCGAGCAGCGCCACCACAGCGGCACCCACCACCAGCTGACCAACCACGTCCCACATCGCCGCGATGGTGAAGTCGAACCGCTCCACCGCCCCCGCGCCCCGGTCGCCCGAGCTGCCGTTGGTGATGTCCGACTGGGCATCCAGTAGGCGGACCAGCACCGCCCAGGCACCCCCGGCCAGCACCGGCAGCCAGACCAGCGCGGCTCGCCGCAGGTCGGCGCGGGCCCGCACGGTGACCAACAGGGCGAGGCCCACGGCGGCGATCAGCCCCTCGTTCTTGCTGAGCGTCGCCACGGTCAGCAGCAACAGCGGCAGCAGCGGTCGGCGCAGCGGATCCGCACTGAGCAGCAGGGCCACCACCGCTCCGGCGAAGGCGGCGGACCAGAGCGCGTCGGCGAGCCCGCCGGTCACCCCGTACGTGACGCCCGACCAGGTTGCCAGGCCCAGCGCGATGGCCAGCACCCAGGCCAGCCGCGCGGACACCCGGCTCAGCGCCCGCCGGACCAGGTAGACCAGCATCGCGACAGCGGAGACGGTGACCAGCGCGCCAATGACCTGGGCGGTACGGAAGTCCGGCTCGACGACGCTCCACACGGCGGCGACGGGCGCGGACGCGAGTGGTGGGTAGTCGGTGTGTGAGAAGACGAAGGCGGGACTGCCGATCGCCGCCCGCGCGTACTCGCTCCCGTTGGCGAAGTAGCCGGCGTGCAGCCACCAGATGGAGTGGGCGTCCCAGCGGGAGGCCGGTTCGAAGATCATGAGGCACGGCGGGAGCAGAGGTAGCGCGATCAACAGCGCGTGCGACCACCTCCCGTACGGCACCGGCTCGCCGGGGCGGCGCAACAGCCACCACGCGCAGGCCGCCCCGGCGGCCACCACCAGGGCGAGCCAGAGCAGCAGGGGGCCGCCGACGACCAGCATCAGGACCACCGCGACAGAGCTCAGGAGCGCCGCCATGAGCGGCGCGAGGAGCAGGGCGAGGAAGGGACTACGCAGTATCGCGAAGGCCAGCGGGAAACCGGCGACGATGAGGGCGAGTATGGCGAGGACCGGAGTGAAATCCATGTCGTCAGCCGACCTTCCGTACGACCAGCCGCACGCCGGCGCTGGTCGGCCGCTTGCGCTGCACCGAGGCGACGCTCACCGAGTAGTCCTGCGGTGCCCCCTGGACGACCACACATCCGTGCAGCGCGGCGAACTCACTCAACCGCTGATGCCACAGGTCCTTGTTCGTCCGGGTCGGGATGAGCGAGACCCGACTGCCGGTGGGCACCTGCTCGGCGAACTGGCGCCAGAGCGTCTCCACGTCCACGTGGCGCTGGAGTGCGTGCAGGTCGTGTTCCCGGTCGCTCATCAGGGCGACGCCCTGGCTGGTGGCCTGCACGGCGCCCTGAACGGCCAGGAGCAGGCAGCCCACCCCGACGAGCGCGACGACGACCCGGGCGATCATGCTCGGGTTCCGGTGCTTCGTGGTCGTCATCGGTCAGCGAGCGCCTTGGCGGGGATGCTGCCGGGACGACGTCGGGCTCGTTCCCGGCCCAGGATCCACAACGCCTCCACCCCGTCCCGCCAGGTGATCTTCTTGCCCTCGTCGCGACCCCGCGCCCGGTAGGTGATCGGCACGTCGTAGGGGCGGATCCGCCGTCGCAGCAGCTTGCCCGTCACCTCGGCCTCCATGCCGAACCCACGGGACCGGATGTCCAGCGATCGGTACAGCTCCACCGGCATCAGTTTGAAGCACGTCTCCAGGTCGCCGATGTAGGAGTTGAACAAAACGTTCGCCGCGGTGGTGACACCCCGGTTTCCGACCACGTACCAGAAGCTGTAGGCGCTGTGGCTGCCGAAGGTGCGGTTGCCGTAGACGACTGTCGCGTGCCCCTCCAGCACCGGCGCCAGCAGCTTCGGAATGTCCTGGGGGTCGTACTCCAGGTCGGCGTCCAGGATCACCATGTACTCGCCCCGGGCGCTGTCCACTGCCGTTTTGATCGCCGCGCCCTTGCCCGCGTTGCGCGGGTGCGTCACCACCCGCAGCCGCGGGTCGTCCATCCGGGCGAGGATCTCCGCGGTCTCGTCCGTACTGCCGTCGTCGACCACCACGATCTCGATCTCACACGGGTACGGCACGGCGAGGGCCTGCTTGAGGGCCTCCGCGACGCGTTCCGCTTCGTTGTAGACCGGCATCAAGATCGACAGTTGCACGAGAGTCTCCCCGGGAACGGCACCGGACGGCGGATGAAGGGCAGCCGACCACCAGCGGCTAGTGAAGCAGGCGCGCCACGCGTTCGCTGACCCGCTCCCGCGAAGCAGCGCCGACGCGACGCCGAAGCACCCTACCTCGCACCGCCGGGGATCGGCCGCCCCCGGTCTCAACCCTTGACGGCTCCCGAGGTCAACCCGGAGACGATGTACCGCTGGAGGAACTGGAAGACCAGCACCGTCGGGATCGCGGTCAACAGGGTGCCGGCCGCGAAGATCCCGAAGTTGGTGTTCCGCTCGCCGCCCTGCAACATGCCCCGCATGCCGACCGCGAGAGTCTTGGCATCAGTGTCGGTGAGGAAGACGCTCGCCATCAGGAACTCGTTGATGGTGTTGATGAAGGCGAGCAGCCCGGTCACCGCGAGGATCGGCGCCACCAACGGCAGCATGATCCGGAAGAAGACCTGGGCGTGTGAGGCGCCGTCCACGGTGGCCGACTCGTCCAACTCCCGGGGCAGGGTGTCGAAGAAGCCCTTCATCAGCCAGGTGTTCACGCCCAGCGCGCCACCCAGGTAGAGCAGCAACAGACCCCACGGGGTGTTGAAGCCGATGGCCGGCCACAGGTCGGTGATCGTGCCGAAGATCAAGAAGATCGCAACGATCGCCAGGAACTGCGGGAACATCTGGATCAACAGCAGTGACAGCAACCCCACCCGTCGGCCCTGGAACCGCATCCGGGAGAAGGCGTACGCCGCGAGCGCGGAGAGGAAGACCGAGGCGAACGCGGCCCCACCGGCGACGAGCAGCGAGTTCAGGAACCAGTCAGCGAACTCGGTGCGCGCGAACAGATTCCCGAAGTTCTCCAACGACACCCCGCCGGTCGGCACCAACTCGGTGGACGACAGGGTGCCGAGCGGATTGAGCGCCGCCGAGACGACGAACACGAGCGGAAAGAGACTGAACAGCACGCCGAGCAGGCCGACCAGGTGCCGCCAGCCGACCTCGGCGAACCATCGCTTCCTACGCTTGCCCGGGTTGCGGTTGACCGCCGCCGGGCCGTTCGCGCCGCCCGTGACGGCGGCACCGGTGAGCATGGTCATGCATACACCTCCTCCTGTTGGCGGGTCCGCCGGAAGCTGACCACCGACACCACCGCGACGATGGCGAAGATGAACAGCGAGATGGCCGCGGCGAAGCCGAACTGTGCGGCCTGCCCACCGAACGCCAGCCGGTAGGTGTAGGTGATCAGCAGGTCGGTGGCGCCGTTGCTGGGGTTGTCCGCGGGGAACGGCGCGCCCTCGGTGGTCAGGTAGATCGCGTTGAAGTTGTTGAAGTTGAACGCGAACGACGAGATCAGCAGCGGCGAGAGCGCGACCAGCAGCAGTGGCAGGGTGACCGCCCGGAACGACTGCCAGCGCGACGCCCCGTCGACCGAGGTGGCCTCTGTCAACTCCCGTGGGATGGCCTGTAGCGCGCCGGTGGCCACCAGGAACATGTACGGGTAGCCGAGCCAGAGCTGCACCAGGATCACCGCGGCGCGGGCGGACCAGTCCTGCCCGAACCAGTCGACGCTGAGCCCGAACAGATTGTTGATCAGCCCGAAGTCGGTGTTGAACATGTCCCGCCAGACCAGCAGCATCGCGAAGGACGGCATGGCGTACGGCAGGATCAGCAACATCCGGTAGAGGTTGGTGCCCCGCATTCGGGGCGAGTGCAGCGCCAGGGCGATCAGCATGCCGAGGATGAACGTGCTGCCGGTGGAGCCGATGGCGAAGGCGAAGTTCCAGATCAGCGTGCCGAGGAACGGCCCGGAGATCCGCTCGTCGGTGAGCACCCGGGTGAAGTTGGACAGCCCGACGTTCACCTTCCAACCCTGGGCCAGCCGCTCGCCGTCGGCGGCGACGAACGCGCCGACCTCGCCGTCCGCGGTCCAGGTCTTGCCGCTGTCGCTGTCCTTGACGCAGTCGCAGCCGGCGTCGTACGCCCGGACGGCCTTGCCCTCGTACGCCCGAGACAGGCCGGACGAGCGCAGCGCGCCTCCGGCGGTCGGCACCACCAGGTCCGTGATGTCCTTGCTGCGGGCGCTGGCCTGGCCGAAGTTCAGCACGGTGTAGCCGTCGGCCGCGGTGACCTTCCCGCCGGCGCCGACGGTGGCCGCGCCGGGCTCGAGCGGGCGCAGGCCCCCGGCGTCGCCGACGGAGACCGTGTCGGTTCCTGGCTTGGTGATCAGGAAGACCAGGGCACCGGTGGCCGGGTCGCCCTTGGTGGCGACCGACAACGGGTACTGGGTGGACCCCGGGACCTGCCTGACCGAGGAGGTCTGGATCGCGACGATCGCGTCGTCCTTGCTGCCGCGGTGGCCGTCGCCGAAGTTGGTGAAGGCCGTACTAGCGGTGTAGAGCACCGGCACGACCTGGAAGGCGATCAGGAAGAGCGTGCCGGGGATGAGGTACTTCGCCGGGACGTGCCGGCGGCCCAGGTACAGATAGAACAGTGCGGCGGTGGTCAGCACCAGCACTGCCAGCCCGACCCACTTCTCGGCCGCCACGAGCGGGAAGGCCGCCCAGATCGCGATCCCGGCCACCAGGCCGAGCAGGATCACCTTCGCGGCAAGGCCGGCCGCGGTGATCGGCGCGTGGTTCCGCGCGGTACGGGAGGTGCGCGGGGACCCGGTGCGGACGGGCCCCCGGCCCGGGGCCTGCTGGGCAGACCCCGGGCCGGACAGCGGTGTGCTCATTACTTGATCGAACCGGCGATCGTCTTGCCGGCTGCGGTAACCGTGCTGGTCGGGTCGGCGCCGCCGATGACGGCGGCCTCGGCCTTGCCGAACGGGTCCCAGATCGCGGCCATGGCCGGGATGGCCGGGAGCACCTGGCCGTTCTTGCCGGCCTCGATGAACTTGGCCAGGTCCGGGTCGCTGCTCTTGACCTGGTCCAGCGCGGCGGTCAGCGCCGGCGGGCGCGGGTCGGCCTGGTAGAGCGCCACGGCCAGGTCCGGCTTGGTGACGTGGTTGGCGACGAACTCCTGGGCGAGAGCCTTGTTCTTGCCCTTGGCCGCCACGTAGAAGGATTGGACGCCCACGAACGGCGCGGCCGGCTTGCCGCCGGCGAAGCCGGGAACGGCGGAGATGTCGTACGTGATGCCGGCCTTCTTCACGTCGGCGGTGGCCCACGGCCCGGAGACCAGGAACGCGCACTTCTTGCCGGTGAAGGTGGCGGTCGAGTTGGTGTCGGCGATCGAGCGCTTCAGCACGCCCTCGCCCTTCTCGCCGAGCGCGGCGATCTTCTTGAACGCGGCGATCGACTCGGGCTTGCCCACGCCCAGGTCCTTCGGGTCGTAGTCGCCGTTGGCGGTGGTGCCGAAGAGGTAACCGCCGGCCGAGGTGTACAGCGGGTAGATGTGGTACGCGTCGCCCTTCTGGCCGACCTGGAGGCAGAGCGTCTCGGTGACCTTCTTCTGCGCCTTGAGCTGCTTGCCGGTGGCGACCAGGTCCTCGATCGTCTTCGGTGCCTCGGGGGCCAGTTCGGTGTTGCGGATCAGGGCCAGGTTCTCCTGGGCATAGGGCACGCCGTAGAGCTGGCCGTTGAACGTGACGGCCTTGACGGCGGTCTCGTTGAAGGCGGCCTTCTGCTCGTCGGACAGCTGCACCGGGTCGATGGCACCGTTCTGGACCAGGTTGCCGATCCAGTCGTGCGCGCCGATCACCACGTCCGGGCCGCCGCCCTGGCTCGACACGGTCACGAAGTTTTTCTGGAGGTCCTCGTTCGGGACGGCCTGGACCTCGACGCTGACGCCGTTCTCCTGGCCGAACTTCTCGGCGAACGGCTTGAGGGCGGCGGTCCGTTTGTCGTCCGCCCAGATCACCAGCTTGCCGCCGGCGGCCTTGGGGGTGTCCTTCGCGGCCGGCTCGTCGCTGTCGCCACCGCAGCCTGAGGCGGCGAGCGCCAGGGCGAAGAGGGCGACCACACCCGCGGTACGGATGCGCATCGGTGCTCCTGTCGTCATGGCGGGTCCGCCGGGGGAAGGGCGGCCCGCCAGTGGAAACCTCTGGAAGTTCTTGCCAACCGGCGCAGGGATGCTGCGCCGCTGCTCTCGCATGTCGCGGGGACGTTAGCAAGACGTTGCAAGTAATGGAAGGGCTTGCAGAGGACCCCGCAAGAACTTGCCGGTGGGCTAAAGTGCCGCCATGCGCGCTCGACTGTCCGACATCGCCCAGCAGGCCGAAGTCAGCGAGGCCACGGTGTCGCGGGTGCTCAACGACCGCCCCGGCGTGGCCCCGGAGACCCGGCAGGCCGTCCTCACCGCCCTCGACGTGCTCGGGTACGAGCGCCCGGCCCGGCTGCGTAAGCGCAGCGCCGGGCTGGTCGGCCTGGTGGTGCCGGAGCTGGACAATCCGATCTTCCCCGCCTTCGCCCAGGTCATCGAGTCCACCCTGGCGCAGAGCGGGTTCACCCCGGTGCTCTGCACCCAGACCGCCGGAGGCGTGACCGAGGACGAGTACGTGGAGATGCTGCTGGACCGGCAGGTCTCCGGGATCGTCTTCGTCTCCGGCCTGCACGCCGACACCGCCGCCAACCACGACCGCTACCGGGCGCTGCTCGCCCGGCCGTTGCCGGTCGTGATGATCAACGGCTACGTGCCCGGCATCGGCGCGCCCTTCGTCTCCTGCGACGACCGGGAGGCGGCCGAGCTGGCCGTCGCCCACCTGGTCGCCCTCGGGCACCGGCGGATCGGCCTGATCACCGGCCCGGACCGGTTCGTCCCGGTGCAGCGCAAGGTGGCCGGCTGGCGCTCCGCGATGACCCGGCTGGCCGGCGTCGCCGAGGCCGACCTGGGCCCACTGGCCGAGCTGTCACTGTTCGGAGTGGAGGGTGGCGAGGCGGCGGCGGGCCGACTGCTGGACCGGGGCGTCACCGGGGTGGTCTGCGGCTCCGACCTGATGGCGCTCGGCGCCGTCCGGGCTGCCCGCCAACGCGGTCTCACCGTGCCCGAGGGCCTCTCCGTGGTCGGCTACGACGACTCCCCGCTGATGGCCTTCACCGACCCGCCGCTGACCACAATGCGGCAGCCGGTCACCGCGATGGCGGTGGCCGCCGTCCGCGCCCTGGTCGACGAGATCAACGGGCACGGCGCCCCGCACTCGGAGTACCTGTTCCGCCCGGAGCTGGTGGTACGCGGCTCCACAGCTGTCGCGCCGAGCTCCGCCCGCCTTTCTTACGCAAGATCTGCTTGACTCTTGCAGCGACGGGCCGGCATATTGCTCCAATGATCAGCACCGCCGCCCCGCCGCATGCCACCGACGACGACTGGTGGCGCTCCGCAGTCGTCTACCAGGTGTACGTCCGCAGCTTCGCCGACAGCGACGGCGACGGCACCGGCGACCTCCAGGGCATCCGGCAGCGCCTGCCCTACCTGCGCGACCTCGGGGTGGACGCGCTCTGGCTGACCCCCTTCTACACCTCGCCGATGATCGACGGCGGGTACGACGTGGCCGACTACCGGGACGTCGACCCGATGTTCGGCACCCTCGACGACTTCGACGCGATGATCACCGACGCGCACGCCCACGGCCTGCGGATCATCGTCGACCTGGTGCCCAACCACACCTCCAGCGCGCACCACTGGTTCACCGCCGCGCTCGCCGCCGGCCCCGGCTCACCGGAGCGTGCCCGCTACCTCTTCGCCGACGGCCAGGGCGCGAACGGCGAGTTGCCCCCGAACGACTGGGAGAGCATCTTCGGCGGCCCCGCCTGGACCCGGATCGCCGATGGTCAGTGGTACCTGCACCTGTTCGACAGCTCGCAGCCGGACCTGAACTGGCGCCACCCGGAGGTCCGCGCCGAGTTCGAGGACGTGCTGCGGTTCTGGCTGGACCGGGGCGTGGACGGATTCCGCATCGACGTCGCGCACGGCATGATCAAGGCGGAAGGGCTGCCGGACGTCGGCTTCAGCTCGATGACCACCGGCCAGCGCCAGGTCGAACTGCTCGGCAAGGGTCGGCTGCCCTACTTCGACCAGGACGAGGTGCACGAGATCTACCGGGCCTGGCGGCCCATCCTGGACAGCTACCCGGGCGGTCGGATGGCGGTCGCCGAGGCGTGGGCCGAGACACCGCAGCGCCTGGCCCGCTACATCGGCCCGGACGAGCTGCACCAGGCGTTCAGCTTCGACTTCCTCGACGCCACCTGGTCGGCCGACTCGTTCCGCAAGGTGATCGACACAGCGTTGGCCGAGGCGACAGTGGTCGGGGCGCCGACCACGTGGGTGCTCTCCAACCACGACAAGCAGCGGCACGTCACCCGCTACGGCGACGGTGCCGAAGGGCTGCGCCGGGCCCGCGCCGCCAGTCTGCTGATGCTCGCCCTGCCCGGCTGCGCCTACCTCTACCAGGGCGAGGAGCTGGGCCTGCCGGAGGTCCTCGACCTCCCCGACGAGCTACGCCAGGATCCGGCGTTCCTGCGCACCGGCGAGAGCCGCGACGGCTGCCGGGTGCCCATCCCGTGGAGCGGCGAGTTGGCCCCGTACGGCTTCGGGCCGGCCGGCAGCGAGCTGAGCTGGCTCCCCGCCCCGGCGGTCTGGCAGGCGCTCTCCGTCACGGCGCAGACCGACGTGCCGGGCTCCACCCTGGAGCTGTACCGGGCCGCGCTGCGGATCCGCCACGTTCACCCCGCGCTCGCCCTCGACGCCGGCGGGGTCACCTGGCGGGAGAGTGAGCCGGGCGTGCTGGCCTTCTCCCGCACCTCCGGCGCGACCGTGCTGACCTGCGTGGTCAACCTCAGCGGCGCGCCGGTCCTGATCGACGGGTACGGTCAGCCGCTCGTCGCCAGCGACGAGCTCACCGAACAGGGCTCCGGCCAGTTGCTGCCAATTGACGCGGCAGTCTGGTTGGAACAGCGCTGAACGGGTAACTCGTTCTCGACCTGGTCGTTCGTCGTGCCCCGCGCCGACGGGCGACTGGGCTACCAGCCCCTTGTGGTGGGGGGTGAGGTGCCACCGGCGCCGCGCGGAGTCCGCTCCGTGTGGCGCCGGTGTCCGTAATCCGCCGGTGGTTGGACCCAGGCGTCGTGGGTACCGCATCGGGCACCATCGCTACGGAGGTGACCCCATGGTGGCACGGATCGCCCAGTGCACGCTCGACGTCGAGGACCTGGACCTGATGGTCTCGTTCTGGTCGGCGGCGCTCGGCTACGAGGTGGAGCAGGGCGACGACGGCAGCGCCAAGCTCTGGCCGCCGGGGCAGCCGTCCGCCGCCGCGCCCACAGTGTGGTTGCAGGGCTCGGGCACCGCCAAGCGGGGCAAGAACCGGCTGCACCTCGACCTGGTCGCGGACGGCGACCCGCAGGCAGAGGTGGGGCGGCTGCTGAGCCTCGGCGCCCGGCAGGTCGACGTCGGGCAGACCGGGGCCGAGCGGTTCACCGTGCTCGCCGATCCCGAGGGCAACGAGTTCTGCGTGCTGGACCGCGCGCCGACCCGCTGACGTCTCACTTCGCGGTGAGCAACGCCGCGATCCGGGTGAAGCCGGCGCGGACCTCGGCCTCGTCCGGCGGTTCGGCGGGCTCACCGTGGCCGGCCTCGTCGGCTGCCGCGTCCAACTCCTCGTCGATCACGTCCTCGAAGTCCCCGTACAGGTCGGCCCCCTCCACCTGACGGGCCTCGTCCTCGGCGGCGACCTGCGCGGCGGCGATCTCGCTGCGGATCTCGTCGGCGGACAGCGCCGGCAGCAACGGCTCCACCACCGCCATCAGCTGCTCCTCGGCCACCACCGCCTCGGCCAGGGCCAACGCGTGCGGTCGCTCGTACGGCCCACAGACCACCGGCTCCCACTCGTCGAGGTCACCGAGCGGACCGAAGGTGATGATCCACGGCAGGCCGAGGAGCGGTGAGTCCGCCGGCAGGTCCAGTGTCATGAGTGCGCCCACCGGCTCATCATGGTCCGCGAACGCGAGCGCCGGCGCCGTTCTCCTCAGTTATCGCCCGTCCGACTGTCGATCGGCGACCGGTCAGCCGGGGCGGACGGCGTCCAGGGCGGCCCGGACCAGGGCGAGCGCGGTGGACGGCGGCACACCGAGCCGGGCCGCCTCCGCCGCGTAGCCGGCCGCCGCCCGCTGCAACCTGTCGACGGCGTCGTCCCGCCCGGGGGCGACGAAGGTGCCGTTGCGCCCCCGGGTCTCCAGCAACCCGGCCGCTTCCAACTCCCGGTAGGCGCGGGCCACCGTGTTCGCAGCCAACCGCAGGTCGGCGGCGAGCTGCCGGACGGTGGGCAGTCGGCTGCCCACCGGCAGCCGGCCGTCGCCGATCAGCTCGGCGAGCTGCACCCGCACCTGCTCGTACGGGGGCACCGACGAGTCCGGATCGACCGAGATCAGCACCTGCGCGCCTTCCGTCATCAGCCCGCACCGCCCGGCGTGCCGGGATCGATGCCCTCGTCGACATCCTTCGGTGGGGCCGGGGTCTCCGCCAGATCCACCACTCGGCCGTTCGTACTGGTCGCCAGGAGTGCCGCGCCGAACAGCACCAGCTGGTTGAGCAGGTAGAGGTAGAGCAGCAGACCGACGGCGCCGGCCACCACCGTGTACGCCGGATTCCGCTCGGTCCGTACCACGTAGTACCGCCCGACGGTGTTCAACAGCGTGATACCGATCGCCACCAGCACCACCACCGGGCGCAGCCGGGACCGGCTCATCCGCAGCCGGGGCACGGCGAGCAGCAGCGCGGTGGCGAGCACGGTGTTGACCAGCACGCTGAGCACCGCGCTGATCGTGGTCAGCCCGACCGACCCGGTGCTGCGCAGCAGGAACCGCAGCAACGACTCCAACGCGTCCACCGCCGCGACCGAGACGCCGAGCAGCACGAAGACACCGATCATCACGCCCAGGTCGACGAGCCGCCGCACCACCAGATTGCCCGGCTGCTGGTTGAGCTGGTACATCAGCCGCTGCGAGGACCGGATTGCCTCCACCCAGCCGATCCCGGTGAAGACCAGGATGACCAGGCCGACCACACCGACAGTGCCGCTGGAGTTGGCGATCTGCTCGGCGTCCAGGAACGGCAGATTCTCCTTGAGGAAGTCGGCCGCCGCCGCGCTCACCTCGTCGTTGTCCTCAAGGATCGCGCCGAAGATGGAGAACGCCACCAGGGCGAGGGCGAACACCGCGAAGAAGCCGTAGTAGGCGATGGCGGCGGCCAATCGGCCGGCCAGCACCTCGCCGTACAGCACGCCGGCCCGCCACACATGATCGAAGAGCCCCGACCGGTGGCGCGCGCCGCTCACCCAGCGGTCGATGCCCGCCTCGATCCGGCCGATCACGTTCACGCGATCATCCTCGCCGATCTCCCACCGCTGTAGGGGCAACCGGCTTCCGATGCTCGCCGGCCGGCGCGTCGCCGACGGTTCAGTCGCCGAGGCAGAAGTCGCGACGCGGCTGCCACCTGGCCTGCCCGCTGTGCGAGAAGAGGGTGAACGCGTCGACCTCGAACATCGCGGAGAAGTCGGCCAGATCCTCGTACACCCTGTCCAGCGCCTCCGGTGCCACGTCCTGAGCCACTGTGACGTGCGGATGGTACGGGAAGCGGAGCTCGCGGTGCAGGCCCGGCGCCGCGGCGATGGCCGCCGCCAGCAACTCGCATTCGCTGATCCCGGCGGCCACCGCGACGAACACCACCTGGGTGACCGGACGGAACGTGCCGGTGCCCCGCAGGTGCAGCGTGAACGGCAGGTGCGCGGCGGCGACGGCGGCCAGGTGCCGCTCGATCGCTGGCAGGTTCGCCGTCCGGATCTCGGTGGGACCGAGCAATGTCACGTGCGCGGGCACCGCCAGCGGATCACCGGCCTCGACCCGCCGCCGGGTGAGCTGGGCACCCCACGGCTCGGGGATGTCCACCGCGATGCCGATCTGGATGGTGTCGCCGGTCGGCGGCACCCCGCCACTGCGATCCACGCTGCGCGCCGCCCCTCCGAGCACCGACCCGTCCACAGGTATCGCGGCGCTACTCGCCACGCACGGGCGGGAAGAACCCGACCCGCTCGTACGCGGACCGCAGGGTCGTCGCGGCCACGGCACGAGCCTTCTCCGCGCCGGCCGCGAGCAGCTTGTCCAGCTGCGCCGGATCGTCGAGGTAGGCGCGGGTGCGCTCCTGGATCGGGCGGACGAAGTCCGTCACCACCTCGGCCAGTTCCTTCTTCAGATCGCCGTAACCGCGACCCGCGTACGCGGCCACCAGCTCGTCGATGCTGCGGCCGCTGAGCGCCGAGTGGATGGTCAACAGGTTGGACACACCCGGCTTGGTCTCGGCGTCGAAGACGATCTCCCGACCGGTGTCGGTCACCGCCGAACGGATCTTCTTCGCGGACCGGGCCGGATCTTCGAGCAGGTCGATGATGCCGGCCGGCGAGGACGAAGACTTCGACATCTTCGCTGTCGGGTCCTGGAGGTCGGTGATCTTGGCAGTGTCCTTCACGATGTGAGGGGCGGGCACCGTGAACGTCGCACCGAACAGCGAGTTGAACCGCTGGGCCAGATCTCGCGAGAGCTCCAGGTGCTGGCGCTGGTCCTCGCCGACCGGCACCGCGTTGGCCTGGTAGAGCAGGATGTCGGCGGCCTGAAGGACCGGATAGGTGAACAGCCCGACGCTGGCCCGCTCGTTGCCCTGCTTCTGCGACTTGTCCTTGAACTGGGTCATCCGGCTGGCCTCGCCGAAGCCGGTGATGCAGCCGAGCACCCAGGCCAACTGCGGGTGCTCGGGCACCTGCGACTGGACGAACAGGGTGCTGCGTTCCGGATCGAGCCCGACCGCGAAGAGCTGGGCAGCGGCCACCCTGGTCCGTTGGCGCAGCAGCGCCGGGTCGTGCCCCGCAGTGATGGCGTGCAGGTCCACCACGCAGTAAAACGCGTCGTGGGTGTCCTGTAGTGCCACCCAGTGCCGCACCGCGCCCAGATAGTTGCCGAGGTGGAACGAGTCGGCTGTCGGCTGGATGCCGGAGAAGACGCGGGGCCGGGCGGGTACGTCGGACATGGCGATAATTCTGTCAGCAAGCAACCCGGTCCGTCATGACGGGCCGGCGGGTCGGCTCCGGCCCGCCGGTGCCGGGGTGCTGACCTCGCGTGGTTCGCCCGCGCCGACCCGGCGCGTCGGGCCGACAGTGACCCGGCGGTGCTGCCCCGCCACCGCCTCCCGGGCCTGCCCGGAACCGCCCGCCGAGGCCAGCTCGGCGTCGTACTCGCGGCGCTGCTCGGTGCGCGGCTCGGTGCGCGGCTCGGCGGCGCGGGCGGCGGAGACGGCGAGTTGGGCCACCCGGCGGCCGTCCAACGCGAGCACCCGCAGCAGCCAGCCGGCTGGCAGGTCGGCCGGATCGGGCGCGCCGACCTCGGCGGGCTCACCCGGCACCGGCACCTCGTCGCCGGTCACCGGAAGCCGGCCCAGCGCGGCCATGACGAACCCGCCCACCGTCTCGTACGGCCCGGCGGGAAGTGCCACACCGGTCCGCTCGGCGAAGTCAGCGAGGTTGAGGCGACCGTCCACCACGGCGGGCAGGCCGTCGTGCACCGGGTCCGGGGCGGCGTCGTACTCGTCGTGGATCTCACCGATCAACTCCTCGATGAGGTCCTCCAGGGTGACGATCCCGGCCGTGCCGCCGTACTCGTCGACCACCACCGCGAGGTGCTGGCCCTCCCGGCGCATCTCGGTCAGCGTCGCGAGCACCCGTTTGCTGCCCGGGAGCCGCTTCACCTCCCGGGCCAACTCGCCGACGGTGACGCACGGGTCGGCGTCCGGGCGCAGCAGTACGTCACGGAGATGCACGAAGCCGACCACGTCGTCGTGGGTGCCGTCGGTGACCGGGTAGCGGGTGTGGGTTTCGGCGCGGACCAGTCGGGCGGCTTCGACGATGGTCAGCCGCGCCGGGAGAAAGACCACCTCGGTGCGCGGCATCATCACCTCGCGGATCAGGCTGGCACCGGCCACCAGGACCTCGTCGATGATCCGCCGCTCGTCCGGGTCGAGCACGGTGTTCGCCGCGACGAGGTCCCGCAGATCGGCCTCTGAGATGCGCTCCCGGCCGGCCGCCGGACCGGTCCCGAGCAGATCGGTGACGAGTCGGGTGGCGCCGTCCGCGGCGCGGACCAGCACCCGGGCGACGGCCCGGGCGAGCGGGCCGGGGTCGCGGCGGGGGTGTACCCGCGCGCGTCGCCGGAGCCCGGTACGGGCCACTTCCCGCATGACAGAGATGGTAGACACCGTGTGCCCACCGCACCGGGGATCACGCGGAGCGGCGCCCGAATGTTCGGCTCTGTTTAATCATGAGAGATTATGATGGAATGGGGTTGACGGTGGCGTCGGCGAGCGTGCCGGCCACCGCCCTAGTGTGATCACCGAAGGGCCACGTCCCGGGCGGGCCAGGCAGGAGGCAAGGACGTGAAACTGCTCGTCACCGGAGGCGCCGGCTTCATCGGAAGCGTGGTCACCCGGATGCTGCTCGACGCGGGTCACCAGGTGGTCATCCTGGACGACCTGCGCACCGGCCACCGCGAGGCCCTCGCCCCGGACGCCACCCACGTGGAGGCGTCCATCCACGACGCCGCCCGCGTCATCACCGCGGACGCCGGGTTCGACGGGGTGCTGCACTTCGCCGCCCTGATCGCTGCCGGCGAGTCGATGGTCAAGCCGGAGCTGTACTGGCAGAACAACACCATCGGCACGCTCGCCCTGATCGACGCGGTCCGGGCCGCCGGGGTGCCCCGGATGGTCTTCTCCTCCACCGCCGCCGTCTACGGCAACCCCACCGAACTGCCCATCACCGAGAACGCGGTGAAGGCGCCCACCAACACGTACGGCGCCACCAAACTCGCCGTCGACATGGCACTCACCTCCGAGGCGATCGCGCACGGGCTGGCCGCCGTGTCGCTGCGCTACTTCAACGTCGCCGGCGCCCACCTCGACGGCGACATCACGCTCGGCGAGCGACACGACCCGGAGACGCACCTCATCCCGATCGCGCTGGACGTCGCCGCCGGCCGCCGGGAGAAGCTCCAGCTCTTCGGGGACGACTACCCCACAGTGGACGGCACCTGCGTCCGCGACTACATCCACGTCGCCGACCTGGCCCGCGCGCACCTGCTGGCGCTGGACGCGGCCACCGGCGGCCAGCACCGGATCTACAACCTGGGCAACGGCAACGGCTTCACCAACCGCCAGGTCGTCGACGTGGTCCGCGAGGTGACCGGGCACCAACTGCCCGTCGAGGTCGCCCCGCGCCGCGAGGGCGACCCGGCCGAGCTGGTCGCGTCCTCCGCGCTGGCCCGCGAGGAGCTGGGCTGGGTGCCGCAGAAGCCGACCCTGCACGACATGGTCGGAGATGCCTGGGCGTTCTACCGCACGCACATCCTGGGGCAACGGTGAGCGCGAGGAGTGAGCCGGGTTTGCGAGCCCCGCAGTCGCGAACAAAGGAGGCACGGTGAGCGCGAGGAGTGAGCCGGGTTTGCGAGCCCCGCAGTCGCGAACAAAGGGAGACACCGTGACCCACTCGAGCGGTGACGTCGCCGAGCGGGCCGCCGCCGGCTTCTCCGCGCAGTTCGGTGGCCAGGCCTCCGGCCGCTGGGCGGCCCCGGGCCGGGTCAACCTGATCGGTGAGCACACCGACTACAACGACGGCTTCGTGCTGCCGTTCGCGCTGCCGATGCGCACCGTCGTCGCGGCCGACCGGCAGGACGGGGAGCACTGGACGGTCTGGTCCGAGCTCTCCGGCGAGGCGATCACCTTCGGCGCGGACGACGTCGCCGAGCCGGGTCGGGTCACCGGCTGGGGCGCGTACGTCGCAGGGGTGGTCTGGGCGCTGCGCGAGGCGGGTCACCCGGTGTCGGGCGCCCGGCTGGCGATCGCCTCCGACGTGCCACTGGGCGCCGGGCTCTCCTCCTCGGCCGCGCTGGAGTCGGCCGTGCTGGCGGCCCTGCTCGACCTCGGCGAGCTGGAGCTCGCCCCGGAACTGCAACCCCGGCTGGCCCAGCGTGCGGAGAACGTCTACGTGGGCGCGCCGACAGGCATCATGGACCAGTCCGCGGCGATCCGGTGCCGCGCTGGGCACGCCCTCTTCCTGGACTGCCGCGACGAGTCGGTCGAGCACATCCCGTTCGACCTGGACGCCGCCGGGCTGGCGGTACTGGTCATCGACAGCCGGGCACCGCACCGCCACGCCGACGGGGAGTACGCGGCCCGCCGACGCTCCTGTGAGGCCGGGGCCACCACGCTCGGCGTCGCCGCCCTGCGCGACGTGGGCGTCGACCAGCTCGACGCCGCGTTGGCGCAGCTCGACGACGAGGAGACCCGGCGGCGGGTCCGACACGTGGTGACCGAGGACCAACGCGTACTGGACACCGTGGCGCTGCTCCGCGCCGCCCGGGTCCGCGACATCGGCCCGCTGCTGACCGCCTCCCACGTCTCGATGCGCGACGACTTCGAGATCACCGTGCCGGAGATCGACACCGCGGTCGAGGCGGCGTTGGCGGCCGGCGCCCTGGGCGCCCGGATGACCGGCGGCGGTTTCGGCGGATGCGTGCTCGCGCTGGTCGAGGCCGACCGGGCCGATGCGATTGCCGCCGCGGTGACCGACGCGTACGCCGAACGTGGCTTCACCGCCCCCGGTACCGTCACCGTCCTCCCCTCCCCCGGCGCCACCCGCCTGCAGTGACCCCCACCCACCCCAGCCGGTGATCAAGAGGGCTGCGTCAGGATTCGGGCTCGAATTGACGCAAGCCTCTTGATCACCGCTCGGGGTGGGGTGGGGTGGGGGCTGGGCTGGGGCTGGGCTGGCAGGCGGTTAGCCGGCTTCGACGATCATGGCGGCACCTACCGTGCGGTTGGTCGCCTCGTCGATGATGACGAAGCCGCCGGTGGTGCGGTTGCGGCGGTACTCGTCGGCCAGCAGCGGCACAGTGGTGCGCAGACGCACCCGGCCGATCTCGTTGAGCCGCAACTCGTCGGCCGACTCGTCGCGGTGCAGCGAGTTGATGTCCAGCCGGTAGTGCAGCCCGCGCACGATGGCCCGAGCCGACCGGGTGGTGTGCTTGATCGCGTACCGGCCGCCGACCCGCAGCGGGGCCGTCTCGTCCATCCAGCAGACCATCGCCTCGATGTCCTGGGCCACCGCCGGTGCGTTGTTAGGCCGGCAGATCAGGTCACCGCGCGAGATGTCGATCTCGTCGGCCAGTCGTACCGTCACCGACATCGGCGGGAACGCCTCCGGGACCGGCCCGTCGGCGGTTTCCACGGCGGCGATCCGGCTGGTGAAGCCGGAGGGCAGCACCATCACCTCGTCACCCGGCTTCAGCACGCCGGAGGCGACCTGGCCGGCGTAGCCGCGGTAGTCGGTGACAGTGGTGGACTGCGGACGGATCACGTACTGCACCGGGAACCGGACGTCGACCAGATTGCGGTCGCTGGCGATGTGCACCCGCTCCAGGTGGTGCAGCAGCGACGGGCCCTCGTACCAGGGCATGTTGTCCGACCGGGTGACGATGTTGTCGCCGCGCAACGCGGAGACCGGCACCACGGTCAGGTCCGGTACGTCGAGCTTCGCCGCGAACGCGGTGAACTCGTCGGCGATCCGCTCGTAGACCTCCTGCGACCAGTCGACCAGGTCCATCTTGTTGACACAGAGGACCAGGTGCGGCACCCGCAGCAGGGAGCAGAGGAACGCGTGCCGGCGGGACTGCTCGACGAGGCCCTTGCGCGCGTCCACCAGGATCAACGCCAGGTCCGCTGTCGATGCCCCGGTGACCATGTTGCGGGTGTACTGGATGTGGCCCGGGGTGTCGGCGATGATGAACTTGCGCCGGGGAGTGGCGAAGTACCGGTACGCCACGTCGATCGTGATGCCCTGCTCCCGCTCGGCGCGCAGACCGTCGGTGAGCAGGGCCAGGTTGGTGTATTCGTCACCGCGGGCCGCGCTGACCGCCTCCACGGCGGCCAACTGGTCGGTGAAGAGCGACTTGGTGTCGTAGAGCAGCCGGCCGATCAGGGTCGACTTCCCGTCGTCCACGCTGCCGGCGGTGGCGAACCGCAGCAGGTCCATCGGCCGGGCCTCCGGCCCGGCCCCGGTAACAGCCCGCGGCTCCGCATTCGCGGACGCCACGATCTCGGTGCTCATCAGAAGTAGCCCTCCCGCTTGCGGTCCTCCATGGCGGCCTCACTGACCCGGTCGTCACCGCGGGTGGCGCCGCGCTCGGTGATCCGGGTGGCCGCCACCTCCTCGATGACCTTCTCCACGGTGTCCGCGTCGGAACGGACGGCCGCAGTGCAGGAGGCGTCGCCGACGGTGCGGTAGCGCACCTGCGCCTTGAACCGCTCCTCACCCGCGCGGGGGCGGAAGAACTCGTTGACGGCGTAGAACATGCCGTCCCGCTCGATCACCTCGCGCTCGTGCGCGTAGTAGATCGACGGCAGTGGGATGCGTTCCCGGGCGATGTAGTGCCAGACGTCCAGCTCGGTCCAGTTGGACAGCGGGAAGACCCGGATCGACTCGCCCGGGTGGTGCCGGCCGTTGTACAGCGACCACAGCTCCGGCCGCTGGTTCTTCGGGTCCCACTGACCGAACTCGTCGCGGAAGCTGAACACCCGCTCCTTGGCCCGGGCCTTCTCCTCGTCGCGGCGGGCGCCACCGAACAGCGCGTCGAAGCGGTGCTTCTCCACAGCGTCCAGCAGCACAGGTGTCTGGATCCGGTTGCGCATGCCGTCGCCGGACTCGCGGACCATGCCGCTGGCCAGGGCCTCCGGCACGCTCGCCACCACCAGCTGCAACCCCAGCTCGGCGACCCGTTGGTCGCGGTATTCGAGGACCTCGGGGAAGTTGTGCCCGGTGTCGACGTGCATGACCGGGAAGGGGACGTTGGCCGGGGCGAACGCCTTCTGCGCGAGCCGCAGCATGACGATCGAGTCCTTGCCACCGGAGAAGAGCATCACCGGGCGTTCCATCTCGGCGACCACCTCGCGCATCACGAAGATGCTCTCGGCTTCCAGGGCGTCCAGGTGGGAGACCTGGTACGCCGCGGGGGTGGTCATGACACCGGCTCGATTCGCTCGCTCATCCGATTTCCAGACCTTTCCGGTCGGGCATGTCAAGAAAGTTCGCTCAGGCTACCCGGAATGTTTCTGCAGCGCTGCAAGCAACCGGGTGGCGAGATCCTTGCGGCAGACCAGAAGGTCGGGCAGGCGCGGATCCGCCTCGTTGTATTTCAGCGCAGAACCGTCGATCCGGGAAGC
Organism: Micromonospora vinacea; assembly: GCF_015751785.1. NCBI lineage: Bacteria > Bacillati > Actinomycetota > Actinomycetes > Micromonosporales > Micromonosporaceae > Micromonospora > Micromonospora vinacea. The sequence goes on along the minus strand of NZ_JADOTY010000001.1, from coordinate 2,728,740 downwards.
GTGCAGTCCGGTGGCCGTCGCCACAGCGACCGGGGCCGCCGAGTCCCACTCGTACTGCCCACCTGCGTGGATGTACGCGTCCACCTCGCCGGTGACCACTGCGGCGATTTTCGCTCCGGCCGACCCCATCGGCACCAGGTGCGCCCCGACGTCCTCGGCCAGATCGGTCAGGAAGACCGGCGGTCGGCTCCGGCTCGCGGCCAGGCGGATCTTCCGCTCGCCGGCCGTCGCCGCCTCCACAGTCATCGGCGGGTACGCCGGCGGGTAGTCAGTGCCCAGCACCCGGTGCTGCGCCGGCAGCCCCACCGCCCCGGCGACCAGCCCGTGCGGGCTCGGCGCGTTGCGCGCCCAGAGTGCCACGTGCACCGCCCAGTCGGAGCGGCCCTCCTCGGAGAACTCGCGGGTGCCGTCCAACGGGTCGACGATCCACACCCGGTCGGCGTTCAGCCTCGACACCGCTCCGGTGTTCACCTCCGCGGCCCAGGCCAACCGCGAGCCCTCGTCCTCCTCGGAGAGCACCGCGTCACCCGGACGCCACTTCGCCAACTCCGTGCGGATCAGGTCGTGCGACACCTTGTCCCCGGCCGACTTCAGCGCGCCGGTGTCGGCGAAACCCATCTCCGTGCGCAGGTCGAGCAGCGCCTGCCCCGCCCGGGACGCCAGCCATCGGGCGAACGCGCCATCGATCATCGGAGGACTGCTCATCTGTCCGCTCCCGTCGCCTCGCCGCGCTGCCCGCACGGGCCGATCCGCCGCGACTCGCGTCGCCGGTCGCGGCACGCCGAAAGGCGCAGACTACCGGCCCGCCGTTTCCGATTCGGGTACGCCCCGCCCGGCTCAGCTGCCGTGGTAGAGGTTCTGGGTCGGCTCCACGCCCCTGGTGATCACCGACTCCACCACGTCAGCGGCCCGGTCCACCAGGAAATCCAACTCCTTACGCTCGGCCGCGCCGAAATCCGACAGCACGTAGTCCGCCGGATCCTGCCGCCCCGGCGGTCGACCGACGCCGAACCGCACCCGGGCGTAGTCCTTGGTGCCCAACGACTTCGACATCGAGCGCAGGCCGTTGTGCCCGCCCTCGCCGCCGCCGAACTTGACCCGTACCTGGCCGAACTCGATGTCCAACTCGTCGTGCACCGCGATCACCTGATTCGTCGGCACCTTGTAGAACTGCGCCAGCGCCGCGACCGGCCCGCCGGAGAGGTTCATGTACGTCAGTGGCTTCACCAGCACCAGCTTCGGCCCACCGAACCCCAGCCGCGCCTCGGCCACCTCGGCCACCGCCCGCTTGTGCCGGCCGAAACGCGCGCTCACCCGCTTGGCCAGCAGCTCGGCCACCATGAACCCGACGTTGTGCCGGTTGCCGGCGTACTCCCGGCCCGGGTTGCCCAGGCCGACCACCAGCCACGGCCCCGCCTCGTCCGTCACGACCCGTCCCTTCCGACGCCCATCCCACCGACTCCCGATATGCCGACAGGCGCCCCCGAACATCCGGGGACGCCTGTCGCACAGTACGAACCGATCAGGCCTCGGTGCGCGCCTCGGTCGTCTCGCCACCCTCGGCCGGGGCAGCGTCCGCGCCCTCGGAGCCCTCGGTGGTCTCGCCGACCTCGGCCTCGGCCTCGTCGGTAGCGGCCTCGACCTCGGGCAGCGTCGCCTCGAGCTGCTCGGCGGTCGGGGCGGCGGTCACCGACGCGACGGTCAGGTCCGAGTCGGCGGCCAGCTCGACGCCGGCCGGCAGCTCGACATCGCCGGCGGTCACCAGGGTGCCCGCCTCCAGGCCCTCGATCGACGCCTCGAGGTGGTCCGGGACCTTGGTGGCGTCCGCGGTCACCGAGAGGGTGTCGTGGTCGTGCACGATCAGGGTGTCCCGGGCGGCCTCGCCGGTCAGCTGGACCGGGACCTCGACGGTGACCTTCTCGCCCCGGCGGACCAGGATGAGGTCGACGTGCTCGAAGGTGTCGCGGATCGGGTCACGCTGGATCGCCTTCGGCAGCGCCAGCACCTGGGTGCCGTCGGTGATGTCGATCGCGAAGAGCTGGTTGGCACCGCCCTTGCGGATCGCGGCGGCGAACTCCCGCGACGGCAGCGCGATGTGCTTGGGCTTCTCGCCGTGGCCGTACAGCACGGCGGGCACCTTGCCGGCCCGGCGGGTACGGCGGGCACCACCCTTGCCGAACTCGGTACGGGGCTCGGCGCTGATCTTTACCTCGGACACGGGGAAACTCCTGATGCTTTTCGCTGCGGCGGCTTGTCGTCTAACGGTGCTGGGGCGAGGGGCTCGCTGGGGCTCATGCGTCATGAACGACTGCCCGGAGCACCGCGTCGATGACGGTGCCTCCGTGCGGCGCTTTTCAGCGGCCCGCCGGGCACCCTCGCCGTGGCAACCGCACCAGTCTACCCGAGCTGTTTCCAGGGTTTCCGGCAGTCCCCGATCACGGCTCGGAACCGGCCCGTCGGTGGTGCTCCCACCAGCGTGCCAGCCCCGTTTCCGTCAGTTTGCCAGCCCCGCTCCCGCCAGCGTGTCGAGTGGCGGAAACGGGGCTCGGCTCAGCTCAGGCCACCGAAGAGGGTGGTCACCGAGCCGTCGTCGAAGACCTCCCGGATCGCCCGTGCCAGCAGCGGCGCGATCGACAACACGGTGAGCTTGTCCAGCTGCTTCTCCGGCGGGAGAGGCAGCGTGTTCGTCACCACGATCTCGCTGATCGAGCTGTTCTTCAGCCGCTCGGTGGCCGGGTCGGAGAGCAGCGCGTGGGTGGACGCGACGACGATCTCCGCCGCGCCCGACTCCTTGAGGATGTCGGCGGCCTTGGCGATGGTGCCCCCGGTGTCGATCATGTCGTCGACGATCAGGCAGACCCGACCCTCGACCTCACCGACCACCCGGTTCGCCACGACCTGATTCGGCTTCATCGGGTCACGGGTCTTGTGGATGAACGCCAGCGGGCAGCCGCCCAGCCGGTCGGTCCACCGCTCGGCCACCCGCACCCGGCCCGAGTCCGGTGCCACCACTGTCATCGGCCGGCCCGCGTACTTGTGCTCCACGTACTCGGCCAGGATGTCCATCGCGAAGAGGTGGTCCACCGGGCCGTCGAAGAAGCCCTGGATCTGCGCGGTGTGCAGGTCGACGGTGAGGATGCGGTTCGCGCCGGCGGTCTTCAGCAGGTCCGCCACCAGGCGGGCCGAGATCGGCTCCCGACCGCGGTGCTTCTTGTCCTGGCGCGCGTACGGGTAGAACGGCAGCACCACGGTGATCCGCTTGGCCGACCCCCGCTTCAGCGCGTCCACCATGATCAGGGTCTCCATGACCCAGGTGTTCACTCCGTGCGTGACGGACTGCACCACGAAGGCGTCCGAACCACGTACCGAGTCCTTGAACCGTACGAAGATCTCACCGTTGGCGAACTCGTACGCGTCGGCCGGGGTCGGCGCGACGCCGAGCACCTCGCCGATCTCCTTGGCCAACTCCGGAAAGCCACGTCCGGAAAAGAGCATCAGGCTTTTGCGGTTTTCGGCGACGATGCTGCCCATGGGCCCGTCTGCTCCCGTTATGTCGGCGGTACCCGACCCGGTGGTGGTGGGTCAGGGACTATTCGGTTGCAGTATCTCCCGAGCCGGATGCGCCGCCCACCGTCTCGGTCGCCCCGTGGATTGCCTCACTGTGGCTTGCGGCACCTGTCGTACCGGACGCACCCTTCGCGTCGCCGGCCGGCTGCGCATCCTTCGCGTCGCGGGCCCGCTGCGCGGCCTCCGCCGCGGCGGTGCCGGCGCGCCGCATGACCACCCAGCCCTCGATGTTGCGCTGGCGCGCCCGGGCGACGCCCATCGCCCCTGCCGGCACGTCGTCGACGATCACCGAACCAGCCGCCGTGTACGCCCCGTCGCCCACCTCGACCGGCGCCACGAACATGTTGTCCGCCCCGGTCCGCGCGTGGCTGCCGATCACCGTGCGGTGCTTGTTGACCCCGTCGTAGTTCACGAAGACCGACGCGGCGCCGATGTTCGTCTGCTCGCCGATCGTCGCGTCGCCGACGTACGTCAGGTGCGGCACCTTCGCGCCGGCGCCGATCTGCGAGTTCTTCACCTCGACGAACGTGCCGACCTTCGCCTTCTCGGCCAACTGTGCGGCCGGCCGCAGGTACGCGTACGGCCCGACGGTCGCGCCAGCGCCCACCTCGGCGCCGACGGCGTGGCTGCGGATCACCGACGCGGCGGGGCCGACGACGGTGTCGATCAGGGTGACGTCCGGCCCGATCAGTGCGCCGGCGCCGACCACGGTGCCGCCGCGCAACTGGGTGTTCTGGTCGACCACGGCGTCCCGGTCCAGTGCGACCGTCACGTCGATCCAGGTGGTGGCGGGGTCGAGCAGGCTGACCCCGGTGCGCATCCAGGCCTCGTTGATCCGGTCGCGCAGCAGCCCGCGCAGCGTGGCCAGTTCCACCCGGTCGTTGCAGCCCAGAGTCTCGACGTGGTCCACGGCGACGTGCACCGCCACCGGCTCACCGGCCGAGCGGAGCAGGCCGAAGACGTCGGTCAGGTACTCCTCGCCCTGGTCGTTGTCGGTGGAGAGCTTGCCCAGCGCCTCGCGCAGCCGCACCGCGTCGAACGCGTAGATGCCGGCGTTGATCTCCCGAATCGCTCGCTGCGTGGCGTCGGCGTCGCGTTCCTCGACGATCTGCTCCAGGCGGCCGTCGGCGTCCCGGACGATCCGGCCGAGGCCGGCCGGGTCGGGCACCTCGGCGGCCAGCACGGTGGCCGCCGCGGCGGCCTCCTCGTGCGCGGTCACCAGCGCGCCGACCGTCTCGGGTCGCAGCAGGGGCACGTCACCGTTGATCACCACGACCGTGCCGGCACCGTCCGGTACGGCGTCCAGCGCGATCCGCACGGCGTGCCCGGTGCCGAGCTGCTGGGCCTGGAGCACCGGCGTGGCGTCCGGAGCGACCTCGGACAGGTGCGCCCGGACCTGGTCGGCGCCGTGCCCCACCACGACGACGGTGCGGTCCGCGCCCAGCGGGGCGGCGGCGCTCAGCACGTGACCGAGGAGCGTCCGACCGAGCAGGGGGTGCAGCACCTTGGGCAGTGTCGACTTCATCCGCTTGCCCTCACCGGCGGCGAGCACGACGACGGTACGAAGGTGGGGCTGGGGCACGACGTGGCTCCCGTCGGGACGGCGGACACTCTCGCGGCCATGCTAGCCGCGAGGCCCGGCACGTTCCCCTCTTACCCCCACCGGACCCTAAAACGGACGTAGGTGGGCAGCTCGGCCGCCAGGGTTCGAACCTGAAATACGGGTACCAAAGACCCGGGTGTTGCCAATTACACCACGGCCGATCAGCGACGCTGAGCATGTCGCATGAGGGATGGATGGACATCCCGCCGCTACACCTTAGCGCCCCGGCCGCCGGACGCCATCGCTCATCCCGCCGTACCGTGAGAGATCGACGCCCCCGACCTCCCAGGCTCGTCGGCCCACACCTCGATCCCTCGTTTCGGGGGCCGGTCAGACACCCACCACCGGGCCTACTGACCTGGGCGTTCGAGTAGTTACACGAAGATCGTTCGAAACTTCCCCGTGCGATCTACGGGGCCGTAAGTTACGGTGACGTAGGCGTAGCTTCGTGATCAAACCATCCCCCTGCGAGGTCCCATGTCGACTGCTCTGCTCGAACCCAACACCGCCGGCCCCGGCCCCAAACCACTCACCGACGGCAGCCAGTCCCCCGGCATCCTGGCCGCCCTCTGGGCTTTCGTGGTCATCCCCTTCGTCGCCCTGCTGGTCGCCGTGCCGGTGGCGTGGGGCGGCTGGCTGGGCTGGACCGACGTGATCATCGGCCTGGTCTGGTACGTCGTCTCCGGGCTCGGCATCACCGTCGGCTTCCACCGCTACTTCACGCACGGCTCGTTCAAGGCCACGCGGTGGCTGCGGGTGACTCTGGCGGTCGCGGGTTCTCTGGCGGTGCAGGGCGAGATCATTCAGTGGGTCGCCGACCACCGTCGACACCACGCCTTCTCCGACCTGGAGGGTGACCCGCACTCCCCGTGGCGCTTCGGCACCAGCTTCTGGGCGTTGACCCGGGGCCTGTTCCACGCACACGTGGGCTGGCTGTTCCGCCGGGAGCTGTCCAACCGCGCGCGTTTCGCGCCGGACCTCATCGCCGACCGGGACATCAGCCGGGTCGACCGGCTCTTCCCCGCGCTGGTGGCCGTCTCGCTGCTCGGCCCGGCGCTGATCGGCGGCCTGGTGACCTGGTCCTGGCAGGGTGCGCTGACCGCGTTCTTCTGGGCCGGGCTGGTCCGGATCGGTCTCCTGCACCACGTCACCTGGGCGATCAACTCGGTGTGCCACGTCTACGGCGAGCGCCCGTTCGCGATGCGTCAGGGCGACCGCGCCTCGAACTTCTGGCCGCTGGCGATCCTGTCGTTCGGCGAGAGCTGGCACAACCTGCACCACGCCGACCCGACCAGCGCCCGGCACGGCGTGCTGCGCGGTCAGGTGGACATCTCCGCCCGGGTGATCTGGTTGTTCGAGAAGACCGGCGCCGCGACGCAGGTGCGCTGGCCAAAGCCGGAGCGCCTCGCCGCCAAGCTCGTGAAGCCTGTCGCACCCCGCTAAAACCGGGCGGTGCCCCGGGATGCCGCCTGGCAGGATGGCCGGATGACCGAGCCATGCGGGGGGACCAGGCGGCTCGGCGGACGGGGTGCCGGGCCCGATCCGGGTACGGTCGAACGGCGCGTCAGGGTGGTCGGACCGCCCGACAGTGAGGCGACGACGTGAACGGGCACAGCGGAGGAACCATTCCACGGCAGGGCGTCACCGAGCGCCAGCGAGGCGGCGACATGCCTGAGGTCAGCGACGACGCGGCGGCAGCTGTCGGCGGCCGACGGGCGACGCCGACGGCGGCACCGAAAGCCAAGGCCCCCTCCCGGGTCCGCATGTCGGCGGCCCAACGCCGGGAGCAGTTGATCGCGACCGGCCGGCAACTCTTCGCCGAGCGCGGTTTCGACGCCACCTCCATCGAGGAGGTGGCGGCCCGCGCCAAGGTCTCCAAGCCGGTGGTGTACGAGCACTTCGGTGGCAAGGAAGGGCTCTACGCGGTGGTGGTGGACCGGGAGGTCCGGGCCCTGTTGGACCGGATCACCACGGCGTTGACCGCCGGTCATCCGCGCGAGCTGCTGGAACAGGCTGCGCTGGCCCTGCTGACCTACATCGAGGAGGAGACCAGCGGTTTCCGGGTGCTGGTCCGCGAGTCGCCGCTGATGTCCGGCACTGCCACCTTCAGCAGCGTCATGAACGACGTGGCGCACCAGGTCGAGCACATCCTGGGCGCCGAGTACAAGAGCCGCGGGTACGACCCGAAGCTCGCCGAGCTGTACTCGCAGGCGCTGGTCGGCATGGTGGCGCTGACCGGCCGCTGGTGGCTGGAGGTGCGGAAGCCGCGCAAGGAGACGGTGGCGGCGCACCTGGTGAACCTGGCCTGGAACGGGTTGTCGCACCTGGAGGCGAAGCCGACGCTGATCACCGCGCGGCGTAGCTGACCCGATCAGCGGCGGTGTACGTCGGCCACCGGGTGCTTGCGGTGCTCCAGCTCCGCCTCGGCGGATTCCGGTGGGCCGACCTTGTCGTAGAGGCCGGTGCCGAGCAGGATCAGGCCGAACAGCATCGACACGACCACTGTCGACATCGAGAAGTTGAGGATGTTCGCTTCGGTCTGCAGCACCGACATCGTCAGGATGCTGGTCACCAGGAACACCACGCCCGCTGTGAGGTTCATGTAGTGGCCGAGGTTGGTGCGCCGCGAGGCCCCGATGATCAGGACGATCCCGAAGATCACCGAGGCGAGCGAGAAGGCCAGGTTGGTCCGGAGCCCGAGGGCCCAGGTGCTGGTGCGGGCGAAGAGTGGGTCGCCGATCGTCTCGGCGACGCCCCAGACGCCGAAGACCAGGATGTAGACCCCGATCAGCCCGGAGAGGACCCGGTAGAGCGGCCGTGCCGGATGGTTGACCGGAAAGTGCGGCATGCCCAGACCCCCTGATGTGACCGTTTCAGGGGAATTGTCGCCCAAGGCAGAGCCAACTGTCCGGAAAACCCCAATGCGGGAGGTCCGCCAAAGGCTGGACCAAGGTCAGGTTTTCGCCGGAGCCCGAGCTGCGCAGGGATCAAGCCTGACCGCCCGGAGCAGCTCGGGCTCCGGCGAAAACCACTGCCGCAACCACAAAGAAGAAGAATCAGAGAACGAGACGAGCCTTCTGGAACGCCTCCGCCTCGTCCTCCGTGCCGACCTTGCCGTACATGCCGACCATGAGCAGCACCAGGGCGGCCGTCATCACCACGACCACCGTGGTGATGCTGAAGTTGAAGATGTTGGCGTCGGTCCGGATGAACGCGAGACCGGCCAGGCTGACCACCATGAGGCTGTACGCCAGCCACTGGTTGATCGCCACGTCGATGTTGCGGCCGAGCGCGGTGCCGACCAGCACGACGATCCCGAGCAGCACGCTGAGCAGCGAGAAGCCCAGGTTGGTGCCCTGACCGAGGACCCGGGTGTCGTCCTGGGCGAGGATCTCGTTGCCGGTGCTCGCGACGATGCCGAGCACACCGAAGACGACCAGGTACAGACCGGTCAGCCCGCCGATCGCCCGGTAGATCGGCCGCGCGGGGTGGTTGACGGGGGTGTGTGCCATGTCTGTGTCTCCAACGCCGTGGGGTAGGTGTCGCCGACGATTGTCTCGCATGTGGTGGTGTGACGCCGCACACGGGGCCCGGGCCGGCGCGCCCGGCCGGTCAGCTCTCGGGCAGGTCCTCGGCGAGGGTCATCCAGCTCTCCTCGATCCGCTCCCGTTCGGCGCGCAGATCCTTGAGCTGGGTGTCCAACTCCGCGACCCGGGCGTAGTCGGTGGCGTCCGCCGCGAGCTGATCGAGCAGCGTGGTCTCGCGCTGGTCGAGCTTGCCGAGTTGCCGTTCCAGCCGGGTCAGCTCCTTGCGGGCCTGACGCACCTCGGCGGCGGACATACCACCACCCGAGGGGGCGGCGGGCGCGGAGGTCGAGGTGACGCCCGCCCGGGGAGAGCCAGCCCGCTCGGCGGTCCGCGCGAGGTATTCGTCCACCCCGCCCGGCAGGTGCACTAGCCGACCGTCACCGAACATCCCGTACGCCGTGTCCGTGACCCGCTCGATCAGGTACCGGTCGTGGCTGGCCACGATGATCGTGCCGGGCCACGAGTCGAGCAGATCCTCCAGCGAGGCGAGGGTGTCCGTGTCCAGGTCGTTTGTGGGCTCGTCGAAGAGCAGCACGTTGGGCTCGCCGGCCAGCAACCGCAGCATCTGCAACCGGCGGCGTTCCCCACCGGAGAGGTCACTGACCGGGGTCCAGAGCCGGCGGTCGTCGAAGCCGAACACCTCGGCGAGCTGCGCGGCGGAGACCTCCCGGTCCCCGAGCTGGACCCGGCGGGCGACCTCCTCCACCGCTTCGAGCACCCGCAGATGCCCGGGCAGCTCGGTGAGCTCCTGGGAGAGGAACGCGGGCCGCACTGTGGAGCCGGTGCCGAGGCGGCCACCGTCTGGCCGGGTGATGCCGGCGAGCATCCGCAGCAGTGTGGTCTTGCCGGCGCCGTTCGCGCCGAGGATGGCGATCCGGTCGCCGGGGCCGACCAGCCAGGTGACGTCGCGCAGGATCTCCTTCGGGCCGGCGTGCAGCTCGACGTTCTCCAGGTCGTACACCTGCTTGCCCAGCCGGGAGGTCGCCATCCGCTGCAACGACATGGTGTCGCGCGCCGGCGGCACGTCGGCGATCAACGCGTTCGCGGCGTCGATGCGGAACTGCGGCTTGGAGGTCCGGGCGGGCGGGCCACGGCGCAGCCAGGCGATCTCCTTGCGGAGCAGGTTCTGCCGGCGGGCCTCGGTGGCGGCGGCGACCCGCTCGCGCTCGGCGCGGGCGAGGGTCCAGGCGGCGAAGCCACCCTCGTAGGCGCGGACGGTCTGGTCGGCGACCTCCCAGGTGGTGGTGCAGACCGCGTCCAGGAACCACCGGTCGTGGGTGACCACGACCAGGGCGCCCCTGCGGCCGACCAGGTGCCGGGCCAGCCAGTCGACACCGCCGACGTCCAGGTGGTTGGTGGGCTCGTCGAGGATGAGCAGGTCGGATTCGCGGACGAGCAGCGCCGCGAGCGCCACCCGGCGGCGTTCGCCACCGGACATCGGGCCGACCGGCTGGTCGAGGCCGAGGTGCGGCATGCCGAGGCCGTCGAGGATGGCCCGCACCCCGGCGTCGCCGGCCCACTCGTGCTCGGCGCCCATGCCCTCGTCGAGCCAGGCGGTGCCGAGCACCACGTCCCGGACGGTCGCCTCGGGCGCGAGGGTGAGCTGCTGCGGCAACCAGAGCACGCGCAGGTCACGGCGGTGGGTCACCCGGCCGTCGTCGGGGTCCTCCTGCTTGGTGAGCAGCCGCAGCAGGGTGGACTTGCCGGCGCCGTTGAGGCCGACCACGCCGATCCGGTCGGCGTCGTCCAGGCCGAGCGAGACGTCCGTGAGCAGCCGCCCGGCGGCGCCGTACCCCTTGGACACCCGGTCCAGATTGACGATGTTCGCCACGTTCCACCCTTCATGATCAAGGCGTCCCGGTGCCGGCGGGCACCTGGACGCCTGTCCCAAGGGTACGCGGACGCCCCGAACGTCCGCGCCGCGTGCCAGCGGCCCCGGTAGGACGCGTCGTCAGCCGACGCGGGCGCCGGCGACCGGACCGTGCGCGACCCGCGCCTCGCGGCAGACGCCCGCGGCGGTCAGCTCGGCGGCGATCCGCTCCGCGTCGGCCGCGTCGGCGGCGAGGAACACGCAGGTCGGGCCGGAGCCGGAGACGATCCCGGTGAGCGCGCCGGCCGCCTCGCCGGCCTTCAACGTGTCGGCCAGCGCCGGGCGCATGGCCAGCGCGGCAGCCTGGAGGTCGTTGCCGAGCGTACGGGCGAGCACCCGGGGGTCACGTTGGCGCAGCGCGCCCAGCAGGGCGTCGGTGCTGCCCAGCGGGGTGCCGGCGGCACCAGAGTCGCGGAGCCGGTCCAGCTCCCGGTAGGCGGTCGGGGTGGACAGGCCGGCGTCGGCGATCGCCACCACCCAGTGCCAGGAGGTGGGGCGGGCCAGCACCGGGCTGATCGCCTCGCCCCGGCCGGTGCCCAGCGCGGTGCCACCGTAGATCAGGAACGGCACGTCCGAGCCGAGGTCGGCGGCGATGCCGGCCAGTTCGTCGCGGGACAGCCCGGTGCCCCAGAGCGCGTCGCAGGCCACCAGCGCGGCAGCCGCGTCGGCGCTGCCACCGGCCAGCCCACCGGCGAGCGGGATCTGCTTGCGCAGGTGCAGCCGGGCGTGCGGCAGCACCCCCGCGTACCCGGCGAGGGCGTGCGCGGCGCGGATCACCAGGTTGGTGTCGTCCAGGGCCAGCTCGCCGGTGCCCTCACCCTCCATGGTCAGGGCGAGGGTGTCGCCCCGGCGGGCCGTCAGCTCGTCGTAGATCGAGATGGCGTGGTAGACCGTGTTCAGCTCGTGGTAGCCGTCCCGGCGCAGCGGGCCCACCCCGAGGTGCAGGTTGACCTTCGCGGGCACCCGCACCCGCACCGGGCCGATGGCCCCACGTGGCTCGTCGTCGTCCGGTCGCCAGGCCTCGGTCACGGGGTGATGTCCCGCATGCGCAGGCGGATGTCGAACGGCTTGGCCACGATCAGCTCCTCGGTGTCCTCGGCGGGCACGGCGTCAGCCTACTTCGCGGCCGGCGTACCGACCGGAGCCGACGCGGCGATGGCGGCGAACTGCTCGACGGTCAGCGACTCCCCACGGGCGCCGGGGTCGACGCCGGCGGCGGTGAGCGCGGCGGCCGCCCGGTCCGCGCCGCCGGCCCAGCCGGCCAGGGCGGCGCGCAGCGTCTTACGGCGCTGCGCGAACGCCGCGTCCACCACTGCGAAGACCCGCTCCCGAGGTACGTCGGAGCGGGGCGGCTCGTGGCAGGTGAAGGCGACCAGGCCGGAGTCGACGTTGGGCACCGGCCAGAACACGTTCGGCGGCACCTTGCCGGCGCCCCGGGCCTGGGCGTACCAGGCGAGCTTCACCGACGGGATGCCGTACACCTTGGAGCCGGGACCGGCGACGAGCCGGTCGGCGACCTCCTTCTGCACCATCACCAGGCCGTGTCGCAGGGTGGGCAGCACGGCCAACAGGTGCAGCACCACCGGCACGGCGACGTTGTAGGGCAGGTTCGCCACCAGCGCGGTCGGTGCCGGGTCGGCCAGCTCGGCGGCGGCGATGCGCAGCGCGTCCGCGCGGTGCACCGTGAGCCGGGCGGCGTCGGCTCCGGCGTGCCGCGCGACGGTCTCCGGCAGCGCCCCGGCGAGCACCGGATCGATCTCCACGGCGTGCACGTGCCCGGCCACCGGCAGCAGCCCCAGGGTCAGCGAGCCGAGCCCGGGCCCCACCTCCAGGGCCACGTCGTCGGGGGTCAGGCCGGCGACGGTGACGATCCGACGCACTGTGTTCGGGTCGTGCACGAAGTTCTGGCCCAGCTTCTTGGTGGGCGCGACGCCCAGCCGGGCCGCGAGTTCCCGGATCTCCGCCGGGCCGAGGAGTCCGGTCATGGCTGGCAGCGTAACGACGGGGTCGGTGCCGACCGTCGGGCCGGGCTCACCACGGGCCGAAGGCCCGGTCGCCGGTGGCGGAGATGGCCGCGCACAGCTCGTCCAGGTCGCTGCCGGTGGTCGCGGCGAGCGCGCGGACGGTGAGCGGGATCAGGTACGACGCGTTGGGCCGGCCGCGGTACGGCATCGGGGTGAGGTACGGGGCGTCGGTCTCCACCAGCATCTGGTCCACCGGGGTGAGCGCGGCGGCCTCGCGCAGCGCCGTCGCGCTGCCGAAGGTTACGGTGCCGGCGAAGCTCAGCAGATAGCCGCGGCGGACGCACTCGCGGGCGAAGTCGGCGTCACCGGAGAAGCAGTGCAGCACCACCCGGTCGGGGGCGCCCTCGTCGTCGAGGATCCGCAGCACGTCGGCGTGCGCGTCGCGGTCGTGGATGACAAGCGTCTTGCCGTACCGCTTGGCGATGGCGATGTGCGCCCGGAAGCTCTGCTCCTGCGCGGCACGTCCCTCGTCGCCGGTCCGGAAGAAGTCCATACCGGTCTCGCCGATCCCCCGGACGCGGTCGCGGGCGGCGAGTGACTCGATCTCCCGCAACGCCTCGTCGAGGTCGCTCAGCCGGGGCGCCTCGTTGGGGTGCAGGGCCACGGTGGCCAGCACGGCGGGGTACCGGTCGGCGGTGTCCGCGCCCCACCGGGAGGAGGCGACGTCCACGCCCACCTGGACCAGTCGGTCCACGCCGACCTTCGTGGCCAGCGCGATGGCCACGGCCACCGGGTCGTCGGCCGGGCCGCCGCCGGGCACGCCGGCCTCGCTGACAGTGATGTCCAGGTGGGTGTGGCTGTCCAGCACCGCCCGGGGCAGCGACTCGGGGGCGGGCGGAAACTCTCCGGCCCGCCGGGCGGCACGCTCGCGGCGGGATTCAGTGGGCTCGCTCATCAGCGACAGCATCACACACCGGGCCTGTCCATCTGCCCGCCACCCGACGTTCACCCCGACTACGCCGCGCGACTCTACGGTCACCACCGAGCGGACGCGACAGGTTGCAAACCCCATCTCATCGAACAGAGGGACATGACGGCATGAGCGTCACCCCCCGGGCCGATGGCACCGCCGGCGAACGGACCGGCCTGCACGTGGCGTTCGGAGGCGGCGTGTATCCGGCCGAGGAGATCGCCCGGGGCGCCGCGTACGAGTTGTTCAGCGCCGACGAGGTGGCCGGCTTCGAGTGGGCACCCCGCCCGGGCAGCGCCCTGCCGTGGCGCCGTTTCGTGCACGTCACCGAGGTGACCGCGGTGCACGGGGCGACGGAGCCGGTCGACGAGCCGGAGACGCCGCTGCTGATGCCCGCCCATCGCGAGCGGGGTTGGGCGTACCTGCACCAGCTCAGCCAACAGCCGGCGGCGGCGGGCGACCCGACGCTGGCGATGGCGCGCGCGTCGGCTGTGGTCCGGCGGGGCACCCGGATGATGAAGGTGCTCTCGGCCCAGCAGGTCGCCGGCTACCTACGGGGTTGGCTGCCACACGGCTTCTGCTACCGCGAGCACGACGTGGCGCACCTGCGTACGCCGGCGGCGACGACGGTGCTGCGTACCGACGGCGACGCTGGCCGGGACGGCCCGGACGTGGCGTACGCGCTGCGCTGGCGGGCGTCCGACCCGGGCGACTACGACGTGCCGGTGGGCCCGGCGCACCGGGGTCTGACCGCGCTGCCCTCCCGGGACCGGCTCGGCGCCCCGGTGCTCGGCACCGGCTTCGTGCCCAGCAACGGTCAGCTGATCCCGGAGTTCATCACCCGGGACTTCGCCGACCTGCCGATGCCGGCGAACGCCGCCCTCATCGCCTACCCGGCGGAGGGGGTGGAGGTGGTGCTGTACACCTACCAGGCCGAGCAGCGCGGGTGGCTGCGGATGGTGGGCCCGCAGTGGCGGCACCTGCTGGCCGCGGTGCCGGGCCTCTCCCCGGATCAGGAGTACGTGCCGAACGCCGACGCGCCCCGCTCCACGCAGTTGGTCGGCATGTACGGCGACAGCGAGTACGAGGCGGTCGCCGACCTACCCGGCGGGTTCCGGGTGCTGGCGATGACCAGGGCGGCCCGTTACCCGGTGGAGGCGGTGGCCCGCCGGGTCCGGTTCGCCGCGTGGCGGGGGGTGCTGTGCCTGGTGCTGCGGGAGGAGGCCGGCTGGCTGCGGGTGCGCCTGCGCTACCCGAACCCGGACACCGTGGTCACCACCGGCGCGCAGTGTCAGGAACGTGGCGTCTACGAGGCGTGGGCGCCGGGCGCCGAGGTGACCGACGACCAGGTGATGGACACCCGGTACGCGATGTGACGGCGCGCGGCGGCAGGGCTTCCCGCCGCCGCGCGTCGTACGTTCAGTCGGCCAGCCGGGCCAGCTCCTCGTCGACGATCGACGGGTCGAGCTTGCGGAAAACCGGCTTCGGCACGGCCAGCGGGCGGCCTGCCTCGATGGACACCGACTCCCAGCGCGCGCCGACGGTGTAGTCCCCGGTGAGCACCGGGTACGCCGGGCCGCCGTCCAGGTCGTCGACCTGCTCGATCACCGGCATCGGCGCGTGTACGCCGGTGCCCCCGAGCAGCTCGTGCACCTGCTGCGCGGAGTGCGGCAGGAACGGGGTGAGCAGCGTGTTGGCGTCGCTGATCACCTGGAGGGCGACGTGCAGGATGGTGCCCATCCGGGGCTTGTCCGCCTCGTCCTTGAGCTTCCAGGGCGCCTGCTCGGAGAGGTACCTGTTGGCCTCGGCGACCACCTTCATGGCCTCACCGATCGCCTGCTTCTGCCGGTGCCGGCCGATCAGGTCGCCGACGGTGGTGAACCCGGCCCGGGCGACGGCGAGCAACGCCTCGTCGGCCTCGGTGAGCCCGGCCGGGTCGACCGGCGGGATCGCCCCGAAGTTCTTCGCGGCCATCGAGACGGACCGGTTGACCAGGTTGCCCCAGCCGGCGACCAACTCGTCGTTGTTGCGGCGGAGGAACTCGGCCCAGGTGAAGTCGGTGTCGTTGCTCTCCGGGCCGGCGGCGGCGATGAAGTAGCGCAGCGCGTCGGCGTCGTAGCGCTCCAGGAAGTCGCGGACGTAGATGACCACCTTGCGGGACGAGGAGAACTTGCGCCCCTCCATGGTCAGGTACTCGCTGGAGACCACCTCGGTGGGCAGGTTGAGCCGACCCAGCTCGCCCGGCTCACCGTCGCGGGAGCCCTCGCCGGAGTATCCGGAGAGCAGCGCCGGCCAGATCACCGAGTGGAAGACGATGTTGTCCTTGCCCATGAAGTAGTAGGACTGGGAGTCCTTACCGGCACCGTCGGTGGACCACCACTTCCGCCACGCGTCGGGGTCGCCGGAGCGGCGGGCCCACTCGATCGACGCGGACAGGTAACCGATGACGGCGTCGAACCACACGTAGATCCGCTTGTCCGACCGGTCGCGCCAGCCGTCGAGCGGGATCGGTACGCCCCACTCCAGGTCACGGGTGATCGCCCGGGGCTGGAGGTCGTCGAGCAGGTTGCGGGAGAACCGCAGCACGTTGGGCCGCCACCCCTCGCGGGTGTCCAGCCACTGCCGCAGCACGTCGGCCAGGGCCGGCAGGTCCAGGAAGAAGTGCTCGGTCTCGACGAACTTCGGAGTCTCCCCGTTGATCCGCGACTTCGGGTTGATCAGGTCGATCGGGTCGAGCTGGTTGCCGCAGTTGTCGCACTGGTCACCGCGGGCGCTGTCGTACCCGCAGATCGGGCAGGTGCCCTCGATGTAGCGGTCGGGCAGGGTACGCCCGGTGGACGGGGAGATCGCGCCCATTGTGGTCTTCGGCACGATGTAGCCGTTGCGGTACATCCCCTCGAACAACTCCTGCACCACCGCGTAGTGGTTGCGGGTGGTGGTGCGGGTGAACAGGTCGTAGGAGAGACCGAGGCCGTGCAGGTCCTCGACGATCACCCTGTTGTACCGGTCGGCCAGCTCGCGCGGGGTCACCCCGTCGGCGTCGGCCTGCACCTGGATCGGGGTGCCGTGCTCGTCGGTGCCGGAGACCATGAGCACGTCGTGGCCGGCCATCCGCATGTACCGGGCGAAGACGTCGGAGGGAACGCCGAAACCGGAGACGTGGCCGATGTGGCGGGGGCCGTTGGCGTACGGCCAGGCCACTGCCGCGAGAACGTGACTCATGAGCAGTGAGCCTAGTGACAGGTCCGGGGCGTTCGCGAACCAATGGGGGGTGCCCGACCGGCGGACCGGTCCGACCACCTCGCCCGTTGGTCCGATTTGTCGCCGACACGCGGCTCAGCTGCCCGTTTCACCTCCTGGGGCGGTGTGCAATGAACGTCGTGACGGGCAGAGGAGCGGCGCGGGACCACGAGGACCGTCCCACCGGGCCGGCGGTCGGCGGCGACCCGGGGCCGGAGCACGCCGCGCCCCGGGTCGCCGGGGTCGCGCCGCAGCCCCGGCTGGTGCCCAACGCCGCCCCGGGTGCGCAGCGGCCCACCCCGGCGGGAAGATCCGCCGCACCGGCCCGCCCCGCACCGGCGGCGCCGTCGCCCACCCCGACCCGTCCGACCCCCGCGGCACCCGTGCCCAGCCCGGTCCGGCCCGGCTCGTCGGGCCGGCCGGCCGGCGCGGTGCCGGGCGGCGGGGAGTCCGTCGAGGTGGAACCGACCACCGGCGCGCCGGTGGACGCGGTGCCGCGTCGGGTGCCGGTCCGGCAGCAGGGCCGCCGGCAGCGCGACCACCGGCCCGACGGCGACCCGGCGGACGACGACGGCGCTTTCTGGGCACCGATCGAGCAGGTGCACTGGGACGGCACCCCGGTCCGCAAGGACCCGGCACCAGCGCGGTTTCGCGGCTTCCGGCTGGCGTGGCGCCGGACACCCAGCCGCACACCCCCACCGCCGGATCCGCTGCCCGGGCTCGCCGCGCTGGTGGGGCTGAGCCTGGCCGCGGCCTTCTTCGCCTGGGTCAGCGCCGGCCCGTTCTGGCTCGCGGTCGGGCATGCCCGGACGGGCACTGTGGTGATCGACGACTGCTCCGGTGGCGGGCTCACCCAGCGGTGCCGGGGGATCTTCACGGCCGACGACGGGCGGTTCATCGCCCATGGTGTCCGGGTCAGCGGCGTGCCCGTCGAGGAGAGCGCGGCCGGTACCCCGCTGCCGGCGCGGATGACCGGCCCGGACAGCGGCACCGCGTACGCGGACGTCGGCGTGGGCCGGCACCTGCTGTGGCTGCCCGGTCTGCTGGTGGTGCTGGGCTGCACCGCCGGCATCGTCCGGTGGACCGGGTCGTCCCGGCTGCCCGGCCGCCGGCACCGCCGCTGGGCGGTGGCCGCCGCCATCGCCGGCCCCATGCTGATCACCTTCGGCTTCCTGGCCGCCGCGTGGTGACCCCGTGGTCAGGCGGCCCCGACCACAGCGGTCAGCTGTGCACGATCGTGTAGACGTCCCGGCGGCGCAACGCGTACTCGGTGGCGACGTCGGTGATGGCGTCCCGGCGGGACCGGCCGGCGGCCTCCCGCTCGGCGACGGCGGCGCGCAGGGTGTCGTCGTCGGGGCGTTCGGCGGCGGTCACCGGCGCTCCGGCCACCACCACTGTGATCTCTCCGCGCGGGTCTCCCTCGCTGGCCCACCGGGCCAGCTCGCCGAGGGGGCGGCGGAGCACCTCCTCGTAGGTCTTTGTGAGTTCGCGGCAGACCGCGGCCGGCCGGTCCGCCCCGAACGTGTCCGCCAGGTCGGTGAGCATCGCACCGATCCGGTGCGGGGCCTCGAAGAAGACCAGGGTGCGCTCCTCGGCGGCGAGCGCGCGCAGTCGGGATCGGCGGCCCCCGGGGGTACGGGGCAGGAAGCCCTCGAAGCAGAACCGGTCGCAGGGCAGCCCGGAGACGGCCAGCGCGGTGGTGACCGCGCTCGGCCCGGGGGCGACGGTGACCGGTGCTCCGACATCCAACGTGGCGCGGACCAGCCGGTAGCCGGGGTCGGAGACGCTCGGCATCCCACCGTCGGTGACCAGCGCCACCACGTACCCGCCGAGGATGGCCTCGACCAGTTCGGGGGTGCGCCGCTCCTCGTTGCCCTCGAAGTAGGAGACGATTCGACCGCCGACGGTGAGGTCGAGGTCGCGGGCCAGCCGGGTGAGCCGGCGGGTGTCCTCGGCGGCGACCACGTCGGCGCTGACCAGCACCTCCCGGAGTCGGGCCGAGGCGTCGGCGGGGTTGCCGAGTGGAGCACCGAGCAGAATCAGGCGCCCAACTTCGGACATTTCACCCACGAATTCGTCTCCTTCACTGACTGGGAATACCGGTATCAGGGACGACGGACGCCACCGGACACCTTGGCAGCCTACGATCGCCGGGTGACGAGTGCGTCGACAGCGCAGAGCCCGAGCGCCGATCCGGACAAGATGATCCAGGTGACGGGCGAGCCCGGTGCCACCCAGGAGCCGACGGCACCGAACGCCGAGGGCGGCGGGGTGGCCGCCATGGTCCGGCGACGGTTCGCCACCGTCGACACCCAGGCGGACCGGTTCTCCTGGCTGGCCACGGCGGTGGTGGTGGCCATCGCGGCGATCGTGCGCTTCGTCGGGCTGTCCAGCCCCAAGGGCAAGATCTTCGACGAGACGTACTACGCCAAGGACGCCTACGGGCTGATCTCCCGTGGCGTGGAGTGGAACTACAAGGACAACGTCCCGTCGTACGTGGTGCACCCGCCGCTGGGCAAGTGGTTGATCGGCATCGGCGAGTGGGCCTTCGGCTACCAGGACGCCGATTCCAAGGTCTCCGTCCCCGGGCACCTGATGACCACCGCGCCGGAGTTCGGCTGGCGATTCTCGGCGGCCGTGATCGGCACGCTGTCGGTGCTGCTGCTGGTCCGCATCGGTCGGCGGATGTTCCGCTCGACGGTGCTCGGCTGCGCGGCCGGCCTGCTGCTCGCCCTGGACGGCTTCCACATGGTGCTGTCCCGTGCGGCCCTGCTCGACATCTTCCTGCTCTTCTTCGTGCTGGCCGCGTTCGGCGCGCTGGTGCTCGATCGGGACGCCCGCCGTCGGCGCTGGGCGCGGGCTCTGGACGACGGGCTCGACCCGAGCCAGCCGGGCCGGGCCGGCCGGCCGCCGACCGGTTGGCGCACCTGGCCGTGGTGGCGGCTGGCCGCCGGGGTGCTGATCGGCTGTGCCTGCGCGGTGAAGTGGAGCGCGCTGTACTTCGTGCCGGCCTTCGCGCTGCTGGTGCTCTTCTGGGAGGTCGGCGTCCGCCGCTCGGCGGGGGTCCGCCGGCCCTGGCGGGACACGCTCGTCGACGAACTGCCCTGGCTGGTGCTCGCGGGCGTGCTCATGGTGGGCACCTACATCGCCACCTGGTCGGGCTGGCTGCTCACCGACGACGGTTACTACCGGCTCGCGTCGTCCTACCCGGGCGCTCCGCTCAGCGACCGCCCGGTGATCGGTCCGCTGATCAACCTCTTCGAATACCATCGCGCGGCGTACGGCTTCCACGCCCAGCTCGACGACGCGCACAAGTACCAGTCGTGGCCGTGGCAGTGGTTGCTGCTGGGCCGGCCGGTGGCGTTCCACTACGCCAACAACGGCGTCTGCGGCGCGGCGACCTGCTCCTCGGAGATCCTGCTGCTCGGCACCCCGCTGCTCTGGTGGTCGTTCCTGCCCGCCCTGGTTGCCCTGGTCTGGCTGGGTGTGGCCCGTCGGGACTGGCGGGCCGGCGCGATCCTGCTCACGGTGGCCGCCGGGCTGCTGCCGTGGTTCTGGTTCGCCCTCGACGGCCGGACGATGTTCTCGTTCTACGCCGCGCCGGCGGTGCCGTTCCTGGTGCTGGCCGTGGTGTACGTGCTGGGCGCGCTGATCGCGCCCCCCGGGGGTGACGTGGGTGCGGTGGCGCCACTGGTGCCCGGTGACCCGAGTTACGAGCGCCGACTGGTGGGCAGCATCGCGGCGGGGGCGTACGTGCTGCTGGTGGCGGCCTGCTTTGCGTACTTCTATCCGATCTTCGTCGGCCGGGTGATTCCGTACTCGGACTGGCTGTCCCGGATGTGGCTCGACGGTCGGTGGATATAAGCACCGACAGGCGACGCGCCGCACAGCGCGACGGAAGAAGGGCCCGCACGCCGAAGCGTGCGGGCCCTTCTTGACAGAGACGCGCGCCCCGATCGCCTGCCACGGGGGAAGCGGGCGATTGGGGCGCGCATGAAGAGCTTAACCACCGCGCACCACCGGCACAACGGGTCGACTTGGGTCAGATTTCCGACGGATGCTGGCCGAGCCGACACCTTTCCTCGCACAGTTGACCGAGGGTGACCTGCCGTGGACCCAGAGCGCGGGCACGGCCGGTCCGAGGTGGCCCCTGACCCGGCCGGTGTCGTCGGTTCCGGGCCTCGCCACCCAAACGATCATCCAAAGTGGATCTCACTACACTGCGGGTCGTGATCAACTTCAGACGATCGACGGCGGTCCTTCTCGGACTGCTGGCGACCACCGCGCTGGCCGGGCCGGCCCAGGCCGACGAGGAGCCGACGCCCGAGCCGCCCCGGGTCGAGCTGGTGCTCGACGTCAGCGGGTCGATGCGCGCCGCCGACATCGACGGACGCAGCCGGATCGCCGTCGCCCAGCAGGCCTTCAACGAGGTAGTGGACGCGCTGCCCGAGGAGACACAACTCGGCATCCGGGTGCTCGGCGCGACCTACCGCGGCAAGGACAAGAAGGTCGGTTGCCAGGACACCCAGCAGATCGTGCCGGTCGGCCCGGTGGACCGGACCGCCGCCAAGGCCGCGGTGGCGACACTTCGGCCGACCGGGTTCACCCCGGTCGGGCTGGCGTTGCGCTCCGCCGCGCAGGACCTGGGCACCGGGGCCACCACCCGGCGGATCGTGCTGATCACCGACGGCGAGGACACCTGCGCACCGCCGGACCCGTGCGAGGTGGCCCGGGAACTGGCCGCCCAGGGCACCAGCCTGGTCGTCGACACCCTCGGCCTGGCTCCCGACGAGAAGGTACGCCGGCAGCTACTCTGCATCGCCAGCGCCACCGGCGGGACCTACACCGCCGCGCAGAGCGCCGAGGAGTTGACCGACCGGATCAAGCAGCTCGTCGAGCGGGCCGGCGACACGCACACCCGGGCCCCGACCGTTGTCGGCGGCACGAACGCGTGCGACTCGGCGCCGCTGCTCACCCCCGGCGTCTACGCCGACCGGGAGGCGTTCTCCGAGCATCGCTACTACCGGGTGCCGATCCGTCCCGGGCAGGAGCTGCGGGCTTCGGTGAGCATGGCGCTGGACCGTGCCGTCAACCGGGACTACGGGGTGCTGCTGCGGGCCACCGCGGCCGACGGCCGGGAACTCGTCCGGGGCGCGGACGCGGGCAGCGGACGGACCGACGTGCTCTCCGCCGGGCTGCGCTGGTCGGCCACCGCCGACGACGAGGATGCCGCCGAAACCGAGGAGAGCGCCGCGCCGGTCGTCGAGCCCACCACCGTCTGCCTGGTGGTGAGCAACTCGTTCGCCCCGCGGCCCGGCACCGCGGCGACCCCGGGCATGCCGGTGGAGTTGACCATCGACGTGGTCGCCGCCGCACCCGCACCCGACGGACCGGACCTCGGCCGGGGCTGGGTGCTGCTCGCCCTGCTCACCGTCGCCGGGCTGATCACCGGCCTGCTCGCCGGCCTGCTCACCCGCTGGTGGGTCGCCACCTGGAGGGAGAACTGATGCGTACCGCACTGTTCCGGTCGACGGCGGCGCTGCTCGCCGCCGGCGGGGTCGCCCTGCTCCCCACCGCGGCCGTCGCCGCACCGACCCCCTCCCCCGGTGCCACGCCCGTGAACCGGGCCGGCACGTCGTTCCTCACCGCCACTCCGATCACCGCCGGTCAGCCGGTACGGGTGGACGCCTCGATCGGCGACCACCTCTACTGGTCGTTCCCGGCGACGGCCGGCCAGGTGCACGAGATCACCGCCACCGTCACCTTCCCGAAGGGACGCAGCGGCGCCTCCACCTGGACCGTGGACGTCTTCGACGGGCTGCGCCGACGCCAGGCGTGCACGGCGGGGGCGCAGACCCCGACCGTGGACGCGAAGGCGTCGAACGTGGTGCTGGGCTGCACACTGCGCGAGGTGCGGCCGTGGGCGGAGCCCTGGTCGGCCGATCCACTGCCCGGCACGTACGTCATCCGGCTCTCCGTGATCGACCTGCCGGAGCCGGATCTGGGTGCGCCGGTCGACGTCGACCTGCTGGTCGGCACCACCGCCGACCGGGGCGCCTCGGCCGACGACGGCGAGTTGGCCGCGCCGCTGGTGCCGAACACGAAGGCCGGCACCGTGCTCAACGCCGTACCCCCGGTGGACGCGGAGGCCGACGACGAGGGCGACCCGCTGACGGACTGGTTGCCGGATCTCGGCTCGCGCTGGGTCTGGACCGGCATCGGCGGCGCGCTCGCCGCGGTGGCCGGCGTGTTCGGTTTCGCTGTGACCCGGCGGCCTCGACGTCGCTGAAACGCCCCCTCTGGTGGCCCCGCCCAGCGGCGGGGCCACCAGAGGCTCAGCTACGCCGGGAGCCTCGCGGCAGCCAGCCGATGAACCGGTCCTGGAGCGACATCACCGGGGCCGCGCGCAGGTCCTCGGTGGCGGCGGCGAGGCAGGAGCCCAGATAGACGCTGAGCATGGCCCGATCACTCCCGTACTCCGCCAGCAGCCGGGTGCGCTTCGTCGCGCACGGCCACTCGTCACCGCAGGAGCCGCAGCTCCAGCAGGGGGTTTTCGGGGCGTGTTCGTCAGCCCGCACCCCCGGCCGTTCCAGACCATCGGTCATCGCGCGTCCTTCCAGATGTCCACGGGACTGGCGGCTGCCGTGCCGGCCAGCATTGATGGTGGTCCCCCCGGAGCCATCAGAGAGGCGCTGCGCGTCCCTCCGGTGTTACATCCTTGCGGTACCTTCGGCGGTCGTGGGAGTCGGAAATTTGACGGTTAACTTGCTGCGTCATTCCTACCGACCAGTAGGTCACCGGAATGCGTGACCTGCTGCCATCGACTGTCGCCGTCGCCGTCGCCGGACCCGAGGACTGGACAGGCGAATTGCTCCCCGCTGAGCAGGCATGTCTCGGCGAGCGGGCGGTGCAGACCCGTCGGCGGGACTTTGCCGCGGGAAGGATTTGCGCCCGCCGGGCCTTGCACGACCTCGGCCTGCCGATGACCGCCGTGCCGGCCGCCGCCGACCGCGCGCCGGTCTGGCCGGCCGGGGTGGTCGGCAGCATCACCCACACCGCCGGCTACTGCGCCGCCGCGGCGGCGCACACCACCGACATCCGGTCCGTCGGGATGGATGCCGAGCAGCATCGCGAGGTCAATCCGGGAGTACGCCGACTCGTGCTGCTGCCGGAGGAGGAGGCCGCCTGCGCCCGGCTACCCGGCGGCACCTACTGGCCGGTCGTGCTGTTCAGTGCCAAGGAGACCGTCTACAAGGTGTGGTACCCGGTGGTCCGCAGCTGGTTGGACTTCCACGACGCCCGACTCGACATTGATCCGGATGCCGGCACGTTCACCGCCCGGATCGCACCGGCCCGGGTGGACGCGGCGCGGGACCACGACGCACCGGCATCGATCACCGGCCGCTTCGTGATCGCCGACGGGTTGGTCCGCACCGCCGCCGCGCTTCCGCTGCGCTGACCTCGTCTGGTTACTCACAGCAATGGATGGGATACCGATCCACATTGGCGTTCGGTAATCAGCCGACCACCGTCCATGCTGGCCAGTGCGCTGTGGCGGCACCCTCGGTGGGACGCCCTCCGGCGTGGCGATTGGGCGCTCCGCCACCCACGGTAACGTCGGAGCGTTCCCGCACCGCACGTACCGAAGCGTCAAGGAGAACGGTGACCCACCCCCAGCCCTCCGTCAGGCCGCACGACCCCCGACAGCCGAACCCGCAGCCGCCGAACCGTCCGTTCGCGGCGACACCGCAGCCGCCGTTCTCGGGGGCTGCGTATCCGGCAGCTGGCGGGTACGCGGATGCTGGCGGCGGATACCGGGCGCCCGGTGGCGCGGGCTACCCGATCATCGCACCACCACCGGCGCAGACGGATCGCGCCAAGAAGTCCGTAGTGGTCGTCGCTGTCACCGCGGCCGTACTCACCCTGCTCTCCTGCGCCGGTGGCATCGTGGCGGTCGTCATCGGCACCAAGGGCACCTCGAGCACTGTGAGCGAGGCGCGGGCCAGTGTTTCCCCGTCGACGCCACCGTCGGTGAACGGCGGCAGCCGCGTCATGTCGCCCGGCGACACCCTGGTCGTCGACGGCGACGCCGGCACCGTCGAGATCACCGTGACGAAGTTCAGCAGCGCCACCAAACCCTGCAAGTCCCACGGGCTGAAGCCCGGCGAGGGCATGTACGTGATCGCCGACGTGACGGTGGCCGTCACCAAGGGCACCGCGTCGACGAACCCGCTCTACTTCCAGTGGGTCGCCGCCGACGGCACCAAGACCACAGCGATCGGTGGGGCCTTCTCCGGCTGCGGCAAACCGATGCCGGCCAGCGACGACCTGACCGCTGGCACAAAACGCACCGGCAGCGTGGTGTTCGACGTGCACGACACCTCGGGCGCGTTGGAGTACCAGGACCAGTTCCGGACCGCCGGTTCCTGGAAGCCGTGAACGTCCGGCAGGCGGGGCTGGCCAGCAGGTCCAGCCCCGCCTCCGGCGTCGTCAGTAGGCGTAGCGGCCGAGCAGGTACACGCTGAGCCGCTTGCCGTCGGGCACCGCCACCACGTCTCCGGTCACGAGGTCCCCCTTGCGCTGGTAGACCTGGTACGACGGCGCGTCGAAGCGCCACCCGATCGTGTCCGGAATGGCCGCGGCGGGAAGCGGGAAACCGGGATCGGTCGGCGCCATCGTCGACGGCTCCGCCGGTACGGCGGCCCAGCCGTCGAGGATCCGGTCCAGGCACCCTCGGGACGTGGTGAAGTGCAGAAACAGCTGGCCCATCGGTCCGGTCATGTCCTCGGCGTTGCTGTACCGGAGGCCGTCCACGTCACACGGCAGGCTGACCTGGTAGTGCGGCAGTATGTCGTCCTCGAAGTCGCCGCGGGTCACCCCGAACACCCCGTCCGGGTGCCGGTAGGGCCGCGGACCCCAGAAGTGCGCGGGCGGGTAGAGCGCCACCGCCAACCCGGCGATCACCAGCCCGATCGCTCCCCAGCGCCAGAGCCGAGCTCTGCGTCTCATGTTCCTTCCCCCGTTTCCTGACGATGGCGCTACCGCCCCCACGCCTCGGTGGCGGTGACGACCGGCCGACCGGTGCGTACCGATTCTTCGATGGCGAGGCTGATCAGGTGGTCCTGGCAGGCTTCGGCGAGCGGATACGGCGCCGGGCCCTCCTCCCGCGCCCACGCCCCGGCGCGGGCGACGATGTCGGCCACCGCGATGTCGTCGTCGGACATCCCACTGCCGACGAACGGATTGCGGTAGACCACGTCGCCGTCGAAGCTGATGTGCTTCAGGTCGAGCCCCTCCAGGTTGAGGTCGAGACCCGTCTGCCGTCGCACGAGGGATGACTCCACCGGCGTGGTCGGGTCGACCAGGCGGATCACCCGGTCGTCCACCAGCTCACCCCGCGAGCCCCGCACCACCAACCGTCGGGTACGCAGCGGGTTCCACCACTGGTTGTCGGTGAAGTCGTACAACCCCATCCGTCCTCCGAAGTCGATGGTCGCCAGGGTGGTGGTGAGCTGCTGCGGGGTGTCGTCGCCGCTCCAGCCGGACGGCGAGAGCGGGTTGGCCAGCGGCGCGACGAAGGCACGTGCGCTGACCTCGGCGCTCTCGTGACCGACGCCGAGCAGGCCGCGGATCAGCGACACGGCGTGGTACAGGTGGGTCGAGGAGATCTGGACCGAGGTCGGCTCGCCGAGCACCCCGGCGCGAACCAGCTCCAGCCGCGCCGCGTGCCCGGGCATCAGCAGGTACTGCTCGGCGACCTGCACCAGACCGCTGCCGCCGACGTCGGCCCAGAGCGAGCGCAGACCCGCCAGGTCGGGGGCGGGCGGCGTCTCGGCGAGCACCGGCACGCCGGCCGCGACCAGCTCCCTGGTCGCCTCGGGTGTCACCGGCCACGGCACCGACACGATGACGAAGTCCGGTCGCTCGTGGGCGAGCAACTCCGCAGTGGTGCGGAAGGTCCGCACGCCCCAGTCGGCCGCCACGGCAGCTCCCCGCGATTCGGTACGCGTCACCACCCCGGTCACCCGGAACCGCTCGGGGAGCAGCCGGGCCAGGCGAAGGAAGAACTCACCCCGCCAGCCGCTGCCGACGATGCCGAACCGGGTCTGGGCCACCGCAGTCATCTGGGCTCCTCACGTAGAGGTCCGGATGCTAACCGTTCTCCTTCGCTACGGTGGTGCCGATGACCACCGACCCGATGCGCGCCGCACCCGTGCTGGCGCCCGACGCGGGACCGCCCCTGGACTACTACCTGGTCCTACCTCGACTCGGCGACCCGGCGACCACTGTGGAGGGCGTCGTCGTCGAGGAGTTCACCCGCCACCACGACTTCACCACGACGGGGCTGAACAGCGCTGCCTGGGCGCCGGAGGCCGGTTGGTGGAGTTCCGCCGCGCTGAGCCGTGGCATGCGCACCGACCCTGAGGTGCTGGCGCGGGTGGTCCCCACCTCCCGTCGAAAGGCCGAGGAGGCCTACCGCGCGTCCGGAGGCGGGCAACTGCCCGACGAGTCAGTGCTTCGTACGCACTTTCTCGACCACCACCCGATCGCCGCCGCCCCACCGCTGCGGCTCGGCCCCGCACAGCCGCCGGCCGGCTTCCATGAGCGGCGGGTGTACCGCGTCCTGTTCGCCAAGGATCTCCGCGCCGAGCAGCTGGCGAGCCTCCGGACGGCCTGGCGGACAGCGACTGTCGCGTCCGCCCCGAGCGGTCGTCTCGACAGCGGTGCCGACCGGATCACCTGGGACCTGCGGCGGGTCGGCCACCACCTCGCCTGGGCTCTCGACGTGACAGTTCTGCTGAGCACCGAGGCGGCCGAGGCGGTGGGCCCGACAGTGACCGGCCTGACCAACGTCCTGCGCGAGCACGGCCTGATACCGGTGACGACCGAACGCTTCGCCTAGCCCGTGGCACCGATCACCGGCCTGCCGGAAGATCGAAAAAGGCCGTCTCCGACTTGCGGAAACGGCCTTTGACCTGGGGTGGAGCTGAGGGGATTTGAACCCCTGACCCCCTCGATGCGAACGAGGTGCGCTACCAGTCTGCGCCACAGCCCCCCGCCGGCGAACCGGCTTCGGTCCCACCCGGCTTACACCGGGCGGGCCGGCAGCAAGGCTAACAGGTCGCCGGCCCCCACCGCGAATCCGCCCCCGGCCCGGCGCTCCGACCCGCCCGAAGATCGACTCTGGTTCCTGGAAATCGGGGCATCCCGGACGCCACGACCACCCGACTTCCAGGAACCCGAGTCGATCAAGCCGGCCGGGGCGCGACCGAGGCCACGACGCAGCCCGGGGGCACGGCGGGACCGCGTCAGGCGCCTCGGCCGGCCTCGTAGGGGCGGCCGCGGAGCCCACCCGACCGCCGGTACGAGACCGATCCGCCGTTGACCGCCGCCGGCAGGTCTCCCGGCCGGTCCAGGCCCATGGCGGCTCGGCGTACCCCCTCGCGCTGGGCGGCCAGGCGGCGCTGCGCCTCCCGGCGGGCGGCGGCCCGGCGGGCCTGCTCCCGGCGCACCTCGGCCTGGCGGGCGGCCAGCCAGGCGGCCTCGCGGGCTCGGGCGCGGCGGCGGCGACGCCCGGCGAGGGCCTGACCGCGCAGGTGGACGACGTACAGGGCCAGGAGCAGGAAGGTGACGCCGAAGCCGATCCAGAAGCCCGGGCTGACGAAGAGCACGCCGATCAGCTCGACGACGTTGAGGAGCAGGAGGGCGGCGAGCACCCGGCGACGCCGGTACACGGCGGGGGTGTGCTGTCGGCGCGGCGGCGGCCGGCGGCGGGAACGCTTCGGTGCGGCGGGCACGGCCCGCAGCCGGCCGGAGCGGCGGGCGGCCGGTGGCGCGGAGACCGGCGCGCTCAACGCTCCGGTAGTCGCATTCTCACTGAGGGTGACGACAAGTGAGCGCGGAGGGTGGACGGGTCGCCGTCCCGGCACAGTGCGGCGCCGCCGGCGGCGCTGGAGCACCCGCGCCGTCGACTGCGCCCGCTCCGCCACCAGCCGCTCGGTGGCGTCGTACCGGCGAACCAGCGCCGGGGCCAGGGCGAGCAGGCCGGCGGCGGCGAGGACGGCGAGGAGCACCGAGGTCGGCACCCTCACCCCTCCCGTCACCGAATTCGAAGCAACCGCCATCCGACCGCAGGATCTTCCACCGATCACGCCTGGGCGCGTGGATCGTCCGGCCGGAGAGCGCTTGCCGCAGCTTGCAGTTACTTGAGGTTACGGCGCACCGACCGGGATGCCACCGCGCCGCGCCGATCCCGTCCGTGGGACGACTCGGGAGGATGTCGGGAAATCCTCCTACCGCGCGGTGGCGCGTACCCGGTGCCAGCGGGCCAGCAGGCCACCCTCGGCGGCGATCTCCTCACTCGTCATCGCGTACCCGATGTGGTCCCGCCATGCGCCGTCGATGTGCATGTAGCGCACGTGGTACGACTCTTCACGGAAGCCCAACTTCTCCACCACCCGCCGGGACGGCCGGTTCTCCGGGCGGATGTTGACCTCCACCCGGTGCAGCCCGCCCGGGCCGAACGCGTGGTCCACGGCGAGCGCCAGCGCCGTCGGGATCACACCCTGGCCGGCGACCCGGGCGTCCACCCAGTAGCCGACGTAGCCGGAGCAGAGCGCCCGCCGCACGATGCTGCCCACGTTGATGTGCCCGACCAGCCGATCCCGGTCGGCCTCCCGCAGGCAGACCGCGAACGGCATGCCCTCGCCCTCGCGGGCCGAGCGCCGCTGGTCACGGTGGACCCAACGGAACGCGGCCGG
Organism: Micromonospora vinacea; assembly: GCF_015751785.1. NCBI lineage: Bacteria > Bacillati > Actinomycetota > Actinomycetes > Micromonosporales > Micromonosporaceae > Micromonospora > Micromonospora vinacea. The sequence continues at coordinate 2,699,178 of NZ_JADOTY010000001.1, read as the reverse complement.
CGAGTTCATCTCGTCCCAACCGCCGGGCAGTGACGACTCCCAGGGCGCCAACCAGGCCCGGTTGGCCCGCCGTACCTCCGACCACGCCGCCGCGTCGGAACGCCGGTAGGGCCGCAGCAGCACCGGGCCGTCGGCCAGCTCCACCGGCCAGCCCGGTGCCCGCGCGGGTCCGAAGAGACTCACCCGCACAGTCTCCCGCGCGGGACCGTGTCGCGCACGAGTGGCCCCGCCGTGTTCACCGCACACCTCCGACGACCATCCGACACGGGCCGCGAGCGGGCCGGCCGGGACCTGTCACCGCCGGCGGTCCAGCAGCAGGACGTCCACCGTGGAGCCGGCGGCGGCCGTGGTGACCCGCTCGCCGAGCACCAGCAGCCCGTTGGCCTCGGCCAGCCCGGAGAGGGTGAACGGCCCGCCGCTGAGCGGCTGGACCGTGTACCCGCCGCCGCGTCGCTCGGCGACGTGCGCCGGACGGAACTCGCGCAGCCCCGCGGGCGACGACACGGTCTCCAGCAGGTGCGCCCGCACACTGGGTCGGAACACCGGCTCGGCTCCGGCGAGCAGTTGGATGGCGGGGCGGGCCAGCACCTCGAAGCCGATCAGCGCGGCGCCCGGGTCGCCGGGTAGGCAGACCACCGGCACCTCCTCGGCGCCGACAGTGCCGAACCCGAGCGCGGTGCCGGGATAGAGCGCCACGTCGGTAAAGGTGACCGGCCCGGCGCGACCGCCCTCGCGGCGGGACAGGATCCGTCGCACCATGTCCCCGGGGCCGGTGCCGGTGCCCCCGGTGGTGATGATCAGGTCGGCGCGCAGCGTCTGGTCCTCCAGGAGCCCGCGCAGCCCCTCCGGGTCGTCGTCGCAGATTCCCACCCGGTACGCCAGTGCGCCCACCTCGGCCGCCGCGGCGGTCAGCGCGTGCGAGTTCGCGTCGACCACCTGGCCGGGCTGGCTGCCCCGGCCCACGTCGACGAGTTCGTCTCCGGTGGCCACGATGACCACCCGTGGGCTGGGCCGGACCACCACGTGACCGATGCCGGTCGCCGCGAAGACGGCGACCAGGGCCGGGGACACGTAGGTGCCGGCCCGAGCCAGCAGGGTGCCGGCGGGCAGTTCCTCACCGGCCCGGCGTACCCCGTACCCCCGCTTGGGGGTGCGGAAGATCTCCACCGCGGCCATGCCCTGGTCGGTCCACTCCACCGGGACCACGACGTCCGCGGCGACCGGTAGCGGCGCCCCGGCGGCCACCGAGAAGCACGAGCCCGGGGTGAGCCGGACCGGCCGCCAGCTCGCGGCCCCGAGGTCGCCGACCACGTTGAGTCGGATGGTGCGGCCGCCGGGCGTGCCGGAGGGGGCCGGGACGTAGCTCGGCCCCCGGCCCCCTCCGGAAATGTCCTCCCAGCGCGCGGCGTAGCCGTCCACGGCCGCCTGGTCGAAGGCCGGGAAGGCGTGCGGCGCGACGACGTCCTCGGCGAGGACGTTGCCGTGCGCCTGGGTGAGGTCGAGGTCGAGTGGCGGCAGCGCGCGCAACCTGCGCAGCACGTTGCCCAGGTAGTCGGCGAGCGGCGTCAACTCGTTCGCGGCCGCCTCGGCGTCGGCCGTCGCGGTCATGTACCAGATCCGCCTGCCGCGTCGGCCTTGACGAAGTCGGCCAGCCAGGACCGGAACTCGGCGCCCAGGTCGTCGCGCTCGGCGGCGATCTGCACCACCGTCTGGAGGTACCCCAGCGGCATGCCGGTGTCGTAGCGGGTGCCCCGGTAGACGATCGCGTGCACCGGGGTGCCCTCGGTACGCAGCAGCTCCATCGCGTCGGTCAGCTGGATCTCGCCGCCGCTGCCCGGCTTGGTCCGCCGGATCGCGTCGAAGATCTTGCCCGGCAACACGTAGCGGCCGAGCACCGCGAGGTTGCTCGGGGCATCCTCGGGCTGCGGCTTCTCCACCATCCCGGTCACCTTGACGACCTCGCCGATGTCGGTCAGCTCCGACTCGGCCGGCTCGACGGAGGCGATGCCGTACCGCTTGGTCTCGGCCGGGTCGACCTCGAAGAACGCGAGCACCACACCGCCGGTGCGGGCCTGCAACTCCAGCATCGCCGGCAGCAGCGGCTCCGACGGCTTGACGAACTCGTCGCCGAGCAGCACCGCGAAGGGCTGGTCACCGACGTGCGACTCGGCGTACCCGATGGCGTGGCCGAGGCCGAGCTGCTCGGGCTGCCGCACCGTGTAGATCTCGGCCAGTTCGCTGGGCCGACGCACGGCGGCCAACCGCTCGGAGTCGCCCTTCTCCTCCAACCTGGTCTCCAGGTCCGGGCGACGGTCGAAGTGGTCCACCATCGACGTCTTACCCCGACCGGTGATCAGCAACACGTCACCGATGCCGGCCTGCGTGGCCTCCTCGACGATGTACTGCAACACCGGCCGATCCACCACCGGCAGCAGTTCCTTGGGCACCGCCTTGGTAGCCGGCAGGAACCGGGTGGCCAGTCCGGCGGCCGGGATGACGGCCTTGACCGCCAGGGGACGGCCAGTTGCGGCGACCGTCGATGAGGGGTTCGCTGAGTGCTCCGACATGCCGCGAGACTATCGGCCACGGCTCTGCCGCGGCGGGTGTGGCCCAGAAGACGCGCCGCCACCCGGCCCCGGCCGCGTCGCGTCCGGGCCGGCGCGCGCCCCGCCCGTCGCGCTGTCCGGCGTGTCGTCGTCCGAATCCGGTCGGGCGCGCGCCGGGCCCGCCAGCGATGATTCCGGTACGCCCACCGCCGGGTCGGACCGGGCGGGCCCGCCCGGCTCCCGGATGGCCTGCACGGGCTGGCCGGCGCGCGGCAGCCCGTCGGGTGGGCTCACGGCACACGCGAGCACCGGAATTTCCCGGGTCGGCAGATCCGAGCGCACCTCGGCGACCCGGTACGTGTCGCGGCCCGCCGCCTTGGCCGCGTAGAGCGCGTCGTCGGCGGCCTCCAGCACCTCCCGCCCGGTGCTGCCGTGGTCCGGGAAGACGGCGATGCCCACCGACACGGTCACCAGGACCGGCCCGGCGTACGCCTCGACGGCGATGGGTGTGTCGCGGACCGCCGCGCCGAGCCGTTCCGCCACGATCGCCGCACCCCGCGCGTCGGTCTCCGGCAGCAGCAGCACGAACTCCTCACCACCCTGGCGGAAGGCCAGGTCGACCTCACGGATCTCCCCGCGCACCCGGCGGGCGAACTCGGCCAGCACGGTGTCCCCCGCAGCGTGCCCGTAGGTGTCGTTGACGTCCTTGAACCGGTCCAGGTCCAGGGCGAGGACGCTGAGCATCCGCCCGAAGCGGCTGGCCCGTTCCACCTCCCGACGGATCGACTCACGCAGGTAGCGGTAGTTCCACAGTCCGGTGAGGGGGTCGGTGAGGGAGAGCCGCTGCGCCTCCTCGTGCACCCGGACGTTGTCCACTGCCACTGCCGCGTGGCCGGCGAAGGTGCGCAGGGTGGCCAGGTCGTCGTCGTCGAACTCGTCGGCGCCCAGCCGGTCGTAGAGGGCCAGCACACCGAGCGCGGCCGCCGCGCCGGCGTCGTCGGTCGACCCCGAGGGTCCGCCGAGGGTGGTCGTGGCACCGCCGGCCGGGGCGGCGAACGGAACCGCGACGTACGTGCGGCAGCGCGGCTCACCCGTCGGCGCCTCGGTCGGCTCCGACCGGCCCCGCTGCGGTTCCCCGGTGGCGGCGACCTCACCGACCACGCCGACGCCGACCGGCACCCGGAGCGTCGGCGGCCCGTCCGCCTCCTCGGCGGGCCAGCGCCCGTCCAACCCCTCGGTGCACTGCGCGACGAGCACCCCGCCGGTCTCCACCAGCAGCACGGCGCCGGCACGTGCGCCGGTCGCCCCGATGGCACTGCGCAGGATCACTCGCAGGATGCGTTGCAGGTCGTGCGTGCTGGCCAGGGTGTCGCCGAGCACCGCGAGGTGCCCGCGCAGCTGATCCCGGTTGCTGGTCAGCGCCGCGACGTAGGAGCCGGTCTCCCGGGTCATCCGGTTGAACGCGGCGGCCAACCGCCCCAGCTCGTCGCGACTGCGTACCGGCACCCGGGCCGTCAGGTCGCCCTGGGCCACCCGGTCGACCGCGCCGGCCAACTCCGCCAGCGGCCGGGTGGTCACCCGCGCCAGCCGCCATGCGGTCAGCACGGCGAGCAGCCCGGCCAGCACGACCACCCCGACGAGCGTGGCGTGCAGCCCGGGTGGCCGTTCACTGGGCACGGAGAGCACCAGTGGCAGCGGCTGCGCGTCGGAGGGCCTGAGCCGGCGCACGTACCGTCCCTCGTTGGTCTCGGTGACCTGCTCGCCCCGGACGTCAACGGCGGCGGCCAGCACCGCGTCGCGTACGTCCCGGGACTCGGTCGTGTGGGTGACCCGCGCGGCGCTCGCCCCGCTGTCGAGCAGGGTGACCGCCACCCCGGTCACCGCCGCCAGTCGGGCCACGAAGGCCGGGTCGACGAGTTGCGCGGCGGTCACAGTGCCCAATCGGGTGCCGGCGCGATCGTGCAGGTCGACCTGGGCGGCCAGCGCACGGACCGGGCTGGTCGGGGCTCCGTTCGAGCCCCCGTTCGCGTTCGGGCCCTCGGTGGAGCCGGCGCAGTGCTGCCACGGGGTCGACGGCGCACCGGGCGAGACGTAGGTGACCTGACCGGCCACGTCGGTGATCAGCACCGCGGCGGCCAGGCCCCGGCCGACCAGTTGCGCGGCGGCGACGGCCGGATCGGCGGTGAGCGCCACCGCGTCGGCGGTGGCGCGTAGCTGCTGGCAGAGCGCGTCGACCGAGGTACGCACCGTGGACGCCGCCACCGCCAGACGCTCGGTGGAGCGGCTGCGGTCGACCGCCGCGACGGTGGAGGCGACGAAGAGCGCGCCGAGCAGGACCGGCCCGAGCACCACCACGAGGAAGGCTGCCGTCAACCGCCCGCGTAGCGTCACTCGGTCCCCCCGGAAGTTCCGCCTCCGTTGCTTGCGATGCTGACACAGAGCAACCGTGGGAGAGGCGTTGCGTCAGGAGTGTTGCGTGCCGGAATTTTCTGATGAAGCGGAAGTGACCCGGATGGCGAAGCGGGACACCCGCGTCGACCTGCTCGCTCGCCGCCGGTCGCTGCCCGCCACGACGAGGGCGGTCGCCGCCGGGCGCGTGCAGGCCGAGCTGGTCGCGCTGGTACGCCGGCTGCGCCCGAACCGGATGACGGCGTACGTGCCGGTCGGCTCCGAACCGGGCGGCGCCGACCTGCCCGAGGTCCTGCGGGCGGCGCTGCCGGTGGACGCCGAACTGCTGCTGCCGGTGCTCCTCCCCGACCTGGATCTGGACTGGGCGGCGTATACCAGGCCGGATGCCTTGATCGCGGCGGGTCGGGGTATCCGAGAACCGTCCGGTCCCCGCCTCGGCGTGACCGCCGTGGCGCACGCGGAGCTGGTGGTCGTGCCGGCTCTCGCTGTCGACCACAACGGTCGGCGGCTCGGGCGCGGCGGCGGCTCGTACGACCGTGCCCTCGCCCGGGTACCCGAGGCAGCCCTGACGGTGGTGCCCCTGCACGACGGTGAGCTGGTCGAGGCGCTGCCGGCGGAGCCTCACGACCGCCGGGTGCGCGCGGTCGTCACTCCCGCCGACGGGGTGCGTACGCTTGACGGCGGCCCGGGTGCGGCGCACGGTGTCGCGCCCCACACGTCCGCTGGACGAACCCGGGGCGAATGACGCACCATTGGCACTCGAATACGTCGAGTGCCAACTGGCTGAGCCCAGATCCGGAGGAGAACGTGCCCACGTACCAGTACGCCTGCACCACGTGCGGTCACCAGCTCGAGGCGGTGCAGTCCTTCTCTGACGAGCCGCTGACCGAGTGCCCGGCGTGTCAGGGGCGGCTGCGCAAGGTCTTCAACTCGGTCGGCATCGTCTTCAAGGGTTCGGGCTTCTACCGCACCGACTCCCGGGCGTCCGGCTCCGAGACGACGGCCGGCGGCACGGCCACCAAGCCGGCAAAGTCCGAGTCGTCCTCCGGTGACAGCTCGTCGTCCTCGTCGTCCTCTTCGGGGTCCTCGTCCTCGTCCGGGTCGTCCTCGGGCTCGTCTGGGTCGTCCTCCTCGGGGTCGTCCTCCTCGGGTGGATCGGGCGGCGGCAAGGCGGCGGCGGCAAGCTCCGCGTCCTGATCGACGAAGGCCCGGCCCCCACGGGTCGGGCCTCAATCAACTCGGTCGCCGCCTCAGCCGGCCGGATGATCCACTCGGGCTTCAGGAAGTCGGCCTGTCCCCGTCGCGCTGACCGCCCGGATTCCTTGATCGCGAGTCGATCAGGGCGGGTGCCTAACAGATTGAACCGGCGGATGGGCGTTATCCACAGGCCGCGCGGTTGTCCACAGGCGGCGGCCGGAGGGTGGGTCGAGGCGGCGGGAAATGCCTAGCCTGCCGTCCATGGGTGCCAGTGCGGCACTCGGGGACGGGAGGCGGCAGAGGCGATGCTCGATCCGAATTCCGCGCGGGCGTTGCGCCCGCTGCGCCGGCTCAACCTGCCCGGCGGGCGCACAGTGCTTCGGGCCGGTCTGGTCGCCGCGCTCCTCGGCCTGGCCGCCGCAGTCCTGCACACCCCGGCCGAATGCCCACCGACCGCCGTGCCCTCCGACGCACCGTCGGTCGCGGACGACACGGGCCGGCAGGTCGACGGGAGCCGATCGGCCGAATCCAGCAGGACGGGCGTCCCCGACATCCCCAGGTCAACGAGCGCCCCGGACGAGTCGGCCGCAGAACCCGGCCGCGTAGGCCCCGGCCCGCCGGCCTAGCCGGATCGGCGTCCCGCGCCGGATCAGGGTCGTGGGGAGCTGGCCGAGCCGCCGGGGTCAGTCCCAGTGCGGGGGGCGTTCGGCGAGCAGCCAGTCGTCGTTGCCGCCGGACCGCTCGCCCCAACCACGGTCGGTGTCGTCGGAGGTCTGCTCGGGCAGCACCACGAAGTCTTCGCTCAGGTCGACGGCGCGGTCATCGTCTCCACGTACGCCGTGCGTGCCGGGGTCTTCGGTGCTCACGAGCGGCAAGACTAGCGCAGCCGACGGCGGTGGACCGGGCCGTCTACCGTGGCACGCCGGCCAGAAGCGACCGGGCCGCCGGTGGCGTTGGTAGCGTCGGACGGCGTGACGACCCCCAGCGGTGGCAGCACCCCGGACGACTACTGGCGACGGCCCGACACCGGCGACGACGCCGTGGCGGACCGACCTCCCGCCGCGCCCGCGGCCACACCACCGTCCGGGCCCACCAACCCGCCCACTAGCGGACCCAGCACCCCGCCCACGACTGGGCGTCCTTCCAGCGGGCCAACTGGCGCGCCACCGGCCGGGGGTCCTGCCGAGGGATACTCCGGCCCGCCGCCGAGCGTGCCGCCGCCGGCGGGTTGGCGTCCACCCGTACATCTGCAGCCGGCGCCGCCGCGACAGTTGCCGCCGCAGGACATGGCCGACCTGGACGCGGCCGAGCAGCGCTCGCAGCGGGTCACCTACGGCTTCGGCGCGGCGGCCGGGGTGGTGCTGCTGGTTCTACTCTGCCTGCTCTGCTCGCGAGTGATCTTCTGATCCTCACCCCGAGGGGCAGCAGCACAGAGGGCAGCAACAAAGGGAACAGCAGCTCAGAGGGTGGTGCCCCAGACGGTCTCGGCGCCGGAGTGGCCGGTCAGGTAGACGTAGATCAGGGCGGCGATGGCGAGCCCCACGGCCGCTACCGACAGCACCGGGGTGACCAGCGCGGGCAGCTGCGGCACCCGGGGGTGCCCACTCGTCGCCACGAGCAGCAGGATGGCCACGATCCCGAGCGGCACCACGATGCGGAACAGAATGTCACCGTAGCGGGAGTGCTCGAAGATCTGATCGAGGATCGGTCCCTGGAAGCCCCTTGCCACCAGCGCGTCGGTGAGTGCCTCACCTGATTTGACCGCGACGTAGGCGGTCACCGGCGCGGCCACGGCGAGGAGGCCCAGGGCCCAGTCCAGTCGGTGCCGCCAGCGCGGCAGCCCCACGTACGCGACGGCCAGCACCGCCAGCAGCGGCACGAACACGACGACCGCGTGGATTACCAGGACGTGCACCGGTAGACCCAGGATCTCCTCGAACATCGAACCCTCCAGGTGGATCATGGTCGGGGGTGGTCAGCCTATGGTCCGCCGATCCTCCCCCGGCTCTCGACCGGACACACGCGCGCCGCGTCGCTGGGGTTCACCCTCCGGGCCGTACTCCCGATCTCGCCTGGCTGTGTCGGTGGCCACCCGGAGCGTGCGACGGTTGTCGATGCCGACCGGGCGTGCTGTCATTGGCCCATGTCCGGTGCCGAGGAGCTGCTGCGGTCGAGGGGCCTGCGGGTCACGCGGCCACGCCTCGCGGTGCTCGACGTGCTTGCCGATGGCGGCCACCTGGAGGTCGACGAGATCACCCGGCGGGTTCGCGAACGCCTCGACTCGGTGTCCACCCAGGCGGTCTACGACGTGCTGGGTGCGCTGTCCCGGGCCGGGCTGTCGCGCCGGATCGAGCCCGCGGGCAGTCCCGCCCGCTACGAGGCGCGGGTGGGCGACAACCACCACCACGTGGTCTGTCGGGGCTGCGGCGAGATCGCCGACATCGACTGCGCGGTGGGCAGCGCCCCGTGCCTGGAGCCGAACACGGCCCACGGGTTCGAGGTGGACGAGGCCGAAGTGACCTTCTGGGGTCTCTGCCCGGGCTGCCGGGCCCGTCGCTCCGCCGACGTCTGACCGGCGGCCCCACGGTCCAGGTGCGGCACCGGCGGCACGTGGTCGGCGTGGCCGGCCCGACCGTGGCACTCTTGACCGGTGGACTCCGATGACCTCGGCCTTTTCGGTCCGGGTTCGGTCACGTGGAAGGTGCACGAGGAGCCGATCCTGATCGTCGCCGGCCTGCGCTCGCTCTACCTTCAGGCGTTGCACCCTCGGGCCATGGCCGGGGTCGCGCAGAACAGCAACTACCGCACCGACGCCTGGGGCCGCCTGGTCCGCACCGCCACCTACGTGGCGACCACCGTGTACGGGACCACCTCCGAGGCGCAGGCCGCCGGGGCCCGCCTGCGTCGTCTGCACGACCGGATGCGGGCCACCGACACGCTCACCGGTGAGCAGTTCCGGATCGACGAACCGGACCTGCTGCGCTGGGTGCACGTGACCGAGGTCGAGTCGTTCCTGAGCACGGCCCGACGGGCCGGGCTGCCGCTGAGCGACGACGAGGTGGACGGCTACTACACCGAGCAGCGCCGCGCCGCCGCCCTGGTCGGCCTGGACCCGGCCACCGTTCCGGGCACCGCCGCCGAGGTCGCCGACTACTACGGGGCGGTACGGCCACAGTTGCGGATGACCCGGGAGGCCGCCGAGACGGCGGTGTTCCTCACCGCCCCGCCGCTGCCGTGGAAGCTCAGCCTGCCGGTCCGGTTGGGGCTCACGCTGGGCCCTCCGCGCTGGGCGTACCTGGGGATTGCCGGCACCGCGTTCGCGCTGCTGCCGACGTGGGCGCACCGGATGTACGGCGGTCTCGGTCTACCGACCACCGCGCTGTCGGCGGACCTGAGCGTGCGCGCGCTGCGGCTCGCGTTCGCTGCCGTCCCCCGCCGCTACCTGGAGGGGCCGTTGATCCAGGCGGCCAAGGAGCGGGCCGCGCGGCACGCAGCGCTGGCCGGCTGACCCGGCCCTCGGCGCGGGGAATCAACCGTCGGCGGGCCGGTCCATGGCCGCCCACGGCTCCTTGCCCGGGGCCTGCGCGCCCGCCGGGCAGTGCCGCCGGAAGTCGCACCAGCCACAGCGCGGGCTGGGTGCCACCGGGAAAGCCTCGTCCGCGTCGGCGCCGTCGGCGACTGCCCGTTCGGCGGCCATGATGTCGCGGGCCGTCTCTTCCGCGCGGGTCAGTTGTCGGGCCAGCGACTCGACGGTGTGGTCGTGGCCGGCGACCGTGCCGGTCGGCAGGTGGTGCAGCTCCACCCGGCGGCACGGCCGACGGAACACCCGCTCGGCGGCGTACGCGTAGAGCGCCAGCGCCTGCGAGCCCCGGGCGTCGTCCGTGTCCAGCCCGGTGCGACCGGTCTTGTAGTCGACGATGACCAGCTCCGGCCCCTCCGGGCCGGGCCGCGAGTCGATCCGGTCGGCGCGACCGTTGAACGCCAACACCGCGGTCTTGACCGCCACCACCCGCTCCACGCCGAGCGGGTCGGAATCCGGCTCCAGCGTCTCGACGTACGCTTCCAGCCAGCCCAACGCCCGCCGGTAGGCGGACCGCTCCTGCTCGTCGTCGCGGTAGCCCTCGCGGACCCAGGTGCCCTTGAGCAGCGTGGCCAGCGCCTCGGGGCGCCGCCGGTCGGCGGGCAACGCGTACCAGTTCTTCAGGGCGGTGTGCACGCTGGCGCCGAGCGAGTTGTGCGCCCACGGCGGGCCCTTGGGTGGGGCGGGCCGGTCGACGTAGGAGTAGCGGTAGCGACGCGGGCAGTCCGCGTACGCGCCGAGCTTGCTCGGGGTGCAGACGAACAGCCGCTCCGGCATGCCCTCGAAGCCGAGTTGCTCGGCGTCGCCGGCGCGCTGCCGTGGGGCCCGACCGCCGGCGGCCGGCCGCCCCGCTGATGAGGATCGTCGCACGCCTGCGATCCTGCCATCCACCCCCGACATCGCGCGCGTGCCGTCAGGCCATGTTGACGTACTGCGTGACGAAGGCGGCCACCGCGTCGGCGATGAGCTGTACGGCGATCGCGGCCAGCAGCAGGCCGGCGATCCGGGTGAGCACCTCGATCCCGCCCGGCCGGAGGATCTTCACGATGCCGCCGGAGAAGCGCAGGACGATCCAGACGGCGACCATCACGGCGAGGATCGCCACGGCGATGGCGCTGAACTCGCCCAGCCCGTCGGCCTGCTGGACGAAGAGCATGGTGGCCACGATGGCGCCCGGGCCGGCCAGCAGCGGCGTGCCCAGCGGCACCAGCGCGATGTTGGAGGTGACCTGCTGGCTCGGGTCGTCGGCCTTGCCGGTCAGCAACTCCAGGGCCACGAGCACGAGCAGCAGCCCACCGGCCGCCTGCAACGCCGGCAGGTCCACGTGCAGGTAGTCGAGCAGGGTCTGCCCCGCCACCGCGAAGATCACGATGACGCCGAGCGCCAACGCGACGGCCTGCCAGGCCGCCCGGTTGCGGTCACGGGCGGGCAGCGGGCCGGTCAACGCCAGGAAGATCGGCATCATGCCCGGCGGGTCGGTGATCACCAGCAGGGTCACGAAAACCTCGCCGAACAGCTTCAGATCCACGTGATCAACCTAGCCGCGCCGCGATGGGCGAAATACCCGGATCACCCCGAAGCGACCTCGGTCACCCCCTCGGCGACGATCCGCTCGTACGCCTCGACGCTGGTGCTGAACGCGCCGAGCTGGACGGTCTTGTGGGTGCCGTGAAAATCCGAGGAACCGGTGACGAGCAGGCCCAGCTCGTCGGCGAGTGCCCGTACGTGTTCCCGCTCGGCCGGGGTGTGGTCCTCGTGGTCGACCTCGAGCCCGGCGAGCCCGGCGGCGGCCAGCTCGACGATCAGCTGGTCGGGCACCACCCGGCCACGTCGGGTGGCCCGCGGGTGGGCGAAGACCGGCACCCCTCCGGCCGCCCGGACCAGTCGAACGGCCCGGAACACGTCGATGTCCTCCTTGGGCAGCCGGTACCGCTCGCCCAGCCAGTTCGGGCCGAACGCCTCCCGGACGCTGCCGACCAGGCCGGCACGGATGAGTGCCTGCGCGAGGTGCGGGCGTCCGACGGTGCCGCCACCCGCGCCGGCCAGGATGTCCGACCAGTTCACGTCGATGCCGTCGGCCCGCAGGAGGTCGACCATCCGTTCGCCCCGCTCCTCCCGGGCGGCCCGGACCCGAGCCAGCTCGGCCACCAGCTCCGGGTGGTCCGGGTCGAACAGGTACGCGAGCAGGTGCAGCGGCACCGCCGGCTGCGTGCCGGACCAGCGACACGACAGCTCCGCACCCCGGATCAGACGCAGTCCTGGTGGCAGCGCGTTCACTGCGGACGCCCAGCCGGCAGTGGTGTCGTGGTCGGTGATCGCCAGCACGTCCAGCCCGGCGTCGAAGGCCGCGCCGACCAGCTCGGCAGGGGTCAGGGTGCCGTCGCTGGCCGTGGAGTGGGTGTGCAGGTCGATCCGGGGGGCGGAGCCGGTACGCGAGGTCACCGCCCGACGTTACCGAGGAAACAGCGAGCCCGGCTCACATGGGCGGGTCAGAAGCCCTGCACCAGGATCGGCCGATCGTCGGCCGACACACCGGGCACTGCGGCGGGGCTTGCGGGCTTTCCCGCCCGCACCTCGCCGACGTCGACCCGAACCAGCTTCCCGGCGCCGTCGAGGTAGGCGGCCCGGGTCTCGTCGCCCCACACGACCGCACCGGTCATCGGAGGCCCGGCCGTAACGGCGCTCACACCCGGCCCGAGCCGTTGCAGGTCGACAAGCAGGGACCGGCCGGTCTTGCCGGTCCCACCGTTCACCAGCAGCCACCGCCCGTCCGGCGAGACCCCGCCGATGCCGTCCCGGCTCAGGTCCGGACCGCAGCCGGTGCGTACCGGGTCCAGCTGACGTGTCGGGGCGAGGACCGCGAGGCAGGTCCGGGCCGGATCGGTAGTGGCCACCTGCCCGACGAGCCGCCCGTCGGGCAACCGCCCGTAGACGTTGAGGCTCTTCTGCTCAAAAGCCCCGGGCAGTGGGCCCGCACCGGGCCGCCAGAGGGTGTGACCGGCGCTGGCCGGGTCGAGTCGGACCAGCACGCTGTCGGCGACGAACCGGACGGGCTCCGCCGCTGCGGGCACCGGGGTGCGCACCGCCCCGATGAGTTGGGTGCCGACCACGCCCGCCACCAGCAGGTCGTCTCCGTCGCGCCAGGCGACCTGGAGGCTGTCCGGAGCCAGGACGATCGCACCCGCCCCGGCCAGCAGCACCTGCACCAGCCCGTCGTCCTGCACCACCCACAGGGAGCGTCCTGCGGTGCTCGGCGCGCCCACCACCAGCCAACCGCCGCCGCTGGGGAGGGGCTGGACGCGTTCGGCGGGCCCGACCTCGGGCAGCACCAGCCGCCGTCCGTCGGCGTTGACCAGCGTCTCGCCGACGAGGAGAGCGTTCGACGTTTCGGGCGATGGGGCGGGGCCGGGAATGCTGGCCGTCGGGAGCGGTCGGTTGGTCGGGTCCGGGTCGCCGATCACCACGATGGGTGACCCGTCCCGCCTGGTCTCGGCTCCGAACTGGGCCATGCCGGCACTGAGCAGCACTGTGGTGGCCGCCGCGAGGGCGAGGCCGGCCGCGGTGCGTCGACGCCGGATCCGGTTCGCGCGGCGGATGGCCTGGCCCGCCGGATCGACGCTCAGCGGGCGGGCAAGGGCGACCCGGTGCGAGAGGGTCTCCCGCACCGCACCTTCCAGTTCGTCAGGCCGCACCTGGTATGAACGCCGTGGGCCGTCCGTCAGGTTGTCGGCCCGGCCTGGCAACTCGCTCACTGCTGGTCCCCGGGGCCCGTGCCGACGGGCACGGCCGCCGGGGCGGTGGGCAGCACGACCTGCGGGGTGATCGAACGCGGCACGGCGGGGCGCGGAGCGGCCGGGCGGGGTACGGGTCGGCCGGCCGACCGCCCCGGCCCGGGTGTGGCAGCGGCACCGGTGACCGGGGCCCGTCCGGTGCGGGAACCCGAGCCCGTCGTCCGGCCGGCGGTCGCGGCCGACCCACCGGCGGCGGGTGCCGACCGGCCGGCGATGCCGGCTGCGGCGGCGAGGTCCGGTGCGTCAGCACCCATTCGTCGACGCAGCGTGGCCAGCGCCCGGGAGGTCTGGCTCTTCACCGTGCCCGGTGAGATGTCCAGCATCGCGGCGGTCTGCGCCTCCGACATGTCCTCGTAGTAGCGCAGCACCAACACCGCCCGCTGCCGGTTGGGCAACTCGCGGAGATGCCGCCAGAGCAGGTCACGGTCGAGTTGCTGCTCGATCTCGTCGACACCGGCCCGCTCGGGCAGCACCTCGGTCGGGCGTTCGCCGTGCCAGCGCCGCCGCCACCAACTGGTCGACGTGTTGACCATCACACGGCGGGCGTACGGCTCGACCGCCTCGATTCCGCCGAGCCGCTTCCACGCGAGGTAGGTCTTGGTCAGCGCCGTCTGGAGCAGATCCTCGGCCGTGGCCCAGTCTCCGGTGAGCAGGTAGGCGGTGCGTAGGAGCGCGGCGGAGCGGGCCGCGACGAACTCGCGGAACTGCTCCTCCAACGAGTCCTTGCTCGCCACCGCCCACCTCCACACCCCTGCCGTCCTGGCAGAGTGCCACGTCAGAGGCGCTCTGGTCCATGACGAAAGGTGCGCACTTGCTCCGATGTTCGGTCGAAAACCTTCACGCCCCGTCGTCGGCCTTGGCCTCGTCGGCCTCCTTGCCGAGCCGCGCCTCGACCGCCTGCGGCTCGTACATCTCCTCGACGACGCGCAGGTAGAGCTCGTTCGGGTTGGGTAGGTTCTTGATTTCGCGGAGCGCCTGCTCCTGACCGGCGGACTCCAGCACGAAGGTGCCGTAGTTGAGCGCTCGGCCGGTGGGGGTCTGCTCGTACTTCATGTCGGTGACCCGGACCAGCGGCATCATCGCCACCTTGCGGGTGACGATGCCGTTGACCACCATGACCCGCTTGTTGGTCAGGATGAAACGGTCATACCACCAGTCGGCGACCTTCCACGCCACCCAGCCCATCACCGCGAACCAGAGCAGCACGGCGATGGTGGTCAGCGCGCCGACGTCCTGGCCGGCGAGGAAGCCGGAGAGGTAGCCGAGCACGAAGGTCGCCGCGACGCCGATCAACAGCGGGTTGGTGAGGTGGATCCAGTGTCGCTTCCACTCGCCCCGGTAGCGCTCGGTGGGGAAGAGGTAGCGAGCCACCAGCGAACTGGGCTCGTCTTCCAGTGGCAGCACCCGCCGAGGGGTCGAGCCGGTCGCGTCGGCGCGCAACCCGGCCAGCTCGTCCTCGGAGATCTGCGGCGGCTGGTAGCTGGCCTCCGGATCACGGATCCACCCCCGACCGGAACGCCCCTGACCGGCGTAGCCGGGCCCGTCGCCGTAGCCGACGTCGTCCGAAAGGGACGGACCGTCGGACAGGCCGGGACCGGCCCCGTAGCCCGGGCCGTCATCAGGCCCGATCCGCGGGATCGGCTCGGTGTCACGCTCGCGGCGTTCCCGGTCGGGGTCGTCCGGGTCGAAGGGTGGACCGGAGGGGCTGCCCATCGGCGGCTAGGCGACGAGGCTGGTGAAGAAGTCGCCGAACCCCTGGGCGATATCCATGATCCCGCCGCCGAGCGACTTGAACACGTCCGCCGCAGAGTTTGGCCGGTAGGCGACGAAGAAGATCAAGAATGCGATTCCGGCCCAGGTGAGGACCTTCTTGACCATGGCGGGCCATCCTCTCGCGCGGCGCCGGGTCCCATTACCGCAGCGGCACCCAGAGTATCAGTGTGGTGTCGTACAGTGAATATCTGCGTCCGTTCTCCGTCAATCCGGAAGAGTTGTCAAGCTCTACCAGGTAGATACGGGGACGGTGCGCCGTACACGAGCTCGGGGGGAGTCCACTCGGTCAGGTCGTGTAGCACGACGTCTTCCGCGAGCAGGTGACCCGCACTCGCCGGCCAGGCTATCGCATGGAGCCACATTCCCCGAGCCTCGCCGGCGTACGCGCTTCGATCCGTTGGTGAATTCACCAACCACAGTGGAGTAGGGTGCCCGCCGACCTTGATCTTCGCCTGTCCGACGTGGTCAGGGTGACCCGGCCCCGGGTCGGTCAGCGCGTCGACCAACTCCGGCCCCGGATCCGGGCCGGTCAGTCCGGCGAGTCGGGTGCCCAGGCCCACACCGGGTTCCTCGGCCACGAAGACCAGATCGGCCGGACCACCGCCGAACGGCGCCGGGCCCGCGCAGGCCACAGCGGTCGCCCGCACTCCCGTCCGGTCGTCCCCGGCGTACGCCACGCCGGTGAGCGTCCAACCAGGCGGCAGCGGCCACGGGCACCACAACGGCGTCACCGGTGGATCGCCGCTCGCGGTGATCTGTTCCACCACGCTCGCCACGATCTCCGCTCCGATGTGCTCGGGCACGTGCAACGGCGGCACTGGGCCGCACTGCACACACCTCGAGTCGGTGTTCATCAGATCCGGCGCCCGTACCGGGCCCCCGCATCTCGGACAACTCACCGCGACACTCACATCCCCACCGTTCACCCGGACCGCCGGCACGTCAAGCCGGAACGTCCGATTCGGCACCGTACGTGGGTCAGTCCGGCGGCGTTCCGGCGTGCGCACGGATCCAGGCGTGCATGGCGATTCCGCTGGCCACGCCCGCGTTGATCGACCTCGTCGAGCCGTACTGGGCGATGGAGTAGAGCTGGTCGCACGCGGCGCGGGCCGGCTCGGAGAGGCCCGGCCCCTCCTGGCCGAACAGCAGCACGCAGTCCCGGGGCAGGGTGCCGGTCTCCAGCGGACGCGACCCGGGCAGGTTGTCGATGCCGAGCACCGGCAGGTGCCGCTCGGCCGCCCAGGCGACGAACTCCTCGATCGTCTCGTGGTGCCGTACGTGCTGGTACCGATCGGTCACCATCGCGCCGCGCCGGTTCCACCGTCGCCGTCCGACGATGTGCACCTCGGCGGCGTTGAACGCGTTGGCGTTGCGCACCACAGTGCCGATGTTGAAGTCGTGCTGCCAGTTCTCGATCGCCACGTGGAAGCCGTGCCGGTGCCGGTCCAGGTCCGCGACGATCGCCTCGTGCCGCCAGTAGCGGTACCGGTCGACGACGTTGCGCCGGTCCCCCTCCGCCAGCAACTGCCTGTCGTAACGGGGGTCGTCCGGTGGGTCCCCCGGCCAGGGGCCCACGCCCACCTCAAGCTGGTCGTCGGTCACGGTCATCAGAGGGTACGGACCGCGCTGGCGCCGGGCGCGACGACCTGCCGGTCAGCCCAGGTCGAGGGCGGCACCGAGCCGGTCCAGGAAGCGCCGGTCCGCCGGGCTGGCCGGTGGGTCCAGTCGGCGCGCGCCGGTGCCGGGCACCGCGCGACAGACCCGGGCCGCGACAGACTGCACCCACTGGCGGTACGCGGCCGAGTCGGCGGGGTCGGCCCGTCGCCGGAGGACCCGGCTCGCCGCCCGGCAGGCGGCCAGCAGGCCCACCAGGTCGGTGAGCCGCTCGGCGGGTTGCGGGGTGCCGTCGTGGCGGGCGTAGATCGTGGCGACCACCGCGCGGACCAGGTCGCTGTCGGAGGCTCGGCCCGCGGCCACCGCGTCCAGGCCGGCCAGGCTGGCCAGCACCCCACGCTCCGTCCGGCCGGGACCGGGCGCCGCGGCGGCCACGAGGACCCGACCGGGCAGGCTGGTGAGCAGATCCCACTCGGCGGCGGAATAGACAGCGGTGGTCAAGGGTGCGGCTCGGCGGCCGGCAGAGGACGGCTCTCCGGCGACGGAGTGGCTCATCGGAACCTCCGGCGTCAGCATATGCCCCGAGACGGGCACAGGGCCCCTTCCCCCGCAGACCCGCGGCGGGAAGGAGCCTGTGTTCGTCGACGGTCGAGCCCGCCGCGACGGTCAGCGCGGCTCGGGGAAGCTGGGCCGCTCCGGGTCCACCCCGTCGGGCACCGCGGCGGCCGCGTACTCCCGTTTGGGGACCATGACCTTGCGCCGGAAGACGCAGACCATCGTGCCGTCCTGGTTGTAGCCGCGAGTCTCCACGGAGACCACGCCCCGGTCGGGCTTCGAGCCGGACTCACGCTTGTCCAGCACTGTCGTCTCGCCGTAGATGGTGTCGCCGTGGAAGGTCGGCGCGACGTGCCGCAGCGACTCGACCTCCAGGTTGGCGATCGCCTTTCCACTCACGTCGGGCACCGACATGCCGAGCAGCAGCGAGTAGATGTAGTTGCCGACCACGACGTTGCGCTTGAACTGGCTGGCCGTGGCGGCGTAGTGCGCGTCCATGTGCAGCGGGTGGTGGTTCATGGTGAGCAGGCAGAAGAGGTGGTCGTCGTACTCGGTGACGGTCTTGCCCGGCCAGTGCCGGTAGACCGCGCCGACCTCGAACTCCTCGTAGTAGCGACCGAACTGCATGCTGGTCCCTTCGACGGGCGGCGATGGAGTTCGGCACAGCATGCCTTACCGATGGTTAAGGCGACCGGCGGGGCGCGACGGCGGCGGAAATGTCACACCGGTCACTCGCACGAGGGGAGACGCAATGAGCGGCGGGGCCCTCCCCGGCACCCGCCGCCCACGCTCTGATGTGAGGAATTCTGCCCTACGCCTGCGTAGGTTCAACAGAGATCGCGGTCACATTTATCTTTTTGTAACACTACTGTCCGTGACGAGCCGGAGGTTGATCAGCGATCTCTGCAGGCCGGATACCTCCTTGTCAATGCCCAAGTTACCGATTCGTAGTGCTCAATCGGGTGGATCTCCCTGGAAACGCTCCCATTACCGCAGGTCACGCAAGTGCGTCGTGCACTTGCGTTCCGCAGGTGGGGTGTGAACAGACGTGTGTCGATGACCCGCAGAGCCCCTCGGCAGCCCCGAGCACGTTTCGTGCCCCCCCGCCCGGGAATTCGATACGGTCAGCCCTGGTTCTACGGGACGTAGATAAACCGCGGTGATCGGAGAGTGCAATGGCAACCGTTGAGCTGACCTCGGCGAACTTCGACGAGGTGACCGGCAACGACGGCATCGTCCTGGTCGACTTCTGGGCCGACTGGTGTGGTCCGTGCAAGCGGTTCGCCCCGGTCTACGAGCGCTCCTCGGAGAAGCACCAGAACATCGTCTTCGGCAAGGTCGACACGGAGGCTCAGCAGGAGCTGGGCGCCAAGTTCGACATTCGCTCGATCCCGACGATCATGGCGATCCGTGACGGCGTCATCGTCTTCGCCCAGCCGGGCGCCCTTCCCGAGTCCGCGCTGGAGAACCTGATCGAGCAGGTCGAGGCGCTGGACATGGACGACGTCCGCAAGCAGTTGGCCGAGCACAACCACTGAGTCGTCGACACGACGACACGCGAGGCCGGGCCCGGTACGGGCCCGGCCTTCGTCGTACCCCCACCAGCCCTCGCATGATCACCTGCCCGGTCAGGCCGAACTGCCCGTCGGAGGGACCCGGCGCAGCCGGTACATCCCGTATCGTCACGACCCGATGGAGAACCTGACCACCCGCGGGCGCGTGACCCGGCTGGGCGCGACCGCACTCGGTCTCGTCCTGCTCGTCGTCGGCACCTTCTGGGGCAGCGACGACGACTTCCCGTTCGGCCCGTTCCGGATGTACTCCACGTCCAACCCGCCGAACGCACCCGCACCCGACACCCGCGTCGAGGGAGTGAACAGCTCCGGGGCGGTGATCGACCTCGACCAGAACGCGACAGGCATCCGCCGCGCCGAGATCGAGGGTCAGCAGGCCCGGTACGCCGCCGACCCGACGCTGCTCACCGAGGTCGCCGACGCGTACGCCGAACGCCACCCGGACGCCCCCGCGCTGGTCGAGGTCCGCATCGTCATCCGCTGGCACGGCATCCGCGCCGGCCGACCGACCGGCCAACACACCGACCAGACCGTCGTCCGCTGGCAGGCCCCCCGATGAGCTGGCTGACCGAGGCCGTCCCCCGGGGCCGGGTGGCCGCTTTCCGCACCCTGATCTACCTGTTCGTCGCCGCCGACCTGGTGATCTTCACCCCCTGGGTACGCACCCGGGTCAGCGTGCCCGGCGACCTGTACCAGCCGCTCCTGATCGGCCGCCTGCTCCCACTGCCGACGCCGACCGAGACACTGGTGACGGTGATCTTCTGGGCGTTGCTGCTGCTCGCTCTCCTCGCCGCCACCGGACGGGCGCCCCGGGTGCTCGGCTGGGCGGTGTGCGCGCTGTACCTGGAGTGGATGATCATCGCGATGAGCTACGGGAAGGTCGACCACGACCGGTTCGGGCTGCTCGTCGCGCTGGCAGTGCTGCCCACCGCCGGTCGCGCCCGACACGGCGACACCACCCGCACCGAGGCCGGCGGTTGGGCGCTCCGCGTCACCCAGATCGCGGTGATCTGCACGTACTTCCTGGCCGCCTTCGCCAAGCTGCGCTTCGGCGGTCTGGACTGGCTGACCGGCTCGGTTCTGGCCCGCGCGATCATCCGACGCGGCACCGACCTGGCGGACCTGATCGCCCAGGTGCCGCACCTGCTGATCGTCGCCCAGTTCGGCATCGTGGCGTTCGAGCTGCTGAGCCCGGTGGTCTTCCTGCTGCCACCCCGCTGGCGACTCGCCATGGTCGGCTTCTTCTACTCGTTCCACGCGGTCACCATCGCGACCATCACGATCTCGTTCGCGCCGCACCTGGCCGCGATGACCAGCTTCCTACCGCTGGAACGGGTGCGCCCGCTGGTCTGGGCCCGCCGGCTGATCGGGCGTGGCCCTTCCGAGGCGGCGACCGACGTCCCTCCGACGGACGCCGACACGGTGCCGCCCGGCCAGGACACCGTGGGAGCCCGTGCGGAGCGAGCGCTGGACGATCAGGCGCCGGTGGTCGGGCGACCAGTCGGGCCGTAGAGCCGCTCCCGGGCCTCCTGCGGCAGGGAACAGGCCGCCGTACCACCGGGAAGTCGGTGCCGGTTGCGCGCCACCCAGCGGTACAACGGCCAGGCTGCGGCGCGCGCCGGCGGGAACCGCAGACCAGCGCCGGCCACCCGCCAGAGCGGACCACTCGCGGTGAGCAGCTTCGCGATGGCGTCCGGACCCGCGGCGCGCGAGCCGTCCGCGCCGACCCACTGCACTGCCTCCTCGCACTCGGCCACTGTGAGGCCGAGCGCGTCCAGGTCGGCGAACTGCCAGGGCACCACCCGCGCGGCGGTGGGGATGCGGCGCTCGATGAACTCCGCACAGGTCGTGCAGAACGCGCAGTCCCCGTCGTAGACGAAGGTCGACGTCTCCATGGTGTCCATCCTCCCCTCTCCGACCACCCGGACGCCCACCGGTGTACGGCGGGTCACTTGCGCTCGCCTCGTACACGTGTTCGAATAGTGGCCATGCGCTGGGACAACCTCACCGCTCCCCCGGTTGAGGGAGACCCCGAGCGGGCAGCGCCAGCGACGCCACCCCTGCCGCTGGCGCTGCCCGGCGCCGTCGCCCGCACCTTCGACACCCCCGAGTTCGCCGGGATGACCTTCTACGAGGTGCAGGCCAAGTCCATCCTCAACCGGGTGCCCGGGCAGTCCCGCGTCCCGTTCGAGTGGACGATCAACCCGTACAGGGGCTGCTCTCATGCCTGTGTTTACTGCCTGGGCGCCGACACCCCGATCCTGATGGCGGACGGTCGCACGAAGCCGATCAGCGAACTGGAGCCGGGCGACCGCATCTACGGGACCGAGCGACGGGGCGCCTACCGCCGATACGTGACCACCACCGTCCTCGACAAGTGGTCCACGGTGAAGCCGGCCTACCGGGTCACACTGGAGGACGGCACGACACTCATCGCCAGCGGCGACCACCGGTTCCTCTCTGAACGTGGCTGGAAGTACGTCACCGGGGCCATGCATGGCAACGCCCGACGCCCCTACCTGACCATCAACAACCGCCTGATCGGCACCGGTCGTTTTGCCTCCGGGCCCAAGGAGTCACCCGACTATCGCCGGGGTTACCTGTGCGGCATGGTCCGTGGAGATGCGCACCTGGGCACGTTCTCGTACTCGTACGGGACTGTGCACCGGTTCCGGCTGGCGTTGGCCGATGACGAGGCATTGAGCCGCAGTGAGCGGTACCTCGCCCTCGAAGAGATCAAGACACAGCGTTTCGATTTCACCCCGGCCAGTCCCACGCGACGTGCAGTGGCCGCCATCCGAACCTCTAAACAGCGCGACATCCTGGCGATCACCGAACTCGTTCGTTGGCCGGTCGAGCCCAGTGACGACTGGCGGCTTGGCTTCCTGGCCGGCATCTTCGACGCGGAGGGCAGTTGCAGCAGAGGCATTCTGCGCATCAGCAACAGCGACGACGCCATCCTCGACCAGACGACAGCAGCATTGCGCCATTTCGGTTTCGCCTGCGTGCGAGAAGACCGCGGCCTACCCAACCGTGTGCGGGAGATCAGGTTGACCGGGGGCCTCGCCGCCCGGCTCCGGTTCTTTCACCTGACCGACCCTGCCATCACCCGGAAGCGGTCGATCGAGGGTGGCGCACTGAAGCATCAGGGCGCCCTCAAGGTTGTCGGCATCGAGGCACTCGGGCTGGAGTTGCCGCTCTGGGACATCACCACTGGCACCGGGGACTTCATCGCCAACGGAGTGGTCAGCCACAACTGCTTCGCCCGAAACACGCACACTTACCTCGATCTCGATGCCGGCGCCGACTTCGACCGGAAGGTGATCGTCAAGGTCAACGCCGGTGAGCTGGTCCGGCGGGAGCTGGCCGCACCGCGCTGGCGGGGCGCACACGTGGCGATGGGGACCAACGTGGACTGCTACCAGCGCGCCGAGGGTCGTTACCGGCTGATGCCGCAGATCATCGGTGCCCTGCGAGACTTCGCCAACCCGTTCTCGATCCTCACCAAGGGCACACTGATCCTGCGCGACCTGCCGCTGCTGCGCCAAGCCGCCGAGGTGACCACGGTGGGCATCTCGTTCTCGGTGGGGTTCGTCGACGAGCACCTCTGGCGCACCGTCGAACCGGGCACACCGCACCCACGCCGCCGGCTCGACGCCGTCCGGGCACTCGCCGACGCCGGCTTCTCCGTCGGCGTGCTGATGGCCCCGATCCTGCCCGGCCTCAGCGACAGCGACGAGTCGATCGAGGCCACCGTCTCGGCGATCGCCGCCGCCGGAGCGACCAGCGTGACCGCCCTGCCCCTGCACCTGCGCCCCGGCGCCCGGGAGTGGTACGCGCAGTGGCTCGCCCGTGAGCACCCGCACCTCGTGCCCCGCTACCGCGAGCTGTACCGGGCCGGCGCGTACGCGCCGCAGGCGTACCAGCGGGAGCTGACCGCGCGGGTGCGGATCGCGGCCCGCCGGCACGGGCTGCACCGCGCCGAGGTGGGCGACAACCGCCAACTGCCCGAGCCGCCTCCTGCGCCGACCGCCGAGCAGATGACCCTGCTCTAGCCTTACGTGCCGGGCAGGGACGCCTCTACCTGCGTGAACGCTGATCGGTCGCACCTGCTTTTTGCAACTGCGGCACGTGGCGACCAACGGACAGTAGCCACGCAACACGTAGCGCTCGCGTGGGCCTTGGGCCGGAGGTGGCGGGAACCTGGCGTCGGCGCCAGACAAGAACCAGGTATGAACACACCGTCGAACCAGGGGGCCATCGGGACATGACTGTGACCGAGCGCTCCGACGCGCTGTTGGTAACGGGGGCGCCTGAACTGTTCGGGGAGCTGTACGAGCGGTACGGCGGTTGGCTGTACGACTTCAGCGCCCGACGGGTCGGGCGACAGCTCGCCGAGGATCTGGTCGCCGAGACGTTCCTGGTGGCGTTCTCGCGACGCGACCGGTACGACACGTCGGTGGCCAACGCGCGCCCGTGGCTGTTCGGCATCCTGACCAACCTGCTGCGCAACTACCACCGTGCCGAGGTGCGGTGGCTGCGAGCACTGGAGAAATCGGGTTCGGACCCGCTCGGCGGTTCCGGTCAGCACAACTTCGCCGACCGGGCCAACGAACGGCTCGACGCCAAGGCCGCCACGCAGACATTGGCCGGCGCGCTCGCCGCGATGCCGCACGACCAACGCGATCTGCTCCTGCTGCATGTCTGGGCCGGCTTGGACTATCCGGAGCTGGCCTCCGCGCTCGGCCTGGCACCGGGCACCGTCCGGTCCCGCCTCCACCGGGCCAAGGCACGCCTGCGCCTCGCGATGCCCGCTCACTACGCACCGTCCACGTCTGCGAACGAGGGAACCGCATGAACATCAATTCCGACTCCGACAATTCGGGCGTCGACCTGCTTGTCGGCTTCCGCGAGGACCTGACCGGCGCTCCGGCGGACGCCACCGACCGGATGCGGCACGCGATCCTCAACGGGTCGGTCTACCGGCGCCCGGCCCCGAAGCGCTGGTTTCTGCGCCGGCCAGCGATTGCGACCGCGACCGCTTTCGCCCTGGCGGGTCTCACCGCCGGTGGTGTCGCGCTGAGCACGGTCGACGGCGGCACCGGTCAACCGGGCGGAGCCTCCGCCAGCTCGACGGACACGTCTCGCCAGTGGCAGTTGCGCGACATCACCTATGTCAGCGCACAGACCCAAGCCGCGCTGGGCGACGCGGACGACTACGTCGTGAAGGTCCGCGACGCCTACCCGGGCGGCCGGATCGACTACTGGACGGACAAGCAGACCGGGCGCTCCCGGGTCGACATCTACCGGGGCGACGGCAGCCCGGACTCCTCCCTGGTGACGATCGTCGCCGACGGGAAACAGCGCGGTACCCAGATCAGCCACCCCGAGCGGACGTACTTCGAGTTCGTCGGTTCTGCGAAGGACGCGACCGGCACGGTCTTCGTTCCGAACGACCCGGCGAGCATCAGGGCCTGGCTCGCCAAGGGGAGCCTGGAGATCGTGGGCCAGGAGAAGGTGGACGGGCACGACACCGTGCACCTGCGGTTGAAGCCGGGAACGGCGACCTACACCGCTGAGCTCTGGGTGGACGAGACCTCGTTCCTGCCGTACAAGACGGTCGCCGACAAGAGCGGAAAGGTGACCGACAAGGCAGAGGTCAGCACCTTCGAGTGGCTGCCCCGCACGGCCGAGAACCTGAACCACTTCGACCTGACGCCGCCCGCCGGTTACACGAAGTTCGAGGGCAAGACCAAGGGCGACTCGACGCGCACCGCTCCCACCGCCCCGCCCCTTCCCGGCGGGCCGACCAACTGACGGTCCTGGATCGCCGATCCCCGCGCTCCGGGGGTCGGCGATCCAGGACGTGCCCGGCCTGATCGGTTCTGCGCGAACCGCCGACCGGGGCCAGGACCTAGGGGCGTCCAGTCGGGCCCCCAGCCGCAGCTGCTCGTCGGCGGGTTCTGCGCCTGCCTGCGGCGGGCGGACGGCGCTACAGTCGGCGGGTGCGTACCGCTCAGCAGATCCTCGCCGAAGCCGCCGTGATCGCCGTCGTGGGCGCGTCCCGCGACCCCGGCAAGGCCGCGCACGGCGTGCCGTTGCAGATGCAGCAGTACGGCTGGCGCATCATCCCGGTCAACCCGACGGTCGACGAACTGTTCGGGGAACGGGCCTACCCGACCCTCGCCGACATTCCCCACCCCGTCGACCTGGTGGACGTGTTCCGACCGGCGGCCGACGCCGTGCAGGTGGTCCGGGACGCGGTGGCGATCGGCGCCCCCGCGGTGTGGCTGCAACTGGGCATCGTCTCGGCCGAGGCGCGACGGATCGCCGAGGAGGCCGGCATCGACTACGTCGAAGACCGCTGCCTCATCGTCGAACGCGCCGCCGCCAACCTGACCCGCCTGACCTGACCAACCCACCCCAACCCCGCGCCCCACGCCCGCTCCCCGCGATCTTGCACTTTCTGTCCCGGCATATCGGACACAAGGGGCAATCGGGCAACCGAAAGTGCAAGATCGCGGAAGCCGGGCGGCACAGGGGTGGGGCGGGTTAGAGCTTGTATTCCTTGAGCAGGCCTCGGGAGATGATGGTCTTCTGGATCTCTGACGTGCCCTCGCCGATGAGCAGGAACGGGGCCTCCCGCATCAGCCGCTCGATCTCGTACTCCTTGGAGTAGCCGTAGCCGCCGTGGATGCGGAACGCCTCCTGGACGACCTCGGCGCAGTACTCCGAGGCGAGCAGCTTGGCCATCCCGGCCTCGACGTCGTTGCGCTGACCGGCGTCCTTGAGTCGGGCGGCGTTGACCATGAGGGCGTGCGCGGCCTCGATCTTCGTGCCCATCTCGGCGAGCTTGAAGGCGATCGCCTGGTGCTTGGCGAGGGGCTGACCGAAGGTCTTGCGCTGCTGGGCGTAGCTCACCGCCAGCTCGAAGGCGCGGATGGAGATGCCGCAGGCGCGGGCGGCCACGTTGACCCGGCCCACCTCGATGCCGTCCATCATCTGGTAGAAACCGCGGCCCACCTGGTCGGCGCCGCCGAGGATCGCGGAGTCGGGGACGGTCACCCCGTCGAGCACCATTTCGGTGGTCTCGACGCCCTTGTAACCCATCTTCTCGATCTTGCCGGGGATGGTGAGACCGGGGGCGGTCTCGCCGAACCCCGGCTCCTTCTCCAGCAGGAAGGTGCTCATGTTGCCGTAGACGGAGTCCGCGCCGGTGTCGGTCTTGACCAGGGTGGCCACCACCGAGGAGTACGCCCCGTTGGTGAGCCACATCTTCTGCCCGTTGAGCACGTAGCTGTCCCCGTCACGGACGGCCCGGGACTTGATCGCGGAGACGTCGGAGCCGGTCTCGGGCTCGGACATGGAGAACGCGCCGCGCACCTCGCCGGTGGCCATCTTCGGCAGCAGGCGGGCCTTCTGCTCGGCGGAGCCATGCTGGGAGATCAGGTACGCCACGATGAAGTGGGTGTTGACGATGCCGGAGATCGACATCCAGCCTCGGGAGAGCTGCTCCACCACCAGCGCGTAGGTGAGCAGCGATTCGCCGAGCCCGCCGTACTCCTCGTCGATGGTGAGACCGAAGAGCCCCATCTCGCGCATGCCGTCGAGGATGTCGGTGGGGTACTCGTCGGCGTGCTCCAGCCGCTGCGCGTGCGGGATGATCTCCTTGTCGGCGAAGTCCCGAACGGTCTCCAGGATCGACTGTTGCACATCGGTCAGGCCGGGCGTCTGGGCGAGTCGGGCCATCTCAGCCTCCGGGGATCCGCGCACTACTCATGGGTAACTGAACGCTGGGTCAGTATCGGCCCCTCGGGTCGACGAGGCCAAGGTGACCAGTCCACACAACCGCTGTGAAAAGGTTCACCGCTGCGGGTAGCGTCCGGCAAGAGGGACTTTTCCGGCACCGGCAGGAGGAGGACAGCTGTGAGCTACCCGCCGCCGTCGGGACCACCCGAGGACGAGCCACCGCCGTCACCCTACGAGCCACCCAGGGACCAGTCGCCGTACGCGCCACCGCCGCCCGGCCAGCCGCCGTACGCGCCGCAGCCGGACCAGCCGGCGTACGAGCTGCCGGCGGAACGCTCACCGTACGGACCACCAGCGGACGAACCGTCGCCGTACGGCCACCAGGGGCCGCAGCAGTCGGCGCACTGGAGTCAGCAACCGCCGTACCCCCCGCAGGGCCCCTACGGCCAGTACGGCCCACCGCCGGGCGGGCCCGGTCGGGGCACCAACGTGCTGGCGATCCTGTCTCTGGTGTTCGCCTTCGTCTTTCCGCCTGCCGGCGCCGT
The DNA here is from genome assembly GCF_015751785.1 of Micromonospora vinacea. Taxonomy (NCBI): domain Bacteria; kingdom Bacillati; phylum Actinomycetota; class Actinomycetes; order Micromonosporales; family Micromonosporaceae; genus Micromonospora; species Micromonospora vinacea. The sequence continues at coordinate 2,671,845 of NZ_JADOTY010000001.1, read as the reverse complement.
CCTCGGCCACGTGGCCAAGCGGCAGATCCGCACCAGCGGCGAAGAGGGCGGCCAGCTCGCGACCTGGGGGCTGATTCTGGGCTACGTCTTCACCGGGCTCACCGTGCTTGCCTGCTGTGGCTGGCTGGCGCTCGTGGCCTTCAGCAACAACGGCGACAGCGGCGGCTACTGACGAGCGGGCCGGTGCGGACCGGCGCGGTCAGCGGAAGCGGGCCTCGCGGACGCTGTTGCCGCCGTCCACCACCAGCATCTGCCCGGTGATGTACGAGGCGGCCGGCGAGCAGAGGAAGCTGATCGCGGCGGCGACCTCGTCCGGCGTGCCCGGTCGCCCCACCGGGGTGCCCAGCCCCTGCTTGATCTCGGCCATCGTGGACGCCGCGGTGTAGATGGTGCCGGGCGCCACCGCGTTGACCGTCACGCCGTCGGCGATCATCTCCATGGCCAGGGCCCGGGTCAGCCCGACGACCCCGGCCTTCGCCGCGGCGTACGCGGCCTCGGTGGGCAGGGCGTTGACCGGGCCGGCGGTGGCGGACAGGTTGACGATCCGACCCCAACCCCGCTCGGCCATCCCGCCGATGAACGCCCGGCTGCACAGGAACGCGGTGGACAGGTTGCGGTCGATCTCACCGCGCCACTCGTCGTAGGTCAGCTGCGCTACCGGCCGCAGCACCCCCTGGCTGGCCCGACTGGCCAGGCCGGCGTTGTTGACCAGCACCTCGACGTCGCCCAACTGCTCGGCGACCGCATCGGCCAGCGCGCCGACCTCGGACTCGTCGGTCAGGTCCGCGACGAAGCCGGTCACCCCCAGCTCGGTCGCCCGCTCATGGATGCGTCGGGTGGTGGAGACGATGGCCACCCGAGCGCCCAGGTCGGCGAGTCGCCGCGCGGTGGCGTACCCGATGCCGTCCGGGCTGCCCGCCCCGGTGACCAGGGCGACCCGCCCGTCGAGGCGCATGGTGACCGGGTCGGCGAGCGCGACCGGCTCGTCGGGGCCGGGGCTGCCCGCCGGGGCGGCCGTCCGGGCGCGCCGGGCCGCGCCCGGGCGGCTGACGTCCCGTCGGGGTCGACTGCCGGAACGGTCCGCGGCGCGCGCGTCGAATGCCATGCCAGGGATCCTGCCCGTTACGACCGGCCCGGGCAACGCGGCACCCGGAAGCGGGGGCGTCGGGTTTGGGCGGCGCTGGCTACCCTGTCTCCGCACCCCGACCTGACGGAGAGTTCGCATGACCAATCCCCCGCCGCCCGGCAACTGGACCGATCCCACGTGGTCGGCCCAGCCGTCGAGCCCCGCACCTGACCCCACAGTGGTGGCCGGGCAGCCGGTGCCCCCGCAACCGGGCCCGGTCGACCCGTACGCCCCCGACCCGTACGCCCCGAACCCGTACGCCCCGGTCGACCCGTACGCCGGCGCGCAGCCGCCAGCCACCCAGCCGATGCCCGGTTACGCCCCGCCCGGTTACGCCCCGCAGGGCTACCCGCCGCAGTACCCCGGCTACGGCTACCCGCAGCCGCCGAAGACCAACGGGATGGCCATCGCGGCGTTCGTGCTGGCCCTGATCGGTGTCACGTCCTGCATCACCGCGCCGGTCGGCGCGATCCTCGGGCACGTCGCGCAGAAGCAGATCCGGCAGAGCGGCGAGGGCGGTGCGGGGATGGCGAAGGCTGCCATCATCGTCGGCTGGATCCTCACCGGGTTCCTGGTGCTGGTGATCCTCTTCTATGTTGGCGCGATCATCTACGCGATCGCGACGAGCAACGACAGCAGCAGCGGTTACTGACCGGCGGGCGGGCCGTCGTACCGTCGATCGTCGAGCCGGACCGACAGCCGGCGGCTGTCGTCCCGGCCCGGCCGGTCACTGCTCCGGTGGGGTGAACGACGAGGTACGGCTCATCCCGGCGGCGCGGCCCTTGGCGGCGACCACCAGCGCCATCTTGCGGGACGCTTCGTCGATCATCTCGTCGCCGAGCATCACGGCGCCGAGCCGGCCGCCGGCCTCCGAGGTGTAGTGCTCGTACGCGTCGAGGATCAGCTCGGCGTGGTCGTAGTCGTCCTGCGCCGGCTGGTAGACCTCGTTGGCGGCGTCGATCTGGCCCGGGTGCAGCACCCACTTGCCGTCGAAGCCCAGTGCGGCCGAACGCTTGGCCACCTCGCGGAACGCGTCGACGTCGCGGATCTGCAGGAACGGGCCGTCGATGGCCTGTTTGTCGTGCATCCGCGCGGCCATCAGGATCCGCATCAGGATGTAGTGGTACGGGTCGCCCGGGTAGTCCGGGATCAGGCCGCCGACCACCATCGACTTCATGTTGATCGACGCCATGAAGTCGGCCGGGCCGAAGATGATGGTCTCCACGCGCGGTGAGGCGGCGGCGATCGCGTCCACGTTGACCAGACCGGCGGCGTTCTCGATCTGCGCCTCGATGCCGATCCGGCCGACCTCCAGGCCGATCGTCTTCTCGATCTGGGTGAGCGTCAGGTCCAGCCACTGCACCTGGGCGGCGGTCTGCACCTTCGGCAGCATGATGCAGTCCAGGTTGGCGCCGGCGCCCTCGACGACCTCGATGACGTCCCGGTAGGTCCACGGGGTGGTCAGGTCGTTGACCCGGACCACCCGGGTCTTGCCGGCCCAGTCACCCTCGTTGAGGACGGCCACGATGTTCTTGCGCGCGTCCGGTTTGGCCAGTGGGGCGACGGCGTCCTCCAGGTCGAGGAAGACCTGGTCGGCCGGGAGCCCCTGGGCCTTGCCGAGCATCTTCACGCTGGAACCCGGCACGGCGAGGCAGGACCTGCGGGGGCGACCGACTGCGGCCATGGATGCGCTCCTTCCAGCGTCCGGCGGGCATGCCGACGCCACCTGACGACAGATCCGGGACCTTAACGATCCCAAAGGGCGTTGTGACGCCACGGTAACCTCGCGCCATGACCGGGGTGAATGGACCTGTGGAAGATCTCACTGGACGTCGACTGGTGGTGGTGACCGGGGCCAGCTCCGGTATCGGGCTGGCCGCCGCCGTGCAGCTGGCCTGCCGTGGCGACCAGGTGGTGCTGGTCGGGCGGGACCCGGCCCGCCTCCAGGCCGCAGCCGTTCGGGTACGAGAGAACTCCGGTGAACGTCCGGAGCTGTTCCGGGCCGACTTCGCGGTCCTCGACGACGTACGCCGGCTGGCCGAGCAGCTCCGGGCCGCGTACGACCGGATCGACGTGCTCGCCAACAACGCCGGCGCGATCGCGCTGCAACCACTGCGCACCGTCGACGGTTTCGAGATGTCGATCCAGGCCAACCACCTGGCCCCGTTCCTGCTGACCAACCTGCTCGCCGACCGGGTGGGCCGGGTCGTGGTGACCGCCTCCGGCGCGCACCGCTTCGGCGCACTCGACCCGGACGACCTGAACAAACCACTGCGGGACTACCGGCCGATGGGGGCGTACGGCACCAGCAAGCAGGCGAACATCCTGTTCACCGCCGAGGGCGCCCGGCGCTGGCCGGACACCTCCGCGTACAGCTTCCACCCCGGAGTGGTGCGTACCCGGTTCGCCAACGACAGTCGGCTGGTCGCGTTCGGCATGCGTTTCATGCCGTTCCGCAGCCCGGAGAAGGGTGCCGAGACCCTGGTGTGGCTGGCCAACCAGGAGCGCTCCCGGCTGATCAACGGCGGTTACTACGCCGACCGCCGGCCGCGTCGACCGCTCCGGAAGGCCGCCGATCCGCAGCTCGCCGCCCGGCTGTGGGCGGCGAGCGCCAAGGCGGTCGGTCTCGATGACTGACCGGGCCGGTGTGCTGACACTCGTCGCGATCGTCGAGTTCGCCGACGGCGCCGAGGCGGCCGGGCAGCGGTACGAGGACGCCGTGCTGACCCTGCTCGAACGGCACGGCGGCCGGTTGGAGCGGCGACTGCGCGGCACCGACGGGCAGGCCGAGGTGCACGTGATCCGGTTCGACGGGCGGGCCGGCTACGAGTCGTTCCTCGCCGACCCGGACCGGGCGGCCCTGCGTACCGTCCTCGGCGAGGCCGCCCCGACGACCCGGGTCATCGAGGTGTACGAGAGCTAGCCTGCTGAGCGGGTGAACTCGTGCCGGGCGGTCAGTCGGCCAGCGGGGTCGGGTCGGCCGGCATGGCTGTGGGTTCGCCGCGCCGGCCGCCGAGCACCACCACCGCCACCCCGACCAGCAGCATCGCCATCCCGAGCAGCGCGTACGGGCGGGGTAGCTGACCCAGCCAGGCCCAGCCGAGCACTGCCGCGCCGGGCGCCTCCAACAGGATCAGCACGCTCACCGTGGTCGCCGGGATCTTCCGCAGGGCGTAGTTGAACATCGAGTGCCCGAGCAGTTGGGCGCCGGCCACCAGGGCCAGGATGGCCAACCAGGTACGCCCGTCGAACCCGCTCAGTCGTACGCCGCCGACCAGGCACAGGGCCAGCAGGATCAAAGAACAGATGCCGTAGCAGATGGTGGTGTAGGTGGTGGTGCTGATGCTGGTCCGGGCCCGTTCCCCGAAGGCGGTGTAGACGGCGGCGAACAGGGCGCCGACCAACGCCAGCACGTCACCGAGGACGGCCCGCCCGGAGACTCCCACGTCCACCCCGGTGGCGACGGCCGCGCCGCCGACCGCTACCGCGATGCCGATCCACACCACCCGGGGCAGCGGACGCCCCTGGGCGCGGGCGATCAACCCCTGCCAGACCGGTTGGGTGGCGACCAGGGCGGTCGAAGTGGCGACGGAGGTGAGCTGGGCGCTCGGCACCCAGGTCGCGAAGTGCCCGGCCAGGGCGACCCCGGACAGGACGCAGAACAGCCCCTCCCGCCGGCCCGCACCCACTGTCAGCCTGCGGAATTCTTCGCGACGTCGGACCAGCGCGAAGGGGCTCAGCACGGCCACCGCGAGCAGGTTGCGCCAGAGCGCGATGGCCAGCGCGGGTGCGGCGGCGTACGCGATCAGTGGCGCCGACGACGACACGGCGACCACGGCCAGCCCGACCGCGCCGGTGGTCAGCGGATCGACTGTCGGCCGGGGTGAAGGTGGGGGCACGGGACGTAATCCTCACACGTGTGACGGTCAGCACGGACGGTCATCACTCCGTTACGATCACGCGGTTCCGCGCCGGCGACCCCGACCGCCCGGAGGCGTTCCCCCATGCCCAGCTACCAGGCGGTGCTGTTCGACTTCTTCGGCACCCTGACCCGATCGGTGCAACGCGGTGTCGCGCACCTCGGCACCGCCGAGCTGCTCGGCTGCCACACCGACACGTTGACCGAGGTGCTGGACCGGACCTACTACGAACGGGCCACCGGCCTCCTCGGCAACGCGGAGGCGACCCTGCGCTGGGTGTGCGCCCAGGCCGGCGTACACCCCAGCGACCAGGCGGTGCGGGCGGCGGTGGCGTCCCGGCACCGGGCGGTCCGCGCGGACACCTGGCTGCGGGCCGACGCGGTGCCGGTGCTGGCGGCCCTGCGCCAGCGTGGCCTTCGCACCGGGCTAATCAGCGACTGTACGCACGAACTGCCCGCCTTCCTGCCACAGCTCGCGATCGCCCCGCTGCTCGACGTACGGGTCTTCTCGGTGCAGGTCGGCCGGTGCAAACCGGATCCGACGCTCTACCTGACCGCCTGCCAGCGGCTCGGGCTGGCGCCGGGCGACTGCCTGTACGTCGGTGACGGCGGCAGCCAGGAGTTGACCGGCGCCGAGCAGGCCGGGATGACAGCCGTCCGGCTCGCCGCACCGGATCTGGCCACGCACCTGGTGTTCAACGCGGAGCGGGACTGGCGCGGCCCGACCCTCGGCACCCTGGCCGAGGTGCTCGCACTCGTCGACGCCGACGCCGACGTGGCGGGTGTCGGCGGCCGGGCCGGCTGATCGACTGATCAGCGGCGGCGGACCCGGTGCAGGCGGAACGGCTTGCGGGTGGCCCGCACCGCCGGAGTCGGCCGGGGCGGCTCGGCCTGCGCGTCGGCCGGCAACTCCGTACCGGCCAGCGGTGTACCGCCCGGGGCGAGTCGGTTCACCGCGCACCCGTCGGCGGCCCACCGGGCCACCAGGTCGACGGTCGGACCGGGCGCGTTGAGGCGCTTCGCCGCCACCAGCGGCGCCGTGGTGTCCCACTCCTCGGTGCCCGGCAGCAACCGGCTCACCCGGGCCGGCCAGGTGACGATCCGACCGCCGTGGTCGCCGCGCAGGGTGACCTGGGCCTCGGTCGCGTCGGCCAGACCCGGCGCCGCCTGCTCCCCCGGCCCGCTGACCACCAGGAGCGCGCCCTCCAGCGGAGCACACCAGAGCGCGAGCGCCGGCCCACCGGCAACACTGACCCAGGCCACGGCGGCCTTCTTCATCGCCTCGTCGACCAGGGGGGTGCCCCCCGGAGCGTCCTCGTCAGTCACACCCGCATCCTCCCGCATCGGCGCCTCCGCTCAGCCCACGAACGGCGGCACGGCGATCTCACCCCGGGCCACCGGCATCACCTGACCGGCGACAGTCGCGCCGACCGCCACACCGTCCGCCGCGGTGACAGTGCAGGCCAACGCGGACGGACGGTTCATCTCCACGCCCTGACGGACCGCGTACTCCGACCGCCCCTCGCCGGGCAGCAGACCACTCGCCACCAGCCACACACCGAGGCCGAGCGCCGCCGAACCGGTCGCCGGGTCCTCCGGGACACCGATCCCCGGCACGAAGACCCGGGCGTGCGCGGTTTGCGCGGCAGCGTCCCAGGAGAAGACGCTGACGTGCGACACCCCGTACCGCTGCGCCGCCGCCGGGTCCACCCGGGCGCGGGCCACCGACTCCGGCCGCACCGGCAGGTACGGGAACTCCAGCCCACAGCCGGCGACCCGTGGGGCGGGCCCGATGTGGTCGTCGGCGACCAGCCCGGCGATCTCCAACAACGGCTCCGGGTCCAGCTCCGGCCCGAGGGTCGGTGCGCCACCGGTCAGCGTCGCCCCGGACGCGGTCACCTCGATCGGCAGCACACCGGCCCGGCACTCCTGGGTGACCTGCCCCACACCGAACATCCCCCGCCGGCACGCGGTGACCGCCGCGCCGACGCTGGGGTGCCCGGCGAACGGCAACTCCTCCACCGGAGTGAAGATCCTGGCCCGGTAGGTGCTGCCCACCTGGGTGGGCGGCAGCACGAACACCGTCTCGGACAGGTTGAACTCCAGCGCGAGCGCCTGCATCTGCTCGGTGGCCAGCGCCTCCGCGCCGAACACCACGGCCAGTGGGTTGCCGGCGAAGGGGCGATCGGTGAAGACGTCCACGATCTCGTAGGCCAAGGTCGACATGTTGATAAACACTAGGCGCTTAGGCTGGTGCCCGTGAGTACGCCGACCCGGGTCTACATCGCCCGCCTCGCCGGAGTCGCCGTCTTCGACCCGAACGGCGATCAGGTGGGCCGGGTTCGTGACGCCGTGGCCCGGCTCCGAGCGACGAAGCGCCCACCCGAGGTCGTGGGACTCGTCGCCGAGATGCCGATGCGTCGCCGGATCTTCCTGTCCATCAACCGGATCACCTCCATCGACGCGGACGCCGTAGTACTCGGCTCCGGCACCCTCAACCTGCGCCGGTTCGAGAAGCGCCCGAACGAGCTGCTGGTGCTCCAGGAACTGCTCGACCGGCGGGTGCAACTCGACCCGGGTGGCCAGCCCGGTGCGGTCGTTGACGTCGCGATGGAGTGCACCCGGGGTGGCGAGTGGTCGCTGACCCGTGTCGCCGTACGTGAGCAGACCGGTCGGCTCAGCCGCCGCGGTCACCTGCACCAGGTCGAGTGGGACCGGGTGCGCGGGCTCAGCGGCATCGCCGACAACCGGGGTACGGCGAACCTGCTCGCCGTCCTGGAGGACATGCGCCCCGCCGACCTGGCCAACGCGCTGCAGGATCTGCCCGACGCGCGGCGCAACGAGGTGGCGGCCGCCCTTGACGACGAGCGGCTTGCCGACGTGCTCAGTGAACTGCCGGAGCACGACCAGGTGGAGATCCTCGCCGCCCTCGACCGGGAGCGGGCCGCCGACGTCCTGGAGGAGATGGACCCGGACGACGCCGCGGACCTGCTCAACGAGCTGCCCCCACCCGAGCAGGACGTGCTGCTGGACCTGATGGAGCCGGACGAGGCCGACCCGGTACGTCAGCTGCTGAAGTACACCCCCGGCACGGCGGGCAGTGTGATGACCTCGGAGCCCGTCATCCTGCCGCCGGACGCCACAGTCGCCGAGGCGCTGGCCCGGATCCGGGAGCCACAGCTCTCCCCCGCCGTCGCCGCGCAGGTCTTCGTGACCCGGGCACCGCAGAACACGCCGACCGGCCGCTACCTGGGCATGGTGCACTTCCAGGCGCTGCTGCGCGAACCCCCGGCCGACCTGCTGGGCAAGGTGGTGGTCAACGACATCGACCCGCTGCGCCCCACCACGCCGCTGCCGGAGATCACCCGCCGGATGGCCACGTACGACCTGGTCGCCATGCCGGTGATCGACCGGAACAACCGGCTGGTCGGCGCCGTGACGGTGGACGACGTGCTGGACCACTCGCTGCCCCGGGACTGGCGGGACCGCGACGCCCTGGCCGCCTCGGGCACCACCGACACCACGCTGGACGGCGCGGATGGCTGACCAGCGGCGGACGGAGCGTCTCGACCAGCCACGCGAGCCCCGGGGCGTGAAGCTGCCCCGGTTCGACGCGGAGGCGTTCGGTCGGTGGTCCGAGGGCATCGCCCGGGGCATGGGCACCGCGAACTTCATCGTCGTCATGACCGTGGTCATCACGATCTGGTTCGTCTGGAACACGTTGGCCCCGGCGGACCTGCGCTTCGACCCGTACACCTTCACGTTCCTGACCCTGGTGTTGTCGTTGCAGGCCAGCTACGCGGCCCCGCTGATCCTGCTGGCTCAGAACCGGCAGGCCGACCGGGACCGGGTGGCCCTGGAGGAGGACCGGCGGCGAGCCACCGCGCAGAAGGCGGACACCGAGTACCTGGCCCGGGAGATCGCGGCCCTGCGGATCGCGCTTGGTGAGGTCGCCACCCGCGACTTCCTCCGCTCCGAGCTGGCCCGGCTGGCCGAGGAACTGGACGAGGTGGGGCAACGCCGGCAACGGCTGGAACGCCGCCAGCAGGAGAAGGACAGCCGGCAGGAGCGTCGTGGCCAGCGGCCGACCGACGGTGTCGGCCTGGAAGAGCCCCGCGACGACCTGGACGGCGACTTCACCCGGGAGGCCCGGCCGGACGGCACCGGCCCACGCCGGTCGGAGGGCTGACCCGACGGGTCATCGATTGGCTCACACCGCCCCGGGCAGCGGCGGCAGCGGATGCCCCGCGACGTAGCATTGCGGGCATGTCAGCACCCGTGAGCACCGTCGAGGACGCGATCCAGGCCGCCCTGGCCACCGTCAACGACCCGGAGATCCGCCGGCCCATCACCGAGCTGGGCATGGTCCGTTCCGCCACGATCGGTGCCAGCGGTGTCGTCCGCGTCGAGCTGCTGCTCACCGTCGCCGGCTGCCCGCTGAAGGACAAGCTGCGGACGGACATCACCACAGCCCTCGCCGCGGTGCCCGGTGTCGCCGGCGTGGAGATCGACTTTGGGGTGATGACCCCCGAGCAGCGGCAGTCGTTGCAGTCGCAGCTGCGCGGCGGTGGCGGCGCCACCGAGGAGCCGGTCATCCCGTTCGCCCAGCCCGGCTCGCGCACCCGCGTGTACGCGGTGGCCAGCGGCAAGGGCGGCGTCGGCAAGTCCAGCGTCACTGTCAACCTGGCGGCGGCGCTCGCCGCCCGTGGGCTCTCCGTCGGGGTGGTCGACGCGGACATCTACGGCCACTCGGTGCCCCGGATGCTCGGCGCGGACGGCCGACCCACCCGGGTCGAAGACATGATCATGCCGCCGCAGTCGCACGGCGTGAAGGTGATCTCCATCGGCATGTTCACGTCCGGCAACGCAGCGGTCGTGTGGCGCGGCCCGATGCTGCACCGGGCCCTGCAGCAGTTCCTGGCCGACGTCTACTGGGGCGACCTGGACGTGCTCCTGCTCGACCTGCCGCCGGGCACTGGTGACGTGGCCATCTCGCTGGCCCAACTGCTGCCCAACTCGGAGATCCTGATCGTCACCACCCCGCAGACCGCCGCCGCCGAGGTGGCGGAACGGGCCGGCGCGATCGCCCTGCAGACCCACCAGCGGGTCGTCGGCGTGATCGAGAACATGTCCTGGCTGGAACTGCCGGACGGCTCCCGGATGGAGATCTTCGGCTCCGGGGGCGGCACTGCCGTCGCCGAGTCGCTGAGCCGGACCATCGGCGCGCAGGTGCCGTTGCTCGGCCAGATCCCCCTGGACACCCGGGTCCGCGAGGCCGGCGACGCCGGCAACCCGGTCGTGCTGGCCGAGCCGGAGTCCCCGGCCGCGCAGGCACTCGGCGCGATCGCCGACCGGCTCGCCCTGCGCCGCGAGTCACTGCTCGGCAAGCCCCTCGGCCTCAAGCCCGCCGGTCGCTGACCACCCCGAGCACCGTCAGCCCGTCGGCCGCTGTTCGGCCGGCGGGCTGAGTCGTGTCGGTGGGTGGTCCAGCCAGGCCGCCGGCCGGCGTAGCCGGCATGGTCAACTCGGGTTTCAGGAAGTCGGCCGCTCAAACGGCGTGGGATACCGCGACTTCCGGGAACCCGAGTTGATCAGAGCAGGCGCCGGGCCCCGGCGGGCACGAGCCGGTCGGGGTACCGCTCGGTCAGGTGGCGTCGTCGTAGCTGGCCCGAGGGGCCGGGGCCGAGGGAGTACTGGTGGCCGTGCCGGACCGGGCCTCGTTCGACCGCAGGTCGGCGGCGTTGGCCACGTCCTTCAGGTCGTTGTGCACGCCGCTGACGTCCGCGCGCAGGTTGTCGTAGACGCCCTGCAACGGCTTGCGGATCGCCGCCTCGTCCTCCTCGCTGAGGAGGTGCTTGCGGATGAACGCCTTCGGGTGCAGGTCTTCCAGCTGGATGTCGGTGCCCAACTCGCGGCTCAGGTCGCCGGTGGCGTTGCGGGCCATGTTGCGCAGGTTGCGCACCAACCGCAGGCCGTCGGTGATCACGGCGGGGAGCCGGTCGCCGAAGATCAGCAGCGCCAGGAGCAGCAGCGCACCGATCTCCCACCAGTTCAGGTTGTCGAGCATCCCGCGGGCCTCCTCTCGGCGTCAGCAGCAAGACTACGCACGCCGAGCGCCTTTCGGGCAAGGGGTGCGCCGCTGTTCACTTCGCGTCCGCCGCGAGAGTTACCGAGGTGTTCTGCCGGGCGGAGCCCCGCCGATACTCGACGGTCACGACCGAGCCCGGCGCGAACTTGCGGACCAACGCGGTCAGGTCCGTCGGCTCGGTCATCGGCCGTCCATTGATCTTGAGGATCACGTCGCCGACCTTCAACCCGGCACCGTCCGCCGGGCCGGACGGCTCCACCTCGGCCAGCCGCAGGCCACCGCCGGCAACCCCGGTCGGGCCGTCCGCCCGGGCGCCGATCACCGTACGTCGGGCCTTGCCGGTGCCGATGATGTCCTGGGTCACCCGCTTGGCCTGGTTGATCGGGATGGCGAAGGCGAGCCCGATGTTGCCCGCCTCCTGCCCCTCGGCGACAAGTGACTTGATTGTGGAGTTCACCCCGACCACGCGGCCGGCGCCGTCGACCAGTGGGCCGCCGGAGTTGCCGTGGTTGACCGCGGCGTCGGTCTGGATGGCGGCGTAGTAGCGCACCGGGCCACCCGGCTCGCCGGCCTGCATGGTTCGGTCCAGAGCGCTCACGATGCCGGCAGTGACCGTGTTGGCCAGCGACAACGGCGAGCCGATGGCGAGCACTGGGTCGCCGACCGCCAGCGCGTCGGAGTCGCCGAACTCCACCGGTCGCAGCCCCGGACGACTCACCTTGATCACCGCGATGTCGGACTCCGGATCCTGGCCGACGATGGTCGCGGGCGCGGTGCTGCCGTCGTTGAAGACCACCGAGGCCTTCCCGCTGCCGCCGGCGACCACGTGGTCGTTGGTGATCACATGGCCGTCGGCGGTGGCGATGAACCCGGAGCCCTCACTGGTCCCGCCGAGGCTGCTCACCCGTACGGTGACCACGCTGGGCAGGACCCGCTCGGCGACCCCGGCCAGCGACTCCGGTTTGCGCTGCGCCAGCGCCGGCACCTCGGCGGGCGCACCACCGAGGACCGTCGCACCAGCGCCGCCGCGTACCGCGAACGCGTAGCCCAGCGCACCGCCGAGGGTGCCGGCCAGCAGCGCGGTGATCACGGGGATGAGCAACAGGTGGCGCAGTGTGGGCCGGCCCGGCGCGTCGGGGTCGGTGACCGGCTCGGGCTCGGTGCCGGGGGCCACCACCCCGGGCACCATCACGGCGGTCGGTGCCGCCGGGTCGCGCCAGGGGTCGGAGAGTGCGTCCGACCACCAGGGCGACGCGTCGGCCGGGTTGGACCCGCCGGCCGCCGGTGTCGGCCAGCCCGCTGTCGGCCCGCCGGCAGACCCCGGCCAGCCCGCTGTCGGTCCGCCGGCAGACCCCGGCCAGCCCGGTGGCGGTCCGCTGCCTGGCGAGGCGAGGGGCGTGCGGTCAGCCCCCGGCATGGTCGGCGGCCCCACCGACGGGGCTCCTGCCCCGGGCGGTCGCGCCGGAGCCGGAGTCTCACCGCCCCGGCGCCAGTCCCAGCCGTCGGTCACGTCGGTGCCTCCCAGTCCCGTCCCCGGATCCCGCGCCGCATCGCCCGGCCACGGGCCGGTCTGGTCGCGGCTGACGGGATACCGCCTCCAGGATTGCACGGATGGACGCGGTGCAGTCAGCGGTTGCCCCGGCGATCGCTTCCGGCGGAGGCGCGGCTGCGCCCCACGACGGTCGCCTCTACGCTCACAGTGCCAACCCGCCCCCGCACCACGCACCGCCCCCGGAGGTGCCCCATCGCCACGGTCGCCGGTTCCGGCAGTTCGACGACGCAGGCCCAGCATTTCGCCGAGTCGTACGTCACCGAGGATCTCGTTCTTCGTACCGCCCGCAGCCTGGCCCGGGAAGTGGGCCTCGACGCGGTCACCCCCGGCGCGGGGGCGGCGCTGCGGCTGCTGGCCGCCGCCGGCAACGCCCGTGCGGTGGTGGAGATCGGCACCGGCACCGGGGTGAGCGGCGTCTGGTTGCTGCGCGGCATGCGCGCCGACGGCGTGCTCACCACCATCGACGTGGAAGTGGAGCACCAACGGATCGCCCGGCGGATCTTCGCCGAGGCGGGCTTCGCGGCCGGGCGGACCCGGATCATCACCGGTCGGGCGCTCGACGTGCTGCCCCGGCTCGCCGACGGTGCGTACGACCTGGTGTTCGTGGACGCGGAGGCGACCGGCTTCCACGCCTGTGTGGAGGCGGCGCTGCGGCTGCTGCGACCGGGGGGCGTGCTGGCGCTCAACGGCGTGCTGGCCAGCGACCGGATCGGCGACCCGTCCGCCCGGGACGCGGAGACGGTGACGGTTCGCGAGACGATCAAGGCGGTCCGGGAGTCGGAGCACTGGATCCCCGCGCTGCTTCCGGTCGGGCACGGGCTGCTCGCCGCGGTGAAGTGCTGACCCGGGCCCAGGACGGGACGCCCTAGGGCCTGTTTCATAAGAACTGGCCGGCCTGCGGCGGGCCCGGACGACGACCGGCGGCGTTGCGGTTTCGGCCGGATACAACACCGGTATCCGGCCGAAACCGCGCCTTGCCGGATCGCCGCCCGGACTCCGCCTCGGCTCGACCGCCCTTATGAAACAGGCCCTAGTTGACGTCGGCGAGCCAGCGCAGCAACGACCGGACGCCCCAGCCGGTGGCGCCGCGGCTGACCTCGGCCTGGTCGCCGTCGGCCCAGGACGGGGCGGACATGTCCAGGTGCAGCCAGCGGTCCCGTAGTTCGCCGGTGAACTCGCGCAGGTAGAGCGCGGCCAGCACCGAGCCGGCACCCTGCGTTGGTGCGCTGTAGAGGTCCGCGATCTCGCTGCCGAGGTATTCGACGTAGTCGGTGTGCAGCGGCATCCGCCACGCCGACTCGCCGGCCGCCTCGGCCGCGGCCAGGACACCGGCGGCCAGGTCGTCGTTCTCGCTGTACAGGGCGGCGGTGCGCTTGCCCAGCGCCACCGAGTTCGCGCCGGTGAGCGTGGCCAGGTCGATCAGCAGGTCCGGCTTGAGCTGCTGCACCGCGTACGCCAGCGCGTCGGCGAGGACCAGCCGACCCTCGGCGTCGGAGTTGGTCGTCTCGCTGGTCGTGCCGCCGTAGTGCCGGATGACGTCGCCGGGGCGGAACGCCGAGCCGCTGACCATGTTCTCGGCCAGCGGGGCCAACGTGGTGATCCGGACCGGCAGCCGCAGCGCGGCGGCGCCCACTGTGGCGGCGACGACAGCGGCTGCGCCGGCCATGTCCTTGCGCATCAGCTTCATCGACGCCACCGGCTTGATCGAGATGCCGCCGGTGTCGAAGGTGATGCCCTTGCCGATCAGCACCACGTGGGTGCTCGCGTCGGCGGGGTGCCAGTCCAGTTCGACGAGCCGGGGTCCGCTGGCGGAGCCACCACCCACGGCGAGGATGCCGCCGAAGCCCTCGCTGGTGAGCTCGGCCGGGCCACGGACCCGCAGCCGCAGGTCCGGAAGATCGGCTGCGGCGGAGGCCACCTGGTCGGCGAACCACTGCGGGGTCTTCACCGAGGACGGGGTGTTGGTCAGGTCCCGGGCGAGATGGGTCATCGCGGCAGTGGTCCGGGCCGTGGCGACGGTGTCCGCGTACCCGCTCGGATCGGCGAGCAGCAGGTCGACGCTGGTGAGCGCCGGTCGGTCGCCGGCCTCGGTGAGGCGGAAGCGGTAGGGGGCGAGCAGCAGCCCCTCGGTCAACCCGCGGACCGCGGCCGAGGTCACGTCGACCGGCAGAGCGATGGTGATATGAGTCTCAGCTGCGGCGGAGCGCGCCAGGGCCGCACCGGCCGTCCGCCAGGCCGCCTCGTCGCCGTCGCCGATGCCGAGCAGCAGCAGCCGGCCGGGGGTACGCGCGGGGCGCAGCTGGGTGTGGATCTCGCCGGCTCGGCCGGTCAGTCGGGCCGCTGATGCCAGCGCGGCCGCCTCGTCGGCAGTGCCGTCCGGGGCCGCCACGGCGGTCGACACAGGCTCGGCGGAGGCGTCACCTTCCGCTGTCGAATCGGCGGGGCGGACGGGCAGGACGAGGGCGTCGAGCCGGTCGGGCTCGGCGATCAGGCGGATGGCGAGCACGCGGAACCGTACCTCCAGGAAAGTGTCGCGGACCGGCAGCGAACCCACCTGCCCGCAGCGTTGAAGACCCTGAGCCACCGGCGATCCCGGTGGCTCAGGGTCCGAAGAACGTTCCGGGCGGCGTGAGCCGCCCGGAGCACTCCTTACTCAGCCGGCCGCTGCCTTCAGTGCGTCACCGAGCGCGTTGGCCTCGTCGGGAGTCATCTCGACGACGAGCCGGCCACCGCCCTCCAGCGGGACCCGCATGACGATGCCCCGCCCCTCCTTGGTGACTTCCAGCGGACCGTCGCCCGTCCGCGGCTTCATCGCCGCCATGTTGTCTCCCCTCAGACCTACACCAGGGTCGGTGGGTTGCCCCACAGCCACTTCGTCACGACCACCCGCAACGGTCACGGGGGTGTCGACCAACGATTTTCCCTGATGAACACCGCCGGACCCAAACCGGAGCAGCATTGATGTAACAGCATCTAGCTTATCTTGAGAAGGCCTGTCACAATGTGCGGTCATGCAGGCACGGTCGGCACTCTTCGACCTGTACGGCGACCACCTCCGTCCGAGGGGTGGCCGGGCACCGGTTGCTGCCCTGGTCAAGCTACTGGCGCCGCTGGGAATCGCACCGCCGGCAGTTCGCACCGCCGTCTCCCGGATGGTGCGTCAGGGCTGGCTCGAACCCCTCCGGTTGGCCTCCGGGCCGGGATATTCGATCACACCGAAAGCGGCCCGGCGACTCGACGAGGCAGCGGCCCGGATCTACCGGACCGGCCGGGTCACCTGGGACGGTCGGTTCGATCTGCTGGTGTTGGAGGCCCCGGGCTCCCGGCGGGACCGCCAGCGGCTCGCCGCCAACCTGAGCTTCCTCGGCTACGGGACGCTCGACGAGCAGACCTGGGTCGCCACCCGCCCCGCCGAGGACGTCGACCTGCTCCTCGCCGAGACCGGCATCCGGTTCGAGCGGTTCACCGCCTCACACTCCTCCGGCACCCCCGGCGCGATGGGCGTGGTCCGACGGGCCTGGAACCTGGCCGAAATCGGCCGCGCCTACGAGCGGTTCGTCGCGGACCAGCGCCCACTGCTCGCCGCGGTCACCGTTCGCAGCAGCGACGAAGAGGCGTACGCGACGCGGTTCCGCCTCGTGCACGCGTGGCGTACGTTCCTCTTCCAGGATCCGCAGCTGCCCCCGGCGCTGCTGCCCGAGCGGTGGCCCGGCACCGCCGCCGCCAGTTTCTTCGACCGGCACGCGGCCCGCCTGCGTCCGGCCGCCGACCGGTACGTCGAACAGTGCCTCGACGCCGGCAACCGCATCGTCCGACAGAAGGGTCGTTAGACACGTGACCGAGCCGCTGCTGGTCGACCGGACCGATGCCGTCGTCACCCTCACGCTGAACCGGCCGAACGCGATGAACGCGCTCGACGTGGCGCTCAAGGAGGCGCTGCGGGACGCCCTGGCGGAGCTGGAGACCGACAGGTCCTGCCGCGCCGTCGTCCTGGCCGGGGCCGGCGGGTCGTTCAGCGCCGGTCAGGACCTGCGCGAGCACGTGGCCACCCTGGAGAACTCCGCGAGTGACCCGTTGGGCACCGTGCGGGCGCACTACAACCCGATCGCCGCCCGGCTCGCCAACCTGCCCAAGCCGGTGATCGCCGCGGTCCGGGGAATGGCCGCCGGGGCTGGCGCGTCGCTGGCGTTCCTGGCCGACATCCGCATCGGCGGTCCGACCACCAGCTTCCTGATGGCGTTCGCCAAGGTCGGCCTCGCCGCCGACACCGGCGCCTCCTGGACGTTGCCCCGACTGGTCGGCCACGCCAAGGCGGTGGAGCTGCTGATGCTGGCCGAGCCGGTCCGCGCCGAGGAGGCCTGCCGGTTGGGCCTGCTCAACCGGTTGACGGACGACGACGAGCAGGTGCTGCCCGTCGCCCAGGAGCTGGCCGCCCGCCTCGCCGCCGGTCCGACAGTCGCGTACGGGGCCATCAAGCGGCAGCTCTCCATCGCCGACGCCGGCACCCTCGCCGACGCCCTCGCCGCCGAGGCGCAGGCCCAGTCGATCTGCGGTGCCACCACCGACCACCGGGCGGCCACCCTCGCCTTCGTCGGCAAGCAGAAACCGGTCTTCGAGGGACGCTGAACGCGATCCGGACGCCGCCCTTACCGTCCTCGAACACGGGCCGCCTAGCGTCGGCCGGTATGAGCGATCGTGAATCGGTGGCGCACCTGCTGCGCCGGGCCACCTTCGGGCCGACCGCCGACGAGGTGGACGCGGCCGAGCGGGCCGGGCCGGCGGCGACACTGGATCGGCTGCTCACCCCGCCCGCGACGGACCGGGGTGCGGCGGCCACGCCGATCCCGACGCTGCCCCCCGACCCGTACGCTGGGCTGACCAAGGACTCCACCCGCGAGCAACGGCAGCAGGCCAACGCGGAGCGTCGTAGGCAACTCCAGCAGGTCACCGAGTGGTGGCTGGACCGGATGGTGGCCGCCGAGGACGGGCTGACCGAGAAGTTGCTCTTCTTCTGGCACGGGCACTGGGCCACCAGCGCCCAGAAGGTCAAGTCGGCGCGGCTGATGGTGGGTCAGTTGGAGACGTTGCGCCGGCACGGTCGGGGGCCGCTGGGCCCGCTGGTCGCCGCGATGGTGCGCGACCCCGCCCTGATCGTCTGGCTGGACGGGCAGAAGAACACCCGCAAGGCGCCGAACGAGAATCTGGCCCGCGAGCTGATGGAGCTGTTCACCCTCGGCATCGGCGCGTACAGCGAGGCCGACGTGAAGGCCGGCGCGCGGGCACTGACCGGCTGGGTGGTCGACCGGCGTACCGGTGCGGCACGCTTCGAGGCCCGCCGGCACGACCCCGGCGAGAAGACCATCCTCGGGCGGAGCGGCCGGTTCGACGCCGAGGCGTACGCCGGTCTGCTGGCCGCCCAACCGGCGGCGGCGACGTTCGTGGCCGGGCGGCTCTGGTTCCGCTACGCCGGCACTGACGTCCCGGCACCCGACGGTCTGGCTGGCGCGGACACCATCGCGACAGTACGTGCGCTCTTCTCCGCACCGGCCTTCGCGCAGACCCGGGGCACGCTGGTGAAGCAGCCGGTGGAGTGGCTGGTCGGTGCACTACGGCAGCTCGGTATTCGACCGTCCACGCTGCCCGAGCAGCAACGCCGACAACTGCTGGCCGGTTTGAACGCACTGGACCAGGTGCCGCTGCGCCCGCCCAGCGTGGGCGGTTGGCCGGCCGGGGTGGCCTGGCTGACCACCTCGTCGTTGCAGGGCCGGCTGCGGACGGCCGGGGTGCTCGCCGCCGCCACGGCACCAGCGGTGCTGGCCCGGCTGACCGCCGCGCCCACCGCCGGCCGGCCGGACGCGCTGGCCCGGCTGCTGGTGGTCGACGGCTGGGGCGCGCGCACCCGCGCCGCCCTCGCCCCGCTGGCCGGTGAGCCCCGCAAACTGCTGGCCGCCGGCCTGGTCAGCCCCGAATACACAGTCAGCTGAGCGGAGGAGTCGACATGGACACAGTGACCCGACGCAGGTTCCTGCTGACCAGCGGGGTGGTCGGCGCTGGCGCGCTGGCCGCCGGTGCCGGCGCGTACAGCCTGCGGGACCTGCTGGACACCGCCGGGGACCGCGACCCGCAGTCCCACACGCTGGTGCTGGTGACCCTCTACGGCGGCAATGACGGGCTCAACACGGTCATTCCGTACGGCGACCCGGCCTACCGCGCGGCTCGCCCGGAGCTGGCGTACCCGGACGGGGAGGTGCGGCGGTTGGACGACGACTTCGGTCTCAACCCGGCGCTGGCCGGCCTGCACCAGCGCTGGTCCGGCGGTGGGCTGGCGATCGTGCGCGGAGTCGGCTACCCGAAGCCGGACCGCAGCCACTTCCGGTCGATGGACATCTGGCACACCGCGCAACCGGACCGGCCGGGCAACACCGGCTGGCTCGGACGGTGGCTGGACGGAACCGGTGGCGACCCCCGGCTGGCGGTCTCCTTCGAGCCGGCGCTGCCGCCGCTGCTGGCCGGGGAGCGGAGCGCCGGTGCGGCAGTGCCGGTGACCGACCGGAAGGCCGCCAAGGGGCTGCCCGCGGAGACGCTCACCGCGTTCGCCGCCGCCGAGGCGGGTGAGTCGGCGGCCCGGGGTCGCGCCGCAGCCTGCTTCGCCGACCTACGGTCGGTGGACGAGATGATCCGCCAGGTACGCGACTCCGCCGACCCGGACACGGCGGAGCCGGACGGCGAGCAGGCCTCCGCGACGGCCACCGGCGGGGCGCGCACCCCACTGGACGCGCAGCTCGACCTGGTCGCGCAGTGCGTCGAGGCGGGAGTGTCCACCCGGGTGTTCTCGGTGTCGCTGGGCGGCTTCGACACGCACGCCGACGAGAAGCAGTTGCAGGCCGTGCTGCTGGGTCAACTGGACCGGGCGCTGACCGGGTTCGCCGACCGGATGAGTCGCACCGAGGCGGGCCGGAAGGTGGTGGTGGCGGTCTACTCCGAGTTCGGCCGTCGGGTGCGGGCCAACGCCTCGGACGGCACCGACCACGGCACCGCCTCGGACGTGCTGCTGCTCGGCGCGGGCGTCCGCGGTGGCTGGCACGGCGCGCCGCCGAGCCTCACCGACCTCGACGACGGCGACCTGAAATACACGACCGACTTCCGGGACGTCTACGCCACTCTGTTGGAGCGGGTGCTGGGCACCGACCCGGGCCCGGTCCTCGCCGACTGGCGGGGCCGGGTGGACACACTCTTCTAGTCGTCCTCTTCCGGGTCCTGGTTGGCCTGCTCGCCCAGCACGAATGCCTGCATGGCCAACTCGTCACCGGCCGGCGAGACGAAGGCGGGCAGCTCACGCGGGCCCAACTCCTGCACGTAGGACCAGAACAGCCGAACCGCCTCGGCCGGCGTGCCGGCTTCGATCGGCAGGTCGAGGCTGACCAGCCAGGTGCGCCGCGCCGGGGGTGGGCCGAGCTGGTCGGCCAGCGCCCGGAAGGCAGCCGGCTCCAGTGCGGTGACCGGCCCGTCGAGCGCCAGCAGATCGGCCGGCACCGGCTCGTCGAAGGCCCGTCGGGTGTACGCGACGACCAGCGTCCCCGGCTCGGTCGGGGACTGCGGGTCGTCCGGGTCTTCCCGGTGGCGTCGACCCGGTGTGCTGACCCGGCCGAGCGCCACCAGCCGTGGCGGCGCGTCGACAAGCACTGCGACCTGGTCTCCCAGCCCCGGCCGGGCGACGTCGGTCAGCCCGGTCAGCTCCAGCGTGTCGTGGTGCACGAGCCGCTCGGCCTCGTACCGCTCGGCGGGCAGCAGCACCGCCCAGGCACCCACCCCGTCGGCGTTGCCGGCCGCACCGGCCCGGTGCGCGGTCTCGGTCGTCATGTCTGCCATCTCATCACGCCGCCGGTGGGACTGTGACATGACAGCCGACGATGTGATCGTCGACCATTCCGGTCGCCTGCATCAACGCGTACGCGGTGGTCGGGCCGACGAACCGGAAGCCGCGCTTCTTGAGTGCCTTGGCCATCGCCGTCGACTCGGGGGTGATCGGCGCCAGCTCGGCGAACGAAGCGGGGCGAGCGGGCCGGGGCTCCGGAGCGAAGGACCAGAGCAGCGCGGACAGGCCCTCGGGCAGCTCCAGTGCGGCACGGGCGTTGGCGATCGCCGCCTCGATCTTGGCCCGGTTGCGGACGATGCCGGCGTCGGCGAGCAGGCGGGTCACGTCGGCGTCGTCGTAGCGGGCGACGGTCGGGAGGTGGAACTCGTCGAAGGCCAGCCGGAACGCCGGACGCTTGCGCAGGATGGTCAGCCAGGACAACCCGGACTGGAACGCCTCCAACGTCATCCGCTCGTAGAGCGCGTCGTCGCCGCGCAGCGGCCGCCCCCACTCGGTGTCGTGGTAGATGGCGTAGTCGGGGGTGCTCGACCCCCAAGCGCAGCGAGCCAGTCCATCAGCGCCGATCACCAGGTCAGTCACCTCGTACACGCTAGGGCATCGGTCCGACGCCCCATTGCCACCGGCCGCCCGGCTGCCTATGGTGCTTGTTACCGACCGGTAGGTCGGGGTCACCCGACGGTGCGCCCCGACCGGTGACGGCGAGCGGAGGCCGCACGGTGAAGGAGTTCCCGGACGTCATCGCCTGGTCGATCCCGGCCTTCGTGCTGCTCATCGTGCTGGAGCGGGTCTCCTACCTGCTGCACCGCGACGACGACGAGGTCGGCTACGGCGGCGCCGACACCGCGACCAGCCTGGCGATGGGGCTGGGCAGCATCTTCGCCGACCTCCTCTGGAAGGTGCCGATCGCCGCCGCGTACGCGCTGCTCTACGCGCTCACCCCGCTGCGGGTCGCCGAGCTCTGGTGGACCTGGCCACTGATCCTGCTCGCGCAGGACTTCTGCTACTACTGGTCGCACCGCAGCCACCACGTGATCCGCATCCTCTGGGCCTCGCACGTGGTGCACCACTCGTCGCAGCGGTTCAACCTCTCCACAGCACTGCGCCAACCGTGGACCGGCCTGACCAGTTGGGTGTTCTACCTCCCGCTGATCCTGGCCGGCGTACACCCGGCAGTGGTCGCGTTCTGCGGCTCGGTCAACCTGCTCTACCAGTTCTGGATCCACACCGAGCGGATCGACAGGATGCCGCGCTGGTACGAGGCGGTGTTCAACACCCCGTCGCACCACCGCGTGCACCACGCGTCGCAGGGCAGCTACCTGGACCGCAACTTCGGCGGCATCCTGATCGTCTGGGACCGGCTCTTCAGGTCGTTCGCGCCGGAACGGGAACGCTGCGTGTACGGCCTGACCAAGAACGTGGGCAGCTACAACCCGGTGCGGGTGGCCTTCCACGAGTACGCCTCGATCGCCCGGGACCTGCGCGCCGCGGTGACCTGGCGGCACCGCGCCGGGCACCTCTTCCGCGCGCCGGGCTGGCAGCCGGCACCGGGTCAACCGGTCAGGGCAGCCGGCCCTGCTCGACCAGACGGGCGAACCTCTTCAGCGCCTGGGTGAGGCCGAGCTTGGAGCCGGGCCAGAGCACCGGCCACGCCAGTCGACCGGCCCGGCCGCCCGGCAGGTGGAACCACTCGTGCCAGACGACCTGGGTGCGGTCCCGGCCCAGCTGGGTGCAGCGCAGCACACCCGGGCCGCGCAGCAACTGACCGTGGTGCACCACGCCGATCTCGTACGGCTCGTCGACCCGGACCACCCGCATCTCGTCGCGCAGCGTCGCCCGGCCGAGCGCGGTCACCGCCTCGATCCGGCTGCCCTCACGCCCGTCACCCTCGACCACCCTGACGCGGGTGAACGGGATCCAGTCGGACTGACGTTCCCAGGCGAGCAACGCGGCGAAGACCCGCTCCGCCGGGGCGTCGACGATCACCGTGGCGGTCACCTCACCGGCACCGGGTCGGGCCGCCTCCCGAAGATCGTCAGCGCCCTCCGGTTCGGTCACGCCGGCTCCGACCGAACCACCGCGTCGCGCTGCTCGGTGCCGTCGGCGGGCGCGCCGGCGGTCTGCTCACGATCGGCCGACTCGTCGTCGGCGGGCCCGGCGGCCGGCGCCACACCGTCGGAATCCGCCGGAGACGAGGTGGCCGAGGGCAACGGGCCGGAAGTCGTCGAGCCGACCGGGGCCGAGCCCGCCTCGCCGGTCAGCGGCACGTCCCTGCCCGGCTCGACCGCCGTGCCCGGCTCTGCCGCCTCATCCGGGTCGGCCGCGTCCGCTGTCGTCACCTTGCTGGTCGACTGCTCGCGGGCCTGGCGCAGCACGTCCGCGTCGTCGGTGCGTCCCTCACGCAACGCGATGACCTCCGACTCCAGTACGCCGATCAGCTCGGACTTGTAACCGATGTCGTAGGCGGCACGGCGCAACGCCTGATCGACCTGGTCCATCCGGTACCCGCGCAACCCGGTGTCGAAACGGACCGCCGTCACGTCGGATTCGCGTAACGGGCGGGTGCCCGGCAACGCCACGGCCTGCGAATCCGGCTCGGCCGGCGCCAGGCCGGGATCACGGCCGCTGACCAGCACCGTCACGCCGAATACCACCGCCGCGACGGTCAACGCCACGACCAGGAGGAGCAGAAGCTGACCCATGCACTGATCGTGGCATGGCAGCCGTCCCGGAGCGACCCCGCCACCCGCCCCGATCACGATCGGCGCCGACGCCCGCCCGGAATTGCGGACGGGCGACCGACTAGCGTCGGGACCGGCCGACGCGGCGGCGCGGCGCGAACTTCCAGGAGGCGGGCATGGCCGGGGCGCTTCGGCTGGGTGGGCACACGTTCGCCCCGGGCGAGCTGGTGGTGATGGCGATCATCAACCGCACGCCGGACTCGTTCTTCGACCGCGGGGCCACCTACGCCGCCGACAGCGCTCTGCGCGCCGTGGAGCGGGCGGTGGACGAGGGCGCGGCAATCATCGACATCGGCGGCGTCAAGGCCGGCCCCGGTGCGGACGTGGACGTCACCGAGGAGATCCGGCGCACGGTGGACACCATCGCCGCCGTCCGGGCCGCGTTCCCGGAGGTGGTGATCTCCATCGACACCTGGCGTGCCGAGGTGGCGACGGAGGCCGTGGCGGCCGGTGCCGACCTGCTCAACGACACCTGGTCGGGCGCCGACCCGGCGTTGATCCAGGTGGCCGCGCAGACCGGCGCCGGCCTGGTCTGTTCGCACGCCGGCGGCCTGACGCCGCGGACCAGGCCACACCGGGCCGCCTTCACCGACGTGGTCGCCGACGTGGTGGCGACGGTGACCGGGCTCGCCGAGCGCGCGGTGGCGGCCGGGGTACGCCCCGACGGCATCCTCATCGACCCGGCTCACGACTTCGGCAAGAACACCCGGCACTCGCTGGAGATCACCCGCCGGTTGGACGAGCTGACCGCGACCGGCTGGCCGGTGCTGGTGGCGCTCTCCAACAAGGACTTCATCGGTGAGACGTTGGGCCTGCCGGTGGCCGAGCGGCTGGAGGGGACGCTCGCCGCGACGGCGGTCTCGGCCTGGTTGGGCGCCCGGGTCTTCCGGGCCCACCAGGTCGGCCCGACCCGACGGGTGCTGGACCTGGTGGCCTCGATCCGCGGCGACCGCCCGCCCACGGCGACCCGAAGGGGACTGGCCTGACCGGTCGTCGCCGTAACCGGCCGCGAACGGCGGGCCGGCCGACACGATCGCCGGAGGCCGTGGCGCTCAGGTCCAGCGGAGGATGTTCCTACGCCAGGCGTAGAGGATGCCGAGCGTGAGCACGGCCACGAACACCGCCATCTCCACCACCGTCACCAGACCGAAGCCCGGCCGGTCGAAGACCACCGCCCAGGGGAAGAGGAACACCGCCTCGACCGCGAACAGGACGTAGAGGTAGGCGTACACGTAGTAGCGGATCTGCATCTGCGCCCAGTCGGCACCGACCGGGTCGAGCCCGCACTCGTAGCTGGCCCGCTTGCCCGGCGGGTCGGCCGGACGCGCCGGGCGTAACACCCGGTTGGCTGAGAACGCCGTAACGAAGAAGACAACGCTGGCGAGCAGCAGGAGCCCGAGCGTCGCGTACGAGCCCAGGTATCCGGTCACAGTCGGCAGCCTACCGCTCGCCCAGACCGGCCGTCCCCAACACGTTACGGATTTGTTTCCGGATGGGACTAGTGCACTGGGGCAACTGTTACCGAATATTGGACACCCACCCATGTCACCGGAGGACAGATGGCCCGCGTGAAGGCACCGCCCGGTAGCCGGGCGGAGGGGCGGCGTTCCGCGCCCCTGCTGGCGGCCGCGCTCGCGCTCGGCCTGCTCACGGCGCTCGCCGTCGGGCCGGCCTGGGCCAGCGCGGCTGTGCCGGACGCGGACCCGGTCGTAACCTCCGGCGAACCGGTCAACGAGCCGGGCGGAGAAGAGCCCCCGACCACACCGGCGGAGGAGCCCACGCCGACCGAGGACCCGGGCGGTGAACCGGGCCCGACCGAGCCGGCGCCGGAGACCGGCGCGCCACCGCCGGAGACGACCCCACCCGCGCCGGTGACCACCGCCCCGGAGGTCCCACCGGCGCCGACCACCGTCGCGCCCGCGCCGGGCGGCACCACCCGACCGCCCAGCCCGGCTCCCCCGGTGCCATCGACCGCACCTCCGCTCCTGCCGACACCCCCGACTCCGCCGGTCCGCCCGCCCGCGCCGGGTTCGCCGGCGGCGCCGCAGAGCCCGCTGGGCGTGCAGGTCACCACCGGCGACGTCACCCTCACCGAGGCGTACTGGAACACCGCGAGCACCACCGCCACCCTCCAGGTCACTGTGCACAACACCGGTACCACAGCGGAACAGATCCGACTCTCGTACACGCTGCCCGCCGGGCTGACCGACGCCGGCACGAAGGGCTGCGCCGCCGCCGGTGGTGGGGCGTACCGCTGTGGGGCGTGGACCGCCGGGGCGGGCGCCCGGTTCAGCACGGTGCTGCGCCTGCGGGTGGCCGGCACGGCGTGGAAGCAGATGCCGCTCAGCGGGTCCGTCCAGGTCGTCGCGAACGCGTCGGGAGTGTCCGGAGAAGTGACCGACGACCAGGGCTTCGCTGTGCTCTTCCCGCCCGGCCCGCCGGTGCCCGGGATCGCGCTCGCCGCCGACGAGGTGGCCTTCGACATCAGCGGTGGCCCCAGCACCCTCACGCTCCGGCTGGGCAACGCCGGTGCGGTGGACGCCGCCGGCCGGGTCGAGGTCGTCCTGCCGGCCGGGGTGACAGTGCCGACCGCGCCGCTCGGCTGCGTGGCGGTCGACCCGACGCGTACCCGCTGCGACGCCGGCCTGGTGGTGGCCGGAACGACAGCCGAGGTGCAGCTGCCGGTGGAGGCGACGCCACAGGCCCAGCGGGAGGCGCCGTTGTCCGGTGCCGTGATCGGCCAACTCGATCCCCGCAGCGGCCCGACCCGTCGGGTGCAGATGAGCTTCCGGATCACCGCGGCCGCCGCCCTGGCCACGCCGGTGGTCTCCCCGCCCGCGCCGACCGGCTCACAGGGCGTACTCCCGGCCGGCGCCACGACCCGGGACGGCGGGTTGACCTCGGTGCAGCGCACCGCGGTCATCCTGATCGCGGTGTCCGCGCTCCTGGTGGTGCTGGCTCTCACGCTGGCCATGACCTCGCTGCGCCGCCGGTTCGGCGGCCCGCCGCCCGAGCCCGCGCCCCAGCCCGCCGACTGATCGACCGACGACCCCGGCGACAGGTGGCCGGGGTCGTCGGCGCGGTCGGGTGGTGATCTGAATTACGGCGGGCGGTACGTAACCCCGCAAAGGTGGGCATTTCGCGACCCGATCCGGTCCCAGTCGGCGGACCTCCGGGGATGGTTAGGGCTCCCTTAGACGTAGGCTCTGAGGTGAGGAACGACAGCGGCCGGACCAGCCTGGGGCGGTGCGGTGAAGCGTTGCGTCAAGGAGGTTCCGTGGCCGGGCAAGCCCCGCAGTCGCGAACGAAGGTGGCACAGTGACCAAGCAGATCCGTCAACTCGACCGGGTGGTCATCCGGTTCGCCGGTGACTCTGGCGACGGCATGCAGCTGACCGGCGACCGGTTCACCTCGGAGACGGCGCAGCTCGGCAACGACATCTCCACGCTGCCAAACTTCCCCGCCGAGATCCGCGCTCCCGCCGGCACCCTGCCCGGCGTGTCGAGCTTCCAGGTGCACTTCGCCGACTACGACATCCTCACGCCGGGCGACGCGCCCAACGTGCTGGTGGCGATGAACCCGGCGGCCCTCAAGGCCAACCTGGCCGATCTGCCGCGCGGCGCGGACATCATCGTCAACACCGACGAGTTCACCAAGCGCAATCTCGCGAAGGTCGGCTACCAGAGCAGCCCACTCGACGACGACTCGCTGGCCGGCTACGTCGTGCACCCGGTGGCGCTGACCTCGATGACCGTCGGCGCGCTCGCCGCCCACCAGGTGTCCAAGAAGGATGCCGAGCGCTCGAAGAACATGTTCGCGCTCGGCCTGCTCTCCTGGATGTACTCCCGGCCCTACGAGTCGACGCTGCGCTTCCTGGAGCGCAAGTTCGCCGCCCGCCCGGAGCTGGTCGCCGCGAACGTCGCCGCCTTCAAGGCCGGCTGGAACTTCGGCGAGACCACCGAGGACTTCGCGGTCCGCTACGAGGTCAAGCCGGCCAAGATGAAGCCGGGCACGTACCGCAACATCACCGGCAACGCGGCGCTCTCGCTGGGGCTTGTCGCCGCCGGGGTGCGCTCCGGGCTGCCGGTCTTCCTCGGGGCGTACCCGATCACGCCCGCGTCGGACATCCTGCACGAGCTGAGCAAGCACAAGCGCTTCGGTGTTCTCACTGTGCAGGCCGAGGACGAGATCGCCGCCGTCGGCGCCGCGCTGGGCGCCTCCTACGGCGGGTCGCTCGGTGTGACCACCACCAGCGGCCCCGGCGTGGCGCTCAAGAGCGAGACGATCTCGCTCGCGGTGGCGCTGGAGCTGCCGCTGGTCATCGTTGACGTGCAGCGCGCCGGCCCGTCGACCGGCATGCCGACCAAGACCGAGCAGGCCGACCTCAACATGGCGCTCTACGGTCGGCACGGCGAGGCGCCGGTCGCGGTGATCGCGCCCCGGTCACCGTCGGACTGCTTCTTCGCGGCACTGGAGGCGGCCCGGATCGCGCTGACCTACCGCACCCCGGTGATCCTGCTGTCCGACAACTACGTCGCCAACGGTTCCGAGCCGTGGCTGCTGCCCGACGTGGAGTCGCTGCCCGACCTGCGGGTCGAGTTCGCCACCAAGCCCAACGGCGAGGACGGCACCACCTTCCTGCCGTACCTGCGTGACCCGGAGACCCTGGCCCGGCCGTGGGCGATCCCCGGCACGGCGGGTCTGGAGCACCGGATCGGCGGTCTGGAGAAGGCCGACAAGACCGGCGACATCTCCTACGACCCGGCCAACCACGACTTCATGGTGCGCACCCGGGCCGCCCGGATCGAGACCATCCCGGTGCCGGACATCGAGGTGGAGGACCCGGACGGCGACGCCCGGGTGCTGGTCCTCGGCTGGGGCTCGACGTACGGGCCGATCGGCGCGGCGTGCCGCGGGGTACGCCAGCGCGGCCTCTCCATCGCCCAGGCGCACCTGCGGCACCTGGCACCGATGCCGGCCAACCTCGGTGAGGTGCTGCGCTCGTACGACAAGGTGGTCATCCCGGAGATGAACCTGGGCCAGCTCGCCCACGTCATCCGGGCCCGCTACCTGGTCGACGCGATCAGCTACAACCAGGTCCGCGGCCTTCCGTTCACGGCCGCCGAGCTGGAGACGACGCTGGAAGAGGTGCTGAAGAATGTCTGAGCCCGTCGCCGTCAAGCTCACCGCGAAGGACTTCAAGTCCGACCAGGAGGTGCGCTGGTGCCCCGGCTGCGGTGACTACGCGATCCTGGCGGCCATCCAGCAGTTCATGCCGGAGCTGAACATCCCCCGGGAGCGCACCGTCTTCGTCTCCGGGATCGGCTGCTCGTCCCGCTTCCCGTACTACATGAACACGTACGGGATGCACTCGATCCACGGTCGGGCCCCGGCGATCGCGACGGGCCTGTCGGTGTCCCGGCCGGACCTGTCGGTCTGGGTGGTCACCGGCGACGGCGACGCGCTCTCCATCGGTGGCAACCACCTGATCCACGCCCTACGGCGCAACGTCAACCTCAAGATCCTGCTGTTCAACAACCGGATCTACGGTCTGACCAAGGGTCAGTATTCTCCGACGTCCGAGGTCGGCAAGATCACCAAGTCGACCCCGGCCGGTTCGGCGGACGCCCCGTTCAATCCGCTGTCGCTCGCCCTCGGCGCGGAGGCCAGCTTCGTCGGCCGGACCATCGACTCCGACCGCAAGCACCTCCAGTCGGTGCTGCGGGCCGCCGCGGAACACGAGGGCTCGGCCTTCGTGGAGATCTACCAGAACTGCAACATCTTCAACGACGGGGCGTTCGAGCAGCTCAAGGACCCGTCCACCCGCGACGATTACCTGATCCGCCTGGAGCACGGGCAGCCGATCACCTTCGGCGCCGACGGGCGGTTCTGCGTGGTGCACCCGCCGGGCGGCTTCGGCCTGGAGGTACGGGACACCAACTCGGTCCGCCCGGAGGAGATCGTCGTGCACGACGCGACGGTCACCGACCCGGCGTACGCCTTCGCGCTGTCCCGGCTGCCCGGCCTGGACCTGCGCAACACCCCGATCGGGGTGTTCCGCTCGGTGGACCGCCCGTCCTACGACAGCGTGGTGCAGGCTCAGCTCGCGGCCGCCAAGGCGACTGTCACCGAGACCCCCGAGCAGCAGCTCGCCGGGCTGCTGGGCAGCGGCGACACCTGGACCATCCTCTGACCCGTCCGCACTGACGAGAGCGGCCGTCCCCGATCGGGGCGGCCGCTCTCGTCGTGTCGTCGCTGCCTCAGCGCTGGGCGCTGACCGGCGTCCAGAGGTTGTCGATCTCCTTTTCGGCCGCCGCGAGGCTCGCCTCGTGCAGCGGGATCAGCTCGGCCATCGCCGGCACCGATGGGGCCAGGGTCAGCTCGGCGCTGATGAACCGGGGCTGCATGCCGGTCATCGACAGACCGTGCGGGAGCCACGGCTCGGCGTGGTCCCAGCCGTAGCGAGGGGTGCCCTCGCCGTAGCCGCCACCCCGGGTGGCCAGCACCACGAACTCGCGTCCGCCGAGCAGACCCTCCTGCGTCGTCGGGTCGTACGCCAGCCCGGGAACGATCAGGTGGTCGACCCAGGACTTGACGCTGCTGGGCGCACCGAAGTTGTAGAGCGGCAGGCCGAGCAGCACCACGTCGGCCTGCTTCACCTCGTCGACCAGCCGCTCGCTGAGCTCCCAGGAGTCGCGCTGGGCGGGGGTGTGCTGGTCCGGGGGCGTCATCCGCGCCAGCCCACCGTCCGCGTCCAGGTGCGGCAGCGGTTCGGCACCCAGGTCCCGGTAGGCCACGGTGCCGTCCGGGTGGGCCGCACGCCATGCGTCCACCGCGCGGGCGGTGAGCCGCCGGCTGACCGACCAGTCACCGCGGATGCTCGAGTCAATATGCAGAAGATGCATCATTCCTCCTTCAGGGATCGTTCGTGAGGCACCAACTATTTATAGCAGGCCGATGTTCCGCTGAGTCGGTAGACTGGGTCACATGTCCGCGCAACCGCTCGACTCCTCAGAGCACCGCTCGGGCGCACTCCTGGACCATCTGGCCCGGCGGATGCGACTGCGGTCGGAGTCGGTGCTGGCGCCGCTGGGGCTACGCCCCCGGCATCTGGTCGCGCTCACAGTGCTTCGCGCCGGCGGCGGCACCGGTCAACAGGCGCTCGCCACCATCCTGGAAATGGACAGCACCAACATCGTGGGGCTGCTCAACGACCT
Organism: Micromonospora vinacea; assembly: GCF_015751785.1. Taxonomy (NCBI): domain Bacteria; kingdom Bacillati; phylum Actinomycetota; class Actinomycetes; order Micromonosporales; family Micromonosporaceae; genus Micromonospora; species Micromonospora vinacea. The sequence continues at coordinate 2,641,329 of NZ_JADOTY010000001.1, read as the reverse complement.
TGAGGCGAAGCAGCTGATCGAGCGTCGGCGCTCCCCCGAGGATCGCCGCCGACACGTGGTCGAACTCACCGAAGATGGGGCGAAACGCCTCAGCGAGGCCGAATGCGCCCTGGCCGGCGCCGAGGACGAGGTGCTGGGCGCACTGGATCCCGCCGAGCGGGAGACGCTCTACAAGCTGCTCAGCCGGGCCTCCACCGGCACGGCGGTCAACTGCACCGAGGCGATCTGCGTCGCCGACGACACCTGCTGACGGCAGCGGCGGGACGACTCAGGCGGTCGTGGCCGACTGGGGGCGGTCGTCGCGTACGTGCACCAGCATGTCGCCGGTCTCGATCACCGCGCCGGCCCGGTCGGCCAGGGTGACCACCTTGCCCCGCCGCACCAGGGCGATCACCAACGACTCCAGCTCGCGCGGCGAGCGTCCCACCTCGTCCCGCTCCGCGGAACGCATCGCCAGCGCCATGCCCTGGCCGGGAGTGAGCAGATCCTCCACCACGTCGATCAGCGGTGGCGCCGAGGTGGACAGGCCGAGCAGCCGGCCCGCAGTGGCCGAGGAGACGATCACGTGGTGCGCGCCACTCTGCTTGAGCAGCGGGGCGTTCTCCGCCTCCCGCGCCGCCGCGATGATGCGGACCTGCCCGGCGGTGAGCTGCCGGACCGTCAGCGCGACCAGCACCGACGCGTCGTCACTGTCGGTCGCGATGATCACGGACTTCGCGCTCTTGACGTGCGCCTCGTTCAGCACCGACGAGCGGGTCGCCGAGCCCTCGATCGCCACCAGCCCGGCGGAGGTGGCCTGCCGCAGGGCGGCGGCGCTGCGCTCCACCACCACGATCCGCGAACGGTCCAGACCGTTCTCCATCAGGGCGGAGACGGCGCTACGCCCCTTGGTGCCGTAGCCGCAGATGATGACGTGGTCCTTCACGGCTCTCCTCCACCGCGACAGGCGACGGCCGGTCCGGTACTGCTCGGTCAGAACTTCCAGGGTGGTACCGACCAGGATGATAAGGAAGATCACTCGGGCCGGGGTGATGAAGAGGACGTTGACCAGCCGGGCCGACGGCGCGGCCGGGGTGATGTCCCCGTAGCCGGTGGTCGAGAGCGACACGACCGCGTAGTAGAAGCAGTCGAGGAGGGTGAGACCGTCCTCATTGACATCGCGGTAGCCGTCCCGGCCGAGGTAGACGGCGGCGACCACGGCGAAGACCAGGCCCAGGGCGGCGGCGAGCCGAAGGCTCAGCGCGCTCAGCGGGCCCCGGCGCTGCGCGGGAAAATGGATCACCGTCGAACCTGCTCCCCCGCCGTCGCCTGCACGCCCACAACATAGCGGGTGCACCGCCGTCCGCACGTCCGGGTCGCGGCGGACAACCGGCGGCGCCCCCGTACCCGACTACCGGACGACAACGACGAACCGGTGCAGGCCGGCAGACGGAGGGGGCGCGACCCTCGTGACGACGAGCGGCAGACGACGAGCCGAGGCCGACGACGAATACACCGAGTACGTCCGTTCTCGGATGGTGCAGTGGCGGCGCACCGCCTACCTGATGTGCGGGGACTGGGACCGGGGCGACGACATCCTGCAACGGGTGCTCACCGAGCTGTACCGCTCGTGGGCCCGGGCCCGGCAGGCCGATCACCTGGACGCGCTCGTCCGCACCATGTTGGTCCGGCGACTGATCGACGAACGGCGATTGCGGTGGGCCCGGGTACGCCTCGGCTCCGCGCTGCCCGACGTGTCCCGGGCCTTTCCCGACCCGACCGACCGGATCACTCTGGTGAGCGCGCTGCGGCAGGTGCCGCCGCGGCAACGTGCGGTGCTGGTGCTGCGGTACTTCCAGGACCTCAGCGTCGAGGAGACCGCCCGGGCCATGGGCTGTTCGACGGGGACTGTGAAGAGCCAGACCGCCAAGGGCCTGGCCACCCTCCGCACCCTGCTCATCCCCACCCTGACCGGCAACTGAGAGGAGCGACATGCTTGACGAACGCCAGATTGGCGACCTGATGCTGACCGAGATCGAATCGGCCGAGCGACCCTCCGCCGTGCTGGACGTGGAGCGTGCGATGAGCACCGCACGGCGGCAACGCCGACTCGCCCAGGGAGCTGGCGCCGCGCTGCTGGCGGTGGCGCTGACCGTCGGCGGGCTCACCGTCCCCGACCTGCTGACCCCGGACCGGCCGCCGGCCCCCACTCCGCTCGGCGCGGCGCCCGTCGATGGCCAGACCGGCCTGCCGGTCGCGCTCACCACCGTCGACCCACAGCGGGTGTACGTCCGGTTCGGCTGGCTTCCGGACGGGATGCGGGATCTCCAGTACCAGGCCGGGCTGCTCCTCTCCGGCCAGGGTGTGCACCTCGGCGCGTCCAACGGCCGCACCGACGACCAGCGGCAGTTCGTGACTGTCTCGCTCCTCCCCAAGGGCGTGGAGCCGTCGGCACCGCAGCGGAACAGCGGTGAGCCCGCCGTGGCCGGCGACTCCGAGCGAGGTCCCCGACTGAACGGCGGGGACAGCGTCTTCGCCAGCTACTCGGGCGCCGAGAAGCCGGAGGCGATTCTGTGCTGGCAGTACGCCCCGGACGGCTGGGCGCAGGTGCGGGTGTTCGGGACCGGATCGGACGTGCGGAAGACGGCGACGCAGGTAGCGCGGTCTCTGCGTTTCGGCACCGACACCATTCCGATGCCGGCGACAGTGGCGGGCGTACCGGCCGGGCTGCGGTTGATCACCGTCAACGTGCACGAGTCACTCGACGAGCCCAACTACTGGGACGCCGGGTGGACCTGGACTCAGGAGCCGGCCACCGCCGACCCCGGCCGGCAGCGGGCCCGGACGCTGGCCGTCGTCGTCGCCCGCTACCGCAACGTCACCGACCCGACCGACAGGGCGTTCGTCGACCCGAACACCACACTGGACGGGCACCCGGCGCGGTTCACCGAGGGAGACGGCAACGAGTCGTTGACCGTCTACGACGTGAACGGGGCGAACGTGTCGATCGACGACAGCGCCCTGCTCCCCACCGGTGGCACTCGGGCCCTGTTCCCGATGGTCACGCTGGTGGCCGAGCCGGCCGCCTGGCACACCCACCTGCACCGGTGAGAGCCCCGGGCCCGCGCCGTCGGAGCGGCGCGGGCCCGGACGGGTCGGCCCGAACGGCTGCGGACGGGCATGATGAGGGTGTTCCCGACGACGACCGCGAAAGTGAGGCCGGCATGTCGTTGCTGCGACGAGTCATCGGCGGAGTGCTTCGCCGCCACCGCCAGCGTCAGGGCCGCACGCTGCGCGAGGTGGCCGCGTCGGCAGACGTCTCCGTGCCCTACCTCTCGGAGGTCGAGCGGGGCCGCAAGGAGGCCTCGTCGGAGGTGCTGGCGGCGATCTGCCGGGCCCTCGGCATCAGCCTCGCCGACCTGCTCGGCGAGGCCCGCGACGACATGCGCAGGGTCGAGCCCCGCCTCCCGGCCGCGCCGCGCGCCGCGCTCACCCACCTGGAGCGGGTCGATGCGACTCGGCGGGAGATCGGCAACGCCACACTGCTGGTGGGTCCACGTGTCAGCGGGTTCTTCCTGCATCGCGGGCCGGTGGCGAGCGAGCCGACCCTCAGCGTCGACGGAAAAGCCTCCGCTGGTGGCTCGTGCCCCGGTCCGCGTACCGCCGCCCTGGCTGACAGCGCACAGACCCGGCTCGGCCTGCGGCGGCTGACCGCCGCGTAGGCCGCGCGGGTTCTGCCGTCGGCGGATCTGCCGGCGGCAGAATCACTGGGCCAGCCACCGCCGTCGCCCGCACGCTGAAGGGGCCGGTCCACCGGGCGGTCCCCGCCGCCCGCCGGCACGGTGGAAGGCGGCGGCACATGATGAGGTACGGCGCACTGATGCTGGAGAGCGCGCAGCCAACCTTCGGCGACCATGTGTTCGAGCGGCTGCTGCGGGAGCGGATCGTCTTCCTCGGCACCGAGGTGACGGAGGAGTCGGCCAACCAGATCTGCGCGCAGATCCTGCTGCTCGCCGCCGAGGACGCCGACCGGGACATCTACCTCTACATCAACTCGCCGGGCGGTTCGGTGAGCGCGGGGATGGCGGTCTACGACACGATGCGCTACGTCCGCAACGACGTGGCGACGCTGGCGCTCGGCTTCGCCGGCTCGATGGGGCAGTTCCTGCTCTGCGCGGGCGCGGCCGGCAAGCGGTACGCGTTGCCGCACTCGCGGGTCATGATGCACCAGCCGTCTGGCGGAATGGGCGGAACGGCCTCGGACATCACCATCCAGGCGGAGAACATGCTGCACGTGAAGCGGACGATGCAGGAGCTGATCGCCCAGCACAGTGGACGGACGCTCGACGAGATCCAGCGGGACTGGGACCGGGACCGTTGGTTCACCGCCGAGCAGGCCCGAGAATATGGCCTCATCGACCAGGTGATCACCCGAGCCGAACAGCTGCCAACGCTCTGATCAACGTCTGGTGGCAGCGGTATCGCCGGACGTCCCCACCCATTAGCCTCCGTAGATATCTTGGCGGGCGTAGAAGGAGTGGGAATGACGGACGGTTACGAGCGCAGCTGCTGCGGCGACGACACGCCCACCTCCGCGGTGGGTCGCCGCACCATGTTGCGCGCGGTGGTGCTGGGCGCGGGCGCCATCAGCACCGGCGGCCTGCTGGTCCCCCAGGCCGCACAGGCCGCCCCGGCGATCTACAACCCGTTCAGCGCCTACCCGATCACCGACACCTGGGAGGGTCACCTCCGTCGCGGGTCACTCGGTGGCATCGACTTCGGGATGGGGGTGGGCACGGCGCTGCCGGCGTGCGGCGCCGGCACCATCCAGAACATCCCGAACAACGGCTCGGGCGGGCACACCGTCACGATCCAGCACGCGGACGGGTACCGCAGCCAGTACCTGCACCTGTCGCAGTTCCTGCTGGCCAACGGCACCAGCGTGGGTGCGGGCACGATCGTGGGCCGCTCCGGCGGCGCGGCCGGCGCACCCGGCTCGGGCAGCTCGACGGGCCCGCACCTGCACTGGCACATGATCGACCCGGCCGGTACCCGGATCAGCCCGCTGGTCTTCATCCAGCAGAACCCGGCCGACCAGCCCCGTCAGGTGTTCGAGGCGGCCAGCAACGCCGGCTGGCGCGCCCTGCCGGTCTCCGGCAGCGCGGGTGCGGTGACCGGCACGGCGACGGCCGCGATCACAGTGGGATCCACGAAGATCCTCTACACCCTCAACGGCGGCCGGATCCACGAGGCCGCCAGCAACGCCGGCTGGACCAACCTGTGGACCGGCATCCACGGCGCACAGGGCACCGCCCTGGCCGCGATCACCCTCGACGGCGTGAAGCTGGTCTACAACGTCGTCGACGGGTACGTGCACGAGGCCGCCAGCAACAACAGTTGGCGCAACCTCAACACCGGTATCGGCGGGGCAAGCTCGTCCTCGATCTCGGTGATCGCGCTGAACGGCGTCAAGTACATCTACAGCATCGTCGGCGGTTACGTACACGAGGCGCACAGCGCCAATGCCTGGCGGAACCTGAACACGGGCATCCCGGCGTCGGCGGTAGCGGCGATCACAGTGGGCAGCACGAAGATCCTCTACACAGTGAACGGCGGCCGGATCTACGAGGCCGCCAGCAACGCCGGCTGGGCCAACCTGTGGACCGGCGTCTACGGCGCGCAGGGCACCTCGCTGGCCGCGCTCACCGTCAACGGGGTGAAGCACATCTACAACGTCGTCGACGGCTGGGTGCACGAGGCCGCCAGCAACAACGGCTGGCGCAACCTCAACAGCGGGGTCCGCGGGACCCGGGCAACTGCTCTGGGGCTGGACGGGGTCAAACTCCTCTACGCTGCGTGAGTCGCCCTCCGCCCCTCGATCCCTTCGGGGTCGATGAGGGCTTGCCGGCAGAGCACCACTTTCTTGCAGAGCCCGCGCAGCGAGCCGATCACGTTTGGTGATCGCGCTGGCGTGCCGAGAGGGAGCTCGCAGCCGCACAGCCATGGGCATTGTCAAACCGTGGTCTGACGCGGCGGACAGGGCTCCGTCGTCAGGCTGAGGGCATGATCGAGGCGACTGAGCTGACCAAGCACTACGGTGCCAAAACTGCCGTCGACGGGCTCACCTTCACGGTGACGCCAGGGCGGGTCACCGGCTTTCTCGGGCCCAACGGGGCCGGGAAGTCCACCACCATGCGGCTCATGCTGCAACTGGACCGGCCCACGTCGGGGCACGTCAGAATCAACGGCAAGGAGTACGGCGAACTGACCGAGCCCCTACGGCAGGTCGGTGCGCTTCTGGAGAGCCGCGCGGCGCACCCTGGGAGATCCGCGTACCACCATCTGCTCAGCCTGGCGACCAGCAACCGCATCTCGCGGCAGCGAGTGCGTCAGGTGATCGAGATGGTCGGGCTGGAGAGCGTCGCCAGCAAGCGGGTTCGGGGGTTCTCGCTGGGCATGACACAGCGGCTCGGGCTGGCCGCCGCGCTGCTCGGCGATCCCCCAGTGCTGTTGCTGGACGAGCCGATCAACGGGCTCGACCCGGAGGGGGTCCGGTGGATCCGGCAGCTGTTGACGGGGCTGGCAGCCGAGGGGCGCACGGTGCTGCTGTCCAGCCATCTGATGACCGAGATGGCGGCCACCGCCGATCACCTGATCATCATCGGCCGGGGGCGGATGCTCGCCGACATCCCGACAAGTGACTTCGTGGCCCAGCATGCGGGTTCGTACATCCGGCTGCGCTCACCCGAGGCTGCGCGCCTACGCAGCGCCCTGACCGCCCGGGGGATCCAGGTAACCGAGGCGGGGGACGGCACACTGCACGCGCTGGGCGCCGAGCTGGAGCAGATCGGCGCGGTCGGCCGGGACGAAGGCGTGATAATCACCGAGCTCACGCCCTGTACTGCCTCGCTGGAGGACGCGTTCATCAAGTTGACAGCCGATGCCGTCGAGTATCGCGGCGGGATCACGGAGGCAAGCCGGTGAGCAGCAACACGGTACCCGCAGTCCTGCACTCGGAATGGATCAAGGCACGGTCAACGGTGGGCAGTCTGGTGACGCTGCCACTGGCGCTGGTCATCAGTCTCGGTCTGGCACTGGCAGGCGGCTTGTCCACCCGAAACGCCATCGACAGCGGTAGCAACATGCTGGCGTCGGACTTCAACCCCATCAACTCGGGGTTCAACGCCCTTTTTTACGGCAATCTGGCCTTCGTCGTGTTCGCGGTGCTCGTGTTCAGTTCCGAGTACACGAGCGGGATGATCCGCGCCTCGCTGGCGGCGGTGCCCACCCGGGGCCTGTTCTACCTGGCCAAGCTGTTGGTCGTGGCGGCAGTCGCGCTGATCGTCGGCGGGACAGCCGTGATCGCGTCGTTTCTGATCACCGAGAGTGCGTTGGGACCACATGGGGCGAGCCTGTCCGACCCCGGGGCCACGCGGGCCGTACTCGGCGGAGTCGCGTACGTCGTACTGATCAACGTCTTCTCCGCCGCAGTCGCGGCATTGCTACGCAGCACCGCACTGACACTGGGCATCCTCATGCCGCTGTTCTTCGTGGTGGGGCCGGCGCTCGGCACGATCTCCGGCACCAAGCCGGTAGCGCAATTCCTACCGGACCAGGCCGGCATGCGCGCGATGCAGGTGACGGCCGACTCGGGCGAACTGACCGCCGGGCAGGGGATCCTCGTGCTTCTACTCTGGACGCTCACGGCCGCAGCAATGGGGTACTGGTTGATCCGTCGCCGTGATGCATGACAGATGCCCCCTCCGCACTGACGCATGACGGCTGACCCGACCTCGCTCAGAGAAGCCCTCCGCGATGCCGGCTGACCTCGGCCTGCGCCCCGGCACTGACCAGCCCGTTCTCGTAGGCGGCGATCACCAGTTGGGCGCGGTCGCGGAGACTGAGCTTGGCCAGGATCCGGTTGAGGTGAGTCTTCACGGTGGCCATGCTGATGTGCTCGCGGTCGCAGATCTGGGTATTCGAGAGGCCGTTGGCGACAAGCGTCAGGATCTCGCGCTCCCGGTTCGTCAGGACATCCAGGCGAGCCGTGTCGGAAATGGCCTCGGGCGCACTGAATCGAGCGATCATCCGTCGGGTGACGCTGGGCGCGAAGAGCGCGTGCCCGCCAGCCACCACGTGGACGGCTGCCAGCAGATCTGCGGGGGCGATGTCCTTGAGCAGGAAGCCGCTCGCAACGGCGCGCAGGGCCGAATAGACGTACGGGTCCAGGTCGAACATGGTCAGAATCAAGATCCGGACGTCCGTGGTGGCCTGGTCGCCGGTGATCAGGCGAGTGGCCTCAAGGCCGTCGGTGTGCGGCATGCGCACGTCCATGAGCATGACGTCCGGCCGCCTGCTCTTCGCCAGCCGGACCGCGGCCGCGCCGTCCTCCGCCTCCCCGACGACCGTGCACTCCGGATCGGAGTTCACCAGCAGGCGGAAGCTCTCGCGCAACACGGGCTCGTCATCGGCGATCGCGACCCGGATCACCGCTGACCATCCATTGGTGCGTGCGGAATCTTCACCTGGACCTGGAAGCCGCCGGCCGCCAGCGGCCCGGCCGTCATATCACCGTTGTGCATCTCCACCCGCTCCCGCATACCGGCCAGGCCGAACCCCTCCGCTGCGGAACGGCGGATCGGCCGGCCGTCCACCGGTCCGTCGTCCGCGACCTCGACGAGGAGCTCACTCCCGGTGCTCCGGATCGTCAGGCTGCAGCGGGTCGGCCCGACGTGCTTGATGACGTTGGTCAGTGCCTCCTGGACGATCCGGTAAGCGGTCAGCGACACGCCCGACGGGACATCGTCCTGCTCCGGCAGTTCGCTCCGGACGGTCAGGCCGGCCTTCTCGGCACGGCGCACCAGCGCGGGGACGTCGGGCAAACCAGGAGCCGGTCCGCGGGGTTCGTCGCTGTCCCGGAGAAGCCGGAGTGCCTGCCGCATCTCGGCGAGAGCCTCGCGGCTGACCTGCTCGATGACTGCGAGCGAGGCCAGCGTCTCCGCCGGCCGGTCCCGAGCCAGGTGCCGTGTCACCGCTGCCTTGACCGCGATCACCCCCAGGTTGTGCGTCACGATGTCATGCACCTCGCGGGCAATTCGTAGTCGTTCGTCGGAGACCGCTCGCTCAACCCGGTCCTCAGCGCGCCAGACCGCGTACGCTCGCCGCTGCGCAACAGCGATTCCAGCGGCCCAGGAGGCTCCGACCAGGGCGAGGCCTGGCAGCAGTGTTCCGAATCGACTCGGCCACGGTTGGGGCGACCCGGTGGCGACGGCCAGAAACGTCAGAACCGCGCTGGACGACACGATCACCAGCCAGCTGCGACGGCTCCGATGACCACCGATGGCCGCAGCCGTGTAAGCGGTGAGGGCGACCGCGAGGAGCGGGTCCGGCAGAATCCCCAATGACACGCTGACGATCGATGCGAGGGCGACGCTCGCGAAGACTGGCATTGGCCAGACCCTGCGGACTGCGACGGGGAGTGCGATCAGGGAGACCAGAACGGCGTGCAGCCAGTCGGGAAGCGTGCTCGACCGGGGCAGGGCGGTCAGGTAGACAGTGGCGAGCAGCCCGGCGACGACGACGTCGACGGCGACCAACTCGCTGTGGGTCAGCGGCCGAACCGGCAGCCGGGCACCTTCTACCGCTCCCTTCGGGTGCACGAACGCCCCTTCTAAGCAAGGTCCCCGGAGAGACCCATCAATCTACGTGCCACCAGCGCCGCGCGGAGCCGATCCTGCACGCCGAGCTTCAAGAATATTCGGCTGAGGTGATTTCGGGCCATGCGCTCCGAAATGTTCAATCTCCGCGCAATACCGCGATTGTTCTGGCCATCCGCCAATAACGCAACCACCTCACGCTCCCGGTTGGTCAGCGAGTCCAATAGGCCCTCCGCAGACGGTGGCGCGGAGTTCCTCTCCTGCCCCGCCAGTGCGGCCAGGCGTGGTGCCGCCGAACCGGTTCTTCCAGTGCCGCCTCCTAGCATCGAAGCCGGGGAATGCGCGAACCGTTACGTCGAGGGCTCCGCGACCCGCCGGGCACGTTAACGGCATCAATAGTGGGAGTACCAGCAAAACTGAACGTTGACTCACCTCCCTGGCTTTTGATACTCAGGGGCCGTCGGCGCACAGTCGCCATTGCCGGGAACGACTCCGTGACCAGGCTGCCGAATTCCCGGTTTCCCATCGGATTCGCGCGAAATGATGCAGAGGACCGACAAGCAACCACCACGGCTGCCAGCCTTCGAGGTGCCCCCGGCAGGATTCGAACCTGCGACACACGGTTTAGGAAACCGATGCTCTATCCCCTGAGCTACGGGGGCGCGAGGGCCAAGTCTAGCGACCTTGGGGTTCGCCTGGGGTGGCAGGGAGTGGCCCACGATCACCCACGTCACCCGAACCCCTGTTCTCCCAGCCCAGGGAGTCTCTACGCGAGTTCGCATGGCGCCGACCCTGCTGATCTTGGCGGTCTGGGCTGGTAGGGGTCCTGTCGCGGATGCAGGCCCAGAGGACGTTGAGGCGTTGTCTGGACAAGGGACCGGCGAGGAACAAGGCACCCTCGCGGCAGCGATGCACGCCGACGCCGGACCCCGTCGAGCGCTGTTCATCCACGAGACCACATTCCAACCCGGTGACGTCGATCTTGACGCACTCGGCGCGCTCGCCGAGGTGCACCGGCGACTGGCCCTCGACGAGAACCGCAACATCCAGATCGTCGATGATGTATCCGCGCCGCCTCGGCAAGGACGTCGCCGAGGTCCACGACTACCGCGCCCCGGCCTCACCCATCCTCGCCGCCTCACTCTCACGCCGCATGCCCGGATACAGGGCACTCGGCTTCACCCGGACCTGAACGCACCGCACGGGGCGTCTGTCGTAATTCAGGGAAGAGCCAGCGCGCCGCCTCAGCGGTCCCGCAGATCGAATACCGATGACCCGCATTCCGAACACGGCGTGAGCCGCAAATTGAACGCGGCAACCCTCGCAGATCGAAACCACCCCGGTATCCTTACGCCATGCCCCCACCGCATCTGATCCCCCGCCGCGCCGCTGCGCAGGTCGACGCCGCCCTGGCTGACACCCGTGTCGTTCTGATCAGCGGAGCACGGCAGTCGGGCAAGAGCACCCTGGTGCGCATCGTCGCCGGCGATCGTCTGGCCGAGCGCCGCGATCTTGATCGGGCTCAGGACCGGGCGGCGGCGATCGCCGATCCGGTCGGGTTCGTGGACTCCTCCGAACTCCTGGTCATCGACGAGATCCAGCGCGCTCCGGAACTCCTGTTGGCCATCAAGGCAGCCGTCGACGAGGACCCCCGTCCCGGTCGGTACCTGCTCACCGGCTCGTCTCGCCTGTTCGGCATGGTGGCCGCCCCGGACGCCCTGCCCGGCCGAATGGAAACCGTCGAGCTCTGGCCGTTCTCCCAAGGCGAACTCGAGGGAGCACCGGACGGATTCGTCGACGCCGTCTTCACGCTCGGCGCGGACCTGCGACACGAGTCGGACGTGACCCGCGCCGACTACGCGGCCCGAATCGTGCGCGGCGGCCTACCCGAGGCCACCACCCGAACCGACCCGCGCCGCCGCCAACGATTCCTCGACGCCTACGTCCAGGCGCTCATCGACCGCGACGTCCGGCAGTTGTCCGACATCCAGCACAAGGGCGAACTCCGAAAGCTGGTACGCCTCCTCGCGGCCAGGTCCGCGACCATCATCACCGCCAACTCCCTCGAATCCGCCCTCGGACTGAGCCGGCCCACGATCGCCCGCTACCTCCAAGCCCTGGAAGAGATCTTCCTGATCAAGCGGATCCCCGGTTGGTCCCGCAACCTCGGCACCCGCGCCACCGCCGCGCCAAAACTGATCTTCGTCGACTCGGGCATCGCCGCCAACGAGACCGCGACCGACGCCCGGGCTCTGCTCCGGCCGGGCACACCGTTTGGGCCACTGCTCGAATCATTTGTCCTGTCCGAGTTGTCCCGCCAGCTCACCTGGTCCAGGCAGTTCGTCGACCTGTCCCACTACCGCGACCAGAGCAGGTACGAAGTCGACGCGGTGCTGGAGAACAGAACCGGCCAGGTGATCGGGATCGAAGTCAAAGCAGCCACCACCGTCGGGCCCGACGACTTCCGCGGGCTACGCCGACTCGCCGACCGCCTGGGAGACGACTTCGTCGCCGGCATCGTCCTCTATACCGGAACCTCCACGCTGCCGTTCGGCGACAGACTCCGCGCCATGCCGGTCAGTGCCCTGTGGCAGGTTTCCGCCCCGACAGCAGACTGACCTCGCTCGCAGGTCGCTCCTCAGCCGGTCACCGGTTCACCCACGTTGGCATCCGCTTGAGGAGTACAGCGCCCAGCCGCCGTAGACCGGTGAGAGCCACGCGGCGGGCGTGCTGTCCCAGTAGCTGATGATGGCCGGGCTCCGAACGGCACATCGTCGATTTGCCGGAGCCGCAGGCCGCCAGCGCCATACGCTCAGTCGCAGAGCCAGCCAACCTTGAAGCGTCCCTGGACCGGTTCCTTGGGTCGACTCGATACCGGGGTGGAGGAAGCGATGGTGGAGTCACCGGTGCGGGGTGATCCACCCAGGCGACGAGGCGGCGGGCTCGGGACCTCCGAGGTCGTCACGGTGAGCCGGTGACCCGGGACGGCCAGGCGTCGCGCCGGCCCGCTTTCGCCGTACCGCTGCTTCTGGTTGTGCTACTCGCGGCTTGCCTCGCCGCACCCGCCCGGGCGGCCGACGGACCCGGCGGCAACGGCCTGCCGCGCGCCGGCGACCTGACCGGAACCCCCACCGCCCTGCAGAACGTGCCGCCGGAGATATCGGCGGTGGCCGACGGCGAACTGATCGGATACCGGATGCCGGGGATCCGCGGCGGGCAGGTTGACGCGACGGCGATGCTGTTCGTGCCGACCGGAGCGCCGCCGCCGGGCGGGTGGCCGCTGCTGGTGTGGGGGCACGGCACGGTCGGTTGGGCGCCGGAGTGCGCGCCCAGCGTCCAGTTGCAGCAGCGAGGCGTCTGGGCAGACGGTCCGAACGCCGCCCTGTTCGCCGCCGTCCTCGGGATGAGGATCGCCATCGTGGCGCCCGACTACGAAGGGCTCGGCTACCTCGACCGGGGCGTTGTTGAGGGACACGGTTACTACCACCTGTCCAGCGAGGGCCAATCGATGATCTACGCGGCGGTGGCGGCGCAGCGGTACCTCGGCGCCCGCCTGTCCGGCCAGTGGGTGCCGGCGGGGTGGTCGGAGGGCGGGTTCGCGGCACTGGCCGCGGCCTCTTACGCCGAGGAGGCCAGCCAGGTCGACCCGGCCCTGGACTACCGGGGCACGATCACCCTCGCCCCGGTGCCGGACGTGCCAGCCATGAACCAGGTCCTGTGGCGCGAAATCCGGGCCGCCGCCGGGTCTGGCCGGGAGCCAACCGCGCACCAGATCGACCAGTTGGTGTTCGCCAACGCGGAGACGATCTACTTCACCCGGACGCAGCAGCTCGCCGGCTACGGCATCGACCCCGGGCAGGTGTACGGGCCGAACATGCTGCGGATCTACCGGGACAACTCGCGGGCCTGCCTGACCGACCTGAACCGGCTGGTCCGGCAGGACATCCTGAACTACCTGCGCGACGACCCGGCGCACCGCCTGGACACCTACCCAGGTGTACGCGGCGACGCGCCCAACGCGCTGCCTGAGAACCAGCGGTTCTACGCCGAGAACCAGGGACGGCTGGAAAACTCCACGCTGCCCGGATCGATCCTGTGGCTGTACGGCACCGACGACATCACCAGCCCGGCCGCGGTCACCTACGCCACCGTCAACAAGATGCTGATCAACGGGAACGACATCAACCTCGGCGTGCTCGAAGGGGCCGGCCACTACGACGTGCCGGTCGACGGACTCCCGCTCATCGAGGCCCGGCTTCGGCAACTCTTCGTCTGACCGGTGGAACCACGCCTGAAGTACACCTCTCCACGACGAGCACCACGTCGTCTACCCGAGGAGACCGGGCCGGGCGGCGCGGCGACGCTCGGTGAGCCGTCGCGCCTTCACCACGTTGCCGCAGTCGGCCATGCGACACCAGCGGCGGGATCCGTTGCGGCTCTGATCGAGGAAGAGCCAGCCACAGCCACCTTGGAGCACCGGGCAGCGGCGCACCCGGGTCAGGTCGGCCGTCAGCATGACGTCGAGGGCGGCCTCGGCGATCCGGTCGGGCACCAACATGGCCGGCACCGTGCCGTAGGCCAGCCGCACCCGGGACGAGTCGAGCGTGAGTCTTGCTCGGGCGGCTGCGCCGGACCAGCGCTGATGTAGTGCGACCAGTGCGGCACCGGCCGCGATGGGGTCGCCCACCGTGCCACCGTCCGCGTCGGTGATCGTCGCTAGCAGCACAAGGTGGAGGCCTTCACGGATGTCGCGCACGGTGGCCAGTCCCGCGTGCGCCGCCGCAGGCTCGTCGCGCCATGCCCGGCCCACCTGCTCGGCCTCCGCGTCGCTGACCACGGCCACCCGGACCGACCAGCGCAGCAGAGCGGAACTGTCGGTCAGGAAGTCGTGCGGCGACTCACCCCCTCGTTCGAGGGTGTTGGCCAGATCGAGTGCCGGGTGCCCGCCGACCAACGGCAGCTGGCACACGTCGAGAGGCATGCGGCAAGGCTACCAGCTAAGCCTTCCAAGGCGGTTACTCCTGACGCCCACACCTCGTGCCTGAATTCGGCGTACGCCTGTGGCTTCGCAGCGCGAAAGAACGAGGGATGGACGTCTGCCTATGCTACCGTCGAACCCCAGTTAACCGGAATCATGACGCCCGCGTGTGTGACTGCTGCTCGTTCCACTCGTCCAAGACCTGGGAGGTAGCCGATGACGCACCAACGACGTGCGGTCTATGCCCTCGCCGCGTTGTCCGCCGCCACTTTCTGTTACGTCACCACCGAGGTGCTTCCGATCGGGTTGCTCACGCTGATCGCGCCGGACCTGGGACGCTCCAGGTCCGAGGCCGGTCTGCTGGTGACCGGGTACGCCGTGGTGGTCATGATCGTGGCCCTGCCGCTGACCCGGGTCACTCGGCGAGTGCCGCGGCGCCCACTGCTCGCCGGCGCCCTCGGTGTGTTCGCCGCGGCGACGGCGGTGTCGGCCTTCGCCACCTCCTACGAGGTGTTGCTCGCCGCGCGGTTGGTGTCCGCCACCACCAACGGTGTCTTCTGGGCGGTGGTGTTTCCGGTGGCGATCTCGATGTTCCCCACGAACATCCGAGGCCGCATCGTGGCTCGACTGTCGATCGGCAACGCTCTCGGCCCCGTCCTCGGCGTGCCACTGGGCACCTGGTTGGGCGGGCAGGCCGGGTGGCGGGCCGCCTTCGTCGCGATGGCCATCTTCGGCTTCGTCACCTGCGTCGCGGTCGCCCTGCTCCTGCCGAGCGTCACACCGCAGCAGAGTGCGGGTGACGTCGGGCCGATGCCGGACCGGCGCCGCTTCGTCGTGCTCCTGATCGCCACCATCCTCGCCGTCACCGGCGCCATGGGCGCGTTCACCTACATGACCGTCTTCCTCCTCGACGTCAGCGGATTCGCCGCAGCATCTCTCGGCCTGCTGCTCTTCGTGCAAGGCTCGTTCGGCGTGGCCGGCACCTGGGCGGTCGGTCGGTTCCTGGACCGCTTTCCACTCGGTGTCGTGCTGGTCCTACTCGGGCTCCTCACCGCCGCGATGCTCGGCCTCTATGGAGTCGGCGCAAGCAAGGTGTTGACGATCCCGTTGCTCGCCGTGGCGGGGATGTCGTTCAGCTCGCTGATCGCGGGAATCCAGCACCGCGTCATGCAGGTGGCCCCGTCGACCACCGACATGGCGTCGGCCAGCCTCAGCGTCGCGTTCAACTTCGGCCTCGCTGCCGGCTCGTTCATCGGCGCGGGCCTGCTGGCGACGGCCGGAGTGCGCGTCATCCCGTTGTTCGGTGGCCTGCTGACGGCGGCGGCGATCGCGTTGCTCGCCGGCCACGAGATGTCCCGCAGGAGGAGACAGCACAGAACCGACCGCGGCGATTGGCCGGTTCGGCCGGCCCACGGACGCGATGCCGAGGAGTCAGAGGCCACCAGCGTGCGGACATAACTGGCGCGGCCCGGCTCGCACACCAGGACGGGGGCGGGCCCGGCGCGGAGAGTGGTCCTCCACGCCGGGCCCGCCGCAGCGGCTGGGGTCAGCTGGTCACGCAGTCGGCCAACACGCCCGGGCCGGTGCCAGTGCCCTGGAAGCCGAAGTTGGTCGACTGCCGGCCGAGGACTCGTCCGTTGTAGCTCACGTTGGTGAACCCTACGGTTCCGCTGGTGCCGCTGACCTGGGCGTTCCAGGCACTGGTGACCGAGCCGCCGGGCAGCGCGACGGTCACGGTCCAGCCGTTGATGTCCGACTTGCCGGCGGTGACCGTCACGCTCGCTGTGAAACCGCCAGCCCACTGGTTGACCGCGATCGACGCGTAGCAGCCGTCACCGGCTGGCGGGGTGGTGTTCGGAGGGGTGGTCGGCGGCGTGGTCGTCGGCGGGGTCGTGGTTGGGGGAGTGGTCGTCGGCGGCGGCGTCGTCGGCGGGGTGGTCGTGGGCGGGTTGGGCGCGCCATTGGCCAGGCTGAAGGCCAGGTCGGGCTGGAACGAACCGGCCGTGAACCGGCAGCCGTCCGCCTCCCCCGGCGGCTTCACCCACAGGTACGCGTCGATGTTGGCATCGCCGGTGTTGGTCGTCGGGTACTGCCCGATGCGCCGGTCGGTGTTGTCGTCGCCGCACCAGTCCCCGCTGGCGCCCCCGTTACGGCTGGTGTCGATGACCTGGCGTTTGCCCGAGATCCCCATGCCGTTGAGGGAGGAGATGACCGCCCGACCGAAGTTCGCCTCGCTGGAGGTGGAGTTGTAGTTCGACACGTTGGTGAAGAAGCCGTCGGCGTACTGCACGCCGGCCGCCCGGAGCCGGTTGGCCGTCTCACCAGCGCTGTTCCAGGTGGAGTGGCCGCCGTCGAGGTACACCTTGGCGTTGGCGTTGCCCGACTTGATGGTCCGGGTGGCCGTCGAGATCGCCTGGTTACGCGCGTTGATCTCCGCACTGCTGAGGCACGTCAGCAGTGCGAGCGAGTCGGTTTCCAGGATGATGATGACGGTCTGGTTGCCCAGTCCCCTGGCGAAGTTGGACACCCACGTCTGGTACTGGTTGAGGTCCGGCGCGCCACCGGCGCTGGCTCCGCCGCAGTCCCGGTTGGTGATCTCGTACACGGCCAGCACCGGGATCTGCTGCGCCGCGTTGGCCGCCCCGATGAACCCGGAGACCTCGGACTGCACTGTCGAGGGATTGAAGTTGGCGAACCAGCGCGCCTGCGGCTGACTCGCGATCTTGTCGCGGATGACGGCCGTACGCGAGTCGCCGGGGTTGGCGGCGACCCAGCGGACGACTGCCGAACTCGGGTCGCGGTAGAGCGACCCGGACAGCGTGCCGGCGGAGGCGCTGCTGACGGCGAGGCAGACGCCGACGGCGGTGGCGCCCGCGACGGCCGCCACGCTGATGGCCGCCGATCTGCGGCGGAGCGAGGAGAGGATAGCCACGACGTGTTGCCTCCAGATCACATAGATGTATCTAAGTTCATGGGAGCGTTCCCATGGACGGTAGCGGAGGCGCGGACCCCTGCCAAGGTGTGAACACTCGTCGATGGGGCAGACGCCTCCGCGACCGGGTGTCGGGGCACGCTCCTCAGGAGCCCGACGCTCCCCTATCTCTGAGTCACCGGGCCGGATGTCAGACGAAATGAGACGTGGTGTCGGGAGCTGCCGGGGTAGGAGGTCCCGCAGACGGACGATGAGAGGCGTTGTCATGAACCTGGGCTTTCTCCGACCGCGCCACTGCCGCGGACGGAGACGTGAACCGTTGGACGCGGGTGCCCTTGCCCGACTGCTTGACCAAGGGCACCCGCCGGATCACCCTGGCAACGGCCCCGAGCGGCGATCCACGTGCTGCATATCCGCAGCCAGGGCCGTATCGCCATGCGAGCGGGCCGCGCGCTACGCCTGCCGCGAAGGTGATGCGTATCGTGGATAGAACGGCTGCGGAGTCCTGGGCAGGGAAGGCCTCGACATGACAGACGGCACCGTCTACTCGGGCCCGCACTGGCACCGCTACGCCACCAGCGACACCGATGAGGCGCACGACTTCGTCCGGCGGGCATTCCTCGACATCAAGGTGCGGTCCTCCGGTGGGGGCCGCGACGGAGCCGGCCTACGCGCCGTCACCACCACGCTCGCCGACGTCGGCGTGACGCGGCTGCACTACTCGGCGCGCACGCAGGTCCAGACGGCCCCGGACGGCGACCTGAACATCACCCACCTGATGGGCGGTCGCTTCACCGTCGCCAGGGCCAAGGACGAGTACCGCCTGCGGTCCGGGGACGTGATGCTGATCCTGCCGGACCACGCCGAGGACCTCGCCTACGACGACGTCGACACGTTCGTCGCCCGCCTTCCCCGCGCCCTGCTGGAGAAGGTCGCCCATGCGGAGACCGGCATCAGCGGTGCGGACCTGTGCTTCGACAGCTCGAGGCCGATCTCGACGGCGCTGGGTCGCCACTGGACCCAGACCGTCTCCCACCTGACCCGCAGCGTCCTCTCCGACCCTGCCCTGATGGCCAACCCACTGATCGCCGGGAACGCCCGCCACCTGCTCGCGGCGACGGTGCTGGCCGTGTTTCCCAACACCGCCCACGCCGCGGTCCTGCGGGCCGTCGGCGACGTCACTCCCCGGGCGATACGCCGAGCCGTCGCCTACGTCGACGACAACGCCGACCAGCCGCTCACTGTCGACCAGATCGCCACAGTGGCCGGCGTTCGCCCCCGCGCTCTGCAACTCGCGTTCCGCCGCCACCACGACACCACCCCGATGCAGTACGTCCGCCGGGTCCGCCTCGAACGCGCGCACCGCGACCTGCAGGCCGCCGACCCGGCCACCGGTGTCACCGTCACCATGATCGCCAGGCGCTGGGGCTTCACCCACCTCGGACGCTTCAGCACCGACTACCGCGCGGCCTACGGCAGCAGCCCCAGCCACACCCTGCGCACCTGACGCCACTACCGGTCTGCGTCGACGTCGCGCGGTCAGACCCGGGCCAGACCCAGCGCGCGCACGTCGACCGCGACGTCGGGGCCGTAGGAGTCGGCGATGCGGCGCTCGAAAGCGTCGGCGTCGATTGTGTACTCCTGTGGGCCCTCGACCTCCAGCACGTGCGCCGCCAGGACGCAGCCCACCTGTGCCGCACGCTCGATGGGCAGGTCGGCGGCGAGCGCGGCGAAGAAGCCGGCCCGGAAGCCGTCGCCGACACCGGTCGGGTCGACGATGCCGCCCACCCGCGCCGCCGGCACCAGGAAGTCGCCGTCCTGCCCGGTGATCCGTACCCCGTTGGCGCCCAGGGTCACCACCCGTACGCCCACGCGGCGCAGGATGTCGTCCTCGCTCAGCCCGGTCTTGGATTCCAGCAGCGCCGCCTCGTACTCGTTCGTCAACAGGTAACGAGCGCCGTTGATCATCGCCTCGATGTCGGCCGCCGGCATCCGGGCCAGTTGCTGTGACGGGTCGGCGGCGAAGGGCAGGCCCAGTCGGCGGCAGGCGGCAGCCCGGGCGAGCATCGTGTCCGGGTTCTCCGCGGCGAGGATGACGAGCCCGAGGTCACCGGCGCGCGCCGCGACACCGTCGAGGCTGATCCGGTCGGGTTCGCCCATCGCGCCGGGGTAGAACGACGCGATCTGGCAGAGGTCGGTGTCGGTGGTGCAGATGAACCGGGCGGTGTGCGCGATGGCGCTGACCTGCACCTCCGAGCAGTCGACCCCGTGCCGCTCCAACCAGCTGCGGTAGTCGCCGAAGTCGCCACCGACCGCGCCGAGCAGCACCGGCCGGTGCCCGAGTTGGGCGAGCCCGAAGGCGATGTTGGCCGCGACCCCGCCGCGACGGACGACGAGGTCGTCGACGAGGAACGAGAGCGAGACGGTGTCGAGGCTGCCGGCGATGAGTTGCTCGGCGAACCGCCCCGGGAAGCGCATCAGATGGTCGGTCGCGATCGAGCCAGATACGGCGATCATGCGGGGCGGGCCCTCTCAGTAGCGGTAGTGGTCGGGCTTGTAGGGCCCTTCGACCGGGACGCCGAGGTAGTTGGCTTGTTCCTTGGTCAGTTCGGTCAGGCGGACACCCAGCGCGGAGAGGTGGAGTCGGGCGACCTTCTCGTCCAGGTGCTTGGGGAGGGTGTGGACACCGATCGGGTACTGGTCGGTGCTGGTGAACAGCTCGATCTGCGCGATGGTCTGGTTGGCGAAGCTGTTCGACATCACGAAACTCGGGTGCCCGGTGGCGTTGCCCAGGTTCAGCAGCCGACCCTCCGACAGCACGATGATCGAGTGGCCGTCGGCGAACCGCCACTCGTCCACCTGCGGCTTCACGGTGATCCGCTCGACGTCTCCGCGTTTCGCGAGACCGGCCATGTCGATCTCGTTGTCGAAGTGGCCGATGTTCCCCACGATCGCCTGGTGCTTCATCCGCGCCATGTGCTCGTTGGTGATCACGCTGAAGCAGCCCGTGGCGGTCACGAAGATGTCGGCGGTCTCGACCACGTCGTCGATGGTCGCGACCTGGTAGCCGTCCATCGCCGCCTGGAGGGCACAGATCGGGTCCACCTCGGTCACGATGACCCGCGCCCCCTGACCACGCAGACTCTCGGCGCAGCCCTTGCCGACGTCGCCGTAGCCGAACACGACGGCGACCTTCCCGCCGATCAGCACGTCGGTGGCCCGGTTGATCCCGTCGATCAACGAGTGTCGGCAGCCGTACTTGTTGTCGAACTTGCTCTTGGTCACCGAGTCGTTCACGTTGATCGCCGGGAACAGCAGGTTCCCCGCCTGCTGCATCTCGTACAGCCGGTGCACACCGGTCGTGGTCTCCTCGGTCACCCCCTTGATCCCGGCGGCGACCCGCGTCCAGCGGCGGTTGTCCTCCCGCAGCGACCGCGTCAACACACCGAGGATGACCTCGTACTCCTCCGAGTCGGCGCTCTCCGGCGACGGGACCGCCCCGATGGCCTCGAACTCGGCACCCTTGTGCACCAGCAGCGTGGCGTCACCACCATCGTCGAGGATCATGTTCGGGCCCTGCCCGTCCGGCCAGAGCAGCACCTGCTGGGTGCACCACCAGTACTCGTCGAGGGACTCGCCCTTCCAGGCGTAGACCGGGACACCCGCAGGGGCGTCCGGGGTGCCGGTCGAGCCGACCGCGATTGCCGCCGCCGCGTGGTCCTGCGTGGAGAAGATGTTGCAGGACGCCCACCGGACCTGCGCGCCGAGCGCCACCAGCGTCTCGATCAGCACCGCCGTCTGGATGGTCATGTGCAGCGAGCCGGTGATCCGCGCACCCTTCAACGGCTGCCGCGAGGCGAACTCCCTCCGGATCGACATCAGACCCGGCATTTCATGCTCGGCCAGCTCGATCTCCTTACGCCCGAAGGCCGCCAACGACAGATCCGCCACCTTGAAATCGCTGAAGTCGCCAGTCATGCCCGCACCCTCCCCCAGCCGCGTCGAGGACCGTTGGAGTCCCGTTCAACCGGGCTCGTGCTCCGCACACCGGGCCGCCCGGGCCCGGGTGCGGAGCAAGCGCCGTCAGGAGTTGCGGCTGGCCGGGTCGACCCGCGCGTACGTGAGCAGGTCGGCCATCGTGAACTGGCCCGAGAAGCGGGCCGGCAGGGTCGGACGCCAGCTGGGCTGCACCTTCAGGTAGCTGGCCGGGTCGAGCTGGGCGATGCCGATGAGCACCTCCGCCACGATTCGCCCACCGACCGCCCCCAGTGAACCGCCACCGGCCTGGAGCTGTGCCTCCTTGAGGATGTAGTAGAAGAGCGGGGTGTTGGAGTCCAGGCCGAGGCCGTACCCACTGAGCTCCGGGAAGTTGAAGCTGCCGAGTGCCGGCGCCCCGATGTGTGCGGCGATCCGCTGGCCCGACGGGATGCCGAAGGTGAGCTGACGGAGCAGGTCACGTCCGAGCAGGTTGGCCGACGGGGAGCCGGAGGGCGGCGGTGGCAGCGGGAAGCCGAACAGTGGCGTCGAGTTGCGGACGTCGATCCACTTGCTCCACCGCACCTGGCCGTCGAAGAACTGGAACCAGAACTGGTAGTCGAGGTAGCGGCGGGCGGCCCGCTTCCCACCGCGCAGGTCGGCCGGGTCGGCGCCGCTCAGCGCCGGGTCGAAGAGCATGGCGTAGAACTCGTCGCCGCCGTTGCCGGTCCGGTTGACCAGGTAGGCGGGTCGCGGCTGGCTGTGGCCGAAGCGGAACGCCGCCGCTGTGAACTCGACCGGGATGAACGTCGCGTTCGGCTCCGGCTTGTAGAAGCGGCGGCCTCCGTTGAGCACTGTGGAGACCGTGCCCGGGCCGGCGATCAGCGGCAGGAACTCGTTGAGCACGATCCACTGGTAGTGCCAGGTGACGAGTTGCCGTGCGGCGCCGAAGACCTGGGCCGCCGGGGTGCCCTGTGCCCGCACCAGGTCGACCACCCGGTTGTGGAAGAGGATGAACGCGGCCGTGATCTGCGCGATCGGCAGGTTCTCGTCGTTGCGGACGTCGAAGACGATCGCCCTGCCACTGGAGTTGCGCGGCAGGTCTTCGAAGCGCCCGCCCGACTCGATCTTGAGCTTGGCCGGATCGGCCGAGTTGTAGAGCTCCGGGTTTCCGGTCGGCCCGCCGCCATACAGCGAGTCGAGGTCGAGGGCTGGAGTCCGCGGGTTGGGCACAGTGGTCGGGTCGACCGGCGTGCCCAGCGGCGCCGTCGTCTCGAAGGCCAGGTCGTGGTCGACGAACTGCCCGAAGTACGTCATGCCCTGCGGGATCGAGAAGTTGTCGGGGTCGTTGATGCTGTGCTGCTGCAGGTCGGCGAGCGCCTCCGCGCCGACGCTGAGTGGGTCGCGGGCGTCCATCGGGCCGCCGACGCGCGACAGGTCGATCAGCGCGTTCCGCATCTGGGTCGTCGCCGACCCGAACGCCGGCAGCGACGGGAACATCCGACCGAACCGGTTGGAGAACGCCGCCGCTGCGGGCGCCGCGTCGAGCAGGACTCCCCCGGTGCCGGCCACTAGCGCCCCCGCGCCGACTCCGGCCAATAATCGCCGTCGGCTGACACCTCGAGAAGCGTTGTCAATTGCCATGTCGGCCACCTTCCGTCCGCAGGCGCCCGCGTGGACGCACGGGCCGCAAACCCGCGAACCGGCAGCAGTGTGAACCCTTCGGTTAGTGGCGCCCTGGAGCCTCGGTGGTGTCCGGCTGGAGGCCGGTGAGCATGGTGTCGACCAGCGAGGTGTCGTGTTTCGCGGCGCGGAACAGTGGGTGGTCGAGCGTCGATCGGAGGAACTCCCGGGTGGTGGCCACACCTGGCCCTTCGATGGCGCACTCGTCGAGGGCGCGGGCCATCCGGGCCAGGGCCTGGGTGCGGTCGGGCGCCCAGACGACCACCTTCGCGAGGAGGGAGTCGTAGTCGGCCGGCACCCGGTAACCGGCGTACCCGTGCGTGTCGACCCGGACGAACGGGCCGGCGGGCAGGTCGAAGCGGGTCAGCTCACCCGGCGTCGGTACGAAGCCGCGCGTCGGGTCCTCGACGTTGACGCGGCACTCGATCGCCGTGCCGCGCTGCGTCACGTCGGCCTGCGTCAGCGCGAGCCGTTCACCGGCCGCGACGAGGATCTGTTGCCGCACCAGGTCGACGCCGGTCACCAGCTCGGAGACCGGGTGCTCGACCTGGAGCCGGCAGTTGACCTCCATGAGATGGAAGTCGTCCCCGCCGCCGACCAGGAACTCGAAGGTACCCGCGCCCACGTAGCCGACGCCGAGCGCGCCGGTGACCGCGGCGGCGGTCATCCGGTCGACCATGTGTTGCGGCAACCCGGGCGCGGGTGACTCCTCGATCAGCTTCTGGTGGCGCCGCTGCACCGAGCAGTCGCGCTCGCCGAGGTGGATGCCGTTGCCGTAGCGGTCGGTGAGCACCTGGACCTCGACGTGGCGGGCCGACTCGAGGTAGCGCTCGATGTAGACCCGGTTGTCGCCGAAGAGCAGCTGCGCCTCGGCCCGCGCGGAGGCGAACTCGCCCAGGAACGAGGCCGGGTCACGGACCACCCGTACCCCCCGACCACCGCCACCGGCGACCGCCTTGATGATCAGCGGGAAGCCGATCTCCTCCGCCACCACGCGGGCGTGAGCCGCCGACTCGACGGCGTCGGTCGTGCCGGGCAGCACCGGCAGGCCGAGGCCCGCCATGATGCCCCGCGTCCGGGCCTTGTCGCCCAGCGCGGCCATCACGGCGGGCGGCGGCCCGATGAACGTGATCCCGTCGGCCTCACAGATCTCGGCGAAGTCCGGGTCCTCGGAGAGGAATCCGTAGCCCGGATGGATCGCGTCGGCCCCCGTGCGACGGGCCGCCTCGATGATGGCCGGGGCGCTCAGGTAGCTGCGTCGGCTCGGACCCGGCCCGATCTGGACGGCTTCGTCGGCCAGCCGCACCACCGCCGAGTCGCGGTCGACTGTCGAGTAGACCGCCACCGTACGCAGCCCCATCTCCCGGCAGGTCCGGGCGATCCGGACCGCGATCTCGCCCCGGTTGGCGATCAGCACCGACTCGAACACTGTCAGCCCTCCGAAACAGCTAAGGCGATCAACCGTTCGCCGTACTCGACCGGAGTCGCGTTGGGTACCAGCACCTTCACGACCTCGCCCGCGCGGTCGGCTTCGACCGGGATCATCATCTTCATCGCTTCGAGGATCGCGACCTGCTGGCCGGGCACGACATGGTCGCCCTCACTCACGAACGGGTCGGCACCGGGCGACGGCGCGAGGTAGAGCGTCGCGACCATCGGCGCGCACACGTAGTGCAGGCCGGCGTCGGCCTCCACCAGCGGGACCGCCGGGACCGTCGCGGCCACCCCAGGCGTGCCTTCCGGCCACTCCACCTCGACCACCAGGTCGCCGTGCTGGAGCCGGGCACGACGGACCGGACCTGGCGTCGATCCGATCAGCCGCGCGAGACTGCGGACCGCGGCGTCCAGCGGGTCGGCGTCACCCTCCGACATTCGTCACACCTCCGATCTGTCGGAAGCGGGCCCGGCGATGGGCCCGCACCTCCTCGCGGTTGAGACCGGCCAACTCCGCCAAGGCGTCGACAACCGCCCGGTGTACGGCCGACGCGGTCGCCCCGGGATCGGCCGGCGCCCCACCGGGCGGTTCGGGAACCACTCCGTCGACGATGCCGAGCGCCAGCAGGTCGCCGGCTTGGAGCTTGAGCTGCGCGGCTGCCTCGTCGGCCCGACCGGAGTCGTTCCAGAGGATCGCGGCGCAGCCCTCCGGGCTGATCACCGAGTACGTGGCGTTGGCGAGCATCAGCACCCGGTTGCCGACGCCGAGGGCAAGCGCGCCCCCACTACCGCCCTCGCCGGTCACGACCGCCACGACCGGAACCGTCAGCCCGGCCATCAGCCGGATGCTGTCGGCGATGGCGAGGGCCTGTCCGTTCTCCTCCGCCGAGATGCCGTGGTAGGCGCCGGGTGTGTCGATCAGCGTCACGATCGGCGTCCCGAGCTTCTCGGCCAGGCGCATCAGTCGGGCCGCCTTGCGGTAGCCGGCCGGTGTGGCCATGCCGAAGTTGCGACTGGCCACCTCGGCGACGGTGTGGCCCTTCTGGTGGCCGATCACCACGGCGGGTCGCCCGTCGATCAGGCCGACGCCGCCGACGATCGCCGGACAGTCACTCGCGAGCCTGTCGCCGTGCAGCTCCACGAAACCGTCCACGAAGTGGCCGATGTAGTCCAAGGTGGAGGGACGACCGAGGTCGCGGGACAACGCCACTACCGCCCACGGGTCCGCCGACTCGGGGGGCGCGGTCGCCCGTACCCGGTAAGGATCCGGCGCGGACCGCTCCGCCCCCGCGAAGGCCAGCAACCGGCCGATGGTCTGCCGCAGGTACGAGCGGGGCACCAGGTCGTCGAGCATGCCGCGCACGAAGAGGTACTCGGCGGTCTGGAAGCCGGCCGGCAGCGGCTGACGCAGCGTCTGCTGGATGACCCGCGGCCCGGCGAAGCCGAGGCGCGCGCCCGGCTCGGCGAGGATGACGTCGCAGAGCGTCGCGAACGATGCCGCGACGCCACCGTAGGTCGGGTCGCTGACCAGCGAGATCGTCAACACCCCGGCCTCGTCGAGGGCGCCGAGCGCCGCGCTCGTCTTGGCCATCTGCATGAGCGACAGCACGCCCTCCTGCATCCGGGCACCGCCGGAGGCGCTGACGATCAGCAGCGGCGTACGGGTCTCCAGCGCCAACTCGGCCGCCCGGGTGATCCGCTCACCGACGCCCGAGCCGAGGCTGCCGCCGAGGAACCGGAAGTCCATGACAGCCGCGATCAACGGCTGCCCCTCGACAGTGCCCCGGACGCAGACCACCGCCTCGTCGAGGCCGGTGCGCCGGCGGGCGGCCTCGATCCGCTGCGGATAGGGCTTGGTGTCGACGAACCCGAGCGGGTCGCCGAAGGCGCCGACCGGTGGCAGCTCCTCGACCGAGTCGAGATCGAAGAGCTGCTCGATCCGCTGGTGCGCGGTGACCTGGTCGTGGTGGTCGCACTCCGGGCAGACGCCCAGGTTGCGCTCGACCCGGCGCTGGTAGAGCAACGCCCGGCAGCCCGGGCAGATCAGCCAGCTCTTGCCGACGGGCGTGTTGACGGTGGCGGTCATGACTGCCCGCGTTCGGCCGCGGCCTTCTCCACGATCTCCCGGATGCGTGCCTGCTGCTCACGTGTGGTCCGGTTGAGGTGGGCGGCCATGCCCTCGTCGTCGGCGTGCCCACCCGGCCGCATCTCGAAGTCCTGCACCCACCGCATCCGCACCCCGCCGTCCGGGATCTCGGTGTACTCCCAGAACAGGTTCATGTACTTGAAGGCGCCGGTCTCCAGCCGCCGTGCCCGCACCACCCGGTCGGTGCGGTCGGGCACCCGCTCGGAGACCCAGCTCCAGACCCGACCGGCCGGGTCGGGGTGCATGGTCAGGCGGAAGACGACGGCACCGTCGGCGGACGTCGAGAGCACCTCGGTGCTGGCGTACTCGCTGAACAGGGAGGGCCAGTTGGGGATGTCGTTGGTCAGGTCCCAGACGAGGTCTAACGGTGCGTTGATGACGACCGCGTTGTCAGTGTGTCCGGCCATGGGGTCACCGATCCGCGAGTCGTTGGTTGACGTAGTCGACGGCGAGCCGCGGCGTCTTCATGATCGACACCGCGTCGTCGGGGATGCGCACCTCGTACTCCTGCTGCACCCGCGCCGCCAGCTCCAACAGCGCGAGCGAGTCGTAGCCGAGGTCGTCGAACGGCGCGTCGAGCGTCGCCGGATCGGCCCAGTCGGTCTGCTCGACCACACCGGAACTGGTCTCCAGGATCCGACGCAGGTCGTCGAGGGTCAGCTGGCTCATGAGTTTCCTCCCGTCGGTCGTTGCCACCCGTCGCGTACGCCGCCGACCTGCGGCACCGGCGACTCGGGGTGCGGGACCTCCTCGGTGTCGACGTGGCCCAGTTCGGGGCGCGGCGCGAGCGGGCTGATCTGGAACACGATCAGCGCGGTCTCCCCACCGGCGTTGACGATGCGGTGCCGCTGGCCGCGACGGACCATGAGCGCTTCGTCGGCCGCGAGCTTGACTTCCGCGCCGTCGACCCGGATCACGACCTCGCCGCGCACCAGATAACAGAACTTGTCCGAGTACGGGTTGTACTGCTCCGCCAGGAACTCGCCCGGCTCCAGCCGGACCGTGCCCATGAAGCCCTCCGTCGCGTCGACGGTCTTCGGGCTGAGCAGGATCCGCACCTCGCCGCCGATCCGGTTGATGCCGGGCACGTCGGTGGCGGCGACCTTCACGATCGGTTGCCGATGCATTGTCATCCCTTCTCTGCGACGAGCACTCGGAACGGCAGATCCGTCGGGTGGACGGTGGCCGGGCCGAAGCCCGCCGCGGCGAGGGCCCGGTTGTAGGCGGCGACGGAGTGCGACTCCCCCTCGAAGGTCCAGACCAGCATCAGCACCGAGAAGAGGTACGGCGCCGGGTCCAGGGCCGGCGACTCGTCGCCAGTGGTGAAGCCGACGATGACCAGCCGCCCACCCGGCTTGACCACGGAACCGAGCCGGTTCACCAGCTCGTGCACCCGCTCCTCGGAGAAGTGGTGGGTGACGTTGGTGAGCAGCACGACGTCGTAGGGGCCGCCGAGATCGGTGGTGAACATGTCACCCGGCAGGAACGACGCCCGGTCGCGCACACCGAGCCGCTCGGCGTGCTTCTCCGTCACGGCGAGCACGTTGGGCCAGTCCAGCGAGGTCACCGCCGCCTGGGGGTTGTGCTGCGCGAGGGTGTAGCCGTAGACGCCGTGACCGCAGGCGACGTCGAGGATGTCGAGCTCGGCGCGCTCCTTCGTCCACGGCGCGAGCGCCTCGGCCATCACCTCGGCGGTCGGCTGGGCGACCTTCGTCGCGTACGCGGCGAAGTCCTCCCAGTAGGTGTACTCCGGGGTCTCGGCGTGCACGTCGAGCACTGTGCCGCCGGCCCGGACGGCGGCGCTGAGGTCGCGTAGCGCGTCCCACTCCCAGTCGCTCGACATCACCTTGACCATTCCGCCCAGGTAGTCGGGGCGGGTGCTGACCAGGTGGTCGGCGGCCGCCGGGGTGAGCGAGAAGTGCTCGCCGGTCCGGTCGGTGAGACGGATCGCGGTGAGCGCGTCGAGCAGGATCCGCGCGCCTCGCGGGTGGATGCCGAGCTTCGGAGCGAGCCCGCTGGCCGTGGCCGGGCCCGCGGCGAGGGCGTCGAAGACGCCCAGTTCGACAGCGGTGCGCAGCAGGCTCGTCTTCTTGTATGCCTGCATCATGTCGTTGATGTCGCGGCGGGTCAGCGTCACGTGATGCTCCCTGTCTCGGGGCTCCAGGTGTAGAAGGGCGTGGCCTTCGAGTCCTGCAACTCGGTCATGCTGTCCGGCGCGTAGCGCTGCAGGTAGGCCGAGAGGCGCCGGTTGACCTCCTGGAAGTCCGCGCGGGCTCGGGCCGCGAGGAGCTTGTCGAAGACGTCGGTGTCGGCCTCGAGCAGGTGCATGTAGAGGTCCTGATAGCGGAAGAGCGTGCGCCGCGAGATGCCGACGACGTAGGGCATGTCGCCCTTGTCGTGCTCGGCGAAGAGCTCGGCGACCGCGTCGGCGTGGCCGGGGGCCATCCGCATGACCATGAGGGCGCGGTAGGACATGTGTTCACGCTCCCCGCAGGATCGTGGCCAGGGCGGCGGTCAGGGTCTGCGCCTGGTCGTCGACCGGGCCGGCGCTACGCCAGGCGACGATGCCGTCGGGGCGTACCAGCAGCGCCCCGCCGGGGCCGACGCCACAGCTCGCCAGCCACGAACCGTCGTCGGCGAGGTCACCGTCGGGGCCGGCGGTCAGCGCCCTGATCGGGAGCCCGGTCTCCGCCGAGACCGCCTCGGCCGCCGCGAGCCACGCGTCGTCGCCGGGAGCCGTGGCCAACGTCCAGCCCTCGGTCAGCACGTCGATCGTGGAGACCCGAGCGCCGTTCTGGTCGACCCAGCCGTGCGGGGCACGCGATCCGGGCTGGCCGGTGAAGGTCAGCTCGCGGGGCAGCAGCTCGGTGTCGGCGGGCGCGCCGACGATCGCGTTCGAGGTGTACCGGTAGCCCATCGTCACGATGACGAAGTCCCGATAGGCGGCCTTGTCCTCGTCGGCGAGCTGACCCCGGGTGCGGAAGAGCATCCACGCCTGGTCGGCGGTCGCGGCGCCGACCGGACGACGTTCGGCCTCGTAGGAGTCGAGCAGGCTCTCGTCGGCGTGGCCCTGAAGCACGTCGGCGAGCTTCCATGCCAGGTTGTGCGCGTCCTGGATGCCGGCGTTGACGCCGAAGCCGCCGGCCGGCGGGTGGGCGTGACAGGCGTCGCCGGCGAGGAAGACCCGCCCTGCCTGGTACGCGTCGGCGACCATGTGCCGCGCGTCCCAGGGCTGGGCCGACTCGACCTCGACCTCCAGCTCGGGGTCGCCGGCCGCGATCCGGGCCAGCTCGACGCAGCGCTCCGGGGTGAAGTCGGCAGGTGACTGCCCCCGCTCCGGGTAGTAGTTGACGCCGAACATCCACCGCCCCGGCTCGATGAAGAGCAGCAGACCCTGGGCCAGCTGGTTCATCAGGTAGATCAGCGTGAACCGGGGTGCCGTGTCGGGCAGGTCGACCTTGGCGCGGAAGATGATGCTGACGAAGTTCCCGGCGACGCCGTTGCTGCGGTCCCCGATCTGGAGCATGTTCCGGACGGGGCTCTTCACGCCGTCGGCGGCGACGACGTAGCGCGCCCGGATGGTGCGTGTCGTGCCGTTGTCGTTGACCGTCGCGGTGACCCCGTCCTCGTCCTGGGTCAGCCCGACCAGCTCGTTCTGGAAGCGGATCTCCGCGCCCGCCTCGACGGCGGCGTCGTGCAGCAGCGGCTCGTAGTGGTCCTGGCCGCACCAGATCGGCCAGCTCGGCGTGAACGTGTCGTAGGCGACGTCGTGCGCCTCCATGACGAACGACTTGTGGAGGTCGGCCAGCGACTGGGCGCCGAGCATGACCAGTGGTGTGGCGCGGCCGGCGCGGACGAGGTCGAGTTCGGCGCCCGGCCCGACGATCTTCATGCCGGCCTCCTGCACGGCCGGCTCCAGGCCGACGGTGCGGAAGATCTCCACGGTGCGGGCGTGCAGACCGGTGGCGCGGGGGATCGTCGACAGTCGGGGCCGACGTTCGACAAGGATCGGCCGGATCCCCTTGCGGGCCAGGAAGAGCGCGGTCGACAGGCCGACCGGGCCGCCGCCGACGATCAGGACGTCGGTGCTTCCGTCAGACATGAGCGTCCTCCGTGTAGACGACTTTGTAGAGGTGGCGTTCCGGCGTGGCGATCGCGCGTACCTCGCCGAAGTGGGGGTGGACCTCGGGGTTCTTGAGCATCGCTGTGAAGTGCTCTTCGCTCTTCCACTGCGCGTAGTTGACGACCCGGGTCCCGTCGAGGCTGGCGTGGATGTTCGCCGACACGAACCCGTCGACCTTGGACATCACCGCGTCGGTCGCCTCGATCAGGATGTCGACGAGCTTCTGCTGGTTGGCCGGCTCGACGGTGAAGACGTTGACCATCGTCACGACCGGCTGGTCGATGCCGATGTGTGCCATTGCGGGCTTCCTTTCCTAGATCGGACGCGCTTCGAGCAGTGCCCAGCCGCGGGACGCGGGGGTGTTGACCAGCTCGAAACCGGACGCGGTGAACAGCGCCTGCCATTCGCGGAGGTCGCGCTCCTTGCCGCCGAAGAGCACCAACATGTCGATGTCGATGATCTTGGCGTGGTCCCACTGGTTACGCGGCGGCACGATCTGGTCGATCGCGATGAGGCGGGAGTCGGCGTCGCCGATCGCCGCACGGATCCGCCGCAGCAACGTGACGCAGGTGTCGTCCGGCCAGTTGTGGACGATCGACTTCAGGATGTACGCGTCGGCACCGGCCGGCAGGTCGTCGGTGAAGAAGTCGCCGCCCCGCACCTCGACCCGCTCGGTGACACCGTGCTCCTTGAGCAGTGGCTCGGCGTCGGCCACCACCTCGGGCAGGTCGAAGAGGACGCCGGTGCCCTCGGGGTTGCGCTGGAGCATCTTGGCCAGGAAGTAGCCGTTGCTGCCGCCGATGTCGGCGATCCGGCCGAACCGCTCGGGCGCCAACTCCGCCGCAAACCGGTCGGCGAGTCGCCGGCTCCAGTGCGCCATGAAGCCCTCGAAGAACCGGTTGGCCTCCGGGTGGGCCTGGAGGTAGTCGTAGAAGCCCATGCCGAAGACCTTGTTGAAGGCCGGCTCGCCGGTACGGACGCTGTGCAGGATCTCCGCGTACGGGAGGCGGTTGAAGTCGGCGCCGCTGAACTGCACCATCGGCCGCAGCCCGCCGACCCGGGCCGACGTCAGCCCCTCGCCGAGCGGCGTCAGCGCGAACGACCCGTCCTCCTGCTCGTCGAAGATGCCCACCGCCGAGGCGGCGCGGAGGATCCGCCGCAGCGCGTCCTCGTGCGACTCGGTCGCCGCCGCCAGTTGAGCGACCGGCACCGGCCC
This sequence comes from Micromonospora vinacea, assembly GCF_015751785.1. Classification (NCBI taxonomy): domain Bacteria; kingdom Bacillati; phylum Actinomycetota; class Actinomycetes; order Micromonosporales; family Micromonosporaceae; genus Micromonospora; species Micromonospora vinacea. The sequence continues at coordinate 2,609,207 of NZ_JADOTY010000001.1, read as the reverse complement.
GTCGACGAGCAGGTCGGCAACGCCGAGCTCGGTGACCACGTAGATCACGTGGGCGATCTGTTTGGCGCTACCCAGCACCGCGATCTGCCGTTCCCGCAGGTCGAGTGCCTGCTGCTCGTCGAAGTTCGCGACGGCGGCAAGGCTGGCGTCGGTCATCGTCCATTCCTTTCGTCGGTCACGACCATGGCCGCGTTGAACCCGCCGTAGCCCCTGGCGAGCACGAGCGCCGCGCGTACGGGTGTCTCCCGCGCGACGTCGCGCACCAGGTCGAGGTGCAGGCCCTCGGCCGGCTGGCGGATGTTTGTGGTTGGCGGGATGACACCGTGTCTGATCGACAGCAGCGCGGAGACGAGGTCGAGCGCCGCCCCGCCCGAGTAGAGCCGGCCGGTCATCGTCTTGGGCACTGTCACCGGCACCCCGCGTGGGCCGAAGACGGCGGTGATCGCCTCGGCCTCGACGCGGTCGAGCTCCGCGACCCCGGCGCCGTCGGCGAAGACGACGTCGATGTCGGCCGGTGTGAGACCGGCGTCGGAGAGGGCCATCTCGGCCGCCCGACGCAGGCCCGGCGGGCGCCCGGAGCCGGGCCGGGGATCGAAGGTCGCGCCGTAACCGGCGATCACCCCGTAGACGGCGGCCCCACGCCGGGCAGCGGCGTGTTCGTCCTCCAACACGAGGATCGCCCCGCCCTCGCCCGGCACGTAACCCGACGCGTTGGCGTCGAACGGCAGGAACGCCGTGGCCGGGTCGCGCCCCGTGCTGAGGAGGCCGTTGGCGAGCTGCGCCGTCCAGCCCCACGGGCAGAGCGACGCGTCGACACCACCGGTCATCACGAGCTGCACGCCCTTGCGCACCTGGCGCCGGGCCTGTGCCACCGCGTCGAGCCCACCCGCCTGCTCGGTGACGAGCACACCGGTCGGCCCACGCATCCCGTGCCGGATCGAGATCTGGCCGGTGTTGACAGCGTAGAACCAGGCGAACGACTGGTACGCGCTGACGTGCTCGGAGCCCTTGCTCCAGAGCTTCTCCAGCTCACGGTGGCCGAACTCGAAGCCACCCGACGCGCTGGCCGTGACGACACCCATGCCGAACTCGGGCAGCGCCGACGGGTCGACCGACGCGTCGGCCAGCGCCCACTGCGCCGCCGTCAGCGACAGTCGGGTCATGTGGTCGGTCTGCGCCATCAACCGGCTCGGGATGTGATCGGCCGCCTCGTATCCGGGAACCTCGCCGGCCAGCTGCGAGGGGTAACCCGAAGGATCGAAACGGCTGATCGGCCCGATGCCACCCACCCCGGCGACGGTGGCCGCCCAGAAGGCGTCGCGACCCAACCCGTTGGGCGCGGCGACCCCGACCCCGGTGACGACAGTGGTCATGCCACACGCGCCAGGAGCATCGCGCTCTGGAAGCCGCCGAACCCGCTGCCCACGCTCAACACCACGTCGGTCTGCTGCTCGCGGGCGGTGAGCGGCACGTAGTCGAGGTCGCACTCCGGGTCGCGCTCGTGCAGGTTGGCTGTCGGCGGCACCACCCCGTGCTTGATGGCCAGGGCCGACGCCGCGATCTCGATCGAACCGATCGCGCCGAGCGAGTGGCCGATCATCGACTTGATCGAGCTGACCGGGGTGCGGTACGCGTGGTCGCCGAGGCTCCGCTTGAACGCCGCCGTCTCGTGCCTGTCGTTCTGCTTCGTACCCGAGCCGTGCGCGTTGATGTAGTCGACGGCGTCGCCGGGCAGCCGGGCGTCGGCGAGCGCGACCCGGATCGCCTCGGCCATCTCCCGCCCGTCGGGCCGCAGGCCGGTCATGTGGAACGCGTTGGAGCGCGAGGCGAACCCGACCAGCTCGGCGTAGATCTGCGCACCTCGCCGGCGGGCGTGCTCGAGCTCTTCGAGGACGAACATGGCCGAACCCTCGCCCAGGACGAACCCGTCGCGGCTGTTGTCGAACGGCCGCGACGCGTGCGTCGGGTCGTCGTTGCGGGCCGTGGTCGCCTTGATCGCGTCGAAGCACGCCACAGTGATCGGCGAGATCGGGGCGTCGGTCGCGCCGGCGATCATCACGTCGGCCGAGCCCTCACGGATCAGCTCCCGGGCGTGGCCGACCGAGTCGAGGCCCGACGTGCAGCCGGTGGAGACCACCGTCGCCGGGCCTTCCGCCCCGACCGACCACGCCACCTCACGGGCGAACGAGCTCGGCACCAGATAGTCGTAGAGGTGCGGGGTGGCGTACCGGTGGTCGGTAAGCCACTTCCGCCCGCCGTCGCTGACCACGACGTACTCCTCTTCGAGGCTCATCGTGGCCCCGACCGCCGTGCCGACACTGACGCCGACCCGGGTCGGGTCGCCGACCTCGAAGCCGCTGTCGGCCAGCGCCTCCCGGGTGCAGACCACCGCCATCTGGGCCGCCCGGTCCATCCGGCGGACCTCCTGCGGCGACAGTCCCTCGGCGACCGGGTCGAAGTCGGCCTCCGCGGCCACCCGCGAGCGGAACGGGGTGTCATCGAAGAACGACAGGGTACGAGTGGCCGTACGGCCAGCGGTCAACAGTTCCCAGAACGCCTTGGTGCCCAGTCCACCGGGGGCGATGACGCCAATCCCGGTGATGACCACCCGACGGTCGGATGTGCTCGTCATGGAAGACCTCCTGGCCGCGATGTCCGTGTGAAAGCTAGGGACGGCCGGTCGAACGGCGCTGGAGCGTCGGTCGAGGGCCTGTCACGAGGCCCTGGCGAGCCCCGGGCGCAGTGGCCCGCCGGCGGCCAGCACCTCCCGCTGGAGCCGCTGGAGGTCAGGCGAAGGGTCCAGGCCCAACTCCTCACTGAGCACCCGGCGCAGGTGGTGGTACGCCTGCAACGCCTCGCCCCGTCGCCCCGAGCGGCTGAGCGCCACGATGAGTTGGCGGTGGAACCACTCGTTGAGCGGGTACGTGCCCACGAGGTAGCGCAGCTCGCCGATCAGCTCGCGGTGCCGGCCGAGCGTGATGTCGGCCTGGATGCGCAGCTCCAGCGCCCGGATCCACTGCTCCTGCAGGTGGATGGCGTGCGCCTCCAACGCCGGCCCGAACGTCACGTTGGCGCCCACCGGCCCCGTCCACATGGCCAGCGCCCGCCGCAGCACCTCGGCGCCCTCCTCGGGCCGGTCCGACTCGATGTGCGAGCGGCCCTGGTCGAGCATCGTCTCGAACACCTCGGCGTCGAGTTGGCCCGGCTCCACCCTGAGCAGGTAGCCGCGGGCACGGCTCTCCAGCACGGTCCGGTCCGGGGTCTCTATGCCCTCCTTCGCGAAGAGCTTGCGCAGGTGGTAGATGTAGGTCTGCACAGTGGTGACGGCGCTGCGCGCCGGATCGTCACCCCACAGTTCCCGGATTATCGAGTCGACCAGAACGACCCGGTTGGCCCGCATCACCAGCAGCGCCAACACGGTCCGCACCTTCGGCGGCGTCGGCGTGCAGATCCGGCCCTCGTGGATCACTTCCAGCGACCCGAGGATCTCGTACCTGACCACAGTGGTCCCCCCATTCCCCATAGCACTCGTCGAGACGCTCTCAAGCTATGGAGGAGCGGGGCGTGTCGGAATGACCGCAGGTAGCGACATCGCGGGTTCTTCCGAGGATCGATGCGTGTCGAAAGTTGTACGACGGATACCCCTTTGATCGCTCGATGCTTCCTCCAGGCAACCTCCACCAGGGGCGGGAAGACTCGCCGGGCCCCCACGCTCCCTGGGTTAGGAGTCACACATGTCGCGCCGCCTCTTCACTTCCGAGTCGGTCACCGAAGGTCATCCCGACAAGATCGCCGATCAGATCAGCGACGGGATCCTCGACGCGCTGCTGGCGCAGGACCCGCACAGCCGGGTCGCCGTCGAGAGTCTGATCACCACCGGGCAGGTCCACGTCGCCGGCGAGGTCACCACGCAGGCCTACGCCGACATCCCCCGCATCGTGCGGGACACGGTGCTGAGCATCGGGTACGACTCGTCGAAGAAGGGCTTCGACGGCGCCTCCTGCGGCGTCAGCATCTCGATCGGCGCCCAGTCGCCGGACATCGCGCAGGGCGTCGACACGGCGATCGAGCTGCGCGACGGCTCGTCCGGCGGCGGGCTCGACGCCCAGGGCGCCGGTGACCAGGGCATGATGTTCGGCTTCGCCTGCTCGGAGACGCCGGAGCTGATGCCGCTGCCGATCGCACTGGCCCATCGGTTGGCCCGTCGCCTGGCCGCCGTCCGCAAGGACGGCACGGTGCCCTACCTGCGGCCGGACGGCAAGACCCAGGTCACCGTCGAGTACGACGGCCTACGCCCGGTCCGGCTCGACACCGTCGTCGTCTCCACCCAGCACGCCGCACACATCTCCCTCGACGAGCTGCTCGCACCCGACATCCGGGACCACGTGATCACGCCGGAGTTGGAGGCGCTCGACCTCGACACCGAGGGTTACCGGCTGCTGGTCAACCCGACGGGGCGGTTCGAGATCGGTGGTCCGATGGGCGACGCGGGCCTGACCGGACGGAAGATCATCGTCGACACCTACGGCGGGTACGCCCGGCACGGTGGCGGTGCCTTCTCCGGAAAGGACCCGTCGAAGGTCGACCGGTCGGCGGCGTACGCGATGCGGTGGGTGGCGAAGAACGTGGTCGCCGCGGGCCTGGCGGAACGGTGTGAGGCGCAGGTGGCCTACGCGATCGGCAAGGCCCACCCGGTGAGCCTCTTCGTGGAGACGTTCGGCACCGAGACGGTGCCGCTCGACCGGATCGAGAAGGCGATCGGTGAGGTCTTCGACCTGCGCCCGGCGGCGATCATCCGCGACCTGGACCTGCTGCGCCCGATCTACCAGCAGACGGCGGCCTACGGCCACTTCGGCCGTGAACTCCCGGACCTGACCTGGGAGCGCACGGATCGTGCCGCCGACCTCAAGGCCGCCTGTTGAGCAACGTCCGCGGTCGCTAGGGCGACGGGCGGCGAGGGCGGGGCACCAACCGGTCGTGTGGCAGCGTCACCAGTGACGCTGCCACCGCCTTGTTGACCGCGTCGATGCGGGAGACCGCGCCGAGCTTGGCGAAGATGCGACGCAGGTGGCTCTTCACAGTGGCCTCGGTCAGGTCGAGCCGGCGCGCGATCTGGGCATTGGTCATCGCCTCGGCCGCGAGTTGAAGGATCTCCAGCTCGACCGGGGACAGGATGGCCGACTCCGCGTTCTGCACCTGCACCAGGCTCTGGCCGGAGACGGAGAGCAGTACCGAGCCGCTGCCGTCCCGTGCCTTGCGGATCGCGGCGACCAGTTCCTCACGACCCACGCTCTTGAGCAGGTAGGCGCGCACCCCGGCGGCGATCAGACGGCGCAGCAGGTCCGGGCTGTCGTACATGCTGAGGATGACGACCGCGCTGTCGGGCGACACCTCACGGATGCGGCGCACCGTGACCACCGGGTCGTCGCCGGGAATCTCGACATCGAGCAACACCACGTCCGGGCGCTCCGACGCCGCCTTGGCGACCGCGGTGGCCGAGTCGCCCGCCTCGTCGACCACGTCGAGGTCGGCGTGGACCTCGAGCACCCAGCGCAACCCCTCGCGGACGAGAGCGTGGTCGTCGACTATGAGGATGGTGGTGGCGCCGGCGGGAGACCCGCCGTCGGACCGCGTCAACCTAACCCCCAGACCCCATCCCCCGCCGCCAGCGTGCACACGATGGCACCGTATCGCGACTGTGTGACACCACAGCTATCGTGGCGTCCTCCCGACACGAAGAACGCCACGATGGCCGCGCGATTCTGTCAGTCTCGTGTGGACAGACGGACCAACTCGCCGATGCCGAGGCCCTTGTTGGCGATGTAGAAGCTGCCGTCCCGAGCGATGGCGAACGACATCGGGGAGTCCAGGCCGGTGCTCGCCAGCTCCCGGTGGCTACCGTCGCGCTCCACCCGGATCAACGCACCGGTGGAATCTCCCGAGCTGAGCCCGTTCTTCGCGATCTCCAGCACGACCAGTCGACCCTGCTTGTCGAAGGCGATGTCGATGATGTTGGTGAAGCCGGTCGCGAAGATGGTCGGCTCCTGCCCGGGCACCAGCCGCCACACCCGGGCGCCACCGTTCGGGAAGGGGTGCCCGGTCAGCTGTCCGATGTAGAGGGCGTTGTCCGGCCCGCGGGTGATAGTGACCGGCACGAACTGGATCGGCGTCGTCGAGCCGGGCGGCAGGCCCCACTCCGGCGGCGCCGGCACCTGCTCCTGCGGCCAGACGTGCTCGGCCGTGACCACGCCACGACGGTCGATCCGGAGCACGTCGTTGGCGGCCGCGTCGAGCGCGTAGACGTCCCGCCCGTCGGCGATGACGGCGTACGGCTGGCTCTCCGGGATGACACCGTCGGGGTTGTTCTGCCCCTCGTAGGCGGAGAGGTCGCCGACGACCGACCAGCGACGCTTCCCCTCGACCCGGAGGATCGTTCCCATCGTGGCCCCGGCCGCGCCGAGCAGGTCCCGCGAGACCGGGTCGGTGCTGTAACCCATCGCCACCAGCAGCTTGCCCTGCCGATCGAAGGCCAGGTCGTGCGCACCGTAGACGGAGAAGCCGCCGCCGGTGCTGCGCAGCGACGGCAGGCCCGTCACGACTCGCTTCTGCCAGCCGTGACGGACCGCCGTGATCGCACCTGTCGAGCCGTAGCAGAGGTTGGTACCGAACGTGCCGGGGATGCAGACGTCGTCGCCGCCGAGCCCGGCCTCGGCGACGTGGACGGTGCCAGCGCGGTCGATGGCGACACCGCGCGGGTTGTCGAGGTTGCGGGCGACGACGGTCAGTCGCCCAGTGGTCGATGTGGCCGCAGAGGCGGGCGCGGCAATGCCGGCCACCAGTACCAGCGGCACGGCCAGCGACAACGTTCGTCGCATCGCGTCGAGCATGGGTTCTCCTCAGCAAGAGGGGTTCGGATGCGAACGACGCTGCCGCCGTCGCCTCGAGGCCCGGTGGAGGAAGGCTCGACGGGCCCACCTACTCCGGCTGGTTGGGAGTGCCCCGCCCCAGCTCATAGGGGGACGTCACGCCCTCGTAGGCGAGGTGCATCACCATCCCGTTGGCCGCGTGGTCGAGGTTGTGACAGTGGTCCATCCAGAGCCCCGGATTGTCCGCCTTGAAGCCGATCTCGTAGATCTCGCCGGGAATCACGTCGAGGCTGTCGATCCACCACGGCGACCCGGTCGCGCGAACCCCGTTGCGGGACAGCACCAACGCGTGATGGCCGTGCAGATGCATCGGGTGGTTCTGGTGGCTGCGGTTGACGATCCGCACCTTGACCACGTCGCCCATCCGGACCATCAGCGTCGGTGTCTTGGGGAAGCTGTGCCCGTTGATGATGGGCACCAGGTGGAGACCGCCGTTGTAGAAGGACAGCCGGTCGTCGAGGAGCTGGGTGAACGAGCGGTCGTACGACGAGCCGGCGTCGAAGGGCCGGGAGCCGCCGGAGCCGTACGACAGCGGGTCGAACTGGTCCCCGTCGTCGACGATCTTCGGCGTCGAGGTGTCACCCGGTGGCGCCAGGACCAGCCCGGCGTCGCGGTTGGCGAGGTCGGTCAGGCGCACCGGGCCCGACGGCATCGTGAACGTCACGTCGTAGCGTCCACCGGTCGCCAACCCGAACCGCGGGTCGGTCAGCGGGGTGGCGCCGTTGACGTCGACCCCGTCGATCGCGGCCACCCGCACCGGCGTGCCGTTGACGGTCAGGGACCGCGGACGACTGTCGGTGGACGGGTTGTTGTCGGTGTTGATCAGGCGCAGCCGCACCGGCGTGCCCGGGGCGACCTCCTGACGCTGCAAGGTGTCACTGGTACCGAACGAGACGATGTTGTCGTCCGGCGTACGCCACTCGTGGGCCTGCACGACGAAGTCCCGCTCGCCGGGTGGTGGGCCGTCGCGCGGCTCGACGATCAGCGCGCCGAACAGGCCCCGCCGGATCGCCTCCAGCGGGTTCTGGTGGGTGTGGTACCAGAAGGTGCCGACCTGCTCGGCGATGAACCGGTAGGTGAAGGTGCCACCCGGCTCCACCGCGTTCTGCGTCGCGCCGGCCACGCCGTCCTCGCCGTTGGGCACGTCGAGGCCGTGCCAGTGGATCGTCACGTTCTCGTCGGGGATCTCGTTGTGCAGCGTCACCTCGACGAGGTCGCCCTCACGGACCCGCAGCTCCGGCCCGGGCGACTCCCCGTTGTACGTCAGCGCCTTGATCTCGGTGCCCGACGAGAGACGTACCGTGGCGTTCTTCGCAGTCAGGGTGAAGGCCTTGTTGGGCTTGCCGGTCCGCGGCCCACGTAGGTCGTCGACGGAGGTCCCACCATGACCGCCGTGGCCGATCGAGGGGCCGCCGCCGTAGTCGACGTTGTCGTGGGACGTCATGGACATCCGGTCGGGCAGCCTGCTGCTCTGGGCCGCGTAGGTGACGCCGGCGGCGACGACGAGGACCGCGACGGCGGCCTGGGCGGTGGCGCGCAGGGCACTGGCACGCCGGCCACGGCGCGCGAAGTCGGTGGCGGTGACGACCCGCAGGCGGTGCCGCTGCCAGAACCACAGCACCACCACGGACAGCAGGATCGGCGCGGCGTGGGTCACGATGTCGTCGAGGTAGGACGGAACCGGACGGGACACGTACGCGAAGTAGACGCCAACGAGGGTCGCCACGGCCGTCACCTGGACCGGCACGATGAATCGGGGATTGGCGGCGGCGGAGCGCGTCTCGACGTCGACCGGCGCGTCGTCGCGGTTGGCCAGGGCGCGCAGGCCCGGCACGGTCCAGACGAGCACGGCCAGCATCGGCAGCAGCAGGAGCGGCATCTGCACGATCACGCGGTTGTCGGCAAAGATCCAGTCGACGGCGAGCATCAGCCCGATCGCGACGCACTTGACGACCAGGACCACCAGCGCGGCGACGAGCAGACGCAGCAGCCGACGGGCGCTCTTGCGCAGCGCCTCGGGCGTCGGCCGCCAGGCCAACCGCGTGGCGAGGATCGCCGCGGACAGCCAGATCAGGAACAGGACCCCGGCCAGGATCCCATCGGCGTTCTCTCCGACCTCAAACATGACGCCAACATACGAAGGACGCGCACCACCCGGCATCCGTTGAGCAACGGCGGATTCGTACGGCGATCACCGTAGCCGGCACCGCCTGCGAAACAGGGGCCGTAGTTGGCTAGCTGCCGGGCGCGACGAGCCCGGTCTGGTAGGCGAGCACGACGAGCTGCGCGCGGTCGCGGACGCGGAGCTTGACCATGGCCCGGTGGACGTGGGTACGGGCCGTGGCGGGGCTCATCGACAGCCGGCGCCCGATCTCCTCGTTCGTCAACCCGCTGGCCACCAGGCTCATCACCTCGCGCTCGCGGTCGGTCAACACCGCCAGCCGGCCGCCGTCGACCGGCGTCGGCGCGACCTTGCTGACGAACGCGCTCACCAACCGGCTCGTCACCCGCGGCGAGATCAACATGTCGCCGCCGGCCACCACCCGCACCGCCTGGCGCAGCTCGTCGGGCTCGATGTCCTTGAGCAGGAACCCGCTCGCGCCGGCGCGCAGCGCCTCGAAGACGTACTCGTCGAGCTCGAAGGTGGTCAGGACGATGACCCGCACGGCCGGGAACCGTTCGACGATCGCGGCCGTGGCCCGCACGCCGTCGAGCACCGGCATTCGCACGTCCATCAGCACGATGTCCGGTCGGGTCGCGGCGACCATCTCGACAGCCTGGGCACCGTTTGACGCCTCGCCGACCACCTCCAGGTCGTCGCTGTGGTCGAGCAGGCCCCGGAAGCCGGCCCGCACGAGCGTCTGATCGTCCGCAAGCACCATCCGGATCGTCACGCTGTCTCCTCCACCTCGACCGGCAGCCGCGCGGCCACTCGGAACCCCCCGCCCTCCGGCCGGGGCCCGGCCTCAAGGGATCCGCCGGCGGCGCTGGCCCGCTCCCGCATGCCGGCCACCCCGTGCCCCCGCCGGTTCGCCGCGGCACCGACCCCGTCGTCGACGATCTCCACAGTGACGGCGTCACCGGCGTAGGTGATGGTGACGTCGACTGTCGTTGCTTCGGCGTGTTTGACGGTGTTGGTGATGGACTCCTGCACGATCCGGTAGACCGAGAGTGCCACCTCCGGCGGGATCCGGCGCGGGGTGCCGGCAATCCCCGACCGCACCTTCACGCCGGCCTGTTCGGCGACCGCGAAGACGCGGGCCAGGTCGGGCACTTCCCCGGCGTCACGGAGCATGCCGATCGCCGAGCGGACCTCGTGCATCGCGTCGCGGGCCGCGCCCCGGATGCTCCGCAGCGCGGCCCGCGCCTCGGCCGGTTTGCTGTCGAAGATGTCGTCGGCGAGGCTCGCCTGCACACTGATCGCGGCGATCGTGTGACCGAGTACGTCGTGGACCTCGCGGGCGATGCGGAGCCGCTCCTGGGCGACCTCGTGCTGACGCTCCTGGCGCATCACGGCGAGACGCTGTTGTGCCTCGGCCAGCCGGACCCGGCGGGTGCGGATCGTCTCGGCGAGCAGCACCACCGCCGCGAGCAGCGAACCCTCTTCGACGGTGGCCGAGAGGGCGGGGAAGAAGCCCTCACCGAGCAGCGTGTACCGCATGATCAGCTCAAGGACCACGAAGAAACCGGCGACGACGAGCGCCCAGGTGAACCGGCCGGCGGCCGCGACGGAGAAGAGCGCGGCGGCCAGCGGGAGGGCGGGCGGAATGCCCGGGTATTCGAGCGCGTAGTAGATCATCAGCGCGGTGACCGAGCCGACCAGCACCAGCAGTGGCCAGCGGCGCCGGAAGACCAACAGGAGCCCGATCACCGCGCCGATCGCGTAGGCGCGCGCGTCGGGCGGCCGGGCGCCGGGCTCGTCGGCGACCCGGATCGCCACCGCCACCACGGCCGCGACGACGATCCCGATGAGGGCATCGATCGCGATTCGTCGAATGGCCGGGTTCATGTCCGCAACGGTACGACCCACGCACGGTCCGTGAGCGAGGGCCCCTTCCTAAGCGGAAACCGTCAGCAAGGGGCCCGTCCCATCAGCCGCGACGAAGAGAGAGCAGGGTCTGCCCGGTGGGGATCACCGTGCTGGAGTCCACCTCGAGCCCGGCCTTCTCGCCCAGTTCTGCGTACTCGCGCCAGGTCCTCGCCTTGCCGGCCATGAGCGAGAGCAGGCGCAGGTCCATCTGGGTGATGAACATCAGCCGGGCCGGGTCGTCGGGGAAGTTGTCGTTCTCGTCCTTGACCAGGATCTGCACGATCAGCACCTTGCCTGTCGTGCCGATCGCGTCGGCCGCCCGCTGGAGGATCTTCTCGGCGGCGCTGTCGTTCCAGTCGTGCAGAACGTTCGACAGGATGTAGACGTCGGCGCCGGCCGGGAGCGGGTCGAAGATGCTCCCGCTGACGACCTCGGCGCGGTCGGCGATGCCCGCCGCCTCGAACCGGGCCCGCCCCTGGTCCACGACGCCCGGCAGGTCGACCACGGTGCCGCGCAGGTGCGGCTGGGCCTTGAGGATCTCGGTGAGCAGGGCGCCGGTGCCGCCGCCGACGTCGACGACGTGGTTGACGGTGCTCCAGTCGTAGCCCTGGACGACCTGGTCGAAGTAGCTCGCGTGGGTGGCCATCAGCGCGCCGAACGACGTGGCCCGGTCGGGGTTGGTGGCCAGGTCGTCCCAGAACTCGATGCCGTAACGCACCGGGTACGCCGCGTCGCCGGTACGGATCGAGTGGGTCAGGGAGCTGAACGTGCCCTCGATCCGGCCGGCCATCGAGTCGACGTCGAGCCAGGGACGTTGGGCGGCCGGGTGGTCGGTCTTGAGGAACTCGGCCGCTTCCGTCAGGGCGTACACCCGCGGCTCGGTCTCCTTGAAGACGCCGCGCACCGAGAGGTAGCGCAGCAGCCGGTGCAGCGCGTCGGGATTGGCCTTCGTCGCCGCGGCGAGCTCGTCGAGCGTGGTGGTGCCCGCGGCGATCAGGTCGGCGAGGCCGAGCGTCGCCGCGGCCCGCACTGCCCACGGCGTGATCGTGTCGGTCAGCGAGTAGAGATTGACCCGATTTTCCGTCATGGCGGCGAGCTTCGACGACGGCGCTCGAGACCGGCTCGAAGCCGCGTCGATCGACCGGTTCTCCAGCCGCATTCGAGTGGGCCGGCGCAGGCTGCGCCTGTCACGGCCGCCATGCGAAGGGGACACGATGGGCGCCAGCCACCAGGAGCGCGGAGCGATCGAGGTCATTCAGGACCTCATGCAGCAGAAGTGGGTCTACGAGCTGTTCGGCGAGATCGGCGCGCGCCAGGGTGCCTCGGCCGCGCACGTCGAGCAACTGAGGGCGGTCGACGCCGCCGCGCACGTGTTCTGGCCGTTCCAGGCGCCGCCGTTTCCGGTCATCGCCGCCACCGCGAGCGGATCGACGTTGACCGACATCGACGGCAACGACTACCTCGACTGCCACATGGGGTACGGGGCCCAGGCGCTGCACGGTCACAACCCGGCCCCGGTCGTCGACTTCGTCCGCGAGCGTCTCGGCAAGGGCACCGGCAACGGCTACACCAACGCGTTGGAGCTGGAGCTCGCGACGCTGCTGCGGGAGATCGTCCCGCACAACGAGAAGTTCGCATTCCAACACTCGGGTACGGGTGCCACCCAGTCGGCGATTCGGCTCTGCCGTGCGTTCACCGGACGGCGGATGGTCGCCAAGTTCGAGGGCACCCTGCACGGGTCACACGACCTGGCCGTCCACAACACCGCGCCCTGGTACCACGGGCATCCCGCGGTGCCGTTCCCGGAGATCGGCAAGGACGGGATTCCGCTGGTCTCGGCGTTCGCCGGCGTCACACCGGCCGAGCCGCGCGACCTTCTGATCCTGCCCAACGACACAGCGCTCGCTGTCGAGTTGATCGAGCGCCACGCGGGCGAGCTGGCCTGCATCCTCGCTGAGCCGGCCGCTTCGTCGTTCCCGTTCGAGGAGACGACGATCCCGATGATCCGCGAGGTGGCGGTGGCCGCCCAGCGGCTCGGGGTGCCGGTCATCCTCGACGAGGTGCTGACGGGCTTCCGTTCGGGGCTCGGCGGCGCCGCGCAGAAGTTCGACATCCCGACCGACCTCGTCACCTACGGCAAGGTGATCAGCGGGCTCGGGCTGCCGCTGTCGGCGATCGGTGGTCGCGCTGACATCCTCGACATCTCGCAGACCAGCGGGCAGTCGTGGACCGACTTCGGCCAGAAGACCGGCCTACAGGGCAGCCACACCGGCAACTACCTGTCGGTGGCGGCGTCGTTGGCCACCCTCCAGCTGCTCCGCGACAAGGGACCGGCGTACTACACCGACCTGCGGGCCAAGGTCGACCGGGTCCAGGCGCGGCTGGCCGCGTTCCGGGCGGCCGAGGGCATCCCGCTGCGCATGGTCGGGTTCGGCGACTACATCGGGTGCTTCCAGTTCCTCCCGGAAGACTCCTACACCGACTACCGGGTCTACTCGCGGGCACTCAACCCCGCGACGTTCATCCTCACGCTGCTGCTGCGCAAGCGCGGCATCTACACGCTCGGCATGCCGATGTTCTTCGCCGGCGGCGCCCACAGCGACGCCGACGTCGACCGGCTGACCGACGCCGTGCTGGAGAGCACTCTGGAGCTGCGCGCCAACGACTTCCCCTTTGACCTGGCGTGGCCGGAGACGTCCTCGTGGGGCTCCGGTTCCTCCGAGTGGGGATCGGCTTCCTCCAACTGGTCGTAGCCGCCTCTGCGTCACCGGGCCCGGGTCAGCTTCTGACCCGGGCCCTCCTCATGTGCCGTACAGGTCATACGCAAATAGCCGTACTTGACTAATCGTACGCGACGGCGTGTAGTCGAAGGGTGGGTCCGCTGTCGACCCCCGTCCGACACCAGGAGGAACACGATGACGGAGAGCTGGACCGACGAACGCAGCGCCGCCCCACCCAATCCGCGCCGATGGCTGATCCTGGCCGTCATTCTGGCCGGGGCGTTCATGATTCTGCTGGCGACGACGATCGTCAATGTGGCGGTCGCGCCGATCCAGCGCGACCTCCAGTCGACCTACACGGCCATGGAGTGGGTCATCGCCGGCTACGCGCTCGGCTACGGCCTGTTGCTCATCCCCGCCGGCCGGATCGGCGACCGTTTCGGCCACCGCAAGCTGTTCCTCATCGGCGTCGCGGGGTTCACGCTCGCGTCGGCGGCGTCGGCACTCGCGGACACACCCGGCCAACTGATCGCGTTCCAGGTCGTGCAGGGCATGATGGCCGGCATCCTCAACCCGCCGGTGCTGGCGCTCATCCAGACCACCTTCCCGGCGAAGGAGACCGGCAAGGCCTACGGGATCTACGGCGCGATCGGCGGCATCGCGACCGCCAGCGGCCCGCTCCTCGGCGGCCTGCTGATCGCGTGGGACCTCAACGGCTGGGACTGGCGACCGGTGTTCCTGCTGAACGTGCCGATCGGACTGGCCACGTTCGTCGCCGCGCTGATCCTGGTGCCCGAGTCGCGAGGCCGCCGCGGTGGCCTCGACGTGATCGGCATGCTGCTCGTCTCGGCCGCCGTTCTGCTGCTGGCCGTCCCCCTGGTCGAGGGCCAGCGCCTGGGTTGGCCGGCCTGGACGTTCGTCTCGATGGCGGCGGCGCTGCCCGCGCTGGCCGTCTTCGCAGTGTGGGAGTTGCGCCGCGCCCGACGCGCCCAGGTCCCGCTGGTCAGCATGCGCCTCTTCGCCCACCGCTCGTTCTCCGCCGGCGTCGGCATCAGCCTCTGCTACTTCGCTGGCTTCATCGGCCTGCTCTTCGCGCTCTCGCTTCACCTGCAGATCGGCCTGGAGAAGTCCGCCCTGACGACGGGCCTCATCCTGCTGCCGTTCTCGTTCGGCACGCTGGTCGGCGCGGCCATCTCCGACAACGTCGCCCGTGCGCTCGGTCGCGGCGTCCTGATGCTCGGCGCGGGCATCGTGATCGTCGGCATGGTGGGCATCATCGCGACGATCCACTGGTGGGGCTCCGGCCTGGAACTACTGCCGGCCCTGCTCTTCGCCGGCTTCGGCTCGGGCCTGGTGATCGCGCCGAGCGTCGAGATCGTGCTGGCCGGCGTGCCCTGGCAGGACGCGGGCGCGGCCAGCGGTGTGCTCGGCACCGCCCAGCGTCTCGGCCAGGCGATCGGCGTCGCGGTGGCCGGCGTGGTCCTCTTCGGGACGCTCGGCTCCTACTCGGCGACGGCCGCGGAGAAGGCGAGCCCTGAGCTCCAGGCCTCACTTGTCGCCGCGGGCCTGCCGCCGGCGCAGGCGAGCGCGGCGACGACCACCTTCGCCGACTGTTTCATCCGTCAGTCACGCGCGTCGGATCCGACGGCCACGCCGCCCGGCTGCGAGGACTCGGCACCGGGTGCGGTCGGCGCGGCCTTCGACAGCGCGGCCACGAGGGCGCTGGAGACCAACTTCAACCGGGCGGTCCAGTGGACGGTCGGCGCCGTCCTGGTTGGCGTGATCCTCACGTTCCTTCTCGTCTACCTGCTGCCCCGTCGACCCGAAGAGCCCTGGGCCGAGGCAAGCAAGCCCGATTGGAACGTGACCAGCCAGCCCGAGCCCGCGAAGTGACATGCCGCCAGCCCTGGCCCCGGGGATGCCACCGGGGCCGGGGCTGGCACCGTCACGAGGTGGTCATCGATGTCGGTTGATTGGCCATCAGCTTGGGCAACTGGTCGAGCAGCTCGTCGTGCCAGGCGAGCTCGGTACGGAGTCGGAGCTCGGTATGACGGAACGTCGTCCACTCCAGACCACGGATGTGCGGCGCCGCGAGCTCCCGGAGCGCGAGCCACGAGTCGAGCTGCGCGGCGAGGGCCTTCCGGCGCGCCACGATGATCACGCGCAGCTCGTCTTCGCCGAGGTCGATCACGTTCTGCAGGGCCAGATCGACAGGGTCGTGCCGGAGCCTGGTGTCACGCAGCGCCTCGTCGCGGTGATCGATCAGCTCCGCGGCACCGGCCGAGGTGAGCGCGTAGATCGTGCGGGCCGGCCGGTTGCCCTCCTGCTCGGTCCGGACCGCCTCGATGACGCCCTCGACCTGCATCCGGTGCAGCGCACCGTAGAGCGACCCCGGCTTGACGTCGCTCCACAGCTCGGTACGGTCGACCTGGGCCGCCCGGCGGATCTGGTGCCCATGCATGGGCCCCCCGCGCGCGAGCGCTCCGAGTACGAACAGGCGAGTGCTATTCACGGCATTAGTCCAACACGAGTGCCCGTTTGCGGGCAAGTTACCCAGAGCAATCCTTGAGCGGCCCGCTATCCGTGAAAGGTCGGATCGCAGAGCCTCGGCAGGACGATCAGCGAGGCCGCGATGGCCCTGTTGACCGCGTCGATCCGGGAAACCGCACCGAGTTTGGCGAAGATGTTGCGCAGGTGGCGCTTGACCGTCGCCTCCGACAGGCAGAGCCGACCGGCGATCTGGGCGTTGCTCATCGCCTGACCGACCAGTTGCAGGACCTCGCGCTCACGGTCCGACAATGTGCTGTGCACCGGCCCTTGCACCTGGGTCAGGCTCTCCCGCGACACCGCCAGCATCACCGGCGCGTCATCGGCGCGGGCGCCGCGGATCGCCGCCACCAACTCCTGGCGGGTCGAGTTCTTCAGCAGGTAGCCGCAGATGCCGAGGGTCAACAACTCGCGCAACAGCGTCGGGCCGTCGAACATGCTGAGGATGATGACCCGGCTCGCCGGCGCCACGTCGCGGATCCGGCGGACCGTGGTGGTCACCCCGTCGCCGGGGATCTGCACGTCGAGCAGCACGATGTCGGGCTGGCGGATTCGGATCTCGTTGATCGCGGCGCCGCTGTCGCCGGCCTCGCCGACGACCACGAGGTCGCGCTGGGCGTCGAGGATCTCCCGGAGGCCGTCGCGCACCACGACGTGGTCGTCGACCAACACGATGCGGGTCGGCTCGATCATCGTGACGGTCACCGGCCGACCCCCGCCTCGACGGCGAGCAGCGGCACGACGAGCTCGACCGAAGCGCCGTGGTCGCCCGTCGCGCGCACCGCGAGGCGACCGCCGACGACGGCCGCGCGCTCAGCCATCGCGCGCAGGCCGGAGCCGTCGCGCACCGTCGCGGGATCGAAGCCCACCCCGTCGTCGGCGACTGTCGCCCGCAACTCGTGCGGGGTGATGTCGATGACCGCGTGGATCACTCGAGCGCCGGCGTGGGCGACCGCGTTGCGCAGCGCTTCACGGACGACCAGGAAGACCTCGTCGAGCACCTCGGGCGGCACCCACGACTCGTCGCCGTTGATCTCGGTGTGCAGACGTGTCTCGCCCGTCTCGACAGTCGACAGGAAGTTGGCCAGCGCCTCGTCGAGTGACCCGAGCGGCTGAGAGAGCCGAAGGTCGGCGATGAGCACCCGCAGATAGCCGACCGCGTCGTGGAGCGACTCACGGGCGATGACCACCCGGCGATCGACGTCGTCGTGGCGACGTTCCTGGGCGAGCTCGTGGGCCTCCAGATTGCGGTACGCCGCACTGAGGCTGTGGCCCAGCCGGTCGTGCAGCTCGCGCGCGATCAGGGAACGCTCGGCGATCTGCGCCTGGTGGACCTCGTTCATCAGGCCGGCGGCGTAGCGCGAACTCGCGTCGAGCAGCCGGGTCAGTGTCGTGCGGGTGAGCGCGTCGGCGACCAGCGCCAGGATCACGCCCTGGTCGGGCTGGCCACCCAGCTGCTCCAGCGCGTCGGCCAACACGATGTCGGCCAGCGCGACGACCGCGCGGAAGCACTCGCGTGGATGAAGCTCGACGCCCTCGGTGGACACCGCCGGCGGTGGTGTCGACAGTGGATTGTTCGTCTCGCGACGTATCTCGGCCATCGTCTCCCGGAGCAGGGCGTCGGCCTGCGTCGGGTAGCTGTCGATCAGGTCAGCGGCCCCGGCAAAGTCGTCACTCGCAGCGGCAAGACGCTGACGGTAGGCGGCAAGAATCGGTTGACGCCTGCGTTCGAGGACCTCGGCAGCGGTCCTCCGCAGCGCATCGTTTTTCCCAACAACCATTGCGGATCCCCCGGTGTGTGCCCTATTGCTCCCCAGGTGCGGGCACGAACGGCTCTCCCCAGCGCCGGCTGCCCGCCGTGTCGCCGACTCCCCCCGTCGTGGGCGACAAAGCACTCAGATCGGATCGGCCTTTTACGAGTTGTCACGGCCGACTACTCGCACGAGTCTACGGTCTCACCGCGCACCGTTGGAAGCATCGAAGCTTAGCTTTTGGTAGTCACACCAAAACTTAAGGTGAAATCCACATTTGGTCGCGACCAGTTTTCGACTGCGCGTCGAGGTGTCTCCCTGACAGTTCACCCGAGACCTCGACCACCAGGAGTGGAGCGACCAATGGTGAGCAGACGCAACGTCATGAAGGCCGGCGCCACCGCGGGAGCAGCCGCGCTGGTCACGGCCACCGCGGCGGCGGCGGCGCGCGGTTCCACCCCGTCCGCGGCGCCGGCCCACGGCACCCACACCGACCACGGAAAGGCGGCACACGTCGCGGCCGTCACCGCCCCATTCGCTGTCCGGATGCCGATACCACCCGTACAACAGCCGATCGCCTCGGTAGCCAACACCGACTTCTACGTCGTTTCCACCCGTAAGGCTCAAGTGGAGATTCTGCCCGGGACGCGTACCGAAGTGTTGACGTATGACGGGCAGTTTCCCGGCCCGACGTTCCGGGTCAAGACGGGCCGGCTCGCGGTCATCGCGCACAGCAACCACCTCGACATGCCGACCGCGGTACACGTGCACGGAGGCCACACACCGTCGAGCAGCGACGGGTTCCCGACCGACGTGCTCGACCCGGGTAGGAGCCGGCTCTACAGCTATCCCAACAAGCAGCGGGCCGCCACGCTCTGGTACCACGACCATGCCCATCACATGGAGGCCGAGCACGTGTTCCGCGGGCTCGCCGGCTTCTTCCTGATCGACGACCCGGCCCAGGCCGAACTCCGGTTGCCGTCCGGCAACTACGACATCCCGATCATGCTGCGCGACGCGCGGTTCGCCGAAGACGCGAGCCTGGTCTTCGAACACGACGACTTCCAGTTCCGCAACACGATCCTCGTCAACGGCAAGCCGCAGCCCTACTTCCAGGTGGCCGCCCGCAAGTACCGGCTGCGCTTCGCCAACGCGTCCAACCTCCGCACGTTCACCCTGCGGCTCGGCAACGACGCCGAGGTCACCCAGATCGCGAGCGACGGCGGGCTGCTCACCGGGCCGACGCCGATCCGCTCGTGGAGCCTCACACCCGGCGAGCGGATCGAGATCGTCGTCGACTTCCGTGCGTTCCCGGTCGGCAGCCAGGTCTTCCTCGACGACGCCGTGGCCGGGCCGGTGCTGCGTTTCGACGTCAACCGGGCCGCCGCCGACACCAGCCGGGTGCCCGACCGGCTGAGCACCATCCCCGCGCTGCCGGCGGCCACCAAGGAGCGGGCGTTCACGCTCAACTTCAACCCGTCGACCGGGCAGTTCCTCATCAACGGGCAGCAGTTCGACGCCGACCGGGTCGACACCGAGATCAAGCGCAACACGACCGAGGTGTGGACGGTGACCAACGGCGACACGCTCTTCGGCATCCCGCACAACTTCCACCCCCACCTGGTCCAGTTCCGGGTGCTGGACCGCAACGGCCAGCCGCCGGCACCGGGAGAGGCCGGAGTGAAGGACACCATCTCGGTGGGGCCGGGCGAGACGGTCCGACTCCAGGCGACATTCGGGCCGTACCTTGGCCGGTATGTCTACCATTGCCACATGATCGACCACTCCGCGAGTGGGATGATGGCACAGATGAAGATCGTTCCCTGACCTCCGGAGAAAGGTTTCTTGTGCCCTCGGCAGAGAAGACAGTGCAGATCGGACGGACCCCCGACGACGTCTTCGCCTTTCTCGCCCGCGGCGAGAACGACGCGCGCTGGCGTCCCAACGTGCTCGACGTCGCGCGCGTCTCCGGCGAGGGGGTCGGCGCTCGCTACAGACAGGGACTCAAGGGCCCCGGTGGGAGCCGCATCCCGGCCGACTACGAGGTGACCGGGTTCGAGCCGGGTCGACGTCTGGCGTTCCAGGCCACCGGCAGCGTGGTACGCACCCAGGGTGAATACACGCTCCGGCCGACCGATGGCGGCGGGACCCAGCTCACCCTGAAGCTGGCGTGGCAGCCGAGCGGGCTGTCCCGCTTCCTCGGCCCGGTCGTCGGCAAGACGTTCGAGGAGGAGATCGCCGCCCTCGACGCCCTCCGCGACCTGCTCGAGGGCGAAAGCTAGTCGCGCGCAGACGAGCACCGAGGCCTTGACCAGCTCACCGCTGGTCAGGGCCTCGGGCAAGCGCCGCCGCTCGGTGTGGGCCGGGCCGGGCTCGACGCGAACCACCAGTGGTTGCCCGGTCGAACTAGTCGCCCGTCAGGTCACGGCCGATGCTGAGGCTTGCCACGACGACGGCCACGCCGGCCCACAGGGAGGCGATCAGGAGGCCGCGGGTGTCGCCGGCGCCGGCGCTGATGAGCGACGTGAACGGCAGTGGCAGCTTCAACCTGCCGATCAGACCCTCGACGAAGACGAACCAGCCCGCACTACCGAGCAGGAGCCACGTCGACCGCCGGACGATGGACGCGCAGGAGGCAGCGAGGATCGCCATGATCGGCACCACCGTCAGCAGGTCCTTGTACGGCCCTGACTCACCCCGGATCAGAACGGCGAGGCCGCTGGTGGCGACGAAGGCGGTGGCCACGACGATGGCCGCCACCAGTTGTCCACCGAGCACCACCATCCGCCTGGGTTGCGAGAGGTAGAGCAGGAAGGCCGTGCGGTGCTGGTAGTGCTGCGCCACCACCATCGCGGCGAACCCGAACGCGCCCATGCCGGCCAACAGGGCCCAGGCGTCGATGTTCACCGCTCCGAGGAGCAGGCCCAGCAGGACGAGCACGGCCAGCGAGATCGAGCTCGACCGGATGGTCGCGGTTCGGTAGAGGTCGCTGCGGAGGATCGAGATCATCGAGCGGCCGCCATGGTGAGGAAGATCTGCTCCAGGTCCGGTGGGTCGACGGTCAGTTCGTGCAGCGGCACCCGCGCCTGGAAGGCAATCTCGCCGACATCCTCGGACGTCAGGCCCACCACCTCCAGAACATCACCATTCCTGGTGACACGCCCGCCGGCGCTCTCCAACACCTGCCACAACCGCCGCTGATCACGGCTGCGGATCCGCAGACGGGAGGCCACGTTGTCGTACAGGCTGGCGAGCGGCGCCTCGCACGTGACCCGCCCCTTGACGATGATCACGACGTCGTCGATGAGATGGGCCAGCTCAGCGAGCAGGTGGCTCGACAGCAGGACAGTGCCTCCCCGGTTGGCGTGGTTGCGCAGCAGAGCGCGAATCCACGCCACACCCTCGGGGTCGAGGCCGTTCGCCGGCTCGTCCAGCACGAGTACCGGTGGGTCACACAGCAGGGCGGTGGCAACCGCCAGCCGCTGCCGCATGCCCAGCGAGTACTGGCCGGTGCGCTGACCAGCCGCCTGCGCGAGATCAACCTCGTCGAGCAGTGCGTCGACCCGTGACCGGCTCGCACCGACGATGAGCGCCTGGGAGACCAGATGCGCTCGGCCGGACTGACCGGGATGGCTGATTCCCTGTTCGAGGACGGCGCCGACCTCCTTCGACGGGTGCTTCAGGTCGCGGAACCGCCGGTGATTGATGCGTGCCTCACCGGAGGTCGGACGTGTCAGCCCGAGAAGCATCCGGAGGGTCGTGGTCTTGCCAGAGCCGTTGAGCCCGAGGAAGCCGGTGACGCGACCGGGCCGCGCCTCGAAGCTGACCCCGTTCACCGCGTGCACGTGGCCATAGGACTTCGTCAATCCAATTGCTTGTATCATCGCTGGTGAAGACCTTCGTGAGGGGTCAATGGGCCCGTTGGCTGCAACGGCCTGCCCGGTGCGGCGATCAAGCCTCTCTTCTACACGAAGCAGCCCTCCCGAATCCATGACGATCTCACGGAGTCGCGGCACCCGCGTCACCATGGGCCCGGAGCCGGTCGGCTCCGGGCCCATGTGCTGGCGAACTCAGGGGCTGGTGCAGGTGACGTTGCTGGGTGCCGTGGCACCGTTGCCCGTGGCGGTGAAACCGAAGTTGGTCGAGGCGTTCGGGCCGACAGTGCCGTTGTAGGCGGCGTTCCTGACTGTGACACTGCCGGTGGTGCCCGTGTTGGTGCCGCTCCAGAGGCTGCTGATGGCCTGACCACTGGCCAGGGTCAGACCGACGGTCCAGCCGTTCAAGGCCGCGGTGGAGTTGTTGGCCACTGTCACCTCGGCCTGGAAGCCGCCGGGCCAGGTGTTGAGCGTCCGGTAGGTGGCGGTGCAGGTGCCGGGCTCGCCGGTCGGCGGCGGGGTGGTCGGCGGCGGATCCGTGGGCGGCGGGTCGGTCGGCGGCGGAGTCGTCGGTGGCGTGGTCGACTCGAACTGGCTGAAGAACCGCCAGATCTCACCCGAGGTCCAGGTCCGGGAGTCGTTGGGGCTGCCCGACCCGTCGACCGGGCTGGGGGTGTGGTCCCCGTCGAACGCCGCCCACTGCACCGGGTAGCCGGCCCGGCATCCCGCGTACGCGGTGGTGATGTGGGTGAGGCTGCCCCGGCTCGGTTCGCGCGGGCTCTGCGCGGTGCAGCCGTTGTTCCGCACGAACGTGTCGCGCAGCTGCCGACCCTGGGAGATGTTCAGCACGCTGTCGTAGATGCCGTGGATGCCGAAGTAGGCGACGGGCTGAGTGCCCCCGTTGCATCCGCTGAGGTTCGCGCCGGAGATGACGGTGACCGCTCGGATGATCGTGGGCCGGGCGCAGGCCACCGCGTAACTCATGGCCCCGCCGTAGCTCCAGCCCAGGGCGAAGCGCTGGGTGGTGTCGACGCAGAGGTCGTTCTCGATCTGCCGGGAGATGTCGTCGAACAGGGTCAGGTCGCGACCGTTGGTGTTGGCCCAGCCGGCGTTGAGACCCTGCGGAGCGACGAAGATGGTGCTGTTGTTCGACAGTGGCTGGAGCCCGTAGTAGCCGGCCGAGGTGACGTTGTTGGCCGAGCCGTTCAACCAGTGGAAGCCGAAGATCAGTCGGTAGGGGCGGTTCCGGTCGTACCCGTCCGGGATCCGCAGGTTGTACGTGCGGCTCTGGCCGCTGCTCTGAATCGTGCGCGTCCCGCTGGCGAGTGTGGGGGCCTTGCCGCAGCCGGCGGTCGCCGCGAGGGTGCCGTAGTCGGCGGCCGCCGCCGTGGCACCGAAGCCGCCGCTCAGCGCGCCGCCGGTGGTGGCCGCGAGGAGAAGCGCCGCGGCCGCGATGGATGGGAGGAAGAACCTACGTCTCAGCATTGCTGGGGCTCCTTGCCGTTCGGCGACCAACAACGGTCGCCTGGCGTCGACGGGGGCCCGGACTGGTCACCGACGGGGAAGGCGGCGGGAGGGTGGGGCCCTCGGCGCGTCTTCGCCGGCCGGCTCGGGTGACCGGGAGCGTGCCCTTCACTCCCGGTCGAAAGATAGCATGTTATCGATAACACACCGAGCCGATCGAGCCTCCCGGGCTCACCCCCCGAGCGGCCGGGCCGCCCACTCGGCGGCCACTTTGTGCAGGTCACCGGTACGGAAGTGCGGCGGTTCGTGCAGCAGGAAGTCACGGTGGCTGATGTTCCAGGCGTACGCGCCGGCCATGGCGAACGCCAACACGTCACCCACGCCGATCGGCCCGGCGGTGGCCGAGCGGGACAACACGTCCTTCGGGGTGCAGAGTTGCCCGACCACTGTGACCGGCCCGCCGTCGGTGCGGGGGCCGCCGGCACCGCGTCGCGGGTGCACTGTGAACGGCTGCGCGTGCCCCTTCGCCGCCGGCGTCCGCAGGTGGTGCGTCCCGCCGGCCACCACCACGAACCACTCGCCGTAGGAGCGCTTCACGTCGACGACCTCGGTGAGGTACGCCCCGCAGTGGGCGGTGACCGACCGGCCCGGCTCGATGCGCAGCCGCACTCCCGGATGCCGGTCCAGGACGTCCGCCAGGGCCCGGCCGTAGCCCTCCCAGTCGAACCGCGCGTCCGGGTCGGTGTAGTCGACGGTCATGCCCCCGCCCACGTCGACCTCGGCGGCGTCGACCTCGGCCGCCGCCCACTCGACGACGGCGGCGGCAACAGTCGCGGCGAGCGGTGCGTCCAACCCACTGGCCAGGTGGGCGTGGATTCCGCGTACGTCGATGCCGGCGGGCGGGCGGCGTGCGCACGCCACCGCGTCGGCCGGGTCCATGCCGAACGGGCTGGGTCCACCGCCCATGACCAGGCTCGCGCCCGGCGCGTCGACCGGCAGGTTCACCCGCAGCAGCACCTGGGCCGACCGGCCCGCCGCGGTGGCCAGCGCGCCGAGTCGCGCCAGTTCGGTGGGTGACTCGACGTGGATGCGGCGCACCCCGGCGGCGAGAGCGGCGGCGAGGTCCGCGTCGGTCTTGCCCGGCCCGGCGTACGCGGCCGGCGCCCGCCCCGGCAGCACCTCGGCCAGCCTTCTCAGCTCGCCCCGGCTGGCGGCCTCGAACCCGTCGACGATCGGGGCGAGGGTTCGCAGCACACCGGGATCCGGGTTGGCCTTGACCGCGTACAGCAGCTCGACCGGCCGGGGCAGCGCCGCCCGGATGGCTCGGGCCTGCCCGGCCAGCGCGTCGAGGTCGTGGACGTAGACCGGTCGGGTCATCGTGGCCCACCCATGGGGTTCGGTACCGGCACGAAGGGTGCGGCCCGGTCGGCGTCGCGCCGCCAGCGGACCAGCAGGTTCGCCTTGGCCAGCAGCGGCTCCCCGGTCAGCAGCGCGCGCAGCTCGGCCGGGTCACCGAGGTCGGCGGCCACCGACTCGACGACCGCACGCAGCTCCTGCCACAGCCGCCGTTCGACTCCCGGCCGCGCGTCGGCGAGGGCGCCGCTGATCCCACCGAGGTGGTTGACGAACAGGCAGTAGACGATTCGGCGGTGGGACGCCCGGGGACCGTAGCGGACCTGCGCCGGGACACCGTCCGGCCAGGCGCCCCACCGGTCGGCGTCCAGCTTCACCCCCTCCAGGTCGCGCAGCAGCATGCGTACCGGGCGGCGGTCCCGGTCGAGCACGACGACCACGTTCTGCAGGTGCGCCTCGTGCACGACGCCGTGGCCGAGCCAACTGCGCAGCACCGCCGGCACCAGCAGGCCGACGTACGCGCGCCACCAGGCCACCGGATCCGGTGTCACCAGCGGGGCCGCGGCCAGCGCCGCTGCCAGCACCGGGGTGTCGCCGGGACGCAGGTGCGGGCGCAGACCGCCACGCAGGATCGTCCCGTACGCCTCGTCCGGGCCGGGGACGTCGACAGTGCGGTAGGCGGGCTCGGCGAGCAGCCGCACCCCGTCCGGCAGCGGCACCCGGGCCAGCAGATCGGTCAGCGCCACAGCGCCGGTGAGTTCGTAGCGGGCGTTCTTGCGCAGGCAGTTGGTGATGCGCACGTGGAGGCTGGTCTTCACGAACAGGTCGGCCTCGGGGGCGTAGAGGGTACGGACGCTCGCCGTGGGCCGTACCGGCACACCGGCCGCCCCCAGGTGGCGCAGCCGTGGGTGGGTGGGCGGGATCAGCGACAGCTGCCAGGGGTGCACCGGCAGGACGCGGTGCCCACGCGGGGGCCGTGGTGGGTCGAGGGCGGCCACCAGCGGATCGAACGGTCCGGCGTCGGCGGTCAGGTCGTCCGGTACGGCGAGCCAGTGCAGCCGGAACGCGGTGCGCAGCTCCGGCGCGTACGCCCGCCAGCTGTCCGGGTCACCGCTGCGCCACTTCGGGGTGGGGTGGTGCGGGTGGCCGAAGACCAGCGACTGTTCGGAGTCGACGTACGCGTCGATGGCGGGCTCACCGGTGGGGGTCGGGTCCTCGGCCGGTCGGTCGGCCAGTAGCCGGGCCACTGTGTCGCGGCTGGCCCGGACCTGCTCGACGAACTCGTCGTTGGCATGTCCGGTACGTGTGGTGAGCTCCGCGGCGACCAGGGCGGCCAACCCGTCGGCGTCCAGGTCTTCCCACCGTCCGCCGCCGGTGGTGCGTTGGACCGGCCCGGTGTAGCGGTGCGCGCCGAGCGGCGAGGTTCGCGCGACCTCGCAGCGCACCGTGACGTCGATGTGCGGCAGCAGCAGCCGTACGGCACCGTCGACCACTGTCGGGGTGGCGTCCGAAGGGGCCAGCTCGCGCAGCAGGCAGCCGAAGACGGCGTGGGCGGCGGCCAGGTCGGCGCGCTGACCGGTGTCGCTGGCCGGCCGGGAGCGCAACTGGGCGCTCGTCATCGTGTCTCCCGCAGGTAGTTCGGGCCGGTACGCAGGTAGTACTTGTTGATGTCGGCGCAGCCCAGCCGCTGTTTGGGCAGCAGGGTGCCGGCGGTGAGCATCGCCTTGATGGGCAGTTGGGTGGCGTGCAGGACCTGTTCGGTGAAGGTCCGCACCGCCGGTCCGTCGCCCCACCGGTCGCGGGCGGCGGCGAGCCGGGGCACCAGCGCCTCGGCGGGTGTCGGCACGGGCAGTCCTCGGGCGGCCAGGGCGACCAGGGGTGCGGCGGCGGCCAGGTGCAGGGTGATGGTGGTGAACACGTCGGCCAGCTCGTGTGGGTCGCGCGCCCACATCCGGTCGTCGTGCACTGTGAGCCCGTTCGGGCCGTCGTGCCGCGGGTCGAGCCGGGCGCCGTCGTTGTCCTTGTAGAGCAGGCCGACAGTGTCGTCCGGGCGCACCAGCAGGTGGATGTTCTGCGGGTGCGCCTCAAGGGCGATTCCGTGGCGGAGCCAGAGGAAGACGTGCCAGTCGAGCAGCAGGTCCAGATAGGACTCCAGCAGTTGGACCGGCCGCTGCGGGCTGATCCGTGCGAGGACGGTGCCCGCCACCGGGTCGGCGGCGGCGAGGGCCGCGACCGGCACCACCTGGACGCCGGCCAGGTCACGCGGAAATCGGCGGAGCAGGAAACCGCGGCGCTCGTCGCCGTCGACGTGCGCCCAGGTGCTCTCGTCGGCCTGCCGGATCCGACCGGCGAAGCTGGGTTCGGCGGTGGCGATCCGGTCGAGCAGTGCGGCGACTGCCGCGCCGTCGGCGAGTGAACCCGGTTGCAGCGTGCGTCGGTTGCGCGCGCCGAGACTCGCGGTCGGCAGCGGCAGCTTGAGATGCAGGTACGGGTCGTCGTCGAGCGCCACCGTCCGCATGGAGAGGGTGGGGCGCACCGGGGTCACCGGCAGGTCGACCAACGGGAGCGCGTCGCGGGCCACTGTGATCGGATGGGCCGGCAGCAGCAGCTGATCCGGTCGTGGCGCGCGCGGCCACCACGCTGGCAGCTCGCCCGCGAGCCGGACGTCCTCGGCCGGGGCGGCGTACCAGCGCAGCGCGAAACGGGGGGCGTGCTCCGGGGCGTACCGGAGCAGTTCGTCGTCGCGCAGACCGTGCCGGCACCGGTCGGTGGGGTAGACGGGGTGGCCCTGGTGGGCGGCGAGCACGTCGTCCAGCAGCGCCCCCGGCAGGCCGGTCGGGGCGTGCGCGCGCTCGGCGGCCACCTCGGTGAGCACCCGCGCCCGGTTGCGGGCGGCGAGCCGTCGGGCCCGCAGGTCGGCGTGGCACTCGACGGCGAAGTCCCGCCAGCCGGCCTCCGCCTCGGCGTTGCCGCGCGGGGCGAGCAGCGTCAACAGCCCGTCCAGCGTCTCCGTACGCCGCACGTCGCCGGCGCCGACCACCAGCAGCACCATCGGCGCGGCGGTGCGCAGGGCCTGCTGGAACCCGTCCGCCCGGACCGGAATGCGCAGCAGGCCGGCGGGGTGCGGCACCTGCCACCAGTCGGGCCCGTCCGGTCGGCCGGCGCTGCGCAGCTCGAGGTGGTCCTCGCGCAGCAGGGCGTCGAGCACCCGGGCGAAGACCTCCCGCTCGCAGTCGTCGCTCACTCGACGATGGTCCACTGGAGGCCACTGCGGAGGGCCGCCAGCGACTGCCGGACGGTGCTCTCGTCGGGGCCGATCCCGTGCAGCACGGCGAGGTAGTCGCGGTTCGTGCCGGTGTGCTCGGCGGTGCGGCCCACCTCGCGCAGCGGACGGCAGCCCAGCCGGACATCGCCGTGGGCGGCGTCCAGAGGGCCCGGTGCGGCGACGAGACGGCCGGACCGGTCCGCGCAGACGTACTCCACCCGGGCGTATCGGTCCACGGTGTCGGGCAGGCCGAGGGCGGCCAGCGGCTCGCCGAGGTGCAGCCGGATGACGTACTCGAACAACGGCACACCGAACAGGTCGGCGAGGATCAGGTCCATCCGGTCGCCGATGAGGCGGTAGTTCACCTCGATGAGCCGGACCCGGCCGTCGGAGACGACGTATTCGGTGTGGCAGGCGCCGAAGCCGACCCCGAGCGCGTCGAGCCGCGCCCGCAGCTGGGTGCGCGCCTGCTCCCCCGGGGGCGACCAGTCGAGACTTTCCTCGGTGAAGGTCGGCGGCGGGCCGAGGCCGGTGCGCCACCCGCCGAGGGAGGCCAGTTCGGTGCCGTCGCCGAGGGTCTCGAAGGTGCGCAGCTCGCCGTCGAGGTACTCCTCGACCACCAGGGCCACGTCGGGCCGCCGGCCACGGATCTCGGCGACCCGGGCGACCAACTCGGCGTGGTCGGCCACCAGGTAGGCATCCTCACTGGCCACTCCCTCGCGGGGTTTGACCACCGCCGGAAACATCAGGGTCGGCACCTCCGGCGCGGCGCCGGGTTCGACTGTGACGGTGCGTACCAGATCGAGGCCCGCAGCGGCGATCGCCCGGCGGGCCGCGGCCTTGTCCTTGCAGAGACGCGCGGTGTCCGGGTCCTTGCCGGGCAGACCGAGCTTTCGGGCGGCGATCGCGGTGGCCTCCTGGAGATGGTCGCTGTTGGACAGTAGCGCCACCGGTCGGGTGGGTGCCGCCGCCGCGACCACAGCGGCCGGGTCACGGACCGCGCACCGCGCCACCCGCACCTCCGCCGGCCATTCGCCCGGCCGGTCGGTCAGCACTGTGGTCGACAGCCCGAGCGACGCCGCCGCCGGGAGAAACCCGTCCAGGACGGCGTCGGTGGGGTTGAGCGCGGTCAGGTAGAGCCGCATGCCGCCTCCGTCGACTACCACGATGTCACTATTAGGGTAGCCTACCCTTATTGGACGGATTTGGTGCGGTCTGCCCGGTGCAGCAACCCGGCGGCCACCAGGCCACCGATCATCACCGCAGCCGCGCCCACCAACTGCCCCGTCTCCAACGCCGAGGCGAAGGCGACAGTCACCGCCTCCCGTTCGGCTCCCTCGCGGGCGGCTGCGAGAGCCGCGGGAAACGATCCGGCACCGGCCAGGGCCGCCGGCAGCAGCGCCGCGAACCGGGCGTTCAGCACGGCACCCAGCACCGCGATGCCGAGGCTGCTGCCGACCTCGGTCATGGTGCCGTCGACACCCGCGCCCGCGCCGGCCTTCGCCGTCGGGATCGCGCTCATCACCGCCTCGACGATGGCCGGGTTGGCCAGCGCGCAACCGACACCCATGACGAGCAGCCCGGCCAGCAGCACCCCGTACCCGTCGGACGGAAAGAGGGTGACCAGCGCGAGGCCAGCCGCGAGCAGCGTCATGCCGACGGCGATGGCGATCGCCAGGCCGAGCCGACGGATCACGCTCGCGACGACGCCACTGACGTTGAGCAGCACGATGGAGAGCGCGAAGGGCGCCATCCGCAGACCGGCCTCCCAGGCGGGATAACCCCTGACGAACTGGAGGTGCTGGGTGAGCAGGAACAGCGCTCCGGTGGCGCCGAACGTGATCAGCACGACGCCGGAGATCGCACCGACGAAGCGCCGGTCCCGGAAGAAGCGCATGTCCAGCATCGGGTGCGCGATCCGTCGCTCCCACCACACGAAGATCCCGAGCAGGAGTACGCCGACGATCGCCGCGCCGACCACCTCGGTCGACGCCCAGCCACGCTCCGGCCCGGAGATGATCGCCCAGACGACTGCTGTCAGGCCGGCGGTGGAGAGCACGGCGCCCAGCACGTCGAGTCGCCCGCCGGCCGGCCCGCGGGACTCCGGGACCAGCGCGCGAGCGACGAGCAGGCAGACCAGCACGATCGGCACGTTCATCAGGAAGATCGCACCCCACGGCAGGTGCGCGAGGATAGTGCCGCCGATGGGTGGCCCGACGGCGAAGCCCAACGCGCTGGTGGCCGCCCAGATGCCGATCGCCCGGGACCGCTCGGCGGCATCGAAGACCTGCATCGCCACCGCGAGCGTCGCGGTGACCAGCAGCGCCCCACCGACCCCCATCCCGGCCCGCGCGGCGATCAGTTGCCCGCTGGTACTGGCGAGCCCGGCGGCCAGCGAGCCGACGCCGAACAGGACCAGCCCGGCGAGCAACATCCGGCGGCGACCGTACCGGTCGGCGGCGCTACCGGCGGTGAGCAACAACCCGGACAGCACCAACGCGTACGCGTTGATCATCCACTGCACCTCGGCGGTGCTGGCGCCCAACTCGGTGGTGAGCACCGGCACCGCCACTGTCAGCACCGTGTTGTCCAGCACCACCACCAACTGCGCGACGCACAGCACGGCCAGAATGAGCCATCGCTGTGGCAGTCGGGCCGATGTCGCGGTGTCGGTGGCCGGCTGGACAGTGGTCACGCCACCGCCTTGACGCCGTCCACTGCGGACTGCTCGGGCGCCGGGCCCGCGGTGGGCTGATCGGCCCCCGGGCCGGGCCGGTGCGGGAACCGCCGCTGGTGGACGAGGCCGAGAGCGACGCCGGCCGCCACCAGCACGATGGCCGCGACCGCGACCGCCGGGTAGCCGATCCGGTCGGCCGCCGCGAGACCGATGGACGCCGCCACGAACGAGCAGACCAGACCGAACGACGACAGGACCGTGAAGTCGGTGCCACCGGTGTCCGGCCGCGAGTAGTCCATGTTGACCGTGTAGAGCACGACGTTGGCGATGGTGTACGCCACCATGAAGCAGCAGAGCGCGGCGACAGTCCCGCCCAGCGGCGCCTGACCGTTCATCAGCGGCAGCAGCAGCAACGTCGACACGGTGAGCGCGACGCCGCCGACCACGAGCACGCCACCGCGCCCGAACCGCCCGATCCCGAGACCCGCGACCAGGCCCGCCACGATGGCCGGGGCGCTGGTCACCACACCGGTGACGACGCCGATCCGACCCAACGACCAGCCGGCGTCGACGAGCGCCGGAGTGACCAGGGCGTACGCCATGCCCGCGCCGACGTAGACCAGCGGCACCACACCGAACGTCCACCACCGGCAGCCCGGCTGGCCGAACACCGACAGCAGCGCCCGGTAGGCGGTGCCGACCCGTTCCACCCGATCGGTACGGGGAGGCTCCTGGAACCGCCACACCACCAGCAGGCCGACCGCCGTCATCGCGACCAGCAGGCCGATCGCCGGCGCCCAGCCGAACTGGTCGTAGACCAGGACGCAGGCGCCGCCACCGAGCAGGTTGCCGAGGTAGCTCGCGGCGACCTGGATGCCGTTACCGGTCCCC
Source organism: Micromonospora vinacea (assembly GCF_015751785.1). Classification (NCBI taxonomy): domain Bacteria; kingdom Bacillati; phylum Actinomycetota; class Actinomycetes; order Micromonosporales; family Micromonosporaceae; genus Micromonospora; species Micromonospora vinacea. The sequence continues at coordinate 2,577,708 of NZ_JADOTY010000001.1, read as the reverse complement.
CGGGCCGAGTCGGCGAGCATCCGGACCGCGACGGCGTCCACGGCGATGTCCTGGGTGGCCGAGAAGAACACGTACGCGGCGCAGATCGCGATGATCGGGCCGAGTGCGTCGGCCGGGCTGGCGAACGGCAGCAACGCCAGCAGGGCCAGCACCAGGGCGGTCTGGAGCACCAGCAGCCAGGAGCGGTAGTGGCCACGGTGCCGTGAGCCGTACCGGTCGAGGATCGGTGCCCAGAGGAACTTGATGGGCCAGATCAGGCCGACGATCTGCAACAGCGCCAGCGTGTCCAGCGAGGTGCCACCGTCGCGCAGGATGGCCGTGAGCCCGACGGTGATGAAGCCGACGCCGAGGTACTGGGTGACGTACAGCGCGGTCAGGGTGCCGAGCCGGCCCTTCATGCCGCTTTCCAGTAGCCGAGGGAGGTCAACCGGTCCTTGTCGACGCCCAGCGTCTTGCGGAGGTGTCGGGTGATGCCCCGGGTGGTGGCCGCCTCGCAGGCCACCCAGTAGTGGCCCGCGCCGCTGGTCGGCACTGCCGCGCAGACCGTGTCGACGAGGTGCTGACCCTCGTCGCGCCGTGGCACCCAGGTGACGTCGTGGTGTGCCCGGGCCCGCAGCGCGAGCGCCTTCTCGCCCTCGTGGGCGTACTCCAGCCAGACCGTCGCCGGGATGTCGGCACCGGCGTCGAGCAGGCTGTTCACCGCGGGCAGAGAGGCCGCGTCACCGACGAGGTAGAGGTGCTCGGGCGCGGGGTCGGGCAGTTCGAAGGCGCTGCCCTGCACTGTCGCGCCGATGGTGTCGCCGACCTTGGCCGTGGTGGCCCACCGGGCGGCGCAGCCGTCGTGGATGGCGAATTCGAGTGTGAACCGGCCGGTGGTCGGGTCGGGGTCCACCAGCGTGTACGCGCGCTGGTGCGCCCGCCCGTCGTTGTCGAACCACAGCCGGATCCACATCGTGGGGTGCACGCCGCACGTCTCCAGCAGGCCGCCCCCGTCCAGGAGGAGCCGCTGGTAGTGCCCGTCGATCGACTCGGTGCTCAGGACGGTCAACTGAAAGTCCCGCCCTCCCATGGCCTTGAGGACCAGGGCCTCCCAGTTCCGTTTCACGCACCCCTCCAGGTAAGGTCATCCTTGGTTAGGGGAGGTTAACCTAAGTTGCGCCCCGGATGGAACAGAGGACAGCGCCCGATGACGTACCAGGAGAAGATCGCCGGTCTCGGCGAGCTGTCGTTGGTGGCCGTGGACCCGGAACGGGACGCCGCCCTCCTGCACGGTTGGGTGACCCTCCCCCGCAACGCCTTCTGGGGCATGGGTTCGCACACCCTCGAAGAGGTACGCGAGATCTACGCCTTTGTGGACAGTCTGCCCACCCATCACGCGTACCTGATCATTGTCGACGGGGAGCCGGTCGGCCTCTTCCAGAGCTATCAGCCCGAGGCGGACCCGGTCGGCGAGCGCTACCCCGTCCAGCCCGGCGACGTGGGGATGCACCTGCTACTCAGCCCCGACCGACGCCTCGCCCGCAGCCTCACCAACGCGGTCGGCCCGGCCGTTGCCCGCTTCCTGTTCCGCGACCCGGCCGCGCAGCGAATCGTGGTCGAGCCGGACGTCCGCAACCACCTCGCCCTGCGCCGACTGGAGATCGAGGGCTTCACCTTCGACTCCGAGATCGACATGCCGGACAAGCGGGCCCAACTCGCGTTCCTGACCCGCGCCCGGTTCGCGCAGAGACACCCGACGCCGGCCTGACCCACCGACCCGGCCGGCGACCGTCGGCCGTTGGTGACCGTCAGCTGTTGGTGACCGTCAGCTGTTGGCGTTCCAGAAGCCGACGAGGGTCGCGGTCCACCAGGCGAACTGCGAGATCGTCGCGGCGGCGACACCGGGGAGCAGTGCCGACCAGGGCGGGCGACCCTGCACTGCCACGAGTCGATCCCGGACCCGGCCGAGGAACAGCCCGTTGACGCCGACCACCAGCACGGCCAGCAACTTGACCCAGACCAGCCCGGACGACGTGTCCGGCCCGAGGGCGGCCCCACTGGCGAGCAGACCCACCAGGCCCAGCCAGATGAGCAGGTGCGCGCCGCGGGCGGCGGTCAGCACAGTGCCGAGCGGTTCCCGGCGCAGCAGCCAGCGCAGGCTGAACCAGTCCACAGTCAGCACCGCGCCGAAGCCCACCACGAGGCAGGTCAGGTGGCAGAAGAGGGCGACCATCCGCGCACCCGGCGAGAGGGTGACGTGCGGCGCGACGAGGATCGCGAGCAGCCACCCGACACCGACCGTCAGGGTCGAGGCGACGACGGCGGCGCGGCCGGCGGCGCGACGGTGGCCAGCACGCCAACCTGCCGCCGGCACCGAGGCGAGCGCGTCGGGCGGTGCTGCGCTCCGGGGCCGGTGCGTCGCGCGGCGGGCCGGGCGGACGGCGTCGGAGGTGACGGCACGGTGGGCGGGGCGGGACGCCCGGGACGGGGGACGGACGTCGGCGTGCAGGTCAGACGTCCGCATCGGCTGGCCCTCTGGAGGGCATGGTCAGCCGCCCGGCGCGGCGGTGGGCGCGCCGGGCCGGTCGTCCAGCGTGCTCAGCTCGGCGGCCCGCGCCTGCTGGATCCGGCCCGCGAGCGCCTTCAGCTCCGGGCTTCCCCCGGCTGTCTGCTCACCCCGGCACAGCACCACTGTCTGCGCGAGGTGCGCCCGGATCAGGGCGGCCGCCCGGGATGACACCTCGGCGTCCGGAGCGGCACGCAGCTCGGCGAGGGTGACATCGGTGACCATGCCGGGCATCTGATGCCCCTCGTGGATGTTCAGCTCCGGCACGTTGCCCGCGGCCAACAGCCCCCGCAGGTCCCGCAACTCCGCCTGATGAGCCGTGCGGAGTTCGCCGAGGAGGGCCCGCAGCGACGGATCAGCGGCCGCCGGGCGGGTGTCGAGCTGGTCGATCAGCGCGAGCGCGCCCTCGTTCATCGGGATCAGCAGTTGGACGAAGGCGTCGTCGGTGCCGTTGAGCACCACCGGCGCGGTCGGCACCGCGGCGGCCGACGAGGCGGTGGCCGACGAGGCCACGGGGGCCTGGTCGGTGCGGCCCCAACCCTGGCTGAGACCGACGGCCAACGCGGTGGCGACCAGGGTCGCGACGACGCCGACCAGCCGCCCGGTCCGTACGCGAGAGCCGGGGCGCTCTGCCACGAACTGCTCGTCCACCGGTTCGTCCCCGCTCAACGGGCGGCCTGGAACGCGCGGCCGACCACTGTCGCCTCTTTTCCGTCGCGGAACAACCCGGACCGGTCCTTGTCGGTGGCGGGCAGCCCGAACCAGGCGTAGCGGTGCAGGTAGGGGAGTTGGCCGAGCATTGCGGTGGCCGCCGTGAGGAAGGCCGCCTGCTGCTGCTGACTGGGAAACTGCGAACCGCCTCCGGTGAAGCGGATCAACGCGAACTCGGTCAGCCAGATCGGCTTCCGGTACCGCTGGTAGACGGCCTGGAGGTACTGCCGGAGTTGGGCCACCGCTGTGGCGGTGGTGAAGTCGGCGCCGAACCAGTGCAGCGTGATGAAGTCCACCCGGTGGCCGCGGGCCTGGGCGCCGGTCATGAACCTGTCCAGCCAACCCTGCGGGTCCGGCCCGCCCCAGGCGACCGCGGGGCTGCCCAGCTTGCTGCCCGTCGCCATCAGCTGCGGCCACAGGTCCAACGCCTGCTCGACTGTCATGTTCGCCTGCTCGGGCATGTCCGGCTCATTGAAGGTGAGCAGGTACGGCCCGGCGGCCCTGGCCCGGGCCAGCTCATCGGCGGTGACGTTCTCCGCGCTGCGGATCATCGGCACGAACGTCGCACCGCGCGGAGTGCTGATCCCCGGGTGCTGGGTGCCCCAGGTGTAGTACCAGCCAGCCCTCGAGTTCGCCAACGCCTGACTCGCCCCGGCGAAGTTCCACACCCCGACGCCCTTGCGGGTGGAGCTGACCGCCGGCGCGACCGGAGCTCTCGACGAGGGGCGTGCGCTCGGCGAGGGCGCGACGCTCGGGGTGGCGACGGCGGTGGGCGCGGCAGACGGCGGTGCCGCCCACGAGGGCGCGGACGGGTCGTCTGGCTGGATCACCACCGCCATGGTGATGGCCACGACGGCGGCGGCCACACCGGCGGCGAGGGACGGCACGAGGCCCCGGGGCCGGTTCATCGCGAGGTCGACGACGCTCTGGCCACCGCCCGCATCGGTGGCGCCGGGTGGTGTCGTGCCGGCGGCGGGTCCGGCCGTCGGGTTCGGCGGCGCGACCGCCTGCGCGGCGGCTGCCGGGGCGGCCGCGTTCGGCAGGTGGGCGCCGAGACCCGCCGGCAGCGGTAGCAACGGCATACCGGCGAGCAGCCGGTCGATCGGCAGCAGGGTGGTGCCCAGCCGTCCGCAGAACGCGCAGTCGCGGACGTGTCGAGCCAGTCGTTTGCGCCACAGCGAACTGGGCGTGCCGTCCCACTCGGCGGTCACGGCGCCCAGGTCCGGGCAGCCAGGGCGGGCGCGGAGCGCGCGTACGACACCGCGGGCGCTCTGGATCTGCTCCTTCATCCGGTGGATCCGCACCGCGACGTGCCCGGGTGACAACCCGAGCGCGTCGGCGACCTCGTTCCGGGTGATCTCGCCGGTCTCCTCCAGCCACCACAGCGAGAGCAGTTCCTGGTCGTCCGGGTCGAGCCAGCGGGTCGCCTCGGCGACCTCGCGTCGTTGGTCGGTGAGGCCGAGCCGGAGGATGGTCATCCCCGCGAAGTCGGAGGCGGGGTCGGGCACGTTGTGGATCGCGTCCAGCCCGGCGTCGCGGTTGAGCGCGACGCGGCGGCGCGTCTCCCAGTCACGCACCTGGCGGATGGTGATCGCCACCAGCCAGGACCGGTATGCCGCCGGGTCGTTGAGCGCGGGCAGGTACCGGATCACCCGTACCAACGTCTCCTGGACCACGTCGTCGACGTCGGCGTGCCCGCGCAGCGCACGCCCGACGATGTTGTAGACCAGCGGGAGCGAGGCCGCGACGACGTCGTCGAGAGCGCGCTGGTCGCCCTGCCGGGCCGCGACGACCAACCCGACATCGGGCAGTGCTCGACCGGCTGACGACATGGGTCTCACTCCTTGGGTGCTCATCCGCGCGGCGCCCACGCTGGGTGTGCTGACCGCCCTCAAGATCGGAGACTCGCGGCAGCGGGGGGGATTACAGAATTCCCGGGCGACCGGTTCGCCACAAGCGAGGCGGGTCCGTCGGCGGCGCATATGTGGTGGCGGCGCCGGGTATGGTGCGGGGTGTCGGTGTCGCCGGGCGTTCGCCCGTGCACAGGACACCAGCATTCGGGCGCCAGCGTGTGCGCCGAAGCGTCACCAGGTCGCACGGCCGACGTTGCCGAGGCCCCAGACGCACCCCTTCAGTAGAGACAGGATCCCTGCATGACATCGAACGACAGTGGTCGACCCGCCCTGTTCCTCGCCACGTCGAACGGCGACGGGCTGGACGGACCGGCGGTGACCTTCGACAGCAGCGAGGAGGCCATGCGGCAACTGCGTCACCCGTTCGCGGTGAAGCCGGCCCAGCCGGCCGCGACCACTGTCGACGCATCGGACCAGCGCGGCTGATCCCCGCCCGCTCCCTCTCCAAACGCCTAGCCTCATACTTTCGGCTAGGAAATAGTCGGTCTTTCGGGTAGTGTCCGGGTCATCAAGTGAACGACATGACGCGGTGGCGAGGCCCGTGCTCGTGGCCTTGCGACAGCGCACCTTCGCCCGTACGTGCGCCCCGGCGACAGCCGGTTCGGAGACTCTTCCGGTCGACTCGATCGACGGGCCTGCGGGAAGGACCACCCACATGGCCACCATCGTCGACAACGCCACCAGCACCGATCAGCGGATCAGCGAGCAGAGCCCGGACGACCTCCTCGCCGCCCTGGCGGCGACCCCGGCGGACGACCCCCGCCGCCCGGCAGTGCGGGACCGCGCCATCGAGGCGTGGTTGCCGCTGGCCCGGCACCTGGCCCGCCGCTACGGCGGACGCGGCGCTTCCGACGACGACCTGACCCAGACCGCCTGCGTCGGCCTCATCAAGGCCGTGGACAACTTCGACCACGACCGGGGTGTCGACTTCAGCGGGTACGCCATTCCCACAATCATCGGCGAGATCAAGCGGTACTTCCGGGACCGCACCTGGGCGGTGCGCGTCCCCCGTCGCCTCCAGGAGCTGCGCCTGTCGATCACCGCGGCGAACAGCGCCCTGACCCAGAACCTCGGCCGCTCGCCGACAGTCGCCGACATCGCGTCCTACCTCGACGTGTCCGAGGAGACCGTCCTGGAAGGGTTGGAGGGTGCGCGCGCCTACCGGGCCACGTCGCTGTCCACCCCGACCGGGGCTGACGGCAGCCGGGAGCTCGGGGACACCCTCGGCGACGACGACCGCGCGTTCGATCTCGTCGAGATCCGGGTCGCCCTCGGTCCGGCCCTCGCCACGCTGCCGGAACGCGAGCGCCAGATCCTGAGCCTGCGCTTCCACGGCAACCTGACCCAGGCCCAGATCGCCGACCGGATCGGCGTCTCGCAGATGCACGTGTCCCGGCTGATCACCCGGTCGCTTGCCGCGCTGCGCCTCCAGCTCACTCCGGACATCGCCGCCTGAGCTGATCAGAGTTGGACGACGTGGCCCACCCGCGGCGGCGTACGACCGGCGAGAACGTCGAGCCACGCGTGTTGCAGCGCCGCCGGCCCGGCACCCACCCGCACGTCGAGCCACCCGCTCACCACGGCGGCGAAGCGTTGCCAGGCCTCGGTGAACCGCTGGTCGAGGCCGTCACGGCCCCAGTCGTGGCCGCGCTTGCGCATCTGCACCGGCGCGAAGAACACCTCCTCCGCGGCGTCGGCGTTCGGCGTCTGGTTGGTCAGCCCGACCGCGATGTCCCGGACGAGCCGGTCGCCGAGGCGCCCCCGCAGGGCGGCGCGGGTCGAGGGCGCGCCGGACAGGTCGAGGTAGACGGTCGGGACCACGTCGAGGGCGTCGATGTCGTCGTACGACACGACCTCGTCGTAGCAGCCGAGCGACCGGGTGAACGCCAGGTTGCCCGGTGAGGTGAGACCGACCAGGCGCGGCCCACGCCGGTGCAGCTCGAACGCGGCGGCGTACGCGGTCTTGCTCGACGCGGACGACAGCAGCAGGGCCTCGGCACCGTAGAAGTCGTTGTCGACCACCTGGTCGGCCAGCATGAACGAGGTGAAGAACAGCGGCCGGAACAGGATCAGCAGATCCTCCTGGTCACGCTGGTACGCCGGGTCGCCCGTGGTAGACCGGTACGCGTTGTACGGCGAGGGCAGCTCGGCCCGGTGCGGGCTCGCCTCGCGGAACCCGGACGCGTCCACCCGGTCCGGCCGCACCACGAGGTGACCGGCCGGCGGAAGGTAGCCGTAGATCCGTTGCCCCACCTCGACCCCCGCCACCGTCGAGCCGACCACCTCGGCGAAGCCCCAGAGCGGCGGAAGGCCCCACCGCGGCCCGAGCCCCTGGGCCGCCGGCGGAAAGAACTGCCAGTAGCGCATCGAGTCGCCGAGCACCGCGTAGGTCACGTTGTTGGCGGTGAGGCCGACGCGGTCCACCCGCAGCAGCGCCTCGCCCTCGGTCAGGGTGGGGGCGGAGCCATCGACGAGCGTGGTCTGCCCGAGGTCGTCACGCGCCACGGCGAAGGTCCATGAGTCAGCCATGAGGTGACGCTAGACAGCCCCGCAATCGGAGACAAGTGCACTGCGAGTGCAAAATCCCACTGCGCGGTCAGGGTCCGGTGCCAGCGGCGAGATCGCGGAGGTGAGCGAGCGGCAGGTGCGGTGGCCGCCACTCCACGAAGAGGGCCGTCGCGTCGTCGTCGAGCTGGGCGTCCTGGTAGCCGACGACCGCGCGGACCAGCCGACGCATCGTCTCCGGGCTGGGCAACCCGTCGTTGAGGGCACGGTTGACGAAGTCGACGAGCCGGTCCAGCCCGAACTGCTCCCCCTCCGCGCTACGGGCGTCGGTGATGCCGTCGGTGTAGGCGAGGATGCGGTCACCCGGGTGCAGATTCTCCACGTGCACCCGCGGACGGCGCGGGGAGAGGTGGCCCAGGCCGAGCGGCAGCGCTGTCGGCCCCGGAAGCTCCCGAACGGCCTTGCCGTCGCGCAGCAACATCGCACCGGGATGCCCCGCGTTGATCATGCTGAGCCGGCCGGTCTGGCGGTCCAGCTCGATGAGCAACCCGGTCGCGAAGAAGTTCGGGTGCTCGGACCGCACCCAGCGGTCGATGCTGATCGCCGTGTCGACCAGGTCGAGGCCACACCGACGGGCGTTGCGGTACGCGCTGACCACCAGCGAGGCGAGGGTGCTCGCCTTGATGCCGTGCCCACAGGTGTCGAAGAGCCCCACGCTGAGCACATCGTCGTTCAACGCGTAGTCGAAGATGTCGCCGCCGACGTCGTAGCACGGTTCGAGGATGGCGGTGACCACCAGGTCGTCGGTGGCGAAGGTCAGCGGTGGGAGCAGACCCCAGACGATCTCGGCCGCGACCTGCATCGGCATCCGCCGCCGCATCCGCTCGACCACGTCACCGTAGAGCCGGCGGTTGACCAGGATCTGGGCGACGTTGACCGCCACCTCCCAGGCCACGCCGTCCATCGTCTCGTCGGCGGCGGCCGGCGAGACGATCTCCAGTACGCCCATCCGCTCACACCCGAGCAGCAGTGGCACCCACACCCGGTCGGGGCTGTCGGGTGCGCGCTGGATGTCGAGGGTGGTGAAGGCCCGGCCGGCGAGCGTCGTCTCGATCGGCAACTGGTCCCGGTCGAGACCCGCGCCGAGCAGCGGCACGAGCAGGGTCTGCGTGTAGTCGGCCAGATAGATCACGATCTCGCTGGCGTCGATCGCGGGGGCCGCCTGGGCCACCAACTGCGATACCTCGTCCGGGCCACCCCGGGGCGCGTTGAGCTGCAACCAACGAACCACCTCGCCGACGTCGGCCACGCTCCACCTCCCCCTGTCCAGCGGTGAGGCTACCCCGCCCCAGGGCATTCTCCGCCAGCCCCGACCATCGCGCCGAGGAGCGCGGAGAGCGGCACGGTGGCGAATCCCACTCGGGCGTCACTCGCCCCGTACGGCATCCACAGCTCACCGTCGTGCACGAGCGCACCGCAGGAGTAGACGACGTTCGGCACGTACCCGTCCCGGTCGTTCTCGTCGGGTGCGAGAAGCGCGCCGGGCAGGTGGGCGACGACCCGCTCCGGCGTGTGCAGGTCGAGCAGGAGCGCACCGATCGCGTACCGACGCATCGGCCCGACACCGTGGGTGAGCACGAGCCAGCCGACGTCGGTCTCGATCGGTGATCCGCAGTTGCCGACCTGGATCAACTCCCAGCTCTCGCCCGGTGCGTGCAACGGGGTCGGTGCCTGCCAGCGGCTCTCGCCGTCCAGGGCGGTCAGGCCGATGGTCTCGCCGTCGGCACGGCACAGTGCCAGGTGCCGGCCGCCGACGGTACGCGGGAACAGCGCCAGCCCCTTGTTCCGGGCACCCGGCCCGCGCATCGGGGTCATCTCGAACTGGCGCAGGTCGGCGCTGGTCAGCGCCCGGGTGGCGATGTTTCTACCGTCGTAGGCGGTGTAGGTGGCCCGGTACACCGGCCCGGATTCATCGACGAAGCGGACGAACCGGGCGTCCTCCATGCCGTTGCTCTCCGCCGGGGTGGCCGGCCAGAGCACCCGTTGATGCAGGTCCGTGTCCGCGGGGAAGGCAGTGGCGTAGCTACCGGCGTTGGTACGACGCAGTTGTTCGACGGTCCCCAACCCGGTGCTGCGGGAGAGCAGATCGGGTGGCAGGTTGCCGAGCACCCGCTCGAAGGCGGCCTCGTCGTACCACTCGGGCAACGCGTCCAGCACGGTGGCCGCGACCTCGTTGTCGCAGTTCTCCTCGGCCAGGCCGGCGACGAGCAGGTCCCGACGGTGCCGTACGCCCGTCCGCTGCCCGACGGCCAGCGGCCCGGACCGGTCGGCGATCGTGAGCTGTTCCCCCGGACCGACGATCGCCGAGGCGAACCCGATCGAGGACACGTGCCCCTCCCCGACCTGGCGCAGGCTGACAGCGACGCGCAGCTGCCCCGGGCCGAGATCGGTCTGGTCCGGGTGGACCACCATCGACGGGTTGCACAGGGCGGCGGCCTCGACGGCGTACTCGTGGCTGAAGTAGGCGCCGACCAGCAGCCGGCTGTTCGGCGAGAGATCCCGGGCCCGCGCGGCGCGGTGCCGGACCAGGTCGTAGTGGTGGTGGAAGGTACCGGCCAGGTCGCGGTGCCGGGCGCCGAACCGGTCGAGGGTGTCCCGCAGCAGCCGGGCGGTCTCCTCGTCGTCGAGGTGCGCGACCCGGTCGATGAGCGCCTGCGCGCGGGTCCGCACCACAGCGGCGTCCTCACCCGGAACGAAGAGCTTGACGATGACGCGGCGCGGATCCGGGGTGAGGGTGACGTCCTGCCGGACGGCCAGACCCCCTGTCACGACCACCGCCGGGCGTGCTGCAGGGTGGAGATGAGCGCGAGGGTGGACTCGGCGCCCTGGTTGAGGTTGGGCCCGTGCGCGGTCAGCCCGTCGTAGCCACCGCCGGTCGCCGGATCCCACATCGGCGTGCCGAGGTCGTTGTCGCCGAGGAACCACCCGACCGCCTGCCGTACCCCGTCGTCCCACTCCGGGTCCCCGGTGACCACGGCCGCCGTGGCGCAGGCATCGGCGAAGGCGGCCACCTCGATCGGCTGCTGGTCGTGGTGCAGCCGTACGGCGCCGCGCCGCCAACCCCCGGCGGGTACGACAGACATCCGCCCATCGCGGAGCTGGACATCGCGCAGCCAGGTCAACATGCGCAGTCCGTCATCGAGAGGTGGGCCGCCCTCACGGAGCTGACTCGCGGCGATGACCACCTCGGCGAGGGCGGCGTTGGCGTACGTCAACTCCTGCCGTGGCCACGGCCATCCCCGATCGGAGGCCGGCGGGCCGATGGTGCTGGCCGCGTCCGCCAGCAGGGACGCGGCGGCGACGTGACCCGGGTGACGACGGAGCACCTCCGCCGCGCCCAGACCGGCGAAGGCCATCGTGTGCGGGGCCTTCGTCCGCCGGGTGGCGCCCCGGCTGAAGGCGACAAGCGCCTCCTCGCGTACCCATGGGGCGGGGCTGCGGGCGACGGCCGTGCCCAGGCCCCACAGAGCTCGACCCCACCAGTCGCCGAGCCCTGGTGCGTCGACCCAACGCCGGTCGTGCCCGAGCCGGTTGCGGAACGCGCCGCCGGCGTCCTGCGCGTGGGTCAGGAACGCGAGGTACCGCTCTGCCAGCCGGAGCAGTTCCTCGCTCGGCTCCGGCTCACGGCTGACGACCACCAGGCCACGGGCCACGTCGTCGGTGCAGTAACCATGCTCACGCCGGACGATGGCGTGCCGTGCGTGCTCGAACAGACCGGTGTCGTCGCTCAGCCGAGCCAGGTGCGCGAAGCTCGGCGCGGGTGCCGTCGCCCAGCGCCCAACCGTCGACGTCCGGGGGCGTCCGGTGGTCGCCGTCACGCGGGCACGGCGCTGACGGCGGGTGAACGGGCCTCGATGAGCTCGTCGGCGAGAGCGCCGTAGCGGGCCGCCACTGCGGGCCAACGCAGGTGCGCGGCCAGCGGACGAACCCGTCCGGCCAACCGGGCGGCCAGGCCCGGTTCGATCAGGACCCGCCGGATCGCCTTGGCCAGTGCCGCCGGGTTCTGGTGGGGTACGACCAGACCGGGCCCACCGGTCAACAGCTCGACGGCGTGCGGGAACGCCGTCGCCACGACGGGAACCCCGGCGGCCACCGCTTCGATGAGCACCCCGGATGTGACCTGTTCGCGGGAGTCGTAGGGCAGGACGACCACGTCGGCGGAGCGGATCAACCGGCCCAGCGCCTCCTGGTCGTGGTAGACGTCCTGGTAGTCGACGGCATGCGCGACGCCCAACTGGGCACCGAGCTGGTGAAGGCCCGCCCGGTACGCCTCACCGTGGTGCTCGATCACCTTCGGGTGGGTCCGCCCCGCCACCGTGTAGGTCGGAGTCGGTTCCAGATCCTGCAACCGCGCGAGGGCCCGCAACGACCACTCGATGCCCTTCCCCGGCCCGAGCAGCCCCCAGGTCAGCAGGTGCGGGCGGGTACGCCGGTCGACGGGTACACCGGCAAGCTCGTCCGCGCCGTGCGGGATCACCGTCACCTTGCCCGCTGGCACCGCGTACCCGACGAGCAGCCGGTCGCGGGCCGTGTCGGTCATCGTGACGACTGCTCCGGCGGTCGCCACGATCTGCTCCAACAGGGATTTCTGCCGGGCCGAGGGCTGACGGAGCACAGTGTGCAGAACCACGATGCTCGGCACGCTGAGCCGCCGCAGCAACGGCAGGACCTCCTCGCCGTCGGTGCCGGGATAGATGCCGTACTCGTGCTGGACGATCGCCACGTCGTACGCGTTCAGCGCGGCCGCCGCCTCCCGCCAGCCGGCCGGGTCGCGCGCCGACCAGGTGTGCACCACCCCGGGCACGGGCCGCTGGTCGTCGCCGTGATCGGTGACCCGAACGATGCCGCCGCGGGTGCCGTCGGCGGTCAACTGGGCGGCGAGGGCCGCGTTGAAGGTGGCCAGTCCGCACCGGGTCGGTGGGTGGGTGCTGAGGAATCCGTAGCTGGGCATGAACGTCGGGCCTTCCGGTTGTCGGCCACCGCAGGAGTACGGGGTGAGCCTCACGCGGTGACGGCGCACGCCGGTCAGCGTGTGTGACCGGCGGAACGGAGAGCGGTGCGGTTCAGTCAGTTGCGGACGAGCTTGTCGTAGACGTCCAGATAGTCGGTGACCATCCGGTCCGCGCTGAAGCGCTTCAAAGCCCGCGCCCGACATTCCGCCCGATCGAGGCCGGCGGCCCGGGTGATCGCTTCGACCGCCTGGTCGACGGTGGAGACGAGCAGACCCGTCACCCCTTCGTCGACGACCTCGGGCATGGACCCTCGCCGATAGGCGACGACCGGGGTGCCACAGACCATCGATTCCACCACCGACAGCCCGAACGGCTCGTCGAAGGCGATCGGGTGCAGCAGCGCGGTGCTGTCACCCAGCACCTCGGCACGCCGTTGCGGGCCCACCGACCCGAGGAAGACGACCTGGTCGCCGTCGATGTGTGGGGCGACCTGCTCGGCGAAGTACCGCTCGTCCTGCACGATCCCGCAGATGGTCAGGGGTCGGCCGGCGCGGCGGGCGATCTCGATGGCGGTGTGGGTGCCCTTGTCCCTGTGAATCCGGCCGAAGGCTGCCAGCCCAGGACCGGCCTCTTTGGTGAACGGCAGTCCGCCGACGTCGACGCCGTGGTGGACCGTGGCCACGTAGTCGAGCTCCGGCGCCCGGTCGGCGTCGGAGATCGACACGTACGACGAGCGGGCTCGGCCATAGGCGGGCAGGATCCCCGCGCCGGAGAAACCGTGCACTGTGGTCAGCAGTGGCGCTCGGCAGTGTTCAGCGAACGCCAGGGGTAGCCAGTCCAGGTGACTGTGCACCAGGTCGAACTGCGCCGAGCGGGCCATCGCGTGGGAGACGTGCATCGCCTCCCACACCCGGCCGTCCAGGTCCGGGTCGTCCGCGTACCCCCGTGGGCAGACGCCGTCGAGCTGGGCGGAGGTGACCGAGTCCAGTGTCGCGAAGAGCGTCACGTCGACCCCGCGGCTGACCAGCCCCTCGGCGAGCAGGCCGGTCACCTGCTCCCACGGGCCGTAGTGATGTGGGGGCGTACGCCAGGCGACCGGTCCGAGCAGCGCAATCCTCAAGGGGATGACGCGTCGACGAGATCAGCTGGGTTGAGGTTCAGGGTGGCGAGCAGCCCGGAGTGCTTGGCCGGGTCCACCTGCTCCGGCAGCTCGCGCTCGACCCAGTCGGCCCGGGCCTGCTGACCCCGGTCGCGAAGTGCGGTGACGATCCGATCCCTGGCGATCCTCATCTGTTACTCCCTCATTAAGGCGTTCGGAACAATTCGCACGGATGAATGATCCCGAGTGCGCGTCGGGCGACCGACCGCCGGACACCGATGACGCGGCGACCGGTCGGTCGGGACGCGGTCTGCGATCAGCCGACACGACCGGTACGTCGCGGCGATGGAGAAGATGAGCGGTAACGCCCCTGGCGGGCTGGTGGCGACGGCGTCTGGCGGCCACCGGGGTCCCGGGCGACATGTTCACCGTACGCCCTCGCGGCGTCCCGCCGCACCAGCGCCCTGGACGGGCCGAAGGTCAGGGCTCCAGCACCACCTTGCCGGCCCGGCTGCGATTCTCTGCGAACACCAGCGCCGCGGAGACCTCGCTGAGGGGGTAGCGGGCGGCGATCTGCGGCACGATCACTCCCTGCCGCAGCAGGTCGAGCACGATGCCGAGGTCGGTACGCAGGCGACGGCGGAACGCGGCGCGGCGGGTGAGCTGACCGGCCCAGAAGTTGTAGAAACCGGCCCGGTGGCCGTTGGGCAGCGCGTTCCAGGTGTAGAGGCGGGTCAGCAGCTTCACGAAGACCCACGCGACCGACTGCCCGGTGCCGACGGCGGCGGCGTTGCCGTAGACGACCAGCTTGCCGCCGGGGGCGAGCAGGGCGTACGAGGTGCGTACGCCAGTGCCGGCGACCGGGTCGAAGACGGCGTCGACGCCTCGCGGCGACAGCTCGCGGACCCGGGCGGCCATGTCCGGGTCGCGGTAGTCGAGCGGTTCGACGCCGAGTTCGCGCAGCCCGGCGTGGTGCCGGGCGGCGGCGGTGCCGATGACCCGCAGGCCGAGGTGTCGGCCGAGTTGGACGAGCACGCTTCCCACGCCGCCGTTCGCGCCGTGCACGAGGATGGTCTGCCCGGCCGTCAGGTCGGCGTCCCGCAGCATCTGCCAGGCGGTCACCCCGTTCACGACGACGGTCTCGGCCGCGGCGGGGTCCAGACCCTCGGGTACGGGGGCCAGGGCGTCGATGTCGACAAGCGCGTGCGTTGCCCAGGCACCGGTCTTGGTGACCGCCGCCACCCGGGTGCCGACCAGCGCGTCGTCGCCGCCGGGACCGACCGCCCGGACGGTGCCCACCAGGTCGTAGCCGGGCACGAACGGGAACTTCGGCTGGCCGGGGTAGAGCGCGTGGCGCATCTGCTGCTCGGCGAAGGAGATGCCGGTGGCCTCGACCTGGACGAGCGCCTGCCCCCGGGCGGGGACGGGCATCGCGCGTCGGTGCAGCAGGAGGCCGTCGGGCTCCACCACGCCGGGCAGCACCACTTCGGTGATCGTCGTCTCGGTGGTCATCGGTTTCTCCCTTTGTTTGTAAGTGTGCACTCACACACTTATCAGGCTCAAAAACTGGGCCGCCGAGGCGGCCCAGCATCGGGGTCGGTCAGGGGTGGCGAATGCCGGCGGTCAGCGCGCGAGCCCAGGGCTCCGGGACCTGCTCCAGGCCGGCGGTCACGATCAGGTGGCACAGCTGGCCGTACGCGAAGAACTGCTGCACCTGCGCGTCGCTGGCCCGGGCGCGACTCTGCACGAAGGTCGCGACCCGCCGGTAGCCGGCCCGCACCGCCTCGGCGACCTCCGGGATGTCCGTGACGGCCTGCGCCTGCACCTGGAAGAGCAGCAGGTCGCGATCGGCGATCAACTCCGCGTAGGCGCCGCCCATGGCGTCGAGGATCTCCTCCGAGCTGTCGCCCTCGGCGCTCTCCGCACCCGCCTCGATCGCGTCGGCGATCCGGTCGAAACACGCCCCGGCCGCCGCCACGAACAAGCCGAGCTTTCCGGAGAAGAGCCGGAAGACGTACGCCTCGGAGATGCCGGCGGCGGCGGCCACTGCGGTGACCGGGGTGGCGTGGAAGCCGGCGCGTGCGAACACCGACACGGCGGTGTTCAGGACGGTGACCCGGCGGGCCTCGGCAGTCGATCGCATGTTTGTAAGTGTGCACTCACAAACAAGTGCCGTCAAGTCGTCGCTCAGCACGTCAGGGCCGGCGCCCGCCAAGGCCGTCGCTGGTCGTCAGGGTGCGATGCGCAGCAGCCGGATCGCGTTGTCGTCGTAGTCGCCGAAGCGGTACCGGAGGCCGGCGAACGGGCTGCCGGGGAAGTCGCCGGTGATCGTCGCGGTCACGACGGTGCCGGCGGGGGTGTCCTCGACGTCGGTGATCTCGTACGACACCAGCGGCACGGACCGACGCCACTGGCGGATGGCGTCGATGCCCCGGTGCTCGGTCGACTCGTCCTCGACCACGGCGTCCTCCGCGAAGAGGGCGAAGTAGTCCGCGGAGTCGGGCTGGCCGGCCAGCTCGAAGTAGCGGCGGATGATGGCCGGTGCGGCCTGGGTGTCGGTCATGGTCGGAGCCCTTTCCAGACGCGGCCGAACGCCTCGTCGTATAGTTACTTCTGAAATAGCACCTACTAACTTCGACACTAGCACCTACTCAGGAGAGGCACTGTTGTGGCCGGGAAGATCCGCTTGGAGGACCGCGAATGCCCGCTGTCCAGCGCGCTGGGCCACGTGGGCGAGTGGTGGACGCTGTTGATCCTGCATGACGCCTTCGACGGCTACACCCGGTTCGATCAGTTCCAGGCCAACCTTGGCGTCTCGTCGAGCATCCTGACCAGCCGGCTCAAGACCCTCACCGGTCAGGGGTTGCTCGAACGTCGGCGATACCAGACCAGGCCGGACCGCTACGAGTACGTCCTCACCGACCTCGGCCGCAGCCTGCGACCCGTCGTCGTCGCCCTCGCCGCCTGGGGCAACTCACGCCTCGACCCGAGCGAGCGCAGCATGATCCTCGTGGACCGGACCACCGGCATGGAGGCCGATCCGGTGATCGTGGACCGCAGCACCGGTCGCCCGCTCGACGACGCCGACTTCGTCTTCGCCGCCGGTCCGGCCGCCAGCGAGACCATGCGCAAGCGCTACGAGCACATCCCCACCCGGACGGCCCCGCAGCGGCCCTGACCGGCTCACTCCAGCGGATAGAGGCGAGCCGGGTCACCGGGTCGGACGCTCTCCGGCGCGTCGTCCGCGGTGCTGGCGGCAATCGAGCCGAGCAGCGCCAACGAGCGGGCGGACTCCGTACCGGGCTCGGCGTGGTAGATCACCAGAAGCTGCCCGTCGGCGCCCGCCACCGCGAGCTTGTCGCAGTACAGGTCGAGGTCGCCCACCTCGGGGTGGTGCAGCCGGCTGACAATGCCCTCCCGCCGACGCACCTCGTGACGCGCCCACAGCTGGCGGAAGCAGTCGCTCTTGAGTGACAACTCCCCCACCAGAGCCGTCAACCGTGGGTCGTCGGTGGCGCCGCCCGAGTCGGCACGCATCTGCCCCACCACGCTCTGCATCGCCTGCCTCCAGTCGCGGAACAGCTCCCGCTCCGCCTGGTCCAGGAACACCGCGAGAAGTCGGTTGGCGCCCGGGGCGAGGTTCGGCGACAGCGCCCTCGCCATCGGGTTCGAGGCCAGGATGTCGAGGTAGCGATTCTGCACGAACGCCGGCATGGAGAGCTGCCGCAGCAGGTGCAGGATGCTGGCCGGCACCCGCTCGACGGCCGGTCGGGCCGCCCGGCGCGACCGCGCACGGCTCAACCCGATCATGTACGCGGTCGCCTCCGGGTCCAGCCGCAGCACTCCGGCGAGGGCATCGAGGACCTGCACCGAAGGGTGCCGCTCACGACCCTGCTCCAACCGGAGGTAGTAGTCGGCGCTGATGCCGGCCAGCATCGCCACCTCCTCGCGCCGCAGCCCCGGCACCCGGCGCAGGCCCACGCCAGGGCCGAGCCCGACGTCCTCGGGCCGGGTCTGCTCACGGCGGGCACGCAGGAATTCGCCGAGCGGGTTCGTTGCGTCCATGCCACCGACGGTAGATCGCCGGGCGGCCCGGTGACTGGCTGTGTCACTACCAGGAACAGCTCGCCCTGCCGCCGGGGTTGATGCCGGCGCACAGTCGTCGGAGGGCCTGTTCCGAGCGGCCCCGGATGTCACGACGACGACGGACAGAGGATGACATGAGCGAGAATCTTCCCGGCGGTGCCCTCACCCCCGCTGACGGCCTCACACTGAGCCGAATGGGCTACGGGGCGATGCAGTTGGCCGGCCCGGGTGTCTTCGGCCCGCCCCGCGACCGCGAGCAGGCGCTCGCCGTGCTCCGCGAGGCTGTCGACCTGGGCGTCCGGCACATCGACACCAGCGACTTCTACGGGCCCTTCGTGGTCAACGAGTTGATCCGCGAGGCGCTCCACCCGTACCCCAAGGGTTTGCACCTGGTCACCAAGGTCGGCGCGCGCCGCGGCGCCGACGGCTCCTGGATCATGTCGTTGGAGCCGAATGACCTCAAGGCCCAGGTCCGGGAAAACCTCGATCACCTCGGCTTGGACGTCCTCGACGTGGTCAACCTGCGGGTGGGTTCGGCGCACGGCCCCGAAGACGCACCCATCACTGAGCAGTTCGGCGCTCTGGCGGAGCTGCGCGAGCAGGGCCTCATCCGGCACCTCGGGCTCAGCACCGTCACCTCCGCCCAGATCACCGAGGCCCAGGCCATCGCGCCGGTGGTCACGGTGCAGAACCTCTACAACGTCGCCAACCGGCAGGACGACGCCCTGGTCGACAGGTGCGCAGCCGAGAACATCGCCTTCGCGCCGTTCTTCCCGCTCGGCGGGTTCACGCCGTTGCAGTCCGACACGCTCGACAGCGTGGCCGCCCGGCTGGGCGCCTCGCCGCAGCAGGTCGCCCTCGCCTGGCTGCTCCAGCGTTCCCCCACCATCGTGCTGATCCCCGGCACCTCCAGCGTGGCGCACCTGCGGGAGAACATGGCGGCGGCCGACCTGAAACTGCCGGCCGACGCGATCGAGGAACTCGACACCATCGGCGGCTGACGCCGGGGACGCGGACCGCCGCACGGCGGTCCGCGTCACTTGCCCGCTTCGCTCAGGCCCGCCGCCCGGTCCAGATGACTGAGGAACCGCCGCACCGCCGGTGGTCGGCTCCGCCCAGCGACGGTCGCGGCGAAGATCCGCCGGACGGAGGCGTCGTCAGGGTGCAGGCGGAGCAGGGTCAGGTCGGATGGAGCGGCGCGTACGGCCAGGGCCGGCACCAGCGCGACGCCCAGACCGGCCGCGACACAGCCCAGCTTGCCGGTCCACTCGGCCGCGACGATGTCGATCCGCGGGCGAAAACCCGCCGGTAGGGTCGCTCGCAGCAGAGTTTCCTCGGCTGTCGCCGAGCCGGCGATGAACGACTCGTCGGCCAGGTCATGCAGGCGGATGGTCCGCCGGTGGGCGAGCCGATGCGTCCGGGGGACGGCCACCAGAAGCGTCTCGTCGACGAGGTGGTGCAGGTCGAACTGGTCGCCGTCGAGCGGCTGGTCCGACGCGGCGCTCACCACGGCGACGTCGGCGTCGCCGGCGACCAGGCGCTCCAGCAGCCCCGGAGTGAGCCCTTCGACAAGCGACAGGGCCACCTCGGGATGGTCGGACTTGAAGCTGGCCAGAGCACGTGGCACAAGCGCGGCGACCGCCGTGGGGAACGCGCCGACCCGCAACCGGCCGGCGGACAGGTCGCGCAGCGCCGCCAGATCCCGCCGGGCGGTGTCCAGCCGGTCGAGCACCGCCTCGGCGTGGCCGAGCAGGCAACGGCCCTGCTCGGTCAGGGCGACGCCGCGCGGCAACCGGTCCAGCAACGGCGACCCGGTCTCGGCTTCCAGCGCGGCGATCTGTCGGGACACCGCCGACTGGGTGTAGCGCAGGCTGCGGGCCGCAGCCGTGATGGAGCCGTGCTCGGCGACGGCGCGGAAGACCTGGAGCGCGTTCAGCTGCATCGTGACATGCTCCCGCAGCATGGCAACGATGCATAACAGGCGCTGGTGGCATGACTCCCCGCCCCCTAGCGTTGGTGATATGAACAAGATCGCCCTGTTGGGTACGGGCACGATGGGCACCGCGATCGGCCGTCGGCTGCTGGCCACCGGCCATCGGCTCACCGTCTGGAACCGCACGTCCGCCCGCGCGGCGCCGCTCGTCGACGCCGGGGCGCGAGCCGCCGGCAGCCCAGCCGAGACGGTCCGCGACGCCGACGTGGTGATCACCATGCTCACCGATGCGGTCGCCGTCCGGCACACGCTTGTCGACTCCGGTGCGGCACTGGCGCTGCGGCCGGGCACCCCCGTGATCGAGATGTCCACCATCGGTCCCCGGGCCGTGGCCGAACTGGCCACCCTGCTGCCGCCGGGAGTACCGCTGGTTGACGCTCCGGTCGCCGGCAGTGCGGAAGCTGCTGAGACGGGCCGGCTCGTGGTGTTGGCCGGTGGGGAAGAGGCGGTCGTCGAGCGGATCGCCCCGCTGCTGGGGACGTTGGGCACCGTCCGTCGCTGCGGCGGCTCCGGCCGGGGCGCCGCGTTGAAGCTGGTGCTCAACACCGCGCTGATCACGGCGGTCACCGCGGTCGCGGACGCCCTCGCCGTCGCGGACGCCGTCGGCGTCGACAGGCGTACGGCCCTCGAGGCGCTCGCCACCGGGCCGCTCGGCGGCGCGGTCGCCCGGGCGACCGCCACGGACGCCGCGTTCGCCGCCGCCCTGGCCGCCAAGGACGCCCGGCTCGCCCTCGACGTGCTCGGCGACGCTCCGGCGCCCCTGCTGCGCGCCGCCGCATCGGCGTTGGCGGCCGCGCGCCATCCGGAGGGCGACATCGCCCGTCTCACCGACACCGCCGCAGCCGAGGAGAGTTAGTGAACCTGACCCTGGACAACCCCGCGACCGTCGCCGCGCCGTTCGGCGACCGGTTCGCGCACGTCGCCCGCCTCGACCTGCCGGGGGGCGCGCTGTTGATGCTCTCCGGTCAGGTCGGGGTGGACGACGCCGGCGCGGTGGTCGCACCCGGCGACGTGCGGATGCAGTCCGAACGGATCTTCGAGTTGATCGGCGCGCTGCTCGCGGCACACGGTGCCACCTTCGCCGACGTGCTGCACGTCCGGACGTTCATGACCGACCTCGGCGACCTGGCCGGCTACGCGGACGTCCGCAACCGCTACTTCGGGCAGACCAGGCCCGCCAGCACCACCGTCGAGGTGAGCCGGCTCTTTCTCGACGGCGCGGTGCTGGAGGTCGAGGTCACCGCGGCCGTGAACACGGGTTGACCGCCATCAGCTGATCTTCGTGGCGATCGGCGCAGTCGGGGCGCTGGCCTCAGTGCTGGTGGGGCCGGTTGCGGATGAGGGTGAGCGCCAGCACGGCGGTGACGAGGAAGACGACGCCGTTGATCCGCAACCCGGCCTGCACACCGGAGGTCAGGGCCTCGGCGATCGCCGCCCGGACCGGGTCGGGCAGCGGTTGGTCGCTGTTGGCGCCGGAGGCCACCGCCGCCCGCACTGCGGTACGGGTGGGTTCGCCGACCTGGTGCGCGGCGAGCCGGTCCGGCAGGTCGGCGACCATCGTGGTGGTGAGGAGCGTGCCGAGCACTGACGAGCCGAGCACCGAGCCGACCTGGCGGGCGGCGTTGACAGCGCCGGAGGCCATGCCGGCCTGGGCGGGCGCGACGCTGGCCAACGCCGCCGCCGTCGCCGGGGCCACCACCAGACCGCTGGCCGCGCCGAACAACGCGAACAGCGCCCAGCGGTCACCGAACGACGTGGTCGGCCCCTGGTTCGCCAGCGCGAAGCTGGCCACCGCACCGAGGACCAGGCCGAGGGTCAACGGCGCCTTGAATCCGGTACGACGGATCGCCCGCCCGGCACCGAAGGCGACAAGCACGTAGGCGCCGAAGAGCACCAGCATCCGCCAACCGGTGTCCAGCGGGCTGAGCGCCTGGGCGCGTTCGTGGAAGAGGACCAGCAGGATCGCCACGCCGGTGAAACCGAACAGCGACACCGCGCCGACCACCATGACGGCGCTGAACGACGCGGACCGGAACAGCCGTACGTCGAGCATCGGCGCGCCGGTCCGCAGTTCGACAAACACGAACGCGACAAGTGCGACGACAGCGACGACCCAGGCCACTGACACCACCGGACTGGTGTAGCCGACCTTGCCGCCCTGGATCAGCGCGTAGACGGCGGCCGCGATGGCGACGGTGCCCAGCAGCAGGCCGGGCACGTCGAGTCGGGCGGGGCTCGGCTGGGACTCGGCCACCCCGACGATGGCGACGACGAGAGTGACCAGGCCCAACGCGATCGTCGACAGGTAGACGCTGTGCCACTGGTAGTTCCGCAGCAGGAAGCCGGCGATGAGCGGGCCGATCGCGAGCCCGATGCCGGACGCCGCCGACCAGGCGGTGATCACCTCGGTCCGTCGGTGCGGGTCGGTGAAGGTCGCGCCGAGGATCGCCAGGCTGTTCGGCAGGATCAGGGCCCCACCGAGGCCGGCGACCAACTGCCCGACGATCACCCACGCGACTGTCGGAGCGCCGGCCACGACGGCTGCGCCGACGATCATCGCCACGACCCCGGCACCGAACATGCGCTTACGCCCGTAGCGGCTGCCCAGGGTGGCCGCGGACAACACGACGCTCGCCACCATCAGGGTGTAGGCGCTGGGGATCCAGACCACCGTGGTCGGGTCGACCCGCAGGTCCCGCTGGATCGTGGTCAGCGCGGAGACCGTCGCGGTGATCTGCAGGAACGTGATCATCGCGCCCAGGCACATGGCGATCAGGGTCACCGGGCGGGAGCCACGCAAGGATGAGTGGGCGGTGCCGGCCGGGGTCTTCCCGGGTGCTGTCGCTCCGGGTGGGGTCCCGCCGGATGGGGTCTTCCCGGGTGGGGTCGGGGCTGTGGCGCTGGTGGTCACTGAAGATCCTTCAGGCTGGCGGTCTGACTTGCGTCTGCTGAAGTCAGCGCACCCCAGTGAATCACCTGGCTAGCCCTCACGCAAGTCAGGTAGGCTGGATGACATGGAGGACCTACGAGACGATCGCGATTCCTGGACGAGCGAGAACTGCTCGGTGGCCCGGGCGATGGACATCGTGGGCAGCAGGTCGACGGTCCTGATCATGCGCGAGGCCCTGCTGGGCACGCGCCGCTTCGACGACTTCGTCCGCCGGGTCGGCGTCGGCGAGCCCGCCATGGCCGCCCGACTCAAGGAGATGGTCACCGCCGGGCTGCTCGAACGAATCCCCTACCGGGAGCCCGGGCAGCGCACCCGCCACGAGTACCAACTCACCCGCAAGGGCCGCGAACTCCTGCCCGTCATCACCGCACTGCGCAACTGGGGCGACACCTGGGCCGCCACCGACACCGGCCCGTCCATCGTCGCCACCCACCACGACTGCGGCGAGCCCATCCGCGCGGTGCTCCGCTGCGCCGCCGGCCACGAGATCGCGGACGGCGACATCGACATCATCGCCGGCCCCGGCCTCGTCCGGCGCGACTGACGCTCCGGGCCACGACCTCGCCCCGAAGCCACACTGCCGGCACGCTTCCGGCCGGAGTTGGGTCCCGCCAAACTCCGCGCCGGGT
Organism: Micromonospora vinacea; assembly: GCF_015751785.1. Classification (NCBI taxonomy): domain Bacteria; kingdom Bacillati; phylum Actinomycetota; class Actinomycetes; order Micromonosporales; family Micromonosporaceae; genus Micromonospora; species Micromonospora vinacea. The sequence continues at coordinate 2,554,265 of NZ_JADOTY010000001.1, read as the reverse complement.
GCCGTCAGTCCAATCGATCATGGTGACTGGAAGTGTCATACACCTGTTCTAGTGTCGGGGTATGGTCGAGGAGTTGGCGCAGGCAGACGACGCGGTCGCGGCCTGCATCGACGCCCCCGCCTGGGCCCTGCCGGAACGGGAGCTGATCGCCGCGCTCGACGCCGCGTACCGCCTTCAGCAACGCCTCGCCGCCGTCACCCTCACCCTTATCCGCGAGGTCGACGGGCGCGGCACCGCCCGCACCCACGGCGCCTCCAACACCGCGGTCTGGTTACGCGAACGACTGCGACTGACCGTTCCCGCCGCCCGCCGCCTGATCGACCTCGCCACCGCCCTCGACACCGGCAACCCCGGCATCCGACAAGCGTTGGCTGATGGCGCCATCACCCTGGACCAGGCCCGGGTCATCGCCGACACCGTCGACACCATGAACACGTCGGCCGACGCCGAGACCGCCGACAAAGCGGTCGGTGTGCTCGTCGGCTGGGCCACCCAGTTCGACCCCACCCACCTCCGCAAACTCGGCACCCGCATCCTCGACCACGTCGCCCCCGACATCGCCGACGCCGCCGCCCAAGCCGCCCTCGACGCCGAAGCACGCCGCGCCACCCACGACCGCCACCTCACCCTCTCCGAGCAGACCGACGGCCGACTCCGACTCACCGGCACCCTCGACGCCGAAACCGCCGGCCTGCTCCGCGCCGCCATCGGCCCACTGACCACCCCGTCCGGACCGGACGACACCCGATCCCCCGGACAACGCCGCCACGACGCCCTCACCGACATCTGCCGACTCACCCTCCGGACCGGCGAACTGCCCGACAGCGGCGGCGACCCCGCGCAGATCGTCATCACCACCACCTACGACGAACTAACCCGGCAACTGAGCAGCGGCACCCTCGACACCGGCCTCAGCCTCACACCCGAGGCCGTGCGTCGACTCGCCTGCGACGCGACCCTGCTGCCCGCCGTCCTCGGCAGCGCCAGCCAACCCCTCGACGTCGGCCGACAACGCCGCCTCATCACCGGCCCACTGCGCCGCGCCCTCGTACTCCGCGACCGCGGCTGCGTCTTCCCCGGCTGCGACCGCCCACCCCGCTGGTGCGACGCCCACCACATCCACCACTGGGCCGACGGAGGCACCACCAGCCTGGCCAACGCCGTTCTCCTCTGCGGCCACCACCACCGACACCTGCACCACAGCGACTGGGCCGTCCAACTCGGCAACGACGGCCACCCCGAATTCATCCCACCCGCCTGGCTCGACCCCGAACAACTCCCCCGCCGCAACCACTACCACCGACGAACATAGGGGCAGCCAGCCGAGAACGATCACCCCTCAAGCCGGGCAACCACATCCGCACCTGGGTCGCAGTGAGGGGACTTAATCTCGGTGCCGGGCCCTGGGCCGGTGCTGCGCTCGGCCTGCTCGACGGGGCGTCATGGGCTGCTGTGCATGCTCAACAGCGCGGATGGACGCATTGCCCGCGCGACGAAGCAGGCTGGTCTGCACGCTTGACGACGCGGGCAACGCTCTGCACGCTCGACGACGCGCGCGACGCTCTGCCCGCTGTACGACGTGCGCGACGCTCCAGGCGTCCGGCGACGCGGGAATCCAAGCGGCCGTAGGTCCCCGCCGAACTCCGACGTGACGGCACGCCTGGGCCAACCCCTCGGGAACGCGCCACTGTCTGGTTCAGGGTGTCGCCAGCCGCCAGGCTCGGACCAGTGCTGGTACGTCGGGGTACCGAGCGGCCGGCGCCTGCCTCGTCGCTCGTTCCACGACCCGGCGCTGGTTGCTGTTGCCCCGCCAAGCCTGCGGTGAACGCCGCCGCTCGCCCTCAGGACCCGGCCAGCCCGCTGGCGGATCCCGCCGGTGCGCCGGGGGCCACCTCCGGGTGGCGGCGAAGTCGTACAGGAAGCAGCCGTCGTAGAGGTCCACCGCGACCAGGCCGGCGGCGCTGACGGCGAGGTGGGCGTCGAGGATCGCGTCGAGTGCCACCTCGATCTGCGGTGCCGGCAGGCGCTGGAACCGGGTCAGCGCGCTGCGGTCCACGCCGTGAACTGTGGCGTGGTTCAGGACGCTGCCGTCGTACCAGGGGTAGATGAGCGTCGGACCAGCCGCGCCAGGGATCGTCCGGATGGGACGGACGATGGCCGGGTGGCTGACGGCACGGGCAACCGACCAAATGGCATGGATCCCCCAGGTCGGCGCTCCCAAATGACGCGCAAAGTACCCGTTGTGTTACGAGCTTGTTTCCAAGATGACAGCCAGGTTACGGGTGCTTCTCGATGATCGGTACCGATCCTAGGTTTCGGCCACCGTCATCAGTCGTGACGGCCGGCACCGAACGTGGAGGCAACGACGTGCCACAACCGAACGCAGATCGGACCGGACGGGCCAGGTACGGGGTCAGCATGCTGGCCGCCGTGGCGCTGACCGCGGCCGGCCTGACCAGCCTGCCCGCCAGCGCGAGCGCCGCGCCGGCCAGTAGTGGACCGACCGCCCGCTACCTCGTCCAGCTCGCCGAGGAGCCGCTGGCCACCTACACCGGCGGGGTTCCCGGGATCGCGGCGACCAAGCCGGCCGACGGGGCCAAGCTGAACCGCACGTCGGGGAACGCCAACGCGTACCGGAATCACCTGCGCCAGCAGCGTAGGTCGGTGCTGGACCACGTCGGTGTGCCGGCCGAGCGCACCCGCGTCACCATGGAGACCGCGTTCAACGGCTTCGCCGCCGACCTGACCGGGCCGCAGGCCGCCCGGCTGCGCGCCACCAAGGGTGTCCGAGCGGTGTACGAGAGCCAGAAGGTGCACGCCGCCACCTCACACACCCCCGACTACCTGGGCCTGACCGGCAAGGGTGGGGTGTGGAAGAAGGAGTTCGGTGGTGACTCCCACGCCGGTGAGGGCGTGATCATCGGGGTCATCGACAGCGGCTACTGGCCGGAGAGCGCGAGCTTCGCACCGCTGCCCAGCCCTCGCCCCGACCAGGCCGTCATCGACGCCAAGTGGAAGGGCACCTGCGACGTCGGCGTCGAAGCACCGGTGACCTGCAACAACAAGGTGATCGGGGCGCGCTGGTACAACGACAGCGGCATCGCCGAGGCGTTCCCCGACGACTACTCCTCGCCGCGCGACCGCAACGGCCACGGCACCCACACGGCGAGCACCGCGGCCGGCATCCACGGTGTGCGGGCCACGTCGGGCACCCAGGACCTGGGCATGATCTCCGGCATGGCGCCAGCCGCGCGGTTGGCGATCTACAAGGCTTTGTACGACAACGGTGCCGGCGGAGCGACCGGCACCGACATCGACATCGTGCACGCGATCGACGACGCGGTCGCTGACGGCGTCGACGTCATCAACTACTCGATCGGTGACGACACCGAGCGGTTCGGGGCGGTCGACGCGACGTTCTTCAACGCGGCCGCCGCCGGGGTGTTCGTCGCCGCCGCCGCCGGCAACTCCGGCCCGTTCGCCAACACCGTCGACAACTCGACGCCCTGGCTGACCACTGTGGCCGCGAGCACGACCGACCGGCAGAACACTCGCAAGCTCACCCTCGGCAACGGCACCACCATCGCCGGTGTGGGCATGGGCGAGACCGGTGTCGGGCCGGCCCGACTGGTCTTCGCGAAGGACAGCGCGATCGACCCGGACGGTGCCTACGGTGCCGGCCTCTGCGCCGACGACACGTTGGATCCGGCCAAGGTCAAGGGCGCGATCGTGCTCTGCCTGCGCGGCGAGATCCCGCGTACCGACAAGAGCATCGAGGTGGCGCGGGCCGGCGGGGTCGGCATGGTGCTGTACAACGAGGAACTGAACTCCCTGAACGCCGACGTGCAGGCCGTGCCGACAGTGCACATCAACGAGGTCGACCTGGCCACCGTGACCGCGTACGTCGCCAAGGGCAACGCCACGGCGACCATCTCGCCGAGCACGCTGGAGACGGTCGAGGCGCCCGCGGTCGCCGCGTTCTCCTCGGCCGGACCGTCCAACCTCAACGCCGGTGAGCTGCTCAAGCCGGACATCAGCGCGCCCGGCCAGGACATCGTCGCCGCGTTCTCCCCGTCCATCGGCGGCAACGACTTCGCCCTGGAGTCGGGCACCTCGATGGCGGCGCCGCACATCGCCGGCATCGCCGCCCTGCTGCTGGCCAAGCACCCCGGTTGGTCGCCGGCGGCGGTCCGCTCGGCGCTGATGACCAGCGCGGTCGACAAGACCGACAAGGGCAACCCCATCAAGATCGGCACGTACGACGCGACTCCACTCAACTACGGCGCCGGCCAGGTCGAGCCGGGCAGCGCCTTCGACCCGGGCCTCGTGTACGACTCCAACCAGCAGGACTGGATCCAGTACCTGTGCGGGGTGTCCGCCGACCGCGGCAGTGACTACGGGCTCGGTGACCTGGACGGCTGCGACACGACCGGCGCGATCGACACGGCACAGCTCAACTACCCGTCCATCTCGCTGGGCCGGATGGTGGGCAAGCAGACGGTGACCCGTACGGTCACCAACGTCAGCGACAAGACCAGCACCTACTCCTCGTCGGTGCAGGCCCCGCCGGGCTACAAGGTCAAGGTCACCCCGAAGAAGTTGCAGATCCGCCCGGGTAAGAGCGCCCGCTTCACCGTTGAGGTCACCAACACCGGCGGCGCGTTCGACACCTGGGCCGACGGTTCGCTGACCTGGCGCGACCAGTTCAAGCACGCGGTACGCAGCCCGCTGGTCGTGCACAACTCCGGGTTGGTGGCCCCCGACGCCATCACCGGCAAGGGCACCTTCGGCAGCGTCCGGATCGCCGCCGAGGTCGGCTACCAGGGTCAGCTGATCTCCCAGCTCTCCGGCCTGACCTCGGGCACCAGCAACGTGGTCACACTGAAGGGCGACGGCCCGAGCTGGGACTGGAGCACGTCGAACAACCTGCCGGTGCCGCTGCCCGAGTCGATCAGCAGGACCACACTGCACGTGCCGGCCGGAACCCGCAGCCCACTCGTCCAGGTGACGTCCGAGCGGCCCACCTGCTCCCACATCGACTGGGACGACGAGGAGGGGGTGATGGAGTGCACCGAGTTCAGCCTCAACGTCTACGACAAGTTCGGGAAGTTCGTCACCGCCACGGCCAGCGGCCGGGACGGCGCCAAGGTGACGCTGCCGGACGGTGCCGGGGACTACATCGTGGTCGTCGAGCAGGAGTTCACCGAGAACATCGAGGACGGCGCGAATGCGTACACGGTGACCAGTTACCTGCCGGGTGCGCCGGGCACGTCCACCGGCCGGTTCACCATCGACCCCAAGCAGCGCAGCGTACAGCCGGGCGCGACGGCGAACCTGACAGTGCGCTGGTTCGGTCTCGCCCCGGGTCAGCGCTACCTCGGCGTGCTGGAGTTCCGCAACGGTGACGGGTCGCTGAAGACCGTGCCGGTCACCGTCCAGTCCTGACCGTGCCGACGAGCCGGTGGGCCGGTGTGTGACAGAGGTCACCGCCGGTCCGCCGGCTCACCGTCCCGTCGGACAGAGGTGATCTGCTCGGCCCACGGTGATCGACGGCGACCAGGACAGGACACGGGGCGGCGGGAGCCACACTCCCGTCCGCCCCGAACGTCTGCGCGGGCCCGTCGAGTTCGTCGGCCGGGCGGCGGAGTTGGCACAGTTACGCCGGCTCGTCGCAAACCCGCCCTGCCTGATCCTGCTGGAGGGTGAGCCCGGGATCGGCAAGAGTCGACTCGTCACCGAGTTGCTCGCCGAACTTCCCGGGCGGCACCTCATCGGCGAGTGTGACGACGTGCCCGAGCCCTTCCCGCTCGGCGTGCTGCTGGACGCGATCCGCTGTGGCGCCGACCAACTCGGTCCGCTCAGCCCGGTGGCCGGCGCCCTCGCGCCACTGCTGCCCGAACTGGCCGACGTACTGCCGGACGCGCCGCCCCCGTTGACCGACCCGGCGGCCGAGCGACATCGCCTGCTCCGCGCCGTCGCGGCGGTGCTCGCCGCGTTGAGCCCCGCCACGCTGCTGCTGGAGGACCTGCACTGGGCGGATCCGGCGACCTGCGAACTCCTCGGTTACCTGAGCACCCACCCGGTGGAGGGGCTGGCCGTGGTGCTGACCGCGCGTACGGCGGCGCCGGGGAGCAGTACGCCCATCCACGACGCCCTGGCGCGCACTCCCCCATGGAGCGTCACACGCATCCCCCTCAGCCCGCTGGACGCCGACGACGTACGCCGGTTGGCGGCCCGCACCCTACGCCTCGATGATCCGCCTCAGCAGCTGACCGCCACCCTGCTCGACCGCACCGCCGGCATCCCGTTCGTGGTCGAGGAGGTGCTGCGGACGCTCGCCGAACGGGGCGGCGACCCGATGGCCGACGACAGTGTCCCGTTCGTCCTCCGTGACGTGCTGCTCTGGCGGCTGCGCCCGCTCGACGAGGCCACCCGGGAGGTTCTCGGGGCGGCGGCCGTCCTGGGGATGGCACCCGACCAGCGCATCCTCGCCTCGGTGCTCAGCCTGGACCGGGTGGCGATCGGCGCGGCGTTGACCGCCGCGCACCGGGCGGGCCTGCTGCACGACGCCGGTGACGGTCTGCGGTTCCGTCACGACCTGGCCCGACAGGTGGTGTACGACCTGGTACCCCGGGAGAGCCGCGAGTGGCTGCACCTGCGGGTGGCACGGGTGTTGGAGCAGGTGCTGCCGAGGCCGGTGGCCCAGCTCGCGCACCACTACCGTCGGGCCGGCAGCGGGGCCGACTTCGTCCGCAACGCCGAGGCGGCCGCCGACCTGGCCACCGAACGCGGCGACGACGCAACCGCCGCCAGCTTCCTGCTCCAGACGATGGACATCGCCGAGCTGCCCCGACCGGTACGGGTTCGGCTCGCCGCCAAGCTGGGCCGGTCGGCCATCGACGGGCTCAGCCAGGCCGAGGCGATCCCGGTCCTGGAACGGCTGCTCGCCGACCGACGGCTGCCGCCGGGCGCCCGAGGTGAGCTGGGTCTGGTGCTCGGGCGGATGCTGCGCCAGCAGGGCGAGGCGTTGCGCGGGTACACCGAGATCGAGCGTGCGGTGCCGTACCTGCGCGCGCCGCGTCGCAAGGCTCCGGCGCTCGCGGTGCTGGCGGCCCCCGACACCGTCGTCGGCCGGCACGTCGACGACCACCTGGCCCGGTGTGCAGAGGCGGAGAGCGCCGCGGCGGCCAGCGGGGATCCGGCGGCGCACCTCGCGGTCCGCATCGCCCGTGCCTCGCTGCTGCTGGAGCTGGGCGACCCGGCTGCCTGGGCGATCATCAACGAGCTACGCGCGTCGGCCGAGTTGGCCGACCGGCCCCGCGAGCACGCGCGGGCCTGCCTGAACTGGGCGCAGGGCGCGCTGCACGCCGGCCACCCGGAACAGGCCGAAGCGTTGCTGGCGGCCGGTCGGGCGCTGGTCGACGAGACCGGGTACGAGCGGCTGACGTCCCTGGTGGAGGCGACCCAACTGTCACTGGACCGGACCGCCGGCCGGCTGGACGGGCTCGCCGAACGGCTCGGCCGGCTGGTCGCCAGCGCCGAGCGGATGCCGGTGACCCTGCTGGACGCGCGGGTCGAACTGGCGACCGTTCTGGCGCTCACGGCCACCGCCGAACGAGCTGGCAGGGAATACGACAGCCCCGTCAGCCGCACCGAGGGATGCGCCGGGCTTGGCGGCGGCAACAGAGGCCGCAACGAGGTGGAGTCAGCCGAGCGGGCGCTGCGCGAGGTGGTCGCCGACGCCCGGCGGGTGGGCGCGATCTGGCCGCTGGTGCAGGCACTCTCGGCGCTGGCCCGACTGACGGTGGCCGGGCGACCGGACGAGGCGGTCCGACACGCGGCGGAGGCGCTGTCTGTGGTACGCGGAAAGGGCATCCTGGCGTGGGCCGCCGACGCGGTGCTGGTGCTGGCCGAGGCCGCAGCCGCGCAAGGTGAACCGGCGCGGGCCGCGGCGGCCGTCGCCGAACTGGAAGCCGGGATCGCCGGCCGTGACACGCCCCTCGCCCGGGCCGCCCTGCGCCAATGCCGCGACCTCGTCCCGGCCTGAACCAGGCTGGGTGGGTGGCGGGCCGCCGCCGCAATCTGGCCGGCGGCCCGCCACCCGCGGATCAGAGGACGATCTGGTGTACCCGGTCGTCCACGCCGCGTACCGCCAGCCAGGCGCTGCCGTTGGCGCCGGCGGCGGCCCCGGGCGCACCCCGGAACGCGTCGGTGGCGAACTCACCGCGTCGGAACCAGCCGCCCCACGCGCCGTCGGCCAGGTTGCGCTGCCAGAGGCGGTTGTCGGCGGCCAGCGCGAACAGGTAGACCCGGCCGGAGGTGGCGAGCAGGGTCGGGCTGCCGCTGGTGGTGCCGCCCAGGTTGGTCCAGGCCGACCAGGTGGTGCCGGTCCGGCTGCTCCACCACACCTCGTCGGTGCGGCTGCGGACCGCCACGTGCAGCACACCGGCGTCGTCGACGACAGCGCTCGGCCGACCGTAGAACGGCCGGTTCTCGGGTGCCCCGACGCCGGTCCAGCCGGCGTTCGGCGTACGCGACCAGAGCTTGCCGTCGGCGCCGCGGGCGACGAGGGTCCACTGTGCCGGGTTGGTCCAGGCCACGGTGGGCGCGTCGGTCAGCGTGCCGCCGAGGCTGCGCCACGGTCCCCATCTGCCGGAGACGTAACTGCGCTGCCAGGCGGCGTTGTCGGTGCCGCGGACGAAGACGTCGAGCCGCCCGTCGGCGGAGCCGTACGCCGCCGGCTGGCCGAGGATCCGGCCGCCGACCGGGCCGCCGAGGGAGGTCCACCGGCTTCCCCAGGTCGTACCGGAGCGGGTGTTGACGGCCAGCGCACCGGAAGCGTCGCGGACGAAGGCGGTGGCGTGGGTGTCGTCCACCCGGACCAGTGCCGGGCTGGCGCTGGCGGTGCCGCCGAGGTTGGCGCCGGCGACCTGGTCGGTGCCGGTCAGTCCGAGCATTGCCACCCCGTGCGCCGGCACTTCGACGGTGTACGAGCCGGTGAACGGCTGTACGCCGGGGGTGCCCGGCTGGGCGTCCACTGCGGAGCGGGACCACAGGTCACGGACCCGAACCGACCCGCCGAGGGCGACGTCGGCGAAGTTCACGGTGATCTGCTGGGCGGTGTCGTGCCGGTTGAGCAGTGCGATGGCCCGCTTGCCGGAGCCGGCGAGCACCTTGCTCCAGACCTGCGCGTCGGTGCCGGTGTCGGCGACCTTGATGCCCTGCCGGACCAGCGGGTCCTGGTCCACCGCGATGATCTCCGGGTTGGTCAGCGCGGAGATCATCTCCTTCGGCAGGCCACGCGGGTCGGAGCCGATCACCAGCGGCGCGGCCATGATGGCCCACATGCCGAGCTGCGTCTTGGACTCCTCCAGGCTCAGCTCGTACCCGCCGTCGGGCAGCGGACGCATCGGCAGCAGGTAGTCCGGGTCGTTGTAGTGCCCCGGCCCAGTGGCCGCCGGGTGGTACGCGTTGACGTCCATGTTGCGCAGCACCCACGGGTACGCCCATTGCGGGGTCGGGTCGGTGAGCCCCACGTCGGTGTAGGTCCGCCAGGAGTCGGCGATGGTGGGCGCGTACGTGTAGCTCCAGGTGGAGAGCTGCTCCGGAGGGTACGGGCCGCCGCCCCAGTCCGAGCTGACCGGGTTGCAGATGTTGAGCAGCATCGGCCGGGGCGACTGGCGTACCGCCTCGGCCAGCTCCCGGAAGGTGGCCTCCGGGTCGAGGCCGGCGGCCCGGCCGCAGAGCCAGTCTGCCTTCAGCGCGTCGAAGCCCCAGCCGGCGAACTGGGCGATGTCGGCCCGGTAGTGGCCGTTGCTGCCGAGCCCACACTGCCCCGGCAGGTACGGGCCGGCGTCGGTGTAGATGCCGGCCTTCATCCCCTTGCTGTGGATGTACGCGGCCAACGCGGCCATTCCGCCGGGGAAGCGGGCAGGGTCGGCGACGAGCTGACCGGCCTCGTTGCGCGGCGTGGGCGCGGCCCAGTTGCCGTCGATCCAGACGTAGGTGTAGCCGGCGTCGCGCAGGCCACTGTTGACCATGTGGTCGGTGACCGACCGTACTTCGGCCTCGGTGGGATCGCCACCGAGGCCGAAGTAGGTGTTCCAGCCCTGGTAGGGCGTCGGGGCGAGGCCGCTGTTGAAGAAGGTCGGCGCCCCCTGGTCCTCGGCGCCGGTGGCCGCCGGGGCGTGACCGGGGCGGCCGGGCCCGTGGCCGGCCTGCGGTGGGTTGGCATGGGGTGGGCCGGCCATCGCCGGCATCGGGCTGGCCAGGCCCAGGCCGAGCACGGCCAGGGCGGCGGTCAGCTGTCGGTTCAGGCGCATGGAGGTACTCCTGTCCCTCGGGGGTGGGGGTGGTGGTGCTCCGATCTCAGTCGCGGGTCAGCACGATGAGGTCGGCGTCGTGGGTCGCGCTCCACTGCACGGGCAGGCCGATGCTGGCGAGGTGGCTGCCGGAGTAGTGCTGGTCGCCGTGGGAGTAACGGGCCGCCGGGTCGAGGCCGCGCACTGGCAACCGAACGGGGCGGGACGGGAGCAGCCCGGCGCCGTCGAGCCGGCCGGTGTGCCAGGCCAGGACGACCACCCGGTCCTCGTCCGGCGCGGTGTACTGCACCGCGCAGCGGGCCTGGTCGGGGCCACCGATCAGGTGCACCTCGCCGCGCGTGACGACGTCCCGGATCTCCTTGTAGCGGGCGATCCAGCCGGACGCTTCGGCCCGCTCGGCGGGGGTCCACGCCCGGATGTCAGCGCCGATGCCGAGCACACCGGCCATCGCCAGGACGAACCGGAACGCCAGCGTTCGGGGCCGGCTGTCGAACAGGCCGGGCGCGTCGGTGACCCAGGAGCTGAGCAGGTGCGGGGCGTTGGCGTGCAGGAAGCCGTACTGGATGGCCAGCCGGTCCAGTGGGCCGGTGTTGTCGCTGGGCCAGAAGACGTCGGCCCGGGCGGCCATCGCCAGGTCGGTCCGTGCGCCCCCGCCGGCGCACGCCTCGATCAGCACCCCGGGGTGGTCCCGGCGCAACCGCTCGTAGATGCGGTGCAGGTTGGCGACGTGCGCGCCGTCCAGGTCGAGTGGGCTCACCCCACCGGGTCGACCCGGCTCGGTACGCGGCCGGTTGAAGTCCCACTTCAGGTAGTCGATGTCGTACCGGTGCAGCAGACCGTCGACTGTGGAGTGGACGAACTCGGCGACCTCCGGCCGACCCAGGTCGAGCAGGTACTGGTTACGGACCGGGGTGAGCGGCCGGCCGTCGACGGAGTAGACCCAGTCCGGGTGCTCGGCGTACAGGGAGGACTTCGGGTTGACGCACTCCGGCTCGACCCAGAGACCGAAGTTCAGCCCGAGGGCGCGGACGTCGGCGATGAACGTGTCGAACCCGGCCGGGAACTTCGCCGGGTCGGGTGTCCAGTCGCCCAGCCCGGCGGTGTCGTCGTCGCGGCCCACGAACCAGCCGTCGTCCACGACGAACGTCTCCACGCCCAGCTCGGCGGCGATCCGGGCGAGCGCGAGCTGACTCTGCGCCTCGACGGCGAAATAGGTCGCCTCCCAGGAGTTGTAGAGCACCGGGCGGGGGGTGAGCCGCTCTCCGGCCAGCAACCGCTGGTGGGTGTGCCAGACCCGGGCCAGCCCGTCCAGGCCGTCCGGGCTGTACGCCCCGGTGGCGACCGGCAGGGACAGCCGTTCGCCGGCGGCCAACTCCAGCGGGCCGTCGACCAGCTGACGGCCGACCCGGACCCGGGTCAGGCCGCCGGTGTCCCGCTCGGCGCTGATCTCCCACGAGCCGGTCCAGGCCAGTGCCATCCCCCACGCGGGACCGGCCGGCTCGGCGGCGTCGCGCACGGCCAGCCAGGGCACGTGCAGATGCCCGGGTACGCCCTGGGAGCTGCCGATGCTGAACGTGCCGTGACCCAGCTCGACGTGGGAGAGCTGGAACTCCTGCTCCCACTGCCCCCACTGGTGGCTGAGCAGCGCGCCGTGCGGCGTCGGTACACAGAACCCGCCCGATCCGGCCCGGACCACCCGCAGCGCGTCGCTGCCGCCGTTGGTCAGCTCGACCCACCGCTGCACCACGTCGGTGCTGACGGGCACCCGGTAGTGCACTGTGGCGCGAAGCCCGGTGACCGGGTCGGCGAACTCGACGGCCAACTCCCGCTGGTCGGCGTCGACCCGTACGTCGGTGTGCACGAAGCCCACCCGGCGTTGCCCGTTCGAGGTCTCGATCACCAGGTCGGCGCCGGTGAACGGGCGGTCGGCGTCGGTGGCGTACTCGATGGGGGCGGCGTCCCCGGCGGTCAGGAACGGGACCGGGCCGTCGTAGGCGACCGGCGAGGGCCCGTCGGAGACGCCGTGCGGACCCCACGCGACCAGTTCCAGCCAGCGGCCGTGCGCCGGCACCGTCACCGTGTACTCGGTGTGCGTGCCCCGCAGCGTCCAGCGCCGCCCGGTCTCGGCGGTCACTTGACCGCTCCGAGTGCCAGTCCGGACACGAAGTGCCGTTGGAAGCGGAGGAACACCGCGACGGTGGGGACGGCCGCGATGACAGTGCCGGCGGCGATGACGTTCCAGGACGAGACGAACTGGCCCTGGAGGGCGAGCAGCGCCGGGGTGACCGGCATGTTGTCATCGGTACGCAGCACGGTGATCGCCCAGAGCAGGTCGTTGAAGATCCAGGTGAAGGAGAGCGCCCCGAGCGCGGCCAGCGCGGGTCGGGTCAGCGGCAGCATCACCTTCGTGAAGATCTGCGCGGTGCCGGCGCCGTCGATGGTGGCCGCCTCCTGGATCTCGCCCGGCAGGTCCCGCATGAAGCCGTGCAGGACGAACGTGTAGAAGCCGAGCCCGAAGCCGACCTGCACCGCGATCAGCGCCCAGAGCGTGTCGTACAGGCCGGTCAGCTCGCTGAACTTGGCCACCGGGATGAGCAGGATCTGCGGTGGGAGCAGGTTGCCGGCGAGCATCAGCAGCAGGATGGTCCGCCGCCCGGGGATCCGGAAGCGACTCAGCGCGAACGCCGCCATCGCGGCGAGCCCCAGGCTCAGCGCCACCGACGGGACGGTGACCAGCATGCTGTTGATCAGCGCGCGCAGTTCGCCGCCGTCGGTCCACGCCTGCCGGTAGGTGTCCAGTGTGAACGACCGGGGCAGGCTGCCCACGCCGTGCGCGGCGATGTCGTCGAACGACCGGGTGGACATCACGACCACCCAGAGCACCGGGCCCAGCCAGAGCAGCGAGAGCAGGATCATGCCGGTGTGGAAGGCCCCGGTACGGAGCTTGTTCATGACGCTTCCTCCCGGAACGCGCGGACCAGGTAGCCGAGGATGACTGCCAGCGCGAGCACGAAGATCACGACAGCGATCGCCGAGGCGTAACCCAGCCGCAGGCTCTGGAACGCTGTCGAGTACATGTAGGTGCTGAGCAGCTCCGACGAGTGGTACGGCCCGCCCTTGGTCAGCGACCAGACGATGTCGAACGAGCGCAGCGAGTCGATCACGATGACCGACAGCACCACGGCGTTGACCCCCTTGAGCTGGGGAATCGTGACGTGCCGCAGTCGCTGCCAGGCGTTGGCGCCGTCCATCCGGGCCGCCTCGTGCAGCGCCGGGTCGATCGCTTTCAACCCGGCCAGGAACAGCACCATCACGTACCCGATCTGCCGCCACAGTGCAGGCAGGATCACCGCGTACAGGGCGGTCTGCGGGTCGGCGAGCCAGGGCCGGATCAGGCTCTCCAGGCCGACGGCCCGCAGCAGCGTGTCGGCGATGCCGTCGGGCTGGTAGAAGACCCGCCAGACCAGCGCGGTCACCACCAGTGAGAACACCACAGGGGTGAACAGCGCGGCCCGGTAGAAGCCGACAAAGCGCCGTTCCTTCTGCAGGACGAGCGCCATGCCGAAGCCGCCCAGCACGGAGAGGCCGCCGAAGAGCACCAGCCAGATCACCGTGTTGACCAGCGCACCCCGGAAGGTGGCGTCGCCGGCCAGCTCGACGTAGTTGTCGGTGCCGACGAAGGTCGGCGGTGTCATCCCGTCCCAGCGGGTGAGGGAGAACCAGAAACCCTGGATCGCCGGCCAGAAGACCCAGACGCTCTCGACCGCGAACGGCACGAGGACGAACGCCACCAGCAGCGGCGACAGTCGAGCCGACCGTCGCCGCCGCCGGGTGGGGGTGACCGAAGTCGTGGAGATCGTTGCTGTCACGTCAGCCCTTGAAGACCTTCTCGGCGCCGGCCTGCCACTCCCGCAGGATCGCGTCGATCTGGTCCGGCTTGTCGATGAACTTGGTCAGCGCGGTGTCCGCGGTCGGCTGGAGCGCGTCGCTGGAGTCGCGGTTGAAGAACTGGGTCAGCTCCTTGGCCTCGTCCAGCATCGCCTTGCCCTTGACCACGAGCGGCGAGTCCGACGCCTTGGCCCTGGGGTTGGCCGGCAGCACGATGCCGGAGCTGGCCTTGACGTACGCCTCCTGGGCCTCGACCCCGGCCAGGTAGCTGAGCAGGGCTTTGGTGCCGGTCGGGTTGGCGGTCTTCGCGCTGGCGAAGAAGCCGTCGGTCGGCGCCTCCTCGGCCAGCGGCACCGACGGGTCGATGATCGGGAACCGGAAGAAGTCCAGGTCGCCGAGCGCGTCCTTGGGTGCCGCGTCGGCGAAGAAGGTGCCGATCAGAAACATGCCGGTCTTGCCGGCCAGCAGCGCGGTGGTCGCCTCCTGGAACGGGTACGCCTTGCCCTTGGGGTCGAAGTAGGGCAGGGCCTCGCGCCAGCGGGTGAAGACCGCCTTGACCTTCGGGTCGTCGAAGCGCTGCTTGCCGGCGAGCAGCTCGCGGTGGAACGGCGCCCCGTTGATCCGGATGTTCAGGTAGTCGAACCAGGCCGAGGCCACCCACGGGGTGTCGCCGAGGCCAATGCCGATCGGCGGGACGCCCTTGCTCTTCAGCGTCTCGCAGAGCGCCAGGAACTCGGTCCAGGTCTTCGGCTCCTGCACGCCCCACTTGGCGAAGTTGGACTTGCGGTAGAAGAAGCCCCACCAGTAGTTGTTCATCGGCACGAAGATCTGCTTGCCGCTGGCGTCGGTGGAGAGGGTGCGCAGCGACTGGGGGTAGTCGTCCAGTGACTTCCACACCTCGGAGACGTCCAGCAGCAGGTTCTTGCTGGCGTAGTCGTTGGCCACCGAGCCCGCGTACCAGGTGTAGAGGTCCGGCGGGTTGGCCGAGGTCAGGTAGGTCGGCAGCTGGGTACGGAAGGTCTCCGAGGCGATCGTGTTGAGGCTCGCCGTGCCCTTGCCCTGCGCGTTGAAGGTCTCGATCAGCTTTTCCATCGCCGCCTTGGCCTGCGGCGAGGAGAGGTTGGACTGGATGGTGACCGCACCCGAGCCGTTGCTCGTCGTCGGCCCGCTGGCGGAGCTGGCACACGCGCTGAGGAACGAGCTGGCGCCGAGCGCGCCCAGGCCGGCGAGCCCAAGGTGGCCAAGGAATCGCCGGCGACCGGGGTCGAAGTCGCTCACGGAGGTATCCCTTCCTTTACGACACTCAGCGTCACCGCGCGATGTGTCGTCCATGTGAATGCTGTGACCAGAAGGTTGCATCGACCCTCGCCGGCTGTCAAGATATCTTCGTAATTAATGATTAGACGAGAGCAAGGCGAGGGTCAGGTGGATCAGCCTATGCGCCGGCTTGAAGGCAAGAACGCGCTGGTCACCGGTGCGATGGGTGGGATCGGCGCGGCCACCGCCCGGCGGCTCGCCGCCGAGGGAGCAGCGGTTGCGCTGTTCGACGTGGCCGACTCGGCCCCGCTGGCCGAGGAACTGACCGCCCGAGGCGACCGCGCACTGTCCGTAGTGGGCGATGTCAGCGACGAGGCCGACTGGACGACCGCCGTGAGCGCCGTACGGGACCATCTCGGCCCGATCGACATCCTGGTCAGCACCGCGTACGCCGTGCGGGTCGCACCAGCCCACGAGACCAGCCGACAGTCCTGGGACCACCAACTCGGCGTCAGCCTCACCGGCTCGTTCCTCGGCGTCCGCGCCTGCCTGGACGACCTGCGGGCACGCTCGGGCGCGGTGGTGCTGATCTCCTCGGTGCACGCGCTGGTCGGGTTGCCCGGCCGGCCCGCGTACGCCGCAGCCAAGGGCGGCCTCATCGCGCTCGGCCGCCAACTCGCCGTGGAGTACGGCCCACAGGTCCGGGTCAACACGGTGCTGCCCGGGCCGATCCTCACCGCCGCCTGGGCCGAGGTGTCCGAAGAGGACCGCCAACGCAGCATCGCGGAGACGGTCGCGAAGCGCTTCGGCACACCGGACGAGGTGGCCGCCACTGTCGCCTTCCTCGCCTCGCCGGACGCCGCCTACGTCACCGGCGCGAGCCTCGTGGTGGACGGTGGCTGGACAGCGGTGAAAGCCTCGGCCTGAGAGATCGATACCGACCAGCGAAAAGGCCAGGAGCATTGGCACAGTACGCACGCCGCGGCGTCCACGGGCAGACCGTCGAAGCGATCGCCCGTCGCATCCTCACCGGCGAGATCCCCGCCGGCGCGACCCTGAACATCGTCGCGTTGCAGGAGGAGTTCGACGTCAGCCTCACGGCGCTCCGCGAGGCGCTGAAGGTCCTCTCGGCCAAGGGCATCGTCGACGCCCGGCAGAAGCGCGGCACCTTCGTCCGGCCCCGTGCGGACTGGAACCTGCTCGACGGTGACGTGATCCGCTGGCAGTTCGCCGAGGGCACCGACCAACGGCTCCTCGACCAACTGCACGAGGTGCGCGCCATCATCGAGCCGGCCGCCGCACGGCTGGCCGCCACCCGGGCCACCGAGGACGACCTGACCGCCCTCGACCGGGCACTGGCCGAGATGGCCCAGGCCAACGGTGATCCCGCCGCCGCCATCGCCGCCGACCTCGCCTTCCACCGCGCGTTGCTGACCGCCACCCACAACGAGTTGCTGGAGCGGATGGAGGTGGTGATGGAGACCGGGCTCGCCGAACGGGACCGGCTGGTGCACGGCGGCAGCCCGCACGACGACCCGGTACCCAGCCACCGCGCGGTGGTCGACGCGCTGCGCGATCGGGACGAGACGGCGGCCGAGACCGCGATGCGTCAGTTGCTGGACAAGGCCGTCCGCGACGTCGAGAAGGCACGGGGACGAAGGGGCAGTCAGTGAAGATCGAGCGGATCGAGACCTTCCTGGTCGCGCCACGGTGGTTGTTCTGCCGGGTGGAGACCGACGACGGGCTGGTCGGGTGGGGTGAGCCGGTGGTCGAGGGCCGCGCCGAGGTGGTGCGCAGCGCTGTCGAGGTGCTCTCCGAACATCTGATCGGCGCGGACCCGCTGCGCATCGAGCAGCACTGGCAGGTGCTCACCAAGGGCGGCTTCTACCGGGGTGGCCCGATCCTCTCCAGCGCTGTCGCCGGCCTCGACCAGGCGCTCTGGGACATCGCCGGGCAGGCGTACGGCGCGCCGGTGCACGCGCTGCTCGGTGGGCCGGTGCGTGACCGGGTGCGGATCTACTCGTGGATCGGCGGGGACGAACCCGACGAGGTCGCCGACGCCGCCGCCGCGCAGGTCGCCGCCGGCCTCACCGGGGTCAAGATGAACGCCTGCGGGCGGCTCTCGCCGATCCCCACCTCGGCCGAGGTGGACGCGGTCATCGGCCGGGTGGCCGCCGCCCGCGAGGTGCTCGGCCCCGACCGGGACATCGCTGTGGACTTCCACGGTCGCGCCGGCATGGCCGCCGTCCGCCGGATCCTGCCCGAGCTGGCCGCCCTGCGCCCGTTCTTCGTGGAGGAGCCGGTCCTGCCGGATCAGGCTCACCACCTGCGCGACATCGTCGCCAGCACGCCGATCCCGGTGGCCACCGGCGAACGGCTCTACGGGCGGTCCGAGTTCCTCGGCCCATTGCAGGCCGGGGTCGCCGTGGTCCAGCCTGACCTGTCGCACGCCGGTGGGATCTCCGAGGTCCGCCGGATCGCCGCGCTGGCCGAGACGTACGGCGCGCTGCTCGCCCCGCACTGCCCGCTCGGCCCGATCTCCCTGGCGGCCAGCCTCCAGGTGGCCTTCGCGACGCCGAACTTCCTGATCCAGGAGCAGAGCATCGGCATCCACTACAACGCCGGCTCGGAGTTGCTGGACTACCTGGTCGACCCGGAGCCGTTCCGGTTCGTGGACGGGCACATCGCCCGCTTCGACCGGCCCGGGTTGGGCATCACCGTCGACGAGGCTGCGGTCCGCAAGGCCGCCCAGAGCCCGCACGCCTGGCGCAACCCGGTCTGGCAGCACGCCGACGGGTCGTTCGCCGAGTGGTGACCGGCGCGCGGCCGGTGGCGCTGCGGGTGGCGTACGACGCGGCGCACGGCGGCCGGTGGACGAGCCTGCACGGTGGTGGCCGCGAGTGGCTGTGGCGTGGCCCGGAACCCGGCCGGCACGAGGTACGCCCCGACGACGCGTTCGTCGACGCCGGCGGGCTGGAGGAGTGCCTGCCCACAGTGCGCGGCGAGCCCGACCACGGCGAGGTGTGGTCGCGGCCGTGGCGCAGCGCCGGCCCCGGCACCGTGGTCGTCGAGCGCCCGACGTTCACCCTCACCCGCCGGATCACCGACTCCGGCGGCGTGGTGGTGGCCGACTACCGGCTGGCCGCCGACCCCGGGTACCGGTTCGTCTGGGCCGCGCACGCCCTGCTCGACCTCTCCCCCGGCGCCCGCCTCGACGCGCCCGCCGGCACCCCGACCCGGCTTCACCCGGAGGCCGCCGCGCTCCTGCCGCCGGGCAGCTGGCCCAGCGGCGACCCCTGGTTGACAGGGCCGTGGCCGGCCCCGGCCGGGCTGACAGTGGCCGGGCTGACCCTGGACATGTTCGGGCCGGACGACGGGACGGCGCTCGGCGCGGTGCTGCTCGACTGCGCCAGGGTCCAGGTGGTCGACGGAGCCGACCGGCTGACCCTGGAGCTGGAGTGCGCGGGTCAGCCCCGCAGCACCGCGCTCTGGCGGAACCTGGGCGGCTGGCCGGCGAACGGCCCCTACCGCAGCGTCGGCATCGAACCGATGCTCGGCGCGGCCTTCGACCTCGCCGACGCCGGCCCCGACGACGCGGCGGTCGTCCCACCGACCGGCGAGGTCACCTGGCGACTCACCATCTCCGCACACCGCATCCCCTGAGGACACGTGATGAACCTGCTCGACGAGCTGCGTACCCATCGACTGTTGGCCATCGTGCGCGGCCCGGACCCGGCCGCCGCGCTGGCCGCCGTGCTCACAGTGGCCGAGAGCGGCGTCGCACTGGTCGAGGTCTCGATGACCAGCGCCGACGCGCTCGGCATCATCCGCCGCGCCCGGGCCGCCCTCGGGCCCGACTACGCCCTGGGCGCCGGGACCGTGCTCAGCGCCGAGGACGCCCGCGCGGCGGCCGACGCGGGTGCCGGCTTCCTGGTCACCCCGGCGATCGCACCGAGCCTCGCCGAGGGCGGCCGGCTCGGGCTTCCGGTGCTCGCCGGCGCCCTCACCCCCACCGAGGTGGTGCGGGCCGTCGACGGCGGGGCCACCGCGATCAAGCTCTTCCCGGCCTCGCTCGGCGGGCCCGACTACCTCGGCGCCCTGCGCGACCCGTTCCCGGGCACCGCGTTCGTGCCCGTCGGTGGGGTCGACGCGGACGGTGCGCGGCGCTACCTCGACCGAGGCGCGACAGCTGTCGGCGTCGGTTCCCCGCTGCTCGGCGACGCCGTCCGAGGCGGCGACACGACAGCCTTGCGGGAGCGGGCCACCGCCTTCCTCGCGGCGGTCCGGCCATGACCGACCTGCTCACGCTCGGCGAGACGATGGCGGCGTTCCGCACCACCGGCCCACTGCGGCTGGGCGGCACCGCCGGGATCTCCGTCGCCGGCTCCGAGTCGAACGTGGCGATCGGCCTGGCCCGACTCGGCCACCAGGCCACCTGGGTCGGTGTCACCGGCGCCGACGAGCCCGGCGAACTGGTCCGCCGTACGCTGCGCGCCGAAGGCGTCGACCTGACCTGGTCCCGGGTCGACGAGGCCGCCCCGACCGGCCTGATCATCTTCGAGAACCGGGTCGCCGACATCAACCGGGTCACCTACCACCGCTCCGGGTCGGCCGGCTCGCGGCTGGGCCCCGCCGACGTGACCCGGGCCTTCGACGCTCCCGGGCCACCACCCCGACTGCTGCACGTCACCGGCATCACCTGCGCGCTCGGCGTCGAGCCGTACCAGGCGGTGGTGGAGGCCGTACGGCGAGCCCGTACGGCCGGCAGCACGATCTGCCTGGACGTCAACCACCGCAACCGGCTCTGGTCGGTCTCCGAGGCCGCCGCCGCGCTGCGCCCGCTGCTGCCCTCGATCGACCTGGTGGTCGCCTCCGACGACGAGTTGTCAGTGCTGACCGACGCCGCCGACCCGGCCGCGGCGCTACTCTCGGCCGGCGTCGCCGAGGTCGTGGTCAAGCACGGCGCCGGTGGAGCGACCAGCCACAGCGCCACCGACACGATCCACCGTCCAGCCCGGACGGTGCCGGTGGTGGACACCGTCGGCGCGGGCGACGCCTTCGTCGCCGGGCTGCTCTCCGGCTGGCTCGACGGCGTCGACGCGTCGGGGCGACTGGACCGGGCCGTCACCACCGGCGCGTTCGCGGTCGCCACCCGGGGCGACTGGGAGGGTCTGCCCGACCGGGCCGAGCTGGCGCTGCTCGACCACGGCCCCGGCGGTACGGTCCGCTGACGATCCCCTTTGGAGGAACACCATGGAGCTGACCGAGCCGACCGCCTGGAGCACCGACCGGCTGGAGTTGGGTGAGGGCCTGCGCTGGGTAGACGACCGGCTGGTCCTGGTCGACCTCCTGGCCGGGCGGCTGTTGGAGACCGACGGCGACGCCCCGACCCCGCTGCGGGAACTGCGCCGCCTCGACGTGCCGCTCAGCGCGGTCGCCCCGGTGGCCGACCGACCGGGCGAATGGCTGGCCGCCGCCGGCACCGGCGTCACAGTGCTACCCGCCACCGGCGACCCCCGACCGGTCGCCGAACTGGTCGCCGACGCGCCCGAGCCGACCCGGATGAACGACGCCGTCGCCGACCCGCACGGCCGCTTCTGGGCCGGCAGCATGACGTACGCGATGGTGCCCGGCGGGGGCACGCTGTTCCGCCTCACCCCGGGCGCCGAGCCGGTCCCCGCGGTGACCGGGCTGACCATCCCGAACGGGCCGGCGTTCGACGCGACCGGCACCACCATGTACCTGGCCGACACCCCGCGCGGCGAGATCGACAGGTTCACCGTCGACCCCGCCACCGGGGCCCTGCACGGGCGGGAGCCGTTCCTGCGGCTGTCCCCCGCCGACGGCGGCCCGGACGGCATGACGCTCGACGCGGCCGGCCACCTCTGGATCGCGCTGTGGGGCGGCTCCGCGGTACGCCGCTACCGGCCCGACGGCACCCTCGACCGGGAGATCCGGCTACCGGCCAAGCAGCCGGCCGGCATCTGCCTGGGCGGCCCCGACCTGCGCCGACTCTTCATCGGCACCGCCCGGGTGGGGCTGGACTCGGCGGGCCCGCAGGACGGCGCGCTGCTCGCGGTGGACGTCCCGGTGCCCGGCCTGCCCGCCGCACGGGCCGGTGCGCCAGTGGACTGACCGGAGGCATATCGGACGCCAGGGCGGGAACAACCGCACCGGAGCGCGGTAACAGCCGACCGGTAGGGAGCGAGCCGATGAGCACCGTGGAGCGGACGTCATGAACGGGCCGGTCGGCGACGAGCCGGTGGGCGAACTGGAGCTGGTGCACACCTTCACCGGCCCGATGCCGACAGGGGTGAGCGTCTCGCACCGGGGCCGGATCTTCGTCAACTTCCCGAAGTGGGGCGACGAGGTGCCGGCCACCGTCGTCGAGCTGCGCGACGGCCGGGAGATGCCCTACCCCGACCAGGCGTGGAACGACCCGTCCGGTGACGACGACGCTGGCGCGTTCGTCTCGGTGCAGAGCATCGTGGTGGACCCGGCCGACCGGCTCTGGGTACTGGACACCGGCAGCCCGATGTTCCAACCCACGAAGCCGGGCGGCCCGAAGCTGGTCCGGATCGACCTGGACACCGACACGGTCGCCCAGGTGATCACCTTCCCGACGGACGTGGCGCTGCCGACGACGTACCTCAACGACGTCCGGTTCGACCTGCGGCGGGGTGAGTCGGGGGTCGCGTACATCACCGACTCGTCGAACTCCGGGCCGAACGGGATCATCGTGGTGGACCTGGCCAGCGGGGCCTCCTGGCGGCGACTGCACGACCACCCGTCCACCAAGGCGGAGCCGCTGACGTCGTTCCGCCCGGTGGTCGAGGGCCGGCCCTTCCTCGAACGGCCGGCCGACGGTCCGCCGAAGCCGGTGAGCATGGGCTCCGACGGCATCGCCATCTCCGCCGACGGCGCTCGGCTCTACTACTGCCCGTTGGCGTCCCGACGCTGGTACAGCGTCTCCACCGAGGCGCTGGCCGACCCGGGCGTCACCCAGGAGGCGGTCGCCGAGACCGTGGTCGACGAGGGCGACCGGGGAAGCGCCTCGGACGGGTTGGAGAGCGACGACGCCGGGCGGCTCTACCTCACCGCGTACGAGCAGAACGCGGTGCTGCGCCGACTGCCCGACGGCGAGTACGAGACGCTGGTGCACGACCCGCGACTGCTCTGGCCGGACACCATGTCGGTGGCAACCGACGGGTACCTCTACGTCACCGCCAACCAACTGCACCGGCAACCGCAGTACCAGCGGGGCAAGGACCTGCGGCGCAAGCCGTACGCGCTGTTCCGCACCCGCATCGACGCCGGCCCGGTGCTGCTACGCCGCTGACCGGGTCGGCGCTCCCACCGTTATCAGACGGGCAGGGTGCGGTCCAGGAGGTCGAACAGGGCGGCCCAGTGACGCTCGGTGGCCTGCTCGTCGTACGCCGGGGTGTCGGCCATGGTGTAGCCGTGGTGCGCCCCGGTGTACACCTCGGAGCGGTAGCGCACCCCGGCGGCGTCGAGCGCCTTCTCCAGCGTGGCGATCTGCTCGGGCGTCATCGACTGGTCGGCGTCGGCGTGCCCGAAGTACACCTCGCCGGTGATCGACTCGACGCCCAGGTGCGGGCTGTCCGGAGCCTCGGTGACGATCCGCCCTCCGTGGAAGCTCGCCACCGCGGCGATGCGGTCCGGGTGCGCCTCGATGGCCCGCAGCGCGTTCGTGCCGCCCATGCAGTAACCGGTGATGGCGACCGGGCCCGGTCGGACGTCGTCGCGGGCGGCAAGGAAGTCGAGGAACGCGGCGGTGTCCCGGTTGATCACGTCGGGGGTCAACGCGCCGACCAGCGGCATGATCTTCTCGAAGAGGGCGGCGCGCTGGTCGGCCTCGCCGAGGCGGGACAGGTCGAACAGGGGTGCCCGGCCGGCCCGGTAGAACAGGTGGGGCGTCAGCACCAGGTAGCCCCGTTCGGCGATCCGCTCGGCCATCTCGACGAGGCGCGGGCGCGGCCCGAAGGCGTCCATGAAGAGCAGCACCGCCGGGAACGGGCCGTCGCCGTCCGGTCGGGTCAGGCTCGCGTCCGCCACTCCGTCGCTGGTCGGGATGTCCACCGTCGTCGTCAGCATCGTGCCTCCTCGTACGCCGATCTTGGTCCGTTCGGAACGTTACTCGCCGTATCGGCACCCCCGGCGGGCAGCCGCGTGAACGCAGCGTCAAGAAACGGCGGTGGCCCGTCGAAACCACGTATCGAGTGATGCTCCGTCGTCGCGCGGTGGTGACGATGGGTCCATGAGTCCTTGGCGGATGACACGCTGGGAACGCGGCGAGCCGCCACCCCGCACCGACACGGCCAGCGACCCCGGCGAGCCCGCGACCAGAGCGGACGAGCCGGAGCGGCGGCACGAGGCGCTGGTCAGCGTCCGGCTCGGCCCGTCCGCGCCCGGTAGTCACCTGGTGGAGTACCTGCGGCACGAACCGTGCGCGGTCGCGGCGTGGTGGATCGCCGCCGACGTCGACGCCGTGGTCCGCCTCTCCGCCGACAGCATCACCGTGCTGCACCGCGCCGTGGCCGACCTGCGCCTGCGCGCCGGGGTGGAGGTGGCGGAGGCCAACTACATCCTGCGCGCGCTCGACCTGACCACGCCGGCCGACCCGCGTACCCCGAAGGTCGCCCCGGCGTGGGTGGGGTCCGCCGCATGAACCGCCGCGCCGGTGCCCACCGGATCGTGGTGGGAGTCGACCGCTCGTTCGCCGGGATGCAGGCGCTGCGCCGGGCGATGGAACTGGCCCGCCGCGACGGCGCGCAACTGGACGCCGTCCGCGCCTGGGTCTTCGCGCCGACGTGGCGGCCCGGCACCCTGACCTGGCGGTGGCAGGACGAGTGCGACCGGGCGGCCCTGGCCTACCTGCGCGGCGTCTTCGACGCGGCGCTCGGTGGCCTGCCCCGGGACGTGACAGTGCGGCTGGTGGCGACCCAGGGGTACGCCGGGCAGGTGCTGGTCGACCACGCGCACCGGGAATCCGACCTCTTGGTCGTCGGCAGCCCGGATCGCGGCCGGTTCGGCCGGTCCCGTGGCCACGTCACCCGGTACTGCGTGACCCGTGCGGCCGTGCCGGTCGTCGCTGTGCCCGCGCCGACCTGGGCACGGGCCGCGACGATTCGCCGCTTCGCCCGCGACCTCGAACGATTCAGCCGTTGACCAGTGCCCTGGCGGCGCCGCCGGTGACCGCCGCTCTCGCGACACGTGCGGAAAGGACCGACCCGACAATGGACGAGGCCCCGATAATCTTCGCCGTTCCGGTGCGCGACCTGCCGGGACGGCTGGTGCGGACGGTGCGGACCGGCCGTTCGCCGCAGGGGCAACGGGTGGGCATCGCCTTCACCCGACCGGAGCTGCTGGTCGCCGCGATGGGCGTCGACCAGCCCTGGGAGGAGCTGTGCGAGTCCGCGCTGCGGGGCATGCTGCGCCCGCTCGGCATCGACCGGATCCAGGTCGACCCGCTGCTGGTGGCGCCGCCACTCGACCGGGTCGACCCGGCGCCTCGCGTCGTTCAGGCGGGGACGAGCCGGACCGCGTCGGCTACCACGTATCCGTTGGTGTCCTCGGTACGGATCAGCACGCTGCCGCCGGTGCCCGCCGTGAACGGATAGGTGCCAAGCGGCACCCACTGGCCGCCGGCCTGCCGCTGGTCGACCGTCTTGGTGATCAGCCCGTCGGCGTGCTCGATGTCCACCGGCACGTTTGTCGCCCGGTTCGCATGCGCGGTCCAGCGCAGCTGCACCGTCCAGGAACCGGCGGTGGGCAGCGACGGGCGGAACCGCAGCCGGTTGACCCCCTTGCCGACGTTGCCGTCGTGCTCGTAGTCCGGACCGTAGTAGCCGCCGGTGCTGCTGCTGCGCACCCACGTCCCGGCCCGGGTGATCCCGGCGGTCGCCGCGTTGTCCAGGATCACCTCGCCGCTGGAGCCCCATTCCAGCACCCCGCCGTCCTGGCGCAGCCGGGTCTGAAGGGCGGGCACAGGGACCGCCTGCACGGCGAGGTTCCCGGTGAGCGCCAGGGACGCCGCGGTGGCCGCCGCCTGCCCGAGGATCATGAACACGGGTTCCATCCGGATCGAGCCGTACGCGATGTGGCTCGCCGAGAGACAGACCGGCACCAGCAGGTTGGCGCACTGCGCCTGGTGCGGCACGATCGCCCGGTAGCTCACCGGGTACGGCGCCGGCACGCCGATCTGCACGTCCCCCTCGTTGCGGACCCGGCCGTTGACCACCACCCGCTGACAGTTGTGCGAGTCCATCGTGTAGCTGGCCAGGCCCACCGAGTCGGTGGCGCGTACCCGGCCCCGACAGTCGGCCTCGGTCATCACGTACGCGGAGACCATCCGGCGTGCCTCGCGGATGTAGAGCATCGGTGGCCAGCCGTCAGTGCTGGTGAACTCGTCCACCGGCAGCCCCCACCGGGCGGTCGAGTCGCGTACCGATGCCGGCAGTCGGGGGTCGTTGGCCAGGAACCACATCAGGCCCTGCTGGTAGGTGCGGTGTTCGGCGATGATGCTCTCCCGGGCCGCCCAGCTCGCCGTCGGGTACGCGTAGTTGAAGCCGATGTTGTCGGTCGACACGGCACCGTTGTTGTTGGAGTCGGTCTTGCCGCCGCCGATCGAGTGGGTGGTGAAGTACGGTCCGGCGTAACCGGCCTGGATGTGCCGCAGCAGCAGCTCGTACCGGATCGGGTCGTAACCGGGCGGCTTGCCGAACGGGATCCGGTTGGCCGACTGGGTCAGGCACATCCGAAAGCAGTACGCCTGGATCCGGTCGTCGCCGCTGCCCGGCGGGGCGAGTGGGGTGGTGGAGATGCCCGGCAGCAGGCCACTGGCGGGCGAGCCGGCCGTGACGTACGGGTCGACGGGGTAGGCGAACTGGTGGGTGTTGCGCGACTGCACCCCGTTGATCGTCTCGCCGTAGGTGTCGTTGGACTCCCGCCCGACGGTGAACCCCACCCCGGCCATGGCCAGCAGGTCGCCCTCGTAGGTGGCGTCGACGAACATCCCGCCCCGGTAGATCGACCCGTCCTCGGTACGCAGCTCGGTGATCCGGTTGCCGGTGCGGCCGATGCCGCTCAGCCGGGCGTCGACGACCACCGGAACGTCCGCCTCGGCCAGCATCTCGGCGAAGACGGTGGTGGCGACGTGCGGTTCGAAGGTCATCCGCAGCGGCGACGTCGGCGTGAGGGTTCCGCCGTGGTACTTCACGTACACCCGGCGGTAGAACTCGGCGGCCAGCCCGCCGATGGACGCCTGGACGCCGGTGTCGGTGGCGCCCAGCCCGGCGGTGCTCAACCCACCGACGTGGCTGGTGGGTTCCACCACCACAGCGGTGCGGCCGAGTCGGCGCATGGTGATCGCGGCGGCCAGCCCGCCGGAGGTGGCGCCGTAGACGACCAGGTCGACGGTGGTGACGGCCGCTCGGGCGGGGTCGGCCCGGAACGGGCCGTCGAGACCGGCCAGGACGAGGCCGGCGCCGCCGACGGTCAACAGCCGACGACGGGACAGGTGCAGAGACACGGCGGGGCTCCCGGGGGGTCACCGGTGGAGGGGACGGTACAGAAGCACGCCGCTGCCGCTGCAAACAGAAATTCTTCAATCTCTGCCGGCGGGTGTCAACGGGTCACGGCCGGTAACGGTAGCCCATTCCCGGCTCGGTGATCAGGTGCCGGGGGCGGGCCGGGTCGTCTTCCAGCTTGCGCCGCAGCTGGGCCAGGTACTGCCGCAGGTAGTTCGTCTCGTTCTGGTATTCCGGCCCCCACACGTCCTGGAGGAGCTGACGTTGGCTGATCAGCTTGCCGGGGTGACGCAGCAGCTTCTCCAGCACGCTCCACTGGATGGGGGTCAGCTTGACCTCGGTGCCGTCGTCCTTCCGCACGCTGTGGTCGGCCAGGTCGACCGTGTGCTGACCGATCCGCAGTGCCGGCGCCGCCTCGCTGGGCCCGCCGAGGCGGCGGGTCACCGCGCGGATGCGGGCCAGCAGTTCCTCCACCCCGAACGGCTTGGTGACGTAGTCGTCAGCGCCCGCGTCGAGCGCCGCGACCTTGTCCTCGCTGCCGGCCCGACCGGAGAGCACGATGATCGGCACGGTGGTCCAGCCGCGCAGGCCCCGGATCACCTCCACGCCGTCGATGTCGGGCAGGCCGAGATCCAGCACGACAAGGTCGGGCGGGTGGCTGGCTGCGGCCTTCAACGCGGCGGCCCCGGTGTCGGCGACGTCCACGTCGTACCGGCGGGCCCGCAGGTTGATGCGCAGGGCACGCAGGATCTGCGGTTCGTCGTCGACGACCAGGATGCGCGTCATTCTTGCGACCCCTCCGAGACGGTCGGCGCGGCCGGCAGCCGCAGCACCATGGTGAGCCCACCACCGGGGGTGGTCTCCGGGGTGATGCTGCCACCCATCGCCTCGGCCAACCCCCGGGACAGGGCAAGCCCGAGGCCGACGCCGGTCTGGTTGTCCCGGTCACCGAGGCGCTGGAACGGCAGGAAGACGTGCTCCCACTGGTCCTCCGGGATGCCCGGCCCCCTGTCGATGACCCGCAGCTCGACCTGGCCGGCGTGGGCGCTGGCGGTGATCGTGGGTGGCTGACCGGGCGGGCTGTACCGCAGCGCGTTGGCGACGATGTTGACCAGCACCCGTTCCAGCAGGCCCGGGTCGGCGGTGGCGGCGGGCAGGTCGGCCGGGATGTCCGTGCCGACGGTCGCTGCCGCCGGGCCAAGTTCGTCCAACGCCAGGGGTACGGCGTCCTCCAGGCCGATCGCGGTCGCCGAGATGCCCAGGACACCCGCCTGGAGCCGGCTCATGTCCAGCAGGTTGCCGACCAGCCGGGCGAGGCGGTCCAGTGACTCCTCCGCGGTCTCCAGCAACTCCTCGCGGTCGGACTCGTCGAACTCGATGTCGTGGCTGCGCAGGCTGGTCACGGCCGCCTTCGCGGACGCCAACGGCGTACGCAGGTCGTGGCTGACCGCGGCGAGCAGCGCGGTGCGCATCCGGTCGGCGGCGGCGAGGGGCCGGGCCGTGGCGGCCTCCTCGGCGAGCCGTTCCTGGCGCAGCGCGACGGCGGCCTGGGCGGCGAACGCCTCGACGATCCGCCGGTCGGCGGCCTCCAAGCGTCGTCCGCAGAGGACGACTGTGATCCGGTCGTCGACCGGTACCGCGGTCTCACCGCTTTCGGGTGTGCAGGGCGGCTGGTCGCCGACGCTGGCCACGACAGACCAGGCATGCTCCTCGCGGGCCCGCTCCGGGCGCCCGCTGGCCTCCTCGGCCAACTCCAGCACGCTCACCGCGCGCAGCCCGAAGGTCTCCCGGAGCTGATCCAGCAGGGCGGGCAGGGGACGTTCGCCGCGCAGCACACCACCGGCGACGGCGGCGAGGGTCTGCGCGTCGGCGGCGGCCCGCGCCGCCTCCCGGGTACGCCGGGCCGCCACGTCGACGATCCAGCTCACCGCCAACGCCACCCCGACGAAGACGGCCAGGGCGAGCAGGTTGTCCGCCTCGGCGATGGTCAGCGTGCGGAAGGGCGGGGTGAAGAACCAGTTGAGCAGCAGCGATCCGCCGAGCGCGGCGACCAGGGCGGGCCACACGCCACCGACCAGCGCGACACCGACGACCCCGGCGAGGAACAGCAGGATGTCGTTCGTCAGCGTCAGGTCGGGCAGGGCCTTCAGCAGCACTGTGAGCAGCGGCATGCCCAGCACGGCCAGGCCGAAGCCGAGCAACCGGCGGCGTCGGGACAGCGCCGCCGGCACGGCCGCCGCCCGGCGGCCCTTTCCGGCCTCCTTGTGGGTGACCAGGTGCACGTCGATCGCCCCGGAGAGCGCGGTGGTGGTCACCCCGACACCCCGGGAGAAGATCTGCGCGAAGCGGCCCCGCCGGCTGGCGCCGAGCACCAACTGGGTGGCGTTGACACCCTGGGCGAAGTCGAGCAGCGCGGCCGGCACATCGGTGCCGAGCACCTGGTGGTACGTGCCACCCAGGCTCTCCACCAGCACCCGTTGCCGGGCCAGTTGGGCCGGGTCGGCGCCGGCCAGGCCGTCGCTGCGGGCCACATGCACGGCGAGCAGGTCGGCGCCCTTGCTGCGGGCCGCGACCCGGGCCGCTCGGCGGATCAGCGTCTCGCCCTCCGGGCCACCGGTCAGCGCGACCACGACCCGTTCCCGGGCCTCCCAGGTGGCCGCGATGCCCTGCTGGCTGCGGTACCGGTCGAGCTGCTCGTCGACCTTGTCGGCCAGCCAGAGCAGCGCCAGCTCGCGGAGCGCGGTGAGGTTGCCGACCCGGAAGTAGTTGCCCAACGCGGCGTCGATCTTGTCGGGTCGGTAGATGTTGCCGTGCGCCATCCGCCGGCGCAGCGCCTCCGGGGTCATGTCGACAAGCTCGACCTGCTCGGCGGCGCGGACGATCTCGTCCGGCACGGTCTCCCGCTGGGTGGTGCCGGTGATCTGCGCGACGACGTCGTTGACCGACTCCAGGTGCTGCACGTTGACGGTGGACAACACGTCGATCCCGGCGTCGAGCAACTCCTGGACGTCCTGCCAGCGCTTCTCGTGCCGGGAACCGGGCACGTTCGTGTGCGCCAACTCGTCGACCACAGCGATCTCCGGCCGGCGGGCCAGCACCGCGTCCAGGTCCATCTCGGTGAACTCGACGCCCCGGTACTCCATCGTGCGGCGGGGCACCTGCTCCAGGTCAGCGAGCATCGCGGCGGTGTGCTGGCGGCCGTGGGTCTCCACGAAACCGATCACCACGTCGGTGCCGCGCGCGGCCCGCCGCTGGGCCTCCTCCAACATGGCGTACGTCTTGCCGACGCCGGGGGCGGCCCCGAGATAGATGCGCAGTTCTCCGCGTGGCACGGGGACCATCCTCCCTGGTCAGATCGGCGGGCGGGGCCGCGCCCGGTCGGCACGGCCCCGCCCGCGATGGTGCTCAGCGTGCGGCGAACTGCTTGTCGAGGGCGAGGTTGAGCTCCAGCACGTTGACGCCGGGCTCACCCATGAAGCCCAGCCCACGCCCGCTGGTGTGCTCCTTGACCAGCTTGCGGACCGCCGCCGGGTCCGCGCCGCGCTCCCGCGCGACCCGGTTCACCTGCAACTCGGCGTACGCCGGGCTGATCTGCGGGTCGAGACCGCTGGCGCTGGCGGTGACCGCGTCGGCGGGCACCGCCGGGTCGGCGGGCGCGTCGCCCCGGATCGGGGTGACCACCCCGCCGGCTGCCACGTAGTCCTCGCCGGGCTGGGCCGGCTCCACCGACACCCCCTCGTACGAGGAGACGAACGGCATGGCCGGGGCGGCCTGGTTGACGCTGACCACCCGGGTGACCGGGCCGGTCAGACCGTTGGCGCGGAAGACCGCGAGCACGGCACCCACCCCGTCGTCGGTGCAGTACGGACGTCGGCCGTCGACGCTGTTGAGTTCGCCGACCGACTTGCTGCGCCCGCACACCTGGGTGAGCAGGCTCTCGCTGGACTCCTCCGGGTCGGTGGCGATGGTGTCGACGACGCTCTCCGGGCCCAGGTTGCTGGCCGAGGTGGAGGTCGGGTCGTAGCCGTCGCCGGCGGCGGAGGGGCGGGACTGGAAGTACCGGGCGACGGGGTTGCCGTCCGCATCGGTGAAGGACTGGCCGATCAGGCCGCTGCCGACAGTCGTCCCGCCCGAGGAGATCAACGAGCCGTCGGTCTTGTGGTTGAGGCCGGGCAGCTGACCAACCGCTACCAGGGCCAGCGGGTAGACCAGGCCGAGCAGCACCGTGAAGACGAGTACGGCGCGCAGCGCGGCGAGGTGTTGGGCGATCCAGGTGGGTAGGCGCATCACGAAATCCCCGGGATGAACTGGATGAGCAGGTCGATGAGCTTGATCCCGATGAACGGCACGATGATGCCGCCCAGCCCGTACACCAGCAGGTTGCGGCTGAGCAGCTTCGACGCGGCGGCCGGCCGGTACCGCACGCCCCGCAGGGCGAGCGGGATCAGCGCGATGATCACCAGGGCGTTGAAGATGACAGCGGACAGGATCGCCGACTCCGGGCTGGACAACCGCATGATGTTCAGCGCGTCCAGGCTCGGGTAGAGGCCGGCGAACATGGCCGGGATGATCGCGAAGTACTTCGCGATGTCGTTGGCGATGCTGAACGTGGTCAGCGCGCCACGGGTGATCAGCAACTGCTTGCCGATCTCCACGATCTCGATCAGCTTGGTCGGGTCGGAGTCGAGGTCGACCATGTTGCCGGCCTCCTTGGCGGCCGACGTACCAGTGTTCATCGCCACCCCGACGTCCGCCTGGGCGAGCGCCGGCGCGTCGTTGGTGCCGTCGCCGGTCATCGCGACCAGCCGGCCACCCTCCTGCTCCCGCTTGATCAGCGCGAGCTTGTCCTCGGGCGTGGCCTCGGCCAGGAAGTCGTCCACCCCGGCCTCGTCGGCGATCGCCTTCGCGGTACGCGGGTTGTCGCCGGTGATCATCACGGTCCGGATGCCCATCCGGCGCATCTCGTCGAACCGCTCCCGCATGCCGGACTTGACCACGTCCTTGAGGTGGATGACGCCCAGCGCGCGGGCCGGCTCACCGTCGACGTGCTCGGCGACCACAAGCGGGGTACCGCCGGTGCTGCTGATCCCGTCCACGATCTCGCCGACCTGCTCGGTCGGGTGGCCGCCGTTCTCCCGTACCCACTTCATCACCGCGGCGGCGGCGCCCTTGCGGACCCGGCGGGCCGTGCCCACCGCGCCGCCGTCCACGCTGCCGTCCGGGGTGAGGTCGACGCCGCTCATCCGGGTCTGCGCGGTGAACGGTACGAAGGTGGCGTGCGGCATCACGCCGGGCTCACGCTCGCGCAGTCCGAACTCGTTCTTCGCCAGCACCACCACCGAGCGCCCCTCCGGGGTCTCGTCGGCCAGGCTGGACAGCTGCGCGGCGTCGGCCACTGTCGCGGCGTCGACCCCCTCGACAGGTACGAACTCGGCGGCCTGCCGGTTGCCCAGCGTGATGGTGCCGGTCTTGTCCAGCAGCAGGGTGTTGACGTCACCGGCCGCCTCGACGGCCCGACCGCTCATGGCCAGCACGTTGCGTTGCACCAGCCGGTCCATGCCGGCGATGCCGATGGCGGAGAGCAGCGCGCCGATGGTGGTGGGGATCAGGCAGACCAGCAGCGAGATCAGCACCACGCCGGTGACACCGGAGTCGGTGATCGCGCCGCTGTCCGGCGCGGCCGCCTGGTACGCCTTGGAGAAGATGGCCAGCGGCTGGAGGGTGACCACTGCCAGCAGGAAGATGACAGTGAGCGCCGCCAGCAGGATGTTCAGCGCGATCTCGTTCGGCGTCTTCTGCCGGTTGGCACCCTCGACCAGGGCGATCATCCGGTCGATGAAGCTCTCCCCCGGCTTCTGGGTGATCTGCACGATGATCCGGTCGGAGAGCACCTTGGTGCCGCCGGTGACCGCGCTGCGGTCGCCGCCGGACTCCCGGATGACCGGGGCCGACTCGCCGGTGATCGCCGACTCGTCGACGCTGGCGATGCCCTCGACGATGTCGCCGTCGCCGGGGATGATGCCGCCCGCCTCGACGAGCACGACGTCGCCCTGACGCAGTTCCGGCGCGGGCACCGCCTCGTCACGGTAGGTGTTGGCCCGCGCGCCCGGCTTCCAGTCGATCAGCCGGGTGGCGATGGTGTCCTTCTTCGCCTGCCGCAGGGTCGCGGCCTGGGCCTTGCCCCGGCCTTCGGCGACCGCCTCGGCCAGGTTGGCGAAGACCACCGTCAGCCAGAGCCAGATGGTGATCGCCCAGGCGAACACCGACGGGTCGATCACCGCCAGGACGGTGGTGAAGGCCGCGCCGACCTCCACGATCAGCATCACCGGGTTGCGCCACAGCGTGGTGGGGTTGAGCTTGCGTACCGCGTCCGGCAGGGACCGGATCAACTGCTTGGGGTCGAGCAGGCCCCCGCCGATCCGGTTGCCCTGGGTGGCGGGTGTGCCGGGGAGTTGCTCTGTTGGGGCGGACGTGACGGACATGTCCTCGTTCCTCATGATGGTCAGAGCCCCTCTGCCAGCGGGCCGAGCGCGAGCGCGGGCAGGAAGGTCAGCGCGACGAGGACCACTGTGACGCCGACGACCATGCCGATGAACAGCGGTCGGTGGGTCGGCAGGGTGCCCTCGGACGCGGGGGTGGGTGCCTGGCGGGCCAGCGAGCCGGCCAACGCGAGCACGAAGATGATCGGCAGGAACCGGCCCAGCAGCATGCACAACCCGAGGGCGGTGTTCCACCAGGTGGTGTTGACCGTGATGCCGGCGAAGGCGGAACCGTTGTTGTTGCTGGCCGACGTGAACGCGTACAGCACCTCGGAGAGGCCGTGCGGGCCGACGTTGAGGGCCGTGGAGTTGTTGCCGGTGCCGAACGCCGCCGCCGTACCGACGAGCACCAGGATCGGCGTGATCAGGAAGTAGAGCGAGGCGAACTTGATCTCGCGCGAGCTGATCTTCTTGCCCAGGTACTCCGGGGTGCGGCCCACCATCAGCCCGGCCACGAACACCGTGATCACCGCGAGGATGAGCAGGCCGTACAGCCCCGAACCGGTTCCGCCCGGCGCGACCTCGCCGAGCATCATGTTGACCATCGTCATCATGCCGCCGAGGGAGGTGAACGAGTCGTGGAACGAGTTCACCGCACCGGTCGAGGTGAGCGTGGTGGCGGCGGCGAAGGTGGCCGAGTTCGACACGTCGAACCGCACCTCCTTGCCCTCCATCGCCGCACCGACCGCCTGCGGCACAGTGCCGTGACCGGTCAGCTCGAAGATGTTGGTGATGGCGACGCTGAGGAACGCGAGGATGCCCATCACCGCGGCGATGGCGTAGCCCTGCCGGTTCTGCCCGACCATCCTGCCGAAGACCCGGGGCAGGCTGAACGGGATCAGCAGGAGCAGGAAGATCTCCAGCCAGTTCGTCCAGGTGGTGGGGTTCTCGAACGGGTGGGCGCTGTTGACGTTGTAGAAGCCGCCGCCGTTGGTGCCCAGCTCCTTGATCACTTCCTGGCTGGCGACCGGACCACCGGTGATGGTCTGGGTGCCGCCGGTCAGCGTGCTCACGTCGGTGCCGGCGGACAGGTTCTGCACCACCCCGCCGATCATCAACACGATGGCGCCGAGCACGGCGATCGGCAGCAGGATCCGCAGCACGATCCGGGTCAGGTCGACCCAGAAATTGCCGAGTTGCCCGGTGCGGCTGCGGGCGAAGCCGCGTACCAGCGCGACCGCCACCGCGATGCCGACCGCCGCCGAGGCGAAGTTCTGCACAGCCAGCCCGGCCATCTGCACCAGGTGGCCCATCGTCGACTCACCCGAGTACCACTGCCAGTTGGTGTTGGTCACGAACGACACTGCCGTGTTCCACGCGCCGTGCGGCACCACCGGGTCGAGGCCCAGCGACAGCCACAGGTGGTTCTGCACCCGCTGGAACAGGTACAGGAACAGGATCGAAACCGCGGAGAACGCCAGCACGCTGCGGGCGTACACGCCCCAGGTCTGCTCGGCGGCCGGGTTGACCCCGACCAGTCGGAAGATGCCCCGCTCGACCCGCGACTGCTTCGTGCCGGAGACCGCCCGGAACATGTAGTCGCCGAACGGCTTGTAGACGGCGACGAGGGCCGCCACCAGCGTCAACACGAAGATGACGCCCGCTGTTGTCATGGTCATCAGAAGCGCTCCGGAAACAGCAGGGCGAACACCAGGAACGCGCCCAGGACGACCGCGAGCACCAGACCGACGGCGTTTACCGCGTTCACAGCTTCTCCACCGCCCGGACCACCAGGGCGAGCACCGCGAACAGCGCCACCGTCAGGACCACGAACACCACGTCAGACACGCTGACTCCTCAGCCGGAAAGGTTCGTCGCGACCGCCTTCCGGTCGCGCCGGGCAATCAAAGCCCCACCACCCGCCGGACGGCAGGGGTCATAACGCGACCATGACGGGGGCGAACCTTTTCTTGACGTGGTTTTCACACCTGCCCACTGAACAGGTGAAATACGGCACAAACCCTCTGGCGCCCCGCGGGTTCACAACCGGTTGTCGGCCCTTTGCTCTGCACCCGCGGAGGCGACAGTCACTGTCGGTAGCTGGCGCCTCGGCGGGTGCAGAGCAAAGGACACGCGACAGCGACCATGCGCGACCCGGACGGGTGGCGCGTGGCGCGGCGAGGGCGCAGGTGCGAGGCCGTTCAGGCCGGGCGGCGGGCCACCAACACGTCCCGCATGATCGACTGGTCCACCCGGTGCCGCAGCGCGCGGTAGGGCTCGGCGTCGACAACGCTCAGGCCGGCGTCGGCCAACGCCGCCGCCGCGTCGTCCCGGCTGGCGACGTGGGTGTTCCAGGAGATCCCGAGCGCACCGCCGGGGCGCAACAACCGGGCCCAGACCGGCGCGGCGTCCGCTAGCAACGCCAGCGGGTCGCGGGCCAACCCCTGCCCAGCGGTACGACTGCCGTGCTGCACGCCGTACGGCGCGTCGGCGACGACCAGGTCCACGGTCTCCGGGCGGAAGAACTCCGCCGACCGGGCGGTGTCGGCGTTGACCACGTCCAGCAACTGCGTCTGGCCGGCCTTGTGCTCCTCGCGGGTCGGCGCCAGCTCGATCCGCACCCGTCGGCCGACCACCTTGCGCTCCCGCCGCACCGGCCCCGACTCCAGCACCCGGTGCTTGATCCGCTTCTGCTTCAGCCAGGTGGTGATGAACGCCCGGTACGCCTCGACGTCCTTCTGGTCGCGCTCGATCCCGGCGGCGTCGAAGCCGTACATCAGCGCCTGGTTGAGGGTGGTGCCCCGACCACAGAGCGGGTCGAGCACCCGAAACCGGCGGCTGGTCATCTCGGTGGCCCAGTCCGAGGCGAGCAGAGTGACGTTGAGCAGCAGCTTGGTGAACTGCTCGTTGGTCTTGCCCGGGTACTTCTGGATGGTGAGCAGATCGTCGTCGTAGCGGTCCAGGCGGCTCCACTCGATCGGCCGCAGCAGCTCACCGACGATCTCGAAGAGCGCGTACCCGGCGGAGAGATTGCCCAGGACGGCCAGGTCCCGTGCGGTCAGCCCGTCGCCACTGAAGGTGACGTAGGACGCTCCGCCGACGACCTCGGTGTCCAGCTCGCCGATCCGGCCGTCCAGCGCCGAACGGCCGAAGATCTCCAGCTCGGCGCGGGTGAGGTCCACGGCGGCACGGGCGTACACCCGGTTGGTGGCGGGCAGGATCAGCAGGCCGTAACGCGTCATGATCCGGCGAGTATTCCACAACCAGTCACGGTCGCCGGGAACCGGAGCGGCCGCCGGAGCGACTACCGATACATGGGTTGTGAGCAGTGGCGGGAGGTCCTGTCCGCGCAGCTGGACGGGGAGGAGACCGCCGCCGAACTGACGGCGGTGCAGGGGCACCTCGACGGGTGCGCCGAGTGCCGGGCCTGGTTCACGGCGGCGGCCACGGTGACCCGTCGGGTTCGTACCCGATTGGTCGTTGAGGTGCCCGACCGGACGGCGGCGATCCTGGCCGCCGCCGCGGCGGCACCGGCCCATCAGTCGTGGTGGCGGCGCAGACGTGGCCCGCTCGTCGCCGGCCTGCGGTCGGCGCTCGGGCTGCTCGGCGCGGTGCAACTGGTGCTCGGCCTGGCCCAGGTGGGCCGGGGGGCGACCACCGACCACCTGCACCCCACCGGCCAGCACCTGTGGCACGAGTCGGCGGCGTGGAACGTGGCAGTCGGCGCGGGCTTCCTGTTCGTGGCGCTGCGCCGTAGCCCACCCGCCGGGCTGCTGCCGATGCTCAGCGCGTTCGTCGGCACGCTGCTGCTGCTGTCGGTCAACGACCTGGCCACCGGTTCGGTGGGCGGGGAACGGCTGATCAGCCACGGCTTCCTGGTGGTCGGCTACCTGATCACCGTGCTGCTGTCCCGGCCCGGGCTGCGCCCCGGTGGGCCGGCCCCGCAGCGGCAGCCCACACCGTCCCGCTGGCGGTTCGGGGCCGACGAGGTGGACCGGCCACTGCGGGTGGTTCGCCCCGAGTCCTATCCGGCGCAGGCCGCCGACCGTTTCGCCGCCCCTGCGGCGCAGGCCAGGCATGCCACGCGTAGCGACCAGGCCGGCGGGCGCCGCGCCGCCTGATCTCCGGCAGCCTCGACCAGCCGGCGTGCGCTCAGGCCGTGGGCCTGGTCTCGTCGGTGTGGCACCGCGGATCATGGGCCGCGTAGAGCACTGACAACTGTCGGTGCAGTTGGCGCCGGTCGTCCTCGCCGAGGGGAGCGAGGAAGTCGTCCTCGGTCCGGCGCATCGCCGTGAGGGCTTCCGACAAGATGGTGCGGCCGTCGGTGGTGACGTTTATGAACTGTTTACGGCGGTCGTTGGGGCTGCGCTCGCGCCGGACGTATCCGTTGCGCTCGAGTTCGTCGATGACCGCGACCATCGTGGTGCGGTCGAGTCCGGTTCGCTCACACAGGTCGCGCTGGGACAACTCCCCGTCCTGGACGAAGGCCAGCACTCGCAGGTCCCGGCCGCGTAGGCGGAAGGGCAGGAGCGCCTCTTCCATCCGGGTGCTGGCGAGGTTGGCCAACTTCAGCAGCAGGTACCCCGTGGCAGAGGAGATGGTTTCGGATGAGCGCATAAGCCACAGCCTAGTCTTCCGCTGAGCTGATTATCAGCTACGCTGACGATCAGCGAGCCGACCTCACTAGGAGAGTCGAATGAAGATGCGCGTCATCCTCACCATCGTCGGCGTGATCACCGCGACGCCCGCACTTGCCCTGTTCTGGCCGCAACTGCTGACCAGCAGCTATGGATTGGCCGACCCCGACCGCATGACCACTGCGCTGCTCCAGCACCGAGGTGTGCTGCAGGCAGCCCTTGGCGCGGCCGTCATCTGGGGAGCCTTCCACCTGCCGGCCAGAGTGCCAGCGGCGGCGACCGCCATCATCACCAAGTCGGTGTTTCTCGCCCTGACCGTCGTCGACGTCGGCATGCGGGCCGACATGAACCTCATCTCGCTGGTGTTCGACCCGATCGCCATCGTCATCCTGACCATCGCCATCGTCCTCCACCTCCGCGAAGCGTCCCCCGCCGCCGCACCAGCCTGAAGCCCTGCGCTGGTGCGGCCACGGCAGAACATGGGTTCCGTCAATGGCGATTCGATCGCGCAGGCGCTGGCGGGGCCGGTTCGCCCCTTGCGAGGACCTGCGGGATGACCTGTTCGACGATGGTCAGCAGGGTCGTGGTGAGCAGCAGGTGCACCTGGGCGCGGGTCAGCGCGCCACGCTGGAGCCACTCGCGGGCGGTCGACGTGGCCAGCCCGCCGTACGCCCGGACCATCCCGCGCAACTCCTCGCGGTGCTCCGCCTCGCCGGCCAGCCCGACGGCGACCAGCATCCGGTCCGCCGCGACCTCCTCGGCCTCGGCCAGCACCCGTTCCACGTCGGCGTCGCCGCCCATCCCCCGAGCGGTGACCGCCGCCAGCCACGAGGTGCTGTGCCGGGACACCACGTCGAGGAACCAGGTGACACTGGCGTCGATCCGGGTTCGGAGATCACCCTTGGGCAGACGCTCCAGGGCAACCTCGGGGATGGTCACCATGACCCGGACGACCTCCAGGTAGAGGTCCTTCTTCGCCCCGAAGTAGTGGTTGACCAGGCCGCGAGCGACGCCTGCCTCGCGGGCGACGTCGGTGGTCGACACATCCGCGTACGGGCGCTCACCGAACAGCCGGACCGCGCAGGCCAGGATCTGCCCACGCCGGGCGTCCGGCTCCAAACGGCGGCGGCGCGGAGCCGTTTCGACAGTCACCTGCCCGACCCTATCGACAGCTCACCGACCAACCGCCGCTCCTCACCTTGATCACTTGATGCTCAGCAGTCGTCAGAGCTGCCTCTGAGCTACTCAGCATCAAGTGATCACCGCCCGCCCCGGCGACGCCGAACCACGTGTCGGCCGAGGTGTCGCAGGTTGGACCCCTCGGAGTAGAGCGCCCCGTGCACGATTGATCCGCCGACACAGCCCCGCGCCGAGGACGGCGCACGCCTCACAACGGCGCGAGATCTCGCACTTTTCGTTAGCTCGTAACGGAAACTGTCCAAGATCTCCGCGTACACGGCCACGCGCACCACAGCTCCCTGATCGACGATGCCCGGGCCAGGGCCGCACGATCTCGTGCTGGCGCACCGGGCCAGGCCCGGCGGTCCCGGGCTGCGGTTCCCGAGCCCCCGACGTGCGCCCGGCCACCGGGGCGCGGGAGCTGATCACGACTTATTGACATGCTGCCAACAGCGCGCGAGGGTGATGCACATGCCGACCCCCCCGCCTGACGGCTCCCCCTCACCCTGGCGCGAGCCGGAGCACGACGACCTGGCCGAGCTGGCCCGCACCTTCTTCACCAAGGAGGTGTTGCCGCACGCCGAGCGCCTGCTGACGCAGGGCCATCCG
The DNA here is from genome assembly GCF_015751785.1 of Micromonospora vinacea. NCBI lineage: Bacteria > Bacillati > Actinomycetota > Actinomycetes > Micromonosporales > Micromonosporaceae > Micromonospora > Micromonospora vinacea. The sequence continues at coordinate 2,514,345 of NZ_JADOTY010000001.1, read as the reverse complement.
GACCGCGAGCACTACCGGCGCGCCGGTGAGCTGGGGTTGCTCGGCCTGTCGGTCCCGGAGGAGTACGGCGGTGGGGGCGGCGGATTCACCCACGAGGCGGTGCTGCTGCACGAGCAGGCGTACGCCGGGGAGAGCAGCCTCGGCCTGGCCGTCCACAGTGGCATCGTCACCGGTTACCTGGTGGCGTACGGCAGCGAGGAGCAGAAGCGGCGCTGGCTGCCCGGCCTGTGCAGCGGCGAGCTGGTCGGTGCGATCGCGATGACCGAGCCGGACGGTGGTTCGGATCTTCAGGCGATGCGGACCCGGGCGGTCCGTGACGGTGACGACTACCTGGTCACCGGCGCGAAGACGTTCATCACCAACGGCGGGCTGGCCGACCTGGTCATCGTGGCCGTGAAGACGGACCCCGAGCAGCGGGCGGCCGGCGTCTCGCTGCTGGTCTGCGAGGTGGGTGGCGACCCGGAGGGCTTCCGCCGGGGTCGACTGCTGTCCAAGATCGGGCTGCACGCCAACGACACCGCTGAGTTGTTCTTCGACGAGTTCCGGGTGCCGGCGGCGAACCTGCTCGGCGGCGCCGAGGGGCTGGGCTTCATCCAGCTCATGCAGCAACTCCCGCAGGAACGGCTGGTCATCGGCGTCGGCGCGGTCGCGGCCATGGAACGGGCGGTGGCACTGACCGTCGCGTACGCCAAGGAGCGCACCGCCTTCGGCAAGACCCTGATGGGTCACCAGAACACCCGGATGGTGCTCGCGGAGTGCGCCACCCGCGCCCGGGTCAGCCGGGTCTTCCTGGACGACTGCATCGTCCGGCACACGCGTGGCGACCTGGACGTGTCCACCGCGGCGATGGCGAAGTCGTGGCTCACCGACGGGCAGTGCGAGGTCGTCGACAGGTGCCTTCAGCTCTTCGGCGGCTACGGCTACACGACGGAGTACCCGATCGCCCGGATGTACGCCGACGCCCGCGTCCAGAAGATCTACGGCGGCACCAACGAGATCATGAAGGAGTTGATCGCCCGTGCCCTCTGAGGCGTACGTCTATGACGCGGTCCGGACCCCGCGCGGACGCGGCCGGGACACCGGCGCGTTGCACGGGGTCAAGCCGATCTCCCTGGTGGTGGGCCTGATCGACGCGTTGCGCGAGCGCAACCCCGGTCTGGACGTCGGCCGGCTGGAGGACCTGCTGCTCGGCATCGTGACCCCGGTCGGCGAGCAGGGCGGCGACCTGGCCCGGGCGGCAGCGCTGTTGGCTGGGCTGCCCGACCAGGTGGGCGGGGTGCAGCTCAACCGGTTCTGCGCCTCCGGGTTGGAGGCGGTCAACTCCGCCGCCGCGCGGATCCGCTCCGGGTGGGAACATCTGCTGCTCGCGGGCGGGGTCGAGTCGATGTCCCGGGTGCCGATGGGCTCCGACGGCGCGGCCTGGGCCACCGATCCGCAGACCGCGCTGGCCACGTCGTTCGTGCCGCAGGGCGTCAGCGCGGACCTGATCGCCACCCTGGAGGGCTTCACCCGCGACGATGTGGACGGCTACGCGTTGCGGTCGCAGGAGCGGGCCGCCAAGGCCTGGGCCGGTGGGCACTTCGCCCGTTCCGTGGTGCCGGTCCGCGACGGCAACGGGCTGGACATCCTCGCCGTCGACGAGCATCCACGCCCCCAGACCACCCGGGAGGCGCTGGCCAAGCTCACCCCGTCCTTCGCCACGATGGGCGAGGCGGCCGGCTTCGACGCTGTCGCGTTGCAGAAGTTCCACTGGTTGGAGGCGATCGAACACGTCCACCACGCGGGCAACTCGTCGGGCATTGTGGACGGCGCCGCGCTGGTGCTGATCGGTTCGGAGGAGGTCGGCCGGGACCTCGGCCTCGCCCCGCGCGCCCGGATCGTCAGCGCGGCGGTCACCGGCGCCGACCCGACGCTGATGTTGACCGGGCCGATCCCGGCCACCCAGAAGGCGCTCGCCGTCGCCGGGCTGACAGTCGACGACATCGACCTGTTCGAGATCAACGAGGCCTTCGCCGCTGTGGTGCTCAAGTACGTCAGTGACCTGGGCCTCGACCCGGACCGGGTGAACGTCAACGGCGGCGCTATCGCGCTCGGCCACCCGCTCGGCGCGACCGGAGCGATGCTGCTCGGTACGGCGTTGGACGAGTTGGAGCGCCGCGACCTGCGCCGCGCCGTGGTGACCCTCTGCATCGGCGGCGGCATGGGCGTCGCCACCGTTCTCGAGCGCTGCTGACCCGGAGGACGACAATGACCAACACCATCCGGTACGACCGCGGCGCCGACGGCATCGTCACGCTCACCCTGGACGACCCCACCCAGTCCGCAAACACCATGAACCGGGCGTACGCCGCCTCGATGAGCGCGGCACTGGACCGGCTGGAGGCCGAGCCGGATCTCGCCGGAGTCATCGTGACCAGCGCGAAGTCGACGTTCTTCGCCGGCGGCGACCTGCCCGAGATGATCCGGGCCACCCGGGACGACGCGCCCGCGCTGGCCGACCTGCTCGGCACCATCAAACGGGACCTGCGCCGGCTGGAGACCCTGGGTCGGCCGGTGGTCGCCGCGGTCAACGGCTCCGCGCTCGGCGGTGGCCTGGAGATCGCGCTCGCCTGCCACCACCGGATCGCGCTGGACGCGCCCGACAGCCGGCTGGGGCTGCCCGAGGTGACCCTGGGTCTGCTGCCCGGGGCGGGCGGTGTCACCCGGACCGTACGGATGCTCGGCCTGGCCGGCGCGCTGACCACGGTGCTGCTCACCGGCCGGCGGATGCGCCCGGCCGACGCCCTGTCCGCCGGGCTGGTCGACGAGGTGGTCGCCACGCCGACGGAGCTGCTGGAACACGCCCGCGCCTGGATCGCGGCGAACCCGCACCCGGCACAGCCGTGGGACCGGCCGGACTATCGGATGCCGGGCGGCACCCCGGCCAGCCGCTCGCTGGCCGCGCAGCTGCCCGCCTTCCCGGCGACGCTGCGCAAACAGCTCAAGGGTGCCCGGCTGCCCGCGCCCGAGGCGATCCTGGCCGCCGCCGTCGAGGGCGCACAGGTCGACCTGGAGACCGCCCTGACAGTGGAGACCCGGCACCTGATCGGCCTGCTCACCGGGCAGGTCGCCAAGAACATGATCGGCGCGTTCTTCTTCGACCTGAAGGCCGTCAACGGTGGCGCGGCCCGACCTGCCGATGTGGAGGCCCCACCGGCACGCCGGGTGGCGGTGCTCGGGGCCGGCATGATGGGCGCGGGCATCGCGTACGCCTGCGCCAGCGCCGGGTTGGACGTCGTGGTCAAGGACGTCACGCCGGAGGCCGCCGGCCGGGCCCGGGAGCACGTCGAACGGTTGCTGGCCCGCAAGGTACGCAAGGGCCGCGCCACCGAGGCGGACGCCCGCGCCGTGCTGGGCCGGATCACCACCACCGACCAGGTGGACGCCCTCGCCGGCTGCGACGCGGTCATCGAGGCGGTCTTCGAGGACCCGGCGCTGAAGCAGCAGGTCTTCGCCGAGGTGCTGCCCGTGCTGGCGCCCGACGCGTTGCTCGCCTCCAACACCTCCACCCTGCCGATCACCGCCCTGGCCACCGGGGTGGACCGGCCGGCGGACTTCATCGGCATGCACTTCTTCTCCCCGGTGGACCGGATGCCGTTGCTGGAGATCGTGGTGGGTGAGCGGACCGGGGACGTGGCACTGGCTCGGGCCTTCGACCTGGGTCGGCGGATCGGCAAGACCCCGATCGTGGTCAACGACGGCCGGGGCTTCTTCACCAGCCGGGTGATCGGCCAGTTCATCGACGAGGCGGTCGGCATGGTCGCCGAGGGTGTCCCCGCCGCGTCGGTGGAGCAGGCCGCTCTTCAGGCCGGCTACCCGACCGGGCCGCTGGCGTTGGCCGACGAGGTCAGTCTCACGCTGATCCAGCGGATCCGCCGCCAGTTCGAGGCGGCCAGCGACGAGTTCCGGCCCCTGCCGGCGCACCGCCTGGTGGACGAGCTGGTCGACGCGTACGACCGGCCGGGGCGTGCCGCCGGGCGCGGCTTCTACTCCTACGACGACGGCACCCGGGGCCGGCTGTGGTCCGGTCTCGCCGACCTGACCACCGACGCGGGTCGGGCGGTGCCGTTCACCGACCTCCAGGAGCGGATGCTCTTCGCCGAGGCGCTGGACGCGCTGCGCTGCCTCGACGAGGGGGTGCTGCGCACCGAGACCGACGCCAACATCGGCTCGATCTTCGGCATCGGCTTCCCCGCCTGGACGGGAGGGGTGATCCGCTACGTCCGGCAGTACGCGGGCGGCCCGGCCGGCTTCGCGGCCCGTGCCACCGAACTGGCCGACCGCTATGGCGACCGGTTCACACCCCCCACCGACCTGGTCGACCGGCTCGCCGCCTCGGCCGACCGCCCCGCCCAGCCGGCGGACGTCGCGTGACGGCGGCGCGCGGCGGGCCGCTGGCCGGGGTACGGGTCGTCGAGCTGGCCAGCCTCGCGCCGGCGCCGTTCGGCTGCATGGTGCTCGCCGACCTGGGCGCGGACGTGGTGCGGGTGGACCGGCCGGGCGCCCCGGGAGCGGGCCGGCTGGCCGCACCCACCAGCGGGCCGTTGCAACGCGGACGGCGGGTCACCGCACTGGACCTGAAATCCCCGGCCGGGGTGGCCGACCTGCTGCGCCTCGCCGAACGCGCGGACGTGCTGGTCGAGGCGTACCGGCCCGGGGTGGCCGAGCGGCTCGGCTTCGGGCCGGACGTGTGCCAGGCCCGCAACCCCCGACTGGTGTACGCGCGGATGACCGGCTGGGGTCAGGACGGCCCGCTGGCAGCCCGGGCCGGGCACGACATCGACTACATCGCGGTGGCCGGAGCGTTGGAGCCGCTGGGGCGGGCCGGCGAACGCCCGTACGCGCCGATGAACCTGCTCGGTGACTTCGGCGGCGGCGGCATGCTGCTCGCCGTCGGTGTGCTGGCCGCGCTGCTGGAGCGGGAGCGCTCCGGCGTCGGCCAGGTGGTCGACGCGGCGATGGTGGACGGCTCGGCGCTGCTCACCTCGTTCCTGCACGGGCTGCTCGGCACCGGCCTGTGGGCCGCCCCGCGCGGGCGCAACATGTTCGACGGTGGGGCGCCGTTCTACGACACGTACGCCACCGCCGACGGTGGATTCATGGCGGTCGGCGCGATGGAACCGGCCTTCTACGCCGTACTCCTCACCGGCCTCGACCTCGCCGACGACCCGGACCTGCCCGCCCAGTACGACCCGAGCGGTTGGGACGAACTGCGCCACCGGTTCACCGAGCGGTTCGCCGAGCGCACCCGGGACGAGTGGACGGCGGTCTTCGCCGACCTGGACGCCTGCGTCGCGCCGGTGCTCGCCCCCAGCGAGGCGCATGGGCATCCGCACAACGCGGCCCGGGGCACGTTCGTCGAGGTGGGCGGCGAGATCCAGCCGGCCCCCGCACCCCGCTTCGACCGCACGCCGGCCGACCGCCCGGCACCGGCACCGGACCCGGAGCGGGACGCCGTGGCGATCGAGGAGGTCCTCGCCAACTGGCAGTGATCTCGACGATCGACGGCCGAGCCGTTCTACCGGGAGCACCCGGCAGCCAGATCTTCCAAGGGAGTCGACGAGCATGGGTACGGACAGTTGGAAGGGCCACGTGAACGGGATCCTCTACGGGGTTCAGTTCGACCGGGTGCTCGACGACACCGTGGTGACTCGGGTGGCCGACGGGGTCACCGCCGGGCTCTACCCGGGGGGCCGCGCCGAGACGCGGGAGGCGCTGGATCAGGCGCTGCGCTTTCCGGGCCCGCTGACCGACCAGGCTGATACGCACCACAGCGAGGTCGAGCTCCGCTCGTTCTTCCGCCAACTCTCCGCCGCACTGTCCACTCCACCTTCGAGCTGATCAAGAGGTTTGCGTCAAGGAATCGCCTTCCGGTGACGCAAACTTCTTGATCAGCGGAGACGGAGCCGGAGACGGGGGCGGAGACGGAGACGGGCGGGGGCGGCGGGAGTGGTACCAGGTGGCGAAGAGGGCTGCCGCCAGGAGCAGCTCGGCCAGGTCGCCGCCGTAGTACATGAGTTGGGCGGCTGAGCGGAACGCTTCCGGGTCCCGGTCGGTGAGGCCGGGCGGGAGGCTTTCGGCCTTTGCGTACAGGTACTTGGCCAGCACGGCGTGGCCGGCCGCCGCGCCGAGGAGCGCACCGGTGCGTACCGCTAGTCCCGGGCGGCGCGGTGCCGGGTCCGGCCCGGCCAACGACCAGGCGAAGAGGTACCCGGCGGCCAGGTAGTGCAGGTGCACGGCGTGGTGCAGGACGGGTTGCCGTTCGGCCTCCGCGTACAGCGGGGTGAGCAGCACCAACGCCAACCCGCCGGTGGTCAGCAGCGCGGCGGTGACCGGGTGGGCGAGCAGGTGCAGCGGGCGGGCGCGCAGCAGCCGGCCGACCGCCCGGCGTACCGGCGGCGGCGCGACCCGCAGCAGCAGCGTCACCGGGGCGGCGAGCACCAGCCCCAGCGGGGCCAGCATGCCGAGCAGCAGGTGCTGCGCCACGTGCCCGCGCGGGTCGTCGGCGAGTTGGGCCGGCGGCCCGACGGCGACCGCCAGCAGGGCGCAGCCGACCAGCCAGGATGCGGTGCGCCGGTGGTCCCAGCCCCGTGGGTCGCGGACGGCGGCCAGCACGTAGCCGACCGCCAGCAACGCGACCGGGAAGAGCGGGAACCAGGCCGGGCCGGCCGCACCGTGCCCGGCGTGCGCCAGCGGCCCGGCCACCGTCATCGGGGGCCGGCGCCGGGCCGGCGGGACCGGGCCCACCACAGGACAACGACGCCCGCCAGCAGCAGCACCGCGCCGGACGCGATCCACAGCACGTCGTACGGCAGCAGGTGTACGCCGTAGCGGATCTGGTGCAGCCGGAGCACCTTGTGGTCGACCACACCGTCGAAGAGCTGGAATCCTCCGGCGCCGAGCAGGAAGCCGCCCCAGGCCAGCCGGCTCGAGAGGGCGCTCCGTCGACGCAGGTCGGCGAACCAGAAGAACCCGCCGACCAGGGCGGTCACCTCGGCGGCGTGCAGCAGCCCGTCCGAGAGCAACGCCACCGAGGGGGTGGAGCGGTCGTAGAAGTGGTGCCAGGCGAGCAGCTGGTGGAAGACGATCTCGTCGACCGCGGCCATGATCGCGATGCCGATCAGGACGCCAACGAGGGTGGAGGAACGGACGTCGGCGGTAGGTGCCCTCGGCAGGCTCGAATCGACCACCACACACCTCGCAGTCAGTTGGATCAGGTCGGAAATACCCCGAAGCGCATGAAACATGCCGGGTCACAGCGCCGGGAAGGCCCACTGGGCCGGTCACATCCCCGTTTCGTGACTTCCGGGCCACTGACGGCATGATCATGGAGCCTGGAGGGGCAGCGACAGCCAGATCCCGAGAAGGAGGTGCCCGTGCCGGACGCGGACGAACTCGTCGCCAACGCGCTCGCGGCGGTGCGCGGCACTGACGTACGGCAGGCCGAACGGCAGCTGGACCAACTGATGGTCGGCACCGGCGCCGCAGACGGCACCACTGCGGTGGACGCCGCGCTGCTGCGTCGCCTGGTCCGCGGCCTGGGCCGACTCTGGCCGCGCGGTTGGCAGCCGGTCGACGTGGACCGGATCACCAGTCGGCGGCTCGACGCCCGCGCGGCCCGGCTGGTCCGTGCCGCGATGGCCGCCCAGCGGCGCGATCAGACCGAGCCGGTCCCGGCCTGGTGGGACGACCAGCTCCGCGATCTGGCGGCCACCGAGACTGGTGCCGACCGGAGCGTGCTCGCCGGCTGGGCCAGTCGGGAGGGCCTGGACCGGGCCGACGCGCTCCGCGCGGCCGTGGACACTCTCGCGCTGGTGGAGAGCCTGCCGCCGATCGCTGTGCTGCGCCCACCGCCGGGCACGAGCGGCGCGGCGCTGCCCCGCACGGCAGGCTCGGCTCGCAGCGGGTCGCCGATGCTGGACCGGGTACGGGCGCTGCTGGCCAAGGCCGAGTCGACCACCTTCCCGGCGGAGGCGGAGGCGCTGACCGGGAAGGCCCAGGAGCTGATCGCCCGGCACAGCATCGACGAGGCGCTGCTGGCCGCCGGGTCGGAGCGCGGGGACCTGCCCGGCGGGGTACGACTGAGCACCGACACCCCGTACGCGGGCGCGAAGGCGCTGCTGGTGCAGGAGGTGGCGGCGGCGAACCGGTGCGAGGCGGTCTGGTCCGACGATCTCGGCTTCGCCACGGTGCTGGGCTGGCCGGCCGATCTGGTGGCTGTGGAGTTGCTCTACACGTCCCTGCTGGTGCAGGCCACGGCGGCGATGCTGCGGGGGCGTGCCGAGCGGCGGCCGGGGTCGGGGCGGCGGACGAAGGTCTGGGACGAGTCGTTCCTCAACGCGTTCGCGCTGCGGATCGGCGAGCGGCTGCGGGCGGCCACCGAGGCGGCGACCGACGCGGCGGACCAGGCGACGGCCGAGACGGTAGGGGCGGAACGACTGTTGCCGGTGCTCGCGGCGCGGGGCGAGGCGGTCCGGGAACGGCTGGACACGCTCTTTCCCGGCGTCACCCGGCACCGGCTCAGCGTGCGCGACGCGGAAGGCTGGTCGTCCGGCACGTCGGCCGCCGACCGGGCGTCGCTGGACGTCGGCGGTGGCCGGAAGCCCCGACAGGTGCCCGGCCGACCCGATCCGCGCTGAACCACCCGGCGTGGGACCACCCCCGGCGGACGTTTCTGCGATTTTCTTCGGTACGCGGTAGGGATCGGGGGAACGGCTCCGACCCTCCGGTGAGTCGCGCCCCGATCGGGGTGCGACCAGAGCCTGAGGAGCATCGCCGTGAAGTACATGCTGCTGATCTGGAACCGGCCCGGCTTCACCGAGGAGCTGAGCGAGCAGGACCGCACCGCCCTCTTCGGTGAGGTCGACGAGATCATGAAGGAGCTGACCGAGACCGGCGAGCTGATCGGCGGCCAGGCGCTGGCCAATCCGTCGCAGACGTTGACGGTCCGGCTCGTGGACGGCAACCCCGAGGTTCTCGACGGCCCGTTCATGGAGAGCAAGGAGCAGTTCGCCGGTTACCTGGCCGTCGACTGCGACAGCCCGCAGCGGGCCGCCGAGATCGCCGCCCGCTGGCCGGACGTCCGGTACGGCGGCGCGATGGAGGTCCGCCCGATCATGGACGAGGCCGGGACGGAGATGTGACCGGGGACCGGACGGTCGAGGACCTGCTGCGCACGTTCGCGCCGCAGGTCCTCGGCCTGCTGGTCCGCCGGCACGGACAGTTCGACAGGTGCGAGGACGCGGTCCAGGAGGCGCTGCTCGCCGCCGCGACGCAGTGGCCCGGCCAGGGCGTACCCGACAATCCTCGCGCCTGGTTGCTGACGGTGGCCACCCGCCGGCTCACCGACGAGTGGCGCAGTGAGAGCGCGCGCCGGGACCGCGAGCTGGCGGTGGCGCGGCGCGAGCCGGCGTACGCCGGGGTGGTGCCGGCGGCGGACGCGGAGCCCGCCGTTCCGGCCGACGACGACACCCTCACGCTGCTGTTCCTCTGCTGCCACCCGGCGCTGCCCGGGTCGGCGCAGGTGGCGCTGACCCTGCGAGCGGTAGGCGGTCTCAGCACCGCCCAGATCGCCCGGGCGCACCTGGTGCCCGAGGCGACGATGAGCCAACGGATCCGGCGGGCCAAGCAGCGGATCGAGGCCGCCGGGGCCCGGTTCACCATGCCCGGGCCGGCCGAGCGGGACGAGCGGCTGGGAACGGTGCTGCGGGTGCTCTACCTGATCTTCAATGAGGGCTACACCGCGTCCAGTGGCCCGGACCTGCGCCGGGCGGAGCTGACCGGCGAGGCGATCCGGCTGGCTCGCATCCTGCGCGGGCTGCTGCCCGACGACGGCGAGGTGACCGGGCTGCTGGCGCTGATGCTGCTGACCGACGCGCACCGGGCGGCCCGGGTGGGGCCGGACGGGGAGTTGGTGCCGCTGGCCGAGCAGGACCGCTCCCGGTGGGACGCCGCCGCCATCGCGGAGGGGGTCGCGCTGATCACCGAGGCGTTGACCTGGTCGCCGCCCGGCCCGTACCAGCTCCAGGCGGCGATCGCCGCTGTGCACGCCGAGGCGTCGACGGCGGCGGAGACGGACTGGCGGCAGATCGTCGCGCTCTACCGGCTGCTGGCGCGGATCGCGCCGAACCCGATGGTCACCCTCAACCAGGCGGTGGCGGTGGCCATGGTCGACGGGCCCCGGGCCGGGCTGGCACTGCTCACGCCGTTGGATCTCGACGAACGCACGGCCGGACACCACCGGCTGGCCGCCGTCCGGGGTCACCTGTTGGAGCTGGCCGGGGATGTCGGCGCGGCGCGGGAGGCGTACCTGGCCGCGGCGCGGGGCACCACCAGCCGGCCCGAGCAGCGGTACCTGGAGGTGCGGGCGGCCCGGCTGACCGGGTAGGAGTGAGGACCACCTCCTTGCCGTTTCGGCAACAATCTTTGCGCATTGCTCGGGTCGCGGTCACAGTCGTGGGCGACGCGCGAAGGAGCAGGCACAGATGACCGAGCAGCACGAGTTCGACAAGGACTACTGGGAGCGGCACTGGCACCAGACGCACCACGACCGCCCCGGCGCGATGAGCACGAGTCCCGCCCACCCGTACCTGGCCCGGGAGACCGGCGGCCTGGTGCCGGGCACGGCGTTGGACGCCGGGTGCGGCGCCGGCGCGGAGGCGATCTGGCTCGCCACCCACGGCTGGCAGGTCACCGCTGTCGACATCGCACCCGTCGCCCTCGCCCGGGCCGCCGAACGCGCGACGGGAAGCGGGGTCTCCGAGCGCGTGCGGTGGGTGGAGGCGGACCTGACGGCCTGGGCCCCGGAAACGCGGTTCGACCTGGTCACGACGCACTACGCGCACCCCGCGATGCCGCAGTTGGCCTTCTACGACCGCATCGCCGGGTGGGTGGCGCCCGGCGGCACCCTCCTGATCGTCGGACACCTGCACACCTCGGACGCCACCGAGCAGGGGCACGGACACGGCCACGGCCACGGGCACCACCCGCCCGACGAGGCAGCGGTCACCCTCGCGGACATCACCGCGGGCCTGGACAGCGCCACCTGGGAGATCGTCACCGCCGAGGAGCAGCGCCGCACGATGCCGGGCCGGGAGGCCCCGCTGTACGACGTGGTCGTACGCGCCGGGCGACGCCAGTGAGCACAGCGCTGCCGACCGCCGGGCGGCCCGACGGTCGGCAGCGGCGGTCACACCTCGGGTTCGACGGCCGGGCAGTTGGCGCCCCGGGCGGGCACCACCTGGTCGATCAGGTAGGAGTCGACGGCTCGTTGCACGCACGGGCTGCTGCTGTAGCTGCCGTGCCCCCACCCCTGGTAGGTGAGCATCGCGCCGTGCCGGCCCAACTGTCGCGCCACGTTGCGCGCCCAGTCGTAGCCCGTGGCCGGGTCGTGCACTGTGGCGGCGAGCAGCAGCGGCACGTCGGTGCGGACCCGTAGCCGATGCTGCGGGTTGGCCACCGGCGTCGGGGTGCCCAGGCAGGTGACCAGGGCGAACAGCGCCTGCGGGTAGCGCAGGTCCGGCGCGAGCCGGGCCGCCCGGCGCAGGTGTCCGGCGTACTCGCTGTAGTCGCGGACCGGCAGGCTCCAGTCCTGACAGAAGACAGCGAAGGGGTACGGAGCCACGGCCTCGTCCGCCAGCGCGGGGGCGCTCGGCGTGGTGGCGGTGCGCTCCAGTCGGACGATCCACTCGGCCAGCCCCGGCCACCGCCACGTGTCGTAGAGCTTCTTGTGGGCAAGGCGGCTCAGCTCGAACGGGGCGAGCGCGGCCCCGGCCTGGTCCGGGTCGGTCAGCGAGCCACGCTCGGCCCGGGCGTGCAGCCCGGCCCAGATCGCCCGGAAGTCCCGACCGTTCAGGACGCAGTCGGCCGAGCGGGCGCACCAGGCCAGGAACTCGTCGAACGCATCCTCCGCGGTGACGGCCTGGCTGTCGAGGAAGGCGCGGGTGTCGACGCTGTGGTCCATCGTGGCCTCCAGGACCATGGCCCGGACCCGGTCGGGGTACAGCTCGGCGTACCGCTGCCCGAGCAGGGTGCCGTACGAGCTGCCGTGGAAGGTCAGCTGCCGTTCGCCGAGCGCGACGCGGACCGCGTCCAGGTCGCGGGCGGCGCTTGTGGTGTCGACGTGGTCGTAGAGAGACCCGGTGCGGGCCCGGCAGTCGGCGCGCAGCAGCGCGTTGTCGGCCAGGACGGCATCGAACTGGGCCTGGTCGGCGATCAGCTGCGGTTGCCGGGCGAGCAGGTCCCGGGCACAGACCACCGGGTGGCTGTCGCCGGTGCCGCGGGGGTCGAAGCTGACGATGTCGAACCGGGCACGCAGGTCGTCGCTGAACCGGGAGCTGCCGTTCACGACCCGGTCGACACCGCTGTCGCCCGGCCCGCCGGGGCCGAAGATCAGCGTGCCTTCCCGGGTGGCCGGCTTGGCGACCCGGCGGGCCAGCGACAGGTCGAAGCGCTCACCCCGGGGTTGGTTCCAGTCCACCGGCAGCGACAGGGTGCCGCACTCGGCGCTGTTGTCGGTGGCGCAGGGCCGCCAGTCGATAGTCGGGGCGGGCTGTGGTCGGGCGGCGGCCGGGCTCGCCGGGGTCAGGCCGGCGGCCGTGAGGGCCAGGGCGACCGCCCAGCCGACTGCGGATTTGCGTACGCGCAGCATGAGGTGCTGTCCTCTCCTCGAAGGAGCGTTGCGGTGAAACTCGCCCGCTGGGCGAGGTGACGCTGCTTCCACCCGGGCCGTCGAGTAGCCGCTCGACGGCCCGGGGCCTCTCGTCCGCCCTGTCAGTCGACCTCGCGCAGGACGCGTTCGAGCGTGGTCATCCGGGTCTCCATCCCGCCCAGCCGGCCATCCATCGCCGCGAGCAGTCGGGCGTTCTCCGCCTGGGCCTGAGCTGCCGTCTCGGCGAGCCGGCGGTAGTCGTCCGCCCGGTCCGCCTCGTACCGGGCCCGCCGGGTCTTGGCGAGCTGCACGACTGTCACAGTGACCACGCTGATCAGGAAGCCGAAGATGCCGATCGCGCCGACCACCTCGGTCCAGTCGTGCTCGCTCATCGCTGTGCTCCCGGCTGCTCGCCCGAGTCGGGCACTGTCAGCGTCTCGACCGCCGCCGCGATGACCGCGGGGGTGAGTGTGAGCACGAACGGCTCCACCTCGTAGTAGTTCATGGCCTTCCCGTCCTCCGACAACTCCAGGCGGGCGGTGACCAGCCCGGCCGCCGCCAGCTTCCGTAGGTGGACCTGCAACAGCGCCCGGCTGATGCCCAGTTGCCGGGCCAGCCCGCTGACGTACGCACGCTCGCGGGCCAACGCGGCGACGACCCGCAGCCGGTGCGGGTTGGCCAGGGTGGCCAGCACCCGGACCAGGTCGTCGCCGGTCGGCGGTGGAGCGGTGCTCATAACCAGCCCTTGCACATGCCAAGAGAAGTTAGCAGGTGCCGGCGTGCGGCGGTGTGGGACGGAAGCGGAATCAGGGGGATCTCAGGGTCGGCGCAGGAGGCCGGACACACAGCACGCCGGGCCGGTGATGATCACCGGCCCGGCGTGCGGGTTACGTCGTACGTCAGCTCTTGAAGGCGTCCTTGATCTTCTCGCCCGCCTGCTTGAGCTTGGCGGTGGACTGGTCAGCGCGACCCTCCGCCTCCAGCTGCTCGTTGTCGGTGGCCCGACCGGCGCCTTCCTTCAGCTTGCCGGTCGCGTCCTCGGTGGCGTTGTTGATCTTATCGTCGAATCCCATTGCCAACCTCCATTGCGAGCGTCGCTACAACAACAGAGGTACCCCCGCCGTCACCGGCCCAACCATTACCGTCGTCACAGATCGGCAGCGGCCGGGCGAAAGCGACGCAGGCGCAGGCTGTTGGCCACCACGAAGACCGAGGACAGCGCCATCGTGGCGCCCGCGATCATCGGGTTGAGCAGGCCGGCGGCGGCCAACGGCAGGGCCGCCACGTTGTAGCCGAACGCCCAGAACAGGTTGCCCCGGATGATGCCGAGGGTGCGACGGGACAACCGGATGGCGTCCACCGCGGCGTCCAGGTCGCCCCGGACGAGGGTGAGGTCGGCCGCCTCGATCGCCACGTCGGTGCCGGTGCCCATGGCCAGCCCCAGGTCGGCCTGGGCCAGTGCCGGCGCGTCGTTGACCCCGTCACCGACCATCGCCACCGACCGTCCCTCGGCCTGGAGCCGCTTGATCACGTCGACCTTCCCGGCCGGCAGCACCTCGGCGATCACCTCGTCCACGCCCACCTCGGCGGCGACCGCGCGCGCCACTGTGGTGTTGTCCCCGGTCAGCAGGACCGGGGTCAGCCCCAGCCCACGCAGCCGCGCCACCGCCGCCCGGCTGGTCGGCCGGACCACGTCGGCGACCGCGAGCACGCCCCGGGCCCGCCCGTCCCAAGCGGCGACGATCGCCGTACGGCCGGCGGCCTCCGCGTCACGCACGGCCCACTCGACCTCCGGCGGTACGTCGAACTCGCGCTCGCGCAGCAGCCGGACCCGGCCGACCAGCACGGCCTGGCCGTCGACAGTGCCGGTCACGCCCAGCCCTTCGAGGTTGCCGAAGGCGGTCACCGGGGGCAGCGCGCCCGCGTCGGTGGCAGCGGCGGCGATCGCACGGGCGATCGGGTGCTCGGAGGCGGCCTCCACCGCCCCGGTGAGCCGGAGCAGTTCGGCCCGGTCCACACCGCTGGCCGGCACCACGTCCACCAGTGTCATCCGGCCGGTCGTCACGGTGCCGGTCTTGTCGAGCACCACGGTGTCCACCCGGCGGGTCGACTCCAGCACCTCCGGGCCCTTGATCAGCACGCCGAGCTGGGCGCCCCGACCGGTGCCGACCAGCAGCGCGGTCGGGGTGGCCAGGCCGAGCGCGCAGGGACAGGCGATGATCAGCACGGCCACGGCCGCGGTGAACGCGGCGGTCGGGCCGGCCCCGGTGCCGAGCCACCAGCCGAGCGTGCCGACGGCGAGGGTGATGACGATCGGCACGAAGACCCCGGAGATCCGGTCCGCCAGCCGCTGCACGGCCGCCTTGCCGCTCTGCGCCTGCTCGACCAGGTCGGCCATCCGGGCGAGCTGGGTGTCCGCGCCGACCCGGGTGGCGGTGACGATCAGCCGCCCGCCCGCGTTGATCGTGGCGCCGACCACGCCGTCGCCGGGGGCGACCTCGACCGGCACCGACTCACCGGTGAGCATGCTGGCGTCGACAGCGGAGGTGCCCTCGTCGACCACCCCGTCGGTGGCGATCTTCTCGCCGGGGCGGACCACGAACCGGTCACCGACGACGAGCCGGTCCACCGGGATCAGCGTCTCCACGCCGTCACGCAGCACCGCCACGTCCTTGGCGCCGAGGTCGAGCAGGGCGCGCAGGGCGGCACCGGCAGTCCGCTTGGACCGGGCCTCGAAGTAGCGACCGGCCAGGATGAACACTGTGACCCCGGCCGCCGCCTCCAGGTAGATGTTGCCGGCACCGTCGGTCCGGGTGATGTCGAAGCGGAACGGGTGCGTCATCCCGGGCATCCCCGCGTCACCGAGGAAGAGCGCCCAGAGCGACCAGCCGAACGCGGCAAGGGTGCCGAGCGACACCAGCGTGTCCATGGTGGCGGCGCCGTGCCGCAGGTTGGTCCAGGCGGCTCGGTGGAACGGCAGCCCACCCCAGACCACCACCGGGGCGGCCAGGGTCAACGACAGCCACTGCCAGTAGTCGAACTGCCAGGCCGGGACCATGGCGAGCAGTACCACCGGCACACTCAGGGCCACCGACACCCAGAGCCGGGTACGCGGCCCCCGCAACGGGTCCACCGGGGGTTCCGCGCTGGGCGGGGCCGGCAGCGCCGCCGTGTAACCGGTCTTCTGCACTGTCACGATCAGGTCGTCCGGGGTGACGCCGTCGGCGTACCGGACTGTCGCCTTCTCGGTGGCGTAGTTGACTGTGGCGCTCACCCCGTCCATCCGGTTGAGCTTCTTCTCGATCCGGGCGGCGCACGCGGCGCAGGTCATCCCGCCGATCGCCAGTTCGATCCGGTTCGGCGCCTCGGGCAGCGGTCTGCTGGTGGTGGTCATCGTCTGGTCCCGTCAGTCGTGTCCGTGCCCGGGGGTGCCGTGGTCGGCCCCGCCGGTCGGTGCGGGCCCGCTCGGCGTGGGGGCGTCTCCGGTCGGGGCAGCACCGGCGATCACCGTGAACTCGGCGGTGTGCACCCGTCCCCCGTGCTGGAAGTCGAGGTAGATCCGGTAGCTGCCGGCCGAGGGCACCTCGGCGAGGAAGGTGACGGCCGGACCGGGCCGGGTGCGCCCGTCGCCGGGAGTGCCGTCCGGGTGCACGTGCAGGTACGCCAGATCGCCCCGGCGCAACGCCACCAGGTGCCCGTACGCGCCCAGGTAGGGCTCCAGGTCGGTGACCGGCTGCCCGTCCCGGCTGACGGTCAGGGTCAGCGACGACGTGCGGCCGGGCTGCGGCGTACCGGCCAGGGTGACCGTGTAGCCGTCGACTGTGGTGCTGGTCGCCGGGGCGGGCAACTGTCGTTCGGTCAGCTCGCCGGGGACTGTCACGTCCACGCCGAGGGTCAGCGGCTCACCTCCGGTCGGGGTGAAGTCGGCGAACGCCCGCCACTGCCCGGGGCCGGTCAGCGGCGTGTCGACCCGCCAGGTGCCGTCCGCTGTCAACTCGGGGTGCACGTGCCGGAAGCCGGAAAGGTCCCGTCGGGCGACGATCAGGTGCATCTGCTTGTCGTGCGCCACCTCGTACCGGGTGACCGGGCGGCCGTCCGGGCCGGCGATCCGGAAGGCGAATTCGCCGGCCGGGGCGTTGACCGGTTCGAGGGTGTAGCCCCGGTCGGAGACGAGCAGGCCGCCGGGAAGCCGGGCGGCTGTCTCGTCGTGCTCGCCCGTCGCATGGGCGGCGTCGCCGTCGTGCCGGCTCTCGGCGGCCGGGGCGGGGTCGACGACCCGGCCGATCCCGTAGGTCGCGCCGAAGACCGCCGCCAGGCCGACGGCGAACCCGGCCAGTCTCGTCACGGTGCGCATGCCGGCCCTCCGATCACGCGTCGACGAGGTCGTAGCCGGCCTCGTCGACGGCGGCCCGGACGACAGCGGTGTCCAGCGGCTCGTCGCTGCTCACCGTGACCCGGCCGGCCGCGAGGTCGACCTGGACGTCCCGCACACCCGCGATGGCGCTGACCTCGGCGCTCACCGCGCTGACGCAGTGCCCGCAGGTCATGCCCTGCACCTGGTACGTCGTGTTGACCATTGGATCGTCTCCTCTTGCGGTACCGGTACCCGGTGGGGGTATCCCATCGGGACACGACCGTACCATACCCCCTGGGGGTAGGCTATCCTGGTCGGCATGACCGCACCCACCCCGATCCGCGGATACACCGCCAGCAAGGACCAGCTGCTCGCGCGGCTCCGCCGCGTCGAGGGGCAGGTCCGGGGCATCGAGAAGATGGTCGACGACGACCGCTACTGCATCGACGTGCTCACCCAGATCTCCGCGATCCAGGCCGCCCTCGACAAGGTGGCCCTGGGGCTGCTCGACGGGCACGCCCGGCACTGCATGCACGAGGGCGCCGCCGAGGGTCGAGCCGACGAGATGGCCACCGAGATGATGGCTGCGGTCGGTCGGCTCATGAAGCGCGGCTGACCGCCGGGGCCGCCACGCGGGCGGTTCGGGCACCCGACACTCCGCCACGACCTGCGACGCCCAGGTTGGCTGGCTAGCATCTCCCACGATGGCCCTCCGCATGCCGCCGTACAGCCGGGCACCCTCGCCGCCACGACGTGGCGTCGTCCCCGGTCGACCGGGCCGAGCACTGACCCTCCGTGATCAAGTGATCATCAGGCAGCGATCCGTCCCGCCGTCCGCCGCGTTTCCACAGCAACGGTGAACCGTCCGGACCGCTGACCCGTATCCCGCACCGGATCGTTGGGAGTCTCACCTTGGCCGCCGACCACACTCACAGTGCGCCGTCCGCCCCACCACGGGTGCGACGGATCCTCGTCATGACGGTGGTCCCCCTCTTCGTCGCCACAATGCTCGCCGCGGCGCTGCTCTGGCCGCGCGGCGGGTCACCGCAGACCGATGGTGGTGCGGACGTGCCGCGCTACCCCGGCACCGTCACCCAGGTGGTGAGCGAGCCGTGCCCGCCGACCCCGTCGGTTCCCGAGGGCACACCGAGGGTCGGCGACGGACGGTGCGGCACCGTCGACGTCCGGGTGGACGACGGGCCGACCGCCGGCAAACAGGTACGGACACCGGTGCCCGACGGGCCCGGCGCACCCCGGGTCGAGGTCGGCGACGAGGTCATCCTGGTCGAGCTGGCCGACCCCACCGACCCGACCACCAGCAACTGGAACATCGCCGAGCACCAACGCGGCACCCCGATGGTGTGGCTGGCGGTGGTCTTCGCGGCCGCGATCGTCGCGTTCGGTCGATGGCGAGGCCTGGCCGCGCTCGCCGGGCTGGCCGCCAGCTTCGCAATCCTGCTCACCTTCGTGCTGCCGGGCATCGGCGCCGGCCGGTCACCACTGCTGGTGGCGGTGGTCGGCGCGGCCCTGATCATGTTCGTGGTGCTCTATCTGACGCACGGCGTCACCGCACAGACGTCGGTCGCGGTGCTCGGCACCCTGGGCAGTCTGGTGCTGACCGGCGTGCTCGCCACCATCGCCACGGCAGCGACCCACCTCACCGGTTTCGGCAGTGAAGACGCCACCACCCTGTCGATGTTCCAGGGCGACGTGGACCTGCACGGCCTGCTGCTCGCGGGGATCATCATCGGGTCGCTCGGGGTGCTCGACGACGTCACTGTCACCCAGGCGGCCACCGTCACCGAACTGGCGAACGCCAACCCCGGGCTGACCCGGTTGCAGCTGTACCGGGCGGCCACCCGGGTCGGCCGCGCGCACATCGCCTCCACTGTCAACACCATCGTGCTGGCGTACGCGGGCGCGTCGCTACCCCTGCTGCTCCTGCTCACCGCCGACGCACGGCCGATCGGGCAGATCCTCACCAGTGAGTTCCTCGCGCAGGAGATCGTCCGCAGCGCGGTCGCCACCCTCGGTCTGATCGCCGCCGTACCGCTGACCACCGGGCTGGCCGCCGTGGTGGCCGCCGCCGGACGCAGCGATGCCCCACCGTCCACCGACGCTCCCTCGCCCCGGCCCCAGCCGGACCGCACGGAGGCACTTGCCGCACTCAGCTCACCGCGGACGACCGGCTCCGACGAGCCGGACCGGACGCGGACCACACCCCCATCCGAGGCCACCGACCGGTGGCCGGAGTCGAACAGGAGCACGGATACGGCATGGTGACACTCCTCAGCGTGACCAGATCGGGCACCCACCCTGAGAACCGCGTCACTGGTCACTCAACGCTATGGCGAAATGACGCTTTTGGTCGGCATCCAGGCGTAGCTCACCCGGTCGACTCTCGGGTAACCTCGCTGCCGGTTACCGATGAAGGCGCGAAGCGGCGCCTGCGGTGCCACCGCCCAATCGCCAGCCGGCGAGCCGGGGACCCAGGTATCTGGGGTGAATCCGCGTCAGCGGTAGGGGCCGCTTCCGCCCCGAACCCGTCAGCTAACCCGGTCGGCGGTCGACGGAAGGGAACATTGTGACGGCACCCCTACGCCGCTGGTTGACACCCGTGGTGGCCGTGATCGCCGCACTGACAGTGCTCGCCGGGCCGCTCCCGGCACACGCCGCCCCGACGAACCCCACACCGTCCGGGCACGAGGAGGACGGCGAGCCCAAGCTGCTCAACGACGTCATCGAGCAGGCCAACCGCGACTACTCCGCCGCCAAGTCCAAGCTGGACAAGTCCAAGAAGCGGCAGAGCGAGCTGGCGGCAGAGGTCAACCGGGCCAAGGCCGACCTCGACGCGTTGGCCCCGCAGGTCGGGCAGATCGCCGCCCAGGCGTACCGGACCGGCCGGATCGGCGCGGTCGCCATGCTGCTGGAGAGCGACGCTCCCGACTCGTTCGTCCAGCGCGCCGGGATGCTCGACGAGATCAACATGGTCAACGAGAAGAAGCTCTCCGAGGTCAACGAGGTGAAGGCCCGCGCCGAGCAGGCCAAACTGGCCCTCGACACCGAGGTCCGCGAGCAGCAGAAGCAGACCGCCCTGATGGCGAAGCGCAAGAGCGAGGCCGACAAGGCGCTCTCCCTCGTCGGCGGCAAGGGTTTCACCGGCGGCCTGGTGGATGCCACCTCCAAGGTCGCGAAGATCGGCCCGGGTCGCACGGCCGACGGTGACTGGAAGCCCCAGTCGTGCAGCGAGAACGACCCCACCACGTCCGGCTGCGTCACGCCGCGCACGCTGCACGCGTACAAGGAGGTCAAGGCGGCCGGCTTCAACCGGTTCGTCGGCTGCTACCGCCCCGGCGGGCCGTGGGAGCACCCGAAGGGCCGCGCCTGCGACTGGTCGCTACAGAAGAGCGGGTTCTCCCCGTGGCACAACAACGACACCCGGACGTACGGCAACAACGTCGCCGCGTTCCTCATCCGTAACGCCGACCGGCTCGGCATCTACTACGTGATCTGGAACCGGCAGATCTGGTTCCCGGCCACCGGCTGGAGTTCGTACAGCGGGCCGTCGAACCACACCGACCACGTCCACATGTCGTTGCTCTGACCCGCACGATCCCCGTCGAGGGCCGTTCCGCGTGACGCGGAGCGGCCCTCGACGCGTCAGACGGTGGCGGGCGCGGTCGCGTCGGTCGACCCGGCCGGGCTGTCCAGCGTCGCGAAGCCGGCCGGCATGGCGGCCACCGGGCGCACCGCTCCGGCGGCCAGCCGGTAGGACACCCCCACCACCGCGCATCGCCCC
This sequence comes from Micromonospora vinacea, assembly GCF_015751785.1. Taxonomy (NCBI): domain Bacteria; kingdom Bacillati; phylum Actinomycetota; class Actinomycetes; order Micromonosporales; family Micromonosporaceae; genus Micromonospora; species Micromonospora vinacea. The sequence goes on along the minus strand of NZ_JADOTY010000001.1, from coordinate 2,493,504 downwards.
CGCGCCACCTCGTCGGCCAGCACCGGGGACTGCCCGAGCAACGTCTCGACGGTCTGGGCGATGTGGATGTCGACGATGCCGTCGATGTCGTCCACGCCCTCGGCCTGGGCCCGGCGCAGGCTGGGCAGCACGGCGTCGACCACCGCGCGCAGATGGCCACTGGGTGCGGTACCCGTCGCGACGGACTCCCGGGCCGCCTGCACCGCACCGCACGAGTCGTGGCCGAGCACCACCACAAGCGGAGTGCCGAGCACTGTCACCGCGTACTCGACGCTGCCGAGCACCTCGGGACCGGCGGTGTGCCCGGCCGTGCGAACAACGAACAGGTCGCCCAGCCCCCGGTCGAAGATGATCTCGGCAGCCAGCCGGGAGTCGGAGCAGCCGACGATCACCGCGAACGGGTGCTGCCCGTCGGCCACGGCGGCCCGGTGCCCGGCATCCTGGTTGGGGTGGCGTGGAGCACCGTCGACGAAGCGCCGGTTGCCGGCGATCAGTTCGGCGTACGCCCGGGTCGGCTCGCTGAGCGCGGACGCCCGGTCGGTGGTCCGCTGCGGACCCGGCTGACCACCGACGCTCCCGGTTTGACTCATCCCGCACCTCGTCTCGACGCATCTGACCTGGTCAAGCCGGCTTTCCGCCGGCCGGGCGGCGGGCGCTGGCTCGGGCTCCACCGTCACACGCACGGTAAGATGCGTCAAGGGATGCGTGATTTAGATTTCATACGTTGACTTTGGCCACCCCCTGGGCAACCTTCCCGTGGCAGGGCCGGCAAGACTCTCGCGAAGGCAGGCGGACATCCGGAAGGGCGGTTCCACGATGGCGAGCACGGTGACGGGCGACACCGGCAGCGGGCGGAACTGGACGTTCCTCACCAATCACGGGCACGTCCTGCTGGCCATCGCCCGCGATCCGACGGCCCGGCTGCGCGACGTCGCGGCCGAGGTCGGCGTGACCGAACGGGCCGCGCAGGCGATCGTCGCCGACCTGGAGGCGGGCGGTTACCTGCACCGCACGCGGGTCGGGCGACGCAACGAGTACACCCTCAACCCGGCCGGCCGGTTCCGGCACCCCGCCGAGGCCGACCGGCAGGTCGGTGACCTACTCGCACTGTTCGCCGACGTTCCCACCGCGAAGGCGTCCCCCCGCGCCTGACCGTCGTCGCCGGGGCCGCTGCCCGACCGTCACGGCGGTAACCTTTGCCTGTGCGCGAATGCCCGCCGTTGAGCGCGACCCCGTCCCGACGTGCCCTTCGCGGCGTCCTCAGTGGAGCACTGGCGGCCCTGCTCGGCGCCGGCCTGGTGGCACCCTCCCCCGCGACCGCGGCACCGCCCCTCTGCGGTCCCAACGGCGCCGACAGCCTGACCCAGGCGCCGTGGGCACTCAGCCGGCTGGAGCCGTCCTCCGCGTGGCCGCTGTCCCGGGGCGCCGGGGTCACGGTGGCCGTGATCGACTCCGGAGTCTCCGCCGCCCACCCGCTACTCAAGGGGCAGGTGCTCGAGGGTCGCGACTTCAACGACCTGCCGGCCCGGCAGGGCCAGTGCGACGAGGCCGGGCACGGCACGCTGATCGCCGGCATCATCGCCGGCCGGGAGGGCACTGTCGTCCCCTTCAGCGGCATCGCGCCGGGCGCCCGCATCCTGCCGATCCGGGTCCTGCCGCAGCTCGGGGAGGTCAGCAACCCACAGCTCCCCGGGCAGATCGCGGCGGCCATCGACTGGGCGGTCTCCCAGGGCGCCGACGTGATCAACCTGTCCCTGACGACGATTCCCCGCCCCGAACTGACGGCGGCCGTCGAACGCGCGCTGGCCAACGGGGTGGTGCTGGTCGCCGCCGCGGGCAACCGGTCGGAGAATTCGCAGAACCTGCCGGGCTACCCGGCCGCGTACCCCGGGGTCATCGCTGTCGGCGGGGTGGACGAACAGGGCAGCCACGTCGGCACCTCGATCAGCGGCGACTACGTCGACATCGCCGCACCGGGGATGAACATCGTCGGGCCGGCGCCCGGAAACAGCGGCTACCGCACAGTGCCGGAGGGCGGCACCAGCTACGCCGCCGCATACGTCTCGGGGGTGGCCGCGCTCGTCCGGGCCGCCTACCCGAGTCTCAACCCGCAGCAGGTAGCGGATCGGCTGAAACGCACCGCTGACAACCCCCCGGAGGGTCAGAACGCCGACATCGGCCACGGGATGGTCAACCCGTACCGGGCGGTGTCGAGCCTGCTCGGCACCCGGGCGAACCCGCCCGCCGGCGCGCTCCCGGCACCCGCCGTGCGGGACGACCCGCTGAGCTGGCAGCGCTCCGCCGCCATCTGGGCGGCGGTCATCGGCGCTCTGCTCGCCGGGCTGCTGCTGGTCGCGCGACCGATCATGGCCCGGGGCCGCCGACGCGACTGGCGCCCCGGCCGACGCACCGACGCGCCAACCGCCGGCTGAGCCGCGCACCGCGACGCGGTGCCGAGGCCTACGCCACCACAGAGCCGCCAACACAGAGCGGCTCCGGGCCGGATGAACCGGACCGGAGCCGCTCGTGCGAATGCTTCAGCTCCACACCTTGGAGTTGCTCATCTCCGTGGTGAGGTAGTTTTCGCGGGCGATGCCCACGGCACCGCCGATCTCGTTCAGGATCCGGTTGATGTCCCGGACCGCCGCGTCCCACTTCGCCTGGTGCTGCTCGTAGGCAACCCGGTCCTCGCCGTCCCAGTGCAGCTTGGTCAGCATCGACCGCAGCGTGTCAAGCTTTTCCTCGAGCGTCTTCGAGATGGCCTGCATCTGCTGGTTGCTGCTCTCGAGGACCGCATAGTCAACTTTGATCGTCACGATTTCCTCCTCTGCCGGCTACGGATCACGGGTTGAGAGCAGAGTGGAACTTGTCCAGCATCTGCTGCTGCTCTTCGTCGTTGACCTGGTGCGTCGTACCCGACTTGTCGAGCAGGTCAGCGATGCTGTCCATCGCCGTCAGCAGTTTGACGGTGTCCTCGTTCCAGCGCGTCATCAGCGACTGGAAGCCCGTGGACGCCTGACCCTTCCACGCGATGGCCAGGTCATCGACCACGTTCCACAGCTTCTTCAGCTCGCCGTCGACCTCGCTGCGCGTGGACCGCACGTCACTCGCGGCGGTATGCAGAGTCGCAGCTTCGACCTCGAACGCCATGCTTCACACCCTTCCGTCTGTTGTGGTGGCGGCTTCGCCGCACCCTCCCCCGCGGCAAGGCAGCAACACCCCACCGACGGACACTCCTGTGAAGACCGTAGCGGAACCTGTCCAGCCCTCGCAGCCCTGACCGGTGACGTTCGATGGATGGTGGTGAATCGGGCCGAGACGGCCCACCACCCCCTACCGAACGGTCGACCGTTGCTCAGGCCGGCTCAGACCACGCGGTCTGAATCAGCTGCTGGCCATCGCGACGGCGCACCAGGGTGCCCCGGCCGGGCGGCTGCGGGCTCGGTCGCAACGTGCCGAAGACCGCGCCCTCCTCCCGGTTACCGGACATCAGCAGGCCCGGCGAGTCCAACTCGCGCAGCCGTTGCAGCACCGGCTCGTAGAGCGCCCTGGACACACCGCCCACCCGACGCGTGACGATCAGGTGCAGACCGATGTCGCGGGCCTGGGGCAACAGCTCCTGCAGGGCGCTGAGCGGGTTGCTGCCACCGGACGCCACCAGGTCGTAGTCGTCCACCAGGATGTAAAGATCCGGACCCTTCCACCAGCTCCGATCGCGCAGCTGGGCGGTGGTCACGTCCGGGCCGGGCAGCCGGTTGGAGAGCGCACTCCGGATCGACCCGAGCCCCTGGGCGAACGCCTGGTTCGACGGGGCGTAGTCGAGCAGGTGGTCACCCTCCACCGCCCCCAGCAGGCCACGCCGGTAGTCGGCGATCACCAGCCGGGCCTGCGCCGGGGTGTACCGCTCGGTGATGCCCCGGGCGATCAGGCGCAGCAGGTTGGTCTTGCCGCACTCCGCGTCGCCGAAGACCGTCAGGTGCGGCTCGTTGGCCAGGTCCAGGTAGACCGGCGCGAGTGCCGACTCGTTGACACCGATCGGGAGACCCGGCGCCGACCGGTCGATGATCCGGGCCAGCTCCGCCACCGGCAGCCGGCGCGGCAACAACCGCACCTTCGGCGCCGGACGACCCGGCCAGTTCGCCGCCACGTGCCCGGCCAGGGAGAGCGAGGCCTCGCTCAGATCGTCGATGTCCCGGCGACCGTCGATCCGTGAGATGGCGGTGAGGAAGTGCAGCTTGTCCCGGGTCAGGCCCCGACCGGGCGACTTCTCCGGCACGTTGTTCGCGGCGCGGCGGTCGATCTCGGACTCCGACGCGTCGCCCAGGCGCAGCTCCAACTTGGTGCCGAGCAGATCCCGCATGTTGATCCGGATCTCCGCCCACCGCACGGCGGTGAGCACCACGTGCACACCGAAGCCGAGGCCCCGGTTGGCCAGCGTGGTGATGGTCTGCTCCAGCTCCTCGTACTCCTGGCGCAGCGTGTTCCACCCGTCCACCACCAGGAAAACGTCGCCGAACGGGTCGTCCGCGAACTCACCAGCGGCGCGGCGACGGCGGTAGCTCGCCACCGAGTCGATGCCGTGCTGGGCGAAACGAGCCTCCCGCTCGTCCAGCACGGCGACCACCTCGGCCACCGTCCGGCGGACCGCCTCGACGTCGCGCCGACCGGCCACCCCGGCCATGTGCGGCAACCGCTCCATGCTGCGCAGCGCGCCCCCGCCGAAGTCCAGGCAGAAGAACTGCACCTCACGTGGCGTGTGCGTGAGCGCCAGCGAGGCGAGCAGCGTACGCAGCATCGTGCTCTTGCCACTCAGCGACCGACCGACGATGACCACGTTGCCGCCAGCCCCGGCGAGCTCGACCATCATCGGGTCACGGCGCTGCTCGTAGGGGCGGTCCACGACACCGACCGGCACTGTCAGCCGCCCGCGCCCGGGCCAGGACGCCGTACACAGCCCGTAGGTCGGGTCGACAGCCAGCGGACCGAGCAGCTCACCCAGGCCCGGCGGGTCGGCCAACGGCGGCAGCCACACCTGGTGGGCCGGGCGGCCCCGACCCTTGAGCTGATCGATCAGCACGTCGAGCATCGCCACGGCCTTGCCGTCGGCCGGCTGCTCCGGCTCCGGAGCGGTGTCCACCGGCACCTGCGGAACCTGCACCGGCACGAAGTCGAGGCCGTACGGCACGATCCGCCGCTGCACCAGCGCCTGCGAGGCGGAGGCCTGCTGCCCCGGCGCCCGGTACGCCCCCGACACGTACGCGGCCCGGAACCGCAACATGGTGCTGGTGTCCGTCTTCAGGTAACCGTGGCCCGGCGCGTTCGGCAGCTCGTACGCGTCCGGTACGCCGAGCACGATCCGGCTCTCCACAGCGGAGAACGTCCGCAGACCGATCCGGTACGACAGGTGCGTGTCGAGACCCCGTAGCTTGCCCTCTTCGAGGCGCTGGCTGGCCAGCAGCAGGTGCACGCCGAGGGACCGACCCAACCGGCCGATCATCACGAACAGGTCGATGAAGTCCGGTTTGGCGGCGAGCAGTTCGCTGAACTCGTCACAGATGATCAACAAGCTGGGCATCGGCGCCAGCGGCTCACCCGCCGAGCGCGCCTTCTCGTACTCGAAGCGGGAGACGTAGTTGCCGGCCGCCCGCAGCAGCTCCTGCCGGCGCACCATCTCACCGGCGAGCGCGTCGCGCATACGGTCGACAAGCGGCAGCTCGTCGGCCAGGTTGGTGATCACCGCGCTGGTGTGCGGCAGCGCCTCCAGCGAGGCGAAGGTCGCGCCGCCCTTGAAGTCCACCAGGACGAAGTTCAGTTCCTCCGACGAGTGGGTCACCGCCAACGCGGCCACCACAGTACGCAGCAGCTCGCTCTTACCGGAGCCGGTCGCGCCGATCACCAGACCGTGCGGACCCATGCCCTCGTGCGCCGACTCCTTGAAGTCCAGCTCGACCACGTTGCCGTCCGGGCCCACGCCGAGTGGGATGCGCAGCCGATCGCGGTGACCACGCGGACGCCAGGTGTTCTGCACGTCCACCGCCGCGGCGTCACCGACGCCGAGCAGGTCCGGCAGCTCAGTGCTGCGGGCCAGCGGCTCGTCGCCGCCGGTCTGCTGCTGGGAGAGCCGGAAGGGGGCGATCTGTCGGGCCAGCCCCTCGGCGGCCTCGGCGCTGAGCCGGTCGGGCCGACCCAGCGTCGACGACGAGCTGCCCCGGACCAGATCGAGTGAGTTTCCGTCACCCACGTCGAGGCAGAGCAGCCAGCGGCCGGCGTCGCGCGGCACCGTCCCGGACAGGTCGATCACGGTGGCGCCGAGCAGCCCCGGGCCCACCAGCTGGCAGGTCGGTGAGATCTCCCCGCCGTCGATCACCACGATCAGGTGCGGGGCGGTGGTCAGCGGCTTGGCCTCCGGCGCGAACCGGGGCCGCCCGGCCAGCTCGGCGGCGAGCGCGGCCTCGGCCTCGGCCAGGCTGGGGAAGACCAGCCGGCGCGCGCCGGCCGCGTCCGTACGACCGCTGTGGTGGGCGTGTGGCAGCCACTTCACCCAGCCCCAGGACGACTGCCGGTCGGGTGCGGCGACCACCGCGATCACCAGGTCGTCCGGTGCGTGGAAGGTGGCCAGCTGCCCCAACGCCGCGCGGGTCAGGTCGAGCACCGGCTCGCGGTCGCCGCGCAGCACCACCCGGCTGAACGCGCGCACCGACAGCGCCGTCGGCAGGTCGGGCACCGTGGAGTGCGCCCGGACGAACCGGCGGAGCGCGATGGCGCTCATCGGCTCCAGGTCCTCCACCGGCTTGGTCTCCGGTGGAACGATCTCCACGGCGAGCCGCTGCGGGCCGAGGGCGATCCGGGTCTCGCCGAAGTCGTCCTCGGTGATCCGCCGCTCCCAGAGTCGCCGGGACGCGGCGATCGACCAGAGCGCGTCGGGCTCCGGGTGCCGCCAGGCCATCGCGGCCCGCTGCTGCTCGGCGGCACGGCGGGTGCGCTTGCGCATCTGCGCCAGGTAGCGCATGTAGTCGCGGCGATCGGCATTCAGCTCGGCCTTGTCCTTGCCACCGCTGTTGGCCAGCGAGCCGATCGCCATGCCGAGCATCGAGACACCGAACAGACCGCCGGCGACGTAGGTCATCATGCCGCCGCCCTTGCCGGCGTACAGGAAGGCCATGGCGCCGACCCCGCAGAACATCGGCAGGATCATGAGCAGCTGCCCCATCCCGCGGGGCGTTGGCTCGGGCAGCTCGGGAGGCGACTCCAGCAGCACCTCGCCGCGCGGTAAGGCCGGCCCCGGCTGACGCGTGAGCCGGCGGAACACCACAGTGCTCACGGCTGTCTCCTCCCCAGAAGCGGCCCTGATGACGTGCGGTCCGCGGAACATCGCCCGCGGGTGGGCATCGTACGTGCCGTCATCGTAGGTAATCTGCCGTGTGCGCGGTGGACCCGGACCGCAGCATCACAGCCAGCCGATCACAGACGCACACCAGGAGGCCACTGTGGCGACGAAGACGGCGACCGGTGGTCTGAGCCGGATCACCATCGTGGCTCCGCGTACCCGGATGGATCTGGCGCTCCCGTCGGACGTGCCGCTGGCCGACCTGCTGCCCACCCTGCTGCGCTACGCCGGTGAGGACATGGCCGACGAGGGTGCGCGGCACGGCGGCTGGGCACTGTCCCGGTTGGGCGGTGCGCCGCTCGACGGCGGCCGTACCGCGGCGCAGCTCAGCGTCCGTGACGGTGAGGTGCTCTACTTCAACCCGCGGTCCGACGCGGCGCCGGAGATCGTCTTCGACGACGTGGTGGATGCGGTCGCCACAGCGACCAACCAGCGCCCCGGGGCCTGGCAGGTCGGCGCAACCCGTTCCTTCGCGACGGTCTTCGCGGCGGCGGCGTTCGGCGCCGGCGCGCTGGCCGCCCTCTTCGCCGGCCCGCCGCACCTGCCCGGCGCGCTGGCCGCGCTGCTGGTCGCGGTGGCGCTGCTGGTGGGCGCGGCGGTGCTGTCCCGGGCCGCCGGTGACAGCGGCATCGGTGCGGTGCTGGCCCTGGTCGGCCTGGTGCACGCGGCCACCGGCGGCCTGCTGCTGCTCGCCGGCGATCGATCGCTGACCGAGTTGGCCAGTCCGCACGTCCTGCTCGCGGCGACCGCTGCGGTGGTGGCCGGCGCTGTGGCAGTGCTGGCGGTCGGCGACCGGTACCCCCTCTTCTTCGCGGCGATCGGGGTCGCGGCCGCGACCGGCCTGGGCGCGGTGCTCTGCCTGGTCCTCGGCCTCGACGCGGCGGCCTCCGCGGCGGTGGTCGCGGCGGTCGCGTTCGGTGTGGTGCCGGCGCTGCCGATGATGGCCTACCGGCTGGCCCGGCTGCCGGTGCCGTCGATCCCGACCGGTCCGGAGGACCTGAAGACCGACAGCGAGTCGGTGGACGGCCGGCAGGTGCTCCAGCAGAGCGAGCGCGCCGACCAGTTCCTCACCGGTCTGCTGTGGACGGTGTCGCTGCTGGTGCTGGGCGCGCAACTCGTGCTGGCCCTGGACGGACGCCTGCCCGCGGTGCTGCTGTGCCTGGTGCTGGCCCTGCTGGCGCTGCTGCGGGCACGGCCCCTCCTGGGCCGGGCCCAGCGCACCCCGGTGCTGCTGGCCGGCACCGTGGGTCTGGGCCTGACCGCCGCGGCCACCTTCGCCGGTGGGTCGCTGCCGGTCCGGCTCGGCCTGATCCTGGGCGGGCTGGTGCTGGCCGCCGTGATCAGCCTGATCTACGGCCTGACCGTCGCCGGCAAACGCATCTCGCCGGTCTGGGGCCGCCTGCTCGACATCGCCGAGATCCTGCTCATCATCTCGCTGGTGCCGCTCGCCTTCTGGGTCTGCGGCCTCTACGGCTGGATCGTCAACCTGCGACCCTGACCGCACCGCACCGCACCGGTCAGCGCGATCGCGGACCGGTGGAGGCACCCAGCGCCGACGCGACCGGAGCGGTGGCGTAGACGCCCGGAGCGTGCTGACCGTCCATCGGCCGGGTGGACGCGCCCGTCCGGTCCGCGACCTCGCGGACCACCTTGACCAGGGCCTCGACGTGGTTGTCCATCGCCGCTACCCGCAGCAGCGGCGCCGCCACCCGACCGTCCGTCGAGACGGTCACGGCCACCGTGTGCGACGGCGCCGAGGTCGCGGTGATCGCGTCCACCAGTGGGCCGAGCGGCGCGTCGGAACGGCCCCGCAGGGCCATGCAGCGGTGCGTCCAGCCGCCGCCACGCAGCCCACTCCAGCTCTCCGTCGGCGCCTCGGGCACCAGGTCGAGACCGGCGGCCGAGACGATCGCCGCGCGTAGTTCCTCACGGCCCAACGGGCGATGGGCCAACCCCGCGGAGGTCAGCGCCTTGCCGAGCCGGCCGATCCCGGCGGCCACCGTCCGGTGCACGCCGGTCAGCCCACCACCGCGGCTCACCGCCTCGACCCGGGCGTCCCGGACGGTGAGCCGCACCGCCACCCAGACGGTCCGGTGCGCGGCCGGTGGCGCCCCGGGCGCCGGGTACCAGACCAGCGTGTGCGCGACGACCTGGGCCCGGGAGACCGGGGCGCTGAAGTCCGACAGCACCCGCAGCGCGCGGTCCACAGCGGCGGCGTCGACGGAGCCGACCGCCGCACCGGTGGCGGACTGCAGAGCGACGGCCGCGAACCAGCCCTGGTCGTCCCGCCCGATGCCGAGCCGGGTGCCCCGGTCGGTCAGCTCGATGACGCTCAGCTCGGGAGCGAGCGCAGCCAACCGCGGGTCGGTCGCGGTGCCGCTGGCCAGCGCGGCCGAGGCGCGCTCGCCGCGTCGCCGCAGCCGGCGGCGCAGCAGCAGGTCCTCGAACCACCAGCGGCCACCTCGACGGGCGAAGGCCGCCAGGACGATCAGCAGCGCCGCCGCGCCCGCCGCGGCGAGCACCCAGCTCGGTCCGGCGGTGGCGGCCCAGACGCCGACCACGCACAACTCCAGCACGACGAGCTGCCCGACCAACACGGGACCGACCCGCCCACGGCCGGGCCGCTCGGCCGGGGGCACCGGCCGGGTCGGAACGTCGACAGGGTCCGTGACCGCTCGGGCGGGTGGCGCCTGAACCTGCGTCATCGCTGACTGTCCCTCCTGCACGGTACGACTCTGCGCCGGGTCTCCTCCGGTGCCGGCCACGAGCGGTGGTCCCAAGGAACCACCGTCGGCCCCTTATCGTAGGGAAGCCCGCGACGGCACCCCGACCCTGATCGTCGCGGATCCACCCCGCCGGAGGTAAGTCATGCGGACCCGCCGCGATCAGGTGCAGGCGTACCGCTTCGTCACCCGCCGCATCGTCTCCGCGTTGCTGTCGGGCGATCCGGAGACCACCAACCTGCCGATGCGACGGCTCGGCATGGCCGTCTTCGGCAGTGTCCTCACCGCGGCCATCGTGCTCGGTGGGGTAGGTGCCTACGGCCAGTTGACCGGCGGCACGGCACCGCTGGACGACCAGACCCTGGTCATCGAACGGGAGACCGGCGCGACGTACGTGTTCATCGAGGGAAAGCTGCACCCGACGCTCAACTACGCGTCGGCGCGCCTCATCGTGAACGACGCCAGCGCCCAGGTGCGGACGATGTCCCAGGCGTCGCTGCGGGACCGGCCCCGCGGCGTCACGCTCGGCATCGTCGGGGCACCGGACGCCCTGCCGGACCGCAAGTCGCTGACCGGGTTGCCCTGGTCGGTCTGCGACGTGCCCGACCCGGTCGACCGGCAGCGGTCCAGCACCCGGGTGGTGATCGACCGTGCGTTGCCCGGCGGCGCGCCGCTGGGTGACCGGGCGGTGCTGGTCTCGGTGGACGACCAGCGGTACCTCATCACCAACAACAGCCGGCTCCAACTGCTCGACCCGTCCCGCACGATCACGGCGCTGCGGATGGCCGGCACCGAACGACTCCAGGTCGGGCAGCAGCTGCTCAACTCGGTTCCGGCCGGGCCACCGCTGCGCCGGCCGTCGCTGACCGGTGAGGGCGAGCCCAGCAGCCGCCGGGTGGGCGGGCAGTCGTACGACGTCGGGTCGGTGTTCAAGGCCGCCGGTCGGCACTACGTGCTGACCCGGGACGCTCTCGTGTCGATCAGTGAGATCACCGCGTTGCTGCTCATCAGCAACGGCGGTCGGATTACCGACATCACCCCGAACCAGGCCAGCGAGGCGTTCGAGGAGCGGCGGATCGAGGAGGACGGGCTGCCCTCGACGATGCCCGCCCTCTACCCGGCCCAGCCCGGTCAGACCACGCTGTGCGCGACCTACCGGAAGGGCAGCGCGGGTGGCCCGCCGACCACCACAGTGGAGGTCTTCGACCGGGTGCCGGACGAGTTGACCGAGAGCGATCCGGGACTGGTGCCGGTGCGCCAGACCAGGCGCGACGCCGTACGCACCGCCGAGGCGGTGCTGCTGCCCGGCGGCAAGGGTGTCATCGCGCAGGCCTCCCCCGGCGCCGGGACCAGCGGGTCCGGCGCCGCCGGGTCGACGATCTACCTGATCAGCCCGCAGGGCATCCGGTATCCGCTCGGCTCGGCGGCGACGCTGGAGGCGCTCGGCTACGGCGGGGTCACCCCACTGGCGGTGCCCGGTTCGCTGCTCGCGCTGATCCCGACCGGGCCCACGCTGGACCGCGAGGACGCGCTCGCCGTCTTCAGTCCGGACGGACCGGCACCGGCCGCGCCACCGCCGGCCGCACCGAGGTCAGTCTCGCCATCCGCGGCACCGCCGTCCGGCACGCCGTCCGCCGGGTCACCGTCGGGGTCGTCGTCCGCCGCGCCGCCGTCGGGCTCGACACCGACGACTCCGGCCAGCGGCGCCCCGTCGAGCGGCGGGACCGGCGGCGGAAGGTCCGCGGAATCGACCGACGCCGACGGCTGAGCAGCTTCGGCGGGTCGCCCGGAGTCGCACTGGTGGACTAACCTGGATGTCGCTGACGGTTGTCAACCAGAACGACGGGGATGTTGCCATGGCCGGGCGTACGGAAGTCGACCTGTTGTCCCTTGAGGACTTCCACCAGCACCTGGCGTCTCGGCTGAGCCAGGCCGAGTCGGTGCTGCGCAAGCTCAACACCGAGATGCAGTGCCGACCGCCGGCGCTGGGCTCGTTCTTCGACGCCACCGACAAGGCGCGTCGCTACAGCGAGGTGCACCAGTCCTATGTCGACCAGGCCGAACGGATCCGGCAGGCGGTGCTGGCGGCGCAGCAGGCGACCAGCACGATCCTGAGCAACTACCGCACCGCCGAGGCGCGTAACGCGGCCAACGCCGACGACGTCACCGCCGCGCTGACCCCTGTCGACCGGGCGTTGCAGCCGAAGGAGGACGGGCGTGTCTGAATACACCCAGCGCTACCAGGGCAACAGCCACCAGCAGCTGTACGACGGCCTGATGGCGGGCAAGCCGGAGCAGATCGAGGGCGTGGCCACCCAGTGGGCCGAGCTCAAGGGCATCCTCGACGGCCTCGGCCGGGAGTTGAGCGGCGACCTCGACAAGCTGGCCAACACCTGGACGGGGTCGGCAGGTCGGGAGTTCCACCGGCGACTCAGCTTCATCGTCGCCCACACCGACGCGTTGGGTGAGGGGATGGCCGGCATCAAGCAGGGGTTGACCATGATGGCCGACCATCTGCGCGCCGCCCACAAGCAGGCCGAGAGCCCTGAGGAGACCGACGACAACGACAAGGCGATCGGCGGCGCGATCAAGGGTGGCGCTGTCTTCGGTCTGACCGGTCTGATCGTCGGGGGGATCGCGGGTCACCAGCAGGACAAAGCCGAGCAGGAGAAGGCCCACCAGCGGATGGTGAACCTGGTGGCCGATCTGGCCAGCAGTTACGACATCTCCGCCTACGACCGGGTGGTCGAGCCGCCCCCGCCCGACCCGGATACTCCGAGCACCGCCAGCAAGGATCCGACGACGCCGCAGAGTGTCTCGGCCATCGCCAGGGTGAGCGGCGGCCCCAGCACCGGCACCGACACCGGTCGCACCGGTGACGCGACAATCTCGACGCCCGACAGCGTTTCCCAACTGCCGGGCGACGGTTCGACGTCGGACGAGGTCGGCTCGGGCCCCGGTGGCAGCCCGGCTGTCGTCACCGGCCCGATCGGTGCTGGCAGCGACCCCACCAACCGGGGCACCTCGCTCGCCGGGGCGGACCCACTGCTCGGCGGCGCGCTGCTCGGCGGCGGTGCCGCCGGGCTTGTCGGCCTGTCCGGGCCGGGCGGCGCACCCGCCCCGGCGAGCACCGGTCCCGGCCTGCTCTACGGAGCACAGGGCGGGTCACCGGCCGGCGGGGTGTTGCGCAGCGGCGCGCTCGCGGGCTCGGGCAACGCGGCCCCCGCCTCTGCGCGGCCGACCGGTGGTGGTGCCGCTCCGGCGGAGAGCCGCGCCGCCAACGGGGTCGGGCGCAGCATCGACGGCCAGCGCGGTGGGGGCGGCGGCCGTGCGGCCGTGGCCGGTGGCAACGCGCGGCCGGGGTCCGGCGGCCGTCCCGGGGTGCTCGGCGGGCACGGTCGCGCGCAGGACGACGACTCCGACGACCGGCTGACCTGGTTGACCGAGGACGAGATGGTGTGGCAGGGCGACGACAAGGCCGCGCCACCGGTGCTCGGCACCGGCGACTGACCACTGTCCGCCGCTGGCGAGGCCGCACCACCGGCGGAGCCACCAGGACGATGTGCGGTGCCCCCGATCGGACATGATCCGCTCGGGGGCATCACCGTCTTCGGGCCTTGGTCGGCGGCGTCCACAGTGCGCATGGTGGTGGCGGTCACGCCCGGGCGGCCTCTCGCCGTGCTGCGGTGGGCAGGAACGGGCGATAGGTTGGTCGGGTGTCGTCCGCAGCGTCCGTCCGCCCAGCCCGGTGGGTTGTGCTGCGGTCACTGCGGGAGCTGACCCGCCTGGCGATCACCGCGCTGGTGCTCGCGGTCGGCCTCGGTGCCGCCCTCGCCGCGACCCCACCGCCCGCCCCCACGCAGCTGCGGCCCAGTGCCGTGAGCAGCCGGGTGGCAAGTGTCCGGCCCGACGCCGGCCCGGCCATCGAGCGGGCCGGGCAGCCGGCTGTCGCCCCGCCGGCTGGCACGCGCGAAACCGCCACGGCTGATACCGCCACGGCGACCGGTCTGGTCGCGGCGGGCCCGGTGCACGTCCCGGCCATCGATCCCGGCCGTGGCACTCCCGCGCGACGCGGCCCGCCCGCCAGCTGAGCCAGGCCCGGTGACCCCCGGGGCCCGATCCGGCTGATCCTCCCGTACGGCACCTGACGTTCGCCGTCGACGGGACGACCCCGGCCCCGGGCCGACCGGCGCTACCGGGCCCTTCTGCCGCCCGTCGATACCCGCCTTCGACCGCGAGGTGCTGATCTCATGCAAACCGTCCTCTCCGCCGTCCTGCCGGACCTCTCCCGGGCCGCCGTCATCTGGCTGAGCCTGCTCGGGGTGGTCGCCGTCGCCGTCTCCGCTCTCCTGTTGCGGCCCGGCCGGCTCCGCTTCGACCCCGGCGCCCGGATCCGTCGCGCGGCCATGCCGAGCCAACTCGAGCAGGCGCAGGAGGAGCGGGAGCAGAGCCGCTACGCGCAGGAGGTCGCTGTGGCCGCGGAGCGGGCGACCACCACAGTGCGGCGTCGCCGGGCGGAGTGGGTGGCCGCGCAGGAGGCGGTCGAGGCGGCCTGGCTGGCGTACGAGGCGGCTGAGGCTGGCGTACGGCGGCTCGACGCTGCGGCCGCGATGCCGCTGCCGCACACCGCACGGACCCCCGCCGAGTACGCGGACCGCGAGCGTTACCTGCACCGGGCCGCGCTGGATGCGTACTGGCGGCGGGAGCTGTCGGTGGAGCAGCTCAGCGACGTCTTCGCGCACCGCGACGGTTGGGACCCGCGACTGCACCCGGTCGAGCAGGAGTTGGTGCTCCAGCGGGCGATCCGGGACAACCTGGCGGCCAGGCACACCGCAGCCCGCGAGCGGGAGCAGGCCGCGTGGCGGGCCGCGGAGTTGGCGGTGGCCGCGGCTCGCAGTCTGCGCGAGGAGGCGCACGCCGCGACCGGACGACGGGTCGCCGAGTCGGCGTCGGTGCTGCCGCTGAGCGAGGTTGCCCGACCGTTGGGCGCACCGGCCCGGGAGAACGTCGAGCAGACCCGGGAGAACAAGGTGACCGCTCGCGGCCGGGCGACGGTGCCCGCGTTCTGAGCCCCACGGTGTCGGGTGGGTTAGCGTGACGGCATGTCCCGACAGGCGTGGGTCCTCGTGGTGATCGCCGGCATCCTGGCGCTCGCCACACTGGTGGGTGCCGTGGTGCTGGCGGTGCGGGTGGTGCGGACGCGGCGGCTGCTGACCGGGCTGGGCGCGGGCGGCAAGGTCGCCTTCTACGGGGCGCTTATCTACACGATCTTCCCGGTAGACGTGCTGCCGGACCCGATCTATCTGGACGACATGGGGGTCCTGGCCGCCGCGCTGATCTACCTGACCCGGCTGGTGCACCAACGTCGGGCGGCGGGTCGCCAGCTGCCCGGTCAGCCGGACGCCCCGCCGGATCGGGACCGGGTGCGCCGCCGCGTGCCATGATCGAGGTCGGTTCGGCGGACAGGGGACGGGCAATGGCGGGCGATCATCGGTTGGACGTGCACGATGAGCGTGTTGTCGCCTTCTGCACGGAACGACACCTCGCGACGCTGACCACACTGCGGGCGGACGGCACCCCGCACGTCGTACCGGTCGGGGTGACTCTCGACCCGGCGGCCGGACTGGCCCGGGTCATCACCTCGGGCGCCTCCCGCAAGGCCCGTCAGGTGGCGGCGGCCGGCGCGGCGGGCGCGGCCGTGGCCGTGTGCCACGTGGATGGCCGCCGCTGGTTGACGATCGAGGGTCGCGCGGTGCTGCGGTCGGATCCGGCCGCGGTGGCGGAGGCGGAGCGGCGCTACGCCGAGCGGTATCGGACCCCGCGTCCGAATCCGGAGCGAGTGGTCATCGAGATCACCGTGACCAGGCTGCTGGGGAGCCTCTGAGCTGACCGCGTGTCCCCGCTGACCGGTTCGATCCGGGCCGGGATGCCGCGCACCCCCGGTGCCCCCGGCCGGCGGAATTCTCGGTGGAGCAGAGCGGTTACGCCCTCGGTACGCCCAGGGCCGAGACCACCGATGGTCGGCCCCCGTGTTGCGCCGAGCGCCATTCCCGGTGCTGCCGCCCTCCGCTGGCCGGAGGCGCCAACCCCCGAACGGAGACTCGACCATGAACCCGATCGTCCAGAAGAGCGGTCTGTCCGTCGTCGGCCTGCTCGTCGCCGGCGGTTGCGCCCTCGGCCCGGCGGTTGCCGCACAGGCCGCCCCGGCAGTGGCCACCCCGACCTCGTCGAGCCAGAACGACCGGCACGCCGAACGGATCCTCGGCGTCGACTACCAGGCCCAGCCGAACTTCTACTACTGCGGCCCTGCCGCCACCCGGATCGCGTTGTCCGCCCAGGGCAAGGCGCTCTCCCAGGACGAGGTGGCCCGACTGCTCGGCACCACCGAGGCGGGTACCCCATCGGCCCTGGACACCACCCGGGTGTTGAACGAGCTGACCGGCGGCAAGTACCGGACCACCGAGATCCGTGATTCGGTGGCCCGCCCCGACCAGGTCGAGCAACTGCGCCGCGACGTGTTGGCCGCTGTGGACGCCGGCCGGCCGGTGGTGGCCAACATCAAGGGCACGACAGTGGACACCGACGGCAACCCGCACTCGTACGAGGGCGGCCACTACCTGACCCTCGTCGGCTACCGCGACGGTGGTGACCTGATCCGGGTCGCCGACCCGGCCGACCCGGCGTTGGGCGAGTACTGGATGAGCCTGCCGAAGGTCGCCAACTGGATCGCCGAGCGCGGCTACTCCTCCTGAGCAGAACGGTTCACCGGGCCGGCCTCTCCCGTGCGGGGAGGCCGGCCCGACCGTCGTTACGGGCCCGGGCGGCGATGTGGGCGCGTCGACGGGCTCGGGCGGCCCGCGTCGGTCGGGCCCGGTGCAGCTGTCGGCGGACCGGAGGGTGGATCTCCGCCTCGCCGGCCCCGGCCGCCCGGCGCACGATCCGGTTCGCGTCCTCGGGTTCGGAACCGGCTGCCCGGAGCAGGTCGCTGGCCGCGGTGCGCAGTCCGGTGACAAGGGATTCGCCGAACGATTTGACCCCTCTCGCGGCGGCCCGCCCGGCCAGCTCGGCGCACTCCTCGACCAACCGGCGGGTGCGCCGGGGGTCGTCACCGACCCTGCACTCCACCCGCATCTCCGCCACCGCCTGACCCAACCGGCCCATCGCATCCGGAAGCTCCGGCGGAATCGGCTCGTCGTACTGCAGGGCGGTGGTCGACCAACGGGCCATGGCGCGCGTGTCCAGCAACAACCGCTCCAGGTGACCCGCGCTGCGGGCGTAACGGTGGTACTGCTGCCGGCGGTGCCAGCGCACCGGGGCGATCGTCACCACCTCCTCGGCACCGCTGAGCGCGTCGTGCAACCGGCCCAGATCGTCCTCGGTGCCGCGGAGCCGCTCCAGGACGCCCATGGTCCGGGCGCCGTCGCGCTCGCGCATCGCACGC
Source organism: Micromonospora vinacea (assembly GCF_015751785.1). NCBI lineage: Bacteria > Bacillati > Actinomycetota > Actinomycetes > Micromonosporales > Micromonosporaceae > Micromonospora > Micromonospora vinacea. The sequence goes on along the minus strand of NZ_JADOTY010000001.1, from coordinate 2,475,953 downwards.
GCCAGCTCGGCGAGTTGCTCGCAGAGGACCGCGAAGATCGGTGCAGCGGCACGGTCCAGCACCCGCATCGGGTTGATCGGCAACAGGAGCGCGACCACCACCAGGCCGACCACCCCGCCGACGAGCGCGTCGAAGATCCGGGGCACCTCCAGGCCATGTTCCATCGGGGCCAGCGTGGCGATCAGCACGGCGGTACCGCCGGCCTGACCGACCAGCGGACCACCCTTTCCGGCCACCAGCAACGCGGCGGCGATGGCCAACGCGACCACCACGCCGGTCTGCCACGGGCCCGAGCCGAGCAGGAATCGCAGCGTGTCGCCGATGACGATGCCCAGGCCCACGCCGCCCAACAGCTCGAAGGTCCGGCGGGCCCGCTGCCCGATTGCGGTGGCGATCGTACCGACGGCGGCGGCGGGCGCGAAGACGTGCGATCCGGGGCCGAGCAGGTTCTTGGCGAGCAGGGCGGCGATCGCAGCGGCCAACCCGGCCTGGATGGAGATAACCAGGGTGACCTCCCACTGCCGGGCCCGGATCCGGCCGGCCTGCCCACCACGGTGCCGCACCCGACGAACCGTCCGCTCAGCGCTCTCGTCGAGCCGCGACTGACCGTGGTCGGCGGGTGGGCGGTCGTCGGCCATGGCGGCGGTTACCCCGGCATCGGCCGAGCAATCGCCGTGGCTCGGCAGCACCGCCACCGCAGACACCACCGTCCCCATGGAACACATCGTCAACCGTGGGTTCGTGCAGGCCCGTGGGGGTACCACAGCCACACACCTCCCACCGATCCGCAACCGGTAAGGGGCCGTGACATGACCAATCCACCGACCGATGACGACCACGATGCCGTCGACATCCTGATCTCTGATCACCGTGGGATCGAGGCAGTCCTCGTCGAGTTGGCGACCCGGCAGGGCACCCCCGAGCACCGCCGACGCCTCGCCGACGTGGTGATCGCCGAACTCGTCCGCCACTCGGTGGCCGAGGAGGCGTACGTGTATCCGATCGCCCGCAAGGTGCTGCCCGACGGCGACCAGATCGCCGACCGGGAGATCGCGGAGCACGCCGACGCCGAGCGGACCATGAAGGAGTTGGAGTCCGCCGACCCGGCCGACCCCCGCTTCGACGAGCTGCTCGCCCAGCTGACCAGCACCGTCCGACACCACGTAACGGAAGAGGAGAAGGAGCTCTTTCCCCGGCTGCGCGCGGCGACGGCCCGGGAGGAGTTGGTCGAGGCGGCCGCCCGGGTGACGGCGATCAAGGAGATCGGGCCGACCCGGCCACATCCGGGAAGCCCGGAGCATCCGCCGATGAACAAGTTGCTCGCCCCCGGCATCGGTCTGGTCGACCGGCTGCGCGACGCGTTGAGCGGCCGACCCACCTCGATGGACGAGCTGACCGACGAGCGACAGCGCTGACCCGCGCACCATCCGGACCGGGACTCCCGGGTCGCCGACGCCACAGCGGCCCGGGAGGAGCACGACGGGTCAGCGAACCTGGTCGCCCTCACCGGTGCGCGCCTGGGCCTGGTCCACGCCCTTGTCGATCTGATCGCCGTACTTGCCGCCGGTGCGCTTGTCGGCCATGTCGCCTGCCTTCTCCGCACCCTGGTCGACCTGCTTGTCATGCTTGTCCGCGAAGTCCTTGGCCTTGTCCATGAAGTCACCCACGGCGTTCCTCCTCAGTCCGGTCCGTCCCCTTCGCGTTCCCTCGGCCCGACCGGGCAAACGCCGTCGTCGCGGATGCGATTCGCGAACCTTCACCCGCCTCACTGCGGTCGGCGTACGATCCGCGCGGGTGATGGCCAGCGAATCGGGTGTCGGGGGACGACCGACCGGGTACCGACCTCGTCGACATCGAGGAGGACCGACATGGCCGCAGAGGAACCCGGACCGACAGGCGGCACCGGGCCGCGCCAGACCTGGGCGGCGCTGCCCTGGCTGGTCCGAACCGCTGTGTTGTGGAGCGCCTGCCTGGTGGTGATCGCCGCGGGGCTCTACCTGCTCGGCCGGATCGCCGTCCTGCTGGCGCCGCTGGCCATCGCGCTGGCCGCCACCATCTTCCTCACCGCGTTGCTCGATCCGGTCCTGCTGCTGCTGCGCCGGTTGCGCCTGCCGGCGGCGCTGGCAGCGCTCTGCACCGTACTGCTGCTGCTGGGCATCCTGGTCGGCGTCGGCGCCCTGGTGTGGAACCTGACCGCCAGCCAGTTCGATCAGCTCAGCCAGGAGTTGACGCAGGGGGTCGAACGCAGCCGGGACTTCGTGACGTCCACGCTGCCGGTCACCGAGGCGCAACTGGACCGGCTTGTCGACCAGGCCCGGGAGGGGCTCAGTGGCAGCTCTCCGGACCCGGTGGCCGGCGCCCGGACCGCGACGGAGGTGTTCGGCTCCGCACTGCTCGCGCTGGTGCTGCTCTTCTTCCTCCTCAAGGATGGCCGGTCGATGTGGCACTGGGTGCTGTCCCGGGCGTCCGGCCCGAACCAGCCGGTGCTGGCCGAGGCCGGTCGCAACGGTTGGCAGACGTTGGGCGCGTACAGCCGGGGCACCATGTTCATCGCGGCAATCGACGCGCTGGGCATCGGGCTGGCTCTGGTGGTGCTGCGGGTGCCACTCGCCCTGCCACTGGCGTTGATCACGTTCCTCGGCGGGTTCGTGCCGATCATCGGGGCGACGGTGGCCGGCGCGGTGGCGGTGCTGGTGGCGCTGGCCGCGAACGGTCCCACCACCGCGCTGCTCACCCTCGCGGCGGTGATCGCCGTACAGCAGATCGAGGGCAACCTGCTGGAACCGCTGGTGATGAAGCGGCAGGTCCGACTGCACCCGGCGGTGATCCTGGTGGCGGTCACCGCGGGCACGCTCATCGCGGGGATCGCCGGCGCCTTCGTCAGCGTCCCGATCACCGCAGTCCTCTGGCGCGTCATCGACACCGTCCAACAGCGCCGCGCCGCCTCGACCCTCCTGCCCACGGAGTGATCACCGACTGAGGTGCGTGGTGAACCAGTTGCCAGCCTGGTCGGCGACCTGCTCAAGGGTGCCGGGTTCCTCGAAGAGGTGGGTGGCCCCGGGGATCACCCGCAGCTCACCGACCTCGCCCAACTCGGCCAGCGCCCGCTCGTTGAGGGTGATCACCTCTTCGTCCAGCCCACCCACCAGAAGCAACGTGGGGGTACGCACCTGGGCCAGCGCGTCGTCGGCCAGGTCCGGCCGACCGCCCCGGCTGACCACGGCAGCCACCCGGTCGGCACGGGACGCCGCCGCGACCAGGGCGGCGGCAGCACCGGTGCTGGCCCCGAACAGGCCGATCGGCACGTCACCGGCAGGCCGCTCGACGGCCAGCCAGTCGATGATCCCGGCCAACCGGCTGGCCAGCAGCCCGATGTCGAAGCGCAGTTCGGCGGTTCGGGCGTCCACCTCGTCCTCGGCCGGGGTGAGCAGGTCCGCCAGCACCGTTCCGAGCCCACTGTCGTTCAGCGTCCGGGCCACCGCCACGTTGCGCGGGCTGTGCCGGGAACTGCCGCTGCCGTGCGCGAACAGCACCACGCCGACCGGTTGGGCGGGCAGCGTCAGGTCGGCGGGGAGTTGGGCGTCCCCGACCGGAATCGTCACAGTGCCGCGCTGCTCGTCCATGCCCCACCTCCGCGTGCTCGCCGGTGGTCCGGGTACCCCGCCCGCCGCCCGGCACGCCCGCCGACGGCCGCTTCACCCCGGGCCGTGGGCACCCCGCCGGGCCGCGTTTGCCCGATAGGGCGTCGGGTACGCGACGAGCGACCGCAGACCGTGTCGGCGCAACGCGCCCCGACGGATCGCGAGGATCGCCATGGCCAAGCAGCAGATTTCCCGGCAGCAGCAGCTGACCGAGCGGACCCAGCGTGAACAGGACGCCGAGCGCAACCAGGACGTCGGGGATCAGGATTTCGGCGACCAGGCCGCCTCGGCCCGGCTGCCCGACGATCCGAAGGCGGCGGCGCCCCGGGACGCGATCGGGCGTCCGTCGACCGGCGAGCCGGTCTGACCAGCGAGACCGGCGAGCCGGTCTGACCCATCCGCAGGGGCGGGCGGGGCGGGAGCACTCCCGCCCCGCCCGTCACTGTTCCCGTTCGGGCAACCGCAGCAGCGGAGACCGACCCGGTGGTTGCTCGGGCGGCGGGCCGGTCGGCTCGGCCGGCGGCACCGGCACCGTCACCGGCTCGTCGCAGGTCACCCGCAGCACCTGGTCGTGGTGGCGCAACTCCACCACGTCGTCCGGGCCGCCGTGCCGCAGCGAGTACGTCGTCTGGTGCGGCCGGACGTCCACCCGCAGCGACAGCCCTCTCCACTGCAACGAGAACTCCAACCGGCTGAGGCGGCTGGAGAGCCGGGGGGCGAAGGACAACTCGCCGTCGTGGTCCCGCAGACCGCCGAACCCACTGACCAGGGCGAGCCACGCGCCGGCCAGCGACGCCATGTGTACGCCGTCGCGGGTGTTCTCGTTGAGGTCGTGCAGGTCCATCAGCGCTGCCTCACGCAGGTAGGTGTGCGCGAGTTCGGGGTGGCCCACCTCGGCGGCGAGCACGGACTGGGTGCAGGCCGACAGCGACGAGTCGCGCACGGTGCGGCGCTCGTAGTAGAGGAAGTTGCGTACCTTCTCCTCCGGGGTGAAGGCGTCCCCCCGCCAGTGCATGGCGAGGACCAGGTCGGCCTGCTTCACCACCTGCTTGCGGTACAGCTCGAAGTACGGGTAATGCAGCAGCAACGGGTACTTCTCCGCAGGGGTGTGCGTGAAGTCCCATTCCTGGAGGCGGGTGAAGTCCTCCACCTGCTGGTGGACGTCGAGTTCCTCGTCGTACGGGATGTGCATGGAGGCGGCGGCGTCCCGCCAGCTCGCGGCCTCCTCGTCGGTGACACCGAGGTGGAACGCCTCGTCCCGGTAGCGCATGACGACGTCGGCGGCGGCGAGCAGATTCCGCTGCGCCATCAGGTTGGTGTAGATGTTGTCGTTCTTCACGGCGGTGTACTCGTCCGGGCCGGTGACGCCGTCGATGTGGAACCGCCCGTGCCGGTCGTGGTGGCCGATCGAGCGCCACAGCCGGGCGGTCTCCACCAGCAGCTCCAGCCCGATCTCCCGTTCCGTCTGAGTGTCGCCGGTGACCATCACGTAGCGGCGCACGGCGTCGGCGATGTCGGCGGCGATGTGGAACGCCGCCGTACCGGCCGGCCAGTATCCGGATGATTCCGGACCCTCGATGGTCCGCCAGGGGAAGGCGGCGCCCCGGAGGTTGAGCGTCTCGGCCCGTTCCCGCGCCGATTCCAGCGTGCTGTGCCGCCACTGCAACGCGCTGCGCACCGCGCTCGGCTGGGTGTACGTGAGCACCGGCAGGACGAACATCTCGGTGTCCCAGAAGGCGTGACCGTCGTAACCGGGGCCGGTCAGCCCCTTCGCCGAGATCGGCCGTTGCTCGGCCCGCGCGCCGGCCTGCAACACGTGGAAGAGACCGAAGCGGACCGCCTGCTGCACCTCCGGGTCGCCCTCGACCAGCACGTCGGCGGCGTCCCAGAACGCGTCGAGGTAGTTGCGCTGCTCCCGGTGGAGCCCGTCCCAGCCGTCGAGCCGGGCGCCGGCCAGTGCCGCGCCGACCTGGTCGCGCAGCGCCGGCAGGGACCGGCGGCTCGACCAGCTGTAGGTCAGATATTTGATCACCCGCAGCTTCTCGCCGGGCTGAAGTACGCAGGCGATGGTGGTCCGCACCCAGTCCTGGTATCCCTCGGACTCGATGGTGGTGTGGTCCGGGCCGTGCACCTCGTGCTCCATGGCGGCGGCGACCCGCAGACCGGAGACCTTGGTGCGGTGGATCAGCTGCCCGCCGTCGGGGGTGGTCAGCTCCTCCTCGGCCAGGAGCGGCGACTCCAGCACCGCCGCGACCCGGGGATCCTTGCTCTGCGCGGGCAGCGACTCGTTGGCCACCAACTCGGACTGCACGATCAACCGCAGCGGGCCGTCGACCGCCTCCACCTCGTAGCTGATGGCTGCCACGGAACGCTGGGTGAACGAGACGAGACGGGTGCTACGCACCTTGACCTCGCGGCCGGCGGGCGAACGCCAGTGCAGCTCCCGGTGCAGCGTGCCGGCCCGCAGGTCGAGGATCCGCTCGTGGGCGAGCAGCTCCCCGTAACGCACGTCGAGCGGTTCGTCGTCGACCAGCAGCCGCATCAGCTTGCCGTTGGTGACGTTGACGATGGTCTGCCCCGACTCGGGGAAGCCGTAGCCCGCCTCCGCGTACGGCAAGGGACGCAGCTCGTAGAACGAGTTGAGGTAGGTGCCGGGCAGGCCGTGCGGCTCGCCCTCGTCGAGGTTGCCCCGCAGGCCGACGTGCCCGTTGGAGAGCGCGAAGACCGACTCGGACTGGGCCAGCACGTCCATGTCCAGCCGGGTCTCCCGGACGTGCCACGGCTCGACCGGATAGGCGCGCTCCCGAATCATCCGGAGCCTCGTTCGGCGGCCAGCGGGTCGGTCGCGGCGCGGGTCGGCGCCGGCGGGTCGGCGGCGTCGAGCAGGTCGGCGAGGTCCGTCACCACGACGTCGGCCCCGTGAGCCTTCAACTCGTCGGCCTGTCCGACCCGGTCGACGCCGACCACGTAGCCGAAGCCACCGGCGCGGCCGGCGGCCACCCCGGAGAGCGCGTCCTCGAAGACGGCGGCCTGTGTCGGGTCGACGCCGAGCAGCCTGGCTCCGGCGAGGAAGGTGTCGGGGTGTGGTTTGCCACGCAGCCCCTGCGCACGGGCGACCAGCCCGTCCACCCGGGCCTCCAGCAGCGGCTCGATCCCGGCGGCTCTGACCACCTCGCCCCCGTTCGCGCTGGCGGTGACCACGGCTCGACGGAGCCCGGCGGCGGTCGCCGCCTTCAGATACCGCACCGAACCGGGGTAGACCTCCACGCCGGCGGTGCGCAGACGGTGCAGCAGCAGGACGTTCTTGCGGTTGCCCAGCCCGTTGACGGTTTCGGCCTCCGGCGGGTCGTCCGGGCTGCCTTCGGGCAGCACGATCCCCCGGGAGGCGAGGAACGACCGGACACCGTCGGCCCGGGGTCGGCCGTCGACGTAGCGGTTGTAGTCCGGGCCTGGATCGAACGGTTGGAACGGTTCACCGGAGAGCGTGGCGCGCTGGCGGAGGAACTCGTCGAACGTCTGCTTCCAGGCGGCGTTGTGTACGCGGGCGGTCTGCGTCAGCACACCGTCCAGATCGAAGAGACAGGCGGTCACGTGAGCAGGTAGGCCCAGCACGGTACGAATCTATCCACCCTGCTGGGCCCGCAAACCCGTTTCGGCCGCCCTGAGGCGTTTCAGTTCGGTCGCAGCGTCCAGATCACTGTCATTTCCGAGGTCGGCTTACCGTCCTCGGTGGCGATCTGAACCGTGACGGGGAATTCCGGGCGTCGACCGGCCGCCAGCTCCTCGACCACCTCGACCGCTGGCCGACCGAGTCGCGCGGTGGCCAGCACCGGGCCCATGGCGAGTTTCCGGTAGGCGATCTCGGCTCGGACGGCCAACGGCACGGCCCGGTCGAGCAGCTGCCCGAAGGCTGCCAGCACGACCGCGCCGGAGGCCGTCTCGCCGAGGGTGAACATGGCGCCGGCGTGCGGCCCGCCGATGTGGTTGTGGGCGGCCGGCGAGTCGGGCAGCCGGACGACGGCCCGCACGCCGCCCTCCGCCTCGGGCGCCACCTCGACGAACTCGATGCCGAGCGTACGAGCGAACGGCACCGCTTCCAGCATGCCGGCCGCCACCTGGCGGGAGTCGATAGTCATGACCTGACGTTACTCATCAGTAACCAGGCCGGCAACCAGCGATTTCACCGACCGGACACGCTCAGAGGTTGGCGATGGTGCGCAGGATCTCCGCGTAGAAGTTGCCGTCGATGCTGCGGAAGAAGGCGAAATCCTGGCCGGGGTCGCCGAAGAACGGCCGCAGCGTCCAGGCCAGCTGGGTGCCGACGAAACCGAAGAGCAGGATCCAGATGTAGAGCAGGGTCATACTGGCCGGCCGCTGCGTCGGCTCGCCGCGTCGGGCCGTACGGCCGTCCCCCGGGCGCTGCGCCACGTAACCGGGCGGCAGCATGCCGGGCGGGAACGAGGCACCGGCCGGCTGCCCGGGCCACTGCGCCGGCACCTGAGCCGGGGCTGGCGCTGTGGTCACGGCACCGTTCGCTGTCGGCTCGGCCACCGCGACACCGGCCGGCACGGCGACCGGTTCGGCGCTCTCACCGGCGGCCGCCGCAGCGACCGGCGTCGCCCCGACGGGCACCGCGGCCGGCACGGCCTGGACCGGCGTCGGGGCGTTGGCCGGCACGTCGACCGTGGCATTGGCGGCCTCCGGCGCGAGCAGGCCGTGGTCGTTGAGCACCTGCATCCCGCTGGTCAGAAAGCGCAACCCGACGAGCGCCGACAGGGTCAGGATCGCCACGTTGAGCAGCTTGAAGAACCCGTAGTCGTTGGCGGTGATCAGGAAGAAGAGGCTGATCGGCGCGAACGCCACCGCCAGCATCGAGGTGACCGTGATCGCCACCATCACCAACGCCAACGACTGCCGCACCGAGAGCCGGGCGCCGAAGACCAGGTTGAACAGGTAGAGCGTGGGCAGGCAGATGGCAAGCGTGACCAGGAACAGCAGTGGCAGCTTCAACGCCGAGGTCAGCGCCATCAGCGGGCTGTGGAAGAAGCCCAGCACCGCCCCGTAGCAGGCCAACGCTATGGCCGAGCTGGTCAGCATCCGTCCGGTCAGGACGTTGAGGTCACGCTCGGCAACGATCTGCTGCCAGATGCTGTCGCGATCCCGCAGGATGCGCTCGATGACGAGCGGACTGGGACGGTCACCCGACACGGGTGCACCCCTCTCGGTGGTCATTCACAGTGGACTGGGTGGGCAGACCGTAGGGCACCGGGTGGCAGGCCCGCCACCCCGCTCCGGCACGTCGTCAGCGCCAACCCACGTCGATCCGGGCGCCCCGCTCGTCGAAGAAGTGCAGCGCGTCCATCCGGACCGAGACGGCGAGCGGGTGACCGGCGCTGACAGCCGGGTACGGCGCCAGCCGCACCGCCAGCTCCGCCGGGCGGCGGTGGTGCCGGCCCGGATCGGGAAGCACGCTGGTCTGGGTGCCGCCGCCACTCGGAGCCTCCTGCGGCTCCACCGGCTTGCCGGTGAGGCGCTGCATCACCGAGCCGAACCGACGCAGGCCGCGCTGACCGACCGGTGGCGATTCGAGTGGCGCGCCCATCTCGTCGACCACGACCGCTGTCGCGCCGATGTCGAGGAACGCCAACGACTCGTGCCCGTGGTGCTCCAGGTAGCGGATCCGCCCGCGCAGCACGTCGCCGGGGCTGTCCGGGGCGACCGGGGTGAGCGCCTCGGCCCGCATGCCGACCACGATCCGCTCACCGTGGTAATGCGCCACCGCACGACTGCGGATGTCGTTCCAGGGCAGGTAGAGCGACTGGTCGCCGAGGTTGAGCGTGACGTACCGGTCGAGGTGGACGTAGACAGACGCCTCCAGCAGATTCATCCGTGGGCTGCCCAGGAACGCCGCCACGTAGAGCGTCGCCGGCCGGCCGTACACCTGGGTCGGGGTGCCCACGTCCTGGAGCACGCCGCGGCGCATGATGGCCACCCGGTCGGCCATGGTGAGCGCCTCGGCCTGGTCGTGCGTGACGTAGACGGTGGTGACGCCCAGTTCCCGGGTCAGGCCCGAGATCTCCGCGCGCAACTCGGCCCGCAGGCCGCTGTCCAGGTTGGACAGCGGCTCATCCATCAGGAACAGGCCGGGCCGGCGGACGATCGCCCGGCCCATCGCCACCCGCTGTCGTTGCCCGCCGGAGAGCTGACCTGGCTTGCGGGCCAGCACGTCACCGATGCCCAGCGCGCTCGCCACGTCACTGACCCGTTCGCCCCGCGGCTCGGGCTCGATCCCGGCCAGCCGCAGTGGAAACGCGATGTTGTCGCCAACAGTCATGTGCGGGTAGAGCGCGAAGTCCTGGAAGACCATGGCGATCTTGCGGTCCCGCGGGGGGAGGTCGTTCGCCAACTCCCCGTCGAGCATGACCGCACCGGTGGTCGGGTCCTCCAACCCGGCGATCATGCGCAGAACCGTCGACTTGCCGCACCCGGACGGCCCAAGCAGCACCATGAACTCGCCGTCGTTCACATCCAGGTTGATGCTGTCGACGGCCAGCGTGCCGTCCCGGAAAACCTTGGTCACATCCTTGAGCGTGACGGTGCTCACCGTCTTCCCCCCCAGCGCGTCGGCCGAACCCCAGACGACTGTGACCAGGATCATGGGTTTAGGACATCGGGTAAACGTCTCATGTTCGATCGATGACACTGCTATTACACGACAGAAGTGCCGATCAGCAGTGCGTGGAGCGCTCGCCCGGCTCCCCGAGGAACACCTGACGCACCACGCGCTCCGCCGCCCGCCCGTCGTCCAAAGTGCAGAATCGGGCCCGGAAATGCTCGCGGGCCTTCGTCGCCGCGTCCGAACGCACCCCGTCGGCACGGAACAGGTCGAGCAGATCGGCGAAAGTGGAGGCTACCGCGCCCGGCGGTTCGGCGGTGACATCGAAGTAGACCCCCCGTGCCAGCCGGTACGCCTCCCAGTCCGGGGTGTAGAGCACGATCGGCCGGTCCAGCACCGCGTAGTCGAACATGGCCGACGAGTAGTCGGTGACCAGCACGTCCGCCACCAGATAGAGATCCTCCACCCGCTGATGGCCGCTGACGTCGCGAACCCGCTCCCAGTCCTTCGGCCGCCCGGGACGTCGGTCCCGGTCGTGGAAGTAGTGGCTGCGCATCAGCAACCGGCCCGAACCACCCAGCGCCTGCACGAACCGGTCCGGGTCGAACGGCGGCCGGTAGCCGGGCAGGTGCTCGCGGTGCGTCGGGGCGTACAGGACGACAGGCTCGTCGGGGTCGAGGCCGAACTCCGCGCGGAGCCGGCGCACCTCGTCCGGACCGGCCGTGACCAGGCGGTCGTTGCGCGGATACCCCACCTCCAGCGTGGTGTACGAGGCCGGATAGGCCCGGTCCCACATCTGGGTGGAGAAGCTGTTGGCGCTGACGCTGTAGTCCCAGCGGTCCACCCGGCGCAGCAGCCCGGCGAAGTCCATCCGGCCCGCGCCGATCGGGTAGCGCTGCTGATCCAGCCCCATCACCTTGACCGGGGTGCCGTGGTGGGTCTGCAGGTGCACCTGTTCCGGTCGCTTGCGGACGAAGTCCGGGAAGTTGACGTTGTTGACCAGCCATCGGGCGCGGGCCAGCACCCGGTAGTACGCGGGCGTGCCGGCCACCACGTACTCCACCCCGGCCGGCACGGAGTCCACCCGGTCCCGGCGCACCACCCACACCCCGCGCACCCCCGGCGCCAACCGGCGGGCTACCTCGTAGATGGCCGCCGGGTTGCAGGAGTAACCCCGGTACCAGTACGCGGCGTACACAGCGAGCGTCGGGTCGACCGGCCGCCGCAACTCGGCCCGGTAGTACTCGCGCAGCAGCCCGTCGCGGGTCAGCCGGGCACCGCGCCGGGCGACCGGCCCGACAGTGCGCCGCGCGGTGCGGGCCTGCCGGCGGGCGGCGTCCTTGGCCCGGCTGGCGGCCCGCAACGCGCTGAAGGTGCGCCACCGGCCGGTCGCGACCAGCTTGTGTTTGATCCCCTCGACCCCGTCCGGCACCGGATAGCCGCCGGGCGGCAGCCAGCGCTCGTAGTCGGCGGTGATCTGCGCGAAGAACGCCTCCCGCAGCTCCGGCGCGATCCGCTGACCGTTGCCGAGCACCGTCAGGTAGTGCCAGATCATCCGTTCGAAGACCGCCGGCCGCAGGGCCTCCGTCGCCGGCCCCCACGAATCCATCAGGTGGAACACCCGGTGCCACTGCGGGAAGACCTCGAAGTGCCGGTCACCCCGGGTCCTGGTGATCGCGCCGGCGCGGCGTTGGCGGTAGTTCACGCAGACCCGATCCAGTACGCCGATCCGCCGCGCGGCCATCAGCACCGGGTAGCTGAACGAGACGTCCTCGTACCAGCCGGGCGCGAAACGCAGCCCCAGGTCGGCGAGGAACTCCCGACGGACCAGCCGGTTCCACGCGGTGTGCAGCAGGTGCATCGCCTGCGGCCGGTCCCGCAACCGGAAGGTGTCCGGGCCCGGCGACTCCGGGAACACCTCGGCCATCGCACTGCGGGTGGCGGTGTCGTTCCAGTGGGTGCGGACGTGGTCGACCAGCAGGACGTCCGGGCGGGTGACCCGCAACCGCTCGGCGACCTCGGTCAGGCACTCCGGGGCCAGCCAGTCGTCGCCGTCGAGAAACCACACGTACTCGCCGACGGCCCGGTCCAGCCCGATGTTCCGGGCCGGACCGAGGCCGACGTTATCCGACAGCCGGACCGAGCGGACCCGCTGGTCGCGGGCCGCGTACTCGTCGATGATGTCGCCGCTGGCGTCCGGCGAGCAGTCGTCGACGGCGATCACCTCGATGTCGGTCTCCGGCTGACCGAGGATGGAATCCAGGCATTCCCGGAGGTAACCCTGCACCCGGAAGGCCGGCACCACGAAGCTGATCAGAGTCATCCGGCCGCCCTCCGTCAGCGCGGCGCGGCACCTCCAGCGCCCGCCGGCGCCACCGACGCCCGCGCGCTACGGGCCGGTCGCACGAACCAGGCCAGGACGACGCTCACCACGAAAACCACGAGAAGGTACGCACCGAGTGTAGCCAGTCCGATACCCGCAATACCGGCGATCGCCGCGAGGGCCAACAGCACCGAGCGCCCGTCCCAGCCCAGCGTCGCCGCGTGCAGGGGCGGTGCCGCCTGTCGCTTCTCCAGCCGGGCCGTCAGGTCGTAGTGGTGCACGGTCAGCACGAAGACGTACCCGAAGATCAGCCAGCCGGGCGCCGCGCCAACCACCCCGACCGCGATGGCGAACAGGTACTCGGCGGCCCGCAACGCCGCCGGCACCAGCCAGTCCAGCGGACCGTTGTGCGCCGCCCCGGCGCCCAGGCCACCTACCAGCAGCACCAGCAGCGCCACCGGCACCGCCCAACGCAGCCCATCGGGCGCGTCACTCAGCAGCGCCCCGACCAGCAGCACCGCCGGTCCGAGCGCGGCGATCACCGCCAGGGTCAGCGGCCCCATCGGGCGGACCACCGGCAACCAGCGGGCCAGCGGCCCGTCGTCGCGGTGCAGGGTGGCGTCGACGGTGTCCAGCACCGGCACCCACATCCAGCGGGCCCGCAGCGTCCGCAGCGCCCCGGTGTACGCGAACGCCAGCACCCCCCAGACCAGCACGGCGATCAGGCTCACCAGCGGGTTGAACAGCGCCACGGTCAGCGCGATCAGCGCCCACCGCTCACCGATCGGGAAGACCACTGTCCGCTTCAGCCAGTACGACACCGACCCGGTGTCCGCCTGCACCCTGGTCGACGCCGCGTTGAGCCGGTCACCGATCCCGCCGCTGGCGTTCGTCGCCGTACGCGGCCGGCGGGCCGCCTCGTCGTGCAGCACCCCGTACCAGGTGTCGGTCATGTGCCGGACGGTCTGCAACGTCATCGCGGCGATCGCGAGCGCCCACCCGTTGCCCAGCCCGGCGTGGCTCACCCCGAAGCCCAGCCCGGCGTAGACCAGGTACTCCTTGGCCCGGTCCGCCATCGTGTCCAGCCAGCCACCCCAGGCGCTGAAGTGCCGGGTGTAACGGGCCAACTGCCCGTCCACGCAGTCCAGCACGAAGCCCAGGTAGAGCAGCACCGCGCCACCGACCAGCGCGGGCCGCCCACCGACCCCGAACAGCACCGCCGCGCCCAACGCGAAGAGCACCGAGATCACCGTCACCCCGGTCGGGGTGAGCCGGAGCCGGGCCGAGAGCTGGACCACGTACGGCGACCAGGTGCTGACGAAGTAGGTGGAGAAGAAGTCGTCCTTCTCCTTCACCGACAGCCGCAGCTCCGCCCGGTCCTCGTCGACAGCGGTCACCGCCGCCTCGGCAGCGGTCAGCCCGGCCTGGTCCTCGATCCGGTGGGCGACGAGCAGGCGTACCCGCTGGGCGAAGATCAGGGTGCCGAGCGCCGCGAGACCCGCGAAGAGCCGGTCCACGGCGGACCCGGGGCCACCGGCCGCGACCGATCCCCCGGACCCGGCGCCGCCGGTCGCCGGCAGCGGCGCCACGTCGCCGGCCGGGCCGATCGGGGCGGCCACGGGGAGCATCCCGGACGCGGCGGCCCGGGCGGCGGCCGCGAGGGTCGGCAGGTCGTCCACGCCGACCCGCAGCGCGCCGCCGAACACGCCGGTGGCGGCCCCGTCGAGGGCGTCCAACGCGCCCGCGTCGACCACCTGGCCGCGCTCTTCCCGCACGGCGGTCCGACCGGGCACCGGCGGGTCGCCGAGCACCAGCGCCACGGTGGGGCCCACCGGGCTGGTGGCCAGGTGCCGCAGTACGGCGGTGTGCGCCACCAGGTCGGTGCCGGTGATCAGCACGGGGGCGGTAGCGGTGGCGACCAGGTCGGTCAGCTCGTCGAGGTTGGCGGCGAAGCGCACCTCGTCCGCCCCGGCCAGGCGCAACTGGGCGGCCAGGCGGTCGGCCAGCGGCTCACCGTTCGCAGTGGTCAGGCCCGCCGCGGGCGTCCCGGCGGCGAGCACGATCGCGAGCGTCACCGCGGAACCGCGGCGTGGTACGCGTCGAGCGCCTCGGCGATGGTGCCGTCGAGCGTCAACCGGCCCGCGTCGAGGTACAACCCCCGACGGCAGAACCGGGTCAGGTCCTTTTCGTTGTGTGACACCAGCACCAGCGTGCGCCCCTCCCCGAGCAGACGATCAATAGTCGCGTAACACTTCTTGCGGAACTCCGCGTCCCCGACCGCGGTCACCTCGTCCATCAGCAGGATCGGGTGCGGCAGGTGCGAGATGATCGCGAAACCCAGCCGCACCTTCATTCCCGACGAGTAGTGCCGGACCGACGTGTCGATGGCCCGTTCCACCTGTTCACCGGCGAACTCGACGATCTCGTCGAAGTGCCGTTTCAGGTAGCTCGTCGACAGTCCGTGCAGCCCACCGACCAGGTGCAGGTTCTCCCGCCCGGTCAGGTCGTTGGAGAAACCGGCTGACAACTCCAGCAGCGGCGCCACCGCGCCGTGCACCCGGATGCCGCCCTCGTCCGGAATGAGCACCCCGGCGATGAGCCGCAGCAGTGTGCTCTTGCCGGTGCCGTTGCGGCCGATCACCCCGACGGTCTCGCCGGGCTCGATGCTGAACGACACGTCCCGCAGCGGCCAGAACTGGCCGGGCAACGCACCACGGGCGCCCCGGTGGATGAACAACTCGCGCAGCCGCAGTTGGCGGCGACGGTTGCGGACGAACCGGATGCCCAGGCCGTCCGCCTCGATGATCGGCGCGGCCACGTCAGAGCTCCTTGAGCACGGCTGGCTCCAACCGGCGGAACGACCACCAACCGGCGGCCAGCACCAGCACACTTCCGACGATCGTGGTGGCGAGCAGCCGGGCGTCCGGGAACTCGTCCGGGTACCAGATCGCGTGGTGCAGCTGGAAGATCCCGACCAGCGGGTTCAGCTCGTACACCACCTTCAACCAGCCGGGCAGCCCTGACTCCCGGACCAGGCTCAGCGGATAGATGATCGGCGTGGCGTAGAAGAGCACCCGGATGATCAGCCGCATCAACCGTTCCACGTCGCGCATCAGCACGTTCCACGCGGACAGCAGCAGGGCGAGCCCGGTCAACAGGACCGCTTGGACGGCCACCGCGAGCGGCAGGGAGAGCAGCGACCAGCCGGGGTGGATCCGACCGTGCACCGCGTAGATCACCGCGATGGCGATCAGGATCGGAAGGCCGGCCGCGTACTCGGCGAACCGGCCCGTGACCCGGCCGATCGGAAAGACCTGACGCGGCACGTTCATCGTGGTGATCAGCCGGGACTGGCCGGTCAGCGCGTTCGTCGCCTCGCTCAGCGCCGAACTGGTCCACATCCAGGCGAAGATGCCGGTGATCAGGAACAACGGGTACGACCCGGCCGCCTCACCGAGGTGCCGACCGGTGTCCCGGGAGTAGAGCACCCCGAAGACGAACCAGTAGATGGCGCCCATGCCGAGCGGCTCGATCAACGACCAGAAGTAGCCCAGCACGGACTGCTGGTACTTGACCGCAAGATCGCGCCTGACCAGGATGCGCAGCGAGTTGCGGTGCGACCACAACGCCGCGACGCCAGAGGTCACCGCAGCCTCCCGCCTCCTGAAACGGACGACAGGTTAGCAGTCGGTGAACGATTGCCCCGAATCGACCGGACTCAGCACTCGATCACGTTGACGGCCAGACCGCCACGCGCCGTCTCCTTGTACTTGACCTTCATGTCGGCGCCCGTCTCCCGCATGGTCTTGATGACCTTGTCCAGCGACACCTTGTGCACCCCGTCGCCGCGCAGCGCCAACCGGGCAGCCGTGATCGCCTTGATGCTAGCCACCGCGTTCCGCTCGATGCAGGGGATCTGCACCAGGCCACCCACCGGGTCACACGTCAACCCGAGGTTGTGCTCCATCCCGATCTCGGCCGCGTTCTCCACCTGCTCCGGGGTGCCACCGAGCGCCTCGGCCAGCCCCGCCGCCGCCATCGAACACGCCGAACCGACCTCGCCCTGGCAACCCACCTCGGCGCCCGAGATCGAGGCGTTCTCCTTGAACAACACGCCGATCGCCCCGGCCGTCAGCAGGAACCGCACCACGCCCTCGTCATCGGCGCCCGGCACGAACCGGGTGTAGTAGTGCAGCACCGCCGGAATGATCCCGGCCGCGCCGTTCGTCGGCGCGGTGACCACCCGGCCACCCGCGGCGTTCTCCTCGTTGACGGCGAGCGCGAACAACGTCACCCAGTCCATGGCGTGCAGCGGGTCGGCCGTCCCGACCTCCGCCTCCAGGCCGCGCCGCAGCTCCGCCGCGCGCCGCCGGACCTTCAACCCCCCGGGGAGTACGCCGTCCCGCTCGCAGCCGCGCTCCACGCACTCCTGCATCACCCGCCAGATCTCCAGCAGACCGGCCCGGATGTCCGCCTCGCTGCGCCAGGAACGCTCGTTGGCCAACATCACCTCGCTGATCGACAACCCGGTGCGGGTGGTGACGTCGAGCAGCTGCGCCCCGGTCAGGAAGGGGTACCGCACCACTGTGCTGTCCGGCTTGATCCGGTCCGCCCCCGCCGCCGCCTCGTCCACCACGAACCCGCCACCGACGGAGTAGTAGGTGCGGCTGCGCAGCACGGCACCGGCCCGGTCGTACGCCACGAAGGTCATCCCGTTCGGGTGGTACGGCAACGACCGGCGGCGGTGCAGCGTCAGGTCCCGGTCCGGGTCGAAGTCGATCTCATGCGCGTCGAGGATGTCGATCCGCCGCTCGGCCCGGATCCGCTCGACCCGAGGACCAACGGTGTCCGTGTCGACCGTCTCCGGGGACTCCCCGGCCAACCCCAGCAGCACCGCCCGGTCACTGCCGTGGCCATGCCCTGTGGCACCCAGCGAACCGAACAACTCGGCCTGCACCCGCGCCGTGTCCGTGAGCAGCCCGTCGGCCTTCAACCCACCGACGAACGTACGCGCGGCCCGCATCGGCCCCACCGTGTGCGAGCTGGACGGCCCGATACCGACGCTGAAGAGGTCGAAAACACTGATCATGGCTGCGCTTCCTCGCCGTCGTCCCGGCGTACGGGACCCGGACGGGTCGTGACCACCGATCTGGCGGCCCCGATGGTGACCGTCCGGGGTATGGGGTACCGGCCCTCCGGGGTGTGGAAGGCCGATCAGCCAGCCTACCTGCCCAGCTCACCGCCCACCCGGTCCGGGACGTGAACACCCGACCACCGTCTCCCGCCCGCGCCCGCTCGCCGGCGGGTGGTGGCTCGGGGAGGCGTCAGCGGGGGGCCGCCCGGGTAAAGCACCTACGGGTCCACGGGTTGCCGCTCCTCCTCGGGACCGAGGGCGAGGTGGCCATCCCTTTCTACCGTGGATTGCAGACGCGGCGCACCGCCGCAGAGTGGGAGTACGACGATGAGTCGCAAACTGGTCCGGCCCCGCGAGGGGCGCATGATCGCCGGTGTCTGCGCCGGCCTCGGACGGCGGTTCGGCATGTCGGCCGGAATGGTCCGGCTGCTGTTCCTGCTGTCGCTGCTGCTGCCCGGCACCCAGGTGATCGTCTACCTGATCCTGTGGGTGCTGATGCCGAACGAGGACCGCTACCTGGCCTCCACCGGCCACTGACCCCTCCCCGGCCACGCCCCCTGGGGCGGCAACTTCAGGGATGTTGCTGCCTCGGGGGCGCTTGAGGCACCAACATCCCCGAAGTTGCGCGGATCTTGAGCGTGGGCGGCAGACGGAAGCGCCCGCTCCGACGAGAGTCGGGGCGGGCGCTTCGGCGTACGGGGGCAGGTCAGGGAGCTATGTAGGTGACAGTGATCTGTTGGTAGCCGAGGGAGCGGAGCAGCCCTTCCAGCATCTTGCGGGTGTTCTCCTCGGCGCGGGCGGAGAGCCCGCTGTCCCGGGCGGCGGCGGTGATCCGGTCCTCGGCGAGCTGGTAGACCTGCTGCTGCCGGTTGGGGTCGTTGCCGACCAGGTCACCGAGTCGGTTGAGGAGACCGCGCTGCTCGGCGAAGACGTAGCTCTTCTCCATGTCGAGGTTGGTCTCGCCGAGCTGCGGCGCGGGCAGCTTGATCTCGACGGACTTGCCGTCGGCGGACTGGACGATGGCACCCTCACCGATCTTGGTGAAGTCGACGTACGCCTCGACGCTGCCGGCCCCGACGAACAGGGTGCGCTCGTTGAGCAGGAAGTCCGGAACGTTGCGCCGGTCGTTCTGGGTGTCGACAACGACCTGGAAGTTGCCTTCGGCGGCCACGTAGCGGCTGAGGTCCTGGATCGACTTCAGCAGCGGTGGCTGACTGCGGTCGGTCTGCTCCTTGGCGAACGGGTTGCGGAACTCCGGCAGGATGCCGGTCGCCTGAATGCCGAGTAGCACGACCACTGCCAGCGCGGCGGCGCCGAGCAGCAGGAGCAGACCGCGGGCCGCCCCACCGCCACCGCCGGAGCCGTCGCCACCGCTCGTCGGGCCACCGGGCCCAGCAGGACCAGCGGGACCACCAGGATCAGCGGGACCACCCGGCGTGTCGGTGCTCCACTCGGGTGTCGCGCTCGACCGCGCCTTGAGATCGTCACCGGTCGGGTAACCGGGGAACTCTCTCGTGGGCTCGTTGCTGCCAGCGTCGCGGGCCATCACCCTCACCGTCCTCGTCAGACACGTCGTCTGTCAATGACGGTACGGCCCCGATACGACAGTCGCTCGGCGAGCGCCAGGAAGCGACAAACGGGCAGGTCAGGCGAACGCGGAGAGCCCGGTCAGCCGCTGCCCGATGACCAGTTGGTGGATTTCGGAGGTGCCCTCGTAGGTCAGCACGCTCTCCAGGTTGTTGGCGTGCCGCATCACCGGGTACTCGCCGGAGACGCCGTTGGCGCCGAGGATGGTGCGGCACTGCCGGGCGATGGAAAGGGCCTCCCGCACGTTGTTCAGTTTGCCCACGCTGACCTGCTCGGGCCGCAGCCGCCGGGCGTCGGCGAGCCGGCCCAGGTGCAGCGCGAGCAACTGCCCCTTCACCAGCTCGACGGCCATGTCGGCGAGCTTCGCCTGGGTGAGCTGGAAGCCGGCCAGTGGGCGACCGAACTGGGTGCGGGTCGTCGCGTACGCCAGGGCGGTTTCCAGGCAGTCGCGGGCCGCGCCGACAGCGCCCCAGACGATGCCGTAGCGGGCCTCGGTGAGGCAGCTCAGCGGCGCCTTGAGCCCGACCGCCTCGGGCAGTTGGGCGTCGGCCGGGAGCCGGACGTCGTCGAGCACGATCTCGCCGGTCACCGACGCGCGCAGCGACATCTTGCGGTGGATCTCCCGGGCCGTGACGCCGGGTGTGTCCATGGGTACGGCGAAACCCCGCACGCCCTCGTCGGTGCGCGCCCAGATCACCGCGACGTCCGCGATCGGGGCGTTGGTGATCCACATTTTCCCGCCGTTGAGCACCCAGTCGTTGCCGTCGCGGCGGGCCCGGGTGGCCATCGAGGCGGGGTCGGAGCCGTGGTCCGGCTCGGTCAGGCCGAAGCACCCGATCGCCTCACCGGTGGCCATCGACGGCAGCCAGCGTTGCTTCTGCTCCTCGCTGCCGTACCGCCAGATGGCGTACATGGCCAGCGATCCCTGCACGGAGACCAGGGAGCGGAGGCCGGAGTCACCGGCTTCCAGCTCCTGGCAGGCCAGCCCGTAGGCGACCGCTGAGGCGCCGGCGCAGCCGTAGCCGGTCAGGTGCATGCCGAGCAGGCCGAGCTTGCCGAACTCGCGGGCCAGCTCCCGGGCGGGCACCTTGCCGTCCTCGTACCAGTCGGCGACGTGGGGTCGCACCCGGTCGTCGACGAGTTGGCGGACGACGTCGCGGATCTGCCGCTCCTCCTCGCTGAGCGACGGGTCCAGGTCGAGCAGGTCCAGCGCAGCGGTCATGGACGCCACCCTAACGAAGGTTCAGCGCGGGAAAGAAGGGCTCGTCACTCGATGGGCTCGGAGAGCACCAGCACCCGCGCGTGGATCTGGTTGCGCTGCTGAAGGGCGGCGCGCAGCGCCCGGTGCAGCCCGTCCTCCAGGTAGAGCCCGCCGTTCCACTGCACGACGTGCGGGAAGAGGTCACCGTAGAAGGTGGAGTCCTCGGCGAGGAGCTTGTCCAGCGCCAACTCGCGCTTGGTGGTGATCATCTGATCCAGGCGCAGTGGTCGCGGCGGGATCTCCGCCCACTGCTTGAGCGTCAGATTGTGCTCCGGATAGGGACGCCCGTCCCGGACCGCTCTGAAGATCACGACGGCTCGCTCCCCTCCCCGTGGCCGGGCCGACCGACGGCGCCGAGCCGGGCCGCGGCGAGCACCGCGCGGCGCGGCACCCCGATGACCGTGCCAGCCTAGCCGCCCAGCGCACGCTGCGTTCTGCTCCCTGATGTCAGTTTCGCTATCGCTCGTCCGATCCTCAACCGGACGAACGGGACGTCGACCTCAGTTCCACCGGCCGCGCCGCACGACCTCGTCCATCGGACGACGCCCCCGGCGCAACGACGGTGACCGATGGTCGGCTGCCCGGTAACCGATTGTGACGGCACCGATGGGTTGGTACTCCGCCGGCACGCCGAACGCGTCCCGGTAGGCGGCGAGCCGCTGCGGCGGAATGCCGAAGAAGCACGCCCCCAGCCCCTCGTCCACGGCGGTGAGCAGCATCAGCAACGCCGCGAACCCGGCGTCCACATGCCAGTACGGCACCGGCCACCGGTCCGTTGACTGATCCGTCCAGCCCTTGTCCGGCTCCGCGTACCGCCGCAGGTAGGCCGACTCGTTGGCGTGCGGCACCACGATCAGGGGTGCCCGGCGCATGCCGGCGAGCCAGCGCTCCCGCCCACCGCCCTCGGGGGTGGTGGCGGCCCAGAACCGTTCCCGATCGGCCGGCTCCTCCACCACCAGGAAACCCCAGCCCTGGGCGAAGCCGGCAGACGGCGCGCGGACCGCGTGGTCGAGCAGCCGGTCCACCACGTCGGGCGGGACCGGGCGGTCCGGGTCGTAGTTGCGCACCATCCGCCGACGGCGGACGACCTCGGCGAACTCCATCAGGCACCGGGGCGGATGCCCCAGGCACCTCGCCAGGTGGTTCCGGGCTTGAGCGTGAGCAGGTCCTTGCCGGACCGGAACGCGTCCGGTGGGCAGGTCATCGGCTCGATCGCCACCGAGCGGCGGTGCCGCTCACCGGTGAGCGCGTCCCCGGTGAACACCTGCCACCAGCCGAACTCGGCGTCCGCCCAGATACTCACAGCGGTCGCGCCGTCCGGCGCGGAGAGGCTCACCGACGAACCGCCGTCGGCCTCCCGGATCACCTCGCCGAAGCAGGCGTCCAGCACGGCCGCGCCGATCCGGCGCGGGCTGGTCCAGTCGTACTCGGTGCCGGCCACCGGGGTCACCCCCACCGGCAGCAGCCGACCGTCCACCACCACCCGGCTCCGGGTGGGCAGCCGCAGCACCAGGTCGTCAACGGCCACGCCCGGCAGTTGCAGGTACGGGTGCACGGAGAAGCCGAACGGGGCCAACTCCCCGCCGATGTTCGTCACCTCGTGCTCGGCGCGCAGCCCGTCCGCGTCGACGCTCCACCGGCTGCGCAACCGCAGCGGCCACGGGTAGCCGGGCTGCGGCGGCAGGTCGTAGCCGACCGTCACGGCGTCATCCGACTGCTCCAGCAACTGCCAGGGCACCCAGTTGACCAGCCCGTGGATGGCCACGTGTCGCTCCGGCTCGGTCAGTGCGAGCTGGTGCGTCCGCCCGTTGAACGGGTAGCGGCCATCGCGGATCCGGTTCGGCCAGGGTGCCAGCACCTGCCCGGTGCAACCGGGGCAGACCTCGTCGGTCTGGTACCCGTCGACCAGGTCGACACCGTCGTGCCGGTACGTCCGGAGCCCACCGCCGACCTCCACGATGACGGCCTCGTGGCCGGCGGCGGAGATGGTCCACTGGGCGCCGGAGAACGGGCGCGGATCGGGGCTTTCCATGCCGGCGACCCTAACCGGTCAGGTCCGGTCGCCGCTCGACGCCGCCGCCGCCCGGTAGCGCAGCAGCGCCGGGAACGCGACAGCGAGCACCACCACGAGCACCGCGGAGGCGAGCCCACCGGCCACCCAGGCCACCCCGCCACCGAACCCGGCGGCCATGGTGCCGGCGCGCAGGTCGCCCAGGCGCGGGCCACCCGCCACCACCACCGTGTTCACGCCCTGGAGTCGGCCGCGCATCCGGTCCGGTGCGTAGACCAGCAGCATCGACTGACGCAGCACCGCGCTGATCAGGTCGGCGGCGCCGGCCACGGCGAGCAGCACGACCATCAGCCAGAGCTGGTGGGCCAACCCGGCTGCGGCGATGGCCAGGCCCCAGCCGACCACAGCGAGCACCAGGCCGAGCCCCTGCCGCCGGAGCCGGCCGATCCAGCCGGACGTCAGCCCACCGATCATCGAGCCGATCGCGATGGCGCTGTAGAGCAGGCCGACCGAGCCACCGCCGCCGAACCGCTCGTGCGCGATCTCCGGGAAGAGGGCCCGTGGCATGGCGAGGATCATCGCGATCAGGTCCACCCCGAAGGACAGCAGCAGGACCGGGGTGGTGGCCAGGTAGCGGAACCCGTCGACGACGCTGGCCAGACCGGCACGCCGGGCCTGGCCGTCGGCGGTGGGCTCGGGCGGGAGCGAGGGCAGCCGCAGCGCGGCCCAGAGCATCGCGGTGAACAGCACCGCGTCCAGCCCGTAGGCGATCGGCAGGACCACAGTGGTGTCCGGCGAGGCGGAGAGGATCAGGCCGGCGGCGAGCGGGCCTGCGACCGAGGCGGCGGTGAAGGTCGTGTAGTTCAGTGTGGTGGCGGACGCCACCAGGTCCTCCGGCACCAGCCGGGGCAGCATGGCGCTGCGGGCCGGCGAACTGATCGCGAAGGCCACCGACTGCAACGCCATCAACGCCAGCAGCAGCACGGGGCTGCCCACGTCCAGCAGTGCCTGGAGCAGCAGCCCGAGAGTGGATGCCCAGAGCAACAATGAGCCGCCGAGCAGCACCGCACGCCGGTCGCGGGCGTCGGCGACCGCGCCGCCCCAGAGCCCGAAGATCAGCAGCGGTACGAAGGCGGCCACTCCCAGCAGGCCCACCCAGAACGAGTCCCGGGTCAGGGCGTACATCTCCACCGGCACCGCGACGGCGGTGAACTGGAAGCCGAACATCGCCACCGTGTTGCCGAGCCAGAGCCGGCGGTACGCCGGAACCCGCAGCGGGCGCACGTCGATCGCCCAGCGGCGCGCAGCGCGCGGCCGGGACTCCTGCACACCCGTCACGGCGCCAACCGCTCGACGATCCAGCCACCCGCGTCGAGGCGACGGAAACGGAGCCGGTCGTGCAACCGGCTGGCCCGGCCCTGCCAGAACTCCACCGACTCGGGTTGGACCCGCAGCCCGCCCCAGTGCGACGGGGTCGGGATCTCGGCCTGGTCGGCGAACCGGCCGGCCGCCTCCTGGTACCGCTCCTCCAGCGCCGCCCGGCCCGACACGACCTGGGACTGCGGGCTGGCCCAGGCACCCAGTTGGGAGCCGCGCGGCCGACTGGCGAAGTACGCCTCGCTCGTGGCGCGGTCGACGGGCGCGATCCGCCCGGCGACCACCACCTGACGCTGCATGGGAAACCACGGAAAGACGAGGCTGGCGTACGGGTTGGCGGTCGCCTCGACGCCCTTGCGCGACAGGTGGTTGGTGAAGAAGACGAAGCCCTCCCTGTCGTACCCCTTCAGCAGCACCGTCCGCCCGCTCGGCCGGCCGGCCGAGTCGGCGGTGCCCACCACCATGGCGTTCGGTTCGGGTAGCCCGAAGGCCACCGCGTCGGCGAACCACCTGTCGAACTGGGTGTGCCATTCGACGGCCAGGTCAGCCTCGGTCAGGCCCAGGTCCGCGGCGTACTCGTTACGCATCGCGGCCGGGGCGGGTGTGTCGCCCGTCACGTCCCCACTCCTTTTCGCGGGCCCCGCCAGCACCCTCCCGCGCTGACCAGCCCGCCCTGCCCCAGTCTCACCGAGCCGGGCGGAGAATGCGCGTCCGGGGATGTCGCGTGCAGCACAGTCGCAGCGGGTCGCGTATCCCTTACTCAGCAGGCAGTATGTTCCGAACACATCCCTGAGGGTCGCCTAAGGCGCTCGGCCGATCGGGCCGGATGAGCGATCGGGCGCACCGACCAGATCCAGGAGAGCGACATGGCCGATTTCAAACCCGGGCTGGAGGGCGTCGTCGCCTTCGAGACCGAGATCGCCGAACCTGACCGTGAGGGCGGTGCGCTGCGCTATCGCGGAGTCGACATCGAGGATCTGATCGGCCAGGTGTCGTTCGGCAACGTGTGGGCACTGCTGGTCGACGGCCGGTTCGGGCCGGGCCTGCCGCCGGCGGAGCCGTTCCCGGTGCCGGTGCACTCCGGTGACATCCGCGTCGACGTGCAGTCCGCGGTCGCCATGCTGGCCCCGTACTGGGGTCTCAACCAACTGCTGGACATCTCCGACGAGCAGGCCCGTGAGGATCTCGCCCGGGTCTCGGTGACGGCGCTCTCCTTCGTCGCCCAGTCCGCTCGCGGCCTCGGCCTGCCGGCGGTGCCGCAGAAGGAGATCGACAAGGCGCAGACCATCGTCGAGCGCTTCATGAAGCGCTGGCGCGGCGAGCCCGACCCGCGGCACGTCAAGGCCGTCGACGCGTACTTCATCTCGGCCGCCGAGCACGGCCTGAACGCGTCCACCTTCACCGCCCGCATCGTCGCCTCCACCGGGGCGGACGCGGCTGCCTGCATCTCGTCGGGCATCGGCGCCCTCTCCGGTCCGCTGCACGGCGGCGCCCCGTCCCGGGTGCTCAGCATGCTGGAGGCGGTGGAGCGCAGCGGCGACGCGGAGGGCTACGTCAAGGGCGTCCTCGACCGCGGCGAGCGGTTGATGGGCTTCGGCCACCGCGTCTACCGTGCCGAGGACCCGCGCGCCCGAGTGCTCCGGCGCACGGCCAAGGAGCTGGGCGCACCGCGCTTCGAGATCGCCGAGGCGTTGGAGAAGGCCGCCCTCGCCGAGCTTCAGGCCCGTCGCCCGGACCGGGTGCTGGCCACCAACGTCGAGTTCTGGTCGGCCGTGGTGCTGGACTTCGCCGAGGTGCCGGCGCACATGTTCACCTCGATGTTCACCTGCGCCCGGATGGGCGGCTGGAGCGCGCACATCCTGGAGCAGAAGCGCCTCCAGCGGCTGGTCCGCCCGTCCGCCCGCTACATGGGCCCGGAGACCCGCAAGCCGTCCGACGTCGAGGGCTGGGCGGCAATCCCGCACGGCGTCTGAGCGATAGACAGGGGCCCCTTCTCGACGCCGCGCGTCGGGGAGGGGCCCCTGCTCGACGACTGCCGAGGCCGACTGTGGCGAAGGACTCAGACCGACGGCCGGGACCCCGCCCATCGCCGTCCGGCCCGGGTGCGAGGATGGGGGCCGGCAGTGTCGCCGGGCCCGCCCTCGCCCTTGCGGAAGGATCTTCAAGACCGTGGCTGACGCACCGATCATCCGGATTCCCGATGAGATCAAG
Source organism: Micromonospora vinacea (assembly GCF_015751785.1). Classification (NCBI taxonomy): domain Bacteria; kingdom Bacillati; phylum Actinomycetota; class Actinomycetes; order Micromonosporales; family Micromonosporaceae; genus Micromonospora; species Micromonospora vinacea. Next base: position 2,449,792 of record NZ_JADOTY010000001.1, on the reverse strand, counting down.
CCCGCCGACGGACGTTTCGGCTGCGGCCCGTCCAAGGTCCGCCCGGCGGCGGTGTCCGCTCTCGCCGAGGTCGCGACCAGCTACCTGGGCACCTCGCACCGGCAGAAGACGGTCCGTGACCAGGTGGCCCGGCTGCGTTCCGGCATCGCCGAGTTCTTCTCGCTGCCCGAGGGCTACGAGGTGGTGATCGGCAACGGTGGCACCACGGCGTTCTGGGAGGTCGCCACCTTCGGCCTGATTCGCGACCGGGCCCAGTTCGCCAGTTTCGGCGAGTTCGGCGCCAAGTTCGCCAAGTCGGTCAAGGACGCCCCGTTCCTGGGTGACCCGACCGTCCGCAAGGCCGACGCGGGCAGCGCACCGACCCTGGTCGCCGAGTCCGGCGTGGACGCGTACGCGACGCCGCAGAACGAGACCTCGACCGGTGTGGCCGTCCCGATCAGCCGGGTGGCCGGGGCCGACGAGGGCGCGCTGCTGCTTGTCGACGCGACGTCCGGCGCGGGTGGCCTGGAGGTCAACGTCGGCGAGACCGACGTCTACTACTTCGCCCCGCAGAAGTGCTTCGGCTCCGACGGTGGTCTCTGGCTGGCCCTGATGTCCCCGGCCGCACTGGACCGGGCCGCCGAGATCAAGGCGTCCGGGCGTTACATCCCGGCCTTCCTCGACCTGGTCACCGCGATCGACAACTCGCGGCTGGAGCAGACCTACAACACCCCGGCGCTGGCCACCATCTTCCTGGCCGCCGAGCAGACCGACTGGATGAACGCGCAGGGCGGTCTGGCCTGGGCGGCGAAGCGCACCGCCGAGAGCGCCGCCACCGTCTACGGCTGGGCCGAGCGGTCCAGCGTGGCCACCCCGTTCGTCACCGACCCGGCGCTGCGCTCCAACGTGGTCGCCACCATCGACTTCGCCGACGGGGTGGACGCCACGGCGATCGCCAAGGCGCTGCGCGCCAACGGCATCGTGGACACCGAGCCCTACCGCAAGCTCGGTCGCAACCAGCTGCGGGTGGCGCTGTTCCCGGCCGTCGAGCCGGCCGATGTCGAGGCGCTGACCGCGTCCATCGACTACGTGGTCGAGCGACTCTGACGTTCGTCACGGTCGGTGTCCGTTGGGCCCTCCACGGACACCGACCGTAGTCATCGCCGCAGCTCAGTCACGACATGCGGGGTGTCGCTTCCCCCACCCCGAGGCAGATGCGCGTACGGTGGTCCGAGACGCCTGGGTGGCCGACTCGTGGCGTGCGGCCAGCGAAGCGGGACGGAGGCAACGCTATGCGCCCAGTACGCTTCGTCGCCCTCTCCGAGGACGGCCATGCCCTGGTTCTCGCCGACGAGGTTGGGCGGCTGCTCGCCCTGCCGATCGACGAACGGATCTCCGGTGCGCTGCACGCCGAGCCCGGTGCGCCGCCGCTCGCTGTGGCGCCGACCGCGGCCGACCCGGTTCCGTCACTGTCCCCTCGGGACATTCAGGCCCGCATCCGCTCCGGTGAGTCCGCGGAGGATGTCGCCCGGATCGCCGGGGTGCCGGTCGACCGGGTGCTGCGCTATGCCGGCCCGGTGCTGCAGGAGCGGGCGATGCTCGCCCAGCACGCCCGCCGCACCCGCCTCAAGGGCGCGGAGAAGCCCACCCCGCTCGCCGAGGTGGTCAACGGTCGGCTGAGCCAGCACGGCATCGACACCGAGAAGATCTCCTGGGACGCGTACCGGCGTGACGACGGCACCTGGCGGATCATCGCCACCTGGCCGTCGGGCAAGGCCACCGCGCAGGCCATCTGGGATCTCGACAAGACCCGGCAGTCGGTCGCCCCGCACGACGACATGGCGCAGTACCTGTGCGCCGAGCGGCCCACGCCGATCCTCGGCCAGGAGCCGGCGCCGGAGCGGGGCGGGCATGCCCTGCCTGGTCCGTCGCGTGGCGAGCCGAGTCGTGGTGGGCACGGGTTGCCGGCGGCGTCCGAGCACCCGCGCCCTGGCCGCGATCCGATCCGCGCCGGCCGGGACGCGCTGCTCGCTTCCCTGGACCGCCCGCTCGGCGCCTCGTCGGGTCGCGGGCTGGAGCCGCGTACCCCGGCTGCCCTTGCCGGTTCGGACGCGCCCCGGCAGCGGCCGGTCGGTGGGGGTGCCGCCGCGTTGCTCGGCGGTGGCCAGGGCTCGGCCTTCGACGACGATTCGGACGCGCCCAAGGAGGTGCCGGCCGTGCCGTCACTGGCGGTGCTGCGGCCCCGCCGGACGGGCGCCGCGGCAGCCGCTGGCGGCGAGTCCACCGACGCCAACGGCAAGCCCCGTAAGCGGCTGCCGAGCTGGGACGACGTGCTCTTCGGCAGCGGCCCGGCCGCCCGCGAGTCTTCCTGACGCCTCGCGTCGACGGGTGACAGCGTGCACCCGTCGACGCGAGCGTCCGGACCTCACCGAATGCCGTTGCGATGAGGGGCGGCGACCCCGCGTACGGCCTCGGCGACGGCGGCGAAGTCCTTCTTGAGGATCGCTCCGTGGTTGCTGGCGACCTTCGCGCCGATCGTGATGTGCGGGTTGCGGGCGGTCACCGCGTCGAGGCTGGTCCGGATCTGCTCCTGCTCGTCCCCGCGACTGCCGAGGGACGTTCCGGAGGCGACCACGTACCGCACGGGGACGGTGATGGCGTCCAGCACCGGGCCGAGTTCCCGCTCGCGGGAGAGTTCGCCGAGTTCGATGTTGCTGTCCGCCATCTGGTCGGCGTTCATCCGTGGGGTCAGGCCGGTGGGGCGCAGCAGCGGCATGAACAGGTTCATCCGTCGGAACATCTTGCGGATCCGCTGCGCCATGGCCTCGTCGAGCCAGTCGTGGGGGAACGCGCCGTCGACCAGGACGGCGCCCAGGGCCCGCTCCGGGTTCCGGTTGACCCAGTGTGCTCCGACCACCGCGCCGTAGGACCAGCCCACCAGCACCGCCTGGTGCACCCCTCGGGCGGCGAGAACGGCGTCGACGTCCCGGACGGCAGCCTCGAACGAGTAGTCGGCTGAGCGCTTCGACTTCCTGCCGCGAGCCCGCTCGTCGTAGGTGATGTGCCGGAACCCGGTGCCGAGGTCGGCGACGACGCGCCGCCAGTACCCCTGGGTGGCGAACTGGCCGTTGAGGTAGACCACGGGGATGCCGGGACCGCCGGTGTCGGTGACGGCCAGGGCCGTGTCGTCGACCGGCACCATGCCGGTCCACGCCGAACTGGTCGAGGTCATGCTGTTGTTCGTCATCTCGATCCGTCCTTTCAGAGGCTGCGGGCGCTGATGTCGCCCTGCATGGTGCTGGCGTGGATGTCGAGCTCGATGGTGCCGTCGTTCTTGAGGGAGTTGCTGACACGGCCGTGGCCGGTGCCGGCGTCCAGGGCGGCCGAGACGCCGGCCGCCGCCACGACCGAGATGTCGCCGGACTGGGTACGGAGGACGACTGTGCCGCGCATGGCCTCGGCGACGGTGATGTCACCCCGGGCGGTGCTGATTTCGGCGGGGCCGTTGAGCCGGCCGACCTCGACGTCGCCGTCGATGGCGGTGAGGCGGACGCTCGCGGCCTCGTCGATCTTGATTTCCCGGTACGCCCCGTCGACGGCGACGTCGCCGAGGCGGCCGACGCCCCGAAGTTCGGCGCTGGCGGCCCTGGCCTGGACGTGGGAGCCGGCGGGCACCTGGACGGTGACCTCCAGGGAGCCGGAGGGGCCCAAGAGCTTGTTGATGGGACGTGCTGTCGTGATTCGCAGGACGCCGTCGGCGTAGGTGACAGTGGTCTGCTCGGCGGCCCTGGTGTCGCTGCTCTTGGCGGGGTCGGCAGGGAGGACCTCGACGGTGGTGTCGGAGCGGTCCGCGGCGATGAGCTGGATGCGTCCGGCGGGGATGTCCAGGACGGCGGAGATGGGGGCGGGTGTGGCGAACGTCTGCATCGTGCTCTCCCAGGTCGGTGCTTGTTTCTGATGTGGGAAACGCTACGTTGCTTTCCAGTTTTTGCAACACCCTTGTTGCAGTTAAGCAGAGTTTTAGCTGTTCGAAGCCATGAAGTTGTTGCAACGGCCCTAGATCTAATGCAACGTCGCTGACGTTTACGTTGCATTGGCGTGTGAGTTAACGCTATGGTGGCGGGGTCTGGGGCCACCGCCCTACGGGACCACCAGGGAGATCGCGATGCCGGGAGGCAGGCTCACCCAGCAGGAACGCCAGCAGATCGCGCTGGGGCTGGCCGACAGCCTCCCCTACGCCGAGATTGCCCGACGCCTCGACCGTCCCACCTCGACTGTCACGCGCGAGGTGATGCGCAACGGCGGCCCCACCGGCTACCGCGCCGATCTGGCCCACCGCGCGACCGAGCGCCGCGCCCACCGGCGCAAGCCCGCCCCCTCTCGTGGGGTCGAGGCGGCCGGCCGCCCAGACGGACGCGACGCCCAGGCCGTGGCCGACTACGAGGAGACGTTCACCACCGTCCTCATGGCCTCCGGTCTGAACAAGATGGGTGCCCGAGTGTTGACCAACCTGTTCCTCACCGACTCGGGCAGTCTCACCGCGTCCGAGCTCGCCCAGCGCCTCCAGGTCAGCCCGGCGTCGATCTCCAAGGCGATCACCTTCCTGGAGAGCCAGAGCCTCGTCCGCCGCGAACGCGACGAACGCCGCCGCGACCGCTACGTCATCGACGACGAGCTCTTCTACCAGGCGACGATCGCCAGTGCTCGGGCCAACGACCATCTCGTCGCGACCGCACGCCAGGGCGTCGCTCTCCTCGGCGCGCACACCCCCGCCGCCGCCCGGCTGGAGAACATCGCCCGCTTCCTCGACTTCATCAGCGAGAGCATCACCCGCGCCGCCGGACAGGCCCGCGAGGTTCTCCGCAGCAGGCCTTCCACAGCGACCAGCGACGTGCCGCCGGGTCACAGCGACCAGGCGGCGATCCGTTCGTAGCGCGGTCGGCCGCCGAGGTAGCTGCGCACCAGCACCAGCTCCGACGCCGGCCACGATGGCCCTTCGTACCCGTCCAGGCTGGCCCGGTCGGCCTCGACGTCGACCGGGTCCATCCGGTCGCCGGGCCGGGCGACGGTCAGGTGCGGCCGAAATGGCCTGTCGTCGCAGGGCAGCCGGCCGTGGCTCAGCCGGGACCGAATCAGCCCGGCCAGCACGTGCAACGCCTCGACCTCCCCCCGCAGGTCCACCCACAGCACTGTGGATCGACCCCGACCGAACCGGCCACCGCCGCCGAGACTCAACCGGGGTGCGGCGTTCCGGCCGTCCCGGAACCGCTCGGCGGCCAGGCCGAGCGCACTCTCCACCTCGACCAGCCGGTCAGACTCGACGGCGCCGAGGAACGCCACTGTGAGATGCAGGACGGCCGGATCGGCGAGCCGGACGTTGACGCCAGCGGCGGTCGCCGCCGCGACGCGCAGACGGGCGACCTGTACGCCAAGGTGATTGACCGCCTGGACGGACGGGCGGACCGCGACGAAGAGTCGCACAGTGTGCGGCCGCTCAGCGGTGCCGCTGCCGGAGCCCAGCTCGGGCCGCCGGCAGGGCCAGCCCGGCGGCGTGCAGCACGCCCTCCACCCGGACCCGCTCGATCTCCTGATCTACGCCCTCCAGCTCGGCGAGGTGTTCGGCGATGCCGAGGGCGCGGCAGGCGAGGCGAAGCCGGTCGTCGTACGCCTGGAGCAGTGCGCTGTGCCAGACCATCGAGCGACCGCTGCCGCCGACCCGCTGACCGCCGAGACGGCGCAGGTCGGCGGCGAGCTGCTCCAGCGGCCGACGGTCAGCGCTGTCGAACTCGCTGAGGTCGATGTCCCGGGTCAGCGCGTCGGCCTCGATGGCCCGGTCGAGACGGGCGATGGTGCGTTTCTCCCGGCGGCGGTCACGCCACTCGGACCAGCCGCAGACCACCCGGTCGAGGATCTCGTCGTAGCAGAAGAGCAGGGCGAACGCCGCCGGCAGAGTGGCCACGGCGAGGAACGCCAGGGCCAGCATCAGCGCGCGTCCGACTCCCACGTATCGACGCTAAGCCCCACCGTGCCACCCCGCCACCGGTTTCGCCGCATCCGCGCGATCCGCGCAACCGGACGCGGCCGGCGCCGGTGGTAAACCTCAGCAGTCGGCGGAGGTGACGTAGAAACGGGGCATCGGCAGAACCCGGAACCGCAGCCGGGCACCGGAGTGGCGGAGCTGCCAGGTGAGGGCGATCACCGCGGCGGCCAGCGAGATGAGCCCGCCCATCCAGATGCTGGCACCGGCACCGTAGTGCTCCGCGACCCAGCCGATGAGCGGCGCGCCGACCGGGTTGGTGCCCAGGAACACCAGCACCCACAGGGCCATCACCCGTCCCCGGAAGGCCGCGTCGACGCCCATCTGGATCCGCTGGTTGGCGGCCTGGGCGAAGAAGACCATGCAGAAGCCGGTCGGCACCAGCAGCACCACGACCAGCCAGTACGCCGTGGAGAGGCCGACCAGGGTGCCGAAGCTGGCGCAGGCGATCGCCGCGCCGAGCACCAGCCACACCGACGGGCGGCTACGCCGACCGGTGCCGCTGAGCGCGCCGCCGAGCGCGCCGACGGCCAGTGCCGTGCTGAACAGGCCGAAGGAGGCGGCACCGGTGTGGAAGACCGTCTTCGCCAGCGCGGCCAGGGTGAGCTGGAAGTTGAACAGCGACATGCCGATCACCGACATGATCGCCATTGGCAGCAGCAGGTCGGGGCGACGCCACACGTACCGCAGGCCGTCGACGACCCGGGCGGACGCCCGCTCGTCGCGCGGCAGCAGGGCATCGCGGTGCAGATCGGCCGTGCGCATCCGGACCACGTTGACCAGGGGCGCGATGGAGCTGACAGCGGTGAAGAGGAAGACCGGGCCCACGTCGAACGCGGCGATGGCCAGGCCGGCCACGGCCGGGCCGACGATCCGGGCGGAGTTGAACACGGCGGCGTTCAGCGACAGCGCGTTGGGCAGCAGCGGCGTGCCGACCAGTTCGGAGACGAACGCCTGCCGGACCGGGGTCTCCACCGCGTTGGCAGTGCCGAGCAGCGCGGCGAAGGCGAAGACGTGCCAGAGCTGTACCAGGTCGGTGAGGACCAGCAGCGACATGCCGAGCGCCAGGAGGCTCCAGAAGGCGTTGGCGGCGAAGAGCAACACCCGCTTGTCGTACCGGTCGGCGAGCCGGCCGGAGAGCAGGGTGAGCAGGAGCACCGGGGTGAACTGGCAGGCGGTGACCACGCCGAGCGCGGTCGCCGAGTTGTTGGAGAGCTCGAGGACGAGCCAGTCCTGGGCGATGAACATCATCCAGACGCCGATCAACTTGATCAGCTGCCCGGATGCGAAGAGGCGGTAGTTGCGGACCTGTAGGGACTGGAACATCGTGCTCAGCTTCGCCTGCACTCTTGGTGCGCCTCCTCCGGACGTACGCGTCATCGACAGGTGACGGCACGGACCCGGTGGCGCGGGTGCGGCTCAGGCGCGAGCGAGCTGCTGAAGAATCTCGGCGGCCCTCTGCAGGGTCTCCCGTTCGTCCTCGTCGAGTGCGGCCAGCCGGTGGGCCAGCCACTCGTCGCGGGCCCGCTCGAACTGGTCGAGCACGGCCTGCCCTCCTTCGGTCGCCGCGAGGATGACCTGCCGCCCGTCGGTCGGATGGGGGGTCCGCCGCACGAGACCGCGGTCCTCCAACTTCCCGACGATCTTGGTCATCGTCGGCGGCTGCACCCGCTCCACGTCGGCCAGTTCCCGGGGGGTCATCGCGCCCGCCAGCCGCAGGCTGGTGAGCGCGGAGACCTGGGTGACCGTGAGGTCGCCGACCGGTCGGGCCTGTCGGACCCGCCGGTTGAGTCGGGTGATCGCATCACGCAGCTGGGGAGCCAGCTGCGCCGGTGGCACGCGTTCCGCCGTCACCGTCCGCTCCGTCACAGTAGTTAGCTTAACTAATGAGCATGGCTAACGACATCCGTTATGACCAGGCTCACGAGGGGATTCAGATGGTACGGGCGGGGAATCCCGATCGACTCCCCGCCCGGACGCAGCTCAGCTCAGAGCACCAGGGACTCGATCGGCCCACGCAGGAAGTACAGCACGAAGAGCGCGGCCACCCCGTACAGCAACGGGTGGATCTCCCGGGCCTTGCCCCGCGCCAGCTTGACCACCACGAAGGTGATCAGACCGGCGCCGATCCCGTTGGAGATCGAGTAGGTGAACGGCATCAGCACGATCGTGAGGAACGCCGGGATGGCGATCTCGTAGTCGGACCAGTCGATCGTCCGCACCGCTGTCATCATCAGGAACCCGACCACCACCAGGGCCGTCGACGCCGCCTCGAACGGCACGATCACGACCAGCGGCGCCAGGAACATCGCGAGCAGGAAGAGCGCGCCGGTGACCAGGTTGGCCACACCGGTCCGCGCACCCTCCGCGACACCGGCGGCGCTCTCGATGTACGACGTGTTGCTGGAGGTGCTGGCCGCACCGCCGGCCGCCGCCGCGATCGAGTCGACCAACAGGATCTCCTTGGCCTTCGGCGGGGTGCCCTGCTCGTCGAGCAGCCCACCCTCCTGGCCGACCGCGACCATCGTGCCCATCGTGTCGAAGAAGTCCGTGATCAACAGCGTGAAGATGAACATCAGCACGACCAGCCAACCGGCCCGGCCCCACGAGTCGAGCACGTTGAACTTGCCGAGAAGCGACAGGTCCGGCAGGTCGACCACCGACTTGGGCAGCTCCGGCACGTTCAGCGACCAGCCCTTCGGGTTGGGCTGACCGTTGACGAACGACGGGCCGATGTTGCCGATCGCCTCCACGATCACCGCGAGCACCGTCGAGGCGAGGATGCCGATCAGGATCGCGCCCCTCACCCGCCGGACCACCAGCACCAGGGTGATCAGCAGGCCCACCACGAAGACCAGCATCGGCCAGCTCACCAGCTTGCCGCCGATGCCCAGGCCGACCGGAACTGTGGTGTTGGCGGCGTCCGGGATGCGCCGGACGAAGCCGGCGTCCACCAGGCCGATGATGGTCAGGAACAGGCCGATGCCCACGCCGATAGCGGTCTTCATCTGGGTCGGCACCGAGCGGAACACAGCGGTCCGCAGACCGGTCAGCACCAGCACCGCAATGATCAGACCCTCGATCACCACCAGGCCCATCGCGTCGGCCCAGGTCATCTCGGGAGCGATCTCGTACGCCACCAGGGCGTTGACGCCCAGACCGGCGGCGAGCGCCAGCGGGAACCGGCCGACCACGCCCATCAGGATGGTCATCAGGCCGGCGACCAGCGCGGTCGCCGCAGCCAGCGCGGGAATCGGGAGACTCTTGCCGTCACCGTCGACGGCGCCACCCAGGATCAGCGGGTTGAGCACCACGATGTACGCCATCGTGAAGAAGGTCGCCAGGCCACCGCGTACCTCACGGCTCAACGTCGAGCCGCGGGCCGAAATCTCGAAGAACCGGTCGAAACCGTTACGCGGATGAGCGGGGTTGGGAGGTGTGCCGTTCTCGGGCGGCGCTACTGCCATCAGGTCCTCGCAGGTGATCTTCCGGTTGTCGCGCGCATCGTCCCAGATCGTCGGCGGGCAGGGGAAGTAGATCCCGTACGCTTGCCGAATGCCGAACGAGCAGCCACCGCGGCCCGCGCCCCTGGACCCGCCGATGGTGCCGTTCGCCCTCGCCGGGTTGGTCGCGTGGGCGGTGGCCGGGCTGGTCCTGCTGATCTTCTTCCGGGGTTGGCTGACCGACCACGGTCACCAGAACTGGCTCTGGACCTGCCTCGCCGGCTTCCTGTGGGGCTTTCCGGGCCTCGCCGTGATGATGCGGCACGACGCCAACCGACGCCGCCGCCGCGCGAGGTGAGCTGGGCACCGCGCCGGAGCACACCGGCGCGGACGATCAGGAGTGCCCGTACGGCTCCGCCGGCTCAGCCGCCTCCACCGAGCCCGCGGCCCGGCTGACCGACATGGCCTCCACCGCGCTGTCGTCGTACACCGTGGGCAGCTCGTCGACAGCGGTCTCGGCCGCCTCGATCAACGTCTCGGAGTGGGCACCGCACCCGTGATCGGCGCTCACCACCCGGCCGTCGTCGGGGGCGTAGAAGTTGCCGCACGCCCCGAAGGCCTGCCGCATCGCGCCGGCCAGCGGCAGGTAGAAGCCGCAGGTGCCGCAGCGGGCGGCGGCCGGAGCGGCGGTCGAGATGGCCGCGGCGGGGCCGTGGTCACCGTCGTACCAGCGCTGCGCCGTGTCGATGCGGCCCTCCCGGGAGAGCACGCGGGCGCGCCCGAGGCCCAGCTCCCACGCCGTCTCCTCGACCGCCGGGTCGTCGGAGAGCAGGTAGCCGGGGACCAGTCGATCGTCGTCGGGCGAGGTCGGGAGCAGGTCACCCGGACCCAGGTCGCCCGGCTTGAGCCGCTCCTGCCAGGGCAGCCAGCCGGGCGCGAGCAGCGCGTCCGGGCCGGGCAGCAACACCGTCTCGCAGATGGTCACCGTCTTGCTGCGCGGCACCCGGGTGACGGTGACCGCCCAGCGCCAGCCGTTGTAGCCGGCGAGGCGACATTCGAAGTAGTGGGTGACCAGTCGATCACCCTCGGCCACGACCTGCAGGTGGTCGCCGACATCGTCGGCGTCCACCTCGGTGATGCCGGCGCGGGCCACCTCGACGGCGGCGGCGCAGACCTGGTCGAGACGGGCGGCACGGGTGGAGGCGGGCCTGGTCACCCGACCATTGTTCCCCATGCGCCTCGCAGGGGTGACAGGGACTCCCGGGGAACCTTTCCCAGCAGTGGTGGGGCGTACCCGGATCAGATGGGCGAGGATGGTGGACATGCCGTCGTACTCCCGCTCCGGGCGTTCCGTCCTCGGGCGGACCGTCGGCACCGGCATTCGCGCCATTCGTCTGCTGTTGCGCGGTTCGCTGGGCAGCGGCCGCTGGGTGACCCGCCGGGCCGGTCGGGCCCGGGCCCGGGGTGCCGGTGGCGAGGTCGGCATGGTTCGCCTGTTCGACCTGCACGCGCTCTCCTGTGCCGGCGACACTCTGATCGCCATCGGTCTGGCCGGCACGATCTTCTTCAACGTGCCGCTCGGTGAGGCCCGCAGCAAGGTCGCGCTCTACCTGCTGGTGACCATGGTGCCGTTCGCGATGCTCGCCCCGGTGGTGGGCCCGCTGCTGGATCACTTCCGGCACGGCCGGCGGTACGCCCTGGCCGCGACGATGCTCGGCCGCGCCTTCCTGGCCTGGTTGATCTCCGACTACATCCACGGCTTCGGGCTCTATCCGGCCGCGTTCGGGGTGCTCGCGCTCTCCCGGGCGTACGGCGTGGCCCGCTCCGCGGCGGTGCCCCGGCTGCTGCCGGAGGGCCTCGGCCTGTCCCAGGTGGGTGCCCGGGCCAGCGTCTACGGCACTGTCGCGGGTGCGCTGGTGGCGCCGATCGGGTTGGCCGCGTTCTGGTTCGGGCCGCAGTGGCCGCTACGGGTCGCGTCGGTGATCTTCCTGGTCGGCATGGTGATCTCCCTGCGGCTGCCACCGAAGGCCGACTCGGAGCCACCGGAACGGGTCCCTCGGCCACTGCGCGCGCTGGGCCGCCGCGGTGGCGATCGACCCCTGGGCCGGGGCCGACCGTCCGGCCGGCTGGTGATCGCGACCCTGATCGGCGCCGCGACGCTGCGCGCGCTCTACGGCTTCCTGTTGCTCTTCCTCGCCTTCGCGATCAAGAAGGGCGACCTGACCACAGTGGTGTTCGGCCGGGATCTGGGCGCCGAGTGGGCGTTGGGCGTGGTCGGCGGCGCGCTCGCGGTCGGCACCTTCCTGGCCACCGCCATCGGCACCCGACTGCGCATCCACCGGCCGACCGCCATCCAGTCCAGCAGCATGATCATCGTGGCCGGGGTGGCGGTGCTCGCCGTCATCCAGTTCTCGCTGGTGATGGTCGCCCTGCTCTGCCTGGTCGCCGCAATGGTCAGCGGGATAGCGAAGCTGGCCGTGGACGCCTCGATCCAGGAGCGCATCCCGGAACGGTTGCGGGCCAGTTCCTTCGCCCACTCCGAGACGGTGCTGATGCTCGCCTTCGTCGCCGGCGGCGGGCTCGGGCTGGTGCCGTTCGACGGTCGGATGGGCATCGCCGTGGCCGCCGGGGTGGGCGTCCTGGCCGCGATCCGGGGTGTGCTGGCCGCCGCCCGGCTGCGCGGCGAGAAGCTGGCCGGCCGGCCGCTCGGCGACGACGAGTTGACCGAGGACGAGTTGACCGACGAGCCCGGCGATCCCGCCCCCACCTCACCAGCACCGGCCCAGACCAGCTCACCGCAGTACGACGACCCGAGCCTCGCCCCGCCGGGCTACCACATCTACCGCCCGTCGTCGGCGGTTGGCGGCCCGGGTGGCGGGGCCGACGACGAAACCCGCCGCGAGTCCCCCGGCCCGCTCTCGTGACCGGCCTGCTGGTGGTGACGGCGGTCCCGGCCGAGGCGGACGCGGTCCGCGCCGGGCTGACCGACCTCACAGTGACCGTCACCCCGATCGGTGTGGGCCCGGCCGTCGCCGGCGCCGCCACCGCCCGGCTGTTGGCGCTGGCCGAGGCCGCCGGTCGCCCGTACCGTGCGGTGGTCAGCGCCGGCGTGGCGGGCGGCTTCACCGGGCGGGCCGAGGTCGGCGACACGGTGCTCGGCACCGCCAGCATCGCCGCCGACCTGGGCGCCGAGTCGCCCGACGGCTTCATCCCCGTCGACGAGTTGGGCATGCCGCCCGCGCTGCTCGGCGCCGGCGGCAGGGTGCCGGCGGACACGGGCCTGCTGGCGGCGCTGCGGGCCGCCCTCCCGATGGCCACGGTCGGTCCGGTGCTCACTGTCAGCACCGTCACCGGCACCGCCGCCAGCACCGACGAGCTGCGCCGGAGGCATCCGGAAGCGGTCGCCGAGGCCATGGAGGGGTACGGCGTGGCGGTCGCCGCGGCGCAGGCCGGGGTGCCCTTCGCCGAGCTGCGCACCATCTCCAACCCGATCGGCCCCCGCGACCGGGACGCCTGGCGGCTGCGCGAAGCCCTGGCCGCCCTGACCGCGGCAGCCCCGGCCCTGCGCTGACCGGCCTCCGCCGACCCGGCGCGGCGCTGACCCGGCGGCGCGCTCAGGAGAACCAGCGTTTGTCACGGTGGCCCAGCCGCAGTGCGGCTGCTCGGCGTGCCTCGATGTCGAAGCCGCACGCCAGCAGCAGGTCGGTGCCGAAACCCTCGGCGACTGCGGCCGCGTCGTCGATGCCCGCCTCGCGCATCCCGGTCAGCAGTGCGGTCACCAGCCGACGCCCGAGCCCCAACCGTCGGTACCGGGGATCAACGAGCACGCCGTCGAGCACCATCTCCCGCTCCGGCTGGTCCGGATGCCACTCCCCGTACTCCAGGAACGGGCTCCGCTCGTGGGCCCGCAGCTCACCAACCAGTTGCCCGGCGGGCAGTTCGGCGACGTACCGCCAGCAGGTGGCCGGCAGGTCGCTGCCGACCACCCAGCGCACCTGCGTGGTCCGCCGGATCTCGGCGGCCCACCGCCGGTTGTCGCGATAACGCCGGTTCAGCTCATACGCGGCCGGTGGCAGCGGAAGTGGATACCGCTCAGGCGGCAACCTGTACCACTCCGCCCACCAGGCGCCGGGCCAGTCCCGAGGCTCGTGGACCGGCCAGACGTCCAGGTGAGCCGGGTACCGACGGTCTGCCCCGTCCCGCATGTCGTCGTGCGGAACCGGCGTGGGCTCGGTAACGCCGGAGACAGATGGTGGAACGCCGATGGCCAACTGCCCACCCGCCGCCTGGACGAGGCGTTCCACCGTCCGGAATCGGGGATCGACCGACCGCCCCGACTCGATCCGGGCCAGCGTCGGCTGCGGCACCCCGGATTTCTCGGCCAACTGCCGTTGACTCAGGTCGGCTCGCCGACGCAGCGCGCGGAGCACCGGGCCGAGATCGGCGCCGTCGGCCTCGTCGCTGTGGTCACTCGCCTCGGTCACAGTCCGATGTTCCCGGCTGTTCAGCGAGCTATCAACACCCTGCGCCGAGCTGTGGATAACGCTGTGGACAACCTCGCCGACCGGTGGATGACCTAACTCCCGCGATCCCTTTGGAGCTGAATCGTTTGCGACATCACCAACCTCTAGGGCACCGGGCAAGATCCTCCGGCTCCGGCTCCGGCTCCGGGCGATTCGTTTGCGGCATCAGCTCCAAAGGGAGACTGGGGTGGGTGCTGCACCCTGCTCGACAAGTCGTTTCCACGCGTCGTTCCACCCGGCGGCGTCGCCGCAGCTCGTGCCGCCGCCTCGCCCCGACGCAGATCACAGCTTCGCGTCACGGTCGCGGATCACAGTCGTGGGGTGGGCGCGAACCCTGGGCGGAGGGCGGCGCTACCGTGAGGGTGTGGCGCTCTCCCTGGCGATCTCGCCCTGCCCCAACGACACGTTCGTCTTCCACGCGCTGGTGCACGGGCGGGTGCCCGGCGCGCCGCCGGTCGAGGTGACCTACGCCGACGTGGACGTCACCAACACGGCGGCCGAGCAGGGCGCGTTCGACCTGGTGAAGGTGAGCTTCGCGGCGCTGCCCTGGCTGCTCGACGACTACCACCTGCTGCCCTGCGGCGGCGCGCTCGGTCGCGGTTGTGGCCCGCTGGTGCTCACCCGGGGCGACCGTGACGGCGGGCCGGACCGCACCGACCTGACCGGTGCCACGGTGGCGGTGCCGGGTGACCGGACCACCGCGTACCTGCTGTTCCGGCTCTGGTCGGCCGGGCGGCCACCGGCCCGGATCGAGGTGGTCCCGTTCCACGAGATCATGCCGGGCGTGGCTGCTGGGCGCTACGACGCTGGGCTGGTCATCCACGAGGCCCGGTTCACCTACCACCGGCACGGCCTGAGCGCCCTTGTCGACCTCGGCGAATGGTGGGAGGCCGACACCGGCCTGCCCATCCCCCTCGGCGCGATCCTGGCCCGACGTGGGGCGGTCGACCCGGAGGCGGCGGCCGGCTGGGTCCGCGAGTCGGTCCGGCAGGCCTGGGCGGACCCGGCGGCAAGCCGCGAGTACGTGCTGGCGCACGCCCAGGAGATGGAGCTCGACGTGGTGGACCGGCACATCGGCCTCTACGTCAACGAGTTCACCGCGGACCTGGGCGAGGCCGGTTTCGCCGCGGTGGCGGCACTGCTCGACCGGGCCGCCACCGCCGGCCTGGTGCCTCAGACCTCCAGCTCGCGGGCCACCGCGTGGACCAGCTGAGCGATCTTCTGCGCGGCCTTCTTGTCCGGGTACCGACCCCGGCGCAGGTCCGGCTGGACCTTGGCCTCCAGCACCTTGATCATGTCTTCGACCAGGCCGTGCAGTTCCTCGGCCGGCCGACGGCGCAGCTCCGACATCGACGGCGGCGCGTCCAGCAGCTTGACCCCCATGGCCTGCGCGCCCCGGCGGCTGTCCACCACGCTGAAGTCGACCCGCTGGCCACCCTTGAGGTCGGTGACACCCGCCGGCAGCGCCCCCTTGGGCAGGAACACGTCGCCACCCTCGTCACTCGTGACGAAGCCGTATCCCTTGGCCGTGTCGTACCACTTCACTCGACCCGTAGGCACCTGAAAACCCCTGCTTCACTTGAGCCGCTACTGCTCCAAGGCTAGCTGGATCATCCGGTCGAGCGCCGCTGGGAATTCGGTGAGCTCGTCCAGCACCACTTCCGCCCCGGCCGCGCGCAGCTCATCGGAGGAGCAGGGGCCGGTCGCCACACCGATGCCGGGCACCCCGGCCGCTGCCGCCGCCACCATGTCCGCGACGTGATCGCCGACGTAGTGGGTCGCGCCGTGCTCCCGCAGAGCTGTCGCCTTCTGCTCGGCGAACAGGTCGCCGGCCAACTCGTCGACAGCGAGACCGAGGTGGTCCAGGTGCAACCGGGCCAGCCGGCCGATCTTGGATGTGACGACCAGCACCCGGCCACCCCGCGCACGGATAGCCTCGATGGCCTCCCGCGCGCCGGGCAGCAGGAGCGTCGGGGTGATCGCGTACGCCGGGTACAGCTCGCGATACACCCGCACGGCCGACTCGACCTGCTCCGGCGGGAACCAGTGCGCGATCTCGGTCCGCAGCGGCGGCCCGAGCCGGGACACCGCCAGCTCGGCGTCGACCGGCACACCGGTCCTCGCGGTCAGCGCCCGGTACGCCGCAGCGATGCCGGGGCGGGAATCCACCAGGGTCATGTCGAGGTCGAATCCGACGGTCAGTGCGGGCATGTCGAGAAACGTACCGGCTACTGCCAGTCGGCCGGACGTCCGAGGGGCGCGGAAGCCCGCTGCCGGGCTAGCGTGGAAAGACGATGACCACCTCACTCGCCGACCACCTGCGGTCGCTGCCCGACGAGTCACTGGCCGCGCTCCTCCAGCTGCGGCCCGACCTCGTCGTGCCCGTGCCGGCCGACGTCTCCGCCCTGGCCATCCGGGCCCAGTCCCGGGTCTCCGTGGCCCGCGCGCTGGACGGTCTGGACCAGTTCACCCTCCAGATCCTCGACGCCGCCCGCCTCACCCGGAATCCGGACGACGCCACCACGGCCACCGACACAGTGCTCGCGATGGCGACCTCCGGGCCGCAACCGCCGGCGCCGACGGCCGTCCGGGCCGCCGTGGGCCGGCTGCGTGCGCTCTTCCTGCTGTACGGCCCGGAGCACGCACTCCAGGTGGTGCCCGCCGTCGACGAAGTCGCCCCGTACCCCGCTGGGCTCGGCCGGCCGGCCGCGGAGCTGGACCCGCGCACGGCCGCGCTCTGCGCGGACCCGGCGAAGCTCCGACGGACGGTGCTCGCCGCCCCGCCCTCGGCCCGGGCGATCCTGGACCGGTTGGCGGCCGGCCCGCCGGTGGGCAGCGTGCCGCCCGGGGCGTTGCAGGCGCCGCCGCTCGGCGCGGAGGACCCGGTCCTCTCCGACCCGACCAACGGGGGCGCCCCGGCCGGCTCCCCGGTGCGGTGGCTCGTCGACAACCGGCTGCTGGTCCCGGTGACGACCGGCTCGTCAACGGCCAGCGGAACTGTGGAGCTGCCCCGCGAGGTCGGCCTGCTGCTGCGCCGCGACAGCGGCCCGCTCGGGCCACTACGTACCAGCCCGCCGCCGGTGGCCGCCGCGCCGCGGGAGCCGAAGGCTGTCGACTCGGCCGGGGCCGGGCAGACCATGGAGGTGGTCCGGAACACCGAAGGGCTGCTGGAGCAGCTCGCCGACGAACCCGCGCCGGTGCTGCGGTCGGGCGGCATCGGGGTGCGGGATCTGCGCCGGTTGGCGCGTACCGCCGGGCTGGACGAACCGACGACTGCGCTGCTGCTGGAGGTCGCGTACGCGGCGGGCATCCTCGGTGAGCTGGAGATGCCCGGCGCGACCACCGGCCGGTACGGCGCGGATCAGCAGGTGCTGCCGACCGGCGGGTACGAGGTGTGGCGGGCCGCCTCGCTGGCCCAACGGTGGGAACAGCTCGCCCGTGCGTGGCTGACCATGACCCGGCAGGTGGGGCTGGTGGGCCGACGTGACGACCGGGACCGGCCGATCACCGCGCTCTCCGCCGAGGCCGAGCGGGCCAGCGTGCCGGCCACCCGACGGGCGGTGCTCGGCGTACTCGCCGATCTGGAACCGGCGACGGCGCCCACCCCGCAGGAGGTGCAGGACCTGCTGGACTGGCGGGCCCCGCGCCGCAGCCGGGGCCGGGACGCCGCCCACCGGGAGGTGCTGGCCGAGGCCGCGCAGCTGGGCGTGACGGGGCTGGGGGCGCTCACCTCGTACGGTCGGCTGCTGCTGGGTGACCTGACGTCGACCGACGAGCGGGGTGACGACCCGCTGGGCGTGCACGCGGACGTCGAGAGCGGCGACCCGTCCGGTGCCGCGCGGGCGCTGGACGCGCTGCTGCCCGCCCCGGTCGACCATTTCCTGGTGCAGGCCGACCTGACGGTGGTGGTGCCCGGTCCACCCGAGCCGGCACTCTCGGTCGAGTTGGAGGCGATGACCGAGCTCGAGTCGGCCGGCGGGGCCAGCGTGCACCGGGTCACCACGGCCAGCGTGCGGCGGGCACTGGATTCCGGCTACACGGCCGACGACCTGCACGACGTGTTCCGGCGTCGGTCGCGTACCCCGGTGCCGCAGGGGCTCACCTACCTGATCGACGACGTGGCCCGTAAGCATGGCGGGTTGCGGGTCGGCCTGGCCGGGGCGTACCTGCGCAGCGACGACGAGACTCTGATCAGCGAGGTGCTGGCCGACCGGCGGTTGGAGTCGTTGGCGCTGCGCCGGCTCGCGCCGACGGTGCTGTGTACCCAGTACCAGGTTGGTCGGTTGCTGGGCGCGCTCCGCGACGCGGGGTACGCACCGGTGCAGGAGGACGGCACCGGCAGCACGGTGCTGGCCCGGCCGCGAATCCGGCGGGCACCGGCCCGGGGGACGGTGACCACCCGGACGCTCGATCCGCTGGCCGCCCCGAAGCTGCCCATGCCCCGGCTGCTCGGCGTCGTGGAGCACATCCGGCGGGGTGACGCGGCGGCGCGGGCCGCCCGGCGGGCACCGGCGGTGGTACGCGGCGGAGCGCCAGGGCTGGGCGGCGGCCCGGTGCCGGCGCACACCCACAGCGAGGCCCTGGCGGTGCTCCAGCAGGCGGTCCGGGACAAGGCGCTGGTCTGGGTGGGTTACGTCGACGCGCACGGGGCTACCGCGTCACGCCTGCTCAAGCCGGTGTCCATCGGTGCCGGCTATCTGCGGGCCGAGGACGAACGGACCGAGATGCTGCACACGTTCGCGCTGCACCGGATCACCGCGGCGGTGGTGGCGGACTGACCGGCGGCGCCACCGCGCGGGCGCTGTCGGTCAGCGGCGGCTGCGGCTGCGGCGTACGGTGCCGACCACCGAGATGATCAGCAGCAGCGCGAAGCCGGCGCCGGCGGACTCCCCGACCGAGTCGACGAAGCCCTGCTGGAGCACCAGCCAACCGAAGAGGAACCAGCCGAGGAGGAGCGTCGCCGCGACGGCGTACGCGATCACGGTCGCTCGGGACACCTCGTCGGGTGGTGCTTGCTCGTGCTCCGCGATCACGTCACGGTCGACCGTCATACCCAGCCTCCCCGCCCGGTCCGGCCCTGGACTCCAAGGGTGACACTCGTTGGTCCGGTCGGACAGGGGGTTATCGCCCCGATTCGCTGCGTGTCGCTCAGGTGCCGGGGCGTCGACCGATCAGCACCACCCGGGTGCCGACCTTGCCGAGTTCCCACATCCGGACGGCGTCGGCGTGCAGGAGGTTGACGCACCCGTGCGAGCCGATCGACTTCTCGTGCAGGTAGGTGGTGGTCTCGTGGAAGCCCATCCCCTGGGTGAAGTGCTGCCAGTACGGCAGCCACACCTCGTACGGGTCGGACCACTCCTTGGGGTTGCGGTAGTTGACGGTGTACGTGCCGGCCGGGGTGCGGTAGCCGGACATGCCGGTGCGGGTCACCGTCGGCGCCATGATCACCTTGCCGCCGCGGAGCGCCCAGACGGTCTGCCGGGTCAGGTCGACGCAGAACGTGGTGCCGGTGCCGGCCTTGCACCGGGCCGTGTCGGTGGTGGCGAGGCGCTGGGCCACGTCGAGGGTGGTCGGTCCGGCGCGGCCCTCGACGGGGCGAATGCCGTACCTCTTCTGGAACTTCTTGATCGCGGCGCAGTCGGCGGCGGACTGCCGGCCGTCCACTGTCACCGCCCCGAACCCACCCAACCGGGCCAGGTGGGTCTCCACCGCGCGCTGGTGCTGACCCTGGGGGCAGCCGGCGACGGTGGGCGTACCGGTGCCGGGGGTTTTCGTGGGTGCCGGGCGGGTCGGCTTCGGCGTGGGTTTCCGGGTGGGTTTCGGGGTGGGCGCGGCCGGCGTGGGCCGGCCGCGCTGGTCGGGCCCGGGCGTGTCGCTCGCCCCCGTTGCCTGTTCCGCCGCACCGGCTGGGGCGGCTCCCCCGCCACCACTCCCGCCGGACTGCGGTTCGAACGCGCACGCACCCGCGCCGACCAGCACGACCACCCCAAGGGCGACCAGCCGGGAAGTGATCCGGACATGCTTCATGGGACCTCCCCAGACAGTCGTCCCTTTACTAGACGTTCGTGAGTGCCATCACGGTTGCGCCCGGTGAGCATCTTTCTTCCGCAGTCCCGCATCGTGCAACACTGGATGGTCGGCCAGCGGCGGGTATGCGACCCGTTATGGCCGGTCGGCCAACCGAGGAGAGGACGCTGGCGTGAGCGGTGGACCACTGATCGTGCAGTCGGACAAGACCCTGCTGCTGGAGATCGACCACCCCGACGCGCAGGCCTGCCGGATGGCGATCGCGCCGTTCGCTGAGCTGGAACGCTCGCCGGAGCACGTGCACACCTATCGCCTGACCCCGCTGGGTCTGTGGAACGCCCGCGCGGCGGGCCACGACGCCGAGGGTGTCGTGGATTCGCTGCTCAAGTACTCCCGCTACCCGGTGCCGCACGCGCTGCTGGTGGACGTGGCCGAGACGATGGACCGGTACGGCCGGCTCCAGCTCGCCAACGACCCGGCGTACGGGCTGGTGCTGCGCGCACTGGACCGGCTGGTGCTGATCGAGGTGGCCAAGAGCAAGAAGCTCGCCGGGATGCTCGGCGACAAGATCGACGACGACACCATCCGGGTGCACCCGTCCGAGCGCGGCCGGCTCAAGCAGGCGCTGCTCAAGCTGGGCTGGCCGGCGGAGGACCTGGCCGGTTACGTCGACGGTGAGGCGCACCCGATCGAGCTGGCCGAGGCCGGCAAGGACGGGCGTAAGCCGTGGACGCTGCGCTCGTACCAGCGGGAAGCCGTCGAGGCGTTCTGGGCCGGCGGGTCGGGGGTGGTGGTGCTGCCCTGCGGCGCGGGCAAGACCCTCGTCGGCGCGGCGGCGATGGCCGAGGCGAAGGCGACCACACTGATCCTGGTCACCAACACGGTCGCCGGCCGGCAGTGGAAGCGGGAGCTGATCGCCCGTACGTCGCTGACCGAGGAGGAGATCGGCGAGTACTCGGGCGAGCGCAAGGAGATCCGCCCGGTCACCATCGCCACGTACCAGGTGCTCACCTCGCGGCGCGGCGGCGCGTTCACCCACCTGGACCTCTTCGGGGCCCGCGACTGGGGCCTGGTCGTCTACGACGAGGTGCACCTGCTGCCCGCGCCGATCTTCCGGTTCACCGCGGACCTCCAGGCCCGCCGCCGGCTGGGCCTGACTGCGACCCTGGTACGCGAGGACGGCCGTGAGGGTGACGTGTTCAGCCTCATCGGGCCGAAGCGGTACGACGCGCCGTGGAAGGACATCGAGTCGCAGGGTTGGATCGCCCCGGCCGAGTGCACCGAGGTCCGGGTGACCCTGACCGACGCGGAGCGGATGTCGTACGCGACGGCGGAGGCCGAGGAGCGTTACCGGATGGCGGCGACCGCCCGCACCAAGCTGCCGGTGGTCAAGGCGCTTGTCGACAGGCACCCGGACGACCAGGTGCTGGTGATCGGCGCGTACATCGACCAGCTGCACCAGCTCGGCGAGTACCTCGACGCGCCGATCATCCAGGGGTCGACCACCAACAAGGAGCGGGAGCGGCTCTTCGACGCGTTCCGGTCCGGCGAGTTGCGCACCTTGGTCATCTCGAAGGTCGGCAACTTCTCGATCGACCTGCCGGAGGCGGCGGTGGCGATCCAGGTGTCCGGGACGTTCGGGTCACGCCAGGAGGAGGCGCAGCGGCTCGGTCGGGTGTTGCGCCCGAAGGCCGACGGCCGGCAGGCGCACTTCTACACAGTGGTGTCCCGGGACACCATCGACACGGAGTACGCCGCGCACCGCCAGCGCTTCCTCGCCGAGCAGGGGTACGCGTACACGATCGTCGACGCCGACGACGTCCTCGGCCCGAAGCTGCCGACCGTCGACTGACCGCGCGCGGCCTTGATCGACTCGGTTTCCAGGAAGTCGCGGTGTCCCGGACGCTCTGATGCCCCGGCTTCCTGAAAGCCGAGTCGATCAGCGCGGTGGACGCGGGTGCGGGGCGGGAGCGGGTGTCTCTCGCGCTCGCTATCGAGCTGATGTCGTAGACGAGTCAACCGTCCGGCCTGGACGACGGCCACCGGCAACGCCAGGCAACTCACGCCTCGTGCAACGCGCTCCACACGCCCCGGGCACCGCGCTCCGGGCAGGGAGCGAGCGTCAGCGCTTGCGGGACTCCGCGACGAAGACCCCGCGCCCCGGACGCCCGACGAGCACGTCCTGTTGCCGCAGCTTCGCCACCGCACGGCTGATCGTGGACTGCGAGACGTCGTATTCGTCCGCCAGCACGCGCCCGGACGGAAGCTGTGACCCCGGCGGATAGGTCCCGTCCTTGATCTTCTTCAGAAGATCGTCGAGCAGCTCGTCCATCGTGGGCGGGATAGGCACGTGGAGCCCCTTGCAGTCGGTTGGCTCGCCCAGTATTGATCAGCCGCTTCGACGCAGGCAACGTATGTAGCGCGAGTGACGTAGGTGGGTAGATGACTCGGAAACGTGCTTGACATAGGTGACTCAGTATCGGTAGCGTCGCTCTCGGTGATGCGGTGCTGCTGCGGTCGGTTGGCGCCTCTCGTACCGGCCTCGCATCGCCGCCGAGATCCGAACCGTCGAGACCCCATCCGCCGCGCTCTACCGGCGCGGCCCTGCTGCCGTACCCCCCCGGACGGCCCCGGGCGGGCGGTCTCCGCCGAACGCAACCGGCGGAGACCGCCCCTGCACGTCGATCCCATCCGACGAAGGGCAGCCACGTGCGCAACCAGACGAGAAGGCGGGAAGAGTCGCCGCAGCCC
Source organism: Micromonospora vinacea (assembly GCF_015751785.1). Classification (NCBI taxonomy): domain Bacteria; kingdom Bacillati; phylum Actinomycetota; class Actinomycetes; order Micromonosporales; family Micromonosporaceae; genus Micromonospora; species Micromonospora vinacea. The sequence continues at coordinate 2,427,032 of NZ_JADOTY010000001.1, read as the reverse complement.
TGGCAGCTCCTCGAACAGTGCCGCCACCGATGAGCGACCGCTGGGTGATCCACCTGCCGATCACCGCGCCGGACCTGCTGCGCGCCCGGATCTTCGCGCGTACCGCCGCTCGGGTGTTGGTCCGGCTCAGCGCGCGGGTCGAGCCGGGCGGGGTGACCGTCTCTGCGGAGGACCAGCAGGGCGTACGACATTGGGTCTTCTGTGATCGGCCACTGCCCGGCGGCGCGCGGTGCGCCCTGCCGGTCGACCACCTCGCGCCGTGCACGCGGCGACCGAGTCAGCCCTGACCGGCGACGCTCACGGGGAGAAGCGGTCCACCAGCACCGCCAGCCGGCGGTCGTGGCCGGGGCGGCGGAGCCGGCCGCTGCGCATCAGCGTGACCAGCCCGTGCAGGCCGCTCCAGAACGTCTCGGTGAGCGTCTCCAGGTCGTCGTCCCCCGCCACTGGGCGCACCGTCTCGGCCAGTTCGGCGAAGCCTCGGGCCAGGTCCGTCGGGACGGCCTGGGTGGCGAACGGCAGGTCCACGGCGAGGGTGAACATCGCGTCGTAGATCGCGGGACGTTGCTGGGCGAACGCGACGTATGCCGCCGCGACGTCGGCGACCGCCTGCCGGGGAGTGGCGGCCGAGGCCCGGGCCGTGGCCAGGGCGTCGGCCAGCTCGGCGAAGCCCTCGACGGCTACCGCCGCCATGATGGCGTCCTTGCCCTTGAAGTGGCTGTAGAGGACGGGCTGGCTGTACTCGATCTCGGCGGCGAGTCGGCGGGTGGTCACCGCGTCCCAGCCTTCCGCCAGGGCCAGGTCGCGTGCCGCGGTGATGATCGCCTGCTCCCGTTCCGCCCGCTCGCGCTCCCGGCGCCCCTGTGTCGACATGACAGCAACCCTAGCAGCGCTAGCGTTCCTGTCGGCGCTCTGCTAGCGTCGCTCTCATATCTAGCAGCGCTAGGAATTGGAGCAGACTCATGCTGGCACCCCTCGCCTACGGGCTCGCCGTCGTACTCAGCCTCTTTGTCGCCTTCATCGGCGCGCGGTTCCTGCTGGTGCCCCAGGCCGCGGCCGCCGGATACGGCGTGCCGGCCCGCCCGGACGGTGACCCCGCCTACCTGACGGTCAAAGGGCTGAAAGACCTCACCTTCGGCCTGCTCGGCCTCGCCCTGATCGCCTTCACGACCGCCGACGCGGTCGCGTGGTTCATGCTTGTCGTCGCGCTCGTCCCACTGGGCGACACCCTCATCGTGCTGCGGAACGGCGGAACGAAGGCCGTCGCCTTCGGCATCCACTTCGCCACCGCCCTCGTCGTCCTCCTGAACGCCGCACTGCTGTTCGCCCTCTAACCGGGCTCGGCCCAAACCTGACCCTGCCTGTCGATGGGTCACGACGTGGGGGGCGGGCAGCGGTCGGGGAGGGTGACCTCGCCGGGGCGGTGGTCGAAGGTGTCCATGGTGAACCACTCGTCCAGTTCCGGGTCGAAGAGGTTCTGCAGGCCGAACTGCAACACCTGCCACCACCGGGTCGGGTCGTGCTGGTCGACGTAGATGTCGCCGAGCGCGAGCGGAAACCGGAAGAACTCCCCCGGCACAGTGGAGCCGCCGACCACCCCGACCCGCCAGTGGTCGACGTGCCGGTCCTGGTCACCCTGGAGGATCTCCGGCCCCACGTAGCGGGCGGTCTTCAGCTTGTCGTTGAAGATCTGCCGGTTGAAGAACCCCGGGATCTTGCTGCACGCGCGGGGCGGGAACAGCGGGATGTTCGGCCACCTGTAGGTGAGCGTGTAGAGCGTGTTCTCGTAGATCAGGTTCGTGAACCAGATGGGGTGGTCCGGGCCGCCGGCGGTCATCTGGCTGTTGCCGTCCCGGCCCTGCCACGAGAACGGCACATCGATGCCGAGGTCCCGCACGATGTACCGGCCGGTGCCCTGGAAGTCGGCGGGGAGCAGCGGTGGGCGCGGCTCGCGCGGTTCGGGAACTGTGGGGCCGTCGGCCTGGGCCGCGCGGGGCAGCGGTGCCGCCGCCGGGCCGGGCGCGACCACACCGAGGGCGAACAGACCACTGGCCACTGCCGACACCATCATTCGACGTGTACGCCTCGACACCACAATCGCCCTCCGCCCCCCATATCGGCCTTCGGCGCAGCCTAGGAGGCAGGAAAACGTGAGAGACGGCGGAACGTGTGCGCTCCACCGGACGGGTGACGAGACGCGCACCGGCCCGGGACCAGAAGCGGTCCCGGGCCGGCCTTACGCGAACCTGCCCTACTTGATCAGCTTCCAGGGGCCGTTCCTGTCCCCGGGCTCCTGGCCGCGCGTCCACCACTTCGCCTCGTACACGTGACCCTTGAAGGACACCCGGTCACCGGCGTTGTAGACCTTCGTGAGCGTCCAAGCCGCCGGGCTGTTGTCCGGTGGGGTCGGGGCGATCTCCTCCCAGGAGCCGTTGCGGTCACCCGGCTTCTGGTTGCGGGTGTACCACTGGGCCCGCCACTTCCGGCCGTCGTACATCGCGACGTCACCCGAGTTGAAGATCCGCGACGCGGTCCAGATCGCCGTACCGTCCTCGGTCATGGCGAGTTCCTGCCACGCGCCGTTGGCATCGGCGCCCGGCTTCTGGTTCTTCGTGTACCAGGAGGCCCGGAAGACCCGGCCCTGGTAGGTGACCCGGCCCCCGTCGTTGTAGACGGTCGACGAACTCCACTCGGCCGGCAGGTTCACCGTCAGGACGGCAGTGGCCTGCACCGAAGTGAGGTGGTCGTCGCCCGCGTACGACGCGGACAGCGTGTGCTGACCGCCCGCGAGGCCCACCGGGAGGGTGAACGTCGCGGTCCCGTTGGTCACAGTGGTCGAGCCGCGGACGGTCGTACCCTCGCGCAGCTCCACCGTGCCGGTGACCGGCGTACTGCCGGCCGCGACCCGCACGGTCACCGTCGCCGCGCTGCCCCAGGTGGTCGGGGCTGCGGTGACGGTCATCGTCGGGACCTGCTTGGCGATCGCGAACACGGCCGGCTGGGCCACCGCCTCGCCGCCGTCGGCGCTCTTCGCGGAGACGATCCAGCCGTACGAGGTGCCCGGCAGGAGCTTGCCCCAGGTCGTGGTGGCGACGCCGTTCGAGGTCACCTCGTCGGTGCCGATCGTGCCGGACGGCACGTACGCGGCGAGCGAGTCGGTGGTGAACGACGTCTTGCGGGTGCTGAGGTCCACCGGCAGCGTCAGGTTGTCCTCCGAGCCGTTGTACCGCGGCTTCGACTGGCTGCCGTCCTGGCGGATGTCGTACTCGGTCGCTCCGAAGTTCTTGAGGAACGGCGAGTACGTGTCGATGTGCATCTCGGCCCGGTCCACGTCGAACTGGAGCAGGCGCAGGAAGCTCGCGCCGAACTGCAGCCGGTCGGTGGCCTTGTGGTCCGGGGTGCCGTCGCCGTTGACGTCGATGGTGCCGTCCGGAGCGACCCGCGTCGGCCACAGCTCAGCGGCGGTGACCGTGTAGAACTGGTAGTCCGCGAGCAGCTCCACGACGTCGTGGCTGACCGTGACGCCGATCTTCGACTTCAGGTTGGTGCCGACGCCGTGTTCGTGTCCGGCGAGGACCAGGAAGACGTTCGGGTTGACCTCGACGACCTGCTTGAAGAGCGGCGAGCCGTCCGGTGCGGAGAAGTCCGCCCCGCGACCGTCGGGGTTGGCCGACGGCTTCAGGTAGTCGTGAGAGAGCAGGATCCCGTTGCGGTCCCGGTACCGCTTGAAGATCGAGTCAGCCCACTTGGCCTCAGCCGGCGTGACGCCGTACGACAGGCCGACCGCGACGAAGTCCAGGCCACCGGCGGAGAAGAGCAGGTAGTTGTTCTGGTTGTCCTTGCCCGGCGTGACGGACCCGTCGGCGTTGGTCACCTCGTCCCACGCGTGGTATTCGGTGCCCTTCGGCCAGCCCTTCGCCGTCCCGTAGTACCGGTCGGCACTAAAGGTCCGGCTGAACCGGGACGTGGGGCCCGTCTCGGCGCCCAACTGGTCGTCGTGGTTGCCCGCGATGACCTGGTTGACGACGCCGTTGTCGTCGAGGATCTTCTGGAAGCCCGAGGCGGTGGCGAGCTCCTTCTCGACCTGCTCGTGCAGACCGGGCCGCTTCAGCGAGCCGTCCGGGTTCTTGGCCAGCGGGTCGTAGTAGTCGTTCTCGATGACGTCGCCGGTGTGCGCGGCGTACGCGATCTTGCGGCTGGCCGCGTTGTCGGCGATCCACTGCATCTGGTCGCGGTACGCGGCCGACCAGATCGCCTGCTCCTCGGCCGTCTCGACGTCCGAGGGCTCGGCGTTGCCGTCGAAGTCGTCGTACGTACCACCGGCCGCACCCTCGGTGATGTACTGGGTGTCGGTGAAGTGCGCCAACGAGAAGTCGTACGACGCGGGGTCCTCGAAGCGGTCCTTGTCGTTCTGCGCAGACGCGTCGTGCGGCGACAGGTCGTCGGCGAACGGATCCTCGCCGGTGACCAGCACGTGCACCACGCCGCCGTCGCGGTAGCCGGCCTCGATCTGCGCGGTCAGGACGGTGTCCTGCCCGGCCTGCCCCCGCGAACTGGTCAGCACGACCCACTTCCTGGTGGCCGGATCCCACGCCCGCAGCGCCACGATCCGGGCCGGGTCGATGGTGCCCGACCAGCGCAGTGTCGGCTCCTGACTGGTCGCGCCCAGCGGCAGGTCGTACCGCTGGAAGATCACCCCACGGCTGGACGGGGTGTCGATCGTCGCGCCGTCGAGCGGGCGCAACGAGGCGACGTCGACGTTCTTGTCGTGCTGGACGTCGAGCGTGGTCGGCACGTCGGCCGCCTCACCCTGGTAGCCGCCCGTCGGCAGGACCACGTCCGCCTTGGTGAAGGTGGCGGTCAGCCCGACGCCCTCGGCGCCGGGGATCCGGGCGGACAGTTCGGCCGAGATCGGGTCGGTGCTCTTGACTGTCGAGTTCAGCTCGGTCGGAACGTCCGGGATGCTCGCGCTGCTGAAACGCACCTCGCGGGTGGCGGTGTTGCCGAGCGCGTCGGTCGCCGTCATGGCGATGGTGTGCTCGCCGGCCGGCAGACCGTGGCCGATCTGGTCGCCCTGCTTGACGGCCACGCCGTCGAGGGTGATCGCCGGCGTGCCGACGACCCCGGAGGCGTCCTTGATCTTGACGTTGAGCGCGACGGTCGAGGTCAGCCGCTGCCCGGCCGCCGGGACGCTGCTCTCGACCTCCGGGGCGGTGTTGTCGGTGGTGAAGCGCCGCGTCGAGGTCTTGTCCCCGACGACCGCCTTGATGGTGTGGGCGCCGTCCGCGATCGTCGTCGTGTCCACGTCGGCGCGCTTGCCCAGCGCCGGCAGCGCCGCGCCGTCGGGTGCCGTGACGTCGAACAGGACCATCTTGGTCAGCACCGAGTTGTAGCTGCTGCCACAGGTGCCGTCGCCGACGTACGTGGTCACCTGGGAACCGGCGGGGTAGCTCGCCGAGCCGATGGTGACAGTGGTCTGCGCGATCGAGCGGGTCAGCTGGGTCGCCTTCGCGTCGGTCGGCAGCAGCTGGAAGTCCCGCAGCGTGAAGTCGTCGAAGTTGTCGCAGCCGCCGGGCTTGGCGCTGCCGTGGTCGTTGCCCGCGACGAACTCCACGGCGTTGACGCCCGGCACCAGCCACTCGTTCGGGAAGGCGAGGTCGGCGACTTCCTTCTCCCACATGCCGATCTCCAGCGGGATGCCGTTGACCAGCAACTTGTTGTCGTACCCGTTGTCACTGCCGTTGCCGCCGACGAACACCTTCAGGTGCGCGTCGCCACCGCTGCCGAGGGTGTCGACCGTACGGGTCGTCGGGGCGCCGGCGATGGTGAAGTGAAGTTCGGCGTCCCGGTTGGCCGCGCAGGTACCGTCGCCCAGCGCCAGCGTGGCGGCGGTCGTCTCCGCCTTCGTCACGGTCGTGCCGCTGGTGGTGACGACGTACGTGGTGCCGGCCGTCACCGTGCCCGCCGTGCTCAGGGTGAGGCTCGTGGCCTCCCGGGTGAGGGTGAAGTCGTCGTGGTTGGCGCAGGTCGTGCCGTTCAGGGTGCCGTTGTAGTCGCCGGTCCGGACCTCGACGACGTTGTCACCGAGGTGTAGGAACCGGGTCGGGAACGCCAACCTGACGTCCTCGGCGCCGGTGGCGCCGTAGTCGCCGCCGAGATCGACCCGGTGGCCGTTGACCAGCGTGTAGTTCTGGTAGCGGGCCTCGACGGCGTTGCCGGCCTCGACCCGGAGGCCGAGGGTGGCGGTGCCGGTGGCCAGCGCCTCGGCGTTCTCGGCGGGCTTGTCGTCCACAGCCAGTGACTCGACGTGGTCCTTGCCGCCGGTGGGCAACGCGGCGATGACCGGTCGCGTGCCACGGATGCGGGCACCGTCACCGGGGGTGACGACCGCCGCGCCGGCCGGCGAGTTGTTGACGTCGACAGTCACGGACGTCTTCGCGCCCGACTGGGTCGTCGCGCTGACCGTGTGCGTACCGTTGGTGAGCCTGGTGGTGTCCAGGTCGGTGCGCAGGCCGGACGTGCTGCCCGGCTCGCCGGAGATGACGAAGGTCAGGGCCTGCTTGAGCAGCTTCGCGGAGCTGCCGCAGGTGCCGTCGCCGAAGCTGTAGCTGAACAGGTTCTGCTCGCCGTCGGCGACCACGCCGAGCAGGCTGAGGCTGATGCTGCTCAACGCGTAGTCGTCGTAGTTGGGGCAGCGGCCACCCTCACCGTTCGGCAACTCCTCATAGCCGACGGCGGTCTTGGTGGTCGAGTCGACCCAGTTCGCTCCGGCCTGGACGGTGACGGTGTTCGTGCCGGGCTGCAACCAGTCACCGGGGAAGTCGAGCGTGCCGACCTGCCCTCCCGGGATGTCCGGGAGGTACACCCGATCGGCGTCGGCGGTGTGGCCGTTGACGGTGATGTAGTTGCGGTAGCGGGCCTCGGTGCCGTTGCCGCCCATCTCGAAGGCGAAGTGGGCGGTCCCGGCGGTCTTGTCGGCGCCGATCCGGTCGCCGTCGACGGCGAGGGTGGTGACCGAGTCGTTCTCGGTGACCGGCTCGACGACGACGGGGACGTTACCTTCGAGGTTCTGCCCGTTGCTCAGACTGATCAGCGGCGCGTTACCGCTGGTCGGGACCGTCTGCGCTCCTGCGAGGGTGGGGCTGAGGGTCGTCGCCGGTCCGGCGATGAGGAGGAGCGCCACCGCGGACAGGAGTCCGCGTGTTCGCTTCCTACGCGCACGTGATGCGTGCGTCATGGCGAGGTTTCTCCTTTGTTGGGTGCGAAGAACCGCCGAGGCCGAGCACCGGAGTGCCGCCGCGGCGGGCACGGGGACCAGAGCGGGTGGCCGGTCTCAGGACGACGGCCGGGCGCGGGCGACCCGTCGGCGACGTACCTGACGTCGCAGCAGCGTGACGACTGCCGCGATGAGCAGCAGGGGGCCGACGCTCCCGGCGACCTTCCAGGAGGTGGCGCGGCCGTGGTCGGCAACGCCTGCATCGCTCGCCGAGGGCGCGTCGCCGAGCGCCCAGTCGTGGGCGTACCGGCCGGGGCCGTACACCTGGCGCTGGCCCCACGGGCCGGTCGCCACCGTCTGGTACGCGGGGTCGAGGTCGCTCAGCATCCGGACCTCGATGCGGGCCGCGCCGATCGGCCCCGCGCAGAGGTAGTCGACGTCCACACCGGAACCGGCGAGATCGCTCGGCGTGTCGACGGTGCCGGCGCACGCGTGCCCGTCACTGGTCACAGTCATCTGCTGGAGCAGATAGGTCGCGAACGACGCGGACGAGGCGAGCACCGTCGCGTCCGAAGCCTGAAAGGAGATCGCGCCGTCGAGCAGTACACGGTCCTGCGGCAGCAGGCCGAGCCGGACGCCGAGCACTGTCAGTTCGTCGACGCCGCCCGCCTTCCACGTCAGGCGCACCACCTCGGGCCGGGTCGCGTCTGCCGCGATGGTCACGGTCTGCGGATAGCCGTACGGATGGGCTCCGGCGGGAACGGGGGCGGCGAGCAGGGTGAGGGTGAACGCCACCGAGATCACGACGCGGCGGGGCCACCGTGGGGTTGAGGGCATGCCAGCGCTCCGGTCTACAGGTGCTGTGGCACGCCGGTGGGCGCGACCGTTCAGTGACCCTGCCGGCCGTTGGAGAACTCGCCAGGCGAGCTTGATGAGAAACGGGCGCAGCGGGGATGAACAGTTAGTTGATCAACTGCGCTGATGGCGTCAACGGATCAGCCGGCTGTGCGTCCGCTCCGGCTCAGCGGCTCAAAGTGGTTTCCCGCCCCATGTGCGACAGCTTCTCGGGATTGCGCACCGCGTAGAGGCCGGTGATCAGACCGTCGTCGATGCGCACGGCCACGACGGTGTCGAGCTCTCCGTCGAGCTGGAGGATCAGCGCCGGGTAGCCATTGACCTGCGCCGGCCGCAGCGACGAGATGTCGTCGATCCGGCCCCAGCCGCCGGCCAACAGGCGGGCGACCTTGTCGGCTCCCACGATGGGCCGCGGGACCGCCTGTTTGACTCCGCCACCGTCGCCGAGCAGGACGACATCTGGGGCGAGGATGTCAAGCAGGCTCTGCAGATCGCCGGTCTCGACCGCTCGTTGGAACGCATCGAGCGCGTACCGGGTCTCGGTTGCTGAGACGACCCGGCGCGGCCGGCGCGCCGCGACGTGCGCCCGTGCCCGGTGTGCGATCTGCCGGACCGCGGCCGGGCTCTTGTCGACGGCTTCGGCGATCTCGTCGTACCCGACGTCGAACACCTCGCGAAGCACGAACACCGCGCGTTCGGTCGGGGCGAGCGTCTCCAGCACCAGCAGCATCGCCATCGAGACGCTGTCGGCCAGGGCGACGTCCTCGGCCACGTCGGGCGTGGTGAGCAGCGGCTCGGGCAGCCAGGGACCGACGTAGGACTCCTTGCGGCGGCCGAGCGTACGCAGCCGGGCGAGCGCCTGGTGGGTGGTGATCCGGACCAGGTAGGCGCGCTGATCCCGCACCGTGCCGAGGTCGACGCCCGCCCACCGCAGCCAGGTTTCCTGGAGTACGTCCTCCGCGTCGGCGGCCGAGCCGAGCATCTCGTACGCGACGGTGAAGAGCAGGTTGCGGTGGGCGAGGAAAGCCTCGGTGGCCGGGTCCTGGCGGTCGTCGGCTGCGGTTTGCGGCGTGCCCACCATGGGTGACTCCTGTTCGCTCTCGACTGCGTCACCCACCAGATGCCGGACCTGGCCGTTCTGTGACACCTCCGGGGAGTGGCAGTCGTCACCCGGCCGCGTCGTCACAGGGACCTGATCGCCGGCATCCCATGTTCGTCCACCGAAACACCACGAGTGAAGGACGGAACCATGGACGCCCGATTCAACATGTTCGACAACCAGATCGCCATGAAGTTCTTCAAGCGGTTCGCCAACGCCGGGATGGTGATCCAGCAGTCGCCGCTGCCGAAGTCCACGCAGGAGCTCGTATCGCTGCGGGCCAGCCAGATCAACGGCTGCGGTTGGTGCATCGACATGCACACCAAGGAGGCTCTGGCCGAAGGTGAGAGCTCGGTCCGGCTCCACCTGGTGGCCGCCTGGCGCGAGTCCACCGTGTTCACCGAGGCCGAGCAGGCCGCGCTGGCGCTCGCCGAAGAGGGCACCCGGCTCGCTGACGCGCACGAGGGCGTGTCCGACGAGACCTGGGCCCAGGTACGCAAGCACTACGACGACGACCAGATCGCCGCGCTGGTGTCGCTGGTCGCGCTGATCAACGCGGCGAACCGGCTCGCCGTGATCGTGCACCAGAAGGGCGGTTCCTACCAGCCCGGCATGTTCGCCGCCACGTTCGACTGACCCGGCAGAGGAATCCGGCCCGGCCCAGGATCACCCGATCCTGGGCCGGGGGTCCTCCCGTTGCAAAGCGCTGCCTCTGCTGCGGGGGCGACGTTCGCCGTGGTCGGGCCGGTCAGGCTCACCGTGGCCGACTGCCGGGCCACCTCCACGGTCGCTGTGCCCTGATTCCAGCGGAAGGCCGAGTTCCCATCCCAGAGCACCTCGTAGCCGATAACGGTGCTGGTGTCCGCGGCCCGGGCGGGTGCGACGGCGGCGACGAGGCCGGTCGCCGCGACCAGTGCCGATGCCAGGGCCGAGCGGGCCAGTGTGCGGAACCGCATACGCGGTCTCCCTCGGTTGATACCCCGTGGTGCCCGGTGGCCGGTGGTGTGTTCGGGGGCCGGCGCCGGGTCGGCGACAAGATCGTCGCTCTATTGGTAGACGGCGACGTCACCGTCCACTGCGTTACACAGCGCAGCAAATCGGACGGAAACCCAGTGATGTGGCCGGCCGAACGACGCTTCCGGTGCGCTTTGGTCTGCGTACCCGAAAGGGGTTGGCGAGCCACTGGCTCGCCAACCCCTTTTCAGGTGCCCGTCGGGCCCGTTCAGCTCATGGTGGCACCAGAACGGAACGCCACCCAGGCGTCGCTCATCCGGTCGGCCTGCCCGGCGGTGAACATGTTCATGCAGGAGTCCTGCGTGTAGTCCATGAAGTTGTGGATCGGGTCGAGCCCGGGCGCGGTGCAGGAGTCCGCGCCCACCGGGCAGTTGAACTGCGGCGCCGCCTCGCGCGGGGTGTCCGCCACGAAGTCGCCGGACGCGGAGCAGCCGTGCGCGAAGGTGTGCTCCAGCATCAGCCAGTGCCCGACCTCGTGCGTCAGCGTGTCACCCAGGGCGTACTTGCCGGCCGTGCCGCCCGGCATCGACTCGTCGAGCATCACCACACCGTCGATGTAGTCACGCCCGTTGTTGTAGCCCTTCGGGAAGTACGCCCAGCCGAGCAGCCCGTCGCCGATGTTGGCCGCGTACACGTTCAGGGTCCGCGAGTCGCCTGTGTACAGCGCCTTCTTCATGTCCCGCTCGTTCTTGCCAGGCACGACCGTGTACCAGGCGCTGTTCACGGTCCACGTCGTGTCGACGAGTGAGAACCGGAACGGGGTGTTGGAGGCGTCTCCCGCCGTGCGGCCCGCGAACGAGTCGTTGAGCACCGTCATCTGCGCGGCGATCAGGGTGTTCCACCTGGTCGTCTCGGCTGCGGTGAGCGGATGGTCGGAGATCATGTGGAAGACCGTCGGCACTGTGACGCTGCCGTTCGCCAGGCGCGGCGCGTCCTTGATCACGCCGTAGGCGTTGGCTTCGTTCGTGGAGTACAGCTCCGGCTCCTGGGCGGTGGCGCCCTCGGCTACCCGGGCTGCGCTGTGCGCGTCGGCACCCGGCTCACACGCGGTGACGCCCGGGGAGGCGGTCGCGGGCGCGGCCGTGGCGAGGGCCCCGGAGGCACCGCCGGATGCCACTAACGTCGCGGCGGTGGCGGTGAGGACCGCCAGTCGGAAGGTCGGTCTTCTGCGCATCGGTGCACCTTTCGATGAGGGTGGCGGTGCGGGGTCGATGAGGTCGCTGTTCCGGTATGAGAACACGCCGACGGCATCGACAAAAGACCCTCTGAGCAGGGCAGATGGCGATGTAACGGAACCGGATCGGCCAGCGCTGTTTGGGCCGATCCGGTGGAGTTCAGAGGACCCGGGTCACCTGTTCGGCGGCGACGACCGCGTCCCGCCGTGCCGGGTCGAGATTGGCGCTGATCACCACTGACGCGCCGGCCGAGAGCGGCGCGAGCAACCACTTCAGCGGCTGCTCGGTCTCGGCGGCCTCGACCAGCAGCCGGTCGCCGGCGCGCAGGTCAAGCATCGTGGCGAACTCCTGGGCGAGCGCACCCCACTGACCGTAGGTGGTGCCGTCCGCGGTGGCCGGGTCCGACGGATGGATGGCGGTGTGGTCGGGTGCGCCGTCGCCGTGCCGGAGCACCTCGGCGGACCAGTCCAACCAGCCCAACGGCACGTCGTCCAGCTGCCCCGGCCCGGTGCCGACGAGGTAGCGGTGCGGCGCGTCCGGCACGTCCTCCAGCCAGTCGTCCTGCCGCTCCGGCGTCACGAAGACCGCGTCGAACGGCCGGTCACCGCCCGGTTCGAGCACCGCCAGGCCCGCGGTGGCACGCGGTCGGAACGACACCGCCAGGCCGGAGGCCCAGGCGCCCAACAACACAGCGGCGGTACGCCAGTGCGGCGGCAGCAGGACCGCTACGCGGCTGCCGGGGCCGAGCCCGCAGCCGTCCCGCAGCAGGCTCGCGCTGCGGGCCGCCCACTGGCCGACCTGCTGGGCGGTCAGGTCGACGCGCTCGCCGGTCGCCTCGTCGCGGTAGCTGAGCAGCGGACGCTCGGTCTCGACGGGCCGGGCCGCCAGGTCGGCCGTGACGGTTGGCTGCATCTCCACGCTCCCCGAGTCGACGTCGGCACCACAGTACTCAACGACTTTGGTCGCACGTGTCGTCGGCCAATGGCCGTATCGGGTGACCGGGTGGCCCGCGCACGGTGCAGGAACGATCCCCGAAACACCGCCGAGGAGGGCCCATGCCGACCGGACCCGAACCTGTCACCGCCGACCCTCCCGCCACCGCCGACCGTCCGCCTCTGCGCCGACGGCTTCTGCCGGTCATCGCGTTGCTGCTGCTCGCGCCGTGGGCGGCCGAGTGTTCGTGGGGTGGCTTCGCCATCGACGACTTCCTCCCGGTGCTGATCTTCCTGGGCCCGATGTACGGCGGCGCGGCGATTCTCATCCGGGAGACCGCCCGGCACCTCGGCGCGGGCTGGCCGACCATCGTGCTGCTCGCCGCCGCGTTCGGCGTACTCCAGGCCGGGCTGGTCGACCAGTCACTGTTCAACCCCGACTACCTCGACGACACCCAGTACGCCGACACCCGTGCCGCCGCCGAGGCGACGCTGGTGCCGGGGCTCGAATTCAGCCTCCGGCAGGCGTTCGACTACGTCGGCAACCACATCGTGCTGACCATCTGCGCGCCGATCGTGCTGATCGAGTCGTTCCTCGGGCCGGAGCGGCGGCTGCGGCCGTGGCTGGGCCGGCCAGGTCTCGCCGTGGTCAGCGTGGTCTACCTGCTCGGCAGCCTGTTGATCTTCTCCGACAGCAGCGGCCGGAAGGACTTCCTGGCCAGCCCGCTCCAGCTGGCGTTCGCCGCCGTGCTGGTCGTCGCCCTGGTCGCGGTCGCAGTGCTGCCCCGCTGGCGCCGCACGCGTCCGCGCCGGACCCGTCGGGTGCCGCACCCGCTCTGGGTGGGTCTGCTCGTCGTTCTCGTTCGAATCGGCGGCGACCTGACGCCCGGCTGGCCGGGGGTGGCCATCGCGCTGGCACTCGCCGCCGCCGCCGGAGGGCTGATCGCGTACTGGTCGTCGGGCGTGCGCTGGGGGCAGCGGCACGTGCTCGTGGCTGGCACGGCGGGCCTGGTCACCGCCGCCGCGTTCGCGTACCTGGTGCCGCCGTACTCCCCGGCCTCCCCGGCGGCGGCCCTGGCCGGCGACGTCGCGGTCACCGTCATCACTGTCGCCCTGGTCGGCGGTGCCTGGTGGCGGCTGCGTGCTTCGCCCGCTGTTCACGTCGCCGCAAGCTGATGCTCCCCGACAGCTGTCAGCCTCCGTGCGGGTACGACCTAACGGAGGAAGTCCTTGACACTCAGAAGAGCATTCACCGCGCTCACCGCAGCCGGTGTCGCCGCCGCCAGCCTGACCGGGGCCACCCCCGCGTCGGCCGGCGCGCACCACCACCCGTCGCTCGCTTTCGACCGGGTCGCCACGTACCCGGTGTTCCAGAACCGTCCGGCCGGCGAGGATCCGACCACCGCGACGGTCGCCGAGATCTCGGCGGTCAGCGAGGACGGCCGCACCCTGATCCACACCGACGCGCTGGCCCGGCGCATCGGCTTCCTGGACATCTCCCGTGCCGACCGGCCGCGCGGCCTCGGCACGCTCTCCCTGGCCCAGCTCGGCGACGCCGAGGACGAGCCGACCTCGGTCGCCGTGGTCGGCAGGTACGTGCTGGTCGTGGTGAACACCAGCGCCAGCTACACCGCGCCGTCCGGACGCCTCGACGTGATCGAGCTGGCCACTCGGAAGCGGGTGGCCAGCTTCGACCTGGGCGGTCAGCCCGACTCGATCGCGATCAGCAAGGACAAGCGGTACGCCGCGATCGCCATCGAGAACGAGCGCGACGAGGAGGCCACCCCGCCCGGCGGCGAGGAGGGCGACCTGCCCCAGGCACCCGCCGGTTTCGTGCAGATCGTCGACCTGGCCGGGAAGTCTCCGGCCGGTTGGCGGCTGCGGCCGGTAGCGCTGACCCGGGCGGACGGCAGCGCACTGCCCGCCCTGGTGCAGGCCGGCCTCGCCGCGCCGACCGACCCCGAGCCGGAGTACGTCTCGATCAACGGCCGCAACCAGTTGGCCGTGACGCTCCAGGAGAACAACGGCGTCGCCCTGGTCGACCTGCCCACCGGCCGGATCACCACGGTGTTCAGCGCAGGCACCGCCACCATCAGCGGTATCGACACCAAGAAGGACGGTGTCATCGACCTGACCGGCGGCATCACCGACGTGCCGCGCGAGCCGGACGCGGTGGCCTGGGTCGACGACCGCTATCTCGCCACGGCCAACGAGGGCGACTGGCACGGCGGCACCCGTGGCTGGTCGATCTTCGACAGCCGCAGCGGACGGGTCGCCTGGGACGCCGGCAACACCTTCGAGCGGCTCGCCGTCAGCTACGGGCTGCACAACGAGGACCGGGCCGCCAAGAAGGGCACCGAGCCGGAGGGCGTGGCCGTCGCCGAGTACGACGGGGTCCGGTACGCCTTCGTCGGTTCGGAGCGGAGCAACTTCGTCGCCGTCTACGACCTGAGCGACAGCACCCGGCCGGTCTTCAAGCAGGTGCTGCCGACCACAAACGGGCCGGAGGGGCTGCTACCCATCCCGTCGCGCGGGCTGCTCGCGGTCTCCAGTGAGGAGGACGACGCCGCTGTCAACGTTCGGGCCTCGGTGTCGCTCTTCCAGCTCGGCAAGGCCACCCCGGCGTTCCCGAGCATCGTCTCCGGCACCGACCGGACCGGCGCCCCGATCGGTTGGGGAGCACTCGGCGCGCTGAGCACCGCCCCGGGCAAGCGGGACCAGCTCTACAGCGTCACCGACGCGGCGTACAGCCAGACCCGCATCCTCAGCATCGACGCGAAGCGGACCCCAGCCGTCATCACCGGCGCGCTGCCGGTGCGGGACGCGGCCGGTGCTCCGGTCGGGTACGACGCGGAGGGCATCTTCGCCCGCCCGCAGGGCGGCTTCTGGCTGGCCGTGGAGGGCGCCAAGGGCGCGGAGAACAAGCTGGTCCGGCTCGACGCGGCCGGGGTGACCCGCCAGACCGTTGCGCTGCCCGCCGAGGTCGCCGCCGGTCTCGGCAAGCAGGGCCTGGAGGGCGTCACCGCGACCACCGACCGGCAGGGCCGGGAGATCGTGTGGGTGGCGGTGCAGCGGGAGTTGAGCACCGACCGGGCCGGCGTCGTCCGGCTCGGCCGGTACGACGTCGCGGCGGGCACCTGGAGTTGGTTCGGCTACCAGTTGGGGGCCACCACCGTGCCCGGCGACTGGATGGGCCTCTCCGAGATCACCGTGGTCGGTGACCGGCTCGCGGTCATCGAACGGGACAAGCTGAACGGCCCGGCCGCCGCGGTCAAGCGGATCTACACGGTGCCGCTGCCCGGTGCGGCGGCGACCGGCCCGCTGACAGTGCTGCCGAAGACGCTCGCCGTCGATGTGCTGCCCGCGCTGCGCGCCACCGACGGCTGGACCCAGGAGAAGCTGGAGGGTCTGACCGTGGCCGGCGACGGCGAGGTGTACGCGATCACCGACAACGACGGGGTCCAGGACGCCACCGGTGAGACGGTGCTGTTGCGCCTCGGCTCCAGCCGCACGGTCTTCGGCCGCAACTGACCCACCGCCAGCTCCCCTTCGGCCGGCGTCCACCCCTCGCGGCGGGCGCCGGCCGATCACATCAGGTAACCCCGCTACGGGCCACGGCCCCAACTCAGAGCCTTTGCTCTGCTTACCTATATGCGACGCACACGCCCCGTGAGGAAAGTTTCCACCCCTCGACTGCGTGGGCCGCCTCAAAGTCCCAGCTAAACGCGGTGGTGCGTACAGGTAAGCAGAGCAAAGGTGGTGAGTGGCCGCACGGGGCCCCGAGGCCCGCGACGCTCTGTCACGGGTACCGCCGCCCCTGGCCCCAGGAACCCAACGTCACCCTGGCGTCAGCCTGGCAGTTCCGGGCCGCCGTCGAGCAGGGGGCCGAGCAGGTCGTCGTACTCCTCGACCCGGGCCAGGACCTCGGCGGCGGTGAACTGGCGGACGGCCGGTTTCCGGCCGCGCGCGCCGGCCTCGACCTCGTCCCAGGTCAGCGGCGTCGACACCGACGGCACCGACTGGGCCCGCAGCGAGTACGGCGCCACCGTGGTCTTCGCCGCGTTGTTCTGGCTCCAGTCGATGAAGACCTTGCCCGGTCGGAGGTTCTTCGCCATCTTCGACACGATCAGCTTCGGGTGGGCCTTCTCCAACTCCTGGGCGATCCGCCGGGCGTAGTCGGAGACCAGGTCGGACGGCTGGGTGCCGGCGATCGGGCAGCACAGCTGCATGCCCTTCTTGCCGGAGGTCTTCGGGTACGACTCGATGCCGTCGTCGGCGAGGCGGTCGCGCATCAGCACCGCCACCGGGCAACACTCGGCGAGCCCGGCCGGCGGTCCCGGGTCCAGGTCGACGACCATCATGTCCGGGTGCTCGCCCACCTTCCACTGCGGTGTGTGCAGCTCCAACGCGGCCAGGTTGGCCAGCCAGACCAGGGTGGGCAGGTCGTCGGCGACCACGTAGTCGATGGTTTCCCGGCCCTTCGTCGACCCGGGCGCGGGCAGGTTCTCCACCCGCACCCAGTCCGGGGTCGCGGCCGGCTTGTTCTTTTCGAAGAACGACTTGTCGTCCACCCCGTTGGGGAAGCGGATCCGGGTGAGGGGCCGGTCCCGCAGGTGCGGCAGCAGCACCGGGGAGATCCGGGTGTAGTAGTCGATCACCTCACCCTTGGTGAACCCGGCCGCCGGGTAGAGCACCTTGTCCAGGTTGGACAGCTCAAGCGCGCGACCCTCGACGTCCACCCGTAGCCGCTCAGCTGGCATCGTCGACCTCCTCCGGAGGCTTGTCCGGGCGCAACCGCAGCACCCGGGGGAAGCGCAGCCGGCCGTCGGGGGTGCGCTGGCCGTACTTCACCTCCACCACCACCTGGGGTGTTACCCAGATGGCGCTCCGCGCATCCTCGCGCGGCATCCCCGGCGCGAACGGTGACACGCCGGAGCGCAGCGGCTCCAGCTCGGCGAGGAGCTGCCGCTCGATGGCCGCGCCGATGCCACCGCCGACCCGACCGCGGTAGATCAGCCGGCCGTCCGGGCCGGGCACCCCGACCAGCAGCCCGCCGATCCGGCGCGCACCCGGCCGCCAACCGCCGATGACGAAGTCGCCGGTCACCTCCAGCTTGACCTTCACCCAGTCCGGCGAGCGCACCCCCGGGCGGTAGACGGCCCCGACCCGCTTGGCCATCACACCCTCCAGGCCGTGCTCCCCGGCCGCCTCGTAGGTGGCCGGCCCGTCGGCGAACATCGGCGGCACCGCCCACCGGGGGCCACCGAGCGCGAGCGCGTCGAGGGCCTCCCGGCGGCGCTCGTACGGCCACCCGGTCAGGTCGTCACCGTTGAGCCGGAGCAGGTCGAAGATCATGTACGTCACCGGCATGACAGCTGCCAACCGGGCCGCCTTCGCCCGGTCCCGGACGTGCATCCGCTCGGCCAGCGCGGTGAACGACGGCTGCCCGCCCTGGCCGAGGAGCACCACCTCACCGTCGAGCAGTGCGTCGTCGACCTGCTCGGGAAGGGTGGCCAACTCCGGGTACGCGGCGGTGATCTCCACGCCGGAGCGGGCATACAGATGCTGACGGCCACCTGAGATGTCAGCCAGAGCGCGGACGCCGTCCCACTTGAACTCGTAGGCCCAGCCGTCACCCGCCGGGAGCGGCCCGGTCATCGCGAGCATCGGCTTGAGCGGCGCGCCGGGCACGACCCGACTGTAGTAGCAGGGCGAACACCTCGCGTCCGGTTCATTCGGATGCGAGCATGGTCGATACCGGGGAAGGGAGCGCAGGATGCGTGCCATCTGGAAGGGAGCCGTGTCGTTCGGGCTCGTCTCGATCGGGGTGAAGCTCTACTCGGCCACCGAGGAGAAGGACATTCGGTTCCACCAGGTGCACCGTGAGGACGGCGGTCGGATCCGCTACAAGCGCACCTGCTCGGTCTGCGGCGAAGAGGTCACCTACGACGACATCGCCAAGGGCTACGACATCGGCGGCGGCGAGATGGTGATCCTCACCGACGAGGACTTCGCCGACCTGCCGCTGACCAGCTCCCGCGCCATCGACGTGCTGGAGTTCGTGCCGGCCGAACAGGTCGACCCGATCCTCTACAACAAGGCCTACTTCCTCGAGCCGGAAGGCGCGGCGACCAAGCCGTACGTGCTGCTGCGCGACGCGCTGATCGACTCGGAGCGGGTGGCCATCGTCAAGGTGGCGCTGCGCCAGCGGGAGCAGCTGGCCACGCTGCGGGTCCGCGAGGGTGTGCTGCTGCTCAACACCATGCTCTGGCCGGACGAGATCCGTACCCCCGACTTCGGTTTCCTCGACGAGGACCTCAAGGTGCGCCCACCGGAGCTGGCCATGGCCAGCTCACTGATCGACTCGATGACCGGCGAGTTCGAGCCGGACGTCTTCACCGACGACTACCGGGCCGCGTTGCAGGAGGTCATCGACGCCAAGGTGGAGGGTCGGGAGGTCGTCCAGCCGGAGGAGGTCGAGGAGGCCCCGGCGGCTGCTGTGGACCTGATGGCCGCGTTGAAGGCCTCGGTGGAGCGGGCCAAGGCGGCACGCGGCGAGCAGCCCACCCGTGGCGGTGGCGGCGGTGGTGGCGAACCGACGCCCATCTCGTCGGCCCGGTCGGCGCAGAAGGCAGCCGAGAAGAAGGCGGCCAAGGCGCCCGCGAAGAAGACGGCGGCGAAGAAGACGGCCGAGAAGAAGGCGGCCGAGCCGGCGAAGAAGACCGCCGCCAAGAAGACCCCCGCGAAGAAGGCGGAGCCGGCGAAGAAGACCGCCGCGCGCAAGACCGCACCCCGCAAGAGCGCCTGACCGTACGGCAGCGGCGGCGGTGTCCGCCTCGCCGGGTACGCTCCGCCGGCCGCTGGCGACCGGAGGAGCCCCCATGCCGTACACCCCTGATCTGGACCGGTTGCTGACGCCCGGCGCCCGCTTCACCGACCAGCACGGCGCGTACCTGATCGAGGCCCACCCGGCCGGCGACGTCGTGCTGCCCACCGGCCAGGTGGTCGGGTGTGACCCGCTGGTCTGCCCGGAGGCCGAGCCGTTCACTGTCACGGTGCCGCCGGGGCGGTACGCCGCCCGCGCCTGGGTGGCCGTGGTGCTCCGGGAGGACGCCGAGGTGGACCGGCGGGTGGCCGCGTTTCAGCTGGTGGTCTCCGACGAGCCGACCACCCGCTGGGAACCGGCAGTCGCTGGCGACCAGGACGTCACCACGCTCGGTGCGGACGACTACTTCGGGTACGGGGTGGACGCCGGCGCCGGCACCCTCGCCGACCCGACAGCGCTCAGTGTCCTGGAAGGCTGGGACTACGACCGGGTCGAGGAGGTCTTCATCCCCGACAAGCTGCCCTCCTCCCCGGTCCCGGGGCTGATCACCGCTGTCCTGGACGAGGCCAGCGGCGCCAACGTCGTCACAGTGACCACCGGTTGGGGCGACGGCTGCTACGGCACCTGGATCGGCCGTGCCGCCGACGGCCGGGTCACCTCGTTCGTGACCGACTTCATGGTCGTCCCGGAATAACCGCCCGGGAAAGCCCCGGAACTGTCGCACTGGGCGATCCGGGGCGTCCGCGGCGGGCACGGTAGGCCGCGGTGCGGGTACCGTGTGCGTCGGCTTTCCCCCCGGCACCGGGTGCCGGCCACACTTCGCAGCAGGGAGTCGACGACGTGAGCGAGCGGACGCAGCAGAAGGGCCCGGACCAGAGCCCGGCAACCAAGTCGGGGCGCCGCCTGGCCGCCCAGTTGGCGGAGAAGAAGGCCGCCGACGCGAGGCGGAAGCGCAACGCGTGGGCCAGCGGCCTCGCGGCCGTCGCCGTGGTCGGGGTGCTGATCGGCGTCTTCGTGACGATCGGCGGGGGCGACGACAAGCCCAAGACCCAGGCCGACGCGACCCCGTCCGCCTCCGCCCCGGCCCCCGACGAGGCCGGCGCGCCGCCCGCACCGCAACTGCCCGAGGGTGCCGACCCGGCGCTGGGCAGCAAGCCGACGGTGACGCCGGGCACTGGCGACCTGAAGAAGCTCACCGTCACCCCGCTGATCAAGGGCAAGGGCCCGGCCGTGCAGAAGGGCCAGAACATCACCACCAACTACGTGGGGGTGTTCTACAAGGACGGCAAGGAGTTCGACTCCTCCTGGAAGGCCGGGCAGCCGGCCACCTTCCCGATCGGCGTCGGCCAGGTCATCCCCGGCTGGGACCAGGGCCTGG
Source organism: Micromonospora vinacea (assembly GCF_015751785.1). Taxonomy (NCBI): domain Bacteria; kingdom Bacillati; phylum Actinomycetota; class Actinomycetes; order Micromonosporales; family Micromonosporaceae; genus Micromonospora; species Micromonospora vinacea. The sequence continues at coordinate 2,406,540 of NZ_JADOTY010000001.1, read as the reverse complement.
TCGGCGTGACAGTGGGCAGCCGGGTGCAGCTCGACATCCCGGGCGAGCTGGCGTACGGCAACGACGAGGCCGCCGCCGGTGGACGTCCGACCGGTCCGCTGCGCTTCGTGGTGGACGTACTCGCCGCCCAGTGACCTGTCCGGGTCGTCCCGGTTGTCGCCGGGCCGCGATGGAGTTGTTCACATGGGGCTTCCGGCCCGTCACCCAGCGGCAGTAGGTTCGGCGTCACCCCGGGCGGTTCGCCGCCCGGGGTGAGCATCCGGAACCGGGACGCGGAGGTGCATGTGACGGCGCTGGACGAGCCTGGGTGGACCGCCCGGTCGATGTGGGCGTACTTCGAGCCGGTGCACGCTGTCACCTACCTGCACCCCCGGGCCCGGGCCGCGTACGAGGCGGTCGGGCTGCGCGGCTACTGGCGCGGTTACTTCGCCGGGCGGGCGGCGCCGCTGGGAGCCGTCGAGGCGGCCCCGGTGATCGCCGCCTTCTTCAACTTCGCGCCGCCGATGGTGGCCCGCGCACTGCCTGCGGTGTGGCGGTTGGCCACCCCGCAGGAGGCGCTGCGGGCCCGTCTGACCGGTGCCGTGCAGGCGCTCGCCGAGCTGACCTACGAGCTACCCGAGTCGCACCTGGTGGAGGCCGCCGACCTGCTGGAGCGGGCTGCCTCGGCGGCGCAGACCGCCGGCCGGGTGCTCGGCGCGGCGAACGCGGCCCTCCCGGCCGGCGAGTACCCGCTGGCGCGGCTCTGGCAGGCCGCCACCACACTGCGCGAGCACCGGGGGGACGGGCACGTGGCGGCACTGGTGGCCGCCGGCCTGGACCCGGTGGAGACGCTGACCGGGCGGGTCGCGCTGGATGGTTCGTCGCCGCAGTACCTGCTGGGCCGGGGCTGGTCCGAGGAGCAGTGGCACGCCGCCCGGACGCGGCTCACCGAGCGGGGTTGGCTGACCGGGGACGGCGCGGCCACCGAACACGCCAGGGCCGGCTTCCAGGCCGTCGAGGACGCCACCGACCGGGCCGCCGCGCACCCGTGGCATGCGCTCGGCCCCGCCGACACGGACCGGCTCCGGGAGCTGCTGGAGCCGATCGCCCGGTCCGGCCACACCCTGTTGCCCGAGGGCAGCCCGCTCGGTCTGCCCGCGCTGCCCGGCTGACCGGACGCCCACCGGTCGGGCAGGATGGGCCCGTGACTGATGCGGTGGTCTTCGACCTGGACGGCGTGATCGTGGATTCCGAGCCGGTGTGGGAGGAGGTCCGCCGGGCGTACGTGGCGGAGCACGGCGGGGCGTGGCAGCCGGATACGCAGCGCCGACTGATGGGGATGAGCACCGGGGAGTGGGCCCACTACCTCAGCGGTGAGCTGGGCGTGGACCGCACCGCGGAGCAGGTCGCCGTCGAGGTGGTCGAGGAGATGACCCGACGCTACCGGGAGCACGTGCCCCTCATCGACGGCGCCGACCAGGTCGTCCGCCGGCTGGCCGCGCGGTGGCCGCTCGGGTTGGCCAGCTCGTCGCCGACCCGGTTGATCGAGGCGGCGCTGGCGGCTACCGGCCTGACCGACGCGTTCGGCGCGACCCTCTCCACCGAGCAGACCGAGCGGGGCAAGCCCGCACCGGACGTGTACCTGAGCGTGGCGCAGCGCCTCGGCGTCGAACCGACGCGGTGTGCGGCGGTGGAGGACTCGTCCAACGGGGTGCGTTCCGCCGCGGCGGCGGGGATGCGGGTGGTAGCGGTGCCGCACGGCTCGTACCCGCTCGACCCGGACGCCGCCGGGCTGGCCGCGGTGACGCTGAACGCGATCGGTGAGCTGACCCCGGAGCTGGTGGACGAGCTGGGTTGACAGGGGTCGAGCGGGGTAGAGACCACGGATGAAGGCCATCGTGTACGAGCGCAACGGCGACCCTTCGGTGCTCAATCTGGTCGACCGGCCGGTGCCGGAGCCGGGTGCGGGCGAGGTCCTGGTGCGGATGGCGGTCTCCGGGGTCAACCCGACCGACTGGAAGTCCCGCCGCAACGCCCCGCCGAACGGGTGGCAGATTCCCGGTCAGGACGGCGCGGGGGTGGTCGAGGCGGTCGGCGAGGGGGTCGACCCCGACCTGATCGGTGAGCGGGTGTGGGTCTGGGAGGCCGCCTGGCAGCGGCCGTGGGGCACGACGGCGGAATACACGCTGGTGCCGGTCCGGCAGGCGGTACGCCTCGGTGCCGCCCCGTTCGAGCTGGGTGCGGCCCTGGGCATTCCGTTCCTCACCGCGCACCGCTGTCTGACCGCTGGCGAGTTCATGCCGGAGACGCTGCGGGCCGGCGCGTTGGCGGATCACACGGTGCTGGTGCAGGGCGGCGCGGGCGCGGTCGGCAACGCCGCGATCCAGCTCGCCCGGTGGGCCGACGCCACGGTGATCGCCACTGTGAGCAGCGCGGAGAAGGCGCAGCTGGCGGCGTCGGCCGGCGCCTCCTTCGTGATCAACTATCGGGAGCAGGACGTGGTCGAGGAGGTCCACAAGATCGCCCCCGACGGGGTGCACACGATCGTGGAGGTGTCCCCCGCCCGCAACGCCTCGATCGACGTGCAGGTGCTGCGGCACGGCGGCGCGGTCTGCATGTACGCCGACAACGGTGGGGACGAGGTGACCATCCCGATCCGGGCGATGATGGCCCCGAACGCCCGCTGGCAGTTCGTGCTGGTCTACACGGAGCCGAAGGGGGCCAAGGCGCAGGGCGTGAAGGACGTGGCCGCAGCGGCCAGCCAGGGTGGCATCCGGGTCGGCGCGGACGCCGGCCTGCCGCTGCACTACCACCCGCTGGCCGAGGCGGCCGCGGCGCACCAGGCGGTGGAGGACTCGACGGTGGGCAAGGTGCTCATCACCACCAGCGACGCCTGATCGGGTCGCTGATCGCCCGATTTCCCCGTCAGCAGGACAGAGGCGAATAACTTTCGCAACAATGACGGTGCGGGGTCACCCCGTGTGGAGCGGGCGGCCCCGGCGCGGTGCGAACGCCGGGGCCGCCCCTGGGGAGGGTTCAGGAGTACTCCCGCCCCAACAGGCGACAGTGCCGGGGAAAACGTTACGGGGCTGTCAGCTCCCGGACAGTCAGCTCACCCCCGGCGTACCGCGAACGGACGACCTTCTTGTCGAACTTGCCCACGCTGGTCTTCGGCACCGTGTCGATGAAGGCCCAGCGCTCCGGCAACTGCCAGCGCGCCACCGACCCGGCCAGGAAGTCCCGCAACTCCTCGGCGGTCACCGAAGCGCCCTCCCGGACCACCACCGTGGCCAGCGGACGTTCGTCCCACCGCTCGTCCGGGACACCCACCACGCAGGCCTCCAGCACCGCCGGATGGGCCATCAGCGCGTTCTCCAACTCCACCGACGAGATCCACTCGCCACCGGACTTGATCACGTCCTTGGCGCGGTCGGTCAGGTTGATGTACCCGTCCGGCGAGAGGGTGCCCACGTCGCCGGTACGCAGCCAGCCGTCGCGGAACTTCTCCTCGTCCGGGGCGTCGTCACCGACGTACCGGGCGGTCACCCACGGCCCCCGGACCTCCAACTCGCCCACCGCCGTGCCGTCGGCGGGCATCGGGTCACCCGACGGGCCGACGATCCGCGCCTGCACGCCCGCCGGCACCCGTCCCTGCGTGTAGCGGTAGCGCCACGCCTGCTCACCGGTGGCACCGGCGGGCGGACGCGAGACCGACCCCAGCGGGGACATCTCGGTCATGCCCCAGGCGTGGATGACGTCGATCCCGTGCCGCTCGTCGAACGCGTGCATCAGCGCCGGTGGGCACGCCGAGCCGCCGACGATCACCTCGCCGAGCGAGGAGGTGTCCACGTCGTGGGTGTCCAGGTAGGCCAGCAGATCGGTCCAGATGGTCGGCACCGCGCCGGCCAGTGTGGGCCGCTCGGCGGCGATCATCTCGGCGATCGGCGCGGCCTGGAGGAACCGGTCCGGCATGATCAGCGACGCGCCGGAGAGGAAGGCCGCGTACGGCAGACCCCAGGACATGGCGTGGAACATCGGCACGATGGCCAACTCGCGGTCGGTCGGCCCGAGACCGAAACCCTCCGGCATGCAGACCTGCAACGAGTGCAGGTAGATCGACCGGTGCGAGTAGGCCACGCCCTTCGGGTTGCCTGTGGTACCCGAGGTGTAGCAGAGCGCCGCCGCGTCGCGCTCGTCCACCTCCGGCCAGTCGTACGTGTCCGGCCGGTCGGCGAGCAACGCGTCCCAGTGGTGCACGGTGATCCGGTCGCCGGCAGCCGCCACCAGCGGCGCCGGGTCGCCCCCGCCGACCACCACGACGTGCCGCACAGTGGTCAGCTCACCGATCACCCGGGCCAGCAGCGGGATGAGCGTGCTGTCGACGAGCACCACCCGGTCCTCGGCGTGGTTGGCGATGTAGACGACCTGGTCGGGGAAGAGCCGGATGTTGAGCGTGTGCAGCACCGCACCCATGCTCGGCACCGCGAAGTAGGCGACCAGGTGCTCGTTGTTGTTCCACATGAAGGTGGCGACCCGCTCGTCGCCGGTCACCCCACACTCGTCGCGCAGCCCGTGTGCCAGCCGGGCGGCGGCCCGGCCCACCTCGGCGTACGTCATCCGGCGGGGCTCGGCGCCCGTCCAGGTGACCACCTCGGCCGTGCCGTGCACCACTGCGCCGTGGTCGAGGATCCGGGAGATCTGCAGAGGGGCGTCCATCATCGTGCTACGCATGGGTAACAAGCTAGTGTCGGCGGTCACACGTTGGGAACCCCCGTAAGTTGTCGCAGGTGAGCATCTCCTGGGCCGACTCATATGTGGGGCAGTTGCGCGCGCTCGCCGGGGACCGGACGCTGATGTTCGTCGGCGCCCGCGCCGTGGTCAACGACGACGCCGGACGCATTCTGCTGATCAAACGCTCGGACAACGGCCAGTGGGCCATGCCGGCCGGCGCGATGGAACTGGGCGAGTCGATCGCCGACTGCGCGGTTCGCGAGGTCCGTGAGGAGACCGGGCTACGCGCGCTGCGGGTCTGCGCGTTCGCCCTCTACACCGGCCCGGACCGGACGAGCACCAACATGTACGGCCACACGTACCAGGTGTTCACGACGGCGTTCAAGGTGGAGGAGTGGGACGGGCAGTTGGCCCGGGTCACCGACGAGACCACCGACGCCGGCTTCTTCGCCCGCGACCGGTTTCCCGCCCCACTCTCCACCTCGGTCATCGAGACCCTTGCCGACCTGGACGTCTTCGAGCAGACGAACCGGCTCATCCTCAAGTAGGGCGGCCCCGGAGCCACCGACCCCGGGGCCGCGCCTCACTGGGGCAGTCGGAGCCCGGCGAAGAACCCTTCCTGGATCCAGTTCGGGTACGCGACCGGCAGCTTGGTGGCCTCGTCCAGCTCGGTGAGGTCCTGCTCGGTCAGCGTGAGATCCGAGGCGGCGATGTTGTCGACCAACTGCTCGTGCTTGCGGGCACCGACGATCACGCTGGCCACGGCCGGTCGGGACAGCAGCCAGGCGACCGCCGCCCGGGCCGGGCTCACCTCGTGCCGCTCGGCGACGCCCTTGAGCACGTCGACCACCCCGAAGGCGTGCTCCGGATCGAACGGGGTGAAGCTGGCGTAACCGGGTTGGGCGGTGCGCGCGCCACTGTCGGCGACGGCGCCGTCCCGGCTGACCTTGCCGGAGAGGAAACCACCGGCGAGCGGGCTCCAGACGGTCAGCCCGACACCCTCGTTGAGCGCCATCGGCACCACGTCGCGCTCCACGTCCCGGCCCAGCAGCGAGTAGTACTCCTGCACCGAGACGAACCCGGCCAGCTTCTCCCGGGCGGAGATGCCCAGCGCCTTGGAGATCTGCCAGGCCGCGAAGTTCGCGGCGCCGATGTAGCGGACCTTGCCCTGCCGCACCGCGTCGTCGAGCGCGCGCAGCATCTCCTCCATCGGAGTGATCTGGTCGAAGTTGTGGATCTGGTACAGGTCGATGTGATCGGTGCCCAGCCGGCGCAGGCTGTCCTCCAGGTTCTGCATGATGTGCAGCCGGGAGGTGCCGACGTCGTTCGGGCCGGGGCCGGTGCGGGAGTGCACCTTCGTCGCCAGCACGACGTCGCGACGCCGCTTGCCGAGCGCCTTGCCGAGCAGCTCCTCGCTCTCGCCGTCGCTGTAGCCGTCGGCGGTGTCGACGAAGTTGACGCCCGCGTCCAACGCGGTGTCCACCAGCCGTTGCACCTCGGGCAGCGCCAGCCCACCGAGGGTGCCCCAGAGCGGGTGGCCGCTGCCGCCGAAGGTCATCGCGCCGAGCGAGATCTCCGAGACGTACACCCCGGTGCTGCCCAGCAGTCGGTACTTCACGTGTGTTGGCTCCTCGTGGTGGGTCGGAGGCCGAGGTCAAGGCCTCCGTGGTCACTATGTCGGACACTGTGTCCGGCAACGAGCGTACGTCGCCCACCCGCCCCCCGGCCACCTAGGATTCCGGCTATGCCCTCGATCACCCGCCGCCGCCCGCGCAACCCGGACGGACGCGCGGCCGTCGAAGCGCGGGTGCTGGCGGCCACCGAACGACTCCTGAAGGAGGGAGTCCGCTTCACCGACCTCGGCGTGCAGCGGATCGCCGCCGAGGCCGGCGTGGCGCGGTCGACCTTCTACACCCACTTCCGGGACAAGACCGAGCTGCTCATGCGCCTCGCCGGCACCATGCGGGAGAGTTCGTTCGACCGCACCGGCGACTGGGACCCGGCCGGCCCCGGCGACCCGCTCGCGCGACTGACCGAGGTCTTCGCCGACGTGATCCGGATATACCGGACATACGCCCCGGTGCTGGCCGCGGTCAGCGAGGTCGCCGCGTACGACGAGGCGGTCCGGGAGTACTGGGCAGCCGGGCTGGAGCAGTTCGTGGCCCGCACCGAGGACGCGCTCCGGATCGAGCAGCAGGCCGGGCGTACCCCCGCCGACCTGGACGTGACGACGGCCAGCCGGCTGATCGTTGTCGGCGGCGACCGCTTCCTGGCCGACCACGTCAGCACGACCTCGGCCGACCCCGAGACCGACGCGGCGGCCGCCCGGGAGTTGGCCGCGACCTGGTGGTACGGCGCCTACCGCCGCCCCGCCTGACCATCGACGACCCGGCCGACACCGACCGCCCCGGAGCGGTCCGGGGCGGTCGGTGTCGAGATCGCTCAGATCATCGTCTGGGACTTGGCCTCCATGTCGGCGGCGGCCTCCTCCTTCGACTCGCGGGTCAACGGCTTGCCGCCCGGAGCCGGGGCCTCACCGCCGAGCGGGTCGGCACCACCGGTGGCGCCCTGCGGGCCAGCCCCCCGCAGCTGCGTGTTGGGCAGCGTCAGGGTTACCACCACCGCCACGATCGCGATCAGGCCGGCCGTCAGGAAGACCATGTCCAGCGCGTCGACGAAGGCACCCTGGATGGCCGCGCGTACCGGCCCCGGCAGGGCCAGGATGGTGGCCGGATCGTTGATCGAGATGTTGGTGCCGCCACTCGCCGCCACCGCGGCCTGCTCCTGCGGCGGAAGCTGCGCGATCGCGCCGGGCAACCGGTCGGCGAGCCCGCCGGTCAGCCGGGACGAGAGCACCGTGCCGAGGATCGCCACCCCGAACGAACCGCCCAGTGACCGGAAGAAGGTCGCCGAGGAGGTGCCGGCCCCCAGGTCGCGTACGGAGACCGCGTTCTGCACCGCCAGGATCAGCGACTGCATACACAGACCCAGCCCGACGCCGATCACCACCATGAACCCGAACGCGACCCAGAGCGAGGTGGCCACCTCCAACTGGGTGAAGAGGAACATGCCGACCAGCAGGGTCACCGAACCGGCCACCGGGAACCACTTGTAGCGGCCGATCCGGGTCATCGCGCGGCCGGTCAGGATCGAGGTGATGATGATGCCGGCCATCATCGGCAACATCAGCAGACCGCTTCGGGTCGGCGAGGCGCCCTTCACGATCTGCAGGTACAGCGGGATGAAGATGATCGAACCGAACATCACCAGACCGATGATGAGCAGAGCCGAGTTGGCCAGCGCGAAGGTGGCGCTCCGGAACAGCCGCAGCGGCAGGATCGGCTCGGCCACCCGGGCCTCCTGGAGGACGAAGAGCACCCCCAGCACCGCACCCACCACGAAGAGCGTGATGATCACGCCGGAGCCCCAGGCGTACTCGTTGCCGCCCCAGCTCAGCGCGAGCAGCAACGAACTCACCCCGGCCACCAGCAGGCCGGCACCGAGCCAGTCGATCGAGTGGTCCCGACGCTCGAACGGGATCAACCGCATCACGTGGTAGCAGACCACGATCGCCAGGATCGCCAGCGGCACGTTGATGTAGAAGATCCACCGCCAGTCGGTCTCCGCGAAGTAACCGCCCACCAGCGGCCCGGCAACCGACGAGATCCCGAACACCGCGCCGAACAGGCCCTGGTAACGACCACGTTCCCGGGGCGACACCACGTCCGAGATGATGGTGAACGCGAGCGTCAGCAGACCACCGGCGCCCAGACCCTGGATACCCCGGGTGACGATCAGTTGGGTCATGTTCTGGGACAGCCCGGCCAGCAACGACCCGAGCAGGAACGTGCCGATCGAGAAGAGGAAGACCGGCCGACGCCCGTACAGGTCGGCCATCTTGCCGTAGAGCGGCGTCGACGCGGTCGAGGCGAGCAGGTACGCGGTGACCACCCAGGAGTAGTGGTTGATCCCGCCCAACTCGCCCACGATGGTCGGCAGAGCCGTACCAACGATGGTCTGGTCGAGTGCGGCCAGCAGCATGCCGGTCATCAGGCCGAACATGAGCAGCCGGATCTGCTGACGGTTCAGCACCGGCGCATCCGAGGCTTCGGTGGTCATGTGGCCTTCTATCCCGAGAGCCCCAAAACATGCGCCCAACCGCCAAAAAACCAACCCGGTACCGCACCCGCTCCGCCAGCGTTGATCATGAAGTTATTGCCACCGCGCGCGGCGTGTCGTGGCAATAACTTCATGATCAACCGAGGGGTGGGTGGGGTCAGGCGGTCGCGAAGGTTTTGGTGATCGCTGCGCAGAAGGCGGGGAGGTCGTCGGGTTTGCGGCTGCTGGTCAGGTTGCCGTCGGTGACGCACTCCTCGTCCACCCAGGTGGCTCCGGCGTTGGTCAGGTCGGTACGCAGGGTGGGCCAGGAGGTGATCCGTCGACCGCGCACCACGTCCGCCTCGATGAGCGTCCACGGGCCGTGACAGATCACCCCCACCGGCTTGCCCGCGTCGAAGAACGCCTTCACGAACCGCACCGCGTCCGGATCGCCCCGCAGGAAGTCCGGGTTCGCCACCCCTCCGGGCAGCACCAGCGCGTCGTAGCCGGCGGCGTCCGCCTTGTCGATTGTCACGTCCACGTCGTACGTCTTGGAGTGGTCCAGGTGGTTGAAGGACTGGATGGAACCGGGCTTCAGCGAGACCAGTTCGGCCGTCGCGCCGGCGTTCTCGACCGCCTCGCGCGGCTGGACGTACTCGACCTCCTCGACGCCGTCGGCGGCCAGGAAGGCGATCCGCTTGCCCTGCAATGTCGCTGCCATCTCGGTACATCTCCTTTCCGGGGGTACCTCAATCCCCTTCCCGCGCTCGAACGCCCGAAACAGGTCGGACAGGTCCGGACCGGTCAGGGCCCACCGAAGGTGGCCTGACCAGCGGCGGGACCGGTCGCCGCGCAGGTTTGCCCGGCAGGCCGCTGGGGACCCGGGGAGGCATGGCAGGAGCAGCAGCGGAACAGCGCCGGCTCGCCACCGTCGTGGAGAGCTGGCTCGGACGCCCAGTCCTGATCGTCGGTGACGCCATGTTGGACGAATGGCGGTTCGCCGACTCCGACCGGCTCTGCCGGGAGGCGCCCGCCCCCGTCCTCACCCTGCGCCGGCGGATCTCCGCCGCCGGTGGGGCCGCGAACACCGCGGTCAACGTGGCAGCCCTCGGCGGCCGGGCGGTACTGGTGGCACCGGTCGGCGCCGACGTCGCCGGGGACGAACTGCACGACTGCCTGGACCGCGCGAGCGTCTGGGACCGCACTGTCAACCAACCCGGGCGACCCACCCCCGTCAAGCGGCGAATGTTGGCCGGCAACCAGATCCTGCTGCGGGAGGACTCCGGCGACCCGGAGGACGCCCTGGACCACGACGGGGTGGCCCGGCTGCTCACCGCCCTGAGCTGCGCCACCGAGGAGTTGCGCGCCGCCGCCGGTGGACAGGCGCCGACCCTGGTGGTCTGCGACTACGGCCTGGGCGCGCTGCCCGCGCCGGTCCGCGCGTGGCTGGTCGACAACCGCCAGCGGTACGCCACTGTCGCGCTGGACGCCCACGACCTGGCCGACTGGCGGGGCCTCGCGCCGACAGTGGTCACCCCCAGCTTCGCCGAGGCGACCCGGCTGTTGGCCCGCGCGGGCGGTACCACCCGACCGACCGGCGGGACCGAACTGCACCTGGAACACCCGGACGGCGACCCGGCCGACGGCCCCTCCGAGATGACGGCGGGCGCTGCCCCGGGTGCGGTACGCGCCGACGACCCGACCGCCGAATTGACCCGGGCCGACCGCCCGGGACCGTTCGGTGAGCCCACCCCGGGCGAGGGCCGGGTCGCCCTCACCGGCGACGGGCTCAGCGTCACGGGCACCGGCGTCACAGTGAACACCCGGGCCGGAGAGGGCGTCGACCGGGCCGTCCTGGCCGAGTCGCGGCTGGCCGAACTGCGAGCGCACACCGGTGCCGACGTGGTCGCGGTGACCCTCGACACCGAGGGCGCGGTGGTCGGCGGCGCCGACGGGGAACGCCGACGCAGCCACAGCACCCCGGTGCCGGCGAGCCACGCCGTGGGTGCCGGCGACGCGTACCTGGCGGCGATGACGCTGGCCCTGGCCGCCGACGCGCCCCTGCCCACCGCCGCCCAACTCGCCCAACTGGCGGCCACCATCACCGTCTCGGACACCGGCACCTGCGTGTGCCGACGCGACGACCTGCTCGCCGCGCTGGACCAGCCGACCGACACGACGAGCCACCCCGCGCTGGTCGGCGGCGACGAGTTGGACGCGATAGTCGCCGAGTACCGCGAGGCGGGACGGTCGGTGGTCTTCACCAACGGCTGCTTCGACGTGCTGCACCGCGGGCACGTGCGCTACCTCGAGCAGGCCCGCGCGTTGGGTGACCTGCTCATCGTGGCAGTCAACTCGGACGGCAGCGTACGACGACTGAAGGGCCCGGACCGGCCGGTCAACCCGGTCGAGGACCGGGGCGCCCTGCTCGCCGCGCTCGCCTGCGTGGACCACGTGGTGGTCTTCGAGGAGGACTCACCCGCCGCGCTGATCGAGGCGGTCCGACCGGACGTGTACGTCAAGGGCGGCGACTATCCGCCGGAGCTGGTGCCGGAGGCGCCGCTGGTGCGCCGGCTGGGCGGTCAGGTGCGCACCCTGGGGTACGTGCCGGACCGGTCCACCTCCGCGATCATCGAGCGGATCCGTTCGCACAGCCAGGATCCGTCGCCACAGGTCACCGACCGGGAGCCCGACCCGTCGCTGCGCACCCGCACCCAGGCGTCGTGAACCGCCCTCTCGACCTCGGCACCCCGGAGGAGTTCCGCGCCGATCGACTGGTCGACGTGCTGATTCCGACCCGGAACCGGCCCGCCGAGTTGGCCGTCACCCTGGGCGGTCTCGCCGCCCAGGACGGCGTACCCGGCTTCGGGGTGGTCGTCAGCGACCAGTCCGACGGGGATCCGGCGTACGCGCATCCCGCCGCCGCCACCATGGTCCGGGCGCTGCGCCACCGGGGTCACCCGGTGCTGCTCACCCGCCGGCTGCCCCGCCGGGGGTTGGCCGAACACCGGGCGTACCTGCTCGCCACCTCGGCCGCCCGGTACGTCCTCAACCTCGACGACGACATCTGGCTGGAACCCGGGGCGCTGCACCGACTGGTCACCGCGATCGGTGAGCTGGGCTGCGGGTTCGTCGGCAACGGCGTGCACGGGCTCTCGTACACCGACGACATGCGGCCGGAATCGCACTGCCACTACGAGGAGTGGACCGGCCCGCCCACACCGGAGCGGATCCGGCCCGACACCCCGCAATGGAGCCGGGCCCGCATCCACTCGGCCGCGAACCTGCTGCACATCACCGAGCGGTTGGCGCTGCCGCCGGGCGCGTGGCGGGCGTACAAGGTCTCCTGGATCGGCGGGTGCGTGCTCTACGACCGAGCCAAGCTCGTCGACGCCGGCGGCTTCGACTTCTGGCGTCGGGTGCAGGAGAAGCACCAGGGCGAGGACGTGGCCGCGCAGCTCGCCGTGCTGTCCCGCCACGGCGGCGCGGGCATCCTGCCCAGCGGCGCGTACCACCTGGAGTCCCCCACCACCGTCACCGACCGGGACGTCGAGGCGTGGGAGGTCGTCCTCGCCGACGAGGACACCCCGCAGCCGGCCTGACCTACCGCGTGAGTAACTCCCGGGCGGCTTCCACCACCTCGACCACCGGAACGTCGGTGACGAAGGAATCCCGGTGTGGGCACTCACCGTCGCCGGGCCGGTGCGGATAGATGCCCGGTGTGCAGTCGACCCCGCAGACCGGGCAGTGCACAGTCCACGAGCTGATCGGCCGGTGCCGGCCCCGCAGAGGGCTGGCCCCGTTGATCAGGTTGCCGACCCAGAAGATCCCCACAGTGGGAGCGCCCACAGCGGCGGCCAGGTGCAGCGGGCCGGTGTCGTTCGAGACGACCAACGCGCAGTCGGCGTAACAGCCCGCCAGCCCGCCCAGGCCGAGCGTGCCCACCTGCGGGCGCACCGGCACCTGCGCCGCGGCGACGACCTGGTCCACCACCTCCTGCTCGGAGGGCGTGCCGGTGACCAGCACCTCGTAGCCGTCCTCGTGCAGCGCACGGGCCACCTCGGCGAAACGCTCGGCCGGCCAGCGGCGGCGCGTGTCAGTGGCGCCCGGATGCAGCGCCACCCGGGGACGGTCCACCGGGCCGAGCACCCGGGCGGCCTCCGCCCGGTCGGCGTCGGTCACCGCAAGCGTCGGGGTGATGGTGGTGGCCGGTGCTCCCACCAGCGCCACCACCTCCAGGTAGCGGATCACCTCGTGCTGGTAGTAGACGTAGCGGAGCCACCGGTCCAGCGGCGGCGCGTCGTCGGCGCGCAGGCCGACAGTCACCCGGGCACCGAGCCGACTGACCAGCGGGTTGGAGTTGGCACCGCCTCCGTGGATCTGCACCGCCACGTCGAAGCCGGCGGCAGCGGCCACGAAGTCGTCCATCGACGACTCCGGCTCACCCGGCTCCGGCTTACGGATGCCGGGCGCCGGCGGCACCACAAGCACCCGATCCACCGGGCCGGGCCGGTCGCGCCAGAGCTTCGCGTGCCACGGCGCACCGAGCAACACGATCTCCGCCGAGGGGTACGCGCTGCGCAGCGCGTCCAGCGCCGGCAGGGTGAAGATGAAGTCCCCGAGCGCGTTGGCGCGCAGCACGGCGATCCGCCGCACGTCGGGAAGGCGCTCGGCGGTCGGGCCGAGCACGGACGGGGTGACCACCCGGCCCGCTACGGCCGGTCGATCTCGCCAGCGGTGTCCGGGCGGTGCATCTCCCGGTCCGCGGCGGGATCGGCTGGCATCGGCGTACCAGTGGAAAGGTCACCGGAGCGCGGCCCGGTGCGGCCCACGGTGATGGTGCGCGGCGTGGGCCGGCTCGCCCGTGGCAGCCGGACCCGGAGCAGGCCGTGGTCCATCACCGCGTCGATGGCGTCCGGGTCGACCCGCGACGGCAGGTTGACCCGGTACTCGAAGCCGCGGGTCTCGAAGCCGCCGGGGATGCCCTGGTCGGCGTTGACCTCCGCCTCCGAGCGGGCCCGCACGCACAGCTCGCGGTCGTCAAGCTCGACCGCCACCTCCTCCGGTGCCACCCCGGGCAGCCGGACGACGACCTCCCAGCCGTCCGAGGTCTCGGTCAACTCGACGTCCGACGCCCCGGCGCGGCCACCGACCAGGCGACTCAACTCGGAGCGCAGCGACTGCAACTCCCCCATCGGGTCCCAGCCCTGCTGCCGGTTGCCGCGCCACCCTCGGCCGAAGCCGCCGAACTGCTGCTCGCTCATCACACCTCTCCGATCCGCTGGGTGGCCGTCGGTGGCCGTAGTGAGCTGGGCGCGTCCAGGCCGGCGTCGCTGTCGACGCCCACACCGAGCCGGTCGACCAGTTCGCCACCGAGCCAGGCGCTGATGCCGAGAATCGCCAGCGCGACCACCTCGATGGCGACCAGTGCGCCGCCGGCGGCCCGGGAATCCGCGTTGAGCCGCACCGCCCACACGGCGGCGAAGAGCAGGATCACCGCGACGTTGGCGCCCGCGTGCAGCAGTCCCACCCGCTTGGCGCGGGTGCCGGTCGGGATCGCCAGCAGGTCGAACGAGCCGGCCGCCGCGGCGAGCAGGCCACCGATCAGGCCGACGGTGATGTTCCAGTACGCGACCTCGCCGAGGAAGTCGGGGCCACCCACGGTGTCCACCACGTCGAACAGCACCGCCGTGGCCAGCAGCGCGACCGGGAACATGACCAGCATCGGATGGACTGGGTGACCCAGCACCTTGAGTCGGCTCTCCATCTTCCGGCCTCCACTGGTCGGCGTCCTGCGGAACGGTCTCGTGCAGCGAGCGCGTCGGGTGAGGCCGTACCCCCGGCAACCAGGCACAAACCTCGCGCTGGTCACGGCGGCCTAGGCTGACGACGGTGGTGCCCGCCACCGGGTCAACGGCTGAGGGAGGATCAACGTGACGGTGGAGATCACCTCGCACGAGGAGTTGCGCGAGTTGCTCGGCGTCCCGAGCGCGCGGGCAGCCAACAAGGAACGCACCCGCCTGCACGAGCGGGACCGCGAGTGGCTCGGCGCCTCACCGTTCTGCCTGATCGCCACGGCCGGCGCGGACGGCAGCTGCGACGTCTCACCCAAGGGCGACCCGGCCGGGTTCACCCTGGTGCTGGACGACACCACCATCGCCCTGCCCGAGCGGCCCGGCAACAGACGGGCCGACGGCTACCGCAACATCCTCGACAACCCGCACGTCGGGTTGCTCTTCCTGATCCCCGGGCGGACCGACACGCTACGGATCAACGGGCGGGCCCGCCTGGTCAGCGACGCGCAGTGGTTCGACGACATGGTGGTCAAGGGACACCGGCCGGTGCTCGCCGTGGTGGTGGAGATCGAACAGATTTTCTACCACTGCGCGAAGGCGTTCCTGCGGTCCGCGCTGTGGCAGCCGGAGACCTGGCAGCCCGAGGCACTGCCCTCCCGCGCCCGCCTGATCAAGGAGGTCGAGGCGTCGACGGAGAGCCTCGAAGACCTGGAACGGTACTACGGCCCGGAGTACGCCACGAAGATCTACGTCTGATCCCGCTGCTCACCTAGACCTGCTGTGGAACACGCCCGCCGTCGGGCCGGGTGGTCTCGGTCGGATACGGCGGATCCTGCACCCCGCCACGCCACCGGAAGAAGGCGTTGGCGGGTGGGAGTGCGAGCAGGACGAGGGCACCCAGGAGCACGGGCGACGCCACGAACCCCGACACGGTGCTGACCGGCTCGGCCCACCCGGGCATCAGTTGAGCGGCGACCTCCTCGACCCGACTCCCGTCGGGACTATCCGGGGTGTCGTCGCCGCCCGACACGGTGAAGATGAGGCCCAGGAACAGCCAACCGGCCGACACCGTCACCGTCACGCCGCCGACCACCCAGGTGACGATCCGGGTCCAGTTCCGACCGGCGAGATTGGCCAGCGCCAGCGCCAGCACGACGAGGGCGGTCAACGCCACGACCAGGCCGACGCCCATGAGGAACACCATCGGCAGGGCAGCGAAGCCACTCGGGGTGCCCACCTGCTCGTGTGCTCTCAGGTAGGTGTTCTGTTGAACGGCCTCGGCCGCCACCTGCGCGAGCCGGGCGAGGCCACTCAGCCCCAGCAGCACACTGGACCCGACGACGACGCGCCGCCCTGGTCGGACCGTCGTTCCTGGAACCCCCGTGGTCATGAGCGGATGCTAACCGCACGTCAGGTCCGCCTGCTGTCCCAGTGAAGGCGGACCTCCCACCGGTGCGGCCGGACCGGAGTTGGCTCCGACGACGCCGCTCAGGCCGACCAGCCGGCCCGATTGCCGAACGACTCCCGGGAGATCCCGGAGCCGGTCTCCGGCCACGAACCGAACCGATCGTTGTGCAGGTGCGCGAAGAGGTAACACATCCCTTCGCAGTCGGCGTCCAGCAGCGCCATAGCGGGGTTGGCGCGGACCGCCTCGTAGTACGCCCGCCCCAGGGCGACGATGAACCCTCGCGCGTAGAGGAAGCCGTCGTCCGACCCGTCCGTCACCTCGTGGATGTCCTCCCGATCGATGTCGTGCAGCTTGCGCTCCACCACCCGGTCGAGGTCGGTCAGCTCCTGCCCGGTCAGCTCGGCGGTCAGGTGCCCGAGACGGTCCAGGAACGCGTCCAGCCAGGCATCGATGGCGTAGGCCGGGCCGTCGTCGTCATGGGCCGGGTCGCGCTCGATGAGGGCCTGCCGCAGCGCCAGGGGCTCGGCGCCCAACTCGGCCCAGGCCGCCTCGATCAGCGCCCACAGCCGGGCCTCGTCGGCAGAGGTGGGCATCGCCTGAAGGGTGTCGGTGGTCACGGTCACCGTCGGACCGTAACCACCACCACCGACGGTTTCAGGCCTCCGAATCGGCGGACACCATCCACAGGTGACCGTCGGGGTCCGCGAAGACGCCCGCGTACGCCCAGGGTTGTGCTGCCGTATCGGTGATGATCTCGGCACCGGCAGCGCGCGCCCGCTCGACGACCGCGTCCACGTCGGTCGGCGAGGCGACACCAAGGTTGAGCAGGCATTCGCTCTGACCCCTCGGGGCGACCTCGTGCCGGCCGATCACCCAACCGAAGCCGCCGGTCGGGATGAGCATCAACCGCAGCCCGTCGTTGACCACGAACTGCAACGGCTCCGGGATGCCGTCGTCGGCCAACTCGCCCACGGCGTCGAGGCCGAGTCCGTCCCGATAGAAGCGGTAGGAGGTAGCCCGGTCGGAGATGGGCAGACTCACGATCACCGGTGCGGAAGTCACGGGTGGACGCCTCCAAACTGTCGGTCCGGCATGGCCAGGGCATCAGTGTGTCGCTGAATTACGGTTAGCCTCGTGACCGTAGACGATTGGCTGTCCGAGACCCGCACCTCCTACGACACTGTCGCGGTCAGCTACGCGCGCCTGGTGCGTGACCTCCTGGCGGAGGCACCGTACGAACGAGCCGCCCTGGCATCGTTCGCGGAGCTCGTGCGGGGTGCCGGCGGCGGGCCGGTCGCGGACGTGGGCTGCGGGACGGGGCGCATCACCGCCCACCTGCACACGCTCGGCGTCGACGCCTTCGGAATCGATCTCTCACCCGGGATGATCGAGGTGGCCCGCCGTGATCACCCCGAGCTGAGGTTCGAGGTCGGCTCGATGACCGACCTCGACCTGGCCGACGGCTCGATGGCCGGCCTGGTCGCCTGGTACTCCCTCATCCACATCCCCGACGACGACATCGACGCCGTGTTCGCGCACTTCCGGCGGGTGGTCCGTCCCGGTGGCTCCCTGCTGCTCGGCTTCCACGTGGGCGACGAGACGACAGTCAAGACGGAGGGCTACGGCGGCCACCCGATGAACGTGCACGTCCATCGTCGGCAGCCGGACCAGGTGGCAGCCTGGCTGCGCCAGCACGGGTTCAGCGTCGACTCGCAGACCACAGTCACCTCGGCGGAGAGCCGCCTCGGCGGAATCATCGTCGGCCGACGGGAACCCTGAGCAAACACGCACCCGTTGTCGATCCACGGTCACCGCTGTTAGCCTAAACTGCGTACAGCGTTAGCAGTATTCGACCGAATGAGGCGACTGATGACGGACGACGCGCGGCCCGTCTGGGTGCTCGGTGGCGGTGGAGTAGCCGGCATCGCCTGGGAGGTCGGCATCCTCGCCGGGCTTGCCGACAAGGGGGTCACAGTGACCCCGGGGGCAGTCCTCATCGGCACCAGCTCCGGCGCCGTCGTGGGTGCCCAGATCGCCAGCGGCACCCCACTGGCGGAACTCTTCGAACGCCAGCGCGGCGGCGTCGCCCACGAGACCTCACCCGCCCTGCGCCTGCTCGACCTGCTTCGGCTCGCGCGCGCACAACTGTTCGCGCGCAGCCCCGAGCAGGCCGCTCGCCGCCTCGGCCGGCTCGCCCTCGCCGCGCGCATCGACGACCCGTCCCGGCAACGCCGGATAGCCGAGGCTCGACTGCCCGACCACGTCTGGCGGGACGACGCCGACCTTCGCATCGTGGTCGTCGACACCGAGACGGGCGCCAGCCGCACATTCACCAGGCACGACGGCGTACCCCTGGTGGACGCCGTCGCCGCGAGCTGCGCCATGCCGATCTCCGCCGCCCCGGTTGCCATCAACGGCCACCGCTACATGGACGGCGGCATGCGGTCGACCCTCAACCTCGATCTCGCCCCCGGGAACGGCCCGGTCATCGCTCTCGCGCCGAGCACCGCCGCGATCGGGCCGTGGGCCCGCATCGACAAGCAGCGAGCCGCGCTGGGCGCGGGCCGCCGGGTGGAGTTGCTGCTCCGCGACCACGCCTCCAAACAAGCGCAGGGGACAAGCGTGATGGACCGATCCGTCGTGCCCGCGCTCGTTGCCGCAGCCCGCGACCAGGGCCGACGTGAGGCGTCCCGGGTGGCCGCCGCCCTCGCGGAGCCAACGCCGGGGCAAAAAACCCGAGGCTGACGCCCCGCGCTGCGGCCGGCGGGTCCGAAGACGACGGAGACGATGGCCGGCCTGGGCCTCCACTACGTAGTGTCGGCTCGTGGTCGACACTGACGAGGCGGTCCAGATCGCGATGCGATTCCTGGCCGGCCGCCTCGCCGAGCGTCAGGATCCGCGCGAACCACCGAGCGTGCAGGGGGTGACCATCGAGCAGGTGACGACAGTGACCGGTGAACGGCGTTGCCACGTCGTGAGTTTTGGATGGCCACTGCGGGTGGCCGCCGATCAGGAAACCGGCGACGCGGACATGCTGCGGTAGGAGCGATCCGCTGCGACCCCGCCAATCGTCTTGCCCTGATCGTCGACCACGATGCCTTCCGCTGGTACCGGACTCGTCGCGCTGGAGGCTGGTAGGTGTCGACCCTGCGGCCAAAGCCAGATGGTGCCACAGCCACAGCCACAACCCGACTGAGCCGGGACGTCCCGCGACTGCATCTGGAGTTCGCTCGCGCCGGGGAGATCCTGCGCCAGCAGCGCATGCAGGACCGCCGCCTCCTCTGGTGACAGCGGGCCGGGATCTGGCCGATCTGGATCCACTGGCGTAAGGCTACGGCGACATCTCGCTCACAAGCCCTGTGCGTCGCGTGTGCACCCGTTCAGCAACGGCTGCACGCTCGGAGCTTCGTCGGTACTGGCAATTGCCAGCGTGCCGCCGTCCGGCGGCGCTGCTGTCGACAGCCGTTCCGGTGGCTACCCAGGCCGACGCCCGCTGTGGAAGTCGTCGTGTCCGGCCGCCACGCGTAGTCGTCGCGCAGATAAGGCGAAAGCGGGTGTGCAACGATGATCGGCATGTCGACTCCACGAAAGGGCAATGCCGCGTAGGCGCCCCGCACAACTGCGTGCTGACTCCACCTACCGGCGACCTCTTGACGGGTCAACCTCGGTCATCCCTGGACTCTCGTCCCGCGGCTTGAAAGTCATCGCCTACCTCGAACGCACCCGACTCTGGAACCAAGCCGTGTCCGATGCGCTACGCGCCTGGTCATGGTTTGTGCGCCACCCATGGCATCGCTTGTGGGACGAGAGCGCCGGCTGCGGGGTGATGGAGTGCTGTCCGAACCCGCCCGAGCTGCGCTGGGTCCTGGACGTCGTCGTTGCGGTCCTGCCACCGAACGATGCCCGAAAACTCCGTAAGCAGATCGAAGCCCTCGATGAGCAGTGGTGACAGCCGGCTGCTGTTAACTGGTGCCGGTCCAAGTAGACGACCATGTGCCCCGACGTCGTCAATTGACGTTCGCGGTCGACCAGCCCCGACGCTCGCGCTGCCTTCTTGCTGCCTCGGTCGGTTCGTCGACTGCGCCCGTGGTCATGGAGATCCTCCGTCACTCTCAGATCAGCGCCACTCTCCACATCTACACACGTGCCCCGAGGTCACGCGGGAGCTGCTCCCAGTCGCTCATGGCCCCGATGATGGCAGGGTCACGTCGTCTACCAGTCGAGGAGCCTGGGCATCCGCTCATCTGCGCGACAGGGCGTGGATCGCCGGCCAGCTGGTACCTAGACGGCTCGGCTTGTCGCACATCACCTGGCGGAGCTACGTCGCACATCAGCTGTCGGATCACAGCGAGCTCTGTCAGAGCTTGGGTTCGACCGGTGACGGCAGCATGTCGGCCCACTTGCGTAGTACGTCGACGAGCTGGCCGTGCACGTCGCCGGAAAACGTCGGGACGCACTGGTGTTCACCGCTCCGAACGGCGGGCCACTGCGCAACACCAACTTCCGGACCGGGTCTTCGCGCCGACTGCGTCGTCGGTCGGGCTGGCCGGTGTGACTCCCCACGACCTGCGGCACACAGCAGCGAGTCTGGCCGTGGCGGCTGGTGCCAATGTGAAGGCGGTGCAACGGACGAAGCGTTCGCGGCGCGGGGTGCGGACTATCTGCGGACCGGCACCACCGATGGCGGTGTGATCGACCTCGGGAAACGGCGAAGCCCAGGCCGATGACCTGGGCTTCCATACCGAGCCGCCTGACGGAATCGAACCGTCGACCTACGCATTACGAGTGCGTCGCTCTAGCCGACTGAGCTAAGGCGGCAACGATCAGCAAGTGTACGGCACCCCGGCGGCACCGCCCGAACGGGATACCCCCGCCGCCCCGGCCAGCACCAACCGGACATCGTCCACTATCTGGACGCTTACCGGACAGCGGATGATCGGGGCCGGGACTACGCTGCGCCGGGTGAGCGACGAACGCGACCACCCCGAACGTCAGGACGAGACGACTGAACGCCCTGACCGTGCGCCGGCCGGTGAACGCGCCGCCCACCGGCCGCGCAGCACCGACCCGCTGGAGTTGGGCTTCACGCCGCGCAAGCCGGTGCCGTGGCTGGCGCCGTTCCTGCTGATCAGCACCGGCATCCGGACGCTGCTGGCGGTGCTCTTCGGGGCGTACCTCGACAAGCGCGAGTTGCAGAACGCGTTCGGCGACGGCGTCTTCCGCCAGGTCGGGCCGGACGGCGGGCTGTGGCTCGACTACGTGGCCGACCTGGGCGACGGCTTCAACGCCACCTACTCCGTGGCGTACCTGCTGGCGCAGCCCGAGCTGACCGTCGACGGACACCGCCTGCCCCGGGCGCAGACCCTGGTGATGGGTGGGGACCAGGTGTACCCGTCGGCGGCCTACGCCGCGTACGAGGACCGGTGCAAGGGCCCCTACCAGGCCGCCCTGCCGGTGCCGCCGCCCGAGAAGCCGACGCTGTTCGCGGTGCCGGGCAACCACGACTGGTACGACGGTCTCACCGCGTTCCTACGGTTGTTCGTCCGCTCCCGGGACCGCAACTTCGCGGGCTGGGGCACCGGGCAGTCCCGGTCGTACTTCGCTGTGGAGTTGCCGGCCGGCTGGTGGTTGCTGGGGGTGGACGACCAGTCCGGCTCGTACCTGGACGACCCGCAGCTGGCCTACTTCGACGAGGTGGCCCGGCGGCTCGGTCCGGAGTCCAAGGTGATCATCGCGGCGCCGGCGCCGACCTGGGTCAAGGCCGCCGACAACCCCACCGCGTACGACTCGATCGACTACTTCATCCGTACGATCATCGACCCGACCGGGGCGCGGGTGCGGCTGCTGCTCTCCGGCGACCTGCACCACTACGCCCGCTACTCCGGGCCGGACCGGCAGCTGATCACGTGTGGTGGCGGCGGCGCGTACCTCTACCCCACGCACAAGCTGCCGGAGCGCATCGAGGTGCCACCGCGGGACACGCTGGCCCGCAAGGCCAGCTCCGCCCAGCCGTACGACCTGGTTGCCCGTTACCCGGACGCAGCGCGGTCCCGGCGCTACGGCTGGGGCATCTTCCCGCGGTTGCCGTTGCGCAATCCCGGCTTCACCACGTTGCTCGGCACCCTGCACACCCTGCTGATGCTGGCCATGGCGGGTGCGACGGCGAACTGGTCCGACAGCACCGACCAGCGGCTGTTCAGCGTTCCGCTGGTGGTGATGGTGCTGGTGACCGTGGTGGCGGCGGCCCTGTTCGCCAAGCCGCCGAGTGCGAGCGGCAAGCGCCACGCACGGCACTGGATCCTCGGCGTCGGCCACGGCGTGGCGCAGGTGGCCCTCGCTGCGGCCGGCACCTGGGTCTGGTTGGCGCTGCCGTTCTACGACTGGCCGTGGCCGCTGCCGGCGGTCGCCGCAGCGGTGCTCTACGGGCCGGTGATCGGTCTGGTCGCCAGCCAACTGGTGGCGGCGTACCTGCTGGTGGCGGGCTCGTTCGGGGTGAACGTCAACGAACTCTTCGCCGGCCAGGGGATCGAGGACTCCAAGTCGTTCCTGCGGTTGCGCATCGACCCGGACGGCACGCTGACCATCTACCCGCTGGGGGTGGACCGGGTCTCCCGCGACTGGCAGGTGAACCCCGACCAGTCCCCCACCGAGAGCTGGCTGATCCCGAAATCCCCGCTAACCGCCCACCTGACCGAACCCCCCACAGTCCTCCACTAACCCACCCACCCCCACCCCACCAACCCTCCGTTGATCATGAAGTTATTGCCCCGACGCGCCGCTCGGGATGGCAATAACTTCATGATCAACGCGGGGACGGGCGCCCGGGAGCCGGGAGGGAGGGGCTGGGGCGGGGTTAGGGGGTGTAGTGCTGGTCGTGGGCTTGGCGGGGGGCGCAGACCGAGGCTCGGGAGCAGGAGCAGCGGGAGCCGTCCGCGTCCAGACGAACCGTCACCGCGTCGCGGGGGACGCTGTGGCCGACGACCCGGCCGTCGCCCTCCGGGGTGGAGACCCGACTGCCGACCGCCGGGGCCGTCTCCTGAAAGCGCTGGTACAGCGGGTGCTCGTACTTGAGGCAGCACATCAGCCGGCCGCACGCGCCGGAGATGCGCAGCGGGTTGAGCGGCAGATCCTGGTCCTTCGCCATCCGGATGGTCACCGGCTCGAAGTCGGTGAGGAACGTGGCGCAGCACAGGTCCCGACCGCAGGAGCCGATGCCGCCCTGCACCCGCGCCGAGTCGCGGGCGGAGAGCTGGCGCAGCTCCACCCGACAGTGCAGGGTCGCGCCCAGGTCGCGGACCAGGGACCGGAAGTCCACCCGGTGCGGGGCGGTGAAGTACACGGTGCTGCGCTCGCCGCCGCTCTCGGCGGAGCCGAGCACATGGTCGACCGCCACCACCTTCATCGGCAGGCCGTGCGAGCGGATCAGCCGTTTCGCGGCCACCTTCGCCTCGGCCTTACGCCGACGCAACGCCTCATCCCGGCGGAGGTCGTCGTCGCCGGCCAGGCCGACCAGGCGGGGGAAGCCGTCGGTGTCCTCGGTCACCCACTGCGCGGCCCACACGCACTCCGCCACCTCGGGCCCGTCGTCGGTGGGCACCAGCACCCGGTCGCCCACCTGCGGACGAAACTCACCGGGGTCGAGGTAGTAGAGGCGCCCGTACCGGTTGAAGCTGACCGCGCAGAGCATGCCCATCCCCCCACCCTACGACGGCTCACGGCGTGAAGCGCAGCGACCGGCTGCGCCCCGCTGCCATTCATGACCGTCGACTCGACCTATTGCCGGGCGTCCCGTCGTGCCGTTGCTGCTCGCCCGGACGGTTGAATCCGGGGCCGGGCAGGAGACAAGACGGGCCTCGGCGGCGTTGAGTGGAGGCAGACCTGCGGGGGGTGCAGGGGGAAGACCACGGCGTCGCCGTGGGTGCCGGCTCCGGTCAGGCGCCCGCGAGCGACGCCGTGGCCTGTCCGGGGCAACACCCGCCACAGCCGGAGGGCCGAGGTCCAAGGCAATGCGAGCCCGGCCGGCAGGACGGTGATTCGGTTACCAGCCGACCCGGGTGGGCTGGTCGTAGCGGGGTCGCCCATCCGTTGGCGGACGCCACGCGGCCTCGGCCAGGCTCGGCGCCCACTGCCGCAGCAGTGTCTCCGCGCCGTCGTACGCGACGCAGAGCACCGCGAGCACCCGTGCGCCGATCTCGGCGGCGCCGGCCACACCGGGCCCGACCGGCCCGGGGCGCGTCGACGCACCGGTGGCGGTGGCGGCGACCACGGCGACCGCTTCGGCCGAGCGGAGCACGTCGGCCAACGTGCGGGCCAGCGCGAGGCGGCTGCCCTCCACCCAGTCGGCGAGGGCGTCGGCGTAACCGGCGGTGGATTCGAGTCGCCCGACCAGGCTGTCCGGCCCCTCGTCGAGGTGGCGCAGCAGCGCCGCCCGCTGTTGCCCGTACGCCGTGGCGGCCGGGCCGGACCAGAGCACCGAGTCGGTGAGCACGGCGGAGACGTCGTCGTACCCCCGGACCAGCCGGCGCACGGCGTGGCCGGCGCTGGCGAGCGGCACCGGGTGCAGGTCGAGGAAGCTGCGGACCGCGTCACCGGGCAGCACCTGCATGCGGCGCAGCAGCGGCCACACCCGGTGCCCCTCGGGGACGCCGGCCGCGATCAGCGTGTCCACCCGGCGGAGCAGGTCGACGCCGGGCTCGGCGAGCCGGTCGAGTGCGTCCATCAGGGTTCTCCGGCGAGCCGGCGGCGGGCCGCCCGGTCGACCTCGGCGTAGCGGTCGGCGGCCTCCCGCACCGCAGCCGCGGCGGCGGCGAGTCGACCGGCGGCGGCGCGGGCCTCCCGGGCCCGGTCGTCGGTGGCGGTGGCCCACTGCCTGTGCAGGGCCCGACCGATCTCGCCGGGGCGACCCGGTGCGTCGGCGCCGAAGGCGGCCTGGGCCGGGTCGCTGGCGGTGACTGTGTGCGAGACGAGGGTGAGCGTGGCGCTCGCCTCGTCCAGTCGGGCGGAGAGCGCGCGCAGTGTGTCCATCTCAGGCCCCCGCGAGCGGTCGGTAGGCGGCGAACGTCTCGTTGTGCAGCTTCTCCCGGGCCCACTCGGCGGCGTCGGCTGCCGCGGTGACCGCGGCCTGCACAGAACCGGCCACGTCGCGCGGGCTGCGGGTGTGCAGCGGCCCGAGGAACCGGACGTCGGTGATCCGTCCACCGGCGGTGACCACCACCTCGACAAGGCCGTCCGGCGAGCGGACGGTCACCTCGACGGTCGACACCGCCTGGTCGAACTCGGCCTGGAGGGACTCGATCCGGCGGTAGCGTCGCACCGCCTCCTCGATCCAGGCTTCGTCGATCTCCCCCCGCGGCATCGGCCGACTCCTCCCGGGTGATCCATCACTCAGTGTGCTGCCACCGTCACCACGGCACAGGGACCGTACCGCACCGCAATCGGGCCTGTCGATGCCTGTGGACAACGGCCGGGAGGCGCGGGTCAGCCCTTCCAGAGGGCGAGCATCATCGCCTCGACAGCGATCCGCGGCTTGACGTTCGCCTCGATCGCCGCACGGCAGGCGAGCACAGCCTCCAGCCGGCGCAGCGACCCCTCGGCGTCCCACTTCTGCGCGCCGGCACCGGCCAGCGCGGCCGTGTCGGTGTGCACCGGGGCGACGGGTGCGCGCAGGGCCATGGTGAGCGCGTCCCGGTAGAAGCCGGCCAGGTCGACGAGCGCCCGGTCCAGTGCGTCCCGTTGGGCCCGGGTGGCCCGGGACTTCTGCCGCTTCTCCAGCTCCTTGAGCTGGCCGGCGGCTCCTCGCATGGCACCGGCCGCGCCCCGGCCGGTGCCGCCCGCGCCGAGCGCGGTCTCCAGCGCCGCCCGCTCGGTCGTGTCGGCCTCGGTGACCGACGCCTCGGCCTCCGCCTCGGCCGCCTCGATCAGCGCGGATGCCGCGTCGAACGCCGCACCGACACCGGTCAACCGACGGGGCACCGCGAGCACCGCCTCACGCCGTTTGCGGGCCTCCGGGTCGCGGGCCAACCGGCGGGCCCGACCCACGTGACCCTGCGCGGCCGCCGCCGCCCACTGCGCCACGTCGGGCGCGATGCCGTCCCGCCGAACCAGCACCTCGGCCACCGCGGTGGCCGGCGGCTGCCGCAGGGGTACGACCCGACAGCGCGACCGGATGGTCACCGAGATGTCGTCCGGGTGGGTGGACGGGGCGCAGAGCAGAAAGACCGTCCGCGGCGGGGGTTCCTCGATCGCCTTGAGCAGCGCGTTGCCGGCGGCCTCGGTGAGCCGGTCGGCGTCCTCGATGACCACCACCTGCCAGCGCCCGCCAGACGGGGTGCTGGCCGCGCGGAGCACCAGCGCGCGCATCTCGTTGACGCCGATGGAGAGCCCTTCGGGCACCACCATCCGCACGTCGGCGTGGGTGCCGCCCATCGTGGTGTGGCAGCCGGGGCACTCGCCGCAGCCGGTGCCGTGCACGCACTGGAGTGCGGCGGCGAACGCCCGTGCGGCGACGGAGCGGCCGGAGCCGGGTGGCCCGGTGAAGATCCACGCGTGCGTCATCCCGGTGGACGGGTCCATCCCGCCGGTCGCGGCGTCGTCGGCTGTGAACGCGTCGCCGCTGGCCGGGCCGGCGGCGACCAGCGCGGGTGCGCCAGCACGCAGCACGGCGGCTGCCGCGGCGGCCGCGCGCCGCAGCTCGATCACCGCCTCGTCCTGACCGACCAGGTCGGCGAAGACGTCCGGCATCAGGTCTTGTGCTCCATCGTCACCAGCTCCGCGTCGGATAACTCAGGCTGCACCGAGGTGTCCGGGCCCTGCGCCGGCCGCGGGTGCACGATGCCGCCCGGCTTGCCGAGCATCTCCTCGACCCGCCGGACCACCAGCGCGGAGATCTCGTCGGCCGGCCGGGACGCGTCGAGCACCAGGTAGCGCTTCGGGTCGGCGGCGGCGAGATCGAGGAACGCGTACCGGACGCGCTCGTGGAAGGCGATCGACTCGGCCTCCAGCCGGTCGGTGCCGGTGTTGCGCGAGGCCACCCGGGACAGGCCGGTGCGCGGCTCGACGTCCAGCAGCACCACCAGGTCGGGCTTGAGGCCCCCGGTGGCCCAGGAGGACAGCCAGGAGACCTCGTCGACAGGCAGGGTCCGGCCGGCGCCCTGGTACGCCAGGGACGAGTCGACGTACCGGTCACTGATCACCACGCCGCCGCGGACCAGCGCGGGGCGGACGACGGTGGCCACGTGGTGCGCCCGGTCGGCGGCGTAGAGCAGCGCCTCGGCGCGCGGTGACGGGGCGTCGTCGCCGGAGGTGTCCAGCACCAGCGACCGGATCCGCCGACCGACGCCGGTGGCCCCCGGCTCGCGGGTGACCACGACGTCGCGACCGTGGCCGCGCAGCCGCTCGGAGAGCGCGGTGAGCTGGGTGGACTTGCCGGCGCCCTCGCCGCCCTCGAAGACCACGAAGAGCCCGGCGGAGACGAAAGGCTCGGCGGGCATCAGCGGACGACCCCGGATGGAGCCCCAGAGGTCGGCGAGGACCGGTACGCCCTTCTTGTCGTCCATCTGGCCGAACGCGCTGATCCCGGCGAAGATGCCGGCCGCACCGGCGGCGAGCAGCAGCAGTCGGGTGGAGGAGACGGAGATGCCGAGGTCGGCGATCTCCAGCTTGCGAGAGCCGCCGACACCGACCAGCACGCTACTCAGGCCGATGGCCAGGATCAGCACCAGCCGGGTGCCGATCTGCACCACAGCGAAGACCCGCCCGCGCACCTCGTCGGCCACCTCGCCGCCGAGCAGCGTGGTGCCGGCCAGGAAGGCCATCCCGGCACCGGCGCCGACCAGCACCGCGCCGACGATCGCCATGGACAGGTGGATGGCGAAGGCGAGGGTCATCACGGCGGCGCTGGCCAGCACGATGCTCATGCCGAACCAGCGACGTCGGGACATCTCCTTGACGACCATCGGGCCGAGCCCGATGCCGAGCGCCAGGCCGACGAAGATGGCACCGAAGAGCAGGGAGAACGCCGCGTCGCCAGCACCCAGGGAGTTGGCGAAGAACTTGGCAGTGCCGACCACGATGCCGCCGCCGGCGAACGCGCCGAAGATGCCCAGCACCAGGCCACGGACGAGCGGGGTCTGGCCGATGTACTTCCAGCCCTCGGAGAACTGCCGGAACATGCTCTGCTCGGCACGCTCGGCCTCACCGCGTTGCGCCTCGCTGATCTCCTTGATCCCGAATGCCACCACCAGTGCGGTGGCGAGCCGGGAGAAGGAGTTGAACCAGAGCGCGAGCTGGGCCGGCTCGGCCCAGGAGGGCAGGTCGCCGCCGACGGCACCGCGGACGCCACGGTCGAGCACGGCGAGGCCGATGGCGGCGGCGACGGGGGTGAGGCCGTACGTGGTGATCAGAGTGAGCTGGTTGGCCGCTTCCAGCCGTGCCCGCGGGATCAGGTTCGGGACCGCGGCCTCCTTGGCCGGGATCCAGAGCAGGGTGAGCGACTCGATCAGGAAAGTGGCGATCAGCGCCCAACCGACCACCAGGCCGCCCGCGGCGCCGCTGAGGGCGTAGAGCGGAATGGAGGCGAAGAGCACGAAGCGCAGCAGGTCGCAGATGACCATCGTCCAGCGCCGGTCGAACCGGTCGGCGAAGACGCCGGCCACCGGGCCGAGCACCAGCGCGGGCAGCAGCCGGATCGCGGTGACACCGCCGAACGCGGCGCCCTGGGCGGTGCTGCCCTGCACCTGCGAGGCGGCGAAGAGGGCGGTGGCCAGCAGGCCGAGCCAGTCACCGAAGGAGGCCGCGCCGAGCACGATCCAGAGCCGGCGGAACGGCCGGATGCGCAGCACGGAGCGGATCGCGGCATAGCCGGACGGATCAACCTGACCGCCGTTGGGCTGCGTGGCGGCGTTGCCCGACTGGTCACCTGAGCGCGACACGCCGGGCGACTCGCCGCTGTTCTGGCTTTCGATGGCCGTACCTCCACGTGCCGGCCCATCGCTGGGCACCTCCGGTGCAACACTCTAGACCCGGTGGGGGGCCACCCCCCGGGCGACATTCTCCTGCTCGCTGAGCCTAGGCCGCCGAAGGTACCGACCGCAGCCCGGACGTACGCGAGGGTATTTCGCATTTTCCGTCGGACAGTTAGCGTGCACACGTGGCCATCGAAAGCGACAAACTTCGCGAGCGCCTGGATCGGGCGACTGCCCACCTCGACCCCCCGTACGCGGTGGTCGACCTCACGGCCTTCGACGCCAATTCGGTCGCCCTGGCCGATCGCGCCACCGGAAAGCCGGTCCGCCTCGCCAGCAAGTCGGTCCGCAGCCGGGAGTTGATCAGTCGAGCCCTCGCCCGGCCCGGCTGGCAGGGCGTGATGGCCTTCACAGTGCCCGAGGCGATCTGGCTGGTCCGGGCCGGCGTCAGCGACGACGTGCTGGTCGCGTACCCGAGCGCGGACCGGGCCGCCCTCGCCGAGCTGGGCGCCGATCCGGCCCTCGCCGGCGCGATCACCCTGATGATCGACAGCACCGGCCAACTCGACCTCATCGACACCGTCGGGGCTCCGGGGCAGCGTGCCGAGCTGCGGCTCTGCCTGGATCTGGACGCCTCCTGGCGACCGCTGCGCGGGCGGGTGCACGTCGGCGTCCGCCGCTCACCGGTGCACAGCGCGCGGGCCGCCGGGGCGCTCGCCGCCGCCGTCGCGGGGCGGCCCGGCTTCCGGCTGGTCGGGCTGATGTCGTACGAGGCGCAGATCGCCGGCCTGGGCGACGCGCCGCCGGGCAAGACGCTGCTGGCCGGCGCGATCAGGCTGGCCCAGCGCAGCTCGTACCGCGAGTTGCTGGCCCGCCGTGGCGCGGCGGTCGCTGCGGTACGCGAGCACGCCGACCTGGAATTCGTCAACGGCGGCGGCACCGGCAGTGTGGCCGCGACCAGCGCCGATCCCGCGGTCACCGAGGTCACCGCGGGATCAGGCCTGTACGGGCCGACGCTGTTCGACGCCTACCGCGCCTGGCGGCCCACTCCGGCGGCGTTCTTCGCCTGCGCTGTGGTCCGCCGACCGACGCCGGAGCTGGCGACGGTGCTCGGCGGTGGCTGGATCGCCTCCGGCCCGGCCGCCGACAGTCGACTGCCCCGGCCGTGGCTACCGGCGGGGCTGAAGCTGGTCGGCACCGAGGGCGCCGGCGAGGTGCAGACTCCGTTGTCCGGAGCGGCGGCGGCCGGGCTGCGCGTCGGCGACCGGGTGTGGTTCCGGCACGCCAAGGCGGGCGAGCTGTGTGAACGGGTCAACGAGTTGCACCTGCTCGAGGGGGACGCGGTCGTGGCGACCGTCCCCACCTACCGGGGTGAGGGGCAGGCCTTCCTCTGAGACCGGACAGCCGGCCCCACCGCCGGCCGAGACCGGCGCCCGGCGCCGACTCAGGCCGGCTGGGCCGCCTCGGTCTGCTTCCCGGCGGTGGACCGGCCGTTGTCCGGGCCGTCGACCTGGCGGTGCAGGTACTCCCGGATCAACGCCTTCGCCTCCAGCAGCACCCGCTCGTCGCCGTCGGACTTCCGGCGGAACGCGAGCTTGATCAGCGCGTCCGCCGCCTCGACGGCGATCTCCAGCACGAAGCGCAGCTTGGGCACGTCGGTGAGCCCGAAACGCTCGGTGAGCACCCGGGCCAACTGGTCGGCGATCACGCCGTTGTTGTCCCGCTGCTCGTCGAGCAGGTGCAGGTCGACCACGTCGCCGAAGTGCAGGGTCCGGAACCCGGGGACGGTGCGGTGCATCGTGATGTACTCGTCGATGCCCGCGTCGACGCCGTCCCACCAGTGGGTCATCTCGTCGGACGCGAACCGCTCGTCGAGGCGCTGGAGGTAGGACTCCATGGTTCGCAGGGTCAGCGCCTGCACGATCGCCCGCTTGTCCGGAAAGAACTGGTAGACCGACCCGATCGCCACCTCGGCCCGCTCGGCGAGCAGGGTGGTGGTCAGCCCCTCGTACCCCACCTCGTCGACGAGTTCGGCGCAGGCATCCAACATGCGCTGTACCCGCGCGACACTTCGACCTTGCACCGGTACGCGGCGCAGCGGCCCGGTCGTGGCGGCTGGTGTGGACACTCTGCGCCACCCCCCTTCGACGGATGAACATATCTCCACGTCACGAGTCCGTGACTACCGGTACAACGAGCGGATCGCAATTGCGGTATTTACCAGCTAGAACGTTCCTGATATGAAGTCAGTTCATATTCATGAATGAGGAGCGCGCATGGTCCGCACCGCACCGCTCGGGGCTGGATGGTCCAACTGGGCCGGGAACCAGCGTGGCAGCGCCAGCACGATCCTGCGCCCCGGCTCGCCGACCGACGTCGCAGAAGCCGTCCGATCTGCCGCCGCCGACGGTGGTCGGATCCGGGTGACGGGCAGCGGCCACTCGTTCACCGCCGTCGCGCTCGCCGACGACCGTCGGATGGACCTGTCCGACCTGGACACCATGGTCAGCGTCGACGTCGCCCATCGACTGGTCACCGTACCGGCGGGAATGACCCTGCACGCACTCAACGGTCTGCTCGCCCGGCACGGCCTCGCGCTGCCCAACCTCGGCGACATCGACGCGCAGACAGTCGCCGGGGCGATCTCCACCGGCACCCACGGCACCGGAGCAGGCTACGGGTGCCTCTCCACCTTCGTCGAGGCGATCACACTGGTCACCGGCACCGGCGAGGTGCTGCGTTGCTCCGCCGACGAGCATCCCGACGTCCTCGCCGCCGCCCGGGTGTCGCTCGGCGCGCTCGGCGTCCTGGTCGAGGTGACACTGCGCTGCGTGGACGCCTTCGTCCTGCGCGCCCACGAACGCCCGGCCGAGCTGACCACCGTGCTCGCCGAACTACCCGAGCTGATCGGCCGGCACGACCACGTCGAGTTCTACTGGTTCCCGTACACGTCCCGGGTCCAGGTCAAGGCCAACGACCGGGTACCCGCCAACGACCGGCCGCTGTCCCGTTGGCGCGGCTGGGTGGACGACGACTTCCTGTCCAACCGGGTCTTCGCCGGGGCCTGCCGACTCGGCCGGGCCGTGCCCGCGCTGGCACCGGGCATCAGCGCGGTCTCCGCCCGCGCCCTCACCGAACGCCAGTACACCGGCCGCTCCGACCGGGTCTTCTGCACCCCGCGCCGGGTCCGCTTCGTGGAGATGGAGTACGGCCTGCCCCGCGAGGCGTTGCCGGAGGCGCTGGCCGCGCTCCAGCGGATCGTGGACGGCCTGCCGTTCAAGGTGCTCTTCCCGGTGGAGGTGCGATTCACCGCCGCCGACGACATCTGGCTGTCGCACGGCTACGGCCGGGACAACGCCTACATCGCCGTGCACCAGTACGTCGGCATGCCGTACGAGCCGTACTTCCGGGCCTTCGAGGAGGTGGCCGCCGGGCTGGGCGGTCGCCCACACTGGGGCAAGCTGCACTACCGCGACGCCGCCTCGCTGGCCACGGCGTACCCCCGCTTCGCCGACTTCCAGGCCGTCCGCGACCGCCTAGACCCCCACCGAGTCTTCACCAACCCCCACCTGAACCACGTTCTCGGGGTCTGACCGCCCTGGCCTAGGGATCTTGGAGGGAAACTGCCCTTCCAGGGGCACATTTCCTCCAAGATCTTCATCCTTTCCATCCAGCCGCCCGCAGCGCCTCCAGGATTTGACGGAGAACCTCGTCCGGGTGAGTACGGATCGCCCAGGCGGGAAACCGGAGCACGCGGTCGCCTTCGCTCCACAGATCGTTCTGGCGTCGCATGTCGGCCCACCAGGCCCGGGGATCAATGTGTTGGCCGCCGTCGATCTCGACATGCACCCTCCACTCCTCGAAGTAGGCGTCCAGGTAGCGACGTCGCCCGGTCGAGTCGTAGCGGATCTTCTGCCGCGCTGGCTCGGGTAGACCCGCGCGACGGATCAGCCCTAGGAAGTCCAGCTCCGCCAGGGAATGGGCACCGCCTGCGGCGTCCGCCGCCGTGGCCAACATCAGCTGGCGACGGCGGACCCGGGGCAGCCGTTCGACGATCCGGCTCAGGTCGTCGCCGGCCACGATCCGTTGTTGAAATGCGGCGGCGATGATCGTCCGCGCCTGCTGGTCGTCGCCTGCCCACTGCGCGGCGTCCACGATTGAACGAGCCGGCATGGTCCGCTTGGGTTGCCCGACCGCCAGCACGTCCTGCCCTCCGGAGACTCATGACCGTCAAGTCTCGCCATCACCAACCCCGCCGGCAGCCCCTGTGGATAAACGACGAGATCTTGGAAGGCGAACGCCCTTGGAGGGGCTGGTTGCTTCCAAGATCTCGTCGTTCCGGGCTACTCCGTGCTGGTGGCGGCCTTGCGCGGGGCGGCCTTCTTCGCCGGAGCCTTCTTCGCCGCCGTCGCCTTGGCGGTGGTGGTCTTCTTCGCGGCAGTGGACTTGCTGGCGGCGGCCGTCTTCTTGGTGGCCGTGGCCTTCTTCGCGGGCGCCTTCTTCGCCGCCGCCTTCTTCCGCGGCGCCGGACCCTTCGCCCGCTTCTCGGCCAGCATCTCGGACGCCTCCGCGAGGCTCAACTCCTCCGGCGTCTGCCCGCGCCGCAGCGACGCGTTGAACTCGCCATCGGTCACGTACGGGCCGAACCGGCCGTCCTTGATCACCAACGGCTTCTCGGTCGCCGGGTCCACGCCCATCTCGCGCAGCGGCGGTGCCGCGGCACGCCGTCCACGGGCCTTCGGGGCGGCCAGCAGAGCCAGCGCCTCGTCCAGGCCGACAGTGAACATCTGGTCCTCGGACTCCAGCGAACGGAACTCCTCGCCCCGCTTGACGTACGGGCCGTAGCGACCGTTGTTCGCGAAGACCTCGACGCCGTCCGGCGCGACACCGACCAGCCGGGGAAGGCTGAGCAGCTTCAGTGCCTCCTCCAGGGTCAGCGAGTCCGGGGTCTGCGTACGCAGCAGCGACGACTTCCGCTCGCCGCTGGAGACGTACGGGCCGAACCGGCCGGACTTGAGCACGATCGGCTCGCCGGTGGCGGGGTCGTCGCCGAGCTTGCGCTCGCCGCTGCCGCCGAGGAACAGCTCGTGCACCTTCTCCGGGGTCAGCTCGTCCGGGGCCAGGCCCTCGGGGATCGGTGCCCGGTCACCCTGGGTGCCGCCCTCCTCGCCCTCACCTGAGGCCGGTGCCGGCTGCTCGCCGCCGGGCAGCTCCCGTTGCAGGTACGGCCCGTACCGGCCGACCCGCACCACGACCTCGCGGCCGTCGTCGTCGGTGAAGAGCGGGATGGAGTTGACGCTGCGGGCGTCGATGTCGCTGAGGTTCTCGGTGACCAGCTTCTTGAGCCCGCCGGAACGGGCGATGTCCTGGTCACCGGCACCGTTGGAGCTGCCGAAGTAGAACGCGGTGAGGAAGTCGACAGCGGCGTGGTCGCCGCCGGCGATCTCGTCCAGCTCGTTCTCCATGGTGGCGGTGAAGTCGTAGTCGATCAGGCGCGGGTAGTGCCGCTCCATCAGCCCGATCACCGCGAAGGCCAGGAAGGTCGGGATCATCGCCTGGCCGCGCTTGGTGACGTACCCCCGGTCCTGGATCGTCTGCATGATCGACGCGTAGGTGGACGGGCGGCCGATGCCCAGCTCTTCCAGGGCCTTGACCAGCGACGCCTCGGTGTAGCGCGACGGCGGCTGGGTGTGGTGGCCCTGCGCGGCCAACTCGTCGGCGGTCAGCGGCTGGTCCTTGACCAGGGTGGGCAGCCGGCGCTCGGCGTCCTCGGCCTCGGCGTTCTCGTCGTCGCTGGACTCGACGTACGCGCGCAGGAAGCCCGGGTCGGTGATGGTCTTGCCGGTCGCGCCGAAGTCGGCCTCCTCCTGCGAGGTGGAGACCGCCCGGATGCGCACCGACACGCTGGAGCCGACCGCGTCGGTCATCTGCGAGGCGATGGTGCGCCGCCAGATCAACTCGTAGAGCTTGAACTCCTCGGCGGACAGCTCCTTGGCCACCTCGCCCGGGGTACGGAAGTTGTCCCCCGCCGGGCGGATCGCCTCGTGCGCCTCCTGCGCGTTCTTCACCTTGCCCGTGTAGCGACGCGGCTCCGGCGGAACGCTGCGCTCGCCGTACAGCTCGACGATCTGCCGGCGGGCCGCCGAGATGGCGGTCTCCGACAGGTTGACCGAGTCGGTACGCATATAGGTGATGTAGCCGTTCTCGTACAGGCGCTGCGCGGTGCGCATCGTCTGCTGCGAGGAGAGGCGCAGCTTGCGGGCCGCCTCCTGCTGGAGGGTCGAGGTGATGAACGGCGCGTACGGGCGACGGCGGTAGGGCTTTTCCTCGACCCGGGTGACGGTGAACGGCCGCCCCTCCAGTCGGGCCGCGAGACCCCGGGCGCCACTCTCGTCGAGGTGCACGACGCCAGCGCCGGCCCGGACGCGACCGGTGGTCGGCTCGAAGTCCTTACCGGTGGCGATCCGGTCGCCGTTCAGGGCGATCAGGGTGGCGTTGAACGCGCGCGGGCCCTCGCCGGCGTTGGCCACCGCGAGGGTGGCCAGGATGTCCCAGTACTCGGCGGTGCGGAAGGCCATCCGCTGCCGTTCCCGCTCGACCACGATGCGGGTCGCCACGGACTGCACCCGGCCGGCCGAGAGCCGCGGCATGACCTTCTTCCACAGCACCGGGGAGACCTCGTAGCCGTACAGGCGGTCGAGGATCCGGCGGGCCTCCTGGGCGTCGACCAGGTCGCGGTCGATCTCCCGGGGGTTGGCCACCGCCGCCTGGATCGCCGGCTTGGTGATCTCGTGGAAGACCATCCGCTTGACGGGCACCTTGGGCTTCAGCGTCTCGACCAGGTGCCAGGCGATCGCCTCACCCTCGCGGTCCTCATCCGTCGCCAGGAAGATCTCGTCGACCTCCTTGGCCAGCTTGACCAGCTTGCTGATCTGCTGCTTCCGATCGGCGGAGACGACGTAGAGCGCGTGGAAGCCGTTGTCGACGTCCACCCCGAGCCGGGCCCAGGGCTCCTTCTTGTATTTGGCCGGAACGTCGGCGGCGTTGCGCGGCAGGTCGCGGACGTGACCGAAGCTGGCCTCCACGACGTACCCCGGGCCAAGGTAGCCCGAGATCGTCTTGGCCTTCGCCGGTGACTCGACGATGACCAGACGGGTGGTTCCAGCTTCGTTTGGCACGTCTCTCCCCGACCTCACTCCTGCTCGTGGCCTGCCGGCGCCCGGACAGCCACCGCTTTCGACCCCGCCGTCGTACCGGCGGTCCGGATGTCCAACGTAACGCGCCGCCCGCGTTTCGGGTTTCGCGGGCCGCAAACCGCTTCGACGTGGCGGTCGACACCGCCGCGCCGCGCTCGGCACTGCCGGACGGCGCCACCGTACACCGTGGGTAGGGCTCGAAGCGGGTCACTGTGACGATGGCGGACCCATGACCGAGGTCCGACCCGCCCGTTTTCCGCCTGGATCGACCCGCAGGCTGTCCGGCACCGGACACCCGGCCGCCGCCGCCCACCTGGGCGGAATGACCGATTCAGGGCCGAGATGGCCAGGCGCCGGCCGGCGCAGCGCGCGGCGGCCCGCCGACCAGCTCGGTGAGTCGGGCCAGCCGGCGGCGGCCGCTGATCCGGTACGCCGGACCGCCCTCACCCGGGCCGAGCAGCGTCCCCGCCAGCCCGGCCGCGCCGAGCGCCACCCCGATCGACTCCCAACACTCCTGGTCGTCGGCGCCCAGCCGCAACAGGAAGCAGTCCGGAGGTTCCGGCGTCCCGGCCGCGGCGAGCCACAACCGCAGCCGCCGGCCGGTCAGGTGGAAGACGGCCGGCGGGCGTTTCGTCGTGCCCTGCAGCCAGGCGGCCGCGAGCGGCTTCAAGACCCGGGTGTACGACGTACGGACGCCGTGTCGCTCGCCCTCGGTCGGCTCCCAGTTCGCCGCGAGCCCACGCGACGCCAGTTCGGCGACGAGCACGTGCACCCGCCAGGCGGCGTCCACCTGCACGGAGAGACGGGCCGTGCCGCCCATCCGGACCACCTCACCCGGCCCGGCGAGCAGCCCGGCCAGGTCGGCGACTGTCGGTTCGGCCGCGTCCGCGCCGAAGAAGACGAGTTGTCGGCCAGCGTCGTCATCCTGCTGGGAAGAGGTGTGCTGCGCCGGGCCGTTCTGCGGCGCGCCGCCGCGGCGCCGCCCAGGAGTGGGCGTGTCGGACTCGGGCGCGGGAAACAGCGCCGGGGGTGGCTGTGCCTCCCCGGTGTCACCGAGCCCGCTCAGCGACACTCCGGCACCTCGTCGAATGCCTGTTTCAACTCCTCGGAGTTGAGTTTGCTGGTGTCCAGCGCGCTGGCGTCGTACTCCTTGTTGAGGGTGTCCACGGCGGCCCGTACGCCGTCGTAGAAGGCGGTCGGCTCGCCGGTGCCCAGGCCGTCGATGGTGTCCCGGGCCCGGCCGTACGCGTCCCGCATCTTCCCCAGTGAGCTGCGGAAACCCGCCGAGATGGCCTCGCCGTTCTCGGCCTCCGGGACGCCCGCCTTCTCCACCTTGCGGCGGGCGGCCTCGCTGGCCTGCTCCGCCCCGTCGAAGAGCCGCACCAGGTTCTCCTTGGCCTGCGCCGGCGTGGTCTGCGCGGTCATCTGCT
Source organism: Micromonospora vinacea (assembly GCF_015751785.1). Lineage (NCBI taxonomy): Bacteria > Bacillati > Actinomycetota > Actinomycetes > Micromonosporales > Micromonosporaceae > Micromonospora > Micromonospora vinacea. The sequence goes on along the minus strand of NZ_JADOTY010000001.1, from coordinate 2,368,941 downwards.
CGTCGGTACTACTGGTCAGCTTGCTGATCTCGGAGCGCCACGGGGTGAGGGCACCGCAGACCGAGGCCGCCCAGGCTCGTGGACTGGGGCCCCCGCCGCAGCCGGCCAGGACGACGATCGTGGCCAGGACCACCGTGAACTTTCCGGCGGCAGACGCCCGGCACGTACGCATGCGTTGCAGCGTACGGCCTTTGGCCAGGTGTGGCATCGGGCCGGACGGCCGGGGTCCCCGGTCGACGGGCTACGTCGACCGGGGACCCCGGACCGGTACTGGATCAGGCGTTTACCGTCTCCGGCCGGTGATCGGTGCTGCCCGCGCCGGTGTTGCCATCGGCGTCCGAATCGGACATCGCGATGCCCTTGCGCTTGCTGAACACCACCGACGCCACGATGATCAGCGTCGCGACCAGCGCGATACCGACCCGCAGACCCACGTTGCGGTCGTCGCCGACACTCCAGGCCACCACGGCGGGTGCGATCAGCAGCGAGACCAGGTTCATCACCTTGATCAGCGGGTTGATCGCCGGGCCGGCGGTGTCCTTGAACGGGTCACCGACGGTGTCGCCGATGACAGTGGCGGCGTGCGCCTCGGAGCCCTTGCCGCCGTACGCGCCGTCCTCGACCAGCTTCTTGGCGTTGTCCCAGGCCCCACCGGAGTTGGACAGGAACACCGCCATCAGGGTGCCGGCACCGATAGCACCGGCCAGGTACGCCGCGAGCGCACCGGGCCCGAGGCCGAAGCCGACAGCGATCGGCGCCAGGATGGCGAGCAGGCCGGGGGTCATCAGCTCGCGCTGCGCGTCCCGGGTGCAGATGTCGACGACCTTGCCGTACTCCGGGCGCTGGGTGCCGTCCATGATGCCGGGCAGCTCACGGAACTGCCGGCGGACCTCCATCACCACGGCACCGGCCGAGCGGGACACCGCGTTGATGGCCAGCCCGGAGAAGAGGAAGACCACCGCAGCACCGATGATCAGGCCGACCAGGTTGCGCGGGTTCGCCACGTTCAGCGCGTTGAGGATCTCGTTGCCGACGTCGCCCACGCCAGCAGTCGCGTACGCGCTGCTGAGGGTGTCGGTGTACGAGCCGAACAGCGCGGTCGCGGCGAGCACCGCCGTGGCGATCGCGATGCCCTTGGTGATCGCCTTGGTGGTGTTGCCGACCGCGTCCAGCTCGGTCAGCGTGCGCGCGCCGTGCTCGTCGATGTCGCCGGACATCTCGGCGATGCCCTGGGCGTTGTCGGAGATCGGCCCGAAGGTGTCCATCGCGACAATCACGCCGACAGTGGTGAGCAGGCCGGTGCCGGCGAGAGCCACGGCGAACAGCGACAGCGTGATGGAGCTGCCGCCGAGGAGGAATGCGCCGAAGACGCCGGCGCCGATCAGCAGCGCCGAGTAGACGGCCGACTCCAGACCGATGCTGATGCCGGCCAGGATCACCGTCGCCGCACCGGTCTGCGAGCTCTTGCCGATGTCCTGCACCGGCCGCCGGTTGGTCTCGGTGAAGTAGCCGGTCAGCGCCTGGATCGCGGCGGCCAGCACGATGCCGATCACGACCGCGCCGATGGCCACCAGTCGCGGGTTGCCGGTGGCGTCGGTGAGGCCACTGTCGAACTCGCCGAACGTCGCCGGCAGGTAGGCGTAGGCGGCGATCGCCACCAGCACCGCGGAGAGCACCGCCGACAGGTAGAAGGCCCGGTTGATCGCGGTCAGGCCGTTACGGTCGGACGCGCGCAGTCGGGTGATGAAGACGCCGACGATCGCGATCAGCACGCCGATGGTGGAGATGATCAGCGGGAAGACCAGGCCCTGCTCGCCGAAGGCGGCGCGGCCGAGGATCAGCGCGGCGACGAGCGTCACCGCGTACGACTCGAACAGGTCGGCGGCCATGCCGGCGCAGTCACCGACGTTGTCGCCCACGTTGTCGGCGATGGTGGCGGCGTTGCGCGGGTCGTCCTCGGGGATGCCCTGCTCGACCTTGCCGACCAGGTCGGCGCCGACGTCGGCGGCCTTGGTGAAGATGCCGCCGCCGACCCGCATGAACATCGCGAGCAGCGCGGCGCCGAAGCCGAAGCCCTCCAGCACCGTGGGCGCGTCACCCCGGTAGACGAGGACGACAAGCGCGGCACCGAAGAGGCCGAGGCCGACGGTGAGGAAGCCGACGACGCCACCGGTCCGGAAAGCGATCTTCATGGCCGCTTCGCGGCCACCTACTCGCTCTCTCGCGGCGGCGGCCACGCGCAGGTTGGCGCGGGTGGCCAACCACATGCCGGCGCCGCCGATGAACGCGCTGAACAGGGCGCCCACCACGAAGAAGAGCGAACGGCCGATCTTCACAGCGAGCTCATTGCCATCGGTGTCGTGCACCGGAAGCAGGAAGAGCAGCACGACGGCGACGACGACGAAGATCGCCAGGGTGCGGAATTGACGGAGCAGGTAGGCCGAGGCGCCCTCCTGGACCGCCCCCGAGATCTCCTGCATTTTCTCGGTGCCCTTACCAGCGGCCAGCACCGTTTTCGTCAGGGCGGCAGCGAAACCGAGCGCCACCAACGCGACGACCGCGGCGATGACGACGTAGGTGACATTGCTTCCGGTAAGGGAAAGCCCGCCGCCGTCGGCGGCCAAGGTCTCGGACATCTGTGTCCTCCTGTTACCGAACAATCGCGCCGGTGAGTGGAGACGCACTGACCGACGCCTGGATGCGGACTCGCAAGCGCGCGCCAACCCACCAGCGGACCAGCGATGAACACCCATACCCGCTGGCTGCGGGATGGGTCACTTGCTGACAACCCGGGTACTGTAGCCCTCCGCAGTGTTGGAGGTCACACCCAGGTGGCACCGTGTCGCGATGATCTTCGTCGCTGTGTTATGAAACGAAATCTGATATAGGGCCCGATCCATGCGAAGAAGGCCGCATCCCCAGCAGGGGACACGGCCTACGCAGCGGAAGTGGGTCAGCGGCCGACCGGCCACACCATCCGGACCTCGGTGCCGATGCCCTCGTCGACCGGGCGCACCTGCAGGTCCTCGACGAAGCCGGCGAGGAGCGCGAAGCCGACGCCGGTGGTCAGCGCCTCATCGGTGAGCGACTCGTTGGCAAGCTCGTCCGGCGGCAGCGCGGTCAGACCGATGCCCGCCTCGATCGGCGCCCGATCCACCACCCGCACGGCGTACGAGCCACCGTCGGACATCTCCACCAGCACCGGGTCGGCCAGGCCGTACTGCCGGTGCAGGGCCACCGCGCGCGTGCACGCCTCACCGATGGCCAGACGCACCTCGTCCAGCAGGTCCTCCCGGACCCCGGCCCGCCGGGCGACGGCGACGCCGACCAGGCGGGCGGTGCGCACGTGCACCGGGGCGGGCGAGAAGGAGAGCTTGACTGTCGCCATCACGCGCCGGCGCCCGCCGAGTCGGCGCTGATCGCCGCGTCGACCGTCGGGTGCAGCGGAAACACCTGGTCCAGTGCGGTGATCCGGAAGATCTTGAGCAGCGGCTCCTTGTCGCAGACCAGGGCGAACGAACCGCCGGCCGAACGGAGCCGCTTGAGCGCGCCGACCAGCACGCCCAGCCCGGTGGAGTCGAGGAAGTCCACCCGACCGAGGTCGACAACCACGTGACGTGCGCCACCGTCGATCAGTTCGAGGAGTCGTTCACGGAGCCGGGGCGCGGTGTAGACGTCCACCTCACCACCGACCTCGAGCACCGTGTGCTCGCCCACGGTGCGGGTCGCCAGTGACAGCTCCATCGGTCCTCCTCGCCAGAGCCGTAAACTCTCGTGGGCATCTAACCACTACCGCCGGGACGGCCTGCGGACACCAGCGGAGGCTTCCCCTTACCCCGGTGTCCGACTTTTCATCTCCGAACACCAGTGCGAGAGTGCAGGGCGTGACCTCCAACGACTTCAGCTCCGCGCGCGGCACACCGCGCCACGACCTGGAGTCGTCGTCCGCCGCCACCGTATCCGCTGGTCCCGGCCCCGGGCCAGCGCCGGCCGACCTGCTGCGCCGGCTGCGCGCCCGGGGCGCCGCCGACCCGGTCACCCACGTCGAGCGGGTGCCGGCCCGCGCCGGGGTGCCCGCGCCGTGGCCGTCGTGGGCACCGGCGGAGTTGCGCGCGGCGTTCACGCGGCGCGGCGTGGTCGCGCCGTGGCAGCACCAGGCCGAGGCGGCCAACCTGGCGTACGAGGGCCAGCACGTGGTCGTCGCCACCGGCACCGCGTCCGGCAAGTCACTGGCGTACCAGCTGCCGGCCCTGGCCACAGTGCTCGCCGACCCCCGGGCCACAGTGCTCTACCTGGCGCCGACCAAGGCGCTCGCAGCGGACCAGTTGCGCGCCGTCGCCGCGCTGGAGCTGGAGGGGGTACGCCCCGCGTGCTACGACGGGGACACTCCGCGCACCGAACGGGAGTGGATCCGGCGGCACTCCCGGTTCGTGCTGACCAACCCGGACATGCTGCACCACGGCATCCTGCCCGGGCACGCCCAGTGGTCCGGCTTCCTGCGCCGACTCGCGTACGTGGTGATCGACGAGTGCCACACCTACCGGGGCGTGTTCGGCTCGCACGTCGCGCACGTGCTGCGTCGGCTGCGCCGGCAGTGCGCCCGGTTCGGGGCCACCCCGGTGTTCGTGCTCGCCTCTGCCACCTCCGGCGACCCGGCCACCGCGGCCGGGCGGCTGACCGGCCTGCCGGTGACGGCGGTCACCGAGGACGCCTCCCCCCGCGGCGGGGTGACCTTCGCGCTCTGGGAGCCGCCCCTGCTGCCACCCGGCTCGTCGGCCTCCTCCCCGGTGCCCCCGCAGGCGACGGGCGAGCACGACGAGCTTCACCAGGTCCGCCGGTCGGCGCTGCGCGAGACCGCGGACCTGCTCGCCGACACTGTCGCCGAGGGGGTACGCACCCTCGCGTTCGTCCGCTCCCGCAAGGGCGCCGAGGTGGTGGCCGCCAACGCGCGTCGAGCGCTGGACGACGCGGTACCGGGGCTCGGCGACCGGGTGGCCGCCTACCGGGGCGGCTACCTGCGGGAGGAGCGGCGCGAGCTGGAACGGGCCTTGCTGCACGGCGACCTGCTCGGCCTGGCCTCGACCAACGCGCTCGAGCTGGGCGTGGACCTGGTCGGGCTCGACGCGGTGCTGATCTGCGGATACCCGGGCACCCGGGCGTCGCTGTGGCAGCAGGCGGGCCGCGCCGGGCGTTCCGGGCAGGAGGCCCTCGCGGTGCTGGTGGCCCGGGACGACCCGCTGGACACCTACCTGGTGCACCACCCGGAGGCGATCTTCGGTGCGCCGGTGGAGGCGACTGTCCTCGACCCGGCCAACCCGTACGTGCTGGCACCGCAGCTCGCCTGCGCCGCGGTGGAGGCACCGCTCACCCCGGCCGACCTGGTGCTCTTCGGCGAGGGGGCGAAGGAGGCGGTCGACGAGCTGGTCGCGGCGGGGGCGCTGCGGCAGCGGCCCACCGGTTGGTACTGGCGGCACCGGGAGCGACCCGAGGTGGACCTGCGTGGCGAGGGCGGCGCACCGGTCGCCGTGGTGGAGTCGTCGACCGGCCGACTGCTCGGCACTGTCGACGGCGGCTCGTCGCACTTCCTGCTGCACTCCGGCGCGGTCTACCTGCACCAGGGTGTCTCGTACGTGGTCGACCAGCTCGACCTGGCCGACGGGTGCGCGCTGGTACGCGCCGAGGAACCGGACTGGTCCACCCACGCCCGTGACGTCACCGACCTGTCAGTGGTGTCGGTCCGCTCCTACGTGGACGCCGGGCCGGTCGGCATGTTCCTCGGTGAGGTGGATGTGACCAGCCAGGTGGTGTCGTACCAGCGGCGGCGGATCGCCACCGGCGAGGTGATCGACACCCGACCGCTCGACCTGCCCAGCCGGGAGCTTCGCACTGTGGCGGTCTGGTTCACCCTGTCACCGCAGTCGTTGGCCCTCGCCGGGGTCCAGCCAGCCGACGTGCCGGGTGCGCTGCACGCCGCCGAACACGCCGCGATCGGCCTGCTGCCGTTGATGGCGACCTGCGACCGGTGGGACATCGGCGGGCTCTCCACCGCTCTGCACCCGGACACCGAGGCGCCGACCGTCTTCGTCTACGACGGGCACCCGGGTGGCGCCGGGTTCGCCGAGCGGGCGTACGGGACGGCGGCGTCGTGGCTGCGGGCCACCCGGGACGCGATCGCGGAGTGCGGCTGCGAGACCGGCTGCCCGTCCTGCGTGCAGTCACCGAAATGCGGCAACGGCAACAACCCGCTCTCCAAGCCGGACGCGATCCGGGTGCTCGACGTGGTGCTGGCGAACCTGCCGGACTGAGCAGCTTGCATGAATCGGCATGGCACGGGGCACAATGGTGTGGGAGCGCTTCCATCGATGCCTATGTTGCTGATCGCCCCCCGTGCCCGAGGAGAAGCTGTGGCCGACACCATCGCCGAGACCGTCGACCTGCTCTACACCATCGACCAGGACAATCTCACCCTCGACCAGCAGATCGCGCTGGGGTCGGCACTGGCCGCCCTGGCCCAGGCGGAACGGCTGGAACAGATCAACGAGCGGCTGCGCGGCATCCACCAGGTGCTCAACACCTGGGCGCTGCGGGCCGCGACCTCCGTCGACAGCCGCTGAGGTCGCCCGGAGTGATCCTGCAAGGGCACCAGTGATCACTCCGTGCTGGGTAGTCGTCCGACGGCCTCGACGGCTACCCAGCAGCAACTGATCATGGGCGGCAGGGAGGGCGGTGCTTGTCGGGCTGTGCGAGACTCCGGCGCACCAACCCCCGGAGGAGTTCACATGCAGCTCGACAACTTGCAGGGTCAGCACCAGTTCCACATCCGCCAGCGACTGCGCATGATGGTCAACCAGTACGAGGTCCGGGCGGTCTCCCCGGACGGCACCGAGGGTGAGCTGCTGGCGTTCGCGCAGCAGAAGCGGCTCGCCTTCAAGGAGCAGGTGACCATCTACACGGATGACTCCAAGCAGCAGCCGCTGCTCGGCTTCAAGGCCCGCCAGCGCATCGACCTCGGTGCCACGTACGACGTCACCGACGCGGCCGGCAACCCGATCGGCCTGTTCCGCAAGGACTTCGCCCAGTCGCTGCTGCGCTCCACCTGGCACGTCGAGCAGGCCGGCCTGCCGCAGGTGACGGGCCAGGAGCGGAGCATGCCGGTGGCACTGCTGCGTCGGTTCGTCGACTCGCTGTCCTGGCTGCCGTACCACTTCGACTTCACCGCGGGCGGCCAGCCGGTCTTCACCGTGGTCAAGAAGTGGGGTCTGCGCGACAAGTACATCGTCGAGGTGCAGAACCCGCAGATCGACCGCCGCCTGGTCATCGCGATGGCCGTCGCCCTCGACGCGCTCCAGGCCCGCTGACACACCCGGCCCGGACCAGGGCGCTGCGGTGACCCTCGGCGGTCGCCGTCGCGGCCACCCACTCCTCGGCTGCCGGCCGGGACCTGGACCTTGACCGGTCCCGGCCGGCAAGCCGTAGGCATCCCTCCAGCACGCCGCGAGGGGTCAGCCCCGCACCGGGCCGGCACGGGCGCTCGCCGCGGCCACCCGGGTCAGGCCGGGTAGTGGCGTGAACGCCACCTCGACTGTCACCAGCACGTCCAACCCGTCGAGGTGACAGCCGACCAGCCGGCCATCGTTACGACCGGCGAGGTCGGACGCGGACGCGCAGGCCACAGCGTCGCCGTCGAGCGCCCGGGCGGCCCCGGCCAACGCGCCGAGGTCGGCTGCTACGGCCGCCCGCTGGCGCGCCATGCCGGCGGCGACGATGGCGGCGCCGAAAGTTCCGAACACCACGAAGACGAGCCCCATCGCCAGCAGCAGAACCGTCGCGCCGCCTCGCTGCCGGTCCGGCCGGCCATCAACGAGCCCTCCGGCAGCCGGTGGGTGACCGGCGCGGTGTGACGGATCGTCAGTTTCTGGCACTACCAACTCCCCTCGTGAGCGCCCGGTTCGACGGCGGCGACGGCGGTGGCGACCACTGTGATCCGGGGTAGCCGGCCGCCCAACGTCCGCACGGGTGCCCGTACCGTCGCCTGCGCCCGGTCGCCGTCGACGGACACCGACACCGCCGCACCCGGCGGCGCCACCCGGCCACCCTCCGCGCTGCCGTCCGCGCCCCGGGCGGCGGCGAGCGCCGCCTCCCGGGCCGCGTGCAGGCAGCCCGCCTGTGCGCTGACGGCGTTGACAGCGGTCAGGCCGGCCAGCAGGAGCAGGAGCAGCGCCGGCAGGCCGGCCGCCAGTTCGGCGGTAAAGGAGCCCCGGTCCCCGCCCGCAGCCCGTACGAGGACGCGAAGTCTCCGCCCACCGCGTGCCGCCGGCCCGGGAACGCTCGACAGTGACTCGCGGCCGACCCGCCGGCGCTCGATCACTTCAGCGCCCGGTCGATGACGGCGGTCAGCGCCGACTGGACGTTGCCGGAGGTCAGCACCTTCAACAGGATCCCGGCGAAGGCGACCGCGGCGAGAGTGCCCACGGCGTACTCGGCCGTGTTCATCCCGGCATCGCCGCGCAGGCGACCGATGAGTTTGCGCATGACTTGTTTCCCTTCTCGATGGGTCAGAGCACGTCGCCGAGAACGGCGACGATCACCGGCACGAGTCCGGCGAGAATGAACGCCGGCAGGAAGCAGAGCCCCAGCGGCAGGACGATGAGCACACCCGCCCGGCGGGCCGATGCCTCCGCAGCGGTGGCCCGGTCGGCGCGCAGGTCGTCGGCGAGCCGGGTCAGTGCGCCGGCCAGGGCGGCGCCACTGTTGGCCGAACGCAACGCCGCCGCTGTCAGCCGCTCCGCGCCGGGCACCCCGTCCAGCGCGGACCATGCCTCCGCTGGGCCACCACCGAGCAGCAACGTGCGGCCAACCCGGGCCAACCGGCCGGCGAGCGGCCCGTCCAGCGCCTCGGCGACAGCCAGCACCGAGCGATCCACCGGCGCGCCCGCCCGCATCGCCGCGGCCAGGAGGTCGGCGGCGAGGGGCAGGTCGGCGGCCTCCTGCTGCCGCCGCTTGCGAACCGCGGGCGGTTCGATCCGCCGCAGCAGGACGTCGAGCAGGATCGCGGCCGGGAGAGCACCGAGCAGCCCGAGCCAGCCCTCGACGACGATGGCCACGGCAAGCCCACCCAGCACCGCCACGAGCCGGATCACGTCCGGTCGCCGCCGCCACCGGCTGGCTGAGCCGCGCTGGTTCGCCGGGCCGGGCTGGCTGGCTGAGCTACGTCGGCTCCCCGAGCTGGGCTGGCTCGCCGAGCTGGTCCGGGCGGCGTAGTTGGGCTGGCCGGCGGAGTTGGGCTGGCCGGCGGAGTTGGGCTGGCCGGTTCGGTTCCGGGGCGTCATCCGGCCCGTCCCGGTGTCGCGCCCAGCCGTTCCGCCCAGAGGAGGCCCACGACCTGCAGGGCGACCGCGACGACAGCGCAAGCCCCGCCGACCGTGCTGTGCAGGAGCACCGCCAAGGGGTCGACGCCGATGCCGTACCCGAGCCCGATCCCGCCGATCGGCAGCGCCGCCAGTAGCCAGGCGGTGGCCCGGGCACCGGCCGCCTGGGCCGCCGCTGCGGCCAGGCCCCGGTCGGTCGCCCGGGCGTCCGCCTCGATCCGCTCGACGAGCTCGGCCAGCGGCGCGCCGGTCCGGTCGGCCAACCGCACCGCCGCCGAGGTCAGCTGATGTAGGCGGCTCGCCCCGTCCCGCTCGACGGCCGCGACCTCGAACGCGCGTGGGACGGGCAGGCCGGCCCGTAGATCCGCCGCGAGGCCGCAGAGCTGGTCCAGCCCACGTCGCCGGTCCCGCTCGGCGCTCCGGTTCACTCGCCAGCGCAGCGCGGCGCGCACGGCCAGCGTGCCGTATCCGGCCATCGCGACCGCGGCCACCGGACCGCCGACCACGGCACCCACACCACCGCCGAGCAGGCCGACCACCGGCAGCACCCGGATCGTCGATCGCGAGGTGCGCACCGACGGCGTACCCGGCGTTCTGCCGGTCGGGTCGACGCGCCCGTGGTCGGGGCAGTCGGCGATCACGCACCCGTCGACCACCGTCACACCGGTCGTGTCGCTCCGACAGCCGAGGTCCAGGTCGCCGTGCCCAGCGGCGGTTGCCGGGCCGGAGAGGTCCCGCTGACCGTCCACACCGCTGACGCCCATCGTGCTCGTGGCCGCCGACGCGGCGGGCCGTTGTTCCGGACCGAGCACGGCGGTGGCCATCTCGGGCCCGCCGGCGCCGGTCGGGCGTCGGGGATCTCGACGGGTTGGCGGGCGCGTCGGGCCCTGCGGACGCGTGAACCCGCCTGCCGTTCCCGGCCACCTCGGGCTGCGGACGACATCCTGGTCGGGCCAGCCGAGTGCCGTCCGCCTTCCGCCGGAGCCCGCGGTGCTACCTGGCTGGCCAGCGACACCGGCCGATTGACCCGAGGTCGGGGCAGCGCCGGTGCCGCCAATCGGCCCGTCCGCCGGGCGACCGAGTTCCCTGATCCACTGCACCAGGGCCTCATCGGGATCGACACCGCCGGCACTCCGTCCGGGCGTCAGCACACGACGTCGACGGGCCCGAACGCTCCGCACGGGCCAGGCCACCAGGGCGGCGGCGACCAGGAGCAGCGCCGCCACCAGCATCGTCTCGCCGGTCATGCCGGACCCGCCGATCCGGGCCAGGGCTCGCTGAGGATGGGTGGCACCGCCACCCCACGCTCCCGCAGCAGCGCCCCGAGGGCGCGAGCGGCGAGCCCGAGCCCACTGCCGCGCACCCAGGCGGGCACCACGGTCACCATCCGCTCGGGCCCCTCGGGCAGCAGCAGGCAGACCGACTCCAGGACACGACCCTGATCGCCACGTCGTACCTGGAACAGCACCTGCAACGCGGCGGCGACCTGGGCGTGCAGCGCGGCGCGAGGCAGCCCTCCCAACATGCCGAGGGCCTCCAGCCGGGCCGGCACGTCCGACGGTGTGTTGGCGTGCAGCGTGCCGGCGCCCCCGTCGTGGCCGGTGTTGAGCGCGGCCAGCAGATCGACCACCTCACCGCCCCGGCACTCCCCGACCACCAGCCGGTCCGGGCGCATTCGCAACGCCTGTCGGACCAGGTCTGCCAGGCTGACCACGCCCGTTCCCTCCACATTGGCGGTCCGCGCCTGGAGCCCCACCACGTGCGGATGCCCCGGGCGCAGCTCGGCGGCGTCCTCCACCAGCACGATCCGTTCGGTGGCCGGCACCATCCCCAGCAGGGTGTTGAGCAGGGTCGTCTTGCCCGACCCGGTGCCCCCGGTCACCAGGTATGCCAGGCGGGCCGCGACGACGGCGGCGAGCAGTGGTGCCAGCGGTCGCGGCACTGTCCCCTGGCGTACCAGCTCGTCGAGGGTGAACGGTCGATGTCGGAAGGTCCGCAGCGACAGATAGGGGCCTTCGGTCGCCACCGGCGGCAGCACGGCGTGCAGCCTGGTGCCGTCGGGAAGCCGGGCGTCCGCGTACGGGGAGCCGTCGTCGAGCCGCCGCCCGGCACTGGCGATCAGTCGCTGCGCCAACCGGCGGACGTCCTCCACCGAGCCCACCGGCACGGCTACCTGGTGCAGCCCCGACCCGCGGTCGACCCAGACCCGGGCGCCGTTGACGAGGACGTCGGTGACCTCCGGGTCGGCGAGCAGCGGCGCCAGCGGCCCGGCGCCGACGAGGTCGTCGCGCACCCGGTCGGCGATCCGCAGCATTGCCGTGTCACCGAGCACCGCGGCGGTGGGCTCGGCCCGTACCGCGGAGACGATCGCCGCCGCGGTGACCGGGGTGGTGGCCGCCGCGATCCGCTGCCGTACCCGGGCGGCGAGCGTGCCGTCCTCTGGCCCGGCGCTCATGCCGCACCGCTAGCCGGCGCGCCGGTGAGGTCGGCGACGATGCGTTGGCAGAGTGCGGCCAGTGGGCCCTTGCCCCCGGCGGCCGGCGCCTCGCCCCGCTCCAGCCCACGGCAGAGCCCCGGCTCTGGGCGCAACGTGCCGGCCAGGGGAAGGCCCAGCGCACGTGCCACCTCGGTGGCCCGCAGCCGCCCCGGGGCGGGCCCGCGCACCACCACCGAGAGCGCGGCGCAGTGCGGGGCGGCCGCGGCCACCACCCGAGTGGCCGCCGCGGTGGCCCGCAACTCGGCCGGCACGACGACGAACGTCTGGTCGGCGGCCTGCAACGCCACCACTGCCGCGTCATCCAACTGTCGGGGCAGGTCGATCACCACAAAGTCCCGCCCACGCCGCGCCGCGTCGACGGTCGCCGCCATCGCCGTCGCCGGCAACGCCAGCATCTCGCCGCGGTCCCAGGAGAGCACCACGAGGTCACCCCGGCTGGGCAGGGCCTGCACCAGCGCCGGGGCGTCCACCCGCCCGTCGGCGCTGGTGAGCGACGGCCAGCGCAGGCCTTCCAACTGCTCCCAGCCCAGCACGAGGTCGAGGCCACCACCGAGCGGGTCGGCGTCGACCAGGAGAGTGCGCAGCCGGGCCCGGGCGGCGGTCACCGCAAGACCACCGGCGAGCACACTCGCGCCCGCACCGCCCCGACCGCCGAGGACCGCGACCACCCGGGCGCCGACGCCGGTCGGACGGCCCGGGTCATGCTCGGCGAACCGATCCACCAACCACGGCTCCGCGGCCGGCAGCATGGCGACGTGCTCGGCCCCGATCAGCTCGGCGATCTGCCAGCCCGGGTCGAGCTGCCCGGCCCGGCCGACCAGCACCAGCCGGGGCCGCTGCGGCAACCGGGCGCGCAGACACGCCTGCGCCTGATCGGCGCCGAGCAGCACCAGGGGTGCGGGAAGCCAACGGGTACGGGCAGCCGCCGGGTCGCGGGCGAGCTCCACCTCGGTGCCACCGACGGCGGCGAGCCGGAGCACATCGTCGAGCAGATCGTCGTCGCCGGTGACGACCAGCGGAAGCCGGCGGATCGGCGGAACCGTGGTACGGGGTGGCATCGCGGCCTCCAGCGGTCGGGCTCTGGTATGCCGCCGACCCTGCTCGGAATCCGCCCCACGAGCCGACCCGATGTCGTCGCCTGTGGACAACCTGGTGGCCTGTGGAAAACCCCCGCCGAAACAGTTGATCTGTTAGGAGCGCGGGCATCGCCGCAGCTACTGCCACTGCGGGAAAACAGCGGGGCCGCTCCCGGACGGAGCGGCCTCGCAAGTCGGCGGTCAGCCGGGCTGATTTGCCCAGGCGGTATCGAGGATCACCTTGTACGAGCTGATCCGCACGGGCGACAGCGTCAACAGCTCATCGGCGAGCAATTCGCCCGTCCTCGGATCGAAGATCAGAAGAGATTGCTGGTCGTGTTCGCGGTCGTCGAAGGTGACGGCGACTCCATCGCGGCCGGCACGGTCCGTGACCTGCCCCCGCCAGCGGAAGCCGGGCACGTCAGCGAGGACCCGCAGGACCGCCGCTCGGGTCGCACGCGGCACGACGTACTGCCCGTAGAGCGTGCCGACCCACTTGCTCGCCGCCCCCGCGCCGTACTCGACCTTCAGCCGCTCCCGGAGCTCCGACGGGTCGGCCGACAGCGGCCTGAGATCCTCGGGCGACAGCGGCCTGACGCTCGGTGCGGGGGTGCCGGTGGCTGCTGGCCGCGCAGCGCTCTCGCGCTGCCAGTAGTCCCGGGACTCCTGGTCCGGGTACTGCGGCTCCAGTTGGGTCCTGATCTGGTTACCGGTCCCGTCGGCGGCCTGCCAGACCTTCGTCTCGCTGGCGAAGGCCACGTGGTGGCGGCCGTCGGCGGACGTCATCACCGGATCGCCCCACACCTTCGTGTGGTGATACATGTAGCGCCCGCTCTGGTGGTCGTACGCCGTGTCTTTGATCTTGTCGGCCAGCATGCGCAGCTGCGGGCCGGCGGCCGGCGGATCCGCGTCGAACTGGTACGCGACCGGCATGAGCACCAATCCCGCTGCCGCAGGCGGCTCGCCCGGAGTGTCCGGTGCACCCTGGCCGAACGGCTGGAGCACCGCCACGGCACCGACCGCGACCGCCAGCGTCCCGGCCGCCAGGACCAGCCGGCGGGTCGGGTGTACGCGACGACGCCCGGCCACCGTCTCGATAGCGCTGGCGCGGTCGATCAGCTCGCGCGCCGAGACCAGCGGTGGCCCGACGGCGGCGTTCCGGGCCGGGTCGGCCGGGCCGAGAAGAGTACGGGTTCGCTCTGCTCCGAACATCACAGATCCTCTCGAATGGTCACCAGCACCGGTCGACGCCGGGTCTGCGCGGGCCGGCCCGACATCGCTTCGGCGAGACGACGGCGGGCGCGATGCAGGCGCACTGCGGCGGTCGCCCCGGTGCAGCCGAGAACCTTGGCCGCCTCGGACACCGTCAGCTCCTCCCAGCCGACCAGCCGGAGGATTTCCTGGTCGAGGTCGTTGAGGTTGGCCAGAGCGGCCCAGATGTCGGCGACCCCGACGCTCGTGTCGGCACCCGACGATCCGGCCAGTCGCTCAAGGTCGACGTCGGTGATCGGGAGGAGGTCCGGTGCGCTGCGTCGAGACCGCCACTGGTTTGCCAGTAGGCGCCGGGCCACCCCGTACAGCCAGGGCAGGCTGCGCTCCGGCACCTCGGCTCGGCGACGCCAGGCGACGACGAAGACCTCCTGGGCAAGCTCCGCCGAGGCATCCCGGTCAGCGAGCCGGCGCAGGCCGTACCGGAATATGTGCTCGTAGTCGGCGGCGTAGAGACTGGTGAACCAGCCCTCGTCCCGCTTCTTCGGTGGACCCACCCGAACCCCCATTGCCTCGGCGACTCTCACAGTGGCTTGTGTCGCTGAGAGGGCTGGCATTACCGCGCGGCCGAGGGTGGGTGCCGCCCACCGGGAAACGAACGCTGCGGTCAGTCGTCGATCGCCTGGTAGACAGTGGTCCAGAAGTCGTGCCACATCGGCAACCGCTGGTCACCCGCGTGCGCCCGCTGCATGAAGACAATCGTCGTCAGGTCCTCGGCGGGGTCGTTGTACCAGGCGGTGCCGTAGAAGCCGGGCCAGCCGTAGCTGCCGACCGAGGGCCCGAGGTGCGTACGGCGGGTCCGGACCGACATTCCGAAACCCCAGCCGATGGCGTCGAAGTAACCGGGCCAGAACCCGGAGATGGCCTTCTGCGTAGAGGTCAGGTGGTCGCTCGTCATCAGCGTCACCGCCGGCCGCGACAGCACCCGCTCGCCGCCGTGGGCACCGCCGGCAAGCAGCGCCGAGGCGAAGGCCAGGTAGTCCTGGGCGGTCGACACGAGACCGCCGCCGCCGGACTCGAACATCCGCTGTCGACTGAACCGCCCGTCGGGAGCGTCCTCGACAACCGCTTCGCCGGTGGCGGCGTTGTCCTGCTCGTACGCCGTCGCGAACCGGCCGATGCTCTCGCTACCCACGCTGAAGCCAGTGTCGGCCATCCCCAGTGGCTTGCAGACCCGCTCACGCACGGCATCCCCGAAGGACATACCGGTGGCCCGGGCGATGAGCACACCGGTCACGTTGGCGGCGGTGTCGTACATCCAGCGCTCACCCGGCTGGTGGACGAGCGGAAGGTCACCGAGCTGGCGGATCCACTCGTCCGGCGACTGATATTCGAGTGCGTCCAGCGCGTCGGCGATCGGCACCGTTCCCGGCTCGGCGGGGACCATGCCGGTGCCAAGGGTGCCGTCCAGGACGTCCCGCACCGTTATCGGGCGTTCCGCCGGGACGGTGTCGTCCAGTGGACCGTGGGGATCAGCGAGCACTGTCATGCCGGCCAACTCCGGGAGGAGATCGTCGACCGGGTCGTCGAGGCGGAGAGTGCAGTCCTCGACGAGGGTCATCGCACACGCGGCGACGATCGGCTTCGACATCGAGCCCAGGCGACAGATCGTGTCGACCGCCATCGGCGTCTGCGACCCGGGACCCTCGAACGCGAGATGACCCGTTGCCTCGATGTGCACCTCGCCGTGCCGGGCGAGGACGACCACCATGCCCGGGACGAAGCCGGACTCGACGCGGTGCTCGATCAGCCCCTGCAGCCGAGCCAGCCGTTTCGACGAGAAGCCGCCAGCTGCCACCTGTTACCTCCTCAGCTCATCCCGTTTGGCAAATTACACGGCAGGCGGCGGTCGCATGGTCCGCGACGAGGTTGGGTGGCAGCGGTCCCACTCCTGCAAGCTACGGTCGGCGGCGCAGCGTTGCCTGATGCCGGGGAGGCGAGGGGTGACAGAGTTTGAGGACACCTACCGCGGACTTCTCCTTGTTGATCCGCCGCTACGCCGGCAATGGCTACTCGACCGCAAGCCTGCCTCGGTCAGTCACGCGCATTGGTGGATCGCACTCATCGACGCGGCGACCTCGGACGTGCACCGCCAGCACCGCGGATGGCCCAGCCATCGACCCTGCGCCGACATGCCACTGGCGGTCTTCCTGATCGACCTCGCATCAGAACACGGTTTCCCAACGGAGGTGGCGGTCGCGCAACTCGCCTCGCTCATCACGATCGCCCTTGATGCAGGTCAGCGAGTCCAGGACCTACCTGCCAGCGCTCGTCCGGACGCTGTCGCCCGGCGGGCTGTAGACAGCTTCGGCATGACTCGGGAACAAGCCGCTGCCCGGGCAGCGAGCCTTCGCGCAACTCCGCTCACCGAGGAGGATTTCGTCCAGCCAGGTGAAGACTGGCAGGCGAGTTGGGAAGCACTCGCAGTGACCGACGACTACCAGGACTACCACCGGCTTCTCAACATCAACCGAGTCTTGACCGACCTCGTGCCCCTCGTCGACCAGATGACCGACGCCCACCTCGTCACTGACGTCCAGGCATGGCTTCAGGTGCTGACCGAACTAGACCCCGTCCCGGAGGTGATCACACCATCCGACCGAACGCCGGAGGAACCGCTCGACCGAGGATGAGCTGCCATGAACGATGACGAAGGGCTGGACCTCGCCGAAGAACTGGTCCTCTGCTCTCTGGAAGATTCACCGCTACCCCTGTGGGAACTCGGCTGGGCTGAGGCGCCGTCACGGCAGCGGGTGACTGCGGTCCTCGGGCCGGGCCTGATCTCGTTGGTAGCCCGCGGCCTCATCAAGGTGCGCCGCTTCGACTGCTGGCCAGCGCAGTGGGATCGGGGCGTCCCGCTGGCAGGCGACGATCTTCTGCGTGAGAGCGGTACACCCACAGCCGAGCGACTACGCCGTCGCCCCGGAGGTAGTCGGCCGCTCTGCTGCCTCTGGCTGCGGAAAAGCCTTCCCTGGACGGTCTGAACAGCCAGGAGACACACCTTCACCTGGCCGGAAGTGCTCCCGGGGAAAGGGACGACCCTCGTCGGGGGGATGCGGTCCCGCGCTGTCGACCGCTGCCAACTGGTGGTGGCACGCGTCAACGAGCAGGTGCTGGCCCTCGTCGCTTGCCATTCAAGGCCGACCAGCACCGGCGCTCGCGCTGCCTCTTTGCTGCCTCGCTGCCTGAGCTGCCTCGCTGCCTGACGCTCGCTTACAGGTCCTGTGCAAATCGTCCGGTTGCCCACGCGCGTTAATGTGCCCCGTGATCGTATGGCTCAACGGCACCCACGGCGCGGGCAAGACGACGACCAGCGCACTCGTGCAACAACTGATCCCGGATTCACGGGTGTTCGACGCCGAGAAGGTCGGCGAGACACTCATGGACATCACGCCGGGGCTGCCCGAGACGGACAACTTCCAGCACTGGCCGCCGTGGCGACAGCTCGTCGTCGAGACCGCCCGCCGCGTGCTCGACTACACCGGCGGCACTCTGGTGATGCCTATGACCGTCCTGGTGGAGCAGTACTGGCGCGAAATCAGCGGGGGCCTCGCCCAGCACGCCATACCGGTAAGGCACTTCGTCCTCCACGCAGACCAAGACACCCTCCGCAGGCGTATCGAGGGAGAACACCCCGTTCCGTCGCCGTTCCGCCTCAAATACCTTGAGCCCTACGCCGAGGCGGCCCGCACGTGGCTGCATGCCGAGGCCGAAGTCGTTGACACCACGCACCTCACGCCCGCCCAAGCAGCCCAGCAGATCGTCCTCCGAGCTACCGGGGGAAGCCCAGGGGCCTAACCTCAACTGACGCGGCCGGCGTGAGTGAGTGGCACTTTCGTACTGACGGGCGCCGCAGATCTGGGCGATACTTCTTCACTGGCTGATCAGGCGGGGATAGGAGCAGCGGCTTGGAACCGCAGTCCGGAGACGGCGTTGATGCGGTCGAACGTGCGCGCGAACTGGTTCGGGCCGAGCAGTTCGGGCCCGCCATCGAACTGCTGCGCGAGCACCTGAACGCGCACCCGGATGACGGCATCGCCTGGCACCGACTCGCCGGCGCCTTGATTGGTCTCGACGACCATGCCGCTGCGGTCGATGCGGCTGGTCGAGCAATCGAAATCGACCCCGAGGACGTGGCTGCCTACCGCTACCGGGCGCTCGCTTTTCTCATGCTCAACCGGGACGGGGATTCGTATGCCGACGCGAAGCGCGCGGTGGAGCTTGCGCCCGATGACCACGAGGCGCTGAGCCTGCTCGCCCGGAACGTCGTCGAGGTCGATCGCGACGTAGCGCGGTTCAAGGAGCTCATCCAGCGGGCGCTCACCGTGAATCCGGACAGTGCCCCTGCACGGCACCTGGCCAGGCAGTATCGGAGGCGCCATCGCCGGACCCTAACCGTCGCGATACACCTTGTGACACTCCCGGCCGCGATCGTGTTGCTGCTTGGTTGGTTCGCGGTAGACACCGGCAGGTCGATGGACGCTCGTTGGATGGTGTGGCCCTGCCTTGTCGCGCTGGCCGTCATCCTTGTCAGAGGCATGTTCACTTGGTCGGCACGCGGCGTGCTCCCGATGCTCACACTGCCCCAGGTGTCGGCAGCGGCGGGCGCCGCCGGAGTTGTCGTGGCAGGCGCGGGTTACGGCGCTACACGAGAAATCCCAGCCGCAGCCCTCCTTGGCCTGACCGCCCTCGCGATATCGAGCGTCTTCGGGCTTCTTCTCCTGCTCCGTCACGACGCACGGCACAACCGCCGATCAGAAGAATCTACGACTGGCCGTAGATCGTCTAGCCGGACAAGTCACGCAGGTCCTGAGACCGGTCTGTCACGCAGGTCCTGAGACCCGACTTCGCCGGCACGCTCTTTCAGGCAGACAATAGCGACCCGTCCACCTGTCGTCGGACCAGCGCCATCGTCAATGATCCCGCGAGGAGGAACAGCACGCCGAGAAGAATCCAACCGGGCCAACCGTGCTCAAGCGCGGTCGCCGTCACGACCAGCGGCGCGAGCATCGAGCCCAGTGCCGCTCCGGTCTGGCTGACACCCTGGTACGCGCCGACGTTGGCAGGGTCGGCAAGCTCGAAGGCGAGCGTCCAACTGCCTGCCTCGGACAGGATCTCGGCGAGGCTGTGTGCCACGGTCGCGAGCGTCAGCATCACCACGACGACAGTGATCGCGCCGTGGGCGGACAGGGCGTACAGGCCACAGGCCAGCGCGAGCAATGTACCGGCCCCGGCGACCGCGCGGCCGGCCGAGCGGATGGTTTTCGCTCCGCGTGCCGCCCAGATCTGAAGCAGGGACACGATGACGGTGTTCAATGCCAGCAGCGCCGCGATGGTCGCCGGGGGTGCCTTCGTCGAGCCGGCGACCCAGAGTGGTACCCCCACCGTGAGCATGCCAACTTGCATGCTCATGACGGCGTAGAGGCCGGTGATGGCCAGATAGGTCCGGTCGCGCAGTGGTGATTGGCGTACGCCGGCCGTCCGAGACCCGTCGGTCGCGGTGAGCTCGGCGCCGCGGTCCATCCGGCGCAGCAAGAATGCGGAGACGAACAGCAGTGCTCCGGTGGTGAGCATCGCCAGCAGATATGCCAGTTTCGTGTCGAGCACGAGGGCGACGGCTGCCAGCGCGGTTCCCACGCCGATGAAGGCGTTGGTGACCACCCGCAGGCGGGCGCGCATCTCCACGCGGTCCGGACCGGTGAACGACTCGGCGATCATCGTCGTCAGGGCGGTGCGCTGCATGGCCTGTTGTCCGACGGCGGCACAGGCGACGACAACGAACGCGGCCGGGGTGTGGACCAGGAGGTAGGCCACCAGCGCCAGGCCCTGGCCGGCGGTTGTGGCGATCAGCACCCGGCGCGCGCCGACGACACGGGCCAGGTAGCCCGCAGCCAACGAAGCGGCGACGGCGACCGCCCCGGCGATCGTCAACCCGAGCCCGACCGTGGTCGCGGCGAAGCCGGCGACGTGTGTGAAGAACAGCACGCTGACGCTGAAAAAGACTCCCTTGGAAAGCGAGCTGGTCATGGTGGCCCAGGTCAGCGCGCGGGCGACGGGATCGTCCGGACGCAGGTACCGCCGAACCCAGCCGGCCGCCGCTGACCGGTGGCGGTCTGTCACAAGATGCATGCCGTCAGTTGTCGCAGCGTACCGGCCGACCACGCCAACGATGTAGCCTTTTGCTTCATGGTCCGGTACGAGCTGCTCGGCATGGATGTGGCCGATCTCCGGTTCGCGGTGTCCCCGCTCAACGAGGCGGTGCTGTCCCTGCGGGCTTGGCGCGATCCAGGACGATTTCCGCTTCAGTTGCGCTGGCTACACGCGCTCGAAGCCGTGCGCGGCAGCCTTGACGAGGCCATGCTGCTCGCATTGACGGACGTCCGGCTGTGGACACCTGATTTTCTCAACCCGCGTCCGCACTCACCGCTGACCCGCTTCGACGACGAACTCGCGAAACTGGCCAGTACCGACCCGACGGTCATCGAACGAGACCTGCGAGCGGTGCACGGCGCGACGCCACTTCCCGAACCACTACAGGGTTCCGCCGCAGAGGTGCTCAATCGGATCATCGATGCGCTCGCCACGTACTGGCGGTTCTGCTTCGAGCCGCACTGGCCACGGATGCGGGCGATCCTCGAAGGCGACGTCACCTTCCGAGGACGACAAATCGCCCAGCGGGGTCTCGCCACGATGCTCAGCGGATTGTCGGACACGGTGCGGCTCGTCGGAAACGTGGTCGAGGTACGGCTGCGCTCGAAGCTCGACTACGCGCGACCGGCCAATGGCGGGCTGACCCTGGTGCCGAGCCTGTGGACCACCAACGCCTCGACACCCATCTCGGCCGACGAGCCACCGATGATCCTCTATTCCGCGCGTGGCGCGGCGACCCTGTGGGAGCCGCAGGTCCTGCCCGCACCAGACGGTCTCGCGGGACTTTTGGGCACCACTCGGGCCGGTCTGCTCAGCCATCTCGACACGCCCGCCTCCTCCACCGAGTTGGCCGCCCGCCTCGGCGTCACCCCGACAGCGGTCAATCAGCACCTTCGAGCATTGCGCGCGGGCGGACTGCTGGTCGGCACCCGACACGGCCGATCGGTGCTCTACCGCCGCTCCGACCTCGGCGACATGTTGGTTACCTCGGCCGCTCCGCATTCGTGAGGCCCGCAGGCCGAATGGCCGACATCGGCGGACCGTCAGACACCGCCCCGGTGCGCCACCTCCGGCACCGCTCACACCAGCAGTGCCCAACCTGGCCGCTCGCCTCCTGGAGGCGTTCGACGGCTCTGCCGCCTCTCTGCTGCCTCCGGCCCTAGAAACGCCGTCCCTGGACGGTCTGGACGGGTCGGAGGACGACTTGTGAGCTGTGGTGGAGCGCTTCCAGCAGAAAGGGACGACCCCCGTCGGGGGGAGACGGGGGTCGTCGGAGGTTCGGCTCCGGGGGGGTCGAGCCGAACCACTCAGCGGTCACGGGGGGTGCAACCGCTGAGGGTCTGCCTGTTTCGAGGATGTGAAAGCTCGTCGTACGGACAAGTCTGCCTGAGCGGGCCCGTCACGTCGAGTGGTGCTGCCTCCACTCACTGCGAAAATCTCCTCGCAGAGTGTGAGCGTGATCACGTAGAGCGGAGAGCCCGCAGGTCTGAGGGGTGGCATGACCCCGGGCACCCGCCGACGATAGACCATCCGGCTAGACTTTCGCGCCGTGGGCCGAAGTGCCGCTTTCTTCGATCTGGACAAGACCGTCATCGCCAAGTCGAGCGCCCTGGCGTTCGGTCGGCCGTTCTACCGGGATGGGCTGATCACCCGGCGTGACGTGGTCAAGTCGGCGTACGCGCAGCTGATGTTCCGGCTGGGCGGCACCGACGAGCAGACCATGGCCCGAACACGGGACTACCTGGCTGCGCTCTGCAAGGGCTGGCAGGTGGAGCAGGTCCGCCAGATCGTCGCGGAGACACTGCACGAGCTGATCAACCCCTACGTGTACGCCGAAGCCGCCGCCCTGATCGAGGAGCACCAGGCGGCCGGGCGGGACGTGGTGCTGGTGTCGGCGTCCGGTGAGGAGATGGTCCGGCCGATCGGCGAGCTGCTCGGGGTGACCGACGTGATCGCCACTCGGATGACGGTGGCGGACGGCCGGTACAGCGGCGAGGTCGAGTTCTACGCGGCCGGCCCGAGCAAGGTGGAGGCGGTCAGCGAGTTGGCCGCCGCCCGGGACTACGACCTGGCTGATTCGTACGCCTACTCCGACTCGTACAGCGATCGCCCGTTGCTGGAGTGCGTCGGCCACCCGAGCGTGGTCAACCCGGACCGGCAGCTGCGCAAGCTGGCCTCGGAGAACGCGTGGCCGGTGCTGGAGTTCCGGCACCCGATCCCGCTGGGCCGGCGGCTGCGGGAACGGCCCGCAGTCCCGGTGGCCGCGGCGGCCCTGGGGGTCGGGGTGGGTGTGGCCATCGGCATCGCCTGGTACGGCCGGCACCGCCGCACCCGAGCCGCCACCACCGCCTGACCCCACCCAACCGCTCAGGCGGCGGCGAGGATCTCGTCGCCGATGGTGGTGAGTTGATCGGCGCCGACCTCGACGGCGGCCATGTAGTGGCGTAGCCAGGAGCGCAGCCCGTCGGGGGTGCCGGTGGCGAAGGCACCGGCCGCGCCAACGTACTCGGGCTCCCGCTCGCGGTGCCCGACGTCGACGGCGAGCAGGCCGCGCGGGTCGAGGCCGCTGGCGAGCAGCACCAGCCGGGCGGCCCCGCGGGCCACCACGCCGGACGGCCCGGCGAACGGGCGCAGGTTCAGCAACTCCCCGTGTACGACCGCGGCGAGCACCAGCGGGGAGACCTTCGTGCCGCCGGCGACGAGGCCGGCCAGCCCGTCCAGTCGGGTGGCGACCACCGGGTCGGCGACCGGGCGGCCCAGTTCGGCTTCCGACACCAGGTCCCGGGCGGCGAGCACGTGCAGCTTCGCGAGCGCCTGGCGGGGCGCCTTCGGCCACAGCTCACTCAGGCCCGGCAGCGCTCCGGCGACCCGCAGCGCACCCTGGAGCACCGGGTCGGTGACGGTGCCCGCCCGGACCGCCTCACGCTCGTGCCCGGCCCCCTCAAGGGCTGCGCTGGCCACCGCGGAGCGCAGGCTGACCTCGGCGGCCACCTGGCCACCGTGTCGGCGCAGCGCCCGGTGCCCGAGCGCCTGGTCGAACCGCGCGCGGGCCTGCTCGACGGCGGCGGTGATGTCGGCGAGCGCGAGCAGGGGCGCGAGCGGGTCGGTGGTCACCCCGCCACGCTAACGACCCGTCCCGGCGCGGCGGGCCGCACCCGCCCGCAACGCGACCCGGACCACCCGACCCGGGGGCGAACCGGCGGGGACGGGCCGCCGGGCGCGCGGCGGGGGCCACTCGGCGCGACGCAGTGGGCAGCCGTGGCCGGTCGCGGGCCCCGCGACTACCCTCGTGCCATCGAGACC
Organism: Micromonospora vinacea; assembly: GCF_015751785.1. Lineage (NCBI taxonomy): Bacteria > Bacillati > Actinomycetota > Actinomycetes > Micromonosporales > Micromonosporaceae > Micromonospora > Micromonospora vinacea. Next base: position 2,345,278 of record NZ_JADOTY010000001.1, on the reverse strand, counting down.
CAGGTCACCCCGAGGATGAGGAGCCACGGCATGAGCGAGGCATTGGCCAATCTGCTGAACGAGACGCGCCAGTTCCCCCCGCCGGCCGAACTCGCCGCGCACGCCAACGTCACCGTCGACGCGTACGCCGAGGCGGAGGCCGACCGGCTCGCCTTCTGGGCGAAGCAGGCCGATCGGCTGGCCTGGTCGAAGAAGTGGGATGAGGTGCTCGACTGGTCGAACCCGCCGTTCGCGAAGTGGTTCGTGGGCGGGCAGCTCAACGTCGCGTACAACTGCCTGGACCGGCACGTCGAGGCGGGCCGGGGCGACAAGGTGGCGATCCACTGGGAGGGCGAGCCGGGCGACACCCGCACCATCACGTACGCGGACCTGCACGAGCTGACCTGCCGGGCGGCGAACGCGCTCACCGACCTGGGGGTGACCGCCGGCGACCGGGTGGCGATCTACCTGCCGATGATCCCGGAGGCGGCGGTGGCGATGTTGGCCTGCGCCCGGATCGGCGCCGCGCACAGTGTGGTCTTCGGTGGCTTCTCCGCGGACTCGTTGAGCAACCGGATCCAGGACGCCAGCGCCAAGGTGGTGATCACCGCGGATGGTGGTTACCGGCGGGGCAAGCCGTCGGCGTTGAAGCCCACTGTGGACGAGGCGGTGGCGAACTCCCCGTCGGTGGAGCACGTGCTCGTGGTCCGCCGTACCGGTGAGGACGTGGCGTGGTCGGAGAAGGACCACTGGTGGCACGAGACGGTGGAGACCGCGTCGGCCGAGCACACCGCGCAGCCGTTCGACGCCGAGCACCCGCTGTTCATCCTCTACACCAGCGGCACCACGGCCCGCCCGAAGGGCATCCTGCACACCACCGGCGGCTACCTCACCCAGGCGTCGTACACGACGCACGCGGTGTTCGACCTGAAGCCGGAGACGGACGTCTACTGGTGCACTGCCGACATCGGCTGGGTCACCGGCCACTCCTACATCGTGTACGGGCCGCTCTCCAACGGCGCCACGCAGGTGATGTACGAGGGCACCCCGGACACGCCGCACAAGGGCCGGTTCTGGGAGATCATCGACAAGTACGGGGTGAGCATCCTGTACACCGCTCCCACCCTGATCCGGACGATGATGAAGTGGGGCGACGACATCCCGGCCGGCTTCGACCTGTCCTCGCTGCGCCTGCTGGGCAGCGTCGGCGAGCCGATCAACCCGGAGGCCTGGATGTGGTACCGGGAGCACATCGGCCGGGGCGAGCTGCCGGTTGTGGACACCTGGTGGCAGACCGAGACGGGCGCCATCATGATCTCGCCGCTGCCCGGGGTGACAGCGGCCAAGCCGGGTTCGGCGATGACGCCGCTGCCGGGCATCGTGGCCGACGTGGTGGACGACCAGGGCCAGTCGGTGCCGAACGGTGGGGGCGGCTACCTGGTGCTGCGCGAGCCGTGGCCGTCGATGCTGCGCACCATCTGGGGTGACGACGACCGGTTCATCGACACGTACTGGTCGCGTTTCCAGGGCATGTACTTCGCGGGCGACGGTGCGAAGAAGGACGACGACGGGCACATCTGGCTGCTCGGCCGGGTGGACGACGTGATGTTGGTGTCCGGGCACAACATCTCGACGACCGAGGTGGAGTCGGCGTTGGTGTCGCACCCGTCGGTGGCCGAGGCGGCGGTCGTCGGTGCGACCGACCCGACCACCGGTCAGGCGATCGTCGCGTTCGCCATTCCGCGGGGCAGCACGGACATCGCCGGTGACGCGGGTGAGCAGCTCATCGCCGACCTGCGCAACCACGTGTCGAAGACGCTCGGCCCGATCGCCAAGCCGCGACAGATCATGCTGGTGCCGGAGCTGCCGAAGACCCGCTCCGGCAAGATCATGCGCCGGCTGCTGCGGGACGTGGCGGAGAACCGGTCGCTGGGCGACGTGACCACGTTGCAGGACTCCTCGGTGATGGACCTGATCTCCTCGGGCATGAGCGGAACGAAGTCCGACGAGGACTGACGGTAGGCGTACTCATTGGAGGGTGGCGGTCCGTGCGGACCGCCACCCTCCGTCATGTCTTACGGGTACGGTCCGCGCCGCCTCACCACTGTCACATCGGTCGGTCGGGGGAGTCGGGAGAAGCTGAACGGGCACAGGCGTAGATCACCTCTGTCCTTTCAGCCGGTTGTGCTTTAGGTTCACGCAGGTTGGAAGAGTTCGACACACATCGCTTCGATGGTCGGCCAGGCCAACGTCCTCCTCCCCATGCCCGAGAAACGGAGCGGCATGAACCACAAACCGCAGTCCAGGGCGCGGCGACGACTACTCGTCGCCCTGCCCGTCATCGCCCTCGCGGCCACCTCACTGACCGTGAGTGGCAGTGCGGCAGCCCAGCCGGCGTCCGGCACCCCCCTGGCGGTGATCGGCGCCGACGAGCACTACATCAACTACGCCGAGCCCGAGGTGCAGCCGGACACCACCGGCCGTGAGGTGAAGGGCAAGGGTGGCATCTACACCCCTGCCGCAGAGTCCGCGCGTGCGTTCGACCAGAAGCACGCCCGGGGCAACCCGGTGACCGCGCGCCAGCTGGCCAAGGACGAGGCCAAGTCGCTGCGGACGGGCCAGAACCCCCGCAAGTTCAAGAAGGCGCCGACCACCCAGACCGCGAAGCTGCTGACGCTGCTTGTCGAGTTCAACGACAAGGCCAACGACGACTTCACCGGCGTGATGGTCCCCAAGACGGTGTTCGAGGACCGCACCTGCGTCCCCGGCACGGTCCAGAACGGCCCGAAGCACAACAAGATCCCGGACCCGGCGCGCCTGCCCCACGAGGACAACAACTCGATGTGGGTGCCGGACTTCTCGCCGCAGCACTACAACAAGATGCTCTACAGCAAGAAGGGCATCACCGAGCGGGTCCGCACGGACCTGAAGGGCCCGGACGGCAAGAAGGGCGTCGACCTGTCCGGTCGCACCATGCACAACATGTACCTGGAGATGTCCAAGAACGCGTACACGGTGGACGGGCAGGCCAGCCCGTGGATCACCGTGCCGCACTCGGAGGGCTGGTACGCGGCCAACCGCTGCTTCCAGGACGAGACCGGCGCGTGGGTTCCCGGCCGTGAGCAGTCGATGAACGGCCACCCGGACAACCCAGCCGGCGCGGGCCGCCTGGCGACCGACGCGATCGACGCGCTCGTCGCGAAGGACCCGAACTTCCCGTGGGCCGACTACGACATCGAGGACCAGGCCGACCGCGACGGTGACGGCAACGTCTTCGAGCCGGACGGCGTGATCGACCACCTCGTGCTGGTGCACGCCGGCCAGGGCAAGTCCCGTGGTGGCGGCGCCGAGGGTGTGTACGCCGTGTGGGCGCACTCCTCCACGGTCGCCGGTGGTTACACCATCCCGGGCACCAACCTGAAGGCGTCGAACTACATCGTGCAGCCGGAGGACGCCGGCGTCGGTGTCTTCGCCCACGAGTTCGGCCACGACCTGGGCCTGCCGGACCTGTACGACACGTCCGGCAACGCCGACTCCGACGTGGACTTCTGGGACCTGATGGCCTCGGGTTCACACTCGGGTGAGATCTTCCAGGCGCTGCCGACGCACATGGGCATCTGGGACAAGTGGGTGCTCGGTTGGGCCGACCCGCTGACCATCCGCCCCGGGTCGAACCCGCGCGAGGTGAAGCTCGGCCAGACGTCGCGCACCCCGATCGACTCCGAGGACGGCATCAAGGTCGACCTGCCGGACAAGGTGACCACGCTGGCGACCCCGCACAGCGGCACCAAGATGTGGCACAGCAACAACGACCAGGAGTGGGCCGACGTCAAGTTGAGCCGCTCGGTCGACGTGCCGGCCGCCGCCGACTCGAAGTTCTGGATGTGGAACAACTACATCATCGAGGAGGACTGGGACTACGGCTTCGTCGAGCTCTCCACCGACGGCGGTACGACCTGGACCGAGCAGAAGGTGTACGACGAGGGTGGCACTGTCGTCACCACGCCGGACGGTTACCCGGACCCGAACGGCCGGATGAACGACTTCGGCGGCAAGAAGTACGGCCTGACCGGCAGCACCGACGGCTGGCGGCACGACTACGTCGACCTGTCGGCGTACGCCGGCACGACGGTCCAGGTGCGGCTGCGCCTGGCCACCGACGAGGCGTTCGAGGAGCGCAACTGGTTCGTCGACGACTTCTCGGTCACCGGCGGCGGCGCCACCACCTGGAGTGACGACGTCGAGGGTGGCGCCAACGGCTGGACGGCCACCGGCGGCACCTTCGTCGACACCACCGGCGGCGGCTGGAAGGTCTCCAGCGGCACCGAGGTGCACGCCCAGTACTACCTGGCGGAGTGGCGCAACTTCGACGGCTTCGACAAGGGCCTGAAGTACGCCTACGACACCATCTACTCGCACGAGGCGTGGAAGGTCGACCGGATCTCCTACAACGCTCCGGGCATGCTGGTCTGGTACCGGGACACCGCGCTCGGCGACGTCAACCACGTCACCGGGCAGATGACCGCGCTGCCCAGCTACGGCGCCAAGGGCGGCCTGCTCATCGTCGACTCGCACTTCGACCCGTTGCGGCGCACCGGTGAGGCGGCCGTGAAGGACCCGTCGGTGACGGACAACCTTCCGAGCCGCCCGCAGTCGTCGAACGCGGCCTTCACGCTTCAGCGGACGTACCCGTTCACCGAGTGCCTGGAGGCGGCGGACGAGCCGTACAGCGCGTACTGCACGAAGTTCAAGGGGCTGGCGCCGGTGAAGGCGTTCACCGACGCCAAGGGCTGGTACCCGGGCATCGAGATGCGCGATGGTGCTGCCTACGCCCGGGACAACGACGCGTCGGTGGTCCTGCCGTCGCGTGACAACGCGCCGTACACCACCCGGGTCACCAACCCGGACGGCAGCCCCGCGCCGGAGTTCTACGGCGTGACCCTGGGCGGCGGCGCGATCGTGCTGGGCACCGGTAACCCCGGCGACCAGGGCGTGAACTACGGCGTCTCGCTGACGATCAAGAAGGCTGCCGGGGACAACTCGTCGGCCATGATCTACGTGACTCCGGCAAAGAAGTAACGGTTTCACAGATCGACAACTGACGGTGGGGCCGGTGGCGGAGACGCTGCCGGCCCCACTGTCGTATGTGCAATCAGCTTGATCGAAAAGTGTCGTTGTATACGTTCGTGTCCCGGGACGCGCTGGTCAGCGCGGCTGATGAACCCGCGGGGTGTGACGGTGAAAAGCATTCCCAACAAAATCTTGCAACAAATCGACGCGGGGTTCTTCCCACCCGTCCCGCCAGTAACTATGTTCACCAATGGTCCCACTAGTGGGATCGATCTCCCACCGGCCCGTACCCCCGTTGGGCCGGTTCCCTCACACCGGAGGTACCACGTGCGCAAAGTCGCAGTGGGTCTGCTCGGGCTCTCACTGACGGCGACAGGCCTGGCTTTCGGCCCGTCCGCCTCGGCGGCGCCTCAGCCCAAACTGCCGGCCGCAGCACCGGCCGCTGCCGAACCACAGGCGCTGAAGGACGAACTCCCCGACAAGCTCGAGGAGAAGCGCCGCGCACTGCGTGAGCAGGGGCTCAGCGACGTGCTGAGCGGTCGCAGCAAGCCGATCGAGCGCAACGGAAGCACTGTTGTCAAGGTCGGCGAGACGAGCGGGTCGGGCTTCAGCACCCGCAGCACCGCTGGCGCCAAGAAGACCAAGGACCAGTACGTCGAGCTCAAGCGTGAGCGGACCGACAAGATCTTCGTGATCCTGGCCGAGTTCGGGGACGAGCGGCACCCGTCCTACCCGGACAAGGACATGAACCCGGACATCGCCGGACCGTCGACGTTCGAGGGGCCGCTGCACAACAAGATCCCCGAGCCCAACCGGGCCGTGGACAACTCCACCATCTGGCAGCCGGACTTCAGCCCGGAGCACTTCCGCCAGATCTACTTCGGCACCAACCCGGGCGACGAGTCGCTCAAGCAGTACTACGAGGCACAGTCCTCGGGTCGCTACACCGTCGACGGTGAGGTGACCGACTGGGTCAAGGTCCGGTACAACGAGGCCCGCTACGGTCGCTCCGACGACCCGATCCCGGACCCGGAGCCCGGCGAGGAGCCGAACCCGCTGGACGACCCGGCCGTCTGCGCCGACAACGTCTGCTCGAACACCTGGGCGTTGATCCGCGACGCCGCCAACCAGTGGGTCGCCGACCAGAAGGCCAAGGGCCGGACGGACGCGCAGATCGCCGCTGAGATGAAGACCTTCGACCAGTGGGACCGGTTCGACTTCGACCAGGACGGCGACTTCAACGAGTCGGACGGCTACATCGACCACTTCCAGATCGTCCACTCCGGCGGCGACCAGGCCGACGGTGACCCGCAGCAGGGTGAGGACGCGATCTGGAGCCACCGCTGGTCGGCGTTCAACAGCTCGCCCGTCGGCCCGCCGAACTTCCCGATCGGCGGCACCCAGATCGGCAACACCGGCGTCTGGATCCGCGACTACACGATCCAGCCGGAAAACGGTGGCCGCAGCGTCTTCTACCACGAGTACGGCCACGACCTGGGCCTGCCGGACGACTACGGCCCGGCGGACAACAACAACGAGCACTGGACCCTGATGGCCCAGAGCCGGCTCGGCGCCAAGAACGACGCCGGCATCGGCGACCGGGGCGGCGACCTCGGCGCGTGGAACAAGCTCCAGCTCGGTTGGCTCGACTACGAGGTGATCGTGGCGGGGCAGAAGCGCTCGCTGGAGCTCGGCCCGCAGGAGTACAACTCCGACAAGGCGCAGGCCGCCGTGGTGGTGCTGCCGCAGCGGGAGTACACCTTCAACTACGGCGCGCCGTTCGAGGGCGCCAAGCAGTACTTCTCCGGTAACGAGGACGACCTCGACAGCAAGATGACGAGGACGTTCGACCTCACCGGCAAGTCCGCGGCGGCGATGTCGCTCAAGGGCAAGTACAGCATCGAGGCCGGTTACGACTACCTCTACTTCGAGGCGTCGACGGACGGCGGCAAGACCTGGACCGACCTGGACGGCACCGTCAACGGCACGCCGATCGGCGTCGACGGCGCGGGTCGTCCGGCCCTCGCGGGCACCAGCAATGGCACCTGGACGGACATCAACATCCCGCTGACCTCGGTCGCCGGGAAGGTGGCGCAGGTTCGCCTGCACTACGTCACCGACGGTGGCGTCTCCGAGGGCGGCTTCTTCGGTGACGCGATCACCGTGACCGCTGACGGCCAGACGGTGTTCAGCGACGGCGCCGAGACCGACGCCGGCTGGACGCTGGAGAAGTTCCAGGTGGTCGGGGCGACCTACACCCGGCTGTTCGACAACTTCTACATCGCCGGCAACCGCTCGTACGTCTCGTACGACAAGTACCTGAAGACCGGCCCGTACTTCTTCGGCTACGCGAACACCCGCCCGGACTGGGTGGACCACTACGCGTACCAGGAGGGCCTGCTCATCTCGTACTGGAACACCCGCTTCTCCGACAACAACACCGCCCCGGCGTCCGAGTCCAACCCGGGCGGTCACCCGGGTGAGGGTCGCAACCTGTACATCGACGCGCACCCGCGCCCGATCTACAACCTGACCGGTGCTCCGTGGCGGGCCCGCGTCCAGGTGTACGACGCACCGTTCAGCCTGAACAAGGCGGACTCGTTCACCCTGCACCTCAACAGCGAGCCGCAGTACATCCGTGGCCAGGCCGCTGAGCCGCTGTTCGACGACACCAAGAAGTACTTCTACGAGGAGCTGCCGAACCACGGCGTCAAGCTCCCCGCAGCCGGTGTCAAGATCAAGGTTGTGGAGCAGGACGGCACCTCGATGAAGATCCGGGTCAGCTGACCACTTGATCCCGCACCAACGAGCGACGCCCGGGCAGGTCACCTGCCCGGGCGTCGCCCTTTGTCGCACCCGGTGCCCCTGGTCGCGGTCCGGGGCAACCCGGGGCTTTCCCCTGTTCAACACGACCACCAGGGTCGCCTGCGGCAACCGGGTCCTAGGCTGTCTGCCATGACCGACCAGCGCGGCGGGGCCGTCGACGAGTCCTGTGTCCTCACCGAGGGGCCGTGGACGCACCGTTTCGTCGGCGCCAACGGCAGCCGGTTCCACGTGGTCGAGGCCGGCACCGGGCCGATGGTGCTCTTCCTGCACGGCTTCCCGGAGCACTGGTGGGCCTGGCACCAGATGCTGCCGGCAGTCGCCGACGCCGGCTTCCGGGCGGTCGCCGTCGACCTGCGCGGCTACGGCGCCAGCGACAAACCACCCCGGGGGTACGACGGCTACACCCTCGCCGCCGACGTCGCCGGGCTGATCCGCGCGCTCGGTGAACGATCCGCGACGATCGTCGGCAGCGGCCTCGGCGGCATGGTGGCCTGGACGGTGGCCTCGTTCCACCCGTCCCTGGTCCGCCGGCTCGTGGTGCTGGGGGCACCGCACCCGCTGCGACTGCGCGCCGCCATCTTCGCCGACCCGCGCGGGCAGTTCACCGCCTCCACCCCGGCGTTGAAGTTCCAGCTCCCCCGCTACGAGCACGTGCTGACCCGCGACGGCGCGGCGGCCGTCGGCGAGATCATGCGCCGCTGGAGCGGCCCACGGTGGGTGGCCGGGCCGGACTTCGAGGCGTACGCCGAGCGGTGCCGGGAGGCGATGCGCATCCCGCAGGCCGCGTTCTGCGCGCTGGAGGGTTACCGCTGGGCGTTCCGCTCACTGCTGCGGTTGCACGGCTACCGGTTCGTCCGCCTGATGCAGAAGCCACTGTCCACCCCGACCCTGCAACTGCACGGCGCGCTGGACACCGCCTCCCTGCCGCGTACCGCGCTGGGCTCCGGCCGGTACGTCGTCGCCCCGTACGAGTGGCGGCTGCTCGACGGGGTGGGGCACTTCCCGCACCTGGAGGCACCGGAACTGGTGCTCGGCGAGATCCTGCGGTGGGCGAAGACCTGACCGGTCAGACCCGCTGCTCCCGCAGGTCGGTGACCTCGGCAGCGGGCGCCCAGCCCTGGTAGACACCGAAGTCGAAGACCTCCAGCCGCATCGCCTCGGCCACCGGCCAGCGACCGCCCGTGTATTCCACCCGCAGCCAGGCGTCGTGCTCGCCGAGCACGATGAACGGCTGCCCCTTCCAGGTGCAGGTGGTCCGCACGTACGCCAGGTCCTCGATCTCGCTCGCCGGGAGCACCCGGACGTAGCGGCCCGCCCGGATCTCCTCGAAGCCCTCGCCCGGCTCGGGCTGGTAGAGGCGGATGTCGTCGCCGTCCGGGCTGGCCTGGTATTCCCGACCCCGCCACCGGGCCACGTAACCGTCGCGCATCACGCCTCCCCGACCCGTCGCCAGGTGACAGTGTCGGTGTCCAGTTCCGCGACCACCCGCTCGGTGCCGTCCGCGCCGATGCGCCAGAGTTGGGCGCCGTGCGGCAGCCGGGCGCTGTCCACCTTGAACTCCGCGACCACGTCGCTGCTCTCGCCCGGGGCGAAGCCGTTGCCCCGGAACGGCGGGCGTTCGATGACCCAGCCCTCCATGGCCCGCATCGCCGGCTCGTTCTGACCGCCGTACGGGATGCGGTAGAGGCTCGGCCGGTGCGCCGGCCACCGCAGCACGTAGATCTCCTCGGCGCCCGGGGCGAACGGTGAGCCCGGGTAGCTGAGGCCCAGCGCTTCGTGCAGCTGGGCCGGTGTGGTCAGGTGGGACAGCTCACCGGCCCGGTGCACGAACCCGGACACCCGGTCGTAGCCACGATCCAGGTAGTACGCGAGCTGGCTCGGCGCGACCGCCTTCTGCATGACGGTCGGCCGGGTCGGGTCGACCGCCGCGGGGGCGTACCGGGGACGGGCGGCGGGTTCGGCCACGGCTGGCGCTTCCACCTGGTCCACTTCCAGGTCGTCGCCGAGCCCCACCTCCGCGGCCCAGTTGGCCAACGCGACGATCTGCTCGCCGGGCAACTTGGCACCGACCGGGGTGCCCGGGTTGACGGCGAACGACCAGTCCTCGTCGGGCCAGCGCCGGATCAGTTGGGCGAACTTCACCCGGACCGTGTCGACGTCGCCCTCGACGTGGTCGGCGAGGCGCTCCGCCGAGGTGTAGACCACCACGTACGTCTCGCCGTCGAGCTGCCCGGTCCGCCAGACGAAGCCGGGGTCTCCCGGGCGGCTTCCCGGCACCGACTCCGGTGCCGCCGGCAGCAGCACCCGGGCCAGCAACAGGGTGGACAGGAAGGTGTCGGTGCTGCCGGAGCCGGCGGCGTTGAGCAGGTCCTCCTCGACCGTGTTGGCCGGGTCGAACCCGACAGTCGTCGGCTCGTCAGCCGGCGGCTGTGGACCGTCACCCGCGATCACGCTCTCGCCGCTGCCGTCACTGCCGGCCCGGTCCGTACCGGTCGACGAACCACTGTCGGCGAGCGGGGCGTCGACCGGATCGTCGGCCCGCATTCCGCTCACACCGGCATGGCCGGCCTCGGTCGGACCGGAGGGGTGCGGAGTGTACGGGCTCGGGGCAGGCGGACCGGGGCTGAACGACACCGGCCCGGACGGCCTGGGTCCGGGAGACGACGGGCTGAACAGGCCCGGACCGGAGGGTGCCGAGCCGAACGGCGGCGGGGCGGCCTCGGCGGGGCTGGGCCGGCGGGGCGCCTCGACCGGCGCGCTGCTCTCGACCGGGTCGGTGAGGTCGCGGGACTCGATGATCGTGCCCTCGATGACGATGGGCGTGAAGCCGCGGCGCGGCGCGGGTGGCCCGGAGACCGGTTCCGCGACGGATACCGGCAGATCCTCCGCCGGCACGAACCGGCCCGGACGGTCCCGGGGGATCGCCTGCGTCTCCTCCGCCGACGGACCGGGCCGCCCAGGCGCACCGGCCAGTGGCGGCTCACCGGTCATCCGGAACGCGCGGGTGGGCTCCTCGGCCAGCGGGTTGTGTCGGCGCGGAGGCAGCGGCTGGGTGACCTCCTCGCCGGATGGTGGTGCGCCCACCCCACGGGACGCGCCGAGGTCGCCCTCCGGCCGTCGTATCGCCTGGGTGGCTGCCGGGTCCGTCGCCATCGGAAAGGCCCGCGTCGCCGTCTCGTCGCCCGGCGCATCGGCTGGGCGGCGGCGAGGGAAGGGCTGGCTGCCTCGCCCGAACCGGGTCGGCGGGGCCGCCCGGTCACCGGGACGACCCCCGTTCGGGGCCGGGTCGCGGGCCGGGCTGGGGTCGAAGAAGGAGCGCCGAGGTGCGGCCTGGGGGCCACCGTTGCCGTTACCCGGGGCGGAGCCGTCGGTGTCGCCCGGCCGGGTCGCCGCCGGCCACCCCAGGCTGGGCCCGGGCTGGTCGGTGGTGGGGCCGGCGGTCGCCAACGGGGTGAACCGGGACGGCCGGCCGGTGCGGGGCAGGGCTTCGGTGCGGGGCAGGGCTTCGGTGCCCGGCGTGGGCCGGGGTGCCTCGGTCGGGTGCCGCTGACCGGCGGCTGGCAGGCCCTCGTCGCCGGACCGGCGCGGCGGTTCAGCGGGGACGGGCGGCCGGGGCGCCGGGCCCGGCGCCGGCGGGGCACCCACCCGGGGGGCACCGCTCCGGCTGGGCCTGCGGGGTGCGAGCGGAGCAGTCTCGGGCGCGGACGGGGCCGCCCCCGTCGCCGGGGGCGGTCCAGCGGCTGGCGCGGAGTCCCGGGCTGGCATGCCGGGCCGGGTCCGGGCCAACGTCTCGGCCCGCTCCAGGCGAGCGCGGGCACCCATGGCACGGCCGGGCAGTCGCACGTCGCCCCGCGACAGCTGCGACACGAACCAGGCCGGTAGGTAACCCTCGACCGGCAGGCCCGGATTGACGGCGAGCCACCACTCGTGGTTGGGCCAACTGGCCGCGAGATCGGCGAAGGGGATGCGTCGGTTGCTGCCGGCGTGATCGCCGAGGCAGGCGCGCAGGGCGGCGGCGGAGGTGAAGGCCAGGACGTGGGTCCGACCGCCGGTGGTCCAGGTGCCCCATCCGGCGGGTGGCTGGCCCGGCTGTGTCGGCGCGGAGACCGGCAGCAGCACATCGGTGCGGGACAGGAGCCGGAAGTAGAGCTCCTGGTCGTTGGCGCGCAGCGCGTCGCGCAGCGCCACCTCGGCCTCCGTGGCCGGCTCCCATTCGGTCACGGCCACCTCCCCTTCCGAGAACAGGCCACAGGTATCGCGTACAACCTACAAGGTGGTACCAAGATCACAATGGTTGGCCGGGGGCGGCCTGCCAGGGCGCGGATGAGGGGATAACATCCCGTTCCGGAGCCGACACGATACGGAGGGTGTCGATGTCCCGATCGATCACGCGCCCGGTCCTGGCAGGTCTGGCCGCCAGTCTGTTGACCGTACCGGCCCTCCCGAACGTCACCGCCACCGCCGGGCTCCGGGCGGCACCGGCCTGCGCGACTCCGCTCGCCCCGGTGCGGCCGGTCGCGGCCACACCCTGGCCACAGCAACGGTACGACCCGGCGCGGCTCGCGCCGCTGGCCACCGGCGTCGGGGTGACCGTCGCGGTGGTCGACTCCGGGGTGGACCGGGTGCACCCGCAGTTGGCTGGCCGGGTGCTGCCCGGCGCCGACCTGCTCGACCCCGGCGGGGACGGTGGTCGGGACTGCGCCGGGCATGGCACCGGTGTGGCGAGCATCATCGCGGCGGCACCCCGCCCCGACGTCGCCTTCCGCGGCCTGGCGCCAGGTGTCCGAATTTTGCCGGTGCGGGTGAGTGAGCAGCAGGTGGTGCAGGGGCGGGAGTCGGGGCGTACGGTCAGCGCCGACGAGTTCGCCCAGGCCATCCGATGGGCCGTCGACCATGACGCCGACGTGGTGAACCTGTCCGTGGTGCTGTACGCGGACGACCCGGAGGTCCGTTCGGCAGTGCGGTACGCGGTCGAGCGGGACGTGGTGCTGGTGGCCGCCGCCGGCAACCTGCACGACAGCGGAGACCCCAGGCCGTTCCCCGCTGGCTACGACGGGGTGCTCGGCGTGGGCGCGATCGGGGCGGACGGCGGGCGGGCGACGTTCTCGCAGACCGGCCCGTACGTCGACCTGGTCGCGCCGGGCAGTGCGGTGCTGACCGCCGCACCCGGTGCCGGCCACCATCGGGTCGAAGGCACCAGTTACGCGGCACCCTTCGTGGCCGCCACCGCCGCGTTGCTGCGCGAGTACCGGCCGGAGCTGACCGCCGCCCAGGTGGCGGAGCGCATCATCGCCACCGCCGATCCAGCGCCGGGCGCGGGCCACGGCGGCGGGTACGGCGCCGGGGTGTTGAACCCCTACCGGGCGGTCACCGAGACCAGCGGCGGCCGTACGGCCGCTGCCCGGCCGGTCGCCGCGCTCGCCGACGATCGGGCCGACCCGGCGCAGCTCGCCCGCCAGGCCCGTCGGGCCGCCGCGCGGGACCGAGCCCTGCTGGTCGGCGCGGTGGCCGGCCTGACGGCGGTCACCGTGGTGCTGCTCGCCCTGGTGCTGCCCCGGGGCGCGCGTCGGCGTTGGCGCCCGGCCGGCCCGGCCTGAACACGCCCGCGCACCACCTGAGCCCGCCCGCGCGCGGCCCTGACCTCCGGCTGGCTGCGGGCGGGGCGCTGACCCGGACACGGTCAGCGCTCCCGGCCCACATCGCTCACTGGAACAGCCCGGTGTTCTTCTTCTCGGTGTCCAGGTAGTCGGTGGCGGAGTCGTTCACCGCCAACCTGATGTCACGCAGCATGCCCTGTAGGTCCTGCGAGGCCGAGCGCCACTTCGCCTGCCGCTGCTCGTAGGCCTGCCGCGCCTCGCCCGTCCAGCTCGCCACCAGGGGGGCGGCGTCGCGTTCGAGTTGGCCGAGTTGCGCGTCGAGGGTGTTCAACGCCTTCTGAATGTCAGCGCCGGCCTGTTGCAGCGCGGCGAAGTTGACGACCAGCACACCATGGTCCATCGGATTCCCTCCCCAGCGGGATCAGAGCGGCAGCTGAATGCCGCCGCGGTTCGTGCCGGCCACCCGGCTGGACACCTCGTCGTCGGACACGTCGTACTGCCGACCGGCGGTGCGGATCGCACCGGCGGTCTCCCGCAGCGCGCGGTGCAACGCCGCCTGGTCCTGTGACCACTGCTGCTTGACCTGCTCGAACGAGCGGCCACCAGCGCCACGCCAGGCCTGCTGCAACACCTCCAGCTCGGCCAACAGGCCGGTCAGCATGGACTGCAACGACTGGTCCACCTGCTCGAACTTCGCGGCGGTCTGCTGCATCACCGCTGCTTCTGCCTTGGTTTGGGACATCCGGACGTCACCTCGTCTCTCGGATCGCACCTGGCCGTCGACGCGCCCACAGTGGGCGACGCGTCGTCGCTTGGCCCGGTCGTCGAGCACTGAGACACGGGTCAGCGAAGGACTTCGTGGCTGACGGTAGCGACCTCGTAGCCGTTCTGCTACCCCGCTGGCTTCCCCTGTGGACAACCGGGGCGGCCATCGGTCGCTTACGATGTGCCGCAGCCACGTCGCGGCGCGTGACGGGCCGCCGGAGGGCGGCCGGCCGCCCGACCCGGTCCCACTGGTCGAGGAGGCACGGTGCCGGCGATCACCACCGGAGGGCCGCACCCACCGGCCCCGGTCGGGTCCGGGGCAGACGCCTTTCCACTGGCGATCGGGGCGGGCCGACCCACCGACAGCGGTCCGGGGTCGGCCGACCAGCGCACCCCCCGTCGCCGGTCGCCGGTGGACCGCTGGGTCGCGCTCGGCCGTCGCCTGGGCGCCGGTGCGCGAGCCGGTCAACTGGTCACCGCGCAGGTCGCGGCGGCGCTCGTCCTCGTCGCCCTGGGCCGACCCGCACCGGTCGTCGCGGTGGCCGTGCTGGTGGCAGTGCTGCTGCTGGCGGCCGCCTGGGTGCCGGTTCGGGGGCGGTGGCTCTTCGAGTGGTTGGGCACCGCCACCGCCCATCTGACCCGCCGGCGGGTGCTGACGGGGCCGGCCGGAGCGGCCGAGCTGCTCGACCTTGTCGCTCCGGGCACTGTAGTCCGCTCGACGGAGCTGACCAGCGGGCCGGCGGCCGTCCTGGAGGACACCACCGGCATGGTCGCGCTCCTGGAGCTCGGCGACCCCGGTGACCTGCTGGGCGACGCGTCCCAGGCGATCCCCGCCCCGGCCGCGTTGCTCTCCCCGGCCGGGCCGGACCAGCCCCCGCTGCTGATCCAACTGCTGCTCGCCGGTGCGCCGGCACCGGTACCGAGCGCCGGAGGCACTGTCGGCACGTCGTACCGGCAGCTCACCGACGGGCGGCTCGCCGGGCGAGAACGGGCCGTAGTGGCGGTCCGGGTACTGCGGGTGAACGGCTGGTCCGAGGAGGACCTGCGCCGGGTGCTCGCCGGCACGGTCCGTCGGATCGTCCGCCGGCTCGGCCCGTTGGCCGCGCGGCCACTCGGGGTGCCCGCGGCGCTGCGCGTCCTGGGCGAGCTGGCCCACCACGACGGAGAACCGGTCCGGGAGTCCTGGCCGGCGATCCGGTCCGGCAACCTGGTCCAGGCCACCTTCCGACTGATCCGCTGGCCCGACGCGGGCGCTGCGGCCGGACGCCGGCTGGTGCCCCGCCTGCTCGCGCTGCCGGCGACGGCCACGACGGTGTCGATCTGCTCAGGTCCGTCACCGACGATGTCCACGTCGTCGGGTCCGCTGGCGACGAGCGGAGCGCCGACCGAGCTGACCGTACGCCTGGCCGCCGCGACGGCAACCGAGTTGGCGGCGGCCACCGAGGCGCTGACCCGCCTGGTGACCGACCTGGGTGGAAAGCTACGCCGACTGGACGGCGCCCACCTGAGCGGGCTGGCCGCTACGCTGCCGTTGGCGCTGACGGCACCCGGGGCCCAGGCCCGTCCACCGGCGCCGGGGGCGCAGCCCGGCCCGGCGGTGACCGACTGGGAGCTGTCGCTGGGTGACGCGGGCATGATGGTCGGCACCAACCGGCACGGCCGAGCCGTCACCGTGCGACTGTTCCGGCCGGAGAGCACCCGTGTGCTGCTGGTCGGCGGGGTGCGCGCAGTCCAACTGGTGGCCCTGCGCGCGCTGGCGCTCGGTGCCCTGGTGGTGGTGCAGACCGCCCGGCCGCGCGCCTGGGAGCCGTTCATCCGGGGGGTTGGCGCGCCGGGTGGCACGATCCCGCTGCTTCCGCCGGGTCGGGCGGTCGCCGACGGGGTGGGCACCGCGCTGCGTCCGTTGCTGCTGATCGTCGACGCCGGGCCGGTGGCGGCCGAGGCCGCGCCGGGCCCGCCGTGGCGGGCCACACTGGTGGTACGCGACGAGCTGACCCCGGCCGATGTGGACGCGTTGAGCCGCGCCGACCTGGCGTTGCTCCAACCGCTGACCTCCGCCGAGGCAACCCTGGCCGGAGCCGCGCTGGGGCTGGGCGGCTCGGCCGAGTGGCTGACCCGGATCCGGGAGGACATGGTGGCCGTGGTCAACCGGCGGGCGCTGCGCTGGGCACTGCTCTCCCCCACACCGATCGAGGCGCAACTGATCGGGCCGCCGACGCGCGGCTGATCCACCGGGATGGTCAGCTGGTGGGTTACGTCGGTGCGGTGTCCGTGGCACGATCCCCGCCATGGGTTTTCTGAAAGGTCTGCTGATTCGGCTGGCCAGCACAGCTCTGGCTTTCTGGCTGGCCACGCTCCTCATCCCGGGCATCTCCCTGGATTCGAACTCCGCCACCGAGACGGTGACCACGCTGCTCCTGGTGGCGGTGATCTTCGGCGTGGTCAACGCGGTTCTCCAGCCGATCATCAAGACCGTCGGTTGTGGCTTCTACCTGCTGACCCTGGGTCTCATCGCCCTGGTGGTGAACGGGCTGCTGTTCCTGCTCACCAGCTGGATCGCCGACCAGGCCGGGCTGCCGTTCTCGGTGGACGGTTTCTGGCCGGCAGCCGTGCTCGGTGCCCTCTTCGTGAGCATCGTGACCTGGATCCTCGGCGCCGTCCTCGACCGGGACTGACCGCCGACCAGCAAGCACCGACCCGGTCCGTCCGGGGCTCCGACCTCGGCCGGGGCCCCGGCGGGCCGATGACCAGACTTCGGGAATGTGGCAGCCTGACCGCCCATCTCGGCGGTTAGCGTCGCGTCATGTTCACGCTGACCTATTCCGATGGCCACCTGCTCAGCACCGATCCGGCGCGGATCGACCTGGACCTGGTGCACCACTGGTTGTCCACCGACGCGTACTGGGCGCTCGGACGAGACCGGGAGACCACCGAGCGGGCGTTCGACGGCTCACTGCCCTTCGGCGTCTACCGGCCGGAGGACGGCCGCCAGGTCGCGGTGGCCCGGGTCGTCACTGACGGTGCCACCTTCGCCTGGCTCTGCGACGTGTACGTCGACCGCGCCGCCCGGGGGCGCGGTCTGGGCGGGTGGCTGGCCGGCGCGGTCCGCGACCACCTGGACGAGCTGGGCGTACGCCGGATCCTGCTCTGCACCAACGACGCCCACCAGGTGTACGCGGGGGTGGGCTTCACCCCGCTGGACGCGCCGCAACGCTGGATGCAGCTGGACCGGCGGCCCCCGGTGACCCCCATCACCGGAAAGGAACAAAGCAGCACTACGCCCCTTACGGTGGAAGCGTGACGCCACTCCGTCTGGGATACCTCTACGGCCTCGGCGCGTACCTGCTCTGGGGTTTCTTTCCGCTCTACCTGAAGCTGCTGCGACCCGCCGGCCCGCTGGAGATCCTGGCCCACCGGATCGTCTGGTCGGTGGTCTTCGTGGCCCTGCTGCTGGCGGCGCTGCGCAACGTCGGCTTCCTGCGGGCGCTGCTGCGCCGCCCCTGGGCGGTGGCGGGGATCGTCGCCGCCGCCGCGCTGATCGCTGTCAACTGGGGCACCTACATCTACGGGGTCAACTCCGACCGGGTGGTGGAGACCGCGCTCGGCTACTTCATCAACCCGCTGGTAGTGGTGCTGCTCGGGGTGACGGTGCTGCGGGAGCGGCTGCGCCCGGCGCAGTGGGTGGCGCTGGGGATCGGCGCGTCGGCTGTCGCGGTGCTCACCGTGGACTACGGCAGGCTGCCGTGGCTGGCGTTGACGCTGGCGTTCAGTTTCGCCGGCTACGGCCTGGTCAAGAAGCGGCTCGGGTTGCCGGCGGCGGAGGGGCTCTTCGTCGAGTCGGCGGTGCTGGCGTTGCCGGCTCTGGGTTACCTGGCCTGGCTGATGGCGAAGGCCGACCTGACCTTCGGGCACGTCTCGGCCGGGCACACCGCGCTACTGGTGCTGGCCGGCGCGGCCACGGCGATTCCGCTGCTGATGTTCGCCGGGGCGGCCAACCGACTGCCGCTGAGCAGCCTCGGCATGATCCAGTACCTGGCGCCGATCCTCCAGCTCGGCTGCGGGGTGCTGATCTTCCACGAGCCGATGCCGCCGGCCCGGCTGGCCGGTTTCGCGCTGGTCTGGCTGGCCCTGATCGTCTTCACCGCCGACGCCGTCCGCACCTCCCGCCGCACCCGCCAGTCCCGCCAACCCACAGCGGTCCCCACCCCTCTCCCCACCCCCTGACCCCAACCCCAACCCGCACCCTGATGTCGCGATCTTGCAGTTTCGGTAGCCGATATGCCCGCGATGCCCCGTTATGGGAGGGCAGGAAGTGCAAGATCGCGGAGGACCAGGGGTGGGTTAGGGGACGGCGTAGGTCAGGAGGGGGGTGCCGTCGGCTTTCTGCAGCTCCACGCTGACCAGCTCGGCGTCGGTGAACCTCGTGGCGCCGGTGAAGCTGAGGTCGTCGCCGGGGGCGGCCAGCCATGAGCCGATCTGCTCGGTGGCGCCGTTCGGGCCGCGCGCCACCAACCGGAACGGGTACGCCTTGCCGTAGCTCGTCCGCGCGTCGTACCCGCAGCGCATGGTCACCTGGGTGCCCCACTTGGTGCCGGTGAGCCCGAGGTCGGCGTGCACCGGCCCGGCGGCGGCCACCGGCCGCATGGCGACCATCGACACCTGCTGGGTCGGTGTGCCCTGGGCGCCGGGCGGCCCGGAAGGGTCGACAGGTCGGGGCAACGCCACGGCGGTGCCCACGCCGACCAGCAGCGCCAGCCCGGCGGCGGCCAGTGTGGTCAGTGCGTACCGTCGCCGGTCCGCGGCGCGTTCCCGGCGCCGGCGCTGGCGGGCCTCGTCGAGCAGCGCGGGCACCCGGGGCGGGGCCGGCGGCGGCAGGATCTGCTCCAACCCCGCCGGGTCGAGGCGCCCGAGCAACCCGGGCAGGACGGCGATCTCGGCGACCGCCTCGCGACACGAGGCGCAGCCGCCGAGGTGCCGCTCGTAGGCCGCCCGCTCGGCCGGGGCCAGGGCACCCAGCACGTACGCGCCGTCGTCGTACGCGAACTCGCACCGGGTCATCCCGTCACCCCCATTTCGGCCAGGACCAACCGTAGAGACCGCAGCGCGTAGTGGGTGCGGGATTTCACGGTCCCTGGCGGTACGCCCAGGCGGGACGCCGCCTCGGCCACCGACCGCCCCTGGTAGAAGCACTCGACGAGCACTTCCCGGTGGGTCGGGCTGAGCCGGTTCAGGGCCTCGGCGACGGTCCACGCCTCCACCGCCCGTTCGGCCTCGTCGATCGCCTCGGGCGGTTCGGGCAGATCGTCGGTGAACACCTCGCCGACCCGGGTGGATCGCCGCCGCCAGGCGTCGATGGCCAGGTTGCGGGCGGTGGTGAACAGCCAGGACCGCACCGATCCGCGCGTCGGGTCGAGTGACTCCGGATGTCGCCAGGCCCGCAGCAGCGTCTCCTGCACCAGGTCCTCGGCCCGCTGCCGGTCCCCGTTGACCAGCCGCAGGGCATGGGCGTACAGCGCCTCCGCGTGCTCGTCGTGCAGCGCGCGCAGCAGTTGGGCGTCGTGGTCGCTGATGGCGGTCTCCTCGCTTCCGGCGCGCGTCCGGCGGTGCGTCCGCTCGGGAATACGTGCGGTCACGCCGATCGGTTCAGACCGAGGTCAGACCGGTTGCCCGGTGGTTGCCACCCACGAAGGTGTTCATGCCCGGTTCACATCGTGGCCGACGAGCGCTCACCACGTCCTCCTAGCGTCCGGCTGGTACGCCGCCTGTCGTGTCACCGACTTCTCTGGAGGCCTCTCCCATGAGCGACCGTCCCCGGCTGCTCCCCCTGTTGAACGGCACCCGCCATGGCACCCGCGACGCCATGACCTGCCTGTACCGGTGCGGAAACGCGTGTGACCACCCGGTGCCGAACACCTCCGACAACGCGTACTTCGGTGACGTGGTGAACGCCGAGGTGTCGCGGCGTGGCGTGGTCCGGGCCGGCGCGGTCGGCGCGCTGGTGCTCGGCTTCGGCGGCGCGGCAGCCGGTGCGCTCGCCGGTGCGGCCCCGGCCATGGCGGCCCCGACCACCCCGGACGTTCCGGAGGCCTTCGGTTTCGGCCGTCCCAGCACCGGGGTGGGCAGCGGCGCGCTGACCTTCAAGCCGATCCCGCCGAACAAGCTGGACACCCTTGTCGTGCCGAACGGCTACGACCACGCCGTGGTGATCAAGTGGGGTGACCCGGTGCTGCCGGGCGCGCCGGAGTTCAACCTGCACCACCAGACCGCCGCCGCGCAGTCCAAGCAGTTCGGCTACAACAACGACTTCGTGGGCGTGCTGCCGCTGGACAAGCAGGGCAGGCGGGCGCTGCTCGTGGTGAACCACGAGTACACGAACGAGGACCTGATGTTCCCGGGCTTCCCCGGCCTGGACGGGCTCTCCGTGGAGCAGCTGCGCACCGCCATGGCCGCGCACGGCATGTCGGTCGTCGAGTTGGAGCGGGTCGCCGGCACCGGGCAGTGGAAGCCGGTCGACAAGGGTCCGCGGCCGTACAACCGGCGGGTCACCGCGCTGAGCACCAAGTTCGACCTGACCGGCCCGGCCGCCGGCTCGGCCTGGCTGAAGACCGCCGCCGACCCCAAGGGCCGCACTGTCGTCGGCACGCTGAACAACTGTGCCGGTGGCGTGACCCCGTGGGGCACTGTGCTCTCCGGTGAGGAGAACTTCAACCAGTACTTCGTCGGCGCCGACGCCGCCCCGGCCGAACTGAAGCCGAAGCTGGACCGTTACGGCATCAGCACCGCCAGCCGCTACCCCAGCGGCAGCCGCAAGTGGGAGCGCGCCGACGAGCGCTTCGACCTGACGAAGCACCCCAACGAGGCACACCGGTTCGGCTGGGTCGTCGAGATCGACCCGTTCGACCCGGAGAGCCGCCCGCGCAAGCACACCGCGATGGGCCGGTTCAAGCACGAGGGCGCCAACGTGATCGTCGCCAAGGACGGCCACGTGGTCGCGTACATGGGCGACGACGAGCGGTTCGACTACCTCTACAAGTTCGTCTCGGACAAGAAGTTCATGAAGGGCAACTCCTGGGCTGCCCGCAAGCACAACCTGACCCTGCTGGAGTCCGGCACGCTCTACGTGGCGAAGCTCGACCAGACCAGCGCCGCCGAGATCGACGGCTCGGGCAAGCTCCCCACCGACGGCGCGTTCAACGGCCGTGGTCGCTGGATCAAGCTGGTCAGCGGCAACCGGTCGTTCGTCGACGGGATGACCGCCGCGGACGTGCTCACCTTCACCCGGCTCGCCGGTGACAAGGTCGGCGCGACCAAGATGGACCGCCCCGAGGACGTCGAGCCGAGCCTGCTCACCGGCAAGGTGTACGTGGCGCTGACCAACAACACCAACCGCGGCGTGGGCAGCAACCCGAAGGCGGACGAGGCCAACCCGCGCACCGCCAACAAGCACGGGCAGATCCTGGAGCTGGTCGAGGACCGCAACGACAACGCCTCGGAGACCTTCGCCTGGTCGCTGCCGATCGTCTGCGGCGACCCGACCGACCCGTCGACCTTCTTCGCCGGGTACGACAAGTCCAAGGTCTCCCCGATCTCCTGCCCGGACAACGTCGCCTTCGACGCCACCGGCAACCTCTGGATCTCCACCGACGGCAACGCGCTGGGCAGCAACGACGGCCTGTTCGCCACCGCCGTGGAGGGTCCGGAGCGGGGTCACCTCAAGCAGTTCCTGACCGTGCCGCTCGGCGCGGAGACCTGCGGCCCGTTCATCACCGGCGACAACCGCTCGGTCTTCGTCGCGGTGCAGCACCCGGGCGAGATCACCGGGGCCTCGGTGGAGAACCCGGCCTCGAACTGGCCGGACGGTGACTACGCCAAGCCGGGCGTGGTGGTCACCTGGCGCCTCGACGGCGGCCCGGTGGGCAGCTGACGTCGTACCCGCTGCCGAGAGGCCGCTGACGTTGCTCTGGCGGTCCGGCGCTGGACCGCCCCGAGAGGCCCTCTCCCAGCCTGGGAGAGGGCCTCTCGGCGGTCAGTTGTCGGAGGCGATGCCGTCGGCCACGCTGCGGGCTACTGTGAGCAGCTTGGCGCGTACCACCCGGGCGGAGGTCATCATCTCGCTGGCCGGCAACGCGCAGGCCAGCACGACGCGGCGTTCCATGTCCTTGTCCGGTGCGACGAGCACCGCGGCGCAGGCCACCCCCTGCCGGAACTGCCCCATCTCCAACTGCATGCCGCGCCGGTCACCGGCGGCCAGGTCGGCCTCGAAACTCTCGGTGGTGGTCAGCGTGGCGGTGGTGAACGGGCGCATGCCGTACTCGCGCAGATAGCGGTAGCGCTGGTCGGTAGTGAGGGTGGCGAGCAGCGACTTGCCGAGCGCTGTCGCGTGCGCCCCTTCGTCGAAGCCGGGGACCAGGTCCTCCAGGTAGGGAGAGCGGTGCCCCTCGGCGACCGCGGTGAGCGCCACCTGACCGCCGACGAACCGACCGAGGTAGTGGCTGTAGCCGGTGTCCAGTGCGGCCCGCCGCAGGGTCTCACCGACCGCTGGCGGGCCCCGGAACGCCGTCACCAGTTCCCGGTACCGGTCGGCCACCTCCAACCCCACGATGTACGTGCCGTCCTCGCGACGGATCACGTAGCCCTCGTAGGCGAGGGTGCGGACCAGGTGGTAGGTGGTGGCCACGGTCAGCTCGCAGCGCCGGGCGATCTGCTTGACGGTCAGGCCCTTCGGGGCGCGACCGACCGACTCCAGCACCCGTAGCGCTCGGGACACGCTGCGAATCAGGTCCGAAGGTTCTGCCAAGGGGTCGCGCACAACCACCTCCGCCGCCGGGGACTTACACCATATGAAAAACAGGCCCGGTGCGAAATGCCTGTTCGGGTCGAGGATGCCAGATCACCATCCACAGCTAGTGCCCCGCCGGTCACCAGGAGTGCTCTGAGCGGGCCTCACGTAGGTTTGCCCAACGATGACCGACACCTCCAACACCCCTGATCCGGCGAACGCCCGACCCCACCCGGTCCGGGCCAGCGCCGGCGCAGTCGTCACCACAGTGGCCTGCGTACTCCCCGTCTTCCTGCTCGGCGGTCTCGCCGTGCAGATGGGCACCGACCTCGGCTTCTCGCCGGCCGGTCTGGGCCTGGCCGTCTCCGTCTACTTCGGGGTCAGCGCGCTGGCCTCGGTGCCCTCCGGCCGCCTGGTCGAGCGGTACGGACCGGCGGTGGTCGCCCGCTGCGGCATCCTGCTGGCCGCCGGGTCGATGCTGGCCGTGGCCGCCTTCGCCCGGTCGTACCCGGTGCTGGTCGGCCTGCTGGCGCTCAGCGCCGCCGCGAACGCGCTCGGCCAGTTGGCCAGCAACGCCGCGCTGGCCCAGCACGTGCCGGCCCGGCGGCAGGGGCTGTCGTTCGGTGTCAAGCAGGCCGCCATCCCGGTCTCCACACTGCTGGCCGGGGCGGCCGTGCCCACCATCGCGCTCACCGCCGGCTGGCGCTGGGCGTTCGTGGCCGCCGCCGTGGCCGCGCTGACGACACTGGCCGCCGTACCCCGGCAGTTGCCCGGCCTGGCCCGACGGGCCGGTGCCGCCCGCGCCGGGCGGGCGACGGCGGCGCTGGTGGTGATCGGCGCGGCGGCGACGTTGGCGTCCGGCGCGGCAAACGCGCTGGGCACCTTCCTGGTGGACTCCGCCGCGGATCGAGGGCTGTCGCCGGGCCTGGCCGGCCTCACCCTGACCCTGGGCAGCGCGGTCTGTGTGGCCGCTCGGGTGGGCGCCGGCTGGTTGGCCGATCGCCGCGAGACCGGCCATGTCGCCCTCATCGCCGCGATGCTGCTCGTCGGCGCGGTCGGATTGGGCCTGCTCGCGTTGACTGGTTCGGTGCCGTTGGTGGTCGGTGTGGTGCTCGGCTTCGGCCTGGGCTGGGCCTGGCCCGGCCTGATGAACTTCGCTGTGGTCCGGCTGCACCCACAGTCACCGGCCACCGCCACCTCGATCACCCAGACCGGGGTGTACGCGGGTGGCTGTCTCGGCCCGCTGAGCCTGGGCCCGCTCGCCGCCCACCTCGGTTACCCGGCGATGTGGACCATCGCGGCGGTGGCGATGCTGCTCGCCGCCGCCCTCATGCTCGTCGGCAGCCGACTGCTGACCCGCGCGGCCGCCGCAACGGGCCGGGGCGTGGATCAGCTGGTGCGGTCGGCGATGTAGTCGCAGAGCGACTCGAGCGCGCTGCGGGACGGGCCGTGCGGCAGCGGGGCGAGCTGCGCGCGGGCCTCCTCGGCGTAGCTGCGCACTGTCTCCCGGGCACGCTTGAGCGCCGGGCTCTCCCGGAGCAGCCCCAACGCCTCGGCGTGCAGTGCGTCGTCGGTCAACGGGCCGGTCGCCAGGATCTCCCGCAGCCGCACCGACGAGGCGTCGGAGTCGTCCGCCTCGCGGGCGTAGAGCACCGGGAGCGTCGGGACGCCCTCGCGCAGGTCGGTGCCGGGGGTCTTGCCCGACTGCACCGACTCGGAGGCGATGTCCAACAGGTCGTCGGAGAGTTGGAAGGCGACGCCGATCGTCTCGCCGTACCCGGCGAGGGCCTCCACGTGCTCCGGGGCGGCACCACCGAACATGCCGCCGAAGCGGGCCGACGTGGCGATCAGTGAGCCGGTCTTCTCGGCGATCACGTGCAGGTAGTGGGCCACCGGGTCGTCGTCGGCGCGCGGCCCCACGGTCTCCGCGATCTGGCCGTGCACCAGCCGGGCGAAGGTGCGCGCCTGCAACCGGACCGCCTCGGGGCCCAGGTCGGCGGCGATGTCCGCCGCGCGGGCGAAGAGGTAGTCACCGACCAGGATGGCGACCGAGTTGGTCCACCGGGAGTTGGCGCTCGGCGCGCCCCGACGGACGGCGGCCTCATCCATCACGTCGTCGTGGTAGAGGGTGGCGAGGTGAGTGAGCTCCATCACCACGGCGGCCGGGACCACCTGCGCGCCGGTCGGGTCACCGAACTGGGCGCCCAGCGCCACCAGCAACGGCCGGAAACGCTTCCCGCCGGCCTCGACGAGGTGCCGGGCAGCCTCGGTGACGAACGGGTCGGCGCTGGCCACGCTGGCCCGCAACTCGACCTCGACCGTGTCCAGAAGACCCAGCACGGACGCCTCGACACGGGGATCGGCGAGGTTGAGGCCAAGCGCGCCGAACTGACTCGTGCTCGCCCGACCCCGTCGACCGCCGGAGCCGGAGGCACCTGAACGCTCGCCCGCCGGATTCACCACGCTATCAACCATGCCACACCCGTTCGACCTGCTCCGGCCCGGGGATACGCACCGGGGGCCGGCACGTGAACACGTGCCGACCCCCGGTCATCGAACCTTCGTTTATCGAACGAATTCGGCGGCTCCAGCAGCCAGATCGAGCAGCGGCGCCGGCGCGACGCCCAACACCAGGGTCGCCAGCACACCGATCGTCAGCGCGGCGGAGGTGAGCCCACCGGGCACGGTGACGGTCGGGGTGGACTCGCCCGGCTCGGAGAGCCACATCATCACCACGACCCGCAGGTACGGGAACGCGAGCACCATGCTGGTCAGCACACCGGCGATCACCAGCCAGGCCTGGCCACCGTCCAACGCCGGCCCGAAGATGGCGAACTTGCTGGTGAATCCGCTGGTCAGCGGGATACCGGCGAAGGCGAGCAGGATGAACGTGAACAGCGCGGCGAAGAACGGCGACCGCCGGCCCAGCCCGGCCCAGCGGGACAGGTGGGTGGCCTCGCCGTCGTCGTCCCGCACCAGCGTCACCACGGCGAACGCGGCCAGCACCGAGAAGCCGTACGCGACCAGGTAGAACATCGTGCCGGCGAGCCCGTCGCGGCTCGGCGCCAACACACCGACCAGCAGGTAGCCGGCGTTGGCGATCGAGGAGTACGCGAGGAGCCGCTTGATGTCGGTCTGGGTGACCGCGAGCACCGCGCCGATCAGCATGGTCAGCACCGCCACCGCGCCGAGGACCGGGGTGAAGTCCCAGTTGGCGTTCGCGAACGCGACCTGGAAGACGCGCAGCAGGGCACCGAACGCGGCGACCTTGGTGCAGGCCGCCATGAACCCGGTGACCGGGGTCGGCGCGCCCTGGTAGACGTCCGGGGTCCAGACGTGGAACGGGGCCGCCGCGGCCTTGAAGAGCAGACCGATGGCGAGCAGCGCCATGCCGGCGAAGAGCAGCACCGGGCTGGCCGGCGACTCGCTCACCGCCGCGTGGATGGTGGCGAAGTCGACGCCGGCCGGGCGGCCCGGGATACCGGCGGTGAAGCCGTAGATCAGGGCCACACCGAACAGGAAGAACGCGGAGGCGTACGCGCCGAGCAGGAAGTACTTCATCGCCGCCTCCTGGCTCAGCAGACGCCGGCGACGGGCCAGCGCGCAGAGCAGGTAGAGCGGCAGGGAGAAGACCTCCAGCGCGATGAACATGGTCAGCAGGTCGTTCGCCGCCACGAAGATCAGCATGCCGCCGATCGCGAACGTGGTCAGCGGGTAGACCTCGGTGAGACCGTTGCGCCCCTCGGCCTGCCGCCGGTCGTCGGCCGACTCGGCGGTCACCGCGGCCTGGGCGACGAACGCCCCGCCCCGCTCGACCGAGCGGTCACCGATCAGCAGCAGCGCCATCGCGGCCAGCACCAGGATCGCGCCCTGGAGGAAGAGCGTCGGCCCGTCGATCGCGAGGGCCTGGCCGGCGGTGATGATCCGCTCGTCGGCGTTGAGGACCACCATGGTCAGTGCCGCGAGCACCGCGAGCAGCGCCAACGTCAACTGCACCACGTGCCGCCAGCGCCGGGGCACCAGGGCCTCGACCAACACACCGAGCAGCGCGGTGCCCAGCATGATCAGGATCGGAGAGATCGCCGAATAGTTGATCGACGGCAGGTTCAGCTCGGTCACGGTGCCGGCCTTTCGTTCGCGACTGCGGGGCTCGCAAGCTCACTCCTCGCGCTCACCGGCCTGCCTCCTGGACGGTGCCCACCGACGGGGCCGGGTCGGTTCTACCGATGTCGTCCATGGTCGCCTGGACGGCGGGGTTGATCACGTCAGTGACCGGCTTCGGGAAGAAGCCGAGCAGCACGATCAGCGCGATCAGGGGGGCGACCACCACCTTCTCGCGCAGGTTGAGGTCCCGGCGCATGCCGTCGACCTCGGTCAGCGCCGGGTTGAGGGTGCCCTGGGTGGTGCGCTGCACCATCCACAGCACGTACGCGGCCGCCAGGATGATGCCGAGCGTGGCGATGACAGCGACCGGCTTGTTCACGGTGAAGGTGCCGATCAGCACCAGGAACTCGGAGATGAACGGCGCCGTACCGGGCAGCGCGAGCGAGGCGAGACCGGCGAAGAAGAGCACCCCGGCGAGCACCGGGACCAGCTTGCCGGCGCCACCGAAGTCGCTGATCAACGACGAGCCGCGCCGGGAGATCAGCATGCCCACCACCAGGAAGAGCAGGCCGGTGGCCAACCCGTGGTTGAGCATGTAGAGCACCGCGCCGGTGCCGGCCTGGGTGGTGAAGGCGAAGATGCCCACCCCGATGAAGCCGAAGTGCGCGATCGAGGTGTACGACACGAGCCGCTTCAGGTCGTTCTGACCGACCGCCAGCAGCGCGGCGTACACGATGCCGATCACGCCCAGGGCCAGCGCCCACGGTGCGAACCACTTCGACGCCTCGGGGAACAGCGGCAGGCAGTAGCGCAGGATGCCGAAGGTGCCGACCTTGTCCAGCACGCCGACGAGCAGCGCCGCCGCGCCCGCCGGAGCGGCGCCACCGGCATCGGGCAGCCAGGTGTGGAACGGGAAGAACGGCGCCTTGATGGCGAACGCGAGGAAGAAGCCGAGGAACAGCCACCGCTCGGTGCCGGTGCTGATGTCGACCTGCGAGAGCGCCTGCCAGTCGAAGGTCTTCCCGCCGACCACCCAGAGGCCGATCACCGCGGCCAGCATGAACAGACCGCCGACGAGCGAGTAGAGGAAGAACTTCACCGCCGCGTACTGCCGCTGGTGGCCGCCGTAGCTGCCGATGAGGAAGTACATCGGCACCAGCATGACCTCGAAGAACACGTAGAACAGGAAGACGTCGGCCGCCGCGAAGACGCCGATCATCGTGCACTCGAGGACCAGCAGCAGCGCGAAGTAGACGGGCACCGACCGCTTCGACGACTCGGCGTCGTGCCAGGACGCCAGGATCACCAGCGGCACCAGCACCGCGATCAGCATCAGCATCACCAGCGCGATGCCGTCGGCGGCGAAGGTGAAGCTGACACCCCAGTTCGGGATCCACGAGTACGACTCGCGGAACTGGAACCGGTCACCGCCGGCGTTGAAGCTGACCCACATCACCACCGAGAGCACCAGCACGAGCAGCGACCAGGCGAACGCCACCTGCTTGGCCAGCTCCGGGCGGTGGCGCGGCAGGAAGGCCACCACCAGGGCGCCCACCAGCGGCGCCACGGTGAGCACCGAGAGGAACGGGAAGTTGGACATTATGCGGCCTTACCTCCGTCGTCACTGCGTGGTCCGCCGGCGGGGGCGGCCGGAAAGAGGTCGATCACGCCAACCACCCCGCCTGCACCGCCAGGAACGCCGCCATCACCAGCAGCGCACCGGCCAGGATCGAGGTGGCGTACGAGCGGACAAAGCCGGTCTGCATCCGGCGGAGGCGACCCGAGCCCCCGCCGACCGCTGCGGCGAGCCCGTTGACGAGCCCGTCGATGCCCCGGTTGTCGAGGTACACCAGCGCCCGGGTGAGGAAGATGCCCGGCTTCTCGAAGACCGCCTCGTTGACCGTGTCGGTGTAGAGGTTGCGGCGGGCGGCGGTGACCAGCACCCCGGCCGGCTGCGGCGCGGTGGCCGTACCGGCCCGGAACAGGAACCAGGCGAGCCCGGCGCCGAGCACGGTGACCAGCAGCGACAGCGTGGTGATCACGGCGTGCGAGAGGACCGCCTCGTGCTCGGCGTGCTCGCCGCCCAGCCCGGCAGTCTCCGTCAGCCAGTCCGGAACGGACGTGGCGAGCAGGAAGCCGGCACCGACCGACCCGACCGCCAGGAGGATCAGCGGAATGGTCATCAGCTTCGGCGACTCGTGCGGGTGCTCGATGTCCTCGGTCCACCGCTGCGGGCCGTGGAAGGTGAGCACGAACAGCCGCGTCATGTAGAACGCGGTCAGCCCGGCGCCGAGCAGCGCCGCCCCGCCGAAGAGCCAGGCGGTCCAGTCGTCCCGCTCGAAGGCGGCCACGATGATCGGCTCCTTGGAGAAGAAGCCGGAGAACGGGAACATGCCGATGATGGCCAGCCAGCCCATCATGAAGGTCAACCAGGTGATCTTCATGTACTTGGAAAGCCCACCGAAGCGGCGGATGTCGACCTGGTCCTTCATCCCGTGCATGACCGAACCGGCGCCCAGGAACATGTTGGCCTTGAAGAAGCCGTGCGCCAGCAGGTGCACGATGGCCAGCGCGTACGCCGCGCCGCCGAGGCCCACACCGAGGAACATGTAGCCGATCTGGCTCACCGTCGACCAGGCGAGCACCCGCTTGATGTCGTCCTTGGCCGCACCGATGATGCAGCCGATCAGCAGGGTGAGCGCGCCGACGCTGACCACAACGAGTTGCAGCGTCGAGTTGGCCGAGAAGATCGGGTTGGACCGGGCGATCAGGTAGACGCCCGCGGTGACCATCGTGGCGGCGTGGATGAGCGCCGACACCGGGGTCGGGCCCTCCATCGCGTCCGGCAACCACGCCTGGAGCGGGAACTGACCGGACTTGCCGGCCGCGCCGAGCAGCAGCAACAGGCCGAGGACCAGCACCGTGGTGCCGGTCAGCGCGCCGACACCGTTGAACACCTCGTCGTACTGGGTGGTGCCCAGGGTGGCGAACATGATGAAGATGCCGATGGCCAGGCCGGCGTCGCCGACCCGGTTCATCAGGAACGCCTTCTTGCCGGCGGTGGCCGCGCTCGGCCGCTCGGTCCAGAAGGAGATCAGCAGGTACGACGCCAGACCGACGCCCTCCCAGCCGAAGTACAGCATCACGTAGTTGTTGCCGAGCACCAGCAGCAGCATCGCCGCGACGAACAGGTTGAAGTACGCGAAGAACCGACGACGGCCGGCGTCGTGCGACATGTACTCCACCGCGTACAGGTGGATCAGGAAACCCACCCCGGTGATCAGCAGTACGAAGACCGCGGCCAGCGGGTCGAAGAGCAGGCCGAAGCCGACGCGCAGATCACCGACCGCGATGAAGTCCCAGAGGCTCAGCTCGACCGACTTGTTCTCCAGGCCACGCAGCTGGAAGAAGAAGCTCAGGCCGAGTACGAACGCGGCGCCGATGGCGGCGACGCCCAACCAGTGCCCCCAGCGGTCGGCCCGGCGGCCGAGCAGCAGCAGGATGGCCGCGCTGACCAGCGGGATCGCCACCAGCAGCCAGACGCCCCCAAGCAGCCCCGTGGCCTGGGCGTATTCCACAGTCTCTTCCACCGGTGGACCCCTCTAGTACTTGAGCAGGTTGGCGTCGTCGACACTCGCCGAGCGTCGCGTCCGGAAGATGGACATGATGATCGCGAGCCCGACCACGACCTCGGCCGCCGCCACCACCATCACGAAGAACGCCATGATCTGGCCGTTGAGGTCACCGTTGATCCGGCTGAAGGTGACCAGCGTCAGGTTGGCCGCGTTGAGCATCAGCTCCACGCACATGAACAGCACGATCGCGTTGCGCCGGACGAGCACCCCGGCGGCGCCGATGGTGAACAGCACCGCCGCGAGCACCAGGTAGTAGTCAGGCGTCATGGCTGAACTCGCTTTCGTTCGCGACTGCGGGGCTCCGCTTCGCTGCACTCCTCGCGCTCACCGGTCCGTACCTTTCAGCGTGGTCTCCTGCGCGGTCAACTCCCGCACCGGCAGGATGTCCGGCGTGCTCCGCTCGGAGAGCCGGCCGTCCGGCAGTCGGGCCGGGGTGGCCACCGAGGACGAGGTCGCGAAGACGCCGGGGCCCGGCTTGGGGCCGGGGTAGTTACCCGGCGCGAAACGGGCCTTCATCGTCGACACCTGGTCGACCTTGTCCTCCTTGCGGCGCTCGATGTGCGCGAGCACCATGGCACCGACCGCCGCGGTGATCAGCAGCGCCGAGGTCAGCTCGAACGCGAAGACGTACTTGGTGAAGAGCAGTCGGGCGATGCCCTGCACGTTGCCCTCCGCGTTGGCCTGCTCCAGGCCGACAGCGGTCGTCCCCTGCAGCGCCCGGTAGAGCGCGCCGCCGACCAGGCCGGCGAAGCCCAGCCCCAGCACGATCGCGGCGACCCGCTGGCCACGCAACGTCTCGATCAGCGAGTCGGTGGAGTCCCGGCCGACAAGCATCAGCACGAAGAGGAAGAGCATCATGATCGCGCCGGTGTAGACGATGATCTGCACCATGCCGATGAACGGCCCGGCCTGGAGCACGTAGAACACGCCCAGGCAGAGCATGGTGAGCACCAGCCAGAGCGCGGAGTGCACAGCGTTGCGCGCGGCCACCATCCCGATCGCGCCGACGAGCGCGAGCGGCCCGAGGATCCAGAAGGTGACCTCCTCGCCGCCGGACACCCCACCCGCCGCGGCCAGCACCGTAGACGTGGTCATGCTTTCTCTCCCTTGCCGGCCGCGACGCGCTGGGCGGCCTGCTCGGCGCCCGGGAACGTCACGCCGGGGTGCTCCTCGACCTGGTAGCGGCCGGGGCCCATCGGGGACGTCTCCGCACCGGCGGAGGTGCCCGGGTTGTCCAGCGCGCCGACGTAGTAGTCCTTCTCGCTGTCGCCCAGCCGCATCGGGTGCGGCGGCTGCTCCATGCCCTCGAGCAACGGCGCGAGCAGCTGCTCCTTGGTGAAGATCAGGTCCTGCCGGTTGTCCCGGGCCAGCTCGTACTCGTTGCTCATGGTGAGCGACCGGGTCGGGCAGGCCTCGATGCACAGCCCGCAGAAGATGCACCGGGCGTAGTTGATCTGGTAGATGCTGGCGTACCGCTCACCCGGCGAGAAGCGCTGCTCGTCGGTGTTGTCGCCACCCTCGACGTAGATCGCGTCCGCCGGGCAGGCCCAGGCGCACAGCTCGCAGCCGATGCACTTCTCCAGGCCGTCCGGGTGCCGGTTGAGGATGTGCCGCCCGTGGTAGCGCGGCGCCGACACCGGCGGCTTGAACGGATAGTCGGTGGTGACGACCTTCCTGAACATGTGCGAGAAGGTGACACCGAATCCCTTGAACGTTCCGGTGATCGCGCCCACGTCACACCTCCCTGGAGTCCGAGCCGGCAACGATGTTGGCCGGCTCCCGCTCGGCGACCACGCGCGTGATACGCGGGCTCGGTGGTACCTGAAGATCCATCGGCGGCAGCGGGAAGCTCCCGTGCGGCCGGTTGTCGACCTGTTCCTGCGTCGTCGGCTTCGGCTTCGGCTTCCGGCTGGGCCAGAAGATCGTGGCGATCAGCAGGATGCCGGCCGGAATCCCGACGGCGATCACCTTGCCGCGGGTGTCCCAGTCCTCGATGGAGCGCAGGCCCGACAGGACCAGGATCCAGACCAGGTTGATCGGCAGCAGCACCTTCCAGCCGAGCCGCATGAACTGGTCGTACCGCAGCCGGGGCAGCGTGCCGCGCAGCCACACGAAGACGAAGACCAGCGCGATCACCTTGCCGAAGAACCAGAGCATCGGCCACCAACCGGAGTTGGCGCCCTCCCAGATGGTGATCGGCCAGGGCGCCCGCCAACCGCCCAGGAACAGCGTGGTGGTGACAGCGGACATGGTCACCATCGCGACGTACTCGCTGAGCATGAAGAGCGCGAACTTCAGCGAGCTGTACTCGGTCATGAAGCCGGCGACCAGCTCGGACTCGGCCTCGGGGAGGTCGAACGGCGCCCGGTTGGTCTCACCCACGGTGGCGATGAAGAAGATGATGAAGCTCGGCAGCAGCAGGATCGCGTACCAGCCCGGGGCCGGGATGGTCTGGCCGAAGACGGTCAGCTGGGTGCCGTCGCCCTGAGCGGCGACGATCCCGCTGGTGCTCATCGTGCCGGCGGTCATGAAGACCGCCACGATGCTGAGCCCCATGGCGACCTCGTAGGAGATCATCTGGGCGCTCGACCGTAGACCACCCAGCAGCGGGTACGTCGAGCCGGAGGCCCAGCCACCCAGCACGATGCCGTAGACGCCCATCGAGGAGCAGGCGAGCAGCAGCAGCACCGCCACCGGCACATCGGTGACCTGCAACGGCGTGTGGTGACCGAAGATGCTCACCATCGGGCCGAACGGCACCACCGACAGGGCGGTGACCGCGCAGATCACCGAGATGGTCGGGGCGAAGAAGTAGACGACCTTGTCGGCCGCCTTCGGCAGGATGTCCTCCTTGAAGGCCATCTTCAGGCCGTCGGCGAGGGTCTGCAGCAGGCCGAACGGGCCGACCTGGTTGGGGCCTGGCCGCACCTGCATGTAGCCGACCACGCGCCGTTCGAACCAGACGCCGAGCAGGGTGGCCAGCAGGCCGAAGGCGAACGCGAAGACAATCTTGCCGAGGACCAGCCACCACGGATCCCGACCGAAGTCGGCAAGCGTCGGATCCTGGGCGAGGTAGGAGGGACTCACTGTGCCCACCTTTCGTTCGCGACTGCGGGGCTCACTCGCTGCGCTCGTTCACTCCTCGCACTCACTGGTTACCCCCGGAGTTGAGGAGCGGACCCGGGAGACCGGTCTCGTCGGCCGCCACACGTCCGGCCGGGATGGCCGTACCCGTTGCGGGGACGGAGATCCGGACGACCGCGCCGGACGTCGCCCCGAGGCTGCGCCGCACTGTCGAGCCGGGTGAGTTGGTCGGCAGCCAGACCACGCCGTCCGGCATCTCGGTGAGTTCCGCCGGCAGGGTCAGCGCCCCCCGGTCGGTGCCGACAGTGACCGCGTCACCGTCGACCACACCGAGCGCCTCGGCGGTGCCCTTACCCAGCCGGACCACCGGCGGACGGGCGGTTCCGGCGAGGTTCTCGTCGCCCTCGGTCAGGGTGCCGAGGTCCACCAGCTGGTGCCAGGTAGCCAGCACGGCCTCCCCGGCCTTCGGCTCCGGCACCCGGCCCGGCGCTACCGACGGCGCGGTCGGTCGGGACATCCGCGTCGCCGGCAGCGTGGCCAGCTCGCGACGCACGCTCAGCACGTCGGCAGTGCCGAGGCGCACGTCGAGCAGCGCTGCCAGTGCGTCGAGCACCCGGCCGTCGGTCATCGCGGCGGTGTTCAGCACCGCCTCGAACGGGCGCAGCCGACCCTCCCAGTCCAGGAAGCTGCCGGCCTTCTCGGCCACCGGGGCGACAGGCAGCACCACGTTCGCGCGCCGGGTCACCGCGCTGGCGCGCAGTTCGAGGCTGACCAGGAACGGCACCGCGTCCAGGGCGGCCTCCGCCAGTCGCGGGTCGGCCAGGTCGGCCGGGTCGACACCGCCGACGACAAGCGCGCCGAGCTGCCCGTTGGCGGCCGCGCTCAGGATGCCGTCGGTGTCCCGGCCGGCCTGGCTCGGAATCACCCCGGCCGGGATGTCCCACGCCTCACCCAGCTCGGCCCGGGCGGCCGGCTCGGTGACCAGCCGTCCACCGGGGAGCAGGTTGGGCAGGCAACCCGCGTCGACAGCGCCGCGGTCACCCGCGCGCCGCGGCACCCAGGCCAACTTCGCGCCGGTACGCCGGGCCACGTCGGCCGCGGCGGAGAGCCCACCCGGCACGGAGGCCAACCGCTCACCGACGATCAGGATCGCGCCCGGTGCGCTCAGCGCCTCGCTGACAGTGGCGTGCTCGGCG
This sequence comes from Micromonospora vinacea, assembly GCF_015751785.1. Lineage (NCBI taxonomy): Bacteria > Bacillati > Actinomycetota > Actinomycetes > Micromonosporales > Micromonosporaceae > Micromonospora > Micromonospora vinacea. Next base: position 2,310,243 of record NZ_JADOTY010000001.1, on the reverse strand, counting down.
AGCACGCTGGCCTCCTCGCCCGGAACCACCCGGGCCAGCTTGGCACCGAGCTTCTCCAGGCCGCGGGTGGCGAAGGGCGCCAGCGCGTACACCGTCAGGGTCTTCTTCAGGTACGCCTTGCGCAGGCGCAGGAAGAGGATCGGGCACTCCTCCTCGGGCTCCAGGCCGACCAGCACCACCGCCGGCGCGTTCTCCACGTCGGTGTAGGTGACGTCGGTGACCCCGGCGACCGAGCTGGCCAGGAAGTCGGCCTCCTCGCGGGAGACCGGCCGGGCCCGGAAGTCGATGTCGTTGGTGTTCAACGCGACCCGGGCGAACTTGGCGTACGCGTACGCGTCCTCGACGGTCAGCCGACCGCCGGTGAGCACCGCCGTGCCCTGCCCGCTCTCCCGCGCGATGTGCAGCCCTTCGGCGGCGACGGTGAGCGCCTCGCTCCAGGACGCCTCGCGCAGCTCACCGGTGTGCTCGTCGCGGACCAGCGGAGTGGTCAGCCGGTCGGCGGCGCGGGTGTACTGGAAGCCCCAGCGGCCCTTGTCGCAGTTCCACTCCTCGTTCACCGCGGGCTCGTCGCCGGCCAGCCGGCGCAGCACCTTGCCACGCCGCCAGTCGGTGCGCTGCCCGCAGCCCGCCGAGCAGTGCTCGCAGACGCTCGGGCTGGAGACCAGGTCGAACGGGCGGGCGCGGAAGCGGTACTGGGCACCGGTCAGCGCGCCCACCGGGCAGATCTGGACGGTGTTGCCGGAGAAGTAGGAGTTGAACGGAACGTCGCCGGCGTCGCCCTCCTCGCCGTACGCGTCGTCCCGGTAGATGTTGATTTCCTCGGCGGACGACCGGCCCATCAGGTCGATGAACTTGTCGCCGGCGATCTCCTCGGAGAACCGGGTGCACCGCTGGCAGAGGACACAACGCTCGCGGTCCAGCAGCACCTGGCTGCTGATCGCCATCGGCTTCTCGTACTCCCGCTTGTGCTCGTGGAAGCGCGAGTCGGTGCGGCCGGTGGACATTGCCTGGTTCTGGAGCGGGCACTCGCCGCCCTTGTCACACATCGGGCAGTCCAGCGGGTGGTTGAGCAGCAGCAGCTCCATCACCCCCTCCTGCGCCTTCTTGGCCACCGGGGAGGTGATCTGGGTCCGCACGACCATGCCGTCGGCGACGGTCTGGGTGCAGGAGGCCACCGGCTTGCGCTGCCCCTCCACCTCGACCAGGCACTGCCGGCAGGCGCCGGCCGGGGCCAGCAGCGGGTGGTCGCAGAACCGGGGGATCTCGGTGCCCATCTGCTCGGCGACCCGGATCAGCAGCGTCCCCTTGGGGGCGGTGACCTCGACGCCGTCGATGGTGAGGGTGACGGTCTCGGGGGCCTTTACGACGTCAGTCATCAGAGCCGCCCTCCATTCGCGACTGCGGGACTCGCAAGCTCGTTCCTCGCGCTCATCAGTGCGCTCCCACCAACTGCTTGTCCGACAGCTTCGGCGCGGTACGTCCCTCGATGTAGTCGAGGTAGTCCTGCTTGAAGTACTGCAGCGAGGAGGTCACCGAGCTGGTCGCGCCGTCACCCAGGCCGCAGAACGAGCGGCCGAGGATGTTGTCGCAGGTGTCCAGCAGGGTGTCCAGGTCTTCGTGGGTGCCCTGACCGGCGAGGATCCGCCGGTAGACCCGGACCATCCAGTAGTTGCCCTCACGGCACGGGGTGCACTTGCCGCACGACTCGTGGTGGTAGAACTCCAGCCACCGGTACGTCGCGTAGACCGGGCAGTCCTGGTCGGAGAAGATCTGGGTGGCAGTGGTGCCGAGGATCGAGCCGGCCGCCGCCACCCCCTCGAAGTCCAGTGGCACGTCCAGGTGCTCGGCGGCGAGCAGCGGGGTGGACGAGCCGCCCGGGGTCCAGAACCGCAGGTTGTGGCCGGGCTGCATGCCACCGGCCAGCTCCAACAGCTCGCGCAGCGTGACACCCATCGAGCACTCGTACTGGCCCGGGTTGGCGACCCGGCCGGAGAGCGAGTAGATCATCGGCCCGGAGGACTTCTCGGTGCCCATGCTCTTCCACCAGTCGGCCCCACCGAGCACGATCGGCGGCACGCTGGCGATGGTGCCGACGTTGTTCACCACAGTCGGGCTCGCGTACAGGCCGTGGGTGGCCGGGAACGGCGGGCGCAGCCGGGGCTGACCCCGGAACCCCTCCAGCGAGTCCAGCAGCGCCGTCTCCTCGCCGCAGATGTACGCCCCGGCGCCGGAGTGCACCACCAGCTCCAGGTCGTAGCCGCTGCGCAGGATGTTCCGGCCCAGGTAACCCTTGTCGTACGCCTCCTGGACCGCGTTGCGCAGCCTGCGCGCGGCGTGCACCGCCTCGCCCCGGATGTAGATGTAGGCGCGGGCGGCCCGGATCGCGTACGACGCGATGATCACGCCCTCGACCAGCGCGTGCGGGTCGTGGGTCATCAGCGGCAGGTCCTTGCAGGTGCCCGGCTCGCCCTCGTCGGCGTTGACCACCAGGTAGTGCGGCTTACCGTCGCCCTGCGGGATGAAGCCCCACTTGAGGCCGGTGGGGAAGCCTGCGCCACCTCGGCCCCGCAGCCCGGAGTCCTTGATGAGCTGGATCAGGTCGTCCGGGTGGGCCTTGAGCGCCTTGCGCAGCGCGGCGTAGCCGTCCAGCTGCTCGTACGTGCCGATCTGCCAGGCGTCCGGCGACAGCCAGCGCTTGGTCAGCACCGGCGTCAGCTTGGCCAGCGTCTCCGGGCGGGGAGTGGTCACTTCTGGGCCCCCGTTTCGTTCGCGTCCGCCGGTCCGGCGCCGTCGGCGTCCGTCCCAGCCTTCGCTTCGGTGAGGTTGCGCTCCTGCGCCCCGGCCTCGTCGCCGGCGGGCTTGCCGTCGCCGGCCGGCGCGTTGGCCGCCACGCCGGCGGCCTCGGCCGCCCGCGCGTCGCCAGCCTCGGGCGCGGTGCCGGTGCCGTCCGTCGGGACCTTGGTGCCGGGGGCGTCCGGCACTGCGGTGCCCGCGTCCGGCTGCCGGGTCTCGGCGGTACGCACCTGCGGCGACTTGTCGTCCGGTGCCTTGACGTCCCGCGTGGTGCTGCCGGTGGCGTCTGCCGGCTTCGCCGGCCCGGTGGCGTCTGCCGGCTTCGCCGGCTCGGCGACCCCGGCCGCCCCCGTCGGGGCGGACGCCCCGTCGCCACCCTTGACCGGCGCCGCACTGGCCTCGACGGGTGCCGGCTTGGCGGCCTCCGCCTTCGCCTTCGCCTCGGCGGCGGCCTTGTCGGCCTCGGCCTTGCTGCGGATCGGGGTGTTCGGGTCGAAGCCCGGCACGGAGACGCCGTGCTGCTGGGCCAGTCGCAGCCCGCGCAGGGTGGGCTCGCCCGGCCCGCCGTCGGCGACCGCGCCGTCACGCTCGTCGGCGAAACCGGCGAGCTGCACCGCCATCTCCTTGAGGGTGCAGAGCCGGGCGCCGCGGGTCGGCATCGGCCGGCCACCGGCCCGCAGCTCGTCGACCACACCGACAGCGGTGGAGGCGTCCACGCCGTCGAAGAAGTCGTAGTTGACGGTCATCACCGGGCCGTAGTCGCACGCCGCCAGGCACTCGGCGTGCTCCAGCGTGATCGTGCCGTCCGCTGTGGTCTCGTCGTGCCCGACGCCCAGGTGCTCGGCGAGGGTGTCGTAGACCTCCTGGCCACCGAGCACGTTGCACATCGTGTTGGTGCAGACGCTGACCAGGAAGTCACCGGTCGGCTTGCGCTTGTACATCGTGTAGAAGGTGGCCACCGCGCCGACCTGGGCCTTGTTCAGCCCCAGCACCTCCGCGCAGAAGGCCACCCCGGCCGGGGAGACGTACCCCTCTTCGGCCTGCACCAGGTGCAGCAGCGGCAGCAACGCCGAGCGGGACCGGTCCGCCGGGTAACGGGCGATGATCTCGCGCGCCCGCTCCCGGGTCTCGTCAGTGAAAGTCGTCGTCATCAGAGCCGCCTTCCGTTCGCGACTGCGGGGCTCGCAAGCTCACTCCTCGCACTCACCTGTCACACCCGCCCATCACCGGGTCCAACGAGGCGCCGCCGGCGATCACGTCGGCGATCAGGCCGCCCTCGGCCATCGCCGGGAGGGCCTGCAGGTTGACGAAGCTCGGCTCCCGGTAGTGCACCCGGTAGGGCCGGGTGCCGCCGTCGGAGACCGCGTGGACGCCCAACTCGCCGCGGGGCGCCTCGATGGCGACGTACACCTGGCCGGGCGGGACCCGGAAGCCCTCGGTCACCAGCTTGAAGTGGTGGATCAGCGACTCCATCGACTGACCCATGATCTTCGCGACGTGCTCCAGCGAGTTGCCCATGCCGTCCACGCCGATGGCCAGCTGCGCCGGCCAGGCGATCTTGCGGTCGGCGACCATCACCGGGCCCGGCCGGAGCCGGTCCAGTGCCTGCTCGACAAGCTTCATCGACTCCCGGATCTCGGCGAGCCGGACCTGGTAGCGGCCCCACACGTCACCGTCGGGGTGGGTCGGCACGTCGAACTCGTACGTCTCGTAGCCGCAGTACGGCATGGTCTTGCGCAGGTCCCAGGCGAGGCCGGCGGAGCGCAGCACCGGGCCGGTGATGCCGAGGGCCACGCAGCCGGTGACGTCCAGCACCGCGACGTTCTTCGTCCGCTCGGTCCAGATCGGCTGGCCGGAGAGAAGGTCCTCGTACTCCTTGAGCTTCTTCGGCATCATCTTGAGGAACTCGCGGATCTTGACGATCGCGTCGTCCGGCACGTCCTGCGCCACACCGCCCGGCCGGACGTACGCGTGGTTCATCCGCAGACCGGTGATGGTCTCGAAGATGTCGAGGATGTACTCCCGCTCGCGGAAGCCGTACAGCATGATCGAGATCGCGCCCAGCTCCATGCCGGTGGTGGCCAGCCAGACCAGGTGCGACGAGATCCGGTTGAGCTCCATCATCAGCACGCGGATCGTGGTGGCCCGCTCGGTGATGTCGTCGGTGATGCCGAGCAGCTTCTCGACCGCGAGCGCGTACGCCGTCTCGTTGAAGATCGGGGCGAGGTAGTCCATCCGGGTCACGAACGTCGAACCCTGGACCCAGTTGCGGTATTCGAGGTTCTTCTCGATGCCGGTGTGCAGGTAGCCGACGACCGAGCGGGCCTCACGGACCGTCTCGCCCTCCAGCTCCAGGATCAGCCGCAGCACCCCGTGCGTGGACGGGTGCTGCGGACCCATGTTGACCACGATCCGCTCGTCGTTGATCGGGTCGGTGCCCGCGACGATCGTGTCCCAGTCCCCACCGGTGACGGTGAAGACCCGGCCCTCGTCGGTCTCGCGCTCGCTGGCGTAGTTCGACGTCGTCACTGGTACGACCTCCGCTCGTTCGGCGGTTGGATCTCCGCGCCCTTGTACTCGACGGGGACGCCGCCGAGCGGGTAGTCCTTGCGCTGCGGGTGGCCCTCCCAGTCGTCCGGCATCAGGATCCGGGTCAGGCTGGGGTGGCCGTCGAAGACGATGCCGAACATGTCGTACGCCTCGCGCTCCTGCCAGTCCGCAGTCGGGTAGACGGCGGTCACGCTGGGCAGGTGCGGGGCCTCGACGGAGACCGCGGCCTCCAGCCGGACCCGCCGCCGGTACGTCATCGAGGTGAGCAGGTAGACCACGTGCAGCCGGCGTTCGTCGGCGCCCAGGTAGTCCACGCCGGACACCGAGGAGCACAGCTCGAACCGCAGCGCCAGGTCGTCCCGCATCACCTGGCAGACCTCGGCGATCCGCTCCGGGCGTACGTGCAGGGTCAGCTCACCCCGGTCGACCACTACCTTCTCGATCGCGTCACCGAAGGCCGGGTACGCCTCCTCCAGCGCGTCGCGGACCTCGTCGAAGTAGCCCCCGTACGGGCGGGAAGCCTCCTCGATGGGCTGGCGCTGGCGGACCAGGCCGCCGTAACCGGACACGTCGCCGGTGCCCTGGTTGCCGAACATCCCGCGACCGGCCGGGCTGGCCGGCGGAAGCTCGGCGGGGGCACCACTGGTGGCGCCGGCCGGCACCACCGGCACCGGCACCCCGCCGTCGTTTGGCTTGTCCGTGGGTGACGTCATTTCGGGCCTACCTGCGGGTGGAGGTGGTTCTGAGCGTTCATCCAGTTCTCGATGCGCAGCTGCTCCTCGCGGCCCTCGCGGACCGCCCGGGTCCACTCGGCGCGCCGCGCCTTGTCGCTGCGGTACGAGGAGGGCATCGAGCCGTAGGGCACTACCGGAACGTCACCGCGCTCCTGGCGGGCAGCGAGCATCTTGCGACCGTTCGGGCCCAGCGGCTCGTACATGATCTTCTCGCGGAGCTTGAGGATCGCGTCGATGAGCATCTCCGGCCGGGGCGGGCAGCCGGGGAGGTACATGTCGACCGGCACGACGTGGTCGACGCCCTGCACGATCGCGTAGTTGTTGAACATGCCGCCGCTGCTGGCGCAGACGCCCATCGAGAGCACCCAGCGCGGCTCGGCCATCTGGTCGTAGATCTGGCGCAGCACCGGGGCCATCTTCTGACTCACCCGGCCGGCCACGATCATCAGGTCGGCCTGCCGGGGCGACGCCCGGAAGACCTCCATGCCCCAGCGGCCCATGTCGTAGTGCGGACCACCGGCGGCCATCATCTCGATGGCGCAGCAGGCCAGGCCGAAGGTGGCGCCCCAAACGGACGACTTCCGAGACCAGTTGACCAGCTTCTCCACCGAGGTGAGCAGGACGCCGGCGGGAAGCTTCTCCTCGATGCCCATCTGACGTTCCTTCCTCAGTCCCAGTCCAGGCCGCCGCGCCGCCACACGTAGGCGTACGCAACGAAGACCGCGACGATGAACAGGACCATCTCCACGAAGCCGAAGATCGGCAGAGCGTCGAACGAGACCGCCCAGGGGTAGAGGAAGATGATCTCGATGTCGAAGACGATGAAGAGCATCGCCGTCAGGTAGAACTTGATCGGGAACCGCCCGCCGCCGACCGGCTGCGGGCTGGGCTCGATGCCGCACTCGTAAGCCTCGAGTTTGGCCTTGTTGTAGCGACGGGGACCGGCGAAGCGGGCGGCGCCAACGGAAAACAGCGAGAACGCCGCGGCGAGGGCGAACAGCCCGATGATCGGTGCGTAAGGCGAGAGCGACATCGTTTTCTCCTGCTCGTCCTTCCCTGCCCTCGGTGCTTGACGAAAATCACACTATTCACGTCCCTCGCAGTGGCAGTCGGCGGGGGTCGATCTTTGTCGGCATCGGGGCTGTGACCAGCACCGATGCCGTCCTACTTATACGGCTGGAGCTGCCTTCGTCATCGCGTTGATGACCCGGTCCATCGCATCCCCGCCACGCGGGTCGGTCAGGTTGGCCAACAGCTTGAGGACGAAACGCATCAGCGTCGGGTGCGGCATGCCGTGTTTGGTGGCGATCCGCATGATCTCCGGGCGGCCGATCAGTTTCACGAAGATGCCGCCCAACCGGTAGTAACCGCCGAGTCGGGCCTTCAGCTCGTTCGGGTACGCCATCAGCGCCCGCTCCCGCTCCGGGCCGGCCGGCCGGGCGAGGGCCTGGACGATGGCCTCCGCGGCCAGTTCGCCGGACTCCATCGCGTACGCGATGCCTTCGCCGTTGAACGGGTTGACCATGCCGCCCGAGTCACCGACCAGCAGCACGCCACGGGTGTAGTGCGGCACCCGGTTGAAGCCCATCGGCAGCGCGGCGCCGAGGATCGGGCCGTCGGCGTTGGTCTCGTCGGTCATCCCCCAGTCTTCCGGGGTGTTGGCGAGCCAGTCGGTGAGCAGCCGGCGGTAGTTGGTCTTGCCGAACGCCGAGGACGAGTTGAGCACGCCGAGGCCGACGTTGACCCGCCCGTCACCGAGGCCGAAGATCCAGCCGTACCCGGGCAGCAGGTTGTCACCGCTGTCCTTGCTGCGCAGCTCCAGCCAGGACTCCAGGTAGTTGTCCTCGTGCTTGGCCGGCGAGCGGTAGTAGCGGCGGACGGCCACGCCGATCGGCCGGTCCTCCCGCTTGGCCAGCCCGAGCGCGAGCGGGAAGCGGCCGGAGACGCCGTCCGCCGCGACGACCAGCGGAGCGCGGAAGGTGGTGGGCTCCTTGCCCGGACCGACCTCCGCCTCGACACCGGTGACGCGGCCATCATCGTCGAGCACCGGGCCCAGGACGTTGACGCTGGTCCGCAGCTTCGCGCCGGCGGCCACCGCCCGCTGGGCGAGCAGATCGTCGAAGTCCAGTCGGGTGCGCACCAGACCGTAGTTGGGGAAGCTGGCCAGCTCCGGCCAGTCCAGTTCGAGGCGCACCCCACCACCGATGACCCGCAGGCCGCGGTTGTGCAGCCAGCCGGCCTCGGGCGAGGTGTCCACACCCATCCGGATGAGCTGGCGCACCGCGCGCGGGGTCAGCCCGTCGCCGCAGACCTTCTCCCGGGGGAACTCGGTCTTCTCCAACAACAGCACCCGTACGCCGTGCCGGGCCAGGTGGTACGCAGTCGCTGATCCACCGGGACCGGCGCCCACGACAATGACGTCGGCGTCGTGTTCCACCGCGGTCATTCGCGCCTCCTCCCGCACGCTCGTGAAATGCTTCACAAGCCAGACGGGACGAGTGTATGACCGGCGTCATACCAGCGCAGGATCAGGGGTACCTAACTCGCCGATGTGACAGCCCACCACCGTCCACAGCAGTCAGGTGTCAGGTCGAGCTGGCGGCGTCCAGGCCTGCGTCGACCCGGATCGTCTCCGGCAGATGCTCCCGGAGCGCCCCGCCCGCCGCGCGGTCCAGCGCCGCCAACACCTCGGCGACCACCTGCCGGACCTCCACCGGGTCGGCCCCGGCCAACTCGCGCAACTGGGCGATGAGTTCGGCCGCGTCGTCGTCGGTGGCGGCCACCGGGTCCGCCGGGTCTGCTCCGGTCATGCGATCGAGCGTACGGGGCAAAGTGGACTAAAAGCTGATATTAGCGAAACCTGACTAATGTCCGTGCCCGGTGGTGCGGTCCGTCCGCTACTCGCGGATCCCCCGGTGCAGGGCCACCACACCACCGGTCAGGTTGCGCCACGCCACGCGCCCCCACCCGGCCGCGGCCACCCGGCCGGCCAGCGCGGACTGCGCCGGCCAGGCCCGAACCGACTCGGCGAGATACACGTACGCCTCGGGGTTGCTCGACACCGTGCGGGCCACCGCCGGCAACGACCGCATCAGGTACGACAGGTAGACCGTCCGGAAGACCGGGTTGACCGGGGTGCTGAACTCGCAGACCACCAGCCGGCCGCCCGGCCGGGTCACCCGGGCCAGCTCACGTAGCGCCGCGTCGGTGTCGTTGACGTTGCGCAACGCGAAGGAGATGGTCACCGCGTCGAAACTGGCGTCGGCGAACGGCAGCCGCAGCGCGTCTCCGGCCAGCAGCGGCACCTCGGGCCGGGCCCGCTTACCGGTGTGCAGCATGCCCAGTGACAGGTCGACCCCGACCGCGTACGCCCCGGACTGGGCCAGCTCGCGCGTCGAGACGCCGGTGCCCGCGCCCACGTCCAGCACCCGCTCGCCCGGCCGCAGCCCGAGCGCCGCCCGGGTGGCCCGGCGCCAGGAGCGGTCCTGGCCCAGCGAGATCACCGTGTTGGTCAGGTCGTAACGCTCTGCCACGCCGTCGAACATCGCGGCGACCTCGTGCGGCTGCTTGTCCAGACTGGCGCGCTGGCCCTGCGGGGTACGGCTCACCCCTTCACTCTGCCAGCCGCCCGCCAACCGACGCTCGCTGGGTGGCACGGCACGCACCCGTACGCGAAAGGGCGGGGTGGTCGCCCACCCCGCCCTCACGTCGTGCCTGCGTTCGTGACACCTCGGTCAGAACGCCTGTTGCCATCGCGACCCGTCGCGGTCGCGCCTCTTCCGCGCGCCCCGGTCAGGGCGTCGGTGTCAGTCGGTCGACTTCTCGTCGGCCGGCGAGACCAGGACCACCTTGCGGCGACGGGTGAGCACCAGCAGCACCCCGCCCACGAGCAGGATGACGATGCCGATCCCACCGATCAGGCCGACCTGCACACCGGTCACCGGCAGGCCGCCACCGCCCGTGCCGCCACCGCCGGAGCCGCCACCGGCACCCGGCGAAACGGTGGTGCCCGGCGTCGGCGTACCGCTCGGGTTCGGCGTCGGGCTGGCCGTCGCGGTCTGGGTGGCCGTCGCGGTCGGGGTTGGCGTGACCGTCGGCGTCGGCGTCGGGGTCGGCGTCTCCGTCGGGGTGACCGTCGGCGTCGGCGTCAGGGTGACCGTCGGCCTCGGCGTCGGCGTCTCCGTCGGGGTCGGGGTCTCCGTCGGGGTCGGCGTCATCGTCGGCCTCGGCGTCTCCGTCGGGGTCGGCGTCTCCGTCGGGGTCGGCGTCTCCGTCGGAGTGACTGTCGGCGTCGGCGTCGGGGTGACCGTCGGCGTCGGCGTCGGGGTGACCGTCGGCGTCGGCGTCGGGGTCGGCGTGACCGTCGGCGTCGGAGTCGGCGTTGGCGTCTCCGTCGGGGTCGGCGTCTCCGTCGGCGTGACCGTCGGGGTCGGGGTCGGCGACCCGGTCGGCGTGACCGTCGGCGTCGGAGTCGGCGAATCCGTCGGCGTGACCGTCGGCGTCGGAGTCGGCGTCGGGTCGACGGCCAGGTCGACGAAGACGTCGAAGATCGCCTGGTTGTCGACCTCGTCGACCTCGGTGAAGGCCTTCCGCTGAGCGGTACTGGCCCGTCGCGGCTGCTCCTCGGGCTTGCCGGCTGCCGCGTCCAGACCGTGCGCCACCAGCTCGCCGACCCGCAGCACCGGCTCGGTGACGTCAGCGCCGACTGTCACCTTGATGTCCGCCGTGTAGTAGTCACCGGGACGGATCACCGCGCCGTCGTCCTGGCAGAGCGCCTGAGCGACGCCGAAGGTCTGCGTGATGCAGGTGTCCGGCAGGGTGTCGAAGGTGACTCCCGCCGGCAGGGTCAGCACGTAGGCGAGACCGGTGGCCTTACGGCTGCCGTCGTTGTAGACCGCCCAGTCGACAGGCACCGTCTCGCCCGGCCGCACCGGCCGCAGGTCGGGGTCGTCGCCGTTGACGCCGTTCAGCACGACGTTCGCGTTGACGTCCTGCACCCAACTGGTCAGGTCGTACCCCGGCTCGGTGACGGTGATGTCGTGCTCGACCCTGTTGTCTTCCTCGTTGGGGTCCTCGGTGGCCGAGCGGATGGTGACCACCAGGGTGCCGGCGGCGCCCTTGCCACCGGTGGAGAAGATCGGAATACCGAAGTCCTCGCTGGTGCCGGCGGCCAGGTCGCCGAGGCGGCAGGTGAACTTCTTGCCGTTCACCCGGCAGCCGTCGGGCACCACGACCCGGACCTTGTTCGTCTTCAGCTTGCTGGTGTCCACCGTGTAACTGACACCCTTGGCGTCTTCCTCGCTCCGGGTGTTGTCGACAGTGAACTTGAACGGCTTGCTCCTGGCCTCCGTGACACCCTTGGCCAGGTTGTAGCTGAGCGGCACCAGAGCCAGATCGGCCTCCTCGGCCGCCAGCACTGGGGCGGCCACGGCGGCGATGCCGCCGGCCGCCAGCAGCGCCACGACACCGGCGCGAACCAGCGTCGAGCGGTGGAACGCTGTCATCAGTCCCCCGGGGGTAGGGAAGAAAGAATGGTTGCGGAACGAGCGGACGCTATCGGAGGCCGATCTTCCACGCCAGCAGGCGGACCCGTTTTCAGCCGTCCGGTTTGAGCTGGGCAGACAGTACGGGCGGGATGGTCACCCATCCCGCCCGTACTGCCGTGCGTTATATGAACGACCCGCAGCGGGCCGATGGAGGACAGCCCCATCCGTCGACGGTGGTGACGGATATGAGCCGGGACGCTAGCCGCCGACGATCATCTCCACCAGCCCCGCACCGGACAGCCTGACGCTGCGGCGGCCGGGACCACCCGTACCGCCGGGGTGATCCGGCGGGAGCATGAGCGTCGATCAGCCGAACGGTCGGGTGTCGACAGTCAGCTGACGTCGACCAGGGGGAGGGACTTCCCCGCGCCGCCGCCGGGCAGCGCGATCGAGGAGAAGTGCGAGACCACCCGCTCGTCGGTCGGGTCGTCGGCTGGCGTGTGGTGCACGGCGAGCCGGTTGTAGAGGGTGTCGCGCTGGGCGGGGATCCGGTCCGCGGAGCGGATCATGCCGATCAGCTCGTGCAGGTTGGAGCGGTGCCGGGCACCGGCGGAGGAGATGACGTTCTCCTCCAACATGATCGAGCCGAGGTCGTCCACGCCCATGTGCAACGCGAGCTGCCCGACGTCCTTGCCGGTGGTCAGCCAGGACGCCTGCAGGTGCGGCACGGTCTCGAAGAAGAGCCGGGCCACCGCGACCAGGCGCAGGTATTCCAGCGTGGTCGCCTGGGTGCGGCCCTTCAGGTGGTTGTTCTCCGGCTGGTACGTCCACGGGATGAAGGACCGGAACCCGCGGGTACGGTCCTGCACGTCCCGGATCATGCGCAGGTGCTCGATCCGCTCGGCGTGCGTCTCGCCGGTGCCCATCATCATGGTGGCTGTCGACTCGATCCCCTGCCGGTGGGCCAGCTCCATGACCTCCAGCCAGCGCTCGCCCGACTCCTTGAGGGGCGCGATGGCCTTGCGGGGGCGCTCGGGCAGCATCTCCGCGCCGGCGCCGGCGATCGAGTCCAGGCCGGCGGTCTTGATCCGGGCGATGGCCTCGTCCAGGCTCACCCCGGAGACCTTGGCCATGTGCAGGATCTCGCTGGGGCCGATCGAGTGGATGACCAACTGCGGGTACGCCTGCTTGACCGAGGAGAACAGCTCCTCGTAGTACTCCACGCCGTAGTCCGGGTGGTGCCCGCCCTGGAGCATCACCTGGGTGGCGCCCAGCTCGACCGCCTCGCCGCACCGGCGCAGGATCTCCTCGGTCGGGTGGGTCCACCCTTCCTTGTGCTTCGGCGCGCGGTAGAAGGCGCAGAACTTGCACGCCGTCACGCAGACGTTCGTGTAGTTGATGTTGCGGTCGATCAGGTACGTGACGACGTTGTCCGGGTAGCGTCGCCGACGCACCGCGTCCGCCGCCTCGCCCAACGCGTGGAAGGGCGCCTCGGTGTAGAGCAGCAGCGCCTCCTCGGGCGTGATCCGCCCGCCGTCCGCGCCGCGCTGCAGGATGTCGTCGATCTCCCGGCTCACCGTCACACCCCGAGCCTACGTCGGCCCACCCGACTCGACCGCCGGACCCCGGTGGGGTGCGGCACGTCCCACAGCCGCCGTCAGCTCTCGCGTACCTCGACGTGTATGCCGTAGCTGTCCCGTAGCTCCGCCGCAAGCTCCGGCCCCACCCAGGCCGGCACGTACGCCTCCCACCACTGACGCTCGGAGCCCCCCGGCATCGGCTGCTCGGAGAGCAGCGCTCGAAACCGCTCGTCCGCCGCCCCGATCCGCTCCCGAACCCACCCCATCTGCGGAAAGCCGAACAACCGTTCGTCGGTCAGTACCCTCTCGATGGCGTCCCGGATGCTGAGGTCGGACCAGTACTCGTCGAGGATGTCGTCGTAGCCCTCCTCGCAGAACTCGACGAACTGCTCCCACCCCTCCACGTAGCCGGTCGGACGCCGTCCCCCGGTGACCTCGGCAAACCGCTCGACGAACTCCCTGTCGTTCGGCGCCGTCATGCGTCGTAGTCGACAGTGAGCTTGTCGGTGGTCGGGCTGGACTGGCAGGTCAGCACGTAGCCGGCGGCCAGCTCGTCGGGCTCCAGCGCGTAGTTGCGGGCCATCGTGACCGCCCCGTCGACGACCTTCGCCTTGCAGGTCGAGCAGACGCCACCCTTGCAGGCGTACGGCAGCTCGCCACGCACCTTCAGCGCGGCGTCCAGCACCCGTTCCTCGCGGCCCATGGTGAAGCTCGACGACCTTCCGTCCAGCACGATGGTCACCTCGGCTCCGGCGCCCGCCTGCTCGACGGGTCGGCGCACCGGCTCCGGCGGCGTGTCGACGTGGAACAGCTCGGTGTGCACCGCCGACTCGGGCAGCCCGCGTGCGGTCAGCACGTCCCGGACGTCGACCACCATGCCGTACGGGCCGCAGAGGAACCACTCCTCGATCAGGTCGCCCGGCACGATGGTGCCCAGCAACCGGCTCAGCCGCTCGGCGTCGATCCGACCGGAGAGCAGCGGCGACTCGCCCTGTTCCCGGGAGAGGACGTGCACCAGGTGCAGCCGGGTGGGGTAACGGTCCTTCAGGTCGGCCAACTCCTCGGCGAACATCACCGTGTTCGCCGTGCGGTTGCCGTACACCAGGGTGAAGGTGCTGGCCGGCTCGACGGCCAGGGCGGTCGAGACCAGCCCGAGCACCGGCGTGATGCCGGAGCCGGCGACGACCGCGCCGTAGTGCCGCACCCGGTCCGGCGCGAACGCCGTGGTGAAGGTGCCCAGCGGCGGCAGCACCTCGACGGTGTCGCCCCCGCGCAGGGCCCCGCAGGCGAACGCCGAGAAGGCGCCGCCGGGGATCTCCCGCACCCCGATCCGCAACCGGCCGTGCCGGGCCAGGTCGTCGGGGGTGGAGCAGATCGAGTACGACCGGCGCACGTCCGCGCCGTCCTCAGCGACTCGCCGCACGGTGAGGTGTTGGCCGGCGCGGAACGCGAAGGTCTCCCGCAGTTCCTCGGGTACGGCGAAGGTCACCGCCACGGAGTCGTCGGTGAGCCTGTCGACGGCGGCGACGGACAACGGGTGGAAGACCGGCCGGCGGCGAACCGGGCGGGTGATGGTGACAGTCACAGCGCCTTCAGGTGGTCGAAGGGTTCGGAGCAGGAGCGGCACCGCCACAACGCCTTGCACGCTGTGGAACCGAACCGGCTGATCTGCTCGGTCTCCGGTGAACCGCACTGCGGGCAGCGGACCGCGAGCGTCACTGACACGACGCCGGCGGTGCGCACCGGGGCCGGCGGGGCGATCCCGGCGGCGGCGAGCTTGGCCCGCCCACCCTCGGAGATCCAGTCGGTGCTCCACGGTGGGCTGTAGACGGTCCGGACCTCAGCGTCCGGGTGGCCGGCGGCGGCGAGCGCGCCGCGGATGTCGGCCCGGATCACGTCCATCGCCGGGCAACCGGTGTAGGTCGGGGTGATGGTGACCGTGACCCGGCCAGTGGCCGGATCCTCCTCGACCGCGCGCAGGATGCCCAGCTCGTCGATGGTGATGACCCGGATCTCCGGGTCCACGACGCTGGCGGCGGCCGTCCTCGCGTCACTCACCACCTAGCTCCGGGGTGGGCGCGGTGCAGCACCTGCATCTCGGCGAGCAGGTAGGCCAGGTGCTCGGTGTGCACACCGGTCCGCCCGCCGGCCGGGGCCCAGGCACCATCCGGCTGGGTGAGCGTCGCCTCGGCCAGCACCGGGCCGACGACCTCGTCGAACGCCGGCCGCAGGGTCGCCGGGTCGACCGGCGCCGCCGGGTCCGCGGCGAACAGCTCGTGGGTGTACGGCCACACCTGGTCGACGGCCGCCTGCATCCGACGGTGCGACTCCTCGGTGCCGTCACCGAGCCGCTTCACCCACAGCGCGCCGTGGTCCAGGTGGTACGCCGACTCCTTGCGCGCCTTCGCGCCGATCGCGGCCAACCGCTCGTCCGCGCAGCCGGCCAGCGCGGTGTACAGCGGCAGTTGGTACGCCGCCAGGAAGAACAGCTTCGCCATCGTCACCGCGAAGTCGCCGTTGGGCAGCTCGACCAGTAGCGCGTTGCGGAACTCGCGGTCGTCGCGCAGGTACGCCAGCGCGTCCTCGTCGCGCCCGGCGCCCTCCAGCTCGCCCGCGTACGACAACAGCAGACGCGCCGCGCCGAGCTGGTCGAGGGCGATGTTGGCCAGCGCGATGTCCTCTTCCATCTCCGGGGCACGAGTGGTCCACTCGGCCAACCGCTGGGCCGCGACCAACGCGTCGTCGGCGAGAGCGAGGGTGAAGTCGAAGGGCCCGTTCACGCCGTCACCTCGCCGTTCTCGCTGGTTCGCTCGCTCACAGGTGGGCCACCCCGTCCGGCACCTCGTAGAAGGTGGGGTGGCGGTAGACCTTGTCGGCGGCCGGGTCGAAGAAGGCATCCTTCTCGTCCGGGCTGGACGCGGTGATCGCGCTGGCCGGCACCACCCAGATCGACACGCCCTCCTGGCGACGGGTGTAAAGGTCACGGGCGTTGCGCAGAGCAAGCTCGGCGTCGGGGGCGTGCAGGCTGCCGACGTGGGTGTGCGACAGCCCGCGCCGTGCCCGCACGAAGACCTCCCACAAAGGCGAATGACTCGTCATGCCGGCTTGCTCGGCTTGCTCGCTACGCTCGCTCACGCGGCCACCGTCTCCTTCTGTCCCGCCCGCTTCGCGGCGTACGCCGCGGCGGCCTCGCGTACCCAGCTGCCGTCGGCGTGCGCGGCCCGGCGGTGCGCAATCCGTTCGCGGTTGCACGGCCCGTCGCCGGAGATCACCCGCATCAGCTCGTCGTAGTCCGGCTGGGTGTAGTCGTACGCCTGCCGCTCGTCGTTCCAGCGCAGGTCGGCGTCGGGGATGCGCAGCCCGAGGATCTCGGCCTGCTGGACGCACATGTCGACGAAGCGTTGCCGCAGGTCGTCGTTCGAGAAGCGCTTGATCTTCCAGGCCATCGACTGGGCGGAGTGCGTGGAGTCGCCGTCCGGCGGGCCGAACATGGCCAGCGACGGGTACCACCAGCGGTCCACCGCCTCCTGGGCCATCGCCTGCTGCTCGGGGGTGCCGTGTGCCAGGGTGTGCAGGATCTCGTAGCCCTGCCGCTGGTGGAACGACTCCTCCTTGCAGACCCGGATCATCGCTCGGGCGTACGGGCCGTAGGAGCAGCGGCAGAGCGGCACCTGGTTGACGATCGCCGCGCCGTCCACCAGCCACCCGATGGCGCCCACGTCGGCCCAGCTGAGGGTGGGGTAGTTGAAGATCGAGCTGTACTTCTGGCGGCCGTCGAGCAGCAGTTGGACCAGCTCGTCGCGGCTGATGCCGAGGGTCTCGGCGGCGGCGTAGAGGTAGAGGCCGTGACCCGCCTCGTCCTGCACCTTGGCCAGCAGGATCGCCTTGCGCTTGAGCGACGGCGCCCGGCTGATCCAGTTGCCCTCCGGCTGCATGCCGATGATCTCGGAGTGGGCGTGCTGGGCGATCTGCCGGATCAGCGTGCGCCGGTACGCGTCGGGCATCCAGTCGCGGGGCTCGATCTTCTGCTCGGCGTCGACCACCTCGGCGAAGTACGCCGCCAGGTCCTCGTCCGGCGCGGGCCCGCCGCGCCGCCCGCGCGCCGCCGCTGCCCGCAGCTCGGCCTCGGCGGCCTCGACCTCGCCCAGCAGGCCGCCGGGTGAGTCGTCCGGGGCGCCGTTCGGGGCGGAGAAGTCGTTGCCATACATGAGGCTAAGTGTTACAGCTTGCGCCGCGTTGCACCAGGGGGTGTAACAGGAATCCGCCTATCCCATCTGTAAGCGGATGAGTGCTTTGTGCTACCTGAGGGCCGACAGTTCGCCGTGACGTAGGCCACGAAACAAAGGTGAATCACTGCAAAAACCTCATACCGGCCCCATATCCCGCCTTTATCCCAGGTTGCCTAGTGTCGAACCCTGGCGGTCCGCCGGTCCGGACGTAGACTTCTGCCGGACAACCGATCAGGTGCCAGCATCGACATCTCCACAGAGGCCACCTCCCCCGGCCTCGGCGATCGCACCCGATTCGTCCCGACGACAAGCCGGTCCCCCCGGCCCTGACACCTGGAGTTCACCCACTCATGCGATCTCGCGTGACCCTGGTGCTCGCCATCACGGCGGTCGTGCTCGGCGGCGTCCTACTGGTCCCCACCGCGTACGCCCGACTCGCCAGTGACGACGGCAGCGGAGGCGGCGGAGGCGGCACGTCGAGCGTCGCCGCGCCCGCGCCCGCCCCACCACCACCGCCCACCCTGGCGGCCGGCCCGGTGTCGGTGAGCTTCAAGGGTGAATTCTTCTCGTGGGCCCTGCTGGATCGGAAGACCGGCAAGATCTCCGGGTCGCCGAACATGACCGCGACCAGCTCCACCGAATCGATGATCAAGGCGTGGATCGTCTCCGACTACCTGCGACAGCTCGGCGACAAGGAGCCGTCCGCAGCGATGAAGGAAGCGGCTCGAGTCGCCATCGTCGACAGCAACGACGGAGCGGCCAACAAGGTCTACGCCGCTGCGGGCGGCTCCTACAAGGTGCCGCCGAACGGGCTGCCGGGACCGGTCATCCAGCGGGCGATCAAGATCTGCGGGCTGACCGACACCAAGCGCGGCAACGTGCCGAAGTACGAGGGCTGGTGGAGCTTCACCCGGATGTCCCCCCGCGACGCGGTCCGGGTCGGCGACTGCATCGCCGACGGTAAGGCCGCCGGTCCGAAGTGGACCAAGTGGGTGTTGGACCAGATGAGCAAGGTCCGGGGCACCACCGCAGCCAAGGACCAGAAAGCCTCGTCCGGCGGTGGCCGCTGGGGGATCATCGACGGCCTACCGAAGTCGATCACCGCTCAGGGCCCGGTCAGCATCAAGAACGGCTGGACCCCCATCTACGGCGATGGCACCTGGCACGTCAACTGCCTCGCCGTCACCAGCAAGTGGAGCCTCGCGGTGATGCTGCGCTACCCGATCAGGACCGGTCTGGACTACGGCGCGAAGGTCTGCGCCAGTGTGACCACCCAACTGGTCACCCCGCAGCCGGGCGCCGCGCTCAAGGTGCCGCAGCAGCCGGTCGGGAAGCTCTGATGGCCGGTAACCGTCGGGTAGACCGGCGCAACGGCGGCGAGGCCTCCCCGATTCGGCTGATCGCCATCGCGGTCATCCTGATCGGGCTGGTGCTGGTGTCGCTGCGGCTGCTGCCCGGGTCGCCGTTCGAGTCGTCCGCCGCGGCCAAGTGGGGCGACGCCGGCTCCGGCACGAGCGACCGCCCCACCGGCGCCGGCACCGACCGCAGCGCCCGCCAGCCGTCCTCGCCGTCACCGAGCCCCAGCCCGTCGCTGGAGCCGCTGCCCTTCGTGGCCAAGGACCTCAAGCTGAACATCGAGGGCTGGTATTCCTGGAGCGTCCTCGACCGCCGCACCGGAAAGATCATCGGTTCGAAGAACATGGGCGAGACCAGCACGACCGCCTCGCTGATCAAAGCCTGGATCGTCGCAGACTACCTGCGTCGCGCGGCCGACGACGGCCAGACCCCGAGCGACGCGAAGCTCGCCGACGCGACGCGGATCATCCGGGACAGCGACAACACCCGTGCCGAACAGTTCTACAACCAGGTCGACCGGGACGCCTCGATCAAGCGGCTCATCTCCATGTGCAAGCTGACCGACAGCAGCGTCGCCCCCGACGGCGGCTGGAGTCGGACGGCACTCTCCCCCCGGGACACCGCCCGGATGGGCAACTGCATCGCCACCGGCACCGCCGCCGGGCCGAAGTGGACCAAGTGGCTGCTCAACGAGATGAAGCAGGTTCGCGGTGCCGGCGACTTCGGCATCCGCAAGGCGTTCCCGGCAGCCGAGCAGAAGAAGATCGCCATCAAGAACGGGTGGATCGACCGGACCAGGGAGCAGGAGATGCACATCAACTGCCTGGCCATCGGTGACACCTGGACGATGGGCGTGATGGTCAAGTACCCGATCAACATGGGCTACGACTACGGCATGAAGAACTGCGAGAAGATCACCGAGGCCCTGCTCCGCCCCGGCACCTGAGCCGCTCAGGCTGACGTTGCCGGCCCGGGCCACTGACGGGCCGGCGGGCGACGGGTCAGCCGGCGAAGAACTCCGGGCCGCCGTCCGGCAGTGCCGGGGCCTCGCCGATGGCGGCGGCCCGTCGGGCCCACTCGCGCAGCCCGGCGACCTGCCGGTCGCCGAGGGAGAAATCGAGGGTCCGGAAGTACGTGGCCAGCGTCTCCGCGTCGAAGGTCTCCCAGCGGGCCGCCGCTTCGGCGACCTGGTCCAGCTCCGCCAGGCAGAGGTCCCGCGAACGCAGGAAGGCCTCGTGCACCTCCTTGACGAGGCCCGGGTGGGCGGCGGCGAAGTCGCGGCGGACCGCCCAGACGGCGAAGACCATCGGCAGGCCGGTCCACTCCCGCCACGCCTGCCCGAGGTCGGTGACAGTGAGGCCCTTCTGCGGTGCCTCGTAGTACGCCCGCAGCGCCACGTCCCCGATCAGCACTGCGGCGTCGGCCTCCAGCAGCATCTGGGTCAGATCCGGCGGGCAGCGGAAGTATTCGGGCCGCACGTCGTACTGCTCGGCGAGCAGCAGCTGAGCCAGCATGACCCCGGTCCGCGAGGTCGAACCGAGCGCCACCCGGGCGCCGTCCAGCTCGCCGAGGGGCCGGGTGGAGACCATGTTGACCGAGAGCACCGGGCCGTCGCTGCCCACCGCCAGGTCCGGCAGGAGCAGCAACTCGTCGGCGTGCTTGAGGTACTCCAACAGCGTGATCGGGCCGATGTCGAGGTCACCGGCGACCAACGCCGCGCTCAACCGGTCCGGTGAGTCCTTGTGCAGGTCCACGTCGAGCAGGGCACCGGAGCGCATCAGACCCCAGTAGATCGGCAGGCAGTTCAGGAACTGGATGTGCCCGACCCGCGGGCGTGCGATGCGCTCAGCCATGGCCCGACCGTATCCCCGGCCGCTGGCTCCGGCTCGGCGGGCCGGCCCGGAGTGGCCAACCCCGCACTTGACGACCGTCGTACCGCCCGGGCCACGACCGGCACGAAGGCCAGCACCACCAGCAGCCCGACCACACCGGCGCCGGCGATCAGCGGCCGAGGCGGAACGGCCGCGAGCAACGCCCCGCCGACCAGGAAGCCCGCCATCGAGCCGCCCTGCACCGCCGCGCCGTAGGTGGCGTACGCCCGCGCACGCATCGCCTCCGGCACCCGCCGAGCGGTGAGCAGGTTGGCGAAGACGTTGTCGCCGCCATTGGCCGCGCCCCCCACCAGCCAGAGCGGCACCAACACGCCCGCCGCCGGCACCGTCGCCGCGAGCAACACCATCAGGCTGCACACAGCCAGGGTGGCCAGCACCCCCCGTACCAACGCGCCGTCGTCGTCGAGCCGCCTGGCGAGTCGTACGGCAAGCCAGCTCCCCGGCAGCATGCCAGCCATCCATGCGGCACTGACCAGGCCGTACGTGGTTGCCGAATCCCCCAGCGTCTCCCGGATGAAGAAGACCTCGATCACGTTGATACCGCCGATCGCCGCGATCACCACGGCGGTGCTCACCACCATGACGAGCATCAGCGGGTCGCGGCGCAGCCGCCAGCCCATCTCCGTACCCCCGGCGGTTGCCACGCCGGCCTCGCTGCTGGCAGCGGCCGGGCTGGCATTGGCGGCGGTCTGGCTGGCGGTGGGTCGGCGGCCGCCGCGTCGGGTCCGCAGCAGCAGGCCGGCGACCACGAGCGCCAGGTAGGTCGCGGCATCGAGAAGCAGCGGTACGCGGGTGCCGAACTGCCCCACCAACAGGCCGGCCAGCACCGGGCCGCCGAGCGCACCGAGCGAGACGGCGGTCTGACTGATCGCGCTGGCTCGTGGCAGGTCGGCTGGGCGGACCATCGCCGGCAGCAGCGCCGCCAGGCAGGGTTGAGTCACCGCGAGCCCGCAGGCCAGCACTGCGACGAGCCCGACCACCAGGACCGGCTGTTCGACGACGGCGAGGAGCGCACAGATCGCGGCCTGCCCGAACCCGACGGTCACCAGCAGGGTACGGCTGTCCGTCCGGTCGGCGAGTCGGCCCGCGAGCGGGGCGAGCACCACCAGCGGCAGCGTGGCGGCCAGCAGCAGCCCCGACACGGCCAGCCCGCCGGCACCGGCACCCTGTAGGGCCAGCGCGAGCGCGGTAGCGGCGAGGAAGTCACCGCAGATGGTGGTGCCCCGAGCGGCAGCGGCGAGCCAGACGTCCGCCCAGCGCGACTCGTCAGTTGTGAAGGACATACTTCGAAAATAATCCTTCACAACTGATTCATGCAACCCTGCCTATGCCAAGGGCACCGTCCGGTAGTGCACGGCGACGGTTCGCGCCCCCGGCGGTGGGTCACCTTGCCGCCGT
The DNA here is from genome assembly GCF_015751785.1 of Micromonospora vinacea. Taxonomy (NCBI): domain Bacteria; kingdom Bacillati; phylum Actinomycetota; class Actinomycetes; order Micromonosporales; family Micromonosporaceae; genus Micromonospora; species Micromonospora vinacea. Next base: position 2,288,225 of record NZ_JADOTY010000001.1, on the reverse strand, counting down.
CGCGGGTGGTACGGCCGGAGCAGCGCCAGGACCGCCTCGTTCAGCTCGGCCAGCTCCTCCGCGGTGAGCAGCAGCAGCGAGTCGTTGAACAGCGCCTTGTCGTACCACTCGGCGGGCTCGTCCCCGGCGCGCCGCGACCAATCCCGAATCCGCTCCATCCCCCGGAGCGCATGTGCCTCCACCACCGCCTGCTCGGCCGCACGTGCTGCGGGCCCGGCCTCGCGGCCTGCGTCGACCATCCAACCCGCAGTCAACAAACGCCACACCCGCTCGCGGGCGTCCCCCCTGCTCGGCGCCGCTTCGACGAGGCCGAACTTCGCCAGCGCCCGGAGGTGGTAACTGGTCGCGCTCGGCGACAGCCCGACAATCTCCGCGAGCTCGGTCGCGGTTCCGCCGCTCTCGCGGCTGCTCAGGTATTCCATGATCGCGATCCGGGCCGGGTGGGCCAGGGCCCGCATCACCTGCGGGTCACTGATCATCCGGCGCGCATCGGGACGGGCCTCGGTCATAGGCCCATGATCCCGGCAGGCCCCCCAACCTGCCACCACCCCCACGTCCCGCTCGGACCACCAGCAGGGCGTGGGCAGCTCGCCATGGTCGACGAACTCGGTGTCCATCCATTGATCGACACTGACCTGGAAGTGTCGTACACCAGTTCTATTGTGGGTTCATGCTGGAGGCGTTGGAGCAGGTGGGCGGTGCTGTTGACGACTGCGCCGAGACCACGCTCTGGGGGCTCTCCGATGACGAGTTGCTTGCTTCTCTCGACGCGACTCAGGTGTTGTCGCAGCGGCTGGCAACCGTTCAGCTCGGCCTGGTCCGCGAGTTGGACGGTCGCGGGCTGGCGGTCGCCCAGGGCGCCTCGTCCACGGCAGTCTGGCTGCGGGATCGGCTCCGGCTCTCCGGTCGCGGCGCGCGCCAGCTGGTCCAACTCGCCGCCACCATCGACGCCGCCCCGCCGGCGGTGCGCGACGCCCTGCTCAGCGGCGCCATCACCGTCGAGCAGGGGCGAGTGGTTGCCGAGACGATCGCCGCCCTCCCGGTCGAGGCCGGTCCCGAAGTCGCCGACAAGGCCACTCAACTGCTTGTCACCTGGGCCGACCGTTTCGATCCGACAATCCTCAGTCGGCTCGGCGAACGCGTCCTCACGCATGTCGCCCCGGAGCTGGCAGACCAGGCTGAGCTGAAGGCTCTGGAGCGGGCCACCGAGCGGGCCGAGGCCCGCCGGCACGTCACGCTCTCCGAGCAACAGAACGGGCAGGTACGCCTCAGCGGCAACCTCGACACCGAAACCGCGAGCCTGCTCCGCGAGGCGATCGATCCGCTCTGTGCCCCAGCCGGTGAGCACGACGACCGCAGTCCCGGTCAGCGCCGCGCCGACGCCTTGGGCGAGATCTGCCGACTGGCGCTCCGCACGGGCCAACTGCCTGACAACGGTGGCGACCGTCCTCAGCTGGTGGTGACCGTGTCGCTGGACGAGCTGCTCAACGGCGTACGCGCCGGGACACTCGAGACCGGCACGCGCCTTACGCCCGGTGCGGTCCGCCGCCTTGCCTGCGACGCTGGCGTGCTGCCGGCTGTGCTCGGCGGCAACAGTCAGGTCCTGGACGTCGGTCGCCAGCGCCGGCTCTTCACCGGCCCGCTGCGGCGCGCGCTGGTCCTACGGGACGGCGGTTGCGCCTTTCCTGGTTGTGATCGGCCGCCGAGGTGGTGCGACGGCCACCACATCCGACACTGGGCCGACGGTGGGGCGACGGCCCTGGTCAATGCGGTGCTGCTCTGCGGCTACCACCACCGGCTCATCCACCGCGGCGACTGGGAGGTCCGTGTCGCGGCGGACGGTCGACCTGACTTCCTCCCGCCCAGCTGGCTCGACCCGCTGCGCATCCCACGTCGCAACCTCTACCACCTGCGCTGCTGACGCCGCCGACCACGCCCACGCCACCCAAGACCGCGACCGGCGACCGCGACCCGCGCCGACCGCGACCCACGCCCCGCGACCGCGACACGCACCCCGCGACCGCGACACGCGCCGACCGCGACCGCGACCCACGCCCCGCGACCGCGACACGCGCCGACCGCGACCCACGGCCACGCCCTTGACCTTGACCCGCGCCAGACATACGACAACCCCGCTGGCCTGCCGCCCCAAGTCGCGTCTCCCGTTGATCGACTCGATTTCCTGGAAACCGGGCCGTCCCAACGGCCCAGACACCGCGACTTCTTGAAAGCCGAGTCGATCACCGGCTCTCTCGGCGGTCGCGGCGTGAGAAGCCACGGCGCTGGGGTGGAGCGTGATCGCCCGGGGACACACCCGACCGGGTAACACGCCGTCTCGGAAGGGTGGTCGCGTCGGTAATTCGCTGGATGCGGCGGGTCGGGGAGCGTATGGTTGCAGGCCGCTTGACGGCCGAGGTGAGCTGCACCGGAACGGACGTCTTCGCGCCGGGTGGCCGGCCATCCGCCCCCGGACACGCGAGCGCGCAGCAGATGTGAACGATGGGACGTCAGCATGCCCGCACTTGACCTCGACCCCCAGCTCGAACCCCGACTCGACACCGACCTCGACGCGGACCTGGCCGCCGAACGTGCACACCTCACGACCTCGCGGGCGGCGCTGGCTCGGATGCGGGAGCGGGCCGAGTCTCTGTTCGCCACCGGTGACCAGGTGGCCGGCGACGCGTACGCGGCCGAGACGCTCGGCCGCACCCTGGCCCGTCGGGTGGCCGAGCTGGCCGACGACCCGACCACTCCGCTCTTCTTCGGCCGCCTCGACTTCGCCGACGCCCCGAACAACGGCACCACCGACAGCGCAACCACGAACAGCAGGACCACCGACAGCGAGACCACGAACAACGGCACCACGAGCAGCAGCACCACGAACAACGGGACCACGGACAACGGCACCACGAGCGCCAGGCCCACAGCCAGCAGGCCGGCGAGCGACCCGACCGCGCCCGACCACAGCGGTGATCATCACGGGCGGCGGTATCACGTGGGGCGGCGGCATGTCACCGACGATCGTGGCGAGCCGTTGGTGCTGGACTGGCGGGCGCCGGTCTCCCGTTCGTTCTACCGGGCGAGTGTGCGGGATCCCCAGGGGGTGGCGGTTCGGCGGCGGTTCGGGTTCAGCAATGGTGTGTTGACCAGCTTCGAGGATGAGCGGCTGGATCGGGGCGAGGAGCTCGGTACGACCAGTCGGATCCTCACCGCCGAGATCGAGCGTCCGCGCGTCGGGCCGATGCGGGACATCGTCGCCACGATCCAGCCGGAGCAGGACGAGCTGGTCCGGGCTGATCTCGCCGACTCGATCTGCGTGCAGGGCGCGCCGGGTACGGGGAAGACGGCTGTGGGTCTGCACCGGGCCGCGTACCTGCTCTACCTGCACCGGGAGCGGTTGCGGCGGGCGGGTGTGCTGATCGTCGGGCCGAACCGGGCGTTCCTGTCGTACATCGCGGCGGTGCTGCCGGCGCTCGGTGAGGTGGAGGTCGAGCAGGCCACGGTGGAGGAGTTGATCTCCCGGGTGCCGGTGCGGGCGGTCGAGGCGCCGGCAGTGGCCGCGCTCAAACACGACGTACGGATGGCGAGCGTGCTGCGGCGCGCGGTGCAGGCGCAGATCAGCACCCCTACCGAGTCGATCACCGTGTCGGACGGGTCGTTCCGCTGGCGGATCGGGATCGAGCCGTTGCACCGGATCGTCGAGGAGACCCGCCGGGAGGGGCTGCCGTACGGCACGGGTCGGGAACGCGTTCAGGCGCGGGTGGTGAGCCTGCTGCAACGGCAGGCCGAGGCGCGGCGTGCGGAGTCGCCCAGCGATGCCTGGCTTCGTCGGATGAGCCGCTGCCGGCCGGTGCTCGACTTCCTGGACGCGGTCTGGCCGGCGCTCACCCCGGAAGGGCTGGTGCACGGTCTGTTCTCCGATCCGGCCCGGCTCGCCGCCGCGGCGGACGGCCTGCTCAGCGACTCCGAGCAGGCGCAGCTGACCTGGGCGAAGCCGGCCCGCACGCCGAAGGCGACCCGCTGGACCGCTGCCGACGCGGTGCTGATCGACGAGGCGACCGGGCTGCTGGAACGGCTCTCCGGGTTCGGGCACGTGGTGGTGGACGAGGCGCAGGACCTCTCCCCGATGCAGTGCCGGGCCATCGCCCGGCGCAGCGAGCACGGTTCGGTCACGCTCCTGGGTGACCTCGCCCAGGGCACCGCGCCGTGGGCGGCGACGGACTGGAGGGAGTCGCTTGCCCACCTGGGTAAGCCGGACGCGGTGGTGGTGCCGTTGACAATCGGTTTCCGGGTGCCCGCCGCGGTCGTCGCCTTCGCGAACCTGCTGCTCCCGGCGCTCGCTGTGGACGTACCGCCGGCCGAGTCGCTGCGCCACGACGGCGGCCTGGACGTGCGTACGGTGACCGACCTGACCTCGGCGACGGTGGCCGAGGTGCGCGCGGCGCTCGCCCACGACGGCTCGGTCGGTGTGATCGCCGCGGACGACGCGGTCGACGGCCTCCGCGCGGCCCTGGCCGAGGCCGGTGTCGAGACCGCGACCGCCGACGACGTGGCGGCCGCGGAGCGGGTCACCGTGGTGCCGGCGACGCTGGTCAAGGGCCTTGAGTACGACCACGTGGTGGTGGTCGAGCCGGCCGCGATCGTCGCGGCCGAGCCGCGCGGGCTGCACCGGCTGTACGTGGTGCTCACCCGGGCGGTGTCCCGGCTGGCGGTGCTGCACGTTGCGCCGCTGCCCGCACCGCTCGTCGACGGGTCAGCCGGCTGACAGGGCGGCCGCGATCTCCCGCAGCGGGCGGCCGGACTCGGCCAGCGGCACGTGGAACGACAGCCACGAGCCGTCGGCGAAATCGAGCCGCAGCCGCTTCCAGTTCAACCGGTACCTGCCGAACCGGGCGGTGACGGTGGTGCGTGGGACGGACCCGAGCAGTTCGATGTCGGCCTGCGCCCGTTCGTCCGCCGCCGAACTGGAGAGCAGCCCGACGGGTGCTGTCGCGCCGAGCAGCAGCCGCTGGTCGGTGACCGCCAGCACGAGGGTTCGGAGGCCCGTGCCCTTCGTCGCCACGGTAGCCGCGTGGTGCAGCACTGACGCTTGGGAGCCTGGCTCGCCTCGACCTCCGACGCCGAAGAAGAGCCAGTCGACGGCGTTGTCCGCCCTACCGAAGGTGATGTTCGGTGAGAGCACGTTGAGCAGGACGCCCAGGAAGCCGGGCCCACCGGTGGCGGGTGGCGTCGACGGCTGCGGGGGTGGCGCCGGGGTCAGCCCGCCGCCCGCTCGAACCTGGGCCACCGCGCGAACCTGCTCCCCGGCCGGCAACAGTCGGGTGATCCCGTCGACGTACCGTGCCTGGCTCTCGTCGACAGTCATCAGCGCCCCTCGTGGTCGTCGGGCTGGCGCGGCCCGGCGCCCGGAGCGCCGATGACCTCACCGACCAACTCCCGGACCTGGGCCGCGGCGGCCTCCTGCGCCCGGTTGGCGGCGGCGGTGAACTCCTCGGCCAGGCTGTAGGAATCCAGTCGCATCGCCCGCGCGTTCAGCTCCGTGGAGACGATCTTGCCGTCGGCGGCGGCGGTGACCCGCACCAGGCCGGAGTCGCTGACGCCCTCGGCGCTGGTCTGCTCCAACTCCGCCATCCGGTCGGCGAGTTGCCGCTGCCATCCGTCCAGGTTGCGAGCCAGCGCCTCGATTCGGTCCAGGGCGGGGAAGGTCATGGCTGCCTCTCAGTTCACGATGGAGTCGAAGACATTCTGCACACCCACTGTGTACGGGCCCAGGTCTTCGCTGTACGTGCCGTCCACCAGGTAGTTGCGGTCCTTGTGCCCGTCGGAGATGTCGTGCAGACCCACGCCGGTGTCCAGCAGGGCGCCGCCGAAGCCGGGGATGTTGACCGGCGAGACCTGGTTGATGACGAACTTGCCGGGAAAGAGGGTCTTGAACTTCTCGACCTGGAAGGCACGCCCCTCGGGCGTCCAGCCACCCTTGCTGAGCAGCTTGTACTGCTTCTTCCGCCGCTTGATCTCCATGACGGTGTCCGCGTACTTGCGGAGCTGCCCGGCGACCTTGCCCAGCCGGGCGGCGAGGCGGGTGAGCACCTCGGCGAACCGAGCGACGATCTTGACCATCCGACCCACTGTGGTGGCCAGCCGGGCCAGCACCCGGACCACGGTGGCGGCCAGCGAGACGCCGGCGCTCAGCGCTGCGGCCACCGCCGCGATGATCACCTCGGTGAGGAACCAGAGCAGGAACTCGAGGATCAGCTCGACCAGCAGGTTGAACGCGTCCACCGCCGCGTTCGCCGCCTCGACCAGCACGTCCTTGGTGCCGTCGAGCCCCTGGGCCAACTCCTCGATCGCCGCCTCCACCGACTCCATCGAGGCATGGAAGCTCTCGGCGGCGTCGCCCGTCCAGGCGCCGCGCAACCGGGCCCGGTCGGCGATCTGGTCACCGGCGATGTCCCGGACCGCCGCGCCGGTGTCCAGGCAGAGCTGCGCGGCCCGCATCAGGTCGTCCGGTTCGCCGGCGACCAGCTCCAGCAACTGCTCGAACGGCCAGAGCACCGCGTTGGAGAGCGGCTTGAAGGGGTCGGGGGTGCCCGACACGATCTGCTCGAAGTAGGTCCTGTTGCGCTGCAACGCCTCGGTGCTCATGCGGGCACCGGCCCGCTCGGAGCGCCGGTGCCACCCGACCAGGGGCCCGGCGCTATGACGTCGGGGGCGGGCGGGCGGCCGGGCACGAACAGGTCGGTGGTGGCCGCGTCGGTGCCGGTGTAGGCGGCGGCGGTGTCACTGACCCCCTCCGCGATGTCCGCCATCATCTCGGCGCCGTCGGCGAGCCCCTGCAGGCACGCCTCGAACTGCTCGGCGTACGTCGCCGCGAGGTTGAAGGACGCCGGCATCACCCCGAAGGCGTGCCGGGGCACGTGCCCGTCGCCGAAGGCGCGGTGCAGCTCGCGGAAACGGGCCGCCCGATCCTTGGACCCCGCGGCGAACGCCGTCAGGGCCTCCGGCTGGACCTCCAGCTCATTGCTCGGGCTTGACACGGACCCTCCCCTGTGGCCTGTGCGACGGGTCAGTCGCCACGACTCCCCACCATAGGCACTGCCCGCCGCGAGCGGGGGTCCCGACCGGTGATGACGGGGTCACTCAGCTCGACTTTGTGCCGTAAAGTAGTTTGCGTGGACCTCGACGATGATTCACCGCCCACCGACGCCGCGGCGGCACTCCGGCTGATCCAGGACCAACGGTCGGCGACGGCACGCCGGCTCGATCCCGATGCCCGCCTGCTCTACTGGCCGTGGGGTGTCGCCTGGCTGGTCGGTTTCGGGCTGTTCTTCCTCCGGTTCTCCCCCGGTGACCGAGCGCTGGTCCACCTGCCGAGCTGGCTGCCACTGACCGTCCTGTTCGTACTGCTCGCGGCCGCCGGAGCGATCCAGGCAGTGGTCAGCGTGCGGGCCTACGGCCAGGTGACCGGCGACTCCGCCCGGCGAGGGCAGTGGTACGGCTACGCCTGGGCCCTCGGTTCGGTGAGCGTCTACGCGGGGCTGGGCCGGATCTCCGAGCACCTGCCGCACGACCTGGCGGCGCTGCTCTGGTCGGCGACCGCCGTCGGGCTGACCGGCGCGCTGCACATGGCCGGCGGGGCGGTCTGGCTGGACCAGGACCTGTTCCGCCTCGGCGTCTGGATCAGCGTGATCAACCTGATCGGGGCGATCGCCGGGCCGGGCTGGCACCCGCTCGTCGTGGCGGTGGCCGGCGGCGGCGGAATCCTGGTGGCCGGCGCGCTCGCCAGGCGGCGACAGCGACAGCGACAGCAGCCGTGACCGAGCTGGATCCGGTCATCCACGCGCAGGCCCGGCTACGGGTGGTGGCCACCCTCTCCGCTCTCAACGTCGGCGACAAGATCGCGTTCCCCCGCCTCCAGGAGCTGCTCGCGATGACCGCCGGCAACCTCTCGGTTCACCTGCGCAAACTCGAGGACGCCGGCTACGTGGAGATCAGCAAGACCCATCGTGGACGCACGCCGGCGACCCTGGTCGGGCTCAGCCGGCGAGGCCGGCTGGCGTTCGAGGAGTACACCGAAGCTATCCGCGCCCTGCTCGACCCCACCCCGTCGAAGGAGCAGCCATGACCCTCGCCCGCGCCGACCAGGCCAGCCGCCGGTACGGCGACGTCCTCGCCCTCGACCGTGTCGACCTGGAAGTCCGGGCCGGTGAGCTGGTCGGCCTGCTCGGGCCGAACGGCGCCGGCAAGAGCACCCTGATGAACCTGCTGGTGGGCCTGCGCCGCCCCAGCTCCGGGCGGGTGGAGCTGTTCGGTGGCGACCCCCGCGACCCGGCGAGCCGGCGGCAGATCGGGGTCACCCCACAGGAGACCGGTCTGCCCGGCACGCTGCGCGTCGGCGAGGTCGTCGACTTCGTCTCCGCGCACTATCCCGACCCGGTGCCCCGGGCGGAGCTGCTCGACCGCTTCGGCCTCGCCGACCTGGCCCGACGGCAGACCGGAGGGCTCTCCGGCGGGCAGCGCCGCCGGTTGGCGGTGGCGTTGGCGTTCGTCGGCCGGCCCCGGCTGGTGCTGCTCGACGAACCCACCACGGGCCTGGACGTGGCCGCCCGGCACACACTGTGGGACGCGATCCGGGCATTCCACGACGACGGCGGCACCGTCCTGTTGAGCAGCCACTACCTGGAGGAGGTGGAGGCGCTCGCCCACCGGGTGGTGGTCATCGGGCAGGGCCGGGTGCTGGCCGACGACACGGTGGACGCGGTGCGCGGCATCGTGGGCGTACGCCGGGTCAGCCTGATCGCCGACGACCTGCCCGACCTGCCCGGGGTGGTCCGCAGCGAACGGATCGACGGTCGGCTGCACCTGCTCACCACCGACGCCGACGAGCTGGTCCGAGCGCTGGTCACGGCCCGGACCCCGTTCACCGACCTGGAGGTACGGCCGACCTCGCTGGAGGAGGCGTTCCTCGCCATCACCAGCGGCGACGTCACCAGCGGAAACGTCACCAGCGGCGACGAGCCCGCCGGCACCGGCCAACCCACCACTGCCGCTGCCGGCGGCCGACCCACCACCGTCTGAGGAGGCGACAGTGCAGCTCGCCCTGGTCCACGCCCGCTACCAACTCCTGGAGATCATCCGGATTCCGGTGGCCGTCTTCGGCAGCGCCTTCTTCCCAGCCGCCGCCATGATCTTCTTCGTGGTGCCGTTCGCCGGTGACGACGCGGTCGGTGCCACCTACGCCACCGCGTCGATGGTCACCTTCTCGGTGATGAGCGCCAACATCTTCCAGTACGGCGTCGGTGTCGCCGAGGACCGCGACCAGCCCTGGAACCCGTACACCCGGACCCTGCCGGCCGGACCCGCGCCGCGGTTCGCCGGCCGGGTGCTGGCCGGCCTGGCGCTGACCTACCTCTCGCTGATCCCCGTCGCGGTGATCGGAGCGACGCTGACCGCGGCCCAGCTCACCCCGGCGGCGTTCCTGCTGGCTCTCGGCACGGTGGCCGTCATCTCGGTGCCGTTCACGCTGATGGGCCTCGCCATCGGCTACTCGCTGCCGAGCAAGGCGGCGATCGTGGTGGCGCAGGTGCTCTTCCTGCCGCTCGCGTTCGGCGGCGGCCTGCTCTCCGCGCCGGGCGACGCGCCCGGGTTCATCGAGACGATCGCGCCGTACCTGCCCACCAGGGGCGCGGCCGAACTGATGTGGGCGGCGGTGGGCGACTACGACGTGGAGCCGCTGGCACTGATCATGCTCGGTGTCTGGGTGGTGCTGCTCGCCGCGCTCGCCGGCTGGGCGTACCGGCGGGACGAGGGTCGCCGGTTCAGCTGACGATTCGTCCGTTTCCGCCCCGGACCGCGGCGGGACGGTGCCAGGATTCCGGCAGGGGGCCGTCGTGGCCGCCCGGGCCGAGAGGGGTCTTGACGTGAGCACCGTCCCGCCGGGTACGCCCTGCTGGGCCGACCTGGCCACCCCGGACCTGACCGACGCGCGGCGTTTCTACCCGGAGCTGTTCGGGTGGACCGGCCAGGTCACCCCGGAGCCCGAGGCGGGCGGCTACACGGTCTTCCTGCTCGACGGCAAGCCGGTGGCCGGCGCCGGCCCGCCCGCGATCCCCGACCAGGTCCCGATCTGGTCGACGTACCTCGCCACCGACGACGCCGAACTGGTCGCCGGCCGGGTCGAACGGGCCGGCGGGCAGGTCGTCGTACCCCCGTTCGAGGTCTTCGACAAGGGCTGGATGGCGGTCTTCGCCGACCCGGCCGGCGCCACGTTCAGCGTCTGGCAGCCGCTGGCCATGGCCGGTGCCGAGGTGTTCAACGTGCCGGGCGCGATGAGCTGGAACGAGCTGGTCACCCCCGACCCCGAGGGCGCGAAGGTCTTCTACGAGCTGGTGTTCGGCTGGCAGCCCGACGACCAGGCGGTGGGTGCCATGACGTACACCGGGTGGCGGCTCGGGACGCAGATCGTCGCCGGGATGATGCCGCCGCTGGCCGACGACTTCCCGGGCGACCTGCCCGCGTACTGGACGGTGTACTTCGCGGTGGCCGACGCGGACGCCGCCGCGGCCCGCGCCGCCGAGCTGGGTGGAACGATCCTGGTCCCGCCCCGTGACATCCCGGCGGGCCGCTTCGCCGCCCTCCGCGACCCCCAGGGCGCCCTCTTCTCCGTCATCGACCTGGGCCCTTGACCCTGGGAGAGCGTGCTCACTGGCGGGTGGGGCGGACGGGGACCACCAGCGGGCCGTGGGCGCCGGGGACCACCCGGACGCTGGCCCGGTAGTGGGTGGCGAGCAGCTCCTCGGTCAGCACCTCGGGCGGAGTTCCGGCGGCCACCACCTGACCGGCGGCGAGCATCACCATCCGGTCGGCGTACTCGCCGGCCAGGGAGAGGTCGTGCATCGTGGCCAGGACGGTCAGGCCGTGCTCGCGGCGCAGCTGGTCGACGACTTCGAGCACGTCCTGCTGGTGGCCGATGTCGAGCGCGCTGGTCGGCTCGTCGAGTAGCAGCAGCGTCGCGCCCTGGGCGAGCGCGCGGGCGAGGAACACCCGCTGCCGTTCACCGCCGGAGAGGGTGGCCAGTTCGCGACGGTGGAAGCCGGCGAGGTCCAACTGCCCCAGCACCTCGTGCACGGCGTCGACGTCGGCGGTCGACTCCCGGCCCAGGGTCGGGATGTACGGGGTGCGGCCGAGCAGCACGTAGTCCAGCACCGACATGCCGGGGGGCACCACCGGGGACTGTGCCACCGTGGCCACTATCCGGGCGCGGTCCCGACGGCGCAGCGCAGCACTCGGCGTACCGAAGAGGGTGATCGCCTTCGGCGCGGGCAGCAGGCCGCCGACGGCGCGCAACAGGGTGGATTTGCCGGCGCCGTTCGGGCCGATCACGGTGACCCACTCGCCGACGGCGACGGTGAGGTCGACGCCGGTCAGGGTCGGCGTGCCACCGAGGGCGACATGCAGCCCGCGCACCTCGACGGCCGGCGCACCGGCAGCGGGTTCGCGGCTGGCGGATTCGTGGCTCACGTGAGCACTCGCCGTGCGGTCCGCAGCACGAGGACGAAGAACGGGCCACCGAGCAGGGCGGTCACCACTCCGATCGGCAGCTCGGACGGAGCGGCGACGGTGCGGGCCACCACGTCGGTCAGCGCCAGGAACGCGCCGCCGAAGAGCAGTGACATCGGCAGGATCACCCGGTAGCTGGACCCGGCGAGCAGTCGGACGGTGTGCGGCACGATGATGCCGACGAAGCCGATCAGGCCGGTCGCGGAGACCGCCGCCGCGGTGCCCAGGGAGGCGGCGGCGATCAGCAGGTAGCGGGTGCGCTGCGGGTGCAGGCCGAGGCTTCTCGCCTCGTCGTCGCCGACCGCGAGGACGTCCAGCTCGCGGCGGTGCAGCAGCACCACCACTGTGGTCAGCGCGGCGTACGGCAGCACCAGCAGCACGTCGTGCCAACCGGCGGTGGCCAGCCGGCCGAGCAGCCAGGAGTAGACCGGCTGGATGCTGTCGGCGTGTCGTTGCAGGAGGTACGTCTGCCCGGCGGAGAGGAACGCGGAGACCGCCACCCCGGCCAGGATCAGCATCGCCGGCGACCCGCGTCGTCCACCGGCCGCGCCCAGCACGTAGGTCATCGTGACGGCGAGGAGGGAACCGGCGAACGCGGCCAGGGGAATGGTCATCGGCAGCCCGGAGAGCGTGCCCTGCTGGCCGGCGCCGCCGAGGGCGATCGCCGCGGTGACAGCGAGGCCGGCGCCGGCGGCCACCCCGAGCAGGTACGGGTCGGCCAGCGGATTGCGGAACACACCCTGGTAGCAACCACCGGCGAGAGCGAGCAGACCGCCGACGAGCAGGCCCAGCACCACCCGGGGCAGGCGCAGCTCGGTGACGATCGCGATCTCGCGCTCGGTCAGCCCGCTGTCGAGGTGCACCCCGGGAAAGAGGTTGAGCAGTTCGGCCGCGACGCTGCCCGGGGGCAGGCTCACCGGGCCGAGCGACACCCCGACGACGAGCGCGACGAGTACCGCGAACACTCCCGCGAGCAGCCACCGCTTGCGCAACCCGGCAGGCCGGGCCGCAGACAGCAACCCGGTCACCGACGGACGACTGTCACGCGGGCACCTTGGCGACCGCGTCGATGATGACCCGGAGCAGGTCCACGACCCGCGGGCCCCAGCGGGAGGCGACGTCGTCGTCCAGGGCGACGACCTGGTTGTTCTTCACTGCGGTGAGGCCGGCCCAGCCACTGCGCGCCTTGACCGTGTCGGCGCTCTGCTGGCAGCACTTGGCGTCGGCCAGGAAGACGAAGTCCGGGTCGGCCTTGACGATGAACTCCTGGGACAGCTGCGGGTAGCCGAAGTTCTTGCCGTCCGCGTCGGCGGGGTCGGCGATGTTGGTCAGGCCGGCCTGGCTGTAGAGCGAGCCGATGAAGGTCTTGCTGGTGGCGCTGTACAGCTCCGGGCCCAGCTCGTGGAAGTAGGTGAGCTTCTCGGTGCGCTGCGGCAGGTCCTTGACCAGCTTGGCGATGTCGTCCTTCATCCGGGTGGTGACGTCGGTGGCCTGGTCGGCGTGCCCGGTCAGCGTGCCCAGCTCGGTGATCTGCCGGTACGAGTCGTCGAGCGTGGTCGCCGCCGGGGTCTGGTACACCGGAATCTTCAGCTTGCCGAGCTGCTCGACGATCTTGTTGCGGTCGTCGGAGAGCACCACGAGGTCAGGGTTCTTACCGGCGATCGCCTCGGCGTTGGGCTGGAAGGCGGAGAGGTCGGTCTTGGGCACGTCGGCCGGGTAGTTCGACTGGTCGTCGACGGCGGTGACCTGCGGGCCGGCGCCGATCGCGAAGAGCATCTCGGTGGCGGTGGGCGACAACACGACGATCTTCTCGGGGCGCTTGTCGAGGGTGAGCGCGCCGACCGTGACCGGGTAGGCCGCGGCTGCGGTGCCGGCGCTCGGCTGGTCGTCGGCCTTCTCGGCGCAGGCGCCGAGGGCGAGCGCGGTGACCGCGAGGGTCGCCGCGAAGAGCCGAGGGGTACGTCTGAACATGGGGGCCTCCTGTCGGTCGAGGAGTGTGGTGCTTCGCCGACAGGGACTTTCGTACGCCCGCCCACGAGGCGCCCTTCCTCGAGAGCGCGTATCGCGACCGATCCGTAGGCGACCTGGCTCGTCCCCACCGACCGGTGGGGCATCACAGTTGCGGGACAGCGCCGGGTTTCGCACCGGCTTCGCTGCGGACTGGTCGCTAAGACGGTAGCGCACCGCCAGGACGTGCCGGATCGATCAAGGGTCGATCGGCGCTGGACGATCGAGCGGACCGCCGCACAGTCAGGATATGTCCCGTATCTGGAGGCTCGGGAACGGGTGGTGGGGCCCCGCCGGGGCGGGACGGGGCCCCACCCGATCAGGAGGACGTGATGGTGACGTTGTCCACAGCCGCCTCGACCAGGCTGGCTCCGGACGCGTCCGCCGCCTCGACGAGCACGCGGACCGACTGGCCGGCGTACGGGGTCAGGTTGAGGTTGGCGAGCGCCCAGCTCCCGTTACGGTTGCTGGCCGCGCCGGACTGGGTGAGCAGCGCTGTGGTGCCACCGTTGTGCACCACGCTCACCCGCAGGTAGTCCGCCGACGAGGCGTTCGAGCCGTGTGCCAGGTACCAGGCGAGCGAGAGGGTCAGCGTGCCGGACGACGGCAGGGTCACCGCCGGGGACCGGGCGCTGGTCACGCCGCCGTCGACGTCGTAGTCACCGGCCGCCGAGCCGGCCAGCCGACCGGTGACCAGGTCGTTGGACCCGGCGTACGGGGTGAGCTGCTTGGCTCCGGAGGACGTGGTCGCCTGGGCGGCGCCCCGCTCGAACGCGCCGACCGTGGCGGTGTCGGTGCCGCCCGGGTTGATGGTCCAGCCGGTGGCGGTCTCGAAGGTGTCCGACCAGACAGTGGTGCCACCACCGCCGCCGCAGTACTGCGCCTGCTTGCCGATGGCCCGGTACGGGCAGTCGGCGTACTCGCTGAGCAGCAGCACCGCCTCCCGGTTGCGGGAGGTCTGCGCCGGGATGACCTCGTCGGGCGGGTAGAAGCCGCCGCCGCCGGACGAGCCCGGGTACATCTCGAAGGTGTACGCCCAGATGTTGTGGGTGGCCCACATCCAGTCGATGCTGTCCCCGTCGGTGATGTAGAGGTCGCTTGACTGTTGCGGGGTGTAGTTGTTGGTGGCCGCCATCTGCTGTCCGATGGTGGCGAAGGTGTTGTACTGGTCCGCGTTCATCCCGGTCGCGGTGTTCGCCGTGGTGTAGCCGTACGGCCAGAGCACCAACTGCGAGTACGTGTGGAAGTCGATGTTGGCCTTGATCTGCTGCACACCGCCGACCACCCGGCCGTTGACGAAGTTGCGCAGCGCCTGCGTCTCGGGCGCGGAGAACGCCGACGGCCCCCGGTAGGTCTCCGATGAGGTGGTGCCGGACGAGCCGCCGCAGCATCCCCAGTTGTAGGACCAGTTGCGGTTCAGGTCGGTGCCGACGTTGGACGAGCCGCTGTTGGGCTGCCGGTTCTTGCGCCAGGACCGGTACGAGCCGGTGGCGATGTCGTACTCGCTGCCGTCGGGGTTGACCGTCGGCACGATCCAGATCTCCCGGCCGTTGACGATGTTGGCGATCCGGGAGTCGCTGCCGTAGCTGTCGGTGAAGAGGTTGAGCAGGTAGATCGCCATCTCGACGGTCAGGTGCTCACGGGCGTGCTGCTGGGAGTTGAACAGGATCTCCGGCTCGTTCTCGTCGGTGCCGACGTTGTCGGAGATCTTCACCGCCATCAGGTCGCGGCCCTCGTACGACGAACCGATGCTGATCTTGCGGGCGATCGCCGGATGGTCGGCGACGACCTGGTTCACGACGGCTGCCAGTTCCGCGTAGTCGTGGTAGTTGGAGTCGGCCGGCGGGAAGGCCAGTGCGCCGAAGTCGCCGGCGCCGCGCTCGGCGTTGGGCGGCGGGGCGAGCGGTTCCAGCCGGAAGCCGAGCTTGCCGATCGCGGCGGCCTCGTCCGCGGTGGCCGAGATGTGCAGCACGCCGTGTTCGGAGTAGTCGATGGCGGCTCCGGTGCGGGCCACCGCGTTGCGGTCGGCGAGGGTCCGGGGCCCGAGCACCCGGTAGCCGGCGGCGGCGGCCGGCTCGGCGGTGCGGTCCGGTGCCGGTCGGGCGGCGACCGGACCGGCGGCGACTGTGACGATGCCCAGCCCGGTGACGACAGCGAGCACCAGGACACGGCGGAGGGGGATGGGCGTGCGGAGGGCCATTGACTACCTCCTCGATGGGCGGGAGATCCCGCTCGGTGAAGGACACTTCACCACCTGTCACATGGTCATATCAATATTGATCGCTGCGTTGTCCATCCCAAGCGGACCATCACGGCGGCAATGATTTTCCACCTATCAACATCTGGCGAAACTTCCCTCCAAGCGGAAAACTGACCAGCGACGATGCCCCCTCGACACCGCGGAGCACCCATGGCCAGATCCCGCCTGCGCGCGGCCGCCCTCGCCGGCGTCACCACGCTCACCCTGCTCACCAGCGCCGCGCCCGCGCTGGCGGCCCACCCGCCCGCACCCGCCCACGACGAGCAGATCACCTACCAGGACTGGTCCGGGCCCGCCGACTGGCACCGGGGCAGCCGGGCCGGCACCCGCGTCGTGCCCGGCGCCCGAGCGGGCGTCACCCTGGCCCGCCCGGCCGGCACCACCGAGTACGCGGACCCGCACACCGGCGTCACCCGCACCTGGGAGTACGGCACCTGGACCTCGCCGGTGACCCGGATCGGGTTCGACGCCACCGAACTGATCGCCTCCTGGAACGCGGAGACCCCCGCCGGCACCTGGATCCAGGTGGAGATGCTGGGCAACTACACCAGCGGCGACCAGACCCCGTGGTACGTCCTGGGTCGCTGGGCGTCCGGCGACACCGACATCAAGCGGACCAGCGTCAACCGGCAGGGCGACCCCTTCTCGACGATCTGGACCGACACCTTCAGCATCGACGACGCCACCGCCGGGGTGCTGCTCCGGTCGTACCAGCTCAAGCTGACCCTCTACCGGGCACCCGGGCAGACCGCCGCCCCGGTGGTCCGGATGCTGGGCGCGATGAGCTCCACGGTGCCGGACCGGTTCACTGTGCCGCCGAGCGCCGGGCACATCGCCTGGGGTGTCGAGCTGCCGGTACCGCGCTACTCGCAGAACGTGCACTCCGGGCACTACCCCGAGTACGACGGCGGCGGAGAGGCCTGGTGCTCACCCACCTCGACGGAGATGGTGGTCGAGTACTGGGGTCGCAAGCCGTCGGCCGCCGACACCTCCTGGGTGGACCCGACCTACCCCGACCCGACCGTCAACCACGCGGCGCGGATGACCTACGACTACGCGTACGACGGCGCGGGCAACTGGCCGTTCAACACCGCGTACGCGGCCAGCTTCCCCGGGCTGGAGGGCCGGGTGACCCGACTGCACTCGCTGGACGAGCTGGAGCGTTTCATCGCCGCAGGCATCCCCGTGGTGACCAGTCAGTCCTTCCTCGCCAGTGAGCTGGACGGGGCGAACTACGGCACCTCCGGGCACCTCTTCGTGGTGGTCGGCTTCACCGCCGACGGCGACGTGATCGTCAACGACCCCGCGTCGTCCAGCAACGACGTGGTGCGCAACGTCTACAAGCGGGCGCAGTTCGAGCAGATCTGGCTGCGGACCAAGCGCACCAACGCCAGCGGCGGCGTCTCCGGCGGCTCCGGCGGCATCGCGTACCTGATCAAGCCCACCACAAAGCCCTGGCCCAAGGTCCCCGGCTCCACCAACTGGTAGCCCCGGTGCCCGCCTGAGCACATGTTGATCAAAAGGTTTGCGTCACCGGATGCCGTCCTGGTGACGCAAACCTCTTGATCAACGCGGGGAGTCTGGGGTTTGGGGGTCGGGGGTTTGGGTGGGGTGGTCTTCGCCGGCCAGGGCGGAGCGGAGGCGTTCCTTTTCCGTGCGGCGGCGCTCGGCTGCTTCGGCGATCTCGCCGGCCATCTCGTCCCGCCACCCGCGCAGCAGAAAGAAGGAGAGCGCGGCGGAGAACACCAACGCCAGCATCAGCTTCAGGAACACGTTCATGTCGATCAGCCAGAGGCCGGCCAGCACGGCGATGAACAGCCCGATCCGGCCCAGCGTGTACTTGAGCGCGGCGCTCACCCGCACCACTCCGTTCTCTCCGTCGCCCGCCACTGCCGGCGGAAGGGTCGAGCCGCCCGGCGGGCGGTCGTGGTCAGCCGGTCCGGCGGGCCAGCCAGCGGACGCCCGGGAACCAGAGGGCCGCGTACGCCACTGTGAACGCCCCCGCCGCCAACGCGCCGGAGAGCAGCGGCGGCAACCCCGCGCCCAGACCGGCGATCAGCAGCCCCGCGAACACCCCGACGGCAGCGGCGACCACCGCCGCCACCACCCGGGCGGCGCCGAACTCCCAGGCGCGGAAGTCGTCCCAGAACAGCCAGGCCGGCAGGATCACCGCCAGCCAACCGTTCGTGTGCCCGAAGTCGCCGGCGCCGATCGACGCGAACGCCCAGTCGAACAGCACCAGCGCGAGCACGCCGATGACCAGGCCGGCCAGGCACACCCCGAGCAGATCGCCCAGGGTACGGATGCGCCCTTCGGCGTCCCGGCGGGGAAACCCGCTCTGCTGCTCAGGTCCTCGTTGCTCGGTCATCGACTGCGAGGGTACGTGGCGGCTCAGGCCCAGACCTGCTGCGGCTCGGCGCGCCGCTCGGCCAGCGACGGTGCCTTGTCGTACTCCCGGACCACGTTGTAGCGGGTGTCCCGCTCGACCGGCTGGAAGCCGGCGTCCCAGATCAGGTGCAGCAGGTCGTCGCGGTGCATGGTGTTCGGGGTGCCGTACGAGTCGGCGTCGTGGGTGATCTTGTATTCGACGACGGAGCCGTCCAGGTCGTCCACGCCGAAGTTCAGCGAGAGCTGGGCCACCGACAGCCCGTGCATCACCCAGAAGTTCTTCAGGTGCGGCACGTTGTCGAAGAGCAGCCGGGAGACCGCGAACGTCTTCAGCGACTCGGCCGGGGAGGCCATCGTGGTGCGCGCCTGGATCCGGTTACGGATCTTGCCGTCCGCCGAGTCGACGAAGTCGTGCTGGTAGCGCAGCGGGATGAAGACCGCGAAGCCGCCGGTCTCGTCCTGCAACTCACGCAGGCGCAGCACGTGGTCGACGCGGTGCCGGGGCTCCTCGATGTGGCCGTACAGCATCGTCGCCGGGGTCTTCATGCCCTTGCTGTGCGCCAGGGCGTGGATGCGCGACCAGTCTTCCCAGTGGCAGGCGTGGTCGACGATGTGCTGCCGGACCTCCCAGTCGAAGATCTCCGCGCCGCCACCGGTCAGCGACTCCAGGCCGGCGTCCATCAGCTCGTCGAGGATCTCGTCGGCGCTCAGGCCGCTGATCTTCTCGAACCACTGCACCTCGGTCGCCGTGAAGCACTTGAGCTTGACGTTCGGCAGCGCCGCCTTCAGCTCACGCAGCACCTTCGGGTAGTAACGCCAGGGCAGCGTGGGGTGCAGGCCGTTGACGATGTGCAACTCGGTGAGCTGCTCGTCCTCCATCTCCTTGGCCTTGCGGACCGCCTCGTCGATGCGCATCGTGTACGCGTCCTTCTCGCCCGGCTTGCGCTGGAACGAGCAGTACGCACAGGACGCCGAGCAGACGTTTGTCAGGTTGAGGTGCCGGTTGACGTTGAACATCACCCGCTCGCCGTTCAACTCGGTGCGCTTGTGGTGCGCCAGCCGCCCCAGCCAGGTCAGGTCGTCGCTCTCGTAGAGGGCGACCCCGTCCTCGCGGGTCAGCCGCTCACCGGCGTACACCTTCGCTTCGAGCTCACGCTTGAGTCCGGCGTCCATGGCACGTCCCTTCCACCTGCGGTCCGGATCGAGCGTACGTCGCGGTGCCGACCGGTCCGGCGGCACGGTCGCCGGCAGCGACCCACTTCACCAGACTCTCAGCCTCCCGTAACCCGGCAACGCATCGACAAGGGTGGCGAGGTGCGGTAGTAACAAGGTGGGGCGGAACACACACACTGGTACCGTCCCGACGGTCGCGCCCACCGAGCGCGACGAGAGGCAGTCGGACGGGGAGCGGCATGGTCTACAGCGGGCGCGGGCGACGGCAGCGACGACGGAGCCCGGTGATCTCGCCGGTCCTGCGTCCGAAGCTCTGGGCCGCCCTGCTCGGCGCGATCGCCGCGGCCGTACTGGCCACCCCCGCGTACGCGGAGCCCGGCGTGCCGACCACAGTGCCGGACACCGGCTCACGCCCGGCGGTCACCGGCTCACTCCAACTGCCCGGCGGCGCACCGGTCGCCGGTGTGCCCGCCCCGCCGGTGGTCAACATCGGCAACGGCCCACTGGCCACCGCGATCTCCGCCGGCGAGGCCCAGGTCGGCGCACTCGGCGAGGCGTTGCTGCTGACCCGGCAGAAACGCGTCGACGCGCAGGCGCAGCTCGACGCGGCCGGCAAGGCGCTGGCAACCGCACAGGACGCCCTGCTCCGGGCCCAGCAGACCGCCGACACCGCCGCCGCCGAGGCCGTCAAGGAAGCCGCCGCGCTGCCGCCGGGCGACCTCGCCCAGGACATCCGCGGGCTGAGCCGCCTCCAGGCGATCACCCGTGGCGAGAAGGTCGACGGCGGCACCACCGGAGTGGCCGGGGAGCTGTCCCGGGCGCGCGCCGGTGAGCAGGCCGCGTACCAGAAGCACAGCGAGGCCAAGGCCCTGCTCGCCACCGCCGAGGTGGAGTTCACCACCGGTGAGACGGCGCTGCGCACCGCCGAGGCGAGCCTGCTCAAGCTGCGCCGGGACAACGCCGCCGCGCTGATCGAGATCGAACGCCAGCAGGAAGCCGCCGAGCAGCAGATCGGCGCCGGCTACGTCTCCAACCAGAACATCAGCGGCATGGCCGCGCACCCCCGGGCACTGGCCGCGGTCCGCTACGCGCTCGCCCAGCTCGGCGACCCGTACAAGTGGTCCGAGGAGGGGCCGGACCAGTTCGACTGCTCCGGCCTGATGTGGGCGGCGTACCGGTCCCCCGGCGCCGACTACTTCGACCTGCCCCGGGTCTCCCGTGACCAGTACCGCGCCACCCGTGGCCGCACCGTTCCGCAGAGCGCACTGCTCCCCGGCGACCTTCTCTTCTTCGCCTCGGGCAGCAGCTGGACGACGATCCACCACGTCGGCATGTACATCGGCAACGGCAAGATGGTGCAGGCGCCCACGACGGGCGACGTCGTCAAGATCTCGGTCGTCCGCTGGACCCGGCTGTACGCCGCGACCCGGGTGATCGGCGCGGTGCCGGCACCGGTCGTGACCAATCCGACCCCGCCCGTCTCGACCCCGAAGCCGCCTCCCACACCGTCGCCGTCACCGACGAAGACCACCAAGCCGACGCCCACCCCGTCGCCCACGAAGCCCACGCCGACGCCCACCAAGCCCACGCCGACGCCCACGAAGCCCACCACACCGACGCCCACGCCGACGCTGACGACCAGCCCGACGCCCACGCCGACCGCCAGCAGCACGCCGAAGCCGGCGAACACCCCGAGCAACACTCCGACGACCCTGCCCCCGGCTCCGACCACGGCCCCGACCAGCGCGTCTCCGACGACCACGCCGAAGGTCAGCACGAGCGCGACGGGCACTAGCAGCGCGACGGGCAGCCCCAGCACCGCGGGCTGATCCGCCACGACCGCCTCCGGCTGTCCGCTCGGGAAGATCTGTGGCACCGTGACAACCAGGCACATCCGACTCGACGTCACGGGTCCGGGTGCGAGCATGGCGCGGAGGGCGGAAATGGCCGAGCAGAGAGATCCGGCGGAGACTGTCGACCCCGTGGTCGACCAGGCCGGCCCACCAGGGCCGGAGACCGTCGACCCGGTGGCCGCCAACGCCACCAGCCCGGCAGGCAGTGACGCCAGCTCGACTGACAGCAGCCCTGCCGCCAGCGACGCCAGTCCGGCCGACAGCAGCCCCGCCGCCAGCGACGCCAGCCTGGCCGACGCCAGCCCGGCCGCCAGCGACGCCAGCCTGGCCGACGCCAGCCTGGCCGACGCCAGCCCGGCCGCCAGCAGCCCGGTCGACAGCAGGCCGGCACCGGTCCTCGCGGACGCCTCGACCGACGCCGCTGACGACGAATCGACCGGCGACGACGTACCCGCCGGTGTCGACGGCGCTTCCGGCGGCGCGGACGCTGCCGGGGCCGACGCTTCCGGTGGCGCGGATGCCGCCGCGGACGTTTCCGGTGGCGCGGACGTTTCCGGGACCGACGCCGGGGAGTCGGCAGCGGTCGACGCGCGCCCGGATCAGGACGCCGCACCGGTACGCGCACGCGCCAGCGTGGTGACCGCCGGGGCCCTCCGCAGTGACCTGCCGGCCAACGCTCCGGTCACCGCGACCACCTACCGTGCGACCGGCTCGGCCAGCCCCGCCGAGGTGTCGTTGCCGGGGCAGCGGAACGCCTCCCCCGCGCCGGCCCGGGCCAGCGCCACGGTTCCGAGCAGCAGCCGGGGCACGGCCGGCGCCCTGGGCACCCCGGACCGTCGCGAGAGCGCGCCCGCCGTCTACCGAGCCGCGCCGGTGGGTGCCGAGCCGGCCCAGCCTCCGACGCCGTCGACTCCGGAGCCGGAGCCCTCGCCACCGGGTCCCGGGCCGACCCAGCCGCCGCCCCCGGAACCGGAGCCCGCGCCGGCCCCGGGGCCGTACCCGCCCGCGCCGACGCCGACGCCGAGCCCCCGGCCCACGCCGCCGCCCGGTCCGGTTCCGCCAGTTCCGGGCCCGCCCACCCCGCCGCCCT
Organism: Micromonospora vinacea; assembly: GCF_015751785.1. Taxonomy (NCBI): domain Bacteria; kingdom Bacillati; phylum Actinomycetota; class Actinomycetes; order Micromonosporales; family Micromonosporaceae; genus Micromonospora; species Micromonospora vinacea. The sequence goes on along the minus strand of NZ_JADOTY010000001.1, from coordinate 2,265,895 downwards.
CGCCGGTGCCGCCCATCCCCGGCCCGCCGTCGCCGCCCGTCCCCAGCCCGCCGCTGCCGCCACCCGGTCCGCCGGTGCCGGCACCACCGGCCCCGCCCGGCCCGATGCCGGCACCGCCGTTTCCGCCGCCGCCGGCCATGAACGACACGCCCGGCGTACGGGCCAGCGCGCCGGTTTCCGCGCCGCCGGCCGGGTGGCCGTCCATCCCCGCGGCGACCCGCCCGACGTCCGGTGGGGGATGGACCGGCACGGCTCCCTCCGCGCCGCCGGTGGTGCCCGCGCCCGCGCTGCCGAACTGGCCACCGTCCACCGCCGGGGCGCCTTCGTCGACCCGGAACAGCACCGGAAACTCCCGGATGACGGCGCCGCCGAGCAGCCCGTCGGCGGGTTCCCCCGGCCGCGACGCGGCCGGGGCCCGTGGTGGGCGGCACGACGGCGGCACCGATCTGGCCGGCACCGTCTACGGCAACGGCGAGGGGGCTGGCTTCACCACGATCGCGATACCCGCCAACGCGGTGGAGACTTCCGGCTCGTTGACCGGGCACATCCTGGCCCAGGGCTGGTCGGACACGCCGGCCGAGCGGTCCAGCAACGCCCGGGTGATGATCGTCCTGGCTGCCGCTCTGGGGCTGCTGGTGGCGATCAGTGTGGTGGTCGTTCTGCTGGCCGGCGACGCCCTGGACGGTCTGGTGGGCAGCGTGCTCAACGGGTGAGCCAGCGAGTGGCAACGATGGTGAGTCCGCCCACTACCGTCGGTCAACCGGCTGGCGGGTTCGTCAGACCGCCGTACACTGGCTGAGATCACTGACCCGGCGCGCGTGGTGTGCGCCCCTGGGCGATCTTGCGGGCGATCCGGCGGTACAGCCGCGGCAGGCCATCGCGAAGATGCGCCCCGCTCGAAAGGTTTTTGTTGACCACCTCTGCTGACCCCAGCACCGTTACGTCCGTTTTCAACTCAGTCCCGGCGGCCGACACCGCCCGGGAGCAGCTCGACGTCGCCGCGAGCGAGGCCGGCACCGCGCCGGTAGCGACCGCGCAGGCCGAGCCGACCGAGACCGCCGAGCCGATGAGCTTCGCCGCTCTCGGCCTGCCCGAGCCGCTGGTCCGCGCACTGGCGCAGCAGGGCATCACCAGCCCGTTCGAGATCCAGCGGGCCACCGTTCCGGACGCGCTCGCCGGCCGCGACGTGCTGGGCCGTGGGCAGACCGGTTCGGGTAAGACGCTCGCCTTCGGTCTGCCGATGATCGCCCGGCTGGCCAACCGCAACCGGGCTCGGCCGATGCGTCCGCGCGCCCTGGTCCTGGTGCCCACCCGCGAGCTGGCCATGCAGGTCAACGACGCTCTGGTGCCGCTGGGCAAGTCCGTCGGCATCTTCCTCAAGACCGCCGTCGGTGGCGTTCCCTACGACCGTCAGATCGACGCGCTGCGCCGCGGCGTGGAGATCATCGTGGCCACTCCGGGCCGGCTCGGCGACCTCATCGAGCGGGGCATCTGCCAGCTCGACGACGTCGAGGTCACGGTGCTCGACGAGGCCGACCAGATGGCCGACATGGGCTTCCTGCCCGAGGTGACCGAGTTGCTGGCGAAGACGCCCGCGAACGGTCAGCGGCTGCTCTTCTCGGCCACTCTGGACGGTGACGTCGACGCGTTGGTCAAGCGGTTCATGACCGACCCGGTCACCCACTCCACCGCGCCGTCCACCGCCTCGGTGTCCACCATGGACCACCACATGCTGTTGATCCCGCCGCACGAGAAGTTCCCGGTGGCGGCCTCGATCGCCGCTCGGGATGGCCGGACCATGGTCTTCGCCCGTACCCAGCTCGGGGTAGACCGGCTGGTCGAGCAGCTCGCGGCCGTCGGCGTACGCGCCGGTGGGCTGCACGGCGGCAAGACCCAGCGGATGCGCACCAAGACGCTCGCCGAGTTCCGTGAGGGCCGGATGAACGTGCTGGTCGCCACGGACGTGGCGGCCCGGGGCATCCACGTCGACGGGGTCACCCTGGTGCTGCACGTCGACCCGCCGAAGGACCCCAAGGACTACCTGCACCGCGCGGGGCGTACCGCCCGGGCCGGCGAGTCGGGCGCGGTTGCCACGTTGGTGCTGCCCAAGCAGCGCCGCACCACCCTGGCGATGATGGAGAAGGCCGGCGTCGCGCCGGCCGAGACCCGGGTCCGGGTCGGAGACGCGGCGTTGGCCGAGCTGGTCGGCGCCCGCGAGCCCAGTGGCGTCCCGGTCCGCGTCGAGGCGGAGCCCCGGGGCTACGGCGACCGCTCCGGCGGCCCGCGCCGGTACGACGACCGCTCCGGCGGCCCGCGTCGGTTCGGCGACCGCTCCGGCGGCGAGCGTCGCTACGGCGACCGCCCACAGGGCGACCGGCGCTTCGGCGACCGCCCGCAGGGTGAGCGCGGCGGCTACGGCGACCGGCCGCAGGGCGACCGGGGCTACGGCGACCGCCCGCAAGGTGGACGCGGCGGCTACGGCGACCGGCCGCAGGGCGACCGGGGCTACGGCGACCGCCCGCAAGGTGGACGCGGCGGCTACGGCGACCGGCCGCAGGGCGAGCGCCGCTACGGCGACCGCCCGCAAGGCGAGCGCGGCGGCTACGGCGACCGCCCACAGGGCGAGCGTCGGTTCGGTGACCGGCCGCAGTTCGGTGACCGGGACGGTCGGGGCGACCGGCCGACCGGCGAGCGGCGCTTCGGTGACCGGCCGCAGGGCGAGCGGCGCTTCGGCGACCGGGACGCTCGGGGTGGGTTCCGCCCGGAGAGCCGGGTCCGGGACGACCGGCCCCGCGACGACCGGCCGCGTGACGACCGCCCGCGTGACGATCGACGCGGTTTCGGCGGGCGACCGGCGGCACGTACCCACTGATTGATCCACCGAACGCCGTCGTGAAGCCCAGGCTTCGCGGCGGCGTTCGCGCATGCCCTGCCGATGCCGAGCAGGTCGCGTAACGTCCGGCCCATGCCGACCATGCCGAAGTCAATCTTCTGGTCCCGGACGGACACCGCCGGCAGCGAGCAGGTTCTGCTCGACGACGGCCACGGGTTGGCGGCCCGTGGCACTCTGCTCGCCGTGGACCCGATCCCGTGGACCGCCCGCTACCAGCTGACCACCACGCCGGACTGGGCCACCACCCGGGTCGAGGTCGAGGCCGAAGGGCCCGGCTGGCTGCGCCGGGTGACGCTGGAGCGGGCCGCGGGGCGCTGGCGGGTGACCACCGCCGAGCAGGGCGACCTGGACAAGGCTCTGGTCGCGGCCGGTCATCCCCGGGCCGGCCTGCCCGGCACCGACGACCCGGACCGGCTGGCCGACGCGCTCGACGTCGACCTGAGCGGCTCACCGCTGTTCAACACCCTGCCGGTCCACCGGCTCCGGATGGCGGCCGAGCCGGCCGATGTGGCACACCGGATCACCGTCGCCTGGGTGCTGCTGCCCGGCCTGGAGGTGGTGCCGGCCGAGCAGATCTACACCGGGCTCGGGCCGGGTCGGGTGCGCTTCGCCAGCGGCACCTTCACTGCTGACATCGACCTGGACGACAGCGGCTACGTGGTGCGCTACCCGGGGCTGGCCGAACGGATCGACCCGCGCTGAGCGATGCCCGGCCCCACTGGGCGGTTCAGGCGGGCCAGGCTCCGCTGGCCAGGAAGCGGTCGATGGTGGCCAGGTGCGGGGTCAGGTCGAGGCCCTGGGCGGCCACCCAGTCGTCGGCGTAGTAGGTGTCGGCGTACCGGTCGCCCGGGTCGCAGATCAGGGTGACCACCGAGCCGGTCCGACGCTCGGCGAGCATCGCAGCGATCAGGCCGAAGGCGCCCCACAGGTTGGTGCCGGTGGACCCGCCCACCCGGCGGCCGAGCAGCGCCGACCCGGCGCGCATGGCGGCCAGTGACGCCGCGTCCGGCACCTGCACCATCCGGTCCACCACCGAGGGTAGGAACGACGCCTCCACGGTGGGCCGGCCGATTCCCTCGATGCGGGAGCCCTTCCCGGTCCGTACCGACCAGTCGGCGGCCAGCCAGGCCGGGTAGAACGCCGAGTTCTCCGGGTCGACGACGCAGAGCTTGGTGGCGAGCCGGCGGTACCTGGCGTACCGACCGATGGTGGCGCTGGTTCCTCCGGTGCCGGCGCCCACCACTACCCAGGCGGGGATGGGGTGCCGCTCCAGCTCAAGCTGCGCGTAGATCGACTCGGCGATGTTGTTGTTGCCCCGCCAGTCGGTCGCCCGCTCGGCGTAGGTGAACTGGTCCATGAAGTGCCCGCCGGAGTCCTCGGCGAGCCACCGGGCCTCGACCACCACGCCTGCCGGGTCGTCCACCAGGTGGCACCGGCCGCCCTGGAACTCGATCTGCGCGATCTTCTCGGGCGAGGTGGAGGCGGGCATCACCGCGATGAACGGCAGGCCCAGCATCCGGGCGAAGTACGCCTCGGACACGGCCGTGGAACCCGACGACGCCTCGACGATCGTGGTGCGCGGCCCGATCCAGCCGTTGCAGAGCCCGTAGAGGAACAGCGAGCGGGCCAGCCGGTGCTTCAGCGACCCGGTGGGGTGTGACGACTCGTCCTTGAGGTACAGGTCGATCCCCCATTCCCGGGGCAGCGGGAACGGCAGCAGGTGGGTGTCGGCGGATCGGTTCGCGTCCGCCTCGACGGCGGCGATCGCCTCGGTCACCCAGGTCCGGCTGGCTTCGTCGCACCGGTCGAGATGAGTCACGCTCGGAAACCTAGCAAGCGGGCCATTGGTGGTCAGCGCCGGTCCGGCAGCGTTGACCTGCGGCGTTGGCGGCGCTGACCGGCGCGGCCGGCGGCCCGGACCAGCGGGGTCAGTGCGACGGCCAACCTGGGCAGCGCGTCCAACAGGCGCACCTGCGCTCCCCGCCAGCGGGGCAGGCTGACCACCGGACGTGGCCGGCGGGCCAGCCGGACCGCCCGGGCCGCCACCCGCTGCGCGGTCAGCATCGAGCCGGTGAACGAGGCCACCGCCCCCGGGTCGTCCAGCCGGTCGTGCAGCATCGGGGTCCAGATGCCGTCCGGGCAGAGACAGGAGACGTGCACCCGCCGGTAGCCGGCCATCCGCAGGTCGGACAGGGTGCCGAGGCTGAACGCCAGCAGGGCGTGCTTGCTGGCCGCGTACACCGTCTCACCGGGCGCGGCGACCAGCCCGGCCAGCGAGACGACGTTGAGCACGTGGCCGTGGCCCTGCCCGCGCATCACGGTCAGCGCGGCGAGGGTGCCGTTCATGGCACCGAGGGCGTTCACGTCGAGCACCCGACGGCGGGTCGGGGCGTCGTGCTCCCAGGACGCCCCGGTGACCAGGATGCCGGCGTTGTTGACCCAGAGGGCGAGGTCGCCCCGGCTCGCGGCGGTCGCGGCGATGGCGGCGCAGGCGTCCTCGTCCCGGACGTCCAGGGCGGCCGACCAGCCGCCGAGCGGCGCCGCGGCGGTCCGCGCCGCCGCCGGGTCGAGGTCGGTGAGCAGCACCGACCAGCCGTCGGCGTGCAACGCGGTGGCGATGGCGTGACCCAGGCCGCCGGCAGCGCCGGTCACCACGGCCACGGGACGCGCCGGCGGGGTCATCGGCGCACGCTACCGCCGGCCGCCCGGGTGACACCAGGGGTACGCGGCGGTCAGGCGGCGGGCGGGCCGACCGGCTGGGGGCGGTTCTCCCACTTGGTGGAGAGCGCGATGGCGGTACGGGTGGAGGCGACCCCGGGCGTCCGGTTCAACCGCACGATCAACTGCTCCAGCTCGGCGATCGTGCCGACCCGCGCCTTGAGCAGGAACGACTCCACGCCGGCCATGAAGTAGCAGGACTCGATCTCGGGGAGCACCCGCAGCGATTCGAGCATGTCGTCGGTGTCGGCGCCGGAGTCCTCGACGATGCCGATCAGCGCTGTGACTCCCAGCCCGATCGACTCCGGGGCCACGTCCGCGCGGTAGCCCCGGACCACGCCGCTGCTCTCCAGCTTGCCGACCCGCTCGTGCACGGCCGGGGCCGAGAGGCCCACCTGTCGGGCCAGCTCGGCGTACGAGAGTCGGGCGTTGCCGCGCAGCAGGTCGACGAGGTTCAGGTCGATGGCATCCACAGAGAGTGACCCTAACCGCTGACGCGTAACGTGCGGCCTTCGGCACCCGTTGGACTGAGCGGTGAGTCACTGTTCATAAACCGCCGGTCAGGGCCGAGGTAGCACCAGTAACATTACTAACTCCCCACTCAGTGCATTTTTCGCGTTTGGGCGGACAGGCCATGTCCCTGGTGCTGTAATTGCCATACGTCCCTCATGACGGCTCTGGGCTACGCACCAGCCGGGGGCAGTGTGTTCAGCCGGGGGCTTCGTCGACGCGAGGAGGGGGCTGTGGACACTGGAGATCGCCTGCTGACACCGGGTGAGGTCGCCGCGCTGTTTCGGGTAGACCCGAAAACTGTGACGAGATGGGCGGCGGCCGGCCGGATAGGAAGCATCCGGACTCCAGGCGGGCATCGCCGGTTTCGGGAATCCGAGGTGCGAGCCCTGCTTGAGGGGGAGGGCATGCTGGACGAGGTGGATGAGGTCGGAAAGCCACGCAATGTGGGGCCGGCCGCATCCACGGGGCCGGGTCCGGCCAACGCCGGCATGTACTGAACTGGTGCGGACAACGCCACGCGGACCGGACAGCAGTCCGGTCCGCGTCCCGCCTCGGCCAACCGCCGGGCGGCTACACCGCTCGTGCTGAGCGGCACGACGGTGCCCAGCATGAGCGGACGACTCAGCCTCGGGCTGCGCCGAGCTGGCCGGACCACCGCCGGAACAGGGTGTGCGGGACGCCGAGCGCGTCCAACACCTTGCCGGCCACGAAGTCGACCAGTTGCTGTGCGCTGGCCGCCGCGCCGGCGCCGTAGAAGCCGGGGCTGGCCGGCAGCACCACCGCGCCGGCGTCGTGCAGCGCGATGAGGTGCTCCAGGTGGCTGCGGGTCACCGGGGTCTCCCGGGGGACCAGCACCACGGGACGGCGTTCCTTGAGGTTGACCTCGGCGGCGCGCTGCAACAGGTCCTTGGAGAGCCCGATCGCGATGCCCGCGCAGGCTGCCGTGCTGGCCGGGACCACTGCCATCCCGCGTACCCGGTAGGAGCCGCTGCTCGGCCCGGCGGCCAGGTCACCGGCCGGCCAGTGCCGCACATCGGCGGTGGTCAGGTCCCGGTCGAGCCAGGCGGCGAGGTCCTCGGCCCAGTGCCCGTCACGGAAGGGTCGGCCGGTCTCGTCGAGCACGGTGAGCCGTGCCGCCCGGGACACGATCAGGTCCACCGGCTCGCCCGCGTCGAGCAGTCCGCCGATGACGGCCGCCGCGTACGGCGTACCGGAGGCACCGGAGACCCCGACCACCCATGGTTCCCGCATGCCCCCAGCCTGCCTGGTCCGGCTGGTCCGCTGGTGGGCACCCCCGGGGTTGGTCCGGTCCGACATGTCGGGCGGGGCACCTGCACATCCCAACGACCTGAGATGCTGCGCTGGGCGATTCGCACCGGAACCATCTCGCGGAGGAGGCATCGGTGACGACCGGCGAAATGCTCCGGGCGCTGCGCGCCGAATGTCCGATCCCGTCCCGGCTCCCACCCCACGCCGATCGTGTGCAGGCCTGGCTGCTCGGTGTGCTGCCCGAGCTTGGCCTTCCGCTGGACGACGCCGCGCTGCACCGCCTGTCCCGGGGAGCCTTCGCCCGGTACGCCGGGCGGCTCTACCCGGCGGCGACCGAAGCCGACCTGCGGGTGCTGACCGCGCTGTTCACCTGGTTCTTCCTTGTCGACGACGCCTGCGACGGGCCGAACCGGTTGACCCCGGAGCAGATCCGGGCGCTGCGCAACGGCACGCTGGCGCTGCTGCACGACGGCACCCGGGTGCGGCAGACCGGGCTGGCCGGCCCGCTGCGGCGACTGCTGGTGCTGGCCTGGCGGGAGCCGCGCCGCCGGATGCCGGCCCGGTGGCGGCAGCGCTTCGCCGACGCGGTGGCCCGGCACCTCGACGGCACCTGGCAGGAGGCGGTCAACAAGGAGACCGGCCGCCGTCCCAGCGTCGACGAGTACGTCGAGCTGCGTCGGTCGACCTCGGCGGCGGAGGTGTCGTACCCGCTGGTGGAGTTCGTCAGCGGTCGGCCGTTGCCGGACCCGGTCTACCACCACCCGCTGCTGCGTCAGATCGCCCGCACCGGCAACGACCTGCTCTCCTGGTACAACGACCTGGCCTCGCTGGAACGGGACCGGACGACCGCCGGCGGGCACAACCTGGTCCTCGCCGTCCAGGCCGAACTGGCAGTACCGGAGGCGGAGGCGGTCGAGCGGGCGGCCGAGCGCTGGCGGGAGGCGATGCGACGCTTCGTCGCGCTGCGAGCTGCGGTGCCGTCGTTCGGCCCGGCGTTGGACGAGGCGGTCGCCGACCATCTCGACGGGATCGCGTACGCCGTGCGCGGGACCATCGACTGGACCTTCGAGAGCGCCCGCTACCCCGTCAGCACCACCCCGCCGGCCTCAGGGCCGTAGGCCCAGCCTGACCGGCCCGGCCTCAGGGCCGTAGGCCGAGCCGGATCACCAGGTCGAGCAGGGCGAAGAGGAACAGCGCGATGCCGACGAACCCGTTGGCGGTGAAGAACGCCCGGTTGACCTTGCTGAGGTCGGTCGGGGTGACCACCACGTGCTGGTAGGCGAACGCCACAGCGGTCAGCGCCAGCCCGATCCACCAGAGCCAACCGAGACCGATCAGCGCACCGAACCAGATGAACAGGGCGAAGGTCACCACGTGCGCGACGGTGGAGGCGTGCAGCGCGAAGCGCCGACCGTACCGGGCGGGCACGCTGTGCACGCCGATCTCCCTGTCGATCTCGGAGTCCTGGCAGGCGTAGATCAGGTCGAAGCCGCCGATCCACAGCCCCACGGCCGCGCCGAGCAGCCAGGCCGGCCCGGAGCCGTCCAGGGTGCCGGTGACCGCCAGCCAGGCCCCGACCGGGCCGACCGCCTGGGCGATCCCGAGGATGGCGTGCGGCCAGTTGGTGAACCGCTTGGCGTAGGGGTAGACGACCAACGGCACCACGGCGAGCGGCGCGAGCACCAGGCAGAGCGGGTTGAGCAGGGCGGCAGCGACCAGGAAGACCACCAGCGCGACGGCCGCGCCGGTCCAGGCCGTCCGCACGCTCACCGCTCCGGTGACCAGTTCCCGGCCGGCGGTACGCGGGTTACGTGCGTCGATCTGGCGGTCGAGGATCCGGTTGGCGGCCATCGCGAACGTCCGCGCCCCGACCATCGCCACGGTGATCAGCAGCAGGTCGAGCCACCGCACCCGCCCGCCGTTGACCTGCATCGCGGCCAGCGCCGAGAGGAACGCGAACGGCAGCGCGAACACGGAGTGCTCGACGGCGACGAGCTTCAGGAAGGACTTGGTCCGGCCCGGCTTCGCCGTCGGTGCGTCGAGGACGGCCATCAGATTCCGTACTCCTTCCAGCGCTTGTCGACCAGGGCCGCGACCTCGGGGGCCATGGTCATTTCCTCCGGCCAACCGCGGGTGTAACCCTCGGTGGGCAGCTTGCGGGTCGCGTCGACGCCCGCCTTGCCGCCCCAGAACTGCTGGTACGACGAGTGGTCGAGGTGGTCCACCGGACCCTCGGTGAGCAGCAGGTCGCGGGCGTAGTCGACGTTGCCGAAGGCCCGGAAGGCGACCTCGTTGTAGTCGTGCACGTCGCAGTCCTCGTCGACGATCACGATCAGCTTGGTCAGCGACATGAGGTGCGCGCCCCAGATCGCGTTCATCACCTTCTGGGCGTGCTTCGGGTAGCGCTTGCGGATGGAGACGATCGCGCAGTTGTGGAAGACCCCGGCGGCCGGCAGGTCGTAGTCGACGATGTCCGGGATCATCAGCTTGAGCAGCGGCTGGAAGATCCGCTCGGTGGCCTTGCCGAGGCCGTGGTCCTCCTGCGGCGGCTTCGAGGTGACGATCGAGTGGTAGACGGGCTTGCGCTGCATTGTCATCGCCTCGATGTGCAGCACGGGGAACGGCTCGACCGGCGTGTAGAAGCCGGTGTGGTCGCCGAACGGCCCCTCGGGCAGCCGCTCACCCGGCTCCAGGTAGCCCTCCAGCACGATCTGCGCGTGCGCCGGCACCTGCAACGGCACGGTGAGGCAGTCGACCATCTCCACCCGCTCGCCGCGCAGGAACCCGGCGAACAGGTACTCGTCGATGTCACTGGGCAGGGGCGCGCTGGCCGCGTACGAGACGACCGGGTCGCAGCCGATCGCGACCGCGACCGGCAGGCGCTGCCCGAGCCGCTCGGCGACCGCGTGGTGGGCCGTCGAGTCCTTGTGGATCTGCCAGTGCATGCCCAGGGTGTTGCGGCCATGCTGCTGGAGTCGGTACAGGCCGAGGTTGCGCTTGCCGGTCTCCGGGTGCTTGGTGTGGGTCAGCCCGTAGTTGTGGAAGATCCCGCCGTCGTCGGGCCAGACCTGCAACCCCGGCAGCCGGTTGAGGTCGACGTCCTCACCGCGGTAGACGACCTCCTGGCAGGGGGCGGTCTTCACCTTGCGCGGCGGCACCGACTTGAGCTGCATGACCTTGCCGAGACCCTCCCGGATGCCCGACCAGCCGACCGGCAGCTCCGGCTTGATCATCGCGCCGATCCGGGCACCGACCTCATCCAGCGAGTCGACGCCGAGGGCCATCGCCATCCGCTTCTCGGTGCCGAACAGGTTGATCGCCACCGGCATCTCGCCCCGGGTCGGACGCTCGAAGAGCAGCGCCGGGCCGCCGGCCCGCACCGTGCGGGTGACCACCTCGCTGATCTCCAGGGTCGGATCGACCGGGACGGTGACCCGGCGCAACTCCCCCGCGCGCTCCAGCGCCGCGATGAAGTCCTTGAGATCGGTGTACGGGAAGCCACGAGCCGCCATGTCGCCCAGTCTCCCGCACCGGCTCCCGCACGGCCCAGGCCGGGTGCTGTGACGCCCGCCGCCCGCCGCCGCCCGCTGTCAGTGGCGGGCGCGGGCGCCGGGCCGAGATCCACTCGGCTTTCAGGAAACCGCGGTGTCCCAGGCCGCCGGACACCGCGACTTCAAGGAAGGCGAGTGGATCAACGGGCACCGCGGGGGCATGGCGGCCGGTTGAGCGGGTAGCCGGGCAGGCGGCGGGCGGACGACAGGCCGAGGCGCGTGGGGCGGACGGCAGCCCGAGGCGCGCACGGGCGGACGGAGGCGGCGATGGGCGGGGAGCGGGTTCCGGCGGGGTTCAGTGAGCAACGGGCGCGGGTCGGCCAGATCAGCATGAACTACGTCCGTGGCGGCACCGGCCCGCCACTGGTGCTGCTGCACGGGTACCCGCAGTGCTGGTACATGTGGCGGCACCTGCTGCCCCAGTTGGGGCGGTCCTTCGACGTGGTCGCGCCGGACCTGCGCGGCTTCGGGGGCAGCGACGCCCCGGACGGCGGGTACGACAAGAAGACGGTCGCCGCCGACCTGCACGGACTACTCGACCAACTCGGTCTGGTCAGTGATCTTCGGCTGGTCGGGCACGACCTGGGGACCATGGTGGCGTACGCGTACGCCGCCGCCCATCCGCAGCGGGTGAGTCGGCTGGTGCTCAGCGAAGCGCCGATCCCTGACGAGAGCATCTACACGTTCCCCGCGCTCACCTCGGCCGGGCCCGGGGTGTGGAACTTCGGCTACTTCTCCATCGGCAACGGTCTTCCGGAAGCGCTTGTCAACGGGCGGGAGTCGCTCTGGGTGGACCGCTTCACCGACGCCCTGATGGTGCGCAAGGGCAGCATCGCCGCGCCCGACATCGAGGAGTTCGCCAGCCATCTGCGCGACCCGGCGCACCTGCGGGCCAGCTTCGCCTACTTCCGGGCGTTCGAGCAGGACATCGCCGACAACGCGGCGTACCGGGACACGAAGCTGACGATGCCGGTACTGGCCGTCGGCGCGGCGGCCAGCCTCGGCGGGCAGGTCGCCGAGCAGGTTCGCCGCTACGCCGACACGGTCCGCGGCGAGGTGATCGAGGACTGCGGGCACTGGCTGTACGAGGAGCGCCCGGACGAGATGCTCGCCCTGCTGCGGGACTTCCTCGGGACGGCCTGAGCAGCGGCTGGCAGGCGCTCTCGGTCAGGCGGCGGGCGTCCAGGCGTGGGCGGCCAGCGGTGGGTCGAGCGGCGCCTGGGTGAGCCGGTTGGCGAAGGTGGACATTGTGTACGCGCCGACGCCGAGCACCACGTCCAGCGCGTGCCGGGGCTGGTAGCCAGCGGTCAGGAAGCCGTCCAACTCGTCGTCGGGCACGGCGCCTCGGTGGTCGAGCACGGCCAGCGTGAACCGGCGCAGCGCCTCCAGTCGCGGCTCGGGCAGCGCCGAGCCGGCACGCAGTGCGGTGATCAGCTCGGTGGTCGCTCCGAGTTGGGTGAGCTTGCCGGTGTGCAGGGCGACGCAGAAGTGGCACTCGTTGGTGGTGGAGACCGTCAGGATGACCACCTCCCGCTCGAGCGGGGCGAGGTCGGTCTGCTCGAAGCCCGCGCTGGCGGCGAGGAAGCCGGTGAGCAACTGTGGCGAGTCGGCCATCAGCGCCACCGGGGTGGGCAGCCAGCCGAACCGGCCGCGTACGCCCTCGATGGCTCGTCGGGCGGTGGCGGGCGCGGTCTCGGTGGTGTGCGCGGTGAAGACGGGCATGGCTGCCTACTTTCCAGAGCTTGGATCGGGGAACGTAAGATGGTCAACGTGGTTGACGAAATAGTAAACGTGGTTGTCGAACATGGCAACCGCTGATCCCGCGCGGCCCGGCTTCGCGCTACCGCTGCTGCTGTTGGCCGGCTTCCGGACGCTGATCGACGACCTGCACGCCGAGCTGGCCCGGGAGGGGCATCCGGAGCTGCGACCGCTGCACGGGTTCGTGCTCCAGGCCGTCGGCGCGGACGGCACCACCGCCACCGAGCTGGGACAGCGGCTGGGCATCTCCAAACAGGCCGCCGGCAAGACCGTCGACCGGTTGGTGGCCGTCGGCTACCTGGAGCGGGTCGACGACCCCTCCGACGCCCGACGGCGGCTGGTCCGGGTGACCCCGCGCGGCGCCGACGGGCTACGCCGCTCGGCCGAGATCTTCGACCGGCTGCGTGCACAGTGGGCGGACACGCTCGGCCCGGAACGGGTCACCGCGATGGAAGACGACCTCGGCACGATGGCCTCGGCCAACTGGTTCCGGCTCGACGTGCCAGGCTGGTTCGGAGGCTGACTGCAGTTGCTGCACAGGCATCTGCCGGCGGCGAATCGTGGACCTGATCGACGCCATTTCGCCGAGGTGACGGTTGCCGGGCGACCCAGGCGAGGTGCGGTGCCGCCTGCGGTTGCCCGGTTCAGCGCACGGTCAGCGGGTGCGGGCCAGCTCGACGAAGGCCCGCCACGCGGCCGGGGTGAAGGTCAGCAGGTCGCCGTCGCGGTCCTTGGAATCGCGGACGTGCACCCGGCCCGGCAGGTTGTCGGCGACCTCGACGCACGCGCCACTGTTGTTGCCACTCCGGGTGGACTTGCGCCAGCGGGCTCCGGTCAGATCCATGGCTTCACGATCTCCTCGAGCAGGTCGATCGACTGCTGCCGGGGCAGCGCGTCACTGCGCAGACTCTCCCACCTTCCGAGCAGGGTCGCCACCTCGAAGATGTCGTCCACTGCGGTGCCGCCGGTCTGGTTGTCGAGGAAGCCGAGCCAACTGCCGTCGGCGGTGCGGCCGAGGATGAACGGCCCGAAGAGACCGGCGTGCAGGCCCACGCCCTGCGGCAGCACGTGCACCCTGATGTGCGGGCGGCGGGCGCACGCCACCAGGTGTCGGAGCTGCCCGGCCAGCACCCCGGCGCAACCCTCCGCGAAGCGCTGCAACGCGGCCTCGTCGATCACGGCGGTGAGCTGCGGCGGGTGCTCTCGGTCGAGGATCGTCTGCCGCTCCAGCCGGGCCGCCACCAACTGCTCCACCCGGTCGGCGGTCAGCCCCAGGTCGAGCCGGAACACCGCCCGCGCGTAGTCGGCGGTCTGCAACAGCCCGGGGATCATCGTCGCCTCAAAGCAACGGAGCTGGGTGGCCACCCGTTCGACCTCCAGCCAGGGGCGGAACCAGACCGGCTCGCCGTCGCGCCGACCCAGCTCGCGCAGCGAGGTCAGCAGGCCGCCGGTGTCGAGCACCTCGTCGGCCCGGATCAGGTACGCCTCGTTGGGCGCCGTGTGCCCCAACTCGACGGCCGACACCGCAAGATCCACTCGGGTTCCAGGAAGTCGGGCCGTCCCAGGGCGCAGGACACCCCCACGTCCTGGAAGTCGAGTGGATCAACGGCCCGACCGGGCGCCAGGATCAGTTCAGCCCGCCGTACGAGTGCAGTCCGGTGAAGAAGATGTTCACGCCGAACAGGTTCATCAGCATGGTGAGGAAGCCGAGCACCGCGATCCAGGTGGCCACGTTGCGCTTCACGCTGGGCGTCGCGCGGGCGTGCAGGTAGCCGGCGTACACCACCCAGGAGATGAACGCCCAGGTCTCCTTCGGGTCCCAGCCCCACGGCCGACCCCAGGCCGCCTCGGCCCAGATGGCACCGGCGATCACCGCGAAGGTGAAGATCGGGAACGCGAAGGCGTGCAGCGTGAAGGTCAGCCGCTCCAGGCCCACCGCGCCGGGCAGCCGCTTCGCCAGGGTGTACGGGAAACTGCGCTTGCCCTGCTCGTACCCGTTGCGCATCAGAAAGCCGACCGCCGGCACCACGCCGAGCAGGAAGATGCCGGACGCGAAGACGATCGTCGAGACGTGGATGACGAACCAGTACGAGTTCAGCGCCGGCACCAGCGGCACGATCGGCACGTACAGCACCAGCTCGGCGGTGGCGACCAGCAGCACCATCACCAGGGTGAGGAACAGCCCGAGCTTGCGCAGCGACTGTCGCTTCCAGAGCACCACCAGCCAGGCGGCGACCCCGATGAACGTCACAGTGAGCACGAACTCGTACATGTTGCCCCAGGGCATCCGGTCGGCGGCGAGCCCCCGGGTGACCAGCGCCGCCAGGTGCAGCGCGGCGGCGACCGCTGTGGCGCCCACCCCGATCAGGCCCGCCAGCCGGGCCCGCCCGGCGGAGCGGTCGACAGCGGGCGACGTCGGGACCGGCGCAGCCGGCGACTTGACGACACCGCCGCCGGCACCGACGCCGACCAGCTCGCGCGCCGGAGCAGCCGCGGCGACCCGGGTACGCGCGTTGCCCAGCGCGTACTCGACGGCGTGGCCGATCATCGCGACCAGGTAGGCCAGGATCGCGAAGGTCACCAGATTGTCGGAGAGTGCGGACATCACTCGGCTCCTTCTCGCACGCCGGCCCGCTCAGTGGAGTCAGCTTCAGGCTGTTCGGCACCGTTGATCGCGGCGACGAGCTGGGTGAACTCGTCGGCGAACCCTGGGTAGTCGGTACGCGGCAACCCACCGACCTCCATCAAGCTACTACCGCTCGTCGGAGATCCTTCCCCGGGGTCGGCCGGCACCACCCGGAAGAACACCCGACGACGCTTCCCGAACAACGAACCCATCAGCCCGACCAGCAGGACACCGCAGCTGACCAGCAACATCGTCGAGCCCGGATCGTGCCGGATGGAGAGGGTGACGTACCGCTCGGTGCCCAGGAACTCGACTGTCGTGCCGTCGTCCAACGTCCAGGTCTCGCCCTTGCGGAGCAGTTTGGTGCCGACCTCCTTGACCTTGCCGGTCCGCACCTGCCGCTGGTCGAGCTGGTAGACCGAGCCGGGGATGCCGGCGTCCAGGCCGAGGTTGCCCCGGTAGGCGACCAGGTTCAGCGCCGGGTTGCGCTCGGTCGGGTACTGCGACCTGACGAACGGCGCCTGCTCGGGCGCCGTGGGCAGGTAGATGCCGGTGAACGCCATCTGCAGATCCGCTGCGCGCTGGCCGGTCGCCGGGTCGACGTTCGCGTCCGGGAAGGCCGCCAGCCCTTCGCTGGTCAGGCCCATGTCGCCGGTGGTCAGGAACGGTTCGTCACTGATCTGGCTGTTGCCGAACCGGTCGGTGTAGCGGATCACCGGGGCGTACCCGTGGCCGAGCAGGTAGACGCTCGCGTCGTTCAGCCGCAGCGGCGAGTTCACCGAGAAGTCGGCGCTGCGGGTCGGCTCGTCCGGGCCGTCGACGGTGACAGTGGCGTTGAAGAACTCCGGCTGGCCGGACGGCAGGAACCGGGCCTGGAAGTCGTCCAGCCGCAGGCAGAAGCGGGGCAGGTCGGCGCTGTCCACCTGCGGGCCGAGCTTCGCCTCGGCGTACTGCTGACGGGTGTTGCAGAACGCGTTGTCGGCGCCGGCCACCAGCAGGCGGTTGCCGCTCCAGCCGTACCACGAGCCGAGCGCCACCCCGATCAGCACCGCGATCAACGAGGTGTGGAACAGCAGGTTGCCGGTCTCCTTGAGGTAGCCCTTCTCGGCGGAGACCTCGTCGCCGCGCACCTCGACCCGCCAGCGGCGCTTGCGCAGCATCTCGGCGATCGCCGCCGCCCCACCGGGCGGGGCGGGCAGCACCGTGTGCTGCGGCAGCCGGGCCATCCGCTTCGGCGCGGCCGGCGGCCGGGACCGCAGCGCGCGGACGTGGTCGCGCAGCCGGGGTGTGATGCAGCCGATCAGGGAGATGAACAGCAGCAGGTAGATCGCGGAGAACCAGACCGACCCGAAGACCTCGAACGCGCCGATCCGGTCCAGTCGGGGGGCCCAGTCCGGGTGGTCGACGAAGTACTCGTTGACCTTCTCGGGGCTGATCCCGCGCTGCGGCAGCACCGAGCCGGGGATGGCGGCGATCGCGAGCAGGAAGAGCAGGATCAGCGCCGTACGCATGCTGGTGAGCTGCCGCCACGAGTTGCGCAGCAGGGCCAGCAGCCGGTTGGGCCGGCGGCGTGGCGCGGGCGCCACGGTCTCCGGTCGGTCGTCGACGACCGTCATCAGATGCTCACCTCGCCCACCCCGACGGTGGTCTGCAGCCAGATCACGAAGCTCTGCCATCCGCCGGTGACCAGGGCCAGGCCGATCAGGATGAGCAGGGCGCCGCCGACCCGGGTGACCCAGCGGCTGTTGCGCCGGACGGCGCGGAAGACCCCGAGCAGGCGTTCGAAGCCCAGCCCGAAGACGATGAACGGTATCCCCAACCCGAGGCAGTACGCCACGGCGAGCACCACAGCGCGGTCGCTCTGGCCGCTGGCGGTGGCCATGCCCATCACCGCGCCGAGAGTGGGGCCGGTGCAGGGCACCCAACTGAGGGCGAAGACCGCCCCGAAGACCGGTGCGCCGAGCAGCCCGGCCGACGGCAACCGGGAGATCCGGAACTCCCGTTGCAGGGCGGGGATCATCCCGAGATAGCTCAACCCCGCCACGATGATCAGCACGCCCACGCCGATCTGCAGCTCGCGCTTGTAGTCGAAGAACACCCGGCCGATGCTGGCGAAGAGGATCGCGGTGGCCACGAAGACGACTGTGAAACCGCCGATGAAGAGCAGCGTCCCGGCGAGCACCCGACCCTTTACCGCGCCGACCCGCGCGACCCGTTCCTTGACCGCGACACCCCCGGTGACCGGTAGGGGATCGGCCGCCGGACGGCGACCCTCCAGGTCGGCGCCGGCCAGGCCGGTCACGTACGACAGGTAACCCGGGACGAGCGGGAGCACGCACGGGGAGAGGAAGCTGACCAGGCCGGCGAGCGCCGCCGCGCCGATGGCGA
Organism: Micromonospora vinacea; assembly: GCF_015751785.1. Taxonomy (NCBI): domain Bacteria; kingdom Bacillati; phylum Actinomycetota; class Actinomycetes; order Micromonosporales; family Micromonosporaceae; genus Micromonospora; species Micromonospora vinacea. The sequence continues at coordinate 2,248,179 of NZ_JADOTY010000001.1, read as the reverse complement.
GCAGCAGCGGCCCGCTGAGGGCCAGTTGCTCGAAGGTCTCACCCATCAGTTCGGGGCCGGCTTCTCGGCGACGATCCGTTCGACGATCGGTTGCAGTTCGTCCCTGGTCACGGCGCGACGGATCACCACGGCGACCCGGCCGTCGCGGTCGAGGACCACTGTCGCCGGTGTCGTGTTGGGCGGGATGTCGAAGTTCAGCGCCTGGCGGCTGGACGGGTCGAAGATGCTCGGATAGGTGGCCCGCCCCCGCTCGAAGGCGATCGCCTTGTCCTTGCTGTCCTGCACGTTGACACCCAGGAAGGTGACTCCGGACGCCTTGGTGGCCTGGTAGGTGCCCTCCAGGTCGTCGGCCTCCGCACGGCAGGGCGCACACCAGGAACCCCAGAAGTTGACGACAACGACCTGGCCGCGTGCCTGGGAGATGTCGTACTGGCCGCCGGTGAGCAGTTCGCCGACGACCTTCGGGGTCTTCGACCGCTCGTCCTGCGCACAGGTGATCGTGAGGCCGTCGCTGGTGCAGCGCTTCTCCCCGCCGCCCCCGGAGGAGCAGCCGGCCAGCGCCACAGCGGCGACGGCGGCGAGCAGACCTGCGGTCCACCTCCGGGCGTTCATCAGGCCCCCTTGGCCGTCCGGGCGGTCGCGGAGAGAGCGATCAGGTGCGCTGCCGGCTCGCTGTAGCCGATGCCCGCCACCTTCGCGCCGTCGAAGTGGAACGAGGTGAGGCTGGCCAGCCCGCACTGCCGCTTGCGCGGGTCGTGCCAGAGCCGCTTGCGCTCGACGTAGCGGCGCAACGTCCAGATCGGGAGCTGGTGCGACACCAGCACCGCCTCGCGGCCCTCGGCGGCGACCCTGGCGGCGTGCACGGCGGCGAACATCCGCTCGGCGATCACCCGGTACGCCTCACCCCAGGACGGGGTCACCGGGTCGCGCAGCACCCACCAGTTGCGCGGGTCGCGGAACGACCCGTCACCCGGGGAGACCTTCTTGCCCTCGAACCAGTTGGCGCTCTCGATCAGCCGCTCGTCCACCCCGACCGGCAGCCCGAACTGGGCGGCGATCGGCTCGGCGGTCTGCTGGGCGCGCTCCAGGGGGCTGGCCACCACGTGCACGATCTCCCGCTCGGCCAGGCCCTGCGCAGCGGCCTTGGCCATCTGCACACCCAGCTCGGAGAGGCGGAAACCGGGCAGCCGGCCGTAGAGGATCTGGTCGGGGTTGTACACCTCGCCGTGCCGGAGCACGTGGACCACCGTCTTGCTCAAGGCTGCGCTCCCTTTGTTCCCGACTGCGGGGCTCGCAAGAGCGGCTCACTCCTCGCGCTCACGCTAACCCCCGTGACCGGCCGCTGCCGCCGCGTTCGCCGCCGTCGGCAGCGCGTCGGCGATGTGTTCCAGAGCGGCGTCGTCGAGCGCCGCCGACACGAACCACGACTCGAACGCGCTCGGCGGCAGGTAGACGCCGGCGGCGAGCATCGCGTGGAAGAATGCCTTGAACGCCGGCACCTGCTGGGTGCGCGCGCTGTCGTAGTCGACCACGTCGGCGTCGGTGAAGAAGACCGAGAACATGCTGCCCGCGTACGACAGTCGGTGCGGGACCCCGGCGGAGGACAACGCGTCGGACGCCAGCTTGCCCACGACGGCGGCCGTCTCGTCGAGGCGCTGGTACAGCGCATCGTCGGCGAGCCGAAGGGTCGCCAGACCGGCGGCGCAGGCCAGCGGATTACCCGAAAGGGTGCCGGCCTGGTAGACCGGGCCGGCCGGCGCGAGCCGCGCCATGATGTCCGCGCGCCCGCCGAACGCCGCGGCGGGCAGGCCACCACCCATGACCTTGCCGTACGTCCACAGGTCCGCGTCGGAGGCGTCGAGGCCGTGCCACCCGGCGCGGGAGACCCGGAACCCGGTCATCACCTCGTCCACCACCAGCAGGGCGCCGTGTGCGTGGGCGATCCGGGCGAGCTGCTGGTTGAAGCCGTCACGGGGGGCCACCACGCCCATGTTGCCGGCGGCAGCCTCGGTGATCACCGCAGCGATGTGCGGGCCCTCGGCGGCGAAGGCCTCCTCGACGGCCCGGATGTCGTTGTACGGAAGAACGATCGTCTCGCTGGCCGCCGCGCCTGTCACACCGGGCGAGTCGGGCAGGCCCAGGGTGGCCACGCCGGAGCCGGCGGCGGCGAGCAGCGCGTCGACGTGGCCGTGGTAGCAGCCGGCGAACTTGACGATCTTCGAGCGGCCGGTGAAGCCGCGGGCCAGCCGGATCGCCGACATGGTCGCCTCGGTGCCGGAGTTGACCAGACGGACCTGCTCGACCGGGGTCCGGGCGACGATCTCGGCGGCCAGCTCCACCTCACCCGGCGTGGGCGTGCCGAAGCTGGTGCCCCGGGCGGCGGCGGCCTGGACGGCCTCCACCACCTCCGGGTGGGCGTGCCCGAGGATCAGCGGACCCCAGGAGCAGACCAGGTCGACGTAGCGGCGACCGTCGGCGTCGTACAGCCACGGGCCCTCGCCACGGACCATGAAACGCGGGGTGCCGCCGACCGCCTGGAAGGCGCGCACAGGGGAGTTCACCCCGCCCGGCACGATGGCGCGGGCGCGGTCGAACAGGGCCTCGGAGGCCGGCGCGTCGGCTGGGTAGCGGCCGGACCCGGCGGGAAAGATGTCGGTCACGATGCCGCCATTGTGACAGCGCCGGACGGTCAACGAGCAGCCACCCCGTGCTGGGGTTACCCGGCTCACCCATGGCCGACGGCGGTCGGCAGCGGCGACACCGAGGGCTCTCGAGCACGACGGCGATGGCTCGCGGCCTCGACAGGCCAGGTCGGTCGGATCGCGCTAGGCTGACCGGGTGGATCGTGCCGAACTGTCCATCACGCTGCACCGGACGGGCGACGAAGCAGTCTTGCGCCTGGCCGGTGAGATCGACATGCTCACGGCGGCTCAACTCTCCACCGTCGTCAACGAGGTGCTGGCCGACCCGCCCCCGCGGATCGTGCTCGACCTCGGCGGCGTCACCTTCTGCGACTCGCAGGGCCTGGGCACCCTTGTCGTGCTCAGCCGCAAGGCCAGCCACGCGCAGAGCCTGCTGATGCTGACGCACGTGGGTGACTTCCTGATCCGCGTACTGGACATCACCGGCCTGCGCAGCGCCCTGATGATCCGCAACGACCAACCCACCGGCTGAGCCGACCCGCCGCGTCAGGCGGTGTTGCCCCAGCGGGCCTGTTCGAGCATCCGTACCGCCCGGTCGCGGACCTCCGGGTCGTCCGAGCGGAGCAGCGTTGTCGCCTCGTCCACCGCGTCGGTGAGCCGCCGCCACTGCGTGTCACGCTCCCGGACCAGGTCCGACTGGGTGGCCAACTGCCGGGTCTTCACCCACAGCTCGACGAAGACCGACACCTTGGCCCGGAGCACCCACGGGTCGAACGGCTTGGTGAGGTAGTCCACGGCACCCACCTGGTAACCCCGGAGGGCGAGCTGGGCGTCCCGGTCGGCGGCGGTGAGGAAGATGATCGGCACGTGCCGGGTCCGTTCGCGGCGCTTGATGTGGCTCGCCGTCTCGAAGCCGTCCATGTCCGGCATCTGGGCGTCCAACAGGATCACCGCGAAGTCGTCCACCAGCAGCTGCTTGAGCGCCGCCTCGCCGCTCTCCACCGCCACCGACTGGACCGGCAGGCCCTGGAGGATCGCCTCCAGGGCCGTCAGATTCTGCCGCCGGTCGTCCACGAGCAGCGCCTTGGCCATCTGGGTCACGAAGTCTCCTCGGTCCGGCTGCCGTTGATCCAGGACGACATCAGTTCGATCAGGTCGTCCAGGTCGACCGGCTTGGTGATGTAGTCGCTGCCCCCGGCAGCGAGCGCCGACTCACGGTCACCCGGCATCGCCTTCGCGGTCAGGAAGACCACCGGCAGGTCGGCGAACCGGTGATTGCGGCGAATCTGACGGGTCGTCTCGTAACCGTCCTGGTCGGGCATCATGGCGTCCATCAGCACGATGTCCACCTCCGGGTGCTCGGCCAGCAGGCGGACACCGTCCGCCCCGTTGTCCGAGTACAGCACGGTCATCCCGTGCAGCTCCAACGCGCTGGTCAAGGCGAAGACGTTACGGACGTCGTCGTCCACGATCAGCACTGTGGCGCCGTCCAGTTGACGGGTGGCCGGTGCCTCCGGCCGGTCCGGCAGCAGTTCCAGCGGCGGCATCAGCAGCGACGACGGCAGGCCGGCGCGCTGCGGAGACGGAGCCTGGGGCGCGACAACGGCGTCCGGGGCCAGCACGTGCGGCACGAACAGGGTGAAGGTCGAACCCTGACCGGGCGCGGACGAGACGGTGATGGTGCCGCCGATCAGTCGGGCCAGATCGCGGCTGATCGACAGGCCCAGGCCGGTGCCGCCGTACCGGCGACTGGTAGTGCCGTCGGCCTGCTGGAACGCCTCGAAGATGATCGACAGCTTGTCGTCAGAGATGCCGATCCCGGTGTCGATCACGGTGAACGCGATCACCTGCTGGGCGTTCGTCAGCGCCGGCACGTCGAAGACCGCGTTCTCCGCGGCCGGGGCGATCCGCAGCGTCACGGCGCCGTTGTCGGTGAACTTCACCGCGTTGGAGAGCAGGTTGCGCAGGATCTGCTGCAACCGCTGCGCGTCGGTCACCAACGCCGGCGGCAGATCCTTGCTCACCCGTACCTGGAAGTCCAGGTTCTTCTCCTCGGCCTGCGGCGCGAACGCCTGCTCGACGTAGCCGCGCAGCTCGGTGAAGCGGATCTCGGTCGGCTCGACGTCCATCCGACCCGCCTCGATCTTGGAAAGGTCGAGGATGTCGTCGATCAGACGCAGCAGGTCGGAGCCGGACCCGTGGATGGTCCGGGCGAACTCGATCTGCTTCGGGCTGAGGTTCTGCTCCGAGTTCTCCGCCAGCAGACGGGCCAGCAGCAGCAACGAGTTCAGCGGGGTCCGCAGCTCGTGGCTCATGTTGGCCAGGAACTCCGACTTGTAGGCCGACGCCCGGGTCAACTGCTGCGCCTTCTCCTCCAGGCCCAGCCGCGCCAGCTCGATCTCCCGGTTCTTCGTCTCGATGTTGCCCTTCTGCTCGGACAGCAGAGTGGCCTTCTCCTCCAGCTCGGCGTTGGTGCGCTGCAACTCCGCCGACTGCTCCTGCATCTCGTGCGCCAGCCGCTGCGACTGGGCCAGCAGCTCCTCCGTACGCCGGTTGGCCTGGATGGTGTTGACAGCGATGCCGATGGTGAGCACCAGCCGCTCCAGGAACGACAGGTGCAGCTCGGAGAAGGCCGACACGCTGGCGAACTCGATCACCCCGAGCAGCTCACCCTCGAACAGGACGGGGAGCACCACCAGGTCGGACGGGGGTGTCTCGGCCAGACCGGAGCGCAGGGTGAGCCGGCTGTTCGGGGAGGCGCTGACCCGGATCGTGCGCCGGGAGAGCGCGGTCTGCCCGACCAGCCCCTCGCCCGGCCCGAAGGTGACGTCGTGCCCCCGGGCCACGTACCCGTAGGAGGAGGTCAGCCGCAGCCGCATGCTGCCGTCGGCGTCGTCGGCCAGGAAGAAGGCGCCGAGCTGGGCGTCGACCAGCGGGGTCACCTCCGTCATGATCATGCGGCAGACCTCGCCGAGGTCGCGTTGGCCCTGCAACAGGCCGCCGATCCGGGCGAGGTTGGAGTCCAGCCAGCCCTGCTCGGCGTTCTTCTTTGTCGTCTCCCGGAGGGTGACGATCATCTGGTTGATGTTGTCCTTCAGCTCGGCGACCTCGCCCTGCGCCTTGACCGCGATCCGCTGGGTCAGGTCGCCGCGGGTCACCGAGGTGGACACCTGCGCGATGGCCCGCAACTGCGTGGTCAGGGTCGAGGCGAGCTGGTTGACGTTCTCGGTGAGGTCACGCCAGGTGCCGGAAACACCCTTCACCTGCGCCTGACCGCCGAGCTTGCCCTCGATACCGACCTCGCGGGCCACCCGGGTCACCTCGTCGGCGAACGACGACAACTGGTCGACCATCGTGTTGACAGTCGACTTCAGCTCCAGGATCTCGCCCTGGGCGTCCACCGTGATCTTCTGCGACAGGTCGCCCTTCGCCACCGCGGTGGTCACCGAGGCGATGTTGCGGACCTGGCTGGTCAGGTTCGACGCCATCGAGTTCACGTTGTCGGTCAGGTCCCGCCAGGTGCCGGAAACCCCCTTCACCTGCGCCTGACCGCCGAGCTTGCCCTCGGTGCCCACCTCACGCGCGACCCGGGTCACCTCGTCGGCGAACGACGACAACTGGTCCACCATCGTGTTGACAGTCGACTTCAGCTCCAGGATCTCGCCCCGCGCATCCACTGTGATCTTCTGCGACAGGTCACCCTTCGCCACCGCTGTGGAGACCTGGGCGATGTTGCGGACCTGGGCGGTCAGGTTGGAGGCCATCGAGTTCACGTTGTCGGTCAGGTCCCGCCAGGTGCCGGCAACCCCACGCACCTGCGCCTGACCGCCGAGCTTGCCCTCGGTGCCCACCTCACGCGCGACCCGGGTCACCTCGTCGGCGAACGACGACAACTGGTCCACCATCGTGTTGACAGTCGACTTCAGCTCCAGGATCTCGCCCCGCGCATCCACTGTGATCTTCTGCGACAGGTCACCCTTCGCCACAGCGGTGGTCACCGAGGCGATGTTGCGGACCTGGCTGGTCAGGTTCGACGCCATCGAGTTCACGTTGTCGGTGAGGTCCCGCCAGGTGCCGGAGACGCCCTTCACCTGCGCCTGACCGCCCAGGTTGCCCTCGGTGCCCACCTCACGGGCCACCCGGGTCACCTCGTCGGCGAACGACGACAACTGGTCCACCATCGTGTTGACGGTGTTCTTCAGCTCCAGGATCTCGCCCTGGGCGTCCACTGTGATCTTCTGCGACAGGTCACCCTTCGCCACCGCTGTGGAGACCTGGGAGATGTTGCGGACCTGGCTGGTGAGGTTGCCGGCCAACTGGTTCACGTTCTCGGTGAGGTCCCGCCAGGTGCCGGAGACGCCACGCACCTGCGCCTGACCACCCAACTTGCCCTCGATGCCCACCTCACGGGCCACCCGGGTCACCTCGTCGGCGAACGACGACAACTGGTCCACCATCGTGTTGACGGTGTCCTTCAGCTCCAGGATCTCGCCCTGCGCCGCCACCGTGATCTTCTGCGACAGGTCACCGCGCGCCACCGCAGTGGAGACCTGCGCGATGTTACGGACCTGAGCGGTCAGGTTCGACGCCATCGAGTTGACGCTGTCGGTCAGGTCCTTCCAGGTGCCCGCCACGTTGGGCACCTCGGCCTGGCCGCCCAACTTGCCCTCGGTGCCCACCTCACGGGCCACCCGCGTCACCTGCTCGGCGAAGAGCCGCAGCGTGTCGGTGAGGTAGTTCATCGTGGCGGCCAGCTCGGCGACCTCACCACGCGCGCTGACCGTGATCTTCTGCGACAGGTCGCCCTTGGCCACAGCCGTCGCCACCTGCGAGATCGACCGCACCTGCCCGGTCAGGTTCGACGCCATGGTGTTCACCGAGTCGGTGAGGTCCTTCCAGGTGCCAGCGACGCCCCGCACATCGGCCTGGCCGCCCAACTTGCCCTCGGTGCCCACCTCACGGGCCACCCGGGTCACCTCGTTCGAGAACGACGACAGCTGGTCCACCATCGTGTTCACTGTGCGCCCGATGCGCAGGTACTCACCACGCAGCGGCCGACCGTCGATCTCCAACGCCATGTGCTGGGACAGGTCACCGTCGGCGACCGCCACGATCACCCGGGCGATCTCGGTGGTCGGCCGACCCAGGTCGTCGATCAACGAGTTGATCGCCCGCTGCCCCTCCGCCCAGGAGCCGTCCAACCCCTCGTCGTCGAGCCGCTCGGTGAGCCGGCCGTCGCGGCCGACGATCCGGCTGATCCGCCGCAGGTCCAGGTACTGCCGCTCCTGCAGCGAGACCACCTCGTTGAAGGCGTCCGCCACCTCACCGGCAGCGCCGGCGCGGCGGGGAAGCCGGACCTTCAGGTCGCCGCGACCGATCCGTCGCAGTGCCTCGGCCAACTCACCGAGGAGCGCCTCGTGGTCGGCTGCGGACGGATCCGCCACCGACTGCTTCGCCGTGGTCATCATTCCTCGCTCAACTCGGGGGCGCCGGTCCGTGCGGACACACCGACACCCCATATTGTGCCCGCGCGCGCCGCAGTGCCAGGGTGCGCGACCCGCCAGGTGGCATCGATCGTCTGCCGGACCCGCCCGATCCGCGTCGGGCCGGCACGGCACGCCGCAAACCTCGCCCGACTCCCGGACCTGTCGATTCGACGCGTCCACACGTGCGCCGTTGACCGACGCGACAGCTTGCGATCCGTGATCGGCTTGGCACCCGGTAGGGGGACGGTGGAGGATACGGGGGTGTCAGCCGAGGCGGGGGCCGCGACGGCCGGGGCCCGGGACGGGGCCGTCCGGCGTGTCCGGCTGCCCGCCGACCGCCGCACGCCGGCCGCCGCCCGCGCCGTGGTCCGATCGGTGTTGACCGAGTCACACCTGGACGAACTGGCCAACGAGGCGCTGCTGCTGACCACCGAGCTGACCACGAACGCCGTCGAACACGCCCGTACCGAACTGGACATCGAGGTCGTCGCGGACGAGATCGGGCTGACCGTCACCGTCTCCGACTTCGCCCCCGGCTCCGGCGACGAGCTGACCGTCGGCGACCGCAACGACTCCACCGAGATCAACGAGGTCTCCGTGCGGGGCCGGGGCCTGCTGCTGGTCGACCACTTCGCCAGCCGCTGGGGCACCACGTACCTGCCCACCGGCAAGGGCGTCTGGTTCCGGCTGGACCGCCCCGGCGCCGACCCGCCCACCGGGGGCACCGTCGGCGAGTCGACACCGGCCAACGCCGGCCCGCGGACCAGCACCGACGGCTCCGCGCCGAGCGCCAGCGCGATGAGCGAACTCATGCAGACCGCCCCCGACCTGTACGGGGACGACCCGCTGCCCGACTTCGCCACCAGCCTGCTCAGCCGGGTTGCCGAGATGGTGGGCGCAGCCGGCGGCACCATCCGGCTGGACCGCGGCGACGGGCAGGGCAGCCAGGTGCTGGCCCGCTTCGGTCGACCGGCCCGCCCCGGCAGCGATCTGCTCCGGGTGCCACTGACGGTGCACCGCCCGTACGCCGGGGAGCTGGAGTTGGACGCCGCGCCGTCGGCGTACGCCCAACCGTTGGCGGTGCTCACCGCCGAGCGGCTGTCGCTGCACCTGGAAAACGACAGGCTGCGCCGGGCCGACGTCCGCCGGCAGGTGTGGCTGACGTTCCTGGCCGAGGCGAGCGAACTGCTGGCCCAGTCGTTGGACGTCGACCTGACCATGGCGCTGGTGCCCCAGTTGGTGGTGCCGCGACTCGGTCAGTGGTGCGCGGTGCACACCACCGACGAGTGGGGCCGGCTCCGGTTGGCGGCGGCCAGCCACGCCGACGAGTCGATGCTTCCGCAGCTGCACAAGGTGCTGGCGGAGACCGGGCCGGATTCGATCTCGGCCCGCCTCCGCGAGGCGTCCCGCAGCGCGGCGCAGATCCCCCTGGGCGGGCCGATGGAGGGTTTCGCGGTCCCGCTGATCGCCCGTGGGCAGCGGCTCGGCACCCTGGCGGTGGGGCGGCACCAGCGCCACCGGCACGACCCGGACGAGGTGGCCGTCCTGGAGGACGTGGCCCGGCGGGCCGCGCTGGCCATCGAGAATGCCCGCATCCACGCCGAACGCCGCCGGGTGGCGCAGACGCTCCAGCAGTCTCTGCTGCCGCCGGTGCTACCGCTGGTGGACGGAATCGGCTTCGCCGCCGAGTACGTCCCGACCGGCGACGACGCCGAGGTGGGGGGCGACTTCTACGACGTGGTGCCGCTGCCCGACGGGCGCTGGCTGGTGGTGATCGGTGACGTCTCGGGCAAGGGTGTCCAGGCCGCCGCGGTGACCGGGCTGGTCCGGGACGTGATCCGGGTGCTGGTCGGCGACGGCAAGCCGTTGCCGGAGGCGCTGGCGCGGCTCAACGAGACTCTCGTCGAGCGCGGTGGCGGCCGTTACTGCACGCTGGCGCTGGCAGCGGTCGGGCCGGGCGAGGGCGACCAGTTGGACGTGTCGCTGCACCTCGCCGGGCACGACCGGCCGGTGCTGCTGGCCGCGGCGGGCGGCGCCGGGTTCGTCGGCACCGGCGGCACCGCGCTCGGCCTGCTCGACACGATCACCTCGCCGACGGCGGAGATCACGCTCGGGCCGGGCGACTCGCTGATCTTCTACACCGATGGCGTCACCGAGCGGCGGCGTGGCCGCGAGTTGTTCGGCACCGACCGGCTGCGCGACGCCGCCGCGCCCCTGGCCGGATACTCGGCCGACGTGGTGGCCGCCCGGCTGCGCGCCGCGGCGATCAACTTCTCGGTCGAGCCACCCCGGGACGACATCGCCGTCCTGGTGCTGCGCAACGACGCGACCTGACCGCCGCACAGGCCCCCTGGTCTCGGGTCCGCTCGGTAGATTGACGGCCATGACGAGCGCCGCGCAGGTCACCCCGTACTCCCGGCCGGCGGTCCGGGCCCTGATCGTCGCGCAGTTCGCGACCATCGGCGCGTTCGTCGCCGTGCTGCTGCTCTACATCGGTCGGATGACGACAGCCGGCGTCGGCCCCGCCGAGATGCTGACCGGCGCGTACGACCCGAAGGACGTGGCCTTCTTCGGGATGCTCCACCCCCTGGTGGCGGTGCTCTACCTGACGGGTGCGGTGCTCGGGCTGCCGTTGGCGATCGTCGCGGTGGCGCTGGTCGCCCGGGAGCGCGAGGCCCTGCCCCGGGCGACCCGGTCACTGCTGCTGGCCGGCGCGGTCGGCAGTCTGCTGGTGCTGGTGGCCCGCTTCACCCCGCCGCTGCTGGACATGCACCGGTGGTGGATGGACTGACCTCGGCCGGGCCGTCGGATTTCACAGGCCGCCGGGGAGCCGTCCGGGTGCGAGCCGGTGCTCCGGATCCAGGTGCCGCTTCGCGGCCCGCAACTGGGCCAGGCCGGCCAGCTCACCCCAGAGGTCGACCGCCTGGCGGACCGCCGCCGGAGCGGAGACCACCACGCAGCGGCCCTGCCGGGCCAGCAGCACCCCTCGGACGGCGGCCAGGATGGACGCCACCCGGTCGGCTGGCAGCGCCCCGGGCAACGCCGCGTGCACCACGCCCAGCCCGGCGGACCCGCGCACCGGCACCGGCGCGCCGGCCGCGTCGCGGAGCGCGTAGACGGCCGCGTGCAGGTCGCCGATCGGCACTTCCAGGCGCAGCGCCGTGTCACCGGGCGCGAACGGGTAGCGGCGCCACCACGTCGGCGCGGAGTGGGCGATCGTCGCCTCACCGTGCAGCAGGCCGACCAGCCGCTCGGCACGCTCGGTGACGTCGGCCGGGCCGCCTTCCAGCAGCACCACCAGGCTGCCGGCCCGGGACGGGGCACCGGCCCGGCCGGACATCGACGGATGGCGCTCCCGAGCGGTGGCCGACGGGTGGCCGGGCGGGTACGGCGTACGGGGGCGGGGGGTGCCTCCGGGCAGGTCCAGCTCGATGGCCGACGGCTCCAGCCGGGCGGCGAGGATCGTCCGGATCAGGTCGTGCACCTCCAGCGGCGTCCACACCGGGCGGGACACCCAGAGCCTGCTGGCCGGCACCGGCTGCACCCGCAGGCTCGCCGAGACCAGCACACCGAGCGCGCCCTGTGAGCCGCAGAGCAGGCGGGCCAGGTCGAGCCCGGGGGCGCCACCGCCGACGCTGATCAGCTCGCCGTCGGCGGCCAGGTAACGCACACCGAGCAACTGGTCGCAGGGGCTGCCGTGGCGGTGACGCAGCGGGCCGGCCTCGCCGGCGGCGAGAACACCGCCAAGGGTCGCGCCGGGTGACGGGGCGTCCATGGCGAGCCGCTGCCCGGTGCGCTCCAGGGTGGCCTGCACCGCCCGCAGCGGAGTGCCGGCCCCCACGTCGGTCACCAGCGAGTCGACCGGATCGTGACCGATGCCGGCCAGCCGGCCGGTGTCGAGCAGGATGTCGACCTGGACCGGCGTGGCACCCCAGTCGATCTTCGTGCCCGCGCCTCGGGGCACCACCGTCAGGTCGTGCTTGGCGGCCAACCGCAGCACCTCGGCGGCGGCGTGCGGGCCGCCCGGAACGGCCACCCAGCGGGCCGGCCGGCCCGCCACCTCGTCGGCGGGCCCGGCCAGCCGGGAGAAGGGTGGACCGCAGATCGCCGCCAACCGCCGGGTGATCTCGAGGGCTCCGGACCGGCCGAGGGAACTCGCTGCTGCCGCCATGCCGGCCATCGTACATGTGTTCGAAAGACGTGGTGGCGAGTATCGGGATGCCGCTGGTCCGGCGCGCTGCGCCTGCCGGCCGGTAACGTGGCCGCCGTGACCACCGAGACTGCCCCGCCCGCGGCGAAGCGGGTGCCCAGCGAGCGCACCCACCACGGCGACACCGTCGTCGACGAGTACGCCTGGCTCGCCGCCAAGGACGACCCGGAGACGATCGCCTACCTGACCGCCGAGAACGAGTACACCGACGCGCGCACCGCCCACCTGGCCGACCTGCGCGCCGACCTGTTCGAGGAGACTCGCCGACGCACCCAGGAGACCGACCTGTCCGTGCCGACCCGCAAGGGCGGGCACTGGTACTACACCCGGACGGTCGAGGGGCAACAGTACGGAGTGCAGTGCCGCCGGGCGGTCCGCGACGGTGAGACCGACCCGCCGGTCAGTGCAGACGGCGCCCCGCTCGACGGCGAGGAGGTGCTGCTCGACGGCAACCTGCTGGCCGAGGGGCACGACTTCTTCTCGCTCGGCGCGTTCGACGTCAGCCCGGACGGTCGCTGGCTGGCCTACTCCACCGACTTCTCCGGCGACGAGCGGTTCACCCTGCGGGTGAAGGACCTGACCACCGGCGAGTTGCTGCCCGACGAGGTGCCGGACACGTTCTACGGCACCGCCTGGTCGGCCGACGCGTCGGTGCTGTTCTACGTGACGGTGGACGACGCCTGGCGGCCGAACCGGGTCTGGCGGCACACCGTCGGCTCCGCCGCCGCCGACGACGTGGTGGTCCACCAGGAGGACGACGAGCGGTTCTGGGTGGGGGTGGAGCTCACCCGGTCGGAGAAGTTCATCCTCATCGACGTGCACAGCAAGGTGACGAGCGAGGTGCTGGTGATCCCCGCCGGCAACCCGACCGGCGCGCCGGCCGTGATCGCACCCCGCCGGCAGGGCGTGGAATACACGGTCGAGCACCACGGCCACCGCTTCCTGATCCTGCACAACGACGGCGCGGAGGACTTCGCGCTGGCGTTCACCTCGGCGGACGTACCGGGCGACTGGGTGCCGCTGATCGAGCACACCCCCGGCACCCGGCTGGAGGCGGTCGATGCCTTCGCCAACCACCTGGTGGTGTCGCTGCGCACCGACGGGCTCACCGGGCTGCGGGTGCTGCCGGTGGGCAGTGACGACGGGTACGACATCGACTTCCCCGAGCCGCTGTACAGCGTCGGGTTGGACGCCAACCCGGAGTACCGCACCGGTCAGGTCCGGCTGCGCTACTCCTCGCTGATCACCCCCGACTCGGTGTACGACTACGACCTGGTCACCCGGCAGATGGTGCTGCTCAAGCAGAAGCCGGTGCTGCCCGGGCCGGACGGGCGACCGTACGACCCGGCCGAGTACGAGCAGTTCCGCGACTGGGCGCTCGCCGACGACGGCACCCGGGTGCCGATCTCGCTGGTCTGCCGTGTCGGCACCCCCCGGGACGGGTCGGCGCCCTGCGAGCTGTACGGCTACGGCTCGTACGAGGCCAGCATGGACCCGTGGTTCTCGGTGGCCCGACTGTCCCTGCTGGACCGGGGCGTGGTCTTCGCCGTGGCGCACATCCGGGGCGGCGGTGAGCTGGGCCGACGGTGGTACGACCAGGGCAAGCTGCTGGCCAAGAAGAACACCTTCACCGACTTCGTGGCGTGCGCCAGGCACCTCGTCAAGGCGGGCTGGACGGCCAGCGACCGGCTGGTCGCCCGGGGCGCCTCGGCCGGTGGCCTGCTGATGGGCGCGGTGGCCAACCTCGCGCCGGACGCGTTCACCGGGATCGTGGCGCAGGTGCCGTTCGTGGACGCGCTCACGTCGATCCTCGACCCGTCGCTGCCGCTGACGGTCACCGAATGGGAGGAGTGGGGCAACCCCCTCGACGACCCCGAGGTGTACGCGTACATGAAGTCCTACACGCCGTACGAGAACGTGGCTGCCGTGGACTACCCCGCGATCCTCGCGGTGACCAGCCTCAACGACACCCGGGTGCTCTACTCGGAGCCGGCGAAGTGGATCGCCCGGCTGCGGGCTGTCGCCCCGGCCGGCGACTACCTGCTGAAGACCGAGATGGGCGCCGGGCACGGCGGCCCGAGCGGTCGCTACGACTCGTGGCGCGAGGAGGCGTTCATCAACGCCTGGATCCTGGACCGCATCGGCCGGGCCTGACGGCGGGGCGGCGGCGATGACGAACGGGGACGAGCCGGGGCCGACGCCCCGGCGGGCGTCCGCCTGGGTGATTCTCGCAGTGGTCGCCGCCGCTCTGCTCGTCTGCTGCTGCTCCGCCGCCGTCGGCCTGCTGATCGCCTGGTCGGCCGGCCTCTTCCACGCCCCGACCTGACCGGTCGAGGGCTGACGCCGCGTCGCGGTGGCGTCAGCCCCGGCCGGCCCCCACCAACGCCGCCGCCTCACCGGTCCGCACCATCCGCTGCCAGCGCAGCCGGTTACCGACCAACGCGGTGACCACCGACTGCACCACCACCAGGTACATGAGCTGCCGGTAGACCAGCTGCTGGAACGGCAGCGCCCACAGCGGGCCGTACCGTTCCCGGTCCAGTCGCAGCGCGTACGCGGCGGTGGCCGCTTGGAGCAGCAGCAGTCCCGCCCAGGCCAGGGCGAGGGTCGACCAGGGCAGGAAGAGCAGGCCGTACACGGCGAACACGTCGACCGCCGGCGCGGTGAGCGGCAACACGATCTGGAACACCGTGAGGTACGGCAGGCCACGCCGGCCCAGTTTGCCTCCGGCACCCGACTCGCGCAGCGCGTGCCGATGTTTCCACATCGCCTGCATGGTGCCGTAGCACCAGCGGTAGCGCTGCCGCCAGAGTTGGCGCAACGACGACGGGGCTTCGGTCCAGGCGATGGCCGACTCCTCGTAGACGACCCGCCAGCCGGCCCGGAGCACCTTCATGGTGAGGTCCGTGTCCTCGGCCAGCGTGTCCGACGGCACCCCTCCCACCCGCAGCAGCACCTCGCGGCGGAACGCGCCGATCGCGCCGGGGATGGTCGGCATGCACTCCAGCACGTCGTACATCCGTCGGTCGAGGTTGAAGCCGATCACGTACTCCAGGTGCTGCCAGCGACCGAGCAGCCGACGCCGGTTGGCGACCTTGGTGTTGCCGCTGATCGCGCCCACCGACGGGTCGGCGAAGCCCTGCACCAGGCGGTGCACCGTGTCCGGCTGGAAGACGGTGTCGCCGTCGACCAGCACCAACAGGTTCGCCCGGGCCGCCCTGATGCCGGTGTTCAGCGCCGCCGGCTTGCCGGCGTTGGCCTGCCGGATCACGCGCACCCCGCGCAGTCGCATCCGCTCCACGATGTCGGCGGTGCCGTCGTCCGACCCGTCGTCCACCACGATCACCTCCAACGCCGGGTACGCGCTGGCCATTAGGGAACGAACAGTGGCGGCGATGTTCGCGGCCTCGTTGTAGGCGGGCACGATCACCGACACCGGTACCCGCACCTCAGGACGGTCCCGGCGGGGTCGGCGGACCCGGCGCACGTGCCGCTGGGCGCAGAGCACCTGCACGGCCAGACGCGCCACCCCGAGCACGAGTGCGGTGGCGAGCAGGAAGTTCATCACCTCGGCGGACCAGCGGGCACCGGTCTGGGTCCAGCGCAGTGCGGTTCCGCTCAGCCGGGCACCGGTGCCCGCCTCAACCATCGACGGCGAGGCGTCGATGCCGGCGGAGACGGTGGTGAACCGGTAGCCCTGATCGCCGAGCGCCGGCAGCAGGCGGTCCAGGGCGGCGAGCGTCTGTGCCCGGTCACCGCCGCCGTCGTGCATCAGCACCACAGCCCCCTGGCCCCGCTTCGGGGTGGCGGCCCGCACGATCTGGTCGGTGCCGGGGCGTTGCCAGTCCTTGGTGTCCAGGTCGGTGAGCACCGCGACGTGCCCGGCACTGGCGGCGGCGCGCAACGCGGCGTACTCGGACCCGGTCAGCGCCGTCGGCACCGAGGAGAACGGCGGCCGGAGCAGTGTCA
Source organism: Micromonospora vinacea (assembly GCF_015751785.1). Lineage (NCBI taxonomy): Bacteria > Bacillati > Actinomycetota > Actinomycetes > Micromonosporales > Micromonosporaceae > Micromonospora > Micromonospora vinacea. The sequence goes on along the minus strand of NZ_JADOTY010000001.1, from coordinate 2,231,872 downwards.
CTTCCCGGCCGGTGGCCGACGCGACCGCCTTGCGGGTCAGCGACAGTTCGAGGTCACGCCGCCACGGCGACACCTCGGCGAGGTCGGCGTGGGTGAACGTGTGCGACCCGATCTCGTGCCCCTCGGCGAGGATCCGCCGGAGCAGTTCGGGGTGTTCGTTGACCCGGGCTCCCACCACGAAGAAGGTGGCGTGCGCGCCGTGCCGTCGCAACACGTCGAGGACCTGTGGCGTCCAGCGCGGGTCCGGCCCGTCGTCGAAGGTCAGTGCGATGGTGCGGTCCGGCAGCGCCCGGCTGACCGGTTCCGCACGATCCAGCCGGAGCACCGGGCCACCCGAGCCGACGGCGGCCGGCACGTCCGACGCGGGCCGTGCGGTGGCGTTTCCCGAGCCGCCCGCGAGACCACTCAGCAGGCCGTTGACGGTGAGCGCCGCGAGCAGCAGGAGCAGCCCGAGCAGGAGCAGCAGCCAGTGCGCACGGGGGTCTCGCCGGGCGACGTGTCTCGCCATCATCACTGCGGCTTACCGGGCGACCTGCTCGGCTTGGCGGTCCTGCGGCGCTCGTCGCCACGGCCCGGTTGGTCGGTGGCGGATGGCGTCGGAGTGGCCGTGGCGGTCGTACCGGCCGTCGGGGATCGGTCGCTGGTCGGGGTGGTGCGCGGCAGCGGCGCCGACGTACGGGCCGCCGACGACGGCGACGGCGACTCGGCCACCCGGGGTGGGTTGACGCCGTCCACGCCGGCCTCCACCGGGCGCGTCCCCCGGGAGTCGTCCGACCAGCCGGGCAGCGGCACCGACGTGTCCAGGAAGAGCCCCGCGGCGATCAGGACGAGGCTGGTGAGCAGGCCAAGGCCCATGGCGGTGCCCGCGATGACGGTCAGCCGGCGGCGACGCCCGGTGCCGTCGACGAACACCGGCGGGACAGGGCCCGGTTGACTGTGCATCTGGCAAACTCCCACCGTCACCACGCCGGCAACCGACGTCGGAGACCCGATGGGCCGGGTCTCCGTTGCACACAGCGGCCCCGCCACCAGCGGTGTTACATCGACTCAGGTCGTCCGCAGCTCGTCCAGGGCGGTGCTGACACGCAGGAAGAGCAGGCCGACACCGACAGTCACCAGCACCGCCGCCAGGGCGCCGGCGCCGAGCCACGCCAGGTGCTCCAGGGGTACGGGAACGGCACGCTGCACCTCGGGGAAGTACACGATTCGGGAGTACTGCTCCCGGGTGGCAGGGTCGTCACAGAGCGCCGCCGTGGCGTCGCAGACCAACGTCGACCCGCCACCCGCTGACACTTCCCCCACGAGCCCCCGGCCGAGCAGCGTGCCCACGGTGAGCGCAAGCAGGATCGCGGGCACGGCCGGGGCCAGCGCCTGCCAGGCCACCGAACGGCTCAGCGTGGCCCGGGGCACCCCGGTGGCGACCAACGCGGCGTAGGCGCGTCGGCGGGCAACGATCCCCTCGACCAGCGCGACGATCAGCCCGCCCGTCGCGATCAGGATGGCCACGGCGATCGCGCCGTCGACAAGATCCATCGTCGACAGATAGAAGGGGTTGGCGCCACCGTCGCCCGCCCCGGCGAGTCGGCTCTGCTCCCGGTCGAGCTGATCCTTCGTGGCGAAGTAGGCGCGCTGAGCGGCCGCACCCCCGCCGAAGATCAGGGCGGCGAGCAGCGCGGCGAACGTGCGGCTGCCCGCCCACGGGTCGGCCATCAGCCGGCCCGCCGCGAGCAGCGCCGGGGCACGGCGGGCGTGCCGGCGCAACAACCGCCCGCAGTGGTACGAGATCCAGCCGGTGCCGATCACCACCCCGATCATCGCCGCCAACGCACCCCCCGCGAACAACAGCGGCACCAGCCAGGTCAGCTCTCCGCTGTCGTCGAACTGATTGGCCGCCGGGCGGATCAGCGCGAACGAGGCCACGCCGAACCCGATCAGGAGCCCGGCCCACGGGCCTGGACCGCGCTCGCGGGCGGCCTTCCGGCTCACCCCGAGTGGGCTGGTGGTGACCGTACGCAGCATCAGGGCGGTGGCCAGCGCCGCCACGACCGGCAGACCGAGCACCACGCCGGCCAGCGCGCCGGGCGACGGCAGCACGTCGGTGGGCACTGCCAGTTGACCCCGCGCGTCCGGTCGGTGCAGCAGGTAGCGGCCAACCAGGTAGACACCCAGCCCGACGAACGTGCCGAGCAGAGCGGCCACACCGGTCTCCAGCACCACCAGCCGGGTGACCTGCCCGGGAGTGGCGCCGGCCAACCGGATCGCGGCCAATCGGCGGTCCCGGGCCGGCGCGCCGAGCCGGGCGCACTGACCGGCCAGCGCCAGCACCGGGACCATCAGCATCAGCAGCGCGAACGCCGTACCGCCGCGCAACCCGGGCTCCCGCAGCAACGCGTTGCGGTACTGCTCGGACTGCGCCCAGGCGTCACCGGCCGGTTTCTCGATGGCCAACACGGTGAGCGCCGCGAGCCCGGCCAGGGTCGCCAGCAGGGCGCTGAGCGCGGTGAGCACCACCCGGGCGGTGTCGGTGCGGGTGCCGGCGAGCGCGAGGCGGACCAGCGTCGTCGGCCTCACCGGGCACCGCCGGCCAGCGGGACGTCGAGCCCCAGGCCGGTGTGGTCCACCAGGCCGTCCCGCAGCACGACCTCCCGATCGGCGTACGCGGCGATCCGCGGCTCGTGGGTGACCAGCACGACGGCGGTGCGCTGTTCACGGGCGAGCCGGACCAGTTGCGTGAGGACCTGCTCGCCGGTGAGCGTGTCCAGTGCGCCGGTCGGTTCGTCGGCGAAGAGCACCCGAGGCTCCGTCACCAGCGCCCGCGCCGTGGCGCAGCGTTGCTGCTGACCCCCGGACATCTCCCCCGGCCGGATGTCGGCCACCTCGGCCACCCCGAACCGTTCCAGCCAGGTGAACGCCGCCGTCCGTGCCTCTCGCCGCCCCGTGCCGGCGAGGAGCAGGGGCAGAGCGACGTTCTCGGCGGCGGTCAACTCGGCCACCAGTTGACCGAACTGGAACAGCACCCCGAACTCGGTGCGCCGCAGCCGGGATCGTGCCGCCTCCGACAAGGTGTCGATGCGGTGCCCGCGCCAGGCGACCTCGCCGGCGTCCGGCCGGAGGATCCCGGCCAGGCAGTGCAGCAGTGTCGACTTGCCGCAGCCGCTCGGCCCGGTGACGGCGACGATCTCGCCCTCGGCCACGTCGAGCGTCACGCCGCGCAGTGCGGGCGTCGGGCCGTACGCCCGAACCACGCCGCGAGCCTGAAGTTGCGTCACGGATGCACCTCCCGGTGCCAGTCGGCGACCCGGCCCAGGGTGGCGTGCAGCCACCGCAGATCCGCGTCGAGGTGGGCGATCGCGAAATCGGCCGCGACCACGTCGCTGAGGGTGGCGGCCGGGTCGGCCTTGACCACTGTCAGCTCGCGCAGCCGTGCGGTGTGCGCGGCCCGCTGGGCGATCAGATAGGACTGGGCCCGTTCGACGTCGGCGACCAGCAGCGCCACCACGACCTTGGCGAAGAGCGTGCTGACCACGTACGGCATGGGCGGCTCCACAGTGGACAGCCACTGGTCCAGCGCGTCCCGCCCCTGGTCGGTCAGCGCGTACGCCGTGCGATCCGGCCCGGCCACCCGGTCCTGCCCGGCGGCGGCCACCAGCCCGTCGCGTTCGAGGCGGCCGAGAGTGGCGTAGACCTGCCCGAACGCCAGCGGCCGAGCCCGTGGCAGCCGCTCGTCGTGCGCACGCTTCAGCTCGTAACCGTGCCGGCTGCCCCCAGCGAGCAACCCGAGCAGAACATGCGGCGTGGACACCCCGCCCACTATTCACCCAGCGAATACCCCAGTCAACAACCACCCGCCGAACCCCACCCCACCCCACCCTCCCCGCCCTGCCCCGCCCCGCCCCGCCCGTCGATCATGGAGTTGTGGTGGGTGACAAAGGGCCTGTGTCACGCCAAACCAGGCACCACAACTCCATGATCGACGAGGGCGGGGCGGGGTTAGGGGGTTTGGGGCCAGGTGGGGGTGCGGCCGGTCTGGGTCAGCAGGTGGGCGAGGTTGGGGGTCAGGTCGGGGGTTGGGGTGGGGGTGGGTAGTGGGTCGGCGAAGACGCCCATCTTCCGGGCCGTCGGGCCCAACTGCTCCACCAGTGTGTGCAGCTCGGCCACCGCCTCCGGGGCCGGGTGGTACGGCTGGCCGGTGGCGACGGCGAGGTCCCAGCCGTGCACTGTCAGGTCCAGCAGGGCCATACCGCCGATGGCGGACTGCGGCATGGGCATACGCGGTGACATGCCCTCCACGCTGGACGGGTCCGACCAGGCGACGATCAACCGGCCGGTCTCCACCTCGAAGCGGTCCCGCCAGCCGTCGCCCAGGTGGTCGGGCTTCTCGGCCCACTCCACCTGTCGCTTCTGGGCCAGGTCCTGAAAGTTGACCACCACCTGGAAGAGATGGTTGAGCAGATCACGGACCAGGTAGTCGCTGCACGGTGTGGGCAGGTCCAGTTGGTCGTCGGAGATACCCCGTACGACATCGACGGTTCGCGGCGCGGCGGCCGCCAGCAGCTCGCTAGTCTGAGTGGACATAGGGCCAGCGTATGAGGGTGGTCTTGAACAAATGCGACAGCGACCGCGTGGCGACAGCCGGGGCATTCTCGACCCCGGGCGTCTGCTGCGCGAGGTGCGCTTCCGCCGACACCTGCCGGCGGAGTCGCTGCGCCAGTGGGTCGAGCACTACTGGTTGATCGACTGGAGGTTGAGCGCGCCGTTCGAGCAGCGGATCGTGCCGCACCCGGCGGTGAACGTGGTGTTCCAACGGGACGACGACGGGCCCGAATCCGGCGAGGTGGCCGGGGTGGGCCGCGACCTGTTCCGGATCACGCTCAGCGGCACCGGTCGGGTGTGCGGGGTGCAGTTCCGCCCCGGCGGCTTCCACCCGTTCTGGCGCCGGCCGGTCAGTGAGCTGACCGGCCATAGGGTGCCGCTGCCCGCCGGCCGGCTGACCCGCCCGGACGTTCCGGTGTGCCCGAACAGGTCAGCGGGGCCACCCGCCTCGGCGGCCAGCGACGACGAGCGCTGCCGGGCACTGGACGCCCTCCTCACCGCCTGGCAGCCGGAGCCGGACCCGATGGCCGAGGAGGCCGTACGGCTGGCCGAGGCGATCCGTACCGACCGGACGGTGCTGCGCGTCGACGACTTCGCCGCGCGACACGGCGTTCCGGTCCGCCGGTTGCAGCGACTCTTCCTTGAGTACGTGGGGGTCGCGCCGAAGTGGGTGATCCGCCGCTACCGGCTCCAGGAAGCTGTCGAACAGGCCGCCGGTGGGCCGCTGAGGTGGGCCGACCTCGCCGCCGACCTCGGTTACAGCGACCAGGCCCACCTGGTCCGCGACTTCACCGCCGTGGCCGGGGTGTCCCCCGCCGCGTACGCCCGCTCGGTGCGCTGAGGAAGCCCGAAAGGTGACGGATCAGCGGCGGCGCAGGACGACAACTGCGACGTCGTCCTGGATCTCCGGTGGGGCCAGCTCCACCAGCAGTCGGGCGCAGAACTGGTCCAGGTCACCGTCGACCGTCGCGGCGCTCGCGGCCAGCGCGGCCAGCCCCTCGTCGATGGTGGCGTCCCGCCGCTCGATCAGCCCGTCGGTGTAGAAGACCAGCGTGGCTCCGGCCGGCACCACGAATTCCAGGTCGGCCGGGCGCGGCGCGCGGACGCCGAGCAGCGGCGCGGAGTGCTGCACGAACTCGACCTTGCCATCCATGATCATCAGCGGCGGAAGGTGCCCGGCACTGGCCAACCGGACCCGTCCGGTCGGCGGGTGCAGCAGCAGTACGCAGAGCGTCGCCAACTCGTTCGGCAGCAGGGTCCGCATCAGCTCGTTGACCCGGTGCAGGATCTCGCCGGGCTGGTGGCCCTCGACCGCGTACGCCCGCACCGCGTGCCGCAGCTCGGCCATCACGGTCGCCGCGTGCAGCGAGTGGCCGGCGACGTCCCCGATCGCCAGCAGCAGGTGCCCGTCGAGCATCACCAGCTCGTAGAAGTCGCCGCCCACCTCGGTCTGCGCGCTGGCCGGCTCGTAGCGCACCGCGAGGTCCAGGCCGGCAACGGTCGGCAGCCCGCGCGGGAGCAGGCTGCGTTGGAGGGTGACAGCGATCCGGTGCTCCTCGTCGAACGAGCGCTGCCCCTCGACGGCCGCCGCCACCGCCTGAGCCAGCTGCTTGAGCACCGGGGTCCGCGCGGTCTGGGTGGCGGTCGGGACCACCACGTACAGCGGGGCCCGGTCCTCGCGCAGTCGGGCGGCGGCGACGGTCACCGTGTCGTCGGTCGGCCAGTCGACGAGCGCCCAGTTCGCCGGGGCCTCCACCCGGACCGTGGCGCCGGTGGGCACCCCGGTGTCGTCCACCACCCACGGCACCACGGCGGCCACCGCGCCGGGGCCGGCGCAGACGCCCGCGAGGCAGTCACCGTCGAAGGTTTCCGCGATCACCGCCGCCGGGCTCTTGAAGATCTGGGCGGCGCCCTCGGCAGCGGCCTCCAGCAGGCGCGCGAAGGTCGGCGCGGCGTGCACCGCGACGGTCGTGTCGGCCAACCCGAGCAGCCGCTCGGCGAGCAGTTCGGCACGCTGCCGCGCCTGGTAGTAGCGCAGCACCGCCCGGGTGGTGGCGATCAGCTCCTCGGGCTCGATCGGCTCGGTCAGGTACGCGTCCGCGCCCCGGGTCAGCCCCTGGGCGCGGTCGGCCACGTCCACGGCGTGCGCCGACACGTGGATGACCGGCATCGCCGGATGCCGCGCCTTGATCTGCTCGCAGACCTCGTAACCGCTCAGATCGGGCAGCCGGACGTCGAGGACCACCAGGTCGATCCGGTCCACCTCGACCCGAGCCAACGCCTCGGCGCCGTTCTCGGCCTCCAGCACTGTGAACCCGGCCCGGGTCAGCCAGCTGACCAGCAGGTAACGCTTGGTACGACTGTCGTCGACCACCAGGATGGTTGTCGGCATGCCGTCCACGCGGTCACGCCCCACCGGTGGGCAGGGAGACGGTGAATGTGCTGCCCTCGCCGGGCGCGCTGGTCAGCTCCAGTGAACCGCCGAGCAGCGTCACCAACCGCCGGGCGTACGGCAGGCCGAGGCCGGTGCCGCCGACCCGGGTGGCTCCGGGGACCTGGTAGAACTCCTCGAAGATCCGGTCGTGCAGCTCAGGAGGGATGCCCGGCCCGGTGTCGCTGACCTGGAACTGCCAACGGTCGCCGTGTTGACTGGCCCGCAGTCGCACCTCGCCGCGCTCGGTGAACTTCAACCCGTTGTGCAGCAGGTTGCGCAGCACCTGGCCGAGCAGCACCTCGTCGGTGCGCAGCAGGGCCGGCCCGGTGGGCTCCTCCACGACCAGCTCCACCCCCGGGCGGGTGGCCAGGGCGCGCAGGGTGCCGCGCAGTTGACCGAAGACCGGCCGCAGGTCGACCTCGGCCAGGTCCGGCTCGATCCGGCCGGACTCCGCCTTGGCCAGGTCGAGGAGTTCGTTGACCAGGCCGAGCAGGTCCGCCGCCGAGGAACGGATCAGGTCGATCTGGCGGCCCTGCTCGTCGGTGAGCGGGTCGGAGGCGGAGTCGGTGAGCAGCCGCCCCAGGCCGATGATCGCGGTGACCGGGGCGCGCAGCTCGTGACTCACGTTGGCCAGGAACCGGCTCTTCGACTCACTCGCCGCCCGGAGTTGGGCCGACTTCTCGTCCAGCTCGGCGTAGAGGGCGACGACACCCCGGTTGGTCTCCTCCAACTCCTCGGTGAGCTGGTTGTAGAGCGCCAGCACGCCGCGGTTGGTCTCGGCCAGCTCCTCGTTCAGCACGGCCAGCTCGTCGCGCTGACTGCGCACCTCGTCCAGTGCGGCGATGAGCTGCCCGTTCTGCACTGTCAACTCGTCCAGCGCGCTGCCCGGCGCGGTGCGGCCGAGTTCGGTACGGAACTCGGCGAGCCGCTCCGGGGTCGGCGTCGGCGCGTTGGCCGGGACTCGTCGGGACATCCGTACGACCGTAACCCCCTCGACGGTCAACACGCTCAGTGTGTCGACCAGTCGGGACACCGCGCCGGACTGCGGTTCGTAGCGATCGTCGGGCAGCGGGGACACCGGGGCCAGGTCGGCGCGCAGGCGGAACCGGCCGTCGGCACCCGCGTCGACGTGGAAGGAGACGTCCGCTCCCCCGGTCGTCCGCAGCAGGTCCCGGGCGACCTCGCTGAGCGCGGTGGCGATCCGCACCTGGTCCTGGTGTTCCAGGCCGACCACGGCGGCCACCTCGCGCCCCCGCTGACGGATAACGAAGATGTCCTGCTCGACCCGCAGTGCCATCTGGAGCAGCGGCAGCGCGGCCGGCTCCCCGATCATGCCCACGACCTCGCGACCAGTACGCAGGCGTCGTCACGTCGCACACCCGCGTCACGGAGCAGGGTCGCCGCCATGACCAGCGGAGATCGCTCTGCCAGGCCCGGGTAGTCGGTCATCCGCCACCGGTCGACCACCCCGTCGCTGTGCATGACCAGCCGGGCGCCGGGACCGAACGGGTAGTCGTACTCCCGGATCGTGGGCCGTTGGTGGCCGGCGATGCCGGGCAGCGACACCAGCCCTCGGCGGCGGCCGTCACCCTCGACGACCACGCCGGCGATGTTGCCCAGGCCGGCATAGTGCAGCACCCCGGCCTCCGGCAGCAGCTCGCCGACGGCGAGCGCGGCGCCCCGGGTGTGCGACATGCTCCGGTGCAGGTGACCGACCACCATCGCCGGTGGGCCGGCCGGGGCGTCGCGGAACGCGGCGAGCGCCGCCTCGGTGGCGGCCCCGGCCAGCGGGCCGTGCCCCAACCCGTCACTCACCAGCACCTGGTGCCGCCCGTCGACGACCCGCACGGCGTAGCCGTCGCCGCTGATCGTCTCACCGGTCAGCGGACGCGTGAGGGCGCCGGCCCAGGACGGCCGTGCGGCCTCGGCCGGCCACACCTGCACGGCGAGGACGGTGCCCCGGCCGGGCAGCGAGTATCCGTCGAACCAGCTGGCCTGCCGGACGATGGCCCCCAGACCGATGCCGAGTGTGCCGGTGGTGGAGTGCCCGTCCTGGGACGAGACGGTCAGGTCGGCCATGCCGGGCCCGGAGTCGATGGCCAACAACTCCACCCCGGCCTGCCCGGCGCGGCGTACCGGCCGGAGCAGCAGGACGCCCTCGTCGGCGTGCTTGACCAGGTTGCTGGTCAGCTCGGCCGCGACGATGGCCAGGTCGGCGATGCGTGCCTCGCCCATTTCCACCTGTGCGCCGAGGCGTTCGGCGGCCCGCCGGACGGCGCTCGCCGCGCTGCTGGCCTCCACCCGGAACCAGATGCCACTGTCGGTGACAGCGTCGCCGTTCACCTGGACCACTTGGTGACCGTGATCCGCGTACCGGCCTCCGCTGACGTCTCGATCTGGAACTCGTCGACCAGGCGTCGCGACCCGCTGAGCCCGAGGCCGAGGCCGCCGCCGCTGGTGTAGCCGTCGGTCATGGCCAGGTCGAGGTCGGCGATGCCCGGCCCGGAGTCGGCGAACACGATCTGCACGCCCTTGCGTCGGCCGTTGTCCACGACAGTCACCTCGACCGAACCGCCACCGCCGTACACCAGGGTGTTGCGGGCCAACTCGCTCGCCGCGGTGACCACCTTGGTCTGGTCGACGAGGGACAGCTTGACGGTCACCGCCACGGCCCGGACCAACTGCCGGACGCGCACCACGTCCTCATCGCTGCGGACCGACTGCGCCTGTGGCTGGCCCAGGTCGATGCCCGCGGTCACGGCGTGGCCGTCTCGGCGTCCGGATCGTCGTCGAGCTGGTAGTCGAGCTCGTCGGCGTGGGCCGCCGCGATCAGCTCCATGCCGCGCTCGACGTTCAGCGCGGTACGGATGCCGTTCAGTGACAGCCCGAGTTCGACAAGGGTGATGGCGACGGCCGGACGCATCCCGACCACCACCGTCTCCGCGTCCAGCACCTTGGAGATCGAGGCGATGGTGGAGAGCATCCGCCCGACGAAGGAGTCGACGATGTCCAGTGCCGTGATGTCGATGATGACGCCGTGGCAGCCGGTGGCGACGATCCGCTCGGCCAGGTCTTCCTGGAGCGCGACCGCCGTCTGGTCGGACATGTCGAGCTGGATGGAGACGAGCAGGATGTCACCGATCTTGAGGATCGGCACCCTCTCCATCAGGCGTCCCGACGCGGCTGGCGGCGAGCGGTCTCCACCCCGTTGAGCCGCAGCACGTGGCGCAACGCGTCGGCGAGGCTCGCCTTGGTGGCGATGTCGCCGAACTCGATGCCGAGCGCCACGATGGTCTGCGCGATCTGCGGGCGGATGCCGGAGATGATGCAGTCGGCGCCCATCAGTCGGGCGGCCACCACGGTCTTCAGGATGTGCTGGGCGACCTGGGTGTCCACCGCCGGTACGCCGGTGATGTCGATGATCGCGTACGGCGAGCTGGTGTCGACCAGGGTCTGGAGCAGCCGCTCCATGACGACCTGGGCCCGGGCCGAGTCCAGGGTGCCGACCAGCGGCACGGCGACGACGCCCTCCCAGAGCTTGACCACCGGCGTGGACAGCTCGAGCAGCTGCTCGGCCTGGTCGGCGATCAGGCTCTCCCGGGTGCGGACGAAGCTCTCGAACGTGAACAGCCCCATCTCGTCGACCAGCTTCGAGAAGGCGACGTAGTCCGGGAGCGCGTTCGGGCCACCGGTCTCCTGCACCAGCTCGGCCAGCACGTCCTTCAGCGCGAAGATGCTGACAGTGGTCTCGGTGGCGGAGAAGCCCTGCCGGGCCCGGCCACGAGACAGCTCGGAGAGCGCGGCGCGCAGTTCGGCGGCGTTCTCGGCGGACAGGTCGATGATGCCCTGCTCGCCGGTGGAGACGATGGCGCGGTGCAGGTCCTGGACCTGTCGGCGCAGCTCCGCCTGGCTCAGCCGGCCACGCAACGAACTGGTGACGATCTCGGTCCATCGAGTCGTGACCCGTTCGTCCTGCCTGCTGAGCAGCGCGGCGAGCCGACCACTTTCTTCGGCGCTCAACGCCATTTCGAACCCCCTTGACCTGGACCGGGCGGACTCTATCACCGGGGTCTGATCAACTACTTGCCCCGTAGCAACAGAATGACGATGGCCACCGGATGACGGCTCCCGTGCTACCTCCGACCATGGTCGTGGGATACCGTTCCCCCGATAACAGGAGGTCTGGCGAATGTCGTTGACGGTGCACACGGAACAACGCGGCGACGTGGTCGTCGTGTCGGTCGCGGGCGAGCTGGACATGGCCACTGCACCGCAGTTGCAGGACCAGATCACCGACCTGCTCGACAAGGGCCGCAACCGGCTGGTGTTCGACCTGGCGGACGTCTCGTTCTGCGACTCGACCGGTCTGTCGGTCTTCGTCCGCGCCAAGAACAGCTGCGACGAGGCTGGCGGCGTGGTCCGGCTGGCCGCCCCGCAGCGCGGTGTACTGCGCATCCTCGAGGTGAGCGGGCTGGTCGAGGTGCTGCACACCTACCCGACGGTGGATGAGGCAGTCGCCGGCGAATCGACGCCGGCTTCCTCCTGACCCTCCGCGTGCGTCACTCGTCCTCGACGTAACGGGGACGAGCGATCGCCATGCCCGCCGTCGTCTGCACTGCGAGGGCGCCCAGCAGGAACCCGATCGGCGCGGTCCAGCCGCCGGTGGCCTCGTAGAGGATGCCGACCATCAGCGGGCCGAGGGCAGCGATCACGTAACCGGTGCTCTGCGCGAACGCGGAGAGCGCGACAGTCCCCTCGGCTGTGCGGGCGCGCAGGCCGATGGCGGTCAGGATCATCGGGAACGCGCCCTGCCCGATCGCCAGGAGGGCGACCCAGAGCAGCGCGGCACCGTGCGGTGCGAACGCCAACCCCAGGTAGGCCAGCGCCGACGCCGTGGTCAGCCCGAGCACCAGCGGTCGCAGGGTGCCAAGCCGGCCGGCCAGGGTGGGCATCAGCAGCGCGATCGGCACGCCGAGAGCGGTCACCCCGGCGAGCAGCAGCCCGGCCGACTCCGGCTGGTAACCGGCGTCGCGGAACAGTTGGGCCAGCCAGCCCATGATCGCGTACCCGCTGAGCGACTGGGCCCCGAAGTAGACGGCCATCGCCCAGCCGAGCCGGGTCCGTGCCGGCCGGACCCGCGTCGGCGTGGCGACGACCGTCGTCGGGGTCGCCCGCCGCGCCGCGGCGCGGGCCCGCAGCGCCAGCGGCACCCACGGGAGTACGGCCACCGCGGCCATCGCGGCCCAGACGCCGAGCCCGGCCCGCCATGACCCGAAGGCGTGCGCGATCGGCACCGCGGAGGCGGCGGCCACCGTCGTACCCACTGTCAACGCCATCGTGTACGCCCCGGTGACCAGGCCGGTGCGGTGCGGGAAGTGCTGCTTGACCAGCATCGGAAGCAGAATGTTGGCGACCGCGATGCCGGACAGCGCCAGTGCGCTGGTGAGCACGAAGATCAAGGCCGAGTCGGTGGCGACCCGGAGCACCTGGCCGACGGCGAGGGCGAGCATGGCGACCACCAGCACCCGGGCCGGTGCGACCCGGCGGACCAGCCACGGGGTGAGCGCGCCGAGGCCGGCGAACGCGATGGTCGGCAGGGTGGTGACCAGACCGGCGGTGACGCCGGAGAGGCCCAGCCCGTCGCGGACCTCGTCGAGCAGCGCGCCGAGGCTCGTCACCACGGCCCGCAGGTTGAGCGCGACCAGCAGCATCCCGACCAGCACCAACGCGCCACCGGTCGCCGGGTGCGTCCGCCGGCCGGCGCCGGGGTCCCGCGTCGGGCGAGGGTGGACGGCGACGGGGGCGGGCAGCGCCGGAGCGGCGGTTGGTGGCGGGGTCATGACCCTTAACCTACAATCATGGGATGAATTTGGGACCGGTGATGTAACCAGTGCCACCGTCGGTTGAATTCCCCTCCGCGCCGCCGGCGCCGCCCCCCGGCCAGCCCGCCGTGCCACCCCGCGGCCACCGGGTCCGGCAGACCACAGAGCAACTCCGCGCCCGGATCCTCGGCGGCGAATGGCCCGTCGGCGGGCGCATCCCCACCGAGCCACAACTGGTCGCCGCACTGGGCGTCGGGCGCAACACGGTCCGCGAGGCCGTCCGCGCCCTGGTGCACGCCGGAGTGCTGGAGTGCCGGCAGGGCTCCGGCACCTACGTGGTGTCCACCGACGAACTGGCACCCGTGGTCGCCCGCCGACTCGGCGACGACCGGATGACCGAGGTCATCGAGGTACGCCGCGCCTTCGAGGTGGAGGCCGCCCGGCTCGCCGCGCTGAGGCGTACCCCGGAGGACCTGGCGGCGCTCGACGGCGCGCTCGCCCAGCGCGAGGCCGCCTGGCACGGCGGCCGGGTCGACGCGTTCGTCGAGGCCGACGCGGCACTGCACACGGCAGTGGTCGCCGCCGCGCACAACGCCATGCTCGCCGAGCTGTACGCCTCGGTCGGCACCGCCCTGCGCAGCACCGTCGCCCAGGCCATGGGTGGAGCGCTCACCCCGGAGCGCTACGTCGACCACAGTCGGCTGGTCGAGGCGATCCGGGCCGGCGATCCCGGCCGGGCGGCGCTGGAAGCCGGCGCTTTTCTGGAACCCGCCGAACGGGCATAGGTTGTGCCCGACAGAAAAGCGGACACCTCGGGAGTACGAATGCTCAAGGGCTTCAAAGACTTCATCATGCGCGGCAACGTCGTCGACCTGGCGGTCGGTGTCGTCATCGGCGCCGCGTTCACGGGCGTGGTCACCCAGCTCACCAAGTCGTTCCTCGAACCGCTGGTCCGGGTAATCATCGTGTTGATCACCGGGAACAAGAACGGCCTCACCGGCTCGGTCCCCACGTTCCGGGAGATCCCGTTCGACTGGGTGGCCTTCGTCAACGCGGTGATCACCTTCCTGTTGACCGCGCTGGCGCTCTACTTCCTGGTCGTCTACCCGATGAACCGGCTGGCCGAGCGGCGCAAGCGGGGCGAGGAGCCGCCGCCGGCGGCGCCGAGCGAGGAGGTCAAGCTGCTCACCGAGATCCGGGACGCCCTGGTCTCCGCCGGCCACACCACCCCCGGCCAGCAGCGCGGGGCGCTGGACGACGTGCTGGGCCGCCGCCCGGAGCCGCCGGCGCAGCGCTGACCCGAACGGATGCACATCGGCCCCTGTGGGATTCCCGCAGGGGCCGCACCTTCTCGTACGTGTGTTCGATAGAGTCCCGCCATGGAGCAGCGAAAGCACTGGTGGAACGGGAAGTGGGGGCGGCTCGCCCGACGGGACGTCTTCCTACGGGTGGACGCCGACCGGTGGCACGTCGAGCAGCGGGCCGGCGGAGCCGAGGGCATCTCCCGTTTCTACGAGTACGGCAGTGCGGACGAAGCCGAGGACACCGTCCGCGCGCTGCTCGACGGCCCGGACACCTGGCGGGAGTTGTCCCCCCGCCCGCCCGGCGGCTGGACCCTCCCGAACAGCTGAGTGGACGGGTGCAGCAGACAGTACGGGGGCCCTTCGTCCGCCACCGTGGCTCCGCCTCCCGGTGGCGGTACTGCTCTTTATGGTGGTGATGACTCTGAGGCATATTGATGCCACACAGTCATCACGCTCTCCGGCCCATCGCCTCGAGCCACTGCCGCTACCCCATCGGCGAGCGGGCCAAGCGGCGCGCGCCAGCGAAGCGGCGGTGCCTGCGGGCGGCGGCGTTTAGCGGCGCGCCGACCTGGGAACCGCAGCGGGATGGACCAGCAGGACGAGCAGCAGGCGACCATCTCGCGGATCACCACCGGGATGCCGGTGATCGATTCCGCCGGCACCGAGGTCGGGACCGTGGACCTCGTCCAACGGGCTGACCCGAACGCGGTGACCGTCCAGACGCCGACCGCCGACCCGGGCAGCAGCCTGGACGAACTGATCGAGGCGACCGCCGTCGAGGAGCCGGACGTTCCGGCCGATCTGGCGGCGCGGCTGCTGCACAGCGGCTACCTGAAGGTTTCGACCGACCTGACCCGCACCGGGGCTGTCTACGTACCGGCGGACCGGATCGGGTCGGTGGCCGACGGCCGGGTCCTCCTGGCCGTCGGTGTGGCCGACCTGCCGCCCGAGGAGTGACCCCACCACCCTGATCGACTCGGGCTCAAGGAAGTCGGGGCATCCGGAGCCTTGGGACAGCCCGACTTCATGAAACCCGAGTGGATCTTTCCGCCGCCGCGGGGGCGGCGGGCTGCTCCGGCGCCGCGGGGGCGGGCTGCTCCGGCGCGGCGGGGGCGGGCTGCTCCGGCGCGGCGGGTTGGCGGCGGTGGAAGAGCAGCAGCATCAGGCAGCCCGCGACCAGGCCCCAGAACGCGCCGCCCACGCCGACCAGCGTCACCCCGGACGCGGTCACCACGAAGGTGACCACTGCGGCCTCGCGGGTCGCCGGGTCGGTCACCGCCGAGGCGAGGGCGGTGGCGAGTGCGCCCAGGAGCGCCAGCCCGGCGACCGCCTCGATGAGGATCGGTGGGGCGACAGCGACCAGGGTGGTGGCCACACCGGCGCCCAGGCCGAGCACGGCCAGCCCAGCCCCGGCGGTGACCGAGGCGATCCACCGGCGCTCCGGGTCCGGGTGGGCGTCGGGGCCGGCGGCGAGCGCTGCGGTGATCGCCGCGAGGTTCACCGCGTGCCCGCCGGCCGGCGCGGCGAGCAGACTGGCCAGGCCGGTGGTCCGCAGCGCGGCGCCGAACGGCGGCCGGTAGCCGTAGCCGACCAGTACCGCCATGCCGGGCACGTTCTGCGCGGCCATGGTGACCAGGAACAGCGGCAGGGCCAACCCGATCAGTGCGGACGCGTTCCAGGCCGGCGCGGTCAGCGTGACCGACGGGATCAGCGCGGCGCCGGTCAGGCCGGCTGGCGGTGTGGTCAGTGCGATCGCCGCCACCGCCACCACAAGCGCGCCGGGCACCGCCCAGCGGCGGGCGAACCGGTGCAGCAGCAGCCAGCCGACCACCACCGGCCCGGCCACCATCGGCAGCTCGACAAGCGCGCGGACCGGGGCCGTACACAGGGGTAGCAGCACCCCGGCGAGCATCGCGCCGGCCACCGGCTTGGGGATGGCGGCCACCGCCCGGCCGAGTGGTGGGAACAGCCCGGCCGCGACGATCAGCGCACCGGAGACGAGGAAGGCGCCCACCGCCACCGGCCATCCGCCCGGTGGCGTCCCGGTCGCCACCAGCAGCGCCGCGCCCGGGGTGGACCAGGCCGCGCTCATCGGGATCCGGTACCGCCAGCCCAGCCAGGCGGCGACGAGCCCGCTCGCCACGCAGAGCGCCAGCAGGCCGGAGGCGGCCTGGGCGTCCGACGCGCCCGCCGCTCGGAGCCCGGCCAGCACGACTGTGAACGAGCTGGCGAAGCCCACCAGCGCGGTCACCACCCCCGCCAGCACCGGTTGCACGCGTCCGGCCATGCCACCCTCCCGACTGTTCCGTTTACGGAACGGAAGCGTGTAGCACGATAGCCGGGTGCCGCACCCACCACCAGAGCCACGTCCGGGCCTCGACGTGGATCCCGCAGTCGTCGGCCGTCGGGTCCGCGCCCTGCGCGAGGAACGAGGGCTCTCGCTGTCCACACTCGCCCGGCTCGCCGGCGTCGGGAAGGCCACCCTCTCCGGCCTGGAGCACGGCACCCGCAACCCGACCCTGGAGACGCTCTGGGCGGTCACCGCGCAGCTCGGCGTACCGTTCACCGCCCTGCTGGCCGAACCAACGGCCGAGCCCACCGTGCACGGCACCGCTGTCACCGCCACCCTGCTGGAGGTGTTCACCGACACCGACGCGACCTACGAGCTGTACCGGATGCGGGTCGCACCCGGCGTCACGCAACTCTCCCCCGCCCACGCGCCGGGAGTCACCGAGCACGTCACCGTCTTCGCCGGGGTGCTGCGCGCCGGGCCGGCCGACGCACCGCTGACCGCCCCGGCCGGCGGTCATCTCCGCTGGGTGTCGGACGTGCCACACAGCTACGCGGCCGTGGGTGACGAGGAGGTCGCCGCCAGCCTGCTACTGCGCTATCCGCGCCGCTGAGGCCCCGCCGATCGGTCACGCACCGTCGGACCCGGCGACGAAAATCGCAATCATTTCTCGACCTAGGTAGGAGGCGTAGAGACGAATGCGGGTTGTTCTTGGCAAGCTTGACCCCATGACGCTGATCCTCCGCTCGGTCATCCTCAACGACATCGGCTTGGTGCGCACCAACAACGAGGACTCCGCCCTCGCCGGTGACCGCCTGATCGCCGTCGCCGACGGCATGGGTGGGCTGCCTGCGGGCGAGGTGGCGAGCGAGATCGTGATCCGGATCCTGGACGAGCTGGCTCCGCCCACCGACCCCGACGGCGCCGCCGACGCGCTGCGTGCCGTGGTCAGCACCGCCAACCAGCGCATCCACGCCGCGATCACCGTCGACCCGAGCCGGGACGGCATGGGGACGACGCTCACCGCGGCGCTGCTGGCCGGCGAGACGCTGGTGCTGGCCCAGGTGGGCGACTCCCGCTGCTACCTGCTGCGCGACGGGGAGCTGACCCAGCTCACCCGGGACGACACGTTCGTGCAGGCGCTTGTCGACCAGGGCACCCTCTCTCCCGAGCAGGCCCGCCACCACCCGCAGCGGTCCCTGGTGACCCGGGCCGTGCAGGGCGCCGACACCCCACCCGCTGTCGGTGTGCTCACAGTGGTCCCCGGCGACCGGCTGCTGCTGTGCAGCGACGGGCTCTCCGACTACGTCGAGGACGAGGCCATCGCGGCAGCCCTGGGCATGTACGCCGACCGTCAGCAGTGCGGTGAGCAGTTGGTGAAGCTGGCCCACCACGCCGGCGCACCGGACAACGTCACAGTCGTGGTCTCCGACGTCGTCGCCCGCTGACCGGTACGGCTCACTCGGCGGCTCACCCGAGCCGACCGGTTCGGGTTCCGCCGGCCGCCGTGGGCCGCGGATCGGGCTATTCCGGTTGCTGCCACCCGCGCGGCGGGTTGAGATGAGCGAATGACCATTCGCCGGGTGACCGACGACGACCGTCTCACCACCAGCTTTCCGCTGGCCGCCTACGCCTTCGAGTCCTCGCCGCTCAGTGCCGCCCGGACCGCTGAGTTCCGCGACTACCTGCCCTACAACCAGGGCAACCGGACGCTGATCGCCGAGGAGGACGGCACCACGTTGGCCGCCGTCTCGGCCATCCCGATGCGACAGAACCTGCGCGGGGTGGTGCTGCCGATGGCCGGTGTCGCCGGGGTGGCGACCCATCCGCTGGCCCGCCGGCAGGGGCACGTGCGGACGTTGCTGCACCAACTCCTCGACGAGATGCGCGACGAGGGGCACCCGGTCAGCGCGCTCTATCCGTTCCGGCCCAGCTTCTACGCCCGGTTCGGCTACGTCGGGCTGCCCAAGCCGCGCCGGGTCACCTTCACTCCGGCAAACCTGGGTTCGCTGCTCCGGGTGGACCTGCCCGGCGAGGTCGGCTGGGAACGCATCGCCGCCGGCTATCCGGCGTGGAGGGCGTTCACCGAGCGCAACCTCCAGGAACGACACGGCTTCGCGATCTTCCCGGACCACCGGGCGGTCGGAATGCGTGACCGTGACGAGTACTGGCTGCTCACCGCCCGGGTCGGCGGGGAGGTCACCGGCGCTGTGACGTACCGGATCGACGAACACGGCGGCACGTTGCACGGCAACGAGCTGCTGGTCACCGATCCGCTCGCGCGGACACTGCTGTTGCAGTTCTTCGCCCGGCACGTCGACCAGATCGAGCGGGTCACCGTCCAGGTTCCGCCCGACGAGTTGCCCGAGCTGTGGCTGACCGACCTGGACGTGCACGTCGAGGCCCGCACGGCCGTGCCGGGTTCGTCCGCGCCGATGGCCCGGCTGCTCTCCCTGGACGCGCTGAGCGGCCTGCCCGCCGGCCCGGGGCGGGTGCGGATCGAGCTGACCGGGGACCGCTGGCTGGCCGGCACCCACCTTCTCGACGGCACGACCGGCGCGCTGGAACTGGTCGACGACACCACCGGCCGGGCGCCGACCGCCACGCTCACCGCCGCCGGGCTCTCCGCCCTCGCGTACGGGGTGCTGGACCCGGCCGAGCTACCGCTGCGCGGTCTGGGTGAGGTGCCGGTGGACGCGGCCACGGAGCTGCGCGGCCTCTTTCCCCGCCGGGTGCCGTACCTCTTCGCCGACTTCTGAGCCCTCCTCGTTCGAGTTGATCGCTGGGGCACACGCGCAGGGCGGGCTGCTGCCCACCGCTCTCGGCGCTGCCGGCGGTGCGGTGGTCTACACAGTGGCCAACCGCGCCACAACCGGCGGGCGTGGCTTAGCTGCGCATTAAACCGGCTCGGCGGATTCGTCGCGATGCCGTCGCGGCTCCTAGCATCACGGGGTGCGCATGACGTCGCTTGCAGCTCTCCTCGTCCTCGGTGTCGCCACCGCGACCCTGCCCGCCTGCGCGCCCAACGACCCGGCCCCCGCCTTCGAGGCCGGCTCGTCCGCCTCACCGACGGCGGCGCCCACAGGCGGTCAGAGCGAGACGCCGGGTGCGCGGGACGGCCTCGGCGGCCCGGGGGCCAGCGCCAGCCCGAAGCCCGCCAACAAGGTGCTCGCCGCCGGCAACCCGAACGGCAAGGCCACGGTGCCGGCCGAGGCGCGGGCGGTGGACACCTCGAAGTCGACCCGGACCATCGGCACCGGCACCCCGGCGAGCTGCACCTCCGCAGCGGTCGTGAAGGCCGTGGCGGCTGGCGGCGTCATCACGTTCAACTGTGGACCAGCCCCGGTGACCATCAAGATGGCCGCCACCGCGAAGGTCCGCAACGCCAACGGTCCGAAGATCGTGCTGGACGGTGGCGGCACTGTCACGCTGAGCGGCCAGGGGCGGCGCCGCATCCTCTACATGAACACCTGCGACGAGGCCCAGGGCTTCACCACCTCGCACTGCCAGAACCAGGACCACCCGCAGCTCACCGTGCAGAACCTCACCTTCGCCGACGGCAACTCCACCGGCGAGAAGGCCGAGGGCGGCGGCGGTGGGGCGATCTTCGTCCGCGGTGGACGGCTGAAGGTGGTCAACTCGCGCTTCGTCCGCAACCGCTGCGACCGCACCGGTCCCGACCTGGGTGGCGCGGCCGTACGGGTGCTGAGCCAGTACGAGAACAAGCCGGTGTACGTGGTGAGCAGCACCTTCGACGGCGGTTCCTGCTCCAACGGAGGGGCGCTGAGCAGCATCGGCGTGTCGTGGGTGGTGCTGAACAGCCTGCTCAGGAACAACGAGGCGATCGGCAGCGGCGCCAACCCGGCCAAGTCCGGTACGCCCGGCGGCGGCAGCGGCGGCGCGATCTACTGCGACGGCAACGAGTTCACCGTACGGATCGCCGGCACGATCATCGAGAACAACAAGGCCAACGAGGGTGGCGGCGCTGTCTTCTTCGTGAGCAACAACCGCACCGGCACGATGAGGATCGAAAACTCGACGCTGCGCCGCAATCCCAGCGCCAAGTTCGAGACCCGCGGCTTCCCCGGCATCTTCTTCCTCGGCGCCCGCAATCCCACTGTCACCAACTCCAAGCTGAGCTGACGCCGCGTACCTCAGTAGGGGTTTCCCTGGCCGGGTGGGCGGGCGTGGAGG
The DNA here is from genome assembly GCF_015751785.1 of Micromonospora vinacea. Taxonomy (NCBI): domain Bacteria; kingdom Bacillati; phylum Actinomycetota; class Actinomycetes; order Micromonosporales; family Micromonosporaceae; genus Micromonospora; species Micromonospora vinacea. The sequence goes on along the minus strand of NZ_JADOTY010000001.1, from coordinate 2,211,235 downwards.
AGAGCGGCAGGGCGGCCGGGTAGGTCCCGTGCGCCGGACATCGGTGGGCTAGCCGTGTGGTCGCCGTCGGCCATTCCGGCGAAGAGTTCCTTGAGCGCCGTCAACGCACTGATCTTGGGGTGCCAACCCAGCTCGGTCTCCGCGCGCTCGCTGGACATCAGCGGGGCGTTCAGACCCAGCTCCACCCAGCCCGCGTCGACCGGTTGCAGCCGCGCCCGCCAGGTCAGCGCCGCCGCCGCCCGCAGCACCGGCGCGGCGACCGGCACCGTCCAACCATGGAAGTGCCGGGCCACCAGCTCCGGAGTGAGTACCGGGTCCGCGGCGACATTGAAGGCACCGCGCGCATCACCCAACACCGCCCTGGCGTACGCGTCGGCCACGTCATCGGCGTGCACCGCCTGCATCCGCAACCGGCGGTTCGTCGGCACCAGCGGGATCCGCCCGTAGCGCAGCAGCCGCACCGGCGCCAGCGGGCCGAGGAAGTACCGCGTGATCTCCGCACCGGCGGCCCGCTGGAAGATCAACCCGGGTCGCATCCGCACCACCCGCAGCGCCGGTTGATCGCGTTCGACCTCGTTAAGCAGCGCCTCCACCTCCGCCTTGTGCTCGCTGTACGACGACCCGAGCACACCGGTGGCCGGCCACCGCTCGCTGATCGGGTGGTCCTTCGGGCCGGGCGCGTAGGTGCCGACCGACGAGGCGTACACCAGGGCTGGCACCCCGGCCTGGACCACCGCGTTGATCACCGCCCGACTGCCCTCGACGTTGGTCCGGCGCAGCACCCGTTGGTCGTGGCTGGGCTGGATCTGCCAGGCCAGGTGCACCACCGCGTCCGCACCCGCGAACACCTCGGCAAGCTGCCCGGCCGCGCCCGGCGCGCCGATGTCGCAGGAGTGCCACTCCACCTGGTCGTACGGCTCGCCCGCATCCGGGCCGGGCAACCGTCGAACGACCCCGGCCAGCTCCACGCCCCGCTCCCGGCGCAGCCGCCGCAGCAGCGCCGTACCGACGTTGCCGCTGGCCCCCACCACCACGATCCGCATGCCCGACCCCGTACCCGCCCAGCAGCAGCTCAACCACCCATCAGCGCGGCGCGGGCCAGCGGCCTGCCACTTGATCCACTCGGCTTCCTGAAAGTCGGGGTAACCGAGCGCTCAGGACCAGCCCGACTTCCGGGATCCCGAGTCGATCAAGGGCGAGGGGACTCCCGTACCCAGCCGTGTTTCTCTTTCCCTCGCCTACCGGCGGCGGCGGCCAGGCAGCGTGGGCAGATCCAGCCGACCGCGTCCGCCTCGGTGAGCACATCGGTACCGGAGTAGTCGAAGGGCACATGCGGGAAGCGCCGCAATCGGGTCCGGCTCAGTGCCAGGCCACAGACCGTCTGGTTCTGACCGGGCAGCCAGGCGTGCACCTCCCCGCCCGGCTGGCGTACGCCGTCGCGCCCGACCTCCTCCCCGGAGGCCGCCACGGCCGGCAAGCGGCTTGCTCCCATGCCGGTCCTGGTTCCCCACCGGCCCACACCCATGCGCCGCCGCGGGAGATCGCCCGGCGCAACCCAGCGCCTCGGACCCCCGCCGCGCCACCGACAGGCGATGATCGAGTGCGGCGGACACCGGCCAGCCGCAGCCATCGACGGTCGGCCGGAAGCCGAGAGTCGTCGACGCTCACCGTCGGGTAACCTGAGCGCGCGGGCCGCTAGCTCAATGGCAGAGCTGTGGACTTTTAATCCATAGGTTCAGGGTTCGAGTCCCTGGCGGCCCACTTCCAAGCAGGTCAGCGACCCTTTGCGGGGCCGCTGTTGGCGTCAATCGGGCCGGTACAGCAGCGAAGTACAGCAGTCGACCCTCGCCGGTCCGACTCTTGCCGAGCCGCTGCGCATCTCGCACGTCAACTACCGGCAGAGTGAGCCGATCAGCTCTTCGAAGCCGGGGAACTCTTCCCGCGCTGCGGCGATGACCTCATCCGCCGACCTGCGATGCGATGGTGCCCAGCGTTGGGCGATCTCCGCGAGGCACTCATCCGTGCGCGGCTCATGGTCATGATCGGGATAGGCCGTTGCTTCCCATGGACCGAAGCCGTCGGCGAGAAGCCACAGGGAAGTCGGAGCCGTCAAGCTGCGCATTTCCCGTCCACGCCCTCCACCACTCGGCAATCTCACCCGAGTCGAGGAAGTGGGAGTACGGCTCGAAGTCAACGCCGGCCGCCGGGCTCGCCCCCTGGTGTTGTCTTCGTGGCACCATGTTTCGCTGTGGATCATCAGGGGCAGTTTCATCGTGCAGCGCTCGCGTTGGGCATCCCGGACGACGAGGTCAGCCGGTTCATCCAGCACCTCCGTTTGTCGATCCGGTTGAGCGGAGGATCCAGCGGTGTTCCGGTGGGGCAGTTCGGTGGGTTGCCCCGGCTGCCGGTGGGCGTGGACTGGCCGTCCGACGGGGTCAGTCCGTTGCCGTTCATCTTCTCGGTCGACTGTGCGGTGCTGCCAAGAGTCGACGGCTTCGGTCTGCCGGCAGACGGCTCGCTGCTGTTCTTCCTGAATCACGAGCAGGCCGCTGCCACCGGGGAGCGAAGGTATGGGCGAGTCGTGTATGTGCCGGCCGGTACCGATACCGAGGTGGCGGCAGGATCCACCGACGACGCGTTCGTCGGCGAGCAGTACGACGTCGGTGCCACGCTGCGCGCGGAGTTCCCCGATTGGTTCGGGGCGGACGACGAGGACGAGGAGGACGACGACGACCTGTCGCCCTTCCAGCAACAGTTGGCCCGTGACCTCGAGCGTGACCTGCCGCACCTTGACGAATTCTGCGCTCTGGCCAACGATCTCTGGCCGCCTGACAACGGGTACGCCAGCGCCTATATCGGCGGGTATGCCGACGAGGAGGTAATCAAGAGTTTTGCGGAGCAGACCCTCGCGTGGCGCGAGAAGACCGGCGAGATCGTCATCCCGGTCGCGAAATGGTATTCCCATGTGGAGAAGGAAACGCACCGGCTGACGAGTGAGTGGGTGTCGCTCGCCCGCTTTCCCGTAGACAACGAGCTCTATTACCGGAGTGATGGGAGTTTCGTGATCCGTCACGACGACCTGGCTGCTAGTCGGCTGGACGAGGCACTTTCCGTGGCTGAGTCGATCCCATAGAACACCGGCGGCGGCTGTCACCCGTCAAGTGAAGCCGATGGGCGGTGGCGGACTGGCGCTCATGGTGGCCTACCTGCGCCGGGCCGGGCCGATCACCCGGGCCCGATTCATGGAGGCGTGGACCCGGGGCTACATCGGGCGGGGAGCCTAGCGGCTGCGTGAGCAGCCAAAAGAGCAGCCAAGCCAGCGATGACGGGCGGATCGGCGCAGGGTCGGCCCGACTGGTGATGATTATTGGTGGCGGGCTGCGAGCCAGACGCGCTTTAGGGTGCGCGACGGCTGACGTCACGCGCGTTGGTAGCCTGACGCGTTCTCGCGCGAGAGGTGGAGTCTGCCCGGTGCTCAGGATGGTGCTGCGTAGGTCAGTCGCGGTGGTGGCCGTCTGCATGGTGACCGCGTGCGATTCTTCAACTGCTCACCCAACAGATCGATCAGCGGGCGAAACCACCCCCTCCACGGCGCAGGCGACCGGCTCGGCCACAGCAATGAAGCCAGCTTCCCCAGCAGTTCCGGCGACCGGCGGATCCGGCTACTCCCCTACGCTGTCCACACGCCTGGTGACCACGGACTCACTGCCGGCCGGATTCACTGTGCAGATCGCGACAACCATGGCGCGAGATGCTGGAGACCAGCGCCCGGCCGCCAACGTGTCCTGTTCGGACATGATCCCGCTGCTGTCGGGCAGGCGGCTAACCGGGAACCCGTCAGCGATGGCCGCAGCCACCCTCAGTTATGACGCGGACCCCGATTGGTCCTGGGTGGCAAACGAAGTCCTCAGGACCTACGCCGATGACGGCGCACGACGAGCAATGACCGACCTGCGGACCTTCATCGGCCGTTGCCCCACCGTCGTGGTGTCGTCCGGCCTTGGCATCGGCGACAGGTACCGCTACGCAGTGGCGCCAGGGCCGCGGCTGGGCGATGACAGTATTCACCTTAGCTGCCGCACGTCTGGTTCCGAGACGCTGGAATGGGACAGCATACTCATCCGGATCGGAACCGCTCTGGTGGTCGTCCAAGAGGAGGGAAACAAACCCGGCGGCGACACATACCTCACCCAGCTCGCCGAGGCTGCGCTCCGCAGATTCCAGACGACCGGATCCTGAAGGGCCTTACGCGCCTTGGAGAGCGCCATTTGCGCCACGGTGACGTCCGCACCAGCAGTTGCCGGTCAAGGACTCGTCGTACCCTGCGCGGTCCTCGCGGTTCCGGTCATCGACCTGGATCCCGAGCGGGTCAGAACGAGAAGTGTTTGACCACTGCCCAACCCCGCTCGGCGGAGCTGGCATACAAGGCTCGTAGGTCCTCGTGGTGCTGAGCCAGGCGCTCCCGCAGCTCGTCGTCGGACTCGGACGAGGGCAGTTGGCCCCATTCCTCCCACAGGTCCGGAAACGAAACTCTTCCCAGGTACGCCGCGGTCCGCACCACTTCCGGCGGATCGAGCGTCACGTGGCCCGGCCCGCCGCCGGGGTCGGGTATGTGCCGGCCTCCGAAGACGGGAAGTTCCCGGTCGGCACCCAGCTGCGATTGGAGCAGGTAAAGCTCGTTCAGCTGGAAGAAGCCGCGCTCCAGCCATGCTGCGGTACCTGCCCGGACCCGCCGGCGCAGCTCGTCGAACTCGACATCGAACAGGGCGTCAAAACCTGCTGGGCCTACGGGCAGGTCGGAGGATTCGAGCCCTTGCAGGTAGATCCACATACTCACTTTCGGCAAACTACCGCCTGCCGATGGTGTGCCACGATCTGCCCGTGTGCGCCTGGGACGGACTGAGCCATGAGGAGCAGTGCCTCATGGTCAACGCTCAGGAGCATGACCTTCTGCCGAGCGTGCTCTGGGACTGGCGGACCGATCTCGACCAGGAAGACAAGCTGGCCCTGCTGCCGGTGCTTGCCGCTGCCCTGGTCGCTCTGGTCGATGAGGGGCTCATCGAGGTACGCCGGCTGCTCGTCGACGGCAGCGGCAGCTACGAGGTGGTTCCCCGCGGACAGCTTCCTGACCTGCTCGCCGACCAGGCTGCGTGGGAGTACACGGATCACAGTTGGATCCATCGCGACGAGGGCCTGATGATCGTCGAGACCCAGGCGGGGCGAGAGTTGTCGCGCACCGCTCGCTGGGGCGTGCCGGATCCCCAGAGCTCGAACCCCTACCTGAAGTAGCCGGGTGTCGGAGGGGTGCGGGGCTCGAGTTCCTGGCGCCGGGCGCTGACGTAGATATCCTCTTCAGGTGCTGGCCCGCGTGAAGATCGTTGACACGGGTCCGGCACTGCGAAGGGACTATCGAACATGCCCCGTGTGGTACCGGCGGTCATCCGCGCACTCGACGTCCTCGAACTGTTCCTGGACTGCCCCCAACTGTCGGCCCGCCAGGTGATGGAGCGACTCGACCTGCCCCGCACGACTGTCCACGAGTTGCTCGTGACGCTTGAGGCTCGCGCGTACCTGATCTCCGTACCGGGTCAGCCTGTGCAGTATCGGCTCGGCATGCCGCTGTTCCAGCTGGGCGCGGCGTTCGCGGGCCGGCTTGATCTGGTACGCGAGGCGCAGGGCGTGGCGCGGGACGTGGCCGCCGCGTGCGACGAGGCGGTTCATGTGGCGGTGCTCGACGGCGCCGATGTCATCTATCTCGTCAAGTTCGACAGCACTCACCCCGTTCGGATGGTTTCCGGGGTCGGGCTGCGGCTGCCCGCGCACTGCACGGCCGTCGGCAAGGTACTGCTGTCGGCCCTCGATCAGGCGGACCTGGACGCCGTCCTGCTGAAGGACCCCCTGCCGGGCATGACGCCGGACAGCATCACCGACCCGGATCTTCTTCGTGAGCATCTGAACCGTGTCCGGGCGGAGGGTGTCGCGGTCGACATCGGCGAGTCGGACACCGCGATGCGCTGTGTCGCTGCGGGGATCCGGGACCATACTGGCGCCATCATCGCTGGGATGAGTCTGTCCGCGCCGATCATTCGTTGGACGCCTCAGGTGCAGGTGGAGTGGACCGGGCTGGTTCGCGACGGCGCGGCCGTGTTGTCGGCTCGCATGGGCTACCGGGCGCAACCTCGGTAGGCAACCTCCCGCTTTCGGTTCGAAACAACATCGAAACATTGACATTGCTCATCAGGCTGCCCTAGCGTCGCGACCACTCGATACGGTATATCGAACCTAGTTCGAAATCTCGAACGGCGGTGGTCCTGTGACCCGACCGAACTGGAACGTCAGCGCTACTGCCTCGGCCCGGTCGCCGATCGCCTCAGCCTCGTCGCGCCACCCGGAGAGCGCCACCCGACATGTCTCGGGTGGCTCCGACGAAGCGCGCGTGAGCGGACGTCCCACGGTGACGGGCGGGCCCGCTCACCACCGCAGGAACCCACGAACGAACTGATCTCGACGGGCGCCCCTCGGTGGTCGCCGGCAGAAACCAACTGCAACACAACCATCGCGGTGTTCGCCAGCTAGACCTTCGGCGTGCAGCCGTGCGCGGGAAAGAGAAGGAGGCGGGTGTCCATGGAGGACAAGTCGGCGTGGTCACGGCGCGGCTTTCTGGGGATGGGGGTGGGGGTGCTCGGCGCGGCCGGTCTGGCCGCGTGTGGGGGCAGCTCCGAGTCACCCAGCAAGGTGCAGCCAGAGGTTCCGCAGGAGCTGATCGACGCCGCGGCGGCGATGAAGGGCTCCTCGATGGGCATGCTGTCGCAGAAGCTGTACTCGACGGCGGCGAACGAAGCCCTTGACAGCTCGATCAAGAAGTTCGCAGACACCACCGGAACGAAGATCGAGAACAGTCTGGTCCAGGCCGACGCCGGCGACGTGGTGGCCAAGATCGACGCCGAGGTCAAGGGTGGGGTGGCCCGTGACCTGGCGTTCATGACCGACTCGCGGTTCGTCGCGCAGTTCCAGTCGCTGGGCGACCTGGAGGACGTGACGGACGTCGTTCAGGCGCTCACCGCCAAGTACGGCGAACCCTGCGCCGAGGCCAAGAACTTCTGCGTCTTCGACGGCAAGTGGTTCGCGATCCCGTACCACTTCATCGGGATCGGGTCGTTCCTGCGCAAGGACTGGATGCAGGACAAGGGCATCTCCCCCAAGGACATCTACAGCTGGGAGGAGCTGCGGGACCTGTGCCTGGAGATCTCCGATCCGACCAAGCGCCGGTTCGGCTGGGGCATGACGGTGAACCGGTCCGGTGACGGCAACGGCATGATCGAGGCGCTGATCAACGCCTACGGCGGGTCGATCGCCTCCAACGACGGCCGGAAGGTCACCTTCAACTCCCCGGAGACGGTGCAGGCGGTGACCTTCCTCGGCGACATCTACACCAACTCCAAGTACAAGCCGATGTTGCCGCCGGGGATCGCGAGCTGGACCGACACCAGCAACAACGAGAACTGGCTCGCCGGGATCCTCGGCTACACCCGCAACCAGTTCAGCGTCTACGCGGACTCCCGGACCAAGAAGAACCCGGTGCACGCGAACACCCACGTGTTCTCCGACTGCATCGGGCCGGCGACCGACAATCCGCTGCTGCTCGGCCAGTCGCAGGGCTTCGTCGTCTTCAAGGGCGCCAAGAACCCGGCGCTCGCCAAGCTCCTGGCGCAGTACCTGGTCAGCGCGCCCGCGCTGCTCGGGGTGGCGAAGGAGGCACCCGGCCTGGTGATGCCCGCCTGGGAGAAGGTCTGGGACGCCGACCCGTTCTTCACCAGCGGCGACGCCGCGTTCCCCATGCTGCGCAGGATCACTGAACTGAAGCTGCCGCTGAACACGAAGAACGGGCTGGCCTTCCCGCAGAAGGCCAGCGCGGGCCAGCAGGCCGTGGGTTCGGCCTACGTCCTCACCGACATGATGCAGCAGGTAGTGCAGGGCACGGCGCCGGCGCAGGCCGTGACGGCCGCCCACGCGAAGATGGTGCAGATCTTCAACCAGCAGGGGCTGCGGCAGTGAGGTCGGTCCGCCCTGCGCGGGTCCCGGCGGCGAGGAAATCCCCGCCGCCGGGACCCGGCTCCCTCACGGCGGTCCAGCGGCGGCTGGGTCGTGACTGGCGACTGGCGGCACTGTTCCTGGCGCCGATGGCCGTGCTGGTCGGCGGGCTCGTCCTCGTGCCGATCGCCCGGTCGATCATCACGAGCACCACGGAACGGCACGGGCAGGACACCGTCTTCGTCGGCCTGGACAACTACCTGGCGCTCGTCGGCGACGACCAGTTCCACACCGGCGTGGTGAATTCGTTCGTCTTCACCGCGTACGCCGAGGTTTTCAAGGTCGTGCTGGGGTTGGCGGCGGCCCTGCTGCTGCACCATCGCCGCCGCGGGCGGGCCGTGCTGGCGGGGTTGCTCCTGGTGCCGTGGGTGGTGCCGACGGTGGTGACGGCGTTCAGCTGGCGTGCGCTGCTCGACCCGATCTTCGGCAGCGTCAACACGCTCCTCACCGCCACCGGGATCGGGCCACTGCTGGCCAGCGCGCACCTGGTCGACAGCTGGCCCGCGGGCTGGCTCTCCGACCCGGAGCTGGCCATGCCGTCGGTGATCCTCGTGAACGTCTGGAAGGGAGTGCCGTTCTTCACCGTGTGTTTCCTGGCGGGGTTGAAGGCCATCCCGGCGGACCTCTACGAGGCGGCGACCATCGACGGCGCCACGTCGTGGCAGCGGTTCAAAAACGTGACGCTGCCCGGACTGCGCCACGTGATCACCGTGACGGTGACCCTGTCGTCGATCTGGACGTTCAACAACTTCGACCTCGTGTGGTTGCTGACGCAGGGCGGCCCGGGTGACGTGACAGCGCCGTACGTGCTCATCGCCTACTCGAAGGCGATCCTGCAACTCCAGTACGGCGCGGGCGCGGCGGTCACTCTCGTCATGCTGCCGATCATCGGCGGGCTGGTGTTCGTCCTGGTCCGGTTGCTGCGCCAGGACACCACCATCAAACTGCCCCGGCGACGTCGGACAGCCCGGTGGATCGGCACGCGGCGGTGGGCCGGGACGGCGCGGAAGGCGCTGCCGTGGGTCGTCACCGCGCTGGTCACCGGTCTGCTGGCCTGGGCATCACCGCAGATCTTCTGGAAGGCGGCGGTGGTCCTCGGGGTGATCCTGCTGATCGCGGCGGCGGTCGGCCGGGTCGTCTCGACCCTCCAGTCCCGGGGTGGTCGCCGGTCGTCCTCAGCGGTGTCGGGCCTGGGGTCCTGGGCCGCGCTGGCCGGGTTGCTCTTCTTCGTGCTGGGCCCGCTGTACTGGATCGCCGTCACGGCCTTCAAGTCCGAGGGCCAGGTCGTCATGCGTACCGACGACCTGTGGCCGACGCCGTGGACCTTCGAGCAGTTCGGCGCCCTGTTCGACAACCAACCGTTCGGCCGCTGGTACCTCAACACACTGCTGGTGTCGGCGGCATCCACGGCGGTGGCACTGGTCTGCGCCGCCCTGGCGGGGTACGCGCTGGCCCGGCTGCGGTTCCGGGGTGCGCAGGGCTTCACCGTCACGGTGCTGCTCACCTACGTGATGCCGGGCGCGCTGCTGTTCATCCCGCTGTACCAGATGCTCATCGGCGCCCGGCTCACCGACTCGTTGTGGTCCCTGGTGGTGACGTACCCGACCTTCACGCTGCCGTTCGCCACCTGGCTGTTGGTGGGGTACTTCTCGTCGATCCCCATCGAGTTGGAGGAGGCCGCACTGGTCGACGGTTGCAGCCGCATCCAGGCGTTCGGCCGGGTGGTGCTGCCGCTGGCCAAGCCAGGTCTGCTGGCGGTCGCGCTCTTCACCCTGACCAACGCCTGGAACGAGTTCCTCTTCGCCTTCGTGTTCATCACCAAGGACGAGTACAAGACGCTCCCGGTGGGGATGCAGTCGATGATCGCCGGGGACGTCGTACCGCAGGGACAACTCGCCGCCGCGTCACTGCTCGTCAGCATCCCCGTGGTGATCATGTACGCCCTCGGGCAGCGCTTCCTGACCGAAGGGCTCACCGCGGGCGCTGTGAAGGGCTGAGTTCGCGATGTGAACCGGACGGGCCGCTGGTGTCAGGACCTGCCTCGCACGGTGTCAGGGGACGTGCTCATGCGGACTCGTTTCCGGTCTGTGTGCGCGTGTAGGTGAGGAAGAGAGCGCCACTGTCCAGAACGGTGTGGTCGGTCAGGCGCCAGGTGCGTGGTGCGAAGACGGCGTCGCGGCCGAAGAGCGGGATGCCGGCGCCAATGGTCAACGGGGCAAGCTTGATGATCAGCTGGTCGATCTCGGAGTAGAGGGCACCGGCCAGCGCACCGCCGCCGATCACCCAGACGTCCTTGCCGTCGTGCCGCTTCAGCTCTCGTACCGTGGCAATTGGGTCTTGGCCGATGACCTCGACGGCCGGGTCCGGGCTGCTGCCCAGCGTGCGGGAAAAGACCAGGTGGCGCAGGTGCGGGTACGCGTCGGTCACGCCGGCCTTCAGGCCCACCTCGTACGAGTGGCGCCCTTCCAGCACGGTGTCGAACCGGCTGCCCTGGCCGGTGATGCCGAACGCCTGCCGGGCCGGACCGGGGAGCGTCTCCGGATATTCGCTGACGAGGTGGCGCAGATAGTCATCCGGGACGGGCCAGAACCCGCCGGGGCCGGTGGGGTCGGCGCCGTCGGGGCCGGCGATGAAGCCGTCCAGGGTGGCGGCGATGTAATACACGAGCTTGCGCACGACGATCTCCTCGTTCAGGCTGCCGGATGCTTCGGCGGCAACGTCCATCAGCCTGCCCGGCGAGGCACCCGGTGACAAGATCACAGCACGCCATGACCGGCGCTCTCCGCTATTCGGCGCCGGCGATGATCGCGCCGCTGACCGTGTCCACATACCACCGCTGGTACTGCTCGATCGCCCATCCGCGTTGCCGGACGAGCCAGTCGAAGTTGCGGATGTCCTGGGCCAACCAGAGGATGTCGGCCACCTGGTCGACGTTCAGGTCGGGGCGGAGGCCTCCGGTGCCGACGAGTTCGGCGGCGAACATGCCCATGCCCCGGCGGCGGTCGTCGACGTTCTTGCGCCAGATCTCGGCGGCGTCCGGATCGGCCGTGGCCGCGCCGGCCAGCGCGAGCATCACCTGGGCCTGCCGGGCGTTGACCTCGGCCAGATGGCGGGCGTAGCGGACGAGCTTGGCGCGAGGGTCGGCGAGCGCGCGGATCTCGGCGACGAAGGGCCGGTCCGGCAGGGCCACCGGTTCATCGTCACCGGCCAGGGTGACGTCGACCAACTGGGAGAGCAGTTGCCGCTTGTTGCCGAAGACCGCGTACAGGGTCTGGACCGCGACGCCGGCTTCCGCGGCGACGGCGGTCAGCGGTGTGGCGGCGTAACCGGGGTCGACGAACAGCCGGCCAGCCGCTTCGAGGATCGCTCGCCGGGTCTGTCGGGCCTGCTCCTGCCGCCGGGAAGAGTCATAACGCCGCTTGACAACCACGGCCTGAGTGTAGTGCTCTATTGGATAGAGGTTCACTCTATCGAGAGGTGACGGTCATGCCGTTCGGTGTGTTGCAGGAGATGCCCGGCGTCAGCGAGGCGGAATACCGGCAGGTGGAGCGACACCTCGGGCCGGACCGGCCACCGGGTCTCCTCGCCCATGTCGCCGGGCCGACCGAGGACGGCTGGCGGATCATCAACGTCTGGCAGGACGAAGCGGCATTCCGTCGGTTCCAGTCCGAGCGGCTGGTCCGGGCCGCTGGCCTGGCGGCGCAGGAGGACGGCTTCGACCCGACGAAGGCGGCTCACTTCCGGTCGGTGAGCGTCGACGGCGCCGAGATGCCGTTCTGATGGCCGACACCGCCGCCCTGCGGGCCCGCAATGCCGCCTTCTGGGCGGGAGCGGCGGCGGGCTGGATCCGTCACGCCGATCGGCAGGACGAGGTCGGCCGACCCCTGGGCGCGGCAGCCATGGACCGCCTGACCGCACGGCCTGCCGAACGCATCCTCGACGTGGGCTGCGGATGCGGCGGCACCACGGCGGAGATCGCCGCCGCAGTCGGCGAGACCGGCGCGGCGATCGGTGTCGACATCGCCGAGGCGATGGTGAACGCTGCCCGGCAGCGGTACCCGGGCATTCGGTTCCACAGTGCCGACATCGAGACTCTCGATGCCGTGCCGGGTGCTCCGTTCGACGCGGTGTTCTCGCGAATGACGCTGATGCTGTTGGCGGACCCGGTTGCCGGCTGCACCACGATCCGGCGATCACTGCGGCCGGGAGGGCGCCTCGCCGCGACCGTCTTCCGCGACAGCGGCGTCAACCCGTGGCTGTCCGCGGCGATGCTCGGTGCCGCACCGCACCTCGGACCGTTACCACCGCTCCCGGTCGGTGACGAGCCCGGTCCGTTTTCCTTCACCGACCCCGCACGCATCACCCGGATCCTCACCGCCGCCGGCTTCACCGCCATCACGATCACACCGTGCGACGTCGCCCTGGAGACCACGGACGACGCCGATGCGGTGGCCGAATGGCTCATCGAGGTCGGCCCGGCCGGTGCCGCGTACCGGACGGCTCTGCCGACTGCGCAAGCCTCGGCCCGGGCGGGGGCGGTCCGGCTGCTCGACCGGTTCCGTGAGCCTGGCGCCGGCTACCGACTGCCCGCCGGTCTCTGGCTCGTCACCGCGAACGCCGCCGGAACCCCCACCCACCACGAACCCCGTGAGGACAAAAGCCAATGAGTACGTTCCGACCGCTCGCACCAGCCCTCTGCCTCGTGCTCGCCCTGACGGCGTGCACCGAGGCCGACGCGCCCAAGCCCGCTGCGGCGCCAGACACGACAGAATCGACCAGCGCGGCCGGACCCGCTCCGGCCGACGGCTCCCCGGTGTCGGCAAAGGACGTGTGCGCCTACCTGGACGGCCAGGTGCCGACGCTGAAGGGGATCGGGTCCGAGACGGGCGCGATGGCCAACCTCACCGTGAACCTCTATTCCTGGTACGAGAAGCAGGGCCCCGTACCGAACGGCCGTGACATCGACGACCAGACCCGCAAGGAATGCCCGGCGACCCGGACCGAGGTGCTGAAACTCGCCGGCATGGAAAGCTTCGAGCGGCTGTAGCCGCGAGAGCGCGACGCCCGATCGCCGGACGGTTGCGGCCGTCAGTGCCCCAACTGCTTCTCGAACCAGTGGTGGGCGTAGCGCTCGGTGTTGTACGCCTCGATCTCCCGGTAACCGGTCGCCCGGTACAGGGCGATCGCCTCGGTGAGGTTGCGGTTGGTGTCCAGCCGGACCGCTGTCGCGCCGTGCTCGGCGGCGTACCGTTCCAACTCGCCCAGCAGCCGCCGCCCGACGCCGAGCCCGCGTACGGTGTCGGACACCCACACCCGTTTGACCTCCGCGGACGCGTCGGGGTGGAGTTTGACAGCGCCGCAGCCGATCGGTTCGCTGTTGAGGGTGGCGAGCAGGAGCACCCCGTTGGGCGGGACGAGCGCTTCGTCGGGGAGCGGTTTGCTCAGTGCGGGGTCGAATCCACCGTCGAATCGTCGTGCGATGTCGCGGACGTAGGCCCGCAGGCACGCGCGGGCTCGCGGGTCGCTCGGTGGGCACGGCTCGATGACGACCATCGAGCCCATGAGCAGCCGTTCGACCTCGGCCATGGCGGTGACGAGTCGTTCGCGGCGGTGTTCGCTGAGCGGTTCGAGGATCGAGGCGGCGAGATCGTCCGACCGCTTGTCGAGGTCGGCCCACTGGGTTCGGCCGGCCTCAGTGAGGGTGGCGACGCGTACCCGCCCGTCGCCGCCGGTCTGGTCGACCGGTCCGACGGTGACGAGGCCGTCGTTCTCGAGGGTGCGCAGGAGTCGACTGAGGTATCCGGAGTCCAGGCCGAGCCGGGCCCGTAAGGCGGCGACCTCGGCGCCGGCGGGGCCAATCTCCCAGAGCAGCCGAGCCTGCCCCAGGGGGCGCCCCTGGGCCATGTACTCGTCGTCGAGCGCACCCACCCGCTGGGTGACCGTCCGGTTGAACCGCCGCACGGCGGCGACGAGAGCCGAGTCCATACACCTGACTTTAGTCAGCAGATCTGGGTCGGCGGTAGGACATGATGCCGGCGTTGTCCAGGACCGCCACCGCGAGCACCACACCCGTGGCGACCGCGCTGACCGCCAGCAGCGGCATCCGTACGGCGGCCGCCGCGCCGCCCAGTAGGAGCAGGGCGCCCAGCCGGGGCCAGGACAGCCGCCGGTGGATCGCCAGCGAGAAGAGGATCCGCCCGACGAGGAACAGCGCCGGCCCGCCCAGGATGACCATGACAGCCTTCGTGTCGCCGACCTCGGTGGGGTGGGCGATGCTCAGTTCGGCCCCGACAGCCGTGAGCACGATGCCAGCGATCATCACCAGGTGCAGGTATCCGGCGATGACGCCGAGCCGCGACGTGTCGGCGTGCTCGATGGCCGAGCCGAGGTGCTGACCGGCGGGTGTCACGTAGAGCAGACCGATCAGCACGGCGGTGGCGAAGACCAGCAGGAAGGCGGCGGTCTCGGCCGGGTCGAGGCGGGTGCCGGAGTACGACAGGCCGGCGACCAGGACGAGTTCACCGAGCGTGATGATCATGATCTGCTGGTAGCGCTCGGCGAAGTGCTCGCCGGCGAGGCGCAGCTCCTGCTGCCGGGCGCGACCCAGCATGGGCGTGGGCCAGCCGAGCCGTGGCCCGCTCAGGTCGATCGCGAGCGCGGACGCCCAGAGCACCACCCGCCACTCCGGCAGGAACACGCCGGCCAGCCACGGTATGGCGGTGACGCTGTACCAGCAGAGAATCCGCAGCGCCCGGCGCTGGCGCGGATGCCCGCGCAGCGTCGAGACGGTGATCACGCCCCGGACCAGGTGGACCGCGACGTACGCGCCGGCGAACAGCCCGGCCCGTCCGTGCAGCGCCTGTGGGATCGCGACCCCGGTCAGCAGACTGCCCAGCGTGGCGGCGACCAGCACCGCTCGGATGATCGGCGTGTCCGGGTCGTACCAGTCGGCGGTCCAGGTGGTGGTCACCCAGATCCACCAGACACCGACCAGCAGCAGGGCGGTACGCAGCGTCCCGGCCAGGGTGAGGTCGTGGAGCAGATGCTCGGCCAACTGGCTGAGGGCGAGGACGAACGCCAGGTCGAAGAACAGCTCCAGGAAGGAGGCGCTGAGCGGCGCGTCCCTTCCCCGTAGCAACCGCTCCGGCCTGCTCGCCATCGGCGCTTCCTCCTCCGGTGGCACGCGCTGCGTCCGTCGTACCACCCGACGCTGGCCACCGGAGGCGAAAGCGCTGTCAGCGGCGGACGCCGACCCCCGCGTACCCGTGGGCGTCCACGGTCTCCGGCTCACCGTCCGGTCGCCACCGGGTGGTGGTGACCAGGCCGGGTTCCACCAGGTCGTACCCGGCGAAGAAGCGTGCCGTCTCGGCGCGCGTGCGGGGCACCAGCGGTGCGCTGCTGTTGCGGTAGACGGCCTGGCCGCGCTCGGCCAGCTCGGGCGAGATGCCGTCCAACGTCAAGTGGGACAGCACCAGATGACTGCCCGGCGCGGTGGCGTCGCGCAGCCGGGCGACCGCCGCCCACGGGTCGTCCTGGTCCGGCACGAAGTGCAGCACCGCGAGGAGCAGCACCGCCACCGGCTGGTCCAGGTCGAGGGTGGCCCGCACGTCCGGGTGGGCCAGCAGTTCGTCCGGCCGCCGCAGGTCGCCCTGAACGACAGCGGTGGCGGGTACGCCCGTCAGCAACTGCCGGGCGTACCCGACGGCCACCTCGTCGTAGTCGACGTAGACCACCCGCGCGTCGGGTGCCACGGCCCGCACCACCTCGTGCACGGCGTCCTGGGTGGGCAGCCCGGCGCCGATGTCCAGGAACTGGCGGACGCCCTGCTCGGCGGCGTACCGGACGGCTCGGCGCAAAAAGTGCCGGTTGGTCTGGGCGGCGACCCCGGTCTCCGGGAAGATCTCCAGCACCCGGTCGGCGGCAGCCCTGTCGGCGGCGAAGTTGTGGCTGCCCCCGAGGAAGTAGTCGTACATTCGGGCGACGTTGGGTCTGATGGTGACGTCAGGTGCCGGCTGGTCGGTCATGCGGATCCCTTCGGCGGCGGCGCGGAACCGATGTCTAGCACCCGCGGCGACGACCCGCTGACCCCTCGTGTCGTTGATCCGGCTGCGCCCATGGTCACCGCTGACCACGGTGGGGGCACCGACTCAACGAGGAGGGACGCCGATGACCGCTCAGCGCGAGACCGTGCAGGTCGACCACGACCTGTTCCGCGCCGTGTACGACTCGCCCGCATCACTGCCCGGCCGACACCGCTGGACCACCCCCGAGTCGGACGTCCGGCGGCTGGAGAAGCTGCTCGGCATGCCGGCGCGCAGCATCGGGGCACCCCTCTGGGTCAGCGGCGACGAACCCGACTGCCCGAAGTGCCGCCGGCGGGTCACCTGGTACGACATCGTCTCGTCGGCGCTCTCCGGCCTGCACGACAAGGCCATGATCGCCACGGTCATCCTGGGCGAGCGCAAGTACGTCAACACCGAGATCCCGGATGCCATCGCCGGGGTGCGCTGCTCCGACTGTCACACAGCGATCGACGGTCTGCGCAGCTTCAAGTGCCACAACTGGGCGTACGCCTTCGAGGCGCTGGAGGCCGTCCGCGAGCGGATGGCCGGCGGTCCGGTGCCGACCTGAGCCGACGCGGCGCCGGCCTGGGTAGATCCGCGGCGGCACGGCGGCTCAGTCGGCCGAGCGGCGGGTGGGGCGGCGGCCGGGCGGGGAGGGCGGCTCCGGGCCGGGGTCGGGCACCGGTGGCATCGGCCGGGTGACCGGCTCGGTGCCGGTGACCCGCAGCGACTCGCCGTGGTGCCACAGCTCGACCTCGGCATCTCCGGCGGCGTCGGGCAGCTCGTAGCGGGCCTCGGCCGGAGTCAACGTGACCCGCAGCCGGTGGCCGCGCCAGCGCAGGCTGAACGCCAGCCGGTCGATCCGTCGCGGCAGGCGGGGGTCGAAGGAGAGCACAGTGCGGTCGTCGCGCAGCCCGCCGAAGCCCTGCACCAGCGCCAACCACGCGCCGGCCAGTGAGGCCAGGTGCAGCCCGTCGGCGGTCTTGTCACCCAGGTCGGCCAGGTCCTGCAGGACCGACTCGGCGAACAGGTCGTACGCCAGATCCAGGTGCCCGACCTCGGCGGCCAGCACGGCCTGCGGGGCCGCCGACAGCGACGAGTCGCGGACCGTGCGGGCCTGGTAGTAGGCCAGGTTGCGGGCCTTCTCGTCGGCGGTGAACTCACCAGGGCAGAGCTGCATGGCCAGCACCAGGTCGGCCTGCTTCACCACCTGCTTGCGGTACAACTCCAGGTACGGGAAGTGCAGCAGCAGCGGGTAGTCGTCGTCGCCCGTGTTCGCGAAGTCCCACTCGGGTTGTTCGGTGAAACCGGCGGCCTGCTGGTGCACCCCACGCTCGCTGTCGTACGGGATGGCCATCGCGTCGGCGGCGGCCCGCCAGCCGGCCACCTCGTCGCGGTCCACGCCCAGCCGGTCGGCCAGCTCGGGATGCGCCTCGGCGGCGTCCGCCGCGCCGCGCAGATTGCGCTTCGCCATCAGGTTGGTGAAGACGTTGTCGTCGACAAGCGCCGCGTACTCGTCCGGGCCGGTCACCCCGTGCAGGTGGAAGTCGCCCTCGCCCGCCCAGTGGCCGAAGCCGTGCCAGAGCCGGGCGGTCTCCACCAGAAGCTCCAACCCCGCCTCGGCCAGGAACCGCTGGTCGTCGGTGGCCGCCAGGTAACGCAGCACCGCGTCGGCGATGTCGGCGTTGACGTGCAGCGCGGCAGTGCCCGCCGGCCAGTAGCCGGAGCTTTCCCGGCCACCGATGGTGCGCCACGGGAAGGTGGCGCCGGTCAACCGCAGCTCGGCGGCCCGTTCCCGCGCCTCGGGAAGGTGGGCGTGCCGCCAGCGCAACGCCGATCGGGCCACCGCCGGGGCCAGGTACGTGAGCACCGGCAGGACGTAACTCTCGGTGTCCCAGAGGACGTGCCCGTCGTAGCCGTTGCCGGTCAACCCCTTGGCCGAGATGGTCCGGTCGGAGTCCGGGCGACCGGCTTGGATCAGATGGAACATCGCGAACCGAACGGCCTGCTGAAGCTCCGGATCACCGTCGAGCTGCACGTCGGCGACCTGCCAGGCCGCGTCCAGGGCGGCGCGCTGGTCGGTGAGCAGGGCGTCGAAGCCGTCCGCGCGGGCCGCGTCCGCCTCGGCGGCGACCAGGGCGGCCAACTCGTCGGCGGACGTCGCGTCGACAGCCGCCCACTCGTAGGCGGCGAACTTCGTCAGCCGCAACCGCTCCCCCGGGCGCAGGCGACCCGTCACGGTCAGCCGTACCCGGTCCGCCGTGCAGTCACCTGTGGTGCTCACAGTGCCCGGCCCCTCCAGCAGGTGACTGACCGCCACCGCGACGCGCTGGCCGCTGCGCTCGGTGCGGTGCACCAGCACGCCGTCGAGGCCGCTCGCACGGTACGTCTCGGCGGTCAGCGGGTCGGTGGGCACCGAGGCGGCCCGAGGGTCGTCCGAACGCTCCGGCACCTTCTCGTTGGCCAGTAGATCCGAGCAGACCCGCAGCTCGACGGCGGTGTCCAACGGCTCGACCTCGTACCGGACGGCGGCCACCGGGCGACGCGGCAGCGACACCAACCGGGTGCTGCGGATGCGGACGCCCCGCCCGGCCGGTGAGATCCACTCGGTCTCCCGGCGCAGCACACCGGTACGCAGGTCGAGCACCCGTTCGTGGCTGCGCAGCGTCCCGGTCCGGAGATCCAACGGCTCGTCGTCGACCCAGAGCCGGATCAGTGCGGCGTTCGGTGCGCTGATGACGGTGTCGCTGGCCGACGGGAACGCGTACCCCTCCTCGGGATAGCTCAGCTCGCGCCGCTCGTGGAAGCCGCTGACGTAGCTGCCCGGCATCCCGCACGGGGCACCTTCGTCGAGCACCCCGCGCCAGCCGATCCACCCGTTGCCCAACGCGAAGATCGACTCGGTTTCGCCGAGCCGGTCCAGGTCGGCCTCCGTACGCCGGATCCGCCAGGTCTCGTCGTCCGCCGCGGCGGTGGACTGCGGTTGATCGGTGGCCGAACCGGTCTGCACGAAGCCTCCTGTCGATGTTGGTCTTCTCCCCGCAGCCAACCAGAACTGGCTGTGCGAATCCTGGACGAAGGTCGTGCGGACCGCCCGACCTTCGACAGGAGCGGTGCCCTCTGGCGCGTTCCTAGGGTGTCCCCAAGGTGAACAGGGTATGAACGTGAAGTGAGGTGATGCATGCTCAACAACGGCAGCATGGACGTTCCGGAGATCAGCGCCGAGTGGTACAGCGACGTCGTCGACGCCGCCGCCGGCAGCCCCGAGCCGGTGCAGTGGTTCGTCGGACACGCCACCGAGGGGGTGATCCTGCTGCTCGGCGCGCTGCTGCTGATGGCCGCGCTGAGCCGCTGGTCCGGCGGCCCGCACGGCCGGGCACTCGCCCTGATCGCGCCGGTGCCGGCCCTCCTGGCGTACGTGGGCAGCGAGTTCCTCAAGACCGTGGTGGACGAGGACCGCCCCTGCCGGACCATCGCCCGGGAGATCATCGCGGGCGCCTGTCCACCCCCGGGCGACTGGTCGTTCCCCAGCAACCACGCCACCATCGCCGGCGCGTTGGCGGTCACCACGTTGCTGCTCTCCCGCCGACTCGGCATGGTCGCGCTGCCCCTGGCCGCGCTCGGCGCCTTCTCCCGGGTCTTCGTGGGTGTGCACTACCCGCACGACGTGATCGCGGGCGTGCTGTTCGGTGCCCTGGTCGCCGTGGTGCTCACTCCGTTGCTGGCCCGCCCGACCAGCGAGGTGCTCCGCCGCCGGGCCGACCGCCCCGACAGCCCGGCCCCCAAACTGGCCAGCCGCTCGCGCCCCTGACCACCGACGTCCCCGCCGCCCGCCGACGGGTCAGGCCGCCAGTAGGAGGGCAGCCGTCGTGCCGAACAGCAGGAACGGGCCGAACGGCAGGTGGGTGCTCCAGTTGGCGCGGCGGGTGACCAGCAGGCCCAGACTCACCAGCGCGGAGAGCCCGAAGGTGAGCACCAGCCCGAACACCAGCACCGGCCACCCGTACCAGCCGAGCAGCGCGCCGACGCTCAGTGCCAGCTTGGCGTCGCCCAGCCCGAAGCCGCGCCGGCCGAGCAGCACCGCGGTGCTGGCGAAGAAGAGCGCCAGCCCCGCGCCGCCGATGACGGCCCGCAGCCAGTGCCCCGGGTCGGCGTCGAGCGCGGCCACTCCGAGCAGCAGCCACGTCCCGGCCGCCGCGGGCACCGTGAGCCGGTCCGGCAACCGGTGCACGGCCAGGTCGACGAGGATCGCCGGAATAGTCCAGCCGAGCCACCAGATCAGCGCCGGCAGCGCCCCGCCCGACGGGCCGGCGACCGCCAGCAGCACCGCCGCCGCGAGCACTACCAGCTCGACAGTGCCCGGCGGCGGGCCGACCCGGGCGCCGCAGCGACCGCACCGGGCTGCCGGGCCCAGCGCCGGCCAGGGGCGGGTCAGGCCGACCGGCGCGCCGCAGCCGTCGCAGCCGCTCCGGCTGGGCAGACCCGGGGGTACGGCGTAGCGCAGCGCGGCCAACCGCATCAGCGGGCTGATCGCGAGGACCGCTGACACTGTCGAGACCCGGGTGCGTGCGCGCGGCGGAGGGGCGGGTTCCTGCGTACCGCCGGACGGTGGGGGTGCCGGGCTCCGATCGGGCGGGTCTTCCCGTCCGGGAACGGCCGCCGGGGGGCCGGTCAGCGCCATGTCGCCTCCATTGCGGCCACACGCTGCCCCGCGATGCTGAACACGGATCGTGATCGAGCACTCGCACTGGTGTAGCGGATGGCGCAGAAAGCGACCTGCCCGCCCGGTCCCGTGGAGGTGCCTTCGCCCGCTGCCGGGCCCGACGAGGCGGCCCACTGCTCGGCCGGCAACGCCGTTCGAATGCCGGGATGTGGCCACGATGTCCTACTCCCGCGACCGCTGGCGAGACCCCGGCGAGCCCATCCGACCCGGTGCCACCCCATCAATAACGACAGTTTGCTCGACCATTGCCCGGGGCACAGTGTGGACACCCGCCACCACCACCTGTCATCACGCACCGTGTTCGCTTGAATTGCCTCTGTTGCATCGGCGAGCGTCAGCCTATGCTCGCCCCTTGGGTGTGACGCAAGCCTCACCTTCACCATCGGACGACACAGGACCCCGAATTTGTAAAAGATCCGTAACGGTGAATGCAGAAGCGCAATGAACGGCTCCGGATGTGCTGATCCGGGCGCGCTTCCGCATGCCCGACGGCGGTGAACCCGTCACCGCCCCGGGCGACCACGAGGAGGCTCGACGGTGCGCGGACGGCAGCTCAGACGAGCGGCAATCTGCCTGCTGGCGGCCGTGGCGGCGATGCCGGTCACCGCCTGCGCCAGCGGACGGGAAACGGTCGAACGACCGACGGCAGCCCGCGACAACGAACAACGGACCGATCCCGACGTCGAACGGCGCGCCGCCGAAAAGGCGGCACTCGACGCGTACTCCGGGTATCTCGCGGCCTCCCGTACGGCGGGCGTGCGCAGTGATCCCCGCGCGCCGGAACTGACCCGGTTTCTCGCTGATCCGCTTCTCACCCGGGTCCAATTGTCCATTCGCGACGCGAAGGAGCACGGCGCCATGCGCACCGGGACGTTGAAGTCCGACCCGACCGTGACCGCCGTCAGTCTGGACGCGAAGCCGGCCACAGTGGATATCCAGGACTGCCTGGACACCACCGGCTACCGGCTGGTCTACGCCAAGAACAAGCGCCCGGTCCCGGGCAGCGGCGGTGGCAGACACCTCTCCACCGCCACCGCCACTCGCTATCCCGACGGCCGCTGGCTGATCAACTCCGGTACGACGCACCGGGACCAGCCGTGCTGACCCACAGCGGAAAGGGTGCCCGACGAGCGCTCGCCGGGATCGGCCTCGCGCTGCTGCTGGTCGTCGGCGCGACGGTGCCGGCTGCCGCCGCCCGACGTGCCGACCCGGGGGCGGGCTGCCCGCCCGCCCAACCCGACTGCAGCGTCTGGGACGACGAACCCGGCAACCCGGGTGATCCCGGCGGCGGCGGGGACGACGGTGGAGACGACGGCGGCGACGGTGGTGGCAGCGGCACCTGCCAGTGGGACGGGCGGATCATCCCGTGCTACGACGAGTTCCTCGGCTGGTTCAACAGCGGTGACGGCTGCTACTACAAGCTGGAACAGCCGCAGCCCGAGGCCCCCGAGGGCCAGCAGTGGTACGTGAGGACGTGCAACGGCGGCGACCTGGGCGCCCAGACCGAGGTGCTGCTGGACGATCCGCCGGCCGGCTTCGGCGCACCACCCAACCCTGAGGAGCTGGCCCGTCGCGCCCTCGCCTCGATCACGCTGCTGCCAGCCCCGCTGGGCGTCGCGCCCCGCAAGCGCGTCGGCCCCGGCCTGGTCGGCCTGCCGGTGTGGATGTGGTCCGAGAAGAACCCGAACTACTTCGGCCCGATCGACGCCCACGAAACCGATCGGGGCCTGCGAGTCGACATCACGGCGGCGGTCACCGAGATCGTCTGGGACATGGGCAACGGGGACAAGGTCCCCTGCCCAGACGAAGGCACCAGGTACGAGCCGACGGGCGACCGGGCGGGCAAGACCTCCCCGGACTGCGGCTACCACAAGGGCTACCAGAAGGCCGGCACGTACAACGTCACCGCGACCACGTACTGGACGGTGACCTGGCGCGGCGGTGGCGAGAGCGGCGAAATCCTGGTGACCCGAAACAGCGGCATCGTTCCGATCCAGATCAACGAACTCCAGGTGGTCACCAGATGAGCCTCGCGACGCGCAACGGGACCCCGTCGGTGGACGCGCCCGTCAACCCGCCCACCGTGGTCCGACAGCGCCGGGTCCGTCCCGGGCTGCTCGGTCTCGCCGTCCTCCTCATCGCCCTGGGCGGGCTGGGCGCGGCGTTCGCTGTCACCTCCGTACGGGCCACCGGCAGCTACCTGGCGGTGGCCCGACCGGTGGAGGTGGGCCGCGAGATCAGCGCCGCCGACCTGGTCACCGTGCAGGTCGCCGGCGGCCAAGGGCTGCGCCCGGTGCCCGCCGCCCGGCTCGACGAGGTGGTCGGCAAACGGGCCGCTGTCGCGCTGCTTCCGGGCACGCTGCTCACCCTGGGACAGGTCACCGACGACCCGCTGCTCGGCCCCGGCCAGCAGCAGATCGCACTCGGCCTGAAGACCGCCCAGGTGCCGGCCCGCGAACTGCACCCCGGGGACAAGGTCCTGCTGGTCAGCACTCCGGACGACAATGCCGCCGGAGACGCTGCCGCCGCCAGCACCCGGTTCGCGGCCACCGTCATCGACATGGTCAGCCCGGCCAACGACGACAAGGTCCTCTACCTGGCGCTGCTCACCCGTGACGTGCCCGCGGTGGTGGCGCTCTCCGCAGAGGAACGCCTCGCCGTCGTGCTGACCGAGGCGGCCTGAGCATGGCCATCATCGCGCTGGTGTCCGCGAAGGGTTCGCCCGGCGTCACCACCTCGGCGCTGGCCTGCGCGCTGGCCTGGCACCGGCGGCTGGTGGTCGCCGAATGCGACCCGGCCGGCGGCTCGATCCTCGCCGGATACCTCGGCGGCCAACTGGACGGCCCTCGCGGCATCGGAGAGCTGGCCGTCGGCGAGTTGCGCGACGGCAACCTGGAAAGCGCGTTCTGGTCTCAGCTGGTCGACCTGGACGCACCCCGCCGGGAACGGCTGCTGCTGCCCGGCCTCGTCGACCCGGCCCAGAGCGGCAGCGTCACCCCGCTCTGGCAACGCTTCGCCGACTACTTCGACGCCCTCGACCGCGGCACCCCCGGCTACGACGTCCTTGTCGACTGTGGCCGGCTGCACGTGACCGGGCCACCGTGGCCGATACTGCGGGCCGCCTCGGTGGTGCTGTTGGTGACCCGGGCGCACCTGCCGGACCTCTCCGGCACCCGCGCGGTGGTCACCGCCATCGAACGGGACTTCGCCGAGCACCGGGTGCCCCCGGGCACCCTGCGGCTGCTGCTGGTCGGCGACGGGCACGGGCGGGCCGAGATCAGCCGCGCCCTGAAACTGCCGATCATCGCGCGGCTGCCGCACGATCCGCGTACCGCCGGGGTGCTCGCCCTGGGCGGGACCGTGCGGGCCGGACGGCCGCTGATGCGCGCGGCGTCCGCGCTGGAGGTCCCCATCGGGGCGCTCCTGGAACGGCGGCGGGCCCGGTTGGCGTGGCCCGTGCAGCAGGGGGTGCCGGATGCGGTTTGAGCCGGTCTCCACCGACCCACGCCAACAGCCACCAGGCGTGACCTCCACCGCGCCACCCCTGGCCGAACCGAACGGCCGGCACCACCAGTCCGGAACGCAGCCGCAGCCGATGACAGCGGCCACCCCGCCGCCGCAGTCGCCGCCCCGACCCCGGATGGATTTCCAGGTGGTCCGGGAGCTGCGCCGGGAACTCACCGAACGGCTCACCCTCTGGCAGCGCGGCCGGGAGTTCACAGTCGACGAGGAGGACACCGAGCGGGCCCGACTCGCCGTCACAGTGGTCGCCGCGTACGCGGACTCCGTGCGCCGGGCCGGCACGCCCATGGCCGCCGGTGATGAACGCCTGCTGCTCGACCAGGTGACCGCCGAGCTGGTCGGGCTCGGCCGGCTACAGACCCTGCTGGTCGACGACACCATCGAGGAGGTGCACATCCTTGGCTGCGACCAGGTACGCATCACCAGGCGCGGCGGTGGGGTGGACTGGGCCGAGCCGATCGCCGACAGCGACGCCGAACTGGTGGAGATCCTCCAGGCGGCGGCCCGCCGGGCGGGCGCGACCGAGCGGTCCCTCTCCACGGTGAAGCCCACCCTCGACCTGCAACTGCCCGACGGCAGCCGGCTGGCCGCGGTGTTCCTGGTCAGCCACCGCCCGTACGCGGTGATCCGCAAGCACAACACGCTGGAAGTGAGCCTCGACGACCTCGCGGGCGCCCGAGGTGACCTGGACGAGATGATCGACCCGCTGCTGCGCGACTTCCTCCGCGCGGCGATGCGCGCCGGTCTGAACATCATGGTCGCCGGATTGGCCGGCGCCGGAAAGACCACCGTCATCCGGGCGCTGATGAACGAGATCCCGCAGGATGAGCCGTACGTGCTGTTGGAGGAGAGTCGGGAGCTGCTCCCGGCCCGCCGCCGGGAGCGGCACCGGGCGGTGATGAGCTTCGAGGCCCGCGAGGGCCACGGCGAGCGCGGCTTCGACGGCCGCCCGGCCGGCGAGGTGACCATCGCCGACCTGATCCCACTGTCGCTGCGGATGGGCGTCCTGCGGATCATCGTGGGCGAGGTGCGGTCCCGGGAGATCGTGCCGATGCTCCAGGCGATGACCACCAGCCGGGGGTCGATGTGCACCATCCACGCCCGTACCGCCGCCGGGGTGAGTGAACGGATCGTCGAGCTGGCCCTGGCGCACGGCCGCGAGATGACCGTCGACCAGGCCCGCCGGATGGCCGGCAACGCGCTCGACCTGATCGTCTACGTCACCATCGAGGACGAGACCGCGATCGGCGGGCGGAAACACCGGTTCGTCTCCCACGTGGAGGAGGTGATCGGGGCCGGCGAAGCCGGTCGGATCACCACCACCACCGTCTTCGGGCCCGGCCCGGACGGTCGCGCGGTCCCCCGGCACCTGCCGGAGCGGGTCCGCGACCAGTTGCTGCGGGTGGGTTACGACGCGCGGCTGCTGACCCGGTGGGTCGAGGCCGGCGCCGGTGCCTGGCGGCGGCCACGGCAGACCCGACTGGCCCGGCGGTGACCTGATGCTCGGCAGCCTGGAGTTGATCGCGGTGGTCTCCGGGGCCGCCTGTGTGGCCGGGTTGGTGCTGGCCGTTGTCGCGCTGGTCGGCACCCGCCGGCCCCCCGGGCCGCGCCCGGGCAGCGGGCCGGGGCTGAGCCGACTGTGGCGCGGGCCGGGCAGCACCCCGGCCGAGCAGCGCGGCTACCAGGCGCTGCTGGTCGCCGCGCTGGTCGCAGGCGCGTTGGCGTTCCTGCTGACCGGGCTACCGGTGGTCGGCCTGCTGGTCGCGGTGGCGGTGCCCGGCACCCCGTGGCTGTTCGGGGTGGGCAAGGCCGAACAGCGGGCCATCGCCCGGATCGAGGCGGTCGGCGAGTGGACCCGCCGACTCAAGGACGTCTCCGGCACCGGGCAGGGCCTCCAGCAGTCGATCATCGGCACGATCGGCAGCGTGCCACCCGGCATCGAGGACGAGGTACGGCTGCTCGCTGCCCGTCTCCAGGCCGGCTGGATGGCCCGCTCCGCGCTGCTGGCGTTCGCCGACGAGATCGCCGATCCGGTCTGCGACCAGGTGGTCGCGGCGCTGATCCTGCACCTGTCGGACCGGGGTGAGCGGCTGGGTGACGTGCTCGGTTCGATCGCCGGCGCGGCGTCCGCGGAGGTGGCCACCCGGCGGGAGATCGAGGCCAAGCGCACCCAGCCCCGGTTCGCGGTTCGCTTCCTCACCGGGATGACGCTGGCGACCCTGGCGTACGGGCTGATCAACGCCGAGTACGTCAGGCCGTACGGCACACCCGTGGGTCAACTGGTGATGGCCGCCCTCGGCGCCGCCTTCATCGGCCTGCTGGCCTGGGTGCGGTCGATGAGCCAGCCGCAACGGCCGGCCCGGTTCCTGCCGGCGCCCGACCCCAGCGAGGTGATCGCGTGAGCGCGAGGAGTGCAGCGCAGCGGAGCCCCGCAGTCGCGAACGAAAGGCGGCTCCAGTGAGCGCGAGGAGTGCAGCGCAGCGGAGCCCCGCAGTCGCGAACGAAAGGCGGCTCCAGTGATCCTGAACTGGCAGTTGGCCATCGCGGTGTGCGGTGGTGCCGGGATCGGCCTGGGCGTCTTCCTGGTGGTCCGGGAGTTGGTGCCGGCGACACCGGCGCTCGGGCCGGCGCTGCGCCGACTGCACCAGCCGCCGGGCACCGGCCGGGTGTCCACGCCCGCGTCCCGCCGACTCGACTGGTTGACCGGCATGTCGCGCTGGTTGCGGCCGCCGCAGATGCAACTCGCCCTGATCGGTCAGACCCCCGAGCAGTACGCGCTGTCGGTGCTGCTCTCCGCCCTGATCGGGTTGGCCACGCCGACTCTGCTCGGGGCGGCGCTGTGGGTGCTCGGCGTTCCATTCCCGCTGGTAGTGCCGGTGCTGGGCAGCCTCGGCCTGGCGCTGCTGGGCGGCCTGCTGGCGCACCGCGCCGTGTTGACCAAGGCGAACGCCGCCCGCGACGAGTTCCGCCAGGCGGTCTGCACCTACCTCGACCTGGTGGCGTTGCAACTCTCGGCGGCGCACGGGCCGGTGCAGTCGCTGGAGCGGGCGGCGGCGGTCTGCGACGGTTGGGTGTTCGACCGGCTCCAGGAGTCGCTGCGGATCGCCCAGATGCAGATGCACGCGCCCTGGGACGAACTGCGCGACCTCGCCGACAAGATCGGGATCCCCGAGCTGGGCGACGTCGGCGCCATCATGCGCTCCTCCGGCAGCGAGGGCGCGCAGGTGCACGAGACGCTGCGCAGCCGGGCCGACTCGCTGCGCGACCAGATCCGCACCGACAACCTCGCCCGCGCCGAGGGGGTGACCAGCAAGCTCGACATCCCGGGCGCGCTGCTCGTCTTCGTGCTGCTCGGGTTCGTCCTCTATCCGTTCATCGCCCGTGTCTGACCCCCTCCCTGAAGGAGTACGCCATGTCCATCCTCAGCTACCTGCACGTCGTGCTGACGACGCGCCTGGCCGAGCTGCGCCGGGAGGGTGAGCGCGGCGACAGCCCGGTGCCCACCGCGGTGATCATCGCCGGCCTGGTCGTCGTCGCTATGGCCGTCACCGCTCTCGCCCTGACCAAGGCCGACAGCTGGATGACCGGCATCCCGGACTACACGAAGCCCGCCAAGTAGCCGGGATGCGTCGAGCCGCGCTGTCGAGGTGGCACCGGGTGGTCATCGCCGCCCGGCGCCGCCTCGCGGCCAGCGACCGGGAGCGGGGGGCCAACCCGGTGGAACTCGCCGTGATGATGCCGCTGATCCTGGTGCTGCTCTTCGCCTCGATCCAGATCGCGGCCGTCTTCCTCGCCCGCTCCACCGCGTTGCACGCCGCGCAGAGTGGCGTCAACGCCCAGCGGACGTACCAGGCCAGGGACGGTGTCGGAGTGGACGGCGCCACCCAGTTCCTCAAGGCCGCCGGCGGTTGGCTGGTGGGCTGGGACAAGGCCGGCCCGACCTGCGTGACCACCACTACCGACGTGACCTGCACGGTGAGCGGCCGGTCCCTGTCGGTGGTGCCGGGAGTGGACTTCGCGATACAGCAGACCGCCCACGGGACGGTGGAGAGGGTGACCCCGCCATGACCCGTACCGCCGAGCGGGGCTCGGTCTCCATCGAGGTGGCGGTGCTCGCACCCGCGTTCATCGCACTGATGGTGCTGGCCGGTGTGGTCGGGCGCAGCGCGGTTGCCGCGGAGGCGCTCGACGCGGCCGCGCACGACGCGGCGCGGGCCGCCTCGATCTCCCGGGATTCCGACACCGCCCGGCAGAAGGCGCTGGAGGCCGCCCAGAAGCAGTTGGACTGGCACGGCCTGGTCTGCGCCAACGACCTGGACCCGGCGTTCACCGGCTCGTCGCCGGGCAACGAGTCCAGCTTCGACGACGCCTTCAGCAGCTCGGTCGGTACGGACGCCACGGTGACGGTGACGATCAGCTGCCTGGTGTCGTTCAAGGACGTGACGCTCGACATCCTGCCCGGGATGGAGAGTGAACGATTGATCACCGCGCAGTTCACCTCCCCACTCGACCGTTACCGGGGTCGGCAATGACGGCCACCACGTCGGCTGTCAGGTCCTCGCGGGCAGGTGAGCACGGCCGGGTGAGCATCTTCCTCGCGGTGACGATGGTCGGCGTACTGGCCATCATCGGCCTCTCCTTCGACGGCGCCGGGCAACTCCGCACCCTGCAACGTGCCCAGAACCTGGCTGCCGAAGCGGCCCGGGCCGGCGGTCAGGCCATCGACCGGGCCACCGCCATCGAGGGCGGGCCGAAGCGGATCAATCAGCCGGAGGCGCGCAAGGCGGTCGCCAACTACCTGGATGAGGTGGACACCGCCAGCCACACAGTGAGCTTCCCCGAGGTCGACGGGGAAATCCTGATCCGGGTGACCGTCTCCATCACCTACCAGCGCTCGATGATCGGACCGTTCGTCCAGGACAAGGCGGTCACCGTCACCGGCGAGGCGACAGCGCGTGCCATCACCGCAACACCGTAGGAAGGTAGGCAGCCATGCCCGTATCGGGTGGGTCCGTCGTACGGCGGACCGGACGGATCCTCACCGGCATCGGCGCGCTGGCCGTGCTCCTGGTGCTGTTGGTCGGCGCGCCGATCGCGCTGCTCGCCTTCGCCGGTAACCCACTGCCCGATCACCTTCCCACGATCAGCGAGGTGGGCACGGCGCTGACCAGCCGGGATGACGGTCAGCTCTTCCTGCGGGCGTTGGCGGTGGCCGGTTGGTTCGGCTGGGCCACGTTCGCCTTCTCCGTCCTCGTCGAGTTGGGGGCGCAGACCCTGCGCCGGCCGGCGCCGAAGCTGCCCGGGATGGGCCGTCAGCAGAAGGCCGCCGCCGCGCTGGTCGGCTCCGTCGCGCTGATCCTGGTCGCCAGCCCAGCCGCCGCCAGCGCCGCGGCGATCTACGGAACTCCGGTGTACGCGAGCCCGAGCGCGCCGGCCGTGACCACCCTGGCCGCGCCGACCCACGCGACCACAACCCCGGACATGGCCGCGCCGGTGTACCGGGTGGCGCGGGGCGACTACCTCGGGGAGGTGGCCGAGCGGTACCTGGACGAGTTCGGCGACTACCGACAGCTCGCCAAGCTGAACAAGCTCGACGACCCGGACCGGATCCGCCCCGGCCAACTACTTCGACTGCCCACGGAGGCCGCCGACCAGGGGTCCCGGCAGCACGCCACCGGCCGGCTCGTCGACCGGCCCGTGGCGCGGAAGGCGCCCGCGCCCCGGCCGGCGCCCGAGCGGGCCGCACCGCCGCAGGTGGCCCCGGCACCACCCAGCGGTACGGAGTCAGCGGGCCAACCACCAGCGATGACTGTCGGTGCGGCCCGAGCCGGTGCCGCCGATCGGGTGAACCGCCCGCTGGCGGTCTCCGCAGTACTGGCGGTGGCGAGCATCGTCGGCGCCCAGATCGGCGCGGTCCTGGGGCTGCGTCGCCGCCCAGCCACCGCCGGGGCGGCTCCCCGACTGGCCGCCTCCTCCCGCACATCCCGGGGCGGCGCGGGCCGGAGCAGCAGTGGCGCGGGCCAGCGGGCCAGTGGTGGGGTGGCCGGGAGCGGTGCCGCGTGGGCTGCCAGCCGGGCGGCAGCGGCCATCGAAGCTCCCGCGACACCGAGCAGCGGGGCGGCAAGTAGCGGCAGCGGGTTCGCACCTTCGGGAAGCGGAGCGGCACCTGCCGGCAGCGGAATGGCTTCCCCCGGTAGTACGGCGTTCCCGGGTAGCGGGATGGCTCTCTCCGGCGGCACGGCACCCCCCGGCGGCGGGATGGCGAGCGCCGACGCAGGGGGCTGGAGTGGTGACGGTGGCTGGGCCGGTGCTGGTGGCGAGGGCGGGCTGTTCGACGGCGGGCACGGCCTGGACTCCGTACCGGACGGTCCGCCGGTCGGCCGACACCGACGCACCTGAGCGGGCCGCACGACCTGGTGTCTCCGCCCGGTGTCTACGCCGCCTTGGCGGGAGCGGCCGGGGCAATGTCTCGGAGAGCGATATGACTGTGAGTCATCACGATGACTCACAGGCATCAGCATCGAAGGCGTTACTGTCTTGGGCGCGGAGCGTCGGCGTGAGGTGAGACATCCCGACGCCGGAGGCGCCCGGACCAGGTCACGGCGCGGGCGGGCCAGCGCGAACGGTCAGGGCAGGCGGGTCTGGAGCACGCCGTTCTGGATCCGGGTGGGCAGGATCTGCTGGTCGTTGCCGGACGGCCCCTGCACGACCTCACCGCCGTTGA
Organism: Micromonospora vinacea; assembly: GCF_015751785.1. NCBI lineage: Bacteria > Bacillati > Actinomycetota > Actinomycetes > Micromonosporales > Micromonosporaceae > Micromonospora > Micromonospora vinacea. The sequence continues at coordinate 2,180,112 of NZ_JADOTY010000001.1, read as the reverse complement.
GCCGGAACGCGCTGCCGTGCCACGGGCAGACCACGCAGGCGTGGCCGTCGATCTCCTGCACTTCGCCCTCGCCGAGCGGCCCGCTCTGGTGCGGGCAACGCTCCAACATCACGGTGACCTCGTCACCGTGCCGGTAGAGGATCACCGAGATGTCGTCGTCCACCTCCCTGGTGATCAGGGTGCGTTGCGGCAGCGTCGCCATGTCGGCCAGCGAGTGCCAGCCGTCGGTCATCCGGTGCAGCTCGGAGACGCTCTGGTTGACCTGCGCGCCCTGCTTGTACGCGAGGTGACCCCCGATGTACGCGCCGAGGCTCACTGTGGAGAGCCCGAGGAAGCCGAGGGCGCGGCCCATTCCGTGCCGGCCGGACAGCCGAGCGGCCAACGAGCCGGCGTAGAGCGTCAGGCCGACGGTGTTGGCGGCGGCGTGCACCAGGCCGACCCGGCGCTGGTCCCGGGCGAGTGCCGCCCAGTCGTTCAGACCGGCGACCGCCGCCGGCACGGCGCTGACGGTGCCGAGACCGACGAGTACGGTGGCGGGCCGGCGCTGCCCGGGCATGAGGTCCAGCACCGCGGCGCTGATCCACGCTCCGACCGGCACCTGCACCATCGCCGGGTGCAGCGGATGCCCGAGGGGCACCCCGTGCAGCAGGTCGCGCAACCGACGCGGACGCAGCGTCCCCAGGACGACCTTCTGCAACCGGTCACCCACGCGGTCCAGCCGGGAGTCCTGCTCAACTTTCGTCAAAAGTGCTCGCACGAGTACCGACTTCCCGGCGATCGCCGTCGCAAACCGGTCGGCGGCGACAAACCTGCCGCACCGCCTCCGCACCGCCCAGGCCGCCGATCTTGCGGTTCCTGCTCCGACAATTCGGGGCACAAGCCGCTAACCGACAACCGGGAGTGCAAGATCGACGGGGATTGTGGGGGTTGGGTGGGGCGGGCATGCTGGCGGGATGGGTGTGCGGGTGGAGCGGGTCGGGGCGGTCACCACTGTGGTGTTGGACCGGGCGGACGTTCGGAACGCCGTGGACGGTCCTACGGCTCGGGCGCTGGCTGACGCATTTCGGGCCTTCGACGCCGACCAGGACTCATCGGTGGCCGTGCTCTGGGGCGCCGGTGGCACGTTCTGCGCCGGCGCCGACCTCAAGGCGATCGGCACGCCGAGCGGCAACCGGGTGGAGCCGGAGGGGGACGGCCCGATGGGTCCGACCCGGATGACGCTCAGCAAACCGGTGATCGCGGCGATCTCCGGGTACGCGGTGGCGGGCGGGCTCGAACTGGCGCTCTGGTGTGACCTGCGGGTCGCCGAGTCCGACGCGACGCTCGGAGTGTTCTGCCGCCGCTGGGGAGTGCCACTGATCGACGGCGGCACCGTCCGGCTGCCCCGGTTGATCGGCGAGAGTCGGGCCATGGACCTGATCCTCACCGGCCGCCCGGTGGCGGCCGACGAGGCGTACACGATGGGGTTGGTCAATCGGTTGGTGCCACCCGGCCAGGCGCGGGCCGCGGCCGAGGAGTTGGCGGCGGCGATCGCCCGGCATCCGCAGACCTGCCTGCGCAACGACCGGGCGGCTCTGCTGGCCGGCGCGGGGCGAGGAGAGCCGGAGGCGCTGGCGACCGAGTTGGCGTACGGGATGAACTCGCTGGCCACTGACGCGGCGGCCGGCGCGGCCCGGTTCGCGGCGGGTGAGGGCCGACACGGCGCGACGCCGCCGGGAGGGGTGCACCCCCCGGCGGCGTCGGCTACCGGCTAGCTCAGTTGCGGTTGATGGTGAAGGTTGTGGTGGGGTTCTGGATGTCCACCGCGTTGTTGCTCAACCGGAGGTTGTTGAAGGTGACCGACCCGACGGCCGGCCCCTGCCCGGCCTCCGGCATCGGGTTCGCCCAGATGGCGAAGCCGGACTTCGCGTCGTAGGCGTCCCCGCTCTTCCGGGCACCGCTGATGGAGATGTTCGTGAAGACCGTGTCGGTGATCGGGTTCTGCGGCTGCCCGCCGACGTAGTTGGTCTGGAACATGATGCCGCTGTAGGTCGGATCGATGATGTCGACATCGCTGACCCGGATGCCCTGGAACACCTTCGAGGCGGAGAAGACCCAGATCGCCGGGAAGGTTTGTGAGCCCCAGAAATGCCCACCGGCCCGCACGATCGAGATGTTCTCGAACCGGGTGGGCGGGCTGGCACCGAAGCCGTTCATCGGATAGCCGAAGTCGAGCGAGCTGATGGTGATGCCGGAGTACACGAGCGTGTCCGCGATGTAGATGTTGCGGAACGTGTTGCCGTAGCCGCCGTACACGGCGACACCGGCGGCCCGCCAGGTCAGCGTCGAGGTCAGGTTCTCGTAGACGTTGTCCCTCATGTCGGCGCCGCCCGCGTCGATGGCTGAGAACAGCGCGAAGCTGTCGTCGCCGGTGGCCCGGGCGTCGTTGTTGCTGACCAGGTTGTTGGTGCTCCCGTTGGTCATGTTGATGCCGTCGGCGAACATGTTCCGGATCCGGGAGTTCTTGATCGTCATGTAGTCGGTGTTCGCGCCCCAGTAGAGGCACACCATGTGCTCGTTCCAGATGTTGTCGATCACGATGTTCGACACGTTGGAGAAGTCGAACACCTTGCCCGGACCGTCGATCCGCGAGGTGTAGTTGCCGAAGTACGCGAAGTTCTTGAACGACGAGTTGGCCGCCGAGTTCTCGGCCCGGAAGCCGATGTCGGTGTTGTCCTGGCCCGACGGCGCGTTGAACCGGGTGTACCAGGGGCCGGCGCCGGTCACCTGGACCGCCTTGCCGTACACCTGGAACTTCGACGAGGTGGAGTAGTTACCGGCCGGCAGGTACACCCCGATCAGGTTGCCGGTGGTGTCCATCCGCACCCGGTCCAGGGCGTTCTGCACGTCCTGGTGGGTGAAGCCGGTCGGCGTGGTGTAGCGCGCCGGGTCCGGGTTGGCGATCGGCGCCACCTGCTCCGTGTTGATGAAGTCGATGGCGTACGTGGTGGTATTGGCCGGGTCCTTCTGAAGGCGGATCTTGCTACCGGCCGGAACTGTGGAGTTGAGCATGACGTTGGCTTCGTCGTAGATGTGCCTCGGACCGCCGGCGCTCGGCGAGTTGCCCGGGCTGGTCTCGTTGCCGTACAGCCAGGCGTACCGGGACGTCAGGTCGATGGCCTTGTGGAACGTGCCATTGACGTAGACGTTCAGCGTCGAGTTGATCCCGCCACCGCCGGCGGCGTCCGGGATGGAGAAGCGGGTGACCAGCGTGTTGGTGCTGGCCCGGGTGGTGAACTCGACGTAGCTGCCGGTCGAGTTGAGGGTCACCGCCCGCCGACCGGACGCCTCACCGGCCAGGTCCCCGACCTCCCGGTTGGGTCCGACGACGGTGGCGCCGCCGCCGATCACGCCGTCCTCGGCCTCGTACATGTCGTACGGCATGTTGGCGCCGCGACCGACGAAGAGCGGCCGGTCACTCGTGTTGTTCGCCTGCTTCACCGGCAGTTCGTTGCCGTCCACGGCGAGCACCACCCGGACGGTGTACTTGCCGTTCGCGGCGGTCCAGGTGCCCAGGCTGATCGGGCCGACCGTCGCCCCGGCGTTGATCACGCCGGAGTACGAGCCGGTCAGGGTACGGACCACGGTGCCGGACTCGTTGAGCACGGTCAGTGTGATGCCGTGCGCCCCGGATGCGGATGCCTGGTTGCCGGCGTTGCGGATGGACACGGAGAAGGTCACCGTGTTGCCCGCCGACGGGTTGCCCGGCGACCAGGCGACCGCCGAGGCGACCAGGTCGGAGCTGGCGACCGCGGCGACGACCAGCGGGCTGGGGTTCGTGTAGCTGTTGTTGGTGTCGTCCTGCTCGACGACGGTGTTCGACTCGTCGACCTTGGCGCTGAGCGGGTAGCTGCCCGAGTCCCGGGTGCCGATGCTGGCGCTGACAGTTGTCGAGGCGCCCGCCGCGAGACCGCCGACCGAAGCCGTGCCGACCCGGGTGGAGCCCAGGTAGAAGTTGACGTTCGTCGCGCCGGAGGCCGCCGAGCCCGCGTTACGCACCGTCGCGGAGAGCGTGATGGTGCTGGTCTCCACGGGTGCGGACGGGCTGAACGACATGCCGGTCACTGTCAGGTCCGGGTTCGGCGCCGGGGTGCCGAAGACCTGGAACTCGGCCACCTGACCGGCGGGAGCGCCGGTGTTCGAGGCGATCGAGAGCCGTACGTCGGCCGCCGCGCCGGAGACCGGGATGGTCACCGTGTTGCCGCTGCCCGGGTTGAAGGTGTAGTTCGCCGCGCCGACCAGTGTGGTGAAGCTCGACGAGCCCTGGTCCCGGCCGAGCACCGTGATGTTCTGGGTACGGGTGCCCCACGCCGAGTCCGGGTTGAGCTTCAGGACGACCTGGCTGAGGCTGGCGTTCGCGCCGAGCTGCACTGTCAGCGTGCTGGGGTTGCCGTTGCCCTCCCAGTAGGTGGCCACGTTGTTGTCGTTGGCGTTGGTGGCCACGAACGTGTGCACGAACCCGGAGGCGGTGATCGGCTTGCCGATCGCCAGGTTGGAACCGGTGGGCGGGTTGCCGGTGCCGGTGCGGGTCACTGTGTTGCTGTTCGCCGACTGGTTGCCGGCCGCGTCCTTGGCCCGCACCTGGTACGACACCGTGGCGCTGTCCGCCTGGCTGTCGGTGTAGGTGAGCGTCGAGCCGTTGACGCTGCCGCGCAGCGCGCCGTTGGCGTAGACGTCGTAGCCGGTCACCCCGACGTTGTCGGTGGACGCCGACCAGGCGAGCCGGATCTGCCCGCTGGCCGGCTGGGTGTAGGCCAGGTTGCCCGGGACGCTGGGTGCCTGGGTGTCGGTGCTGCCGGTGGCGCCGTACACCTCGACCTCGGAGAGCTGGGCGGCCGGCCAGCCGGTGTTGCCGGTGACCTGTACGCGTACGTAGCGGGTGCTGGCGGCGGTGAAGCTGACGGTCGCGGTGTTGCCGCTGCTCGGGTTGAAGGTGTAGCCGGCGGACGCCTTCAGTGTGGTGAAGGACGAGCCGTTGGTCGAACCCAGAATCGACAGCGTCTGGGTACGGGTCTGCCAGTCCGCCGCGGGCGGCAGCTTGAGCACCACCCGGTCCACGCTGACAGTGGCGCCCAGGTCCGCCTGGATCCATTGCGGGAACGCGTTGTTGGCGCTCTCCCAGTAGGTCGACGCGTTGCCGTCGTTGGCGTTGCCCGCCACGTAGTTCTGGTTGTAGCTGCTGGCGGTCATGGTGGCGGAGAGCCCGGCGAGCATGGCCACCCGGGCGGCGGCCGCGGACCTGTCGGCCGCCGGTGCCGCGCTCGCCATGGGGGTGACGACCGGGGCGGTGGCGAGGAGCATCCCGGCGAGCGCGCCGGCGAGGAGTCGTCGGTGGCCGCTTCGGGCGGTACGGGGGACGGTGGTGGGCGCGCCGGTTGGCGGCGTGCCTCGTCTGGTGCCGGTCCTGGACATGGGGTCGCTACACCTCTTTCGGGGGTGGGTGTGGGTGCGTTGCCCGGCGACGGGTGCAGGGGTACGCCCGTCGATCCGCGACAGGTGGGGGCTAGCTGGAGTAGACCTCGAACTCGCTGAGCTGGCCGGCTGGCCAGCCGCTGTTGCCGGTGACGGTCAGCCGCAGGTACCGCTGGGTGGTCGCCGTGAAGGTCACGGTGACCGTGTTGCCGCTGGCCGGGTTGAAGCTGTAGCCGGCGGACCCCTTCAGCGTGGTGAACGTCGAGCCGTTCGTGGAGCCGAGCACCGCCAGCGTCTGGGTACGCGTCTGCCAGGCCGATGACGGTGGGAGCTTCAGCACGACGCGGGACACCGATCGGTCGGCCCCCAGGTCCACTGTCAACGACTGCGGGAACGCGTTGTTGGCGCTCTCCCAGTAGGTGTTCGCGTTGCCGTCCACCGCGTTGGGGGCGGCGTACACGTCGGAGTGGCTGGTCTCGGTGATCGACCGCCCGGCCGCCAGGTTGCCGCTGGGCGGCGGCGTGGTCGGGGGCGGCGTGGTCGGGGGCGGCGTGGTCGGCGGTGGGGTGGTCGGCGGCGGGGTGGTCTGGGTGCCGCCGTACACCTCGACCTCGGAGAGTTGCGCGGCCGGCCAGCCGGTGTTGCCGGTGACGGTGACCCGGACGTAGCGGCGGTCACCGGAGGGCAGCCCGATCGACACGGCGTTGCCAGTGCCGGGGGCGAAGACCCGACCGGCGGACGACGCCAGTGTGGTGTACGCCGAGCCGTCGGTGGAGCCGAGCACCGACAGCGTCTGGGTGCGTTGCTCCCAACCGCTGGGCAGCTTGAGCACCACCCGGTCGACAGACCGGGACGCGCCCAGGTCGATGGTGACCGACTGGGGGAAGGCGTTGTTGGCGCTCTCCCAGTAGCTGGCCGCGTTGCCGTCCACCACGTTGGCGCCCGTGTAGTTCTGGTTGGTGCTGGTAGCTGTCGTCGGCCGGCCCAGCGCCAGGTTCCCGCTGGTCGGGGGCGGGGTGGTCGGAGGCGGGGTGGTGGGCGGTGGGGTGGTCGGCGGCGGCGAGGTGGGTCCGCCGCCCCACTGGGGGTTCGGCCACGGGCCGCAGTACGGGGTCGGCGTGTACCAGCCGGAGTTGCCGGAGCCCTGGGTGATCTGGAAGCCGGCGCCGACGCAGTTGTGCATCGGGTTGCTCTGCGCGATGTTGGTGGCCCGCACGTTGGTGAACGACACCTGGCTGTTCGCCTGCACCTGGAGCGCGTACGTGCCGGCGCCGTCGATCCGTACGTTGTTGAGGTTGATCCCGTTGGTCTGGCCCTCGATCCAGTGCAGCGCCGCGTACGAGCTGTCCAGGATGTCGGTGTCGGTGATGTTGATGGTGGGGTTCTGGAACGCCTCGTTGAGCGCGGAGAACCAGATCGCGCCGACCCCGAAGTTCCAGTTGTAGTCCGAGTTGCCGTTGCGGATCAACGTGTTCCGGGCGATCGTCCAGGTGCCCTGGACTCCGGTGGCGCCCTGCACGCCGGGGTAGCGGTTCGCGACGTGGATGCCACCGCCGTTGGTCAGCGAGTCGGCCGTCACGTTGTCGGTGATCTTGATGTCCCGACCGCCGTAGCTGACCAGGTGGTTGGCCAGCAGGGTCACCCCGATGGTGTTGTGGGTGAAGGAGTTGTTGACGTTCGGCACGCTCTGCGCCCACATCGCCAACGCGTCGTCGCCGGTGTTGCGGACGAACGTGTTGGTCACCGTCGAGTTGGTCACCCCGGTGTGGAAGTTCACCCCGTCCGCGGTCTGGTCCAGGATCCGGCTGTTGCGGATGGTGAAGTTGTCCATCGGGCCGTCCATCCACGCCCCGACCTTGGTGTTCTCCAGCCAGAGGTTGTCGACCACCGAGTTGGTCATCGCCCCGCCCAGGGCGTTGACCTGGTCGTCGTCGACCCGCTCGCGGATGTCGCCGATGATGGCGAAGTCCCGCAGCGTGACGTTGCGGCTGGGCCCGTTCGCCTCGTGTGCGCGGACCGGGCCGGTGTAGCCGCCACCGGGGACGTACTTGCCGTAGATGCCGACGGACCTGTTCCGCTCGGTGGGGTGCCGGCCGCCGAGCACCGAATACCACGGGCCCGCACCGCGCAGTGTCACCCCGTCGACCACCACGTGGTCCCAGAGGGTGAAGGTGCCGGTCGGGATCCACACCGCCCGGCCCTGGGCCTTACCGGCGTCGACCGCCGCCTGGAACTTCGCCGTCGAGTCGGTCGCGCCGCTCGGGTCGGCACCGAAGTCGGTGACCACGTCGAGCACACCGGAGGGCTTCGTGATCGCCGGGGCGACCAGCTCGAAGTCGGCCAGGTCAATGGTGAACGTGGGCGACTGGGCTGTCGAGGCGACCTGGAGCCGGATCTTCGTGCCGGCCGGCTGGGTGCTGCCGAACAGCGCCCGGGTCTCGTCGTAGAAGTGGTGCGGGTTGGTGTCGCCCGGGTTGTTGTTGAACGGGTATCCGCCGTAGTACCAGCCGTACCTCGACGTCACCGGCACCGACTTCAGCAGCGCCCCGTTGGCCCGCAGGTCGATGGCGGCGTCACGGCCGGTGCCGGCCGGGCTGTCCGGCAGGCTGTAGCGGAAGGTGACAGCGTTGGCCGGAGCGGTGAGGGTGAACTCGACGTACTCGCCGACGGCGTCGAGGGTGACCGCCTCCCGGCCGGACGCCTCCGACGGCAGCGTGCCGTAGCGCCGGTCCGGGCCGATCTTCGTGCCGTTGTGGGCGGTCTCCTCCGCCTCCTGCTCGACGAACGGAACTGTGGCGCCTCGATTGGGGATGTCGAAGGGGGACAGTCCGGCTGCCGAGGCCGGCGTTGCGGTGCCGGTGACCGCGAGGGCGGTCACCGAGGTGGCGGCGAGCAGGGCGGCGGCGATGGCGGCCAATCCTGCCCGGGTCGGGTGTCGATGGTGGTGCGGGGTGCCGGTGGTGTGGTTGGCCATGAGCTGCGCTCTCCCTTTCGTCAGGCAGGCCAGATCCCCCCGTGTCGGTGCGTCGTGCGAGTCCCCCTCGTACTCCTCTCTTCGGGTGTGTGGTGCCGGCGGCCGGGACGGGCCGCCGGCACCACGGCGAGCAGAGTCAGGTCAGGCCGGGCCGTCCGCCCCACGCGGCCCGTCGGTGGATTCGGCGGTACGCAGCCAGACCGCCGTGTCGGACGGCAGCATCCCGTCGTCGAGCGGCCCGCTGGCCAGCACCAGCTCCCCCTGAGCTGGCATCGGCACCGGCGCTGCGGAGAGGTTGACCAGGCAGCTGAAGCCACCGCCGCGGCTGAACGCGAGCACCCCGTCCGGGGCGGGCAGCCAGGTCAGCTCACCGTCACCGAGCGCCGGGTCGGCCTTCCGGGCCTGGATCGCCGCCCGGTACAGCTCCAGCATCGAGGCCGAGTCGCCGGTCTGCGCGCTGGCCGTCCGGTCCTTCCAGTCGGCTGGCTGCGGCAGCCACGGCGTCGCGGCACCCTCGGGGCTGAACTCGAAGGGCGGCTCGTCCCCGCCCCACGGCAGCGGTACGCGGCAGCCGTCGCGACCGGGGTCGATCCGACCGGACCGCTCCCACATCGGGTCCTGCCGCAGCGCGTACGGGATGTCCTCGACCTCGTAGAGGCCCAGCTCCTCGCCCTGGTAGACGTAGGCGGCGCCGGGCAGCGACAGTGACAAAAGCGCGGCGGCGCGGGCCCGACGGGTGCCCAACTCCAGGTCGGTGGGGGTGCCCTCGCGCTTGGCGGCGAAGCTGAACCGGGTGTCAGCGCGACCGTAGCGGGTGACGTGTCGGGTGACGTCGTGGTTGGAGAGCACCCAGGTGGCCGGCGCGTTGACCGGCGCGTGCGCGCTCAGCGTCCCGTCGATGCTCTCCCGCAGCGCCGCGGCGTCCCAGGCGCAGCCGAGGAAGTCGAAGTTGAACGCGGCGTGCAGCTCGTCCGGGCGCAGGTAGTTGGCGAACCGCTGCCGGTCCGGCAGCCACACCTCACCGATCAGCGCCCGGTCGGCGTACTCGTCGGCGACCCGACGCCAGCCCCGGTAGATGTCGTGCACCCCGTCGAGGTCGTGGAACGGGTGCGGCTCGTCGTCTCGGACCTCGGGCAGCGTCCCGTCCTTGACCAGGAGCCCCGCCGAGTCGATCCGGATACCGTCCACGCCCCGGTCGAACCAGAACCGCAGGATGTCCTCGAACTCCTCCCGTACCCGGGGGTGGTCCCAGTTGAAGTCCGGCTGCTGCGGGGCGAAGAGGTGCAGGTACCAGTCGCCGGGGGTGCCGTCCGGGTTGGTGGTGCGCGTCCAGGTCTCGCCGCCGAACTCGCCGATCCAGTCGGTGGGTCGCTCGTCGCCGTTCGGCCCCCGGCCGGGCCGGAACCAGAACAGGTCCCGTTCGGGCGCGCCGGGTCCGCCGGCGAGCGCGGCCTGGAACCAGGGGTGCGCGTCGGAGCAGTGGTTGGGCACCACGTCGACGATGGTCCGGATGCCCAGCGCGTGCGCCTCAGCGATCAACGCCTCCACCTCGGCGAGGGTGCCGAAGACCGGGTCGATGTCGCGGTAGTCGGAGACGTCGTAGCCGGCGTCCGCCATCGGGGACGGGTACCAGGGGCTGAACCAGATCGCGTCGACGCCGAGCGCGGACAGGTGGTTCAGCCGGGACCGGATGCCGGCGATGTCGCCGATGCCGTCGCCGTTGCCGTCGGCGAAGCTCCGGGGATACACCTGGTAGATCACGGCTCCCCGCCACCACGGACTTCTGTCAGCTGTGGACACGAGCACCTGCTTTCTGCGTCAGTACGTCGGCGGGTTCGCCGGACCTGGATATGTGTCGGGCGAACGGTCGTTGTTCGCCGCGCGGAAGAACGCGGTGGGGGCTATCCCTTGATGCTGCCCGTGGTCAGACCGGACATGATGTTCCGCTGGAAGATCAGGAAGATGATGACAGTCGGGATCGCGGCGATGACCGAGGCGGCGATCACCACGTTCATCGGCGTGCCGCCCGCGAAGGCGTAGATGCCGACGCTGACCGTCCGGGTCTCGGGCGACGGCATGACCAGCTTCGGCCAGAGGAAGTCCTTCCAGACCGCCGTCACGGCGAAGATCGAGACGACGCCGAGGATGGGACGCGACAGCGGCAGGATGATCGACCAGAGCGTGCGCAGTGACGTCGCCCCGTCCATCAGGGCCGCCGCCATCAGCTCCTCGGGGATCGAGTCGAAGAACCGCTTCAGCAGGAAGATGTTGAACGCGTTCGCGACCAGGGGCAACCAGATGGCGAACGGTGAGTCGAGCAGGTTGATGTGCAGGATCGGCAGGTCGATCACCGTCACGTACTGCGGAACGATGAGGACCATGGCCGGGATCATCAGCGTCCCCAACATCAGGGCGAGGATCACGTTGCCGAAGATCGGCCGAAGCTTGGACAACGAGTACGCCGCGGCGGTGTCGAAGACCAGTTGGAACAGCACCGCACCGATCGCGTAGTAGAAGGTGTTGAAGAGCAGCTTGGCGAGGGCGAGGTTGTTCCACGCGTCGATGTAGTTCTGCGGCTGCGGGTCCTTCGGGAACAGCGACGGTGGGGTCTGCGCGATCTCCTGGCCGGACTTGAGCGCTCCGGTGACCATCCAGTAGAGCGGTCCGAGGAAGACGAGCGTGAACCCCGCCACCACGACGACCAGCAGCGTCCAGTAGATGACCCGGCCGCGCCCGCGGCTGAGCTGGGATTGGGAGATGAGGGTCCGGGTTCCGGAATCCTGTGCCATTCCTCGCCGTCCTAGTCCTGTTTCGCAGTCAGTCGCACGTACACGGCGGAGAAGCCGGCCAGCACCACGAGCATGATCACGCCCAGCGCGGCGGCGCCGTTGAGGTCGTTCTGGAAGAACCCGTGCTGATAGATGAGGTACGCCACGGAGGTCGCGGAGTCCTCCGCGCCCGCACCGTTGGCGAGGATCAGGGGCTCGATGAAGAGCTGCATCGTGGCGACGATCTGCAACATCGCCAGGAGCGCGAGGATCAACCGGGTCTGCGGGATCGTCACGTGGACGATCCGTCGCCAGATGCCGGCGCCGTCGAGCTCCGCTGCCTCGTACAGCTCGCCGGGAATGTTCTGCAACGACGCCAGGTAGATCAGCACCGCGCCGCCCATGTTCATCCAGGTCGAGGCCAGCACCATCGCCGGCATCGTCATCTCCGGCGACTGCATCCACTGCGAGGTGGGCAGGTGCAGTGCCTTGAGGATCGCGTTGAAGAGCCCCGCCTCGCTGGGGTCGTACGCGTAGAACTTGAAGAGGAACAGCGCCGAGGCCGGCGGCAGCATCACCGGCAGGTAGACAAGGATCCGCAGGTACCCCTTGGCGTGCCGGAACTCGTTGAGCAGGATCGCCACGAAGAACGGCACCACGTAGCCGAGGGCCAGCGCGAGCACCGTGAAGTAGAAGGTGTTCTGCCAGGCCGTCCAGAAGCTGGGGTCGGCGATGATGCGGGAGTAGTTGTCCCAACCCACCCAGGTGGTCTCGCCGCGCCGGGTCCGCTGGAAGCTCATGATGATGCCGCGGACCATCGGGTACCAGGAGAAGACGACGAAGCAGAGCACCGCCCCGATCAGGAACGCGTGACCGGTGAGGTTGTCCCGTACCTTGCGGCCGAGGCTGGTGCGCTGTGGCCTCGCCGAGTACGGCGACGGCGGGCGGCCCGGTTTCCTGGGGGTCTCCGGGACGGTGGTGATCGCCAAGGCAACTCCTGGGTGAGTCGGTGACGTCGAGATGTGGTGCGGGTGGCGTGGGGGTCGGGTCGGCGTCCCGACCCCCACACGATCGGTCAGCTCTCGGCGGCGAGGAGCTGGTTGACCTTCTCCTCGGCGGTCTTGAGCAGTGCGTCGATGTTCGAGTTCGGGTTGGTCAGCACACCCGACATCGCGGCGTCGAGCACCGCGTAGACGGCCTGGGCGTTGCGCGGCTCACCCTTGATCGGAACCGGGGTCGCCTCGAAGAGCGCGAAGTTCGCCGTGTCGACGTTCGCGTTCGCCTTCCGCAGCTCCAGCTCCTGCTTCTGCGCGTCACTGCCGTTGGCGAAGAGCAGCGGCTGGGGCAGACCCACCGGGTAGTTCTGCGGCTTGGCCCGGACGTAGTCGAACTGGCCCTTGCCCGGGGTGAGCTTCTGGTACGCGATCCACTTCAGACCGGCCTTGACCTGCTCGGGCGTGAGGTCCTTCTTGAAGAAGTAGCCCTCGCCGCCACCGAGCGTCCCCTTCGCCGCGCCGTCCTGGCCGGGCAGCGGAGCCATCGCCCAGTCCTGGAACTTGCCCTGGAACTGGCTGACGATCGCCTGGGTGGCGTCCGGCGCGCCGATGAACATGCCGACCTTGCCCGCGCCGGCGTTCGTCAGCAGGTCGCCCCACTGCAGCAGCTGGCGGGCGCCCATGCTGTTGTCGCCGTACCGCATGTCCTTGAGGTTCTGCAGGACCTGCTTGCCCATGGCGTTGTTGAAGTCGGCCTTCTTGCCGTCCTCGGTCAGCACACGGCCGCCCTGCGAGTAGAGCAGGGAGGTGAAGTGCCAGCCGCCGGTGTTGCCGGCGCTGTACTCCGAGTAGCCGGCGATGCCGTTGCCGAGCGCGGAGATCTTCTTGGCGGCGGCCCGGACCTCGGCCCAGGTCTTGGGCGGGTTGTTCACGTCGAGCCCGGCCTGCTGGAACAGGGCCTTGTTGTAGACCAGACCCATCGAGTAGTTCTTCACCGGAACGGCGTAGAGCTTGCCGCCGTCGGTGAAGACCTCCTTGAGCGCCGGGTCGACGCTGTCCCAGGTGGGGATCGCGTCCTTGTTGACGTGCGGGGAGATGTCCATCGCCTGACCGGAGTCGAGCACCTGCTGGAGATCGGTCATGTACCCGTAGAACACGTCGGTCACGGTGCCGCCGGCGAGGCGGGCGGTGAAGTCCGGCGGGTTGTTGCACTGCTCGCCGACGCTGACGCTCTTGATGGTGATGTCCGGGTTCTGCTTCTGGAACTCGGCGACGTCGTCGTTCCAGTTCTTCAACAGCTCTTTCTGGGCGCCGACCGGCTGGCAGTCGACGGTGATGGTGACCTTGCCACCGGCGGTCGAGCCCTTGTCGTCACTCTTCGTGGAGCATGCCGTGAGGCTGAGCCCCAGGCCGGCCACGAGCGCAACCGCCGCAGCCTTTCGGTATTGCGGTACGGACATCTGTCCATCCCTTCGGGAACGGGTGTCTCCAATGACCTTCGCTGATCTGCGGTGATACGACCTGACGCCCAGTAGCTGCGTCGGAGCCAGGTGTGAGTGGAGTCACTGTAGCGAGGCCGACTCATTTCGGCAAGGTATCGACCCTGTTCCGAAAGGACACGACGTGATGACGACAGATGTTGGCAAGGATCTGAAAGCAGGCCCTTTTGCCAAGTTTTGCACCGTTATGGCGGGTCATTCGACCCGGTCGATGCCGACGGTGCGAGCAACGACGAAAACGGCCGCCGACCGCGAGAGCGGTCGACGGCCGAAGCGTCGTTCGGGATGGTGCCTAACGGCCGGGGGCGGGCGCTGTGGAACCCCGCACCACCAACTCCGGCTCGAACAGCAGCTCGTCCTGCAGCACACCGGCACCCTCGATCTGGGTGACCAGCAGATCCACTGCGGCCTGCCCCATCGTCTCGATCGGCTGCCGCACAGTGGTCAACGGCGGATCGGTGCACGTCATGAACGCGGAATCGTCGTAACCCACCACCGACACGTCGGCTGGCACCGAACGCCCCAACCGCCGGGCCGCGCGGATCGTGCCCAGCGCGAGTACGTCGCTGGCGCAGATGATGCCGGTCACGCCCCGCTCGACCAACTTCGTGGCGGCGACCCGCGCCCCCTCCATCGAGAAGCTGGAGCGCTCGACGCACTCGACGTCGCCCTCGTCCCAGCCGGCGACCTTCATCATCGCGTCGAGCTTGCGCCGGGACGGCACATGCCCCTCCGGGCCGAGCACCATCCCGATCCGTTCGTGCCCGAGCGAGCGCAGATGCCCGTACGCCTGCTCCACCGCCACCGCGTCGTCAGTGGAGACCCGGGGGAAAACCAGCTCGTCCACACCAGCGTTGACCAGCACGACCGGAAGCCCCCGGTCGGTCAGCCGACGGTAGTGGTCGTGTTTGGCGTCGGCGAGCGCGTACGAGCCACCAGCGAAGATCACCCCGGAGACCTGGTGGTCGAGGAGCATCTCCACGTAGTCCATTTCGGAGACGCCGCCGATGGTCCGGGCACAGAGCGCCGGGGTGTAGCCGCGCTGAGCCAGCGTGCCGGTGACCACCTCGGCCAGCGCCGGGAAGATCGGGTTCTGCAGCTCCGGCAGCACCAGCCCGACCAGCCGGGCTCGTTCGCCGCGCAGTTTGGTCGGCCGCTCGTAACCGAGCACGTCCAGCGCCGTCAGCACGGCCGTCCGGGTCGCCTCGGAGACCCCGTCGCGGCCGTTGAGCACCCGGCTGACGGTGGCCTCGCTGACGCCCGCCTTCTTGGCAACTTCCGTCAACCGCTTGGTCACGGTCGCAATCGTACGTCACCTGCATGAAAGAAATGAACAGCAAATTGTCCAGCGTTTGCTGGCCGGTTGCTCGATCGCCGCGTAGGGCTGGGTCAGGACAGGTCGCGTAGGGCGGTTTCGATGGCCCTGTGGAAGGTCGGGTACGCGTAGATCATGTGCCGGAGCTGACTCAGCGGCACCGCCGCGTGCACCGCCACCACCAGCGCGGACAGCACCTCACCACCGGCCGGGCCGACCGAGGTCGCGCCGATCAGTACGCCCTGGTCGGCGTCCGCGACGAGCTTGATGAAACCGTCGTCGCCGACCCGGTGAATCCAGCCTCGGGTCGAGCTGCCGAGCTTGGTGAAACCCACCTGCACGTTGATGCCGCGGTCGCGGGCCTGCTGCTCGGTGAGCCCGACCGCGCCGATCTCGGGATCGGTGAAGGTCACCCGGGGAAGCGCCCGGTAGTCGGCGCGCGGGACCGTGCCGGCAGATCCGCTGGACCCGCTGGCGGCCAGCGAGCTGGACGCGCCCATCGCTCCGCCGACCACGCTGGAGGTGCCGCTGGCGTCCGCTCCCGCCTTCGCCTTCCGGGCGCGGGCCAGGATGTCGGCGATCACGATCCCCGCCTGGTACATGGCGATGTGGGTGAAGGCGCCCTCGCCGGTCAGGTCGCCGACCGCCCAGACGTGGTCGGTGACGTGCAGACGGTCGTCGACCGGGAGGTAGCGCTGGCCGGCGTCCAGGCCGATGGTGTCCAGGCCCAGCTCGGCCAGGTGGGCCTTGCGCCCGGTCACCACCAGCAACCGTTCGGCGGTGAACTCCGTGCCACCGCCACCGCGCACTGTGAACCTGGTGCCGTCGTGCTCGACCCGTTCGGCGCGTACCCCAGTGTGGATCTCCACGCCGTCGGCGCGCAGCGCCGCGGCGGCGACCTCGGACGCCTCGGGTTCCTCGATGGCCAGCACCCGGTCGAGTGCCTCGACCACGGTTACCCGGGATCCGAAGCGGGCGAAGACCTGCGCCAATTCCAGGCCGATCGCGCCACCGCCGAGGATGAGCAGCGACTCCGGCAGCTCCTCGGCCTCGATCGCCTGGTGGTTGGTCCAGTACGGCGTGTCGGCCAGGCCGTCGATCGGCGGCACCGACGGACGGGTGCCGGTGCCCAGCACCACCCCGTGTCGGGCCTCGAAGA
Organism: Micromonospora vinacea; assembly: GCF_015751785.1. NCBI lineage: Bacteria > Bacillati > Actinomycetota > Actinomycetes > Micromonosporales > Micromonosporaceae > Micromonospora > Micromonospora vinacea. The sequence continues at coordinate 2,163,951 of NZ_JADOTY010000001.1, read as the reverse complement.
CCTGGTCCCCGACGCGGACCCGGCGTGGACCGTCGAGCCGGCCGCTGCCCCGCACTAGCCGGCCGCCCTTGCCGATGAACCGTTCCGCGGCGACCGTGTCGTCCCAGGTGTCGGTGGCTTCCTCGCGGATCCGCTTGGCCACCGGCGCCCAGTCCGGCTGGACCTGGGCGGTGCCGGCGAGCCCGTCGACCCGGCGGGCCTCGGCGAGCGCGTTGGCGGCTCTGATCATCATCTTGCTCGGGATGCAGCCCCAGTACGGGCACTCCCCGCCGACGAGATCCCGTTCGACGCCGACGACGCTCAGGCCGGCCTCGGCAAGTCGCTCGGCCACCTCCTCGCCGCCGACTCCGAGCCCGACCACGACCACATCCACCAGCTCCGGCTCCGCCACACCGAACAGCATCCCCCAGCGAGACCACCCCGACCACCGGGGTCGGCGGAAAAGTCGGCACGCGCAGCGGCCCGGACGCCTACCGTGGCCGGATGCACGCACGCTTCGCTCCGGTCCGGGACTGCTTCCACGACCTGCTCGCCTCCGGCCGGGAGACCGGCGCCGCCCTGACCATCTGGTATGACGGGCAGCCGGTAGTGGACCTGGTCGGCGGCTCGCGCCGCGGCCACGGGCCGGGCGGCGAGCCGTGGCTGCCGGACACGCTGGTGAACGTCTACTCGGTCGGCAAGCCGGTGGCCGCGCTCTGCCTGTTGCTGCTCGTCGATCGGGGAAGCGTCGATCTCGACGCGGCAGTGGACCGGTACTGGCCGGAGTTCCGCACTCCCGCCACAATCCGTCAGGTGTTGTCGCACACCGCCGGGCTGCCGGCCTTCCCGGTGCCGCGACCGGCCGCCGCGATCACCGACTGGGCGCTGCTCACCGGCGACCTGGCCGCCGCCGACCCCGAGTGGTCGCCGGGCACTGTCGCCGGGGAACACGCCTGGACGTACGGGCACCTGGTGGGCGAGGTGGTCCGCCGCGTCGACGGACGGTCGGTGGGCCGTTTCCTGGCCGAGGAGATCGCCGACCGGTGGCAACTCGACCTCGGCTTCGGGCTGACCGAGGCGGACCAGTTGCGCTGCGCGGACCTGCGGTACGGCGACCCGGGATGGCCGACCCGGGCGCTCGGTGAGCCCGGCTCGATGCGGGCGCGGGCGATGGGCAACCCGGCCGGCGGGCTGGACTTGGCCGTGCTGAACAGCCCGCTGTGGCGGGGCGGGGAGGTGCCCGCGGTCAACCTGCACGCCACAGCGCCCAGCCTGGCCCGGCTCTACACCGGTCTGCTGGCCGGCGGTGTCCTGGACGGGGTTCGGCTGTTCAGCGCGGATCTGGTCGCGGAGGCGACAGGGGTCCAGTACGACGGGCCGGACCTGGTGCTGGACCGCCCGGCCCACTGGACGCTGGGTATGCAGTGGGAGCCGGACGGCAGTTGGGGCATGGGCGGCATCGGCGGCAGCAGCGCGTGGGCCGACCCGGAGCGGGGCTACACCTTCGCGTACGCCACGGCGCACCTCGCCGAGCACGACCGGGTGGACGAGCTGGTCGAGGCGCTGCACTCGGTGCTCTGATCAGCGCAGCCAGACGGGGTCGGTGCCCGGTACCGAGAGGGGCGGTGGGTAGTCGAGCGCCTCGGGCAGTTTCCACGGTTGGTGGATGGCCTTGCCCTGCACCCCCGCCAGCTCCGGCACCCACCGGCGCACGTAGTCGCCGTCCGGGTCGTACCGTTCGGCCTGCCGGACCGGGTTGAACCCCCGGTAGGGCTTCGTGTCGTTGCCGGTGCCGGCGACCCACTGCCAGTTGCCGGAGTTGTTCGCCACGTCGCCGTCGAGCAGCCAGCGGAAGAACACCGCCACCCCGGACCGCCAGTCCTGCCCGAGGTGCTTCGTCAGGTAGCTGGCGGTGATCAGCCGCGCCCGGTTGTGCATCCAGCCCTGCGTCCGCAGCTGCCGCATCCCGGCGTCGACTATCGGCATCCCGGTGCGTCCCTCGGTCCAGGCCGCCAACGCGTCGTCGTCGTAGCGCCACTGCTCGGTGGCACCCCGTCGGTACGCCGTTGTCGAGATCTCCGGGAAGGCGGCGGTGACCTGGTAGTAGAAGTCCCGCCAGCAGAGCTGCCTGACGAACGGGCCGGACCGGTCCCCGGCGCGGTTCGCCACCGCCAGCGGTGACACGCAGCCGAAGCGCAGGTACGGGCTGAGTCGGGAGGTGTCGTCGCCGGCCATGTCGTCGTGCTGATCGCCGTACCGGGGCAGGTCGGGCAGCCAGTCGGTGAGCCGCGCCTGGGCGATCCTTTCGCCGCCGGTGGCCGCGTCCGGCGAGTCGCCGGCCGGCAGCGCCGGCAGCCGGCCCACGCTCACCCGGTCGGGCAGCGCGATCCGGTGCGGCGCGGCCAACTCCTCACGCCACCGGTTCGCGGCCCAGGCCCTGTGGTACGGGCTGAACACCCGGTAGTGGTCACCGCCGCCACCGGGACGCAACGCGCCCGGCTCGACCACTGTCAACCCGGGGAACAGTCGCAGGTGCAGCCGGTGCCGCTCGCACTCGGCGCGTAGTCGCCGCTCCCGGCGGACCGCGTAGTGGCTGACGTCGGCCGAGAGGGCGACGGCTGTGGCACCGACCTCGTCGGCCAGCCGGATCGTCTCGGCCACCGGGTCGCCGTGCCGGACCACCAGGTCGCCACCACGGTCACGGAGCTGGGCGCGCAGGTCGGCGAGGGCCTGGTGCAGGAAGCGGGTGCGGTTGGCGGAGCGGTCGGCCAGCGCCGGGTCGAGCACGTACAGCGGCACCACCCGGTCGAAGGCCGCACAGGTGGTGGCCAGCGCCGGGTGGTCGTGCACCCGCAGGTCGCGGGTGAGGAGCACGATCGCCGTGCTCGCGGTCACCGGCTCTCCGGCTGGATCGTCGGCCCGGGGATGACGACCGGCGTACCGGTCGAGCTGAGCAGGGCCCGCGCGGCCACCGCCATCCGTCGACGCTGCGGCACCAGGGCCCGCCGGACGAAGACGTCGTAGTCCTGCGCGGCCACCTCGTCGAGGATGCCGCCGTAGAGCGCGTACGCGGTGCGCATGCAGGCCTGCGAGGCGGGCGCCAGCATGGTGATGCCCGGTGCGGCGGCGGCGTAGTGCGCCTGGGCGCGGGTCACCTCGTACTCGATCAGCTCGCGGATCCGGGGCGTACCGCGACCCCGGGCGCGGGCCTCGGCCAGCTCCTCGCGGCTGACCCCGAACTTCGCCAGGTCCTCGTCCGGCAGGTAGGTGCGGCCCCGGTCGAGGTCCTCGGCGACGTCCCGGATGAAGTTGGTGAGCTGGAACGCGAAGCCGAGCTGCCGGGCCGGCTCCCGGGCCGCCGCCGGGTCGGAGCTGCCCAGGATCGGCAGCATCATGGTGCCGATGACCGCCGCCGAGCCCTCCATGTAGTCGAGCAGGTGGTCGTAGGTCGGGTAGGCGGTGACGGTGAGGTCCATTGCCATGCTCTTCAGAAACGACGCAAAGTCGTCCCGGTCGAGATCGAAGACGGCGATGGTGTGCAGCACGGCCGGCAACAGTGGGTCGTCGACCGGCGCACCGTGCAGACCGGCCACGAACTGGCTGGCCCAGCGGTCCAGCAGGGCCGCCCGCTCGGCCGGCGGAAGGTCCTCGGTGCGGTCGACGATCTCGTCCGCGTACCGCGTGAACCCGTAGAGGGCGTGCACATGTCGTCGTTTCCAAGCGGGGAGCAGGCGGGTGGCGAGATAGTAGGTGCGGCCGTGGCGTTTGTGCAGCTCACGGCACCGGTCATAGGCAGCGGTGAGATCAGTTTCCACCGGCCCTCCTCCATTTATCGACGCACCAATCGACGCAACTCGTAGCCTAGGGTACGCTCAGCCGCATGGCCAACGACGCAGTTGCGGGCAACGTGACCCGCGTGGCGCCGGCAGGGCCAGGGGACGGGGACGATCCGGTCCGCGCCGTTCTGGCCGCATACACCCACGATCTGGTCACGGCGGTCGACGAGACCCTGGACACCTTCCTCACCGCCGAGGTCGACACCCTCAACGACATCGATACATCGATGGGCAGCTTTGCCGCCACCGCGCGGGAGGCCGTCCTGACCGGCGGCAAGCGGATCCGGTCCACGTTCGCCTACTGGGGTTGGCGCGGGGCGGTCGGCGGCACCGAGGCGCTGCCACCCGTGCTGCCCGCGCTGGCCGCGCTGGAGCTGCTGCACACCTTCGCGCTGGTGCACGACGACGTGATGGACGCGTCCACCACCCGCCGCGGCCGGCCCACCGCACACGTCGCGCTCGCCGAGCAGCACGTCGCCGCCGGCCACCGAGGCGATCCCGGCCGGTTCGGTGAGGCCGTCGCCGTGCTCATCGGCGACCTCTGCATGGTCTGGGCCGACCAGTTGCTGGCCCACGCGTCGGTGCCGTCGGCACGACTCTTCGAGGTGCGCCGCTGCTACGACCAGATGCGGGTGGAGACGGTCGCCGGGCAATATCTCGACGTGCTCGGCGAGAACGACCCGGGCAGCTGGTCCGTCGACCGGGCGCTGCGGGTGGCGCGCTACAAGACCGCCAGCTACACGGTCCAGCGGCCACTGCTCTTCGGGGCCTGCCTGGCCGGGGTGCCCGCCGACGACCAGCTGGTCTCGGCGTACACCCGCTACGGCCTGGCTGTCGGCGAGGCGTTCCAGCTCCGCGACGACCTGCTCGGCGTCTACGGCGACCCGGCTGCCACCGGCAAGCCGGCCGGGGACGACCTCCGCACCGGCAAGCCGACCGCGCTGCTCATGCTGGCCCGGGAGCTGGCCACGCCGGCCCAGCTCACCGCGTTGGAGCGGGCCGCCGACGGGCCTGTCGACACGCTCGCCGGGCTGGTCGCCGAGACCGGCGCGGTGACCCGGGTTGAGCAGATGATCGCCGAGCGGGTCGGCGACGCGCTGGCCGCGCTCGACGCCGCACCCGTGGACCAGACGGCGCGGACCGCGCTGACCGGGCTGGCCACCGCCGCAGCCAACCGGCGGGCCTGATGAGCGACTTGAGCGAGGAGGTGGTCACGTGCGGACGGTGACAGGACGGACGGACCGGGTGGTGGTCGTCGGTGCCGGGCTGGGCGGGCTCGCCTGCGCGCTGCACCTGGCCGGCAGCGGTCGACAGGTGACAGTGCTGGAGCGCGAACCGGTGCCCGGCGGGCGGGCCGGACGCCTCGGCGTGGACGGCTACGAGTTCGACACCGGCCCGACAGTGCTCACCATGCCCGACCTGATCGCCGAGGCGCTCGGCGCGGTCGGCGAGGAGCTGCACGACTGGCTCGACCTGACCCCGCTGGATCCCGCCTACCGGGCCTACTACCCGGACGGCTCCACCCTCGACGTGCTCACCGACACCACCCGGATGGCGGCCGAGATCTCCCGGGTCTGCGGTCCCCGGGAGGCCGACGGCTACCTGCGTTTCGTCGAGTACGCGCGGGAGCTGTGGCGGCTGGAGCGCACCGACTTCATCGAGCGCAACCTGGACGCGCCGACCGACCTGATCACCGGCAACCTGCTCAAGCTGCTCAGCGGCGGGGCCTTCCGGCGCCTCCAGACGAAGATCAACCAGTTCTTCCGGGACCCGCGTACCCAGCGGATCTTCTCCTTCCAGGCGATGTACGCCGGCCTCGCGCCGCACGACGCGCTGGCCATCTACGCGGTCATCGCGTACCTCGACTCGGTGGCCGGCGTCTACTTCCCCCGCGGTGGCATCCACGCGGTCTCCAGGGCGATGGCCGGCGCGGCCGAGAAGCACGGAGTGCAGATCCGGTACGACACCACTGTGACCCGGGTGGAGACCGTGAACGGCCGCGCCACCGGCGTACTCACCGCCGACGGCGACCTGGTGCCGGCGGACGTGGTGGTGCTCAACCCCGACCTGCCGGTCGCCTACCGGGACCTGCTCCCCGCCGCGCCGCAGCGCCGGCTCACCTACTCGCCGTCCTGCGTCGTTCTGCACGTCGGCTCCCGACAGGCCTATGCGAAGATCGCCCATCACAACATCCATTTCGGACGCGCGTGGAAGGGCACCTTCGATGAGGTCATCCGACGGGGTGAGCTGATGACCGATCCGTCGCTCCTGGTGACCAACCCGAGCCGGACCGACCCCGCGGTGGCCCCGCCGGACCGGCACACCTACTACGTGCTCGCCCCGGTGCCCAACCTGCACCGGGCGCCGTTCGAGTGGCGCGGCGACCTGACCCAGCGCTACACCGACCAGCTGATCGGCACCCTTGAGGAGCGCGGCTACGTCGGCTTCGGTGACGGGGTCGAGGTGCTCCGGGCGATCACCCCCGCCGAGTGGGAGGAGCAGGGAATGGCCGCTGGCACCCCGTTCGCCGCCGCGCACACGCTCTTCCAGACCGGCCCGTTCCGCCCGTCCAACCTGCACCGCGACCTGTCGAACGTGGTCTTCGTCGGCTCCGGGACCCAACCCGGCGTCGGCGTGCCGATGGTGCTCATCTCCGGCAAGCTCGCCGCCGGCCGGATCACCGGGGAAGGCCGATGAGCAGCCGTGAGAAGCACCTCGTCGAACTCGTCGACGAGACCGGCAAGGCCCACGGCGAGACGACCGTCGCCGCCGCGCACCAACCCCCGGGGCAGCTGCACCGGGCCTTCTCGGTGTTGCTGGTGGACCCGGACGGCCAGGTGCTGCTCCAGCGCCGAGCCGCCATCAAGACCCGGTTCCCGCTGCGCTGGGCGAACTCCTGCTGCGGTCACCCCCAGCCCGGGGAGTCGCTCGCCGAGGCGGCCAACCGACGGCTGAGCGAGGAGTTGGGCGCGGGCCCGGTCGAGCTGACCGAAGTCGGCATCTACGTCTACTACGCCGAGGACCCGGCGACCGGCCGGGTCGAGTTCGAGTACGACCACGTGCTGCGAGGCGAGTTCCTGCCCAGCGCCCCGCTCCTGCCGGACCCGGAGGAGGTGGCCGAGCTGCGGTGGGCCGACCCCACCGCGCTGGAGGCCGATCTGCAGCGTGACCCCCGGTCGTACGCGCCCTGGCTGGGCGGGGTGGTGAACCGGCTGCTACGCCCCTCGGGGTCCGGGTCGGGCGCAACCGGCCCGGCCATGACCCCGCCCGGATCTTCGGCGGATGACACGGCGGAGCGGTCGGGTGGTCGATGAGGCGCTGAGCGCGGGCGCTGTCGCACGCCGGCTGGGGGTCGCGGTGACGACCCTGCGCACCTGGCACCAGCGCTACGGGCTCGGGCCCAGCGAACACATCCCCGGTCACCACCGCCGGTACACACCCAGCGATCTGGCCCGCCTCGAGATCATGCGACGACTCACCGCCGAGGGGGTGAGCCCCGCCGAGGCGGCCCGCTGGGCCCGCCAGGCACCGGATCCGACGCCCAACGGCACCGGCGTCGTCGCCCCCACCCGGCTCCATCCGACGGGCCGTGACGGCGGCGGCTCCATCCCGGTCGGCCGTGCCGGCCCGGCCGCCCGTGGACTGGCCCGGGCCGCCATGCGACTGGACGCGGCGGCGATCAGCGAAACGATCGCGCACGCGCTGGCCGCCAGCGGGGTCGTCGCCACCTGGGAGGGCCTGCTGCGCCCGGTGCTCGCCGGCATCGGCGAACGGCACGCCGCCACCGCCGGGCTGATCGAGGTGGAACACCTGGTGTCCCGCTGCGTCTCGGAGGCGCTCGCGGCGGCCAGTCGGGCCAAGGTCCCCACCGGGCCGGCCCGGATCCTGCTCTCCTGCGCCGACGAGGAGCAGCACACACTGCCGCTGGAGGCGTTGGCGGCAGCTCTCGCGGAGGCCGGCGTCAGCTACCGGATGCTCGGCGCCCGGGTGCCGGTGGCCGCTCTCGTCGAGGCGGTCAACCGGACCGGACCGGCCGCCGTGGTGCTCTGGTCGCACACCCGGGCCACCGCCGACCCGACCCAACTCAGCGCACTGCTCGCCGCACCCCGACGCCCGTTGCTGGTGCTCGCCGCCGGCCCCGGCTGGCGAGCCGACACGCTGCCCGCCGGGGTGGTACGACCGGTCGACCTGGCCGAGGCGGTCTCGCTCTCCGCCGCCGTCCGCGACTCCCTGGACCAGTCGAGGCGTGATTGATCGCACTGTCGCCAGCAGGCGGCGTGAACTACCGTCGGGCGGGTCCGCCTACCCCGACCCCCCGGGAGCGAGCAGATGCAAGCCCGCGCCGTCCTGGCGTCCGTCCTCGCCGTGGCGCTGGTCCTGTCCGGCTGTGCCCAACCGGACCACACCATCGCCGCCGCGCCACGGCCGGTGGAATCGACCACACCGCCCACCCCGAAGCCGCACCCCAGCGCCACCAGGCCGGCCAAGCCGCCACTGCGGCCGCTGCCGGCCAAGCTCCCCGCCGGCCTGGGTCGCAACACCGGCGTACGCCCGGTGGCCCTGACGTTCGACGACGGGCCCAACCCGGCCTGGACGCCCAAGGTGCTCGACCAGCTGAAGGCCGCCAAGGTGACAGCTACCTTCTGCGTCGTCGGTCGCGAGGTGCAGCGCCACCCGGAGTTGGTCCGACGGATCGTCCGGGAGGGACACCAGCTCTGCAACCACAGCTGGCGACACGACCTCGATCTTGCCCGGCGACCCGTCGGCGAGATCCGGGCCGACCTGGACCGCACCAACAAGGCCATCCAGAAGGCCGCCCCCGGCGCGAAGGTGTCGTTCTACCGGCAGCCGGGCGGCCGGTGGACGTCGGAGGTGCTCGGGGTGGCCAAGGACCTCGGCATGCGTCCGCTGCACTGGTCGGTCGACCCGCAGGACTGGGACAAGCCGACCGCAGCCACCATCGGCAAACGGGTCCACACCGCCACCCGCCCCGGTGGCATCGTCCTCCTGCACGACGGGGGCGGAAATCGGGCCGCGACGCTCGCCGCGTGCCCCAAGTTGATCGCCGACCTGAAGAAGCGCTTCGGCATCACCCGGCTCCGCTAGAACCGCTCTGACCTGCGGTTATGGCCCGCCCCACCCCCTTGCGGATACCGATTTTGTCGACCGACGGGGCATCACGTATGCTTTCCAAGCCTCCGGCGGGGCCGGATGGGAGCAAGTCCGCTTGAAGTTGCGAATGTGCAATGATGGCGGGGCCGCCCTCATCGTCTAGCGGCCCAGGACGCCGCCCTTTCAAGGCGGTAGCACGGGTTCGAATCCCGTTGGGGGCACGACCGGCGTAAGCCGGAGCAAGGCAAGACCGGCGCAAGCCGGAGCAACACAAGCTAGGTCCTGTGGAGCAGTTGGAGTGCTCGCCGCCCTGTCAAGGCGGAGGTCGCGGGTTCAAGTCCCGTCAGGACCGCAGCGCTGACGCCGCGCCCCGCGCGGCGTTCTGCGTATCGGAGCAGGTCGCCTTGCCGCCGGTTCGTCCGGTTGCCGGGTAACATGAGCCGAGCGACACGGCCAGGTAGCTCAGTTGGTACGAGCGTCCGACTGAAAATCGGAAGGTCGGCGGTTCGACCCCGCCCCTGGCCACATAGCCTTTCGCCGGGCTACAGAGGTCCCCGCCAGCGGAAACGCAGGTGGGGATCTTGCTTTTCCGGTACTTGGCCGACCCCCTGGTCGACAGCTCATCGTCGACCCGCGTTCATCGTCCGCACCTACGCTCCCGCCCGTGGACAAAAGGCCTGGCGGGACCGTCGAAACCATCGGAACCCTCGGCGCCGTTGTCGGCGGCGCCCTCTTCGTCATGGGCCTGAGCGGCGTCAATTCCAGCGGCGAGTTTCTCGTGTCCGGCGCCCTGCTGGTGATCGCGGGCCTGCTGCTCCGCATCGAGGCAGCGGTGCTGGGCTCCCGCTGGCGCGGACCAGGCTTCTGACCTGACCGCGTGATCGACTCGACTTCCCTGATGTCGGGGCATCCCAGCGCTCGCGACACCGCGATTTCAAGGAAACCGAGTCGATCACGCCCTGGTACGAGCGCGGAGGGCTTCTGCGTGGCGGCTGTGCGGCAGACGGTGACGCACGATGGCCGGGTGTCAGTGGTCGCGCCGACCCTGCGGGCGGTGCTGCGCCACGCTGCCCTGGATCGCCTCCCACACGCTGCGTCCAGCCTGTCGCAGCGTCTCCCCCGCCTGCTCGGCGAGTTGCGCCGCGCTCTGGGCTGCGCTTTGCGCCGCGGCCGGCAGACCACCGTCGCCATGCCCGGACGGGCTCGGGCTGGGCCCAGCCGACCGACCGGGCTGGTTCGCGGCCGACCCTCCCGCCCCCTCCGCCGGTCCCTCGGGGCGCTGCTGGTCCCGGCCTGCCGCTCCCGGGCGCTTCCCGTCGCCCGAGCCTTCGAGCCGCTTCTCCTCGTCGTGACGCGGTCCCTCGTGCCGTTGGCCTTCCGGGCGGTTGCCGCCTGGAGCGCCGACCTCCGGCTCACGGCCCTCCTGCTGCCGCCCTTGAGGATGCTGGCCCTGCGCGTGCTGGCCCTGCGGTTGCGCCTGGTCCGCTGACCCCGGGCCGCCAGCTCGCGGCCCGGGTCCTCCAGCACCTCGTTCCGAGCCGACAGAGCCTGCCCCCGACCGACCCCCACCCGGCCGACCCCCACCCGGCCGGCCAGCGCCCGGCCGATCTGGGCCCGGCAGACCTGGATCCGGCCGAGCGGAAGCCAGTCGGTCGCGGTCGGCCACCGGGCTGGCCGCGCCGACCTGCCGTTCCGGCTCGTCGCGTACGCCGCCCAAGCGCCGACTCGACGTCGTGACGTCGGCCGCGTCCGTGGCCAGCTGCTGGGCGCTGCGGTTCACGTCGTCGAGGGCGGTGCCGGCCGTGCGCGCGAGCGCCTCGATGATGTGCGGGTTGTGGTCGAGCGTGTCGAGCGCGCGGCCCAGGATCCTGGTCAGCTGCTCCAGCCGCACCCGCAGCTGCGCCTCGGCGTTCACCCCGTCGATGTTCAACTCGCCGCCGTTGAGGTGCACGCGTACGCCGGCGTCGACCTGGAGCAGGTTGGCCACCCGGGCCCGCAGCGACAGGTCGGCCTCCAGACCGTCGACCGCCAGCCGGATGGAGTCGACGGAGACCTTCGGAATGTCGAGCAGGACGTCCGGGTTCCCGCTGTCGACGTTCCGGTCCGGCTCCCGCTGCTGCCGGTCCGGCTCCCGCTGCTGCCCGCTCTCGCTCATGCTCTCCCGCCCCGCCTGCACACCGGCCCGGTCGTCCGAGCCGTTCGGCGCGGTTACCCGCTTTCCGGCGGGGCATCCCGTCCGTGACGACCCGGCGACCCTCTGTCTGGAACTGGGCACCGTGTGAAGCTGCACACCGAGGCATCAGCCGGTATGGTCCGGGCCTATGGGACAGGAATTGACTGATCCAGCCGACATCCGGCAGGACGTCGGCCAGTTCTCTCTCCGGTGCACGCTCCGCGTCCCGGGCTCCGTCGAGCACGCGTTCGCGGTCTTCACCGACGAGCTGACCGACTGGTGGGTCACCGAATACACCTGGTCCGGTCCGGACGCGCTGGCCGAGTTGGGCATGGAGCCGCGGGCCGGCGGCATGCTCTACGAGGTGGGCCCGTACGGTTTCCGCGCCGACTGGGGACGGGTGCTCACCTGGGATCCGCCTCGCCGGCTGGTCTTCGTCTGGCAGATCGGCCCCGACCGGGCGCCGGTGCCGGACCCGGCCCGCGCGAGCGAGGTCGAGGTGCTGTTCCATTCCGAGGGGCCGGAACACACCCGGGTCGAGCTGGAGCACCGGCACTTCGACCGGCACGGCGAGGCTGCCGAGGGTTACCGCAAGGCGCTCACCGCCGGCTGGCACGAGCTGCTCACCCGTTACGTCGCCACTGTGTCGCGCCACCGCCCCACCACGACGGCCTGACGACCCAGCGGGTCAGCGGGTCAGCCGCCGATCGGCAGCGGGCCCACCGAGGTCCCGACCGCCGAGGTTCGCGCGTTGGCCGGCCTCCGCCCCGGAGCCGAAGCCGGTGCCGCCCAACCGGCGCGGCGGTGCGGTACGCAGCCGTGGGTACTCCTCGGTGAGCCGGCGCTGCACCCGGTCGGACCGGTCAGCCAGCACCAGCGCCATCGACGGCGCGCCCGACTCGCTGGCCGCCGCCGTCTCGGCCGCCCAGAGTCGGCCGCCGACCACCTCCGCGAAGCCGGCCAGCCAGGAGCGGCGGAAGGCGGCGGGATGGTCGTCCGCTGGCACCTCGGTGGCTGCCAGACCGTGCGCCGCCTGCACGAGCAGTGAGGTGAAGAGCAGGTCGACCCGTTCCAGGTCGCTGGTGAAGCCGAAGAGGTGCAGGGCGAAGCCGTTGCCCTGCCGACGGCGTACGCAGCGGCAGCGCAGGGGCTCGGCGACCGCGGCGAGCAGGCCGACCTTGTCGCGGGCGTACGGGGCGACGACGTCCAGCACTCGATCGCCGACCGGGTCGGTGGTCGGGTCCCGGGCAGCGAGCAGCGCCCGGTCGACGCCGTAGCGGGCGATCAGCTCGGTCGCCTTGGCGGTGAACGCGGCCGACTCGGCCGGCGTGCAGGCCGGGTCCTCGGCCTGGGCCAGCAGCTTGCGCACCTTGCTGAGCATGGCCTCGGACATGCCTACAGAGCTACCACACGGGCCGGACATCATCGGGGCCACGCCGCAATCGATCGATACGTATCATCGTCACGGCCAGATGATCAGTCCGACACGGACGGTCAGACAACTGCTTGGGAGGAACGAACGGATGCCATCCCCGACCGCTCGCCTGCTCGCCGTCGCCACGGCCACCGCACTGCTCTCCGCCGGTACGCCCGCGCAGGCGGAGCCACTCACCCCGACCGCACCGGTCAGCTCCGGGCCGAACGCGTTCGCGCCGCTCGCCACCTGTTACGGCGGTGCGGTCCGGTCGTACTTCGAGACCGGCCGCTACGGCGGCTCGGCCGGCCAGTACCGCACCACGACGCGTTGTCGCGACATCAACGTCCGTAACGCGAGCGTGTACGCCACCGAAGCGTGCGTGATCTTCGTGGACAAGACGAGCGCCTGCAACTACTGGACCTACCTGCCGGCCAACTCGGGCTGGATCACGGTGGCGACCAACGTCCGGGACGGCGTCAACTTCCGGGTCCGCTTCGAGAACCTGCGGTACGAGTACGAACCGCTGATCGCGTACCACGCCTTCTGACCGGCCCGCGCGGTCGCGGCGTCCGCCCCCCGACGGACGCCGCGACCCGTCGGCGCGTCACCCGGCGCGGCTGCGCAGGGTGGCGATCGTCGAACCGGCGAGGGTGAGCAGGCAGTCGGGGAGCAGCCCGTCCGCCGCCGCCGCGCCGAACAGCGCCTCGCCGGTCGGTTCGTCGCGATTCGCGTACGCGCTGACGAAGCGGGCCACCCAGCGGGTGTCGTACCCGGCCTGATCGATCCCCGGAAAGTCGAGCGCCGCTCCGCTGGCCGCCGGCGCGTCGCCGAGCATTGTCGCGGCGAGGCACCAGGCAACCCCGTACGCGCCGTCCAGGCCGGCCCGGTCGACGACCGCGTCGAAGGCTCCCACCACCGCGTCTCCATCGCCGGTGAGCGCCGAACGGAGCACGGCGGCCGCGTCATCGAACGTCTGCTGTGGTAGGTCGGTCACGCAGCGCACAGTAGGACGGGTGGTCAAGCCTCCCGGCAACCGTCACTCTCCGTATTCAACGCGAGCTACCTGCGCATTACGCCACCTCCACGGTCCCGCCGCCGGCCTTGGCACGCTAATGTGCGCAGCGGACCTTCGCCGGAGGAAGGACGACCATGTTCGTATCACGCCGCTCGCGGGTAGCCACACTGGCTGCCTGCGCGACGATCCTGCTCGCCACAAGCGCTTGCGGGGATGACAAGCCCGAGGAGGCGAGCGCCCAACAGGTGCGCCTCTACGGCACGGATGGCAACATGCTCAACTCCTATCCTGCGGAGTTGAAGGAACGGGCCAGTCTCGTCGACGGGATGAAGGGCACCACGCCGCTCACCCCGTTACCGGACGACTTCAAGAGCCGGCTACGGGCCGTCAATCCGGCGCTGACGGACTACCTGTACTCCGCGGAGACGTACGACGCGGTGGTGATCGCCGTGCTCGCCGCTCAGCTGGCCGGAAGCACCGACCCGGCTGCCATCGCGAAGCAGATCGTCGCCGTGACCAACGACGGGCAACGCTGCGAAGACACAGCCAGCTGTCTCGCGCTGGCCCGCAACGGGCAGGACATCGAGTACCGCAGCGTGTCGCTGACCCGGGCGGGCTTCACCGACAAGGGTGAGCCGGCCACCGCGAGCTACGCCACGCTGACCTTCGACGGGCAGCAGATCAACGACGGCAAGACCGAGTTCGTCGGAGCCGGCATCGAGTCGGCGGCGAGCACCAAGACGCCGCCGAAGCCGAAGAAGCAGCGCTCGGGTGGGGACTCCGACCAGGAACCGCTGATCCTCGGTGGCCTGCTGCCGAAGACCGGTGACCTCGCGATCGCCTACCCGCCGATGGCAGCCGGCGCCGCGCTGGCCATCAAGGAGATCAACGCCGCCGGTGGCGCACTGGGCAAGCCGGTCACCTGGCTCGACGGCGACGACGGCACCAGCCCGGCGGTGGCCAAGGCGACGGTGGCCAAGCACGTGACGGACGGCGTCAGCGTCATCATCGGCGCGGGTGGTTCGGGTATCTCGCGGGCGGTGCTGCCGGACGTGGTGCAGGCCGGGAAGATCCTCTTCTCCCCGTCCAACACCGACAGCGGGCTGACCGACGTGGAGGACAACGGCCTCTACTTCCGCACCGCCCCGCCGGACAGCCTCCAGGGCCGGGCGCTGGCCGACGTGATCCTCCGCGACGGGTCACAGAAGATCGTCATCGTCGCCCGCAAGGACTCCTACGGTGAGGGCCTGCAGGGCACCGTCCGTGACGAGTTGGAGAAGGCCGGCATCGCCAACGACCGGCTCAAGCTGATGACCTACGAGCCGCCGGCCGACGCGAAGGCAGCGCCTGTCGACTTCAGCAGCGGCGCGAAGGAGATCAAGGAGTTCGGCGCGGACGCCGTACTGATCATTGGTTTCGGTGAGTCCGCCCAGGTGATCCGCGGTCTGGCCGACGCCGGGGTGCAGATCCGGCAGTAGGCAGGACCCGAGACCCACGACGGCCGCACCGGCTTCCCGCCGGTGCGGCCGTTTTCGGTACGTGGATCAGCGCGCCCGGCGACGCTCCAGGAACTCGGTCATCCGGCGGTGCTTCTCGTCGTCCTCGAAGAGCACCGCCTGGCTGACCAGGTCCAGATGCGGGTGCGCGGCGGCCGGCGCGTCCACCGCCAGCTTGGTCAGCCGCATCGCCAACGGTGAGCCCAGAGCGATCTCGTCCAGCAACGCGTGCGCCACCGTCAGCAGCTCACCGGGCTCGTCCACCACCCGGTTCACCAGGCCGATCCGCAGCGCCTCGGTGGCGTCCACCCGCCGGCCGGTGAAGAGCAGTTCCTTGGCCCGGCCCTCGCCGATCAACGCGGGCAGTCGGTGGGTCGCGCCGGCGCCGGCCAGGATGCCCAACCGCACCTCCGGCTGGCCGAAGACCGCCCGCGCCGTGCACACCCGCAGATCGCAGGCGTACGCCAGCTCCGCGCCACCGCCCAACGCCGGGCCGTCGACGGCCGCCACGGTCGGCATCGGCAGCGCCCGGATGCGGGCGAAGGCGGCCGAGTTGATCGCGGCGAGAGCGTCCGTGCGACCCCGTTCGCGCAGCTGGCCGATGTCGGCACCACCGGCGAAGATGCCCGCCGTGCCGCCGGTGAGCAGCAGCAGGCGCGGGCGCGCCTCCAACTCAGCGCAGACCTGGTGCAGCTCGGCGATCAGGTCGGCGTCGATGGCGTTGCGCTTCTCCGGCCGGTCCAGGGTGACCACCAGCCGGTCCGGCCGCTCCTCGATCCGCAAGCCACTCACTGTGCCGACCTTTCGTTCGCGACTGCGGGGCTCGCAAACTCAATCCTCGCGCTCACTGCTTGCCCCCGGCTTCCCAGCGGTAGAAGCCCTGCCCGGACTTCTTACCCAGCCGCCCGGCGGCCACCATCTCCACCAGCAGCGGCGGCGGCGCGAAGCGGTCCCCGTACGCGGCCTGGAGGGTGCGGGCGATGTCCAGCCGCACGTCGAGGCCGACCAGGTCGGTGAGCTCCAACGGCCCGATCGGATGCCGGTAGCCGAGCACCATGGCCTTGTCGATGTCCGCCGGGCTGGCCACCTCGTCGGCGACCATCCGGATCGCCTCCAGCCCGAGGGTGACCCCGAGCCGGGACGTGGCGAAGCCGGGCATGTCGCGTACGACGACGGGGTCCTTGCCCAGCCGGCCGGCGAGCGCGACGGCCGCGGCGGTGGTCTCCTCGGCGGTGGCAGGGCCGACCACGATCTCCAGCAGCGTCATCGCCCAGACCGGGTTGAAGAAGTGCAGGCCGAGGAAGTGCTCGGGCGCGTCCAGTTCGGCGGCCAGATCACCGATGGCGATGCTGGAGGTGTTGCTGCCCAGCAGCTCCGGGCGCAGCGCGGCGGCGTCCCGCAGCACCGCCCGCTTCAGGTCCAGGCGCTCCGGCACCGCCTCCACGATCACCTGGGGGGCGGGAGCGACAGCGGCGAGAGTCGGACGCAGCGTCACCCGCTGCCGGTTGGTGGCGGCCTCGTCAGCGCTCAGCTTCCCGCGCTGCACCGCCCGCTCCCACAGCTCGGCGAGCCGGTTCTGCGCGGCCGCACCCCGCTCGGGGTCCACCTCGACCAGCTCGACGGCGTGCCCGGCGCCGGCCGCCACGTACGCGATGCCGAGCCCCATCGTGCCGGCACCCACGACCACGAAACGATCGCTCATCACGCCTCCCTGTCCCGCCCGCCGACGCGCGGGGTCCCCGCCACGCCGGCCCGGGTCTCCCGACCGCTCCGCTCGCTCATGGTGCGACCCTAGACAGCGCGACGACCCGGCCCATGCGTGGGGGAGCGCCGGATCGGGTAATGACGGCCCGTCAACCGAGGGAAGGACCGCATCGACATGAGCCAGGCACCGGAGAGCGTCACCGACGGGGAGATCGTGGAGACCCGAGGCGACGAGCGGGTCGAACTGCTGCGCGCCGACACCAACAACGACGGCAAGACCGACGTGTGGGTGGTGGACACCGACGGCGACGGCAAGGCGGACCTGTTCCAGTTCGACACCGACGGTGACGGCAAGGTGGACATCACCATGGTCGACATCGACGAGGACGGCCAGCCGGACGAGGTGGTCGACGGCGACGGCGGCCTCCCGCCCGAGCAGCTCCCCCCGACCGTCCAGGTCTGAGACGTACGACGGCCCCCGCTCTCCGCCCGGCGGAGAGCGGGGGCCTCGCTCAGTCGACGAGGCGCAGGGTGGCCAGGTAGTAGGGGGCGTCGCTGTCGTCCACATCGGTGAGCCGCCAACCGGTGCCGTGCACCAGAGCGGCGAACTCGTCCGCCGAGCAGACCAGGTAGTCGAACCACTCGGTGCTCAACTCGCGGTAGCGCAGCCGCAGCCGCAGCTGGCCACCGAGCCGGCCGCGTCGGCGGTTGCGCTCGTGGTAGCCGGTGTGCAGCGGGTCGCGGGTGCCGTACGGGTCGGTGCCCTGCGCGATGATCTGCGCACCGGGTCGGGCCAGCGCGGCGAGCGCGGCCAGGAACTCGGGAGCGCGCTCCCGCCCCTCGAACAGCCCGAGGTTGTTGCCGAGCAGCAGGAACGTGTCGTACTGCGGACCGTCGGCGACGTGCGTGTCGACGGTGCCGTGCACCAGCCGCCGGACCCCGCGACGCCGGCTCACCTCCAGCGCACCGGCGGAGGTGTCCAGCCCGGTGACCGGTACGCCACGCTCCTGGAGCAGCAGCGCGATCCGGCCGGCCCCGGTGCCGATGTCCAGCGTCTCGCCGTACGCACGGTCCACCGCGCGGTGGTCGTACGGCTGCCACTCCGCCGGCCCGTCCAGGTAGTGCGCTGCCGGCGCGCCGTTGATCAGGCCGTCGTCCCGTTCGATGATCTCGATGACCGGTCGGGGCAGTCGACCGCCGACCAGGGGCCGGGGACCCACCCCGGTGGCCACGGCGAGGGTGTCCCGCAGCAGTTCGCCGATCACGTCACCGATTAGAGGCTCAACCGTCACGACGTTCACGCTATCCGGCCATTCAGTGGCCCGCGCCGGTCGTATCCTGGCGGCGTGACCACGCTGGACCGGCTGTCGGCCGAGAAGTACATCCTGCTCACGACCTTCCGCAAGGACGGTCGGGCGGTTCCGACCCCGGTCTGGGCGGTACGCGACGGCGAGGCGTTGGCGGTCTGGACCCGGGCCGACTCGGGCAAGGTGAAGCGGATCCGCCACAACGGTGAGGTGACAGTGGCGCCCTGCGACGTGCGGGGTCGGCCACACGGGGTGGAGGTGCCGGCTCACGCGACGATCTACGGGGGCGGTGACACCGGCCGGGTCCGCGACCTGCTGAAGCACAAGTACCGCCTGATCGGGCGGCTGAGCCTGCTGGGCAGCCGGTTGCGTCGCGGCGAGGGCGGCACTGTCGGCATCCGGGTGACGTTGGCCGAGCCGCAGCGCTGACTCCGGTCGGCGTCGTGCTCGGCGGGGCATGGAAAGGGGCGGTGGATCGAGATCCACCGCCCCTGACGAAAAACTGTCGCCGGCTCAGTCGCCCTGCCGCTGCTGCGGGATCTGGCCCTGCAGCAGCGCCCTGACCTCCGACTCACGGTACCGACGGTGGCCACCCAGGGTGCGGATGGCACTGAGCTTGCCAGCCTTGGCCCACCGGGTCACCGTCTTCGGGTCGACCCGGAACATCGACGCCACCTCGGCCGGCGTGAGTAGCGGCTCTGGTTCGTGCGTTCGCGATGCCATCGGTCACTCCTCCACATGTATAGACATCGGCCGGGGTCCCGCCGGCCGACGCGTCTCCCATGGTCCGGCTAGTCCCCGATGTCCGACATGGGCCGAACGGATGAAGGTCCCTAGACGGACGGATGAACCATGCCCGATTTTTACGACTTTTACACGGCAGAAACTACCTTATTCGGACTCATGATCACGGTTCGTGATGCGTCAACTACGAGCACAACTCACCTTGGGAGCGCTCCTAGGGTGATATGCCCTAGTTGCACCGCTCCAAAAGCTGCACCGCGCGCCACCGGGCCACCAACTTGTCGTACGCGGCCGACGCCTCCTCGGCCTCGCCGCGCGACAGCCCCGCGAGGCCACCGGCAACCAACTCGGGTGAGTCGTCCGCGGCGAGGGTCTCGTCGGAGAGCAGGTCGACCAGACCGCCGTAGTCCAGCTCGACCACTGACCGCGGATGGAACTCCTCCAGCCAGCGGGCCGCCTCCTCCACCGCCTCGGTGATCGGCGCCTCGCCCACCGACTTGCGCAGCACCGACAGCGCCCGCGACGAGCGGCGTCGAGCCTTGGAGATCTCGGTGCGATAGCGCAGCGCCCGCCGGCCCGGCTCGGTGACCAGGTCCCGCTCCGCCGGGTCGAAGAGCACGAACCACCGAAGCGGTACGCCCCAGGTGGCGATCTGCTCGTGCACCCGGGGCACCCCGTGCTCCAGCACCCGGGCGCCACTGCGCCAGTCGTCCACCACCGCCCTGGCCTGCCCGGCGAGCACCGGCGGCACGAAGGCGTCGGCGAGCACCGAGGGCACCCCGTCCCGGGCGCTGAGCGCCGCCTCGGCGACCCGGATGCGCAGGTTCCAGGGGCAGACCAGCAGGCTGTCGTCCGTCTCCAGGACGTACGCCTCCTCCGGCAGGTCCGGCAGCCGGGTCCAGCCGGCTCCCAGTGCCTCGATCACCGCCGTCCGCTGCCGACCGGGCCCCTCGACCGGGGCGACCGCGCGCCCCTCCGAGACGTAGCGGCGCCAGTAGCTCTGCCGGTCTCGGTCGAAGGCGGCCAACGGTTCGTACACGCGCAGGTAAGAAGCGAAGAGCGACGGCACCGCGCGATCCTCCCACGAACCACGCCCGGACGGGCTCAGCGGCCGGAGCACGCGCGCCGCAACGTGGGACGGCGGTGGCGCGTCGAGCGCCCGGCCGGCGGCCGATACTAGGCTCGATCACACCGGCAGCATCCCCGCCGGGGTCCACCAGGTCCGCGTCCCACAAGGACGCACACCACAGTAGGAGCCAACAATGGGCGTATTCGCGAGCACCGACGACCCGGTATCGACCGGTCACGAACAGGTCGTGTTCTGCCAGGACAAGCAGAGCGGCCTGAAGGCGATCATCGGGATCTACTCCACAGCGCTGGGCCCGGCGCTCGGCGGCACCCGCTTCTACCCGTACGCGAGCGAGGACGACGCCCTCGCCGACGTGCTGGACCTGTCCCGCGGGATGGCATACAAGAACGCGCTCGCCGGGCTGGACCTGGGCGGCGGCAAGGCCGTCATCTGGGGCGACCCGGAGCAGATCAAGAGCGAGGCGCTGCTGCGCGCGTACGGCCGCTTCGTGGAGTCGCTGGGTGGCCGCTACTACACCGCCTGCGACGTCGGCACCTACGTGGCGGACATGGACGTCGTGGCCCGGGAGACCCGCTACGTGACCGGGCGCAGCGTGGAGCACGGCGGTGCCGGCGACTCGTCGATCCTCACCGCCTGGGGTGTCTTCCAGGGGATGCGGGCTGCGGCCGAGCACGTGTGGGGCACCCCGAGCCTGCGGGGCCGCCGGGTCGGCGTGGCCGGCCTGGGCAAGGTCGGCAAGTACCTCACCGGGCACCTGCTGGAGGACGGCGCCGAGGTGGTCGCCACCGACGTCAACCCGAAGGCGCTGGCCTGGGTGCGCACCAACCACCCGCAGGTCACCCTCGTCGACGACTCCAGTGCGCTGGTCGCCGCCGACCTCGACGTGTACGCGCCGTGCGCGCTGGGCGGCGCCCTGAACGACGACACGGTGCCGGCGTTGCGCGCCAAGGTGGTGACCGGTGCGGCGAACAACCAGCTCGCCCACCCGGGCATCGAGAAGCTGCTGGCCGACCGGGGCATCCTCTACACCCCGGACTACGTGGTCAACGCGGGCGGCGTCATCCAGGTGGCCGACGAGATCGAGGGCTTCAACTTCGACCGGGCCAAGCTGCGGGCGACCCGGATCTACGACACCACCCGCGAGATCCTGCACCTGGCCGACGCTGAGGGCGTGCCGCCGGCCGTGGCCGCCGACCGGCTGGCGGAGCGGCGGATGGCCGACGTCGGCCGGCTGCGGGCGATCCACCTGCGCTGAGCGTTCCCGGGGGCGGATCGACGAGATCCGCCTCCGGGCCCCGGTGTTGGGCGTTGCTGGGTAAGCTGAGCCCGGGTCAAATTTGATGCGGTTTGTCCGGTGTCACGGGTGCTAACCGTTCCGCTCCTTACCCGGTACACTGGGTGACGGCCGGATCGACGCGACGCGCAGAGCCGGCTGACGGTAACCCGAGGTGCCGAACGGTGGCATCCCCATGTACCGTAAGAGCCACGAGAGATGCCTGACGTCATCGGGGCCCGCCTTCGGGCTGCCCCGCATTCTGTGCGAGGGGGTCGAGCCATGGGGCGCGGCCGTGCTAAGGCCAAGCAGACTAAGGTGGCGCGGGAGTTGAAGTACCACTCCCCGAACACCGACCTCACCGCCTTGCAGCGCGAGTTGGCGGGTGCTGGTAAGTCTGAGCACCACTTCGACGACGACTCGAAAGAGTTCGTCGACGACGATGATGAGGATCACGCGGACGACGATCCGGATCCCTGGGTCCGTCCGACCCGCTGACCTCTCGACGCAGCTGAGCACGCGGTAACCCCCGCGTGCTCACGCACGTCCTCTGCAGGTGCAGTCGCCGACGATCAGGGGCCTGGCCCGACCGGAGCCATCCGGCCGCTCGACAGGCCCCTGACAACGGCTCCCCTCAGCGCGGGCGATTGTTCCAGTTGTAGAACGTCGGGATGTTCTCGAAGTGGTTCCAGGCACAGACCGCGCTGGAGCCGTCTCCGCCCGACACCTCCGAGCGCAGCCGCCGTGCGTCCTCGGCCTCCTGGAGCAGCGCGACGAGCGCGGGAGCCGCGTCTCGCACCCGTTCGGTGACTCCGTCGTCCGCTTCGCGCTCAGGCCGCCGGTGACTCGTGGTCTCGGGCATGCTCCAACACTCCCTCCAATAGGCGGATCTTGCTGTTGCGGCAGTGCTCGGTTTCCGTACCGTCAAAACGCCCCAGCTCGAAGTAACGGTTGGCGGCATGGCCACCACCGCAGAAGCCGAAGTACGGGCAGGACGCCCGACACGCCTCCACCCCGGCCAGGAACTCCTCCACCCAGGGCGTCGTCGCCGCGTTGCCGAGGATCTGCGCCAGCGGGGTGGTCAACACGTTGCCGCTGCTGAAGTCGCCGTAGCGGGGGTCGGTGAAACCGGCCAACTCCGGGGAAAGCACGATCACCGAGCCGTCGTGACCGATCGTCGGGATCGGGTCCAGTTGACGGGGCAGCACCCCGTCCGCCGAGTTGTCGAGCACCGCCGCGGCGTAGCGCAACGACCACTCGATCTCCCGGAGGTGGATCCGGGGCTCCCGGCGCCACGCCCCGACCAACTCCGCCCAGAACGCGGACACCGCCGACGGGTCGTGGCGGTTGTCGCGGGTGTTGACCCCCTCGGTCTCCTCGATGTTGATGCCCAACACGTCGCAGCCCAGTTCGAGGAAGTAGTCGTACAACTCGGTGGCGAGCCCCGGCTCCGGCCGGGACACCACTGCCAACGCGGAGAACGGCAGATCGCGCCGGCGCAGCGCCGAAATGCCGTGCAGGATCCGGTCGTACGCCGGCTGACCGCCCCGGTTGACCCGGTCACCGTTGCGCGCCCGGGGCCCGTCGACGCTCACGCTCACCCGCATCTCGTGCCGGACGAAGAAATCGCACCAGTCGTCGTCGATGAGGGTGGCGTTGGTCTGCACGTGGTGCTCGACGTCGGGCCCGAACGGGGCGATCAGATCGGCCAGGTGCTCTCGACCGGCGGCCAGCGGCTCGCCGCCATGCCACACCACAGAGAAGCGACCGTTCGCCGCCCAGGGGTTGACCGCTGCCGCCACCGCTTCGGCCACCGCCACCGGCATCCGCCGGTCGGCGGCCCGAAACGGCAGGTAGCAGTACGCGCAGTCGAGGTTGCAGAGGGTGGTGGGCTGCATGACGACGTACGACGGGACGGCGGCCAGACCCCGCATCCCGCTGAACGAACGTCCCTGAGCAGCCATCGCCCTCCTCCGCCTAGCCTGAGCCCTTCAGGCTAGGCGGCATTGGCCACTCGGGTGAAGCCCTGATCAGGTGCCCGTACGATCACCGGAGCGTGATCATCCTCGGGTGTGCTGACCGACCATCTGCACGTTGCCGGTGCCCTCGATGATCTCGCCGGCCTGCCACGCCTCGACTCCACGGCCGGTCAGGGTGGCCAGCGCCCGGTCGGCGTCCTCCGCCGACACGATCGCGAACATGCCGACGCCCATGTTGAAGGTCGACTCCATGTCGTGGTCGTCGATCCGACCCTTCGTCTGGATCAGGTCGAAGATCGGCTGCGGCTTCCAGGTGGACCGGTTGACCACCGCGTCGACGTGCTCCGGCAGCACCCGGACCAGGTTGCCGGGGATACCGCCACCGGTGATGTGGGACAGCGCCCGCACCTCGGCCTCGGCGATCAGCTTGAGGCAGTCCTTGGCGTAGATCTTGGTCGGGGTGAGCAGCTCCTCACCGAGGGTCCGCTGCCGACCGAAGTCGTCGATCACGATGTCCAGACGCATCCGCGCCGCGCCCAGCAGAACGTGCCGGACCAGCGAGTATCCGTTGGAGTGCAGACCGGAGGAACGCATCGCGATCACCACGTCGCCCACCTCGACCCGCTCCGGGCTGAGGATGTCGGCCTCCTCGACGACGCCCACGCCGGTCGCGGAGATGTCGTACTCGTCCGGGCGCAGGACGCCGGGGTGCTCGGCGGTCTCCCCGCCCAGCAGCGCGCAGCCGGCGTAGCGGCAGCCGTCGGCGATACCCGCGCCGATCTCGGCGACCTTGTCCGGAACGACCTCGCCGGTGGCGATGTAGTCGAGCAGGAACAGCGGCTCGGCGCCGCAGGCCACCAGGTCGTCCACGACCATGGCGACCAGGTCGATGCCGACCGTGTCGTGGATGTCCATCTGCTGAGCGATCACCAGCTTGGTGCCCACCCCGTCGGTGGAGGACGCCAGGATCGGGCTCTTGTACTTCTTCGTGTCGAGCCGGAACAGCCCAGCGAAGCCACCGAGGTCACCGAGCACCTCGGGGCGGCGGGTCTGCCGCACCTTGGACTTCAGCAGCTCCACCGCGCGGTCGCCCGCGTCGATGGAGACGCCGGCGTCGGCGTACGAGACCGAGCGTTTGCGCGCCTGGCGGCCAGCACCGCCCGTCCACGGCTGGCGGTCGCCGCCGGCGCCGGTCGGGCTGCTTCCTGCGCCGCTGCGCTCGGACACGTGCGTCACGGTTCTCCCCTTTGGTTCTCGGTGCCGCCGGCGGTAGCCGGGCCGCGCCGGTTGGTGCTACGGGCGGTTTGCGGTAACGCCACCCGGAGTGGCGACGGACGAGCCGTTGGTGTGCGGGGCCTCCGACGCCGAGTTGGCGACGCGTCGACCCACCCCTTCGAGCACGTGCTTGCCGATCAGGTTGCCGGCCGGCAACTCGATCGGGTACTCCCCATCGAAACACGCCCGACACAACCGGGTCTTCGGCTGCTCGGTCGCGGCGATCAGACCAGGAAGGGAAACGAAGCCCAGCGTGTCGGCGCCGATGGAGCGCCGGATGCCGTCGTTGTCCAACCCGTTGGCCAGCAGCTCCGCCCGGGTGGCGAAGTCGATGCCGTAGAAGCACGGCCAGCTGACCGGCGGCGAGGAGATCCGGACGTGCACCTCCAGCGCACCCGCCTCACGCAGCATCCGGACGATGGCGCGCTGGGTGTTGCCGCGCACTATCGAATCGTCCACTACCACCAACCGCTTGCCGCGGACGTTCTCCCGCAGCGGGTTGAGCTTGAGCCGGATGCCGAGCTGACGCAGGGTCTGCGACGGCTGGATGAAGGTGCGACCCACGTACGGGTTCTTCATCAGGCCGGCGCCGTAGGTGATGCCGGACGCCTCCGCGTAGCCGATCGCCGCTGGAGTGCCCGACTCGGGCACCGGGATCACCAGGTCGGCCTCGACGGGGTGCTCCTTGGCCAACTGCCGGCCGATCTGCACCCGGGCCGAGTGGATGTTGCGCCCGGCGATCGTGGCGTCCGGGCGGGCGATGTAGACGTACTCGAAGAGGCAACCCTTCGGCTCCGGCGCGGCGAACCGGGTGGAGCGCAGGCCGTTCTCGTCGATAGCGATCAGCTCGCCCGGCTCGACCTCGCGCACCACGCTGGCGCCGACGATGTCCAGTGCGGCCGTCTCGCTGGCGACGACCCAGCCGCGCTCCAGGCGGCCCAGCACCAGCGGGCGGACGCCGTGCGCGTCGCGGGCCGCGTAGAGGGTCGACTCGTCCATGAAGACGAAGCTGAACGCGCCACGCAGCTGCGGCAGCACCTCCATCGCGGCCGCCTCGACCGACAGATCCGGTCGGCTGGCCAGCAGCATCGTCACCAGGGAGGTGTCGTTTGTCGAACCGTCGGCGATGAGGCCGCGCTCGGCGACCTCCTTCTCCAGCTCCGCGGTGTTGACCAGGTTGCCGTTGTGGGCCAACGCGATGGTCGTGCCGGAGGTGGTCGACCGGATCGTCGGTTGGGCGTTCTCCCAGTTCGACGCGCCGGTGGTGGAGTATCGGGCGTGCCCGATCGCCAGGTGACCACGCAGGCTCGCCAGAGTGGGCTCGTCGAAGACCTGCGCCACCAGGCCGAGGTCCTTGTAGACCACCACGCCGGAGCCATCGCTCACCGCGATGCCCGCCGCCTCCTGGCCGCGGTGCTGGAGGGCGTAGAGGCCGAAGTAGGTCAGATTGGCAACCTCTTCACCGGGGGCCCAGACGCCGAAGACGCCACAGGCATCCTGGGGGCCAGGTCGTTGGGGGTCAAGGTCGTGGCTCAGCCGGCCGTCGCCTCGGGGCACCTACCGCTCCCTCATGCTGGTCTGGACCGGCCGGGCGGGGATCACGGGCGGATCCACTCTCCTCTGCCGGGACCACTGTCGTCGCCTGACAGTGTACGCGAATCGGCGTCAATACAGAAAGTCACGATTCCCCTGCTCACCGTCACGGGGAGTGGGACATCGGGACGACTAGAGGGGCAGATAGGCCGAGAGGTCCGCCCGGTTGCCACTCATCTGGACGCGACCGTCGGTGACCGCCGACGCCCAGTCGACCCTGCCGGTTGCCAGCTCCAACCAGGTGTTCGGGGCCATCTCGACCACGTTTGGTGGGTTTCCTCTGGTGTGTCGAGGCCCCGGTACGCACTGGATCGCCCCGTATGGTGGAACGCGCACCTCCACCGATCGGCCGGGGGCGCGCTCCGCGAGGACGGCCAACAACGACCGGACCGCCTCCCGGAACACCGGCCGTTCGGGTGTACGCCCCTCGTCGAGCGCCGACAACGCGGCCGCAACGGCAGCGGACTTACTGTGCGGAGAGG
This sequence comes from Micromonospora vinacea, assembly GCF_015751785.1. Lineage (NCBI taxonomy): Bacteria > Bacillati > Actinomycetota > Actinomycetes > Micromonosporales > Micromonosporaceae > Micromonospora > Micromonospora vinacea. Next base: position 2,137,476 of record NZ_JADOTY010000001.1, on the reverse strand, counting down.
ACACGACGGGACGATACGACCCCCAGGCCAGACACGCGACGCTGGCCCTGGGTCGCGCTCATGCAGTCGGACAAGGCATAGTTGCCGACGGCGTATTCGTACCGTGATGATCCCCGGCCCGGCGCCCCGCCGGTCAGAGGGAAGTCAGCCCGGAAGGCGGTGGACGTGTCAACACACCGACGTGCCTGGAAGCAGCGGGCCGGTGTGGTCGTAGCGCTGGTTGCCGGCGCTCTGCTCGCCGTCCCCGCCACACCAGCCATGGCCGCAGATGTCAGTGTTTCCCCCGGCTCGATCACAGTAAACGCCGGCAGCGACGCCACGATCACAGTGAGCGTCACCCCGGGTAACGGTGACGACAAGGCGACGATCAGCCTCGCCGGCCTGCCCTCGGGTGTTCGATGTGCCAGCGGTTGTGGCGAGATCGACCTGCCCGGCCTGGGCAATCAGCCGAGGTCGCAGCTGGTCCGGATCGCGGCCAACGACAACGCTGGCGACGCGACCGCGACCGTCACGGTGGCAGTCGAGGCCGAGTCCGGCCCGGACACCGCCACCGTCTCGCTGACCGTGAAGGGCAAGGCCGCTCCGCCGCCGCCGCAGAACCAGACCGTACGGTCGATCTCCGGCAAGGTGATCTCGCAGGCCGACAGCAAGGCGGTCGCGAACGCGGTGGTCATGCTGCGCGACAGCACCGGCCGGCAGTTCGACACCACCAGCAACGGCAGCGGCGACTTCCGCTTCACCGGCACCACCGAGAAGCCGATCGCACCCGGGCGGATCGCCCTGGGCGCCAGCTTCGACAATGTGGTGGCCACCAAGTCCATCAATGCCGCCGCCGGGCAGGCCGTCACCGGGCAACGGATCAGCCTCGCGATCAAGGTCGAGGTTTCGCCGAGCGCCACCCCGTCCGCCACCCCCGAGGCCACGCCCACCGACGAGGCGACCGAGGAGGGCACCGAAGAGGAGCCCACCGAGGAGGCCAGCCAGGGCGCTCCGGCGAACGCCTCGAACAACGAGGACAGCGGTGGCATCGGCTCGTACATGATCATCTTGCTCGGTGGTCTCCTGGTCGCCGCCGGTGTCGGCACGATCGTGCTGCTCTGGATGAAGCGCAAGGAGAACGGCGACGACGACGACGCTCCGGCGGCCGCCGGTGGCGGCGGTGTGGTGCCACCCTCGCGGGGCGGGTTCCGCGGCCCCGACGACCAGACCCGGGTGGTCGGCGGTCGTCCCGGCGCGGACCCGACCATGGTCGGTGGCGCGGCGCTGAGCGAGGCGCCCACGATGATGCACCGCCCGGTGGTCGACGACGTTCCGCCGGACCCGTACGGCGCGCCTGCCCAGGCGTACGGCGGCGCGGGTCAGCAGGGCTGGGGCGGCGCCGGATACGGCGACGAGCCGGCCCCCGGCGGATACGGTGCCGGCGGCTACGGCAACGCTCCTGCCTCCGGTGGTGGCTACGGCAACGCCCCGGCCTCAGGTGGCGGCTACGGCAACGCTCCCGCCTCGGGTGGGGGCTACGGTGCCCCGGCCGGCGCGGAAGGCGGCTACGGCGCCGGTGCGGCCGGTGACGGTTACGGTGCCGCGCCCGGTGGCGGCTACGGCAACGCTCCGGCCTCCGGTGGCGGCTACGGAAACGCACCAGCCTCCGGCGGTGGCTACGGCAGTCGCGACTACGACGCTCCGGGCGGCACGACCGCGTATCCGGCGGCTCCCGCTGGCGGTGCGGCGTACGGCGAGCGGTTCGACGAGCCGACCGGCCGGTACACCGGCGACACCCAGTACCCGGCCCCGGCCGACCCGTACGCCACCGGCGTCTACCAGCCGGAGCAGGGTCAGGGTTACGGCCAGCCCGAGGCCGCCCCGTACGGCGGTCGCGCCGCCGAGCCGACCGCGGGCTACGGCGCTCCGGAGGCGGGCGGGTACGACCAGGGCGGCTACGGTCAACCGGCCGGCGGGTACGACCAGGCCGGCAACTACGCCCAGGAGCCTCCGCAGCAACGCGGCGGCTACGACGACCGGGGCTACGACCAGGGCGGCTACGGCCAACCGGCCGGCGGGTACGACCAGGCCGGCAACTACGGCCAGGAGCCTCCGCAGCAGCGCGGCGGCTACGACGACCGGGGCTACGACCAGGGCGGCTACGGCCAGCAGCCCGCCGGGCGGAACCGGCCGGAGACCCCGCCGCCGACCGAGCGCGGCGGTCGCCGCCTCGACTGGCTGGACGACTGACCCCACCACAGCTCATGGAAACGGCCACCCGGAGGTATCCGGGTGGCCGTTTCGCTGTCACAAGACCAACCCGACCCGCGCCGATGTTGCCGTTTCGGTCGCCCGTACGGGCGGAATGCCCCCTATGTCGGGGACAGAAAGTGCAAGATCGCGGGATGGGGGCGCGGTCAGGCTGCGGAGAAGACGCCCTGGTGGAGCACCGGCACGACGTTCGACACGCCGATCCGGACGGCGACATCCACGTCCCCGGCGAAGCCGTTCTCGGTCAACTCCCGCCCGGAGACGCTGCCGCGCACGGCGGCGGGCACATCCGGGGTGCTCGCCAGCGCGGCGAGCGCCATGGCCGCCTCCACCGACAGCCCACCCGGCACGCCGGAGAGGGCATCCAGCACCGAGGCGGCGCCGAGCTGGTCCTCCACCGACGGACGCAGTGACCCGTCCGGCCACCGCTCTCCGGAGGCGATCACGCCGATTGGAGCGTCCACAGTGCCGTACCCCTGGCGGCGCAGCCAATGCCCGACGGCGCGTGCGTTGCGCAGGCACGCCGCGACCACCGGCAGGCCGGTGGCGCTGGCGGCGGCGCTGATGGCGGAGCCGTTCGGGGAGGGCAGCACCAGGTCCGCCACCACGGGTGCGCTACTCAACGCGGCCGGCGAGAGCGACCATGGGTGTTCCGCTGTCGTCTGCCGCCGCCCGACAGCAGCTGTCGCGCCGACCCGGACGGCGTACTCGGCGGCCTGCTCACCCCAGGGGAACGGGTGCACCCGCATACCCCGGGCCACCGCCACCTCGACGGCGGTGGTGAACGACAGCACGTCCACCACCACCAGCGCCGCGCAGACCCGGCCGAGCTCGGCCGCCCCGGTCAGACCCCAGTCGAACCGGGCACCCGAGCCGGGTTGGCCGTAGACGGCAGCGGCCAACGCCTCAGCGCTCGTCAGGCGACGGCTCGGCGTCACCGGAGTCAGACTCGGGCTGCTCCGACCCGATCGGCTCGACAGCGCCGGTCTCCGGAGACGGCCCCGACGAGGCGATCGGCTCGGAGACAACCTCAGCCGGGTCGAGCGGCTCGGCCGGCGCCACCGGCAGCGGCACGGCCTCGACCGCACCCGCCACACCGGCGGCCGGGGCGGGCACCTCGACGGCCGCCGAGCCCCCGAAGAGGCGCGGCAACGTCTCGGTGTGCGCGGCGCGCAGCTCGTCCAGGCCGATCCGGAACTGGCCGTGCACCTCGAGCGCACCGCCGGTCGGGTCGGTGACGCCGATCAGCTCGAACGGCACGCCCCGCTCGGCGCAGAGCGCCGCGAACGCCTTGTCGTGGCCGCGCGGCACCGACACCAGCGCCCGCGTGGCGGACTCGCTGAACAGGTACACGAACGGCATCGAGCCCTCGGTGAACTGCTCCGGCACCGCGACCCGGGCACCGACGCCTCGACGCAGGCAGGACTCGACCAGGCTCTGGGCGAGGCCACCGTCGGAGAGGTCGTGCGCGGAGGCCAGGTGGCCGACCCGGGCCGCCTCGGCCAGCAGCTCGGCGAGCGCCTTCTCGCGGAGAAGGTCGACCTGCGGCGGAATGCCGCCGAGGTGCTCGTGCGTCACCCAGGCCCACTCCGAGCCGGACAGCTCCACGTTCGTCTCGCCGAGCAGGTAGAGCTGGTCGTGGTCGCCGCCGGCGCGCGGCACGAAGCCCATCGGCACCCGGTCGGCGACGTTGTCCAGCACACCCAGCACGCCGACCACCGGGGTCGGGTGGATGGCCGCCGCGCCGGTCTGGTTGTAGAAGCTGACGTTGCCGCCGGTCACCGGGATGCCCAGCTCCAGGCAGCCGTCCGCCAGGCCGCGCACGGCCTCGGCGAACTGCCACATGACGCCCGGGTCCTCCGGGGAGCCGAAGTTGAGGCAGTTGGTCACGGCGATCGGCTTCGCGCCGGTCACCGCCACGTTCCGGTACGCCTCGGCCAGGGCCAGCTTGGTGCCGTTGTACGGGTCGAGACGGGCGTACCGGCCGTTGCCGTCCACCGACAGCGCCACGCCGAGGCCGGTCCGCTCGTCGATCCGGATCACACCGCCGTCCTCCGGCTGGGCGAGCACCGTGTTGCCCAGCACGTAGCGGTCGTACTGCTCGGTCACCCAGGTCTTGTCGGCCAGGTTGGGCGACGCGATCATGCGCAGCACGGTCTCCCGCAGCGCCTCCGGGTCGGCCGGGCGGGGCAGCGTCTCGGCCCGGTCGGCCTGGAGCAGGATCAGGTCGGCCGGCTCACGCATCGGCCGGGCGTAGACCGGGCCGTCGTCGACAAGCGAACCCGGCGGCACGTCGACGACCAGGTGGTCCTGCCAGGTGATCAGCAGCCGACCCGGGCGGCCGTCCGGCTCCGGTGCGGTGACCTCACCGATCGCGGTGGCGAGGACGCCCCACTTCTCGCAGGTCTTGAGCACCGCGTCGAGCTTGTCCGGCTCGACGACGAGCAGCATCCGCTCCTGCGACTCGCTGGCCAGGATCTCGTGCGGGTCCATCGAGGGCTCGCGCAGCGGCACCCGCTCCAACCAGACCCGCATGCCGGTGCCGGCGGCGGCGGCGGTCTCGGTGAGCGCGCAGGTCAGGCCGGCGCCGCCGAGGTCCTGGATGCCGACGACCAGTTGGCCGTCGTACAGCTCGAGGCACGCCTCGATCAGCAGCTTCTCGGTGAACGGGTCGCCGACCTGCACGGCGGGGCGGCGCGCCTCGCTGCCCTCGTCGAAGGTCGCGCTGGCCAGCACCGACACGCCGCCGATGCCGTCCCGGCCGGTCTTGGCGCCCATCAGCACGACAACGTTGCCCGGGCCGGCGGCGGCCTTGTTCTGCAGCCGGTTGACCGGCAGCACGCCCAGGCAGAGCGCGTTGAGCAGCGGGTTGCCCTGGTAGGAGGGGTCGAAGACCAGCTCGCCACCGATGTTGGGCAGGCCCAGGCAGTTGCCGTAGCCGCCCACGCCGGCGACCACGCCGGTGAGCACCCGGGCGGTGTCCGGGTGGTCCGCGGCGCCGAAGCGCAGCGGGTCCATCACCGCGACCGGGCGGGCGCCCATGGCGAGGATGTCCCGGACGATGCCGCCGACGCCGGTCGCCGCGCCCTGGTACGGCTCGACGAAGCTCGGGTGGTTGTGCGACTCGACCTTGAAGGTCACCGCCAGCTCGTCGGACACCTGCACGACACCAGCGTTCTCACCGATGCCGGCGAGCAGCCGGTCGCTGTGCGGGGCCTTCTCGCCGAACTGGCGCAGGTGCACCTTGCTCGACTTGTAGGAGCAGTGCTCGCTCCACATGATCGAGTACATGGCGAGCTCGGACTGGGTGGGCCGGCGGTCGAGGATCTGCCGGATCCGGTCGTACTCGTCGTCACGCAGGCCCAGCTCGGTGTACGGCTGAAGCTCGCCCGGGGTGCCACCGGCGCGCGGCACGGTGTCCACGCCCTCGGTCCACACGGCGGTGGCCGGCTGGGCGGGGACGGTCGCCGGTGCGACCGGCTGCGCCGGGCTCGGCTCGGCCGGCTGCGCCGGGGCGGAGTACGCCTCCGGTGTGTCGCGTACCGGGTCCGGATGGGTGGTCATGACCTCTCCTCGCTGCGCTCGCGCCCGCCGGGCCGGCGGTTGAGCTGACCGATGATCGTCTCGCCGGTCACGCCGGCGTCCCCACCAGGTGCTTGAGGACCGAAGTGAAGAAGCCGAGGCCGTCCAGCGAAGGGCCGGTGAGCGCCTCCACCGCGTGCTCGGGGTGCGGCATGATGCCGACCACGTTGCCGGCGGCGTTGGTGATCGCGGCGATGTCGCGCTGGGACCCGTTGGGGTTACCGCCGACGTAGCGGGCGACGACTCGACCCTCGGCCTCGAGCTGGTCCAGCGTCGCGGTGTCCGCGACGTAGCAGCCCTCGCCGTTCTTCACCGGGATGAGCACTTCCTGGCCGGGCTGGAACGCGTTGGTCCACGCGGTCCCGGCCGACTCGATGCGCAGGACCTGGTCCCGGTTGCGGAAGTGCAGGTGCTGGTTGCGGGTGAGCGCGCCGGGCAGCAGGTGCGCCTCGCACAGGATCTGGAAACCGTTGCAGATGCCGAGCACCGGCAGACCACCCCGGGCGGCGTCCACGATCGTCTCCATCACCGGGGCGAACCGGGCGATGGCACCGCAGCGCAGGTAGTCACCGTAGGAGAACCCGCCGGGCAGGACGACGGCGTCGACGCCGTGCAGCTCCGGGTCGCCGTGCCAGAGCCGGACCGGCTCAGCGCCGGCGATCCGGACGGCCCGGGCCGCGTCCCCGTCGTCGAGCGAGCCGGGGAAGGTGACGACACCGACCCGGGCGGTCACGAGCGGGCGTCCGCGGTCTCGTCGGCCTCGACCAGGCGGACGGTGAAGTCCTCGATGACCGGGTTGGCGAGCAGTTTGTCGGCAATTTCCCGAGCGCGGTCCAGGTCCGGTTCACCGGTGAACTCGATCTCGATCCGCCTGCCGATCCGAACCGAGGCGACGTCACCGACGCCGAGCCGGGGCAGCGCGTTTGCGACGGCCTGGCCCTGCGGATCGAGGATCTCGGGCTTGAGCATGACGTCGACGACGACGCGAGGCACTGGGCACTCCTGACTGTGTACGCAGTTGGGTGCCGACCCACAATGGGCGAGCGCAGCCAGCGTACCTGGCAGATATCGCCGCGGACGCACCGGCCGGGTGCAGTCCAGGCAGTGATCGACATTACCGACGCCCACTGTGACCCGTCAGGCGCTACAGGCGGTCTCAGCAGGGCTTATACGGCGCAACAGGTGGCCAAATCGTTACATTGGCCAACCTCGATCAGATCCTTGATAACGGCCGCGTCGGGCCCTACTGTACATCGACGTAGGTCGATTCAGGCGCTCGCGGGAACCCCCGCTGCCGTCCCCCACCCGCACCCGGCGATCCCGGGCCGCCCCGTCCAAGGAGTCCACCCGATGCGCATCCGCCCCCTGCTCGTCGTACTCAGCACCGCACTGGTCGGCGCCCTCGGCGTCACGTCCGCCGCATCCGCCGCCCCAGCCGGCCCCCAGCCCATCATCGGCGGCGGCACCGTCTCGTCCGCGCCCTGGGCCGCCGCGGTGCTCAGCAACGGCTCGTTCACCTGCTCCGGCAGCGTCATCGCCGCGCAGTGGGTGCTCACCGCCCGGCACTGCATCAGCGGCACCATGTCGGTGCGCGTCGGCAGCGTGAACCGCACCTCCGGCGGGGTCACCCGCACGGTCAGCGCCACCTACACCCGCAACGACCTCGCGCTCATGCGACTCTCCAGCACCGTCAGCACCTCCACTGTGAGCCTGGCCAGCAGCAACCCGCCGATCAACTCGACGAACTCGATCTACGGCTGGGGCATGACCTGCTACAGCGGCTGCTCGGCGTCCACCGTGCTGAAGACCGCCACCGTCCGGGTCACCAGCAACAGCGCCACCGACGCGTACGGCGGCCAGGCGATCCGCAGCACCCGGATCAACGGCAACGCCTGGCGCGGCGACTCCGGCGGCCCGCAGTTCTACAACGGCCAGCAGGTCGGCGTCGCCTCCACCGCCGACGGGTCGAGCATCCAGAACTACGGCAGCGTTGCGTACAACCGGGCCTGGATCACCTCGGTGGCCGGTGTCTGACGGTTAGCGCCGGCTCGGCGCGGATGGTCGGCCACGTGCCGGCCGTCCGCGCCGCGTGGTTTTGCAGCATCCGATCAGGTGAACAATGCACACGATCGGGTCGCGCCACTCCTGACAGCATCGGAACCGTGCTGGTCGTGACGACAGAGCAACTGCCCGGCTACGAGATCCGCCAGATTCTCGGTGAGGTGGTGTCATCGATGGCCAGGACGCGCAACCCGTACCGCGAGGGTGTGAAGAACCTGCGCGGTGGCGCGTACGACCCGATGGCCCCGGACAACCTGACCCGGTGGCGCACCGACTCGGTGGCCCGCCTCGGCGAGGAGGCCCTGCGGCTCGGTGCGAACGCGGTGATCGGCATGCGGTTCGACAGCCGGGACTGCGGCGAGATGTGGATGGAGATCTGTGCGTACGGGACGGCAGTGGTCGCCGTACCCAAGATGCCCGAGGTCATGCCGGCCGACCAGCCAGCGGTAGCCGCGGAAACCGCGGAAATCGCGGGCATCACCGAGGCTCCCGGCGGCATCGCCGAACCGGCCAGCGCCCCCAACCTGAGAACCGCCGCCGAAACCGCAACCGGCGAATAACGCCGAGGTCGATCATGAGGTTGACCGGCGGTTTAGAGCTCGTGCGGCCCGCCAACCTCATGATCGACGGCAACGGTGGGTTAGAGGATGGGGGGTGGGGAGTAGGTTGCGGCTTCGGGGTGGGCTTCCACCACGGTCGTGATGCGGCTGGTTACCGCTGCCACCTGGGCCTGGGCGGCGCCCACGAAGGCGTTGCGGTCGGCGACCAGGGTGTCGATGTCGGCGCGGGACAGGCCGAGTCGGCCGTCCGCCGCCAGGCGGTCGAAGAGGTCGTTCTCCGGTGAGCCCTTCTCACGCATCGCCAGCGCCACAGCGACCGCGTGCTCCTTGATCACCTCGTGGGCGACCTCCCGGCCGACGCCCCGCCGGACCGCCGCTACCAGGATCTTCGTGGTGGCCAGGAACGGCAGGAAGCGCTCCAGCTCCCGGTTGATCACCGCCGGGTACGAGCCGAACTCGTCGAGCACGGTGAGGAACGTCTGGAACAGCCCGTCGGCGGCGAAGAACGCGTCCGGCAGTGCCACCCGCCGGACCACCGAGCAGGACACGTCCCCCTCGTTCCACTGGTCACCGGCCAGCTCGCCGACCATCGACAGGTAACCCCGGATGATCACGGCGAAGCCGTTCACCCGCTCCGAGGAGCGCGTGTTCATCTTGTGCGGCATCGCGCTGGAGCCGACCTGGCCCGGCTTGAAGCCCTCGGTCGCCAACTCCTGACCGACCATCAACCGGATCGTGGTGGCCAGCGACGACGGCGCCGCGGCGGTCTGGGCCAGCGCGGCCAGCACGTCGAAGTCGAGCGAGCGCGGGTAGACCTGCCCGACGCTGTCCAGCACCCGGGAGAAGCCCAGGTGCTCGGCGACCCGCCGCTCCAACTCGGCCACCTTGTCGGCGTCGCCGTCGAAGAGGTCGAGCTGGTCGGCGGCCGTGCCGACCGGTCCCTTGATCCCCCGCAGCGGGTAGCGGGCGATCAGCTCCTCCAGCCGCTCGTACGCGATCAGCAGCTCCTCCGCCGCCGACGCGAAGCGCTTGCCCAGCGTGGTGGCCTGCGCCGCCACGTTGTGCGAACGGCCGGTCATGACCAGCTCGGAGTGCTCGTGGGCCAGCCAGGCCAACCGGGCGAGGGTGGCCACCACCCGGTCGCGGATCAGCTCCAGCGAGGCGCGCACCTGAAGCTGCTCGACGTTCTCGGTGAGGTCCCGTGAGGTCATCCCCTTGTGCACGTGCTCGTGCCCGGCGAGCGCGCTGAACTCCTCGATCCGGGCCTTCACGTCGTGCCGGGTGACCCGCTCCCGCTCGGCGATCGAGGCGAGGTCGACCTGGTCGAGCACCCGCTCGTACGCCTCGACCACGCCGTCCGGCACCGGCACGCCCAGGTCACGCTGAGCGCGGAGCACGGCGAGCCAGAGCCGCCGTTCCATCCTGACCTTCTCCTCCGGGGACCAGAGGGCGACCAGTTCGGGCGAGGCGTACCGGTTGGCCAGCACGTTGGGGATCGTCGTCACGTACCTCATTGTCCCGCACCCGCTGGTCGGGAGCGGGACCGGGCCGGGCCTCGGACGCCGGGACCGGGCCGGGGTGCTCGGGCGGTCAGGGCCGGTTCAGCTCGTAGACGGTGACCGGACCGGCGACCAGTCGGACCTGGGCCAGCCCGGCCAACTCCGCCGACACCGCACCCGCCCTGGTGTCGGCGAACAGCCACCGGACCCCGTGCTCGTTGCGGAGCCGGTCCAGGTCGGCCCGGGTCGGCGCGCTGAACACCCCGTCGTTGAGCGCGAGCAGCGCCTGGTCGGGGAAACTCTGTCGGGCGTACCCCAGGCCCTCGACGCCGTGCGCGGCCACTACCGCGTCGGTGTAGGCCCAGCTCTCCACCACAGTGCGGTGCCCGCCCAGGCCGGTCACCCAGAACGCACGGGCGTCGCAGTGCGGGGTGGTCCGCACCGGCCGGCAGTGCACGTTGGTGGCGACCACGTCGTCGTCGGCGGCGTTGTCGTCAAGCCACAGCGCCGCGCGCATCTCGTCGGCGGTCAGCGCGTACGGCTGCGGCCCGGTCGCCCGCACCGGCTCGGTCAGCACCGAGCGGACGGTACCGCCCACGGCGACGGCGGCGCTGGCACCGAGCATCGCCGCGGTGACCCCGGCCAGGGCGATCGTCGCCGTCCGCCGACGACGTGCCGAGCCGTCCGCCGGCACCGGTGCCGGGACGCGGCGTCGCCACAGGGCGGCCACCCCGACGGCGAGCGCGGCGGCCACCGCCACGAACAGCACGTACCGGGCCGCTGACAGACCCAGCACCCGCAGCCATCCCTCGATCGTCGAGGTGGTGGGGGTGCCGGGACGGCTGATCCTGGGCACGGTGAAACCCGCAAGCGTGCCGGCCGTGGCGAGCCCCGCCAGCACGCCGGCCACGGCGGGCACCACAAGCACCGGCCAGGGCGCTCGGGCCTGGGCGAGGGACCAGGTGGTCAGCACGACGCCGAGCGGGATGACACCCATCCAGAAGTAGATCTGACTGATCGACGGGTGCTGGAACACCCAGGTGGTGGCCGCTCCGGCCAGGACCGTGCCGGCGAGCAGCCAGACGGCCGGGTCGGCCCGGTGCCCACCGTCGACGAGCAGGCTCATGCCCACCCATCGGGGCGCCTGACCCAGCACCCACCAGGCGACCACGGCGAACGCCAGCAGCCACCCGAGAAAACCGCCGTCGTTGATGCCCGGCGGCAGCGGCGCACTCGGCCAGATTCCGTCACCCGGCCCGAGGGTCTCGGCGTACGGGGCGATGAAGTGCAGCATCGCCAACGCCTGCAGGCGCAGCGTGCCGGCTCCGCCACCGGCGAACAGCCGGAAGCCGAGCGCCATCGCCGCCACGAGGCAGGCCAGCGCGGTCAGGGCGGGTCGCGGGATCTGGCGCTTCCGCCACCAGAACACGACGGCGGTGAGACCCAGGCCGGCGATCACCGGCGGCAACGCGCTGGACTTCGCACCCGCACAGACCAGCCCGAGCGCGGGAACCAGCGGCCAGGCCGGGCCGAGGGAACGCCCCCGGACCACGTCGACGATGAGCCCGGCGAGCAGCAGCAACGGAACCAGCACGTACGTCTGGGAGGGGCTGGCGTACGACAGCGGCATCTCGCCGGAGACGCCCACCGGCGCACCGAGCGTGACCCCCGCTCCGATGAAGGCGGCGAGGGCGGCCACCGGGCCGGTCCAGACGGCACCACTCAGGTCGCGGGCGAGCCCGGCCGCGAGCAGCACCGCGGTTGCGACCACCGGCACCAGCCAGAGTCGTAGCAGCACCACCGCCGGAGAGATTCCGGTGATCATGCTGCCGCTGGCGACGTGCGCGTCGGACAGGTAGTGGTAGCGCAGCGCCTCCCCGGCGACGTGCGGCAACTCGAACGGCATCGCCCGGGTCAGCTCCTGCACCAGACCCAGGTGGTAGAGCACATCCTGGTAGTAGCCGCCGGACACCGGAGGCAGCGGGACCGTTCGCCACTGGGTGTATCCCCAGGCCAGCACCACCAGCAGCGCCGCGCCCATTCCCCAGTGCCAGGCGAGCGGCAGCGGACGGCGCTCGCCGACCCGCCAGTGCCGGCGCAGCCCGGGGACGGCGGCGAACGCCACGAGGACGGGCAGCGGCCACCACCGCAGCAGGGACTGCTGACCGGTCGCCGCGGCCAACGCCCAGGCCATGATCTCCAGCAGCAGGCCGGTGGCCGCGCCGTAGCCGAGGTCCTCCGGGAGGTTGCCCCGGCTGCCGCGCAGCGCCCGGTGCACCAGGGTCCCGGGGAGCACCAACGCGAGGACCCAGTACGCGGAGAACCGCGCCAGGTCCGGGGCGGGCACACCGCCGCGGGACCAGACCACGAGCAGCGCGGCGATCACGAGCAGCCACGGGAGCGTGCTGAGGACCGGCAGGAGAGCGTTTCGGCGCGACGCCGGCGCCGGGGTGTCGACCCGCTCGGCGAGAAGGAGGTCAGCCACGGACGCCGACCGCCGAATCGAAGCTCGGCGTACGGGCGGCGTCATCGCCCCGGGCGACCGGCTGCGCGTCCGGGACCTCGTCCCGGGAGTCGAACCCGATGTGGAACGCGGGCCGGTTCTGCACCGTGGCGTAGATCCGTCCGACGTACTCGCCCAGCAGGCCGAGGCAGACCAACTGCACCCCACTGAGCAGCAGCACCGCGACGAACATCGAGGTCCAGCCGGGGATGGTGGTGCCGGAGACGTGGGCGAACATACCGAACAAGATCAACGCAAGGCAGAGCAGGAAGCTCGACATGCCCAGCCAGGTGGCCAGGCGCAGTGGCGCGGCGGAGAAGTTCGCAGTGCTCTCCCAGGCCAGGGCCACCATCCGGCGCAGCGGATACTTCGTCTCGCCGGCGGCGCGGGCCTCGCGGTCGTAGCGCACCTCGGCGCTGGGAAAGCCGAGCGACGGCACCAGCAGCCGGTAGACCGGGGCGCGTTCGGGCAGCCGACGCAGGACCTCGATCACGTCCCGGCTGAGCAACCGGAAGTCGCCAGCCTGGGCGGGCAGGTCGACGCCGACGAGCCGGCGCATCGCCCAATAGTAGCCACGGGCGGTGTTGCGCTTGAAGACCGTGTCGGTGCTGCGGTCGGCGCGGACGCCATAGACCACATCCACCCCATCCTCGCGGGCCACCCGGAGCATCTCGGCGATGGTCTCCGGCGGATCCTGAAGATCGGCGTCGAGGCTGACCACCCACTGGCCGACGGCCCGGTGCAGGCCGGCGGTCAACGCCGCCTGGTGGCCGCTGTTGCGCCGCAGCCGGAGCACCCGCAACTGCGGCCAGTCCCGGCCGTGGTCGAAGAGCACCGACACGGTGTCGTCGCGGCTGCCGTCGTCGACGGCGACCACCTCGTAGTCGACGCCGAGCGCGTCGAGCACCGGCCGCAGCCGGGCGACGAGCGCCGGAATGACAGCGGTCTCATTGAACATCGGGATGACCACCGAGAGGGTGGTCGTCCGTGGGAGGACGGACTCCATGGTGTTACGGCCCCGTTCCGCACGCAGGAGTGATCGAACCGCGCCTGTAGCGCGGCAACGATCACCGTCGCGTGGTAAACCCTCCACCAGCGGGCCAACTTCTGAACGGTCCGTTAACGCCTGCTGGCGGTCACCCCGGTAAGGGACGATCCCGCGTTCAACGCTCCAGGATGGCGGTCACGCCCTGACCACCGGCGGCGCAGATGGAGATCAGCCCGCGACCGCTGCCCCGCTCGGCCAGCAGCTTCGCCAGGGTCGCCACGATCCGCCCGCCGGTGGCGGCGAAAGGGTGCCCGGCGGCCAGCGACGAGCCGTTGACGTTGAGCCGGTCGGTGTCGATCGAACCCAGCGGCGCGTCCAGGCCGAGCCGGTCCTTGCAGAACTCCGGTGACTCCCAGGCGGCGAGGGTGGCCAGCACCTGCGACGCGAACGCCTCGTGGATCTCGTAGTAGTCGAAGTCCTGCAACGTCAGCCCGGCGCGGGCCAGCATTCGGGGCACCGCGTACGCGGGTGCCATCAGCAGTCCCTCGTCGCCGTGCACGAAGTCCACCGCCGCCGTCTCCGACCAGCTGAACCAGGCCAGTACGGGCAGGTGGTGCGCCGCCGCCCACTCCTCGCTGGCCAGCAGCACCGTGGACGCGCCGTCGGTGAGGGGCGACGAGTTGCCGGCGGTCATGGTGGCCTGTTCGGCGTCCGGGCCGCGGGTGCCGAAGACCGGCTTCAGCGAACCGAGCTTCTCCAGGCTGGTGTCCGGGCGCAGGTTCGCATCTCGGGTGAGCCCCAGGTAGGGCGTCATCAGGTCGTCGAAGAAACCCCTGTCGTACGCGGCGGCGAGGCGCTGGTGTGAGCGCAGTGCCAGCTCGTCCTGGGCGCGTCGGTCGATCTGCCAGCGCACTGCGGTGCGGGCGGCGTGGTCGCCCATGGACAGCCCGGTGCGCGGCTCGGCGTTGCGGGGGATCTCCGGCTTGAACGGCTGGAGTGGGCGCAGCTTCGCCGCGACCTTGAGCCGTTCGCCAAGCGTACGGGCCGAGTTGAGCTTGAGCAGCGTGCGGCGCATCTCCTCGTTGACGGCGAGCGGGGCGTCGGAGGTGGTGTCGACACCGCCGGCGATGCCCACGTCGAGCTGGCCGAGGGCGATCTTGTTGGCGACCAGGATCGTCGCCTCCAGACCGGTGCCGCACGCCTGCTGGATGTCGTACGCCGGGGTGTGTGGGTCGAGCCGGGAGCCGAGGACCACCTCGCGGGTGAGGTTGAAGTCGCGGGAGTGCTTGAGCACCGCACCGGTCACCACCTCGCCGACGCGCTGCCCGGCCAAGCCGTAGCGGGCGATCAGGCCGTCGAGCGCCGCGCCGAGCAGGTCCGCGTTGGACGCGTCCGCGTAGCGGGAGTTGGAACGGGCGAAGGGGATGCGGTTGCCCCCGATGACCGCGACCCGCCGGATGCTCTGCACGATCCGCCTCCTCGACATGTGTTGCTCGAACCCTACTCGCCAGTAGGCTACGCCCATGACCGACAGGTACGCGAGCTTCGTCCAATCGGCCGCCGGCCGCGCGCTGGTCAAGCGCCTCGGGCTGCCCGACCCGCCCCGACTGCGCCGGCACCATCCCGGCGACCCGTTGCTGGCCGGCCCGGCCCTGCTCGGCGCGGCCACCGGCGGCCGGCTCGCCGAGCCGATCACCAAGATCCTGACCGCCGCCGGGGTCGAACTGGCCGACCCGACCGGCGCCAACCCGCAGCGGTACGGGGCACTGCTCTTCGACGCCACCGGGATCACCGACTCGACCGAGCTGCGCCAGCTCTACGACTTCTTCCACCCGCAGGCCCGGGCCGTGCTGCCCAGCGGCCGGGTGATCGTGCTGGGCACCCCGCCACAGGAATGCCCCACACCCCGCGAGGCGACCGCCCAGCGCGCCCTCGAAGGGCTGGTCCGCAGCATCGGCAAGGAGTTCGGCCGGGGCACCACCGCACAACTCGTCTACGTGACCCGTGGCGACGGTGCCGCGGCGGACGGCCCGGACCTCTCAGCCGGCACGCACACAAGCCTCGAATCGACAGTCCGATTCATTCTGTCCGGCCGTTCCGCGTACGTGTCGGGTCAGGTCATCCGGGTCGGCGGCGGCGCGGCGAGCGCCCCGGCCGACTGGGACCGCCCGCTGGACGGGCAGGTCGTGCTCGTCACCGGCGCCGCCCGGGGGATCGGCGCGGCGCTGGCGAAGGTGCTGGCCCGCGACGGCGCGCAGGTGGTGGCCCTGGACATCCCGGCCGCCGGCGACGCGCTCGCCGCTGTGGCGAACGACATCGGCGGCACCGCCGTCCAACTCGACCTGACCGCGCCGGACGCGCCGACCCGACTCGCCGAACACCTGGCCAGCCGGCACGGCCGGGTCGACGTGGTGGTGCACAACGCCGGCATCACCCGGGACAAGACGCTGGGCCGGATGGACGCCGACCGGTGGGACCAGGTGATCGACGTCAACCTGTCCAGCCAGGAGCGGATCAACGACGTGCTGTTGGAGCGGGAGCTGATCCCGGCCGGCGGACGGATCATCTCGGTCTCCTCGATCGCCGGGATCGCCGGCAACCGGGGGCAGACCAACTACGCCACCAGCAAGGCCGGCGTGATCGGGCTGGTCGACTCGCTCGCCCCGGCCCTGCGGGAACGCGGGATCAGCGTCAACGCGGTGGCCCCGGGCTTCATCGAGACCCGGCTGACCGCGCGCATCCCGCTTGTGGTCCGCGAGGCGGGCCGACGGATGAACAGCCTGGCCCAGGGCGGGTTGCCGGTGGACGTGGCCGAGACGATCGGCTGGCTGGCCTGGCCAGCCAGCGGCGCGGTCAGCGGAAACGTGGTCCGGGTCTGCGGCCAGAGCCTGCTGGGGGCGTGATGGGCGGGGGGCCGGAGTCGCGCAGCCGCAGCCGTGTCGAACTGCCCCGGATGCCGGCGGCCGGGGCGCTGCACCGACGGGCGTTGCTCGGCGCGTTACCGGGCCTCGGTGGTGGGCGGCGAGGGCCCGACCTGCCGGCGGTCGAGTTGACGGTGGCCGGGGTGAGCGTCGACCGGGCGCAGTTGGCCGACTACGACAGGGTCTGCGGGTTCCGGCTCAGCGACCGGCTGCCCGCGACGTTTCCGCACGTCATGGGCTTCCCACTGGCCCTGCGCCTGATGACCGCGCCGGACTTCCCCCTCCCACTGGTCGGCCTGGTGCACGTCGGCAACCGGATCACCACGCATCGCCCGGTCACCGCCGACGAGACCCTCGACTTCACGACGTACGCGCAGGATCTGCGCCCCCACGACCGGGGGCGGCAGGTGGACGTGGTGCTGGTCGGCTCGGTCGACGGGGATGAGGTGTGGCGCGGCGTCTCGACGTACCTCGGTCGGGAGGGCAGGTCGGGTGGCCGCGAGCCGGGCGAACGTCCCGCGGCGCCGACGGCCACCGCCCGTTGGCGTGTGGAACCGCGCGTCGGTACGGAGTACGCGCGGGTCTCCGGCGACCACAACCCGATCCACACCTCCCGACTCGGGGCGCGGCTGTTCGGCTTCCGCCGGCCGATCGCGCACGGCATGTGGAGCAAGGCGCGCTGCCTGGCCGCGCTTGAGGCCCGGCTGCCGGACGCGTACACGGTCGAGGTCGCCTTCAAGCTGCCCGTGCCGCTGCCGAGCACTGTGAACTTCGCGCGCCTGCCGGACGGCGGGTTCGCCCTGCACGACGCGCGCGGCCGACCGCACCTGGCGGGTCACCTGCGCTGAGGATTCCGAGCTTGGCAGAAGCTTCCTCGTGCGCTAGGTTGTTCTCACAGCGAGATGTTCTCAGAATGAGAGAGACGCGATGAACGAGCAGGAGTTCCTGGCCGCGTACGACCCCCGGGCCTACCCGTCGGTCGCCGTGACCGTCGACGTGGTGGCGCTGACCATCCGCGACGGCGCACTGCACCTGCTGCTGATCCGGCGCGGCGAGGCACCCTTCGCCGGGCACTGGGCGCTGCCCGGGGGCTTCGTCCGCCCCGACGAGGACCTGACCACCGGCGCCCGACGGGAGCTGGCCGAGGAGACCGGGCTCGGCGGCGAGGCGCTGCGCCGCGTACACCTGGAGCAGTTGGGCAGCTATGGCGCTCCCGACCGTGACCCGCGCATGCGGGTCGTCTCGATCGCCCACCTCGCCTTCGCCCCCGACCTGCCGGACCCGGCCGCCGGCAGCGACGCCGACGAGGCGATCTGGCTGCCGGTGACCGCGTTGACCAGCCGACAGCTCGCCTTCGACCACGGCCGGATCATCGACGACGCGTTGGAACGGGCCCGGTCCAAGCTGGAGTACACCCCACTCGCCACCCGCTTCCTCGCCGCCGAGTTCACCATCAGTGAGCTGCGGGCCGTCTACGAGACGGTCTGGGGGCACCCGCTGCACGCCGGCAACTTCCACCGCAAGGTGCTCTCGGTGCCGGGCTTCGTGGAGAGCACCGGCGCCAGCACCGAGCGTGGTGGCGCCCGAGGCGGCCCGCGCGCCCGGCTCTACCGGGCCGGCGACGCCCGCCTGCTGCACCCGGCGCTGCTGCGCCCCGCCCGCGAGGAGACGGTGCGGTGAGGGCCGCGGAGGCCATCCGCCTGGTCGCGGCCGCCCGCACCGACGCCGACCTGTTCGGCGCCGACCAGCCGGCCCGCCGCTACCGCGAGCTGGTCGCGGCCCTGCACCCCGACCGCCTGCCGACCGACCCGGCGGTACGCGCCGAAGCCATCGACGCGTTCATTCACGTCACCACCCGGTGGCAGGCCCGGCAGACCACAGTCCTCGGCGACTACCGGCTCGGCGCGCCGGCCCACTCGGGTGACCTGGCCGACCTCTACGACGTCGGCGACGACCGGCTGCTCAAGCTCCCCCGACGACCCACCGACAACGACCTGATGGCCCGCGAGGCGCACGCCCTGCGCACCATCGCCGAGCGCGGCGACGCGCGCTACCTGCCGTACGTGCCCCGGCTCGTCGACGAATTCCGGCACCGGGACACCGCCACCGGCGCGGAACGGCGGATCAACGTGCTCGCCACCGCACCCGGACTGCACGACCTCGACGAGGTGCGGCGCGCGTACCCCGACGGGCTGGACGCCCGGGACGTGGCCTGGATGTGGCGGCGACTGCTGGTGGTGCTCGGCCTGGCCCACCGGGCGGGCGTGGTGCACGGCGCGGTCCTGCCGCGACACGTGCTGATCGAGCCGGACGCCCACGGCGTGGTGCTCGTCGACTGGTGCTTCTCCGCCCCGGTCGGCAGCACGGTCCCGGCGCTGGCGCCCGGCCACGACGGGTGGTACCCGGAGGAGGTCCTCAAGAAGCAGCAGTGCGGCCCGGGCACCGACATAGCGATGGCCAGCCACTGCATGAGCTGGCTGATGGGGCCGCGCGCACCCCGCGAGCTGCACACCTTCGCGCAGGGCTGCCGGCAACGGTCCCTGGCCAAGCGACCCGACGATGCCTGGCGTCTGCTGCGCGAACTCGACCAGGTGCTGGACCGCCTCTACGGGCCACGCACCTTCCGACCCTTCACCCTCACCCCCTAAGGAGCTGTCATGGGCAGTGGAATCTGGTCCACCGACGTGTACGACGCCGCCGACCGCTACCGCCGGTCCACCGGCAAGAGCGCCTTCTCCTACAGCGACAGCGGGGCACGCACCGTGCACCCCGCGCTCGACCCCAGGGACGCGACCCGGGAGAGCCGCGACTCCGACGAGCACCCCCGGTCGACGCCCGTCGCGGTGCTCTTCGACGTGACCGGCTCGATGCGCACGGTGCCGCGGGTCCTGCAGACCAAGCTGCCGCAGCTGCTCGGGCTGCTGCAACGGCAGGGCTACGCCAGCGACCCACAGATCATGTTCGGCGCCATCGGCGACGCCACCTGCGACCGGGTGCCGTTGCAGGTGGGCCAGTTCGAGTCGGACAACCGGATGGACGACGACCTCGGCCGGATCGTGCTGGAGGGCGGTGGCGGCGGGCAGATGAGCGAGTCGTACGAGCTGGCCATGTACTTCATGGCCCGGCACACCGTCACCGACAACTGGGAGAAGCGCGGCCGACGCGGCTACCTGTTCATCATCGGCGACGAACTGGCGTACCAGCGGGTGAAGGCCCGGGAGGTGGCCGGCCTGATCGGGGACGACCTCTCCGAGGACGTGCCGCTGCGGCAGGTCGTCGACGAGGTGACCCGCCGCTGGGACACCTACTACCTGCTCCCCGCCGGCAGCCACTACGCCGGCAACGCCACGGTGCTCGACTTCTGGCGGGACCTGCTCGGGCAGAACGCCGTCGTGCTCGACGACCTCGACGCGGTCTGCGAGACCATCGCGCTCACCATCGGCCTCGGTGAGCAGGCCATCGACCTGGACGAGGGGCTGCGCGACCTGGACCGCGCCGGCTCCGGCGCCACCGGGACCGTGTCGAAGGCGCTGGCCCGCCTCGGCCGGGACCGGCGGGCCGAGGTGTCGACGCTGCCGGCGTTCCGCGACACCGCCAGCGGGGTGACCCGGCTGTGAACCACGTGGCGGTGGTCGACCTCGGCTACGGCGATGCCGGCAAGGGCACCGTGGTGGACTGGCTCTGCGCCACCCGTCCCGTGCACACGGTGGTCCGCTTCAACGGGGGCGCGCAGGCGGCACACAACGTCGTGCTGCGCGACGGGCGGCACCACACGTTCGCGCAGTTCGGCGCCGGCACCTTCCATCCCGGTGTCCGCACACACCTGTCCCGGCACGTGGTGGTGGACCCGTTGGCGCTGGCAGCCGAGGCCGACCACCTCGCCACAGTCGGGGTGTCCGACGCGCTCGACCGGCTGACCGTCGACGGGGACGCGCTGCTCGCCACCCCGTACCACCGGGCCGCCAACCGGGCCCGCGAGATCGCCCGGGGAGCCGACCGGCACGGCTCCTGCGGGCTGGGGGTGGGCGAGGCCGTCGCGTACGGTCTCGCCCACCCCGACGACGCGCCCCGGGTCGCCGACTGCCACAGTCCAGCGCTGCTGCGCCGCCGGCTCACCACACTGCGGGACCGGCTGACCGCCGAGCTGGGCACGCTGGACGCGCCACCGGTCGAGGACTGCCTGCCCGCGTTCACCGGCTTCGCCGGGCGGGTGGCCATCGTCGGCGGCAGTTGGCTCGCCGAGGCGCTGCGCACCGGGACCTGCGTCTTCGAGGGCGCGCAGGGGGTACTGCTCGACGAGTGGCACGGCTTCCACCCGTACACCACCTGGAGCACCACCACGTTCGCCAACGTGGACAGCCTGCTCGCCGAGGCGGGCCGGTCCGGCGACGTGACCCGGATCGGTGTGCTCCGCGTGGTCACCACCCGGCACGGGCACGGTCCGTTGGTGACCGAGGACCCGAGCCTGCCGTTCACCGACCGCCACAACGCCACGAACCCGTGGCAGGGCCGGTTCCGGTTCGGCCACTTCGACGCGGTCGCCCACCGGTACGCCCTCGCCGCGGCCGGCGGCGTCGACGGCCTGGCCCTGACCCACCTCGATCTGGCCGGCCCCGACCTGCGGATCTGCCGCCGCTACGACACCACCGACCGGCTCACCCCGGGCCCGCCCGGCGACCTGGACCGGCAGGCCGCGCTCACCGCCCGCCTGCTGCGCTCCCGCCCGGTGTACGACGACAAACCGCAGGACTGGCCGGCAGCGGTGCGCGCGGAGCTGGGCACACCCGTGGTGCTGACTTCGCACGGCCCCACCGCCGACGACAAGACCCCGTGCGGTCCGCTGCTCGCCCCACCGACCCTGGCCCACGCAGCCTGACCCACCCCACCCCGTCGATCTTGCACTTTCGGTCGTTGTTCTGCGGCTTTTATACGGGTTGGTCCGGACACAAAGTGCAAGACGCTTCTATGTATGTGGTGATCGGTTCGGCTGGTTGCCGCTAGGTTCGGCGTCGATGATCGCTTGGGTGGCTCATTGCCGATCCGGCCGCTCGGAGTGCGGGTGTGCCTTGTGCAAGACCTGTCCCCAGGTGGTCGTCGGCGCCGGCCCGGCCCACCTTGCTGGCCTGATCAGAAGCCTGCCCGTGCGAGCACACGTGGCCCATCACAGATTTGCCGCCGAGGTGACTGCATCCCGAGCCGACGCCGACTGTCCCGGTCGTCACTGGCAAAGGAGCAACAACCCGAGATGGCACAGATCGTAGAGCGGGTCACGGATCGCTATGACGTGGTGGTGGGGGTGGACACCCATACCGACACGCACACCGCTGCCGTGCTCGACCGGTTCGGGGCGGTGCTGGCGCAGGTCACCGTGTCCACCGACCCGGACGGGTTGAGCCAGCTGGTGGCCTTCGCCGCCGCGCACACCCCGCCGGACGGGCGCCGGTTGTGGGCGGTAGAGGGCACCCGGGCGCACGGTCAGGGACTGTGCCGGCTGTTGAGCGCTGCCGGTGAACCGGTCTGCGAGGCACCCAAACCCGCCCCGGCGGCCCGCCGCCGGGGCGGGAAGTCCGATCAACTCGACGCGGTCGCCGCCGCCCACGCGGTGCTGGCACTGTCCACCGACCATATCGCTGTGCCCCGCAGCGACGGACCACGCGAAGCGCTGCGTCTGCTGCTGGTCTGCCGCCGCCACCACAGCGACACGCGCACCGCCACGGTCAACCTGGTCAAAGCGCTGATCCTGACCGCCGACGACGCCCTGCGCCACGCCCTACGCGGGCTGAGCACCACCCACCAGATCGCCCGCCTGGCCGCCCTCGACCTACCCGAGAGCACCCACCTGCCCACCGAGGAACACACCCGCCGCCGCGAACTGGGCACCCTCGCCCGTCACATCCACACCCTCGACGCCGCACTGGCCGACAACCACCGACGCCTCCGCGCCCTCGTCACCGAACTCTGCCCACCCCTGCTCGACCAACCCGGAGTCGGACCCGTCACCGCCGCGATCGCCCTCACCGCCTGGTCACACCCCGGCCGCGTCCGCTCCGAAGCCGCCTACGCCACCCTCGCCGGCGCCGCCCCCATACCCGTCGCCAGCGGCCGCACCGACCGACACCGCCTCAACCGCGGCGGCGACAGAACCCTCAACAGCGCCCTACACACCATCGCCCTGACCCGCCGCCGCATCCACCCCGAAACCCGCGACTACATCAACCGACGCCGCGCCCAAGGCCGCACCACCAGAGAAATCAACCGCTGCCTCAAGCGCTACATCGCCCGACAGCTCTACCGCACCATCACCACCCACCACCGCACCCCTTGACAACCCCCACTCACAGATCGGCGCGGGGAGAGGTGGGGGTCATCCCGCGGCTTCGGCCACCGGGCGGGTCGCACCCCGCGAGCATGGGGGCATGGACTCCGCGCTCGACCTGCTCCGACAGCTGGTCACCTCACCGTGGGTGTACCTGCTGATCTTCGGGCTCACGGCGGTCGACGCGTTCTTTCCGGCCGTACCCGGCGAGGCGGCCGTCATCACCGCCGCCGTGCTCTCCACCAGCGGAAATCCCAAGCTGGCGGCGGTGATCGTCGCCGCCGCGCTGGGCGCCTGCGCCGGTGACCACCTCTCGTACGCCATCGGGCGCGGTGGCGGCGCGAGACGCCTCGCCGGGTTTCCCGACGGCAGCCGCCGACGAGCCAGCTCGGAGTGGGCACGGCGCGCGCTGAACCGGCGCGGCGGGCTGATCCTGACCACCTCCCGGTATCTGCCGGGCGGGCGGACCGCAGTCACCCTCACCATGGGCGCGGTGCGCTATCCCCGCCGGTCGTTCCTGCTGTACGACGCGATCGCGACGGTCACCTGGGCCCTGTACTGCGGGCTGCTCGGCTACTTCGGTGGGCTGGCCTTCGAACGGCACCCCGTCAAGGGCGTCCTCGCCGGGATCGGCCTGTCGGTGATCGTCACACTGGGGATCGAGGGCATCCGTTGGCTGCGCCACCGGGCGCGCCGCCGCGCCGCCACCACCACCGACCGGGCCGGACCGACCTGACACCCGTCACAGCAGGTCGGCGTCGTGCACCAGGATGGCCACCTGCACCCGGTTGCCCGCGTGGAGCTTCGCCAGGGCCCGGCTGACGTGCGCCTTGACGGTGGCCTCGCTCATCGTCAGCCGCCGGGCGATCTCCGCGTTGCCGTGCCCGCGCGCCACCTCCCGGACGATCGCCAGCTCCCGCTCGGTCAGCGGTGCGAGCCGCTCACGGGCCGCGTCCCGGCGGGCCGGACCCCGCTCGGCGAACGAGCTGATCAGGCGCCGGGTCACCGTCGGGGCGAGCATCGCGTTCCCGGCGGCCACCGTACGAACGGCGGCGGCCAACTCGCGGGGCGGGGTGTCCTTGAGCAGGAAGCCGACAGCGCCGGCCCGCAACGCCCGGTGCACGTACTCGTCCAGGTCGAAGGTGGTCAGCATGATGACCTTCGGGCCGGCGGCGACCACCTCGGGCGCGACGGTCAACCCGTCGATGCCCGGCATCCGCACGTCGAGCAGCACCACGTCGGGGCGTAACCGCTGGGCCTGCTCCAGCGCGCCGGCGCCGTCCGCCGCCTCACCGACGACAGTGATGTCCTCCGCGGCCTCGAGGATCAGCCGCAGCCCGGCGCGGACCAACTGCTCGTCGTCGACCACCACCACCCGGATCACGCCGCGCCCGCCAGCGGGATCAGGGCCCGGACCAGGAAGCCGCCGTCCACCGGAGTCGCCTCCAACCGGCCGCCGAGCAGCTCCACCCGCTCACGCAGCCCGAGCAGCCCCTGCCCGGCGCCCGGCAGCGCGGGCCCGCCCTCGGACGGGCCGTTGCGGACCAGCACCTCCAGCCCGTCGGGCAGGTAACGCAGGCAGACGGTCGTCTCGGCGTCGGCCGCGTGCTTGCGCACGTTGGTCAGCGCCTCGCGGACCACCCGGTACGCGGTACGCCCCAGCGTCGCCGGAAGTGCCGTCGGCACGCCCTCGTCCTGCCGGGACACCCGCAGCCCGGCGGCGCGGGACTCCCCGATCAACTCGTCCAACGTGTCGAGCCCTCGCTCCGGCGTCACGGCCGGGCCGGCCTGGCGCAGCACACCCAGCACCTCGCGCAGGTCGGTGAGCGCCTGCCGGCCGGTCGTCCGGATCAGCGCGGCGGCCTCGACGGTCGCCGGGTCCACGGCGGTCACCTCCAGCGCACCGGCATGAACCACCATCAGCGAGACGCGGTGCGCCACCACGTCGTGCATCTCCCGGGCGATCCGGGTCCGCTCCTCGGCGCGGACCCGGTCGGCACGCGCCTCCTGCTCGCGTTCCAGCCGCTCGGCCCGGTCCCGCAGCGCGGCCAGCGTGTCCCGGCGGGCCCGCACCCACAGGCCGAAGACCAACGGGAGCCCCACCAGGCAGGCGGCGAGCAGCAGCACGTTGCCGGTAGTGGCGGTGGTGATCCGGCGTACGCCACCCACCGCCAGCCCGACCAGCACCCCGCCGGTCAGCACCACTGCCGCCCCGGCGAGGTAGCCGGCGAGTTGGCGACCGCGCAGCCGCAGCCCGGCCTGGTACGAGGCCAGCACCCCGGCGGCCGCCGCGGCGAGCACCAACCAGCCGACCGCCGCGGCCAGGAACAACGGCCAGCGACGGGTGCGGACCGTGCCGGCGGCCCATGCCGAGCCCAGCGCGATCAGCAGTACGACAGCGCCCGGCAGCGGCGAGCGGACACCGAGGTCACCTGTCGCGCTGGCCCAGACGGCCACGGCGACGACGACGGCGAGCAGCAGCGGGGCGTACCGCTGGACGACCCGCCGGAGGGCGACGGCACTGGAGGCCATTCAGCGAGCGTAGGGCTCAGCCGACGGATCGGGCCGCCCCGCCCCGCCGGACCGGGGCGCGGTGGGGGAAGACCCCTACCCGTCCTCGGGGACGGTCGCTACCTAAGTAGTGGCGCCCACCTGACCACTGGCCGATGTCGCGAGTCGCCGCCCCGACCAGCATCGGGATCATGGATCTGCTCGACCTGCTGCACGACACGATGTCCTCGCCCTGGGTGTACCTGGCGATCTTCGCGATCGCGGTGCTCGACGGCTTCTTCCCGGTGGTGCCGAGTGAGACGGCGGTGATCACCGCAGGGGTGTTCGCGGCCTCCGGAGCCCCGTACCTGCCGGCGGTGATCCTGGTGGCCGCCACCGGGGCGCTGGTCGGCGACCACATCTCGTACGCCATCGGGCGGGGCGGCGGCACCCGCCTGCTCGACCGGCTGCCGCCCAACAGTCGACGCCGAGCCGCCATCGACCGGGCCCGTCGGGGGATCGCCACCCGGGGCGGTCTGATCCTCACGGTGGCCCGCTACATTCCGGGCGGCCGGACCGCTGTCACCCTCACCATGGGTGCGGTGCGCTATCCCCGGCGACGGTTCCTGGCCTTCGACGCGCTGGCCGCCAGCTCGTGGGGGCTCTACTCGGCGCTGGTCGGCTACCTCGGCGGGCTGGCCTTCGAGCAGGACCCGCTGCGTGGTCTCCTGCTCGGTCTGGGCCTCGCCCTGACGGTGACTGTGGTCGTCGAGGTGGTCCGCTGGCTCCGTAACCGCCGCCGGTTCTCCGAGCCGGGCAGTGACGCTGTCTCCGCGGGAGCCGTCAGTCGGTCGGCGGACGCCAGGTGACGCCGTGCAGCAGTTGGGCGGCACCGAGCCAGGCCACGTTCATCATCCGGGTCGCCGTCTTCTCCGGGTCGGCGTCCGGGTGGTCAGCGAGCCAGTCGGCCAGTGACTCGGTCGCGCCGACCAGGGCGTACGCGACGACCTCCAGGTCGATGGCGGCGATCTCGCGACCCTCGGCGCGCAGCGCGTGGTCGAGCATCCCGGCCACCACCTCGACCAGCCGGGCCCGCATGGCGGCCAGTTCGCCGGCGAACGGCTGCTCGCCCCGGGCCTGCCGGTAGAGCACCGCCCAGCCGTCCCGGTGGGCGCCCACGAAACCGAAGAACGCCCTCAACCCGCGCCAGAGTCGCTCGTCGGCCGGCAGGTCGGGAGCCGCTGCCCCGGCGATGGCCTGCATCATCCGGGTGCCCTCCCGGTGCAGGCAGGCGACGAAGAGCTCCTCCTTGGTGCCGAGGTACGCGTACACCATGGGTTTGGAGATGCCGGCGTCCTCCGCGATCTCGTCCATGCTGGCGGCGTGGAAGCCACGTCGGGAGAAGACCTTGACGGCCGCGTCGAGCATCTGCTGCTCGCGGACGGCGCGAGGCAGGCGCTTGAAGGCGGGGACGCTGGACACCTTGCGAGCATACCTACTCGTGCGTAGGGTTACGCGCGAGTAGCCAATCTTCCGGAAGGCGCACCTGATGACTGACTTCGACCCGGCCACCTTCGCCAACGTGGGCCCCAAGGAGTTCGCCCAGCTGGTCAAGTCCACCCCGGACGACAAGATCGCCCAGGTGATGTCCGGCGACCTGCGCGACAAGGTCCTGGGCGAGGTGTTCGGCCGGATGCCGTCGCTGTTCCGCGCGGACCGGGCCGGCTCCACCAACGCGGTCATCCACTGGATCATCACCGGTCGCCCCGACGGCGGCAGCGACACCTACGAGGTGGTCATCGCCGACGGCACCTGCGTCGTCAACGAGACCCCGCAGCACGACCCGAAGCTGAGCCTCACGATGGGCCCGGTCGAGTTCCTGAAGATCGTCTCCGGTGGCGCCAACCCGGTGATGATGTTCATGACCGGCAAGCTGAAGGCGAAGGGCGACCTCGGCCTCGCCGCCAACATCGCCAACCTGTTCGACATCCCCAAGGCCTGACATGGCTGAGTTCTCGCTCGACCTGAACGAGGAACAGCGGGATCTACGCGACTGGGTGCACGGCTTCGCCGCCGAGGTCGTGCGCCCAGCCGCCGCCGAGTGGGACGAGCGCGAGGACACCCCGTGGCCGGTGATCCAGGAAGCCGCCAAGGTCGGCCTCTACGGCTTCGAGTTCCTCGCCACCTGCTGGGCCGACCCGACCGGGCTCTCCCTGCCGATCGCCAGCGAAGAACTCTTCTGGGGTGACGCCGGCATCGGCCTGAGCATCTTCGGCACCTCGCTCGCCGTCGCCGCCATCTACGGCGCCGGCACCCCGGACCAGATGGTCGAGTGGGTGCCGCAGTGCTTCGGCGACGTCGACTCGCCGGCCGTCGCCGCCTTCTGCACCAGCGAGCCGGAAGCCGGCTCCGACGTCGGCGCGATGCGCACCCGGGCCGTCTACGACGAGGCCACCGACGAGTGGGTGCTCACCGGCCAGAAGGCGTACGCCACCAACGGCGGCATCGCCGGAGTGCACGTGGTCACCGCCTCCGTCGACCCCACGCTCGGCTCCCGCGGCCAGGCCGCGTTCGTCGTACCCCCGGGAACCCCCGGCCTGGCCGCCACCCGCAAGCTGCGCAAACTCGGCCTCCGCGCGTCCCACACCGCCGACGTCTTCCTCGACGGGGTACGCGTACCCGGCCGCTGCCTGCTCGGCGGACGGGACGCCCTGCTGGAACGCCTCGACCGTGCCCGCTCCGGTCAGCGGGCCACCGGGCAGGCCGCCATGCGCACCTTCGAGCTGTCCCGACCCACCGTCGGCGCCCAGGCGCTCGGCGTGGCCCGGGCCGCCTACGAGTACGCGCTGGACTACGCGAAGGACCGTGTCCAGTTCGGACGCCCGATCATCGAGAACCAGGCGGTCGCGTTCGCGCTGGCCGACATGCGGATGGAGATCGACGCAGCGCGGCTGCTGGTCTGGCGGGCCTCCTGGATGGGCCGCAACAACCGTCCGTTCACAGCGGGCGAAGGGTCGATGTCCAAGCTCAAGGCCGGCGAGGTGGCGGTGTCGGTCACCGAGAAGGCAGTGCAACTGCTCGGCGGGGCCGGCTTCCTGCGCGACCACCCGGTCGAACGCTGGTACCGGGACGCCAAGATCTACACCATCTTCGAGGGCACCTCGGAGATCCAACGACTGGTCATCTCCCGGGCAATCTCCGGGATGCAGATCCGCTGACCGCCGTCGGCCCGACCCCACTCCACGGGTCCGGCCGACGGCGGCCCGAATTCCACGATCTGTGCCGTCTTCGTCACCCCACGCCGACGCCAACTGGGCCTCCAGCCGCGCCCAGTGCATGATCAAGGAAAGAAGCCCTGATGGGCGGGGAGTCGGTCGCCCCGTCCGCGCACCACCCCGAGGAGGTCTGCGGCATGGACCTGCCGTTCATCGTTGCCACGCTGACCCGTCGCGGGCTACTCACCCCCGGCAGCCCGATCCGGGTCGCCTCGCAGCTCAACGCGTTGCGGACGTGGGGATGGAGCCTGGCAGGCGAGCTACGCCAAGCAGCCGCCCGCGACCCGGGCCGCCCCGCCGTCATCGACGAGGACGGCGTCGAGCTGACCTACCACGACCTGCTCGACCGGGCCGAACGGATGGCCCGCT
Organism: Micromonospora vinacea; assembly: GCF_015751785.1. Lineage (NCBI taxonomy): Bacteria > Bacillati > Actinomycetota > Actinomycetes > Micromonosporales > Micromonosporaceae > Micromonospora > Micromonospora vinacea. The sequence goes on along the minus strand of NZ_JADOTY010000001.1, from coordinate 2,108,662 downwards.
CGATGCGGGCCGGGCTCGGCGTACAGGCCGGCGACCGGATCGGCGTGCTCTGCCGCAACCACCACGGGCTGATCGAGACGATCGTCGCCGCCACCCTGCTCGGCGTCGACGCGGTGCTTGTCAACACCGGGCTCAGCGCCGCCCAACTGGGCACCGTCGCCGAGGAACAGCGACTGCGGCTCCTGGTGCACGACGACGAGTTCGCCGAACGGGTCCTCGGCCTCCCCGCCGAACTGCCCCGACTCGACGAACGCGCCCGCGAGGAACTGGTGGCCGGGGCGCTGCCGGGTGACCTGCACCCGCCGGAGCGCGACGGCCGGATCATCGTGCTCACCTCCGGCACCACCGGTACGCCCAAGGGTGCCCGCCGGCCCACACCCGGCGGTTTCGGCCCGCTGGTGTCCATCATCGACCGCATCCCCCTGCACGCCCGGGACCGGGTGATGATCGCCGCGCCGATCTTCCACACCTGGGGATTCGCCGCCCTCCAGGTCTGCCTGGCACTGCGGGCCACCATCGTGCTGCACCGCCGCTTCGACCCGACCGCCACCCTCGCCGCCCTGACCGAGCACCAATGCGACGCGCTCTTCGCCGTACCCGTCATGGTGCAGCGACTGCTGGAGGTGCCCCCACCGGACCCGCGCCCCCCGCTGACTGTCGTCGCGGTCAGCGGCTCCGCCCTGCCCGGCGGGCTGGCCCCCAAGTTCATGGACGTCTACGGAGACGTCCTCTACAACCTCTACGGCTCCACCGAGGTCTCCTGGGCGTCCATCGCCGACCCCCAGGACCTGCGTCAGGCACCGACCACCGCTGGCCGTCCACCGCACGGCACCCGCCTGGAACTGCTCGACGACGACGGCCGGCCCGTACCGGACGGACGGGTCGGACGGATCTTCGTCGGCAACGAGATGCTCTTCGAGGGCTACACCTCCGGTGTCAGCCGGGAAACCCACGACGGCCTGCTCAACACCGGCGACCTCGGCCGGCTCAACGCCGACGGCCTGCTCTTCGTCGACGGCCGGGCCGACGACATGATCGTCTCCGGTGGCGAGAACGTCTTCCCGTCCGAGGTGGAAGATCTGCTCGCGCAACTGCCGCAGGTCCGCGAGGCGGCCGTGATCGGCGTGCCCGACCCCGAGTACGGCCAACGCCTGTCCGCGTTCCTCGCCCTGCACCCCGGCGAGACGCTCGACCCCGAGGCGGTACGCGAATACGTCCGCCACTTCCTGGCCCGATTCAGCGTCCCCCGGGACGTGATCTTCGTGAAGTACCTGCCCCGCAACGCCACCGGCAAGGTGCTCGCCCGCGAACTGCGCCGCTACTACGGCTGACCGCCGTTCACGGGTAGAGGGTCAGGCCCGGCGCACGCGCCAGTTCGATGAGCTCCTGCGAGGTCAGCAGCGCCTCTCGGGCAGCCCGGTCGACTGGACCGCGGTCCCCGTAGAGGAGGTTGCCGACGGTGACCGTCACCGACGTGCCGTCCACCCGCCTGAGCTGAACCCAGCGCAGCGTGCCCCCGGCCGGGTCCGTACTGGTGCTGAGCATCACCACCCCGTCGTCGCCCAGCCCCCGCACCTCGCAGTTCCGACCGTCAGGTGCGTCCGCGCAGTCCGCCTGCGCCTGCGCCGGGGTGGGATACAGGGCCACCTTCAGATGGCTGTGCCACCCGTCGCGGCTGAGTGTCGCGATCGTCTCGTACTGCCGGTAAGGAGGTTGGTACGCGAACTGCGGCCGATCGCACTCGGGCACCGTCCCGGTCACCCTCAGGTTCGTGGGCACGGTACTGGCCAGCGCCGCCCTCAGCGCCGCGGTCAGTCGAGGTACGCCCACCTGCCAGGGCTCCGTCGGGCGTGCGCGCACCGTGTCGTACGGCTGCACCGACGGCTCAGGTCCGCTGGGCAACGGGATCGGTGCCGGGCAGAGCGACGCGTCGCCCGACCCGGAACTCATCGGCGGCAGGGCCATCCCGCCCGGTCCCGGCACGGCGCCCAGGGTCGGCACCGCGACGGCCGCGACTGCCGCGGCCACCCCGGTGCCGGCCAGCGTCCACGCTCGGTGTCGGCGGCGCTGCCGGTCGGCGGTGATCAACCCGTCCAGATCGATCCGGCTCGGCGGCGACCCTGCCACGGCCTCCCGGAAATGCCTCGTCAGCTCATCCATCGGTCCGTACCTCCTCGACTCGAGTCGGCACGTCGACGAGGCGACCACGCAGCGCCTCGATCGCGCGAGCCGACTGGCTCTTCACGGTGCCGGCCGTGCAGCCCAACTCGCGGGCGGTCTCCTCGACGGACAGGTCACAGAAGTAGCGCAGCACCAGGACCGCCCGACGACGCGGCGGCAACTCGGCCAGCAGAGCGAGGATGGTCAGGCGGTCGGCAGCGCCGTCCGTGCCGCCGGCCGCAGCCGGATGGTCCGGCACCTCGGCCCAGGATGCCTCGCGTCGCCACGGCCGACGCCGCTCGTCCAACCAGACCCGCAACAGGGTTCGCCGTACGTACGCGTCCGGGCTGTCCATGGCGGACACCCTCGGCCAGTGTCTGAGCAGCTTGACCAGCGCCGTCGACACCAGATCGTCGGCCGTGTGCCAGTCGCCGCACAACAGGTACGCCGTGCGACGCAACGGCTCCAGCCGCGCGCCGACGTAGTCGCGGTAGCCCTCGACATCGACCGGCATCCGCCGCCACCTCCTCGTCTCACCGATCAAACGGAGACGAGGCGGGCCGAGGTTGCCGGGGTTCAGCGGGGAATCGTGATCCGGCCGTCGATCGCGGCGGCGGCGATGTCGGTACGGTGCTGCGAGCCGGCCAGTTCCACCCCGTCCACCAGCGCGTACGCGGCGTCCCGCGCGGCGGCCAGGTCGGCGCCGGTGGCCGTACCGCAGAGGACCCGGCCGCCGGCGGAGAGCAACGCGCCGTCGCCGGCCCGGCGGGCGGTGCCCGCGTGGATGATGCCCGGGCGGTCCGCGCCGGTGATCACGTCGCCGGTGCGCGGCGCGGCCGGATAACCAGCAGAGGCGAGCACCACGGTCACGGCGCTGCCGTCCCGCCACCGCAGCGGCGGGTGCTCGGCCAACGTGCCGGTGGCCGCCGCGTGCAGCAGCCCACCCAGCGGGGTCTCCAGCAGCGCGAGCACCACCTGGGTCTCCGGGTCACCGAAGCGCGCGTTGAACTCGATCACCCGAGGGCCGGCGGCGGTGATCGCCAGCCCGACGTAGAGCAGGCCCGCGAACGGGGTGCCCCGGCGACGCATCTCCGCGAGCGTCGGGTGGACCACGTCCCGCATCACGTCGTCGACCAGGCCGGACGGGGCCCAGGCCAGCGGCGCGTACGCCCCCATGCCGCCGGTGTTCGGCCCGGTGTCGCCGTCGCCGAGCCGCTTGAAATCCTGAGCCGGCACCAACGGCAGCGCCGCCTCGCCGTCGGTGACCACGAAGAGGCTGACCTCCGGGCCGTCGAGGAACTCCTCGACCACCACACGGCCACACTCGCTGGCGTGCGCCAACGCGGCGGACCGGTCGTCGGTCACCACCACGCCCTTACCGGCAGCCAGCCCGTCGTCCTTCACCACGTACGGCGCGCCGAACTCGTCCAGCGCGCGGGCGGTGCTCTCCTCGTCCGTGCAGACGTACGCCCGGGCCGTCGGCACGCCGGCGGCGGTCATCACGTCCTTGGCGAACGCCTTGGAGCCCTCCAGCTGAGCGGCCGCGCCGGACGGACCGAACACGGCGATGCCCTTGGCGCGTACCGCATCGGCGACCCCGGCGACCAGCGGCGCCTCGGGCCCGACCACTACCAGGTCAGCTGCCATCTCCACGGCCAACGCCGCCACTGCGGCCGGGTCTGTCGGAGTCACCGTCCGCAGCTCAGCCACGCTGGCGATCCCCGGATTACCCGGCGCGGCAACAAGCGCGGAAACGCTCGGATCGCCCGTCAGCCCAAGCGCGAGCGCATGCTCCCGCCCGCCACCACCCACCAAAAGAACCCGCACAACCCGAGATCCTACTGTCCCCCGTTACGTCACCGTTGATCATGAGGTTGACGGGTCATTTGGTGATCCATCGACCCGTCAACCTCATGATCAACGGGATTGGAGGGCTGCGATTGCTTGGCGGACCGTCCAGGGGATGTAATCGGGGCGGAGGGTGTCCTGCCAGGTGAAGCGGAGGATGGTCCAGCCGGCGTTGACCAGGCGGTTCTGGCGACGGCGGTCGGCATAGGCGGCTTCCGGAGCGCCGTGCGCGTCTCTGCCGTCCGCTTCGGCGATCAGCCTCGGGACGCGCCAGCCCAGGTCGCCGATGCCGAGCAGATAGCCGTCGTCGTCGCGCACTTCCAGCTGTAGCGCGTCTGGCGGAACTCCCCCGTCAACGCATCGCAGCCGAGCGCGGGTCTCCAGTGGAGACTGCGCCCGGCCATCTGCCTCGGCAAGGTAGCCCCGTGCTGCGACCGCACCGCGTCGACCTCGGATCAGTGCCGGAATGGTGGCGAGACATTCGGGCGTGAGCAGCTTCCGATTGAGGGCCGAATCGAGCACCGAGACCGCCGGGTACCGCCGCTCCCTCAGGATGATTTCGGAGACGGTCAGTCGTGGCTCCGTAGCCGCGATCCCGTTCACGTGCACCACAGTGCCCAGAGGGTGTTCGAGCTGGTGCAGCACGACCGCGGGATCCGACACCCGCGCCAGCTTCGCCGCCCGGCCCGGCAGCGCCACGTGGATCTCGTCCCGACGCGGCAGTCCGGCGATGCCGTACAGCTCAGCCGCGGTGCCGAAGACCGCGTGAGCCGCCGGGCCCAGCGAGAGCACCGCAGCACGAATACGACACCGACGAGCAGGTGGTTCACCGTACGGGCCGCGCGTCAGATAAACCGCTCGAGCAAGTGGCCGCCAACGGCCCACCGCCACCAGATGATCGATGTCGTGCCGGCTGAAGCCAGCTCCCAGCGCCTGCGCTCGGGTGATCAGGTCATCCTGGGCGGCAGCAATTGAGCGAACGAGCTCTGCGCGATCCACAAAGCCCACGCTGGCCGCTCCACCAACCAACCACCAGGCCTGTGGATAACCCTGTGGACAACGACATCCGCCGCTTCAGTGATCATGAGGTTGACGGGACCCTTGTAGATCGAATACCACGTCAACCTCATGATCACCGGAGCTCGACCAACGCGGAGGGAGGCCCGGGGACCGCGGGGGTTAGGGGAGGAGGGGGTGGAGGTGGACGTTTTCTTCTCGGCCTGGGCCTACGCCTACGACGCTCACCCTCGTGTTGCAGAGTTCTTCGACCCTCGCGATGTAGCGGCGGGCGTTCTCCGGGAGGTCGTCGATGGTGCGGGCCTTGGTGATGTCCTCCCACCAGCCGTCGAGTTCCTCGAAGACGGGCTTGGCGTGGTGGAAGTCCGTCTGGCTCATCGGCATGTCGTCGACCCGGACGCCGTTGATCTCGTAGCCGACGCAGATCGGCACCTTCGGCAGGCCGGTGAGTACGTCCAGCTTGGTGATGACCAGGTCGGTGACGCCGTTGAGGCGGCAGGCGTACCGGGCGACGACCGCGTCGAACCACCCGCACCGGCGTTCCCGCCCGGTGGTGGTGCCGTACTCCGCGCCGATCTTGCGCAGGTGGTCACCGTTGGCGTCGAACAGTTCGGTCGGGAACGGCCCGGCACCGACCCGGGTGGTGTACGCCTTGCTCACCGCGATGACCTTGTTGATCGCTGTCGGCGGGATGCCCGCGCCCACGCAGGCGCCACCGGCGGTCGGGTTGGACGAGGTCACGAAGGGGTAGGTGCCGTGGTCCATGTCGAGCATGGTGGCCTGGGCGCCTTCCAGCAGCACCGTCTCGCCCCGGTCCAGGGCGTCCCAGAGCATCGCCCGGGTCTCCGCGATGTACGGCTTGAGCCGCTCCGCGTACGCCAGGTACTCCTCGACGGTCGCCTCGAGGTCGATCGCCTTGCGGTTGTAGACCTTGAACAGGATCTGGTTCTTCTCGCGCAGCGCGAGTTCCAGCTTCTTGCGCAGGATGCCCGGGTCGAGCAGGTCCTGGAGGCGGATGCCGATCCGGGCGACCTTGTCCCCGTACGCCGGGCCGATGCCCCGGCCGGTGGTGCCGATCCGGGACGAGCCGAGGTAGCGCTCGATGACCCGGTCCAGGGCCCGGTGGTGCGGCATGATCAGGTGCGCGTCGCCGGAGATCCGCAGCCGGGACACGTCGACGCCGCGCTCGGCCAGGCCGTCGATCTCGGCCAGCAGCACCTTCGGGTCGACCACCACACCATTGCCGATGACGATCATCGCGTTCGGTGAGAGCGCGCCGGACGGCATCAGGTGCAGCGCGTATTTCTGGCCGTCCGGGGTGATCACCGTGTGGCCGGCGTTGTTGCCGCCGGAGTAGCGCACGACGTAGTCGACCCGCTCACCCAGCAGGTCGGTAACCTTGCCCTTGCCCTCGTCGCCCCACTGAGCGCCGATGAGCACGATCGCTGGCATCTTTTCCGCCTCCAGAAGGCTCGGGTGCCAGGTGGCGACCGCTCGGCGAGCCCGGGTTGTCAGGTTAACAAGTAGTGACGGCGTGGCCGGCAGGGGTCGCGTCGAGAGGCAGGAGGCTCCTTCCGTGTACGACGTGGTGCTGCTCACCCTCGGTTCGGAGCGGGACGCTCCCGGGGGCTGTGGCAGCGGCGGGGCCTGCTGCGGCGGCGCGACCGGGGCCGACACCGCCCCGACGAGCCAGTCCGACACCGACCAGGCGAACACCGATCACGCCAGCACCGACAGCGAGCAGTGCGCAACGGAGCGGCCACGGGTGCCGGTCCTGGCCTGCGCCGACGCGCTGACCGCCCGGGGCGCCCGGGTGGAGACGGTCACCGCCCGCTCCGACGCGGAGATCGACGCGGTGTTGGCCCGGCTCGACGGCCCACCCCGTCCGGACGGCCTCACCTGGCCGGACCCGGACAGCAAGACCCGGCTGGTCGTCGCCACGGCCAGCGACGGGCAGTTGCGCGCCGTCATGCGCCGGCTGGTCAAGCGGTACGCCCCGGCGCCGAGCAAGCGCCCGGCGGACCTGCCCGGCAACCGCACCCTGCCCGACCTGCCGCCGGTGGCCGTACTCCCGCTCGATCCGGCCCGTGGCGGCACCCACCGGGACCTGGCCGCGCAGCTCGGGTTGCCCCGCGACCCGGTGGCGGTGGCCACCGCGGTGCTGGACGGCACGCCGCGCCGGCTGGACCTGCTGCGCAACGACGGCGGCTCGGTGACCCTGGACGGCGCGCTCCTCGGCGCGGCCGACGACGCCGGCCGGCCGCTGCACTGGCGCGCCCGGGTGGAGGTCGACGACACGATCCTCACCGACGGCGTGGAACCGCTGCTGGCCTGCGCGGTCGGCAATGCCGGCGGGTACGCGACGCTCGACGACGTGACGTTGCTGACCGCGCCGGACCCGGCCGACGGCCAGGTCGAGGTCGCGGTGGCCGTGCCGGTGGTCGTCCGCTCGGCGTGGGGGCGCAAGCGGGTACGCCTCGAAGTCCGGCGGGCCCGCGGGCGGGCGGTGTCGGTGCTGCCCAGGGAGGGCAAGGTGCCGTACCTCGACGATGGTGTCGAGGGAGAGCTGACCCGCAAGCGTTCCTGGTGGATCGAGCCGGGCGCCTGGGCGGTCTGGTCGGTCTGAGGCCGACCGCACGGACCGGCCGACCTGCCTGCGCGATCGGCCCTGCTGGGCGATTGGGCCTATCCTCGCAGGAGGACTGGGGAGGGCCGTAATGGACGAGAACGCCGACCGGGCGCAGGTGCCCGGCCAGCAGCCGGTGCCGGAGCGGGACGTCGAACCACTCTGGCCGCCAGATCCGGGCGACCGGGGCGCGGTGCCGCCCTGGGCTGCGGTCGCCGAGCAGCGGGGTGGGCCGTCGCCGGTGACCTCGCCGGTCACGCCACCGGTGGCCGCGCCGCCGATCGGGCGACCGCCGGTTCCCGGCCAGCCCGGCGCTGCGGCCCAGTCGCCGCCCAAGCCGTCGGACTACCCGTCGCTCACCGGCGCCGTCCCGGCGCCCGGAGGTTGGGGGGCCAGCGGCCCGTCCGGCACCGGGTCGGGTTGGGCGCCGGCGCAGCCGAGTTGGCCACCACCGACCGACCCGGCCGCCGGGTCACCACCGCCCGCTCCGCAAACGACCGGTGCCCAGCCGACGCCGCCAGCGACCGGCCCTGGGAGCAACGGTGGGCCGGCTGGCCCCGGCGTCCCCGCTGCGGCACCCAACACCACCTCCGGGCCGAGGGACGGCCGGCCCGCCGGGAACGACGCGGCCAGTCCTGCGGCCAGCCAGACCGGCGATGCGACGCAGGTGCAGCCCGGCGGCCGGGGCCCGATCGCACCGGGCGGGGTCGACCTGAACCTGCCGTTCACCCTGGATCACGCCAGCGCCGCCGACCGCCCCACCACGGCCGCAGCCACCCCCGACCGGTCCGCAGCCACCGACCGGCCCGTTCCAGCCGGCACCGCCTCCGCCGCCAGCCCGAGCGCCACCACCGACGGCGCGACGGCCGCCGGTCCCGCGCCGGCAGACTCCTCTGCCGCAGGCCCCGCGGTGGCCGGTCCGGCACCGCAGCCTGGCGAGCCGGCGCAGCAGGCCGGCGGACCGGCACCACAGCCTGGTGGTCCGGCACCACAGCCCGGCGGAACCGCGTCGCAGGCCGGCGGCCCGGCGCCTAAGCCTGGTGGGCCACCACCACAGGCCGGTGGACCAGCACCGCAGGCGGGACCAGCGCCGCAGGCCGGTGGGGCCGGTGAGGACGGGTCCGCTGACGGGCCGACGCGGCCCATTGCCGAGTCGCCGTGGGCGTACCCGCCGCAGCGCCCGGCCGGAGCGGCCACGCCCACTCACGACGAGGCGGGCGTGACGCCTCCGATCCCGCCGCCGCCCGTCGTCCCGCACGTCGGTCCCGCGCAGGCACACCCCGGGCAGCCGTTCACCCCGGCCATCCCCGGCCAGGCCGGCCCGGCGCAGATCCCGCCGCCGCCCGACCTGACGCAGTTCAGCCCCCCGCCGCCCGGCCCTCCCGCACCGCAGCACACTCCTCCGCAGGCCGGGTCGGCGACACCACCGCCCGGGCCGTTCCCGCCCTCGCCGGGTTGGTACCCACCGCCCTGGCAGCAGGGTTCGCCCGGCGGCACGCCTGGGCAGTCGTACCAGGAGGCCGACGGGGTGACCCGGGTGCCCGCCCCTGCGTATCCGGACGCGACCGCTTACCCGGACGCGAGTTGGACACCGGACGCCACCGCCGCTCCGACCGCCGAGGACTTCGCCCGACGCCGCCAGGTTCGACCGGCCGACCCGGTGGCGACGATGGGTGTCCGCGCGGTGGTCAACAAGATGGGCCTGCTCCGGCTCTCACCGGGGCGGCACGAGCAGGAGCTCAAGCGGGACATCGAGATGGTGCGCCGCAACTTCGGCGGTCTGCGGCAGGTGACCGTTGTCAACCCGAAGGGCGGCGCCGGTAAGACGGTGGCCATTTTGCTGCTCGCCATGACGTTCGGTCAGAAGCGCGGCGGCTACGTGCTGGCCTGGGACAACAACGAGACCCAGGGCACCCTCGGGATGCGCGCCCAGCAGGACTTCCACTCCCGCACCGTGCGGGACATGCTGCGTGACCTCGGGCAGTTCCAGGGCGCGCACGGGCGGGTCGGCGACCTGTCGCAGTACGTCCGCTCGCAGGGCGAGGGAATGTTCGACGTCCTGGCCTCGGACGAGTCGGCCACCGGTGGCGAGATGTTGACAGCGGCCGCGTTCGCCGAGATCCGCGAGGTGGTCAGTCGGTTCTACAAGTTGATCTTCGTGGACACCGGGAACAACGTCCGGGCGCAGAACTGGCAGGCGTCGATGGACGCCACCGACCAGCTGGTGGTCACCATGTCGGCCCGTAACGACTCCGCCGAGACGGCCGCCCGGATGCTCGACCACCTGGAGCAGAGCGGCCGGCAACGGCTGGTCCGTCAGGCCGTGACTGTGGTGTCGATGCCGCCGTCCCGCAAGGAGATCGACCTGCCGGCCATCCAGGAGCACTTCGCGGCCCGAACCCGGGCGGTGCTGCTGGCCCCGTACGAGCGGCTCATCGACAGTGGCGAGCCGATCCGGTACGGCGGGCTCTCCTCGGCCACCCGGGACGCCTGGCTGAAGATCGCCGCGGCAGTCGCCGAAGGGTTGTAACCCACCGACGGCCGGCCCGGTGTCGGGCCGGCCGCCGGTGCGGGATCAGTTGCTCGCCAGCGCGTCCGCCGCTTCCGGGTCGCAGTCGCGCAGGAACTGGGCACAGCGGGCCGCCTCGTCGGCCTCGCCGATCTCGTCGGCGGCGCGGGACAGCACGTACAGGCAGCGGAGGAAGCCCCGGTTGGCCTCGTGTGACCACGGCACCGGGCCGTGCCCCTTCCACCCACTGCGGCGCAGCTGGTCGAGGCCCCGGTGGTAGCCGGTGCGGGCGTACGCGTACGCCGTCACCACCTGGCCCTGCGCGAACGCCCGCGCCGCGAGCTCCGCCCAGGCGGCACTGTAGGTCGGGAAGCCGGCCGCCACGTTGGCGTACGCCTCGTCGGTGCCGGCCTCGTCGGCGGCGGCCAGGGCGGCGTCGGCCTCGTCGTTCACGGGCAGGCGGGTGGCCGGTGGCTCTGGCAAAAGGTTCTGCATCGCCCCATTCAACCCGCTGGACGGGGCGACACGCGAGCGGGTCGGCCGACGTGTTCCGCTGAACGGCTGAGGAGTTGGTCACGCCTGCGGCCTATGCCGCTGCCTGGTGTTTTCCACTACAACTAATGGTCCGGAGCCTCCCCAGGAACCGGTTATGCAGGAGCCCGGTGGCCACGACCACCGGGCTCCTGTCGGTTCCACCCCCGGCCCGAGGTTTGGCCGGACCCGGAGGACGGGCAGGATGGCCGGGTGCCGACCCCACCTCCCGCCGACGTAATCGAGCCGCACCTGCACGCCAGTGAGATCCAGACCCGGGCCGAGTTCGATCAACAGCTGACCACCGGCCGGCTGACCGGGCTGACCGTGCAGGGCCTGCGGCTCGACCTCGCGCCGGTGCCCGACCTGACCGGCGTGGACGTCGCCGGCACCCTCTTCGTCGGTTGCCGGTTCGCGTCCCGGGACGTGGGCGCCGACCTGGTCCGGCGTGGCGCGAACGTGGTGCCGCCGTTCTCGGGGCTGCCGTACCCGACCCAGCCGACGCACCTCTACACCCCGGACGACCTGGCCGCCGGGTTCGCCGAGGGCGGGTTCACCGGGATGTACGACACCCGGGTGTACGACCACTACCGGGCGCACGGCGGCGCGCTGCCGGACGTCAAGGAGGCGCTGGGTCAGCGGCTGCACGACCACGGCGTGGACAACGCGCTGGCCGACGCCACACGGGTCTGGTTGGCGGCGCACGGGCCGCAGTCGGTGGTGGGCATCATGGGCGGGCACGCGGTACGCCGCGGCAGTCCCGCGTACCGGATGGCTGCCGTGCTGGGTTGGGAGCTGGCGCGGGCCGACCGGCTGGTGGTGACCGGCGGCGGCCCCGGGGTGATGGAGGCCGCCAATCTCGGCGCCTACCTGGCGGACCGGCCGGCGACCGATGTGACGGCGGCGATCGACCTGCTGGCCACCGCCCCCGACTTCACCGACCACCACCGGTACACGGCGACGGCGCTGACGGTCCGGCAGCGGTACGCGGGCGTGCCCCGGCAACGTGGCGACGATCTGGATTGGGCGCGTGCGGGTGGCCTGGCCATTCCGACCTGGCTGTACGGGCACGAGCCGGCGAACCTGTTCGCCGGGCGGATCGCGAAGTACTTCTCGAACGCGATCCGGGAGGACACCATTCTGCGGCTCGCCCGGGGTGGCATCGTCTTCGCGCCGGGGCGGGCGGGCACGGTGCAGGAGGTGTTCCAGGCGGCCACGAAGACCTACTACGGCACCGACGGCGCGAGCGGGGCGTACATCTTCCTGGACCGCGCCTACTGGACCCGTGAGCTGCCGGTGGAGGCGCTGTTGCGCCCGCTGCTGGCCGCGTCGCCGTTCGGTGACCTGTCGTCGACGATCCACCTCACCGACGACGTCCGCGAGGCCGTACGCCTGCTGACGAGCTGACGACGACGGCCGGCGCCCCGTGCGGGGAGCCGGCCGTCGGTGGGACGTCGTTACTTGGTCATCGTGGTGCCGGTCGAGCGCAGGTGCTCGCAGGCCTCGACGACACGGGCGGCCAGGCCGGCCTCGGCGGCCTTGCCCCAGGCGCGCGGGTCGTACTGCTTCTTGTTGCCGACCTCGCCGTCGATCTTCAGCACGCCGTCGTAGTTGCGGAGCATGTGGTCCACGACGGGGCGGGTGAAGGCGTACTGGGTGTCGGTGTCGATGTTCATCTTCACCACGCCGTAGTCCAGGGCCTCGCGGATCTCGCTCAGCAGGGAGCCCGAGCCGCCGTGGAAGACCAGGCTGAGCGGCTTGTCCTTGCCGTACTTGGCGCCGACGGCGTCCTGGATCTGCTTGAGGATCTCCGGACGCAGCTTGACGTTGCCCGGCTTGTAGACGCCGTGCACGTTGCCGAAGGTCAGCGCCGCCATGTAGCGGCCCTTCTCGCCGAGGCCGAGCGCCTCGACCATGGCCAGGCCGTCATCGGTGGTGGTGTAGAGCTTGTCGTTGATGGCGTTCTCGACGCCGTCCTCCTCGCCACCGACGACGCCGACCTCGATCTCGAGGACGATCTTGGCCTTGGCGGCCTCGTCGAGCAGCTGCGCGGCGATCTGCAGGTTCTCCGCGACCGGCACGGCCGAGCCGTCCCACATGTGCGACTGGTAGAGCGGCTCCTCGCCGCGCTTCACCCGCTCCTGCGAGATGCCCATCAGCGGACGCACGAACCCGTCCAGCTTGTCCTTCGGGCAGTGGTCGGTGTGCAGGGCGATGTTGACCGAGTACTTCTTGGCCACCTCGTGCGCGTACGCGGCGAACGCCACAGCGCCGGTGACCATGTCCTTGATCGACGGGCCGGAGAGGTACTCGGCGCCACCGGTGGAGACCTGGATGATGCCGTCGCTCTCCGCGTCGGCGAAGCCCTTGAGCGCCGCGTTCAGCGTCTGGGAGGAGGTCACGTTGATCGCGGGGTACGCGTACCGGCCAGCCTTGGCGCGGTCCAGCATCTCCGCGTAAGCCTCGGGGGAAGCGATGGGCATGTGATGCGCTCCTTACTTACCACTCTCGGCCTGCTGGCCGCTGTTCTTCATTTGTGCGCCGGACCGCGCTGTCCTCCGCCCGGAAGTATCCCGTAGGTGAGGTGCGCCGGAACAACCGACCCGGGTGTCAGCCGTTCACCGGCGGTCCAGGTTGTCCGGCACGACAACGCTGATCAACCAGGTCACCACGGTCATCACGATGGCTCCCCAGAACGCCGGCCAGAATCCGTCCACCTGGAACGGCAGGTCGAGCCCGCTGGCGATCCGGTCGGTGAGCAGGAACAGCAACGCGTTGACCACCAGCGCGAACAGGCCCAGGGTCAGCAGGTAGAACACGCAACCGACGACCCGGATCACCGGTTTGAGCACCGCGTTGATCACGCCGAAGATCAGCGCCACCACGATCAGGGTGAGCACTGTGTTGCCACCCGAGCGGCCGTGCACGTCCACCCCGGGCACGATCAGCGTGGTTATCCACAACGCGACCGCGGTGATCGCCAGTCTGATGAGGAAGCCCACGGCACCATCCTGGCATCGGGTCGCGTCGCCGAGGGCTGATTCCGCCTACTCCGCTTCCGGGCGGTGCGCCCGCCCAACCCGTACGGTGGGTGGGAACCGTGCCCCGAGACCCCCCGGGAGGGACGATGGGTCAGCCCGACGAGGACTTCATCCCCGGCGACCACCTCACGCCCAACGAACGCGACCCCGAGGCGGACCCGGCGGACGCGGTCGAGCAGGCCACTGTCGCCGGCCCCACCGACGTCGACGGTGAGCCGCACCGTGGCCTGGAGGTCGGCGACTGGGACGCGATGGAGCAGGCCCGGGTGGTCACCGGCGACGAGGACGACTACCGCTGATCCGGTCGCCGGATTGGACGAGCGCCACCTGTACCCCACGGGAGGACCCCCATGCTCACGCACCCGCTCCGCTGGCTGACCGGTCTCGGCGCCGCAGGCGCGCTGGTCGCCGCCTCCGCGACCCCCGCCGTCGCCGCGGCCACGATCGAGCCCTACTTCCAGGACTCCACCCTGGCGGTCGGCGCGACGCCGACCACCCGCGCCCTGTTCCTGTACGCCGACGAGCCGACGGTCCTCACCGACGTCTCGGTGCGATACGACTACCGCTCCCTGGCCAACAAGATCACCGTGGTCCCCGCCGACGGCCAGAAGTGCACCGCCCCGGAGGCGGGCGTCCTCGTCTGCGAGGAGCCCGAGGACGTCGTCCTCCACGAGGTGCCGCCGATCGGCAGCGGGACCTACCGCAACGTGACGAAGCAGGTGCGCCTCGGCCTCACCGAAGACGCGCAGCTCGGTGACTCCGGGGACATCGCCGTCAGCTTCCAGGCGGCCGGCGGGCGGAGCGGTGGCTACATCTCGCAGGTCCGGGTCGGCGAGGGGGTCGATCTGGCCGGCGGCCCGTTCACCACCCTCTCCGCGAAGCCGGGTGGAAAGTTCACTGTGCCGCTGGCCGTGGCCAACTCCGGCGACACGGTCGTCAACGGATTCGTCGCGGTCTTCGATCTCAGCTACTCCATTCGCACCAGGGACCGGTTCAGCAACTGCCGCTACGCCGACGACCACCTGGTCTCCTGCCAGTTCGACGAGGACATCCCGGTGGGCACCGGGCTCGTCGCCACGCTGAACCTCGAACTCGCCAAGGACACGTACGCGCCGACCAACCAGTCCGGCTACGCCCAGTTCATGACCATTGCCGACTTCGAGGACCTGACCCGGGTACGGGCAGCCGTCGGCGCCCGGGCGGCCACCCCTGGCAGCGGTCCGAAGCTGACTCTGACCGAGGCACGCGGCAGGATGCGGAAGGCCGACCAGACCGACGTCGCCCCCGGCAACGACTACACCGGGTGGACCATCAAGGCCACCGGCACGAACGGCACCGACCTCGCGGCGATCGGCGCCACGCTCAAGGGCACTGCCGGCGCCGTCGTCACGGCGACCGTGGGCTTCCGGAACAACGGCCCCGCGACGCTCGACAAGACGAACGGAGACTTCGAGGCCGCCACCCACACCGCCGTGGAGCTGCCGCCGGGCACCACCGCCGTCGAGGTCCCCGACAGCTGCCAGTTGCGGCAGGGCACCCGCACGTACCAGTGCGCCTCGGAGATGCTGCTGGTGGCCGGGCAGAGCTACACCACGAAGTTCCGGCTACGCATCGACAAGATCATCCCCAATGCGCGGGGTGCGGTGCGGGTCAACGCGCCGTGCGAGTGCCCCGCCGGCGGCAGCTTCCAGGACGACATCAAGCCGGCCAACGACAAGGCCACCATCGTGGTCAACGCGGCCCAGAGCGGCGGTGACCAGGGTGACGGTGATGGCGACGGTGGCGGTGGTGGCGGTGCTTCGCTGCCCATCACCGGCGCACCCACCACCATGATCGCCGGCATCGGGGCCCTGCTGCTCGTCACCGGTGCGGGCTGCTACCTGCTCGCCCGACGCCACGGCAGCCGCTTCACCGCCTGACACCCACCTGACCCACCTCGACCCGACCGACGCCCCGCCGACCCATACCGGGCCGGCGGGGCGTCGTCGTGATCTCCTCGTCCGTCAGCGGACCGGATTGACCTGCTCCGGGTGCTGCGCCACCCACTGTGCCAACCGATCCTCGCGCAGCGCGGCGAGGAACGCCGGGCCCTGCTTCGGTTCCAGCGACAACCGCGACGAGCTGTCCACCGGCGGGCCGACCGGGAGGCTGAGCCCCACCGGTTCGACGCTCTTGAGTTCGGGTAGCACCGCCACCAGCCTGGTCATCGGCAGGCCGTCGTCGTCGACAGTCAGACCCGTACCGGCCGCCGACAACAGCGCGGCGAGCCGGACCGGATTGGTCAGCACGTCCTGCGCGACCGCCCGCCGGACCAGCCCAGCCACGTAGCGCTGGGCGTTACGGTCCCGGTCGAACGCGCCGTCGGGCAGGTACCGCCGTTGCCGCAGCAGGTCGACGGAGGCAGCGCCGTCGAGCCGCTGACATCCGGCCGGGAAGGTCCGGCGGGTGTGCCAGGACCGAACCTCCTTCGGCAGGCACACCTCCACCCCGTCGACGGCCTCGGTGATCCGGCGCAGCCCCGCGAAGGTCAGCACCGCGCCAGCGTCGACGCGTACCCCGGTCAGGTCGGCGACCACCCGGCGGGTCAGGTCGTAGCCGGCGTCCAGGTCGGGCCGGGCCTCGGTGGCACCGGTGAAGAACGCGCTGTTGAGCTTGTCGGTCCCCCGTCCGGGGACCGACACCTCCAGGTCACGCGGCAACGAGATGAGGTACGGCCGGCTCCGGTCGGCGGGGATGTGCACCAGCAGGACGGAGTCCGCCAACCGGTACGACGGTTCCTCCCCGAAGCCGTCCACACCGACCAGCAGGACGTTCAGCGCCCCGGACTGCGCGCCAGCCGGTTTACCGAACAACAACGAGCCCTCCACCGGCCGATCGGGGCGCAGTTGCGGCACACCGACTCCGAGCGCGGCGAGCACGGCGAGCACGACGCCAGCGGCCTGGAACCGCTGCCTGCGGCGACGGCGGACGGCGGCGAGCCTGTCGATCGCGACCCGCAGCGGGCCGGTCGACGGGGTCAACGGTTCGTGCCGGGCGAACGCGGCACGCAGGTCATCCTCGATCATGTTCACGCCTCCACGTACTCGGCCCGGAGCGTGGCCAGGGCCCGGGAGATGGACGAACGGACGGTCCCGACGGCGCAGCCGAGAATGTCGGCGATCTCGACGTCGGGCAGGTCCTCGTAGTAGCGCAGCACCAGCGCGGCCCGCTGCCGACGCGGCAGCCGGGACAGCCAGGACCAGATCTGGTCCCGGTCCACGGCGGACTGGGCATGGTCGGTGGGCATCGGCACCGACGCGTCGGGCTCCCCGCGCAACAACACCCTGCGGACCCACGAGCCGCGCCGCCAGTCGACGTACTGGTTGGTGAGCATCCGGCGTACGTAACGCTCGGGCGAGTCCGCGCGGGCGACCCGACGCCAGTTGAGCTGGACCCGGACCATGGTCTCCTGGACCAGGTCCTGAGCCTGGTGCGGTTCGCCGGTCAGCATCACCGCGTACCGCAGTAGCGGGGCCAGCCGCGTGTCCGCGAACTCCTCGTACGTCACTGCACCTCCCGGGGGGCTCCTGCCTCAGATGACGGGAGTGGACGGACGGAACATTGCGGCGAGCCCGATCAACCTTTCGGCTGGTCTTGATCGATGAGCGGCAGCATGGGCGGCGGCCAGCCTTAGTGATTCCTTAAGATCCGCAGGCTCCACCTGATCCCCCAACTGGAGGAACCCCCCTCATGCTCACCCACTCCACCCGGCGTTGGCTCGCCGGTCTGGGCGTAGCAGGCGCGTTCGTCGCCGCCTCCGCCAGCCCGGCCGTAGCCGCCGATGCTCCATTCGAAATCGCCACGCACGATCTGCTTGTCGCACCCGGTCACATGGACTACGGCTGGTTCTACGCCCAGCCCAACGACACGGAGTCCGAGCCGAAGTTCGGCCGTACCTCTGTCGACATCGACCTGTCGGCGGTCGCGGGGTTCGCCACCGTAGAGCCGGCGTGGGGCTGGACGTGCGACACGGCGCCGACCAAGCTGCACTGCGAAGCTGACATCGAGGACGGCGACTCGCCCGGCTTCGATTACCAGGTCTACGGCAAGGAGGACGCGAAGCCGGGGCAGAAGGGCGCTCTCGCGATCAGCATGACCTCCGGCGGCAAGACGGCCAAGGCGACGGCGAACATCACCGTCGCCGAGGGCGTCGACCTGGTGAGCGACCCGACCGTCGAGGCCAGTGGCGCTCCGGGTGGCAACGCGCTTCTGCCGGGCGTGGTGCGCAACGCCGGTGAGACCCCCGTCGAGGGCGCCGTCCTCGTCGTCCAGGCCCAGTACCTGGCCCCCTACGGCGGAGACTTCTCCAACTGCAAGTCGGACGAGTGGGGTTCGGTCGCCTTCTGCGCGTTCGACACGAAGATCGAGCCGGGCAAGTCGTACAAGCTCTCCGAGAATCTGCCGATCAAGGTGACCTCCGAGGCACGCACCGGCGCCGAACTCCCGGTCGCGCTCGACTGGTGGACCACTGACGACTGGGACCTGGCGTTCAAGGACTGGTTCCTGGACGACGTCAAGCCCGGCAAGGGCGAGAAGCTGCGGCTGGTCGAGGCCACCTCTGCGGCCCGGGTGCCGCAGACCGACCTGGACCAGATGAACAACTTCACCATCGGGACCGTCCGGGTTACCGGTGACAACCACGCCGACCTGGCCACCAAGGCCGTCACCGCGAGTGGCAAGAAGGGCGACGTGGTCACCGTCGCGCCGGGCTTCAGCAACCTGGGGCCGGCTGTGCTCGAGTACCTGGGCCAGGGCACGCCGGGCATCCAGCTCGAGGACCTGCCGGTCCGGGTGTCCATCCCGGCCGACACGACTGTGGTCGAGGCCCCCTTCGACTGCGTGCCGTTCACCCCGGAGAAGGAGTGGGACCCGTGGAACGCGGGCTGGGGTGAGCCGGGTGCCAGGGAGTACGCCTGCCAGGTCCTCGAGACCCCGAGTGACAAGGACTTCGAGTCCCTGTACGAGTTCGGGCTCCGGATCGACAAGGTCGTCCCGGACGCCACTGGTGTCTTCACCACCGCGCTGACCGGCGACCCGAACAAGAGCAACGACACCGCGAAGATCGTCATCAACCCGACCTCCACGGATGGCGGTAACGGCGGCGGCGGCGGTGGCGACGACGACGGTGACGGCGGCTCGCTGCCGATCACCGGTCAGTCCACCGGCCTGATCGCCGGCCTCGGCGCGCTGCTGCTCGCCGCGGGCGTCGGCGGCTACCTGGTGGCCAAGCGCCGCCGGACCCGCTTCGTCGCCTGACCCACCCCGCACCACCGGTGCCCCGTCGACCACCACGGTCGGCGGGGCACCGTCGTTCGGAGTTCCACAGCAGGCCGTGCGCTCAGCAGGTGGTGAGGGGCGGGAGCGGGCGGGCCGGACGTTGCGGTGGTGCTTGATCACCCTTTCGGTTCGTCTTGCTCGTCGGGGGAGTCTCGGGGCCACAGCCAGCCTTAGTGATTCCTTAAGATCCGCAGGCTCCACCTGATCCCCCAACTGGAGGAACCCCCCTCATGCTCACCCACTCCACCCGGCGTTGGCTCGCCGGACTGGGCGTAGCAGGCGCGTTCGTCGCCGCCTCCGCCAGCCCGGCCGTCGCCGCCGAGGAAGCGCCCATCGAACTGGGCGCCTACTTCAACGACACCACCCTCGCCGCAGGGTCCGAGGGCAAGATCGACTCACCCCTCCTGTTCGCCTCGGAGCCGGTGGTCGTCCAAGGCCTCACCGTCACGTACGACTACCGGAACCTCGACGGGGTCGTCGACATCACGCCCGACTCGTCGACCTGGGGCTGCGAGACGCCGGAGGCCGGCGTTCTGGCCTGCACCGACCCCTTCGAGATCGACCTCTACGAGTGGGCCTCCGGCGGCCTCTTCAGCGTGGTGATGACGCCGACCGCGAAGGCGGCCGACGGTGCCACCGGCAACCTCAAGGTCACGGTCAGCGCCGAGGGTCTGGCTCCGGCCAGCCACACCGCGAAGGTGCGGGTCGGTGAGGGCGTCGACCTGGCCGCCCCGGGCGAGGAGACCAACATCTCGTCCGCTCCTGGCGGCACGTTCAGCGCACCGCTGACGCTCAGCAACGCCGGCAAGACCGACGCCAAGGGAGCGGTCGCGGTCTTCGACCTGGACCACTCGATCCGCCCCGACAAGCAGTTCAGCAACTGCACCTACGACGATGGTCGCCTGCGGACCTGCGCCTTCTCGGAGGTGACCGCCGCCGGAAAGGCCCGGTCGGCATCGCTGTCCTACACGCTCGGCAAGGACACCTACGCGCCGGGCAATGAGTACGGCGGCTACAACTGGTTGACCGTCGCCGAGTTCGAGGACTTCAACGCGTACCTCCAGGCCGGGGGCTATTCGGTCGGGAAGCCCGGCGACGGTCCGGTCCTGAGCCTTCCGGAGGCTCCGTCCAAGGTGGCGGCGCGCGGCTTCCAGGCTGACACCGACCCGATGAACAACTGGTCCAGCATGACCATCAAGGTCAACGGCAAGAACGGCGCTGATCTGGTGGCGCTCGGCGCCCAGCTCACCGGCGATGCCGGCGACGTGGTCAAGGCCGCCCTCGGAGTCCGCAACGACGGCCCGGCCGCGCTGGACTTCAGTCGGGGTGGCTCGCCGGTCACGAAGATCGACATTGCCGTTCCGCAGGGCACCACCGCGGTCAAGGTCCCCGAGGTCTGCGCACCGCTCGAGGGCGACCAGCAGGACTGGGAGAACGCCGGCAAGCCGGGCGCGAAGCTCTACCGCTGCTACCCGGACGTCTTCATCGGTGTCGGTGAGAAGCAGACGGTCGACATCGACCTCCGGATCGACAAGGTGATCGCCAACGCGGCGGGCACCGTCACCATCAACGCCAAGTGCGAGTGCGAGGGCTTCACCGACGACCTGAAGCCGGCCAACGACGTCGCCAAGATCCTGGTGAACGCGACCGGCGGCAGCGGCGGTGGCGACGGTGACGGCGGTTCGCTGCCGATCACCGGTCAGTCCACCGGCCTGATCGCCGGCCTCGGCGCGCTGCTGCTCGCCGCGGGCGTCGGCGGCTACCTGGTGGCCAAGCGCCGCCGGACCCGCTTCGTCGCCTGACCCACCCCGCACCACCGGTGCCCCGTCGACCACACGGTCGGCGGGGCACCGTCGTTTGACCCCACGACGCCGGGGCGCCGTCGTTGGACCCACGGCGCGGGCGGGTGGTGCGGGCCGGTCCGGCGCGGCCGGGTCCCTGGGCTTCGGTACCCTTTGTGGCCGTGGACACAGCTGAGAAGACCCGCGCTCTCGTGGAGAGCGTCGCCCTGAACCCGCTCGATCCCAAGGATCTGTTGCAGACCTTCGGGCTGATCGGCGTGTGGGTGATCCTCTTCGCCGAGACCGGCCTGCTGGTGGGGTTCTTCTTCCCCGGTGACTCGCTGCTGTTCCTCGCCGGGGTCGCCTCGTCACCGGTCGCGGACGCGATCTTCGGCGACGGCACCCGCCTCTCCCTCGCCGGCCTGCTGATCGGTGGGCCGATCTGCGCGATCGTCGGCGCCCAGCTGGGGCACTGGCTCGGCGCGCGGTACGGCCGGCCGATGTTCGAGCGGCCGAACTCCCGGCTCTTCAAGAAGGAGTACGTGGAGAAGGCCGAGTACTACTTCCAGAAATTCGGCCCGGCGAAGGCCGTCGTGTTGGCGCGATTCATTCCGATCGTCCGGACGTTCCTCAACCCGGTCGCGGGCGCGCTCGGCATGCCGGCCAGGAAGTTCCTGCTCTGGAACATCGTCGGCGCGGTGCTCTGGGTGGACGGCATCCTGCTGATCGGTTACCTGCTGGCCGAGCAGATCTACCAGGCCATCGGCGACAAGATCGACCACTACATCCTGCCGGTGGTGGCCCTGATCATCCTGATCTCGGTACTGCCGATCTTCTTCGAGTTCCTGCGCGACCGGCGGGCTCGTAAGCGCGGCGAGGCGGTCGCGGTGGTCGCGGCGGCCAGTGCCGCCGGCGCGGTGGAGGCGGCCCGCGAGGCGTTCGACCACGACCGGCACCAGCACGGCCACCAGCGCCCGGAGCACGGTCAGGACCGTTGAGGTACGGCGACGGCCGGCCCCCTGGCGAGGGGGTCGGCCGTCGGCATGTCGAACCCGGCCTCCGGTGGTGCGACCGGGGACGAGCAGGTGTCAACCACCGGTGGCGCCACCCCTGGCTCGCCACCGGACGCCGTCCCGGCTCGGGACGGCGTGTAGTGCCTTACGTCAGCGGGCCTTCTTGGTGGCTCGCTTACGCGGCGGGGTCAGCAGGTCGGCGATCGTCGCGATCGCACTCGGGACCAGGCTGTAGTACGCCCAGACACCGCGCTTCTCCCGCTGCAACAAGCCAGCCTCGGTGAGGATACGCAGGTGATGACTGACCGTCGGCTGAGAGAGGCCGAGCGGCGCCGTCAGGTCACAGACGCACGCCTCGCCCTCGGGGGCCGACTGGATCAGGCTGAGCAGCCGCAACCGAGCAGGATCAGCAAGGGCCTTGAGGACCCCGGCAAGACGCTCGGCATCGGCACGTTCGATCGGCTCGCCGTTTAGCGGCGAGATCTGAGGCATAGTCATTTCGGCCAACGCAGTTCCCACGTATTCCATCCTTCCACCAGCAGCATCGATCCGCCTGCATATCAGCAGATCCGAATCGGCAGACTTTTACGCCACAAGGCCGAGGTCAGCCAACGTATAGGCCGCCCGGTACGGCAATCCGGCGGCTCGCACCGCGTCGCCGGCGCCTCGATCAACAATAACCACCACGCCCACGACTTCCGCCCCGGCCTCGCGAAGCGCCTCGACAGCAGTCAAAACACTTCCGCCCGTCGTGGAGGTGTCCTCCACCGCCAACACTCGGCGGCCGGCCACCTCCGGTCCCTCGATCCGCCGCTGAAGACCGTGGGCCTTGCCCGCCTTGCGCACCACAAAGGCGTCCAGGGACCGGCCGGTCGGAGCGGCGGCGTGCAGCATCGAGAGCGCGACGGGATCCGCTCCCAGGGTGAGGCCCCCGACGGCGTCGAACTCCCAGTCCGCGGTGAGGTCGAGCATCACCCGGCCGACCAGAGGAGCGGCCTGGTGATGGAGCGTGACGCGGCGCAGATCCACGTACCAGTCTGCCTCGCGCCCCGACGAGAGCACTACCCGTCCGTGGACCACAGCCAGGTCGGTAATGAATTTACGCAGGTCGTCGTGGTCCCCCATGGCGATAGAGGTTACTGCGCAACTCTGAACGCCGTGTGTGGGGTCCACCCTGACCAGCCCCGGGAGGAACCGATGACTGGCGATGTTCGACTACGCTCAGCGACTGGCCCGACAGCGGCGCGCCAACGTCGTCCGGCTACTCGCTCGGGTCGACGGGCTGGTGGCAGCTCAGCGCTCGTCGCGGCCGATCCGGCCGCGGGTGTCCCGCGCTACCGCCTGGAGCAGCCGTCGCGGCGCGTGCCGCATGCCGGCGACGACCACCTTGTACTTCCACGCCGGGATGCTGACCATCTTGCCTTTCCGCAGGTCACGCAGGGCTTCGTCCACCACATCCTCGGCCCGCAGCCAGAGCCACTCCGGCGTCTTGGACATGTTGATGCCGGCTCGCTGGTGGAATTCGGTACGGGTGTAGCCGGGGCAGAGGGCCATCACTCGAACGCCGAACGGCCGCGCCGACTGGCCGACGGACTCACTGAAGTTGGTGACCCACGCCTTGCTGGCGGAGTACGTCGATCCGGGCATCGCCGTGCCGAAACCCGCGACCGAAGAGACATTTATCACTGCCCCATTTCGCCGTTCAGTCATCGGTCGGAGCGCCGCCAGGGTCAACCGCATGACCGCGTGCACGTTGAGCCGCAACAGTCGTGCCTCGTCCTCTGCCGTGGAGCGCAGGAACGGTTTGTTCAGGCTGATCCCCGCATTGTTGACCAGCAGGTGAACGGGGCTGCCGTCGGCGAGCCGCTGTTCCACGGTGGCGCAGCCGTCGTCGGTGGACAGATCCGCCGGAATCGTCTCCACCTCGCGCCCGTGCGCGGAACCCAGCTCGGTGGCCAACTCGGTCAGCCGCGCCGCGTCGCGGGCGACGAGCACCAGGTGCCAGCCGTCGGCGGCCAGCCGCCGGGTGAACGCCGCGCCGATGCCGGCGGTGGCCCCGGTGATCAGGGCTCGGCGCTCGGCAGTCGTGGGATCGAGCGTCACGGGGCGGTCCTCACCTGGGCGGGTACGGGGGCGCGGGCGGCGCCGACAGGGGCTGGTGCGGGGCGGGCGTGAAGCTGGGCGGTGCGGTTGGCGTCGGGGGGCGACGGGCGAACCAGCTGTTCGCCGCCGGCAGCGCCAGCAGCGTAGCTACTACAAGGTAACCGAGCCCCTGGGCGACGGAAAGCCCGGCGTTGAGCGGGATCCACCAGGACGGGTACGCGTCGCCGATCAGGCCCAGCAACTCGGCGAGGGACTGCTCGCCGGAGCCCAGTTGCAGTGGCGCGGCCCGTTCTCCGACGACCACCGCCACGCTGCAACAGCCGCCGAACAGGCCGAGCCCGCTGACCACCCAGGTCGCCACCCGGACGCCGTTGCGGCCGGCCAGCAGCCCGAGGGCGAGGCCAGCGAGCAGCGGCGCGGAGAGCGCCGCCACCACCGCCGACAGCACGGCGGACGCGCGGAGCAGGGTCACCACGTCGTTGATCTGCTCGGGGCTCGCCGAGGTGTCGCGGGCGGCGGAGCGGAACGCGTCGACCGTCCCACCCAGCACCACAAGGTCGACCACGGCGTACGCGAGCGCGACGACCGCCATCACCAACAGCACTGTCGCGGCCGACACGACGGCTGCGGGCCGGCGGGCCGGCGCCGATTCCGGGTACGACACGACGAATCCCTCCGGTAGGCGTCGGGTTGCAACCTACTCGGAGGGATCGTCGGCGTCGTACTTATCGAGCCGTCAGTTGGTCGGCGGCGGGGTCGATCCGGGCCGGTCCGTGGGCGGCGTGTCGTCCGGCCGGTTCGCGGCCGGTGGCGGCGGGTAGCTCGGCTCCCCACTCGACGGATAACCCGGCTCACCGGATGCCTGCGGGTAGCCCGGCTGACCGGGCGACTGCGGACCCGGGTAGCTGGCGCCCGGGGTCGGCGGCTCCCAGGCCGCGGCCTGCTTGCGGAAGAACGGGTTCGCCTTCGGCAGTGCCAGCAGGACCAGCGCCGTGATCAGCGCGATCAGGCTGAGCACGCCGAGCAGGAGGCTGACCGGGGTGACCCAGGAGGGCAGGGCCTCCTCCAGGCGACGCTGGATCTCCTCGGGGCTCGGCCCGTTGGCGGTATTCCCGCCACCGGTGTTGAAACCGCCGGCCGCGTTGCTGAGCAGGCCACCGCCGACGCAGCAGACCATGATGCCGCCGACGATCCAGGTGGTGATCCGGGCGCCGTTGCGGCCCTGGTTGTTGAAGAGGGCCAGCACGCCCAGCACGACCGCGAGCAGCAACAGGACGATGCTGCCGCCGATGCCGATGACGGCGAAGACGTCGGCCACCTGGTCACCGTCGGTGGCGCTGCCCTCGTACGCCGCACGGAGCGCGTCCCGCGTCTTGCCGAAGGTGCTGAGCGTGATGATCAGACTGATCACCTGGAGCGCCAGGAACAGGAAGAGCAGGTAACTGGAAATCGACACAATGGATGGCCGCTGGCGGGCCGGCGTGCTCTGGGAATCGACCACGATTCTCCTTCCCTAAGATCGCGCCCACACCGTATCGACAACCGGCCAGTTCGGCATGCCGTGACGAGCCCGGCGCGCCCGCCAGGTCCGGCTGAGCGAAACTCAGGCGTTGGGGCGGATCGTCAGGTCGGCGGGGTCGAGCAGCTCACCGCGGGCCACCCTCCAGCCCTCTTCGCCGTACGCCTCGAAGGAGAGCCGCGCGGCGCCACCGGACTGGTAGTCGTGGTAGCGCATCGTCCCGGTCGACGGCAGCTCGGTCTCACCGATGGCTGTGTAACGCGCCTGCCCGGTCTCGGCCCAGGTGTAGCGCCGCCCGCCGAGTTCGATGGTCGGGGCGCCCGGGGTGACGGTGGCGCCCGGTTCGGCGGTCCAGAGCACCAGCTCGAGTTCGGGGCCGTCCTCCACGGAGAGCCGGTGACGGGTGCCGGAGTCGTCGTCGAGGAGGTGCTGCACCCAGCTCCAGTCGCCCTCGACCAGGCGGATGGTGGCGCTCACCGCGTACTCCCGCTCGCGAATGCGCACGCGGTCGCCCGGGGTCAGGCGGAGCGGGCCGCCGCGCGGCGACTCCGCCGGCTGGCCGGCGGCCCGACTCGTCGCCCGCCGGCGGGCCCGCACGACGATCACGGCCACCGCGAGTGCGGCACCAGCCGCCACCAGGCTCGTCACCAGCGCGTCCACCCGACCACCTCCCCAGGTACGTCGGCGCAGACGGTAACAACCCTCGGCACCAGGAAGGCGCGCGCTGTGGCCGACAGCTCAGCTAGCGACTGTGGTCGGGTGCGTCCTCCGGAGGCGCCGCCGGCGGTCCGGTCGGCCCTGGTGAGGTGCCCGACGCGCCCGGTGTCAGGTGCGCGGCCGGGTCGGGGCAGATCAGGTAGCCGGGTGGGAGCGGCTGGTTCGGCGGCAGGAAGCCCGGCACGAGTGGAGCTGTCGGGTATCCGTAACCGGTCGGGGCGTAGGTGGGAACGGGCATCACCCAGGCCGGGCCGGGCAGGGCCTCGTTCGCTGTACGCGGCACGAACCAGCGGTTCGCCGGCGGCAGCGCCAGCAGCAGGACCATTGTTGCGGAGAGGGCCAGGACGGTGAGCACACCCAGCGCCGCCACGGGGAAGAACAGGTCGTCCCAGGGATCGGTGCCGGCGTAGAGCGTGTCGAGGAACGTCGAGGTCTCCCACTCTTCGTCCCAATCCGGTGGCGGCTCCGCCGCGATCTCCGGCATGGCCAGCAGCGGCACGAGAAACCCTCCGGAACAGCACTGCGCGACGCAGACCAGCAGCTGTGCGCCACTGGCCACGAAGACCAGGATCCGCGCGACGTTGCCGCCCCGCCGGACCGGGGCAGCGGTGACCGCCAGCCAGACTGCGAGCAGCACCGCCGGTACGCCGAAGATCACCGCCATCGCGACGTTGCCCTGCCGCTCGCCTGTCACCTCGTCCGGGTCGGCGTCCGGCACCAGTCGAACCGCGCGGTCGATCTGGCCGTCGAAGTGCACCGCCTGGGCCACCGTCAGCGCGGCCAGGCCGAGCAGCACCAGCACCACTGCCAGTTGCAGCCAGAAGGCGATGGTCACGGTGGCCGGGCGGGGCGGACGCGGCGCGGTGGCGGGCGGGCTCATGGCTCGCAACGTACGGCGCGGCGTCGGCGACCGGCAGAACCAATCGGGCAGCACCGACCGGCGAATGGATCATGCTGCGGCGAGCCGCCGGCTGGCGTACGTGCCAAGGGTTTCCCGGTCCATCACGCAGCCGACGAAGGTGGTGAACTCGCTGGGATCGTCCCGCAGCGACGTCCAGGCCGCCCGGGCCGCCTCCGGGTCGACGCGCTCCAGCAGCGTGGCCGCGTACGCCCGGCCGGCGGGCGTGCCGTCGGCCAGCACCCGGTCGAGTTGGCGGCGTACCTCCTCGGGGTGGTCGTCGAGAGCGGCCGAGACCCGCTCGTACGCCTCCGTCACCGGCAACAGCGTGCCCGCGATCCCCACCCCACCAAAGGCGAGCGTGTCAGCTGCCACCAACTCGTCGACGGCGGCGCCCAATTCGCGCTCCCAAGCCTTGCGCATCCCAAACATGCCTCCACCCTTTCCCCGTCCGCCCCCACTCCACCCCGTTAATCAAGAGGTTTGCGCCATGAGCGGACACTCTCCTGACACAACCGCCTCGTTCAGGCGCCAGATGGTGGGGGTCAGTAGCCGCGCCACTCTGTGCGGGCGTAGTCGAGGACCCTCGGTTGGAGGATGGTGCTGGGGGGCATGTTCAGGCGGGCGCGGTCGGCGGGAAAGGCCGCCGCCGCCCGCAGCACGCCCGGGTCGAGGAAACGCAGCCGGGGGGCGTCGGCCGGCAGTTCCAGCACCGGCGGGACGGTTCCCGCCGTGGCGAGCAGGAAACCCCAGTCGCCGAAGGACGGCACGTCGACGTGGTACGGCACTGTGGCGAAGCCGGCTTCCCGCACCGACGCATCGATCGACCAGTATGAGCGGGGCGCGAAGTACGGCGAGCCGGACTGCACCACCAGCCGTCCCTGCTCGGCGAGCACCGACCTGATCAGCGCGTAGAACTCGACTGTGTAGAGCTTGGCGGTGGCCGTCTCGTCCGGGTCGGGCAGGTCGGCGACCACCACGTCGAAGCGCTCGGCGGCGGTACGCAGCCAGCCGAACGCGTCAGTGTTCAGCACCCGTACGCGGGGGTCGTCGAGCGAGCCGCCGTTGAGCGCCCGCAGCTGCGGCACGCTGCTGGCCAGCGCCACCACCGCCGGGTCGAGGTCGACCACTGTCACCCGGCGAACGTCCGGGTACCGCAGGATCTCCCGGACGGCGAGGCCGTCGCCGGCACCGAGAACCAGTACGTCGCCGCGCGGGCCGCGCATCGCCGGATGCACCAGCGCCTCGTGGTAGCGGTACTCGTCGACCGAGCTGAACTGGAGATCACCGTTGAGGAACAACCGCAGGTCGGTGTCGGCGTGGCCGACCTCCCGCACCGACCGGGTCAGCACGATCTCCTGGTAACGGGAGCGTTCGGCGTACACCACTGGGTCCCGGTAGAGCTGCTGCCGGGCGGTCACCTCGAAGTCGGCGGCGGTCACCCAGGCGTACCCCAGGCAGAGCGCGACCACGACGGAGCCGGCGCCGAGGACGAGCCGGGCCCGGCGGCTCAGCTCTCTCCGGAACACCGTGCAGACCAGGGCGAGACCGGCCACCGCGTTCACGGCGCCGACCACCAGGGCACCCTTGAGCTGGCCGAAGACGGGGATCAACAGGAACGGGAAGGCGAGCCCGCCGAGCAGTGCGCCGACGTAGTCGGCGGCGAACAGGTCGGCCACCGCACTGCCGGCGGACTGCTCGCGGATGCGCTGCAGCATCACCATCAGCAGCGGAATCTCCGCGCCGATCAGCAGGCCCAGCACGAAGGCGGTGCCGACCAGCGCCGGGCCGTACAGGTCGAGCCAGGCGAAGGCGGCGTAGAGGCCGAGTACGGACAGACCACCGAGCAGGGCCAGGGTCAGTTCGATCACCGCGAACGCAGCGGCGGCCCGGGGCTGCAACGGTTTCGCGACCAGCGCGCCGACCCCCATCGCGAAGACCATCACGCCGAGCACGATCGACGCCTGCCCGACGGTGTCGCCGATCAGGTAGCTGCCGAGCGCGACGAGGGCCAGCTCGTAGACCAGCCCGCAGGCGGCGCAGACGAAGACCGCCACCAACACCGCCGCGCGGGCCAGCCGCCAGTGCGGCCGGGCCTCGGTGCCGCCGTCGACCACCAGCGGCGCCGCGGTGCTCATGGCTGCCCCGGGTACGGCCGGCCGGCAACACCCGGTCGCGGTCCCCCGGTCATCAGAGGATCGCGGCGGCGATGATCGCGCCGGTGGACAGGTGCACCACGGCCGACACCCACACGGCGGGGTGCGGCTCCGGGTCGACCAGCAGCTCGCCGAGCCGACCCGGGGTCACCGCGTCGAGCAGCAGGAACGCGGCGGCCATGATGACCAGGCCGACGATCCCGTACGCCGCCGCGCCGACCAGCCCCAGGGCGAGGTCGTCGTCGCTGGCGACGATCGCCGCGACCACGATCGTGCCGACGCCGAGCAGGTTGGACGCGAGCAGCAGCGCCGCGTTGCGGTTGCGCTCGGTCCAGATCAGTTCGTGGAGCTTGCCAGGAGTGGTCAGGTCGACCAGCCCGTAGCCGATGCCCATGAGGACGACGCCGACCGCGCCGAAGGCGAGGGTGGCCAGCAGATCGGTGACGAGGTTCTGCACGGAGGGCTCCAGGTGAAGGGGTCGGGCGTCGGGCTACTTGCCGGTGCCGGGGCCGCCGCCCCGAACGCTGCTGCCGCGTCCCCAGCCCCAGTACGACCCGACGGTCGAGTGGTAGCGGGGGTGAGCGGTGTCCATGTCTTCGAGCAGGATCACCGAGCCGGCGGCGATCGGCAGGATCACCACCGAGTCGTCGTCGTAGCGCAGGTAGACCCCGCTGCCGTCGGCGTACCGGTCGGACGGCTTCCACGCGTCGGTCAGTTCCTTGGCGACACTGGTCGGTGACTTGGACGAGGTGTACGCGGTCGCTTGCCGGCCGATGTCCCGGCTGGCCGCTCGCGAGTACCTGTCCTGCACGTAGCCGCGCGGGGAGAAGGTGCCGTTGACGAGCGCGAAGGCCGCCACCAGCACGCCGACCACGGCCGCCGCCGCGCCCACCACGAACCAGCGTCGGTACGTCATCGCAGTGCCACCACCGTCTCGGTCAGGACCAGCTCATTGGTCTGGGGGTACGCGTGCCAGGTACGCCAGCCGACCGACAGGTGCGGCAGGTCGGTGCGCACGGCCAGCGCGGTGACCGCGTCCGGGTCACCGGGAAAGACTCCGACCAGGGCGTAGGGGTCGTCGGCCAGGTCGGCGCGGAGCCCGGCGATCCGGGTGTGCAACTCACCGTCGGCGGGGCGCAGCACATTGGCGGTGAAGCGGTAGCCGCCCGCCTCGTCGTGCAGGGCGCCGGGCAGGTGCGGCGGCCGACCAGGCAGGCAGGCGACCGTCTCGGTGAGTCCGGCCGCACCGCCGGGTTCGGCCAGCACGACCTGGTGGGACGCCCCGAGCAGGCGCAGCCGTAGCCGGACGTCCCCGGGCAGCGTGAGATCGCGGACGTGCAGCGCGGGCCGCTCCGGGCCACCGAGCGCCAGGCTCAGGTCGGCGGCGCAGGTGTCGACGTATGGGGTGTGGAGGCTCACCAACACGTCAGCTGGCCTCCGGCCCGGCCTGCGGGTACACCATCACGTCGGCACGGTGCAACTGCTCGCCCCGGGCGACCTCCCAGCCGGCCTGGCCGTACGCCTCGAAGGAAAGCCGTTCGCCACCCTGGGCCCGGTAGTCGTGGTATCGAAGGGTGCCACTGGGGTCGAGGCCGGTGCTGCCGGTGGCCGTGAAGCGTGCCTGACCGGACTCCTCCAAGGCGTAGTGGCGGCCGGCGAAGTCGACGGTGGACGCACCGGGGGTGATCGTGGCGGCCGGCTCGGCGGTCCAGAGCACCAGCTCCAGGTCCGGGTCCTCCTCCACCGAGAGCCAGCGCTTGTCGCCCTCGACGGTGTCCAACAGGTGCTCGGCCCAGCTCCAGCCGCCCTCGTTCAGGTGCACCGAGCCCCGGACCGCGTACGACACCCGGCGGATCTCGACGATGTCGCCGGGCTTGAGCGTGCGCGGGTCGCCGCGGAGCGCGTCGCTGTCGGTGTCCCGGAACGGGTCCGCGGGTGGCGCCGGCCGGGCGGCCTTGCGGCCCTTGCGCAGCGCCACCACCGCCACCACGACCCCGGCGACTCCGATCAGACACCCCAGCGTCGTCACCAGGTACGCCACGGGACCGTTCATGCCGACCACCTCCCCAAGTGCGTCGGCGGGAACGGTAACAACCCCGCGCACCTGGGGAAATTCATCATTGTCTGGTGATACGGCAGCTACGGAGCGTCCCGGTGGGCCGCCGTTGGGGGGAGAACGCGTCGGGCCGACCCCGCCTGCGAGGCGGGATCGGCCCGGGTGCGACGGATCAGGCGGCGGTGACGGCCAACCCTTCCTTCGCGTCGGCCAGGTCGACAGTGACGGTGTCACCGTCTCGGATCGTCCCGGAGAGCAGTGCCCTGGCCAGTTGGTCTCCGATTGCGGTCTGGACCAGGCGACGGAGCGGGCGGGCGCCGTAGATCGGGTCGTAGCCGTGCTCGGCCAGCCATTGCCGGGCGGACTCGGTGATGTCCAGTGCCAGTCGGCGGTCCGCAAGACGGTTTCGCATCCGGTTCAGCTGGATGTCGACGATGGAGCGCAGGTCGTCCCCGCGTAGTGAGGCGAAGACCACGATGTCGTCCAGCCGGTTGAGGAACTCCGGCTTGAAGTGCGACCGGACCACCGCCAGCACACCCTCCCGGCGCTGCTCGTCGGCGAGCGTCAGGTCGCTGATCACCGACGACCCGAGGTTGGACGTGAGGATCAGGATGGCGTTCCGGAAGTCCACGGTGCGGCCCTGGCCGTCGGTGAGCCGGCCGTCGTCGAGCACCTGGAGCAGCACGTCGAAGACGTCCGGGTGGGCCTTCTCCACCTCGTCCAAGAGCACCACCGAGTACGGCCGGCGGCGCACCGCCTCGGTGAGCTGACCGCCCTCGTTGTAGCCGACGTAGCCGGGCGGCGCACCGACCAGCCGGGCGACCGAGTGCTTCTCGCCGTACTCGCTCATGTCGATGCGGACCATGGCCCGCTCGTCGTCGAAGAGGAACTCGGCGAGGGCCTTGGCCAGCTCGGTCTTGCCGACGCCGGTGGGGCCGAGGAAGAGGAAGCTGCCCGTCGGGCGATCCGGGTCGGCGATGCCGGCCCGGGCACGGCGTACCGCGTCGGAGACGGCGCCGACCGCTTCGGCCTGGCCGACCACCCGGCCGCCCAGCGACTCCTCCATCCGCAGCAGCTTGGCCGTCTCACCCTCCAGCAGACGGCCGGCGGGAATGCCGGTCCAGGAGGCGACCACCGCGGCGATGTCGTCCGCGCCGACCTCCTCCTTGAGCATCGCGCCGTCGGCCTGGAGCTGGGCCAGCTCCTCCTCGGCCTGCTTCAGCTCGACCTTCAGGGCGGGGATCCGGCCGTAGCGCAGCTCGGCGGCGCGTTCCAGCTCGCCGTCCCGCTCGGCCCGCTCGGCCTCACCGCCGAGGCGTTCCAGCTCCTCCTTGGCGGTCGAGAGCTTGGTGATGTGGCTCTTCTCCGTCTGCCAGCGCTCGGAGAGCACTGTGAGCTGCTCGCGCTTGTCGGCCAGCTCCTTGCGGAGCCGCTCCAACCGCTCGGCCGAGGCGGCGTCCGGCTCCTTGGCCAGCGCCATCTCCTCGATCTCCAACCGGCGGACCGCCCGCTCGATCTCGTCCACCTCGACCGGACGGGAGTCGATCTCCATCCGGAGCCGGGACGCCGACTCGTCGACCAGGTCGATCGCCTTGTCCGGCAGGAACCGGTCGGTGATGTAGCGGTCGGACAGCGTCGCGGCGGCGACCAGCGCGGCGTCGGTGATCCGTACGCCGTGGTGCACCTCGTAGCGCTCCTTGAGCCCGCGCAGGATGCCGATGGTGTCCTCGATGGTCGGCTCACCGACCAGCACCGGCTGGAAACGACGCTCCAGCGCCGGGTCCTTCTCGATGTGCTCGCGGTACTCGTCCAGCGTGGTGGCGCCCACCATCCGCAGTTCACCACGGGCCAGCATCGGCTTGAGCATGTTGCCGGCGTCCATCGAGCCTTCGCCCTTGCCGGCGCCGACGACCGTGTGCAGCTCGTCGAGGAACGTGATGACCTGCCCGTTGGAGTTCTTGATCTCCTCAAGGACGGACTTCAGCCGCTCCTCGAACTGGCCTCGGTACTGCGCGCCGGCAACCATCGCGCCGAGGTCCAGCGAGATCAGCTTCTTGTCCCGCAGCGACTCGGGTACGTCGCCGGTGACGATCCGCTGGGCCAGGCCCTCGACGATCGCGGTCTTGCCGACGCCGGGCTCGCCGATCAGTACCGGGTTGTTCTTGGTACGCCGGGAGAGCACCTGGATGACCCGACGGATCTCGGAGTCCCGGCCGATGACCGGGTCGATCTTGCCGTCCCGGGCGCTGGCGGTCAGGTCCACGCCGTACTTGGTGAGGGCCTGGTAGGTCTGCTCCGGGTCGGCGGTGGTGACTCGGCGGTCCCCACCGCGAACGGTCGGGAAGGCGGCGACCAGGGCTTCCTCGGTGGCACCGGCGGTCTTCAGCGCGCCGGACACCGCGCCGCCCACCCGGGCCAGGCCGGCGAGCAGGTGCTCGGTGGAGGTGTATTCGTCGCCCAACGGCCGGGCGATCTGCTCGGCGGCGCCGATGGCGTTGACGAACTCCCGAGCCAACGTCGGCTCGGCGATGCTGGAACCACGTGCGGCCGGCAGGTTGTCGACAGCACGCTGGGTGGCCTGGCGCAGCTCGGTCGGGTCGGCCCCGACGGCGCGCAGCAGACCGGTGGCGGTCGAGCCGTCGGTGTCCAGGAGTGACAGGAGCAGGTGCCAGGGCTCCACGGTGGCGTGACCACGCTGGTTGGCCAGCGCAACAGCGCCCGTGATGGTTTCGCGGCTCTTGGTGGTGAGTCTTTCGGTGTTCATGGGCTCCCCCGGATCGGCGTTGTCCACTGGGTTGGACACAACCAGAGTTGAGCGTATTCCGCTCAACCTTAGCGCGTGACGCCCATCACTCCCGGCGCCGCCACCGCCAGTCGAACTCACCGGCCGCCGGGGGCGGGCCGGGCAGCGGGTCCGTGCCCGGCACCGACGACAGGCCGGCCAGCAGGACCGCGAGCTGCCTGCGGCGCAGTTGGCGGGTCCGCTCCGGATCGGGTACGCGAACCGCGGCGCACGCCTCCAACAACAACCCCAGATCGTGGACGACCGCGTCGGGGCGCAGCCGACCGCTGGCGTGGGCTCGGTCGACCAGAGCTGAGGCCAACTCTCCAGCGCGCACCGCGTCCCGACCCATCTCCTCGGTCGGGGTGAAGGTGCCGGCCAGGTGGACGGTGAGCGAGTGCACGTCGGCGTCGACCACCCGGCTCAAGAAGCCGGTGAATGCGGCCCAGTCGTCCGGCTCGGCGAGGGCGGCCTCGGCCTCCGCCACGTACCGGCGCAGCCCGTCGTGGCAGAGCTGACGCAGCAGGTCCTCCTTGCCCGCGTACCGCCGGTAGAGCGCGCTGATTCCGACGCCGGCGCGCTCGGCGACGGCGGCGATCGGGGCCTTCGGGTCGTCGAGGAAGACGGCGCGGGCGGCTTCGAGGATCACCTCGTCGTTGCGGGCGGCCTGGGCGCGGCGACCGCCCAGCGTCTTGCCGGAAGTCGTTGACATGCCCTCAGCCTAGCAGTGGAACGGATCGTTCCGCTCTGCTATGGTGATTGCAGAACGAAACATTCCGTTCCGAAGGAGTCCCGCCATGAGCGACACCGCGATCCGTCCGTTCCGCGTCGAGATCCCGCAGACCGCCCTCGACGACCTGGCCGACCGGCTCGGCCGCACCGTCTGGCCCGCCGACCTGCCCGGCGCCGGCGACTCGTACGGGATGAGCACAGACCGGGTGCGCGCCCTCGTCGACCATTGGCGGGGCGAGTTCGACTGGCGTGCCGTCGAGGCCCGCCTGAACGCTCACCCCCAGTTCGTCACCGAGATCGACGGCGAGCGGATCCACTTCCTGCACGTCCGGTCCTCCCGGCCGGACGCCACAGCGCTGGTGCTCACCCACGGCTGGCCCGGCTCGGTGCTGGAGTACCTCGACGTGATCGCCCCGCTCACCGAGCCGACCGACCCGGACGCGCCGGCCTTCCACCTGGTCATCCCGTCGCTGCCCGGCTACGGCTTCTCCGGCCCGACCCGCAACGCCGGCTGGAACCGGTTCCGCACCGCTCGCGCCTGGGCCGAGCTGATGAACCGCCTGGGGTACGACAGCTACGGCGCTGTCGGCAACGACGCCGGCTCGATGATTGCGCCGGAGCTGGGCCGGATCGCTCCGGAGCGGGTGCTCGGCGTACACGTCACCCAGCTCTTCTCGTTCCCCTCGGGCGACCCGGCCGAGTTCGCCGGGCTCTCCGAGGCCGACCAGGCGGCGCTCGGGCACCTCCAGTGGTTCTACGAGAACAAGTTCTCCTTCAACCAGGTGCACAGCCAGCAGCCGCAGACCCTGGCGTTCGCACTGGCCGACTCGCCGGTGGGGCTGCTCGCCTGGAACGCCCAACTCTTCGACGAGGGCCTGGACGCCGACTTCGTCCTGGCCAACGTGGCGCTCTACTGGTTCACCGGCACGGCCGCCTCGGCGATCCGGCTCTACTGGGAGGACGCGCACGCCGGCGAGCCGCCAACCGCGCCGACCACCGCTCCGACCGCGCTGGCCATGTTCCCCGGCGACTTCCAGTCCATCCGCCGCTTCGCCGAACGGGACCACGCGAACATCGTCCGGTGGACGGCGTACGAGGCCGACGTCGAGGGCCGGGGCGACGTCGGCGGCCACTACGCGGCCCACCAGGCCACCGACGTTCTGGTCACCGACATCCGCGAGTTCTTCGCCAGCCTCCGCTGACCTCGGCGTTCCGGTGCGATTGATCCGGGCCCGCTCCGCTCGACCGGGGCGGGCCCCAACCGCTTGATCCACTCGACTTTCAGAAAGTCGGGGTGTCCCGCCACGCCGGATACCCCGACTTCACTGAATCCGAGTGGATCAAGGCGCTGAGGTGCGTCGGGGTCGGTCCGAAGGGCCCTGCCTGTCCAAGATCTGCGCTTTGTTTACGAAGCGGTAGCCTTGCAGAGTGCGAGTACGTGTCGAGCAGACCGCCTTACCCGGGATCGGGGTACGTCACGATCTGGTGACGGAGTCCGGACGCCGCCTGGGCGTCGTGTCCCACCGCAACGGCCGCCGTGATCTCGTTCTCTACGATCCCGACGACCCCGACGCCTGCCAGTCGGACATTCCGCTGACCGACGACGAGGCCGAGGCCCTGGCCGACATCCTCGGCGCGTCGCTGATGCTCGGTCAACTCTCCGGGCTCCGCGAGCAGGCCGCCGGTCTGCTCACCGAGCAGATCGCCATCACGGCCGGTTCGCCGTACGTGAATCGCAAGCTCGGCGACACCAAGGCGCGTACCCGCACCAGCGCCTCCATCGTGGCAGTGCTGCGCGAAGGCGAAGTGATCGTTTCGCCACTCCCCTCCTTCCGCTTCGCGGCCGGCGACGTGGTGGTCGTTGTCGGGACCCGTAGAGGTCTCGACGGCGTGTCCGCCATCCTCGCCGACAGTGACCCGGACGGCTGAGGCGGATGCACGATTCCACAACTCTGCTCGTCGAAGTCGGCGCGCTGCTGCTACTGCTTGGCGTCCTCGGTCGGCTCAGCCGCCGGGTAGGCCTGTCACCCATCCCTCTCTACCTGCTCGCCGGGCTGGCCTTCGGGCACGGCGGGTTACTTCCGCTCGCCGCCAGCGAGGAGTTCTTCGCGGTGGGCGCGGAGATCGGCGTCATCCTGCTGCTGGTGATGCTCGGCCTGGAGTACTCGGCAAACGAACTGGTCGGCAACCTCCGGTCGGCGGCCCCGGCAGGGCTGATCGACGGCGTGTTCAACGCGCTGCCCGGCGCGGCCTTCGCGCTGCTGCTCGGCTGGGACTGGGTCGCCGCCCTGGTACTCGGCGGCATCACCTGGGTCTCCTCCTCCGGCGTGATCGCCAAGGTCCTCGCCGACCTGGGACGACTCGGTAACCGGGAAACCCCGGTGATCCTCTCGGTCCTCGTGATCGAGGACCTGGCGATGGCGCTGTACCTGCCGCTGGTCACCGCCGTGCTGGCCGGCACCGGCCTGCTCGGTGGCGGCATCGCACTCGCCGTCGCGGTGGGCACGGTGCTGCTCGTGCTGGTGGTCGCCATCCGGTACGGCCACCTCATCTCCTCTGCCCTGTCGGCGAAGGACCCGGAGGCGCTGCTGCTCGGCGTACTCGGTCTGACCCTGCTGATCGCCGGGCTCGCGGCGAAGCTCCAGGTGTCGGCGGCGGTCGGCGCGTTCCTGGTCGGCATCGCGCTCTCCGGCCCGGTGGCGCACCACGCGACCGAACTGCTCTCGCCACTGCGGGACCTGTTCGCAGCGGTGTTCTTCGTCTTCTTCGGTCTGGTCACCGACCCACGGGACATTCCGCCGGTGCTGCTGCCGGCGCTCGCGTTGGCAGTGGTCACCATGGCGACGAAGACGCTCACCGGTTACCTCGCCGCCCGCCGGGTCGGCATCGCGGAACCCGGTCGATGGCGGGCCGGCCTGGCACTCGTACCCCGAGGTGAGTTCTCCATCGTCATCGCCGGGCTCGCGGTGGCCGCCGGGAGTGTCGAGCCGCGGTTGGCTGCGCTGGCCGCGACGTACGTCCTGATCACCGTGGTGACCGGGCCGATCCTGGCCCGACTGCCCGACTTCCCGTGGTTCAAGCGGTGGCTGCGCAACCGCGCGGCGGCCCAGCGGCAGGAGCGGATCCCGGTCGCCGACTCACTTCACTGACGTCCACCTGAACGCTGCGGCTGCGTGGGTCGCGCCCTCGCGAAGGTAGAAGCGGTGCGCCTCGGTTCGGGCCAGACCGGACTCCAGGAAGACGTAGTCGGCGCCCTGTTCGTGCGCCCACGCCCTGGCGGCCACCAGGAGGTTCGAGCCGACACCCCGGGAGCGCCAGTCGGGGTGCACGGCGAGATCCTCGATCGAAGCCCGACGGCCGAAGC
The DNA here is from genome assembly GCF_015751785.1 of Micromonospora vinacea. Classification (NCBI taxonomy): domain Bacteria; kingdom Bacillati; phylum Actinomycetota; class Actinomycetes; order Micromonosporales; family Micromonosporaceae; genus Micromonospora; species Micromonospora vinacea. Next base: position 2,070,493 of record NZ_JADOTY010000001.1, on the reverse strand, counting down.
GCACCGAGAGGATGTCCAGGTAGACGCTGGCCACGCCGACCAACTGGTCCCCATCCGATCGCGCCTCGAAGAGTGCGACGTCTTCGTGGGTCAGCAATTGCGCGGTCCGCTCGACGGCGCGATCGCGGTCCCAATCCGCGGGAGGGCTGCCGGGAGGGGCGAAAAGCCACTCCAGTCCCGAGACGAACTGGGCCTCGGCGCCCCGGCGGAACCGTCGAACATGGATCGTCATAGGGGCATCATCGGCGGCCCCGTCGATGCAGTGGAAGCGCCAATGCCAACGGTTGCGGAATTGCTCCCGACGGGGACTACCGCAGCACCCGGCGGCGGGTTAACGTTTCGCCCCAGCAGCCACGGTCCGCAGGCAGCGTTGCCAGACGCGGGCGAGAGCGGAAGGTTGGCCGGTGAGCGTGCAGGAGTCGACGTTCCACGGCTTCGCCAACCCCGTCGATCCGACTCCGGCGGAGTTGCGAGCTTGGGCGTACAAGCCCGATTCGGTGCCGTTGGCCTCGATGCCACCCGACTGGGACCTGCTGGTCTCCGGCGACCGACTGGTGTTGACGCTCTTCGAGTTAGCAATGGATCCCACCTGCCCGGCCCGACGTTTCGCGCTGCACTGCCTCTACATCTACGCGGCCGACGGCATCCGGACGAACTTCCGCGCCCACCCCAAGCGCCGCTTCCGCAAGCTCGTCGAACAGGCCGAGCGGGACGGCGACGACCTGATGAGGATCTGGGCGCACAACGGCCGGGTGCTGCTGGCCCGACCCGAGCTCTTCGTCTACCGGGACTGGTGCGAGGGCGGCCTGGTCCGCGAAAACCGCCGCCTCGGCTGAACTGGATCGACCCGTTCATTGCGTCGATCTTGCACTTTCTGTCCCGACCTATTCCGCGAAGCTACCCATCTCGCCATCGCTAAGTGCAAGATCGCCGCGCGGCGAACGGGCCGGGACCCCCCGTGGGTCCCGGCCCGCACGTCGGTCACCGGTCAGTCCTGCTTGCATTCCGTCTCGGCTCGGCCCCGTTCGCCTGCGTGGTCGCCGTCTTCGGCGAACCGGCCGGCGATGATCCGGTCCCGGTAGGTCCCCTCGGTCACCTTGTCGAACTTCTTGCGGACGGTTTCGGCCAGGTCCTCCAACCGGTCTTCCGTCTGCTGGGCCACCTTCTTCGCCGGCTCCGCCATCGCTCCCCCTCGCCATGCCGGTAGGTCCAGATTAAGCCGATTGGACCCATATCGACAGGCTAACCGAAGCGGCCCGGACCGCGCCGGGAATCCAGCGCGATCCGGGCCGAGAAGACAGATCCGGGTGAGCGGTAGGTCAGCGATCAGGCGTGCGGCGGGGACGCCACACCACCAGGGCGGTGGACGTGCGGTTGGTCGGCACCAGATCCCGGCCCGGGAAGCGGGCCAACGATTCCAGCTCGGCCACCCGGCGGTACGCGGCGTCCAGCTCCGCCTCCAACCGGGCCACCCGCTGCTGCGCCTGCTCCAGCAGCCGCTCCAGCCCGATGATCCGCTTGACGCCGGCCAAGTTGATTCCGTCGTCCTGGCTGAGCCGCTGCACCTCGCGCAGCAGCACCACGTCGCGGACGCTGTAGCGGCGCCCGCCACCAGCTGCCCGGCCGGGCTGCACCAGCCCCAGCCGGTCGTACTGGCGCAGGGTCTGCGGGTGCATGCCCGCCATCCGCGCCGCTACCGAGATCATCAACACCTTGGCCTCGTAGGCAGGGTCGCCCGAACCGAGGAACTCGCCCGACATCCCGCTCACCTCCGCGTCCATTCCACAGGACTAACCGACCCGACGCACCCGTGCGTCGAGATGTTCCCGGGCCGCCGGCGGGGTCTGCTCGGCGAATGCCTCCAGCGCCGTACGCGCCTCGTCCGACAACCGGGCCGGCACCACCACGTCCAGCGTGACCAGCAGGTCACCGGCCTGCCCGTCGCGGCGGACCACACCCTTGCCCCGGGCCCGCAGCACCCGCCCGCTCGGCGTCCCCGGCGGCACCCGCAGGGTCACCGCGCCGTCGAGCGTGGGCACCCGGAGGTCCGTGCCGAGCACGGCCTCCGCGAAGGTGACCGGCACGGTCAGCGTCAGGTCGTCTCCGGTACGCCCGAACAGCTCGTCCGGCCGAACCTTGACGTGCACGAAGAGGTCACCGGCTGGGCCACCGCGCTCGCCCGGCTCGCCGCGCCCGGCCAACCGGATGCGTTGCCCGTCGGCCACGCCGGCCGGGAAGCGCACGTTCATGGTGCGGGTCTTGGTGACACCGCCGCTGCCGTGGCACTCCGGGCACTTCTCCTCGACCACTGTGCCGACGCCCTGGCAGTTGCGGCACGGCTCGGAGAAGCTGAACGACCCCTGGTTGCGGGTGGTCACGCCGGCACCGTGACAGACCGGGCAGGTACGCGGCTGGGTGCCGGGCTTGGCCCCGTTGCCATGGCAGGTGTCACAGACTCCCGGCGCGCGCAGCGTCAGGGGCAGCGTCACCCCACGCACCGCGTCGCCGAAGTCCAGTGCCACCTCGGTCTCCACGTCCCGACCACGGGCCGGACCGCGTGGCGCGGCCTGCCCACCAGCCTGCCCACCGCTGAAGATCGAGCTGAACAGGTCCTGGAAGCCGGCGCCTCCGAAGCGGCGATCGCCGCCTCCGCCGCCGCCGAACATGTCGGAGACGTCGAACGGCATGCCACCCGGCTGGCCTCCACCCCGGGCGTTGCGCCGGAACGCGCCCGAGCCGAAGAGCGAACGCATCTCGTCGTACTCGCGACGGCGACCGCTGTCCGACAGCACGTTGTACGCCTCGGACGCGGCCTTGAACCGCTCCTCGGCCTTCGGGTCGCCCGGGTTGTGGTCCGGGTGCGACTCCCGGGCCACCTTGCGGTACGCCTTCTTGATGTCATCCGCGGAGGCGGCCTTGTCCACGCCGAGCACGGCGTAGAAGTCCTTCTCGATCCAGTCCTTCGAACTCACCGGTCCACCTCCTTCCGACCCTGGTGGCCCGGCCGTCCCGCCCACCGCTGCGCGGTGGGCGGGACGACCCGGTCACTGTCTGGCACTATTCCGGATCCGCGACCGCGACCAGCGCGGGGCGCAGCAACCGCTCACCGAGCTGGTAGCCGCGTCGCATGACCTGTACGCAGGTCGGCTCGCTGACGTCGGCCGAGGTCTGGTGCGCGACCGCCTCGTGCCGGGTCGGGTCGAACGGGTCACCCTGCTCGCCGAAGGCGTTCAGGCCGAACTTGCCCAGCGCGGTGGTGAGCTGTTCCGCCACCGTGCCGAACGGCCCGACCAGGTCGCCGTGTTCCCGGGCCCGGTCCAGGTCGTCCAGGATCGGCAGCAGCGCGGCCAGCACCGAGCCGGTCGCCTGCTCCTGCACGAGGCTGCGGTCACGGTCGACCCGCTTGCGGTAGTTGGCGTACTCCGCCGACACCCGCTGCAGGTCCCTGGTCCGCTCGTCGAGCTCGGCCCGGAGCGCCTCCAGTTCGGCGCCGAGCGAGGTGCCCGCGCCGCCGCCGTCCACCGGCTGCGCCGGGGCGTCCACCACCGGCGGACCGGACGGCTCCGGCCCGTCGGTGGAGTTGACCTCGACCTCGATCTCGTCGACCACCACCTCGGCGTCCTCGACCAGACCCTCGGCCGGCACGCCAGTCTCCGCGTCGGCGGCGGTCCCCTCCGGCTCGGCGGTGTCGACGAGCTTGCGGTTGTTGCGGATGACGACCCGCTCGCCGTCGCCGGTGGTCGGCTCCGTGGTCGCGGAGCCACCCGGCGTCGACCCGGTGTCGTCCGGGTCGGCGGCTCGTGGCTTCTGCGTCATACGGCTACCTCATCCCCTTTGCGGTGGAAACGTGTCGGAGGCCGACGGTCACTTCTTGCCGTCCTCGTCCACGATTTCCGCGTCGACCACGTCGTCGGCGCCGCCGGCCTGCGGGCCGGTCGCACCGGTCGCGCCGGTCGCACCGGGGCCGGGCTCGCCACCCGGCTGCTGACCCTGCTCGGCCTGCTGCGAGTAGAGCAGCGAGCCGGCCTGCTGGGAGACCTGCGCCAGCTTCTCGTGCGCGGACTTGATCTTCTCGATGTCCTGACCGCCGAGGGCGCCACGCAGCTCGCCGAGCGCCTCGTTGAGCTGCTCGCGGTTCTCGCTGGGCAGCTTGTCGCCGCTCTCGGCGAGGAACTTCTCGGTCTGCCACTGGAGCGCCTCGGCCACGTTACGGGTCTCGGCGTCGTCGCGGCGGCGCTTGTCCTCCTCCGCGTGCTCCTCGGCGTCCCGGCGCATCCGCTCGATGTCGTCCTTCGGCAGCGAGGAGCCGCCGGTGATCGTCATCTTCTGTTCCTTGCCGGTGCCCAGGTCCTTGGCGTGCACGTTGACGATGCCGTTGGCGTCGATGTCGAAGGCGACCTCGATCTGCGGCACGCCGCGCGGCGCCGGCGGGAGGCCGGTCAGCTCGAAGGTGCCGAGCTTCTTGTTGTAGGCCGCGATCTCCCGCTCACCCTGGAACACCTGGATCAGCACCGACGGCTGGTTGTCGTCCGCCGTGGTGAAGACCTCGGAACGCTTGGTCGGGATGGTGGTGTTGCGCTCGATCAGCTTGGTGAAGATGCCGCCCTTGGTCTCGATGCCCAGGCTGAGCGGGGTCACATCGAGCAGCAGGACGTCCTTGACCTCACCCTTGAGCACACCGGCCTGGAGGGCGGCGCCGACGGCGACCACCTCGTCCGGGTTGACGCCCTTGTTGGGGTCACGACCGGTGAGCTGCTTGACCAGGTCCGTCACGGCGGGCATCCGGGTCGAACCGCCGACCAGGATGACGTGCTCGACGTCGGAGATCTTGATCCCGGCGTCCTTCACGGCCTGCTCGAACGGGCCCTTGCACCGGTCCAGCAGGTCCTGCGTCATCCGCTGGAACTCGGCGCGGCTGAGCGTCACGTCGAGGTGCAGCGGGCCGGCCGCGCCGGCGGTGATGTACGGCAGGTTGATGTTGGTGGTGGTGGCGGCGGACAGCTCGATCTTGGCCTTCTCGGCTGCCTCGCGGAGCCGCTGGAGGGCCATCTTGTCCTGAGCCAGGTCGATGCCGTGCTCACCGCGGAACGTCTTGACCAGGTGGTCGATGATCCGCTGGTCCCAGTCGTCGCCACCGAGCTGGTTGTCACCGCTCGTCGACTTGACCTCGACGACGCCCTCGGCCAACTCCAGCAGCGACACGTCGAAGGTGCCGCCGCCGAGGTCGAAGACCAGGACGGTCTGCTCCTTGGAGCCCTTGTCCAGCCCGTACGCCAGGGCGGCCGCGGTCGGCTCGTTGACGATCCGCAGCACGTTGAAGCCGGCGATCTCACCGGCCTCCTTGGTGGCCTGGCGCTGGCTGTCGTTGAAGTAGGCCGGAACGGTGATCACCGCGTCGGTGATCTGCTCGCCCAGGTACGCCTCGGCGTCCCGCTTGAGCTTCATCAGCGTCCGGGCCGAGATCTCCTGCGGGGTGTACTTCTTGCCGTCGATGTCGACGGACCAGTTCGTGCCGACCTCGCGCTTGACCGACCGGATCGTCCGGTCCGGGTTGGTCACTGCCTGGCGCTTGGCGACCTCACCGACGAGCACCTCGCCGTTGCGGGCGAACGCGACGATCGAAGGAGTCGTCCGCGACCCCTCAGCGTTGGCGATGACGGTGGGCTCACCGCCCTCGAGAACGCTGACGCAGGAGTTCGTCGTGCCGAGGTCGATACCGACCGCACGTGCCATCTTCGCTTCCTCGCTTCGTAAGGTTGTGCAGGTGACGGGCGTCGCCCGTGGGCTGCTGGCGAGCACCGCCCGCAGCGGGCCCCACCACAAGTTGAGTGAACTTGACTCAATAGTGCCACGCGTTGGCCAATCGTCAAGTTGACTTGAGTCAACCCGACGCAACCCAGCCGTTATTACCGTCCGGTTGTCTTCCCTTGCATCGGTCGGGCACGCTTTAGCGGTGACGACGCACGGCGATCCCGCCACCCGTTCCGGTGCGCCCGCCGTCGCAGCCCGCACCGACCCGCCGGACGCCGCGGAGGAGCCGCCCGCCACCACCGGGGACGACAGCCTCCCCGGCGCCCTGACGGGCCTCCGGGAGGCGATCGGCGCGACCCGGTATCCCCTCGCGCTGCCCTCTGCCGGCTCCGCCCGGCACACCACCACCTCCCTCACCGACCAGCTCGACGACTACCTGCTGCCCCGGCTCGCCCGGCTGGACGCCCCACTGCTCGTCGTGGTCGGCGGCTCCACCGGCGCCGGCAAGTCGACCCTTGTCAACAGCCTGGTCAAGGCCCGGGTCAGCGCGGCCGGCGTGCTCCGGCCGACCACCCGCTCCCCGGTGCTGGTCTGCAACCCGTCCGACGCGGCCTGGTTCCGGCAGGGTGACCTCCTGCCCGGGCTGACCCGCACCACCGAGCCGAGCGACGATCCGCGCGCCCTGCACCTCGTCACCGCCCCGGCCCTGCCCGCCGGGCTGGCCTTCCTCGACGCGCCCGACATCGACTCGGTCGTCGACGCCAACCGGGCGCTCGCCACCCAACTGCTGGCCGCCGCCGACCTGTGGCTCTTCGTCACCACCGCCGCCCGGTACGCCGACGCGGTGCCCTGGGAGCTGCTGCGCAGCGCCCGGGCGCGCGGCGCGGTGATCGCCATGGTGCTGGACCGGGTGCCCGCCGAGGCCACCGACGAGATCGCCGCGCACCTGGCCGAGATGCTCGCCGAGCAGGACCTCGGCCGGGCACCGCTGTTCGTGTTGCCCGAGACCTGGGTCGACGGCCAGGGGCTGCTGCCCGAGGGGGTGACCGCGCCGCTGGCCGACTGGTTCGCCCGGTTGGCCGCCGACGTGGACGCCCGGGCTGCGGTGGTCCGCCAGACCCTCGACGGGGCGCTGGCCGCGCTCCACCCCGCAGTGGAGGATCTGGCCGACGCCGCCGACGAGCAGCTCGCCGCCGCCGACGGGCTGGACGAACGGGTCCGGGCCGCGTACCGGGGTGCCGAGCGCACCGTCGAGCAGGGGCTCCAGGACGGCCGGCTGCTCCGCGGTGAGGTGCTCGCCCGCTGGCAGGAGTTCGTCGGCACCGGTGAGCTGTTCCGCACGCTGGAGGCACGGATCGGCCGCCTCCGGGACCGGGTCGTGGCCGCCGTCACCGGTCGGCCGGCACCCGCCGTCGAGCTGCGCAACGCCATCGAGTCCCAGCTGGTGACGTTGCTGCGCGGGGTGGCCTCGGAGGCCGCCGAGTCCGCGTACACCGGGTGGAAGGCACACCCGGCCGGCGCCGGGCTGCTCGACCCGGCACTCGCGCACCCGAGCGCCGATCTACCCGAGCGTGCCGAGCGCATGGTCCGGGACTGGCAGCGCGGAGTGCTGGAACTGGTCCGGGTCGAGGGCGGCGACAAACGGTTCGTGGCCCGCACCGCCGCGTACGCGGTGAACGCCACCGGGCTGGCCGTGATGATCGCCGTCTTCGCCTCCACCGCGTTCATCCCGACCGGGCTGGAGTTGGCCACCGGGGCCGGGACCACTGTCGCCGCGCAGGCCGTCCTCCAGGCGATCTTCGGCGACCAGGCGGTGCGTACCCTCGCCGCCAAGGCCCGCACCGACCTGCTGGCCCGGGTACGCACGCTGCTCGACGCGGAGGCCGACCGCTTCCTGAGCCGCACCGCCGACGCCCGCCCCGCCGCGGACGCCGGCGACGGGCTGCGCCGGGCCGCCGGCCGGGTCGAGCTGGCCCGGCATCGCAGCGGCCTGTCCGCCCCCGACGAGGAGGGTTTCCGGTGAGCAACATCGCCGGCCGGGTCCGCGAGGCGTTCCGTGGGGACCAGCGGGTCGACGCCGACGCGCTGATCGCCCGACTGGACGCGGTCCGCCGGTTCCTGACCGCCGTGGACGGTCTACTGCCGGACTCCGACCTGGTGCCCGCGCACACCCTTGTCGAGCGGGCCGGCACCCGGCTCGCGCTGTCCCGGGACCACACGGTGGTCGCCCTGGCCGGTGCCACCGGCAGCGGCAAGTCCAGCCTCTTCAACGCGCTGGCCCAACTGGAACTGTCGCCGGTCGGGGTCCGCCGACCGACCACCGGCGTCACCCACGCCTGCGTGTGGGGGCCGTTGGAGGGCGCCAACCATCTGCTCGACTGGATCGGCGTACTGCCCCGACACCGTTTCGTCCGGGAGAGCGCCCTGGACGCGGACGACGAGACCGCCCTGCACGGGCTGATCCTGCTCGATCTGCCCGACTTCGACTCGGTGCAGCGATCCCACCGGCTCGAGGTGGACCGACTCCTCGGCCTGGTCGACCAGGTGGTCTGGGTGGTCGACCCGCAGAAGTACGCCGACCGGGTCATCCACGACAGCTACCTGCGCGAGTTCCACAGGCACCGCGACGTCACACTGGTCGTGCTCAACCAGGCCGACCGGCTGCCCCCGGCCGAGGTGCCCCGGGTCCTCGACGACCTGCGTCGGCTGCTCGACACGGACGGGCTGACCGGTGTGCCCCTGCTGGCCACCACCGCCCTCGATCCAGCCGGGATGGTCGGGCTGCGCGACGCCCTGGAGCGCACTGTCGCCGAGCGGCAGGCCGCATTGCGTCGACTCGCGGGTGACGTCGACACTGTCGTCGCCGGCCTGGACGAACTGGTCGGCTCGGCCCGGCCGGCGGGTGGGCCTGACGACGCCGCCATCAACGGGCTGAACCGGGCGTTGGCCGGGGCGGCCGGGGTGCCCGCGGTGACCGAGGCCGTCGAGCGGGCGTACCGGCACCGGGCCGGCGCGGCCACCGGCTGGCCCGTGGTCCGGGGCTGGCGGCGGTTGCGACCCGACCCGCTGCGTCGGCTGCACCTGCCCGGCCCGGCCGGCGACCAGGCCGACCCGGCGGAGAGTCTGGTCGCGGCCACCTCGGTACCGGACCCGACGGCCGCCCAGCGCTCGGCGCTCGGCCTCGCCATCCGCGCGGTGGCCGACCGGGCCGCCGCCGACCTGCCCGCCGCCTGGCCCGGCGCGGTGACCTCCGCCGCCCGGTCCCGCCTCGGCGACCTGCCGGACGCCCTGGACCGCACGATCGCCGGCACCGACCTCGGCCTCGACCGCCGACCGGTGTGGTGGCGGCTCGTCGGCGGTGTGCAGTGGTTGGTCACCCTCGCCGCAGTGGTCGGGCTGGGCTGGCTGGTGCTCGGCTACGCGCTGCGGGCGCTCGGCCTGCCCGCGCTGGACAACCCGATGGTCGGCCAGGTGCCGCTGCCGACAGTGCTGCTGCTCGGCGGCCTGCTGGCCGGCCTGCTGGTGGCGGCGCTGACCCGCCCGGTGGTGCGCTGGGCCGCCCGGCGAGCCCGGGCCCGCGCCGACCAGCGGCTGACGGCGCGGGTCGCCCAGGTGGGCGACGAGTACGTGCTGACACCGGTACGGATCGTGCTCGGCTCGTACGCGCAGGCACGAGATGCGCTGCGGGACGCCGCACGCCGCTGACGCTCCGCACGGCTCGCTACCGCTCTGCGTACGCCTCGGGCGGCGTAGGGTCGGAGCATGGCCACGCCTCAGACCCCCTACGACGCGGTGCTGCACGCCGCACGCGACGTGACCAAGCTGGAGTCCGCCCTCGACGCCGAGATGCTCGGCAGCGCCCTGCTGGGCAGTGTCTACGCGATCGCGGAGACCGACCGCGACGCCGCCGTACGGGAATTCGTCACCGGCTTCCTCGCCGCCACCACCCGCCGCAGGGTAGCGGCGGCGACCACCATCCGGCAGGTCTTCGCCACGCTCGTCCCGACCGCCGAGGGCACCGAGCGGGTACGTCCGGGCAGCCAGGCGCCCACCTGGACGGCCCAGCTCGGCCGGGTGCACCTCACCGGCACCTGGGCGTACGGCGACGTGTACGGCGACCAGACCTCATACCTCGCGACCTTCGCCTACGACGACGAATCCGGCGGCTCGGAGCACGCGCTGGTGGCCCTGGTGGACCACAACATCGGGATCACCAAGGACATCTTCGTCGGCGGGCCGGCCGAACGGATCCTGGACCAGGTCCGGCAGATGTGCGCCGACGACGAGCTGACCTGGTTCCGGACCGAAGATCCGGCCCGACTCCGGGGTGAGGTGGCTCGCCACCTGGCCGTCACCGACGACCTGGGCGAGTTGCCCGGCGAGGGGTCACTCGCCACCGACCGGGCGTTGGTCGGTGCCCGGCTCGCGATGCTGCCCACCGCGGCCGACCCGACCGGTCCGGCGGAGGTCGAGCCGCTCTCCGCGGCCGAGCGCACCGACCTGGTCCGCCGGTTCCTCGCCGCGCCGGAGGCCGTCCGCTTCGGGCTGGACGCCGTCGACGGCCCCGAGTTGGCATCCCTGCACTTCTGCCTGAGCCTGCTGCTGGACCACTCGGCGAGCTTCCCGGACGCCGATCCGATGCGCTGGAGCCCTGCAGTGTCCGGGCTCTTCCTGCTCGACTGGGTGCACCGCCGGGCCGTGCTGGACATGGACGACGCGGCGATGCTGCCCCGGGTGCTGCGGGCCTGGGCGCGGTACGCGTCACGCCAGCGCGGGCTGCCTGAGGCGGCGACGACCCGCACCGACGAGGCGATCGAGGAGATGGTGCCGGAGTTCGCCCGCCTCTACTCGACCGGTGAGCGGCGCAGCGCGGCCACCGCCGCGGTGGCGCAGCTGATGGCCGACGGGGTGGACCCGGACGACCCGGCCGCACTGGACGCGTGGATCGAGGCGAACCGGCACCGCCTCGCCGACGACGGCGCCTGACCGCGTCCGAGGGTGGGCGGGCTCGCGCCGCGCCCACCCTCGGGACACGGCTCAACGCGCCGCCCGCCTCGGGCCAGCCAGCGCAGCGGCCTGAGCCGGCTAGCGCAGCGGGCCTGAGCCAGCCAGCGCAGCGGCCTGAGCCGGCTAGCGCAGCGGGCCTGAGCCGGCTAGCGCAGCGGGCCGAAGACCACAGCGGCGACCAGGGCGCCGAGCGCTCCTCCGGCCAGCACCTGCGCCACCGTGTGGTCTCTCAGCCGTACCCGGGACCAGCCGACCACCGCCAGCAGCGGGGCGGTGACGAGCAGCCACGTCCCGAAGGTCAGCATCAGGATGACCAGCGTGCCGGCGGCCACCGCCGAGTGGATCGACATCTTCCACCAGTGGCTGACCGACACGGCGACGACGAGGCCGACGAGGCCCGCCACCGCCAGCGCCAGCACCGGGCGGGGCGCGCCGAACACGGCCAGCAGGGCGAGCCCCGCCGCGACCGAGCCGAGGCCGACCAGCAGCGGTGCCCGGCGCTGCTCCCGACGGCCGACGTGGTGGTCGGTGAGCCGACCACGGCGTACCCCGCCGACGATGTAGGCGAACGGAATGCCGGTGACGAAGAGAGTGGCGAGCAGACCCCAGACGAGGCCCTGACCGGGGCGGCGGGCGCTGTGCCAGCTCACGGTGAGGATCAGCAGCGACACGAGCACCGCCGGGGCGGTCACCTCGGTGACGAGCCGGGCGATCCGCAGCCCCGGACCAGGTCGGGTGGTGACCGGGCGGAGTTCCGCACCGCCGCCCACGCCACCCCCTCCGGTACGCGCCTACCGCCGAACACCGCCGGCGCCGGACGGGCCGCGCCTGATCGTCACCGTACCGCCGGTGACACCGCCGGGTGTGTCGGTCCGGCCAGCGGCAGCGGGCAGACGCTGGGCGGCCAGGCGACGGCCGACGGCGACGGGATCGCCGGGCTGGGTCGGCGGGTCGGTACAGCGGGCGGCGTGGGTGTGGGGGCCGGCACGGACCGGGTGCTGGTCGGCACGGCGGTCGCTGTCGCATCGTCGGTCGGCGTGGGTGTCGGCCCCAGCGTCGGGTCCAGTGAGGGCGTCGGGTCCACCGTCAGGGTCGGCGTCGGATCGGGATCGGCCGAGCCGGTCGGGTCCGGGTCGGTGGGGTCCGGGTCCGGCGAGTCGGTCGGGTCGGGGTCGGTCGGGTCCGGGTCCGGCGGATCGGTCGGGTCGGGGCCGGTCGACGGTGGCGGAACGACGGGCGGGGGTACCGGCGGCGAGGTGCTCCGCGTGGGTTTCGGTGCCTCCGGCGGGGCTGTCGTCCACCGGGCGGGCCCGGGATCGGCAGCGGCGGGCCCTTCCCGTGGACGCGACGGGGCGGCCGGCAGCCAGCCGCTGGTGGGGCCGACGCTGGGTGTGCCGAGCGGCGAAAGCGGCGGTTGGCTGGTCATCGGCAGCGGGATCACCACCGGCCCGACGGACGGGGTCGGCATGAACGGAGTGCTGCTGTCCGGCAGGGCGGTGCTGCCCGGGGTGGCCGAGCCGGCGCTGATCGCCGCGAGGATGGGCATCGACGCGGTGCCGGCCAGCAGCGCGACGGTGAGCAGGTAGCCCCGGGTCGGGCTACCGGTGCCGGGGGCACGGTGAACGCCGACCATCCGGCGATAGCCGCCTGCTGACCGGTGTCGGCCAAGCGCTGGCGTGCCGGGACCGTCACCTGGCTCGTACACCGCACACCCCTTGTCGTCGACCGTCGGAGGACAGGGATGGACGCCGCCGGGGGCAAAAACCCGACAATTAACCCGATGGGCGCGATCCTGCGGGAATCAGCCTGGCGTAGTCACAGTGCGTCAGCCAACCTCCACCGCGTGTCGACACGCAGTGCTGACCGAACGGTGACGAATCGTGCCGCAACGCATGGGAAACGCAGGCCGGCATGATGGCGACAAACGGCGTCAAAGCAGGGGCGGTCGAAGTGCGGGGGCAGGCGTACTGTGGGCGCGCTCACCTGCTCTGCGAATATGGAGCACGACGGCAACGCAGCCGTGACCTCCGCGCACCCTCGCGGCAGGCGCGGTTGAACGCCGGCGCTCCCGATCCGGGTTCGGCCAGAACCCGGATCACGCCGTGCGGCAACCCCCACCGGGGCTAGGCGCGGCCGCCAGGAACCGGTCCGGCAGCAGCCGGGCAGGCGCACGAGTTGCGCGGCCGGGTGACCCCCCGGTGCCGACGCAGACACGACAGGGAGAGACCGATGGCAAAGGGCGACCCCGGGGGCACCACCCGCGGCAGGCGGGCCGCACCCCGCTCCAAGAAGGGCGCGGCCGGCGACCCCGCGCTGGTGCAGCTGCTCACCCCCGAAGGCGAGCGGATCGACAGCGCCACCGGGCCGGATGGCACCGAGTACCGCGTCGACTTCACCGACGAGGAATACCGCGGTCTCTACCGCGACCTGGTGCTGGTCCGGAAGCTGGACGCCGAGGCGACCGCTCTCCAGCGCCAGGGCGAGCTTGGCCTCTGGGCCAGCCTGCTCGGCCAGGAAGCCGCCCAGGTCGGCTCCGGCCGGGCGCTGCGTACCCAGGACATGGCCTTCCCGACCTACCGGGAGCACGGCGTCCTCTACTGCCGGGGCATCGACCCGATCATGCCGCTCGGCCTGTTCCGCGGTGTCGACCAGGGCGGCTGGGACCCGAACGAGTTCAAGTTCAACATGTACACGATCGTCATCGGCGCGCAGACCCTGCACGCGACCGGCTACGCGATGGGCATCACCATCGACGGCAAGACCGGCACCGACGACGGCGAGGCGGCGATCGCCTACTTCGGCGACGGCGCCACCAGCCAGGGCGACGTGAACGAGGCGTTCGTCTGGGCCAGCGTGTTCAACGCGCCGCTGGTCTTCTTCTGCCAGAACAACCAGTACGCGATCTCCGAGCCGCTGGAGCGGCAGACCCGGGTCCCGCTCTACCAGCGGGCCGCCGGCTTCGGCTTCCCCGGCGTACGGGTGGACGGCAACGACGTCCTCGCGACGTACGCCGTCACCCGCACCGCACTGGACAACGCCCGCCTCGGCCAGGGGCCGAGCCTCATCGAGGCATACACCTACCGGATGGGCGCGCACACCACCTCCGACGACCCGACCCGCTACCGCATCGCCAGCGAGGTCGAGGCGTGGCAGGCCAAGGACCCGATCGCCCGGGTCAAGGCCTTCCTGGAGAAGCAGCAGATCGCCGACGCGGGCTTCTTCGCCGAGGTCGACGAGCAGGCCCGCCGTGAGTCGGTGCACCTGCGCGAGCGGGTGCTCGAGATGCCGAACCCGGAGCCGGTGACGATGTTCGACAACGTCTACCCCAACGGGTCTCCGCTGCTCGACGAGCAGCGCGCGAAGTTCAGCCGCTACATGGAGTCGTTCGAGGGGAGCGCCCACTGATGGCCACGGAGACGCTCACCATCGGCAAGGCCCTCAACACCGGTCTGCGCCGCGCCCTGGAGAACGACCCCAAGGTCATCATCATGGGCGAGGACGTCGGCAAGCTCGGCGGCGTCTTCCGGATCACCGACGGTCTCCAGAAGGACTTCGGCGACCAGCGGGTGATCGACACCCCGTTGGCCGAGTCCGGCATCATCGGCACCGCTGTCGGTCTGGCCATCCGCGGCTACCGACCGGTCTGCGAGATCCAGTTCGACGGCTTCGTCTACCCCGCGTACGACCAGATCGTGTCGCAGGTGGCGAAGATGCACTACCGCTCGGGCGGCAAGCTGAGCATCCCCATGGTGATCCGGATCCCGTTCGGCGGCGGCATCGGCGCGGTCGAGCACCACTCCGAGTCGCCGGAGGCGTACTTCGCGCACACCGCCGGCCTGAAGGTGGTGACCTGCGCCAACCCGCAGGACGCGTACGTGATGATCCAGCAGGCCATCTACTCGGACGACCCGATCGTCTTCCTGGAGCCCAAGCGGCGCTACTGGGAGAAGGGCCAGGTCGACCTGGACGCGCCGCTGTCCGACGCGTACCCCCTGCACTCGGCCCGGGTCGTGCGGCCCGGCACCGACGTCACCGTGCTGGCCTACGGCCCGATGGTGCGGACCTGCCTCGAGGCGGCGACCGCCGCCGCCGAGGACGGCCGGGAGCTGGAGGTCATCGACCTGCGCTCGCTCTCGCCGCTGGACCTGACCGCGGCGTACGAGTCGGTGAAGCGCACCGGCCGCGTGGTCGTCGTGCACGAGGCGCCGTCCAACATCGGCCTCGGCGCCGAGTTGGCCGCCCGGATCACCGAGGAGTGCTTCTACTCCCTGGAGTCGCCCGTGCTGCGGGTGACCGGCTTCGACACCCCCTACCCGGCCTCCCGGGTGGAGGAGGAGTACCTGCCCGACCTCGACCGGGTGCTCGACGCCGTCGACCGCACCTTCGGCTGGTGAGCGACATGTCCCGGATCAAGACGTTCAACCTGCCCGACCTGGGCGAAGGGCTGACCGAGGGCGAGATCCTGGCCTGGCTGGTCAAGGTCGGCGACACCATCGAGCTGA
Organism: Micromonospora vinacea; assembly: GCF_015751785.1. NCBI lineage: Bacteria > Bacillati > Actinomycetota > Actinomycetes > Micromonosporales > Micromonosporaceae > Micromonospora > Micromonospora vinacea. Next base: position 2,055,233 of record NZ_JADOTY010000001.1, on the reverse strand, counting down.
ACCAGCCGATCGTCGAGGTGGAGACGGCCAAGGCGGCAGTGGAGATCCCGGCGAAGTGGGCCGGGCAGGTGCAGGCGATCCACCACCCGGAGGGCACCACTGTCGAGGTCGGTACGCCGATCATCGCGATCGACACCGACCCGGGTGCCGGCCCGTTGGAGGCGCCGTCGACCACTGCCACGCCCAGCGGTGACCTGCCCACCCCGTCGGCGGCCTCGCTGGCGGCGGTGGAGGTGGCACCGGCCGAGGGGATGATCGAGCCCGGCCTGATCGGCGGTGCGGCCCCGGGTGGGCGCACCGCGGTGCTGGTCGGCTACGGCCCGCGGACGACCGCCGCGAAGCGCCGCCCCCGCAAGGGCGCAGTCCCCGCGCAGGCCGTGTCAGCTCCCGTTACCCCCGCTGGGGTCGATCATGGAGTTGTGGTGGGTGACGAACCAGTCCCAACCGCCATGATTCCGGCACCACAAGTCCATGATCGACGCGGCGGGGCGAGCGGCGGGCTGGTGCTGGCCAAGCCTCCGGTGCGCAAGCTCGCCAAGGATCTCGGGGTCGACCTCGGCACGCTGACCGGGTCGGGGCCGCTCGGCTCGATCACCCGGGAGGACGTGCAGCAGGCGGCGAACGGCGCGAGCACTGTGGTTGCCGAGCCGATCGCGGCGACGACCGCGCCCAGCTTCGGCGCCGACCGGGAGCAGCGCATCCCGGTCAAGGGGGTCCGCAAGCTCACCGCCGAGAACATGTCCCGCTCGGCGTTCACCGCCCCGCACGTGACGGAGTTCCTGACCGTCGACGTGACCCGGGCGATGAAGGCCCTGGACCGGCTGCGTGGCCGGCGGGAGTGGAGGGACGTACGGGTCTCGCCGCTGCTGCTGGTGGCGAAGGCGGTGCTGCTGGCGGTGCAACGGCACCCGATGGTCAACTCGACCTGGGCGGGCGACGAGATCGTGGTCAAGGAGTACGTCAACCTCGGCATCGCGGCAGCCACCGAGCGCGGTCTGATCGTGCCGAACGTCAAGGACGCAGGCCGGCTCTCGCTGCGGGAGTTGGCGGACGCCCTGACCGACCTGGTACAGACGGCGAAGTCCGGTCGCACGTCGCCGGCGGCGATGTCCGGCGGCACCCTGACCATCACCAACGTCGGGGTGTTCGGGGTGGACACCGGCACACCGATCCTGCCGCCGGGTGAGTCCGCGATCCTGGCCTTCGGCGCGGTGCGGGAAATGCCCTGGGTGCACAAGGGCAAGGTCAAGGTTCGCCAGGTCACCACGCTGGGGCTGAGCTTCGATCACCGGATCATCGACGGTGAGCTGGGCTCGAAGTTCCTGCGGGACATCGGCGACTTCCTCACCGATCCGGAGGCGGCCCTGCTCGCCTGGACCTGATCGTTCGAAACGCCAGCCACGGCCGGTGTGCCACGGGTTAACGCCCGGCACACCGGCCGTGTCCGTTGGGCGACGGAACCGTGGGTCAGGGAGCCTCTTGACCTTTGATTGTTAGGCGGGTGTCCCAGCTCACCTAATAATCGATGGAATTTCGCCGGCTTCTGCTGTTGAATAGACACATCAGGGGCTGACAACCGAATAGCTAGGGGGACCCACCAATGAGCATGATCGAGCGAATCCGCAACCACCGCGACGCCACCCGCCGCGCCCGTGCCATCGAGCACGCGCTGCGCTCGGCGAACTCGCCGGCAGTTCGCGAGGAGATCCTCGTCATCGCCCAGCGTCACATGAGCTGACGCTCCACGACATTCCTCATCTCCTCCAGATCGATGGCCCACCCGGCCCACCGGGTGGGCCATCGGCGTTTCCCAGCCACCCACCACCGGGATTCCGCCCTGCCGCAGCGCCCGGTACGGTGGGCTTCGGTCGCCGCCCGCCGACCCGGCAGAGGCCGAGCCGACAGAAGCTGCTCGACACCAACCGGCCACGGTGAGTGACGGCCAGTGCTCCTTGGACGTGTCGTGCCAACACCCGATACCGTGCGGGGAGCCGGCACAGCGGTACGCCGGTGACGCCGGCAGCCACGCCGAGGAGACCGATCGGCGCCGGCGAGCCGACATGTGATGGAGGAGGCGCACCCATGACGTCCGAGGGCCCGCACCGCCCCGGCCAAGAGCCGGACGAGGTGTCACCGGGCGCCGGCGGACCGGCGCCGTACGGCGACCGCCCGGCGCAGCCGGACAACGGCCAGAACGCCGCCGGCCCCGACCTGGGCTGGGCACCCCCGCCCCCGACGCGGCCCAACCCGTCGACGCCGGCATGGGCGACCCAGTCCGAGCAGCCGCCGGCCCCCGCCTGGGGTGCCGCCGCCGCTCCGCAGCCCAACGACCCGGCGCAGCCCGCCTGGGCCGCGGGCGGTGGCGCGAGCGAGCCGCCGCAGCAGCAGCCCGGCGCGTGGCCCGGCAACGATGGCGCGCCGGCTCCGGCGCAGCCCGACCCCTGGGCCGCTCAGCAGCAGGGCTGGACGCCCGCCGAGCAGAGCCCGCCCACGCCGACCTGGACCCCGAACGCCCCTGCCGAGCAGCCGGACTGGGTGCAGGCCCAGCCGGCCGCGCGGGGCGCCGCGCAGGTTCCCCCGGCCACCGCCGCCTGGCCCGCCCAGGAGGACCCGGCCAACGGCTGGGGCGGCGCGGCGCAGGCCAACCCGCCCGCCGCTGACTGGCGCGGGGCCGAGTCTCCGCAGTCCGACGCACCGCAGGCTGCCGGCTGGTCCGGCGGCGCTCAGCAGGACCAGGCCGCCGGCAACGGCGGCTGGCCCGCCAGCGGCGCCGCCCAGGACGACCAGCCGGTGTGGACGCCGGCGGAGCAGTCGCCGCCGGCCTGGGGCCAGCCCGCCGAAGCAACCGAGCAGCCCGCCCCCGGCTGGGGTCAGGCCGCCCAGCCGAACGCGGCCCGTGGCGCCGCCCAGGTCCCGGCCCCGACGACGAACTGGCCCGCGCAGGACGACCCGGCCAACTCCGGCGGGTGGGCCGCGCAGCAGCAGCAGGCGCAGCCCGCTATGTGGAACGACGGCAGCGACGCGCGGCAGGACCAGCCCGCGCAGCCGGCCGCCTGGGGCGGCGCCGAGAGCCGTCCCCAGCAGCCCGACTGGGTGCTCGCCCAACCCGAGCAGCCGACCGAGCGGCCGGAGCAGGCGGGGTGGACCCCTGCCGAGCCGAGCAACCTCCCCGCCCGGGCCAGCGCCAGCGTGCCCACCAGCGGCGGCGCGCCCAACTGGGCAGCCAGCCCGGACAATGCCGTGCAGGGCAACTCCGGCGGCGCGCCGGAGGTCGAGCCGTGGGCGCCCGGTGAGGTGTGGGGTCGCGCGGAGGCCGAGGCTTCCGCCCAGTCCCGTGGGGGCTGGGAGGCGGACCGGGGCGAAGAGGCACCCGCCTACCAGCCCGGGCCCGCGCCGGGCATCTCCCCGGCCAACGCGGTGCCACTGCCTCCGCAGGAGCAGCGCGTCCCGGGTGCCAGCCTGGCTGCCGCCCCGCCGGCCGACTACGCGCCCCAGGCCCAGTTCGCACCGATCCCCGAGCAGCCCGCCTACGCCGAGCGGGAGACCCCGGACGCCGCCGCCCAGTACGGTGGCCACCCCGAGGACGTCTCAGTGAGTGGCGCTGTGGTGCCCGCCCCGCGTACCTCTCCGGAGTCCGGAGCGGGCCGCGCGGTCGTACCGGTGGCGGACGCCGAATCGGCAGCCGGCGCGGCGGCCCGGGCCACGGCGAGCGCTTCGGTGCCGCTGGCCAGCCGGGTGATGCCCCCGACCGACCAGGCGATCCGTCCGACCGGCACGGCCACCCCGCAACCCCGGGTGTACGGCCGCCCGGCTCGACCGGAGCCGGAGGCCGAGCCGGAGCCGGAGGCGTTCCAGGGCGACCCGGGCGCCGACCGCCAGGGTGCTCCGGACTGGCAGAACGACGCGCCACGGCAGGCCGCACCGGACTGGCAGAACGAGGGCCAGCGGCAGGCCGCACCCGACTGGCAGAGCGAGGGCCAGCGGCAGGCCGCACCCGACTGGCAGAACGAGGGCCAGCGGCAGATCACCCCGGACTGGCAGAACGACGCGCAGCGGCAGGCTGGGCCCGGCTGGGGCGGCGAGTCCCCTGCCGATCCGCGCTTCGACGACCGGCAGCCCGCGCCGAACGCGTTCAACGAGGCCCCGTCGGCACCGCCGGCGTTCCCACCCGGTGTGCCGTCCTTCGTCGACGCCCCGGGCAACAACAGGCCGGTGAACGGCACCCGGCCGCACGCCGGCGCCGAGCCACCGGCGGACCAGTTCGGCGGCCCCGGGTCCCCTGCCGCCGGTGCCGCCAGCGTGAACGGGACGGCGACCTTCGGTGCACCGAACTTCGGTGGCCCGGGCTCCGGCGAGCCGGGCTTCGGCGAGCCGGCGCCGGGCGGCGGCTTCCCGCCGTCGTTCCCGCCACCGTCGCACCCCGCGCCGTCCTGGGGCCAGGACGCCGGCCCGACGGACCAGGGCCGGTTCGACGCGTTCAAGCCGGACGCCGACGAGCCGAAGGTGGAGGCACCGACGCCGAAGGTACGCAACGGCCGGGTGCTGGCCGCGGTGCTGATCGCCGCAGTGCTCATCCTGGCGGTGCCGCTCGGCCTGCTGCTGCTGCTCGGCAAGGTCGGCAAGGATGACGCGCCGTCCTTCGACCCGGCGGTCGGCACCTGCGTGAAGCAGTCCGGGCAGGGCGGCGCCTCAGCGGCGGACTGCGGCGAGGCGGGCGCGTTCACGATCGTCTCGAAGGTCGACGCCAAGGAGAAGTGCACCGACACGACGCAGCCCCACGTGGTGCTGCCGGGTGAGGGCACCAACCGGGTGCTCTGCCTGAAGCCGGCCACGAAGTAGCTCCACCGACGGCGGGGTCACGGGCAACCGTGGCTCCGCCGTCGTCGTACCCGCAGGTGGTGTCGGCCACCACCAAATCTCGCCCCCTCCGGCCGGACGCGGGCCGATGGTCAGGCACGATGGGTGCATGAGCGCACGAGTACGGGCTCCCGAACTGCGCGGTCGGGGCTGGCTGAACACCGGTGGACGCGACCTCAAGCTCGCCGACCTTCGCGGCAAGATCGTCATCGCGGATTTTTGGACGTTCTGCTGCATCAACTGCCTGCACGTGCTCGACGAGTTGCGCCCGTTGGAGGAGAAGTACGGCGACGTGCTCGTCGTGATCGGCGTGCACTCGCCGAAGTTCGAGCACGAGAAGGACGCCGACGCGCTCGCCGCCGCCGTGGAGCGGTACGGGGTACACCACCCCGTACTCGACGATCCCGAGCTGGAGATGTGGCAGCAGTACGCGGCCCGGGCCTGGCCGACCCTGTCGGTGATCGACCCCGAGGGTTACGTGGTGGCGACCATGGCCGGCGAGGGGCACGCCGAGGGGCTGGCCCGCCTCATCGACGAGTTGGTCGCCACCCACGAGGCCAAGGGCACCCTGCACCGGGGGGACGGCCCGTACGTTCCGCCGCCGGCACCGGAGACTGCGCTGCGTTTCCCGGGTAAGGCGCTGCTGCTGCCGAACGGCAACCTGCTGGTCTCGGACTCGGCCCGACACTCCCTGGTCGAGGTCGACCCGGACGGTGAGACGCCGGTGCGTCGGATCGGCTCGGGTGAGCGGGGTCGGGTGGACGGCCCTGCCGCCGCGGCGACGTTCTCCGAACCGCAGGGCGTGTGCCTGCTGCCCACGCACGTCGCCGAGGTGGCCGGTTACGACCTGGTGGTGGCCGACACTGTCAACCACCTGCTGCGCGGCGTACGACTGGAGTCCGGCGAGGTGGTCACCGTGGCCGGCAGTGGGCGGCAGTGGCGCGCCTCGGTCGACGACCACGCCCACGACGCGCTCGCCGTCGACCTCTCCTCGCCGTGGGACCTGGCCTGGTACGACGACAAGCTGATCATCGCGATGGCCGGTATCCACCAGCTCTGGTGGTTCGACCCGATCAAGCGGACCGCCGGGATGTACGCCGGCACCACCGTGGAGGCGCTGCGCGACGGCCCGCTGGCCGAGGCGTGGATGGCCCAGCCGTCAGGGCTCTCCGTCTCCGCCGACGGCACCCGGCTCTGGGTGGCCGACAGCGAGACCAGTTCGATCCGGTACGTCGAGAACGGTGTACTGGGCACCGCCGTCGGGCAGGGCCTGTTCGACTTCGGGCACGTGGACGGTCCGGCGGAGACCGCGCTGCTCCAGCACCCGCTGGGTGTGTGCGCGTTGCCGGACGGCTCGGTGCTGATCGCGGACACGTACAACGGCGCGGTGCGCCGCTTCGACCCGGCCAGCAACCAGGTGTCCACAGTCGCCGACGGGTTGGCGGAGCCGAGCGACCTGGTGCTCACCCCGTCCGGTGAGGTGCTGGTGGTGGAGTCCGCCGCGCACCGGTTGACCCGGCTCGCGCCGGGTGCCCTGTCGGCGGCGGGTGCCAGCACTGTGGACGGGCCCCGGCACCGCACCGAGCGCAAGCCGACCGACGTCGCGGCCGGCGAGGTCACCCTGGACATCGTCTTCACCCCGGCGCCGGGGCAGAAGCTGGACGAGACGTACGGGCCGTCGACCCGCCTGGTGGTTTCCGCGTCCCCGCCGGAGCTGCTGGTGGACGGCGCCGGAACGGGCACCGAGTTGTCCCGCCGGCTGGTGCTCAACGGTGAGGTCACCGGAGGGGTGCTCCAGGTGACCGCCCAGGCGGCGACCTGTGACGCGGACGTCGAGCACGCGGCGTGCCACCTGACCCGGCAGGACTGGGGCGTACCGGTCCGGGTGGTCGACGGCGCCGTGACCCGACTGCCGCTGGTGCTCCGCGGCCTGGACGCGTGACGCGTGCTCCGCGGCCTGGACGCGTGACGCGTGCTCCGCGGCCTGGGCGCGTGACGTGATCGGAGGGGCCCGCCGGGGCCCCTCCGATCAGGCGAACGGGGCCAGTGTGATGTCGGCGTCGATCAGGGAGGCGCGGACGAGTTCGGCGGCGGAGACCGCGCCCGGGGTGTCCCCGTGCACGCAGATCGAGTCGACCGAGCAGGGGATCACGGTGCCGTCGACAGCCACCACGCTGCGTTCGGTGGCCATCCGCGCCGCCCGTTCGGCCACCTGCTCCGGGTCGGTGATCACCGCGCCGGGGGTGCCGCGCGGCATCAGAGCCCCGTTGGGCAGGTAGGCGCGGTCGGCGAAGGCCTCGGCGACCACCGGCAGACCCGCGCCGACGGCCAGTTGGGCGAGCGTCGAGCCGGGCAGGCAGAGCACGGGCAGCTCGGGGTCGTAATCGGTGACTGCGGCGACCACCGCCGCTGCCTGGGACTCGTCGGTGCTGGCCGCGTGGTACAGCGCGCCGTGCGGCTTCAGGTAGCGGACCCGGGTGCGGAACAGCCGGCAGAACGCGTCCAGCGCCCCCAACTGGTAGGTCACCTCGTCGCGTAGCTCGGCGAAGTCGTACGCGATGTGCCGCCGGCCGAAGCCGGCCAGGTCGCGGTAGCCGACCTGCGCGCCCACCGCGACCCCGCGTCGCGCGGCGCCCTCGCAGACCCGCCGCATGGTGGACGGGTCGCCGCCGTGGAAGCCGCAGGCGACGTTGGCGGAGGTGACGAGGCTCAGCAGCGCCTCGTCGTCGCCGAGTCGCCAGATGCCGAATCCCTCGCCGAGGTCAGCGTTGAGGTCCATGGAATCTGACGGTAGTACCTGGCCGGGCCTGCGCGAGCGCTGTCACGTCGGTGACCACCCCGATGACGGGGTATCCACCGGTGGTCGGGTGATCGGCGAGGAAGATCAGGGGTTGTCCGTCGGCGGGCACCTGCACCGCGCCGAGCACGATGCCCTCGCTGGGGAGTTCGCCGGCGACCGCGCGGGGCAGGGCCGCGCCGGCGAGCCGCGCGCCGACCCGGTTGCTCACCGGGCTGATGGTGTACGCGCTGCCGAAGAGCCTGTCGAACGCGATAGGCGTGAACCAGTCCTCGCGAGGACCGGGGCCCAGCAGCAGACGCAGCTCCTCAGGCGGCGTGGGGCTCACGGTCAGGTCCACCGGTGCGGGTGAGTCGACCGGCTCGCCGAGCGGCAGTTGGTCGCCGTCGCGCAACGGAGCCGGGCCGAGCCCGGAGAGGGTGTCGGTGGACCGGCTGCCGAGCACCGGTGACACGTCGATACCGCCCGCCACCGCCAGCCAACTCCGTACGCCCCGCCGGGCGGGACCGATCCGCAGCACCGTCCCGGCCGGCACGCTGAGCGGACGACCGGTGTCACCGGGCCGAACGCCCGCCTGGATCGGGACCTCGGCGCCGGTGACCGCCACCGTGGTGGCCCGGGTCAGCCGCAGCGTGCAACCGGTCAGGGTGATCTCCAGGCCGGCCGCGTGCTCCGGATTGCCGACCAGTCGGTTGGCCAGCCGCAGGGCGGCCGGGTCGAGGGCACCGGACCGGGGTACGCCCAGGTGCGCGCAGCCGGGCCGGCCCAGGTCCTGCACTGTGGTGAGCGCGCCGGCGCGGAGCACCTCGATGGTGGCCGGGTGGGTCACGCCGCCACCATCCGGACCGTACGGCCCGGGCCGAGTCGGGCCGGCGGGTCGGCGGTCACGTCGAACAGCACCAGGTCGGTCCGACCGACCAGCTGCCAGCCGCCCGGCGACGCGCCCGGATAGATGCCGGCGTACGGGCCGGCCAGCGCGACCGAGCCGGCCGGCACCCGGGGGCGGGGCGTGGCCAGCCGGGGCAGCGCCAACTCGGCGGGCAATCCGGTCAGGTAGGGGAAGCCGGGGGCGAAGCCGCAGAAGGCGACCCGGAAGCGGGTGCTGGTCAACCGGTGCCGCACCGCCGCCGCGTCCACGCCCCAGTGCTCCGCCACCGCCGGCAGGTCCGGCCCGTCGAAGGTGACCGGTACGACCACGTCGGCTCCGCGGTCGGTGTCGTCCTGGGTTTTGGCTTCGTCGTTGGCGTCAGCGTGGGTGGTTGCGGCGGCGACGGCGGGCGCCCACCGGCTCAGCTGTCGGGCGGTGGTGGTCGGGTCGGGCAGGCCGTCGAGCAGCACGGTCCGGGCCGCCGGCACGATCTCGACGGCGATCAGGTCGCCGTGCTCCCGGCGCCGCCACAGCTCGGCCCGCCACGCTTCGACAAGCTCGGCCTCGGGCATGTCGGCGGGGGCGGTGCAGTCGAGTAGCAGGGCGTGCGCCCCGACGGGTCGGATCCGCATCCGCTCATCCTCGCCGATGTCGTCGCGATCCGGTGTTCACGATGACGGTGCCGGGTGTCACCAACGCCACTACTTACAAGTAACCTACGGTGCCGTAACCTGACTGGGTGACCACCTCCGCCCCGCTTCGCCTGAAGCCGGTCGACATCGGTAAGCCCCGGATGCGCGGCTGGCTACACACGTACGCCTTCTTCGTCGCAGTGGTGTGCGGCATCGTGCTCTGCTCGATCGCCGCCACCCGACCGGGGTGGGCACCCCTGGTGAGCTGTGTCATCTACAGCCTGACGGTCTGCGGGCTCTTCGGCACGAGCGCGCTGTACCACCGTCGAGTGTGGTCAGAGCGCGGCTACCAGGTGATGCGCCGGATGGACCACTCGATGATCTTCGTGTTCATCGCCGGCACCTACACGCCGCTCTGCGTGATGCTGCTCGCGCCCCGGCCGGCCACAGTGATGCTGGCCCTGGTCTGGGGCGGTGCGCTGGCCGGCGTGGCCGTCAAGGTGGTCTGGCCGCACGCGCCGCGCTGGGTGTCCGCGCCGCTCTACCTGGCGCTGGGCTGGGTGGCGGTGGCCATGCTGCCGGAGATCCTGCACGGTGGCGGCGTCGCGGCGCTGGTGCTGCTGATCGTCGGCGGCGCGATCTACAGCATCGGGGCGGTCTTCTACGCGTTGCGCCGGCCCAATCCGTGGCCGACCGTCTTCGGCCACCACGAGTTCTTCCACGCCTGCACGCTGCTGGCGGCGCTCTGCCACCACATCGCGATCTACTTCGCGCTGTTCGCCTGACCCAACCAGCCGGGGCGCGGGTGCGGCCCACAGCGGCCGGCACGCAGGTGCGGCCCAAAACGGCCGAGGCGCGGGCGCGCCCACAACGGCCAGGACGAGGACGCGGCCCACAGCCGGCACGCAGGCGCGGCCAACGCACGCAGCGCGGCGCGAACCCACCCCGGCCACCTGGTCCGGAACGCCGCTCGGCGAGAGACCCAACGCCGGCAGCCGCCTTGATCGTGCTCGATCAAGGATGTAGTGCCCTCGCTCGCACCCCGGGACCCCTATTTCCTGGATCGAGCACGATCTTCGCCAATCGCCGTCCCGAGACCGGACCGGCACCTCAAGATCCGCGCAACTTCGGGGAAACTGCTGCCTCAACGCGCCTTCAGGCAGCAGTTTCCCCGAAAGTGCGCGGATCTTGACGGGGTGGCGGGGTGGCGGGGTGGTGTCGCGCACGCGCCAGACCAAGGCACACGAGCCGGGCGCACACGCACGGCGCGCACACGCGAGCTGGGTACAGACGCGAGCCGGGGCCCCGCGACGCTGCGGGACCCCGGAGTCGGTAAGCGAGGATCAGACCGGTCGGCCCGGCCGACGCACCTCGCGGTACTCCTGCATGACCTGGTTGTCCTGGACCGGCACGACCCGGTCGGCCACCACGCGCTCCTCGCGTACCGGCGCGGCGACCACGGTGCGCCGGCGACTGTTCCAGAAGTAGAGGGTGGTGATGAGGCCGGCGACGCCCGCCAGCATCAGCACCCAGCCGACCACGGCCAGGTCCAGCCAGCCCAGGTCCGCCTCCACTGCGAACGCGAAGATCGCGCCTAACGCGATCAAGAAGATGCTGCCACCAATGCCCATGTCTCGCTCCTCGGCTCTAACCTGGCGTACGTCGCGCCGCGGCCGTCGGTAGGGGTGCGGCATCCATCGACTTACCCAGGCACGGAGATCGCCAATCGGGCAAGCTGGGGGCATGACGGACGCCGACCCCGACACACGGACACTGGTGTTGCTGCGGCACGCCAAGGCCGAGCAGGGCAGCGACGCGGCGGACGACGCCGAGCGGCCGCTGAGCGCACGCGGGAACGCCGACGCGGCTGCGGCGGGGGCCTGGTTGGCGCATCACGGGCTGCTGCCCGACGTGGTGATCTGCTCGACGGCCCGTCGCACCCGGCAGACCTGGCACGGCGTGGCGATGGGGATGACCGGTTCACCCCCGGAGGGCGGGCCGACCGGTCCTCGCCCGACCGTCCGTTACGAGCCGGGCGCGTACGACGCCCACCCCGAGGAGTTGTTGTCGCTGGTCCGCACCGTGGACCCGGCGGCCCGCACCGCGTTGCTCATCGCCCACAACCCGGGCATATCGCTGCTCTCCGCGCTCCTCGATCCCGACGGAGCCAACGATGAGGAACTGCGTACCGACGAGGGGTTGCGCACCGCCGAGCTGGCGGTGCACCGCTGCCCACTCGGCTGGGCGGAGTTGAGCAGGGCGGGAGCGCCGCTCACGGCCCGACACACCGCACGCGACTGAGCCACCCGCCGACGAGCGGCGGGTGGCTCAGGGGTACGCGTCCAGGTCGTGTGAGATCAGGACGGCGGCGCTGTCGGTGGCGGCGGGTCCGGCGGTGGCGGCATCATCGCCGTCGGATGAGACAGCCGGTTCTCCTCCACGATGAGGGTTCGGGCCCGCTTGCGCCGGTCCTGCCAGAACCAGACAGTGGTCAGCAGTACGGCAAGCCCGGCCAGGATGAACACCCAGCCGACGGCGCGTACGTCGATCCACCAGACGTTGGCTCTCAGCGCGAAGGTCAGGATCGCGCCGATCGCGATGAGAAAAATGCCGCTTCCTACACCCATGTGCGCTGCACTCCCCCGTGCGGTGGCTCTGGGCGTTCCCTTTCGAGGTCATGCGACGGTTACCCGCCACGTCAGCGGCATACCCGGCCGGGCTCGGCCAATACGTGTCGTCGCCACTGTGGGACGGCGACGGCCGGTGGGGCGGAGGCCCCACCGGCCGTCACGGTGCCGGGTGGTGCGACCCGGAACCGTCAAAGTCGCCGTGACAGCCTCAGAAGGCCTCCTCCGGGAGGTCCATGATGTCGAGGTCGGCACCCTCGATGATCCGCCGGTCGGCGCCGATGCGGGGCAGCACCTCACGGGCGAAGAAGCGGGCGGCGGCCACCTTGCCGGTGTAGAACGCCTTGTCGCTGGCGGAGACCTCGCCGGCCAGCGCCTTCAGCGCCACCTCGGCCTGCCGCTGGAGCAGCCAGCCGACCACCAGGTCGCCGATGGCCAGCAGGAACCGCCGGCTGCTCAGCCCGACCTTGTAGAGGGCGCGGGTGTCGCCGCCCTGCGCCTCGCCCAGCCAGCCGGTCATCACACCGAGGATGTTCTGCACCTCGCCGAGCGCCTTGCCGAGCGCCTGCCGCTCCTCCTTGAGCTGGCCGTTGCCCGCCTCGGAGGAGATGAACTCCTGGATCTCGCCGGCGACCGCCATGAGGGCCTTGCCGTTGTCCCGAACGATCTTGCGGAAGATCAGGTCCAGGCTCTGGATGGCGGTGGTGCCCTCGTACAGGGTGTCGATCTTGGCGTCCCGGACGTACTGCTCCAGCGGGTAGTCCTGGAGGAAGCCGGAGCCGCCGAAGGTCTGCAGGGCCTCGTGCCCGAGCATCTCGTACGCCCGCTCCGAACCGACGCCCTTGACCAGCGGCAGCAGCAGGTCGTTGACCCGCTTGGCCAGCTTGGTGGCCTTCTCGTCGCCGGCCGCCTCGGCGATGGCGACCTTGTCCTGCCAGGTGGCCGTGTAGAGGACCAGGGCACGCAGGCCCTCGGCGTACGACTTCTGCAGCAGCAGCGAGCGGCGCACGTCCGGGTGGTGGGTGATGGTGACCCGGGGCGCGGTCTTGTCCGCCTGCTGGATCAGGTCGGCGCCCTGCACCCGGTTCTTCGCGTACTCCAGGGCGTTCAGGTAGCCGGTGGAGAGGGTGGCGATGGCCTTAGTGCCGACCAGCATCCGGGCGTACTCGATGATCATGAACATCTGCCGGATGCCGTCGTGCTTGTCGCCCAGCAGCCAGCCCTTGGCCGGTACGCCGTGCTCGCCGAAGGTCAACTCGCAGGTGTTGGAGACCTTCAGGCCCATCTTGTGCTCGACGTTGGTGGTGTAGACGCCGTTGCGCTCACCCAGCTCGCCGGTGGTCTCGTCGAAGTGGAACTTCGGCACCACGAAGAGCGACAGACCCTTGGTGCCGGGGCCACCGACGCCCTCCACGCCCACCGGGCGGGCCAGCACGTAGTGCACGATGTTGTCGCTCAGGTCGTGCTCACCCGAGGTGATGAAGCGCTTGACGCCCTCGATGTGCCAGCTGCCGTCCGGCTGCTGGATGGCACGGGTGCGGCCGGCGCCCACGTCCGAGCCGGCGTCCGGCTCGGTGAGCACCATCGTGGAGCCCCACTGCTTGTCGATGAAGAGCTTGGCCCACAGCTTCTGCCGCTCGGTGCCCTCGACGTGCAGCACGTGCGCGAAGGACGGGCCGGACGCGTACATCCAGATCGGGGCGTTCGAGCCGAGCACCAGCTCGGCGAGGGCCCACCAGAGGGCGCGCGGCGCGTTGGTGCCGCCCAGGTGCGGGGGCAGGTCCAGGCGCCAGAACTCGGAGTCCATGAATGCCTGGTAGGACTTCTTGAACGACTCCGGGAGCGGCGCGGTGTGCGTGGCCGGGTCGAACACCGGCGGGTTGCGGTCGCTGTCCGTGTAGCTGGCGGCCAGGTCCTCGCGAGCGAGGCGATCAAGCTCGGAGAGGAAACTGCGGGCGGTGTCGGCGTCGAGTTCGGAGTACGGTTCCTGGCCGAACGCCTGGTCCGCCCCGAAGACCTCGAACAGGTTGAACTCAAGGTCCCGCAGGTTGCTCTTGTAGTGGGTCATGCTCGCTGGCCCCGCTTCCGGACAGGTGTTACCGATCAGTAACCCCGACTGTATTACTCGCGGGTAGGCAGCGACAAGCGGGTCACCCAAGTGACGGCGATTACACACCTGCGGGCGCAGCCCGGCGGCTCAGCTCTCGGCGGCACCGACCTCCCAGCTCGGGACGGCCACCGCGGCACCGGCACCGGCGCCGACGTACTCCATGAGAACCAGCGCGATGTCGTCGTCGAGCCGACCGTGCACCCACTCGACCAGGGCGGTCTCCAGCGACGCCAGCCCGTCGGCGACGGTGCCGTGGCCGAGCAGTCGCCAGGCCCGGTCGGCGGTGGGGAAGAACTCGCCGTCCCGCCGCGCCTCGCCGAGGCCGTCGGTGAACAACAGCAGCCGGTCCCCGGGCTCCAGGCGTTCGACCCGGGGGCGGACCACAGGCATGAACCCGAGCGGAGGCGCCGGGGCCGGCGGTTCCAGCGGGATCACCGCGCCCCGCCGCAGCAGCAGCGGCGGCGGATGCCCGCAGTTGACGATCGTGAGGGTGCCGCCACGCTCCTCGACCAGTGCCGCCGTGACGAAGTCTTCGTCGCCGACGTTGCGGGCCACCGCGCGGTCCAGGTCGGCGACGACGGCCCGCAGGTCGGCCCGCTCGTACGCCACGTGCCGGTAGGAACCAAGGACGATGCTGGCCAGCCGGACCGCGTCCAGGCCTTTGCCCCGCACATCACCGATGATCATGCGGACGCCGTAGGGGGTGTCGATCGCCTCGTACAGGTCGCCGCCGATCTCGGCCGTCGCTGTGGAGGAGATGTAGCGGCCGGCGACCGAGAGCGTGCCGACCTGCGGGCCGAGGGGGCGCAACACCGCCTGCTGGGCCACTGCGGCGAGCTTGGTCAGCTCGACGATCCGCTCGGCCTGCCGCTGCCGAACCCACGCCACCGCCACGGCCAACGCGGTGACGAGCGCGACCGCGACAACGTCGACCGAGGTGACCAACGAGACCTTCGGCGCGACCAGTGCGAAGCCGATGCCGATCACTGTCGCCGCGACGCCCACCCCCAGGACCACCAGCCAGGACGCCAGGGCGGCGGCGAGAACCGGCGCGGCCGCCAGGAGCGCGACGTAGTGCACCTTCCGGCCGTCCGCCGCCTCCACCGCCGACACGATCGCGAGCAGAACGAGGGCCGCGCCGAGGCCGGCGCGGGATCCGGGGCTCAGCGGGCGACGGCCCGACTGGAGGAGTCGCGTGGGTACGAGGGACAGTTTGCCTGATCCACGTGAACCGGTGAATGAACCTGACCCGTCGTCCGAGGAGGTTCTGTCCGGCCGGCCCAGTCGGCCGGCCGAATCGGCGTCGCCCGTCCCGCTCAGCCGAGGACCTCGTAGCGGACGGTGAGCGCGCCCACGTCGACCGAGGCGATGGTGGCGAAGGCGGCGCGGGAGAGGTCCAGGCAGCGGCCGTCGATGAACGGGCCCCGGTCGTTGATCCGCACCGTCACCGACTTGCCGTTGGCCGGGTTGGTCACCCGGACCTTGGTGTTGAACGGCAGGGTCTTGTGCGCGGCGGTCAGCGCATCCGGATTGAACGACTCGCCGTTGGCGGTGAGCTGCCCGTCGGAGTAGAACGAGGCGCCGCACGAGCCGCTCTCCAGCACCTTCGCCGCGGCCGTGGTCTTCCTGGCGGTCGGCTTCGGCTTCGGCGACGAGGTGCGCTCCTTGCCCCGGGAGGCGGCCTGCGGCGACCGGGTCGCCGACGGGCTGGTGGTCACGCTCGGCGAGGCGCTGACGCTCGGGGAGACGGCTGGGGAGCTGGGGGCGAGGCTGCTCGCGGTGGTCGGGGTGAGGTCGAGGGCCGTCTGCCCCGTCTGGTCGGAGCCGGAGACCAGCTGCACGGCACCGACAGTGCCCCCGACGGCGAGGGCGACGCCGACCGCCGCGGTGGCCACGATGCCCGCCGGGGAGGAGAAGATGCGGGTACGGGAGTGCTTGCCTGCCACCGGCCCGGTCCTTTCGTCGTCTGAACAAACCGGGTCGGACCGTAACGAGAGAAGTACTTCCGAAGTCAACGTGATCATGGTGGTATGCCCGTATTTGCACAGGTACGTGTAGCCGATCATCCGAGCCGGGGTGGGCCGGGTGGCCCGGGGTGCCGCCACTCCCACCGCGCGTGCCGCAGGATGGGCGGATGCCCGCCGACCTGACCGAACGCCTGGCCACCCTGTTCCAGTGGATCGACCCCGGCCCGGACACCAGTCACCTGGTCAGCGACATCTCCGGTTGGTGGCGGGACCCGGCGGTGCTGGCCGAGCTGGGACCGGCCCTGGTGGCACCGTACCGGGCCGCCCGACCGACTGTGGTGCTGGCCCCGGCCGTCACCGGGCTGCTACTCGGGCCGTTGGCCGCCACCGCCCTCGGGGTCGGTTTCGTGGCCGCCCACAAACACGGTGACGGGCGCCTGCCGGCCGGGCCGCTCACCTGGGCGCAGACCCCACCGGACTACCGGGGCCGGCGGGTCGACCTCGCCGTACGGGACCGGCACCTCGGCCCCGACGACCGGGTGCTGGTGGTGGACGACTGGGTGCGTACCGGCGCGCAGCTACGCGCCCTCTACGACATCTGCGCCGTACGCGGTGCCGAGGTGCTGGGCACCGCCGTGGTGGCCGTGGACTGCCCGCCCGACGTCGCCGCCGACCTCCGGATCACCGGCCTGATCGACGCCGCGGATCTGCCGACTTGACCTGAAGCAAGGTTCAACACCGACGATCGGCCGATGAGTGACGGAGTTCTCGACGAGGCGTACGAGCGGCTGCACCGCACCGGCCCCGAATATCAGGGCTGGCTCTCCAACCACGGGCCGATGGCCGTCGAGGCGTTGGTCCGACACGGGCACCCACACCGGGTGCACCGCTGGCTCGACGACTACCTCGGCCGCCTCGACGAGCTGCCCCGAGGGCTGCACCCGATCGACGACTGGCGGGCGGCGCTGGGCGATCCGAAGCGCGCCGGTGACTGGCTGGCCTACTTCGACAGACAACTGCGCGAACACCCGTGGCGTGCTGTCCTCGGCACCTGGTGGCCCCGGCTGCTGCCGGGCATCGCCGCCGGCGCCACGCACGGTGTGATCCGGGTCGGGCACGCCGTCCGCGCACTCGAACCGGACGACGAGAACCGGCAGCGGCTCACCGAGCTGGGCCAGGCCCTCGGCTACTGGGCGGCCCGCTGGCAGCCGATCCCCGGTACCGACCAGCTGCTCGCCGGCGAGACGGACCGGTCGGACACCGACGACCTCGACGTGGCGGCCGCGCTGGCCGGGCTGCCCCGGATCGACGACCAGACCGGAGGCGTCCGGGATCGGCTAAACCAGCTGCCGGGCGTACCCCGATGGGAGCAGGCCCTCGCGACGCTGCGGCCCGTGCGGAGCCCGGCCGAGGCGGAGCGCGGGCTCACCACGCTGGTGCACCGGGCCGGCCTGGACTACCTGCGCTTCGGACACGCCGCACCGGTCATGCTGGTACACGCGGTCACCGCGCCGACCGCCGTCCTGCGTACCCTGCCGGCACTGGACCGGGATCTGTGGGCGCCGAGCCTCGCCGCGGCCTG
Source organism: Micromonospora vinacea (assembly GCF_015751785.1). Lineage (NCBI taxonomy): Bacteria > Bacillati > Actinomycetota > Actinomycetes > Micromonosporales > Micromonosporaceae > Micromonospora > Micromonospora vinacea. Next base: position 2,037,793 of record NZ_JADOTY010000001.1, on the reverse strand, counting down.
GGCCGCGACGGCGGCCATGACCTCCGTGTACGCCCCAGCCGACGGCATCGCGCCACCGACAGTGACCCCCGCGACGCCGGCGGAGGTCTTCGCCCGCGCGGCCCGACACGGCGACGAGCACGTGGTCAAGCTGGCCGACGCGATCCTCGACGCGTACGCGGTCAGTGGTGACGACCGGCTCCTCACCGCACCCGGCTACGCCGGCCAGCTGATCTGAGCGCGGCGACGGGTATTGCGGCGGCGGCCCGGGCGGTGCTGGCCTAGCCTCGGCAGGATGTGGCCTCGGATCGGTGAACTGCGCGCCCTCGCCCTCGGCACCCCCGGCGAGTTGCGGGCAACCCTCAACACCCTGGTGCTGGCCGGTGTGAAGACAGCGACGGCCGGCCGGCTCGCCGAGTACGCGGAAGAAGGCGAGGAGCTGGAGCACGTCGGCGAACGCCTGGCCCTGGTCGACGACGACAACGCCCTCGCCGGCGTCGTGGAGATCACCGGAGTCGAGGTGGTCCGCTTCGCCGACGTGCCCTGGGACTTCGCCCACGCCGAGGGCGAGGGTGACCGCTCGATCGAGGAGTGGCGGGCCGGGCACTCGGCCTACTGGGCGCGGCTCGGCACGCCGGTAGACGGCGACACCCCGATCGTCTGCCTCCGCTTCCGGCTGGTCTCCGGCGGCGAGGGCGGTGTGGCCAGCGGCGACCTCGGCACCTGAGCGGGCGTGTCGGCTCAGCCGCGTAGCTCCGGCAGCAACCGCGTCGCCACGTCCACCAGGATGGCCTCGTCACCGGCGTACCAACTGCTGGCCCGCGGCCAGTGCGTCACCACGTCGGTGAAGCCCAGCTCGGCGGCCCGGCCGACCTGATCGGCGAAGAACTGTGCGCTGCTGAGTGAGAAGACCGGCGCCGCGTCCAGCGAGAGATAACGGTCCAGGCTGGCCGGATCGCGGCCGGCCTCGTCCAGGGTCCGGTCCATCCGCGCGGACAGCGCCGACACGCTGGCCCACCAACCCGCCAGGTCGTTGTCGTCACCGGTGCCGGTGGTCACCCACCCCTGCCCGAAGCGGGCCACCAACCGCATCGACCGCGGCCCGTTGGCGGCAACCACGAACGGCACCCGAGGCTGCTGCACGCAGCCCGGGTTGTTGCGGGCGTCCACAGCGGCGAACCAGTCGCCACGCCAGGTGGTGCCGTCCTCCCGCAGGATCAGATCCAACAACTCGGTGAACTCGGCGAACCGGTCGACCCGCTGACGCGGTGGCAGCGTCTCACCGCCCAGCACCGCCGAGTCGAAGCCGATGCCGCCCGCGCCCAGGCCGAGCAGCAGCCGACCGGCGGAGACGTCGTCCACAGTGGTGATCTGCCGGGCGAACGCGGCCGGATGCCGGAAGTTCGGCGACGCCACGAGGGTGCCCAGCCGAATCCGCGAAGTCACCGTGGCGGCGGCCGTCAGCGTGGCCATCGAGTCGAACCACGGGCCGTCGACCAGGTCCCGCCAACCCAGGTGGTCGTACGTCCAGGCGTGGTCGAAGCCCCACTCGTCGACCTGCCGCCAGCGACGCTGCGACTCCGCCCACCGCTGGTCCGGCAGGATCACGATGCCAATCCGCATGATCGCCACCCTAGTCGGGGACACCAGCGGGGTCAGGTTCTCGCTATCGTCCGGCTGTGGACCTACCGGCGCAGCGAGTCGGCACCATACGAGCGTTTGGCACCGTGTCGCTGGTGGCCGGCTTCATGACGACACTGCTCAGCATGATGTCCGGCTACGACGGGCTCGAGCCGCACATCCTGGCCGCGTTCCTCATTCTGACCGGTCTCGGTCTACGGATCGAGGCGGCGATCGCCGACCGGAAGTCGTAGATCTACCGCTGCGGCCAGCCCGTACCCTCCGGGGATGCCCGCCGAAGCAGCTGCCGCCCGCGTATCCCCGGATCGCCGGGTGCGCATGATCCGCACGGTGGCGTTGCTGGTCGGGGTGATCGTCCCGTCCCTTGTCCTCCGCGAGCTGATCGAGGCCCGGTTCGGCCGCGGGCCGCTGGCCGACCTCAGCGCGGTCGCGGTGCCGATGGCGGCTACCGCGTGGCTCGCGCCGTACGCCTCCTATCGGCGGCGCGACGCTCTGCTCTGGCTGGTCGGCCCGGGCATCTACGTGTTCACGGTGGTCGCCTGGCGGGTGTCCCTCGCGCCCTACCGGGACTGGAGGCCCCGCCCGGAGGAGAAGCCCCGGCTGCGCTGGTCCCGCGACCCGGAACACGCCGGGCAGTGGCTCCTGAACGCGTCCTACGGTGACACACGTCACACTCCTTCCCGGTAGGGACATCGCGTTCGGCTCCGACCCCTCGGGGAGCGGCACCCAGGCGGGGTGTCGCCCGAGGAAAGGACCAGACGCGATGACGAAGGTGACCGCACAGCTGTCGGTGTCGATGGACGGCTTCTACGCCGGCCCACAGTTCGACGGGAACGGCAACTGGATGGATTCGGAAGAGAGCGCCAAGTTCTTCCGGGTCACCCGGTGGGCTACAGACGCGGCGGCCTGGCGCGAACGGCAGGGCTTTGCCGGCGGGGAGCAGGACACCAACTCCGAGGTGATCGCCGAGTCGTTCGGGGCGGCCGGCGCGTACGTGATGGGACGCCGGATGGCCGACGGGGGTGAGATCCCCTGGGGTGAGGAGCCGCCGTTTCGCGCACCGGTCTTCGTCGTCACCCACCGCCCCCGCCAGCGGCTGGTGAAGGGAGGGGGCACCAGCTTCACCTACGTCACCGATGGCGTGGCCAGCGCCGTGGAGCAGGCGCGCGCCGTGGCCGGTGGCAAGGATGTCGCCGTGGCCGGGGGCGGCAGCCTGGTGCGGCAGGTACTCAAGGCCGGCCTGCTCGACGAGTTGGAGCTGCACGTCGTACCGGTGGTGCTCGGCACCGGCCTGCGGCTCTTCGACGCGGACCTCGACCTGGGTGACCGGGAGGGGATCGAGCTGACGCCGACCCGCGTCCTTGCCACCCCCCAGGTGACCCACATCCGGTACGCGGTACGCGGTCGCGCCCCGCTCGTGCTCGACGACCGGGGCCGCGGCGGCGGCCCGACGGTCACCGCGAACTGAATCCGCCCCGTAAACCTGAGAGGAGACGCCATGCCGCAACTACTGCGGGTCCAGTGCTTCAACGTGTCGCGGGACGGGTTCGGCACCGGGGAGGGGCAGAGCCTCGAACGGCCCTTCGGCCACGCCGACCCCACCCCGTTCTTCTCCTGGCGCGCCGCCACGGCCAGCTTCGTGTACCGCACCGAGCCGGGCGGCACCCGTGGCCTGGACGACTACCTGACCCGCGACGCCGAGTGCAACATCGGCGCGGAGATCATGGGTCGCAACAAGTTCGGCCCCCAGCGTGGCCCCTGGGAGAACCATGACTGGCAGGGATGGTGGGGAGACAACCCGCCGTTCCACACCCCGGTCTTCGTGCTCACCCACCACGAACGCCCGTCGTTCGCCCTGTCCGACACCACGTTCCACTTCCTCGACGCCAGCCCGGCCGAGGCACTGGCTCAGGCGAAGCAGGCAGCCGCCGGTCGGGACGTACGCCTCGGTGGTGGGGTGGCGACCGTCCGCGAATTCATCGAGGCCGATCTGGTCGACACGATGCACTTCGCCGTCGCGCCCGTCGACCTCGAACGGGGTGAACGTTTGTGGGAGAGCCCCGACGAACTGCTCGACCGCTTCCACCTCGAGTCGGTGCCCAGCCCCAGCGGAGTCACCCATCTCCTGTTCTGGAGACGATGACCACGCTCGGTCGTCTAGAGCCGGGACAGCACCAGCAACCGGTTGCCGTCGGGGTCGGTGACCCGGGCGGAACGCTCACCCCAGGGCTGGTCGACCGGCTCCTCGGTGACCGTCGCCCCACCCGTGCGCAACGCGCCCACGGCCGCGTCGCAGTCGTCGGCGTAGACGCACAACTCCCAGCGGTGCGAGTCGGCCGGCTCGCCAGCCTCCGGGTTGGCGGCCAGGCCGAGTTCGCTGCTGCCCAGTCGCAGCGCGACGAACTCCGGGGCACCCTCGTCCGGGAACCGGTAGGTCAGCTCGAAGCCGACCACGTCCCGGTAGAACGCGATCAGTCGTGGCAGGTCGGGTGTCGTCACGATCGGAAAGGCTTCGGTGAACACGGACCACCTCCAAACCGGACATTAGCCGGTGCCGAGGCCCAGCAGGAACTATCAGAACCGGTGGCCCGGCCTCAACCATTTCCGGAACGGGTGGCGTTCTACCTGGCGAGGGGGTGGGGATGACCGAGACGTTCCACGAGTTCGTGGTGCACCGCACGCCGGCGCTGTCCCGGACGGCCTACCTGCTCACCGGCGACCACCAGCTCGCCGAGGATCTGTTGCAGAGCGCCCTGGCCCGGACGTACCGGCACTGGCGGCGGATTCGCGACGGCGACCCCGAGGCGTACGTGCGGCGGGTGATGTACCACCAGCAGGTCTCCTGGTGGCGGCGTCGCCGGCTGACCGAGCGCCTGGAGGCACAGCCCACCGAGCGGCCCGGCGACGACCACTCCGAGGCGACAGCGCTGCGGCTGAGTCTCGTGAACGCGCTGCGCGGGCTCACCCCTCGTCAGCGCGCCGTGATCGTGCTGCGCTTCTACGAGGACCTGACCGAGGCCCAGGCCGCCGCGGTGCTCGGCTGCTCGGTCGGCACCGTCAAACGGCACGGCCACGACGCCATCCGCCGGCTGCGCGCGACCGCCCTCGACCTGGTCGACCCGACTGTGGAGAGGAGCCAGCAGTGACCGCCCGACTCCGCGAGACGCTGCACGCCGCCGCGGCCGACGTCCCCGCCTACCCGGTCTACGAACGAGCGCTCGCCACCGCCCGCCGCTCCCGCCGCCGGACCGTCCTCGCCGCCGTGGTGGTGCTCGTGCTCGTCGCGCTGACCGGGGCTGTGCTCCCGCTGACGCGTACACCGGCCGCGGATCCGGCGGCCGGCGCGGACGCGGCGCTGCCCGACCGGATCGCGCTGCCACCGCTCGGGGCGCTGCACGCCACCGACCGACCCCGGCTCGGGCCGGCGTCGGTCATCTTCAGCGGTCAGGCGCCACGGCTTCAGGGCTGGGACGAGGACGGCATCGTCGGCGTGGTCGGCGCCGACTCCGACCGCTACCGGATCTTCTCGATGGGGTACGAGGCACCCGTCGGCGAGCAGGTGATCCTGTCCCCGGACGGCCGCTACGTGGCCCGGCCCGCCGGCCTCTCCGAGGACCGCCGCGTCGACATCATCGACCTCGTCACCGGCCGTACCCGACAACTGCGCAGCAAGGTCGCCGACAGCGTGGGGACGACCCCGTTGGCCTGGTCCCCGGACGGCAGGCAACTGGTGGTCGACGACAGCGTGCCGACCGACCCGATGCGCAGCAGCTACCGGCGGGTGCTGAGCATCGTCACCCTCGACGGCGAACGCTGGACCCAGCTGGCCGACGCTGCCCAACAGCCGATCTTCGGCTCACCCGTCGCCTTCGCCCCCGGGGGTGAGCGGGTCGCCTACCAGATCGGTCGGACCGTGACGGTCGCCGACCTGGACGGCCGCACGGTGTCCACCTTCGAGCCGCCCGCCGAGAGCTGGCTGGCCGGCAAGGGGGCATGGACGACGGACGGGGCGTTGACGCTGATCAGCCGGAAGGCCGGCACCACAGACTGGAGCCTGCGCCGGGTCGACCCCGCCACCGGCCGGGACACCGCACCGTTGCCCCTGCCCGGTGTCACCGGCGTGACCGCCATCCGACTGCTCGGCTGGGGCCCGGACGGGTCCGCGCTGGTGATCGCCTACCAGCCCGAACCTCTCAGCCCGGACCGGTTCGACCAGCCGCTGGAGCTGGACCAGCGCACCGCCTACCCCAACGTGCGCAGCGTACGGGTGCTGGCGCTGACGCCCGACGCCACCGCGCCACGAACCCTGCTGACCGCCCCGGAGCAGATCCTCGCCGTCGACGTCGCCGACAACGTGATCAGCTCCGGCCGCACCCGCGACGCGAACCCACCCGGCGGGGTGGGTGGTCGATTCTGGGCCTGGGGGGTTCTGATCACCCTCGTGATCGCCGGCATCGCCGTCTACCGCTGCCGGAACGGGCTGGCGCTCTGGCTCGACGACCGGCGCGTCAAGCGGGCCCGCTGACACCGCCGACGGGGGTGGAACCCGGTGTCAGTGGCCGTGTCAGGGCCATGACAGGGGGGTGACAGCCCAGCCGCCGATGGTAGCTGCATGACGAGTTCAGCGATTGCAGTCTCCGGACTGCGGAAGGCCTACAAGGACAAGGTCGTGCTCGACGGCATCGACCTGGATGTCCCTGCGGGAACGATCTTCTCCCTGCTCGGCCCGAACGGGGCGGGTAAGACGACGACGGTGAACGTGCTGACCACGTTGGTGAAGGCCGACGGTGGGACCGTACGCATCGCAGGGCACGACGCCGCCACCGAGGCCAAGGCGGTGCGCGCGGCGATCGGCGTCACCGGTCAGTTCGCGGCGGTGGACGAACTGCTGACCGGCCGGGAGAACCTGCAGCTGATGGTGGATCTCAGCCAGGTTCCCGGCAAAGACGGCAGGCGGGTCGTCACTGAACTGCTGGAGCGGTTCGATCTGGTGGAGTCGGCACAGAAGCCGGTGTCGACCTATTCCGGTGGGATGCGCCGCAAGCTGGATCTGGCGATGACTCTCGTCGGCGACCCGCGGATCATCTTCCTCGACGAGCCGACGACGGGCCTGGATCCACGTAGCCGCCGCACGATGTGGTCGATCATCCGTGACCTGGTGGCCGACGGCGTGACGATCTTCCTCACCACCCAGTATCTGGAGGAGGCTGACCAGCTCGCCGACCGGATCGCCGTCCTCGACCAGGGGCGTCTGGTCGCCCAGGGCACGCCCGACGAGCTCAAGCGCCAGATCCCCGGCACTCACGTCCGGCTCCGGTTCACCACCGTCGCCGAACTCGACACGGCCGCCCGGGTGCTCACCGACTCCACACGGGACGACGAGGCACTGGCGCTCCGGGTTCCCAGCGACGGCGGAACGGCCTCACTGCGGGCCCTGCTGGACCGCCTCGACGAGTACGCGATCAGCGCCGAAGGGTTCTCCGTGCAGACGCCCGACCTCGACGACGTTTTCCTCGCCCTGACGGGCAGCCGCACCCAGGAGGTTTCCGCGAAATGAGCACCAAGTCCCACTCGATCGTCATGCTGCGTCGCAACTTCAAGCACATCGCCCGAAACCCGACCTCCGTGTTCAACGCGGTCCTGATGCCCATCGTGATCATGTTGATGTTCGTGTACATGTTCGGTGACGCCTTCAACGTCGGTGTCGACTACATCGACTACGCGACTCCCGGGCTGATGCTGTTGGCGGTCTGTTACGGGCTGGGGGCCACCGCGACCGCTGTGAACTCCGACATGACGAAGGGCATCATCAACCGGTTCAAAGTCATGCACGTCTCCCGCGGTGCGGTGCTGACCGGTCACGTCGTCGCCAGCGTGCTGACCAACCTGGTCGCCATCGCCGCCCTTGTCGGGGTGGCCTTCCTGCTCGGATTCAGCCCGTCGGCGAGCCTCCTCGGCTGGCTCGGCGCGATCGGCATCATCGTGCTGCTCGGCTTCGCCGCCGGCTGGCTCACTGTCGCCCTGGGGCTGTCGGCGAAGTCTCCGGAAACGGCGGGGCTGGCCTCCGTACCGCTGGTCATGCTGCCGTTCTTCAGCAGCGCGATCGTACCGGCGGACAAGATGGGGCCCGGGCTGCGGGAGTTCGCGGAATACCAGCCCTTCACGCCGATCATCGAAACCCTGCGCGGGTTCCTCAACGGAACGCCGTCCAGCGGTGACGTGATCCCCGCCCTCGTCTGGTGCGTCGGCATCGCTCTCGTCGGCTACCTGTGGGCGCGTTCCACCTTCACGAAGCGAGCGTGACCGCGACCAACCCGTTCCAGTCCGTCCGACTGCCTTCCCGCGCCGCCTCTGCGAAGCTCACTTCGCCGAGGCGGCGCCGTACTTCCCGCTCGATCCGGGCCACGTCCGGCTGGGAATGATCCTGCCGTCCGCGCACACCGGTGCTCGCGGCGAGCAGCCGCGCGGCCTGCTCATACTGGTCACGGCGCAGCGCCAGGTCCGCGACGCCGACGAGCACCCGCGCGATCGAGGGTGCGTGCCCCGTCGCGGCCGCCGCCTCGCAGGCCAAGGAATGGTGTCTGCGCGCCTCACCAAGATCGTCAGCGACATAACCGAGCAGGTCGTGTGTCACCACGCGGATGTGCGCCTGCTCCGCCTCGTCGCGCAACACTGTCGTCGCGACACCGACCTGGCGGCCCACCTCTTCGGCATGGCCACGCCAGCGAGCGAGTTCCGCCTGTGACAGAGCCAGCACTGCCAACGCACCCGGCCACGTGACCCGCGCCGCGCATCGCCGCGCCTCGGCCATGGCAGCCGCGCTGGACTCCTCATCGCCAAGCAACCAGTACAGCTGAGCCTGCCGGGACCGTATCCGGATGATGTCCTCGACGGTGCCGACCTCGGTAACGACCGCGGCTGCCTCTTCGTAGTGCTCGCACGCACCGGCGAACTCACCGCGTACGGCAATCAGCTCCGCCAGCTCGGTCAGGGCGAATGAGATCCCGAACCGTTCGCCGAGTGCCCGGAACTCGGCGAGCGCCGCCACGAGATACGCATCCACATCCCGACCGTCCTGGCCGAAGATGATCCGCATCTTGCCGAGTTGCAACCGGGCCAGTGCGCGTACCCAGGGATCCTCGTCGTTCAGCAGCGGTTCCCACGCGGGCAGGATCGCGTCCGGGGCTCGCAACATGCGTTCCAGCGGGACGACGAGCGCCACTCCCGGGTGGCTGCCGTGACTACGTTGGCTGAACTCGTACGCCTTGTGGATCCACTCCGCCGCATGGTGTTCGTCGCCCGGTCCCGAGTTCACGAAGAGCACGACGAGCGCGTACACAGTGGCCCGGATCTCGTCGCTGACCTCACCAGGCGTCTCAGTGGCCGCCGTGATCAACTCCATGCCTTCGGTCCGGTGGCCACCGAGCCACCAGTACCAGCCGGCGCCCGCGGCCAATCGCATGGCCGGGTGCGCTTCACCGGCGGCGAGGGCACCGCGCATCGCGGAGACGATGTTGTCGTGCTCAACTTCGAGAGTGGCAAGCCATTTCACCTGGTCCGCGCGGCGAAGCTGCGGCTCGGCGGTCTCCGCCAGTTCGGTGAAGTACGTCAGATGCGCGTAGCGCGTCAGGTCCGATTCCCCCGCCTCGACGAGGCGGTGCGCGGCGTACTCCTTGATCGTGCCGAGCATCCGATAGCGCAGGGTCTCGTCGCCCTCGGCGACCAGCAGCGACTTCTCGGCCAACGCGGTGACCAGTTCGAGCACATCCTCCGGCTCGACCTCGTCGCCGGCGCAGACCCGTTCGGCCGCTTCCAGACTCACCCCGCCCGAGAACACCGAGAGCCGGCGCAGGACCGCCCGTTCCGCGTCGGTCAGCAGCTCCCAACTCCAGTCGACCACCGCGCGCAGCGTTCGGTGCCGGGGCAACGCGGTACGGCTGCCGCCGGTCAGCAGGCGGAACCGATCGTCGAGCCGCCTCGCGAGCTGGTCGATGGACATGGTGCGCAACCTGGCGGCGGCCAGTTCGATCGCCAGCGGCATCCCGTCCAGCGCCCGACAGATCCGCGCCATCGTCGACAACGTGAGATCGTCGACCGCCAGATCCCTCCGCACCGCGCCCGCTCGGTCCCGCAGCAAGCGGACAGCGGGAGAGGTTTCGATCTCGGCGGGGTCGGCGTCGACGTCCGGCAGGGCCAGTGGCGCGACCGGCCAGAGCGCCTCACCAGTGATGCCGAGCGGTTCCCTGCTCGTCGCGAGGATCCGCAGTCGCCGACACTCCCCGAGCAGCCGGTCGGCGAGCACCGCCGCCGACTCGATCACGTGCTCGCAGTTGTCCAGGATCAGCAACGCCTCCCGCTCGCGGATCGCGGCGACGAGCCGGTCGATCAACTCCATGCTCGGTGCCTCGCCGAGCAGAGCGTCCCGAAGTCCGAGCCCCGTGAGCGTCGCCTGCACCACGTCACCGTCCGCGCCGATGGCGGCGAACTCGACCAGCCAGGCACCGTCCGGGAGGTTGTCGAGCATTCTGCGCGCGGTTTCCGTGGCCAGCCGGGTCTTCCCGGAGCCACCCGGCCCGATCAGGGTCGTGAGCCGGTGTTCGGCGACGAGCGCGCCGACCTCCGCGACGGCCTCGTCCTTACCGATGAAGCTGCTCAACTCGGCACGAAGGTTGGTCTTCCGGTCCTCCTCGCGCCGTTGCACCTCACCCCGTAGGAGCGCGACGTGCAACGCCGCGAGTTCCGGTGAGGGGTCGACGCCCAGCGCGTCGGCCAGGGCCTCGCTGGTGCGCTGATACACGACCAGCGCCTCGTTGTCTCGGCCGCTCGCGGCGAGGGCCCGCATCAACGCGAGAACAAGCCGTTCCCGCACCGGGTGCGCAGCCACCAGATCGGTCAGCTCCGCGATCAACTCCGGCCCGTGGCCGAGGCTGACCTCCACGTCGAAGCGATCCTCCAGGGCGGTCAGACGCAGCCTGTCGAATCGGGTGACCGCCGCGTCGAGCGCGGTGCTGTCGACAAGACCGACGTCCTGCATCGCCGCACCGCGCCACAGGTCGAGGGCCTCGCGCAGCCGCCGTACCCGCTGCGGGCCCTCGTCATCGCGAGCCAGGCCGACGAGGCGTTCGAACCGTACGGCGTCGACGACGTCGGGTTCGACCAGCAACCGGTAGCCGTCCGTCTGTCCCTCGATCGACCCCTCCGGCAGCGCCTTCCGCAGCCGGGACACCAGGCGGTGCAGCGCGTTCGCCGCGTCGGAGGGCGGATGTTCGCCCCAGATCCAGTCGACGAGGGTCCCCTTCGGGACCACGTGGCCCGGGTTGAGCGCGAGGGCGGTCAACAGCCCGCGCAGCCGCGCGCCCGGCACGTCAATGAGGGTGCCGACGTCCGTGCGAACCTCGAATGGACCAAGCATCCCGACCTGCACCTGGCAGATCCTGCCATGAACATGAGAAGCATCCGCGTGGCCGTGGTGCTCCGCCAACGGCTCTCAGGCCCGAGGCCGACCACGCTTTCCTGGCTCTGTGCCACACCGGTGGCACGCGGGGTCACCCAGCGCGGTTGCGCCGGGTGGCGTTGTCGTACGACTCGCGGGCGTCGAGCAACTGGTCCCAATGCTGCTCGGCCCAGGCGCAGGCAACCGCAATCGGTTCGAGCATGCTGCGGCCCACCGGCGTCAGCTCGTACTCCACGTGCGGGGTGACCTCGGGGAAGACGGTGCGCTTGATCAGCCCGTCCCGTTCGAGGGAGCGCAGCGACTGGGTGAGCACCTTGGGGGTGACGCGGCGCAGCGGCACGCGCAGCTCCGAGAACCGGCGAGGCCCCTGCTCAAGACAGCGGATGATGAGCGCCGCCCACTTGTCGCCGAATCGGATCGGATTGAGCGAGGACGGGCACAGCTCGTCGAACATGTCGGCGGGCAGAGGTTGCCTCATCACCAAACGATAACTGGTATCCCGGTGGTAACCACGACCCTCGATAGCGTCGGCAAATCGGCCGGACGCACGGGCTCCGGCCTCTGGTGAGAGGCGTAACTCATGAGGATCGTGGTCTTCGGCGCGGGCGGTCGAGCCGGACGGCAGGCCGTCGCCGAGGCGCGACGACGCGGCCACCAGGTCACCGCCCTGGTGCGCAACCCCGCTGACCACGGCGACCTGACCGACGCACGGGTGGTGGCAGGCGACGTGACCGACGCCGGGAGCATCGCGCAGGCAGCCGCCGAGCACGACGCCGCCATCAGCGCCGCCGTCGACCTATCCGTACCGCCGCACGACTTCTTCACCGCATCGTCGCGCGCCCTGGCCGCCGGCCTGACCAAGGCAGGTGTACGTCGCCTGGTGGTGGTCGGCCTCGCCTCGATCATGCCCGGGGCATCCGGTGCCGCCCTGATGGACCAGCCCGGCTACCCGAACGAGTACCGGCCCTTCTACCTGGGTCATGCAGCGGGCCTTGACGAGCTTCGGACCTCCGACCTCGACTGGGCCTACCTGGCCCCCGCCGGTGACTTCGACCACGGCGGCACACGCACCGGCCACTACCGGGTTGCCGAACATGGCGACCCAGCCAGCCGGATCAGCTATGCGGACTTCGCGATCTCACTTGTCGACGAGATCGAGGCACCCCGCCACCACCGCGCCTCCGCGATTGTCCGGGAGGTGTGATGCCCGAGGTCCACGACAGCCCGAACGCTTGGGTCGCGGAGCACATCCACCGGTTCGAGGAAACCGGCGGCCGACCCCGGCCCGGCGTGAACGACCTGCTCCTGACGACCCGAGGCCGAAAGACCGGCGAACTGCGCCGCACCGCGCTCGTCTACGAACGCGACGGCGACCACTACGTGCTGGCCGCCTCCAACCGCGGCGCAGACCACCACCCCGCGTGGTACCTCAACCTGCTCGCCGACCCGTACGTCACGGTGCAGGTCGGTACGGAGACCTTCGGCGCGTACGCGCGCCCCGCCACGGCCGGGGAGCGTCCGCATCTGTGGCGCTTGATGGTTTCGGCCAGGTCGGAGTACGCCGCCTACCAACAACGAATCACCCGGGAGATCCCCGTGGTTCTCCTGGAACCTGTAACGAAATGAGATGCGTACGAACTGGCGTACCTGTTGGATCTCGGCATGGAGCATGAGCTTGTTCGTCCTCGGAAGGCCAGGCCCGGGGACAAGATCGCGGTTGTCTCGCCGTCCTTCGCCGCGGCCGGTGCCTTTCCCGAGATCCACGAGCAGGCCATGCGACGGCTTGCCGACCTGACCGGCCTCGTCCCGGTCGAATACCCCACCACCCGCCAGGTGGGTGCCAGCGCGGCAGCGCGGGCGGCGGACATCAACGCCGCCTTCGCGGACCCCCAGGTACGCGGCATTCTCGCCGTCATCGGCGGCGACGACCAGATCACTGTCATCCCCCACCTGGACGCCGACCTGGCCCGAGCCGACCCGAAGCCGTTCCTCGGCACCAGCGACAACACCAACCTGCACCACTGGCTCTGGGGCCTCGGCATCGCCAGCTTCTACGGCGGATCCTCCCAGGTTCACCTTGGCCCCGGGCCTGCCGTCGACGACATCCACGTCCGGTCGCTGCGAGCGGCGCTGCTCACCGGCGAGCGGCTGGAGATCACCGACCCGGGTGAGTCCGAGGACGTCGGCATCGACTGGGCAGACCCGCAGGCGTTGAAGTCCTTTGGAGAGCGCGAACCGACGGAGCCGTGGAGTTGGTACGGGCCGCCCCGCGCGGTCACCGGCCCCACCTGGGGTGGCTGCCTGGAGGTCATCCAGTGGATCCTGACGGCGGGACGCTTCCCGTTTTCCCCGGAGGTCCTGCAGGGTGGGGTTCTGCTCATCGAGACGTCGGAGGAGCTTCTCCCCGCCCGTGAGGTCGGCTTGATCGTCCGATCACTGGGTGAACGCGGTCTCCTCAGCGCCGTCGACGCGGTCCTGGTCGCCCGCCCGCCGGTCTCCGACCACACCCGCCGCCCCCCGGCCGCCGACCGGGAACGGCTACGCCAGCAGCAGCGCGACACGGTCATCGACGTGGTGAGCCGCTACAACCCCGAGGCAGTTATCTGCGTCGGCGTCCCATTCGGCCACACCAGACCGCAGTGGATCCTTCCCCACGGCGGCCCGGTCACCGTCGATGGCGTGGAACGCCGCATCTTCGCCGACTACCGATAGGGGCTCTCCGCCCGCTGGTGTGGGCGACGACCGCTCGGAGGCGTGTCGTCGGGCAAAAACGGTTGCGGATCCCCTGAGCGGTCGGGATGGTGCTCGGATGCCGATCGGGACCGGGTACCACGACGAACTCGGCGAGTTCTTCGCACAGAACGCCAACACCAGCCCCTACAACGCGTACACCGATCGGCCCGCGATGCTGGCGCTCGCTGGTGACGTCGCCGGTTTGGACATCCTCGATCTCGGTTGCGGTGCCGGCCACTATGCGGCTGAACTGTTGGCGCGGGGCGCCCGGGTGACTGGCATCGACGCCAGCGCCACAGTGCTCCGCCATGCGCACTCACGTGCCGCGCAGGCCCAGTTGCGCCTGCACGACCTGGAGCAGCCACTGGACTTTGCCGCTGACGCGTCCTTCGACGGGGTCGTCTGCGCGCTGGTCATAGGCCATCTGACGAACCGGCGACAGTTGCTCGCCGAGATGCGTCGGGTGCTACGTCCCGCCGGCTGGCTCGTCATCTCGACCACTCATCCGACGGCCGACTGGCGATACTTCGGCGGCTCCTACTACGACGAGTCCTGGGTCGACCTGCCGCACGGGCCGGGCGCCCTTCACTTCCAGCGGATGACGCTGGAGACGTTCCTCGGCGAACTCCTGGACGCCGGATTTCTCCTGGAGAAACTCGTCGAGCCACGGCCGTGCCTCGAACTTCGAGAGGTCGACGAAGACGCCTACGCCCGCCTCACCGAACGGCCGTCCTTCCTCGCCGCACGAACGCGGTCCCGAGACTGAGAACGCACCGCACCTATCTGGCTTGGCTGGCGCGGACCGCCTGTGGCGGGTGGTGAATACGGTGGACCGGCAACGACCTTGGTTGCAAACTTCGGGGATGGAACCGACACAGACGGCCCTCATCGTGCCGATACCCGAGGCCGAGGAGGCGGTGGGCCGGTTCCGGGCATCGCTCGACCGGGCCGCCGGGTGGGGCGTGCCGGCGCACGTGACAGTCCTCTATCCGTTCCTGCCCCCGCAGCAGATCGATGAGCAGGTCCTGGCGGTGCTGCGCGCCACCATTGCCGGGATACCGCGGTTCGACGTCGCACTGACGCACGTCGGCTGGTTCGGTGAAACTGTCGTCTGGCTTGCTCCGCAGCCAGATCGTCCGTTCCGGGAACTCACCACGGCAGTGTGGCAGCAGTTTCCCGAGGCACCCCCGTATGCCGGGGCGCACAGCGACGTGGTGCCGCACCTGACCATCGGTCACGACGCCGCAAAGACCACTCTGAGCCACGCCGCGCAAACCGTCTCCGCGCACCTGCCGATCCGCACGGCCATCGACAGGGTCCGGCTCATCGCCGGAACGCCGGACGTCAGCCCTTGGCGCACCGTCTGCGAGCTCCCGCTGGGCGCCACACCACAGGCGCCGGCCGGTACGGGATTCGAAGCGGCCACAGCCTGAGGTTGAGGCCTGACTATGCGAACCGCCCTGCGCCACCGCCTCATGGCGTGGGCTAGACGATCACCCGTGCAGGGCGCTCGCTTCCAATGACGTGGTGAGGGAGTTGGTAGTGGATATCGACGCGCTGCTCCCACGCGCACGGACACCGCGGGACTACCTGGACCTCGTTGCGGACCCGCGAATCGATCGGAACGGGCTGCACGCTCTTGCCCGTAGTCCTTGGTCGTTCGTGCGGCTGGCCGTCGCCAAGGACATCCGCGCAAGCGGGGCGACTCTGACCGAGCTGATTGAAGGCGAGTTCAGCCAGTGGGATCGCAACCACCTGCTTCGGCTCGTCGCTCAACACCCACAGGCGGACCGAGGTGTCCTGCTCAAGGTCCTCCAAGAGACCGAAGTCCTGCTACGTAAGGCCGACACCAGACCGTATGCCGTAGCGATTGCGCTGGCCGGTCGCCAAGAACTGGAACCTCATGAGGTTCGCCGCTTGTACGGCCTACCGGGTACGTCGCGACGGATGCGCCGAGGCGTGCAGCGGGCACTCGCGCGACGACCATGAAAGCCGGGCTGGCGTGTGGACCACGCGGCGTGTTCCGTCCCAGCAGATGCTTGAGATCGGAATCCCGGTACCGCTTGACGAGATCACACGGTCCGCTCTCCGGCGCGTGCCTTTCGTTGGTGTTTGCGGATGTTTCGCAGCGTCTTCAGCGCCTTCTTGGCTGCGGTACTTACGTGCCCGCCGGTTCGCACCGTGGCGTGGTCCTCGACGGCGAGGCGCGTCAGCAGCTTCTCGGCTCGTTCGTCGCCGGCGGCGCCGAGCGCTCGTGCTGCCCAGAAGCGCACTTCGGGGTCGTGGTGTGAGGTCGCCTGGATCAGGCGGTCGAAGGTCTTGATTGCCGGGTGCGCCAGCGCGGCCGACAGGTAACCGGCACGCACTGGCCGACGGGGCGACTCCAGCGCGGTCCACAAGTGCTCGATCGCCTCGTCGTCGCCGATGTCGGCCAGGGCGTAGGCGGCAGCTGCTCTGACATGCTCGGCTGGGTCGTCGAGCACGTGCGCGAGAGGCGTGATCGCGGTGGGGTCGCCTATCTCTCCCAGAGCCTCGCAGGCGCTCTGGCGGGCGAGAGCATCTGGGTGGCGAAGTAGGTCGATCAACAGCGGGGCGGCCGTCTGAAGGCGCAGGATGCCGGAGCCGTTCGCCGCCCAACTCTGGCACCCGTACTCCTCGTCGGCAAGCGCAGCGAGGAGCGCTTCGGCCAGCGACTCATCACCGAACAACACGAGGAGATTCAACGCCCGGGAGTAGATC
Source organism: Micromonospora vinacea (assembly GCF_015751785.1). Taxonomy (NCBI): domain Bacteria; kingdom Bacillati; phylum Actinomycetota; class Actinomycetes; order Micromonosporales; family Micromonosporaceae; genus Micromonospora; species Micromonospora vinacea. The sequence goes on along the minus strand of NZ_JADOTY010000001.1, from coordinate 2,021,247 downwards.
TCGGGGTCGAAGTTGCGGTACCCGATCACGATCTCCCTGAGAACCTGCTTCGCGACCACGTCCCCTCTCTCGGCTCCAGCCAACAGCGCACGCAGTGCCTCCAGCCGAACCTCAGGGTCGGGGTCTGTCAGCTCAGGGAGTCGGTCACGCATGGGAAACAACCTAGATCCGCCAGCCAGCCTGTGTCAGGTAGCCCATGGTCGCCGAGGCGTACCGGCTCCTGCGGGCCGTACTGGTGACGGGGGTCAACGAGGACGAACTGTCGCTGCAACGGCAGGACGTCGAAGGCCCTGACCTGGACTCACGTCCTGATCAGGGCCTTCGCAGTGGAGCGGGTGACGGGAATCGAACCCGCACTGTCAGCTTGGGAAGCTGATGTTCTGCCATTGAACTACACCCGCAAGCGGCACCACTGTACCCGAGTCGTCGAGCCTCTGCACCCAGGTACCCCCGCCGGCCGCAGGTGTCCGCGTACCCCTCCATCCGGGGTTGATCCACTCGGTTTCCTGGAAGTCGGGGCGTCCGAAGCGCTAGAACCCCGCGATATCCCTGAAACCGAGTTGATCACCGCGGGTGCCGGCTCCGATGCGACGGAGCCGGCGCCGGCGGTCTTCCGGTCACGGTCAGGCGGCGGCGGTGCACTGGACGTCACGGCTGAGGCGGGTCGGGCGGGTCTGCGGGACGGTCAGTGGGGCGGCGACCGCCGCCGGGGCGTTTGGGTCGAGCCAGACCCGAACGGCCGGCCGGCCCGGCGGGAGGCCCGGAATGCCCGCGATGTGCTGCTCACGGCGGGTGAGCATCGCCACGTCGACGGTGAACTCGAAGAGCCGCCAGTCGACCTGCGGCTCGGCCCGGGCGCTCTGCGCCAGGAGCGCCACCCGGACCGGATCGGTCACCGGACGGGCGCGCCCCGCCACGTACGCCTCGTCGTCGCTCTCCTCCGCGGGGAACGAGTGCAGCGCGTAACGGCCGTCACGTTCGAGGTCGCGGCGCTTGGGCGAGTCGATGATGAAGCAGAACAGCCCCTCGGCGGTGATGACCGGGGAGACCGGATGGACGCGGGGCCCGCCGTCGGCACGGACCGTGGCCAGATAGCCGAAGCCCGGCCCGTATTGCTGGAGGAGAACGCGGATCCCGTCGGCGAGTCGGGGCTCGTCGGCGGCGAATTCGGACCAGGAAGCCATGTGGGCATTCTATCGAACAAATGTACGAGCAGCGACCTCGACTCGCTGGTCACCGGCACCGAATCCGGCCACTTCCGCCGGCGCGGCTATGGTGGTCCGATGCTGCTCTCCGACCGCGACCTGGTCTCCGAGATCAAGGCCGGCACGCTGGGCCTGGAGCCGTTCGAGCCCACCCTGGTGCAACCGTCCAGCATCGACGTCCGACTCGACCGGCTGTTCCGGGTCTTCAACAACCACCTCTACACCCACATCGATCCCGCCATGCAGCAGGACGACCTGACGTCGGTGGTCGAGGTCCCCGATGGCGAGCCGTTCGTGCTGCACCCGGGGGAGTTCGTGCTCGCCTCGACGCTGGAGGTCATCTCGCTGGGTGACCAGCTCGCCGGCCGACTGGAGGGCAAGAGCTCCCTGGGCCGGCTCGGGCTGCTCACGCACTCCACAGCCGGTTTCATCGACCCGGGCTTCTCCGGTCACGTCACGCTGGAACTCTCGAACGTGGCGAACCTGCCGATCACCCTCTGGCCGGGCATGAAGATCGGGCAGCTCTGCATCTTCCGGCTCTCCTCGCCGGCCGAGCACCCGTACGGCTCGGTTGTCTACGGCTCGCGCTACCAGGGCCAGCGGGGGCCGACGCCCAGCCGCGCCTGGCAGCACTGGCGCACCTGGCCAACCCGCTGAGGCTCCGCTGCTAGAACCAGAACGACGAGGGCCCGCCGCGACGTGATCGCGACGGGCCCTCTGGTCACCCCGGGGTCAGCCTGGGCGGCCGTAGCTGTGGATCGGGCCGTCGTCGACCTTCTTCATCTTGACCGGTTGACCGGCCTGCGAGGCGTGCACCACCCAGCCGCCGCCGACGTACATGCCGACGTGGTGGATGTCGCTGTAGTAGAAGACCAGGTCGCCGGGACGCAGGTCGCCCCTGCTGACGTTCTTGGTCACGCGGCTCTGCGCGGCGGCGTTGTGCGGCAGCGACACGCCGGCCTTCGCCCAGGCGGCCAGCATCAGCCCGGAGCAGTCGTACGAGTTCGGACCCTCGGCACCCCAGACGTAGGGCTTGCCGATCTGCGCGCAGGCGAACTTGACAGCGGTGCCCGCGGCGCCGCCGGGGTAGCTACCCGGGCAGGGCGCCGGGCGCAAAGGACCGCCGCCGCCGTTGCCGTACACCTTGAGGCGTAGCTTCTGCAGGCGGTCGATCTCTTCGTTGATCTGCTTCTTCTTCGCCGCCAGCTGGGCCTCGGTGCGGGTCAGCTGGGCCACCATCTCGTCCAGCGGCGCCTTCTGCGCGGCCAGCTGGTCGCGCAGGTCGGCCACCTGGCGTACGTCCTTCTGCTGGTTGTGCGCGAAGCGGTCGAGCATTTCGAGCTGGCCGACCACCTCGCTCGGCGACCGGCTGCCCAGCACCGCGTTGACTGTCGAGACGTTCTCGCCCTTGTAGGCGCGTACGGCCAGCGCGCTGACCTTGTCCATCGCGGCGTCGACCTGGCGCTCCAGCGGGGTGATCCGGGCGGCCAGCGCGTCGGCCTGCTTGCGCTTCGCGGCGAGGTCGGTGCGGGTGGCGTTGTGCCGTTCGATGATCGGTTCGAGCTTGTTCCAGTCGGCGTCGATCTGGCGCTCGATCTCGGCGACGGACGGGTCAGCGTGGGCCGCCGTGGCACTGCCGGTCAGAACGACGGCGACGCCGGCCAGCGCGGCGAGTGCGGTAGTGAAGCGGGACCAGCGTGGGCGCGGCACGATCGACGGCGGGCCGGCTGATGCCGACCGCTCGGACGACGGCCGCGGGGCATGGAGTGCCACCGGGGTTCCGTACTCCTTCTTCCTGACCGCCTACCGGGTTAGCTGACGGGTTCGGGCGGGAAGTCGGCGCCCTACCGCAGTGGTTGCGGATTCACCCCGAGGGACCTGGGTCCCCGGTTCGCTCGGAAACGACTCGGCGGTGTCGGTCCGTTACCGCCCGGGCTGGGCGGAGCTGCTGTCGGGCCGACAAATGACCAGAGTAGAGACGCTCGTTACCGATCCGCAACCCGTGCGGCCGTGACACTCCGTACCGATTGGACGAGGTCACCGACCGTGTGTGAAGAATTCTTTCCGCAGGCTTCGATAGATGGAAAGGTATTGACGCAACCTCCCGGACGGCGCGATGGTGACCTGACCTCACTCCGCGAGAATCTAGGGGGTTCGATGCACCATCCAACCCTGTCGACCGGCTGGCGTGCACTGCTCGCCGCCACCGTGGTCGCCGCCGCGACCACTGTGCCACTCTCCGTCGGCCCGGCCGCCGCCGCGCCCACCACCGACCGCCAGCAGCAGTACGCCACCGCGGCCAGCGAGTACGGCGTGCCGGCCGTCGTGCTGCTCGGCGTCTCCTACCTGGAGTCGCGCTGGGACACCAACGCCGGCACACCGAGCACCAGTGGCGGCTACGGCCCGATGCACCTGACCGACGCCCGGCACGTGGCCGCCCTACCCGGGCGCGGTCACCACGACGCCGGTGCCGAGGACCCACGCGGTGACGACTCCCGGCCCGCCCGGGTGCCCGCGCCCCGGCCGGTCGAGGCGCCCGCCCCGTCCACCGCCGCGTTGCAGACCGTGGACGCCGCCGCCGCGCTGACCGGCGCCGCCCCCGAGGCACTGCGCACCGACGTGGGCCTCAACATCCGTGGCGGGGCCGCGCTGCTGGGCGCGTACCAGAGGGATCTGGGCGCGCCGGTCGGCGCCGGCACCGACCCGGCGGCCTGGTACGGCGCGGTGGCCCGCTACTCGGGCGCGGACAGCGCCGACGCCGCAGCGGCCTTCGCCGACGAGGTCTTCACCACCATCGGCGCGGGCCAGTCCCGGGTGACCGACGACGGCCAGCGGGTCAGCCTGCCGGCCCGCGCGGTACGGCCCGAACGTTCCTGGTTGGACCGGCTGGGCCTGCGCCGGCTGGCCCGCCCGGACGGGGTGGAGTGCCCGCACACCATCTCCTGCGAGTGGATCCCGGCACCCTACGAGGCGTTCGGTGACGGGGACTACGGCAACCACGACCTCTCCGACCGGCCCGCGCGGCAGAAGATCGAGTACATCGTCATCCACGACACCGAGGCGAGTTGGGCGACGACCCTGCAACTCGTCCAGGATCCGACCTACGTGAGCTGGCACTATTCGCTGCGCTCGGTCGACGGGCACATCGCCCAGCACGTGAAGACCAAGGACGTCGGCTGGCACGCCGGCAACTGGTACGTCAACGCGAAGTCGATCGGGCTGGAACACGAGGGCTTCGCGGCGCAGGGCACCTGGTACACCGAGGCGATGTACCGGACCTCGGCGAAGCTGGTCCGGCACCTGGCGCTGCGGCTGGGCATCCCACTGGACCGCCAGCACATCATCGGCCACGACAACGTGCCCGGCACCATCGCCTCGACAGTGCGGGGAATGCACTGGGATCCGGGCCCGTACTGGGACTGGACGCACTACTTCGACCTGCTGCACGCGCCTCGACTGGACACCGGCACCCCGGCCACCGGGCTGGTCCGGATCGACCCGGACTACGCCACCAACCAGCCGGCGTTCGTCGGATGCGTCACCGCGGGCGTCCCCTGCGCACCGCGCGGCTCCTCGGCGGTGGTGTTGCGCAGCGCACCGTCCGCGGACGCGCCGCTGGTCAACGACATCGCGCTCCGCCCGGACGGCACACCGAACACGATGTCCGTGTCCGACCACGGGGCCCGGGCATCCGCCGGGCAGACGTACGCGCTGGCCGGGCGGCAGGGCGACTGGACGGCGATCTGGTACCTCGGGCAGCGGGCCTGGTTCCACAACCCGGCGTCCGCGCCGACCGCCAGCTGGACCGTCGGCGTGGTGGCCACGCCGAAGCCCGGCCGAACCACCATTCCGGTCTACGGACGGGCCTACCCGGAACAGGCGGCGTACCCGGACGGGGTGCCCTACCAGACGATCTCGCCGCTTCAGTACACCCTGGCCGCCGGGCAGCGGTACGCCGTCGGCGCGGTACTGGCCGGCGAGTACTACCGGGCCAGCACGTTCGACGGCTCGTCACCCGGCGACTGGATGGTGATCCGCGGCAAGAACCGTTACGCGCAGATCCAGTTCGGCCACCGGATCATGTACGTCGACCTCGCCGACGTGCAGCTGTTGCCGTCCCCGGTGGGCGCGCCCCGCTGACAACCACGACGGCCCCCGGTCGGTGACCGGGGGCCGTCGTGTCGCGCGAGGTGGATCAGCCGGGTCTACGGAACCCGGCGACAGGCATGGTGTTGATGCTGGACACCTGCACCGGCTTGCCGGCACGTGGCGCGTGCACCATCTGGTTGTTGCCCAGATACAGCCCGACATGACTCAGGCCGGAGAAGAAGAAGACCAGGTCACCGGGGCGGGCATCGCCCCGCGAGATGGCCTTGCCCTCGTTCCACTGGTCACCGGTGTGGTGGGTGAGGTAGATCCCGGCCGCCTTGTAGGCGTACTGGGTCAGCCCCGAGCAGTCGAACGAGTTCGGGCCGGTGGCACCCCAGACGTACGGCTTGCCGACCTTGCCGCAGGCGGTCTTGATCGCGGTGCGGGCCGCCGCGCTGACCACTCCATTGATGGTCGGGCAGGCCGCGGTCACCACGGTGGTCTTCGGCATCGACGCCTCGAGCTTCTTGATCTCGCCGTCGATCTGCTTCTTCTTCGCCGCCAGGTCGTTCTGCTGCTTGGTCTGGGTGACGATCAGCGCGTCCAGCTTCTGCTTCTCGCCGTCGTACTTGGCCCGCACTGCCAGCACACCCTCGACCTCCTTGCGCTCCTGCGAAGCGAGCCGGTCGAGGATGGTGAGCTGCTCGGTGAGCGTGTCCGGCTTGGCACTGACCAGCAGCGCGCCGATGTCGTGCGACGGGCCGGAGATGTAGTAGCGGGAGGCGAGGTCGCCCACCCGGTTGAGCGCCAGCTCGCTCTGCAGCGCCAGCGGCTCGATCTTCTTCTGCAGGTTCGCCGACTTCTGTCGGTTGACCTTCAGCTGCGCCCGGACCTTGTTGTACTGCTCGATGGTGGGCTCCAACTGCTCCCACTTCTTGTCGATCTGCGCCTCGATCTCGTCGACCGAGGGCGCGGCGTGTGCCGGCGCGGCCAGAAGACCGGCACCGACCGCCGCAGCGGCGACCAGGACCAGCACCCGGTGCGCGGCGCGACGCAGACCACCAGAGCGAGCAGACGCGTTCAGGTCGTGACGATGAGGGGGCATGGTTGCCACCGGCACCGACTCCTTTGCAACCGACCGCCGGGCGCCTCGCGTGAGGGAAGGGCCGAGGCAGACGACCCACAGCGGTCGGTGCCCCACATTAGGGAAGCTCGGGGCGGTAATCAAGGCGAGCGCGGTAACCATCACTGTCGTGCAACAGCTTGCACACCAAGGGTATTGGTCCATCACCCAACGATTGCGGTCAATACATCGTCAAGAGTGACCACACCGAGAGGCCGACGCCCGTCGCTGACCAGCACCATGTGCCGCCGTTCGCGACGCATGGCCAGCAACAGATCGGCCAGCGTACGCTCCGGCGGCACCACCGCCAGCGGACGGTAGACGTCGGCCGGCACCGGGGACCGACGGCCCTGCCCCGCATACCCGAGCACGTCCTTGACGTGCACGAAGCCGAGCACCCGACGGGTGGACCGCTGCACCACCGGGAACCGGGACCGGCCGGTCCGGGTCGCCAGCACCTCCAGTGACGCCGGTGAGACGTCCTCGGCCACCGTCACCACCGTCGACCACGGTTGCAGCGCGTCCGCCGCCGTCCGCGCGTGCAGGGCCAGCGCGCCCGTGATCCGCGCGTGCTGCTCCGCGTCGAGCAGTCCCTCGGTCCGCGCCTGGGAGACCAGCCCGGCCAACTCCTCGGCGGTGAACACCGTCTTCACCGACTCGGACGCCTCGATCCGCCAGAACGCGAGCACCCGTCGGGCCGCCCATTTCATCGCGAGCAACAACGGTTTGGTGGCCACACAGAACGCCAGCATCGCCGGGCCGAGCCAGAGCGCGGAGACCTCCGGTCCGGCCAGCGTGATGTTCTTCGGCACCATTTCACCGACGACCGTGTGCAGGAAGACCACCACGCCCAGCGCCAGCACGAACGCCACCGGGTGCACCGCCCGCTCTGGCAGACCCACCGCGTGGAACGGCGGCTCCAGCAGGTGAGCCAGCGCCGGTTCGGCGATCGCGCCCAGACCCAACGAGCAGACAGTGATGCCGAGCTGCGCACCGGCGATCATCAGCGGGATCTGGTTCATCGCCGACAACGCCCAGCGGGCGCGTTTCGACCCGGCGGCCAGCGGCTCGATCACCGTCCGGCGGGACGCGATGAGCGCGAACTCGCTGCCCACGAAGAACCCGTTGCCGAGCAGCAGCACCACTGTCACCAGCAGCTCAGTCATCGTCGTCCGGATCCGCCGGGCGCAGCACCCGGACCTGCTCGATCCGGTGCCGCTCCACCTCAACCACTGTGAACTCCCAGCCGTCCGTCTCGACCGTCTCGCCGGCGAGCGGGATGTGCCCGAGCTGCGCCATCAGGAACCCGGCCAACGTCTCGTACGGCCCCTCGGGCAGCCGGAAGCCGGTCTGCTCGGCCAACTCGTCGGAGCGGAGCACCCCGTCGACCAGGACGGTGCGCTCACCGCCCGGCACTGTCAGCTCGGCCGACCCGTGGTCGTCGACGCTCGCCGGATCGAACTCGTCGGCGATCTCGCCGACCAACTCCTCGACGAGGTCCTCGACGGTCACCACGCCGTCCGTGCCGCCGTACTCGTCGACCACGATGGCCAGGTCGGCCCCGGCCGCCTTCAGCGCGGCCAGGACACCGTCCAGGTTCAGGCTCTCCGGCACGTACACCGGTTCGCGGGCCACCGAGCCGACAGTCGTCGACGCCCGGCCGGCCAGCGGCACCCCCAACGCGTCGGGCACCGCGGCAACCCCGGTCACCAGGTCCAGGGTCTCCTCGTACACGGGGAAGCGGGTCCGCCCGGTCCGCCGCGACTCCTCCAGCAGCTCGGCCACCGTGGCCGTGGCGCGCAGCGCTACCACGTCCACCCTGGGGGTCATCGCCTCCGCTGCCCGCTTGTCACCGAAGCGGATGGTGCGACGCAGCAGCATCGCGGTGTCAGTGGGCAGCGCGCCGGCCCGCGCCGAGATGCCCGCCAGCAGTCCCAGCTCCTCCGGCGAGCGGGCGCTGGCCAACTCCTCCTGCGGCTCCACGCCGAGCGCCCGGACCAGTCGGTTCGCCGAGCCGTTCAACCCTCGGATCACCCAGCCGAACGTCCGGGAGAAGGTGTGCATCGGGCCGGCCGTGGCCAGCGCCGCCGGCATGGGCCGGGCCAGCGCAGCGTTCTTCGGCACCAACTCGCCGAAGAGCATGGATATCAGCGTGGCCAGCGCCAACGCCAGGAACGGGGTGACCCGCTCGGTGCTGTCTCCGGCCAGCGGGCGCAACAGCGGGGTGAAGAGACGAGCCAGGGCCGGCTCGGCCAGGTAGCCGGTGAGCAGCGCGGTGATGGTGATGCCGAGCTGTGCGCCGGAGAGCTGGAAGGAGAGTTCGCGCAACGCGGTGCGTACCGTCAGGGCGGCCTGGTCGCCCGCGGCGGCCCGCCGGTCGATCTCCGCCCGGTCGACAGTGACCAGGGCGAACTCGGCCGCGACGAAGAACGCGTTGCCCGCGGTCAGGGCTACGAAGCCGACCAGGGGCAACAGCGTCGTCAAGAGTAGGCCGTCGATGTCGCCTCACCTCGGCGAGATTCTTGCACGACGGCGGCGGCCCCTGAGGGCCGCCGCCGTCGATGAAAAGATCCCAGGGGTACGCGGTCTCAGCCGCCGACCGGCGCGGTCTCCTTGCCGCCCTGCGGCTGCTCGGGCTTGACCGAACGGAGCAGCACGCTCGCCACGTCGATCACCTCGACCTGTTCGCCGGCGCCCTTGCCGTTGACCCCGTCGTTGAGCATCGTCGAGCAGAACGGGCAGCCGACCGCTACCGTCTTCGCCCCGGTGGCCATGGCCTCCTCGACCCGGTCCACGTTGATCCGCTTGCCGATCTTCTCTTCCATCCACATCCGGGCGCCGCCAGCACCGCAGCAGAAGGAGCGCTCGCTGTTCCGTGGCATCTCGGTCAGGTCGCCTTCGATGGCGTCACCGAGGACCTCACGGGGGGCCGCGAAGATCCGGTTGTGCCGACCCAGGTAGCAGGGGTCGTGGTAGGTGACGCCGCCGTCGACCGGCTGCACCGGCGTGAGCTTGCCCGTGGCGACCAGGTGCGCGAGCAGTTGGGTGTGGTGGACCACCTCGAACTCGCCGCCGAGCTGGCCGTACTCGTTGCCCAGGGTGTTGAAGCAGTGCGGGCAGGTCGCGACGATCTTGCGCTTGGCCTTGTCCCGGCCCTCGAACGCCTCGTTCAGCGTCTCCACGTTCTGCTGGGCGAGCATCTGGAAGACGAACTCGTTGCCGATCCGTCGCGCCGGGTCGCCGGAGCAGGTTTCGCCCTCGCCCAGGATCGCGAACTTCACGCCCGCCTCGTTGAGCAGCGTGGCCACCGCGCGGGTGGTCTTCTTGGCCCGGTCCTCGAACGCGCCGGCGCAACCGACCCAGAACAGGTACTCGAAGTCGTCCACCTCGCCGACCCGGGGAACCTCGAAGTCCAGGCCCTTGGTCCAGTCCTCGCGGGTGTTCTGCGGGGCGCCCCACGGGTTGCCCTTGTTCTCCAGGTTGCGCAGCATCACCCCGGCCTCCGAGGGGAAGCTCGACTCGATCAGCACCTGGTAGCGGCGCATGTCGACGATGTGGTCGACGTGTTCGATGTCCACCGGGCACTGCTCGACGCAGGCGCCGCAGGTGGTGCAGGACCAGAGCACGTCCGGGTCGATGACACCGCCCTCCTCGGCGGTGCCGATCAACGGCTTGTCGGCCTCGGCGAGGGCCAGCACGTCCAGGTGGGCGAGCTGCGCCTGGGTGGCCTTCTCCTCGCCGGTCAGGTCCTTGCCGCCGCCGGCCAGGAGGTAGGGCGCCTTGGCGTACGCGTGGTCGCGCAGGCTCAGCACCAGCAGCTTCGGCGACAGCGGCTTGCCGGTGTTCCAGGCCGGGCACTGCGACTGGCAGCGACCGCACTCGGTGCAGGTGCTGAAGTCCAGGAGGCCCTTCCAGCTGAACTGCTCGACGTGGGCGACGCCGAACTGGTCCTTCTCCGGGTCCGCCTCCTCGAAGTCGAGCGGCTTGCCCTGGCTGGTCATCGGGCGCAGCGCGCCGAGGCCGGAGCCGGCCGGCTTGGCCGGCTCACGCTTGAAGAAGATGTTGGGGAACGCCAGGAAGCGGTGCCAGGCGACACCCATCGTGACGTTCAGGGAGATGACGATCAGCCACGTCATCGAAATAATGATCTTGATGGCTGCGGCGACGCTGACGCCGTCCGCCCAGTCGGGCAGCACCGCACCGACCGCGTGGCTGACCGGGGTGGCCCAGAACGGGAACTCGAAGTGGTCGGTGGCGACCTTGAAGCCTCGGATCACGAAGCCGAAGATCAGGACCAGCAGCACGATCCACTCGACGAAGTAGCCCTGCCACATTGTCGAGCCGGTGAAGCGGGACCGCCCGCCGGGGCGGGTCGGCCGGTTGCGCAGCCGGATCGCCATCAGCACCAGGATGCCGACCAGACCCAGCACCCCGATGATCTCGGTGACCAGGCCGAAGATCGTCCAGTGCCCGATGATCGGCAGACCGCCGTCGGTGGTGACCACCTCGAAGTACGCCTCGAGCACCAGCAGCGACAGCACGACGAAGCCGACCATCACGAACCAGTGCGCGGCGCCCACCACGCCCCACTTGAGCATCCGGGTGTGGCCGGCCGTCTCCACCAGCATCGTCCTGGCGCGGGCGACCTTGTCGGTGAACCGCTCCGGCGCGGGTTGCCCGAGCCGGATGACTGCCACCATCTTCAGGACCGCACGCACCGCAAGCCACACCGCCACAGCGGTGATGGCGGCCGCGAGGATCGTGGTGACGATCTGGACGCTGCCCATCGAGTTGGCCTCCCCGGTCTGCTGCCTGATGACCTCGCTCTGCTCGGTCATGCAATGCAGCCTACGCGAAGGTTACCCAGCGGTAACGTGAGTCATCTCGCAGTAGGCCGCGCTGCCTGCGCACACCATAGGGGGCCCCACCCGATCCTGCCGGGCAGGGGCTCGACGGGGTGACGTGTGACCGCCGACGCGGCGGTCTGCTCGGATCAGCGCCAGCGGGAGAGCAGAGCCAGCGAGGCGACCATCGCACCGAAGCCGACGGCGAGGTTCCAGTAACCCCACGCCATGACCGGGTACTCCTGCTCGGACAGGTAGTAGAGCACCAGCCAGCCGATGCCGACGACGATCAAGGCGACCGCGGTGACCGGCAACCACACCGGGCTAGGCTTGCGCGACGACGACGCCGTCGTCGTCGGACGAACGTCCGTCGGCGGGGTGTACACCTTCTTCTTACGGACCTGAGACTTGGGCACGGCGCTCTCCAGAGGGGTGACGACCTCGTCCGGCCTGACAACCGGGCGCGGGGGCGACGGTCCATGGCCAATAATGTTCGAGAGCTAGCGTAGTCCCGATTGCCCGCCCGGACCACGAATGGGGTCAGGCAGGTGCACGGAGTGACCGAAAGAGGCGGGACTGTTCGCATCACCGGCCCGGCCGGCACGAACCGATCCCCGACACGCGGAAGGAACGCTCGGTGGAGTACACATCCGGCGCAACCTCCTGGCAGAAGGTCCTCCGACGGGCCGCCGCCGGGCTGCTGCCCCGGCGACCGCGTCAACGCCGTCCGGGCTGGTCGATCGGGGTGCCCCTGATCGCCGCGGCGGCCGGCTTGCTCTTCACCACCACCGCGACCACAGCGGGCGGCACCGCGCTCCGGGAGGACCGGCGACCCCAGCTCAACCAGCTCATCGAGGACCGACGCGAGCAGGTGGCCGCCAGCGAACGGCGCGCCGCCACGCTGCGCGGCGAGGTCGAGCAGCGGACCAACACGCTGGCCGGCTCGGACGTCCCGATCAAGGATCAGCAGAATCGCGCCCGGGGCAGCCTCCAGGACGCCGGGTTCACCGCCCTCGCCGGGTCCGGGGTCACCGTCGAACTGAACGACGCCCCACAGCTCGACCAGACACAGTCGGACGCCAGCAACGACGACCTGGTGGTGCATCAGGGGGACGTGCAGGCGGTGGTCAACGCACTCTGGGCCGGCGGCGCCGAGGCCATGTCAATCATGAACGTCCGCGTGCTCAGCACCAGCGCGGTACGCTGCGTCGGTAACACCCTGCTACTCCACGGCCGGGTGTACTCCCCACCGTTCAAGATCGTAGCAATCGGCGATCCCGCTGCCCTCCAGCAGGCACTCGCCAGCTCTCAGGGAGTCCGGTTGTTCAAGGACGCGGTCGACGACTACCAGCTCGGCTACAACGAGACGGTCTCCACGGTGCGAGTTCCCGCATTCGAGGATTCCACCGCTCTGCGCTCGGCTACGGTGCCCAAGTGAGCGGGCCGGACGAGCGTCGCGACGGGCGACACCGGGACCAGACCGACGAGCCGACCGCCTTCCTGCCCAAGTTCGACAGGCCCGAGTCGACCCCCGGCCGACCTGCCCCGGCCGGCAACTGGCCCGAGCCGGTGCTGCACCCACCGCGAGCCGAGCAGCCGACGCGGCCGAGCGCCACTCGACCCGAGCCGACCGAGACCCCGGGCCGCCCGGGCGTCGAAGCGCCGCCGCCCTGGCCGGGCGCCGCAACTGCCGGGCAAAGCCCGCACGGCGGCGCCGGGGTTCCCCCCGCGACCACCCCCGGCCGTCCGACCGCCACCAACCAGGGGCCGATTCGGCCCGCTGTCCCCGGCAACGCCCCGACCCGACCCCCCGCGCCCAGCGCCGCGTCCACCCGACCGACCACGCCCAGCGCCGCCCCGACGCGACCGCCGACCACCGGCAACCCACCGGGTGCCGCGCCGAGCCGGCCGTCGACGGCCGGCAGCCCACCGGGTGCCGCGCCGACCCGACCCGCCGCGGCCGGCGGCATGCCGACCCGGCCGACGGCCTCCGGTGACCCCAGCCGGCCGGTCTCCTCCGGCCCCTCGACGCCGCCGCTGGCCGACTCGCCGACCGCGTACATTCCGCAGGTCACCGCCCGGCCCGCCCGGCCCGCCGGCTCCCCGGTCTCCCCGGCCGCCCCCGACCGTGTCGCAGCGGCCGGGCCGAGCCGCGTTCCGCCGACCGGGCCGAGTCGGGTCCCGCCAAGCGCTGGAGGGAACCCCCTCGCGGACCCGGCCGCCACCGCGCTGATTCCGGCAGTGCCCGCCACACCCGCCACCAGGCCGCCGACAATGGACTCGACCGCGTTGATGGGTGCCGTCCCCCGCACGGCGGTACCCGACGAGCCGACCGGCGGCAACCCGGCCGACCCTCCCCAACCCCGGCGCGGCGAGCGGGTGGTCCAACTCCGGCCCGAGCAGACCGGCGAGGGCTACAAGAGTGTCTACTCCGAGCTCACCCGCCCGTCGTTCGGCTCGCGCCTACGTACCGGTGTCCGGGTCACCGGCGAGGTCCTGATCACCTTCGGCCTGGTGGTCCTGCTCTTCGCCGGCTACGAGGTCTGGGGCAAGTCGGCCATCGTCGACGCCCACCAGAACGACCTCAACAACGAGCTGGCTCAGGCGTGGGGCCCCACCGACGACCCCACTGTCGCCCCGTCGGTGGGCCCGAGCGTCAAACCCTCCCCACCGGTACGCGGCAAGCCGCTCGCGGGCCTCTACATCCCCAAGCTCGACAAGAACTGGGTCGTCGTCGAGGGGGTCACCCAGCAGGACATCCGCTTCGCCCCCGGCCACTACCCGACCAGCGCGCTCCCCGGTCAGGTCGGCAACTTCTCCGTCGCCGGCCACCGCAACCGGGCCACCTTCTGGCGACTCGACGAGCTGGACGAGGGCGACCCGATCGTGGTCGAGAGCAAGACCGACTGGTACGTCTACCGGGTATCGCAGTCCCGCATCGTCCGGCCGACCCAGGTCGAGGTGGTGGCGCCGGTGCCCGGCGAGCCGGACAAGAAGGCGACCAAGCGGATGCTCACCCTCACCACGTGCAACCCGAAGTTCGACAACTACCAGCGGCTGATCATCCACGCCGAACTCGACCGCACCCAACCCAAGTCCGCTGGCCGCCCGGCGGAGCTGGGAGGCTGACCCGATGTACGCGTTCATCTGGCGCAAGCTGCCGTTCGGTGTGATCGGGAAGCTGACCGGCTCGGTGCTGCTGGTCGCCACCACTGTGGCCCTGCTCTGGTACGTCGCCTTCCCGTGGGCCGAGCCCCTGCTGCCCTTCGACGACGTGCAGGTCGAGTCCGGCGTACCCGCCGAGACTGGTGGCGGCGGCGACCCGGTGACCGGGGAGACCCCGGCCGGCGACGAGCACGAACTCCCGTACGACACTGACCAGAACAACCCCGCGCCTCCCTCCCCGAGCAGGTGACCATGCGCGTCCTGGTGATCGACAACTACGACTCGTTCGTCTTCAACCTGGTGCAGTACCTGGGCCAACTCGGCGTGGACTGCGAGGTCCGCCGCAACGACGAGATCGACGTCGCCGAGGTGGGCACTGTCGGCGCGGACGGCGTCCTGCTCTCACCCGGGCCGGGCAGCCCGGACCGGGCCGGCATCTGCCTGGACGTCATCCGGGAGTACGCGGGCCAGCTGCCGATCTTCGGTGTCTGCCTCGGCCACCAGGCCATCGGTGAGGCGTTCGGGGCGACAGTGACGCGCGCCCCGGAGCTGCTGCACGGAAAGACCTCCGAGGTACGGCACCACTCGGTCGGCGTACTCGCCGGCCTGCCCGACCCGTTCACCGCCACCCGGTACCACTCCCTCGCGGTGCTGCCCGAGACCCTCCCGGACGAGCTGGAGGTCACCGGCTGGACCGGCTCCGGCGTGGTGATGGCGATGCGGCACCGGACGCTGCCCATCGAGGGCGTCCAGTTCCACCCGGAGTCGGTGCTCACCGAGGGCGGTCACCTGATGCTGGCCAACTGGCTGGCCAGTTGCGGTCACCCCGACGCGCTGGAGCGCGCTCCCGCGCTGGCCGCCGAGGTCGACGCCCGTCGTCGCGCGGCCTTCGCCACCACCTGACCGGCGAGACGTCAGGGCCCGGTCACCGGATCGTCGGGTGCCGCGCGGGTCAGCCCCGCAGCGCGTTCTGGATCGCGGGAACCGCTGGCGAACGCACCGCTGGCGGCCGGCCGCGTACGGCGTCCCAGGCCGCCTTGCCACTGGCGAAGTAGTCCCGCGCCGACTTCTCGGCGAGCAGGGCGGCACTACAACCGTCGCAGCGGGCGGTCACCCCGTCGACGTCCAGGCCGAGATGCCGGCACAGCGTCACCGCCCGGGACAGGTGGTAGGACTGGGTGACGATCAGGGCCCGCTCGACGCCGTACACCTCGCGGGCTCTCGCGCAACTGTCGTAGGTGTCCAGGCCGAACGGGTCGGCCACCACCCGACGCCTGTCGACACCGCGCTCGGCAAGGTACGTCGTCATCACCGTCGGCTCGTCGCCGGACGCGCCCCCACCGTCGCCTGACACGAGGACAACAGTGGCCCGCCCGTTGGCCACCAACTCGGCGGCGGTGTCCAGGCGGCCGGCGAGACGGTCACCCGGCCGCTGCCGATCGGCCGCCACCTCGGTGCCGAGCACGATCACCACGTCGGTGGCCGGCGCGTCGGTGGCGTCGTACAGGTGGCCGCGTGCCGCGAGGGTCGTCCACAGCCACGGGGAACTGGCGAGCACCAGCAGGACGAGGCCTGCGAGGGCCAGCCAGCGGAGGCGTCGAGGCCACCGCCGTACCGCCCCGACCGGGGACGATTCGGACTCGGTCATGCCGATGCCCGCGGGTGGCCTAGTCCTGGGGCCGGCTCGGCGGGGGCGGGAACGGCAGACCGATGCCGCCCCCGTTGCCGGGAGTTGTCGGCGTGCCCGTCGGCGTGACCGTCGGCGTCACGGTGGGCGTCGGGTCGGTCTCCGGCTCGGGCTGACTTACCTCAATGGTCACCCTCGTGCCGGTCGGCTTCTTCTCCTTGCCGTTCGGGTTCTGATCGGTGACCTTTCCAGCCTGGGCGGCCGGCACCTCCGGCCCGTCCTCCGGGACGACCGTGAATCCGGCGTTCCGGAGGACGCGGGTGGCCTCCTCCTGGCTCAACCCGACGACGTCCGGTACCTCGCGGACCTTGCCGTTCGAGACCGTGAGTGTGATCTTCGTGTTCTCGGGGACGCTCTCACCCTCGGGAGGTTCGACCTTGAGAACCTCGTCCTCGCTCGCCTCGTCGTTCACCGTCCTGATTTCGTACTTGAGCTTCGCCTCGGTGAGCCGGGCGATGGCGCTCTCCCGCTTGCTGCCCTTGAGCCCAGCCGGAACGCGTACCTCGGGCACGCCGCCACAGACCTGAATGGTGACCGTGCCGTTCTGCTCCAACTGGCTGGCCGCCGCCGGATCCTGGTTGACGACGTTGCCCTTCGTGCAGTCGCTCGCCAGCACCGGGTCACCCACCTGCGGCGAAAACCCAGCGTTGCGAATCTCGGCTATCGCGGCGGCCTGGTTCTTGCCGGTGAGGGTGGGCACCGACTTCAGGTCCTTGCCCTGCATGTTCCAGAGCAGGGCGGCGACCAGGGCGATCACCGCCAGCACACCGACCGCGCTGAACATCGCGATCAGCCAGGAGGACGCCTTGCGCTGACGCGGATCGCCCACCCGGGCCGGGATCTGCCCGGTCTGCGGCCCACGGCCGGGAGCCGGATAGCCGCCCCCACCGCCGGCCGGGGCCATCGCCACCGTCTCCGCCTCGCGCAGCACCGGAGTGGCCAGCACGGGCCGGCCGGCGGCGGCGCGGAGCAGGTCGGCACGCATCTCGCCGGCGCTCTGGTAGCGGTTGAGCGGGTTCTTCGACAGCGCCTTGAGCACGATCGCGTCGACGGCTGGGGTGACGTCCGGGTTGATGTCGCTCGGCGTGGGCGGCGTCTCCCGTACGTGCTGGTAGGCAACGCTGACCGGGCTGTCCCCGACGAACGGCGGGTGCCCGCAGACCAGCTCGAAGAGCACGCAACCGGCCGCGTACACGTCGGAGCGGGCGTCGACGGCCTCGCCGCGTGCCTGCTCCGGTGAAAGGTATTGGGCCGTGCCGATGACCGCGCTGGTCTGGGTCATTGTGGTCGCACCGCTGGCCAGCGCCCGGGCGATGCCGAAGTCCATCACCTTGACCTGGCCGGTCTGGGTGAGCATCACGTTGCCGGGCTTGATGTCCCGGTGGATGATCCCGTGCCGGTGGCTGAACTCCAGGGCGGCGCACATGTCGGCGCAGATCTCCAGCGCACGGCGCGGTTGCAGTCGCCCCTCGGCGCCGAGGACCTCCTTCAAGGTCCGCCCGTTCACGAACTCCATGACGATGAACGGCAGCGTCTCACCGGTCGGCGCGGTCTCCTCGCCGGTGTCGTAGACCGCCACGATGGCCGGGTGGTTGAGCGAGGCGGCGTTCTGCGCCTCCCGACGGAACCGCATCTGGAACGTCGCGTCCCGGGCGAGGTCGGTGCGGAGCATCTTGATCGCGACGTCCCGACCGAGCCGGAGGTCGCGACCACGGTGCACCTCGGCCATGCCGCCATAGCCGAGCAGCTCGCCGACCTGGTACCTGCCACCGAGCAGGCGGGCCTGCGCTGTCATCGCGTCTGTCGTCCTTCGCTCGTCGTCGTCCCGCCGTTGCCCGGCTGGAGTCGTACCTCTCGACGGTACGACGTCCGGGTCGGATCGTCGCGTCGGTCGAGTCGTAGCGCGCCGGACGCCACGGTGCGCGGCGTCAGCCCGGCGGATACACCGGACTGCGACTGCTTCCGTAGGTTGTAGGAAATCACGCCGGAGCAGAGCAGGACCAGCACGGCCAGCAGGATGGCGAGGAGCACCATTCCGGGCCGGGACCGCTGGGGCTGGGGTGCCGGCGTCGCCGGGCTGGCCGGTCGCGCGTACGCGGGCGGGTGTTCCTGCCGGGGCGGCCCGGACGGCACCGCTGCCGCACCTCGTGGGTAGCCGTTCGGTGCGCCCTGCGGCCGGGCGGGCTGGACGGCCGGCGCGACGGCGGTGGGGCGTGGCTGTTGGGCGGGTGCGACAGCGGTCGGCCTCGCTCCGGCCACCGGCGGGCGGGCAGTCGGCGGACGCATCTGGTGTGCCTGCGGCACCTGGGCCCGGCCGGGTGCGGCGGGTGAGGCGGGCGCCGCGGAGACCGGCCCGGAGTTGCCGCCGGCCCGAGCCTGCTGGGAGAGCGCGGCCTTGAGCTGACGGGCGACCCCGGCGAGTGCGGCGGCGCTCGGCCAGCGGGCTGCCGGGTCCTTTGCCAACGCCCGTTCGACCAGGGCGCGTACCTGCGGAGGGATGTCGGCCGGCAGTGGCCGGGGCGTCTCCCGGACGTGCCGCATCGCGATGTCGAGGGGGTTGTCGCCCTCGAACGGTCGTCGACCGGCCAGGCACTGGTAGGCGACCACGCCGAGGGCGTACACGTCGGACGCCGGGGTGGCCACGCCGCCGGTGGCCTGCTCCGGCGAGATGTACGAGGCGGTGCCGAGCACCGAACCGGCGGCGGTGAGCTGGCCGACCATGTCGGAGCGGGCGATGCCGAAGTCGGTGAGCACCAGCGTGCCGTTCGGCCGGACCAGCAGGTTGCCCGGCTTCACGTCGCGGTGCACGATGCCCTTCTCGTGCGCGGCGTGCAGTGCGTCGGCGGCCTGCGCGACGAGGGCCATCGTCCGCGCCGGGGTGAGCCGGCCGACCCGGCTCAACGTGGACGACAGGGCGTCACCCTCGACGTACTCCATTACCAGGAAGGCGATTTGCTGGTCGTTGCCGAAGTCGTAGACGTCCACCACGCCGGGATGGTTGATGGTGGCCATGGTGCGGGCCTCGCCGCGGAACCGCTCACCGAAGTCCGGGTCGTCGAGCAGGGCGGGGAGCAGGCTCTTCACGGCTACCGTCCGGCCGAGCACCTGGTCGGTGCCGCGCCACACGTCGCCCATGCCGCCGCTGGCGATCCGCTCGTCGAGACGGTAGCGGTTGCCGAGCTGCACACCGGGGCTGAGCATGTCAGCGACCCCCTGGGTCGGCGATGGCGGCCTTCATGATCTGACCGGCGATCCGAGCGGCCTCGCTGCTGCCACCGGGGCCGGCCTGCTCCAGCATCACGCAGACCGCGGAGACCGGGTTGCCGTTCTTGTCCAGGGCGAAGCCGATGAACCAGCCGTGGTCGGGCCGATCCGGGGCGGACTGGGCGGTACCGGTCTTGCCGCCGACCGTGTAGCCGCTGATCGCGGCCTTCTCGCCGGTGCCGTTCCGGACCACACTCACCATCATCTCGCGCAGGTCGGCGGCGACCTGCGGCTCGACGGGCTGGCGCAGCTCCCGCGCGCTTGCTGTGTAGTAGCTGGTGGTCCGGTCCGGGGCGAGCAGCTGCCGCACCAGGTACGGCCGCATCTGGCTGCCGTTGTTGGCGATCGACCCGGCGATCATGGCGCCTTCGAGCGGCGTCATCCGGACGTTGTTCTGGCCGATCGAGGACTGGGCCAGTGCGGCCGGGTCGGTGCTGCCGTCCGGGTTCTGGATGGTCCCGGTCCGGCTGGCCGCCGTGGGCAGGCCGCCCTCGCCGAGATGACCGACGGTGAGGTCCTCCTGCTCGAAGCCGAACTGCCGGGCCTTTTCCTTGACGGCCTCCGCGCCGAGCCGCACGCCGAGCTGGGCGAAGCCGGTGTTGCACGACTCGGTGACCGCCTCCAGCAGGGTGACCTTCGGCTCCGGGCAGATCGAGGCGGCGGCGTTACGGATCGGAGTGCCCGAAGTGGGTGGGGTCCAGCTGGAACCGGCCGGGATCTGGGTGTTCTTGGTGACGCCGTTCTCCAGCGCCGCCGCTGCCACCACGATCTTGAAGGTGGAGCCCGGCGGCAGCGTCTCGGCGAGCGCGCGGTTCTTCAGCGGTTCGGCCGGGTCCTTCTCCAGCTTGTTGTACGCCGCGGTTGCCTCGTTGGTGTCGTGGCTGGCCAGCGGGTTCGGGTCGAAGCTCGGCATGGAGACCAGCGCCTGAATGGCACCGGTACGCGGGTCGATGGCGATCGCCGCGCCCCGCTTCGCACCTACCTCGTTGTTGCGCAGCTGGTCGTACGCCACGTCCTGGGCCCGCTTGGAGAGCGTGAGCAGCACGTTGCCGCCGCCGGTGTCGTCGCCGGTGAACATGTCCTTCAACCGGTCGCCGATCAGCTGGTCGCTGGTGCCGGCCAGGAAGTCGTTCTCCACCTGCTCGATGCCCTGGTCGGCCAGGTTGACCGGCTTGTAGCCGAGCACGTGTGCGTACTTCGGGCCACCCGGGTAGGAGCGCTGGAACTTCAGCTTGCCGGTGGTCTCCTTGCTCGTGGCCAGCGCGGTGCCGCCGGCCTCGATGTTGCCGCGCTTGCGCTTG
Organism: Micromonospora vinacea; assembly: GCF_015751785.1. NCBI lineage: Bacteria > Bacillati > Actinomycetota > Actinomycetes > Micromonosporales > Micromonosporaceae > Micromonospora > Micromonospora vinacea. Next base: position 2,000,569 of record NZ_JADOTY010000001.1, on the reverse strand, counting down.
TAGTCGGCGACCTGGACCCGCCCGTTGTAGTCGCTGGTCCGGTATTCGTCCGCCTTGTAGGCCTGGATCCAGTTGAGGTTGGCGAAGAGCAGACCGAACAGGACCATGACGACGACGCCAACGCGGCGCAGGGGTGCGTTCACGGCTTGATCACCTCCGTGGGAGCACCGTGCAGCTGCTCGGGCGGGCCACCGCTGGGTCGGGCCGCCTTGCCCCCGCTGCCTCCGGTCACCGGTCGGCGGGCACCGTCGGAGACTCGCAGCAGCACCGCGATGAGCAGCCAGTTGGCCATCAGCGACGAGCCACCGGCGGACAGGAACGGGGTGGTCTGACCGGTCAGCGGGATGAGCTTGCTGATCCCACCGACGATCACGAAGACCTGGAGGCCGAGGGTGAACGCGAGACCGCCGGCGAGCAGTTTGCCGAACGAGTCCCGTACCGCCAGCGCGGCCCGCAGCCCGCGCTCCACGATCAGCAGGTAGACGACCAGCAGCGCGGAGAGACCGAAGAGGCCGATTTCCTCACCGATGCCGGCGAAGATGAAGTCGTTCTGCACCTCGGGCAGAATGTCCGGTTGACCGCCGCCCGGCCCGGCGCCGAAGAGCCCGCCCGTGCCCAGGGCCAGCAGGCCCTGCACGAGTTGGTAGCCCTTGTCGGTCGGGTCGGCGAACGGGTCGAGCCAGATCTCGGCCCGCAAGTAGAAGTTGGCGAACGGCCCGCCGACAGTCGAGCCGAGGACGTAGGCGAGGTACGCGCCGCCGAAGAAGAGGACCAGGCCGATCAGCAGCCAGCTGACCCGTTCGGTGGCGATGTAGAGCGTCACCACGAACATGCCGAAGTAGAGCAGCGAGGTGCCCAGGTCCTTCTCGAAGACCAGCACCAGGACGCTGATCAGCCAGACGCCGACCACCGGGCCGAGGTCGCGGCCCCGCGGGAAGTCGATGCCGAGGAAGCGCCGGCTGGCCAGCGACAGCACCTCACGCTTGCGCACCAGGTAGTAGGCGAAGAAGACCAGCAGCGCCAGCTTGGCGAACTCACCCGGCTGGATCGAGAACAGGCCGACATCGATCCACAGTTTGGCGCCATTCTTCTCGGAGATGCTCGACGGCAGCACCGCCGGGAGCATCACCAGCACGATGCCGGCCAGGCCCAGGGTGTACGCGTACCGCGAGATCGACCGGTGGTCGCGCATGATGGCGAGCAGGGCGGCGGCGAGGATCACCGCACCGAGCGTCCAGGCGAGCTGGCGCCCGCCCTGCCCCGCGAAGACGGCCAGGCTCTCCCGCTCGGCCACCGGGGCGTCCCCCAGGTCGATCCGGCGCAGGAAGCCCACCCCAAGCCCGTTGAGCAGGGCCACCGCCGGCAGCAGCGCCGGGTCGGCGAACGGGGCCAGGAACCGGATGACCAGGTGCAGGCCGAGGAAGACCGCGCCGAGCGCGGCGGCCGGCATCCAGAAGTCCGAGGTGACCGTGTCCAGCAGGTTCGCCTCGACGGTCGCCCCGTACGCGGCCACCAGCACCATCGCGAGCAACAGCAGATACAGCTCGGCGTTGCGGCGCGACCGCGCCAGGCGTACGCCGGATTGCTCGCCCGCGGTGGCGGGCGAGGGTGCCGGTGTGGCCGCTGCGGTCACGGGTGGAGTCCTCAGGATCTCAGCCGACGCTCACTCAGGAGACCGGCAGCCGGCCGTGTCGAGCGCCGGCGTGGCCGAGTCGGAGGGCGTGACGTCGGGTGTGGTGGTCGCGCCGGCCCCACCGAGAGCGGTGGTGGCACCGACGGTCGGGCTTGCGCTGACAACCCCGTTGGGGGTCGGCGACGCGTTGGCGCTCGGGCTGCCGTTCGGGGTCGGCGTCGAACCGACCGGGGTCGGCGTCGGCGTCGGCGTGGTGACCCCGGCGGTCGGGTCGAGCGGGCAGAGCGGCTTCAGGTTGGGGTTGCTCGGCGTGTCGCTGGTCAGCTCGGCGAGCTGACGCTCCGCGTCCGGCTCACTCTTGGCCCGGATGCCGACCTTGACGGTGTCCTGTGCGGCGACAGTGAGGTCGTCCAGGCGGGTGCCGCTGCGGCGGTGCACGCTGGACAGGTCCATTCCGGCGATCTGACCCTGGACACCGCGGAAGACGGCGACCTGGCCCTCTTCGGTGGCTCCCACGTAGTACTGCCGCTGGGTGTAGGTCCAACCACCGAACGCCGCACCACCGACGATCACCAGCAGGGCCAGCGCCATGGCGGCGGTCCGGACCGGGCGTCGCTTCGGCCGGTCGGCGTCGTCGTCGGAGGCCGCCGGCTCCTCGGGCGCGGCCGGACGCGGCGCGGAGAGCGCCGAGGCTCGGGCGGCCGGAGTCGAGTCGTCGGCGGAGGTCGCCATGCCCCGGTCCCGGGCGGCGGCGCCGCCCACGATCGGGGTCGCCTCGACGATGTCCTGATCCGTGGCGTCGGCGATGATCACCGTGATGTTGTCCGGCCCACCGCCGCGCAGCGCGAGCTGCACCAGCCGCTCGACGCACTGCTGCGGGTCGGTGTACTCCCGCAGGGTCTCGCCGATGGTTTCGGCGCTGACCACGCCCGAGAGGCCGTCGCTGCAGATCAGGTACCGGTCGCCGGGCATTACCTGGCGGACCGAGTATTCCGGGTCGATGTCCCGACCGTCGAGGGCGCGGGTCAGCAGCGACCGCTGCGGGTGACTGCTCGCCTCCTCGGGGCTGATCCGGCCTTCGTCGACAAGCATCTGGACGTACGTGTCGTCCTTGGTGATCTGTGCGAACTCGCCGTTGCGCAGCAGATAGGCCCGCGAGTCGCCAATGTGGACCATCCCCAGCTTGCTGCCGGTGAAGAGGGTCGCCGTCAGCGTGGTGCCCATCCCCTCCAACTGCGGGTTGGCGTCCACCGTGTCGCGGAGTTGTTGGTTGGCGGTGCCCACGGCCGAACGCAACGCATCGACGAGAGCGTCCCCCGGGACGTCCTCGTCGAGCGGCGCCATGGCACCGATGACGATGTTGCTGGCGACGTCACCGGCGGCCATACCGCCCATGCCGTCGGCAACGGCGAGTAACCGCGGCCCGGCGTAGACGGAGTCTTGATTGCCGTCTCGGATCAGACCGCGGTCGCTGTGGGCCGCATAGCGCAGGGTCAGAGTCATGGCCGTAATTCGAGGGAAGTGCGGCCGATCCGGATCGGCACGCCGAGGGGGACGGGGGTTGGTCCGGAGACCTTAGCGCGATCGAGGTACGTGCCGTTAGTCGAGCCGAGATCCTCGACGTACCACTGCCCTTCACGCGGCACGAGCCGGGCGTGTCGCGCGGAGGCGTAGTCGTCGGTGATGACCAGGGTGGAGTCTTCAGCCCGACCGATGGTGATCTGCGCTTCACCGAGAGTGATTTTGGTGCCGGCCAGCTGACCGGCCGTCACCACCAGTTGGTGCGCAGCTCTGCCCCGCTTCACCTTCGCTGGCTTGGCCGCCTGCCCCGTCGAGGCGCCCACCGCGCGCGGCGCGGCCACCAGGCGACCGGACCGGGCGCCCGCGAAGAGGTCCCGGCGGATCACGCCGACCACCGTGAACACGAAGATCCACAGCAGGATCAGGAACCCGAACCGGGCAACGGTGATGACCAGTTCCGGCAAGGCAGGTCAGCCGTCCACGCGGAAGGTCAGCGTCGTCGTACCGAGCTGGACCATGTCACCGGGGTTGAGCGCGACGGCGGAGACCCGCTGCCCGTTCACCATGGTGCCGTTGGTCGAACCCAGGTCGGTCAGCACGACCTGGCCCCCGTCGAAATCCAGCCGGGCGTGTCGGCGGGAGATGCCGACGTCGGGCAGGCGCAGGTTGGCCTGGTCGCCACGACCGATCACCGTCGACCCCATCTGGAGGGGGTAGGTGCGACCGTCGCCGGAGACCAGCCGCACGTTGCGACCGCCACCGTGCCCGGGCGGCGGGCCGTAGCCACCGCCCTGGTCGTACGCGGGGTAGGCGGGCGGGCCGGCGTCGTAGCCGGGTGCCGACACCGGGGCGACCTCACCACCGGTGTAGACCTCGGCCGTGACACGGAACATGCCCGTGTCCAGGCCCTCGCCTCGCTCGATCTCGACGATCACGTCGCCGTAGACCGTCCACGCCTGCTCGCCGATGAACTCCGCCTGCGACTGGGCCAACTCCTGGGCCAGCGCGGCGGCGTACGGCGCCAGCCGACTGTGGTCGAACGGCGAGAGATCGATCACGTAGCGGTTGGGCACCAACGTGCGCCCACCGGCCAGGATCGCCTTGTGCGCCTCGGCCTCCCGCTGCATGGCGTTGAGGATCTCCACGGGGTGGACCACCCCTTTGAAGACCTTGGCGAAGGCCCCTTCGACCAGGCCTTCCAGACGCTTCTCGAAGCGTTGCAGCACGCTCACCGGCTCCTCCTCGGGTCCCGAGGACATGATGGTATCCGGCCGGCGCGCGCGCAGCTCACACGCCGCTCGGCCGGCTGCTCTCGACCCGTTCGGAAGGGCCGGGACTGTCGTGCTAATCTTTCGTCCGCCACGAACGGTAATCGCTCGTGGCGAGCGCCAGGGACAGCGTAGTATTCCCGGGGCCCGTTGGAGACAGCGGGGCCGGGCAGCTAGAGTGTTCCGGGTTGTGCCACGGGGATGTGGCGGAATGGCAGACGCGCACGGTTCAGGTCCGTGTGCCCGAAAGGGCGTGGGGGTTCAACTCCCCCCATCCCCACCACCGACGAGGGCTCCGCTTGATGCGGGGCCCTTCCGTCATATCGGGGCGTGCTGGACGTCACGCTATGCTCCGATGGATTCTGCCTCCGATGGACCAGGAGTGGCGTGTGAGTGTCGCGTTGGTGACAGGGTCGGGTGGTCTGATCGGCTCCGAGGCGGTCCGGCATTTCGCCGGCCTCGGTCTGGATGTCGTCGGCATCGACAACGACATGCGCCGGTACTTCTTCGGCGAGGACGGCTCCACCTCATGGAGTCTGGAACGGCTCGGCCGTGACCTGGGTAACGCGTACACCCACTTCGCGGTGGACATCCGGGACCGCGACGGCCTGGAGCAGGTGTTCAAGAAGTACGGCTCGGACATCGCCGTGGTGATCCACAGCGCTGCCCAGCCGAGCCACGACTGGGCAGCCAAGGAGCCGTACACGGACTTCGACGTGAACGCCGGTGGCACGCTCAACATCCTGGAGAACACCCGCCGGCACGCGATCGACGCGCCGTTCATCCACTGCTCGACAAACAAGGTCTACGGCGACCGGCCCAACAGCCTGCCGCTCACCGAGCTGGAGACCCGGTACGAGCTGCCCGACGACCACCGCTGGTACCAGGGCATCACCGAAGAGATGTCGATCGACCACTCGCTGCACTCGGTCTTCGGCGCCTCGAAGGTCGCCGCGGACGTGATGGTCCAGGAGTACGGGCGCTACTTCGACATGAAGACCGCCTGCTTCCGGGGTGGCACCCTGACCGGCCCGGCGCACTCCGCGGCGGAGCTGCACGGGTTCCTGGCCTACCTGATGCGCTGCGTCATGGAGGGCCGGACGTACAACCTCTTCGGCTACAAGGGCAAGATGGTCCGGGACGCGATCCACTCGCACGACGTGTTGACAGCGTTCGAGGCGTTCTTCCGGGCTCCGCGGTCCGCGGAGGTCTACAACCTCGGTGGCGGCCGGCACTCCAACACCTCCCACATCGAGGCATTCCGGATCGCCGAGGAGATCACCGGCCGCGAGGCGCAGATCAACTACGTCGAGCAGAACCGCACCGGCGACCACCAGTGGTACGTCAGCAGCATGGCCCGGTTCGAGGCGCAGTATCCGGACTGGAAGATCACATACGACGTGCCGATGATCCTGCGGGAAATCTACGAGGCCAACGTGGACAAGTGGGTGGCCCAGTCATGAGCGCCCGGACCAAGCGCAACGTGCTCGGCGTCCTGGTCGACGCCACCGACTACGCGACGGCGACCGACGCGGTGGTGACCGCCGCGCACGAGCGGCGTCCCCTCGCACTGACCGCGTTGGCAGTGCACGGTGTGATGACCGGGGTGCTCGACCCGGCGCACAACGCGCGGCTCAACTCCTTCGACGTGGTCACGCCGGACGGGCAGCCGGTGCGGTGGGCACTCAACCTGCTGCACCACGCCGGGCTCAACGACCGGGTGTACGGGCCGACCCTGACACTGCACGTGCTGTCGCGCTTCGCCGACGAGGGGCTGCCGGTCTACCTGTACGGCTCGACCGAGGAGACCCTCGCCCGGCTGATCCCGGCCCTGGAGCGGATGTTCCCCGCGCTGAAGATCGCCGGGGTGGAGCCGTCCAAGTTCCGTGCCGTCCAGCCCGGCGAGGACGCCGAGATCGCCGACCGGATCCGGTCCAGCGGTGCCCGGCTGGTCCTGGTCGGGCTCGGCTGCCCGCGCCAGGAGGTCTTCGCGTACGCCATGCGGCCGTTGCTCGACATGCCGCTGATGGCTGTCGGCGCGGCCTTCGACTACCACGCCGGGCTGCTGCGCCAGCCTCCGCCGTGGATGCAGCGTGCCGGCCTGGAGTGGTTCTGGCGTCTCGGTCTGGAGCCGAAGCGGCTCTGGCGCCGCTACGTCATCCTCAACCCGGCGTACCTGAGCCGGCTCGCCGCGCAGAAGGTCGGCCTGTGGAAGGCCCGCCCGCCGGCGCCGGCCACCGAGCGGCCGGCCACCTTCTCGGTCTGAAGCCCGATCCGTACGACGCGAGGCCCCACCCGGCGATGCTCGGGTGGGGCCTCGGTCGTGGGAGACCGGTCAGACGGTCAGGGTCCAGGTGTTGATGTAGCCGGTGTCGACCGAGTAGGTGTCCCGTACCTGAAGTCGCCAGATGCCGTCGGCGGCCTCACCGGACACGTTGACCGTGTACGTGGCGTTCACGTTGTCGGCGCTGTCCGAGGTGCTGCTGTTCTTGAGCCGGTACGAGCTGCCGTCCGGGGCGAGCAGGTCGATGACCAGGTCGCCGCGGTAGGTGTGCACGATGTTCACCGCCACGGTGGAGGTCGAGGAGGCGTTGCGACCGCAGCCGGAGATGGTGATCGAGCTGGTCACCGCCGAGCCGGCGTCCGGGATCGACACGTCGGTGCCGTTGGTGCCGGTGCAGCCGGTGGGCGGCGGCGGGGTGGTGCCGGTGCCGACGTAGAGCAACAGGTTCGGCGAGCCCGAGCCGGGGTTGCCCACCACGTTGGGGGTGGCGTTGGCCACCAGTTGGTTGCGGACCTGAGCCGGGGTCCAGCTCGGGTTGGCGCTGGCCACCAGGGCCGCCGCTCCGACCACGTGCGGGGTGGCCATCGAGGTGCCGCTGATCGTGTTGGTAGCGGTGTTGCTGTTGTACCAGGCCGAGGTGATCGACGAGCCGGGCGCGAAGATGTCCAGGCAGGTGCCGACGTTGGAGAACGACGACCGGGCGTCCGAGCTGGTCGTCGAGCCCACAGTGATGGCTTCCGTGGTACGCGCCGGCGAGGTGTTGCAGGCGTTCGCACCGTTGTCGTTGCCGGCCGCGAGGCCGTACGTGACGCCCGAGGCGATCGAGTTGCGGACGGCGTTGTCCAGCGAGGTGTTCGCGCCGCCGCCGAGGCTCATGTTCGCCACCGCCGGCTTGATCGCGTTGGCGGTGACCCAGTCGACGCCGGCGATCACACCGGCGTTGGTGCCACTGCCGGAGCAGTTCAGCACCCGTACGCCGACGAGCTGTACGGCCTTGGCCACACCGTACGAGGACCCGCCGACGGTGCCGGCCACGTGCGTGCCGTGCCCGTTGCAGTCGTCGGCCGACCCGCCGTCGACAGCGTCGTAGCCGGAGGTGGCCCGGCCGCCGAAGTCGTTGTGGGAGAACCGGATGCCCGTGTCGATGATGTAGGCGTGCACGTTGCTCGCCGTGTTCGGGTAGGTGTAGGAGCTGTCCAACGGCAGGTTGCGCTGGTCGATCCGGTCGAGGCCCCAGGAGGGCGGGTTGGCCTGCGTGCCGGAGATCGAGACGGTGTGGTTCTGCTCGACGTACGCCACCGCCGGGTCGGCCGCGATCCGCGCCGCCGCGCTGGCGCTCACCTTGACCTCGAAGCCGCGCAGCGCGGCGCCGTAGGTGCGGGCCACAGTGCCGCCGTGACGGCCGGAGAGCCGCTTCGCGGTGTCGCCGACCCGGTCCCGGGCCACGGCGCTGTCCTTGAGTACGACGATGTAGCTGTCCGGCACGGCGGTGGCTCCGCCGGCGGCCCGAACCACACCCTCGGGTTCGGCGGCCAGGGCTGGGGTGCCGACGGCCAGCATGGTCGCCGCGGCCACCCCGATCAGCACGGACCTTCGTGGAAGACCCATCTCCTACCTCCCTCTGACCGGCGGCGGAACGTGACCGCCAGTCCCAACATCAATCGACAATTGCCGATCTAGCTGAGGGTAGATCAGCGCTCCGGCAGTTGAACATGCCGAAACGTCCATACCTTCGAGTGATGACCCCCTACGGGCCCGGCGTCCGGGACGAACGGGGGACGGGCCCGGATTCGCCCCGCCGGGATTCGGGAAAGACTCTCGAACATGGAGAGTCAGCTCACCATCCTGCTTCCGGTCGCCGCCGTCTGGCTGGCCGCCGGCGTCGTTGCCGACGGCCTACCCCGACTGCGCAACACCCGCATGCTGCGCCGGCGTACCGGATGGTTGCTGGTGCTGGCCGTCACCGGCGTGGCGCTCACCGCAGCCGTGCTCGGCGGCGGGCTGTTCAGCACCGGCGCCACGCCGGTCGACCGGGCCGCCACCGGGCTCACCCTGGCCGCCGGCCCGGCGCTCGTGGCGACGGTCTGCTCGGTACGGCGGATCCGCCGCCTGCGGGCCGGTGCGGGCGCGTTCGCCAGCGCCCCGGCCACCCCCGCGCCGCACGGCCTGCGCGCCGCCGCGGCTCACCCGCTCGTCGGGCTGCCACTTCAGGTCACCGCGTTGGCCACGGTGCCGGCGCTGATCGCGGCGGCCGGCGCCGACCTCGGAGCCGACCCCGGTGTCACCGGGCCGGCGATCACCGTCGGTGCGCTCGCCGTGGTCGCCATCGGGGTCCGGCACGCGCTCCGCCACAACCGCTTCGCCGAGCGGGTCCAGCCCGTCGCGGCGCCGTCAACGCGGACGGCTGGCGCCCTGCACGTATAGCAACTCCAGGATCGACCTGGTCGCCTCGAACCAGCGGTCCAGCCAGTCCTGCGAGGGCACGGTGCCCTTCGGCGGCAACTCCATCAGCAGACCACGCAGCAACGGGTGGTCGGCCAGGGACTGGGGCGGCTCCATCGGCCAGCCCGACGGCGGGAACGACGGCTCGATCAGCGGGTTCGGGTCCAGCGAGGGCAGCGAGAGCGGAGGATCCGTCGTCTCGGAAGCGCCATCCCGCCCACCCAACTCCTGGTCGGTCGAGACCACCTCGGTCAGAACCGTGTCCCGACGAGCGCCGCGGTACTTGCCACCGAACCGTTCCGGCTTCGCCGGACCGGTGGTGAGGTTGTCTGAACCGATCGTCGTCATCCGTCTCGCCTACTCGCTCGGTTGCGGGTCGGTGCGGCGGGTCGTCGACAAGCGCCGTACCGACCGGTTCAACGAGACGGGGGCGCTCTGGCGACGGGAATCCCGGACGGAACCTCTCCGACCCCCGGCCGCGACGCGACCACTCCTGCGGACACGGCAGAGTCCCCGCCCGGCGAACCGGACGGGGACTCCATTGACCAGTCGGTCAGACCGCGCCGAACACACCACCCCGGGTGCCGGCAACGAAGGCGTGCCAGTCACCGGGCGCGAAGACCAGGGCGGGGCCCGCCTTGTCCTTCGAGTCCCGCACTCCGACCGCCCCCGTCACGTACGCCACCTCCACGCAGTTGTCACAGTTCGGCCCGCTCTTCGAGCTCTTGAACCATGCTGCCTGCGTCAGGTCCACGGGGAACCTTTTGGTCGCCATTTCCACAACGGCTCCTCTGCCAGTTTTGCGATGTGTGCGACGGACTCCTCCGGACGTATGGCCGCAGCGCGGATGTGATCGAAGATGAAGCTGTACTTCTGTAGTTCGTCGCTCTTCTCGAGGAAGAGCCCACCCGTGGCGTTCTCCGCGTACACAACATCCGGATCACCGGGCTCAGGGAAGCTGAGGATCGTGAACGTGCCGTCCATGCCGGCATGCGCACCCACCTCGAAGGGCAGGATCTGCAGCGTCACGTTCGGCAACTCGGCCACCTCGACCAACCGCTTGAGTTGACCGCGCATCACCTCGTCCCCGCCCACCGGCCGACTTACCACCGCCTCATCGAGCACCACCCACAGATCGACCGGATCGTCCTGGGTCAATAACGACTGACGGCCCAGACGGACACGCACTCTTTGATGCACCTGATCGGCTGTGAAGTCCGGACGGGCGGCGCGGATCATGGCCCCGGCGTACTCCTCGGTCTCCAGAAGACCCGGAACGACCTGCTGTTCGTACGCCCGGATCGAACTCGCCGCCGCCTCCAGCCCGACGTACGCGCCGACGAGCACCGTGCTGTACGGATGCCACCAGCCCTTCTGGCGGGCCTCCCGGGCGATCTGCACCAGCTCGTCGCTCTCGGCGCCGACCACGCCGTAGATCCGCAGCATGTCCCGCACGTCGCGTGGGGTGGCCGTGGTGTGCCCGGTCTCGATCCGGGAGACCTTCGACGCCGAGCACTCCAACTGTTCGGCGACCACCTCGATGGTGATCCCGGCGGACTCCCGCTGCCGGCGCAGCTCGGCCCCGAGCCGCCGCCGTCTGATGGTGGGACTGCGCCGCTCACTCATCGCGCAACCCGTGAGTCACTGGTCCCCGCCGCTGGCTGCTCGACCCCACTCGGGCTACCTCCGGTAACGCGCCACTGGTGACACCCGCCGGGGGCGCGACCGTCGACCGGCGAGCGTTCGCGACGAGGGGGGTGGTGCCGGTCCTCGGCCGGCCGCGACGGGCGAAACCGCCCTCAGTGTGCCGCCCGGACGCGGATGGCTTCAATAGGCCTTTCGCGCGACACGCTCACGTATCGGCAAAAGTCGACGTGCAACTTGCATGAAGCACGTCCCTGATGCACTCTGTCCGTATGGCTCGGATCACTCAGCGTCTCTGTCCGGTCCCTCGGAGTGGTGACCCCACCGCTGCGGGGAAGCCGGGCACGGCGCGGGCCCGGCCCACGACAACGCGACCTGCTCCGGGGTAAGGACCCCGCCGCTGCAAGCCGGCAAGCTGCGGCGGCGGGCGCGGTTCCCGGAAGCAACCGGGTGGTGGTCGGGTGGCGGCACGTCACCAGCGGGGTACGGCCCGACCACCGCCATCCGCACCACCGGTTCACGAGGCACGACCCCGTCACCGGCCGAGACGTCCCCCGTTCAGGCACCGCCGGCGCAGCCGCCGGCCGATCCTCCCCAGGAGCCCATGTGCTTCCCCGCACCGGTGACGTACTGCACGTGACTCGCGCGGCGAGTGTCCAGTTCCTCAGGCCGATCAAGTTCCGGGTGATCCGGGTGCTCGACTGGCCGACCTATGACGGCTGGCTCTGGCTCGACGGCTACGAGTTGAACGTCGCGGGTGACGCTGTCACCCGACGTTCGATCTTCGTCCAGCGGGAAGGGCTGCAGCAACTGCAGGCCGCCCCCGAACCCCGCCCGCACACCGTGCGGGCCCGCCGCCCGGTCGCGCGTACCCCGCTCCGGGTGGGCTGACCGACCCGATCCGCCGCCGGTGGGCGTGCCGTCGCCATAGAATTGGTACGCCCACCCCGGCACCGTTCCACCCGCTCGTCCAGGACCCTGACCCTGGGATGGTCATGGTCAATCAGCCCGCCCTGCGGCGGCACCACCGCTCCCGTATCGCCTATGCCTTCGGACTCCTCGCCCTCCTCGGGGCGATGGCGACACTCCTGGTCCTCGTCCGCGACCCGGCGATGTCGTCCACCCGGCTGACCGCGCCGGTGCCCGCACCGGAGATCACAGTGCTCGACTCCGACCCACCGACCGGCGACGGCCAGTCGGTCTACGACGAACCGGGCTGGACCGACACTGACGCCCCGGCCGACCACGCCGATGGCGCCGACCCGACCGGATCGGTGTCCGGCCTGGGTGCCGGCGGCCAGTCCGACGGCCGTCAGGAACTCACCGAAGCAGCTCCGGCCGGGCACAGCGCCACTGACATCCGCCGCTCCCTCTTCTGGTCCGGCATCTTCGGCCTCGCCATCTCGCTGGCCGGCATCGGTCTCGTCGGCACCCGCCGCCGGATGTGGTGACCAGCTGTCACGGCGTGTTCGTCACAGTGGGGCTCGGCGTGGTCGGGCTCGCCCCGGTCGGCGGCTCGGCCTGCGAGACGATCAACAACACCTCGTCGTCGGTCGACACCGACGTGCCCGCCTCCGGCTCGGTGCCCACCACCGTCCCCGGCGGCAGCTCCGACGGGCGGTACACCACCCGGTAGGGCAGACCGAGCCGGGTCAACAGCCCTTCGGCGGTGGCCTGCGGCAGGCCGGCGAGCGGTGGCACCGGCAGTTCGTCCGGAGCGTCAGTGGTCGCCGAACTGCTCGGCGACTCGCTGGTGGGCGCCGCCGACGTGGGAGCCGCGCTGGTCGGCGGGGTGCCGGGGGCGCTGGTCGGCGGCAGCGAAGGGGTGGACCGCGGATCATCCGGGTCGTCATCCTGCTGGGAGCGCACCAACCAGAGCGCGCCTCCGAGCAGGGCGGCGAGCAACAGTGCCAGTACGCCCCAGAGAATCGGCAACCACCGCCGACCGCCCTGCTCCTCGACGTACCACTCGGCGTCGTCCGGCCTCGGCGAGCGCACCTCGGCCCGTCCGGACCACGGCGGCGGGATCGGCGCGGTCCGGTCGGCCGGCGGGCCCGGCCGGGTGCCGGCGGACCGATCGATCGGCATGGTCTGGTCGGGCGACAGGTCGGGGCGGGCCGGAACGGTCCGGTCGATCGGTGCCGTCTCGTCCGGGTCAGCGGCGGCTGGCGTCGGCTGCGTCGGCTCCGGGCCGTCGACGGCGGGGCCGGACGGGGCCGGGCCGTCGGCGGCGGGCCCGGACCCCGGCCGGTCAGCGGCGGGGGGCAGGGGGCGGGTCTGGTCGTCGTCGTGCTCGCCGGCGGGAGGCTCTTGGCGGTCGTCGCTCATCGCACGTCCTTTCCCGAACCCGGACGGGCGTCATGGCCCTCGACCGCCAACCTAGTCGCCCACACCGCCATCGGTGCGGATCAGCGTGCCGAGCCGCGCCGGCCGCCGGTGAGGCAGCGCGGCGGGCGGCTCGACCCGCCGGCCGGAATCAGGGAGTGGGTTTCGTGGTCGGCTGGTCGCCGGAGTCCGCCCCACACCAGATGCTGACCTGGTCGTTCCACCGGGCCGGTCCGTCCTCGGCCGGCTCCTGCCGGCTGACCTTCCCGGTGCGTCCGCTCACGTAGCGCGGGTAGAGGCCCTCGTCGACCAACTCGTCGGCGGCGTCGGCGCACCTCTCGCCGATCACGTCCGGCACCTCGGCGGCCGGCGCCGGGCCGGCGACCTGGAGCTGCACCGTCGTACCCCGGGCGACCTCGGTGCCCACGTCCGGTGTGGTGCTCTCGACCGTACGCCCGACGCCTCCACCGAAGACCAGCCGCCAACCCAGCCGCTGCTTGCGCAGGGTCTCCCGGGCCTGCTCGAAGTCGGCGCCGATCACCGGTGGCACGGTCAGGCCGGCCCCTTTCGTCGAGGTGGCGGAGGTCTGGACCGCCGACGGTGTCGGCCGTCCGCTGCTCGGTCGGGGTGCGGTGGCCCGGCTGGTCGCCGCGCCAGCCGTGGTCGCGACGGCCAGCGGATCACCGGAGGGTGTGTCATCCCCGCCAGCCAGTAACCAGCCACCGGTCGCACCGACGGCGGCGAGCAGCACCGCCGCCAACCCACCACCGAGCACGACGCTGGCCCGGCCCGCACCGCCACCGGCGGCATTCTGCTGGCCCGTGTTCGTGTCCGTCATAACGCCCACCGCCTCATCACCGGCGACCGTACCGCCCGCCGCCCAATCCGCCCGCACCGGCGGTCCACACCGGCGGGTCGTTGCGACTCGCCGCGCCGACGACGGGACGTTACGCTGCCCCGCATGGCCAGACAGGGCTGGGGAGTGTCGATCGCAACGGCGATCGGGGTCGCTGCCGGTGCGGGTGCGGCACAACTGGGCTTCGGCTACGGGCTCGGCGTCATCACCTGGACGCCAACCGATGCCGGTGCGACCGACACGGCCTGGGCGGACGGCCTCGCCTGGGCCACCTGGCTCGCCGCCAGCTCGACGGTGCTCGGCGCGGTCTGCGCGCAACGGCTGCACCAGCGGAACGCCCCGGCGAGGACCGCGACCTCTCCGGCGACCGCGACCGACGGTGTTTCCCGCCACGAGGGCCCGCAGCTCGGCGACCGGGCCCCGGAGCACGAAACCCCGGATGAGGGGGATGCACCGGCCGTCGAAGCGACCCGGCCGGGGGTGGCGGCAACACCACCACCGGTGGCCGAACCGCCCGTCCACGACGCGGGCAGCCTGCTGCGGCGGGTGACCCTGGCGCTCGGCGCCGGGTTGGGCGGGCTGGTCACGGTGCTGTTGATCGCCGTACCCGCCCGGGTCGCCGCTGGCGGGGACACCGACGCACCGCAACGGACGGCCGCCGTGCAGGCCACGCTGGGCATCCTGATCGGCGTCCTCGTCGCCATCTGGGCACTTCGCTCCCGAGCCGCCGCGGCCAACGTGACAACGACGGCCGCCTGGCTCTGGCTGCTCGCGGTGGTCTCGGTGATCGACGGGGTACGAGTCGGACGAGGGTTGACCGGCGCGCAACTCGGCACCTGGCAGTTCGACCCGGACCACGCCCGGTACTGGATCGGGGGCCAGCTCTACTGGCCCGGCGCGCTGCTGGCACTGGTGCCCGCGCTGCTGATCGGTGTGCTGGCCGCCCGTCGGTCCGCCCGCTCGGGCGGGCACCGCGTGGGTGCGGCGGCCTCCGGTGCGGCTGGCCCGGTGCTCGTCGCGCTCGCCTACCTGACCACCCTGCCGCACTGGTCGACGCTGGGCCCCGCGCAGCTGTCCACCCAGCTCGTCGCCCCGTACGCAGTGCTCGCCGGTGTCGGCGGTTCGGTGCTGGCCGCCCTCCTCGCCGAGCGGGCCGAGCGGAACCACGCGGCCGACCGAAGCCGCCCGGCCGACCGGAGTGCGGTCGGTCGGGACACGGTGGCCGATCCGGCCCCGGTCGCCGAGACCGACCCCCGGTCAGCGGTCGGCGGCTCGGCGGCCGGAACCCCAGCCCCGACGGCCGGCTCCACGGCCTCGACGACCTCGACGGCCGGAACCGCAGCGCGGCGCCGGAGAGCCGACGCCTCACCGCAGACGCCTCGGACGGGACCCCTGCCGGGCGAGGCCACCGCCGCACCGCAGGTGCCCGCCCCGCGCAAGGACCCGGACCTCACTGACAAGGACCGTCCCACCGAAGCGGCAACAGCGGAGAACCCGGCCCCAACCAGCCGGCCCACCCGAGCATCCCGCCGCGCCCCCCGCCCCACCACCGACTAACCCCCAGGGCCACCCCCACCCCGGATGGGGACGCGGTGCGCGAGTGGGGTGGGTCAGGTGGTTGGCCAGGTGTGGACGGGTTCGTTGGTGCGCTGGAGTTCGGCGTAGCGCGTGACCATGTGGTGCAGCGCGTCCGCCCGGTCCATGCCGTGGTGCCGCTCCGCCGCCCAGACCGCCTCGGTCTGCCAGACGGCACCGTTACGGCCGGTACGGCAGCGCTGCTCGATGATGCCGAGCAGCCGGTCCCGCTGCGCCGAGGCGACACCGAACCCGTCCAGGCCGGCGGCGGCGGTCGGCAGCAGTTGCTCCAGGACCAGTTTGGTGACCGGCACGTCGCCGAGCCCGGGCCAGTGCAGCGCGGCGTCGAGGCCACGTCGGGCGGCGGCGTGGAAGTTCTCCTCGGCGGAGCTGAAGGTGAGTTGGCTCCAGATCGGTCGATCGGCCTCGGCCAGACCGCGTACCAGCCCGAAGTAGAAGGCCGCGTTGGCCAGCATGTCCACCACCGTCGGACCGGCCGGCAGCACCCGGTTCTCCACCCGCAGATGGGGGCGGCCGTTCATGATGTCGTAGACCGGACGGTTCCACCGGTAGACAGTGCCGTTGTGCAGTCGCAGCTCCCCGAGCTGTGGCACACCGCCGGCGTGCAGCACCTCCACCGGGTCCTCGTCCTCGCAGATCGGCAGCAGCGGCGGGAAGTACCTGACGTTCTCCTCGAAGAGGTCGAAGATCGAGGTGATCCACCGTTCGCCGAACCACACCCGCGGCCGTACCCCCTGGGCCTTGAGCTCGTCCGGACGGGTGTCGGTGGCCTGCTGGAACAGGGCGATCCGCGTCTCGGCCCACAGTTGGCGGCCGTACAGGAAGGGGCTGTTCGCCCCGACCGCGACCTGCACCCCGGCGATGGCCTGGGATGCGTTCCAGTAGTCGGCGAAGCTGTCCGGGGCGACCTGGAGGTGGAACTGGAGGCTCGTGCAGGCGGCCTCGGGGGCGATCGAGTCGGTGTGTGTCCGCAACTGCTCGACGCCGCGGATGTCCAGCTCGATGTCCTCGCCCCGGGCGCCGACGATCTGGTCGTTGAGAACCCGGTAGCGCTCGTTGGTGGAGAGATTGTCCTCGACCAGGTGCCCCTCGGTGAGGGTGGGCAGGATGCCGACCAGGACGATCTTCGCGTCGGATCTGGCGGCACGTTCGTCGGCCCGGGAGAGGCTGCCGCGCAGGTCGTGCTCGTAGTCGGCGAAGCCGGTGCCCTCGATCAGTCGGGGCTCGGCGTTGAGTTCCAGGTTGAACTGCCCCAACTCGGTCTGGAAGAGGGGGTCCGCGATGTCGGCGAGGATCTCCTCGTTGCGCATCGCCGGCTCGGCGGCCGAGTCGACCAGGTTGAGTTCGATCTCCAGGCCGGTCATCGGCCGGTCGGCGTCGAAGCCGAAGTCGTCCAACATCAGGGCGAAGACGTCCAGACACCGCCGCACCTTCTGCCGATATCGGACGCGATCATCCCGGGTGAAGGCGCCCTCTGAGACGTCCCTGCCCATGTGTCCTCCCGACGGCCGGCGCGGTCGGGATCATGCCGTCCCGGAAGCGCTTTGTGAAGCATCCACGGTAAGAGCGCCCACCTGACCGGGGCCAGAGGCCGGCGGCGGTGATCCGGTGTCGGCCGGCGCGGACGCGCTCGTGGCGCCATCTGTACCCCGTCGGCGACCGGCTGGACCCAATGGCGGTGCGAACAACCCGTGACAATTACCACGAGTGGGAACGGCGAAGGGCCCGCGCCGACGTACGGCGCGGGCCCTTCGTACCGGATCACCGGGAGGATCCCCCTGACCCTCCGGCGATCCTCGAAGATCAGGCCTGACGGACGGCCTCGCCCTCGATCTCAATCTTGATCTTGCGGCTGACCAGCACGCCCCCGGTCTCCAGGGCGACGTTCCAGGTCAGGCCGAACTCCTCGCGGTCGATCTCGGTGCTCGCGGAGAAGCCGAAGATGTCCTGGCCGAACGGGCTGCGGCCGACACCCTCGAACTCCACCTCCAGCTCGACCGGGCGGGTGACGTCCTTGATGGTCAGCTCACCGGTGAGGACGAACTCGCCGCCGCGACGGGACTTGACCCCGGTGCTGCGGAACTCGAGCGTCGGGAACTTCTCGGCGTCCAGGAACTCGGGGCTGCGCAGGTGCGCGTCCCGGTCGGCCTGGGTGGTGTCGACGCTGGCGGCCTGAATGGTGGCGACGACCGACGACTGCAGCGGGTCCTCGGCGACGGTGATGGTGGCGGTCGCCTCGTTGAACTCACCGCGGACCTTGCTCACCATCATGTGCCGGGCAACGAAGCCGACCCGCTTGTGCGCCACGTCGAGCGCGTAGGTGCCGGCCGCCGGGATGGTGAGGCCGTCCCAGTCGCGGGTAACCGCATCGATGCTGCTGGTCATGCTGCTGTCCTCCAGGAGATTGTTTAGTAGCCCAACGACTGCTTGAGCAACTATAACTGCAACAACATTCCCCGTGTCAAGCACTGGTATGATGAACCAGTGACCAACGTCTTCGACGATCCCCGGATCACCGCCGTCGGCCTGCTCTTCGAGGCACACGCCGGGCTGTCAGCCCGGTTCAACGCCCAACTCGAGGAGCACGGGCTCTCCGCGGTCGAGTTCGAGGTCATCACCCGACTGGCCCGCTCGCCGGGCAACCAACTACGCATGACCGACCTCGCGGCGCAGACCTCCCTGTCGACCAGTGGAGTGACCCGGGTGGTGGACCGGATGGAGCGCGACGGGCTGCTCACCCGCCGGGCCTGCCCGAACGACCGGCGCAGCTCGTACGCGGTGGTCACCGCCGCCGGAATGCAACGCCTGAACGAGACGCTGCCCGGGCACCTGCAGATGATCGAGCAGTGGTTCACCGGGCAACTCGACCCCGAGGCGCTGGCGGCCCTCCTCGACGGGTTGCGCCGCGTCCGCGACGCCGCGCATCCGTGCGCCACCGCCGGCAGTGACGACGTCAGTCCGGAGCAGGTCGCGGCCACCGACGGCGCCACCCGTCGGCCCTGAGCAGCACCCGCCGCCGAGCGATGGCAGCGGCAGAAAGACCGGCAGAACTGGCCCGGCCAAGCTGGATTATTGGGTCCAAACCGACTTTCTGCCACCACACCCCTGGCAGGCTTCCTGCACCGGGGATCACCGGGGGGTGACGGCGCGGGCGATCAGCGAGGGGTAGCACCAAAGGGGGCTCTTCGCCCGCGCCACTCTCCCGTCGCGATCGGCGCGGGAGCAGGCTACTGAGCCGGTCCGCCCTGGGCGGCGATCAGCGCGTAGAGCAGGCCCGACTCCTGTGGCAACAGCCGGATGCCGTGCTCCGCACAGACCCGGTCCAGTCGATCGAGCACCGCCGGGTCCGCGGTGCTCGCGGCCAGTCCCACCAGCGCCTCCACCGCGTCGCGGCGATCCTGCCCCGCATTGTCGGCGGAGGCGGCGAACCACTCGGCAGCCAACTCCCGGTCACCCCGGTGCAGCGCCAGGTTCCCCTCGATCAGTGCACAGAGCCCGACCTCCGGCCCGCCCCAGGCCAGCGCCGCGTCGTCCCCGCGCGGTCGCGGCACTGTCGGCCGCGCCGGCACGGCCTCCCCGCCGCCGGCGCGCAGCTCGGTCAGCACCTCGGTCGCCTCCGCGACCCGCCCGTCCTGGGCGAGCGCCAGCCCGACGGTCCCGAGCACCCGACGGCGACGCCCGGGGTCACCCAGCTCGGACAGGGCGGCGATGGCCCGCCGGCCACGGTCGATGGCGTCCGCGTACCAGCCCTCCAGGCGGGCGACCTCGGCGCGATTGGCCCAGCCCAGCACCCGCAGTCGCTGCTCCCCACTCTCTGCGGCCAGCCGGTCCACCGCAGCGAGCCGCCGACGGGCCGCGGCCAGGTCGCCCGTGCGGATCTCGTGCCAGGCGAGGCTGTTCTGCGCCACCGCCAGGTCCCGGGTCCGACCGTTACGGGCGGCCAACCGCAGCAGCGCCTCGGCCTGTTCGCGAGCCTCGTCCTGCTGCCCGACCGAGATCAGCAGGGCGCCGAGCACGTTCCGCGCCTGCAACTCCCCTGTGACGTCGCCGGCCTGCCGGAAGGTGTCCAATGCCGCGCGGGCCGTCGACAGCTCTTCGGCGCCCGCACCGTGCTCAGCCGCGAGCCGGGCGACCCCGAGGGCGGCCCAGCCTCGCAGGAGAGGATCGGCATCGGCGGTCCTCGGGTCCGCCAGCAGCCGCCGCAGCCACTGCCGCCCGACCACATCACGTCCACGGAACCGCCACCAGCGGGTCAGGCAGGCCGCCAACCGCAGCGCGGTCAACGGGTCGTCGGTCGCCGCGTGGGCCAACGACGAGCTGATGTCACTGCTCATCTCGTCCAGCCGGTGCACCGCGTCGGGCAACCGTGGGCCGACCAGGTCGCTGGCGGTCCGGGCCACCAGGCGCGCGATGACCTCGGCATGTCGACGCCGGATGCAGGTCAGCTCACCCCCACCGGCTGCCTGCTCGATGGCGTAGTCACGAACCGCGTCGAGCAGCCGGAACCGGAACGACCCGGTTCCGCGTACGCTCAGCAGCCCCAACTCGACGAAGCGGTCCAACAGCGGAACCGGGTCGATCGCCACAGTGCCGTCCCGGTCGGCCTCGTCGGCGAGCATCTCCTCGGCCAACTCGACCGACCAGCGGTTACCGAAGACCGCCAACTGCCGCAGCGCGGCCTGCTCATCCGACGCCAACAGGCGGTAGCTGAACGCCACCGCGTCCCGCAGGGTGACCGCTACCGAGACCGCCGCACGGGTGTCGGGTCCGTTCGCGCGGCCGGTGAGCGCCTCCGGTGCGTCCCAGCCCGGGTGGGCGGACGCGTCGGCGGGGGTGGCCAGGTCGAGCACCCGGTCGCCGTACCGGTCGAGCAGTTCGGTGAGGTCGAGGAGCCGGCCGCGGGCGGCCATCAGCTCGATGGCCAACGGCAGCCCGCCCAACCGGCGCACCAACGCGGCGAGCGCCGGCAGCTCAGCGGGGGTGGGCGGCTCCCGGCGGACCTGCGCGAGCCGGGCGGTGAACAACGCGACAGCCGGCCACGCGTCGAGCTCGGAGTGCTCGGCCTCCGGTGGTGGCACGTCGAGCGGCGCTACCGGCCAGACCCGCTCACCGGGCAACCCGACCGGATGCCGCCCGGTGACCAGCACCCGCAGCGAGGGCAGTGCGCCGATCAACCGGTGCACTGTCGCGGCCACCGGGCCCGGGGCGCGCTCCACAGCGTCCACCACCAGCAACGTCGGCCGCCCGGCGAGCAGCGCCACGAGTTCGGACAGGCGCGCCACGCCGAGCACGGACATCGAGGCGGCGAGCACGTCCGGGCCGTCTGAGCCCTCGCCGACCAGCACCCCGGCGACGCCGGCCGGGTGGGCCGAGGCCACCAGGTGCGCCACCGACGTGGCCAGGGCGGTCTTGCCGACGCCGGCCAGCCCGACGAGGCTCACCAACCGGGGCCCCCGCTCCGCGGTCAGCATCCCGGCCAGTTCGGTGAGGTCGCGCTCCCGGCCGATCAACGCGACCGGCGGCGGGAGCGCGACCGACGGGTCGGCGGGTGCGGCCGCCGAGGTGGCGTTGCCGCCGACCCCGAACGTCGTCGAGGTGGCGTCTGGCGGGGCCGGTTCGGCACCGACGCCACGGGCCGCAGCAAGGAACGCCGCCCGGCTGGTGCCGGTCAGCGCCAGCGCCCCGGCGAGCAGTTCGACAGTGGTGCGTTGGGGCCGGATCGACCGGCCACGCTCCAGGTCACGCACCGTCCGCACACCCACCCCGGCCCGGGACGCCAACTCGGCCTGGGTGAGGCCGGCGGCGCGTCGATGCCCGCGGAGCAGCTCCGGCAGCGTGGTCCGTCCAGCCGGGCTCCGCGACCGGTCATGATCCGGAGTCATGGGCACGAAGAGTACGGATTGACTCCGACCGTCGGCAGTCGAACGTCGGGCTACTGACGCCCGCTCGCCGAAACCCGACAGCCGTACGGACAGTCCATCCGGGACGACCGGCCGATCAGTCCGGCTGGACCAGTCAGAGACCCAGATCCCGAGCGATGATCATGCGCTGCACCTCACTGGTGCCCTCACCGATCTCCAGGATCTTGGAGTCCCGCCAGAACCGGGCCACCGGGTACTCGTTCATGAAGCCGTACCCGCCGTGGATCTGGGTGGCCTCCCGGGCGTTGTCCACAGCGATGGTGCTGGCGTGCAGTTTCGCGATGGCGGCCTGCCGCTTGAACGGCTCGCCGGCCAGCATCCGCGCGGCGGCGTCGTAGTAGGCCAGGCGAGCGGTGTGGGCCTTCAGCTCCATGTCGGCGATCTTGAACTGGATCGCCTGGTTGGCGCCGATCGGCTGGCCGAAGGCGTGCCGCTCCTTCGCGTACTTGATCGACTCGTCGACACAACCCTGGGCGAGACCGACGGCCAGCGCGGCGATGGCGATCCGGCCCTCGTCGAGGATCCGCAGGAACTGCGCGAAACCCCGACCTCGGGCGCCGAGCAGGTTGGCGGCCGGCACCCGGCAGTCGTCGAAGGTCAGCTCGTGGGTGTCCGAGGCGGTCCAGCCCACCTTGGAGTAGCCGGGCGCGACGGTGAACCCGGGCGTGCCGGTCGGCACGATGATCGTCGACAGCTCCTTGGAGCCGTCCGCGTTCGTGCCGGTCACCGCGGTGACAGTGACCATGGCCGTGATGTCGGTCCCCGAGTTGGTGATGAACGCCTTCGAACCGTTGATCACCCACTCGTCGCCGTCCAGCACCGCCCGGGTCTGCGTGCCGGCGGCGTCCGAGCCGGTGCCCGGCTCGGTCAGACCGAAGCCGGCCAGCGCCTCACCGCTGAGCAGCCGGGGCAGCCAGGTCGCCTTCTGCTCCTCGGTGCCGAAGCGGTAGATCGGCATCGCGCCCAGCGAGACCGCCGCCTCCAGCGTGATGGCCACGCTGGAGTCGACCCGGGCCAACTCCTCCAGGGCCAGGCAGAGCGCGAAGTAGTCGCCGCCCATGCCGCCGTGCTCCTCGTCGAAGGGCAGGCCGAACAGACCCATCTTGCCCATCTGCCGGATCACCTCGTACGGGAAGGTGTGCTTCTCGTAGTGCTCGGCTATGACCGGGGCGACCACCTCGCGGGCGAATTCCCGCACGCTCTCGCGCAGCGCCGCTTGTTCGTCGGTGAGCCGGAAGTCCATCTCATCCTCCTGTAAGGACGGTCCGCCTCGGCGCTCGTGACGCCGGGAGCGGGTCGCTGTGCGGGCCTGAGTCGATGATCAGACCGGGGTGACGCCGTGCCGACGGCGGGAGAAGTGCCGATCCTTGGTACGCGCCGCCGCGAAACGACGGACCAGCTCGGTACGCAGGTCGTGCGGCTCGACGATGGCGTCCACTACCAGTTCGCTGGCGAGCCGGACGACGTCGATGTCCTGCTCGTACTCGGCGCGCTTGGCGGCGACGAAGGCGGCCCGCTCGTCCTCGTCGGCGATGGCGGCGATCTTGTTGGCGTAGACAGCGTTCACGGCGGCCTCGGCGCCCATCACGGCGATCTTCGCGGTCGGCAGCGCGATCGTGGCGTCCGGCTCGAACCCGGGGCCCGCCATCGCGTAGAGGCCGGCGCCGTACGCCTTGCGGACCACCACGCAGATCTTCGGCACGGTCGCCTCGGAGATCGCGGTGATCATCTTGGCGCCGTGCCGGATGATGCCCTGCTTCTCCACCACGCTGCCGACCATGAATCCGGGGACGTCGCTGAGGAACAGCAGCGGCACGTTGAACGCGTCGCAGAGCTGCACGAACCGGGTGGCCTTGTCGGCCGAGTCGACGAAGAGCACGCCGCCCTTGAACATCGAGTTGTTGCCGACCACGCCGACGACCTGACCGTCGAGACGGCCGAAGCCGATGGTCAGCTCCTTGGCCCAGAGCGCCTGGATCTCGAAGAACGAACCCTCGTCGAGCAGGCCCTTGACGTACCGCCGCATGTCGAACGCCTGCCGCTCGCTGGCCGGCACCAGCGCGGCCAGGTCGGCCTTCGCGGGCGCGGCGACCGCCGGCGCGGTCGGCGGCGCCTGCGTCCAGTTCGCCGGCAGGTACGACAGGTAGGTCTTCACGACGTCGAGCGCGTCGGCCTCGGTCTTGCAGAGGAAGTGCCCCACACCGGACTCGGTGGTGTGCACCTTGGCCCCGCCCATCGCCTCCAGGGTCGTCTTCTCACCGGTGACCATCTCGACCATCCGGTCGGAGCCGAGATACATGCTGGCGTTGCCGTCCACCAGCGCAACCACGTCGCAGAACGCCGGAATGTACGCCCCACCGGCGGCGCTCGGGCCGAACAGCGCACAGACCTGCGGGATCGAACCCGAGGCGCGGACCTGGTTCCAGAAGATCTTGCCGGCGCCGCGCCGGCCGGGGAAGAGGTCGACCTGGTCGGTGATCCGGGCACCGGCCGAGTCGACCAGGTAGACCATCGGCACGCCGGCGCCGTACGCCCGCTCGATGATCCTGATGATCTTCTCGACGGTGCGGGCGCCCCAGCTGCCGGCCTTGACGGTGGAGTCGTTGGCCATCAGACAGACCTGTCGACCGTCGATCGTGGCGGTGCCGGTCACCACGCCGTCGGCGGGCAACCCCTCGGCGAGCGCGTTGGCGTAGAGGCCGTCCTCGACGAACGAGCCCTCGTCGACCAGGAGCGCGACCCGCTCACGGGCGAAGAGCTTGCCCTTGGCCGCGTTGGCCGCGTGGTACTTGTCCGCGCCGCCGGACCGGGCCCGCTTGCGCAGCTGCTCCAGTGCCTCACCGTCGAGCGTCACGCCGACTCCTCCGCCATATGACCTGAACGATCGTTAGGCTAGCGCATGAGTACGACTGTCGGCGACCTACGAGCGAACCAGACGGTCGAGCCGAGAGCAAGACATTGAAAAACATGAATACTCATCGCTAGGCTCCTGGCACCCCTCCTCCCGGAATGGAGTCAGCGATGACCTCACGACTCAATCGGCTCGCGGTCGCGTTCCTCGCGACGGCACTCGCCACCCTCGGCGTCACGGTCGCCAACCCCGCGCCCGCGTCCGCCGCCATGACCATCTGCTACAACACCAGCCAGGCGGGCAGCTACGCCAGCGTCGCCAACCAGGCCGCCTCGATCTGGAACAACGCCACGGTCAACCTGACGCTCTCCGCCAACTGCGGCTCCAACCTGCGGATCTACCGGATCACCGGCGGCGGCTCGTACGCCGTGCGAACCAGCCTCGGCAACGGCCGGGTCTACATCGACACCCAGCAGGCCGCCCAGTACAGCGTGCTACGGATCATGACGCACGAGATCGGGCACATCCTCGGCCTGCCGGACAACTACAACGGAAACTGCGCGCTGCTGATGTCCGGCGGCAGCGCCGGCACCAGCTGCACCAACCCGTACCCGAGCACCGCCGAGGCGAGCCGGGTCAGCAACCTCTTCGCCGGCACGTTCAGCGCCACCGACCGCAGCGCGGACGTCTTCCGCGACAGCTGGCCGAGCGCGCTCACCCCGGTGAGCTGACCGACCTGGCAGGTGGAAGGGGCCGGCGCACGCGCCGGCCCCTTCGTCGCGTCCTCAGCTCGGCAACGGCGTCAACCGGGTACGCGGGCCGGCCCGCAGCACACCGGACGGCAGCTTCTTGCCGAGCAACTCCTCCGCCAACTCCGCCACCTCGATGAGCGCCGCCAGGTCGATGCCGGTGTCGATGCCCATGTCGTGCAGCATGTGCACGGCCTCCTCGGTAGCCAGGTTGCCGCTCGCCCCCGGCGCGTACGGGCAGCCACCCAGGCCGCCAACGCTGGCGTCGAACTCGGTCACCCCCAGCTCCAGCGCGGTCAACAGGTTGGCCAGCGCCGTACCCCGGGTGTTGTGGAAGTGCAGCAGCACCGGCACGTGCGCGTTGCGGTCGCGTACCGCTGTCAACAGCTCGCGGACCCGGCGTGGGGTGCCCATGCCGGTGGTGTCGCCGAACGCGACCCGGTCCGCGCCGTCGCGGACCACCCGGTCCACGATCCCCGCCACCCGCTGCGGGTCGATGTCCCCCTCGTACGGGCAGCCGAAGCTGGTCGCCACGATCACCTCGACCCGCGCCGACGCACCGTGCAGCAGGTCGATCAGCTCGGCGATGTCGTCAAGCGACTCGTCGGTGGACCGGTTGACGTTGCGCCGGTTGTGCGTGTCGCTGGCCGAGACCACCACCTCGATCTCGGTGAATCCGGCGGCGAGGGCCCGCTGGGCGCCCCGGGTGTTCGGCACCAGCGCGGAGTACCGCACCCCGTCGGCCTTCACCGCCCGCTGCCACACCTCGTCGGCGTCGGCCATCTGCGGAATCGCCCTGGGGTGCACGAACGACACCGCCTCGATGCGCCGTACGCCGGTGCCGGAGAGGGCGTCGAGCAGCCGCACCTTGGCGTCGGTCGGGATCGGGTCCTCGTTCTGCAACCCGTCCCGCGGCCCAACCTCACGAATGGAGACGGAATCTGGCAGTTGACTCATCGGTCACCTCGCTGTGACGTCGGATCGGGACAGCATGTCGGCCGCTTTGCTCTGCTGCCCTATGCGCGACGGTAACTGTCCGTCACCGAATAACCGCTGGCGCGTATAGGTAAGCAGAGCAAAGGGCGCGCGAACCAGTCTTGCCTCCCCGCCGGCACGACTGTCGACGGCCTGGCCGGTCAGCGCATGCGGGAGACGATTCCCGTGTCGTAGGCACCGGAGAGGAACTCGTCGTTGGTCAGCAGCTCGGCGAAGAAGGGGACGTTGTTCTTCGGGCCCTCGATCTGGAAGGCCGCGACGGCTGCCTTCGCGCGATCGAGCGCCTCGTCGCGGGTCGCGCCGCTGACGATCAGCTTGGCCAGCAGGCTGTCGTAGAACGGAGTGACCGTGTTGCCGTCGGTGTAGCCGGAGTCCACCCGGACACCCTCGCCCGTCGGCTCGACCCACGTCCTGATCACACCGGGACCGGGCAGGAAGCGCTTCGGGTCCTCCGCGTTGATCCGCATCTCGATGGCGTGTCCACGCGGAGTCAACGCGTCCGGGTCGAACGTCGGCGCCAACCCGGAGGCCACCCGCAACTGCTCCTCGACCAGGTCGACGCCGTAGACGTACTCGGTCACCGGGTGCTCCACCTGCAACCGCGTGTTCATCTCCAGGAAGAAGAACTCGTTCGTCTCAGGTTCGAGCAGGCACTCCACGGTGCCCGCGTTGCGGTAGTCGACCGCCTCGCCGGCCCGCACCGCCGCGGCCAGGAGCCGGGACCGCAGCTCCGGCGAGACCGCCGGCGACGGGGACTCCTCCACCAGCTTCTGGTTGCGCCGCTGCACCGAGCACTCCCGCTCGCCGAGCGCCACCACCCGGCCATCGGCCAGGCCGAGGATCTGCACCTCGACGTGCCGTACCCGGGGAAAGTACCGCTCGATCAACACCGAACCGTCGCCGAACATCCGCTCGGCGAACGCGCGCACCTTGTCGTACTCGGTGCGCAGCGCGGCCTCGTCGGCGGCCACGCCCATGCCCATGCCGCCACCGCCAGCGGCGGCCTTGACCATCACCGGGTAGCCGATCTCGGCGGCGGCCGTCACCGCCGCGCCCAGGTCGGCGGCCGGGTCGGTGGTGCCGGGCGCGACCGGAACACCGGCCGCCGCCATCAGGTTCCGGGCGTTGATCTTGTCGCCCATCGCGGTGATCGCGTCCGCGCCCGGTCCGACCCAGATCAGGCCGCTCGCCTCGACGGTGCGGGCGAAGTCGGCGTTCTCCGACAGAAAGCCGTACCCGGGGTGGATGGCCTGCGCACCGGTCTTCTTCGCGGCGGCGAGGATCGCCTCGGTGTTGCGGTAGCTCAGCGCCGGGTTCGGCGGGCCGATGAGGACCGCCTCGTCCGCCTCCGCGACGAACGGCAGGTCGGCGTCGGCCTCCGAGTGCACAGCGATCGCGCGGATGCCGAGCCGCTTGGCGGTCCGGATGATCCGGCGGGCGATCTCGCCCCGATTGGCGACCAGCAGAGACTCGATCATGTTTCCTCCCGGCGTCCGGATGGTGGGACGATGTCAGGGAATCATGACCGACACGGTTCTGACGAGTCGGCTCAGGCGAGCAGCGCGGCCAGGGTCGCGCCGCGCAGCAACTCGGCCCGGCGTCGCCGGTCCACCTCACCACCGAGGAACGGCGTCGAGTTCATCAGACCGAACGCGGCGTGCGCCAGCACCCGCGCCTCACCGTCGGGCATCCCCGGGTGCAGCGCGGTGAGCACCGTCACCCACTCCTCGACGTAGAGCCGTTGCAGGCGACGGATCCGCCGCCGCGGCTCCTCGGGCAGGCGGTCCAGCTCGTGCAGGTGCAACGCGATCACCGCCGGGTTGGCCAGCGCGAACTCGACGTGGAAGTCGATCAGCGACTCCAGCACTCCGCGCGGGTCGTCCGAGCGCCCGGCGGCGCGTTCCCGCCCGCCGGCCAGCAACCCCTCACTGACCGGGATCAGCGCGGCGGCCAGCATCGCCTCCTTGCCGGCGAAGTGGTGGTAGAGCGCCGGACCGGTGACCCCGGCGGCGGCGCCGATGTCGTCCATCGACACGCCGTGGTAGCCACGCGCCGCGAACAGACCTACCGCGATCTCCAGGATCTCGTCCTTGCGGGACCTGCGCCGGCCCGCACCCGCCGCACCCCGTGCCTGCTGCTCCACCGTCACCGGGCAAGCCTAGACCGCGAGGAGCCCGCGATGGTTGCCGGTCAGATCCGCCCACCCCGGGCCGGGCCGCCCCTGACCTGGCCAGGGGCGGCCAGCGAGGGTCAGTCGTCCTGGTCCAGGTCGTGCTCAGCACGTAACGCGGCAGCCTCCGTGGGCCGATCGAGCAGATCCAGCGCCCGAGCCAGCAGCCAGGCAGTCTGGCGGACCTGCCGCGATCCGGCCGGCAGCCCACCGACCACGCGGCGCAGCAGCGGTTCCGCCTCGGCCGGCCGGTCCAGGCGCAGCAGCAACTCACCGATGAGGGCCTCCACCTGGGCGGCCTCGCCGAACGCCTCGATCGACCGCAACCGGTCCGGCACCCCGGTGAGCCGACCCAGCGCCTCGTCCAGCCGTTCCTCCCCGGTGAGAACCCGCGCTCCGGCCTCGGCCGCCATCGCCAGCTCGTACGTCACCTGCGGCTCGGCCTGCCCGGCCAGCTTCGCCGCCAACCCGTCCACCACCTCGACGGCACGCAACGCCGCGTCCCGGTCGTCGGCCCAGAACCAGGCGTACGCCTCCCGTCGGCGCGCGCGCAGCTCGTCCACCGGCAGGTCACCGAGCCGGTACGCCTCGGCGGCGGCGACGAACCGCTCACCCGCCGCCGCGTCCCGGTCGGCGTCGTAGAGGATCCCGCCGGCCTCCTCCAGCACCTGCGCCCGGTGCGGAAGGTTGTCCGGCCCATCCAGGTTGCTGGCCAGCTGCTGCAACAGGGCCAACGCCGCGTCGGTCTCACCAAGCCCGGCGTAGACGCCGGCCAGCAGGTGCCGGCAGCGGTCGGCCTCCGCCTGGGCGCCCAACCGATCCAGACCGAGGATGGCCTCCTCGGCGACCTCGGCGGCCTCGGCGAGCCGGCCCACGATCCGGTACGCGTTCGCCAGCTCCCACCGCAGGAACGCGTCCCCCTCGGCGCCCCGCTCCACGCACAGCGTCACCGCCTCGACGAAGTCGTCCACCGCGTCGACGGCCCGGCCGGCCGACAACAACGCGCGGGCGCGAGCGACCCGGACCGGCAACTCCGCCTCCACCGGTGCCGCCTCCAACGCCTCGTCGCAGGCGGCCACCGCGTCCGCAGGATCGTCGACCAGCCGCGCGTAGGCCAGGCACGCGCCAGTGACCAGCTCGTCGACGCCCAACTCCCGACCGATCCGGCGTGCCTCGTCGACGGCGGCGCGGGCCTCCTCGACGCGGTCGGATTCCTCCAGCAGGTGCCCCCGGTGCAGCGCGATCCGCGCCGCCAGGTGCCGGTCGCCGCCCGCGTCGGCCGGCGCCCGGTCGAGCGCGGCGAGCGCGTCCGCCCACCGCTCGCGGTACAGCAGCGTCAACGCCACCCGCTCGTGTCCGGCCGTCCGCTGCCGGGCGTCGCCGAGCCGATCCAGGACCTCGGCCGCCTCTCGGGCCAGCCGTAGCCCTTCCTCGCTGTCCTCGTCGGAGCGGGTCAACAGCACACCGAGCCGCCCGGCGACCGTCTGGGCGGGCACCTCCGCGCCCGCCTCCCGGTACAACTCCAGCGCAGCCCGGTTCAGCGTGATCGCACCCTCGATGTCGTTTTCCTCGCCACGCTCCGACGCCCGCAGCGCCAGCCGGTGCGCGGCAGTGCGGGCGGGCAGCTCGGCGGAGCCGAACCGGTCGTCGAAGGCGGCCAGCGCCGCCCGGAAGGTGGCCCGGTCGTGCCGACCCCAACCCTGCTCCGCGAGGTCCAGCAGATCGTCCGGGCCGGCGTCGGCGGGCACGGTAACGGCGGGTCGTTCACCCTCACCGGGTCGCACGCGACCGGTAGAAGACGCCGGTGTGCCCGGCCCGGCGACCGGTTCGCCCCCGACCGGGCGGGCCGGGCGGCGGCGGACGCTCGCCGACAACGGCACATGGTCCCCGCTCGCCTGCACGGCGAGCCGACGGGCAACCCACTCCGACTGGTGGCTGGTGCCGTTACGGGCGTCGAAGCGGGCGGCCAGGCCGGTGGCGGTCTCGGCCAGCTCGTCCGCCAACGACGCCGCCGACACCTCAGCGGCCGGCCGGCCCTCGGCGGCCCGGCGGTACACGCTCGACGCGCCGGCCTGACGCAGCGCCGCGGCAGCCGCCGCCGCGAAGTGCATGGCGGCGGCCGGCGACGGCGGCCGGTCCAGCCAGTCCAGGTGCCGCTCGACCAGTTCCACCGCCCGCGCCTCGTTGCCGGTCAACGTGCAGAACTCGACGTGGTCGCCGATGTCCCACAGGTTGGCGAGGTTGCCGCGCAGCCGGCGGTACGCCTCCCGGTGCGCGTCCCGCGCCTCCTCGGCCCGCCCGGTCCGCAGGTACGGCAGGAGCAGCGCGGTGAGGATCGACTGCGGCTGCTCGTTGCAGTTGAGCCGGCCGGCGAGCACCGGCTCGGCCAGCTCCACCGCCTCCACGTCCCGCCCGGTGTCGGCGAGGTGTCCCACCTGGCTCGTGGGGTCACAACCGGCGCAGTCGGACAGGGCGTCGCGCGGGGTGGTCTGCCAGAGCCGGTACCAGTGCGCCGCGGCCTCGGCGTCGCCCACGTGGTCGGCGACCCGGAACCGGTGCTTGTGCACGGCCTGCAGGCTGTGCCCGCCAGCCCGGTAGCGGCGTTCCATGTCGTCCAGCACGGCGTACGTGCGGTCGAGCGGCACCTCCGGGAAGTTCAGCAGGCCGTTGATCATGTACTTGAAGTGCCAGAGCAGGTTGTGCAGGTGACGCTGGTGGTACGGCTGCGGGTCACTGTCGAACTCGGACAGACACCAGGAGAAGGTCACGAAGGACTTCGCCGGCTCGCCGCCGTAGATGTAGCCGGTGGTGGCCTGCATCCGGGTGACGAACGCGAGGTGCCTGTCGTCGGCGGCGTCCACCCGGCGCAGCAGCTGCTCCAGGGCGGCGATCTGCCCCGCCCCGTACGGCATGTCGGAGATGCCGCGCAGCACCCGCCACAGATCCTCGTCGCTCATGCTCACTCCCGTCCCGGAACAGCCCGGCCGAGCAGGCCGAGGAAGGAATCGTTCAGCAGCGCCGCGTCGGCGGCGCGGATCGGATGGTGGCCGAGCAGCAGCGCCTGCCCGTACAGCGCCTCGACGGCGAGCCCCACCAACTCCGGGTCGCCCAGCATGGTTACCCGGCGGACCAGCGGGTTGCGGTGGTTGAGCACCAGCTGCGGGCGGTCCGGCGGGGCGGTGGCGGCGAGCGCGTCGAGCACACCGCCCCACAGCTCGTCAGCCCGGTCCCGGCTGGCCGCGAGCTGGTCGTTGAACGCCGCCGAGCGGCTGACCAGGTAGAGCGCGGGCAGCGAGACCGGGTCGTACGCCCGGATGACCACCTCGCAGCCGGACCGCTCGACGGCCCGCTGCGCCGCCGCGAGGAACTGTCGCAGCGCCAACTCCACCTGCGGGTCGAGCGCGTCGAAGC
This sequence comes from Micromonospora vinacea, assembly GCF_015751785.1. Taxonomy (NCBI): domain Bacteria; kingdom Bacillati; phylum Actinomycetota; class Actinomycetes; order Micromonosporales; family Micromonosporaceae; genus Micromonospora; species Micromonospora vinacea. Next base: position 1,968,902 of record NZ_JADOTY010000001.1, on the reverse strand, counting down.
GGGTGGTGAGGTCGCTCGGCTCCAGCCGCTCGATCAGCACCGAGCGGTCCACCACCGGCAGCCGCTCGATCAACTCGGTGTCGTACGTGTATCCGGCGTTGACCACCGCCAGGTCCTGCGCGGCGGCCACCGCGGCGAGCTGACGGAACTCGTCGAGACTCGCCGCGTAGCGGACCACGCCGTAGCGCTCCCGGAACTCGGCGAGGGTGAGCGTGCCGACGTTGGTGTCCATCGGCCACCACCTGTCGACCAGCCGGAGCATCTCGTCGTCGTGCAACGCCAGGGCCTTCACGCCGAGGTGGTGCACCTGGAGGAACTCGGCCAGCCGGTGCGGGTCGTGCCGGGCCAGCCGGACCAGCCAGCCGCGCACCTGGTCGCCGAGCGCCTCCCGGGTCGCCGTCAGCAGGGTGTCCTCGTAGAGGGCCTCCCGGCTGGCGGTCGGGCGCAGCTCGGTCGCGTCCACCACGCAGTGCGCGAAGAACGCCCACTCCGGCAGCAGCCCGTCGGCGTTCTCGGTGAGCAGCATCCGCTTGAGGTAGACGCGGTGCCCCGCCCGGGCCGCCGGGTTCACCGGGGTCGGCAGGATGACGGCGACACCGGTCAGCCCGGCCTCCGGCACGGCCAGCGGCAGGACGTCGAACGGGTCCACGCCGAGCGTCTCCCGGGCGTACCGGATCAACGCCGCGCGGTCCACCGGCGCACCCGGCGTGGTCGGCCAGGGCGGCTCCCCGGTGGTGGTGACGACGTCGCCGACGCGGACGGTGACCGGCAGCAGCGCGCCGAAGAGGCGGGCCAGGTCGGTGACGGTCGGGGTGGTGAACCACTGGTCCGCGTCACGGCGCGGCACCAGGGTGACAGTGGTGCCCGGTTCGGCGCGGGCCTCCTCCGGCGGGGCCACAGTCACGGCGTAACGGCCGTCGGCGTACCCGGTCCAGCGAACCGTGGGGTCGTCGCCGTGCCGGGTGAGCACCTGGATCTCGTCGGCCACCAGGAAGCAGGAGAGCAGGCCGATGCCGAACTGGCCGAGGAACTCGTGCCGGGAGAAGCCCAGCTCGTCGCGCTTCGAGCTGCGGCCGATGGTGGCCAACAGCTCGTGCACCTGCGCCTCGGTCAGGCCGATGCCGGTGTCGTGCACCCGTAGCGTGCCGTCGCCGGTGCTGTCCGGGGGTTCGATGCGTACCAGCGCCGGCGCGTCCGGCTCGACCCGGCGTCGGGCGGTGATCGCGTCCACCGCGTTCTGGAGCAGTTCGCGGACGTAGACCCGCGGGCTGCCGTAGAGGTGATGACTGAGCAGGTCGACCACGCCACGTAGGTCGACCTGGAAAGTGTGGTCCACGCCTGATGTCTCCCCGGTCCCGATGCCGGCGCTCACCGTACCCATGATCACCGACAGGCGCGGTCCCCTTTTCGCCCGGCGGCTTGACCCTCGACCGGGTCGAACCGGCACGGTCGCCGGCATGACTTCCTCCGCTCTGGGCCGGGACTTCCGGCTCCTGTGGTCCGCGGCCGTCTCGTCCCGGTTCGGGGACGCGCTGCGTACCCCGGCACTGGCCCTGTTGGCCGCGGCCGTGACCCGCGACCCGCGGATCATCGCGGCGGTCACGGTGGCCGGGCAGGTGCCGCCGCTGCTGTTCGGCCTGCTCGGCGGCGTGTACGCGGACCGGTGGGACCGCCGTCGGACGATGGCGGTGGTCGACGGGGTACGCGCGGCAGTGGTGGCGGCGCTGGCCGTTGTGGTCGCGCTCGACCGGGTCAATGTCCTGGTGTTGCTGGCGGCGGCGTTCCTGCTCGCCACCCTTGGCACTCTCTTCGACTCCGCCTCGTTCGCGCTGCTCCCCGCGCTGGTGCCGCCGGACGCGTTGCCCCGGGCGAACGGTCGGCTCCAGGCGGGGTCGGCGGTGGCGGGTGGCTTCCTCGGAGCGCCCGCCGCAGGTGTCCTGTTCGCCGTCGCCCCGGCCCTCCCGTTCGCCCTCGACGCCCTCACCTTCGCGGCAGCCGCCCTGCTGGTGCTGGCCCTCGGTCCGCCTCCCGCCATCACCACAGGGATGGAACGGCGGCGCGGCTCGGTGTGGAGCGAGATCGTCGAGGGGCTGCGCTGGCTGCGGGCGCACCGGACCCTGTGGCGGGTCACAGTGCTCACCGCCGCGAGCAACCTGGCGATCAGCGGAATCATGGCGGTGCTGGTGCTCTACGCGCTGGACGTGCTGCGGGTGCCGCCGGCCGGGTACGGGCTGTTCGCCGCCGCGGCCATCGTCGGGGGCGTGGTGGGGGCGCTCGGGGCGGGTCGGCTCGCCGCCTGGCTCGGTACGGTGCCGGCGCTGCGTGCGGTGCTGGCCGTGGAGACCGTGGCGCTGACCGGCTTCGCGCTGGCTCGGCATCCGGTGTCGGGCGGGATCGCGCTGGCCGTCTTCGCCGCCGGCACCGTGGTGTGGAACAGCCTGTGGGCGTCGTACGGGCAGCGGCAGGTGCCGGGCGAACTGCTGGGTCGGGTCGGTGCGGCCCAGCGGATGGTCGGTCTGCTCACCGCACCGCTCGGGGCGGCGCTCGCCGGGTTGGCCGCCTCGGCGTACGGCACGGTGCCGGTGACGGGCGCGGCGGCGGGGACGTTCGCGCTGGTCACCTTCGCCGCGTGGCGGACACTGCGGCCGGTCGCCCCCGCCGTGTTTAGCCCCGTGGCCTAACCCGGCGTCGGCTCCCGGTGCGACAGCCCGGACAGGCGCAGCGCGATGCGTCGACGGGCCGGTGGGACGGCGCCGAGCAGCCGGAGCAGCACGTCCCGGGCGGGGCGACGAGCCGGGGAGACGCTGGCCAACCTGGTCAGCCCGGCGGCGAAGCTCAGCACGTCCTCGGCCATCGGCCGCTGCCGGGCGGTGTAGTCGTCGAGCAGCGTCTTCGGGCCACCGTCGAGCACGTCCGCCACTGCGGTGCCGAGCGCGACGGCGTCGCAGATGCCGAGGTTCATGCCCTGCCCGCCGGCGGGGCTGTGCACGTGCCCGGCGTCGCCGGCCAGCAGCACCGGACCGGCTCGGAAGGTGTCGGCGATCCGGTGGTGCACCCGGAATCGGGAGCCCCAGAGCACCTCGGTCACCCGGTCGGGTCGTCGCGCCGGGCCGCGTTCGTCGAGCAGCGCCTGGAGGTAGGCGGCGTCCGGTTCGGCGGGGGCGGTCGCCACGGCGGCGACCAACCGGACCACCCCGCCGGGGAGGGGCGCCCAGACCAGCGGTCCGGAGCGGGCGAGGAAGAGCGCCGCCTCGTCGCGGGGCAGCACGCTGCGCACCCGCACGTCGGCGAGCACGAAGGACTCCTCGTCGCTGCTGCCGGTGAAGCCGATGCCGGCCAACTGCCGGACAGTGCTGTGCAGGCCGTCGGCACCGACCACGAATCGGGCGCGCAGCGCCTCGTCGTCCACCTGCGCGAGCATGCCGTCACCGGCGCGGCTCAGCCCGGTGAGCTGGCGTGACCGTCGTAGCTGGACACCGAGTTCGGCCAACTTCTCGGTGAGCACGGCCTCGGTGACCGCCTGGGAGACCAGCAGCGCGTAGGGGAAGCGGGACGGTAGCTCATGGAACGGCACCGACAGCAGCACCCTGTCCCGGTCGCGCACTGTGAAGCGCGGCGTCCGCACCGCCTGGGCGATCAGCGGCGCCGCGGCGTCGATCCGGTCCAGCACCTCCAGTGTGTACGCGTGCACGACGGCGGCGCGGGAGGTCGTCGGCGGCGCGGCCAACCGGTCCAGCACTGTCACCTCGACTCCGCGCCGGGCCAGTGTCAACGCGGTGGCGAGACCGGTGGGGCCGGCGCCCACCACTAGGACGTCGGTGTTCGTGGGCAGCATGGCCACCTCCAACAGACCGTTGCCAACACCTGTTGGCAAACACTTGTTGGCAACGCTAAGGCCCTGTTGATTGCGTGTCAACGGGTGTTGGCATACGGTCGTTGGCATGACCCCGTCCGACCAGTCGACCCAGCCCCGCCGCTCCGACGCCACCCGGGCGGCGATCCTGCGAGCGGCCCGGGAACGGTTCGCGGCGGACGGCTACGAGCGCGCCACGATCCGGGCCATCGCCGCCGACGCCCAGATCGACCCGTCGATGGTCATGCGCTACTACGGCAGCAAGGAGGGGCTCTTCGCGGCGGCGGCAGAGTTCGACCTACGCCTGCCCGACCTGACCTCGGTGCCGCCCGCCCACCTCGGTGAGGCGCTGGTCCGGCACTTCCTCGCCCGTTGGGAGGGCGACGAGACGCTGGTGGCGCTGCTGCGCGCCGCCAGCACCAACCCCGGCGCGGCCGAACGCATGCGAGGCATCTTCGCCGACCAGCTCACCGCCGCCGTGGCCACGTTCAACGGCGACCCGGCGCTGACCGCCCAACGAGCCGGCCTGGTGGCCAGTCAGATCCTCGGCCTCGCCTTCACCCGGTACATCGTCCGCCTGCCGCCCATGGTGGACACCACCCCGGACGAGCTGGTCTCCTGGATCGCGCCGACCCTTCAGCGCTATCTGACCGGAACGCCACCGAGCTGACCCAACCTTTTCCCCCCTCCCGTGCGTCTGCCAGATGACGCGTACACCGCGACGGCCGGGAGGGGGACGGATGGCGCCGACGAGAGACGACGGACGCGACGGCTACCTCGCCTTCGTGGAGAACCACCAGCACCGGCTGCTCCGCGCGGCCTACCTGATCTGCGGCAACCGGCACCAGGCCGAGGACCTCCTGCAGGACGCGCTGCTGAAGCTGGCGCTGCGCTGGTCCTCGGTCCGCGACGGCGACCCCTCCGCGTACGTGCGGGCCATCCTCTACCGGGACTCGGTGTCGTGGTGGCGTCGTCGACGGCGGGAATGGCTCAGCGCCGCTCCGCCGGACCAGGTGGCCCACGACCGGGACGGCGCGCTACGACTGACGATGCATGACGCGCTGGGCCTCCTGCCACCACGGCAGCGGGCCGTGCTGGTGTTGCGCTACTACGAGGACCTGACCGAGGTCGCCACCGCCGAGGCGCTCGGGGTGACCGTCGGCACCGTGAAGAGCCAGTGCCACGCGGCGCTGCGCCGACTCCGCGAGGTCGCTCCGGACCTCGCCCGCGATGCCCGACCGAGCCAGGGCTCGGCCGATCTGGCCAGCGGTCTGGAGGTGAACCCGTGAACGAGCAGGATCTGCGTCGACTGCTGACCATCAGCGCCGAGGACGTGCTGCCCAGCCAGCCCGCCACCGCCGGATGGGAGCGGGCTCGACGTACCCGGCGAACCCGGCGGTCCGTCGGATGGGTCGCCCTGGCGGTGGTGCTGGTCGGTGGTGGCACGGTGGCGGCACTGCGACCTCCCGCCGATCCAGCGCCGGTCCCTCCGGTCGGCCCCACGGTGACCCCGACCGTCGACCCCACCCACGCGGGTCCGGTGCAGAAACCGCCCGCCGAGCTGACCTTCCCGCCCGATCCGTTGGCCAAGCTCGGCGATCCGGCGACAGTGCCGCTCTCCGAGCGACCCGTCCAGCGGGCGCTGGCGCTGTTCCAGCCCTTGGACGAGGAGTATCACGCGAACGGCCCGGTCCGGGTGCTCGGCAACGACGGAGTGGTACGCAGCCTCGACGTGGTGACGCTGGCACCGACCCGGGACGCGAGCGGCAACGAGGCGCCCGCCGTGAAGCCGGGAGTGCTGTCGCCGGACGGCCGGTCGGCGGCGTTCGCGCAGACCAAAGAGCTGATCATGGTCGACCTCACCACGGCGGCCGTCCGCCGGATACCGCTCGACGGCTACCTGGAGCTGGTGGTGTGGGCGCACGACCGGGTGCTGGTCGGGGGCGACGACCGGACGTACGCGGTGGACCGGGTCACCGGGGCGGCCAGCACGATCGACGTGTCGACCTGGGAGCTGATCGCACCCGACCCGGCCGCCGGCCGCGAGGCCCCGTTGATCGACGTGTACGGCGAACGGACCAGCCTGAAGTTGCGCAGCCGGACCGCCCGGGAGGGCGAACTCCGCTCCGAACAGCCAATAAACGCCTCGGGGATGCCCTCGCCCTACCAGGTCAACGAGTTCTACGGCCGAGGCTGGCTGCACGGCGAACGGCTGGCCCGGGCGGCCTGGATCACCAACAGCGAGATCGACGGCGCCGAGGGGGCGGCAGTGCTGGACGCGCGGACCGGCGCCGTGCTCCACCTGCTCGACCTGGGCCGGGACCGCAGCAAGGGCTGCTGCGAGGTGCTGGGCTGGGACAACAAGGGCGCGGTGCTGCTCCGACTGGAACCGGCTGCCCTGGCCCGCTGGCACCCGGAGACCGGCGAGATCACCGGCATCGTCCGCGAGCTGCGCGGCGTGTTCTCGCTCGCTAGCTGACGAGGATCGGGTCGACTCGGGTTCCTTGATATCGCGGTGTCCCAGCTAGAGGGACGGCCCGACATCAGGGAACCCGAGTCGATCACACGAGGATCTGGTCAGGCGGCCAGGCCGCCGGGTTGGTCACCCTTGACGACTGGTGCCCGGACCAGGTTGCCCCATTCGGTCCACGAGCCGTCGTAGTTGCGCACCTGCGGGTAGCCCAGCAGGTGCCGCAGCACGAACCAGGTGTGGCTGGACCGCTCCCCGATCCGGCAGTACGCGATCACGTCGTCGTCGGGGCTCAGCCCGAGCTGGTCGGCGTAGATCGCCTTCAGCTCGTCGGCGGACTTGAACGTGCCGTCCTCGTTGGCGGCGGACTTCCACGGCTTGCTGACCGCGCCCGGGATGTGCCCACCTCGCAGCGCACCCTCCTGCGGGTAGTCCGGCATGTGCAGCGTCTCGCCGGTGTACTCGCTCGGCGACCGGACGTCGACAAGTGGCCGGCCGGAGGCGACGTGCGCCATGACCTGCTCACGGAAGGCCCGCAGCGGCGCGTCGTCACGGAGCGGCACCGGATAGTCGGCGCGCGGACGAGCCGGCTTGTCGCGGGTCACCTCGCGCCCCTCGGCGATCCACTTCTGCCGGCCACCGTCGAGCAGTCGCACGTCGGCGTGGCCGAACAGCGAGAAGACCCAGAGGGCGTACGCGGCCCACCAGTTGAAGTTGTCGCCGTAGAAGACGACAGTGTCACCCCGGCCGATGCCCTTCGCGGCACACAGCTCGGCGAAGCTCGTGGCGTCCAGGTAGTCCCGGGTGACCTGATCGTTCAGCTCCAGGTGCCAGTCGACCTTGACGGCACCGGGAATGTGACCGGATTCGTAGAGCAGCACGTCCTCGTCGGACTCGACGACGACGAGACCCTCGTCGCCCAGATGCTCGGCCAGCCACTCGGTGGTGACCAGCCGCTGCGGGTCCGCGTACGACTGGAGGCGGGGATCGGGATCGTTCGGCACAGACATGATCCCCAAGGTACGCCGGATCGCCCCCCACGACCGCTGTAACGGGGCCGGCCCACCACCCGCACGGGATGGTGGGCCGGCCGGCCGGTGGCTGGGTTACTGATCGCCGGCCTGAGCCGGGGTGCTCGGCGGCAGGTTGCCGACGAAGAAGATGAAGGACGCCGAAGTCGACTGGGTGCCGTTCCGGTCGATGCTTGAAACGGTGAGCATGGTCAGCCCGGCCTTCGTCGGCGTCCAGGTCACCGACGCGGTGCCGTCGGCCGCCGCGGCCACGGTGCTGGTCACCGTGTTGAAGCGATAGCTGTAACTGACCACGTCAGGCTGGCGTGGGGTGAAGGTGAAGACTCCGGGAACGCCCGGCCCCCCACTGGTGGCGCCCTGCCGATAGACAGTTGCGGTTATCTTCGGGGCGGTCGACAGCGCGAAGGTGCTCGTCGTGGTGGCGGTCACGCCGTCGGCGGTCACGCTGGTCACGGAGAGCGTCCGGTTGCCACCCCGGGTGGCGGTGACGGTCAGCGTGGCGGTGCCGTCGGCTGCGGCCTCCACCGTCTGCTCGGGGTCGCCGTCCAGCTGGAACCTGTAGCGGACCACCCCTGGCATCTGCGGCTGCACAGTGAACGTGGTCGGCACGCCGATCTCGGTGAGTCTGCCGGTGACGATCGGTGCGACGTCGCTGGCCCGGAATTCGTACCGCGCCTCGGGCGACCTGTTTCCGGCCGCGTCAAGGCTCTGCACCACGACGGTGCCGGGTCCCGCATCCGGGTGGAGCGTGACAGTGGCCGAGCCACCGGGCCGGTCGGCCGACACCGTGTGGACGCCGTCGCTGCCGAGCAGCTCGTACCGGAAGCCGACCGCGTCCGGGGTCGCCGCGGCGTCGAAGGTGAACTGACCGGGCAGCGCCGGGTGCCAGCCCTCGACGGGGAAGTCTGTGGAGGTGACGACCGGGGCGACCTCCGGGCCCTGGAAGTCGGTCCGGAGATGGCAGAGGCCGCTCCACTCGCCGGTCGCCTGGCTGTCCGTCGCCCGGACCTGCCACGCGTACACCCGGTCGTGCGTGAGCGTTTCCCGTTCGAAGAGGGCGCTCTCCCGATCGCCCTCACGGCCGTTGAACCCGAACCGCTCGATCCGGGCCGTCGGCTCGTCGACCGGCCAGAGCGCGAAGGTCGCGGTCAACAGGTCGGTGCCACCGGTCTCGTCGACGTCCGGGTCGTGCAGGACGGCGGAGAGCGCCAGGTCGTCGTTCTGCCACAACTGGTACGGCTCGGCCGTCGTGCACGGCTCGCCGGAGGTTTGCAACTCGGTCGGCGCACCCGGCGGCTGGTTGTCGCCGACGGAGAGCGCGTCGTCAGCTGCGGCCGGCGCGGCAGTGAGTGTGAGCGCCCCGGCGGCGACCGCGACGGAAAGCCCCATGGCCAGCAGTGCCCGGACCGGTCCTGCGGATGTCGTCGTGCCAGGTATGAGGGTCATCCCTCATCCACCTTTCCCCGATGTCCCCGCGTTCCGATCAGCGGGGGCAGGGGATGCTATCGAGGGCGGCGGACATCGGGCGACCCCGATTCGACAGACAAACTCCACAGTGGAGACGATTGGGCCTGTTCAGGCGCGGCGGTGGACGATCCGACCGGCGACCACTGTCACCAGGCAGGTGCCGTCGACGTCGTGCACCGCGAGGTCGGCCCGCCCGTCCGGACGTAGCGTCGGCGCCACGGCGGTGGGCAGCACCAGTAGGTCGCTGCGCTCGGCGGCGGCCCGCAGCGCCGGGTCGGCCAGGTGCTCCGCCAACACGGCGGTCACCCCGGTGCGCAGCAGCGCGTGCACCCGTTCGCGCGGGGTGGGCGCGGGCGGCAGCGGACCGTCGTGCAGCAGGCCCGGCCCCAGCGTGCCGGGCCAGCGGCGAACCCGAGCGCCGGCGTACCCCGAAGTCAGCTCGGCCAGCGGGCCGACGGCTTCGATCCGGTCGCCACTGACCAGCACGGCCTGTTCCGGCGCCGGCTCGCCGTCCCGCTCGCGGCGCAGCAGGGGCGCGGTGTGCAGGGTGAGCACGCTCAGTCGACGAGCGGGCCGAGTTGCGGACGCTTCGCCGTCACCGTGTCGCCGGACGACCGACCGGTCAGCCGCCGCTTCACCCAGGGAGCGAGGTGCTGACCGGCCCACCGCAGGTCGGCGGCGCGGGCGGCCAACCAGGGCGACGGTGCCGGGTGCGGCGGGACCATCAGCCACTCCTCGTCGCAACCAACCCCGAGGGCGTTCAACACCTGCCCAGCGACCCGCCGGTGGCCGGCCGGGGAGAGGTGCAACCGGTCGGTGCTCCAGAGCATCGGGTTGAGGAACGTGTCGTCGGCGTACAGGTCGACCATGATGGCGCCGTGCCGCTCGGCGGTCTCGCCGACCGCCTGGTTGAGCAACTGCACCCGGGGGGCGACGAGGCGTTGACCGGGCAGTCGGGCCATCACGTCCGCGAACCGGAAGAGGAGCACGTCCGCGCCACCCGAGCGCAGTTGCCGGACCACCTCGTCGAAGCGGGCGACCAGCGTGTCCGGGTCGAAGGTGCGCCGCAGCACGTCGTTGCCACCGGCCGCGAAGCTGATCAGATCCGGCTTCATCGCCACCGCGGAGGGCACCTGCTCGGCGACCACGCTGGGGAAGAGCCGGCCTCGGATGGCCAGGTTGGCGTAGCGGAAGTCGGGCCCCGCGTCGGCGGCGAGCCGGGTCGCCACCAGGTCCGCCCAACCCCGGAAGGTGCCGTCCGGGTACGCGTCGTCCATACCCTCGGTGAAGCTGTCCCCGACCGCGACAAAACTGCGCCAGCGCACCCGCGCCTCCCTCACGCCACTCGTTGCCTGCGGCGACCAGTCTGTCACCGCAGGCGCTGCGGACGGTGCCCCGATCCGGCGACGTGGCGGAGGTCATTGGCGGGCCGGATCGTCCGGTGCAATCGCGAGGTTGGGCCCCCGCCCGGTCGACCCTGCAACGGCGCCGATGGTTGCCGGCGTCGGGTCCGGTTCGGATCGAAATGGATCGCTCATCCTGCCGGACCGGCCGTAGGCTGCCCGGATGCTGCTACGCATGTCGACCCTGTTGCTGCGGACCCTGCGCGAGGATCCGGCGGACGCGGAGGTGCCGAGCCATCGGCTGCTGCTGCGCGCCGGCTACATCCGTCGTGCCGCACCGGGCGGCTACACTTGGCTGCCGCTGGGCAAGCTGGTGCTGGATCGGATCACCGAGGTGGTGCGGGGCGAGCTGATCGCGATCGGCGACCAGGAGGTGCACTTCCCGGCGCTGCTGCCCGCCGAGCCGTACCGGACCAGCGGCCGGTGGACGGAGTACGGCGACGACATCTTCACCCTCGCCGACCGGCGCGGCGCCGAGCACCTGTTGGCGCCCACCCACGAGGAGATGGCGGCGCTGCTGGTCAAGGATCTGTTCACCTCGTACCGGGACTTCCCGGTGACCCTGTTCCAGGTGCAGACGAAGTTCCGCGACGAGGCGCGTCCGCGTGCCGGGCTGCTGCGCGGCCGGGAGTTCCTGATGAAGGACGCGTACTCCTTCGACCTGGACGAGGCGGGGCTGCAGGACGCGTACGCACGGCATCGCGCCGCGTACCAGCGGATCTTCGACCGGTTGGGGTTGGACTACTCGGTGGTGCGGGCGATGTCCGGCGCGATGGGCGGTTCCGCGTCGGAGGAGTTCCTGGCGGCGACGCCGGTCGGCGAGGACACCTTCGTCGGCTGCACCTCCTGCGCCTACGCGGCAAACACCGAGGCGGTGGCCACCCGGGTGCCGAGCGCCGGTGACCCGAGCAGCCAGCCCGCCGCCGAGGTGCATGACACTCCGGAGACCCCCACGATCGCGAGCCTGGTGGAGTTGGCCAACGCGCGCCGGTTGGGCGGTCGGGACGGCTGGACCGCCGCCGACACCCTGAAGAATGTCGTGCTGTCCGTCCGCCAGCCGGGCGTCGACCGGGCCGAGCCCCTGGTGATCGGGCTGCCCGGTGACCGGGAGGTCGACCTGAAGCGGGTCGGTGCCGCGCTGCACCCCGCGCAGGTGACCGTCTTCGAGGAGTGGGCAGACCATCCGGAGTTGGTTCGCGGTTACATCGGGCCGCAACTGCTCGACAAGCTGGGCATCCGTTATCTGGTCGATCCTCGGGTGGTGACCGGGTCAGCCTGGCTGACCGGGGCGAACGAGCCCGGCCGACACGCGACCGACGTGGTGTGCGGACGGGACTTCACCCCCGACGGCACCATCGAGGCTGCCGACGTGCGCGCCGGTGACCCCTGCCCCGACTGTGCGGCGGGCGAGCTGACCATCCGGCGGGGCATCGAGATCGGGCACATCTTCCAGCTCGGTCGCCGCTTCACCGACGCCTTCGCTGTCGACGTGCTCGGGCCGGCCGGCAAGCCGGTCCGGCCGACAATGGGCTGCTACGGCATCGGAGTCTCCCGGGCGGTGGCGGCCGTCGCCGAGCAGCACCACGACGACCGGGGCCTGGTCTGGCCGGCGGCGATCGCGCCGTGTGACGTACACCTGGTGGTTGCGGGCAAGGGTCCGCAGCTCGACGCGGCGCTGGAGCTCGGCGGGCGTCTCGCCGCCGCCGGCCTGCGGGTGCTTGTCGACGACCGCACGCACGTCTCGGCCGGGGTCAAGTTCACCGACGCCGAGCTGATCGGCATCCCCCGGGCCGTCGTGGTCGGCCGCCGGCTCGCCGAGGGGTACGTCGAGCTGCGCGAGCGGGCCGGCGACGGGCGCACCGAGCTGCGGGTGGACGGTCTGGTGGAGCGACTCGTCCACGAGGTACGCCAGGAACGTGCGAGCCTGGTGTAGCGGCGGCGTCACGGGGTAGTGCAGTTGGATCGGGTGGAAACGTCTTCGGAGGCTCTCATGACCGGTTACCGGGTCAGTGACGTGATGACCAAGCAGGTCGTGTACCTGCCGGCCGAGACCACCCTGGACGAGGCTGCCAGGGTGATGAAGGAGGCCGACATCGGTGACGTGGTGGTCACCGACGGCGCCAGCCTCGCCGGCATGCTCACCGACCGGGACATCGTGGTGCGGGCCGTGGCGGAGAACAGCTCCCCGGCGGCCACCACCATCGGCTCGATCGTCACCCGCGAGGTCGTCATGATCGAACAGCACTGCACGGCGAGTGAGGCGGCGGCGCTCATGCGGGACCGGGGCATCCGACGGGTGCTCGTTTGTGACAGTGACCGCAAGCTGGTGGGGATCGTCTCCCTCGGCGACCTGGCCATGCAGCTCGACCCCACCAGCGCGCTCAGCGAGATCAGCGAGCAGTCGCCCACCGTCTGACCGGGGCCCCCGGGCGGCGGCGGTAGCCTCGACGCATGGCTGACATGCCGGCCCGACTGGCCGAGATCGTCGACGAGTTCGCCGCCGCGCCGCGCGACCTGGTGCTGGAGTTGCTCCTGGAGTATTCGGACGTGCTCCCGGCGCTGCCGGCGGGCACCGCGGAGCGCGAGGGCATGGAGCAGGTGCCCGAGTGTCAGACAGCGTTCTTCCTACGCGCCCGGGTGACCCCGGAAGGCACAGTGGAGACGCTCTTCGACTGCCCGCCGGAGGCGCCCACCACCCGGGCGTTCGCCGGGATCCTCGCCGAAGGGCTGGCGGGCGCGAGCGCCGAGCAGGTGCTGGCCGTGCCGGACGACCTCTACCAGCGCATGGGGCTGGCGCAGGCGATCAGCCCCCTGCGGATCCGCGGCGGCACGGCGATCCTGGGCCGTCTCAAGCGGCAGATCCGGGAACAACTCGGCTGACCACGAGGTTGCCACCGATCATGGAGATCGAGATCTACGCGGACGTCATCTGCCCGTGGTGCTACATCGGCAAGCGCCGCCTGGATGAGGCCCTCGCCAGCTACGAGGGCGAGGTGACGGTCCGCTACCGACCGTTCCAGCTCGACCCGTCGCCGGTGCCGCAGCCGCTTCCGCTGGTGCAGGCGCTGGCCGGCAAGTTCGGCGGCCCGGAGCGCGCCCGGCAGATGGTCGACCACGTGATCCAGGTCGCAGCGGCGGACGGCCTGCGGCTCGACTACGACCGCGCGGTGATCGCCAACACCTTCGAGGCGCACCGGCTGGTCGCCTGGGCGACCGAGCAGGGCAGGGCGGCCGACATGGTGGAGGCGCTCTACCAGGCGCACTTCAACCACGGGGTCGACGTCGGGTCGCGGGAGGCGCTGGCCACCCTGGCCGGTGAGATCGGCCTGGACGCGGCCGACGCGCGCCGGTTCCTCGACTCCGACGAGCGCGTAGCCGACGTCGCCGCCGACCTGGCCGCTGCCCGGGACCTGGGCATCACCAGCGTGCCGACCTTCGTGCTGGCCGGGAAGTACGCGGTCTCCGGCGCCCAGGAGGTGCAGACGTTGCTCGCCGCGCTCGCCGAGGTCGAGCAGCGCGAATCCGCAGCACACTCACACTGAGTCACCGACCGCCGGGCGTCCGGCATCGATGATCACGATGTTTCACGTGCAACAACATCGATACCGATGCCTGGTCAGGCCGGCCTGGCCAGCCCTTCGACCACCTGCGCTCCCGGCAGCGCGCCCAACGCCGGCCCCGGCAGCGCGATCTTGCTGTGCCGTACGCCGGACCCGACGATCACGTGCGGTGTGGCGACGACCCGCGCGTCCACGAGGATCGGCCACTGGGCCGGCAGCCCGATCGGGGTGATGCCGCCGTACTCCATGCCGGTCAACTCCACAGCGTCGGCCATCGGCGCGAAGCTCGCCTTGCGGACGTCCAACGCCCGGCGGGCCACCCCGTTCACGTCGGCCCGGGTGGTGGCCAGGACGATGCAGGCCGCGTAGCGGACCACGCCCTCGCGCTTGCCCGCCACCACGACACAGTTGGCCGACACGTCCAGCCCCACCTCGTACGCCGCGCAGAACGCCGCGGTGTCGGCGAGGTCGGCGTCGATCGGCGCGACCAGCACGTCGTTGACGTCCACCGGCGCTTCCGCCGGCCACTGCGCGATGGCCTCCGCGACCGGCGGGGCGAGCAGATCCAGGCGGGCGCGGGCCGGTTCGGTCTTCAGCGTTCCCATCACGGGTGCGATCCTCGCATCCGCCACGCTGAACCGCCCGGCGGCTCCCCGGGCCCCCGGCGACGACACCGGCCCGGGCCGGATCGATCCGGTGCTCAACTGCCGGCGAGGAAGGCGTTGTCGCGCATGAAGGAGCGGTCGCGGGCAGCCGCCAACTCCTCTTCGCGCTGGGCCTTGGCCCGTTGCAGCTCCAGATCCTCGAAGGCGTGCCGGACACCCAGCCGGATCACGCCGTAGAGGAAGACGAAGCCGAAGACGTAGAGGATCACCGTGGTGACGACAGCGAACATGACGTTACGGTAAGACGAACGTGAACCGTTGTTGCTCTCATTTCCGGCCGGTTCCCCCGTACGTGTCGGCCAGGTGGTCGGCAAAGGTGCGCACGCCCCGGGGCAGCGCCTCGGTGGTCAGACCACCGGCCCGCAGCTCGCGACCGAGTCGGCCGGGAATCCGCACCGGCAGCAACGGTCGGCGCGAGCCCCGGGCCGACCGCCACGCCCGGACGGCCTCGTCGAAGCGGAGCACCTGCGGCCCACCCAGCTCCTCGATGCCGCCCAACGGGCCGGCGACCAGTCGGGCCGCCAGCCGCGCCGCCACCTCGCCCGGGTCGACCGGTTGGGCGAGCACAGCCCGGTCCCCGATCACCGGGCCCAGCCGCGCGCTGGCCGTCAGCAGGTCGTCCAGGAACTGGGGAAACTGGGTGGCCCGCAGCACCGACCACGGCACCGCACCGGCAGCGATCACCTGCTCGGCGGCGAGCTTGTGGCGGTAGTACGGGATCGGCACCCGATCAACCCCGACGATCGAGATGTAGACGATGTGCCGCACCCCGGCCGCGCCGGCGGCCACCACCAGTCGGCGGGTGCCCAACACGTCCACCTGGTAGGTCTGCCGACCCCGAGGCGCGGACGCCAGGTGCAGCACGGCGTCCACCCCGGTCACCGCCCTGGTCAACCCGTCTCCGGTGGTCAGGTCGCTAACCACCCATTCCACGTCCGAGCCGGCGGGCGGACGGCGGCTGGTGGCCCGGACGCTGATCCCGTCGTCGCGCAACCGGCCCAGCACCGCCCGGCCCAGACTGCCGGACGCCCCGGTGATCAGAACCTTCATCTCGTCCTCCCACTCGCTTGACCTGAGCTTGACGAAACGGCACGGCATCCCGTGACGGCGTGCGGCGGCTCACCCCGACCGGATCAGGTCCAAGACGGTCAGCAACGCGAAGAACGCGATCACGAGCTCGTTGACGATCCAGGCGTGCCCCTCGGCCCATTCCCGCATCCGGGTCAGCACCCGGGCCGCCCTGTTCCCGAGCAGCAGCAACGCCAGCAGGGGCAGCGCGAGCAGGAGCACTGTGACCAACACGAACGGCACCAGGTGCCACCACGGCAGATCGTGTCGGGCCACACTCGCCCCGACGGTGGCCATGGTCAGGTCGTCGGTGGGCGTCGCCACGAAGAGCAGCGCACCCAGCCGCAGCGCCTGCGGCGCACCGGCGTGCTCGATGCTCCCCAGCCAGCGCGGCGGTCCGGAGCGGTCCCGGCGTACCCAGATCAGCACGGCCAGGATCACCAGCAGGGCCAGCACCACCAGGTCGATGGCGGGGCCGCGGTCGACCTTCCCGGCGACGGCGCTGGCGTCGGCGGCCACTCCGCCAACCAGCCGGGTCAACAACCAGGTCACCGTCACCCCGGCGGCGACCACCAGCCCCGCACCGGCGAGGAAGCCCAGCGACGCCGCCCGGGGCCGATCCGACGAGGCCAGGAAGACCGCCACCACCAACTGCGTCCCGGCGACCATGACCACGGCGAGCGGCAGCACGGTCAGGAAGTTCATCGCCCGCCATCCTTCCGGCACGAGCGGGTGGGACGCTGCCGAATCCGCGGATCACCCGGTGGGCCGCGCACCTCCGCCCACCACGACCCGTCCGGCCAGCAGCGCCCCGAGCAACGCCAGTCCCGCTGTCACCACGAGCGTCGTCGTGTAGCTGGCCGGGCCCGGCGCACTTCCCGCCGCCAACACGGCCCCGGTCAGCGCGAGCACCGTCGCCGCGAAGAGGGAGTCGCTCAGTTGCAGTGACGAGCTGTTGCGACCCTGCTCACCCGGTGCGGACAACTCCAGGGTGAGCACCGACAACGACGGATAGAGCAGCCCCATGCCCAGACCGGCGATCGCCCAACCGACCACGGCGACGGCCACCGGCAGCTCGGGCCGGACGGCCAGCGCCACAGTGGCGGTGCCGACAGTGATGCAGCTCAGCCCGGCACGCGGCAGGCTGGCCCGCGACGCCGGCACCGGAATGCGGCCCTGCAACCAGGAGCCCGCCGACCAGGCCAGCGCGCCGACAGTGAGGACCAGGCCGGCAGCGGTCGGCGAGAGGCCCCGTTCCCGGGAGAGCATCAGCGGGATGACCACCTCGGCGCCGACGAAGGCCGCCGACGCCAGGCCACGCAACCCCACCACGGTGGCCAACCCTCGCGCGGCCCGGAGGAACCCGGCCGGCAGCAGGCGCGGAGCACAGACCAGCAGGCCGATCACGGCGAACCCGACCAGCACCAGGGCGGTGGCGCCGCGCTGCTGTCCCCCGATGTGCAGCAGTGCGGCACTCACCGCGGCCCCGCACGCCCAACCGATCCGCGCGGCCGCACCGGCCGGCGGGCTCGTCGCCGCACTTCGGGCCAGCGACCGCAGGCCGGGATGGATCAGCAGCACCGCCGGCACGGCCACCGCCGGCACCGCCAGGAAGACCCACCGCCAGCCCAGGTACTGCACGATGAGGCCGGCAACCGCCGGCCCGACCAGCGACGGTACGACCCACGCCGCCGCGAACGCCGCGAAGATCCGCCGGTGCAGTTCCTGCGGGTACGCGTGCCCGACGATCACGTAGAGCGCCACCGAGAGCAGCCCGGAGCCGAAACCCTGCACGACCCGCCCGACGACAAGCGCGCTCATCACAGGGGCGGTCCCGGCGATCAGCAACCCGACCACGAACCAGGCGACGCCGTGCCACATCGGCCCCCGCGGACCCCGTGCATCGCACCAGATGCCGGAGACCACCATGGCCAGCACACCGGTGGCGAACGGGCCACCGAACGCGATCCCGTAGAGCGCCAGCCCGTCCAGGCTGCGCGCGACGGTCGGCATCGCCGTACCGACCGCCAACGCCTCGAACGCGAGGAGTGAGATCAACGCGACGCTGCCCACCGTCATCGCGCGCAACCGGGGTGCGAAGAGTCCCGGTGGGGCGGGTGCGGTGGTGACGGTTGTGCTCGGCATCGACCGAGCATGCGACTTCAACCCGGATTCAGGTCAACCGTCCGGTGACGCGGCTCTCGTCACGCGTCCTGCAGCGCCTCCCCGACGCCGCGCACCAATCCGGAAAAATGCTGGTCTGCCAGCAGGTGGCCGGCGGTGATCACCACGGCGATCGGCCACTCGATGACCTGTAGCGCGGCGAGCACCCCGAGCCCGGCGTAGTAGGCCACCTTGTCCGGTGGCGGCACCGCCACCTCGCCCAGCATCGGCAGTTGCACCCGCCGGTTGTACATCGTGACGTTCTCCCGTGAACCGTTGAGATGTCGCGTCAGCGTGCTCATGCCGGCCTCCCCGTGTCCGGTGATGCTCGTCGGTTTCCACGGCCCACCCCGTCCATGCGCCAGCGACTGCGGAAAATTCCGCCACCCAGGGGGCATAACGGATGGCAGGTCGGGAAGCCAGGCCGCCGGACGTGAGCGCGGTGGGAGGACGACATGGCCAAGGTCAGGACACGCGGCAACAGGGAGCCGGGCCGGCGCCCGTCCAGCCGTACGCCTCGATGACGGCGGCGGGTCGCGCTGCCGGCCGCATCCTGCCTTCCTTCGGCGTACCGCACCTGGTCGGCGAGGCGTCCCGGACCCTTGGCTCGGCCGCGACCCGGCTGGCCCGGTCGGCCGGGCTGACGCGGCGTCGGGTCTGGTCCCGACCGGGCCGGCACCACATCGAGGTGCACGGTGTCTGCCAGGACGGCGGGAACAAGCTGGCCCGGCAGGTGGAGGGCGCGCTGGAGCGGATGCCCGGGGTCGCCTGGGCCCGGGTCAACGCACCCTCCGGTCGCGTGGTGGTCGCCGTCCAGACGCCCGAGCCGACGTTGCGCGATCTGATCGCCACGATCGACCGCATCGAGCGGACCTGCGACCACGAACCCGACCCGGAGATCCCACCACCGCACCCACCGGAGGAGGGGCCGCGAACCCCGCGCACCCTCGGCGCGCTCGCCTCGGACGCGCTGGGCCTGACCATCTCGGCGGCCACCCGGGTCCTGCCGTTCGCGCCGCTGCCCGGCGAGGTGGCCGGCCTGCTCTCCGCAGTGGATCTTCAGCCGAAGCTGCACGAGTTCATCGGCAGGCGGCTGCGCTCCGACCCGCGCGCCGACATCCTGTTTCCGCTGGCCGAGGCGGTGGTGCAGGGCCTGACCGGCCGCTGGACGGGGATCGTCCTGGACGGCGCCCAACGGATCGTGCAGTGGAGTGAGGATCGGGCCCAACTCTCCGCCTGGGAGAAGGCCGAGCCACGGCTGACCGGCGACGCCGAACGGGCCACCGCCCGTTGGCCGGTGATCGAACGCCCCCAGCCGAAGCCGGACGGCCCGGTCGAGCGGTACATCAACCGGATGCTCGCGGCCGGTACGGCGGCCGGCGCTGCGGCGGTGCCCTTCGCCGGGCGCAAGCGGGCCGCCGCGCTGGGCCTGTCGGCGCTGCCGAAGGCGCCCGGCAGCGGGCGCGAGGGGTACGCGGCCCAGCTCGGGCGGATGCTGGCGCGGCGCGGCGTGATCGCGATGGACCGCAGTGTCCTGCGGGAGTTGGACCGGATCGACACGCTCGTGCTGGACGCCGCGGTGCTCGGCTCGGACCGGGGCGTACTGGCCGATCTGGCGCCAGCGCCGGACGCGGACGTCGACCAGGTGGCCGAGCGGGCCTTCGCGTTGTTCGACCCGGACGACCCCACAGCTTCCCGTACGGCGGACGGCTGGCGGCTCGGGCCGCTGGACCAGATGCCCGCGCACGACCCGGACACCATTCCGGACGCGGCACGGCTGCGCTCCGTCGGCGGCCAACTGCTCGGCCTCGCCCACGGTGACCGGCTCGCCGCCCTGTTGCGGGTCGAGCCGGAACCCGCGCCCGGCGTCGACGGCCTGCCGGCCGCCGCCCGGCACGCCGGCCTACGGCTGGTCGTGGCCGGCGGCGACGAGCAGCGGTACGGCTTCGCCGACGCGATGCTGCCCGGCGGGGACCAGTTGGCCGAGTCGGTACGCGCGTTGCAGCGCGACGGCGCGGTGGTGATGTTGGTTTCCGCGGATCGGAAGGCGCTCGGCGCGTCCGACTGCGGTCTCGGGTTCGCCGCGCCGGAGGAACTGCCGCCGTGGGGTGCGCACCTGCTGGTCGGTGCCGACCTGCGGGTGGTGGCCCTGGTGATCGAGGCGACCGGGGTCGCTCGGCGTACGGCCCAGCAGAACATCCGGTTGGCAATGGCCGGCACCGGTCTCGGGGCGCTGGGCGCGTTCACGGCCCCGCCGACCGAGCTGCCCGGCCGGTCGCTCGTCGCGGTGAACGGCGCGGCCGGGTTGGCCTTCGCGAACGGGGTCTGGCAGGCCCGCCGGTTGCACGACCAGTCGGACACCCCGGCGCCGGTCACGACCCCCTGGCACCTGATGCCCGTCGGCACCGTGCTCGACCACCTGCGCTCCAGCCCGGACGGTCTGGCCAGCGCCGAAGCGCAACGCCGACACGACGGCGCCGGCGGAAACGGCAGTGCCGGACCGGGGAGCGGAGGGCTGCTGCGTGCCTTCGTGGACGAGTTGTCCAACCCGCTCACCCCGGTGCTGGTGGCCGGGGCGGTGCTCTCCGCGTCGTTCGGATCGCTTGTCGACGCCGCACTCGTGGGCAGTGTCGTCGGTGGGTCCGCCCTGATCGGCGCTGTGCACGAACGCAACACGGAGAGGTCGCTGGCCGAACTCCTGTCCCGTTCGGCGGTGACCGCACGGGTCCGCCGCGACGGCACCGAGCAGGTTCTCGCCGCCGAGGACCTGGTCCTCGGAGACGTCATCACCCTTGAGCCGGGCGACTCGGTGCCCGCCGACTGCCGCGTCCTCGAGTCGGTGGGTCTGGAAGCGGACGAGTCGTCGCTGACCGGCGAGTCGTTGCCGGTCGCCAAGTCCAACCGACCGGTGGTGGCCGCCGCCATCGCCGACCGACACTCGATGCTCTACGAGGGCACCACCGTCGCCGCCGGGCACGGCACTGCCGTGGTGGTGGCGACCGGGTCGGACACCGAATCCGGCCGCAGCCTCGCCCTGGTCAAGCAGGACCCACCGGCCAGTGGAGTGGAAGCCCGGCTCGGCTCGTTGACCAGCGCCGCCATCCCGTTGGCGGCCGGTTCCGCGGTGGCGGTGGCCGGCGCGGGCCTGCTTCGGGGCGTACCCCTGGCCGAAACGGCGGCGACCGCCGCGAACCTCGCCGTGGCGTCGGTGCCGGAGGGTCTGCCGTTCCTGGTCAGCGCCGCGCAGCTGGCCGCGGCCCGGCGGCTGGCCGAACACGGCGCGTTGGTCCGCAACCCGCGCACCATCGAGGCGCTGGGCCGGGTGGACGTGCTCTGCTTCGACAAGACCGGCACCCTCACCGAGGGCCAGTTGCTGCTCGCCGGGGTCGGCGACAGCGTCGGCGACCGGTACGCGTCGCTGGACCGGTTGGACGATCGGCTCCGGATGACGCTGGCCGCTGCGCTGCGGGCCACCCCCGCCGCGAAGAAGCCGGAGGAGTTGGCGTTGCAGACCGACCGGGCGGTCCGGCGGGGTGCCGGGGAGGCCGGCGTCGTGGAGCAGACCGGTGCCGCCGGATGGCGGGCCGCCGGAGGGCTGCCGTTCGAGCCGTCCCGCGGCTACCACGCGAGCATCGGACAGACCGACGGTCACCTGCTGTTGAGCGTCAAGGGTGCTCCGGAGACGGTGTTGCCGCGCTGTTCGTCCCGACGCACCGACGGTCGTCAGGAGCCGCTGGACGATGCCGGCCGTGCGGAGCTGGAGCGGATGCTCGCCGACCGGGCCGGGGCGGGAAACCGGATCCTGGCCGTCGCGGAGTGCCCGGTGAACGACCCGAAGGTGACCGACGGGGACGTGCGAGGGCTGACCTTCGTGGGTTTCCTGGCCCTCGCGGACGGTGTCCGGGAGAGCGCCGCCCCGGCGGTCCGTCGGATCCGGCAGGCCGGCGTGCACACCATCATGATCACCGGTGATCACCCGGCCACCGCCGAGGCGATCGCGGCCACCATCAGCGAGCACGACGAACAGCGGGTGGTCACCGCCGCTGAACTCGACCAACTGGACGACGACGCGCTCGCCGAGCGGTTGGCCAACACCGATGTGGTGGCCCGCTGCACCCCGGCCCACAAGGTGCGGATCATCCAGGCGTTGCAGAAGTGCGGGCGGACCGTGGCGATGACCGGCGACGGTGCCAACGACGCCCCGGCGATCCGGCTGGCCGACGTCGGCATCGCCCTCGGCCAACGGGGCACCCCGGCCGCCCGGGCCGCTGCCGACCTGGTGGTCACCGACGACCGGTTGGAAACCATCATCGCCACCCTGATCGAAGGCCGGGCGATGTGGTCCTCGGTGCGGCATGCGCTCAGCATCCTGGTCGGCGGCAACCTCGGCGAGATCGCGTTCAGTGTGCTCACCGCCGCAGCGACCGGCCGTTCCGCGCTCACCGGACGACAACTGCTGCTGGTCAACCTGCTCACCGACCTGGCACCGGCGCTGGCCATCGCGGTCCGGCCACCCGAGTCGGACCGCACCGACGCTCTGCTGCGGGAGGGCCCGGACAAGGCGCTCGGCGAGAGCCTCACCAGGGAGATCGGGCTGCGGGCGGCAGCCACCACGCTGGGCGCGACAGCGGGCTGGACGTTGGCCCGCTACACCGGACGCCGGCAGCGGGCCGGCACTGTCGCCCTGGTCTCCCTGGTCGGCACCCAACTCGGGCAGACCATCCTGGCCGGCGGCACGAGCCCGGCAGTGCTGGCCTCCACTGCGGCATCGCTGGGCGTGCTCGTCGTGGTGGTGCAGACGCCGGGGGTGAGCCAGTTCTTCGGCTGCACCCCGCTCGGGCCGGTGGGCTGGACCATCGGGGCCGGTTCGGCGCTCGGCGCGACCTTCGCCAACGGCGCGCTCACGAAGCTTGTGGAACGCCTCCCGGAGGCCCGCCCCAACCGGACCGGCTCCGGTGCCGAGGCTGCTGCGGACGGTGGTTCCGTCGACTGACCGGCGGTGCCACTAGCGTGCCGGAAAGGCCTCCCGTGCCGGGCCCGACTCCGCCCAGCAGTGGCCGGCCCGAAACTCGACGCCCGGGACGTCGTCGACGAGTCGGCTGATGTCCGCGACGCTGGCCAGCGAGGTCGTCGGGTCGGCCCGCAACTCGTCAACGGCCGTGTCGAGGTCGTTCTCCTCGGTGGACCAGTCGATCCCGGCGGATCGCAGATCGGCGACCGCGTGACCGATCACGGCAGCCGGATCAGTGACCACCACGTCGACACGGCAGTACAGGTGCAGGATGACGGGCTCCGACTGTTCGTCCATCGGTGAATCATGGCGAGCGCGGTGCCGGGTGGAAAGCCGATTTCTCGGTGCTGGTGGTCCACCGACCCACCAGCACCGAGACGGCTTCCTGCGGCGACGATCAGGTCCGTGGCCGGTAGGTCAGGCGGCGCAGGACGATCTCGGCAGGGCCGGGCTGCCGGCGCTTGTCGAGCTGACGGGCGATCAGGACGGTGGTGAGCCAGACGGCCACCGCGATGATCAGACCGGTCACCGTGGGGCTACCGAACCGGTCGCCGAGGGCGAGCGTGAAGGGCGCCAGGAGGACGAGCCAGGCCACGGACTGGAACAGGTATCCCGACAGGGAACGCTGACCCAGGGCTGAGAGAGCGCCGACGACGGGGCCGGATCGGCTGGCTCCCAGGGCGATCAGGCCGAAGACGGCCACGTAGCCCGGTCCGGCGAACATGCCGCTGGCCCCGTGGAGCAGCAGCATCAGACTGGCGGCCGACTCGTCGACGTGCAGCCATCCGGCACTGACCAGGGCGGCCGGAAGGCCGCCGGCCACTGCGCCGCCGAGGCCGAGGACGGCGGTCCAGGTGAGCAGGGTCCGGTGCCGGGGCAACTCTTCGAGGACGCGGCGACGAGCGGCCCACATGCCCAGCCAGGCAATCATGATGAAGGGCAGGACGGTCAGCGTGTGCACCGGCCACTCGCCGAGGCGATCCAGCATGGACGCGACGTAATCGGGCGCGGCGAGAGAGTCGACGTGGCCCGACGGCAGCAGTGCCGACCCGCCCGACCCGCCGAGGATGCCGCTCACCACCATCGCACCGATGACCAGCACCTCGACCGCCGACAGCGCCCAGAGCACCAGCACGACGCGGTGGAACCTGTCGCCGCGGCGCAACAGCAACAGTGTCATCGCGATCCCGACGATCCCGTACGCGCCGAGGAAGTCGCCGTAGTACAGCAACGCGGCGTGCGCAAACCCGAACACGACCAGCCAAAAGTTGCGACGCAACAGCACGGCGCGGACCTGCTTCGGGGTCGCACCGGAGGCGTCATGGCGGCGGGCGAGTTGGACGAGGCCGTAGCCGAACATCACGGCGAAGACCGGATAGCCGCGGGCATGGACGAGCTCGAAGAGCAGGAAGTTGAGGCCGCGATCGACGCCTTCCGGGGTGGCGTCGAGGCCGGGCTCGCCGGCGAAGACGACTCCGGCGACGTTGGCCAGCGCGATGATCAGCAGCATCGCTCCCCGGGCCAGGTCGGGTGCGAGGGCCCGCTCGGCGCGCGGCACCGGCCCTCTCGAAGTCATCGGTGCGGTGTCGATGCTCATGGTTTTCTCCCCGTGACTCAGCTTTAGTTTCAGAGAGAAAGTATCAGACATACACTAATGCTGTCTGTCATGATGTGGACGTAACCTTCCGGGCGAACGTGGGAGCCCATGACCAGCGACGATTTCGTTCCGGTGCCGCTGCGCCGGCTGTGGGGAATGTCAGAGTCGTCGCATCTCGGACGGCCGGCGTCCCTCGACGTCAACGTGGTGGTGGCCGCAGCGGTCGAGATCGCCGACCGGGACGGGCTCGACGGGGTGACGCTTCCCAAGGTCGCCAAGAGCCTCGGCTTCACGAGCATGTCCCTCTACCGGCACGTCGGCTCCAAGGACGAACTGCTCACCCTCATGGCCGACGCCGCACTGGGCCCACCGCCGGACATCGCCGCCCCCGACTGGCGGGAAGGGCTGCGCAGGTGGGCCTTCGCGCACCGCGCGGTGCTTCAGCGTCGGCCGTGGCTGACGCGCGTGCCCGCCGCCGGACCACCCTCCGGGCCCCACCAGATCGCCTGGATGGAGGCCGCGCTGGCGATCATGTCCGGGACCCTCCTCGACTGGGCGCACAAGATCGGCGTGATGTCACTGATCAGCGGCTACGTGGTCCAGTCGGTACGGCAGTACAGCGAACTCGCCGACGGCAGGGCCGACGGCCAGGGCCAGGCCGACGCCGAACGCGACTACGGCCGGGCGCTGGCGCGACTCGTCAACCCCGACCGCTTCCCCGAGACAGCCCGGCTGTTCTCCTCGACGCTGTTCGAGGCGCCACCGTCCGACACCCCCGACGAGGCGATCGCCGACGCGGACTTCTCACTCGGGCTGGAGTTGATCCTCGACGGCGTCGCCGCCCAGATCGCGCGCTCCGACCCCTGACCCGCACACGCGTGCTCTGGTCGGCCCGTCAGCGGCGCCGTGAGCTGAGCCGCATGCCGACGGCTCACCGGGGTACCGGAGCCGGAGGAGGTGGGCACGATGGTGGAGCAACCGCAGGTGACGTTCATCGCAGAACTGGACGCTGTGGTCCTCTCCCACCTGCACGGCGACCACTTCGACCGGGTGGCCCGTCGGGAACTGGACCGCGAGCTGCCCATCGTCACCACCCCCGCGGCGGAACGAAAGCTGCGCCGCTGGGGCTTCCAGGCCGCCCAGGGCCTGCCGACCTGGTCGTCACGGGAGCTGCACCGCGACGGTACGACAGTGCGGCTGACCTCGATGCCCGGTCAGCACGGCCCCGGCGCGCTGGACCTGCTGATGCCCGACGTGATGGGCACGATGATCGACGTGGAACGCGCCGGGCGGCGGGAGTTCCGGCTCTACGTCACCGGCGACACCCTCAACCGGCCGCTACTCACCGCCATCCCAGAACGCTACCCGGACATCGACGCGATGCTGATCCACCTCGGCGGCACGAAGGTCGCCGGGATCCTGCTGACCATGGACGCCCGCCAGGGTGCGGACCTGGTGGAGCTGGTCCGTCCACAGCTGACAGTGCCGATCCACTACGACGACTACCCGGTCTTCCGCTCCCCGTTGGCGCACTTCGTCGACGAGGCCCGCCGCCGAGGTTGGGAAAAGCAGGTGCGCACCATCACCCGCGGCGAGACAGTCCCGCTCACAGAGCCCGTCTGACCGCGCAGCCGGTCCCGGCGGCCAGATGACAAGGATCGGTATCTCGTCCCGCCCCGACCTGCCGACACAGTTCGCCGGCCCACGCGAATCGCCGCCGCCCGGCGAACCGGCGGCGGCGATCATTGACAGGCGCGATGGTCAGCTGCGCTCGGAGATGGCCTCGATGAGGTCGCCCACGGGACGCTCCGGCAGGGAACGGGCCACGTCGGCGACGGCCACGATGCCCACCAACTCGTGGCCATCGATCACCGGCAGTCGGCGCACCTTGTGCTGCCCCATGGTGCGCAGGATCTGGGCCGCGTCGTCGTCCGCGCCGATCGTCAACGTCTCACCCTGAGCCAGCTCACCGGCCGTCACGTTGGCCGGGTCGCGACCCTCGGCCAGCACCTTCACCACGATGTCGCGATCGGTCAGCATGCCCTTGAGCCGATTGTCGTCACCGCAGATCGGCAGAGCGCCGACCCCCAACTCGGCCATCCGCTTCGCGGCCGACTTCAGGTCGTCCTGTTCGCGGACACAGGTCACGTCGTTCGTCATGATCTCGCGTGCCGTAGGCATTGGTATGACACCTCACTTCCGGGGGGTTGTTGCCGTTTCTCCTACCCCGGTCGGCGCCCGCCATGCCGCCGATAGGGCGGCCTTGTATCGTCCCGCCAGTGACGCGCTCCGACTGGTCAGATGTACGCGAACGGCTTGCGCGGCTGGCCGCTGCACCCGGTGCCCCTGACGTCTTTGGTTCTTCAACTCACCGTTGGCAACTTGAGCCGCCACTGAGTGCCGAGGAACTGGCTGAGGCAGAGACGCAGCTCCAAGTGGAACTGCCCAGCGAGTACCGCTCCTTCTTGCTGGAGGCCGGGCGGGGCGGTGCAGGGCCGACCTACGGGCTCTTCCCGATGCGTCGCCTAGACGGACGGTGGCAGTGGGAGGGTGACGGCGCCGATCTGACCGACCGGGACACGCTCAACCTTGCCTTTCCGCACCTCGAGGCGTTCAACCCTGCCGACGGTCTACCCGATCCGCCAGACGAAGAAGACTACGACTCGCCCGAGGAGTTCAACGACGCTGAGGACGCGTACTGGGAACAGCACGACGCCGTCGTCTTCAAGCCCGAGCATTCGGTTGGCCTGCTGTACCTGTGTCATCTCGGCTGCGCGCTGCGAGAGGCTCTCGTTGTCAGCGGTCCAGCACGCGGGCAGATGTGGGCGGACGACACCGCTGACGACGGTGGTTTCCGGCCGCTCCGCAACGACGACGGGACAACGCTCGGGTTCGACCGTTGGTATCGGCGCTGGCTGGAAGCGGCCGAAGGCCAGGTGTCACACGGCGTCCACGTTGAACACGCTACTGCGACGCCTGAACAATGATCTGACGATGGACGACAACCGCGTAGTGATGGCGATCGGCAAACACGAGCTGAGGTTGGGCGTTGACCCCGAAGGGAACTGGATAGTCCTCTCGACAAGCGACGGTCGCCAGTGGACACCAGACGAGAACATCCGGTCACTGCTGCCACTCTTGGAACGGCGCCACAAGGACGTCACGACCCTCAACACCGACCTGGTCTCCGCTCCGCCGCCTTGGGATGACCTTGTCCGTTACGCCCTGTCCTGCTGGTCCGACTACTGGGCGGGCCTCGCGCTCGGCTGGCTTGAGGACGGCTACCCAGCTGCTCCATTCCGCGACACGTTGCAGTCCCTCAAAGATGCGCCTGAACGTTCCTCGGCCATTCGGCACCGGGCGCTGCGGCTCTGCGAGTTGCCCAAGTCCTGAGCGGACCTTGCCCACAGCGCGCTCGCCCGCTCACGAGGCCTCCAAGCCTGCGGGCCTCTGAATCCCGTTGGGACCTACCTCAGGTAGGCGCGCTCATCCACGACGTAGGTTGGCTCCCCGAGGAACCTGTCGACAGAGACTTGACCGTGAGCGACATTCAGGGTGTCGAGTCGGTACGACCAGTCGCCGCCACAGGACCCGACAAACCGGTAGTTGATCTGCCAGCGCACCCACTCGCCGGGCTTCAGGAGCACAGCTGGTGGTCGGCGATGGCGCCGCGGCATCCCCCACGGTGACACGTCGAGCTGTACCCGAAGCCGCCCATCGACATGGCGCAACTGCACGCCGTCAACGGGCAACGCCAACTGGGTGGTGGAGTGCGGTCGGAACTCGTCGGACTCGCCTTGCAGGACTTCGTGAACGAGTGGTGCCGCTTCGGCGGGCAGCGCGAGTGCAACCGGCGCCGCGTTCCGCTGCGCCGCAGGTGGCCCACCCCGAGACTGTTTGGTCCACGACGTCCGCACCCACTGCACTACCGGCTCCATGCTGGCAATCTTCGGGACTCGGCAGACGTTCGGCAACGGAGAAGACCATCCGCCGTGCCGGCCTGAGAGTGAGAAGGAACGCCAACCCTTGATCGACTGCTGGGACGGCCTGACCGCTTGGCTGTACTCAGGACCGAGGGTCAACCCGGGGAAAGTGCTGGTGGAGCCCAGGGGACTCGAACCCCTAACCCCTGCCTTGCAAAGGCAGTGCTCTGCCAGTTGAGCTAGGGCCCCGTGAGTGGCCGCGGCGACGATCGCTCGTCGCCGGGCCGAACGTCAGCGGAGGTCGGGCGCGGTGGTCGCCTCGTGCCACAGGGCACGCTCGTCGTTCGACGCCTTGATCTTGTTGAACACGACGGCGGCCACACCGACGACGCCAGCCAGAATCAGCAGCTTCTTGAACATGGGGCGACCCCTCGCGCTCGACTACCGTCGGACGACATGCGGTGGGGCTAGATGGAATCGAACCATCGACCTCAGAGTTATCAGCTCTGCGCTCTAACCGACTGAGCTATAGCCCCGCGTTGCGACGAGCAAGATTAACCCATCCGCTCCGCTGGCCCCAAATCGGGGTCCGCGCCTGCGAGCCGGGTCCGTCGCCGCCTGCAAAACCTACCCGAGTACGGGACGCCGGAGCGACCGCATTCCGCGGTGCCCCGGCGTCCCGGTCACTCAGTCCCGCTCGGCGAGCGTCAGCTCGATCCCGCCGACCAGGTCGGCGCAGACGTTGTAGACGAACGCGCCCAGGGTGGCCAGCGCGGTGAACAGCACCACGTTGACCAGGCCGATCAGCGCCGAGCTGAGAATCACGCCCTTGGCGGTGATCTGGAAGCCGCTGGTGCTCTGGCCGCCGCCGGCGTTGACCAGGTCACTCAGGCTCTCGTTGACGCTCTGGAACACACCCATCGCGTCCAGCGCCAGGTAGAGCACCGAGGTGGCGACCACCACGACGATGAAGAGCACCACCGACACCGCGAACGCGAACTTCATCACGGACCACGGGTCGATCCGCTTCAGGTTCAGCCGGGCGCGTCGCGGTCCGCGGGAGGCGGCCGAACTGACCGACGTACGCGCCGCACGCACCGCGTCGCCGACGCGGGCGGCCCCGACGGCGGACGCGTTGCCGATCCCCGGTGGCAGGCCACCGCCGCTGGCCGGGCGGCCGGCTGCGGTGCCACGTGCCGCGTCCGGCTGGGTCATCCCGGGTGTGATCCGCGGCTGGGTGCCGGTGGACCCTGTCGAGGTCGCCTGACCCGGGCGGACACCGATCGGCTGGGTGGTCGCCGGACGGGCCGAGGGCGCCGCCGCCGGGCCCGGAGGGCTGGCGGCGGCCGACGTCGGTGCCTCGGCGCTGGACGCCTCGGTCTTGTCGCCGGACCCGCCGTCCTCGCCCGGCTGCTCCGGTGGGGGTGTCATACCGGGAGCCCTGGTGAACTTCGGGGCAGGCGCATCGGCGGGGACCGTCGCCCGGCCCACGGCCGCGCGGCCGGTCGCTGGTGTGCCGCCCTTGGCGGCCTCCTCGTCGACCGGTTTGGCCGAGGTCCCCGTGTTCCCCGACTTCGCCTGTGTCTCCGTCATTCAACTAGTCCTGTTCGTCAGGCTCGTCGGCATTGCGAGCAATCGCCACGATAGTCACGCCGTCCGGGAGGTCCATCAGCTTGACCCCCATTGTGTTCCGGTCACGCGTACGGCGTACAGGCTTCACCGGAGTCCGAATGACACCACCGTTGCTGGTGATCGCGAACAGCTCGTCGTCCGGATCGATCACCACCGCGCCAACCAGACCACCGCGCCGTTCGGTGATCTTCGCAGTCAACACGCCCTTACCTCCCCGGCCCTGCACCGGGTATTCCTCGATCGGGGTCCGCTTCGCGTATCCCCCGTTCGTGGCCACCAGAACGTCCAAACCATCCCGCACGACTTCCATGGCGAGCAGGACGTCGTCGTCCGTGAAGCGCATGCCGATCACGCCCGAGGTGGCCCGGCCCATCGGCCGCAGCGCCTCGTCCGAGGCGTTGAACCGAATCGCCTGTGCCTTCTTCGAGACCAGCAGCAGGTCGTTTTCCGGCGCAACCAACGCAGCACCGACCAGCTCGTCCTCATCGCGCAGGTTGATCGCGATGATGCCGCCGGAACGGTTGGAGTCGAACTCCTCGAGCCGCGTCTTCTTCACCAGGCCGTTCTTCGTGGCCAGTACCAGATAGGGGGCTACCTGGTAGTTCGGGATCTCAATGATCTGCGCTATCTGCTCGTCGGGTAGGAAGGCGAGCAGATTGGCCACGTGTTGGCCCTTGGCTACCCTACTGGCCTCCGGCAACTCGTACGCCTTGGCCCGGTAGACACGGCCCTTGTTCGTGAAGAACAAGATCCAGTCGTGGGTCGAGCAGACGAAGAAGTGGCTGACGATGTCGTCCTGCCGCAGCGTGGCGCCGCTGACGCCCTTACCGCCGCGCCGCTGGGAGCGGTAGAGATCGACCTTGGTCCGCTTGGCGTACCCGGTGCGGGTGATCGTGACGACCACGTCCTCGCGGGCGATGAGGTCCTCCATCGAGACCTCGCCGTCGAACGGGATGATCTGCGTCCGGCGGTCGTCGCCCCACTTGGTGACGATCTCGCCCAGCTCCTCGGAGACGATCTTCCGCTGCCGCTCGGGCTTGGCGAGGATGTCCTTGAGGTCGGCGATCTCGATCTCAAGCTTGGCCAGGTCGTCGACGATCCGCTGCCGCTCCAGGGCGGCGAGCCGGCGCAGCTGCATGTCCAGGATCGCCGTCGCCTGGATCTCGTCGATCTCCAGCAGCCGGATCAGGCCCTGCCGGGCGTCGTCCACTGTCGGAGAGCGCCGGATCAGGGCGATCACCTCGTCCAGCGCGTCCAGCGCCTTGCCCAGACCCCGCAGGATGTGCGCCCGCTCCTCGGCCTTGCGCAGCCGGAACGCGGTCCGCCGGCGGATCACGTCGATCTGGTGCTCGACGTAGTAGCGGATGAACTGGGCCAGGTTGAGCGTGCGCGGCACCCCGTCGACCAGGGCCAGCATGTTGGCGCCGAAGGTCTCCTGGAGCTGGGTGTGCTTGTAGAGGTTGTTCAGCACCACCTTCGCGACCGCGTCGCGCTTGAGCACCAGCACGATCCGCATGCCAGTACGACCGGAGGACTCGTCGCGGATGTCGGCGATCCCGGCGAGCTTGCCCTCCTTGATCAGCTCGGCGATCCGCTCGGCGAGGTTGTCCGGGTTGACCTGGTAGGGCAGTTCGCTGACGACCAGGCAGGGGCGTCCCCGCTTGTCCTCCTCGACCTCCACCACGGCGCGCATCCGGATCGAACCGCGACCGGTGCGGTACGCGTCCTGGATCGCCGTGGTGCCGACGATCAGGCCGTGGGTCGGGAAGTCCGGGCCCTTGACGATGCCGAGCAGGGCTTCGAGGGTGGTCTCCTCGTCCTCCTCCGGGTGCTCGAGGCACCACTGCACCGCCGCACCGATCTCCCGCAGGTTGTGCGGCGGGATCTTGGTGGCCATGCCGACCGCGATGCCCTCGGAGCCGTTCACCAGGAGGTTGGGGATCCGCGACGGCAGGATGGTGGGCTCCTTGGCCCGGCCGTCGTAGTTGTCCTGCAGGTCGACGGTGTCCTCGTCGATGTCCCGCAGCATCTCCATGGCGAGGGGGTCGAGCTTGCACTCGGTGTATCGCATGGCGGCGGCAGGGTCGTTACCCGGCGAGCCGAAGTTGCCGTTGCCGTCGACCAGCGGGTAGCGCAGCGACCAGGGCTGTGCCATCCGGACCAGCGCGTCGTAGATCGCCGAGTCGCCGTGCGGGTGGAACTGACCCATCACGTCACCGACGACGCGGGAGCACTTCACGTAGCCGCGGTCGGGACGGTAGCCGGAGTCGAACATCGCGTAGAGGATCTTGCGGTGGACCGGCTTGAGGCCGTCCCGGACGTCCGGCAGCGCGCGACCGACGATGACGCTCATCGCGTAGTCGAGGTAGGAGCGCTGCATCTCCACCTCGAGCCCGACCGGTTCGATCCGGTCGTGCGCGACCACCGCGGCGATGGCCTCGGCGGGGACCTCGGGCTCGTTCGGTGTGGACTCGGGAGAATCGGTCACTGTATACCCTTATCAGACTCAGAGTCGTTTTCGTGCTGTGGATAACGGCTGTGGATACCGGCCAAGCTGTGGATAACTCTGTGGACCGCCGGATCGGCCGGGCAGGGCCCGGCCGATCCGGCGCAGTCCGTCAGATATCCAGGAACCGCACGTCCTTGGCGTTGCGCTGGATGAACGACCGGCGCGCCTCGACGTCCTCACCCATCAGCACACTGAACAACTCGTCGGCGGTCGCCGCGTCGTCGAGAGTGACCTGACGCAGGGTACGCGTCGCCGGGTTCATTGTGGTTTCCCACAGCTCGGGATAGTTCATCTCGCCGAGGCCCTTGAAGCGCTGAATGTCGTCCGGCTTGGCGTTCGGCTTCTTCTGCTGGCGCAGCAAGATCAGACCGTCCCGCTCGCGGTCCGAGTACGCGTACTGGGCGTCGTCGCCCTTCTTGTTCCACTTGATCTTGTAGAGAGGCGGGGCGGCCAGGTAGACGTGCCCCATCTCGACCAGCGGACGCATGAAGCGGAACAGCAGGGTGAGCAGCAGCGTCTGGATGTGCTGGCCGTCGACGTCCGCGTCGGCCATCAGCACCACCTTGTGGTACCGCAGCTTCTCCATGTCGAAGTCGTCGTGGATGCCCGTGCCCAGCGCGGTGATCAGCGCCTGGACCTCGTTGTTCTTCAGCACCCGGTCGATCCGGGCCTTCTCCACGTTGAGGATCTTGCCGCGGATCGGCAGGATCGCCTGGGTCCGCGGGTCGCGACCCTGCTTGGCCGAACCACCGGCCGAGTCGCCCTCGACGATGAACACCTCGGACTCGCGGGGGTCGGTCGACTGGCAGTCGGCCAGCTTGCCCGGCATCGAGCCGGACTCCAGCAGCGACTTGCGTCGGGCCAGCTTGCGCGCCTGCTGCGCGGCGATCCGGGCACGGGCCGCCTGGGAGGCCTTCGTAATGATCATCTTGGCCTCGGCCGGGTTGCGGTCGAACCAGTCGACCAACCGGTCGTTGCAGACCCGCTGCACGAAGCTCTTCACCGGGGTGTTGCCCAGCTTGGTCTTGGTCTGGCCCTCGAACTGCGGGTTGGCCAGCTTGACCGAGATGATCGCCGCGAGCCCCTCGCGAATGTCCTCGCCGGAGAGCTTCTCGTCGCCCTTGAGCAGCTTCTTGTCGGTGCCGTACCGGTTGACCACGCTGGTCAGCGCGGACCGGAAGCCCTCCTCGTGGGTGCCGCCCTCGTGGGTGTTGATCGTGTTGGCGAAGGTGTAGACCGACTCGCCGTACGACTCGTTCCACTGCATGGCGATCTCGAGCGACATGCCCTCCTCCTCGGCCTCGAACTCGACCACTGTCTTGTGGATCGGGCTCTTGGAGGCGTTGAGGTGCCGGACGAAGTCCGCGATGCCGCCCTCGTAGTAGAAGGTGACCTCGCGCTGCCGGCCGTCCTCTTCCTCGGCCACCCGCTCGTCGAGCAGGTGGATGCGCAGGGCACGGTTGAGGAAGGCCATCTCCTGCAGACGCCGGTAGATGGTCTGGAAGTCGAAGTCGACGGTCTCGAAGACGTCCGGGTCGGGCCAGAAGGAGACCGCCGAGCCGGTGCGGTCGGTGGTCTCGCCCTTCTCCAGCGGGCTCGGCTTGGAGTTGGTGTAGTGCTGCCGCCACACGGAGCCGGACTTGTGGATCTCGACGAACATCTTGGTGGAGAGCGCGTTCACCACGGAAACACCGACGCCGTGCAGACCGCCGGAGACCGCGTACGCCTTGCCGTCGAACTTGCCACCCGCGTGCAGGATGGTCAACGCGACCTCGACACCGGGCTTCTTGAGCTTCGGGTGGAGGTCGACGGGGAAACCACGGCCGTTGTCGGTGACCCGGACGCCGCCGTCGGCGAGCAGCACCACGTCGATGGTGTCGCAGTATCCGGCCAGCGCCTCGTCGACCGCGTTGTCGACGACCTCCCAGACGAGGTGGTGCAGACCGCGCTCGCCGGTGGACCCGATGTACATACCGGGCCGCTTGCGAACCGCCTCCAGCCCCTCGAGAACGGTGATCGACTCTGCGCCGTACTCCTGCTTGTCCTGCGCTGCCACCCTCGGCCACTTTCTCGCGTCAGCCGCGCCGGTAGGGCGCGTCAGGCGCGGGTTCGGCGGACAGGACGCGACGTCGGCGCGTGGACCGGCACCGGAGACCTCCGGACAGCGGGTCGAACGCGCCGGTCGCCGCGGTTGCCCGCGGATCGCGATCGGCTCGACCCGACGTGGAGAATGAATCTGGGGCCACCGGCCCCGTCCCACTCCCGCACCGGGTCTTCGTCTCACTGTCAATCCTACTGTGCGCGGGGGACAGAACCACCACTCGGCACCCTCAGAGAGGCGGCTGAGAAGTCCATAGCCGGCAGAACCCCGCCGCCCACGACTCCCCCCACACGCCAAGCCCCCATCGCACGCGCCGCCCCGGAACGGGTTGACCCGCGGTCGGGCGGGTCGGGGGTCGCGGCCGAAGCGTCAGTGCCGTACGTTTGCGGCGCCCCGGAACCAGCCTTGATCTTTACCGGTTGGAACCGGGACGATCGACCCGATCGACCCGACACGTGCTCTTTAAGAGGTGACAGATGGGGCTGGACAACGTCGCGGTGCACTGGCCGCGGACCGGCCGCTTCTACGATCCGGTCGCGCCGGCCGAGTTCGTCGACTTCGGCGAGATCGTCGACCTGCCGCGCATCTCCGCGCCGACAGCGGCGCTGGCCGAGCTGATCGCGAAGACCGGCACCATCCGGGCGACCGCGTACACCGAGTTGGTGGATCTCCTGCTCGGCCTCGAAGGTGTGTTGTACGCCACAGACGCCGCCGCCGAGGACGAGGACCCGGTGATCGACCCGGACGGCTGCTCCTGGATCGCCAGCGGCATCGAGCGGTTCGTGGCCGCGCACCGCGCGAACGGCGAGGCTGTCACCTTCGAGTCGGTGAGCACCGTGCTGCGCTCCCTGCTCGGCGACGGTCGGTTGGCCGAGCAGCAGCTGCGCTGGCTGGAGAGCCGGCTCGACGCTCTGCGCGACGAGCGCGGCGACCCGCCGCAGTGGAACTTCACCTGCGCCGAGCTGGGCGTGCTGGCCGCGTTCTACCGGCGCTGCGCCGAGCGCGGGTTCGCCGTCTACGCCGACGCCTGAGCCGCCGGGTCGGTCTCCGGGGCGGCCGGCCGGTTGGCGGCCGAGATCAGCTGCGTGAGCACCGCGTGCAGGTGTTGCAGGTCCTCGACGGGCAGCCCGAGCCGCTGCACGATCGCGGCCGGGATCAGCTCGGCCTGACTCCGCAGCGCGGCACCGCTGGTGGTGAGGGTGACGGCGAGGCTGCGCTCGTCGCTCGGGTCGCGTTCCCGGCGCAGGTAGCCGGCCGCCTCAAGCCTTTTGAGCAGGGGTGACAGCGTGCCCGGGTCGAGCTGGAGCAGTCGGCTGAGGTCGCGGCCGGACAGCGGCGCGTGCTGCCAGAGCGCCAACATCACCAGGTACTGCGGGTGGGTCAGCCCCATCGGCTCCAGCAGCGGCCGGTAGACGGCCACCACGCTGCGCGCGGCGACCGAGAGGGCGAAGCAGACCTGCTGCTCCAGGGCCAGCGGGTCGACGCCGTCCGGTCGTTCGCTCATCGGTTGCCCTCTCTCCGCACGGTGACTATCGTACCGATCATTGGTACACCAACCATTGGTGTCCCAACGGTCTGCTCGGGGCGACGGGCGAGAACCAGCGAGGCGACGCGGGAAAGAGGGCGGCAGATGAGCGAGGACGGCGCGATCACCAGGGCCCCGGGCGAGGGCGGCCGACTGATGCGGTGGGCCTTCCGGCACCTCGCCGGCCCGGCCGAGGGTGTGCAGGGCGCGGTGCAGGGCGGCTCGGCCGAGGCCCGCGAGGCGTGGAAACGCGACCTGGCCGAGCGCAAGCGGTTCACCCGGGAGCAGCGGGAGCGCAAGCGGGCAGCCCGCGAGGCCGACCGGCGCGGCTGAACGGCCGGCTCAGCCGTACGTGTCGCGAGGGCCCCGACCACGGACCCGACGTGGGCCCTTCCCCCAGGAGGGCGCGGCCGGGCCGTGGATGTGCAGCTTGCGCACCACGTTGTGACCGACCTCGCTGGCGATCTGCTTGAGCAGCGAGCCGGCGAGCAGCCGCAGCTGGGTGGCCCAGGCGGTCGAGCGCGCCTCCACTGTCAGCTCGCCGTTCTCCAACTTCACCGGGCGGCTGTTCTGCGCGACCTCAGCGCCAACGACCCGCTCCCAGGCGCCGAACACGGTTGCCTCGGCCGCCGGCTGCTGCCAGCCACGCGCCTTCACCAGCCGGTTCAGCACGGCGCCGAGCGGCTGCGGATCGCGCGGGTCCGGACCAGGGCCGGAGTAGCCGCGCAACCGTCGCCCCGACCCGGCGGCAGCGTCGCCACTGCCGGGAGTACGCCGGGCGCGGGCCGCCGCCTGCCGTCGGGACAGCGCCGCGTCGAGCACCGCCCGGGCCAGCTCCGGCCCGCTGGCGGCCGCCGCCGGCTCACCGCCCGCCGGCTCCGACTTCGGAGTACGCGCAGCCGGGGCCTCGCCTGCCGCTGGCCGATCGGTGCCTGGCTTATCCGACACGGCGTACCGTCCCTTCGCCGACCTGGTAGCGGGTGCCGCGCAGAGCGGCCGGCACGTCATCGTCCACCGCACAGGTCACCAGCAGCTGACTCGCCCCGCCGACCAGCTCCGCCAACCGCTCCCGGCGGCCGGTGTCCAACTCCGCGAAGACGTCGTCGAGCACCAGCACCGGCTCGATGCCGTCGGCGCGCAACAGGTCGTACCCGGCCAGCCGCAACGCGAGCGCGAACGACCACGACTCGCCGTGGCTCGCATACCCCTTGGCGGGCAGCGGGCCGAGGCTCAGGGCCAACTCGTCGCGGTGTGGGCCAACCAGGGTGGTGCCCCGCTCGATCTCGGCGGAGCGGGACGCGGCCAGGGCCGCCGTCAGCGCCTCGGCCAGCACCGCCCGGTCGGTGGTCGGCTCGGCCAGCTCGATCGAGGGTCGGTAGGTGATGCCCGCCGCACCCCGACCGGCGGCCACCGCGTCGTACGCCTTGGCCACGTGCGGGGTGAGTGCGGCCACCAGCTCCAGCCGGCCGGCGAGCAGCTCCGCGCCGTGCTGGGCCAGGTGGGTGTCCCAGACCGCGAGGGTGCCGAGGTCGCCACCCCGGGACCCACCGGTCTTGCGGGCCAGGTACGCGGTGCGCAGCAGGGCGTTGCGCTGCTTGACGACCCGCTCGTAGTCGGCCCGCACGCCCGCGTACCGGGGCTGCCGGTTGACCAGCAGGTCGTCCAGGTAGCGGCGGCGTTCGGCCGGGTCGCCCCGGACCAGCTCGAGATCCTCCGGGGCGAAGAGCACCAGCCGGAGCGCCCCGAGCACGTCCCGGGCCCGCCGCGCCGGTGAGCGGCCCAGCCGGGCCCGGTTGGCCTTGCCGGGCACGATCTCCAGCTCGACCAGGAGCTCGCGGCCGTCATGCACCACCGCGCAGCGGATCACCGCGGACGTGGCGCCCATCCGGACCAGAGGGGCGTCGGTGGCGACTCGGTGTGAGTCCAGGGTCGCCACGTAGCCCAGCGCCTCGACGAGGTTGGTCTTGCCGACGCCGTTGGCGCCGATCAGGACGTTCGCCCCCGGTTGGAGGTCGACGGCCACCCGCTCGTACGAGCGGAAGTCGACCAGTTCCAGCCGGTGAACGTACACAGGTTGTGGATACCGCTCAGCGCTTGTGGACGGCGTGGCCACCGAACTGCTGACGCAGCGCGGAGACGGCCTTCATGGCGGGTGAGTCGTCCTGCCGCGAGGCGAACCGGGCGAACAGCGAAGCGGTGATGACGTTCAGCGGCACGGCCAGCCGGACCGCCTCGTCGACCGTCCACCGACCCTCGCCGGTGTCCTCCGTGTAGCCGCTCAGGTCGGCCAGCTCCGGGTCCTCGTCAAGCGCCCGGTCCAGTAGGTCGAGCAGCCAGGAACGGACGACGGTGCCCTCCCGCCAGGACTTGATGACGCCCGGCACGTTGGTCACCAGCTCCGAAGCCGCCATCAGCTCGTAGCCCTCGGCGTAGGCGTGCATCAGGCCGTACTCGATGCCGTTGTGCACCATCTTCGAGTAGTGCCCGGCACCGACCGGGCCGGCGTGCACGAAGCCGAACTCGCCCTCGGGCTTGAGCGCGTTGAAGATCGGCATCAGGCGGTCCACGTGCTCCTGGGAGCCACCGACCATCAGCCCATAGCCGTTCTGCCGGCCCCAGACGCCGCCGGAGACCCCGACGTCCATGTAGCCGATGCCCCGCTGGTTGAGCCGTTCGGCACGGGGGGCGTCGTCGCTGAAGCGCGAGTTGCCGCCGTCGATGATGATGTCGCCCTCGCCGAGCACCTCGGCGAGCTCGTCGATGGTGGCGTCGGTGACACCGGCGGGCACCATGACCCAGACCGCGCGCGGCGACTCAAGCTTCTCCGCCAGGCCGGCGAGGGTCGTGACGTCGCTGATCTGCGCGTTGTGGTCGAAGCCGACCACCTCGTGCCCGGCCGAACGCAACCGCTCCCGCATGTTGCCGCCCATACGGCCGAGTCCTACCAGGCCGAGCTGCATGTGTTTCTACCTCCGTGGATCTGGTGTTGCTGGGCGCGATCAGCGCGAGACGCGGATCGGCATGATGAGGTACCGGTACCCCGGAATGACCTCGCCATCCTCGCCGGCGGGAGAGATCACCGCGGGCTTGAAGGCGTCGACGAAGGAAAGCACGGCCGTCTGGGCGCCCAGGTTTGCCAGACCGTCGATGAGGTACTGCGGGTTGAAGCCGATGGTCAGCGGGTCACCGGTGAAGGTGGCCTCCATCGCCTCGCTGGCCCGCGCCTCCTCGGAACCGCCGGCCTCGACCACCAGGCCGTCGGCGCTGAAGCTGAGCAGCACCGGGGTGGTCCGTTCGGCGACCAGCGCGACCCGCTTGACCACCTCGATCAGCGTGCTGACCGGCACCCGGGCCGCGGCGTTGTGGGTGGCCGGGAAGAGTGACCGCACCGGCGGGTAGTTGGCGCCGTCGAGCAGGCGGCTGGTGGTGCGGCGGGTGCCGCCGGCGAGGCCGACCATGCCCTCACCCGCAGCGCCCTGGGCGAGGGCGAGGGTGACCTCACCGCCGAGCGGGCCGAGGGCCTTGGCGGTGTCGTTCAGGGTGCGGGCCGGCACCAGGGCGTTGATGCTCACCTCGGGGTCGTCCGGCCGCCACTGGATCTCACGCAGCGCCAACCGGTAACGGTCGGTGGCGAGCATCGACAGCGTGTCGCCGGACAGCTCGACCCGGACACCGGTCATCATCGGCAGCGTCTCGTCGCGACCGGCCGCGATGGCCACCTGGGACACGGCGGTGGCGAACGCGGCGGCGTCGACAGTGCCGGCGCTCTGCGGCATCTCGGGCAGCGCGGGGTAATCCTCCACCGGCATGGTGGGCAGGGTGAACCGGGCGCTGCCACAGACCAGCTCCAGGTGCGCGCCGACCGCGGCGATGTCGACCGGCTTGGCCGGCAACGCCTTCGTGATCTCGGCGAGCAGGCGGCCGGAGACGAGCGCGGCGCCGTCGGCGTCGCCCTGCACCTCGACGGTCACCTGACTGGAGACCTCGTAGTCGAACCCGGAGACCCGCAGGTTGCCGTCGGTGACGCGCAGCATCACCCCGGCGAGCACCGGTACGGATGGCCGGTTGGGCAGGCTCTTCGCGGTCCACGCCACAGCCTCGGCGAGCGCGTCGCGCTCCACTCGGAACTTCATCAATGCCTCCGCGTCGACGTCAGCGACAACTCTCTCATGCCGACCGCTGCCTACCGTCCCGCCCGACCGTGCGGGTACCCATCGCACCTTAGGGCGCGGGGGTATCGGCTGTGCGCCCGACCCCATGGATCGTGTCGATGCTGACCGGCTGATCCGACAGCGTTCGGCCCGATCCACAGAAAGCCCAACGGTGATGATTGGTTTTTGTTCTCTTAGAAGAGATAACTCATCGTCTTCATCGCACCTGTGCAAACTGTGGAAAACCGAGGTCTGCGCAGGTCAGACAGGTTATCCACCGGTGATTTAGCTGTGGAGAACCGGGGGTACAACCGGCTTGTGTGTCCACAGCCCGGCGACGGCGGCCGGTTGTCCACCGTTGTCCACCGGTTGTCCACCGGTAATCCACCGACTTTCTCCCCAAGCCTGTGGATCGCGGGGAAGATCACCATTGCCGTCATCCCCAGAACCTTCAACAGCCCGTACACAGGTTGATGATGATCGGTGGATAACCCGACCGTCGTCCCCAGGCGTCCACAGCCTTGTACACAGGGTTTCTCCACAGCCTGTGGGTAACTGGCGGAGGACGGACCGTAGTTATCCACCGACGGTGGACAACGAGCTGTGGACAACGAGCGGGGATCGAGGCGGTCACGGCCTCGATGCTGTGGTCTCCACCATGTCGAGAGTCCAGCTGACTGACGGAAAAAGAACGCCCGACCGGAGATCCGGCCGGGCGTGTCCTGTGGCTGTGCGCCGCCGTACGGCGGTCGTACGCCTCAGCTGTTCTGCTTGATCCGGTTGGTCAGCTCGGCGATCTGGTTGTACAGCGAGCGGCGCTCCGCCATCTGCTGACGAATCTTGCGGTCAGCGTGCATCACTGTGGTGTGGTCCCGGCCGCCGAACGCCTGCCCGATCCGGGGCAGCGACAGCTCGGTCAACTCCCGACAGAGGTACATGGCCACCTGGCGGGCGTTGACCAGCACCCGGGACCTGGACTGCCCCCGCAGGTCCTCCAGGCTCACCCCGAAGTAGTCAGCGGTCGACGCCATGATCTGGTCGGCGTTGATCTCCGGGCCGGCACCGTCGGGCATGAAGTCCCGAAGCACCTCCTCGGCCAGCGACAGCTCGACCGTCGACCGGGTCAGGCTGGCGAACGCGGTCACCCGGATCAGCGCGCCCTCCAGCTCCCGGATCGAGTTCGACACCCGGGAGGCGATGAACTCCAACACGTCCGGCGGGGCGTACATCCGCTCCTGCGCGGCCTTCTTCTGCAGGATCGCGATCCGGGTCTCCAGATCCGGTGGCTGGATGTCGGCCAGCAGCCCCCACTCGAACCGGGTTCGCATCCGGTCCTCCAGGGTGGCCAACTGGCGCGGCGACCGGTCCGAGGTGATCACGATCTGCTTGTTGGCGTTGTGCAGGGTGTTGAAGGTGTGGAAGAACTCCTCCTGGGTGCGCTCGCGGTTCTCCAGGAACTGGATGTCGTCGATCAACAGGATGTCGACGTCGCGGTAGCGCCGCTGGAACGCGCTGGTCTTGTCGTCCCGGAGCGAGTTGATGAAGTCGTTTGTGAATTCCTCGGTCGAGACGTACCGGACCGAGCGGGCGTTGCCGAGCGTCGTGGCGTAGTGCCCGATGGCGTGCAACAGGTGCGTCTTGCCCAGCCCGGAGTGCCCGTAGATGAACAGCGGGTTGTACGCCTTGGCCGGCGACTCCGCCACCGCCACGCTCGCGGCGTGGGCGAAGCGGTTGGACGACCCGATGACGAACGTCTCAAACATGTACTTCGGGTTGAGCCGGTTGCCGCCGGTGTCGGAACCGGGCAGCCGGCGGTCGTCACGGCCACCGGGCCGATGGTCCACGGCGCTGCGACC
The DNA here is from genome assembly GCF_015751785.1 of Micromonospora vinacea. Classification (NCBI taxonomy): domain Bacteria; kingdom Bacillati; phylum Actinomycetota; class Actinomycetes; order Micromonosporales; family Micromonosporaceae; genus Micromonospora; species Micromonospora vinacea. The sequence goes on along the minus strand of NZ_JADOTY010000001.1, from coordinate 1,926,917 downwards.
CGGGCCGCTGTCCGTTCCGCTGTCCCGGGGGAGCGAGCGGATCACGTGCTGGTCGCGCGGGGACGCCGAGTCGTCCCGGTAGCGGGGCTCGTAGGGACGGGTGTCCGGGCCGGGCGGGTCCAGGCGGGCGGCCTGCTCGTCGTAACCGCGCCGGTCCGGGCCCGGTCGGGGCGACCGCATGGGCTCGGCGAAGGCCGTGCTGAACAACGCCTCCTGCCCGTCCCTGCTGGCGGGGATCAGCCCCGAGCGATGCCCGTCGACGGACGGCGCGAGCGGTGGTCCCGCCGGCGCGGGCGGCGGACCCGGATCGGGCGTACGCGGCGCGGGTGACTGCTCGGGGATCATCGCGTCGGCCGACGGCCGAGCACCCTGGTCGTCGTCGAAGGGCGCGACGCCCGGGCCGTCGATGTCGAGCGGCGCGGGCTCCGGGGCGCTGCGGTAAACGGTGCCGGCCGGTCGGCCGGTGGCGTCCTCGGCCACCCGGACGGTGACCGCGACCTGGATCGGTCGGCCGAGTCGGCGGGTGAGCGCCTCGGTGATCGCCGGGCGCAGGCGTGACTCGATCACGTCGCGGGTGAACGCGTCCGGAACGGAGAGCAGTGCGGTGTCCTCGACGATCGCCCGCAGCCGGGTCAGTCGGAGGTAGGCACGCTGCTGCGCGGAGATGATCTCGTCGGCGAGCTCGTCGGTCGCCGCTAACCACACTGCGGCAAGGTCGGTCGTACCGGCCACCGTCGTGCCACCCCCTCGCTTCTGCTCCCGGCCGCCGCTGTCTGCCAGCCGGCCGTCCCGGGCCCGCCGCGTTCGCGGGTGGAACAACACCCACCCGGACGGTCGACCGGTGGTCATCCACAAGTTATCCACAGCCTGTGTACCGACCGATTGTGGCCGCCGCCGGCCGCGGGTGGGACCTGCCCCCTGCCTGATCGGGCGCTGAAGCGGGTTCACCGTGCCGAACGATTCACTGCCTTGTCCGGTCTTGCCTGCGCGACGACCGGAGCTTCCGACGCTCACCGCAATCGGGCACGGTAACAGCGTTGTCCCTGCGCCATCAACCGGCGACGCGGCGGCGCCCTTGTCGGCATCAGCGAAAACCGCCCTCCGGCCTCGGGCGCGTCCCGTTGTCCCCTGCTCGGGGTGTTTGACGGTCATTGCCCCCCTGCGTAGGCTGGAACGGTTGCTTTCTCGCCCTCTGCTAGGGTGATGGGTGCTTGCTGTCCGCGGTCGCATCCCCGCGTCGTCGAGGTCCCGCTCCGCCGGACAGCACCGATCGTGGGCCACCGTCGAGGTGGCCTGGACCACCACACGACCCCGGCGATCCCGTCGCGCGGGGCGCGTACGAAAACGGAGAGCCTGACGTGAGCAAGCGCACCTACCAGCCGAACAACCGCCGGCGCGCGAAGACCCACGGCTTCCGGCTGCGCATGCGCACCCGTGCCGGCCGTGCCATCCTGTCGAGCCGTCGCGCCAAGGGTCGCACCACCCTGTCGGCCTGAGCCGACCGGGCCGGTCCAGGGGACGTGGGCAGTCGTGCTGGCCGCCGCGCAGCGACTGCGGCGCAGCACTGACTTCGCCGCAGCGGTTCGCGGTGGCCGACGTGCCGGACGTGGCGCCGTCGTGGTCCATCTGGCCGTGCCGGTGACCGTCGACCCCGACACACCGACCTCGCCGGAGCCGGTACGGGACAACAGTGCGGAGCAGTCGTCCGTACCGTCCCGTGCCGGCTTCGTCGTGTCCAAGGCGGTCGGCAACGCGGTGACCCGTAACCGGGTCCGGCGCCGACTGCGGGCGCTGGTCCGGGAACGGTTGACCGCCCTGCCCGCCGGCAGCACCCTGGTCGTTCGGGCGCTCCCCGCCGCGGCGCAGGCGTCGTACCCTCGGCTCGCCGCCGACCTGGACGCCGCCATCGCGGTCGCCCGGGCGCCCCGCGAGCGGCGGTCCCGATGAGCGGCACCGAGCAGAGCAGCCCACGCCCGTCGACAACCGGTGCCAAGGTGCTGATCGCGCCCATCATCGCGTACCGTCGGTGGATAAGTCCGGCACTGCCGGCTCGCTGTCGGTTCTACCCGTCGTGCAGTGCGTACGCCCAGGAGGCGGTCGTTCGGCACGGCGCGCTCCGGGGAGCCGTGCTGGCGGCCCGGCGGTTGTTGCGCTGCCACCCCTTTCACCCTGGTGGATATGACCCGGTGCCGGAGCCGGGCGGCCGCCGTCGTGCTGATGTGACTGGAGCCCCGAATTGAGTCTGAGTCTCGACTGGATCTACTACGCGATTTCGTGGATCCTGCTGACCTGGCACTCTGCCTGGGACGCCATCGGGGTGCCCGTCGGCGCGGTGATCGGCACCAACTTCGCCTGGATCCTGTCCATCATCTTCCTGGTGGTCACCGTCCGGGTGATCCTGTTCCCGGTCTTCGTCAAGCAGATCAAGTCGCAGCGGGCGATGCAGGCGCTCCAGCCCAAGGTCAAGGAGCTTCAGGAGAAGCACAAGGGTGACCGGGAGACGCTCCAGAAAGAAATGATGGAGCTCTACAAGAAGGAGAAGGCCAACCCGCTGATGGGTTGCCTTCCGATGTTCCTTCAGATCCCGGTCTTCCTGGGCCTCTTCCACGTGCTGCGCCGGCTCGACCCGGACAAGAAGAACCAGACCCTCTACGGCTGGACCGCCGACCAGTTCCAGAGCGCCTCGCAGGCGAAGCTCTTCACCGCCCCGATCGCCGGCAAGTTCGGCTCCACTGCCGACGAGCTGGCCAGCCTCGGCGCCAACGGCAGCACCGTGAAGATCATTGCTGGTGTCCTGGTGCTGGTCATGATCGCGACCACCTACCTGACCAGCCGTCAGATGATCCTCAAGACCGGCTGGGCCGAGGACCCGCAGCAGCGGATGATCCAGCGACTGATGCTCTACGGCATCCCCGCGTCGCTGCTGATCTCCGGCGCGATCTTCCCGATCGGCGTCATCATCTACTGGGTCACCAACAACCTCTTCACCCTCGGCCAACAGCAGTGGGTGCTGCGGAAGTTCCCGCCGCCGGTGACCGCCAAGAAGGCCGTGGCCCCCGCCGGCCCCCGCAACCCGGTGCAGCCCGCCAAGTCCGGCGGCCTGTTCGGTCGTGGCAAGGCGGCCCCGCCGGCGCCGGTCAAGGCGACCGCGCCGAAGGTGGCCGGCCCGAAGCCGGGCGCCAAGCCGATGAACAACCCGAAGAAGAGCCGCCCCGCCAAGCGGCAGGGCTGACCCGGGAGGGCCGCCGTCGGATCACCGGCGGCGGCCCGTTCCGCACCGCGCAGCCGCCGTATGGCCGGCGCCGGGCGGAACCGACCGCGCACCGCGCGGCCACGGGCGACACTGCCCGTACAGACGTGCCTGTGGGCACCGGCGACCTCCCGCCGGCCCCGGGAAACCAGTCGGACCCGACGGTCCGGCCGAGCGAGTACGGAGATGAGACCGTGACCGAGACCAGCATCCCCCGCGCCGAGCAGTCCCTGGACGAGGAGGAGACCACCACGCTCGCGGTGGACGGCGACGACACCGAAGCCGACGACACCGAGGCGGACGACGACACCGACACCGCCGCTGGCACCCGGGCGAAGAAGGCTGTGGGCGAGGGCGACCTGTTCCGGCAGAGCGAGATCGCCGCCGACTACGTCGAGGGCCTGCTCGACATCCTCGACTACGACGGCGACATCGACGAGCTGGTCGCCGCCGGCCGCCCGATGGTCGAGGTGGTCGGCGAGCGACTGCAGAACCTGGTCGGCCAGCGCGGGGCCACCCTGGAGGCGCTCCAGGAGCTGACCCGCCTCGCCGTCTTCCGGCAGACCGGTACGCCGAGCCGCCTGCTGCTCGACGTCGGTGGCTACCGGGCGAACCGCCGCAAGGAACTCGCCGCGGTCGCCAAGAACGCCGTCGAGAAGGTCAAGGAGTACGGCGAGCCGGTCCGCCTGGAGGCGATGTCCGCGTTCGAGCGCAAGTGCGTGCACGACGTGGTCAACGCCATGTCCGGTGTGGCGAGCGAGTCCGAGGGTGTCGAGCCGAACCGGCGCATCGTCGTACGGCCGGCGGACTGACCGGGTGACCCACGACGACATCACGGCCGACGCCGTGACCGGCCCGGGCGGCACGCCGCCCGGGCCGTCCGCTGTCCGCCCCGCTACCTCGTCCGACGCCGACGGCGGATCGACCGGGCCCGACACCGCCCCGTCACCGGCCGACGCGGCGTTGCCGCCCGAGCTGGCTCCGGCCGCGCTCACCCTCTTTGGTGACCGTCTCGACCTGGCCGCCGCGTACGCCGAACTGCTGGCCACCGACGGCGTGGTCCGCGGCCTGATCGGCCCCCGGGAGGCACCCCGCATTTGGGATCGGCACCTGCTCAACTGTGCTGCGGTCGCCGAGCGGATCCCGGCCGGCGCGACGGTGCTGGACGTCGGCTCCGGCGCCGGTCTGCCGGGTCTCGTCCTGGCCATCGCCCGCCCCGACCTCACTGTCACCCTGATCGAGCCGCTCGCCCGAAGGACGTCGTTCCTGATCGAGGTCGTCGAGCGACTCGGCCTGGCCAAGTCGGTCCGGGTGTTCCGTGGCCGGGCTGACGAGGCCGCCAGCGGTTCGAGCGGCCGGGAGCCGATCAGTGGGGACGTGGTGACCGCACGCGCGGTCGCGCCCCTGGATCGGCTCGCCGGCTGGAGCCTCCCGTTGGCGGTTCGCGGTGGTCGCCTGCTGGCGCTCAAGGGCTCGTCCGCTGCGGCCGAGATCGAGGAGCACGCCGAGGTGGTGGCGCGACTCGGCGGCGGGCAGCCGGGCGTGCACCTCTGCGGCGTCGGCGTGATCGACCCGCCCACCACCGTGGTGGAGATCGTGCGCGAGCGGATGGTCGGCCCGCGTCCGGCGGCCAAGAAGCGCGCCCGGGGCGGACGCTCCCGCCGAGGGTGACACTTCGCGCCATCGGGCTTCCGGCCGGTGGGTTGCCTCGTTGTACCGGTACGGATGGACGAGGGGATGAGAACCCGACGTGGACCGGCCGCGCCCGTCCGCCGTAGGCTGACCGCGCGTCGATAGTGTGAAGCGGGTGACGGACGTCGCGGGTCTCCGACCGCTCCCGTGGGCCGTACGCTCCGGGTTGCGGGCGTGGATGCGGCCAAGTTGACCGGGGCGCGGACCGACCATCCGAAGCGGGCAGGGATGACAGGTGCATGACGACGGCAGGTACGACGATCCACGCGTGACCGGGTCGACCAGCGATCCCGTTTCACGTGAAACCGACTACCCGAGCTGGTCGCCCGGCGCGACCGGGCCATCGACCCGACCTACCGACAGCGATCCGCCGGCAGCGCTCGACCCGCCGTCGGGCGCCGGGCGGCCGGAGGGCTCGGCCATTCCGGAGCCGGCGAGTGGTCGTCGCGCGCCGGAGGCGTCGAGTCGACCGGTGAATGCCGCCGAGGTGCGGGCGGCCCCGGGTCGCCGCAACACCGCCGCGGCGGTTCGTTTCGAGCCGGCCGTCCCGCACCAACCCACTGCGGCTGTCGTTCGGGACGCCGCGCCGGTGGTCGCCGACGCGCCGGTCGCTTCGACCGAGTCGTTGGCTGCCGTGGCGGCCGACCCCACGTACGTTTCACGTGAAACCCCGACGCGCGAAGAGGATGACCCACCGTTGGCTATGGAGGCGATGCGCGCCGTGCAGATCCTGAATCCCAGTGGCGAGGTGACCATGCCTCGGCCGGACCGGACCCGGGTCATGTGCGTCGCCAACCAAAAGGGTGGCGTGGGTAAGACCACCACCACCGTCAACCTTGCGGTGGCGCTCGCCCTGCACGGCAACCGGGTGCTCGTGGTCGACCTCGACCCGCAGGGCAACGCCTCGACCGGGCTCAACGTCCCACACCACACCGGAATCCCCGACGTGTACGACTGTCTGATCAACAGCGTGCCGCTGGCCGAGGTGGCACAGGCGGTCGAGGGCATCCCCAACCTCTGGTGCGTACCCGCGACCATCGACCTGGCCGGCGCGGAGATCGAGCTGGTGTCGGTGGTGGCCCGGGAGTCCCGCCTGGACCGGGCGATCGCCGCCTACCCGGGCGAGTTCGACTACGTCTTCATCGACTGCCCGCCCTCGCTCGGCCTGCTCACGGTCAATGCTCTGGTTGCCGCGCAGGAGGTGCTGATCCCGATCCAGTGCGAGTACTACGCGCTGGAAGGGCTCAACCAGCTGATCAACAACATCAACCTGGTACGCCAGCACCTCAACCCGAAGCTCGACGTCTCCACCATCCTGCTGACCATGTACGACCGTCGCACCCGGTTGGCCGACGCCGTCGAGCAGGACGTCCGGAACCACTTCGGCGACAAGGTTCTCCAGGCGGTCATCCCCCGCAACGTTCGGGTGTCCGAGGCACCGAGCTACGGCCAGTCGGTGATGACCTACGATCCCGGTTCGCGGGGCGCCACGAGTTACTTCGAGGCCGCCCAGGAGATCGCCGAGCGGGGCGTCAAGGAGCCGGTGGGCCGGAATGCGTAGTGCGGACAAGTCGCTGGGAGGCGTGGCATGAAGAACCGTCCTCGGGGCGGTCTGGGTAGGGGCCTGGGGGCGCTGATCCCGACCGGGCCGGCGCCGGGTGCCGCTGGCACCGCGACGGCCGAGCCGGAGTACGAGCAGACGGACGACGCGGGAACCGTCGCCGTCGACGCAGTACCCGCCGGAGCGCCGGTCCGCGAGCCGGAGCCTGTGCTCAGCCCTGTGCCCGGTGCGCGATTCGCCGAGATCCCGGTCGACGCGATCATGCCCAACCCGAAGCAGCCCCGCCAGGTCTTCGACGAGGATGCGCTGGAGGAGCTGAAGACCTCGATCCAGGAGGTCGGCTTCCTCCAGCCCATCGTCGTTCGGCAGCTCGACGACGAGAAGTACGAACTGGTGATGGGCGAGCGGCGCTGGCGGGCCGCCCAGGCGGTGGGGCGGGAGAGCATCCCGGCGATCGTCCGGGACACCCGTGACGACGCCATGCTCCGCGATGCCCTGCTGGAGAACATCCACCGGGCGAACCTGAACCCGCTGGAAGAGGCCGCCGCCTACCAGCAACTGCTGGAGGAGTTCGGCGCCACCCACGAGGAGTTGGCCCGCCGGATCGGCCGGAGTCGTCCGCAGATCTCCAACACGATCCGACTGCTGAACCTGCCCGCACAGGTGCAGCGCCGGGTTGCCGCCGGCATCCTGTCGGCGGGGCACGCCCGCGCTCTGCTGAGCCTCGACGAGGCCGAGGCGCAGGAACAGCTGGCCCTGCGGATCGTGGCCGAAGGACTGTCGGTTCGGGCGACCGAGGAGATCGTGGCCTTGGCACTGAACGACGGCCCGGCGAAGGGTCAGGCCGCGAAGCGGCGACCCAAGGCGCACGCGCCGGCCCTGACCGATCTCGCCGATCGGCTGTCCGACCGGTTCGACACCCGGGTGAAGGTCGACATCGGCCGCAGCAAGGGCAAAATCACAATCGAGTTCGCGACGGTGGACGACCTGGAGCGGATCGTCGGGATCATCGGAGTGCAGCAGGAGGAGAGCGGGGAGGACTGAGCCCGCCCGCTCGCCTACGGCCGCGCTACCCGCCGGGGGCGCGGCCGTTCTGCATCTCGGGGTCGTCGCGTTTCACGTGAAACAGCCGACAGCCGCCCTCGGTGGATCGGCGTGCGCGACCGACCGTCGCCGCCCTCAGCTCGCTCAACCAGTCGACGTCACCGCGACCACAGGGATGAGGACCCCGGAGTACGTGGCGGACGGCTCGCTCTGACCCTGCGCGTCCGAAAGCACGGTCGGCGGGCGGGGCGGTGCCAGGCGATGGGTCGGGTTGGCTCTACACGCCTCACAGAAGGCCCCGGCATGGTCCACTCGGCCACAACCACCCCTTGTGTCGCTCGAAGCGCCAGCGAGCCGCTGAGTGGCCGTAACGGGTCTCCGTGGTTATCCCCGGGCGGTCGGATCTTTGGTCGCGGTCGGTCGGCTCGTCGCATCCCGCGTCAGCGACCCCCGGGGCGAGTCAGTCGAGTCGCGAGCGCCAGGCGTGATGGCGTGCCCTGCGCCCTCTGTTTCACGTGAAACAGAGGCCCCGCCCCGGCTGGTGCCGATCGAATCCCTGATCTGAGTGAACGGTCCGACGGGGTCGTCGCGTCGTCTGAAACGGCGACGACCGGCACTGCGGTTCGATCTGGCCTCCCCGCCGAACGCTCCGAGCGGCACGGGCACCGGAGCCGAGGGTCAGAGCTGATGCCCTCCGGGCGTCCTGCGAGTGGACGAGGGTCGTCGCTGGCGCAACTCCTCGAATGGACAAGGGGTCAATGCGAGGCGCCCCCGTTGAGCCGATGAGCGGTCGGGGCGGTCGTGGGTTCCGGTGGCATCCGGAGCGATCGCGGCGCACCCGTCCACTGCCGGCCTCGGTAGCCACCGATTCCGCCGATTTGGCGGTTCGCGGACAACGACCGACCGGCCGAAAAGTTATCCACACCGGTTGTCCACAGGCACCCCCCGTTTCACGTGAAACAGCGCGTGGGAGCGGGTGTGAGCCTGTGGATGACGGGGTGTGTTGAGGATCTCGGCAGCCTGTGGATATCGCCTCTCGGTGCCCGCGCGACCACGCGGGGCCCGGTCGGCGGCGGGCACCGATCCGGTGGCCCGGACCGCTCAAACAGGTAGGGACAGCGGTGCCAGACTCGGTTAGGGTCAGCGTCGTGCACGACACCCCTCCCTCAGTCCCGGACTTCACCCAGTGGCCGTCATTTCCCTTCGAGGGTGACCTCCACGTGAAGCAACTCGATGATCCGGTCCCGGTCGAACCGCCCCGGAAGGGCGAGGGTCTCCGGGAATGCACCGCCTGCAACGCACCCGACGACGCCTACATCTGGGTGGGCGAGCGGTGGAGGGTCCGCGCCATGGACCGGCCCACCGGCCTGCCCATGGTGCTCATCCTGGAATCGCGGACCCACCTCGACCTTGGCGACCTGCCGAACCTGCTGGCTGCCGAGTTGGGGGTGATGACCGTACGTCTGGAGCGGGCTATCCGGTCGCTCGACGGCGTGGCACGGGTGCACGTCAATCGCTGGGGCGACGGCTCAGCGCATCTGCACATGTGGTTCCTCGCCCGCCCGTACGGCCGCCTTCAGCTGCGGGGCACGTTCCTGTCCCTGTGGGACTCGATCCTGCCGCCGATCTCCGAGGCGCAGTGGCGGGAAAATCTGGCGCTGGTCGCCGCCTGGCTGGCCGAGTTCGGTGGCCGTCCGCTCGCCGAGCCGCCCCGCATTCAATGGCAGGCGCCGTCCAGTCTGCTGGCCCAGTCCGCTGCCGCGGATGCTGCCGCGGCGGAGGCCGCCTCAGCGGCAGCGGCCGGGGTGGAGGCGGTCTCGGTCATCGAGGCGGCAGAGGAGATCCCGGAACCCGCGCTCGACTCCACCTCCGATTCGACGGATGCGGACAGCGCGCCTCCGGCCGAACCAGTCGTGGACCCGGGGGTCGGCGACGACTCGACGGCGACCACCGTCACCGACCGGACGGCTGCACCCGCTCGGGCGGCCACGGTCACCGGTCCGGCGACTGAACCCGCTCGAACGGCATCCGCCACCAACCCGCCCGGCACCCCGACGTCCGGCACGGCGGCGTCCACCGCCGGGAACTCCACCGAGCCAGCGTCAGGCAACGCCGCCAGGACGCAGACGCCGTCCGGCGGATCTCAGGTCGGCCCGGCGGAGACGCCGCCCACCGACGGCCCGGCGAGCGGAAGCGGCGACCGGGCCGGTCCCGGCAACCCGGCTGCGACAGTCCCCACCAACGGCGGCGCCTCCGGTGCGGCAGCCAGCAAGACCACCGCCGAGAGCGGCGTCGAGGGCAGTCCGGACGCGGTGGTTCGTACCAACGGCAACGACGCACCCGACGTACGCGCCAGCCACTGATCCGGAACCGGCCATGAGGTTGCCCTATGGGACCGACCTCATGGCCGATCCGCAGGCGGGGCGCTCGACCGAACGGGGTGGCGGGTAGGTCAGTGCTTGGTGAGGCGGGCCGCTGCGCGGCCGACCAGGGTGCCGAGGAGTCGGCCGAAGTCCAACCCGGCCGCCTGCACGGCGAGCGGCAGCAGTGACGTCTCCGTCATGCCTGGCGAGACGTTGACCTCCAGCACGTGGGGCTGGCCGTCCGCGTCCACGATCACGTCGACGCGCGAGAGGTCCCGTAGACCGAGTGCGGTGTGCGCGGCGAGGGCGACGTCCGCGACTGTGGCAGCCACCTCCGGGGCCAGCCGGGCCGGTGCGTGCCAGGTGGTCCGCCCTGCCGTGTAGCGGGCCGCGTAGTCGTACACGCCGTTGCGCGGCACGATCTCCACCGGCGGCAGCGCCTGCGGGCCGTCGCCGAGGTCGACGACGGAGACCGCCACGTCCATCCCCGGCACGTACCGCTCCACCAGCGCCGTGGAGTAGTAGGCGAAGCAGCCGACCATCGCGGCGGGCAGCGCGGAGGCGTCCCGGACCACCGCCCCGCCCAGCCCGGACCCGCCCTGCGCCGGCTTGACCATCAGGGGTACGCCCAGGCGGTCGACGATCCGGTCCAGGACGGCGACAGCGCCAAGCTCGGAGAAACGGTCGTGCGGAAGCGCCACCCAGTCCGGGGTGGGGATGCCGGCCTCTCGGAGCACCGCCTTGGCCGAGGGCTTGTCCCAGGCGACCCGGGAGGCCCGGGCGTCGCAGCCCACGTACGGGATGTCGCACAGATCCAGCACCCCGCGCAGTGAGCCGTCCTCGCCGGTCGCGCCGTGCAGCGCGATCACCACCGCGTCCGGCGGATCGGCCGCGAGCGCCGGCAGCAGGGCCACGTCCGCGTCTCGCAGCTCGGCTTCCACACCGACGGCGCGCAGCGCGTCGAGCACCCGACGACCGGAGCGCAGCGACACGTCCCGTTCATAGGAGAGCCCACCCGCGAGCACCACGACGCGGAGGTCGGCCGAGATGGCGGAATCGGTCACGAGGAGGTGCTCGGCGGTCGTAGCCATGCCGGCATCATGCCAAGTCGGGCCCGGGCACGTCGGAGCCGGCCCGGCCCCGTCGACCGGCGGCGCCACCCACGGCGCCGAAGACCCGGCGCATCGCGATCTCCTGCTCCATGACACCGGCGAGTCGGCGGACGCCCTCGCGGATCCGCTCCGGCGGCGGGAAGCTGAAGTTGAGCCGCATGGCGCCGGTGCCGGTGCCGTCGGCATAGAAACCCGTGCCGGGGACGTAGGCGACCCGGGCGGCGACCGCTCGCGGCATCATGGCCTTCGAGTCGAGCCCGTCGGGCAGGGTGGCCCACACGAAGAGACCGCCGGCCGGGGTAGTCCAGTTGGTGCCCTCGGGCATCAGGTCGGCCATCGCGTCGAGCAGGGCGTCCCGGCGTTCCCGGTAGACCTCGCGGTAGACCTTGAGCTGCTGCCGCCAGGGCATCGTGCCGAGATAGGTGGCCACCGCGGCCTGGGCGAAGCCGCTGGGGCAGAGGATCTGCGCCTCGCTGGCGATGACCAGCTTGTCGCGGACCGCGTGCGGCGCCAGGATCCAGCCGACCCGCAGGCCGGGGGCGAAGGTCTTGGAGAACGTGCTGAGGTAGAAGACGCCATCCCGGCGGCGGGCCCGCAGCGGGGCCGGGGCCTCACCCTCGAACCCCAGCTGACCGTACGGGTCGTCCTCGACGACGAGCAGGCCGGCGCGCTCGCAGATGTCGAGCACACGCTCCCGGCGCTCCTCGCTGAGCGTCACACCGGTCGGGTTCTGGTAGGTGGGGATCGTGTAGAGGAACTTCACCCGCTGACCCGCGCGGGCCAGGTCGGCGATGGCCGTCTCCAGCGCCTCCGGGATCAGCCCGTCCTCGTCCATCGGTACGTGGACGACCTGCGCCTGGGCGGCCTGAAACACTCCGAGCGCACCGACGTACGTCGGCCCCTCGGCGAGCACCACGTCACCCGGGTCGAGGAAGAGCCGGGCCACCAGGTCCAGTGCCTGCTGCCCGCCCACCGTGACCACGACGTCCTCCGGGGAGGCCCCGCACGCGGCGTCGATGCCGGAGAGCGACATCACCTCGCAGATCCGCTCGCGCAGCTCGAGGGTGCCCTGACCGATGCCGTACTGGAGGGTGGTCACGCCGTGCTCGGAGCCGAGCCGGCCCAGCATCTCGCCGACCGCGTCCAGCGGGAGGGCGGCGATGTACGGTGCGCCACCGGCGAGCGAGACGACCTCCGGACGACTGGCCACCGCGAACAATGCTCGAATCTCGGAGGCGGTCATCCCGCGTACCCGCCGGGCGTACCGGTCGGTGTAGTCGTCGAGTGTCGTGCCGGTCATGACCTCACCTCGATCGCTGCTCGGGTGGTTCCCGCCCCGGGTACCCCGCACACCGCTGACCATGGCCGCAGGCACACCGATTGTCGATCCTAGTCCGCCAGGGACGTGCTGCGGCCGTGCCGAGGCAGATCGACCACATGGCGGACCGTCCCCGCCGTCCCCCACTGGGGTGGGCATCTGCGCGTCCCCTCCCGTATCGCCGATCGGCGGCGTACGATCGCTCGTCGGGGGCAGGAAGGCGGCGCTGTCGTTCCATGCCGGTCTCACCACCGAGCCTATTGTGGGGATGCGCCATATGTCGCGACGTCTGGTCAGCCTGACCCTCGACACGTTGGAAGACCTCCCGAGCCCGTGCCGGCAGTGCGTCTACTGGGAGCTCGATCCGGTCTCCGCGGACCGGGCCTGCGCCGCCGGCGATCCGGGCCTGGAGAAGGAGGCGTGGGTCTCCCAGACGCTGTTGGAGTGGGGCTCCTGCGGCAAACTCGCGTACGTCGACGGCATGCCGGCGGGCTTCGTGATGTACGCCCCGCCCGCCTACGTGCCCCGTTCGATGGCGTTCCCGACCTCACCGGTCTCCGCCGACGCGGCCCTGTTGATGACCGCCAACGTGGTTGCCGCGTTCTCTGGCGGCGGGCTGGGTCGGATGCTGGTGCAGGGTGTCGCCCGGGACCTGACCAAGCGCGGGATCAAGGCCATCGAGGCGTTCGGCGACGCCAAGTTCGGCGACGCTGACGATCCGGCCGGCGGTTGCGTGGCCCCTGTCGACTTCTTCCTCTCCGTGGGCTTCAAGACCGTCCGTCCGCACCCGCGTTTCCCCCGGCTGCGCCTCGAGCTGCGGACGGCGCTGAGCTGGAAGTCCGACGTCGAGTACGCGTTGGAGAAGCTGCTCGGGTCGATGAGCCCGGAGACCCTGCTCCGGCCGGTCCGTCCGGCCCCGGCCACCCGCTCCACCAACGGCTGACGCTCGGCGGCGGATCAGTCCACGACGGTGCCGGCGGTCACCACGGCACGCAGTTCGCTGACGTCGAGCGATCCGGTCGGGACGTCCCGCTCGATCGGGTAGTACATCCGCTGCACCGCGGCCACGATCGCCTCCACCACCCGGTCCCGAAACCGGGGGTCGACGAGGTGGGCACGGTCGGTCGGCGAGGTGAGATAGCCGACCTCGACCCGGACGGCGGGCATCCGCGTCAGTCGCAGCAGCTCCCACGTCTTGGCGTGGGTACGGCAGTCCCGCAGCCCGGTGCGGGCGACGATCTCCCGCTGTACCAGCCCGGCCAGGCGTTCACCGGTCGCCGAGGTCACCCCGTTGTCGGTGCCGTAGTGGTAGGTAGCGACGCCCTCCGCTTCCGGGTTGGCGTGGCCGTCCAGGTGCAGCGAGATGAACACGTCGGCGCCGAGCGAGTTGGCGAGCAGGGCCCGGTCGGTGTCCGGCAGGCAACTGTCGGGCGACGGGCCCCGGGTGAGCTGCACCCGCACCCCGGTGGCGGCTAGTCGCCCCTCCAGCCGGCTGGCCAGGTCGTGCACCAGGTCCGCTTCCGTCCAGCGCAGCGATCCGTCGGGCACCACCATCCCGGGGTCGGTGCCCCCGTGCCCCGGGTCGATGACGACCGTCTTGCCGACCAGCGCCGGCCCGGACTGCCGGATCGCGTCGGATTCGCGGAGCCACTGCGGACGCCCACCGACCACCTTGCGGCCGATCCGGCGGAGTGCGTTCATCGTGTGTGGGCCGCAGGATCCGTCCGGGGTGAGCCCGACCTCGCGCTGGAACTGGGCCACCGCCCGCGACGTCCGGACACCGTAGATGGCGTCCGCGCGGCCCACGTCGTACCCCATCTCCAGCAGTCGCTCCTGCAGTGAGCGGACGTCCTCGCCGGTGAGCGGTTCGGGGACCCCGTGGTAGAGGGTGCGGGCGCCGAGCCGCCAGCGGGCGGCGTCCAGGGCGCGCCAGGTCTCCGCTCCGACCCGGCCGTCCACGCTGAGCCCTCGCGACTGCTGGAACGCGCGGACCGCCCGCTCGGTGTCCAGGTCGAACTCGTCGGTCTGTGGGCCGGCGGCCGCGAGCAGCTCAAGGCCGGTCAGGATGGTACGGATCTCCGTGACCGCTGGTCCCCGGTCACCGGGTCGGATCGGACGCACGCACGACCCCCTCTGCACGACGCTGGCTGGCCGGGCGGCCCAGGCTTGAGGCTATGCGCTCCGGGGCGGTGAGGTGGCTGGGGCCAAGAAATCCGTCACGGTACGGCCGGGAAGACACCGAACCCCGCACCCGGTGAGCGGGTACGGGGTTCGGTTGATGTTTCTACTGGTCAGAGGGCCGATTCGATGAGCCGGACCAGCTCGCCCTTCGGCTTGGCACCGGCGATCGACTGCACCGGCTGGCCGTTCTTGAAGACGGTGAGCGTCGGCACCGACATGACCCGGTAGGCCCGAGCGGTCTCCGGGTTCTCGTCGATGTTGAGCTTGACGATGGTGACCTGGTCACCCATCTCCCGGGCGATCTCCTCGAGCAGCGGCGACACCTTGCGGCACGGACCGCACCACTCCGCCCAGAAGTCCACCAGCACCGGCTTGTCGGCCTGCAGCACGTCAGCGACGAAGCTCTTGTCGGTGACCGCCTTGGTTGTTCCCACTATGCCCCTCCTCCGGGATGTTCCTTGTTTCAGCTGAGCGTCGCGATGAACCGCTCGGCGTCGAGCGCGGCGGCACAACCGGTGCCGGCCGCGGTGATCGCCTGACGGTAGGTGTGGTCGACCACGTCACCGGCGGCGAAGACACCGGGCACGTTGGTGCGGGTGCTCGGGGCGTGGACCTTCACGTAGCCCTCGTCGTCCAGCTCGACCTGGCCCTGGAACAGCTCGCTGCGAGGGTCGTGACCGATGGCGACGAAGACGCCGGTCACGTCCATCACAGTGGTCTCGCCGGTGTGCACGTTGCGGACGCGTACTCCGGTGACCTTGCCGTCCTCGCCGAGGATCTCCTCGACGGTGCTGTTCCACTCGACCTTGATCTTCTCGTTGCTCAGCGCCCGGTCGGCCATGATCTTGCTGGCCCGGAACGAGTCGCGGCGGTGGATGATGGTCACCGACTCCGCGAAGCGGGTGAGGAAGGTGGCCTCCTCCATCGCGGAGTCGCCACCGCCGACAACCACGATCTGCTGGTTACGGAAGAAGAAGCCGTCACAGGTGGCACACGCGGAGACGCCGTGGCCAAGGTATTCCTGCTCGCCGGGCACGCCCAGCGGACGCCACGCCGAACCGGTGGACAGG
Source organism: Micromonospora vinacea (assembly GCF_015751785.1). Taxonomy (NCBI): domain Bacteria; kingdom Bacillati; phylum Actinomycetota; class Actinomycetes; order Micromonosporales; family Micromonosporaceae; genus Micromonospora; species Micromonospora vinacea. Next base: position 1,911,326 of record NZ_JADOTY010000001.1, on the reverse strand, counting down.
ATGATGGATCGCGCCCGGTAGGCGGTCTCGCCAACCCAGACGGTGCTCACCGCGCCGGAGCCCGCGTCGCCGGTGTCCACCAGCTCGACCCGGGTCACGTCGTCGGTGAGGAACTCGGCGCCGAACCGCTCGGCCTGCTTGCGCATGTTGTCCATCAGCTCGGGGCCGAGGATGCCGTCGGCGAAGCCGGGGAAGTTTTCCACCTCGGTCGTGGTCATCAACGCACCACCGGACTGCACGCCCTCAATGATCAGCGGCTTCAGGTTGGCGCGTGCGGCGTAGACCGCCGCCGTGTATCCGGCCGGCCCGGAGCCGATGATGATCAGGTTGCGGACCTCGTCCACTGCCGTCTCCCGAGTTGTGTGTGTTCGGCGTCGGCGCGAGCACCGATGCTGATCCGAGTCGCCGACGCCTGGGTGGGGCCGGCAGCTGACTTCCAGAACGTCATCGTACGAACCGGGGATTCCCGAGCCGGGCATCCGGTGGGTCAGGTCACGTGGGCGGTCATCGTGCCATCGACCGTGGATTCACCCTACCCGCGCCGAATACCGGCTGTCCGAGCCGGACCCGGGCACTCCGCACTCCGGGCCGCTCACCCAGACCCACCGGGCGCCGGTCGCATCGGTGAAACGAATGACCAGCGCCTGATCGTCCTGGAACCTCGCGTAGTCGACCACCTCGACCACCAGTGGGGTCGATCCGTGCTCCGCCGCGACGCTGGCCAGACACGTGGTCAGCGCGACCTCGTCGCTCAGCCGGGCCAGTTGGTCCGACCCGTCGGGAGACCGACGGCGTTCGCCCTCGGCATCCACCTTCGGCTGCTCGCCCGGCGTATTGCCGGTCGCCCGGCTGGCAGCTGACGTGCTCGGCGCGTCAGTGCCGTACGCGTCGCCGAGGGTCTGCGGGGTGTAGTTCGTACCACTGCGCAGTGCCGGCCCGGTGGTGCGGACCGTTCCGGCCCCCGCGACGCCCTCGGGCGCGCTGGCCGGCTGGTTCATGGCGTTGTCGCCGCCGGAGTCGTCCGCCGCGCGCATCGACAGCTGGTTGAGGCCCAGTGCGACCGCGAGGACGGCGATCGTGGCGGCGGCCACCGGTGCGCCGCGGCGAGCCCAGCCACGCCGGCGGCGGCCCGGTCCGGTGGGCGCCCGGCGCCCCGACCCGACGGGTGTGCGGCCGGCCAACTGCCGACCGGCCTGCGCCGGTACGACGAACGATGTCGCCGCCTCGCCGTCCGGATCGCCGTTGGGCGCGTCGGCGGGTGCCTCCTCGGTCGAGGTGTCGTTCGACGGCTTCGCGGAGGCCAACGCGGCCAGGAGGCGGTCGGTGATCGCCGACGGCATCTCCGGGGACGGTTCGGCCCAGCGGGTCAGGTCCCCCCGGACCTCGGTCACGGCGGGGGCCAGCAGCGCGTACGCCTCGGCCCAGGACGGGTCCGCGACGACCAGTTGGGCGACCTCGTTCTGCTGCGGGGTGCCGTCCAACGCCCCGCCGAGGTAGTCAGCGAGGAGGTCGAGGTCGACCTCCCGGAACCCCTCGGTCGTCACGTGTCCTCCTGGTTGGCGTCCCGCCGGTACCGGCCCGACCCCGATCCGACGCCTTCCACCGGGCCGGGGTTCCCCGGCGTGACGCCGGGCACGCCAGTGATCGGGACGGCGTGGTCCGAAGGCGTCCCGACGACGGCGGGGCGGAGGTGCCCGAGCAGTACGGCGAGCCGGGCCCGGCCCCGGGCACAGCGGCTCTTCACCGTTCCCTCGGCGACGCCGAGGATGCGGGCGACCTCGGCGACCGGATAGCCCTGTACGTCGACCAGCACCAGTGCGGCGCGTTGCTCAAGGGGCAGCGCGGCGAGCGCCTCGCGGACCACCAGCACCGTGTCGTGGTCCGTTGCCGGTGCCGCCGGCTCCAGCCCGCCGGTGCCGTCCTCGGCCCGGTTGCCGTCCGGCAGCGGCACTGTGGGGTGCGCCTGCCGGCGTCGGATCCGGTCCAGGCAGGCGTTGACCACGATCCGGTGCAGCCAGGTGGTGACGGCGGAGTCGCCGCGGAACCGGCCCGCCGCCCGATGCGCCGACAGCAGGGCGTCCTGGAGGGCGTCGGCTGCCTCCTCGCGGTCGCCGAGCGTCCGCAGCGCCACCGCCCACAACCGGTCGCGGTGCCGGTGGAACAGTTCGGCGAAGGCGTCCCGGTCTCCGGCGACGTGCGCGCGCAGCAGCTCCAGGTCCGTTGCGGCGGCACGCCCGCCCATCACCGCGTCCAGCGAATGCGGTGCCCGGATCGTGGCGCCCGGCTCACGACCCCTGGACCGTAATCTCCTGCACCCCCAGCTTGAAGCCACCCTCGGCCGGAGCCAGCTCGGTGATCCAGAACAGCAGGTACTGGTATTTCTGGTCGGCGTCGAAGCCGTTGAATGTCATGGTGGTGCCGTCGTGGTCCTCGAACGGCTGGCCGATGGCGGTCTTGTAGTTCGCGACCAACTGCTTGTCACCGTTGGTGCTGGACGGCGGGTTGGTCGTGCCGGCGAGCAGTTGGGCGGACGCGCCGGTGGCCGACAGGATTGCCTGCACCGACTTGACGGTGCGCGGCTCGCCGAGGTCGATCCAGACGCCCATGCCCTTCTTCAGGTTGCCGAAGTTGGGCCGGTCCCGGTAGGTCTCGGTCTCCCAGCCCTTGTCCTCGTCACCGTCGATGACCTTCTCGGCGCCGTCGACCTCACTGCGGTTCTTGCTGTCCGGGTCGATGATCCGGACGTCCTTCACTGTCAGCTTGCGCGCCGCTGTGGCGGCCGGGGTGGCGTTGCCGGCCGGGGCACTGGAGGTCGGCGCGGCGACCGGGTTGGACTGCGGGTCCTCGTCGTCGCCGCCCAGCGCGATGATCCCGATCAGCAGACCGACCAGGGCGACGGCCAGCAGACCGGCGATGCCGACGGCGACCTTGCGGCCCCCGGCCGCGGCCAGGGGCGACGGCTCTTCCCCGGTGTCAGCGGCGAACCGCAGCGGCCCGCTGTTGTCGAGGTAGTGCTCATCCTCGGCGGGCACGTCCAGTCGCGCCAACTCGGCGGCGAGCACGTCGGAGGAGGGCGGCGCGATCTCGGCGTCGAGCAGATCCATGGTCAGGTCGTCCAGGTACGCCGGAACGCCCGCCCGAACCTGGCGGGGTGCGGCGATGGCACCTGCGGCGTCCCGAACGGCGTCCGGGATGGCGGCGCGGCCGTGGCCGGCGGTGGCGCCGTGCAGCGGTGCCTCGGCGTGCGGCCAGGAACCGGTCAGTGCGAAGTAGAGGACCCCGCCGACCGCGCGGATGTCGTTCTCCTGGCTGTCGGCGCCGTCGGTGCGGGCGTCAGCCAGGACCACCCGGCCCTCGTCACTGATCATGACGGTGCCGGGGTGGACGTTGCCGTGCACCATGCCGGTGGCGTGCACAGCGGCGAGCGCACTCGCGACGGCGTTGCCGATGGCGGTGGCCCGAGCCGGGTCCAGGGGGCCGTCGGTCGCCAGGTCCCGCAGGGACTGCCCGTCGACCCACTCGCGCACCACGTACGCCCGGTCGGCCTCGTCGATCGCGTCGTAGACCCCGACCAGGTTGGGGTGGATGACCCGGCTGGCCGCGACGGCGGCCTGAAGCATCTCGGTGGCGGAGTCGCCACCCGGGTAACGCAGCACCACGGCGACGGGACGGCGCAGGATGACGTCGACTCCGCGCCAGACCAGCCGACCCGCACTGTCGTTGTTGATGTGCTCAACCAGTTCGTACCGCTCGGCGAGGACTTCACCGGCCGTGGGAGCACCGAAGGTCATGACCGGAGGAGCGCTTTCGTCCGCCTCCTGACCCTCGCCGACCTGGGTCACCCGTCCTCCCTCGGTGATCGTGTCGATCGATGAACCCGAACTGCTGGGCATGTGGCTTCCCGCTCTGCCGTTGAAGGAACCGGCCGACCGGTGTCGACGCCCAGCGTCGGCCCCTGCCGTACCCGTCGAGAGCGACCTTACCCGGGTTGCCCGTCTCTCCGACATGTCATCTTCCCGCCGTACCTGGCGGGGTTCCGGCAGTCGGCGAACTCGTCCGGTTACGACCGTTGTCAGCCACGTTGCTGGCACATGTACTAGCTAATCTACGGCTTCACCGCAAGTGACCGACGCCGGGGCTGGGCTGGCGTGGCGCTCGCGTTACCTCGTACGTTCCCACCGATCGGGTTGCCACCCTCAGCCGTACGGCTGGTTATCCACAGCCTGAAGCGGTGGTTGACCGGCGAATCGCGGAGTTATCCACAGGTGCATCCCCAGCCTGGTGATCCGCAGTGACGGTCCGTATGAGTGTCAACTTGTTGTAATCGGGTGCGAACGTTCAGCGACCGAGGCGGCGGCGGACCATCCCGACCACCTCGGTGATCTCCCCGATCTTCAGCAGCATGGCCAGACCCAGGTAGGTCCCGCCGATCACCGCGCCACCGATCACCAACTGGAAGATCGCCTCCAGGCGGCTGGGGGTGTCGTCACCGGGCAGCAGCTTCACCACCAGAAGGCCGACCACTGCCGAACCCAGCGCCGCAACCGCGACCCTGCCGCCGGTCCGCATGATCTCGCCGAGGCCGATTCGACCGACGCGCGGCCGAAGTAGCCAGGCCGAGCCGATCGCGGCAGCCAGATAGGAGACCGTGTTACCGATCATCATTCCCGCACCGGCGAAGCTCGCCGAGAAGGCGACGTACAGCACGATCTGCACCCCGATCCGGAGTGCCACCACCGGGATGTTGATGAGAGCCGGCGTGCGGGTGTCGGGCAGCGCGTAGAACGCGAAGGTGAAGAGCTGGCTGACCGCGAACGGGACCAGCGCGAGCGCGGCGGCGAGCAACACGACGGACGTGGCGGTGGCGTTGTCCTCGTTGAAAGCGCCGAACCGGAACAGCGTGAACGCGATCGGGGTGGCGAGGACGGCGTAGCAGACCGCGATCGGGGCGAGCACCGCCGTGACCGTGCGGGTACCCCGGGAGAGATCGGCGGCGAGGTCGGCGTACCGGCCGTCGGCGGCGGCCGCGCTCATCCGGGGCATCAGTGCCGTGATGATCGAGACGGCGATGATGCCGTGAGCGGTCATCAGCAGCAGGAACACGTTGTTGTAGATCAGCGGGCCGGCGGCGTTCTCCTTGCCGGCCCGGTTCAGCAGGTTGAACAGCACGATCAGGCCGACCTGGCTCACCGCGACGTAACAGATCATCCAGGCTCCGAGCCGGCCCAGCTCGCGTAGCCCCAGCTCACGGAAGTCGAAGCGAAGCTTCCAGCGGAAGCCGACCTTGCGCAGCGCCGGCAGCAGGCCCATCGCCTGGATGGCGACGCCGAGCAGGGTGCCGCCACCGATCAGCAGGATCCGCCCGGTGGTCATGTCCTCCGGCTTGACGATCTCCGCACCGAAGATCGCGATGTAGAGGCCGGCGGTGCCGATCACCACCAGGTTGTTCAGGATCGGTGCCCACATCGGGGCGGCGAAGTGCCCCCGGGTGTTGAGCACCGCACTGATCAGCGCGCTCAACCCGGAGAAGAAGATCATCGGCAGCATCAGCCGGGCAAGCCCCGTGACCAGCCCCGAGTAGCCGTCGGCCGACTCTTCCCCGCCGTAGAGCCAGGTCAGCGGCGATGCCAGCAGGAGAGCGAGCAGGGCCGCCGCGCCGAGCGCGAGCACCGCGAGGGTCAGCAGTCGCTGCGCGTACGCCTGACCGCCATCTGTGTCGATCTTGCGCCGCCGCACCAGCACCGGGATCAGCACGCTGGTGAGGACGCCGCCGAGTAGGAACTCGTAGACCATGCCGGGCAGGATCTGCGCGGTGGTGTACGCGTCACCGACCAGTGCACCGCCGAGCGCGGCGCCGATCACCAGGTTGCGCAGGAAGCCGGTACCCCGGCTGACCAGGCTGCCGACCGCCATCACCGCGCTGTTGGCCGCCGCGCTCGCCTCACCAACCTGCTCCTGCGGTGGCGCGGTCGACTCCATGGCCGGCTGGTTCAGCGGCTCAGCGGAGATGAAGGTGGCGCCGTCCCCGGGACGGGCGTTGGCACCGCCATCGTTCGCGGCGTTGGCGCTGCGGTAGAGCCCGCCGCTCATCTCCAGCCTCCCAGGGGTACGTCGAGCCGGACACCGACCCGCACGCCACAGACCATAGTCAACCCCCACCCGTTACCCGCGCCCGGCGGATCGGATCACACCCCGGCCCGATAAGCTGGCGATCCCATGTCCGAAGCCTCCGCTCCTCACGCCGCCGACCGCCGCGAACTCACCGCCGCGCAGCGCAACGCCGTCGCCGAACTGCTCCGGGTGTCCCCGGTCGCCGACGAGTTGGGCCGCCGCTTCGTCCGCGCCGGTCACGAGTTGCACCTGGTGGGCGGTTCGGTGCGGGATGCCCTGCTCGGTCGACTCGGCGACGACCTCGACTTCTGCACCGACGCGCACCCCGACGAGACCCTGCGGATCATCAAGGGCTGGGCCGAGTCGATCTGGGAGACCGGTCGCGAGTTCGGCACCATCGGCGCTCAGCGCGACGGCCTCCGGCTGGAGATCACCACCTTCCGCGCGGAGTCGTACGACCAGGTCAGCCGCAACCCGGTGGTGGTGTACGGCACCAGCCTCGACGAGGACCTGAAGCGGCGCGACTTCACGATCAACGCGATGGCGGTCAGCCTGCCCGACCACCGGTTCACCGACCCGCACGGCGGGCTGGACGACATCTCGGCCAAGGTGATCCGTACCCCGAGCACGCCGGGTGAGTCGTTCGGTGACGACCCGCTGCGGATGCTGCGGGCGGCCCGGTTTGCCGCGCAGCTGCGTTTCGCCGTGCACCCGGACGTGCACCTGGCGATGACCGAGATGGCCGCCGACCTGGACCGGATCACCGCCGAGCGGATCCGCGACGAGTTCACCAAGCTGCTCTGCGGCGCGGACCCGATCACCGGGCTGCGGCTGCTTGTCGACACCGGGTTGGCCGAGCGGTTCCTGCCGGAGCTGACCGGGCTGAAGCTGGAGATCGACGAGCACGCCCAGCACAAGGACGTCTACGAGCACACGTTGACGGTCGTCGAGAACGCGATCTCCTACGAGGAGGAGGGCTGCGACTTCATCCTGCGGATGGCCGCCCTCCTGCACGACGTGGGCAAGCCGGCGACGAAGGCGGTCGGGTCCGACGGCCGGGTCAGCTTCCACCACCACGAGGTGGTCGGCGCCCGGCTGACCAAGGCCCGGATGAAGGCGATGCGGTACCCGAAGGAGGTCACCGCGAAGGTGACCGCGCTGGTCGCGCTGCACCTGCGCTTCTACGGGTACGGGCGGGGCGAGTGGACCGACTCGGCGGTGCGCCGCTACGTCGCTGATGCCGGTGACCTGCTGCCCCGCCTGCACAAGCTGACCCGCTCGGACTGCACGACCCGCAACCGGCGCAAGGCCGCCCAGCTCGCGGCCGACTACGACGCGCTGGAGGATCGGATCGCCCGGATCGCGGCCGAGGAGGACCTGGCGCGGGTCCGACCCGACCTGGACGGCAACGCGATCATGGAATTGCTCGGCGTACCGCCGGGGCCGGTGGTCGGGCGGGCGTGGAAGCACCTCAAGGAGCAGCGCCTCGAGCACGGCCCGCTGGATCGCGACGCCGCCGAGGCGGAGCTGCTGCGATGGGCCCGCGCCGAGGGCCTGATCACCTAGGGCTTCGAGCCCTGCGAAGACGCCGACGGGCGCCACCCCTGAACCGGGAGTGGCGCCCGTCGCGTACACGGTCAGCGGGTCTCGACGGCCTTCCCGTCGACGGACGCGGTGCCGTTGCCGGCCGGAGTGGACGCCGAGCCGAGCCTCGCCAGCAGCCCGGGCAGGTCGATCCCGGTGAGGTCGCTGCCGAGTTGGAGGCCCTGGGCCACGTTGCCGGCCACCGACCTGGTGAGCGACGACGCGCCGTCGGTGGAGATGACTGTCATCTTGTCGATCGCCCCGATCGGCGCACTGGCCGCCTCGACGACCTGTGGCAGCACCTTGACCAGCAGGTCCAGCACGGCCGCCTCGCCGTACGCGGCGAACGCCTCGGCCTTGCGCGCCATCGCGTCCGCCTCGGCCTCACCCTTCGCGAGGATGGCCGCGGCCTCGGCCTGACCTTCCCGCTCCACCGCCTCGGCGATGGCGGAGCGCCGCCGCTGCTCGGCCTCACCCTCCTTGGCGCCTTCGATGGCGTTCGCCTCGGCGAGCGCGGCCCGCCGGGCCCGCTCACCCTCACCGGTGAGGCGGGCCTGCTCGGCGGAGGCCTGCGCGGCGGCGATGACGGACTGCCGTTGCGCGTCGGCGTGCAGCACCGCAGCGTTGCGGGACGCCTCGGCCTCCTGCTCCACCTTGTACCGGGCCGCGTCGGCCGGCTTGCGCACCTCGGTGTCGAGTTGGCGCTGCTTCAGTTCGGCGTTGCGCTCGGCCACCTTCTGCTGCTCGGAGAGGATCGCCTGGTCCCGCTCGGCCTGGGCGAGCGGTCCGGCCGCCGCGGACTTCGCCTTGGCCGCGTCGATCTCGGCCTGGATGCCGGCCTGCTTGAGGGCCAGGTTGCGGTTCGCCTCGGCGATTGCCTCCTCGGCGAGCAGCCGCTCCTGTTCGGCCTGCTGCCGGGCCCGCGCCTCGGCGATCGCCGCGTCCTTGAGCACCCGGGCGGCCTCGGGTCGGCCCAGGTCCTGAAGGTAGGAACCTTCGGCGAGGATGTCCTGGAGCTGGAAGGTGTCCAGCACCAGACCCTGGTTGGTCATCGAGTGCTCGGCCTCCTCGGCGACCGCACTGGCGAACGCCGCCCGGTCCCGGATGACCTCCTCGACGGTGAGCCGACCGACGATCGACCGCAGCGCGCCGGCCAGCACCTCCCGGGTGAAGTTGTCGATCTCGTCCTGCTGGTGCAGGAACCGCTGTGCCGCGGCCCGGATCGCGTCCTCGGTGCCGCCGACCTTGACGATCGCCACGCCGTGCAGGTCGGCGCGGATGCCCTGCTTGCTCACCGCGCCCCGGATGCCGACGTCGATCCGCCGGCTGGACAGGTCGAGCGACTGGAGTTTCTGCACCACCGGCAGCACGAACACCGATGCGCCCAGCACGACCTTCTGCCCGGAGTTGTCGGTGGACCGCGCACCGTCGGCGGTCTGCGTGGTGCGGCCCTTGCGACCGGTGACGATGAACGCCTCGTTCGGGCCGGCCACCTTGATCCGGGAGAGCACGAAGAGCACCAGGATGAGCGCGAGGAGGACCGCGCCACCGACGGCGATGAGTAGGGCCATATGAGGAGTCCCGTCTACGAGGGGGAAGGTCAGTAGGTCTCTACGTGAACGCTGGTCTCGCTGAGCGCCTGCACGACGAAGACCTGGGCGCCGATCGGGATCGGCTGGTCCGCGCGGGCGCTGAGCTTGACCGGTTGGCCGGCGAGGCGAATGCGAACCTCGCCGTACCCGTTGGCCGGCACCGGGGTGACGACCAGGCCGAGCGCGCCGACCAGGTCGTCACGGGTGGGGGTGGGGTCGGTGCGCATGTTCCGCGCCGCCCGGCTCAGCCGGGACGCCAACCAGCCGGTGGGCACGGCCGCGAGCACGCCGCCGGCCACCGCCCCGACGACCATGCCAGGGGTACGCGCACCGAGCAGCTCGTTGACGATGGCCGCGCCGAAGCCGAACGCCCCGGCGAAGCCGGCCACCGTCTCGACCGAGATCGGCCCGTCCACGTCGGCGTGCCCGAAGTGGAGCAGCTCGGTGCCGAGCAGGGCGAGCGCGAGCACGCCGATGCCTGCCCCGCCGATGATCAGAAAGATGAGCGTCCCCGTTGCCACGACCTGCACGGTATCGACGCCGCGCAACGCCGAGCGGCCCACCGAGACGCGGAGATGATCTATCGATCCGGGCCGCCGAGGAGTGGCGTTCAGCCCGACGCTGGTAGCCGGGCCGGCGAAGGAGCCCGCACCGGGGAGAATGGGTGGATGCGCTGGACTGTGCTCGACTCGCCGATCGGTGAGTTCTCCGTCGCCACCGACGGCACGAGCGTGTGCGGGGCGCACTTCGGCCGGGTGGACGCGGCGGCCGACGAGCCCGGCGACGCGTTGTCCCGGAAGGCCGTCGACGAGCTGCGGGCGTACTTCACCGGCGAGCTGACCGCGTTCACCGTCCCGGTGTCGGCGCCGCGCGGCTCCGACTTCGAGCGCGCCGTGTGGCGGGAGATGACCCGGATCCCGTACGGGGAGACGCTGACCTACGGCGAGGTGGCGAAGATCGTCGGTGATCCGGGAGCGGCCCGGGCGGTCGGGGTGGCCTGCAACCGCAACCCGGTCCCGGTGATCGTGCCCTGCCATCGGATCGTCGGCGCGGGCGGAAAGTTGGTCGGCTTCGGTGGGGGCCTGCCCCGCAAGGTCAAGCTGTTGGAGTTGGAGGCCGGGGTCGCGCTGCGGCACGCCTGGTCGGGAGCCTGACGGCCGGAGTGGCGGCCTCCGGCCGCGCCTCTGCCCTGGACGTATGAATTCGACCGATCGGTCGATGTGGATGATCCGTCACAACAGCGACGATCGATCGTCAATGCGTCAACAACCTCGGGGGACCCATGACTGAGAACCAGGACAAGACCGTCGACCGCCGCCGTCTGCTGCGCCGAGCCGGCACTGTCGCCGCCGGCGTCGCCGGTAGCACAGTTGTTGGCGCTGCCGTCGCCGGCCCGGCCCAGGCCGCACCCGGTGACCCGGTGCTTCAGGGCAGCGCCAACAGCGCTGGCGCCGCCACCACGACCCTCACCAGCACCGCAGCCGGGCCGACGCTGCGATTGGCGAACCCGGCCATCATCAGCGAGGACGGCCTGGCTCTTGCCCGGCCGTCGCTGCAGCTGGCGCCGAGCGGCGACTACCTGCACCAGGATTCCCAGCCCGGCTCCGTCGGCATGGACAACTACGGCAACCTGCAAGTGGTCGCCGGGCAGTACAACGGCGAGGCCCTCGTCGATTACGTGCACACCAGCGGCAACTCGAACCGGATCGTGCCGATCATCCCGCAGCGGGTCATCGACACCCGCTCGGCCGCGGGGCGTGAGCGGATCGTCAACCCCTCGTCGACCACCCTGGACAGCACCGGTCGTCTGCGCGAGGGGCAGACCATCCACCTCGACCTGACGGATTTCGTCTTCTTCGGTGACGCGGTGTTCGGCAACATCACAGTGACGACCACCGCCGCCCCGGGTTTCGCGCGGGTCTTCCCGTACGGCGCCGGGGCGGGCAGCGTCTCGACGATCAACTTCCAGGCCAACCAGTCGCTGTCGAACGCGTTCATGTCCGGCATCGGCTTCGACGCGGACTACATCTCCGTCTTCGCGAACAAGACCACCCACGTCATCCTCGACGTGGTGGCGTTCGTGATCGGTATCGGCGCCGTCAACCCGGCGTACCTGCCGTTCTCGTCGGGCGCGCGTACCGCCGAGGCGCTCGCCGACCGTACGGCGCGGCGTGCCGCCAAGGCGAAGCAGGAGTCGCCGAGCTGGAAGTGAGTCGATCGCCGTACCCATCGGCGAGGCACTGAACGCGACGAAGGGCCGGGTCCGTACGGACCCGGCCCTTCGACCTGCTTGCTATGTCAGCGCGTCAGCGCGTGACCTCACCGGCGATGAACTCCTCGACGGCCTGGTGGGCGTCGTGGTCGGCGTACTGCACCGGCGGGGACTTCATGAAGTACGACGAGGCCGACAGGATCGGGCCGCCGATCTTCCGGTCCAGGGCGATCTTCGCGGCCCGGACCGCGTCGATGATGACGCCGGCCGAGTTCGGAGAGTCCCACACCTCGAGCTTGAGCTCGGCGTTGAGGGGGGTGTCGCCGAACGAGCGGCCCTCGAGGCGGATGTACGCCCACTTGCGGTCGTCCAGCCACGGCACGTGGTCCGACGGGCCGATGTGCACGTCGCTCTTGCTCATCTCGTGCGGGATCTGCGAGGTGACCGACTGGGTCTTCGAGATCTTCTTCGAGACCAGCCGCTTACGCTCCAGCATGTTCATGAAGTCCATGTTGCCGCCGAAGTTGAGCTGGTAGGTGCGCAGCAGCTCGACGCCGCGGTCCTCGAAGAGCTTCGCGAGGGCGCGGTGCACGATGGTGGCGCCGACCTGGCTCTTGATGTCGTCACCGACGATCGGCAGGCCCGCGTCCTCGAACTTCTTGGCCCACTCGGGGTCGGAGGCGATGAAGACCGGCAGGGCGTTGACGAACGCGCAGCCGGCGTCGATCGCCGCCTGGGCGTAGAACTTGGCGGCCTGCTCGGAACCGACCGGCAGGTAGCAGACGACGACGTCGACCTGCGCGTCGCGCAGCGCCTGCGCCACGTCGACCGGGGTGGCGTCCGACTCCTCGACGATCTCGCGGTAGTACTGGCCCAGACCGTCGAAGGTCGGACCGCGCTGCACGCTCACGCCGGTCGGCGGAACGTCGCAGAGCTTGATGGTGTTGTTCTCGCTGGCGACGATCGCCTCCGCGAGGTCCATGCCCACCTTCTTGGCGTCCACGTCGAATGCCGCGACGAACTCCACGGCGTTGACGTGGTAGTCGCCGAAGGCGACGTGCATGAGACCCGGGACGCGGTCGTTCGGGTTGGCGTTCCGGTAGTACTCGACGCCCTGAACCAGGGACGAGGCGCAGTTACCCACACCGACGATGGCGACGCGGACGGAGCCCATAGCGTCTGCCTCCTTCTTTTCTGTCACGGCCGCTCATTCCTGGTCTCTCCAGGCGGAGGCGGGCTGTTGTCTTCTCGTCGGCCGCCGGCTGTCCCGGTGTTCGGGACCGTCGGGGCTCGGCCGGAGCGCTCGTTGGCGATGAGCTCCTCCAGCCAGCGGACCTCGCGCTCACAGGCATCAAGGCCGTGGCGCTGCAGTTCCAGCGTGTAAGCGTCGAGGCGCTCGGCCGCCCGGCCCAGCACGTCACGAAGCCCTTCGCGACGCTCCTCGATCTTGCGGCGGCGACCCTCCAGGATGCGTAGTCGGGTCGCCTGGTCGGTCCGGGCGAAGAACGCGAAGTGCACCCCGAAGCCCGTGTCGTCGTACGTCTCGGGCCCCGCCTGTGCGATCAGTTGGGCGAAGCGTTCCTTGCCTTCCGCGGTGATTTTGTAGACCACCCGACCTCGTCGGCTGGTCAGCGCGGGAACCTCCTCGGCAGTGGCGGGTGTCTCAGCAGCTTCGGTGATCCATCCCGCCGCCTGAAGCCTGCGTAGCGTGGGATAGAGCGAGCCGTAGCTGATCGCCGCCCGGATCGCGCCGAGTTTGGCGGTCAACTCCTTGCGCAGCTCGTAGCCGTGCATCGGAGACTCCTGCAGGAGGCCGAGGATGGCGAACTCGAGCACTGGCCACCCTCTCTTTACCCTCCGGCGTGAAGTGGTAACCGCCGCGATGTATCGGACCGATACATCGCACGTTAGCGGGTCGCGCCGGCCAGGGCAAACCCCCGTTCCGAGGTGCTTCCGTCACGGATTGTGAGCGTGGTCGCCTGCTCGGGCCGGACCGCGTACCCTTCTCCGCATGCGTACGCAGCGCCAGGTCGTCGACTACTCGCTTCAGAAGCGAGCAGTGCTGCGTGAGCTCCTGGCCGGCCGAGTCGGCACGTACGACGTCTGCGACGCGTCGCCGTACCTGAAGAACGCCGCTCGGTTCCACGGCGAGCCGACCGACCGGCGCTGCCCGATCTGCCGGAGCGAAAACCTGACCCTCGTCCACTACATTTACGGTGACGAGCTCAAGCAGTCCGCCGGCCAGGCCCGGACACTTACCGAGTTGCCCGTGCTGGCGATGACGCTGCGTGAGTTTCAGGTGTTCGTGGTGGAGGTGTGCCTCGGTTGTGACTGGAACCATCTCGTCGAGCAGTACCTGCTCGGCCGGGACGGGCTGACCGGCGACAGCGACGGCACGAGCGAACAGGACGCGGCGGGCGCCGAAGGCACCGGCCGGCGGAGGCGAGAGGCGCAACGGTGATCTCAGCTGGTTGTACCGGCCCCGGGGCCGCAGGTGAAACCCGGGACGGTCGACCGCTTGTTGGTCCGATTGGCCCGATTGATACGGCAATGACCCTGGTCGGCTGGCACCCCCGTGCCGGCGCCCCGGGTGAAGCAACTCACGGCAACCCGGTGGCGGCGCAGCCGCGCCCCACCGCGACCGGCAGGGTGTGAGGAATGAACTCGTACGGCGATCCCAGTTCTGCGCGCGGACGGACCCAGCACATGGGTCCAGACGGTGACCCCGGACCGGGCGCGGACGACGCGTACCGCAGACCCGGCGGCAACTCCGGCGGAAGCGGCTGGTCAGCCCCGGAAGGCGGCGCGGCAACCCCGGGCCGCGCCTCGGTGACCCCGCGGGCGGCCGGTGGTCGCGCCGCGGTCGGCGGCTCGGCCTCGGTGCCGCCGCGTGGCGCTGCGGCCGCCGGGTCCGCCTCGGTGGGTACGGCAGCGGCCGGCCGGGCCGGTCGAGCCTCGGTCCCGGTGTCACCGGCACCGGGCGTGGCCGCTGGCCGCGCCGGCGCCGGTCGGGCCTCGGTTCCGGTCTCCCCGGCGCCGGGAGCACCGGCAGGCCGGGCCGCTGTCGGTGCCGCCGCTGTCGGTGCGGCCTCGGTCGGCACCGCCTCGGCGGGTCGGGCCAGCGTCGGCTCCGCATCGGTCGGTGGCCGTGCGGCGGTCGCCCGGGCGAGCGTCTCACCGGTCTCCGGTGGTCCGGGCGGTCCCGGTGGTCCGGGCGGTCCCGGGGGGCCAGGCGGTCGTGGGCCAGGCGGTCGTGGGCCGGGCGACTCGGGCGCCGCCGCAGCGCGGGCGAAGAAGCGCAAGCGGATGAACCTGCTGATCGCCGGGTTCGCCGTCTTCATCATGCTCGCCGGCATCGGCGTGGTCGGGTTCACCTACTACTCGACAAGCGTGGTGCTTCCGGACGAGATCACTCCGCCGCAGGCGACCACCCTGTACGCCTTCGACAACAAGACGATCATCGCCAAGGTGGGCGATCAGAACCGAACCCTGGTCACCATCGACGACATTCCGGAGTACGTGCAGAACGCGGTGGCCGCGGCCGAGGACCGGAACTTCTACCGGCACTCCGGTGTGGACTACAAGGGCATTGCCCGTGCCGGCTGGAACAACCTCTCCGGCGGCGACAAGCAGGGTGCCTCCACCATCACCCAGCAGTACGCCCGCAACGCCTATGACAACCTGAAGGACGACACGTACGCCCGGAAGGTGAAGGAGGCGATCTTCGCCTCCAAGCTCAACGACGAGTACACGAAGCCAGAGATCATGCAGCACTACCTCAACGTGATCTACTTCGGCCGGGGTGCCTATGGCATCGAGGCTGCGGCGCAGACCTACTTCGGCAAGTCGGTGAAGAAGCTCGATCCGGCCGAGGGCGCGGTGCTCGCGGCTCTGATCAAGCAGCCGGAACCCAGCTCCACCCACCAGGGGTACGACCCGGCGATCAACCCGACCGCGGCCCAGGATCGCTGGAACTACGTGATCGAGGGCATGGTCAAGGAGGGCTGGCTCGGTGTGCCCGGCAAGGAGCCGCGGCCGGCCGCGTACCCGACGAAGACCCTCAAGGCCCCGAAGAAGGGCGGCATCGGCGTCGACTTCGGCGTCGACACCCCGTACGGCAATGTCATCAACTACGTCCGGCAAGAGATGCGGGACAGGGGCATCTGTGTCGAGAAGGACACGGAGGTGACAGATGCCAAGCCGCTGTGCTCCCAGGCGTTGATGGCCGGCGGTTACCGGATCCGTACCACCGTCGACACCAAGATGCAGGCGGCGGCGGTCGCGACGGCCCAGCGCAAGTCCAAGGGCTCCGAGTTGGCCGGTGAGCGGAGCAACATGATGGCCGCGGTGGTGTCGATCGACCCCACAAACGGTCGGGTCGTCGCGTACTACGGCGGTGACAACGGCACCGGCACCGACTATGCCGGCAAGAACACCGACTCCACCGGGGCGATCAGCGGCGGTCACTCGCCCGGTTCAAGCTTCAAGATCTACACCCTGGCGGCCGCGCTCAAGGAGAAGAAGTCGCTCGAGTCTCGGTGGAAGGGCAAGGCATTCAAGCCGGAAGGCACCGAGTTCAAGGTCAGCAACGCGGGCGACGACAACCCCGACTGCGGTAACTCCTGCACGCTGCGGGTGTCCACGCTCAAGTCCCTGAACGTGCCGTTCTACTACGTCACCGAGGAGATCGGCGCGGACAAGGTCGTGGACATGGCCAAGCAGGCGGGCGTCACCACCATGTGGCGCACGGACACCAACCCGGCGAAGGCCTACGACCTGACCAAGACCGACCCGAAGGACATCACGCCGGAGCCGTTCTTCAACGTGGTCGGCTACGGCCAGTACCCGATCACGGTGCTGGACCACGCCAACGGCGTTGCCACCTTCGCCAACGGGGGCGTCTACAACAAGGCGCACTTCCTCTACTCGGTGGAGAAGCAGAACCCGAACACCGGTAAGTGGGACAAGGTCTACAGCGAGAAGCTCGACTCGAAGCGGCGAATCGAGAAGAGCGTGGTGGACGACGTGACGTCGGTGCTGAAGGACTACCCGGCGGCTGTCAACCACCGGCTCGACGACGGCCGCAAGGCGGCCTCCAAGACCGGCACTTGGGAGCTCAAGGGCGGTAGCGAGGACAACGGCGACGCCTGGATGATCGGTTACACACCACAGTTGGCCACCGCGGTGTGGGTGGGCAACCTGAAGGACCGGAAGCCACTCATCCTCAAGGATGGCCGTAAGGTCAGCGGTGGAAACCTCCCGGGCGAAATCTGGGAGCGGTTCATGGACGAGGCGCTGAAGGGCAAGCCCAAGCTCGACTTCCCGCCGGCGGCGAACATCGGCGATCCGGATTCCGGAAACGGTGAAGCGCCGCCACCGCCACCGCCACCGCCCAACCCGGGCGGCCAGCCCGGCCAGGGCACCCCCTGTAATCCGCTGATCGACCTGTTCTGCCCCGGTGGCAACCCTGGGGGCACTCCCGGCGGTAACCCCGGGGGCAACCCTGGCGGTAATCCCGGCGGTAACCCCGGCGGCGGTGGCACAGGTGGTGGTGGCGGCGGGCTGTTGCCCAGCCTGCCGCCCAACCGGGACTGAGCCACACCAACGCACGCCGCCGCCGGCCGGACGACCTGTCCCGGCCGGCGGCGGCGTTTTCGTACCCCGAACTCCGCGCCGGGACGGGACGGGCAGCCCTGTCGTACGGCAGGATGCCTCTTCATGAGCACCCAGTCGACGCCCGGCATCGACGACGCCGGAACCACCGATCACCCGTCCCGCTCCGACGGGTTCGTCCGCGGCATCTCCAGCGTCATCGGCGGGCCGTTGGGCGACCACGCGACCGCGCTGGACCGGCCGGCCGGTCGGGAGCGTCGCTTCTGGACCGCCGTGCGGATCGTGCTGGCGTTGGCGTGCCTCACGCTTGCGTTGCACTGGGTGCAGAAGTCGCCCTGCCAGGACGGCGCCTGGCAGAACAACGTCCAGTACACCCGGTTCTGCTACACCGATGTCCTTGCCCTCTACTACGCCGAAGGTCTCAACGAGGGCAAGGTGCCCTACCGCGACCACCCGGTCGAGTACCCGGTGCTGACCGGCTACTTCATGGGGGCGCTGGGCCTGCCGGTGCACGCCATCGGCGACGGCGACCCCAGCATCAACCAGGGTCAGTGGTTCTACAACCTCAATGCGCTGGTGCTGAGCGCGCTCGCGGTCGCCACGGTGGCGGTGATCCTGGCGTTGCGCCGACGACGACCCTGGGACGCCGCGCTGTTCGCACTCGCCCCGGCGCTGGTGCTCACCGCCACCGTCAACTGGGACCTGCTCGCCATCGGGCTGGCCGCCTTCGGCCTGCTGGCCTGGGCCCGTAAACGACCGGCCGTGGCCGGCGTGCTGCTCGGGTTGGCCGGCGCGGCGAAGCTCTGGCCGCTGTTCCTGCTCGGGCCGATCCTCATTCTGGCGCTGCGGGCCGACCGGGTTCGTGCAGCGCTCGTCGCCATCGGCACGGCGATCGCGGCAGTGGTGCTGGTGAACCTGCCGGCCGCGCGGGCGTACCCGGAGAACTGGGACCGGTTCTTCGAGCTGAACACCACCCGGCCGATCGACTGGGGCACGCTCTGGTACATCGGGCGCTACCTGGACGGCAAGGTCGGCAACGACCCCGCCAAGCTGGGCCCGTTCGAGTGGCTGAACGCCAACATCCCGACCCTCAACACCCTCTCGTACGCGCTGTTCGGGCTGGCCTGCCTCGGCGTGGCCGTGCTGGCGCTGCGGGCGCCGCGCCGACCGCGGCTGGCCCAGCTCGGCTTCCTGGTGGTGGCGGCGTTCCTCATCTTCAGCAAGGTCTGGTCGCAGCAGTTCGTGCTCTGGCTGCTCCCCCTGGTGGTGCTGGCCCGGCCGAAGTGGGGCGCGTTCCTGGCCTGGCAGATCGCCGAGGTCTGCTACTTCGTCGCCTTCTACGGGGAACTGCTCGGCGCGGCAACCAGCAAGCCGATCTTCCCGGAGGGCGTGTTCGTGCTGGCCGCAACGTTGCGACTGGCCACTGTGGTGGTGCTCTGCGTGTTCGTCGTCAAGGAGATCCTGCACCCCGAGCAGGACGCTGTGCGGGCCACCTACGCGGACGACCCGGACGGCGGGGTTCTCGACGGCGCACCCGACGCCCCCTGGATAGACCGATGGCGCCGCCCCGCAAGAAGCGAGCCCTCGGTGGAACCCATCACCACCTGACCCCTTGGGCCGAACGCGACCCGGACCAGGTCAGGGTTTTCGGGGAGCCCGCCCGGCTCCGGGCGGTCAGGCTTGATCCCTGCGCCGGGCGGTCTCCCCCGAAAACCGCCCTAAGCCTCAGAGGCGATAGACGACAGCGTCGCCGACGTCCTGCCGGCTGATCCCGAGCGACTCGACCGGCGCGTCGATGCTGATTTCCCACGGCGTGCCGACCACCTCGCCGCGCAGCAGCACCACCGTGCGGACGCCGAGCGTGCGCAGGTAGTCGACGCTCGTCTGGTCCGGGAACGACTGGCTCACCCGACGAACGTCGTCGAGCTGGCGCGGCGTGAAGCCGCTACCGCCGTTGACCACGTCCGGGAACCCGTCGGTCGACCAGAGCATCACATGCTGGTCCAGGCTCTGATTGCTGGGCAGCACCAGCAGCGGCCCCTGCGCCGACCGCATCGCGGCCGGTTGGGTCGGCACCACCGGATGCGGGGTGGTGTTCAGGCCCTCGACGGTGACCAGCAGCAGCGGCAGCAGGGTTGCCATCCGCAGCCACGGCCCCGGCCACGACGGGATCCGTTGCGCTGTCAACTCACGCACCCGGTCGGTGAGCGCGGTGACCGCACCCGCCGCGAGCAGGCCGAGCAACAACGTGGTCCAGAGCATCAACCGCCCGGGGGTACGCAACCCGCTCCAGCCCGGCAGATGCTCGAAGAGCGGCACGTAGGTGAAGGTCCCGTCGAAGAAACGGGTGCCCATCGCGAAGGCCATCGTCACCAGCACCCCGGCGAGCAGCAGCAGTCGGTGCCGCAGCCGCCAGACCGAGAAGAACAGCCCACCCGCGGCGAGCGCGTACAGCACGAAGCCCGGCAGCAGGGTCATCTCCGGATGCCAGGGCAGTGCCGCCCGGGCCCCCTCGTGCAGCCCACCCCAGATCCGCGACTCCCCGGGCGCCGTCACGAAGCCCGTCGCCGGCGGCGAGAAGAGGCTGATGTCGCCGATGGTGCGTTCGGCGTACGGGTGCAGCTCGGTCACCTTGAAGAACGGCACCGCCATCAGCAGACCGACACCGGCGAACAACACCCCGCCGAGCACGTCGGCGGCGAACAACCGGCGACCGAACGGAACGGCCTGCCCGGTGCGCAGCCGCCGCGCGTAGAAGAAGACGGCAGCGACCAGTACGGCACCGGCCAGGAAGTACGCGAAGGGCAGTCCGATGCCGAACCCGAGGCTGAGCTGCCAGGCCGCCACCAGCCAACCGGCGTAGACCCAGCCGTCGTGCCGGCGCTCCGGCCGGTACCCGTGTCGGAGGGACCACCCGTGCCCGCGCGCCAACATCGCCAGCGCCAGCGGGATCCCCCCGTTGGAGAGCACGTGCAGGTGCCCGGCCTGGGCCAACAGCCACGGCGCGTAGGTGTAGCTCACCCCGGCGACGGCCGCACCGATCCGGCCGGCCCCGAGCTGTCGGGCCAGCGCGTACGCCCCGAACGTGGCGAGCGCGTGCGCCAGCACGAACATGATGTTGTAGCGCAGCACGGCGTCCTCGGGACCGCTGCCGAGCATCCCAGCCGGGGCGTAGCCGAGCAGCGTGTCGGAGAACGCGAAGCTCCACAGCTCGGGGAAGAACGTGTTCGACTGCCACAGGCGCGCCGGGTCGGCCAGCAGGATGTGCCCGGACCAGGCCATCTGCCAGGCCTGCAGGCTCGGATCCCAGTAGTCCTGGGGAAGTGTGTAGCGCGGATAGCGCAACGTCGGCCAGGTCATCAGCACGGCCAGTGCCAACGCGCCGAGGGCGGCAAGGGTCCACTCGTGGATCAGGAACCGACCGACGGCCCGGCCCACCCGAGTGAAGATGGAGGGCCGCGGCTCCGGTGCGGAGGCGAACGCCTCCCAACGCTCCGGGCCGACCGGCTTCGCCTCACCGTCGGCCTTGTCCGTGCCGTCGGCGTCACCCGCCTTCGCGCCCTTGGCCGGTTCGCCGTCCTTGGTCGATTCGCTGTCCTTGGCCGGTTCGCCGCCGTCCTTGGCCGGTTCGCCGTCCTTGGCCGGGCTGCTGTTCTTGGCCTGGCCATCGTTCTTGGCCGGGCCGTCGTCCTTGGATGCGTCGGTGCCCTTGGCGGTGCGGTCGCTGGCTGCGGTGCCGCCATCTGCGCCGTCCTGCTTGGCCGTGGCGGCCTGCTTCGCTGTGGTGCCCTGCTTCGCCGCGGTGCTCTGCTTGTCGCCGCGCCGGGCCGCGTCCTTGGCGGGACCGTTCGTCGCGGGGCCGGCCTCGGGGCCGCCGTTCGAGGCGGCTCCGGTCGTTCCGCCGTCGCCGGGTGCTGGCTGGTCCGGGGTGGTCTCGGCGAGAGTCTTGTCAGAGGTGCGAGCCGGCTGGGTGGGGGTGCCCGCCGCGGCCGTGGTGGCCTGCCGGCTCTGGGCGCCGGTGGAGGTGGGCCGGGCGTTGCCGGTCCCGGGCTGTCCGCTCGTCATGCCGCCGGGCTCTCCGCTCCGAGTTGCTCACGCAGAAAGTCGATGTCGGCGGCCTGGCCGGCCACACCGCCCGGCGTCTCGACGACCACCGGCGCGCCGGCTGCCCGGATCACCGCGACCACCAGCTCCGGGTCGATCGTCCCGCCGCCCAGGTTGTCGTGACGGTCCTGGCCGGAGTTGAACGCACCCTTGGAGTTGTTGGCATGCACCAGGTCGATCCTCCCGGTGATCGCCTTGACCCGGTCGACCAGACCGAGCAGCTCCTCGCCGCCTGCGTACGCGTGGCAGGTGTCCAGGCAGAAGCCCACCTCGTAGTCACCGATGGCGTCCCACAGTCGGGCGAGTGCGTCCAGCCGTCGGGCGCAGGCGTTGTCGCCGCCGGCGGTGTTCTCGATCAGGACCGGTACGCCGAAGCCGCCGGAGTCCGCCGCGTACGCGAAGGTCTTGCGCCAGTTGTCGAAGCCGACGGCCAGGTCGTCGCCGGCGTTGACGTGCCCACCGTGAACGATCAGGCCCTTGGCGCCGATGGCGGTGGCTGCGGTGGCGTGCCCGAGCAGCAGCTTCCGGCTCGGGATCCGGATGCGGTTGTTGAGAGTGGCCACGTTGATGACGTACGGCGCGTGCACGTAGAGGTCGACCTCGGCAGCGCTCAGCCGCTCGGCATCTTCACGAGGCTTGGGCGCCTTCCAACCCTGTGGGTCGGAGAGGAAGAACTGCACGGTGTCGGCGGACCGGGCGGCCGCCTCCGCCAGCGGGTCGGTCGAGTCGACGTGGGCTCCGATACGCATGCGAGCGAGCCTACGTCGCGACCCCGACGGTCGGGGCGAGGGCCGGGGCGGTGTCGCGTCACCAGGCGGACCGACGATCGTTGATGGGTTTGAACCGGCGACCAGCACCCGGTGCCCGCCAGCGGCGCGAGCCTCGCACCTGGCGACCGGCGGTCGACGGCCGATAGCGAGGTCACCCCCGCCGCGCGGCCCGGCGCAGCGGGGGCGACCCCATCGCACACCGGCTACCGAGCGACGACGATTCTCGGAAAATTGTGCTTTTCCCCCCGACACGGTACGAGTGCTGTTGTATCGTCAGATAACAACACGATAAAGCTCCGCGGGGCGTCTTCGGTCCAACCTCATCGGTGTGGTCGTTCCTCCCCAGGTCCCACCCAAGGAATGCGGACCGGACGCCCCGCGGCCTCGTAGACGGGGGTTCACCACCGACCGGTTGACGGTCGGACGGTGGGCCCCCGTCGGCACGTCCGGGTACGGACCCGACCGCCCCGGGCATGATCGTTGGGACCGGGTATCCTGGTCAGGTTGTCCGCGTCCGGCCGGGTTCCCTCGGCGCGTGCGGGCGGCGACACAAGACCTCCTGCCACGGAAGGACCGTGGCCGCTTAGCCCACAGGAGGTGAGCACGTCTTGCGTCACTACGAACTAATGGTCATCCTCGACTCCAGCCTCGAGGAGCGCACCGTCGCACCGTCGCTCGACACGTACCTGAACGTGATTCGGACCGCGGGTGGCTCGGTTGAGAAGACCGACGTGTGGGGCCGCCGGCGCCTCGCGTACGAGATCAACAAAAAGGCCGAAGGCATCTACGCCGTCATCGACCTGCAGGCCACGCCTGCAGCGGTGGCCGAGCTGGACCGTCAGCTCCGGCTCAACGAGTCCGTGCTGCGCACCAAGGTCATCCGACCGGAAATGCGCTAAGAGCATCCAACCCCGGTTCGTCCGGATCAGCCTCCGCGACTCTGTCGTACTGCTCTGCGAGCCTGTACGACGAGACGCTGAGTGCGCGAGGAGATGGTCATGGCAGGAGACACCACCATCACGGTCATCGGCAATCTGACCGATGACCCCGAGTTGCGGTTCACCCCCTCCGGGGCTGCGGTCGCCAAGTTCCGAGTCGCTTCGACGCCCCGTTTCATGGACAAGGCGTCGAACGAATGGAAGGACGGCGAGCCGCTGTTCCTCGCATGCACCGTGTGGCGGCAGGCCGCCGAGCACGTCGCCGAGTCGCTGCAGCGTGGCGCTCGGGTGATCGTGTCGGGTCGGCTGCGTCAGCGGTCGTACGAGACCCGCGAGGGCGAGAAGCGCACTGTCATCGAGCTTGAGGTCGACGAGATCGGCCCGTCGCTGCGCTACGCCACGGCGAAGGTGCAGAAGATGTCCCGCTCCGGCGGCGGTGGCGGCGGCTTCGGTGGCGGCGGTGGCGGTGGCAACCAGGGTGGCGGCGGAGGCAACTTCGACGACCCCTGGGCTTCGGCTGCTCCCTCTCCCGCGCGTGCCGGTTCGGGCGCCAATTTTGACGAGGAGCCACCGTTCTAATGGCGCCTAGCGCTCGCGATCGCAAACCAGGAGCACGTGCAACGGCCAAGGCTGCGGCACTGCGCAAGCCGAAGAAGAAGGTGAACCCGCTCGACAAGGACGGGATCGCCTACATCGATTACAAGGACACCGCGCTGCTGCGCAAGTTCATCTCCGATCGCGGCAAGATCCGCGCTCGGCGGGTGACCGGCGTCACCTCGCAGCAGCAGCGGCAGATCGCCCGTGCGGTCAAGAACGCCCGTGAGATGGCGCTCCTGCCGTACACGGCCACCACCCGCTGAGAGGAGGCACCGATATGAAGATCATCCTGACTCAGGAAGTGTCCGGCCTCGGTGCCCCGGGCGACATCGTCGAGGTCAAGAACGGCTACGGCCGTAACTACCTGCTGCCGCAGGGCTTCGCGATCGCCTGGACCAAGGGCGCGGAAAAGCAGGTCACGGTTATCAAGCGGGCCCGTGGGGCCCGCGAGATCCGCGACCTCGACCACGCCAACGAGGTCAAGGCTCAGCTCGAGGGTCTCAAGGTCAACCTGAAGGTCCGCGCCGGCGACGGCGGACGGCTCTTCGGCTCGGTCACCCCGGCCGAGATCGTCGACGCCGTCAAGGCGGCCAGCGGCCCGGTCCTCGACCGGCGTCGGCTGGAGGTGCCCGGTCACATCAAGTCGACCGGCACCTACCCGGTGAAGATCAAGCTGCACCCTGAGGTGACCGCAGCGTTCAACCTGAACGTCGTTCAGGGCTGACGTCCGCAACACCACCACGAGGGCCCGCACCGAGCGATCGGTGCGGGCCCTCGTGTCGTACCTCGTCCAACCCGGCACCGCCGGTGGGCTGAGGCGGCCGTCCGCGCGCCTGCCCGGCTGCCCCGACCTGCCGTCCGTCCGGTCTGATCCCGGCCCGCCGACGCGTCACCCGATGGGCTGGCCGGTTACCGCGCTGATCAACACCGTGGAGAGGCCACCACCCACCACCGCGGCGGCAACCGCGATGGTCGCCGAGCGCCACGTCGTACCGACCCGCCGCAGCAGCGCCGCCACCACCAGACTGCTCACCAGTGCCAACCCGAAGCGCGGCGAACCGGCCAGGAGTGACTCCAAGGCGCGGGACCGGGCCGAGTCGCACCCGCCCCCACTGATGTCGGTCACACAACCAGCCGGCGCCTGGCTGTCCAACGTCAACAGCCACACGAAGATCAGCATTGCCGGCACCAGATAACAGGCGGCCGTGTACAGCAGTGGCCGGACCGACCCACCCGGATCTGGATCCAGAAGGTCGTCCTCCAGACGCCGCGCCCAGGCACCCGTGGCCGCCGACTCGACCCGCCGACGCACCGACGCCGTTCCCACCGCAGGCCGGTCCGCCCGACGACGAGGTGCACCCGCTCGCGGCACACCCGTACGCGGCGCAGGCGCGCTGCGCGGTCGCGGAGCGGTGTATCCCACCACCGGAGACCGGGGCGCCGACGTCTGAGGATCCATCCAACGCGGGTCGTCATCCGCCAGCCGAGTGCCGGACCAGAAGCCGTCCTCCCGGCTCGGCCACCCCTCGGCCGCCACCGGGCGATCGGAGCGCGGCGCCAACGTACGGTCCCACTGGTCGTCCTCGATCGCGGACCGCTCCCACTGGCCGGTGCGGTCCGACCGCTCCCAGCCACCGACGCTCTCCGCCGCCGACCACTGCCCGCTCAGATCCCCGCTGTCCGCGCCGCTCGCCGGCGGCCAGGCGTGCACGCCCGAGGCGTCCCACGGGTCCACCGCTGGCGGGTACGACGGTTCGGGTTCCGCCGCCCGGTCCGATCCGCGAACCCACGGGTCGGCCGCCGGACGGGACCAGGACTCCTCCGCCGCGCGGCGGCTCCGCCGGCTGCGACGACTCGGCTCCGGGTCCGGAACCTGCTCGGCAGGGGCGGCCTCCAGATCCCCGCCCGACCAGATCACCTGTGGACGGCCGGCGGGCGCGCGGCGGGGACGCCGGTCCGAGACAGCACCAGAGACCGGCTCGTCCTCCCCGGCGTCGGCCCGTCGGCGACCCGCGTACCCCTGATCCTGCGGCCGGTCGAGCGTCCACTCCCGGGTGTGGTCCGAATCCGGCGCCGGGCCGATCGCTGCCTGCTCACGCCGACGCGTCTCGCTGCCCCGCCGACGACCACCCGACGACTCGGCGGACCGCCGGCCCGCGCCGGAGGTCCGCTGCTCGGGCTCGTCCTCGTCGTCATCGTCCGGTGCCGCGTGCCGACCGCCGCCGTCCGCGTGCCGGACCCCTGACTCCAGCGCCCACCGGGGCAGGTAGGCGTCGACAGGCTCGTCCTGGCCGCGGTCCAACGCACGCCGTCGGCTGGAGGTGCGGTAGCGCCCGTCCTCGTCGTACGGATCAACCGGAACGGACGCCGCGCGCTCACCCCACGAGGCGGTTGGCTGGCGCTCGCGCGGGCTGCCATCGCCGCGTCCCCAGTCCCGGTAATTCACGGCCGGAGTGTGACCCTTCTGAACCGAAAGCGGAATCCGCTGTCCAGGTGTAGCCGTTCGCTGGAGATAGTACGGGACGATCGTGTCACAGGCCCGACCGAAATATTCTCCTCCACAGGCTGGGGAGCATGTTTACGCAGGTCAACGAGTTCTGGCCAAGAATTCCCCAACGGTTTTCCACAGGCTGTGCACACGCTGCGCACATGCTGTCCACCGGGATCCACAGGTTGTCCCGAGGCTCGTCCACCGGCGTTGTTGAGTCTCTGACCTCGGGGTCCGTATGGTTGGCCCTCGACCGCCGGCGATGGCCCCCGATCGACCGGCCCGGTCGGAGGAGAAGTGTCAGACCCCAGCGGTAGAGCTGGGACTGGATCCGGCGCAGTGGAGGGGGGACCCGTGTCGGTCACCGACGACATGCGGGCAGAGCCACGCTCCGGCGGAGGCCAGCCACCCGGGCAGCGGGATGGCCAGTTCGACAAGACCCCGCCCCAGGACGTCGCCGCCGAGCAGTGCGTCCTCGGCGGCATGCTGCTCTCCAAGGACGCCATCGCCGACGTCGTCGAGATCCTCAAGACCAACGACTTCTACCGGCCGGTGCACGCCACCATCTTCGACATCATCCTCGACATCTACGGTCGCGGTGAGCCGGCCGACTCGATCACGGTCGCGGCGGCGCTCGCCGACTCCGGGGATCTGGTACGCATCGGTGGCGCGCCGTACCTGCACACCCTGATCGCCAGCGTGCCCACCGCCGCCAACGCGGCGTACTACGCCCGCATCGTCAGCGAGCGAGCCGTGCTGCGCCGGCTGGTCGAGGCCGGCACCAAGATCGTGCAGCTGGGCTACGGCACCGCCAGCGGCGGCAGCCGCGACGTGGACGACGTCGTCGACCTGGCCCAGCAGGCCGTGTACGACGTCACCGAACGCCGGGTCAGCGAGGACTTCGCGGTTCTTGCCGACATGTTGCAGCCGACGCTGGACGAGATCGAGGCGGTGGGCGCACAGGGCGGCATGATGACCGGTGTACCCACCGGCTTCAGCGACCTGGACCGACTGCTCAACGGCCTGCACGCCGGACAGCTGATCATCGTGGCGGGCCGGCCTGGTCTGGGAAAGGCGCTCGCGCTCGACACCCCACTGCCGACCCCGGGCGGCTGGACCACGATGGGTGAGGTCGAGGCGGGCGATCAACTTCTGGCGGCGGACGGCAGACCCACCACCGTCACACACGCCTTCGACGTCATGCACGACCGCCCCTGCTACGAGGTGGAATTCTCCGACGGCACTGTCATCGTGGCCGACGCGGAGCACCTGTGGAAGACCACCAGCCGCGCGAGCCGACGGCAGGCCCCGGTGCGGCAGAGGCGGCACTGGCCCGAGTCGTCGCTCGCCAACGTGCGTGCGGCACATCAGCGGCTGAGCTCCCTGCGGAACCAGCCGATCACGCTCTTCGACACGATCGAGCAGGTTGGGCCGGAGTTCCGGCACGTCCTGCACACCGTCGCCCGTGGGGTCGGGTCGGTTGGCCGGATCAGCCGTCCCATCGTCCGCAACGGCAAGCCGCAGAACTGGACTGCACCCGGCTATCCGGCCGGTCCGCTTCTGAGCGCCCTTCTCGAGCGAGCCGAGCGAAAGGTCAATGCCGGCAGCCGGGTCGACCACGACGGCGTCGTCACCACTGCCGAGATCGCAGCCACGCTGCATACGGACACCGCCCAGCAGCGGCTCAACCACGCCGTACGGAACTGCGCTCCCATCCAACTCCCGGACCGTGAGCTGCTGGTCCCGCCCTACACCTTGGGGGCGTGGCTCGGTGACGGGCACAGCGACGCCAGCCGCTTCACCACGGCAGATCCGGAGATGGTCACGCACCTCGAGGCGGACGGCTTCATCGGGCTGTTGCGTCAGGTCGGGGTGGCGGGGAACAAGCACATCCCGGGCGCCTACCTGCGCGCCTCGGAGGCTCAGCGCAGGGCGTTGCTCGCTGGGCTGATGGACACTGATGGGACCGTCGCCCCCGCCGGCAACCTGCAGTACACGTCGACCTCGAAGCGGCTGGCTGACGACGTACGCGAACTCATCGTCAGCCTCGGCTACCGCTGCACCGTCAACGCGAAGCCGGTGCGCGGCCGCACCCGCGAGTCGTCGATCGCGTACACGTTGAACTTCTCCACCCCGGATGTCATCTTCCGGCTCAGGCGCAAGCAGGATGCACACGCCGAACGCCGCCGCACCGCCTCCGACGTTCGAACGAGCTCGCGCTTCATCGTCGACGTCCGGCCGGTCCCCAGCGTTCCGGTGCGGTGCGTGACCGTCGACAACGACGAACACCTGTACCTGGCCAGCCGGGCGATGATCCCTACCCACAACAGCACGGCAAGCATGGACTTCGCCCGAAACGCAGCGATCCGCGCCAACCAGGCGGCCGCCATCTTCTCGCTGGAAATGAGCAAGGTCGAGATCGTGATGCGACTGCTCTCCGCCGAGGCGCGGGTGCCGCTGCACGTGCTGCGCAGTGGTCAGCTCTCCGACGACGACTGGACCAAGCTGGCCCGGTGCATGGGTGAGATCAGCGAAGCACCGCTCTTCGTCGACGACACGCCGAGCATGAACCTGATGGAGATCCGGGCCAAGGCCCGCCGGCTCAAGCAGCGGCACGACCTCAAGATGATCGTGGTCGACTATCTCCAGCTGATGACCTCACCGAAGCGCACCGAGAGCCGCCAGCAGGAGGTCGCGGACCTGTCCCGTGGCCTGAAGCTGTTGGCCAAGGAGGTCGAGTGCCCGGTGATCGCGGTCAGTCAGCTGAACCGTGGCCCCGAGCAGCGCACCGACAAACGACCTCAGCTGTCCGATTTGCGTGAATCTGGCTGCCTCACGGCGGAGACCCGAGTGGTTCGAGCGGATGACAACACCGAGATCACTTTCGGTGAGCTGTTGTCCAGCGGCGCAAAGGACATCCCGGTCTGGGCGTTGGACGAGAGCCTTCGCTATACGCCTCGCACCATGACCCACGTCTTCCCGAGCGGCATCCGCGAGGTGTTCCGGCTGACCCTTGCATCGGGCAAGCAGATCGATGCCACAGCGAACCACCCCTTCCTCGCGTTCACCGGGTGGGTGCCGCTCGGTGAGCTGTCGCCCGGAGACCGCATCGCCACACCACGCCACCTACCGCCGCCAATGGTTACCCGCCCATGGGCCGACGCGGAGGTCGTCATGTTGGCTCACCTGTTGGGCGATGGCTCGTTCGTGCGCCGCCAACCCATCCGATACGCAAGCTGCGATGAGCTGAATCTGCAGGCTGTGGCGGAGGCCGCGAAGCACTTCGGGATCAACGCCGTGCGCGACGACTATGCGGCGGCGAGGGTGACGACCCTCAGACTGCCTGCGCCCTATCGGCTGGCTCGCGGACGGCGTAACCCCATCGCGGCTTGGCTTGACGACTTGGGCCTCTTCGGCCTGAGATCACACGAGAAGTTTCTCCCTTCGAGGGTTTTCAGCCTGCCCAAGGCGCAGATCACCGCCTTCCTACGGCACCTGTGGGCCACGGATGGTTCGGTGACCATCAACGGCTCGGGCCGCGGAGGGCGTGTCTATTTCGCATCCACCAGCCGACGAATGCTCGAGGACATCTCTCGACTGCTCCTGAGGTATGGCATTACAGCCCGGCTGAAGGTCGTACCGGTCGTGGGGCATCGCCCCCAGTACACGCTCGACATCTCCGGTCGGGACGACCAGCTGAGATTCCTGCGCGAGATCGGCGTCTACGGGCAGCGCTCGGAGGGCTGCGCCGCTCTGCTCGCTGCTCTGGAGTCGACGGAGAGCAACACCAACGTTGACACCGTGCCGCGCGAGGTGTGGACCAGGGTGAAGGAGATTCTGGTCGAGCAGGGCATGACTCACCGTGAGTTCGCCAAGGCCATCGGCACCCAGTTCTGCGGCAGCACCCTCTGGAAGCACGCGCCAAGCCGCTCCCGGCTCGCGGCCATCGCCGGCGTCCTCGACGCGGCCGACCTCGACCTGCATGCGACCAACGACATCTTCTGGGACTCGATCGTGTCCATCGAGTCGCTCGGTGAGCAAGAAGTGTTCGACGCGACTGTGCTCGGGAAGCACAACTTCATCGCCAACGGCATCGCCACCCACAACTCGATCGAGCAGGATGCCGACGTTGTCATCCTTCTGCACCGCGACGACTACTACGACAAGGAGTCGCCGCGGGCCGGGGAGGCGGATTTTATTGTTGCCAAGCATCGGAATGGGCCCACCGACACCGTGACCGTCGCAGCCCAACTGCATCTATCGAGATTTGTGGACATGGCCATCGGATGAGGTTTCGGCTGCCAGGGGCGCACATCGCACGAGCAACAGGATGATCAACTGCAGGGCTTCCACCTCGACACGTCAGCTGGTCGGCTGAGCCTTACCACTTAAGTCGTAAGTCGAATGTGGTCCTGCGCCAGATGGCGTGGCTGCGCTGCTGCAACAAGCTCTCGGGCATGAACCAGAACGATGCACCAGCGCAGACTCCTTCCCGGTCGTACCGGTCCCGGTCGGCATTCCGCCTGCGGCGTCTCGGTGCCGCCCTGGCAACCGCGGTCGTCGTCGGGACGGGCGTCGTCGGCTGCGGTGCCGGTGCCGGCCAGGAGCCGGCCCCGACGAGCGACGCCCCGGCAGCAGCCGTCGAACCGCGCGTGTTGAACGCCAGCGACGTGAACGCCTGGCTCGACGAGATGCTCCCGGCCGCGCTGGAAGCCAATGACATCGCCGGGGCGACGGTCGCCGTCGTCAACGACGGTGAGACCGTCACCACCCGGGGGTACGGCCACGTCGACACCGGCAGCGAGGGCACCGAGCCGGTGCCGGTCGACCCCGAGCGGCACCTGTTCCGGATCGGATCGGTGTCGAAGCTCGCCACCGCCACCGCCGCGATGCAACTCGTCCAGGACGGCAGGGTCGACCTCGACGCCGACATCGCCGCCTACCTCGACTTCACCATCCCCCGCAACTTCGACGAGCCGATCACCCTGCGCCACCTGCTGACCCACACCGCCGGGTTCGAGGAGCGGATCGCCGGCCTCATCGGCAAGGAAGGTACCCGGGCCGACCTGCGCGAGGCTCTGGTCACCGACCCGCCGGAGCAGATCTACCGGCCGGGCACCGTGCCGGCCTACTCCAACTACGGCAACTCACTCGCCGGGTACATCGTCGAACGGGTCAGCGGTATCCCCTTCGAGGAGTACGTCGACCGTAACGTCTTCGACCGCCTCGGCATGACGTCGTCCTCCTTCGAGCAGCCGCTCCCCGCGGACCTGGCGGGCCGCGTGTCGAACGGGTACGACAACGCGTCGTCCCCACCCGGGTACTTCGAGATCATCGGCACCCCGCCCGCCGGCTCGATGAGCGCCTCGGCCCCGGACATGGCCCGGTTCATGCTCGCTCACCTCGGCGAACCGGTCGGCGGCACCCCGATTCTGGACGAGCCGACGCTTGACCTGATGCACCAGCCGGCGCTTGACGCCACCACGCTCGGCACCCTCGCGGGTGCACCCCGGATGACCCTCGGGTTCTTCGACGAGAGCCGCAACGGCCGTCGAATCCTCGGCCACGGCGGCGACACCCCCTTTTTCCACAGCCACCTGCAGATCTACCCGGACGAGGGCGCCGGCCTGTTCATCTCGCTCAACAGCACCGGCACGTCGGGCCTGGCCAACCACCAGCTTCGGCAGAAGCTGACGAAAGCCTTCGCCGACCGTTACTTCCCGGCGGTGCCCGGCGCGGCGGCGAACAACGTGCCGGCGACCGAGCTGGCCCTCCCGACCACCGACGCCTCGGGCACGGCCGAGCGGGCCGCGATGGCCGCCGGCACCTACGAAAGCTCCCGCATGATCAAGAGCAATTTCCTGACCCTGATCGGCCTGTCCGGGCGTACCACGGTGAGCGTCCGCGATGACGGCCGGCTGCTGCTCGAACCGCGTCCGATGGCCGATTCCGCTGCCGTCTACGAGGAGATCGAGCCCTGGGTCTGGCGTGAGGTGGGCGGGCAGGAAACGATCGCGATGCGAGCGGTAGACGGCCAGGTCGAAGTTATCGGTTTCGACTCCGCGTTCGCCCTGGTGCCCGTCGGGGCCGCACGCAGCACCTACCTGGCCGTCCCGGTGATCGTCGGCTCGGTGGTCATCCTCCTGCTCACCGTCCTGGCCTGGCCGATCGGGGCGATTGGTCGCCGGCTGCGGCGGCGGGCACCGCGTGATCGGGCTGGACGCACCGCGCGCATCCTCAGCCGCGTCGGCGTCGGCTGCGCCCTGCTCGCGGTCGGCGGCTGGGTGGGCAGCTTCGTGCTCATCATCGGCCTGGAGGATCTCTCCACCGCCTCGTTGCGCACCGTGCAGGTGGCCCAGCTGATCGGCCTGCTCGGGGTGGTCCCCGCAGCGGTCCGGCTGGTGGACGACGTCCGCCGGCGGGTCGGCTGGTCGCGAACCGCCGGCGGCGCCCTGGTCCTGCTGGCCCTCGTCGGTACGGGATGGTTCGCCGTCGAGTTCATGCTGCTCTCGCCGAATATCTCCTACTGACCGTCCCGTCCCTACCCCTCCCGATCCGTCTCGATCTATGAGCAGAGGATGCTGACGCGGTGAACGATCACATCGGGGGCGGCCCGCTCACCGCCGAGCCGACCGATCCGGCGGGCGCGCCCCGACTCACGAAGCGGTTGGACGTACTGCTCGCCAACCTCGGGGCGACTGGGCCGTTCGCCCGGGACTGTCTGCTCGCGGTCTGCGTCGCCGGGGTGACGTTCACGTTGATGGCGGCTCTGTTCTTTGTCGTGACGTCACCGGGCGAAATCGTGGTCGACCCGGTGCGGGCCTGGCTGCTCGTCGCCCTCGGGGTCGGGCAGGCACTACTGCTCTGCCTGCGCCGGGTCCGCCCGCTGCTCTGCCTCGCCGGCGTCGTCGGCCTTCAGGTCGCCATGATCGCCTTGTCCCCACCAGACGCGACGATCCGGGTACTCGCGCCCTTCGTCGTCGCGTACACCATTGGGGTTCTGCTGCCGGCCCGGACGGCGTTCGTGCTGGTCGGCGCGGCGGTGGTGGTCGAGGCGGCAGCGGCATTCGGCACCGCCGCCGTGACGACGCCGGACCTTCTGCTGTCGGCTGTCGGCCCTGCCGGGTCGAGCGCACTGTCCAATCTCGGCGCGGTCGTCGTCGGTAACTACGTGGCGACCCGTCGGCGCTACACGCAGCTGTTGCGCCTGCAGGCCGCCGAGGCGGTCCGGGCCCAGCAGGCGAAGGTGCGGTCCGCGATCGAGGCGGAACGCGCCCAGATGGCTCGGGAACTGCACGACGTCGCCGCCCACCACCTGTCCGGAATGGTGGTGCAGGCGGCGGCGGTCCACCGGCTGATTGACCGGGACCCGGAGGCGGCGAAGGCCGGCGTGGCCTGGATCCGGTCCCAGGGCAAGGAGACCCTGAACAACCTGCGGCTGGTGGTCGGGGTGCTGCGAGGCACCCCGGCCGACGGCAGCGGAAGCGGCGACACAGCCGGCCACGACGGTGAGGGGAGCGTTCCGGTGCCGGGGCTGGCCGTGCTCGATGACCTGGTCCGGACCGCTCGGGACCTGGGCGCGCCGGTCGAGTTCGTGGGCGTTGGGTCGCCACGTCCGGTCCCGCCGATCGCCGACGTCGCCCTCTACCGGATGGTGCAGGAGTCGCTGTCGAACGCGCGGCAGCACGCGCCGGGCGCGCCCGTGCTGATCACCCTGCGCTACCTGCCGCGCGAGGTGTCGCTGGCGGTGGTGAATGGTCCGCCAACGCGGCGTCCCGAGCCGGCGGTGCGCACCAGCAGCGGGGTCGGGCTGATCGGCATGCGGGAACGAGCGCAGTTGATCGGCGCGCGTTTCGCGGCCGGGCCGACGAGCGAAGCCGGCTGGTCTGTCACAGTGACGCTGACATCAAAGGGAAGTGATTCGTCGTGACCGGTTCTGGGACTGGGGCTGACGCTGGGACGATTCGAGTGATGCTGGTTGACGACCAGGCGGTGGTGCGGGCCGGCTTCCGGGTGCTCCTGGAGCAGGCGGACGACATCGAGGTGGTGGCGGAGGCGTCCAGCGGATCGTCTGCGGTGGCGGTGGCCGCCCGGCTGCGTCCCGACGTCATCTGCATGGATGTCCGGATGCCCGGCGGTGACGGACTCACCGCGACCCGCGAGATCCTCGCCGACGCGCCCGAGTCGCCGCCAGCCATCCTGGTGGTGACCACGTTCGACCTCGACGAGTACGTCTTCGGCGCACTCGAATCCGGGGCCAGTGGCTTCATCCTGAAAGACTGCGAGCCCGAGGACCTGATCGATGCGATCCGTCGGCTGGCCAACGGCTACGGTCTCGTCGACCAGGTCGTGACCCGCCGGGTGATCTCGGAGTTCGCCAGGCGGCGACCGGCGGCACCGCCTGAGTCCGCAGCGGCGCGCCAGCTCACCCCGCGCGAAGCCGAGATCGTACGGCTGCTCGCCAAGGGTTTGTCCAACAACGAGATCGCCGACGAACTCTTCATCGAGACCAGCACGGTCAAGTCACACCTCGGGCGGGCGATGACCAAGATCGGCGTACGGGACCGGGTGCAGACCGTGGTGTGGGCGTACCAGAACGGGTTGGCCCCGAGCTGACTGTCAGCCGAGCAGTGGGAACCAGCCCGCCGACTCGCCCAGCTCCAGCCGGTCCCGGTCGGTCAGCGGGACGCGCCCGGTGGCCTTCAGCAGGAAGTCGTTGTCGTCCCACGCGGTGGGTCGAACGGTGTCGTCGCTGAGCAGGCCGTCCATCGTCGCCACCGCGACGCGTACCGCCAGTGGGCCGGGCGGCGGCGCGTCGGGCAGTTCCAGCGTCAGGTCCAGGTGGTGGACGGCGGCCTCGGTGGTCAGGGTGGCGAGGAAATCCGGTACGCGCAGCACGTGCCCCTGCGTGGTCACGTACCCCTCGGGGTCGGCTGACGTGGCGGCGCGGACCGCCGCCGGGGCGGTGTCCCGCCAGAGGTCGACGATCCCGGTCGGGCGGTCGAAGGCGGCAGCCGATCGGCGTACCCACCAGGCGTGCCGGGCGGCCTCGTCGCCGCCGCCGGGGAAGTCACGCCAGTAGCTCACGTCGTCGACGTCGGCGGGGCCGTCGGCGGGGCTGGCCAGTGTGACAAGTGCCCGCTGGGCGTCGCCAAGCACGTGCAGGAGCAGGTCGGCGATGAGCCAGCCCTGACAGCGGGTGGCTCGTTGCAGGCCGGCGTCGTCCAGGTGACCGACCACCGCGGTGATCCCGTCGTACGCCTGGGCCAGCGCCTCGTCCGGTCGGATCGCGGTCATGCGATTGAGCCTCGCATGAAGCGCCGCGCCCGCCAACGATCAATGGCCCGGGTGATGTGCCCGGGTCGATACGTGGATCGACCCGGGCGGAAGGTCGGCCTGGATCAGCCGAACATCTCGTCGAGGAAACCCTTGCGCTTCTTCTGCCGGTAGTGCCCGTGGTAGCCGTGGTGTTGCTGCTGCTGGTGGCCGTAGGCCGGCTGCGGCGGGTAGCCGTGGGCGGGCGGGGGCGGCGGCGGGACGGCGCCGTAACCGGGCTGGTGCGGCGGGGGCGGCGGGGGCGGGTAGCCGGCCGGCTGCTGCGCGGGCTGCCCGGGGGCACCTCCGGTCTGTTGGCGGCTCCAGTTGGCCTCCGCCTCGAACAGCTTCTCCAGCTCGCCGCGGTCCAGGAAGATGCCTCGGCACTCCCCGCACTGGTCGATGACGACGCCGCTGCGCTCGTACTGGCGCATTTCTCCGTGACACTTGGGACAGGTGAGGCTACTCATCGCCCGACGGTACCCGGTGGACCTATGCAGTTGCTGTGAGCGCCTCGGTGACTTCTTCGTCGGACACCTCGTGGAAGTCGTCGTAGTAGACGCTGACCGCGCCGAAGTCCGCCGGACGTTGGGCACAGATGATCTGGTCGGCCTCGGCGGCGAGCAGCTCGTACGCCTCCTGCGCGCCGACCGGGACCGCGACCACGACCCGGTGCGCCCCGAGGTGGCGGACGACCTCGACTGCGACGCGGGCGGTCGCGCCGGTGGCGAGGCCGTCGTCGACGATCACGGCGGTCCGCCCGGTGAGGTCCAACTGTGGGCGGTTGCCCCGGTAGAGCCGTTCCCGGCGTTCCAACTCGGCCTGTTCCCGGTGGCGGACCTCGGCGATGTCGTCGCTGCTGAGCCGGCTGGCCACCGCGTCGTTGAGCACCTGGACGCCGCCCGGACCGAGGGCGCCGAAGGCGACCTCCCGGGCCCACGGCATGCCGAGCTTGCGGACGACCAGCACGTCCAGTGGCGCGCCGAGCCGCTCGGCGACGACCCGGGCGACCGGCACGCCGCCACGGACGAGGCCGAGGACGACGACATCCGGTTCGCCGATGAGTGCGCTGAGCCGTTCGGAGAGCACCCGGCCCGCGTCGGCCCGGTCGCGGTACGTCGTCATGCCTTCAGGTTTACGCCCTGACGCGGCGTTCCGCCCGACAGTTACGCCGAAGTGGTCCGACCGGACCGCTCGTCGGGGACCGTGGCGGCCGCCGTGTCGTCCGGGCGGTGCAGGGCGGGGGCCCAGGTCAGCAGGGCCAGCGGGTACAGCAGGTAGCCGAAGCGGGTCGTGGGCATCAGGGCGATGGCGGCGAGCAGCCCGTACCCGCAGATGAGCGCGGTGGCGACGGCGGTGCGGGGCGGGCGGCGGGCGAGCCGGACGGCGATGGCCACGCCGGCGGCGACGAGCAGCGCGGCGGCGATCAGCCGGCCGGCGGGTAGCGCACTGGCGATCAGGTAGCCGGGGAACGGGGACTGCGCAGGGCTGGTGACCAGGCCGTGGCCGAGGGGGAAGCGCAGCACGTTCTCGGTGAGGGCGTCGCGGTCCACCAGCAGCGCCGGCAGTAGTGCCGCGACGGGCAGCCCGATGGCGCCTGCGGCGACCCGGGTGCCGGCGCGCCGGGTCAGACCCCAGACGATCAGGACCAGGGCCACCGGCCAGGCGAACAGCTTCAGCGCGCCGGCGAGCCCGACCGCGAGGCCGGCCCGGCCGGGTCGGTCGGCGGCGGCGAACGCGAGGGCCAGCAGGCAGAGCGCGAGTACGGGTAGGTCGTCGCCGCCGGTGGCGAGGGTGAGGGCGCAGATCGGCAGTACGGTGGCGGCCTGCACGCCGCGCAGCACTGCGGCGTCCCGTCGGTGGGCTGCGGTGGAGGTGGCCTGGCCGGTGGTGGCCGGTGTTCGGCGCAGGGCAGCCACGGCCAGGGCGAGCGCCAGCGCGGTGCCCACCGCGAACCAGACCCGGGAGTCGGTCCACCATGTGTCGAGCAGTGCTCTGGGCAGGCCGAACATCGCCATGCCGGGCTGGTACGGGGTGTAGCCCATCAGTTGCTCGCCGGGTGGCAGGGCGGCGATGGCATCGGGTCCGAGGTAGGGCGTGCCGTGCTCCAGGAGGCGGCTGCCGGCCTGCTCCACGACCAGCACCTCCTCCTGCGCGCGGTCGGTGCGCCCGCCGGCCCGGTCGATGCTCTGCCAGGCCAGGGGCAGCAGTGTGGTGGCCGCCCAGGCGAGACCGGTGACCGTCCAGCGGGCCGGCAGACCGGTCAGCCGGGAGGTCGGGGAGCGTCGACGCAGCAGGAGTTGGACGATCACCGTCAGTGTTGCGATCAGGTAGCCGACGGCGGCGACCGCGCCCCAGGCGCGGTGCGGCAGCAGTGTCGACGTGACAGCGGTGATCGCGGCGAAGATGGCCGAGACGGCGTAGAGGCCCAGGTCGAGGGCGAGTCCGCCAGCGGCGTTGTCGAGCGTCCGCCAGTGCCAGCGACGGCGGCGGGCGGTCGGGTCGTCGACGATCACGCGCGACAGTCTGGCAGACCGGGCTGGCCGCGTAGTGGGCCGATGCCTGCTCAGGCGGGCAGGTGTGGCAGGCGGTCCGGCCGGGAACGGCCGGCCTGGCGGCGGTTCTGGCTCAGCCGGATCACCGCCCCGGCGTCGTGCAGCGGCGCGGCCAGGGTGCCCGGTCGGCCGCCCGAACCGCGCTGCATCGCCGCGAGCAGGGTGCCGGACGGCACCGGCCGGGCGAACAGGTGCCCCTGGCCGGCGACGCAGCCCAACTCCCAGAGGGCGCGCCGCTGCGGCTCGCTCTCCACCCCCTCGGCCACCACGTCCAGGTCGAGGCTGCGACCCAGGTCGAGGGTGGAACGGATGACGGCGGCGGCCTCTGCCGAACTCTCCATCGTCGTCACGAAGCTCCGGTCGATCTTCAGCTCGTGTACCGGGATCCGGGAGAGCAGCGACAGCGAGGAGTAGCCGGTGCCGAAGTCGTCCAACGCCAACCGGACTCCCTCGTCGCGTAGCCGGCTGAGCACCCGGTCGACCACGTCGAGTTGGCTGAGGGTCAGCGTCTCGGTCAACTCCAGGACCAGCCGGTCCGGTGGTAGGTCGTGGGCGCGCAGACGGGCCAGCACCGAGCCGGGGAACCGCGCGTCGAGCAGGCTGCGCGGGGACACGTTGACCGCGACCGGTACGTCGAAGCCGGCGTCGCGCCAACTGACCGCCGCGATCAGCGCCTGGTCGAGGATCGCCTCGGCGAAGGCCGGTAGCAGGCCCGAACGTTCCACCGCCTCCAGGAACCGCAGCGGGTCGATCATGCCGTGGGTGGGGTGGTGCCAGCGGGCCAGCGCCTCCGCGCTGGTCACCTCACCGGTGCCCAGGTCGACGATCGGTTGGAAGTTGACCACGAACTCGTGGTCGGCGACCGCGCGCGGCAGGTCACCGCCGAGAGTGAGGCGGCCGAGATCGGCCGTGTCCCGGGTCGGGGCGTACGTGGAGATCCGTTGCCCGGCCCGCTTCGCCTGGTACATGGCCACGTCGGCGCGGCGCAGTAGCTCGGCCATGCCGCCGTTGGACGGGGCGCCGGAGATCCCGCCGCTGGCCTCGACGCTGATTCGCATGCCGTCCAACTCGAACGGCTCGTGCAGGGCGGCGAGCAGCGTCTCGGCCCGGTGCGCGGCCACCGCCGGGGCCGGCAGACCCCGCAGGAGTACGGCGAACTCGTCGCCGCCGAGGCGGGCCACCAGGTCGGTCGCCTGGGCCGCACCCCGCAGCCGGTTGGCCACCTGCACCAGCACCTGGTCGCCGGCGGCATGCCCGAGCGTGTCGTTGACCTCCTTGAAGTGGTTGAGGTCGATCAGCACCAGCGCGGTCACCCCGTCGGCGTGCCGGGTGCTCAACTGCTCGGTGCCCTCGTCGAGGAGGTGTCGGCGGTTGGCCAGGCCGGTCAGCGCGTCGTGCGAGGCCGCGTACGCGTGCTCGTCGGCGGCCCGGGCCAGCTCGGCGTACGCCTGGGCGTTGCGGACGGCCGTGCAGAGCGCCGAGGCGAAGGTGCGCAGGGTGTACTGCTCCCGCTCGGAGAGCTGCACCGGGCCGCGGAAGCGCAGTCGGAGCATGCCGACGTCGACGGTCCGGTCGTGTCCTTCCAGCGGCGCGGGGACGATCGTGCCGTCCACGTCGGTGGGCGTGCCGGTCGGCCCGTCGAAGGTGATGCCGCCGGTGCCACCGCGCACGGTGCGGCCGCCGTCGCGCAGCTCGATCTCGACCTCGTCGGCGGAGAACAGCTCGGCGGCCTGGATGACCGCGGTGGTGAGGACGTTGTCCAGGTCGACCACGTTGAGCGCGTCGGTGGTGCGGGCCAGCCGCTGCCACGCCTGCTGCTCGGTGCGGCCTCGAATGCGTGCGGAGTAGGCCAGGTGCAGGCTCAGGACCAGAGGTGGGACGGCGAGCAGTAGCCGGGGGTCCATCCGGATGATCAGCAGCGTGCAGGCCGCAACGGCGAACCGCACGGCGAAGCCAGCGAGCCGAAGGTCGAGATTGCTGCGGAAGTGCTTCGCGATCCTGGTCTGGGAGGCGAGTGCGATGACCGGGATGGCGAGCAGATCGTCCAAGAGCGCCGCGACCAGGTAGGCGAGCGCCAACGGCCCCAGCAGCATCAGGGGGGCCGTCCCGGTGGGCGGCCAGGTCCAGGTTGTCATCGCGAGTGCCGTGCCAGCGCCCCAGGCGACGATGACGTTCTTGCCGATACCGAAGGCCAGCTTTATCGGTGTGAGGCGAAGCGAGGCGAGGGCGATCCCGACTGCGGTGCAGAGCACGACCACAGAGGTCGGAGCGATGGCCGCACCGACGATGATCGCTGTCTCGTTCCAGCTGATCGACTGAGTCGTCGACCGGATCCGTACACGAGCCTTGACCAGCGTGCCCAACGCGATCATGAGCGTGAGCATGAGCAGGACTGCGGCGTCGCTCACCGTCTCCAGCTTCGCCGAACGCCATGCGGCCGGAAGTGACGTGGCGACGATGACCGCGGCAACAACGACGACGAGACCGACGAGCAGCAACAGCCGCCGATCGGTCTCAATCTCTCGTCGCTGAGGAAGGGTCATGCCGCTCCCGAAGGACTGCCTGCGCGTTCTCGCAGCCTACTGCTCGGGCCCTCAGAAGTCCTGTGTCGAACTTGTCAGTTCCAGTCGGTGCCACGCATCGCGTTGCCCCCTTCTCCCGCTGCGACAATTGGAGTACCTGTCCCGTGATGGGGAGGTCTTCCTCCGAAAGGCAGCTTAAGAGGCGGAAGGGCAGGCTAGAAGAAATAAATGTCGGTATGCGCAACATTAGCCAAGTTGACGCCCGTTTATCACGTTCTGTCCATCGTTACTGAACGGAGTGCGGTCGAGCTTGCCGGCGTTGGATTCAAGTGGCACCTTGCAACTGCGGACGGTATCTGACGAGGTTATGGGACTCCTTATTCGTTGAGTCTGAGGGCTCCTCAGGAGTTACCTCATCCGGAGTTTGGTCAAGCGTGAGGGCGGCATGGGCAGAGTTGGTGCGGCCGAGGGCGCCCAGCGGGGCAGGTAATGGCACCAGCCTTCGCCCGGGTTCTTGGCGACGACGGGTGGATAATCGCGTTTCGGCAGGCGGGGGTGCAACTTGCTGCCGGCACCGTGCGGTCCTGGACTGGCATTCGCGCAGCTCCTCCCGTCACTCCTACACGCCGAACCGTCGTTCGTATCGCCCCGTAAGCGGTGCGCCACCCCACGGGGTCGTACACTCCGTTGCGTGATCGGCTGAATACCTGATACGGCTGGCGGGGGCGGGTGGAGATTCAGGTTCTGGGCGGCCTTTCGGTGCAACTGTCTACCCGCACGCTGCGCCTTGGTACACCCAAGCAGCAGGCAATCTTCGCAATGCTCGCCGTTCAGCCCGGTCGACTGGTGACAGTGGACGACCTCGTCGATGAGTTATGGGCCGATCGCCCACCGCGATCGGCCGTAGCGAATGTGCGGACCTATGCCGCCAATCTGCGCCGGACTTTCGAGGCTCACCCGGCCGGTCGTGACGCCATCGCGCGCCAACGCAACGGCTATCGGCTCGTAGTCGACCCGGAACGGGTGGATGTCTTTCGCTTCGAGCTGGAACGGAACGCGGGTCGGGTAGCGCTGGCGGCTGGCCAACTGGACCGTGCCCGCGAGCTGCTGGGGCACGCCCTGGCTCGGTGGCGGGGGCCGATGCTCGCCGGTGTCCCGCTCGGGCCCGTCCTCACCTCCCGGACTATCGCCGCCGAGGAGGAGCGGCTGTTGACCGTGGAGCTTCTCGCCGACGTGCAACTGAGATCGCGCCGGGACGACCTGGCAATTTCGCTGTTGCGCGAAGTGGTGGCCCGCCATCCTCTCCGTGAGCCGACCCACGTCCTCCTCATGCGGGCCCTGCACGAGCGCGGGGACAACGCGGAGGCGCTGGCGGTGTACGAGGAGATCCGAACAACACTGACCACGGAGCTGGGTGTGGGCCCCGGGGGCAACCTTGAGGAGTTGCGCCGCTCCATCGTCACGGCGATGTCGCGCCCAGGTTCCGGGCGGGCCACCGTACGGGTTGCGGGAACTGGCCGGGCGCGCTCGGTAGCGGCCGGGGCGGGTGTGCCGGTTGGCGCGGCATCGGAGGAGGCGCATCGGGTCATCCCGGTGGATCACCTTCCCCGGGCGGTCACCGACTTCGTCGGCAGGGAGGACGTGGTGTTGCGGCTGCTGGCGGAGACCCGGCGGGTCGAGGAGCGGGTTCCGGCCGTACACATCATCGACGGCATGGCGGGCAGCGGGAAGACGGCCCTCGCCGTGCACCTCGCCCGTCGGCTGTCCGATCGATACCCGGACGCCGCGTTGTTCATCGACCTGTGCGGGCACGGTGACAAGAACCGGCTCGAGCCG
This sequence comes from Micromonospora vinacea, assembly GCF_015751785.1. Taxonomy (NCBI): domain Bacteria; kingdom Bacillati; phylum Actinomycetota; class Actinomycetes; order Micromonosporales; family Micromonosporaceae; genus Micromonospora; species Micromonospora vinacea. The sequence continues at coordinate 1,869,089 of NZ_JADOTY010000001.1, read as the reverse complement.
GCGGGCGCTTTGTTCACCCTGCTTCGACAGCTTGGGGTGCCGGCCGACCGGGTTCCGGTGGAGTTCGACGACAGAGTGGAGTTGTGGCGACAGGAGTTGGCGCGCCGCAGGGCAGTGGTGGTTCTCGACAACGCCGCGAGCAGCGAGCAGATCATGCCCCTGCTTCCGGCGGAGCCGACCAGCGTCGTGGTGGTGACCTCGCGGCGACGGCTCTCCCATCCGGATGCCGGACCGTCGCGGACGCTGCCGGTGATGAGCCCCCACGAGAGCGTGGATCTGCTCCGTGTGAGCGTCGGCCGGGACAGGGTCGAGGCCGAACCGGAGGCGGCCGCCGAGGTGGTGCGTCGGTGCGGGTACCTCCCTCTGGCGATTCGGCTGGCCGGTGCCAGGCTGGCGCATCGGCGCGGCTGGCGGTTGGCGGACCTGGCCGGGCAGATGGCTGGCGACGCTCCAGTGCTGCACCATCTGGCTCAGGAGGAGAGCACCGTCACCGGGGCCTTCGCCGCTTCCTATGAGCCGCTCACGAGTTCGACCAAGCGTGTCTTCCGGTTCCTGGGTCTGTACCCCGGCAGTCGCTTCGGCGTGCCGGCAGTCGCCGCGCTGACCGGGCTGACGATCACGGAGGCTCGCGCGGCGCTCGACGACCTCGTCGACAGGAACCTGGTGGAGGACCTGGACTCGACGCGATATCGACTGCACGACCTCATGCGGCAGTACTCCATCAACCTGTGCTCGGGTACCGACTCCTCGCACGACCGTCGACTTGGACTGACTCGATTGTTCGACTTCACGCTGGAGGTCGTCCTGAAGGTCGCCGATCTGCTGGAGCCGGGCGTCATCAGATCCCAGGTAACGCACATTCCGTCCGGACAGGTTGAGCTCGTCGAGGCCATTGGAGAGCCGACCGCTGACTGGTTGGAGGCCGAGCGGACGGACCTGGTGACGATGGTGTTGTCGGCGCACGAGTCGGGGTTCTACCGGCACTGCTGGCAATTGGCCCGCGCACTCTGGCGTTTCTGCTACATCCGCGGCTACTTCGAAGACATCATCCTGACCCACCGTCATGGGCTGGAGGCGGCGGAGGCTACCGGAGACGTCGATGCGCTCGCACTGATGAACAACTACCTGGCATCCGCCTACGTCCGTACCGGGAACAAGCAGGGGGCACTCGATCACCTGACACGTTCGGTCGAGCTTTCCCGCGACTCGCCGGACCTGCTGAATCCGGCCCGGTACCGCGCGAACCTCGCCGCCGTCTACTGGTGGAGCGGTCACCTGTCCGAGTCGGTGAAGCTCGGTTTCGAGTGTTTGCGCGACTACAAGGTGTACGGGAATGTCGGCGGTTCGATCCTGCTGCCGAATCTGGGGTTGGCGCTGACGGCTCTGGGCCGCTACGAGGAGGCGCTTCGGATACACCGCCTGCATCTGTGGTGGGCCCGGACGAACTCCGACGAGTTCCACACGCTCAACGCGCTCAGCCACATCGGCGCCGTACGCCTCCGGATGGGTGACCTTCCGCAGGCGATCCGCATCCTTCTGGCCTCGTTGGCCTTACGTGATCGCACCGGCCACCGGTACGCCGAGGCTGAGGTGCGCAACGACCTCGGGATCGCCTATCGCGGTCTGGGTCGTCTGGTGGAGGCCCAGCAGGAGCACGAGTTGGCGCGGAATCTGTCGATCGGTTCAGGGGAGCGACACGTCGAGGCGGCCGCGCTGAACGAACTCGGGCGGACCCTGCTGGCGCAGGGGCGGAGTGGCGAGGCGTTCGAGGTGCACCAGGAGGCGTTGCGGTTGGCTACTCGGATCGCGCACCCACACGAGCAGGGTCGAGCCCTGGCCGGGCTGGCCGAACACTTCGTCCGCACTGACCCGGTCGAGGCGCGGCGGCACTGGGAGCGGGCGTTGGCGATCTTCCGGCGGATGGGTGTGCCGGAGCGCTTCGAGGCCGAACGCCGTCTCGCCGAACTGGCTTCCTGAACGGTGGATTCGGGGCCCTGACCAGGCAAAACGGCTCTTATCGATTTCTTATCGCCGGGCCCGGTAACTTCTCGGCCGTATCGGCGAACGGGGGAGGTTCTGCCCGTGGGCAGAACCGGGTCGTCGACACGCACCCGCTGCCGGGTCCCCCCAGCGACCTCGGCGGTGGGTTGGTGAGGGAGGAGCGGCGTCGGGGCCGTTGCGCCGTCAGCACCCGGTGCGGCCGTCAGCGTGACGCCGCTCCTTCCGACCACCGTCGTACCGCACCGATAGGCTCACGACCGTGACCGAACCTGCGCAGCTCAGCCACGTCGATCGCGCCGGCGCGGCCCGCATGGTCGACGTCTCCGCCAAGGCGGTGACGGGGCGGCTGGCCGTCGCGGCCGGCCGTTTGCGGACCACACCCGAGGTCATCGACCTGTTGCATCGCGACGGGCTGCCCAAGGGTGACGCGTTGGCCGTCGGGCGGCTGGCCGGGATCATGGGGGCCAAGCGCACTCCGGATCTGATCCCGCTCTGCCACCCGATCGCCCTGCACGGTGTCACAGTCGACCTGACGCTGACCGCCGACACCGTGGAGATCACTGCCACTGCCCGCACTGCGGACCGCACGGGGGTGGAGATGGAGGCGTTGACGGCGGTTGCTGTCGCCGGTCTCGCCCTGATCGACATGGTCAAGGCGGTCGACCCGGCGGCCTCGGTGGAGGCGGTCCGGGTGCTGCGCAAGGAGGGCGGCAAGACCGGCGAGTGGGTTCGTCCGGAGGACCGGCCGTGATCCGGGCTCGGGTGATCGTCGCTTCCAATCGGGCCGCGGCCGGTGTCTACGCCGACACCAGCGGGCCGCTGCTCGTCGCCGGCCTGCGCGAGTTGGGCTGCCAGGTCGACGAGCCGGTGGTGGTGCCCGACGGTGAGCCGGTCGGTGACGCCTTGCGGGCCGCCCGCGCTGACGGTGTCGACGTGGTGGTGACCAGCGGCGGCACCGGGGTGACCCCGACGGATCGGACACCTGACGTGACCCGTGGCCTGCTGGATTACGAGATCCCCGGCATCGCCGAGGCGATCCGCGCGCACAGCCGTGACCGGGTGCCGACGTCGGTGCTGTCCCGGGGCCTGGCCGGGGTCGCCGGCCGGATGCTGGTGGTCAACCTGCCCGGCTCGACCGGCGGCGCCCGGGACGGTCTGGCCGTCCTCGGGCCGATCCTCGGGCACACCGTCGACCAGCTTCGCGGTGGGGACCACTGACCGGTGCGCGCCAGGCCCGGGCGGGTGTCGGTCAGTGCCGATAGGCTCGGCCGGTGAGCACGGAAACCGCACCCACAGCGGATCGGGTCGCCGCACCTCCGCCAGCCGGGTGGGAGGAAGCGCGTTCGCGGGTCTACGCGGTCGGTCTGGCCGCCGCGCTGCCCGCCACCGCCCGACCACTCGTCGACACCGACGGGTCGACCCTGGCCGAGCCGTTGACCACCCGCACCGACCTGCCGGCGTTCCCCACCTCCAGCGTCGATGGCTGGGCGGTTCGCGGCCGCGGGCCGTGGCGCGTCGTCGGTCGGGTCCTGGCCGGCAGCACCCCCGCGCCGCTCACCGAGGACGACACCACAGTCGAGATCGCGACCGGTGCGATGGTGCCCGAGGGCGCCACCGCCGTGCTGCGCGTGGAAGAGTCGTCAATCGCTGACGGCCTGGTCAGCGGCGTTCCCCGGGAGGCGCCCGAGTGGCGGAAACCCGGCGAGGAGGCGTACGCCGATGAGGAGTTGTTGCCGGTCGGCACGCCGGTCGACCCGGCGGTGATCGGCCTGGCGGCCGCCTGCGGGCACGACACGCTGCGGGTCCGGCGGGCGCCGCGTGCCGCGCTGCTGGTCTTCGGCGACGAGTTGCTGACGGCGGGTCCGCCCGCCGCCGGTCGCATCCGCGACGCGCTGGGGCCCGCGGTGCCGGCGTGGCTGCGACGGTACGGCTGCCAGGTCCGCCCATCCGACGTGGTCGGCCCGGTGGCGGACACGCTGCCCGCGCACGTGGCGGCCCTGCGCTCGGCGCTGTCCAACGCCGATCTGGTCTGCACCACCGGCGGCACGATGAACGGCCCGGTCGACCACCTGCACCCGACCCTGGAGGCGCTCGGCGCCGACTACGTGGTCAACACCGTGGCCGTCCGCCCCGGCTTCCCGATGCTGCTGGCCCGGCTGACCGGCCCCGACGGGCGCGCCCGGTTCGTGGCCGGGCTGCCGGGCAACCCGCAGTCCGCCATCGTCGCGCTGGTGTCGTTGGTCGCCCCGCTGCTCGCCGGCCTCCAGGGCCGGTCGATGCCGCTGCTGCCGCAGGTCACGTTGGCCGAGGCGGTGCCCGGTCGCGGCGACCACACCCACCTGGCGCTGGTCCGACTGGACCGGGCCGCCGGCGTCGCGTTCCCGGTCCGCCACGTCGGTTCGGCGATGCTGCGCGGCCTGGCCGGCGCGGACGGGTTCGCGGTCATCCGACCCGGCACCAGCGGCGAGCCGGGCGACCGGGTGCCGATCGTGCCACTGCCGTTGTTTCCCGGGGAGCGTGCGTCGTGACCGCACCAACGATCACCTTCGGCGAGGTCACCGACCAGCCGCTGGACCTCGCCACGCACGAGGCGGCGGTCGCCGACCGCCGGGCCGGCGCCGTGGTGTCCTTCCAGGGCGTGGTCCGCGACCACGACCACGGCCGCCAGGTCACCAGCCTGGAGTACGAAGGGCACCCGAGCGCCGCACAGGTGCTCCGCGAGGTGGCCGCCGAGATCGCCGCTGAGCCCGACGTCTACGCGGTCGCGGTGTCGCACCGGGTCGGCCCCCTGGCGATCGGGGACGTGGCACTGGTCGCCGCGGTGAGCACCGCGCACCGGGCGGCGGCCTTCGCGGCCTGCGCCCGGCTGGTCGACGAGGTCAAGGCGCGACTGCCCATCTGGAAGCGGCAGGTCTTCACCGACGGCACCGAGGAATGGGTCAACTGCCCCTGACCGCTCAGCGGTGGCCGTTGACCACCACTGCCCTGGCGAGCCGGTCGCCGTAGAACGCCGGCTCCGCGCCGGGGCGCCAGGGCAGCGCGGCGACCAGCACGATCAGCGCGAGCGCCAGCGAGTTCTCCATCAGTGCACCGAACAGGCCGTCCTGGTAGTGCGACATCTCCGGCAGTTGGTGTTCGTACGGCCAGATCGGCGAGATCAGGAAGAGCAGGTAGAGCCCGATCGCGGCGACGCCGTGGCGGAGCCCGGTCAGCGTCGGGTACCAGATCGGCGGCCGTAGCCCGTTGACCCCGGGTAGACCGCCGAAGACCGGCCCCTGGCCGGTGCGCTGCGGCATCCCCCGGCTCGCCTCGCGGCGACGTACGGCGGCGTCGGCCAGCACGATGATCGCCGGGATCACCCAGACCAGGTGGTGCGTCCAGGAGATCGGGCTGATCACGTTCGCGGTGAGACCGACAAGCGTGAAGGCGGTCAGCTCGTCACCGTCGGCGCGGGAACTGGCCGCCCGGGACAGGCCCAGCGCCAGGACCAGGACCGAGAAGGCCAGCCACAGCAGCCCCGGGGTCTCGATCGAGTCGTACAGCCGGGCGAGCAGACCGGCGAGGGACTGGTTGGGAGTCATGTCGGCCGCGCCGACCCGTTCGGTCTGCCACAGCACGCTGCCGAAGTAGGTCCGCGACTCGTCACCGACGATCGCGAAGGTCGCCACCGTCACGCCGATCGTGGTGCCGATGGCGGTGGCAGCCACCCGCCACTGACGGGTGATCAGCAGGTACGCGATGAACAGCGCCGGGGTGAGCTTGACCGCGGTGGCGAGGCCGATACCGGCCCCGGCCCAGGCCCCGCCGTAGATGAAGCGCAACAGCGGGCCGTCGGTGGCGGCGTAGTGGGTGCCCCGGCGGGACCGCCAGCGGAGGCCGATCAGGTCAGCCATGATCAGGGCGAAGAGCAGGATGTTGACCTGGCCGTAGCCGAGCGTCTCCCGGGCCGGCTCGATGGCGACCGCGAGGGGCACCGCCACGGCCACCGTGAACCACAGCGGCCACCCCAGCCGGTCCACGATGGGTCGGAGCAGCCCGGCCAGCACCAGCGCCAACGCGGCGATGCTGGCGGCGGCGTTGACCATGCCGGCCGCGCCGATCGGCAGCTGCGCCATCGGCAGCATGACCAACCCGGCGAAGGGTGGGTAGGTGAAACCCAGGGTTGTTCCGGGCGCGATGAACTCGTAGAGCTCGTGACCGCTCGCCCACCACACCACGGCACCGTGGTAGATCTTCATGTCGAAGAAGTTGTACGGCCGCCCGAAGGTGCCGATGGCGAGCCATGCGGCATAGGCGACGGCGGCCACGATGGCGCCCCGTACGACGTTCCTGCGATCGATCCCGCGCGTCACGCGGTCGATCCCGCGTGTCACACGTTGGATTGGGGCGAGGCGGTCCGCCCGTCTACCGACAGCCGTCGGCATGGCGTGGCCACCCCCGTACCAAGGTCGTCCTACCCGTCCAGGTCCTGCACGGAGCCTAGAACGGCGCCTCACGTCAGTGCCTCCCGCGTTATGCGACCGTGTCCGATCCCACACATGTTTTTGACATTTCCACCGCGTTAACGCCTACCGGGTGGTTCAGGTAATTCGTCGCCTTAGCGGGGGGTGGGGGTGAGACAGAGACGGATCGACGCAGGTCAGCCGGGAAGTCGACGTGCGGTGGACGCCGAGCGGACGGCGATGCGGGCCTCGCGTCGGGCCGTCCGGACGGCACGTTGCATGGAACGTCGAGAGTGGCCGATGCGATGACCCGTCCGCCACCGCAGACCGGGCTTGCCGCCGGTGTCCGCCGCGGCGAGCAGCAGACCGCCGAGGAGCCCGAGGTTCTTCAGGACGTGAATCTGGTTGTTGTTCTTGGCGATCGGGTCGTCGTTGTTCCAGAAGGGATGCCCGGCGATGGTCACCGGCACCAGCGTGCCGGCGAGGACCAGCGCCGCCGGCCGACTGAACCGGCCGGTAGCCAGCATCAGACCCGCGCTGACCTGCACGGCCGCGTTGAGCCGGATCAACGTCTCGGTCTCGGTGGGGAAGCTCGGGTGCGCCTTCTTCAGCACGGGTGCGACCTTGTCGGTCACCGGTTTCGCGGCCACCGCCAGCCGGCCGGGGGCGCGGAAGTTGCGATACCCGCTGACCACGAAGATGCCGCTCAGCATGGCGCGGGCGAGGGAGCGTACGGGCGTCATGGATCAGTCATACCCCGTCGCGGCGTTTGCTACCCCGTCAACCGCAGGATCGGATTGGTGTTCGTACACGTACGCCACGCCGAATCGAGCGACAGTCACTGATGGACGGGAGCTGGCGGGTAACGTCGCGCGGGTGACCACGCTGCGGCTACGCCCCGAGGACCCGGCCGACGCCGGCCCGGTCCGCCGCGTCCTGGCCGCCGCCTTCGCCCGCCCGGACGTGGCGACGCCACCGGAGGTCAGCCTGGTCGACGAGCTGCGCGACACCACCGCCTGGTTGCCGGAACTGGCCATGATCGCCGAGTACGGCGGTGAGGTCGTCGGTTACGCGCTGCTCACGAGGGTGCGGCTGCGGCCGGAGCGGGGCTCGGACGTGCCCGCCCTGGCGCTCGGCCCGGTGGCGGTCGCACCGCACCGACAGCGAGTCGGGCACGGCACGGCGGTCGTGCAGGCCGCCCTGGACGCCTCCACCGAGCTGGGCGAGCGGCTCGTCGTCGTCCTCGGCGCCCCGGCCTTCTACCGCCGGTTCGGGTTCGGCCCGGCGAGTGAGCTGGGCCTGACCGGCCCGTGGGCCGGCCTCGGTGAGCCCTGGCAGGCGCTGGTGCTGCCGCCGTCCACCAGCGAGGAGGGCACGCCGCCGCGCGGTGAGGTGCTCTTTCCGGCGCCCTGGTCGAAGGTCTGACCGGGCCGGCCCGTGGTTGGCGGTCAGGCCGGCTGGGTCCGCAGGTACCGGCCGAAGTGCGGGACCGTGAAGGCGACAGTGCCCCGTTCCCCGGAGTAGATCAAGCCCTTCTTGATGAGCGCGTCCCGGGCTGGGGAAAGGCTGGCCGGTTTGCGACCCAGGGCACGGGCGATCTCCGCGGTGGGCACCGCGGCGTCCATGTCGTCGCGGACCACCGCGCCGGGCTCGCCCTCGACCGCTGACATCATGGCCATCGCGCGCATGTACTCGCGTTCGGCGGGAGTGGCCCGTTCGAACCGGGACCCGAAGAACCCGACCGCCAGTTCGGCCTCCGCCTCGGGCGCCGCGACCCGCACGTCGGCCGCGGTGATCGGCGAACGCGGCGCATGATCCCAGGTCGCCTTGCCGTACGCCTGCACGAAGTAGGGGTAGCCGCCGGACTTCTCGTAGAGCAGGTCAAGTGCCTTCTGCTCGTACTCGACCTCCTCGCGCTCGGCGGGCGCGCAGAGCGCCCGGTCGGCGGCGATCCGGTCGAGCCGGTCGATGCGTTGATAGCGGAACAACCGCTCGGAGTACGACTTGGCGGCGCTGAGCACGGCCGGCAGGTGCGGAAGGCCGGCGCCGACGACGATCAGCGGCGCGCCGAGCTGGGACAGCTCGTGACAGGCGGCGCAGAGCGCGGACACGTCCTCCGGGCCGAGGTCCTGCATCTCGTCGATGAAGATGGCGATGCCGGTGCCGACGTCGCTGGCCACGGCGGCGGCGTCACTGAACAGCTCGACCAGGTCGATCTCGATGTCGCCGGAGTCGGCCCGGCCGCTGGCGGCCGGCACGTCGATGCCGGGTTGCCACCGGTCGCGCAGTTTGGTGGCGGCACCGGACCGGCCGGTCGGGGTGGACCGCTGGGCGAACGCCTTGAGGACGCCGAGGAACGCGTCGATCCGGTCTGGTGCGCGGTGGCGGGGGGCGAGCTCCCGGACCGCCATGTGCAGCGCGGCGGCGACCGGTCGGCGCAGCGACTGATCCGGTCGGGCCTCGATCTTGCCGCTGCCCCAGAGTCGGTTGATCGCCTGCGACCGGAGGGTGTTGAGCAGGACCGTCTTGCCGACGCCCCGCAGCCCGGTGAGCATCAGGCTGCGCTCGGGTCGGCCCCGGGCGATGCGCTCGAGCACGATGTCGAAGACGTCGAGCTCCCGCCCCCGCCCGGCGAGTTCGGGCGGACGCTGGCCGGCGCCCGGCGCGTACGGGTTGCGGACCGGATCCACGCATCGCAGATTATCGGGCCATCTAGCTGCGAGGCTAGACATGGATAGATGGGGCTACCGGCGTGTCGAGACCATCGACCACAAACTAGGGCTGTCTAGCGTCCACGCTAGACAGCCCTAGTTTTGGCAATCGGACCCTATCGGCCGGATCGGGCTAGCGCTTCTTCAGACAGAGCACGTAGTCGAACAGGTCGACCGAGTTGTCGTGCACGTAGTTCGCTGTCGCCTGCGGCGCGAGCGTCTCGCACCGGTCGCCGTCGGTGGTCGCCGGAATCCGCAGCAGCACCTGATAGGTGTTCGGGCCGCACGGCACCTTGCGCAGCTCAGCGTCGTCCTCGCTGCCGTCGTTCACCACGCAGTCACCCCGCGCGAACTCCTCGTCCGGAGTCGGCGCGGCCGACGTCGGGGCGTCGCTGGGCAGAGCGGGTGGCACGACCGGGGCGCTCGTCGACGGGGTACGCGCGGCGTCGCTGCCAGCGTCGGCCACCTTCCAGACCGCCCAACCGGCCAGGCCGAGGCACGGGCAGAGGACGAGCAGCACCACCACAGTGATGATGAGAGCGACGTTGCGGCCGGTCTTCTTCACCGGCGCAACGGGTGGCATCCCGTAGCCGCCGGGCGGCTGCTGACCCCACGGCGCGGGCGGCTGACCCGGCATCGGGCCGGCCGGCTGACCGGGCATCGGGCCCGCCGGTGGGTACGGCCCGGGCGGTGGGAACGGCCCGGACTGCGGCGTCGGCCCGGCCGGCGGGTAACCCGGCCCCGACGAGGGCGGGGTCGGGCCGGCCGGTGGGTACGGGCCGGGCGGCGGGTATCCCGAGCCCGAGGTGGGCGGTGGCGCCCACATCGGCGTGGTCGGCGGCTCCGGGTCGGTGGGCGGCGGCGCCCACATGGGTGCCGTCGGTGGTTCCGCGTCGGTCGGCGGCGGACCCCACTGCTGCCGGGTCGGGTCCTCCGCGGCCGGCGGGGTGCTCCACTGGGGCAGAGTCGGGTCGACCGGTGGTGAGCTGTCCGGCCCGCTGGGCGGGCGCTGGGACTTGTCGTCCGGCTGATCGGAACCCGCAGGTCCGTAGGTCGTCATGTCATCCCCGGGGGTGGGTGGTCTCAGCGTTGCTTGAGGCAGAGGACGAAGTCGAGAGTGTCCAGCTCACTGTCGAAGAAGTACCAGTTGGTGTAGCCCTCTACCTTGCCGCACTTGGCTTCGGCGTCCCGCTCGCCGCTGGTCGGGCCGTCGATCCGGCTCAGCACCTCGTACGACTTGGCGGTACAGCCGCTGATCAGCAGCTTGGGCTTGCCGCCGGCGGTGCCGTCGTTACGGACGCACTGGCCGACCTTCGCGAACCGGGGATCTGCCGACGACTCCGGCGCGGCGGCGCTCGGCGTGGGCTCGACCGCGTCCGCGCTGGGCTCACCGGCGGCGGCCGAGTTGCTCGGCGCGGCTGCCGGCGCCGGGTCGCTCTGCCCACGGCGGAACCAGAACACGCCGGCGGCGGCCACCACCAGCAGGACGACGACGGCCAGTACCGCGATCAGCGGCCCTCCACCACGTCGGCGTGGTGCCGGAACCTCGCCGTACTGCTCGTCGGGCCGGTACGGCTGCCCGCCGTAGTTCGGGGTCGGCTGGTACGAGCCGCCGTAGGGCGCGCGGGGCTCGGGACCGTAGGGCGGGGTGGGTGGGCCGCCGTACGGCCCGGGTCCTCCCTGCGGTGCGGGTGGGTACGACGGGACCGCCGGCGGGTAGGACTCCGGCGCGGGCGGGTAGGGCTGCTGCCCCGGGTGAGCCGGCGTCTCGTCGGGTCTCTGCCCACGCCACGGCCCCGGGTGGCCGCCCCCCGGTTGTCCGTAGTTCGTCATGCCGCCCTCCTGCACGAGTGGTGAGAGGCCGGCCACCAAAGCGGGACGCGGACTCCGAGGTCACCGTAGCGTGGTCCACTGATGAGCTCACCTTCACCGAGCGCCACGGCCCTCGGCGGCCGTCGCGCCAGCGCCACGCCAACCCTGATCTGGACCGCGTTGATCGTGGTCTACCTGCTCTGGGGGTCGACCTACCTGGCCATCCGGATCGCAGTGGAGACACTGCCTCCGCTGCTGTCGGCCACCCTCCGGTTCGCCGTGGCCGGCCTGATCCTCGCGGTGGTGCTGCGACTGCGTCGAGGTCCCGGCGCGCTGCGGGTGGACCGACGGCAACTCGGCTCGGCCGCGCTGGTCGGGGTGCTCCTGCTCGCTGGTGGCAACGGTCTGGTGGTGCTCGCTGAATCGGGACCGCCGGGGGTTGCGGTGCCGTCCGGGATCGCTGCGCTGTTGGTGGCCACGGTGCCGCTGCTGGTGGTGCTGTTGCGCTCGGCCACCGGGGACCGGCCGCCGATCTGGACGTTCGCCGGGGTCACGGTGGGCTTCGTCGGCCTCATCCTGCTGGTGCTGCCCGGCGGTGGTTCGGCAGCGGTGCCGCTGCTCGGGGCGTTGACAGTGGTGGCGGCGGCCGCCTCGTGGTCGGCCGGGTCGTTCCTGTCCGGACGGATCCGGATGCCCGCCGACCCGTTCGTGGCCACGGTGTACGAGATGGTGGCCGGCGCGCTGGTGCTGGCGGTCGTCGCCGCCGGTCGGGGCGAACTGGCCGACTTCCACCCGGCGGAGGTCAGCACCCGGTCCTGGTTGGCACTGGTTTACCTCATGGTGGCCGGTTCGCTGGTGGCCTTCACCGCGTACGTCTGGTTGCTGCAGAACGCGCCGATCTCGCTGGTGTCGACGTACGCCTACGTGAACCCGGCGGTCGCGGTGGCGCTCGGCGCGTTGCTGGTGGCTGAGCCGATCACCGCACAGGTGCTGCTCGGTGGTGCCGTCATCGTCGTCGGGGTCGCCCTGGTGGTGTCCACCGAACGGCCGCGTCGGGCGGGCACGGGATCACGTTCGGGGGCCACGCCGGTGCGCGACCGCCAGTAACGTCCGGCCCATGTCGGCCGCCGCGCTGGTGTCGATCGCGCTGCTCGGTGCGCTGGTCGGCCTCGTCGTACCCCCGGTGTCGTGGCGCTTCACCACGCCGGACGCCCGGTCACGGGCGTTCCCGGGGCGGCAGCCGGTCCGGCGGCCCTGGGGCGAACCGATGGTCGCGGCCAGCGTCTTTGTCGGCCTCGCCGTCGGCGTGGGTGACGACCCGGCGTTGCCGGTCTTCCTGGCGGTCGCGGCGGTCGGTCTGGTGCTGGCCCGGGTCGACCTGGCCTGCCTGCGGCTGCCCGACCCGTTGGTCCTCGTCGCCGGGACGCTGGCCCTTGGTGGTCTGACCGCTGCGGCGCTGCTGTCCGGCACTCCCGGCCGGCTGCTCGGCGCGCTGGGAGGTGCGGCGGTCGCGGGCGTGGCGCACGTGCTGCTGGCAGTGCTGCCCGGCTCCCGGCTGGGTTTCGGGGACGTGAAGCTCGCCGCCGTCCTCGGCCTGCCGCTCGGCTGGTCGGGTCGGGATGCCCTGCTGGCGGGGCTGCTCCTGCCGCATCTGCTGCACGGCGGCCTGGTCCTCGGTCTGCTCGCCGCCCGGAAGGTGCACCGGAACACCCTGCTGCCCCTCGGCCCGGCCCTGCTGGCCGGCGCCTGGCTCGCCGTCCTCCTCGACTAACACACCCCGCCCCACCCCGCCCCCGCCCCCCGCCTCCGTCGATCTTGCAGTTTCTGCGCCGACATAAGGAGCATCCCACGCACAACGGCGACCGAAAGTGCAAGATCGACGGGTGCCGGGTGCCGGGTGCCGGGTGCCGGGTGCCGGGTGCCGGGCGGGGACGTCGGTCAGATCAGGCGGAGTTGGCGGTCCTTGGGGCGGCGGGGTTCGGCTTCGCCGAAGCGTTCGAAGAGGCCCGGGTCGATGGTGCCAAGGAACGGGGAGGGCGCGCAGTCGCGCTCGGTGCCGTGGCGGGTGCGACGGGCGGCGTGACTCACGTACAGCCGGTCCTGGGCCCGGGTCAGGCCGACGAAGAACAGCCGACGCTCCTCGGCGACGGCGTCCTCGTCAGGGGCCGAGCCCGGCCAGCGCAGCGGCAGCAGCCCATCCTCGACGCCGACCAGGAAGACCACCGGGAACTCCAGGCCCTTCGCGGCGTGCAGGGTGAGCAGCGTGACCGCCTCGGCGCGCGGGTCGAGCGCGTCCACCTCCGCGCCGGTGGCCAACTGCGACAGGAAGGTCTCCAGGTCGTCGCCGCAACGTCGGGCCAGCGGGGTCAGCAGGTCCACCGCCGAGCGGACGTCCTCGGGACGGACCGTGCCGCCCGCGCCGTCCAGGGTGGGCACTGCGAACCGCTCGGCGACCACCTGACCGGCCAGCCGCACCCGGGCGGCCAGCGAGCCGGCCAGACCGTCGGCGTGCCGTAGCTCGCGGGCGATGGCAGCCACCCCGGGCCGATCCCGCAGCCGGTCGTGGGAACGCTTCTGAACGGGGATGTTCGCCCGGGTCAGGGCGTCCACGATCGGGGCGGCCTGCGCGTCGGTGCGGTACAGCACGGCGATGTCGGAGAACGACAGCGAGGTGGACCGGCCGTCGATGCGACCCGAGTCCAGCGAGCGGTGCGACAGCCCACCGACCAGGTCGTCGACGGTACGCACCACGAAGTCGGCCTCCTCGGCCACCGACGCCGCCGGGTAGCGCCCGACCAGCGGGGCCTCCGGGTCGAGCCGGGCCGGGTCCAGTCGTCGGCCCCGGACCAGCGAGGACGGCGCGATGGCCTGCACGGCGGCGGCCAGGATCGGGGCCGACGAGCGGTAGTTGCGGTTGAGTCGGACCAGCCGGGCGTCGGTGAAGTCCTCGGAGAAACGCAGGAAGTAGCCGACGTCGGCACCCCGGAACGAGTAGATCGCCTGGTCCGGGTCGCCGATCGCGCAGAGGTTGCCGTCGGCCGGGCTGAGCAGCCGCAGCAGCTCGTACTGCACCTCGTCGACGTCCTGATACTCGTCGACGAAGATCCACCGCCAGCGGTCCCGGTACCGCTCGACCAACTTCCGGTCGGCCCGCAGCAGCTCCACCGGCAGGGTCACCAGTTCGTCCAGGTCGACCAGATCCTGCTTGCGGAGCAGCGAGGTGTAGGCGGCGCTGTCGTCGCCGGCCTCGGCGCGGGCTGCCGCCCGCTCGGCGTCGTCGGCGATCCGGAAGTCGACCGGAAGGCCTGCCGCGTCGGCGTTCTCCCGCAGGATGGTCAACCCCAGCGCGTGGAACGTACCCACTGTGACGTCCTCGGCGACCGGGCCGAGCAGGCCGTCGAGGCGGTGCCGCAGCTCCTCGGCGGCCCGGCGGGTGAACGTGATCGCCAGGCAGTGCTCGGGAAAGACGTTCAGCTCCGCGCAGAGGTACGCGATCCGGTGGGTGAGCGTCCTGGTCTTACCGGTGCCCGGGCCGGCCACGATGAGCAGCGGGCCGCCGGGTGCGGAGGCGGCCACCCGCTGCATGGCGTCCAGTCGGTCCAGCAGGCCGGTGCCGACCTCCTCCATGCCGGAGAGCATCGGCTCGAACGGCTCGTGCGGAGACGGCGGCGACGCGATCGGCGGCGCGGGTGCCGGGGTCGGCTTCCGCTTCGGCTCCGCCTTCGCCGCCGGGCGCTTGGCCGCGACCCGGGGAGCCGACTCCGCAGGCCGTCGCTGCGCCGGCACCGGTACGTCGAACAGTGTCTCCTGCGCGCCCAGCTCGGCCCTGTCGAAGAGCGTGATCACGCCGTACTCGCCGTCGTAACCGGGCACCCGGCGCACGTCGCCGCGCCGCAGCCGCCCGATGCCCTCGGCGAGCAGCTCACCACCGGCCTGCGCGATGTCGCTCAGCGGCGTGGTGGTCAGGATCTCCAGCTCCGGGCCGAGTGCGGCCAGCAGCTCGTTGAACCGCCCCTCGACCTTCTTCGACCGGGCACCCACCTTGTTGATCTCGCCGAGGATCTCGGCGAGCGGCACCAGGTGGGTGACGTCCCGCGCGTGCGCCGGCCGGTGCCCGTCCGGGCGGTCCGCCAGCTCCTCGATCCGGCTGAGGACACCCACGGTGAGGGGTTTGCCGCACTCGGGGCAGCGCCCGCCGGCGGCCCGGGTGCGCTCCGGAGACCAGTTGATCCCACACAGCCGGTGCCCGTCCGCGTGGTACTTGCCCTCCTCCGGGAAGAACTCGATCGTCCCGGCAAGGCCGTCACCGGTACGCAGCGCCTCCCGAACGGCGAAGTAGTTCCGTTCGGTGGTCAGCACTGTCGCCTCCCGACCGAGCGCCGGCGGCGAGTGCGCGTCCGAGTTGGACACCAGTTGGTAGCCGTCCAGGCTGCCGACCCGCCAGTTCATCGCGGGGTCGGAGGAGAGCCCGGTCTCCACGGCGAAGATGTGCTCGGCCAGGTCGGCGTAGCAGTCCGCGATCGCGTCGAAGCCGGACTTCGAGCCCAGCGCGGAGAACCAGGGCGTCCAGATGTGCGCGGGCACCAGGTAGCCGTCCGGGCTGGCCTCCAGGGTGATCTCCAGCAGGTCGCGGGAGTCCAGTCCGAGGATCGGTCGGCCGTCAGATCCGAGGTTGCCGATCCGGCCGAGCGCGGTGTTGAACCGGGCCACCGCGTCCAGGTCCGGTAGGTAGATCAGGTGGTGCACCTTGCGGGTCCGGTCGTCCCGCTTGTAGATGGTGGAGATCTCCACGCTCAGCATGAAGCGGACCGGGTCCGCCTCCGCCGTCCCGGCGAGCCGGGGTGGCAGCCGCCGGGCGATGTCCCGTTCCGCCTCCGGGTCGAGCCGGTAGAGCCCTGGCTCGGCCGGGCGCAGCGTCTCCCGCAGGTGGTCGTACCAGGCGGGGTGGGTGAAGTCGCCGGTGCCGAGCAGGCCGATGCCCTTACGCCGAGCCCACCACGCGAGGTTCGGCAGGGTGAGGTCACGGCTGCACGCGCGCGAGTACTTCGAGTGGATGTGCAGGTCCGCGACGAATGGCGGTAGGCCACCGGGGGGTACGGCGCTGAACGGGGGCACGCCGCATCCTGTCACGCCCGCCGCGCCGGCCACCCGCCGCCACGCGCGGACGTGACCTCCGCTATGCCGAGCGCAGCTCGACCAGACTGATCTGCGGCTCCGCCCCGACCCGGACCGGAGGCCCCCAGAAACCGGCGCCGTTTGTCACGTAGACCTTGGTGCCGTCGACCTCGCCGAGCCCGCTGACCACCGGCTGCTCCAGCCCGACGGCCAGGTTGAACGGCACCATCTGCCCGCCGTGGGTGTGCCCGGACAGTTGCAGGTCGACGCCGTAGCGGGCCGCCTCCTTGGCCGCCAGCGGCTGGTGCGCGAGCAGGACCACGGGGCGGCTCGGGTCGCGGTCACCGAGGGCGGCGGCGAAGTCCGGCCCGGCGGCGAGGCCGGTGCCCACCGCGGTGAGGTCGTTCACCCCGGCCAGGTCGAGCACACCGCCCCGGGCCTGGATCTCCTGCCGCCGGTTCTGCAGCACCCGCAGACCGAGCCGGTCGACCTCCTGGACCCACTCCTCCACGCCGGAGTAGTACTCGTGGTTGCCGGTGACGAAGAAGCTGCCGTAGCGGGAGCGCAGGTCGCGCAGGGGCGCGGCGGCCGAGCCGAGTTCGGCCACGGACCCGTCGACCAGGTCACCGACGACAGCGACGATGTCCGCGTCGAGCCGGTTGATCGCGGCGACGATCCGCTCGGTGTGCGCCCGGCCGCGCAGCGGGCCGAGGTGGATGTCGGAGACGGTGGCGATGCGCAGGCCGTCCATGCTGCGGGGGAGCTTGGCGAGCGGAATCCGTACCCGGTCGAGGTGGGGCGGGCCGAGCGCCGTGCGGATGCCGTACCCGGTGACGCCGGTGGCGGTGAGGCCGGCGAAGATGGCCGCCCCACGGGCCAGCAGCAACCGACGGGACGGGTCGTGGTCCGGTGCCGCGACAGCACCGGCGGCCGGCGGCTCGGTCGGCCCGGCGGCACCGACCAGCACCGGCTCGGGGGCGGCGGTGGTCGGCTCCGCGGCAACCACCCGGCGGCGCAGCACCAGCCGGGCTACCAGCATCGGGACTTCCAGCACGACCAGTACGACAAGCAGGTAGAACATCAGCGCGAGCCACAGGTAGCCCGGCCAGGCGAGCCAGTAGAGCCCGGCCTGCGTCCCGGCGAGGGTGACCGGAACGAGCAGGGCCAGCACCAGAGCGGCGATCCCGCCGATCCGTCGCCAGCGGCCCGGCGTGGTGGTGTCCCGAACGAGCCGCTTCCACAGGTAGAGGTGGATGAGACCGGTGACCAGCGCCAGGACAGCCACGAACCCCAGAACCGCCATCATGTGTGCGCCTCCCTCAGCCGCCCGCGAACGGGGGCAGGACATCGATCGTCGCCCCGGCCGGTAGGGGTGCCTGACGATCATGACAGGTGACGCCGTTCACGAGGAAACTCGCCACCCGCAGCACGGCGGCGAGTCGGTCGCCGTGGCGCTGGGTCAGCTCGGCCGTGAGGTCGTCGAGTGACCGCCCGGCGGGGACGGCCTCCTCGGTGCGGCCGACGGCGGCGCGGGCACCTGCGAAGTAGCGGACGGTCAGCGGTGTCCCCTCCACGCTCAGCCTCCGATCGCGGACATGGGGCGGGTCGGCTGGAGGAAGGTGGGATCGTCGATGCCGTGCCCGGCGCGCTTGCCCCACATCGCGGTACGCCAGCGCCGGGCCAACTCGTCGTCGTCCGCGCCGCCGCGCAGCGCAGCGCGCAGATCCGACTCTTCGGTGGCGAAGAGGCAGGCGCGGACCTGGCCGTCGGCGGTCAACCGGGTGCGGTCGCAGTCCCCGCAGAAGGGGCGGGTGACGCTGGCGATCACACCGACCCGGGCGGGGCCGCCGTCGACCAGCCAGGTCTCCGCCGGTGCCGCGCCACGCTCCGCCGGGTCGGGGCTGAGAGCGAACACGGTACGCAGGGACGCCAGGATCTCCTCGGCGGTGACCATTGTGTCGCGGGCCCAACCGTGCTGGGCGTCCAACGGCATCTGCTCGATGATCCGCAGCTGGTAGTCGTGATCGAGGGCGAAGCGGAGCAGCGCCGGCGCCTCGTCCTCGTTGACACCACGCATCAGCACTGAATTGATCTTCACGGGGCTGAGCCCGGCGGCCGCCGCCCCGGCGAGCCCGGCCAGCACCGCGTCGAGGCGGGGGCGGCGGGTGAGCTTGGTGAACCGGTCCGGGTCCAGGGTGTCCAGTGAGACGTTCACCCGATCCAGGCCGGCCGCCCGCAACGCCGGGGCCAGCCGGTCCAGGCCGATGCCGTTGGTGGTCAGCGAGACCCGGGGGCGCGGTGCGAGGGCGGCGACCTCGGTCACGATGTCGACCAGCCCGGCTCGGATCAGCGGTTCACCGCCGGTGAATCGCACCTCGGTCACGCCGAGCAGCTCGACAGCCACCCGGACCAGCCGGACGATCTCCTCGTCGGTCAGCAGCTCGGGGCCGGCCAGCCAGGGCAGACCTTCCGCCGGCATGCAGTAGGTGCAGCGCAGGTTGCACTTGTCGGTGAGGGACACGCGCAGGTCCCGGGCGACGCGGCCATACCGGTCGACGAGGACGCCGTCGGTCCCCGGGGCGGCGCTCACCTGTCGACCGTAGCGCGCTCGGCCCGGCCCAGGACGGCACGGGCGGTCTGGACGACCACATCTCGGTAACTGGCACCGAAGAGTGCGGTGTGCACGAGCAGCAGATGCAGCTGATGCACTGGCACGCGGTCACGCCAGCCGTCCGGCAGCGGCCAACTCTCCTCGTAGGCGGCCAGCACCCGATCCAGGTGGGGGATGCCGCCGAAGAGCGCGAGCTGGGCGAGATCCGTTTCCCGGTGCCCACCGTGCGCGGCCGGGTCGATGAGCCAGGCGCGGTCGTCGACCCCCCACAGCACGTTGCCCGGCCACAGGTCGCCGTGGATGCGCGCGGGCGGCTCGTCGCCGCCGAGCCCGTCGAGGCGACCGATCACCTGCTCGACCAGAGCGGCATCGGCGCTGGTCAGCGCGCCACCGTCGACCGAGCGTCGTAGGTAGGGGACGAGGCGGCGCTCGGCGAACCAGGTCGACCAGCGCCCGTCGGTGAGGGTGTTGTCCGCAGGGAGCGAGCCGATGAACCCGGGCCAGCTGGCACCGAAGGCGGTCGCGCCCGCCCGGTGCAGCCCGGCCAACTCCCGGCCGAAGCGCTCCGCGGCCTCCGGCGTCGGTTCGCCGGGCTCCACCCAGTCGAGCGCCAGCAGCTCCGGCAACACCACGATCACCTCGGGTACGCCGACAGTGCCCGCTTCCCGCAGCCAGCGCAGGCCGGCGGCCTCGGCGGCGAAGAAGCCCTCCGGCGCCGGTCGGTCGGCGCCCTCCGGCCAGGACTTGGCGAAGACGGAGTGGCCGTCGTCGAGGGTGAGCCGGGCGGCGGCGCAGATGTCGCCACCGGCCACCGGCGTCTCCCGGAGCCGCTGATGGGTCCGGAAGGTCGGGAGGTGTGCCGGATGCGCGCGCAGGTACGCCAGGTCCATCAGCGCACGGTAACCGCTCCTTACGACAGCCAGGTGTCGCCCGACGACATCGGCACTCTTTCCGCACTCGTAGGTGTGGCGTGAGCAGGGAAAACACGTTCAGTAACTGTGGATAAGTCGCGTGTCATCCACAGGGGTGGCAGGGCCAGATGCCCCCACCGCAGGCTTCCGACATGACCTCGACCGAACGCCCGCAGCTCGCCGTCCGCTCACCCGCCGACCTGATCGCCGCCGTGCCGTACCTCCTCGGGTTCCACCCCACCGACAGCGTGGTCGCCGTGGCGCTGGTCGGCCGGCAGATCATCTTCGCCGCCCGGGCGGACCTGCCCGACCCGACGGATACGGGCGGGCTGGCCGGGCATCTGGCCGGTGTGATCCGCCGGCAGGGCGCGGAGGCCGCCACAGTTGTGGGTTACGGGCAACCGGAGCGGGTCACCCCGGCGGTGGACGCGGTGCGCGACGCGCTGAACGACCTCGGGCTGCACGTGCTCGACGCGCTGCGGGTGACCGACGGCCGCTGGTGGTCCTATCTCTGCGCCGAGCCCGACTGCTGTCCACCCGAGGGCCGCCGCTACGACCCGACCGTCAATCGGGTGACCGCCTCGGCGGTCTTCGCCGGTCAGGTCGCACTCCCCGACCGGGCCGCCCTGGTGGCGCAGGTGGCGCCGGTGGACGGCCCGGCCCGGGACTCGGCCCGCGCGGCCACCGCCCGCGCCGAGGTGAGACTGGCCGAGTTGATCGAGCAGGCGCCCGAGAGTGACCTGCTCGGGGCGCGGGCGCTGCGCGCTGCCGGGGTGGCGGCGGTCCGCGAGGCCCAGCGCCGGCAGCGGCGTGGTGAGCGGCTCGACGACGACGAGGTGGCCTGGTTGAGCCTGCTGATGACCCACCTTCCGGTGCGCGATCACGCGTGGGAACGCACCGACGGCCGGGACCGGGACATCGCCCTCTGGACCGACGTGCTGCGCCGCGCCGAGCCGGAGGTTGCCGCCGCCCCCGGCGCGCTGCTGGCGTTCGCCGCCTGGCGCGCCGGACAGGGCGCGTTGGCGGCGGTCGCTCTCGAACGCACGCTCGACCTGCACCCCGACTACTCGCTCGCCCTGCTGCTGGACGACCTGCTCCGGCGCGGCGTGCCCCCGGCCGAACTGGACGGCTGGCCGTCGGTCGGGATGCCCGGGGTCATCCGCCCCCGCAAACGGAGTCGACGTGGCCGCCGCTGACCGACCCCGCCGCGCACGCGGTAATACCGACGGTGCCACCGGAATTGATACGCTGGCGAACATGACAGTGAAGCGCTCCGTGAGCCTCCCCGACGACGTCGCGGAATGGCTCGACCAGCAGCCCAACGTCTCGGCGGCCATCACTGCGGCGGTGCGGGCCCAGATGGACGGCACGCACCTTCATGAGGTGCTGCGGCGGGCCGGCATCGAGGTGACCGAGGCGGGTAGGGCGCGGTGGCGGGAGAGGCTGGCGACACCCATTCCGGCGGACGCCCTGGCCGAGGGGCGCCGGATGCTGGGCAGGGCCGGATGAGCGATGAGATCGCTGTCGTGTTCGACGCGTCGGCCTTGACGGCCTACCTCGAGGGCAACGTCTCGGTGGGGGAGTTGATGCTGGAGGTCGCCGACGAGGGTCGGCAGGTGGCCATTCCGGCGACCTGCCTGGCGGTTGCCTTCGCGAGCGTGGCCGACGAGATCGACGCCGCGTTACTGGGCGTGATGATGACCGCCCCGATGATCCGCCTGCTGCCGCTCGACGCCGAGGACGTGCGCGACACCGGCAAGCTGGCCCGCGCCGTGGACGGAGACATCTCGCTCGGCCATGCCGCCCGTGCTGCACTCACCCACGAGGCGCACTACGCGACCGTCCAACCCGAGGCGGCGGCGAAGGTCCTCCCCACCAGGTGGAGCATTCTCGACCTGGCGTGACGGGCGACCGGGCGAAGAAGCCGTCGACGCGCGGCGTCTCGACTCCGCTTCACGGATGTCGGGTTATCCCCGCTGGCGGGACACCCCGATATCAGCAAACCCGAGTCGATCATGGGTCAGTGCGTGCCGGGGCGAGACCTAGCCGACGGGGCCGATCTTCTTTGCCAGGCCGACGAAGCCCGCCCAGGCGGTCGGCTCGAAGGTCAGCGTGCCGCCGTCCCGGTCCTTGGTGTCGCGCACGAGCACGACACCGGGCAGGTTGTCGGCCACCTCGACGCAGTTGCCGCCGTTCGAGCTGCTGCGGGTGCTCTTGCGCCAGCGGGCGCCGGTCAGGTCATCCATGCTCGCGCTCTCATCAGGTCGATGGTCAGGTCTCGCGGTAGCGCTAACGACCTCACGCTATCCCAGACCGCCCAGAGTGGAGCAACCTCATTAGTGAGGCGTCCGGCCGCCTGGTCGTCGAGGTAGCCGACATCGCCGCCGTCCGGTGTGCTGGCGATGACGAACGGCCCGGCCTGGCCGGGGTGGAAACCGGCCGTCAGGGGGAGGACGTGGATCATCACGGCCGGCCGCTCGGCGAGCGCGATCAGATGGTCGAGCTGGGCGGCCATGATGTCGGGTCTTCCCCGACGCAGCGCGGCCTCGTCGATGACGAAGACACTCAACGGTGGCCGAGGCCGGTCGAACACGTCAGCCTGGCGGCGGAGGCGCGTCTCCACGTGGGCCTCCAGGTCGTCGTCGGCCCAGAGTCCGCTGCTCAACACGGCTCGCGCGTACGCCTCGGTCTGTAGGAGACCGGGGATAACCGCCGACTCGTAGTACCGGAGACCCACGGCCTCACGCTCGATATCCGTCCAGGGCCGGAACCACGCCGGCTCGCGCCGCTTGTACAGGTCGGGCCAGAGTTCGCCCTCGTCGCGGCCCAGGACCTCGGCGACCTTCGACCGGTGCCGAGTCTGCGGAATCCGTCCCGGGTTCGCCCACTTGGCCGCCGTCTTGGGATCAACCCCGATCTGGGCGGCGAGGCTGTCGGCGGTCAGGCCGGATTTCGACATCGCTTCAGCGACTGCGCGATTCATCCGTGTCCCCTCTAGTTCGTCCGAGACGTCCACAGGAGATATTGCTACGCAGTGTATTCGGCTGGCAACCCTTGGAAGTGTGCGTCTGAGACGGCGCGGCCGGCAGGGACTACCCGAGACCCGGCGGTCGCGTTCGTACCGGGGCCGCCTCGTGGGCGAGCACTCAGGGGCGGCCCCTCCCAACGACGAGGAGGAGACATGCCGGACAAGCCGGAGCCCACGACGCGGCGCGAACCAGTGCGGGCTGGCCGATGACCGACGACACGGAACACCCCCTGCTCAAGCCAGCCTGGCGCTGCCGCACCTGCGGGATCGCCTGGCCCTGCTCGGCCGCGAAACTGCGCCTGCTCGGCCGCTACCGCGGTCGACCCGACGAGCTGATCGAGCACCTGAAGGCACTGCAAGCCGAAGCAACCGAACACCTCACCGAGCTGTACGGCGGCAAGACTCCGGAGGGCCTGACCGAACGTTTCACCGGCTGGGTCAAGGCTCGATAGCCCCGCCGACTCCCGCCCCGGCGCTGATCCCTCGTCCCCCGAGGTCGATCGCCCGGGGCGGGTACCTCCGGCGTCGCCCTCCGTCGAAGGATGTACGCGTTGCTCCTGTCCACGGCCGACGCGGCAGGGCCAGCGCCGCCGGAGAATTGATCTCGTGGCTGTTCTCCGTGTTGGTACGACATGACCCCCGAGTTGCTGCTGTCGCTGGCCGGGCTGGCGTTGATCGACAGCACCAGCATCGGCACCCTCTTCATCCCGGTCTGGTTGCTGCTCGCCCCCGGGCCGGTCAACGTCCGGCGGATCCTGGGCTACCTCGCCACCATCGCGGCGTTCTACCTCGCTGTGGGGCTGCTGCTGGTCTGGGGCGGCAGCACGTTGGGCGACGCGCTGGGTGGCGCCCTGGACAACCGTGGTGTCCTCTGGGCGCAACTCGTCCTGGGCGTGGGGATGCTGGCGCTCAGCTTCCGCTACGACGGCAAGCGGCGTCCCCGTACCGGTGGTGTGTTGCGCTGGCGGGACCGGGCCACCGCCGGAGACTCCTCGGCCCGCTGGTTGGTCGGGCTGGCGCTGCTCGCGGCGCTCGCCGAGGTGGCGACCATGCTCCCGTACCTCGGTGCG
The DNA here is from genome assembly GCF_015751785.1 of Micromonospora vinacea. Taxonomy (NCBI): domain Bacteria; kingdom Bacillati; phylum Actinomycetota; class Actinomycetes; order Micromonosporales; family Micromonosporaceae; genus Micromonospora; species Micromonospora vinacea. The sequence goes on along the minus strand of NZ_JADOTY010000001.1, from coordinate 1,845,388 downwards.
GTGGGCCTGTTGGCCACCTCGGGGGTGGGAGCGGCCAGCGTGGTGGGGTTGCTCACCGGATACTGCCTGGTCATGGTGCTGCCGGCGGTGTTGTTGCTGGGTGCCCGGGTGGCCCGCCCGCGACTGGTCGAGCCGGTGCTGGCCCGCCTGAACACCTGGATCGTCACGAAGGCGGGCAGCGCGTTGGGCTGGATCCTCGGCATCGCCGGTTTCCTGATCGCCCGCGACGCCGCCGCACGGCTCTCCCTCTTCGACCTGATCGATCGGATCGGGCGATGACGGGCCGCTCGGGTCAGGCTGGCTGCTGCACAGTGATCCGGTGCGGCCCGGTGTAGACGTTCATGGTCCGCCCGCGCAGGAAGCCGACAAGTGTCATTCCCGCCTCGTCGGCCAGTTCGGCGGCGAGGGTGCTCGGGGCGGACACCGCGGCCAGCAGCGGCAACCCCGCCATCCACGCCTTCTGGGTCAGCTCGAAGCTGGCCCGCCCGGAGACGAGCAGCAGGTGCCCGGCGAGCGGCAGTCGTCGTTCCCGCACGGCCCAGCCGATCACCTTGTCCACGGCGTTGTGCCGGCCCACGTCCTCCCGGAGCACCACGAGCTCACCGTCGGGGGTGAACAGGCCGGCCGCGTGCAGCCCGCCGGTCCGGTCGAAGCCGCGCTGGGCGGCGCGCAACCGGTCGGGTAGTTCGGCGAGCAGCGCGGCCGGCACGCTGAGCGGGTCGGCCGCGACCGGGAAGAGCGACCGGGTGCGTACCGCGTCGATGCTGGCCTTGCCGCAGACCCCGCAGGAACTGGTCGTGTAGAAGTTCCGGGACGGGTCGGTGGTCGGTTCCGGTACGCCGGGGGCGAGCACCACGTCCACCACGTTGTACGTGTTCGGTGTCTCCGCGCCGGCGCAGAGCTGCGCGGTCAGCACGTCGTCGGTCGACCTGATCAGCCCTTCGGTCAACAGGAACCCGATGGCCAGGTCCAGGTCGTCGCCGGGGGTGCGCATGGTGACGGCGAGCGGCCGGCGTTTGCCGGGGCCGGCCGCGCCGACCCGGATCTCCAGCGGCTCCTCCACGGCGAGCGTGTCCGGCCGGCGGACCGAACCGCGCCCGGCGGTCGCCGCGTCCAGGTCGATCCGGAGTACGCCCCGTCGATCAGTTGCCCGTCCCATCCCGCCATCCTCCACCCCACCCCGACCCCACCCGCCCTCAACCCCGCGCGTTGATCATGAGGTTGTCCGCGCGTGTCGTCGGCGTGTCGAGCGACAACTTCATGATCACCAGGGCGAGGGGTCGGGCTGGCAGGGTCGGCGCGACCGAGCGGCGGCACGGCTACGGTGGCCGGATGGGGACGTACGCCGCCGTGGTGCTCGCGGGTGGGGCCGCCCGACGGATGGGCGGGGTCGACAAGCCCGCGCTTCCGGTCGGCGGCCGGCCGATGCGTGACCGGGTGCTGACCGCCGTCACCGATGCGACGCCGCGGGTGCTGGTCGGCGCGGCCGACGCCGTGCCAGCGGGTGTGCTTGTCGTCCGGGAGGACCCGCCCGGCGGGGGCCCGGTCGCCGCGGCGGCGGCCGGCCTGGCACTGCTGGATCCCGACGCCGGCCTGGTCGCGCTGCTCGCCGCCGACCTGCCGCTGCTCACCCGGGCGGCGATCGGCGACCTGCTGAACCACCTCGACGAGGAGAACGTCGACACCGAACCGGCGGGTGGCGGCTCTGCTCCGGCATCGCCAGCCCACAGCGGCCTCGCTCCGGCCCACGGTGGCTTTGCATCGCCGGCCCGCAGCGGCCCCGGCGACGGCGAGCGGAGACCTGACGGGGTGTGTTTCGTGGACGGGGACGGGCGGCGGCAGTCGCTCTGCGGTGTCTGGCGGGTCGCCGCGCTGCGGGCGGCTGTGGACCGGCTGACTGTCGAGCGGGGTGGCAGTCTGGCCGGAGCCCCGGTCCGGGCGCTGCTGGCCGGTCTCGTCGTACGGGAGGTGGCCTGGTCCGGCGAGGGCCCGCCGCCGTGGTTCGACTGCGACACTGACGAGGACGTACGCCGGGCGGAGGAGTGGGCGCGATGACGGTGATGGACGACTGGGTCACGGCGGTCTGCGCCGAGTTGGACCTGGACCCGGCCGCGGTGCCGGTGCCGGCGGTGCTGGACCTGGCCCGGGACGTCGCCCACCAGGTGCTGCGTCCGGGTGCACCGGTCACCGCGTACCTGATGGGGTTGGCGGTTGGCCGGGGCGCGGAGCCGGCGGACGCTGCGGCGCGGCTCAGCGCGCTGGCGGGCGCCTGGCCGGTCGGGTTGGACGCCGAGCCTGCGGACCCCACGGCCCTCTGACCGCCGCTGTCCGATCCCGGTCCGGGCTGATTCGACCTCCGGGCGGCGTGGGTAGGGTGATCGTGACGGACGGAGGCGATCATGACGGCTGACCACCCCTCGGCGCCGCACGGTGAGCTGCCCGGCGCTTCGACTGAGCCGGCGGAATCGATCCTGCTCGACGAGCCCAGCACCACCGACCTGCGGGCGAAGGTGACCGAGGCGTGGCGGGAGTTCGCCCGGGCGCTCGCCGTACGGCTGCGGGAACTTCCCGTCGGCGCGCACCTCGACGTGACACTGGACCCCACGGCCTCCGGCACCGGGGACGCCGTCTACTCGATAAGCGTCGACGTGGACGCGGACCGGGTGTTGTCCGCCCGCGCGGTCGGGAACGCAGCCCTGCCGGCGGGCTACCGGCTGGACCGGGGTGCGGTGGCGGACATGGTCGCGCTCGGTTGGTCTCCGCCCGGGGTGGTCGCCGGCTCCGGCGGTTCCTTCGGGCTGAACGCCACGACGGCCGAGTCGACCCAGGTCGCCACGCTGCTCTCCCGCACGCTGCGGGACGTCTACGGTGCTCCGCACCCGGCGTTCCTCGTCTACCTGGTGCACGACGCCGAGGGCGAGCCGCTGGCCGTGGAGCCGCTGGGCACCGCGCGCAGCGAGTTCGGTCCGGACGCCGACGTCGAGGCGGACCTTGAGGAGGCGTTGGCCGAGGCGGCCGCCGCGCAGGTCGAGCGGGACGACGTGCTCGACCTGGCAGACCGGGTCCGTACCGTGGTCTCCACGATGTTGAAGTCGGACACCGACCGGTTGCAGATCGACTCGGACGGCGACATCACCATCCGCGCCGGCTCGGCGATGGTCTTCGTTCGGGTGCGGGACAACCCGCCACTGGTGGACGTCTTCTCCCCGGTGCTCACCGAGGTGGAGCCGACCGAGCGGCTCTACGTGAAGCTCTCCGAACTGACGAACCGGATGCCGATCGGTCGCCTCTACTGCGCCGACGACACGGTCTGGGCGTCCATTCCGGTGTTCGGTCGCAACTTCCAGGCGACCCATCTGATGCTGGCGGTGCAGGTGATGACCGGCCTCGCCGACGAGTTGGACGACCGTCTGCACGGCGAGTTCGGCGGCAAGCGGTTCTTCGGTGAGGGTGACAAGCCGGTCCGACGCGACGAGTCGGAGCACCGCACCGGCATGTATCTCTGAGACTCGGTCAGGCCACGTCCAGCAGGGTCTTGCCGACCGTCGCGCGCGCCTCGATGGCGGCGTGCGCGTCGGCGGCGCGTTCCAGCGGGAAACGTTGGCCGATGAGCGGTCGGAGGCGGCCGGCCGCCGCGTCCGCCAGGGCCTGTTCGGTGTACGCCCGCAGCCGGGCGGGTGGCACGTCCGGGCGGATCACTGTGACCTGCCGTGCCGTGGCGGCCTCCGCCGACACCGGGGCCCACTCGCCGCTCGCCAACCCGAAGCTGACCATCCGGCCGCCCGGGGAGAGCAGGTCGAAGGCGGCCCGGGCCACCGGACCGCCGACCCCGTCGAGCACCACGTCGACCCCGCCGACCGCCGCGCGGACCTGCTCGGCCCACTCGGGCAGCAGGTAGTCGACGGCCAGCTCGGCGCCCAGGCCGGGTAGCAGGTCCACCTTGCGTCGCCCACCGGCCGCGCCGATCACCTGGGCTCCGGCCCGGGTCGCGAGCTGCACCAACAGGCTGCCCACACCGCCGGCCGCGGCTTCCACCAGCACCCGGTCGCCTGGGCGGACGCCGACCGCCTCGATCAGCATGGTGGCGGTCCGTCCGTCGGCCAGCAGCGCGACCGCCGCGTCCAGCGCAAGCCCGGCCGGCACCGCGATCGGCGCGGACGCGTCCACGGCCGCGCGTTCGGCGTAACCGCCGGAACCTCCGGTGGCGCTGACCACCCGTCGCCCGGTCAACGCCGGGTCGACGTCCGACCCGACTGCCGTGATCACCCCGCCGACGCCGTTGCCGGGGATCAGCGGTGGGGTGAGGCGGAACGGGCCGGGGCGACCGGCGCGCAGTTGCGTCTCGATGAAGGTGATGTTCGCGTGCACGACGTCGATCAGCACCTGGCCGGGGCCGGGCACCGGGTCGGGTGCGGGGCCGGCCACCAGCACCTCGGGTCCGCCGAACTCCCGTAACCAGATCGCCCGCATGACAGTCCCCTCAGCCTCGATGGGCCGTCTGCCCATTCGGGGTCAGTCCATCTCCTCAACCTCGGTTGAGGTCAAGAGGTGCCGGCGGACGGGCCGACGCCGGGCGATTCGACCAGCCGGGAGAGCACGATGGTGCTGCGGGTGGAGGTCACGAAGGACTCGGCCCGCAGCCGCTCCAGCGCGGCCTCCAGATGGGCGATGTCGGCGGCGCGCAGGTGCACGAGCGCGTCCGCCTCCCCGGAGACGGTGTACGCGCCGACCACCTCGGGGTGTCGGCGGGCGGCCACGCCGATCTGCGCGGGGGTGGTCCGGCCGGCGCAGAACAGCTCGACGAACGCCTCGGTGGTCCAGCCGACGGCGGCCGGGTCAACGACGGCGGTGAATCCCCTGATCACGCCGGTGGCGCGCAGTCGGTCGACGCGGCGCTTGACCGCTGGGGCGGAGAGTGACACCCGAGCGCCGATGTCGGCGTACGACGCGCGGGCGTCCGCGACGAGTAACGCAATGATCCGCTGGTCTACCGCGTCTATCTGCAACGTTCCGCCTCTGGGAAGCAACACTTGTGGCTGTTTTCAAAGTTCCACGGTACCTACTCTTGGTGACCGTGAACCAGCAGCGTTTCCCGCGAAAGCGGACATATCTCATGTGCTCGCCGGAGTACTTCGCGGTCGAGTACGCGATCAACCCGTGGATGGACGTCACCACCCCGGTCGACCGGGACCTGGCCGTCAAGCAGTGGGACCGGCTGCGCGAGACGCTGGTCGGCCTCGGCCACGAGGTGCACCTGCTCAGCCCCGAGCAGGGCCTGCCCGACATGGTCTACGCCGCCAACGGCGGCTTCATGGTGGACGGCAGCGTCTACGGCGCCCGGTTCAAGCACGAGCAGCGGGCCGCCGAGGCCGCCGCTCACCACGCCTTCTACGAGGCGCAGGGCTGGCGGTTCATCGCACCCAGCGAGACCAACGAGGGCGAGGGCGACTTCGCCTACGTGCCGGAGGCGCACGGCGGGCTCATCCTGGCCGGGCACGGCTTCCGCACCGAGATCCCGGCGCACGCGGAGGCGCAGGAGGCGTTGGGCCGCCCGGTGGTGTCGCTGCGCCTGATCGACCCCCGCTTCTACCACCTGGACGTGGCGCTCGCGGCCATCGACGACACGAACGTCGTCTACTTCCCGGGCGCGTTCTCCGCGGCCAGCCAGCGGGTGCTCACCCAGCTCTTCCCGGACGCGGTGATCGCCGACGACGAGGACGCCATGGCCTTCGGGCTCAACCTGGTCAGCGACGGCGCGAACGTGGTGCTCAACAGCGAGGCCACCCGCCTGGCCGGCAAGCTCAAGGCGGCCGGGTACACCCCGGTCCCCGTCGAGCTGGCCGAGCTGAAGAAGGGCGGCGGCAGCGTGAAGTGCTGCATCGCCGAGTTGCGGCACTGACAGGCGAACGTCTCGGGGCCGGTCTCCCAGTGGGAGACCGGCCCCGAATCGTGCTCCGGGTGGGCGTTCAGCCCAGCGTGGCCAGCTCGTTGATCAGCACGTTCGACATGACCTGACCGTCGCGCTGCACCTCGCGCAGGTACCACTTCTGCTGCGGGGTGCGCGGCTGGTTGAACTGCCAGATGCCGCGCGGGCTGTCGATCTGGCCGATCTTGCCCAGGGCCAGGTTGACCTGCTGCGGCGTGGGCTTTCCACCGGTCAGCTGGATGGCCTGGTCGAGCACCTGCGCCGCGTCGTACGACGCCATCGCGTAGGTGGTGGGGGTGACCTGGTACTTCTTGCGGTACGCCGAGGCGAAGACCCGGTTCGAGGTGTTGTTCAGGTCGGCCGAGTAGTTCAGCGCGGTCTGGATGCCCAGCGCGTTGTCCTTCAGGTTGTCCAGCACGGTGCCCTCGGTGAGGAAGCCGGGTGCGTAGATCGGCCCGGCGAACTTCTCGCGCAGCTGCTTGATGAACTCCACAGCGGCCGCCCCGGCGAAGAAGCAGAAGACCGCCGTGGGGTTCTTGGCCAGCGCCTTGGTGATGTCCGAGGAGTACGTCGTCTTGCCGGGGGTGGAGGTGGCGTTGGTGTAGGTCACCGCGTCGCGGATCCGGGAGTCGCTCGCGCCGAACTCCTGCCGGAAGCCGCGGACGACGTCCGGGCTGCCGACGTTCTCCGGCATGATGATCGCGATCCGGCCGTTCGCCGGCAGTTGCTCGCGCAGGTAGCGGCCCAGCGCCTTGCCGGCCTCGTCGAGCACGTACGAGGTCCGCCAGATGTAGAACACGCTCTGCAGGCTGCTCGGTGAGGCGTTGGAGCCGATCAGCGGGACCCGGGCCTGCTCCACGGTGTCCTTGATGCCGACCATCACCGCCGAGTTGACCACGCCGGTGAGCGCCAGCACGCCCTGCTTGAGTAGACCCTCGACGGCGGCCTTGCCCGTCTTCGCGGTGTCGCCCTCGTCGGCGGTCAGCAGTTCGACCGGGTGGCCGCCCAGCCGCTGGTCGTGCAGGTCGAGGAAGAGCTGGAAGCCATTGGTGATGTCGTCGCCGATGCTCTTGAAACCACCGGCCTGCGGCGTGATCAACCCGATCTTGATCGGGCTGCGGTCGGCCGTCGACTCGGCGTCACTGTCTGAGCCACACCCGGCGACGAACCCGGTGGTACCGAGCGCGGCCAACAGTTGGAGCGCCCGCCTGCGATTCATCTGCGACACCGAGTTCCTTCCAAGGAGCGTTACAGGGCCGAACACCGCCCCTCCGGCGTTCTACCTGGTCCGCGACGCTGCGTCAATGGCTAGTGATCATCGTGCAAGGACCGCAACACAGCAAGCACGTGAGGCCAGGCGACGGCCTCCGGGTCGATCAGCCCGAAATGCTCGCATCCAGGCAGTTCAACAAGGGAGATATCGGAACCGGCGGCACGCGCCTCCGCGACGAAATCCCGGCTCATCTCCACCGGAACCTGGAGATCGTCCGAGCCGTGCACAACCACTGTGCGTGTTCGTATCGGTACCAACATCCGTGGATCCGCCGTCGCGTACCGGTCCGGGACCTGCGCCGGGCCGCCGCCGAGCAGCGCGGCGACCGCGCCCGAGTCCAGATCTCGCCGGTACGCCTCGCTCAGATCGGCCACCGGCGCCAGCGCGAGCACCCCGCTCACCGTCGTCGGGGAGGTGGCCGCCGCGAAGAGAGCCAGGTGGCCGCCGGCGGAGTGCCCGACCAGGATCGGCGCGGCCCGGCTCACCCGGCCGGGCAGGGCCTCGGCAGCCAGCGCCGGCAGCTTGGCCACCCCGGCCAGTACGTCGGTCAGGGTGCCCGGCCAGCCCCCTCCGGGCTGCCCGGTGCGGCGGTACTCCAACTGCGCCACCGGGTAACCGGCAGCAGCGACGGCCGCAGCCAGCGGGCCGGTGTGCCGCCGGTCGTACTCGGCCCGCCAGAACCCACCGTGCAGCACGACGACCAGCGGTCGGGCCGGCCCGGTTCCCGGCGGGAGGCGCAGATCGGCCACCTGATCCGGGTCGTCCCCGTACGCCACCGTCTGGTCGGGCTCCGGTGCGGGCCGGGTCAAGACGGCGCGCGGGTCGACAGGCATGGCGCGACGGTAGCGCGCCCCGCCCGGGTGGTTCGGCCCCGGGAGTCGGTCCCGGCCGGCATGGCTCGCGCCCGCTGGGTAAAGATGGACCCCATGACCGAAGCGCGCTCCGCTGGACAGAACGACGAGCCCGGCCCCGACGACTCCGGCCACTCCGGCACCGTTGTGGTGGTCGGTCCGGACGGCCGGCCGATCGGCACGATGCAGACCGACGAGGGCCAGGGTGAGGACCCGACCCGCCTGGTCGAACAGCCGGCCAAGGTGATGCGGATCGGCAGCATGATCAAGCAGTTGCTGGAGGAGGTGAAGGCCGCACCTCTCGACGACGCCAGCCGCAGCCGGATGCGGGAGATCCACGAGCGGTCGATCGTCGAGCTCAAGGAGGGCCTCGCCCCCGAGCTGCGCGACGAGCTGGAGCGCATCTCGCTGCCCTTCGCGGAGGACAAGGCTCCGAGTGAGGGCGAGCTGCGGATCGCGCACGCCCAGCTCGTCGGCTGGCTGGAGGGCCTGTTCCACGGCATCCAGGCGGCCCTGGTGGCCCAGCAGATGGCCGCCCGGGTGCAGCTGGAGCAGATGCGCGGCGGCCGGCAGGCGCTGCCCAGCGGCCCCGGCGGGGTCGTCCCCGGGATGCCGGGCATCGGCCAGCCGGGCGGCGGCGAGGGTCACAACACCGGTCAGTACCTCTGACCTCAGTCCACCCCGAAGACCTTCTCCAGGTACGCCGCCACGCCGTCCTCGGTGTTCGCCGTCGTCACGTCGTCGGCGACCGCCAGGACGGCGCGGTGCGCGTTGGCGACCGCCACGCCACGACCGGCCCAGGTCAGCATCGGGACGTCGTTGGGCATGTCACCGAAGGCCAGCACGTCCGCCGCGGCCACCCCGAGCTGGTCGCAGTACCAGGCCAGCCCCGCCGCCTTGGTCACCCCGGCCGCGGAGATCTCCACCAGCCCGGAGGAGGACGAGTGCGTGGCCTCGGCCAACCCCGCCACCGCCGTGGCGATCAGCTCGGCGAAGGCATCCGGGTCCTGCTCGCCCGCTCGGGCGAGGAGCTTCACCGCCGGCGCCGAGAGCAACTCCTCCGGCGTCGCGATCGGCCGGATGCCGTTGGCGTCGGCGTCCCAGCGCAGCGGGTAGTGCGCCTCGTGCCGCATCTCCCGGCTGTCCAGGATCTCCACAGCGAAGCTGATCCCGGGCACCTCGGCCCGTAGCCTCCGGGCCACCTCGGCCAGGTGGTGCGGGGCGAGCGGGTCCGCCCGCACCACCTCGTCCTCGAACGGGTCGTAGACCACGGCGCCGTTGGCGCAGACCGCCGGCAGCGGTCGGGCGAGCTGGTCGTACACCATCTTGAGCCAGCGGACCGGACGGCCGGTGACCAGGACGACCGGCGTGCCTCGCGCGGAGATCCGCGCGAGCAGGTCGGCGGTGCGAGGGCTGACGGTGTGGTCGTCGCGGATCAGCGTGCCGTCGATGTCGGTGGCGATGAGGCGGGGCGTGTCTCCCATTACCGGGACAGTAGCCGGTCCAGGTACACCGCCACCCCGTCGTCGTCGTTGCGCAAGGTCACCTCGTCGGCGACGGCGCGCAGCGTGGGGTGCGCGTTGGCCACGGCCACCCGCGACCAGCCGGCCCACTCGAACATTGGCAGGTCGTTGGGCATGTCACCGAAGACCAGTACGTCGGCCGGGTCGACCCCGAGGGTCTGCGCCACCACTGTCAGCCCGGTCGCCTTGTCGACGCCGGGCGGGCAGATCTCGATGAAGCCGAGCCCGGCCTGGGTGAGCGTGGCGACCTGCGGCGGGACGATCCGGCGGGCCACGGCCAGCAACTCGTCCACGTGGTGGTCGGCGGTCCGGGCGAACGCCTTGATCACGTCGCAGGCGAGGCACTCGTCGCGCGTGCGCGCCTCGAAATGGTCCTGGTAGGGCCAGTTCTCGTGGTAGTCGCCCCACAGCGGGGCGTCGTGCTCGTCGGACGCCTCGACCATCACGGTCAGCGGGCCGACCTCCGCCTCAAGGTCGGCGAGGAGCCGGGCCAGCACCTCGGCGGGCAGCCGCTCGTCGCGGAGCACCACCGGGCCGGTCGGGTCGCTCTGATCGACCACCCGGCCACCGCCGGCCATCACCAGGAAGTCGGCGGCGCGGATGTCGTTGCGGGTCAACTCGGTCAACCGAGGGCCGCGTCCGGTCGCGCCGACCACCGGAATCCCGGCGGCGCGCACCCGGTCGAGCACCCCATGGGTGTACGCGGAGACGGTGTCATCGCTGCGGACCAGCGTCCCGTCGAGGTCGGTCGCGATCAACTTGGGCAGTCCCGGGCGGGTCATGGTTCCTCCTTCGCCCGCCGCCGTCGCACCTGCCACGGCCAAGGAAACCGAGGCCCGGGCGTGACGGCGGGCAGCAACCGTACCTCGCGGAACGGGTCGCATCCATGGCTTCCAGGCGAATCGGGCGCCAACCCCGGGCACCCACAAGATGTCCTCCACCGTCCGCGCGATCTTGCACTTTCAGTTGCCGTTTTGCGGGTTTATGCGCCCTGTGTCGGGACAGCAACTGCAAGATCGACGCGGTATGGGGTGGGGGTGGGGGTCAGGAGTGGGGGTCGGGGCGGGCGAAGGGGGCGGCTGGGGTGACCGTCAGGTCGGCTGGGGCCGGGAGGCCGTCCTCGACCGGGTGGTGGTCTCGGCGGCGGCGCCAGGGGCGCGCTGCCGGGGCGTCGGCGGGACGGTCGTCGTCTGCTGGCCCGGCGAACGCGCCAGCGGGTGCGGCGGGCGCCAGCCGCAGGGCGGCGGCGAACAGCACACAGGCGGCGAACGCCATCACCAGCCCGCGGCCGTACTCGACCTGGAAGCCATCCTGAGGTGAGTAGAAGAAGTTTCGCTGACCAGGGTTGTCGAAAGAGGCGGTGGCGGCCACCAGCAGCGCCAGCAGGGCACCGGCCACTGTGAGGCCGGCCAGCCGGGCGTTCGGCCGCACGGCCGCCGTGCCGCGCAACGCCAGCGCCACGGCGCAGACGAGGGCGAGGAGCCCAACCAGGTAGCCAACCCCGAAGCCACCGACCTCGGACACCCCGGCGGGCACCTCGATCGTCGCGTTCCCCTCGGGCCCGCCGTTCGGCAGGCTCATCACCAGCCACTCACCGACCAGCGAGGCGATCGCGGCCACCGCGCCCAGACCGGCCAGCAGCAGAGGCAGTCGCGGATCCCGCGCGAAGTCGGCCAGGGACCAACCGAAGCGGCGTCGCGGGGCCGGGTCGACGGCACCCCACTCGATCACGGCCGGGGACTCGGACCGGTCGCCCTGCCGCGGGATTGGAAGCTCCTCGGACATCGGCCACCCTTCCGCCGGTCACGGACCTGGGTCGCATCATGGCACAGCAAGCTGGTGGTGACAGGGATCGCAGGGCTGGCGAGCGCGCCGGTCTGTCGCTCGGCGGTCGCCTTTCCGCTAGCGTTTGCCTCATGCCTATCCGTACCGCTTCAGCACAATGGCAGGGCAATCTCACCGAGGGCGCGGGCACCATCCGCACCGGTAAGGGCGGCCTGTCCGGCAACTACTCCTTCAAGTCGCGCTTCGAGGAGGGTGAGGGCACCAACCCCGAGGAGCTGATCGCCGCAGCGCACGCCGGCTGCTTCTCGATGGCGTTCTCCAAGGGGCTTGCCGACGCGGGCTCCACGGCCACCTCGGTCGAGACCACCGCCAAGGTGCACCTGGACAAGACCGACGCTGGCATGACCGTGACCCGGATCGAGCTGGAGACCGTCGGCCAGGTCCCGGGGATCGACGAGGCCGAGTTCCAGAAGCTCGCCGAGGCCGCCAAGGCCAACTGCCCGATCTCCCGCCTGCTCTCGCCGGGTGCCGAGATCACCCTCAACGCCCGCCTGGCCGCCTGAGCGGGCAGACCCAGACCGTACGTCCACGGAAGGAGCCTCCGCCCGGTCCCGGGTGGTCGCTTCTTCCGTGCATGTGCGGGTGACGGCCCCGGTCGTCCAGCAGGACCGGGCCCCGTGCCCCCGCGTCGGGCACAATGGGCGAGGTGCCGGTGGAGATGAGCCGTGAGCGCTTCGAGGAGTTGGTCGGCGAAGCCCTCGACGAGGTGCCCGAAGAACTGCTCGGCCTGATGAACAACGTGGTGATCCTGGTCGAGGACGACCCGCCACCGGGCGAGGTCGACCTGCTCGGCCTCTACGAGGGGCATGCGCTCACCGAGCGCGGTTGGGACTACTCCGGCGTACTGCCCGACCGGATCTTCATCTATCGCCGTCCGATCCTGCGGATCTGCGACAACGACGAGGACGTCATCGACGAGGTGGCGGTGACAGTGGTGCACGAGATCGCCCACCACTTCGGCATCGACGACGCGCGGTTGCACGCGCTCGGCTGGGGCTGAACCCCGCCGCTCGACGCCCGCCCGTGCCACACGAACGCGCCGCGCCGCGCCGCCCGGTCGATGGCCGGTGCTTGCCGAGGTCGCCTACCGTCGGTGCAGCGAACGCGACCCTATTCAGGAGGCCCTTTCATGCGCAGCGAGCTGTTCTCCGCGGAGAATCTGGAGAAGGAGTCCGCGCAGCCCGGCATGCGGTTGCAGAACTCCAAGATGTTGAAGATCGAGCTCAACGGCGAGGCGATGGCCCGGGTCGGGTCGATGGTCGCCTACCAGGGGAACGTGCAGTTCCAGGCACTGGGCTCAGGCGGGCTCGGCAAGTTCCTCAAGCAGAAGCTCACCGGCGAGGGCGTCCCGCTGATGAAGGTCTCCGGCCAGGGTGACGTCTTCCTCGCCGAGCTGGCCAAGGACGTGCACATCATCGACCTGGAGCCGGGCGACGCCCTCTCCATCAACGGCAGCAGCGTGCTCGCCTTCGACTCCACCCTCCAGTACGACATCAGGATGGTCGGCGGCGCCGGGATGGCGTCCTCGTCCGGTCTCTTCAACTGTGTGTTCAGCGGCTACGGGCGGATCGCCATCACCACCAAGGGCACCCCGGTCGTGCTGAACGTGGACGCCCCGACGTACGTCGACCCGCAGGCCGCGGTCTGCTGGTCGGCGAACCTCCAGACCGGCTACCACCGGGCCGAGCAGCTCGGCCTCGGCACACTGCTCGGCCGTCGCACCGGCGAGTCGTTCACGATGAGCTTCGCCGGTCAGGGCTTCGTGGTGGTGCAGCCGTCCGAGGAACCGCCGGTCCTGGGCAGCGGCCAGCAGCAGCAGGAGGGCGGTCTGCTCGGCGGTCTGCTGAGCTGATCGGCAGTGGCGCGGGGCGCTCCGATCTTCGGGGGCGCCCCCGCCCCGCTCAGGTCAACTCACCGGTACGCAGGCGGGCCAGCCAGGCCGCCGCGTCGGCGTAGTCGACGTCGGAGAGGCCCGCCGGCGCGGGCACCGGGCGTTCGCCCGCCTCGGCCCACCGGTGCCGGGGATAGGAGCCCAGGAAGCGGACGTCGGCACAGACCCTCCGGAGCCCCTGCAACGCCTCGCCCAGGCGTACGTCGGCCACGTGACCGGTGCAGTCCAGGAAGAAGACGTACCGGCCCAGCGCCTCGCCGGTCGGACGGGACTCGATCCGGGTCAGGTTGACCCCCCGGACGGCCAACTCCATCAGCACGGACAGCAGCGCGCCGACCCGGTCGTGGGCGATGTAGACGGCGAGCGAGGTGAGGTCGTCACCGGTCGGCGGCGGTGGCGGCCCGGGGCGGGACACCAGCGCGAACCGGGTCACCGCGTCAGGGTGATCGGCGATCTTGTCGGCAAGTGTGGTGAGTCGGTGCCGTGCGGCTCCGATCGGAGCGCAGATCGCCGCGTCGTACTCACCCGCGCCGGCACCGGCGGCGGCCGCGCCGTTGGAGAGCACGTCGACCACCACGGCGTCGGGCAGGTGGTCGCGCAGCCAGCCCCGGCACTGGGTGGACGCCTGTGGATGGGCCGCCACGGTGCGGATCGACGTCAGCGAGGTGCCGGGCCGCGCGGCGAGCACGAACTCCACCGACAGGATCACCTCCCGGGTGATCACCAACGGCTCGCCCTCGGCCATCTCGTCCAGCGTGACGCCCACCGCGCCGCCAATCGAGTTCTCCAGTGGCACCAGCGCGGCGTCGGCGTCGCCGGCGCGGACGCTGTCCAGCGCCTCTCCGACGCTGCGGGCGGGCGTACGGGTGCCGCGCTCGGCGGCGGGTACGGAGCGCAGTGCCTGCTCGGCGAAGGTGCCCTCCGGCCCGAGGAAGACGAAACGTGTCGGCGGTGTTCCCGGCATGCCGATCAGCCTACGCACCCGGCCCGATGGCCGGGCCGGCGTCGCAGGCGAGGGTGCGGATCCCGGCCGGGCTGGTGGCGCGTACTTCGATGGTGCAGACGTCCGTGCCGGCGGTGACCAGCACCGGGGCGGTGGGTTTGCCCCGGGTGACCACCTGGAGTTCCTCGTGCCCGGTCACCGCCAGCACCGTGAACTGCCAATCAGCGGCACAGAGTGGCCCGGTGCGGACCTGGACCCGGACGTTCGCCGGTAGCACTCCGGCCTGGCCACGCAACAGTTGCAGCACCCGCTGGCCGGTCGGCCCGTTGCGGCAGGCCGTCGCGACCAACCCGGCGTCCGGGGTGGGCGTGACCGTGCCGGGAGAGGGCGCGGTGGCCGGCGGGGTCGTCGGCGTGGTGCTCGGGCCGGGCGTCGTCGGGGTCGCGCTGTGGGTGGGTACGCCGTTTGGCTCCCCCAGCCCGGGTGGGGCGCCACAGCCGGCCAGCGCCGTGACGACGAGCGCCATCGGCAGGACTCGGGAGATGGTCCGCGTGGGAAGACGGTCGGCTGCCCGGCCGGGAGCCGCAGGTGGGGTGTGGATCGCCCGCGGTGCGAGGGGCGCGGGGCGGGGTGGGGTGAACGGCACGGGCCGATCCTCGGGACATCGGAGAATTCGTCGCGGCCGGGGGTGGCCGAGCCCATCGTAGGGTGAGCGGCCGGTCGGGTGAAGGTCAGCCGGTGACGCGATGCCCGGCGCGCTGGAGCGCGGCGGTGCCCTCGGCGAGCCGGACGGTCGGCACCAGCAGGTAGTCGGTGTCGAACGTGGAGAAGGTGACGGCGCTGACCCGGGCCTCGGCGAGCGGGTCGACGAGCGCGGCCAGGCTGCCGGTGGCGGCCAGCGCCACCGGGGCGGTGACCCGGAGGCAGCGCCAGGTCGTTTCCAGCACGGCCTGCGCAGGTGCCCGGTCGGCCGGGCAGATCACGGAGATCCCGTCGGAGGTCCAGCTCACCGTCACCACGTCCGCGCCGCGCAGCCCACTCGACAGCGCGTACGGCACTGTGGTGCCGGCCGGCAACCGGCACACAGCGTATTCCCCCGGCAGCAGAGCGATATCGAGCATGAGGGCACCCTACGGCCTTCGTGTGGGCCCACCCCGGCAACGCCGCCTGCGGCGAAGGACACACTCCGCCGCAGGTCAGACCTCGGAGAAGAAGGTGAGTGAGCCGGCGACGGTGCCGTCGGTGAGGACCGGGGTGGAGATCGCGTCGACTGTCGCGTCGGAGCTGTTCGCCGTGGCGGCCTGCACCCGGAGTAGTCCACGGGCGAGGCGGCCGGAGGAGAGCGCCAACAGGGGCGGGATCTTGTCGATCTCGGCTTCGGTCAGCTCGCCCCGGTTGGCGGTGAAGTCGAGCAGGCGGAGCCCGCCGTCGAGCAGCGGTCGCCCGATCAGCCTGTCCGGCTCACCGAGACAGAGCAGTTCGCAGCCGGCCGTGGAGATCGCCACCACCCGGGTGTCGGCGTCGATCAGCAGACACGGCTCGTCGGCCCGGGAGACTGTCGACGACCATTGGCCGACGTTGTCGGACTCCGGCTCTGTCGAGGCCCGCGCCGCCGGCACGAACGCTTCCGAGAGCGAAAGTTCGACGTGGGCCACCGCGCCTCCTATGTGCACCGATCGACTGTCCACGCTAGCGGGTCGCCGACGGAATCACCGAGCGCACCGGGTCACCGGGGCGCGCAGCGTGAGCCGAGGCGACCGGTGACGGCGCGGAGACCGGTGAGGTGTACGGGGGGACCGGAGCCGCGTGGCGTCGCCGGTGACGTTACCGGCGGTGGGCCGGCTTGTCAGCGGCCGTTCGGCCCTCGTCGTACCACCGGTAGTCGGCTGTTGGACGGTACGTGCCGTTCAGCCAGGTCCCGGGGTGCTGTGCGACCCGGGAAAGCTTCTCGGCGGTCGCGGGGCTGATCCGGCTGCCACCGGCCACGAGCAGCCGGTCGAGTTCCCGGTGGGTGGCCATCAGACAGTCCTTCGGAAGGCCGTAGACGCTGATCACGCCGGAGCCGACGAAGGTCAGCACCGGCGTCACCGGAACCGGTAGCCCCACCGCCTCGGAAAGGGCCTTGCTGGCCCGCTTGGCGTCCCGGCGGGACTCGGCCACGTACGGGGGCCGCTTGCCGTTGATCTGCACCACGTCGCCGGCGACGAGCACCCTGGCCCGGCCGTGGTCCGCGATGGTCACGGCGAAGAGGCCGCTCGGCCCGATGGCGAGGAACCCGGCCCGGTCGTCCTGACCGCGGTCGAGGACGTCTGTCACGTCGGTGCGCGGCCACTCGATGACGTGCCAGGCGGGCCCGAGATGGTCGAGTTGGCCCAACGCCCGTGCCCCGGCCGCCTCCAGGCGGCGTGCACCCCGCTCGGCCCGACGGCGGCGGGCCCATTCGAGTGGTGTCGGACGGGCCGGTTCGAGAACCCCCGGCGCCTCGACGCGGGGGTGAGGCACCGCGACGGGCGGCAGTGCCCGAGCGGACGGTACGGCTCGTCGTGCGGGAAAGACAGTCATCGCGACCTCCGGCAAAAGGTCCCTCGAAGTTATGTCCTCACTACCCTACGTTGCCAGTACCGGTGTTCGGCAAGCCGGAGCGCCGGAGTGACTGTGGATGAATGCCATATTCATCCACAGTTCTTTTCTCGGATGCCGCTAAACACTGCCCTACGCTGCGGGAGTGACCCACTACGTCGACAGCGAAGTCGGGCGGCTCGGCACCGTACTGCTGCACCGACCCGGCCCCGAACTGGCCCGGCTCACCCCCCGCAACAACGACTCGCTCCTGTTCGACGCGATCCCCTGGGTGGGACGCGCCCAGGAGGAGCACGACGCGTTCGCCGCCGCCCTGCGCGAGCGCGGCGTCGAGGTGCTCTACCTGGCCACCCTGCTGGCCGAGACGCTTGCCGTCGCGGACGCCCGGGCCGAACTCACCGAGCAGGTGCTGCGCTCCCGACGGCTCGGTGACACCCTGCGGGCCCGCGTGGCGGACCACCTCTCCTACCTGGACCCGGCCGCCCTGGCCGACGTGCTCACCGCCGGGCTGGCCCACGAGGAGTTGCGGATCAGCTCGGAGCGCCCGGGCGGCTTGGTCTACACGCTGATGGACCGCCACGACTTCGTCATCGACCCGTTGCCCAACCTGCTGTTCACCCGCGACTCGTCGCTGTGGATCGGCGACCGGGTCGGTGTCACCAGCCTGGCCATGCCGGCCCGCCGCCGCGAGACCACCCTGACCGACGCCATCTACCGCCACCACCCCCGGTTCGCCGGCACCGAGTTCGTCTACCGCCCCACCCTCGAGCACCTGGAGGGCGGGGACGTGCTGCTGCTCGCACCCGGGGTGCTGGCGGTCGGGGTGGGCGAGCGGACGACCCCGGCCGGCGCCGAACGCCTCGGCCGGCAGGTCTTCGCCGCCGGCCTGGCCCACACCATCCTGGTGGTGCCGATCGCCCAGAAGCGCGCCACCATGCACCTGGACACCGTGTGCACGATGGTCGACGTGGACGCCGTGCTGATGTATCCCAACATCGCGAGCGCGCTCTCCGCGTACACGGTGATCGCCGGCGCTGACGGCGAGGACCCGCGGGTGGACGGGCCGGCACCGTTCCTGCGGGCCGCCGCCGACGCGATGGACCTCGACCTGCTCCGGGTCATCGACACCGGGCTGGACCCGGTCACCGCGGAACGCGAGCAGTGGGACGACGGCAACAACACCCTCGCCCTGGCCCCCCGGCTCTGCGTCGGGTACGAGCGCAACACCGAGACCAACGCCCAACTGGAGCGGGCCGGCATCGAGGTGATCCCGATCGCCGGCTCCGAGTTGGGCTCCGGTCGGGGCGGACCGCGCTGCATGTCCTGCCCGATCACCCGCGACCCGCTGCCCGTCGCCGGCTGAAACGCGCGACGACCGGCCCGTCACCCGGCCGAGCGGGACGACAGCGTCCGGGTCAGCGCAGGGTGAGCTGGCGGCCGAGCAGACCCTGACGGGCCCGGCGGCCGGCGGCGTCGAGTGGGTCGGTGACGGTGAGCGCCTCCGCGTACCGCTTGGCGAACTGCGCCACCGGCTCCTCCCACTCGGCCGCCGGGGTGTCCTCCGGCAGGTCCCAGACCGGCACGAGTCGGCCGTGCGCGCGGAACATGCCGGCGAACTTGGTCTGCTCGCCGAGCGTCAGCGTGCCGGCCGCGCCGAGGCGGGCCAGGGCGTCCAGGGCGGCGTCCTCGTCATCCGGCAGGACCCAACGCACGTGGGCCTTCTCCGGGACCTGACACCAGTACGCGGCCTTCGCCGCGGTCAGCCGCACCGTCGGGTAGATGGCCGCGTTCGCCCGCTCCAGCGACGCCTGGACGGTCGGATCGTCGGCGGCCCCTGGGTCGAGCCAGAAGTCGAAACCGTCGTGCATGGTGATGTCCAGCGGACCGTCCACGAGGATGTCCTGCAGCCGGGGCCCGGGGCCGGGCAGTGGCGCCACGGAAACCTGACCACCCGGCTCGGCGCGCAGCGCGCTGAGCAACGCGTCGGCCAGGTCCCGGGAGACGTCGCCGGACTGCTGGTGGCGCTGGAGACCGATGAGCACCCGACCGTCCGGCTTGGTGATCGCCGGGGCGGCCATCGGCAGCACCGTGGCGAGCGTCGCCGCCCGGTCACCGAACTCCTCGACCAGGGCGGGCGCCAGCCGCAGCGGGGCGGAGGCGGCGGGCACCAACTCGCGCAGCGCGATCCACTCGGACTCGTCGACCAGCCCGTCGAACGGACGCGGCACGAAGACGTCCCGCACCTTGTCGCGACGGGGGGTGGTCTCGGCGGCGGTGCGCTGGCTCTTTCGACGCTTGCTCACGGCGTCACAGCCTAGAGCCCCGAGCGGCACGCCGTGGTCGGGACCCGCCCGAGCCGTCCTCAGCCGGCCGGCACCAGGTCGGGTCGGGGTGCCGGCGCCCCGTCGAACTCCGCCCAGACGCGCTGGCCCATGCCGTCCTGCTCGACGCCCCACCGGGTGGCCAGGCCGGCCACGATGTGCAGGCCACGCCCGTCCGCGGCGTCCGGGCTGGCCGTCCGGAGTCGTGGCCCGGTGCTCGCGCCGCCGCCGTCGGTGACCCGAAGCTGGATCTGTGCGCCGTCGGCCGAGGGCCGCAGCCGCCAGGCGACCCGGATCACGCCGCCGGGCAGCGGCCGGGCGTGCCGCACCGCGTTGCCCACCAGCTCCGCGAGCACCGCGATCAGGTCCGCGAGGAGCGTCGGGGGTACGACGTCCGTCAGCTCGGCGGCGAGCCGGTGTCGGGCCAGCCGTGCCCCGCCCGGGTGGTGGGGAACCACCACGCACCAGGCTCGATCCCTCGCTGCCGCTGCCGCTGCCACCGTCGCCTCCACGTCGCGCCACCCCTGTCAACCGCGTGGTAGCCGCACCTCTGCGACCGTACCGCCGCCGGTCCTCGGACGTAGGGATACCCATCCATTCTGCTGTTCAACGATCCGGCGGACGAGATAGAGGCCGAGCCCGGCCCCCGGGTAGCCGCGACGGTCGCCGGACTCGCCCTGCCAGAACCTGTCGAATGCCCGTTCCACGTGCTCGGGTCGGATGCCGATGCCCTGGTCGCTGACCCGGAACGCCACCAGTTGGCCGTCGCCGCAGGCGGTGATCTCGATGGGCGAATCCGGTGCCGAGTACTTACCGGCGTTTGTCGTCAACTCGGTCAGCACGGTGGCCAGGCTGGGCCGGTGGCCGAGCGCCTTGGGTAGATCGCCCGGGAGGCGGAGCACCAGCCGGCGGCGCAGCTCCGCCGGCAGGTCCACGACGGCGGAGCGCAGCGCCTCACCGAGGTCGAACGGGGTGGGCGGGTCGTCGCCCGGCCCCACCTCGGCCGCCGAGCTGAGCAGGCGGTCGACCAGCCGGGCCAGTTCGTTGGCGCGTTGCCCGATCACCCGGGCCGCCTGCCGTCGGTCGACGTCGGTCAGCGACTCCCAGTGGTCGGTGAGGGTGTCCGCGTACCCCTTGATGACGGTGACCGGGGTGCGCAGCTCGTGGCTGGTCACCGCGACGAACAGTTCCCTGTCGTGGTCGCGGCGCTGCTGGTCGGTGATGTCGCGGAAGGTGACCACCCGCAACGTGCCCGGGCCGGGCAGATCGCCGGAGGTGATCCGCAGCCAGCGGCCGTCCGGCATCCGATGGTCCCGGACCTGCCCGGAAGGTGGCAGCGGGAACGGCAACGGGCGGCTCAGCGCCTGCTCGACCGTCCGGCCGGTGACCTGGGCGGCGGCCGGGTTCCAGAGCCGGACGTGCCCGTCCCGGTCGACGACGGCCAGCCCGTCGGCGAGGGCCGCCACCACCGGGCCGTCGCCGTGCACCGGCAGGCCACTCTGGTCGCCGTACATGTGCCCGACGCAGGACGCGAGGTAGGCGACCACCCCCTGCTGCTCGGCGCCCGGCTCGTCGTCGCCCGGATAGAGCGCGTGCAGGCTGCCGACCGTGTGACCGCCGATCTCGGCCCGGGAGACCACCATCCGGCGCAGCCCGCTGCCGGCCAGTTCACCGGCCAGCTTGCCGTTGAGGTCACCCACCCGCACCTGACGCACCCGTGGCCCGGAGAGCAGGCAGACGGTGTCCGGGTCGTCGACCGCCAGCGGTCGGCCGAGGGCCCACTCCGCGACGCCGGTCGCGGCGATCACGCGACCACCTGTCGGACCGAACTCGACGAACGCCATTCCGGTCGCGCCGAGCGCCGGCTGGGTCACCCGGAGCAGTTGGGTGAGGACCGGCAGGCCCGCGTCCCCCGAGTTGATCATCTCGATCACTACGGTGTGGCCGGCGAGGAGAGCGGGGAAGTCGATTCGCTCCGGCATGTGCCGAGTCTGCCCCGCCGACAGGGTTTTGGCACCCCCGCCCGACGGACGGGGTCAGCGGTCCAGCCGGGCGAGGGCGTACGCAGGCCGATCGGTGATGATCCCGTCCACCCCGGCGGCCAGCACCAGTTCCAGGTCGGTCGGTTCGTTGACCGTCCAGACGTACACCTGGTTGCCGGCCGCCCGCAGTGCGGGCAGCAACTGCGGGCGGGCCCGGACCAGGCCGATGCCGGGCCCGGCGATCCGGGTGCCGAACGGCAGCCGACCCAACCGCAGCCAGCGCGGCAACACCTCCAGCAACAGCACGGTGGGCAGCGTCGGGGCCAGCTCGCGCACCCGACGGACCGCCAGCGGGGAGAACGACATGACTGTCACCTGCACCGGGTCGTCCGGCGCGGGGTCGGCCAGCCCGTACCGGCGCAGCAGGCTGACCAGTCGCCGTTCCACGTTCGAGCCGTAGCGGGACGGGTGCTTCGTCTCCACCAGCAGCCGGACCGGCCGCCCGGCGGCGAGTACCGCGTCCAGGAGCCGGGCCAGGGTCAGCAGCCGGGTGTGCGACTCGTCCGGCGGCAGGTCGCCGTTCGGCGCGCTGCCCGGGTGCCACGAGCCGAAGTCCAGGGCGTCCAGCTCGGCGAGCGTACGCGCGCTGACCAGACCGCGACCGTTGCTGGTGCGGTCGAGTCGTCGGTCGTGCACGCAGACCAGGTGCCCGTCCCGGGTCAGCCGGACGTCGCACTCCAGGCCGTCGGCACCCTCGTCCAGGGCACGCAGGTACGCGGCGAGGGTGTGCTCGGGTAGGTCGTACGAGGCGCCGCGGTGCGCGAAGACCAGTGGCCCGCCCATTCCGCCGGCCTCAGATGACCTGGCCGGGCTGCCCGTTCGCGTCGACCACCGGTCGGCCGACAGCAGCCCACTGGCGCATCCCGCCGTCGGCGTTGCGCACCTGCTCCCAGCCGTTGTTGATCAGGTAGGCGACGACCTGGGCGGAGCGCCCGCCGGAACGGCAGACGACCGCCACCTCCCGGTCGGTGGGCACCTCGGCCAGCCGGGCCGGCAGCTCCATCATCGGCAGGTGGTGAGCGGTGGGCGCGTGGCCGGCCGCCCACTCGTCGTCCTCCCGCACATCCAGCAGGTAGGTCTCGTCGGCGATCTCGGTCACGGGCACGGTGGGAACCTGGGGTCCGAACACAGGAAGCAACACTAGATCCTCATGGCCCGGTTCGGCACCGACCGGGCCGTCGGCACTGTCACAACCGGGTCACCCAGCGCGGGTTGGCCTGCGCCCAGGCCGGCACCCGCGTGCCGCGAAGCGCCTCGAAGAGCCCGTTGCCCCCGTTGTCCAGCACCACGTACGAGACCTCGTCGATGGTCTGCGGCGAGGAGGGCACCTGGACGCCGCGCATGCCGTCGGGCGGCAGCGCGCGCAGCGCGAGGAGCAGGTCCTCCAGGGGTACGCCGTTGGTGTCGACTGTCAACGAGCCGCCGACCGCCCGGAGCACCTGGTCCAGTTTGACGGGGTTGCTCCGCAGGTCCGCCCTGCCGGCGCTGTCCAGCATCGCCCTGAGCAACTGCTGCTGGTGGTGCTGCCTGTCGTAGTCCCCGCCGGGCAGGTCGTAGCGCTGTCGGACGTAGTCCAGTGCCTGCGCCCCGTCCATCTGGTGGCAGCCGGTGGAGAAGACACGGTTGGTGTGGATCGAGCGGACCTCGGTGTCCACGCACATCTCCACCCCACCGAGCAGGTCGATGACCTTCCGGAAGCCGGAGAAGTCGATCAGCGCGGCGCCGTCGAACCGGATTCCGGTGAGTCGGTTCAGGGTGGCGGAGAGCAGTTGGGCGCCGGCCTGTCCGCCGCCGCCGTGCTCGTACGCCGCATTGATCTTGTCTTGGCCGCCGCCGAAGCCGTTCGCGGGCGGGATGGCGACCAGCAGGTCGCGCGGGATGGAGACCAGGTACGCCTCCCGCTGACCGGCGGGGACGTGCACGATGAGGATGGTGTCCGAGCGTTGGTCCGGGCCGCTGTCGCCCGGGCGTCGGTCGGAGCCGACCAGGAGGTAGTTGAGCGGCCCGTCCAGGTCGGTGCGGTCGGTGCGGGCGTCAGCGTCGAGCAGTTGCTCCTTGGTCACCGTGCGGTCGTACCGGTGGCTGAGCATCTTGAGACCGGCCACGGCGAGCCCCGCCAGCAGGACGAGGACCAGGCCGACACCGAGCAGGATCCGCGGCCCACGGGCGCGAGGTGACCGGGCGGGCGGGGCCGCTCCGGCCCGGCCCGCTGCGTTCCGTCCCCACCTGGACGTGACCGCCTCCCCGCAGCCGATACGTGAACCCTGCTCACGTCAGGCTACGGGCGGTGACGAGGTCGTCGCTGGGTTTCCCCGACTACCGGCCCTACTTGCGGGTAGAGATCACCTCGGGGTGGGTGAAGACGAACTCGGCGAGCTTGTCCTGCTTGACGGCCTGGAACATCGCCATCGTCTCTTCGCTCAAGCCCTCGGTGTTGTTGTTGTTGGCGTGGAAGGTGCCGTTGTTGGTCTTGAGCATGGTCAGTTCGTTGCCGGTGACCCCGCGCATGGTGAAGATGAAGTCCTCGATCGGCACGCCGCCGGTGTCCAGCACGAACGCCTTGCCCGCCGCCTTGATCAGGTTGTTCATCTTGGCCGGGTTGGACAACATCCCGCCCTCGGTGGCCTTCTTGGCCATCGCCTTGATCAGCTGCTGCTGGTTCGCCTGCCGGTCGTAGTCGCCGTTCTTGAGCGACTTGCGCTGGCGGGAGTAGTCGAGCGCCGCCCAACCCTCCATCTCCTGGCAGCCCTTCTTGTGCACCACCGGAGTGCGCTCCTTGCCGGTCTTCTTGGCGTCCGCGTTCCACATCGGCTTGCCGTCGACGTACGACATGTGCAGCGACTTGACCTCCTGGCTGACACAGATCCGCACAGTGCCAAGGGTGTCGATGACGTTCTTGAAGCCACCGAAGTTGATGATCGCCGCGCCGTCGAAGCTGATCCCGGTGAGCCGCTTGATCGTCTGCGCCATCAACTGGGCGCCACCCTCCCAGCCGCCGCCGTTGGCGGCACCGGCCTGGAACGCGGCATTGATCTTGCCGCTGCCGCCGCCGTAGCCGCTCTTCTTGAACGGAGGGATCTGCGCCTCGGTGTCCCGGGGGATCGAGATCAGGTACGCCTGGTCGTGCGTGGCCGGAATGTGCAGGATGATGATGCTGTCCGAGCGGACGTCGTCGGCAGCCCAGCGCTCCCGCGCGTCCACGCCGAGCAGCAGCATGTCGATCGGGCCGTCCAGGCTGGCGCCGCCCTCGGCGTCGGACTTGCCGGCATCACCCAGCAGGTTGCCCTTCGCGATGCCCCCGGTCGCCTGCCCGATCAACGCCTTGCTGCCGACGATGGCCACGCCGCTGCTCAGCATCAGCACGGCACCGAAGACCACTGTCAGCCTGGCCCAGAGCGGGTCCTTGCGCTTGGTCCGCTTCTTCGACCCACCGCCACCCGGGCGGTCCCCACCGCCACCACCGCCGCCGCCGGGCGGACGCGAGCCCGGCCCGCCACCCGAGGGGCGTGCCTGCGCTGGTATGGCCGCGGCGACTCGACCGCTGGGGGCGGCGGACCCGGAGGAAGAAGGGCGACGACTGGCCTGAACCGGCATTCGTGCTCCAGCTCGTGATCAGGAGGGGGCGGCACCACTGTACGTACATCAAATCGACTTGGCGAGTTCATCCCGGGTCAATCCGGACGTCGAATTTCACCGACTCAGTCGATCGTCGCCGCTCGATGACCCGAACGGCTGGTGCCCGTCGGACCGGGGTCAGCCGCCGTCGTTGCTCTTCGGCGGGTTGGCCTTGACCCAGTCGGCCATCGTGTCCGCCGACATGGCCTGGTACATCGCGAGGGCCTTCTCCCGGTCCGATACCACCACCGACTCGCCGTTGATCGTGTCGCTGCCCGAGTTCGGGCTGGTCACAAAGGTGAGGTTCTGGCCGCGCAGGTTACGGAACTGCAGCGCCATGTCTGTAACCGAGAAAGACTGGTCGACGGTTACGGCCGCGGTCACCGACTTCAAGAAGTCGTTCAACTTCTTCGGGTTCGCCAGCGTGCCGGTGCTGGCCGCCTTGTCCATCAGTGCCCGAAGGAACTCCTGCTGGTGCCGCATCCGGGCGAAGTCCCCGTCCGGGAACTGCTTGCGCTGCCGGATCCAGTCCAGCGCCTCCGCGCCGTCCATGTGGTTGGTGCCCTTGGTGAACGTCCGGTACGGCTTGTGGATCGAGGTGACGGTCCGCTCGACCTTCAGGTCCACCCCGCCGAGGGCGTCGGTGACCTCCTTGAAACCGCCGAAGTCGATCGCCATCACGTGGTCGATCCGAACGTCGGTGAAGCACTCGACGGTGCGTACCGCCAGCGGCAGCCCACCGAACGCGAACGCTGCGTTGATCTTCGCGCGGGAGCCGGAGCCGCAGTCCGCGCCGGCGCTCTCCGGGATCGGCACGTACAGGTCCCGCGGGATGGAGACCAGGTATGCCTCCTGGTGGTCGGCTGGGATGTGCATGACGATGATCGTGTCGGCACGCCACTGACTCTTGCTGTCGACCGGAGCGTCCGGGTCCCGCGAGTCGCTGCCGACCAGCAGGATGTTCAGCGCGCCATCGACTGTCTTCGCCGGCCGGCCACCGGTGATCTCCGCGAACGGGTCGGTGCGGGCCAGGTCACTGTTGAGGTTGCGGGCGTACAGCCAGGCGCCGACGCTGCCGAGCAGCGCCAGCACCAGCACCGCGGCCCCGGCCACCAGGGCGATCCGGCCCCAGCGCGGTCGCGGCCCGCGCCGCCCCGGCCCACCGGCGCCACCCGGGCCGCCGGGCCCGGTCGGCCCCGCCGGGCCGCCGGAGCGAGGCTCCTCCTCGTCGTACGACGGGTAGAAGCGCGCCTCGGTCGGACGGGCACGCCCGGAGGCGCCCCGGTCGGGGCCAGGCACCGACGCGCGCCCGGCGCTGCGGTGCAGGTACGGATGCGGGACGCCGGCAGACGAGGTCGCGGACATGTAACTCAGGGTACGTAGCGAGAGCCACCGCCGCCTTCAGGCGACACTCAGCGGCTGGCCTACGCGAGGAACTGGTTACCCTAGCCGCGTCCGGAAGTACTCGATCGTGCGTCGCAGGCCATCTTCGGGCGCCACCGACGGCTCGTATCCGAGCAGTTCACGAGCGAGGGTGAGATCCGGCCGGCGCATCTCCGGGTCATCCGAGCTGCGGGTGACATAGGTCACCTTCGAGGTGCTGTCGGAGAGCGACACGATCAACTCGGCGAGTTGCCGCATGGTCAGCTCGTGCTCGGTGCCGCAGTTGACCGGGCCCGTCTCGGTCGAGTCGAGCAGCAGCAGGATGCCGCGCACCAGGTCCTCGACGAAGCAGATGGACCGGGTCTGGTTGCCAGTGCCGTGCACGGTGATCGGCTCGCCGCGCAGCGCCTGGGAGATGAAGGTGGGGATGGCGCGGCCGTCGTCCGGACGCATCCGCGGGCCGTACGTGTTGAAGATCCGGACGATCGCCGCGTCGAGCCCGCGGTAGCGGTGGTACGCCATCGTCGCGGCCTCGGAGAAGCGCTTGGCCTCGTCGTAGACGCTGCGGACCCCGATCGGGTTGACGTTGCCCCAGTAGGTCTCCCGCTGCGGGTGCTCCTTCGGGTCCCCGTACGCCTCGGAGGTGGAGGCCATCAGGAACCGGGCGCCGTCGGCGACCGCACGCTCCAGCAGGTGCAGGGTGCCCACCGAGCCGACCCGGAGGATCTCCACCGGCAGCTGCGCGAAGTCGGTGGGGCTGGCCGGAGAGGCCATGTGCAGGATCGCGTCGAACCGCTCGGTGAGCGCCGGGTGGTGGGTCGGCAGGCCGTCGGAGATGTCCGCCTCGACGAGGGTGAAGGTCGGCCGGTCCAGCAGGTGGGCGACGTTCTCCTTGGAGCCGGTCACGAAGTTGTCCAGCGCCACCACTGTGCAACCTCGGGCGATCAGGGCATCCACCAGGTGCGACGGGACGAAGCCAGCTCCGCCGGTGACGAGGACGCGGTGACCGGAACCAAAGCGCTCAGCAACCTTCATACCGCTCAGCCTACCGACAGCCGAATTCGCGGACGGGGTCCCCTGTTGACGTCGCGCGTCAACAGGGGACCCCTCTGCAGAGGTGGCGCTGTCAGTGGGCGCCGGCGCCGGTGAGGGCGCGCACCTCCAGCTCCGCGTACTTGTCCTCGTCGTGCTCCTTGGAGATGACGGTGCCGATCCACCCGCAGAGGAAACCGAACGGGATGGAAAGGATGCCCGGGTTGGACAGTGGGAACCACTGCCAGTCGTGGTTCGGGAACATCGAGGTCGCCGCACCGGAGACCACCGGCGAGAAGAACACCAGCAGTACAGCCGAGAGCAGCCCGCCGTAGATCGCCCACACCGCGCCGGACGTGTTGAACCGCCGCCAGAAGAGGCTGTAGAGGATCGCCGGCAGGTTGCCCGAGGCGGCGACCGCGAAGGCCAGCGCCACCAGGAACGCCACGTTGAGGTTCTGCGCGAAGATCGACAGGGCGATCGACACCGCACCGATCGCCAGCGCGGAGATCCGGGCGACCCGTACCTCCTGCCGCTCCGACGCCTCACCCTTCTTCAGCACGTTCGCGTAGAAGTCGTGCGCCAGGCTGGACGACGAGGCCAGTGTCAACCCGGCGACCACCGCGAGGATGGTGGCGAAGGCGACCGCCGCGATGATCGCCAGCAGGGCTGCCCCACCGAGTTCGCCGCCGAAGAAGTCGAGGCCGAGCGCTTCGGCCAGCTGCGGCGCGGCGGTGTTGCCGGCCTTGTCCTGTGCCGTGATCGCCTGGCTGCCGACCAGCGCCGCCGCACCGAAGCCGAGGGCCAGGGTGAGCAGGTAGAAGGTGCCGATGATGCCGATCGCCCAGAGCACGCTCTTGCGGGCCGCCTTCGCGGTCGGCACCGTGTAGAAGCGGATCAGGATGTGCGGCAGACCGGCGGTGCCGAGCACCAGGGCGATGCCCAGGGACAGCAGGTCGACCTTGTTGTAGAAGGTCTGTGTCGAGTTGCCGGCCACCTCGACGCCGTACCGCAACCCGGGTTCGAGGAACGCGTTGCCCTTGCCGGATGCCGCGGCCGCCTGGCCCAGCAGCTCCGACAGGTTGAAGTTGAACTTCGCCAGCACCAGGATGGTCATCAGCAGCGCGCCGCCCATGAGCAGGAACGCCTTGACGATCTGCACGTAGGTGGTGCCCTTCATGCCACCCACGGTGACGTAGATGATCATGAGTGCGCCGACCATGATGATGGTGGCCACCTTCGCGGTGTCAGCGTCCATGCCGAGGAAGGTCGTCCCCGGCCGGATACCGAGCAGCAGCGCGACCAGCGCGCCGGCGCCCACCATCTGCGCGAGCAGGTAGAAGATCGACACCGTGATGGTGGAGACCGCCGCCGCCGTCCGCACCGGACGCTGGCGCATCCGGAAGGCCAGCACGTCCGCCATCGTGTACCGGCCCGAGTTCCGCAGCAGCTCGGCGACCAGCAGCAGGGCCACCAGCCAGGCGACCAGGAAGCCGATCGAGTAGAGGAAGCCGTCGTAGCCGTACAGCGCGATGATGCCGGCGATACCGAGGAACGAGGCGGCCGACATGTAGTCGCCGCCGATCGCCATGCCGTTCTGGAAGCCGGAGAAGGACCGGCCACCCGCGTAGAAGTCGGTCGCCGTCTTGGTCTGCCGGCTGGCCCAGATGGTGATGCCCAGGGTCACCGCCACGAAGACCAGGAAGAGCGTGATGGTCAGGTTGCGGGCGGTGTGATTGCCCGCCTCAGCCGCGAGGAACGTCTCAACCGCGAGGACCTTGCTCATGGGTCACCTCCCCGATCTCGGCGCGGATCCGGTCCGCGACGGGGTCGATCTTGCGGTCCGCGTACCGCGAGTAGAGCCAGGCGATCAGGAACGTGGAGACGAACTGGAGCAGGCCGAAGACCAGTGCGACGTTGATGTTGCTGCCGAACAGCTTCGTGCCCATGAAGTCCCGGGCGTACGCGGAGAGAATGACGTAGAGCGCATACCACAGGAAGAACGCGACGGTCATCGGGAAGACGAAGCCGCGCAGCGCACGCCGCAGCCCGGCGAACTCGTCCGACCGTTGTACGGCCAGGTACTTGTCCGACTGGGAAGCGGCCGGAGCGGGTGTGTCCGTGGACATCTGTGGATCACCACCTTCACAGGCGTCAGAGGAGTTTCGCGCACCGTAAAGAGCGCACTCCCCGGCAGGGAAGGCTGAGATCGACGCTGGTCGGCGAGTGCGCCGAGCGGTTGGCTGGCTGCGCCAAGTGACTCAGGTCACTGCGATGATCGGTCGCCTCCAGGCGGGGCGGCAGTTCAGGCCGGCAGCTCGTGATAGCGACCGCGGTAGTGCAGCAGCGGAACGGCCTCCTCGGCCAGGTCGACCGCCTCGATGGTGGCCTCGACCAGCAGGCCCCAGCCGTACTCCCGGGCGGTGTCCAGCCGGCACCCGGCCCAGCCGCCGGCGTCCCCCGGGACCGGCCCGTACGGCGTCTCGACCCACGCGCCAGTGGCGAAGAGCCCGCCCGGGGCGGGGAAGAGGCCGGCGAACCGGTCGGCGAGTTGCCGGTGCGGCGGGCCGAGCGGCGTGACAGCGAACCGACCCGACTCCTCGACGGCCGCCCAGAGGTCGGACTCCGGGTCGATCAGCCCGAGCAGCCGGTCCGGTTCCCCCTCGGCCACCAGGGTCGACGAGACGGTCAGACCGGCCGGACCGGGCGCCGTCCAGAGGGTCACCGGCGCGGCGAGGCGACCACGCAGCCGGCGTACCGGTGACCGCTGCCCGGTCGGCACCGCGAACGGATCGGTGTGGTGGATCTCGGCACCCGGCTCATGATTCACGTGAAACATTGTGCCGCCCCGGACCCTCGCCCAACCAAGGAAGCGCTCGTGCAGATCGGCGGGTCGTCCGCCGAGCCGGGCGAGCTGATCACCGGCCTCCGCCATCATCGTGGCCAGGTAAACCAGCAGCCCCGACACCGCCACAGCGGCCGCATTGGCAGGTGTGGCCGGCTCACCTTGGCCCTCCGGCCGTCCGGGGCCTTGGAGTCGCCCGGCTGCGGCGCGGTCCGCTCGGCGGAGGGCCATGGCCGAATGACCGTGATGCCTCTGAGTCATATTGATGCCTGAGAGTCATCACGCTCGCGGTGACACACCGATCCCTGGTGCGATGCGCCGTCCGGTCGCTTGCGTGGTCTGAGGTTCGATCCGCTGGCCGGGCTGCGGGCTTCACCAGCGGCCACCGACCGACAGCGGCTGCCGACCTGGTTCGTCCCGTGGCGCAACCATGAGGAGCAGGCGATCCGGCTCTGCGGAATTCGAGCCGTGCCTGATTCCCGGACTCCTGTAAACCGAGGACTATGCCCGCGCGGTCATTTCCGCTGCCCAGGACCCCGGCCGACGCGCCGGTTAGCGGCGCGGCGTGACAGTGGCCAGCAGCTCCGGCTGGCGGCGGTCCAGCACGTCGCCGGCCAGGTACGCGCCCAGCAGCGCCGCGCCCAGCCCGTACGCGACGCCGACCGGCAGGGCCAGCCAGAGCCACGCGTCACCGAGCAGCGCGGCGGCCACCACCATCGGCACCGCGGCGACCACCGAGGCGAGCATGGCCAGCAGGGTCAGCAGCCCCTTCGCCAGGCCCGCGCCGCTGTTCATGGCGAACGGGTTGCTCGTCTCCGGCAGTGAGTACGCCCCGAGCACCGAGACCAGGCTGTTCACCGCCAGCCCGGCACCGTAGGTCGCGACCAGGCCGCCGATGGTGAGCCCGATCCACCCCGGCCGGGCGAGCACCAACGACAACACCACCGAGACGACGCCCAGCATCGGCAGCACGTACAGCGAGAAGGCCGTCATCCGGGCCCGCAACTCGACCCGGCCGGGCACTCCGGCCACCACGTTCGCGGCGTACGCGCTGCCGTCGAAGCCGAACTGGTTGGCCAGGGTGACGGCGGCGAGCACTCCCACGAGGAGCATGGAGATGGTGACCACGACAGGTGAGCTGTCGCTGGCAGCCGCCGTGAACCCCTCGTCGCCCATGGCCGCGAAGTCCCCACCGGTCACGTTGATCATCACTGGCACGAAGATGCCGACCACCGCGATCGTGATCAGGTTGGCCCGGCGTCGCGCGTCCCGCCACCAGTAACGGGCCTCCCGGGCGACCAGGGCACCGAACCGGTCCCGGCCGGCCCAGCTGGCGACCCGGGGAAACAGTTGGGCGACAGCGCCGCCGGTGACCCCGCGCCGCACCGGGGCCTTACCGGCGCTCGCCGCACCCACCATCGCCGACTCGATCGACCGGGACCACCAGGCCAGCAGGGCGCCGAGCGCCACCACCGTGATCAGCAGCTTGACCGGTGCCGCCCACACCCGCCCCTGGGCCACGTCGATGCCGACGGTCCACGGAGCGCCGAGCGGGGTCCAACCGATCACGGTCGCCGCACCGGTCAACCGGGTCCAGTCCGCCTCGCGCAGCGCGGCGAGGCCGAAGACCTGCAACGGGCCGAGCAGCGCGGCGGTCACCGCCAGCAGCACGGCCGCCAGGTCGCGGACCCGCCGGGACCGCAACATGGTGGCGAAGGCGCTGGTCACCGCCCGGCTGGCGGCCACACAGAGCAGTATCCCGGTGAGCACACCCACGACGGCGACCAACCCCGCCGCCCAGCCACCCAACGACCAGGCGGTCAGCACCAGCCCGAACGACGCGATGAGCACCGCCAGCACCGGCACGCTGATCAGGGCCGCCACGAACAGGCCGGTCACCAACGTGCGCCGGGGCAGCGGCAGCAGCGCGAACCGGGCGGGGTCCAGTGTCTCGTCCACACCGAAGAAGACGAGTGGCAGGAACAGCCAACCGAGCACCAGCAGCCCGCCACCCGCCGCAGCGATCAGCACCGCGTACCGGCCGTCGCCGCTCAGGCCGGGGGCGGCGAAGAGGAAGAACCCGGCGGCGGCGAACCAGAGCCCGAGCAACGCGCCGCCGACGAACATTGCGATCCGCCAGCCCTGGCCCCGGAAGTTGTTGCCCATCACCCGCAGCTTGAGCCGCACGAAGTGTCGAGCGGAAACCGACCGTACCGGCGCGGCGGGGCTGGCGTCCGCGCTCACTGGGAGAGCCACGACAGCTCCTCGCCGGTCGCGGTGCGGCCGCCGACCACCTCGACGAAGACCTGCTCCAACGAGCGACCGCCACGAACCTCGTCGATGGTCCCGACCCGCTTGATGGTGCCGCCGGCCAGGATCGCCACGTGCGAGCAGAGCCGCTCGACGACCTCCATCACGTGACTGGAGAACACCACAGTGCCGCCGCCGGCCGCGTAGCGGGTGAGGATGTCCCGGATCAGCGCGGCGGAGACCGGGTCGACAGCCTCGAACGGCTCGTCCAACACCAGCACCCGAGGGCCGTGCAGCAGCGCGCAGGCCAGGCCGATCTTCTTCTTCATGCCAGCCGAGTAGTCCACCACCAGCGTCCGACCGGCGTCGCCGAGCGCCAGCACGTCCAGCAGCTCGGCAGCCCGCTGGTCGACCACCGCCGGGTCCATCCCGCGCAACAACCCGTTGTACGCCAGCAGCTCCGCCCCGGTCAGCCTGTCGAACAACCGCACCCCGTCGGGCATCACGCCGAGCAGCCGCTTGGCGGTGACCGGGTCCTGCCAGACGTCGTGCCCGAGCACCCAGGCCGAGCCGGCGTCCGGCCGCAACAACCCGACAGCCATCGACAGGGTGGTCGTCTTGCCGGCACCGTTCGGGCCGAGCAGGCCATAGAAGGAACCGGCGGGAACGTCCAGGTCGACGCCGGCCACCGCGATCGTGCCGTCGAACCGCTTGGCCAGGCCACGCAGTGCGAGCGCGGGGTGCTCAACAGTCATGCGCCGACGCTATCCGCCGATCGCCAGTTCCGCCGTCCGGCGACGGGCGGACCTGCGATCATCCCCGAGGCGGACGACGATCGCGCCGATCTTGCAGCTTCTGTTGTCGAAATGGGTTGATATGGCGCTTGCGTCGGGACAGAAAGTGCAAGATCGCGGGGGAAGGCTCGGATGCTGTTGATCACTGCATCCGGAGGGCTTCCGGGGTGTGCAGGCGGAGCATGGTGGCGGCGACGTCAGCGGGAGCTCGGCGGCGGGTCGCCATCGACACGGCGACCATCACCGTGAAGGCCAGCGGCACCGTCCAGGCGGCCGGCTGCGCGATGAGCGTGGCCGGCCAGCCGGACAGCGGTGGGCCGAGCACGGTGACCAGCACCGCGCCGATCGCCGCGCCGCCGCCGACCACCACGCCGGCGGTGGCGCCCACGTCGGTCAGCCCGCGCCACCAGATGCCGAGCACCAGCAGCGGACAGAAGCTCGACGCGGCGACCGCGAAGGCCAGCCCGACGACCTGCGACACGTCCAGTCCGGAGACGTGCAGCGAGAGCACCGCCGGCACACCACCGGCGATGACCGTGGCCAGCCGGAACCCGCGTACCGAGCCGCGACCGAGCACGTCCGTCGAGATCACCCCGGCGACGCTGGTCAGCAGCCCGGACGAGGTGGAGAGGAACGCCGCGAACGCGCCCGCGGCGACCAGCGCGGCGAGCAGTCGCCCGGTCAGCCCGTCGCCCAGGGCCGCGCCGGGTAGCAGCACCACCACCGCGTCGGTCTGGCCGCTGAGCAGCAGTTGCGGGGTGTAGATCCGGCCGAGCACCCCGTACAGGGTGGGCAGCAGATAGAAAGCGCCGACCAACGCGAGCACGACCAGTGTGGTCCGGCGGGCCGCCGCGCCGTCCGGGTTGGTGTAGAAGCGCACCAACACGTGCGGCAGGCCCATGGTGCCCAGGAAGGTGGCCAGGATCAGCGAGTACGTGGCGAAGAGGCCACGGTCGTCGTCACCTGCGGCGCTGGGCAGCAACCAGTCGTTGGCATCGGTGGCCACCCCGGACACCTCCGGCACCGGGTCGCCGGCCGCGAAGGTCAGCTCGTCGCCGGGGCGTACCTCCCGGATGTCACCGTCGGGCAGGGTGAGGGTCGCGCGGTGCTCGACCACGACTGTGGTCGCGGCCCGGAACGTCGGCCCGTCGGGTGGGGTCACCGCCGGTCGGCCGTCGGCCTGCCACTGCAGGGCCAGGAAGACCACCGGTACGGCGAGAGCGGTCAGTTTGAGCCAGTACTGGAACGCCTGCACGAAGGTGATCGCGCGCATTCCGCCCAGCGCCACGTTCGCGGTGACAACGGCCGCCACCAGCAGAGCTCCGAGCGGGTACGGGGAGCCGGCCACCGTGGCCAGGGTCAGCCCGGCGCCCTGGAGCTGCGGCACCAGGTACAGCCAACCAATGAAGATCACGAAGGCGGTGGCCAGGATGCGGAGTCGACGCGACCCCAGCCGCAGCTCGCAGAAGTCGGGCAGTGTGAACGCCCCGGAGCGGCGCAGCGGAGCGGCCACGAAGAGCAGCAGGGCCAGGTAGCCGGCGGCGAACCCGACCGGGTACCAGAGCACGTCCACGCCGTACTTGAGGACCAGCCCCGCGATGCCGAGGAAGCTCGCCGCCGACAGGTACTCCCCGCCGATGGCGGCGGCGTTCCACGTCGGACTGATCGCGCGGGACGCCACCAGGAAGTCGGACGTGGTCCGGGCCAACCGCAGCCCGTAGAAGCCGATCCCGACGGTGACCAGGGTGACCGCCACGATGGCCGGGACCACGAAGTCGTTGCCCACTCAGCGCTCCGGCCGTTGGACCAGGTCGGTGAAGTCCTGCTCGTTGCGCTCGGCCAACCGCACGTACGCCCAGCCCACAGCGATCAGGAACGGGAAGGAGGCCACCCCGAGCAGCAGCCACGGCAGGTTGACACCGGCGACGGTGGTCCGGCCGAGCGACGGCGCGATCGCGAACAGCCAGGGCAAGCCGCCCAACCCGATGGCCACCACCAGGGACAGCCGCAGCGCCAGCG
Organism: Micromonospora vinacea; assembly: GCF_015751785.1. NCBI lineage: Bacteria > Bacillati > Actinomycetota > Actinomycetes > Micromonosporales > Micromonosporaceae > Micromonospora > Micromonospora vinacea. Next base: position 1,810,255 of record NZ_JADOTY010000001.1, on the reverse strand, counting down.
CGAGTTGGGCCCGGACCAGGCCGCGGACCAGCGCCTCGCCGACCTGGGTCTGCTGGGCCAGCTCGGCGCGGGTCCGCTCGGCGCGGGTGTCCTGCCGGGTGATCTCGGCCAGCACGATCCGGGACCGCCGGGGCGGCGGTACCGCACCGCCCGACCCCACATCAGGGAGTTGCTTGGCCACCCCGGCAGTCTCGCCCGCCGTACGCGATTGTCAAGCGCTCACGCTCACCAGCGTTGCAACCCGAGGCAGTCGGTCACGCTGGCGCTCACCGGGGTCGTGTCGAGAACCCGCCGGGCCCGCTCCCTACCGAGGTTCGTCGCGAAGAAGCCGTCCCGGGGCAGCTCGGCGGCGATCTCCCCCAGCGCGCAGGAGCGCATCGGTTCGGGCAACCGGCTCAGGGCCGGTACGGCGTCGGCCGACAGGCCGGACAGGTAGCTGACGTCCAACCGGCCGGTTTCCAGGTACCTGTCGACGTTCCGTTCGGCGATCAGGCGATCCGGGTTGAGAACGGCCAACCCGAGCAGCGCCAGCACCGCCGTGCCGACCACCAACCGGGGGAGCCAGTCGGCCCGCAACCGCACCACGGCCACCCCGACCAGGACGAAGAGCAGCCCGAGCCAGAGTTCGACAGTCGACACGACGAGCCGCAGCCGGGTGGCGCCGTACGCGTCGGCGTAGACCTGCATCCGGTAGAGCGCCGAGGCGACGATCACCAGACTGAGCGCGGCGAGCGTGCCGAGCAGCACGCGGACCAGCAGCCGGTCCGCCCGGGTGGCCTTCGGCGCCCGGCGGGCGGCGATCGCGATCACCAGCAGGGTGAGCGCGGTGACGGCGAGCAGTTGCCAGAACCCGCCGCGGGCGTACTGGGCGTAGGTGAGACCGGCCGTCCGCAGCACGTGCCCCGCCCCGCCGAACAACACAGTCAGCTGGACCAGCACGAACACGGCGAACAGGGCGTCGAGCAACACCAGCGGGAGGGTCCACTCCAACCGGTGGGCCGGCCGTGACGACGCCGGTCGCAGGCCCTCCAGGTCGGGTGGGCGGCTGACCAGGTACGCGCCGCCGAGCAGACCGCCGCCGATCAGGATGAGCCGCAGCAACCAACCGATCACACCGGCCGGCGCGATGTCGGGCAGCAGACCGCCGACCAGGTTGGCGAAGACCGCGTCGGCGGAGGAGAAGAGCAACCCGAACAGCGTCAGCAGGACGGCGGACATTGCCAGGCTGGTCAGGATGCGTCCGAACCCGATCCCCGAGCCCGCCGGGCGGTTGTGGCGCACTCCGCGTACGGCCCACGGGAGCGCCCGTACCGTTGCGGCCGGTGGCAGCGTCGCGGCGACAAGCATTCCGAGCGGGCTTCGCCCGCCGGTCACCGTGAGCGTCCCGGTCGCCACCGCGGCGAGCACGCAGAGCGCGAAGAGCCAACCGGCGGCCCGGAACGTGCCGACGGCGACCAACGCGACAGTCGCCGCAGCCCAGGCGACCTGCGCCACCCGCCCCGGTGCCCCCGTGGCACCGGGACGGGCGGGTTCGGCGCCGGCTGCGGTGCCGGGCTCGGTCGGCTCGCTGCGGACCGCAACCGGGGCTGACGTCCCGGACCTGACGACGGCGGCGGTGCCGAGGGCGGCCGTGCCGGCCAACGCGGCGACCAGCCAGCCGAGGCCAGGACGAACTGTCGTGAGCACCGAGGCGCCGACGACTGCCGCTGCCATCGACGCCACCAGCACCATCGGACGCGCATCGCCGGATGGTCCCGGCCAGCGCCGCGCGATCATCGATGGTGGCCGGGGCAGGGCCGGTGCGGCCGGAGCCGCCTGGGGCCAACCCGCCGCCGGCGGTGCCGCCGGTCCGGGCCTGACGGTTGGGGCGACAGGCGCCGGCCCGGTCGGCCCGGTGGCCGGGAGTGGGGTACTGCCGGGGCTGGTCATGCGGCCTCTTCTCGGTATGGCCCGTGGCACGGGATGGTGACCTGAATGCGGCAGCCGGGCCGGTCACCCTGCTCTGGTCCGGCGGGATCGAGGACACCGATCTGACCGCCGTGGAGTTCGACGACCCACCGGGCGATGGCCAGGCCGAGCCCGGTCCCGCCTCCGGCGGACCGGTCGCCGCGGGTGAACCGCTCGAACACCCGGGAACGCTCGGAGGGCGGAATGCCCTGGCCCTCGTCGCTCACCTCGAAGCGGAGCTGGTCGCCGTGTTCCTCGGCGCTCACCCGCACCGTGCCGCCGGGTGGGCTGTGTCGCGCCGCATTGTCGAGGAGGTTCGCGAAGACCTGGTGCAGCCGCCACGGGTCCGCGTTGACAGTCAGCGGTGCCGGCAGGTCGCGGAGCTGGAAGCGGACGTCCAGGCCGGCGCCGGACGCACTGGCCGTGGCGTGCTCCACCGCCTCGTCGAGGAAGTCCCCCACGTCGATGCGTACTCGCCGCAGCGGCACCACCCCGGCGTCGAGTCGGGACAGGTCGAGCAGGTCGGCGACGAGGTGCCCGAGCCGTTCGGTCTGGGCCAACGCCGAACGCAGCGCCGCGGGTTCGGGGTCGGCCACCCCGTCCACCATGTTCTCCAGCACGCCCTGCAACGCGGTGATCGGCGTACGCAACTCGTGCGAGACGTTGGCGATCAGCTCCCGTCGACGCTGGTCGGCGGCGTGCAGGTCCTCGGCCATCTTGTTGAACGCCTGGGCCAGCTCGCCGACCTCGTCCCGGGAGGTGGCGCGCACCCGACGGGTGTAGTCGCCGCGGGCCATCGCGCCGGCGGCGGCGGTCATCTCGCGCAGCGGCGAGGTCATCCCGTGAGCGAGCACCTGCGAGGTGACCAGCGCGATGCAGATGACCGTGATCGAGGTGCCCGGTGGGAGCCAACCGATGCCGTACCAGAAGTAGCCGATGGCCACGGCCCAGGAGGCAACCAGCAGAACGCCGAGCTTCATCTTGATCGAGCGGACCGGGTCCAGCGGGCGGGGCAGCACCCGATCCAGCCAGTTCACCAGCCGGCCGGTCACGCAGGCACCTCCAGGGCGTAGCCGACCCCGTGCACGGTGCGGATGAGATCCGCACCCAGCTTGCGGCGCAGAGCCTTGATGTGGCTGTCCACGGTGCGGGTGCCGCTCCCGTCGCCCCATCCCCAGACGTCGGCGAGCAGCCGTTCCCGGGGGAGCACCGTGCGGGGTCGACCCGCGAGGTGGACCAGCAGGTCGAACTCGGTCGGGGTGAGGTGCACGTCCGCCCCGGCCCGGCGGACCCGTCGCTCGGCCTCGTTGATCTCGATGTCGCCGAGGCGGATGGCGGGCGGCGCGGGGGTGGCGGCGGCCCGCTCCATCCGACGCAGCAGGACGTGCACCCTGGCGGTGAGTTCCCGCATCGAGAACGGCTTGGTGAGGTAGTCGTCCGCGCCGACCGCCAGCCCCACGAGCAGGTCGGTCTCGTCGTCCCGGGCGGTGAGCATCAGCACCGGCACCGGCCGGTCGGCCTGGATCCGGCGGCACACCTCCAGGCCGTCGAAGCCGGGCAGCATCACGTCGAGGACGACGAGATCCGGCTGCCCGGCGTGGAACTGCGCGACCGCGCTGGGCCCGTCCGCCGCGATCTCCACGGTGAAACCCTCGGCCCGTAGTCGGGCGGCGATGGACTCGGCGATGGTCCGTTCGTCCTCGACCACCAGTACCCGGCGTTCGTTCATGGGTCCTGACTGTAGGGAGCGGCCGTGGAGATCAGTGGTTTGCGTTGTGAACAACCTGTGGAGAACCGCTCACGCCTGTGGATAACTCCGGGATCATGCCGGCTGGCGTGTGGGAACTCCGGAGGCTCGTTGTGGACAACCGACCGAGGTGTGGAAAGTCGGGCCATCCGGGTTGATGGGATGGCCCGACTTTCCGGAACCCGAGTCGATCAACGGCGGCCCGTTGTCACTCCAGGCCGATGCGCTCCGGTCGGGCCGAGGCGGAGCCGAGCCAGGTGTGCGGGTTGCCGTACCAGCACCAGCCCAGCTTGGGTGCGCCCTGGCTGATCCAGAGCGCCGGCACCCGCTTGTCGCCGCAGCGGGAGCCGATCAGCGAGAAGCACCTGTTGCTCGCCAACGCGGCCGGGTGCAGCGTGATGAAGGCGAGCCCCTCGTCGATGCTCAGCGGCAACCGGCCCTGCGCGGTGATCCCCTCCATGGCGGTGGCCGGTGCCAGGTTGCGGAACTCCTCACCCCGGTCGACGTCGAAGAGCAGGTAGGCCGGCCCGGCCGGCACCTCCAACTCCTTGATCGGGTCGAAGCGGGGCAGGTCGTCCTCGGCGTAGTTCCGGTCGACGACGCCGGGCTTGCGCTTGCCGGCGAGGGTGGTCAGCTCCACCCGTTCCGGCACCCCGATGAGGTCCCGGGTGATGACCAGCAGGAACGGCACCCGGGCGTCGGTGGGGGCGGGTAGCCCGGCGGTGCCCTCGGCCGCTCGGGCCCGCAGTGGCGCGACCAGGTTGCGGAAGGCGCTCTCGGTCAGCCCGGCGAGAGCGGGGTAGCCGAGCTGCACCAGTCGGTCGAGTTGGCTGTCGAACTCGGATTCGGCGTTGAACGGGGTCTCGGTCACGGCAGGCCTCCCGGAAGTCGTACGTACTAGCGTACAACGTACGGTAGGATTGGCTTCATTCCCGGCTCAGCGACTCCAATCCTGCTTCGCGGCCCTGACCAGCTTGTCCTTCAGCTCTCGGGTGTGCCGCCGGCTCACCGGCAACTCGGTGGAGTCGATCACCACCACGTAACCGGAGTTGACCAGCCGCAACTCCGCGATCAACTTCAACTGCACCAGGTACGAACGGTGCACCCGGACGAACCCCGCATCGGCCCAGCGCTCCGCGAGCGTGGCCAGCGAGACCCGCACCAGATGCGACCCCTCCGCGGTGTGCAACCGGGCGTAGTCACCCTGCGCCTCCACCCACCGCACCGCCGAGCGGGGCAGCATCCGGGTGGTGCCGGCCAACTCGATGGGGATGGTCGGGTCCTCCTCGGCGCGGGCCAGCGCCGCCGGGTGCGACGACACCACCCGCGAGCCGATCACCCGGCGCAGCGACTCGGCCAGCCGATCGGCGCGAACCGGTTTCCGCACGTAGTCGGTGGCGCCCAGGTCGAACGCGTCCACCGCGCCGTCGTCGTACGCGGTGACGAACACGATCGCCGGTGGCCGGGCGAAGCGGCGCAGCACCCGGGCCAGCTCCATGCCGTCCAGGCCGGGCATCCGGATGTCCAGGAAGACCACGTCCACGTCGCCGTCGCGCAGCAGCCGCAGCGCCTCGGTGGCATCCCCGGCCGTGTGCAGCCGGGCCACCCGGGGGTCGGCCCGCAGGTGGTACGCCAGCTCGTCGAGCGCGGGCGGCTCGTCGTCCACAGCGAGGACCCGCAGGAAACCGGTCGCGTTCACCGCACCCGTCGCGGTTCGCTCGCTCACGACCCTGCCCGTACGCCGGGATGGAACTTCGGGACCCGCATGCTCACCTTCGTGCCCGAGCCCAACCCGGTCTCCACGACCAGGCCGAACCGGTCCCCGAAGACCGACCGCAGCCGCTCGTCGACGTTGGAGAGGCCGACGTGCTGGCCCGTGTCGTCACCGGGGTCGCCGGCGCCGCGGGCCAGCTCGGCGATGCCGGCGGTCAGCGTGGTCGGATCCATTCCCACTCCGTCGTCCTCCACCGTGATGTGGCATTCGGCGCCCGCGTCCCGGGCCTCGATGCTCACCATGCCCGTGCCCGGCTTGCGGGACAACCCGTGGCGGACCGCGTTCTCCACCAACGGCTGGAGGCAGAGGAACGGCAGCGTCACCGGCAGCACCTCCGGAGCGATCTGCAGCCGCACCTGCAACCGGTCCCCGAACCGGGCCCGCTCGATGGTCAGGTAGCGGTCGATCGACCGCAGCTCCTCGGCCAGGGTGGTGAACTCCCCGTGCGCCCGGAACGAGTACCTGGTGAACTCCGCGAACTCCAGGATCAGCTCCCGGGCCCGCTCCGGATCGGTGCGCACGAACGAGCCGATCGCGGTCAGCGCGTTGTAGATGAAGTGCGGGCTGATCTGCGCCCGCAACGCGCGGATCTCGGCGCGGGCCAGCCGCTCCCGCGACGAGTCCAACTCGGCCAGGGCGAGCTGGTTGCCGGCCCAGTGCGCCGTCTCCAGGGTGGCCTGCACCAACCCCGGAGGCGGTGGGCTGTCGGCGACCGCCACCAGCGCGCCCACCACCCGGCCGTCCGCCCCCAGCAACGGTGCGACCACCGCCCCCCGGATCGGGCAGTCGACCCGGTCGCAGTGCAGCTCCTGCTCACCCAGCACCGTCGAGCGGCCGGAGTCCACAGTCCGCTGGGCCGCCGCGAGCAGTTGCTCCCCGTGGTGCGTGCCGCGCCCGTCGAGGGCCAGCAGCCGGTCGGCGTCGGTGAGCGCCAGCCCGACCGCGCCCACCAGCGCCCGCAGATGGCGTACGGCCTTCGTCGCGCCCGCCTCGCTCAAGCCCGCGCGCAGCGGCTCGGCGGCCAGGCCGGCGGTGTGCAGCACCTCGTAGGTGGCCCGCTGGGTGGCGGTGGCGATGCCACGGCGCGCCCGCAGCCGCAGCACCGCCAACAGGGCCGCGGTCAGCGCGGTGACGAGTGAGGCGACGCCGACCACGGCGGAGAGGTTGGCAGCCACGCAGCGATCCTCGCCCCTGCGAGCCGGCGCGCCAACCCTCTAGTACGCGCCCTTGCGGGCGAGCACCACCCCGACAGTGCGCCACAGGATGCTCAGGTCGTACGCGAGCGACCAGTTGTCGACGTAGTAGAGGTCCAGTCGGACCGACTCGTCCCAGGACAGGTCGGAGCGGCCGGAGACCTGCCACAGACCGGTCATGCCGGGGCGGACCAGCAGGCGGCGGCGTACGTCACCCAGGAAGTCACCGTCGTCGGCCGGCAGCGGGCGGGGCCCGACCAGCGACATCTCGCCCCAGAGCACGTTGATCAACTGCGGCAGTTCGTCCAGCGAGGTGGCCCGGAGGAAACGACCGACCGGGAAGACCCGGGGGTCCTCCTTCATCTTGAACAGCATGCCGTCGGTCTCGTTGCGGTCGACCAGGCTCGCCAACCGGTCCTCGGCGTTGACGTACATCGTCCGGAACTTCCACACCCGGAACGTGCGCCCCTCGTGCCCCACCCGGGGCTGGCGGAAGAAGACCGGCCCGGGATCGGAGATCCGGATCGCGACGGCGATGGCCAGGAAGAGCGGGACCAGCAGCAGCAGGCCGAGGCCGGCGGCGACCCGGTCCATCAGGTTCTTCGCCAGCAGCGCCGGCCCGGAGAGGGTCGGCTCCTCGACGTGCAGCAGCGGCAGACCCTCGATCGGCCGGATGTGCACCCGGGGGCCGGCGATGTCGGTCAGCTGCGGGGCGACCACCAGGTCGACGCCGGAGCCCTCCAACTGCCAGGCCAGCCGACGCAGCTCGCCCGGCTCCGCGCTCGCCGACCCGCAGACCGCGATGGTGTCCCCACCGACCTCACGGACCAGGGCCAGGACGTCGCGTCCGGCGTACACCGGAACCGGGGTCGGCATGCCTCGGGCAGCCGCGTACCCGTCGGTGATGTGGATGGCGACGGGCATCAGCCCGGCGGCCGGGCTGCGGGTGACCGCCGCGTAGACCTCCAGGCACTCCGGCAGGGTGCCGACCAGCACCATCCGGTGCGCGGCCTGGCCGGCCCGCCGCCGGATGTAGTGCAGCGCCCAGCGGGCCACGAAACGGCCCCACAGGATCAACAGCAGCGCGCCGAGCAGGGCCGTGCCGACCGTCCACCGGGACAGCGCGGTCTTGGTGGCGAACGCGAGGAACGAGACGCTCGCGGCGACCGTCACCGCGGCCCTGATGACCCGCTTGAACTCGTCCGGGCCGAGGCCCAGATAGCGCCGGTCGTAGGCCCGGTTGCTCCAGAGGATGACCACCCAGCCGAGCGGCAGCAGCAGGTAGGAGACGGTGTGGAACCAGGTCGGGTCCTGCTTGAGGTCGTTGAACCCGGAGGCGGCCTGGTCGAACAGCTGGATCGCGATCCAGCTGGCGAACGCCGCCGCGCCGAAGTCGAGCAGCAGCAGGATCGCCGTGTACGGGCGGTGCCAGCGGGAGACGCGGCGTCGCGCTCGGGCCCAGGCCGACCGGGGTACGCCGTTGTGGGACGGCGGCGTCGGCGGCTGGATCTCGAAGCTGTCGACGTGCCGCACGAGTCTGCTCCGGCCTTCGTTGGTTACCGGGCGCTGGAGGCTTGCCGTCACCTCACCCATGTCCTCCCGCATGACACGGGCCGCTCACTCACCGTGAAGGCCCGGTCGCCCACCGTCCCAGTCTCCCACGCGGGCTCCGACCGGTCGCCGCCCCGAAGGAGATTGGCGACTGACGGTGCTGGCAGGATCTGGCCGGCTCCGCACCATTTCAGAAGCCGGGGACCGGGCCACTATACCGATGGATGCGCGCCTGACCAGAACGGCGGACCGGAGCTTCCACTCAGTGAGGGCGATTCCGCTCCGTAGTCGTGGAGTGGAATTACTCACCGTACGAGACGGGACAACCGACGGTCAGCGAGCGGCTTTCCGCCGGTCTGGCAGGTCGGGCAGTACTGGAGGCTGGAGTCGGCGAACGACACCTCGCGCACGGTGTCCCCGCACACCGGGCAGGGCAGCCCGGTGCGGGCGTGCACCTTCAGCCCGGAGCGCTTCTCACCCTTGAGTTCCGCGGCCCGCTGACCGAGGGACCGCTCGACCGCGTCGCCGAGGACCTGTCGGGTGGCGGCGTGCAGGGTGGCGATCTGGTCGTCGGTGAGCCGATCGGTGATCGCGAACGGGGACAGCTTCGCGGCGTGCAGGATCTCGTCTGAGTACGCGTTGCCCACCCCGGACAGCACCGACTGGTCGGTCAGCACCCCCTTGACCTGCCCCCGCCGGCTCCGCAGCCGCTCGGCGAAGGTGGGCAGATCCGAGGCGAGCGCGTCCGGGCCCAGCTTGGCCACCCCGGGGACCTCCGCCAGGTCGGTGACCAGGTACGCGGCCAGCTTCTTCTGCGTGCCGGCCTCGGTGAGGTCGAAGCCGGAACCGTCATCCAGGCGTATCCGAACAGCGATCGGGCCCTTGCCGGGACGCAGCGGGGTGGTGGAGGGGAACGCCTCCCGGTAGTGCAGCCAGCCCGCCCGCGCCAAATGCACCACCAGGTGCAGGCCACCCTCGAACAGGACATCGAGGAACTTGCCGTGCCGAGTGGCGTCGACCACCGCCCGGCCGGCGACCTCAGCCGGCGCCAGCTGGTACGTCTTCAGGGCGCTGATCGCGGCGATCTCCAGCCGATCGACGCGCCGCCCCACCGCGCGCTGACGCAGGTAACCCGCGAGCGCCTCAACCTCCGGTAGTTCGGGCACGACACAACGGTAGCCTTCTTTCCCGTGAGAATCGTGGTGGCACACAACCGGTACCGGGAAGCCCAGCCCTCCGGTGAGAACACGATCGTCGACTCGGAGATCGCTCAGCTCACCGCCGCTGGCGTCGAGGTGCTGCCCTTCATCCGCAGCTCGGACGAGATCCCCTCGATGTCGAAGTCGGCGAAGGCGCTACTGCCGATCTCGCCGATCTGGGCGCCGCGCGCCCAGCACGACCTGAGCCGGCTGCTCACCGAGCACCGACCGGACGTTCTGCACCTGCACAACCCGTACCCCCTGATCTCGCCCTGGGTGGTGCGGACAGCGCACCGGCACGGCGTGCCGGTGGTACAGACGGTGCACAACTACCGGCAGGTCTGCTCGTCGGGGATCTACTTCCGCGACGGCGTGATCTGTCAGGACTGCAAGGGCCGGGCGTTGGGTGTGCCGGCGATCAAGCACCGCTGCTACCGCGACTCGACGGTGCAGAGCGCGCTGATGGCGACCACCCTGGCCGTGCACCGCGGCACCTGGCGCTCCGTGGATCGGTACATCGCGCTCACCACGGCGATCGCCGACCACCTCAGCGACTACGGCATTCCGGACGAACGCATCGTGGTGAAGCCGAACTCCGTACCCGACCCGGGCCGGCCGGCGCCGCTCGGTGACGGGTTCCTCTACATGGCCCGGCTCTCCCCCGAGAAGGGCGTCGACCTGCTGCTGGACGCCTGGCGCCGGCACCCGGTGGGTGCGTTGGGCACGCTGCGGGTGGCCGGCGACGGCGAGCTGCGCCACCTCGTGGAGGCAGCCGCCGCCGAGCGACCCGACGTGGTCTACCTCGGCCAGCTCGACCGGGCCGGTGTGCAGGCAGCGGTCGAGGCGAGCGCTGTGGTGATCGTCGCCGCGATGTGGCACGACGTGCTGCCCACCGTGATCATCGAGGCGTTGGCGAACGGCCGGCCGGTGCTCGGTACGGCGTTGGGCGGCATTCCGTACCTGGTCGGTGCCGACGCCCCGCACGAGCCCGCCGGCACCGGGCCCGCCGAGAACGCCTCCGCGGTGGCCGGGGGCGGCGGGTCACCCATGCCGGCGGGGATCGCCCTGGGCGAGGCCGGTTGGGTGGTCGCCCCGGAGCCCGCCGCGCTCGCGGCAGCACTGCCGGTCGCCCGCGCCGGTGCGTCCGGGCTGACACTGGCCGCCCGCGCCCGCTACGAGCGCATCTTCCACCCCGACGTGGTCACCAAGCAGCTCATCGACATCTACGCAGGCCTGGCCCGAACCCCCAACCACGTCTGAACCCCGCACCGCCCGCCCCACCTCGCCTTGGCCGGGACGGCTCGGCCCCGCCCTGCCCTGCATGATCGCGCTCGATCCAGGATGTAGTCCCCTCCGGCTGCTCCGAGGCCACTACATCCTGGATCGAGTGCGATCTTGTCGGCGGACGCCGCCACGCCGCCACGCCGCCGCCCCTCCGCGCGGCGCTGCGGATGGGCCAGGCGGATCTGCCCGCAAGATCCGCGCAACATCAGGGATGTTGGGGTCTCCCGCCGGTCGGAGGCAGCAACTTCGGGGAAGTTGGATGGATCTTGCGGGCGGGCGGCGGGCAGGTGAGGATCTTGCGGACGGGCGACGCGCGGGTGAGGGTCAGCGCAGGGAGGCGCTGGCGGAGAAGGCGATGCTGGCCAGCAGGAAGCCACCGTTGACGATGGTGAAGGCGACCATCACCCAGAGGACCAGCGCGGGGGCCACGGCGAGCACCAGCGCGGCCACGAACACCACAGCGCCGTAGTCGCGGACCAGCTTCACCAGGCGCACCGGCAGCGAGGTCGAGGTGACCATGCTGGCCGCGTTCGGGCCGGCCTGCATCACCGACGTCACCAGGTTGACCATCCAGGTGCCCGCGAAGGTCGCCACGAGCCAGGTCGGCGTGGCCGGCTCCTGGGCCACGGCGGTGGCGGCCAGGGCGGCCACCAGGGCGATCTGCGCGGCCACGTCGCAGAGCACGTCGACGCGGGCCCCGGCGGCGCTGCCCTGGCCGGTCACCCGGGCCAGCTGCCCGTCGGCGCAGTCCAGGGAGTACGCCACCTGCCAGCCGATGAGGGCGAGCAGGCCGACCACCCAGGCAGGTACGTCCCCGGCGGCGACCGGGCCGGCGAGCGCCACAACGGTGACCGAGGTGGCCAGCCCGAGCACCAGGTTGGTGATGGTCAACGCGGTCGGTCGAAGCCCGAGCCGCTGGGCGACGAGCGCGAAGACGGCCCCCAGCCACTGGCTGATCGACTCGCTGAACAGGCCGCCGCCCCGGTTCACCCGGTGGAAGTCGGCGACGGTGGGACGGGGGTCAGCCAAGCTGGTCGCGGATTGCACCGGCGTAGTCTGCCAGCCGCTCCCGGGTCTCGGTAGGCGACAGTGCCAGGTGTTCGAGGATGGTGTACCGGTCCGGCCGGGTACGCGGCGCGAACTGCACCGCCTCGATGAACTGGTCGTCGGTGAGCGCCACCTCGGCGGGGAGCCGGGGCAGACCGTGCCGGGCCAGGCAGGCCGACATCTCCCCGAAGCGGCGGAGGTCTCCGCGCAGCCAGGTGCAGAACAGCGCGCCCAGCCCGGCCAGCTCACCGTGTGAGGCGGTGCCGGGGAAGAGCGCGTCGACCGCGTGCATGATCTCGTGGCAGCCGCCGCTGCACGGACGGCTGGTGCCGTCGACAGCCATCGCCAGGCCGCTGGAGATCAACGCCTCGGCGAGGACGATCACGAAGGCGTCGTCGCTCATGTCGCCGGGGTGGTTGAGCACCGCCTCGGCGCCCGCCCGCGACAGCGAGGCGGCCAGCCCGTCGACCGGCTCACCGCGTGCCTGCCGGGACAGCTCCCAGTCGGCCAGCGCGCTGATGTTGCTGATCACGTCGCCGATACCGGCCCGGTTGTGCCGGTCCGGGCCGCTCTCCACGAAGTCCAGGTCGACGATCACCCCGATCGGGATGTGTACGCCGTAGGAGCCCTTGATCCCGTCGGTGATCAGGCTGGCCACCGGGGAGGCGATCCCGTCGTTGGCGAGGCTGGTCGCCACCGACACCATCGGCAGCCCTCGGCGGGTCGCCGCGTACTTGGCCACGTCGATGGTCTTGCCGCCGCCGATGCCGACCACCGCGTCGTACGACCGGGCGCGGAGTTTGCCGCCCAGGTCGTCGGCGGCGTCCAGCGTCCCGCCGGAGACGGTGAAGACGTCCGCGGAGCGCAGCGACGGTCGGATCAGCTCCGCGATCTGGGCGCCCTGACCCGGGCCGACCACCACCGCGACGTCACCCCCGGAGGAGATCCGCCCGTCGGCCAGGATCGCCCCCAGGTCGGCGACCGCCCCGCGTCGCACGTCGATGTGCAGCGGGGTGAGGACGCTCCGGGCTAGTAGAGGCACGCGATCTCCCGCGCCCGGGCCAGGTCGGCGTGGTTGTCGACCTCGACCCAGGGGACGTCACCGATCGGCGCCGCCCGCACCTCCCCGCCCCGGTCGGAGAACTCCTGGTAGCCGTCCTCGTAGTAGAGGTTCGGGTCCCGTTGCCAGGTCGCCTCCAGCGCGTCGGCGAGGGCGTCGGCGACCTGCGGCTCGATCAGGGTGGCGCCGATGTACTCCCCGTACGCCTCGCCCGGGTCCATGATCTTGGTGATCCGGGTGAGCTGGCCGGCAGCGTCGAAGGTGGTCTTCATTTCCTCCTCGGCCAGCGGCTTGAGGGTGTCCACGGCGAGCAGGATGCCCGGGCCACGCTCGGCGAGCAGGGTCTTCTCCACGCTCACCGGGTGCACGGTGTCCCCGTTGACCAGCAGCACCCCGCGTGCGAAGTACTCCCGGGCGAGCCAGAGCGAGTAGGCGTTGTTCCACTCCTCGGCCTTGTCGTTGTGCACCAGGGTGAGCGTGACCCCGTACCGCTTCTCCAGGTCTGCCTGCCGCTCGCGGACCGCGTCCGCCGCGTAGCCGACGACGATCACGATGTCGGTGAGCCCGACCTCGGCGAGGTTGCCCAGCGCGATGTCCAGGATCGTCGTCTCGCCGTCCACCGGCACCAACGCCTTGGGCAGGGTGTCGGTGTACGGGCGCAGCCGTCGTCCCGCTCCGGCCGCGAGCACCATTCCGATCATCGCGACATCCTCCCTAGTCCTGCTCCCGTCACCGCTGGAGGATAGCGCCGGCTTGGTGCGCCGCTCCGGCCAACCGGGTCAGCCGGGCAGGGCCGCCAGGTCGGCAAGCATGCTCAGGCGCTCCTCGGCGCTGAGCACGGCGTACGGTTCGGCGGCCCGCCGGTCGGTCTCCAACTCGATGGCGAGCCGTTCGGGACCGGTCGGCAGGGCGGCGATGCTCGACGCGGTGTGCCCGGCGGCAGTCCAGGCGGCGGCGTGCGCGTCGGCCCGGTGGTGGCGCAGCGTGCCGAGCCGGTTGAGCAGGAGCACGCCCGACGGGGTGCCGTCCGGTTCGTACGGGGGCGCCAGCGCGGCGAAGGCCGAGCCGCCCCGGTCCTCCTCCTCGTCGGCCAACACGAGGGCGTACGACAGCAGTCGGCCGAGCAGGGCGACCAGCCGGGCCACCCGGTCGTCGTGCCCGGCCCACAGTTCCTCGGTGACCTCGGCGTGCACCTGGTACAGCTCGGCGAGGAAGGCGCCGCCCCGCTCGGTGGCGGAGAGGGCGCCGTCCGGGCCGCGGTAGATCATCCCGTGCGCCACCTGCTTGTCCACTGTCCGCCGGCAGACGACCGGGTCCTGGTAGCGGGTGATCGCCGCGAACCCGGGCCCGTCGACAGTGCCACCGGGTGCGGCCAGCCGGGTGCGCAGGTCGACCAGGAAGCCGGTGGCCGTCACTCCGCCGTAACGCTGGGACAGTTCGGCGCCACCGCCGTCCCGGCCGGCCAGCATGCCGGCGCGGAAGGTCCGGTCCACGGCCGGCGCGAGCAGCCCGGCGATCCGGTGCGGCGCCAGTTCGATGGTGTTCACAGACCGATCGACCGCAGGACGGCGAAGCCCTCCTCCGCGATCCGTCGGATCAGCCCGTCGTTGACGTCGCGGTGCTCGTCGAGCACTGTCACGTCGTGCTCCGCCAGCCAGCGGTACTCGGTGTGCTTGCCGGCCTCCAGGGTGGGGCGGTCGAGGTCACCGTCGACGCGGACCAGGAAGTCGTACTCGGTCCGGGCCAGGCCGTCGTCGCCGACGTAGCTGTACTCGCCCACCTGGCCCAGGACGTGGGAGAGGACCCAGCCGGTCTCCTCGGTGATCTCCCGGCGTAGCGCCTCGTCGATGTCCTCGCCGGGCTCCACGTGGCCGCCCACGATGTCCCAGCAGTTGGGAAACAGGCGTCGGTGTGGTGAGCGGCGCTGAAAGAAGATGCGGCCGTCATGGTCGACGATCAGCGCGCCGGCGCAGCGCAGGGGCTCGGTGGACACCATCCGACAGTAGCCAGCGGCCGCAGCTTGTGCGATGCCGCTCTTGTCCTGGAAACATCCACCGACCACCATGTCCGTACCGAATGCCACCGTCCCAAAGGGGTGATGTGTGATGCAGGTACGGGATGCGATGTCCAGCCAGGTCCTCGTCGTCGGTCCGGAGCACACGCTCCGCCAGGCGGCCCGGATGATGTCGGCCCGCGGTGTCGGGTCGGCGGTCGTGATCGACCCGGATTCCGAGGGCGTGGGGATCATGACCGAACGCGACGTGTTGAAGGCCATCGGCGCTGGCCTGGACTGCGACGTGGAACGCACCGGCGCTCACCTGACCTGGGACGTGGTCTACGCCGGGCCGGAGTGGACGGTGGCCGAGGCCGCCGCCGCGATGGCCCGGGGCGGGTTCCGGCACCTGGTGGTGCTCGACGGCCGGGAGGTGGCCGGCGTGATCTCCGTCCGGGACATCATGCGGGTCTGGTCGGAGAGCCAGGCGGTCGCCACGACCTGACCGGGGGTGGTGTACCGGGCCGGATCGATGGGTAGGCATCCCTTGCGGGCGCGGAGATGCCGTGGCCCGTTGGGGAGGTCCCGATGCGCGACGCGGAGCGGCTGGTCGAGATGCAGTACGCCATGCTCCTGCGTCGGGACGTGGCCCGGCTGCCGGATCTCTACGCCCCGGAGGCGTTCTACGCCATGCCGGGCGTGACGGTCCGGCCGATCGAGCTGCCCGCGCTGCTGCGCACCTGGACCGGCGCCTTCGGAGACCTGCGGGTCGACCCGATGGGCGCGGTCCGCACGGGTGGTGGCGCCGCAGTCGAGCTGCGGCTGACCGGCACCCACACCGGCACCCTGCATTCGCCGTACGGCACAGTGGCGCCAACCGGCCGCCTGGTGAGCTGGGAGGTGGCCGACGTGGTCCGGGCCCGCAAGGGCCGGATCACCGCCTGGCGTTCCTACTTCGACTGGAGCCAGCTCCTCGACGCGCTCGGCGTGCAGCTGGAGGGACTTTCCCGGGCCGCGCAGCACGACGCGCTCGCCCTTCCGGTCTGATCTGCCGCCGACCGGTGGAGTGCTGTCACCCGACCCGGTGGCTCAGGATGCGGACATCGCCGTGCCGACCGCGCGTTCCCCACCGCCGCCCGTACGCTCAACATCCATGACCGCCGAGCAGTTGATCTCCTTTGCCCGTGGGGCTCCCTCGCTGGACATCGTCGATGTCGAGGGGCTCAAGGCCGCCGCCGTCCGCGCCTTCGACGCCGACCCCGCGGGGGTGACGGCGTACGGCACCTCCGTCGGGTACCTTCCGCTGCGAAAGTGGATCGCCGAGAAGCACGGGGTCGAGGCCGACCAGGTGCTGGTCACCAACGGGTCGCTCCAGGCCGACGCGTTCCTCTTCGACCACCTGGTCCGCCCCGGCGACGCGGTGGTGGTGGAACGCCCGACGTACGACCGGACGCTGCTCAACCTCCAGCGGATGGGCAGCGAGCTGCACGGCGTCGCGGTCCAGCCGGATGGCCTGGACACTGCCGAGCTGCGCAAGCTGCTGGAGTCCGGGGTCCGACCCCGGCTCGCGCACGTCATTCCGAACTACCAGAACCCGGCCGGCATGACGCTCTCCCTGGAGAAGCGCCGGGAGCTGCTCGACCTGGCCGCCGAGTACGAGTTCACGATCTTCGAGGACGACCCGTACGCGGATGTCCGCTTCCGGGGCGAGGCGCTGCCGTCGATGCTCTCGCTGGACACCCGCAACGTGGTGGTGCACGCGTCGAGCTTCACCAAGACGGTCTGCCCGGGTGTGCGGGTCGGTTACCTGGTCGGCCCGGCGGACCTGATCGCCTCCATCGCGAAGAACGCGACGAGTCTCTACATCTCTCCGGGGATGGTGTCCCAGGCGATCGTGCACCAGTTCTGCGTCTCCGGTGACATCGACCGCTCGATCGAGACGGTCCGGGCGGCGCTGGGTGAGCGGTCGCAGGTGCTCGCCGAGTCGTTGCGCCGGCACCTGCCGCAGGCGCGGTTCGTAGAGCCCGACGGTGGTTACTTCCTCTGGGTGGAGTTCCCCGAGGACGTGCTCGTCGACCGGCTCGCCCCGGCGGCGGCCGAACGCGGGGTCGCCGTGGTCAAGGGCAGCGACTTCATGCTGGACGGCGGGCGGCACGCGCTCCGACTGGCTTTCTCGGCGGTGACCGCCGACAAGATCGACGAGGGTGTCCGGCGGCTCGCGGAGGCCGTCGAGGCCGTCCGCAGCTGATTTAACTGTCGGGTTCCTGACAGAACGACGATGCCGGCCGTCCCGGGGCTCCCCTCCGGGCGGCCGGCTGGCCCACAATGCTGCGAGCGTCACCCCGTCGGCTGCGGAGTTCACCGCCCGGCCTCCGGGCCGGCCCCGCCCGGGTTGACGCGGCAGCACAACCTCCCGCCCCCACAGGTGCCGGGTGGGCCGTGTCGTTCCCCGCACACCCCCCGATGCGGCCCGGCCCGCCCGGCGCCGCCCCCCACGCGACCGCCGTCACACCGGTCCTCGACCGCAGTCGGCGTAGCCTGCAAGCCGCAGCTGAGCGCGGGAGGTGACGCGATGACGGATCGGACAGAGCGGGACCGGACGGCACCGTCGACCACCGGTCGGGTGTTGCGACCTCGGGCGTGGCCTTCCCCGGTCCGGGCGATGACCCGGATCCTCAACGCCGACGGCTCGCCGCCCGTCCCGGCCCCGGCGGGCACGGGCACCGGCCGCAGCGCGGTGGTCGACTGCGCGCTCTACGTCGACGGCAAGCGGCAGCCCGGCGACTGGACGTACGCGGAGGCGCTGGCCGCCGCCCGCCGCGAGGAGCACGGCTTCGTCTGGATCGGCCTGCACCAGCCGGAGCTGGCCGAGATGACCGCCATCGCGGAGACGTACGGCCTGCACGAACTGGCGGTCGAGGACGCGGTCAAGGCCGAGCAGCGCCCCAAGCTGGAGCGGTTCGGCGACGTCGTCTTCCTGGTGCTGCGCACCGCCCGTTACTGCGAGCACACCGAGCTGACCGAGAACTCCGAGGTGGTGGAGACCGGGCAGGTGATGCTCTTCATCGGCCCGAACTTCGTGATCAGCGTCCGGCACGGTGATGCCTGCCGGCTCGCCCCGATCCGCGCCGACCTGGAGACCAAGCAGGAGTTGCTGCTGCACGGCCCGTGGGCGGTGGCGTACGGGGTGACCGACCGGGTGGTCGACCTCTATCTGGAGGTGGCCGACCAGATCGAGGACGACCTGGACATGCTGGAGGCGGAGGTCTTCGACAGGCACGGCCACGGGCGGATCCAGCGGATCTACCAGATGAAGCGGGAACTGGTGGAGTTCAAGCGGGCCGTGGTGCCCTTGCAACGGCCGCTGATGACGCTGACCTCCCAGGTCAACCGGGACGTGCCCAAGGAGATCCGCAAGTACTTCCGGGACGTGCAGGACCACCTGAGCCGCACCGTGGAGCAGGTGAACTCCTACGACGACCTGCTGAACTCGATCCTCCAGGCGCGGCTGGCCCAGGTCACCGTCGACCAGAACAACGACATGCGCAAGATCGCCGCCTGGGCCGGCATCGCCGCGGTCTGGACCGCCATCGCCGGCATCTACGGGATGAACTTCGAGAACATGCCCGAGCTGAAGATGACGTACGGCTATCCGGTGGTGCTGGCCCTCATGCTCGGCGTCTCACTGGCCCTCTACCGCTGGTTCCGCCGCAACGGCTGGCTCTGACCGCTCACGCGGAAGCGCCGACGAGCGGGGTCAACCCACTCGTCGGCGCCCGATGCGCTGCTGCTGACCTCAGCGGCGGCCGTTGGTGCGGGCCGTGTCCTTGCCCAGCGCCTTGGTGAGGTCGTCGGTCGGCCGGCCGGAGACGTCGGTGGCACCCTCGGCGACCGACGGGACCTTGTCGGTTGGGCGGACACCGGTCTGCTTGGCCGGGGCGGTGGTGCTGGCGCTGGAGCCGCTGGCTACCGCCGAGCTGCCCGCGCCGGTCATCCCCGCCGCGCCGGACATGGCGGAACCGTCGGACCCCCGGGCGGCGGACGGCGTACGCACCTCGATCGAGTCGACCTCGTCGCGCATCGGCTCCAGGGTGCTGCGGGTCGGGTCGTACTCGGCCCATTCCTGCTGCTCCCGGCGGCGACGCAGCGCCACCGCGCCGGCCAGGCCGGCGATGGCACCCGCCGCCAACAGGCCGGTCATCATCGAGCCGCGACGACGCGGCTGCTTCTTCTTACCGGTGATCCGCATGGTCTTCGACTTGGCCTTCCTGGTCAGCGGCCCTGCCTGCGCGGCGCCATCACGAGCAGCCGCCGCCAGTGGTGCCAGCGTGGTGAGAGTCGTCCCCCAGCCGGTCGACGCGCGGTCGCGTACCTTCGCGGCGGTCGGTCCGACGTAGCCCCGGGCCACCTGGACCCGCGGGCCGACGGTGGCGCCAGCGCCCTTCGCGGCGTGGTTGGCTGCCAGCATCAGGTGGCTGATGCTCTGGTTCAGTTCGGCCTTGGCCAACTGCCCCTGGGACTTACGCCGCCCGAATCCAAACACGGTCCTACCTCCTGGGAGTTGTTCCTTCGTCATCCTCCACCTTCGGATGCCTCCGCGATGCCAGATCGGGCACATGGGAGGATCCGCATGGAACTGACCAACGAGTGAGGAGTACCCGTGGCCGAGGCTGTCTACGCCACCCTGCACACCAACGCTGGCCCAATCCGGCTGGAGCTCTTCCCCAACCACGCGCCGAAGACCGTCCGTAACTTCGTCGACCTGGCCGAGGGCAACCGTGAGTACACCGACCCGCGCACCGGTCAGCCGGGCAGTGGTCCGTACTACGACGGCACCATCTCGCACCGCGTGATCAGCGGTTTCATGGTCCAGATGGGCGACCCGACGGGCACCGGTCGGGGCGGACCGGGCTACAAGTTCGCCGACGAGTTCCACCCGGAGCTGCGGTTCGACCGTCCGTACCTGCTGGCGATGGCGAACGCCGGACCGGGCACCAACGGTTCGCAGTTCTTCATCACCGTGTCCCCGACGCCGCACCTCAACAACCGGCACACCATCTTCGGCCAGGTCGCCGACGAGGAGTCGGTGAAGGTCGTGGACTCGATCGCGAACACCCCGACCGGTCCGAGCGACCGTCCGCTCCAGGACGTCGTCATCGAGCGGGTCGAGATCGAGCGGTCCGGTTCCTGAGCGACCGGCGAGGTACCTTTGCTCGCATGATTGAGCGCTCCGGAGCACGGCCGGTGCCGGTGGACCGCGCGGTGGTGGCGGGAGGGTCGGCCCGGTGAGCGAGTCTCCGCCGACCACCCCGGTCTGCTACCGGCACCCCGGCCGGGAGACCTACGTCCGGTGCACCCGCTGCGACCGGCCGATCTGCCCGGACTGCATGCGGGAGGCCTCGGTCGGGCACCAGTGCCCGGAGTGCGTCAACGAGGGACGTCGCAGTGTCCGGCCGGCGCGTACCGCCTTCGGCGGCGGTACGGCCGGCCGGCACGGCTATGTCACCAAGGCACTGATCGCCGTGAACGTGCTGTTCCTGCTGCTCTCCATCGCCTCCGCCCGGGGCGGGGACGCGGCGGTCGGCGGCGCCGGCTTCGGTGGTCTGATGGGCGGCAGCACGCCGCTGACCGAGTGGGGCGCGGTGCTCGGCCGGGCCTACCTCTCCGACTACACGCTCGGCGGGATCGCCGAGGGTCAGTGGTACCGCCTGGTCACGGCGATGTTCCTGCACTACGGCGTGCTCCACCTGCTGCTCAACATGTGGGCGCTGTGGGTGCTCGGCCGGTCGCTGGAGGCCAACCTCGGGCGCGTGCGGTTCGCCGCGCTCTACCTGATCGCGGGCCTCGGCGGCAACGTGGCGGCGTACCTGTTCAGCAGCCCGCGGGCGGCCACCGTCGGTGCGTCGACCGCCGTGTTCGGTCTCTTCGCCGCGCTGATCATCATCGAGCGCAGGTTGGGCCGGGACATCTCCCGGATCATCCCGATCCTGGTGATCAACCTGGTGTTCACGCTGGCCGTGCCGGGCATCTCGATCCCCGGGCACCTGGGTGGGCTGGTGGTCGGCGCGCTGATGGCGTTGGTGCTCGCGTACGCGCCGCGGAGTCGGCGGACGCTGGTGCAGGTCGCCGGTGGGGCGATCATCCTGCTGGTCCTGCTCGTGCTCGTCCTCTTCCGGACCGCCCAACTGCTCACCTGACCGGGCGGGCGCTCCGCAGCTCGGCGGCTACCTCTTCCGGGGTGGTGCCCAGGTCGTAGCGGCTGAAGAGGTGCAGTGACTCGCCCGCGTCGATCTCCAGGACCTCGGACGTCAGCCCCAGTCGCGGTCGACGGTCCACGGTGATCGCCTCGATCGCCGACCAGGGCAGCAGCCGGCGACCGGCGAACCCGCGGATGACGGTGAGTCCTGCCGGGTCTACCGCCAGTCGGACCGGTGCGATCAGGTCGCGTACCGCCCAGCCGGCCAGGACGGCGGCGGCCAGAATGGCCAGCACCAGCCGGACCGCGTCGCCGTCGGCGAAGAGCAACCCGAGCGCGATCAGCAGAACCGCACCGGCGAGTTTCGCCGCCGGCAGGCTCGCCGGGACCAGCCACTGCCGGGCCGGGGAGATCTCATCCACCCACCCAGCATGCCAGCGGTCCGTCGGATCGAAGCCTCGCGCGGGTCGATCATGGAGTTGTGCTGCCCCACATATGGTGCGAAGTGGAAACTTCTGCCCACCACAACTCCTTGATCGATGCGGGAGAGTCCGGGGGCGGTGCCGTGGGCGCTGGTCGGCGTAGGATCGGGACAGCCCAAGTTACCGGGGAGTAAACATGAGTGACGCGGTCATCGTCGGCGCGGTACGTACCCCGGTCGGGCGGCGCAAGGGCAGCCTCGCCAGCGTCCACCCGGTCGACCTCTCGGCGCACGTGCTGCGCGCCCTCGCCGAGCGCACCGGGCTCGACCCGGCCCAGGTCGACGACGTCTTCTGGGGCTGTGTGTCCCAGGTCGGCGAACAGTCGTGGAACATCGCCCGCAACAGCGTGCTCGCCGCCGGCTGGCCCGAGACGGTGCCCGGCACCACACTGGATCGCCAGTGCGGCTCCAGCCAGCAGGCCCTGCACTTCGCCGCCGCGACGGTGCTCTCCGGCCAGGCCGACCTGGTGGTCGCCGGCGGCGTCGAGTCGATGACCCGGGTGCCGATGGGCTCCAGCGTGGCTGGCGGCATGCCGTTCAGTGACCAGCTGCGCGCCCGCTACCGGGGCGTCGAGGGCTTCGCCGACGACGCGCCGCTGCCGTTCAACCAGGGGGTCGGGGCCGAGCTGATCGCCCAGCGGTGGCGCCTCTCGCGCACCCAGCTGGACGAGTTCGCGCTGGCCAGCCACGAGAAGGCAGCCGCCGCACAGGACGCCGGTGCGTTCGACAGGGAGCTGACCCCGGTGCCGCTCGCCGACGGGGGGAAGTTCGCCGCCGACGAGGGCATCCGCCGGGAGACCTCCCTGGAGAAGCTGGGCGAGCTGGCCACCCCGTTCCGCGCCGACGGCGTGGTGACCGCCGGCTCCGCGTCGCAGATCTCCGACGGCGCCGCCGCCCTCGCGGTGACCACCTCCGACTGGGCCAGCCGGCACGGCCTGCGCCCGCTGGCCCGGATCCACACCGCTGTGGTCGCCGCCGACGACCCGGTCACCATGCTCACCGCGCCCATCCCGGCCACCGCGAAGGCGCTGCGCCGCGCGGGGCTGGGCATCGAGGAGATCGGGGTGTACGAGGTGAACGAGGCGTTCGCCCCGGTGCCGCTGGCCTGGCTGGCGGAGACCGAGGCGGACCCGGAGCGGCTCAACCCGCGTGGTGGGGCGATCGCCCTCGGTCACCCGCTCGGCGGCTCCGGTGCCCGGATCATGACCACGATGCTCCAGCACATGCGGGACAACGGCATCCGCTACGGCCTGCAGACCATGTGCGAGGGCGGTGGCATGGCCAACGCTACAATCGTCGAGCTGGTCTGACACTGGCGGGAAAACGCCTCGCCTCGATGCGGGACGGCCGCCTAAGGTGCCCAGCGTGACGACGATCGCCGGTGAGCGCGCGCCCGACTGGTCCAGCGAGCAGTGGCAGGTGCGGGCCCGATCCTGGGTCGACGCGCAGCTCAGCCGGGCCGGCCGGCGGGTGACCGGGCTGGTGGAGCCGAGGGTGCGTCCCTGGTCACTGGTCTGGCGGGTGCCGACCGACGACGGGCCGGTCTGGTTCAAGGCCAACAACCCGGGCACTGTGCACGAGGCGGTCCTGATCGCGGCGCTCGCCGAGTCGACGCCCGACCGGGTGCTGACGCCGATCGCCGTGGACCCGGCGCAGGGCTGGTCGCTGCTGCCCGACGGCGGCGAGTCGTTGCGCGACGTGTTGGGGCGCGACCCCGATCTGGCGCACTGGGAGCGGGCGCTGCCCGGGTACGCGCAGCTGCAACTGGCGAGCGCGTCGCGCGCCGACGACCTCGTCGCCCTGGGGGTGCCGGATCAGCGCCCGGAGGTGCTGGCCGGCCTCTTCGCCGAGCTGCTCGACGATCACGCGGCGCTGCTGGTCGGCGTGGAGGGCGGGCTGAGTCCGGAGTTGCACGAGCGGCTGCGGGCCGAGCTGCCGTCGTACGCGCAGCGGTGTCGCCGGCTCGCCGACCTCGGCATCCCGGCGACAGTGCAACACGACGACCTGCACGACGGCAACGTCTTCGCTGGCGAGGCCGGGTACCGCTACTTCGACTGGGGTGACGCCTCGGTGGCGCACCCGTTCGGCACGCTGCTGGTGACCCTGCGGTCCATCGGGCACGAGAGGAAGCTCGCCGCCGACGACGCCCAACTGGTGCGGTTGCGCGACGCCTACCTGGAGGCGTGGACCGACCGGTACGACCGCCGGACCCTCGTGGAGGCCGCCGACCTCGCCATCGGCCTGGGGCCGGTGAGCCGGTCGCTCTCCTGGCGTCGGGCACTGGACACCGCCGAGGAGTCCCGCGCCGAGTACGCCGACGCGGTCCCGGGCTGGCTGGGGGAGCTGTTCGCCGCCAGTCCACTTCAGCCCAACTCCTGACCATGATCCGTCCGAGTCGGAAGTCGGACAGGCAGTGCGACATGCGGCGTGGAACTTCCAAAAAACATCCGTGACCCACGTCACCCCGCTGGGGAGGTCGTTGGGCAGGTCATGGACGTCTTCTCCCGAACGTTCCTTCCGGCCGCCGCTGAGGCTGGCCTGGCCGTGCAGACGGTGAGCCGGCACATGCCGGTCTTCCGGCGCTGCGTCGGCTCCGGTGACGCCACCATCCTGGTCACCCGTTGCAACCGCCCCGACCGTCCGGTCACCGGCGACTACCTGTTGCTACTCACGCACCGCCGCCTGGTGGTGACCCAGCAGACCCGCCTTCTGCACCGACTGCGCCTGCACCTCAACACCGAGTTGCGCGAGCTGAGCAACGTCACCTGGAGCCCGGACCCGCGGCTGCAGTCGGTGGAGATGGCGGCCACCGCGATCGACGGGATCCGTGAGCGGTTCCTGATCCGGACCAGCCACCCGAAGCAGGTCTGGCAGCTCGACGCGCTGCTCAACCAGGCGTTCCGGACCCGCCTGCGGCCGCCCGGCGCCCGGGTCGTCGCCAGCATCGGTGACGCACCGGCCGTCGCACGGCCCGGCATGTTCGCTCCGTCCTGGTGAGCTGACCCCGACCGGGTGTCGCACCGCCTTTACCGAACTCGAACACGTACCGATCGCGCCGAGCCTTCGCAGTCGGCAATCATGGGCCGGTGACCGTCGAACCACCGCATCGCGGGCTCGTCCTCGTCGTGGAGGACGAGCCGGCCATCGCCGACCTGGTCCGGCTCTACCTCGCCCGGGACGGGTTCGGCGTCCACCTGGAACGTGACGGCGAGGCCGGTCTGAGCGCGGCCCGCCGGTTGCGTCCGGTGGCCTGCGTCCTGGACATCGCGCTGCCGGGCCTGCCCGGCACCGAGATCTGCCGCCGGCTGCGCGAGGCCGGCGACTGGACCCCTGTCATCTTCCTCACCGCCCGGGACGACGAGGTGGACCGGATCGTCGGCCTGGAGTTGGGCGCCGACGACTACGTCACCAAGCCGTTCAGCCCACGGGAGCTGGTCGCCCGGGTGCGCGCGGTGCTGCGCCGATCCGCCGGCGGCCCGGAGGGCGCGGACCGGCCACGGGTCGTCGGGCCGGTGACGCTCGACCCGGCCCGCCGCACGGTCACCGCCGCCGGTGCCCTGGTGCAGCTCACGTCCACCGAGTTCGACCTGCTGGCCCACCTGATGGCCCGGCCGGGCCGGGTCTTCACCCGGGAGGAGCTGCTGGCCGGGGTCTGGGGTTACGCGGCGCACGCCGGCACCCGAACGGTGGACGTGCATGTCGCCCAGGTGCGCGCGAAGCTCGGCCCGGCGAGCGTGATCCGGACCCATCGCGGTGTGGGGTACGCGGTCGATGCCTGACCACCACGGGCACGTCGAGTCGCCGACCATGGCCCTGCCGGTGGTCGGCGCCACCCCACCCGCCGCACCTCGACGAGGCCGATTCGGTCGTACGCTGACCGCCCGCGCGGTGCTCGTCACCTGCGCGGTGGCGCTGGTGTCGGTGCTGGTCACCGCCATCGTCGCGGTGCCGTTGGCGATCCGGGGCGCGGAGCGCAGCGAGCAGGAGGCACTCGCCGCCCAGGCCCGGCTCGCGGCCGAGGTGCTGCGGACCCGCCTCGACCGGGGCCGCAGCGCCGACGAGGAGCGGCTCATCCAGCAACTGCGCGACCAGGGCATCGACGCGTACCTGATCCGGCGTGGGGCGGTCGACCGGTCGGGTCTGCCACCCCGGGTGGTGCAGCGGGTCGGGCAGGGCCGCAACGTGTCGGCCCGCCGCGCGGTCAACGGTGAGCGGGCCCTGGTCGAGGGTCGGGCCCTGCCCGGCGGCAACGGGGTGGTGCTCTCCCGTCCGCTGGCCAACGGGCTGTGGGCCCGGGTGCTGCTCAGCCTGTGGTTGCCGCTGCTGGCCGGGCTGACCGCCGGTGTGGTGGCGGGGCTGCTGCTGGCCCGTCGGCTGGCCCGGCCGATCCGGGTCGCGGCCACCGCCGCCGCCCGGCTGCGAGCGGGTGACCGCGCCGTCCGGGTGCCGGTCGAGCCGCCGGACGAGGTCGCCGACCTGGCCGAGGCGTTGAACGGGCTCGCTGCCGCACTGGCCACCAGCGAGGGTCGACAGCGGGAGTTCCTGCTCTCCGTCTCGCACGAGCTGCGCACCCCGCTGACAGCGATCCGGGGGTACGCCGAGGCGCTCGCCGACGGGGTGCTCGGTGCCGACGACACGGTGGACACCGGCCGGACGATGCTGACCGAGGCCCAACACCTGGACAGGCTGATCGGCGACCTGCTGGCACTGGCCCGGCTGGAGGCCGCCGACTTCCCCCTGGAACCGGTGCCGGTCGACCTGACCCGACTGGCGGTGGACGCGGAGCCGACCTGGTCCGGTCGGTGCGCTGCGGTGGGCGTGCCGTTCCGGGTGGAGACGCCGGGTCGGCCGGTGCCCGCGTACACCGATCCGGGGCGGATCCGGCAGGTGCTGGACGGGTTGCTGGAGAACGCGCTGCGGGTCGTACCCCCGGGGTCGCCGGTGGTGCTCGCGGTCCGGCCGGCCGGCGCGGACCCGGCGCACGGCGGCGTGTTGGAGGTTCGCGACGGCGGGCCCGGCTTCACCGACGACGACCTGGCGGTGGCCTTCGAACGCGGTGCCCTGCACGAGCGTTACCGGGGGGTGCGCAAGGTGGGCAGCGGACTGGGGTTGGCGCTGGCCGCCGGGCTGGTCCGCCGGTTGGGCGGGGAGATCGCCGCGGGGCACGCGCCGGAGGGCGGTGCCGCCTTCACGGTCCAACTGCCCGGCGATCCTTACCTGACCCGAACATCGGCCTGACGCTCCGCTCGTCGTTCCCGGGAAGGCTGAGGGCTCCACTGACGAGAGGGAGAGTCATGCCACGTTGGGGTATCGCCACCGGCACCACGGCACTGCTCGCGGCGGTCGCGCTGGGCGTCAGCGGCTGCGGGGCGGCCGAGGTGGCCAGCCAGCCCGCCCGGGACGTCGCCGTCGAGGTCGCCGCCGCCATGGGCGTCGAGGGTCAGGCGCTGACCGCGATGGGCTTCGACGCCGACGACCTGGATGTACTGACCGTCGCCGCACCGGCCACCCCGACGCCGGGTGCGTCCCCCAGCGCGCAGGAGAAGGGCCGGGAGAAGCGCGGCGAGGAGTGGCGCAAGCGCCGCCAGGCCCGCGTGCTGCTGCGCAAGAACACACTGCACGGTGAGGCGGTGGTGAAGACGAAGGACGGCGGTACGCAGACCGTCGCCGTGCAGCGCGGCGAGGTGACCGCCATCGACGGCGACTCGATGACCGTCAAGTCCACCGACGGCTTCACCATGACCTGGACCTTCGGCGACGACCTGCGGGTGGTCGAGCGGCGGGCCACCGTGCAGCCGAGCGAGGTGAAGGTCGGCGCGACGCTCGGCGTCGCCGGAGCGAAGGACGGCGACAAGGGCGTGGCCCGGCTCATCCTCATTCCCCGCGCCAAGTGAGCGCAGGGGCCCTGGTCGACGCCAGGGCCCCTGCCCACCTCAGTAGACGCGGGAGCCGATGAAGTCGTCGTGACCGTAGCCGACCGGGTTGGCGGCGGTACGGGCCTCGAACGACCACTGCTGCCGGGTGCTGGTGGAGCAGTTCGCCAACCGCAGGCGAGAGCTGCCCAGCAGCGGGTTGTCGAACGCCACGCAGAGGTTGGTGGCGCTCGCCGGCCTGATCTGGTTACCAACGAAGACGAACTGCTGCGCGCCGGTGCCGTTGCAGTCGTAGATGTTGACAGCGGTGCCGGCGTTCATCGAGCTGTTGGCGACGTCCAGGCACCGGTCGTGGGACAGCTCCGAGTGCAGCGACCGCCGGGCCGAGTCGTACCAGAAGCCCTGGTTGCGCCCACCGTGGCAGGAGTACGGCTGCTGCGCGGTGCCGTTGCGGGAGTCGTACCCCTTGCCGTCGACGCAGGTGCCGGTGGCGAGGTTGCGCAGCTGCTTGAACTCCAGCAGCCCCGGGTAGAGCACGCCGCCGCCGGTGCTGGCCGGGTCGACGCAGCTTGCCCGCGTCTGCCCGGAGTTCCAGAACTGTGTGATGCACTGGGCGAACATGCCGTGCCCACGGGCGTTGGGGTGGAACGACTGGCGGGCGGCGTTCTCGTTCCAGATGCCGACCTCGATGAAGAGGCCACGGACCGAGGTGTTGTCGGTGCACACCTCGTGCCCGTGGAAGAGCCGGCTGGCGTCCAGGTAGCGGGTGCCGGTGTTCGCCGCTGCCGAGCGCAGCGCCGACTCGAACATCGGCACCGCCTTGTTCCGGGCGAACGCCGCGTCGGCCAGGTAGAGCAGACAACCACCGGAGTACCAGCCGGGGAAGTTGGGGTTGTCCTCCACGTCTGGGCTGCCGGGGCTCGGGTACGACATCAGCACCAGCTCGTAGTCCGACCGCAGGTAGCCGGCGTTGGTCATGGTCTGCCGGATGTCGGTGAGCGCCGACTCCACGGCCTGCCGGCTGCCGTCGGTGCGGATCGTCCACTGGTCGGTGTAGGTGGGGTAGCAGGCGCCCTGGAAGAAGACCCGGCGGACGGCGCAGTCGGTGGCGACCGGACCGAACTGGATGGTGCCGTCACCGTTCGCGCCGACCACCACCCAGATCAGCTTCACGTGCGTGTTGCGTGCCTTGATGCCCAGGTGGTCGCCCTGGTTCAGCTCGTTGTGCTGGGTCGGGCCGCCGGCGATGAGGTTCCAGGGGGTGGCACCGGAGCAGGCGATGTTGTACTGCGCGTCCGACGTGATGCCGGTGCGGAACACCGCCTGGTCGTACGAGCGGTCGCACCAGTTGCCGTCCTGGTGGGTGCCGGGGACGTAGTTGCCGACCCCTTCACCGGAGATCTCACTGTCACCCATGGTGACCAACGCGGTGCGGCGCTGTTCGATCGGGCGGATCGCCGGGCTGCCGTAGAGGGCGGTGGCCTCGGCGGCCCGGATGGCTTCGAGGTTGGCGGGGAGTGGTTGGACGGTCGGCCGGTCGGCGGCGGTGGCGGGGGTGGCCGGTCCGGCGAGCATCGGTAGGACGAGAGCGGCGACGGCGACGACGACGGTGATGGCCCGTCGTCGGGTCGCGCGTTCGGGCCTGGCGGGGATTGCAGGCATCGACGCACTCCTTTCGGCTCAATCGCGGGACGTCGATTGAGTTACCCGACGGTAACGTGCGGATCAACAGATGTGAATGCGCCTCAGATCCTTGCGCGCGGGATGCAGAACCGCCCGGATCGGACTATCCGGGCCTGCGGTTTGGCGCCAGGGCGGCTCTGGGCCGGCTCCTGGTTCAGCGGCCCGGTGGCAGGGCGTAGCCGACGTAGCCGCGGAACTCCAGCCGCCAGCCGGCCGGGACGAGCTTGGCGCAGGCCGCCTTGTTGCCGGTGCAGACGATCGCGTCGACAGAGGAGGGCTCGGCCGGCGGTCGCTCCGGCAGTACGGACTGCAACGCCACCAGGTCCGGTGAGCCGCCGTCGGGCTGCCGCAACAGCAACCACCACGGGTACTCCCAGTTGTCGTTCTGCTGCGCCAGCCCGATCCGGCGCGCACCGCTGTCCTGGACCGCTGTCGCCGCCCAGCGGAACTCGTCGGCCCACTGCGGCCGGCGCAGGAACCGGGTGTCCCAGTCCGAGGTGGTGAACACCGAGCCGGCCCCGACCAGTCGGCGCGGGAAGCCGTACGACAGTGCGAGCACTCCGGCCAGCGCCGAGGTGGCCAGCACGGTGACGGCCGCCACGGTGGCCACCGAGCGACGCCCGCCCGCGCGGTCACGCAGGAGCGCGTCCAGCCAGAGGCCGGCGAGGGGCACGGCCAGCACCACGGCGTAGAGCAGCAGCCGGTTTCCCCACGGCTGCCACTTGATCATCGCGGTGTGCAGCAGTGCGGCGGTCAGCACCACCGCGGCGTACGCCCGCAGCGACCCGGCCCGCTCGGGTGCGATCCGTCGTGGTCGGGCCAGCGCGATCACCGCGCCGATCACCGCCAACGCCCCGGTCAGCGGAAACGCCACCCGGTCCTCGTCCGGATACCAGGCCGGCTCCGGAAACAGCTCCCGACCAAAGGTGATCGCGCGGTCCTGCGGGTCGACCCCGACCGCCTCGGCGCCGCTGATGATCACTTCGGCTCCGGCCCGACGCAGCGGTGCCAGCGGGGTGTCGAACGCGGTGTGTCCGATCCGCAGCGCGTTGACCACTATCGACGCCGGGTCGTGCCGTTCCATCGGGATGGACTCGCGCAGCCGGGGTGGCCCCAGCGGGTGCCCGAACTCGGCGGTCACCCGCGCCAGGAACGGGCCGACCACCACGGCCGCGACCACCAGGATCAACACCGAACCGCCAACCGTGCGGGCCAGCCCGCCGACCGACCAGGACCGCCGTCCCCCGCCCGCCGCCGCCGGGCCCGCCGGTGCCGGTTGATCGGCCCGGGCCAGCCTCAGCTGGGCCAACCCCCAGAGCACCAGCAGCGGGCCGACCGCGATCAGGCCGCTGGTCTTGGTCACCGCGGTCAGCCCGGTGGCCGCCCCCAGCCCGAGCAGCGTGCCCCAGCCGGTCCGCCGACGCAGCCCGTCCAGCACCAGCGTCGCCGCGCAGGCCACCCACGCCGCGCAGATCAGGTCGGTCTGCGTGCTGGTCGCCTGGAGCGCCACCATCGGCGTGGTCGCCAGCACGAACGCGGTGAGCAACTGGGCCCGCCGGCCGTCGCCGAGCTGCGCGGTGATCCGCGCGGCCACCAGGAGGCAGACCACTCCGGCCGCCCACTGCACCAGGTTGTACAGCTGGTCCCCGCCGGTGAGCAGACGCAGGTGCAGCAGCAGGTACTCGGCGCCGGGCGGGATGGTCACCTGCCGGTGGATGGCGGTGGGCCAGAAGTCCAGGTCGCCCTGGGCGACCCAGTGCTCCACCTTCGGCAGGTGATAGGTCTGCGAGTCGAAGTTGTTCGGCTCGGCCAGCAGCGCGACAAGCAGCTCCACCAGGACCAGCCCGCCGATCGTGCCGGCGAGGAGCCGCTCGCCCGGTCGGGCCGTACGCCAGGTGCCGACCGCCACGGCGAGCAGGCTGGCGGGCCCCCAACCGGCCCGAGCCGGCGCGGGGTCGGGCTCAACGCGCTCGGCGGCCGGGGCGGAAACGTCGGGGCCGCCACCGGACACCACCGCCCCCACCGGAACCTGTCGCGGCACGGCACCGACTGTCACCGGCGCGTTGCCGACTGTCACCGACGTGGCTGCGAACTGCTGCCCGAGGCCGGCTTCGCGTCGCCACCGCAGACCGGCCGCTGTCGCGGCAGCGGCCAGGAAGAGCAACCAGGCGACGGCGAAGGCCTGTCGGGTCAGTGCGTGCGACGCGCCGAGCACCTCGACGACGAGCACCGCGTACGCCCCGCCGAGCAGGACGGCGCGCACCACGCCGAGCCGCAGCGGTGCCACTGCACCAACCTCGCGTGGCCGCACCGCGACGGTGAGCAGGAGCAACGCGGCGGCGGGAACCGCCGCGAGCAGGGAGCCGGCAGCCGACATGGCGGAAGTAAACACCATGGATCTGAACCCGCCGCGCCGACTGCCCACGGTGGCGGTATGTGGTTAACAAATCAACCAGGCTAGGCTATGGCCGTCGTGTTGCCGCCACCGTGGAGATTCCCGTGAAGCTCTCGATCCTCATGCCGGTCTACAACGAGGAAGAACGCATCGCGGATGCCCTCAAGCAGGCATTGGCGGTGGACTATCCCTGTGAGATCGAACTCGTCGTCGTCGACGACGGCAGCCGCGACGGCACCGGCGAGGTCCTCGGTCGCGCCGACGACGCGCGCCTGCGGGTCATCACCCACCAGCGCAACGCCGGCAAGGGTGCCGCCATCAAGACTGCTGTCGACAGCGCCGAGGGCGACTACATGGTCATCCTCGACGCCGACCTGGAGTACGACCCGCAGGACATCCCCAAGCTGCTCGACCCGGTGCTCGACGGGCGGGCCACGGTGGTCTACGGCAATCGCACCTTCGGCAGCCACAGCGCCTACAGCTTCTGGTACGTGATGGGCAACAAGGGCGTCACGATGGCGGCCAATGTGCTGTTCAACTCGTACATCGGTGACCTGGAGACCTGCTTCAAGCTGATGCCGGTTGCGCTCTACCGCTCGCTCGAGGTGCGCTCGCGCGGCTTCGGCATGGAGGCCGAGGTGACCGGCAAGCTGCTGCGTCGCCGGATCCGGCCGTACGAGGTGCCGATCAGCTACCGGGCGCGGGGGCGCGAAGAGGGCAAGAAGATCACCTGGAAGGACGGCGTCGAGGCGATCTGGATCCTCGGTCGCGAGCGCGCTCGCCGCCGCCCCGCCGTCTCAGCCGCCAACTGACCCCAGGAACGCGCTGATCGACCTACGCAGGCCGTCGGCGTCCAGACCATGCCACCGGGCGTGGTCGGCCGGGTCGCCGTACCGTCGCAGGTCGGTCTGACCCACCCCGAGGGCGAGCAGTCGGTGCGGTACGTCCGCCAGTGCCCGGCTGACGACAGCGCTCGACGTTCCCGCCAGGTACGGCTCGACAAGCACCACGTCGGTGCTGGCGAGCGCCCGCAGCCCACGGCTGTCGAACGGCCGGGGCGTGTGGGTGTACGCCACAGTCACGTCCATCCCCTCGGTCGCCGCCAGTGTGGGGTCGAGCATCGGTCCGACCGCCACCACGAGCGGCGCGTCCGCCAGGCCCCGCCGGAGCACCAGTAGCCGGCTGGCATCCGGGTACGCCTCCGTGTTGCGCTGCTCGGAGAGCCGCAGGTAGACCGGATCGTCGGTGGTCGCGGCGTTGCGCAGCAGCGGCGCCACCTCGTCCGGGTGGCCGGGCACCCGGACCGTCCAGCCGTCGCCGAGGGAGTCGAAGAGCGCCACGTCCCCGGGTGACTGGTGGGTGCGGCCCTCCGCCGACCCGTCGTACGACGCGCCGATGCTGACCAGGACCGCGCCCACGCCCTGGTGATCCAGGTCCAACTTGATCTGCTCGTACGCCCGGTCCACCAGGAACGTCGCGTACGAGTGCGCGATCGGACGCAGCCCGGTCAGGGCCAGCCCCCCGGCCACGCCGATCATCAGTTGCTCCCGGATGCCCACGTTGAGCACCCGGTCCGGGTGCCGGTGCCCCGCTGGGGCGAACTGGGCCGCCGATATGTCGGCCAGCACCAGTGCGGTACGCGGGTCCTCGTCGAGGAGCGCGGTGGCGGTGTCGATGAAGGCGGTACGCATGTCGGTCATCCCTTGCTCTCGGTGCGGGCTACCACCAGGTGCGGGTGTCGTGGCCGGTGCCCGGTCAGCGCCGCGTACAGGGCTTCGTGGTCCCGGCCGTCGACGGTGTCGGCGGTCCAGCCGTTGACTGTGAACCGGCTGGCGATGCCACCGGCCCACCCGTAGCTGGCCGACTCGTTGTCGACCACGACCGCTGTGAGGTTGTCCAGGCCTGTCGCTCCCGCGTACGCGATCGCCTCGTGGTTGGAGCCCTCGTCGAGTTCGGCGTCGCCGAGCAGCACGTACACCCGGGGTTTCAGCAGTCCCTGGGCGCGCAGGCCGAGCGCGGTGCCGACGGCCAGCCCGAGCCCGTGCCCGAGCGAGCCGGAGCCGATCTCGACGCCGGGCACCAGGAGTCGGTCCGGGTGGTGGCCGAGCCGGCTCTCCGGGCCGGCCAGGTCGTCGAGCCAGGCGTCCGGGATGAAGCCGTGTGCGGCGAGCACCGCGTAGTAGGCGGCCGGTCCGTGACCCTTGGAGAGCAGGAAGCGGTCCCGCTCAGGGGCGTCGACCGTGTCGGGGGTGACCCGCAGCACCCGGTCGTAGAGCACCTGGAGCACGTCGATGGTGGAGTGCGCGCTCGGCGCGTGCTTCTCGTCGCCGGTCAGTCGTCGGATCAGCCCGGGCAGGCGGGCGCCGCTGTCGGTGGGCAGTGTGGTGGTCATGCCACTACTGTGTGAGTTGAAGTGGACTTCAACTCAAGGACCTGGTGATGCCGGATCTATTGACGATCGGTGAGCTGTCCGCCCGTTCCGGGGTGGCACCGTCGGCGCTGCGCTACTACGAACGGCTCGGTCTGATCCGCGCCGACCGTACCGGCGGCAACCAGCGCCGCTACGCCCGCGCCGAATTGCGGCGGGTCGCCTTCATCCGGATCTCCCAGCAGGTCGGCGTCTCGCTCGACGAGATCCGGGAGGCACTCGACTCGCTCCCCGAGGCGCGCACCCCCAGCCCGCAGGACTGGGCGCGACTCTCCGCGAGCTGGCGGAGCCGGCTGGACGAGCGGATCCGGCTGCTCACCAAGCTCCGCGACGACCTGGACGGCTGCATCGGCTGCGGCTGCCTGTCCTTGCAGCGCTGCACCCTCAACAACCCGGAGGACACCCTGGGCGGGGAGGGCCCGGGCGCCCGGCTGGTGCTGCCCCGACCGACCGACGACCCGAACCTGGCAGGCGCGCTCAACTGACGGCCGACCGGATGGGCGCGCTCAACTGACGGCGAATCGGGTGGGCGCGCGGCTCAACTGACGGCCGCTCCTCCGCCCGGAGGGCGGGTGAGCAGCACCTTTCCGAAGTGATCGTTCGACTCGACGAGCCGGTGCGCCTGCGCCGCCTCGGTCATCGGCAGCCGCCGGTCGACGATCGGCCGGATCCGGCCCGCCTCGACCAACGGCCACACCTCGTCCCGTACGCCCTGGACGATCTCCGCCTTCTCGGCGAGCGGACGGGACCGTAGCGACGTCGCTGCGACGCTCGCCCGCTTGGCCAGCAGCGCACCGAGATCCAATTCGGCCTTGCGCCCACCCTGCATACCGATCACCACGAGCCGACCGCCGGTGGCCAGCGCGGAGACGTTCCGCCCCAGGTAGGACCCACCCATGATGTCGAGGATGACGTCCACGCCGCGCCCGTCGGTGACCCGCCGGGCCTCCTCGACGAAGTCCTGCTCCCGGTAGTCGATCAGGTGCGCCGCGCCCAACTCCCGCAGCCGGGCGTGCTTGCTCTCCCGCGCGGTGGTCAGCACTGTGACGCCGAGGGCCGCCCCGAACTGCACGGCGAAGGTGCCGATCCCGCTGCCACCGCCGTGCACCAGCAGCGTGTCGCCCGCGCCGAGCCGCGCCACCTGGACCAGGTTCGACCAGACAGTGCAGGCCACCTCGGGCAGCGCCGCCGCGTCGACCGGGTCGCACGCCGGCACCGGCAACAGTTGCCCGGCGGGGACCGCGACCCGCTCCGCGTACCCGCCGCCGGCCAGCAGCGCGCAGACCTGCTGCCCGACCGCCCAACCGGCGACCTCCGCGCCAACCTCCGTGATCACCCCAGAGCATTCCAACCCGGGGTACGCGGGCGCACCCGGCGGCGGCGGGTAGTGCCCCTGCCGTTGCAGCAGGTCAGCGCGGTTCACCCCGCTGGCCCGCACATCCACGATCACCTCGTTCGGACCCGGCGCCGGGTCGGGCACCTCGGCCCAGACCAGCGCGTCGGGTCCACCGGGCTGCGGAATCGTGATGGCTCGCATGGGCCCAGTCTTCCCGATCTTCCCGGGTGCCGCAGGCGCACCGTCCAGCCCACTGTGGACACCTCAGACCGCCTGGCTGGCGTACCGGGGAGGGACGCCGGGCCGTCCGAAGCGAGCCGTGGCACACTATGCGTGGCCGTACGCCCACGGGTGGCGGCCCAGGAGGGTTCGCCTAGTGGCCGATGGCGCTGGTCTTGAAAACCGGTAAGGCAGCGATGTCTTCGTGGGTTCGAATCCCACACCCTCCGCCCACCTTGATCCACTCGGCTTCCCGGAAATCGGGGTGTCGGACCTCCTGCGACACCCCGACATCACTGAACCCGAGTCGATCGTCTCGTCCGCGCCTCGCAGCTGAGCAGCACGACGAGAAACGCGGTGAGCAGGCCGAGAGCGGCCAAGCCGGGCAGGTGCCGGCCGACGGGGAGCAGCAGAAGCGCCACGACGGGTGCGACGAACTGCCCCGGTCGTACGCACCGGACGCTGAGACTCAGGAACGCCGCCCGGCCCCCGAGGAACAGGGCGGCCCCGCCGAACAACGCGACGACCGGCATCCACTCCGAGATGCCGTGGGACTCCTCATGTGCCAGGCCGGCCAGCACCTGCTCGACCCCCAGTGCCACGTAGATGGTCCCGGCGAGTACCGGGAAGTGGGCAACGCTGTAGGCGTTGGCACCCACGTGGGCCCGCCGCAGCCCGGACTCTGTCGTCAGCGCCTGCCTGGAGGTTGCTGCGCTCGCGGAGTAGAGCCAGTACAGGCACACAGTGACGGCCAGGGTGAGGAGCGCGGCCAGCAGGATCGGTCCACGGATCCGCTGAGTTCCGACGCCGGCGGCGACCGAGATCAGGGATTCCCCGAGCGCAATGATCACCACGAGGCTGTGCCGCTCGGCGAAGTGGCCGGGGCTGCGTACGGGCCACCCGCTCAGCATCGAGGAGACCACCCCGCCGCCCATGTCGATGGTGAGGGCCAGCGCCCAGAGCAGGATCTGTGCGGTGCCGCCGAACACGGCGCCGAGGACGAGCGGAATCCAGGACAGCGCGGTGGAGAGGGTGTAGAGGCGAATGGTCCTGCGTACCTGCCGGTTGCCAGCCGCCACCCAGCGGAAGAGAACCAGATCGACAACTCGAAGCACGATGTAGGCCAGCACCAGGATCAGCCGGGATCCCGTTGTACCCGGTCCGGTCCTCCAGGCGTCGGGGATGACGAGGGCGGCGACGAAGACGGCCGCCATCGCGACTGTGACGCCGGCGCGGATCAACCCGACATCGATCCGGACGTGGTTGCCCAGCCAGGAGTAGACCAGCCAGGAGATCCAGAGCAGCAGGAGTACGAGGAATCCCTGCATCAAGGTCACCGGCGCGGGCCGCTGGCTCATGAACGTGGTGACCCGGATGAGCCCGAAGACGAAGACCAGGTCAAAGAAGATCTCGAACAGAATGGGTCGGTGTGTCTCCGGGGTCACCATCGGTCGTGCCCCGAAAATCCGCCCCATCAGGTCATCTTGACGGTCAGCGGCGAGGTGGTCCGCTGCGCCGCGTCCCGGTCACTCCGGCGGGTCGCTGGTCCGCCGCTCCCGGCGGATCGTCTCCTCGGCCAGTCGCTCGACCGCTCGTCGGCGCTCGTCGGCGATGGCTCGCTCGTCCCGGCGGCGGAACGCGGTGAAGACGGCCACCACGAAGTCCTGCCAGATGCCGGCCACGATGTCCCCCTGAGGAACGCTGCCCGACCTCAAACGTAGCTCTGCGAAACCACACCGGGTCAGCGCGTGCTTCCGGTCGTCGGGACGGCCGTGGCGGGGTAAGAAGGGGCTGGTATCTCCGCACATCGGAAGGACGCGTCCCCATGACCCTGGAACGACCGATCGCCCCGGACCCGTACGAGCTGCTGCCGACGCTGCCCTCGTTCACGCTGACGAGCGACGACGTGCAGAACGGCGAGCCGATGGACGCCCGGCACGCGCATGGCAGCACCGGGGGCGACAACGTCTCGCCGCAGCTGACCTGGTCGGACTTCCCCGCCGACACGAAGAGCTTCGCGGTGACCTGCTACGACCCGGACGCGCCGACCGGCAGCGGTTTCTGGCACTGGGTGCTGGTGAACGTGCCGGTCAACGTCACCCAGTTGCCCACCGGTGCCGGCGGCGCTGCGGGCACCGACCTCGGCGGGGCGTTCTCGGTCCGCAACGACTACGGCGAGCAGGGGTACGGCGGGGCGGCTCCGCCGCCCGGTGACCGCCCGCACCGGTACGTCTTCGCGGTGCACGCCCTGGACGTCGACCGCCTGGACCTGACCCCGGACGCCAGTCCCGCCTACGTCGGCTTCAACCTGACGTTCCACACCCTGGCCCGTGCGGTGATCCGCCCCACGTACCAGATCAAGGAGTAATCCCGCCCCCAGCTCCCGCGATCTTGCACTTACTGTCCCGACATCCCTGGCATAACGGGGCATAAGGACGACAGGAAGTGCAAGATCGCCGGGGCCGGGGCCGGGGCCGGGGCCGGGGCCGGGGCCGGGGCCGGGGCCGGGGCCGGGGCCGGGGCCGGGGCCGGGGCCGGGGCCGGGGCCGGGGCCGGGGCCGGGGCCGGGGCCGGGGCCGGGGCCGGGGCCGGGGCCGGGGCCGGGGGTGGGTCAGGCTGGGACGCGGGCCACGGCGAAGACCGACTGGCCGAACGGCGGGAACACCAGCTGCTCGGCGGCCTTGGTGGCGGGCAGCACGAGGGTGTCGTACACCTTGACCATCGGGCCCTCCTTCGGCATCAGCCGGAAGACCTTGGTGGCCATGAAGTAGCCGATCAGCCCGAGCGCGTTCGCGTAGTGGATCTTCTCGATGGTCAGGCCGGCCTCGGTCATCGCCGCCCCGAGCGTCTTCTTCGTGTAGCGGCGGACGTGCCCGGTGGCGATGTCGGCCGGGCCCATCGCGAACTGGAACGCCGGCACGATGATGATCACGGCACCGCCGGGTCGGACCAGGTCGCGCATGCTCTGTAGCGCGCCCACGTGGTCCTCGATGTGCTCCAGGACGTTGTACGAGACGGCGGCGCTGTAGTCGCCGCGGTCGTTGTGCGGCAGCAGCATCTGCCGGACGTCGATGTTCGGGCGGTCGGCGAGGCGCTCCTTGAGCTGCACCAGCCGGTCCGGGTTGGCCTCGGTGGCGGTGAACCGGGGCAACCGCTCGGACCATTCCAGCGCGTAGTCACCGAGGCCGCTGCCGATCTCGATCGGGTCGTCGCCGAGGTACGGCACGGCCAGTTCGATGAACCAGCGACGGTGGTTGACAGCGGTTGCCAGGCCTTCCAGGACCTCGGACTGCACGCGCTGATCCCCAGTGATTTCTGCCATGCGTCGATTCCTCACGATATGAACTCGACCCGTGCCTGGACCGACAGAGTGAATCATCCGCTGGGACGGCGAAAGAATCGGGGCATCGGGGTGGCCGAATTGTGGTCGGGGGGTGGGTTCGTGATCGGCGGTCGGCGAACCCGGCACATAGTACGGCAGTACCCCGAAACATGTCACGGCGGTGCCATACGCTGACTACCCTATGAATTGTCATGACTACTCCTGAACCGGACGTGCCCAGCGACAGTGGCGGCCCGGCCGCCGCTTCGTCGGCGGAGGGGGCCTCCGGTGCCGTTCGGCCTTCCCGCAGGGGGATGTGGGCCGATCTGGCCGCCGTGCTGAGTTTCGTGCTGCTCGGCTTCTGGGTCACCGGTCGGCTCTGGCTGGACCCGAGCAGTGATGTGCGGGACAACCAGACCGATCAGTCACAGTTTGAATGGATGATGGCCCACGGTGCGCGAGTAGTCACGCACTTTGCGTATCCGTTCCATTCCAATCAGATGAACGTCCCCGACGGCGTGAATCTGATGGCCAATACGTCCGTATTATCCATTTCATTGCCAATGACGCCGATCACCCTGTTGTTCGGACCTCGGGCGTCATTTCTGCTCTTCCTGACCGTCGGCATGATTGCCACCGCCACGGCCTGGTATTTCCTGCTCTCCCGGGTCGTGATCGGCAGCCGGGGGCCAGCGTGGCTGGGCGCGGGCTTCTGCGCGTTCGCGCCGGCCATGGTGTCGCACGCCAATGGGCACCCGAACATCGTGTCGCAGTTCGTCGTCCCGTTGATCATCTGGCGCACGCTGCGACTCGGCGAACCAGGCCGCTGGCTGCGCAACGGGGCCCTCCTCGCGCTGGTCATCGTCTGGCAGGCATTCCTCAACCTGGAGATCCTGCTGATGACCGCGATCGGGCTCGGCGTGGTCGCCGCTGTGCTCGCCCTCGGTCGCGCGGATCTGCGGTCGCGGGCCCGACCCTTCCTCGCCGGCCTGGCCGTCGCCGCCGTCGTCGCCGGACTCCTGCTGGCGTACCCCCTGTACGTCCAGTTCTTCGGACCGGACGCGTACTCCGGGCTGTCCCGCCTGATCCGCGGCTACTCCAGCGACCTGGCCTCGTTCGTCGCGTACTCCCGGGAATCACTCGCCGGTAGCGCGCGCACCGCCGCGGGCCTGGCCAAGAACCCGACCGAGGAGAACAGCTTCTTCGGCTGGGGGCTGCTGGTGCTGGTGATCGCCCTGGTCTGGTGGCTGCGCCGTTCGATCGTGGTGCTCGCCCTGGCCGCGCTCGGGTTGCTCTTCGCGGTGCTCTCGCTGGGACGGGAGGTCCGCTTCGACAACCGGGGTACGGGTGTGCCGGGCCCCTGGGCGGCGCTGGAGAACCTGCCCATCCTGCACTCGGTGGTGCCGACGCGCTGGGCGTTGGCGATCACCCCGATCATCGGGCTGCTGCTCGCCTACGGTGCCGAACGTGCCCGAGAGTTGACCGGCGCACACCCGGCCGCCCGGGGGCAGGTCCGCTTCGTCACCGCCACAGTGCTGACGATGGCCCTGCTGCCGATCGTCCCCACCCCGCTGCCGGTGGCCCGCCTCGACCCGGTCCCCACCTTCGTGACCAGTGGGGCGTGGCGGCCGTACGTGGCCGGTGGGCGCAGTGTGGTGACCCTTCCGTTGCCGGACAGCACGTACGCGGAGCCGCTGCGCTGGTCGGCGGCGACCCGGCTGGACATGCCGCTGGCCCGTGGTTACTTCCTCGGCCCGGACACCCGCCCGAGCGCCGACCCGCCGAAGGTCGCACTGTTCGGTGCGACTCCACGCCCCACCAGCAGCTTCTTCGCCACCATCCGGCGTACCGGGGCGGTGCCCCCGATTACCCCGCAGAGCCGGGTCCGAGCGGTCGATGACCTGCGCTACTGGCGGGCGGGGGTGGTCATCCTCGGGCCACACGAGCACGAGGCGGCGCTGCGCCGGGGGATGACCGAGCTGACCGGGATCCAACCGGTCTTCACCGGCGGCGTGTGGGTGTGGGACGTCCGGTCGTTGACCGACTGACCCGTGCGGCCCAGCGGCCTAGCGGACGCAGCAGCCCTGGCAGACCTTCGGCCGGGGCAGCGTGAAGGCGAGGCAGCAGGTGCGGCGTTGCACTGTGGGCTCGCCGGTCGGCCCGGGCACCAACTCGATCAGGTCGGTCAGGTCGAGTGCGCCGAGCAGTGTGTCGATGCTCTGCACCGTGGAGCCGGGCAGGCCGTCAGCAGCCCGCAGGATGCCGTGCGCGATGCCGGAGGCGACCGAGCCGAGCAGCGTCCGGGTGCCCACCCGGACCTCGGACTGGATCGCCGTGATGAGCGGTGCCAGGTGGGCGTCGAGCAGCGAGGCGCGCAGTGCGGCCAGCAGCTCGGCCTCGTCGGCGACGACCCGTACCTCCGGCAGGCCGGCGAGCGCCAGCGGATCGTTCGGCAGCACCGCCACCGTGGTGCCCCGGCGCATGCCCATGGTGAGCAGCTGCCGGTGGTCCTCGAAGTGGATCAGCAGGTTGGTCGGATCGAGCAGCGGCACCCGCCGGGCGGAGGCCCAGCCGAGCACGACCGGCAGCGCGGCCCAGTAGCTGTACGACTTCCAGGCCAGCGCCGCGCAGGCGTGCGGGGTGCCGCCCCAGCGGACGGCGGCGCCGTTCAGCAGCTCCGGCAGTCGGCTGCCGTCGATCAGGGTGGTGGCGGGCGCCCAGCCGAGTTCGTCGTCGACCAGCAGGCCCCGGGCGAGGCCGGGGAGGTCGTCGGTGCCGAACATGGCCCGGAGCGCCGCGGTGACGGGGGCGAGCGGTGTGGTGGCGGCCTCCCGCCTCGGCATCACCGCTGTCACCTGAGTCGTCCCCTGTCTGTGTGACCGAGGAGTGCGCCCCGGCGGACGAACCAGTGCCGTCCTGAGCTAAGGCTAGCCTAACCAGACCCCTGGCCGTAAGGGAAGCCTCACCTTGGTCACATCCCAGACGCCCAGGTCACCCCGTATTCGACGGGAGTAGCGCTTCGCGTACTACCCGGAGTCAGTGCTGGGAAACGCGGTCGCACGATCGATGGTCATCGGTGGATTGTCAAGCGGTGTGTCGAAAACATGCCACATGCGTGTGTGCTCAGGCACGGAACGTGAAAACTTATATCCCCGGCCCCGAGGAAGCTGATGACGACCTCACCCCTCGAACGGGCTGCCGACTCCTTCGCGGCCGAACTCGCCCGGCAACGAACCGGGCGCGGGTTGTCCAAGAAGCAACTGGCCGTCCTGATGGGGTTCGACCCGTCCTACGTGAGCCACGTCGAGGGGCGCCGGCACCGCCCGACCGAGGATTTCGCCCGCCGCGCGGAGGCCGTCCTGGAGGCCAGCGGCGCGATCTGGCAGCGCTTCCGGGAGTACGACGACCTACGGCACGCCCGGACGGGTCAGCCGCAGCGCGAGCCGCACCTGCCGGGACAGTGGCTGCCACCCGGCACCGGCCTGGTCGTGGAGCGGGAGCTGGCCACCCTCACCCACGCCGACGACGGCTACCGGTGCGTCATCCACCGTGAGCTGTACAACGCCGGCACCGAGCCGGTCACCCGCTACCTGGCTCGGGTCGCCGTCGACCGTTACCCGAACGACCCCGGCCGCTCCAACCGGCACCACCGGGAGCATCCCCTCACCTTCGCCGAGCTGCAGATCCAGGCCCACCGAGACGACGGCGGTGGCGACCCGGAGCCGATGCACTGGCGAGCCAAGCACGATCGGGACGCGTTCAAGGAGATCTGGCTGCTCTTCGAGAACGGGGAGAGGCGCTTCCCCCTCTACCCGGGCGACCGGGCCACCATCGAGTACGCGTACAGCGTCGGGCAGGAGAAGTGGGGCCCCTGGTTCCAGCGGGCCGTCCGACTGCCCACCCGGCAGCTCGCCGTACGCCTGGACCTGCCGGCGGCCCTCGACCCGCAGGTCTGGGGCGTGGAGACCTCGCTCAGCGCGGAGGAGGGCCCGCTGCGGACGGCGCCGCAGCGTCACGACGAGGGCGACCGGGCGATCTACGACTGGCAGACCGACGACCCACCGTTGAACGCCCGGTACCGGATGCAGTGGCGGTTCCGCGCCCGCCCGGACAACGAACCGGACCTCGGCCCCGGCGGCGCCAGGGTCCGACCCAGCGACCGGATGCGCGGCCTCGGCATCGTGCAACGCGGGGACGACCTGCTCCGTCAGCGGGCCCGCCCGTTCGACCTGCCCGCTGAGGAACACGTCGCCCGGGACGTGGTCGACCGGCTCACCATGGCCCTGGCCCGGCTCGACGAGCTGCACCCGTTCAGCAAGGGGGTGGGTGTCGCCGCGCCGCAGTTCGGCATCGGCCGCGCGGCGGCCGTGGTGCGGCCCCCCGACCGGTCGGCGGAGCCGGTCGTTCTGCTCAACCCCCGGGTGGTCGACGCCGACCTGGAGACCGACGAGCAGTACGAGGGCTGCCTCTCCTTCTTCGACCACCGAGGTCTGGTGCCCCGACCGCTGCGACTGGACGTGGAGCACGCCCAGTGGGACGGCAGCCGGGTCATCACGTCGTTCGAGTTCGGCATGGCCCGGCTGGTCGCACACGAGATCGACCACCTGGAGGGTCGGCTCTACGTCGACCGGATGGCACCCGGCGTGCCGTTGGTGCCGGTGGAGGAGTACCGGGAGTCCGGGCACCCCTGGCGCTACTGAAAAGGAAGGGGCCGGGGCGCGTGCCCCAGGGGGCAGGGGCACGCGCCCCGGCGTGGGGGGAGGAACGTCTAGAGGTCACCGAAGGTGTCGTAGCGGATGTGCGGCGGCGCCACATCGTCCGCGGCGAGCACCCGCAGGGTGGACCGGACCATCCGGGCGGCACCGGAGACGTAGCAGTCGTGCGTGGTCCACGGGCCGTACCGGGCCACCACGTCCGGGATCTCGCCCTGCTCGCCGTCGAAGTCCGGGTCCTCACTGCACGCCGCGGTGACCGACAACCACGG
Organism: Micromonospora vinacea; assembly: GCF_015751785.1. Lineage (NCBI taxonomy): Bacteria > Bacillati > Actinomycetota > Actinomycetes > Micromonosporales > Micromonosporaceae > Micromonospora > Micromonospora vinacea. The sequence continues at coordinate 1,766,543 of NZ_JADOTY010000001.1, read as the reverse complement.
GTGTACGGCCACCAGCTCCTGCAACCCGTCCAGGCCGTACAGGTCGGCCGCCTGCCGGGCGCCGTAGAAGACGTGCACCCACCGGGTCCGGTTGAAGGTGGCCAACTCCTCCACCAGCGCCTTGATCGGCGCGAGCCCGACGCCGCCGGCCACGCAGAGGATGTCCCGTTCCGAGGCGCGGTCCAGTGTCATCGACCCCATCGGCGCCGCCAGACGCAGCAGGTCACCCGGCCGCACCCGACGCACCAGCGCGCCGGAAACCCAGCCGGCCCCCGGAGACCGGACGTGGAACTCCAACACGTTGTCGTCGTTCGGGGCGTTCGCCACCGAGTAGTTGCGCCACACCCGAGGGTGGTAGCGCGGCACCTCCAGGCTCACGTACTGCCCCGCCTGCCAGCGCAGCGGGTGCTGCAACGCCCGGCAGGTCAGCACGGCGGTGTCCGGGCCGTACCGCTCGTGGGTCAGCACCTCTGCATGCCAGAACGGCGGGTCGTCGTCGGAGGCGGCGCCGGCCACCATCAGGGCGGCGATCGCCGCGTACGCCTCCCGCCACGCCTGGTCGTACTCCAGGTTCCAGCCGTCGCCGGCGGTGCTACGCAGCGCGTCCAGCAGTGCGACGCCCATCGTGGCGTAGTGCCGCTCGTCGACGTGGTACTTGCGGTGGTCGCGGCCGAGCGCCCGAAGGAACTCGTCGAAGCTCTCCGGATCGTCGACAGTGTGGATCGCCGTGATGATCGCTTCGAGCAGGCGGTCGCCCTGGCCGGTCATCTGCACCGGGAAGAGTTGCCGCAGGGCGGGGTCGAGCAGGAACAGGCGAGCGTAGAAGTGGCCGCTCAACCGGACCCGGTCATCCTCGACCAGGGTCCAGCTCTCCTTCAGCAACCGCGCGAGGTTGTCCACTGACGCTCCTTCTCCAGACGGCAACGGATCGGGCGCCCATAGAATCTCCACGGAGAGTGTCGACTGGTCGCACAGAATGTGCGATCGGCTCATGCTGGCCGGTCGGCCATGTCCCGGGTGCCGCCCGTCGGGCAGAGTGGTGCGGTGACCGTTGAGCTGACCCGCCCGGTGTCCCGCCGAATGCTCGGCACCGAGACGCTGCTGGTCCTCGGCCTCTCCCTCGGCCAGTCCGCGATCTACGCGGTGGTGTCGATCATCGCGAAGTTGACAGCCGACGGTCCGCTCTCCAAGCAGACCGCCTCGCTGAACACCTCGGCGTCGGCCCGCCCCTGGCTGGACCTCACGTACCAACTGCTCGGCATCGGTTTCGCGTTGCTGCCGGTGCTGCTCGCCGTACACCTGCTCAGCCGTGACCCCGGCGACCCGGCGCGGACCCTCGGCCTGGACGCCCGGCGGCCCGGTCAGGACGTCGCGCGCGGGGCCGGCCTGGCGGCGCTGATCGGCCTACCCGGGCTGGCGCTGTTCTGGGTGGCGGCCCACCTGGGCCTCAATGCCACGCTGGTGCCGGCCGCGCTGCCGGACGTCTGGTGGGCGGTCCCGGTGCTGATCCTCGCCGCCGTGCAGAACGCCGTGCTGGAGGAGGTGATCGTGGTCGGATACCTGGTCACCCGGCTGCGCCAACTCCAGTGGCGGCTCGCCGCGATCATCGCGGCCAGTGCGCTGCTGCGCGGCTCGTACCACCTCTACCAGGGCTTCGGCGCGTTCGTCGGCAACGCGATCATGGGCGTCGTGTTCAGCCTCTTCTACCTGCGCACCCGGCGGGTGATGCCGCTTGTCATCGCGCACACCCTGCTCGACGTGTTCGCCTTCGTCGGCTACGCGCTGCTGCCCAGGGAGTGGTTCGACTGGCTCTGACCGGTCAACGCCGGGCGGCGGCGGATTCCAGGCCGACGTACAGCTCGAACCAGTGCCGGCTCCACTGCATCGCCTCGGCTGCGCCGTCCAGCGTCATCCGCGCCTCGGTGCGCATCTCGCGCAGCGCCCGCCCGAGTAAGGGGTGAGAGGCTCTCGACGACCCGTACCCGATTGGGCTCGCCGCCCGCTTTCCGGTGGTCGTCCCGGTACGAAGACCACTGGGTAAGCGGGAGCACCGAATCCGGGAAGGCAGAAAACGGCGGGATTCAGCAGGCGTGCGTCCGCCAACTCACCTTCGTCACGGTCATGGGAACGTAGAAGAATCCGTCACCAGGAGGAGCGCAGTCCGTGCCGGTGAGAGTCATTCCCTGGGTGGTGAACGACCAGCTAATCTCGGCGTTCCGGTTCGTGTAGTTGTAGTAGTTGAAACCCGTGATGTTGCCGTTCCACTCCGTGGTGGTCACCAGGGACGGAGTCGCCGTAGGAACCCCGTTCGGGTGATCCCAGTGGGGCCAGACGCAGAATGTGCCCGGCTGGCAGTTCCCGGGCGGGTAGACGCCGGCCCCCGACTGGGGTGCCGCCGAGGCAGGAGGGGCAACAGCCAGCACACCTGCGATGACCCCGGCGATGGCGAAGGGTTTCAACAGCACGGCTACCTACTTCCATTGATAAACATGAATTGACTCAAGCTATCGTGGGAAAGTTGCACCGTCAAGGACCTGCGGCCGCCGGTCGATCCGGCCACCTCCGAACGCCCCCGCGACTCGGGTGGCAGGCGGCCAGCTCGTAGCCAGCTCTGCGTTCGGGCCGCTCAGCGACAGTGATCAGCGGCGGGTTGCTTGACACGGGGAACATAATCGATGCAAGTAAATCTATCCCTGGCTGAACGAGCTCCGGTCCCGTCCCTGAACACCGTTAGGAAGGGGAAGCTCATGCGCAGATTTACCAGCCGAATCGCTGCGGCTCTCGCCGCCGCCTTGATCACCACACTGGCCGTGACGATACCGGCGTCGCCCGCAGCCGCTGTCGAGACGCTCAAGGTTCCCGACACCGGCCTCGTCTTCTACCAGGCCTACACGCAGATCATCGTAGGCAGGCAGGCCACGCCCGACGGTATCTGCCGCCCGGTCCCGGCCGAGGCGATCTGGGCGATCGGTTGGAACGGCTTCGGTTCCGTCTCTGGCTACCGGACCTCCGATTGCACCGGCGCTGCGTCCGAGCTCAACAACTTCCACAGCTGGCCGTACGAGGGCTACTACCTCTCCTACCGGGCCGGTTGACCAGCGTTCCCGGTGGTCGATCGCGGACGGCCACCGGGAAAGCACCGATTCCAACACGTGGGCAGGAGGCCCTGTCGTTCCCCGCGAGCAGGGTGCCCCCGGACCGAGGTGATCAGCGACGCCCGTGATCGAGGGCTGCACTACGTGGAGAAGCTGATTCGGGACGCGGACAGTGAGTCCGGTGATGGTGGCCGCCGATTCAAGCGGGCCGCCGGTCGGGTCGGTAGACGGCCATCGTTCGGGCCGCGAGCCGGTCCGCCGCCGCCGCGTCACCCAACGCCGCCGCGAGCACCGCCGCACCCGGCAGCAACCGGGCCACCAGCCGCAACGCCACCCAACCGCCGGCCTGCGCCGTGAGTGGCGCGGCCAACCGCCAGGCCGCCTCCGCCGCGCGCGGCCACGCCCCCTCGACCGGGTCACCCGCCGACTCGGCGGCGGTCAGGGCCGCCGCCGCGCTCGCCCGATCCGGGTGCACCTGGGTCAGCACCAGCAGGTCGACGGCCCGGTCGGGATGCGTCGGATCCTTGCCGTACGCGGCGGCCAGGTGCAGCACCAGCGCCGAGTGCGTCCACAGCACCGCCGCCAACTCGGCCACCGGCGCGAAGAAACCGGCCAGCGCGGCGGTCGCCCCGCCCGCACCCGCCGAGCGGACGAACCGCCGGGTCGCCAACCGGGCCAGGCCGTCCGCCGAGGCATCCGGATACCGGGTGCGCAACCCCAGGGCCCATCCGGCCGCGCCGGGCCCAAGCGACCGCACCGCCGCCAGTGCCAACAGCTCCGGCGCGAAGCCCGGGTGGTCGAGCACCTGCGCGGCGACCGCGCGCAGCTCCGATTCCGGGGTACGCCCCAGAGCAGGCTCAAGCTGCCGCGCGGCGGGTTCTGCCGGAGTCAGCTGCTGCTCAACGGGTGTCGTCTGCTGCGCGGCGGGTGTCGTCTGCTGCCTGGCTACGGTTTCGGGGGCGGGTTCTGCCGGCGTGGTGCTCTTTCGTGGGGTGGCCGCGCGCTTGGTGGTCTTTGCCGCTTTGGCCGGGGTTGCCGGTGTGGTGGTACTCGCCTCTCCGGTGGTGCTCGCGGCTTTGGTGGAGTTCAGGACGCGCTTGCGGGGTGCCGGCGTGGTCGGGGTCACCTCGGCGGGCGCGTCGGCTGCCTTCCGAGGGGCAGCCTTGCGAACGGGGGCGGTCCGGGCCTTCGGCGGTGTCGATGCGACCCCTGTGGCGGGGCCCGGTTGGTCGCCGTTCGGCTCCTCGGGCTGCTCGGTGGTCAGCTCAGCCGGTGTGGGCCGGGGCTGTCGAGGCAGAGGGCGGTCCGGCTCCGGTGGTTGGAAGAGCACCGCCGGGGCAACCTTGGCCCGTCGGCTCGCCGGAGCGGCTGCCGGCGGCGCCGCCGCCTCAGGCTCCACCACCTCGGCGGGCTCCTCGGCCACGATCGGCGGCCGGAAGGTGGCCCGCGGGGAGCGCCGGCGCGCTCGTTCAGCAGGCTCTCGACGGGTCGACTCGCTGGGCGGCTGCTCCTGCATATCGATGGAGCGTAGTCCCGATCACGCCGACGCACAGCGTTGAAACACGGGGGCGGGCCGACCCTGGTGGGCGTACCCCGGAAGTCGTTTTGCTCCCGGTGGGTGGCGACCTGTATCCTCGGGCGCGGTGGTCTGAGGATCACCAGGGAGACTTCGCCTAGTCTGGTCTATGGCGCCGCACTGCTAATGCGGTTGGGGTCTTAAAGCCCCTCCCGGGTTCGAATCCCGGAGTCTCCGCGCGAAAGCCGGGTGTGTACACTGGCTGAGCACAAGCGCCCGTAGCTCAATGGATAGAGCATCTGACTACGGATCAGAAGGTTAGGGGTTCGAGTCCCTTCGGGCGCACATAGCATGGGGAAGCCCTCGACCAGCCGAAACGGCAGGGTTGGGGGCTTTTTCGTGTCCGCCATAATCAGCCTTCGAGCGGACGTGGGAGCCAAGCTGGGAGCCACCGGGTTCCTCACTGCCCGAATAGCGCACGGGACATGGCCGCCGCCCGACGAGGAGATCCGCTTGAGTCCGCAGGGACTTGAGCCGCAGGCACTGGAGTCTTGCTGTAGCCGAGCGAGAGGAGTCCCTCGGCCCGCGCGAATCATGGTGCTGAGCTTCGCTAGCCTCGGCACGTGATCTCCTACCGCGCTGCCGCCCCCGCGGACCTCGACCGCGTGACCCCGTGGATCGTGACCGAGCCCGTTGGGTGGATCCCCGCCGACCGTTACCTGGCCGAACTGGCCGAGGACATGTACCGGCCGGAATGGACGTGGATCGCCGAGCAGGACGGCCAGGTCGTGGGACGGGCATTGTGGTGGGGGCCGAAGGGCAGCCCGCATCCGGTCGCGCTCGACTGCCTCGACGTGGATCCAGCCGTGGGCGACCGTGCCGCCGTCGCCGCCGAGCTGATCAGGGCCGCGCTGGCCGGGTTCCCGGAGCCGGTGCAGTACATGATCGAGGTCACCGGTGGCTGGCGTGACGATCCGGCCACCTCGGCGGCCGTGGAGTGGCGGCGGGCGGCGGCGCATGCGGCGGGCCTCATCCGCGAGGTGGAGCGGCTGCAGTTCGAGTGGGCACCCGCCGACGGGGTGCCCCCCGCAGCCGGCAGGCTGCGGTTCACCGAGGCCTCCGACGAGGAGTTCCTCGCGGTGTTCAGGAGAATCGCCCAGGGCAGCCTGGACGCCCAGACCCGTGCGAACCTGGCCGCCAAGGGCGTGGACGCGACCGCGCGCGAAGAGATGGAGTTCTATCTCAGGGCGCCGGGCAAGCGGGAGTGGTGGCGAATCGCCTACACGCACGAGGGCGAGGTGGCGGGCATGGCGATTCCCTCCGCGACCCCGTACAACGTGAACGTCGGCTATCTCGGGGTGGTGCCGGAGTTCCGCGGGCGCGGCTACGTGGACGAGGTGCTCGCCGAGATCACCCGCCTTCACGCGACCAACGGGGAATCGCGCATCACCGCCACCACCGACATGGGCAACGCGCCTATGGCGGCCGCTTTCGGTCGCGCCGGATACCGCAACACGGGGATCCGGATCAACCTTTCCAACGACGTCCAGCCCTAGACGAGAAAAGGCGGGTGCCGACTTTGCAACGCACGAGCTCGGACCGCCTCGCCGAAGCTATGGATCAGATGGTCTGACTGTTTGAGGACGCCCACTGGTCGTGCTGTACCCGGCGATGAGTTGTGACGCGCGGCGCGAGATGAGTACGCGTGCGGATGGCAGACGCGGCCGCGGCGACCAGAATTTCTCCCCATGCGAACGCGAATCATGATCGCCCTGGCCGCGGCCGGCATGGGTGGGCTGATGGCCACCACCGGCTGCTCGTTCCGGGAGAACATCTGCGCTGGCGGTGAGTATCCGGCGATCGCGGTGGGCGGGCAGGGCGGCAGCGCCTGCTTCCCGGACGGGCAGGAGCCGACCCCGCCGTACGTCCGCTACCCGGAGGGTAAGGTTCCGCAGCACGTCGACGACGAGTGGGACGTCTACTGGCGCAGCCACGGCATCGACGAGAACAACAACATCATCGAGACCTGAGCCGCCCAACCCGGAGAACCGTCGCCCGGTGGACGGCATCCGGTCCCGCCGCAGGTCCGATCTTCGTGACCGAACCTGTGCGGGACCGGATGCGTTACCTGCTCTGTTACCTCTTGCTACCCGAGCGCCGGGGCGGTCGGACGATCAGCCGAAGCAGTTGGGCACCGGCGGTGAGCTGGGTGTGCAGTTGGTGGGCCGGTTGCCGCTGATGACGGTCTTCTGGTCCACGGTGACCTGGCCGCCGTCGTTGAAGATTCCGCCGGGTGCCAGTGTGGAGATGTTGTCGGTGACCTTGCTTTCGGTGAGGTTGAGTGTGGCGTTGTTGTAGATCCCGCCGCCCTGCGAGCTTGAGCCGATGGCCCGGTTCCGGTCGACGTGGCTGCGCCGCAGTACGACGGTGCCGCTGCCGTTGTAGATGCCACCGCCGTGTTCGATGGTGCTGTTCGTGCTCGCGACGTTCTCGCTGATCCAGCTGTCTTCGGCCACGAACTCGCCGATCTGGTTGTAGACGCCGCCGCCGCGTTGGCCGGCCTCGTTGTGGTGGACCTTGCCGTGGTAGAGGTGGAAGACGCCGTCGGCGAAGATTCCGCCGCCCTCGCTGCCGGCCCGGTTGTCGTTGACCTCGACGTTCCTGGCCTCGGTGGTGGAGTTGATGCCGCCGCTGATGCCGCCGCCACGGAAGCCCGCGGTGTTGTTGTCCAGGTGGACGTTCTCGAGCACGGCGACCTGGCTGTTCGACAACCCGCCGCCGGTGCCGCCGATGGGCAGGATGTTGACGACCCCGATCGTGTTGTTGTAGCTCAGCCGGGTGTTCTGCACGGTGAGGTTGCCGTTGTTGTGAATGCCTCCGCCACTGAACACGGCGCTGTTGTTGCTGATGTTGCTGCCGCCGTCGTCCTTTTTCTTGTCCTTGCCGTGGTCGGTCCCGCCGAGGATCTTCGTGACGCCGAAGTTGGCGATCCCGCCACCCGGGCCGTTCGTGTGGTTGTAGACCACGTTGGTGTTCTCGATGACGGACCTGCCGCCGATGTCGATCCGGATGCCACCGCCGCCGGCGCCGAGCCCACCCTCGGCCAGGCCGCCCTTGATGGTGGCGTCGCGCAGCGTCAGGTCGCCGCCGGCGCCGACCTCCAGGATCCGGAACGGCGTGGCGTTGGCCGCGCGGACGATGGTGGACCCGTTTCCGTCGATCACGACCTGCTGGGTGATGATCGGCAGGCCGACCGCACCGAAGGGCACCGGTGGCTGGGGTGCGGACCTGGTGAGCGTGTAGGTGCACTTCTCGGCGAGCCGCAGCTTCGCCCCGGAGCCGGCGTTCGCGCGGACGATCGCCGCGATCAGCTCGTCGGCGTTGCAGGGCACCGACCGGAAGTCGTCGCCCTTGTCGTCCCGACGGTCGTCGTCCTTTTTGTGGTCCTTGCCGTCGCGGCCGCCCGGGTCCTGGCCTCCGTGGTCGTCGCCGCTGTCCCGGCTGCCGTCGGCGAGGACCTGCGTTCCGGCGTTGGAGGGGTTGCCGCTCTTCCCGGCCGCTCCGCTGACTCCCGCCGAGGTGAAGGCGGCCAGGCCGACCACTCCGGTTAAGCCGGCCACCCCGGCGACCAGCCAGCGCGCCCGCCGCCTCTTCGACGGTCGGGCCTGACCTGCCGCTACTTCGCTCATGTTCGGGTGTAGATAGTTGGACATCGAGCTACCTGGCCCTTCTCCGCGCGCCATGTCTCCGCACGTCACAGTCGGTGCAGAAGGCGACAAATCGGTTGTCGCCACCAAGGCGAAGGTAGTCGAGCGATCCTCACATCAAACGGTCTTATGCGAAAAAGACCTACATTCGGCGTACGTGTCACTCGGGCCCCTGAGACACCGCCCTGCCCTTCCGCCCCACCCGCTCGGCCCGCCGGGTACGGGAGGGCGGGGCGAATGAAGGCGGCAAGCGGCACTGACGACGAGGGGCAGCCGGCGACGCTGGTTCGGCGCACGGAGACCAGTTGCTGGCGCTTGACGCGGGCCAGATCAGCGACAAGAATTTACATAGATCGCTGTTAGCGTTAACAATCCGTCCCAGTGCTGCGACGGCATCGTCATGCCGATGTGGCAGCGGCCGCGACGGCCTGACTCCTCGGTCAGCACTAAACCGCAGGGGAGAAATCTATGCGAACGAGGGCAAGATGGCTCGCGGCGACCGCCGCACTCGGTGTTGTCCTCGCCGGGGTGCTGACCTCGACGGGCCCGGCCAACGCGGAATCCAACGGCGGGGTGCGGGTGATGCCTCTCGGCGACTCCATCACCGAGGGCACCCAGGTGCCGGGCGGGTACCGCATCGGGCTCTGGCAGCGCCTCGTCAACGGTCGATACACAGTGGACTTCGTCGGGTCGCAGTTCAACGGGCCAGCCAGCCTGGGTGACCACGACCATCAGGGACATCCCGGCTGGCGCATCGACCAGATCGACGCGAACATCGTCGGCTGGCTGAACACCCAACGGCCGCAGACCGTCCTGCTGCACATCGGTACCAACGACATCCTGCAGAACTACAACGTGAGCACCGCGCCGAACCGGCTCTCCACGCTGATCGACCGGATCACCACCACAGCTCCCACCGCGGAGGTGTTCGTCGCGCAGATCATCCCGCTCTCCAACAGCAACCAGGAGGCCGCCGCACGAACCTTCAACGCGGCGATCCCCGGCATCGTGCAGAGCAAGGTGAACGCCGGCAAGCGGGTGCGCCTGGTCGACATGCACAGCGCCCTCAGCACCGCCGACCTGATCGACGGCGTCCACCCCACGTCCGGCGGCTACGACAAGATGGCCGCCCGCTGGTACAGCGCGTTGCAGTCGGTGCCCGGCAGCATCGGCAACCCGGGCAGCGGCACCGGGCAGACCACAGCAATCGTTGGTGCCTTGTCCGGCCGCTGCGTCGACGTCCCCGGCTCCTCCACCACCAACGGCACCCAGGTGCAGTTGTGGGACTGTCACGGCCGCACCAACCAGCAGTGGACCTACACGAGCAGCAGGACGCTGACCGTGTACGGCAACAAGTGCCTCGACGCCGCCGGCTACGGCACCTCCCCGGGCACCCAGGTCACCATCTACGACTGCCATGGCGGAACGAACCAGCAGTGGAACGTCAACGCCAACGGCACCATCACCGGGGTGCAGTCCGGGCTCTGTCTGGACCCCTACAACGTGGGCACCGGCAACGGGACGAAGCTCGTCCTCTGGACCTGCACGGGCCAGACCAACCAGCAGTGGAGCCGCCGATAGCTCGTACGGTCGCGGCGGGTGGTCGGACCGCAGGTGATCCGACCACCCTTCCTGGTCGGCGCATCCGACCGCCCGTCGGCGCCTCCGCCACAGGTGAAGGGTCGTTCAAATCGGGCGCGACTTTGGGCCGACCGGTGGACGGCATCGACGGGATTCGGTGGGCGGGCGATAGGCTGCGGCCGGCGTCCGACTGACCGAAGGGGAACGGGTGATAGGCGGAACGGTTCGCGCTGTGGTCGCGGTCTGCGGGCCTCTGGCGTGAGCACGGGATTACGTCCCGGTGACCCGGCACGCCTCGGTGGGTACGAGGTGCTCGACCGGCTCGGCGACGGGGGCATGGGCAGTGTCTTCCTGGCCCGCTCGCCGCAGGGACGGCTGGTGGCGATCAAGGTCGTCCGTGCGGAACTCTCGCACGACGAGGAGTTCCGGGGTCGGTTCCGTAGTGAGGTGAACCGCGCCCGCCAGGTTCCACCGTTCTGCACGGCCGAGGTCCTGGACGCCGACCCGGACCATGAGCCGCCGTACCTGGTGGTGGAGTACGTCGAGGGTCCCAGCCTGGCCGAGGTGGTCCGGAGACAGGGGCCGCTGGGGGCGGCGCAGCTGCACAGCATCGCGGTCGGGGTGGCCACCGCGCTCACCGCCATCCACGGTGCCGGGGTGATCCACCGCGACCTGAAGCCGGCGAACGTCCTTGTCGCACCGGGTGGGATCAAGGTCATCGACTTCGGCATCGCCCGCGCGTTCGAGGCGACGAGCCAGCACACCCGGACCAACCAGATGGTCGGGACCGTGTCGTTCATGGCTCCGGAGCGGTTCGACACGACCTCCGGCCGTCCGGTGGGCCCGGCCGCGGACATCTTCGCCTGGGGTGCCCTGGTCGCCCAGGCCGCGACCGGCCGCAACCCGTTCGGGGGCGACTCCGTTACCGCGACCGCGATGCGGATCCTCACTCAACCGCCGGACCTGACCGGGCTCGGTGGACCGTTGCGGGAGTTGGTCTCCCGGGCCTTGGAGAAGGACCCCGCCGTCCGGCCCACCGCCCGGGAGTTGCTCGACGGATTGTTGACCGCGGCGCAACCGGGCGCTGCTGGCGGCCCGGCCCAAGGTGTGAGCGGGACGCCGTCGGTGCCTGGGTCGCCCGCTGCCGGTGGTGATGATCAGGGCGCGCGCTCGATGCCACCGGGTCCGGCCACGGCCGGTCGCGCGGGTTCACCCCGGCGTCGCTGGCTCACCGCGCTGGGGGCGACTGCCGCGGTGATCGCGGTGCTGGTGCCCGCTTTCCTGTTCGGGCCGCAACTGCTGCGTGATGAGTCCAAGCCGGATCCGGCGGGCTCGCCGGCGAACGGCAGCCCGGCAACGAGCGGGCCGACGGCCAGCGCGTCTTCGTCCGCATCGGGTAAGCCGGCCGCGTCACCGTCGGCCAGCGTGGACCCCACCCGGGCCATGCTGGCCGGTCAACGGCGAATCCTGCTGCACCTGGTGGAGATCGACCGTGACCTGTCGCTGCCGTCTCACGGTGAGCTTGAGGTCGGCAACGGGACCGGCAAGGATGCGCTCTTCGTGCTCGAACCGGTCGGGGTCGACTACATGATCAAATCGGTGAACCCGGAGATCGCCCACCGACCGTGCCTCGGGGTCAAGCTCGATTCAGAGGGGTACAAGTCGCTGGTGGGAGCCGACTGCCGGCCGACCAAGGCAACCGTGTTCGCGATATCCCGTGAGGGCCAGGACGACAAAGGGCGTACCTCCTACGCCATCACCAACGACGAGTACGGCCCGGTGCAGTGGAGCCCGACCAAGAGGGAGATCTACGTCGAGTTTCTCGGCGACGCCCCGCTCGACACCACGTTCAGCCTGGTCGATCGCGGAGCGGTCTGACTCGGACGTACCGCGCCGCCACGGGCGACGTAGTGCCCCGAGGGACCGTTGGCGGGTTGTTATGCGTTTCGTCCGTCGATCAGCGTCTGGGCGGTGAAGGGCCGCATACAGTACGGGCACGGCGGTGCCGGATGGCAGCTGAAGCTCGGATGACAGGGGCAGGTATGGGCGAGGCACCGCTGGCGCAGCCGCTGGCGGCCCGGTTCGGTCGCGGGCTGCCGACGCTGGCCGATCGGTTCGACCCTCGCGCCAACAGCATCGGGCTGCTGCGGATGGCCCTGGCGTTCGCGGTGCTCGTCGCGCACTGCTGGCCTCTCGCGCTGGGGCGGTCGATGCTCGGCAGCAGCGAGACCATGCGGCAGGCCGATGTCGGCAAGCTCGCGGTGTACGGCTTCTTCGTGCTCTCCGGCTTCCTCATCACCAGCAGTGCGCTGCGCTTCAGTGCGCCGCGGTATCTCTGGCACCGCGCGCTGCGCATCCTGCCTGCCCTGTGGGTGTGCCTGCTGGTGACCGCGCTGGTGGTGGCCCCGGCGATCGCCTACTACGAGCGGGGCACCCTGGACGGCTTCTGGGGCCACCCGCAGGGTCCGTTGCAGTACCTGAGGGCGAACTGGCTGTTCGCCATGGACCAGTGGACGATCTCCGGCATTCTGCGTGACGTGCCCTACGGGCGGGGCATCGAGAGTGGCGGTCCGGTGAACGGCTCGCTGTGGACGCTGCGGTACGAGGTGCTCTGTTACTTCATGCTCGCCGCGCTGGCGGCGACGGCGGTACTGGCCCGGGCACGCGGTGCCATGGTGTTGCTGCTGCTCGGGGTGTACGGGGTCATCATCGAGGACTTCGTCCGGGGTGACGGGCTCGCCGTCCTACCGGCCAAGCACGGGGTCCTGGGTCCGTACCCGGTTGTCGGAACCTTCGAGAAGCACCTCGTCATCTACCTGACCTTCGCGTTCCTGCTCGGTGCGGTCGCCAAGCTGTACGCGCACCGGGTGCCGATGACCGGCTGGCTGGCGGCGCTCGCCGCCGTCGGGGTCGCGGTGACCGCGCGGGTCGGCGGCTTCTACGTCGTCGGGGTGCCGCTGCTGGCGTTCCTGCTGCTGTACCTGGCGGTCGGGCTGCCCCGGTGGCTGCACTCGATCGGTCGTAAGCGGGACTACTCGTACGGCGTCTATATCTACGCGTTCCCGGTTCAGCAGGTCGTCGCCCTGCTCATCGGCGTGCGGTACGGCTTCGTCACGTACCTGGCGGTGTCGTCGGCCGGCACTCTGGTCCTCGCGGCGCTCTCCTGGCACCTGGTCGAGCGCCCCGCGATGTCGCTGAAGGACGTGGTGGTGCCGCTGCCCCTGTGGCGGGGCGATGGTTCTCCGGCCGGCGGGGACCTCGGCCCCGAGCGAGCGACGAGGGCTGGCGTGTCCGCTACCGACGCGCCCGCTCCACCGGCCGTCGCCGCACCGGCGCTCCAGCCGGTCGAGGTTCAGGGCTGAGATCGCCGGCACCGCCGGCAATGGGCAAACGTCGATGTTAACGCGCTCGCGAGGCCTCCTCAAGGGCTCGGCCGGAGTGCGCGCCGGGCATCTGGGGTGATGCCTGCGGGAAGTCGGTGGAAGACGTCCCGCCTCAAGATCTGCGCTCGGACAGCGGCTGATGTTCCCAGCACATTACGTCTTGACGAACGGCATGTTATCGCTCACAGTCGATGCCTAAGGACGACGACACCTCGGCTTTCCGGGCAAGCCCTGCTTCGTCGATCTCGAATCAGGCGTGCGCCACGGCTCGCCGGCGTCTTGTTAACGCTAACTATCTGACGCCTGCGCGCTCGGCCACGCGTCGCGGTACGCCCACCCTCGGGCAGGCCGTTCGGCTCTTGGTCACTGGAGGAGGATCATGTCTGCCCTCGATAGGTCTCCATCGATCGCAACGCCGTCGCGGCGGCGTTGGTGGTTGCCCCGCCTTCTCGCCGCCAGCGCGGCGGCGCTGATGGTCGGCGGCGCCGCCGTAGCAGTGGTGTCGTCACCCGCCGCCGCGGCGACTGTCGACACGAGCGCGTGGTACGTGTTGGTCAACCGCAACAGCGGCAAGGCCCTGGACGTCTACAACCTGGCCACGAATGACGGGGCCCGGATCACCCAGTGGGCCCGCAACAACGGCAACCAGCAGCAGTGGCAGTTCGTCGACTCCGGTGGTGGTTACTACCGGGTGAAGTCGCGGCTGTCCAACAAGGTGCTGGACGTCTCGGGCTTCTCGACCGCCAACGGCGGCAGCATCGTGCAGTGGAGCGACAACAACAGCACCAACCAGCAGTTCCGGCTGGCCGACTCGGACAGCGGCTACGTCCGGCTTATCAACCGGAACAGCAACAAGGTGATGGAGGTGCAGGGCGCCTCGACCGCCGACGGTGGCAACATCGTGCAGTACGACGACTGGAACGGCACCAACCAGCAGTGGCAGTTCGTCCGCGTCGATGGAACCACGCCGCCGACGACGACTCCGCCGCCGGGCGGCACGTGTGACCTTCCCTCGACGTACCGGTGGTCCTCCACCGGGGTGTTGGCGAACCCGAGGTCGGGGTGGGTGTCGCTGAAGGACTTCACCGTCGCCCCGTACAACGGCCAGCAACTGGTCTATGCCACCACGCACGACTTCGGGTCTAGCTGGGGTTCGATGAACTTCGGCCTCTTCTCGAACTACTCGCAGATGGGCTCGGCCAGCCAGAACGCGATGAACTCCGGAACTGTCGCGCCGTCGTTGTTCTACTTCGCGCCGAGAAACATCTGGGTGCTCGCCTACCAGTGGGGTGGGCCGGCGTTCTCCTACCGGACCTCGTCCGACCCGACCAACCCGAACGGTTGGTCGTCGCCGCAGACGCTGTTCAGCGGAAGCATCACCGGTTCCGGTACCGGCCCGATCGACCAGGCGGTCATTGGCGACGGTACGAACATGTACCTGTTCTTCGCCGGTGACAACGGCAAGATCTACCGGGCGAGCATGCCGATCGGGAACTTCCCGGGCAGCTTCGGCTCCAACTACACGACCATCATGAGCGACACCACCAACAACCTCTTCGAGGCCGTTCAGGTCTACAAACTTCAGGGTCTGAACAAGTACCTCATGATCGTCGAGGCGATCGGCTCGACGGGCCGCTACTTCCGTTCGTTCACGGCGACCAGCCTGAACGGTTCGTGGACGCCGCAGGCCGCTTCCCAGAGCAACCCGTTCGCGGGCAAGATCAACAGCGGCGCGACCTGGACCAACGACATCAGCCACGGTGAGCTGCTGCGCACCAACGCCGACCAGACCATGACCGTCGACGCCTGCAACCTGCAACTGCTCTACCAGGGGCGTTCCCCCAGCTCCGACGGTGTCGACTACGGCCTCCTGCCGTACCGGCCGGGTCTGCTGACCCTTCAGCGCTGACCCAATCTGATCAAGCTCGACTGACCCGGAACGGGCGGGCTCGGCGTCACGCCGAGCCCGCCCGGCTCAGGTCAACGCTGCGATCAGCCCAGGCTCACCGGATCGGCGTGCCGATGACGCAGGTCAGCACCTGGCCCTGACCGCGGGTGGCGCTCGATGTGGTCGTGGCGAAACCGTGGGTTTCGAGCAGCACCTCGGTCGCGGCGAGGTTCGCGGTGGCGTGTGCTTCGGTGGGCCGCTCGCCGAAGACGTAGAGCCGTCCTCCCGGCGCAAGCAGGCTGCGTATCCGAGCGATCTGCTGCGCCGCGTCGCCCAACCAGAAGAGGCTGACGTTCACCGCGAAGATCTTGGTGAAGTGATCAGTCGGAAGGTCGGCCGACTCGAACCCTGCTCGCCGGATCTCGGCTCGGCCGGCGTCGATGTGGCTCAGGTTCCGTTGGGTCGCGAGCCGCACCATCGTCGCGGCACGGTCGATCGCGACGATCCGACCGTTCGTGAGGTGTTCGGCGACCAGGGAGACGGCAGATCCCCGACCGCAGCCGATCTCCAGCACCTGGTCGTCGGGTGTGACAGCCATGGTCTGCACCGCCCAACGCTGCCGGTGGGCGGCCGTCACCCGAATCGGTTCGGTCGTCGCGGGCGTCGTGCCAGCGTCGGACGAACCCGGATCGCGGGCCGAAAGAGTGGACCTCACGACGTCACCCGCCGGTGCCTTCTCTGCTCACACCCCTGATTCCACCCTCTCGGCGGAGTCGGTGCACCGTGTCCTCGGTCACGGCGCCGGATCGACAGGCGCGACAGTGATCAGTGGACGGGCACCGGGGTGACGTCCCCGAGGGCGTCCGCCGGGGCCGGGACGTGCTTCGGAGCACCGGCGTTCACCATGACCGCGGAGACGAGGGCCGCCGCGACCACGAATCCGACGGCAACCCAGTACGCGACCGAGTAGCCGTGCATCAGCGCCTCGTTCCGCTCCTGGGCTCGCGCCGCCGGCCCGCCGTGCGAGACCAGGTAGGTGGCGGCCGAACTGGTCGCGATGGTGTTGAGCAGCGCGGTGCCGATCGACCCGCCGACCTGCTGCGACGAGCTGATCATGGCGGAGGCGACACCGGCGTCCTTGGGCTCGACGCCGTGGGTGGAGATGCTCATCGCGGGCATGAAGGCGGTGCCGATGCCGAGCCCGATCACCGCTTCGGCGAATGCGATCTCCAGGAAGCCGCTGTCCGCGTCGAGCAGAGCCAGCAGCACCAGACCGACAGCGGTGACGAGGTACCCGCCGACCATGATCGGCCGGGGTGCGATCCGGTGCGCGAGTCGGGCGCCGATCTGCGTGGCACCGATGGCCTGCGGCACCGCCATCGGCATGAACGCCAGACCGGCCAGCACCGGCGACCATCCCTTCACCTGCTGGAAGTAGTAACTGAGCAGGAGGAACATCCCGAACATGCTGACGATCGCAAGGCCAACCGAGAGGTACGCGGCGGCCCGGTTGCGTTCGGTCAGGACGCGCAGCGGCAGCAGCGGGGACGTGACCCGCGCCTGAACCACGACGAAGGTCGCCAGCAACAGCACCCCGGCGGTGAACGACCCGATGGTCACCCCCGCCGACCATCCGTGGCTCTCGGCGACACCGAACCCGTAGACGAGGCCGACGAGCCCGGAGCTGGCCAGCAGCACGCCGGGCAGGTCGAGCCGGGCGCGGTGCCGCTCGCCGTCGTCGTGGACGGTGCGACTGGCGCCCAGGATCCCGACGACCGCGATCGGCACGAGAACGAACATCGCGAAGCGCCAGTTCAGGTACTGGGTGAGCAGCCCTCCCACGATCAGGCCGACAGCGCCGCCGGCGATCGAGACCGCGCTGAACACGCCGAACGCCTTCGCGCGTTCCCTCGGCTGCGTGAAGGACAGGGAGAGCAACGAGAGCGCGGCAGGCGCGAGCAGGGCCGCGAACACGCCCTGGAGTGCCCGGGCGAGCAGCAGCATCGCGGCGTTGACGGCCAGGCCGCCGATGGCCGAGGCGATCGCGAAGCCGGCCAGCGCGATCAGGAAGGTGCGCTTGCGCCCGACCATGTCGCCGATTCGGCCGCCGACCAGCAGCAGGCCGCCGAAGGCCAGACCGTACGCGGTAACCACCCACTGCCGGCTCCCGTCCGTGAAGTGCAGCGCCTGTTGCGCCGAGGGGAGCGCGATGTTCATGACCGCCCCGTCGAGCACCACCATCAGTTGAGCGATGGAGATGAACAACAGGGCCTTCCACCGCTGAGAACCCGGGGCGGCGCGACCTGTGGGCATGACTGTTCCTTAAGAGTGATTTGCGCGGATTCGTTCAACGCGGCCAACGCTATCGACGTTATGGAACGACCACCACAGAATGTGCCAGTGGTTACAGCGGCCTGAGCGCCGTTCGGTCGGGTCCAATGAGTGGTTTAGCGACGAAAGTCGGCACCTTGAGTCGCGGCGGGCACTGGGCCGCCGCCACGTTGTGAGTGGCGTTACTTTGTCGATCGTTCCAGAAAAGGTTAGCGTTCCGTCTCATGAAGCCCCGCGGGTCCCGTGGCGGCTCACCAGTCGAAGTGGATGGGAGACGAGATGTCTGGGCGGTTCGAATCAAAGGTGCTGGTCGTGACCGGCGGTACGCAGGGCATGGGTCTGGCGTTCGCCCAGCGGGCCGCCGCCGAAGGGGCCCGCGTCGTCATCGGCGCCCGGGACAAGGACCGGGGCGAGGAGGTCGCCGCGCAGATCAGGAGCGCGGGCGGTAGCGCCCTCTTCGTGCCCACCGACGTGACTGTCGAGGAGGACATGGCGCGTCTCGTCGACGCGGCGGTGACGGAGTACGGGCGGCTGGACGGCGCGTTCAACAACGCCGGCGGTGGCCCGATGGCCAGCGTGCGCGAGACCGACAGCGACAACTGGCACCGGTCGCTCGCCCTCAACCTGACGAGCGTCTTCTACGGCCTGAAGTACGAACTCCCGGCGATCATCGCCTCCGGCGGTGGCGCGATCGTCAACAACGCCTCCGTCTCCGGTGTGAAGGGTGACGGGACCCAGGCCGCCTACAACGCGGCGAAGCACGGCGTCATCGGGCTCACCCGCTCGGCGGCCCTCGACGTGGCGCGCTCCGGTGTGCGGGTCAACGCCCTGGTCACCGGTCTGATCGACACCCCGCTCTGGCAGGGCGTGGTCAGCCAGGCCCCGGAGATCGCGGAGCGCTACCTGTCGGCGCAGCCGACCGGACGAGCGGGCACCTCCGAAGAGGTCGCCGCGCTCACCGCGTTCCTGCTCAGCGACGAGGCCACCTTCATCAGCGGCGCGTCCATCGCCATCGACGGCGCCCTCACCGCCTGAGGCACTGAGGCACTGAGGCACTGCGGTCCGGTCCGGGGCGGCGGCTCGAGCGGCCGCCCCGGACCGGGCGATGCGTCAGGCGATCCGATAGGCCCGCTGGATCGTCTGGGTGACCGTGTTGCCGGCGGTGTCGGTGGCGGTCAGTCGCAGCGAGACGAATCCGGCCCGTCGTGGGTGACTGATCAGGGCGACGTTCCGGATCACCGGCAACGCGACCCACGTCTGGCCGCCGTCGAACGACGCGGACACGCCGAGCGTGCGGTTGGGCGCGGCCTTCGAGCCGGCCTGGCGGTCCAGCGCCACCGGAATCGTCGTGATCCGGCCGGCCCGTGCGGTGTTGGTGTCGTCGAGCAGTGGCGTCGGGCGAGCCGTGGTCAGGGGCAACCGCTCCGGCGATGTGGTGTGCGCCGAGGTGAAGGTCCAGGCCACCGAGACCGACGTCGACAGGGTGTCCGGTGCGCCTCGGGTGGCGGTCGCCTCCAGACGGTAGGTGGCCTTCCCGGCGGGCACCGCGAACTCGGCCCACGGGCTGTCCGAGGTGCCGATCTCCTTACCGTCGCGCAGCAGCCGGAACCGCACCGGCTGGTCGTCGCGGCTCGCGGGGCGACCGGCAGCGTCGCCGAGCAGGGGCACCGACGCGATCGAGATGGTGTCGCCGTCGCGGCCCGCGTACCCCAGGGGTGACAGGGTCGGCGCCTGGGCCACGGTGGGCCCGAAGGGTGCCGCGTTCCAGGTCTGGGTGTACGTCCGCCCCGACCTGAAGGTGGAATCCTGCGTGGTGAGGTTGTCCCCCTCGACGAACGTGGACGTCCAGACGATGCCGCCGTCGGTGTTGTAGTACTCGGTGCCCTTGAACGGCAGGTCGATCGGCGTGTTCGACCCGATCGGGCCCGCGCCTCCGGGGGCCGACGCGCGGTGGAACCGGGTGGCCGTCGTCGTCGCGGACTGGCTGCGGTAGGTCGTCCTGACAGTGGCGAGGTTCTTCGGTGACAGCTTCCTGGTCAGGCCGGTGAACATGTCGCCTTTGGCGACGTACGCCAGGTCGTAGGTGTAGGGGCTGTTCCGGAAGGTGCGGTCCTTGCCCGGTCGGGCGAGCCCCACGCCCAGCGTCGCGGTGAACTCGGGCGCCGCGACGGCGGGCCCGAGCCGGCCGAAGAAGACGTCAGCGACTGACACTCCGCTGAGCTGGACGCCCGGGTAGCGCAGGCCGTCGTCCCAGTTGGCGCTCACGTTGATCGAGATCGGTGCGGCGTCGCGCTGCGGCACTGTCAACGCGACCGGCTTGGCGGTGCGGGCGTCGACCGCCTCGGTGACCGGGCCGCGTACGTCCAGGACCGGCTGTGCGAGCAGGGTCGACACGGAAGCCTCGTGGATGGTGCTGTACAACGCGTACCGACCCTTGGGCAGCCGCAGGATCCCGCCGCCCGGTGTCGTGGCGAGGGTGCTGAACTCGCCGGTGGTCAGGTTCGCCGCCACTGTCGTGTACTCGGTGGCCGGCTTGCCGTCGCGTCCGATGTGGTCGAGCCGTACGTCGTAGCTCTCGATCTCACGGTTCAGCACGAAGGGCGTCCGTACCCGCAGGTCGCCGGCGCCGGTCGCGGTCAGCGCCCCCTGGTAGACGCCGTCCGGGGCGTGCACCCTGGTGTCTACGGTGATCGTCGCCTCGGCGCGGCCACCGGCCGGCACCACCAGCGTGGCCGGGCTGACGGTGAGCATGCCGGCGGGGGCCGGAGCGATCGCCAGCGTCACTGTGACCGGCGCGGTGCCTGTGTTGCGGTAGCCGACGACCTGGGTGATCGGGCTGTCGTCGGCGTGCGGCCAGCGCTGCACCGGAAAGTCGATGGCGGCGACGTCGGCGGCGACCGGTTGGGCGACCGCGCGGGCGATGTCCACCCGGCCGGCGCCCTGCTCGTAGATGGTGTCCTCGCCGGTCGGCTTTGCCGAGTCCATCAGGGCGGCCTTGAGCTGCGGGCCGGTCCAGTCCGGGTGCTGACCGGCGAGGATCGCGGCGGTGCCGGCCACGTGCGGGGTCGCCATCGACGTACCCGACATGGTGGCGTAGTCACCGCCGGGGGCGGCGGCCACGATGTCGACACCCGGCGCGCTGATCTCGGGCTTGATGTGGTTGTCGCCGACGCGCGGACCTCGGCTGGAGAAGTAGGCCCGCTGGTCGTCGGCGTCGACGGCGGCGACGGCGAGGGCGTCGTCGGCGGAGGCCGGCGAGGAGACCGACTTCGGCTTCCCCTCGTTGCCGGCCGCGACCACGAAGAGGGTGCCGTACTGGTGGCTCAGCTCCTGGACCGCTGTCTCCAGCGGGTCGAGGCCGGGCGCGTCGTCGCCGCCCACGCTCAGGTTGACCACCCGGGCCTGCGGCGCGAGCCACTGCATGCCGGTGATGATGTCCGAGTCCTGGCATTCGGTGGTGGCGCAGACCTTGCCGACGAGCAGCTTCGCCCCCGGTGCCACCCCGCGATACCTGCCACCGGAGGCGGCGCCGCTGCCGACGATCGTCGACGCCACGTGGGTGCCGTGACCGACCGCGTCGCTCGGGTCGTTGCCGCCGGTGAAGTCCCGGACCTCGGTGAGGTGGCCGGCGAAGTCGGGGTGGCTGGCGTCGATCCCGGTGTCCAGCACGCCGACGGTGATGCCGGTGCCGTCGAAACCGGCCTGCCACGCCGCCGGGGCACCGATCTGCGGCACGCTGCGATCGAGGGAGACCGTGCGCTTGCCGTCCAGCCAGATGTGGGTGACCCCCGCGGCGAGGGTGCGCGCGGACGACGTACCCCTGGTGAGCGACGCCCAGAGCGTCACCCGGTCGTCCCGGTCCGCCCGGACCGCGAGCGCGTGCGCGGCCGGGAGGTCGGCCCGCACCCGCCCGGCACCCCCGGTGGTAGCGGTCCGCGCCCGCGCCGCCATGTTCTCGGGGTACGCGACCAGCAGCGGCAACTCGGCGGCCCGGTCGTCGTAGCCGAACTCGCCGAGCGTGGTGAGGTCGAACAGGCGCCGATCGAGTCGCCCGTCCCGCACCAGCGGCACCGCGTCCACCGGGATGACGTACTGGTGACCGTCCTCCCGGCTGCTCACGAACCGCATGGCGGCCCGATCCGGCCCGCGCTGGATCTGCGGGCGGCCCGCCGCGTCCAGCGACACCCGGTCCCCGGTGATCAGGGTGAAGGTTCCGTGGGTGCCGGGAGCCGCAGCCGCCGGTCTCTCCTGCGCGTTCGCCGGTTGGGCGGTCAGGCCCGCCGCTACCAGCGCGGTCGCGAGTACGCCGGCTGTCAGGGCGCGTCGTTGCCGTCGTCGCACATCGTCCTCTCCGCCACGGGCGTCTCCCGGGTCGGCACGATGACGCCTGGCCAGGTCGTCAGGTTGATCACTGCGGTGTGACGGAGGCCACAACCGCGCCCCGCGCCGACGTGACCGGTCCACCCATGCGAGTTCCATGCGGCGGTGACCAGGGGACGAGGCAGGGGAGGGCACCGGTCGGATGCGTGACGCCGAAGAGTTCGACGCTCTCTACGCGGCCTGCGCGGGTCGGGTCGTGGGTCACGTGTACGCGCTCACCGGCAACCGCGCCGAGGCGGAGGACGCCGTCGCCGAGGCGTTCATGCGGGCCTGGCAGCGGTGGGCGACGGTGCGGGAGACGGACAGTCCGGAGGCGTGGGTCCGCCGGGTGGCCTCCCGGATCGCGGTGAGCAGCTGGCGCAAGGCGTTCAACCGCGTACGCGCGCACCGCCGGGCCGCGGTCGACCAGGGCGTGCCCGGGCTGAACGAGGACCACGTCGCGCTGTTGCAGGCGCTGCAACGGCTGAGCGCCAACGAGCGGCGGGCCGTCGTTCTGCACCATCTCAACGATCTCAGCGTCGCGGAGGTGGCAGCCGAGATGCAGGCGCCCGTCGGAACGGTGAAGACGTACCTCGCCCGAGGTCGCAGAGCGATGGCCGGGTTGCTGACCGATGCGCACCAGGAGGAGAGCTCCCATGGCTGATCCGCGCGACGATCTCACCGCGATCGTGGACGAGGTCCGGCGAGTCGCCACGCTGCCGGGGGCACAGACGTTGCGGCACCGCAGTGACAGGCGTCGGCGGCGTCGGGCGGCCGTCGGCGCCACGGGGTTGGCCGTGCTGGCCATCGCCGCTGGCACCACCGTCTTGCAAGCGCGGAACGACGTCGAGACGCCGGGTGTCGGCCCGGCCACCCAGGTCGCGCCGTCCGTGACCCCGTCCGCGACCGCCTCGGCGGGACCGCAGGAGATCCTCGCCGGCCGGCGGCAGGTCCAGATCGTGCTGCCCGGCATGCGCGGAGCGACGTTGGCCATCGACAGCGACGGCGACCAGGTGCGGGCCACCACCGAACAGGGCATCGACGATCGGGCGCTGTGGGTGCTGCGCCCCGAGGGCGACAGGTACCGGATCCTCCGGGCGTCCGGTGCCGACACGATCTGCATGACAGTCGTGCACGACGCCGCGCCGGGCAGCGTACGCGGCCGGCCGTGTGACCCGGCCGCCTCGACGCAGCTCTTCCGGATCGATCAGGTTCCCGACGGCAGCTACTCGATCTTCCAGGGCAAGCGCTACGTCCAGGTGGTGGACGGCACCAACGCCCTGGTCCCCGACCTGCCCGAGGGCCTGACCACCACGTACGAGTTCGAGGACAAAGGGCCGGCCCCGCGCTGAGCGCGAGGGCCGGCCGGGTCGCGTTCGTTCCGGTCAGGTCGGGGGACGACGCGTTTTCGACCACCTCGCGTCCGGGTCCAATGTCGGCGGGTGCGGGAGCCCGATCGTCCTGCCGACCGCGACGGCGGCCGAGGTGACAGTGGTCGAGGTGTAGCGGTCCCGGCTGGCCGTGACCGCTACCGTCAGCCGCTGCCCGACCAGCGCCACAGGGATCGTGAACGTCGAGTCGTTCGCGTTCCAGATATCGACACCGTTCGCCGACCACTGGTACCAGTAGCCCTCCGCGCTGGGCGTCCATTCGCCCGGGTCCACCGTGGCGGTGCCACCGGCCGCCACCGTCCCGCTGATGGTGGGCGGCTTGACCGACTGCAGTGCTGGGGGTGGGCCGATCGTGAACGCGTTGGCCAGGACCACCGGCTTGAGCGTTCCGTACGGGTGCAGGGTCAGGGTGGCCGGACCGAGCAGTGCGTGGCTGAGATCCACCTCGACGGTGAGCGTCCTGCGGTCCGCCGAGACCGTCTTCACCCAGGCCCGGATCGGCACCGTGCGGTAGGGGGTCACCTCGACCTTGTCGTCCTGGTGCAGTTGGGTGCCGTCAATGGTGATCGTTCTCAGGTCGCCGGACGGCACGGTGCCCGGAGCGACGGATGCGACAGTGGTGACAGCGTTGGCGACCGCGAACAGGTGGTCCTTGAACGTCCGGGACCAATGGGTGTCGGCTTTGATCCGGAAAACCCTGAGACGGTGGGCGCCCTCGGCCGTCGGCGTCCAGGTCACCTGCGCGGTGCCGTCGGCGCGGGCCGGGACGGTCACGTACGACCCGCTGTTCATCGAGTAGTGGTAGCCCACGGTGTCGGGCAGGTACGAGCTGAAGGTGAACGTGCCGGTGGCCAGTCGGCCGCTGCCGTTCTCCGGGAACTCGACGGAGCTGACCTGCGGCTCGTCCGTCGTCGTCCAGACCTGGGCGCCCCTCTCCGTCTGCACGCCGGCGGCGTTACGGGCAACGACGTTCACGTAGTTGTGGCCGATCACCATCGTCTTGAAGCTGAAGGTGACCTTGCCGTTGGCCGCCGGACGGAGAACCTGTTTCGTGCTGTCGTCGCTGTTCAGCGTCGCCACGTAGTCGACGATGTCGGCCATCGAGCTGTGCGCGGTGAAGGTGGACGAGGTGCCGGCCGCGGTGCTGCCGGTGCGGGTCACGGTCGGTGCCGCATCGTCGACCGAGACTCGCAGCCAGCGAGGGGTGGACAGGGTGCCGTCCGCGCTCCGGCTCTGGATCCACAGGCCGTCGACGCGGGTCTCGGTGGCGGTCCAGACGAGGTCGGCGCTGCCGTCCGGGCGGGCTGGCACCGTGGTCGTCACCACCGGCCGCTGGTCACCGCGCGGGTATTCCGGCCAGTACAGGTACTCCACCACCTGCGGCGCGCGCGGGGCGAGGTGGATGGTGAGCGAGGAGCCGATCGTCACCTCCCCCCGGGTGTCACCGGTGAGGACCGGGGCGTCGTCAACCGCGAACGTGTAGGCGCGAGGGGCGTGCGCGGTGCCGTCCTGGGTGACGCTGTGGACGTACAGGGTCTGCTGGCCGCCGCGGGTCGGGGCGATCATCGCCGTCGCCTTCCCGCTGGCGTCCGCCGGCACGGCGCCGGACGGTCCGCCCTCGTCGATCCGCCACGCGAAGGACGCCGTGCCGGCAACCGTGGCCCGAAAATCGAACGCGCCCGGTACGCCGACGTTGTAGTCCTGGTTCGGCAGGTAGGCCGGGTAGGCGGCGGAGAAGACCTCCGGTCGGGTCTCCTTGACGTAGAACGGGTGAGTCGTCCGCTCGGACCTGTTTCCCGCGCGGTCGACGGCATAGACCGTCACTGAGTGGGAAGTGGCAGCCTTGGGCGTGAACGTGACGACCGCCGGCCCCCCGAGTCCGACAGCATCCACACTGGATTCCTGGTACTCGTCAGGTAGTTCGCTCGAGTGGAACTCGTAGAGGTAGCTGACGGTGTCGGCGGAGGCCGGGGTCAGGGTGAACGTGCCGGGGACACCGATCGCGCCAGTGCCGCCCCAACTGCTGACGGGGTAATCGGTCGAGGTGACTGTTGGTGCCGGGCCTCCGCTGCGATCGACAGTGAAGTGGCACGTGTTGCTCCACGGCGACGCGTCCGCGCCGTCGAGGACCCGCACCCGCCAGGCGTACGTGACGCCGTCGAGTTGCCGCGAGCTGTCCTCGAGTTGGACGTAGACGGTGTTGCTCTCCTCGCCCATCTCGATGAGCCACTGCTGCGGTCGTGCCGGGTCGGTGACGTCCCACACCTGGAAGTCCGCCTGCCGTCCGCTCCGGGGGGTACCGCTGTGGGTGCCCTGTAGCGAGACGGCCTCGGCGCTGCCGAAGTCCGCCGGGTTCAGGTACGGCCCAGGGGCGGCGCTGGCGCAGGGATTACCGGCGGTCTTGAGATCGGTCGGTGCGCTCGCCGCCGCGATGGCGGTGGCGGAGGTGAGCCCCACCGCCGCGCCGCAGACGAGCGTCACGGCGACGCCCAGCGACACCATCCGTCGGTGAATGCGCGAAGCGGTACCCAAACCCTGCCCCCACTACCGGTCCCGATCATGATCAACCGGCAAAGGATCGCACGCAGGACCAATCCACGCAGCTCGTCTTTCCGGCCCGAAAATCAGCCGAACGGATGCGGCGACCGGGGTACCCGCGCGGGAGCCCAGCCCTCCGGTGTCAGAGCCAGACCACGAGCCCGGTCAGGTCGTTGAGGACGGCGGCCACGCCCGCCCGGATGGCCGCCGCGCAGCGGTCCGCGGTGAACGAGTTCGGGTCGTACGTCGAGGACATCCCCAGCCCTTCGCCACGGAACGACGCGCCTTCCCAGTCGACAGCTGTGACGTTGTGGGTGGGCTCGGCCAGTTCCGCGCCGACCACGAGGAACTTCTCGTCCAGGTGGTTCGGGGTGACCAGCGCGAGCCCGTCGATGAGGTCGTTGCCTGCGCTGACGATGAGGTCCGGGCCCATCTCCATCGCCTTGGCGATGCTGGGAACGGTGTCGTGCGCACTGCCGACGGCGATCGTCCTGAGGTCGACATCCTCGTCGTCGGCCCATTCCTTCACCGCCGTCACCAGGGCCTTGGTCGGGTTGTCCGTACCGCTGGTCAGCAGGACGACGCGGTAGTCCTTCGGCGGGTGGACGCCGGCCCACGAGCCGGGTTGCGGGGTGATGGTCGCCTCCGGCGCGGGCTTCGTGGAGGGGTCGACGAACCCCGGGCCGAGAGTGCCGATGGCGCTGGGCGCCGGACGGGGCTCGGACCAGTCGTCGCTGGAGTTGCAGGCGGTGACCAGCGCGGCGGTCGCGGCCAGCATGACAACGGCCCGAAGCGGGGGGCGCAAGGTGATCGTCCTCCGGGTGGTGGCGGAAAGTGCGCGTACTTCTTCGTATTCCTATCTCAATTCCGGTCACCGGTAATCGGTGGGCCGCCGTTCGGGGACTTTGTTTTCCGGCGGTTCGTCGGTACGCGGGTTGGTGTTCACCCACGACATGCAACGTGCACTGGCCAACCGAGGGAGTCGAATGTCAGGCCGGATCCGCCGTACCGTTTTCGTCGCCGCTGTCGGTTTCGCAGCGGCAGTGGTTCCGTTTCTGAGCACCGAACCGGCGTCCGCGCACGGCTTCTCGTCGACTGTGTACGCGAAAATTGCAGCGGGAGATGAGGGTCACATTCGGACCGGGGTGGAGCTCGAATACGACCTCCTCGTGGTGTCCGCCGCGGATGCCGGCGACGACGACCCGCTCTTCCAGGTGGGAACCGCCGCGTTCGAGGCGGGCGACAGCGCCGCCCAGGCCGCCGCCCTGAAGGGTCACGCGTCGGCGGTCCTCGGATACGTCTCCGACCGGTTCTCGGTGAGTTCCCGGGGTGCGGCCTGCCGGCCGACGCAGGTGGGTGACGCGACGATCGGGGAGCGCGAGGGCGTGCCGTACGCGAACCTGCTCCTCGACTGGACCTGCCCCGAGCCTGTCGACGAGCACGTGGTGCGCAGCGGCCTCTTCCCGGATGACGAGGGCTACGTCAAGGGCACGAAGACGATCGTCACCTACGAGATCGACGGCCGTTCCGGCAGCGCGGCGCTGGACGCCGCCAACCCGTCCTTCTCGACCGCGCAGGCCTGGTACGAGCGGTTCGGCGAGTTCTTCCTCCTGGGCGCCGAGCACCTGCTGACCGGGGTCGACCACATCCTGTTCCTGCTGGCGCTCATCGCCGGGTCGCGGCGGCTCCGGGAGATCGTGCTCGCGGCCACCAGTTTCACCCTGGCGCACTCGGTGACGTTCATGCTGGCCGCGCTCGGCCTGGTCGAGGTTCCGGGGGTGATCGTTGAGCCGATCATCGCGTTGTCGATCGCCGTCGTCGCCGGCTGGCACCTGTGGGGGATCTGGCGACGTGGTGAACACGCGGCCGACCTGGAGACGGCCGGGCGCGGTCACTTCAGCCTGGATCGGGCCGGCTGGATCCGCCTCGGCGTGGTGTTCTGCTTCGGCCTCGTGCACGGCCTTGGCTTCGCGGGCGCGCTGGGTATCGACGAGGCGTGGTCGTGGACCCTGCTGTGGTCGCTGCTGGTGTTCAACGTCGGCATCGAGGTCGTCCAGTTGACGATTATCGCTGTCGTCTTCCCGCTGCTGTTCGTGCTGCGCCGTCGTGCGCCGAAAGCCGGCCTCTGGGCGACGGGAGCCGTTTCCGCAGCCGTGTCCATTATGGGGTTGATCTGGTTTGTGCAGCGCGTTTCTGGATCATGAGTAGGGCTAAGTAGTTCGTGAAGTGCAGTCTTTCGCAAGATCACGTTCACGGTTGGTTCATCGGGCGGCGAAAGCGTGGAATTGCTTCCCCAGCGTCGGGTGAAGGCACAATCCATTTCTCTATTTGAAAAGGGAACAATGTCGATGACATTGAGCACCTCGACACGGGCCTCCGCGCTCGTGCGGCGGCGCCTGGTCGCCGGGGTCGCAGCCGGTTTCCTCGGAATGGGCGCGGCTCTCGGTAGTGGCCTGATGGCCACCGCGAGCGCGGCCGAGTCCACCACGATCACCGGTGTGGTCCTCGGCGTCGGCGCCAACGAGACCCAGCGCATCGTGAGCTGGTACTCCTCGGCCGACACCGCGCAGAAGATCCAGCTCGCCCCGACCGCCGAGATCGTCAACGGCGAGTTCCCGGCCGGCGCCCTCAGCTTCGACGCCGTCGGTGCGGCGAACACCTCCACCACCGGCTTCAACCGGCACGCCACGATCAGCAACCTGCGGGAGAACACGGCGTACTCGTACCGGGTCGGCGCCGAGGGCAGCTGGTCCCCGGCGTACGCCTTCAAGACCCAGGACTTCGAGGGCGACTACGACTTCCTGTTCTTCGGCGACCCGCAGATCGGCTCCTCCGGTGACCGGCTGAAGGACCAGGCCGGCTGGGAGGACACCCTGAAGGTGGCCACCGCGGCCAACCCGAACGCCGAGCTGCTGGTGTCCGCCGGCGACCACGTCGAGAGCGCCAACGACGAGGGTCAGTGGACCTCGTTCCTGGCCCCCGACCAGCTGCGTCAGATCCCGCTCGTCGCCACCATCGGCAACCACGACGTCGGCGGCAAGTCCTACGAGCAGCACCACTTCACCCCGAACACCGACCGCTCGTCTGCGTACTACAACGGGGACCAGGCGACCCGGTCCGGCGGTGACTACTGGTTCATCCACAAGGATGTGCTGTTCATCGACCTGAACAGCAACAGCTACGCCAACCCGGCGGACGGCTCCGCCGGCGGCGACGCGGCGCACGTCGCGTACGTCACCGACGTCATCAACAAGCACGGCTCCGAGGCCAAGTGGAAGGTGCTGGTCTACCACCACTCCATCTACTCGCCGGCCAGCCACGCGACCGACACCGACAACAAGCAGCGGCGGGAAGACTTCACCACCGCGTTCTCCAACCTCGGCGTCGACATGGTCCTTCAGGGCCACGACCACAGCTACTCCCGTAGCTACTCGATCAAGAACGGTCAGAAGGAGAACCCGGCCGAGCAGCCGGGTGCTGCCGAGGTGTTCCCCGGCCCGGGCGGCGTCATCTACGTGACTGCCAACTCGGCCTCCGGCTCGAAGTACTACGACATCAAGAAGCCGGACACCACCGGCACCGGCATCCGTGGCAACGGCCCGGACCCGCTGGACCCGAACAAGTACTGGTACAACTCGTCGCAGAACCAGGAGCACGTGCGCAGCTACGTCAAGGTGCAGGTGCGCGGTGACAAGCTGGTCCTGGCCAACGTTCGCAGTGGCACCTGCGCGGCGCCGAACGCGGCTGTCGAGAAGGGCCTCTCCTGCGTCAACACCCCGGACGGTCAGCCGGTCGGCTCGATCACCGACAAGGTGACAGTGCACCCGTACAACGGTGACGGCCAGGCCATCCAGGTCAACGTGCCGAACCCGGCTCCGGGCGAGTTCGGGTGGACGATCGACGGCTACAACGGTCTGGTCGACCTGGGTACCGCGCAGGAGCGCGACGGCACCTACTTCCAGGCCAACGGCAAGATCAACCCGATCCTCGTGTCGGACAGCCGTCGCTCGCTCGCCCCGTGGTCGATCTCGGCCAACGTCGGCGACTTCCAGGACGCCGACAAGAAGTTCTCCGGCTCCTACCTCGGTTGGAACCCGTACGTGCTCGACGCCGGCGCGGGCGCCGAGGCCGGTGCTCCGGTCCTGTCGTCGTTCGACGACCAGGGCAAGGGCCTCTCGGTCTCCAGCGGGCTCGCCGCGGCCGCGCAGGGTCACCCGCGTGGCGGCGCCAAGCTCGGTGCTGACCTGGACCTGAAGATCCCGGACAGCATCGCGAAGGGCAGCTACCGCACCACCCTCACGATCACCGCACTGAGCAGCTGACCGGACTGTTCCATTCGGCGGGGTAGGCACCTTCGGGGCCTACCCCGCCACCGGTTCACCCACTACCAAGATCACCACAAGGACTTGAGATGCAACCGTCCGTAACTCGCTGGAAGACCACGACCGCCGCACGCCTCCGTACGACCGCACTGTCCCTGCTCGCCGTCGTCGCGGCCGTCGGTGTCGGTGCCGGTCCCGCAGTGGCGGCGGACGGTAACGTCGCCTGGACGGTCCGGACTGCCTCCAACGGCTACGGCGAGGCCCGGTCCAGCTACAGCTACAACGTCAACCCGGGTGGCGCCGTCGAGGACGCCATGGTCGTGGCCAACCGCGGCCCGGCGCCGCTGACTCTCTCCGTGTACGCGGCCGACGGCTTCACCACCGACGCCGGCCAACTCGACCTGCTCACCAGGGACACGAAGTCCATCGCGGTCGGCGCCTGGGTGAAGCCGAACGCCGGCAGCGTCGTCATCCAGCCCGGAAAGACCGCCCAGGTGCCCTTCAAGGTCAGCGTTCCGGAGAACGCCACGCCCGGTGACTACGTCGGTGGCATCCTCACCACGCTCACCCAGGCCGACCAGGCTGAGGGGATCAACGTCGACCGGCGCCTCGGCATCCGGATCAAGTTGCGGGTGGGTGGCGAACTGAGGCCGAACCTCGCGATCGAGAACCTCCACGTCACGTACGCCGGACCGACCAACCCGTTCAGCAAGGGTGACGCCACCATCACCTACCAGGTCCACAACGTCGGCAACGCGGCCCTGTCCGGTAAGCAGGCGGTGACCGTCTCGGGCCCGTTCGGCCTACTGCGGGTACGGGCCGAGGACGTCGCCGCACCGCCGGAGCTGCTGCCGGGTGAGAGCTGGAACGTGACGGTGCCCGTCCACGGGGTGGCTCCCGCCATCTCGCTGGCCGCTACCGCGACAGTGACACCGCTGCTCACCGACGCCTCGGGTTCCACCACCCCGCTCAAGCCGGTCCAGGTCACCGCACACGGTTGGGCCCTGCCCTGGACGCTGGTGCTGGCGCTCGTCGTGCTGATCGCCGTACTCGTCGGGGCGTACCTCTACCGGCGCCGCAACCGGGCGCAGCGCAAGGCGCGCGAGGATGCCCGGGTACGCGACGCCGTCGAGCAGGCGCTTCGCGGACCGGAGCCGCAGACGTCCTAATCGCCGCTCCGGTCAACGCGGCCGGCGCCGGTCGTCGCGCGCTGGGTCAGGCCGACCGCGAACGCGATCACGGCGACCACCAGCACCGCTGCCGGCACGGAGGCCCAGGTCGGGGCCGTACGCAGCACCACGGTGCCGAGTACGGCGCCGACCACCAGCCCCGCGAGCCGGCCGACGCCGCCCACGTCGGCGAACCGGTGCGGGTCGACGACGCGCCGCCGGACCAGCTCGGTCAGCGAGCCGGTCAGGTAGGTGGTCGACGCACCCCGTACGCCGGCGGCCACTGTGATCACGCTCTGGATGCCGCTCGACAGGGCGGCCATCGCCAACAGCACGAGCCCGAAGCCGTACCCGGGACGTGCCGAACAGGCCAACCAGCCCACAGTGAAGCCGAGCAGCAGCACCGCCTCGACCGACGTCACCACAGCGGTACGGCGGTTCCAACCTGGTGGGGTGTGACGCAACGGCACAGTGGCACCGGCCACGCCCACCGCGTACCCGCCGACCGCCACCACCGCACCCGCGAGCGAGCGGGTGTCCGCCGTGGCGAGCGCGTGGCCGAAGTGCACCAGGTTGCCGGTGACGACGCTGGCGAAGTAGCCGTTGAGTTTGGTCAGACAGATCACGTCGATGCAGCCGGAGGCCGCGGCCAGTGCCACCAGGAGCCAGGCCGTGGCCCGCGTCGACCGAGCGCGCACGATGCCCCTTCCGGTCGGTCCCGTGGCCAGCGCGACGCTCCCGCGCTCGCGCCCGGGGCGGTACGCGGACATTCCCGTGCCCGCCCCGGCTACGCCGGGCGGGGCCCGCCGAGCGCGGGCGTTCGTCCTTGTGGGTGAACGACGCTCAGCTCCGGGCCACGCCTGGTCCCGAGCCGGCATGCTGCGACGGTGACGCCGGCACGGAGAGGGAATCCACATGGTTGACGGGGATGTGCCAGAGCGGATGCAGGCTGCGGCCTTGGACGAGTTCGGCGGGCCGGAGGTGATCACCCTGCGGAAGTTGCCGATTCCGCAGGTTGCCGACGACGAGGTGCTGATCAAGGTCTGGAGCGCCGGCGTCGGGGTGTGGGACGTGTACGAGCGGGAGGGCGCACTGGTGCCGGAGGGCTCGGCGCTCCCGATCGTGCCCGGCTCCGACGGCGCCGGAACCGTCATCGCGGCCGGCAGCACTGTGACGAACGTGGGAGTGGGTGACCTGGTCTACGTCTCCGCCACCACCCGGCCGAAGGGCGGCTTCTACGCCGAGTACGCGTCGGTCAAGGCGGAGTACGCGGCGAAGGTGCCCGACGGTGTGCCGCCGGAGCACGCCGGTGCCATGCCCACCGACGCGCTGACCGCGCTGGCCGGGCTCGACGCGCTCAGCCTGTCGGCCGGCGACTGGCTGTTGATCTTCGGCGCGAGCGGCGGTCAGGGCCACCTGGCCGTGCAGTTGGCGAAGCGGCAGGGGCTGAACGTGATCGCCGTGGCGTCCGGGACGGACGGCGTCGCGCTGGTGACCCGGCTCGGGGCCGACGTGTCAGTCGACGGCCACGGCGACATGACCGACGTGCTGGCCCGGATCCGGGACACGGCGCCGGGCGGGGTGAACGCCATCCTGGCCATGGCCGGCGGCGCGACACTGGACCGGCTCACCGAGGCGCTGACCGACGGCGGGGTGGTCGCGTTCGCCCACGGGGTGCGGCCCGAGCCGCAGGAACGGCCGGGTGTGACGGTCCGCGCGTACGACGGCGAATCGAGCCCTCGACAGTTGCAGCGCCTCAACGAACTCATCGAGGCGGGACCGTTCGTGGTGCACGTCGCGGAGAAGTTCCCGCTGGGCAAGGTGCGGGATGCGCACCAGCGCCTACAGACGTCCTTCGCCGGAAAGCTCCTGCTGACTGTGGCCTGAGACGTCAGGGCGTGCGCTGTTGCGGCACGCGTACCGAAGCCATGCCGGCCGCCGTCGCGGCCTGGATGCCCAGGTCGGTGTCCTCGAAGACCAGGCAGGACTCCGGGGGTACGCCGAGCTGCTCCGCCGCGAGCAGGAACGCCTCCGGGTCGGGCTTCGCCCGGGTGTAGTCGTCGGCGCAGACCAGCACGTCGAACCGGTCCAGCAGGCCGAGCGCGTCCAGGGAGGCGGTGACCGACGCGCGGGTGCTGCCGGAGACGACGGCGAACGGGACCCGCCGGTGCGCGTCGTGGATGTGCGCCAGCACCTCGGGCACGGCGGCGAGCTGCGGCAGCAACTCCTGGTAGTAGCTCTCCCGGCGCTCGACGACGGCAGCCACCGGCATGGCCAGACCCTGCTGCTCGTTCAGGGCGACGATGATGTCGGCGGTGGGTCGCCCACCCCAGGCGTAGAAGAGGTCCTCCGGGAA
Organism: Micromonospora vinacea; assembly: GCF_015751785.1. Classification (NCBI taxonomy): domain Bacteria; kingdom Bacillati; phylum Actinomycetota; class Actinomycetes; order Micromonosporales; family Micromonosporaceae; genus Micromonospora; species Micromonospora vinacea. The sequence goes on along the minus strand of NZ_JADOTY010000001.1, from coordinate 1,732,907 downwards.
CTCGCAGCCCCACTCCTCAAGGGCCTGCTGCCAGGCCAGGTAGTGCAGCGGCATCGAGTCGACGATGGTGCCGTCGCAATCGAACAGGTACGCGGCGAACGGCCCGGGAGGCAGAGGCAGACTCACCCGGGAAGGGTACAGCTCACTCCGTCGTGACGGCTTTCAGCTGTCTGAGCAGGTACGCGCGCTCCGGTTCGGTGCCGACCAGCGTCAACGCGCTGCGGTACGCGGCCGCGGCCTCGTCGTACCGGCCGAGCCGGCGCAGCAACTCGGCCCGCGCCGCCGGATAGGGGTGGTGACCGCGCAGCCGCGGCTCGTCGGCCAACTCGTCGAGCAGCGCGAGCCCCGCCGCCGGCCCGTCCCGCATGGCCACCGCGGCGGCCCGGTTCAACGCGACGATCGGTGAGGGCACCAGGCCGAACAGCACGTCGTAGAGCGCCACCACCTGCGGCCAGTCGGTGCTGGCCACGTCCGCGGCCTCGTCGTGCAGCGCGGCGATGGCGGCCTGCACGCCGTACGGGCCGGGCGCTCGGCCGGTCAGGGCGACCACCACCAGGCCGCGCCCCTCCTCGATCATCTGACGGTCCCAGCGTCCGCGGTCCTGGTCGTCGAGGAGGACCATGGCGCCGTCCGGCCCGGTACGCGCGTCCCGTCGGGCGTGGACCAGCAGCATCAGACCGAGCAGCCCGGCGACCTCCCGCTCGGCGGGCAGCAGCCGCCGCAGGATCCGGCCCAGCCGGATGGCCTCCTCGGCCAGGTCGATCCGTTGCAGATCCGGGCCGGAGCTGGCCGCGTACCCCTCGGTGAAGACCGAGTAGACGGCCTGGAGCACAGTGGGCAGACGACCGGGCAGCTCGTCGGGCCCGGGCACCCGGAACGGGATGCGTGCGTCGCGGATCTTCCGCTTGGCCCGGACGAGTCGCTGGGCCATGGTGGCGGGCGGCACCAGGAAGGCCCGCGCGACCTCGACCGTGGTGAGGCCGGCCAGGAACCGCAGGGTGAGCGCGCCGCGATCCGCCGCGGCCAGGGCCGGGTGCGCACAGGTGAAGAAGAGCGCCAGCCGGTCGTCGGGCAGATCGCGGTCCGCGTCGGCGGGCGGCGCGTGGTCGGCCCGCTCGGCCTCCGCCCGGAGTACGGCGAGCCGCGTCGCCAGCACCCGGTCCCGACGCAGCCGGTCCACCGCTCGACGCCGGGCCGTGGTGAGCAGCCAGGCGCCCGGCCGGCTCGGGACGCCGTCGGTCGGCCAGTGCGTCAGCGCCGCCTCGATGGCCTCCGAGGCGACCTCCTCGGCCAGGTCGAGGTCGCCGAAGCGGCGCACCAGCGAGGCGAGCAGTCGGCCGCGTTCCTCCCGGAACACGGCCTCCACCGACGACCCGACGGCTGCCTCCTCACCCGGCATGGTCAGGCCTGCACGTCGATCTCGAAGATCGGACGGACCTGGACCGATCCGGTGCCGATGGCCCCGGGGCTGCGGGCCGCCCAGTCCAGCGCGGCGTCGAGGTCCGGCACGTCGATGACGTCGTACCCGCCGAGCAGCTCGCGGGTCTCGGCGAACGGCCCGTCGGTGATCGTGCGCTCGCCGTCCGGGCCGACCTGCACCGTGGTGCAGGTGGTCAGGTCCTGCAAGGGATGCCCGGAGACCCAGACCCCGGCGTCCTTCATCTCCCGGTCGTAGCGGATCCAGTCCTCGAAGCTGCACCCGTTGTCGACGACCTCGCCATCGACCATCGGGCTCATGAACAGCAGCATGTACTTCACGTTTCGGCTCCTCTCGGTGCGGCGTGTCGCCGTACAGCATGACGACGAACGCGGGCCGGGGATATCGACACGGCGCGGCAGATCTTTTGGCCGGGCCGCACCAGAGGGCTCAGGGAACGCCCGGGAGTGCTGAGTCGCGTCGTTCGTCGCGTCGGTCCATCCGTCGCTCGAACCAGGTCACCCCGATCAGGAAGGCGGTCAGCACTGTGAGCGCCGCCAGCGGTGACAGGGATCGGCCGATCGGCAGCAGGGCCAGCGGCAGCAGCGCGGCGACGACCTGCGTCGGGTACACCGCGCCAACTGTCAGCCGACGGAAGACCAACCTGCTGAGCAGGTAGAGGGCGGCACCGCCGTAGAGCGCGACCGCGGCCTCCCAGCCCAACCGGCCGGGGTGCGCCGACTCCTCGGTGAGCTGGGCGATCACCTCCTCGATGCCGAGCGCGACGTAGATGGCGCCGATGATCAGCGGGGAGTGCCCGATGCCGTACGCGTCGCCGGCCACGCTGGCCCGGCGCTCACCCGGCGCGTTGCTGACGGCCTCCCGGGCGGCGGGGGCCAGCCGATCGAAGTAGAGCCACCACAGGCAGACCGTGCTGGTGAGCCCGAGCAGCGCCGCCAGCACTGCCGCACCGACCGGTGCCATCGTCCGTGGCCCTTCGCCGGCCGAGATCAACGACTCGCCCAGCGCGATGATGAGCACCAGGCCGAACCGCTCGGTGAAGTGGTCCACGCTGCCCAGTTGCCACGGCCGGAAGGCGGACGCGATCCGCGCGCCGCCGATGTCCACCAGCAACGCGGCGGTCCAGAGCGCCGTCTGGGCCACGCCCCCGAGCAGCGCGCCGCCGATCAGCGGGAACCACGCCAGGATCACCGGCACGCTGAAGAAGCGCAGCGTCGAGCGCAGCGGTGGGTTCGTCGCGCTCACCCAGAACAGGACCACGAGCTGCACCGCCCGGCCGACCACGTAGGCCAGGGCGAGGGTGAGTGGCGCGTCGAGCAAACCCGGGCTCTGTTTCCAGGCGTCCGGCAGCACCAGCGCGGCCACGAAGATCGCCGCCATCGCGACAAGGGTGGCCGCGCGGACCAGGCCGACGTCCGGGCGCACCAGGTTTCCCACCCAGGTGTACGGGCCCCAGGAGTACAGCAGCAGGAGCAGGAGCAGGAGCCCCTGGGCCAGGGTGAGCGCGCTCGGCGAGCCCGCCATGAACGTGATGACCCGGGTGAGCGCGAAGACGAAGACCAGGTCGAAGAAGATCTCGAACATCGTGGTCCGGTGCGTCACCCCCGCCGGCACCAGACGAATGTCGAGAATCCTCCTCACCCTCGCATTCTGCGCTATATCGGTCGGTGGTTCATCCGGTCCACTCGCCCGGCGTTGCTCCGAAGAGCAGGAAGAACCGCTCGGCCGCCGCGGTGTCGCCGTGCACCTCGATCTCGCCCGTCGAGACCGCCGACCGCAGCGGTGTGCCACCGAACATCAGCTCGCGCAGCGCTCTGACCGTGCCGGTGACCGTGACGTCGACAGGGCCCGACCGGCCACGGGCCACGCTGATCCCACTCGAAGACACCCCCACCTCGAAGGCGTCGGAGCCCACCTGCAACCGGAGCCGGGCGGTCACCGGCGCGTCGGTCGGTGGCCGATAGAGGGCCTTCAGCAACAGCATGAACGCGTCGGTGCTCATCTCGACGTCCGGCTCCGCGGGCAGGCCGGCGCCCCACCGCGACAGCTCGATCAGTGTCGGCTCCAGTTGCTGACCCCGTTCGGTCAGCTCGTACGCGTGCACGCTGGCCGGCGGCCCGAGCTGCACCCGCCGGACGATGCCGGACTGCTCCAACTCCCGCAGTCTCTGGCTGAGCACGTTCTGGCTGGCCTTCGGCAGGCCGGCCCGCAGATCGCCGAAACGCTTCGGGCCGAACACCAACTCTCGGACGATCAACAGCGCCCAGCGCTCGCCGACGATGTCCATCGTGCGCGCCGCCCCGCAGGCGTCCTGGTAAGTCCGCTGAGTCACATCTCCATCGTAGTCGGCGTCCACCGAGCGGTGCTAACGTGACACCATCTAGTCCTAACTTAGGAGTAAGCAATGGATGCACTGCTCGCCAAGGTGATCGAGCGCCACGGCGGCCTCGATCGCTGGAACACCGCGTCGACCCTCACCACCCGGCTCACCTACGGCGGCCCGTTCTGGGCGTTCAAGGGCCGCCCCGACTTCGACAGCACCGAACTGGTCGAGGCCGACCTGCACCGGGAACGGATCCGCCACGTCCAGGAGGGCACCGGCCAGATCACCGAGTACGACAGCGACACCGACCGGGTCACCGTCAGCGCGGCCGACGGCAGCCTGATCGACGAGTTGACGAACCCCCGGGCCAGCTTCGCCGGCTACACCCAGGAGAGCCAGTGGACGCTCGCCCAGGCGGCCTACTTCCGTGGCTACGCCACCTGGCACTACCTCGTCGAGCCGTTCCTGTTCACCTGGCCAGGCGTCGAGGCGCACGAGATCGAGCCGTGGACGGAGGACGGCGAGTCGTGGCGCGTACTGCGCGTCACGTTCCCCGAGAGCGTGCACACCCACACCGAGACCCAGCTGTACTACTTCGACGACAGCGGGCTGTTGCGCCGCATGGACTACCAGCCGGTCGTCAACGACTCCTCCCCGGTCGCGCACTACGTCAGCGGAGCCACCGAGGTCGACGGGCTGGTCGTGCCGACGCGACGCCGGATCCACATCCGCCAGGAGGACCGCACCCCGGACCTCTCCTGGACGCCGATCACCCTGGATCTGGCTGACGTCCGGATCCGCTGAGACCCCGAAGGTGTCGCAGCGGACCCGACGTCACGTCGCCGACCGGACGCCCCGGCCTCAGATCGAGGCGTCCGTTCGGCGCCGGCTCCGCTCAGCCCGCCGCCGCACCTGCTGGTACGCGCCGGTCAGCCCCATCGCCCGGCGTACCTCGAGCACCGTCTGGCGTACCTCCAGGCGGGTCCGTTCCGTACCCTCGACGATCAGTCGGTCGACCAGACCCCGGTCGGCCTCGATCTCGGCCCGGCGCTGCCGGATCGGCGCCAGGAACCCCTCCAGCGCGACGATCAGCCGCTCCTTGACCTCGACGTCACCCACCCGCCCGGCCCGGTACCGCCCTGCCAGATCGGCGACCTCGTCGCGGTCCGGATTGAAGACCTCGTGGTACGCGAACACCGGGTTGCCCTCCACGGTGCCCGGCACGTCGGCCCGCACCCGATTCGGGTCGGTGTACATGCCGAGCACCTTGCGACGTACCGTCGCCGCGTCGTCGGAGAGTGCGATCGAGTTGCCCCGGCTCTTGCTCATCTTGGCGGCGCCGTCGGTCCCCACCAGGCTCGGTGTGTCCGCCGGGATCAGCTCGGGCACCGGGAAGACCGGACCGTACAGGTGATTGAACCGCCGGGCGATCTCCCTGGTGACCTCGACGTGCGCGGCGTTGTCCCGGCCGACCGGGACCACCTCCCCCTTGACGCAGAGGATGTCCGCGGCCTGGAGCACCGGGTAACCCAACAGCCCGTACGGCATCTCCTCCTTGCCGGCGTCGCGGGCCATGTCCTTGAGCGACGGCACCCGTTCCAGCCGGGGAACGGTCACCAGGTTCTGCAGGAGGGTGTTGAGGTCACCGACCTCGGGGATGGCCGACTGGAGGTAGAAGGTGGCCCGGTCCGGGTCGACGCCGGCGGCGAGGATGTCGGTCACCATCTCCCGGGCGTTGCCGGAGACCTGGTCGATGTCCTCCCGGCGGTTGCGGGTGGTGAGCATGTGCAGGTCGGCGATGATGAAGAAGCTCTCGTAGCTCCGGTGCAGCCGCACCCGGTTGGCGATGCTGCCGACGTAGTGGCCGAGGTGCAGGCGGCCGGTGGGCCGGTCGCCGGTGAGCATTCGTGCGACGGACATGGTGGTGCCTCTCGTTATCCGAAGGTGGGTCACGCGTGGGCGCGCGCCGAGCAGGGCTGGCTCAGCCCTGCTCGGTCAGCGGGATCGACTCAGCGAGTCGCCCGCCATCGCGCGCCGGCACGAAACCGCAGACCACCGGCACGGAGGACGTTCAGAAGTTGCTCACGGCCGTCGCCGGAGCTGGGCGGGATCTCGGGCGCGGCACCGAGGAAACGGCCGTCGACAAGGTCGACCGCCTCGGATGCGCAGTTGCCCGTCCGGACCACGGCCTCACATTACCTGCGGTCCGTTGCCGGCGGGGACAGGTAGCTGTCGGCGTAGTAGGTGCCGACACGTTCCCGATATTCCTGGTCGGCCGAGTCCGGGTCGAACGGTGGGGCGTCCTTGATCTCCTGGCGGGTCCGGTCGACGTGCACGACGCGTTCCTGGTGATCCACCCGTTCCACAGTTCCGGCCGGCAGCAGCACCTTCTGGCCGAAGATCCAGGGCCCGGTGTCCACCACCAGGTGTCCGGCGTCCGCCTCGTCGCTCGTCTCGTCGATGCTGCCGATGCGCCCGTCGCTCGCCCGCACCTGATAGCCCACCAGGTCGACAGGCGTGCCCGGACCGGGCGCGTCCGGGCCGTCGTGGCCGCCCTCCTGCCCGTCCGGCGGGCTGACCGACGGTGTGGTCTGGGTGTAGCCGCCGGCCAGGGCGGACGGGTCACGCCAGGCCCAGGGGTTGAAGATCGAGGGTTGCACGGGGCACCTCCAGGGGGACGGTCCTCAGCTGTCCCCCTTCGCAGTGCCCATCACCCTGACGCCGGAAACAGCCCGCGCTCTGCGCGGCGCCGCTCCTGCCGAGATGTGGCGGTCCGCCAGGCGTTCGCGTCGCCGCCGGTTCCGCTGTTGCGGTGGCCGGCGCGAGCCCGATGAGCAGGTGCGCTGGCATACTCGGCTGCCATGGTGCTGTCGCGAGGGTGGAGTCTCTTCCTGGTCGGAGTCGGCGTCTGGACCTGGGTGATCTGGCCGAGGTTCGCGGTGGCCATCTGGCAGGACCCGCGGTCCTGGGCGTCCGGCACGGTCGCCGACGGTGCGGCCACCAGCTTTCTGTGGGTGCACGCGCTGTTGATCGCCGCGTCCCTGGCGATCGGCACCACAGCTGGCGTCCTCGGCGTCCGGGCGTGGCTCGCCACCCGGCGGCGGCAGCCCTCCTGAGCCCCGCCGCTCCTACGGATCAGGCCGGTCGGCGCCCGCACTGCTGATGGTCGCCAAGTCCCCGCTGCTTCCCGAACGCTTCTGACCTGCGAAAACCGTGCGGACGAGCGAATGTGACGCGCGCCGCTACCCGTGGATTTGACGATCAAACCCGCAGACGCGTAACTTTCTCTCTGCCAGCGCGGAACGGGGCAAACGGGACGAAGGTCCTAGAGCACCGAAACGGGATGGCAACCGGGTCAACCAGGGGTTCGCTCCTGCGAGACACGGTCCGGGCGGGGCTCGCCGGATCGGCCGCGAGGCGGATTTGGTGCGGCGAAGCCGACCGGGTAAGGTTCACGACCGGCAGGGAACCGGGCGAGACTGCGGGAAACCGCAGCGGCCGGTCTGCTGAATCCGACGACCTGACGCAGCGGTTCGCTGCTGCGTGAGTGCGCCGGCGCTGATCCGTACGAAGCATGACAGACCGGGACACACGGTTTGACACGGCGAAGACGGTGAGGTAACGTAGTAAAAGTGCCCGGCGCGAGAGCGGCGGGGACACGGTACGGAAAACCCCGGTTGGGGTTCCACTTGGGTGGGGCTTCTGGTCGGTGTGTGGTTGTTCTTTGAGAACTCAACAGGGTGCTTGTAAAGCCAGTGCCAATTATGATTTATACCCCGGACTGGTCAGTTTTTGCTGGCTGGTTGGGATTCCTTTGGCAACATTTGTTTGTTGCCGGGATAGCTGTTCAACTAATTTTTTGTTGGAGAGTTTGATCCTGGCTCAGGACGAACGCTGGCGGCGTGCTTAACACATGCAAGTCGAGCGGAAAGGCCCTTCGGGGTACTCGAGCGGCGAACGGGTGAGTAACACGTGAGCAACCTGCCCCAAGCTTTGGGATAACCCTCGGAAACGGGGGCTAATACCGAATAGGACTGCTGGCCGCATGGCTGGTGGTGGAAAGTTTTTCGGCTTGGGATGGGCTCGCGGCCTATCAGCTTGTTGGTGGGGTGATGGCCTACCAAGGCGACGACGGGTAGCCGGCCTGAGAGGGCGACCGGCCACACTGGGACTGAGACACGGCCCAGACTCCTACGGGAGGCAGCAGTGGGGAATATTGCACAATGGGCGGAAGCCTGATGCAGCGACGCCGCGTGAGGGATGACGGCCTTCGGGTTGTAAACCTCTTTCAGCAGGGACGAAGCGAGAGTGACGGTACCTGCAGAAGAAGCACCGGCCAACTACGTGCCAGCAGCCGCGGTAAGACGTAGGGTGCGAGCGTTGTCCGGATTTATTGGGCGTAAAGAGCTCGTAGGCGGCTTGTCGCGTCGACCGTGAAAACTTGGGGCTCAACCCCAAGCCTGCGGTCGATACGGGCAGGCTAGAGTTCGGTAGGGGAGACTGGAATTCCTGGTGTAGCGGTGAAATGCGCAGATATCAGGAGGAACACCGGTGGCGAAGGCGGGTCTCTGGGCCGATACTGACGCTGAGGAGCGAAAGCGTGGGGAGCGAACAGGATTAGATACCCTGGTAGTCCACGCTGTAAACGTTGGGCGCTAGGTGTGGGGGGCCTCTCCGGTTCCCTGTGCCGCAGCTAACGCATTAAGCGCCCCGCCTGGGGAGTACGGCCGCAAGGCTAAAACTCAAAGGAATTGACGGGGGCCCGCACAAGCGGCGGAGCATGCGGATTAATTCGATGCAACGCGAAGAACCTTACCTGGGTTTGACATGGCCGCAAAACTCGCAGAGATGTGAGGTCCTTCGGGGGCGGTCACAGGTGGTGCATGGCTGTCGTCAGCTCGTGTCGTGAGATGTTGGGTTAAGTCCCGCAACGAGCGCAACCCTCGTTCGATGTTGCCAGCGCGTTATGGCGGGGACTCATCGAAGACTGCCGGGGTCAACTCGGAGGAAGGTGGGGATGACGTCAAGTCATCATGCCCCTTATGTCCAGGGCTTCACGCATGCTACAATGGCCGGTACAATGGGCTGCGATACCGCGAGGTGGAGCGAATCCCAAAAAGCCGGTCTCAGTTCGGATCGGGGTCTGCAACTCGACCCCGTGAAGTCGGAGTCGCTAGTAATCGCAGATCAGCAACGCTGCGGTGAATACGTTCCCGGGCCTTGTACACACCGCCCGTCACGTCACGAAAGTCGGCAACACCCGAAGCCGGTGGCCCAACCCTTGTGGAGGGAGCCGTCGAAGGTGGGGCTGGCGATTGGGACGAAGTCGTAACAAGGTAGCCGTACCGGAAGGTGCGGCTGGATCACCTCCTTTCTAAGGAGCACCTTCACCTGAAAGGGTGCAAGGAGCCCGCGGCCTACGAATGTTGGGTCGGGGTGCTCAGATGGCGGAGACACTGGCAAGTTTTGCCCTGGCAACGGCCGGCGGCGCCTAGTACAGCCACCCTTCGGGGATGGTGGGAATGGTTGCTTCTGGTGCGGCTGGGGGGAGATGTAGGCACCCTGTTGGGTCCTGAAGGAACAACCCGTGTGGTTGTTGTTTCAGAGACGTGGCCGGCCTCCTGTGTGGGGGCTGGCAGTCTGCCAGGCATGGCCTGGCCCCACATACCGCTGGTCCTGAGAGGGGCTGGGTTTTGGTGTGGGGCGGATCGGGTTGTGGGTTGGTCGTTTGTTGAGAATTGCACAGTGGACGCGAGCATCTTTGTGGTCAAGTTGTCAAGGGCGAACGGTGAATGCCTTGGCACCAGGAGCCGATGAAGGACGTGGGAGGCCGCGATAGGCCTGGGGGAGCTGTCAACCAAGCTGTGATCCCAGGGTGTCCGAATGGGGAAACCTGGCACCAGTCATGTGGTGTCACCCACACCTGAACACATAGGGTGTGTGGAGGGAACGCGGGGAAGTGAAACATCTCAGTACCCGTAGGAAGAGAAAACAATTTAGTGATTCCGTGAGTAGTGGCGAGCGAAAGCGGATCGAGGCTAAACCGGCTGCGTGTGATACCTGTCAGGGGTTGCGTGGTCGGGGTTGTGGGACCCCGCTGAACAAGCTGACACTTGTTCGAGGAGTTACAAAGTCAGTGGCTAGTCGAACAGTCTGGAATGGCTGACCGTAGACGGTGAGAGTCCGGTAGGTGAAAGTTGCTGACCTTCTGTGGGTGTTCCCGAGTAGCGGCGGACCCCTGAAATCTGCCGTGAATCTGCCAGGACCACCTGGTAAGCCTAAATACTTCCTGGTGACCGATAGCGGACAAGTACCGTGAGGGAATGGTGAAAAGTACCCCGGGAGGGGAGTGAAATAGTACCTGAAACCGTTCGCCTACAATCCGTCGGAGCCTTGCGGGGTGACGGCGTGCCTTTTGAAGAATGAGCCTGCGAGTTAGTGGCATGTGGCGAGGTTAACCCGTGTGGGGGAGCCGTAGCGAAAGCGAGTCTGAATAGGGCGATTCAGTCGCGTGTCCTAGACCCGAAGCGGAGTGATCTAGCCATGGGCAGGCTGAAGCGCGGGTAAGACCGCGTGGAGGGCCGAACCCACCAATGTTGAAAAATTGGGGGATGACCTGTGGTTAGGGGTGAAAGGCCAATCAAACTCCGTGATAGCTGGTTCTCCCCGAAATGCATTTAGGTGCAGCGTCGCGTGTTTCTTGCCGGAGGTAGAGCACTGGATGGTCTAGGGGGCCCACAAGCTTACCGAAATCAGCCAAACTCCGAATGCCGGTAAGTGAGAGCGCGGCAGTGAGACTGCGGGGGATAAGCTTCGTAGTCGAGAGGGAAACAGCCCAGATCACCAGCTAAGGCCCCTAAGCGTGTGCTAAGTGGAAAAGGATGTGGGGTCGCATAGACAACCAGGAGGTTGGCTTAGAAGCAGCCACCCTTTAAAGAGTGCGTAATAGCTCACTGGTCAAGTGGTTCCGCGCCGACAATGTAGCGGGGCTCAAGCACACCGCCGAAGCTGTGGCATTCACATTTTATCCTCGCTTGGACTTGATTCCTTGTGCAGGTGTGTGGATGGGTAGGGGAGCGTCGTGCCGCGAGTGAAGCAGCGGGGTGACCCAGTTGTGGACGCGGCACGAGTGAGAATGCAGGCATGAGTAGCGAAAGAAGGGTGAGAAACCCTTCCGCCGGATGACCAAGGGTTCCAGGGCCAGGCTAATCCGCCCTGGGTGAGTCGGGACCTAAGGCGAGGCCGAGAGGCGTAGTCGATGGACAACGGGTTGATATTCCCGTACCCGCGAAAGAGCGTCCCTGATGAACCTCGTTGTGCTAACCATCCGAACTTGGTGAGGTCTTCGGACTGAGTTGAGGGAGCGTGGGAACCTGATGGGTAGTAGTCAAGCGATGGGGTGACGCAGGAAGGTAGCTGAGCCCGGCCGGTGGTTGTGCCGGGGTAAGCGTGTAGGCCGTGTTGTAGGCAAATCCGCAACACATGAAGGCTGAGACGTGATGCCGAGCCGATTCAGGTGAAGTCAGTGATCCTATGCTGCCGAGAAAAGCCTCTAGCGAGTTCTTAGCGGCCCGTACCCCAAACCGACACAGGTGGTCAGGTAGAGAATACCGAGGCGATCGGGCGAACTGTGGTTAAGGAACTCGGCAAATTGCCCCCGTAACTTAGGGAGAAGGGGGGCCGGAGACGTGAAGCCCCGCGCGGGTGGAGCGTTGTATGGCCGCAGAGAGCAGGGGGAAGCGACTGTTTACTAAAAACACAGGTCCATGCGAAGAAGTAATTCGATGTATATGGACTGACGCCTGCCCGGTGCTGGAACGTTAAGGGGACCTGTTAGCTCTTCGGGGCGAAGCGGAGAACTTAAGCGCCAGTAAACGGCGGTGGTAACTATAACCATCCTAAGGTAGCGAAATTCCTTGTCGGGTAAGTTCCGACCTGCACGAATGGCGTAACGACTTCCCCACTGTCTCAACCACAGGCCCGGCGAAATTGCAGTACGAGTAAAGATGCTCGTTACGCGCGGCAGGACGGAAAGACCCCGGGACCTTTACTATAGCTTGACATTGGTACTCGAATTAGCTTGTGTAGGATAGGTGGGAGCCGGTGAAGTCCATACGCCAGTATGGGTGGAGGCAATCTTGAAATACCACTCTGGTTGATTTGGGTATCTAACTTCGGACCGTTATCCGGTTCAGGGACAGTGTCTGGTGGGTAGTTTAACTGGGGCGGTTGCCTCCTAAAAGGTAACGGAGGCGCCCAAAGGTTCCCTCAGCCTGGTTGGCAATCAGGTGTTGAGTGCAAGTACACAAGGGAGCTTGACTGTGAGACTGACAGGTCGAGCAGGGACGAAAGTCGGGACTAGTGATCCGGCACTTGCGAGTGGAAGCGGTGTCGCTCAACGGATAAAAGGTACCCCGGGGATAACAGGCTGATCTTCCCCAAGAGTCCATATCGACGGGATGGTTTGGCACCTCGATGTCGGCTCGTCGCATCCTGGGGCTGTAGCAGGTCCCAAGGGTTGGGCTGTTCGCCCATTAAAGCGGTACGCGAGCTGGGTTTAGAACGTCGTGAGACAGTTCGGTCCCTATCCGCCGTGCGCGTAGGATACTTGAGAAGGGCTGTCCCTAGTACGAGAGGACCGGGACGGACGAACCTCTGGTGTGCCAGTTGTCCTGCCAAGGGCACGGCTGGTTAGCTACGTTCGGAAGGGATAACCGCTGAAAGCATCTAAGCGGGAAGCCTGCTTCAAGATGAGGTATCCCACCCACCTTGGTGGGGTAAGGCCCCCAGCTAGACGACTGGGTTGATAGGCCGGAAATGTAAGCCCGGTAACGGGTTCAGTTGACCGGTACTAATAGGCCGAGGACTTGACTACTAAGCTGCTACGCGTCCACTGTGCAACTCTGAACAAGCGAACACCCGTGTTTGTGTGCCGGGGTTGTTTGATATGTTCATAGAGTTACGGCGGTCATGGCGGAGGGGAAACGCCCGGTTACATTCCGAACCCGGAAGCTAAGCCCTCCAGCGCCGATGGTACTGCACTCGTGAGGGTGTGGGAGAGTAGGACGCCGCCGGACAATCTTCCAGAAAAGGCCACCCCAATGGGGTGGCCTTTTCTGCGTCTACCCCCGGCTTGAGCCCGAGCCCATCAAGGTCATGCTCGAACCAGGACGTAGTGGCCTCACCGACTCGTTGACACCACTACAACCAGGATGTTGCGCGATCATGCGGCCCGCGGTCCGGCTGGGCGGACGGTGTGGGCAGCAGCTGGTGCGGGGGCGGCCTGGGACTGGACCCCGGGCCTAGGCTCGGGCTGTGGATGAGGTCCTGATCTTTCTGGTGTTCGCGGGCTGTTTGGCGGCAGTCCTGGGCGCCCTCTGGTGGCTCGCCTCCCGGGTCCGTCGTCGCGGCATCGGCGGCGAGGTCATGGGCCCGTTCGAGGAGATGTGGCACCCTGCGGCACACCGCTTCCGGGCCGAGATCCGGGTGCAGGAGACTCGCACGGTGCCGATGCCACCGCAGGGCGGCAAGCGCAACGGACACAACGGCAACGCCGCAGCGCTGACCCCAGACCTGGGCTGACCCCAGAGCAGAGCAGGATCACCCAGGAGCCGGAGTCGACCAACAGAACGATTCGGAACTCAGGACGTCTTCGGCCCGCAGACGTAACGGGGTTCCGCGTCGTAGCGCCAGGTGAACTTCTCCCGCTTGACCACCGCGCCGCCCTTCTTGATGACCCGGAAGGCGTCCTGGGTGAAACCGTTGATGCCGTTGGTCTCGATGCACGACGGGCCGGGAGCCAGGTGGATCTGCTTCGGCGTCGTGATGTTGCGTCGCGGCCCGTACTCCGTCTTCACGCTGTCGTAGATCTTCGTGCTCCAGATCGACACGGTGATCGTGCTGGACGTGTACGACGTGTCGATGAGCACGCCGTAGTCGGTGTTGTTGCGGAACTTGAAGTCCAGACTCGGCCAGAAGATGGTCGACTCGATGACCGCCGGGTACCTGTCGAACCAGTACGAGTGCGGCTTGTGCTCGACGTCCTCCAGACCGGCGTAATAGGTCGCGTTGAACAGCGTGGTGGTGAACTGCGAGGTGCCGCCGCCGACGCCCGGCACCAGTTTGCCGTCGAGGATGACCGGCGCGTCCCGGTAGCCCTGGGCGTAGCCACGCTCGCCGGTGTGCCCGTTGAGCGAGAACGTCTTCCCCGGCAGCACGACAGTGCCGTCCACCTTCCTCGCGATGGTGGCGATGTTCTGGCTGCGCGACGAGGCCATGCCGCCGGTGAACCGGGTCGTGAAGGTCGACACCCGCTCCTTGATGCCCAGGCCGGCGAGCTTCTCCCCGGTCAGCTGCGGCGGGGTCGGCTTCAACTCGCCTGTCACCTCGCGGCCGTCCGCCTTCGGTAGCACGGCCAGCAGGTCTCGACTGAGGGCCGCCGTGTCCAGCTGCTGCCCGGCCCGCCCCTCCTTGGCGGTGGGCCGGCCACCGGAAATCGTCATCGTGGCGTCCTTCGGCGGAACCTCGATGGCGGTCAGCTTGTCGCCGAGCGCCGCGCGCAGCCGCTTGACGTCCACCGACGGGGTGAGCTTGCCGGTCTTGTCGGCGCCGAACCGGAGGCTCTTCGCGATGGCGGCGGGTGGGATCGTCAACTGGCCCTTGTTGGTGCGCAGGGTGACCGGTGCGGCGACCGCCGGCTTTGCCAGCTCGCTGACCATCCGGTCCAACTCCTCCGCGGTGGTCGCCGGGTGGGTCTCCACCAGGGGCACGGTGACCGGGGCGCCGGCCAACCAGCCGGCACGGACCACCTCGGCGGAGCGCTGCGGGTTCAGAGCCAGCCCGGGCTTGGGCTGTACGACCTTCGGCGTGGTGCCCTTGTAGGTGATCGCCGGCATCGTCATGCCCTGGGCCTGGTCGCCGAGCACCTTGCGGAGCGCGTCGTCCAACCGGCCCTCGTCGACGGTCACCACTGGCTCGACGGTGCGGGAGCCGACCAACCGGCTGACCGGGTGCGCGTCCGCCTCAGCCGCTGCCGCGACGGTCGCCGGCACGTCGACGGCCAGCCCCACGTCGGCCGGGTTGATCTCGGCGGTACGCCCGTCGACGGTGACCTTCAGCGGCGTGGCGAGCGTTGCCGCACGTCGGTCCAGCTCCGCCCGCAACTCCCGGTCGGCGTCCGCGCGGCTCCGGCCGCCCAGCTCGGTGCCGAGCACGCTGGTGCCACGGGGGACGTCACCGGCGTACGCCCAGGCACCGGCGCCCGCCACGGCGGCGAGGACGCCACCAGTGATGCCGGCGGCGAGCAGTATCCGCACCCGACGCGGGCGGCGCGGGCCGCCGCTCAGCTCGCCGGGAGCGGCTGTGGTGACCGGCTCAGATCCGTCGTCCGGCCAGGTGACCGCGGTGACCTGCACTGTGGGCCGGTCGTCGGCGGGTGGACTGTTTTCGCCGTACAGCGTCACTGCAACCTCGATCGCCAGGGTGCCGCGGGAGGTCCTCCCTCCCGGAGGCACCTACGGTAACGAATGCCCGGCCGTCCTCGTCGGCTGCGCCCACCAGGCGCAGCTACCGCGTGTCGTTCGGCGTGTCGCACGGTGCGGGGGCGGTGCCGACGGCCGACCACCGACGTGGCACGGTGACCGGGTGGACACTGCGGAGCGGGTGTTGGCGTACGGGGGCGGATCGCTGGACCGGGCGGGACCGTTGCGCACCGATCCGACACGGTTGGACGCCCTGCTCACCGAGTCGACCACGGTGCTGCTGCCGATGTGGCGGGACCGTTGTCTCGTCGACGGCCACGGGCCGGTTCGACTCGGCGCGGAGCGCGCGGCGCTGGTCCGGTCCGCCGCCGGCGAGACAGTCTTCCTGGGGCTCGACGGGAGGGTCGCCGTGTTCGCCGCGGACCTCTCCGCGCTCCCCGAGCGGTCCGCCGTCGAGATGGCCGGTGCGGTGCGGTCCGTCGACGTGCGGGCACTGGTCGGGCGGCTCGAACCCGGCGACGCTGCCGTCCAGGCGTACGCCAGGGGTTTGTTGCACTGGCACCGGCAGCAGCGATTCTGCGGGACGTGCGGCGCGCCGGCCGTCGCGGACGGCGGCGGGCACCTGCGGACCTGCACCGGGGCTGAGTGCGGACGTCTGCTGTTTCCCCGGATCGAGCCGGCCATCATCGTGTTGGTCGAGGCACCCGGTCGGTCGGGGCGCTGTCTGCTGGCCCGGCACGCGGGCGCGGCCGAGGACGCGTACTCGACGCTGGCCGGCTTCGTCGAGATCGGCGAGAGCCTGGAGGACGCGGTCCGTCGGGAGATGGGCGAGGAGGCGGGCGTGACGGTCACCGACGTGACCTACCAGGGATCGCAGGCGTGGCCGTTCCCCGCCGGCCTGATGGTGGGCTTCCGGGCCACCGCCACCTCCGACGAGGTACGTGTCGACGGCGAGGAGTTGCTGGAGGCGCGCTGGTTCACCCGGGCGGAGCTGCGGGACCGGGTGGCCTCGGGTCGTCCGCTCGGTCGGGTGGACTCGATCGACCACCGCCTCCTGACGGAATGGCTCGCGGAGGGCTAGTCGGGCTCAGCCGCCGGTGCCCGAGCGGGGTGACGGGCCGCCACCGCCATCATCGCGGTGGTGACCATCGCCGTGCCCAGGGCCGCGAGGAGAAGACCGCTGACGGTGTGGGGTCGGAGGATCGCGGTGCCGGCCACCAGGCCGGCCACGCCCACCCACAGCGGTGCCGCCGCCCACCGTGCGCCGGCCGCGAGACGGTCGTTGAGCAGTACGAACGTGACCGCGTAGAGCGCACCGACCGCCGCGAAGAGGGGCGCGTAGCGGCCGAGGTGGTCGTAGTCGGGCCCACCGGCGAGGCGGAAGGCGAGCCCTCCGGCGAGCGTCGAGGCGAGGACCAGCACCACGCCACACCCGCCCGTCACCGCGAGCGCAACCGTTCGGCTGCGCCGGTCGCCGCGGGCCAGCTTCGGTAGGGCGAGGACGGCGGCGACCTGCGGCGCCCAGAGCGCGCCCTTGCTGAGGACGGTGCCGACCGAGTACGCCCCGGAATCCGACGGGGACAGCAGTTGCCGGGCCAGCAGCAGGTCGGCGTAGGACACGACGAGCATCGCCAGCGTCGCACCGCAGCCGGCAACGACCCGAGCGGCGCTCAGCCGTGGTGCGGTGGACGACCGTCCGGGCTCGCGGGCGAGTCGGGCCAGCACCGCCGGGGCGAGTGCGGCGGTCAACGCGCCGACCGCCAGCGCGCCGGTCGGTCCCGCGCCGAGCAGCAACCCGGCGATCACACCGCCGTAGCGGCCGGCGGCGAGCACTGTCATCCCGACGGCGAGTCGCACGAAACGCTGGCCGCCCTGCAACTCGCCGAGGGACCGGGAGGAGAGAACGATCGCCGCAGTGGTGACCGCCAGCAGCGCGGGCATCTCCACCGGAAGATGCAGGGCGGCGACCAGCAGCGGCGTCGCCGCGACGAGGGTCACGGCGCACACGGCGGCGGTGACAGCTGTGAGCCGGCGGGTGTCGGAGGGTCCGTGCCGGGCGTGGTGCACCGCCACTGCCAGTTGCAGACCGAGCCCGGGCACACCGACGATGGCCACCAGACCGAGGGCCGCGGCGAGCGCGCTGAGGTCGGCCGGGTCGAGGCGCCGGGCCGCCAGCACCGGCACCAGGTAGGCCAGGCCGTTGACGAGAACCCCGGCCAGGGTCACGCTGACCCCGGCAGCGCCGAGGCCCGTGCTCCATCCGCGTGTCAGCTCCGTCTGCGCCGTCCCCTCCCGACGGACGGTTCGTCGGCGGCTCACGTGATCTCGGAGAAGGTCGGGCGCTGCCCGTCGGCTGGCCCCGCCGCCTGGCCCGGCGTCGGCGCCTCAGCCGTGTCCGGCGGGGTCCGCTCGGCCGTCTCCGGCGTCGGTCCCGCCACGACCAGCGGAACGGCTGGGGTCCCGGGGGTTGGCGTGGCGCGGCGTACGGGCCGTCGTCGGGCGGCGGTGGAGAGCCAGAGGGCGCCCAGGGCAACGACGATCGTGAGCTGCACGAGCGCGTCGGTGTTCCGTCGTGTCGAGTCGAGGTACAGCCACCCGGCGAGCAGGACCAGCGCGCCCGGGAGCCAGGTCTCGACCGCCCGACTGATCGTCCTGGCCCGACGTGGGTCGGCTGGCCAGGGCAGGCGGCGCGGGCCGGGCACCGCCAGCATGAACCCCGCCGCGACCAGTAGACCGCCGATGAGGCCGCTTGACAGCACCAGCGCGGCGGCCCCGACAGCCAGCAGCGGCAGCGAACGGGTGACCCGGCGTCGGCCGCGCGGCACGACGGTCGCCGGGGTGCGCCCGGTGGGCTGTCGGGCGGGCAGCACCGCGAGCAGGACCACCACCGCGAGCAGGATGCCGCCGAGGAGAAGCCCCGCCCGGTACGGGGTGTCCGGGGCGAAACGCAACAGCACCTCTCCGGAGGCGCCGGCGGGAAGGATCCAGCCCTGCTGCCATCCGTCCACCACAAGTGGTTTCAGCGTCCGCCCGCCGAGGGTCGCCTGCCAGCCGGTGTTGGTGTTCTCCCGCACGGCGAGCACCCGGTCGACGGGGTGACTGGCCACCCGTACCCGTCGTTCGGTGGCCGCCCACGTTTCGATCTCGGTGGTACTGGCGGTCGCCGCGGTCGTCGAGGCCGGAGTGGATGTCCGGGGCACCAGGGCGACCCGGGTGGGCGAGGCCAGCTGGCTCGGGGTGGCGACGAGGCGGTGCTCTCCGCTGCCCAGGTCGAGCTGTCGGGGCGTTTTCCGGCCGCACAGCGTCACCGGCATCTCGCGCATCTCGAGCAGGTCGCGGAGCGTGCCGCGCAGCGAGGTGGTCACCCGGGCCGCGCCGACCTGCAGCGTCGGACCCGATCCGCAGGCCAACGACACTGGTGTGTCGAGGCTCGGCCCGACGGTGGGCGCTCCGGGTAGCACTGTCACCTCACCGACCGCGATGGGCAGCTTCTCCGGCAACCGCAGCTTGTACGGGTCGGTGCTGGTGGCGGACGGCTTGTCGAGGAACTGGATGGTGATCTCGTCGGTCCGCATCGGCGGGTCCAGGCGGAGCAGCCCGTCGTCGCCCAGCAGGCTGCTGCGGAAGCCGTCGTCGCCAACGACGCGGACGCTGCCGAGGCGTGTCGCGGCGATCTTGTCGTCGACCGAGAAGCGGAGCCCGGTGATGGTCTGCGGCTTGAGCCACTTGAGTCGCAGGATCGGTGCCTCGTCGTCGATCGCCGGCGACCAGCTGGTGGCCGGGTTTCCGTCGAGCGCCGCGCCGGCCCGGCCGGTCGGGTCGGGCACGGCCGTCGAGGAGGCGCTGATCTGCGCCGCGAGGCGCAGCGGCTGCGCGTCGGTCACCAGCTTGTCGAGGGCGTCGTCCAGGGCAGGGCCGGGCGTCGGCCCTGCCCACAGCTTGGTGTCGTACGCGGCGGCCGCCGGCAGGGTCAGCGTCCGGTCGATTGTTGACGCGTCCTCGGAGCCACGGATGGCATCGGTGGAGCAGCGGGGGTGCCCGTCGACGGAGAAGCAGGCCGGCGTGGTGGGTGCCGCCGACACGACGACGGTCGCCGGCCGGTCGGTGACCGGTGCGGCGGGAAGGACCAGGGTGCGGCTGGTCTGGATGCCCGGAATCTTGATCTCGGCGATGCCGACCGAGCCGTTTCCGAACGGGCGGAGGTCGTACGCGCCGTCGACCGAGACCCGGACCTCGCGGGTGGCGTGGACGCTGGGCAGCTCGAACACCATGTGATCGCTGAACTGTTCGACTGTGCTGCTCTCGTACCCGGCGCTGACCGTCACCGTCGTGGGCAGGGCGTCGGCCTTCAGGTCGAACCACACCTCGACCCGGGTGACAGTCGTCGGGTTGGCGAGGCCCACCTCGATCCACTGTTGGTCGCTGGGCGAGTACGGCGCGGACTGCCAGGAGGTCGCCGGGTTGCCGTCCATCGCCGCGTACGGCTGGTGCTCGGGGCGGGCGCCGCCGGGGGCGTCCACCTGCGAGCGGGAGGTGGAGGTGCGAACCGTTGTGATGCCCTCGAAGCGGGCGACCGTGGAGTGCTGTGCCCCCCACTCGGGCAGGTAGTCGTGGGCGGGGGCGGTGACCTCGAAGGTGTCGTCCGCGGTCAGCGTCTGGGAGGTGTTGTCGCGCAGTCCGCCGAACGACACGTCGCGCCTGCGCAGACCATCGGTCATCGCCACCGGCCCGGTGACCTCGGCGGTCGACGCGTCGCCGGCCAGGACGGTGGGCGCCGAGCCGAGTTGCCCCGCCGCGGCGAGGTCGAGGAGGGATTCGGGACCGCCCACCACAGTGGTCACGTCGGCCCTGTCGTAGGCGACCACAGGCTCGACGGGCCGGTCGACCCGGTAGACCTCGAGCGCCCGAACGGGCACGTCGAGCCCATGGTCACGGAACTCGTCGGGGGACGAGGGGCCGCCGCGCAGCGGGCCGAAGGCCGTGACGAGGGTCAACCCGGGTGAACGCTCCAGCGCCTGGCGGACCACAGCGGGGCGGGCCGTGTCGGAGCGGCCGTGGTCGAGGTCGGCGCGGAACAGGACGTGGCTGATCCCGGATCGGGCCAGCAGGTCCGCCAGGCCGGTCGACCCGGAGCCGGTGGCGAGCGTCGACTCGATCACGTCCAGCAGCCGGATCGTTGTCGGTGGGGTGAAGGGGATGGCGTTGCGTACCGCCCACCGGCTGTTGAGCAGCGGCTGGGTGATCTCGTCGGTGGTGTTGCCCCAGTCGTACGACGGGAAGCGCGCTCCGGGCACGACGAGCACCCGCCCGCGCCCGGTGTTCGCGTCGAGCCAGTCGGTGGCTTCGTGCCAGTAGCCGGGCACCTCCTTGACGCTGCCCGGGGTGGCGAGACCGCCCGCGAGGGCGGGCGTGGCGACCGCCGTGACGGCGACGATGGCGGCGCCGGCGGTCAGCCAGGCGCGGGCGACGGTTCGCGGACGGTGCCGCGCGGGTGCGGTGCGCGCCGCCCGGACGGCCAGCCCGATGAGGTGCGCCATGCCCAGGCACAGGGGTAGGCGGAGCAGGACGTCGAACTTGTGCACGTTGCGCAGGGGTGCGCCGACACCGTCGAGGAACTCCCGCTGTGGTCCGGCGAGGAGGTTCGGCAGGTCGCCGACGTGTCCGAGACCGACGAGCGCGACGCCGAGCACCAGACCGGTGATGAGGAACCGGCGGTGCGGCATCCCGCGTCGGGACAGCCCGAGCACACCGAGGGCGGCGACCGCCAGGGTGGCGGCGACAAGTACCGCCTCGTTGGCGAGTCGCGCCCCGGACGGGATGGTCGGTCCGAACGGGGAGGCCAGGTAGGCGACCCAGTAGGAGGCGCCACGCAGCGTGGTCGCCGCGTCGGTGACGCTCGTGGTGTTCCGAGCGGTCTCGATGTAGTCCAGGAAGGGCGGGCTGTACCGGCCGAGGACCAGCAACGGGACCAACCACCACGCGGTGGCCAGAGCCACCGCGCCACACCAGGCGGCGATGGCGGTGACCCGGCGGCGGACGGGCTGGATGGTGGCGAGCCAGAGCACTGCCAGTGGCACCACCGCGAACACGGCGGTGGCGTTGACCCCGCCGGCGCAGGCGACGGCGAGGGCTGACGCGGCGACGGCGCGTCGCAGTCGCGTGCCGGCGGCGAGACCGACGAGCGGAATGAGCACCCAGGGGGCGACGGCGCTGGGCCAGGCCTCCACCGAGGACCAGCCCAGCTGGGTGAGGATGCGCGGTGACAGCGCGAAGGCGACGCCGGCGATCATGCGCCCGGCGGGCGTTCCGATGTTGAGCCGGCCCGCCAGGCGCACGGCGCCCAGGTAGGCGACACAGAAGAGCAGTGCCCACCACAGCCGCTGCACCACCCACGGCGCGAGGCCGGCCTCCGACCCCAGCAGGAAGAACGGGCCCATCGGCCAGAGATAGCCGTACGCCTGGTTCTGTAGTTGGCCGAACGTGCCGGTGGGGTCCCACAGGTGCAGCGAGCGGAGCAGCCACCCGGCCGGGTTGACGTTCAGGTCGACCTTGGTGTCGGGGACCACCTGTCCCGGGGCCTGCTGGAAGGCGAGGGCGGTGAGCGCGATGCAGATGACCAGGTGCCGGAACCGCCGGGCCGTGTGCCGGCTCCGGCTGGACCCCGGAGCGGCACCACTGGCCACCTCTGCACGCATTTCGGCTCCTGTCTTCACCGGCCGGACGCGCACCTGCAGCCGACGACTGTCGCGCGACGTTATCCGGACCGGGCACGGGCGGGCGACCAGGGGCGCTGCGGTGGCGTTATCGGGAGAACGGCCGTCCCCACGGCGTGTAAGCGTGTGGCAGGCTGCCGACCATGTCAATGCCAGAAGCTGAGGCCGAGACGCATCCGGAACGCGTCGCGTCCGATGGCGACGGGCCCGGGCCGATCGGCCGATGGCTGCGCGCCGACCCCGTTCGCGCCGTGGCGATCGCCCTCATCGCCGTGTCCGTAGCCTGGCGTGCCGGCCTCGCCACCCGTGGCTGGTTCTCGCAGGACGAGTTCGTCATCGCCGCGCAGGTTCTCGACACCGGGCTGGACGCGGACTACCTGCTGCGTACGTTCAACAACCACCTCATGCCCGGCGGCCTGTTGGTGGCGTGGGCGATGGTGCGGGCGGCCGGCTTCGCCACCTGGCCGTGGGTGTTGCTGCTGGCCGTTGGTCAGGCGGCGACCGGGATCGCCCTCTATCGGCTGCTGCGCGATCTGCTCCGGCCCGGTTGGGGCCTGCTCATTCCGCTGTGCCTGTTCGTGTTCAGCCCGCTGACGCTCGAGGTCTCGTCGCTGTGGTTGGTCGGGCTGCTCGTGCTGCCGATGCAGTTGGCCCTGGTCATGGCGGTGGCGGCCCAGGTCCGGTACGTGCGGACCGGTCGCCTGCGGCACCTCGTGGCGGTCGCGCTCTGGCTGGTGTTCGGCCTGCTCTTCGACACCAAGTCCCTGCTGATCGTGCCGCTGCTGTTCCTGCTGACCGTCTTCCTCTTCACCTCCGCTGGAGTGTGGCGCAGTCTCGCGACGGCGATCCGCCGGCACTGGCCGGCCTGGCTGATGCTCAGCGCGCTGTCGGGGGGATACCTGGCGTTCTACCTGTCTCGTCCCTCCGGTGAGCTGAGGGATCCGACCTCGGTCGGTCCGGTCCTCAACTTCCTCGGTGACCTGGTCGGCGAGACCATGGTGCCGGGTCTGCTCGGAGGACCGTGGCGCTGGACCTACGCCGGTGACGGTCCCCCGCTCGTCGACCCGTACGACATCGCCAAATGGTTGTCCTGGGCGGTGCTGGCGACGCTGGTAGTGGTCACCGTCCGGCGGCGTCCGTCGGCCGGGCGGGCCTGGCTGCTGCTCGCCTCCTACCTGGGGCTGGTCGCCGCGCTCTTCGCCGTCACCCGGCTGGGCGGACCGCTCGGCCCACTGGTCGGCGTCGTCCCCCGGTACGTCGCCGACGTGGTGCTGGTCGCCGCGATCTGCGTCGGTGCGGCCCTGCTGGGGATCAAGGACACCGACGAGGA
Source organism: Micromonospora vinacea (assembly GCF_015751785.1). Lineage (NCBI taxonomy): Bacteria > Bacillati > Actinomycetota > Actinomycetes > Micromonosporales > Micromonosporaceae > Micromonospora > Micromonospora vinacea. Next base: position 1,709,623 of record NZ_JADOTY010000001.1, on the reverse strand, counting down.
CGAGGTGTCGGCGTGGCCGGTGCCGACGGTCCTGCGGGAGCCGGGCGCCTTCGCGGTCGGCCTGGTCTCGATGATCGTCGTCCTGGCGACCATCGGCGTGGGCACCCTGTGGAGCACTGCCCGTTTCGGGGACAACTGGAGCACCAAGTACGGGCGGGACTATCTCGCGACGACTCAGACGGAGCTCGCCACCGCGCCGCCGGGGACCGTCTTCTTCGACACCGCCGTCCCGGACCGGGTCGTCGCCGGGTACTTCTGGCCGGACAATCTCCAGTCGCACTTCTTCCGCCCAGCCGAGCGTCGCCCCACCTTCGTGACGGAGGCCGCGCGACCGTCGACGTTCGACGATCTCGGCCGGATCCGCCCGGTCGTGGTCCAGGGGCGGAAGATCGTGCCCGGCCCGGTGGACGGCTGCGGGCACCTGGCGGAGGGCGGTCGACCCACGCGGATCCCGCTGGACGGGTACCTGGTGGAGTGGCCGTACGTGGTGCACTTCGGCTACCTCAGCTCGGGTGACTCGACAGCGCTCTTCCGGCTCGGGGACGCCACCCGCGAGATCACCCTGCGGCGCGGGCTGAACGACCTCTTCTTCCTGTTGGAGGGTGCGGGGGACGCCGTCGAGGTCACCGTGCGGACGCCCGGGGTCGGGGTGTGCACCGAACTGATCACCGTCGGCCGGGCGGTGCCGGCGTCGTGAATGGTTGACCCGACCGACGGCGTGGGGGCCGCACCGGTTCGGCGGGGGCGGGACACGCTCCCGCTGTACGCGGTCGCGGCGGCGGTCACGGTGCTGGTTCTGGCCCCGCTGGCCGCGCCCGGCTACGCGTTGCTGTACGACATGGTGTTCGTACCCCGGCAGCCGTTGACCTGGGATCTCGTCGCCCCGGCGCAGAGCCTGCCCCGGGCGGTGCCGATGGACGCGGTGGTCTCGCTGGTCACCCAGCTCGTGCCGGGCTGGGTGGTGCAGCGGCTGGCGCTCGCCGGGGCGGTCTTCCTCGCGGCGGTCGGCGCCGGCCGGTTGGTGCCGACCGACCGGCGTGTGGTCCGGCTGTTCGCCGCTGTGGCGTACGCGTGGACGCCGTACCTCGCCGAGCGCTTGCTGATCGGGCAGTGGGGGCTGCTGCTCGCGTACGCCGCGTTGCCGTGGCTGGTGCGGGCGGGGCTGGACCTGCGGGCGGGGCGCACCGGCGCGCTCGCCCGGGTGGTGCTCGCCGCCGCTCCCGCCGCCATCACGCCGACCGGTGGGTTGATCGCGCTGGGCACGGTGCTGGTGCTGACGTCGGACCGGATGCGCGCGCCCCGGTCGCTGCTGGTGTCGCAGCGGATGCATCCGCTGCGGTCCCGGCAGGCGTTGGCCGCGGTCGGGGTGCTCAACGCCCCCTGGGTGGTCGCGGCCCTGGTCACCGGTGCCGGGGGTTCCTCGGACCCGGCGGGGGTGGCGGCGTTCGCGGCGCGGTCGGAGAACTGGGCCGGCCCGCTGGTGGCGTTGGCCGGCACCGGCGGCATCTGGAGCGCGCAGGCCACCCCCGCGAGCCGCGCCACGCCACTGGTGCCGGTGGCGACAGTGGTGCTGCTGATCCTGGCCGGTGTCGGTGCGGGGCTGCTGCGGCGGCGGCTGCCCCCGGGTGGGGCGCCGCGGCTGGCCGTGCTCGCCGGGGCCGGTTGTCTGCTCGCCGCGCTCGGGGTGCTCCCCGGTGGGGATGCCGCGCTGCGCTGGGCGGTGGTGAACCTGCCGGGCGCGGGGTTGCTGCGAGATGGCCAGAAGTTCCTGGCCCCGTACGCCCTGCTGCTGGTGGTGTGTGCGGCGTTGGGGGCCGAGCGGCTGGTGGCCCGGGTCGACCGGGAGGTGGCCGGGGTGATCCTGGTCGGGCTGCTGTTCCTGCCGGTGGCGGTCCTGCCGGACCTCGCCTTCGGCGGTGCCGGTCGGCTGCGTCCGGTGAGCTATCCGGCGGAGTGGCAGCGGGTGGCCGAGTACATCGACGAGGAGCCGGGGGAGATCCTCGCGTTGCCGCTGAGCGCCTACCGCGCGTACCCGTGGAACCCCGGCCGGGTGGTCCTGGACCCGGCGCCCCGCTACCTGCCGGGGACGGTCCTGACCGACGACACGCTCCGGGTCGGCGACGTCGCCGTGGCCGGCGAGAATCCGCGCGTCCGCGAGATGCGCCGGGCGTTGGCCGAGGGTCGGCCGGTCTGGACCACCGGTGTGCGCTGGGTCCTGGTGCAGCACGAGGTCTCCGGGGAGGTGGACTCTCAGGTGCTCGGTGGCCTGGTGCGCGTCCACGACGGACCGTCCCTGACGCTGTACCGCAATCCGGCGACGGTGCGCGAATCGAGCCCGTCCGGGCCGGCCCGACTGGCCGTGGTGGCGGCGCTCAGCGCTGCCCTTCTGGTGGTCATCGCTGCCGCCGTTTCGGCACTACACCGGCGAGCTACCGCGTGGTAACGTCCGCTCGCACGTCTCGCCATTGGAGGATTGGCATGCGTAGAGCTCTGACCCTGGTCGTGTCTGGCCTGGTGGCGGCGTTGCTGGGGATCCTGGCTCTCGGCGGGATCTCGGCCGCCGCGACCGCCACCGACGAGGAGGCCGCAAAGGAGGCCAAGCTCGTCTCGGAGGCGGCCAAGCGGGCCGGAAAGAAAGACCCGTACGCCCCCGCGGTTTACGGCGACAGGTAGGACGGCTCGCCCCGCTGCTGCACTGGGCGGGGCGACTCCACACCCTTGAGGATCGCCTCGAAGCGCCCACCCGCGGCCTGCCACGTGAAGCTGGCCGCGTGCTCCCGGGCCTGGGCGCCCATCTCCCGCCGCAGCTCATCCCGGTGCAGGAGCGTGCGCACCTTCGTCAGGTAGTCGTCGATGTCGTCGGCCAGCAGGCCCGTACGCCCGTCGACGACCGCTTCGGCGACTCCGCCCGCTCCCCGGAACGCAACAGTCGGGGTGCCCGCCGAACCCGCCTCCACGATGGTGAGCCCCCAGCCCTCCTTGAGCGACGGGGTCAGGGCCACCCAGGCCGAGGCGAGCAGGGCGGCCTTCTCCTCCTCGGTCACGAAGCCCCGGAAGTCCACCCGCTCGGTGATGTCCAGTTCTGCGGCGAGTTCACGCAGGTGCGACTCCCACCAGCCCTGACCGGCGACGACCAGACGTAGTTGCGGCAGTTCGTCGGAGAGGGCAGCGACGGCCCGCAGCGCCACCTCCACCCGCTTGTGCGGCACCAGCCGGTTCAGCGTCACGAGCAGCGGGAACGTCGCCCGCTCGACGTCGGTGTGCGGCAGCGTCGGGGTGCCGTTGTGCACCACTGAGACCTGCTCCGGCGGCACGCCGAGCTGGGCCAACTCTCGGCGGGTGGCCTCGGAGACGGTGACGTACCGGCACCGCTGGTAGAGGCGTACGGCGAGCGACGACTCGATCCACCAGCCGAACCGGGCCGCCCACTGGGGAAGCACCACCGGCCACTGCTCGCGGTGCACATGGTGGATCAGCTTGACCACCGGGCGTCGGGCCCACAGCGGGGCGAGGAACGGCAACCCGTTGCAGACGTCGACCAGGACATCGGGCCGGCCGCCCCGGCGGGCCGCCAGCGGGCCGATACCCAGCGCACCCGCGACGTAACAGAGCGCTGCCCACAGGTAGACGGTGTGTCGGCCGCCGCGCCGCACCACCCGTACGCCCGCCTCGTTGACCTCGTCGGCGGGGGCCTGACCGTGGGCGGCGCAGAAGAGGGTGGCGCGGAAACCGCGCGCCACCAACTCGGCGGCGATCCGCTCGACGTACACCTCTGAACCGCCACCTTCGGGGTTGCGGGTGTCTCGCCAGTTGAGGAACAACACGTGTCCGGGCATGCCGAAGCGACGCTCCACGCGAACCCTACTCTCAAGTAATTTAGCGACCCGCGTCACATTAGGGGCTGGTGTGCCGGCCGGCAATGCCCCGATGGGCCAGCGCTGGGCGCTACCCGCCGACCGTGGGCACAGGCGTGCCAGCCGCGACGGTCGGCGGTGTGGTGGCCGGTGCGGCCACGTCGGTGGCGGAGGTCCCGGATGCCTGCCCACGTCCGGTCGATCGGCGGCGACCCTGCGACCCGAGCAGTTGCAGGGGCCGCTCGACGCCGTAGTAGCTGACCGCGGCGTACACCAGACCGAAGGCCATGGTGAGGGCGAAGGTGTTGAGCAGCCCGCCGGTGAAGAGCGGTCGGTCGTCGACCAGGTAGATGAGTTCGATGACCATGGGGTGCCACAGGAACAGCCCGTACGAGACCGCGCCGAGCCATCGAGCGGACGAGCTGCCGAAGACCTCCTTGGCCCGGCTCGGCCCGCCGAAGGCCACCGGGATCAGGATCAGCGCCGCGATCGCCAGGTACAGGGCGAGCTTGACGCCGAACTCGGCGGCCGTCGGCTCGGCGAGGTCGCGGGGGCCGGCGATGGGCGTCGTCGCGATCGCCATCAGGCCGACAGCGGCGGCCCAGCAGGTGACCGGCGCCGAGGCCAGGTCGTCCAGGATCCGGAAGGACGCGGGCGCGGTCCCGGTGCGCAGGGCGACGTGCGCCGCCGCCAGTGCCATGCCGGCACCGAACCAGGCGGCGTACGAGGGGAACCACATGGTGTGCAGGGCCCTGTCGAGCTGGCCGAGCCCCATCAGGGTGAGCCACCCGGCGGTCAGCAGCGCACTCCCGCTGACGATCACGATGGTCCGGACAGGACGCCAGGACCGGCCGACGGCGAGCGCGGCGATCAGCGGCAGGAGCAGGTAGAACACGACCTCGGTGGCGAGACTCCAGGTCTGGCTGAGCCCGGCGCGCAACTGCCCCGGTTGATAGATCTGGGTGAAGGTGAGGTGGCGGATCCAGTCGGCCACGGACGCCTGCCCGTTCTGCGGCAGGACGATCAGGCAGACCGCGATCGCCAACCAGTAGGCGGGCAGGATGCGCAGGGCTCGCCGCCACAGGTAGCGCTTGGCGCGGGGTCGGGCCCGGCCGGTCGCCGCGTTCAGCGCCCACGGCCGGAACAGCAGAAACCCGGACAGTACGAAGAAGATGGCGACGCCGACGTCCAGCCGAGCCAGCCAGCCGCCCCAGGTGGTGTTCATGGTGACGGCGGTCTGGAACCCGACGTGGTGACCGACGACCGCCACCGCGCCGATTGCTCGCAGCGCGTCGAGGGCGGGGAGTCGGCCGGTTACCGAAGGCTCCGAAACTGTTGGCGCGGCGGCTGTGGACATCTGGACATCCAGGGGGTCGCTTTGAAGGTGACCGGGGAGTAACCTCCCGCCATGTTAAGGATCGGGTGCCCCGGACAACAGGTCGTAGGGCGGCAGGTTACAGGAGGATGAGTGAAGCTTCGCGTGGGCGCCGCGCTCTTCGGGCTTGGCGTCTTATTGCTGGTCTTCGCGGCCGGGCTGCCGTTTTATGTGGCCCCCGCCGTGACCAAGCTCCCCTACGATCTTGAGCCAACGACGTCCGTCGCCGAGGCGAAGAACGCCAGGTTCCTGAAGATCACGGCAACCGGGAGCTCGGTGAGCATCGAGGTTCCGCAAGGCGATCTGGTGTCCAATGTCGAGGTCATTCCACAGCCCGACGACACCAAGGATCGGCTGCCCAAGGACCTCAAGGGCGACGCGGTGATCTGGGACGTCTACCAGACGGTCCGGCGCGTCGACAACCAGGACGTGGTCAGCCAGTACAGCACCGAACTCGCTCTCTACCGGATCTCCGGCGCGGCCGCCTCGTGGAAGGAGCAGTGGCTCAACGAGACCGGGGCGGACGGGACTCCGGTCGGCAACGTGAAGTACTCCGGCCAGATCTACAAGTTCCCGTTCGGCACCGACAAGCGCGACTACCAGGTCTTCGACCGTGACCTGAAGCGGGCCGTCCCGGCCAAGTTCGTCGGCACCGAGAAGATCAAGGGCATCGAGGCGTACCGCTTCGAGCAGCGGATCGAGAACGAGGTGCTGGCCACCCCGGAGAGCAGCATCCAGACGCTGGTCGGCAAGTTCGCGCCCGGCGCCACCAGCGGCCAGATCGTCTACAGCAACATCCGGACGCTCTGGGTCGACCCGGTCACCGGCTCCTACGTGAACGTGCGGGAGCAGCAGCACAAGGAGTTGCGCCCCAACACCGGCACCCCCACGGTGCTGTTGGACGCGGACTTCAACTACACCGACGACACGGTGAGCCGCAGTGTCGAGACGGTCAAGGACAACCGCTTCAAGATCGGCCTGATCAGTTTCTGGGGTCCGATCGTCGCCGGTGTCCTCGGTCTGCTCGCTGTCGTCTTCGGGGTGTGGCTGGTGACCCGACCCGAGGGCGGGTCTGCCCGGCACCGCGCCGAGCCGGCGGTCGCCGACCCGACGCCCACCCGGGTGGACCAGGAGCCGGTCCGCGACACGGATACCGTCGAGCAGCCCAGGCCGCAGCCGGTCGGCGGGCCACTGACCGACGAGATCCCGCCGGCTTCGACGAACTGGAAGTCGGAGGACCCGACGGTGCCGACCCAGCGTCCGGCTCCGGGCGAGGTGGAGCAGCGCTGACGCGCGTACGACCGGATGTGTGATCGAGGGGCGGGCCGCGATGCGGCCCGCCCCTCGATCATGTGGCAACCTGCGCCACCTGCGTGCTTTACATTTGTTACTTGATTGTAATTAGTCAATGTAGCGTCACTCTGCGCTGCTTATCCGCAGCGATCTGCCTGCCTTGTGGTCATTTCGGACGGTCATGACGGTGAATGCGTTGACGATCCGTGATGCCGCGCTTTCGTCTGGTCGCTCGACTGTTATCGCCCGGTAATCAGGGGGTTGTGACCTGCGCCGCAACGGGTGCACCATCAAGCCCGATGGTTACCAGCCGGTAACAGATCGCGGGCTCCCAGTGCGGGCCGCCCGTAACGGACCGGCCACTCGCGCGCACCGACCCGAGGAGGAACCCGTGCAGGATCGGTTGGACAGTCAGGGTCGTACCCGATGGTGGCGTTTCGCCGCCATGATGGTGCCCGCCACGGCGGCTGCCGGCGCCATCCTCTTCGGAATGTCGACCGGCGCTATCGCCTCCGACATCACCGTCTCCGGGCAGACGTTCAAGATCGGCGCCGACCGCCTGGAGGGCGACGGCTTCAAGCAGTACGGCGGCATCGTCCGCGAGAAGGGCAAGGACGGCAAGTCCGGCCAGGTCCACCCGATCGCGCTCTCCGAGATCAGCAGCGCCGAGCTCTACAGCCTCTGCCAGTCCGTCCGCGCCGACCTGCCGGGCCTGCCGGTGGTCCTCACCATCAACGCCGGCGAAGGCAAGGAACCCGCCCGCGCCAAGGACCTGCTGATCGCGATGGACTCGTTGAACGGCAACGCGACCTTCACCAACATCAAGATCGGTCGGGACGCCACCGACCTGAACCCGAGCGCGCAGTCCGGCTCGTTCGGCCAGAACTCCGACCACGTCACCATCACCAACCTGCAACAGGTGTCCCGCTACACCACGGCGGCCACGTTCAACCTGGTCGGCCTCCGGCTCAAGGTCAACGTGGGTGACGACGCCAAGGGCAAGGAGTGCTTCTGAACTGAGCCACGGCCCGCGGTGGTCAGCGCCGCGGGACGGGCCCATGCCCCCGCTCGGTTTCGTCCCCGCTCGGCCAGGAGGAGTACGTGACAACCGCGAACCCGTCCCACGCCCGGCCCAGTGGTCCGGCTCAGGCGTGGCGGCTCTTCCGCCGCTGGCAGCGCAGCCGGCCGTTCTGGGGCGGACTGCTCATCGCCCTGGCCGGGCTGGAGATGTTCGCCTCCACCCGGATGACCCTCAACGGTCTCAGCTTCCACAGTGGCGCGACCGGCCTGCTCTCGCTGCTGATTCCGATCATCCTCGTGACCTGTGGCCTGCTGCTCTGGTTCACCCCGGCGCAGCGGCTGTTCTACTCGGTCGTCGCGGCGGTCACCGCTGTCTACTCGCTGATCGGGCTCAACCTCGGCGGCTTCTTCGTCGGTCTGCTGCTCGGCATCGTCGGCAGCGCGCTCGCCTTCGCCTGGACGCCGATCCACCCCACCCCACCCAGCCCACGACAGGCCGAGATCGAGCAGGCCGATACCGGGCAGGCCGATACCGGACAGGCCGAGACTGCCGGGGCGTCCGACGAGGGTGCGCCGCCCGGGTGGCCGGGACGTTCCGCCGACCCGCGAGCCTTCGCCATCGCTCTCGTGGTCCTCGGGCTGGCGGCCGTCGGCCTGGCCAGCCAGCCCCGAGCGGTGCAGGCCGCACCGAGCCGACCGACTTCGACCGGCTGTCCCACCCCACCCCGGGCCGTCACCCCGTCGCCCAGCCGCAGCGCGGCCACGCCGACGCCCACCCCGAGCCCGGCGCGGGGCGGCAACGTGATCACCGACATCCTGGACGGAATCGGCGATCTGCTCGGCGTCGGCGGCCAGGAGGACCCCGCGCCCTCGGTGTCCCCCACGGCCACCCCGACAGCCCGGCCGACCAGCACGGCGACGCCCCGCCCCGGCCCCGGCGACTGCCCGTCCCAGCCACCGGGCAAGCCGGCCCCGGGCAAGCCCGGCACGCCGGCACCCGGCAAGCCGGGAACGGTGCAGCCGGGCAAGCTCCTGCCGCGGATCGCCGCCGATCCGGCCCTGCCGACGGTGGCCCGGACGCCGTCGAAGCTCACCGGATCGTCGGTGCGGATGACCGGGCTGCGGTTCGACGGGGTCACGGACCTGCACACCGTGGCGGGCGACCTCAAGGTGCTGAAGTTCAGCATGCGGGAGGCGGTGACCAGCGACTTCCTGCTGCGGGCCGACGGCCCCGCAGGGCGCAACCAGCGATACGCGACCAACCAGCTGACCGTCCGGGGAGACGTGGCCTTCTACGCGACCCGGTTCGTCGGCCGGCTGCTCGGCATCAAGATCACGCTGACTCCGGACCTGCCGCTACCGGACGGCCTTCCGGTCACCTCGCCCATCCCGATCACGTTCACCGACCCCGCCATCGACCTGGCGTACGTCACCAGCGACACGCTGACCGCCCGCCCGGGACTGGCACTCACCCTCGGCTGAGCGCGCAACCGCGCGAGCGGCCTCGACTCGGGGCGTGGCTGCGCGCGGCGACGGACTCGTCGCACCGGCGACGCGCGCAGCCGTACCCGGTCAGAGCCGGGCCAGCGCCCGGCGCAGCGGGTCGAGACCCAGCGCACCCAGGTCCAACGCCTGCCGGTGGAACTCCCGCAGGTCGAAGTCGGCGCCCTTGCGGGCCTTGGCGTCCTCGCGGGCCTGGAGCCAGATCCGCTCACCCACCTTGTACGACGGCGCCTGCCCCGGCCAGCCCAGGTAGCGGTTCAGCTCGAAGCGCAGGTTCTCGTCCGGAACCCGGCAGTGCGCCCGCATGAACTCCCAGCCCAGCTCCGGCGTCCACCGCTCGCCCGGCCGGAAACCGAAGGGATTGTCCTTCGGGATCTCCAGCTCCAGGTGCATGCCGATGTCCACGATCACCCGTGCCGCGCGCATCGCCTGGCCGTCGAGCATGCCCAGCTTGTCGCCCGGGTCCTCCAGGTAACCCAGCTCGTCCATCAACCGCTCCGAGTAGAGCGCCCAGCCCTCGCCGTGCCCGGAGACCCAGCAGAGCAGCCGCTGCCAGCGGTTGAGCAGGTCAGCCCGGACGGCGGTCTGCGCGACCTGGAGATGGTGACCTGGCACGCCCTCGTGGTAGACCGTGGTCACCTCTCGCCAGGTCGAGAAGTCGCTGATGCCCTGCGGCACCGCCCACCACATCCGACCCGGGCGGGAGAAGTCCTCGCTCGGGCCGGTGTAGTAGATGGCGCCGTCGCTGGTCGGGGCGAGGCAGCACTCGATCCGGCGGACCTGCTCCGGGATGTCGAAGTGGGTGCCGTGCAGTTCGGTGATCGCCTTGTCGGCCAGCGCCTGCATCCAGTCCCGGAACGCCTCCTTGCCCTGGATGGTCCGGGCCGGGTCGGCGTCCAACGCGGTCACGGCCTCGTCGACTGTGGCACCGGGGCCGACGATGCGCCCCGCCACGACCCGCATCTCCGCCTCCAGGCGGGCAAGCTCGGCGAAACCCCAGGCGTACGTCTCGTCCAGGTCGATCTTGGCGCCGAGGAAGTACTGCGAGGCGAGTTCGTAGCGTTCCCGGCCGGCGGCCTGCTTGTCCCGCCCGTGCGGGGCCAGCTCGGTACGCAGGAACTGACCGAACTCGGCGGTCGCCGCGGTCGCCGCCGCCGCACCCCGACGCAGCTCCGAGCCGAGCGTGCCCTCCGCTCCCAGCCGTTCGACCAGCCCGTGGAAGAAGTTGTCGCCGGTCGGGTCGACCCAGATGTCGCACTGCTTGGCCACCTCGACCAGCTGCACCTTCGAGCTGACCTCACCGGCGGCGAGCGCCTCCCGCAGCGTGGTCTTGTAGCCCTCCAGCGCGGCGCCGAAGCCGTTCAGCCGGGCGGCGATGTTGGCCTGATCGTCGCTGGTCGCGGTCGCCATCAGGTCGAACACCATGCGAATCTCGTGCAGCCCGCTGGCGATCACGCTGACCTCGCTGGTCACCTCGCCGGCGTCGTACCGGGCGAGGTCCAGGCCGAGCCGTTCCTGCATGGCCTCCTTGGCGATCCGTTCCGATTCGGTGGCCGGCTCGGTCACCTCCAGCTCGGTGAGCGTGCGGCGGGTGAGGTCCGCGCGGGCTGCGTAGCCGTCGGGCGAGAGGTCGTCGAGCTGGTCGTCATGGCCGGCGATGCCGACGAAGGTCGCGCCGGTGGGGCTCAACGGCGCCCACTCGGCCACGTAGCGGTTGGCGAGTTCATCAATTCGTCCCACGCTGCGACCCTACGTGACCACCCCACCCCGGTGTCGCCGACGCTTGTCGTGTTCGAGCTGCGGGTTCAGGCCCGGCGTGACGGCCGAAAGGGGCGCGACTTTGTCGTACGGTTGCGGCAGAGTGTCAGGGGTGACCACCGATACCACTCCTGACAAAGCGCCGGTCCGCGCCTGGCTGCCCGGCTTCGTCGCCCTCGCCGCGATCTGGGGTTCCAGCTTCCTCTTCATCAAGGTCGGGGTGGCCGAGCTGCACCCGGTCCAACTCACCCTCTACCGGGTCGTCGCCGGCGCGCTGACCCTGCTGGTGGTCCTCGCCGTGCTGCGCGACCGGCTGCCCCGCGAGCCCCGGGTCTGGGCGCACCTGACCGTCGTCGCCGCCTTCGGCGTGGCGGTGCCGTTCACCCTCTTCGGCTACGGCGAGCAGCGGGTCGAGTCGATGCTGGCCGGCATCTGGAACGCCACCACGCCGTTGATCGTGCTGCCGCTGGCGGTGCTGGTCTTCCGCACCGAGCGGCTCACAGTGCGCCGTGCCGTCGGGCTCGGGCTCGGCTTCGTCGGCGTGCTGGTGGTGCTCGGGGTCTGGGAGGGCATCGGCGGTGCACACTTCACCGGCCAGCTCATGTGCTTCGGTGCGGCGGCCTGCTACGGCGTGGCCATCCCGTACCAGAAGCGGTTCGTCGCCGGCAGCGCTCACTCGGGTCTGTCGCTCTCCACAGCGCAACTGCTGCTCGCCGCCGCGCAACTGGCGATCGTCACCCCCTTCGTCGCCGGCCTGCCGCCGCTGCCCACCGAGCTGTCGGCCGGGGTGGTGGCGAGTGTGCTGACCCTCGGCGCGCTCGGCACTGGGCTCGCATTCGTGATCAACATGCGCAACATCCGGGTGGCCGGCGCGTCCACCGCTTCCACAGTCACCTACCTGATCCCGATCTTCGCGGTGCTGATCGGTGCTCTGGCGCTCGACGAACGACTCAACTGGCACCAACCGGTCGGCGCGCTGATCGTGCTGCTCGGGGTCGCGGTCTCGCAGGGGATGTTCAGCCGCCGCCGGAGCAGTCCCGTCGTCGGCGTCGGCGCACCCGCAACACCCGCCGCCGAGCCCGCCCGCCGCTGACACCGCCGCGCCCGCGCGCGGACAGGCCGCCGCAGGCCGGCGGGCCCGTCGCCGGGTCCATCCGGTACGTGATCGACTCGGTTTCCTTGAAGTCGGGGTGTCCGGCGAAACGGGACACCGTGGGTTTCAAAGGAACGCGAGTCGATCAACGCCGAGGCGGTCGGTCGTGCGTCCAGGCCACCAGTTGCTCTGCCGACCAGGTGTTGATCACGCGGTCGACGGGGACGCCGCAGAGGGCCGCGCGTTCGCACCCGAATCGTTGCCAGTCGAGTTGGCCGGGCGCGTGCGCGTCCGTGTTGATGGCGAACCGGCAGCCGGCCTCCAGTGCCCGACGGATCAGGCGCTTCGGAGGGTCCTGCCGCTCCGGCCGGGAGTTGATCTCGACGGCGGTGTCGTGCTCGGCGCAGGCGGCGAAGACGGCGTCCGCGTCGAAGTCGCTCTCCGCCCGGGTACGCGCGCGGTGCCCCCGATCACCAGGACCGGTCACCCCTGCCGGACGGGACGACACCATCCGCCCGGTGACGTGGCCGAGGATGTCCAGGTGCGGGTTGGCGACCGCCTTCAGCATTCGCCGGGTCATCTTCGACCGCTCGTCCTTCAGACCGCTGTGCACCGACCCGACCACCACGTCCAGCCGCGCCAGCAGGTCGTCGTCCTGGTCCAGGGAGCCGTCGGCGAGGATGTCCACCTCGATCCCGGTGAGGATCCGGAACCCCTCGGGCAGCGCCGCGTTGACCTGCGCCACGTGGTCGAGCTGCCGGCGCAACCGTTCCGCGGTCAGCCCCCGCGCCACCGTCAGCCGGGGCGAGTGGTCGGTCAGCACCAGATACTCGTGGCCCAACTCCACAGCGGCCAGCGCCATCTCCTCGATGGGTGAGCCGCCGTCGGACCAGTCCGAGTGGGTGTGACAGTCGCCGCGCAGGGCGGTGCGCAGCGCCGTGGCCTCGGCGTCCAGGTCACTGCCCTCGGTCGCCACCAGCCGGCGGAGGTAGACCGGCTCCTCACCGGCAAGGGACTCCGCCACGCAGCGGGCCGTCACGTCACCGACCCCGGCCAGCTCGGTGAGCGTGCCGTTGCCGGCCCGTTCGGTCAGCTCGGCCGCGGACAGGCCGGCCAGCGCCTTCGCCGCCGACCGGAACGCGCGTACCCGGTAGGTGGCCTCGTTCGCCCGCTCCAACAGGAACGCGATCCGACGCAGGTCGGCGATGGGATCTCTCGCGTCAGCCATGTCAGGGCGCCTTCGGGCAGCCGTGCTTGCGTTGCCACGCGGTGACTTCGGCGGCCGGCTCCCGATTGCCGCCGCGCCGCCAGGAGTCCAGGTAACGCGCCGGCCAGATCACCCCGCGCCGGATCCACCAGCCGTCCTTGCCGGCGCACGCCGGCGAGATGCCGAAGTGCACGTGACACACGTTGTTCGCGTTGCCGGTGCGGCCCACCTTGCCGAGCTGCTGCCCGGCCCGGACCCGCACCCCGGGGTCGACGCCGCTGGTCACCACGCTCAGGTGCGAGCCGTAGTAGCGCACCCCGTCGTCGCCGAGCAGGGAGACCGACAGGCCGCCGTTGTCCGGGCCCTGCCGCCCACGCTTGGTGTACCTGTCGACGCGGCTCACCTCCAGCACCGTCCCGTCGGTCACCGCCACGAAGGGCTCGCCGCAGTCGGCGAAGAGGTCCGTCGCCGGGTACGCCCCGTGCGTGGTGTGGTAGTCGACGTCGTCGGCGCGTACCGGAAAGACATGCTTCAGCCCGGTGCGGGGTGCCGTCGCGGACGGCTTGGCCGACGACGGCGCCGGAGGGCTCGGGTCGGTCGCCGTCGTCGTGGCCGTGGGCGACTGCGACGCCGGCTGGTCGGCGGTCGCCCAGACCGACGGTGGCGTCGGCGCGGCGCCGTCGGGCACCCCCGGCCGGGTGGTCGCGCAGCCGGCGGCCAGCACCGGGGCGAGCAGCAGCAGGATCGGGTACGCCGGACGAGCGCGGCGGCTGATCGTCGGCGAGGACATCCGGTCATCCTGGCAGAGCCGGTACCGTGGGCACGAGCGGCACGCGTGAGGGAGGGCAGCGACGGTGACCATTGCCCGACCCGAACCTGGCCCGGATTTCGGTGCCGCCCGCCCGCTGCCGCGTACCCCGTCGGGCCTCTTCCCCTCCGGGCCCCCGACCCGGCCCACCTACCGCGAGCCGCACCCGATCACCGGCGGCGGTGTCGCCTCCGGTGCCGGCGCGGCGACCGGTTGGCTGCTGCTGTTCGGCCTGCTCGGCACCGACGTGGCCAGCTACGCGTGGTGGACGGTGATCGCTGGCCTGCTGGCCTGGGTCACCGCCCTGGTGCTGGTCCGCTACGGCGACCGGGGGGTGGCCACCGGGGTCGCCATCGTCACGGCGGGTGGTTGGAGCATCGCCGCCGCCGTCGTGGCGGTCCGCTGGGCGACCAGTGGTGACTGGCCGCTGTGGTGACCGGCACGGAGCGGCCCCGAAACGACGCCCGGTGACTGCACCCTGTGCCCGGTTGGCTGCGTAGCGAACGCCGTCTTGACGCGGCCGCCGAGACTCGGCAGGCTCGGCACTATGGCCTGGACCACTCCGCGGCAGGATCCCGATCGCAACCGCCGTCGCCTGCAGTTGCTGGCCGAGTTGGCGGGCGCCCGGGCGGTCCGCCAGCGCAGCCGACCGCAGCGGCAGCGCACCGAGCGTCTGCGCCAGCTCATCGCCACCCGCCGTCGAGTCGTCGGCTGAGCCGACTTTGTCAGGAATGACCCGCGCTTCGGGGCGTTGACGGGTCGCCCGCCGACCCGACCGGCTAACGTGCACGCGTAACGAGTCGACGCTGTGTCGAGGGCTATTGGGGGGACCGTGTCGTACTTCGCTGCGGCCGTGGTGCGCGACGACAGTGGCTGGACCGCCGCCGAGGTCAGCCTGCGTGGCGCGACCGACATCGACGAGGTTGCCGACCGGCTGCGTGACGTCGACCTGGAGGCCGACGTGTCGCTGCTCTTCGTCGAGGCCGACGACGCGTACCTGGTGATCCTGCGCCTGGACGAGGGCGAGGACCTGCGGGTGTTCGGTTCGGACTCCGCGTACGCCGAGGAGTCGCAGCTGGGGTCGCTGCTGGTCGGTGACCTGAAGACCTCGGTCACCGGGCTCGACGGTGACGAGGAGCCGCGCCCGTCGACCACCGGTGACGAGGAGAGCGAGCAGCCCGTCGTCGACCCGGAAGCCGACCCGGTCGGTGAGGCCGACCTGCTGGCCAACCTGGGCATCTCCGCGCAGAAGCTGCTGACCCTCTGCTCCCACGAGGGGATGATGCCGGCGGACGTCACCGCCGAGATCTGCCAGGTGCTCGGCTGCGCCGACGAGGTCGAGGAGCTGCGTGAGGTCTGAGCCGGCCGACGCCACCGACCCGTCGCTGGAGTCGATCCGACCCGGTCAGCCGACTCCCGGTGTGGTGGGCCGCGCCGGGCCCGGCGCCCACGAGGGCCTCGCCGACCCAGGTGAGGTCGGCCGACGGCAGCGGCACGAGCTGTGGATGCGACGCGCCCTGGAGATCGCCGTCGCCGGTCCGCCCGTCGACGACCCGGTCAGCACCGACGTCGACGACGTGCCGGTGGGGGCGGTGCTCTACGGGCCGGACGGCACCGAGTTGGCCACCGGACGCAACGAGCGGGAGCTGACCGGCGACCCCACCGCCCACGCCGAGGTGCTGGCCCTGCGCCGAGGCGCCGAGCGCACCGGCCGGTGGCGGCTGGACGGCTGCACCCTGGTGGTCACCCTCGAACCGTGCACCATGTGCGCCGGGGCGCTGGTGCTGGCCCGGGTCTCCACAGTCGTGTTCGGCGCATGGGAGCCCAAGACCGGCGCGGCCGGATCGCTCTGGGACGTGCTGCGGGACCGTCGGCTCAACCACCGCCCCGAGGTCTACGGCGGGGTGCTGGAGGCCGAGACCGCCACAGTGCTGCGCGCGTTCTTCCGCTGAGACCGGGCCGCCGGTCAGGCCGGCGGCAGGGCGACAGTGACGATCAGGCCGCCGTCCGGGCGGGGCTGCGCCTCGGCGGTGCCACCGTGGGCCCGGGCCACCGCGCGGACGATGGACAGCCCCAGCCCGAAGCCCCGCGCGCCGACGACCCGCTCCCGCGACAGCCGGCGGAAGGGCTGGAACATCGTCTCGACGTCGTAACCGGGGATGACCGGGCCGGTGTTTGTCACGGTGAGGGTGGGACGGCCGTCGACCAGCCCGGTGCGCACCTCCACCCAACCGTCGGCGGGCAGGTTGTGGCGCAACGCGTTCTCCACCAGGTTGAACGTGAGCCGCTCCAACAGCACCGGGTCGCCGCTGGTCGGCGCCGGGGCCAGCGCCCGCCGTACCCGCACGCCCGGTGCCTGCTTCCCGGCCTGGTCGGTGGTGTGCGCGCAGACCTCGGCCAGGTCCACAGGCGTACGCTCGGTCAGCTCGTTCTCCGAGTCGGCCAGGGTCAGCAGGCCGTCGATCAGCCGCTCGTGGCGTTCGTTGACCGCCAGCAGCGACTCGCCCAACCGCCGGGTCTCCGCCGACGCGTCCGGGCGGGTGACCGCCAGCTCCACCAGGGCGCGGTTGAGCGCCAGCGGCGTACGCAGCTCGTGCGAGGCGTTCGCCACGAACCGGCGCTGCCCGTCGAAGGAGCGGTCCAGCCGTTCCAGCATCTCGTCGAACGTGTCGGCGAGTTCGCGCACCTCGTCGGGAGGGCCGGTCAGCGCGATCCGCTCGTGCAGACCACGGCCGGCGGTGTCCGCGCCGGCGATCCGGCGGGCCGTGCCGGTGATCTGGAGCAGGGGCTGCAACGCCCGACCGGCGAGCAACCAGCCGAACGCGATAGCCACCGTCGACACCACGATCAACGCGATGCCGCCCTGGGTCAGCAGCGACTCCAGGGCGTTGCGCTTCGCCTCGTCCTGCAACTCCTGCAACAGGGTGCGCAGGTTGTCGACGTTCTGCCCGCTGGGCGTCGTGGGGGCGGTCTTCGGCAGGTCGCTCAGCTTCACCCCGAACGGCTGCGGCATCCGCTGATCCACCAGCACGTACGTGACGGCGAGCAGAACCACGCCGGCCAACAGGAAGAGCCCGCCGTAGATGAGGGTGAGCCGGGCGCGGATCGTGAGGCGTTTCATCGGATCTGGTACCCCGCCCCGGGGACCGTCTCGATCACCGGTGGGTCGCCGAGTTTGCGGCGCAGCTTCATGACCGTCACCCGGACCACGTTGGTGAACGGGTCGATGTGCTCGTCCCAGGCGCGTTCCAGCAGGTCCTCGGCGGAGACCACCGCGCCGTCGGCGCGCAGCAGCTCGGCCAGCACCGCGAACTCCTTGCGGGACAGCGCCACGTGCCGGTCGTCGCGGCGAACCTCGTGTCGGGCCGGGTCGAGCCAGATGCCGGCGCGACGCAGCGTCGGCGGTGCCGCCGGACGGGACCGGCGGGTCAGCGCGTGCACCCGAGCCGACAGCTCGACCAGGGCGAACGGCTTGGTCAGGTAGTCGTCGGCGCCGAGCGCCAACCCCGCCACCCGCTCCCGGACCGCCGCCGACGCGGTCAGCATCAGCACCCGGGTCTCCCCGCCCGCGTCCACGATCGCCCGGCACACGTCGTCGCCGTGCACCACCGGCAGGTCCCGGTCCAGGATCACCACCGCGTACTCGTTGACGCCGAGCCGTTCCAACGCGGCGTCCCCGTCGTACGCCACGTCGACAGCGAACGACTCCCGACGCAGCCACTCGGCGATGGCGTCCGCCAGCACGTTCTCGTCCTCGACCACCAGCACTCTCACCCCTCCATGGTGCTCGGGGTGCGGTAACGCCGGCATAACCGCTGACGGTAACGCCGGGGATACGCCCGCTGCCGTGCACTGGATGCCACGTTCGGCGAACCGCGCCGGACCTGAGCGGAAGCGGACACCATGCGACGACAGATGCTTGCGATCCCCGTCCTGCTCGCCCTGGCGCTGTCGGGGTGCGGCTCGGGAGGGGACGACGGCGGCGGGGTCGCGACCGCCGGTGGGGCGAAGGCCGGGGCCACGGCGAGCGGCGCGCCGGTCAGTGACTCGGACCGGCAACTCGCCTTCGCCAGGTGCATGCGGGAGAACGGGGTGGACATGCCCGACCCGGAGGCGGGCGGCCGTCCCGGCTTCCGGTTCGGCGCGGACGTGGACCAGCAGAAGGTCCAGGCTGCCATGGAGAAGTGCCAGGACAAGCTGCCCAACGGCGGGCAGGGACCGCAGCTCAACCCCGAGCAGGCCGAGCAGATGCGCACCCTGGCCAAGTGCATGCGGGAGAACGGGGTGCCGGACTTCCCGGACCCGGACGCCGACGGGCGGGTCCGGATCGGGGCGGGAGGCAACGCCATCGACATCAGCGACCCGGCCATGAAGGCCGCCATGGAGAAGTGCCGGCAGCACGCGCCGCAGTTCGGTGGTGGCCGGTGACCGGGGCCATCCGACGCTCGCGGCTGCGCGCCGCCGTCACCGGCGGCGTCGTCCTACTGGTCGCCGCCGTGGGGGTGGTCGCCGCTGTGGGTTTCGGCGGCGGTGCCGACGGGGGCCGCGCCCAGGCCGGCGGCGCGCCACCCGCCACCGCCACTGTCACCCGGCAGACCCTCGCCGACTCGGAGACCGCCGACGGTGAGCTTGGGTACGGCGCGACCCGTACCGCCACGGCGAAGCTCAGCGGCACCGTCACCGGGTTGGCCGCGACCGGGTCGACGGTACGGCGGGGCAAGCCGCTCTACCTCGTCGACAACGAGGAGGTGGTGCTCCTCTACGGCGGGCTGCCCGCGTACCGGACCCTCGCCCCCGGGGTCGAGGGTGCCGACGTCGCGCAGTTCGAGAAGAACCTCGAAGCGCTGGGCTACACCGGCTTCACTGTCGACGACGAGTACACCGGCGCCACCGCCGACGCCGTCCGGGAGTGGCAGGAGGACCTGGGTCTGGCCGAGACCGGCCGGGTCGAGCCGGGGCGGATCGTGTACGCCGAGCGGGAAGTCCGGGTGGAGAGCCACCAGGCCGACGTCGGCGATCTCACCCAGCCCGGCCAGGCGGTGCTGACCTACACCGGCACCAGCCGGGTCGTCACCGTCGAGTTGGACGTGGACGACCAGCGGTTGGCCAAGCGCGACGCGAAGGTCAGCGTCCGGCTGCCGGACGGCCGGGCGGTGGCGGGCACGATCAGCACTGTCGAGACGGTCGTCCAGGCCGGCGCGGCCGGCGCCAACGGGCAGACCGGCGACGCCGAGACGAAGGTCGAGGTGACAGTCGCGGTGACCGACCCGAAGGCCCTCACCGGCCTCGACCAGGCCAGCGCGGACGTCACGTTCACCGTCTCGGAGCGCCGCGACGTGCTCACCGTGCCGGTGGCGGCGCTGCTGGCGCTGGCCGAGGGCGGCTACGGCGTCCAGGTCGTCGAGGGCGACGTGACCCGGGTCCTCGCGGTGACCACCGGGTTGTTCGCCGACGGCCGGGTGGAGGTCACCGGTACGGACCTCGCCGAGGGCACGACGGTGGTGGTGCCGACGTGAGCGGCGAGGTGATAGCGCTCGACCGGGTCAGCAAGCGGTACGCCGGTGGCGTCGTCGCGTTGGACGACGTGTCGCTGCGGATCGGCCACGGCGAGCTGGTGGCGATCGTCGGCCCGTCCGGGTCGGGCAAGTCGACGATGCTGCACCTGATCGGCACCCTGGACCGGCCGTCGTCGGGCAGCGTGCTCATCGACGGGTACGACGCGGCGAAGCTGACCGATCGGGAGCTGTCCGCGTTGCGGGCCACCCGGATCGGCTTCGTCTTCCAGCAGTTCCACCTCGCTCCCGGCGTCCCGGTCGTGGACAACGTGGCCGACGGGTTGCTCTACTCCGGCGTACCGCTGCGGCGGCGGCGCGAACGGGCGGAGGCCGCGTTGGTCCGGGTTGGCCTGGGCCACCGGTTGGGGCACCGGCCGCACGAGCTGTCAGGTGGGGAACGGCAGCGGGTGGCCGTGGCCCGCGCTGTGGTCGGCGAGCCGGCGGTGCTGCTGGCCGACGAACCAACCGGCAACCTGGACTCCCACTCCGGCGCGGGGGTGTTGGAGCTGCTGCACGATCTGCACCGGGCCGGCACCACCGTCGTGGTGATCACCCACGACCGGGAGATCGCGGGGAGCCTGCCCCGGCAGGTGCGGATGCGCGACGGCGCGGTGCGGCACGACTCGGCCCTCGCGTCGGGCGGGGTCGGCTGATGGCGACGCTGACCCCGGCCCGACTGCGGCCTGCGGACGTCCTGCGCGTCGGTGGGGTGGGGCTGCGGACCCGTCCGCTGCGGGCGTTCCTCTCCGCGTTGGGCATCGCGATCGGCATCGCCGCGATGATCGCGGTGGTCGGCATCTCCTCGTCGTCCCGGGCCGAGCTGGACCGGGCGCTCGACGCGCTCGGCACCAACCTGCTCACCGTCGAGCCGGGCAGCACCCTGTTCGGTGCGGACGCGCAACTGCCCGAGGAGTCGATCGCGATGATCGGGCGGATCGGCCCGGTGACCGAGGTGTCCGCGACCGGGCAGCTCTCCGACGCCAAGGTGTACCGCTCGGACCGGATTCCGGCGGCGGAGACCGGTGGGCTCGCCACCCGGGCTGCCCGGCTGGACCTGCTCGGCACCGTCGG
Source organism: Micromonospora vinacea (assembly GCF_015751785.1). Taxonomy (NCBI): domain Bacteria; kingdom Bacillati; phylum Actinomycetota; class Actinomycetes; order Micromonosporales; family Micromonosporaceae; genus Micromonospora; species Micromonospora vinacea. The sequence continues at coordinate 1,689,086 of NZ_JADOTY010000001.1, read as the reverse complement.
GGCCGAGGTGGCCACCGGCACGTGGCTCAACGAGGCGACAGCCCGCTACCCGGCGGTCGTGCTCGGCGCCACCGCGGCGCAGCGGCTCGGGATCACCACGGCCGACCCGCAGGTGCAGGTGTGGCTCGGTGGGCGGCCGTTCACAGTCGTCGGCACCCTCGCCGCCGCGCCACTCGCCCCGGAGTTGGACACCTCGGCGCTGGTCGGCTGGCCGGCGGCCACCGAATACCTGGGCTTCGACGGCCACCCGACCACCGTCTACACCCGGGCCCAGGAGTCGCAGGTCGAGGCGGTCCGGTCCGTGCTCGGCGCGACCACCAACCCGGAGGCGCCGAACGAGGTCGAGGTGTCCCGGCCCTCGGACGCGCTGGCCGCCGCCGAGGCGACCGACGACGCGTTCACAGGCCTGTTGCTGGGCCTGGGCGCGGTCGCCCTGCTGGTCGGTGGGGTCGGCGTGGCGAACACCATGGTGATCTCGGTGCTGGAACGCCGAGCCGAGATCGGCCTGCGCCGGTCACTCGGCGCCACCCGCGGTCAGGTCCGGACCCAGTTCCTCACCGAATCGCTGCTGCTCTCCGCGCTCGGCGGGATCGGTGGGGTGATGCTGGGCATCCTGGTCACCTCGGGCTACGCGCTGTCGCAGGACTGGCCGACAGTGGTGCCGGCCTGGGCGATGCTCGGCGGGGTGGGCGCGACACTTGTCATCGGCGGCTTCGCCGGGCTCTACCCGGCCGTGCGTGCCGCCCGCCTCGCGCCGACCGAGGCGCTGGCCGCCGTGTGACCGGCCTGGCCCGGTTGGGTTGGCGTGGCTCGGTTGGGTCGGCGTGGCTCGGTTGGGTCGGCGTGGCTCGGGTGGGCCGGCGGGCGTGATGCGAAAGAGCGTGATGACTGTGCGGCATCTTGATGCCTCACAGTCATCACGCTCGTCGCGGTGACGCCCGCCGGAACGGCTCAGGCGATGATCGTGTCGAGGGCGATCTCGACCATCTGGCTGAAGGTCTGCTCGCGCTCCTCCGAGGTGGTCTTCTCACCGGTCTTGATGTGGTCGCTGACTGTCAACACGGTCAACGCGCGGGCCTTGAACCGGGCGGCGATCGTGTACAGCGCCGCCGACTCCATCTCCACAGCCAGCACGCCGTAGTCGGCGAGGGTGTCGTACAGGTCCGGTCGATCGGTGTAGAAGGCGTCCGCCGCCAGGATCGGCCCGACGTGCATGCTGATGCCGCGCCGCTCGGCCACCTCGACCGACGTCCGCAGCAGCCCGAAGTCGGCCACCGGGGCGTAGTCGATCAGCCCGTCGAAGCGCATCCGGTTCATGTTCGAGTCGGTGGACGACCCGATAGCGGCCACCACGTCCCGCAGTTGCAGGTCGGTGCTGAGGGCACCACAGGAGCCGACCCGGATCAGCGTCTTCACGCCGTACTCGTTGATCAACTCGTGGGCGTAGATGGAGGCCGACGGCATGCCCATGCCGGAGCCCTGGACGGAAACCTCGACGCCGTTCCAGCGGCCGGTGAAGCCCAGCATGCCCCGAACCGTCGAGTAGCAGGTGGCGCCCTCGAGGTAGGTCTCCGCGATCCACTTGGCCCGCAGGGGGTCACCCGGCATCAGGACCCGCTCGGCGATCTCGCCCGGCTTCGCGCCGATGTGCGTACTCATGACAAAGATCCTGCCAGGCCGGCCCGGGCGATACCGGTTCGGCGTCCGAACCGGCGGTCCTGTACCCTCGTCGGCGGTGGCGTGTCCGAGCGGCCTAAGGAGCACGCCTCGAAAGCGTGTGAGGGTTAACGCCCTCCGAGGGTTCAAATCCCTCCGCCACCGCTCTGAAATGCAGAAACGCCCGGTCGATCCGCGAGGATCGACCGGGCGTTTTCGCGTCGGAGCGCTCGCCGGTTTCGCCGCCGCGTCCGGGGCGCGGCTGCCCGAGCAGGCCACTCACCCGGTCCGAGTGGTCACCCGTTCGAGCAGCGCCGCCACCCCGTCGAGTAGCCGTTGCAGGCCGAACTCGAAGAGGCTCTCGACGTTGAGGTCGATCGCCGTCCGGCTGAGCCGGGCCAGATGCGGAAACTCGCCCGCCGCGAGCAACCCACCGAACACGTCGGCCTGGGCCTCCATCCACTCGTCGTCGGTCAGGCCGGTGTCCTGCTCCGCCTCGGCCCCCTGCTCCAGATTGATGGCGGTGCCTCGCACATGGTTGGCCAGTGCGGCCACCAGGTGGAGTTGGGTGTGCTGGTCCAGGCCGTGTCGCGCGAGGGCCCGCAGCGCGCACTCGGTGTGCGCGACGGCGTGCGGTGCCATCAGGGGGCGGGTCAGCGAGATGACCTGGGCCAGCCAGGGATGCCGCCGGTAGATCGACCACTGGAGCCGGCTGAGCAACTCCAGTTGGGCTCGCCACCCGGGCGGGAACGTGCGCGGCAACCGGTGCGCGGCGAACGCCGCGTCCGCCATCAGCACGAGAAGCTGCTCCTTGCCCCGAACCTGCCGGTACAGCGACATGGTGGGGACGTCCAACTCCGTCGCGATGCGCCGCATGCTCAGCGCCGGTAACCCCTCGGCGTCGGCGATCTTCATGGCGGTCCGCACCACCTGGTCGCGGGTCAGCCCCTGAGCCGGCAGGCGTCGACCGCCGGACGCTGCGCCCCGACCCGGCGTGGTCGGCTCCGCGCCGGTCACCACCATGCCCACACCGGGCACTGCCCGCACCAGGCTCTCCTGCCGCAGGGCGGTGAGCGCGCGACTGGCGGTCGCCATGGCGACGCCCCACTCCCGGACGATCTGCCGGGTGGACGGCACCCGGTCGCCGGGGCCCAACTCGCCCGCCATGATGCGCCGGCGCAACTCCCCGACGATGCGCAGATAAGGGGGAGTGGTCTCGCCGATCTCCGCCACGGTCGCCTCCCGTCGGCCTCGCGGTGACCGTAGCGCACTAGAGCACCGGGCGGAGCCCCGTCGATGGTCGCGCGCTTCCTGCCGCCGCGTACTAGAGCTCCCTGGCCGGGCTGTTGTCAGCTCGACATGCTCGGCGCAGCCCGGTGCGTACGCCGTACCGGCATCGACCGATGGGGAGAGTCATGACCAGCATCTCGTACCCCCGATGGGCCGTCGCGATGGGCGCTGTCGTCCTGGCCGGCTCGGCGGTGGCCGTCGGACCGGCCGCGGCCGACGACGACCGCCGGAGCGCGGCCGTCGTCCGGACCGACCAGGGCGCGGTGCGGGGAACCGTCGCGGCCGACCACCGCACGTTCCAGGGCATCCCGTACGCGAGCCCACCGCTGGGCGCGCTGCGCTGGGCCCCGCCGCAGCCCGGCCCAAGGTGGACCGGAGTACGCGACGCAACCCGGTCCGGTGCTGCCTGCGCGCAACTGCAAGGGCTGCCGATGGACACAGCGTCGGAGTCCGAGGACTGCCTCTACCTGAATGTCACCACCCCGCGCGCCTCCGCACGAACACCTCGACCAGTGATGGTCTGGTTGCACGGCGGGGACTTCCGGTTCGGCAGCGGTGACGGGTACGGCGGACAGCGGCTGGCGGTCGGTGGCGACGTCATCGTCGTCACTGTGAACTACCGGCTCGGCGCGCTCGGCTTCCTGGCGCATCCGGCACTGGCCGGCCGGGACGGCGTCACCGGCAACTTCGGGTTGCAGGACCAGCAGGCCGCGCTGCGCTGGGTACGACGCAACGCCCCGGCCTTCGGTGGTGACCCGGGCAACGTCACAGTGTTTGGCCAGTCCGCCGGAGCGACGAGCGTCTGCGCGCACCTCGCCGCGCCGGGCTCCGCTGGCCTGTTCCACCGCGCGATCATGCAGAGCAACTCGTGCGCCAACCCGGTCCAGACCCGGGCCGAGGCGATCGTGGCGGCCGAGGAGTTCGCTCGGAGGATCGGCTGCACCGACCCGGCCGTGGTCGCCACCTGCCTGCGCGGACGTACTCCCGCCCGGATGATCGAGACGGTCGGCTACCCCGGCGCGGGTGTCGACCTCGGCCCGGTCGTCGACGGCCACACGTTGCCGGTGGACCCGGCCGAGGCGCTGACCACCGGGAGGCTGCATCGGGTGCCGGTGTTGACCGGGATGAACCGGGACGAGTCCCGGCTCGTGGTGTGGGGGATGGAACGGCTCGGGTTCAACTGCCCGGAGCCGCCGAAGCCGAACCAGGAGCCGGAGTCGTGCCCGCTCACCGATGAGCAGTACCGCGACCAGGTGCGCGACATGTTCGGTGACCACGCGGACAAGGTGCTGGCCCGCTACCCGCGCGACCCCGCACAACCCGCCAGCGTGACGTTGAGTGCCGTGCTGACCGATCACGACTACGCCGAGCCGGTCTACTCCGCCGCGCTGGCGTTCGCGCGGCGGGTGCCGACCTTCGGGTACGAGTTCGCCGACGAGGACGCGCCGTTCTTCACCGAGGGGCCCGAGCCGACGTTCGACACCGGCGCGTACCACTGCGCGGAGCTGCCGTACCTGTTCACTGTCGACTACGCCGAGGCGCTCACGCCAACCCAGCGGCGGCTCTCCGACGAGATGGTCCGCACCTGGAGCGACTTCGCCCGGACGGGTCGGGCGGGTTGGCCCCGACTGCGCCCGGACGCCCCGTACGTTCGGGTGTTCGCCGGTGACGGCGGATCGGGCGGAACGGACTTCACGGCGGCCCACTCGTACGACTTCTGGCTGTCGCTCCGCCGCTGAACGACGACTGGCCTGTCGGTCGCGTCAATCCATAGTGGATCGGAGCGGTCCGACAGGTCAGCCGGTAGCTTGTCGGCTCAGCACGGGCCCGCACCCTCGTCGAAGAGGCGGCGGGCCCAGTCCGCGTACCCGGCGATGGTTTTTCGGACCGTGCGCCCGTCGTGCAGGAACAGGTACGCGCGGTCGCCGCTGCGGGCGAGTAGCCCGTCGAGGCGGTGCGTCCCCTGTGGAGCGCGGAGTCGGGTGACCTTCGGATAGCGGTCCCAGACCTGGTCGACGGGCGAGCCTGCCGTTATCCCCTCCGGTGTCCGCATCGGGTCGCCGACCCAGAGCAGCACGAGTTTGTCCTCCATGAAGACCGGGCTGACCGTGTCGTGGCCGGCGAGCACCGGCCCGCAGGCATCCAGGCTGGTGCGCAGGATGCCGCGCCGGGTCAGCTCGTCTTCGGTGGCACCGAACTCGATGTTCCGCAGGCCGTTCAGGTCGATGATCTCCACGCTGCCAGCGGGCCGGCCTTCCGGGATCGGCCCGGTGGGCGGTACGCCGCTGCCAGCGATCGAGGCAGCCGTCATCAACGTGGCTATAAACGCAAATTGTCGCAATTTCATGGAATCCCCCAGTCCCCAACGGAACGGGAGCGTTCAGGTTGCTGCCGGCGGCCGGATTACTGGTTTTCCCACTGTTCGACCAGCTCGTCCCAGTAGTCGGCGCTGAGTCGACGCCGCCCGTGCGCCAGCCAACCGTCGGTGTTCCGCTCCAGGTGCAGCCCCAGTTCGGCGAACGGGTCGATCCACGTGCCGGGCTCGACGCCCAGTCGGATCAGTGCCCCGTTGATCGGCCACTGCTCGCGCGGCGCGTCCAACTCGTCGTCGAAGCACGGGCCCCAGGACAGCGCCCCGCCCAACCACACCGCCGCCGACTGGTAGCCGACGCCACCACCGAACTCCGCCTCCAGGTAGGCCACCGGCCCCGACTGTGACCAGCGGGTCAGCACCTCGACCAACGCTGCCGACAACACCAGGCCGAACGGTCGTGCGACGCTCCGGTCGTCAGTCGCGAAATCGGGCAGGGACCCGGTCAGCTCGACCACCAACTGCGGGGTGACCGGCAGCAACGCGAAGTCCTGGCGCAGCTCGCCGAGGACCGCGTGATCCAGCTCGGCGGTCTGCTCCCGGAGCAGCTCAGCATCGGCGACCACCGCGCTGAGCTGGTAACCCATCAGGTCCCTCCGCCGTCCACAGCCTGTGGATAGAACATGTGTACGACGGTTCCAGGGCCGCCGGCTCCCGGACGCTACCCGCCGCCCGCGCCCGCCCCTCCAGCCCACTACCCGTTCGTCTCATTTCGGCAACCTGATCGCCCGCCTATGGTGTCGAGGCGCCTATCGAAACGGGGTCTCTATGCGGCGAAGCGCAGCTTTTCTTGTTCTTCCCACAGTTCTTGCCAGCCTGGTGATCAGTGCCCCGGCGAAGGCTGCGGAAGACGTCCGGACCATCACCCGGGACGGCGTCGTCCTCCAACACCACACGGTGTCCTGGATGAAGACGCCGACCCGTTTTCGGGGCATGGGGGTCGGCCGCTCCGACTTCGACGGCGACGGTGTCGACGACATCGCGGTAACTGGTACCCCGTCCAATTACACATTGCCGGCGGAGCCGACCGGCGTGGTCAGCGTGCGCTACTCCTCGGCCCCGAAGATCGACTACCTGATGGGCGTCCTTACCGGGGGCAGCGGCTGTGTCTGTTTCGGTATGGCGCTCGTGGCGGGGGACTTCAACGGCGACCGTTTCGACGACCTGGCAATCGGCGACCCGGACGAGCCGGATCCCAAGAACAAGACCCACGCTGGAGGGGTCTGGGTCATCCCCGGCAGCGGCACCGGCCTGGTGGTCGACTCGGCAATCCACTTCAACCAGGATTCGCCAGGCATTCCGGACAGTCCGGAGACCTTCGACCAGTTCGGTGCTGCCCTCGCGGCCGGCGACATCAACGGGGATGGTCGCGAGGACCTCGCCATCGGTGCCTGGGCAGAGGCGATCGGAAGCAAGGCGATGGCCGGCGCGGTAACCGTCCTCTTCGGTGGGTCAGCCGGTCTCACGGCGACCGGCGCGCAACACCTCCACCAGGACCTGGCCTCGGTGCCCGGCGCGGCCGAGGCCAACGACCAGTTCGGCTACACGCTCGCCATCGGGAAGGTCGACAACAACCGTTACCACGACCTGGTCATCGGCGCTCCTCGTGAGAACGACGGGGTGAGCTGGGACGGCAGCGGCATGGTCACCCTGATGTGGGGCTCGGCGAGTGGTGTGTCGTCCACCGGTGCCACCTCGGTCACCGGTGCGGCCATCGAACCCAACGATGGGACAGGCACCATCGCGTGGTACCTGGGTGACGCGGTCGCGGTTGGCGACGTGAACGGCGATGGGCTGGGTGAGGTGATCGTCGGAGCCTCCGGCGCCCAGACCCCGGACATCAACGGCGGCCTCATCGCGGCCTTCCCCGGCCGTGCCGCCGGCCTGTCCAGCAGCGGGGTGCAGGTCATCACGCAGCGGACGGCCGGCGTACCGGGCGACCCGGCGGGTGACGACCGCTTCGGTGGCGTGCTGGCGGTCGGCGACGTGACCGGCGACGGCAGGGCGGACGTGCTGGTCGGCGCCCCCGGCGACCAGATCGGCGCGAAGGCCGGGGCCGGCAGCATCACCCTGCTCAAGGGTGCGGCCGGCGGGTTGACGGGCACCGGTGCCCAGGCGTTCGACCAGAACCACTCGGCCGTTCCGGACGGCTCCGAGACTGGCGACAAGTTCGGTTCCGCCATCGCCCTGCTGAACCTCGACCGCACCGGCGGGCTCGACGCCCTCGTGGCGTCGCCCGGGGAAGAGGTGAGTGGTGACCTCGCCGGGTATCCGTCCGGGGTCGTCAACCCGTTCTACGGTGCCGCCGGCGGGCTCGTACCGCAGAACAAGACGTGGAGCGGTCTGTCCGAGCGCACCGAAATCCTCTGGCCGATGAACTACGGTCTCCGGATTGCCGGGCCGCAAAGTGGTGGCCCGCTGTTCTGAGCGGTGCCAGCAACGCCCGGCCGGCCCGTACTGGGCCGGCCGGGCGTTCGCGCGCCCCGGCCGTGCGGGGGTCGTCCGCCGACGGTCGGTCGGCCCGGCGGCGACGGTCGAACCCGGCAGGCAGACGGTCGCCCTTGGCCGCTACCGGTACGAAAGTGCCCGCCCATCAAGCCTTCCGGCATCAAATCTCCAGATCTTGGACACTTTCCGTTCTGTGCGAACGGAAAGTGTCCAAGATCTCGACGAAGTTGAGGGGCGTGGGCCGCATCCGGGCCATCAGGGTTGGGTAACGGTCGGAGCTGCGACGGGTCGTCGGGCCGTTCAGGCCCGCCGGGCGAACTCGGTGACGAACGCGCGCCAGGCCGCGGGCGCGAAGGCGAGCGCCGGGCCGGTCGGGTCCTTTCGCCGAGTGCGTTGGCCGATCTCAGGGCGCGGGTCGCTGATCGACCGGAGTGGGACGGCAAGGTGGTGTTCGACAAATGAGTAAGTACAAGCGTGCCAGCGGCGACGTGATCCGCTGGCCAGACAGCCCCGACGCGCGGGAAGCGCTGGAGGAGTGGTTCGCCGATGCTTCCGCCACGGCGTACCTGTCGGGGGATTTTCTTGATTTTCGCGGGGCGGACCTCAGCCGGCTCGACCTGGCCGGCGCTTATTTCTCCAACTCCCACCTGGCCGGTGTCCGATTCGAGGAAGCCAACCTCGGCGATGCCAACCTGACCAACGCCGAGTTGCAGGGCGCGGATTTCTCCTTCGCCGACCTGGCCAAGGCGGAAATGGTCGGTTGCTCGGCCGGTAAAGCGTTGTTCCGCTCGGCCCGGCTGTTCGCGGTGCAGCTCGACGACGCCGTTCTGGAAGGGGCGGATCTCCGCCACGCGATCCTCAATTCCGCCAAGCTCTACAAGACCGATCTGCGCGGTGCCAATCTTGAGCTGGCCAGCCTGCGCTGGTGCACGCTCGGCGGCACGAGCATGCCGACGGTGCTGACCGGCGCGAGGATGTTCGGCTGCCAGTTCGAGGGCGCGAAGGGTGCCGTCGTCGGCCCGGTCCTCGTCGACGAGGAAGCGACCCGGTCCCTCGGCGGCGCCGAGCTGGAGGCGTGGTTCTCGGGGCAGGGCGCGGAGCACGTCCAGGTGGTGGGCTGACGCACCGCACAGACGACTCAGGGCCGGTCCCCGTGGGGCCGGCCCTGTCGTTGGTGCTGCTCAGGCGAGCGGAGGATACGAGATTCGAACTCGTGAGGGTGTAAACCCAACACGCTTTCCAAGCGTGCGCCCTAGGCCTCTAGGCGAATCCTCCGCGAGCCAGGATACAGGCCCGTGTCGGCCGGGCCACCCCACCACCCCCTGAAGATCGACGGGCGGTCGGGTAGGCTGGGCGTCACCTCCCGTGCGGCGGTATCTCGTGAACCTCCCCAGGGCCGGAAGGCAGCAAGGATAAGCGAGCTCTGCCGGGTGCACGGGAGGCCTTTTTGTCTGTGGGCCGGTTGATCCACTCGGCATCCATGATGTCGCGGTGTCCTGGCCACGCGGACACCGCGGTTTCCAGGAAGCCGAGTCGATCAAGGCCCATAGCCGAGTTGATCAGGCCCTGGCGGCCCGGTCGATCAGGCGCGGCATCCGTGGCGCCGGGGTGGTGGGTGGTCACCCGCGCCCGACCGGCGCAGAATGGCTCGGTCGAGAGGAGGCGGGACGAGTGACGCTGGCGCTCTACCGCAAGTACCGGCCGCGTACCTTCGCTGAGGTCATCGGTCAGGAGCACGTGACCGAGCCGCTGTCGCAGGCGCTGCGCAGCGGGCGGCTCAACCACGCCTACCTCTTCTCCGGCCCGCGCGGCTGTGGCAAGACCACCAGCGCCCGGATCATGGCCCGCTCGCTCAACTGTGAGCAGGGCCCCACTCCCGAGCCGTGCGGCAAGTGTGACTCCTGCCGCTCGCTGGCGACCGACGGTGCCGGCTCCATCGATGTGATCGAGATCGACGCGGCAAGCCACGGTGGCGTCGACGACGCCCGCGAGCTGCGCGAGCGTGCCTTCTTCGCGCCGGCCAGCAGCCGCTTCAAGATCTACATCATCGACGAGGCGCACATGGTCTCGACCCAGGGCTTCAACGCCCTGCTCAAGCTGGTCGAGGAGCCCCCGGAGTACGTCAAGTTCATCTTCGCCACCACCGAGCCGGAGAAGGTCCTCGGCACGATCCGGTCGCGGACCCACCACTACCCGTTCCGGCTGTTCCCGCCGAAGGTGGTCCGCCCGTACCTGGAGCAGCTCTGCGAGGCGGAGGGGGTCACCGTCGAGCCGGCGGTCTTTCCGCTGGTGGTGCGCGCCGGTGGCGGCAGCATGCGGGACAGCCTCTCCGTGCTCGACCAGCTCATCGCTGGCGCCGGCGCGGAGGGGGTCAGCTACGCCCGGGCCGTCGCGCTGCTCGGGGTCACCGACTCGGCGCTGATCGACGAGATGTGCGACGCGCTGGCCGCCGCTGACGGCGCCGCCGCGTACGCCACCGTCGACCGGGTCGCCGAAGCCGGGCACGACATGCGCCGGTTCGCCTCCGACCTGCTGGAACGGCTGCGCGACCTGATCGTGATCCAGCAGGTGCCGGACGCCGCCGCGAAGGGTCTCATCGACGCCCCGGGCGACCAGATCGAGCGGATGGCCGCCCAGGCTTCGCAGCTCGGCTCGGCCACGCTGTCCCGCTGCGCCGACATCGTGCACGACGGCCTGGTGGAGATGCGCGGCACCACAGCACCCCGCCTGCTGCTGGAGCTGATCTGCGCCCGGATGCTGCTGCCCGGCGTGGACGACTCCACCGGCGGCCTGCTCCAGCGCCTCGAGCGGATGGAACGTCGGCTCACAGTGGGCGGCACCGACGCGCCGTCGGCCGCCGCCGGCTCCGCGCCGGCCACCAACCCAGGGGTACGCCCACAGCCAGCCACCCCGGTCCCGGCTGCCGCCACCCCTGCACCCGTGAACGCCCCGACCTCCGCACCGCCGTGGGCGGTCGACCCGACCCAGGGCGCTGCGGCCTCGGGCGCTTCCGCCCCGGCTGCTTCAGTCACCGGTGCACCCGCCTCGCCCGCTCCGACCTCCGGTGCACCGGCCTCGCACGTCTCGGCGGCCGACTCGCCGATCCCGGCGTCCCCCGGTGCGTCGACCGGGTTGGCTGACCAGGCCGTACCCGTCTCGCCCGCCGGGCCGACCCCGCGTCGTGCGGTGCCACCGTCGGCGGTGCTGCCCGACCCGGCCACGCCCGCGCCGCCCCGACCGGGCGCGCCCGCCGCCGCCCTGGACGCGGTAGCGGTCCGCCGGGTCTGGCCCGACGTGGTCGGCAAGGTCAACCGGACCAACAAGCGGATCGCCGCACTGATGCGCGACGCTGTGGTCCGCGAACTCGACGGCGACATGCTGGTGCTGACGGTGAAGTCCACAGTGCTGGCCAAGATGATGGCCGACCACGCGGCGGTGCTCACCGACGCGCTCTACGAGGAGTTGGGCGGGCGCTGGCAGATCCGGTGCGAGGTGGCCGGCGAGCGCGGTGGCGTGTCGCTGTCCAGCTCACCCCGCTCGCAACCCGCCGCACCGGCCCGACCCGCCGCCCCGCCCGCCGCCGGCCCGACGAGTGCGCCGCCAGCCACGCCAAGCTCGAACGCGCCTAGCTCGAACGCTGCGTCTGGCTCGAACGCGCCTAGCTTGAGCCCTGCGTCAGGCTCGAATGCCGCGCCTGGGTCGAACCCCGCGCCAGGGTCGAGCGCTGCGCCAGGGTCGAGCGCTGCGCCAGGGTCGAGCGCTGCGCCAGGTTTGAACCCCGCGCCAGGGTCGAGCGCTGCGCCAGGGTCGAGCGCTGCGTCTGGGTCGAACCCCGTGCCTGGGGCGAACCCCGCGCCTGGCTCGAATGCCGCGCCAAGCGCGAATTCCGCAGGCTTCAGCGCCGCGCCTGGCTCGAACGCGGCGCCAAGTGCGAACGCGGCCGGGCCGGGGACTGTGGCACCCAACGCCCCGACCGCCGCTGCCAGGCCGACGAACGCCCCGTCCACCGCGGCGAACCCGACCGGCGCTGCCAGCCCGGCCTCGCATGGCGGTGTCGGCGCGGGTTCCGGTGGTCACGGTGCCGGTCGGCAGGGTGCGGCACCGTCCGCCCCGGCGGCGGACGACGAGGGCGACTGGCCGGAGGCCGCCCGCCCCGGCGGCGGTGCCCCGGCCGCCGAGGCGATGGACGACGAGGACTGGCCGGAGGCCGCCCGCCCCGGCGGTGCGTCGGCCGGAAACGAGTCGTCCGCATCGGCGTCGACCGGCCCGAACGGCAGCGGCCCGAACGGCGGCGGCCCCAACGGCGGCGGCCCGAACAGCGGTAACCCCAACAGCGGTAACCCCAACGGCGGTGGCGCGAGCGGCACCGGGCCAGGCGGTTCGGGCGGTCCCGGGGCGGCGGCCGGTGGCGGTAAGCCGGGCGGACGGGGTAACCCGACACCGGCGGCCCGGCAGCCGGCGACAGCCGGTGGTGCGCCGGTGAGCAGCGCCATCGCCGCGGCTCGCGCGGCGGCGGCGGGGCGCGGTGCGCGTACCGGAGCGGCAGCCCGGCCTGTCGCGGACGCCGAATGGGCCGGCGAGCCGCCCTACGACCCGGACTTCGACGGTCCGGCGCGGGCCGGCCGGCCCGGCGGCGCGGCACCGGCGGCGGCCCCTGCGTTTGAGGGGTTCGACCCGGGCGACGAGCCGTTGGACGAGATCATCGACGAGAAGACCGCGCGGGAGTCCAGCGAGGAGCAGGCGGTACGGCTGCTCCGGGAGACCTTCGGCGCCGAGAAGATCAACGAAGTCGACGCCCGCTGACAATCCACCCCACTGCGCGGTCGATCATGGAGTTGTGGTGGGTGACAAATCGTTTGTGGTTGGCCTATTCGGGCACCACAACTCCATGATCGACGCGGGCGGGGGCGCAGGCGGGGGTGGGGGCGGGGGTTTCGGCCAGCAGGACGCCCAGGGCGCAGGCCCAGAGGGGGAAGGGTAGGACGGCCACCCGTTCCATGCCGCCTACCCCGATCCCCAGGCCCTGCTGGGCGAAGAACAGCACCGTTCCGGCCAGCGCGATGAGCCCGGCGGTGAGGGTGAGCCGTCGCCACCGGCCGAGTGTCGTGCCGTGTGGTGCGAATCCGGCGAGGAGCAGGCCGGTGTTGCCCACCCCCATGATCAGGAATGCGCCGAGGACGTGCAGGTTCTCGTCGACGTCGGCCGGGTAGACGGCGGCGAGGGCGTATCCGCCGGCGGCCAGCAGCAGCAGTGTCTGGGCCGAGCGCACCACCGGGCCGTGGCCGAGGATCCGCCAGGTCAGCAGGAGCCCGACGACGAGCAGTACGGCGGTGGCCAGTATCGCGGTGTTCATCAGGGGGTGCCACGGTGAGCAGACGTAGCGGGGGCGGGTGGTGTCCCATACGCCGCAGTGGGCGTTGCCGAGGTCGCTGATGTTGTGGGTGGCCCAGCTGTAGGTCGGGTCGCGCCACCGCAACCCGGTGATCAGGCTGGCGACGAGGAAGATGGGCGCGGCCGCGAGCCAGCACAGCGCGCCGACCCGGCCGGTGCGGTTGAGGTTCATGCCACGAGCAGACCAGTGCGACGGGCCCCGTCGCACTACCCCCAGATGGCCGGTTCGGGGTAGGGGTAGCCGTACCCGGAAGGCTCGGCGTGGGCGGACGCACCGGGCGGGGCGAGGTCGGTCCCAGCGGATAGGCTGGTCGGCGGTCGAGCAGACGAGTGCGAGAAGGAGCCATCCCGTGCGCCCAGGTGGACAGCCGAACATGCAGCAGATGCTGAAGCAGGCGCAGAAGATGCAGCAGCAGATCGCCGCCGCCCAGGCGGAGCTGGCCGAGGCCGAGCTGACCGGCACCGCCGGTGGTGGGCTGGTCACCGCGACCGTCTCCGGCTCCGGTGAGCTCAAGGCCATCAAGATCGACCCGAAGGCCGTCGACCCGGATGACGTGGAGACGCTGGAGGATCTGGTCGTCGCGGCCGTGCACAACGCCGCCGAGGCGGCCCGGGAGCTGACCGAGCGCAAGATGGGCCCGGTCGCCGGCGGCATGGGCGGCCTCGGCCTGCCCGGTTTCTGAGCCGGCAGATGTACGAAGGTGCCATCCAGGATCTGATCGACGAGCTGGGTCGGCTGCCGGGCGTGGGCCCGAAGAGCGCTCAGCGGATCGCGTTCCACGTCCTCTCGGCTGATCCGGCCGACGTCAACCGGCTGGCCGGCGCGCTGCGCAAGGTCAAGGAGCTGGTGCGGTTCTGCACGACCTGCTACAACGTGGCCGAGTCCGAGCAGTGCCGGATCTGCCGCGACCCGCGCCGCACCGACGAGGTGCTGTGCGTGGTGGAGGAGCCCAAGGACGTGGTGGCCATCGAGCGGACGGGTGAGTTCCGCGGTCGCTACCACGTGCTGGGTGGCGCGATCAATCCGCTGGAGGGGATCGGCCCGGACAATCTGCGCATCCGGGAGCTGATGATCCGGCTCGGCGGCGGCGGGGTGCGGGAGCTGATCCTGGCCACGGATCCGAACACCGAGGGCGAGGCGACCGCCACCTACCTGGCGTTGATGGTGAAGCCGATGGGCATCTCGGTGACCCGGCTGGCCAGTGGGCTGCCGGTCGGCGGCGATCTGGAGTACGCCGACGAGATCACCCTCGGTCGGGCCTTCGAGGGGCGCCGCGCGGTCTGATCACCCTGACGTACGGCCGGTGGCCGGCACCCGCGTGGGTGCCGGCCACCGCCGCGTCCCTGCCCGGAAATGATCTGACACCTGTGCCCTCATCGGGGCTGTTCGACGTAACAGTTTGGCATCGCGGGTGCTGATTGATCGGTTTTTGCCGCTGTTTACCTACGAATCGAATGTCAAGCGGCGGTTGAGGCACGATCCGATACCAACCGTCCACTCAGCGGTTTCCGGGTGGTCGCCTCGGGAGCTATGGTCACCGCCATCGGTGACCCCTGTCACCACGTTGTCCGTACCCCCAAGGACGAGGTGAAGCACACATGCGTGCACCCAGGCCGAAGGTCGCGATCGCGGCCATCGCGGTCGCGGCCCTCGCGGTAGCAGGCTGCGCCGAGAGCAACCGCGACGACAAATCCGGCGGTAGCAAGAAGGACACCCTCGTCTTCGGCGTCGCCGGAGACCCGAAGGTGCTCGACCCGAGCTTCGCCAGCGACGGTGAGTCGCTGCGCGTGGCGCGTCAGGTCTTCGAGACCCTGGTCCGACCGGAGGAGGGTGGCACGAAGGTCACCCCCGGCCTGGCCGAGTCCTGGACCCCGGACGCCGCCGGCACCACGTGGACCTTCAAGCTCCGCTCGGGCGTGAAGTTCCACGACGGCACCGACTTCAACGCCGAGGCCGTCTGCGTCAACTTCAACCGCTGGTACAACGCCAAGGGCCTCATGCAGAGCCCGGACGTGACCGCGTACTGGCAGGACGTCATGGGCGGCTTCGCCAAGAACGAGAACGCGGACCTCCCGCCGAGTCTCTTCAAGTCCTGCGCGGCCAAGGACGCCACCACTGTGGACCTGTCCTTCACCCGGGTCTCCAGCAAGATCCCGGCCGCGCTGATGCTGCCCTCGTTCTCCATCCACAGCCCGAAGGCGCTGCAGGAGTTCGACGCGAGCAACGTCGCGGGCACCGCCGAGGACATCAAGTACCCGGCGTACGCGACGGAGCACCCGACCGGCACCGGCCCGTTCAAGTTCAAGACCTGGGACGTCGCCAACAAGACGCTGACCCTGGAGCGCAACGAGGACTACTCGGGCGCCAAGGCCAAGCTGAAGACCCTCATCTTCAAGACGATCTCGGACGAGAACGCCCGCAAGCAGGCGCTCCGCTCCGGTGACATCCAGGGCTACGACCTGGTTGGCCCGGCCGACGTCGAGCCGCTGAAGAGCGAGGGCTTCAACATGCTCACGCGCCCGGCGTTCAACGTGCTCTACCTGGCGATCAACCAGAAGGGCAACCCGAAGCTCGCCGACATCCGTGTCCGGCAGGCCATCGCGTACGCCCTGAACCGTCAGCAGCTGGTCACCTCCAAGCTGCCGCCGGGTGCCAAGGTCGCCGACAACTTCATGCCGGACACCGTCGAGGGCTGGAACGGCGACGTCACGAAGTACACCTACGACCCGGCCAAGGCGAAGGCGCTGCTGGCCGAGGCCGGCGCGTCGAACCTGACGCTGAAGTTCCACTACCCGACCGAGGTCACCCGGCCGTACATGCCGAACCCGAAGGACATCTTCGAGTTGCTCTCGGCGGACCTGAAGGCCGTTGGCATCACCGTCGAGGCGATCCCGCTGAAGTGGAGCCCGGACTACCTGAACGCCACCACCTCGGGTAGCAAGCACGACATCCACTTCCTGGGCTGGACCGGTGACTACGGCGACGCCTACAACTTCATCGGTACCTTCTTCGACCGGCCGAAGGACGAGTGGGGCTTCAACAACAAGGCCCTCTTCGACCAGTTCAAGGACGCGGACGGCACCGCCGACATCGCGGCCCGGACCGAGAAGTAC
The DNA here is from genome assembly GCF_015751785.1 of Micromonospora vinacea. Classification (NCBI taxonomy): domain Bacteria; kingdom Bacillati; phylum Actinomycetota; class Actinomycetes; order Micromonosporales; family Micromonosporaceae; genus Micromonospora; species Micromonospora vinacea. The sequence continues at coordinate 1,672,816 of NZ_JADOTY010000001.1, read as the reverse complement.
AAGGCCCTGAACAAGTCCGTGATGGACTTCCTGCCCGGTGTGCCGATCTCGCACTCGCCGCCGGCGATCGTGTTCGGCAAGGACGTGACCGGCGTCAAGGCGAGCCCGCTCACCGATGAGCGGTACGCGACCGCCGAGTTCAAGTAAGTCCTGATCTGACGCAGCAAGGAACGCGGGCGGGCGCTGTCGCACAGCGCCCGCCCGCAACCCTCCGCACCCCTTCGAGGCCGCCGTGTTCCGGTTCATCGTCAGGCGCCTGCTTCAGCTGATACCCACGCTGTTCGGGCTCTCCCTCCTGCTCTTCATCTGGCTCCGCCGTCTCCCCGGCGGCCCCGAGACCGCCATCCTCGGCGAGCGCGGCACCCCCGAGATGCGGGCCGCCATCCGCCGCAACATGGGGCTCGACGAGCCCATCCTGGTGCAGTACGGCCGTTTCGTACGGCGGATGATCAAGCTCGACCTGGGCACGTCGACCTCCACCAAGCGGGCGGTCACCACGGAGTTCATCGAGCGCTTCCCCGGGACCGTCGAGCTGACCATCACCGCGATGATCATCGCGATCGGCGTCGGCATCCCGCTGGGCTATCTGGCCGCCCGTCGTCGCGGCCGCTTCCTGGACCACGCCTCCGTGGGCGGCTCGCTGATCGGCATCTGCATCCCGGTCTTCTTCCTGGGCTACGTGCTCAAAGCGATCTTCTCGGAGAACCTGCACTGGTTCCCGTCCAGCGGCCGGCAGGACCCGACGCTCGGAGCTACCCGCGTCACCAACTTCTTCGTCCTGGACGGGTTGATGACCCGTGAGTGGGACGCCGCCGCCGACGCCCTCTGGCATCTGGTGCTACCCAGCATCGCGCTGGCCAGCATCCCGCTGGCGATCATCGTCCGGATCACCCGGGCGAGCGTGCTGGAGGTGCTGAACGAGGACTTCGTACGGACCGCCGAGGCGAAGGGCCTGACCGAGCAGACGGTTCGTCGCCGGCACGTCCTGCGCAACGCCATGCTGCCGGTCGCCACCTCGATCGGTCTGCTCGCGGGCGGCCTGCTCTCCGGCGCGGTGCTGACCGAGACCGTCTTCGCCTTCAGCGGCATCGGAGCGTTCGTCGCCGAGGCCATCGGCCAACGCGACTATCCGGTGCTGATGGGCTTCATCCTGATCATCGCGGTGGTGTACGTGTTGGTGAACCTCCTGGTCGATCTCTCCTACAGCTTCATCGACCCGAGGGTGAGGGTGCGATGACACTCAGCCCAGGCAAGAAGCGCGAAAAGATCGACCGGCTCTCCGAACTGGCCGCCCGCGACGACGAGCGGGGCGTCAGCCTCTGGCAGGAAGCGTTCCGCCGGCTGCGCGGCAACCCGGCCGCGATCGTCGGCGCGATCATCCTGGCGCTCTTCGTGCTGGTAGCGGTGGTCGGCCCGTTCCTCGTGCCGTACGCGGCGACGGACACGATCGGCATCCGGGAAGGGCTGATCAAGCCGGGTGTCATTCCCGGCCCGACCGGTGACCACTGGTTCGGTTACGACCACCAGGGCCGCGACGAGTTCAGCCGGATGATCGTGGGTGCCCGCCAGACCCTGCTGGTCGGCGTGGTCTCCACCCTGATCGGTCTGGCGATCGGGGCGCTTATCGGTGGCGTCTCCGGCGCGGCGGCTGGTCTCGGTGGCCGGTGGGGGCGGTGGATCGACACCACCCTGATGCGCTTCATCGACATGCTGCTGGCGATGCCGAGCCTGCTGCTGGCGGTGAGCATCGCCGCCCTGCTCGGGGCCAGCCTGACCACCGTGATGATCGCGGTCGGTGTGGTCTCGGTGCCGGTCTTCGCCCGGCTGCTGCGCGGCTCGATGATCTCCCAGGCCAACAGCGACTACGTGTTGGCGGCGACCTCGCTCGGCGTCAAGAAGTCGAAGATCGCGCTGACCCACGTGGTGCCGAACTCGCTCGCCCCGGTGATCGTGCAGGCCACCCTGACCCTGGCCACCGCGATCATCGAGGCCGCGGCGCTCTCCTTCCTCGGCCTCGGCAACCCGGACACCGCCGTACCGGAGTGGGGGGTCATGCTCGCCGACGCGCAGCAGTACCTCGGCATCCGGCCGTCGCTGGCGATCTACCCGGCGGTCGCGATCATCATCACCGCGCTCGGCTTCACCCTGCTGGGTGAGGCGATGCGCGAGGCCCTCGACCCGAAGCTGCGGAAGTAGGCCCGGCATGTGTGAAGCGCGAGGAGTGAGCTTGCGAGCCCCGCAGTCGCGAACGGAGGGCCAGTAATGGCACTGCTCGAAGTTGAAGATCTCTCCGTCACGTTCGCCCGCCGCGGTCAACGGGCCGTGCACGCTGTCGACGGGGTGTCCTTCTCGGTCGACGCCGGTGAGGTTGTCGGCCTGGTCGGCGAGTCCGGCTGCGGCAAGAGCGTCACCTCGCTCGCGATCATGGGCTTGTTGCCCAAGCAGCCCGGCCTTCGGGTCGGCGGCAAGGCCGTCTTCGACGGCACCGACCTGCTCCAGCTCGACGACCGGTCGCGGCGGGACATCCGGGGTCGGGACATCGCGATGATCTTCCAGGACCCGCTCTCCTCGCTGAACCCGGTGATCCCGATCGGGTTGCAGGTGACCGAGGTCCTCACCCGACACCGGGGGATGAAGGGCGAGACCGCGGCGAAGGAGGCGGCGGCGCTGCTGGACCGGGTCGGCATCCCCGACCCGAAGCGGCGGCTCAAGGAGTACCCGCACCAGCTCTCCGGTGGGATGCGCCAGCGTGCGCTCATCGCGATGGCGGTGGCCTGCCAGCCCCGGCTGCTGATCGCCGACGAGCCGACCACAGCGCTGGACGTCACCATCCAGGCCCAGATTCTGGAGCTGCTCAAGGAACTGGTCCGGGACTCCGGCACCGCGCTGCTGATGATCACGCACGATCTGGGCGTGGTGGCCGGCATGTGCGACACCGTCAACGTGCTCTACGGCGGCCGGGTGGTGGAGACGGCCCGCCGTCGTCCGCTGTTCCGCCAGCCGCGTCACCCGTACACGGTGGGTCTGCTCGGCTCGGTGCCGCGCCTGGACGCCGGGCGGGGCGAGAAGCTCAACCCGATTCCCGGTTCGGTCCGCGACCTGCTGCCCTGGCCGGACGGATGCGCCTTCGCCCCGCGCTGCGCCCGCCGGATCGACGAGTGCGTGGGTGAGCCGCCCGAGTTGGTGCACGCGCACGACGGACGGAGCTACCGGTGCGTCAACCCGGAGCCGCTGCCGGGCATGGTGCCCGCCCCGCGCGAGGAGGAATCAGCGTGAGCGAGCGTAGCGAGCGAACCATCAGGCACAGCAGCGTGGCGTCTCGCGCCAGCGCGGAGCGAAGCGGAGTGCTGGCGTGAGTGACGACGACATCCTCGTGGAGGTGCGCGACCTGAAGGTGCACTTCCCGATCAAGCGGGGGGTGCTCTTCGACCGGGTGGTCGGCCAGGTGAAGGCCGTCGACGGGGTCGACCTGAGCATCGCCCGGGGCAAGACGTACGGCCTGGTGGGTGAGTCCGGTTGCGGCAAGTCCACGCTGGGTCGGGCGCTGCTGCAGCTCACCCCGCCGACCGCCGGTGAGGTCAGCTTCGACGGCGTCGAGCTGACCACACTGCCGCCGGGCAAGCTGCGCAGCATGCGTCGGCGGATGCAGATGATCTTCCAGGATCCGATGTCCAGCCTCGACCCCCGGCAGAACGTCGAGTCGATCCTGACCGAGGGCCTGCAGACCCACGGGATCGGCACCGACCGCACCGACCGTCGACGGATCATCGGCGAGACCCTGGACGCGGTCGGGCTGCCGCGCTGGGCGCTGTCCCGCTACCCGCACGAGTTCTCCGGCGGTCAGCGGCAGCGCATCGGCATCGCCCGCGCGCTGGTGCTCGGGCCGGAGCTGATCGTCGCCGACGAGCCGGTCTCGGCACTCGACGTGTCGATCCAGGCCCAGGTGGTCAACCTGCTGGATGAACTCCAGGACAGTCTGGGGTTGACCTACCTGGTGATCGCGCACGACCTCGCGGTGGTCCGGCACATCTCCGACACGGTCGGTGTCATGTACCTGGGGGCGCTGGTCGAGGAGGCGCCGAGCGACAGGCTCTACACCGAGCCGCTGCACCCGTACACCCGGGCGCTGATGTCCGCGGTGCCGGTGCCGGACCCGGACGTCGAGGACCGCCGGGAGCGCATCCTGCTCGCCGGTGACCTGCCGTCGCCGGCCAACCCGCCGTCGGGCTGCCGCTTCCACACCCGCTGCCCGTGGGCGCAGCCCACCCGCTGCGCCGACGAGCGACCGGTGCTGCGGGACATCGGCGCCAGCCGGGTGGCCTGCCACTTCGCCGAGCAGATCGCCAGCGGCGAACTGCGCCCGCACGGGGTCAGCGCGCAGGTCGTCCGACCCGAGGGCGAGGGGGACGCGCCGGGCGTGGTCTCCGCGCCCACCGAGCCCGGCTCGTACGTCTGAGACTGGACGCGGTGCCGGCGCTCGTCAGCCCTCGGGGCGGTTCAGCAGCCCCACTGCGACGCCGTGCACCGCGTCCAGCCCGGCCGGGTCGGCCAGCGTGACCGACGTGCCGGTCACCGTGTACCACTCGTCCGCGTCCTTGTACTGCACCCGCACTGTGACAGTGCCGTCCGCGTACTCGGTGCGCAGCGTCAGGTCACCGGTGACGACGCCGACCTCGTCGGTCATCACGCCACCGGGGCCGGGCACGATGTCTGTGGTGCGGCTCTGCGGGCCGGCCGCGCCTCCCGAGTCAGCGACCATGCCGGCACCCGGCACGGCTGCGGGGGTCTCGGCGGTGCCGTCCGCTGTCATGCCGGCGGCGGACGGGCCGCTCTCCCCGGCGGCGCTCACGAATCGCTCCCCACTGAACAGCCCTCCAACATGTCGGTCAGGGCGGTCTTCTCGGCGCTGGTCACCGTCAGCCGCCAGTAGTGCTTGACCGTCACCCAGTCCTGGGCGTATTTGCACCAGTAAGATCGGTTTGCCGGCTTCCACTGGGACGGGTCCTGGTCACCCTTTGCCCGGTTCGACGAGGCGGAAACCGCGAAAAGCTGCGGACGAGTGGTGTCGTTGGCGAAATCGCCGCGCTTCGCGTTGTCCCACTCGTCGGCACCCGAGCGCCACGCGTTGGCCAACGGCACCATGTGGTCGATGTCCACGTCGGAGGGATCCGAGAAGCTGCGACCGTCGTACACGCTCTCCCAGCGCCCACCGACCACGTTGCAGCCGGAGAGCTTCACCTCCTTGCCGTCGCGTTGGAGGATGCTGTCCCGGACATCGCAGTTCTTGCCGGTGTCCCGCCAGTGCGGGAAACGCTCCCGGCTGTAACCCTTCATCGAGCCGGCGGTAGCGACGGTGAGCTGACTCAGCTGCTCCGCGGCGTTGCCACCGTCGCTCGGCGGCGGTGTGGTCGGCTCATCCTGCGGGACGCAACCGGCCACGCCGAGCGCCAGCGCCGCGGTAAGCGCGGCCACCGCCGCTCGCGGTCCTGATCTGGTACGCACAGACGACACCTCTCCAGCTTGGGGGCTCCCGGCGATTGCGCACAGTACCCGGGCACGGTTTCGGCGTTTCGTGGCGTCTCCCACATGATGCAAGGCAGATTGGTGGGATGACCGCACCCGTACCGGCGACCGCCCTCCGAATGGGCACCACCGCCGGCCGGGGCACGCTGCTCGCCGCCGTACTCGCCTCTGGCATGGTCTTCCTCGACAGCACCGTCGTCAACGTGGCGCTGCCGAAACTCGGCCAGGACCTCGGCGCGAACGTGGCCGATCTCCAGTGGACCATCAACGGCTACCTGCTGATGCTCGCGGCGTTCGTGCTGCTCGGCGGCGCGCTCGGCGACCGCTTCGGCCGGCGACGCATCTTCCTCATCGGCGTGCTCTGGTTCACCGCCGCCTCCGTTCTGTGTGGGCTGGCCCAGGGCACCGGTTGGCTGATCGGGGCCCGGTTCCTCCAGGGCGCCGGTGGCGCGCTGCTCACGCCCGGGTCGCTGTCGGTCCTCCAGGCGAGCTTCCACCCCGACGACCGGGGCCGGGCCATCGGCGCCTGGGCCGGGCTGTCCGGGGTGTCCACAGCGCTGGGCCCGTTCATCGGGGGCTGGCTGATCGACACGCTCTCCTGGCGCTGGATCTTCTTCCTCAACCTGCCGATCGCCGTGCTGGTGCTGCTGGCCGCCCTGCGCTGGGTGCCGGAGAGCCGGGACGAGAGCGCCTCCCGGACCCAGGGGCGGGGTCGGGCCCGACGGCGGTTCGACGTCGCCGGAGCCCTGCTCGGAGCGCTCGCGCTCGCCGGCGTCACCTACGCCCTGATCGACGCGCCGGCCCGCGGGTTCGACTCCGCCGAGGTGCTGATCGCGGCAGCGGTCGGGGTGCTCTCCGCAGTGGCCTTCGTCCTGCTGGAGCGGCGGCGCGGCGACGCCGCGATGCTGCCCACCGGGCTGTTCAGCAGCCGACTCTTCTCGGTGCTGAACCTCTTCACAGTGGTCGTCTACGCGGCGCTCGGCGGCTTCACCTTCTTTTTCGCCGTCTACCTGCAGAACGTCGTCGAGTGGTCGGCCTTCCGCACCGGCATCGCGTTGCTGCCGATGACAGTGCTGCTGTTGGTCGGGTCCGCGCGGGCCGGTGCGCTGTCGGCGCGGATCGGCCCCCGGCTGCCGCTCGCCATCGGACCGGTGGTCGCCGCTGTCGGTCTGCTGCTGCTGCGCGGCGTCGGACCGGGCGCGTCGTACTGGCGGGACGTGCTGCCCGGGGTGCTGCTCTTCGGCATCGGGCTGACCCTGGTGGTGGCGCCGCTGACGGCGTCGGTGCTGGCCGCCGTGCAGGACCGGTTCTCCGGGGTGGCCAGCGGGTTCAACAACGCCGCGTCCCGAGCCGGCGGCCTGCTCGCGGTGGCGGCGCTGCCGCTGCTGGTCGGGCTCTCCGGCGGCGGGTACGAGCAGAAGGCCGAGCTGACCGACGCGTTCCGGGCCGCGATGGAGTGGTGCGCCGGGCTGCTCGTGGCCGGCGCGGTGCTGGCGCTCGTGCTGGTCCACCGGCCGCCCCGGGAAGCCCCACCGTCCCAGCCCTGCCACTCGCTGCCCGCCGCGACACCCCCGAAGTAGGGATAGATCCACCTCGGGGGTGTCGCGCGAAGGTCAGCGGCGGGCGCGGTTGACGGCGCTGGTGACCGCCTTGATCGACGCGGTGACGATGTTGGCGTCGGTGCCGACACCCCAGACCGTCTTCCCGTCCACCTCACACTCCACGTACGCGGCGGCCTGCGCGTCACCACCGGAGGAGAGCGCGTGCTCGTGGTAGTCGAGCACCCGCACACCCACCCCTACCGACTGGAGCGCGTTGACGTACGCGTCGATCGGGCCGTTGCCGACCGCGGCGAGGGACCGCTGCTCGCCGCCCACACCGACCTGGGCCTCGATCTCGACCTTGCCGTCCGCCGTGCCGATCGTGTAGCCGGCCAGCCGGACCGCCGGGTCGGGCTGGTGGTCGAGCAGGTAGTGCGTCGCGAAGATCTCCCACATGGCGGCCGGGTCGACCTCGCCGCCGTCGTGGTCGGTGACCTGCTGCACCACTCCGGAGAACTCGATCTGGAGCCGGCGCGGCAGGTCCAGCTGGTGCTCGCTCTTCATGATGTACGCGACGCCGCCCTTGCCGGACTGCGAGTTGACCCGGATGACGGCCTCGTAGGTGCGGCCCAGGTCCTTCGGGTCGATCGGCAGGTACGGCACCGCCCAGGTGTGCTCGTCCATCGGTACGCCGGCCGCCTTCGCGTCGGCGGCGAGGGCGTCGAAGCCCTTCTTGATCGCGTCCTGGTGCGAGCCGGAGAAGGCGGTGTAGACCAGGTCGCCCGCGTACGGGTGCCGCTCGTGCACCGGCAGCTGGTTGCAGTACTCGACGGCTCGCCGGATCTCGTCGATGTTCGAGAAGTCGATCATCGGATCGATGCCCTGGGAGAAGATGTTCAGCCCCAGGGTCACCAGGTCGACGTTGCCGGTGCGCTCACCGTTGCCGAACAGGCAGCCCTCGATGCGATCCGCGCCGGCGAGCAGGCCCAGCTCGGCGGCGGCCACACCGGTGCCCCGGTCGTTGTGCGGGTGCAGGCTCAGCACCACGCTGTCCCGGCGCGGCAGGTGCCTGTGCATCCACTCGATCGAGTCGGCGTACACGTTGGGGGTGGCCATCTCGACGGTGGCCGGCAGGTTGATGATCAGCGGCCGGTCCGGGGTCGGGTCGATCACGTCGATCACCCGGGAGCAGACCTCCAGCGCGTACTCCAGCTCGGTGCCCGTGTAGGACTCCGGCGAGTACTCGTAGAAGATCTCCGTGTCCGGGGTGTGGATCTCCGCGTACTTCTGGCAGAGACGAGCGCCGGTGGTGGCGATGTCGGCGATGCCGTCCCGGTCCAGGCCGAAGACCACCCGCCGCTGGAGGGTGGAGGTCGAGTTGTAGAAGTGCACGATGGCCCGTTTCGCCCCGCGCAGCGACTCGAACGTCCGGTCGATCAGGTGCTCCCGGCACTGCGTGAGCACCTGGATGGTGACGTCGTCCGGGATCATGTCGTCTTCGATGAGCTGCCGGACGAAGTCGAAGTCGGTCTGGCTGGCCGACGGGAAGCCGACCTCGATCTCCTTGTAGCCCATCTGGACCAGCAGCTGGAACATCCGGCGCTTGCGCTCGGGCGACATCGGGTCGATCAGGGCCTGGTTGCCGTCGCGGAGATCCACGGCGCACCAGCGGGGGGCGGCCTCGACGGCGCGGGTGGGCCAGGTGCGGTCCGGCAGTTCGACGCGGAACTGCTCCTGGTACGGCTGGTAACGGTGGTACGGCATCCGGCTCGGGCGTTGCCGGGCGATCGGATCGGTCTCAGCGTCGGTGACAGGTTGAGCCATCTCAGAGTGCTCCCTGGAACATGTGGCGTCAGCAGATCGGAAGGTGTCGGCGAGATGCCGGGCGACGGTGCGCGGCGGTGCCGAGAGGAAGTTCGGATGTGCTGGACGGCGCGATGCGACTCCGCGACGAGGTGCCGGCCGGTCAGGCCTCGTCGCGGCGGCTAAGGAGGAGAAGCGCCTGCCACATGACCAGGTCACCCTACGTGATGGAACGGGGGGTGGAAAGACAGGTCCGGACTATGGGACCGGAGTCATGGCCGGCTCTGCGGCCTCGGCACCCAGCCTCGGCGTCCGTTGCGCCCAGGCCACCGCGGGCACGATCGCCGCCGCTACCAGCACGAAGATCGCTGCCGTCGGTAACCAACCCCACCCGCCGGTGGTCACCCCGAGCGCGGTCAGCCCTGCCGGCGCGATCAGGTACTGGACCTGCACGCCGAGTCCGAGCGCCCCCACGTAGGCACCGCGCTGGTCGGCCGGCGGCAGGGTGGCGGTGAGCCCCCAACTGCCCGCCGACTCGATCAGCTCGGCCAGGATCAGCAACATGGCGGCAGCCACCAGCACCGCGACGGTCAGCAGGCCCCGGGTGACCCCGGAGATCGGCAGAACCAGACAGAACAGGGCGATCAGCAGCCCGCCCCGGCGAGAGGCCCGGGCCGCGCCCGCCGCGGTGTCCGCGCCCCGGCTGACACGCACCTGGAGCAGCACGATCAGGATCGTGTTGAGCAGCACCAGCCCGGCGATCATCGTCTTCGGGGCGTCGGTGTGGGTGAGGATCCAGAGCGGCATGACCGTCAGGTAGAGCACCCCGTGCGCGGTGAGCAGCCCGGACAGCACTGACACCGCCATGAACGGCCGGTCCCGCAGCACGGCGAGCCGACTCATCGGCTCCGCCGGTCGGGCCACCTGCGGCAGCCGGGGCAGGCGCCGCACGAAGAGGGCCGTCACGAGGAAGACCGTCGAGATGAACCAGACCATTCCCCGGTACGCCGTGATCGTGTCCACCGCCAGCACCAGGCCGCTGATCACCGCGCCGAGCCCGAAGCCGACGTTCAGCGACGAGCGCTGGTACGCCATCGCGGTGACCCGTTCGGCCGGCGGGAGCGCGTTGATCGAGTAGACCTGTCGGGCCACGCCGACAGCGGCGTCCACGGCGGCCAGCGCCACCACCACGGCGAGGAACCCCGCGAAGCCGCCCACGAAGGGGTAGGTCGCGAAGAGCGCCGCGTTCAGCACCAGCCCGACCACCCAGACCCGCTGCGGTCCGTACCGGTCGGTGAGCCCACCCAGCGGCACCGTGCCCAGCAGCGACACCCCCGCCGCGATGGACAGCCCCAACCCCACCTGGGCGGCGCTGAGCCCGAGCGCCCGGGTGAAGAAGACGGCGCTGCCGGCGTGGAACAGCCCGCTGCCGACGGCGTAGACCATGGCCTGCACGGCCAGGGCGCGGGTCAGCCCGGCCGGCGGTATGACGTCTCGGACGGCGGTGCGGATGGTTTCTCTGGTCCCCATGGTCGGGGAGTGAATCCGGTCCCCGTGACCTTGGTCGAGTCTTTTAGGCTGGACCGAATCCTGCTCCTGGGGGGCGTGTGTCCGAGTTGCGGTTCAGCCTGGCCGACGTGGCGGGCGTACGGCTCGCCGTGTCACCGGCCAACGAGACGGTCATGAGCATGTGGGCGCTGGCCAACCCGATCCGCTACGCGGTACACCTGCCCTGGGTCGACCGGGCCCGGGTGACGTTGCGGCGTCCCGAGGTGGCCGACCGGGTCCGACCTCTGGTGGGGTTGGTCGTGCCGGGTCGCTGGCTGCCCGACTTCCTCACCCCGGCGGCCCGACCGAACGTGGAGATGGCCGAGCAGCTCGACCAGATCGCCGCGACGCCGCCGGCCGTGGTGGTCCAGGACCTGCTGTCGACCACCTGGCAAAAACCGCTGAGCCCGTTCGGACGGGCGCTGCTCGCCGACCCCGGCGGGCTGCTGCCGCAGGTCGTCGAGGCGGTGCGGGTCTGGTACGACGAGGCGATCGCCCCGGACTGGCCGCGGATGCGGGCGCTGCTCGACGCCGACGTGGCGTACCGGGCCGCGCAGCTCGCCGAGAACGGCGCCGGTCGGTTCTTCGAGCAGCTCCACCCGAGCCTGCACTGGCACGGCGACCGGGTGATCAGCGACGACACGTTCGAGCGGGACTTCGACCTCCGCGGCCGTGGGCTGGCGCTGAACCCGACGGTGTTCACCGAGCAGCACGTGCTGTGGAACCTGCTGGAGGATTCGCTGCCGGTCGGCGCGTACCCGGTCCGTGCCGTCGGGACGCTCTGGGAGGCGACCGCGCCGCCACCCGGGGACCCACTGGCACGGGTGATCGGGCCGGGCCGGACCGCGCTGCTGCACCTGCTCGAGACGGCGCTGACCACCACCGACCTGGCCCGACTCACCGGGATGTCCGCCGGAAACGTCTCCCAGCACCTGGCCGCGCTGCACGGCGCCGGCCTGGTGTCCCGGTCCCGCGAGGGTCGGCACGTCCTGTACCGCAACACCGACGCCGCGGCGGTCCTCCTCCGCGCCAGCCGGGGCGGGTGAGCCCGCTCAGCGCAGCAGCAGGTCGGCGACCGGACGGCGGCGACGCAGGCCGGTCTCCCGGGCCCGCAGCTCGGTCGGGAGAGCGAACGGGTCCCCGAGCCGGCCGACGGCGGCGACCACCAACGGGCGGACGCCGCCGGGTAGGTCGAGCTCGGTGGAGAGGCCGGCCCGGTCGAACCGGGTGAGCTGGTGCACGTGCAGCCCGAGCGCGGTGGCCTGCACTGTCAGGTGGGCGATCGCCTGGCCCAGGTCGTACGCGGCCCGCTCGGTGTCGAGGCCGGTGTGGGCACCGACCACCAGGGTCGCTGCGTGCCGGATCCAGTTCTGGTCGTCGACCGGGAGGCTGATCAGGATCCGTTTCCAGGTCTCGTCGTCGCGGTGGCCGAGGGCGAACCGCCAGGGCTGCCCGTTCTCCGCCGACGGAGCCCAGCGGGCGGCCTCAAGGAGCGAGGCGGATTCCTCCGGAGCCAGCTCGGCGCTCGGGTCGAAGGCTCGCGGACTCCAGCGGTAGGCGAGCAGCGGGGTGAGATCGGCCATACGTCGGATCGTCCTGTATGGGTGATTCGCCCCTCAGGAGGGGGTGGTCGAATGTGGGCAAGAGCACCCGTAACGGGACGAAGATCAGGACGTTCCCGCGCCCGGGCTCTCCGACGGGTCCGGGGTCGGTGGCGCCGCGGTGTCGAGCGGTTCCCGGTCGACCACCACCGGGCCGGCCAACTGCACGGTGGCCGGCGCCGGGGCGGGCGGGGCGGCCAGTCTCAGCGTCCCGGCCGCGGTTCGGACGCCGGTCGGCGTGCCGTCCCCGTCGTAGCAGTAGATGCCCACATCCAGCGGGGCGTTGAGCGACGCCGAGGTGGAGTCCACCGAGTAGCAGGTGCCGGTGAGGCCCTCGGGCGCGTTGGCCGGGGCGACCGCCAAGGGGGCGCGTCGGTCGGTGAGCACGTCCAGCCAGTCGGTGAGCAGGTGCTGGACCCGAGGGTCCGACCGGCGTGGCACCACGTCGTCGCGATCACCCAGGCGTACGCAGCTCGCCGACTCGCTGTGACCGGCCGACGGCAGGGCGCACTGGAACAGCCCGTCGGCCGTGCCGGCCATCGAGACGTCGGCGGTGCCACCCAACGCGCCTCCCGGCACGTCGACCCGCCAGCTGCCGTCGTTCGCGCTGGTGAACACGATGGTGCGATCCGGTTGACCCGCCTGGCTGTAGACGTACTGGGCCACCAGGTGACGGTCCTGAGCTGCTGCGGCCAGCGCGGCCAGCTCATCCCGGGCGGCGTCCACCTCGACCGGCCCCGGATCGGCGGGCGGCGGAGCCGGTGGCTGCTCACTGGTGCAGGCGACCAGGAGTGCCGGCAGGGCGAGGACGAGCGGCCCGAGCACGCGGCCGGCCGAGCGGGTGAGGACGGGCACCGGCCCATTCTGGTGGGTGCGGGCGGTCGGTGGGTGCCGACGCGTACCCGGCTCGTCCCGGCGTGTCGGACCGGGCGTTTCCGCGTACCCATCCGACCTGGTGGGAGCGGCCCGGCCGGTCCCGGGCGGGCCGGATGGTGGGATCACCTGACCCGGCGTCGTTACCTGCCGGATACCCTCATGGGGTCTGACACGCGCCGCCGGCCCCGGTTCCGGCGGCGTCGGCACGCTCAGGGTCGCTGGGAGGGAGTGCACCGTCGTGGCACTCGTGGTGCAGAAGTACGGCGGGTCCTCCGTCGCCAACGCCGAGCGGATCAAGCGGGTGGCCGAGCGCATCGTCGCCGCCCGCAAGGCCGGCGACGACGTGGTGGTGGTGGTCTCCGCGATGGGCGACACCACCGACGAGCTGCTCGACCTGGCCAACCAGGTCAGCCCGCTGCCGCCGGGCCGCGAACTGGACATGCTGCTCACCGCCGGGGAGCGGATCTCCATGGCCCTGCTGGCCATGGCCATCCACAACCTGGGGTACGAAGCCCGCTCGTTCACCGGTTCGCAGGCCGGCGTGATCACCACCTCGGTGCACGGCCGCGCCCGGATCATCGACGTCACCCCCGGGCGGCTCAAGGGCGCGCTCGACGAGGGGTCGGTGGTCATCGTGGCCGGCTTCCAGGGCGTCTCGCAGGACACCAAGGACGTCACCACGCTGGGCCGCGGTGGTTCGGACACCACCGCCGTGGCGCTCGCCGCCGCCCTGCACGCCGACGTCTGCGAGATCTACACCGACGTGGACGGCATCTTCACCGCCGACCCGCGGATCGTGCCCAACGCCCGGCACATCCAGCACATCACCTACGAGGAGATGTTGGAGCTGGCCGCCTGCGGCGCGAAGGTGCTGCACCTGCGTAGCGTGGAGTACGCCCGGCGGGCGGGGTTGCCGATCCACGTCCGTTCGTCATACTCGACCAACACCGGCACGATGGTCACCGGATCGATGGAGGACCTTTCCGTGGAGCAGGCACTGATCACCGGGGTCGCGCACGACCGCAGCGAGGCCAAGATCACGATCGTCGGGGTGCCCGACGAGCCGGGTGCCGCCGCGCGGATCTTCGACACCGTCGCCGGCGCCGAGATCAACATCGACATGATCGTGCAGAACGTCTCCACCGAGGGCACCGGCCGGACGGACATCTCGTTCACCCTGCCCAAGGCCGACGGCCCCACCGCGATGGCCGCGCTCAGCAAGATCCAGGAGCCGGTCAAGTTCAAGGGCCTGCTCTACGACGACCACGTCGGCAAGGTCTCACTGATCGGCGCGGGCATGCGCTCGCACCCCGGGGTGGCGGCCGGCTTCTTCGCCGCGCTCGGCGCGGCCGGGGTCAACATCGAGATGATCTCCACCTCCGAGATCCGGGTCTCCGTGGTCTGCCGGGACACCGACCTCGACGCCGCCGTCCGCGCCATCCACGACGCGTTCGAGCTGGGCGGCGACAGCGAAGCCGTCGTCTACGCGGGGACGGGTAGGTAGCGCCGATGACGGCGCTGCCCACCCTCGCAGTGGTCGGAGCGACAGGTGCCGTCGGCACCGTGATGTGTGAGCTGCTCACCGGGCGGCGCAACGTCTGGGGTGAGATCCGGCTGCTCGCCTCCGAGCGTTCCGTCGGGCGCCGGGTGCGCTGCCGGGGCGAGGAACTCGTCGTCCAGGCGCTGACCCCCGAGGCGTTCGACGGGGTCCAGGTGGCCATGTTCGACGTGCCCGACGAGGTCTCCGCCGAGTGGGCACCCATCGCCGTCTCCCGGGGCGCGATCGCTGTCGACAACTCCGGCGCGTTCCGGATGGACCGCGACGTCCCGCTGGTCGTTCCGGAGATCAACCCCGAGCAGGTCCGCAACCGGCCCCGGGGCATCATCGCCAACGCCAACTGCACCACCCTCGCGATGATCGTCGCGGTCGCGCCGCTGCACCGTGAGTACGGCCTGCGAGAGCTTGTGCTCGCCTCCTACCAGGCGGTCTCCGGAGCCGGTCAGTCCGGCGTCGACATCCTGCACGACCAGCTCACCAAGGTCGCCGGCGATCGGGCGCTCGGCTCGCGCACCGGCGACGTACGCCAGGCGGTCGGCGACGACCTGGGCCCGTTCCCGGCACCCATGGCGCTCAACGTGGTGCCCTGGGCCGGCTCCCCGGCGGACAGCGGCTGGTCATCGGAAGAGATGAAGATCCGCAACGAGTCGCGCAAGATCCTCGGCCTCCCCGACCTCAAGGTCTCCGCCACCTGCGTCCGGGTGCCGGTGGTCACCGCCCACTCGGTCGCGGTGCACGCGGTCTTCGCCACCGAGGTCGACGCCGAAGGCGCCCGCGAGGCGCTGCGCAACGCCCCCGGGGTGATCCTGGTCGACGACCCGGCGGCCGGGGAGTTCCCGATGCCGATCGACGCCGTCGGCACCGACCCGTCCTGGGTCGGTCGGATCCGCCGCGCCCTGGACGACCCTCGGGCTCTGGACTTCTTCGTGACCGGCGACAACCTCCGCAAGGGCGCGGCCCTCAACACCGCCCAGATCGCCGAACTCCTCGCCAAAGAACTCCGCACCCCCTAACCGCCCCGCGCCACCCCGCGCCCCACCCCCGCTGCGGCGATCTTGCACTTTCTGCACCGACATAAGGGATCAGAGCGACAAAACGACGACCGAAAGTGCAAGATCGGCGCGGGCGCAGGGTCGGCGCTGTTACGCGGCGGAGAGCAGGACGCCGTCTCGGCCCTGGCGTTTCACCGCGTAGAGGGCCTGGTCGGCTCTTTTCAGTGTGCGGTCGGGGGTTTCGCCGGGGCGGGGCAGTGCGACGCCCACGCTGATCGTGCGGCCGATGCGTCGGGCCGCCTCGGTCAGCCGTTCGGCGATCCGAACCGCCTCCTCCGGACGGCTCACCTCGATCACCGCCACGAACTCGTCGCCACCGATCCGGTACAACTCGTCGCCGTGCCGCAGCGCCCCCTCCAGCGCCCGGGCCAACCCGACCAGCACCCGGTCGCCGGCCTGGTGGCCGTACGTGTCGTTCACGGTCTTGAAGCCGTCCACGTCGATGGCCAGCAGGGCCGTACGCCCGGGGGTGGCCGCGGCGATCCGCTGCCCGAACGGGCCGGTGTGCCGCAACCCGGTCAGCGGGTCGGAGCTGGCCTGCTCCCGCAGCCGGGTCAGCGTGCGTAGTCGGTCCACGCTCGTCCAGGCCTGCCCGGCGAGCAACTCCATCAGGCTGACAGTGGTCGGGTCCGGACGCAGCGCCCGTTCGTCGGCAACCAGCAGCACCCCACCGGCGTCCGTCGGCCCGACCGGCACGGCGACCAGCGTGCGTACCCCCGCCCGGGTCAGCGGACGGTAGTCCTCGGTCGGGGGGTGCCCGGCCTCGCCCAGCGTGTACCCGGCGCCGTACCGGTGTGCCCGCTCGACCATCCGGTCCAGGGCGACCGGACCCGCCGCAGCCAACTCGGCGCGGATCCGGGTCTCCAGGTCGCTCGGCGTCGCCGGGGACGGGCCGAGCTGCCCGCCGATCAGCAGCAGCGCGGTGGAGAGCGTGGAGACCTCCCGGGCGGCGCGGGCCGCCGCCCCCATCACCTCCCCCTCGGTCGGCGCGGAGGAGAGCGCCGCCGCGTGGCGAAGCAGCTTCTCGCTGCGACTCTCCTCCGGTGGGCCACCGAGGGCGGTGATCCGCGCACCGAGCCCGTCGGCCAGCCGCTGCGCGGTCTCCCGCCACGGCTCCAGGTCGGTCGGCTCACTCCACTGCAGGTCGAGTACGCCGATCGCCCGGCCCGTCGGGTCCAGGACCGGTACGCACAGCTCGGCGGTCACATCCGGGCGGACCGGCAGGTAGTCCGGGTCGACTGTGACGTCCGGGACGACAGCGGGAGCGCCGGTCGCGTACACCCGGCCGACGATGCCGGTCCGTGCCGGCACGGTGGCGAAGACCTGCCACGCCCCGGTCGCCGCGACGCAGCGCAGGCGGTCGTGGACCGCGAGCAGCACGGAGATGGTCGCCGGGGTGTGGCGGGACAGCGCGGTGACCGTCCACCGACACGCCTCCGGCGTGCTCGACGCCATCGGCAGGCGGACGGTGACGTCACGGATGACTCGCTGATGATCCACTCGCACGTCGTTCCAGGTAGGGGAGGGGCCCGGCCGACGCCGAACCGCTCGATCAAGCGTACTCACGGCGGCCGGGACCGACCCGGCTTCGTACACACGTGCTATCCACAGGCTGTGGACGCAGCCTGTGGACGCGTGCCCCACGGAATGCCGGCCCTGGCGATAGCGTGGAGCACCCCGGCGCCGAGGAGGCGAGCCCATGCTCATCGCCCAGCTCAGTGACCCGCACCTGACCACCGGCCTGCTCGCCGCCGAACCGGCCGCCGGGTTGCACCGAGCGCTCGGCCGGGTGCTGGCGTTGCGACCCCGACCGGACTGCGTGGTGATCAGCGGCGACCTGGTCGACCACGGCCAGCCCGACGAGTACGCGGCGCTGCGCGAGGTGATCGGCCGGTTCCCGCTGCCCGTGCACCTGGCCACCGGCAACCATGACGGCCGGGAGTCCCTGCTCGACGCGTTCGGGGGCACACCATGGCTCGGCGGCGGCTTCTCGGCCTACTACCACGTCGACCACGAGGCCGCGACCGTCGTGGTGCTCGACTCGCTCGTCCCCGGCAGCGACGGCGGCCAACTCGGCGAGGAACAGCTCGGCTGGCTCGACGGGGTGCTGGCCGGGCGGCCCGAGGTGCCCGCCCTGGTCTTCCTGCACCACCCACCGGTCGCGGTCGGCATCCCCGCCGCGGACTCCATCCGACTCGCCGACGGGGACGCGCTCGCCGAGGTGATCGGTCGACACCAGCACGTCGTACGGGTCGGCGCCGGCCACCTGCACCGCCCGGTCACCACGGCGTACGCCGGCACGGTCCTCACCGTGGCACCCAGCACGTGGAAGCAGAGCACGCTCACCATGAGCGCCGACGAGCAGATCGGTTGGGTCACCGAGCCCACCGCCTTCCTGCTGCACGCGGTCGAGGCCGGCGGCTGCGTGACCCACACCGTGCAGGTGAGCCACTCCGCCGGGCAGACCTGCGGCTTCTGAGCGCGTCATGCTGGTCTGGTACGTCTCGTACGGCTCGAACATGCACGCCGCCCGGCTGGCCTGGTACATCGATGGCGGCTGCCCACCCGGCGGAAAGCGGACGTACCCGGGCTGCCGCGACCGGCGTCCACCGAGCCGGTCGGCACCGGTGTCGCTGCCCGGCGGCATCTACTTCGCCGGCGAATCCGGTGCCTGGACCGGCGGCATGGCCTTCTACGACCCGCAGCTGCCAGGCCAGGCCGCGGCCCGCGCCTACCTGGTCACCCTGGAGCAGTTCACCGACATCGCGGCCCAGGAGATGTACCGCCCCCCGGGCGACACCGCCGACCTGATCCCGGCGACCGGCGCGGCCATCGACGCCGCCGTCGCCAACGGACGGGCCACCCTCGGCCCGGGACGGTACGAGACGCTGATCTGCCCGGGCAACCGCGACGGCGTTCCGCTGCTCACCTTCACCGCCCCTGAGGGGGCGTCAGCCGTACGGTGCCGGCCACCCGCGCCGGTCTACCTCGGCATGATCGCCCGGGGGCTAAGCGAGTCGCACGGCTGGCCGGCCGAGCGGATCGCCACCTACCTGGCGGCCCGGCCCGGCGTGCTGGGTGCCTGGCCCCTGGACGCCGTAGCGGCCCTGGTCGACGAAGCGCTGGTCAACGGTGCCCCAGTGCCGCCCGTCAACCGAGCAGGAACTCCCGCAGCGCGGGCGCCAACGTCGTCGGCGGCACGTCGTGATAGCCGCCGTCGAGGCTGACGGACCGACCGCCCGGGACCGCCTCGGCCGCTGCCCGACTCGCGTCCCGCAGCCACTGTGGACTGCCGGTGCTGTCCAGCCCGAGGGTCGGCGCGGTGATGGACGCCAGCCGGTCCACGGGGAGCCGCCCTCCGGCGGTGATGATCGAGTCGTACACCAGGGTGTGCGCGACTGCCGTCAGCCCACCCCACATCGGTTGCGACCGCATCCCGGTCACCTGGTCGGCCGGCAACCCCACAGAGGCGCTGAGGAAGGTCTCCACCGCGCCGTCCCGGTCGTCGGCGGCGATCAGCTCGATGAGCTGCGGGGTGATGTCCTTGCGGACGCCCACGTGCGTGCCGACCTGGAACGGTGGCTCGAACATGACCAGCCTGGTCACCGGCAGGCCCTGCGCGGTGGCGAGGGAAGCGAGGACGGCCCCGGAGGAGATGCCGTAGACGGCGGCGGAACCACCCGCCGCCGCGATCAGGGCGGCCAGGTCGTCGATCTCGCGGCCGACCTCGTACGGTGCGGTGTCGCCGCTGAAGCCCCGACCCCGGCGGTCATAGCTGAAGGCGGTGAAATCCGGTGCCAGGGCAGCAGCCAGGTCACGGGTCGCGCCGCGGTCGCTGAACGCGCCGCCGACCAGGACGACCGCCGGCCCGGCGCCGGACCGCTCGAACGCGATGGGTGTGCCGTCGGCCGATCGCACCTGCTCCGCCACCGGTGTCGTTCCGCTCACGATGCCGCCCCCGATCCTCGTTGGTCGTCCCGTCCTTTCTAGACCCTGGGTCCGACACTGTCTGGCAGACAGCGTTAAACGGTGATCGATAGCGGCCTCGACGTACGCGCTGCTCCGATGTGCTGCCCGGGTCGACCGACCGGCGTGCGGATGAGAGGCTGTCAGGGCGGGGCCATGCTCAACCACCGCCATCCGCGACCCCTTCGACGGCGTCCGTCGGAGGCCCCGGTCGACCCAGAGGCCGGGGCACCGTACGCGCCGATTCTCACAAGGAGATCCATGTTCATACCCGGGATGCGTCGGGCCGCCGTTGGCCTGACCGCGCTCGCGGTGGCCGCTTTCGGCGCGGTCGCCACCAGCCCTGAGCAGGCCGACGCCGGGCCGAAGCCGGTCGACGTCACCCTGCTCGCCCTCAACGACTTCCACGGCAACCTCGAACCGCCGACCGGGTCCAGCGGCACCATCGCCGGGCAGACCGCGGGTGGCGTCGAGTTCCTGGCCACCCACCTTGCCGAGCTGCGTGCCGCGGCCAAGAAGAAGAACACCATCACCGTCGCCGCCGGTGACCTGATCGGCGCGTCCCCGCTGCTCTCGGCCGCGTTCCACGACGAGCCGACCATCGAGGCGCTGAGCATGGCCGGGCTGGACTACGCCAGCGTCGGCAACCACGAGTTCGACGAAGGTGCCGCCGAGCTGCTGCGGATCCAGAACGGCGGCTGCCACCCGGTGGACGGCTGCATCGACGGCACCCCGTACCGGGGGGCCGGCTTCCAGTACCTGTCCGCGAACGCCTTCAAGACCGCCACCGGCAAGCCGCTGATGGCGCCGTACGCGATCCACAAGGTGCAGGGCGTCAAGGTCGGCTTCATCGGGATGACCCTGGAGGGCACCCCGCAGATCGTCAGCCAGGAGGGCGTCGCCGGCCTCAGCTTCGCCGACGAGGCGGACACCGCCAACCGGTACGCCCGTGAGCTGCGCCGCAAGGGCGTGGAGACGATCGTCGTGCTGCTACACGAGGGCGGCGCCCAGGCGTCGACCGGCGGCATCAACGACTGCGTCGGCATGACCGGGCCCATCGTGGACATCACCAACCGGATGGACCCGTCGATCGACGTGGTGGTCAGCGGGCACACCCACCAGGCGTACAACTGCGACATCAACGGCAAGCTGGTCACCAGTGCCAGCTCGTTCGGTCGCCTGGTCACCGACATCGACCTCAAGATCGACCGTCGGAGCGGGGACGTGATCTCCGCCGCCGCGAACAACGTCGTGGTCACCCGCGACGTCGCCAAGGACCCGAAGCAGACCGCGCTGATCAACCGGTACAAGACGGTGCTCGGCCCGGTCGCCGGCCGCCAGGTCGGCGTGACCAGCCAGGCGATCACCCGAAGCCAGGAAACCCTCTTCGGTACGAGTCTGGGCGAATCGCCACTGGGCAACCTCATCGCCGACGCGCAACTCGCCGCCACCGACGACGAACAGAACGCCGTCGCCGCCTTCATGAACCCGGGCGGGGTCCGGGCCGACCTCGACGCCGGCCCGGTCACCTACGAGGAGGCGTTCACGGTCCAGCCGTTCGCCAACAACCTGGTGACACTGGACCTGACCGGCGCGCAGCTCTACTGCGTCCTGGAGCAGCAGTTCGTCACCGGCCGGACCCTGTACCCGTCGGCAACGGTGGGCTACGTGGTCGACCCGAACGGCACCACCGGTACGGTCGCCGACCCGTGCGCCGGCACCCGCGTGGTCCGGGGCAGCTTCACCCTCGGCGGCACCGCCGTCGACACCGCCGCCACCTACCGGGTGACGGTGAACAACTTCCTGGCCGGCGGCGGTGACGGCTTCAGCGCCCTCACCGGCGGGACGAACCTGGTCACTGGGCAGATCGACCTGGACGCCTTCGTGGACTACCTGACCGCCCAGTCGCCGGTCTCCGCGCCGACGCTGGACCGGATCCGCACCACCGCCGAGGTCCCCGCCGCCTGACGGCCGACCCCGCGAACATCGGGCCCCGGAGCACCAGCTCCGGGGCCCGACCCGTCCCCCACACCGCCGCGCCCCGCGCTTGCCCCGCGCCGCCCCGCGCTTGCCCGCGCGTCGCCCCGCGCTTGCCTCGCGCTTGCCTCGCGCCGCCCCGCGCTTGCCCGCGCGCTGCCCCGCGCTTGCCTCGCGCCGCCCCGCGCTTGCCCCGCCCCGCGCTTGCCCGCGCGTCGCCCCGCCCCCGCCCGGCAAGGTCGCGCTCGAACATGGATGTAGTGGTGTCGAGGGCGCCGCGATGCCACTACATCCAGGATCGAGCGCGACCTTGGTGCCCAGCGAGATCAAGACCCGCGCACCATCGAGAAGGCAGCAACATCGGGGATGTTGCTGCCTCCCGCGCGCCTGAGGCAGCAACATCCGGGAAGTTGCTCGGATCTTGGTGCGGGGTGCGGGGTGCGGGGTGCGGGGTGCGGGGTGCGGGGTGCGGGGTGCGCGGTGCGGGGTGCGGGGTGCGGGGGTGTGTTCGGGGTCAGGCCGGGGTGGGCGCGGGGGCGGGGGACGCCGGGGCGGTCGTCACGAGGCCGTCCTGCTCGGAGGTGAGCAGCCGGCGCAGGGAGAGCGCTACCAGCGAGGCGATCAGGCAGCCGCCGACCACTGTCGCCACCCAGACCATGCCGTTGGCGGCGCCGATGAGTGGGCCGGCGGTCACCGGGCCGATCACACCGCTGATTCCGAAGATCATCGAACTCATCGCGTTGTACCGGCCGCGCAGCTCGTCGGTGGCCAGCGCGTTGGTCAGTGCGGGCATCACCGGGGACAGCATCGTCTCGCCGAAGCCGAAGATCGCCGAGCAGAGCACCACGCACAGGGCGGCCAGCACGGCGTTCTCGCCGCTGACCAGGCCGGCTGCGCCGAGGACCAGCCAGGCGATGGCGAACACCGCCCCGACCACTGCCAGTGCCCGGGTGCGGCTGCGGCCCTCGATCCGGCGGATCACCAGCAGTTGTGCGAGCACGATCATCACGGTGTTGGCCGCCAGCGCCCAGGCCACGACCCGGGGGTTCACCTCGGCCACCCGCACCGCGTACGCGGCGAAGCCCACCTCCACCTGCGCGTACCCGCAGGTGGTGAGGATCAGCCCGAAGATCACCAGCCGGCGGAACGGGCGGTCACGGAGCACCGTCAGGTAGCCGCCGGCCGACGGTTCGTCGACGCCCCGGCGTTTGCCGAGTCGGTGACCCACCCCGGGAAGGGTGAGCAGGATCAGCGCCGGCAACAGGTAGGTCACCGCGTCCAGCAGGTAGATCGTCTGGAAGGTGCCGGGCCGGGTGGTGTCGACGATCGCGCCGGAGGTCATGCCACCGATGCCGATGCCGAGGTTGAGCAGGGCGAAGTTCAACCCGAAGACACGTTGCCGCTCATCGTCGTCGGTCAACGACGCGAGGATGGTGTTCTGCCCGGACCAGATCGCCGAGCTGCCGATGGCGATCACCGTCATCACCAGCAGAGCCGAGCCGGTGGAGTGGACAAGCGCGAGCGAACCGGTGCCGATCGCCTCGATCACCAGGCAGGGCACCACCACCCGACGGGCGCCGATCCGGTCGATCAGCGTCCCGCCCAGCGGCGACAGGGCCAGGGTGACCACGCCGTACCAGCCGATGACGAGCCCGGCGCGGGTGTCGGTAAGCCCG
The DNA here is from genome assembly GCF_015751785.1 of Micromonospora vinacea. NCBI lineage: Bacteria > Bacillati > Actinomycetota > Actinomycetes > Micromonosporales > Micromonosporaceae > Micromonospora > Micromonospora vinacea. The sequence goes on along the minus strand of NZ_JADOTY010000001.1, from coordinate 1,649,695 downwards.
CGCACGTCGGTCAGGTAGATGAACAGGAACGGCAGGGTCAGGCCCCGCCCGATCGCCGACAGCAGGGTGCCGAGGAGGATCCGGCGAGCTTCCGAACGGCGGGGCAGGGCACGACGCAGCATGCCGGCATTCTGTTCGGTGGGTCTGACGCCGCGCGAACCCTTTTGGCCACGCCTCGCGGTCACCGGGACCGTCAGGTGACCAATCCCACGTTGATCCACTCGCCGTGATCGCGGGCGGTCGGTGTCCGCCGGGTCTGCGATGCTGGCTCGATGACCGGCACCTGGCGACATCTGCCCGCTACCGCCCGCGCCATCGCGGTGACCGCCACGGCGGCTGTCGTCGCCGCCCAGGCCCGCGACGGTCAGGCGTACGACGAGGCGGTCGGCGGTCTCGCCGCGGACGAGCGTTCCGGCCTGGTGCTCGGCGCGGTGGTCCGGTTGCTGCTGGAGGAGAGCCACCCGGACGGGTTGACCGGCGACGACATCCGCCAGGTGTTGACCCACTGCGTACAGGAGTCGACGCGCTGGCGAACGGACGTCGACCCGCACGTGGTGCTCGTCCTGCTGGCCGGCGCGTTGGGGGTGTACGACCCCGAGGGCGACGAGTCACCGCCGGACGCGGCGGCTCTGGCCCGACACGCCCCGATACTGGTGGCCGACCTGTTGGCGGCGACCAGTGTGCCGTTGGACGACTACCTGGCCGCCGCGTTCGCGGAGATCGAGCGCACCGAGCGACAGGACTGAGTTCGAGCGCAGGACTGACCGGCCCGCGCCACCTCGAAACAGCGTGGCGCGGACGTGCGTCAGGCCGGGTCGGGGGTCCGCCGCGCCACGACCTCCAGGTACTCCGCCGGGACGCGGACCGTCGCGTCGGTTGCGCGGTTGTGCGCGCGAACCAGCTCCACCAGATCGGCGTACAGGTCCGGTCGTCGTTCCTCGGGCAGCGCCTCGAACGCCTTCAACGTCGGCCCGTAGTTGGCCCGGAAGAAGTCGGCGAACTCCTCCGGGGTGCCGAAGCGGAAGACGAACTCCCGGCGTACCGCCCGCAGTTCACCCACTGCCGCACCGAGCAGTTCGCGGACCCGGCCCTCGTCGCCCCACTCGACCGGCGGGCGCAGCCCCGCTGGCGGCGGCACATGCCGCCCCACAGTGCGGAACAGGTCGCCGATGAAGCCCTGCGGCGTCCACGACGCCAGCGCCACCGTGCCGCCGGGCCGGCAGACCCGGACCAGTTCGGACGCCGCCCGCTCCTGGTCCGGCGCGAACATCACGCCGACGACGGAGAGGACCGCGTCGAAGGACCCGTCGGCGTACGCCAGGCGCTCCGCGTCGCCGGTCACGAACGTGACCGGGAGTCGTTCCGCTGTGGCGCGGGCCTGGCCCCGTCCCAAGAGTTCGGGTACGTAGTCGACGCCTGTCACGACGCAGCCGCAGCGGGCGGCGGCGATGGCGGCGTTGCCGGACCCGGTCGCCACGTCGAGTACGCGGGCACCGGCCGACAGGTCGGCGGCGGTCACCAGAAGTTCGGAGATCGGGTGGATGAGCGCGGCGACCGCGCCGTAGTCACCGCTGGCCCACGTCACCTGCTGGCGTGCCTTCACGGCGATGAGATCGGGTGCGATGGTCATCGGTGGTCTCCCTCGGACGGTGTGGTGTGCCGCTGACGTTAGGGCTGGCAGCACCCGAGGGGATCGGTAGAAACACCTATGTTGGCAGCTGAAGTACCTCTCACGACTCCGTCGAGGGCCAGAAGGTTGAAGGCGAGAGCCGGTTACCAGTCGAGCCGGCCGGCCTAAACCCAGATCAGGAACACGATCGTCGCGACGACCCCGGTGACCGCGACCAGACCGGCCGCCAGGGCCGCACGAGGCGAGTTGCGCCCGCGCAACTCGAAAGCAGCCGTGATGGTGAACAGCAACGCGAACACTTCACCTGCGGCGAGACCCAGCAGTCCGATGAAGCTCAGCAGACCCTCGACCATGTCCCGGCCAAGAAAGATAAGCCGGGCGTACGCCGCTCCCGCCCGTGGCACGGGAATCGGTCGACAGGGCTTGCCGGGGCAGACAAAAAGGCCAGGTGAGAGAAGATCTCACCTGGCCTTCTACCTCTGGTCGGGGTGGCCGGATTCGAACCGACGACCTCTTCGTCCCGAAGGAACGATCAGCGGCGGTTGGGCTGCGCGGGCGTCTGGGGCACGCTGGCTGAACAGTCCGCCGCCGTCCATGGTCGTCCGTCCTCGCTCGTGCTCGTCGTCACCCAACTAGTCACCCAGGGGCACCGTGGTTCGATAGGCCTGGCCGCATCAGCCGAAGCTCACTCGCGGCGGGTAGACTGACCGTGGCCTTACTTCGGTGGTTCCACCAAGTCAATGCGCCTTCCCGGTGCTGGGCAATGGTCAGCCCATTAATTCCTCGGGAAAAGCGCCGAGCCCCTAAGGAGGGGAAATCGGTGCTGCCCGAAATCGGAACGCCGCTGGCCATTGTCTTCGGCATGGCTGCGGTTGGCAGGTCGGCTTTCTGGATCTACGTCGCTCACCGTGCGCGGCGAGAGGATCTGCCGAAGATCGCTGAGGCGTTCTCTGGCTCGCTGCGGGCGATTCGTCGCCGCTGACCTTCCCACTAGTGGCGCGGCGGTGAGGCAGACGTCTTGCCGCCGCCCACCCAAGCCCTCTCGCCTCTTAGCCATCCCGTCGGCCTTCGTCCGCACACCCGTGGATCAGGTGGGGGCTGCCCGGTCAAGGTGGAGCACCCTACGTCTGAACGACCTTGACCGGGCAGCCCCCACCTGATCGGCTCCGCCCGGACGAAGGTTGCTGGGATGGCGACACCATCCCAGAGCGCCAGAGCACCCCGCCGGAGGCACCTGCCCGTGCATCGGCCACCATCACAGCCCCGGATCTGCCAACCACTCATGGCGGACCGGGGCTTCTTCGCATCCTCTTCGCGCCGCCGGCGGGGCTGCAACCGCCGGGGTGCCGCCGGGCGCTTGCGCCAGGGCGGCGGGGTCCCCGGTCGGTGGCCCGATCCGGGCCGGCCCCTGGTCGGCGGCGCGAGCGGCCTGCGAAGCGGGCCGCCTTGAACCCGTATAGAAAGTTCTCACCAGCCGAGGAAGGTCAAGCCCCCTAGTCATTGCCATATTCTTCGTCCATCATGTAATCGACATAGTCCCCGGAATCGGCAAACGTTGTGGGGAGGCCAGCTGCTTCAACTAGTTCCATTCCATCCAGCACGAGTCGGCATGTCTCGCAACTAAAGTGACTGGAAAGTACCGTCAGATCGACCCACGCTTCGTAGTATCCATCGACTATCTCTTCGGAGCGAACTTGACTACTTTCTATATCCTGACCTTCGAGGACTCCGATAGAAGCACACGCCGGGCAATTCTCGCTGGTACTGCGACTAAAGCCGAAGGCCAAGTCAGCCGTGTTGGCCCACTCTTTAGCAATTCTGGCAGGGAGATTCCCGGCCCGGAATTGGGCAAGTCGCTGCTTTGCCCGCTCAATCAACATCTCAACCCGGTGTTCCAGGTTTCTCTTGTTCTGGGCTAGATACCCTTCTACGTCCTGGGAGCGACCGTACCCGAGCAAATCTTCTAGCGTCTTGTCCTGAGCGTTTACCAATATCACCGCCTGAGCCCAATACCGAGGCCACCAGGCAGCCGGAGGAATCGGAGCAAACGCTGCAGAACCTCCGTGGAGGTACTCATTCCTGGCCCACGTGATCTGTTGGGCTTCCTTATCATTGAAGGGGCGGAAAGCCTTATGGCAGCGACTATATAGGGTATGCGCTTTAACGGAGGTGAAACGACCTTCACCCTCAATAAGACCGCTGGCGATCAAGAGATTCGTCCCGTCCTCAGTCGGCGACGCGATAAGGAGCGGCGAGACCCGAGCCAGTGCGGCCTTTGCAAGTAGTTCCAGTGCAAGCGATGCCCACAGGGCTTGCTCATCGAAAGTTCTCGGCTCCTCGTCCATGGCATGGTTGAGAAATAGCTTCGCCTTGAGCCAGAGCGCCTCTTCGCTGTAGTCAGCCGCTGTCACTTGCCCTCCCCCGTATAAAAGGCCACTCTTTGCAGGAGTCGATGTTCGTCGCCCTTCTCCACGGCTGCGCGCCCATGCAGAGCGACCCGGTTGTCAATGAGAAGCAACTGTTGATCCCCCGACCACTCGTGGCGATACGCGTCGTTGAGCGCCTCCCGAAGAAAATCTACGGTAAGACGTGCCCGCTCATCACAGGCCGCCATGCACCCTGGGTCGTAGCGCCAGCCACCCGAATAAGAGAAGGCAGCTGAGAGGAATCGATCCTTACCGCCGCTCACGACGAACAGCCCATCAGTTGCATATTGGGGGCGATTCGGCCACGGATAACCCGGATTAGTCAGCTCGGATGTGGGACTCCACAACATTGTCGGCGTTTCGCTAGGCCGTTCAGCCGCCAGAACAATAATGTTCGGAGTTCTCCTAAGGTGGGCTCCGTCCGTATGCAGTGGCTGAGCCTCAAGCCCGTATATAGAGCTAAGCGATTGCGGTCGAGCGTCTTCACTTTCAACCGGAACCAGCTCGGTGAGGGTGGGATCACCCTTGCGGGTCGCAACCTCTCGCCACTCAAGTCGAACGGCCGCCGTCCGGACAGCGTCAAGGGTTCCTGCGGCCGTCGCCCAACCCGATCTTCGCGCTTGTAGCCGCAGTTCAGCTAGGTCCACCGTTATGCCCTCTCCAGCGATGGGAGTTGGGGCAGCAGCCTAGTGGGCACCAGGTGTAGACGGCCACTCATAAGCGAGCAGGGAGTAGAGATCCGAGTCCCGCCACGCGCCATTGGTGAAGACGTGATCGCGGATTCGACCTTCGTACCGCATGCCAAGCCGCCTCGCGACAGCAGCGGATGCGGCGTTATCTGGTCCGATGGCTGCGGAGATGCGGTGTAAATCCAGTTCTCGGAAGCCGAAGTCGGTCAGCGTTCGTGCCGCGTCGGTCGCGTAGCCGTGGCCCCACTGCTCTGCGCGGATGGCGTATCCGAGCTTCGCGGCCTTAACACCGTCGAGGCCGAGTCGAGCGAAGCCGATCAGCTCATCCCCCGGCAGGGTCACCGCTAGGTAGTACTCGTTGCGAGGCTCCGTTTTAGCGCGAGCCACCGCTCCCTCGACCATGACAGTCGCGGCTTCAAGGTCCCGGCTGTCGAATGAGAGCCACTGGGTCACGCGCTCGTCGCCGACGAGGGCAAGAGAAGGGGCCGCGTCGTCGCTGCGGAACTCTCGCAGGATGACGGCGCGGCCCTTCAGCGTCACGGGGTACATGCCCCGATCTTGCCCTACCTGGGAAGTGCCTTCAGAGGCGTGCTGGTGAAGTCCTCGATCTGCTGGAGCAGGTCGCGTCCTTCGGCCGCCAGCCCGGCTAGGATGGCGGCCTGGTGCACCCGCTGCACGGAGTGAACGATCCCGTTGATGCGCTGGCTCGGCGGCAGGTCTAGCACCGGAGTGACGGCCTCGATGGCACCCTCCAGGTCACGGGCGGCGATCCGTGCGATCGCTAGGTCCGAGTGCGACCCGGCCTGGTCGCCGAAGGCCCAAGCGGGGTCGTTCGGGTTGGCGAAGGCGTTGACGGCGCGGGTCGAGAAGTCGACTGCCTGGTCTGCCTCGTTGGGTAGCCATGCGAGGGCGTCGGCGGCGTAGTAGAGCGTGCGAGGCTGGTTGAACGTGCAGATGCCGCCCAGCTCATCGACCTCGTCCGGCTCGACACGGTTCCACGCCTCTTCGGCTGCCCGAATCGCGCTGAGGGCCTTGGCGCTGTTGCCGAGTGCGGCATATCCACGGGCGGCGCTCACCGGCAACCACACGGAGGTCGTGCCGGCGGTGCCGGCGGCGATGTTCGTGCCCGCTTCGGCGAACCGAACGGCCTCGGCGTACCGGCCCGCCCAGTAGGCGACCATGGATTGAAGACCACGAAGCCAGGCTCTCAGCCCGTTGTGGTCGGCCTGATCGGCGCAGAGGACGGCGGTGCGGGCTTGCAGCATCGCGGCGTGTGGGTCGGCAAGGTCGTGAGAAGCCTTGGCGAGCAGTCCGCTCGTAACAGCGGTGAGGAAGTGCAGTTGCCGGGCCTGCTGCGGCGTCTGCCTCCGCTCCAGCAGGGCGAACAAGGTGTCTTGGGTTTCGACCATGTCGCCGAGCAGTTCGGTGAGTGGGCGCTGTGGATAAGCCAGCGCCAGCCGCTGGACGTCGTCGCGGAGTTGCTCGACCGCCTCCGGGGTAGTGCTCTCGGCGGCGAGGAGGGTGAAGCGACGGGCTCGTTCGGCTGCCATTCTGATCAGACTCCTTTCGTTGCCGGGTGACGGCAGCACCAATGAGCCGTCGTCGGTAGCCGGCTGGGCTATGGCAAGTTCCGGAGTCCAGGGCCGGAGAAGATCATCAAGCGGCATGCCGAACATCGCCTGTAGCGCTCGCCTCGTGGCCGGCGTCGCACCGGCAGAACCTCGCTCGCCTCTGGCTAGTCGACCAAGGTGACGAGCGCTGATCGCGGCGGGTTCGTCCAAGCGGAGGAAGGCGTCGGCCATCTCCTCGTAGGTGCGATCGCGCTGCTGGATGAAGTACTCCAGCATCGTTCGGGGTGTGCGGCGTGTGCTTGCCACCTGTTCCCCTCCTCGCTCTGGGCTCCTACGTCGACGGTCGCGCACTGCTATGGCTTCCTCAACGGATGTCCGCCAGTTGTCCGTCAGTTGTCCGTCAGAGGTCCCGGCCTGGACCTCGATAGGTCCTGGTCGATGACGCCACTCTCAGTGTGAGCCAAACAGGCACACCGTGACGAGCGAGTAGCGACGGGGAGGGCAGCGCCATGGCAAATTCTCTGCTGATGCCAGCGATCGCCATGATTGTCGGCACGACACTGCTGAGCTTGCAGATCTACATCATGATCCGCATCAACCACGGCGCTTCCCGCAATCGGCAGCAGCAGGTCCGGAGGCCGAGCGGCAGCGGGGCGAGGGGCAGTATTCGCTACAGCGCGGGTGCTGCCCCGTCCCGTATCCTCACCCGTGATGACACAGATGACGAACCCGCCCGCGCTGCCCAACGACTGGTGGACAGCGGCGGAATGCGCCGCCTATCTCGGAATCGCGCGGGGCACCTGGGCGGCCTACGTGGCCCGCGAGCAGGCTCCCGCTCCGGAGCGGATGTTCGGTCGATCGCCGGCTTGGCGGCCCCAGACGGTCAAGAGCTGGGCGGAGTCACGCCCCCGCCACGGCAAGTAGCTTCGATCCTTCCCTCTACAGCATCGGTGCTGTAAAGTCGGCCTCAATACAGCACCGGCGCTGTAGAGCACTCCAGTAGATGGCCCCAGCGGGCTGCCACCCGCTGAGGCCGGGCGCATCGGTCTACCTCGCGAAAGGACCACACGATGCTCTATCAGCCTACCCGCGTCCCTGCCCCATCGACCTCGGGTCTTCACCCCGTGGCGCGTGCCGCCGTCTCGCTCGTCTCCGAGCTTCCTGGCTTGCTCGCTGCTTCGACCCCTACTGAGGTTTCTGGACTGCCGCCCGCTGTCAACTCCGTCTCCTACCCCGAACCCGTCATCCGCGCCGACGCCTGCCCGAACCCCGCCAACCCGTACTGCTGCTGTGACTCGTGCTGCCCGCCTGAGCCTGTGCCGACCCCGCGTCGTAAGACGTGGCGTGGCGTTGCCGTCTGGGACGACGGCAGTCTCGCGGACCTGATGGTCCACCAGGCCCTGATGAACAGGCCATCGACCCAGCGGGACGCGCGATGATCGCGACGACGGTGCCGACCGCGAAGGTGCTGCACCTGCCGACCTCGACCCGCCCGGTGGAGTCGGCACCGACCGATCTCGGTTCTCTGACCGAGTGGGAGCTACAGGCGGTGTTCTTCGCCGCCGGTGCCCGCTGGGCCACCCACGGAAACCTGCCCTACGAGGACATGGCCCGTCTCGTGACGGACCAAATCACCACCCTCGGCTGGAACACGGTGCGGGACATCGGTGCCCGCATCCGGAACGCCCTGGACCGCTGCCAGTGGCGGGACTGGGAGGCGCTGCTTCCCGGCCTCGACAGCCGTGGTGACGCCATGTCGATCGCGGCCAAGTTCGTGCGGATGCACCGCCGGGCCACCCGCCCGGACGCCGCGTTGACCACGTGGCAGCAGGCCACCGCTTCGGAGGTGGCGGCATGAGTCCGCTGCGCCTGGCGCGTCTGTCCCGAGGTTGGGAACCTGTTCAGCTCATCGGCCGGATGAAGATCCTCGCCGAGCGCGACGGCATGACCCTGCCCAAGGTGTACCTGCTCGTGCGGCTGGTCTTCCTCTGGGAGAACCACCGCGCCCAGGTGCCCGGCTACTACGCCGCACTGCTCACCCGCATCTACGGTGAGCTACCCACGACCACCACGCGAGTCACCGCGTGACGGTCACCATCGAACCTGTGACCCCGGGCGGCATCCGTCGCCCGGGACCACAGCCGTTCGTCTCGGGTCGCCGTGCCGTTGACGCCGCCGACTTCGGCCGGCTCCGCGCCCAGGACCCGAACTACTTCGCGTGGCTGCACCACGTCCGCCCCGCCGCCGGCTGCACCCGACCCGTGCGCCTGACCGGCGAGTCGGCCACCATCAACCCCGCCACCGGGGAACTCCTCGCCTTGGCCTCGACCGAGGACATGCCCGACGGGCAGATCTACAAGCCGTGCGGCAACCGCCGCGCCGCCGTCTGCCCGTCCTGCGCCGAGGTCTACCGCCGCGACGCCTTCCACCTCATCCGCGCCGGCCTCATCGGCGGCAAAGGCATCCCCACCGCCGTCACCGCCCACCCCGCCGTCTTCGTGACGCTGACCGCTCCGAGCTTCGGCGCGGTCCACACCCGGCGCACCAGCAAGACCGGGCAGGCCATTCCGTGCCGTCCGCGCCGTGCTGAGGTGCTGTGCCCGCACGGGGTGGACCTGCGCTGCCAACGGCTGCACGCCGCCGATGAGAAGGCTCTCGGGACGCCGCTGTGCTTGGACTGCTACGACCACCACGCCCAGGTCGTGTTCAACAACCAGGCCGGGGAGCTGTGGCGGCGCACCACCATCGCGATCCGTCGCGAGCTGGCCAAGACCGCCCGAGCGTTCGGCCTCACCGCGGGCTCCTTGCGCCTGTCCTACGGCAAGGTCGCCGAGATGCAACGACGCGGCGTCGTGCACTACCACGTCATCATCCGCCTCGACGGCAACGAACCCGACTGCCCCGGCGCGATCGTCGCGCCCCCGGCTCCGCTCGGGCTGCTGGACCTGGTCGCCGCCGTCGAGCAGGCTGCCGCCTCCACCGCGTTCACCACCGACCCCCACCCCCACCAGCCCGCCGGCTGGTCGATCGGGTGGGGCGATGAGGGCAAGGGCCGTTACGCCGACATCCGCCCGGTCCGGCTGGCTGGCGACGGTGAGATCACCGATGGCATGGTTGCTGCCTACCTGGCGAAGTACGCCACGAAGAGCACCGAGGCCACCGGCCACGCCTCCGGCCGGCTCAACGGCGACATCATCGACCTGTATGCCAACCCCGACGGCACCCACACCGAACGACTCATCGACGCCGCCTGGACCCTCGGCGGCGCACCCGACTGGACCGGGCTGCGGCGGTGGGCACACATGCTCGGCTTCGGCGGCCACTTCCTCACCAAAAGCCGCCGCTACTCCGTCACCTTCCGCATCCTGCGCGACGCCCGCGTCATATGGCGCCGCACCGTCGAGCACGACCAGGACGCCGCCGAACACGACAGCGAAACCACCGTCGTCATCAACACCCTCGCCTACACCGGCTCCGGCTGGCTCACCACCGGCGACGCACTCCTAGCGAACACCGCCGCAGCCATGGCCCGCGAACGAGCAGAAGCCGGCCGCGAAGCGATGCGCGAACTCGTCGGCTGACACGTACGTGTCAACCAACCCACACGCCCTTGACACGTACGTGTCAAAAAACCGCCGCCCCAAGTAGGAAGGACCACCCCGTTTGACCGCACCCACGATCGACGCGCCGGGCAAGGCTCTCTACCGGATCACTGAGGCCATGCGACTGCTCAGCCTGTCGCGGACCGTGATCTACGAACAGATCCGCGCCGGCCGACTGCGCACCGTCCGACAGGGCCGGTCCCGTCTCGTCCCCGCCGCCGCGATTACCGCCTACGTCGACCTGCTCGAACACGAAGCCCAGAAAGGAGGCACCCGATGACCACACGCCGCGCCCGAGGTGAAGGCGGCCTGCACTGGGATGAGTCCCGGCAACGCTGGATCGCCACCATCACCGTCGGCTACACCCCGGCCGGCAAACGCATCGTGCGCAAAGGCAGCGGCAAGACCAAGACCGAAGCCCGCGCGAAACTGCGGGAGAAGATCCGCGACTACGAAGACGGGCTCGCCATCGCCGAGCACCACTACACCGTCACCGAAGCCGTCACCGACTGGCTGACCTACGGACTCAACGGCCGATCAGACCGCACCAAGACCAAGTGCGAGATCCTGTGCCGTACCCACATCATTCCGGCGTTGGGCGCTCGGAAGCTCCGCGAGCTTCGCGCCCAGGACGTCGACCGCTGGCTAGCCGACAAGGCCACCACCCTCAGCACTCGCACCCTTCGTGACCTCTACGGATGCCTCAACCGCTCGGTGAACCGAGCCATGGCCCGGGACAAGGTGAAGCGCAACGTCGTCGCGCTGTGCACCGTCCCGCGCGGCCAGGAGGGTCGCGCCTCCAAGTCCCTCACTTTGGACCAGGCGAAGGCCGTCCTCGGCGCGTCCGAGGGAACTCGCCTGCACGCCTATGTCGTGCTCTCGTTGCTGACCGGCGCGCGCACCGAAGAACTCCGCGCCCTGCGCTGGGGCCACGTTGACCTTGACGGCCAACTCGACATGGATCCGCCGCTACCGCCTTCGATCCAGGTGTGGCGCTCTGACCGGGACGGCGGCGATACCAAGACCCGCAAGTCCCGACGCACCCTCGCTCTACCTGCCCGGTGCGTCACCGCCTTGACTCATCACCGGGAACGCCAGGAACAGGAGCGCAAGACTGCCGGCAAGGACTGGCAGCCGCTTGGGGTGGTCTTCGCCTCGACTGTCGGCACTGCCCTCGATGCGGCCAACGTCCGCCGGGCCTTCCGCCGAGTTCTCGCCCTGGCTGGCCTTGATCCGGCTGCCTGGACACCTCGTGAGCTGCGGCACAGCTTTGTGTCGCTGCTGTCCGACAGCGGGGTGAGCCTGGAGGACATCGCCGACCTGTGCGGGCACTCCGGCACCACCGTCACCGAGCTGGTCTACCGTCACCAGCTTCGGCCGGTGCTGCTGCAAGGGGCGGCGGTCATGGATCGCATCTTCGCGCCGTCTGCTGAGGCGTAGTCACTCAGTTGGTCACCCAGGAAGCACTAGAGGGCACATCCATGGATCGGATGTGCCCTCTGACCTGGTCGGGGTGGCCGGATTCGAACCGACGACCTCTTCGTCCCGAACGAAGCGCGCTACCAAGCTGCGCCACACCCCGAGGCGTGCCGACAAATAGTAGCCCACCCGCCCGGATGGTCAAACTCGGTACCCCCGCCGCCCTGGCCCCGCCCGGGGTAGCCAAGATCCGCACAACTTCCGGGATGTTGCTGCCTCACGACGGGCCGAGGCAGCAACATCCCTGATGCTGCCCGGATCTTGAAGCGGAGCGGCGGCGGAGCGGCGGCGGGGTGGCGGTCAGGTGGCGGCGGGGTGGCGGTCAGCGGGGGATGAGGGTGAGGATGCTGGCTTCCGGGGGGCAGGCGAAGCGGACCGGGGCGGTCGGGTGGGTGCCGAGGCCGGCGGAGACGTGCAGCCAGGAGTCCGAGCCCGGCCACCGGTGCAGACCGCGCGCCATCGAGCGGGGCAGGCCACAGTTGGTCACCAGCGCCCCGAAGCCCGGTACGCAGACCTGACCACCGTGGGTGTGCCCTGCCAGCAGCAGCCCGAAGCCGTCCGCCGCCATCTGGTCGAGCACCCGTGGTTCGGGTGAGTGCGTCAGCGCGATGGATAGGTCCGCCGAGGACGACACCGCGCCGGCCACTGACGGGTAGTCGTCCCGGTCGATGTGCGGGTCGTCCACGCCGACCAGGTCGAGTTGTCGGCCGCCAGCCTTCAGCGTGGTCCGGGCGTTGTTGAGGTCCGCCCAGCCGGCGCCGGTGAAGACCTGACGCAGTTCCTCGTAGGGCAGCTCGACGCCTTCGGTGTACTCCCGGTCGGGCAGGAAGTAGGTGAAGGGGTTCTTCAGCACCGGCCCGGTGTAGTCGTTGGAGCCGAACACGAACGCGCCCGGGTAGTCCAGCAGCGGTTGCAGGGCCCGCAGCACCCCGGGCACCGCGCCCGGGTGCGCCATGTTGTCGCCGGTCACCACCACCAGGTCGGGGTCGAGGGCGGCCAGCGACGCCACCCAGCGCTGCTTGCGCGCCTGGTCGGGCATCATGTGCAGGTCCGACAGGTGCAGCACGCGCAGCGGCTCCGCGTCGGCCGGGAGCACCGGCACGTCGTACCGCCGCAGGGTGAACATGTTGCGCTCGACGAGCGACGCGTACGCGAGGGTGGCCGCGCCGATCGTGGCGGTTCCGGCGGCGAGCCGGAATAGTGTGCGCTTTCGCATGGCGTTCAGGGTAGTTTGACCGTCCATGAGCACGCTGAAGGACCGCCTCACTGCCGACATGCGTTCCGCGCTCAAGGCGCGCGACGAGCTGACCACCTCCACGCTGCGGATGGCCCTGGCCGCCGTTGGCACCGCCGAGGTCGCCGGCAAGGCCAAGCGCGAGCTCACCGATGACGAGGTGCTCGCGGTGCTGACCAAGGAAGCCAAGAAGCGTCGGGAGGCGGCGACCGCCTTCGCCGACGCCGGCCGCGCCGAGCAGGCCGCGAAGGAGAGCGCCGAGGGTGAGGTGCTGGACCGCTACCTGCCCAAGCAGCTCTCGGACGCCGAGCTGACCGAACTGGTGTCGGGGGCGCTCGCCGCGGGCGGCTTCACCGGCAAGGCCCAGATGGGCCCGGCGATGAAGGCGGCCCAGGCTGCGGTGGCGGGCCAGGCCGAGGGTGGCCGGGTGGCCGCCGAGGTACGCCGACAGCTCGGTCTCTGACTCAGCGGGTCAGCGGCGCGCAGGACGTTGCGCTGCCGCTCGCTGGTCCCGGACAGACGAAACGGGCGGGCACCCGAGGAGGGTGCCCGCCCGTTGTGTCCTACCGGTCGGCTCAGCCGTTCGGACGGCCGTTGCCGGGTCGTCCGGGTTGGTTGCCGGGTTGGCCGCCCGGAGTGCCGTTGGTGTTGCCCGGCGTACCGCCGCCGCTGCTGACCTGGATGGTGACCACGCCACCCTTGATGGTGCGTCCGTCCGGGCTGGTGCCGGCCGCCTCGCCCGCCTTGCAGGAGGACGGCACCTTGGCGCTGGAGACGACGGGCTCGAAGCCGGCGCCCTTGAGTCGGGACTTCGCGGCGTCCACCGAAACGCACTTCACGTTGGGGATGCTGCGCTGGTCACCCTCGGAGATCTTCTGGCCCGGCGGCTCGAACTTGATCCGCGGTTTGCCCTTCATGGCATCCCGCAGCGTCTCGTACACCGGCGGGTTGATGCCGTCCTTCTCCTTGTGCTTCATCTTGACGTTCGTCTGCGGCCAGTCCGGGTCGGCCATGATGCCGGCCACCGAGTACTGCTTGGTCATGGCGACCAGGGCGGCCGTCTTCTCCGAGTCGGTGGTGCCGGACTTACCGGCCACCGGCGCGTCGACGATGCTCTTCACGACGCCGGCCGTGCGGCTGCCACCGCACTTGCTGGTGCTGGAGTTGTCGCCGACCGGGCAGCGGGCGGCGTCGACGGCGGCCCGGGCCACCTCGGTGCTGAACCGCTTCTCACACCGCGGGTTGGCGATGTCCAGCTTGTTGCCCTCCGGGTCCCGGATCTCCTGCACCGGGATCGGCTCGCAGTACTTGCCGTCCGCCGCGAGGGTCGCGTACGCGTTGGCCAGGTCGAGCGGCGTGGTGGAGGAGACACCCAGGGTGAAGGCGCCCCACTGGTGGGCGGCTTCCTTGGTCGCGGCGAACTTGGCGTCGTTGCTCGCCCGGAACTGGATGCCGGCGCGTCGGGCGGCGTCGACGACGTTCTCCGCACCGACCTGCTGCTGGAGCGGCACGAAGTAGGTGTTTACCGACTGGGCGAAAGCGCTCCACATGTTCTGCACGCCGCCGGGCTTCAGGTTCGAGTTGGTCGGGCAGTAGAAGTGGGTGCCCTTGCAGGCCGCCGGGCTGCTGCTGTCGATGATGTATTCCGACTTGAACTGCTGCGGAGCGTTCATCGAGTAGCTGAGCGGGATGCCCTTCTCCAGCGCGGCGACGATGCTGAAGATCTTGAACGTCGAGCCGGCCTGGTAGCCGGTGATGCCGTTGCCGCCGGTGAGCAACGGGTTGACCGTCGCCGGGTAGTTGCCCCGGATCTTCTTCCTGCTCTTCGCGGGATCGCTGGAGATCTTGTTCTTCGGGTTCTTCGGGTCGTCGAGCTTGAACTGCCGGTTGACCGCGAGCGCCCGCACCCGGCCGGTGCCCGGCTCGACCACGGCGACCATTGCCGCTTCCTTGCTGTTGATGCTCTTGGCCTTACGGACCGCCTTGTCCGCGCCGCGCTGTGCCTGGACGTCGATCGAGGTCACGACGGTGTATCCGCCGCTCTTCAGCCGGCGCTCCCGGTCGTACGTGGTCTTGCCGAACGTCTCCTGCTCCATCCACCAGCGGTAGAAGTAGTCGCAGAAGAAGCCCCACTCGTTGACGTTGGCGGCGACGCAGCCGTTCGGGGTGCGCTTGTCCTTCACCACCAGCTTGGTCGCCTTGGCGGCGTCCGCCTCCTGCTGGGTGATGGCCTTGATGTCGACCATGTTCTGGATGACGTAGTCGCGACGGTCCTTGGCGAGCGGGTAACCGGCCTCGGTGGTCGGGTCGTTCGTCGTCGGCGCCTTGACCATGCCGGCCAGCAACGCCGCTTCCTCGATCTTCAGCTTGCTCGGCGGCTTACCGAAGTAGACCTGGCTGGCGGCGTAGATGCCGTACGCGCCGTTGCCGAACGAGGCGAGGTTGAGGTAGCGGGTGAGGATCTCGTCCTTGGAGAATTCCTTGTCGACCTGGAGGGCCAGCCGCATCTCGCGGAGCTTGCGGGCGCTGGTGTCCTCGGTCGCCGCGACGACGTCGGCCGGGTGGGTGGCCGAGTAGGCGATGGCCAGCCGGACGTACTGCATGGTCAGCGTCGAGGCGCCCTGCCGGCCGGAGCCTTCGCTCTGGTTGTTGACGAACGCGCGGGCGACACCGTTGATGTCGACGCCGTTGTGCTTGTAGAAGTCATGGTCCTCGGCCGCGATGATGGCCTTCTGCATGGGCACCGAGATGTCGGCGAGCTTCACGTCCCGTCGGTTCTCGTCGTACATCGTCGCGAGCGGTGTCTTGCCGTCCGATGCCAGCAGGTAGCTGATCTGTGGCGCGCGGGCCACCGTCAGCTCCGTGGGCAGGGCACCGAATGTCTCGGCGCCGGCCTTCGCGGCCAGGCCGGACATCGCTACCGCGGGGAAGGCCGCCGCAGCGACCACCACGCCGGCCAGCAGGCCACACACGAGTAGCGATGCGGCGTTGGTCAGCACATTGTGGTCACGTTTCCGCATCCAGGTCACCTCGACAGGGTACGCGAGTAGGGAACGAGGGGCGCTGGGGCGTTCTTTCCCCATTTCCTGCGCGCGCTGCCCTCGTTGTGCTAAACGCACGACCCCCGGTACTTGGTTGCGTGTGACCCGGCGTGAGTCTCCTCCGATTTGGTGAGGCGGCGCAGCGTTATCGCCGAGCTCGGCGGGGTAACCGGCGGTCGAAGGCCCGGGAAGCCGGGAGTGTCCGGAATGATGGATTTCGTCGACAACGTTGCGTAATCAGTCGACTACAGAGCATGATGGGGGCGGCGACAGCGCCACATGTCGTCCGCGCCGCCTTGGGGAAGGCAGGCCGGGCGATCGGGGGGAATTGCCGGCTGGCGTGCATCGACGAGGTCGGTAGGTACTGCAAGGGGGGACGTGTACACATGGGCATGATCACTGACTGGCCGTCGCAGGCGGCATGTCAGAACGGGGACCCGGACGCGTTGTTCGTACAGGGCGCCGAACAGAACGTGGCGAAGCGGATCTGCCGGAGCTGCCCAGTTCGGTACGAGTGCCTGGCCGACGCGCTGGACAACCGGATCGAGTTCGGTGTGTGGGGCGGCATGACCGAACGCGAACGGCGGGCGCTCCTGCGTCGTCACCCGCAGGTGACGAGCTGGCGCAAGATGTTCGAGGCCGCGATGAAGAAGAACAGCAAGGACAAGGCTGGCAAGGACAAGATTCTCGTCAGCGCGGCCAACTGACGCCGGTCACTGCCGGCTGATCGCCGCGCCGATCGTCCGTAGCCCGTCGACGTCGTGCACGTCGGCGGGCTGCGCCGTAACCGAAACCGCCGGCACGGCCGGGAACGCCTCGGTGAAGCGCGCGGCGACCTGCTGCTCGCGTACCGCCTGGCGGGCCAGCGTCGCGTGCGCCCGCAGCACGTCGGCGGTGGCCTCATGCCCACCCAGCTCGGTCAGCCGCTCGGCGGCGACCCGGCTCTGCTCGGCGTCCAGCTCCGGAACCGCCGGGCGGTGCACCCGGTTGAGCACCAGGCCGGCCAGCGGCATCCGCTCGTCCCGCAGCCGGCCCGCGAAGTAGGCGGCCTCCCGGACCGCGTCCGGCTCCGGCGTCGCGACCAGCAGGAAGGCCGTCTCCCGCGCCTGCAGGATGCGGTACGTCTGCTCGGCGCGCTGCCGGAAACCACCGAACATCGAGTCCAGTGCCGCCACGAAGCCGGACAGGTCGGTGAGCAGTTGCGCGCCGAGCACCTTCTGCACCACCTTCGAGAACATCCCGAACGAGGCCGTGACCAGGCTGAACATGCTCCGGCCGCCACTGCGCGCCGGGGCCAGCAGCAGTCGCAGCATCCGGCCGTCGAGGAAACGGGAGAGTCGAGCCGGCGCGTCCAGGAAGTCCAGTGCCGAGCGGGACGGTGGCGTGTCCACCACGATCAGGTCCCACTCGCCCCGGGCATGCAGCTGACCCAGCTTCTCCATCGCCATGTATTCCTGTGTGCCGGCGAAGGTCGAGCTCATCGCCTGGTAGAACGGGTTCGCGAAGATCTCCGCGGCCTTCGTCGGGTCGGTGTGCTGCAACACCACGTCGTCGAAGGTGCGCTTCATGTCCAGCATCATGGCGTGCAACTCGCCGCCGCTGCTCTCGACGTCGATGCCCTTGACCTGGCGAGGCGTGTTGTCCAGCTCGGTCAGGCCCAGCGACTGGGCCAGCCGGCGGGCCGGGTCGATGGTGAGCACCACAGTTCGCCGACCGTGGTGCTCGGCGGCCCGCAGCGCCAGCGCCGCGGCCGTGGTCGTCTTTCCCACTCCGCCGGCACCGCAGCACACGACGATCCGCACGCCTGGGTCGGCGAGGATCTGGTCGACGTCCAGCTGCGGCGCCGCGTCTTCGGAAGGCACCAATCGAGCGTATCGGGCCGGTGGGTCCGCGCGCCCGTGCTGCGCTCAGGTGTGAGTCATTCGGCGCGAACGAGGGCCTGGGCCAGCGCCGAGAGCCCCGCCCGGTCCACCCCGTCGGGCAGCAACGGCAGCTCGATCATCGGCAGCCCCAACTCCACCAGGTCGGCGCGGAGCGAATCCTCCAGTTCGCGCCGGATGAGCTGGTCACGTGCCTCGTCGTGCAACCCGGCCACGATGTCCCGATCGGCCGGCAGCCCGGCCGCGACCAGCCCGCGCTCCAACTCAGCGGTGGTGACCGCCGGTCCGGCGGGCAGCGGGGCTCGGACCCCGTTGACGAGCACCTTCCCGACGCCGAAGCCGAGGGCGGTCAGGTCGGCGATCGCGTCCACCGTCTCCTGGATCGGCATCTCCTCCAGCAGCGTCACCACGTGCACAGCAGTCATCGGGGACCGCAGCAACGCGGCGACCCCCTCGCTCTGGGTCTTGATCGGGCCGACCTTGGCCAGCCGGGCGGTCTCCGCAGTCACGTTGAGGAACCGGCCGATCCGCCCGGTCGGCGGGGCGTCCAGCACCACAGCGTCGTACGCGCGCCGCTGCCCGGTGGTGCGGGTGGTGGCCTCCTTCACCTTGCCGGTGAGCAGGACGTCCCGCAGGCCGGGGGCGATGGTGGTGGCGAAGTCGATGGCACCCAGCTTGCGCAGTGCCCGGCCCGCCGCGCCCAGTTTGTAGAACATGTCCAGGTACTCGAGCAGCGCCTCCTCAGCGTCCACCGCGAGCGCGCGCACCTCACCGCCGTCCGGCGCGTCGGCGAGGTGCCGTTCCTCGTAGGGCAGCGGGTCGATGCCGAACAGTTGGGCGATGCCCTGCCGCCCCTCGACCTCGACCAGCAGGGTGCGCCGGCCACCGGCGGCGAGCGCCAGGGCCAGCGCCGCCGCCACGCTGGTCTTACCGGTGCCGCCCTTGCCGGTCACCACGTGGAGACGGGCGGGCCATCCGGTACCGGCCGGGTCGATCGGGCGCTCAGCTGCACACACCCGTCGAGCCTATCCAGGCGTGGCGGTCAGGCGACCTCGCAGACCCACCAACCCGTCTTCTGCACCACAGTGAATCGCAACTCCTGGTCGGCGACCTTCTCGTCGGCGGTGGTCATGGTGAGCCGGGTGGAGACGGTGGCCCGGTCCCCGGTCTGGTTGTCCACCTTCGGGGTGGTCCACCGGAAACGCGGGTTCTGGTACGTGGAGGCGTACTTCCCCACCTCGGCCACCTTCGCGGCGATCTTGTCGTCGTCGCGGGAGGCGGCGCAGACCCTACCGGCCGCCGCCGTCGCGTCGCGGTCCTTGTAGACCGCTGTGAGGAACTCGTCGACGGCGATCGCCGGCTCCTTGGCGCCCTGGCCGGTCTCGGCGTCGCGCAGGGTCAGGAAGGCCACCACACCGCCACCCACGCAGAGCACCATGATCACGATCAGGGCGATCGCCGCGATCAGCAGGCCGCGCTTCTTCTTCGGTTCGGGGGAGCCCTGGTAGGGCGGGTAGGCCGGCGGGGCCGGAGGGATCGACGAGGGGTTCGGGGCGCCCGGCTGCGTCGGCGTGGCGGCCGAGGTGCTGCCGCCGGACCCTTCCGGCTGCCCGGCACCGCCGGGCTGCCCGGGAAACGCCGACTGCCCGGGGCCGGTCGACTGCCCGGGGAAGGCCGGTGGGCTGGGGGCGGCGGGGAGCGCCGGCTGGGCGGGGGAGGCGGGAAGAGCGAGCTGCCCGGGCGGCGGGGCGGGGGTTGGCTGGCTGGGGATGGCCGGCACGCCGGACTGGCCCGCGGGATCCGGGTGGGCCGGCGGGTGAGCGGGTGTGCCGGCCTGGTCGCCGCTGGGCGGGTGGGTCATGTCGTTCCCCCAGGGGTGCGGCGCCCGCCGCCACCCCTGGCGCCGAGCGTGATCGAGCGGGCGGCCGGGCGCAGCGCGACCGTCCGACCGGAAGGGTAGCGGTCGATGACCGGGTAGGTATCGCCCCTGCCGGCCGGGAGGCCCGGCGATCCGGTGAGTGGTACCGGCGTCGGTTCCGGTGTCGGGCCCCCGACCTGCGGTGTGTCGCATATGTGACTGTTGGTGACCTGTTGTGCGCGTCCTGTTGGCGGGACTGCGGCCACAGACCTACCTTCGTCCCGGTGCGGGGGCCGGAACGGACGAATGGGTCCGGGCCGGAAGCATGGTCCGAGAGGTACGACCGGAGGCAGTGCATGCGCGACGCGGACAACATCCCTCGCACCCAGTTCCCGACGAACGACCGGCCCCGCCGGCCCGGGTCCGTGGTCGAGCCCGGCGGGCAGGTCACCAACCAGCCGATCAACGAACGGTCGTACCGCCGGATGCCGGAGCAGTCGGAGACGGCCCGGGTGCCGAGCCAGCCCGCCGAGCGGACCCGCGAGGACGACGAGCCGGGCTTCGTGATCCACCTGCCGATCCGGGTGCCGAATCTGGCGGCGGCGACAGTGCTGGCCGGGCGGGTGGCGGTGTCCCTGGGCTTCCTGCCCGAGTTGGACGCCGGCGAGACCACCGTGTCCGACGCCGACGACCAGAACAACCGGCACCGGGTCTTCTGTGACCTGCTGCTGCCCGACCGGTCCCGCTGCCCCCAGGGGTACGAGCACGAAGGGCGCTGCGGGGAGCTGCCGGCCGCGCCGGAGCAGCGTCCCGTACCTCGTCCGGGCAGCGGACCGTAGGCTGTCCCTCGAACAATTCCGCACCGAGAGGGAGCCCTTCAGCGATGCAGAAGTGGGAATACTCCACGGTCCCGCTGCTGGTCCACGCGACCAAGCAGATCCTCGACAACTGGGGCGAGGACGGGTGGGAGCTCGTCGCCGTGGTCCCCGGCCCGAATCCGGACCAGCTGGTCGCCTACCTGAAGCGGCCGAAGGCGTGAGCGCGAGGAGTGCAGCGAAGCGGAGCCCCGCAGTCGCGAACCACGAGGTGGCGCGGTGAGCAACGGTCCGCACGCGAAACTCGCCGAGCTCGGTCTCGACCTGCCCGAGGTCGTACCGCCGGTGGCCAGCTACGTCCCGGCCGTGCAGTCCGGGCAACACGTGTACGTTTCCGGCCAGCTGCCGATGGCCGAGGGCAAGCTGCTCGCGACCGGCAAGGTCGGCGCCGGGATCTCCGCCGACCAGGCGAAGGATCTGGCCCAGCGCTGCGCGCTCAACGCGCTGGCCGCTGTCGACTCGCTGGTCGGCCTGGAGAACGTGGTCAAGGTGGTCAAGGTGACCGGTTTCGTGGCCTCCGCGCCCGGCTTCACCGGTCAGCCCGCCGTGATCAACGGTGCCTCCGACCTCTTCGGCACCGTCTTCGGGGAGGCCGGCCGCCACGCGCGCAGCGCGGTGGGCGTGGCCGAGTTGCCCCTCGACGCCCCGGTGGAGATCGAGCTGATCGTCGAGGTCGCCTGACCCGTCCCCATCGCCCCGCGATCTTGCACTTCCGCCCCGGACGAAAGCCCTGAACGGGGATGAATCAGGGGCCGCAAGTGCAAGATCGTGGGGTGTGGCGGGCGGGGTCGTACGATCGCAGCCATGAGCGGGCACGTAACGGGGGCGGTGGCGGCGCTTGCCGACGAGTTACCCCGCTGGGTTTCACTGCTGCGTGCGCCGAACCCGGGGCCGATGACCCTCGACGGCACCAACACCTGGGTACTGCGCGCCCCGGCAGCCGAGTACGCCATCGTGGTCGACCCGGGGCCGGCGGACGAGGGGCACCTGACCCGGATCGCCGAGCACGGCCCGATCGGGCTGATCCTGATCACCCACGGCCACCCCGACCACACCAAGGGCGCCGCCCGCCTGAGCGAGCTGCTCGGCGGGACGCCCGTCCGCGCCGTCGACCCGGCGCACACCATCGGTGCCGAGCCGCTGACCGGGCCGGGCGAGGGCTTCGGTGACCTCGGTCTGCACATCAGTCTGTTGCCAACGCCGGGGCACACCGCCGACTCCGTCTGCTTCCTGGTCGGGCACGACGACGAGCGGGTGGTGCTCACCGGTGACACCATCCTCGGCCGGGGCACCACAGTCGTCGCCCACCCCGACGGGCACCTGGGTGACTACCTGACCAGCCTCGAGCTGCTGTCCGCGTACCGGGGGATTCCGGCGCTGCCCGGACACGGCCCGGCGCTGGCCGACTGCGCCGCCGCCGCCGATTTCTACCTCGCCCACCGCCGGGCCCGGCTCGACCAGGTCCGGGCGGCGGTCGCCGCCGGCGCCCACACCCCCGCCGACGTGGTGGCGACGGTCTACGCGGACGTGGACCGCTCACTCTGGTGGGCGGCGGAATGGTCGGTCCGTGCCCAGCTCGAGTATCTGGGCGTCGACACCGGGGAATCCGCGCCCGGGGTCAGTGGGTTGGAGCACATGTGACCTGCCCCGTGTGTGGAACCGTTGCCGTTCCCGGCGCGCGGTTCTGCCACAACTGTGGCGCCGCGCTGCCGGCCGCCGCCACGTTGCCGGCGGCCGAGCGCCGGGTGGTCACCGTGCTCTTCGGTGACCTCTCCGAGTTCACCTCCTGGTCGGAGGACCTCGACCCGGAACGCGTCGGCGCGGTCACCGACCGGGTGCTCGCCGCCCTCGCCGGTGCGGTGAAGACGTTCGGCGGGCACGTCGACAAGCTGACCGGTGACGGCATCATGGCGGTCTTCGGCGCCCCGGTTGCGCACGAGGACGACGCCGAACGCGCCGTCCGGGCCGCCCTGTCCATGCAGCGGGCCGTCCGCCGGGTGCTCGACGACGAGCGGGGCGGCGGCGCGCCGCTCGGGCTGCGGGTCGGGCTGAACACCGGCGACGTCATCGCGGGCATCCAGGCCGCCATCGAATACACGGTCATCGGCGACACTGTGAACACCGCGGCCCGACTGGCCGACGCCGCCGCGGTCGGGGCCGTCTACGCCGGGGGGCGCACCGCCGCGGCCACGCGGCACGTCTCCTCCTGGCGGGCGCTGCGCCCGCTGCGGCTCAAGGGCAAGCGTGAACCGGTCGAGGCGTACGAGCTGCTGGGTCTGCTGGACGCGCCGGGCACCCGCTCGGGGCTCGGCGACGAGGCGCCGTACGTCGGCCGGGAGACGGAGATCGGTCGGGTCGCCGGCCGGCTCGCCGAGGTGATCGACCAGGGCGACCCGCGGGTGCTGCTGATGACCGCCGAGGCGGGCATCGGCAAGTCCCGGTTCGCCGCCGAGGTGGAACGCCTCGCCGCCGGGTACGACGTCGGCGCTGGCCGGTACGCGGCGCACACCGGGGCCCGGGTG
Organism: Micromonospora vinacea; assembly: GCF_015751785.1. NCBI lineage: Bacteria > Bacillati > Actinomycetota > Actinomycetes > Micromonosporales > Micromonosporaceae > Micromonospora > Micromonospora vinacea. Next base: position 1,626,888 of record NZ_JADOTY010000001.1, on the reverse strand, counting down.
CTCTCGGTGCGCTGTGCCGCGTTCGGTGAGCGGCGACGGCTCGCGCCCCTGGCCGACCTGGTGCGGGCCGCCGTCGGGCTGCCCAGCGACGCGTCCACCGCGCTGACCCGCCCGGCGGTGGAGGAGCGGCTGCGCCGGCTCGGGCAGCGGCTCGCCCGCTCGGGTGCGGAGACCGCGCCGATCGCCACGGAACAGCTGCTCGCCCTGCTCGGCTACGCCGAACTCCCGGCGCACGGCGGCACCGACAGCGGCGAGTGGGGCGGCTCGGGCACTCCGGCCGCGGATGCCGAGGTGGTGCCGAACGCGGTCGCCGACCTGCTCAGCGGGCTCGCCTCGGAGGCGCCGCTGGTGATCGTGGTGGACGACCTGCACGATGCCACCGCCGAGACGATCAGTGCCCTCGGATTGACCCTGTCCAGGCTCACCGGCCCGGTGCTGGTGCTGCTGCTCGGCCGCCCCGAGTTGGTGCGTACCGCTGGCGCGCTGACCCGGGTCGCGGACGCCGAGGTGCATTCGCTGCCGCCGCTGCGCGGTGCCGACGCGGCCCGGCTGCTCACGAGTTACCTCGGCGGCGGCAAGCTGCCGCAGGCCGACACCGACCGGTTGCTCGCGACCGCGCAGGGCAATCCGTTCTACCTGGCTGAGCTGGTCACCCTGCTTATCGAACGCGGGGCGCTCACCACCGAATCAGTGCGCGGTGCCGCCTCGACCCGTGGTGCCGCGGTGGATCGGTCCGGCTCCGCCGAGCGGGAGCAGAGCGGGCAGGCCGGTTGGCGGTTGGTACCGGGTTCGCTGGGAAGCCGGCTGCTCTCCCGGGACCTCGCCGCCGTGCTGGCGGCCCGCATCGACGCCCTGCCGCCGGACGCCCGGTCGGTGCTGCGCGACGCGGCGGTCACCGGAGACACGGTGCCGATCGGCGCGCTGGAGGCGATGCGGGAGCAGCGGAGCGGTCGTGACGGCCGGCCGTCCGCAGTGGTCGCCGTCGAGCTCGACCGGGCGGTCGAGGAGTTGCTGCAACGCCGCATGCTGCACCGTTCGCGTGCCGGCTACTCGTTCGCGACACCGCTCATGCGGGAGGCCGCGTACGCCGGGGTGAGCAAGGCCGAGTTGGCCGAGCGGCACGCCGCGTTGGCCCGCTGGGCGGCGCCGGTGGACGAGACCACGGCCGGCACTGTGGGCGGGTTCACCGACGAGGCCCGGGACGACTTCGTGGCGACGCACGTCGAGCGGGCCGCCAGGCTCGCCGACGCGGTGAAGCTGCGCCCGGACGCGCCGGCCCGGGCGGTGGTTCCGCTGGGCGTCGCCGCGCTCGGCCGGGCCGCCCGCCGGTCGCTCTCCGCCGGCGAGCCGGCGATGGCCGTGGAGTACGCCGAGCGCGCCACCGAACTGGCCCGCGACGGGGTGCCGGCAGCCGATCGGGTGGTGCACGCGCGGGCGTTGCTCCAGGTCGGCCGGGTCACCGACGCGTTGGCGTACGCCGAGAAGATCGCCGCGAACGCGGGGGACGAGGTCACCCGGGTCAGCGCCCTGCTGCTGGCGGGGCAGGCCCAGGAGACCCTCGGCGACCAGGGTCGGGCGGTGACCGCCTGGCAGGAGGCGTTGCAGGTGGCCACCGAGGGGCGGCTGCCCACGCAGCGCGCCACGGCGATGCGCCGGCTTGGCATGGCCGACTTCGTGGCGGGGCGGCTGAGTCAGGCGAGCAGCCGGTTGGCGGCCGCGTACCAGGTCAGCCTCGGCGCGCAGGACCGACGCGGGCAGGCGTGGTCCCTGCAGAACCTGGCCTGGGTGACCACCACCCGGGGCGACTTCGCCGGCACCGACGCGGTGCTCGGCCGGGCGGCCCGGCTCTTCGCCGAGTTGAAGGACCCGTACGGCCGGGCCTGGCTGCGCGGCACCACGGCGTTCGCCCGGCTGCTCGCCGGCCGACTGCGCGAGGCGTGTCGGATGGCGCAGGTGTTCCTGCCGTTCGGCGAGCGGGTCGGTGAGGCGTGGGCGGTGGGAACGTTGCGCGCGGTGGCGGCGTTCGCCACCGCCGAACTGGGTGACCTGGCCGAGGCGGACCGGGAGGCCAGGCGGGCGTACCGGGAGTTCGCCGCCGCCTCCGACGACTGGGGCCGCGGGTTCGCCCTGGTGGTCCGGGCGGTGGTGGCGCGCGGGTTGGGCGAGCCGGAGCACGCGGCGGACCTGCTCACCGACGCCCTGGCGTACGCGGAGCGCACCTCGCATCCGCTGCTCACCGGGATGGCCGGCACACTGCGCGGCTTCGTCGCGTTGGACATGGGTGACTGCGAGACGGCCGAGCGGGTGGCCCGCGCGGTGCTGACCGCTGTGGAGCCGCACAATCCGCAGGCCCCGGCGCAGGTGGCGCCCCGGGTGTTGCTGGCGACGGCCCGTCTCGCCGCCGGCGACTCGGCGACAGCGGTCGGGCTGCTCGCCCCAGTGGCGACGGCCGCCGCGAACGCGCCGTCGCTGCTCTTCTCCCGCCGCCAGACAATGGCCCAGTACGCTGCGGCGCTGCTCGCGCACGGTCAGCGGGAGCAGGCGTTGGACTGGGCCCGCCGAGCGGTCACCGCACCGGCCGAGGACGTGCGCAGCCAGGTGATCGCGGCGAGTGTGCTGGCCGAGGCGTTGGCCGCCTGTGGGCGTCCGGCGGAGGCGGTGTCCTGCGCGGAGGAGGCGGTCCGTCTGGCGTACGCCACCGAGCAGCGCAGCGAACGCGCGGCAGCCGACGCCCTCCGCGCCCGCCTGACCGCCCTGGTCTAACGTCCAGGTTTTGCCGGTTCTGGGGATGTGGTGGTCGGGGTGAGCGGCTAGCGTGTCACCACCGCGTACGGGTCCACAGTGGTGACCGTCGCCGTGCCTGGGGAGGCCGTTCATGAAGCTGCCGCGATCCATCGCGGGCTGGACCATCGCGGTCTTCGGCGTGTTGGCGCTGGTGATGGGCGCGGTCGGGCTGCTCTGGCCGGAGGCGCAGCTGCGCATGCTCGGGTTCGAGGTGCCGGAGACGCGGGCCGTCGGTGACCACACCGGGACGTTCCTGCTGGCGTCCTCGATGGCGGCCTTCAACATGGGCGTGTACTACCTGCTCGCCACCGTGACCGAGTGGCGGGTGTTCTACCGGTTCACAGTGGTCTTCCGACTGGTCACGTTCACCGTCTTCACTATCGCGGTGCTGGCCGACATCGCTCCCGACCGGTTCTTCGGGGTGGCGGCGTGGGAAGGGCTGGGGGCAGTGGCCACCGCCATCGGTCTGCGTCTGGATGCCCGCCGGGGCATCCCGGCCGGCCGGGTCGGATCGTCCGACGGTGCCGGGACGACTGCGGTCGCCGAGGAGGGTACCGGTCCCACCGGTGCGGCTCCGGCGGACGCGGTGCGCTGAGCCATCGGTCGGGTTGGGTATTTTCGAGCGGTGACCGACACCCCGACCGGCGGCCTTCCAGTGCCGATCGTGCCCGGTCTGACTGATTTGCGGGTCTTTGCCCGGGGCGGGTACGCGACCGTCTACCAGGCCACCCAGATCTCCGTGGGCCGCGAGGTCGCCGTCAAGGTGGAGAACCGGACGCTGGACAGCGAGCGGGACCAGGCCCGCTTCCTGCGCGAGGCGCGGGCGGCCGGACGGATGTCGTCACACCCGCACGTGGTGGACCTCTTCGACGTGGGCGTCACCGTCGACCAGCACCCCTACCTGATCATGGAGCTCTGCGACGGCTCGTACGCCGAACGGATGCGCACCTCGCCGCTGGGCCCGGTGGAGGCCCGCGACCTCGGCATCAAGATCGCGGACGCGCTGGCCCACTCGCACGCCGCAGGGGTGCTGCACCGGGACGTGAAGCCCGCCAACATCCTCCACTCACACTTCAACTCGGCGGTGCTCGCCGACTTCGGGCTCGCCGTCCTCGCCGAGCACCGGGACGCCTCGGTCACCCTGGAGGTGCTCACCCCGGCGTACGCGCCGCCGGAGATGTTCAGCCACAGCCCACCGTCGCCGGCCGTCGACGTGTACGCGCTCTGCGCCACCCTCTACGCAGTGATGCACGGCCGGCCGCCGCGCTGGCAGTCCGAGCGCAACCCGAGCCTGGTCACCGTGCTGGAGATGTTCAACCAGCCGCTCCCTGCCCTTCCAGGGGTGCCGGACGAGCTGATCGACGTGCTGCGCGCCGGCATGGCCAACGACCCGGCCGAGCGTCCCTCCGCGCTGGAGTTGCGCGACCTGCTCACCAACCTGCCACTCGGCTCGCCGGCGACACCGGTGAGCGGCGCTCCGGTCAGCGGTGGCGCGACGCTCTCCGGCCCGTACGCGGCCAGCCAGCCGGTGCCCCGCCCGCCCATCGAGGACACTCAGCGGACTCTCCCCGTCGGTCGGCGTTGGCGGCGCTGGCTCTTCGGCGGCGCCGGGGTGCTCGCGCTCGCCGCCTCCGCGACCGCCGGGGCCTGGGTCGCCGACCGGGCGCCGCCACCTGCCCCGTACCCGTCGGCCACCCAGATCGCCGCACCGGCGACCGGGCCGCTGCCCGGCTGCGCGACGGGCACCGGTGCGCCCACCGCCCTGCCCGAGGGCGCCCGGTGCCTGCCCGAGCTGGAGTGCTTCGGCCCGATGCGGATCCGGGGCAGCCGCGCCGAGGCGGTTCGACTGTCCTGCGCCGGCCGACACACCTGGGAGACGTACGCGGAGGGAATCCTGCCGGTGTCACTGGTCGGCGCCGACTACGACGAGGTGGCCGCCGCTGAGCCGGTGCGGCAGGTGTGCAGCGCAAAGACGTTCCGCCTGACCACCGGGATCGCCGAGTCGACCGGCTGGCACCTTGAGGTACTACCGCCGGTCGACGGGAGTATCGACCGGGCCTACCGGTGTCTGGCGGGGCGCGGCGTGGACGCGCTCACCGCGCCGACGCTCACCGGCCGCTGAGCCCGTTCGACCCGCGTCGGCGGTCACGCACCGCACGCAACGCGTCCCGGCTGTCCAGGGCATCGAGGGTGTCCGCGTCGATCCCGTACGGCATCAACTCGGGCGGCCCGACGGCTGCCGACCGGTCCGCCGGCTCCGGGTCGTCGACCTGCCGAGCGGCGGAGACCGCGACCCCGGCGACCATCGTCATGAGCACGCAGAGCAGCGCGAGAACCACGCCGAGTAGATCCTGTCGGCGCCACACCACCAGCATGACCAGCGGCGCAAGGGCTCCCAGCGCCGCGAGCACCGCCACCGTGCGCGCATCGGGTCTGGACAGTCGGCTCACCCGTCCAGCATGTCGCGACGGAGCCCGCTGTCAACCGCAGAGCCGACCGCCGCGCCGATCGACATCGATCCGAGCGACCCGCCCGACAAGGTCCACGGCACCCACACAGATTGGACGGGAACGGCTACTCTCGGTATCCCGCAGGCTCATCCGGCAGCGAGGTCGCCCATGAACTCAGGCAGTTCGCAGTCTCGGCTCCGCTCGGTCGCATCGACGCTGGCGGTCGCCCTCACCCTCGTGCTCGCCGCCGCCGCCGGTTGCGACAGCCGCAAGGAACCTGACCTGCCCACCGTGCAGGAGAAGATGCGCGAGACGCACATCTACGGCCAGTCGAAGCTGCGGGTCGGTGTCGCCACCAACGAGCCGTTGATGAGTGAGTTGCGCAACGGCAAGCCGGTCGGCTTCGACGTCGAGATCGCCCGGTACATCGCGGCCTCGCTCGGCTACGAGGGGGACCAGCGGCTGGAGTTCGTCCCGGTGGCCACCGAGGAACGGATCCCCGCGCTACAGGGCGGGACTGTCGACCTCGTGGTGTCCAGCTTCTCCATCACAGAGGAGCGCAAGAAGGTGGTGAGCTTCGCCGGGCCGTACTTCGTCACCACCCAGGAGGTGATGGTGCCGACCCGGTTGAAGGGGAAGATCAGCACCATTGAGGACCTGCGCAACCCGGATTACAAGATCTGTACCAGCGGTGGTTCCACCTCCGAGGCCGAGTTGGGCAGTCACCAGGTCAAGGCGCTGGTCGTGAAGACCGTCGGGGACTGCGTCGCAGGCATCCGGACGGGCCGCTACGACGCGGTGAGCTCTGACGAGACGATCCTCGCCGGCTTCCTGGCCCGCCACCCGAAGGAGTTCGAGATCGTCGACATGCCCTTCGGCACCAGCGAGTTGCTGGGCATCGGAGTGCCGATCGGTGATCCCGCGCTGCGCGACCTGGTCGCGTTCTTCCTGCAGAAGAGCTACCAGCAGGGGCGCGATGACCAGGCGACCCCCTGGCAGACCGCGTACAACCGGACCCTGGGCCCGTGGCTGAAGGCCGAGAAGCGCCAGCCGCAGCCGCTGGAGGTGCCGAAGCTCGTCGACTTCGACGACAAGGCGCCCGCGAAGTGAGCGCGGCGCCGACCGCCACCGGCGGCGACGGGCCGGTCCCGCCGCCCCGCACGTCAGTGCCCGGCGGCGCCGCCCCGAGAGTCGACGGTACGACCACGGCGCCGCCGACCGGCGACGGTCCAGTGGCCGGCGTGGGGAGTGAGATTTCCTGGCCGGCCGCCGTGCCGGTCGCCGAACCGGCCGAGCCGGTCGTCGTCGACGTCGAGCCCGCGCGGGTCCGCTGGGATCCGGCCGAGCGGCGTGCCCGGGCCAGCCAGTCGTTCTGGACAGCCGTGGTGGGCGTACCCGCGATCTTCTCGGTGCTCCGCCTCGGCGTGGAGGCCGGCGGTGAACTCCAGACCACGCTGCTGCTGGTGGCCAACGTCGGGCCGGTGAACCTGCTCGCCGGCTTCCTGACCACAGCGGCCCGGCTGCTCTCCACCGGCCTGGTCGCCGTCTTCGCGCTGGGCGCGGTGCTGGCCGTCAGCGCGGACCGACTTCCGCCGGGCACGCGTCGCCGGCCGCTCTTCGCCCGCTGGGCCGACATCACCCCGGCCTGGGTGGTGCTGGCCAGCTTCCTGCTCGCACTGATCACCTGGCCGTTGCTCTATCTTCCGCTGCTGCTGCCGGCGTTCGTGGCCGCGTTCCAACTGCACCCCGGGCGGCTGCACGAGCGGGTCGTGCCTCGGCTGCTGCTGATCGGCGCGCTTCTCGCCGGGTACGGCTGGCTGATGCTGCCCACGATGCGCGACGCGATGCGGCAGGGCGACGAGTGGCTGGTGCTGGCGCTCATCGTGGTGCCCCCGCTGCTGGCGCTGTTCATCGCAGGGCCGCTGCCGGGCATGGTGATCCGGCCGCTGGCGTCGGTGACCGAGGTGGCGGTGCTGGCCACCCTGGTCTGGGCGGCGGTGCCGGTGATCAGCACCCCGGTGTTGCCGCTGACCGTCACCACCGTCGGCCCGGAGAGTGGGCCCACCGAGGACGTACGCGGGCACGTGGTCACCACCGACGACGTCAACATGGTGATCCTCCAGGAACGGGGTGGCGTCCGTTACGTCCCGGTCGATCTGGTCCGCGCCCAGGTGCTCTGCCCGAGCGAGGAGGAGTTGCCCCGCCACCAACTGCGCATTCACGACTTCCACGTCGAGGATTCCCTGTTGGAGGGCATGGGGCGTCGGGTCCGCCCGGTCCACCGCATCGACGCCGCCTGCCGCACCCCAGCCTGACCGCCGCCCGCACGTGATCGACTCGGTTTCAGGAAGTCGGGGCATCGCTGGCGCTTGGACACCGCAGGTTCAAGGAAACCGAGTCGATCATGCAGCTCGGGCGCGCGCGGCCACGACCCGCCACGCCCGAGCGGACGCGGCCCGGGTCAGTAGGACTTGTCCTGACCCAGGACGTGTTGGGCCACGAAGTTGAGGATCATCTCGCGGCTGACCGGTGCGATCCGGCCGGCCCGGACCGCGCCGAGCAGGGTCGCCACCCCGTACTCGGTGGTCATGCCGGCCCCACCGAGCACCTGGACGGCGGTGTCTACGGCGAGCGCGGCGGCCTCCCCGGCCGCGTACTTGGCCATGTTTCCGGACACCCCGGCCTCCAGGTCACGGCCGGCGTCGTACAGGGTGGCCGCCTTCTGAATCATGAGGCGGGCCAGCTCCACCTGCACCGCCGCATGGGCCAGCGGATGCGACACCCCCTGGTGTGAGCCGATGGTCCGGCCACCCCAGACCTTGCGGGTGGCGGTGTACTCACTGGCCCGCTCGATGGCGTACCGGCCGGTGCCGGCGCCCATCGCGGCCACCGTGATCCGCTCCGGGTTGAGCCCGGCGAAGAGCGCCGGCAGCCCGGCGTCCAGCGACTCGCCGAGCAGTGCGTCGGCGGGCACCCGCACGTCGTCCAGGTAGAGCAGGAACTGGTTCTCCGGAGACACGATCTCCATGTCCAGCTTGGACCGGGTCAGCCCGGCCGCGTCGGTCGGCACGAGGAACAGCGCCGGCTTGAGCCGCTGCGGAGACGTATCCCCTGAGCCGGCTGGGCCGTCATCGACGGCGACACGGGCCACCACCAGCACGTGACCGGCCTCGTCGACGCCGGAGATGTAGCATTTGCGGCCGTTCAGCAGCCAGCCGTCGCCGTCGCGGCGAGCCACAGTGCCGAGCCGGTGGAAGTTGGAACCGGCCTCCGGCTCGGTGATCGCGAAGACGATCTTCTGTGAGCCGTCGGCGAGGCCCGGCAGGTGCCGCTTGCGCTGCTCCTCGGTGCCGTGCCGGCTGAGGACGGTCGCCGCGATGGCGGGGGAGACCACCAGCAGCAGGAGCGGGCAACCCGCCGCCGCCAACTCCTCGCAGACGATGGCGAGCTCGGTGATGCCGCCGCCCCCGCCGCCGTACTCGGTGGGGATGTTGACCCCCAGGTAGCCGAGGCGTCCGGCCTCCGCCCAGAGTTCGGTGGTGTGTTCGCCGGCCCTCGCCTTCTCGACGAAGTAGGAGTGACCGTAGCGGCGGCCGAGCGCCCGCACGGCGTCGCGCAGTTGGTCCTGTTCAGGGGTGAGGTCGAAGGTCATCGGGCGTCCTCTTCTTCGATAACGGCCAGCACGGCGCCCGTCTGCACCTGACCGCCGGTCGGCACCGGCAGTTCGGTGACCACGCCGTCGATCGGGGCGAGCACGGGATGTTCCAGCTTCATCGCTTCCAGGGTGAGCAGCGGATCACCGGCGGTGACCCGCTGGCCGACCTGGACGTGTACCCGGGTCACCGCGCCGGGCAGCGGCGCGAGCAGCGACCCGGCCGCCACCGCAGCGGTGGGCAGCGGGAGACGCGGCAGCTCGGCCAGGCTCGCCGCCCCGTCCGGGCCGTCCACGAAGACAGCCGACCCCACCCGGTGTACGCGGTACCCGCGGCGAACTCCGTCGACGTCGAGCACCACCCGGTCCGGGGTGGCCTCGACCAGCGCCACGGCAGGTGCTGTCGGCCGCGCGGCGGAGTCCTCGGCAACTGACGTACTGGACCAGTCGGCGAGCCCGCCGGTCCGGTCCAGGCGGTAGCGGACCTCGATCTCGTCGCCGTCCGGCCCGACGAAGCGGGCGGTCTGGGGAACTGCGGGCACGTTGCGCCAACCGGAGGGGAGCCCGCCCAGCACCGGTGCTGTGGCCCGGCGGTGCGCGGCGCCCGCCAGCGCGGCGGCGAGGGCGGTGAGTGGGACCTGGTCGGCGGGGAGGAGCGGTGCGAAGACCTCCGGGTGCCGGTCCAGGAAACCGGTGTCGATCTCCGCCGCCGCGAACTCCGGGCTGCGCAGCACCCGGACCAGCAGATCGCGGTTGGTTGCCACCCCGTGCAACTCGGCCCGAGCCAGGGCACCCGCCAGGGCCCGAGCCGCCTCGGCCCGGGTCGGTGCCACGGCGATCAGCTTGGCGAGCAGCGAGTCGTAGTGCACCCCCACCACCGAGCCCGCCACCACGCCGGAGTCGAGCCGCAGGCCCGCCCGTTGGATCCAGCCGAACTCCCGGTCCACCCCCGGCACGTCGAAGCGGTGCAGGGTGCCAGTGGCGGGCCGCCAGCCCTGCGCCGGCTCCTCGGCGCACAGCCGTACCTCGATGGCGTAGCCGCGCGTGGCCGGGTAGAGGTGATGTGCGGGCAGCGGTGCGCCCTCGGCCACCAGCAGCTGCATCCGGACCAGGTCCAGCCCGGCCGGAGTGACCAACTCGGTGACGGGGTGCTCCACCTGGAGTCGGGTGTTCATCTCCAGAAAGAAGAACTCGCCGGTCGGTGCCAGCAGGAACTCGACAGTGCCGGCCCCCACGTAGTCGACCGCCCGCCCAGCAGCCATGGCCGTCTCGTGCAGCCGATCATGCAGCCCCGGCGGGAGATCACCCGGAGCCTCCTCGATGATCTTCTGGTGTCGGCGCTGGATCGAGCACTCCCGGACGCCGAGCACCTGCACGGTGCCGTGGGTGTCACCGAAGATCTGCACCTCGAGGTGCCGGCCGCGCTCGACGTACCGCTCGATGAAGACAGTGCCGTCGCCGAACGCGGCAGCCGCCTCGCGGCGCGCGGAGGCGACCGCCTCGGCCAGTTCGTCGGCGGTCCGGACGATCCGCATGCCCCGCCCACCGCCGCCGGCGGACGCCTTCACCAGCACCGGGAAGTCCGTGACACTGTCGGTGTCGGTCCAGCTCGGCAGCATCGGCACGCCCGCCTCGGCGAGCAGTGCCTTCGCCGCCAGCTTGTCGCCCATCGCGGCGATCACCTTGGCCGGCGGCCCGACCCAGGTCAGGCCGGCGTCGGTCACCGCCGCCGCGAACTCGGCGTTCTCGGCGAGAAACCCGTAGCCGGGGTGGACGGCGTCCGCGCCGCTGCGGCGGGCCGCGTCCAGGATCAGGTCGACCCGCAGGTACGTCTCGGCCGGCGTGGCGCCCGGCAGCCGGACCGCCTGGTCGGCCTCGGCCACGAACGGCGCGTCGGCGTCCGCGTCGGAGTGCGCGGCGACCGTCTCCACGCCCATCGCCCGGCAGGTGGCGAAGACCCGGCGGGCGATCTCGCCCCGGTTGGCCACGAGCAGTCTGTTGATCATGGTTGGCGCGCCCCCTACATCCGGAAGACGCCGAAACCGTCGGCGCCCTTCACCGGTCCGTTGTGGATCGCCGAGAGGCAGAGCCCGAGGACGGTCCGAGTGTCCCGGGGGTCGATCACCCCGTCGTCGTAGAGCCGGCCGGAGAGGACTAGCGCACCGGACTGCGACTCGATCTGCTGCTCGACCATCATCCGCATCGCCGCGTCGGAGTCCTCGTCATAGTCGCGCCCCCGGGCGGCAGCCGCCTGCCGGGCCACGATCGACAGCACCCCCGCCAGCTGCGCCGGGCCCATCACCGCCGACTTCGCGTTCGGCCAGGTGAACAGGAACCTCGGCTCGTACGCCCGGCCGCACATGCCGTAGTTGCCGGCCCCGTACGAGGCGCCCAGGTTCACCGTCAGGTGCGGCACCGTCGAGTTCGACACCGCATTGATCATCAGGGCGCCGTGCTTGATGATGCCGCGCTGCTCGTACTCGGTGCCCACCATGTAGCCGGTGGTGTTCTGCAAGAAGATCAACGGCGTGTCCGAGGCGTTCGCGAGCTGGATGAACTGGGCCGCCTTCTGCGCCTCCGCGCTGAACAGCACCCCCCGGGCGTTGGCCAGCACGCCCACCGGGTACCCGTGCAGCTCACCCCAGCCGGTGACCAGCGCATCCCCGTACGCCGGCTTGAACTCGTCGAAGTCGCTGCCGTCGAGGATCCGGGCCAGCACCTCCCTAGGGTCGAACGGCACCTTCAGGTCGGCGCTGGTGATGCCGAGCAGCTCCTCCGGGTCGTACTTCGGCGGCTGCGGCACCGCCGTACGCGGCGACGGACCCTGCTTGCGCCAGTTCAACCGGCGGACGCACTGCCGGGCCAGCCGGATGCCGTCCCGCTCGTCGACGGCCAGGTAGTCGGCCAGCCCGGACGTGCCGGCGTGCATCGCCGCACCGCCCAGCGACTCGTCGTCGGTGACCTCACCGGTTGCCATCTTCACCAGCGGCGGACCGGCCAGATAGACCTGCGACCGGTCCCGAATCATGATCACGTGGTCGGACATCCCCGGCACGTACGCGCCACCGGCAGTGGCGTTGCCGAAGACCACGCTGACAGTGGGGATGCCGGCCGCCGAGAGCCGGGTGAGGTCACGGAACACCCGACCACCGGGGATGAAGATCTCCGCCTGGGTGGGCAGGTCCGCCCCGGCCGACTCGACCAGGTTGACCATGGGCAGCCGGTTGGCCAGGGCGATCTCACCGGCCCGCCGGGTCTTCGCCAGCGACCACGGGTTGACCGCGCCGCCGCGTACCGTCGGGTCGTTGGCGACGATCAGGCACTCCACGCCCTCGACCACCCCGATACCGGTGACCACGCTGGCCCCGACCGGGAAGTCCGAGCCGTACGCGGCGACAGGCGACAACTCCAGGAAGGGGCTGTCCGCGTCCACCAGCAGCTCGATCCGCTCCCGGGGGAGCAGCTTGCCGCGGGCGTGATGCCGGGTCACGTACTTCTCGCCGCCACCCGCCCGCGCCTGGTCCAGCGCGGCGTCCAGCTCGCCCAGCCGCTCCAGCAACGCCGCCCGGTTCGCCAGGTACGCGGGCGCGGACGGGTCGACAGCACTGTCCAGGGTGGTCACCGTGCCTCCTTCGTTCGCGACTGCGGGGCTCGCAGACCCGGCTCACTCCTCGCGCTCACAGACCCATGCCTTTCGCGATGATCTCGTTCATGATCTCGGTGGTGCCGCCGCCGATGCCGAGGATCCGCGCGTCGCGGTAGTGCCGCTCCACCTCGGCGTCGCGCAGGTAACCGAACCCGCCGTGCAGCTGCAACGCCTGGTCGACGACGTGGTCGCAGGCGGCCACCGCCACGTTCTTCGCCATCGCCACCTCGGTCACCACCGGCTCGCCGGCCGCGACCCGACCCGCCACCGCGTGCACGTACGACCGGGCCGCCTCGGTCCGCGTGTGCATCTCGGCCAACCGGTGCCGGATCAGCTGCCGGCTGGCCAGCGGACGCCCGAAGGTCTCCCGGTCCCGGCACCAGCGCACCGCCAGCTCGACACAGCGCTGCGCTGTCGCGTACGCCTGGGTCGCCAGCGAGAGACGTTCCGCCGCGAAGTGCTGCATGATCGCCAGAAAGCCGGTGTTCTCCGCGCCGATCCGGTTGGCGACCGGCACCCGTACGTCCGCGAAGGACAGCTCGGCGGTGTCCGAGCAGTGCCAGCCCAGCTTCTCCAACCGGCGTCCCACTGTGAACCCGGGCGACCCCTTGTCGATGACCAGCAGGGTCAGTTCACCGCTGCCGGGGAAGTCGGTACACACAGCGGTGGTCACGAAGTCGGCCCGGTGGCCGCTGGTGATGTACGTCTTCGACCCGTTCACCACGTAGTGGTCGCCATCGCGGCGGGCGGTGGTGCGGATGCCGGCCACGTCCGAACCGCCGTCCGGCTCGGTGATGGCCAGCGCCCCGATCATCGTGCCGGACAGGGTGGGGCGGACATACCGCTCGATGAGGCTGTCGTCGGTCGGGGACGCGGTGCCGCCGAGCCGACCGCCCAGCGAGCCACCGGTGCGGGCACCGGCCGCCGCGACCATGTGCGGCAACGCGATCCCGTGCGTGAACAGGGCCGCCACCAGCCCGGACGAGCCGCCGGAGCGGATCAGCTCCTCGGTCACGATGATCGAGTCGAGCAGGTCCCCGCCGCTGCCACCGACCGACTCCGGGAAGCCGATGCCGAGCAGGCCGAGCTTCGCGGCTGTCGCGTGCAACGCCCGCGGCACCTCGCCGGCCCGCTCCCAGTCGTCCAGGTGCGGCAGCACCTCCCGGGTCACGAACGCCCGGGTCAGCTCGCGCAGTTGCCGGCGCTCCGGGGTGTCCACAATGGTCATGGGGCCACTCCTGCCGGCAGTTCGACGATCCGGGCGCGCAGCAACTCGCCGAGCGCCTTGGCCTGCGGATCGAACCGGATGGACGCGGCCACCCCGGCGCCGAGCAGGCCCTCGATCACGAAGTTGACCGCGCGCAGGTTCGGCAACTCGTAGCGGCGCACCGACAGCGGCGCGGTCTCCGGCAGCAGCTCGGCCAGCCGTTCGACTGTCAACCAGGTCCGCAGCCACGCGTACCCGGCGTCGGAACGCGCCCAGACACCGAGGTTGGCGTCCCCGCCCTTGTCCCCGGAGCGTGCGCCGACCACCTCGCCGAGCGCCCCGCGTCGGGTCGGGCCGTCGACCGCGGCCCCGCCGCCCGGGTCGGACTGGTCCGGGGAGGTGCTGGCGGTGCGGATCGGCGGGGCGATCGGCACCCGCTCGCCACCGGGTAGCACCGCGACGTGCGCCACCGCGTCCTGCGGCACCGCGTCGGCGGTGAAGACACCGTACGGTGTCGCGTCGCCGGGCAGTGTGGTCAGCGTGCAGCCCGGGTACGAGGCCAGGGCCAGCTCCACCGCGGCGGCCGAGAACGCCCGCCCCGCCCGCGCCTTGTCGCCGTCGCGCAGGTGTACGTGCAGCAGGGCGCTGGCCGTTTCGGTGTCGGCGGCGTCCTCGTGGTCGGTGCGGGCAAGCGTGAACTCCAGCCCGTCCTTGCCCACCGCCTCCTCGATCTGCCCCCGGACCACTGCCGCCTTCGCCTCGATGTGCAGACCGCAGAGGACGAACGTCATCGAGTTGCGGAAGCCGCCGAGGTTGTTGACGCCCACCTTGAGCGTGGCCGGTGGCGGTGTGCCCCGGACGCCGGAGACCCGGACCCGGTCCGGCCCGTCGGGGCGCAGCGTCACAGTGTCCAGTCGGGTGATCACGTCCGGCCCGAGGTACGCGGGCCCGCCGATCTCGTAGAGCAGTTGGGCGGTGACCGTCTCCACTGTGACCGCGCCACCGGTGCCCGGATGCTTGGTGAGCACCGACGAGCCGTCGGGGTACACCTCGGCGATCGGGAACCCGGGCCGGTGCCCGCCGTCGGGCAGCTCGGTGAAGAAGCTGAAGTTGCCGCCGGTGACCTGGGCGCCGCACTCGACGAGGTGCCCCGCCACGGTGGCCCCGGCCAGCTCGTCGAGGTCGTCGCGGCCCCACCCGTACCGGGCGATGGCCGGGCCGACCACCAGCGACGCGTCGGTGACCCGGCCGGTGACCACCACGTCCGCACCGGCGTCGAGGCAGGCGGCGATCCCGAACGCGCCGAGGTAGGCGTTGGCGCTCAACGCGTCCGGCCGCTGGATCGTGTCGCCCTCGACGTACCCGATCCGAGCCGGCAGGCCGAGGCGGGTGGCGAGCTTCTCGATGGCGGTGGCCAGGCCGGCCGGGTTCAACCCGCCGGCGTTGGTCACTATCCGCACCCCTCGGTCGAGGGCGGTGCCGAGGCAGGTCTCCAGTTGCCGCAGGAACGTCTTCGCGTAGCCCAGGTCGGGGTCGCGGAGACGGTCCCGGGCCAGGATCAGCATGGTCAGCTCCGCCAGATAGTCGCCGGTCAGCACGTCCAGCTCACCGCCGTCGAGCATCTCCCGCCAGGCGGTGAACCGGTCGCCGTAGAAGCCGGAGGCGTTGCCGATGCGGATCATGCCCGTACCCCGTTCCGGCCGGCCGGCTGCCGGCCGTCGCCCGGCGGCCCGGCGAAGGCCTGTGCCACGTCGAGCCACTCGTCGGCGACCGGGCCGGTGGCGACCAGGGCGAGGTCCGCGCGGTGCCGGCGCTGGGTGACCAGCTGGCAGAAGTCCCGAACCGGGCCGGTGACCCGGTCGGCGGCGTCCGCCGGGCCCCAGCTCCACGTGTCGCCGCCGGGCCCGACCAGCTCGACCCGGACCGGTGCCGTCGGTGCCTCCCGGCCGTGCGCAGTGAAACCGTGCCCGAGGGTACGCACGCCCAGGTGCGCCACGTGCCGAAGCCGGTCGCTGTCGGGGCGGACCACGCCGAGGGCGTCGGCCACGTCCGCGCCGTGCGCCCAGGTCTCCATGATCCGTGCGGTGGCCATCGAGCTGGCCGACATCCGGGTGCCGTACCAGGGCAGTTTGCCGCCGGCCGGAACGGCGGCCAGTGCGTCGACGAGCGCGGTTCGCCCGGCCCGCCAACGGACGAGCAGCTCGGCCGGTGGGGCGAGGAACTCCTCGGCGCCGACGTCGACGAGCCGGGTCACGTCCGGTGCGGCGGTCACCGTCGCGTAGAACGCCTCGGGATCGGTAGCGGCCAACAGCGCGACGTGGTCGGTCCAGGCGAGGTGGGCGATCTGGTGTCCGATGCTCCAGCCCGGCGCGGGGGTCGGCCTCGCCCAGTCGGCGGTGGGCAGTGGCGCCACCAGGGCGTCCAGCTGGGCGGACTCGTCGGCCAGGTCCGTGAGCAGGTCGCTGATGTCGACCATGGTGCCTCCGGTCGGTGGTGGCCGGTGCGGCCGGCGGTCAGGGCGTGAGCAGGGTGGCGAGCTGGCGCTTCCAGGTGGTCAACAGGGCGCTGCGGCGGGCGGAGTCGTCGCTGAGCAGGTTGGCCACCCCGAGCCCACGGAGCAGATCGAGCGTGGCCTGCACCGCCTCGCGGACACCGGGTCGACGCTCGTCGACACCGAGCAGGGCCACTGTGAGCCGGTGCATCTCCCGCCCGACCGTCGCCTCCAGTGGCACCAGGGCGTCCCGGAGTTCCCGATCGGTGCGGGCGGCGACCCAGAGTTCGAGCGCGGCCACGAACAGCGGCCCGGTGAACGCCACGGCGAGCAGGTCGACGACCCGGTCCAACCGTTGTGGGCCAGCCGGCAGCGCGTCGGCCTCGGTGCGCAGCTCGTCGGCACGCCGCTCGGCCAGGTGGGCCACGGCGGCCGTCACCAGCGCCGCCTTCGTCGGATAGTGGTGCAGCTGAGCCCCACGCGACACGCCGGCCCGCGCCGCGACGACTGTGGTCGTGGTGCCGGACCAGCCGTGCTCGATCAGGCAGTCGACTGTCGCCTCCAGCAGCCGGGCCTGAGTGGCGCGGCTGCGCTCCTGCTGAGGGATGCGTGTCGATGCGGGGGGCACGGGGACAGCTTGGTGCCTACAAAACAAACAGTCAAGACTGACTTTTTCTGAGCCGCGAGGCTCGCGGTGGGCTCGCGGTGGGCTCGCGGTGGGCTCGCGGTGGGGCGGCGTGGGAGGTGGGCTTGGGTGCTTGGTCTCGCTTTGGAGCTGATGCCATAAACGAATCGCACTTCGACCGCGCCAGTCGACCGGGCCCTTCGACCGCGCCAGTCGACCGGGCCCGTCGACCGGGCCCGTCGACCGGGCCCGTCGACTGCGCCCGTCGACCTCGTTGAGGATCGGCCTGCCGATCACCTCTGGCTGATGCCGCAAACGATTCAGCTCCAAAGGCTCCCTGACGGGTATCCCGCCTGCCGCCGCCCGTCCGCCTGCCGCCGCCCGTCCGCCTGCCCCCGTCCGCCCGCCGCCCCCGTCCGCCTGCCGCCGGCCGCCGGCCGCCCGGCGGCCGGCTCAATGCCGGCTCAGCGGCCGTCGCGGGGGCCGAAGGCGATCAGCGCGTCGACGTCGCTGTGTTGGGAGCGCAGGTACTCGTCCGCCCACGCGGCGGCGTCGGGGAAGCTCGACTCGGCCGCCACCCGGGCGCAGGCCGCGTCCACGTCGAAGGCGGTGCGGCGCAGCTGGACGCCCGGCCCGAGTAGCGCCCACCACGCGCCAGCGCCTCCGTACGGCATGCCGATGCTGCCCGGGTTGACCACCAGACGACGGTCGACCAGTCGGGCGTAGGGCATGTGCGTGTGCCCGCAGACCACAGTGGCGACCTCGGCGGGCAGACCGTCGAACACCTCCGCCCAGCGCGCCAGCCGGGAGTCGACGAGCACCACCTCCTCGTCGTCCCGGGGGGTCGCGTGGCAGAACAACGTCCGGCCGAGGCCGTCGATCTCCAGCGTCGCCGTCGCCGGCAGCGCGGCGAGCCGAGCCACCTGGTCGTCGCGCAACTGCCCGGCGGCCCAGTTCGACACCTCGATCGACGCCGGCCGGCCGGCCCGAGCCTCGACCAGCTCGCGGTCGGCGTTGCCGCCGACCCAGCACACCCGGTCACCCAGGCTGGCGAGCAGGTCCAGCACCTCGACCGGCTGCGGGCCCGCGGCAATGTCACCGGTGAGCACGATCAGATCGGCGGCGACGACGTCCGGCTCGGCGAGTACGGCCTCCAGCGCCGGCAGGACGCCGTGGATGTCGGAGAGCACGGCAACACGATTCACCATGGCCCCACCCTCACCGCCGGCGCCGCCGGAAGGCCAGCGATTCTGCGCCAGGCAGATGACAACGTCCCCGCCCACCGTCGGTGACGGCAGGCGGGGACGTTGGGTGCTGCTCAGACGCGGGCGCGGCGGGCCAGGCGCTCCGGGTCCAGGATGATGATGCTCTTGCCGTCCAGCCGCAGCCAGCCGCGCGAGGCGAAGTCGGCGAGCGCCTTGTTGACGGTCTCCCGGGAGGCGCCGACGAGCTGGGCGATCTCCTCCTGGGTGAGGTCGTGGGTCACCCGCAGAACGCCGCCGTCGCGGGTGCCGAAGCGACCCGCCATCTGGAGCAGGTTCTTGGCGACCCGGCCCGGCACGTCCGTGAAGATCAGGTCGGCCAGCGAGTCGTTGGTCCGGCGCAGCCGTCGGGCGAGCACCCGGAGCAACTGCTCGGCGATCTCCGGGCGGTTGTTGAGCCACGGCCGCAACGCCTGCTTACGCAGTCGCACCAGCCGGGTGTCGGTCACCGCGGTGGCGGTAGCCGTACGCGGACCCGGGTCGAAGAGCGACAGCTCACCGACCATGTCCGACGGCCCCATCACCGCGATCAGGTTCTGTCGGCCGTCCGCGGCGCGGCGACCAACCTTGATCTTCCCGGACAGCAGGATGTAGAGGCTGTCACCGGGCTCGCCCTCATTGAAGACGATCTCGCCCTTGCGGACCTCGATCGTCTCCATCTCCTTGGCAAGCGCCTCGGCAGCTTCCGGGTCAACACCCTGGAAGATCCCGCTGCGGGCCAGTACCTCGTCCATTGCGCACCTCCGGTTGCGCGTGCCGTCCGTCGGCCGGGGCCGCCGTCCGCTGATCCCCTCGCGCGCCGCCAAGTCTAGGCGCACGTGAGCTCGAATCAGAGGTCGCCCCTGGAATCTTGATCGGTGGGCGTAACCTGCCCGACGTGCTGAGCGACCCGACTCTGACCAGCCGCGCCGAGGACGGGCGGCACGCGCCGCTGCTCGTCTGGCGCGCGGACGTGCCCCTGCGGGCGATCAGCAGCGGCCCACTGGGCGGTGGCATCGGGCTCCGGCGATGGGTGCTGAACGCGACCGTACCGATGTCGTACGACCGGGAGGACCCCGCGGCGCACCTGGCCGCGCTCGCCGCTGAGCTGTCCCTCGACGGGCCCGGGATCGGCCTGCTGACCGGCGTCGATGTGACGGAGGTGGTGGCGCGGACCGACGCCGGGGTGCGGGCCTGGGCGACGGTCGGGCTGGGCACGCCGGTGCCCGCGGCCGCGCCGACGCCGACCGCGCTCGCCCACCGCGTCGGCACTGTCAACATCGTGGTGTACGTGCCGGCCCGGCTCGCCGACTCGGCACTCGTCAACGCGGTGGCCACCGCGACCGAGGCGAAGACCCAGGCGGTCACCGAGCTGGGGGTGCCGGGGACCGGCACGCCCACCGACGCGGTCACAGTGCTCTGCCCGGTGGACGGGGCGGAGGCCCCGTACGGCGGGCCGCGCTCCACCTGGGGCGCCCCGCTCGCCCGAGCGGTGCACGCGGCGGTGCTCGCCGGCGGTGCCCGGCCGGTCGTGCCGTGGTCTGAGCAGCTCACGGGCCCAAAGTCCAACCGATCGGCTGTCGTCGGCGCGTTTAACGACCGGTAGCGTCGCGGGCGATGTACGCTCCCGCCCCCCTCGCGTCCCGCCCGCGCCGCCGCGTCGCCCTCGGCCTCGCCGCGCTGCTGGCCGCCCTCCTCGTGGCCGGCTGCTCCGACTCCGCTGGCGAGGCACCCGTCTGGCAGCCCGGCGCGGGAGGTGGTGGCACCGGCGCACCGGTCTCCACTGCCGGCCCCAAGGCCACCGGGCCCGCATCCTCCGGTCAGGGTGGCGCGATCTCGCTCTCCGCCACCGGGGACATCATCATGGGCAACGCGCCCGGTCGGCTGCCCGCAGCCGGTGGCAAGGGCTTCTTCACCTCGGTCACCCAGGCGCTCAAGGCCGACCTGGTGATGGGCAACCTGGAGGAGCCGCTGACTGTCGACACCGGCACCGGCAAGTGCGGGGCCAACTCCACCCGCTGCTTCCAGTTCCGCGCCCCGCCGGAGTACGCCGCGCACCTGCGCGACGCCGGCTTCGACGTGCTCAACCAGGCCAACAACCATGGCTACGACTACGGGCCCAAGGGCTACGAGAACACCCAGAAGGCACTGAAGAAGTACGACCTGGAGCACACCGGCGCACCGAACGAGATCACCGTTGTCGACGTCAAGGGCGTCAAGGTCGCCGTCGCCGGCTTCTCGTCGTACGTGTGGTCCAACAGCCTGGTCGACATCGCCAAGGCGAAGGCGGTGGTCGCCAAGGCCGCCACCATGGCCGACCTGGTAGTGGTGCAGGTGCACATGGGCGGCGAGGGTGCGGACAAGACCCGGGTGAAGCCGGGCACCGAGATGTTCCTGGGCGAGAACCGGGGCGATCCGGTGAAGTTCTCGCACGCCATGATCGACGCTGGCGCCGACCTGATCGTCGGGCACGGCCCGCACGTGTTGCGCGGGATGGAGTTCTACCAGGGGCGCCTGATCGCGTACAGCCTGGGCAACTTCGCCGGAGGCGGCAACTCGCTGAGCAACGACGGTCGGCTCGGCTGGGGCGGCGTGCTGAAGGTGTCGCTCAAGCCGGACGGCAGTTGGGCCGGCGGCTCGTTCACCTCCACGTACATGAACTCCGCTGGCAAGCCGACGATGGACCCGGACGACCGGGGCCTGGGTCTGGTCACCGAGTTGAGCCGCGCCGACTTCCCGAAGGGTGGCGCCCGGCTCGACGGGCAGGGGAAGATCTCGCCGCCGACCGCCGGCTGACCCGAGCAGGACCGTCCGGGGTGCGACGTAGGCTGACCGTCGTGACCAGTAGCCCTCCCGGTGCCAGCGAGACCGATCTCGGGCGCAAACGCCGCGCCCGCAAGATCGGCCGGGTGCTGACCGAGACGCATCCCGACGCTCACTGTGAGCTGGACCACTCCAACGCTCTGGAGTTGGCCGTCGCCACGATCCTCTCCGCGCAGTGCACGGACAAGAAGGTCAACGAGGTCACCCCGAAGCTCTTCGCCCGCTACCCGAGCGCAGCCGCGTACGCCAGCGCCGACCGGGGCGAGATGGAGGAGCTGATCCGGCCCACCGGCTTCTACCGCAACAAGACCGACTCACTGCTCAAGCTCGGCCAGGCCCTCCTCGACCGGTACGACGGCGCGGTCCCGGGCCGGCTCGTCGACCTGGTGACGCTCCCCGGCATCGGCCGCAAGACCGCCAACGTGATCCTCGGCAACGCCTTCGACGTCCCCGGCATCACTGTCGACACGCACTTCCAGCGACTGGTCCACCGGTGGCGGCTGACCACCGAGACCGACCCGGTCAAGATCGAGCACGCGATCGGCGCGCTGTACGACAAGCGCGACTGGACCATGCTGTCGCACCGGATCATCTTCCACGGGCGACGGGTCTGCCACGCCCGCAAGCCGGCCTGTGGCGCGTGCACCCTCGCGAAGCTCTGCCCTTCGTACGGCACCGGCCCGACCGAGCCGGCGGCCGCCGCCAAGCTGCTCAAGGGCCCTCGGGCGCGCGACCTCGCGGTTGCCGCCGGGGTCGACCCGGAGTTGGTGCCGGCGCAGGCGATCACGGCGGAGGTGCCGTGAACCGCCGCCTCGCCCTCGCCGTCCTGCCGCTTCTGCTGGCCGTCACCGGTTGCACCAGCGGCACTGCCGACGACGAGCCAGCCCCCCGGCCGGCCGCAGCTGAGCGTCCATCCCCCTTCCGGGACTGCACCGCGCTGAGCACGGCACCCGCGGCCACGTCCCCCGGCTCCGGCACGGCGACGGTGACCCCCGCGTCGCCCAGCACGCCCGGCACGACACCGCCCGCTGGCGGGTCGGCGCTGCCGGAGCTGACGCTCTCCTGCTTCACCGGCGGTGCCCCCGTCGTACTGCGCGAGGTGGCCGGGCCAGCGGTGATCAACGTGTGGGCTTCCTGGTGCCCGCCGTGCCGCAAGGAACTGCCCGCCTTCCAACGCCTCAGCGAGCGAACCGCCGGTCAGCTCCAGGTGGTCGGAGTCAACAGCCGGGACAGCCGCAGCGGCGCCCAGTCCATCGGTGAGGACTTCGGCGTCCGGTTCCCGATGCTCGTGGACCAGGGCGAGGCGCTGCAACGCGAGCTGAAGCGCAACGCCATTCCGCTGACCCTCTTCGTCGCCGCCGACGGCCAGGTCCGGCACATCGACGCCACCGGGGCTCTCGACGACGCCAAACTCGCCAAGCTGGTCCGCCAGCACCTCGGCCTGGCGGTGCCGGCGTGACCCGTCGGCCACCCAACTGGATCGAGCCGTTGCTGACCCGGCTGGGCACCGCCCGCGCCGAGGACTTCACCCGGCTGACCACCCCGGCCGAGGGCGGTCGGGAGAGCGCCGTGCTGGTGCTGCTCGGCGAGCAGCCCGGCGCGGGTCCCGACGTGCTGGTCCTGCAACGCGCCGCCACCCTGCGCAACCACGCCGGCCAGCCCGCCTTCCCCGGGGGCGCGGCCGACCCGGAGGACGCCGACGTCCGCGCCACCGCCCTGCGCGAGGCGAACGAAGAGGTGGGCCTCGACCCGGCCAGCGTGACAGTGCTGGCCGAGCTGCCGAAACTGTGGATCCCGGTCAGCGACTTCGTTGTCACGCCGGTGCTGGCCTGGTGGCACGACCCGCACCCGGTGCACCCCCGGGAGCCGGCCGAGGTGGCACACGTCGCCCGCCTGCCGGTCAGCGAGCTGGTCGACCCGGCCAACCGGCTGCGGGTCCGCCACCCGAGCGGCTGGATCGGGCCGGCGTTCTCGGCCCGCGGGATGCTCGTCTGGGGCTTCACCGCCGGGGTTCTCGCCACCCTGCTCGAGATGGGCGGCTGGGCCCGTCCGTGGTCGCCCGGCCGGGTCGTGGAGCTGCCGCCGACCGGGGCGACACCGGCCCCGTCCGCCGGCACCGACGAGGCTGACGAGAACGCCCTGCGCTGACCGCACGGTCACCATCCGCAAGCGATGGTCATCCAGTGGGCACACTGCCCGTACGCTTGACCCGTGTCCGTCGTGGATCTCGTCCTGCTGCTGCTCATGCTCGTGTTCGCGATCAGCGGATACCGCCAGGGTTTCGTCATCGGCGTCACGTCGTTGTCCGGCTTCTTCCTGGGTCTGCTGCTGGGTCTCCAGCTCGGGCCGCTGTTCGCCAGACAGTTCGTGGACGCCGGCACCCGTGTGCTGATCTCGCTGGTGGCCATCTTCGGGCTGGCGGTGGTCGGGCAGGCACTCGCCGGTTGGCTCGGCTCGCACCTCCGTAAGACGATCACCAGCGACGTGGGCAAACGGGTCGACGACGTCGGCGGGGCGTTCGTCTCGCTGTTCGCGGTGCTCCTGCTCGCCTGGCTGGTCGCCGTGCCGCTCGGCTCGTCCTCGGTGCCCTGGCTCGCCGCATCGGTCCGCAACAGCGCGTTGATCACGGTGGTCAACCAGGTCCTGCCGGAGCGGGCCCACCAGTTGTCCACGGCGTTGGAGGACACCGTCGACACCGACGGGTTCCCGGACGTCTTCGGTGACCTCGCGCCCACCCGGGCGCGGCAGGTCGACCCGCCGGACCCGGCGCTGGCCAAGTCGCAGGTGGTGGTCAACGGCCGGCAGTCGGTCGTCAAGGTGCTGGGCTCCGCGCCCAGTTGCTCACGCCGGATCGAGGGTTCCGGTTTCGTGTACGCCGACGACCGGGTGATGACCAACGCGCACGTGGTGGCCGGCACCCGCTCGGTCGCCGTGGAGTTGGGCGGCGAGCGGTACGACGGCAAGGTGGTGGTCTACGACCCGGACCGGGACCTGGCGGTGCTGCTCGTGCCCGGGCTGCCCGGGCCGTCCCTGCGGTTCGCCGCCGGCAACGCGGGCAGCGGCTCCGACGCCATCGTGCTCGGCTTCCCGCTCGACGGCCCCTACAACGCGCAGTCGGCGCGGGTCCGCGACGTCGACCGGATCAACGGTCCGGACATCTACGCCTCCACGAAGGTGACCCGGGAGGTCTACACGATCCGGGCGCTGGTCCGCAGCGGCAACTCCGGGGGTCCGCTGCTCTCCGCCAACGGCCTGGTGCTCGGCGTGATCTTCGCGGCGGCGACCGACGACCCGAACACCGGCTTCGCTGTGACAGCGGCCGAGGCCCGCCCGGTGGCGTTGGCCGGGGCCGAACGCAACCGGCCGGTCGGCACCGGCGAGTGCACCTGAGCGTCGCCGCGGGTCGGCTCAGCCCTGAGCCGGCAGGACGCGCCGCCCGACGGTCGGTAGCTTCGCCCGGCCCCACCGCAGCCCCCGGTCCAGCACGGCACGGGCCATGATCGCGACGCACGTGCCGCCGTTGACGAAGGACGCCACCACGTCGCTCGGGTGGTGCATTCCCCGGTACATCCGGGTCATCGCCACGCCCAGCGGCACCATCAGCAGCAGCGTCCACCAGGCGACCTTCGCTCCGGTGCTCCGTGCCCGCAGCGCCATCAGCACGGCGATGCCGACGTAGAGCGCCACCGCCGCCGAGGTGTGCCCGGACGGAAAGCTCGACGTGGGTGGCGAGACGTCCATGTGTTCCACCGCCGGCCGTCGCCGGTCGATCGCCAGCGTGGTCAGCAGGAACACCAGCGCCTGGGCGGTCACCGCCGCGCACAGGAAGAGCGGCTCGCGCCAGCGCTTCAGCCAGAGCCGCAGCGCCAACGCCACCAGCACGGTGACCACGACGATCATCTGGGTGCTGGCCAGCGTGCTGAACACCAGCGAGATGTTGTTCCAGTCACCGGTGCGGTCGGCGGCCAGTTCCCGGTTCACCGCGTCCTCCACGGTGAACGGCCAGGTTCGGGCGAACACCCGGGTGACCAGCACCCCGAGCAGCACCATGAGCCCCAGCAGGAGGGACACCGGCAGCAACACCCGCCGGACGATCTGGACCACGGTCTCGGACATGGGTGGGCCAGTACCCGGCCGGTCTCGTCGTCACTCCTCAGGCAGATCCCGGGTGCCGCTCGACCTCGGGAGCGACGCCGTCGCGGGTCGGCCGAACCGACCGCAGGCCACTGTGTGCCCGCCAACTGGTGAACGCGGCGGTGGTGGCCGCGACCACCGCCACACCGAGCAGCCATCCGCCCACCACGTCGCTGGTGAAGTGCACGCCGAGCGCCACCCTGCTCAGCCCGGTCACCACGGTGAGCAGCACAGCCGCGACCCAGACCGCGACCCGCGCCGCCCCCCGCCCGACGTACGGAAGGAGCACCAGCAGCAGCACCCCGGCGGCCAGGGTGGCGTTCAGCGCGTGCCCGGAGGGGAACGAGTAGCCGGCCGCCCGGGCCACCGGGTCGAGCAACTCCGGCCGGTCCCGGCCGACCAGCAACTTGAGCAGCGGACCGATCGACCCGCCGACGACCATCGTCGTGGCCGCCCAGAGGGCCAGGCGGCGGGCTCCCCGGCGCAGCAGCCAGACCACCAGGAGCAGGGCGACGGCGCGCAGCGGCATCGGTGCGAACACCTCGGTCCAGACCCGCATCAGCAGGACCCAGGCCCTGTGGTCCTGCGCGTAGCCGTGCAGCGCGTCGGTGACCGACGTGTCCAGCCGGTGCAGCGGGGCCCAGGCGCCGAGCACCAGCACTGTGAGCAGGGCGAACGGCACCAGCACCAGGAACGCCGCCGTCGCGGCCAGAGTGAGTCGCAGCCCCAGCGCGTGGTCCCTGTCGAAGCGGCGCTGCCGCCAGGACGGCTGACCGGTGGGGGCGAGGGTGGGCGGCCACTGCGTACTCATGGGTCCGTTCTACCCGGCCGGGCGGTCGGTCAGGCCTGCCGGGTGGCCGCGATCAACGGGTCCGTTGGCGGAGCCGGCGGACCATCAGGGCCGCACCGGCGACCAACGCCACGAGAAGTACGACGGTGGTCCACAACTGCTCCGGCGCCGACGTGTCCTGACCGCCCGCCGCCCGAGCCGTCCACCGGCTCTGCTGACCGGATGCGGCGAGACCGAGTGGGTCGCTACCAGCACCGGCCACCGGATTGTCATCGACCGAGCCGGGCGCCGGACCGAAACCGGTGACGCCCGGCGACGTCTGGTCGTCCAGTGGGTTGGCGATCACCGGCGGCACCTGAGCGGTCAACGCGGCAACCGGGTCGACCACCCCGTACCCGAAGCGGTCGTCCCGACCGGTCGGGCCCAGGTCCCGGGCGGTCGCCAACAACCGGTTCACCACCTCACCCGCGGGCATCTGCGGATAGCGGGACCGGACCAGCGCGGCGGTAGCGGCCACCAGCGGCGCGGCGAAGCTGGTGCCCTGCACCCGCCAGTACCCACCGGGGGGCTTGGCACCGACCAGCCCGCTGGCGGGAGCGGTGAGCACCGTCGCCCGGCCGGTGATCGAGCCGGACCACATGTTGTCGCTGCTGCGTTCGAGACCGGACACGGCGATCACACCCGGCTCACGAGCCGGGTACCAGACCTTGGTGCTGCTGGAGGTGGCCAGGTTGCCGGTGCAGGCGATCACCACCACGTCCCGGACGAACGCGTAGTCCAGGGCGGCGGCCAGGGCCGGGCTGTCACCGCTGCCGCCCAGCGACAGGTTGATCACGCGGGCGCCGTTGTCGACGGCCCAGCGGACCCCCTGGGCGACGATCAGCGCGTCGTCGTAACGGTTCTCCTCGTCCAGCACGCGGACCGGCAGGATCCGGGCGTCCGGTGCCAGGCCGACCACGCCCCGCTTGTCGTCGCTGCGCCCGGCGATCAGGCCGGCGACAGTGGTGCCGTGACCCACCGGATCCGGGCCCGGCGCACCGCCGGGGCCGACCAGGTCCTTGCCGGGCAGCACCTGGCCGACCAGGTCGGGGTGGTTGCCGTCCACTCCGGAGTCGACCACCGCCACCGTCACGCCCCGGCCGGTCGAGCTGCGCCACGCCGTCTCGGCCTGCAACTCGTCGAGCTGCCACTGCTCGTCGCGGACCTGGTCGGTGCGGGCGACGGCGTCACCGGGGGCGAACGCCATCGGCGCGCCGGCGAGCTGTCCACCGTTCGTGGGCGCGGCGACGGGCACTGCCGCCGCCGTCGGGGCCACGACGGCAAGCGCCGCAGCCACACCGAGCAGCGCCCGGCCGGTCGCTCGTCGGGCCGCTGACGGACCGCTGTACCGCACCCCAGTCACATCCCCAGCCATTCATCCCGACGGAACCATGACGATCGGAGATTACCGGTTTCCCCACCCGTCACGGGAAGAACCGGCGAGTCAGGTCACTGCGGCGGCAGTTGCGCCAACTGAACGAGGCGTACGCCCTCCCGCCGGGTGACCAGCCGACCACGCCCCGGCGGCAGCGGTCCGGGTCGTACCGGCCCCACGAGTGCGCCCTCCTCGGGGCTGCCCGCCATCACCAGGCCGGCGGTGGACAGCTCCCGCAGGCGCTGCACGATCGGCTCGTACTGTGCACGTCCCGCCCCACCGGAACGGCGGGCCAGCACCAGGTGCAGCCCGATGTCCCGGGCGTGGGGCAGGTGCTCCTCCAGCGCGCGCAACGGGTTCGCCGGCCCCGCCGCCACCAGGTCGTAGTCGTCCACAAGCACGAACAGCTCCGGCCCGGACCACCAGGACCGGTCCCGCAGTTGCTGCGGGGTGACCTCCGGCCCGGGGGCCCGCCGCTCCAGGTAACCGGCGGCCGACTCGACAAGGTCGGCGGTGTGCGCCGCCGCGGTGCCGTACCCGATCAGGTGTGGCGTCTCGATGGCGCCGAGCAGACTGCGCCGGTAGTCGACGAGGATCACCCGGGCCTGCTCGGGAGTGAACCGGGTGATGATCGACGTGGCCAGCGCGCGCAGGAACGACGACTTGCCGCACTCCGAGTCCCCGAAGACCACGAAGTGTGGCTCGGTGGCGAAGTCGAGCAGCACCGGGCGCAGGTCCGCCTCCGCGATCCCGATCGGCAGCCGCAGCCCGGTCGTCGAGGTGAGGTCCAGCTCGGCGTACGGCAGCACCGGCGGGAGCAACCGCACCCGGGGCGCCGCAGGACCCGCCCACCCGTCCGCGGCCCTCTTGACCAGGTCGGCGGTGTCCCCGCCGGCGGTACCGAGCTGAGGCAGCGCGGTGAGGAAGTGCAGGCCCTCCGCTGTCACCCCTCGGCCGGGGCGCTCCGGCACGTTCGCGGCCGCGCGCCGGGCCACCAGCGAATCGGCCGGGTCGCCGAGGCGCAGCTCCAGCCGGGAGCCGAACAGGTCCCGGATCGCCGGGCGGAAATCCAGCCAGCGCAGCCCGGTGGCGACCACGTGCAGACCGTACGACAGACCCCGGGTGGCCAGGTCGGTGACGAGTGGCTCCAGGTCGTCGTACTCGCCGCGGATGGTGCTCCACCCGTCGATCACCAGAAACACGTCGCCGTACGGGTCGGCGCCCGGCTGGCCGGCTGTCCCCGCTGCCGCTCGGCGCTGCCGGTACGCGGCCATCGACTCCACGCCCAGTTCGGCGAAGCGGCGCTCCCGGTCGACCAGCAGGGTGGTCATCTCGCCGACGGTGCGTCGGACGGCGGTCGGGTCGGCGCGGCCGGTCACCCCGCCGACGTGTGGAAGGTCGCGCAGCGCGGCCAGCCCGCCGCCGCCGAAGTCGAGACAGTAGACCTGCACCTCGGCCGGGGTGTGGGTGAGCGCCAGCGCGCAGATCAGCGTGCGCAGGGCTGTGGACTTGCCGCTCTGCGGCGCACCAACCACCGCGACGTGCCCGGCGGCGCCGTCGAGGGCCAGCCAGAGCAGGTCCCGGCGCTGCTCCAACGGTTTGTCCACCACCGCCATCGGCACTCCGAGCGCGCCGTGCAGCTCCGGGTTGCCCACTGTGAGCCCGCGCTTCGGGTGCACCTCGACCGGACCGAGCAGCTCGTCGAGTGCCGGCGGCTGACCGAGCGGCGGAAGCCAGACCTGGTGCGCCGGCGGCCCCTGCCCGACGAGCCGGTCCACCAGTAGGTCGAGCAGGGTCCTGCTGCCCTCCTCCTCCGCCACGACGGGCACGACCGGAGTGGCCGGCTCCGGCACCGGTACGACGTGGGTGGTGAAGGTGAGCAGCCGTGCGCCCCCCTCGGCGGCGACGCCGCCCGACGCGGCCCGACGGCGGACGGCACCGGAGACGTACGCGGCCTTGAACCGGGCCAGTGGGTCGGTGCCGGCGCGCAGGTAGCCGTGGCCCGGCGAGCGGGGCAGCTCGTGCGCGTCCGCCACGCCGAGCACCGTCCGGGACTCCAGGGCCGAGAAGGTGCGCAACCCGATCCGGTACGAGAGGTGGGTGTCCAACCCGCGGAGCCGACCCTCCTCCAGGCGCTGGCTGGCGAGCAGCAGGTGCACGCCGAGCGACCGGCCCAGCCGGCCGATCTGCACGAACAGATCGATGAAGTCGGGCTTGGCGGAGAGCAGTTCCGAGAACTCGTCGCAGATCAGCAGCAACGACGGCAGCGGGGCCAGAGGGCTACCGGCAGCCCGGGCCCGCTCGTAGTCACGCACGCTGGCGAAGTTGCCGGCCCGCCGCAGCAACTCCTGCCGGCGGACCAGCTCCCCGTTGATCGCGTCCACCATGCGGTCGACCAGGGGCAACGCGTCGGCCAGGTTGGTGATCACGGCCGCGGTGTGCGGCAGCCGGTCGAAGGAGGTGAAGGTTGCGCCACCCTTGAAGTCGACGAGCACGAAGTTGAGCTGCTCGGAGCTGTGCGTGGCGGCGAGCCCCAGCACCAGCGTGCGCAGCAGCTCGGACTTGCCGGAGCCGGTCGCCCCGATGAGCAGGCCGTGCGGACCCATGCCGTCCTGGGCGGACTCCTTGAGGTCCAGCTCGATGGCGCCGCCGTCCGCGCCCACCCCGATCGGCACCCGCAACCGGTCCCGTGCCGAGCGCGGCAACCAGCCCTGTTCCGCTGTGAAGCTCTCCGGGTCACCGAGACCGAGAAGCTCGGGCAGGCCCAGGTCGGCCTGGAGTGGAGCGTCCGGCCCGCGGGCCGCACCGGCGAGGCGCAGCGGCGCCAACCGTCGGGCGACCGCCTCGGCGTCGGCCAGGTCCAACTGGTCGGCGGTGCCCACCTCGGCGTGCCCGTCGGACGACAACGAGTGCAGCCGTCGGCCGTGCAGCTCCAGCAGCAGCGCGTACCGGTCGAGCAGTCGGGGCGGCGGGGTGTCCAGGTCCAGCACTGTGACCGCGTCGATGCCGCCGTCGCCGGTCAGGTCGCTGGCACCGGTGAGGTCGCCGCCGTCGAGGACCACCACCACGTGTGGACCGTCGGTGGCCGGGCCGGCCGGGCTGAACCGGGACCGGGTGGCCAGCACGTCGGCCAGCAGCGACTCCAACTCGGCGGCGGAGCTGGTGACCAGCCGTACCGGGCCGAGCGCGTCGCTGCGGCTGGGATGGTGGGCGTGCGGAAGCCACTTCACCCACTCCCAGCAGGCGCGGCGCTCCGGCCCGGCGCAGACCGCGACGAGCAGCTCGTCGGGGGCGTGGAAGACCGCCAACTGGGTCAGCACGGCCCGGACCAGCGCCTGCGCCGCCGGGTCGCCGGTGGGTGGCCCGCCGGTGGTCGGGGTGGTCGACCGGCCGCGACCGGCCTGTCGCACGTGCACCCGGGCGAAGCTGCGCAGCGACAGCGCCACGGGCAGGTCCGGCACCACGGAGTACGCGTCCAGGAAGCGGCGCAGCGCGCCGGCGGTCATCGGCTCGAGTTCCTCCAGCGGCCTGGTGACCGGTGGGACGAGGGGGGTGGCCAGGGTCTGCGGCCCGACGGCGACCCGCACCACAGCGAAATCGCTGTCGGCGGGGCGCCGCTCCCAGACCCGGTGGCTGTCCACCGTCGACCAGAGCCGCCCCGGATCCGGGTGCCGGTAGTAGAGCCCGGCCCGTTGCTGGCCCGCGGTCCGCCGCACCCGCCGCCGCAGCGTGGCCAGGTGGCGCAGGTACTCCCTGCGGGCGGCCATCATCTCGGACTTCTTCGGGGTGCCGGAGGCGCTGCCCCAGGACGTCACCAGCATCGCCAACGAGGACAGCCCGAACATGCCGCCCACCACGTACGAGTAGGCGCCGCCGCCCCGGCCGAACATCATCGCCATCGCCACAGTGCCGCCGAGCATGGGCAGCAGCATGAGCATCTGTTGCCACCGTCCGCCGGTCACCGCGGGGATCTCCGGCGGTGCCTCGACCGACAGCTCGCCGGCGGGGATCTCCGGTGCTGGTCGGCGCGGGGGGCGCTTGATGACGACTGTGGACACTCGGCCTCCTGACAGCGCTGGGTAACCCGAGCCTGGCTCATGGTAGGTAAAGTCCTGTCGTCCGCGCAGCCTCCGATCCCCCTCGATATGGAGACCAGTCGATGACTACCGGGCTGGCACGCGTCACCATCAGCGCGCCGCAACGACGGGTGGACGTCGCCCTGCCGGAGCAGGTGCCCCTGGCCGAGCTGCTGCCCGACGTGCTCCGGCACGCCGGTGTCGGGCTGGCCGACGACGGCGAACAGCACGGCGGTTGGGTGCTCCGCCGCGCCGACGGGGCGTTGCTGGTGACCGCGCAGGCCCTGCTGCCGCAGGGGGTCCGCGACGGTGAGGTTCTGCACCTCGTACCGGCCCGCGCGCACTGGCCAGAGTTGGAGTACGACGACGTCATCGACGCGATCGTCGACGGGGCCCGCCGCCGGGGTGGCGCCTGGTCGCCCACCGCCACCCGGGCAGCCGGTCTTGCCGGTGCCGCCGTACCGCTCGCGGTCGGACTGCTCGCGCTGCTCGCCGGTGGCCCGACGCACCGGGCCGGTTGGCCGGCGGCCGTCGCTGTGGCGCTGGTGCTCACAGTGGCCGGCACTGTGGCCTCCCGCGCCAACGGCGACGGCGCCGCCGGTGCGACGCTCGGTGGCTACGCGCTGCCCTACGCGTTCATCGCCGGCGCCCTGGCCGTCGGCTCCGGCGACCCGGTCGGGCCGGTCGGGCCGGCCCGCTGGGTGGGCGCCCCCGAGCTGCTGGCCGGCTCGGTCGCGCTGCTGCTGGTGGCGTTGATCGGTCTTCTCGGGGTGGCCAGCCGGCTGCGGGTCTTCGTCGCCGGTGTCACTGTCGGCCTGCTCGGCGCGGGGGCAGCGCTCGGCGGGCTCCTGATGACCACGGCAGGTACGGCGGCGGTGCTGCTCAGCGCACTTGTCTTCGCCGTCGGCGTGATCCCGCTGCTGGCCATCCGGCTGGGCAAGCTGCCCCTGCCGCCGATCACCCTGCCGGCCTCGACCTCCGCGGCGGAGCCGGAGCGGGCCCGGGACCTGCCGGACCGCGGCCGGGTGCACGCCGCGGTGATCCGCACCGAGGAGATGCTCACCGGGATGCTGATCGGCCACGCCCTGCTGGTGGTGGCCACCGCCGTCGTCCTCGTGGTCGCCGGTGGCACTGCCGGTCGGGTGCTGGTGGCTGTCACCTCGGCGGTGCTGCTGCTCCGGTCGCGGCTGTTCGTGGCGATGCGACACCGGGTGCCGACGGTGCTCGCCGGGCTGGCCGGCTACGCGGTACTGGGCGCGGTGCTGGTCGGTCGGGCCGACGACACCGGGCGGTTGGTGCTGGTCCTCGGCGGGGCGGCGCTGGCCCTGGTGGCGGTCGCCAGCGGCACGGCATACGCCCGCCGGCCGGTCTCGCCGTACCTCGGGAGGGTCGCGGACCTCACCGACACGGCCCTGGTGGTCGCCGTGGTGCCGATCGCCTGCGCGGTGCTCGACCTGTACGACCGGGCCCGAGGGCTGCTCGGTTGAGCGGCCCCCGGGCCCGGTGCGTCAGCGGTCGTCAGTGGGCGGATTCGCCGCGCGCCTCGGCGTCCCTGGCCCGCTTGTACGAGGCGTGGATCTCGGCCTCGGCCTCGGTGCGGCCGACCCAGGTCGCGCCCTCCACCGACTTGCCGGGCTCCAGGTCCTTGTACACCTCGAAGAAGTGCTGGATCTCCAGGCGGTCGAACTCGCCCAGGTGGTGGATGTCGCGCAGGTGCTCCTGGCGGGGGTCCTCGTAGGGCACGCAGAGGACCTTGTCGTCCCCGCCCTTCTCGTCGGTCATCCGGAACATGCCGATGGTGCGGCAGCGGATCAGGCAGCCCGGGAAGGTCGGCTCGGGGACCAGCACGAGGGCGTCCAACGGGTCGCCGTCCTCGCCCAACGTGCCCTCGATGAACCCGTAGTCGGCCGGGTACTGGGTGGAGGTGAAGAGGGTGCGGTCCAACCGGATCCGGCCGGTCTTGTGGTCCACCTCGTACTTGTTCCGGTGACCTTTGGGGATCTCAACCGTCACGTCGAAATCCATCTGCACGCTCCCTCGTCTGCCCACGCTGGCTAACGGAACCAATGGCGGCCCTCCGGACAGGTGAATGCCCACCCGCCGACTCCGGCCGCCGCATAGTCTTCGGACCGAAGTAGTGTCACCCAAGCCGTTTTTCGCTGGGGGAGGAGGGGGTCGTGGGGAGGGAAGATTCACACTACCGCCCGGATGGGGGCTCCGCGCACGGTACCGGACGATCCGGCTCCGGCAGTGCCAAGGGGCGGGTCCCGGTGCCGGAGGCGCACCTCCCACGGGCTCCCGAACCAGCGCCCCCGACGCCGGAGACGGTGCCTGAGCGGCCCCCGCCGCTGCCCTGGCGCCCGCCGGCCGGGTCGGCGTCGCCCACTCCGAACACCGGTCACTTCCCGGTGGCGGGCGGCGAGTGGCCGGTGAGTGGCCCGCCGCGCGGCAGCGCCAGCGTCCCGGTCAGCCCTGCGCCGGTCAGCCCGTCGTTCGGTCCCGGGCCGACCGCCCCCGGCCAGGTCCCCCCGTTGGGCCCGCCGATCTCCGCGTTGCCGGCGCCCGCCGGCGCCGCACCCGCACCCCCACCCGCCGCGCCGCCCCGCCGGAGGCGGCTGCCGGTGCTGCTGGCCGCCGTGCTCGTGCTGGTGCTCGCCAGCGTCGGAGTCGTGATCACCCGTCCCGGTCCCGTCGCCGGGTGGCTGGGCGACGAGGTCGGGTCCGGTCCGAACGCGGCCGGCGTGACTCCGGAACCCGCCCCGTCGGACGTGCTGGCCGGGCCGGATTCGAACGCCCCGGTGCCCACCCCGGACGAGGTCCGTGCCGTGCTCGATCCACTGGTCGGCGTCGCCGCCCTGGGCGACCGGGTGAACGTCTCGGTCGCCGACGTGATCACGGGTCAGACGCTGTTCGCCAAGGGGGCGGACGACGGCACGGTCCCGGCGTCGGTGACCAAGCTGGCGACCGCTGTGACAGTGCTGGCCGCCCGGGGGCCCGGCTACCGGATTCCCACCCGTGCGGTGGCCGGCGCGAAGGCCGGCGAGGTGGTGATCGTCGGTGGCGGCGACCCGACCCTCGCGATCGACAAGAAGGGCTACTACCCGGGTGCGGCGCGCCTCGACGAGCTGGCCGCCCAGGTGCGCACAGCGCTCGGCGGCACCCCGCCGACCAGTGTCACAGTCGACGGCTCGGTCTACTCCGGCCCGGTGTACGGCCCCGGCTGGGACGACGACATTCCGACCGGCGGGTCGGGCGGCGCGGTGACCGCGTTGATGACCGACGGCGCTCGGGTGGACCCGGGCGTCGCACACGGATCCGCCCAGCGGTTCGTCGAGCCGGACCTGGCCGCCGGCAAGGCGTTCGCCCGGTTGCTCGGGGTGCCGAACGACGCCGTGAAGCGGGGCGCCGCCCCACCTCAGGCGGCGACCGGTGCCAGCCCGGCACCGGGCACCGAACTGGGCGTGGTGCAGTCTCCGCCGATGATCCGGCTCGTCGACATCATGATCAGCGAGAGCGACAACCTGGTGGCGGAGGCGCTCGCCCGGCAGGTCGCGTTGGCCCGCAACCAGCCCGCCTCGTTCGACGGGGGCGCCGCCGCCATGGACGCCGAGGTGGCGGAGTTGGGCCTTCCCGCCGACGAGATCAGCGTCTCCGACGGCAGCGGCCTGTCCCGCCTCAACCGGATCAGCCCGTCGCTGCTGACCGATCTGATCCGCTTGGCCGCCAGCCCGGACCATCCGGAGTTGGCCGGCGTCTTCGGTGGTCTGCCGGTGGGCGGTTGGTCCGGGACGCTGAACGAGCGCTACCGCAACACCGCGGGCACCGCCGCGGGCGCGGGCAGCGTCCGGGCCAAGACCGGCACCCTGACCGGCGTGCACTCGGTCGCGGGCCTGGTCACCACCGCTGATGGTCGGCTGTTGACCTTCGCGGTGCTCACCGACAAGGTGCCGGGTGACCGGGAGACCGCCCAGCCGGCGCTGGACCGGATCGCCGCCGCGCTGGCCGGCTGCGGCTGCGGCTGACCGTCGCCGGTCCGGGGTGACGCGGCCTCCATCGGTGTCGATCGAGGGCGCGAGCCCGGGCCGGGGTGTCGCGGCGCGGGTACGGTGGGTCCATGGCGCAGTTCGTGGACTGGGATCTGGCCGCCGCCACGGCGGGGGCGTTGAGCAAGTCTGGCCCCCGCGTGTCGTACGCCGAAGCCACCGACGTGGTCGGCGACCTGCGCCGGCTGACCGAGGAGGCGGCCGGGCACGTGGCCGACTACACGGGGCTCCGGGCGCAGGTGTCGCATCCGCCGGTCCGGGTGGTCGATCGCCGCGACTGGGCCGCGACAAACATCGCCGGGCTCCGTGAGGTGATCACTCCGCTGGTGAGTCGGCTCTCCGGCGACAAGCAACCGGGCGCGTTGACCGAGGCGATCGGCTCCCGGCTGACCGGGGTGCAGGCCGGCACGGTGCTGGCCTACCTTTCCGGCCGGGTGCTCGGCCAGTACGAGGTCTTCTCGGCCGACCCGGGTCAGCTGCTGCTGGTCGCGCCGAACATCGTCGAGGTGGAGCGGAAGCTCGGCGCCGACCCTCGGGACTTCCGGCTCTGGGTGTGCCTGCACGAGGTCACCCACCGCACCCAGTTCACGGCCGTGCCGTGGATGCGGGCCTACTTCCTCAGCGAGGTGCAGGCGTTCGTCGACGCCTCGTCCAGCGGGAGTGAGCACCTGGTCGAACGGTTGCGGCGCGGGGTGGCCACGTTGTCCGACGCGGTCCGTGACCCGGAGAGCCGCACCAGCGTGCTGGACATCGTGCAGACCCCGGCGCAGCGGGCCGTACTGGACCGGCTCACCGCGTTGATGACCCTGCTGGAGGGGCACGCCGAGTTCGTGATGGACGGCGTCGGCCCGCAGGTGATCCCGAGCGTGGAGCGGATCCGGGCGTCCTTCAACCGACGCCGGGAGGCGGGCAACCCGCTGGAGAAGGCGATCCGCCGGCTGCTCGGGGTGGACGTCAAGATGCGTCAGTACGCCGAGGGGCGCAAGTTCGTGCACGGCGTTGTGGAACGCGTCGGCATGGAGGGCTTCAACTCGATCTTCAACTCGCCGCTGACCCTGCCTCGACTGTCGGAGTTGGGCGACCCGGACGCGTGGGTCGCCCGGGTGCACGGCCCGGCCGGCACCATCCCGGCTGCTGGCTGACCACCCGCCGGTGGCCGCGCTCGCTCCGCCGGTGGCCGCGATCCGGGTGGCGGTCCGCCGCGCCCTGACCGGTCTGCCGTCCGGCGGGCCGGTGCTGGTCGCCTGCTCCGGTGGCGCCGACTCGCTCGCGCTCGCGGCGGCCACCGTTTTTGTGGCACCTCGGCTGGGCCGCGCCGCGCTGCTCGTCACAGTTGATCACGGCTTGCAGGACGGCTCCGCGCAGCGCGCCGAGGCGGTGGCCGCATGGGGACGGGACGTCGGGTTCGACTCGGCGACGGTGGTCCGGGTGGAGGTTGCCGGGCGTCCCGGCGGGCCGGAGGCGGCCGCCCGCGAAGCCCGCTATGGGGCGCTGACCGAGGTGGCCCGGCAGCAGGACGCGGTAGCGG
Source organism: Micromonospora vinacea (assembly GCF_015751785.1). Classification (NCBI taxonomy): domain Bacteria; kingdom Bacillati; phylum Actinomycetota; class Actinomycetes; order Micromonosporales; family Micromonosporaceae; genus Micromonospora; species Micromonospora vinacea. The sequence goes on along the minus strand of NZ_JADOTY010000001.1, from coordinate 1,589,984 downwards.
TGCTCACCGGGCACACCCGCGACGACCAGGCGGAGACGGTGCTGCTCGCGCTCGCCCGGGGCGCCGGCCCACGCGGGCTGGCCGGGATGCCGGCCCGACGCGATCTGGGCGGGGTGGCGCTGCTGCGCCCGCTGCTGGAGATCGGTCGGGAGCAGACGCGCGCCGCCTGCGCGGTGCTCGGGCTGAGCCCGTGGCAGGACCCGCACAACACCGACCCGTCGTACGCCCGGTCGAGGGTGCGGGCCGACCTGCTGCCGGCGTTGGTGCGGGCGCTCGGGCCCGGTGTGGTGGACAACCTCGCGCGTACCGCCCGGCTGGTGGCCGCCGACAACGCCGCGCTCGACGAGTTGGCGGGGAGGGCCCTGGCGGCGGCCCGGTGCCCCGAGGGAGGGCTGTCCGTACCGGCGCTGCTCGGCCTGGTCCCCGCCGTGCGCGGCCGGGTGCTGCACTCCTGGGCCCGTGAGCTGGGCGCGCTGCCCGGTGCCCTGTCCCATCGGCACGTCGCCGCCCTGGACGCCCTGGTCACCGATTGGCACGGTCAGGGCCCGGCCGACCTGCCCGGCGGTGTCCGGGTGCTCCGTCGCAACGACCGGCTGGCTCCCGGCTGAGGCCCCTGGTCAGCCGCTGTGCGCCCGGTCCCGGAAGGTGGTCCGGTAGCTGTGCGGGGTGGCGCCGACCCGGCGGCTGAAGTGGTGGCGCAGCGCGGCGGCGTCGCTGAAGCCGGACTGGTCGGCGACCGCCTCCACGCTCAACGGGGTCTCCTCCAGCAACCGCCGGGCGAGCAGCACCCGCTGGTTGGTGAGCCAGTCGTGCGGGGTGGTGCCGGTCTCGGCGCGGAACCGGCGGGCGAACGTGCGGGGCGCCATGCCGGCGCGGGCGGCCAACTCCTCCACTGTGATCGTCCGGTCCAGGTGACCCATCAGCCACTCCAGCACCGGTTCGAGGGTGGGCGCCTCGGGCGCCTTCGGGATCGGCGCCTCGACGTACTGGGACTGGCCGCCGTCGCGATGCGGCGGGACCACCATCCGTCGGGCCAGCCGGGTCGCGGTGGCCGAGCCGTGCTCCTGGCGGATCAGGTGCAGGCACGCGTCGATGCCGGCCGCCGTGCCGGCGCTGGTGAGCAGCCGCCCGTCCTGGACGTAGAGCGAGTTGCAGCGCACCCGGGCGCGCGGGTGCCGGCGTTGCAGCTCGTCCACGTAGCGCCAGTGGGTCGTGCACTCGCGGTCGTCGAGCAGCCCGGCCTCGCCGAGCAGGAAGGCCCCGGAGCAGACGCTGAACAGGTGCGCTCCACGGGCGTCGGCCCGGCGGAGCGCGTCGAGCACCGGGCCGGGGACGGTGGTGCCCTGGCTGTGCGCGGGGATGGCCACCAGGTCGGCCTCGTCGACCGGGCCGAGGTCGGCGTGGGGGGTGAGGTGGAAGCCGGACGAGGTACGTACGGGAGCGCCGTCGGGGCTGCACACCTGGAAGCGGTAGGCGGGAAACCCGTCGGCTGTCCGGTCGGTGCCGAACACCTCGGCGAGTACGCCGAGCTCGAAGGGAGCGACCTGATCGAGGGCGAGGACGGCAACGGACCGCAGCATGTGACGAGGGTAACCCGACAGGTGGCAGTAAATCGATGACCAATGGCATTCCTGCCACTGTCCGCTCGCTTCGTCTGGTCGCAGACTGTTCTCAGTCCGGTGCGCACCGGCGGCGAAACCGACAGCAATCATGCGAAAGCGAGCGCCGCCATGGAGTTCCTGCTCTTCCTCCTGTTCCTCGTCCTGCTCGTCGCCGCCTCGGCGGCCGGCCTCACCGTCGACAGCCACGATTCGGCCGACTGGAAGCCCAGCGACGACGGCCGCCGCTGGCGGTCCCGCACCAACTGATGTGATTAGCGTTGTTTGCGCAGAAAATCCTTGGCGGGACCGCGCCAAAAGGTGCGGCCCCGCCGACGGAGGCCATCCGACGTACGGCAGGCTAGGAGTCATGGCTGACGGCTCCTGGTACGACGCCGACATCGACCACGTGATCATCTCCGAGGCGCAGATCCGCGAGAAGACGGCGGAGCTGGCCAAGCAGGTCTCCGCCGACTACGCCCACGTGGGCGACGGGCTGCTGCTGGTGTGCGTACTCAAGGGCGCGGTGATGTTCATGGCGGACTTCGCCCGGGCGCTGGGCCGCAACGGCCCCCCGGCGGAGCTCGACTTCATGGCCATCTCGTCCTACGGCCAGGGCACCACCTCGTCCGGGGTGGTCCGCATCCTCAAGGACCTGGACCGGGACATCGCCGGGCGGCACGTGGTCGTCGTCGAGGACATCGTCGACTCCGGGCTCACGCTCTCCTGGCTGCTGCGCTACCTCGAGTCGCGTTCGGCGGCGAGCGTCGAGGTGGTCGCCCTGTTCCGCAAGCCGGACGCGGTGAAGGTGCCGGTCCCGGTGAAGTACGTCGGCTTCGACATCCCCACCGAGTTCGTGGTCGGGTACGGCCTCGACTTCGGCGAGCGCTACCGCGAGTTGCCCTACGTCGGGGTGCTCAAGCCCGAGGTCTACGCCCGCTCCTGACGCCGGGACAGACCCGTCGGGACGGCCCGCCGGCCGGCATGAGCCCGACTCGCATCGGTATCCATCAAGCCGACGTTCAGCGCGCTCTCAGCTGATGCGGTTACCGTGTAACCCGGTGGCCCGGAGGTAACTCCGTGCTCGACCCTCTCGATCGCGTGACCGGGCGCTCGGGTGGCCGAGCCGGACTCCCCGCCACACCGGCTTTTGATGGTGCACGACTGCGGGGCTCGCAAGCTCACTCCTCGCGTACACGGTGTACCGTCGAATGACCGCGGCGCGGCAGTTTTCGCGCCTCGGGGTCGAGGCCGGCCCGCACGGCGGCTCCGGCCGCCGCTCAGCGCGGCGACACCATCAGACGGTCAGGACGTCGATCAGGAGGATGCGGGCGCTCCGGCGCTCGACAACAGTATGGAACGTACGCGTTTCTTCCGCCGACCGGTGGTCTGGATCATCCTGGTCATCCTCGGCGCCGTTGTGCTCAGTCAGCTGTTCACGAGTGGTCCCAGCTACCACCGCGTGGACACTTCCGTTGCGCTCGATCAGCTGCACACCGCCAAGATCAACAAGGTGGTCTTCCAGGACAAGGAGCAGACGCTCCAGCTGGACCTGGCCCAGAAGACCAAGTTCGGCAAGACCGAGACCAACAAGATCGAAGCCCAGTTCCCGTACCAGGCTGGCGACCAGATCTGGAACGAGGTGCTTGACGCCAAGGCGAACAACCGGGTCACCGGCCCGGCCGACGCCAAGGTCTCCTCGGACAGCATCTGGGTGAGCCTGCTGGTCAACCTGCTGCCGATCGCGCTGCTCGTCCTCCTGCTGCTGTTCTTCATGTCGCAGATGCAGGGCGGCGGCTCCCGGGTGCTCAACTTCGGCAAGTCCAAGGCCAAGATGATCACCAAGGACACTCCGAAGACGACCTTCGCGGACGTCGCGGGTGCCGAGGAGGCCGTCGAGGAGCTGTACGAGATCAAGGACTTCCTGCAGAACCCGGCGAAGTACCAGGCCCTGGGCGCCAAGATCCCGAAGGGTGTGCTGCTGTTCGGCCCGCCCGGCACCGGCAAGACGCTGCTGGCCCGCGCGGTCGCCGGCGAGGCCGGGGTGCCCTTCTACTCCATCTCCGGCTCCGACTTCGTGGAGATGTTCGTCGGCGTCGGCGCCAGCCGGGTCCGTGACCTGTTCGAGCAGGCCAAGACGAACGCCCCGGCGATCGTCTTCGTCGACGAGATCGACGCCGTCGGCCGGCACCGTGGTGCCGGCATGGGCGGCGGCCACGACGAGCGGGAGCAGACGCTCAACCAGCTCCTCGTCGAGATGGACGGCTTCGACACCAAGGGCGGGGTCATCCTGATCGCGGCCACCAACCGGCCGGACATCCTCGACCCGGCGCTGCTGCGCCCGGGCCGGTTCGACAGGCAGATCCCGGTGGACGCCCCCGACATGGAGGGCCGCAAGGCAATCCTGCGGGTGCACGCCAAGGGCAAGCCGTTCACCCCCGACGTCGACCTCGACGCGGTGGCCCGGCGCACCCCGGGCTTCAGCGGCGCCGACCTGGCCAACGTGATCAACGAGTCGGCTCTGCTCACCGCCCGTAAGGAGCAGCGCGCGATCTCCAACGACTCGCTCGAAGAGTCGATCGACCGGGTGGTCGCCGGTCCGCAGCGACGGACCCGCGTCATGAGCGACAACGAAAAGAAGATCACCGCGTACCACGAGGGTGGCCACGCGTTGGTCGCCTGGGCGCTGCCGCACGCCGCGCCGGTGCACAAGGTGACGATCCTGTCCCGTGGCCGCTCGCTGGGCCACACCCTGGTGCTCCCGACCGAAGACAAGTACACCCAGACGCGCGCCGAAATGATCGACACCCTGGCGTACGCGCTGGGCGGTCGCGCCGCCGAGGAACTGGTCTTCCACGAGCCCACCACCGGTGCCGGCAACGACATCGAGAAGGCCACCCAACTGGCCCGCGCGATGATCACCCAGTACGGCATGAGCTCCAAGCTCGGCGCGATCAAGTACGGCACCAGCGGGGACGAGCCGTTCCTCGGCCGCAACATGGGCCACGAGCGGGACTACTCGGACTCGGTGGCCGCCGAGATCGACGGCGAGATGCGGGCACTGGTCGAGCTGGCGCACGACGAGGCCTGGGAGATCCTGGTGGAATACCGGGACGTCCTGGACAACATCGTGCTCGAGCTGATGGAGAAGGAAACTCTCTCCACTGCCGACATGGCGCGGATCTGCTCCCGGGTGGTCAAGCGCCCGCCGCTGGCCCCGTACAACGGCTTCGGCAAGCGCCAGCCCTCCACCGAGCCGCCCGTGCTCACCCCTGCGGAGAAGGACAAGCTCAAGGCGCAGGCCGAGGCCGACGGCGCGCAGGCGTCGGTCGGCGGCGGCGCGCCGTCCAACAACTCGGACGGCACGCACTGAGCAACGACCCGACGGCCAGCTCCCCACACGGGGAGCTGGCCGTCTCCGCGACCGAACCCGACGGCGACGACGAGCTGGACTACGTGGCCGCGCGGCTGATCAGCGGCAAGCTGACCGGCCGCCCCGTCGAGGACGCGGTCGACCTCGGCCGGATCGAGAAGGCCGTCCGCGAGATCCTGATCGCTGTCGGCGAGGACCCGGACCGCGACGGACTCCAGCAGACCCCGGCCCGGGTCGCCCGCGCGTACGCCGAACTCTTCGCCGGCCTGCGGGTCGACCCGGCCCAGGTGCTCAGCACCACCTTCGAGGCCAACCACGAAGAGCTGGTCATCGTCCGGGACATCGACGTGATGAGCCTCTGTGAGCACCACCTGCTGCCCTTCCGCGGTAGCGCGCACATCGGCTACATCCCGGGCCCCGACGGGCGGATCACCGGCCTGTCCAAGCTGGCCCGACTCGTCGAGGTCTTCGCCCGTCGACCCCAGGTGCAGGAGCGGCTCACCTCGCAGGTCGCCGACCTGCTGATGAGCAAGCTCGCACCACGCGGCGTCGTGGTCGTGCTCGAATGCGAGCACATGTGCATGGCGATGCGCGGCATCCAGAAGTCCGGTGCCAAGACCATCACGTCGGCCGTACGCGGCATCCTGCAGAGCGACTCCAAGTCGCGGGCCGAGGCGATGGCGCTGATCATCCCCCGCTGACACCCGACGCACCGCGGCCGGCCGATACCCATCCGGGACGGCCGGCCGTCGCGTTCCCGCAGGGTGTCTGTCAGCCAGCGAGCAGCGCCAGCAGCAGGCCGGCCGTGGCCAGCACCGCCGGCACCAGGCACACCAACGCGCCGAAACGCACCGTACGGTCCAGCCGCTCCGTGGGGCTGACCCGGAACAACCGCCCGATGCCGATCCAACCGGCGACGAACGCGACCGCCGGCATCGGCAGCCCGCAGATCAACGCCGCCACGGTCGCCGGTCCCACCCCCGTCGCCGCCAGAACCACGACCTGGATCAGCGGCACCAGCAGCGCGAACGGCCCGTACACCAGGAGGTTGCGCGCTCGCGCGGGCCAGGACCCCGGCCGGAACCGGCGGCGCGCGGCCAGCGCCGCGTCCGCCGCCTCGGCCCAACCACGCGCGGTCCGCAGCGCCGCCAACACGGCCGCCGGGCCACCCGCCATCGACCGGGCCGCCTCGGTCAGCTCCGGCGGCGACGGCACCAGGGAGATCGCCGGTACGCCCAACTCACGCAGCCGTTCCTGCTGACTCGCCAGCCCGGTACGGACCACAGTCAACTCCTCCCGGGCGGCGTCCGCCGACCGGGCCTGCTCACCGGCAGCGGCAGCCGCGCTCCGGCGTACCCCGTCCAACTGGCGGGCGGCCGCAAGATACTCCACCCAGGCCGTGCTGGGCTCGACCGCCCGCGGCGTGGCGTCCCCGGTCGCCGCAGCGGCCCGCTGCCGCCCCGGCCCGGTCACCGTCGCGATCGGATCCACCTCGACACCCTCCACGCGCGCCACCCGATCAGCCCGCCTCGTCGGCGAACGGCACCAGGACCGTGCCCCGCTCGTCCGGGCCGTCCCAGAGCACCGCGCGGTCGGGGCGCACCTGCCACTCGACCGGCCGACCGAAGACCGCGGTGAGCTGCGCGACCGGCACGTCCAGCACGGCCACCGCCGCCAACTTGTCGACCTCGCCCGCCGGCTCGAACAACGCGGCGAACGGCGGCACCGCACGCCACCAGCCCAGCAGATGCCGCCCCGCCGGCGGCCCATCCAGCAGGAGCGCCCGCAGCCGGTCCACCGGCAGCTCCCGAGGACCCGGCCGGTCCAGCCCGAAAACCACCAGGTACGTGGGCAGTTCGTCGGCGGTGTCCGCGAGCAGCGTCGGCAGATCCACCAACTCGGCCGGATGCCGGACCGCCAACTCGGCCGTCAACGCCTCCGCCAGAGCCCGGGAACCCGGGTCCGGTGCCGCCACCAGGAAGCGGGCGCCACCCGGCGCGTGATGCGCCGACGTGCTCCGCGCGGCCGTCGCCAACAACCCGCCCGCCGCGGTGCCCGAGCCCAGCACCGCGAGGTTGCGCCCGGCCGCCGGCCCCAACGGCACGGCGACCGTCGAACGGGCCACGTCCACCGCCCGGCCCAGCAGGGCGGCCGGCCCGTGCGCCTGCCCCGCCAGGGCCGCCCGGTGGCGCGGATCATTGCCGAGCAGCGGCCGGGCGTAACCCGCGAAGACCACCGGCGGCACCGACCCCGCCGGACGAGCCGCCCACAACTCGTGCCGCAGCGCCTCCACGACCTCCGGATGATCCAGTGGATCCGGGTGACGGATCAACCGTTCGTGACCGCGGATCGCACCGCGAGGGCCGCCGAGCCCACCGGCCGTGTTCACCACCGCGCTGCCCACCGGCAGACCGGCCGCCGAGTCGTTCGTCGGCTCCAACACCGGACTGCCTCCCGGCAGCGCCACCCGCACCGGAAACTGCCCGAGCACCGAATCCCGATGACCAGCATCGGCGCGCGCACTCAACCCCAACTCGCCCGCGCCCGCCAGGACCAGGTGCACGCCGTACGCCCGACCGGCCCGGGCCAGCCCGTCCAACTGGGCGGCCACCTCGGCGGCCAGCCTGTCCCGTTCGGCGAAGAGCAGTGGCACATTGTCCAACACACAGACGATCCGCGGCAGCGGCTGGTGCTGACGCAACTCCGAGAAGCGTTGCCCCCCGGCCCGGGCACCCGCCTCCGTGCGGCGCTGCACCTCGGCCGTCAACTCGTCCAGCAGATCCCGGACGTACTCCCGGTCGGCGGCCATCGCGGCCGCGCGCACCTGCGGAACCCACGACCGGTCCCGCTCGGTCTGCAGGAACTCCACGAAGGACTCACCGTCGCCGAGATCCGCCAGGTAGAACGCCAGGTCGTCCGGGCCGTACCCGGCGGCCAGCCCGAGCAACGCGGTCGTCAGGAACGCCGCACGCCCCGCCGCGGACCGGCCACTCACCAGCCAGTGCGGGGTCAACTCGGTGAAACCCAGCGGCACCGACCGGCCCCCGGCATCGCCGACGGTCGTGGTCAGCCCGTCGGCGGAGTCCGACTCCCACAGTCGCTCACCCGTCGGCGGCAGCAGAGCACCCAACGCCAACCGGGAACCCGCCTCCACCTGCTCGGCGAGCCGCCGACAGACCGCGTCGACCAACTCGGCCGGCGGATCCGACTCGACGAAGACCGGCGAGTTCAAACCGCCCGGCGGATCGGCGCCCGGCCCGGCGAACGACGCCCCCGGCGGATCACCCAACAGCGCGTACGCATTACGCAGCGCCAACGGTGTGGCGTGCGGCAGCGGCGCCCGGACCGAATACGGGCCGGCGGGCGGCCAACCCGCCACCACCAGGTGCAACCCAGCGGCCGGCCCCTGCTCGGCCAACGCCTCGATGCGGGCCAGATCACTCGGACCCGTCGACTCCGGTAGCGCGGCCACCACCAGCAACAACGTCCGATCGTGACGGCGCCGCCCGCTCGCCCCCGGCGTCACCCACTGCTCCGCCTCGGTCAGCACCGCGCGCAGACCCGCCACGTCCACCGCCGGTGGCGGCAACAGACCAGCATCAGCGAGCGCCCCGAACGGCGTCAGCACCGCACCGGTGGCATCCACAGCGCGGATCAGCAGAGCACCTGCCGGTGCCGCAGCCAACAACCGCAAAAGTACGGCCCGGAGCAACCCGGCCACCCGCGGCTCCCGCGCGTCAGCGTCCACACTGAGGTGACCGCTGCCGACAAGAGGCACCAACGCGGGGAAACGAGCATCGTCCAACGGCGCCGCGGTACCGACCCGAACGAACGGCGGCGGACCATCACCCGCCGGCGAATTCACGGTGAGCGAGTCCAGTGCCGCACCGGCCCAACCCGGAGCCAGCACGGCCGCAGCCGTGCGCAACCGGTCGGCCACCTCATACTGACGGCGCTGATCGGCCGGAGCCGGCCGCGTCTCGTCCAGGATCCCGGCAGCAGCGGTCGAGACCGCCGTCGCCCGACGATGCAGGGCTGCGGCGCGGTTCGTACGAGCCTTCGGACCGGCCACCGCGTCCACCCCCTCTACCCGAGGTTGGCAACCCCTCCCCAAGCAGAGACGGTATCCCAGCCGAGGGCGCACCTCCGGGAGGTGCCTCGGCGCTGCGCCGGTGATGTCGTGGATCTCACCGGTGGGGAGGGGTCCGTCACGATCCGCTCGATCTGAGGCATTGGCTCCTGGCCGTCCAGCCGTTAACTTCAGGAGGTGGAATCAGTGCAGCCCCCCGCCGGTTCCCAGGTCTCCCGCGTACCGGCCCAGCGGACACCGTCCGAGCAGCTGCCGCCCGCCCCGGCAACGCCGGCACCGCAGCCGCCACGCCGCCGGATGCGGACGGTTCTCACTGTCGTCGCCGGCGTACTCGCCCTGCTCTGCATCGGCGGCGTCGCAACGGCCTACGTGTGGTACACCCGCGCCTCAACCCCGGACCGCAGCGCACCCGATGTGGTCGTGGACAACTATCTGCGCGCGTTCCTCGTGGATCGCAATGACACGAGAGCAGACCTCTTCACCTGCGAGAGCGGGGCCGAGCTACAGGCCATTCGAGACTTGAGAGCTGAAATTGAGCAGCGTGAGGCGAAGTTCGACGTCACGGTTCGAGTCAGTTGGGGCCAACTGACTCGCACGCCATCTAGCGAGGGAGAATCAGTCGGCACCACGTTGACCATTTCCGGGTCTGCCGAGGGTGTTGTCCGGAGCAGCCGCCGAGACGACTGGACGTTCACCGTCGTCGAAGATGACGGTGGTTGGCGAGTATGTGGCGGCACGCCGGCTAGCTAAGTCACTCGATCCAAAGCAGGTGAACCGGCACCTCCAAGGTGGTGGGTGACTGGCCTCGCCAGGCCCAGCGGTACCACTCGACCTCGGGTGTGATCCGCACGCAGATGTCCCCTTCGGCACCCGAGTAGGTTTCGGTGACCGCTCGAAGGTCGCGGTGCTCCAGGCCGCCCTCGACGTGCACCACCCGCCGACCGGTGACCGCGTCCGCTTCGAAGACCGGTGTGGGGGCCCGGTGTGCCGGGCCGTCCAGCGAGACCAACCGGATGCCGCTGTCACGGGTGCCGTCCACCTCCGGTCGGCTGCCGACGGTCTCCACCCAGACCCGTTCCACCGGCACCAGCGGCGCGAACACCTCGACCTGGTCGGCTTCGGCCCGGTACCACTCGTGCTCGGGGATCACCGGCACGTAGGTTCGAGCGCTCTGCACCACCCGGTCGTCCGCGCGCAGGTCTCCGCGCCAACCCATCCCGGGCAGCCCGACCAGCACCCGTTGCCCGCGAAGCTCCACCCGCTCAGTCGCGGGGACGATGGCCAGCGGTCTCGGCGGTTGCGGTGCCCAGTCGGGCTGGTCGGCGAACGGATCAGGCAGTGGTCCGGTCATGACCGCAACGGCCTCACTCAGCGGCGCGCAGCGGAGCACCCCGCTCGCGCATGAACGGGACCGGATTCACCGCGCCGGACGCGCTGCGGTTGTTGCGCAGGTGCACCTCGAAATGCAGGTGCGGGCCGGAGGAGTTGCCACTGCTGCCGACCTTGCCGATCACCTGACCGGCCGTCACGATCTGATCCTTCTTGACGAAGGGCTGGACCACCATGTGGCAGTACCGGGTGATGTAGCCACCGGCGTGCAGCAGGTCGACGAACCAGCCGCAGCCCCCCTTGCCGGGGAATCCGTCCACGTTGCAGTCTTGGCGGCCGCGATGGTCCTCGTCGCAGGTCGAGACCAGCACCCGACCGGTCGCTGCCGCGCGGATCTCGGTGCCCTTGGCCGCGCCGATGTCGACTCCGTTGTGGCTGGGTCGGCTGGCGGTGCGGAAACCGGAGCCGACTCCGCCGGGGATTGGCGCGGTCCAGCCGGAGGCGGCGATCTGGCCGCGCTCGGCCGCGTTGCACACCGCCTTGCCGTTGATCTCGACGGTGCGGGCCGCGCCACCGGCCAGAGCGTCCACGATCCGGCTGGCCACCTCTTCGTGTTTGGCGTACGCGTCCGGGTATGCGCTGACCTGCACCCGCTGCGCGACTGCGGTCAGCGGCCGGCGTTGCCAACTCTCCACCTTGACGAGCTTCTCGTAGAACTTGCGGGCCGCGTACGCGGGGTTCAACCGCTCGGCGACTGTGCCCCACCCCGGCCGCTGCTGGAACAGGCCCAGCGAGTCGTGGTCCGCGCCAACCCCCTCGTGTGGCAGCGCCAGGGACGCGGGTACGCCGCTGTTCGCCAGGTTGCGTAGGGCGGACTCCTGCATCGCTGTGGCGAGGGCGACTACCCAGCCTCGGGAGGGCACGCCCATGTCCTGGCCGACCTTGATGATGATTGCGGCATTGCGGATCTGGGTGTCGCCGTACTCGGTGAACCGCGGCAGCTTGCCCGCGACGTTCACCGCTCGGACCGGTCCGCACTCCATGCCCAAGGCATCAACGTTCTCGGCGTCGTCGCCGCCGAGCCCGGTGAGAAAGAACGCAGCTGTGCCGCCGGTACAGCAGAGCAGGAGCAGCATCCCGGTGAGCACCGCGGCGACCAGCCCCAGCCGGAGGGGCCCGCGGCGGGTTTCGGCCTTACCAACGTCGTTCATGGCCGCTCCCAGTCCAGAACGTCGACCAGCCAACCATCGTCGGAGGTGACCAGTTCCAACCGGAGCCCGCCGGCATCGAGGGGGAGCAGCAACTCGACGAACGTCTCGGTCCGCTCTCGCATGGACGGAGGACCCGTGATCTTCTCGGCGGGCACGCTCTCGGGCTCGGCACCGGTCAACTTCTCCCTCAGGGCCGGAGTGGAGAGCGGCCGTAGGCCGGCCTGCCACTCTTCGGCGGTCATCCCGGGACGGCCCAGCCAGGCCTTGGCGAAGCGATCGGCGGTCTGTTCGGGCGTGCGGGCGCCGGGCGATGTGATGGGTGACGGCGGGGCCGCGCTGTTGAGTAGACCGTCGTCGCCGGCCGTCGGGTCCACGGTGATGATCGGCCCATCCGGACGGCTACTCAACCCATCCGCTGAATCGACCGGGTTGGAGATCAGCCGGGTCGCCCCGAGCACGCCGACGACCACCACCCCGATCGCCAGCGCAATGCCCAGCCGGGACCGCAGCGCCCGAGTGAAGAGGAATTCCAACGCCCGTCGCATGACCGTCACCTCGCTTCTGAGCGCACCCGAGGTCCGGTGCGATCCGGTGCCCGCTCGGTGGAGCCCGGGCGGTAGACCACGAACGACGGATTCTCAGCCGGTACATCCGGCTCGGTCCAGGTCGCTGGCTGTCGGCGTCGGGGCTGCGGGGCGGTTGGGCGCCCCCGACCTCTGCCCTCCTCCGCCGGCGCTTCGTCGGGCCGCTCTCGACCGTCCGGGCGCGCCGCGTCTGTGCGCCGGCCCTCGGCCACTGCGGTCGGCACCGGGGCCGGGTCCTCCCGCCGCGCCTCCGGACGTAGCCGGGTCTGCGTTGCGTCGGGGGACCGTCGGCGTCCGCCCACCGGCTCGGCGGTGCCGCCGGGCTCGGCCACGTCCAGCCGCGCGGCGGTCCGCATGTCGCGGAAGAACCGGCGGTGCCAGGATCCGGCCGAACTGACCGCTTCGCTGCTGTCCTTGCCGCCGAGTTGGGTGATCCGCCGGTACGGCCGCAGCAACAGCCATCCGACCACCCCGCAGAGCCAGACCAGCACCACCTGAAGCCAGCCTGGCAGGGTGGGTGTGCTCATGATCAAATCAACAGCGAAGAGGTAGATCGCGGCGCCGGTGCCGAAGATGGCAATGTTGAACACAGCGGCAACGACCGCGTTAGCCAGCCGGCGTAGCCCGGCGCTGGCCGGTCGGAGCAAACCAATGGTGCCCAGGATGGGTGCCGCGATCACCGCCCACCGGAAGATCAGGAAGCCCAGCAGTACCAGCACTGACGCGGTCAGGTCGAACATCGCGAAGAGCACGGCCGCGAGCACGGCGATGAACCCAGAGCCGATTCGGTCCATGTCGCGAGATCCCGTCAGGAACTCGTACGCCTCCGGGTCTTCGGTCTCGATCTGCTCCGCGATCGTCATCCACTGCTGCTGCTTGGCCTTGATCGTCGCTCCCCGGGTGCCCGGGTTGGCACGCAGCTTCTCGGCCTCCTCCCAGGAAAACGCCTTGGCGTCGTACAGGGCGGGGCCATACTTGCGGGCGGTCTCGCTATCCGCCGAGCCGAGCACTCCTCGCAGCCAGTTGCGGTAGAGCATGGCCTCGGTGGCAGTGTCGCTGGCCCGAACGGCGGGCGGCCGGTTGTCCTTGCATGCCTTGGGATCCGGATCATCGCACTGATCAGGCGGGGTGTCTCTGGAAGCCGGGCCTATGGCGTCGTGCACGACGCCGAGTGAGGTGATCAGGGTGCCGTCGGCGATGTTCGCCGACTTGACCGGCCAGGCCGCCAGCGCGGTGACCGCCACCATCACCAGTAATGCCCACCCGGCCGTCGTCATCGCATTGCTCATGTCCGACTGGCGGGAGCGCCAGAGCAGGTAGAGACCCACCACGCAGAGCGTGACGATCCCGAAGACGCTGAAAACCTTCTGGTAGATGGCTTTGGTGGCCTTCTCCACCAGCGGGTCGGCCCAATCCCACATCGAGCGAGGGTCCCAGGCCCGTTCCCGCAGGGCGTTCGAGGCGCCCACGACCGCCGTGGCGATCATGAGCTCCCCGTTGGCGACGGTGGTGGTGAACTTGTAGTCGGGATGGAGGACGGCGGAGGCACAACCACCATCCGGTCGATAAGTGTTGAAGCTGTAACCGCCGTAGCCGTAGTCGCTGTAGATGCCCTTTGGCCCAGGCAGCTTGGACGAGTCCGGGCGGGAGGCGAACCAGCCGGCGAGGCCCGAGTCCGGCGCGGACGGTACGGGCGGCTTCCGACACTCGATCTCCCCCTCACCGACCTGCTTCAGCTTCCCCACGCAGGCGCGGAAGTCGGCTTGCCATTCGGCGGTCGTGCAGAGGTCGGCGCGGGCCTGGGCGGCGGGCGGTGCGGCGGCTGCGGCCTCCGCACCGATCAGCGGCCAGGTGAGGGTGGCCCCGGCCAGTACGCCAAGGGCGAGCAGGAACGACGCAGTCCTTGCCCAGGCCCTAGCCATGTCACGCCTCCAGATCCGGCAGGGGGATGCTCGGCAGGACTCCGGCCGCCGCGGCGATCGCGGCGGGCGTCGTGTCGAGGTGGTCCAGCAGTCCTTCGACGTACGAGACGTCGACGCGGACCTTCTGCACCCGCCCGTCGACGTCGCGCATCACGAACTCGCGGAAGCCGAGCCGGCTGGACGAGCTGGTGTCGGCGGCGGAGAGGGAGGCGAGCGTGGCCTCGTATCCGTCGTTGACCGGCACTCGCAGCAGCCGCAGGGCTTCGGAGGCGATCTCGGCGTCCTCGGCGATGCGGCCGACGAAGACGGTGGAGACGAGGTTCTGCACGTCGAGGCCGAGGATGTCCTTGGGGTTCTGCGAGGCGACAAGCGCGGCCAGGTTCCACTTGCGGGAGTCGCGGGCGAGGCGGACCAGGAAGGATCGGCCGGACCGCCAGCCCTCCATGAAGTGCGCTTCGTCGAGGCCGACGAGTTTGCGCGACGACATCGAGCCGCCGTAGCAGCGCCGGACGGCGAGCCGGTGCGCGGTGTGCAGCATCGGCAGGGCCAGGGCCTCCTCGGCTGACCAGTACTCCCGTTCGATCTTGAGGTCGGGCAACCGTAGCCCGGCCATGGTGATGACGGTGAGGGCCGCGTCGGCGCCGAGTAGCCCCTCCGGCGGTCGGCCGAAGAAGAGCATGGCCAGTGGCATCTCGGCGGTGTCCAGCAGGAGGTTTGCCAGTTCCTTGCCGGCGTCGTCGTCGAGCCGCCCGAGGCAGCTCACCACGTCGTCCAGCGTGGAGGTTTCCTCGGCGGGGACCTGGCGGACGGCGTGCCGGAAGAGCGTGGCGGTCGACGCCTCCCTGGCCACCTGCGGCGGGACGAGCATCATGCAGATGTCCTGGACCAGCATCCGCCGCTCGGCTCGGGCGTTTGAGACGGCGATCTCGAACTCCCGGTCACCGGCGGCCCCGGTGCCGAACTCGGAGCGCAGCGGCGTCGGGATGAGCGAGTAGGGCGCCAGGGTGCCGTGCTCCGAGCCGGTCAGGTTCAACACCCGTGAGTACGGCCGCAGCTCGGGCATCGCGCAGAGGCGGGCCAGCGGGCCGGACGGGTCGAGCAGGGTCACCTGGACACCTCGACGGGCGGCCAGGTAGCCCAGGGCGCCGAGCAGTGTCGACTTGCCACCACCCGGTTCGGCGACGAAGACCGCGAGCCCGGAGCGTTCCCGGACCTCCATCGGGAAGTGCAGGTCGAGGAAGACCGGGCGGCGGCAGGTTCCGGCGGTTCGGCCGATCAGGTCGCCCCGCCGGTCGCCCACGTTCGATGCGGCCTGGGGGAGCGCGGCGGCGAGCAACGGCACCGGCATGCGGCGGACGTAGCCGGTGTTGGCGATCGGCTCGCCGGGGATGAACTCGCGGGCCAGCCAGTCCTGGTTTTTCGGGTGCTGTAGCGAGATGCGCAGTTCCCGGGAGTAGAGCTGGATGAGCCGGCGGGCCCGCTCCAGGCATTCCTCTCTGGTCCGGCCGCCGACCGCGATCCGGTGCCAGCCGTGCGCACGGGCCGAGTCGACAGGCAGCCCGGTGGTCATCTCGTCGCCGATCACCAGTGCGCGCTTGGCCAGTCGTTCCAGCTCCGGGGGCGCGTCGATGCCGTGCTCGGCGTAGTCGAGCTGCTGCGAGCGGATCATCCGCAGTCGGTGTTCGAGATTACGGAAGGAGTCGCCTGAACCGAGGATGTCGACCCGGGTGGAGATTTCCATCGGCCAGGGCAGCCGCTCGTGGAAGTGCAGCCACGGCTCGTGCCGTTCCGGGATCTCCAGCGGCTCCATCCGGCCGACCGCGAGGACTGCGACGTGCCGTTCCTCGCCGGTCATCCGATTGACCAGCTTGACCGTCGAGCCGTACGGGGTGCGGTAGCGCTCGACCTGCTCGGTCATGGCGAGCAGGTCGCCTCGCTCCCACCGCCCGTCGGTGACCGGGGAGAGGGTGCTCGGCGGCGACATGCACAGCGCCACGGAGCGGTAGAGCAGCCACTCCAGCTCCTGGGCGGTGACCCGCCGGCCGCGCATGCCGAACGCGCCGAGCACCTCGTCGAACTGCTCCACGGTGCGGCCCAGCTTGCGGCGTTCACCATCGGCGGTGCCCCGGCCGAAGGTGCGCAGCACCCGCTCGGTGAGCGAGTCGCCGAGGGAGCGGCGGGCGAAGGTGACACCCAGGTAGGTCTGCCCCTCGGCGTGGTTGACCGCCATCAGGTGCCGTTGGGCGGCGACCAGGTGATCGGCCCAGCCGGTGGTGCCGGGTACGTCGGGCAGCGGTGCCGAGGTGTGCGTGTCGATGGTGCGCGCCCACTCGTCGGCGGGGAACGGCCGGGTGGTGCGGCGCAGGTGCAGTCGGAAGCCGGCCAGGCCGGCGTACTGCTCGGAGATCGCCGACAGCAGCGCCTCGCGTTCGGCGTCCGGTCGGAACGCCCAGCGGACCTCGGGCAGCCAGTACCAGGCGGTGACGGTGTTCGGTGTGAAGGTCAGGTGACCGGCGATCTCGGTGATGGCCAACTCGACTGACGGATCCCGATCCCCGAATTTGATCTTCGGAGCGCGAACCCGGGTCGGCTTGACCGGTCGGTCCGATCGGCTCGCGGCGCGTTGGCGGGACGGGGCGACTTCCCTGCCGGTGGGCTTGGACCGATCCGGGTCGGTGGGCCGGTGCGCCGTGCGCTCCAGGGCTGGCCGATCCGATGCGGTGATGCTCGCCGGCTGCTCGACCGGTGCCGTGGGCCGGGCCGGCTGAGCTGCCGGCGTGGCGGTGGGTCGGCTGCTCGGCAGCGTGCCGGCTGCCCGGCCGGCGGTGCCGGTGCTCGTCGCCGACGAGCCGCGGCCGGTGGACGGGTCGGGCTCGTCCGGTGGACGGAGCATCGGCCGTCGATCACCGGCCTGGTGCGGCACCCGGGACTCGGTGGGCGGGTGGCCGCCGCCGTGCCGTGGCTCGACGGGTCGGCCACCGCTGCCGGGCTGGTCGGCGGGCGTCCACGGTGGCTCCAACTCGGGAACCGCGCGGGCGGGTGCCGGGCTGGCGGTGGGCGGCGGCTGATGCGGGATCGCCGGCTGCTCGCGGGTGCTCGGGCCGGCCGTGACGGCTCGGGCCGTGCCGGGTCGCCCCCCGCCGCCGAAGAGGTCCAGGAAGGGGGAGTCGATGTCGGCGTTCTCGCCGGCCGACACGGCGGTGGGCTCGGCCGGTGGCGTCCGGCGGGAAACCGGCCGGGGCGCCTGGAACACGCCGACGGCACCGTGGCCGGGCGACGTCACAAGCGCGGGGTCGAGGGCGACCTCATCTTCGTCTTCGGTGTAGTCGAATGAGTGCGCACGGTGACCGGCCGGCGCGCCCGGCCGGCCGGCCGGGGAACCCGGCGTGGAGGAGCGGCTCATGCGATCGCCTCGGTGACCGTCGGCAGACCCTTGCCCGCGTCCTGCGACGGACCGTTCGACGTACGTCCGGTCATGCCAGCTCCTCCCGAATCCTGATCCGGCTGCCGACCAGGCGCGGATCGCGCTGCTCGATCGCCGGCTCCCGGGTGCGTCGCCAGTCGGTCAGCGCGGTGCGGATGACCACCCGCGCCGGCCGATCGGGGTCGACGTGCCGGAAGATGAACGACGTGGTCACGATGGCGAGCGCGATCTCCCAGGCTGGGAAGAGCTCGACCGTCAACGTGAACAGCCAGTGGATGAACATGTAGAGGGGGACCAGCAGCATGAAGAGCCCGTACTGGGCGTAGGGCAGGTGGACCGGAAGGGTGTAACCGGGCGGCCCGAGGTAGACCAGGCGGGCCCGGTAGATGTCGTCGTCGGTGCGTAGCCGCATCTGGTGAACGCGCCTATTCGAAGATCAGGTCGATCAGGTAATCGCCGACGAAGAAGAGTGTTGCCGCGCCGGCGATGAAGGCGAGCCCGACGATGGCGATCGCGGAGCTGGTCAGCACCTTGGAGATCTCGCCTCGGCTGGCTCGGCCGATGAAGATGACGCCGAGGACGGCGAGCAGGATCGGCGCGATCTTGCTGGCGAAGAAGGTGACGACACTGTTGGTGTCGATCCCCTTCGGTGCCGGCTCCGCGAGTGGAGCCGACGCCAGGGTGGAGAGCGCGTGGGCGACGCCGGACGACGCCGTCTCCATGAGCTCGAAGGCGATCACTGGAACCTCCCCATAGCGCGGCCGGCGGTGCCGCGGCGGTGCAATAGGCAAGCCTGGCGGGAAAAGTGCTCCACAGGGCATGGCGTTCTTGACCCTGTGTTCGTTACTCACCACGGAGGGTGGCGAGGTTTGGGCGGTTTTCCCCCGCTTCGGCCCTCCCTCCAAGCTTCGCCATCTCGATGCTGGCCAATTCCAAAGCGTACGGGCCGCCCCGGATTGCGACAAGCCGCGAAGGGGCTGCCCGATACTGCCCGGATGACCGATCGTACACCTGTTCGAATCGGCACGTCAGGGGCAGTGGTGCGGGGCCGACCCGGGTCGCTGGGCGCCGCTGCCGCGACCGGTACCGTCTAGTCGTGACCGATCTGGTGCGGGCTTCGGGCCCGGTGGTGATGGGCGTCCTCAACGTCACACCGGACTCCTTCTCCGACGGCGGACGGTACGCCGACCTGGACGCCGCCGTCGGACACGGCGTCCGTCTGCGCGACGCCGGTGCGCACCTGGTCGACATCGGCGGCGAGTCGACCCGCCCGGGCGCCGAGCGGATCGACGCCGCGACCGAGGCGGAGCGGGTGTTGCCGGTCATCCGCGAGCTGACCGCCGCCGGCGTGACGGTCAGCGTCGACACCAGCCGCGCCCGGGTGGCGGAGGCCGCCCTGGCCGCCGGTGCGGCGGTGGTCAACGACGTCTCCGGTGGCCTGGCCGACCCGGACATGGCCCGCGTGGTCCGCGACGCGCACTGCCCGTGGGTGCTGATGCACTGGCGCGGGCACTCCCGGGGGATGCGCGAGCTGGCCACCTACACCGACGTGGTGGCCGAGGTCCGGGCCGAGTTGGCCCAACGGATCGACGCGGCGCTGGCCGCCGGGGTGGCCCCCGACCGCCTCATCGTCGACCCCGGGCTGGGCTTCGCCAAGACGGCCGCGCACAACTGGGAGCTCAGCGCCCGCCTGCCGGAGCTGCTGGATCTCGGCTACCCGCTGCTCTTCGGGGCCAGCCGCAAGTCGTACCTCGGCAGGTTGCTGGCCGATGCGGACGGCACGCCGCGACCGACGGCCCAACGGGAGGCGGCGACAGTGGCCACCAGCGTGCTGGCGGTCGCGGCCGGCGCCTGGGGCGTACGTGTGCACGACGTGCGGGCCACCGCCGACGCGCTCGCCGTCTGGGCCGCGACCGGCCGCCCGCGCCTCGCCGTGCCGCCGAACGACAGGAACCGAGCGCACCACGATCACGAGCAGGGGGTACGGCGATGACGACGGACCGGATCGAGCTGACCGGCCTGCGGGCGCGCGGCCGGCACGGGGTGTACGACTTCGAACGCGTACAGGGGCAGGACTTCGTGGTCGACGCCGTCCTGGAGTTGGACCTCGGCCCGGCCGCCGCCAGCGACGACGTCGCCGCCACCGTGCACTACGGCGAACTGGCCGAACGCCTGGTCGCGGTGGTGACCGGCGAGCCGGTCAACCTGATCGAGACCCTCGCCGACCGGCTCATCGCGGTCTGCCTGGCAGACGTTCGGGTCGACACCGCGACGATCACAGTGCACAAGCCGGAGGCTCCGGTGCCGCACACCTTCACCGACGTGGCCGTCACCATGACCCGGGCGCGTACCCGGTGACCCGGGCGGTCCTGTCGCTCGGCAGCAACCTGGGCGACCGGCTGGAGCACCTGCGCACTGCCGTCGCCACCCTCGGCGACGCGGTGCTGGTGCTCTCCGGGGTGTACGAGACTCCACCGTGGGGCGACACCGACCAGCCGGCGTACCTCAACGCGGTGGTGCTCGCCCAGGACGAGAGCGCGACCCCGCGCGACTGGCTGGAGCGGGCCCGCGACGCGGAACGCGCGGCCGGCCGGGCCCGTGACCCGCAGCGGCGGTTCGGGCCGCGCACCCTCGACGTGGACGTGATCGCCGTCTGGGGCGACGACGACGAGCCGGTGCTCAGCGACGATCCGGAGCTGACCCTGCCGCACCCCCGGGCGCACCTGCGCGCCTTCGTGCTGCGCCCGTGGATCGACATCCAGCCGTACGGTCGGCTGCCCGGTCACGGCTGGCTGACCGACCTGCTGACCACCGGCCCCGCGGCGGACGAGGCGTTGGAACTGCGTCCCCGGCCGGAGTTGGCGTTAGAGTCGACGGCATGACCGAGCGGAACCGGCCGGCATGACGCAGGCGAAGCCCCCACCCCGCGGGTCGGGCCCGGACGGGTCCCGAATGGGCCCCACCCGGATCTCGACCCTGGTCGTGGCCGGCCTGGGTGCGGCGGCGGTGGCCTGGCTGCTGATCAGCACCCTCTACTACAGCGGCATTCCCCGGCTGCCCTGGCTGCCGGTGGTGACGCTGGCCGGGCTCGCCGTGCTGGAGGCGTACGCCGCGATCAACACCCGGGGCCGGATCGAGCGCAAGCCCGGCCGGGACCCGGTCAACCCGCTGTTGGTCGCTCGCTTCGTGGTGCTGGCCAAGGCGTCGGCGTTGGCTGCGGCGATCTTCGCGGGCTTCTACGCGGGGCTCACCGGCTGGCTCTTCGTGGAGACCACCCGTGCCGCCCTGGACGATCGACCGGCCGCTGGCGGAGGCCTGCTCGCCTCGCTGGCCCTGGTCGGTGCAGCGCTCTGGCTCGAGCGCTCCTGCCGGGTGCCGGAACGCCCTGACGACGAGCGCGAGCAGGACCCACGGGAGAGCCGCCCCGGCCAGCGCTGAGCAGGGGGTTACGCCCAGCTGCGGGCGCGGGTACGGTGCCTGCGATCGGAGAGCAAGGGCCGCCCAGGGTCCGTCCGCGCGCCGGACTGGGGACGGCCGGCCACTGGGGAGGCGGCGTCATGGGGTACGAAGAAGCGGGCCGGGACCGGTCGGCCGAATCCTCGTCGGGGGTGCCGGCCGCCGTACTGGAGAACGTCTTCGACGACCCCACCCACGGCGAGCCCGGTCGGGACCGGATCGGCGTGCACCTGTGGTGGGAGCTGCTGCTGCTGGCCGGGCTGGTGGTCGTGAGCTGGCTGCTCTGGCAGGAGGATCCGGGCGCCGTGCGCGACGGCAACCTGCGCACGCTGCTGATCGACGCGGTCGGGTTGGGGTTGCTCGTCCTGGCCGCCGGGCTGAGCCTGCGTACGGCGGCGCCGAACCTGGCCGTCGGCCCGATCGCGGTGGCAGCCGCCCTGCACTACGCCGAGCAGGGTGACCGGGGTCTGCCGGAGTCGATCGGCCCGGCCGTGGCGGTCGCCGCGGTCGGTGGGCTCGCGCTGGCGTTGGCCGTGGTGGTGCTGCACGTGCCGGGTTGGGCCGCCAGCCTGGCCGGCGCCGCCGCCGTGGTGGTGTTCATCGAACGCCGTTCGGCGCCGGTGCTGGTGCAGGGCGACTACGACCCGACCAGCAGCGCCGGTTACCTGTTCGCCGGCTTCGCCGCGGTGGCGGTCCTCGGCGGGTTGTTCGGCGCGGTCCGGGCGATCCGTCGGCTCGTCGGCCGGTACCGACCGATCGCGGACCCGGCCGGTCGGCGGGGCGCGGTGGCCGCCGTGGTGACCGCCGTCGCGCTTGTCGTCTCCACGGTGCTGGCCGCTCTCGCCGGCGTGCTGCTCGCCGCCAACGATCCCGGGCCGGTGGCGCCCACCTCGGGGCTGGACTGGACGGTGCTGGCGATCGGCGTGGCGTTGCTCGCCGGTACCAGCGCGTACGGTCGCCGGGGCGGCGTGTTCGGCACGCTGCTGGCGGTCGGCCTGGTCACCGTCTTCCAGGTGTACGCGCCAGAGCGCGGGTGGACGTTGAGCAACTGGGTGGTCGGCGGGGTGGCGTTCGGCGTCGGGCTGCTGGCGACCCGGCTGGTCGAGACACTCGGGCGGCCCCGAGCGGGCGGCCCCGAGCGGATCGAGCCGGTCAGCGACGGCACGATCAGCTCGGGCTGGACCACGCCGCAGCCGCAGTCAGTCGACAACTGGCCTCCCACGCTGCCGACCCAGGCCGCACCCCAACCGGTGGACCCGTGGCGGGATCCGCGGTGGGAGGACAGCCCGCGGCGGTGGGACACCGATGAGCGGTGAGCCGCGTCGCGTCCGCCGAGCCGGAGCTGATCTCGACCGTTAGGCTCGGCGACATGACCGACACACCTGCCGCCACCCCGGGCGGAACCTCGTTCGAGGAGCTTGACGCGCTGTCCACCGACGAGCTGCGGGAGCGGGCGTTCGCCCGGGCCCGGGAGCGTCGGGACGTGGGCTTCTACTGGTCGGTGCTGCGCCACCTGCCGAACGCGGACGAGGCCACGGTGCTGGACGGCGCCCCGAACTCGATCGGTCCGACGATCGACGAGGCCAACGCGCTGTGGCGGGAGCTGACCGGTCACGGCTATGAGGAGTCGGCGCCGCTGCTGCGGGCCGCCTTCATCGACTACCTGATGAAGCACTGAGCCGCTCGGGGCAGCTCAGGTGGGCCCGAGCCACCGGTTCGGGGCCTGGGCGGATCGCGTCGCTCATCCACCGCTCCGGCCCGGTCAGCCGCTACGGCACGGCCGCCGGGACCGGCGCGCTCGCCGTGTTGCTGCTGGTCGGCATCTGCGGCAGTCCGGCGTACACCCGCTGGGCCGGCACCCTGACCGACCCGGAGTCGGCCGGCGCCTTCTACGCGCGCCTGCTCGCCTGGCCGGCCTGGCGGCTGGACGCGGACGGGCAGGACGGCGGGCTGTTCGCCGCCGACCTGCGGGCGGTGCTGCTGGTGGTCCTCGCGGTGGCCCTGCTCTACCTGCTGCCCGCCGCCCAGGTCGCCCGGGTGCCCGGCCCGGTGAGCCAGTTCTTCTCCGGCTGGGCCGCGTACGTGCTGGCCGGCGGGTTGGCCGCCGTGCTGGCGGCGCTGCTCGGCCCGGCACCGTCGCTGCTGGGGGCACTGCAGGACGCCAGCACCGGCGCCGGTTACGGCTTCCTCACCGGGTGGATCATCGGCATCGCCAGCCTCGGCGGTCGCGCCTGACCCGACCGGTGCGGGCCGGGCGCGATGGGCGTGCCCGACCCGACCGGGCCGGGTCAGCTGGTCGGGCGGCCGAGGTCGAGGAGGCGCTGTCGGCTCAACGTACCCACCGGCCGGCCGGCGTCGGTCACGAGGAGCCGGTCCCGACCCGAGGTGAGCAGGACCGCCAGCGCGTCGTACGCGGAGCCGTCCACCGCGACGGTGGGCAGATCCGGTGCGGTGTCCGCGGGCACCGGCTCCAGCGTCTCCCGGTCGAGTGGGGTGACCGCCAGCCGGCGGATGCCCCGGTCGGCGCCGACGAACTCGCGTACGAACGGGGTGGCGGGTGCGCCGAGCAGCGCGGCAGGGGTGTCGTACTGCTCCAGGTGCCCGCCCTCGGAGAGCACAGCGATCCGGTCACCGAGTCGGACCGCCTCGTCGAGGTCGTGGGTGACCAGCACGATCGTCTTGCGCACCTCGGCCTGCAGGCGCAGGAACTCCTCCTGGAGGCGGGCGCGGACGATCGGGTCGACGGCCGAGAACGGCTCATCCATCAGCAGCACCACCGGGTCGGCGGCGAGCGCGCGGGCCACCCCGACCCGCTGCCGTTGGCCACCCGACAGCTCGTGCGGGTAGCGACCGCCGAACTCGGCCGGGTCCAGCCCGACCAGGTCGAGCAGTTCGTCGACCCGGGCCCGGGTCTGGGCCTTGGGCCAGCGGAGCAGTCCCGGCACTGTGGCCACGTTGGTCCGCACCGTCTGGTGTGGAAAGAGACCGACGTTCTGGATCACGTACCCGATTCGACGGCGTAGTTGCACCGGGTCGCCATCAGTGACGTCCTCGTCGCCGAGCGTGATGCGGCCGGCGGTCGGCTCGATCAGGCGGTTGATCATCCGCAGCACTGTCGACTTGCCGCAGCCGGACGGGCCGATCAGCACCACCAGCTCGCCGGCCCGGACATCCAGGCTGAGGTCCCGGACAGCTTCGGTGCCGTTCGGGTAGCGCTTCTGGATGCCCTGCAGGGAGATCGACGCCGCGCGAGGGGATTGGGCCACGCCGGCAGCCTCCGGGGTAACGTCCACGTATGTCCTTCCGCCTGAGCTACCGGGCCGACCCGGGTAACCCCTGGTTCTCCTGGCAGTACGTGCGGGACAACTCTGACACGATCCTCGCCGCGGTGCGCGAACACGCCTCCCTCACCGGGCGCGCGGTGTTGATCGCGGTGTTGATCGCCCTGCCGTTGTCGGTGCTGGCGTACTGGGTCCGTCCGCTCGCCGGTCCGATCCTCGCCGTCAGTGGTGTGGTCTACACCATCCCGTCGTTGGCGCTCTTCGCCTTCATCGCTCCCTACCTGGGCACCGGGGCGACCACGGTGCTGGTCGGGCTGGTCCTCTACGCGCTGCTGCTGATCGTGCGCAACGTGGTGGCCGGTCTCAACCAGGTGCCTCCGGAGGTTCGCGAGGCCGCCGAGGGCATGGGTTACGGCCGGTGGCGGCGTCTGTTCCGGATCGACCTGCCGCTGGCGCTGCCGGGCATCGTGACCGGCGTACGGCTGGCGACCGTCTCCACGGTGGCGTTGGTCACGGTCGGGGTGCTGGTCGGGCACGGCGGGCTCGGGCAGTTGATCTTCGCGGGCTTCCAGAACAACCTCTACAAGGCCGAGATCATGACTGCCGCGCTGCTCTGCGTGGCTCTCGCGGTCGTGCTCGACCTGCTGCTCATCCTGGTCGCCCGACTGGTGACCCCCTGGTCCACCCGGAGGGCGCGGTGACCGTCGCGGCGAACCCGATCGGCCAGGCGATCACCTGGATCAACGACCCGCTGAACTGGACGAACCCCGGCGGCATGCTGGACCGGCTCGGTGAGCACCTGACGATCTCGGCCCTGGCGGTGGCTCTCGGCTGCCTGGTGGCCTGGCCGCTCGGGCTCTGGCTGGGGCACCTCGGCCGAGGCGGTGGCCTCGTGGTGCTGATCTCCAACGCGACCCTGGCCATCCCCACCCTGGCGCTGCTGACCATCCTGCCGGTGGCCTTCGCCAGCGGCTTCGGGAAGACGCCGGTGGTGGTGGCACTGGCCGTCTTCGCCGTGCCGCCGCTGCTGGCCAACGCGTACACAGGGGTGCGGCAGGTGGACCCGGAGGCCCGCGACGCGGCCCGGGGAATGGGTCTGTCCGGCGCGCAGCTGCTGCGCCGGGTGGAGCTGCCGCTCGCGGTGCCCTATCTGGCGGCCGGCTTCCGGACCGCGGCGGTCCAGGTGATCGCGACCGCGGCGCTGGCGTCCTTCGTCAACGGCGGCGGCCTGGGCCAGATCATCCGGACCGGCTTCGGAATCGGTATCGCGGCCGGCGGCGGGCAGATCGTCGCCGGCGGTGTGCTGGTGGCCGGGCTCGCGCTGCTGGCCGAGGTGGTCCTCGGCGGCGTCGAACGGCTGGTCACCCCCAAACCGCTGCGGCGCGGACGGCAGCGCCTCGGGCGGCCACGGGCCGCCGACGCCACCGGGAGCGCCTGACCCGTCCGGGTGAGCCGGCGTCGACCTGGCGACCCAACCCCGTCCAATCGGTGACGATGGGGTGACGAAGTCCATCCCAAGTTGTCGGTCGGTTCCGGAGCATGTTGGGTGGACATTCGCGGGCGACCGACAGTCAGGATCGCCCGTCGGACACGCGGCCGGCCCGGGACGGGCCGCGCCGGGACACGGAAGGCGGGCACATGCGCGCACGTACACGTCTGGCGATCGGGGCGGTCAGCGCCGTCGCCGGGGCAGCGCTCCTCACCGGCTGCGGTGACGCCGGTTCGTCCGGCACCGACGCACCCCAGACGAGCGCCTCCGGCGCCGGGTGCGCCCCGGTCGCCGGTCAGCAGCTCATCGCTCTGCAGGACGACAAGAAGCTCCAGAACTCCGACAACGTCATCCCCGCGGTCAACACCAAGGCGGCGAATCCGCAGCTGATCGCCGCACTGGACAAGGTCTCCGCCGCGCTCGACACCCCGAAGCTGATCCAGCTCAACAAGGCCGTCAACGAGGACCGCAAGACCGCCAAGGTGGCAGCCGAGGAGTTCGCCAGCGCGAACAACCTCACCGCGGGCATCGCCAAGGGCCCGGGCGGCGACATCACCGTGGGCGCCGGCAACTTCGCCGAGAGCCAGATCCTGGGCGAGCTGTACCGGATCGCGCTCACCGCCGCCGGCTACCAGGTCAAGGTCCAGCAGATCGGCAACCGGGAGCTCTACGCGCCGGCTCTGGAGAAGGGCGAGATCCAGGTCGTCCCGGAGTACGCGGCGACCATGGCCGAGTTCCTCAACACCAAGGCCAACGGCCAGAACGCCCAGCCGATCTCCTCGCCGGACATCAACACGACGGTGACCGCGCTCAAGGCCGAGGGCGACAAGGCCGGCCTCACCTTCGGCACCCCGGCCGCCGCGCAGGACCAGAACGCCTTCGCGGTGACCCAGGCCTTCGCCGACAAGTACGGCGTGCGGACCCTCTCCGAGCTGGCGGCGAAGTGCTCCGGCAGCGCGACAGTGCTGGGTGGCCCGCCGGAGTGCGAGCAGCGTCCGTTCTGCAAGCCGGGCCTGGAGAAGACGTACGGGCTGTCGGTCGGCAAGTTCTCCTCGCTGGACCAGGGTGGGCCGCTGACCAAGAGTGGCCTGCGCGACGGGTCGATCAGCGTGGGCCTGATCTTCTCCTCGGATGGCGCATTCGCCACCAGCTGAGCACTCTCCGCACAAGCTGAGGACGCCCCCGCCCCGACCGGGCGGGGGCGTCCGTGCGTCCCGGGGACCCCGTTCCCTCCGATGGTTGTCGTGGGTAGGCTGCACATCCATGCCAGCCCCGGCCACCTCTGAAGCCCGGCGTCAACCACCGCTGCTGACCGTGCTCTTCTGGGCGGGCGTCGCTCTCGCGCCAGTGGCGGCGCTGATCCTGCTGGTGGCCGACGGCAACGGCCCGCTGCGCTTCGCCGCGGTGCTCGCCATCCTCGCGGTGGTGCTGATCGGCCTCTCCATCGCGCTGCGGCCCGACGGCGAGGGCGACTCGGTGCGCGCCGACGAGTTGCAGGACGAGATCGAGGAACTGCGCCGGGAGCTGCGTAGCGAGATAGTGGCCGCCGCCCAGCGCGGTAACCACGCTCTCGACCAGGCGCAACGGGCCCAGGAGGGGATCGCCGCGGTACGCCGCCGCCTCGACGCCAGCGGTGCCGCCCTCGCCGGTGCCGCCCCCGCTGTCGAGCCGGCAGGTGCCGGGCGGGCCCGGGTGGCTGCCGTCGAGCCGCCGGTGGACGACGCGCCGCTGGCCCGTAGCCGGGTCCAGGCTGACGCGCCGGCCGGCCGCGCCCGGGTGTCCGGGCCCGACGACGCGCACCGATGGGGGCGCCCCGAGCACCCGGACGACGACGAACCGGCGTACGCACGGGAGGCCCCCGAGCCGCCGGCCGCCGCCGGGATGTACGGCGGGGAACGGCCGGCCGCCACCGCGTACGGCTCAGCCCGCCCCCGGGAACACGACCGCCCCGAGGCCGCACACCGGCCGGGTGGCGTGGTCCGACACACCGAGACGGTGCACGTCACCACCCGGCACACAGTTGTCGACGGCGGCCCGGCCGAGCCGGCCGGGCGCTACGGCGGCGGGTACGCCGGCCAGTGGACCCCACCCGCGCAGGAGTGGACCCGGGGCGGCGACGCGGACGAGCACCCCCGCCCGGCCGGCAGGGCGAGGAGCGAGCCGGACGAGCGCCCCAGGGCCGGGTACGGCGACGAGCCGGGCTGGACGGGCCGCCGCGACGAACCGGAGTGGACCGACCGGCGCGACGGGTACGCCCAGCGCGACGAGCCCGCCCCGGCGGCCCGGTCGCACCGCACCCCGGAGCGGCCGGCGGCGGAGTCCTGGGACAGCCCGGACGATCAGGGCTGGTCGGAGCAGCACGACCGGGCGGCGGCCGCCGCACCGCAACCCGGGCCGCCGCTGCGGGCCGACGACACCGGCGAGTACTGGTCGCAGCTGCGGGCCGGTGACCGTTGGGCCGCCGTCCGCGACGACGAGAACGGCCGCGAGTTGCGGGTCGGCGAACGCCGGGCCGAGGTGCACGCCGACGCCACCGGCACCGAGTACCGGGTGGCCGACCGCTGGGCCGCCGTCCGCCACGAGGAGCCGCGCCGTCCCGAGGACGCCGGCCGGTACGAGGAGCCGCGTCGTCATGAGGACGCCGGCCGCTACGAGGACGCCGGCCGTTACGAGGAGCGGGAGTCGTACCCCCGGGACGAGCCGGCGCGCCGCCACGACCGCGACGGCGGCCGGCGGGCCGAGCCGGGACTGCCCGCGCTGCCGGTGGGCGGTGTGCCGGTGCCGGACGAGTGGCGCCCGCCGCGACAACGCGGCCACCAGGCGGAACCCGAGCCGGAGCGGACCGGCCGGCGGCGGGTCGACGAGCGCTACGGCTACCCGCCTCAGGACGACGTACCGCGTGCCGGCGGCGCGCCGCCCGCCGACCGCTGGCGGTGACCGGTCAGGCGGCCCCTGTCACTTGTCGATGTCGCCGACCACGAAGAACATCGAGCCGAGGATCGCGATCAGATCCGGGACCAGGCAGCCGGGGAGCAGGGTGGCCAACGCCTGCACGTTCGCGTACGAGGCGGTGCGCAGCTTCAACCGCCACGGCGTCTTCTCGCCCCGTGACACCAGGTAGTAGCCGTTGATGCCGAGCGGGTTCTCCGTCCAGGCGTACGTGTGCCCCTCCGGCGCCTTCAACACCTTCGGCAGCCGGGTGTTGATCGGCCCGGTCAGCCGGTCCACCCGGTCGAGGCACTGCTCGGCAAGGTCCAGCGACGCGTACACCTGGTCGAGCAGCACCTCGAAACGGGCGTGGCAGTCGCCTGCGGTCTTGGTGACCACCGGCACGTCCAGCTCGTCGTAGGCCAGGTAGGGGTCGTCGCGGCGCAGGTCCAGGTCGAGCCCGGATGCCCGGGCCACCGGCCCGGACGCGCCGAACGCGGCGGCGTCCGCGGCGGAGAGCACGCCCACGCCGACGGTGCGGGCCAGGAAGATGTCGTTACGCCGGATCAGGTGGTCCAGGTCGGGCAGTCGCCGGCGTACCTCGCCGATGGCAGCGCGGGCCCGCCCGGTCCACCCGTACGGCACCTCCTCCTTGAGGCCACCCACCCTGTTGAACATGTAGTGGATCCGGCCGCCGGAGACCTCCTCCATCACCGCCTGGATGGTCTCGCGTTCCCGGAAGGCGTAGAAGATCGGCGTGATCGCCCCGATCTCCAACGGGTACGAGCCGAGGAACATCAGGTGGTTGAGCACCCGGTTCAGCTCCGCGAGGGCCATCCGCAGCCAGGTGGCCCGCTCCGGCACCTCCATGCCCATCAGGCGTTCCACAGCGAGCACCACACCCAGCTCGTTGGAGAACGCCGAGAGCCAGTCGTGCCGGTTCGCCAGCACGATGATCTGCCGGTAGTCGCGTACCTCGAAGAGTTTCTCCGCGCCCCGGTGCATGTAACCGACGATCGGTTCGCAGGCGACCACCCGCTCACCGTCGAGCACCAGCTTCAACCGCAGCACACCGTGGGTGGAGGGGTGCTGGGGGCCGATGTTCAGCACCATGTCGGTGCCGAGCTGCTGATCACCGGTGCCGGCGATCAGCCCGGCCCCGGTGCCGACGGTCAGTTCACGGAGGTCCCCGGCGTCGGTGGTCATGCCCGTCATCGTGCCACGGCCGGCCCGAGCGGGATGCCGACCGGCTGGCGCAACCACCAGTGCCCGCCGAGCCCGGCCGGGTCGGTGAGTTCGGCCACCGCCGACGCGGCGGCCAGCGCCCGCACGTAGCCGACCGGGTCGGTGCCGGCCAGGCTGAGCGGCGGTCGGCCGCCGTCGGCCCCGAGCGCCCGCAGCGCCTCCCGCTGCAGGACCAGGGAGTACGCGCACCGGGCGACCGCCGCGCCGGCGGAGGCGACCGAGTCCATGGCCACGTGCGCGGTCACGTCACTCGACCCGTCGGGCACCGGAGGGACCTGCCGCCCACCCCGGTACCCGGTCAACGTCCCGTCGACCGGCCTGCTCTCCCGCAGGTGCCCGTAGTCGACGGCTACTGCGAGGCCTCGGCTGATCTTCCCCACCGCGTGTGCCCAGGCTTCGTCTCTGCTTCGGCCGATCTCGGCTCGTCTGTGGTCGCTGTGGGGGGTTTCGGGGCAGCCCGGCCGGCTCCGGGCGGTCAGGCTTGATCCCTCCGCCGGCCGGGCTGCCCCGAAACCCGACTCGCCTTCGCTGGTCGCGTCCGTCCAAGCCACCCCCAGACTCGGGTCACCGTCCGTACTGAGCGGGCTCGCAGGGCTGGGCCACCAGGTGGTGAGCCAGTCGAGATCATCGGCGCTGACCGGCCCACCAACTGATTCGGCACCGGTATGGGGGTCGACCAGCACATATCGCCAGCCGTCTTCGGTGTGTACTGCCACGTCCAGCGGGACGTTGTCGAGCCACTCGGTGGCCAGCAGCACTCCGGTGATTCCGGCGGGGATCTCGGACGTCCAGTCGATCTCTTCGGGCAGGCTTTCGGGGCGGTGGGCGTACTCGACTGCTGTGAAGCGGATTCGTTCCGCGAGAGACGGACGGGCGGTGACCAACGACGGCTCGTCCGGCGACCGACGGGCGGAGGCCGTGGACGTCAGGGTTTCCGGGGAGCCCGCCCGCGGAGGGATCAAGCCTGACCGCCCGGAGCGGGTGGGCTCCCCGGAAACCCCCACAGCGAGCCCGGCGAGTGACCTCAGCAGCTCCCCCCGCCCCGCGCCCACGTCGACGACATCGAGACGGGGAGGGTGTCCAAGGGCCGTGTCGACCTCTGAGATCAGCCGCAGGAGCGCGGTGGCGAAGGCTGGGGAGGCGTGCACGCTGGTGCGGAAGTGGTCGGCTGGCCCGGTGTCGGCGACGAAGAAGCCGCCTGGCCCGTAGAGGGCGCTGGCCATCGCGTTCCGCCACAGGATCGGCATCAGTGCGTTCCGCGTTGCGCGTGGGTCACCGTGCCGACCCTACGGTCAGGGCCGCCGTTCGTGTTTCAGGCCCGGAAGTAGTGCCCTTCGTGCAGGTCGGCGATCAGGCCGGGGTGGGCCGGGGTCCAGCCCAGCAGTTCGCGGGTGATGGCCGACGACGTCGGGTTGTCCATCTGTACGAACGACCCGAGAAAGCCGAAGTGGTCGTCGGCCTCGGCGGGGCTGATGCTCCGGACCGGGATGCCGAGGTTGTCGCCGATGGCTGCCGCGATCTGCCGGAAGGGGACGCCTTCGTCGGCGGCGCCGTGCAGACGCGTACCGGTTGGGGCCTTTTCGAGGGCGAGTCGGTAGAGCTCGGCGGCGTCGAGCGTGTGGACGGCCGGCCATCGGTTGGTGCCCTCGCCGACGTACGCGGCGTACCCCTTCCGCCGGGCCGCGGCGATGATGGCGGTGATGAAGCCGTAGCGGTCGAGTGAGCTGTGCACAGTGGGCGCGAGCCGGACGACGGAGGAGCGCACACCGCGGGAGGCGAGGCCGGCCACGAAGTTCTCCGCGTCGATCCGGTAGCCGCCGCCCGGGAAGGTGTCGCGTTCGGTGCCGGGGCGACCGACGATGCCGCCCATCGCGAGCATGGCCGTCCCGCCGGTGCCGACCAGCGGCTTGCCGGAGCCGGCCAGGCCGTCGGCGAGTGCGGTGAGGGCGTCCAGGTCAACAGTGGCGGCGCCGGCCAGGTCGCCGTCGACCATGAGGTCGTGGCGGAACGCCAGATGGATCACTCCGTCGGCGGCGGCCGCCTCTTCCCGAAGTACGTCGAGGTCGGACAGGTCCCCGCGGTGTGCCTGGGCGCCGAGCTTCTCGATGGCGGCGGCGGACGTGTCGGAGCGGGCGAGGCCGACGACCTCGTGCCCGGCGGAGAGCAGTTCCGGGACGACTGCGGAGCCGAGATGGCCGGACGCGCCCGTGACGAATACGCGCATTGTGGTTCCTTCGTGAGTGCTAATGTCACCTTGCGACATCACCGTACCTCGCGCGATGTCACACTGCGACATGCAGACGGAATTAATGTCGCAGTGTGACGTCGGATACCATCGCCGCATGGCCCGCTGGCAACCGGACGCGCGCGGCCGCCTGGAGGCGGCCGCCTTCGAGTTGTTCCGCGAGCGCGGCTTCGAACAGACCACCGTCGCCGACATCGCCGCCCGTGCCGGCCTCGACAAACGCACCTTCTACCGGCTCTTCGGGGACAAGCGTGAGGCGCTCTTCAGCGGCAGCGGGCGCGTGGAGGAGGTCCTGGTCCGGGCGGTGACCGAATCCGACACAGGTCCCTTCGAGGCGGTCGTCGCCGCCTTCCGCCGGGTGGCGGAGGAACTCTTCGCGGATCGTCTCGAGCTGGTCCGGGCGCGGCAGGTCATCATCGAGAGCAGCCCGGAACTACAGGAGCGCGAACTGCGCAAGACGGGCTCACTGGCGGCCGCCGTCACCGCCGCCCTGCGGGCCCGCGGCCTCGATGAGACCACGGCCACCCTGGCCACCGAGTCCGGTGTCACTGTCTTCCGGGTCGCGTACGCCCGCTGGGTCGCGCCCGACAGCGACGCGCCGCTCAGCGACCTGATCGCGGAGGTGGCCGCCGAGTTGCGCGCCATCACGTCGGCCCCAACGCCCTGACCGCGGGCGACCCTGACGAGCCGTCTCGTCGGTGGTGAAGGTTTTCACACATGCTTGTCCCGGTTCGGCGGGCCGGGCGCATACTTGCGATCGACCGGTACCCCTTCTCGAGGACTGGATCGTCGTCATGAGCGCACCGTTGCGCCCGCGTCCGGCCGCCCCGCACGGGCCTGCCGCCTCGTGGGATCGCGCCGTTCCCGGCGCCCGCGCCACCTCCCGTCTGCTCACCGTCGGTGTCGTTGGCGCCGGTCGGGTCGGCACCGTGCTCGGTGCCGCGCTCGCCGCCGCCGGGCACCGGGTGGTCGCCGTCTCCGGCAGCTCCGGCGCCAGCCGCGCCCGCCTCGCCCTGCTCCTCCCCGAGGTGCCCCGCCGCCCGGTCGCCGCCGTGGCCCACGCCGCCGCCGACCTGCTGCTGATCGCCGTGCCGGACGACACCCTGGCCGGTGTGGTGACCGACCTCGCGGAGCGGGGCGCGCTGCATCCGGGCCAGATCGTCGCGCACACCTCCGGAGCGCACGGCCTGGCCGTGCTGGGGCCGGCCGTGGCGGCCGGCGCCCGGCCGCTCGCCCTGCACCCCGCGATGACCTTCACCGGTACGCCGGACGACCTGGCCCGGCTGGACGGCATCTCGTACGGGGTGACCGCACCGGCGGAGTTGCGCCCGCTGGCTGCCCGGCTGGTCGCCGACCTCGGTGGCGTGCCCGAGTGGGTGGCCGAGTCGGATCGCCCGCTCTACCACGCCGCGCTGGCCCACGGCGCTAACCACCTGGTGACCCTGGTCAACGAGGCGACCGACCGGTTGCGGGACGCCGGGGTGTCCCGGCCGGAGAAGGTGCTCGCCCCGCTGCTGCGGGCCGCCCTGGAGAACGCGTTGCGGCTCGGCGACGACGCGTTGACCGGCCCGGTCTCCCGTGGCGACGCGGGCACCGTGCAGCGGCACCTGGCCCGGTTGGCGGCCACCGCACCGGAGTCCGTCCCCGCGTACCTGGCGCTGGCCCGTCGTACCGCCGACCGGGCGATCGCCGCCGGCCGGCTGCGGCCGGTGGACGCACAGTCGCTGCTCGGCGTGCTGGCCGACAGCGGTCGGGAGGTGGCTGCGTGAGCGTGAGGAGTGAGCCGATCTTGCGAGCCCCGCAGTCGCGAACCGAGGTGTCGCTGTGAGCGTGAGGAGTGAGCCGATCTTGCGAGCCCCGCAGTCGCGAACCGAGGTGTCGCTGTGACCCAGTTGGTGCACACGCGCGCGGAGTTGGCCGAGGCTCGGACCGGGCTGAAGGGCACGGTCGGGGTGGTGATGACCATGGGCGCCCTGCACTCCGGGCACGAGACGTTGCTGCGCGCGGCCCGGGAACAGGCCGACCACGTGCTGGTGACGATCTTCGTGAACCCGTTGCAGTTCGGGCCGAACGAGGACTTCGACCGCTACCCGCGCACCCTCGACGCCGACCTGGAGGTGTGCCGGCGGGCGGGCGCGGATCTGGTCTTCGCCCCGTCGGTGGCGGACATGTACCCGGACGGTCAGCCCCGCGTACGCCTCGATCCGGGTCCGCTCGGCGCCGAGTTGGAGGGGGCGAGCCGCCCCGGCTTCTTCCACGGCGTACTGACAGTGGTGCTGAAGCTGCTCCAGCTCACCCGGCCGGACCTGGCGTTCTTCGGCGAGAAGGACTACCAGCAGCTCACCCTGGTCCGGCGGATGGCCCGCGACCTGGACGTGCCGGTCGAGGTGGTCGGCGTGCCGACTGTCCGGGAGCCGGACGGGCTGGCGCTCTCCAGCCGCAACCGTTACCTGAGCGAGCCGGAGCGGGCGGCCGCGCTGAGCCTGTCCGCCGCGCTGCGGGCCGGTGCGCGGGCCGCCGACGACGGCCTGGACGCGGGGGCGGTGCTGACCGCCGCGCACGCCGCGTTCGGCGCCGGTACGCCCGGTGCCCGCCTCGACTACCTGGTGCTCACCGATCCCGAGTTGGAACCGGGGCCGGTGTCCGGGCCGGCCCGGCTGGTCATCGCCGCCTGGGTGGGCGTCACCCGGTTGATCGACAACGCGGCGATCCACCTCGCCCCGCGCCCCTGACCCGGCCGCACCTCCCTCCACCAATCCCGCGAAAGGCCACCCCGATGTTGCGGACCATGCTCAAGTCGAAGATCCACCGGGCCACTGTGACCCAGGCCGACCTGCACTACGTCGGTTCGGTGACTGTGGACGAGGATCTGCTCGACGCCGCCGACCTGCTCCCCGGCGAGCAGGTGGCGATCGTGGACATCACCAATGGCGCCCGCCTGGAGACGTACGTGATCCCGGGCGAGCGGGGCAGCGGCGTGATCGGCATCAACGGCGCCGCCGCACACCTGGTGCACCCCGGCGACCTGGTCATCCTGATCTCGTACGGGCAGATGGACGACGCCGAGGCCCGGTCCTACCGGCCACGGGTGGTGCACGTCGACACCGACAACCGGGTGATCGAGTTGGGTGCCGACCCGGCGGCGGCGGCGCCCGGCACGGCCGGGAACCCGGTGCCCAGCCCGCTGGCCGTGTCCGGAGTCTGATCCCGCGTACCACGATTCCGGTCTGTCACCAGAAGGTCATTTCCGGTTACCCTGGGCACGCTGGCGGAAGCCGGTCGGTGGCTGGGGGAGGCCGCGATGCGCCGTGCCATGACGACCCTGTTCGCCGCTGTTGCCACGGCGGCGCTGCTGGTGGGCTGTGCCGGGTCCGGCGGCCTGGATGGTGATCTGACCGACGACTGGGCGGCGCTGCCGGCACCGTCGGCGTTCACCCCAGCCGCCGGTGTGTGTCACGCCACCGACTTCACCGATCTGGTCAGCCTGGCCAGCTACGAGCCGGTGGACTGCGCCGGGCCGCACCGACTGGAGACGGTGCATGTCGGGGCGTTCCCGGCCGAGCGGACGACCGCACCGGCGGGTGGTTCGCCGGAGTTGCGGGGGGCGTTCGCCGAGTGCGACACCCGGGCGACCGGCTACGTGGGTGACGACTGGCGGGCGGGCCGGCTGCGACTGTCCGTGGCGCTGCCCAACGGGCCGGGCTGGGCGGCGGGTTCCCGGTGGTTCCGCTGCGACCTCACCGAGTTGACCACTGTCGAGGCGGCGGCCACCGTCGTGGTCCGGTCGGGCAGCCTGCGGGACGCGTTGAAGGGGTCCACCGGGCTGCGCCTCGGCTGCCAGCAGACCCGCACCGGTGACGGCCGGGGCGTGCAGACGCTGACCCCGGTGGAGTGCGGCAAACAGCACGACGCCGAGTTCGTCGGGGTGTGGCGTGCACCGGACCGGGCGTACCCGAGCCGGGACGCCGACTGGTTGCCGCTCTACACGGGTTGTCGCAGCGTCCTCGCCCGGTACGTGGGCGTCCCGAACGACACCGAGCTGCGCGTCCGCAGCGGGGTGGTGGTCCGGCCGCCTGGCGCGGGGCGCTGGAAGGTCGGTGACCGGGGCGTCCGCTGCTATCTGTGGCTCAGCCACCGTACGGTGACGGCCTCGCTGAAGGGTGCGGGCCCGGCCGGTCTGCCGGTCCGGACGAAGTGACCACGGCCTGACGGTCGGCGCGGCGAGGCGCGCGCCGGACGGGGTCGCCCAAAACACTCGTCCCGCCCCCGCCGCCCCGGGCGAGGATGGTTCGGGTTGACTGGGGGGATGGACCTCCCGACCGTCGACCTGCCTGCCCTGCCCGCGCTGCTGGCCGCGCCCGCGCCCGGCTGGGTGGAGACCACCGACGTGATCGTGGTGGGTTCCGGCGTGGCCGGGTTGACCGCGGCGCTGCACCTGCGGGAGGCGGGTCTGCACGTCACGGTGGTAACCAAGGTCAACATCGACGACGGCTCGACCCGGTGGGCGCAGGGCGGCATCGCCGCCGTCCTCGACCCGGCCGACACCCCAGCGGCGCATGCCCGGGACACCGAGGTCGCCGGGGTGGGGCTGTGCGACCCGGCTGCGGTCCGGGTGCTGGTCGAGGAGGGCCCGACCCGGCTCCGTGAGCTGATGCGGATCGGCGCCGAGTTCGATCGTCACGCCGACGGCTCGCTGATGCTGACCCGCGAGGGCGGGCACCGGGCCGACCGGATCGTGCATGCTGGCGGGGACGCCACAGGTGCCGAGGTGCAGCGGGCCCTGCACGCAGCTGTGCAACGCGACCCGTGGATCCGGCTGGTCGAGCACGCCCTCGTACTGGATCTGCTGCGCGCCCCCGGAGACGGCCCGGACGGGCTCGGCCCAGCCTGCGGGATCACCCTGCACGTGCTGGGTGAGGGCAGCGAGGACGGCGTCGGCGCGCTGCTGGCCCGTGCGGTGGTGCTCGCCACCGGCGGGATGGGGCAGATCTTCTCGGCCACCACCAACCCGGCGGTCTCCACCGGCGACGGGGTGGCGCTGGCGTTGCGGGCCGGCGCTGCGGTGACCGACGTGGAGTTCGTCCAGTTCCACCCGACCGCCCTGATCACCCCGCCCGGCGCGGGGGTGCCCGGTGCCGGGCACGCGCAGCAGCCGCTGGTCTCGGAGGCGCTGCGCGGCGAGGGCGCGTACCTGGTGGACTCCGACGGCAAGCGGTTCATGGTGGGCCAGCACGAGTTGGCCGAGCTGGCGCCCCGGGACGTGGTGGCCAAGGGCATCCACCGGGTGCTGCTGGCCACCGGCGCGGACCACGTCTTCCTCGACGCCCGGCACCTGGGCGGCGACTTCCTGGCCGGCCGTTTCCCCACCATCGTGGCGTCCTGCCTGGCGATCGGCGTGGACCCGGCGACCGACCTGATCCCGGTGGCGCCGGCCGCCCACTACGCCTCCGGCGGGGTCCGCACCGATCTGCGCGGCCGCACCTCCATCCCCGGCCTGTACGCCTGCGGCGAGGTGGCCTGCACGGGCGTGCACGGCGCGAACCGGCTGGCCAGCAACTCGTTGCTGGAGGGTCTTGTCTTCTCCCGGCGGATCGCCGAGGACATCGCCGCCGGCCTGCCCGAGCAGGCCCAGCCGGCGGACACCGGCGCCTGGCGTGGCGGTACGGGCTGGGTGCTGCCCGCCGAGGTGACGCCGACCCTGCAACGGGCGATGACCCGGGGCGCCGGGGTGCTCCGGTCCGCGGCGACGCTGGCCGGGACGGCCGCGACGTTGACCGAGCTGGGCGTGGCCCGGGGCCGACCGCGGACCGCCGACTGGGAGGCGACGAACCTGCTCACCGTGGCGTCGACGCTTGTCGCCGCCGCGTACGCCCGTGGTGAGACCCGGGGCTGCCACTGGCGGGAGGACTTCCCGACGGCCGACGAGCGGTGGCTGGGCCATCTGGTCGGTGCGGTAGGGGCGCAGGGCCGGGTGACGCAACAGTGGGAGGGGATCCAGTGAGCGCGAGGAGTGAGCCGATCTTGCGAGCCCCGCAGTCGGGAACGAAGGAGGCGACGATGACGGAGTCGACGCAGGCGGCGTTGCGGGCGGCTGGGCTGGACCCGGCGTTGGTGCGGCAGGTGATCGAGGGTGCGCTGGTCGAGGATCTGGGCCCGGATTTCCTCGACGTCACCAGCGTGGCCACCATTCCGGCGGAGCAGACCGACACCGCCGACCTGGTGGCCCGCGCGGACGGGGTGGTGGCCGGGATGGCGGTGGCCGCCGCCGTGTTCGAGCTGGTGGGCGAGGTGACGGGCTTCGGCCGTACCGTCGAGGTGTCGGTGCTGGCCCGCGACGGCGAGCGGGTGGCCCGCGGTGACGTGCTGGCGACGGTGACCGGCCCGACCCGGTTGCTGCTGACGGCCGAGCGGACGGCGCTCAACCTGCTCTGCCGGATGTCCGGGGTGGCCACCCACACCCGCGCCTGGGCGGACGCGCTGGCCGGCACGAAGGCCATGGTGCTGGACACCCGCAAGACGACGCCGGGCCTGCGGGCGCTGGAGAAGTACGCGGTGCGGGCCGGCGGTGGCACCAACAAGCGGATGGGCCTCTACGACGTGGCCATGATCAAGGACAACCACAAGCTGGCGGCCGGGAGCATCACGGCGGCCTACCGGCGGGTCCGGGAGGCGTTCCCGGAGGTGCCGGTGCAGGTCGA
This sequence comes from Micromonospora vinacea, assembly GCF_015751785.1. Taxonomy (NCBI): domain Bacteria; kingdom Bacillati; phylum Actinomycetota; class Actinomycetes; order Micromonosporales; family Micromonosporaceae; genus Micromonospora; species Micromonospora vinacea. Next base: position 1,551,111 of record NZ_JADOTY010000001.1, on the reverse strand, counting down.
GGTGACAGGAGTCGACGAGGCGGTGGAGGCGGTGGAGGCCGGGGCGAACTTCCTGCTCTGCGACAACATGACGCCGGAGGTGCTGGCCGAGGCGGTGACCGCTGTGGGTGACCGGGCGGAGCTGGAGGCGACCGGTGGGCTGACCCTGGAGGTGGCCGGCCGGTACGCGGCCACCGGCGTGGACTTCCTCTCGGTGGGCGCGTTGACCCACTCGTCGCCGATCCTGGACATCGCGCTGGACCTGCGCACCGAGTAGTTGTCTAGGCTGCGTGCGTGCTGCTCTGCATCGACATCGGAAACACCAACACCGTGCTGGCGACCTTCGACGGCGACAAGCTGGTGCACTCCTGGCGGATCAAGACCGATGCCCGTTCGACGGCGGACGAGCTGGGCCTGATGTTCCGGGGCCTGCTCGCCGGGGACAACGTCGAGATCACCGGTGTCGCCGCCTGCTCCACGGTGCCGGCCGCGCTGCGGTCGCTGCGCACCATGCTCAGCCGTTACTACGCCGACCTGCCGAGCGTCGTGGTCGAGCCGGGGGTGCGGACCGGGGTGCAGTTGGCGATCGACAACCCGAAGGAGGTCGGCGCCGACCGGGTGGTGAACACCCTGGCCGCGTACACCCTCTACGGCGGGCCGTCGATCGTTGTGGACTTCGGCACCACCACCAACTTCGATGTGATCAGCGAGCGTGGTGAGTTCCTCGGTGGCGCGTTCGCCCCGGGCATCGAGATCTCCTTCGACGCGCTGGCCGCCCGTGCCGCGCAGCTGCGCAAGGTCGAGGCCACCAAGCCCCGTTCGGTGATCGGCAAGAACACCGTGGAGTGCCTCCAGGCCGGCCTGTACTTCGGCTTCGCCGGTCAGGTGGACCGGATCGTCGAGCGGATGACCGAGGAGCTTGGCGAGGTGCGGGCGGTGATCGCCACCGGCGGCCTCGCCTCCCTGGTGATCAACGAGTGCCGCAGCATCACCCACCACGAGCCGATGATCACGCTGATCGGCCTGCGGATGGTCTACGACCGCAACCTGTGAACCCGGCCGCCGTCGGGCCGCCCTTCGTGCCGGCGTCAGCGCCGCCGGGCGCGCAGCACCAGCGTCCGGTACGGCAGCTCGATGGTGTCCCGGCCAGCCAGGGCGGGGTGGGTGGTCAGGAGTTCGGTCAGCTCCCGCTCGACCCGCTGTTGATCCTCTGTGGTGGCGGTGAGCCAGTACGAGCGGGTGCGGACCATGCCGAGCAGCTCGTCCGGCGTGAGCGTGGTGCGGTGCGTGAACTCGCGCTGCTCGACGGTGTCGAACGCGGGGCCGAAGTCCGGGTGCTCGCCGATGAGCTGGAGGGTCGACCTGTCCCCGAAGTGGGCGATGCGACCCAGCTCGGCCACCCAGTCGACGCTGTCGTCCCGGATGTTCCACACCGGGGCGAAGGTGCCGCCGGCGCGGAGCACCCGGGCGATCTCGGCGTGCGCGAGCTCCCGGTCGAACCAGTGGTACGCCGTCCCGACCAGCACCGCGTCCACCGTCGAGTCGGGTAGGGGCACTGCCTCGGCGCTGCCCGCCAGCGCCGTCGTGCCCGGGGTGCTGGCGGCGAGCTGCGTCCGCATCCCCGGATCGGGCTCCACCGGTACGACCTCGTGACCCAGGGCGAGGACGGCCCGGGTCAGGATGCCGGTGCCGGCCGCGAGGTCGACCACCCGGGCTTCGCTCAGCCCGTCGAGTGCCCACCGGACCGCAACCTCGGGATAACGTGGTCGAAACCGGTCGTAATTACTCGCGGCGGCACCGAACGACAGGGCGTGAGTGTGATCGACCATGACGGGCAGGTTATCCCGTAACGGCCTCCGGACCGCTTGAGTACGCTCGGGCCTGACCCCTGTATCTCCGTGACGAGGAAGCGTGCCGTGAGCGAGCAGAACCCCGTGCCAGTGGACCCCGCCGACGACCTTCCCGAGCAGATGAAGGTCCGCCGGGAGAAGCGGGACCGGATGCTCGCCGAGGGCATCGAGCCCTACCCGGTCGGCTTCCCCCGCACCGCCACCCTGGCGCAGGTCCGGGCGAAGTACGCCGACCTGCCGACCGACACCGCGACCGGCGACCAGGTCGCGGTCACCGGCCGGGTGATCTTCGTACGCAACACGGGCAAGCTCTGCTTCGCGACCCTGCGGGACGGCGACGGCACCGAGTTGCAGGCGATGCTCTCCCTGGACCGGGTCGGGCCGGAGCAGCTGGAGGCGTGGAAGCGCCTCGTCGACCTCGGCGACCACGTCGGCGTCACCGGTGAGGTGATCACCAGCCGTCGGGGTGAGCTGTCGGTGTTGGCCCAGCAGTGGGAGATGACCGCCAAGGCGCTGCGACCGTTGCCGGTGGCCCACAAGCCCCTTTCCGAGGAGGCGCGGGTCCGGCAGCGTTACGTCGACCTGATCGTCCGGCCGCAGGCACGGGAGATGGTGCGTACCCGGGCCGCCGCGGTACGCAGTCTGCGCGATTCACTGCACGGGCAGGGCTTCATCGAGGTGGAAACGCCGATGTTGCAACTGCTGCATGGCGGCGCGGCAGCTCGACCGTTCGTGACCCACAGCAATGCGTTGGACACCGATCTGTATCTGCGAATCGCTCCGGAACTGTTTCTCAAGCGCGCTGTGGTCGGCGGCGTCGACCGAGTCTTCGAGATCAACCGCAACTTCCGTAATGAGGGTGTCGACTCTTCGCACTCACCGGAGTTCGCGATGCTGGAGACGTACCAGGCGTACGGCGACTACGACACGATGGCCGAGTTGACCCGCAATCTCGTGCAACAGGCGGCGATCGCGGTGAGCGGCTCGACTGTGGTGACCCACGCCGGCGGGCGCGAGTTCGACCTGGGCGGCGAGTGGCGGTCCGTGACGCTGTTCGGTGTGCTTTCCGAAGCGCTGGGCGAGGAGGTCACGGTCCGCACCGAACGCACCCGCCTGGTGGAGTACGCGGACAAGGTGGGATTGGCCGTGGACCCGAAGTGGGGCCCGGGCAAGCTGGCCGAAGAGTTGTTCGAGGAACTGGTCGTTCCCGGCCTGGAGGCGCCCACCTTCGTACGGGACTACCCGGAGGAGACCAGCCCGCTCACCCGGGCGCACCGCAGCGAGCCGGGGCTGGCCGAGAAGTGGGACCTCTACGTGCTCGGCTTCGAGCTGGGCACTGCGTACTCCGAGCTGGTCGACCCGATCGTGCAGCGGGAACGGCTGGTCGCCCAGGCGCAGTTGGCCGCGCGCGGCGACGACGAGGCGATGCGTCTCGACGAGGACTTTCTTCGGGCGATGGAGTATGGAATGCCGCCGGCCGGCGGTATGGGAATGGGAATCGACCGGCTGTTGATGGCCCTGACCGGGCTGGGAATTCGGGAAACGATCCTCTTCCCGTTGGTCCGCCCGGAGTAGTCCCGCCCAGACTCACGCCGAGCCGTAACCGGATCCTATTGACGCGACGAGCGGCGCGGGGGTTATTGTGCTCTCGTTAGCAGGAGCACCCTGCTCGAAAGGAATGTGGGACGTGGCCAAGCAGATCATTCACAAGCTGGTCGATGACCTGGACGGCGGGGACGCGGACGAGACCGTCAAGTTCGCCCTCGACGGCGTTCAGTACGAGATCGACCTGTCGAGCGCCAACGCCGCGAAATTGCGCGATGCATTTGCCTCGTACGTGGGTGCCGGCACCAAGGTCGGCCGAGGCGGCGTGGTGATCGGTGGGCGGGCTGCCCGCGGTCGGGGTGGCGCGACAGCCGATCGGGAACAGAACAAGGCGATCCGGGAGTGGGCCAAGAAGGCCGGCAAGGACATCTCCGACCGGGGTCGTATCCCGCAGGAGATCGTGGACGAGTTCCACGCGAAGCGCTGATCCGTCAGCACCTTGGTGGCCAGCCCGCCACCGCAGGCGACACCGACGCCGGGCCGGAGGAGTTCTCCGGGCCGGCGTCGCCGTATCCGCTGCGGTACGCCGTCGTCGCTCCGGGCCGGCGTCGTTGTGCCACGCTCCCGGGCGGGCGTCGTTATGTCCGTTTCGAGCTGGCGTTGTCGTGGCCGTTCCATGCTGGGAAGCATTCCGGGCCGACCGACGTTGTCCACAACCAGTGGACCAGCTATCCACAACCTGTGGACAACCTCCCCCAGGGCCCGGCGCGGCGCTCGTCGCGACCGCCGGTCCACCCTTCCGGACCCTCCCGGAGCGCTTCCGGACCCCGGATCGGGCTTCCGTCGAGCCAGTCGGATTTCGCTCTGCGCGTAGCGACAGGGCTACCGGAACACCTCCTGAGCGCGGACGGTTGTTCAAAACGACGTGGAACCGACCCAGAGCAGAGACACACGACCTCAGCTGAGTCGGTCAGCGACGATAGAGTAAGGAGGCACGGACGCCCGTCCTGGACGTTCGTGCACCGGCCCCGCCAAGATCTTGACCATCAAGGCGCACGGCACGTGAGGAGCACGAGGGCATGTTCGAGCGGTTCACCGACCGAGCGCGACGGGTTGTCGTCCTGGCCCAAGAAGAGGCCCGGATGCTCAACCACAACTACATCGGTACGGAACACATCCTGCTGGGCCTGATCCACGAAGGTGAAGGCGTCGCGGCAAAGGCCCTGGAGAGCCTCGGCATCTCCCTGGAGGGCGTCCGCCAGCAGGTCGAGGAGATCATCGGCCAGGGCCAGCAGGCGCCGAGCGGGCACATCCCGTTCACGCCGCGGGCCAAGAAGGTGCTGGAGCTGTCGCTGCGCGAGGCGCTGCAGCTCGGCCACAACTACATCGGCACGGAGCACATCCTGCTCGGGCTGATCCGTGAGGGCGAGGGCGTCGCCGCCCAGGTGCTGGTCAAGCTCGGCGCCGACCTCAACCGGGTCCGCCAGCAGGTGATCCAGCTGCTCTCCGGCTACCAGGGCAAGGAGCCTGCCGCGGCGGGCGCCGCGCCGGGTGAGGCCGCGCCGTCGACCAGCCTGGTGCTGGACCAGTTCGGCCGCAACCTGACTCAGGCCGCCCGCGAGGGCAAGCTCGACCCGGTCATCGGGCGCGAGAAGGAAATCGAGCGGGTCATGCAGGTGCTCTCCCGCCGTACCAAGAACAACCCGGTCCTGATCGGTGAGCCCGGCGTCGGTAAGACCGCCGTGGTGGAGGGCCTGTCCCAGAAGATCATCAAGGGCGAGGTGCCCGAGACCCTCAAGGACAAGCAGCTCTACACGCTCGACCTGGGCGCGCTCGTCGCCGGTTCCCGCTACCGCGGTGACTTCGAGGAGCGCCTCAAGAAGGTGCTCAAGGAGATCCGCACCCGCGGCGACATCATCCTGTTCATCGACGAGATCCACACCCTGGTGGGTGCGGGTGCCGCCGAGGGCGCGATCGACGCCGCGAGCATCCTCAAGCCGATGCTGGCCCGTGGTGAGCTGCAGACCATCGGTGCCACCACGTTGGATGAATACCGCAAGCACCTGGAGAAGGACGCCGCTCTCGAGCGCCGCTTCCAGCCGATCCAGGTGGGTGAGCCGTCGCTGGCCCACACCATCGAGATCCTCAAGGGCCTGCGGGACCGCTACGAGGCTCACCACCGCGTCTCGATCACGGATGCCGCTCTCGTGGCTGCCGCGACCCTGGCCGACCGGTACATCTCCGACCGCTTCCTCCCGGACAAGGCGATCGACCTGATCGACGAGGCCGGTGCCCGGATGCGGATCCGTCGGATGACCGCGCCGCCAGACCTGCGTGACTTCGACGAGCGCATCGCCCAGGTGCGTCGCGACAAGGAGTCCGCGATCGACGCGCAGGACTTCGAGCGCGCCGCCCAGCTGCGCGACAAGGAGAAGCAGCTCCTCGGGCAGAAGGCTCAGCGGGAGAAGGAGTGGAAGGCCGGTGACCTGGACGTCGTCAGCGAGGTTGACGACGAGCAGATCGCCGAGGTGCTCGGCAACTGGACCGGCATCCCGGTCTACAAGCTGACCGAGGAGGAGACCTCGCGCCTGCTGCGCATGGAGGACGAGCTGCACAAGCGCGTCATCGGCCAAGAGGACGCGGTCAAGGCGGTCTCGAAGGCGATCCGGCGTACCCGGGCCGGCCTGAAGGACCCGAAGCGCCCGTCGGGCTCGTTCATCTTCGCCGGCCCGTCCGGTGTCGGTAAGACCGAGCTGTCCAAGGCGCTCGCCGAGTTCCTCTTCGGCAGCGAGGACGCCCTCATCCAGCTGGACATGTCCGAGTTCCACGACCGTTACACGGTGTCGCGGCTCGTGGGTGCCCCTCCCGGCTACGTCGGCTACGACGAGGGCGGGCAGCTGACCGAGAAGGTGCGGCGTCGGCCGTTCTCGGTGGTCCTCTTCGACGAGATCGAGAAGGCCCACCCGGACGTGTTCAACACGCTCCTGCAGATCCTCGAAGACGGTCGGCTCACCGACGGTCAGGGTCGGATCGTGGACTTCAAGAACACGGTCATCATCCTGACCACCAACCTGGGCACCCGTGACGTCGCCAAGGCGGTGTCGCTGGGCTTCCAGCAGTCGGAGGACTCCGAGTCCAACTACGACCGGATGAAGCAGAAGGTCAACGACGAGCTCAAGCAGCATTTCCGGCCTGAGTTCCTCAACCGGATCGACGACACCATCGTCTTCCACCAGCTGCGTCAGACCGAGATCCTCTCGATCGTGGACATCATGATCCAGCGGATCGAGGGCCAGCTGCGGAACAAGGACATGGGTCTGGAGCTGACCGACAACGCCAAGAAGTACCTGGCCGCGAAGGGCTTCGACCCGGTGCTCGGTGCCCGTCCGCTTCGTCGCACGATCCAGCGCGACATCGAGGACAACCTCTCCGAGCGGATCCTGTTCAACGAGCTGACCCCGGGTCAGATCGTCGTGGTCGACTGCGAAGGCGACCCGGACGACATCGACAATTCCAAGCTCGTCTTCCGGGGCTCGGACAAGCCGGTTGAAGTTCCGGACGCCGTCCCGGCCGATCTCGGTGGCACTGCCGCTGGCACCGCCGCCGCAGGCGTGGACGAGTAACACAACCAGCAAGGGGCGGGGCCCCGGTGGCGCAAGCCACCGGGGCCCCGCCTTTCTGCGCCATCCCTACAGGGCCAACACCCACCGCAACCGCCCGCGCCTCGCGCCGCCTGCGCCGTCAAGATCCGCGCAGCATCAGGGAAAGTGCTGTCTCCCGGCGTCCGGAGGCAGCACTTTCCCTGATGTTGTCTGGGGCGTGATGGCGGGCAAGGTGCTGGCGCCCCGGCGATGGCCTCGCTACCGGTGCGGGCCCCACCGGCAAGATCGCGCAACATCCTGGATGTAGTGGCCTCTGGCGCGCCCGACACCACTACATCCAGGATCGAGCACGATCTTGAGCGCGCACCGCGCCGCGCCGCGCGGCGTCCGGCGCGCGGCGTCCGCCGCGCAGGGGACGCCAGGGTGGGCGGGTCAGGTGGTGAGGTCGGCGGTTGGGAGGGACGGGCCGTCGCCGACCAGGCGGAAGGAGTCGGCGCCGGCCGGTTCGACCAGGCCGTCCTGCACCAGGCCGGCGAGGGCGCGGGCGCGTTGCACGTCGTCGGACCAGACCTGGTCCAGCCGCTGGTGCGGGACCGGCCCGGTGCTGTCCCGGAGCACTCCGAGCAGCAGCCCGCGGACCTGTCGGTCGGTGCCCGCGTACCGCTGGGGTCGGCGGGTCGGCCCCGCCGGCGCCTCCTGGCCGGATGCCCGCCACGCGCAGACCGACTCGACGGGGCAGGAGGTACAGCGCGGTGACCGGGCTGTGCAGATCACCGCGCCCAGTTCCATGAACGCGGCGCTGGCCAGCGCCGCTGCGGCCGGTTCGGTCGGGAGTAGCTCTTCGGTGGCGACCAGGTCGGCTGGTCGGGTGACCGGCCCGGCGTCCGGTTCGCCGGCCACCGCCCGGCACACCACCCGGCGGACGTTGGTGTCGACCACCGGGTGCCGTTGCCCGTAGGCGAAGGCGGCTACCGCTCGCGCCGTGTAGGTGCCGACGCCGGGCAGTGCCAGCAGGTGCTCCAGGCGGTCCGGCACCTGGCCGCCGTGCCGGTCGACGATCGCTACCGCGCATTCGCGTAGTCGGACCGCCCGACGGGGGTAGCCGAGGCGTCCCCACATCCGGATCGCCTCGGCCGGCGTGTCCGCCGCCAACGCGGCCGGATCGGGCCAGCGGGTCAGCCACGCCTGCCAGGCCGGCACCACCCGGACCACTGGTGTCTGCTGGAGCATCACCTCGCTGACCAGGATGGCCCACGGGGTGACGCCGGGCTCGCGCCAGGGCAGGTCACGGGCGTGTTGCTGGAACCACCGGCTGACCACTGTGGCGAAGTCGGGTTGTGTCATGGCGTCGTCGATGATGTCACGCTCGAGGTTCCCGTTTGGTGGGCGGCTCGGGCGGGGTGCCACGTCCTCGTTCGGCGGACGGGGGAGAATGCGCGGATGAACGAGCTCGCGATCACCGTCATCGGTCGGGACCGGCCGGGCATCGTGGCCGACGTCGCGGAGGTGCTGGCCCGGCTGGGCGCGAACCTCACCGACAGCACGATGACGCGGCTGCGGGGGCATTTCGCGATGACCCTCATCTGCACCGGCCCGGCCGCCGCCGAGGTCGAGGCCGCACTGGCGTCGCTGACCGCCGAGGGCCAACTGCTGGCGACGGTACGCGCGGTCACGCCGGACGGCGATGTGCCTCCGGCGGGTGAGCCGTACGTGATGGCGGTGCACGGTTCGGACCGGATGGGGATCGTCGCGGCGATGACGCGGGTGCTGGTGGATGCCGGGGGGAATGTCACGGACCTGAGTACCCGGTTGACCGGTGCGCTCTACGTGGTTCTGGCGGAGGTCGAGTTGCCGGCTGGTGTGGCGGACACTCTGATCGACCGGCTGCACCGGACGGCTGCCGAGCTGGGCGTGGAGGTCACTCTCCGGCCTGCGGACCCGGATCTGTTGTGACCGGCGAGGAGCGCGGGCCGGAGTTCGGCCTGGGGGACTGGACACCGGAGTCGCTGGACGTGCCGGGCGAGGTGCGGGCTGTGGTGTCCGCCCCGCACCCGGTGTTGAGTCGTGCCGCGGACGAGGTCGATCCCACGGCGAAGGAGACGGTCCAGTTGGCGGCCGACCTGGTGGCCACGATGAAGGTTTCGCCGGGCTGTGTCGGGTTGGCCGCGCCGCAGGTCGGGGTGGGTGCTCGGGTCTTCGCCGTAAACGTGACGGGGCACCCGAAGGCGGTGACAGTGCACGGCACCTTCGTGTTGTGCAATGCGCGGGTGGTCGAGGCGACGCGGTGGAAGCCGGGCCGGGAGGGCTGCATGTCGGTGCCGGACCTGACCGGGGACGTCAAGCGGGCCAGCCGGCTGGTGGTGGAGGGTGATCTGCCGGGCAGCGGCGAGCCGGTCCGGCTGGTGACCGACGGCTTCGAGGCTCGGGCGTTGCAGCACGAGATCGACCACTGCGCAGGGCTACTCTTCCTGGATCGGGTGGCCGGTGCGCACGCGGTCTATCAGCGCAAGGTCTACCTGTGATCGGGTGCCGTACCGTCCTCAGTGGACGATGGGCCGAGCACCCCGGAGCGGCTCCGGCGCGTCGCGCCGCACTGCTGAGTACGGCGCGGCTACGGTGGAGGGCATCATGCGTCTGACGGTCGGCCCCCTGCCACCCGCCGTGTACTGGCGGCGTCGCGCCGTCGTACTCGGAGCGGGGTTCCTGTTCCTGATTGTCCTGCTCTACTCCTGCACCGGTTCGGATCGTTCCGGGGGTCAGGAGCCGAAGGCGGGTGGTTCGCCGTCGGCGACGTCCGCCGCGACGCCTGGTCCCGGCGGGCCGCTGCTGACACCGCAGACCGGGGCTCCGTCATCGTCGGCGTCCGCTGATTCGGGTGCGACGAATCCGACCCCGGCGATCACCAGCAACACACCGCCGCTGGGCGCGGCGGCCGGTTCGGAGGACGACGGCACCTGCACCGACGGGGAGATCAGCGTGGTCTCGTCGGCGAGTCCGACTTCGGTGCAGCGAGGCGCTGTGGTCGAGCTGCAACTGAGGATCAAGAACACGTCGAACCGGACGTGCAGTCGCAACGTCGGTGCCGACCTTCAGGAGATCTTCATCAAGTCCGGTGCCGAGAAGGTCTGGTCGTCGGACACCTGCGGCAAGGTCCAGGGCTCGGACGTGCAGTCCTTCACGCCGAACTTCGAGCGCTCCTACGAGGTGCCGTGGAACGGGCGGGACACCAGCCGCTGTGACGGTGCGCTGGCCGGAGGGCCGTTCCCGCCGGTCGGGTCGTACCAGGTGTTCGCCCGGGTCGGCACGAAGCTCAGCGAGCCGGTGAAGCTCACCGTCACCGGCTGAGCCGGCTCAGACGTAGCGTTCCAGGATGGACGCCTCGGCGAGCCGGGACAGCCCCTCACGGACACCGCGGGCCCGGGCGTCACCGACCCCTTCGACGGCCTGCAGGTCCTCCACTGTCGCGCCGAGCAGGCGCTGGAGGCTGCCGAAGTGCAGCACCAGGCGGTCGACGACCGCCACCGGGAGCCGTGGCACCTTGGCCAGCAGTCGGAAGCCGCGCGGACTGACCGCGGCGTCGAGCGCGTCGGACGCGGCCGGGTAACCGATCGCCTTGGCCACCGAGACCAGGTCGATCAGCTCGGTGGCACCGAGCAGGTCCAGCTCGACGAGGGCCTCGTCCAGGGTGCGCGACTTGCGGCCGACGGGGAGGTAGTCCCGGATGACGAGGGTGCGGTCGGCGTCCACGCCGGCCATCAGCTCGTCGAGTTGCAGGGCGAGCAGGCGGCCGTCGGTGCCCAACTCCACCACGTAACCGGCGATCTCGTCGGCGATCCGGCGGACCATCTCCAGTCGCTGCACCACGGCAACCGCGTCCCGCACGGTGACCAGATCCTCGATCTCCAGGGCGGAGAGAGTGCCGGAGACCTCGTCCAGCCGGAGCTTGTAGCGCTCCAGGGTGGCGAGCGCCTGGTTGGCCCGGGAGAGGATGGCCGCTGAGTCGTCGAGCACGTGCCGTTGGCCGTTGACGTAGAGGCTGATGATCCGCATTGACTGGCTGACCGAGATGACCGGGTAGCCGGTCTGGCGGGCCACCCGCTCGGCGGTGCGGTGCCGGGTGCCGGACTCTTCCGTCGGGATGGACGGGTCGGGCATCAGGTGCACGGCCGCCCGGACGATCCTGGTGCCGTCGCTGGAGAGCACCACAGCGCCGTCCATCTTGCACAGCTCACGCACCCGGGTCGCGGAGAACTCCACGTCCAGCGGGAAGCCGCCGGTGCACAGGCCCTCGACCACCTTGTCGTAGCCGAGCACGATGAGGGCACCCGTGCGGCCCCGCAGGATGCGCTCCAGACCGTCGCGCAAGGCGGTGCCGGGGGCCATCAGGGCGAGATTGGCCCGTAGCGGGTCCCCGGCGCTCCCAGCGGCTCCCGCTGTCACGCTCACGCTGATCGGGCGGGCGGGCGAGCCCACGGCGCCGGTGCGGGCCTGGGGCGGCGCGCCGGCTGGCTTGGTGGTATCGCGGTCGATCGGCACGGGCACAGTCTACGGACTGCCGTGCGGTGGGTGCTGTCGTGGTTACTGTGATGTGTCACGATGCCGCCCTCTTCAACGTTTCCCGCTTGCGACGTGCTGTCCGGTTTCGCCGCCCTCGTCGGCACGGTGGGTCACTCGGCGGACGCGCGGGCCGCATGGTGCAGGGCCGAACGGACGTCGGTGACCTCGGTCACCCGCATCTGCTCGGGGCCGGCGCCGGTGCTGGTCGGGCCGCAGCCGGGCGGCACCAGGGCCACCTTGAACCCCAGCCGGGCCGCCTCGGCCAGCCGGCGCGGCACCGCCCCGACCCGACGCACCTCGCCGGTCAGCCCCACCTCACCGATCGCCACCAGGTGCGGCGCGATCGCCAGGTTGAGCCCGCCGGAGGCGACCGCCAGCGCCACCGCCAGGTCGGCGGCGGGCTCCACCACCCTGATCCCGCCGACGGTGGCCGCGAAGACCTCCCGGTCGTGCAGGGTCAGCCGCTCGGTGCGCCGTTGCAGCACCGCGAGCACCATCGCCAGTCGCGCCGAGTCGAGGCCGGAGACGGTGCGTCGGGGAGAGCCCGCCACTGTCGCGCCGATCAGTGCCTGCACCTCGGTGACCAGGGCACGACGCCCCTCCATTGCCACTGTCACGCAGGTGCCCGGGACCGGCTCCGCGTAGCGGGTCAGGAACAACCCGGACGGGTCGGCCAGGCTGCTGATGCCGCCCTCGTGCATCTCGAAGCAGCCGACCTCGTCGGCAGCGCCGAACCTGTTCTTCACGCCGCGCACCAGGCGCAGCGACGAGTGCTTGTCGCCTTCGAAGTGCAGCACGACGTCGACCAGGTGCTCCAGCACCCGAGGCCCGGCCACCTGGCCGTCCTTGGTGACGTGGCCGACCAGCACTGTGGCGATGCCCCGCTCCTTGGCGACCGAGACCAGCGCGGCGGTGACCGCGCGGACCTGGGTCACCCCACCGGGCACCCCCTCGGTGCCGGTGGTCGAGATGGTCTGCACCGAGTCGAGCACCAGCAGGCCCGGCTTGACCGCGTCGAGGTGACCGAGCACCGAGCCCAGGTCGCTCTCCGCGGCGAGGTAGAGCTGCTCGTGCAGGGTGCCCATCCGCTCGGCGCGCAGGCGCACCTGACTGACCGACTCTTCGCCACTGACCACCAGCGAGGGGCTGCCGGCGCCGACCGCCCACTGCTGCGCCACATCGAGCAGGAGGGTCGACTTGCCCACGCCGGGCTCGCCGGCGAGCAACACCACGGCGCCGGGGACCAGGCCGCCGCCGAGCACCCGGTCGAGCTCGCTCACCCCGGTGGGCACGGCACGGGCCGGAGCGGCGCTGATGGTGGCGATCGGTCGGGCCGGCTCGGACGGCATCCGGGAGCTGACCACCCGACCGGAGACGGTCGGGCCGGTCACCGTGTGCTCGACCACCGCCCCCCACTCGCCGCACTCCGGGCAGCGCCCCACCCACTTGGGCGGCTGGTGCCCGCACGCGTCGCACTGGTAGGCCGGCCGCGGGTCGCGGGCGGCGGACCGACCACGGGCGGCACCGGCCGCACCGCCACGCGGAGGAGTCGATCGGGAGGTGGTCACATCAGGACGCTAGCCCTCGCGTACGACGAAAACACCCCGGCGTGGTGGTCACCACGCCGGGGCGTTCGTCGATGTGCGGATCGCGGGTCACTCGTGGGTCGTGCCGCCCTCGTTGCCCTCGTAGCCGCCCTCGCGCTCGATGATCGGCGACGGAGGGGCCGCCGGGGTGAGCGGCACCGCGACCGGCGCCTGGCCGGTGACCGTGTTGCCGTTGCCGAAGTCGAAGGTCACGACGACGTTCTGGCCGGAGCGCAGCGCCTCGGTCAGGCCGATCAGCCGGAGCTGGGTGGTGGCCTCGGAGTTGAACTGGATGTAGCTCAACGGCGCCAGCTCGATCCGGGCCGGCTGGCCGGGAGCGGCGGGGCTGGCCGAACCGGACGCCCGCGCCGACTCCGGGGCGGACGGGGTGGCCGAGGACGACCCGGTCTCGGAGGGCGTCACCGACGGGCTCGGCGAACCGGAGGTCGAGTTGGACGGGCTGGCCGAACCGGACGGCGACGGGCTCAGGGAGGCGGACTCCGAGGCGGACGGCGACGGGCTCGCCGAGCCGCCGCTGATCACCACCTCGCGGGCGCTCTCCGTGGTGACGGTGACCGTCACCGTCTCCTTGGAGTCGTTGTAGATCACCGCGCCGAGCCCCGCGTCCTGCCCGGCCTTGTAACCCTCGGTGCCCGGGAAGTCCACGAGCAGGCCTCGCACGGAGAAGGAACCGTTGCTGGTGGTGAGGTTGACGCCTTGGACCGACGGCTCCTTCAACGCCGTCTCGGCGATCTGACCGGTGCCGCATCCCGAAGCCAGCAGGCTGGCCGCCGCAATCCCGGACAGCAACAGGGCCGCCCGCCGGGATCCCCTGATCGAGCGCGTCACGTCGGTCCTCCTCGTCACAATCCCCACCCGGGCCGTACGCCGGGCACGGTGGCCATACCCGCGCAGACCGCGCTCCAGGGTAGTTGGGACTGATCGAGGCCCGCACGCGGACCCGGCAATGCCACCTGCCCGGGTGGCGTTCACACCACCCGACCGCTCGCCACCAGCAGAACCACGTCGATCAGGGCCACCAGCATCACCGCCCGGAAGGCCGCCACCGGCCGCCGGCCGGCCCGGATCGCCGAGCGCCCGGCGTACCAGCTCAGCGGCGGCACCACAGCGGCCGTGCCGACCGCCGCCCAGCCGATCGCCGACGGCGGCCCGGGTGGTCCGAGGACCAGGGTCGCGGTCGCCGCGAGGAGGAGACCCGCCGCGGCCAACCGGCTGCCGGCCGCGCCCAGCCGGTGGGGCAGGCCACGCACGCCGGTGCGGGCGTCGTCGGCCAGGTCGGGCAGCACGTTGGCGAAGTGCGCGCCGGCGCCCAGGCAGGCCGCCGCCGTCACCAGCCAGACCGGCGGGGCCGGCTGGCCGGGCAGTGCCAGCACCACGAAGGCGGGCAGCGCGCCGAACGACACGGCGTAGGGCAGCACCGAGAACGCGGTGGCCTTGAGCGGCCAGTCGTAGAGCAGGGCGGAGACCAGGGCGAGCGTCAACCAGAACGCCGCCGTCGGGTTCGTGGTCAGCGCCAGCAGCGGGCAGGCGACCGCGGCCGCCGCGGCGGCCCAGGCCGTGACGCGCCGACCGACCGCGCCACTGGCGACCGGTTTGTCGGTACGCCCCACAGTGGCGTCCCGCTCGGCGTCCAGCGCGTCGTTGGTCCAGCCGACGGCGAGCTGGCTGGCCAGCACGGCGAGCACCACCGAGACGATTCCGGCCGGCCGGTGGCCCACCCCCCAGGCCAGCAGACCGGCCACCGTGGTCACCGCCGCGGCCGGTTCCGGATGGCTCGCTCTGACCAGCCCTAACACCCTCGACGACATAAGGGAAGTCTGGTCGTTACCGAGCAGTCGTGCCACGCTCGGTTCCATGCGAGACGTGGCTGCGGCCGGGGCGTCCACTGGCGCGAGGGTGCTGCCGCGAAACGATCCGCGTCAGTACGACGATCTGGCCGGTGAGTGGTGGCGGCCGGATGGCGCGTTCGCGATGCTGCACTGGCTGGCGGAGGCGCGTGCAGCGCTGGTGCCGCCGGCCACCCGTCCGGACGCGTTGCTTGTCGACCTGGGCTGCGGTGCCGGCCTGCTCGCGCCGCACCTGGCCGGCAAGGGTTACCGCCACGTCGGGGTGGATCTGACCCGCTCGGCGCTCGTCCAGGCGGCCGAGCACGGGGTGCGGGTGGTCCAGGGTGATGCCACAGCGGTCCCGCTGCCTGACGGCTGCGCCGACGTGGTCTCGGCGGGCGAGTTGTTGGAGCACGTGCCGGCCTGGCCGCGCGCGGTGGCGGAGGCGTGCCGCCTGCTGCGCCCCGGTGGCGTGCTGGTGCTGGACACCCTGAACGACACGGCGCTGGCCCGGCTCGTCGCGGTGCGGATCGCCGAGCGGCTGCCGACGGTGCCGCGCGGCATCCACGATCCACGGTTGTTCGTGGACGCGCGGGCGCTGGTGGCCGAGTGCGCCCGACACGGTGTCGACCTGCGGCTGCGGGGCATCCGTCCGCAGGTCGGCGGGGTGCTCGCCTGGCTGCTGCGCCGCGCCCGCGCGGGCCGGACGCCCGGCGCGGTGCCCGCCGGCCGCGCGCCGCGCATCGTGCCGACCCGGTCCACCGCAGTGCTCTACCAGGGCCGGGGGGTCCGCAAAGGATAGTCAGGCCGTGGCGGGGGTATGGAACGCCAAGGAGGGGACGAGATGACGGTGCACGCGCTTGAGGCAGCACGCCGGTTGGCGCCGCGGTTCGCCGCGCGGGCGGCCGAGCACGACCGGGACGGTTCCTTCCCCGTGGACGACTTCGCCGACCTGCGCGAGGCCGGCCTGTTCGGGCTGATGGTGCCCCGGGCGCTCGGCGGCCTGGGAGCCACCTTCGCCGAGTACGCCGCGGTGGCCACTGAGCTTGCCCGGGGCAACGGTGCGACCGCCCTGGTGTTCAACATGCACGCCTCGGTCACCGGCGCGCTGGGCGCGGTCACCGAGGAGTTGGCCGAGGCGCTGGGCGTACCGGACGAGGCGCTGGCCGCCCGCGACCGGTTGCTCAGCGCGGCGGCACAGGGCTCCTGGTACGCGGTCGCGATGAGCGAGCGTGGCGCGGGCGCGCGGCTGTCCCAGCTGACCACCGCGTACGAGCCGACCGACGAGGGCTGGCACCTCAAGGGCAGCAAGACGTTCTGCTCCGGCGCCGGGCACGCGGACGGCTACCTGGTGGCGGCGCGCAGCGCGGCCGACCAGTCGGTGGTCTCACAGTTCCTGGTGCCGGCCGGCGACGGGCTGACAGTGGAGCCGACCTGGGATTCGCTCGGCATGCGCGCCACCTCCTCCCACGACCTGCACCTGGACGTCACGGTGCCCGCCGACCGGCTGCTCGGTGGGGTGGAGGGGCTGGCGCTGGTGGTGGCCCAACTGATGCCGCACTGGCTGGTGGCCAGCTACGCGGCCGTCTACGTGGGGGTCGCCCGCGCGGCGATCGACGCTGCGGCAGAGCACCTCAACGCCCGCAACCTGGCCGGTCTGCCGGCGGTGCGGGCCCGGCTGGGTCGGGCGGACGCGGCGACGGCAGCCGCACAGTTGGTGGTGGCGGAGGCGGCCCGCCGGGTGGACGAGGCGCCCGGTGACGAGGAGACCAACCGCTGGGTGTGGCGGGCGAAGCTGCTCGCCGGCACCACGGCCGCCGAGGTGGCGGCATCGGTGCTGGAGGCGGCGGGCACCTCGGCCACCCGCCGTGGTCATCCGTTGGAGCGGCTCTACCGCGACGCCCGCTGCGGCTCGCTGCACCCGGCCACGTCGGATGTCTGCGCCGACTGGCTCGGCATCGCCGCGTTGGGCGGCGACCCGGATCGTGACGGATCGGCACCGCGTTGGTGAGCCCGCCGCACCGGGCTCGCACGGAAGGACGACCGGCCGAGGCGGCTGGTGGGACGGCCAGGGGGAGGACAGCATCTGACGAGAGGTGGGGATCGTGTCCGTACCAGTGATCGCGGGGCTCGGGACAGCGCAGCCGCCGTCCGCTTCGCAGGACGAGTTGTGGGAGGGCTTCTTCTCCCGGCACTTCTCCGGCACCACCCGGTCGTTGGCCCAGCGAATCTTCGCCAACTCGGGGGTGACCCGGCGGCAGGCGGCGGTCAACCCGCTGCTGGAGGACGTCTCGGACTGGCCGACCGAGCGCCGGATGCGCCGCTACCAGGTGGAGGCGCTGCCGCTGGGCAAGGAGGCGGTGGGTCGCGCGTTGACGGCGGCCGGGCTGAGCGCCGGCGACATCGGGCTGTTCATCGTCTGCTCCTGCACCGGGTACGCCACCCCGGGTTTGGACATCCTGCTCGCCCGGGACCTGGGCATGGCCGCGGACACCCAGCGGATGTTCATCGGCCACATGGGCTGTTACGCGGCGCTGCCGGGGCTCGGCGCGGCCAGTGACTTCGTCGCCGCCCGGGGGCGTCCGGCGCTGCTGCTCTGCGCGGAGCTGACCAGCCTGCACATCCAGCCGTCCAGTGCCCGGGTGGACACCCAGCAGATCGTCTCCCACGCGCTCTTCTCGGACGCCGCGGTCGCCGCCGTGGTCGTGCCGGGTGGCCGGGGGTACGCGGTACGTGAGGTCACCGCCGTCACCGACACCTCGACCGCCGACCACATGACCTGGGACGTCACCGACGCCGGGTTCCGGATGGGGTTGTCGCCGAAGGTGCCGCAGGTGCTGTCGAGGCACGTCCGCGGGCTGGTTGACGACCTGTTGGCCCGGCACGGCGTGGCCAGCTCCGAGGTGGACGGTTGGGCGGTGCACCCGGGCGGGCCGCGGATCCTCAACGTGGTCGAGCGGGAATTGGAGTTGCCCCCACTGGGGCTGGCGGCGTCCCGGGCGACGCTCGACGAGCACGGCAACTGTTCGTCGCCGACCGTCCTGCTGATCCTGGACCGGTTGGGTCGGGCGACCCCGGCGGCTCGGCGCATCGTCATGCTGGCCTTCGGCCCCGGCCTCACCCTGTACGCCGCCCTGCTGGATCGACAGGACTGAGCCTCCGGCCGGTACGCTCACGGGGTGGATGCGACCTCGGACGACCGGCTGCGCTCGGTGGTCCTGTTTGGCGCGGCGGTGGCCGTCCTGGTCGCCGGTGGCTGGTGGTGGCGTGCCGCCGCGCCCGCGTCGACGGCCGGGACGGCTGTCCCTTCGGCGGCGGCGGTGCCGTCGGTCGGGCCGAGCATCAGCACCCCGATGGAACGTCTCCTCGCTGCTGAGGAGCCCGATGAGCGGGTGACGGTGAGGTTGGACCCGAACACCGGCGAGGTCCTTCGGGTGCGCAAGGGCTCGCACGTGGTGCTCGACCCGGCGACGGGCTCGATCACCGACATCGAGGGCGATCCTGCGGTGCTCTTTCCCGCGGGTGAGCTGCCCTCGTTCCAGATGACGATCTGGCGGGAGGAGCGGGAGCTCGCTCCTGGCCAGGATGTGACCCGGCAGGCCAGCGACGACGGCTCCCGCTACCTGCTCCAGTACCGGTGCACCCGGCCGGGCACGCTGGCGGTGACGAGCGACGAGGCCAAGATCAACGGTCAGCCGCGCATCGACTGCGACGGCACGGTCGCCAGTGCCGAGGTGCTGCCCGGTGGCGGGCCGTTCCGGCTGTCGCTGTCGGCCGTCGAGCGGCCGATCGACATCCAGGCGCAGCTCGTCGCGCTGCCCCGGTAGGCGCGCCGGTCAGGCGGCCAGGGCGCTGAGGTCGTTCCGGTAGGACTCGACAGTGCCCAGGTCGGGCAGCACCCGGGTCACAGTGCCGGCCCGGTCGACCAGCAGGGCGGTCGCGGTGCCGGGGCGGGCCGGCTGGCCGAGGAACGAACGCAGACCTCCGGCGGGGTCGGCCAGGGCGCGAGCCTGTCGCTCGATGGTGGGCCTGGCCGGTGCCGTCCGCCCTGGGCTGACGGTGACCACGGAGACGCCGGCGGGCGCGGCCGCCAGGGCGTCGGTGACCCGGTCCGGGCAGGGGCAGCCGTCCAACAGAATGATCATGGCGGGTAGCAGGCCGCGCAGTGGCACGGGTGCGTCGTCGGCGTCGACCAGGTCCAGTGCGGGCAGCGCCCGACCGGTGAGGGTCGCGGGTGGTGAGTAGGGGGCCGGGTTCGGCCGGTCGGCGCCGCGGTTGGCGCGCGGCCAGGTGACTGCCAGCAGGCCGGCCAGCGTGGTGAGGACCGCCACCAGCAGGACCACCAGGGGCAGGCCCAGGGCCCGGTGGCCGCCCGGGAGGCCACTGGCCCGGCGCAGCTCACGGCGGACCTGAGCGGCCTCGGCGGCCAGTGCGGAGGCGTCGTCGGGAACCACCACGCGGCCCCATTCGGGCGGTAGGCCGGGCAGGCCGTCGGCTGGCCCGTGACCCTCTGCGTCCGGCTTGCCCATCGGACCTCCTGGAAGCGTCTCGAGAGCGGAGTGCGGCTCGGTCTCCAGGGTCCCGCACCAGGGGCTCCTCGCGCTACATCTGGGCGCGGTCCTGCTGGCCGGGCTACCATGGAGGAGCGCATAGCCCTTGATCTCGACGTTCTGTTCACCCGTACCGGGCAGTCATTTGTGCGTTACGGAGCGTGTTCGAACCATCGGTTTGACCGCCTGTCAAGCTGAAGCAAGACCTCTCACAGGGCCCCTGAGCTGCGCCAACGGTCAGGACATCGGTGAGACATCGGTGCCTGAGCGTGTTACCCTAGACACAGCGAAAGGGGTTTCGAACCTATGGTTTTCAGTGTCGGCGAGACCGTTGTTTACCCCCACCACGGGGCCGCACTCATCGAGGCAATCGAGACTCGGGTCATCAAGGGCGAGCCTAAGCAATACCTCGTCCTGAGGGTCGCGCAGGGTGACCTGACGGTCCGGGTGCCGGCCGAGAACGCCGAGATCGTGGGCGTCCGTGAGGTGGTCGGCGAAGAGGGCCTCGGCAAGGTCTTCGACGTTCTGCGGGCTCCGCACACCGAGGAGCCGACCAACTGGTCGCGGCGTTACAAGGCCAATCTGGAAAAGCTGGCTTCCGGCAACCCGCTGAAGGTCGCCGAGGTCGTGCGTGACCTGTGGCGCCGGGAGCGGGAGCGGGGCCTCTCTGCGGGCGAGAAGCGGATGCTCGCCAAGGCCCGCGACATTCTCGTCGGCGAGGTCGCGCTGGCCGAGAAGAGCACCAAGGATGAGGCGGAGACGCTGCTCGACAAGGTCCTCACCGAGGCCTAGTCCGCACAGCATCGTCGTACCCACTTCGTAGTGAAGAAACCACCGAGGACCGCGACGTGACCGCGCAGCTCAATCCGCGCGGTGACGTCGCGGTCCTCGTGCCTGCGGCGGGTGCCGGCGTCCGGCTCGGCCCCGGCCGACCCAAGGCGCTGCGCCTGCTCGCCGGTGAGCCGCTGTTGGTGCACGCCGTGCGTCGACTGGCCGCCGCGCCTTCGGTGCACACCATCGTGGTGGCCGCGCCGGCCGCCGAGGTGCAGGCCGTCCGCGAGCTGTTGGCCCCGATCGCACCGGTGATCGTGGTGCCCGGCGGTGCGGAACGGCAGGCGTCGGTGGCCGCCGCGCTGGCAGCGGTGCCCGCCGGCCCGACGATCGTCCTGGTGCACGATGCCGCCCGGGCGCTCACCCCACCCGAGCTGGTCGAATCCGTCGCGGCGGCGGTCCGTGGCGGGTGTGACGCGGTGATACCGGTCCTGCCGGTCGTCGACACGATCAAGGAAGTCGGGGCCGACGAGGTGGTCCTCGGCACCGTCGACCGTTCCGCCCTGCGCGCGGTGCAGACCCCGCAGGGTTTCCGGCGGGCCGTGCTCAACGCCGCGCACGCGGCCGCCGGTGACTCCCTCACCGACGACGCCGGGCTGGTCGAGAAGCAGGGCGTCGCGGTGAGTTGCGTGCCCGGCTCGGAATACGCCCTCAAAATCACCCGACCGTTCGACCTGGCTCTGGCCGAGCATCTGCTTGCCGCAGCCGGCTGACGCGTACCCTCTGATCATGATCGTTCCCCGGGTGGCCATCGGCACCGACGTGCACGCGTTCGAGCCGGGTCGGCCCTGCTGGGTGGCCGGGCTGCTCTGGCCCGACCAGGACGGCCTCGCCGGGCACTCGGACGCTGACGTGGCCGCGCACGCCGCCTGCAACGCGCTGCTCTCCGCCGCCGGTCTCGGTGATCTCGGTTCCGCCTTCGGGGTGGGCCAGCCGGAGTGGGCCGGCGCGTCCGGGGTGGCGCTGCTGACCGAGACGGCCCGCCGGGTGCGGGCCGCCGGCCTGGAGATCGGCAACGTATCCGTGCAGGTCATCGGCAACCGCCCCAAGATCGGCCGGCGTCGCGCGGAGGCGCAGGAGGTCCTCTCCGCCGCGGTCGGCGCCCCGGTCACCGTCTCGGCGGCGACCACCGACGGGCTCGGCTTCGCCGGGCGTGAGGAAGGCTTGGCCGGGGTCGCGGTGGCCCTGGTGTACGACGCGCCGGCCGCCTAAGCTCGCCGCGATGTCCAGCGACCCCGCCCCCGACCAGTCCGCCGCCGACGGCTACGTCCAGCGGGCCCAACTCCTCGCCGAACTCGGCCGCTACGACGAGGCGGCCGGAGAGCTGGCCTACGGTCTGGCCCTCCAGCCGGATGACGTGGACGCGCTCACCATGCTGGCCCGGGTGCACCTGGCCGCCGGCCGCCCGGCCGAGGCGCTCACCGCAGCCGACACGGCCGTGGCTGCCGCACCGGAGGCCCTGCCGCCGCTGGTGGCCAGGGGGATGGCCCTGGCCGACCTGGAGCGCTACAGCGAGTCGGCGGCCACCGCCGACCGGATCCTCGCCCTCGGCCCGACCGCCGCGTACGCCCAGCGGAGCGCGGCGGCGATCCTGGCCGGCGCCCGCAACGGTCAGCCGGCGCTGAACGCGGCCTGGCGCGGCGTCGAGTTGGCCCCGCAGGAGCCGCAGGCGCACCTGGTGCTCAGCCTGGTCGCCGCCCGCCTGGACCTGTTCGACCTGGCCGAGCGGGCCTACCGCGAGGCGCTGCGGCTCGACCCGCGGCTCGCCGAGGCCGGCCACGACGTGGGGGTCATGCGGCTGGAGCAGCGCCGTTGGTCGGAGGCGTTGGAACACGTCGCGGAGGCGGTGACGGTCAGCCCGAGCCGGATCGACTCGCCGCGAACCCTCGCGTACGGGCTGCACCGTCTGGTGCTCTACGGCGCGGGCTGGTCGCTGGTGGCGGCGGTACTTGTCGCGTTCTCGGCGTCGGCGAACGACGGGTTCTCCCGCATCGTGGCGGTGCTCGCCGCGCTCACCGGCGGGATCGTCGTGTGGCAGCTCGCGGCCCGGCTGCCGGGGCTGACCCGGACCGTCCTGCCCGCCCTGCTGCACTCGGACCGCGCGATGGCCCTGGCCGTCTACGCAGTGGCCGCCGCGCCACTGCTGTTGCTGGTGTACGCCATGGTCGGCTCCCCGTGGCCCCTTGTGCTGGCCATCGCCGTCACGGCGGTAGCCGAGTTCGCGGTCTTCACCAGAACCGCGATCCGCTAGCCGCGACGCGCCCAGGTCCAGGCGTACCCCTCGTCCTCGCAGGCGCTGGCGGCGCCGCAGAGATCCAGTGGGCGGAAGGTGTCGACCATGACGGCCAGCTCGTCGAAGTAGTCCGCGCCGATGGAACGCTCGGCGGCACCCGGCTGGGGGCCGTGGGTGAAACCGGACGGGTGCAGCGAGATCGAGCCCTGCTCGATGCCGGAGCCGCGGCGCGCCTCGTAGTTGCCCCCGGTGTAGAAGAGCATCTCGTCGGAGTCGACGTTGTGGTGGTTGTACGGCACCGGGATCGACTGCGGGTGGTAGTCGACCTTGCGGGGCACGAACGAGCAGATGACGAAGTTGGGCCCCTGGAAGGTCTGGTGCACCGGCGGGGGCTGGTGGATACGGCCGGTGATCGGCTCGAAGTCGTGGATGGAGAACGCCCACGGGTAGAGGTGCCCGTCCCAGCCGACCACGTCGAACGGGTGGTTGGCATAAGTGTGACGAGTCCAAGCAGTGCCGCTGCCACCGGGACCTGCGGCCCGGGACCGGTGGCGGACCAGCACCTCGACCTCCTCGTCGTCGACGAGCAGCGGGGCATCGGGGCCGCGGACGTCCCGCTCGCAGTACGGCGAGTGCTCCAGGAACTGGCCGCGCACGGAGAGGTAGCGCTTGGGCGGGCCGATGTGCCCGGACGCCTCGACGGCGAGCAGTCGGACGGGCTGGTCGCCGGTGGGCACCAGCCGGTGGATGGTCGAGGTGGGGATGACGATGTAGTCGCCGGCGACCGCGTCCAGCACCCCGAACGGGGACTCGACCCGCAGGGTGCCCGACTCGACGTAGAGGCAGTGGTCGCCGGTGGCGTCGCGGAACAGCGGCGAGGGCCGGTCGGCGAGGACGTACCCGATCCGTACGTCGTCGTTGGCGAGCAGGTACTGCCGGCCGAGGATGGGGTCGGAGCCGCCGGTGTCCAGTTTGTGGGTGCGCAGGTGGCGGGGCTTGAGCGGCAGGTTCGGTGCCCGGGTGAACGCGGCCGGGGTGAACTCGTCGGCGGCCAGGATCGCTGTGGGCGCGTGCCGGTGGTAGAGCAGGGACGAGTCGGAGGAGAAGCCTTCCTGGCCCATCAGCTCCTCGGCGTAGAGGCTGCCGTCGGGCTGCCGGAACTGGGTGTGGCGCTTGCGCGGCACCTCGCCGACGCTGCGGTAGTACGGCATCTCGCCTCCCGATATGTCCCGTTCACCGGCCGAAGGCGTCCGATAATCGGACGCTGTTGTCCGTTCCTCGTAGCGTCCCGTACATTCTTGTTCCGTGTCAACGCAGGTGCCCGCACTCCTCCACGGCCTGGTGGACGACGCCGCCGTCTTCCCGCCGGGCAGCGCCGCGCTGCACGATGCAGTGGCCGCCCACCGCCAGCACCGTGCCGCCTGGTACGCCGACCTGGTCGGCCCGCTGTTGATCCCCGCCTCGGTCGTGGCCGCCGGTGAGCTGAGCGGTCTCGTCGACCCGGACGAGGGCCTGGTCGTCGGCGTGATCGGTGACACCGGGATCGGGAACCTGCCGTCGGCACTGTCGTTTCTCGCCCCGGACGGCGTCACCGCGCGTCAGGTCGAGGTGGCGGTCGCCAAACGTGGCGAGGACCCGCTGCCCGGCGTCGCCGAGCTGCTGCGGCTGACCGACGCGCTACCGGGCGTGGAGGCCGTCTACGCCGAGCTGCCGCTGACCTTCGGGCTGATGGGCGCGCTGGACGCGCTTGTCGCCGCGCGGGCCGACGGGGTGCCGATCGCGGCCAAGTTCCGCACCGGTGGCCTGGCCGCCGAACTCTTCCCCACCCCGACCGAGCTGGCCGCGGTGATCTGCGCCTGCCGGGACCGGGGCCTGCCGTTCAAGCTCACCGCCGGGCTGCACCAGGCGATCCGACACCTGGACCCGGAGACCGGTTTCACCCACCACGGCTACGCCAACGTGCTGGCCGCCACCCTGGCCGCCGCCGACGGTGACGGGGCGCGCTCGGTCGCCGAACTGCTGACCATGGTCGACCCGCGTCCCCTGGTGGAGCGCGCGACGGCACGGCTGGACGGGCCTCGCCCCCTGTGGGTGGGCTTCGGCTCGTGCAGCATCCTGGAACCACTGACCGATCTGATCCGGCTTGGGCTGGTGAACGGGGGCTACGACGCATGACCTGGGTGACCGGCGCCGACGGTTCGCCGTACGGGGTGACGAACCTGCCGTACGGGGTGTTCCGGCAGAACGGGGGTCAGCCGCGGATCGGCGTACGGATCGGGTCCTGGGTCTTCGACCTCGCGGCGGCGGAGACCGCCGAGCTGGTGCTGGCCGCCGGCACGCTGTGCCGGCCCGTGCTCAACGACTTCATGGCGCTGGGCCGTCCGCAGTGGACTGCGGTGCGGCAGCGGATCACCGAGCTGCTGACCGACCCGGCGCACCGGGCCGCGGTGGAGCCGCTGCTGGTGCCCCTCGACGACGTGGAACTGCTGCTCCCCATCGAGGTGGCCGACTACGTCGACTTCTACTCATCCGTTCACCACGCGTCGAACGTCGGGCAGATCTTCCGCCCCGGCCAGCCGCCGCTGCTGCCCAACTGGAAGCACCTGCCGATCGGCTACCACGGGCGGGCCGGCACCGTGGTCGTCTCCGGCACGCCGGTGACCCGGCCGACCGGGCAGCGGGCCTCCGCCGAGGGCCCTGTCACCGGCCCATCGGTACGCCTCGACATCGAGGCAGAGGTCGGCTTCGTGGTGGGCGTACCCAGCGCGCTGGGTGACCGGGTCGCCGTCGACGACTTCACCGAGCACGTCTTCGGGGTCGTGCTGGTCAACGACTGGTCGGCCCGGGACATCCAGGCCTGGGAGTACCAGCCGCTCGGCCCGTTCCTGGGTAAGTCGTTCGCCACCTCGGTCTCGGCCTGGGTGACGCCGCTGGACGCCCTCGCCGACGCCAACGTGGCGGCCCCCGACCAGGACCCGCCGGTGGTCGACTACCTGCGGGACGTGCCGCACCTGGGCCTGGACCTGCGCCTGGCGGTCGAGTGGAACGGCGACCAGGTCAGCGAGCCCCCGTTCGCCACCATGTACTGGACCCCCGCCCAGCAGTTGGCGCACCTCACCGTCAACGGCGCGTCGCTGCGTACCGGTGATTTGTACGCCTCCGGCACCGTCTCCGGCCCGGAGCGGGGACAGGTCGGGTCCTTCCTGGAACTGACCTGGGGAGGGGCCGAGCCGGTCACTGTGGGCGGCGAGAGTCGTACTTTCCTCAACGACGGCGACACGGTGACCATCACCGCCACCGCGCCCGGCCCGGACGGCACCACCATCGCCCTCGGTGAGGTATCCGGCACGGTTCGTCCGGCCCGCTGAGCGGGCACCCGCCGCCCGTCTCGTGCACGGGACCCGTGATCGCACCGGCTGTGCGATCACCGGCCCTGGTTGATCCGTTGAGCGTCCGGATTCCGTTGCCACACCGCGCAATCCGAGCCGGGCTCTGCCCGGCTGCCAGCGGTGGGGCAATCCCGACGCACACGGAGGTAACGACGATGCACGATCTTGCGGGCGCGGTCTGGCGTACCAGCAGCCGCTCAAACGACCAGGGGCTCTGCGTGGAGGTGGCGGACAACCTTGTCGATGTCCATGGTCTGGTCGGAGTCCGCGACTCCAAGGACCAGGCCGGTCCCACACTCGCGGTCAGCCCGCCGGGGTGGACGGCGTTCATCGGCGCGATTCGGGCCGGTCGCTTCGAGCGCTGACCGGCGCTTCGGCGCCGATCGACGACGACCGGTGCCGAAGCGACCGCCCAATCGGACAGCGTGGCCCCCGGGTGGTGGAAATTCCGTCCCGGGGGCCACGTCCGGCCCTCACTCCGCGTACCGTCGGGGACACGGGAGGGTGGCATGTCGACGGTGGCGATTACCGGGATCATCGAGGCGCACGCTGTCGATGTCTGGCGTCTGCTGACCGATCTGCCCGGCCGCGCGGCCCGATTGACCGCAGCCGGCCCGATCGAGGTGCTCACTCCTGGTCAGTTCGGGCCGGGCACCTCCTGGCGCGAGGAGCGGGTCCAGCCGGGCGGCGGCACGCTGACCGAGGAGTTCCTGGTGGTGGAGGCGCTCGCGCCGCAGCGACTGGTGCTCTGTTCCTCCGGTGCCGGCGCCGACTACCGCATCACCTGGAGCCTGCGACCGGTCCGTCGCCGCCGTCGGGGTTGCACGGCGATCACCGTCACCCAGGAGGCGGTGCCGACCGCTCCGTACGGTCGGGTGGTGGCGCTGCTGCTCGGCGGGCTGGCCGCCAGGGCGGTCGAGGCGGCGCTCCGGCGTGACCTCGCCGATCTGGCCGTCGCGGCCGGTGCCACCGGCTCCGTCGAAGCCGCCTGAGCGTCAGCCGGTCACCCCCTCGCCGTGACCTGACCGGGGTCCGGCCCCCTCCGCTGGGTAGGGTGCCGGGCGGAGGTGCGGCATGAGGTTCCCGAGAGGCCGGCGGCGGCTGGTGATCGCGGTCGCGGCGCTGCTCGCGACGGCGGCCGTCGTGGTCATCGTCCACCGGGTCCTCGCGCCGGCAGAGGTGAGCACCGTGGCACGGGCCGACTATCCGGCCCCGGCCCGACCGGCTGCCGGAGTGATCGGTCGATTGCCGGTCGCCCCGCTGATCGTCGACGGCAGACTGCGGGTGTACGCCGCACACCGCCAGGTCTACGCCGACCGGCCGGTCGACGGGCGGTACCGGACCAGCCCGTACTGGTCGTACCGGCGGTGGCCGGCGGAGCTGACCGGGGTGGTGGCCAGCGGCAGCACTGTGATCAGCCGCTGGTCGGACGGGCAACTCGTCGCACTCGACGCCCGGACCGGCGGGGTGCTCTGGCGAACCGACGGCCCGAAGCCCGCCGAGAGCGAGGCGTTGGTGCGGCGAACCGGGGCGGCGACCGTCTGGGATGCGCCAGGGCTCCACCTCACCGACCTCCCCGACGGGCGGGTCGTGCTGGTGGCGACCGGGGATGCCCAGGCACGCGGGGTCGAGCTGAGCGGCGGTCGGGAACTGTGGCGGGTCGAGCTGCCCGGCAGGTGCCGCAGCGATGTCGGCACCACCGCCGCCGGGCAGTTGATCGGTCTGGACACCTGCGCCGGGCCGGCCACTGTCGAGTTCCGGGACGCGGCGACGGGCGCGGTGCGGGAGCGTTGGCGACCGCCGGGCGGCCCGGACGCGTTGGTGGTGACGCCGCTGGGCTGCCGTACCGGCTGGTCGGACTGTCTGGGGCTGCGGACCGCCGGGCCGGGCGACGAGGGCGGTCGGGGTTGGCTCTTGGGTGCCGGTCCGCCGGTCGCGGCCCCGGCGCTGGACCCGGCTGGCGGCGCGCTGGTCGGTGAGCAGTCGGTCGCCGTGCTCGACGGCGTCGTGGTGGGTCGATCGGCGCGTACGGGCACCGAGCTGTGGCGGTCCACGGGCCTGGGCTCGGCCCGGGTGCTGGCCGGGCAACCTGGCCGGGTGCACCTGCTGACCGAGACGAACGACCTGGTGACGCTTGATCCGGCGACCGGGCGGCAGTTGTCCCGCTTCGCGCTCAACGTCGGCTCCGATGGGACCGGCTGGGCGCCCGGGGCGGTGACAGCCGAGGACGGGTTCGTCGCGGTCGAGCGGCTCCGCAAGCCGGTCGACCCGACTGGCGACGACCGGCGCTACTACTACACCGGCGAGGCGGTGATCCTGGCCGCCACCTGATCGTGGCGTCTTCGATCTCGGAACACCGAACCGTTCCGTGCTCTTTGTCGCAAAAGGGTACGTTTTTCATGGTTCAGGTTTCCGGTGGAAGGGGTCGGCGCATGGCCAGGACAGCAGCCAACTACCTCGTGGGCGGCGCGCTCGCCGCCACCGCGAGCCTGGCGTTGGCGGTGTCGCCGATGCTGGCCGCTGCGGACCCTGCCTCGGCGCGCGGGTTCAGCGCCGCCCAGCCCGAGCCGTCGGCGGGCGGCGGCGTCACGTTCGAGATCCTGCCGGCGTCGCCGACTCCGCCCCCGACCCAGCCGCCACCCACGTCCACGCCGACGGCACCACCCCAACCCACACCCAGTCACGGTGAGTTGCCGGTCACTGGGTCGGGTGGGTCGGCGCTGCTGCTCGCCGTGCTGGGCGCAGCCCTGGTCGTCGTCGGTTGGTTCGTCGCCCGCCGGAGACGACCGAGCTGATGAGCCCGGCCCGAGTCGGCGACCGGGCTGCCGCTCGCTGTCAACGGCCAGCCGGGATGCGCTCCCTCGGGTGACCGGTGGGAGGTTGACCGGACCGGCGGGAACGGCGGGCCAGCATGGCGAGACCGACGACCAGCAGCAGGCTCATGACGGCCGCCGCCACTGTCCAACCGGAGAAGATCCGGGCGTCTCGACCGACCTTGCCGTCGGGGTCGAGGGTGAGGCGCGGTGGCGACTGGCGGTGGTCGACGGAGCGCCCTAGGGCACTGGCAGGCGGAGCAGTTGAGTGCTGCCCCGCCCGCCTGGTCCTTCGTTCCCTGCCGGTGCGCCGGTGCGGTGCCGCCACGACGGCTCAGGCCAGGGCGGCCTCGGCCGCTGCCAGGAACGCGTCGTTCTCGGCCGGGGTGCCGATGGTGACCCGGACCCCGTCCCCGGCGAACGGCCGGACGATCACACCGCGCGCCTCGCACGCCTTGCCGAACGCCACCGCCCGCTCGCCCAGCGGCAGCCAGACGAAGTTGGCCTGGCTCGTCGGCACCTCGGGCACGAACTTGCGCAGCGCCTCGGTGACCCGGTCCCGCTCGGCGACGACCAGGGCACAGCGGCGCTCCATCTCCGCTACCTGGGTCAGCGCGGCGAGCGCACCGGCCTGGGCTGCCGTGCTGCTGGAGAACGGGGTCGCCACCTTACGGATGGCGGCGGCCACCACCGGCTGGGCAACCAGCCAGCCCATTCGCAGCCCGGCGAGGCCCCACGCCTTCGACAGCGTGCGCAGCACCGCCACGTTGGGCCGGTCCAGGTAGTCGAGCCCGTCCGGCACCTCCGGGTCGGTGACGAACTCCCGGTACGCCTCGTCGATCACCACCAGCACGTCGTCCGGCACCGCGTCGAGGAACCGGTCCAGCTCGGCCCGGCGCACGGCCGTACCGGTGGGGTTGTTCGGGTTGCAGACGAAGATCACCCGGGTCCGGTCGGTCACCGCCGCGGCCATCGCCGCAAGGTCGTGCCCGTACCCGGCGTCGTTGGGCACCCGCACGCTGGTCGCGCCGCTGGTCGCCACGATGATCGGGTACGCCTCGAACGACCGCCACGAGTAGAGCACCTCGTCGCCGGGCAGGCAGGTCGCCCGCACCAGGTGTTCGGCGAGCGCCACCGAACCGCAGCCGGTGGCGATCCGGTCGGCGTCCACCCCGTACCGCTGGGCCAGCGCGTCGCGCAGCGCGACCACGCCCATGTCCGGGTAGCGGTGCGAGGTGGTGATCGCCTCGGTGACCGCCTCCACCACCCCGGGCAGCGGCCCGTACGGCACCTCGTTGCTGGCCAGCTTGATGGCCTCCGGCAGCCCCAACTCGCGGGCCAGGTCGGCGGGGCTGCGCCCCGGCACGTAGCTGGGCAGGGCGTCCAGGTCGACGCGGGTCAGCCGCAGCGCCGGCTGGTGACGTCCGGAGTCGGTCATGGGGTGTCTCCCGGGGGCTGGTTGCTGTCGTTCGAGGGGGCGGAATCGGTGCGGTAGGGGACCTCGACGACCACCGTCTGCGCGCGCCTGTCGTGCAGCGCCTGACGCAGGGGGTGGTCGAAGAGGGGGGAGAGAGCATCGACCAGTTGCAGCACCAGGCCGAGCCCGGCGCAGTACCAGAGCAGAGTTGGCAGGCCCAGCGTGCTCCACCGGCTCAGCGCCCTGCGGACGCCCAGCGGCTGGTCGGCGGCCATCGGCACCGCCCGGATCCGCATCACCCGCTTGCCGATGGTCTGCCCGCCGGAGGCCATTGTCGGCACCTCGTACGCCAGCCAGAGCGCGGTGGCGATCAGCAGGATCGCCACCAGCAGGGACCCGGCCTGCTCACCGGGCATGGGCAGGCCGTCGGCGGAGGTGTCGCCGCGCGCCGCGCGCCGGAAGACCTCCTGCCAGTACGGCGCCCACTCCTGCACCCAGCGCCAGACGAACCAGCCGTTGACGACCACGTTCAGTGCGAAGACGAGGCCGAAGTCGATCAGCCGGGCGACGAACCTCCGGCCGTAGCCGGCCAGTCTGAGGCCGTGCGGTCGCGGCTCGGGCGGTCGTCCGGGCCAGCCGGGATGACCGGCCGGAGGCGCCCAGCCGGGAGGGCTGCCCTGCGGGCCCCACCCGGGCGGGCCGGCCTGCGGTCCCCAGCCCGGGCCGTGGCCCGGTTGCGGGCCGTACCCCGGGGGTGGGCCCTGCTGCGGCGACCAGGCCGGCGCGCCGGTCGCCGAGTCGGGGGTCGTCGACGCCGCGGGCGCGGCCGGGGTGACCGGCGCGGGCGGCGGCTCGGGCGGCGGCGGGCCGTCCGGCGGGGTGGCGTCGACGGGAATGGGCGCACCGAGCCAGCCCTCGCCGTCCCAGTAACGCCGGGTCTCGGTGTCGGCGGGGTCGACATACCAGCCGGGTTGAACGCTCACGCCGTCGCTCCGCTTCGCTTCGCGGCGGCGCGAGGCGCCACGCTACTGAGCCTGCTGGTTCGCTCGCTGCGCTCGCTCACGCCGTCGCTCCGCTTCGCTTCGCGGCGGCGCGAGGCGCCACGCTACTGAGCCTGCTGGTTCGCTCGCTGCGCTCGCTCACTGGGACACCTTAACGACGACCGTCCCGGCGAACTTGTCATGGAGGCACTGCTGCCACGGCTTGTCCCAGAGCTGCCAGAACCCGTCGAGGTAGCTCAGCCCCGGCAGGAAGCCAGAGAGTTGCTGCACCAGGAACCGCTTCGCGGCGGCCCGGCGGTCGAGGGAGCGCGTCGGGTCCAGCGGCACGATCCGCAGGTTCATCATCTTCTTGCCGAAGGTCTGGCCGGTCTTGAACATCATCTCGACGTAATAGATGTACGCGAGCACGAGCGAGATCGCGATGATCCCCAGGTCGAGCCAGATCAGGGGCAGCAGGAGGTCGCGAACGAAGTCGACCTCGTCAACCGAGCCGTCCGACGCGAGCACTGTGATGTCGGGCGCAACGACAACGAGGAAGATGATCGCCGCGGGCACCGCGAGCACCAGGCCGACCACCATGAAGACCGCGGAGTCGAGCAACATGGCCAGTAGTCGATCGCTGAAGCTGGCCAGCGGCTGTCCGCCCGGGGTCAGCGTCGGGGGCGGGGCCGCCGGTCGCGGTGGTCCGCCATAGAACTGCGGCGGGGCGTACCCGGGTGGGGCGTACTGCGGCGGCGCGGCGTACCCGTGGGGGTGTGGGCCGGGTTGCGGCGCGAAGCCGCCGGCGGTGGGTCGGGGCCCACCGGCCGGCGGCGTCGGGTACGACGGAGGTTGCGTCACGCTCGCAAGTGTTACAGGTTGCCGCGGGCTTCCTGCTCCCGCTCGATGGCCTGGAAGAGCGCCTTGAAGTTGCCCTTGCCGAAGCCCAGCGAGCCGTGCCGCTCGATCAGCTCGAAGAAGACAGTGGGGCGGTCCTGGACCGGCTTGGTGAAGATCTGGAGCAGGTAGCCGTCCTCGTCCCGGTCGACAAGGATCTTGCGGGCCTTCAGCTCCTCGATCGGCACCCGCACCTTGCCGATCCGCTCGCGCAGCTCCGGGTCGTCGTAGTACGAGTCCGGGGTGTCCAGGAACTCCAGACCGGCCGCGCGCATCGCGTCGACGCTGGCCAGGATGTCGTTGGTGGCGACGGCGATGTGCTGCGCGCCGGGGCCCTGGTAGAACTCCAGGTACTCGTCGATCTGCGACTTCTTGCGGGCGATCGCCGGCTCGTTGAGCGGGAACTTCACCTTGCGGGTGCCGTTCGCCACGACCTTGCTCATCAGCGCCGAGTAGTCGGTGGCGATGTCGTCGCCGACGAACTCCGCCATGTTGGAGAAGCCCATCACCCGCTTGTAGAACTCGACCCACTCGTCCATCCGGCCCAGCTCCACGTTGCCGACCACGTGGTCGACGGCCTGGAAGAAGCGCTTCGGCTGGATGCCGGCGTCGATCATCGGCTGCCGGTCCACGATCGGGCCCCGGGCCACGAAACCGGGCAGGAACGGGCCGGTGTAGCGGGACCGGTCGACAAGCGTGTGCCGGGTGTCGCCGTACGCGGCGATGGCGGCCATCCGGACGGTGCCGTGCTCGTCGGTCACCTCGTGCGGCTCGACGACGCTGGCGGCGCCCTGCGCGATGGCGTGCGCGTACGCGGCGTCCACGTCCGGGACCTCCAGCGCGATGTCGCTGATCCCGTCGCTGTGCCGGGCCACGTGCTCGGCGCCGTCGGCGTCCGGGCGCACCGCGCCGGTCAGCACGAACCGGGCGGAGCCACTGGTCAGCACGTACTGGGCGTGGTCCCGGTAGCCCTGCTCGGGGCCGCGGTACGCCACGCAGGTCATGCCGAAGGCGGTGGAGTAGTAGTGGGCGGCCTGCTTGGCGTTGCCGACCAGGAAGTGCACGTGGTCGAGGCCCCGGACCGGGAACGGGTCGTGGCTGATGTCGTGGTCGACAGCGCCGACGAGCCGGTCGACGTCGACGTCCTCGGTCGACTGGGGTCGGTCGATCGCCTGGGTCATGGTGGGCTCCCTCGCGTACCGGCCGGCCTTGTGGGCCGCCGTGGTCGGTTCTTGTGGCGAGGATCGCTGCCCCGGCGTCGAGTGGGCAACTGTTGCCGGAAATGCTGGTCAAGTTGTGCATTCGGTATGGTCGTCACTCATGAATGGTGAGCAGAATGTACAGCTCGACGCGCTCGATGTGCGCTTGATCGAACTGCTCGCCGAGGAGCCGCGGATCGGGGTGCTGGAGTGCTCCCGGCGGCTCGGGGTGGCCCGGGGCACCGTGCAGGCCAGGCTGGACAAGCTCATCGAGCGGGGGGTCATCAAGGGCTTCGGCCCCGAGATCGCACCGGCCGCGATCGGGTTCGGGGTGACCAGCTTCGTCACCCTGGAGATCAGTCAGCGGCACGGCCACGACCCGGTCACCGCCCACCTCGCGGCCATCCCCGAGGTGCTGGAGGCGCACACCATCACCGGCTCCAGCGACCTGCTCTGCCGGATCGTGGCCCGCTCCAACACCGACCTGCAACGGGTCATCGACCAGATCGTCTCGTCCGCCGGCATCACCCGCGCTTCGACGATCATCGCGCTGGCCGAGCAGATCCCCTACCGCACGCTGCCGTTGGTGCGCAGCGCTGTTCGGGCCGAGGGAAGGGTGCTGTAACACCTCCGAGCCCAGAAAGCGCGGCGACACGGCGGCGCGGGCGTACGGAAGATCCGTGATCGTGGCTACGGTGTGCGGGTGGCGAAGGGGAGCGTGCGCGGCGGGCTGCTGCTCGGCCTCGCCGTGGTCGTCGCGCTCGCCGCGACCGGCGTGTGGAACCCGTTCCCCGGCCTCTGGGACTGGGTGGACCGCAGTGAACCCATCTCCGAGCCGGACGTGGTCTGGCAGCAACGGGTCGGCGGCACTCCGCGCAGCGTGACCATCGCCGGTGACGCCGTGGTGGTCGAGCAGCGCACCCGTGTCGAGGCCCGCAGCCTGGCCACCGGCGCCCAGCTCTGGGAGCGCAAGGCGGACTGGGCGGCGGTCGCCGGCGGAGACCGCGACCCGGTCGTGGCAGTGGGCAAGCTCCTGGTCAAGGGGTACGAACTGCTCGACCCGACGACCGGGGTGACCCGGCGACGTGACGATGACGCGGTGGCCGTCTGGACGTACCGCAACCTGCTCCTCGACGCCCGGTGCACGGAGGCCACCGACTGCACCCTGAGCGCCTGGGACCCGCGTGGCACCGCGCCGCTCTGGACGGCCTTCCTGCCCGGGGTGCACAGCGGCCTGCTCGCCGACAACCCCGGTCTGCGCGGCACCCGCCGGCTCACCGCCACCCGGATCGACGACGGCGTGGCCGGGGCGGAGGCCGCGCCACCGCTGCTCGGCTTCCCCGTCGACGGTCGGGTTCACGTGGTCGACACCGCCACCGGCCGGGTGTTGCAGAACGTCGAGCCCGCCCGGGACGAGCGGCTCTCAGTGGTGGGCGGCCGGCTGCTGCGGATCGCCGCCCGCTCCCAGGACGGCACCTGTTACTTCGCCATCTCCGCGCGGGACTCGGCGACCGGGCAGGAGGCGTGGCAGCGGGCCGGCGTCAACCTGCGCACCGCCGACTCCGCTGGCTGCGTGCAACGCGAGGACCCGCAGGGTGCGCGGAACGTGCTGATCGGCGTCGCTCCGGACGGCCGTGAGGCGGTCATCGACGGGTACGACGGCCGGCTGCTCTGGGTCGGTGAGCGGGGCACCAAGTTGATCGCGGTGGACGATCGTTCGGCGGTGTTCCGGGCCGCCGACAAGCGTTCGGTCATCGCACGTGAGCTGGGCACCGACAAGGTGCTCTGGACTCGACAGGCCAGCGGCAAGGCCGGGGCGGCGCTCACCCCGTACGCGGTGGTGGTGGCCGACGAGAAGCCGTCCCGGCTGGCGGCACTGGACCCGCGTACCGGCCGGGAGTTGGCCGCCCTGCGCACCTCGGCGAACGCCCTCGCTGTCGGATCGCAAGGCATGATCATTGGCGAGGGGCGGGAGATCGGGTACGTCCGCTTCGGCGCGTCCGGAAACTCGCCCGCCCGACCGCCCGGCGACGGCGGGAATCCCGGGCCGGGCAGTACGGGCCCCGGCGGGTCGAACAACGGCGACTGCGGGCCGAAGGGGGAACTCTGCCCCGACCCGGGCGGCGGCAAGGACGGCTGAGCGGGCCGTTCACCTGATGTTCCGGACGGTGGCCGGGCCCGGCACGCCTGGTAGATGAGAGCGGCGTCCCAGCACCCGCCCGGCGGGTGGGAGTGATCGACCGGTCTGCCCTAGGCTTGCCGCTCATGAGCAGTGCCGCCGCATTCTCGTACGCCCCTCTGCTGCCGACCGGCCCGGACCAGACGGACTACCGCCTGGTCACCGACGAGGGCGTGGACGTCGTACACGGCCCGGGAGGCCGTCGGTTCCTCACCGTGGAGCCGTCCGCGCTCACCGCGCTGACCGCCGAGGCGATGCACGACATCGCGCACTTCCTGCGCCCCGCGCACCTGGCGCAGCTGCGGGCGATCATCGACGACCCGGCGGCCTCGCCGAACGACCGGTTCGTCGCGCTGGATCTGCTGCGCAACGCCAACATCGCCGCCGGCGGTGTCCTGCCCATGTGCCAGGACACCGGCACCGCCATCGTGATGGGCAAACGCGGTCGGCACGTGCTGACCGACGGTGCCGACGCGGAGGCCATCTCCCGGGGCGTCTACCAGGCGTACACCAGGCTCAACCTGCGCTACTCCCAGCTCGCCCCACTGACCATGTGGGACGAGCGGAACACCGGCAGCAACCTGCCCGCCCAGGTGGACCTGTACGCCGAGGACCCGGACGGGCACCCCGACGCGTACAAGTTCCTGTTCATGGCCAAGGGCGGTGGCTCGGCCAACAAGTCGTACCTCTACCAGGAGACGAAGGCGCTGCTCAATCCCACGCGGATGATGCAGTTCCTGGAGGAGAAGCTGCGGCTGATCGGCACCGCCGCCTGCCCGCCGTACCACCTGGCCATCGTCATCGGCGGCACCTCCGCCGAGTACGCGCTGAAGACCGCGAAGTACGCCAGCGCCAAGTACCTCGACGCGCTGCCGACCGCGGGTTCGATGAGCGCCCACGGCTTCCGCGACCTGGAGCTGGAGGCGGAGGTGCTGGAGCTGACCCGCAACTTCGGCATCGGCGCGCAGTTCGGTGGGCGGTACTTCTGCCACGACGTACGGGTGGTCCGGTTGCCCCGGCACGGCGCGTCCTGCCCGGTGGCGATCGCCGTCTCCTGCTCGGCGGACCGCCAGGCCGTCGCCAAGATCACCCCGTCGGGCGTGTGGCTGGAGCGGCTCGAAACCGACCCGGCGCGGTTCCTGCCCGACGTCACCGACGAATCGCTCGACGCCGAGCTGGTCGTCCGGGTCGACCTGAACCGGCCGATGGACGAGATCCGCGCCGAGCTGTCGAAGTACCCGGTGAAGACGCGCCTCTCGCTCTCCGGGCCGCTCGTGGTCGCCCGGGACATCGCGCACGCCAAGATCGCCGAGCGGTTGGACGCCGGTGAGCCGATGCCGCAGTACCTGCGTGACCACGCGGTCTACTACGCCGGCCCGGCGAAGACCCCCGAGGGGTACGCGTCCGGCTCGTTCGGCCCGACCACCGCCGGCCGGATGGACGCCTACGTGGAGAAGTTCCAGGCCGCCGGCGGCTCGCAGGTGATGCTGGCCAAGGGCAACCGTTCCGGTCAGGTGACCCGCTCCTGCCAGCAGCACGGCGGCTTCTACCTCGGCTCCATCGGTGGCCCCGCAGCCCGCCTCGCCCAGGACTGCATCAAGCACGTCGAGGTGCTCGAATACGCCGAGCTGGGCATGGAGGCGGTCTGGAAGATCGAGGTGGAGGACTTCCCCGCCTTCATCGTGGTCGACGACAAGGGAAACGACTTCTTCGCCGAGGTCACCAAGCCGGTGCTCACCGTCGGCCGCCGCTGACCCGACAGGCACGCGAACGGGCGTCGGGCGAACTCGCCCGGCGCCCGTTCTGTCGCCCGTGCTCTGCCGACATCGGTACGCCCGCCCCGCTGGGGTGGGACGGGCGCACCGCCCCCGTCGGATGCCGTCACCGACAACCCACAGTGAGTGTGCTGAGCACCGCTGTCGATCCACTCTCAGATCACTATCGCCTGACCGAGGCGATCTGTTACCACCGGACTACGCTGCTGGAAGTTGCACCACGAAGCGGGAGAGCAGATGCGGTTCGGGATCCTGGGGCCCCTGCGGGTAGGCGGTGGCGAGTCCACTGTCACCGCGGGACGCGACCGGATCGTGCTCGCCATGCTGCTGCTGCGGGCCGGCCGGCTCGTGCCGGTCGACGAGCTGATCGACGCGGTCTGGGAGGAGCGTCCGCCGGCCACCGCCCGGGCCCAGTTGCAGACCTGCGTGTCGCGGTTGCGCCGCCGGTTCGCCGAACTCGGCCTGGCACCGGACCTCATCGTCACCGACCCGGCCGGGTACGGCGTGCGTACCGGAACGACCGACCTGGACGCCGAGGTCTTCACCCGGGGCGTGGAGGCGGCCCGGGCCGCCGCCACTGCCGGTCGCCTCGTCGACGCCCGTGCCGAATTCCGCGCCGCCCTGGCGCTGTGGCGCGGGCCGGCGCTCGGCGGAATCCCGAGCGGGAGCGTCCGTCGTCGTGCACAGGCACTCGACGAGCAGCGCCTCACCGCCCTGGAGGAGTGCGTTGACGTCGAGCTGCGCCTCGGTCAGGCGGCCGAGCTCATTGAGGAACTCGCCGAGAGCGTTGACCGGCACCCGTTGCGGGAGCGGCTGCGCGGCCAACTGATGCTGGCGCTGTCCTCGGTCGGGCGGCAGGCTGACGCGCTCGCGGTCTACCGGGAGGGCCGGCGGTTCTACGCCGACGAGTTGGGCATCGAGCCGGGCGCCGGGTTGCAGGAGCTGCACCAGCGGGTGCTCGCCGGTGACCTGGCCCTGGCCGGCCGACCGGCCGGACCCGCTGGAGCGGTCCGCTCGCTGCCTCGGGCAATCGGTGACTTCGTCGGTCGGCAGGAGACCGTGGCCCGCCTGGTCAAGGAGATCGATGAGGACGGCACCCGCATCCAGCTCATCGACGGGATGGCCGGCAGCGGCAAGACAACGCTCGCGGTGCACGTCGCAACCGCCCTCGCCGACCGCTACCCGGACGCCCAGCTCTTCATCGACCTGCACGGGCACAGTGAGCGCCGCCCGCTGACACCGGCCACGGCCGTGGCCGCCCTGCTGCGCCAGCTCGGTGTGTCGGCGGAGCGGATACCGGAGAACATGGACGATCGGCTGGCGCTGTGGCGCACGGAGTTGGCTGGCCTGCGCGCCCTGGTGGTGCTGGACAACGCGGGCACCGCCGACCAGGTGGCACCGCTGCTGCCCAACGGCTCGCACTGCCTGGTGCTGATCACCAGTCGTCGCCGTCTGGTCGGGCTGGACGAGGGCCGCCCGTCGTCGCTGCCCGTACTCGACGCCGACGAGGCGATAGAGCTGCTTGGACGGGTGGCTGGCATGGAGCGGATCGCCGCCGAGCCGGAAGCCGCGGCCGAGGTGGCGCGCCGCTGCGGCCATCTACCGCTCGCCATCCGGCTGGCCGGCGCGCGGCTGGCGCACCGGCCTCGCTGGCAGGTCGCCGACCTTGCTGAGCGGCTGGTCGCCGGGGCTGGCCCGCTGGCCGAGCTGACCGCGGGGCAACGTTCGGTCGGGCAGGCGTTCGCCCTGTCGTACGCGCAGATCTCACCGTCGGCGCAGCGGCTGTTTCCGCTGCTCGGCCTGTACCCGAGCGGACGCCTGGACAGTCGGGTGGCCGCGGCCCTCGCCGGGCTGCCCCTGACCGACACCCAGGAACTGCTGGATGAGCTGGTCGACGCCCACCTGGTGGAGGAGGTGCAGCCCGGTCGGTACCGGTTACACGATCTGCTCCGGGAGTATGCCCGGCTGCTGCTCGCCGCGCCGGAATGGCAGCCGGAGCGCCGTGCCGCCCTCGAGCGGCTGCTGGACCATCACCTGTCCGTCACGTTGGCCATTGCCCGGATGCTCGAGGCGGCGGGCAGTCGCCGCAGTATCCCCGCGCACACGCCCGGCCGACCCGATCTGCTGGCCGCCCCGGTGTTCGAGGGGCGGGCGTGGTTCGAGGAGAACCACGCCGGTCTCACCGCACTGGTCCGGGTGGCCGAGGAGGAGGGCTTTCCGGTCCAGTGCTGGCAGTTGGCCCGGGCCTGCTGGCGGCTCAACTTCGACGGTGGGCACCTCGATGAGCTGATCGAGACCCACACGATCGGGCTTCGTGTCGCCGAGCGGCTGGGCGACGAGGCGGCCATAGCCACGATGTTGAACTACGTCTCCTCGGCGTACTTCCGACTGGCCCGGCTCCCGGAGGCGATCAGAGCGATGGAGTTGGCGCTCAGTTTGCGCCGCCGCATCGGGCTACGCGGCGACCTGCTCACCACGCTCTGGAACCTGGGCGTCTCGTACGCCGCGAACGGCGACCTTCGGCAGGCTGAGGTGAAGTTCGACGAGGCGTTCGGCCTGATCCGGGGTCCGGAGGACGCAGACGCGCTGACCAATCTGTTGAACAACCGGTCCTACACGTTGATTGGCTGGGGTCGGTACGACGAGGCGTTGCGCCTGGCTCGGCTGCACCTCCTGCTGGCCCGGCAGACGAGGGACCTCCGGCAGACCAACAACGCAATGGGGCATCTCGCCATGATCCGGCACCGGATGGGTGACCTGGGCCCGGCCCGCCGTCTGCTGCGGTCGGCGCTGTACCTCAAGCGACTGGGCGGTAATCGGTTCGGCGAGGGCGAGGTGCTCAACGAGATCGCCGTGATGGAACGCGTCGCCGGACAGCCGGATCGTGCGGCCGCCCTGCACCGGGAAGCACTGGTGGCGATGGTGGACGCCGGCGACCGGATCGGTCAGTGCGCCTCCCGGAATCTGCTGGCCCGGGCGATGCTGGAGCAGGGTGATGCCGTCAGCGCGCTCGACCTGCACCGCCGGGTGCTCGCCGACGCCAGCCGGCTCGGTGCCCGCTACGAGAAGGCCCGGGCGTTGGAGGGCATCGCCCGCTGCGTACGCGCCACCGATCCGGCGGCCGCCCGCGCGCACCTGGAGCAGGCGCTGGCGCTGTTCCGGCAGGTCGAGTCGCCGGACCAGCACGAGGTGGAACGGCTGCTCACCGAGTTGGGCTGACGGATCATCTGCGAGTCGGCCACGGGCGCGGCAGGATGGTACGCGTGACGACTCCAGAGGCGACCGGTTACCGCATCGAACGCGACTCGATGGGCGAGGTGGAGGTGCCCGCCGAGGCGCTGTGGCGGGCGCAGACCCAGCGTGCCGTTCAGAATTTCCCGATTTCCGGCCGAGGGCTGGAACCGGCCCAGATCAAGGCCCTCGCCCAGATCAAGGGCGCGGCGGCCGAGGTCAACGGTGAGCTGGGCGTGATCGACGCCAACGTCGCCGCCGCCATCGCCGCCGCCGCCGCGCACGTGGCCGACGGTGGTTACGACGACCAGTTCCCGGTGGACGTGTTCCAGACCGGCTCGGGCACGTCGTCGAACATGAACACCAACGAGGTGATCGCCACCCTGGCCAGCCGTGAGCTGGGCTCAGCCGTGCACCCGAACGATCACGTCAACGCCTCCCAGTCGAGCAACGAC
This sequence comes from Micromonospora vinacea, assembly GCF_015751785.1. Lineage (NCBI taxonomy): Bacteria > Bacillati > Actinomycetota > Actinomycetes > Micromonosporales > Micromonosporaceae > Micromonospora > Micromonospora vinacea. The sequence goes on along the minus strand of NZ_JADOTY010000001.1, from coordinate 1,510,196 downwards.
GTCTTCCCGTCCTCGATCCACCTGGCGGCCACCCAGTTCATCGTGGAGGACCTGCTGCCGTCGCTGGCGCACCTGGCTGCCGCGTTGGAGGCCAAGGCCGCGGAGTTCGAGACGGTGGTCAAGGCCGGGCGTACGCACCTGATGGACGCCACGCCGGTCACCCTCGGTCAGGAGTTCGGCGGGTACGCCGCCCAGGTCCGCTACGGGATCGAACGGCTGGAGGGCGCGCTGCCCCGACTGGCCGAGCTGCCGCTGGGCGGCACCGCCGTGGGCACCGGAATCAACACCCCGCTCGGCTTCGCCGCCGCCGTCATCGACAAGCTGCGCGAGTCGACCGGGTTGCCGCTGAGCGAGGCGCGTAACCACTTCGAGGCGCAGGGCGCGCGGGACGCGCTGGTGGAGACCTCGGGGCAGCTACGGACCCTGGCCATCGGCCTCTACAAGATCGCCAACGACATCCGCTGGATGGGTTCCGGCCCCCGCGCCGGTCTGCGTGAGCTGCGCATCCCCGACCTCCAGCCCGGCTCGTCGATCATGCCGGGCAAGGTCAACCCGGTGGTCGCCGAGGCGATGCGGCAGGTCTGCGCCCAGGTGATCGGCAACGACGCCGCGGTCGGGTTCGCCGGCTCGCAGGGCGACTTCGAGCTGAACGTGATGCTCCCCGTGATGGGCCGCAACCTGTTGGAGTCGATCCGGCTGCTCTCCGCGGTGAGCCGGCTCTTCGCCGACCGGCTGGTGGTCGGCCTGGTCGCGGACGCCGAGGTCTGTCTGGCGTACGCCGAGGGCTCACCGTCGATCGTCACCCCACTCAACCGCTACCTGGGGTACGACGAGGCCGCGTCGATCGCCAAGGAGGCGCTGGCCAAGCAGACCTCGATCCGCGAGGTGGTGATCTCCCGGGGTCACGTCGACTCCGGCAAGCTCACCGAGACTCAGTTGGACGAGACGTTGGACCTGCTCCGGATGACCCACCCCTGACTCGTCCTGCCCTGCTCAGGGCAGGTGCCGTGGTCTCGCCCAGCCGAGGAAGCGGGTGAAGAGCGCGGCGGGGTCCGGGCCGTCGTGCGGGTTCAGGCGGTACAGGTCGGCAGCCGCCTCGTGCAGGACACTGCACAGGTAGACGCTCAACCCGATCCGGTCGTGCGCATACTCCCGGCGCAGGGTGAGCCGGGCGACCGGGCACGGCCAGGGCGCGGCGCAGACCCGGCAGAGCCAGAGCGGTCGCAGCGGCAGGTGCGGTCGAGGGACTGGGGTCGCGCTGTCGTCCAGGGCGGTCCGGGACATGGTGTTGCGGTCCTTTCGAGCTGACTCGTTTGTGGCATCACCCCGCGCCCCGGTGGGGGTGCCACCTCAAGATCGTGCTCGATCCAGGATGGAGTGGTATCCGCCCGTCAGGACCCCACTACTTCCACGATCGAGCACGATCTTGTGTGGTCGGTCAGGGCGGGCTGGGAGGTGGGACCGCCCGGCACGGGGGAGCGGGCGGTCCCGTGCGGCGCCGGCAGATCCCGGGGGACGGGGAGCGGTGCCGCGCTTCACAGTCTGGTGATCAGGCGACTACGGTCGGAAGGGTTTGGCCGCGTCGTCATAGTCGCCCTGTTTCGGGTGGCACCGCCGCTGGCGGCCGGCTGGAGATGATCGTCTGCGGGGTGGAGGGCGGGCACGGCATGGCCGATGGACAGATGACGGCGGCGGCGTTCCTGATCGCGGAGCTGCGCCGGGCGCGGGTCCGACGCGGCTGGAGTCAGGACGAGCTGGCCAAGGCGGTGAACTACTCGGCGTCGATGGTCAGCGCCGTCGAGTTGGGCCAGCAGCCGCCCACCGCCAAGTACCTGGAACTCGTCGACCGCGCACTGGAAACCGGCGGCCTCTTCGGCCGGATGTCCACCGAACTGGTCAGCCTGGACCGGGCACAGCCCTGGCTGCGCGGCTGGCGCGCGATCCTCGCGGAGGCGCGGGCGCTGCGATGGTTCGACCCGCTGCATGTCCCTGGGCTGCTGCAAACCGAAGGCTATGCCCGCGCCATCTTCGAGTCAGACCGACTGCTCGACGCCGACGAGGTCGAGCGTCGCCTGACGGATCGGATGGACAGCCAGCGAGTCCTCTACGAAGATCGCCCGCCGCATGTGGTCGCGGTGCTCGACGAGTCGGTGCTGAGGCGACGCGTCGGCGGTCGGAAGGTCATGTGCGAGCAGTCTCTGCACCTGGCGCGTTTGGCGACCGAGCATCCGCGGGTTCAGCTCCATGTGGTGCCTCGCTCGGCCGAGGAGTATCCCGGCCTGAACGGGCCATTCATCCTTGCCACCGTGGACGACCATAGCGATCTTGCCTACCTTGGTGGCCAGATCGGCGGTCAGGAACTCGATCGACCTGCGGATCTGTTGCGTCTACAACGGACCTGGGAAGCTACCCTCGGGCAGGCGTTGCCACCGCAGGAGTCGATCGAGTTGTTGAGGGAAGTGGCAGAGTCGTGGAGTTGACCCGAGCCCGATGGCGTAAGAGCAGCCGGAGTGGTTCCAACGACCAGTGCGTCGAGGTGGCGACGAATCTCGGGGACGTGGTCGGGGTGCGAGACAGCAAGGACTTGGACGGGCCCGTGCTCGTTGTCGACGCGTACTCCTGGCGGCTCTTTGTGAGCGCGCCCCCGCGCTGACGCGACCGCCTCGCCCGCGACGGAGGTCGGGGTTCCGCGCACCTGGCCCGGTAAACGGCTCGACGAGGTCCTGAGCGGGACGGATGATCCGGGCCATGGGTGACGATGGCGCGGGTGTGCCGGCGGGGACCGAGCGGCTGCGGTTGCGGCGGCTGACCATGGCCGACGTGGGCGCGCTGGTCGAGCTGGACAGCGACCCCGAGGTCATGCGCTTCCTCACCGGTGGCGTCGCGACCCCGCCGGCCACCGTGCGCGATGAGCAGTTGCCGAGGTTGCTGGCCCAGTACGACAGGTATCCCGGGCTGGGTCGGTGGGCGGCGCACGGTCGGGAGTCCGGCGAGTTCCTGGGTTGGTTCGCGCTGGACCCGTCGGAGGACGGCACGGAGGCCGAGTTGGGCTACCGGTTGCGCCGCTCGACGTGGGGGCGAGGGCTGGCCACCGAGGGGTCGCGGGCGCTGGTCCGGTACGCCTTCGACACGGTCGGGGTGCGTCGGGTCTGGGCCGAGACGATGGCGGTCAACGAACGCTCCCGGCGGGTGATGGTGAAGGCCGGGCTGCACTACGTGCGGACCTTCCACCTCCAGTGGGACGACCCGATCCCGGGCACCGAGCAGGGCGAGGTGGAGTACGAGGTGCGGGCCGAGGAGTGGGCGACAGTCGGTCAGGAACGGCCGGCGGCTCGGCGGGCGCGGTAGGCGGTCACCGCCGCGCGGTTGCCGCAGCCGGCCTCGCAGAACCGCCGGGACCGGTTGCGAGACAGGTCGACGACCACGTTGTCGCAGTCCGGGTATTCGCAGATCCGCAGCCGGCTCAGCTCGCCGGTACGGACCAGGTCGGCCATCGCCATGGCAGCCTCCACGGCGATCCGGGTGGCCAGCGGCGCGTCGCGGGGCACGGCGTGCAGGTGGTACGGCTCGTCGTCGTGCTCGATGAGCTGGGGGAGCGCCTTGTGTTCCAACAGCAGGCCGTTGACCACCGCGACGATCTCGGGTGGCTCGGCGTACCAGATGCGGCGCAGTTGGGGCCGCAGCTCCCGGACGGCCCGCAGTTCGGCGTCGGTGTGCTCGTGCCGGCCGCTGTAGGAGTAGCGGACGAAGAACGCGTCCAGCGCCGCGATGTCGGGCAGTAACTCACCGTCTCGACCCGCGGTGTTGACCAGCGCCGCGGCGGCGATCAGCGAACACTCGGTGTCATGAGCGAATAGCAACTTGACTCCTGTCATGGCTTCCGCCTAGCGTCATCAGCACGAGGATAGTTTGCTCATGACATGGTGCCCATCCCGAGGAGCGCGACATGCACTCACGACCTGCTGCCGGCGTCGGGTTGGCGCTGCTCTCCGCAGTCACCTTCGCCACCTCCGGAACCTTCGCGCGGTCGCTCATCGACGCCGGCTGGTCGGCCGAATCCGCGGTGATCGCCCGCGTCGGCGTGGCCGCCCTGGTGCTGGCGATCCCCGCCCTGCTGTCGCTGCGGAGCAAATGGGACGTGCTGCGAAGCAACGCCACCTCCATCGGGTTGTTCGGGCTCCTCGGAGTGGCGCTGGCCCAGGTGTGCTTCTTCAACGCCGTGCGCTACCTGCCCGTCGGTGTCGCGCTGCTGCTGGAATACCTGGGCATCATCCTCGTCGTGGTCTGGATGTGGCTACGGCACGGGCAGCCGCCCCGCCGACTCACCGTCGCCGGGTCGGTGGCCGCACTGGCCGGGTTGGCGTTCGTACTCGACCTCGCCGGCACCGCCGACTTCCACCCGGTGGGCGTGCTCTGGGGGTTGGGCGCGGCGTTCGGCCTGGCCGGATACTTCGTGCTCGCCGGCCGGGTCGACCCCCGGCTGCCCTCGGTCGCCATGGCCAGCGGCGGAATGGCCGTCGGCGCCGCCGTGCTGCTCCTCATCGGCCTGACCGGCCTGCTGCCGCTGCACGCCACCTTCGGCGAGGTCACCTTCGCCGGGCAGCCCACCAGCTGGTTGGTGCCCATCGCCGGGCTGTCGCTGGTGGCCGCCGTCATCGCGTACCTCGCCGGGATCGCCGGCACCCGGATCCTCGGCCCCCGCCTGTCGTCGTTCGTCGGACTGACCGAGGTGCTCTTCGCGGTGCTGATCGCCTGGCTCTTCCTGAACGAGCTGCCCACCGGCTGGCAGTTGTTCGGCGGCGCGCTGATCGTCGCCGGAGTCGCCCTGGTACGCCTCGACGAGTTGCGAGGGTCGCCCGCGACGCCCGCGCCGGTCACACCCGAGCCCGAGCTGGTACTCGACGGGCGGTGAGGTTCGGCGGTCGTACTCCTGATGGTCGGCGCTTGTCGGCGGGCGGTGAGTTCGACGGTCGGTGAGTTCTCCGGGCGGTGAGAGAGTGGGCGTCGTGCTGACCACTGTGGTGTTCGATGCTGACGAGACGCTGCTGGACCTGCGTCCGGCGGTCACGGGCGGGCTGATGGCCGTCCTCGACGAGATGCGGCGACGCACATCGGCGGCGGCCGGGGTGACGCTCGCCGACCTGGAGTCGGACTGGCGCGCGGTCTTCGGCGAACTGAGCGCCGCCCCGGTGACGGAGATCCGGCGCGCCGCACTGGCACGGTCGCTGGCCCGCGCCGCGCTGGTCTACCACCTGGACGAGATCGCCGACCTCTTCTTCGCCCAGCGCTTCGCTCTCACCCGACCGTTTCCCGACGTACCGCCAGCGCTGGCCACGCTGCGCCGCCAGTACACGCTGGGCTTCGCCACCAACGGCAACAGCCGCGCCGAACGGTGTGGGCTCGATGGCGAGTTCGCCTTCGAGTTGTACGCGCACGAGAACGGCCTGCCCAAGAAGCCGGCCCCGGAGTTCTACGCCGCTATCGTCGCGGCGGCCGGGGTGCCAGCCGGGCAGATCGTGTACGTCGGCGACTCGTGGGAGCACGACGTGGTGGCGCCTCGGCGGGCCGGCCTGCGGTCGGTGTGGCTGAACCGGCTCGGCCTGCCCCGCCCACCCGGCTGCACGCCCGACGCCGAGGTCTCCAGCATGGCCGATCTGCCGGCCGCACTGGCGAGATTCACGGCCATAACGGGCGCTCAACTGGCGTAATCCGAAACGATGTTGTGTGATGGCTGCCACGTCCCTCAACGAGAGGATCCGATGTGGTGAGCAAGCGCTTCACCGCCCGCACGGTCGCGACCGCGGCAGTGCTGGCACTTACGGCTACGGGGTTGGGTGTACCGGCCAACGCCGCGCCGAGCGACTCCCGCACCTTCACCGTCGTCGCCGAGGATGGCGTCGCCGCCGACACGGCCATCGCCGCGATCCGGGCAGCTGGCGGCACTGTGGTGTCCCGGTCCGACGAGGTCGGGATGTTCCAGGTCAGCAGCGACCGGGCCGACTTCGCGACCAGGGCGACCGCCGCGCCGACGCTTATCGGCGCCGCCGAGCAGAAGGCCATCGGCCGCAAGCCGAAGCTGGACCGGGTCGAGCAGGAGCACCTGACGGCCGGTGCCCGTGCCGGTGCTGCCGGTGCTGCCAAGAAGGGCGCCAAGCTCGATCCGCTCGATGACAAGCTGTGGGGTCTGGAGATGATCCAGGCCGACAAGGCCCGCAAGATCGAGCCGGGTGACCGTCGGGTGACCGTCGGCGTACTGGACACCGGCGTCGACGCCAGCAACCCGGACATCGCGCCGAACTTCAACTGGTCGCTGTCGCGCAACTTCGCGCCCGACCTGACCGACGTGGACGGCCCCTGCGAGGTGTCGAGCTGCCTCGACCCGGTCGGCACCGACGACGGCGGGCACGGCACCCACGTGGCCGGCACCATCGGCGCCGCGGCCAACGGCTTCGGCCTCTCCGGCGTCGCCCCGAACGTCTCGCTGGTCGAGCTCAAGGGCGGCCAGGACTCCGGCTACTTCTTCCTCGACCCGGTGGTCAACGCGCTGGTCTACGCTGGCCGGTCCGGCATCGACGTGGTCAACATGTCGTTCTACGTCGACCCGTGGCTCTACAACTGCACCGCCAACCCGGCCGACTCGCCCGAGGACCAGGCCGAGCAGCGGGCCATCATCAAGGCGATGAAGCGGGCGCTGATCTTCGCGCACAACAAGGGCGTCACCCTCGTCGGTGCGCTCGGCAACAACAACGAGGACCTGGGCGCGCCGCGTACCGACGTCACCAGCCCCGACTACGGCGCCGCCCCGTACCCGCGACCGATCGACAACGAGAGCTGCTGGGACCTGCCCACCGAGGGCCCGCACGTGATCGGTGTTTCGTCGGTCGGCCCGTCCGGCAAGAAGTCGGACTTCTCCAACTACGGCACCGAGCAGATCTCGGTCGCCGCGCCGGGTGGTTGGTTCCGGGACGGCTTCGGCACCGACACCTTCCGTACCGACGCCAACATGATCCTCTCCTCGTACCCGAAGCACGTGCTTCAGGAGGAGGAGTCGGTCGACGCCGACGGCAACATCGTCGCCGGTTTCGAGAACTCGGTCTTCAAGCAGTGCAAGGCCAACGGTGAGTGCGGCTACTACACGTACCTCCAGGGCACCTCGATGGCGTCCCCGCACGCCGCCGGTGTCGCCGCGCTGATCGTCAGCCGGTACGGCAAGGCGCAGGGTCGGACTGGCTTCGGCATGTCGCCGGACCAGGTCGAGCAGCACCTCTACCGCACGGCCGCCGAGCACGCCTGCCCGGAGCCGCGCCTTCAGCAGTACCGCAACGAGGGCCGGGACGAGACCTACGACGCGTACTGCGCCGGTGGGGTCAACTTCAACGGCTTCTACGGCTACGGGATCGTCGACGCCTACGCGGCGGTGAAGACCCCGCTCAAGCCGAACGCCCGCCCGTAACGCACTTCGCACTGCGGTGGCGGCCCAACCGCCACCGTCCCCCGGGGCCCGGTCGACACGTCGTCGACCGGGCCCCGGGTCGTCTGGGCCTGTTGTCACCGGCCGTCGCCCGACGCCCGACGCCCAGCGCCGTCGCCCGACGCGCGGCCATGATCGACTCGGTTTCCTTGAAGGCGCGGTGTTGGCGCCTGAAGGATGGCGCGGTTTCCAGGAACCCGAGTTGATCCTGGTCATCTGGGCGATCCCTGTCGCCAGCCACGGCTGGCCAGCGCGTCGCGTACCTCTCGAAGCACCGCCGGAAACTCGCCGTGCAGCCGTCGGCTGGTCACGTGCAGGACCAGCCAACCCGCGGCGACCAGCTGATTCAGCCGACGGCGATCGCGGTGCAGTTGCTCCGGGTCGGAGTGCCACTTCCCGTCGTATTCGACCGCTACCCGGTACTGCGGCCAGGCCAGATCGGGGTGCAGAACAACGCCGGTGGGCAGGCGTACCGGATGTTGAACCGCTGGGCGCGGCAGCCCACCCAGCACCAACCGCACGCGCAGCTGTGACTCCGGCGGAGACTCGGCTCCGCCGTCGGCCAGGTCGAACACCCAACGTGCTCGTCGCCCACCGGGCCGGTCAGCATTGCGGGCAGCCATGGCGGTCAGGGTGTCGCGTTCGGCCAGCCCCTGCCCGAGCAGCGAGTCGACTATGGCGACCGCCCGGACCGGGTCGAGCCAGACCGCCGTCTCCCAGGCGGCCCGCCCGGGGTCGGATCGGGGGATTGGGAAGTCCCGCCCCATGGTCCTGGGCGTGCTCGCCGCCGCCCACCCATCGCCCCTACCGGCCACCACAATGCCCCCTGCTCCAACGGACACGGTGGCCGGGCGGGACAGGTGCCGTGCTGGGCGTGGCGACAATCCGCCGGCAGGTGGGCGGCCTACTCCCGTAGGTCGCGCTGCATCACGTGGACGTTCTGCGCTCGGCGGTCGTTCTGCGTCCGGCGGTCGGCCTGCACCTGGGAGTCGGCCTGCGTTTGGCGGTCGACTCATGGCTGATTGGCGGCCTGCGTCTGGTGGCCGGCCTGCGTCTGATGGTCGTCTCGTGCCTGCCGGTCGTCGTGTGGTTGGCGCGGCCAGCTCAGCGGTCTCGCTCGCCATCAGCGGGGTGATGGCGTTGACGTGCACGCGGAGGCCGCGCTGTGGGCCGATCCGCAGCGGTCGGGGCACGAGGACGTGCACATCGTCGGTGAAGCTCGCGGCATGTTGGACGCCGTGCAGGTAGGCGGCCGACGGGCCGCCGACCACCACTCCGGGTGGGAGCCGGAGGAGGGCGGCGCGACAGGCGAGGGCGTGGTCCCGGTCCAGCCGCGAATCGGCGTAGATGTCGTGGCGCAACCGCACCCAGGCGGAGTTGCGCAGCTGATGTTCGGTGAGCAGGCCGTCCCGGACAGCGTCGGAGCCGCGGAAGACCTGCCAGGCCAGGGCATCGGGGCGATGCGGACGTGGGGGCATGTCGAGCAGCGTGCCGACCGCCGACCGGCCACCGAAACCCCTGTGGACAACCCGGCCCGCGCGTGCCGCCGGACCTGTGGACAACCACGAATCCGCCTGCCGATCGTGCTATGGCACCGGCCGGAAGTGGCCGACCAATCAGGCATTCGGGCCGCCGATGTGCCGTGATCCACTCGCGTTCCTGGAAGTCGGGCGGTCACCGGCTCTGGGACACCGCGACTTCCGTGAACCCGAGTTGATCAAGCCACGGGAGCGGGCGGTGGGCGGCGGCGAGGGGGCCCGGGGGTGAGGTGGGTCGGCGCTCGGGGTCAGCTGAGGGCGGTGGCGATGGCCCGGGCGGCGGCCAGCACCTGCGGGCCGATGGTGTCGACGTCCAGTGGGGCGAGCGCGACCACGCCGACGCTGGCCTCCAGGCCGGGTACGCCGAGCACCGGTGCGGCCACCCCGTACGCCCCGGCCTGCAACTCTCCGCTGCTGCTCACCGGCTCTGCCACCCCGGCTCGGCCGGCCAGGATCGCCCGGCCCGCCGCTCCCCGGTCCAGTGGATGCCGTGCCCCGGCCCGGTACGCGACGTGGAACGACGTCCAGCTCGGCTCGACGACGGCCAGGGCGACGCCCTCTCCACCTTCGACGACGGTCAGATGCGCGGTCGCGCCGGCCTGTTCGGCGAGGCGGCGTAGCGCGGGCAGCGCGCCCTCGGCGAGCAGCGGCTGGGCACGTCGGGCCAGGTGCAGCAATCCGGCTCCGAGGCGCAGCCGACCGTCTCCGTCGCGGCGCAGCATGCCGTGGCCGGTCAGCGCACTGACCAGTCGGTAGACGGCGGCCCGGCCGACGCCGAGTCGATTCGCGGCCTCGGTGACGGTCAGACCGCCAGGGGCGTCGGCGACCAGGTGCAGCAGCCGCAACCCCCGGTCCAGCGTCTGCGACGTCTCCCCGCCCCGCCCGGCAACCGCGTCGGCCCGTCCCGCGCCAATCTCGGCCGGCCCGGAGGCCGCGTCGGCCGAGCCAGAGGCCCGCCCGAAGGCCGCGCCGGCCGAGCCGGAGGCCCGCCCGAAGGTCGCGTCGGCTCGCCCTCCACCTGCGTCGGCCGAGCCGAAGGCCGCATCGATCGGCCCGGCGGCCCGCCCGGAGGCCGGGTCCGTGGGGGCGGTGGGGTTGGCTGGCGGGTCACCGGAGCCACCGGAGCGTGCGGTCGCATCCACGCCTGGCAGCGTACGACCCGGCACCGGCGGACCCGGACAGGCACGGACAGCTACCCTTGTACGGTGACGCTACGCCTGTATGACACCGCCACCCGATCGGTGCGGGACTTCGTCCCGCGGGAAGCCGGCAAGGTGGGGGTCTACCTGTGTGGTCTCACCCTCCAGGCCCCGCCGCACATCGGTCATCTTCGCTCCGGCGTCAACTACGACGTGCTGCGCCGTTGGCTGCTGGCCGCCGGCTACGAGGTCACCTTCATCCGCAACCTGACCGACATCGACGACAAGCTTCTGGTGAAGGCGGGTGAGCAGGGTCGGCCGTTCTGGTCGATCGCGTACGCCAACGAGTTGCTGCTGGCCGAGTCGTACCGGTCGTTGAACGTGCTGCCGCCCACCTATGAGCCACGCGCCACCGGGCACATCCCGGAGATGCACGAGCTGATCACGAAGTTGATCGCCGACGGGCACGCGTACCCGGCGACTGACGGCTCCGGCGACGTCTACTTCGACGTGGCGTCCTGGCCGGCGTACGGGTCGCTGTCGGGTCAGTCTCCGGATGCCATGCAGTCGGCCGGGGACGCCCCGGATCGGGGCAAGCGGGACCCGCGCGACTTCGCGCTGTGGAAGGGCGCCAAACCGGACGAGCCGGCGGACGCCTACTGGCCCTCGCCCTGGGGGCTGGGCCGTCCGGGCTGGCACATCGAGTGCTCGGCGATGTGCTGGCGTTATCTCGGTCCGGAGTTCGACATCCACGGCGGTGGCCTGGATCTGACGTTCCCGCACCACGAGAACGAGATCGCCCAGTCCAAGGCGGCCGGGTTGCCGTTCGCCCGCTACTGGGTGCACCACGGCCTGCTGAGCATCGGCGGGGCCAAGATGGGCAAGTCCGCAGGCAACGCGCTGGACCTGGCGTACGTGGACTCGCTCGGGGTGCGGCCGGTGGAGCTGCGCTACTACTACGCCGCCGCGCACTACCGCTCGGTGATCGACTACTCCGAGGATTCGCTGCGCGACGCGGCCACCGCGTACCGGCGGATCGAGGGTTTCGTGCAGCGGGCCGCCGAGCGGGTCGGTGGTGGGCAGCTCGGTGAGCTGCCCGCCGGCTTCGTCGCGGCGATGGACGACGACCTCAACACGTCCGCCGCGCTGGCCGTGCTGCAACAGCACATTCGGGACGGCAACACCGCGCTGAGCGTCGGCGACGATGTGACCGTCCGCACCACGCTGGCCGTGGTGCGGGCAATGCTGGATATTCTCGGGATCGACCCCCTCGACCCGGCCTGGACCGGCGGCGGCCGATCGGACGATCTTCGTGCCGTGGTGGACTCCCTGATCGCGCTGGCCCTGGAGCAGCGTGCGCAGGCGCGGGGCCGCAAGGACTGGGCCGCCGCGGATGCGGTGCGTGACCAGCTCAAGCTGGCCGGCGTGGTGGTCGAGGACACCCCCCAGGGCCCCCGTTGGACTATTGGAGAGCAGGACTGATGGCCGGCAACTCGCAGCGCCGTGGCCGGCGACTGACGTCGAAGGCAGGCGCCCCCAAGGGCACCGGCGGCAAGAACAAGGACTCGTTGGCCGGGCGGGGTCGCACCCTGCCCGCGGACGAGCGGCCGTGGCACAAGGGCTACTCGGGCACCGAGAAGCTGCCCCAGCGCACCGCCTGGAAGCAGGACAAGGAGCGCCGCGCGGCGGCCGAGGAGGGGCGCGCCCCCAAGATCGGTCAGCCCGGTAGCAAGGACACCACCTGGGGCCGGGGCGGCGGTCGGGGCGTACCGGTCGGTCGGGGTGCTGCCACCGGCGGACGGGGCGGCAAGCCCACCGGGCGGTCTGGCCCCCGGGTCACGCCGGGGCGCAAGTCCAACCCGTCCAAGGACACCCCGGAGCTGCTGGTCGGGCGTAACCCGGTGCTGGAGGCGCTGCGCGCCAACGTGCCGGCGACGGCGCTCTACACCGCCCAGGGCATCGACATGGACGACCGGATCAACGAGATCATCCGGACCGCCGCCGACCGGGGCATCGCCAACCTGGAGATCAGCCGCGCCGAGTTGGACCGGATGACCGGCGGAGTGCTGCACCAGGGTGTCGGCTTGCAGGTGCCGCCCTTCGCGTACCAGCCGTTCGAGGACATGGTCGCCGCTGCCCTGGAGCAGCAGGCTCCGCTGCTGGTCGCGCTGGACGGTGTCACTGACCCGCGCAACCTGGGCGCCGTGATCCGGTCGGCTGCCGCGTTCGGTGCGCAGGGTGTCTTCGTACCCGAGCGTCGTGCAGCCGGGATCACCGCGACCGCCTGGCGGACCAGCGCCGGCGCGGCTGCGCGGGTGCCCGTGGCGCAGGTGACCAACCTGACCCGGTCGCTGAAGGCGTGCCGCGACGCCGGCTTCATGGTCGTCGGCCTGGATGCCGACGGCGACACCGACCTCTACAACCTGGAGGCCGCTGTCGGTCCGCTGGTGGTGGTGGTCGGTTCCGAGGGGCGCGGCCTTTCCCGCCTGGTCGGGGAGACCTGCGACCTGACCGTCAGCATCCCGATGATCTCCGAGGTCGAGTCGCTCAACGCCAGCGTGGCCGCAGCGGTCGCCCTGGCCGAGGTCGCCCGGCGGCGCTCCGTCGAGCTGTAGCGCACGTCGACGAAGGCCCTCTCCCGCCGAACGCGGGAGGGGGCCTTCCTCGTCCGGCGCCCAGGCAGGGTGAAGAACCGCTTCGGGTACGACGAAGGGGCGGCCCGCCGAAGCGGACCGCCCCTTGTCGGTACGGCGTTACGTCAGATCCGGCCACCGGTGGAGGCGTGGAAGACGTGGCTGCGACCGGCGACCGGCTTGACGAACACGGTGTCACCCATGTTCGGCATGTTGCGCCGGTCGGTGCGGACGACGAAGCGCTCCGAGTTGCCACCCAGCGCGGCGTGGCCGTAGACGTTGGCGTCCGAGCCGAGGTCCTCGACCAGCTCGACCACGACCGGCATGCCGCCCTCGGTCGGGCTGACCAGCTCGCAGTCCTCCGGGCGGAAGCCCACGGTGACCTTGCCGTCGCCACCCTCGGCGCGGGCCGCCTCGACCTGCTCCCGGGTCAGCGGGATCTGCAGCTCGGCGAACTCGGCGCCCCGCTCGTTCAGCGGAACGGTCTTGATGTTCATGGCGGGAGAGCCCATGAACCCGGCGACGAACACGTTGGCCGGGGTGTCGTAGAGCGCCCGCGGGGTGTCCACCTGCTGAAGGACACCGTCGAGCAGCACCGCGACCCGGTGACCCATGGTCATGGCCTCGACCTGGTCGTGCGTGACGTAGACAGTGGTGACGCCCAGCTTGGCCTGGAGCGACGCGATCTGGGTACGGGTCTGCACGCGGAGCTTGGCGTCGAGGTTCGACAGCGGCTCGTCCATGAGGAAGACCTGCGGCTCGCGGACGATCGCCCGGCCCATCGCCACACGCTGACGCTGACCACCGGAGAGCGCCTTCGGCTTACGGCTGAGGTACTCCTCCAGCTGGAGCAGCCCGGCCGCCTCCTTGACCCGCCGGTCGATCTCCGACTTGGAGGTCTTGCGGAGCTTGAGGGCGAACGCCATGTTCTCGTACACCGTCATGTGCGGGTAGAGGGCGTAGTTCTGGAAGACCATCGCGATGTCGCGGGCCTTCGGGGGAAGGTGGGTGACGTCACGCTGGTCGATGTAGATCGAACCGGCGTCCACGTCCTCCAGGCCGGCGAGCATCCGCAGGCTGGTGGACTTACCGCAACCGGACGGGCCGACCAGGACGAGGAACTCGCCGTCGCCGATCTCGAGGTCCAGCTCGTTGACGGCGGGACGCTCTTGGCCCGGGTAGACCCGGGACGCCTTGGAATAGGTGACCGTAGCCATGGTGAAGCGCTTCCTTTCACCGGCAGGAACGTGCCGGACGATCCGAGTGAAGGAGCAACCGGCACGTGTCCGTGCCGGTCAGCGGACGGCGGCCGGTCGCGGGGGCGCCCGATCATCGTCCGTGTCAGTGAACCGTAAACGCGTTTACCCCTGCTGCCAAGGCGGGGGTCCGCCGAGCCCACCAGGCGGGCTACGCATTCCGGTCACTCGGGCACGGTCAGACATCAATCGACGCAGCGTCAAAACGGTTGTGCGTCGGGTTGTTGACGATTCCCGTTGTCGGGAGGCCACGCGATCGGGATATCCGGACGTCAGTCGCTATGCTGACCTCGACGCACGCGCCCCTGTAGCTCAGCTGGCCAGAGCACTCGCCTTGTAAGCGAGATGTCGCCGGTTCGATCCCGGCCGGGGGCTCCAATTCCATCAGACCTTTCCGAGTGGCGCTGCCACGAGGGTTCTCGTGGTGACCGTCAGGTGGTCGGCTGAGGCCGTCGGATGAACTGTTGGTCGCGAGCGGTGACCGAGGCCGTTGGGCTGGCCGCTCGGAGGACGACATCGAGGACCAGGTCGGGATCCGCCACGTAGGCGCCGCTGGCCCATGCGGCGTTTGCCTCGATCACGGCCCAACGTCCGTCGACCAGTCCTACGTCTACGACGATGGCGGAGGGCAGGGTGTGCCCAAAGCCGGCGACGAGATCGGTGCCGAAGGCCAACGCGTCGGGCGACGGCGGGCCGAGGTGCAACCGGCCGTGCGCGGCGTACTGGCTGCCGGTGTGGACGACAGCGTCGAGCAGGTGCAGCCGGTACTCGGCGGTGAAGTCGACGATGTCGCTGACGAGCACCGGAGTTCGTCGGTCGACGGCATCCGGGCCGGGCAGACGGGAACCGTCGGTGTAGATCATCGCCGTGATGTTCTTGTCGTTGGGGGACTTGATGAACGCCGGTCGACGGAGTTCATATGCCTCGCCGATGGTCACCAAGGTGATCTCGCGGCGGGTGAGTTCACGGGGTAGGCCGGTCAGCCAGCCAGGCGCAGCCTCCAGGGGCGCGATCCCGAGCAGTGGTGCGACGACGTCAGCGAAGCTCGGTCCCGCATGGAGGTGGTCAGCACGCAGTCCGGCAGGTACTTCGAAGGTGGGCAGCTGGACGGTCTGTAGACCGCGTCGATGGGCGGCGTCGCGCAAGCTCTGAGCCGAGGCTGTCAGGCGCGGCGGCAGGACGAGTGTCACGGCCGATGATCCTGCCCAATGCGCCGTCACAGTTACCAGTCCGGTCAGCGGTTTCTCGACCGGCGCGGGCTGTGCCTCTGCCGGCCCGCTCCGAGGGGCACCGACGCGCTGGTGAGGCCGCCGACTTCTACTACCGCTAGTGACAGCTCAGCCGTACCCGGCGGTAGCCTGGGCTGCGGCGGCGAGCGAAGTGAGGCCGGGGGGTCGATGAGTCGCGCTGTGGAGGAGTCGAACCGGGCGATGCTGCGCGCACGGGACGCGATGGACCGGGCGTACGCCGAGCCTCTGGACATCCCGGCGCTGGCCCGGATCGCGCACGTCTCGGAGGCGCACTTCATCCGTACCTTCCGGGCTACCTTCGGTGAGACCCCGCACCGCTACCTGCAACGTCGCCGGGTGGAGCGGGCGATGGCGCTGCTGGTGGAGACCGACCGGGACGTTACGGACATCTGTTACGCCGTCGGCTTCGGCAGCCTGGGAACCTTCAGCCGGACGTTCCGGCAGATCGTCGGGCAGTCGCCCTCGGATTTCCGGCGTCAGCGCGTCGCGCCGGCCAACGTGCCGTCGTGCTTCACCAAAGCCTGGACCCGACCCAGCAGTTTTGGATAAGCCGCAGGTCACGGTCTACCTCTAGCGTCATGGGCATGACGATGAACGCGATCAGCCGCTCCCAGATCTACGTCCTCGACCAGGACGCCGCGCTTGACTTCTACGTCAACAAGCTCGGCATGGAGGTCAACACCGACCAGGACCTCGGCTTCATGCGGTGGCTCACGGTGAACCTGCCCGGCGACCCGGAGCGGGAGATCCTGTTGGAGAAGCCGGGCCCGCCCGCGCTGGATCCGGCCACCGCCGAGCAGGTCCGGGAGCTGCTCACCAAGGGTGCCCTCGGCGGGTACCTCTTCATGACCACCGACGACGCCCGCAAGACGCACGAGGATCTTGTGGCGAAGGGCGTCGAGATCACCGACGAGCCGACCGAGCGCCCGTACGGGATCGACTTCGGCATCCGGGACCCGTTCGGCAACCGGATCCGCATCGGCCAGATGTTCCCCCGGGCGTAGGGGGCGGGTGATGAGCCAGGCCGCGACGTTTCCCGTGGTACGACCGACAGCTGTTGGTCGGGACCGTCTGCTGCTGATCGGCGGGGTGCTCGCCGGCCCGATCTTCGTCGCCTCGGCGATCGTGCAGGCGGCGACCCGAGACGGCTTCGACTTCCGTCGTCACCCGGTCAGCGTGTTGAGCACCGGCGAGCTGGGCTGGATCCAGATCGTCACGTTCCTGGTCACCGGCGTGCTCTGCGCGCTGGCCGCTCAGGCGCTGCGCCGCCGTACCGGCAAGGGGTCGGTCTGGCTGCCCCGGCTGCTCGCGCTGTACGGCCTGGGCCTGGTCGGGGCGGCGATCTTCAGCGCCGACCCGGCCGACGGGTTCCCGACCGGTACGCCTCGGGGCGCCGGCGAGATCAGTTGGCACGGGGGCCTGCACTTCCTGGTGGCGGCGGTGGCCTTCGTGTCGCTGATCGTGGCGACGGTGGTGGCCGCCCGCCGGGCCGCCCGGCAGGGTGCGCGCGGTCGAGCCGCGTACAGCCTGGTGACCGGGATGTTCTTCGCGCTGGCCTGGGTGACGCTGATCGTTCGGCCGGCACCGGCCGTGATGGTGGCGTTCGGCCTGGCGGTAACGGCCGGCTGGCTGTGGGTGTCGGTCACCTTCGCGCGGGCGACGTCCGGTCGGGCCGACTGAGCCGACAGGCCGCAGGACCGGGAGGTGCGGGTGGAACCCGTACCTCCCGGTGTGTTGAGGTGAGGGCCATGGTGACCCGCTTGCTGTACCTGACCCGACACGCCGAGCAGGACCTGTCCGAGCTGAGTGGGACCGATGCCGGCGAGCCGGACACCGGCCTGTCGGAGCGCGGGCGGCGGCAGGCCACCCTGCTGGGCGAACGACTGCGAGCCCGCCGGTTCGCCGCTGTTCATCACGGGCCGCTGCGCCGGGCCGCGCAGACCGCCGAGCTGATCGCCAAGTCGCTGCCCGAGGTTCCGGTGTACGAGACGGAGCTGGCCGGTGACCACCTCCCACACGACACGGACCCGGCTGGCCTGCCGCCCGCGTACGCCGAATTCCTGACCCAGTTCTCGGAGGCCGAGCGGGTCGACGGGCCGCGAGTGACAGCGGACGCGGTGCGGCGGTTCGCCGGTCCGGTCGGTGAAGGGCCCGCTGGCGGCGAGCCGGTCCGCGAACTGGTCGTGACGCACAGCTTCCTGATCGCCTGGCTGGTGCGGCATGCCCTCGACGCGCCGGAGTGGCGGTGGTTGGGTTTGAACTCGCACAACGCGGGGCTGACCGTCATCCGGTACAGCGCGGCCGGCCCGCCGAGTCTGATCGCCGTCAACGATGTGGCCCACCTACCGCCGGAGCTGCGCGGGACCGGCCTGCCGCCGGACTATCTGACGTAAGTCTCGGTGGTTCGCAGGAGCAGGTTGACCACCGCCTGGGTGGCCGGCGGTGGGGTTCCGTCCTCGGGGCAGGTGGTGTATCCGGTGTCGTTGCTGGCCACGCTGAGGCGGTAGTGCATCACGTCCGAGCACCTGGTCGCGGTGGTCGGCTGCCGGGCCTCGGTGGCGAGCCGGGGGTCCGCGGTCAGTCCCGCGAGGGTGCCCTGGTCAGCAGGGGTGAGCCGTCCGTTGCGCCGACCGCCGGCCCGGTCTGTCACGGTCCACTGACCGTCCGGCTCGACGACGATGGACTCACCGCGCCCGGCGAAGCCGCCGGAGATTCGCAACGTCACCCGGGGGGCCACACCGCTGGTCCCGGCGCTGACCGTCGGGGCGGTGGTCGGCTGCGAGGTGCCGGTGGTCGGGTCAGCCGGGCCGGTAGCGGTGGTGGTCGAGGGTTGGGTCGGGGTGGCGGTGGGGGCTCGGTCGACGCTGGTGCAACCGGTCAGGAGCGCGGCCAGGAGCGCTACCGTGGCGACGGTCGTCGATGCGGGTCTCATCTCCGTCGGACGCGCGACCCCAACCGTTGGTTCCCCCCAGTGCGCCTGTGCCGCGCCTGACCGATCGTCTTCGCTATGGTCGCCGCACCGGCGCGCGACGCCGGCGGCCAGATTGGCGGCGTCGCTCCAGGTGACGCGGGAAGGAGCGGATGTGTCGGACGCGGAGTTGACCGTCGAGGTGGCCGGGCCGGTCGCCACCGTGGTGATCCACAATCCGGCCCGGCGCAACGCGATGACCGCGGCCATGTGGCGTCAGCTCCCCGAACTGCTCGACCGGCTGGAACCCGACCCCGCGGTACGGGCGTTGGTGCTCACCGGCGCGGGCGACGCGTTCTGCGCGGGCGCCGACCTCGGCGACCTGGCCGAGTTGTTGGACGCCGGTGACGCCAGCATCGCGGTGACCGCCGAGGAACGGCTGGCCCGGTTCTCCAAGCCGACAATCGCGGCCATCCGCGGCGCCTGCGTCGGTGGTGGGGCTCAGCTCGCTGTCGCCTGCGACCTGCGGATCGCCACGGACGACGCCCGTTTCGGCGTACCGCCGGCCCGACTCGGACTGGTCTACCCGGCGCCGACGACGCGCCGACTGGCCCGGCTGGTCGGCCCGTCCGCCGCCAAGCATCTGCTGTTCACCGCCGAGCTGATCGACGCCGAGCGCGCTCTGCGGATCGGTCTGGTCGACGAACTGCTGCCGGCCGACCGGCTCGCCGCACGGGTGGACGAACTGACCGCGACCATCGCCCAACGATCGCCGCTGAGCATCGCCGCCGCGAAGGAGATCATCGACGAGCGGGCCGAGCCCGCACGGATCGCCTGGTGGCACCGGAAGGTGGCGACCACCGGCGAGGCCCGCGAGGGGGTAGCGGCGATGACCGAGCGGCGTACGCCCCGCTTCGCCTGGCGCCCACCGACCGGCGACTGATCTCTGCGGGTACCATCGCGAGCCGCTCCCACTCATCGCAACACCTCGATCCCGGGTACCCGGAACCCAGGTCGGTACGGCAGGCTGTCGGTCGTGCAGCGTGATCAGTTGCTTGCGGGCCGCTACCGGCTCCTGGAACGCCTCGGCAGTGGCGGCATGTCGGCGGTGCACCGGGCGTACGACGAGGTGCTCGAACGGGACGTGGCGGTGAAGGTGCTGGTCGCCTCGGACACCAACGCCCGACAGCGGATCCGGGGCGAGGCCAAGGCCGCGGCCCGGCTGTCGCATCCACACGTCACGAGCGTTTACGACTACGGCGAGTCGGCGCTGGACGGTGTCCAGGTCCCGTTCGTGGTGATGGAGCTGCTCGGCGGGCACACCCTCGAACGGCGGTTGGTGGTCGGGCCGTTGCCGCCACGCGCCGGTCTGCGGGTGTGCGCCGAGGTGGCCTCGGCGCTCGCCGCCGCCCATGAGCAGGGGTTGGTGCACCGCGACATCAAGCCGGGCAACGTGATGCTCACGCCGACCGGCGCGAAGGTGCTCGACTTCGGCATCGCGGCAGCCGCCGGCGCCCCCGAGATCGACTTCGAGGGGCGGCTGCTGGGCACACCGGCGTACCTGGCGCCGGAGCGGTTGCTGGCCGGCGAGGTGCTGCCGGCCAGCGACGTGTACGCCCTCGGTCTGCTGCTGCACCGGGTGCTCACCAGCCGGCTGCCCTGGCCCGCCGAGGCGCAGACCGGGATGCTCCGCGCGCACACGCACGTCGAGCCGGACCCGCTGCCCGAGATCGACGGTGTCCCGCCCGAGGTGCACCGGCTCTACCGCTGGTGCCTGGCCGGCGATCCCGCCGACCGCCCGCCGGCCGCCGACGCGGCCCGCATCCTGCTCGCCGCCGCCAGCGGAGCCGCGTCCGAGGGCGCCGCCGTTGTCGCCGCCGAACCGGCGACAAACGTCGCCGAGCGGACCGGCACCGCGACCGGCACCGAGCCGACCGGCACCGAGCCGACCGGCGTTGAATCGGCCGACAAAGGACCAACTGGCGACGGCTCGGTTGGCACCGCGGCCGGCGCCGGGCCGGCCCGCGACTCGGCGGCGCCGATGAGGCGCGGGCCGTGGCGTCGGCGGCGGGCCATCCTGACGGTCGGCGGTGCCGTGATCGCCGCGGTGGCGTTGGCCGGGTCACTTGGAGACTCCAGCAATCGTCGACCGGGGCAGAGCGCCGCGCCGACCGGCAGCGGTCCGGGCACCACCACTGTGGGGATGCCCCGCAGCGAGGAGCCGACCGACGCGCTCGACGCCGGACCGTCCGCCGTGCCGCCGACCAGGATCACCGCGCCCGCTACCCGGAGCGGCCCCGCGACCGGCCCGGGCGGAACAGTGGCCCCGGGCCCGACGCCCACCACCGCGGGCCCGACCCCGACCCGGGCCACGCCGACTCCCACCCCCGGCGCCGGCGTACCCGTGGACGCTCGCGGCGGGACGGTCACCGTTCGCTGCGTGGGGAGGTCGGTCGAGGTGGTCGAGGTGGTGCTCGCGCCCGATTTCCGGGTCGAGGCGTACGACCCGGGGCCGGCGAGGCAGATCGTGGTCGAGTTGACCTCCACGGCGTACCGCAGCGAGATCCGGGTGCAGTGCCCCAACGGCCAACTGAAGTCGAAGGTCAAGGAAGGCGCCGCCTGATCGGGGGCCGGCGGGTGCCGCGCCCGGGACGTACCCGGGACGCGGCCCCCCGTTCCCGCCGGCCGGTCCGTCACCGCCCGGCCAGCGCCCCCCAGCCCGGGTTCACCGGCTCGCGGCGCAGCGGCATGCCCGCCTCCGCTGGCGTCCGGTCCCCCTTGCGCTGGTTGCAGGCGTAGCAGGCGGCGGTGGTGTTTCGCCAGGTGTTCCGGCCGCCGCGTGAGCGGGGCAGGATGTGGTCGATGGTGGAGGCCGAGCCACCGCAGTACGCGCAGCACCGATCGTCGCGGCGCAGCACACCGGCGCGCGACCAGGCCGGCCCGGAGTTGAACCTCCACCGGGTGACCACGAAGCGGACCAGCCGTACCACCCGGGGCATCGGGAAGACCCCGATCACCCGGTCCGGCTCGGCCTCGTGGATCTCGGCCACCCGACGGCAGAGCATTCGGACGGCGTGTTGGACGGTGACCCGGTGCAGCGGGCCGAGGTCGGCGTTGATGACGAGGACGGCGTCCACCGGGACTCCTTTCCAAAGGTGCCGGACAGCAAGAAGCCGCCCGGTCCGGCTGTCGGACGGGGCGGCTCGGCGCGTACGGGTACGCGTCAGTCGGGCCGGCCCGCCCGGGGACCTTCCGCTCGGCAACCGTCACCGGGCAGCGTCGACGGCACGGTGGTGACGTGCGACATCGTCATGAGCTGCTCCCGCGGTGGTGGTTGACAGTGCGCGCTCACGGTAGGTCGACGCGGGAGGCAGGGGCAACGTATTTCGATCGGCCGGTCTCTACGGGACGCCGCTGGCGGCGGGTGCGGGGAGTCGCTTTCGCCGCGACCTGGGCGGTGGTCAGGGGCCGGTTCAGCCGCAGGGACATCCGTGCGGTGAGTTCGCTGTCCAGCAGGGGCCGGTTGACCTCACCGGCGACCGCCAGGGCGGGCCCGGAGACCGACCGCCAGATCGCGGCCAGCCCGGCGCCGAGCCCCACCAGGGCGACTGTGGCCCGGGTGGTCGGTGAGCCGGCGGCCGCGGCGGCACTCACCCCGACGACAGCGAAGAGCACCAACAGCAGGGGTACGAGCACCGGCCAGAAGATGCCCCGGGCCGCCTGCGCCACCAGCCGCCGGTCCCGGATGATCAGGTTTCTGGCGATCACCGCGTAGTCATCCTCGTCGAGCAGGTCACGCGGGTGCAGACCGCCGGTGAGCACGTCACGCCAGAGGTCACCCTGGCCGCGCAGCGCCCGGCTCAGGGCGGCGGGCGTCGGCTCGGTCGGGTCCCCGTGGCCGGACCGGTCGACAGCGCTCGCCCAAGCGGCCAGTGACCGGCGCACCACTGCGGCCGAGTACGGCGGCAGCACGCTGGCCAGCTCGTCCAACCATCTGCTGATCTGGACCTGTCGGCCGCCGAACTGGCGCAGCAACTGTGTGACGTCGCCGGCCCGGACGGTGTCGGCCACTGATCGGCCCAGCCGGTAGGCCAGCCCGACCCTGTGGTTGGCGGCCATCGCCCACCGCAGCACCTCCACGTTGAGGTCGTCGAGGGCGAGCAGCAGCGGCACCGGGTCGGTGGGGTCGGGCTGACCCAGGTCGGGCAGCAGGGCTCGGGCGGCGGACGTGTCGGGTACCGGCCCGGTGTGCCGGGTGAGGTCGGCGATCTGGGCCAGGGCGACGTCCACCCCGTCGAGGTACATCCGCATCCGCCGGTGGGCGGACATCTCGGTGAGGTTGGAGAGTTTGGCAGGTGGTACGGCCGGGCGGGTCTCGGTGAAGGCGCGCGGCTCGGCGTGCTGCCCGTGGTGGTAGGCGTCCGCCATCCACCAGCCCAGCCGGAGCGCGGTGACGATGCAGGCGCGCTCGTCGCGGATCAGCGGATACGCGTCGTCGCGGCCGATCTCGTCGATCGGGGAGTCGTTCTCCGCGCCGGCGCGGTGCAGTGGTGACATCTCCCGCTGCCCTCCCGCCCGGCCGATCGACGGTTGATCATTCGAGCGTACGGCAGCGTACGGTGGCTTATGTTGTGTTTTGTCGATTTGGCCTGCCGGCCAGCAGCCCACGCGGTCGGATCGAGCGCACCGGCTCGGCCGCACCACCCTCGGCGCGCAGGATGTGGTTGGCGGCGATGATCCCGGTGGCGGCCGAGCGTTCCATCAACGCGCTCGGGAAGTCCGTCGCGATGCCGTCGCCGGCCAGGTAGAGGCCGTTCGCGTCGGTGCGTACCCCCGGTCGCCAGGCGTGGCTGCCCGGCGTGAACGCCGGCGCCTGCGCCTCCACCCGGGCCCGCAGCTCGCGGACCCGCAGGTCGCCGGCCTCCGGCCAGAGCGCGACCAGCTCGCGGCGCATCCGCTCGGCCAGTTCCTCGGCCGGCACACCGGGTTCGCAGGCGTACGCGTGCAACTCGATCACCGACCCGCCGGTCTGCCGCGCCCAGCGCCGCGGCTCGTTCTCCAACCGGTGGTAGAGCGTCACCGAGTCCAGAGTGGGCTGGCGGGACACACCGCTGAACACCGCCCGTTCGGCGGCCACGTCCCCGTCACACCAGTAGCGTGCCACCGCGTACGGCGGGCCGGGGGTGCCGAAGGCCGGCATCCTCCTCGCCAGGTCGGGGGCCTGCTCGGCCAGGTCCGGGGAGGCGGCGACCAGCGCGGCGAGCGCCGGCGGGTCGACGGCGAGCACGACGTGCCCGGCCGGATGGCTGCCGCCGTCGGTGGTCGTCACCCGCCACCCCTCGGCGTCGCGGTGCACCCCGGTGGCGGCGCAGCTGGTGAGGACCCGGCCGCCGTGCTTCTCCACGTGTCGGGTCAGCGGCTCCCAGATCGCCGTGGCGTAGTCCTCGTCGGGGCAGTCGAAGGCCAACCCCTCCGGGTTGCCGAGCAGGTAGAAGTGGAACTGGGCGACCATCTCGGCCGCCGACATCTCCGCCTCGTGGTTGAAGAACGAGTGCGAGAAGACCTCGAACAGCATCGCCCGCGCCCGGTCCGGCAGTCGCAGCGACGCCAGCAACTCGTCGGCGGTGGTGTCGTCCAGCTCGGCGTAGGTGCGCACCGGGTCGTAGCTGAGCAGCGGCAGCGCCGCGTCCCGGTCCATCAGTCGCAGGTCGGACAGGCGCAGGCTGGGACTGCGCAGCAGCAGCGCGAGCAGGTTCGCCGGCGGCGCGGGTGGCAACCTGCCGAACTCCTCGGTGGGCCACTGCTCGCTGAGGATCGGGTAGCCCGGAATGGGCTTGAGGAAGCCCAGGCCAGGATCGATCCGGCGGAGGATCGACCGCCAGTTGTAGTACTGCCGGAAGAACGCGTGGAAGCCGTGCTCGTTCTGCTGGCTGCCGTCGGCGAGCGCCTCCGGCCAGGCGCCCAGTCGACCGCCGAGCGTCGGTGCCGCCTCCAGCACGGTGACCGCCACACCCCGTTCGGCCAGCACCACCGCCGCCGACATGCCGGCGATGCCGCCACCCACCACGAGCGCCGTGGTCGGTCGTGGCACCCGGTCGGCGCCACCACCGCCCGGGTCCACCTGGTGCTGCCGTACGCCGATCAGCCGACCTACCACTTGCGACAGCGCCATGGGGCCCAGTCTGCCCCACCTCGGATCAGTCGGCTGGCAAGCAACGGCGGGGACGGTCGGAGGCGGGCCAGACGTACTCCAGGTCCTCCGGCACGTCGTCGCCGAACAGCGGGCGGTAGTGCGCCGGGTCCTTGCGCAGCAGCGACGAGCGGTGACTCAGGTGCAGGTCGTCGCGGCCAAGCCATGGTGGCAGCTCACCTGCTCGGGCCAGCTCGTCCTGGGTTCGGATCACGCCGGCCCCGCAGGCGGCGGCGAGGTCGACGGTCATCGTGGTGGCGCAGGTGTCGGCCCGCCCCGGCTCGGTCCAGACCGCGCACATGTCCAACCCGTAGCGGACGAGCGCCTCCTCGTACCCGGCCCACATCTTCACGGCCGGGTGGTTGCGCCAGCCGTACCCGGGTCGGGTGAGCCCGCGCAGCACCTGGATGGCCTCCACCCGCTGCTTGCCCAGCCGCTTCTGGTCCAGCGTGCGGGCGCTGGCCAGAAAGCCCGGGTACGGGAGGAACGTCTGCATGTCGCTGCTCTACCCGTCGCCGGAGCGGACATACCTGGCCACGGGATGATCCGGACGGGGTCGCCCACCATGGCAGTGCTGATTACGATCCGGGCATGGCGGAGCCGTGGCGGGACCGGGCGCGACGGGCGGTCGAGTGGAACTGGCGGCTGCGATCCGTCGGTGATCCACGCCCGCACTACGTGATCTGCGGGAAGGACGCGCTCGCCTACTACGTGGCCCGGGCGATGCTCGAAACCGAGCTGCCGGCGGGTGGGGCCCGGGTGACCGTCGTGGTCCCCGAGCGTTACCGCAGCAACGGGCCGGACGTGGCCGGGCTGCGCGGGGTCCGGGTGGTCCGCTCGGACCGGCTGGATGTGGCCACCTTCGAGGCCGCCGGCCTGGCCGGCGCGACCGGGCTGGCCCTGCTGCAGCAGGACGACGTGGGCAACCTGCACGCCGCGCTCTGTGCCCAAGCCGTCGACCAGCGGGTCCGCCAGGTGCTGCGGATGTTCAACGGCACCCTCGCCGACGGCGTACGCAAGCTGCTCAAGGCCCCGGTCGAGGTGCTCTCCGACGCCGAGATGGCCGCGCCGGCCTTCGTGGCCGCCGCGCTCAACGAGGTCGACCCCAGTTCCTTCCAACACCGGGACAAGACGCTGCGGGTGGCGCGGCGGGCCGACGTTCGACCGCAGGACGTGGTCTGCGCGCTGGCGCACCTCAGCGAGGTGCAGGGGGTGGAGCTGCTGCCGGCCGAGCAGGCCGGCGCCGATCTGGTGCTCGCCGAGGCGACCGGCCAGCCGCCGGGCACCGAGGTCGCCGCCCGCCGGCTGGTCCGCGCGCGTCGGCGGCGCCGACCGGTCGCGGTGGTGATGGGTGCGGTCCGCGGCTTCGCCACCCGCAAGATCGGCATCGCGGTGATGGCGGTACTCGCGCTGATCGCGGTGCTGGGGGCACTGATCTCCCGTGCCGAGGACGTCTCCCCGCTGGAGGCGCTGTACCTGACCCTGGTCACCACCCTCAGCGGCGCCGACCCGGACACCACCAAGACGGCGGACGCACAGATCATGCAGGTGGTGCTCAACCTGGCCGGGTTGGCGCTGATCCCGCTGATCACCGCCGTCGTGGTGGACGGCATCGTCAACGCCCGGCTGGCCCTGCACACCGGCCGCCTGCAACCCGCGCGGGTCGGGCACGTGGTGGTGATCGGCCTGGGCAACGTCGGCACGCGGGTGATGGCACAGCTGCGCGAGTACGACGTCGAGGTGGTGGCGATCGACAAGGACCCGGAGCCGCGCGGCGCGGCCCTGGCCCGCCAACTGGAGGTGCCGCTGATCGTCGGTGACGCCGCGTTGCCGGAGACGCTGGCCTCCGCGTCGGTGGCCGACTGCCAGGCGCTGGTGGTGGCGTCCACCGACGACGTGGCCAACCTGGAGGCGGCGCTCGCCGCCCGCGACCTCCGTGCCGACCTGCGCGTGGTGCTTCGGCTCTTCGACGGTGACTTCGCCGAACGGGTGGAGGAGACGTTCGCGCTCGGGGTGTCCCGGTCGGTCTCCTACCTGGCCGCCCCGGCATTCATCGGGGCGCTCACCGAACGTGCCGTGATCAGCACCATCCCGGTCGACAGGCACGCGCTGCCGGTCGCCGAGGTGCCGGTCGCCCCCGGTTCCGAACTGGACGGTCGGCCGCTGGACGTGGTCAACCGGGACGGGCAGGTCCGGCTCATCGCGCGTACCCCGGCCGGTGGTGCCAAGACGATCTGGTGGAAGGACCTCGACCCCCGGCAGGTGATCTTCGCTGGTGACCGGCTGACGGTGGTCGCCCGGCGTCGCGGGTTGGACTGGCTGACGCGGCAGTGCGCCCCGCCCGTCCACCCGGTCCCGGTCCCTCGGCCGGGCGGGGTTCCCGGCGGGTTGAAAACCCCAGCGGCGGCGTCTCCTCCGGTGCCCGGTCCGACGGACTCCGGGGTCGCCGCGTCCGCGCCCGGCGCGGCTCATCCCGTTCCCCCCGCCGAGGGTGCCCCTTCGACGACCAACGGCGGCCCACCTGACGAATTCGAGCTGACCCGCCGGCATGACGGGACCGGCGAGGCGAGCTGACACCATCCGGCGCGGCCAGAAACGGCCGGCACTGAGCGACAATCCATGGCATGCGTTTCCGCATCCTGGGGCCGACCCAGGTGGTGCTGGCCGACGGGCGAGAAGTCCCCGTGGGCGGTCCGCGGCTGCGCGCGTTGCTGGCGCTCCTCCTGCTCGACGCGGGCCGGGTGGTCTCCGCCGAGCGCCTGATCGACGGCCTGTACGGGGAGCATCCGCCCCGGGGCGCGGCCAACGCGCTCCAGTCTCAGGTGTCGCGGCTGCGCCAGGCCCTGCCCGCCGGGCACGACCCGGTCGAGTTCCACCCGGCCGGCTACCGCCTCGCGGTGGATCCCGACGATGTCGACGCGTACCGGTTTGAGCGGCTCGCCGAGGCGGGGCGTCGCGCGCTCGCCGACGGCGACTGGCCCCGGGCGTCGGCGGTGTTACGTGAGGCGCTGGAGCTGTGGCGTGGTCCCGCTCTGGCCGATGCCATCGGCCCTGCCGGCGCGCCCGTGCAGGCGGCCCGGTTGGGCGAGCTGCGGCTGGCCGCCATCGAGGATCGGGTCGAGGCGGACCTGGCGTTGGGGGCACACGGCACGCTGGTCGCGGAGCTGCGAGAGCTGGTCGTCGCGCATCCTCTGCGGGAGCGCTCGCGGGGACAGCTCATGCGCGCTCTGGCCGCGCTGGGTCGGCCGGCCGAGGCGCTGGCCGAGTTCGAGGACGCCCGGCGCGCTCTGGCCGAGCAGTTGGGTGCCGACCCGTCGGCGGAGCTGGCCGCGATCCACCTCGCGGTGCTGCGTGGCGAGGAACGCGGAGCGGCCGAACGGGCGCTGCCGGGCCAGCTCACCACGTTCGTCGGCCGGGAGGAGGAGCTCAAGCGCGTCGGCGAGCTGCTCGGTGAGCGTCGGCTCGTCACCCTCACCGGCCCCGGGGGAGCGGGCAAGACGCGCCTGGCGATCGAGGCGGCGGGCCGGGTCGACGGGGAGGTCCGTTTCGTCGAGCTGGCTGGGCTGGCCGACGGTTCCGACGTACCGCAGGCGGTGCTGAGCGCGCTCGGCCTGCGTGACGCAGGCCTGCGCGCCCCGGCCGAGTCGGGCTGGCAGACCACCGACCGGCTGGTCGAGGCGCTGGCCGAGCGGCGACTGCTGCTGGTGCTCGACAACTGTGAACACGTCCTCGTCGACACGGCCCGGCTGGCGGCCCGGTTGCTGAGCGCGTGCCCGGCGATGCGCGTCCTGGCCACGAGTCGGGAGCCGCTCGGGCTGGCCGGTGAGGCGCTGTGCCCGCTCACCGGGCTCGCCCTGCCACCGCTCGGCGCGTCCGCACTGGATGCCGACGAGTACGCGGCGGTCGGCCTCTTCGTCCAGCGGGCCGTCGACGTCGCGCCCGACTTCACTGTCACGCCGGTCAACGTCGAGATGGTGTTGCGGATCTGCCGCAGCCTGGACGGCCTGCCGTTGGCGATCGAGTTGGCCGCCGCGCGTCTGCGGGCGCTGTCCGTCGCCGAGGTGGCCGCCCGTCTCGACGATCGGTTCCGGCTGCTGTCGACGGGCAACCGGGCCGTGTCGCCGCGACACCGCACCCTCCGGGCCGTGGTCGAGTGGAGCTGGGATCTGCTCGACGACGCCGAACGGGAAGTGGCCCGACGGCTGACCGTCTTCGCCGGTGGGGCCACGCTGGAGGCGGCCGGGCGGGTCTGCGGCCTGCCCACCGCCGGGTTCGTCGACGCGCTCACCGGGCTGGTCGACAAGTCCTTCGTGGAGATGACCGGCGGTCGGTACCGGATGCTCGAAACGGTGCGGGCCTTCTGCGCAGAGCGCCTCGCCGAGGCCGGTGAGGCCGACCAGCTCCGCCGCGCGCACACCGCGTACTTCCTGGAGTTCGCGTGGACCGCCAGCGACCACCTGCGGTGCGCGGAGCAACTGCACTGGTTGCGACGGCTCGACGCCGAGCGGGACAACCTGCATGCGGCGTTGCGCCGGGCCACGGCCGCCGGTGACGCGTCCGACGCGGCCGGAATGGTCGCGGCCCTGTCGTTCTACTGGTGGCTGCGCGGCATGCGCGGGGAAGGGGCGCGGCTCGCTGCCGACGTCCTCGAACTGCTCGGCACCGAAGCGCCGCCGGGGCTGGGTGAGGAGTTCGCCCTCTGCGTCTACAACGCCTCGCTCGCGGGCTCCGGCCACCTGCCGTCCCTCGGGACGCAGTCGTCAGTGATCCGCAGTCTCGACCGGCCACCGCGACAGCCGTTCCTGCTGTACCTGTCGGGGATCTCGACCGGGCCGCCGTCCGGCGGTGCCGAGGATGTCGACGAGCTGATGGCGGAGCTGCGGCGGCTGGTCGGCCCGGACGAGTGGATCAACGCGCTCGGCGCGATGGGCAGCGGCTCGGCGCTGATGTGGAGCGGCCATTGGGCCCGGGCCAGGGCGGCGCTGGCCACCGGGCTCGACGGCTTCCGCAGCACCGGGGACCGATGGGGCACCATGATCACGCTCGGTGCTCTCGGCGAACTGGCCGCCTGGCAGGGCGACCCTGAGACGGCGGGCGCCCACATGGATGAGGCCATGGGACTGGTCGAGGCCCTCGGGTCGGCCGTCGACCAGGCCGACATGCTGCGTACCCGGGGGGAGATAAGGCTGCGCGCCGGTGACCTCGCGGCGGCGCACGACGACTTCGCCACTGCGCTGCTCCTCGCGCAGCGCAGCGGCGCACCCGAGTTCGTGGCCAGCGCCCGACTGGGCCTCGCCCAGGTGGCCCGCGTGCGCGGGGACCTGGCAGCGGCGAGGCGGTTCTGCGAGGAGGCGCTGACCGGCGGCCTCACCGGCTGGTACGTCGGCGAAGCCGCCCGTGCGGAGATCATTCTCGTCCTGAAGGAGATCACCGAGGTGGAGAAGGTCGGTGCGCCGCCGTCAGCGGACGGTGCGTGATCCGTCAGCGCCCAACCGCATCGTGGGGGCATGACGACATTCGAGGTGGTCGCCGAGGGGCTGGGCAAGCGGTACGGCCCGACCCGCGCGCTCGACACGTTCGACCTGACAGTGCCGGCCGGCACGATCCACGGACTGCTGGGGCCGAACGGCGCGGGCAAGACGACGGCCGTACGGATCCTCACCACGCTGCTGCGCTTCGACACGGGACGGGCCACAGTGGCCGGGTACGACGTGCTGCGCCGGCCGGACGAGGTGCGTGCCCGGATCGGGCTGACCGGGCAGTACGCGGCGGTCGACGAGATCCTCAGCGGCCGACAGAACCTGGAGCTGTTTGGCCGGCTGTTCCGGCTCGGCCGACGGGAGGCCCGCCGACGCGCCGGTGAACTGCTGGAACGGTTCGGGCTCGACGAGGCGGCGAGTCGCTCCGCCGGTGAGTACTCGGGTGGGATGCGCCGCCGTCTGGACCTCGCCGCCAGCCTGATCCGTACGCCGCGGGTGCTCTTCCTGGACGAGCCGACGACCGGCCTGGACCCGCGCAGTCGCAACCAGGTGTGGGACCTGGTCCGCGGTCTCGTCGCGGACGGAACCACGGTGCTGCTCACGACGCAGTACCTGGAGGAGGCCGATCAGCTCGCCGACCGGATCTCGGTGATCGACACCGGTCGGGTGGTGGCCGAGGGGTCGCCGGACCAGCTGAAGGCGATGACCGGCGGCGACCGGATCGAGGTGGTGGTCCGCGACGCGGCCGAGTTGAGCCGCGCTGCACGCCTGGTCGCGTCGACCTGCGGCGCGGAACCCGAACTCGACCCGGAGGTCCGACGGCTCAGCGTGCCGGTGCTCGATCGCGTCGCCGGCCTGGTCGACGTGGTACGCGCGTTGGACGATGCCGGGATCGCGGTCGAGGACATCGGCCTGCGGCGCGCGACGTTGGACGAGGCGTTCCTGCACCTGACCGGGCACCGGCCGGACGAGACCCCCGAACCCGTCGGGGCTGGACGAAAGGTGGACGTGGCATGACCACCGCTATCGCCGACGGCTGGACGATGACCAGGCGGAACATGACCCATGTGGTCCGCGCGCCGGAGGAGCTGATCCTCTACTTCTCGCTGCCGATCATGTTCGTGCTGGTCTTCGGGTACGTGTTCGGCAGCGGCATGCAGGTGGCCGGTGGTGGTGACTACCGCGAGTTCCTGCTGCCGGGGGTCTTCGTGATGACGATGCTGTACGGGTTGGGGGCCACCGCGACCGGCGTGGCGCTGGACCTCAGCCGGGGTGTCGTCGACCGGTTCCGGTCGATGCCGATGGCGCGGTCCGCCCTGATGACCGGTCGCAGCGCCGCCGACCTGCTGCGTGCCCTGCTGGAGATGTCCACCCTCCTGGTGTGTGGCCTACTCGTCGGGTGGCAGTGGCGACAGGGCGTCGGCAAGGCGTTGCTCGCGGTCGGGCTCCTCCTGCTGCTGCGGATCGCCATCACCTGGGTCGGGATCTACCTGGCGTTGTTGGTCCGCAACCCGGACACGGTCGGCGTGATCGTCTTCCCGGCGGCGTTCCCGTTGAGTGCCATCTCCAACGTCTTCGTGTCACCCGAGCTGATGCCTTCGGTCATCGGGACGATCTCGGAGTGGAATCCGTTGTCGGCCACCGTCGCGGCGATCCGCGAACTGTTCGGCAACCCGGGCCTGGGTGGCGACTCCTGGCCGGCGGAGCACGCGATGCTGTTGGCGGTGTTGTGGCCGGTGCTGCTGATCGCGACGTTCGCCCCGTTGGCCGTGCGCCGCTACCAGCGGTTGAGCCGCTGACTCGGGCCGCCAGCCACTGTCAGCGACGCGCCCGCAGAGCGTAGAAGGCGGCACCGGCGGCGAGCACAGCGAAGCCGGCGAGAACGCTGCCCAGCGGCAGGTTGACCGCCAGCAGCAGACACCCGGCCAGCCCCAGGCCGGCGAGCACCTGCACCGGCAGCCGACGACCAGACTCGCGGCCCAGGGTGAGCGCCGCCGCGTTGGTGATCGCGTAGTAGACGAGCACAGTGCAGCTGGAGAAGCCGATCGCGTCGCGGACGTCGCCGAGCAGCACCACCACGATCACCACGGCGGCGACCGCCAACTCGGCGCGGTGCGGCACCTGGTGCACCTGGTGCACGGCGGCCAGCGCGCCGGGCAGGTCACGGCGGCGGGCCATGGCGAGGGTGGTCCGGCCGACCCCGGCGACCAGGGACAGCAGCACCCCGACGACGGCGATGGTGGCACCGGCGCGGACCACCCACGCCAGGCCGGGCAGCCCGGCGGCGGTCACCACGTCGACCAGGGGCGCGGCGGAACCGGCCAGCCGGTCGGCACCGAGCACGCCGAGGGCGACCACGGCCAGCACCAGGTAGATCACGAGCACCACCCCGAGCGCCAGCGGCACGGCGCGCGGAATGGTCCGCTGCGGGTCGCGAACCTCCTCGCCGAGAGTGGCGATCCGGGCGTACCCGGCGAAGGCGAAGAACAGCAGCCCGGCGGCGGTGAGCACGCCCCGCGCCGATCCGCCGGGCTCGCCGAGTCGGTCCAGGTGCACCGGCCCGCCCACCACCCCGACGACGGTGACCACTGCCAGCACCGCGAGCACCAGCACGACCAACGCCCTGGTCACGGTGGCGGTCTTGCCGATGCCGCGCAGGTTCACAGCGGTCACCGCGAGCACCGCGCCGGCGGCCACCAGCCGGGCCTGGCCCGGCCAGAGGTACGCCCCGACGGTCAACGCCATCGCCGCGCAGCTCGCCGTCTTCCCGACCACGAAACCCCAGCCGGCGAGGAACCCGGCGAACGGCCCGAGGCGCTCCCGGCCGTAGACGTAGGTGCCGCCGGACTCCGGATAGCGGGCCGCGAGCCGCGCCGAACTGGTCGCATTGCAGAAGGCGACGAAACCGGCCAGCACCAGCGCGGGCAGCAGGCCGGCGCCGCCGGCCGCCGCCACCGCCGGGCCGAAGACCACGAAGACGCCCGCGCCGAGCATCGAACCCAACCCGATGACAACCGCATCGGGTACGCCCAGCCGCCGCGCCAGTTGGTCCACGATCCAAGACCCTAGGGGTACGAGGTGAACGGCCGGTCCCACCCGCGTAGCCGGCCGGGGAGCGGAATGTCGTCCCAGGGCACCCGGTGCAGCAGCCGGTCCAGGAAGACCCCGAGCAGCAGGGCCGCCACGCCGTCGGTGAGCCAGTGGAAGTTCAAATAGGTCGTCGTGACCAGCAGGATCGCCGGGGGAGCGAATCGGATCAGTCGGTGCACACTCGGGTGCAGTCGCCCCTCCGTCAGCGCGGTCAGCAGGACGGCCATCACCCCGTACCAGACGATCGCGTTGGCGACGTGCCCGGACGGGTAGGACAGGTCGTACTCGGTGGGCGGCAGGTCGTTGAAAATCCGGACCGACTGAGTCGGCGGCAGATCCGAGCTGGGTGCGGCCCGGTCGGTCAGGACCTTGAGCGGCCCGACCGTCAGGTACAGGAGGACGAACGCCCCCGCCAGCAGCAGCAGTGGCCGGATGGTGCGGCTCCGCCAGGCCACCGCGACGGCGAGCGCCCCGGACAGCGGCATCAGCAGCCAACCACCCTGCCCGAGGAAGTTGAACACCCGGGCCGTCCAGTAGATCGGCGCCGGGTGATGGGCGTAGGCCCACTCCCGGACCGCGAGGTCCAGACCGAGCAACGCACCTCCGGCGAGGGCGAGGGTCAACGCGCCGAACCCGACCAGCAGGAGCGCGTCGAACCACCAGCCGGCCGGGCGGACGGGCCGTAGCCGCAGGTCACGTCGTACCGCTGTGGGTTTGAGCACGCGACCACGCTACCGGCCCGGCGCGAGGCCGGGGTGTACGGCGCTGTGGGCCCAACCACGATCAGGAGCGGATGCGGGGGGCGACCAGTCATGCTTGTGCCCGTGCGGATCACGTCTGCCCTCGTGGACCCGGCGCTGCTCGACCTGCCCTGGTCGACACCGCTGGAAGAGTGGCCTGCCCAACACCTGGTGGCGCTGCCGCAGGGCATCTCCCGGCACATCGTCCGGTTCGTCCGGTTGGGCGACTACGTGTACGCGTTCAAGGAGACCCGCGAGCGGATCGCCGAGCGGGAGTACGACCTGCTGCGGGCCCTGGAGCGGATCGACTTTCCGTCGGTCGAGGCGGTGGCGGTCGTCGCCGACCGGCAGACCGAGGACGGCGAGCCGCTCGAATCGGTGCTGATCACCCGGCACCTGCAGTTCTCGTTGCCGTACCGGGCGCTCTTCTCGCACACCCTTCGGCCGGAGACGATGAGCCGGCTACTCGACGCGCTCGCCGCCCTGATCGTGCGGATGCACCTGACCGGCTTCTTCTGGGGCGACTGCTCGTTGTCGAACACGCTGTTCCGCCGGGACGCGGGCGCCTTCGCCGCCTACCTGGTGGACGCGGAGACGGGTGCCCTGCACAACTCGCTCTCCAACGGTCAGCGTGGTGAGGACCTGGAGATCGCCCGGGTGAACATCTTCGGTGAGGCGCTGGACCTTCAGGCCGCCGGCCTGTTGCACGAGTCCATCGACCCGGAGGTGGTCTGCGAGGAGGTCGTGCAGCGCTACGAGCGGCTCTGGCACGAGATCACCTATGAGCAGGCGATCGAGCGGGAGGCCCGGCACGACATCGAGGGCCGGATCCGCCGGCTCAACGAGCTGGGCTTCGACGTCGCCGAGGTGGCCATGTCGTCCATCGACGGCGGGCGATTCCTGGTCCGGCCGAAGGTCGTCGACGCCGGCTACCACACCCGGCGGCTGTTGCGGCTGACCGGGCTGGACGCCGAGGAGAACCAGGCCCGCAAGCTGCTCAACGACCTGGACGCCTACCGCGCGGAGAGCGACCTGATCGACGAGCAGCAGGCCGCCCACCGCTGGCTCACCGAGGTCTTCGAGCCGGTGGTCCGGGCCGTCCCCGCGCACCTGCGCCGCAAGCTGGAGCCGCAGGAGCTGTTCGCCCAGATCATCGAGCACAAGTGGTTGCTCTCCGAGCAGGCCGGCCGGGACGTCGGGATGCGCCACGCGGTCCAGTCGTACCTGTCCGACGTGCTGGTGCACCGCCCCGACGAGCAGGCCGTCCTCGGCGTCGAGGTTCCCAGCCTGGGTTGAGGCCCGGCCTGAGTTGTCCGGCTCAGACGGTCGCCAAGTCGGCTCCGGGCGCTAACCGAACTGTCTGTGCCCCTGCCTTTGGAGCTGATGTCGTAAACGATTCAGATCCAAAGGCTCCCTGGGCGGCCTGTCGAGCCGCCCCGGATAGGGGGCGGCGGTGGCGCCCCGCGGCGACAACGAGCGTCCGCCTACCTGCCCCTGATCTGGGGCAGCGCGACAGGCGCTACAGGCGCGGCGGTTCACGGCGGACTGCCGGGGTCACATCTCGACGCCGACCTGCGCACGAAGGGCCCGGCGATCACTCCACCCAGGAGCCTCCGCGCAGCACCCGCACCACGTTGAGGTCGTCGTCGAGCACCACAAGGTCGGCGCGGAGACCCACCTGGAGGGACCCGACCCGGTCGCCGAGGCCGATGGCCCGCGCCGGGGTGGTGGCCACCATCCGTGCGGCGTCGGCGATGGGGATTCCAGCGTTCACGGCATGCCGCAGCGCGGCGTCCATCGTCAGCGTGCTGCCCGCGATCGCGCCGTCGCGGGCCAGCCGGGCCACCCCGTCGGCGACGGTGACGGCCTGGCCGCCCAGCTCGTACTCGCCGTCGGGCATTCCGGCGGCGGCCATCGCGTCGGTGATCAGCGCGGCGCGGTCCGGGCCGGCGGTCGCCGTGGCGAAGGTCAGCATGCCGTCGTGCAGGTGCACCCCGTCGGCGACCAGCTCGCAGATCACTGTGGGCGCGTCGAGCAGGGCCACCACCGGCCCCGGCTCGCGGTGATGCACCGGGCGCATCCCGTTGAACAGGTGGGTGCCGACACTGGCGCCGGCGGCGACCGCGGCGCGGGTCTGCTCGTACGTGGCGTCGGTGTGACCCACCGCCGCCACCACCCGCTGCGCGGTGAGCAGCTTGATCGCCTCCAGCGCGCCGTCGCGCTCCGGGGCGAGGGTGACCATCCGGATGGCACCGCGACCCAGCTTGATCAGCTCGGTCAGCTCGTCGGTCGACGGGTCACGCAGGTACTCCGGGTTCTGCGCGCCGCAGCGGGCGGCCGACAGGTACGGCCCCTCGAAGTGGACCCCCGCCAACACGCCCTCGTCGACCAACGGGGCGAACGCCTCGGTTGCCGTACGCATCAGCGGGAAGGGTGCGCTGACCAGGCTTGCCAGCAGTGTGGTGGTGCCGTGCGAGAGGTGGAAGTCGGCCGCCTTGCGGGCCTCGTCCGCGTCACCGGTGGTGAAGGTGTGCCCGCCACCGCCGTGCGTGTGCATGTCGACGAAGCCGGGCAGGATCCAGTGCCCGTCGCGCACCGACGGATACTCGGCCACCGCTGTGATCCGATCGCCGTCCCACTCGACGCAGCCCTGCCGGACGACTCCGGTCGGGGTCACCACTCGGCCGTTCACCCGTACGGTCATCGCTTCTCCTGAAGGTCACGGACACCCACGGTGTCCAGGGCGAGCAGGGCGGCACCGAGGCAACCGGCCTCGTCGCCGAGGGCTGCCGCGACCAGCTGCGGCTCCCGGTGGAAGGTCATCCGTTCGTGCAGCGCCGCCCGCAGCGGGGTCAGCAGCCGGTCCCCGGCCTGGGCCAGGCCGCCGCCGAGCACGATCGTCGCCACGTCGAACAGCGCCTGCCCGCTGGCGAGGCCATCGGCGAGCGCTTCGATCGCCTCCTGCCAGACCTGGCCGGCCAGCGGTTCGCCGGCCGCGGCCCGTTCGGCCACCTCTGCCGCGGTCACCGGCACGTCGGCGGTCTCGCCGGCGAGTTCGGCGTAGCGGCGGCCGATCGCGGCGGCCGACGCCATCGCCTCCAGGCAGCCGGGTCGGCCGCAGCCGCAGCGCGGACCGTCGGGCCGGACCAGGATGTGGCCGATCTCCCCGGCGGCGCCGTGGGCACCCACCGCGGCCGTGCCGTCGACCACATGCGCGGCGGCGATGCCGGTGCCGATCGCCACGAACAGCACGTGCCCGGTGCCGCGTCCGGCGCCGAGCCGGGCCTCGGCGAGACCACCGACCCGCACGTCGTGGCCGAGCGCCGTCGGCAGGCCGAGCCGCGTCACCGTCAGGTCCCGCAGGGGTACGTCCCGGAAGCCCACGTTCGCCGACCAGACCGCGACTCCGCGTGCCTCGTCCACCACCCCGGGCACAGCGATGCCGACCGCGATCGGGGTGAGCCCGTCGGCGCGGGCCTTGTCGGCCAGCCCACCGGCCACGTCAAGGATGGTGCCGACCACGGCGGCCGGGCCGCGTGCGGCGTCGGTGGGGTGCCGCTCGGTGCGGACCACGACGCCGTCCGGGCGGACCAGCGCGCACTTCATGCCGGTGCCGCCGACGTCCAGCGCAACGACCACGCTGTCGTCGGTCATGGCGCGAGAACCACGGACCGGGTCAGGTGTCGGGGCGCGTCCGGGTCGAGGCCCCGGCTGGTGGCCAGCGCAACCGCGAAGCGCTGGGCCAGGATCAGGTCGGCCATCGGGTCGACCGGGGTACGGCCGGCGGACCAGCTGCCCAGCACCGTGCGCCAACCGTGCGTGCGGCTATGCACGAAGGCCGCGCCGGTGGCGGCCACATCCTCGGGCAGCCCGTCGGGCAGCTCACCGAACGCCCAGACCAGCCGGCCCGGCGCGGCGACCGAGATGGGGCCGTGCCGGTAGTCCATCGCCGGGTACGCCTCGGCCCAGAAGGTGGCCGCCTCGCGACACTTCAGCGCGGCCTCCTGGGCCAGCCCGATCGTCCACCCCCGACCGAGGAAGGTGGCCTGCTCGATGGTGGCCGGGTCGATCGGCAGCGGGGACCGCACCGCCACCTCCGCGTCGGCGGCGAGCGCGGTCACCGGGTCGCCGAGCTGGGCCCGGAGCAGGGCCAACGCGGTGGTCGCGAAGCGGGTCTGCACCACCGACCGTTCGTCGGCGAAGGGCATGGCCACGGTGGCGGCGGCCAGCTCGACCGCCGGGGACGTGGGGTCACCGACGATGACCGTGGTGGGTGTCTGTCCGCGTAGCGCGGCGAGCAGTTCCAGCACTTCGGTGGTGGTGCCGGAACGGGTGATCGCGATCAGCCGGTCGTAGCGGCGGCCGGCGGGGAACTCGGACGCCTGGAACGCGTCGGTCTCACCCTGGCCGGCCTGCTCGCGGCGGGCCGCGTACGCCATCGCCATGAACCACGACGTGCCGCAACCCACGACGGCGACCCGCTCCCCGGGACGCGGCAGGTCACCGCGTACGACCTCGGCCAGCCTGGCCGCCTCCCGCCAGCAGTCGGGTTGGCTCGCGATCTCCGCGTCCACGTGCGCCATGGGAAACTCCTCGCAGGGCCGGTCGGTGCTCAATACGGCTCGTTAGACCCGCATTTCGCGCGTTATTCTGCGCGAACGCAGGTGACCATGGCAACCGGCCGGTCGATCGCGCAGGTCAGTCTTTTGCGCCAGCCTAGTTTCGCGCACTAGTGTGCACGCAATCAATCACCGTCCGTGCAGTTGCTGGGAGGGCCCCCGCAGTGGACCGGTACGCCAGATGGAACGCGCTGCTCGAAATGCTGACCGACAACGGCCGGGTCAGCGTCGAGGCGGCAGCCGAGCGGCTGGACGTCTCCCAGGCCACCATCCGGCGTGACTTCGACCAGCTCGCGCAGCAACAGATGATCACGCGAACCCGGGGTGGCGCGGTCGCCAACGGCGTGTCGTACGACCTGCCACTGCGCTACAAGACGGCCAAGCACTCGGCCGAGAAGCAGCGGATCGGGGCTGCCGCCGCGGCGCTCGTCACGCCGGGCACCGTGGTCGGCCTGAACGGCGGCACCACCAGCACCGAGGTGGCCAGGGCGCTCGCCGTACGGCCGGACCTGAACACCAGCGCCGAGGGCGCCCAGCTCACAGTGGTGACCAACGCGCTGAACATCGCCAACGAGCTGCTGGTCCGATCGCGGATGAAGGTCGTGGTGGCCGGCGGCGTGGTGCGACCGAAGTCGTTCGAGTTGGTCGGCCCGCTGGGCGGGGCGTTGCTGCGCGAGGTCACCCTGGACGTCGCCCTGCTCGGGGTGGACGCGATCGACCCGCAGCTCGGCGCTGCCGCCCACCACGAGGGGGAGGCGGCGATGAACAACCTGATGGTGGCCCGCGCCAAGCGCGTGGTGATCATCGCTGACTCGTCCAAGCTGGGGGGTCACGCCTTCGCCCGGATCTGCCCGGTGGAGCGGGTGGAGACGCTGGTGACCGACTCCGGTGCCGCGCCGGAGGTGGTGGACGCGTTCCGCGCCGCCGGTGTGCAGGTCGTCTGCGCCTGAGCGGTCACGCTCCGTCGATGAATTAACCCGTTCGGCGCGTCGATGCATACCGCGTATTGCGCGGTCCTGCATACCGCGTATGGTGTCGGCTGTCACGCCCACCCATCGGGGGAGGTGCAGCCTTGCCGGCTGTCCTGGAGATCGAAGGTCTACGTAAGACGTACAAGAGTCGTCGACGCGGCACCCGCAACGCGCTCGACGGCTTCGACATGCGGGTCGACGCGGGGCAGGTGCACGGCTTCCTCGGCCCGAACGGGTCCGGCAAGACGACCACGCTGCGTACCCTGCTCGGCCTGATCCGACCCGACGGTGGCCGGATGGCGCTGCTCGGGCACGAGGTTCCCGACGCGCTGCCCACTGTCGCCGGCGAGGTCGGCGCGATCGTGGAGAGCCCACAGTTCTTCCCGCACTTCACCGCCCGGGACACGCTGTCCCTGCTCGCGGGGGCGGGCGAGGTGCCACAGATCCGGGTCGACGAGGTGTTGGAACTCGTCGGGCTGCGCGACCGGTCGGGCGAGCGGGTCAAGACGTACTCGTTGGGCATGAAGCAGCGGCTCGCCGTGGCCTCGGCCCTGCTGAAGAACCCGAAGCTGCTCATCCTCGACGAGCCGGCCAACGGCCTCGACCCGGGCGGCATCCGGGAGATGCGCACGCTGATGCGCACCCTCGCCGAGTCCGGAATGACAGTGGTGCTGTCCAGCCACATCCTCGGTGAGATCCAGCTGATCTGCGATTCGGTCACCATCATCTCGCTGGGCCGGCGGGTCGCGTTCGGCCCGGTCGACGAGGTGCTCGCGCAGCACTCGTCCGGTGCGGTCCGGATCCGACTGGAGGCGGTCAGCGACCTGCCGGTGGCCACCGAGGCGCTCACCGCGGCGGGGATCCGGGTCACCGGTCACCCGGACCACCTGATGCTGGCCGGCGTCGACAAGCCGGCGTCGGTGACCCGACTGCTTGCTGAGAAGAACCTCTACGTCAGTGAGTTGGCGCCGATCGCCGTCGACCTGGAGAGCGTCTTCCTCGAACTGACCGCCACCGCGCCGGTACCCGGACAGCACCGGCAGGTCGACGAGTCCATGAAGGTCGGTGGGACGGGTCAGCCCGGTCCCGCCGGGGGAGGGTGGGGCGCGTGAGCCTCTTTCGTACCGAGCTGCGCCGGCTCAGCAAGCGGCGTTTCACCCGCTACATGTCGCTGCTCGGCCTGCTGGTGCTGGCCGCGGTGGTGGTCGGGGTGTTCTTCACCAACCAGAAGATCGACGCCGGCCAGCTCGCCCAGGCCGAGCGTCAGGCTGACCAGCAGTACCAGGAGCAGGTGCGCTGGAGCGAGCAGGAGCGCGCCGCGTGCGAGCAGGCCAAGACGGCCGGCACGGCGACCGACGGCCGCTACCCGCCCGACTGCTCGGTGATCACGGCCCCGTCCCGGGACCAGATCGAGGCGAGCTGGTTCCTGCCCTCGACGTTCGACTTCAAGGAGACGTTCGACGAGACACTGATCCCGTTCGCGGCGATCCTCGCCCTGGTCGGGTTCGTCATCGGCGCGTCCTTCGTCGGCGCCGAGTGGAGCACCGGCGGCATGATGAACCTGCTGCTCTGGCGGCCGAAGCGGCTCACCGTACTGCTCACCAAGCTGGCCGCGCTGCTCACCGGCATCCTGGCGGTGACGCTTCCGGCCGCGGTGCTGTGGTTTGCCGGGTTCTGGGCGGTCGCCAACTTCCGGGGCAGCACCGAGAAGATGACCTCGGGCGTCTGGCAGTCGTTCATGCTGACCGGTGTACGCGGCGTGGTGCTGGTGTTGGTGCTCACCACCATCGGCTTCGCCCTCGCCTCGCTCGGTCGACACACCGCGATGGCCCTCGGTGGCGTGGTGGCGCTGATGGTGGTCGGCCAGTTCGGCCTGGGCATCCTGCTCTCCATGGCGGGCGTGCGGTTCGCCGAGGCGTGGCTGCTGCCCACCTACGCGCTGGCCTGGATGACGAAGACGGTCAAGCTGGAGGACTGGAACGCCTGCAACGCGACCTACTTCGGGGAGTGCAAGCCGGCCACGATGGAGATCACCTGGCAACAGTCCAGCGTCCTGCTCTCGGTCGGGGTGGTGGTGATCCTCGGGGCGGCGCTCTGGGCGATGCGTCGCCGCGACATCACCTGACCCGACCGAAGTGACGCGGCGCGGTCGGCCCGGCCGTCGGGGTTCCCGGCGGTACGGACCGGCCGCGCCGCCTGCTGCGTCAGTGGTCGCCGCTGACTAGGCTGAACGACATGTCCGCCGACACCACCCCGGCCGCCCCCGAGCCGTCCATCGACGCTCGTCCGGGTGAGGTCACGGGTGCTGCCGGGCCGACCGTCCCGAATCCCCGACCGGCGCCGCCCATCGAGACCGACGAGTCGGCGTCGCCGGCGGACGAGGCGGCGCAGCCCGCTGATCCCGCGCCGGGATTGACCGAGCGGGAACGGGCCATCCTCGCCTTCGAGCAGCAGTGGTGGCGGCACGCCGGCGCCAAGGAGCAGGCCGTCCGGGACACCTTCGGGATCTCGTCGACCCGGTACTACCAACTGCTCAACGGTCTGCTGGACAATCCGGCCGCCCTCGCCGCCGACCCCGTGCTGATCAGCCGACTCCGCCGGTTGCGCTCGTCGCGCGCCCGCAACCGCCGCCGTTGACCTCTACGCGCCGGGGCAGGAATGTCGCCGGGCCCGAGGGGTACGCGGGCAGCCGGAGGCGACGGAGGGGACGGGCTATGACGGGCAGCAATCCGGCGGGGGAGCATCGGTGATGCGTGTACGCTCCGCGTCCGCGCCGGCCCCGGGCCGGCCGGTCAACGAGGATCTGGTCTTCCGGTTCGGCCCGTTGGTCGGTGTCCTGGACGGCGCGACGGTGCCGGACGGCTTCGACACCGGTTGCGTGCACGGGCCCGAGTGGTACGTCCGGCACCTGGCCGCCCGGATCGGCGTCGCCGAGGCGGTACGCCCGGCCGCCCGGCTGACCAGCAACCTGGCCGCGGCCATCCTCGCGGTCCGCGCCGACCACGGCGGGCAGTGCGACCTGGACCATCCGGGCACCCCGTCCAGCACTGTCTGCCTGCTGCGGGACTGCGGCGACCAGGTGGACTACCTGGTGCTCTGCGACAGCCCGCTGGTCCTCGACACGGGCGGGCAGGTCAGCGTGGTCACCGACAACAGGCTGGACGCGGCGATGGCGGAGCTGCGGGAGACGGTGGCCATGGTGCCGGGCGGCGCGGCGGACCCGGTCACCCGGTTCCGGCACGCAGTGAGCGTGCAGCGGGAGCGGATGAACCGTACCCACGGCTACTGGGTGGCGGCTTCCGACCCGGACGCCGCCTTCCACGCGGTCACCGGGACCGCACCCCGGCACGGTCCGGGGGCGCTACGGCGGGCGGCCCTGCTCAGTGACGGCGCGTCCAGCGCGGTGGAGCAGTTCGCGTTGACCGACTGGGCCGGTCTGCTGGACCTGCTGACCGCCGACGGTCCGGGCGCGTTGATCGACCGGGTGCGGGACGCCGAGCGCGACCACCCCGATCGGCTGCGGCGGCACAAGTCCACCGACGACGCGTCCGTGGTGTTCTGCGAGTTCGGATAGCCGGTTTGAGCGTTCGCCACCCGTCCGGGTGACAACAGAGCGTGATGCGAAACACCAGGGCCGCCCGACCGGCCGGTACCGCTGACCAGACCGCCAGTGGATGGCCAATGGGGTGGACTTCGGCCGATGAGGGCGGCAGACTGCGGCACGTGGCGGGTGCGGTCCGGCTGGAGCCGGTGGACGAACGGAACCTGGAGCCGTTGCTCTCCGTAGCGGCTGCGGAGGCGGAGCCCGGTGATGTGATGCCCCCGGTCGAGGCGCCCGCCGGCTGGTCGCTCGCCCGCCGCGAGGCGTTCCGGGAATTCCACCGGGCCAGCTTCGGCGGGCTGAACGGCCCGACCGGTTCGCAGATGTACGCCATCCTCGTCGGCGGCGAGGTGCTGGGCATGATCCGGATGACGCGCTGTGACGAGCCGCGCACTGTGGAGACCGGGATGTGGCTCGGCCGGTCGGCACGGGGGCAGGGGATCGGCGCGGCCGCCCTGCGCGAGTTGCTGAACGCCGCCGCTCGGGCGGGCATGCGGGCGGTGGTCGCCGAGACGACCCCGGACAATATCGGCGCCGTCGCCGTACTCGAAAAATGCGGTGCGAAACTGCGCGAGGACGGCGGCAAGGTGCATGCCGAAATATGCCTCGATTCGACGCTTCCCGC
Organism: Micromonospora vinacea; assembly: GCF_015751785.1. Lineage (NCBI taxonomy): Bacteria > Bacillati > Actinomycetota > Actinomycetes > Micromonosporales > Micromonosporaceae > Micromonospora > Micromonospora vinacea. Next base: position 1,466,685 of record NZ_JADOTY010000001.1, on the reverse strand, counting down.
TCTCTGAGGGCGGCTTTTAACGTTTCACCCTCCTGGCATTTTCCCTGCTCGTGACCCCCGTAAAGTCCGGTATGGGCCTTCCGGTGCCGGATTTCCGAATGCCTTTGCCTCGGCGTCCGAGGAATTCGGCGTAGCGGTTTCGGAGTAATTCCGCCGGGTACTGCCCGCCGGGTCCGCAGATACGGGACGTCTGATCGAGGGCATGGTTGGCGCTTTTCCCTGGTAGCCCTTTTCGGCCCGTGCAGGGCAGGCGTCCGGACCCACCGGGGAGCGAGGGAGACCTGATGAAGACCGGAACACGAATCGGGCTGGCGGTGGGCTTCGGCTACCTGCTGGGCCGTCGCCGCAAGTTGCGTACGGCGCTGACCCTGGCCGCGGCCGTCGCCGCCGGTAGGGCGAGCCGAGACCCGGGCGGTCTGCTCAAGCGGGGGACTGACGCCTTGCAGTCGTCCGCCCAACTGAGCAACCTGGGTCGGCTCGGGGGGCCGTTGGTCAACGCCGGTCGAGCCGCCGCGAATGCCGCTGCCGGCAGTGGCATCGACGCGCTCACCGGCCGGCTGCGCGACTCCGCGGACACCCTGCGCCGCCGCTCGGGCGGTCAGGGCGGTGCGGTCAGCGGGAGCGGCGCCGACGACCACGGCGACGGCGGCGACGGCGGCGCTCGCGGTGACGGCGACCGCGGCGCGACTAACGACGACCGCGGCGAGGCAGCGGCCGAGCAACGGCGGGGGCGGTGACCATGGCGGCGAACCCGGCAGGACTCGGTGACAAGCTGCGCGGCCAGCTGGCCGACGAGGTCCGCAACCTGGCCGGTGCGATTGGCGATCGCGCGGTCAGCGTGGTGACCGAGCGGATCACCGGTGCGACCGGCCGTCTCAGCGAGTACGCGCGTCAGGGTGGCGGGCCAGGACTGATCGCCGCCGCCACCGGCGCGCAGAAGTTGGCCGAGGGCGGCTCACCGGTGAAGGCGATGGTGCATGCCGGTATGGCCGGCGGTAAGGAGAAGGTGATGGCGGCTCTCGGCCGCGCGGGCGGCAAGGGCGGTAAGGGCGGCGCCAAGAAGAAGGTCACCAACATCGTCGAGACGATCGAGGTCGGTGTGCCGGTACGGGCCGCGTACAACCAGTGGACGCAGTTCGGCGACTTTCCCAGCTTCATGAAGAAGGTCGAGCAGTCCGAGAACGACTCGGACGAGAAGATGACCTGGAAGGCGCAGGTCTTCTGGTCGCACCGGACCTGGGAGTCGACGATCGTCCGCCAGGTGCCGGACAAGCTCATCCACTGGCGCTCCAAGGGTGAAAAGGGCTCGGTCGACGGCACCGTCAGCTTCCACGAGATCACCCCGGACCTGACCCGCATCCTCGTGGTGCTGGAGTACCACCCGCAGGGCCTCTTCGAGCACACCGGCAACCTGTGGCGCGCCCAGGGCCGGCGGGTTCGGCTGGAGTTGAAGCACTTCGTACGGCACGTGATGACCGAGGTGGCGCTCGACCCGGACCAGGTCGAGGGCTGGCGCGGTGAGATCCGTGACTCGCAGGTGGTCAAGGACCACGAGACCGGCCTGCGTGAGGAGCAGGAGCAGCGCGAGAGTGGCCGGGAGCGGCGCGGCGGCACGCGGGGCGAGACCGAGGTCGACGAGTTCGCCGAGGAGGAGCCGCGCCGCCGGCCCGGTGGGCGGCTGCGCCAACGGCCGCCCCGGCGACCGGCCGAGCCGGAGTACGACGAGGAGTACGAGGCCTACGAGGACGGCTACGACGAGGGGTACGCCGACGAGCCCGACGAGGAGCCGCCGCCACCCCGTCGCCGCGTGCCGGACCGGGCCCGGGGATCCCAGCCCCGCGAGGAGCCGCAGCGGCCCCGGCCGCCAGTTCGACGTGGACCGGAGCCGTCGCGCCGACCGGTTGTGCGTCGCCGCCGGGAGGAGGGCGAGTGACGCTGGTGCCGGGCGATGACGCCGTCGGCGGTGCCCTGGAACGGGTGGGTTCCGCCGGCGGCCTCGCCGACGTGGTGGAGACAGTGCTCGACAAGGGCGTGGTGATCGACGCGCAGGTGACTGTCGGGGTCGTCGGCATTCCCCTCGTGGAGATCAACGCCCGGGTGGTGGTGGCGAGCATCGAGACGTACCTGCGGTTCGCCGAGGCGGTCGACCGGCTGGACATCGCCCCGGACGAGGGCGAAGGGCTGGCCGGCCTCCTCGGCGGTGTCACCGGCGCGGTGCGGGACGTCACCGACTCGGTCGGGGAGGTCACCGGCAACGTGCGGGACCTGGGGAGGGGCTGACATGGCGGACGAGACGGGACTCTTCGTCTACGGGCTGGTGCCGGCCGACGTGGAGGCGACGCCCGACGCCGCCGGGGTCGGCGACCCGCCCGGCGAGGTGACGGTGATCCGGCACGGGGACATCGCCGCCCTGGTCAGCGCGGTGCCGCTGGACGCGCCGCTCGGCCGGTCGGCGGACCTGCGGGCGTACCAGGACCTGCTGGACGGGACGGCCGCGGTGGCGCCGGTGCTACCGGTGCGGTTCGGCACCGTGGTCACCGGCACGGACGCGGTGCTCGACCTGCTGCGGCCGCACCACGACCGGTTCGCCGCCGCGCTGGCCGAGTTCGAGGGCCGGGTGCAGTACGTCGTGCACGGGCGCTTCGACGAGCGGGCGTTGCTGCGCGGCATCCTCGACGAGAACCCGGCGGCCGCCAGGCTGGCCGAGCAGGTGCGTGGTCGGGCCGAGGCGGCCACCCGTGAACCGCGGATCCGGCTCGGGGAGTTGATCAGTCAGGCGGTGGAGCTGCGCCGTGAGGCGGAGAACCGGACGTTGCTCGACGCCTCGGCCGAGTTCGTCGTCTCCACGCAACTACGCCCGCCCAGTCACGAGATGGACGCCGCCCACGTGGCGCTGCTGGTGGACACCGACCGCGAGGCGGCCCTGGTGGACGCGCTGGAGGAGTACGCGCAGGACCGCCGGGGTCTGCTGAGGTTGCGGCTGCTCGGGCCGCTCGCCCCGTACGACTTCGTCGCCGCGCACCAGCTGGCGGGGTGACCGGTGGACCTGCTGTGGGCGCTGCTGACCCTGCCGTACGCGCCGGTGCGCGGGCTGACCGCTGTCGTCGGGGTCATCGCTCGGGAAGCCGAGTCGCGGCAGCGGAACCCGGTCAATGTCCGACGCGAGCTGGAGGAGTTGGACGCCGCCGTGGCGGCCGGCGAACTCAGCGCCGAGGAACGCGACCGGGCGGAGCAGCGGGTGCTGGACCGGCTGACCGGGGGTGCGGGCCGGGCCGAGCGACAACGCCCGCCCCGGCGCGGCCCGGCACGCGAGGGAGGAGTGCGCCATGACCGACGACGCCCAGGCCCGGCGGCGTGACCCGACCGCCGAGGGATACCTCGACGACGAGTACGTGGAACCGGTGTCGGCGGCCGAGGCGGCCCGGGCCGGGCTGCGGCAACTGGTCGAGCTGACCGGCCGCGAGCCGTCCGTCACCGCGTCGGTGGAGGCCATCGAGGACGGCTGGCTGGTCGGGGTGGAGGTCGTGGAGGCGCCTCGGATCCCCACCTCGATCGACCTGCTCGGCCTCTACGAAGTGGAGTTGGACATCGGGGGAAACCTGCTCGGCTATCGGCGGGTGCGGCGCTACCAACGTGGGAAGGGTGAGGTGGGCTGAGATGACCGCTGCACAACCACCGTCGGTGGTGCAGAACTCCGGCCAGGTCCTGCCCGCCGGCCACGAGCCGGCCAACCTGGGCGACATCCTGGAGCGGGTGCTCGACCGGGGCATCGTCATCGCCGGCGACATCCGGGTCAGCCTGCTCGACATCGAGCTGCTGACGCTGAAGCTGCGTCTGGTGATCGCGTCGGTCGACACCGCGCGCCAGATCGGCATCGACTGGTGGGAGCACGACCCATGGCTCAGCTCGCGGGCTCGTCCCCCGGTTGAGCCGGGTCCTCGTGACCCCGAGGAGGTCGAAGCGGAGCGTAGGCCCCGGGTGGCGGCTCGGGCCCGCCGCCGCGACGCCGAAGTGGAGGAGTGGGATGACTTCGACGGCTGAGGTGACCGCGCACCGGCCCGTCCCGGCCGTCGGGGCCTGGCTGCACGGCGTGGTCCGGGACGTCGAGCCGGCGACGCTGGCAGCGATCGGCGGGATGGACGGCGGACCGGTCCGCGCGGTGTCCGCGGCCGGACTCGTCGCCGTGGTCAGCACCGCACCGCTGAACGAGTACGGCGAGGAGCCACTACGCCGCAACCTGGAGGATCTGGCCTGGCTGGAGCGGGCGGCCCGGGCACACCACGCGGTGGTCGAGGCGCTGGCCCGGCGAGGTCCGGTGGTGCCAGCCCGGCTCGCCACCGTGCACACCGACGACGAGCGGGTCGCCGGCTCTCTCTCCGCCCGTCGTGCCGAACTGCTCGCCGCCCTGGACCGGCTGACCGGTCGTGGCGAGTGGGGCGTCAAGGGCTACCTGGTCCGCGAAGCGGCCACCGACAGCGCCGAGACGGCCGGGGGCGGCGGGGTGGGGACGGCGTATCTGCGCCGCCGGCGTGCCCAGTTGACTGCCCGGGAGGAACGCCAGCAGGTGGTGAGCGCTGCCGCGGACGCGGTGCACGGCGCCCTGTGCGAGTTGGCCGTCGCGGGCCGGCGGCACGCGCCGCAGGATCGCCGGCTCTCCGGGGCGTCCGCCCCGATGGTGCTCAACGGGGCGTACCTCGTCGACGTGGCGGAGCTGCCCCGCTTCACCGAACTGGTCGGCTCGTTGGGCGGCCGGCATCCGGGACTTCACCTGGAGCTGACCGGGCCGTGGCCGGCGTACTCGTTCGTCGCGGAACGGCCGGAGCCCGCGCTCACCGTACGGGAGCCGGGGTGACGACCTCGCTCGCGCCGAACAGCGCCGACGATCCGCTCGCGTACCGGCCGGTCGCCCTGGTCGACCTGCTCGACAGGGTGCTTGCCACCGGAGTGGTGATCAGCGGTGACATCACACTGTCCATCGCCGACGTGGACCTGGTCCGGATCTCGCTGCGCGCGCTGGTCGCCTCGGTCGGCGCGCTGGCCCCGCCGCAGGACGCCGGATGACCGGACGGGACGAGGCGGCGGAGCTGGCCGCGGCGCTGGGCGCGGAGTCATGGAAGCCGCCCCGGGTCACCCCACTGGACCGCCGGATCGCCGTGGACCGGGACTCGGTCGAGCGGGGGCTGGCGAGCCTGGTGCTGACCGTCGTCGAGCTGCTGCGGCAGCTCATGGAGCGGCAGGCACTGCGCAGGGTGGATCTCGGTGACCTCACCGAGGAGCAGGTGGAGCGCATCGGGGTGACACTGATGGCCCTGGAGGAGCAGATGGTCGGCCTACGCGAACACTTCGGGCTGGCGCCGGAGGACCTGAACCTCGACCTCGGTCCGCTCGGTCCGCTCCTCCCCACCGACTGACCCGGGTCGGCCGGCGGCGACCCGGGGAGGGGCCGCCGCCGACCGCCTGGATCAGGCCGGCAACCTGACGATGTCGTAGTCGGTGCTCGGCGTCGACTCCACGTCGAACCGGCCGTTCACCACGTACAACGCCGAGCCGAGCAGGTCGCCGGTGGCCGGCGACCGCAGCTGCGGGCCGGTGATCTCGCGCTGCACCACCCCGGCGGTGTATCCGGCGTTCAGCCGGACCACCGCGACGACGTTGGTCAGGTTCCGGATCACGTACAGGGTGCGCCCGCGCAGCACCAGCCCGTCGGCCCGTTCCACCGAGTAGCCGCCCAGGTCGACGAGGCGGCTGCCGCCGGTACGCGGGTCGACGCGCACGAGTTGACCGGTCAGCATCTGCGCGACCAGCAGATCGCCGTCCGGCAGTGCCACGATCCCGTTGTGGTAGACGTCCGGGGTGGCGGCCGGACCGCTGAGTTGCAGCACCCGGAAGGCTGTGGGGGCCGGAAGCCGGCCACCCGGGCCGAGGGGCACCACGTAGAGCACCTGCCGTGCGGAGTCGGTGAAGTAGACCGCCCGCTGGGTGATCACCAGGTCGTTGACGTAGCTGCCCGGCACGTCGGTGAACTGGTAGTGGGCCAGCTTGGTGCCGGTGTCGGCGTCGTACACGCTCGCGCCGCCACCGGAGAAGTCGGCGGTCCACAGCCGTCCCTGCGGGTCGAGCTTGAGGCCCGCCTTGTCGGTGCCGGGTGTGCCCGGGATCAGCACCGAGCCACGGCCGGTGCGTAAGTCACCCCGCCAGACCGCACCATCCAAGATGGAACCGACGAACACTGTGGTGCCCCGGCCGATCGTCAGCCCTTCCGGGGTGAACCCGTTCGGCAGCGCGATGCGGGCCGGGAACGGCTTCGCCGGATGAGCCGTCGCCGGTGCGCCGACCGAGACCAGTGTCGCCGCCGCCACGAGGGGGACGAGGAGGAGGGAGAGCCGCTTGCGCAAGGAACACCACCTGACGTCGCAGTGGATGACTCCACTGAGGAATGTGACGTACTAGGAACGTCCCGGGCACGACGAAAGGTTGTACTGCTCTGATCACTCCCGGTTGGCGGCGTACGCCGCCAGGGCGGCGACCTGGCCCGGGTCCAGCGACGGGCGTACCCGGGCCCGTGCCGTCGACACGTGCCCGGCGGTGACCGTGGCGGCGGCGAGCGACTCCCGCATCGCCGCCAGCGCCGCCTCGCGGACCAGCGCCGCGCAGTCCGCGGCGGAGAAGCCGGTCAGCTCGTCACCGAGGGCGGACAGGTCGACGTCCGGCGCCAACGGCACCTGCCGGGACGCGGCCCGCAGGATCTCCGCGCGGGCGGGCCCGTCCGGCGGTGGCACGTAGACCAGCCGCTCCAGCCGGCCGGGCCGCAGCAGCGCCGGGTCGACGAGGTCCGGCCGGTTCGTCGCGCCGACCACCACCACGTTGCGCAGCGTCTCGATCCCGTCCAACTCGGTGAGCAGGGCGGCGACCACCCGGTCCGTGGTGCCACCGTCGGTGGCCTGGCCACGGACCGGCGCCAGCGCGTCGACCTCGTCCAGGAAGATCAGGGTGGGGGCCGCCTCCCGGGCCCGACGGAACAGCTCGCGGACCGCCCGTTCGCTCTCACCGACCCACTTGGAGAGCAGTTCGGCGCCCTTCACCGACAGCACGTTTGCCCGCCCCGACCCGGCCAAAGCGGTGACCAGGTAGGTCTTGCCGCAGCCCGGCGGTCCGTACAGCAGCACGCCGCGCGGCGGCTGCACGCCGAGCCGGGCGAAGGTGTCCGGGTAGGTCAGCGGCCACAGCACCGACTCGGTCAACGTCTGCTTGACCTCTTCCAGGCCACCCACGTCGTCAAGGGTCACCGACGCCAGATCCAGTGTGGACGCCGCCATGGTGGTGGGCCGGACCACCTCCCGGGCGGCGGTGAAGTCGGCCATCGACACGGTCGGCGTCTCGGCGGACTTCTGTCGCAGCGCGGCGCGTACCCCGGCCTCCCGGACCAGCGCGGCCAGGTCCGCCGCGACGAACCCGGGGGTACGCCCGGCCACCTCGTCCAGCCGGACGTCGTCGGCCAACGGCACCTGCCGGGTCAGCACTGTGAGCTGTTCGCGGCGCAGCGCCTGATCCGGGAGCGGAACGCTGATCCGCAGCGACAGCAGGTCGGGGGAGCGCAGTGCCGGGTCGACCGCCTCCGGCCGGCCGGTGGTGCAGACCACGGCGACGCCGGCGCGGATGCTCTCCGCCAGCACCTGACGGAACACCGTCGCGACCGGACCGGGATCGTCAGCGGGGGCGAGCGCCTCGACGTCGGTGACCAGCAGCACCGCCGGCCCGCCGGCCCGGGCAGCCGTCGCCGCGTCGCGCAACCGCTCGGCGGCGGCCTGACTGGCCAGCGCGGCCACCTCCGGTGCCCAGAGCGGGTGAACGCGGGCACCGACCCGGGCGGCCACGGCCCGGACCAGCGCCGACTTTCCGGAGCCCGCCGGGCCGACGAGCAACACCCCCAACGAGATGGTGGTGCCGAGCCGGCCCAGCACCTCCCGGTGGTGGAAGCCGAGGTCCAGTAGTTCGGTCAGCTCCTCGGCCTGCGCCCGCAGCCCGGGCAGCTCGTCCACGTCGGGCGCGTCCTCGACCGGAACCGGGTCGGCGCTCGGACCCGGCCGGGCCGGCGCGGTGCCGACCGGGGCGGGCCCGCCGTGGGTGGTCGCGCCGTGCTCCCAGGCGACCGACGTGCCCATGGTGACCAGCGCGCCGGCCGCCGGCTCGACAGTGACCACCTTGAGCAGGGTGCTGGTCCAGGCGAACCCGACGGTGTTGGCGAGGCTGCGTCGCGCCGCCTCGACCAGGCTGCGGACCGAGGCGTCCGGCAGCACGTCCTGCGGCAGCAGCGACACGTCATCCCCGGCGGTGAGCACCTTGCCCAGCAGGGCGAGCCGGAGCATCTCCGGGCTGACCGCCGCGATGACCCCCACCGGCCCGGCCAGGACCACCCGGCTCGCCGGAACCAACGGCGTCGGGCTCACCCGCACCTGACCGCCGTCGCGCAGACCCAGGTTGCCCAACGTCAGGTCGTCGGCGTACAGCAGGGCGCTGCTCGCGCCCGGCCCGGCCGCCGCCGCGATCCCGGCCGTCTCCCGGCGGCCGGCGAGGCGGACCGGGTCGCCGGGGCGCAGCCCCAGCGCGGTCAGCGCCTCCGGGTGCAGGCGCACGATGCCCCGTCGGGCGTCCAGCGCCGCCGGCCGCAGGCTCGCCGTCAAGGTCAGGTCGGGTTGCGCCACTGCCCGACCGTAGCCGCCGGCAGCCACCCCCGCCGGTCAGCGCCGCGGATCCAGCTCGTCCAACAGCGTCGGGTCGCTTCGGATCAGCTCGGCCAACCGGGCCGCCGGGTCCGGGGTCAGACCGTCCGGACCGGGCGCCCAGGCCGGTACCGTCCGGCCGGAGAGCGGCCAGGCCGGCGGGGGTTCCACCGGCGTCGGCGGGGGCACCGGTCCGACCGTGACGTTGGGACCGTCCCAGGAGACCCGCATCGGGTACGTCCGCCCGGCGTGCTCCACCTGCACTGTCACCACCAGCCCGGGGTAGGCCCCGACGACCTGACGGACCGCCTCGGCCACCTCCTCGACCGGGCCCCATCCGGCCACCTCGCTCGGGGTCTCCACCCCCGCGTGCCGGCCCGGCCGGGCGTTGCGGGTGTCGCCGCCGAGGCCGGGCGGGCTCGACGGTGCGGTGGTGTCGTCGCGGTCGGCGGCCCGACGGCGCGACGCCTCCTCACGTCGGGCCAGCCGGGCCAGCGTCTCGTCCAGGTCGCCCCTCACAGATCACCTCTTCCCGCCACGGCCGGAGCTGGTCGGCTCAGGCCCTCCTGTCCCGGGTAGCGCGGTCCAGCGCGCGGTCCAGGACGACCAGTAGGGCGTCCCGCACCGAGAGCCGGTCGCGGGCATCGAATTGCACCAGGGGAACATGATCGCCGATGGCCAGCGCCCAGCGGATCTCACTGAGCTCCAGCGCCAACCGCCCGTCGAAGGCGTTGACCCCGACGACGAACGGCAGCCCGGCCCGCTCGAAGAAGTCGATGGCCGGGAAACAGTCGTCCAGCCGTGCGCTGTCCGCCACCACGAGGGCGCCGAGTGCTCCCCGGGCCAGGTCGTCCCACATGAAGCCGAACCGGGTCTGCCCCGGCGTGCCGAACAGGTAGAGCTTCAGGCTGCGGTCGATCGTCACGCAGCCGAAATCCATCGCCACGGTGGTGGTGGTCTTCGTGGACCGGGCACCCGGGTCGTCCACGCCGATCCCGGCGGTCGTCATCTCGGCCTCGGTGGTCAGGGGCGCGATCTCGGAGATCGCACCCACTGTGGTGGTCTTGCCCACCCCGAACCCGCCGGCCACCAGGATCTTGACCGGGATCGGCGGTGCGGCCGGCTTACCGGCCGGAGGCGGCACCGACCCCGCGCCGGACGGGGGCCGGTACGGCGGCGGTGCCGTCGGCGGTGGGCCGGCCCGCCCGACTATCGGCCCGGTGCCCGGGGACATGCCGTAACGGGCGGCGGCGCTGTTCGCGGCGACCCCGCCGAGCGGGGCGACCGGCCATTCAGGAGATCGCACGGAGTCCATCAATCACTCGCAGGATGAGATCGGGGTCGACAGCGTCGTCGGTGTCGGTGACGTGCACGTCCAGGTGCCCGGCGGCCCGTAGGTCGCCGACCAGGACCCGGGTCACTCCGAAGTGCAGTCGGGCGCGTGCCGAGATCTCGGCCACCGAGATTGGCTCGGCGCAGAGCGCGATGATCGTCTGAAGTTCCGGTGCCAGCAGGGCGCCGGGGGTGCCGGCCCACCAACCACTGTCCATGCGGGCGGTCACCTGGGTCTCCAGCCCGATCGCCGGATCGGCGCCCGCCACCCGCCCCGAGGTGAGCACGAACGGACGGGGACCGGCCGGCTGGCCCCCGTCCGGCTCCGGCTCCGGCAGGGCCGGTGTCGCCGCCGAGCCGTCCCCGGTCGGGGGTGGCGTGCGCAGGTACGGGCGGATCCGAACCCTGGGTTCCGGATCCGGATCCTCGCCGGCGACGTCGGGGCTCACTGCTGAACGGCGTTCTTCAATTCGACGATCAGTCGCGGGGTCAGGGCGCCACCGGCCCGCCCGGCGAAGAGCGTCATCTCGTACGCGACGGTGCCCAGGTTCGCCGAACGGTCGGCGACCACCCCGAGCACGGAACCGCTGCTGATCGCGCTGATCAGCAGGTAGCCGTCGGCCATGTCGACGATCACCCGGTTCAGGCCGCCCAGCGCGTACCAACTGGCGGCCCCACCGGCGAGGCTGGTCATCCCGGACACGACGGCGGCCAACCGCTCCGCGTTGGACCGGTCCTTGATCGCCGACATGGCCATCAGCAGACCGTCCGAGGAAACCGCGATCGCCTCCAGGACCCCGGCCGTGCTGGAGGTGAAGGAGTCCAGCAGCCAGTTGAACGTACGGGCCTCCGGGCTGAGGTCCCCATTGGCGCTGGGCTGACTCTGGTCGACGTTTTCGTGCAGGAAGGGGCTGGTCACCGTGATGATCCTTCTTCGTTCCGGTGGTCGGGGCTGACTTCGCGGAGAGCGCGGGCGACGCCCGCCTCGAACTCGCTGATGAGGTCGCGGACCTCGGCCGGGTCGCCGAGATGGGTGCTCGGCGGTTGGCAGGCCGGGATGGCGGTGAGGTTCGCCCCCGGTACCCGTCGGCTCAACCGGGGCCGCTCCGGTGCGACGTCAGTAGAGCCGCCACCATCCGGCACCGTGGGGCCGGTGCCTCCCGGGGTGCTGGGCAGGTCGACTGTCATGCCCGGGTCCATGACTGCCGCCCCGGCACCGGCCGACGGGTCGTTCGCCGTCCGCGCCGGCGCACCGCCGAGGCCCGGTGCCCCGTGCAGTTCGGCGCGGCGTACCCCGGCCTGGAAGGCCTCGACCAGTGCGCGGGCGGCGGCGGGGTCCGCGCCGGTGGCGTCCACCGGCCGGGTCGTCGCGGCGGTGGCGTGCAGAGTGGCACCGGGCACCCGCTGCCGCACCCGTGGCCCGGCCGGCTTGCCCGCCGGTTCGGGGCTCGGGGGTTCGGGAGCGGCCTGCTCCGGCTGGCCCTGCCCGAACGCGTTCCAGGACGGGCCGGCGTCCAGGCTGCGGGTGGCACGGCTGAGCAGGTCCGAGTCGAAGCGGGCCGGCACGGCGACGGCCACCGCACGAGGCTGCGCGTCCTGCTCGGGGTCGGGCGTCGGCGTCGTACGCCGGTCCCGGGCCGGCACCGCGGCGCGGGCCACGGTGGCCCCGGCCCGGTCGGCGCGGCGTAGCACCAGCGACGCCGACGGGATCTCCAGCTGCGCGGTCACTCCACCGCCGCCGGTGGCGGCCAGGGCAACCTGCCAGCCGTGCCGACGGGCCAACCGGCCCACCACGAAGAGACCGAGCACCTCGGTCGGGGCCAGGTCGAGCCGTTCCCGGCGGGTGAACCGGGCGTTCTCCTCAGCCAGCCGTTGCTCGCTCATGCCGATGCCGTGGTCCACCACTGTGATCCGCGCGCCCAGGCCGGACGTCTCGGCGGCCACCAGCACCCGGGTGTGTGGCGGCGAGAAGACTGTGGCGTTCTCCATCAGCTCGGCCAGCGCCAGGACGAGGTCACCGACCACCGCCGGCGCGGCCGAGACGCCCGCCGGAACCTGCACCTCCACCCGGGTGTAGTCCTCGATCTCGCCGAGCGCCAACCGGACCACGTCGGCCAGCGGCACCGGCGCGGTGTGCGCGTCGGCCCCGGCCGAGCCGGAGAGCACCACGAGGCTGCCGGCGTTGCGTCGCAACCGGCTGGAGATGTGGTCGAGGCGGTACAGGTGCTCCAGCCGGCCGGGGTCGGCCTCCTGCTGCTCCAGCCGGTCGATCAGCGCGATCTGGCGACCCACCAGGTTCTGGGTACGCCGCCCGACGTGGCCGAACATCTGGGCCACGTTGCGCCGGCCGGCGACCTGCCGCTCGACCAGCTGCGCAGCGGTGTTCTGCACCCGGTCGAAGGCCCGCGCCAGGTCGCCGATCTCGTCGTTGGCGCGGATGTCCACCGGTTCCAGACGGACCGCCTGCGGTTTCTCCGACTCGTCGTCGGTGACCCGGACCAGCTCCGCCTCGGCGACCCGGGCGACCCGGTCGGCAGAACGGGTGAGTCGGGTCAGCGGTCGGGCCACCGTCCGCGCCACCGCCACGCTGAGCAGCACCACAAGCGTCAGGATCATCGCCGTCACGGCACCGACCAGGTACGCGGCGGTCAACGCCCGCCGCTGCTCGGCCGTCACCTCGGCCAGCACGTCGGCGACCAGCTTCTTCTCGACGAACTGACCGAGCCGGATCATCGTGCGGACGGCCGGGAAGAGCGCCTCCAGCGGCACGTCACGGACCGCGCCGGCCGGATCCCGGGCGCTGGTGACCAGGAAGTCGGGGCTGGTACGCGCGGCCACGGCCGCCTCGTTGAGCTGGGCCACAGTGAGCTGTTCGGGCGTGATCAGGCTGCGGAAGCGGGCGTTGTCGACCTGGAGCGCGGCGATACAGGCCACGTACCCCGCCGTGGTGTCGGGGGTGCCGATCGCCTTGACCAGCAGGCTCAGGGTGGCGCAGGCGCCCAGGCCCTCGTCGGCGCGGAGCAGCCCGTCGAGGGCGAGCACCTGACGACCCGGCAACGTGTTGGTGTCCACGCTGAACGACAGACGCAGCGACTCGATGATCCCCTTGTTGACCGGGCCGAACGCGTCCATCACCTGACCCGGGTTGGCGGCCTTGGCCAGGACGGCCGTCCGCAGGTCGATGAGGCTGGACACGCCGTCGAGGGCGCTGTCGACCTGGTCGGTCAGCGCGTCGCTCCGTGCCGCCCGGAGGTCGGCCACCCGGTCGTCCACGTCGGCGGACTTGCGGACCAGCTCACTGCGGTCGACCCGGCCGAGCAGGAAACCGACGGAGAGGATGCGTTCCTGTTGGAGGTCCTGGACCAGGCTGCCGACCCGGCTGGCGAGCCGTACCCGTTCGGCGGTGTCGGCGGCCCGCTGTGCCGCGGCGACCCGGTCGAGCATCACCGGCACGGCCAGGCCGACCATGCTGAGCAGCGGAATCACCACGAGCAGCGCGAGCTTGCCGCGGATCCGGAGCCTACCGAGCAGCATCGAATGCCCCCCACGGCGCGGTCTCCGGGTCACGGGCCGCACCGGCCGGCTGCAACGCACGGGGCTCGTCGACCGGCGGTTGCCAGAGGTCGTGGTGCGGTGGGGTGTCCGGACTCTCCGCGTGGGTGGCGGCCAGGGCGGCCCGACGTCGTGCCCGGCGACCGGCGGCGACCAACAACGCGGTGAGCCAGCCCAGCAGCAGGGCGGCGGCGACCGCCGCCCCGACGGTCAGCCAGCGGTCCCGGTTGAGCCGATCGATGCGCTCGACCAGCAGCGCGTCCAGCTCGTTGAGGATGACCGGTTGGAGTTGGCGGGCCGAGCGGTGCGAGTTGAGGGCGGCGGCACTCAACTGCCCCGGGTTGACCACGCCGGTGTCCTTGCCCGGCAGCGAGTACGCGGCAAGTGCCTCCACCGAACGCTGGTAGGTGTCCAGCGGGGTCAGCACGTTGGCACCGAGGTCGGTGCTCTCCGAACCGTCCACGGCCGAGCGCAGGTTGTCGACGAGGTCGGCGGCGGGTGTCAGGGCGGTCACCCGCAGGCCGGTCAGCTCCATCAGGCCGCGCGGTTGCTCGGCGGCCGGCCGGCGGGAGACCAGCGTGCCCAGGTCGGCGAGCCGGCCGGCGGCGACCACCGCCTCGGGCAGCTCCTGGCCGACGCTGTCCTGGAGGAAGAACGAGTCGGCCTCGGGGTCGCGGACCAGCCCGGAGCTTTCCCGGACCTTCCGGTGCAGGGCCAGCAGCAGGTCGGAGACCTCGCCATACGCGGTGTACGCGGCCTCGGGGTCGGTGGCGCTCCGGCCGCGCAGCGCCTCCAGCTTGGCCCGTACGCCGGCCCAACGTTCCTGGCTGAGCAGCTCCCCGCCGATGCGGGCGTCGACCGCGGCGGCCTCCTCGACAGCCCCGTTCAACGCCTCCCGGGCGACGGGGCGGCCGTTGACCGCGTTGGACTGGGCCTCCACGAGGGCGTCGGTGACCGCCGCCAGAGCGGTGAGGTACTGCACGCCGAGTCGTTCCCGGGCGGCAAGGTCCCGGTCGGCGGTGATCTGTCGCCAGTTCGACGTGACGAGCAGGCCCAACGGTGCCAACAGCGCTCCGATGAGCAGCAGGGGCAGCAGTCGGCCCAGCGTGGACGGCCGTCGACGGGCCCGCGGCGCGGGGACTGTCATTGTGTGTCTCCTCCGGCGTGGGGCGCGGATGGGCGCCGGCGTCGAGCCAGCCGACAAGTCCCGTCCACCGGACCGGAAAACTAATCGAACCCCCGACTGGTCAGACCTCACTCAGCGAGTCAGGTTCGCGTCACTTCGAGCCATGTCACCATTTGTCCGCGTTACCGGCACGCTCTGTGTCAGCCGTGGGTGTGACATGGAGGGATCGAGGTGGATATCCGTGATTGATCGGAATTCACGGGATCCGAATTCAACTCGCTGTGCCGCGCCGGACGCTGCGCGCTCGCACCCCACTCCGCACCGATCGGGGCAACCGGACGGACGTACGGCGGATCTCAGCCAACGCTCAGGCTCCGGGCCGTACCGTGTGCCGCATGACATCGCCGTCGCCGGCCGCGTGGTTCCGGCGTGCCCTGCCCACCCGCCGCCGCGCGACCGCCGCCGCGGTGGTCGTCGTGCTGTTGGCAGCCGCCGTGACCTGGGCGGTGTGGCCACAGGGACCGGGGGTACGCACCGAGAGCGCGATGCTCACCGTCCGCTCCGGACCGTCCGGCGACCAACCGGTGAACCTGGACACCACCTTCTACCTGCCGGCCGACGCCTCGTCCGGTCGGAAGGTGCCGGCGGTGCTGTTGGCGCACGGGTTCGGCGGCACGAAGGAGTCGGTGCGTTCCGACGCGGAGGAGTTCGCCGGGCGCGGCTACGCGGTGCTCACCTGGACCGCGCGGGGTTTCGGCCGCAGCGGCGGTGAGATCCACCTGGACAACCCGGACTACGAGGTGCGCGACGCGGAGCGGCTGCTGGACTGGCTGGCCGCTCGGCCGGAGGTGCGCACCGACGCCGCCGGTGACCCGAAGGTCGGTGTGGTCGGCGGCTCGTACGGCGGCGGACTGGCGTTGCTGCTGGCCGCCCAGGACCGTCGGGTCGACGCGATCGTGCCCATGATCACTTGGAACGACCTCTCCCGCGCGTTCCTGCCGGAAAGCACCGGCGCAGCGCCGACCGAGGGCGTGTTCAAGAAGGGCTGGGCGGGCCTCTTCTTCGGCGGGGGCGGCAACGTGGGCTCCGGCCCGGCCGGGCTCTCCGGCGGGACCGCCGCCCAGCCACAGGGCGCACCGGCGTCGGCCGGCCCACCCAGCCCCGGGCCGGGCGCCGGCCCGGGCACCGGTCCCGGGGGCGCCCCGGCCGGTGCCGCCGACCCGTCCTGCGGTCGGTTCGCGGCCGACGTGTGCGCCGCTTACCTGCGGATCGCCACCACCGGGCGCGCCGACCAGGCCGCCGTGGATCTGCTGCGACGCTCCAGCCCGGCCGGTGTGCTGGACCGGATCAAGGCACCCACCCTGCTGGTGCAGGGCGAGGCGGACACCCTCTTCCCGCTCGGCGAGGCCGACGCGAACGCGCGCGGCATCGCCGCCGCCGGCACCCCGGTACGGGTCGCCTGGTTCACCGGCGGGCACGACGGCGGCAGTGGACCCCGCTCGGACGAGGACCGGGTGAAGTTCCTGACCGTCCAGTGGCTCGACCACTACGTCAAGGGCGAGGGCGATGCGCCCGGCGACGACTTCACCTGGTCGCGGATCGCCGGCTTCGACGCGCTCGACAGGGGTCTCGTCGCCACCGGATTCCGCCGCGCCGACTACCCGGGCCTGACCGGCAACGCCCGTCGTGAGGTGACGGTCACCGGTCCGGCGCAGCCGATCGCGAACCCGCCGAACGGCAACCCGGCGGCCATCTCCTCCATCCCGTTCGCGGGCGGGCTCGCCTCGCTGTTGGACGGGGTGGCCGGCGACGTACCCGGTCAGCACGCCCGATTCGAGTCGACCCCGCTCACCGAGGCGGTCGACGTGGCCGGTGCGCCCACCGTCACAGTGCGGGCCGCGTCGCCGACCGGCGAGGCGGTGCTCTTCGTCAAGCTCTACGACGTCGACCCGGACGGCGCGGCCACCCTGCCGAACGGTCTGGTCGCCCCGATCCGGCTCACCGGCCTACCGCAGCGGGTGCAGGACGCCCGCCCGGTCACCGTGACGCTGCCCGGGATCGTCCGCCGGGTCGAGGCCGGGCACCGGTTGCGGCTGGTGGTGGCCACCTCCGACCAGGCGTACACCACGCCCGCCGCGCCGACCGTCTACACGGTGGCCGCGGACGGCGCGGTCAGCCTGCCCACAGTCGACGGCGAGCCGATCCCCACGGCCGCGACGGTCTGGCGCTGGGTGCTCGCCGGCCTGCTCGCCGCCATCGTGATCGGGCTCGTCGTGGTCGTCGCCCTGGTCCGCCGCCGGCACCGCCGCCAGGACCGGTCGGTGCATCCGGAGTACGCGGACACTCCGCTGGCCGTGCGCGCACTGCGCAAGGAGTACGCGGACGGCTTCGTCGCGGTGTCGAACGTGGACTTCGAGGTGCACCCCGGTCAGGTGGTGGGTCTGCTCGGGCCGAACGGTGCCGGCAAGACCACCACCCTGCGGGTGCTGATGGGGCTGACCCAGCCGACCGCCGGCGAGATCTACGTCTTCGGCCGTCGGCTGGTGCCCGGCTCGCCGGTGCTGTCCCGGATCGGGGCGCTGGTGGAGGGGCCGGGCTTCCTGCCGCACCTGTCGGGTCTGGACAACCTGAAGGCGTACTGGCGGGCCACCGGGCGGCCGTGGGAGGACGCGCAGTTCGACGCGGCGCTGGAGATCGCCGGGCTGGGTGACTCCGTGCAGCGGAGGATCAAGAACTACAGCCACGGGATGCGCCAGCGCCTCGCCATCGCCCAGGCCATGCTCGGCCTTCCCGAACTGCTGGTGTTGGACGAGCCGACCGACGGGCTCGACCCGCCGCAGATCGCCGAGATGCGCCGGGTGCTCCAGCGGTACGCCACGGACGGCCGAGCGGTGCTGGTCTCCAGCCACCTGCTGGCCGAGGTGGAGCAGACGTGCACACACGCGGTGGTGGTGAACAAGGGCCGGATCGTGGCGTCCGGGCCGGTGGAGGAGATCGTGGGCGAGTCGCCGAGCGTGCTCTTCGACGTCACCGACCCGGTGGCCGCGCGGGCGGTGCTGGACCGGCTGCACGGGGTCCGGGTGTTGCCGGAGAGCGACGGCCAACTGGTGGTCGACACCAACGGCACGGCCCGCAGCGAGGTGGTGGCGGAGCTGGTGCGCGCCGGCATCGGGGTGGACCGGGTGGTGCCTCGGCGGCGCCTGGAGGACGCGTTCCTCGCCCTGGTGGGCGACAACTCTCGGGGAAGCGGTGACCGGTGATGGCTGTTACTGACGCGGGTGAGGCCCGCGGTTATCGGCCGTCGGCCACCATGCCGTTCGCGGCGGAGTTCCGTCGGCAGGCGTCCCGGCGGCGGACCCAGCTGGCGCTCGGGTTCATGGTGCTGCTGCCGCTGATCATCCTGATCGCGTTCCAGTTCAACTCCGGTGGCGACGACGACAACGGCAACAACGAGTTCGCCAGCCTGGTCGACCTGGCCACCTCCGGCGGACTCAACTTCACCCTGTTCTCGATCTTCGTGTCGGCGTCGTTCCTGCTGGTGGTGGTCGTCGCGCTGTTCTGCGGCGACACGGTGGCCAGCGAGGCGAGTTGGGGCAGCCTGCGGTACCTGCTGGCGATCCCGGTGCCCCGGGCGCGGTTGCTGACGGTGAAGCTGGTGGTCGCGCTCGCGTACTCGGGGTTGGCCCTGCTGCTGTTGGCCGGCACCGCGTTGCTGGCCGGCACCCTGCGCTACGGCTGGTCGCCGCTGCGCAGCACTGTCGCCGCCGAGCTGGAACCCACCGAGGGGCTGCTCCGGTTGCTGGCCGTGCTGGGCTACCTGGCGGTCGTACTCCTGGTCGTGGCCGGCCTGGCATTCCTGCTGTCGGTGATTACTGACGCCGCGTTGGGCGCTGTCGGTGGCGCGGTGCTGCTCTGGATCCTGTCCAGCATCCTGGACCAGATCACCGCCCTGGGCGCGCTGCGCGACTTCCTGCCCACCCACTTCAGCACCGCCTGGTTGGGTCTGCTGTCGACTCCGGTGCAGACCGACGATGTGGTGCGTGGCTGCATTTCGGCGATCAGCTACGCGACGCTGTTCTGGGGGCTGGCGTTCTGGCGCTTCACCCGCAAGGACATCACGTCGTAGCGGGTCGGGTCACAGCCGGCCGTCGGGTGGGCTCACCGACGACGGCACCGCGCTCGGCGCCGGTGGCGGGGCCGGCCGGGACGGCACCGGCGTGGACGGGTCGGCCTTCTTCCAGGCGCTGACGCCGATCCGGCCGGTGTTGCCGAGGTCGATCGGCCCGTCCGGGTCGACCTCCTCGGCCGGCTGCCCGGCGGCGGGAGCAACGGTCAGGAACTCGCCGTTGGTGGCCACCACTGTCGAGTCGGTGACCAGGTTGCGCCAGAGCACCACGGCGGTGGCCCGCTCCCCGGCGGCGAGGGTGACCTCCCGGGGTGGTTGGTCGAAGCCGGAGGTGATTTCCTTGCCGCCGTTGACCACCCGCAGCATCACCGGCTCACGCTCCTCGTCGAACACGTGCAGCACCGGGTACCCGTTGAGCTGGTAGGGGCGCTCGCCGCAGTTGACCAACTCCAGGCCGAGGGCGCGCAGGCCCATCGCGGCGTCCCCGCCGGTCGACCGGATCCGAACGCCGGTGGCCGGGCACCCGGCCAGCGGGTCGACGCTCCCCGACGGGCTTGCGGCGGTGGTGGGCGCGGCAGGTGGTCGCGGGCCGTCCGGGCCGCCCTGCCCGCGATGGTCGCCAGGCAGACACGCGCCGAGAGTGAGAGCCGCCGTGAACGCCGTGACCGTCGCGGACGCCGTGCTGGTGCGTCGCCGCGCTGCCGTCTCGCGAGAGATCATCCGTCGATCCTCGCCCACGCAGGCACCACACCGTCACCTGCCCAGCCCCCGTCCGCGCCGATCTTGCAGTTTCGGTTGCCGATATGCGCTGGATGCCCGCTATCCGACGACAGCAAGTGCAAGATCGCGGAGAAGGGCAGTGCGGGCTTGATGAATCGTCATACCATTTTCAGGAGGGATTTTCCCACCAGCAAGGAACTTATGACCTTCGATGTCTTCATACCTCACGATGGACAGGACTCATCCATTCCATTCGATGGAGGTGCCATGAATGTCTCTCGGCTCGGCGGGCCGACCCTGTCCCTGTTCCGCATCGTGATCGGCCTGCTGTTCACGTTGCACGGCCTGTCCTCGGTGTTCGGGTTGTTCGGCGGCAACCCGATGACCGGCAAGGCGGTACCGCTCGGCACCTGGCCCGGCTGGTGGGCCGCCCTGATCCAGTTGGTCTGCGGCGTGCTGGTGCTGGTCGGGCTCTTCTCCCGACCCGCCGCGCTGCTCGCCTCCGGCTCGATGGCGTACGCCTACTTCGTGGTGCACCAGCCGGACGCTCTGCTGCCGCTGCACAACGGAGGTGAGCGGGCGGCGCTCTTCTGCTGGGCGTTCCTGCTGGTCGCGGCTCTCGGCCCGGGTAAGTGGGCGCTCGACACGCTGCTCGCCCGGCACCGCACCGCGTCAGGGTCGGCTTCGGCGGCCGAACTCGACTCGGTTCCCGTCTGACCAGACCCGAACCACGCGTCGCCGGAGCCTCGACGAGGCGGCTTCGGCGGCGCGCCCGGTCAGGGCCGGTCGATCTGCCCGGCCGGGGCCGGTCGATACTCCCGGTCGCGGCGTTGCCTCTTCTCTGATGTCGTAGACGATTCAGCTCCAAAGCGAGCGTCGGTGGCAGGTCCCAGCCGCCGACGGTGACAGGCCGCTCGCCGATCGGGTGGTGCCGCCGCGCGAACCGCGGCCGAGGAGCGAGGGCGGGACGGTGTCAGGCCGGCGGGCGCTGGGTGAGGACCGCGTCCAGGAGGCCGGGGTAGAGCTCGTCCAGCTCGTCCCGGCGGAGCCGGACCAGTCGGCTGGTGCCGGCGGCCCGGGTCCGGGTCAGGCCCGCCTCGCGCAGCACCTTCAGGTGGTGGCTGCGGGTCGCCTTGGAGACGCCGAAGTCGAAGCTGCCGCAGGCGGACTCGCCGCCCTCGGCGAGCGCCCGGACGATCTGTAGCCGCACGTCGTCGGCGAGTGCGGCCAACACGCTGGTGACCGGTACGGCGGTCAGGTCGGGCTCGTGCGGCTCCATGTGAGCAGTGTAACCCTTGTTCGACAATAATCGAACAACACCCTATGGTCGGTGTCGTTGGTTCGACGATACTCGAACATTGGAGTTGCCGATGCGATCCCGCGCCACCGCGTACCCACTGGTCGCCGTGCTCGGCTGGGGCGTCATGTTCCCGATCCTGGCCAGCGCGCTCAACCGGGTCGACCCGCTCAACCTGACCACCGCGCGCTACCTGCTGGCCGCCGTCGTCCTGGTCGCCATCCTGCTGCTCCGCGAGGGTGCCGGCGCGCTGCGGCACGGTGGCCGGGCGCTGGAGGTGGTGGTGCTCGGAGTGGTCGGCTTCGCGGGCTTCAACCTGCTCACCAACCTGGCGCTCGAACACGCCGCCCCACAGCAGATCTCCCTCTTCGTGGCCACCACTCCGGTGATCACCCAGCTCGTTCGTTGGGCCCGCGACGGCGTACGCCCGAAGCCGCTCCTGCTGGCCCTCTCCCTGGTGGCGCTCCTCGGAGTCGGCCTGGTGATCACGCGCGGGAGCCTGGCCGGGCTCGGCCAGTTCGGACTCGGCGGGCTGATGATGGTCGGCGCGGTGCTGGGCTGGGGCATCTACACCCACGGTGCCAGCCGGTTCGGCGAGTGGTCCCCGCTGCGCTTCACCACACTGACAGCGCTCGCCGGCACGGCCGCCATGCTCGCCCTGAGCATCGGCGCCGACGCCGTCGGCTGGCAGCACGCGCCGGCCGCCGCCGACCTCGTGGCGGTCGCGCCGCAGCTGGCGTACGCCGTCCTGGTGGGTGCCGTGATCGCGGTCCTGGCCTGGAACACCGGCGTGCAGCGACTCGGCGCCGCCAACGCCGCGCTGTTCATGAACCTCGTCCCGGTGACCACCTTCGCGGTGCAGATCGCCCGCGGCTACCGGCCGGAGCCCGTCGAACTGGTCGGGGCCGCCATCACGATCGCCGCCCTGATCGCCGCGAACCTCGCCGCCCGGCCCCGGACCGCGTCGCTGCCCCGGCCGAGCGCGGTGACGGACCCGGTCGCGGTGACCGACCCCGTGGCGGTGAGTGCCCGCTGACCCACTCTCTGGGATCTGCGGTAGCAGCGGCCGACAGCGTTGTCCTAGACTCGACGGCACAACTGAATACCTCATCCAGAGGGGCTGAGGGATACGGCCCGACGACGCCCCGGCAACCACCCCGCGCGCTCACCGCTGAGCGACCCGCGGGGCAGGTGCCAATTCCGTCCCCGCCGCACCGTGCGATGCGGGGAAAGATGAGAGGACTCTCGACATGACGTCGACGCTCGTCACCTCCGGCATCGACACCTCTGCCAGCCCCGCCCGCGCCCTGGTCTGCCGTGCCTGCTCGGCCCGCTACCCGCTCGCCGCCCAGCACGCCTGTTACGAGTGTTTCGGCCCCCTGGAAGTCGACTACGACACCGCCGCGCTGGCCACCGTCACCCGCGAGCAGATCGAGGCCGGCCCGAACAACATCTGGCGGTACGCCGCCCTGCTCCCCGCCGGTCAGGACCCGGCCAGCCGGGTCACCCTCGACCCGGGGCTGACTCCACTGGTGGCGGCCCCGCACCTCGCCGCCGAGCTGGGCATCACCGCGCCGCTCTGGGTCAAGGACGACAGCGCCAACCCCACCCACTCGTTCAAGGACCGGGTCGTCTCGGTGGCGCTCACCGCCGCCAGGGCGCTCGGCTTCACCCGGTTCGCCTGCGCGTCGACCGGCAACCTGGCCAACTCGGTGGCCGCCCACGCCGCCCGCGCCGGGGTGCCCTCGGTGGTCTTCATCCCCAGCGACCTGGAGCAGGGCAAGGTCATCACCACCGCCGTCTACGGCGGTGAGCTGGTCGCCATCGACGGCTCGTACGACGATGTCAACCGGCTCTGCGGCGAGCTGGTGGAGACCGACGAATTCGAGGACACCGCGTTCGTCAACGTGAACGTCCGGCCGTACTACGCGGAGGGCTCCAAGACCCTCGGCTACGAGGTGGCCGAGCAACTCGGCTGGCGGATCCCGGCCCAGGTGGTCATTCCGATGGCCAGTGGCGAGCTGCTCACCAAGATTGACAAGGCGTTCTCCGAGCTGGTGGAGATCGGCCTGGTCGAGGCGCCGGCCGGCGGCTGGAAGGTCTTCGGTGCACAGTCCGCCGGCTGCAACCCGATCGCCACCGCGCTGCACGCCGAGACCGACACGATCATCCCGGTCAAGCCGACCGGGATCGCCAAGTCGCTCAACATCGGCGACCCGGCGGCCGGCCTGTACGCCCTGGAGGCGGTCCGCCGCACCGGCGGCTGGATGGAGTACGTCGACGACGACGAGATCCGTGCGGGCATCCGCGACCTGGCCCGCACCACAGGGGTCTTCGCCGAGACCGCGGGCGGGGTGACAGTGGCGGTGCTGCGCAAGCTTGTCGAGTCCGGCCGGCTCGACCCGACCGCCGAGACCGTCGTGTTCAACACCGGCGAGGGCCTGAAGACCATCGATGCGGTGGCCGGTCAGGTTGGTCCGACCCACCACATCAAGCCCTCGCTGCGCGCCGCCCGCGACGCCGGCCTCCTCGGCTGACCCCGGGGGGTCGAGTCGATCAGCGGGTAACTGGGTTTTCGCTGTGAGTGTGGAAAACCCGCCGCTACGGACTTGACGGCAGGAACCGGACGGCGCAAGATGCTCCGTGCGGGAGGGCATTTCGCCGAAGACTTTTGAAGTTCTTGCGACCCAACGCCGGAGGCGTTGTGCGAGTGTCCCTCCCGACCACGTTCGATCAGGCCAGCGATTAATTCGCTGGCCTGATCGCTTTTCCGGGGTGCACCCTCAGCGGCATGAGCATCACGATCGCGCCGTTCGACGGCGCCGACCGGACGTCGGTCGACGAGGCGTACCGGATCGGGGCGGCGACCAACGACGCCGATCTGTCGGACTTCCCGCCCTTCTGCCGCCGCCGCTTCGACGCGCTGTTCCACACCCCGATGCCCGGCACCCGGTCGCTCTGGGCGCTGGCCCGACTTGACGGCGTACCGGCCGGCTACCTCCAACTGGACCTGCCGCAGCTCGACAACACCGACAACGCCACCGCCGAGCTGCTGGTGCATCCCGAACTGCGGCGCCGAGGGGTGGGTCGGGCCCTGCACGAGTACGGGCTGCGCCTGCTCCGCGAGCACGGCCGTAAGCGGGTCGTGGCGATGGCCGTCTCCGCGCTGCCCGGCGGGCCCGCCCGAAGCGGGGCGGGCGACGCGTTCGCCGCCGCGACCGGAGCCCAGCCCGCCCTCACCGAGGTGCGTCGCCGACTCCACGTCGGCGAGATCGACCGGATCGCCCTGCGGGCGGCGCTCGCCGAGGCCCAACCGCGAGCCGAGGGCTATCACCCGGTCTGCTGGCAGGGGACGACCCCACGGGAGTACGTCGCCGACATCGCCTACCTCGACGGCCGGCTGTTGATGGACGCCCCCATGGGCGACGTGCAGTGGGAGCCGGAGCAGGTGGACGCCGAGCGCATCCGCGGCAACGAACGGGCACTCGACGCGCGGGGCCGGCGGCGCTACCACCTCGGGATGCGGCACGAGGCGTCCGGCCGGCTGGTCGCCTGGACGCTGCTGGACGTGGGCGCCTCCGCCGACTGGCACGCGTTCCAGCAGATCACCATCGTCGACCCGGACCACCGTGGGCACCGGCTCGGCCTCATCGCCAAGGCGGAGAACCTGCACCATCTGCTCACCCACGAACCAGCGGTACAGGTGATCGACACCTTCAACGCTTCCAGCAACAGCTACATGGTGGCGATCAACGAGCAGCTCGGCTTCCGCCCGGTGGACTCCTGGACCGACTGGCAGCTCACCCTCTGAGCCGACCGTTCACCGGTCGGTCCGTTCCAGGCGCCCGACCAGCTCACGGACCGCGGCGTGGAAGTCGTCGTCCGGAGTGAACCGGTGGCCCTGCACCGGTGGGGGCACGGTGTCGGTCGGTGGGATGAGCAGTCCCTTCGGATCCCGTACCCGACGGTCGACCCGGGCGGCCGGATCGTCGGGTCCGTCGACGGACGGGACGAACACCGGTCCGCCCACCGCGTCGGTGTACCGCCACAGGTTGATCCACCGCCAGGCCAACCGGCTGCCGACCTCGCGCACCATTTCGTCGCTGACGTACGCCGGGAAGATCCGCCGGTAGCGGTTGCCGAGCGGGGAGCCGTAGGTGAGCAGGGCCACCCGCCGGCGGCAGTGGTCGGGCAGTTGGAGGACCGTCGCCGCCGCGAGCACGCTGCCGTGACTCTGCCCGGACAACACCACAGCGTTCCCGTCGGCGGTGAGCTGCCCGATCCGGCGGGTCAGCTCCGGGACCGCCCGTTCGACGTAGCACGGCGGGGCGAGTGGATGCGCGGCACGCGGCCAGAAGGTGGCCAGCTCCCAGAGCACCCCGACCAGCCGGATCGCGCCGGACCGGTAGGCGACCAGCCCCAGCACGGCGAGGATCGCGGCGAACAGCCCGACCAGCAGAGCGCCCAGGTCGGTCACGAAGATCACCGGACGGGCCAGCGGCTCACCGCCCAGCCGCAGAGCGAGCGCACCAGGGCCGGGACCGACCACCGAGAGCCCGGCCGCCGCGAGGGTGAGCAGTGCCAACACCACGTACGCCGTGGCCAGCAGCCCTCCGAGCCGATCCGTCAGCCGGGCGCGGACGATCGCGTCGCAAACGGCCCGAGCCCGCTCGGGGGCCGCCCGGGAGGCTTCCGGATAGTCCCGTCGCACCAGTTCCTCGGCCTCCCGGCGGCGACGATCCCGGCCGATCCGGGGTACGAGCAGTGCCGTCACGAGCACCAGGAGCACGGCGAGGGAGAAGCCGAGGGTGGCCCAGCGGAAGGCGATCGGCGGCGACAACGGTGGCGCCCCGGGCGGCAGCGGCCGGGCGGGCGTCGGGCTGGAACCACGGTCCAGATACTCGGCGAGCCCGTAGGTCAGGCCCGAGTCGTAGGCGACGCCCAGCCCGATCGCGACGGTTGTCAGCACAGGCGCACCCAGCCCGGCCAGCAGGAAGAGGGGCCGAGGAAGGGAACGGCGCTGCACCACGACCACCAGGCCGAGCATCGCGAGCAGCACTACCTGCCCGGCGAACAGTCCGGCGGCCACCGTCCCGTACCCGGGCAAGGCCCCCTGGGCCGTCCACGGCGGCCGTGGCGCCAACGCGTAGCCCAGGGTCAGTACGGTGAGCGCGATGGCCGCCCAGCGGATGGTCCGCGAGCTCCACTGGTCCCGCTCTCCGCGCCGCTCTATCGCCGGCCGGCAGAGCAGCACCAGCGCGGCGGCGAGCAGCGCCACGTCCGCGGCCAGCAGCAGCCAGCCGGGCACTGTGGCGTCGTGCGGTGCCAGAACCAGCAGCAGAGTGATGTTGAGCGTGCCCAGCGCCACCGCGACGTGAACCGAGCGCAGGCGGCGCAGCAGCGACCGGGTGTCCCAGAAAGCGGGCGCGTCGAGCCGGTCCGCACCGACACCGGGCGACGGGTCGCTGTCCTCGGGAAGTTGCCAGGTCCGGGCACCGAGGCGCCAGATCAGGACGATCGCGATGATCGGCGGTACGGCCAGCAGCGCGAGCCGCTGCCCGGGTGGCACGCCGCCCAGCCAGGAGATCTCCCGCCGCCCCTCCAGACACCTCGGGTAGGCAGCGCACTGCCAGGCGATCAGGTCGACTGACACCCCGACGGCGGAGAGGACGTACATCGAGGTCATCGTCGCGGCGAGCAGTCGGCACAGCGCCCGCGCGGCCTGGCCGCCGCGACCGGTGACCGGAAGCATCCAGACGGCGATGTTGCTGAGCATGAACGGTAGGAGCAGGACCAGGGAGAACGTCCGGGTGGCGGTGCCGCCGGTCAGCCGGCTCCAGCGGTACGCCTCAAGCGTCACCCCGTCGCGGTCCGTAGGGGCACCGTAGCCGGGCCGCGGCCGGTAGAAGCCGGCGTTGTCGTCTCCGGCGACCCGCGCGACGATCGGTCGGTCGAGGATCGCCTCGGGTCCCTTGTCGGCGACCCCGTGCACCCGGATCTCGGTGATCCTCACCCGCCGCCCTCCCTGGCCGAAGGCCTGCGGTTACCCGCTGCCGCCGTGCGCAACCCCGCGGCCATCGGCGCTTCTGCTCCGGAACCCGACTGCGGCATGAGCCGCTGTCGGGCATTCGCGCTACTGCTCACGGACCGGGCTCAGGCATGATGGCGGGCATGACGGAGACCCCGCATCCCCTGTACGACAGGCACGCCGACACCCTCAACCGTGCGCTGACCGCGATCACGGAGCGGGGCTACTGGTCCGCCTATCCCGAATCCCCCAGCCCCCGGGTATACGGCGAGACCGCCGCCGCCGACGGTAAGTCCGCCTTCGAGGCGTACCTCGGTGGTGACTTTCCGCTCGACCAGCCCGGCAGCGGCGACCGGGTCGCCACCGAGACGAGCCCGTTCGGGGTGGAGTTGGCGGTGCGGTACCCGCACGCCGGCCCCGGCGAGCTGATCAGCGCCGCCTCCGCCGCGCTGCCGGCGTGGCGCGACGCCGGCCCGCAGGCCCGGGTCGGCGTCTGCCTGGAGATCCTCGACCGGCTGCACAAGCACATCTTCGAGCTGGCCAACGCGGTGCAGTTCACCAGCGGTCAGGCGTTCGTGATGGCCTTCCAGGCCGGTGGCGCGCACGCGCTGGACCGGGCGCTGGAAGCGCTGGCGTACGCGTACGCCGAGATGACCCGGCACCCGGGCACGGCGGGCTGGGAGAAGGCCGCCGGCAAGGGTGACCCGCTGCGGATGACCAAGACGTTCCACGTGGTGCCGCGTGGGGTGGCGCTGGTGATCGGCTGCAATACCTTCCCGACCTGGAACTCGTACCCCGGCCTGTTCGCCTCGCTGGTCACCGGCAACCCGGTGATCGTCAAGCCGCACCCGCGCGCGGTGCTGCCGCTGGCCATCACCGTGAAGTACGCCCGGGAGGTGCTCGCCGAGGCCGGGTTCGACCCGAACCTGATCATGCTGGCGGCCGAGGCGCCCGGCGAGAAGCTCGCCAGCGACCTGGCCCTGCACCGCTCCGTCAAGATCGTCGACTTCACCGGCTCCACCGAGTACGGCGACTGGCTGGAGACGCACGCCCGGCAGGCATCGGTCTACACCGAGAAGGCCGGCCTCAACACCGTCGTCATCGACTCCACCGACGACTTCGCCGGCATGTGCCGCAACCTCGGTTTCACGCTGACCCTCTACAGCGGGCAGATGTGCACCACCTCGCAGAACATCCTCATCCCGGCCGGAGGCATCGAGACCGACCAGGGGCACAAGAGCTTCGACGAGGTGGCCGGCGGAATCGCCGCCGCCGTCGGCAAGCTCACCGCGGACCCGGCCCGAGGTGTGGAGCTGACCGGCGCCATCGTCAACGACGGGGTGCTGGAGCGGCTGGCCGAGGTGACCAAGGTCGGCGAGCCGGTGCTGGAGTCGCGGAACGTCGCCCACCCGTCGTACGCCGACGCCGTGGTGCGTACCCCGACGATCGTCAAGCTGACCGCGGACGACACGGAGACGTACGGCCGGGAATGGTTCGGGCCGATCTCGTTCGCCATCGCGACCGACTCCACAGCGCACAGCCTGGAACTGCTGCGCCGGACGGTCGGCGAGAAGGGCGCGCTCACCGCCGGGGTCTACTCGACCGACGAGGCCGTGCTGGACGCGACCGAGGCGGTGGCGGTCGAGGTCGGGGTGCACCTGTCCTGCAACCTCACCGGCGGTGTCTTCGTCAACCAGTCGGCGGCGTTCTCCGACTTCCACGGCAGCGGGGCCAACGCGGCGGCCAACTCGGCCCTGACGGACGGGGCGTACGTGGCCAACCGGTTCCGGATCGTGCAGTCTCGCCGGCACGTCTGATCTTTGGTTGCGGTTGTGGGTTTCCGGGGCAGCCCGACCCACTCCGGGCGGTCAGGCTTGATCCCTGCGCGGGTCGGGCTGCCCCGGAAACCCTGCCGTGGGCACGACGGTGGCGTCGCTGCACGCTTTCTAGGGCATCAGATGGTTCTGCCTTGGGATGAGTTCTCTTGGTTTAGGCGGTTCGGCGCATCTGTAGCTCGGTGAGGGCTGGGATGGTGGGGTGGGGCACCCGTACGCCGGTGTCCTTGAAGCCCAGGCGCTGGTAGGCGCGGTAGGCGCGGTCGTTGCCGACCACCACTTCCAGTAGCAGCTCCGGTCGGCCGCAGGCTCGGGACCAGGCGGCCACCCCGTCGATCAGTTCGCCGAGCAGCCCACTGCCGCGCCAGGTCGGCGTGACGTACACGGCGTAGATCACGGTCAGCCCGGGTTCGTTCGGGGCGGTGGTGCCACCGGCGTGGCCGACCAGCCGGCCGCCCGGGTCGGCGATGAACTGCGCGTTGCTGGAACCGGCCGAGGTGTACGCGACGCGGGCGGCGTACTCGTTGTGGGGTCGGGCCGCCGCGTCCGCAAGGGTCTCCAGAAAGGCCAACGGCGCGTCGGCCAGCATCTCCAGGCGCAGCGCCCGGGCCCGGGCGGCGTCCTCCGGTCGGACCCGGCGGATCTCCGCGAGCCGCGGGGCCAGCGAGCCCATGTCGGTGGTCATGCCCGCATGCCTACCACAGCGGATTTTCGTGGGCTGCGCCCGATAGCCGTCACCGCCGGGGGCGCCTCGGGGCCCTTCGCCCATTCGCAATGACGCGCGCGAATCCGGTGGATCGGGAATCCGACCGGTCAGTGCGGCTGCTTTGCCCCCGAAGTGTGTCTGATTTGTGGCAGTGCGCGGCCGTCAGTGCTCGTGTAACGTGCGATTTCGGTCACCTGATTCAATGGCGGTCATCGATCGCTGAGTCGGTGGTCGGGGCACCCGGCCGCGCCGTGCGCCGGGTCAGGCAAGACCGCGCAGAGTGAGGGAAGTGCACCGTGGCACAGGGCACCGTGAAGTGGTTCAACGCCGAGAAGGGCTACGGCTTCATCGCCGTCGACGGCGGTCAGGACGTGTTCGTCCACTTCTCCGCCATCGAGATGGACGGTTACAAGGCGCTGGACGACGGTCAGCGGGTCGAGTTCGAGGTCGCCCAGGGCCAGAAGGGCCCACAGGCGGAGCACGTACGCGTCATCGGCTGAACTTCCTGGCCGATCGCCCCGTGAGTCGGGGCTGCGGCAGGGGCCCGCAGCCGGGAAGATCGTGAACCGTTCCAGCCGATGCTGAGGAGCGTTCATGACCGACCAGCCACCCCCGCCCACTCCGTCCCCCGGGTCGGGGGAGCCGGACCCGTCCTCGCCCGCCGGCAGCCCCGGCCACTCCGGTCCGCCGCCCGGCTGGGGGCCGGGCATGCCTCCGGCCGGCCACTCCGGTCCGCCGCCCGGCTGGGATCCCGCGCAGGGTGCCTGGGGTGCGGCCCCGCCGCCGCAGGGCTGGGTGTTCCCGCCCACCGGGGGTTACCCGCCCGGGTCGGGTCCCTACGGCGGGCAGCAGTGGTATCCGGGGGCGCCGGTTGGCTGGTACCCGCCGGGTTACGGGTTCGACCCGAACGATGCCCTGGTCACGCCGCCCGGTGCCGGCATCGGCGGTTGGTTCAACAGGTGCGGGGGAGCGCTGCGTCGGGGCTGGCGGCAGTTGGTGCCGATCATGCTGCTCACCCAGGTGCTGCCGGCGGCGGTGCTCTCGGTGATCGCCCTCGGGGTGGACCCGTCGGCGAAGTGGGCCGCCCAGGCCGATGGTGCTCCTGGCGCCGCGCTGCCGGACAACTTCGCCGCCGAGTTGGGGAGCCTCCTCCTCGTGCTGGTCGGCGGCAGCCTGTTGGTGGGCGTGGTGCAGGCCGTCGGGTGGGCCTCGGGCAGCTGGGTGATCACCCGCCAGGCCGCCGGTCAGCCGGTCAGCCTGGAGTCGGCGCTGCGCTACGGCTTTCGTCGGGCGCTCGGGCTGTGGGGCTGGACCCTGTTGGTCAGTCTGCTCATCGGCGTCGGTGTCTGTTTTTGCGTGCTGCCGGGCATCTACCTGGCCTTCGCGCTGAGCATGGCCGGCCCGGTCTATCTCTTCGAACGCCACAACCCGATCGGTCGTTCGTTCCGGATGTTCCACGACCGGCTCGGCCTGCTACTCGGGCGGGTCGCCCTGGTCGCCCTGGCGGTGATCATCGTGAGTGTGGTCTCCAGCTCCCTGGAGGGGGTGGGCACCTCCGCCTTCGGTACGGATCCGTTCGCGTCGCCGGGTAACGCGGCCGGAGTGGTGGTCGTGATCGGGATCACCGCCGTGCTGGCCCTGCCGGCCCACCTTGCCCAGATGATCGGTCTGCTGGTGACGTACGCCGAGCAGCGCGCCCATGAGGCGCCGGTGAACAGCCCTGGACTGGCTGCGGAACTCGGCTGAGCGGCGGCATCGTGCTTGCACTCGGCAGGGGAGAGTGCTAAACAAGTCATTGGCACTCGCATACCGTGAGTGCCAATGGTCGGGACGGTGGGGCCAGGTTGCACCGGCGTGGAGACGCCGGGGCGACACATGGCCGGTCGTCGCGGGCTATCCGGCCCGGCCGAAGGACGTCGTCGTCGCCAGGTGGCGACGTCCCAAGGTGCGTACACCAGGCGGCCCATCCGGGGCACACATCTCGGGTGGCCCGTGAGTGTCCAGGAGGACAACGCCGTATGGCCAAGATGATCGCGTTCGACGAAGAGGCGCGCCGCGGCCTCGAGCGGGGCATGAACCAGCTCGCCGACGCCGTAAAGGTGACCCTCGGCCCCAAGGGCCGCAACGTCGTGCTCGAGAAGAAGTGGGGTGCCCCCACCATCACCAACGATGGTGTGAGCATCGCCAAGGAGATCGAGCTCGAGGACCCGTACGAGAAGATCGGCGCTGAGCTGGTCAAGGAGGTCGCCAAGAAGACCGACGACGTTGCCGGTGACGGCACGACGACGGCGACCGTCCTGGCCCAGGCCCTGGTTCGCGAGGGCCTGCGCAACGTGGCCGCTGGCGCCAACCCGATGGCCCTGAAGCGGGGCATCGAGGCTGCTGTCGCGAGCGTCTCGGAGGAGCTGTCCAAGCTCGCCAAGGACGTCGAGACCAAGGAGCAGATCGCCTCCACCGCCTCCATCTCCGCTGGCGACAGCACCGTCGGCGAGATCATCGCCGAGGCGATGGACAAGGTCGGCAAGGAAGGCGTCATCACCGTCGAGGAGAGCAACACCTTCGGGCTGGAGCTGGAGCTCACCGAGGGTATGCGCTTCGACAAGGGCTACATCTCGGCCTACTTCATGACCGACCCGGAGCGTATGGAGGCCGTCTTCGACGACCCGTACATCCTGATCGCCAACAGCAAGATCTCGTCGGTGAAGGACCTGCTCCCGATCCTGGAGAAGGTCATGCAGTCGGGCAAGCCGCTGCTGATCATCGCCGAGGACCTGGAGGGCGAGGCCCTCGCCACCCTGGTGGTCAACAAGGTCCGTGGCACCTTCAAGTCGGTCGCCGTCAAGGCGCCGGGCTTCGGTGACCGCCGCAAGGCCATGCTGACCGACATCGCCATCCTCGCCGGTGGCCAGGTCATCAGCGAGGAGGTCGGCCTCAAGCTCGACGCCGCCAGCCTCGACATGCTGGGCCGCGCCCGCAAGGTCGTGGTGACCAAGGACGAGACCACCATCGTCGACGGTGCCGGTGACGCCGAGCAGATCCAGGGCCGGGTCAACCAGATCCGGGCCGAGATCGACAAGAGCGACTCCGACTACGACCGGGAGAAGCTGCAGGAGCGGCTGGCCAAGCTGGCCGGCGGCGTTGCGGTGATCAAGGTCGGCGCGGCCACCGAGGTCGAGCTCAAGGAGCGCAAGCACCGCATCGAGGACGCCGTTCGCAACGCGAAGGCGGCCGTCGAGGAGGGCATCGTCCCGGGTGGTGGCGTCGCGCTGGTTCAGGCCGGCAAGACCGCCTTCGACAAGCTCGACCTGGTCGGCGACGAGGCGACCGGTGCGAACATCGTCAAGGTCGCGCTGGACGCCCCGCTGCGGCAGATCGCCGTCAACGCCGGCCTTGAGGGCGGCGTCGTGGTGGAGAAGGTCCGTAACCTCGAAGCGGGTCACGGTCTCAACGCCGCCAACGGCGAGTACGTCGACCTGCTGGCCGCGGGCATCATCGACCCGGCCAAGGTGACGCGCTCGGCGCTGCAGAACGCCGCTTCCATCGCGGCGCTCTTCCTCACCACCGAGGCTGTTGTCGCGGACAAGCCGGAGAAGACCCCGGCTGCCCCGGCTGGCCCGGGTGGCGGGGACATGGACTTCTGAGTCCAGTTCTTACCCCGAACGGGGCGGGCCGCTGACGCGGTCCGCCCCGTTCGTCGTCAGGTCGGTAGTGGGCGCTGGTTGCGCCGTTTCTGTGCCCGGTTGTACGGCGGAGGCAGTGTGATCGGCGCGTCCACCATCTCCTGCGGTTCCTCGGCCACCGAAGGCTCGCCGTCGGTGCTCATCTCGGCCAGTTGCTCGGCGTCGCCGTAGTCGAGCCGGTCGAACGGCAGTTGGCCGGGGAGTTCACCCACCGGTTTCCAGGTGATCGGCGGGCCGTCCTCGGTCTGGTTGTCATCCGTGGTCATGGCTGCCTCCTCTACCAAAACGGTAGGGGGCGGCGATAGCCGATGCGGGCGAATGGATCTATGTCCTGTTTGTCCCGGTTACGCCGTCGGTAGGCTTCGCCGGTACAGGAAGAAGACCCGCTCGATCCGCGCTCCCGCGCTGCCCGAATAGAACAGCACCGGCCCCACCCAGCCAATCTGGGCCCGGTCCAGCCCCGCCGCCCGCTGGTCCCGCAGGCAACGCCGCAGCAGCACCCCACCGATGCCCGACCCCTCCGCGGCCGGCGCGGTGCCCATCGGCCCGAACCAACTCGGCCGGGACGACCCGTACGCGGCGAAGCCGAGCACCTCGCCGTCCCGCTCCGCCAGGTGACAACCGGCGTCGGCGCGCCCCACCGACCCGGCCAACTCGCCGTCCCACGAGCCGCCGAAGGTGGACCTGGCGAACGCCGTCAGCGCCGGCAGGTCCGCAGGCTCCGCCCGGCGTACGGTGACGCCCTGGTCGGCCAGCCGCCGCTCCGCCGCCTCGGTGGACCGCAGTGCCGGCGACCCGTCGTACGACAGGTCGGCCGTCATGTTCCAGGCGGTCCGGTCCTGCTGGTAGCCGAGCGCGAGGGCGGCGCAGACCGCCGGCGTGTAGCGGACGTCGATGCCCGGCCACGCGTAGTACGGCGGGTTTCCGGCCAGCAGCACCTCGATCGCCCCGCGCTCGCCGAGCACCCGCTCGGCCCGCTGGAGCAGCGCCCGGCCGACGCCCCGACGCCGCTGATCCGCACGGACCGCGACCAGATCCACGTGCCCGATCCCCGGCTCGGTGGACGACACCGAACAGATCAGCACCCCGACCAGGTCCGCACCCCGGTACGCGCCCAGCCCGACCACCGTCCGGTCGGCGGCGGCCCGGGTCCAGAGCACGTCCACGATGGAAGACGCCTCGGCGGCGTCCTCGGGCAGGTCGAGAGCCTGCTGACAGAGCTGTACGACGCTGGGGGCCAGGTCGGCGGTCAGCTCGGTGACGGTGATCTCGGCGTCCATGGTCGCCGACCCTAGATCACCGGGTGGAGAGGCGCATCCTCGGCTCAGCGCTTCAGGAAGGAAACCTGCCTATTGTTGGGCGGCGCGAACGGCGGCGTAGGCGTCGACCTGGCCGGCGCCGGTGACGTTCGACGGGCCACCGCAGGCGTCGGAGGGGCTGTCGGAGCGGTAGGTGGGCGTCGCCGCCGTGGCGGTGTCCCGGAGGATCTGCCGGGTCCGGGTCACGTCGCCGACCAGTGCCGGGTTCGCCGACCACATCAGCGCCACCACCCCGGCCACCTGGGGGGTCGCCATCGACGTGCCGTCCAGCGCGGCGTACGTGCCACCCGGCATGGCCGACACCACCCCCACCCCCGGTGCCAGCACGTCCGGCTTACCCGACCCGCCCGGCACCGGTCCGCGCGAGGAGAACTCGGCGACCCGCCGCTGGGCGTCCACAGCACCCACCGTCAGCACGTCCGCGTACGGGGCTGGCGGATCGTCGATCGACGCGCACCACGGGCCGGTGTTGCCGGCCGCGGCGACCACGAAGATCCCGGCGGCGTCCAGGGCGGCGGTGGCCGGCCGCAGGACCCGCTGGTCGCAACCCTCGATCGACGGGCAGCCCCACGAGTTGGTCAGCACCTGCGGGGCACGCTCCGGCCGGCCGTCGGTGAACGGGTCACCGCCGGTCGGAAAGGGCGCCAACATGAACTGGAGACAGTTCAGGTAGTGCGCGGGGCTGCCCAGGTTGCGGTCCAGGTTGACGCAGCCCACCCACTGCGCGTCCGGGGCCACCCCGATGCCGTCCCGCCCGACCGCGCTGCCCACCGTGTGGGTGCCGTGCCCACCCTGGTCGGTCGGGCGCCGGGTGTCGTCCCACGGGTCGTACCAGGAGTCGTCGCCGCCCCGGAACCCGGCTTGCAGCGCCGGATGGGTGCCGTCCACCCCCGAGTCGGAGCTGCCGACCACGATGCCCGTGCCGGTGACCCGGAGTTGGGACCACACCCGGTCGGCACCGATCTGGCGGATGTTCCACTCCGGGCCGGTGGGCTTGGGCGCGCTGCCCCGGTTCTGCCCGGCCGGGGCCGGCAGCGGGCGCAGGCGCTGGCTGACCAGCACCCGGGCCACCTCCGGTCGGCGGGCGAGCCAGGCCCGCACCGCCGGGCCGCCGTCCACCTCGACAGCGTTGACCAGGTAGTACGACACCGGGTCGAGTCGCAGCCGGTTCAACCCCCGCAGCAGGTCGCGCTGGCTCTGCTCGGCGGTCGTCACCAGCCGCCGGTAGACCTCCGCCGCGCGGGCGTCCCGCCCGGCCCGACCCGGCGCGCCCGCCGGGAGGCCACCCAGGTCGGCCTGCGCGCGCAGCACCACGAAGAGCCGCTCGCCGTACAGGCCGGGCTGACCGGGGCCGAGGTCGACCACGCCGAACGCCACCAGCAGCACCACGGCCGCCACCGCGGCGGCCCGCCTGTGCGGGGTACGTGCCGTCGGCCGGGCGAGCAGCACCGCGTACCCGATGGCGACCAGGAGCGCGACGGCGAGCCCGACGCCGGCCGCGGCCGCCACCCAGAACGGGACGTCGCGGGTACCGACCAGCAGCAGGGTGATCTCTTCCGGGTCGGTGAAGGCCAGTGGGCCGAGCGCCGCCAGGCCCACGAGCCAGCCGGTCGCGGTCCGGCCGGCACGGGTGGCCTCGGCCGGGTCGGCGCCGGACCGCCAGGTCGCCGCCCAGAGCGCGGCCAACGCGAAACCCACCGGCGGCACTGTCAGCAGCGCTGGCAACTGCGCGCCGGACTGGCCCGCCCCGGCCGCGAGCAGCAGCAGCGCCACCCCGGCGACCAGGCCGCCCACCAGCACCAGCCGAGCCGGCCGGGGCGGTCGCCCCACCGCGAACAGGGACCAGAAGGGGGCATCCAGCAGGGTCGCGGCCAGCACCCCGAGCGCGGCGGCCGCCAGCAGCGCGAGTGCGGTCTCCAGGAGGCCGCCGAGCGCGCCCAACCAGGCCCACGGCAGCAGCAGCGCCAACCCGGCGGCAACCGCGAGCAGCGGCACGGAGCCGGGCCGGCGCACGCGCCGTCCGACCGGCTCCGCGTTCCCGGTGGCCTCGGGCCGCGTGACGTCGCCGTTTCCGGCGGGTGCCGGGCCGCCGACAGCTTCAACCAGCCCGGGGTACGCCCACCGGCGCGCCGACCAGCACACGGCGAGTGCGCTGAGCAACGCGACGCCGGCCAGCGCGGCGAGGTACGCCTCGTGGTGCACAGGTGGCACGACCCGCAGCAGTGTGAGCACGCCGAGAGCGAGCGCCCCGATCAGCCAGGCCCGCCCGGTGGCCCGGACCGCTGCCGACCGGGGCAGCACGGCAAGCAGCAGGGCGGGCGTGCCGAGCAGCACCACGGTGGCCAGGCCGAGCACCGGCCAGAGCCAGCCGAGCCGGTCCCGCCCGAAGCCCAGCAGCACCTGGTCGGTCAGCCAACCACCGGTCTGGGTGCCCACTGTGACCGCAACAGTCCAGCAGCCGACGAACACGGCCGCGACCACCGGCCACGGGCTGGCCCTGCCTGCCGGCGGCGTGGGGGGAGGCGGCATGTGACCCGCGGGTGGCGGAGGCCCGACCTGCATGACTCGCACAGTACGGGGCGGGCGGCGAATGTCGACTCGGTGGCACGGCGGTTACGGTGGACGGGTGCGCGACCCCAATATCTCCCGATCCGTCGCCGGTCAGCTCTCACCGGTCCGCCGTGCGTCCGACCTGCGTCGACTGCGCGCCGAGCGCTTCGACGTGCTGGTCATCGGGGGCGGGGTGACCGGAGCCGGCGCGGCCCTGGACGCGGCGTCCCGGGGCCTGAAGGTGGCGCTGGTCGAGGCGCGTGACCTTGCCGCCGGGACCTCCAGCCGGTCCAGCAAACTCATCCACGGTGGCCTGCGCTACCTGGAGCAGTTGGAGTTCCACCTGGTCCACGAGGCGCTCACCGAGCGCGGCCTCCTGGCCACCCGGCTCGCGCCGCACCTGGTACGCCCGGTGCCGATCATGGTGCCGCTGCCGGCCGGGCGGGGCCTGCGGGACCTGCCGGCCCGGATCTTCCGCCGCTCGTACTACGGCGCGGGGGTGGCCGCGTACGACGCCTTCGCCGGGGTCTTCGGCGGTGGCCGGGGCATGCCCCTGCACCGGCACCTGACCCGGGAGGGCGCGCGACGGATCTTCCCGAGTCTGCGGGCCGACGCGCTCGCCGGGGCGATCCGCTACTACGACGGGCAGGTCGACGACGCCCGGCTGGTGGTCACCCTGGCCCGCACTGCGGCCAGCCTCGGCGCCACTGTGGTGAGCAGTGCCCGTGCCGTCGGGTTGATCCGGCAGGCGCGCGAGGTGACCGGCGTCCGCGTCCGGGACCTGGAGGCGCCGCCGGGCTCGCCGAACGCGGAGTTCGAGGTTCAGGCCCGCACCGTCATCGCCGCCACCGGTGTGTGGAGCGACGACATGTCCCGGATGCTCAACGACGTGGGCCT
Source organism: Micromonospora vinacea (assembly GCF_015751785.1). Classification (NCBI taxonomy): domain Bacteria; kingdom Bacillati; phylum Actinomycetota; class Actinomycetes; order Micromonosporales; family Micromonosporaceae; genus Micromonospora; species Micromonospora vinacea. The sequence goes on along the minus strand of NZ_JADOTY010000001.1, from coordinate 1,428,797 downwards.
GCGGCCCGGCGTCCGGGTGCGCGCCTCCAAGGGGGTCCACCTGGTGGTGCCCCGCTCGGCGATCACCGGTGAGACGGGGCTCATCCTGCGTACGGCGAGTTCGGTGCTCTTCGTCATCCCGTGGGGTGGGCACTGGATCATCGGCACCACTGACACCGACTGGCGGCTGGACCGTTCCCACCCGGCCGCCTCGGCCCGCGACATCGACTACCTGTTGCAGCAGGTCAACACCGTCCTGGACCGGCCGCTGACCACGGCTGACATCGAGGGCGTGTACGCCGGGCTGCGGCCGCTGCTGGCCGGCGAGGCGGACTCCACCTCGAAGCTCTCCCGCGAGCACGCGGTCTTCGAGCCGATGCTCGGGCTGCTGCTGGTGGCCGGTGGCAAGTACACGACGTACCGGGTGATGGCGTCCGACGTGGTCGACCGGGCCGCTCGCCGGCTCGGTGGCGCCCGCTCGTCGCGCACCGCGGACCTGCCGCTGCTCGGCGCCGACGGGTACCCGGCGATGTGGCGGGACCGGGCCGACCTGGCTCGCCGGCACGGCGTGCCGGTGGGCGTGGTGGAGCACCTGCTGGAGCGGTACGGCACCCTCACCCTGGACCTGCTGGCGCTTGTCGACGCCGATCCACTGCTGGCGTCTCCGCTGGCCGGTGCCCCGGAGTACCTGGCGGCGGAGGTCGCCTACGCGGCGCGGGCCGAGGGAGCGCTGCACCTGGAGGACGTGCTGACCCGGCGGACCCGGATCTCGTTCGAGACCAGCCACCGGGGGTTGGAGTCGGCGGAGCACACAGCGGAGTTGATGGGCGCGGTGCTCGGTTGGGACGCGGCCACCCGGGCTCGCGAGGTCGAGCACTACCGCGCCCGGGTGGAGGCGGAGCGGCAGTCCCAGTTGATGCCGGACGACGCGGCGGCGGACGCGGCCCGGCTCGGCGCTCCGGACGTCCGGGGTTACGCCGCTGACCGGGGCGACGACGATCAGGTGGAGCTGCGCCCGTCCGCTCGATGACGAATTGCGACGTTACCGATGGGTAACCATCGATACCGGCCCGGATGGTGGTTTCGAACGCTACCTACGGTGGGGTAGGTTTCCGCGCGTGCTACCCCGCGCGCGCCCTCGTCTGCTCGTAACTCTGCTCGCCGTCGCGCTCGTCGGCGCCCTGACCGGGTGCTCACTCCTCGACCGGGACAAGCCGAGCACCCCTGCGGCGCAACCGACAGCCGGCACCGCTGGTGGCGGATCCCAGCCGGAGATCCCCACCACTGTCGCCGCCGGTCAGGTCAGCCTGCTCCAGCGGCTCGGCGAGGACGGGCCGATGCGCACCCTGAGCGTCGAGCGGAACGGCGCGTGGCAGTGCGTCGACTGCGCCGGCGACGGCGTGACCTCCCGGGGCACCCTCGCCCCGGAGCTGACCGAACGGCTCCAGGTGCTGCTCGCCAACCCGGGGCTGGCCGACGAGACCGATCAGGCCCGGCGGTACCGGACCACCTGCATCGACGCGCTGACGTCCAGCCTCATCACCTCGACCGGGCTGATCACCTCGCAGGACTGCCCGGGTGAGGAACTCACCCCCGTCGCCGGGGAGATCCTGCTGCTGCTCACCCAGGCCACCCCGGCCGAGGTCAAGGGCTGACCCCAGCCGGTCAGAGCACCTTGCCCGGGTTGAGTAGGCCAGCCGGGTCGAGCGCCGACTTGATCGCCTGATGCACCCGGACGCCGACCGGCCCGATCTCCCGGGCCAACCAGTCCCGCTTGAGCAGCCCCACCCCGTGCTCGCCGGTGCAGGTGCCGCCCAGGTCCAGGCCGAGCCGCATGATCTCGTCGAACGCCCGCCGGCCCCGCTCCACGCTCGCCGGATCGGCCCGGTCGACCACGATGTTCGGGTGCATGTTGCCGTCCCCGGCGTGCCCCACCACGCCGATCGGCACGTCGCACTCGGCAGCGATCCGGGCCACCCCGTCCAGGAGCGCGGCGAGTGCGCCGCGCGGCACCGCCACATCGTCGATCACCAGGCCGCCGTTGCCGCCCGGGTAGGAGTCCGCCGCGAACTTCTCCATGGCAGGGTGGGCCAGCCGGCGAGCCTGGAGCAGCGCCGCCGCCTCCACCGCGTCGGTGGCCGCGTAGACCTCGTCGGCGCCGACGGCCTCGCACACCTCGGCCAGCACCGCCAGGTCGTCGGCCGCCCGGGCACCGGTGTCGGCGGCGGCCAGCAACAGGGCCTGCGCGTCGGTCCGCAACCCCATCGGCTGGTACGCCTCGATCGCCCGCAGGTGGGTCTGGTCAAGCAACTCCAGCAGGCTGGGGGTGAGCCCGCGAGCCGCGATCTCGGCCACCGCCGCGCCGGCAGTGGCGGTGGATCCGAAGACTGCCACCAGGGTCAGCGACTCGGCCGGAGCGGGCCGCAGCGCCACTGTCACCTCGGTGATCACGCCGAGGGTGCCCTCCGAGCCGACGAACAGCCGGGTCAGGTCGTAACCGGCCACCCCCTTTGCCGTACGCCGGCCGGTGCGCAGCACCTCGCCGGAGGCGAGCACCACCTCCAGGCCGAGCACGTACTCGGTGGTCACGCCGTATTTCACGCAGCACATGCCGCCGGCGTTGGTGGCCACGTTGCCGCCGATGGTGGACGACTCCCAGGAGCCCGGGTCCGGCGGGTACCAGAGGCCCTGTTCGGCCACCGCCCCGGCCAGCGCCGCGTTGACCACCCCCGGTTGGACCACGGCGATCCGGCTCACCGGGTCGATCTCCCGGATCTCGGTCATCGCGACGGTGCTGAGTACCACAGCGCCGTCCACAGCGTTCGCCGCGCCGGCCAGACCGGTCCGCGCGCCCTGCGGCACCACCGGTACGCCGTACCGCGCCGCCGCCTGGACCACGGCGACCACCTGCCCGGTGTCGCGCGGGCGGGTCACCACCAGCGGGACGCCGGCGGCGCACAGGTCGGCCTCGTCCCGCTGGTGCATGCGCAGCAGGTCCGGGTCGGTGAGCACGGCGTCGTCACCGAGCGCGGCGCGCAGGTCGTCGAGGAGCGCGGTGGGGGCCATGCAGCCGAGGCTAGGTCGCCGACCGGCGATCATCAACATGATCGACTGCGCGGGATAACTTGGGCACCATGCTCTACCTGGACCGGCCGGCCTGGCCGTGGCGCGGTCGGCTCTGGTCGCACCTGATCAGTGACGTCTCGTACGCCGAGCTGCACGCCTTCGCCGAGACGCTCGGCGCGCCCCGGCGCGGCTTCGACAGGGACCACTACGACATTCCGGCCGACAGGTTCGCGGCGGCGGTGTGGCTCGGCGCCCAGGTGGTGCCGAGCCGGGAACTGGTCCGGTTGCTCCGCGCCGCCGGCCTGCGCCGACCGAAGCACCTGGTCAGCCCGCGTTCTCCGGCTCCCCGGTGAGAGCGGCCAGCTCGCGGCGCACATTGTCCCGGGCGGGCTCTTCCCACCGGCTCGCCAGCGGTGGCGACCGGAACAGCGCGGGCAGCGACAGCAGGCCGGTCAACACGGCGGCCCGCCCAGCCCGGAAGGCCGGCTCCGGCACGTGGGCGTACTCCCGGCGGATCGCCGCCGCGTACCGCTCGTAGCGGGCCGGCGGCGCGGCCAGCACGGCCAGGTCCGCGTCGCAGAGCAGCGCGCCGTCCCGGTCGCCCGGTGCCACAGTGTGCCCGGCGGTGAGCAGGACCAGCCGACGCACCTCGGCCACCATGGGCGCCGGCACCCCGAGCCCGGTGAGCATGCTCTCGGCCAGTGCCGCGCTGTCCCGTTCGTTGGCGTCGCCCGCCGCCCGGGGGTCGTAGACCGCGTCGTGGAACCAGGCCGCCAGCCGCACCAGGTCGGCATGAGCGGCCAGGTCGGTGTGCTGGTCCACCACGTCGAGCACCGCCGTCAGGTGGGCCAGCGTGTGATAGTGCCGGTGCGGCTCCCGCCACCTGACGATCAACTGCTCGCCGGCCCGGGTGGTATCCGGATCGGGGCTTGCGCCGGCGCCCCGGGCCGCCGCCCGCCACCGGTCCAACAGATCAGCCACCGCCCGAGTCTGCCGCATCCGCCCGCGACGCGCGGGAAGGGAGGATTCAGCGGGGCCACCACGGGTAGTCGCGCCCATGGCCGTGGCCCGGGACAAGCGACAGCCGATGGTGCGACGTACCGCGCTGCGCCAAGGACTGGTGGACATCGACGGCGCGCGGATCGCCGAGGCCACCGAACAGCTGCGGCACCGCGGTCGCGCCACCCTGCACGACCGGCTGCACCGGGTACGGATGGCCGGCGGACTCGCTGTGCAGGCCGGGCTGGCTGCCGGGCTGGCGTACCTGATCTCGCACAAGCTGCTCGGCAACCCGCAACCGGTCTTCGCGCCGATCTCCGCGGTCGGCACGCTGGCCGCGTCTGTCGGCCAGCGGTTCCGCCGGACCATCGAGTTGATCGTCGGGGTGGGAGTCGGGGTGGCCGTCGGCGACCTCCTGATCTACCTGCTCGGCACCGGGGCGTGGCAGCTCGGCCTGGTGGTCACCGTGGCGATCCTGCTCACCATCTTCGCCGGGGCGAGCGTGGCCATCGTCATCCAGGCGGCGGCCACGGCGGTGCTGATCGTGACGCTGAGCCCGTCGACCCAGAACCTGGAGATCCCCCGCTTCGTCGACGCGTTCCTCGGCGGTGGGATCGCGCTGCTGGTCACGGCGGTGTTGCTGCCACTGAACCCACTGCGAGTGATCAACCGGGCCGCCCGACCCGCCCTGGACCTGCTCGCCGCCCAACTCGACGCCACAGCGGACGGGCTGCGTAACCGGAACCGCGCCACCATCCAGGCCGCCCTGGAGAGGCTGCGCAACAACAAGGAGGAACTGGCCACGCTGGGCGAGGCCATCGAGGGGGCGAAGGAGACCGCCACCCTCTCCCCGGCCCGCTGGCACCGCCGCGACGAACTGACCCACTACGCGGAGGCGGCCGACCCGATCGACCGGGCGATGCGCAACAGCGGCACGCTGATCCGCCGGTCCGTCACGTTGATCGAGGACGAGGAACCGGTGCCCGATCCGATGCCGGACGCGGTCGGCCACCTCGCCGAGTCGGTCCGGCTGCTCAAGCACGAGTTCGCGTCCGGTGAGGAGCCGGAGAAGGCCCGGGAACGGTCGCTGCGGGCGGTCAGCGAGGCCGGCCGGGCGTACGGCGCCGGGGTCGGTTTCTCCGGCAGTGTGGTGGTCGCCCAGATCCGCACCACAGCGAGCGACCTGCTGGTCGCCTCCGGGATCGAGCAGGAGGAGGCGAACCGGTGGATCCGCACCGCCTTCGGCGAGCAGGAGCGCCCGGTCGGTGAGCCCGCCGAGCACGACGAGGCACCGAAGCCACCCACCGCCCCGCCGGTCGGCTGAGCGCGGGCCACCCCCGGGCCTCAGCCCAGCTCGGCCAACGCCGCGAGCAGCCGGTCCACCTGGGCCGCCGTGCTGCCCAGCCCGATGCTGGCACGCAGCGCGGTGGGCGGCAGGTCCCGCCGACCGGTACGCCCTGCCGCCTCGCTGAGCAGACGCCGGGCCAGCGGGTGGGCACAGAACAACCCGTCCCGTACGCCGATGTGGTGCTCGGCGGCCAGCCGGGTGGCCACCTCGGTGGAGTCCCAGCCGGCGACCACGAACGAGACGATGCCGACCCGGGGCGCGTCCGGGCCGAAGGTGCGCAGCTCGACGACGTGCGGCAGGGCGGCCAGGCCGGTGCGCAGCCGGGCCAGCAGGGCCTGCTCGTGGGCAGCCAGCGCGACCTGGTCCGCCTCGTCGAGCGCCGCGCACACCGCCGCCAGCGCAACAGCGCCGAGCAGGTTCGGGGTGCCGCCCTCGTGTCGGGCCGGGCCGGTCGCCCAGGTCACGTCGTGGGTGGCCGGCCCGACGTGGCTGGTGGCCCCACCACCGGCCAGGTACGGCGGCGCGGCGTCCAGCCAGTCCGCTCGGCCGATCAGCACTCCTGCGCCGAACGGCGCGTACAGCTTGTGGCCGGACACCGCCACATAGTCGACGTCGAGCGCGAGCAGGTCGACCGGGGCGTGCGGGGCGAGCTGCGCGGCGTCGAGCACGATCCGGGCGCCGTGCCGGTGGGCCACCCGCGCCAGTTCGGCGACCGGCCACCGCTCGCCAGTCACGTTGCTCGCACCGGTCACCGCGACCAGCACCGGCAACGCCGGGCTGCTGCCCCGGCGCAGCTCGGTGAGGGCGGCGGCGAGGTCGCGTACCGCCCCGTCGGGGTCGCTGGGCACCGGCAGCCGCACCGACCCGCGCGGCCAGGGCAGCAGGTTGGCATGGTGTTCGCCGGCAAACGTGACCACCGTGGTGCCGGCTGGCACGGCCCGCGCCAGCAGGTTGAGCGCGTCAGTCGTGTTGCGGGTGAAGATCACATGATCGTCGGCGCGAGCGCCGAAGAAGTCGCCGATCGTCTGCCGGGCCTGCTCGTACGCGAGGGTGCAGCGCCGCGACAGCGCTCCCGCCCCGCGATGCACGCTGGCGTACCAGGGCAGCAGTTCGGCCACCGCGTCGGCGGCGGCCCGCGCGCACGGTGCGCTGGCCGCGTAGTCCAGGTTGATCTCGCCGGGCACGCCGAGGACGTCGAGCGGCGCGGACGGCGCCGACGGCACGGCGGGCAGGGTGGGCAGCGAGGGGATGAGAGTGACGGACACGCCGGAACCTCCGGGGTCAGGGACCCCGGGTGCGGCATCGGGACGGGGTCCGCGCTTGCCCAGCACACCGATCGGGCTGGGCCCGGTCATCACCCGGGGCACCCCACCGCGAACTCGACGAGGGTTGCCGGCCAGCAAGCCGGGGCTTGACGCTGGCGCTCGTGACCTGCCGGCAGCATAGCGGCTACCGATGCGGCCGAACCAGTCGGCGGCGGATGGCTACGCTGACCGCATGGCCGACACCCCGCCCGGTTCACCTCTGCCGCCGTCGCCCGCCGCCCCGCCCGCGCCCGCCGCTCCGCCGGAGGGTGAGGCGCCCCGGATGCCGCTGCGCCGACTGGGCTGGCGGCGGTTCCTGGCGCTGGCCGGGGTGGTGCTGCTCATCGCGGCGTGCGCGGTGTTCATGGTCTTCACGCTCGGCCAGTCGCTCGGTGCGCAGGCCCTGCTGATCGGGGTGGTCGCGGCCATCCTGCCGGTGCCGGTGCTGGTCGCCTGCTTCCTCTGGCTGGACCGGTACGAACCGGAGCCGCTGAAGTACCTGATCTTCTGCTTCGCCTGGGGTGCGTTCGTCTCCACCGCCGCCTCGCTCACTGTGAACGACTTCGCGGCCAACCGTTTCGCCGACTGGGGCCTGCCGTCCGCGCTCACCGGGGTGCTGGTGGCGCCGTTCATCGAAGAGCTGACCAAGGCGCTGGGTCCGATCCTGCTGCTGGTGTTCCGCCGCCGCGAGTGGTCCGGGATCACCGACGGCCTGGTCTACTGCGGGCTCGCCGCGGTCGGCTTCGCGATGGTGGAGAACATCCTCTACCTGGGCGGGTTGGGGTACGCCTCCGGGGCCGACCGCTACGGCCCGGCCACCGGCATCCAGCAGGTCATCGCGATCTTCATCCTTCGGATCCTGCTGTTCGGGTTCGCCCATCCGCTTTTCACCTCGATGACCGGTGTGGGACTGGGCATCGCCTCCCGGACGGCCGACCGGCGCATCCGGGTGCTTGCCCCGATCGGCGGCCTGCTGCTGGCGATGATGCTGCACGGCACGTGGAACCTGCTGCCCACGCTGACCCAGGCCACCGGCGAGGCCATGATCATGCTGTACGGCTTCCTGGGCCTCATGGTCCCGGTCTTCTTCGGCACCGTCGGGTTGGCGCTGTGGCTGCGCGCCTGGGAGGGGCGGCTCACCGAGCGGGTCCTGCCCGACTACGTCCGCGCCGGCTGGCTCAGCCCACCCGAGGTGGCCGCGCTGAGCAGCCTCGGCCGGCGGCACGCCGCCCGCAGTTGGGCACGGCGGGTGGCCGGCGACGCCGGGGTGCGGGCGATGCGGGGTTACCAGTCCGCCGCCACCCGGCTGGCCCTGCTGCGCGACGGGGCGCTGCGCGGCCTGGACCGCAAACCCGCCGACCAGGAGCGAACAGCCCGCGAGGAGCGGGAGCTGCTGGACGCGATCACCGCGTACCGGTCGTTCTTCGTGGGTCGGGACCCGCAGGCCCCGGCGGGGGTCTGGGACGGCAGCCGCTACCACCTGCGCTTCCCGGACGGCACTCAGCGCCCGGTGGACGCGCCGGACGAGCCGGTGGTGCCGATCCCGGTGGTGCTGGCTCCCGCTCCGGTTCCGGTGGGTTACGCCCCACCCGGCTGGCCCGGCCCGCGATCGGCGCCGCCCTGGCCGCCGACGCACCCCTGACGCTGACGGGCAGGTCGGCGGAGCGGCTCAGGCCAGTAGCGAGGTGAGGAAGTCACCGAGGCCCTGGAACATCGCGATCAGCGCGGCCCCGATCCCTCGGAACATCTGCGCGGCGCCGTCCGGCCGAAAGGCCATGAAGTAGATCAGGAACGCGACACTGCCCCAGGTCAACAGCTTCTTCACGAATACCGGCATCGTCCCTCCCCAGGGCCACGGTCGCCGGATGGCTTCCCGTCGTACGGCTGGGCAAACGGTGCGCGACGGGGCCTGGTGGCCGGGGGAGGTGCGTCAGAGGTAGAGGCCGGTCGAGTCGTTCTCGATCCGCTCGGCGGCCACGGCGTGCACGTCCCGCTCCCGCAGCAGCACGTAACCGCGGCCGTGCAGCTCGACCTCGGAGCGGTCGTCCGGGTCGAAGAGCACCCGGTCGCCGGAGACGATGGCGCGGACGTTCGGCCCGACCCCGACCGCTGTGGCCCAGGCGAGGCGCTTGCCGACCGCGGCGGTCGCCGGAATGACGATGCCGGCGGTGGAGCGGCGTTCGCCCTCGCTGCCCTCCATCCGCACCAGCACGCGGTCGTGCAGCAGGCGGATCGGCAGGCCGGCGTCGAGATCGTTGTCGGCGGTCACGCCGCAGACGCTACCGTGTGGCCGACGGCGGCCTGCCGGTGGTTACGCCGGAGATGGTCGGGGCATTGTGTGGCGGAACCGCCCTACGGTGTCAGGAACGGACGTATGCTGTCCGACCTGTCGCCGTCGGCGGGCCGGGTTTTCTGCCAGGAGGTGCGCTTGAGCCGCTTCGAGCGGGTACGCGGGCGGCTTCGCCGCGCCTACCAGTCACGACAGGAGTCGCCGCGCGCCGACGAGGGTGCAACGAACGACGCGCTGGACGAGGCGTCGGAGGCGGCCCGGGTGGCGTCGCCGGCCGTGCCGGGGCCGACCGCGCCGCCGACCGCGCAGGTCTACGGCGCGGAACCTCCGGTGGACCTGCACAGCTCCACCTCCAGTCGGGACGACGCCGACGTTCCGCACGGGCTGCGGATCGCCGCCGCGTGGTGTTGGCGACTGATCGTGATCGGCGTGGTGGCCTGGGCCCTGGTGGTGATCGTCAGCACGATCAAGATCGTGATCATTCCGCTGGCCATCGCTCTGCTGCTCTCCGCGCTGCTCGCCCCGGCGGTGGGCTGGCTGCTGCGGGCTCGGCTGCCCCGGTCGCTGGCGACGGCTGTGGTGTTGGTCGGCGGCCTGGCCGCGGTGATCGTCACGCTGACGCTGGTGGTCAACGAGTTCATCCGCGGGGTGCCGGAGCTGAGCGAGAAGTCGTCCCAGGGTGTCCGGCAGATCCAGAACTGGCTGAAGACCGGCCCGCTGCACCTCTCCGACACCCAGCTCGACCGCTACATCGACGAGGCGCAGGCCTGGATCAACTCCAACACCTCCAATCTCACCAGTGGCGCCCTGAGCACCGCCGCGACGCTGGCCGAGGTGCTGACCGGCACGCTGCTGGTGCTCTTCGCGACGTTCTTCTTCCTGCGCGACGGCAATCGGATCTGGCGTTTCCTGGTCCGGCTGCTGCCGGTGGCCGCCCGGTGGAAGGTCGACGACGCGGGTCGCGCCGCCTGGCACACGCTCGGCGCCTACGTCCGGGCGACCGTGCTTGTCGCCTTCATCGACGCGGTCGGCATCGGCATCTTCCTTGTCGTCTTCGACATCCCGTTCGCCTTCCCGCTGGCGGCGCTGGTCTTCCTCGGCGCGTTCATCCCGATCGTCGGTGCGGCGCTCTCCGGCGGCGTGGCAGTCCTGGTGGCCCTCGTCGACAGCGGTCCGGGGATCGCGTTGATCATCCTCGGTGCGGTGATCGGCGTGCAGCAGATCGAGGGGCACGTGCTCCAGCCGCTGATCATGGGACGGGCGGTCGCCCTCCACCCGCTCGCCGTGATCATCGGCATCGCCGCCGGTGTCGTACTCGCCGGGATCACCGGCGCGCTGGTCTCCGTGCCGCTCATCGCGGTGCTGAACACCGCGGTCCGCCGGCTTGCCGCCCGACGGGTCCCGGACACCCCGCCCGACGCCGTCGTGGTCGCCGCCCAAGCCCCCTAGACCCGCCTTCGGGTCAGGACTTGGCCAGGCGCTCCAGGGCGCCCCGAGCAACCTCGGGGCGGGTCGTGTACCAGAACGGGGGCAGCGAGCGGCGCAGGAACGGCCCGTAACCGCGGGCCGTCTCCAGCCGCGAGTCGAGCACCGCGACCACGCCCCGGTCGCCGGTCGCCCGGATCAACCGGCCCACACCCTGAGCCAGTCGCACCGCAGCGATCGGCACGCTGACCGCCGCGAAGCCGGAGCCGCCACCCGCGTCCACGGCCGCCGCGCGGGCAGCCGCCAGCGGTTCGTCCGGGCGGGGGAACGGCAGCCGGTCGATGACGACGAGCTGGCAGGCGTCACCCGGCACATCCACCCCCTGCCAGAGCGACATCACCCCGAACAGGCAACTGGCGCGCTCCTCGCGGAAGCGACGCACCAACAGCGGCAGCGCCTCCTCACCCTGGAGCAACACCGGCAGGTCGGTCCGCGCGCGCACCAGCTCCGCCGCCTGCTGCGCGGCCCGCCGGGAGGAGAAAAGCCCGAGAGTACGACCACCGAGCGCCTCGACCAGCCCGAGCAGTTCCTCTCCGGCAGCCTCGGGCAGCCCGGAGACGCTGGGGCGGGGGAGGTGCGCGGCGACGTACAGGATGCCCTGCCGGGCGTAGTCGAACGGCGAACCGACGTCGAGTGACCGCCACCCGGGGCCCTCGGTGGCCGGTACGACGGCGTTCGTTGTGACGTCGCCGGCGAGGCGACGGCCCGGCATCTCGGCGGCCGGCCGGCCCGGCCCGGTGCGGGCGGCAAGCGCGGCCGCGGCGGGGGTCGGCGGGGCGGGCGGTGGCGCGTCCAGCCCGAGAGCGCGGGCGACAGTGTCGAACCGGCCGCCCAGCGCCAGGGTCGCCGAGGTGGCCACGACGGTGCGTTCGTCGTACAGGTGGGTGGCGAGGGTGCCGGCCACCGAGAGCGGCGCGACCACCAGCGCCCGGCGGCTGCCGCTGTCGTTCTTCTCCACCCAGGCCACGTCGTGGTCGCCCTCCTCCAGCAGCCGCTGCGCGGTGGTGGAGAGCTCGTCCAGGGCGGCCTTGGCCTGCTGCTTGCGGACCGGGTCGGGGTCGTCGGACTTCACGTCGCCGATCGCGTCCAGGGCGGAGCGGGTCGCCGCGTCGAGCAGCGTGCACGCCTCCCGCAGTGGCGTCGGCAACCCCGAGGTGATCCGCCCGGCCGGCGCCTCGGCCAGGCCGACCGCCAGGGCGTCACCGGCGGCGGTGAGCGCCTCGGCGGTCTCCGGGCGCAGCAGCGTACGGGCCCTCCGGGTGGTCCGGTCGATCAGCTCCGGCACCAGCTCCGCCTGGGCCGCGGAGGAGACCCGGTCGGCCAGCTCGTGCGCCTCGTCGACGATGAGCAGCTTGTGCGGCGGCACGATGTGCCGGTCGGCGAGCATGTCGACAGCGAGCAGGCTGTGGTTGGTCACCACGATGTCGGCCTCCCGGGCGCGGGCCCGCGACGCCTCCGCGAAGCACTCCTGCCCGAACGGGCAACGGGTCGCCCCGACGCACTCGCGGGCCGGCATCGACACGAGCCGCCAGGCCTGGTCGTCGACGCCCGGGTCCAGCTCGTCCCGGTCGCCGGTGGCGGTCTTCTCGGCCCAGTCACGCAGCCGCTCGACCTGCTTGCCCAGCCGGCCCGCCTCACCGAGCCACTTCGTCCCGCCGCCGGGGCGCGCCGCGGGGGCGTCGAAGAGGGTGTCCTCCGGCTCCTCCTCGGTGGAGTTGTCCAGTCGGGCGAGGCAGAGGTAGTGGTGGCGGCCCTTGAGCACGGCGAAGGTGGGTCGACGGCCGAGCACCGGCTCGACCGCGTCGGCGAGCCGGGGCAGGTCGTGGTCGACCAGCTGGGACTGCAACGCCAGGGTGGCCGTGGAGACCACCACGGGGCCGTCCACAGTGAGCGCCGGCGCGAGGTAGGCCAGCGACTTGCCGGTGCCGGTGCCCGCCTGCACGAGCAGATGCTCGCCCTCGGCCACGCACTCCTCGATCGCCGTGGTCATCTGCAACTGGCCGGGGCGTTCCGCACCACCGGGCACCGCGCCGACCGCCGCCGCCAGCAGCTCCGTGCCACTGGGCCGGGCACCCCGCCGCCGCCCCTTGGCACGGGCCGACGGGGTGGCGGAACCGGTGGCGGTGCGGGGCGGAGTCACCGTGCGACGGTACCCGGCGCCGCCGACACCGGCCGCGCCCATCCGCCGCGTGGCGCGATGCCGACCGGGCCGGCGTCGCGGCCGACCCCGTCCGGTTACGGCCGCGCTACGACGCGTTGGGCCGTATCGGTTAGGGTGCGAATCATGCCGAGCGACATGGTCCGCGTGATCTACCGCAAGTACGACGGCAGCGCCCACCGCGACTACCCGGCCCGCCGGCTCACCGAGGACGATCTCGGCATCTGGCTCGGCGTGCCCGAGGGCACCGAGTCCGTCTACCACGGCCGGCCCTCGGTGGAGAAGATCCCGTTCGTGCTGCTGGTGCCACATCGCGCCTGGTGGACGGCCATGTTCAACCCCCCGCCCCGCACCAGCGAGGTCTACTGCGACATCACCACCCCGGCCCGCTGGGAGTCCGACGACGTCGTCCACCTGATCGACCTGGACCTGGACGTCGTCCGGCGTCGGGCCACCGGCCTGGTGGAGCTGCTCGACGAGGACGAGTTCGCCGAGCACCGGGCCCGGTTCGGCTACCCGGACGACGTGGTGGCCGAGGCCGAGGCCGCGGCTCAGCGGCTGTTCGGGGCCCTGGGCGACGGCACCGAGCCGTTCGCCACCGCGTACCGCAAATGGTTGGCCCTGGTGGTCTGAGGCCGCGCCCGGTCGCGCCGGCTCACCAGCGTGGTGGCCAGCCGTCGGCGGCGTCCAGCGCCGGCAGGTCGGTCAGCTTCTCCGGGTTGAGCTGGTTGTAGATGGCGGTGATCCGGCCCTGGTCCACGGCGAACGCGGTGACCAGACGGATCGGCCGCCCGTCGCTGTGTGCCGTCTCCAGTTGGAGGCCGAGCGCGCCGTCGACGAGGACGGGCCGAGCCAGCACCCGGTCGGCGTACCGGCCGGTCCGGCCGAACAGGCCGAGCGTGAGGCGGCCCACGGCGTCCGCGCCGAGCACCGGCCGGCGGGCTGCCGGGAAGTGCCCGCCCGAGTCGCCGACGAAGACCACATCCGGAGCGAGCACCTTGAGGAGCTGGTCCAGCTCACCGGACTCGGTGGCGGCGACGAACGCCTTGAGCACCCGGCGCTGCTCGGCCGGGTCGGCGGTGTGCCTTGGCACGTCCGGCGCGCTGACCGCCCGACGGGCCCGGGAGGCGAGCTGCCGGGCGGCCACCTCGGTGGTGCCGAGCACCCCCGCGACCCGGGCGAACGGCAGCGCGAACACGTCGTGCAGCACCAGGGCGACCCGTTGCTCCGGCGCGAGCCGCTCCAGCACCACCAGCAGCGCCGTGCCGACCTGGTCGGTGCGGACCGCCCGCTCCGCCGGGTCGGGCGCGTAGCCGTCGGCCGGCGGTCGGTCGCCCAACTGGCTCACCACCGGCTCCGGCAGCCACTGCCCCGGGTACGCCTCCCGGCGGACCCGGGCCGAGCGGAGCACGTCCAGGCAGATCCGGGCGCAGGCAGTGGTCAGCCACGCGGACAGGTCACGGATCTCGGCGCGGGCCGCCGGGTCGGCCAGCGCCCCGGCGTAGCGCAGCCAGGTCTCCTGCACCGCGTCCTCGGCCTCGCTGCGGCTGCCCAGCATCCGGTGGGCCACCGCGAGCAGTCGGCCCCGCTCGGCCTCGAACTCCGTCGCCAGTTCCCGCACGACCCACCACCCCTTCCGGTCGGCGTCCCCGGCCTACATCCTCCCGCCGAGCGGGCGCGCCGGCAGCCCCGCGACGGCCCGGCGGGCCGAAACCTTCGGCGGACGGAGGTTGGGGGCGCCGGTCGGCGGGCCAGGTCCGGGGGGTGGCGCCCGGCGGGCGGAATGGCGGTGGTTGGGCGATGATCCGTGCATGAGCGAACCCCAGCAAGGGCGGATCGCGGCACCGGACGCCGGCTCCGTGCGGGACCTGCTGCGGGTCACCGCGCCGGTGGATCTCGGCGCGATCGACCCGCGGTCCATGCCCGGCCTGCCAGACGCCGCGGGCCGTGGTGAGCACCGTAAGACCTGGGCCCGGGAGCAGGTGGAACTGGTCGGCGAGGAGCTGGGCCGGCAGCAGGAGATGCTCTTCGCGATGGCGAAGACCGGGTCGGAGCGGCCGGGGCACCGGGTGCTGCTGGTGCTCCAGGCCATGGACTGCGGCGGTAAGGACGGCACGATCAAGCGGGTGGCCGGCGCGATGAACCCGCTGGGCCTGCACATCCGCTCGTTCGGGCCGCCGACCCGCCAGGAGTTGCGGCACGACTTCCTCTGGCGGATCCGCCGGGAGCTGCCGCCGCCGGGGTACGTGGGGATGTTCAACCGTTCGCACTACGAGGACGTGTTGATCGCCCGGGTCGGCTCACTGGTGCCGGAGACCACCTGGCGGGCCCGCTACGACGAGATCAACTCGTTCGAGCGGGAGTTGACTGAGGGCGGCGTCACAGTGATCAAGGTGATGCTGCACATCTCGTACGACGAGCAGGGCAAGCGCCTGCTGGACCGGCTCACCGACCCGCGCAAGCACTGGAAGTACAACCCCTCCGACATCGACTCGCGGGGGCACTGGGACCACTACCAGGCCGCGTACGCCGAGGCCCTGAGCCGGTGCGGCACGGACGCCGCGCCCTGGTTCGTGGTGCCGGCGGACCGCAAGTGGTACCGGGACTGGGCGGTGGCCCACCTGCTGCGTGAGACGTTCGACACGCTCGATCTGGGGTATCCGGCTGCCGATTTCGACGTGGCGCGGGAGCGGAAGCGCCTGTTGGCTGGGGGAGCGGGTGCGGGTGGGGCAGCCGAGATGAACGGCAGGTGAACGAGCGGTGAATGGTGCCTGGCCAGGGGTGGGCCGGCGAATTCCCCGTTCTGCCGTTTCCTAGCATTCACCGAGCGGGCGCTCTCGGGTGCCGCCACCCTTCCACCGACGCGACGAGGTCTGTGCTGTGAAGTTTTCCTTCCGCCCCACCGAGGGCGCCTTCTACGAGCTCTTCACCAGGGCCGCGCAGAACCTGGTCCGGGGTACCGCGCTGCTCAACGAGCTGGCCCTGCCGGGCGTGGACGTGCAGTCGGTCAGCGAGCGGCTGACCGAGGTCGAGCACGACAGCGACCAGATCACCCACGACCTGTACAAGAAGATCAACTCGACCTTCATCACCCCGTTCGACCGGGAGGACATCTACCGGCTCGGCTCGCTGCTGGACGACGTGATGGACCACCTGGAGGCGGTCGGCGACCTGCTCTACCTGTACGGGCTGACCGAGCTTCCGGCGCTGCCCCGCGAGCTGCACGAGATGGTCAACGTGCTCGACCAGCAGGCCAAGCTGACCGCCGACGCGATGCCCCGGCTGAAGTCGATGAAGGACCTCGAGGACTACTGGATCGAGTGCAACCGGCTGGAGAACGAGGGCGACCGGATCAACCGGCAGCTGCTCGTCCGGCTCTTCTCCGGTGAGTACGACGCGTTGACGGTGCTGAAGATGAAGGAGGTCGCCGACGAGCTGGAGGCTGCCTGCGACGCCTTCGAGCACGTGGCCAACACCGTCGAGACCATCGCGGTCAAGGAGTCCTGATCCTGTGACTGTGACACCCGAACTCATCGCCGTGCTGGCGGTGATCGGGGTAGCCCTGGCGTTCGACTACACCAACGGCTTCCACGACGCCGCCAACGCGATCGCGACAAGCGTCTCCACCCGGGCGCTGACCCCTCGGATCGCCCTCGGGCTCGCCGCGGTCGGCAACTTCATCGGCGCCCACTTCGGCGCCGGTGTGGCCAAGACCGTCGGCGACGGCCTGGTCACCCTCCCCACCGGGGTGAGCAGCCTCGGTGTGGTCTTCGCCGGGGTGCTCGGGGCGATCGCCTGGAACCTGATCACCTGGTACTTCGGGCTGCCCTCGTCGTCCTCGCACGCGCTCTTCGGCGGCCTGGTCGGCGCGACCCTGCTGTCCACCGGCGGCATCGTGCAGTGGGTCAACATCGGCGAGAAGGTGCTGTTGCCGATGGTGCTGTCGCCGATCGTCGGCCTCACCCTCGGTTACCTGCTGATGCTGGCCATCCTGTGGCTGTTCCGGAAGGGGCAGCCGGGCAAGCTCAACCGGGGCTTCCGCTGGGCGCAGACCGCCTCGGCGGCCGCCATGTCGGTCGGCCACGGCATGCAGGACGCCGCCAAGACCATGGGCATCGTGGTGCTGGCGCTCTACACCGGTGGTTTCCAGGAGAGCAAGACGCACATCCCGGGCTGGGTGTTCTGGACCTCGGCGACGATGCTGGCCCTCGGCACGTACGCCGGCGGCTGGCGGATCATCCGCACCCTCGGACGCAAGATCATCGACCTGGGGCCGCCGGAGGGCTTCGCCGCCGAGACCGTCGCCAGCGCGGTGCTGTACTTCAACGCCCTGGTGCTGAAGGCACCGATCTCCACCACCCACACCATCACCTCGGCGATCATGGGTGTGGGCGCGACCAAGCGACTCTCCGCGGTTCGCTGGAACGTGGCCGGCAACATCGTGCTCGCCTGGATCATCACGTTCCCGGCCGCCGCGTTGATCGCCTGCGTCACGTACCTGCTGGTCCGGCCGCTCTTCGGCTGAGTCTTTCTAAAAGGGCCCCCGGTCACGGCGAGACCGTGACCGGGGGCCCTTTAGCTGTTCACACGTAGCGCACGCCGATCTGCTCGCGGACCGTGTCCAGCAGGGCCATCACCTCGAGGGTCGTGGCGTGCGGCACCGCCGGGCTCTCGGTCAGGCCGGCGGCCAGGCAGCGCTGCACCTCGATCGCCTCGTACTGGTAGCCGTTGCCGGCCCCGTCGGCGACGATCGTCTCCGGCTCCGCGCCGGCCCGGTGCACTGTCACCGAACCCGGCCGGAAGAACGGCTCCGGCAGGTCGATCCGCCCCGTGGTGCCGGTGATCGAGGCGGTCTGGCCGCTCAACCCGACCATGCCGCAGCTCAGGGTCGCCAGCGCGCCGCTGTCGTAGCCGAACAGCATGCCGGTGTTCTCGTCCGTCCCCTCCGGGCCGAGCTGCGCCCAGGACCGGATGTGCTGCGGCACCCCGAGCAGCAGGTGAGCCAGGCTGATCGGATAGATCCCCAGGTCGAGCAGGGCGCCCCCGCCCAGCGCCGCGTTGCGCATCCGGTGCTCCGGCGGGAACGGCCCGGCCACCCCGAAGTCGGCGCGGACGCCGGTCACCGTGCCGATCGCCCCGTCCGCGATCAACTCGACCACCCGCAGGATCAGCGGGTTCAGCCGCATCCACATGGCCTCCATCAGGAAGACCCCGGCGGCGCGGGCAGTCTCGATCAACTCGGTGCTGGTGGTCAGGTCGAGGGTGAACGGCTTCTCCAACAGCACCGCCCGCCCGGCGGTGAGGCAGGTCATCGCCGCCTCGTAGTGCGCGGAATGCGGGGTCGCCACGTAGATCGCGTCCACCTCCGGGTCGGCGGCCAACTCCACCCAGGAACCGTAGGCGCGCTTCGCGCCGTACGTGTCGGCGAAGCGCCGGGCGCTCTCCGCGGCGCGGGAACCGACCGCCACCAACTCGGCGTCCGGCACCAGCCGGAGGTCTTCGGCGAAACGGCTGGCGATGTGGCCGGTGGCCAGGATGCCCCAACGAGTCATGCCGGAACGCTAGCCGAGCCAGGTGAACCCCCCGCTGCCCGGCCGCCGGCCGTCTCATCCGTCGGGGCCCGCCGCGCTCTTGGCCGCCCGCCGTGCTTCTGGCCCCCTGTCGCATCCCGCGGTCGCCCAACCACCCTTACCCACGTCCTTTGCTCTGCTTCAACCGGCGCAACAGTGACCGGGCGTTTTTGTTGCCTCTGTTGAAGCAGAGCAAAGGACGCGTGTGGGGGTCGCGTCTGCTGGCCCGCGTCTGCCGGCCAGCGCCGGCTGGCCGGGGAACTAGGCTCGTGGCATGACGATCGACAGTGCCGGCTTCGTCGCCCCGGCCGCTCTGGTCGAGCACGCCCGCCGGTTCCAGGCCGAGGGCGGCACTCCGGCCACGCCGCGGGTCGCGGCCACCGTGCTGCTGCTGCGTCCGACCGACGCCGACTTCGAGGTGTACGTCATCCGCCGGGTCGCCGCGATGACCTTCGGCGGGATGTACGCCTTCCCGGGCGGCGGGGTGGACCGTTCCGACTCGGAGGCGCACCTGGACTGGGCCGGCCCGACACCGGGCGAGTGGGCGGACCGGCTCGGAGTGGCCCCGCAGGCCGCGCAGGCGGTGGTCTGCGCCGCCGCGCGGGAGGTCTTCGAGGAGGCCGGCGTACTGCTCGCCGGCCCGAACCGGGAGACCGTGGTGGGCGACGTCAGCGGCGACGACTGGGAGGCGGCCCGGCAGGACCTGGAGGGCCGCCGGCTGGGCTTCGCGGCGCTGCTCGCCGACCGTCAGCTCACCCTCCGGTCGGACCTGCTGCTGCCGTGGAGCCGGTGGATCACTCCCGAGTTCGAGCCGCGCCGCTTCGACACGTACTTCTTCATTGCCCTGTTGCCGGCGGGACAACGGACCCGCGACGTCTCCGGCGAGGCCGACCACACCCTGTGGATCCGCCCGGCGGACGCGCTGGCCCGCGCGCAGGCCGGCGAGCTGACCATGCTGCCGCCGACAGTGGTCACGCTGGCCCAGGTGGCGGCGGCCGGCGACCTGGCCGGGGTGGCACGGGCGGCGGCCGACCGGGACGCCGCCAGCCCGGTCACCCCGCGCCTGGACCTGCCCCCGAACGGCGAACCCCGCTTCGTCCTGGGCTGACCGCGTGTCGGCGGCGGACATGGCACCGGCGCCCACGCCGGGAGGGCGGGGCGCCGGTGACCGGACGTGGTCGGCTCAGCCGAAGCGGCCGGTGATGTAGTCCTCGGTCTTTTTCACGCTCGGGTTGCTGAAGATCTTCTGGGTGTTGTCGTACTCGATCAACCGGCCCGGGTCGCCGGTCTTCTCGATGGAGAAGAAGGCGGTCCGGTCCGACACCCGCGCGGCCTGCTGCATGTTGTGCGTCACGATAATGATCGTGAACTTGTCCTTGAGCTGGAACATCAGGTCCTCGATCGCCAGCGTGGAGATCGGGTCCAGGGCGGAGCACGGCTCGTCCATCAGGACGACCTGCGGCTCGACCGCGATGGTCCGGGCGATGCAGAGCCGCTGCTGCTGACCGCCGGAGAGGCCCGCGCCGGGCTTGCCCAGCCGGTCCTTGACCTCGCCCCACAGGTTCGCGGCGCGCAGGGCCTTCTCGGCCGCGTCCTCCAGGATCGACTTCTTGCGGACCCCGTTGAGCTTCAGCCCGGCCACCACGTTCTCGAAGATGCTCATGGTGGGGAACGGGTTCGGCCGCTGGAAGACCATGCCGATGGTGCGCCGGACCGCTGTGACGTCCACGTCCCGGTCGTAGATGTTCTGGTCGTCGATGGTCAGGCTGCCCTCGACCCGGGCCCCCGGCAGCACCTCGTGCATCCGGTTGATCGACCGCAGGAACGTCGACTTGCCGCAACCGGACGGCCCGATGAGGGCGGTGACCGTCTTCGGCTCGACCGTCAGGTTGATGTTCTCGATCGCCTTGAAGCCGCCGTAGTACGCGGTGACGTTCGAGGCGGAGACGCGCTTGGCCATGGTGGTACCTCCGGGGTTCATCGGCTGAGCCTGTTGCGACGGGCCAGCAGCTTCGCCGCGATCGTCAGGATGAGCACGAGGGCGACCAGGGTGAGTGCCGCGGTCCACGCCCGTGCCGGGGCGTACTTCGACGCGTCGCCGGCCTGCTGGTAGACGAAGAGGGACAGCGACGACTGGTTGTTCTCGAAGGGGTTGGTGTTGATCGCGGCGCCACCGCCGGCGACCAGCAGCACCGGCGCGGTCTCGCCGGCCGCGCGGGCGATGGCGAGCATGACGCCGGTGACGATGCCGGGCAGCGCCGTCGGCAGCACCACCCGCAGGATGGTCTTCCACTTGGGTACGCCCAGCGCGTACGCGCCCTCGCGCAGGGGCGCCGGTACGAGGCGGAGCATCTCCTCGGTGGACCGGACGATGGTGGGCAGCATGAGCACGCTCAGCGCGAGCGCGGCGGCGAAGCCGGAGAAGCTGGGCCGGCCGTCGTTGAACCACGGCGACACGATCAGCACCCAGAACGCCAGCACGAAGAGGCCGGAGACGATCGACGGGATGCCGGTCATCACGTCCACGAAGAACCGGATCGCGAAGGCGAACTTGCCCCGCCCGTACTCGACGATGTAGATCGCGCAGAGAACGCCGAGCGGGACGGTGATCAGGGTGGCGATGCCGACCTGCTCCAGCGTGCCGACGATCGCGTGGTACGCGCCGCCGTTGGCGTCCCGGGCCCCGATGTTGTTCATCGAGGTCTGGAAGAAGTTGACGTCCAGCCGGTCGGCACCCTTGCTGACCAGCGTCCAGACCACCGACACGAGCGGCAGCACCGCCAGCACGAAGGCGGAGTGGATCAGTGCGCTCCAGGTGCGGTTGCGGGCCGATCGGCGCCCCTCGACCGCGTTGGCGGCGGCGAAGAGCCCGACCAGGTAGAGGATCGCGCCGAGGACGACCACGAGGACGGGGCCGCCGATGCCGGCGCCGTAGACGATCACGGCGGAGAGCGCCAGGGCCGCCACGGCGATGGCCGGGGCGGCGTACCAGGGCAGCCGCCTGGCCCGCAGCGAGTCGGGCTGGGCCGGCGGCCGGGTGCGGTGGGAGGTGGCGGTTGTGGTCATGCGGCCGACTCCGTGAACTCCCGGCGGCGGTAGATGATCGCCCGCGCCGTGATGTTGACGATCAGCGTGATGGCGAACAGCACCAGGCCGGAGGCGATGAGCGCGCCCCTGCCGGTCTCGTTCGCCTCGCCGAACGCGTTGGCGATGTTGGCGGCGATGGTGTTGCCGCCGTTCTGGATCAGGTTGAACGAGATGCCGAAGGTGATACCGAGGGTCAACGCCAGGGCGATGGTCTCGCCGAGCGCCCGGCCGAGGCCGAGCATCATCGCGGCGATGATGCCGGGGCGGCCGTAGGGGAGCACCGCGGTGCGGAGCATCTCCCAGCGGGTGGCGCCCAGGGCGAGGGCGGCTTCCTCGTTCGCCGTCGGCGTCTGGAGGAACACCTCGCGGGAGAGCGAGGTGATGATCGGCAACACCATGATCGCGAGGACCAGGGCGCCGAGCATGACGGACGCCCCGAACGGGCCGTCGCCGCCGAAGAGCGGGATCCAGCCGAAGTGCTGGTTCAGCCAGACCGAGAAGTCCCGGACGGGGCTGCTGAAGACGTCCCGTCCCCAGAGGCCGAAGACCACGCTCGGTACGGCGGCGAGCAGGTCGACCAGGAAGCCGAGCGCGGTGCCCAGCCGGCGCGGCGCGTAGTGCGAGAGGTAGAGGGCGATGCCCAGTGCCACCGGCACCGCCATGAGCAGTGCCAGCGCCGAGCTGAGCACGGTGCCGAAGGCGAGCGCACCGATGCCGAACTTCGGCTCCGTCTCGTTGGGCGACCAGCCCTCGTAGGACCAGAAGTTCTCGGTGTTGGCGCGTAGGGCCGGCACCGCCTTGACGACCAGGAAGATCGCGATGGCGGCGATGATGACCAGAACGGCGGTGCCGGCGGCCAGGGTGAGACCGCGGAAGGCCCGCTCGGCGCCGAACCTGCGGCTGCGCGGCAGCGCGCCGCCGCCGCCCAGCCCGGTGCCGCCCGGGGAACGGGTGCTGACTGGTGCCTCGGCCACACGCGCCGAGGCACCGGCGGGCCACTCGTGACTCTGGGTCACGCGCGTCCCGCCGGTGCCGGCGTCGGCCGAGCGGTGGGGGGTGTCACCCATCTGCTCGCTCGATTCGATTGCGGAGTGGTGTCGGTCAGGAGATGTTCTTGACTGCGGCCTCGACCTTGGTGCGGACGCTCTCCGGCAGCGGGGCGTAGCCCAGCTCGGTCATGGCAGCCTGGCCCTCGGTGCTGGCGGCGTAGCCCAGGAGACCCTTGACCAGCGGCAGCTTGTCGGCCGCGAGGCCCTTGCTGCAGACGATCTCGTACGTCGCCAGGACGATCGGGTAGGCCCCGGCCTCCTTGGTGTTGTAGTCGATCGACAGCTTGAGGTCGTCGCCCTGGCCCTCGACCTTGGCGCCGGCGATGGTCTTGCCGGCCGCCTCGGCGGTCAGCGCGGCGAACTCACCCGCACCGTTACCGATCTTGGACATCTTCAGGCCGGCGTTCTCGGCGAACGACCACTCCATGTAGCCGATGGAGCCGTCCGCACCCTTGACCCGGCTGGCCACGCCGTCCGAGCCCTTGGCGCCGGTGCCGCCCGGGGCCTTCCACGCCTTGGCCTTGCCGAGGGTCCAGTCGGCCTCAGCGGTCTTGGAGAGGAAGTTGGTGAAGTTGTCGGTGGTGCCCGACTCGTCCGACCGGTGGACGGTCTGGATGGTGGTCGCCGGGAGCGTGGCACCCGGGTTGTCGGCCTTGATCGCCGCGTCGTCCCACTTGGTGACCTTGCCGGCGAAGATCTTCGCCAGGGTGGCCGGCTTGAGCTGGAGGTTGTCCACGCCGCTGACGTTGTAGGCGACGGCCACCGGGCCGATCACCATCGGCAGGTGGATGGCCTTGCCACCGACGCACTTGGCGTCGGCCTGCGGCTGCTCCTCCGGCTTGAGCGCGGAGTCGGAGCCGGCGAAGTCGGCCGTCCCGGCGATGAACGCCTGGATGCCGGCGCCCGAACCGCTGGGCTCGTAGTTGATCGTGACACCCTGGCACTTCTGCTGGTACGCCTTGATCCATTCGGCCATGGCGTTCTTCTGCGCCGACGAGCCCTGGGCGTTCAGCGTGCCGGTAGCGCAGTCGACCGCGGCGGCCGAGCCCGAAGCGCTGGCGCCGGGGGTGGGCTCGTTGTTGTCCGAGCCGCATGCGCTGAGACCGAGCGTCGCAGCAAGGGCGAGGCCGGCAATCGCGCCGTACCGCTGGAGCTTCACCTGAGGGGTTTCCCTTCGCGTCTGACTTGGCGCCCCGATCCCGGGGCCCGAGGACCGGCACTGACCGGCTGACACGAAAGTTAGAAGTGCCAGGTAGCCGGTTCGCCGGTCGCAAGTGAACGCAAGGTGAACACGTACGGCCCTCGAGGTGACCGCTTGCTGAGGGTGAGTTGTCCGTTAAGTGAACCGGGGTACACCTGTCGGAAGTATGGGTATATTTCCGGTTCGTTGTTATGCCGCCGACGCCCGGCCGTTACCAGCCGGTGACCCGGTCGGAGCGACGGCCGACGGTCAGCCCAGGTGGTAGTTGATGTGCGCGGACCAGCGGGCGAAGCCCAACCGCTCGTAGAGCGCGACGGCCCCGGTGTTCGAGTCGTCCACGTAGAGCATCACCCGGTCCAGGCCGCGCTTGTCCCGCAGATGGGCCAGCCCGGCGGTGGTCAGGGCCCGGCCGAGCCCGCCGCCGTGCGCCGTCGGCTCCACCCCCAGGACGTACACCTCGCCGATCCGGGCCGAACCCGGCCGCTCGTGCACCTTGGTCCAGTGGAAACCGAGCAGCCGACCGGTCGCGGTCTCCTCGGCGAGGAGGAAGCCCTCCCTGTCGAACCACGGCTCGGCGAGGCGGACCCGCAGGTCGTCCGACGTCCACCGGCCCTGCTCGGGGTGCTCGGCGAAGGCCCGGGCGTTGAGGGCCAGCCAGGCGGCGTCGTCAACCCCGGGTCGGAACGCACGCAGCGTCACCCCGTCGGGCAGGCGCGGCTCACCCAACGGGGCGGCCAACGGCCGGCGCAACTGCCAGAGCACCCGGGCGCGGGTGAAGCCGAGATCCACGGCGAGCGCGGCGGCCGAGGGGTGGTCGCCGTGTGCCCACGCCCGCAGCGGCCCGGTGGCCGAGGCGAGTACGCCCCGGGCGAGCGCACGTCCGGTGCCCCGTCGCCGGTACCCGGGGTGCACCACCAGCTCGACCCCGATCCCGCCGACCGGGTCGGTGGTGTCCAGGTGCGCGTACCCGGTGAGGGTGCCGTCGTCGGCCCGGGCGATCAGATGCACGGCGGGGGCATCGGGGTCGCGCAGCCGGAGCAGGACGTGTTCGTCGAGCGGGTCGGCGCCGTCCGTGTCACCCGCGACGCTGACGAGGGCCAGTACGTCGGCGATCTCCGCCGACGCCAGTCGGTCGCTCCGGGTCACCTGGTCGCTGGTCGGCTCCGCGCTGCTCATTCCGCCACCGTATCCGTTGCGTGTCGTGACGCCCGGACCGTCGCCGCAAAGCCGCGGCTCAGGTCGGGTCGGTGGGGAGTGCCTCCAGCTCGAACCGGGCGGTCAGGTCGGGCAGGATCCGGCGCAGCGCCTCCACCGTGCCCTGCCGGTCCCCGCCGGCGTCGTGCAGCAGCACCACCGAGCCCGGTTCGGCCTGGCTCAGCACCGTCGCGGTGATCTTGCTGGCGCCGGGGAGTTCCCAGTCGGAGGGGTCCACCGACCAGTGCAGCGGGGTCATGCCGAGCTGCTGGGCCACCGACACGACGGGGTAGGTCCAGGCCCCGCCCGGCTGGCGGTACCAGACGATCGGGGCGTTCGGCACCGCTGCCCGGATCGCCGCGTTGGTGCGCAGGAGGTCGGAGCGGATCGCGTCGGCCGATCGGGCGCCCAGGCCGACGTCGTGGTGCCAGGAGTGGTTGCACAGGGTGTGCCCGGCGTCCACGATCGACTGGACCAGTTCGGGGTGGTTCTGCGCGTTCTCGCCGACCACGCAGAACGTGGCGCGCACGTCGTACTCGCTCAGCAGGGCGAGGACCTGCGGGGTGTAGCGGGGGTCCGGCCCGTCGTCGAAGGTCAGCGCGAGCCGTGGGGTGCCGGTGGTGGAGTGCGCGCCGAACAGGTTGTCGCCTCCGGCGTCCCGTCCGGACCCGTCCTGGCCGGCCTCGGCCGGGCCGGCGCTGCTGCTCGGGGCTGCGCCCGGCTCGCCAGTGCTGGGCTGGTCGGCGTAGTGCGGCCCGTCGGCGCTCGTGGTGGCACCGGTGGAGTGCGGAGGCGGCTGGTCGGAGACGAGGCTGCGGCCCAGCACGTACGCGGAGCCGAGCAGCCCCGCCACCACCAGTGTCACGATCCCCGCGGCCCGCGCGGTGGAGCTGCCCCGCGTCACGACGTCCGCCCGGCTTGCCGGTCACGCCGGCCCGTCGCCCCCGTGGTCAGTGCGCGCACCGTCGCCCCTTTCTCCGACAAACCCGGCAGTCAGAATAAAGCCGCCAAGCTGCGCAAAAAGGGCATATGGGAAATCGCCCGGAACCGGTCTGCGGGTCAGACCGGCAGGGGCGCGTGCTCCGCTTCGGGAAGCGACCGCGACGGGGGAACGACGAACTTGTAGCCGACCTGGCGGACGGTGCCGATCATCGACTCGTACTCCGAGCCGAGTTTGGCGCGCAGCCGCCGGACGTGCACGTCCACGGTGCGGGTGCCGCCGAAGTAGTCGTAGCCCCAGACCTCACGCAGGAGCTGGTCCCGGGTGAACACCCGACCCGGGTGCTGGGCCAGGAACTTCAGCAGCTCGAACTCCTTGTAGGTGAGGTCGAGCGGACGGCCCTTGAGTTTGGCCGCGTACGTGTCCGGGTCGATGTTCAGCTCGCCGGCCCGGATCGAGCCACCCGCACCAGCTGTCGTGTTGCTGAGTCGGCCCACCGCCAGCCTCAGCCGCGCCTCGACCTCGGCCGGCCCGGCCGAGGCGAGGATGACGTCATCGACGCCCCAGTCGGCGTTGAGGGCGATCAGACCGGCCTCGGTCACCACCGCGACCAGCGGCACGCCGAGCCCGGTGGCGTGCAACATCCGGCAGGTCGCCCGGGCCTCGCTCAGCTCCGATCGGGCGTCCACCATCACCGCGTCCGGGCTTGGGCCCGCGACCAGGGTGCGAACATCACGCGGCGCGGTGCGGACCGAGTGCGGCAGCAGGTCGAGTGCCGGCAGCACAGCCGACGGTTCACCTGCACGCGCGGTCACCAGCAGCAGGATCTCCACGATCACCTCCGTCCCGGCGGCGCACGGCCGCACGCGACCAGTCGCACTCATCAAGGAGTGCGCTGAGAAATTGCGTGGTCCCGGCGTCGCTGACGGGCGGGTAACGCGTTGAGCCTAACCGATCGCCTCGGCCGCGCCGTCAGGCCATTTCCTGTTTGTCTAGCTTGCCCCTGATCGCGACAAGGATTTTAACGTCGCTGAAACCCGTGACCGCCGTGTCGGGCGGTCGGTCTGGCACGATCGGGTCGTGTTTCCCTCCACCTCGCCCGAGGCCGGCCGCGAATCGTGGCCCGCCGGGCCCCAACCGGGCCCGGCCCCCGCACCGACGCGCGGCCAACCGCCCGCGCCGCGTACCGGTCCGGCCACCACCGACGGCGACCGCCGCGAACGGGGTGGGCCTCGCCGTGCCCGTCGCTCCGGCGAACCGGCCCGCCGATCCGAAGACGAGATCGACGAGCCGGAAGAGGAGGTCATCCCCCCGGTCGCTGTGCACCGCCAGTTGGCGCTGACCATCGCCGGCTTCGCCGCGCTGCTCGGTGTCGGCCTGGTGCTCGGCGCGCAGACGTCGGGCCCCGGTCACCGGCTGCCGTTCGCCTTCATCATCTTCGGCGTCCAACTGCTGTTCGTGCTCGCCTGGACGATGGCAATGCGTCCGCCGGCGTTGCTGGTGGTCGCCGGGATCAGCGCCGCGGTCGCGGCGCTCGCCGACATCGCCGCGGTGCAGACCGACGTCGCCGGTCTGGCCCCGCTGGGCTACCTGGCCGCTGGCGGTTTCCTCGCCGCGGTGCTCGGCCAACTGGTACGTCGGGTCGACCGGGTCCGGGTCACCGACTCCCTCGGCGCCACGCTGCTCATCGTTGTCGGGGTGGTGGCCTTCGGCACGCTGATCGTGCTCAGCCGGATCCCGGCCGGCACCCAGGCGATCACCGTCTGCCTGACCGCGAGCGGGGTGGCGCTCACCGTCGCCCGGCTCACCGACGCCGTACTGCCCTGGCCCCGGCTCGCCCCGCAGGTGCCCCGGGGCGCCGCCGGCGTGGTGGCCGGCGCGATGGTCGGCACGCTGACCAGCGCCCTCCTCGGCAGCTACCTGGTGGCCCCGTTCACGCCGACCCGGGCCGCCGTGATCGGCCTGGTCGCGGCGGTCACCGCCGTCCTCTCCGACCTCGCCGTGGGGTACGCGGAGGCGGGCCGGTTGATGGCCGGCGAACCGCCCACGATGTGGGTGGCCCGGCACATGCAGGGCCCGCTCGGCGGCTTCGCCCTGGCGGCGCCCGCCGCGTACGCCATGTGCATGCTCTTCCTCTGAGTCACGGTTGAGCGCGGAGGCGGTCGGGTACCTACGGGTGCGCCGCCCCCGCGGCGTCGGTACGAACGACCCGTCGCGGCGCGACGGGCGGAGACAGGAGGCGGCGTGGCGCAGGACTATCCGGTGAACGAGGCGCGACCCCGACGGCGTGGCCGCAAGCTGCTCATCGGGCTGTTCGTTCTGCTCCTGCTGCTGGCGGGGTTGCTGGTGGTCGCCGACCGGGTCGCGGTCGGGGTCGCCGAGCGGATGATCGGCGACCGCGTGCGCCAGGAGATCGCCAAGCAGGGCGCGCAGTCCGCAGCGCCCGAGGTGGAGGTTGGCGGAACCCCGTTCCTCACCCAGGTGCTGGACGGCCGTTACGAGCGGATCACCATCAACCTGCGGGACGTGCAGGCATCGGTCGAGGGCGACGCCGTCCGGCTCCCGGTGCTCGACGTGACCGCCCGCAACGTTCGGGCCTCGCTGGACACCCTGCGTACCGGCCAGGGTGACGTCGTGGCGGACACCGTCAACGGTGCCGGCACGATCAGCTACGAGAGTCTGGCCGCGCTGCTGAACCGCCCGGGTCTCACCCTCGGCGAGCAGAACGGCAAGCTCACCGTCAAGGCCCCGGCCGACATCCTCGGTCAGAAGCTCACCATCAGCGGCACCGCCGACGTCACTGTCGCCGACAACGGCACTGTCGCCCTGCGGTTCAACGACCTGGACGCCGCGGGTCTGCCGAACCTGCCGCTGGCCCGGGCCTTCCTGAGCAACTACGCCAAGAGCATCTCCATCGATGTGCCCCTCCCGGAGCTGCCGTTCCAGCTCGCTGTCCGGGAGGTCCGTCCACTGCCGGAAGGGCTGGCGGTCACCGCCGACGCCAAGAACGTGCCGATCAACTCCGTCAACTGACGCCGGAAGCGCTGTGGGACGCCGAAATCCTCGGCGGCCCCGGCGATTCCCGGATGGTGGTCGGCTGAGTGGCAGCACGGTCACTGGCTGGTAGGCTCCCTGGCCATGGGGACCCACCTCACCAAACGGCGCGCGGTCGACCTGTGCCGCGTGGCCACCTGCCTGTGTCGCCCCGTCATCTGACGGCGGGGCTGTCTCCGGCCGCCTGACGGCGGCCACCGGCACAGGGTTCTCGCACCCTCCGGTCATCCCACCGAACGCCCGGCAGCGGCGCCGTCGCACGATCCCGTGATCCCGTCCTTCCGCTGGGTCCCGCGCGTGGTGCGACAGATACATCAATCGATTCGCGCGCGTTGGCTCACCATCCATCCTCACCAGGGAGTGATTCGATGAGTCGCGACACCGCACTCGTTTCGGCCGAGTGGGCCGAGAAGAACCTCGACGCCCCGGGCGTCGTCTTCGTCGAGGTCGACGAGGACACCTCGGCCTACGACACCGGCCACATCGCCGGTGCCATCAAGATTGACTGGAAGACCGACCTCCAGGACCAGGTCCGCCGGGACTTCGTCAACAAGACGCAGTTCGAGGCGCTGCTCTCCGAGCGGGGCATCAGCAACGACGACACCGTGATCCTGTACGGCGGCAACAACAACTGGTTCGCCGCGTACGCCTACTGGTACTTCAAGCTCTACGGCCACCGCGACGTGAAGCTGCTCGACGGCGGCCGCAAGAAGTGGGAGCTGGACGCCCGCCCGCTCGTCACCGACGCGGTGACCCGCCCGGCGACGCAGTACGTCGCGCAGGAGCCGGACACCACCATCCGGGCCTTCCGCGACGAGGTGGTCGCCGCGATCGGCACCAAGAACCTTGTCGACGTGCGCAGCCCCGACGAGTTCGCCGGGCGCCTGCTGGCCCCCGCCCACCTGCCGCAGGAGCAGGCGCAGCGGGCCGGCCACATCCCCACCGCGATCAGCGTTCCGTGGTCCAAGGCGGCCAACGAGGACGGCACCTTCCGGTCCGACGACGAGCTGCGCAAGATCTACGGCGACGCGGGGCTCGACGACGGCAAGGAGACCATCGCGTACTGCCGGATCGGTGAGCGCTCGTCGCACACCTGGTTCGTGCTCCAGGAGTTGCTGGGTCACCGCAACGTCAAGAACTACGACGGCTCCTGGACCGAGTACGGCTCGCTGGTCGGTGTGCCGGTCGCGCTCGGCGACGAACCCGGGGAGGCCTGATCATGACTCTTCCCACCGCCGCGGGTTGCGCCGCACCTGACCAGGCCGCGCCGCTGCCGGCCAGCCTGGACCTGGAGAAGGAAACCGTCATCACCGGCATCGTCCGCTCCGCCGAGGCCGAGCCGGTGCCGGGCGCGTACGTCCGGTTGCTCGACTCGACCGGTGAGTTCACCGCCGAGGTGGTCACCTCGGCCGCCGGTCAGTTCCGGTTCTTCGCCGCGCCGGGTTCCTGGACGCTGCGGGCGTTGTCCCGGCACGGCAACGGCGACACTGCCGTCACCGCCGGCCGGGGTGTCAACGAGGTAGCCGTCACCGTCGCCTGACCCACTGCTCTGATCGACCGGGGCCGGTCACCCTCCTGGGGGTGGCTGGCCCCGGTCGTTTCTCCGCAGCGTCAGTAAGCCCGCATCCTGCTCTGGTTGTCGGCGGGGGCTGAGTCGGGCGGAACCACCTTGTAGTGCAGTTCCTCCAGCGCCCGAGCGGCGATGCCCGGAGCGTCGCGTACAGCAGCCAGCAGTTGGAGCTTGCGCCACTCCTCCCGACCTTCGCCGACTGCGTTTCGCCATCCCTCGACCGTGTCGACGGAGAACTCTTCCACCACGGCCTGCAGGACATCCTCGACACAGGGCCGAAAGCGGTGCCCGCCGAGCGGGAAGTGGAACTTGGCAAGCCGCGGTACCTCGTGCCTGCGCTTGCGGGCTTTCGGGCGTCCGCTTGGCCCGTCCTGCATGACAAAGGCGAATTCGTCGCGGTGACCATGCACGTGAAGGTGGGCACAGGGCACGCCGGGCTGGAACTCCCGGACGTACTCGTAGCGGAACAGGGGTGCCTTTTCGCCCTTGGGTGTGACATGGAGCCAGGAGGCATCCGTGGCCAGGTGTCTGCCGCTCGAATCCATGCAGCAGTTGAACTTGATTAGCAGGTCAAGGCGGTGCTTGTTGTCGATGTACAGCGGAAACGTGCCGAAATCGTCTCCCTCGACGATGCCCACCATGACGCGACCGCCGTTCCTGCCGGGCATCAGCAGCGCGGACAGGTGCTTCTCTGTCCTCACCACTCGTTGCACTCGGCTGGTGATGTCGTCGGCGAAAGCGCTGGCTCGGGCGATCAGGTCCGGAGAGACGGGAGTCCCGTCAGTCGTCATCGCCGAGCAGGTAGTCAATCGAGCGGACCATCTCGTAGACGCTGCGCTCGTCGGCGCGGAGTTCGAAGTTGCGCCCTAGGTCGTACAGCGTCTCTTTGTTCATGTGGACACGCTCCAGGAGCCGCGCTCGCCACTCTCGCAACTCCTGCTGGGTCTTGACGATGGCGGTGCCCATTGCTGGTCCTCTCGCCGTCGACGACGTCGCTGTTGGCGTCACCCTAGTGCCTCCCTCCGACGACGCGGACCGCGTTACGGATCCTCGCGTCACTAGTCCACTACCCAACGTCAATCGATGGCACCCGCCCTTCGGTTGCGCTGGTGTCGGTTCCACGACACTGGTTGTGAGTGATGCGGCGATGCGGGGCGCGAGCGGGTGCGTCCTGTGGTAATCGGGAGAAATCTTTGTGTTGCCAACAGCGCGGGCGGTCCAATCAGATCCATTGGCGTGCGTCACTATCTAGGAGTGGAGATCACGGTTGGTGCGGACGGCGACGTGTCGTCCGGTCAAAGGGTTCCGATCATCGTCTGCGTCAGTGCGGATGCCCTGATGCTTGAGCGGGTGCGGCGACAGCTCGACGGGGTTGGTCAGGTGGTGAGCTGCGAAGACCTGGTCCAGTTACGGGCACTGCTGTTCTCGTCGCCGAGTGCCCCGGCGCCGGCCGTCAGGCCGGTCCCCCCAAGGGTGGAGGCGCGGGGTCTGGTGGAGTGGGGTGAGCTGGTCGTCGACCGGGCCGGACACCAGGTCACCTGGCGTGGCGAGCCGCTCCCACTGACCCCCACCGAACGGGAGCTGCTCGTCCTGCTCATCGGCCCGCCGCTGGCGGTGTGGAGCTACGAACAGCTCTGCGCCTCCGCGCTGGGTGGTGCGGACACCGCAGCGCTCCAGTCCACGATCAAGCGGCTTCGCCGCAGGTTGCGGGGCCTGCCGGGCGGGCCGCAGGTGCACACCGTGCGAGGGGTCGGCTATCGACTCGACCCGCCGCCCCGGCGGAACGACCGCTGACCCACGGCCGCCCCCGGCCCTGCCGGACGCCTCCGCCGCCGGCCGGGCGGCGGGCGCGTGACACCATGGCCGGGTGAGCGGTGCTGTCCAGACGGGTTGGGCCTCTTCGGCCGGCCCCGCCGCGCCGGCGCCGGCCCGGTCGCGGCGGCGTTGGCTGCTGGCCGTGACAGTGGCCTGGGCCGTGTTGCTGGCCGGGCTCACCTGGGTGTCGGTGCGGGACGACCCGCCGACAGTGCGCGAACAGCGTTCCCTCGATCAGGCCGGCCCGGTGGTCGACCGGGCG
Organism: Micromonospora vinacea; assembly: GCF_015751785.1. NCBI lineage: Bacteria > Bacillati > Actinomycetota > Actinomycetes > Micromonosporales > Micromonosporaceae > Micromonospora > Micromonospora vinacea. The sequence goes on along the minus strand of NZ_JADOTY010000001.1, from coordinate 1,396,426 downwards.
GTCGGCGAATTGGCCCGCGCGGCGGGTGCCGCCGGTCTGCTGGAACTGGGCCCGGCGCGGATCGCGTCCGGCTGCCGGGTCACCCCGTTCGAGGACGGGGCGAGGCTGCGACGCGAGGTCGGGGTGCTCGCGGCCACCGGTGACGAGCGGGCCGTGCTGGCCGGCATCGCTGACCGGCTGCCGGCGAGCTGGCGCGCCGGGGTCGGGCCCGGGGTGGACGGCCCGGAGCTACGTGCCGACGCCGGAGACTTCGTGGCCGTCGAGGGTCGGCCGACAGTCGACGGCCGGGTGCGACTGGTCGTCGACACCGGTTGCCGGCCGGTCGGCGCCGGCTACACGCCGTCCCCGGCCACCGCTGCCGGCCCGGAGACCGCCGCGCTGACCGCCGCGCTGCTGGCACTCGACCGGCCGGGTGACGCCGCGTCGGAGCTGGTCACCGCGCCCTGCCCGGGCGGCGGGGTCGCCCGCACCGCGTGGTCCGCGAACGGTTCCGGCCCGGCGGCCTCGACGGCCGCACTCGCCCCGCTGGCCGGCAACGCCCCACTGCTGGACCAACCCCCGGTGTACGCGTACCGCAGCGGTGCCGTCACGGTGCTGGCCGAGATCAGCCCGGACGCCACCCGACTGGCCGCCACCGTCGGCTGCCCGGGCTGAGCAGGGCGGCCCGCTCGGGTCAGCCCTTGTCCGGCTGGTCCTCCGGTTCCCGGCTGCGGCCCAACGCGTCGACCATGCCCCACCGGCCGGGGATGTCCAGCAGCTCGACCCGGCCCATCCCCGGTGGCACGGCCGGGTCGATGATCAGGTGCTCGCCCTGCGGCTCCAACCCCAGCATCACCCGCAGCAGCAGCAGTGGGGTGCCGGTCGACCAGGCCTGCGGGCTGCACGCGGTCGGGTACTCCACCGGGTAGTCGGTGAGGTCCCGGGCGTAGCCGGCGAACGCCTCCGGCAGCCGACCCTCGAAGTAGCGGGACGCCGCCAGCATCGTGTCGCAGAGCAGCCCGGCCTCCTCCCGGAAGCCGTACCGCCACAACCCCCAGGCGATGATCGAGTTGTCGAACGGCCAGACCGTCCCCACGTGGTAGCCGATCGGGTTGTACCGCCCCTCGTCCGTGGCGAGGGTCCGCACCCCCCAGCCGGAGAACAGTCGTGGCCCGAGCAGGTGCTCGACCACTTTGCCGGCGCGCGACTCGTCCACGATGCCGCTCCACAGCAGGTGCCCGATGTTCGAGGTCAGCGCGTCCACCTGCCGGCCGTCGGCGTCCAGCGCGAGCGCGTAGTGCTCCCGGTCGGCGATCCAGAAGTCGCGGTCGAACCGCCGTTTGAGGTCGGCGGCCTGCTGCTCCAGCTCGTCGGCGAACTCCGGGTCGTTCCAGAACGTCCGAGCCAGCCGGGCGGCCCGGATCTTCGCGTCGTACGCGTAGCCCTGCAACTCGCAGGTGGCCCGGGGGAACCCGGGCAGCTGACCGTCGGCGTACGAGATGGCGTCCCAGGAGTCCTTCCAGCACTGGTTCTGCAGGCCGGTCTCCGGGTTGCGGGTCTGGTACCAGAGGTAGCCGGTGCCGAGCAGGTCACCGTACGTGTCGATCCACCGCAACGCCGCGCGGACCTGCGGCTCCAGCTTGCGGACGAGTGCGGCGTCACCGGTCCACCGCTCGTACTCGTCGAGCAGGATGATGAACAGGGGAGTCGAGTCGGCCGACCCGTAGTACGGCGAGTGGGGCTGCTCCTCGAAGCCGGCGGTCTCGCCGTACCGCAGCTCGTGCAGGATCTTGCCGGGTTCCTCGTCCCGGAAGTCGTCCACCCGGTGCCCCTGTAGTCCGGCCAGCATCAGGATGGTCGGCGGGACCAGCTCCGGCAGGAACGGCAGCACCTGCAACGAGGTGATGATGCTGTCCCGGCCGAACAGGGTCATGAACCAGGGCAGTCCGGCGGCGATCAGCCGTACGCCCAGGGCGATCGACTCGTAGCGCAGCGCGGCCAGGTCGTTGAGGCTGCGCCGGTACGCCCCGGCCAGCGGCTCGCAGTCGCAGCCGAGCTTCGGCGCCCTGTCGATCAGCTCCTGCTGTTCGGCCCGGATGGCGTCCGCGCTGCGGCTGCCGCCGTACGGGAGGGTGGCCCGGATGTCCTCGCCCCGGGCCCCGAAGACGACGCTTGACACGTGCAGCCGGGTGGTCCACCTGCCGTTGCGGGCGATCCGGATCCGGAAGGTCATTCCGGTGTGGTCGACCTGGGCCGGCGCTGTGGTGCGGACCACTGTCTCGCGGTGGAACGCCTCCCGCCGGTAGGTCAGCCGCAGCTCTTTCTCGGCGACAGTGACTGTGGTCCGGCCCCGCTTCTGCCGAGAGTTCTTGATCTCGAACAGGTCGGCGAAGTCGGCCCCCATCTCGATCCGGACGGTGCACTCGAGCTCCGCGCCGAGGTGGTTCAGCACTGTCAGCTCCTCCTCGAAGCTGCCCACGATCGCCCGGCTGCGGATCACCGACGCCTTGGCGTCCAGATAGTGCGTGGGTTCGCCGGGGGCGAGAAAGAACTTGGTGCGGTACGACTCGGCATCGTCGACGGAGAGGGCGTGCAGCCGTTCGCCGTCCAGGGTGAGCACCCAGGTGGACAGGAAGCGGGTGTCGAAGGAGAACAGCCCGGTGGGGAAGTCGTAGGACGGTTCGACGTCCCCACGCCGGTCGCTGACCAGGAAGGTGTTGCCGTCCAGAATGCTGACGAGGTCCTTCACCTGAGTCGCCCGGCTGCTCGACGGGCCGTTTCGCGGGGGTCGCGGGTGCCGGGCGGGTTCGGAAAGAACCGGCGGAAGGCGAGGAAGAGCACCACGTTCCCGCTGAACGTGCTCTCGTTGCGCAGCACCGCCGCGACCGCCTGGGCCTCGCCGCTGATCAGCCGGTCGAAGAGGGCGGCGCCGCTGTACCAGATGGCGTCGGCCGGGCCACGCCCTCGGCTGACCTGCACCGACCCGGGCCGCATCCGGACCCGCCAGTGTTCGGTGCGGTGGTCCTCGCCGAGGTCGATCTGGAGGGTGCCGTCGGCCAGGCCACCCAGCACGTCGGGAGCGCGCGACGGTAGTGCTTCGAAGAAACTCTCCGCCGCCTCGGTCACATCCGAATCGTAGGCAGCCGTCCGAGATGTCGGGTCGGTATCGGCACTCCGCTCGGATCGACCCGGCGCCGCCGTGCGGTCAGTAGACGAGCGCCTGCGCGCCCTCGGCCAACGCCTCCTCGACGAAGACCGCGGCACCGGCGATCCGGACCCCGGGGAGGACGTCGTCCGGGCCGATCTCCCGTCGGGCCGCGCACTGCGTGCAGGCGGTCACCCGGCCGCTGGTCAGGATGACGTGCAGCAACTCGGCCAGGGGCGCGGAGTGCGGCAGGTCGAACTGCTGGGCGCGACCGGGCAGCGCGAACCAGGTCGACTCACCGGTCAGCCAGAGTGAGACGTCCACCCCCGCCGCGACCGCCGTTGCGGCGACGGTGAATGCCTGCGCGCACCGCTCCGGGGCGTCCGCCCCAGCGGTGGCCTTGACGACGAGAGTGCGGGCCATGGGCCCAGCATAGGATGGCCGGGATGGTTACCGAGATCGGGTTTGTCAGCCTGCTGGTCGCTGGCCTGGGCGGGCTCGCCGGTGGCCTGGTCTACCTTGCCGTACGCATTTCGAGAGGACGCTGGTGACGCTGATGAGCGAGAACCCGCTGCAGCCGCCGTGGCTGAACGCGCCGCCGGTCGAGGAGTACCCGTTCGAGGAGAGTCACGACCTGCGGGTCGGGCCGAAGCTGCACCCCGCGCTGGATGCCCTGCTGCCGTACATCGGCCTGTGGCGCGGGCGGGGCAAGGGCGGCTTCCCCACCATCGACGACTTCGACTACGCGCAGGAGATCCGGATCAGCCACGATGGCCGACCGTTCCTGCACTACGAGTCGCGTGCCTGGATCCTCGACGAGCAGAGCAAGCCGGTCCGTCCGGCCGGTCGCGAGGTCGGCTGGTGGCGGCCGGTGCTGGTGGACGGGCGGGCGACCGACGAGTTGGAGGCGCTGCTGACCACCCCGACCGGGGTGATGGAGCTGCACCTGGGCAAGCGCACCGGCACGCAGGTCGAGTTCGCCACCGACGCGGTGATCCGGACTCCGACCGCCAAGGAGGTCACCGGCGGGCACCGGCTGTTCGGCATCGTCGAGGGCGCGCTGCTCTACGCCCAGGAGATGGCCGCCATGGGGCACGGGCTCAGCCCGCACCTGTCGGCCCGTCTCGTCCGGGTCGGCGGCTGACCTCGACGGTCGGCTGGTTAGACGGGGTAACCCAGCACTGCCTGTAGGGCGGGGGTGCGCGGGCAGCGTGCCCGACGGACCCCGTCCAGGCTGTGGACCTCGGCGGCTCCGCGCAGTGACGAGGTGAACCACACGCCGTCCGCCGCGTGCAATTCGGCGGTGGTGACCATCCGCTCGGCGGCGCTCAGGCCCAGTTCGGTGGCGTGGGCGAGCAGCCAGGCCGCTGTGGTGCCGGCGAGGATGCCGGTGCTGGCGGCCGGCACCGTGCAGAGCGTGTCGTCGGTGAGCCACACCACATTGGCGGTCGGACCTTCCAGCGCGTACCCGTCTGAGGAGATCCAGAGCACGTCGTCCACGCCGGCCCGGCGGGCCCAGCGCCGGGCGGCGCTGTTGACCGCGTACGACGTGGACTTGATGCCGGCCGGCAGCCAGCTCAGCCCGGTGCGGGCGGCGGCGGGCAGCCCCAGCGGCAGGGTGGCCACAGTGATTCCGTCCCGACGGGCGGCTCGGGAGGCCGCCGGCACCTCGGCCAGCGTGGCGTAGACAGTGGGCGGGCCGCCGGCCTCCGGGCCTCGGGTGCAGACCAGCCGAAGTGCGCCCTCCACAGGCGCTGGCCAGCCTGTTCGTACCTCGTCCAGCAGGTCGATCAGCGCGGCGGTGGGGGGCAGGGGAAGCTCGACGGCGGCGGCCGCCGTGGCCAGGCGGGCCAGGTGTTCGTCGCGCAGCCACGGCTGGCCGTCGCGCAGGTGCATGGTCTCGAAGAGCCCGTCGCCGTGCAGCACCCCGAGGTCGTCACCGCGGAGCACCGGGTCGCCGGGCGGCACCGGGCCGCGGCCCAGAACGGCGATCCGCGCGGCCGGGTCGGCCGCGACCTTCCCGACGGACGACAGCACCATGACCGTCGAGCGTAGCGGTGATCGATCGCGGTGCGGAGAACAGCCTGGTGGCCGAACTATGATCGGACGGTGTCCGAATCCTCCCTCGCGGAAATGCTGCGGGCCCGTGGGCTGCGGCTGACGGCCCAGCGGCAGCTCGTCCTCCAGGCGGTGCTCGATCTGGGCCACGCCACCCCGGAGCAGGTGCACACCGCGGTCCGGGAGGTCGCCGCCGGCGTCAACATCACCACCATCTATCGCACGCTTGAGCTGCTGGAACGGCTCGGTCTGGTCACCCACACGCACCTGTCGCACGGCTCACCGACCTATCACGCCGCCGGTGAACACCAACACGTCCACCTGGTCTGCCGGGAGTGCGGCGCGATCGACGAGATCGATCCCGAGCTGCTCCGCCCCCTCGCCGACCAGCTGGCCGCGCAGCGCGGGTTCCGGGTGGACATCGGGCACGTGTCACTCTTCGGCGTCTGCGCACGCTGCGAGAACGGGGACGAGAAATGATCGACATCGCGGGTGCGGTGGCCGTCGAGAGCATCGACGAGGCCAGCCGCGACCAGCCGGATCCGGCGCACGTCGCGGTCGGCGTGCGGGGGGTGGCCGCGCACTACGGCGACCCGCTGCGTGAGCAGCGCACCCTCGACACCGCTGTGGGTCTGGTGGACCGGTCGCATCGCGGGGTCATCGCGGTGCCCGGGGAGGACCGGGCCGGCTGGCTGCACACGATCACCTCGCAGCACCTGACTGCGCTCTCCGCGGGGGAGGGCACCGAGTTGCTGGTGCTGTCGCCGCACGGCCACGTCGAGCAGCACGCCATGGTCGCCGAGGACGGCGAGACCGCCTGGCTGGACACCGAGCCGGGGGCGACCGAGGGCCTGCTGACCTACCTGGAGAAGATGCGGTTCTTCAGCAAGGTCGAACCACGCGACGCGACGGCCGAGCGCGCGCTGTTGTCGCTGGTCGGGCCGGCGGCCATGGAGGCGCTGGGGACGCTCGGCGTGACCGGGCTGGCGGCACCGGACGTGGTCGCGGTGCCGGGTCCGAAGTTCGCGCACGGTGCCGTGCCACAGCGGGCCGGCGCTCGGTACGACGTGAAGCCGCTGCCGATCGGCGGCTGGGCCCGACGTGGTCCGCTCGGGGTGGACCTGCTGGTGCCCCGGTCGGCGATGGATCAGGTGGTGGCGGAGTTGCGTGGCGCCGGGGTGCCGGTCGCGGGGCTCTGGGCGTACGAGGCGATCCGGGTGGCCGCCCGGCAGCCCCGGGTCGGGGTGGACACCGACCACCGGACCATCCCGGCCGAGGTCGACCTGATCGCTCCGGCGGTGCACCTGGACAAGGGTTGCTACCGGGGGCAGGAGACGGTGGCGCGGGTGCACAACATGGGCCGGCCGCCGCGTCGCCTCGTACTGCTGCACCTGGACGGGGTGACCACCGACCAGCCGCCGGTGGCCGGTACGCCGGTGACCCTCGACGGCCGGGCGGTCGGCTTCGTCGGCACCGCCGTGCTGCACCACGAGTTGGGTCAGGTCGCCCTCGCGGTGCTGAAGCGGAACGTCCCGGACGACGCGGCGTTGCTGATCGGCGAGACCGCGGCGGCGATCGACCCGTCCTGAGCGGGGCGTCTAGGATCGCCGGCATGACGACAGGGACGTTGATCACGGTGGCCCCGACCGGCGCTGAGTCGGCCAAGGCGGAGGTGCCGGCGCTGCCGGTGACCCTCGACGAGTTGCTGCTCACCGCCAAGGAGTGTGAGGCGCTCGGCGCCGCCGTGATCCACGTCCACATCCGCGACGACGAGGCCCGGCCGACGCTCGACCCGGTGCGGCTGGCCGACACGGTGGCGGCGCTGCGGGAGAGCACCGACCTGATCGTGCAGCTCTCCTCCGGCGGCGCGGTGACCGACCCGGAGGCCGCCCGGCTGGCCGTGCTCGACGCCCGTCCGGACATGGCCTCCTGCACCATGGGCACTGTCAACTTCGGCGACGACGTCTTCCTCAACCGCTGGGAGTTCATCGTCGACCTGCACACCCGGATGCAGGAGCGCGGGATCGTGCCGGAGTACGAGATCTTCGACCTGGGCCACCTGTCCGCGTTGCAGCGGTTGCTCGGCAGGTACGGCCTGCCGGCCGGCGGGCACGTACACGTCGACTTCGTGATGGGCGTGCCGGGCGGTATGCCGGGCACCACCGAGACCCTGGTCGCGGCCCACCGGATGCTGCGGGACCTGCCCGAGGGCACCACCTTCTCGGCCACCGGCGTCGGTCGGAGCACCATCGCGGTGCTGCTGGCCTCGCTGTCGACCGGCGGGCACCTGCGTGTCGGCATGGAGGACACCGTGACGTACGCGAAGGGCCGCCCGGTGGAGTCCAACATGCAGCTGGTCGCTCGCGCGGTGGGTTTCGCCCAGCTCGCTCAGCGCCCGCCGCTGACCACCACCGAGGCCCGCGAGCTGCTCGGGCTGTAAGGCCGGGTCTGCCCCGCGCTCCTGTCACCCGGGCGGTGGACCTCCTGGTCACCCCGCCGCCGGGCACCCCCGGACCGTCGGTACCGTCCAGCGCGTGACGAAGACGTACGAGGGCGGCGCGCCGCTCGCCGAGGTGGTTCGGTCCGGGTTCGTGGAGGGTGTGCACCGCGGCTCGGTGGTGGTGTTGGACGCCGCCGGTGTCGCGGTGGCGTCCGCCGGGGACGTGACCTCGCCGGTCTTCCCCCGCTCGGCCAGCAAGCCGATGCAGGCGATCGGGATGATCCGGGCCGGTCTGGCCCTGACCGACCCGGCCGACGTGGCGCTGGTCTCGGCGAGTCACGCGGGCGAGGAGTTCCACCTGGCCCGGGTCGGTGCGCTGCTGGAGCGCGCCGGGCTGGACGCGTCCGCGCTGCACTGCCCGCCCGACCTGCCGGTGGGCGCTGCGGCCCGGGAGGCGGTGCTCCGCGCCGGTGGTGGCCCGAGCCGGGTGCAGATGAACTGTTCCGGCAAGCACAGCGGGATGCTGCTGACCTGCGAGGCCGCCGGTTGGTCGCGGGAGGGCTACTGGCGGCCGGAGCACCCGCTACAGCAGCGGTTGCGGGCCACCATCGAGGAGTTCACGGGTGAGCAGGCGGCGGCGGTGGGGGTCGACGGTTGCGGTGCCCCGGTCCTCGCGGTGTCGCTGACCGGCCTGGCCGGGGCGTACCTCCGGCTGGTCGACGCCGAGCCGGGCTCGGTGCCGCGCATGGTGGCCGAGGCGATGCGGGCGTACCCGGAGATCGTGGGTGGCACCCAGGCCGACGACACCCGGCTGATGCGCGGGGTGCCGGGGCTGCTGGCCAAGGTCGGTGCCGAGGGCGTGATCGCCGTGGCGTTGCCGGGCGTCGGCGCCGTCGCACTGAAGATCGACGACGGCGCCGACCGGGCTCGGATGCCGGTGCTGGTCTCCGCGCTGCGTCGGCTCGGCGTGGACGCCCCGGTGCTCACCGAGTACGCCGAGGTGCCGCTCTTCGGCGGCGGGGTCCCGGTGGGGGCGGTCCGCCCGCTCTGGTGACTGTGCTCTACCTCAGGAAGTCGAGCAACGCGGCGTTGACCGGCTCCGGACGCTCCAGCGGCAGCAGGTGCGCGGCGTCCGGCACGTCGGGCAGTCGTACCGCGCCGGGGACCTCGGCGGCGATCCGGTCGGCGAGTCGACTGATGTCCGGCACGTCCGCGGCGCCGGCGGTGACCAGGACGGGGATCTTCAGCTCGCCGAGACGGCCGATCGCTGGCGGCGTCAGCTCTCCCACCTCGACCGCGCCCAACGCCAGCTCGGCGGCGAGGGCACGCTGGTCCATCTCCTGCGCGAACGCGAGCAGCTCCCTGTCGACGTCCTCCGGCTGGCGTCCCGGGCCGACCACCCAGAACCGCACCTCACCGGCCGCGCCGGCGGCGAAGTCGTCCGGGTCGACCTCGCCGACCAGGTCGTCCCAGAGGTCGTTCGCCTCGTCGGACCACTCGTTGCCGGAGACCGCCGTGTCGAACAGCGCGAGCGCGCTCACCCGGTCGGGGTGGGCCAGCGCGGTGTCGATGGCGACCGCCCCACCGAAGGAGCAGCCCACCAGGGCGGCCCGGGGCAGGTCGAGGGCGTCCAGCAGCCCGGCCACGTCGTCGTGGTGCGCGAACGGGGCCGGCGGGAGTTCCGAGTCGCCGTAGCCGCGCAGGTCCGGGACGATCACCCGGTGCCGGGCGGCGAGCGCGGACACCTGCTCCCGCCACATCCGCCGGTCGGCGATTCCGGCGTGCAGCAGGACGACTGGCGAACCGGTGCCGGCCTCGTCGTACGCGATGCTTGCTCCATTGACTGCGATCTTGTGCACGGACGGACCGTACGGACCGGGCGAGCGGCGCGCAAACGGGATGCTGAGACCTTGCTAACTATGGTTAGCGTTTTGCTTGCAGGAGCTAGCGCGGGCGGTTAGCGTCGCTGCCATGGCCACACCCAAGGACCTTCCCGACGTCGGCGGGTTCATCCGCGATCTGCGGCGCAACGCCAAGATCTCGCTACGGCAGCTCGCCGAGCAGGCGGGGGTCAGCAACCCGTACCTCAGCCAGATCGAGCGCGGCCTGCGCAAACCCAGCGCCGAGGTGCTCCAGCAACTGGCGAGCGCGCTGCGGGTCTCCACGCCGGCGATGTACCTGCGCGCCGGTCTGCTCGACGACAAGGAAGGCCACGGGGTGCTCGCCGCCATCGCCGTGGACGCCGACCTGACGATGGCGCAGAAGCAGTCGCTCAGTCAGATCTACGAGACGTTCCGCCGGGAGAACACCCGGCTGGCCGAGGCCCAGGCCGAAGCCGAGGCCCCCCAGCCCGACCAGCCAGCGGATCAGCCCGCCAGCCAGGCCGCCGACCTGGCCAATGTGGCTGCCACCGGCCCTACCACAGTGGGCGGCACCCCGACCGAGGCCGTGCTCGAGTCGGTCGCCGTCACCGAGGCGGGCACCGCCCCCGCCCCGGGCAGCACCAGCATCCCCCAGAAGAAGAAGGCCGCCGAGGCGGCCGAAGAGGAGACGTCATGAGCGAGCCGAAGACCAACCGCATCCCCGCCCCGATCTACGCCGCAGCCGGCGCCGGTGAGCTGGCCATCGAGCAGCTGCGCAAGCTGCCGGCCGTGGTCGGTGTCCTCAGCACCCGGGTCGTCGCCGACCTGGGTGGTCGGGCCGTGCTGACCGGCTTCGAGCTGAAGCAGAAGGCAACCGAGACGCTGCGCACCGCCAACGAGACCGCCGACCTGGCGAAGCTGCGCGAGGTGGCCGACATCGACAAGCTGCGCGCCGCCGCTACCCGCAACGCCGCCCTGGTGGTCGCGGGCGCCCAGGTCGCCCAGGAGCGCGCGTTCGCCGCGTACGGCGCGCTGGTCGCCCGGGGCGAGCGGGTCGTCGGTGCCGGCGTGCTGGAGGCCGCTGAGACGGTCAATGCCGACATCGAGGCCACCGAGGCCGTGACGCCGGCCGCCACCGCGGCTGTCACCACCCCCACCGCCGCGGCCCCCGCCGACGTGCCGACCCCGGCCGACGTGGCCGAGATCGCCGAGGCCAAGCCGGCCGCGGTCAAGAAGGTCGCCCGTGCGCCGAAGGCTGCCAAGCCGGTCGAGACCCCGTCGGCGAAGCTCCCCCGGGCCACCAAGCGGACCCGCCCGGCCGCCGAGTAACTACGTCGGGTCGACGACCCCGGCGGCGTCCTTGTCGGACGTAGCCGGGGTCGTGGACATAAACTGGCCGGCATGGCCAACGCCGCGCCGATCTTCGCGTTCGAAGTCCGCTACGTGATCGAGCTGATTCTGCTCGTCTTCGCGCTGATCATCCAGGGTGTCGCGCTGGTGCACGCCGTCACGCAGCGCTCCGACGCCTTCCCCGCCATCGGCACGCTGCCCAAGGGCGGCTGGATCGCCATCCTGGCGGTCTGCCTCGTGCTCACCCTGCTCGGCTTCGGTCCGATCAGCCTCTTCGGGCTGATCGGCATCGCCGCCGCGCTCATCTACCTGCTCGACGTCCGGGTCGGTCTGCGCGACCTGAGCGACGGCAAAGGGTTCTGGTGAGAGGTTTTCGCTGGCCGCCCCCACCCGACAGCGGGCCCCGCACCTGGGGGCCCGGGCCGGGTGGACCGCGTACCGGCCGGCCGGCGCTGCCGGAACCGGAGACCGAGCTGGTCACCACCCCGCACGGCGTACGGCTGGAGCGGCTGGTCACCGGCACCGGTGATCCGGTCACCGTGTTCGCGCACGGCCTGGGCCAGGGCATCGCCACCACCCGCCCGTTCGGCAGTGGGGTGAACGGCCGCAAGCTGTTCTTCCAGTTCCGCGGGCACGGCCGCTCCGAAGCCCCGCCCGGGCCGTGGGACTACCTGGACCTTGCCCGGGACCTGCGGGCGATCGCCGACCTCGGCGGCGCCAGCCGGGCGTTCGGCGCCAGCCTCGGCGCGGGCGCCCTCTGCCGACTCCTCACGGAGAGCCCGGAGCGTTTCGACAAGCTGGTCTTCTTCCTGCCCGCGGTCCTCGACGAGCCACGCGGGCCGACCGCCCGGGAACGCGTCACCGACCTGCTGGAGGCGGTGGAGAGCGGGGTGGCCTCGGAGGTCGCCGACATCGTCACGCTGGAGTTGCCCCCGGCGGTGCGCAACACCCCGGCCGGCTGGGCGTACCTGCGGCAACGGCTCGACCAGCTGCTCCGCGACGGGCTGGCCGACGGGCTGGCAACGCTCACCGACCAGACGCCGCTGCGCCAGATCGGTGACCTGACGGCGGTCACCGCGCCGGCGCTGGTGATCGGTTGCGCGGGCGACGACCTGCACCCGGTCGAGGTCGCCGAGCGGCTCGCCGTCGCACTACCCCAGGCCACCCTGCACGTGTACGACCGGCCCGGGGTGCTCTGGTCGGAACGCGCCGATCTGCGGGACCGCATCTCCGGCTTCCTGAACGAGTAACCTGCCCTGTCATGGGCGTCACACAGCATGGCCGGACGCACCGGCTGGACCTTGCCGACCCGACAGTGCGCGAATGGACCTGCACGGTCCTGCACGCCGACGCGGAGCAGGGCATCGTGCTGGACCGTTCGGCGTTCTATCCGGGCGGCGGTGGTCAACCACCCGACCACGGCGTACTGCTCTGGCAGGGCGTACAGACCCGGATCGTCGGCACCCGCAAGGGCGACGACCCGTACCTGATCCCCGCCGAGGGTGACCCGCTCCCGCCGGTCGGCACCGCTGTCGTCGGCGCTGTGGAGGACGAGCGTCGCACCCGGCTGATGCGTACCCACTCCGGGCTGCACGTGCTCTGCGGTGTGGTGTTCCGCGACTTCGGCGCGCTCGTGACCGGAAACTCGATGGAGCCGGGCGAGGCCCGGATGGACTTCAACCTCCCCGAGGTGCCCCCGGACTTCAAGAGCCGCATCGAGGAGCTGGTCAACGCCGAGGTGGCCGCCGACCGCTCGGTCGCCACCCGGGTGCTGCCGCGCACCGAGGCGCTGGCCCTGCCGGACATCATCCGCACCCAGTCCAACCTCATCCCGCCGGATGAGCAGGAGGTCCGGATCGTCGACATCGTCGGGCTGGACGTGCAGGCCGACGGCGGCACCCACGTCGCCTCCACCGCCCAGATCGGCAAGGTGCAGGTGGTCAAGGTGGAGAGCAAGGGTCGGGCCAACCGCCGGGTCCGGGTCCGACTGGTGGACTAGATCGATCAACGAATTCGGACGTCGGTTGTCAGGTATTCCTGACAACGTCGCAGGCATGACGCAACCGCTCACCGGAAAGATCGCGCTCGTCGCCGGTGCCACCCGTGGGGCCGGGCGGCAGATCGCCGTTCAGCTCGGCGCGGCCGGTGCCACTGTCTACGCCACCGGTCGCAGCACCCGGGCCGGCCGCTCCGAGATGGACCGACCGGAAACCATCGAGGAAACCGCCGAGCTGGTCAGCGCGGCCGGCGGCACCGGCATCGCCGTCCAGGTCGATCACCTGGTGCCCGAGCAGGTCCGCGACCTGGTCGCCCGGATCGACGCCGAGCAGGGCCAACTCGACGTGCTGGTGAACGACATCTGGGGCGGCGACCCGCTGGTCACCTGGAACAAGCCGGTCTGGGAGCAGCCGCTCGACGCCGGCTTCCGTACCCTGCGACTGGCCGTCGACACGCACATCATCACCAGCCACTTCGCCCTGCCGCTGCTGATCCGCAAGCCCGGCGGACTGGTGGTGGAGATGGGCGACGGCACCACTGCGTACAACGACGAGAACTACCGGCTGTCGGTCTTCTACGACCTGGCCAAGGTCTCGGTCAACCGGCTCGCCTTCAGCCAGGCGCACGAGCTGAAGCCGCACGGCTGCACGGCCGTGGCGCTCACCCCCGGCTGGATCCGCTCCGAGGCGATGCTGGAGCACTTCGGCGTGACAGAGGAGAACTGGCGCGACGGCGCCGCCACCGACCCGAACTTCCTCATCTCGGAGACCCCGGCCTTCGTCGGCCGGGCGGTGGCCGCGCTCGCCGCCGACGAGGAGAAGGCCCGCTGGAGCGGCAAATCTGTCGACGCCGGCACGCTGTCCAAGGTGTACGGGTTCACCGACCTCGACGGCAGCCAACCCGAGGGTTTCCGCTACATCACCGAGGTGGTCGACGCCGGCAAACCGGCGGACGTGACCGGCTACCGGTAGAGCGCGGAGAGCCGGTCGGCGCTGTCCGCGAACAACTGCCGCAGCTCGGGTGGGTCGATGACCTCGACCTCGGGGCCGAGCCCCAACAGTTGGTGGTACGCCACCTGGACCGACTCGACGGGCAGCCGCGCCACCACCCAGCCCTGCCCGTCGGGTGGGCTGGCGGCGGCGACCAGTTCGTCGTACACGAAGGGGGCATCGACCAGGTGCCGGAGCTGGCGCAGGCCGGCGGGGCTCAGCCGGACGGCGACCTCGGCCCGCAGCATGGTCCGCAGGAACGACCCGGCCTGCTCGCGCCAGTGCCCGGCCAGGTCGAAGCCCTCGTCGCGATCGAAGTGCTCGTCGCCCACCTCGACAGCGGTGACCCGGTCCACCCGGTAGGTGCGCACGTTCTCGCCGACCCGGCCGACCAGATACCAGACCCCGCTCTTGAGGACCAGGCCGTACGGCTGGGCCCGGCGGGTCACCTCCCGGTCGCCGCGTCGGTAGCGCAGCTCCACCACCCGGTCCGCCCAGACCGCCCGGGCCAGTTCGGGCAGCCAGAGCGGTGGCGCGGTCTCCCGGAACCAGCCCGGTACGTCCAGGTGGAACCGCTGCCCGGCGCGGGCCGGCGCGTCGCGCAGGGCGGGTGGCAGCGCGGCGAGCACCTTCAGCTCTGCGGACGCGACGGCGTCGGCGAGCCCCATCTCGCCTGCCGGCCCGGGCAGCCCGGCGAGGAAGAGCGCCTCCGCCTCGTCGCGGGTCAGCCCGGTCAGTCGGGTGCGGTACCCGCCGAGCAGGCGGTACCCGCCGGCCCGCCCCCGGTCGGCGTAGACCGGCACGCCCGCCGCGGAGAGCGCCAGGACGTCCCGGTAGACGGTCCGCTCGGAAACCTCCAGCTCCCGCGCCAGCTCGCTCGCTGTCATCGACCCGCGCGCCTGCAACAGCAACAGCAACGAGATCAGTCGGGACGCGCGCACCCACCCATCCTGCCCGGTGCCGTTCACCGCCCGCCGGGCGTCAGCAACCCCCGGTCGTACGCGGTGGCCACAGCGGCAGCCCGGTCGTTGACCCCGAGCTTGGCGTACACGTGCAGCAGGTGCGTCTTGACGGTGGCCTCGCTGATGAACAGGCGGGTCGCCGCCTCCCGGTTGGAGGCACCCCGGGCCACCAGGGTGAGCACCTCCAGTTCCCGTTGACTGAGCGGCTCCTCGGCGGGAGCGCGCAGCCGACCCATCAGCCGGCCGGCGACGCTCGGCGCGAGCACCGACTCACCCCGGGCCGCCGCCCGGACCGCGCGAACCAGATCCTCCCGAGGGGTGTCCTTGAGCAGGTAACCGGTCGCACCGGCCTCGATCGCCGGCAGCACGTCCGCGTCCGTGTCGTAGGTGGTGAGCACCAGCACCCGGGCGGCGCTGCCGGCGCGGGCCAGCCTGCCGATGGCGGTCACCCCGTCCATCCCGGGCATCCGTAGGTCCATCAGCACCACGTCCGGCCGCAGCGTCGCGACCAGGACCAACGCCTCCGAACCGTCCGCCGCCTCACCCACCACCTCGAAATCGGGGTCACCGGTGAACATCCCCCGCAGGCCATCCCGCACGACCGGGTGGTCGTCGACGATCAGCAGTCGTACCGGGGCGGTCAACCGGCACCTCCGGGTAGCGCGGGGACGGACGCCGAGATGGCGGTGCCGCTGCCCGGCTCGGATTCGACTGCCAACTCGCCACCGACCCGGGTCACCCGCTGCCGCATGGCGGTCAACCCGTACCCGCCACCTGACTCGCGGGGCACCGGCCGGTCGGTGATGTCGAAGCCGGCCCCGTCGTCACGGACGTCGAGCGTGACCACGTCCGCCATGTACGACAGGGTCAGCCCGACCCGTGACGCGGCGGCGTGCCGGGCCACGTTGGACAGCGCCTCCTGGGCGGCCCGCAGCAGTGTCACCTCCACCTCCGGGTGCAACGGGCGGGGCGTGCCGGTGGTGGCCACGTCGGCCCGTACCCCGTTGAGGGCCGACCAGCGGCCGCCCAGCTCGACCAGGGCGTCGGGTAGCCGGGCCGTCTCCAACGGTTCCGGGCGGACCGCCTGTACCGAGCGGCGGGCCTCGGTGAGGCTCTCCCGGGCCAGCGCGAGCGCGTTGTCGACGTGCCGACGCCAGTCGGCGGACCGGTCGCGGCTCTGCTCGGCCGCCTCCAGTTGGGTGATGATGCCGGTCAACCCCTGCGCCAGGGTGTCGTGGATCTCCCGCGCCATCCGTTGCCGCTCGTCCAGCACGCCGGCCTCCCGGGCCTGGGTGAGCAGTTGGGCGTGCAGCCCGGCGTTCTCCCTGGCCGTCTCGGTGAGTTGGTGATTGGCTTCGCCGAGTTCCGCCACCAACCGCTTGCGTTTCGCGTCCTCCTGTTCGGCGACCATCGCGAACCAGCTCACCGAGCCGGCCACCACCAGGTTGAACAGCACCAGCACCAGCCAGAGCGGCCAGTGCGACACCGCAACCGACAGACCTCCGCCCTGAGACGTGGCGACCAGGGCGGCCGTGGTGACCACACCGGCGACCCGCCAGCGCCCGGGCAGCACCGGAAAGGCGTGGATGTAGCCGATCCAGGCGAAGAAGCCGTACCACGGACTGGCGGCCACCAGTGCGGCGGCGAACGTGAGCAGCCCGGCGTAGTAGACCGCCATCAGCCCACGCCGGCTCTGCCAGTTGGGGTGCACTGTGACGAACCAGGCGACCCAGCATCCGGCTGCCACGGCGACGGCGAGGGTGGGCAGCGCGCCGAGATGGTGGGGTGCCGGTGCGACGAGGGCCAGCAGGGTGCCCAGGGCCAGCCCGCCGAAGGGGAACACCCGGTAGAGGGTCGCCTCGCGCTCCCGCCAACTGGTCAGACGGTCGCGCCCACCGTTGCAGGTCATCGCATCTCCGCTCACTCCCAGCGGAACAGTTTCGCCGCGCCGGCGCCGGCCGCCACGGCGATCACCGCCATTATCCCCAGGTGCAGCGGCTGGGGCGGGGTGCCGGTCCAGGCGTCGAGGAGCGCCTGCACCCCGGGCGGCGTGTAGTCGCCGATCCGCGCCACGACGTCCGGGAGCAGGAACCGGGGCAGGTAGACCCCGCCGAAGAACATGGTGACCAGGAACAGCGGCACCGCCAGGGCCTGTGCCGCCTTCGTCGTGCGGGCCACGGCGGCGACCAGCAGGCCGAGCGCCAGCAGCGCCGCAGTGCCGAGGATGAACGCCAGCGTGAAGCCGAGCGGGTGCCGGGGGAGCGGCACCCCGAACGCCAGCCGGGCAACGACGATGAGGAGCAGTGCGCTGGCCAGGATCCCGGCCAGGGCCAGCACCAGTTGGGCGGCGAGCAGGGCCGCCGGATGCGCCGGGGTGGTCGCCAGCCGACGTAGCACGCCGCGTTCCCGGTAGGTGGCCAGCACGGCGGGCAGGGTGTTCACCCCGACCATGGCGAGGGTGACCACCAGCAGCGACGGGGCGAAGTAGCTGACGAAGGTCTGCCCGTCGAATGTCGGATCCGGCTTACGGAGCGAGGGGACCAGCCCGAGCACCACCAGGATCAGTGTGGGCAGCCCGACGGTGACGAGCAGCGTCGGCAGGTCCCGCAGATAGAGCCGCGCCTCGACCTTCAGGATCTGGCGGAAGGCGTGCATTGTGGCTCCCTCTCAGTTGGCGGGCCGGTGCCCGGTCAGCTCGACGAAGGCGTCGTCGAGGGTGGACTGCTCCAGCCGCAGGTCCGCGGCGACGATCTGGTGACGGGCGAGCACCGAGGTGACCGCGTGCAGCAACTCACCGGTGCCGGTCACCACCACCTGGCTGCCGGTGCGGTGCACGGCGGACACCTCGGGCAGGTCGGTGAGGAGCCGGTCGTCGACCGGGGCCGACGGCCGGAACCGGATCCGCTGCTCCGGCGCCACCGTCGACACCAGGCCCGCCGGGCTGTCCAGGGCGACCACCCGACCCCGGTCGATCACCGCGACCCGGTCGCAGAGCCGCTCGGCCTCCTCCATGAAATGGGTGACCAGCACGATCGTCACCCCGCTGTCGCGGACCTGTTCGATCAGACCCCAGGTGTCCCGGCGGGCCTGCGGGTCCAGCCCGGTGGTCAGCTCGTCGAGGATGGCGATCTCCGGGTTGCCGACCAGGGCCAGCGCGATGGAGAGCCGCTGCTTCTGACCGCCGGAGAGCTTCTTGTACGCGGTGTTCCGCTTCTCGCCGAGACCCAGCTTGTCGATCAACCCGGCCGGGTCGGCGGGGTCGCTGTAGAACGAGGCGTACAACTCCAGCGCCTCGGCCACCCGCAACCGGTCCGGCAGTTGACTCTCCTGGAGTTGCACCCCGACCCGCTGGCGTAGCTGGGCCGCGTCCCGGCGGGGGTCGAGCCCGAGGACCGACACCCCGCCCCCGTCGGGGACGCGGAGCCCGGCGACGCACTCCACAGTGGTGGTCTTGCCGGCGCCGTTCGGACCGAGGACGCCGAAGATCTCCCCGGCCTCCACGGTGAGCGACACGTCGTCCACCGCCACCAGGTCGCCGTACCGTTTCTTCAGGTGGGTCACCTCGATGACCGGCATCGTGTCGCCTTCCGCCGCCGCTGACTTCGTACCCCTCAAGGGTCGTCGGGGTGACGCGGCGGCGAATCGACCGGTCGGCGACGGGTACCGGCGTCCCCGGTGGATCGCTGCCGTCCGTCAACCGGTTGATGCGTACGCGGCGAGCCGCTGCTAGCGCTCCGCCCGGCGGATTCGATCACGGCTGGTTAGGCTGCTCGATCGTGGATGCCAGCAGAATCGCCAGCCCGGTGACCGGGGCCGTCGGACGCTTCCTCGTCGGGGCTGGGCTGCTCCTGCGCGGGCTGGGCCTCTACGTTCGCAGCCCGGGGCTGATGCTGCTCGGCATCGTGCCGGCGCTGATCTCCGGCGTACTCTTCCTGGCCGCGCTCGCCACGCTCGTGTACTTCGTGGACGATCTCGCCGCGCTGGTCACCCCGTTCGCCGACGACTGGTCGAGCACCGGCCGCAGCCTGGTCCGGGTGATCGCCGGGCTGGCCTTCCTGGGGGTCGGCGGCCTGCTCGGCGTGCTCACCTTCACCGCTGTCACCCTGGTCATCGGCGACCCGTTCTACGAGAAGATCTCGGAGCAGGTCGAGCAGCGGTACGGCGGCACGCCGGACGCTGTGGACGTGCCCTTCTGGTCGTCACTGCGCCGCAGCCTCGCCGACTCGGTACGCCTGGTGGCGCTCACGGCGCTGGTCGGCATCCCGCTCTTCCTCGCCGGCTTCATTCCGGTGGTCGGCCAGACGGTCGTCCCGGTCATCGGGGCCGCCGTGGGCGGCTGGTTCCTCGCCGTGGAGCTCGTCGGCGCGCCGTTCTACCGCCGCGGGATGCGGCTGCCGCAGCGCCGGACGATCCTGAAGGCCGACCGGCCGACCGCGCTCGGCTTCGGCGTGGCCGTCTTCCTCTGCTTCCTGATCCCGCTCGGCGCCGTGCTGATCATGCCGGCCGCGGTCGCCGGTGCCACGCTGCTGGCCCGCCGCTCGATGGGCCAGTCGATAGAGGAGAGCTGACATGGAGATCACCCTGGTCGAGGGGGACATCACCACCCAGCGGGCGGACGCCATCGTGAACGCCGCGAACTCGTCCCTGCTCGGCGGCGGTGGGGTCGACGGTGCCATCCACCGGCGCGGAGGGCCGGCAATCCTGGCCGAGTGCCGGGCGCTGCGGGCGTCCCGCTACGGCAGGGGTCTGCCCACCGGCCAGGCGGTGGCGACCACGGCCGGGGAACTGCCGGCCCGCTGGGTGATCCACACCGTCGGGCCGGTCTGGTCGGCCACCGAGGACCGGTCGGCGCTGCTGGGCGACTGC
The DNA here is from genome assembly GCF_015751785.1 of Micromonospora vinacea. Taxonomy (NCBI): domain Bacteria; kingdom Bacillati; phylum Actinomycetota; class Actinomycetes; order Micromonosporales; family Micromonosporaceae; genus Micromonospora; species Micromonospora vinacea. The sequence goes on along the minus strand of NZ_JADOTY010000001.1, from coordinate 1,376,777 downwards.
TACGCCAACAGCCTCCGGGTGGCCGACGAACTGGGCGCTGGCACCGTGGCCTTCCCGCTGATCTCCGCCGGCATCTACGGCTGGCCGGTCGACGACGCTGTCGGTCAGGCGCTGGCGGTGCTGCGCGGGGCCACCCCGGCCACCGTCACCGAAGCCCGCCTGGTGCTCTTCGGCCCCGACACGTATGCCACCGCACGTCAGGTCTTCGAGAATCCGTAGTCAACCCGCGCTGAGGGGTCGATCATGGAGTTGTGCTGGGTGACAAAGTGCTCCTGCCGTAAGAAATTGGGCACCATAAGTCCATGATCGACGAGGTTGAGCCGCGCACTTCTCGCGATCTTGCACTTTCTGCGGGCGGGCGCGGGTCAGGTCAGGTCAGGACCGTCAGGTCGGCCAGGCAGGTCCACTGGGATGCCACCGGTCGGTAGCCCAGTCGGGCGTTGACCGCGAGCATCGGCCCGTTCGCCGCGTCGTTCGAGGTGTACGCGACGCGCACGCCGTTCGCGGCAGCCTGGTGCAGCGCCGCTGTCTTGGCCAGCCGGGCCAAACCTCGACCTCGGTATGCCGGGATGGTGCCGGTGTAGTCCGACCACATCCGGTCCCCGTCGCGCTTGACCAGACTGAAGGCGACCACCTCCCCGTCAACCACGGCAGCGATGCTGGCTGTCTTGTCCAGGCCGAGGTTGTCCCAGACGTCGTACTGCCAACTCTGGTAGCTCTTGCTGTCGACCGGCACGTCGCCCGGCTCGTCGGCGGCAGAGGCCACGTCTGCCGCGTACAGCAGGTGCGGATCCAGGTCGGCGATCGGGCGCAGCCGTACGCCCGGGGGTGGATCGGGTAGCACGGGTGCCGGGTTCAGATCGAGCGCCGAGTAGCGCACCTCGCGGCTGGGCTCGTAGCCGTGCCGGCTGGCGAACGGCAGCGCCTCCGGTTGTGCCGTGGCACGCACCCGGCGGACTCCCAGCGGGCGGAGGTAGTCGGTCGCGGCCGCCAGTAGCCCAGTGCCGATGCCGCGTCGCCGATGCTCGGGGTGCACGTGCAGCAGGTTGATCCCACCGACGTTCGCCACCGATGTCGTGCCGATTTGTTCGGCGGACACCCAGCCGACCACCTGGTGGTCGACCTCCGCCACGAAGGCGGTCCAGGCTTCCTCCGGCGGGGGCTCGGCGATCATCTTCCGGGTCGACTCGACCCCGCGCACCAGATACGGAAAGACCATCGCCCGCAGGGCCACCACGGCCGGGGCGTCGTCCGGCTGCGCCACACGAATGCGCATGTCAGGCCCCCATCCGTACGGCCGCGACGGCCTCGACCTCGACCAGTTGGTCGGTGTAGCCGAGCACTGCCACCCCGAGCAGGGTGCTCGGCGGGTCGTGGTCACCGAAGAAGTCCCGCACCACCTCCCAGACGGTCACCAGGTCAGCCTGCTGCGACGACGCCACGTAGACAGTGGTCTTGACGACGTCGGTCAACCGCGCCCCGGCCGCGTCGAGGGCGGTCGCCAGGTTCGTCATCACCTGCCGGGCCTGCGCGGCGTGATCACCCGGCGCGACAGTGCGCCCCTCGGTGTCCAGCGGGCACGCCCCGGCGGTGAACACCAACCGGGCAGGTGCGTCGACGGTGGCCGCGTACGCGTACTCGGCCGCGTCGGAGAGGGCGGGGACGTGCAGCAGCGAGACAGGATCCGGCATGTCGGCGAGGCTAACCAGGATCGCCCGCCCGAGCGACGCATTAACGACACGTCCCCGCAGGCGCGACCGGGCACCAGGCAGCAACTTCAGGGTTATAGGGGCCTCCGGGCGCCGTGAGGCCACTATTTCCCTGAAGTTGCGCGGATCTTGCGGGTGCGGGTGCGGGTGCGGGTGCGGGTGCGGGCCCGGGCCCGGCGCGGTCCGCGCGGCGGCGCGGACCGCGCGGAGGCGCGGTCAGGCGGAGGCGCGGCGGATCAGCTCGGTGGGGAGCATGATCGCCTGCTCGATGGTCTCCCCGGCGGCCAGTCGGAGCAGTTGGCGGGTCATCCGGCGGCCGAGTTCCACGATCGGTTGCCGGACGGTGGTCAGCGGCGGTTCGGTGTAGGCGGCGGTTTCGATGTCGTCGAAGCCGACCACCGCCACGTCGTCCGGCACCCGCCGACCAGCCTCGCGCAACGTCCGCAGGGCGGCGTGCGCCATCAGGTCGGAGGCGGCGAAGACGCCGTCCAGGTCGGGATGCTCGGTGAGCAGGAGGCGCATCGCCGCCGACCCGGATTCCCGGGTGAAGTCACCGATGGCGATCAGCTCGGGCAGCCCCGCGTCGGCGACGGTGCTGCGGTAGCCGCTGAGCCGTTCGATCCCAGCGACCATGTCCTGTGGCCCGGCGATGGTCGCGATCCGTCGACGACCGCTGTCGATCATGTGCCGGACGGCTGCTGTCACCCCGGCCACGTGGTCGACGTCGACGTACGGGACGGGCACGTCGCCGAGTGGGCGACCGCTGACCACCACCGGGATGCCGAGTCGGGCCAGCGTGCCGGGCAGCGGGTCGGCGCCGTGCAGCGATGCGAAGAGCACGCCGTCGACGTGCCGGCCGGTGGTGTACCGCTCGACCCGGTGGTGCCCGGCCGGGGAGCCGGCGAGCATCAGCACCAGTTGCTTGTCGGCGGCCTCCAACTCCTGGCTGACGCCTCGGATGATGCCGGGGAAGACCTGGTCGTCGGAGAAGACCCGGGTGGCCGCCTCCGGCATGACCAGGGCGATCGAGTCGGTGCGCTGGGTGACCAGGCTGCGGGCGGCCAGGTTGGGGACGTACCCCAGCTCGGCGACCGCCCGGGTGACCGCCTCGCGGATCGGTTCGGCGACGGTGGTGGAGCCGTTGACCACCCGGGACACGGTGGCGCGGGACACACCGGCCCGCGCTGCCACCGCTTCGAGCGTCGGCCGCTGCGCCGTCGTCATCGCGCCTTCCCCCCGCTCGTCACAGCCCGTTCCGGGAGATCACCTCCTGGTACCACCGGGCGCTGGCCTTCGGTGTGCGCCGCTGGGTCAGGTAGTCGACGTGCACGATCCCGAACCGCTTGCGGTAACCCTCCGCCCACTCGAAGTTGTCCAGGAATGACCATACGAGATAACCGCGCAGGTCCACGCCCCGGGAGATCGCCTCGTGCGCGGCGCGGAGGTGCCCGTCGAGGTAGGCGATGCGATCGGCGTCGATCACCTGCGCCGGACCGTCGGGCGAGTCGGCGCCCGGCTTGTCGGGGAACGCCCCACCGTTCTCGGTGATCAGCAGCGGCACCCCGGGGTAGTCGGTGGCGATTCGCTCCAGCAACCGGGTGAGCCCGGCCGGTTCGATCATCCAGCCCATGTCGGTGAGCGGCCCGGCCGGCGGCAGGAAGTGCACAGCGCCCTCGGTGCCCGGATACGCGCCGTTGCCGGCGCCGTCGGGCCGACCGGCCACGTAACTCGGGGCGTAGTAGTTGATGCCGAGCAGGTCGATCGGGGCGGCGATCAGCTTCTCGTCGCCGTCGCGGATGAACGTCGGTTCGACGATCCGGGCCACGTGCTCCCGGACGTCGTCCGGGTAGCCGCCGGCCAGCAGCGGGTCGAGGAAGATCCGGTTGTGCAGGCCGTCGACAAGGCGGACCGCTGCGGCGTCGGCCGCGCTCTCCGGGTCGGCCGGGCGTACGTCGGCCGGGTTGACGGTGACGCCCACGCTGCGCGCGCCGGCCGCCCGCAGCGCCCGCGCCGCCAGGCCGTGCCCCAACAGCAGATGGTGTACGGCGGTGAAGGCCGCCGCCGGGTCCTGTTCGCCCGGCGCGTGCAGGCCGTTCGCGTAACCGAGGTACGCCGAGCACCACGGCTCGTTGAGCGTGGTCCACACGTCGATGCGGTCGCCGAGGCGGGCGTACACAGCTGTGGCGTAGGTGGCGAAGTGCTCGGCGGTGTCCCGGTTGGTCCAGCCACCCCGGTCTCCGAGGGACTGCGGCAGGTCCCAGTGGTAGAGCGTGACGATCGGGTCGATTCCCCGATCGAGCAGCGCGTCGGTGAGCCGGTCGTAGAAGTCCAGCCCACGCGGGTTGGCAGGGCCTGTGCCGTCGGGCTGGATCCGCGGCCAGGCGACCGAGAACCGGTACGCCCGCAGGCCCAGCTCGGCCATCAGCGCCACGTCGTCGGTGTACCGGTGGTAGTGGTCGCAGGCGACGTCGCCGGTGTGGCCCTGGTACACCTTGCCCGGCGTGCGGCTGAAGGTGTCCCAGATGGATGGACCGCGGCCGTCGTCGCGGGCCGCACCCTCGATCTGGTACGCGGCGGTGGCCGCCCCCCAGAGAAAGTGCTCGGGAAACCGGAGTTCGTCGACGCCACCGCTTCGCAGCGTCGTCGACGCCTCGTTGCTGTGCCTGCTGGTTCGCTCGCTTCGCTCGCTCACGCCTTGACCGCACCTTCCATGATCCCGCCGATGATCTGCCGGCCGAACAACACGAAGACCAGTAGCAGGGGCAGCGTCGCGATGGCCGTTCCGGTGAACACCTGCGACATGTCCTGGTAATACCCGTCCGACAGTGCTCGTAGGGAGAGTTGCACTGTCGGATTCGCCGGATCGTTCAATACAGCGTACGGCCAGAGGAAGTCGTTCCAGGTGGTCATGAAGGTGAGCAGACCGAGGACGGCGGCGGCGGGGCGCAGGGCGGGCAGGACGACGTGCCACCAGATCCGGGCGGTGCCACAGCCGTCCATCCGGGCGGCCTCGATCAGTTCGTCGCTGATGGCCTGGCCGGCGTACTGCCGCATCATGAACACCCCGAACCCGGTGACCAGCACCGGGACGATGACCGCGGGCAGCCGGTCGTTCCAGTGCAGCTTGGTCATGAGCAGGTAGAGCGGGATCACGCCGAGCTGCGTCGGCACCATCATGGTCGCGATGATCACCAGCAGCATGGCGTTGCGGCCACGGAACCTGAGCTTGGCGAAGGCGAACCCGGCCAGGCTGGAGAAGAACACCACGGAGACGGTCACAGTGGTCGCGACGACCGCCGAGTTGATCAGGCCGGTCAGGAAGTACGCGTCGGTGTTGTCGAACAGGCGGGCGATGTTCGCGCCCAGGTTGCCGCCGGGGGTGACCGGGGGTGGCAGTTGGCCCATCGCGTCGTTGCTGCGGCTGGCGACGACGAACATCCACCAGATCGGGAAGACCGACAGGCCGGCGGCGACGACCAGGGCGAGGTAGGTGAGCGGGCTGGCCCGCCAGAGCCGGCTCATCGGGTGGTTCCTTTCCGGGCGTTGGGGCGCGCTCCGCCGCCGAGTCGACGCAGGATCAGCACGTTGACCGCCGCGACGATCGCGATGAGCGCGAAGAGCAGCCAGGCCACGGCCGAGCCGTACCCGAAGTTGTAGTGCGGGGCGAAGGCGTTCTCGAACATGTACATGGTCAGGGTCTGCGACTCGCGCAGCGGTCCGCCGCGGATCGGGTTGGTGCCGGAGTGGAACATCCGGGGCTCGGTGAAGAGTTGCAGGCCGCCGATGGTGGCGATGATGGTGCAGAAGATGATCGTCGGCTTGAGCAGCGGCACGGTGACCGACCAGAACTGTCGGACCCGGCTGGCGCCGTCGATTGCCGCCGCCTCGTACAGGTCGCGGGGGATGGCCTGCATCGCGGCCAGCAGGATCAGCGCGTTGTAGCCGGTCCACCGCCAGTCGACCATGGCGGAGATGGCCACCCAGGACGCCAGCCGGTTGGATTTCCACTCGATCGCGTCCAGCCCGACCAGGTCGAGCAGCCAGTTGATCATGCCGAACTCGCGCCCGAAGAGCACCCCGAACACGATCGCCACGGCGGCCGTCGAGGTGACGTTCGGGACGAGCACCGCCATCCGCCAACCGGTGCGGGCCCGCAGCCCTCGGTTCAGGAGGTTGGCCAGCCAGAGCGCGGCGAGCAGTTGCGGCACCGTGGAGATCACGAAGATGCCCAGCGTGTTGACCAGCGCGTGCCAGAAGTCGGTGTCGGCGAGCAGCCGGGTGTAGTTCTCCGCGCCGACGAAGGGGTGGTCGGCGCCGAGCAGGTCCCAGTCGTGCAGCGACACCCAGAAGGTGTACGCCAGCGGGTACGCCCCGAAGACGCCGAAGATCAGGAAGAACGGGGCGATGTAGAGGTACGGCGAGAAGCGGGTGTCGAACCGACTGAGCCGACCCGAGGATTGGCGGGGGTTACCGGTTGCCGGTGTGGCCGGTGGACGGGCGTCGAGCTGGACGGTCATGCCCGAGGACTCCTTTCCGTAGCGGCGGGCGGGACCTCTGCTCCGAGGCCCGCCCGCACGCTCGCTCGGGCTACTTGGCGGCGGCCTTCTTCGCGTTGTTCACCGCGTCGGTCCAGCCCTGCGCGGGGTTGCGCTGACCCAGCTCCACGGTCCGTACGGCGTTCTCCACCTCGGTCCGTACGGCCTGGTTCTTCGGGCCCATGTAGACCGGCTTCAGGCTCTTCGCGCCGGTGCCGAAGATGGCGCCGACCGGTGCCCCCGAGAAGTACGCGTTGGTGGCGCCGGTGATCGCCGGGTCGTCGAGCGCCTGCGGGGACGAGGGCAGCGGACCCTTGGCCTTGAACGCCCCGATCTGCCCCTTGGCGCTGGTCAGGAACTTGGCCAGCTCGATCGCCTCGGCCTGGTGCTTGCTCTGCTTGGGCACGGCGAGGTGCGAGCCGCCCCAGTTACCGCCGTTGCCGGGCACCCGGGCGATGTCCCACTTGCCCTGGGCGTCGGTGCCGGCGTTGGCCTCGATGACACCGGTCATCCAGGCGGGGCAGGCGATGGTGGCGAACTTCGACTGCTTGAAGGCGGAGACCCACTCCTCCGACCAGGAACCGTACTTTCCGGAGAGGCCCGAGTCGATGATGTCCATTGTGGTGTCCCACGCCTGCCGTACCGATGGGTTGCTGTCGACGACGAGGTTGCCGCTGGTGTCGTAGTAGCTGTAGCCGGTCGTGTTGCCGGCGGTCTGCAGCAGGATGGTGTTGAAGGTGTTTGTCGCCCCGTCGAGGAAGGACGCGCCGGTCTTCGCCGCGGTGAACCGCTCGCCGGTGGTGATGTAGTCCGGCCAGGTGGGCCAGAGCTTGGAAACCGCGTCCCGCTCGGTGGGCAGGCCGGCCTTCTCGAAGAGGTCCTTGCGGTAGCAGATGGCGATGCCGCCGACGTCGGTGCCGAGGCCGATGAGCTGCTTGCCGTCGGCGGTCAGGCCGGCGTTCCACTTCCACTCCAGGAAGTTGCCCTTGAGGTCGGCGGCGCCGTGGTCCAGCAGGTTGACGAAGTTCGCCGGATTGGCCTTGTACTCGACCAGCAGGCCCTCTTCGATGGCCACCACGTCGCCGGCGCCTCGGCCGGCGGCGAGCCACTGGGTCAGCTTCGGCGAGTACTCGTCGAGGTTGGTGCCGGTGCCGCGCTCGACGATCTTCACGTCGGGGTTCGCGGCCATGTACTCCTGGTAGAGCTGCTCGTAGCCGAACTGGCCGAAGACGTCGACGGTCAGGGTGATCTTTCCGTCGCCCGGCTCGTCGCCGCCACCGCAGCCAGCGGTGACGAGCAGGGCTGTGGCGGCGGCGAGGGCCACCGCGGCGAGGCGGCGGCGCGGGAAGACAGCCATGGTTATCGACCTCTCTCAAGGCGGGTGGGTGATGGCGAATGGCTAAGAGAGCGCTCTCACGACACTGTGGTGGGTGGCCAACCCACTGTCAAGAGAGCGCTCTCTCAGCGTTGCGTTCCCGTGATGAACGCTCGCCGGGGCGCAGCACGACGGATCCCCGTACGCGACGAGGGCGCCACCCCCGCCGGGGTGACGCCCTCGTTCGTTCTGAATCGGTCAGCCGGTGCGCAGGCCGTCCAACAGGGCGCGGTCGCCGACCACGTCCAGCGTCTCGAAGCTCACCCGCCCCCAGACCGCCAGCAACAGGTCGCTCGCGGTGCCACTGACCTGGGCGCGGGCGTGGTGATCGTCGTGGTCGAAGATGGTCGCGGTGTCGAGCAGCGCCACCCCCTCGCCGCGCAGCCGCAGATACCACTCCTGGGCCGCGTCGGTCGCGCAGAGCTGCACCACCCCGTGCCAGTCACCCGGCACCTGCCTCCGACCCGCCGGCAGCCAGGTGTCCAGCACCTCACTCACCCCGTCGGCTGCGAGCTTCGCCTCCACCGGGTCACCAGCCCCGATGGCGAGCTGGGCGTCCCAGCGGTGCACAGCCGTCTCGTGCGCCATCCGACGCGGCCAGAAACCGGCCTTCTTCGGCTGCGGGGCCCAGTTCCACGCCGGTGCCTCCGGGTCGAGCCCGTCGAAGAGGGTCATCACCCGGTCGTAACCCTGCTGCCACAGCTGGAGCGCGTTCACGCCCGGGTCGGCCTCAGGCTGCTCCCGCCGAGGCGGTTGGCTGGTCTGGCCGGAACCGGCGAACGACGACACCCAGTGGTAGATGCCGGCCATGTGCAGTGTGAGGTCGTTGACCGTCCAGCCCGGACAGGACAGCACCGGTGTCTCCGGCGGCGCCTCGGCCACCGCCGCCGCGAAAGCCGGACCCTCCGTCCGGAGCGCCCCGATCCAGAAATCCTTGCTGCCCTGCAGTCTGCTCATCGCCATCCTCCCGGGGGTGCCGGGCGACCAGTGGGTGCCACGGCTACTTGTCAGCCTAAGGTGAAGGGCGTGCCAGACGCCTCCGCCCAGCCGACAACCGACGCCGATCGTGCCATCCCCGGTCCACTCGCCGGCTACACCACCCTGCGAACGGGTGGGCCGGCCGAGCGGATCGTCGCCGCCAGCAGTGCCGATGAGCTCGTCCAGGCGGTGCGGACCGCGACGGAGCCGGTCCTGATCCTGGCCGGGGGCAGCAACGTGGTGATCGGCGACGACGGCTTCCCCGGCACCGTCGTCCTGGTGCGCTCCCGTGGCGTGCGGGTCATCGCCGAGGACGCCACCTCGGTCACCGTACGGGTCGACGCCGGCGAGCCGTGGGACGACCTGGTCGCCACCACGGTCGCCAACGGCTGGGCCGGGCTGGAGTGCCTCTCCGGCATCCCCGGCTCGACCGGTGCCACCCCGATCCAGAACGTCGGCGCGTACGGCCAGGAGGTCGCCGAGACCATCACCGGCGTCGAGGTGTACGACCGGGTCGAGGGCACCCGCCAGGTCATCCCCGCCGCCGACTGCGGCTTCGCCTACCGGGGCAGCATCTTCAAGTACATGGACCGCTGGGTGGTGCTCTCGGTCGACTTCCGGCTCACCCGGTCGCCGCTCTCCGGGCCGGTGCGCTACGCGGAGCTGGCCAGAGCCCTCGGTGTCGAGGTGGGCGACCAGGTGCCGCTGGCGGACGCCCGATCGGTGGTGCTGCGGCTCCGTGCGGGCAAGGGGATGGTGCTCGACGCCAACGACCCGGACACTCGCTCGGTCGGCTCCTTCTTCACCAACCCGGTGCTCGACCGGGCGACGTACGAGCAGCTCCTGGAACGTTCCGCCGAGGTGGGCGACCCGCCCGCCTGGCCCGGGGCGGACGGCCTGGTCAAGGTGAGCGCCGCCTGGCTGATCGACAAGGCCGGCTTCGCCAAGGGCCACCCCGGCGAGGGTGGGGTGGCCATCTCCAGCAAGCACACCCTGGCGCTGACCAACCGCAGCGGCACCGCCCACACCGCCGACCTGCTCACCCTGGCTCGCACCATCCGCGACCAGGTCCACGCCCGCTTCGGCGTGACCCTGCACCCCGAACCAGTCCTCATCAACTGCACCCTCTAACCCCCACCCACCCACGCTCGCCCCCTCTGCTCCCGCGATCTTGCAGTTTCTGTGGGGGCAAAAGAGATGAAAGGGTGCGAATCGTCGACCGAAAACGCAAGATCGGCGTGCGGGGGCGGGGCGGGGCGGGGGTCAGGGGAGGGGCCAGGGGACGGTTAGTTCGCCCTGGCGCCAGCGGGTGGGGTTGTCGAGGATGGGCCAGCCGGTCTCGCGGAGGCTGGTCACCGCGCGCAGCCAGCGTTGGCGGGGGCCGAAGGTGGCGTACGGGGCGGCGGCCTGCCAGGCGTCGTCCAGGGCGCGGATCAGGGCGTGCACCGGCTCACCGGGAACGTTGCGGTGTATCAGCGCCTTGGGCAGCCGCTCGGCCAACTCGGCGGGACTGCCCAGCGTGGTGAGCTTCGCTGCCACTGTCAGCGTCCGGGGGCCCTCGGCGTCGATCAGCAACCAGCTGGCGAGCCGCCCCAACTCGTCACACGTGCCCTCGACGAGCGCCCCACCGGGGGCGAGCGCGGCGGTCATCGTCTGCCACGCCTCGGCCACCTCGCTCTCGTCGTACTGTCGCAGCACGTTGAACGCGCGGACCAGCACCGGCCGGAGCCCGGCCAACTCGAACCCACCCCGGGCGAACGTCAGCCCGGGTGGGTCGGCGGCCGGCGCCGCGGCGGCCACCCGGGCAGCGTCGATCTCCAACCCGACCAGCCGTACGTCCGGACGGACCCCGGCTGCCAGTCGGGCGCGCAACTCCACAGCGGTCACCGGGGTGGCGCCGTAACCGAGGTCGACCACCAGGGGGTCATCCGCCGCCAACAGCCGGTCGGCGCAGGTGGCGACGATCCAGTTGTCCACCCGACGGAGCCGGTTCGGATTCGTCGTGCCGCGGGTGACCACGCCGAACGGCCGGCGCCGCGCCGCAGGGCTCATGTCGACCTCCGGGCCAATCTCCGTTCGCGACTGCGGGGCTCGAAAACCCGGCTCATTCCTCGCTAGACCCGGTGCACCTTGTGCTGCGCGGCCTGTGCCCGGGGCCGGACCACCAGCCGGTCGATGTTGACGTGCTCCGGGCGGGTGGCGCACCAGGCGATGCAGTCGGCGACGTCCTCGGCGACCAGGGGCCCCGGCACTCCGGCGTAGACGGCGGCCGCCCGTTCCGCGTCGCCCTCGAAGCGGACCAGCCCGAACTCCTCGGTCTTCACCATGCCCGGGTCGATCTCGATGACCCGCAGCGGCCGGCCACACAACTCCAGGCGCAGTGTGCCGGCGATGGCGGTCTGCGCGTGCTTCGCTGCGGTGTAGCCGCCCCCACCCTCGTAGACGGTCAGCCCGGCGGTGGAGGAGACCACCACGATGGTGCCGGAACCGGAGGCCTCCAGCGCCGGCAGCAGCGCCTGGGTGACCCGGAGGGTGCCGAGCACGTTCACGTCGTACATCCACTGCCAGTCGGCGACCGAGCCGGACTCCACCGGGTCCAGTCCGCGCGCACCGCCGGCGTTGTTGACCAGCAGGGTGACCGGCCCGGGTGCCTGGGCGGCGGCCTCGGCCAGCCGGGCCACCGACTCGTCCGAGGTGATGTCGCAGGTCACGGCGGTGGCCTGCCCGCCGGCGGCGGTGATCTCGGCGACCAGCTCGGTGAGCCGGTCGGCGCGGCGGGCGGCGGCGAGCACGTGGAAGCCCTCGGCGGCGAGCCGGCGGGCGGTGGCCGCGCCGATCCCGCTGGACGCTCCGGTGACGATGGCGACTGAGGTCATCCCGACATTGTCACAGCGGGCGTACGACCCGCCCCGACCGGGCGTACGGCGGCCATTGGTGGGCGTCCGGTGATGAGGTCCGTCACGCCGAGGTGCCGCGCCGGGGAATTTCCGAAGCCCGATGGGGAAGATGACATCCGGCGTACAGGTTGACCGAGAAGCGCCGGTCGTGCGAGACGGCATCAACCGTGAAGAAGGAGCGGATGTGGCGGAAATGCACACCGGTGTCGGGCGTCAGCGAGGTGCCCAACCGTGGCCCCGGCCTCGCCGAATCGCGACCCTGTCGGTACACACCTCCCCCCTGCACCAGCCCGGCACGGGTGATGCCGGCGGAATGAACGTCTACATCCTCGAAGTCGCCCGGCGTCTCGCCGAGGCCAACGTGGAGGTGGAGATCTTCACCCGGGCCACCTCCGGCGACCTCCCCCCGGTGGTCGAGATGGCGCCCGGCGTGCAGGTCCGGCACATCACCTCCGGCCCCCTGGAGGGTCTCACCAAGGAGGAGCTGCCCGGTCAGCTCTGCGCCTTCACGGCCGGGGTGCTGCGCGCGGAAGCGTCCCGCCCGCCCGGCCACTACGACCTGATCCACTCGCACTACTGGCTCTCCGGCCAGGTTGGCTGGCTGGCCAAGGAGCGCTGGGGGGTGCCGCTGGTGCACACCGCGCACACCCTGGCGAAGGTCAAGAACGCCCAGCTCGCGGCCGGTGACCGGCCGGAGCCCAAGGCCCGGGTCATCGGCGAGGAACAGGTCGTCGCCGAGGCGGACCGGCTGGTCGCCAACACCCGGGTCGAGGCCAGCGACCTGCTCGACCGGTACGACGCCGACCCGACCCGGGTTTCCGTGGTGCAGCCGGGCGTCGACCTGGCCCGGTTCCGGCCCGCGCCGGGCGACCGGTCCGCGGCCGCCCGCCAGGCCCGTCGCCGGCTGGGGCTTCCGGTCGACGGGTACGTGGTTGCCTTCGTCGGTCGGATCCAGCCACTCAAGGCCCCCGACGTGCTGATCCGCGCGATCGCCGCGTTGCGGGAGCGCGACCCGGCGCTGGCCGATCAGGTGACAGTGGTGATCTGCGGCGGGCCCAGCGGCAGTGGGCTGGACCGGCCGACCGCCCTGATCGAGCTGACCGCCAAGCTCGGGGTCAGCGACGGGGTGCGGTTCCTGCCGCCGCTGACCGGGGACGACCTTCCGGCCCTGTACCGGGCGGCGGATCTGGTCGCGGTGCCGTCGCACAACGAATCGTTCGGGCTGGTCGCCCTGGAGGCGCAGGCCTGCGGTACGCCGGTGCTGGCCGCCGCCGTCGGAGGGCTGGTCACCGCCGTCCGGGACCAGGTCAGCGGCGTACTGATCGACGGGCACGACCCGGTCGACTGGGCCCGGGCGTTGGGCAGTCTGCTGCCGAACCGGGCGCTCCGGTCGGTGCTGGCCCGAGGTGCCGAGCAGCACGCACGGCACTTCTCCTGGGACCGTACGGTCGCTGGCCTGCTCGGGGTCTACGGCGAGGCGATCGCCGGACACCGCGCCCGGCTCGCGGCCGACCTGGCGGGTGACCCGGCGCTCTCCTGTTCCTGGTGACCCGGGGCGCCCGTCGTCGCCCGGTGCGGGGGCCGAGTCGGTCGTAGAGTGGGTCCGGTGAGCCCGAAGAGCGATCTTGCGACCCTGATCGAGTCGGTCTGCGCCGAGCGGGACCTGGCCTGGGAGTCGACCGGCCCCGGCTCGTACGCGGTGACGTTGCCGGGCACCCACAAGCTCAAGACGATCTGCAACCTGATCGTCGGCGAGCACGCGCTGCGGATCGAGGCGTTCGTGATGCGCCAGCCGGACGAGCGCCGCGAGGAGCTGTGGGCCTGGTTGTTGCAGCGCAACGCCCGGATGTACGGCGTCTCCTTCTCCACCGACGCCGTCGGCGACGTGTACCTGACCGGTCGGGTCAACCCGGCCGGTGTGGACGCCGACGAGTTGGACCGACTGTTCGGCGCGGTGCTCACGTACGCCGACGAGTCGTTCGACACGATGCTGGAGATCGGCTTCGGCAGTTCGATCCGGCGCGAGTACGAGTGGCGGGTCAAGCGGGGCGAGTCGACAGCCAACCTTGCCGCCTTCGCCCACCTCTTCGAGCCCTCCGGCGCCGGCCCCGACCCAGCCTGACTCAACACCCCGCGCCCGCGGACTTGTGGTAGATCACCATGTCCCGGGCAGGAGGAGCGCGCCGATCTCGCGTTTTCTGTTGTCGACATGAGTGGATATGCCCCTTCTGTCGCGACAGAAATCGCAAGATCGCGGAGCAGGCGAGGCAGTGGTGTCGCCGACGTGGTTCGGAGTGCTCCTGACGGGTATGCCGCACCGCGCGGTGCGGCAAGGGACCCCCGCGCGCCGATGACGGAGTGCCAAGGAGCGGAGCGTCCCATGGCTCAGCGGAACAGCTCAGGTCGCGGCGCGACTGCGACCAGGACGAAGCGACAGGCCGGCAACCAGACGCCGGCAACGCCCGGAGTCTCCGAGTCGGAGATCTCCCGGATGCGGGTGGACGACATCCGCGGGCAGTTGCGCAAACGGGGGGTCTCCGGGATCTCCGCACTGCGCAAGCCCGACCTGGTGAAACAGTTGGTGCGCTCGATGCGGGCCGGCGCGGGTCGGAGCAGTACCGGCCCGTCGGGCCGGGCCACCGGCAGCCGGTCGTCGGCGGGTCGCGCCGCCGCCACCAAGAAGTCGGCGGCCAGGCCGGCGTCGAGCCGCGCGAAGGCCGCGCCGGCGAACAAGAGCGCGCCCGCGAAGCGGGCTGCCGCAACGAAGGCGACCGCCACGCGGAAGTCGACGGCGGCGGCGAAGAGGGCACCGGCGAAGAAGGCGACCGCCGCGAAGAAGGCACCAGCGAAGAAGGCTCCAGCGAAGAAGGCGAGCGCCGCGAAGAAGACGACAGCGGCCGCACGCAAGACCACGGCCGCGAGCAGGACGACCGCCGCCCGTAAGACTGCGGCGGCCCGTAAGACCACGACGGCCCGTAAGACAGCGACGGCGCGTACGGCGCCCGCGCGGAAGGCGCCGGCGAAGAAGGCACCGGCGCGACCGGCGGCGAAGCGCGCGGCGCCGGCCAGGAGTGCGGCGGCGAAGCGCACGTTTACGCCGTCGACCGGTGGCGGGACGACGGCCGGTGGGATTCGGACCGGACGGGGTACGGGTCGGTCGGTCCGTAGCTCGCAGGTGATCTCGTCGATCGCGGACCGGCCGGAGCGGCCGGGGCGGAGTCTGATCACGGCGAACCATGAGGTGATCCAGCGCTGGGCCCGGGAGCGCGGGGCGAAGCCGGCGACCATCGCGGGCACCGAGCGGGATGGCCGGGCGGGTGTGTTGACCTTCAACATTCCCGGATATCGGGAAAGCAGCCGGATCCGCGAGATCACCTGGGATGACTGGTTCCACACCTTTGACCTGCGGCGGCTGAACCTGATTTATCAGGAACAGATGCGGGACGGCCGGCAGAGCAACTTCTTCCGGACCGAGTCACCCGATCGGGAGGACGGTTGAGGTGTTTGCGGGAATGGCCGACGGGTACCCGGCTGTTGCCAACGGACGAGGCCGGAGCAGCGGATACTCGCCAGTTGTGACCGGCGAGACAGCCGTTCTGGGTTGAATCCAGAATCCGGGCGAACTAGCTTTATTGCACCGCGCCACGTTTGGAAACGTTCGGGGGAGCGGCGGATCGATCAGATCCGCGCACCAGACGAGGCGCGAGGGGACGGGTGGATTAACCGTTGGGGGACGGTTCCCACCTGTTTGGACCGGCGGCGTGAGCGGGCGATGCTTACGGGGGTGAGTGTTGCCCGCCGCCGCCGGCCCCACCGGCGGGCGCCCACCATGACCTCAGGGACATGGTGGGCGCTTTGCGTGGTTTACCCGGTCGGTACGCGGTCTGCGGAGGTCGTCGGTTCCGGGTTGGTGATCCGGCGGCGCAGCGCGGCGACGTGCCGCTCGCGGGGTGGTCCGGCGAGCAGGTGCCCGAGCGCGGCCAGCAGCCCCAGCCCGCCCACGATCAGCCAGTGCCGGTCGCCGAGGTGCTGGAGGCTCACCCCGCCGAGGGTGGGCGCGACGAATGCCGCGGCCGGGAACGTCAGGTAGAAGACCGACTGGTAGCGCGCGCGTAGCTGCGGTGGTGCCAGGTCCGCGTTGATCTGCGCGTTGGGCGGGGCGGCGAGCATCGAGCCGACCGTCCAGACCACTGCGGCACCCAGGTAGATGGCCAGTTCGTCGGCGATGGCCAACGCCCCGAAGCCGAGCGCGAGCAGGGCGGTGGAGGCGGCCAGCACGACGTCCTTGCGGTGCCTGTCGATCAGCCGGGGCACGAACAGTTGCCCGACCACGATCAGCGCGCCGCCGAGCGCCACCACCAGCCCGTACGCCGATGGCCCCAGGCCGTCCGCGCGCATGGCCAGCGGCATGATCGTGGACGTCTGCATGGTGAGCACGGCCAGCACGAAGGTGAGCCCGACGAAGACCAGGAAGGTGCGGTCGGTGAGCGCGGTGTGCAGTCCCGGCCCCCGGGTCCGGACGGACCTCTGTGCCGTGGGGGTGGCGGGCGGTGGGCCGGCCACTGGCCGGGCCAGCCGCAGGGTTTCGGGCACCTTCCAGCCGATCACGGCGGCGGCGGTCAGTGTGGCGCCCGCGTCGACCAGGAACAGTGCGGTGAAGCTCGCCTCGGCCAGCACCCCGGCGAGCAGCGAGGCGACCGCCATGCCCAGGTTGAACGCCCAGAACTGGAGGTTGAACGCGCGCGAGCGGCGTTCGGCGGGCACCACGTCGACGATCGCCGCCACGAACGCCGGGCTGGGCATCGAGTGGACCACGCCGATCAGCGCGGAGAGCACAGCGATCAGCAGCAGGGGTCGGGTGAAGGCGAGCGCCACCATGAGGCCGACAGTGGCCAGGTGTGCGGCGAGCAGGGTCGCCCGGCGGCCCCACCGGTCGGCGAGCACCCCGCCGAGCAGGACGCCGGCCGCCCCGCCGGCCCCGTACGCGCCGACCACTGTGCCGGCCAGGCCTTCGCTCGCGCCGCGTACGTCGGTGAGGTAGAGCGAGAGGAACAGCATGGCGAAGGCGCCGGCCCGGTTGATCAGCAGGCCGGCCCAGAGATACCAGAAGGTGGCGGGAAGTCCGCCTGCGGTGTCGTGCCACCAGCGCCGCAGGGCGTGCACCCGACCTCCCGACAGTTCAGGTTGTTAACTGTTTCCACTGCACAGTAGGAAATCCGGCACCGCCGCGCCACTCATTACGCCTCGGCGGGCTGCGGGGCCCGGGAGGCGGTGGTCGGTGCCAGTGCCTCGCCGGAGCCGCGCAGTGCGACCGCCCGCCGTTCCCGGGCCGGCCCGGACACCAGGTGGGCCACAGCGGTCAGGAGGCCGAGCGCCGCGCAGCCGTACCAGAGCGTGTCGTTGCCGGCGTGCTCGCGCACCAGTCCACCGAGGATCGGCGCGCTGGCCCCGGCGATCTGCCACGAGAGGGAGAACACGCCCTGGTAGCGACCGCGCAGTTCGGCCGGGGACAGCTCGGCGATCAGCGTGGAGTTGGAGGGCGAGTTCAGCATCTCCCCGACCGTCCAGATCAGCACGGTCAGCCCGTAGAACCAGGGGGTGCCGGCGAACGCGGTCAGCCCGAACCCGACGCCCATCACCACGGATGCCAGCGCGAGCACGTGTGAGCGGCTCCGTCCGCGGATCAGTCGGGGCACGAAGAGCTGGCCGACCACGATGAGGATGCCGTTGAGTGCGATCACCGAGCCGTAGGTGGCCGGGCTCAGACCGTCGTCACCCATCGCGATCGGCAGCATCGAGATGTGCTGAAGGAACACCAGCGCGGCGAACAGGTTGAGTGCCACGAAGCCGAGGTAGACCCGGTCGGTGAGGATCGTGCGCAGCGCGCCTCGCGGAGCCGCTGCTGACGTGACGGCGGTGGCGGGGCCGGCCTGCCGGGTCTCCGGCACCTTGCTGAAGATGATCAGCGCGGTGATCAGCATGGTGCCTGCGTCGACGACGAAGAGCAGCAGGTAGTCGGCCTGGGCGGCGAGGCCGGCGAGGACGGCGGCGCAGGCGAAGCCCAGGTTGATCGCCCAGTAGTTGAGCGAGAAGGCGCGCAGCCGGTCCTTCGCCGGCACCACGTCGATCATCATCGCCCCGAACGCGGGTCGGGCCGCCTCGGCGAACATGCCGAGCAGCAGCGCGCCCAGCGCCACCGCCCAGAGGTCCCGGGCCAGCCCGAGCGCGAGCATCATGGCCGCCGCGCCCACGTGGGCGGTGAGCAGCGTCGGCCGGCGGCCCCACCGGTCGGCGAGGGTGCCGCCGGCGGTGGTGCCGAACGCCCCGCCGACGCCCCAGAGGCCGATCACCAGGCCGGCCTGCGAGGCCGAGAAGCCACGTTCCTGGGTCAGGTAGATGGCGAGGAAGACGAGGACGAACGAGCCGAGCCGGTTGATCAGGGTGCCGGACCAGAGGTACCAGAAGGTGGTCGGTAAGCCGCCGGTGGTGTCCCGGAACCAACTCCGCATCGTCCGCATATGGCGCCCCGCTTGCAAGTAATGACCGATGTGACTGGCGTGCCTTACAACCCTAGTGGCGGGCGGATCCGCTGGTCATCAGCTTTTTCACGTGGTGGTCGTCACGACGGCTGCCCGCGTGTCCGTCGGGCGGTTGAGGCAGGATGATCCGCATGACTGCGAGCGAAGGGCCCACCGTCGGGACGCTGGTCCTGCTGCGACACGGTGAGAGCGACTGGAATGCCAAGAACCTCTTCACCGGCTGGGTGGACGTCGACCTGACCGAGAAGGGCGAGGGCGAAGCGAGGCGCGGCGGCGAGTTGATGCGCGAGCACAGCCTGCTGCCGGACGTCGTGCACACCAGCGTGATGCGTCGCGCCATCCGCACCGCCGAGCTGGCGCTCAACGCCGCCGACCGGCACTGGATCGCCGTCCGCCGGTCGTGGCGGCTCAACGAGCGGCACTACGGCGCCCTGCAGGGCAAGAACAAGAAGCAGACCCTCGACGAGTACGGCGAGGAGCAGTTCATGCTCTGGCGCCGCTCGTACGACACCCCGCCGCCGCCGATCGACGACAACGACGAGTGGTCGCAGGTGGGTGACCCGCGCTACGCGCTGCTGCCGACCGAGCTGATGCCGCGCACCGAGTGCCTCAAGGACGTCGTCGAGCGGATGCTGCCCTACTGGTACGACTCGATCGTGCCGGACATCCTGGCCGGCCGGACGGTGCTGGTGGCCGCGCACGGCAACTCGCTGCGCGCCCTCGTCAAGCACCTCGACCAGATCTCCGACGAGGCGATCGCCAAGCTGAACATCCCGACGGGCATCCCGCTGCGCTACGACCTCGACCCGCAGCTGCGCCCGCTCACGCTGGGCGGCACCTACCTCGACCCGACCGCCGCGAAGGCCGCCGCCGCGGCGGTGGCCAACCAGGGGCGCTGAGCCAGCCGAAAGGGGCCCCTCGTCATCGCGGAGAGCGATGGCGAGGGGCCCCTTTCCGTGCCGGTCAGTTGCTGTTGGGCGCGCTCTCCCCGGTGATCAGGTAGATCACGTGCTCGCCGGCGTTGACAGCGTGGTCGGCGAAGCGCTCGTAGAAGCGGCCCAGCAGGGTGGCGTCGATCGCCGTCTCCACCCCGTACGGCCAGTCGTCGCCGAGCAGCACCGCGAACAGGTTCTTGTGCAGCTCGTCCATGGCGTCGTCGTCGCGGTCCAGCTCGCCGGCGAGGTCGGCGTCGGGCTTCGCCAGCACCGAACCGATCTTGACGGCCATCCGGTCGGCGATCTCGGACATCTCGGTGAAGACCGTCCGCAGCTCGGCCGGGACGGCGGGGGAGGGGTGCCGGCGCAGCGCGGTCTTGGCCACGTGCTCGGCGAGGTCGCCCATCCGCTCCAGATCAGCTGCCACGTGCAGCGCGGTGATCATCGCCCGGAGGTCGGAGGCGACCGGCGCCTGTCGGGCGAGCAGGTCACAGACCCGCTCCTCGACGTGCCGGTAGAGGTCGTCGATCTCGGCGTCCCGCTCGATGACCGTCTCGGCGGCCTGCCGGTCGGCGGTGAGCAGGGCCCGGGTGGCCTGGCGCATGGCGGCGCGGACGCCCTCCGCCATGTCCACCAGCAGTTGGCTGACGATCTGGAGGTCGGCCCGGAACTCGTCGCGCATCATCACGTCCTGTGGTCGGTCGCCGCCGACGGGTGCCGGCGCAGGGGGTTGAGCAGGTGCGACGCCAACGGTAGGGCGCGTGGACGGATCCCGGATGAACCACGGTGAACGACGCCAGACGTGGGGGTGAACACTTCCGTAAGTGAGGGTAGTTCGTCCCGGTCTGTGTGGTAGCCAGGTTAACAATGACCCTACGATCGCCGGGTGGAGTGGGCGGTGGCGGTCGTGGTGGCCGTGGCGTTGGTGGCCGGGATGGCCGCCGGTCTGCTGCTGCCCCGGTTCCTGCCGAGGCGGGGCGGCCGCTCCACGTCGACGGGGAGCGTCAGCTTCCGCTGGAGCAGGGGGAGGCCCGCGATAGCCGACGAGCAGCAGGCCGGGCTCGGCCGCCGGACGATCGACTCACTCCGGGCCGGTGTCGTGGTACTGGACAACGACGACGTCCCCGTGTTGATCAACCCGGCCGCCCGCGCGATGGGGCTGCTGCGTACCGGCAGCACCCCCGGCTCAATCGCCGCGCACCCGCTGATCCGTACCCTTGCCGGCCAGGTGCGACGCACCGGCGTGCGGCGCGAGATCGAGCTGGACCTGCCCCGGGGTCGCGACAGCGCGGGGGAGAATCCGCTCGGCGTACACCTGCGGGCGATGGGTCTCGGCAACGGCTTCATCGCTGTCGAGGCGGTCGACGTGACCGAGTCACACCGGCTGACCCGGGTGCGACGCGACTTCGTGGCCAACGTGAGCCACGAGCTGAAGACCCCGATCGGGGCCCTGCAACTGCTCGCCGAGGCGTTGCTGGACGCGACCGAGCCGGCCGACGTGGCGACGCCCGACCTCTCCGAGGACCTGGTGGCCGCCCGCCGGTTCGCCGAACGGATCCAGCACGAGTCGACCCGGCTGGGTCGGCTGGTGCAGGAGTTGCTGGAGCTGACCCGGTTGCAGGGGGCTGAGCCGCAGCCGCCACCGGAGCCGGTCGCGCTGGACTGGGTGATCGCCGAGGTGGTCGACCGGACGCGCACCACGGCCTCCGCCCGGGGTGTCGCGGTGACAGTGGACGGGCAGCGTGGCCTGACCGCGTACGGCAGCGACTCCCAACTCGCCACGGCGGTGGCGAACCTGGTGGAGAACGCCATCAACTACTCGGGCGAGGACACCACGGTCCGGGTGACCCTGCGCGGCGACGACGAGCACGTCGAGGTCGCCGTCGCCGACCAGGGCATCGGTATCGCCCCCACCGACGTCGATCGGATCTTCGAGCGGTTCTACCGGGCCGACCAGGCCCGCTCGCGTGCCACCGGCGGCACCGGGCTCGGCCTGGCGATCGTGAAACACATTGCGAGCAACCATGGCGGACGGGTCGAGGTGTCGAGCACTCTTGGTGGTGGATCGACGTTCACCCTCCGGCTGCCCGCCAGTCCACCGGACGACCTCCTGGCGACACTGCCGCCGGTTGGGATCGAGTCCGGTCCGACTGGGCTACGGCAGGTCTGACAGCAAATGGAAAGGAAATCCCCGTTGAGCCGCGTTCTCGTGGTCGAGGACGAGGAGTCGTTCTCCGACGCCTTGTCGTACATGCTCCGTAAGGAGGGCTTTGAGGTTTCGGTCGCCGCGACCGGCACCGACGCCCTCACCGAGTTCGACCGGACCGGCGCCGACATCGTGCTGCTCGACCTGATGTTGCCCGAGATGTCGGGGACCGAGGTCTGCCGGCAGTTGCGGCAGCGCTCCGCCGTGCCGATCATCATGGTCACCGCCCGGGACAGCGAGATCGACAAGGTGGTCGGGCTGGAGATCGGCGCTGACGACTACGTCACGAAGCCGTACTCGCCGCGGGAACTGGTCGCCCGGATCCGGGCGGTGCTGCGCCGGCAGAGCCCGGAGGTCGCCGAGGCGGGTGCGCCGACGCTGGCCGCCGGCCCGGTGCGGATGGACATCGAGCGGCACGTGGTGACAGTCGACGGCGGGGCCGTACAGCTGCCGCTGAAGGAATTCGAACTGCTGGAGCTGCTGCTGCGCAACGCGGGCCGGGTGCTCACCCGCGGCCAGCTCATCGACCGGGTCTGGGGCGCCGACTACGTCGGTGACACCAAGACGCTTGACGTGCACGTCAAGCGGCTCCGCTCCAAGATCGAGCCGGAGCCGTCGGCGCCGCGCTTCATCGTGACCGTCCGGGGTCTGGGCTACAAGTTCGAGCCGTGATCGGCGTACTCGAAGGGGGTCTGCGTTCGACGCAGGCCCCCTTCGGCCTGTCGGCCCTCGGTCAGCGGACGACCTTGATGTTGAACATGGCGGTGTCGAGCCGCCCGTAGAGTCGTAGCCAGAGCGGCAGCAGCATCTCGACGCCCCGGGCGGTCGAGATGTCACCGAGGTCGATGACGTCGGTGTGCCCGAAGCTGACGAGCAGCTCGGTGACGATCCGTTTGGCTTCCGCGTCGTCGCCGGAGACGAAGACGCTGTGCGCGCCGTCGGCGAGCTGACGTGGGCGCACCATCAGCTCCGCCGTCAGCGTGTTGAGTGACTTGACGACCTTGGTCTGCGGAAACTCACGCTGGATCCGTTCGGCGAGGGAGTCGGTGTTGTGCACCGACAGGGTGGGCGGGAAGCCCGCACCGAAGTCGAGCGGGTTGGAGATGTCGAGCACGATCTTGCCGGACAGGTTCGCCGCGCCGGCCGCGGTGAGCGCGGGCAGGGAGCCGTCGCCACTTGTGGCGTTGACCACCAGGTCGGCGTCGACGGCCGCGTCTGCCTGGGTCGCCAGGCCCACCTCGGGATGCTGCGCCGCCCAGGCCGCGTACTCGCCGGCCCGGGTGGTCGCGACGTCCCGGGTGCCGATGGTCACCTGGTGGCCCAACTCCGCCGTACGAGCGGCGATCGCCCGCCCGACCGATCCGGTTCCGAAAACTGCGATACGCATGTCGATCGCTCCTCCGTCGTGGCGCGGAGCGGGCTCGCGCCGAATGGCGAGCAGGCTAACAGACAGGTCTGTCTACTGCTGTCCCCTTGCCGCGTCCCAAGGCTGGCGCCGCCCTGCGGACGGCCCTGCGGTGTGCGATGGGGATGGGGATGGGGATGGACTCTGCTGGAGGACCTTTGGAGCTGATGTCGCAAACGAATCACCCGCTGATGTCGTAAGCGATTCAGCTCCAAAGGCCGCCCACCTGACACCCCCGCCTCCTCGCCCGCGTCACCGCACCGGGGCCGACAGACGGAACTGTCGGTATGATCAAGCCGACACCAGCAGATCAAGGGAGTACCGATGCCCGCGCCACGCACTCCGGCCGGCTCGGCCCGGGACCGGATCCTGGACACCGCGTTCCGACTCTTCTACGCGCACGGGCCGCGTGGCGTCGGGGTGGACACGGTCATCGCCGAGTCGGGCGTGGCCAAGGCGACGCTCTACAAGCACTTCCCACGCAAGGACGATCTGGTGCTGGCCTACCTGGATCGGGTCGACCAGGCGTGGTTCGGTGCGCTGCGGGCCGCGGCAAGGGATGCCGGCGACGAGCCGCGCGACCAGCTGATCGGGATGTTCGACGCGTTGGCCGGCGCCTGCCGCCGCGACGGCTACCACGGCTGCGCGTTCATCAACACCGCCGCCGAGTCACCTGCCGGCGGCCCGGTGCACGCCCGGACGGTCGAACACAAGACCGTGGTCCGCGCCTGGGTGACCGAGCTGGCCCGTCAGGCGGGCGCGGCCCACCCGGAGTTGCTCGCCCGGCAGCTCACCCTGTTGCTCGACGGTGGGCTCGCCAGCGGCGTGCTGGACGGAGACCCGGCGATCGCCGAGGCGGCCCGGCGCAGCGCCCGCACGATCGTCGACGCGGCGTTGAGCTGACGGGCGCCCAGCTCAGAACAGCTTGCGTAACACCGCGGCGATCTCGGCCACCTCCGTCAGCCGGCTCTCGGTAACGCTGATGACCAGGTCGTACGCGATGTCCTGGTCGACCTCGTCGAGCTGATCGATGGTGACGGCGTGATTCTGGAGCAGGAAGGTGATGGCCACGATCCAGCCGATCCGCTTGTTGCCGTCCACGAACGGGTGGTTGTTGACAAGCGAGTGCAGCAGTGCCGCCGCCTTGGTCCACAGGTCGGGGTAGGCGTCTTCACCGAACACGCTCGTCTGCGGCCGGGCCACCGCCGACTCGACGAGACCGGCGTCCCTGATCCCAACGCCGATCTTGCGGGCGATGCTCGCCACGTCAGCGAGCGTGGGGTAACGGATCTCCGTCATCACTCCGCCAGGCGAGCGAGCAGCGTGGCGTGGCGTTCGATGATTTCGTCAGCGAGGTCGCCGAACTCCTTGGCGTTCCGCCGAGCGAGGTAGTCGTCGATCGCGGTGACGACGACGGCGTGCATCGACCGCGCCTCTTCGTCCGCAACGAGTCGGAGTCGCCGTTCACGGTCGTCGTCAAGTCGAAGCGTCATAGCCATGACCTGAATGGTAGCAAGATTGCTACCAAGATCCGCTAGACCTCGTCGGCCGGGTGCGGGGCGATCATGCCCTGCTTCGTCCTGGTCGCGCACAGCTCGGCCAACCGCTCGTACGCGGCAGCGCCGATCAGCGCGGTCAGCTCCGGCCCGTACGACAGGTACATCGGCTCGGTGCCGACGTGCGCGTCCGTCGAGGAGGTGCACCACCAGTCCAGGTCGTGCCCGCCGGCTCCCCACCCCCGCCGGTCGAACTCGGACAGCGTGGAGACCAGCACCTTGCTGTTGTCCGGCCGCTTCACCCAGTCCTGATCGCGGCGGATCGGCAGCTGCCAACAGACGTCCGGCTTGTATTCCAACGGGTGCACCCCGTCGCGCAGCGCTTGGGCGTGCAGGGCGCAACCGCCCCCGCCGGCGAAGTCGGCGTCGTTGAGGAACACACACGGACCGTCGGCGCCCTGGGTGGCGGTGCGGCGGGCCGGGTTCTTGCCGTCGATGGTGTCCTCGTCGGTCCAGTTCTTGAAGCCGCGACGGAAATGCTGCCAGGTCGACGGGGCGAGCCGCCGGACGGCGTTGCGAACCCGCTTCTCGTCGTCCGAGTCGGTGAAGAACGCCCCGTGCGAGCAGCAACCGTCGGCGGCCCGGCCGGCGATGATGCCGTGGCAACCCTTGCCGAAGATGCAGGTCCAGCGGGAGAGCAACCAGGTCAGGTCGGCCCGGATCAGGTGCGTCTCGTCGGCCGGATCGGTGAACTCGATCCACTCCCGAGGGAAGTCCAGGGGCACCTCGCGGCTGCGCGGGTCACCCGGGTCGTCCACCAGCACACGGAGCTCCATCGTCACTCGGCCCAGCGTACGCGCGGTCACGTCCGCAGGCCGGTGAGCCGCGCAAACGTGTTGCGCCTAGGGTCTTCACCATGCGACTGGGTGTCCTCGACGTCGGATCCAACACGGTGCATCTCCTCGTGGTGGACGCGCACCACGGCGCGCACCCGTGGCCGGCGCACTCCGAGAAGGTGGTGCTCCGGCTGGCCGAGCAGATCGGCCCGGACGGCGCGCTGACCGAGGCGGGCGCGGACGGCCTGGTCAAGGCGGTGGGCATGGCCAAGGCGGCGGCCACCGGGTTGGCGGCCGACGACCTGATCGCGTTCGCCACGTCCGCGGTGCGCGACGCCACAAACGCGGCCGAGGTGCTGGCCCGGGTCCGGGACGAGACCGGCGTACGCCTGGCGGTGCTCTCCGGTGCGGACGAGGCGCGGATGACGTTCCTGGCCGTGCGGCGGTGGTTCGGCTGGTCGGCGGGCCGGCTGCTGGTGCTGGACATCGGCGGCGGCTCGTTGGAGATCGCCGCCGGCATCGACGAGGACCCGGACGTCGCTGTCTCCCTGCCACTCGGGGCGGGTCGGCTGACCCGGGAGCGGCTGCGGGTCGATCCGGCCAGTGCGGCCCCGCCGTCGGCGGAGGCCGTCGACAAGCTCCGGGAGTACGTGGACGGCCGGCTGGACAAGGTCGTCGACCAGATGACCGAGGTGGGCTGGGGTCGGGCGGTGGCCACCTCGAAGACGTTCCGCACCCTGGCCCGACTGGCCGGGGCGGCCCCGTCCGGTTCCGGGTTGTGGGTGCGACGCAGCCTGACCCGGGCCGGCCTGCGGCAGGTCATCGGCTTCATCCGGCATATCCCACCGGCGCAGTTGATGGAGTTGGAGGGGGTCAGCACGGGTCGGGCACACCAGTTGCTGGCTGGTGCCGTGGTCGCCGAGGCGGTGATGCGCCGCCTGGATCTGGACTCGCTGGACATCTGCCCGTGGGCGCTGCGGGAGGGTGTCATCCTCCGCCGGCTCGATCAACTGGAGCCGATCTGATCCGGAGGCCGTTTTCGGTAGGTTTGCCGGCGCTCGTCACGATGCCCCCGGCGCTGCCGGGCTACGCTGGCTGATGTGACTTCCCGCGTTCCCGTGCTCCTGTCCAGCTCGTCGGTCTTTCCCGAGCCGACCGCGGCGGCGTTCCAACTGGCCGCGGCGCTCGGTTACGACGGCGTCGAGGTGATGGTCTGGACCGACGTGGTCAGCCAGGACGCGGGCGCGCTGCGCGGCCTGTCCACGCACTACGACGTGCCGGTGCTCTCGGTGCACGCGCCCTGCCTGCTGGTCACCCAGCGGGTGTGGAGCCCGGACCCGTGGGAGCGGCTGCGCAAGGCCGCCGAGTTGGCCGAGACGCTGGGCGCGCCGACCGTCGTGGTGCACCCGCCGTTCACCTGGCAGCGCGAATACGCGCGAAACTTCGCCGAGGGTCTCGCCGCCGTCGCGGACCGGTTCCCCGGGCTGCGTTTCGCCGTGGAGAACATGTACCCGGTGCGGATGGCGGGTCGGCAGTTCGTCCCGTACGTGCCCGGCTGGGATCCGACCGACGCCGGCTACCCGTCGTACACCCTGGATCTGTCGCACTGCGCGGCCTCGCACAGCGACCCGCTGGAGATGGCCGACCGGATGGGCGCCGGGCTGGCGCACGTGCACCTCGGTGACGGCACCGGCGAGGGCCGCGACGAGCATCTGGTGCCCGGGCGGGGCACCCAGCCCTGCGGGGAGCTGCTCTCGTCGCTGGCCGGTCGAGGTTTCACCGGGGCGGTCGCGGTGGAGGTCGCCACCCGGGGCGCGAAGAGCCGCGCGGTGCGCGAGGCGGACCTGCGCGCCGCGCTGGAGTTCGCCCGCCAGCACCTGACCGCGTCGTCACCTGTCGACGCCTGACCCGTCCGCCCACGATCGGGCGGTGGCGGCGTCAGCTGACCGGCGAGAGGGAGTCTGCGGCGGAGGTCGGCTGCGGGGCGACAGTCACCTGCTCGCCGACCGCCGCCCGCTTGCGGGCGCGGTGCGCGGCGACGTGCGAGCGGGTGGCGCAGCGCTCCGAGCAGAACCGCCGGCAGCAGTTTGACGACGTGTCCAGGTAGACGTTGCCGCACCGCTCGTCGGCGCAGACCCCGAACCGGGCGCTGCCGTACTCGCAGAGCCAGACCGACAGCCCCCAGACCGCGCCGGCCAGGTATTCAGCACTGACCGAGGCACCCCGACTGGTCACGTGCATGTGCCAGTCGCTGGAGTCGTGCCCGGAGATGCGCGGCTGCACCGGGAACGCCTCCAGCAGCGCGTTCAGCTCGGTGACCGCCTGGGCGTCCCGCCCCGAGGTGCCGTACTCGAAGACGTCGCGCAACCGCTTCTGCGCCCGGCGGAAGATCGCCACGTCCCGGTCCGCGACCTCGTCGCGCATCCAGGCGTTCTCGTCGGGGAAGAGGGCTCGCAGGTCGTCGAGGTCGTCCAGGCGGGCGTTGACCAGGTCAACGCCGGTCCGGGCGTACGCGTCGAAGTTCACGCCCCCAACGGTAGACGACTCAGCGGGTGCGCGGCGCGTCGATGTAGTGCGGCAGGAACCGCGCGTAGCCGTCGGTGATCAGACTGGCGCTCTCCCGCACGCCCACGCCTGCCGACTCGCCGTCGACGATCCAGCTGCCCAGCACCATTCGGTTGCCGGCGAACTGCGGCAACGCCCGGAACTCCTGATAGCACCAGCCCTCGTCGCCGTAGATCCCCGGATTGGTGATCTCCTCATCGGCGGTGACGATGCGTACCGAACCGCCCTCGCGGCCGAGCAGTGGCTTGGCGACGTACTCCGGCATGCCGCGCGGCGAGTCGAGGTACGCCGGGAGCAGGTACTCGTGGCCGGGGTACAGCTCCCAGAGGACCGCGAGCAGCGCCTTGTTGGAGAGCAGCAGTTTCCAGGCCGGCTCGATCCAGGTGGTCGGGGTGCCCGGGGCCAGGGCCGCCGGCCCGTACGGCTCGGCCAGCATCCACTCCCACGGGTAGAGCTTGAAGCAGGTGGTCACCGGGCGGTCGTCGGCGTCGACGAAGCGTCGGCCGTCCCAGCCGATCTCCTGGATGGGTTGGAGCTCGACGGTCAGGCCGGCCTGCCGGGCGGTCTCGGCGAGGTAGCCGGCTGTCATGTGGTCCTCGCCGGACTCCTCCTCGTTCGACCAGAGCACGTGCACCCGGGGGTCGTGCAGCCCCGCCCCGATCTTGGCCCAGGCGCCGACCAGCCGCTCGTGCAGGCTGTTCCACTGGTCCAGCTCCGGCCGGGTCTGCTCCAGCCAGTACCACTGGATGATGCTCGCCTCGACCAGCGCGGTGGGGGTGTCCGCGTTGTACTCCAACATCTTCGGCGGCCAGGTGCCGTCGTACGCGAGGTCGAAGCGCCCGTACAGGGTGGGTGGCGCCTCGCGCAGCGACCGGGCCACCGCTTCGGCCGCCCACTCGGGGATGCCGAACTCGGCGTACCGGCGCTGCGCCACCACGTGCTCGGCGGCGGCCACCGACATCCGGTGCAGCTCCTCGGTGGCCTCCTCCAGCCGCAGCACCTCGTCGAGGTCGAAGGCGTACGCGGCGGTCTCGTCCCAGTACGACATGATCCCGCCGTCGGGCAGTTCGGTGTCGACGTAGACCAGCCCCTGCGACCGGATGGTGGCGTCCCAGTCGGGGCGCGGCGTGACCGACTCGCGGCGCACGTCAGCCGCCGCAGGCGGCGAGGTGGGTGCCGAATCCGCCGCGCTCGGGCAGGGCCGCCGTGGTCGGTTCCGGGGCGGTGCGACCGGCGGCCGGGTCGCTCACCCGCATCGCCAGCGCGACGGTGCCGCCGCCGCCGACCGGGCCGAGGGCGCAGTCGTCGTCATCGTCGTCGTCCGAGGTCATGTTGCAACCGGAGAGGGCAAGCGCGAGAGCGGTGAGCGCGCCGAGTTGCACGGAGGCCGATCGGAGCCGGCGGCGGGGGCGTTGGTCCACGGCATCGTTGTAGCCGATCGGCGCCACCGCCGCCGCCCCGCCCCCCGTGCCGAGCTGCCCGGCCGCCCCTCGGCAAGGGCCCTGGCAGGGGCGTTACGCTCGGCTCATGCTCCGTTCCGTCATCCTCGCCGCCTCCCGGTCATCCCAGGTCGAGCGGCTCGTCGCGACCGCCCCGTACACCCGGGACGTCGTCCGCCGGTTCGTCGCCGGCGCCGCCACCGACGACGCGTTGCGCGCGACCCGCGGGCTCGTCGACGACGGCCTCGCTGTCACCCTCGACCACCTCGGTGAGGACACCGTCACCCCCGAGCAGGCCACCGCCACCCGGGACGAATACCTGAAACTGCTGAAGATGCTCGGCGCCGCGGGGCTCACCCCGGCCGCCGAGGTGAGCGTGAAGCTCTCCGCCCTCGGCCAGATGTTCGACGAGCAGTTGGCGTACGACAACGCGCGGGCGATCTGCGCGGCGGCCGACGCGGCGGGCACCACCGTCACCCTGGACATGGAGGACCACACCACCACCGACTCGACGCTGGAGGTGCTGAGCCGGCTGCGCAAGGACTTCCCGTCGACCGGCGCGGTGCTCCAGGCGTACCTGCGCCGGACCGAGTCGGACTGCCGGGAGCTCTCCTCGGCCGGGTCGCGGGTGCGGCTGTGCAAGGGCGCCTACAAGGAGCCGGAGTCGGTGGCGTACCAGTCGGCCCGTGAGGTGGACAAGTCGTACGTGCGCTGCATGAACATCCTGATGTCCGGCGACGGGTACCCGATGCTGGCCACCCACGACCCACGGATGATCGCCATCGGCGAGGACCGGGCCCGGTGGTTCGACAGGGGGCCGGAGCGCTTCGAGTTCCAGATGCTCTACGGCATCCGCCCCGAGGAGCAGGCCCGGCTGGCCGGCGAGGGCTACACGGTGCGCACCTACGTCCCGTACGGCGACGAGTGGTACGGCTACCTGATGCGCCGGCTCGCCGAGCGCCCCGCGAACCTGGTCTTCTTCGGCCGCGCCCTGATCTCCAAGAAGTAACCTCTCCGACTCGGCCGACGGGCCGGCGGCGACCCGAAAGGTCGCCGCCGGCCCGTTTCGGTTTATCAGACTTGCCATCGTTGGCTAAGTGGCTTAGCTTTAAAGCTATGACAACTAGCCAGGTGCGGCGGGACGGCGGACACATCGCGTACGAGGTGCGGGGCGACGGGCCGCTGGTGGTCCTCGCGCACGGCATGGGGGAGAACAGGGCGAGCTTCCGGCACCTCGTTCCGCTGCTGGTGGCCGCCGGGCACCGGGTCGCCTCGGTCGACGTCCGGGGGCACGGCGAGTCCAGCGCCGGCTGGCCCACGTACGCCCCGGCGGAGGTCGGCGCGGACCTGCTGGCCGTGGTCAGCGACCTCGACGCCGGTCCGGCCGTGCTGGTCGGCAGCTCGTCCGCCGCGGCGGCGGTGGTCTTCGCCGCCACCGACGCGCCCGAGCTGGTCACCGGCATCGTGCAGATCGGCGCGTTCGTCGGTCAGCCGAAGCTCAACCCGCTGCTGCGGATGGCGATGTGGTCCGTGCTGCACAGCCCCCGACTCTTCGGGATGTTCCACAACACCCTGTTCCCGGTGCACAGGCCCGCCGACGACGCCGCGTACCGCCGCTCGATGGTGGCCAACCTGCGCGAGCCCGGCCGGATGGCCGCCACCCGTGGCGTGATCGCACCGGTCGAGCCGCACTGGACCGCCCGCGCCCCGCAGGCGCGGCAACCGGTGCTGGTGCTGATGGGCTCCAAGGACCCGGACTTCCCCGACCCGGGCGCGGAGGCGCGGGCCGCCCGCCGGCTCTTCGGCACCGCCGAGGCCCGGATGATCGAGGACTCCGGTCACTACCCGCACGCCGACCGGCCGCAGCGCACCGCCGAGGAGTTGCTCGGCTTCCTGGCGGTGTGTACCGGTGCCTAGGGTCGGCCTCAACCAGCAGGCCGTCGTACGGGAGGCGGCCCGGCTGGCCGACGAGGTCGGCTTCCAACAGCTCACCCTCGCCGCGCTCGCCAGCCGGCTCGGGGTCGCGCTACCGAGCCTCTACAAACATGTGAAGGGCGCCGACGCGCTGGTCCAGAAGCTCGCCGCACTGGCCACCGCCGAGCTGGCCACAGCGATGACCACCGCCGCCGTCGGCCGCTCCGGTGGCGACGCGCTCCGGGCCATGGCAGACGCCTACCGTGACTACGCCCTCCGGCACCCCGGCCGCTACCCGGCCACCCAGCGGGTGCCCGACCCGGCCGACGCGGAGCACGTCGAGGCGGGCGAACGGGCCGTCGGCGCCATCTTCGCTGTGCTGCGCGGGTACGGGCTCACCGGCGACGACGCCGTGGACGCGACCCGCGCGCTGCGCAGCGCCCTGCACGGTTTCGTGACCCTGGAGGCCGCGGGCGGCTTCGGCCTGCCCCGAGACGTCGACCGCTCGTACCACCAGTTGGTAGCGAGCATGGACATCTCGTTCCGCTCCTGGCCGCGCAGCGGCGGGTGAGCGGGCGGCCGGGCCGACCGGTCCGGGGCGGCCTCGCCGCGTTCAGGGTTTGGTCGTACCCTTCGGCGGGTGACTGACGAGGTGCAGCAGCCAGCACCACGGCGGCTCTGGCCGCTGTGGACGGTGCTCGTGGTGGTCTTCCTGCTGCTGGGCTGCGGCCTGCCGGCGACGCTCGTCGTCGGAGTGATCCGGGAGACAGGCGCGCGCCCCACTGTCAGCCGGGTCGGTGCCTCGGCGGCCGACGACCCGGCCACCGCAGTTGCCCGCGGGTTGTCCGACCGGATCACCGCCCAGCTCCACCGGCAGTCCGCGGCACTCCTCGGCGGTGACCGCGCCGGCTTCCTCGCCGTCGCCGATCCCGCCGCCCACAACGAACTGCGCCGACGGTTCGCCGCACTACGCGAACTCAAGGTGACCGGCTGGCGAGCCGAGCCGAGTGGGCTGCCCGTGCCGATCATCGGCAAGCCCGGCGAGTGGCGGCTGCTGGTGCGCTTCCAGTACTGCTTCGTCACGCCGAACTGCCGGCCCAGCCCAGTGCTGATCGGCACCCGGTGGCGGGAGAACGGTGACCAGCCCCGGATGGTCGCCATGGA
The DNA here is from genome assembly GCF_015751785.1 of Micromonospora vinacea. Classification (NCBI taxonomy): domain Bacteria; kingdom Bacillati; phylum Actinomycetota; class Actinomycetes; order Micromonosporales; family Micromonosporaceae; genus Micromonospora; species Micromonospora vinacea. Next base: position 1,344,784 of record NZ_JADOTY010000001.1, on the reverse strand, counting down.
GGAATCCAAGTCGGTGGAGACCGGCACCCGACCGTGGGAGATCAGCGACCTGGCGGTCGCCATCGGCGCGCGGACCATCGTCGCCACCACCCCGGCGCTGCGCGGCAAACTGCCCGGCCTGCTCGCGCAGGCCGAAGCGGCGGCCAAGGTCGCCGACGGATACGCGGTGACCGGATCACCGCCGGACCGGTACCGGATCTTCTACGCCGGCCGCACCGAGTGGCAGCGCTGGTACGGCGGGGAGCGCCCGGAATGGACCGGCGGTTACGCGGTCACAGTGGGCGGCGGCCACCACGAGGTGGTGCTCAACGCCGAAGGGCTCACCAACAGCGGCACCGACGACCTGCTCCGGCACGAGCTGACCCACGCGGCGTCACTACCGGAGCGCGGCTACCCGGGCAAGCTCACCTGGTGGTTGGTGGAGGGCCTGGCCGAGTTCGCCGGTGCCGGCGGCCAGGCGGTCGACCGGTACGAGGGGATTGCCGACGTCCGCAAGATGGTCCGGGGCGGCTGGGACGGCAAGTTGGAGGGCGTCAACCCCGCCGACGACGCCTCCGCCGAACGGGTCGCCGCCAGCTACGGCATCGGTTACCTGGCCGTCCGGCACCTTGTCGACAGGTACGGGCCGCTGCGGCTGCTGACCTTCTTCAAGACGGTGGTGCACGACGGCCGGACCATTGAGGCGGCCTCCGAGAAGGCGTTCGGTGAGCAGTGGTCGACGCTGCACGACGAGTGCGTGGCGTACGTCCGCGCCACCGCCGGCTGACGCAGCTCGGGGGTGGTGTGACGGTGCGCCGTACCATCGATGGGTGCGCCGTCCCCAGTCGTCACGGCCCGCCAGCACCATGCGGCCCCGCCTGCTCATCGCCCTGACCGCCGTCGTCGTCCTCACCGCCACCACCGCCGCCTCCTGCGGTGACGAAGGCCCCGACCTCGCGCTGGCGTCGGCCGCCCGTAACCCGGTCACCGAGGTGATCGACGCCCCGGCCACGGTGACCGCTCGCGCCGCCGCCACTCTCACCGCTCCCGCCGACGGCACCCTGGCCAGCCTGCGGGTCCAGCCTGGACAGCGGGTCAAGCGCGGTCAGGTGCTGGCAGTGGTCGACTCGCCGAGCGCGCAACAGCGTCTCCGTCAGGCCAAGGAGGCGCTGACCGCCGCGAAGCGCGCCGGCCGAGGCGTCGGAGCGGGCAGCCTGACCAGCAGCCGGCGCGGCACCGACAAGGCCGCCGACGAGGCGTTCGACGCGGCCCGCAAGGCCGCCGAGAAGATCGCCGACCCGCAGTTGCGGGACGCGCTGCTGACCCAGGTGACGTCCGCGCAGCGCCAGTACACGGCCGCCGCGCGCAGCGCCGACCAGGCGGTCCGCGCGGTGCAGCGGGGGATCAACGGGTTGAGCTCCGCTGTCGGCGCGCTCTCCGCGGCGCAGCGGCTCCAGGCCCAGCAGGCGTACGACCTGGCGAAGGCGACAGTCGACGCGCTGACCCTGCGCGCCCCGATCGCCGGGGTGGTGCAGCCCGGCGGCACCCGGGCCGCTGGTGGCGCGAACGGCGGCCTGGCCGGGCTGTTGGAGCAGGCCGGCGGCGCTGGCCTCGACCCGTCCGCGCTGGCCCCCAGCCAGGGCGGTCCGCCGGCCGGCGTTGACGACGCCGTCGCGGTCGGCGGGCTGGTCACCGCCGGCACGCCAGTGCTGACAGTGGTGGACACCGGGCAGTTGGGTCTGCTCGCCGAGGTGGACGAGACCGACGTGCTGCTGGTCAAGGCCGGCGTGACCGCCACGGTCGAGCTGGACGCCGTCACCGGCGCCAGCTACGACGCCACCGTCCGGTCTGTCGACGTGCTGCCCACCAGTTCCGCGCAGGGCGGGGTCACCTATCGGGTACGCCTGGCACTGGGCGCCGGGAAGCTGGCCGAGGACGAGCCGGCCCCGACGCCCCGCCCCGGCATGAACGCGATCGTGCACCTGCGGGTACGTGAGGCCACCGACGCGGTGACCGTCCCCGCGTCGGCGGTGTTCTCCGCCGACGGCCGGGACGCGGTCTGGGTGGTCCGTGACGGTAAGGCGGACCGGGCGTCGGTGACTGTGGGCGTCCAGGGGTCCGACCTGGTGCAGATCCTCAACGGTGTCCAGCCCGGCGACCGGATCGTGGTGCGCGGCGCCGACCAGGTCCGCGACGGCCAGGAAGTCCGGTGACCGAATCCGCCGTCGCCGGTTCGCGTGGCGATCGGCCGGCTGCGGAGCGCGTCCCGGCCATCGAGGCGGTGGACGTGTCCCGGACGTACCAGCTCGACGGGGTGTCGGTGGAGGCGCTGCGCGGGGTGTCGCTCACCGTGCAGGCGGGGGACTACGTGGCCCTGGTCGGCCCGTCCGGCTCGGGCAAGTCCACCCTCATGCACCTTCTCGGTGGGCTGGACCGGCCCACCGGTGGCCGCCTGGTGATCGGCGGGCGGGACGTCAACGCCCTGGCCCCGCCGGAGATGGCGACCCTGCGCAACGAGACGATCGGCTTCGTCTTTCAGGCGTTCCACCTGCTGCCGCGTACCTCGGCGGTGGAGAACGTGGCGTTGCCCCTGGTCTACCGGGGGGTGTCGGCCCGGCAGCGGCGGGAGCGGGCGGCGGCGATGCTCGGCCGGGTCGGTCTCGGGCACCGGCTGGACCACCGACCCAACCAGATGTCCGGCGGTGAGCAGCAGCGGGTGGCTATCGCCCGCGCGCTGGTCACCGAGCCGACGGTGCTGCTGGCCGACGAGCCCACCGGCAATCTGGACAGCGTCACCGGCGCCGCCGTCCTGGAACTGTTGGAGCAGTTGAACGCCGAGTCCGGGGTGGCGCTGGTGATGGTCACCCACGACCAGGAGGTGGCCGCCCGCGCCCACCGTCGGATCACCATGCGCGACGGCGTGGTCGTCGCGGACAGCGCCGCCCCGCCCGCCGCTCATGATCGACCGCCGTCCGTTGATCACGGTCGACCTGCGACACTGGTCCCCGCTCCCAGCGCGGAGCCCCGGTCCGCGTCCGGAAGCGGTCCGGGGCACCCGTCCGGTGGCTCCGGTGGCGCCGCCGGAGCCACCGGGCGCCTTCCGCAGGACGGGGGTACGGCGTGAGAGTCGCCGAGGCGTGGCGGGTCGCGCTGGACGCCCTCCGGGCCAACCGGCTGCGCAGCGCGCTGACCATGCTCGGCGTGATCATCGGGGTGGCCTCGGTGGTCCTGCTGGTGGCCATCGGCACCGGCACCAAACAGAAGGTCGAGCAACAGGTCGAGGGCCTCGGCTCCAACCTGCTGCTGGTCGTCCCCGGCCGGATCGAGGTGGGCAACGCGCCGGTCGTCTCGCCGCTGACCCTCAAGGACGTGGACGCCGTCACCCGGGTGGTCGGCGACCCCGACCGGGTGGCGGTCACCGTCGCCTCCGGGGCGACAGCGCGGGCCGGCGCCCGTTCCGACTTCACCACCGTGCAGGGCGTCCTGGAGACGACCCCGGCGGTGTTCACCCGGTCGCTGGCCCGGGGACGCTATCTCACCGGCACCGACGTGGACACCAGCCGACGGGTGGCGGTGCTCGGCGACTCGGTCGCCCGTGCGCTCTTCCCCGACCGGGACCCGCTCGGCCAGCAGGTGGCGCTCGCCGGGGTGCGGTTCCGGGTGATCGGGGTCTTCGCGCCCCTCGGGCAGAGCCTCGGCGTCGACCGGGACGACGAGGTGCACGTGCCGGTGACCGCCGCGCAGCGACTCTGGGGCACCCAGCGGGTCGACGGCATCGCTGTGAAGGCTCCGGACCGGGAGCGGATCGACGAGCTGGGCGAACGGATCGTCGCCGAGCTGAACCGCCGTCACCCGGACACCGAGTTCAGCGCGGTCACCCAGCAGCAGATCCTCGGCGTGCTCGGCGACATCCTCGGTGTCCTCACCGGCGTACTGGCGGCCATCGCCGGCATCTCGCTGCTCGTCGGCGGCGTCGGCGTCTCGAACATCATGCTGGTCAGCGTGCGGGAGCGGACCCGGGAGATCGGGCTGCGCAAGGCCGTGGGCGCCCGTCCCCGCGACATCGGCGTGCAGTTCCTGCTGGAAGCGGTGCTGCTCACCACGATCGGCGGGCTGACCGGAATGGCGCTGGGTGTGGGAACAGCCCTTCTGGTCGACGCGCTGTCGCCAATCCCGGCGGCGATCACCTGGTGGTCGTTGGCGCTCGCCTTCGGTGTGTCGGCGGTGGTGGGCATCGTCTTCGGGGTGGTTCCCGCGCAGCGTGCCGGCCGTCTCGACCCGGTGGTCGCGCTGCGCACCGAATGAGCAGCACCCGGGACAACCGGACGACGGACGCGCACGGGCAGATACCGGGAGCGCGGATCGGGTGAACCGGCCACCGAAACATGATCAGTTGCAGGAAGGGATCGCGCCGGTCACAACCGCCCCGCTACCGTACTGGTAACACGCGCGTCGCCGGCTCGGCCCGGAGCATCCGTCGGGTTGGCACGCGCCGGGCATGGGATGGGTCGGTGAGCCATGGCCGGGTCACAGTCCGACGGACGGCTGTCGGAGGTCAAGTTCCTGACCGTCGCGGAAGTGGCGACGGTCATGCGGGTGTCAAAGATGACTGTCTATCGCCTTGTGCACAGCGGTGAGCTCACCGCCGTCCGGGTCGGCCGGTCGTTCCGAGTGCCCGAGCATGCGGTGCACGAATATCTCCGGGGTGCCTTTCAGGAGACCGCCTGAGCCACCACACCGCCCTCCGATCGCCGGCTGACCGGCATTGGTGGGCGTAGTGAGCGGGCTTGCGCGCCCCGCGGTCGCGAGCCGAAGGCAGCCGCGACGGGGGCGCGTTGGTCCGGCTGACGCCCTCCGGCTACCCTGGAGCCCGACCGAGACCCCACCGGTGCGCCCCGCCGCCCAGACTGGTCCGGTCCGTTGTCCGCAAGCGGTCGCCGTCGCCACCTGCGTGGTGTCATCCGGTCCGCCCCGCACGTTGTATCGAAAGGCTGTCGTATGGGCTCGGTGGTCAAGAAGCGCCGTAAGCGCATGGCTAAGAAGAAGCACCGCAAGCTGCTGCGCAAGACCCGCGTCCAGCGTCGCCGTCTCGGCAAGTGATCGCCGCCGGGCTCTCGGCCCGGCATTCGGCGTCACTTGCCAAACTGTCGACCTCCGGAGGCTCAGGTGATCAGGCCGTGGTCGTCCCGGCTCGGTCCATCCTGCCGGGGTAGGTGCGTCAGATGACCCTCGGTGGCACCTCAGGTGCCCCGGGGGTCGTCGTCGTCACCGGGGTGGGCCGCTACCTGGGCGCCCACGTGGCGGCCCGACTGGCCGCCGACCCGCGCATCGAACGGGTCATCGGGGTCGACGCACCGGATTCCGGCACCGAGTTCACCGACCTGCTGGACCGGGTCGAACGGATCCGCGTCGACAACGGTTCGCTCGGTGACCTCCTCGCCGACCTGGACGTCGACGCGGTGGTGCACCTCGCGCTCGTCACCTCACCCGACCCGCAGCACGGCGGCCGGTCCGCGATGAAGGACCAGAACGTCATCGGCAGCATGCAGATGCTCGCCGCCTGCCAGCGGGCACCCCGGCTGCGCAAGCTCGTGGTCCGCTCGTCGACAGCCGCGTACGGGGTGTCGTTCCGGGATCCGGCGGTCTTCACCGAGGAGACCGAGCCCCGCGAGGTGCCGCGCGGCGGTTTCGGCCGCGACATCCTCGACCTCGAGGGGTACGTCCGCGGTTTCCGCCGCCGCCGGTCCGACGTGACCGCCACTGTGCTGCGCTTCGCCCCGTTCATCGGTTCGACCGCCGACACCACGTTGACCCGCTACTTCTCGCAGCCGTTCGTGCCGACCGTCTTCGGCCGTGACCCCCGTCTGCAGTTCCTGCACTTCGACGACGCGTTGGAGGTGCTGCACCGGTCGATCGTGGAGGACCATCCCGGCACGTACAACGTCGCCGGCCCGGGGGTGCTGTCGCTGTCCCAGGCGATCCGGCGTGCCGGCCGGGTGGCCGTGCCGGTGCTGGAGCCGGGTCTGTCCGGGGCCGCCGCGCTGGCCCGCACCATGGGCTTCGGCCGCTACGGCCTGGACCAGGTCGACCTCTTCGTGCACGGCCGGGTGGTCGACACCAGCCGGCTCGAGCAGGAGTACGGCTTCACGCCCCGGTCGACCGCCGAGGCGTTCGAGGACTTCATCCGCGCCCATCACGGTGGGGTGGTGGTCACCCGGGACCAGTTGGCCGCCGCCGAGCGACTCGTCCTGGACGGCATCCGGCAGGTCCGGTCAGCGGTGCGGGAGCGGCCGTCGTGAGCGCGAGGAGTGAGCCGGTCTTGCGAGCCCCGCAGTCGCGAACCAAGGTGGCATCATGAGCCGGCCGGAGGAGGGGCGCGACCCGCAGTCGGTGGGGCGTTTCGACGTACCGCAGCAGGTGCCCGCGCCGGACGCGGAGCCGGCGCGGCGCAACGGACATCGACCGGCCGCGCAGGCCCCGCCGACCCCGGCCGCAACGCCGACCCCGGCCGCTACGCCTACGCCGACGCCGGCTGACCCGGTCGACGCCGGCTTGCCCGGCGGCACCGAGCCGGCGGTGTCGGACCAGCCCGGGGACCACTGGGACCGCAGGGTCGCGAACGGGTTGGCGTTCCTGCGCCGGCGGCTCTCCGGTGACTACGAGGTCGACGAGTTCGGCTTCGACTCGGAGTTGACCGACGCGGTCTTCCACCCGCTGCTGCGGCTGCTCTACCGGGACTGGTTCCGCACCGAGGTCAGTGGGGTGGAGCACGTCCCCGTGGACGGGCCCGCCCTGGTGGTCGGCAACCACTCCGGGACTGTGGCACTGGACGCCCTGATCCTCTCGGCGGCGTTGCACGACAAGCATCCCGCCCACCGCTACCTACGGCTGCTCGGCGCCGACCTGGTCTTCCGGATGCCGGTGGTGTCCGAGCTGGCCCGCAAGACCGGCGGCACTGTGGCCTGCAACCCGGACGCCGAGCGGCTGCTCGGCGGCGGCGATCTGGTCGGTGTGTTCCCCGAGGGTTTCAAGGGCATCGGCAAGCTCTACGCCGACCGGTACAAGCTGCAACGCTTCGGGCGGGGCGGGTTCGTCTCGGCGGCGCTGCGCACCGGCACCCCGATCGTGCCCGTCGCCATCGTCGGCGGCGAGGAGATCTACCCGATGCTCGCCGACATCAAGCCCCTGGCGCGGCTGCTGAAGCTGCCCTACTTCCCGGTCACGCCGACGTTCCCGCTGCTCGGCCCGCTGGGCATGGTGCCGCTGCCCAGCAAGTGGCTGATCGAGTTCTGCCCGCCGATCCCCACCGCCCACCTGACCGATTCGGCGGACGACCCGCTGGTGGTCTTCAACCTCGCTGACCAGGTGCGGGAGACCATCCAGCAGACCCTGCACACGCTGCTCGAGCGACGGCCCGACCCGTTCGGCCCTTAAGGCCTCGGCCGACTTGACGTTTTGACTCCCGTGCTGAGCGGGCGGCTCAGCCGGTGCGGCGGCGGCGTTGCAGGGCCAGGCCGGCGGTGACCGCACCGGCGACCAGCCCGGCCGCCGCTGTCGACGGCACGGCGATCTTGACCGCTCGGCGGCCGGTGCGGAAGTCCCGTACCTCCCAACCGTGCTGGCGGGCCTGCCGCAGCAGGGCACCGTCCGGGTTGACGGCCACCGCCCGGCCCACCGCGCTGAGCAGCGGCAGATCGTTCGCCGAGTCGCTGTAGGCCGCGCAGCGGGTCAGGTCGAGCCCTTCCACGGCGGCGAGCTGGGTGACCGCCTCGGCCTTGGCCGGCCCGTGCATCAGGTCACCCACCAACCGCCCGGTGTACGCCCCATCCACCACCTGGGCCACCGTGCCGATCGCACCGGTCAGGCCGAGCCGGGCGGCGATCACCCGGCCGATCTCGACGGGGGCGGCACTGACCAGCCAGACCCGCTGACCGGCGTCCAGGTGACGCTGAGCGAGTTGGTGGGTGCCGGCCCAGATCCGGGGGGCCATCATCTCGTCGAAGATCTCCTCGGCGAGGTGTTCGACCTCGTCGACCCGCCAGCCCTGGACGAAGGCCAGCGCCGCCTCCTTGGCCACTGACATGTCACCGGCGTGTTCCCGGGCCAGCAGCCGGAAACGGAGCTGCTGCCAGGCGAAGCGGGCCAGGTCGGCGGTGGTCACGTAGTTCCGGGAGGCGAGCCCCCGGGCGAACCAGTAGATCGACGCGCCCTGCATCATCGTGTTGTCCACGTCGAAGAACGCCGCGGCGGTCGGGTCGGGTGCGCTGACCGGGGCCAGGTCGGTCTCCGCCCAGCCCGCGGTGTGCCCCTCGGCGTCGGTGCTGACCGTCACCTTACGGCTACGCGCCACGCGATTCCCTTCCTCACCGGTACGACGGATGCTTCCTCGCGAGGGTATCCGCCGTAGACGGGCGACCGGCCGGGCACACAGCGAACTGTGGCGCGGCCGGTCGGACGTGCGGTATAGGAGCGCGGGTCAGCGAGCCCCGGGGCAGGCGCTCGGGGCCGGGCCGAGGGCGTCGCTGGCGGTCGGTGCCGGCAGACCGCAGGTGATCGCCGCGCGGAGGTCGTCCGAGCGTTCCCGGATGGTGTCCAGCAGCAGCAGCGACCGTTGGGTCCGTTCCCGGTCGACGCGGGTGCTCCCGTCGAGCAGACCGCGTACGGCCCGGCGCTGACTCGTCACGAAGGTGTTGAGGGTGTCCAGGCTGCCCGGCTCGGCCCGCTGCACCGCGGCCGAGGTCAGCAGGCGAACTCCCTGCCGACTGTCGGCGTCCATGTCGTCGAGGACCGCGCTGTAGCCGATCCGGTCACCGCGCAGCTTGGCGGCTTCACCGACCCGGGTCCGGGCGAAGTCCAGGAAGAGCTGGCCTCGGCTGATGTCCGAGCTGGCCAGGGCGAGCTGTGCCCGTTCGGTGGAGCGCTTCATGCCGTACAGCGCGTCACCGGGCACCGCGTTCTCGCTGGCGGCGGAGATCCCGGAGACGGCGATGGCCCCGGCGGCGATGCCGACCAGGATCGCGCCCCGGGCTCGGGCCCGCCGGGCGGTGACCGCCGGCAGTAGCCGCCCGCGGGTGGTCGTGGCGGCCGGTTCGCTGACCGCCGCTGGTGTGGTGCCCAACCCCTCCCGCTCGGCCGTGGCGAGCAGCATCGCCCGCAGGCCGGTACGGAAGTCCTGGTCCACCTCGACAGCCGGGGGGTCGACGCTGAGCCGCTGACCCACTGCGACGAGCGGCGCGAGCTGGCCGTCCACCCGGGATCGCACGTGGTGTCGTCGAGCGCCGTTGGCCTCGTCGAGAAGCTGCGCGAAGCGCTCCGCGCGCCGGCGGGAGAAGAGGGTGTTGTCCACCGCAGGCACCTCCTCTCGCTGGTCACGGCCGGTCGGCCGCCGTCGTTGCCAGCGACCGGGCGGCAGTGTGACACCACGGAGGTGAGGTGCCGCCGGCATGCCGGTCGGACCTCGGTGACCCGGGCCTGCCGGGACATCCACCGGTCGCACCCGGAGAAACGCGGCGGACCGGGCACGGGTTACGGGCCTGGCGGAGCGGAAATTACAGAAAGTGATGGTCATCACCAGGCGGGACCGACTCTGAGCTGCGCGGACGCTGATCGACGCCCGTCGGTCCCGCCGTAACAAACTACGGCTGGAAGCCGTCGGGCAGCAGGCGGGCCAGGGCGCGGACGGCGCGGTACTGAAGGGCCTTGATGGCGCCCTCGTTCTTGCCCATCGCGCGGGCCGTCTCGGCGACCGAGAAGCCCTGGAGGAAGCGGAGCACGATGCACTCCTGCTGCTCCGGGTTGAGCTGCTTCACGGCGGTGAGGAGTGCGACGTTGGTGATGTGCTCCACCACCGCCGCCTCCGGGCTGCCCTCCGGGCCCCGGTCCTCCCGGTCGGCGTCGAGCACGTCGCCGGTGGTGACCTCCAGCCGGTACCGACCCGACTTGAAGTGGTCCGCGACGAGGTTGCGGGCGATCGTTACCAGCCAGGCGCCCAGGTCACGGCCCTGCCAGGTGAAGCTGCCGATCCGCTTGAGCGCGCGCAGGAAGGTGTCCGAGGTGAGATCCTCGGCGAGTTGCCGGTTGCCGACCCGGAAGTAGACGAACCGGAAGACGGTGTCCACGTACCGGTCGTAGATCAGACCGAACGCCTCGGACTCGCCGGCCTGGGCCCGCTCGATCAGCGTCCAGACCTCGGTTGCCGGGTCGGACGGGTCCGGGCGGCTCGGGAAACCGGTCGGGGTGGTGGCGGTGGTGGCCGGCACCGCCGGGATCACCGCTGTCTCACCCGCCGCCGGGTCGGTGGTGACCGCCGGTGTGTCGCTTACCCGACGGCCCTGCACGGGCATCGTGGGTCGGGGCGGCACGGCGACCCGGCCGCCGGCCGGCTTCGCGTTCCCACCGGGCACCGCGGGCCGCGGCGGTGGTTCGTTGTGGTGTGGCCGGCTGCGGATCCGTTGTGCCCCGCCGTCACCCCGCACCACGCCGCCGTGCTGCTCGTCCATCGGGGCACGGGCCGCTGGCCGTTCGTTGACGTGGGAGCGGGCCGGCTGTCCGGTCAGGCCGACCGGGCGTTCCGCGTAACCGAAGGTGGTCACCGTGCTGCCCCCGTCCCGTCGGTCGCCGGGCGGGCCGGTCTGGGTCTCGTCGGGGCGGACCGACCGGGTGACCGGTCGGGCAGAACTGTCGCGGGAGTTGCCGACGGGCGGCAAATCCCCTGGAGGTGCTGGTCCAATGCGCTCACAGGCACGGGGGCCTCCTCGGGCTGAGGGGTGTCGACTCACGGCAAATGGGGTGACCCGACCCGAGTGATGATAGGGCCAACGTCACCCGCGCGTGGCAAGTCCGTTACACAAGGCGGAAGTATTTCCCGCTCCCTCGCACCGGCGGCGGACCGGTTGTCCGTCGTGTGCGATTGACTTTCCGCCGACCCGGTGTTCCAGGATGGATGCCCAGGTGGGGGGCGTACCGCCCGTTCGGTTGGCCCGGCGCGCCGGCCGGTCGGACGGGGGCGGCCGAACTGCCGGCGATGAGCCTCGCACGTCCCATCGACAGGACCCGATCGGATCGCCGGTGGCACACCGGACAGTCCCGTGCATGGGACTGTCCTGGCGTCGTCCTCCGGGCCGGGCCCCCGACCGTCGGGCGTGGCCCGTCGCCGTCCGCTGTGCCAGACTCGATCACCGTGCAGGACGCCTCGGGAAACCCCGCGCCGAACCTCGCCGACCGGGTTCGCCGGGCGGCTCTCGACCACGCCGACCGGCCCGCGCTGCACTGGCGTGAGCGCGCCCTCAGCTGGTCCGAACTGGACGCCGAGGTGGACGCCGCCGCCCGCGGCCTCTCCGCCGCCACGCCATCCACCGACCCCGGCGGTACGCCACCACGCGTCGCCATCGCGCTGCCCAACACACCGGACTTCGTGATCGCCTGGCTCGGCGCCCTCCGCGCCGGGCTCGTCACCGTGCCGGTCAACCCCGGCTTCACCGCCCCGGAGCTACGGCACGTGCTGGCCGACTCCGGCGCGTCGGTGCTCATCGCCACCGACCGCGTCCGGGACCTGGTCGTCGACGTGGCCGCCGAGCTGCCCGCGCTCACCTCAGTGCACGGCACGCCACCGACCGCCGAGGCGCCCGGACCGGCACCCCGCCCCCGACGAGGCGGCACCGATCTGGCTGTACTGCTCTACACCTCCGGTACCGAGGGACGGCCCAAGGGGGCGATGCTCTCGCACCGGGCGCTGCTCGCCAACCACGAACAGGTCGCGGAGATCGAGCCTTCGGTGGTCGGGCCGACGGACACTGTTCTGCTCGCGTTGCCGCTGTTCCACGCGTACGGGCTCAACTCCGTGCTCGGCGCGGTCGTGCACCACGGCGCGACCGGCGTGCTCCTCGACGAGCCGGGCCCGACGGCGGGGCTGGACGAGATCGCGCGGCACCGGGTCAGCGTGCTGGTCGGCGTACCGTCGATGTTCCTGACCTGGGCCGGCGCGGAAACAGCCCGCGCGGCCACCGCGTCGGTGCGGGTGGCGGTCTGCGGCGCGGCACCGCTCGAACCCGCTGTCGCGGCGCGCTTCACGGCGGTCACCGGGCATCAGGTGCACATCGGGTACGGCCTCACCGAGACCGCGCCGGTGCTCACCTCCACCCTGGTCGGCGGCGTGGCCAAGCCGGGTTCGATCGGCCGGCCGCTACCCGGGGTGCGGCTCCGCCTGGTCGGCGCGGACGGGGTGGACCTGTGGCGCGACGGGCTGGCCGTTCCCGACGACGACCCGGATGAGCTGGACATCTCCGACGTGGCGCCGGGCACCGACCCGGGGCAGATCGTGGTGTCCGGTCCCAACCTCTTCACCGGCTACTGGCCCGACGGTCGGGGTGGCCCGGACGCCGAGGGTTGGTGGGGCACCGGTGACATCGCGTACGCCGACGAGGACGGCGACCTCTTCCTGGTCGACCGGCTCGGCGAGTTGATCCTGGTCAACGGCTTCAACGTCTATCCACACGAGGTCGAGCTGGTGCTGGCCGGGCACCCCGGGGTGGCCGAGTCGGCGGTACTGGGTGTGCCGCACCCGCGGACCGGCGAGACTGTGCGGGCGTACGTGGTGCCGGCGCAGGGCCGACCGGTGACCAGCGAGGAACTGCTCGCCCACTGCGCGCGGAACCTGGCCCGGTTCAAGTGCCCGACCGCCGTCGAGTTCGTCGACGACCTGCCACACTCGGCGATCGGCAAGGTACGCAAGACCCAGCTCCGGTCGGCGACGCCGACCGACCGCACGGAGGTAACCGATGGCCACTGACGCCCGACTCGCCCTGATCACCCGACCCGGCTGCCACCTGTGCGACGACGCCAAGGCGGCGCTCGACCGGGTGGTCGCGGTCACCGGCGACAAGTGGGTCGAGTGGGACGTCACCGGCGACGAGGGGCTGGAGCGGGAGTACGGCGACCGGCTGCCGGTGGTGATGCTCGACGGCAAGGAGCACGGCTACTGGCGGGTCGAGGAGGACCGGCTGCTGCGGGACCTGACCACGCCGCAGCTCTGAGGAGTGCCTATGGTGCTCTGATGACCACTGCGCCCCCGCACCTCGTCTGGGACTGGAACGGCACCCTGCTCAACGACCTCAGCCTGGTGGTGTCCGCCACCAACGTCGTGTTCGCGAGCCTCGGCGGGCCGACGGTCAGCCTCGACGAGCACCGGGTGCGGTTCCGCAGACCGATCGCCGAGTACTACGCCGAGGTGCTCGGGCAGGCCGTGGACGACGACGAGTTCGGCCGACTGGACAAGATCTTCCACGACGCGTACCGCACCGGGTTGACCACCTGTGAGCTGGCAGCCGACGCTCGGGCGGCGATGGCCGCCTGGCCGGGCAGTCAGAGCCTGCTGTCCATGTGGTTCCACGAGGAGCTGGTCCCGACCGTGCACACGTACGGGTTGACCAGCCACTTCACCCGCGTCGACGGGCTGCGGACCACTGTCGGCGGCGGCCGCAAGGCCGAGTCGCTCCAACTGCACCTGGCCGAGCTGGGCGTGGACGGCGCCGCTGTGGTGCTGATCGGCGACTCCATCGACGACGCGGACGCGGCGCTTGCGGTCGGCGGCCGTGCCGTGCTCTACACCGGCGGATTCACCGACCCGGCCCGGCTGCGCGCCTCCGGTCACCCGGTGGCCGACACCCTCACCGACGCGGTGGCCCTGGCTCGGGAGGTCAGTTCCGCAGATAGGTGAGGACAGCCAGCACCCGCCGGTGCTGTTCGGTGTCCGGTGGCAGGGTGAGCTTGGTGAAGATGTTGCGCACGTGCTTCTCCACAGCGCCGTCGCTGACCACCAGGGCGCGCGCGATGGCGGTGTTCGAGCGCCCCTCGGCCATCAGGGCGAGCACCTCGCGCTCGCGGGGGGTCAGCTCGCGCAGCGGGTCGTCCCGGCGGCGTCGGGCGAAGAGCTGCCCGACCACCTCCGGGTCCAGCACCGTGCCGCCGCCCGCGACCCGGCGCAGCGCGTCCAGGAACTCGTCGATCGCGGCAACCCGGTCCTTGAGCAGGTAGCCGATCCCGCCGCCGGCGCCGCCGGTGGTGGCGAGCAGATCATCGGCGTACGAGACCTCGACGTACTGGGACAGCACCAGGATCGGCGTACGCGGCACCAGCCGGCGCGCCTCCACCGCGGCCCGCAGCCCCTCGTCGGTGTGCGACGGCGGCATCCGGACGTCGACGATCGACACGTCGGGCCGGTGCTCGACCACCGCCTCGACCAGGGCGTCACCGTCCCCGACGGCGGCCACCACCTGGTGCCCGCTCTCGGTCAGCAGCCGGACCAGCCCCTCTCGGAGCAGGACGGCGTCGTCGGCGATCACGATGCGCATGGCTGTGTTGTCTACCACGTCCGGCCCGTCGAACGGGCTCGGCGCGGTGCCGGACCGGTCACAGCGTCTCCATCGTTCGCGACTGCGGGGCTCGCAAACCCGGCTCACTCCTCGCGCTCACAGCGGCAGCTCGGCGCGGATCTCGGTGGGGCCGCCGGTCGGGCTGACCACCAGCAGTTCCCCGCCGGCGGCCCGGACCCGGTCGGCGATGCCGGCCAGTCCGTGCCCCTTCGCCAGGTGCGCGCCGCCCTGCCCGTCGTCGCCCACCCGTACCTGCAGGTGGGTGCCCTGCCGGGCCACGGCCACGGTGGCCTCGGTGGCCCGGCTGTGCTTGGCGACGTTTGTCAGCGCCTCGGACACCACGAAGTACGCGGTGTTCTCCACCGCCGGGTCGAGCCGTCCGGCCGGGGTACCGAGCTGCGGGTCCACCTGGAGCTCGATCGGGATCAGCCCGCGGCCGGCGATCGCGGCCAGGGCGCTGGGCAGGCCCCTGTCGACCAGGATCGGCGGGGCGATGCCCCGGGACAGCGCCCGCAGCTCGGCCAGCGTGTCCCGGGTCTGGGTGACCGCCTCGTCGATGGTGCGGCCGGCCGCCTCCGGGTCCGAGGCGAGCTGCATCCGGGCCCGGCTGAGGTCCATGGCCAGCCGGACCAGGCGCTGCTGGGGGCCGTCGTGGATGTCACGTTCCAACCGGCGCAGCGCGGAGGCCTCGGCGGACACGGCGGCCCGCTTCTGCTCCTCCAGCACGGTGATCCGGTCACGCATCTCGGCCACCCCGGTCAGCATGGCCTTGGCGAAGCTGGCCTGGAGCAGCGCGCAGCCCCGCACCACGATCGGCAGGGTGATCAGGAAGAACACCCCGAGCGCGGTGTACAGGCCGATCCGGGCGGTGGTCGAGTCGCCCAGGCCGAGCAGCTGCGCCAGGTCCTGGTCACCCTCGCCGGCGGCCCGGGGCAGGGCCCAGTCGTAGGCCCAGTAGAGCGAGCCGGCGATCGCCGCGGCCCACCAGGACACCGTCACCACGAAGGTGCCCACCGCCGCGATCAGCCGCAGGATGCCGTGCGCCAGGTCGAGCCAGGACTGGGCGTCCCGCATCGGCACGAAGATCCGCCGCCAGGCGTTCGCGCCCGCCTCGGGCAGCCGGTAGTGCGGCCGGATCCGGGGTTGGTGGAGCACCGCGGGCAGCCGCAGCCGCTCGACGTCGGCCAGCCCACGGGCGGCGTACAGGGTGCCGCTGAGGATCGGCAGGCCGATCACGGTGACCACCAGGCCGATGCCGACCGCGAGGCCGACGATGAGGACGACGAAGCTGGCCACCGCCAGGGGCAGGCCGAGCACCACGTACCCGGAGTCGACGAAGAGCTGGCGGGGGATGCTCGGTGCCAGCGTCGGTCTCTCGCTGGTGGCGGCAACGGCGGTCATGCTCAAAGGCTAGGCAGTTGGGCTCGGTGTCCCCATCCCGAAACCCCGCCTCTCCTCCGTAGTGCTGTCCCTACCACCGCCGGAACGACCCCTGGACGGGGCCGGCGCGGGATTGGTCAGAGAAGTCGGGATTGAGCAATAATCGCCCGGGCGGCGCGCGGACCAGGCCGTTCAATCGATCTTGTGGAATGGAGGGGCTGGTGGGGTCGCGCCACGCAGCGGCAAGATCGCGATTTGTGCACGTCTTCACAAGCGCCTACGCTGTGACTCCGACGCGCCCTGCTAGCACAGCCGGCAACCTCGGTCGCCAGCGGGAGTCCACAAACGGCCCACCAGCGGAGTTGGCCGAGGATCGCACCGCACGGAGTCTCATGAGTCAGCACCGTCACCCAGGCGCGCCCGGCCGCGCCGGTGCCGTACCGGCGCTCCCGGATCTGCCCGAGGCGACCGTCGCTCGGCTCCCGGAGTACCTGCGCGCGCTGCACAACCTCGCCGACACCGGGCACGAGACGGTCTCCAGCGAGGGTCTCTCCGCGGCCGCCGGCGTCAACTCCGCCAAGCTCCGCAAGGACCTCTCCCACCTCGGCTCGTACGGCACCCGGGGCGTCGGATACGACGTCGCGCTGCTGATCGAGCAGATCGAGTATGTGCTCGGGCTCACCCAACGCCGGGCGGTCGCCCTGGTCGGCGTGGGTAATCTCGGTCACGCTCTGGCCGGCTACGACGGCTTCGCCAGCCGGGGCTTCCGGATCGCCGCACTGCTCGACGCCGATCCCTCCCGGGTCGGTGAGGAGATCAACGGGCTGGTGGTCAGGCATGTTGACGACCTGCCGACGGTCGCCGCCGAGGAATCCCTCGCGATCGGCGTGATCGCCACCCCGGCCGCCGCCGCCCAGCAGGTCGCCGACCAACTGGTCGCCGTCGGCGTGACGAGCATCCTCAACTTCGCGCCGTGCGTACTCTCGGTTCCGGAGGGGGTCGACGTGCGCAAGGTCGACCTCGCCATCGAGCTGCAGATTCTGTCCTTCCACGAACACCGCAAGGCGTCGCTGACCGCGCTGCCCGCCACCGGCGGGTCCGCGCTCACCGCCCTGCCGGGCGGGTTCGCGGCCACCGACACCCAGGAGGCGATCGGCACGTGAAACTGCTCGTCGTCGGCGCGTCCTACCGGACCGCCCCGGTCGCCACGCTGGAGCAGCTGGCCGTGCCCCCTGCCGACCTCACCCGCACACTCGACCGCCTGGTCGCCCAGCCGTACGTGGCCGAGGCGGTGATCGTCTCCACCTGCAACCGGGTGGAGGTCTACGCCGCCGTGTCCGGTTTCCACGGCGGGCTCGGCGACGTCTGCGCCGTGCTGGCCGAGCAGGCCGGCAGCTCCCCGACCGCGCTCGCCAGCCACCTGTACGTGCACTACGACACCGCCGCCGTGGACCACGTCTTCCGGGTCGCCAGCGGTCTGGACTCGATGGTGGTGGGCGAGGCGCAGATCCTCGGCCAGCTGCGTGACGCGTACCACTGGGCCACCGGGGCCGACTCCGCCGGCCGGCTGCTGCACGAGCTGATGCAGCAGGCGTTGCGGGTCGGCAAGCGGGCCCACGCCGAGACCGGCATCGACCGGGCCGGCCAGAGCGTCGTCACCGCCGCACTGGAGTTGGCCGCCGGGCACCTCGACGGTGACCTCGTCGGCCGCCCGGCCCTGGTGGTCGGCGCCGGCGCGATGGGTTCGCTCGGGGTGGCCACGCTGTCCCGGCTGGGCGCCGGGCCGCTCACCGTCAGCAACCGGGGCGCCGACCGCGCCGTCCGGCTCGCCGAGTCGTACGGGGCGAGTGCCGCGCCGATGACCGAGCTGGCCGACACCCTCTCCACAGTGGACATCGTAGTGGCCGCCACCGCGTCCACCGAACCGGTCCTCACCCGGGCGGTGGTCACCGCGGCGCTGGCCGAACGCGACCCGGCCCGGGGCCCGCTGGTCCTGCTCGACCTGGCCGTCCCGCGCGACGTCGAGGAAGGCGTCGCCGAGCTGCCCGGCGTCGAGGTGATCGACATCGACCGGATGGCGGCGCTGCTCGCCGACGGTCCGGCGGCCGCCGACGCCGCCGCCGTCGAACGCATCGTGCTCGGCGAGGTGGAGGGCTTCCTCACCTGGCTGCGCGGCGCCGACGTGGCACCCACAGTGGCCGCGCTGCGCGGCCGGGCCGACGACGTGGTCACCGCCGAGCTGCGCCGACTGGCCCAGCGTCGCCCCGACCTCGGTGATGACCTGCGGGCCGAGGTGGCCCGCACCGTGCACCGGGTCGTGCAGCGGCTGCTGCACCAGCCCACCGTCAAGGTTCGGCAGTTGGCCGCGGAGCCCGGCGGCGACCAGTACGCGGCACTGCTGCGCGAGCTGTTCGACCTTGAGGTGCCGCAGACCTCGCCGGTCGACACCGTCCCGGACGTGCTGACCGCCGACCTCGGCCTGGCGCTCACCGGCACCGACCCCGTGTCCGGAGCCGACGCCGCCGAGCCGACCCCACCCACCGGAGGTGCGCGATGACCGCCCCCCTGCGCCTCGGCACCCGGGGCAGCGCCCTGGCGATGGCCCAGTCCGGCCAGGTCGCCGAGGCGGTGACCGCCGCCACCGGCCGCCCCGTCGAGCTTGTCGAGGTGGTCACTGCGGGCGACCGCTCCAACGCGCCGGTGCACCGTCTGGGAGTCGGGGTGTTCGTCTCCGCGCTGCGCGACGCGCTGACCGCCGGAACGATCGACTTCGCTGTGCACTCGTACAAGGATCTGCCCACGGCTGCCGCCGGTGGGCTGCACATCGCCGCGGTGCCGGCCCGGCAGGACCCGCGCGACGCGTTGGTGGCCCGCGACCGCCGGACGCTCGCCGAACTGCCGCCCGGGGCCACCGTGGGCACCGGCGCGCTGCGCCGGATCGCCCAGTTGCACGCCCTCGGCCTGCAACTGGAGGTCACCCCGATCCGCGGCAACGTCGACACCCGCCTGGCGCGGGTGCTCGGCCCCGAGGCCGACCTCGACGCCGTCGTCCTGGCCCGGGCCGGTCTGGCCCGACTCGGCCGGCTCGACGTGATCACCGAGTCGCTGGACCCGATGCTGATGCTGCCCGCGCCCGCTCAGGGGGCGTTGGCCGTGGAGTGCCGGGTCGACGACCAGGACCTGGTCGAGCTGCTCGCAGTGCTCGACCACGCACCGTCGCGTGCCGCGGTCACCGCGGAACGCGCGTTTCTGGCAACCCTGGAGGCCGGGTGCAGCGCACCCGTCGCCGCCTATGCCGAACTCGCCGAAGGCGAGACCGGCGATGAGATCTACCTGCGCGGGGCGGTGATCAGCCCGGACGGCACTCGTGACCTCCGGCTGTCCCGCACCGGAACGCCCGCCGACGCGGCGGAGATCGGTAAGGCACTCGCCGCCGAACTCCTCGAACTCGGCGCCGACTCGATCCTCGGCCACGAAGGACACACCGGCCCGGGGACCCAGCAATTTGGGAGCACAGAATGACCCGCACCCGTAAGCCCGTCGGCCGTATCGCGTTCGTCGGGGCTGGCCCCGGTGACCCGGGCCTGCTGACCCGTCGGGCCCACGACGCCCTGGTCGACGCCGACCAGGTGATCTACGACCGGGGAGTCCCGGAGTCGTTGCTCACCGTCGTTCGCGCCGAGGCCAGGGACGATGCCGAGTTCACCCCGGCCGAGGGCGCGCCGGGGGACGTGGCGAAGGTGCTGATCTCCGCGGCCCGCTCCGGGCTGAACGCGGTGCACCTGGTCGCCGGCGATCCGTTCGGGCATGACTCGGTGGTCAAGGAGGTGCAGGCGGTGGCCCGCACCGCCGCCCACTTCGAGGTGGTGCCCGGCGTCGGCCAGGCCGAGGGTGTGGCCACCTACGCCGGGGTCCCGCTGCCGGGTGTGCGTACGGCCGCCGACGTCGAGGACGTCAGCGCACTGGACTTCGAGGCGCTGGCCACGGCCGTCGGCCGGGGTTCGCTCGCGCTCGCCGTGGACGCCGGTGACCTCGCGGCCGTCCGGGACGGGCTGCTCGCCGCCGGGGTCGACGGCACCACCGGCGTCGGGGTGACCGGCGACGGCACCGGCGAGACCCAGTACACGACCACGTCGACAGTGGACAGCTTCGTGGCCGCCGCGCTCGGCTTCACCGGCCGGGTGGTGCTCACCGTCGGTGTCGGCGTGGGGCAGCGCGACAAGCTGAGCTGGTGGGAGAACCGCCCGCTGTACGGCTGGAAGGTGCTCGTACCCCGCACCAAGGAGCAGGCCGGCGCGATGAGCGCCCGGCTGCGCGCGTACGGGGCGATCCCGTGCGAGGTGCCGACCATCGCGGTCGAGCCGCCGCGCACCCCGGCGCAGATGGAGCGGGCCGTCAAGGGTCTGGTCGACGGCCGGTACGCCTGGGTGATCTTCACGTCGGTCAACGCGGTCCGCGCGGTCTGGGAGAAGTTCGCCGAGCACGGCCTCGACGCCCGGCACTTCGGCGGCGTCAAGATCGCCTGCATCGGTGAGGCCACGGCGGACGCGGTCCGCGCGTTCGGCATCCAGCCGGAGCTGATCCCCGCCGGGGAGCAGTCCTCGGAGGGCCTGCTCGCCGAGTTCTCGCCGCACGACGAGATCCTCGACCCGGTGGGCCGGGTGCTGCTGCCGCGCGCCGACATCGCCACCGAGACGCTCGCCGCCGGGCTCACCGAGCGCGGCTGGGAGGTCGACGACGTGACCGCGTACCGGACGGTGCGGGCTGCTCCGCCGCCCGCCGAGATCCGCGACGCGATCAAGTCGGGTGGCTTCGACGCGGTGCTCTTCACCTCGTCCTCGACCGTCCGCAACCTGGTCGGCATCGCCGGGAAGCCGCACGCCCGGACCGTTGTTGCCGTCATTGGGCCCAAGACGGCGGAGACCGCGACGGAGTTCGGCCTGCGGGTCGACGTCCAGCCGCCGCACGCCTCGGTGCCCGACCTGGTGGAGGCGCTCGCCGCCTACGCCGTCGAGCTGCGGGAGAAGCTGGCCGCCATGCCGGCCAAGCAGCGCCGTGGCTCGAAGGTGCAGGGCCCGACCGCCCTGCGCTTCCGGTAGTCGTTCGAGGAGGGCCTGCCATGTCGTACCCCGAGATCCGGCCCCGCCGGCTGCGCCGCAACCCGGCGGTCCGCCGGCTGGTGTCCGAGACCCGGGTCGACCCGGCCGAGCTGGTCGTGCCGATGTTCGTCAAGGAGGGGCTGACCGAGCCCCGTGCCATCGGGTCGCTCCCGGGGGTGCTCCAGCACTCCCGGGACTCGCTGCGCAAGGCCGCGGTCGAGGCGGTTCAGGCCGGCGTCGGCGGGATCATGCTCTTCGGCGTGCCGGAACAGCGGGACCCGACCGGCTCCGGCGGCATCGACCCGAACGGCATCCTCAACGTCGCCATCCGCGACGTGGTGGCCGAGGTGGGCGACGCCACTGTGGTGATGAGTGACCTGTGCCTGGACGAGTTCACCTCGCATGGGCACTGTGGGCTGCTCACCCCCGACGGTGAGGTCGACAACGACTCGACCCTGGCCGCGTACGCCGAGATGGCGGTGGCCCAGGCCGCCGCCGGGGTCGGCATGGTCGGGCCGTCCGGGATGATGGACGGCCAGGTCGGCGTGGTACGCCGGGCGCTCGATGCCGCCGGCTACCAGGACGTCTCAGTGCTGGCGTACGCCGTGAAGTACGCCTCCGCGTTCTACGGCCCGTTCCGTGAGGCGGTGGAGTCGGCGCTGGAGGGTGACCGGCGCACCTACCAGCAGGACCCGGCCAATCTGCGTGAGTCGCTGCGCGAGGTGGCGCTCGACGTCGCCGAGGGCGCCGACCTGGTGATGGTCAAGCCGGCGCTGCCCTACCTCGACGTGGTGTCGGCGGTGCGGGCCGCGGTGGACGTCCCGGTCGCCGCCTACCAGGTCTCCGGCGAGTACGCGATGGTCGAGGCGGCCGCCGCGAACGGCTGGATCGACCGGGAGCGGGTGATGCTGGAGACGCTCACCTCGATCAAGCGGGCCGGCGCACAGGTCATCCTCACCTACTGGGCTGTCGAGGCCGCCGGCCTGCTCCGCCAGCGCTACTGAGCGACCCCGCCGACGACCGTCGCCTGACCGCACACCGCTCGTGACGCGCGCGGCGAAGCGGGCACCGTAGGTCGCCTTGACGGCTGGGCTCCCTGCCTCGTCGGCGGGTTCCTGGCCCCGACGCCGTCCCGCCTCGCGGATCCTTGGTCCCGACCTCTCCATGCCAGCCTTTGCTCTGCACCCGCGGATGCGACAGCTACGGACCGCGACCGGTGCGTATCGGGGTGCAGAGCAAAGGCAAAAGTTGGGGGTTGGGGTTCCCGCTCCCTTGCGGCGAGGGCGCGCTGCACGATTCCCACGGCTTCGCCGGTCCCGCGGGAGCCACCCTCCCTGCGGTGACAGCCGCTCGGTTGTCCACAGCTCCTTCCGTTGTACACAGGCTCGCCGAACGGGACTGCGAGGAACACGGCGAGCCGGGACGGTGGCGGCATGGACGATTCACCGACACCCCCGGATGTAGGAGCACCCAGCGCCGACGGTTGGATCCCCGACGGTCCGAGCCCCAGCACCGCCCAGCGGAGAGTCATACTCAGCGAGCCCTCCGACACTCCATGGCCGGTCGTCGGCATCGTCCGGGCGGTCCGTCGTCACGCCGACCTGAGCCAACGTGAGCTGGCCCGGTGGGCCGGGGTGCACCATGCGACCATCGGCCGCATCGAGGCTGGTCGGACTGTTCCGAGCATTGATCTCCTCCGCCGGATCGTCGGGGTCGTCGGATGTCGGCTGGCCGTCGTCGACGAGTTCGGCCGGGTGCTCAGGCCGATGCGGGACTGGGAAGACACGCGCGACGGTGCGGGGCGCCGCTACCCGTCGCACCTGGACACCATCCTCGACCCCGAGCCGGGGGAGTGGTGGGCGGACATCTACGGGCTGGCCCGCCCGCCGGAGACGTTCTACCGCAATCGGGAGGTCCGGGACGCGATGCGTCGGCGCAGCCAATGGGAGGTGCGGGTAGCCAGGCACCGCGGCGACCCGCCGCCGCCACAGCTCTGGCGGTTGCGCTGACGCAGGATGGACGACGGCCCGCCGAACCCCAATCGGGACGGCGGGCCGTCGTCGACCACCCCGACGATCAGTCGTCGTTGGTGATCGTTCCGGTTGCGAGTGGGTCGGCCAGCCGCAGGCCGGGCACGCCTGCCACCAGCAGCGTCAACTTCTCGTCCGACTCCCGCTTGCGGTCACCGCGCACCGGCACCGGGAAGGCCACCGACGTCTGCCCGGCGGCCAACACCTTGCAGCCCGCGTACGGCTCGAAGTCCGAGCCCGCCTGCGCCGTGAGGCCGACGGTGGCGGCGCAGAGCAGCACCGACTGGGACAGCGGCCGGGACACGGTGGCGGTGAAGGTGAGCTGCCGGGTGCCCTGGTCGCCCTCGACCACCGTCGCGTCGGCCACTGTCAACGACGCCCGGGACCGGAACCGGGCCACCTGCGGGTCGTGGTCACTGGAACCCCGCGAGCCGTCACCGGCGAACTCCGCCGGCCAGTCGGCGTTGATGTGCGCCGCCCGCACCTGCACCAGGTCGCCGTAGAACGCGTCGTTGACGAACAGGTGGTCGAGGGTCTGCGCATGCCCCTCGAAACTGTACGAGTAGGCCGAGGCCGGCACGTCCGCGACGAGGTTGTCCCACAGGTTGTGCAGGCCCGCCTCGTAGAGCGGTGCGAGCTGGTCCGACGGCGTGGGCTGCTCGCCGGTGGCGATGGGATCGTCCGGGCGGGGGAAGACGTTCAGGTCACCGCCGTAGACCACCCGGGCGGTCTGGTCGGCCGCCTCGATCGCGGTGACGATCGCCGCGCCGTAACGCGCCTGCTCCCGCCGCTGCCCGACCCGGCTGTCCGGGCCGGAGGAGTAGTGGTTGCTGAGCGCGTACAGGGTGAACCGCTCGGTCGAGCCGGGTGCGGCGGCCACGCTGAACTTGCCCAACTGCGGAGCACGGGTGAAGACGTTGTTCCCGTCCCGACCGGTCGAGGTGTCCACATCCGCCGGCAACACCGCGTTCAGGGCCTTCGGGTTCTGCACGTCGGCGTTGGCCGGCAACCCCGGAGCCCGGTACTGAACTGTCGGTGCCGAACCCAGCAGCGGGTCGTTCGCCGTCGCGGCCGCCAGCGACACCCGATCCGTGCGGTACAGGAAGGCGGCGGTGATACCGCGGGCGTCCGCGCCGGTCCGGTCATAGGCAGCGGCGTACGCGGGCCCACCGGCCGCCGCCACCGTGAGCGCCAACTCCTGGATGCTGTCCGGGGCGCCATCGGCGTTGTTGGTGTCGCCGCAGCTCAGCGCCGCCCCGGAGACCGTGCAGATGTCCTGGTCCTCGGCCTCCTGCACCAGGATCAGGTCCGGTGCGTGCAGGTCCTTCACGATCTGGTCGGCGAGCGCAGCCAACTGCTCGCGGTATTCCGCCTCGCTGCCCGGCACGTAGTCGAACGGCGGGTCGACGCCCGCACAGCCGGCGTTGCCGGCGAAGTCGCAGCCGTCGAACGGGTCGTCGCGGTAGTCGTACAGGTTCTCCACGTTGTAGGTGGCCACGGCCACCTCCTGCGACCGGTCGGCCGGCTTGGGCGGGTTGTTCTTCGACGGGTCTGCCCCGGCGGCGAACTCCGCCCGCTCGACCTGGACGCCGTACTTCTCGAACGAGTAGTAGACGCCGCCCACCGCGTCCGCCCGCAGCGTGTCGAAGGTGTGCGCCGGCGGAAGCAGCGTGGCGCTGTCCCCGGCGGTGGCCTTCACGCCCATGCTGCCGAGCAGCGTCCGCTGGCCGTTGCCGTCGTCGAAGAGGCGGGTCGGGTCGTTGTCCAGCGGGTGTGAATCCCGGAAGACCCTCCGGGAGTACGGGTCGGAGCGGTCGAGCAGCGGGTCGTCGCGGTCGACCACCCACAGCTCCGCGTCGGCAGTGGAGGAGAAGACGTCCCGGCCGCTCACCGCGCCGCTGCCCGCGCGTACCCGCATCCGGGAGCCCTCGTGCCGTTCCCAGAAGCGCTGCGCGTCAGTCAGCACGGCCGGCGGCACCGCGTCGGTCACCGCCACCGCGGTGTCCACAGCCAGGTCGCTGGCGATCCGGCGGACCAGCGACGCGCCGGAGAGCTGGGTGAAGGTGTAGTACTCCGACACCCGGGCCCGCAGGACGACCTCGTCGCCCACCGTCGGCACGTAACCGCCGATCAGCGAGGTGAACGTGCCCATGAACACGAAGATGCCGTCGGAGCTGGTCGGGTCGCCGTCGGTGTCACCAACGCGGCTCTGCAGGAAGAACCCGTGCTGCTCCGCACCGGCCGAGGTACGGGCCAGGGTCAACTGGGTGATCACGCCGCGTACGTCGTACAGCGTGCTGCTCGTGCCGTTGCCGCTCGCCGGTGCGAGCGGTGACCTGTCGCTCGGACCGGACTCGGCGTCGGTGGTCGGACCCTGCACCTCGCCGACGGTCAGCTCCCTGGTCACCTGCACGACCAGCGCGCAGGTGGCGGTGCCACCGTCCGCGTCGGTCGCGGTGAGGGTGACCGTGTACGCCCCGGCGGCGAGGTCGGCGCTCACGCCGACCGTGGCACGTGCGGTGCCGCCCACCCCGCCGGCCGGGGTGAACGCGGTGCGGGTGATCGAGCCGGAGGCCGGGGTCGGGCTGATCGCGGTCACCGCCAGGTCGACGATCGTGTCGTCGGGGTCGGCAGCGGTCACCTCGCGGCTCGCGGCAGTGCCGGAGGCGGTGACCAGCGGCCCACCACAGGTCAGCGTGGCCGGCACGTCGACCGGGCCACCGCCGTCCACTGCGTGCGCGCCCAGCCCGTCGAACGTGTCGACGGGGAAGCCGGCCCACTGCGCCGCGGGGTCGAACGCGTCCGCCGGGTCGGTGTCACCGGCAGCCACGCTCGGCGACCGGCGCAGTGTGTTGTCCGCGGTGCTGGTGACGCCGGCACCCCACTCGGTGCCCGGGTCGACGCCCACCTGGCCGATCGAGTCGAGCACCGTGGTGCCCCGGCGCAGCACTATCGCGTCGTCACCGTTGAAGAGGCTCGCCCCGGTCGTCTGGTCGGCCTGGGCGAGGATGGCCGCCCCCGCCGAGGCGCTGGCGAACACGAACGCGTCACCGGCCGCCACGCTGCCGGTCAGGGCGATCGTGGTGGCCGTGGTGGCGCCGTTGAAGTAGAGCTGCAACTGGTAGCCACCGGCCGTCAGGTCGACGGCGGCGCCAGTGCCGTTGAACAGCTCGATCGCCTTGTTGTTCGACGAACCCTCGACATACTCCGAGATGAACAGGTCGGTGGGCGCGGCGCTGGCCGCGGTGGGTGCGACGCCGAGCGCCGTGAGTGTCACGGCGGCGGTGGCGGTCGCGAGCGCGGCGATTGAGCGGCGCGGGCGCATAGGGCCTCCACGATGGGTGGATGGGGGTCAACGCACGTTAAGGTGCGCGACTGTCCACCGTCCATCCCCTAATGGACAGTTTCGTGAATTCCTCAGCGCGGTGGGTCGAGGCGGTGCACCAGCTCAGCGACGTCGACGCTGTATTCGCACCAGTCCCGGTCGGGGCGGTAGCCCAGCTCCGCGTTGACCTTGAGCATCGCCTCGTTGGCCTGCGCGTTCCAGGTCTGCACCTCGATCAGCTCCGGCTCGGCGGAGCGCAGCTCCAGCAGCATCCGGGCCTTGATCGCCCGATCGATGCCGTAGCCCCGGTGATCCTGCGCCACGATCGTGTCGTACTGGTCGGCACGGGTCGGGTGCTGCGCCGGCACCACCACCTCGGTCAGGCCGGCCACCTCGCCGCTCTGCTCGTGCCGGGCGAGCACGATGTACGGCTTCATGCCCCGCCGGTGCAGCGTGTCGAGGCTGTCGCGCAGCCGCTCCGGGTCGTAGGAGCTGGGCCGCAGCTCACCGTCATCGACGTCGCGCACCTCGGCCTTGGCCCGCGCGTACGCCTCGATCAGGTCGTCCGGCGGGCCGCCCGGGAAGAACTCCAACTGGTAGCCCGCCCCGATGCCGGTGGCCATCTCGGCCAGCTCGGCCCAGTCCACCGAGGTCAGGTCGAGCACGCTGCGCGTCTCCACGTACTCCCGGTTGAAGCCGAGCGACTCGTAGAACCCGATCGCGGGCGTGTCGCCGACGACCTCGACCCCGATCGACCGGAAGCCCTCCTGGTAGACCCGGCGCGCGGCACGCAACACCAGGTCACGGCCGAGGCCGGTGCGCCGCGCGGACGGGTGCACCAGCACCTCGATCACGCCGATGTCACCCAGAAGGAGTACGTGCACCTGGCCGAGCACCGCGCCCGGGTCACCCGGGGTGGTCGGCTCGGCCTGGGCGATCCAGGAGATCCGCCGCTCGCCGGGCATCACCTCGGCGAGGTATTCCCGCAACGAAGTCTCCCGCCAGGGCGGGTCCTGCGGCAGATCGGCCGCCAGGACCGCGTTCAGCGTGGCCAGCAGCGACGCGATCTCGGCGGACGACGCGGTCCTGGGGTCCCACTCGCGCACCATCACCCGTCTAGCTTGCCGCTAACAGAGGCCCGGGGGAAGTGTCCAGTTCTCCAACGTATCGAGACGATCACTTCACGACCGACTGGCCCGTCCGTACCGGTTCGCGGTGTCGTAGACGTCCTGGGCGTACCGCCGGACATCGTTGTAGGAGAGGATCGCGTTCCACCAGTCGCCCGGAATGCTCAGGTTTCGGCCGCCCTTGCAGAGGTAGTTGCCCGCTGCAAGGGCGGCGTCGTCCAGGTCGTGCGGGTCCTTGCGGCCGTCGTTGTCCGCGTCCGCGCCGATCTCCTGCCAGGTGGTCGGGATGAACTGCATCGGCCCGATGGCGCGGTCGAGGGTGGCGTCCCCGTCGAGCGCGCCACGGTCGGTGTCGATGATCCGCATCCGACCTTCCTTCCCGTCCAGCGGCAGCCCGATGATGTTGGGCACCGCCTTGCCGTCCTGCCCCAACCGCGCGCCGTTGGCCGAGCCGTGTCCCGATTCGACCTGCCCGATCGCGGCCAGCGTGGTCCAGCTCAACGCGCAGCTGCGGTTGGTCTGGGCGAGCACCAGCTCGGCGTAGCCGTACGCCTGCATGGCGATCGCCGGGACACCGACCTTGGCGCCGACCTGCTGCGCCCAGCCGGCCAGGGCGTCCGACGGTCGGCCCCCGATCGCCGGCCCGGTCGGCAGCCCGTTGCCGGGCAACCCGCCGCTGGGCAGCGGGACGGTCGGCAGTGGCCCGGTGGGCAGCGGGCCGGTGGGCAGGCCGGACGGCGCCAGCGGCGGTGCGACCCCGGGCGTGGCCGAGACGTCGACAGCGACCGGGCGCGGTGCGCGGATCGCGGCCGGTACGAGCAGCGCTCCCGCCGCGGCGGTCGCGGCCACCAGTGCCAGCAGGAAGACGCCGGGGAGGGTCAGCCGACCGCTCGGCCGGCGGGCCCAGGCCCGGGTCGCCCGAGCCGCGGTGGCTGCTGCCCGGCGTGGCGGCACACGTAGGGCGTGTGCGAACTGCACCCGCCGCCGACGTGCCGGGTCGGACGCCGGCACGACCGGGACCTCATCCACAGTGGTCTTCGCCGGATCCGCGGCACCGGTCTTCGCGGCGTCGGTCTTGGGCGCCTCGGCCTTAGGGTCCTCGGCCTTAGGGTCCTCGGCCTTCGGGTCCTCGGCGTTCGCGGTCTCGGTCTTGGGGGTCTCGGCCTCGGGGTTGGCCTCCGGGCGGGCGGTCGGGACGGGCTCGGCCGGGGTCTTCGCGCCGGTGGCACTCGCGTCCGGTTCGGACCTGGCGAGGTCGGTCGCGGTCGGCTCGGCGGCTGGTGGAGCCGGTGTGGTGGCCGGTGGTGCGGTTGGCGCGGTGGCCGGTGGTGTGGTCGGCGCTTCCGCCGAACGCCCGCTCAGCCAGGGACGGCGGGGGCGGGGCACCTTGCGCCCCGGATCGGGCGCGGCTCCCGAGCCTTCGAGCGGCCCGTCCAGCGGCGCGGCCGGTCGTAACGGTTGCACACGCGTGTCGTCCTCGCCGTCCACCACCTGTCGAGTATCACCCATGCTTCGCGAACCGTCAGATCCACGTACCCTGGGTGGCATGCCCCGGTACGAGTTCCGCTGCCGCGCCTGCGGAGACACTTTCGAGGTCAACCGTTCGATGGCAGCGGCCGGTGAGCCGGCCAGTTGCCCACAGGGACACGCCGACACGGTCAAGCTTCTTTCCGCGGTCGCGGTCACCGGCCGGGGTGGTGGCGCCCCGGCACCGGCCGGCGGTGGCTGCTGCGGCGGTGCCTGCGGCTGCTGATCGGGCCAATTCGTCGACGACTGGTGGGCCGCCCTTGCCGGGAGCGGGTCCGAGTGGCACGTTGAGGCGGCTATTGCCCGGCCGTTCTCACGATGTGTGATCGTCCGGACTCAGGCAGCATGAACCCGACGTCACGGGCGGAGGTTCCTCGCATGTCGCCACGGATCCAGCTCCCGAGCGGTTGGGTGACCTTCGTGTTCACCGATATCGAGGGCTCGACCCGGCTGGCCCAGCTGCTCGGCCCGGACTACCGGCCGGTGCTCGCCGAGCATCGCCGGCTGCTGCGCCGCACGCTGGCCAGCACGGGCGGCGCGGAGCTGCTGACCGAGGGCGACTCGTTCTTCCTGGCCTTCGAGGAAGCGACAGCGGCGATGACGGCGTGCCTGACCGCTCAGCGGGCACTGTCCAGCCACGACTGGCCCACCCCCGAAGCCGCGCCCCGGGTGCGGATGGGCCTGCACACCGGCTATGCCGAGCCACGCGACGGCGAGTACGCCAGCGCCGAGGTGCACCGGGCCGCCCGGGTGGCCGCTGCCGCGCACGGCGGGCAGGTGCTCTGTACGGCGTCCACCGCCCGTCGGGCCGAGCCGATGCCGCCGGGCGCCACCCTGCTCGACCTGGGCCTGCACCGCCTGCGCGGTTTCGACGACCGTGAACGACTGTTCCAACTGGTCGCCCCGGGTCTGGAGCGGCAGTTCCCCCGGCCCCGCACCGCCGACGCGGTGGCGCACAACCTGCCGACCCAGGTGACCTCGTTCGTCGGCCGTCAGGCCGAGCGCATCGAGTTGGGTCTGCTGGTGCGACAGCACCGCCTGGTCACCGTGCTGGGCGCCGGCGGCGCGGGCAAGACCCGACTCGCGGTGGAGTTGGCCAGCGGAGTTGTCGAGGCGTACCCGGACGGGGTCTGGTTCGTCGACATCGCCTCGGTGACCGACCCGGGGCTGGTGGCGTTCGCCATCGCCGCCGTGCTCGGCCTGCGCCCCGAGCCCGGCCGGCCGATGCTGGACACCCTCGTCGAGTACGCGGCCGGCCGCCGGATGCTTGTCGTACTGGACACCTGCGACACCCAACCGGCAGCCTGCGCCGAGGTGATCGCGCGTCTGCTGTCCGGCGGGGGCGGCGTACGGGTGCTGGCGACCAGTCGTGAGTCGTTCAGCCTGCCCGGCGAGGTGGTGTGGCGGATTCCGCCGCTCTCGGTCGACCCGAGGGCGGACGGTGCGGAGAGCGACGCCGTGGCGCTGCTGCTGGATCGCACGGCGGCGGCGCGCGGTGGTCGGCAACCGGACCCGGAGGAGTCCGCCGACCTGCGTCGGGTCGTGCAGCGGCTGGACGGTCTGCCGCTCGCCATCGAGTTGGCCGCCGCCCGGCTGCGGGTGCTCTCCGTCGGCCAGCTCGCCGAGCGGCTGGACGATGTCCTCGGCACCCTGGACGCCGGCCGGGAGGACCCGGATCCGCCGCCGGTGGAGCGGGGCTGGTCCGGCAACCAGCAGGACACCGTGGACCTGGTAGCGGCGGCGGCCGGTGCGTCGCCGCCCACCCCGGCGAGTCGGGCGGTGCAGCGTTCGGCCACCGAGCGGCACATGACCATGCAGGCCACCGTCACCTGGTCGTACCGGACGCTGGGGCCCCGGGCGGCCCGTCTGCTGCGGTGGCTGGCGGTCTTCGCCGGGCCGGTGGATCTGGCGACGGTGGAGTGGCTGCTGGGTGACGACCCGCTGGACCCGCTCTCGGTCCTGGTGGACAAGTCGATGGTGTTGGCCGAGCCGCGCGCCGCCGGCAGCACCTACCGGATGCTCGACCCCATCCGGGCGTACGCGGCGCGGCGGTTGGCCGAGGCGGGTGAGGAGCAGGCCGCTCGGGACCGGCACGTGGCCTGGTCGGCGCACGCGTTGGACCGGGCCCACCTGGGCCAGGACGGCCGGCCGGTGACGCTGTCGTTGTATGCCCTCGACCCACTGGCCGGGGAGCTGCGCGCCGCGCTGCGCTGGTGCGCCACCGGCGGCAGCGCCCGTGCCGGTCTCGGTCTGGCGGGTGGGCTGGACCAGTGGTGGCTGGAGCGGGGCCTGGCCCGGGAGGGCCGGCTGTGGCTGTTCCGGCTGTACGGGCGGATCGCCGAGACGGGGGAGCGGATCCCGGAGGCGGAGCTGGCGGCGGCGTACCACATGCATTCACTGCATGCCAGCGCCGACGGCGAGTTCGCCGAGGAGCTGCGCTACTCCCAGCGGGCGGAGGCGGCGGCCCGGCAGGCCGGCGACGCCGGGTTGTTGGCCCGGGTACTCGCCGGCCGGGCAGCGCCGCTTGTGGACATGGGGCAGTTCGTCGAGGCCGAGCGGGTGTGCCGGGAGGTCATCGACTGGGCGCACGGGCAGGACGTGGTCGGCGAGGCGCTGTTCGCGGTGTTCAGCCTGGCCGAGCTGCTCTGGCGGCGGGGTGCCCTGGAGGAGGCGGCGGAACTGCTGGGCGCGGTACGTCCGGTGGAGGCGGCCCGGCCCGTGGAGCGGGGCCGGCGTTCGGTGGACATGCTGCTCGGCATGGTCGCGTTGGCGCGGGGCGACGTGATCGCCGCGCACGAGCATCTGCTGGTGGCGCTGCGTTCCCGGATGGGTCACGGCTACCACGGCCGGGCGTGCGACACCTTGAACGCGGTCGCGGTGCGCTGCATGATCGGCGGGGAGCGGTTGACGGCCGCCCGCCTGTTCGGGGCCGCGCAGGCCACCAGGGCGAGCATGCGTGCCACCCCCGGCATCTTCGGCGGTTACTGGGCCGAGCAGCAGGTGGAGTTGCGCGCGGTGCTGGGCGACGCTGCCTTCGACGACGCGTACGGCGAGGGTGCCGAGCTGGGGCTGGACGAGGCCGCGGCGCTGGCACTCGACGTGGAACACCCGGACCTGGCGGCGGACTCGACCCGCTTCAGCACCGGCCTGTCCCAACCGACCCCGCGCCGTCCCGCCGACCCCGACCGTCACCCAGCCACCCGAACCGAACGCGCCTGACCCCACCCACCCCTCTTGCACGGTTGATCATGGGGTTAGCGGGTGCGACACGCCGAGCGGACCGCCGCTAACTCCATGATCACCGGGGTTTGGCAAGGGGGGTGGGGTGGGTCGGGGGTGGGTGGGTGAGGGGTTTAGCGGGTTGCTGCGTTGGCTTCGGCTTCGGCCTTCATTCGGGCGGCGCGGTCGATGTCGGCCTGCTGGACGGCCGCTACCGAACCGAAGATGCTGACCGCCTGGTAGTAGGTCCAGGCCAGGCTGTAGCAGGCCGGCCGGACGACCGAGTTGTACGTGGTGCAGACGCGCTTCAGGTCCTCGTAAAAGGCGCTGTCGAGGCGGGACTTGTTGGCGGAGAACTGGCCGACCGCCTTGTAGTTGCGGTAGCCGAAGTCGTGCCGGTAGCAGCCCAGGTTGAAGGTGAAGCCGAGCGGGTTGTCCGGGCTGGACGAGCAGTAGTCGGTGGACCAGTTGAAGTTGTACTCGGCCCACGGGGCCCGGTTGATCCGGGCGCTGTTCCACGAGTTGTAGCTGGACGCGCTGGTCTGGGTCCAACTGGACAGCACGGAGAGCCGTTGGGCGGTGGTGACGGCGGCGGCGGGGGAGGCGATGGTGAGGGTGGCGAGCAGCGCTAACGCGCCCGAGGCGAGCAGGGTGGCGAGACGTCGGGGCACGGGTTACCTCCGCGGGTGAGCGGGTGGGACGGAAGTTACCGGCGGGTTACCGGATGTCGATGAGTGTCGATCAGCTGATCAACTAGGCGGTATGCGCGTCGCCAACTATTGGTGACATACGTTGAAACAGACGAATGCCCCGGACGCGCGAGGCGTCCGGGGCATTCAGGGAAGCGGGTCAGTGCCTGACGAATGCCGGCGGGCTCGCGGGGCTCTCGTTGGCCGAACGGTCGAGCGCGGTCAGTTGGTAGGTGTAGCGCCGACCGGGCTCCGCCGAGGTGTCCACCCAGGACTGGGTGCCACCGGGAGTCGCCCGGACGGTGTCGACCAGGTGCGCGGCGTCGGCCGTGGCGCACCGGCCGGGCAGCGTGGTGCCGTCGAAGCGGTAGATCGCGTACGAGGTGGCGGTGCCGAGCGGGCCGACGCCGTCGGCGGGCTGCCGCCAGGTGAGCCGGACCCCGTCGGCCTGCCGGGTCGCCTTGCTGACCACCGGGAAGAGCAGCGGCCGGGCCGGCAGGTGGGGCATGGCCGGCACCAGCGCCGGGCGGGAGTAGTGCTCGGCAGCGTAGATGTCGGTGGCGCCGAGCCGGTTGGCCCGCACCTGCAC
The DNA here is from genome assembly GCF_015751785.1 of Micromonospora vinacea. Lineage (NCBI taxonomy): Bacteria > Bacillati > Actinomycetota > Actinomycetes > Micromonosporales > Micromonosporaceae > Micromonospora > Micromonospora vinacea. Next base: position 1,311,451 of record NZ_JADOTY010000001.1, on the reverse strand, counting down.
CGCGGAGAAGTGCACGTTGCCCTGCACCTCCGGGTACGACCGGTTGAGCGTCAGGTGGTCGGACAGCTCACGCGGGTTCTGCCAGTACGGCCCGTACGCCGGGTCGCCGCTCTTGTAGTCGGCCTGGCCGATGTAGAGCTGGACGCGGGTGCCGCGCACCGTCTCGGCCCACCACGGCACCAGGCGCGCGTAGTCGGCGGCCGGGTACTGGCCGATGTACCAGTAGAGCTGCGGCACCACGTAGTCGATCCACTCCTGCTTGATCCACTTGCGGGTGTCGGCGGAGATGATGTCGTACGACTGGCTGCCGGTGGTGTCCGAACCGAGCGGGTCGGCGGTCTTGTTGCGCCAGATGCCGAACGGGCTGACGCCGAACTTCACCCACGGCTTCGCCGCCTTGATCTTGCCGTTCATCTCCTGGATCAGCAGGTTGATGTTGTCCCGCCGCCAGTCGGCCCGGTCGGTGAAGCCCCGGTTGTGGGCGGCGAAGGTCGTGTCGTCCGGCACCTGGTAGGTGCCGCTGGGGTAGGGGTAGAAGTAGTCGTCGAAGTGGACGCCGTCGATGTCGTACCGCTTGACGGCGTCCATCATGGCGGTCTGGACGAACTCGCGGACCTCCGGAATGCCGGGGTTGTAGTAGAGCCGGCTGCCGGCCACGCCGGCCGGTGGGTAGGCGAAGGTCCAGTCGGGGTGCTGCTGCGCCGGGTGGCCGGGGGCGAGTTGGGCGAGGTCGGCGCCGGCGCCGCCGGGGGCCGGCATGGAGACGCGGTACGGGTTGAACCAGGCGTGGAACTCCAGGTTCCGCTTGTGCGACTCGTCGACCAGGAAGGCCAGCGGGTCCCAGCCCGGGTCCTGGCCGCGTACCCCGGTCAGGTATTCCGACCAGGGCTCGTACGGTGAGGGCCAGAGCGCGTCGGCGGTGGGCCGGACCTGCACCACGACGGCGTTGTGGTGCAGTCGCCCGGCCAGGTCGAGCAGTTGGCGGTATTCGGCCTGCTGGGCCGCGATCCGGTCCGGGTTGGTCTGGGACGCCTTGCTGGGCCAGTCGATGTTGACCACCGACGAGATCCACATGGCCCGGAACTGCCGCTTCGGGGTGGCCGGGTCGGTGGCGCAGGTGGCGGTGCTGGTGGTGTCGGCCGCGCTGGGTGCGGCGCTCGCGGGGGTGGCGGTGACGAACGTGCCGAGCAGGGCTGCGACCAGCCCGGCGACTCCGAGTCGGGTGGCTTTCATGCGGTCTGTCCCTTCGTTGGGGCTCCCGGATGTTTCGCGCGGCGCACGGCAAGATTCGCCGCCGATGTCCGCGTTGCTGGTAGGAAATTTTCACAGTCTGGCCATCGCCGCAAGAGTTCGTGGTTGACGAATCGCGCCGGTGGGTAGCAACGGCGGTCACCGGCCGCCACGGAGGTGGTCGCACGGTGGGAGGGGTGACCGGGTGTCCGTGCTGCGCACAAAACCAATCAAGGACGTGATAGCCCAGGGTGAGGCGGACGGCAGCGACGGCCAGTTGGGGCTGAAGAGGCGGCTCGGCGCGATCGACCTCACCGGCTTCGGCATCGGCATCGTGATCGGCACCGGCATCTTCACCCTCACCGGGATCGAGGCCCGGGACAGCGCCGGGCCGGGCGTGGTGATCTCCTTCGCCATCGCCGGCGTGGTGGCCCTGCTCGCCGCCCTCTGCTACGCCGAACTCGCCTCCAGCGTGCCGACCGCCGGCAGCGCCTACACCTACGCGTACGCCACGATGGGCGAGATCGTCGCCTGGATCATCGGCTGGGACCTGCTGCTGGAGTTCGCGCTCGGCGCCGCAGTGGTGGCCCGAGGCTGGTCCGGCTACCTCGCCGAACTGCTCGACCTTCCGACCCGGTGGTTCGGTGAGGAGGGCAGCACCGTCAACGTGGGCGCCATCGCGATCGTGCTGATCCTCGGCGTCGTGGCGATCGTCGGCATCCGGGAATCCGCCCGGATCACCAACCTGCTGGTACTGGTGAAGGTGGCCATCTGCGTCTTCGTGGTGGTCGCCGGGCTGTTCTTCGTGAAGGCCGCCAACCTCACCCCGTTCATCCCGCCGGCCGAGCCCGCCGGGAGCGGCGACGACGGCATCAAGCAACCGGTCACGCAGGCGCTCTTCGGGCTGGAGCCGTCGGTCTTCGGCTTCGTCGGGGTGCTCAGCGCCGCCGCCGTGGTCTTCTTCGCGTACACCGGCTTCGAGGCCGTGGCCAACCTGGGCGAGGAGACGAGGAAGCCCAAGCGGGACCTCACCCTGGGTCTGCTCGGCACGCTGCTGATCTCCACGGTGCTCTACATCGGCGTCTCGCTGGTGGTGGTCGGGATGGTGCCGTACACCGAGATCGACAGGGGCGCCCCGATCGCGTCGGCCTTCGAGTCGGTCGGTGCCGGCTGGGCCGCCGTGCTGGTCTCCATCGCCGCGGTCGCGGGCCTGACCAGCGTCATCCTGGTCGACCTGGTGGCGATGGGCCGGATCGGCTTCGCCATCGCCCGGGACGGGTTGATCCCGCCCTCGATCGCGAAGGTGCACCCGCGCTGGGGCACCCCGTACCGGATCTCGGCGATCATGACGGTGGCGGTCGCGCTGCTGGCCGGCTTCCTGCCGCTCTCCGCGCTGGCCGACCTGGTCAGCATCGGCGCGCTCTGCGCGTTCGTCCTCGTGTCGGTGGCGGTGCCGATCCTGCGCCGCAAGCGGCCGGACCTGGAGCGGCCGTTCCGGGTGCCGTTCTCGCCGGTGCTGCCGATCGTCTCGGCGCTGGCCTGCTTCTACCTGATGCTCAACCTGTCGGTGGAGACCTGGCTGCGGTTCCTGGCCTGGATGCTGCTCGGCGCGGTGATCTACTTCGGTTACGGCCACCGCCGCAACCGGCTGGTCCAGCACCAGCCCGCCGTGCAGGGGGGTCGCTGACGGTATGGTGCGCCCGTCACCTCGGGGAGGTTGTGGCGTGCGACACAGACTCAAGGACGTGGCCGAACGGGCCGGCGTCTCCGTCAAGACCGTCTCGAACGTCGTGAACGGCCACCTGCACGTGCGGCCGGACACCCGTGCCCGGGTCGAGGAGGCGATCGCCGAGCTGAACTACCGGCCCAACCTCTCGGCCCGTCACCTGCGCAAGGGCCGCACCGGCGTGATCGCGTTGGCCGTTCCGGAACTGGACGTCCCGTACTTCGCCGAGCTGGCCCGCCACGTGGTCACCGCCGCCGCCGAGTACGGCTGGACGGTGCTCATCGACCAGACCGAGGGCCGGCGTGACCAGGAACGGGTGCTTGCCTCCGGTATCACCGACCACCTGATCGACGGGCTCATCCTCAGTCCGTCGGCGCTCACCGCGGCGGACCTGGCCGGCCTGGACGGCACTCCGATGGTGCTGCTCGGCGAGCGGATCGAACACTGCTCCGCCGATCGAGTGGTGATCGACAACGTGACCGCGGCCCGGGAGAGCACCGCTCACCTGATCCAGATCGGTCGCCGTCGGATCGCTGCCGTCGGCGCGCAGCGCACCGACGTGGGCGCCAGTGCCCGGCTGCGCCTGGCCGGCTACCGCGACGCGCTGCGCGCCGCCGGGCTCGACTACGACCAGGCCCTGGTGGCGTCCGCGCCGGCCTGGCACCGCGCCGACGGCGCGGCCGCGATGCGCGGCCTGCTCACCTCCGGTGTACGCCCCGACGCCGTCTTCTGCTTCAACGACACGCTCGCCCTCGGTGCCCTGCGCGCTCTGCACGAGGCCGGCCTGCGGGTGCCCGAGGACGTGGCAGTGGTCGGCTTCGACGACATCGAGGACGGCAGGTTCGCCATCCCGGCCCTGAGCACCGTGGCCCCGGACAAGGAGCAGATCGCCCGCCTGGCCATCCAACTCCTCGCCGACCGCCTGGATGGCGACCGCACCGTCCCCGCCCGGGAACTCGCCGCCCCCTACCGCCTGGAACTCCGCGAGTCCACAGGGACCGGCTAGTCGAAGAAACGGGCCAGGTGGGACTGGGGCGCCGGGTCGGCGTCCGGGGGGAGGGGGGTCAGGTCGGCGAAGATCGACGCGCCGTCGCAGCCGGCGTGCAGGGGGTACCACCGCGGCGTGCCCGGTGGCCGGAGCTGGCAGATTCCCTTGAACGTCTGCACGTCCATCAGCCGGACGTGGGTCGGGTCGGCCACCGCGTTCACATGCCCCCACCAGGGGCTCATCACGTGCAGCACGCCTCCGGGGCGGAGCACCCGATGACACTCGTCGACAAGCGGCAGGAAGTCGATCAGGTGCTCCAGGATGTGCACCGCGAAGAGGACGTCCACCGAGTTGTCGGCGAGCGGCAGGGAGCCGGACAGGTCCGCGACGGCGTCCACGCCGGGCGCCGGGTAGATGTCCAGCCCCAGGTTGCTCGACCATTGCTTGGTCGGCCCGCACCCGAGGTCCACGACCACGGGCGCCCGCCCGCCGATGCCGACCCGGCACCAGACGCCGTAGACACCGGCCAGCCGCCCCACCAGGTCCCGCACCAGCCGTAGCTGGGTGGGCTCGGCCACGTCACCGCTCAGATGGGCCACCCCCCGGTCGAACCGCACCTCGACCGCCAGGTCCCGCAACCGATCATCGTGGCGGACCTGGTCCGCCCACGCCTGAGCGAGGAATTCGTCGATCGCCCGCAGCCGGTCGGCCGAGGGCGGAGTCTGTGCCAAAGCGACCATTCGGGCCACCTCCCGCCGCGCGTTACCCGCAATCACGCCCGTTATGCCCCGCTCGTCCACCTCGCCGCCCGCGGGGGCGCGGCCCGCGCACGAGCGTGTCGCGGGATGCGGGCTGGGGCCGCAATCAGCCTGATGCCACACAGGCATCAAGATGACTCACAGGCATCACGGTCAACGGAGGCACCGGCTCCGCGCTGGCACGGCCGAGCCGCGAAGCGGTCGGGTCAGCCCGAGAGGGTGCGGCGGCCGCCGCGGATCCGCTGGCGGGGCGGCGGGTCGGCGGGCTTCGGCCGCTTGAGGTGGTAGCGGTGCAGCTCGTTGTTGCCGGGCAGGGACGGATCCTCGCTCATCGCGACCAACTCCCAGCCCTGGTCGCCGGCCCGGTTCAGGTGGGCCAGGGCGGTGTCGCCGTACGGCGTCACGTCGACCATCGAGCCGTCCGGGCCGTACCAGACGAAGACGACCTCCCAGCCGAGGTCGTTGGTCGCGGCCTGGCGGCGGCGGACCAGCAGGGCGTACTCCCACTTGAGCATGGCGTCATTCTCACCCCGCGCCGGCCCGCCGGCACGGATCAATCCTCGGCGATCCGCCCGGCGTCGACCCGCAGCCGCCTGTTGGTCTCGATGGCGGCCAGCATCCGCCGGTCGTGAGTGACCAGCAGCAGCGTTCCGGGGTAGCTGGCCAGCGCCGATTCCAGCTGCTCGATGGCGGGCAGGTCCAGGTGGTTGGTGGGCTCGTCCAGCACCAGCAGGTTGACCCCACGGCCCTGGAGCAGGGCCAGCGCGGCCCGGGTGCGCTCACCGGGTGAGAGGGTGGCCGCCGGCCGGGGCACGTGCGCCGCCCGCAGGCCGAACTTGGCCAGCAGGGTCCGCGCGTCCGCAGGCGACAGATGGGGTACGGCCGCCTCGAACGCGTCGATCAGCGGTACGTCGCCGAGGAACAGCCCGCGAGCCTGGTCCACCTCACCGACCACCACTCCGGGCCCGAGCGAGGCGGTGCCGGCGTCCAGCGGCAGCCGCCCCAGCAACGCGGCCAACAGGGTGGACTTGCCCGAGCCGTTCGCCCCCGTCACCGCGACCCGGTCCGCCCAGTCGATCTGGAGGTCGACCGGGCCGAGGGTGAAGCCACCCCGGCGTACCACCGCTCCACGCAGCGTGGCCACGACGGCGCCGGCGCGGGGCGCGGCGGCGATCTCCATCCGCAGCTCCCACTCCTTGCGGGGCTCCTCGACCACGTCGAGCCGTTCGATCAGCCGTTCGGTCTGCTTGGCCTTCGCGGCCTGCTTCTCACTCGACTCGCTGCGGAACTTACGGCCGATCTTGTCGTTGTCGGTGGCCTTGCGGCGGGCGTTCTTCACGCCCTTCTCCATCCAGCCACGCTGGGTGCGAGCCCGAGCCTCCAGCCCGGCCTTGGTGTCGGCGTACTCCTCGAAGTCCGCGCGGGCGTGCCGGCGGGCCACCTCGCGCTCCTCCAGGTAGGCCGCGTAGCCGCCGCCGTAGTGGTGCACCTGCTGCTGCGGCAGGTCCAGCTCCAGGACCCGGGTCACAGTGCGGGTGAGGAACTCCCGGTCGTGGCTGACCAGCACCGTGCCGGCCCGCAGCCCGGTGACGAACTCCTCAAGCCGCTCCAACCCGGCCAGGTCCAGATCGTTGGTCGGCTCGTCGAGCAGGAACACGTCGTACCGGCTGAGCAGCAACGACGCGAGCCCGGCCCGGGCCGCCTGACCGCCGGAGAGCCCGGTCGTCGGGTGGTCCAGGTCGACGGCGAGCCCCAGGTCGGCGCTCACCTGCTCGGCGCGTTCGTCCAGGTCCGCGCCGCCCAGGGCGAGCCAGCGCTCCAGCGCGTCGCCGTACGCGTCGTCGGCGCCCGCCGCCCCGGCGGTCAGTGCCTCGGTCGCCGCGTCCAACGCCGCCTGCGCGGCGGTCACCCCGGTCCGGCGGGCCAGGAAGTCCCGTACCGTCTCGCCCGGTCGCCGTTCCGGCTCCTGCGGCAGGTGGCCGACGCTCGCTGTGGGCGGGCTGAGCCGCACGCTGCCGGCCTCGACCGGCAACAACCCGGCGAGGGTACGCAGCAGCGTCGACTTGCCGGCCCCGTTCGGCCCGACCAGCCCAACCACGTCGCCGGGGGCGACCACCAGGTCCAATCCGGCGAAGAGGGGGCGGTCGCCGTGCCCGGCGGCCAGGTCCTTGACGATCATCGTGGCGCTCATCAGGACGGCAGCCTATCCGGCCGCCCGCATACCACCGGCTCCCAGCGGGCAGACTCAACGACGTGGTGACCACACTGGCGATCGACTGTGGCGGCGGGGGCATCAAGGCGTCCGTGCTCGACGAGGCGGGAACGATGCGGGCCCGGCCGTTGCGAGTGCCGACCCCGTACCCGTTGCCGCCTGCGCTGTTTGTCCGGACCCTGGTGGATCTGGGCGGTCGCCTGCCGACGGCGGACCGGCTCACGGTCGGCGTACCCGGGATGATCCGGCACGGTGTGGTGGTGAGCACGCCGCACTACGTGACCCGCAGCGGCCCCCGCAGCCGGGTCGACCCGGACCTGCAAGCCGAGTGGTCCGGCTGGGACGCGCGCGGCGCGCTGGCCGACGCGTTCGGGGTGCCGGCGCTGGTGCTCAACGACGCCGAGGTGCACGGCGCCGGAGTGGTCGCCGGCACCGGCTGCGAGCTGGTGCTGACCCTGGGGACGGGGCTGGGCAGCGCGCTCTTCGACGGCGGAGTGCTCGCACCGCACCTGGAGCTGTCGCACGCGCCGGTGCGCTGGGGCACCACCTACGACACGTACGTCGGCGAGCCGGAACGGCGGCGGCTCGGCGACGCCTTCTGGTCCCGTCGGATCCGGCAGGTGGTGGACGGGCTCCGCCCGGTGTTCCGCTGGGACCGGCTCTACCTGGGCGGGGGCAACTCCCGACTGATCCGGCCCGAGCAGCTGGCCCGGATGGGCGACGACGTGGTGGTGGTGCCGAACACCGCCGGAATCGTCGGTGGCGTCCGTGCCTGGGAACTCTCCGTCGGACGCCGGGACGCCCGCACCTGACCGGATCTCGTCTGATCTCGCCCCCGGGAACAGTCGCCAAACTCCCGGTGTTGTGCCAGCGTCGGAACAGGTGACGGTGCGACCCGAGGAGGTGGCAGATGGATCTTCTGGCGGACTACCGGCGGGCGACCATGTTCTTCGAAACCGGTGACCCCAGCGGGGCAGCCCGACTGCTGGAGCCGATCATCGACGCCGAACCCGGCAACGCGGCGGTACGGCAGTTGCTGGCCCGGGCGTACTTCCAGTCGGCCCAGCTCAACCGGGCCGAGGAGCATCTGCGCGAGCTGGTCGAACGGGACCCGAGCGACCACTACGCGCACCACGTGCTCGGTCGGACGCTTGAGCGGCTGAACCGGCACACCGACGCGCTGCGGCACCTGCGGATCGCCGCAGCGATGTACGCGGCCAACGACGACTACCGGGCCGCGCTGGAACGGGTGGAGACCCGCCTCGGCGGCCGGCGCTGAGCCTGACCCGGTGACAAGTGCGGGGGCGGTCCTTCGGGGCCGCCCCTTCGTCGTCTGGCGGGCGACCTGTCGGACGTGCCTAGGATGGCGACATGGGACCTGACCGGCCGGGGGCTGCGGCATGAAGCTCAAGCTGGACCTGCACGAGATCTTCAACAAGGGCCAGGACATCGACCGGGCGTTGCGCGGGATCATGGACGAGGCGGTGGCGAAGAAGGCCACCCTCGTCGAGATCATCCCCGGCAAGGGGTCCGGCCAGCTCAAGAAGCGTGTGCTGCGGTTCCTCGACCAGAAGGACGTCAAGCAGCTCTACCACCGGGTGGAGAAGGATTCGAAGAACTTCGGCCGCCTCTTCGTCCACTTCCGCTGGAAGTAATGACGGGACCGCCGTCCGCGACAGAGGTCGGATACTGGGCGGGTGACGGAGGAGCAGGTTACCGAGTCGACGCGGTGGACGATTCACGGTGAGCGGGTGGTGGATGGCAGCCGGCGGGCGCGGTTGAGCATCGCCGACGTCGAACTGCCGGATGGGGTCCGTTTCGAGCAGTACGTGATCCGGGCACCCCGGTCTGCCATGGTCGCGGTGCTTGACGAGCAGGAGCGCCTGCTGCTGATGCGGCGGCACCGGTTCGTGTTCGACCGGTGGGTGTGGGAGCTGCCTGGGGGTTACGTCGACGACGGTGAGCGGCCGGCGATATGTGCGGTCCGGGAGGTCGAGGAGGAGACCGGATGGCGTCCTGGTGCCGTGGAGCCGATGCTGTCGTTCCAGCCGTGGGTGGCGACCGCGGACGCGGAGAATCTGTTGTTCCTTGCGCGCGACGCGGTACATATTGGTTCGCCGGTGGACGTCAACGAGGCCGAGCGGGTGGCCTGGATGCCGTTGGCGGAAGCGCGGGATCTCGTGTCCCGGGGTGAGATCGTGGGATCTGGCACGGTGATCGCGGTGTTGGAGCTGGTAGCGCGCAAAGCCCGAGGTGAGCTGTAGTCAGCGGCGTTGACCGAGGGTCACGTCGACGCGGTTGATGAAGTGTCTGACGGCTGGCCGGCGGCGGTGCACTGTGAGGTCGGCTTGCAGGTCGCGTAGGTATCGGACGGCTCGGGCCGACCGCAGTTGAGAGGTCAGCGTGAGCGCATTGGTCCCGATGGCGCTGGCGCGATCGGGCTCGCCGCGGTGGGCGTGAATGGAGGCGAGGAGGGTGAGGTTGAAGGCCTTCCCGCGTACGTAGCGTTCGTCCATTTGCAGTGAGCGGACGGTGAAGCGTTCGGCCTGCTGGTGGTGGCCGAGGGCATGGAAGCAGTGGCCGAACTTGGCTGACAGGTATGCCTCGTCGAAGTAGCCGAGCCATTGCGGGTCGCTGCTGCGGTCGGCCCGGTCGAGAGTCTGTTCTGCCTGGTGCAGTGCAGTGGTGCAGGCGCGTTCGTCGCGCGCGGCGGCGTGGGCATGGGCTTCCATGACCAGCGCCTCGGCGGTCAGCACCGCGAGGCCGGCGCGTTGTGCCGTACGCCGGGCGGCGCGGGCGAGATCGACGCCGGTCGCATTGTGACCGAGGTAGGTGGCTTGGTGGCTCATCGCGGCGAGGATTTCGGCGCCGAGCCCAGCATCGTCGGCCGCTCGGGCGAGGTTGAGGGCGTGGGTGAGATAGCGCTGGGCGATGCCGTGTTCGGCCGTGTCGTATGCCTGCCAGCCGGCGAGCTGAGTCAGCTCGGCGACGGCTGCGAGTAGCTTTCGGCCGGTCTCCGGATCGTAGTGGCCCTTGGTCAGCAGGGGCGTGACCTCGTGGTTGAGGTAACGGGCGAGGGTTTCGCGGGAGTGGCCGCCACCGTGCTGGTTGTCGAGTCGCCGGTAGGTGGAGGTCATCTCGCGGATGGTGTCGATGTCGGGCTGACCGACTGATCGGTGACCTTTCTGTGTGACGGGTTGTGTGGTGGGGGCGGTGAACCAGCGCAGCGCGGGCAGGGTGTAGCCAGCGGAGCTGAACATTGTCTGACGGAGGATGTCTCGGCGGTTCACGTCGCCTTCCCACAGCTGCGTGGCGGCGCGGATGTCCTCGCGCCAGGATCGGTCGTTTGGCACATCACCCCGCGGGCTGCCTGGGGTGGGGCGACGTGCTTGACGGCGCGGTGCAAGGCCGAGCGACATCCGGGTCTCGTCGGGCATGCCGCAGCCGTCGGCGATCCGCTCCAGCACGTCGATGGAGGTCACCTTCCGGCCGGCGATCACCCGGCTGACGTAGCCCTGTTCCAGGCCGACCACCGCCCCGATACGCGTCTGACTCGCCCCCGTGTGCCGGGCAAGCAGCCGAAACAGAGTCCCGATGTCGCGGACACGTACAGCGGTCCTGACGTCCTCCCGCGCCCAGAAGCCGTCCGGAGTCCGAAGCTGGTCGAGCAACACAACCGCTCCCGCCGTCGTCGAGTGACTACGCATCGTGCTCAACCTGGAGCCTAGGTCCGGTGCCTGTGCAGGTCGAGCCTGCTCATGTCACCGTGACATGGCTAGCGGACATGGCCTCAGGACCGCAGCCGGCGGGACGGTCTTGGGCATGTTGTTCGATGTCGATAACCCACCGATCGAGCCGCCTGACGGCTGCCGCCACCGGCTGCTGTGGCGTCTGTGCCGAGCACTGTGGCAAGACCACCGCCCCGACCGAGCCAGCCACTACGCCATCGTCGGCTGCGTGCACGACGACCAGCTCGTGCCGTGTCGCCTGGCACGCCTTGCCGTAAAAGGTCTGCGAACCGCTAGCGGCGAGCAGGCCGTCGCGTCGCCGCTGTGGCTCGATGTTGCCCGGAGCCGCATCGCCAGGGGCGACATCAACCTCGCCGCCGCGCTGGCGGAGGCACGCTGGCACCGTCGCCGTGCAGGCCTGACGGGCTGAGGATGGCTGCCATTTACGGCCTAGAGGCCCTCATCGACCATGCCCAGGCTCAAGTCGACGCTGCCGACGAACTCCTGACCCGCCACGACGAGGTCGGCCTCGACCTGTGCCGGTGCGGCCGGCCCCACCCCTGCCCGGAGCGACTGCGGTGGCTCCAGAGGCGGGCGCACTTCGTACACCTTGTCGGCGACCCACGGTGACCACCCACGGCCCGGTGATGCCGATCTGGACCTGCGGAGGCTGCAACGCGCCTTGGCCCTGTCGGACCCGACAGCATGAACTACGCGCTGAGTACGAGGGCGCATCCGTTTCTCTGGCGCTCTACATGAGCGCTCAACTGGTCTGCGCCTCGCGGGACCTGACCTGGGTGCCGGCAGGGGTCCTGCACCTTCGCTTCCTCGGTTGGACCCGATGAGCATCCTCCGGCGGGGCGACGAAAAGTTCCACTACAGCGATGGCTCCCACAAATGGATTCCGCCGGGCCCGGAGTACGACCAAGCGGTCTGGGACGAACAGGTCCGCCAGCACAAGCAAGCCCACCTGAGAAACGAGCACCCGAAGGTACGCCTCCAGCGTCTCGTCTGAGCCCAGTGATTGTGCAACTCGTGCCAGCAGGAACGGACCGAGATGCGCCCGAACAGGCGGATGGCCTTGAGAGCTACAGCGCAACTCGGATCGGCGCACTCCGCGACATAGGCCACGACCCCAGACGGCCTGGCTGCCTGGCGCTGGCTGCCGCCCCTGCATGTGGGTTTCGATCGATGCCGGGTCTCAGGATCTGCGTGACAGATCGGTCTCAAGACGTGGGTGACAAGCCCGGATACATGATCTAGAGGTCCTGAGTCCAGACGCCCGCCGGATGGTCGTCGGGGCGGTTCCAGAGCTGAGGCTGACGTCGATGGAGTTGCGCGTCATTGTCGCTGTCCCAATGAAAGCGGCCCTGCCGATCGGGCCAGACGACTTGCAGGAAGGGAATGGGCGGCCGGCGGTAGAAGGCGATGGCACGACCGAAGAATGCCTTGTACCAGCGGTAGTCGATCGACTTGAGATGGACCTGGTATCCCTTGATGGCATCGTCGCGTGCCTGCTCGGCCTCCAGCGCGACGCCGTCGCTTGCCCTGTCTCCCAGTTCGTTGAGGCTCATCTGCGATAGCTCAACATCCAGGCCGAAGATGGCGAGTTCCGGCATCCGGTGCGTGTGCCAGAGTCCTATCGTGTAGGCCCAGCCAGGTCCCTTGTCGTCCTCAGGAATCGTCGTGACGCCCCAGCCGTGCTGCTGGACGTGCCTGATCGTGGTCAGTTCCATCGGGTGCCGATCGCCGGAGTCGCCGTAGTCGTGGCAGAGGATGCAGCGGCAGAGCGACCCGACTTGATTCACGCCGCGATCGTACGGGCTGCCCTCGTGGCACAGGTGTCATGAACGTCCTGATGCCAATCTGTCACGCAGGCCCCGAGACCGGGACAATCGCCGATCAAGTTGCCTGGTCTCGGATGATGTTTGACGGAACGGCGTCGGAGGATCCTTGACGCCAGATCGTGATCGATTAGGTCTACTGCCTATGGTCGATGGTAGGGCTGGTTACCCGCGTGAGGCGGAAGGGCTAGCGTGTTCGTGTGCCTGAGGAACCCGACGAATATTTTCTGATGCACGAGGAGCCGGTGTTGGCCAGTCTGGTCGAGCTGTCCGGCGTCGAGATTCTGTGGTGCGACGACTTCTACGATGGAGCGATCGACGGGCTGGCCCGGTGGGATGGACGAGAATTCTGGTTTGCGGGGGTCTATCCACTGGACCATCGCCCCCGGCGCTATGTCCTGCATGAGATCAGGGCCGTGGACGTCGAGGCGGCGTCAGCGCTGCACCGTCAGCTGGGCGCATACGCTGAGGCATCCCGCCACGGACGCTTGGACTCGACACAAAAGAGAGCGTGGGGCCAGGTGTGGGCGAGCCGGCCGGATTATCGCGGTGCCCCGGCTGTTGGGTGGTTCGCCGCCTAGCCTCAGGCTCAAGGTTCAGCCAGTGGTGCTGATGTTCGACGGTGGGCGTGGTGGCCGGTGGTGGGATCGGGGAGGCGGGTCGGGCGTCGCGGATGCGGCCGCAGGCGGTGGGCGGCAAGGGGCAGCGCAGGGTGCGGCGCAGCTGCGCCCGATTTGGCCGACTACGGTCCTGCCCTAGATCAATACCGCTGAAAACAGCAGCGCCTTGTCGATGGTGCGTAGGTGCGACACGGGCGGCGACAGGTCATGACGCGGCATCATCGGCAGGCGTTGGGGGTACAAACCGTCGATGCGTCTACATCCCGGTGAGACCGAGGCCGTTGGCTGGCGGCTGGTGACCTTGTTCGACGCCGTCCGGCAGCTACGCGACGCATCACCGGATGTCACCGGACGCCCGCGGGTGATCGCGATCGACGGCCGGGGTGGTGCAGGTAAAACGACCCTGGCTGAGAGGCTGTGCAAGGTGGAGCCCAACTCCGCCATCGTGCACACCGACGACGTCGCCTGGAATCACGCCTACTTCGACTGGGGCGGCGTGCTCGCCGAGCACATCCTGCAACCCCTGCACCGAGGGGAGTCGGTGAACTTCCGTCCCGATGCCTGGATCAGCCACGACCGAGCCGGATCGATCACCATCCCTGCCGGCGCTGACTTCGTCTGGGTCGAGGGCACCGGCGTCATCCGGGACGAACTCGGCCCGTGGTTGGACGCCTCGGTGTACCTACAGGGTGATCTTGATGAGCAAGAGCGCTTACTCGTCGCTCGCGACGGCGACTCTTCCGAACAGCAGGAGCACGTGACGAACTGGCTGCGGGAGGAACTGCCCTTCATGCTGCGAGAACGACCGTGGTCCCGAGCCACCCTGATCGTCGCCGGCCCTCCGCGGATTGACCACGACCCGGACACCGAACTCGTCGTAGCCGCGCCGATTCGATGAAGCTCGCGGCCATGGAGCGTTACCGGGTCCAGACAGGTTCCGAAGCTCGATTGCCGGTGGCCGGAAAGCCATACTCGGCGCGCTGCGGCCCGTCCTGCCAGCGGTAGAGGTCGCGCAGCAGGGAAATCTCGGCGCCGTGATGGATCAGCTCCCTGTTGATGTGCAGGACGATGCCCTCCATCGGAAACTGCTCGGGGCCCACAGTGGGCGGATTCTCCAGGTCAACGTCCGAGAGCTCGCGGACCCCCGTGTTCCACCTCCCATACATCTCGTCGAGCTGTCTCAGCGCCTCGTCAGCGGTCCCCGCGTAGGCGAACGTCTGGGAGTCGACGTCCTGGCCGCCGAAGTGCCATCCGACCCGATAGCCCAGGCAGGAGACGATGATGTGCGCCAGCCGCCAGGCAATCGTGGTCACCGGCGCCGGAACCGGGTCAGGGGACGCGAAGTCCATCGTCCATCCCCCCGAACCTGCCGACATCGGTGCGGCCGACGTGCCACGTGGGCGGATGCTCCAGCAGCCGCGCACCGGCTCCCAGAAGTACTCCTCATCGGCAAGACCGTCCAGCCGCGGCCGCAGGTTCTTGTGCCAGTGCCGGTCCAGCTGGTCCGCAATTCGCTCGCTCCTTGTCATCTCCCGCACGTTACCTACAGCGGGGCTGGTTCATGGCCCCGGGCGCATCAGGCCGCTATGCCGTCGTGTGCGTCGACGGTGGCCGTTGGCCCGTAGGGTGTCCTGATGTCGACGGTGAACCTGCGGCGATCGGCGCGTGCGGTCGTCGTCGATGAGGACGACAAGGTTCTGCTGCTCCGACTCGCCATTCCCGATCCGACTGGCACGATCGCCGTTTGGATCACTCCCGGGGGTGGCGTCGAAGACGGTGAGACGCCACTGGCCGCCCTGCGGCGGGAGCTGCGCGAAGAGGTCGGTCTTGCTCTCGATGTCGACCCGCCTCAGGTCTGGCGCCAGGAGATAGTCGCCGCCGGCTTCGCACCCAGCCACGATGGCGTCGTGAACGACTACTTCCTCGTTCGCACCGCGTCGTTCACGCCACGCGGTGCGATGAGCGATGAGGAGCTCGCCGCCGAGCACGTCATCGGCTGGCGTTGGTGGTCGCTGTCGGAGATCAGGGAACACCGCGGACCGGAACTGTTCTCGCCACGGGACCTCGCCACACCGTTGGCCGCATTGATCGGTGACGGAGTACCAACCCAACCCGTCGCGCTCGGCCTGTGAACCCACACCCCTGCCGGACGTAGCGCCCGGCGAGTGCGATCGATCCATGATCATGTGATGAAAAGTAGGTTCGAGGAGCGAGTTTGACCTACTTCTCATCACATGATCACCGCGCAGCCGAAGCGCTGCGGAAGCGCTGCGTCAGCCCGTGAGGGCGTCGGCGCGGGTGCCGTGGCCGGCGGGGCGTCGGGACCAGCACTGTGGGCGCTGCCGGACGGCGAGCTCCAGAGCCTGATGGTCGGACTCGATCATTTCCCGGGCTATTCGACGCGCCATTTCCAGGCGGTCGACGTGCATGTCAAGATCCGTCGGGCCGGCGCCTGCCATCTCGAACTCCTTGTCAGCGTTCGAACTAGTCGCATCATGCGTCACGCCGAGAATCGTCACCATTCCCCGATCGGTGGAAAGCTTCCGCCGTACGGTTCGGTGTCGCGTACCCCGGTTGCGCCGATGGTAGCGGTGGCCGCGCCAACTCGCCCGGAACTGCGGATACCTCGCCTTGCCTGCGGTTTGTACATTGCACGGTGCGCGGATCGGGGGGCGCGACAAGTCCGGTGAGGGATCTTCGTTACGGGAGGACCGCCGTGCAGCATTCGAGCACTACCGATCCCTTTTTCGTCGCCGTCGAATCCGAGTCGATCACCCGGGCGGATGTCGCCGGGCTCATCGCGGGGCGGCTTGCGGCCGTCCGGGTGCCGCGATTGCTCTCCGCGGCCCGCTGTCACGCGATCACCGCCGCCCTCGCCAACGCGCCGATGGACCGCTACGACGAGAGCCGGGTCTTTCCCGTCGTCGCCAAGTTCGGCCCGGCCATCAACGATCACCGGTCCGCCGGTGAACTCCGCGAGGACTACTGGGACGCGGCCCGCGCGGCCGAGAAGAGCTGGTCAACGCTGGGTCTGTCGGACTCTCCCCGGGCGCTGTGCCTGGCCGCGTTCGGAGGCGCCTGGCCGGACGTCGCACCCGGGCGGCGGCAGGGTCGGGAGATGCACGTCGGCATCGTCCGCGAGATCAACGCGGGGCTCCAGGTGCACTTCGACGACGCGGTCCGGGAGTACGCGGGTCGGTTGCTCGACAGCGAGGTGGTGGCGCAGTTGGCGTTCAACATCTACATCCGGGTGCCGCCGGCCGGTGGGGAGACCGTGCTGTGGCGGCGGCGCTGGCAGCCGGACGACGAGCCGCTGCGGATCCCCGGCGGGTACGGCTTCCAGGAGGCGGTGGGCGCCGACACGCAGTCGTTGACGCTGCGCCCCACGCTCGGGGAGGGCTTCCTGTTTGATCCGCGGCACTACCACACGGTGCGTCCCGCGTCGGATGGCCGACGGATCTCCATAGGATGTTTCGTCGGGCTCACCGACGATGGTCGACTGGCCCTCTGGTCGTAGTGAAGGGCGTTCCCCATGGTGGACAGAAGCGACGTCGAGGCGGCCGCAGCCCTCGTCGAGGGGCGGGTCCGGGAAACCCCGGTCATCGCCGTCGACGGTGCCGATCTGGGTGTGCCCGGGCAGCTCAGCCTCAAGTTGGAGTTGCACCAGCACACCGGCTCGTTCAAGCCGCGTGGCGCGTTCAACCGGATGCTCCAGGGTTCGTTGCCCTCGGCCGGGGTGATCGCCGCGTCGGGTGGCAACCACGGCCTCGCCGTCGCGTACGCGGCCCGGTCGCTGGGCGTGCCGGCGGAGGTCTTCGTGCCGGTCACCGCCTCACCGGTGAAGGTGCAGCGGTTGGCCGGGTTGGGCGCCCAGGTGCGCCAGGTGGGCCAGCACTACGCCGAGGCGTTGGCGGCGAGCACCCAGCGGGCCGGGGAGACCGGCGCGCTCGTCGTGCACGCGTACGACCAGCCGGAGGTGGTGGCCGGTCAGGGCACCGTCGGCCGGGAGCTGGAGCGGCAGGTGGACGGGATCGACACAGTGCTGGTGGCGGTCGGTGGCGGCGGGTTGGTCTCCGGTATCGCCAGTTGGTTCGGTGGGTCGGTACGCGTCGTCGCTGTCGAACCCGAGCAGATCCCCACCCTGCACTCGGCCCTCAAGGCGGGCCGGCCGGTCGACATCGAGGTGGGTGGCATCGCCACCGATTCGTTGGGTGCCCGGCGGATCGGCGAGATCGCCTTCGACACCGCCCGCCGCACCGAGGTGGTGTCCGTACTGGTTCGCGACGAGGACCTGGTGCGGGCGCGCCGGTTGCTCTGGTCGGAGCTGCGGGTGGCGGCCGAGTTGGGTGGTGCCGCCGCGTTGGCCGCGCTGGTCGGCGGCGCGTACGTGCCGCAGCCGGGGGAGCGGGTAGCCGTGATCATCTGCGGTGGCAACACCGACCCGAGCGACCTGGGCCCGGCCGCGCCGCACTGACCGTTCAGTCGCCGTTCCGCAGCCGGCGCAGCGCGTGCTCCACCTGGAGGGTGTCCAGGTGTGTGTCGCCGAGGAGCCGCCGGCGGTCGGCCAGCAACTGCTCGTACACCTCGATCGCCGCGTCGACCTGCTCCTCCAGCAGCAGCACCAGTCCCAGGGTGGACCGGATGGCGAGCACCTCGCTGCGGTCGGCGTGCCGGGGTTCCACTGTGGCCAGGGTGGCCCGCAGTTCGGCCTCCGCCTCGGCGAGCCGGCCCTGCGCCTGCATGCAGCGGGCCAGCGTGTGCCGGGCCTGCCAGGTCTCCGGTTGGTTGAGCGGCCACAACCGGTAGCGGACCTCCAGGATGGCGTGCAGCATCTCCTCTGCCTCGGGTGCCCGTTGCTGGGCGAGCACCGCCAGGGCCAGGCTGTGCCGCACGATCATGGTGTCCCAGTGTTCCGGGCCGCGTACCTGGTCCTCGGCGGCGACGATCTGACGCAGCTCCAACTCGGCCTCCGGCCACTGGCGCTGCGCCATGATCGCCTTGGTGAGCTTGTGTCGGCTGGCGAGGGTGTCGGCGTCGTCGCTGCCCAGCACCCTGGTGCGGTCCGCGATGACCTCGCGGAGCACCCGGTCGGCCATCTCCGGCTGGTTGCGCTCCAACCAGGTGCGGCCCAGCTCGTGGCGCAGCGCCAGCACCTGCGGCCGGTCCAGGTCGTGGTCGTACGCGGCGCAACCGCGCACGATCGGGTCGAGGATGTCGAAGGCCGAGCCGGGTAGGCCGACCGCGATGAGGTAGCGGGCGGTGAGCCGGGTCAGCTCCAGCGCCCGGCGTACCGTCTCGGGGTCGTGCTTGTGTTTCTGCGGCACGAGGTATTCCCGCACGGCCTCGACCAGGTGTGGCACCAGCACGTCCCAGTTGGTCCAGGCCGCCGAGTCGTCCGGGTTCTGCCCCTCGGTGGCGGCGAGCAGCAGCTTCATGACCAGCCCGTGGTATTCGGCGATCTGCTCACGCACCTCGTCGCGGTCGCGGAACATCGCGTGCACGAGTGGGTGCAGCGAGAGCACGTGCGCGAACGCGGGGTCGGTGACCTCCTCGTGGACGTCGAAGTCGACAAGTGCCAGGTTGCCGATGCCCTCCAGCACCTTCACCCGCTGCCGGCTGGTGAGCCCCTTGAAGAGCGGTGACCCGGCCAGGATGGCCGGCTTGAGCACCACCTCGTAGGGCACCGGGGAGGTGCTCAGGCAGGCCAGCACGTGGAGCAGTGGTCGGCTCTGTTGGAGCTGGCGGCGGGCCAGCAGGTCCAGTGAGATGTCGTCGACCTCGCGGACGATCTCCAGGCCGAGGGACTCGTCGAGGTCGACGTCGGCGGCGTCGCGCGGTGAGCGGAACCGACGCTGCACCGCCGTGCGGTAGTCGGCGAAGGTGGTGATGGTGGACGAGCCCTGCCAGACCGGGCTGGCGTTCACCGACCGCAGGTAGTTGCCGGCGGCGCGCAGGGCGAGGGGTAGCCCGCCCAGCTCGCGGGCGAGTTCCCGGGCGTCGGCCAGGCCCCCGGCCTGGGCGCCGGCCCGGTCGATCAGCACCTGCGCGCCGGCGTCGGCGTCGAGCGGGCGCACCTGGTGCAGCACCGACCAGGTGCCCCAGGTGGACCGGTTGCCGTCCCGGCTGGTCACGATGACCATGCCGTCATCGGCCTCCGGGCTGCGCAGCCAGCCGGTGCCGTCGGCGAGCACTCCGTCGGTGGGGCCCAGGCTGGCGGGCTCGTCCGCACTGTCGAAGATCAACAGCCAGGGTTGCGCGGCCTGGTTGAGGTAGCGCCACACCAGGTCGGTGGCGCTGATCATCCCGGCCCAGGCCTGGTCGACCTGGGTTTCCGACGCGCCGAGTTGGCTGACCACCTCCCGCATCCCGGAGTTGAGCCGCCCAGCCTGCACCCACCACACCGTCCGGCCGTCAGCCCGGGCGCGGCGGGCGATCTCCAGCGCGACGTGGCTCTTGCCGGAGCCACCCATGCCACACAGGATGTGCACCGAAGGGCGGCCCCCGGCGGTTTCCCCCGGTTGGACGATCTCGTCGATCAGGTCGTCGCGCCCGTGCAGCGGGCTGTCCAGTCGCCCGAGCGGTGGATCGACGGAGACACGACTCGGCCGGTCGTACGCGGGCCGGGGCGCGCCGGCATCCTCGGGTGGAACGTCCGCAGTCAATGCGGTCCCCCTTTGGTGGCGAATTTCGCAATGGGGCCGGCGGCGAAAGATCCTGTCCATCTGATGGACAGTCGGAGGGATTGCCACCCGCACCATGTCGACCGCAAGCGTATCCATCCCCGTACTGGGTTGCACACTCTCCGTTTAGGCCGCCGGGCTGACCGGAATCGGTGCCGGAATTCCCAATTCGCGGCTGATTCCAGCCGATCCGCCGGGCGCGGCACTCGACAGGTGCATCCACGATGGACCTATGAACTGGTCGCCAATCCAGGACGTCATCGACTGGGGTTCCGTGCCGGACTGGTTCGGCGCGGTCGGCTCGATCGCCAGCGTGCTCTTCGTCTATCTCGGATTGCGGCGGGAGATTCGCGCCCGTCGTAGCGACGACCTGCGGATCCGGGCCACCCAGGCCCGGTTGGTGTCGGCGGTGGCCGAGATCCGCGGCACCTCGGTGCTGCGGGTCGCCGTGGCCAACGAGAGTGACGCCCCGGTGCTGGACGTGGTGGCGCTGGCTCGACTGGTCCCGCCCGACGATCCGGACGCCCCGCCGGTCGGGTTGGCCCCGGCGAAACAGGTCCGTCGGATTCCTGGTCGCGATGTGCACGACCTCTTCGTCACCGTCGCGGCGGAGCACCGGCTCCGCCCGGGCGACACCGTTCTGGTGGACCTCACCTTCACCGATCACGACGGTAATCGCTGGCACCGGGTCGGTACCGGCCAACCGGAGCCGGTGGGCTGACCGGAAAGGGTGGTCCGGCGGAAGAACGCTCCCGCCGGACCACCCCGTTTCACCTCAGAGGGGATAGGTGCGCGCGACCGCCAACATCTCCGAGCTGTGCGACCCGACGACGCCGACAGCCGGCGGCCGGGGGCGGAAGCCGGGCAGCGCGTCCAATCCGTCACTGGCGTCCATCGCCCGCAGCGCGACCTGCCCGGCGATCGGGCGCACTGTCAACGTGACCTCGACGCCCTCCGCCGGCGGGGCGTGGAACACCAGCCCGAAGCCCCACTTCCCGGCGCGGGGCTCCACCGGCACCGACCGCCCCGCCACGTCGGCGCGCAGCACGGTGGCGGTCGACGTGTCGACGTGCAGGGTGGCGAGCCGGGCCGCCCGCTGTGGGGTGAGCCGCAGCCGCAGTGTGCGTTCGCCACCCGCGGTGGCGTCGGCCACCACCTCCAGCTTCGGCGCCGGCAGGTTCGCCGACTGCGCCGGGCCGGCCCGCAGCTCGCCGTCGCCGAGGCCGGGGAAGTCGTCGCCGACGTCGGTGACCCCGTCCACGTACCCGTCCGTCCACGGCTGCGGGTCGCTCTCGTGGCTGAGCCAACGGGCCTGGCCGGTGCCGGCGTCCATGGCGTACATCAGGTGGGTGGGCGCGGGGTGGGCGGCGTCGAAGCGGTCGACACCCAGGCCGACCCCGGCGAGCACCACCGCCGCGACGGCGGCGGCACCGGCCGGAAGCACCGCGAGCCGCCGGGCCCGCAGCGCGAGCAGGCCACGCTGGCCGCCGGCCTGCGGGTGCAGCAGGTCGACCACCGGCAGGGCGACCAGGCCGAGCAGCACCGCGACCAGCGCGGCCACGCCGCCCATGGCCATCCCCAGCGCGGGGAAGAGCAGCACCACTGTGGGCAACAGGATGACCACACCGACGGCCGCGGCGGCCGTCACCGCCACCACCGGCCACGGCCCGGTCTGCCGGGTACGCAGTGCGACCAGCCCGCCGAGGGCGCCGGCCAGCGCCGGCACTGTGGTGAGGTACGCCCCACCCGGCACTGCCACGGCGAGCAGCACCCCGAGCACTGCCAGCCAGGCCAGCCCGCCGACGGCGAGCGCGGCCGGGCCGATCCGGCGGCGGGTCAGCGCGTACCAGGTGAACACGATGGCGGTGGCGAGCGCCAGGACGGCCAGTCGGTACCAGATCGGCCGGTACGGGTCGAGCAGCTCCGCGTACCCCGGTCGGATCGTGGTGATGGCCAGCCAGAGCAGTTGGGCGGCGACCGGCGCGGCGACGATCGGCACCAGGGCCAGCGCGAAGCCGGCGGCCAGCCGGCCGGTGCTGGTCCGGCCGCTGCGGCGGGTCAGCCAGCCCAGGGCGGCCACCAGGGCCACCGCGAGCAGGGCCAGCGGCACCGTGAGCCAGCCCGGGTAGCGGACCAGCCCGCCGGGGACGGGGAAGTAGGTGGCGTCGTGCCCCGAGCGCAGGTCGGTCAGGTCGGTGCCACCGAACTCCCGGGCCAGGCCCAGCGCGTTGTCACCGTGCTGCTGGAGGCTGCCCCGGTCCATGGCTGCCGGAGTGTCCAACGGCGTGTGGTAGATCGCCCCGCCGTCGATGTACGCCGAGTTCAGCCCGACGAACTTCTCATCGAGGAAGGCGGTGAAATCGGTGTCGTTGGGCAGCGCGCGGTAGATCTCCACAGCGAACGAGGTGCCGACCGGGTGGGGGGCGGCCCGGCCGAAGATGTCCACCAGCTTCGCGTTGTTCCGGGACGTCTCGAACATGATCACCGGGCCGGTGGAGCCCCGCGCCTCCAGGTTGAGCACCACACCGCCGTCGGCGGCCAGCGGGTGGCTGGCGGCGAACGCGGCAGCGCCGCAGAGGCACGCCTCCTCGGCGTCGGTGAGCACGAAGACGATGTCGTTGCGGGGCCGGGGGCCGGTGGTCAGCGCGCGGGCCACCTCCAGGATGGTCGACGTGCCGGCCGCGTCGTCGTTGCCGCCCGGCCCGGTCTGTACCGAGTCGTAGTGGGAGACCAGGAAGACCCGGCCCGTCGAGTCGGTGCCGGGCAGCCGGGCCACCACGTTGCGGACCCGGGCCACTGTCGCCCCGCCCGCCGCCCCGCTGAGCTGACCGGCCTCCGGAGCCACAGTGTCCTGCACCTCGGTCTCCAGGCCCAGCCCCCGCAGCTGCTGCTCAAGGTGCGCGCGGACCTGCTCGTTGGCCGGGCTGCCAGCGACGTGCGGCCGGGCGGCGATCACCTGGACGTCCTGGTACGCCCGGCCGGCGCTGAACTCGTCCGCTGGCGCGTCGGCCGGCTTCGGAGCCGGGGTGCGCAGGTCGAGCAGGCTGCCGGCGCCGACAGCGGCCAGCGCGACCAGCGCCGCCGCGGCCGCCACGAGCCGCCGACGCGGCCGGGTCAGCGCGCGGTGGGCCGGGGGTACGCCCGGAATCGGACGGGGTGGCGTGCCCGTCGCGGCCGGGGTGGTGGGTGCGCCCACGGGGACTCCTCGGGGGGTGGTGGGGCCTGGGGTGGGATCATCCTGCCCGTCGGCGGCCGCGGACGGGATGGCCGGTAGGCCTGGGGTCCACCAGCCGCCCGGTTTGTCATCGGGCGGGCAGTGATGCGGCCCATCCCCGCCCGCGCCGCAGGCATCGTGTTGTGTGCGACCGTTGTCTAATACAGGATCAGCAGGGCACTCGGAAGGAGCCCGACATCACCAGCGAACTCCCGCGTCTCGCGGCGGTGACCCGGCCGCACCGGGGGACCGGCTCGGCCGGCTCCCCAGTCGTGCCGTATCCGCACGGTGGCCTGGCGCGGCATGCCAACCTGCCGCCGGGTGAGCGGCTGCGGGTGCTGCTGGTGGAGGACGACGAGGGCGACGCCTTCCTGGTCGGTGAGCTGCTCGCCGAGACGAACTCGATGATCGACCTGCTGGTCGCCACCAGCCTCCGGGAGGCGCGGCAGCGGATCGGCGGCGTCGACTGCGTCCTGCTCGATCTGGGCCTGCCCGACGCGCAGGGGCTGGACGGGCTGCGCCAGGTGTTGGAGATGTCCAGCGGTGCCGCGGTCTGTGTGCTGACCGGCCGCACGGACGAGCACCTGGGCGTGGTGGCGGTCGCCGAGGGTGCCCAGGACTACCTGGTCAAGGGCCAGGTCGACGGGGTGCTGCTGACCCGGGCGCTGCGTTACGCCGTGGAGCGTAAGCGGGCCGACGAGAACGCCCGCCGGCTGCGCGAGGTCGAGCTGCGCCAGGCCGAGTCGGCCCGACTCGAACGCGGTCTGCTGCCCCAACCGCTGATGACGACCGACCAGGTGGCGGTGCACACCTTCTACCGGCCCGGCCGGCACGCCGCGCTGATCGGCGGGGACTTCTTCGACGTGGTGCAGACCCATCCGGACCGCCTCGACCTGATCGTCGGCGACGTCTGTGGGCACGGGGTGGACGAGGCCGCGCTCGGGGTCGAGCTGCGGGTGGCCTGGCGGGCCCTGGTGCTCGCCCGGGTGCCGGACGACGAGGTGCTGCCCGCCCTGGAGCAGGTGCTGATGAGCGAGCGCCGTCTTCAGGAGATCTTCGCGACGGTGGCCACCATCAGACTGGACCTGGACGCCAACCGGGCCACCGTCCGCCTGGCCGGGCACCCGCCACCGCTGCTGCTCTCCGGCGGTCGGGTCGTCCCGGTGCCCGCGCCCGGCGGCCTGCTGCTGGGCGTACGACCGCGCCGGCCGATCGCCTACGACCTGGAGTTCGACACCGATGACTGGTCCCTGTTGATGTACACCGACGGCCTGATCGAGGGGCGGGTGGGCGCCGGCAACGAGCGGCTCGACGTGCCGGGCCTCAGCGGGTTGCTGGACGAGCCGGCGAACCGTTCGGTGTCGCTGCCCGAACTGCCGGCCTGGCTGGTCGGGCGGGCCGAGCGGCTCAACGGTGGCCCGCTCGCCGACGACGTGGCCATGCTGCTGGTCAGCCGGGGTGGTGGCCGGTGAAGCCGGTAATCGGCGGCTGGAGTCTGCGCCGCCGGGTGATCACTCTGCTCACCGTCGTGGGCGTGTTGCTGATCGGCCTGGCCGCCGCGGAGGCGGCGATGGCCGCCCGCAACCGCACCCAGATCGACGCCGTGCTGAACCAGACCGGCCCGTTGCGGGTGCAGTCGCAGGAACTGCTCAACGCGCTGCTCGACCAGGAGACGGCGATCCGGGGGTACGCGGTCAGCGGCGATCCGGCCGACCTCAGCCCTTACCGGGAGGGGTTGGAGCAGGAGAAGACCGTCGTCGCCTCGATGCGGACGCTGCTCGACGACTATCCACAGATCGGCCAGGAGCTGCGGATCGTCGAGGAACAGACGGCGCAGTGGCGGCAGTCGGTGGCGGAACCGGTGATCACCACCACCGAGCAGAGTGGCACCAGGGCCGGCCAGGCGTTGGTCACCGAAGCGGCCCGGCAGCAGTTCGACCAGGTGCGGTCGGCGGTGAACGACCTCCAGGAGGAGATCCTGACCGCCCGGGAGCAGGCCGCCTCCAACGTGCGCACCAGCAGCAACATCCTGGTCGTCCTTCTGATCGTCGCCGCGCTGGTGGTGGTCGTCGCCGGGGCGCTGCTGCTGCTCTCCCTGGACCGGATGGTCATCCGACCCCTGATCGGGCTCGCCGACCAGGTGCGCGAGGTCGCCGAGGGCGACTACCAGCACGGCATCGCCACCACCGGCCCACCGGAGTTCGTCCGGCTCGGCGAGGACGTGGACGCGATGCGGCAGAAGATCGCCGCCGACCTGGCCGAGGTCCGGGCCGCCCGCGAGCGCATCGAGTGGGTCAACAGTCAGCTCCAGAAGCAGGCCGAGGAGCTGACCCGGTCCAACCGTGACCTGGAGCAGTTCGCGTACGTGGCCTCACACGACCTGCAGGAACCGCTGCGTAAGGTCGCCAGTTTCTGCCAGCTGCTCCAGCGCCGTTACGCCGGGCAGCTCGACGAGCGGGCCGACCAGTACATCGCCTTCGCGGTGGACGGCGCGCAACGGATGCAACGCCTGATCAACGACCTGCTCGCGTTCTCCCGGATCGGGCGGCTCACCACCGGCTTCGTCGAGGTCGACCTCAACAAGGTGATGGGCGACGTGGCCGGCCAGACCGAGGCCGCCCGGCAGTACGCGGACGCCGAGTTGACCTGGACCGAGCTGCCGGTGATCTCGGGTGAGGAACCGCTGCTCACCAACCTGCTGGCAAACCTGGTCAGCAACTCGATCAAGTTCCGCCGTCCGGACGTTCCGTCGAAGGTGCACGTCTCGGCCCGGTTGGTGGGCTCCGAGTGGGAGATCACCTGCCAGGACAACGGCATCGGGATCGAGCCGGAGTTCGCCGACAAGATCTTCGTGATCTTCCAGCGGCTGCACTCGAAGGACGCGTACCCGGGCACCGGCATCGGGCTGGCGATCGTCAAGAAGATCGTCGAGTACCACGGCGGTCGCGTCTGGGTGGACACCGACGTGCCGGAGGGCACCGCGATCCGGTTCACCCTGCCGGCGCTTCCCCAGGACGTCGAGGCGGCTGCCGCCGCCGATCCCGCGGATGAGCCGAACGCCCCGACCGTTGGCGACCCGACGCCCTCGACCGAGGCGCCAGCGGCGCTGGAGGAGCAGGCCGACGGGGCGGACCAGCCGGACCGGGCCGACGAGAGGCCGGAAAGCGGTAGAACGGGTGACATGAGGGAGACGGTGGGATGACCGCGCCGGCGGATGGCAAGAGCCCGATCGAGGTCCTGCTCGTGGAGGACGACCCGGGTGACGTGCTGATGACCCAGGAGGCGTTCGAGGAACACAAGCTGCGTAACCGGCTGACCGTCGTCTCCGACGGGGCCGAGGCGCTCGCCTACCTGCGACGGGAGGGCCAGTACGCCGACGCGGTGGCGCCCGACCTGATCCTGCTCGACCTCAACCTGCCCCGCCGCGACGGCCGGGAGGTGCTGGAAGAGATCAAGAAGGACGAGAACCTGCGCCGGATCCCGGTGGTGGTGCTCACCACCTCCCAGGCCGACGAGGACATTCTGCGCAGCTACCAGCTGCACGCCAACGCCTACGTGACCAAGCCGGTGGACTTCGAGCGCTTCATCTCGGTGGTCCGTCAGATTGACGAGTTCTTCGTCAGCGTGGTCAAGCTGCCGCCGCGTGGCTGACACGCTGCTGGACGACGTCGGCGACCTGCTCTGGGAGGCCGCCGAGCAGGTCGTGCTGCCACTGTTCCGCAAGCTCGACGACGACGACGTGTCGGAGAAGGCGCCCGGCGAGGTGGTGACCGTCGCCGACCGCCGGGCCGAGGAACTGCTCTCGGCGGGGTTGCGACGGTTGCGGCCGGGCTCGATGGTGGTCGGCGAGGAGGGTGTCGCCGACGATCCGGGGTTGCTGCGGCACCTGCGCGACGGCGGGGACGTCTGGCTCGTCGACCCCGTCGACGGCACCGCCAACTTCGCCGCCGGTCGCCGGCCGTTCGCCCTGATGGTGTCGCTGTTGAGCGACGGGCGGCCGACCGCCGGCTGGATCCTCGACCCGCTCGCCGACACTCTCGCCGCCGGCTCGGCGGACGAGGGCACCCTGCTCAACGGTCGTCCGGTGGACGGCGCCGGTTCGGTGCCGCCGCTCGGCGAGCTGCGCGGCGTGGCGATGACCCGGTTCCTGCCGCCGGAGACCCGCGACCGGGTCCGCGCCGGCGGTCGGCGACTCGGTGAGCTGCTGCCCGGCCAGCACTGCGCAGGTCGGGAATACCTGGACATCCTCACCGGCGAGCAGCAGTTCGCCCTGTTCTGGCGCACCCTGCCCTGGGACCACGCCCCGGGCGCCGTGCTGGTCCGGGCCGCCGGTGGTGTCGCCCGCCGGTTCGACGGCGTCGACTACCACCCCGCCGACGAGGGCCACGGTCTGCTCGTCGCGGCCAACGAGCAGGTCTGGGCCGAGGTGCGCGACGCTCTGCTCAGCACCTGATCAGCGCGCTGAGCGACCGGGTTGGGACGCTCCGTCGACATCGGGGCAGCCCGAGGGTCATGGGGGTGGTCACCGGCCCGCAGTCCGGTATCGTGACCGGCGGTCTCCGCCAGCAGGCCGCCGACCGGCGCCGAAGTGCAATGTTCCTCGGGGGCCGGCGGTCGACGGAAGGACGCTTTCGTGCCCAGGACCAGGCTCAGCCCGCGGCTCGGTCGCCGCGCTCTGTTCGCCCTGCTCGCCGCAGTCGCGCTGGTGCTCGGCGGTGCCGCCGTGCCGGCGTACGCGGAGCCTGGCGAGGGGGGCAGCAAGAAGCTGCAGGACGCGCTGGAGCTGACCGCCAAGGGGCACATCGAGGCCAAGGCCAAACTCGACAACTCCAAGCGTCGCCAGACCGCGCTGACCGGCGAGCTGACGACGCTGGAGGGTCGGCTGGTCGGGCTCACCAGCCAGGTGGGCGAGGTGGCCGCCCAGTCGTACCGGGTTGGTCGGCTGAGCGCGGTCTCGATGCTGCTCAACACCGCCACGCCGGAGGCGTTCCTGCAACGCGCTGGCGACCTCGACCTGATGGCCCAACGGGACAGCAAGCGGCTGCGTGATCTCACCGAGGCCCGGCAGCAGGCGCAGCAGGCAAAGGTCGCCATCGACGCCGAGGTCCGCGAGCAGCAGAAGCAACTCGCCGTGATGGCGAAGAAGAAGAAAGAGGCCGAGGCGGCGCTCGCCGAGGTCAGTTCGGGCGGCAGCAACGGCTTCAGCGGTGGCAACTCCTCCTCGGCGAAGCCGGCGCCGCGTAACTCCGACGGGTCCTGGCCGTCGGAATCCTGCTCGGTGAACGACCCGACCACCTCCGGCTGCATCACCCCGCGCACGTTCCACGCGCTCAAGCAGACCCAGGCGGCCGGCTACAAGCGGCACGTCTCCTGCCACCGCAGCGGCGGTGGCGGCGAGCACCCGAAGGGCCGGGCCTGCGACTTCGCCGCTGCCACCAACGGCTTCGAGGATCGCAACGCGACCGGCGGCGACAAGGCGTACGGGGACAGCCTGGCCGCCTGGCACGTCCGCAACGCCGACCGGCTGGGCGTGCTCTACGTGATCTGGTACCGGCAGATCTGGCATCCCGGCACCGGTTGGCGCTCGTACAGTGGGAGCGGCAGTCCCGCCGCGACGCACACGAACCATGTTCATCTCTCGATGTACTGACCCGAAGCACCAGCTTCGCTGCGTACCATCGCGACGATGAGTTCCCCACCGTCCGACGTAGCGGCCCTGCCTGCGCCCCCGGCCCCGCCCGTGCCGATCACCGGCCGGGCGCTGCCCAACGGCCTGGCCGCCTTCCTGGTCTTCTTCTCCAGCGGTGCCGTGCTGGTGCTGGAGACCGTCGCCCTGCGCCTGGTCGGCCCGTACGTCGGGGTGACCCTCCAGGTGACCAGCTCGGTGATCGGCATCGCGCTGGCCGCCATCGCGTACGGGGCGTGGTTCGGCGGCTGGCTGGCCGACCGACGCAACCCGCGGGGTCTGCTGGCGCCGGCGTTGGTGCTGGCCGGCATCGCCACAGCGGTCACCCTGCCCGTCGTCCGGTACGCCGGTGAGGTGCTGCGCGGCGGTGCGGCCAGCGGCATCCTGCTGCTCGTCGCGCTGGCGGTGTTCGTGCCGGCCGCGCTGTTGGCCGCTGTCACCCCGTTGGTAGTGAAACTCCAGCTCGCCGACCTGCGTCGTACCGGCCAGGTGGTCGGTCGACTCTCCGGGATCGGCACCCTGGGCGGCATCACGGCAACCCTGCTCACCGGGTTCGTGCTGGTCGCCGCCCTGCGCAGCACCGTCATCCTGCTGACCCTGGCGGTCGCGCTCGGGCTGGTCGGCCTCGGCCTCGGCTGGTACCTGCGCCGGCAGGAGCCCACCGAACTGCCCGGTCCGGCTCGGGCCCGGGCCGCACTGGCAGTGCTCGGCCTGGCCGGGGCGGGGCTGACCACAGTGGCACCCAACCCGTGCGACATCGAGACGGCGTACCACTGCGCCCGGGTCACCTCGGACCCCGCCCGGCCCAGCGGGCGGACGCTGCTGCTCAACTCTGCCCAGCACTCGTACGTGGACCTCGCCGACCCGAAGCACCTGGAGTACGGGTACACGAAGTGGATCGGCGCGGTCGCCGACGTCGCCGCGCCGGCCGGTCGGCGGGTGGACGCGCTGCACCTGGGCGGCGGCGGGTTCACAGTGCCGCGTTACCTGACCGCCACCCGCCCCGGCACCGACAACCTGGTGTTCGAGATCGACGGCGGGCTGGTCGAGCTGGGCGAGCAGGAGCTGGACGTACGGCCGGGGCCGGAGCTTCGGGCGGTGGTGGGTGACGCACGGATGCTGGTGGCCGGTGAGCCGACCGACAGTCGTGACCTGGTGGTCGGTGACGCGTTCGGGCATCTTGTGGTGCCCTGGCACCTGGCCACCCGGGAGATGGCAGCCGACGTCCGGCGGGTGACCCGCCCCGGCGGCGTGTACGTGCAGAACGTCATCGACTACCCGCCGCTGCGGTTCATCCGCGCCGAGTTGGCCACGGTGGCCGCCGAGTTCGGGCACGTCGCGTTGATCGCGCCCCCGGAGGCGCTCGCCGAGGAGCAGGGCTCCAACTTCCTCATCGTCGGCTCCGACGCGCCGCTGCCGTTGGAGGCCGTTCGGGCCCGGCTGGCCGAGGTGGACCCGAAGGTCAGCCTGCTCTCCGGCGCGGCGCTGACGGACTTCGTCGGTGGGGCGATGGTGTTGACCGACGACTACGCCCCGGTGGACCAACTGCTGGCCACCGCCTGATCGGGTGACAATCGTGACCGATTCCGATACTCCAGGTGTAGGCCGGTTGATCCTGGGCAACAACGGTCACCATGGGTGGTGGGGACCGAAACGGCGCGCAGTTGCTCGATGAGCGGTACCGGCTGATCGAGCAGCTCGGCGCGGGTGGCATGTCGGTGGTCTGGCGTGGCTACGACGAGGTGCTCGGCCGCCAGGTCGCGGTGAAGGTGCTGGCGTCCCGGCTGGCCAGCGACCGAGCCTTCCGCCACCGCATCCGGATCGAGGCGCAGGCCGCCGCGCGGCTCTGCCACCCCAACATCACCAACGTGTACGACTACGGCGAGTCCGAGCAGGTCGGGCTGACCGTGCCGTACGTGGTGATGGAGCTGGTCGACGGCGCTTCGCTGGCCAGCCGGTTGGGCCGGGAGAGCCGGCTGCCGTGGCGGGAGGCGGTGACCATCGGCGCCGAGGTCAGCTCGGCGCTGGCCACCGCGCACGCCCGAGGTGTGGTGCACCGCGATGTCACCCCGGGCAACGTCATGCTCACCTCGACCGGGGTCAAGGTGGTCGACTTCGGCATCTCCGCGCTCGTCGGGGAGAGCGAGAAGGGGCCGGACGGCGCGCTGTTGGGCACTCCCGCGTACCTCGCCCCGGAGCGGCTGGACAACGGCCAGGTCTCCCCGGCCACCGACGTGTACGCCGTGGGGCTGCTGCTCTACCGGATGCTCACCGGCCGACTGCCGTGGCAGGCCAACACCACCACCCAGATGCTGCGTGCCCACATGTACAGCGACCCGGATCCGATGCCGGAGGTGCCGGGGCTGCCCGACGAGGTGACCGACCTGGTGCGGCGCTGCCTGGCCAAGCAACCCGCAGACCGGCCGGCGACCGCCGAGGTGGCCCGGACCCTCGCCGACGCGGCGGGGATGCTGGCGGCGGTGCCGGTCTCCCCGGCCGGAGGGCCGCTGGACGCGGCCGCGCTCGCCAGCGCGGGCACCACGATCCTGCCCTGGTCGGCGGAGACCGACGCGTTGCCGATCTCCCGTACCCGCCAACGGGACCGGAGGGTGCGCCAGCGGGTGAGCCGTCGTCGGCGTGTCGAGGCCGGGGTGGCCGCCGTGGGGCTGATCGCGGTCACCGGGGCGATGTGGGGATTCACCTCGCGCAGCCCGGCCAGCGGCGGCGACCGGCCGACGACCGAGGCCCGGATGGGTCTGCCGGCGGCGGCGCCCTGCGAGGTGGCGTACGCGCTGCGCACCGACTCCGGCACCGAGTTCGCCGCCGAGCTGACCCTCACCAACACCAGTGGCCGTGAGCTGCGGGACTGGACGATGAGCTTCACCTTCCCCGGGCAGCAGAAGGTGACGAAGGCGGAGCCCGCGCCGGTGCACCAGCAGGGGAGCACTGTGCTCGTCCGGCCGGCGGCCCAGCGCACCACGCTGGCGCCCGGTGCGGCCGAGAAGGTGACCCTCACGGGTAGGTACAGCGGGGCGAACCCGTTGCCTGTCGAGTTCCGGCTCGGCGAGGCGACCTGCGGGGTTCGGGTGTCCGGGGTGGCCGGCAGCGTGCCGTCCACGGCCCCGCCGAGCAAGGCCGCCACGACGAAGGCGCCGCCCAAGGCCGCGAAGGGGCCCAGCGGCTCCGGTTCGGGTGGCGGTGCGTCGAAGGCCAAGCCGCCGAAGCCTCCCAAGGCTCCCGCGAAGGCCAAGGCCGCGGGTGGTGGTCCGGGAAAAGCGGCAAGGTGACCAAGGGGCCGGGTGGTCACCGGAAGAAGTAGGCAGGCCACACCGAGGCCGGTCGGCGTGCGGCGGGTCAGCGCATGCCGGCGAATCGCTGCACCTGGTCGATCCCACCCTCGACGATGACCACCCCACCCCGGGGGAGTGCGATGTCGTCGGACGCGTACCGGAAGCGCTCGCCCGGCAGCTTGGCGCCGATCACGCGAATCCCGTAGCGCTCCTCCGGTCGCAGGTCGACCAGGGTGCGGCCGACCAGGGACTCCGGCACCCGGACGGTGGCGATCGCGAAGTCGTCGTCGAACTCGATGAAATCGAGCAACCGGCTCACGATCAGGTGCGCGACACGGTCCCCGGTCTCCGCCTCCGGGAAGATCACGTGATGCGCGCCCACCGACGCCAGGATCTTGGCGTGCTTCTGCGACGTCGCCCGCGCCCAGATCTGGGGCACACCCAGCTCGACCAGCGCCAACACGGTGAGGACACTCGCCTCCACCGAGGCCCCGATGGCCACCACCGCCCGCCCGAAACTGGTGATGCCCAGTTGCCGCAGCGCCCCATCCTCGGTCGCGTCGGCCTGAACCACACGGTCGAGCTGCGCCGACCAGCGCTGCACCTTCGCCGGGCTGCGGTCGATCGCCAACACCTCGCGGTTCATCCGGGTCAGCGACCCGGCCAGGTGACAACCGAATCGACCCAACCCGATCACCACGATGCCGCCGCTGTCCGCCCGTCTAGCCGACACCTCGGCCCTCCCTGCTTCCAAGGGCGGGTCTCCGACGCGCGGGCCGCCCGACACGTCCGAAACACGCCCTAGCCGACAATGGGTTGCTCCTGGGGATAGCGGTAGAGCCGGCGCCGGGTGTTCAGGGCGATCGCCGACCCCAGGGTGAGCGTCCCGACCCGGCCGATGAACATCAGCACGGTCAGCGCCAGTTGGCCGCCGGCCGGCAGTTCGGCGGCCAGACCGATGGTCAGACCGGTGGTGCTGAACGCCGAGGTGATCTCGAACAGGGCCGCGACGAAGCGGACGCCCTCGGTGAGCAGCAGCAACAGCATGGTTCCGGCCGCCACCAACGCGACACTCAGCAGCGCCACGGTGACCGCCTGCCGCTGGCTCGCGGTGGCCACCCGCCGGTGCCCGATCGTCACGTCGGGCTCACCCCGCAGCTCCGCCCAGATGGTGAACGCCAGCAGGAAGAACGTGGAGACCTTGATGCCCCCGGCCGTGCTGGCGCTGCCGCCGCCGATGAACATCAGCACGATCAGCAGGGGGTAGCTCTCCTCCTGAAGGGCGGCGATGTTCAGGACGCTGTAGCCGCCGGTGCGGCTCAGCGCGATCTGGGTGAACGACGCGAGGATCTTGCCGGGTACGTCGTACTGGCCGATCGTGCTCGCGTTGGTCCACTCGGCGGTGAGCAGGCCAACGAAGCCGATCACCAGCAGCACCACGCTGCCCCAGATGGTCAACTTCGTCGCCACCGCCCAGTGCACCGGCTGACGCCACTCGCGTACGGCCTCGAACAGCGCGGGAAACCCGAGCCCGCCGATGATCGCGCCGATCGCCAGCGGCAGCGACACCCACGGGTCACGGCTGAAGGCCAGCAGACCGTCGGTGTAGAGCGCGAAGCCACCGTTGTTGAACCCCTGTACGGCGTGGAAGGCACCGGACCAGAGGGCCCGCCCGAACGGATAGTCGTAGGCCAGCCAGAGCCGACCGGCGATCAGCACTGTCATCACCGCCTCGCAGGCGAAGACGGTCAGCGCGATCCGGCGGAGCAACCGGCCGACGTCACCGATGCCGAACTCCGCCGTCTCGGCCTGCACCAGCAACCGGTTGCGCAGCCCGAGCTGACTGGAGACCACCAGGATGACCAACGCCGCGACGGTGAGGATGCCGAGGCCGCCGAGCTGGGTGAGCAGGGTGATCACCACCAGTCCCCAGCCGGACCAGTAGTTCGGCGTGTCGGTGATCGCCATGCCGGTGACCGACACGGCCGAGGTGGCGGTGAAGAGCGCCGTGACCACGGGTGGGCGTACGTGTTCGACGGTCGCCCAGCGCGCCATGAGCAACCCGGTCCCGAGCAGGATCGGCACCAGGAACGCGAACGGCACCAGCCGCACGGGATTGCGGAAAAACCGGCGCACCAGACAATCTTCCTGGCCGCCCGCCACCCTGGAGGGGGAACGGGCATTCCGGAGATTCATCTGCCGGCCAGCCATCGACCAACTCCTGGCAAATCGCGGGCGGTCTGCTTACCCGGACCAACCGATGACAGGAGACGGCGTTGCGACGTACCCTCTCGACCCTCGGCGTGGCCGGCGTTCTGCTCGCCGCCGCCGTGGCCCTGCCGACCATCGCGGCCGCCGAACCGGCTACGAACGCTGACCACTCCCGGGCCAACGACCGACCAATCGTGATCGGTCACCGGGGCGCCAGCGGCTACCGCCCGGAGCACACGCTGGAGGCGTACCGGTTGGCGATCCGGATGGGTGCCGACTACATCGAGCCGGACCTTGTCTCCACCTCCGACGGCGTGCTGGTCGCCCGGCACGAGAACGAGATCTCCGGCACCACCGACGTGTCGACCCGCCCGGAGTTCGCATCCCGCAAGGCGACGAAGACCATCGACGGCGTCGCGGTGACCGGTTGGTTCACCGAGGACTTCACCCTCGCCGAGCTGAAGACGCTGCGGGCCAAGGAGCGGCTACCGCAGGTACGCGTGGCGAACACCGCCTTCGACGGCCGCTTCGAGGTGCCCACCCTCCAGGAAGTCATCGACCTGGCCCGGACCGAGGGGCGGGCACGGGGCCGCACCATCGGCATCTACCCGGAGACCAAGCACCCGAGCTACTTCGCCTCGATCAAACTGCCGTTGGAGGAGCCACTGCTCCGGGTGCTGCGGCAGAACAAGCTGGACCGGAAGAACTCGCCGGTCTTCATCCAGTCGTTCGAGACGGCCAACCTGCGTCGCCTGAGCCGGCTGACCGACGTGAAGCTGGTCCAACTGCTCGACGCGACCGGCCGCCCCTACGACTTCACCGTCGCCGGTGACGCCCGCACCTACCAGGATCTGGTCACGCCGGCCGGGCTGAAGTGGATCGCCGGGTACGCCGACGGCATCGGCGCGAACAAGAACCTGCTCGTCCCCCGGAACGCCGCCGGCGCCCTGCTCGCCCCCACCACAGTGGTACGCGACGCACACCGGGAGCACCTGCTCGTGCACTCGTGGACGTTCCGCGCCGAGAACCAGTTCCTTCCGGTGGACTTCCGGATCGGCACCGACCCGAACGCGCGCGGCGACATCACCGCCGAGTACGAACTCTTCCTCGGTCTGGGCCTCGACGGTGTCTTCAGCGACCACCCGGACACTGCCGTCGCCACCCTCGCCGGCCGCTGACCCACACTCGGCCCGGAGCTGATCCGCTCCGAGCCGACCACCGGGCCGACCATGCCCGGCCCACACGCTGGCCCGTCGTCCGTCACCCGGACGACGGGCCAGCGGCACGTCCGGGCGGGTCCGCCCCGCAAGATCACAGGATGACGGCCGCTCCTAGCGCGCCGTCCGCCGCAAGATCGTGCTCGATCCAGGAAGTAGTGGTGTCGTGCGCGGGGCGAGGCCCCTACATCCAGGATCGAGCACGATCTCGAGACCAAACCGCCGACTCGAAGGTGTTAAGGCAGCAACATCACCGTTGTTGCTGCTTCGACTCGCTCCGAGGCAGCAACAACGGTGAAGTTGCGGCGATCTTCGCCCGCTGCGGTCGGACGGGGAGTGCTACCGGCCGGGGTGTTCGGCGACGTAGGTGCCGCGGCCGGGCTGACCGGTAATCAGCTCGCGGTCGTGCAGCAGAGAGAGCGCCCGGGAGGCCGTGTTCATGTGCACGGCGTAAGCCTCGGCGAGTTCCCGGGTGGAGGGCAGCTTGTCGCCCGGCTTCAGGTCGCCGCTCTTGATCTTCGCGGCGATCTCATTGGCGATGCGGCGATATGGGGCTTCTGCTGTGGGCATGGTGAGGACTCCGGTCGGTTCGGCGTCCTCGATCATGCCGGCCTACACCAGTTACTGCAACAGGCTGTGGTGTCGCTGCTTCGAAGGGTCGACCTACACAAGCATTTGGGGTAGGTTGCTGATGTCCGGCTCCGGTTGGTTCGGCAAACCCTCGGGGGCGGGCGTGAGGTGGGCTCCGCGTTCGTACCGCCGCCGATGAGGGCTGCGGGCGTGGGGCCGGGCGGTCTGGTGGGCGTCCCCTACCCGCACACCGGACCGCCCACCAGATCGACGAGTCGAGGGTGATGGCTGTGCGCATGGAAAGAGAGCGTTTCGTGGTGCACCTGCCGGTGGTCGCGGTAGACCTGCCGGGGGCGCTGCGGTTCGCTCGGGTGATCACTCGGGCGCTGGGCTTCCTCGCCGACGTCGATCGGGCGGAGACGACGGTGTCCGAGGAGGACGCTCAGTGCGTACGTCATCGGGTCTTCTGCGACAGCTTGCTCGATGGTCGTCGGCGCTGCCCGCGCGCGGCGGCCCACGACGGACCCTGCGGGTGACCGAACCGGGCGAATGGCGCGGAGAGACACACGGCTCGGGTGGTCCGTGGGGGTTCGGGCCATCGAGGGCGTGGGCTCCCGGCTGGTAGTGCGGCCCGTTGTAACCCTCGGCCACCTCATTCCTGTTACTTGTGTGTTTCCGCCACATAGCTCGTGGGTGACGTCACTTCTAGCGTGAGCCGTCACGAAGAAGTTCTCTCCCTCTGAGTCCTCATGTGGAGTCGCAATGACGGTCCGGACGACGCGGCGGGCGTTCCTCTCCGCCGCCACGATGATGGCCGCGGCGCTGGCCGCCACGGCCTGTGGCAGCCCGCAGGACACCGCCACCGGCGGCGGCGACAGCGCCGCGCCGGTCAAGGTCGGCCTGGTGTACTCCCAGTCGGGAGCCCTGGCCAGCTACGGAAAGCAGTACATCGAGGGGTTCAAGGCGGGGCTGGACTTCGCCACCCAGGGCACCGGCAAGGTCGGTGACCGCAAGATCGAGCTGACCGAGGTCGACGACGCGGGCGATCCGGCCAAGGCGGTCTCCGCGGCGAAGGACCTGATCGGCAAGGGCACGAAGATCATCGCCGGCTCCACCGCCTCCGGTGTGGCGCTCCAGGTCGCGCCGATCGCGGCGCAGAACAAGGTCCTGTTCATCTCCGGCCCGGCCGCCACGGACGCGGTGACCGGCGCGAACAAGTACACCTTCCGCTCCGGTCGGCAGTCCTACCAGGATGTGGTGACCGCCAAGTCGTTCATCGGCGACCCGACAGGCAAGAAGGTGGTGGTCTTCGCCCAGGACGGCGCGTTCGGCGACGCCAATGAGGCGGCCGTCAAGGCCGTCATCGGCACCGCGGGCGCGACAGTGAGCAGTGTCCGGGCCCCGGCCAGCGCCACCGAGTTCACCCCGTTCGCCAGCCAGATCAAGGCCGCCAAGCCGGACCTGCTCTTCGTGGCGTGGGCGGGCACTACCGCCCCGGCCATGTGGCAGACCCTCGACCAGCAGGGCGTCCTCTCGTCCACCACTGTCGTCACCGGCCTGGACATCCGCGCCTCGTGGCCGACCTTCGGTGCTGCCGGCGCGAAGATCTCCTTCCTGTCGCACTACTTCGACGGTGCCAGCGACACCGAGGCCAGCAAGGCGCTGAAGGCCACTGTCAACACCATCGACCTGTTCCACCCGGACGGCTTCGCCGCCGCCCAGATGGTGGTCCGCGCCGCGCAGGAGGGTGGGGACGACGTCGACAAGATGGTCACCGCACTGGAGGGCTGGAGCTTCGACGGGGTCAAGGGCAAGATGACCATCCGGGCCGCCGACCACGCGCTGCTCCAGCCGATGTTCCAGGCCAAGCTGACCGGCAGCGGCACCGCGTTCACGGCGACCGCGCAGAAGAGCCTCACCGGTGACGAGACCGCGCCGCCGGCCGTGGCCATGAAGGGCTGACCATGCTCGCCACCCGCGGTCTGACCTGGCGGATCGGTGAGGTCGCCATCGTCGACAGCGTCTACCTCGACCTGGCGCCCGGGGAGTTCCTGGGCGTCATCGGGCCGAACGGCGCCGGTAAGACCTCACTGTTCAACCTGATCACCGGCCTGCGCCGGGCCACCGAGGGCCGGATCGTTCTGGACGGGCAGGACATCGGGGCGCTTCCGCCGCACCGGCGGGCCCGCCTCGGTCTGGGCCGTACCTTCCAGGCGTCCTCGGTCTTCGGCTCGCTGAGCGTGCGGGAGAACGTCCGGCTCGCCGTGCAGGCGCACCGCGGGGGCTCGATGGCGCTGTGGCGGCGGGCGGCGGCCGACCGGGAGGTCGCCGCCGCCGCCGACGCGGCGCTCGACCGGGTCGGTCTCGCCCACCGGGGTACGGCCCTCGCCGGCACCCTGGCCCACGGCGAGAAGCGCAAGTTGGAGATCGCCCTGCTGCTCGCCGGTGAACCGCGGGTGATGCTGCTGGACGAGCCGATGGCCGGGGTCAGCGCCGAGGACGTACCGGACCTGGTGGCGGTCATCAAGTCGTTGACCGGCGACAGCGGCCGGGCTGTGCTGATGGTCGAACACCACATGGACGTCATCCTGGAGTTGGCCGACCGCATCGCCGTCATGCACCACGGCGCGCTGCTGGCCTGCGACACCCCGGAGACGGTCATGGCCAACCCCACGGTGCAAGAGGCCTACCTGGGGGAGTCGCTGTGAGCGCGAGGAGTGAGCCGGGTTTGCGAGCCCCGCAGTCGCGAACGGAGGCAGCCCCGATGGAACCAGTTCTCAGTGTGGAGGAGTTGTCGGTCCGGATCTCCGGGCTGCACATCCTCCAGGGGGTGTCCTTCACTGTCGCCCCGACCGGCGTGACAGTCCTGCTCGGTCGCAACGGCGTCGGCAAGACCACCACGCTGCGCGCGATCGTCGGCCTCACCCCACCCGCCGGGGAGGTCCGCGGCACCATCCGGATGGGCGCGCAGAGCCTGCTGGCCCGGCCGACGCACCGGCTGGTCCGCGGCGGGCTCGGCTACGTGCCCGAGGACCGCTGCGTGTTCGCCGGGCTCACCGTCGCGGAGAACCTGCGGCTCGCCGAGCGGCGCGGCACCAGCCCGGCGTACGACAAGGTCTTCGCGCTCTTTCCGGAGTTGGACCGGCGCGGACGGCAACGGGCCGGTTCGCTCTCCGGCGGGCAGCAGCAGATGCTCGCGATCGGTCGGGTGCTGCTCAACGACAACCGGCTGCTGCTCGTCGACGAGCCGACCAAGGGGTTGGCGCCGAAGGTGGTGACCGAGGTGGCCGAGGTGTTGGAACGGGTCGCGGAGTCGGTGCCGGTGCTGCTGGTCGAGCAGAACCTGGCCGTCGTACGCCGACTGGCCCGCGACGCGGTCGTGCTGGCCGCCGGCAAGGTGGCCTGGACCGGCGACGCCCGTGAGCTGCTGTTGGAGACCGCGTTGACGAAGTCGCTGCTCGGGGTCGGCTCGGCGGAGGTGTCTCACTGATGGGGACCGTGATCCTGTTGGCGCTGACCGGGCTCGGCCTGGCGGCGCTGTACTTCCTGGTCGCCTCGGGCCTGTCCCTGGTCTTCGGCCTGGCCGACGTGCTCAACTTCGCGCACGGGCTGTTCCTCGGCGTCGGCGCGTACGG
The DNA here is from genome assembly GCF_015751785.1 of Micromonospora vinacea. Lineage (NCBI taxonomy): Bacteria > Bacillati > Actinomycetota > Actinomycetes > Micromonosporales > Micromonosporaceae > Micromonospora > Micromonospora vinacea. The sequence continues at coordinate 1,271,842 of NZ_JADOTY010000001.1, read as the reverse complement.
CACCTGGTGGGCGGCGGGCAACCTGCCGGGCGCCGGCCCGGACGGGTTGGGCTTCGTGTTCGCTGTCGCCTTCGGGGTCGCCGCCGGCACGCTGGTCGCGATCCTGGTCGAGCTGGTGCTGATCCGCCCGTTGTACTCCCGCACCATCGAGCAGGTGCTGGTCACCGTCGGGCTCTCGCTGGCCGGGGTGGCGTTGCTCCAGGCCACCTGGGGTGCGGACGCCCGGCCGTTCCCGCGTCCGGACTGGACCCGGCAGGTGACCGGGATCCTCGGCGCGCAGGTGCCCAACGGTGGTCTGCTGCTGATCATCGCGGCGGTGCTGGTGCTCGGCGCGATCCTGGCGTTCCTGCGCTGGACCCGGTACGGCCTGGTGATCCGGGCCGGGGTGGAGAACCGGGAGATGGTGACCGCGCTGGGCATCGACGTCCGCAAGGCGTTCACTCTGGTCTTCGCGATCGGTGGGGCGGCTGCCGCGCTCGCCGGCGCGCTCGGCGGGGTCTACTTCGGCACCGTCTCGCCCGGGCAGGGCGGCTCGCTGCTGATCTTCGCGTTCATCGTGGTGGTGATCGGCGGGATGGGCTCGGTGGTCGGCTCCGCGTACGCGGCGGTCGTGGTCGGGCTGGTGCAGCAGTTCGTCAACTACTACGGCACGTCCGGGCTGGGCGACATCTGCGTGGTCGGGCTGCTGGCCGTGGTGCTGCTGCTGCGCCCGCAGGGCATCGCCGGAAAGGTGGCAACGGCATGACGGTGATCGACGCGCCTCGCGCGCAGGTGCCCGACGAACTGAGCCCGCAGCGGGGGCGGTGGCACCGGGTCCGCCCGTTCCTGCCGCTGGTCGCGCTCGTCGTGCTGGCGATCCTGCCGTACTCGACGATCTCCCTGCCGGGGATCTTCGAGGGGCCGGTCAACTCGCCCGGCACCCTGCAACTGCTCGCCATCTGCCTGATCTTCGGCGGGTTGGCGGCCGGATACGACCTGCTCTTCGGCCGGACCGGGATGCTCTCCTTCGGGCACGCGTTGTACTTCGCCGCCGGTGTCTACGGCACCGACATCCTGGTCACCCGGGCCGGTCTGCCGCTGTGGCAGGCGGCGCTGCTGACCATCACCGGCGGCACCATCCTGGCGGCGCTGCTCGGCGCGGTGGCGCTGCGGACTGTGGGCATCGCGTTCGCCATGGTCACGTTGGCCTTCGCCCAGGTGGGCGCGATCCTGGTGGCCCGGGACTTCGGCGGCCTCACCGGTGGTGAGGAGGGCCTGCCGCTGGACGTGTCCGGGCTGCCCGCCGGGCTGGTGGGGGTGACCAACACGGTCAACCTGTACTGGTTGGCGCTGGCGTACCTGACCCTTGTGGTCTTCGTGGTGCACCGGGTGAGCGGGTCACCGACCGGTCGGGTGCTCGCCGGGCTGCGCGACGACGAGCGGCGGATCGGCGTGCTCGGGCTGGACCCGTACCGCTACAAGCTGGTGGCGTTCACCCTGGCCGGTGGCCTGGCGTCGGCGGGCGGGGTGGTCTACGTCCTGATCGTCGGTGGCGCGTCGCCGCACATCACGTCCTCCGAGCTGACCCTGTCGCTGCTGGTCATGGTGGTGCTCGGCGGGCCGGGCACCCGGTGGGGTCCGGTGCTCGGTGGTGTCCTCTACATGTACCTGGACCACCGGCTCACCGCCTTCGGCACGAGCGACGCGGTGGACAACCTGCCGGCCTTCCTCAGCCGTCCGCTGAGCCAGCCGCTGTTCGTACTGGGCACTGTCTTCATCCTGGCCGTCTACTTCTTCCCCGGAGGCCTGACCAGCCTGGCCCCCCGCCTGTCCCACCTGACCCGCGCCCTCCGCCCCCGCTCCCCCCGCTGACCCCGACCCCACCACCCCGTCGATGTCGACGGGGTGGTGGGGTCGGGGGGCGCGGCTCCCCGTGTGGCCGCGACCCCCTGGTGGTCAGCTGTTGAGCATGTCGTAGGCCACCTTTGGCGCCTCCTGCGCCGCGCTCCCGGTCGGCGCGGCGAGCTTTGGCGCCGAGCCGTAGTCGGCGTACTTCACCAGGTAGGTCCAGGCCTTCGCCTTGCCGGCGGCGGGGATGGCCAGGGTGAGCGAGGCGAGGTTGCCGTCGGGGCCGACGACGGCCGTGAACGGAACCTGCCCGGCCGCCGCACCCAGGGCCGCCACCTCCTCCTCGCCGACAGCCTCGCCAGCCTGGCCCTTGGTCAGGTCGACGACCCCGGTGTACGTCTTGTCGTCCTTCGCCTCGACCGAGGTGGCGGCCTCGATGATCGGGCCGGCGTTGCCGACGTCAGCACCGTCGTACGTCGGCGCGGTTTCCCCATCGGTCAGCTTGGCGCGGTCCAGTTCCATCCAGCGGCTTGGCAGCTTCGGCAGCCCGGTCAGCCCTTCGGTGCCGGTGAACTTGACCTTCACCCAGAGCTTCTCCTTGACCAGGAGGAACGACATCCGGGTGGTGAAGCCGTGCTCCGGGTCCTTGTACGCGGCAGTGAGGTCCATGCCCTTCGCGGCCGGGTCCACGACACCTGAGATGTCCGAGTCGGAGTCCTTTCCGGTGAACCGGAATGCTCCCTCGGTGCCGTCCGGCACCGCGGCGAGCAGCGCCTCCTTCGGCGTGGGGGTTGGGCTCGGGCTGCCGCCAGCGGCGGGACCGGACCCGTCCGGGCCGCAGCCGGCCAGCAGCGTGGTCGCGGCGATGACGCCAACCAGGGTGCTGACGGTTCGCCGGATGGTGCCGGTGTGGCCGGTTCCGTTCGTCATCACAGAATCTCTTTCCTTGACGGTGCTTGGCTCTTGCCGGGAGAGATGCTGCCGGGCGGTACGGCGGGACCACTGCCGATATGCTGCGGTCCGACGGCGGTGCACTCACGGGGCGCCGGCAGTGGGGTGTCAGGAGCGGAAACTCGCATGTCAGGTGAGCTGCGCTTCGAGGTTCTCGGGCCCCAGCGGGCCTGGCACGGCGACCGGGATCTCGACCTGGGGGCCGGCAAGCAGCGGGCCGTCCTGGCCGTGCTCCTGCTCTCCGGCGGCCGTCCGGTCACCACCACGCAGATCGTGGACGCCGTGTGGCCCGAGGAGCCGCCGGCCAACGGTGCGAACGTGGTGCAGAAATATGTCGCCGGGCTGCGTCGGGTGCTGGAGCCCGAGCGCACTCCGCGTAGCCCCGGTCAGGTGCTGACGCTCACCGACGCCGGTTACCAGCTCCGGGTCGGGCCGGACGCCGTCGACGCCATCAGATTCGAGCGGGGGATCCGTCGGGCCGAGCGGCTCCGCGCCGAGGATCGGGTGGCCGAGGCGGTGACCGAGCTGAAGACCACACTGGAGTTGTGGAAGGGCGAGCCGTTCAGCGGCTTCGCCGGGCCGTTCTTCGACTCCGCCCGACAGCGTTGGCTGGAGCTGCGGGCCACCGCGCTGGAGAGCTGGGCCGACCTGGAGCTACGTCTGGGCGGGCACGGAGAGATGGTCGGTGAGCTGCGCGAGTTGACCGCCGAGTTCCCGCTGCGGGAGCGGCTGCGACACCAGTTGATGCTGGCGCTGCATCGCAGCGGGCGGCAGGCCGAGGCGCTGGCCGAGTACCGGGACTTTCGCGGCCTGTTGCGCGACGAGTACGGCATCGAGCCGGGTGATGCTCTCCAGGACCTGCACCGCCGCGTCCTGCGGGCCGATCCGGCGCTACTGCCGCCCACTGCCGTGTCACTGCCGTCGACGACCGTCGAACCAGCCAGGCCCAGCTCCGGACCACCGGCCCCCGCCCGACCACCCACCGCCGGGCCACCCGCCGGGTTGCCGACGACAGTTCCCGCGCGACCGGATGAACCGTTGACCAGGGGACTACCGCCGCCGTCGACAGCGGAAGCCGCGGCCGTGCCGCCGCAGGCCGGCCCACCACCCGTCAGCTCGCCACCGCTGTCGACTCACGCCCCGGAGCCAAGCCCGGCGTACGGCCCCCCGCCGAACCTGTCGACCCTGGTGACCGCGCCGCCACCCCTGGATGGCGCGAAGCGCGCCAGGATGTCGCCGCCACGCTGGGCGAGCAGGGTTGCCACGATCGTCGGTACGGCACTCGTCCTGCTCTCCGGCGGCTGCCTCACCTGGGTCGTGATCCTCGCGTACGCGGTCTGGCGGCGTAGCTGGCGGCTCGCCATCGCCGGCGTCGGCTACCTGGTCCTGATCACCATCGAGGTGAACCTGCTCAACATCGAGGACCCGGAGGCCGAGGTTCCGGGCGTCACCGCGTTCTCGTTCTTCGGCCTGGCGCTGATCACCTGGGTTGTCGGGGCGGTGCACGTGATCCTGCTCAGTCGCGGCCTCTGGGCGGCGATCACCGGCAGCCAGCGGACGAACGCGGACGATCGGGTCGACGTCGAGCGGCGCGTCCGGCGGGAGCACGCCCGCTACCTGCTGTACCACTACCCGGCGGCGCGTGGTGAGCTCAGCATCGGCCGACCCGACCTGGCCCGGAGCTTCGACGACGGCGGCCTGATCGATGTCAACGCCGTCCCGGAGCAGGTGCTCGCCACACTGCCCGGCCTGACCGAGCACCAGTGCCGGCAGATCGTGGTGGACCGTTGGATGCGCGGCCCGTACGCCTCGATGGAAGAGTTCGCGGGTCGTTGTCTGCTACCTCCGAACACCACCGAACCGCTCCGTGAGCTGCTGGTCTTCCTGCCCCCGACGTCGGTGCCCGTCGCGGAGCAGCCGCCACCGGTCGGATCGTGACCGGAACCTCTCGCGCAGTCCGGGGCGTTGACGCACGGCGCTGGTAGAAATGCCGGGTGGAGACAGCAGAGCGGGCAGGCGTACGGGAGCGGGCCGAGGCGGTGCTGCGCCGGCTGGCCGGTGACCACGCCCGGCTGCGCGAGGACCAGTGGCGCGCCATCGAGGCACTGGTCGTCGACCGGCGGCGGGTGCTCTGCGTCCAGCGCACCGGTTGGGGCAAGTCGGCTGTCTACTTCGTGGCCACCGCCCTGCTCCGGGACCGTGAGCAGGGCCACCAGGCCGGGCCGACGGTCATCGTGTCGCCGCTGCTGGCGTTGATGCGCAACCAGGTCGAGGCGGCCGCTCGGGCCGGCATCCGGGCCCGCACGATCAACTCGGCGAACCTCGACGAGTGGGACGAGATCACCGCCGAGATCCAGACCGGCGCTGTGGACGTGCTGCTGATCAGCCCGGAACGCCTCAACAACCCGGACTTCCGCGACGGCGTCCTGCCGAAGTTGGCCGCCACCACCGGCCTGCTGGTGGTCGACGAGGCGCACTGCGTCTCCGACTGGGGGCACGATTTCCGGCCGGACTACCGGCGGCTGCGGACGTTCCTCGCCGAACTGCCCGAGCGCACCCCCGTGCTGGCGACCACCGCCACCGCCAACGCGCGGGTCACCCAGGACGTCGCCGAGCAGCTCGGCGACGCCCTCATCCTGCGCGGCACCCTGGACCGCGAGTCGCTGCGCCTCGGGGTGCTCGACCTGCCCAGCCCGGCGCACCGGCTGGCCTGGCTCGCCGACCACCTGGACCAGCTGCCCGGCTCAGGCATCGTCTACACGCTGACAGTGGCGGCAGCGGGCGAGACGGCCGAGTTCCTGCGCTCCCGGGGCTACCCGGTCGCCTCGTACAGCGGGCAGTCCGACGACGCCGACCGGCGGGCCGCCGAACAGGACCTGCTCGACAACAAGATCAAGGCGTTGGTCGCCACCAGCGCCCTCGGCATGGGCTTCGACAAGCCTGACCTGGGCTTCGTCGTCCACCTCGGCGCGCCACCCTCGCCGATCGCGTACTACCAGCAGGTCGGCCGCGCCGGCCGCGCCGTCGAGCACGCCGAGGTGCTGCTGCTGCCCGGCGTCGAGGACGCCGCGATCTGGCGCTACTTCGCCTCGCTGGCGTTCCCACCGGAGCAGCAGGTCCGGGCCGTGCTGGCAGCCCTGCACACCGACCGCCCGCTCTCCACCCAGGCACTCGAACCCCTCGTCGACCTGCGCCGGGCCCGGCTGGAGCTGATGCTCAAGGTGCTCGACGTGGACGGCGCGGTCCGCCGGGTGCGCGGTGGGTGGCTCGCCACCGGCGAGCCGTGGGTCTACGACGAGGCCCGGTTGCGCCGCGTCGCCGAGGCGCGCACCGTCGAGCAACAGGCCATGCGGGAGTACGCGACCACGTCCGACTGCCGGATGCGGTATCTACGGGAACGCCTGGACGACACCGAGGCGGTCGACTGCGGCCGGTGCGACAGGTGCGCCGACCCTCTCTTCGCCGCCGACGTGTCGACGGCCGCGCTCGCCGCCGCGCAGGCCTTCCTGGGCCGACCCGGCGTGGAGATCGCGCCGAAGAAGCTCTGGCCGACCGGGCTCGACGCGGTGGGCGTACCCCTCAAGGGCCGGATCGCCCCCGCGGACCAGGCGCTGCCGGGCCGGGCCGTCGGGCGGCTCTCCGACCTGGGTTGGGGTGGCCGGCTGCGTGCTCTCGTCGGCCCGGAAGCGCCGGACGCGCCGCTGCCCGACGACGTCGCCGGCGCGGTCGTGGAGGTGCTGAAGGCGTGGGCGCACGGCGACGACCCGTGGCCCCGCCGGCCGGTGGCGGTGGTCGCTGTCGGTTCCCGGAGTCGGCCCCGGCTGCTCGGCTCGCTCGCCGAGCGGATCGCCACAGTGGGCCGGCTGCCGCTGTTGGGTGAGGTCGCCGCATCCGGCCCCGGAGGCCCGGCCGGGCCGCGCGGCAACAGCGCCCAACGGGTACGCGCGCTGCACGACGCCTTCACCGTGCCGGCCGACCTGGCCGATGCGCTGGCCGGGCTGGACGGCCCGGTGCTGCTCGTCGACGACCTGATCGACTCGGGCTGGACGATGACGCTGGTGGCCCGGGCCCTACGCCGGGCCGGCGCGACGGACGTGCTCCCGCTCGCCCTCGCCGTGGCTGGCTGACCCGCCGCCGTCGCGCCGGTCGCGTGGCCGTTCGGGTCTGCGCCGTCGTCCGTGCTTGGTCCCGGTGCTGCGGCGCGGGTTGCGGCGGTCGGGTGGGAAAGTTCCCGGGCGGCGTCGAGTGCGACAGGCGCCACGCTGTCCGGGCGTCGGCCTGACGCGGCCGGACGCGGCGGTACCGTGGGCGGCATGACCGACCACCAGCCCGTCCGCCGCCCGTACCCCGGCGCGGACCTGACCGCCGGCGACGAGGCCGGCCAGGCGCTGGGCGTCGGTCGTGGCTGACGAGGTTCCCGCCGGGCCGGACAAGAGCACTCTCCGGCTGGCGCTGGTGGTCGGCGGGCTGGTGCTGGCGGTGCTGCTCGGCTTCGGCCTCGGCCGGCTGAACGCCAACGGTGCCGCCACCGGCAGTCCGTCGTTGGCCGCCGAGCACACCGACCCGCCGGGCGTCGCGCCGCACAACCACAGCTCCGCCACGGCCACCGATCAGGGCGCGGCCACCGAGCCGGGCGGTCTGGCGGTCAGCGCGGCCGGGTTCACCCTGGCCCCCCTGGCCACCGAGTTCGAGGCGGGTCGTCCCGGTCAACTCCGCTTCCAGGTGCGCGACGCGCAGCGCCGGCCGGTCACCCGGTTCGCCATCGTGCACGACAAGCCGCTGCACCTCATCGTCGTCCGGCGGGACCTGACCGGTTACCAGCACCTGCACCCGAGCATGGCGGCGGACGGCACCTGGTCGGTTGCGTTGACCCTCGCGCAGCCCGGCCTCTGGCGCGCGTACGCCGACTTCACTGTGGTCGCCGACAACGGCGCGCAAACCGCGGTGACCCTCGGCACGGACCTGGTGGCGCCCGGTGACTACCAGCCCAGCCCGCTGCCCGGGCCGGCCACCTCGACGACCGTGGACGGCTTCAGCGTCGGCTACCAGGGCACCCCGCAGGCCGGGGCGACAGTGCCGCTGACTTTCCGTGTCGACGGCGCTGGCGGTGCCGCCCCGCTGGAGCGGTACCTCGGGGCGTACGGGCACCTGGTGGCGTTGCGCGAGGGCGACCTCGGCTACCTGCACGTGCACCCGGAGACCGAGCTGGTGGACGGTCAGATCAAGTTCTGGTTGACCACTCCCGGTCCGGGCCGCTACCGCCTCTACCTCGACTTCCAGGTGAACGCCGAGGTCCGAACGGCGGAATTCACCCTCACCGTCCCCTAGGCTCGACCCCCATCCCTCCCGTTGATCATGAAGTTATTGCCACCCGCCGCAGCGTGTCGGGGCAATAACTTCATGATCAACGGCGCTTGAGCGGGAGTGGGAGCGGGAGCGGGACGGGGTTAGCCGGCTCGGCGGATGGGGCGGCGGGCCAGGTAGCGGAGCAGGTCGCGGATGTGGTGTTTCTCCTCGGCGGGGACCGTCGGGTCGGCCAGCCGGTCCAGGATGGCCCGGACGTCGGCCTCGACCGGGCCGTCGTCGTGGCGTCGGCGGGGCGTGGGACCGGCGTCGGGTAGCCCGAGCGCGCGGAACGCGGCGGCGACCGGCAGATCCAGTGCGGCGCAGAAGCCGCGCACCTTGGCCAACTCGGGGTAGTCGTGCCAATCGCCGGCCAGCCAGCGGAACACGGTGGAGCGACCCACGCCCGTGTGCGAGGCAAGATCAGTCACGGTCCAGCCACGTTCGTCACGAGCGTCATCGATGGCGCGCCGGACGAAGCGGGCGAAGGCCATCTGCGGTGATACGTCGGCGGATCCCATCCCTGTGTGTCTTCCCCTCCCGCCGGAGCACCGGGACGATGCGCCTTCCGAGGGTAGTACGCCCAGGGCCGGAAACAATTGACTGACCGCACAAACTGTCCCGTGGGTGAGACTTTTCTCTGGAAGCGTTTGTGCAGAACGAAAATTGCATCGAGCGATCATCATCGTTCTTCTATAAGCTCGGTGCCCGTCCCGACCTGGGGTCTGTCGCCTGCCGCGTCCGACCGGACCACCGCCGAGGAGCACCATGGCCGATTCGAGCCGCCCCCAGCCGTACCAGCCCGGTGCGGTGAGCCTCTTCTTCGTCGCCAAGGCCGGCGTCTTCGCGGCCGCGTTCTGGATCTGGTTGCTGGTCCTGGTGCTGCGCGCCGACTCCGCGACCGGCCTCCAGGTGCTGGCCGCCACTGGCACCATCACCACCACCCTGGTCGCGGTCCTGCTCGGTGCCCGGATGGCGTTGCAACACAACGCCGCCATCCGGCACGCCGAGGTGAAGAAGCTGCTTGTGGACATCTCCTGGAACGCCTTCGCGGCCGCCGGGAACGCCGAGACCGGGGGCAAGGTCGTACCATTCCCGACCGTCCCGGGCGACGCCCAGCGGCCCGGTGCCGAGCGGGTGTCGGTCCTCGACCGCGGTGTCAGCGAGCGCAACGGTGGCCGGGACCGCCGACGCTAGCCAGCTAGGAGGCGGGCGTCTCTCCGGCGGCCAGCAGGGCCTCCAGCCGGGGGGTGACCTGCCACTGGTCCACCAACTCGCGGTACTCCGCGCGCTGCGGTCCGGTCGCCTCGGCGCCGGTACGACGTGCGCGGATCAGCAGGTTGCGCGGTGTGTGCTGCGAGTCCACGAACTCCACCACCTCGGCCCGGTAGCCGTGCACCCGCAGCAGCCCGGCGCGCAGGGCGTCGGTGAGTACGTCGGCGAAGCGCTCGCGCAGGATGCCCTGCCGGGTCAGCAGCTCGTACGGGCCCGGGGCGGGGTGGGCGCGGAGCTGCTTCGCCAGATCGTGGTGGCAGCACGGCGCGGCCAGCACCCAGCGGGCCTCCCAACGCACCGCGCGGGCCAGCGCCTCGTCGGTGGCGGTGTCGCAGGCGTGCAGTGCCAGCACCAGGTCGGGGGCGGGGTCGACGACGGCGTCGGCGATCGTCCCGGCCACGAAGCTGACCTGGTCGGCCCAGCCCAGCCGCTGCGCCAGCTCGGTGTTGCGCCGCCGCTGGTCCTCTCGGACGTCCACGCCGATCAGCTGGACGTCGAGCCCCCGACCCGTCAGGTAGCGGTACGCGGCGAACGTCAGGTACGCGTTGCCGCAGCCCAGGTCGACCACCCGTAGCGGACCGGTCAGGTCGTCGGGCAGGGTCGCGGCCAGGGCCCGCAGGAACGCGTCCACCTGGCGGCGCTTGGCCGCCGAGCCGCCAATCTCGGCGAAGATCGGGTCACCGGGGTCGAGCAGGTATTCCTTGGCCCGGTCGTTTCCGCTGGGCGTCGCCGCCGGTCGGGACGTCGCGGCCCGGTGCACCTGCGCTTCGCCCGACTTGGTCACCCGCAGCTGGAGCGTCGCGTCGGCCGTCTCGACGTGCCAGTTGCCGAACGGCTCGGCGAGCAGTTCGTCGATCGCCGCTGTGGCCTCGGGACCGGAGGCGACGTTGCGGGTGTACGGGCGAGCGCCGTCGGACGTGGTGATCTGCATCCGAGGCCCGGCCTTGAGCGTCACCGGCCGCAGTTCGGCCCGCTCAACGGTGGGGCGGCGGCCGCGTCGACGTCCGGCGGCGACCGCCCGGGTCAGCGCGGGGTCGAGCAGCAGCGCCCGAACCTCGGTCAGGGCGGCGTCCAGTGGTTGCGGCATCGTTCCATCTTCGGCAGGTGGGGTGGGAGAAGGGAAACATCCCCCGCACCGCGCGAGGCGGTGCGGGGGATGTCAGGTGTGGCTGGTGGTCAGTCGGCTGTCGCCTCGGCCGGCGTACCCGCACCGGAACCGCCACCACGGCGGCGTCGGCGGCGGCGCGGCTTGGACGCCTCGCCGTCGGACGCGGCGGCCGGCTCGGCGGGGGCGTCGGCGGAGATCACCGCTGTCGCCTCGCCCGGGACCACCTCGCCGGCCCGGCGGCGACGCCGGCGGCGCGGGGTACGGCTGCCTTCGTCGGCGGCGTCGCCCGCAGGTGCCTCGGCGACGGCCGGCGTGCCGGCGTCGGAGCGGTCGCGGCGGCCATCGCTTCGACCACGGCGCTCGCCGCGGCCCTCGCCACGGCTCTCACCGCGTCGGGGGCCCCGACCACCGCTGTCGCCCCGACGGGAGCGGGTCGTTCCACCCAGATCCTCTTCGATCTCGGCGGACAGCCCGGCCCGGGTGCGCTCGGCCGTGGGCAGCGTGCCGCTGACGTCGGTGGAGATGTGCAGGTCGGTGTAGAGGTGCGGCGACGTGTGGTACGTCTCCGGCGGCTCCGGCATCTCCAGACCGAGGGTCTTGTCGATGATCCGCCAGCGCGGCATGTCGTCCCAGTCGACGAAGGTCACCGCGACACCCGTCGCGCCGGCCCGGCCGGTACGACCGATCCGGTGGGTGTAGGTGTCCTGGTCTTCCGGGCAGTCGTAGTTGATGACGTGGGTGACGCCGGTGACGTCCAGCCCGCGAGCCGCCACGTCGGTGGCGACCAGAATGTCGATCTTGCCGGCCCGGAAGGCCCGCAGAGCCCGCTCACGGGCGCCCTGGCCGAGGTCACCGTGCACCGCGGCGACCGCGAACCCGCGGAAGTCGAGGTCCTCGGCGACCCGGTCGGCGGCCCGCTTGGTCCGCGTGAAGATCATGGTCAGGCCACGCCCCTCCGCCTGGAGGATGCGCGCCACCACCTCGACCTTGTTCATCGAGTGGGTGCGGTAGACCAGCTGCTGGGTCTGCGGGGACGGGCCGGTCTCGGCGGTGTGCCCGGCGTGGATCGTCATCGGCTGGCGCAGGAAGCGCCGCGACAGGGTGACGATCGGATCCGGCATGGTGGCCGAGAAGAGCATCGTCTGCCGGTCTTCCGGCAGCATCGCCAGGATCTTCTCGACGTCGTCGAGGAAGCCCAGGTCGAGCATCCGGTCGGCCTCGTCGAGGACGAGTGCGTGCACCCGGTCCAGACGGAGGTGCTTCTGCTTCTGCAGGTCCATCAGGCGGCCGGGAGTGCCGACCAGGATCTCGACGCCCTTGCGCAGCGCGTCGATCTGCGGCTCGTACGCCACGCCGCCGTAGATCGGCAGCACCCGGACGCCACGCGTCCGGCCGGCGGCGGCCAGATCCTTGGCGACCTGGATGCCCAGCTCACGGGTGGGGACGACGACCAGCGCCTGAGGGACACCGTCGCTGCCCTCGCCCGGGGCGAAGACGCGGTCGAGCAGCGGTACGCCGAAGCCGAGGGTCTTGCCGGTGCCGGTGGGCGCCTGACCGATCAGGTCGACGCCGCGCAGCGCGATCGGGATCGCGTACTCCTGGATGGCGAAGGCGCGGGTGATGCCGGCCGAGGCCAGGGCCTCGACGGTCTCGGCGCGGGCGCCGAGTGCGGCGAACGTGGGGGCCTCCGGTCGAACCGGGGCGATGGGGGCCAGTTCCTGGCCGTCCAACAAATCTTGAGTCAGGTCGCTCATGTGGATGTGGGGGTGCCCTCTCGTGGGTGCGCCCGTCATGTCCTCAGGGCGCGTTCGGTATGACGCGGGCCACACGGTCGGCGGCAGATTGCCGAGCCGGACCGGGCCGCACGCGCGCCGCGGGCTGAGCTTCGATCAGATCGGCGCCCACGGCAACTGCTCCATGTTACCTGAACAGGCATGCCCCCGTCCCGATTCCCGGTCGGCCACCCGCCACGCGGGGCAAGTAAATGTGACCCACGCCACTTATTGCATGTCCGTCGAGTGGGGCTGGGGTGCGACGTGCGCGGGACGCGCCCGAGGGTCGGCGCGCGGTAACCTGCCGCTCGTGTCTGATTTCGCCGTCGCTGACCTGTTGGGTCTCGTCGCCTTCGGCGAGCTGCTCGCCTTCGAGCGGATGGCCGGGGACGCCCGGCTCGCTCCCGACCTGCGCCGCCGGGCCGCGCTGAACGAGATGGCCGCGGCCGAGATCGCCAACTACCGGCGCCTCGCCGACCGGCTCACCGTGCTGGGCGTACCGCCGGAGGATGCGATGGCGCCCTATGTCGAGCCGGTGCAGGCGTACCACGACTCGACCGAGCCACGGGACTGGGCGGAAGTGGTCACCAAGGCGTACGTCGGCGACGCGATCACCGACGACTTCGTTCGCGAGATCGCCGATGCGCTGGAGGAACCGGACCGGGCGTTGGTGCTGGACGTCCTGCACGACTCCCGGTACGCGGACTTCGCCGCGGCGGAGATCCGGGTGGCCGTCGCTGACGACCCCCGGGTGGCTGGTCGGCTCTCGATGTGGGCCCGGAGGCTGGTCGGAGAGGCGTTGTCCCAGGCCGGCCGCGTCGCCGCCGAGCGGGCCACCCTCACCGCGCTGATCGCGCGGGACGGCCGGGTCGACGTGCCTGGGCTGTTCGGCCGGCTCACCACCGCGCACACCGCGCGGATGGCCGCCGCCGGGCTGAACAACTGACCGCCCGGCTGGTCGGGCCGGTGCCGGCCTGCGGCAGGTGGGCCGAGTGCCGACCTGCCGCGATGGCCGGACCGGTCAGCGGACGGTGAACCCGACCGCCCGGGACGACGCCTCGGCGATCTCGACGTAGGCGACCTTCTCGATCGGAACGATGACCCGCCGGCCCTTCTCGTCGGTCAGGGACAGCGTGCCGCCGTTGCCGGCGAAGGCGTCGGTCACGATCTGCTCGATCTCGGCCGGCGACTGCGCGCTGTCCAGTACCAGCTCGCGCGGCGCGTACTGCACGCCGATCTTGACCTCCACTGTGCCTCCTCAACTGGGGCGAAAGAACCGCCCTGCGAAGGCTATCCGATCACGGGGTCGGCGGTCAGGCTGACTCACCTTGCAGCGGGAAGCTCGCGATGCCCCGCCACGACAGCGCGGCCACCAACGCCTCGGCCTCGGCCTTCGGCACCTGCCGGCCGCCGGCCAGCCAGAACTGCGCTGCCGTCTCCGCCGCGCCGACCAGCCCGGAGGCCAGCAACTCGGCGTGCGCCCGGCTCACCCCGGTGTCGGAGATGATGGTGTCGGTGATCGCCGCGATGCAGCCCTGCTCGACCCGCTCCACCCGCTGCCGCACCGCCGGGTCGTTGCGCAGATCCGACTCGAAGACGAGCCGGAACGCCTCGCTCTCGTGGTCGACGAAGTCGAAGTACGCCCGCACCGACGCGCTGACCCGCTCCTTGTTGTCGCTGGTGCCGCGCATCGCGTCCTGCACCTGAGCGACGATGGCGTCACAGTGCGTGTCGAGCAGCGCCAGGTAGAGATCCATCTTTCCGGGAAAGTGTTGGTAGAGCACCGGCTTCGAGACCCCGGCCCGCTCGGCGATGTCGTCCATCGCGGCGGCGTGGTAGCCCTGCGCGACGAACACCTCCTGCGCCGCAGCGAGAAGCTGCTTACGACGCGCGGAGCGGGGCAGGCGGGTGGGCCGGCCGGCGGTCTGTGCACCGTTCCCCGCAGCGGTCATGGGATCCTCCGAGTTCTCCGTACGAGCCGGCATTTTCCCCCCAGACCGGGCGAGGCCCGTGACCTCGGTCGTGGAAATGGCCCGCCGCTGTAACTTATCGCCACTCTCGGCACACGGTAGCCTCAGCGGGGGCGACCAAGGAGCGCGCGGTGAGTGAAACAGGGCAACCCGGAGCCGCCACCCCGGGAGAGCACGGTGACGGAACGGGTCAGCACGACGACCCGAGCCGTTCCGTCAGCGGGTGGGCACCTCCGGCGGGTGGGTGGCCCCGAGCCGCCGACCGTGAGGACGCCCGGGACGAGGCGCCGCGCTGGCAGCCCGACCCCGCGTCGGGCTGGCGGACCTCCTCGACACGGCACGGCGACCTGCCATCGCCGCTGGTCGGGCGGTCGGGCGACCCGGAGTCGCCGGCCCGCACCAACGGCCACCACGTCAACGGCACGCACCACCCGGATGACGTCAACGGCGTCCCGCACCCCGGTCTCGAACCGCCCGTGGGACGCACCACCCCGGTGAGCGCACCGCCGGGGCTACCCGCCGAGGGTCGCCCCGGGGCGGCCAGCGACCGGCTCGTGGTGCCCGCCCAACGTCCCGCCCCGCCAGCGGAGCAGGGTGCCGCCGAGCCCGACCCGGGCCCCGCCCCACAGTCCACCGTCGATCCGGCCGCCGCGCACCGTGCCCGCTGGGCCGAGCCCGGGTTGCCCACCTCGGCCCCACCGGCCGTCCAGGTGCCGCCGGTCGGCACCGCGGCGTCGGGCTTCGAGGTGCCGCCCGGCTTCCACGCGCCGACCGGCGAGCGGTTGGCCGCCGACGAGAACCCGACCGCACCGCGCGACTGGCGCGACCCGCTCGCACCCGAGCACGCGGCGACCTCGGGGCGCACCCCGGGCCCGGCCGGGCCCGCCGACGACGGTGAGCCCGGTCGCGCTGCCGAGGGTTCGCGCCCGGCAGAGACACACCGCACCGGGGACGCGCACCGGGCCGGTGACACGCACCGTGCCGGGGAGTCGCCGGCCATCGAGCCCGACTGGTCGGGGCCGAGCTGGAACCGTCCCAGTTGGGGAGGCGGGTGGGCCCCGCCCTGGTCCCGTCAGGACGATGAGCCGGCTGGGCCGGCAGCACGGGACGAGTCGGCACCGGGCTGGGTCGCCGAGCCCAACCAGCCGTACGAGCCGGTGCGCGCCGAGGTGCCCCGCCCGTACGAGCCGGTGCGCGCCGATCCGCCCCGGGCGTACGAACCCGGCCGGGGCGAGTCCGAGCCCGCGCCGGAGCGCAACGCCGAACCGACCAGCGCACCGCCCGCCGACCGGCCGTCCTGGGCCGGTGGTGCGACGCCGACCAGTGGCCCGCCCAGCGGCCGGCCGTCCTGGGCGGGGTCTGGGGCGACCGGCGCACCAGCCGACCGTCCGTCCTGGGTTGGCGGGGGCGACCCCGACCCCGCCAGCCCGTCGCCCGCGCGGCCGTCCTGGGCCGGGGGATCCGATCCGACGCCGCCCAGCGTGCCGCCGGCGCGGCCGTCCTGGGCTGGCGGGTCCGAGGCGGCGACAAGCGTGCCGCCGGTACGACCGTCCTGGGCTGGCGGGTCCGAACCGCCCGCGACCAGCGCGGCGCCGACGCGGCCGTCCTGGGCCGGCGGTTCCGATCCGGCGCCGATCAGTCCGGCGCCGCCCAGCTCCCCGCCGATGCGACCCTCCTGGGCCGCCAGCCCGGCACCGGCTGACCCGCCGGCATCGGCCGAGGCGACACCCCTGGCACCCGCAGGGCCGCCCCCGGCACCGGCCGGGCCACCTCCCACGCTGACCGACGCGCCACCGGCTCCGGCAGGCCCGTCGCTGGTGACGGAGCGACCGTCCTGGACCAGTGCTTCGCCCACGGCGAGCAGCAGTTCCCGGGCCGAGCGGCCGGACTGGTCCGAGGGCCGGCTCCCCGCCACCCCGGTCGAGCGCCCGTCCTGGCCGGCCAGCCGGTCGGCCAGCGCCGGTGGGGGTGACGGCGGCGAGACGCCCGGCCGGTCCCGGCCCGAGAGCCGGCCGATCGCACCGTTCCGGCTCCGGCCGGCGACACCCGAGCCGGGTCCGTCACCCGTCGAGTCATCCCAGCCGGCCGCGCCGGCCAACGAGTCACCATCGAATGACGTCACCCCGTCATCCACCGCGGCGGTCCCGCCCGCCGCCATGAACGGTCCCGGCCGCCGCGATCAACCCGCACCGACGTCCGCCTCGTCCTACGCGGCGCGCCGATCCGCCCCCGACCCGACGTCGCCGGTCGAGGATGGCCGGCAGTCGGCCCCGAGCGCCGTGGTGTTGCCGCAGCGCGTCCCCGCGGAACCGGACGTGCCCGTCGTGCCGGAGCCGCCAGCCGTGGAGCCGCCCGCCGAAACCCCGGAACTCGCCCGCATCGCCACCCACCTGCGTCGGGACGACGAGCCAGCCCCGCTGCGCGAGCGCCCCGAGGGGTTCGATGTCAACGCCATCCTGGACGCCGTCCGGGAGGTGGCCGGTGTCCGCGACGCGGCCCTGCGCCGTACACCGGCCGGGGCGCACAGCCTGCGACTGGACCTGGCCGACGGCGCCGACCCGGCCGAGGTGAGCCGGCAGGTCGCCCGGCTCCTCCAGGAGCGGATGGGGTTGGCCGCGGCCCCGCAGAACGTGCCCGGCCTGCCCACCACGCCACCTCCGCCGGTTCGCCGTCGCGCAGCCGACCGTCCCGCCGAGCGGCGTACCCCGGAAACTCGGAACGCGGCTTCGCGCGAGCCCGGCGAGGTTCGGGCGGCCGAACCGCCGACTGTCGTCCGCCCGCCCGGCGGCCGGGTCGAGGCCCCGCAGGCCGGCCCGGAGCAGCGGACCGGCCCGGACCCGACGCGCCGCCGGCGCACGAACGCTCCGCACCGGGGTCGCGCCACGGTGGAGGAACCCGGATCGGTCTCGTCCGCGCCGGCCGGCGCCGCGACCGGTAGCCCGGCGACGCTCGGCACGTCGTACTCCGGTGGTCAGGTGACCACGACGGAGTCGGCGCCGTCCCGGCCGCTGGAGACCGGCGGCACGCCGGGGCCTCGGGTGGTGATCGACCACGTGCAGGTCAGCACCTTCGGCCTGGACGCGAACGTGGAGGTCCGGCTGCTGGCCGGGGGCGACAGCGCCTCCGGGTACGCCACCGGGCCGGCGGTGGACGGCTACGTGCTGCGGCTCTGCGCGGTGGCGGCGGCGGCAGCGGTGGACGAGTTGCTGCGCGGCGCCGAGAACGCCGAGCGGGGGCGCTGCTTCGTCGAACACGCGGCCGTGGTGCCGTTCGGCAATTGCGAGGTGGCCACCGTGGTGGCGCTGCTGGTCTGTGAGGGTTGGGTCGAGCAGCTCGCCGGGTCGGCCCTGGTCGCGGGTGATCCGCGTCAGGCGGTGGTCCGGGCGACGCTGGCGGCGGTCAACCGTCGGCTGGAGGCGCTGCTGTCCTGAGTGGTTCGAGGCAGACTGGAGCGATGAGACGCGCCACTCTCTGGCCGGACCACCTGCTCCCCGACGACCGCGTTCCGCCGCCGTGGCCGGGCCGGGAGGTCCGCCTCGACGGCCGGGTCACGTACGTCCGGGACACCCCGGCCACCGCCGCTGGCGCGGAGCCGGCGCTGTACGTGCACGGGTTGGGCGGGTCGTCGCAGAACTGGACCGACCTGGCCGGGCTGCTCGCCGACCGGCTGGACGGTCAGGCCATCGACCTGCCCGGCTTCGGCCGGAGCGAGCCCGGCCCGCGCTACACGATTCCGGCCTTCGCGGATCTTGTCGTCCGCTGGATCGAGCATTCCGGTCGAGGCCCGGTGCACCTGTTCGGCAA
Organism: Micromonospora vinacea; assembly: GCF_015751785.1. Classification (NCBI taxonomy): domain Bacteria; kingdom Bacillati; phylum Actinomycetota; class Actinomycetes; order Micromonosporales; family Micromonosporaceae; genus Micromonospora; species Micromonospora vinacea. Next base: position 1,253,792 of record NZ_JADOTY010000001.1, on the reverse strand, counting down.
CTCGCTGGGCGGGTCGGTCGCGGTCCAGGTCGCCGGGCTCCGGCCGGATCTGGTCCGCACCCTCACCCTGATCTCCCCGGCGCTGCCGTTCCTGGATTTCCGGCGCTCGTTGCAGGGGCGGATGCTGCCGGTGCTCGCCATTCCCCGAGGTGAGCGGCTGGTCGCCCGGCACCTCACCCAGCTCGCGCCCGAGGTGATGGCCCAGCAGGTGCTGGAGGCGTGCGTCGCCGACCTCAGCCGGATCTGCGATCAGCGCCGGGCCGAGGCGCTGGAGGAGATCCGGGTGCGGTACGAGGCCGAGCACTACGCCGCCGCGTACGTCCGGACGTTCCGTGGGCTGGTCTCCAGCTTCCTGCGTTCGTACCTGCCCGGGCCGGGGTCGCTGTGGCGCCTCGCCGAGGCGGTACGCGCACCGACCCTGGTGGTGGGCGGTCTGCAGGACCGTCTGGTCGACGTGCGGGTCGCGCCGCAGACCGCCCGGGTCATTCCGGACAGCCGATTGATGATGCTCAAGGGCGTCGGCCACGTGGCGCAGTTGGAGGTTCCCCGGCTGGTTGCCCGCGCGGTGGTCGGCCTGCTCGCCGAAACGGAGGACGCCGCGGGGCGGTCTGATCTGGCAGGCTGACGTGGATGCCCAGCTCAGCCCGCCATCCTGCTCGCCGTCGGCGACGTTTCGCGCTGCTCGCCCAACTGGTGGCGGTGGTGGTGGCCGTCGGCGCGGCGGTGACCGTGATCGCCGAGGGGCCGGGTGGGCATCCCGGCGCCGACCGGTTGGCCGCCGAGGAGATCGGCCCGCCGCCGCTGGTAGCCGGGCCGCTGCCGCCGTCGGCTGAGCCCTCGCCCTCCGACCCGGTTCCGTCCAGCCGGCCCCCGGTGTTGCGGGTGCCCGGTGCGGTTCCGAGCGCCGGTACGGGAGGGTTCGGTTACGACGCCCGCTCCGGCCCGGTGCTGGGTCGGGCGGGTGAGCTGCGGCGTTACCGGGTCGCTGTGGAGTCGGGCAGTGCTGAGGATGCCGGCGAGTTCGCCGAGGCGGTTCAGGCGGCGCTCGCCGGGCCGGGCAGTTGGGTCGACAGCGGTCGGCTGCGGCTCCAGCAGGTGCCGGGGGCCGCGCCTCGTGACTTCACCGTCTACCTGGCCACCGCCCGCACCGCGGGTCGGATGTGTGCCAGGGGCGGGGTGGACATCCGGATCAACGGTCGGCCGTACACGTCCTGTCGGGCGCCCGGCCAGGTGATCATCAATCTGGATCGGTGGCGGTTGTCGGTGCCGCACTTCGTCTCGGCCGGTGTGCCGTTGACGGTCTACCGGACGTACGTGGTCAACCACGAGGTGGGTCACCAGCTTGGGCATCGGCATGAGCGCTGCCCCGGTGCGGGCCGGCCGGCGCCGGTGATGATGCAGCAGACGCTCTTCCTCAGTGGGTGCCGGGTCAATCCGTGGCCGTACCTGAACGGGCGGCGGTACACCGGCCCCGCCCTGTGAGCCGGCCGGTCCGACACGCCCACCATTGAGCCCTCATCAGGCGTCTTGCAGCAAAAGCGAAAAAACGGAGAAATGCCCGAATAATCTGGCAGGCTTGATGCCATGACGCCGTCGTCCCCTTACGGCCCGCCCCGGCCGCCCGGCCACCGGTCGGTACTGCGGGCTGTGCGTCCCGCGTTCGTCCGGATGCACCGGCGCCGGCGCCGCACCATGCTGCTCGGCCTGCTGGTCCTTGCCGCCGCCATCGGGGTGACGGTGAGCCGGGGCGGCGAGCCGTCAGCCGAGCCTCCGGCCACCACCCAGGGCGGAATGGGCCACGGAGGTGGCGTGGCCGCTCACCCGGCGCCCACCGGCTACCCGTCGGTCGGCGCGGGACGCTTCACCGCCGCCGACGGCGAGACTCCCGTGCACGGCACGGACGGGCCGCTGCACCGGTACCGGGTCGTCGTCGAACGCGGCGCCGGCCAGGACGCCGACGTGTTCGCCGCCACGGTGGACGAGGTGCTGGCCGACCCGCGCAGTTGGATCGCGTCCGACGAGCTGCGGGTGCAACGGGTGGCCGACGCCGGGGCCGCCGACTTCACCATCTACCTGGCCACCCCGGTCACGTCCGAGCAGATGTGCGCCGAGGGCGGCCTGACCACCGAGCGCTACACCTCCTGTCGCCTGCCCGGTCAGGTCATCATCAACCTGGCCCGCTGGATGGAGGCCGTCCCCGACTACGGCGCCTCGCTGGACACCTACCGGACCTACGTCATCAACCACGAGGTGGGCCACGAGTTCGGCGAGGACCACGAGGCGTGCCCCGGCCCGGGGGAGCCCGCCCCGGTGATGCAGCAGCAGACGTACGGCCTGCAAGGGTGCGTCGCCAACGCCTGGCCCTACCTCGACGGCCGTCGCTACGCGGGGGACATCGTCCCCTGATCGGCCGGGTCGTCGGTTATTCCCGCTCCCGCATACCGGACCACGTGTCGTCCCTCATGGCCGAGGGGGGCTCCCGCGAGCAACAATGGCGCGGTTCACACCGCCGATCCCGGGGAGTCCACCGTGTCGTTGCCCCCGCTCGTCGAGCCCGCCGCCGAGCTGACCGTAGACGAGATCCGCCGCTACTCACGCCACTTGATCATTCCGGACGTCGGGGTGACCGGCCAGAAGCGGCTGAAGAACGCCCGGGTGCTCTGTGTCGGCGCCGGTGGCCTAGGGTCGCCCGCCCTGATGTACCTCGCCGCGGCCGGGGTCGGCACGCTCGGCATCATCGACTTCGACACCGTCGACGAGTCCAACCTCCAGCGCCAGATCATCCACGGCGTCTCCGACATCGGCCGATCCAAGGCCGAGTCCGCCGCCGCGTCGATCCGCGAGATCAACCCCCTGGTCAACGTGGAGATCCACAACACCGCTCTGGACCGGGAGAACGTCCGCGAGATCTTCGCCCAGTACGACCTGATCGTCGACGGCACCGACAACTTCGCCACCCGCTACATGGTCAACGACGCGGCGGTGCTGCTGGGTAAGCCGTACGTCTGGGGCTCGATCTACCGCTTCGACGGCCAGGCGTCGGTGTTCTGGGCCGAGCACGGCCCCTGCTACCGCTGCCTCTACCCGGAGCCGCCGCCGCCCGGCATGGTCCCCTCCTGCGCCGAGGGTGGCGTGCTCGGTGTGCTCTGCGCGTCGATCGGCTCGATCCAGGTGAACGAGGCGATCAAGCTGCTCACCGGCATCGGTGAGCCGCTGGTCGGCCGCCTGATGGTCTACGACGCCCTGGAGATGGAATACCGCAAGATCAAGGTCCGCAAGGACCCGAACTGCGCGCTCTGCGGCGACAACCCGACGGTCACCGACCTGCTGGAAGACTACGAGGACTTCTGCGGCGCGGTCTCCGAGGAGGCCCAGGAGGCGACGCTCGACTCGACCATCACCGCGCTGGAGCTCAAGGAGTGGCAGGACGCCGGCAAGGACATCTTCCTCGTCGACGTGCGCGAGCCGGCCGAGTACGAGATCGTCCAGATCCCCGGCGCCACCCTGATCCCCAAGGGCGACATCATCTCCGGCGAGGCCCTCGCGAAGCTGCCGCAGGACCGGCAGATCGTGCTGCACTGCAAGTCCGGCGTCCGCTCGGCGGAGGCACTCGCCGCGCTCAAGGCGGCCGGCTTCAAGGACGCCGTGCACGTGCAGGGCGGCGTGCTCTCCTGGATCAAGCAGATCGACCCGTCGCTGCCCGCGTACTGACGATCGAGCCGGGGCGGCCCACAAGGCCGCCCCGGCCGGACTGGCAAGCTTCACGCCGCCGCCCCGGCGAATCGACGCAGATGACGCCGAGCGGTCGTCCGGCGGGAGCGACGCAGCCATTCCGGGCTGGCCGATTCCCTGAGGCGGCATCGCGTCTGCGCAGGTAGCGTCTCCGCCGTGGTCGACTTGGAAGCCGCGATCGGGTTCGTCGTGGCGCACGGGGATGCGGTGGAACGCGCCCGCCTCTCCTGGCTCCGCAACGGCACCCCCGTGCCCGCCGAGTTGCTCGAGACGGCCGAGGTCGGCCAGTCACCGGACGGCGGTTGGCCGGCCACCTGGGGCGGTGAGATCGCCTCGATCGACGCCACCTGTTTCCGGCTCGCCGAGCTGGACGACCTGGGTGCGCTCGGCCGCCCCGCCGCCCGCCGTGCCCTGGACTGGCTGGCGTCCCGGCAGCAGGCCGACGGCGGTTGGGAAGAGGACGCGTCGCTGGCCGACTCGGCGCCCGAGTGGGCCCGGCCCGGCGACCCGGAGGCCGGGTTCCTCGTGTCGGCGAACGCCGGTTTCTGGCTCACCGTCGCCGGCCTGGACGCGCGGGCCTCGGGTCCGCTCGACCACCGGGTGGGTGGGGCGTACGCCGGGGTGGTGCAGGCGGCGGCCCACTCGCTCGCCGCGCGGCTGCGCCCGGACGGCAGTTGGCCGTCGTACCTCGCCGCGGGCTGGTTGAGCGCGGCAGTGCTGCACCGGCAGGAGATGTTCCAGGAGTCGGCGCGGATCCAGGTGGTGCTCGCCGAGCGGATGCCGAAGATGTCCCCGGGGGACGTGGCGTGGCTGGCGGCCACGCTGCGCCGCGCCGGTGTCGACCCACAGGACTGGATCATGGTGCGGGCGCTGCGCCGGCTGACCGAGACCCAGCGCAGCGACGGCGGCTGGGAGAGCGACGACGGCCACCAGTTCGACGTGCACGCCACGCTGGCCGCGATCCGGGCGGCCCGCCCCACCCCACCGGGCTGAGCCCCGCGCCCCGCCCTCAGGCGGCGATCTTGCAGTTTCTGTCGCGGGTTTACGTCGAATGCCCCTTATGCCGGGGCAGTAAGTGCAAGATCGCGGGAGGGGGTAGGGCCGGTCTCTAGCGCACGTGCCCGTCTCCGGTGACTACGTACTTCGTGCTGGTCAGCTCGGGAAGGCCCATCGGGCCGCGGGCGTGCAGCTTCTGGGTGGAGATGCCGATCTCCGCGCCGAAGCCGAACTCGCCGCCGTCGGTGAACCGGGTCGAGGCGTTCACCATCACCGCCGCCGCGTCCACCCGCGCCACGAACTCGCGGGCAGCGCTCTGCGAGTCGGTGAGGATCGCCTCGGTGTGCCCGGTGCCGAAGCGTCGGATGTGCGCGACAGCCGCGTCCAGCGAGTCGACCACGGCCACCGAGATGTCCGCGGAGAGGTACTCGGTGGCGTAGTCCTCCTCGGTTGCAGGGACAACGGCGGCGGAGTAGGCGGCCACCTCGGGTGAGCCGTGCACCGTCACCCCCGCCTCGGCGAAGGCAGCCAGCACCGGCGGCAGGAACGCGTCGGCGATGCCCGCGTGCACCAGCAGCGACTCGGCGGTGTTGCAGGTGGACAGGCGCTGGGTCTTGGCGTTCAGGGTCACAGCGACGGCCTTGGCCAGGTCGGCGGCAGCATCGACGTAGACGTGGCAGTTGCCCACCCCGGTCTCGATCACCGGCACCGTCGACTCCTCGACCACGGTGCGGATCAGCGACGCCCCACCGCGCGGAATGAGCACGTCGACGAGACCCCGGGCGCGCATCAGCTCCTTTACCGAGTCACGGGAGCTGGCGTCGAGTAACTGCACCGCGTCGGCGGGCAGACCGGCCCCGGCGACCGCGTCGCGCAGCACCGCTACCAGCGCGGCGTTCGAGTGCGCGGCCGACGACGACCCGCGCAGCAGCGCCGCGTTGCCGGACTTGAGGCAGATCCCGGCGGCGTCCACTGTCACGTTGGGCCGCGCCTCGTAGATGATGCCGACCACCCCGAACGGCACCCGGATCTGACGCAGCTCCAGGCCGTTGGGCAGGGTGGACCCGCGGACCACCTCGCCGACCGGGTCGGGCAACGCGGCCATCTCGCGCAGCGCGTCGGCGATGCCGGCCACCCGGCCCGCGTCGAGCGCGAGCCGGTCCAGCACGGCCGCGCTCAGCCCGGCCTCGCGGCCGGCCGCCAGGTCCGCCTCGTTCGCGGTCAGGATCTCCGGGGTACGCGCCACCAGCGCCTCGGCCATCGCCACCAGCGCGGCGTCCTTGACCGTACGCGTGGCCACGGCCAACTCGGCGGCGGCGTCCCGTGCCCGTCGCGCCTGCTCGGTCACGCTCATCATCGACTCCTTAGAGCAGCACCAGGTCGTCGCGGTGGACGACCTCTCGTTCGTACGCCGGGCCGAGCGCCGCGGCGAGTTCGGACGTGGAGCGGCCGAGCAGCCCGGGCAACTCCACCGCGTCGTAGTTGACCAGCCCTCGGGCGACCGAGGCGCCGGCGGTGTCCACCAGGTCCACCGGGTCGCCGGCCGTGAACGTGCCGTCCACTGCGGTGATGCCGGCCGGGAGCAGCGACTTGCGCCGTCCGACGACGGCGGCGACCGCGCCCGGGTCGAGGTGCAGTCGCCCCCGGGGTGAGGTGGCGTGGGCCAGCCAGAACAGCCGGGCCGTCGGGCGTTGCCGCTGGGGGTGGAAGAGCGTGCCGACCGGTTCGCCGGCCAGCGCCTGCGTGGCCAGGTCGGCGGCGGTGAGTACCACCGGGATGCCGAAGCCGGTGGCGATCCGGGCGGCTTCGACCTTGGTCACCATGCCGCCGGTGCCGACGCCGGACCGGCCGGCCCCGCCGATGGTGATGCCGGCGAGGTCCGCGTCGTCGCGCACCTCGGCGATCCGGGTCGAGTCGGGTTTGGTGGGGTCGCCGGTCCAGAGGGCGTCCACGTCGGAGAGGAGCACCAGCAGGTCGGCGTGCACCAGCGCGGCCACCAGGGCGGCCAGCCGGTCGTTGTCGCCGAACCGGATCTCCTGGGTGGCGACCGTGTCGTTCTCGTTGACGATCGGCACGGCCCGCAGGTCGAGCAGTTTGCGCAGCGTCCGGTACGCGTTGCGGTAGTGCGCCCGCCGGGTCACGTCGTCGACGGTGAGCAGCACCTGCCCGACAGTGCGGCCGTGTCGGGCGAAGCTGGCCGCGTACCGGCCGATCAACAGCCCCTGCCCGACGCTGGCGGCGGCCTGCTGGGTGGCCAGGTCGCGCGGGCGTCGGGACAGCCCGAGTGGGGCGAGCCCGGCGGCGATGGCGCCGGAGGAGACCAGCACCACCTCGCGTCCTTCGGCGGTGAGCCGACCGAGGGTGTCGACGAGCGTGTCGACGCGCTCGTCGGCCAACCCGCCGGTGGCGGTGGTCAACGAGGAGGATCCGATCTTGACGACGACCCGCCGGGCCGTCGTGACTGCGTCGCGCACCCGACCATTCTGCGTGGTCACGGCCGCACCGCCCGGCGGCGTTCCCATATGGTGGCGGATTGTGACTCCTGACGAGTACGTCGAGGCGGTGCTCGACCTGGTGGAGCGGATCCCGGAGGGTCGGGTCATGTCGTACGGCGGGGTGGCCGACGCGTTGTCCGAGCGTTCGGGACGCGCCTCGGCCCGGTTGGTCGGCAACATCATGGCCCGGCACGGCGGCTCGGTGCCCTGGCATCGGGTGGTGACGGCGAGTGGTCGGCTGCCACCGGGGCACGAGCGGGAGGCGCGGGCCCGACTGCGGGCCGAGGGGGTGCCACTGCGCGGCGAGGGTGTGGACATCGCGGCGGCGGGTTGGTCGCCTGATGAGGGGATGTGACCTCCGTCCTAACGTGAGTAACATTCGGCCCCATGAAAACGCCGCCGGGCGCCGGCTCGTCAGCCACCGGCTCGCTGCCCCGCTCGGTGCACGCCGGATACGCGCTCGGTTCACTGGCGACCGGAGCGTTCGGCACAGTGCCCGGCCTGCTGCTGCTGCCGTACCTGACCGACACCCTGGGCGTGGCCGCAGGGCTGGCCGCCCTGCTGGTGTTGCTGCCCAAGGCATGGGACGTGCTGGTCAACCCGGTCGCCGGGCGGATCTCCGACCGCACCCGGTCACGGTGGGGCGCCCGCCGGCCGTACCTGCTCGTCGCCGGCCTCGCGCTCGCCGTCCTGTTCGCGTCGATCTTCGCCGCGCCGTTCGGTAGCGGCCCGGCCGCCGTGGCGTACGTGGCGTTCGCCTTCCTCGCCACCGCCACCGCGTTCGCCTTCTTCCAGGTGCCGTACGTGGCGATGCCGGCGGAGCTGACCGGCGACTACGCCGAGCGAACCCGGTTGATGACCTGGCGGATCGCGGTGCTGGCGCTGGCCATCCTGGTCTCCGGCGCGGTCGCGCCGCTGGTGGTGAGCGCCGGTGGTGACGGCGTGACCGGGCACCGCTGGATGGGCCTGTTCGTGGCGGCGCTGATCGCGCTCGGCGCCCTCGGCGCGTTCCTGGGCACCCGGTCGGCGCCGACCGGCACTGTGGGCGAGAGCGAGCCGACCCTGCGCGCCCAACTCGCCGTGGCCGGCGCCAACCGCCCGTTCCGGGCACTGCTGATCTGCTTCGTGGTGCAGTCCGCCGGGGTGGCGACGATCCTGGCCGGGGTCAACTACTTCGCGGGGCAGATCCTGCGCGACGAGGAGAGCGGGCCGACACTGCTCTTCGTCTGCTTCGTCGGGCCGGCGCTGCTGGTGATGCCGATCTGGACCCGGATCGGCGCCCGGCTGGGCAAACGGACCGCGCTGGTCGTCGCCTCGCTGATCCTCGCCGTCGGTGCGTTCGCCCTGGTCGCCGCGCCGGTGCTGCCGGCGGTCGCCGTCTATCTGATGGTCGCGCTGCTCGGCGTGGGGTACGCAGGGCAGCAGGTCTTCGCACTGGCGATGTTGCCGGACTGCATCGCGCACGAGACGGCGCGCACCGGTCGACGGCAGGCGGGCGTCTTCACCGGGCTGTGGACCGCCGGGGAGACCTTCGGCCTGGCGCTCGGCCCGGGCATCTACGGGCTGGTGCTTCAGCTCTCCGGTTACGTGTCGTCCGACACCGGCTCGGCGGCGGCCCAGTCCGACACGGCGAGACTGGGCGTCCTTCTCGGCTTCACGCTGATCCCGGCCCTGCTGATCGCCCCTCCGGTCCTCCTGCTCCGCCAGTACACCCTCACCGCCCAAGCCCTGACCGACGCCACGCCCGACGGACGGGTCGATCATGGAGTTGTGGTGGGGGACGAAAGCCGTTGACCGTCACGAGAAGGGCACCATAATTCCATGATCGACGAGAACAGGGTTCTACCTTCCGGGGTTGCCGCTGACGTTGCGCTTGCCGAGGTTCGAGGGCTTCGCGCGGGGGACCGGCCTACGCACGGGGGACGGCTGTTCGCGTACGTCTACGACCCGGCGGTGCCAGGGCTGGACGAGCTGACCGCCGCCGCCCACCGGGAGAGCGCGCACGTCAACGGGTTGGACCCGACCGCGTTCCCGTCCCTGCTGGCCATGGAGAACGCGCTGGTCGGCGCCGCCGGCCGGGTGCTGGGCGCCGGCCCGGGCACCACCGCCCCGGACGTCGTCGGCAGCGTCACCAGCGGCGGCACCGAGTCGCTGATCCTCGCCGTCAAGACCGCCCGGGACGCCCACCCGGAGATCGCCGCGCCCCGGATCGTGGTGCCGTCGAGCGCGCACGCCGCGTTCGCCAAGGCGGCGCACTACCTGCGGGTGGCGCTTGACGTCGTGCCGGTCTCCCAGGACACGCTGCGCCCCGACCCGGCCGCGATGGCCGCCGCGATCGGCCCGGAGACGGTGCTGGTCGCCTGCTCCGCGCCGTCGTACGCGCACGGGGTGGTGGACCCAGTCGCGGAGATCGCCGCCGCCGCGGCCGAGGCCGGGGTGCGCTGCCACGTGGACGCCTGCTTCGGCGGCTGGACCCTGCCGTACCTGCGCCGCCTCGGGGAGCCGGTGCCGCCGTTCGACTTCGCGGTGCCCGGGGTCACCTCCATCTCGGTCGACCTGCACAAGTACGCGTACGCGCCGAAGGGGGTGTCGGTGCTGCTGCACCGCGACGCCGCCCTGCGCGCCCCGCAGTACTTCGCGTACGCCGACTGGCCCGGCTACACGATGATCAACCCGGTGATCGCGTCCACCCGCTCGGGCGGTCCGATCGCCGCCGCGTACGCCACGGTGCGGCACCTCGGCGACGACGGTTACCTGCGGCTGGCCGCCGTCACCCGGGACGCCGTCGCCGGTCTGGCCGACGCGGTCCGCGCCGTCGACGGGCTGCGCCTGATGGCCGAGCCGGAGTCGACTGTCGTCTGCTTCACCGCCACCGCTGGCGGCCCCGACCTGTTCGTCCTGGTCGACGAGCTGACCGCGCGGGGCTGGCACACCCAACCCCAGCTGTCGTACGCCGGTCTGCCCGCCAGCGTGCACCTCACGGTGACCGCCGCTGTCGCGCCCCGGGTCGCCGAGTTCGGGCCGGACCTGGCCGAGGCGGTGGCCGCCGCCCTGGCCGCCGGCCCGGTGCGGCTGCCCGCCGAGCTGGCGGCCCTGGTCGGCGCACTGACCCCCGAGGCGCTGACCCCGGAACTGGTGCTGGGCCTGGCTGCCGCGCTGGGTCTCGGTAGCGGTTCGGGCACCGGGCCGCTGCCGGAGCGCATGGCACTGGTGAACACGCTGCTCGACGTCGCACCACCTTCCCTGCGCGAGCGGTTGTTGGTCGAGTTCGTCGGTCTGCTGCAACGACCCGCGTGGGGTTCGGACGGCTGAACCACTCTGGGAGAGGGCCGGTACCTCGTCCGATCAGCCGTAGTAGTGGGTGATGGTGGCGAAGTTGTCGTTCCGATCACGCTCCATCAGGCTGCCCCCGTCCGCAGCGGAGACGAGAAGTTCGATGGTCGCCTTGCCGCTGGCCAACGGCATTCCCTGCCCCCGGCGCAATTGAAGGTTGAGACGGATGTCAGCGTGCGGTGCCAGCCGCCCCAGGGTGCACTGGTATGGCGCTCGCGCCTCGAGCATGTTCTCGCGACACCGTTCCCAGCCATCCCCGAACGGCCGCAACTGCCATGGCAGGCCGAACGACAGCACGGCATTGGGCACTTCGCCCGCGCTGGCGTTGCGTACCCGGACCTGGATCGTGCCCGCGAAACTGTCGCCCGGTTCCCTACTGAGCGCCAGGTTCGAGGAGCTGACTGACACGTCGGCGGCGTACGGGTTGGGACCGAAGCTCGTCGGCCCCTCCACCTGCCGGAACCGCTCGCCGTCCCACCTGTACCCGCGCCACTGTCGCTGCGACTGCTCAAGCGGCCAGCCAACTCCCGGCGCCCGGTCGGCCATCGCCACCCGGATCACCCCGTCAGCGGCCCGCACCTGCAGCCCGATCAGCCACTCGGGAGTCGGGTCGGCGGTGGCGGCCACCCGGCCGAGCGTGACGACCCGGCCGGCGGCGTCTCGGTCGAAGGCGACCACCTGCGCCGGCCCACGAGTGCCGAACAGGCAGCGCACCAGGACGACGGTCTCCGTCGCCCCGTCCCGATCGACGTCCCCGTACGCCAGCTCGACGAGCAGGTTGGCGTCGTCACCTACCGGGTCACCGCTGAGCCGGATCCCACGGGAGTGACACTGCTTGCCGTCCGGGCGGTCCGGCAGGTCGTCCCAGCTCGGCAGGTCGACGGTGGCGGCGAGCAACTCGGCGCGTTCGATCCGTCCGTCCGGTGCCGCCGGGGAAGGGGAGGCGCTGGGCGTCGGCGACGGGGACTCGGACGGGGTCGGTGAAGCCGTCGTCGACGTCGCAGGCGGTCCCGGGTTCCGGCGCAGCCCGGCCTCCCCGGCCACCGGCACGGCCACCGCCACCACCAGCGCCGCGGCCACCGCCACCGCGGTGCGCCGCCGTCGGCGACGGACCGTCTGTCGGACCGAGGCTGGCCCGTCCGGCGCGATGGCCGGAAGCAATGCCGTCCGATACGCGGCGAACTCCGCGTCGAGCTGGACTTCGTCGAACTCAGCCATGGTCGGTCACCTCATTCCGCGGAGCCAGCTGGGCCGCCAGCGCGGCACGGCCCCGATGCAACCAGGACTTCACCGTGCCCTCCGGCACGTCTTCCTGCTGGGCGATCTCGGTGACAGAGAGGTCCGCGAGGTGGTGCAACACCACCACACGTCGATGGTTCGGCGGCAGTGCCGCCAGTGCCCGCGCCAACACGACCCGGTCCGGGCCGGGGCCGGGCACGTGCTCCTCCCGCTGACGTCGCAGGTATGCCTGGGCGGTCCGCAGCCGGCGCCAGCGGCTGGTGGCCAGGTTCCAGGCGACCCGCCGCACCCAGGCGACCGGGTCGTCGTAACGCGATACCTTCGCCCACCGGGCGAAGGCCCGGCAGAACGCCTCCTGAACCAGATCCTGAGCCTGGTTCAGGTCGCCGCAGTACGCGGCGAGCTGAATGGTCAGCGACCGAAAGTGAGCGTGGTACAGCTGATCGAAGTCGACGCTGTCGGTAGACGGCCGACCGGCCTGGCGGGCCAGGTCCTCTGGTGGAGGCTTGTCGAGCCTCGATTCGGTGCTCACCCTCACCTGGGTCCTCCCCGTCTCCGTCGCCCTCCCTCGTCGGGGCGACGCCGCTCGTTCGCCACACGTGGGAAAGCCGGATCAGGTTGCGGTCCTCCCGCAACGGTTCGGTGAACGCCCGATGAAGCCCGTGGCACCAGGCCCGGCCGGAAGTGCCGGCCGGGCCTGATCGGCGGGGTCAGGAAACCACCCGCACATCCACGTGGTTGTCGCGGTAGGTCAGGTCCATCCAGTGCCGGTCCTGGTCGTCGAAGTGCACGACCCGGACGCTGGGCTGGTCCAGCGACGTCGGATCTACCAGCAGGTGGAACGTGTAGGCCCGGCGCTCCCCGGACCGTAGGCCGGCCGTGCGGCAGCTGGCCCCCGACTCGTCGCCTTCCCGCCACGGCACGCAGATCGACGAGTCGGCCCTGATCAACGCGCCGATGAGGCTCAGTTCGGCGAAGCCGATGTGCGCCACGTCCACCGGCCCCTTGTTCGTCACGGTCACCGTCAGGGTGCCCGGACGCTTCCCGTCCGCGTCGGCCGGCCCGAGCACCAGGTCGCCGCCGGACAGCACCAGGTCGGTCAGCCGGGGGTCCCTGCCGAAGGACCTCGGCCCGTCGCTCTGGGTGAAACCGTCGCCGGTCCACCGGTACGTCCGCCACTGCTTCTGTGCCCAGTAGCTCCGCATCGAGCAGCAGGGCTGGATGTCCGCCACCTGTGCCCGTACCTTGCCGTCCTCCGTGACGTCGGCGTCCGTGATGTCGTCGAGCCCTTCGGCGGTGCCGACGACCCGGCCCATGGTCACGATTCGGCCGCGCCCGTCGCGGTCGAACGCCACGAGTTGCTTCGCCGAGGCCTCGCCGAACCGGCAGGTGACCAGGGCGACCGTCTCGGTCGCGCCATCGCCGTCCAGATCGGTGTAACCCAGGTCCAGGTCTGCCAGTGTCGGCACATCCTGGTTGCGCGCCGGAGGCTGCAACCGCACGTTCGAGGTGGCGCAACCCCTCGCGTACGAGGACCAGGCCGGTAGGAGAACGGGGGCGGCCAGCAACTGCGCCCGGCTGATCCGACCGTCCGGTGCGGCCGGGCTCGTGGACGTGGTGGTGCTGGGCGTGAGCGGGGTGGACGGCGTCGGTGCGGGAGCACTCGGCGGCGGCGTGGACGGCTCGCCGGTCTGCGCCGGCACCGGCACCGACCCGTCATCGCGCAGCGCGGCGTTGGCGACGATCGGTGCGACAGCCAGGACGATCGCCGTCACGGCCACCGCCACCGCCCTCGCCCGCCGCCGCCACCGAAGGGTTCGCCGGGCCTGGTCCGGTCCCGGACCCGCGATAGTGGAAACCGTCTCGGCGCGGTAAGCGGCGAACCGCTCCCGCAGCCGCGGGTCGATGTCAGACATTGCCCACCTCCTCGATGCTCTCGTCGAGCAGCCCCGCCAGCGCCAGCCGGCCGCGGTGCAGCCAGGACTTGACAGTGCCCTCGGCCACTCCCTCCTGGCTCGCGATCTCGTGGACCGGCAGGTCGGCGAGGTAGTGCAGGACGACAGCCCGCCGGTGGTTGGCGGGCAGTTGGGCCAGCGCGGCGTCGATCGCCACCCGATCGGGCGTCGGACCCGCCATCGTGACCTCCGTCCGGCGTTGCCGCAGCAGGTGGTTGCGCGCGGTCCGGAGCCGCCGCCAGCGGCTCCGGGCGAGGTTCCAGGCGACCTGACGGACCCAGGCGACCGGATCGTCGTACCGGGCCAACCGGTCCCAGCGTGCCAGCGCACGGCAGAACGCCTCCTGCGCGAGGTCCTGGGCCTGCGAGAGATCTCCGATGTACGCGCCGAGCTGGGTGGTCACGTTGCGGAAGTGCGCGTGGTAGAAGTCGTCGAAACTGATCGTCGCCGCGTCGTCAGTGGTCACCGCCGCTGTCGCACCCGGCGGCTCGTTGGCGCGGGCTCCCGTCATCGCTGTCACTGCCCCTCCCCGTTCGCCGTCGGGCCTCTGCCCGAGGCGGTCGTCACACGTGCCAGTCGGCAGGGGGTCGCCGTCCCGCCGCCGGGTCGGAACCGGTGCCAGCCGTGGCAGCCCGGTGGGGGTGAGATGCGAGGTCGGGGGCGTACGCCCCGCCTGGCGTCGCCGGCCGGACCCCCGTGCCGGCCGGCGACGCACCGCCCGGTCAGCTGTCGTCGGAAGCGGTCACTGTGACCCGGACGGTGTTGTCGGCCGGCGCGGCGTCGGCCACCTCGCCGGCGCCGTACCGGGTGCTCAGGACCAGGTCGACGGATCCCAGGTCACCGGCGACGGTGCCGGGCGACGTACGGAACAGCACCGCGAAGGTGCGCTCCTCTCCGGCGGCCATCCGTCCACCGGGGACCTCGAAGAACCCGCCGAAGCTCGGCGAGTCCTGCGGGTCGGTGCCGGCGATCTCCAACCCGGCGGGCACTGTCGCCTGCACCGCCAGGTAGTCGTGTGCAGCGTCGCCCGCATAACGAACGGTCACCGGCAGCCGGCCCGCGTACGTCCCGTCGGCCTGCCGGGTCACTGTGAGCGCGTCAGCTCCGGCGGCCAGCGAGGCGTTCGCCGAGGGGTCCTGGACGTACGGTCGCGGGTGCCGCAGTGATCCGTTGGTGGCCCGGAACAGGGTGGTGAAGTCCTTACCGGCAGCCACCTGCTGGGTGCGCCCGGGCATGACCTCGACCCGCCCACCCGCGGCGGACATCGCGTACGGGCGCGGCGCGGTCCGCACCGTGAAGGCGACTTCGAGGCTGCGCCGCTCGCCCGGCTCGAGGTCCGGTCCGTCCACCGAACAGGCGAAGACCCGCAGGTTGTCCACCGGGTCGGCCTGGATGCAGGCGCCGTTGGGCACCAACCCGTCGAAGGAGCCGGCGACCGGCTCGGTGACCAGGACGGTGTAGTAGTCGGCGGCCCGGCTGCGGTTGGTGATGGTCACCGGCAGGGTGCCCCGGTAGCCGTTCCCGGTGGGCTCCAGGACCAGCCGGCCCGCCGAGATGGCGGCCGGTGCGCCGGTCGACGCCAGCGCGGCGGTGCCCGGCAGCGTGGCCACCAGGGCCAGCGTCGAGCCCAACAGCACACCTGCGCGGAGCTTGATACGAGTGTTCATGGAACGGTCCTCCCGTGGTCCCCGTTGTCGACGGCCGTGCTCGGCGCGCCATACCCCGTTAGAAGCCCCGAACGGGCCTCGGGGTTGCAGCCGGACGTTGTGGTTGACTGTCGGGAGGGGGACAGGAGGGGGTCGTCGTGCAGCTGCCGGCAGTGCTCGGTGAGCCGATCCGGTTCGTGCTGAACTGGGGGCGCCGCTACTCGCTCTGGGTGTTCAACTTCGGCCTGGCCTGCTGCGCCATCGAGTTCATCGCCACCAGCATGGGTCGGCACGACTTCATCCGGCTCGGCGTGATCCCGTTCGCCCACGGCCCCCGCCAGGCCGACCTGATGGTGGTCTCCGGCACGGTGACCGACAAGATGGCCCCGGCGATCAAGCGGCTCTACGACCAGATGCCCGAGCCGAAGTACGTCATCTCGTTCGGCGCCTGCTCCAACTGCGGCGGCCCCTACTGGGATTCGTACTCGGTGACCAAGGGTGTCGACCAGCTCATCCCGGTCGACGTGTACGTGCCCGGCTGCCCGCCCCGGCCAGAGGCCCTGCTGCACGGCATCCTGCGCCTCCAGGAGAAGATCGCCGCCGAGCAGTCCGGCATCGGCGGTGTGCCACAGCGGGACGTGCTGGCCGCGCCGCTGGACGCCCCGCCCCGCGAGGCCGCCGCCCCCCGCTCGGTCGACTCGCTCAGCGCCCCGCCGGTGCGCCCGCCCGCCGCGACCTGAGGTCACGCCCGTCAGGACGGGGCCGTCGCGCAGCATGATCGATGGATGGTCGGTTCGCCACCCCCTCCTGGACCGGCCGCACTAGCCTGCGCACTATGAGCAGCTCAGTGGACCAGCGGTCCACCCACATCGTCGACGTGCTCACCGAGGAGTTCGGCGCGTCGATGGCGATCGACCCGGCCGCCTTCCGCCGCAAGTTCCGCAAGATGGCGGCTTCCCCGTTCGCCTTCTACCGGGGCAGCGCCGCGCTCTTCTACGCCGACCAGCGCGGCGACTTCGCCGACGACCGGTTCGCCGACGAGCGGACCAGCCGGGTGTGGATCCACGGGGACCTGCACGCGGAGAACTTCGGCACCTACATGAACGCCTCCGGGCAGCTGGTGTTCAACGTCAACGACTTCGACGAGGCGTACGTCGGGCCGTTCACCTGGGACCTGCGCCGGCTCGCGGCCAGCGTGGCGCTGCTCGGCTACGGCAAGGCGCTCTCCGACACGGCGATCGGGGAGCTGGTGGCCGGGTTCGCCCGGTCGTACCTGACCGAGCTGCGGGCCATCGCCGCCGGCGGTGACGACGCGATCGGTTCGATCACCCTGGACAACGCCGACGGGGTGCTGCGCCGGGTGCTCCAACGGGCCCGACTCAACACCCGCGTCGACCTGCTGGCCACGCAGACCACCATCGACAACTACGAGCGACGCTTCTCCATCGGCGACGGGGTCTTCGAGATCGACGACGCCACCCGGGACCTGGTCAGCGCCGCCTTCCAGGACTACCTGGGCACCCTGCCGACCGCGTCGACGCAGCTGCGCCCGGTGGCCGCGCGGATCAAGGACGTGGTGCTGCGCAAGGGGGTGGGCATCGGCTCGGCCGGGCTGCCGTCGTACAACCTGCTGCTGGAGGGGCACACCCAGGCACTGGAGAACGACGTCGTCATCTACATGAAGCAGGCGCAGGTGCCAGCCGTGGCGCGGTACGTCACCGACGAGACGGTCCGCGGCTACTTCCAGCACCAGGGGCACCGGACCGCCGAATCGCAGCGGGCGTTGCAGGCGCACGCCGACCCGTGGTTGGGCTTCACCGAGCTGAACGGGACCGGGCAGCTCGTCGCCGAGGTCTCCCCGTACGCCGCCGACCTGGACTGGTCGGACGTGAACGAGCCGGAGGAGCTGACCGGGGTTCTCGTCGACCTTGGCCGGGCGGTGGCCCGGATGCACTCGGTCGCCGACGACGAATCCAGTCACGACCTCGTGGACTACTCCACCGAGGAGGCGATCGTCGCGGCGGTGGATTCCGACGAGCCGGCCTTCGTCACCCACCTGGTGGACTTCGCCCACGCGTACGGGGTGCGCGCCCGCCAGGACCACCAGCTCTTCGTCGACCTGTTCCGCAACGGTCGGCTGCCGGGGATCTGACCGGGCGCGGCGTCGCTCAGGACGCGAACTCCAGCACCACCTTGATGTCGTCCGGCCCCGGGGTGTACGCGTCGGCGTACCGGTTCACCGGCACCCGCCGGGTGATCAGCGACTCGAGCCAGACCTGGTCGGCGCGGGCGAGGGCCTGTGCCGCCATGTTCCAGTGCCGCCGGTTGGCGTTCACCGAGCCGAACACCACGTTGTTCTCCAGCACCAGCGCCCGGTTGAGAGCCCCGGCGTCGAAGTCGATGGTGCGGCCACCGCTGGACACCCCGGCCAGGCAGACGATCCCGGTCGGGCCCGCCTTGCACATGACGTCGAGGACCACAGTCGGCGCGCCGGTGCACTCGATGACCACGTCCGGCTCGAAGGGCAGGTCGTTGACCGGCACCGCGTGGTAGGTGGCGCCGAGCCCGGCGACCAGTTCCGGCTTCGGCCCGTCGGTGGCCCGGTCCAGCACGTGCACGGAGAGCCCGCGTTGGGCGCCGAGCAACGCGGCCAGCAGCCCGATCGGCCCGGCCCCGGTCACCAGGACCGTCTGCGGCTGCCACTCGGCCCGGTGCCCGATCCGCTCGATGTGGTCCCACGCCTTCGCCACCACACTTGTCGGCTCCAACAGCACGCCGACCTGGGCCAGCGCCGGGTCGAGCGCAACCGCGAACCGCGGCTCGACCCGCCAGCGGTCGCGGGCGAACCCGGGTAGCGCCTTGATGCCGTGTTCGGTGTACTGACCGTTGCGGCACATGTCCCACTCGCCGACAGCGCAGTTGGGGCAGGGCACCGGGTCGGGATGCCGGACGATCCCGGCCACCAGATCACCGGGTTGCAGGGTGCCGCTCGCGTCCTCGATCACCCGGCCCAGTGACTCGTGGCCGATGACCAGGCGGTCGGCACCCGGCGGCGCCTCGCCATACTCCCCGGCGATGATCTCGTGGTCGGTGCCGCAGATTCCCACCGCCAACGCCTCGACGAGGACAGAGCCCTCCTCGGCAGCCGGCTCGGGCTGATCCTCGACGAGGCTCAGCGAGTTGGCGACCCCAGGTCTCACCGTCACAGCGCGCACGCCCCTCATCTTTCCCCGCCGCAGCGCGCGCCGCGCCCAAAGTCGGCAGATCGCCTGGCATCGACGGCGGGCAGGCGTGGACCGGGCCGGCACCAGGGCCTGTTTCATAAGAACTGGCCGGCCTGCGGCGGGCCCGGACGACGACCGGCGGCGTTGCGGTTTCGTCCGGATACGACACCGGTATCCGGACGAAACCGCGCCTTGCCGGATCGCCGCCCGGACTCCGCCTCGGCTCGACCGCCCTTATTAAACAGGCCCTAGGATCAGCGGCATGACTCCCGAAGAGGTCGGCGCTCGACTGGTCGCGCTGCTCGCGCCGGTTGAGGCGACCCCGTCGGTCTCCGGCGGGCAACGGTTCGCCCGGGCCACAGTCGACGTGCCGCCCGCGAGTTGGCTGACCGCGGTCACCGCCGCCCGTGACGACACCGAGCTGGCCTGCGACTTCTTCGACTGGCTCTCCGCAGTCGACGAGTTGGCCGAGGGCTTCGACGTGGTGGCGCACCTCTGGTCGACGCGACTGCGCCACGGCCTGCTGCTGCGCACCCGGTTGCCGCGCGAAGCGCCCACCGTCGCCTCGGTCGTCGACGTCTACCCCGGGGCCGCCTGGCACGAGCGGGAGACGCACGAGATGTTCGGCATCGACTTCGCCGGGCACGGGGAACTGCTGCCGCTGCTGCTGCCCCCGGAGTTCGAGGGCCACCCGCTGCGTAAGGAGTTCGTGCTCGCCTCCCGCGTGGCCAAGCCCTGGCCGGGTGCGAAGGAGCCGGGCGAGTCCGAGGCCGGCGGCGGGCGTCGACCGATCCGCCCGCCGGGCGTTCCCGCTCCGGGCGAGTGGGGGCCCACGCCCACCCCGGCTGGTGCCGGTGGGGTGGGGGAGGGCCCGCGCGGCGGCACTCCGGCCAGACCGGCCCGTGAGCGTCCGGCGCGGCCCGCCCCGGGGACCCGTCCGGCGCGTACACCCCGGCCTGCCGGCGCCGCCGACGGCCCGACCCCCGCCGACCAGCCCGCGCCCGACGCAGGCCCGGCCGCCGAGTCTGTGCCCGCGCCGGGCATCGGCCAGGCCGACCAGTCCGCGCGCGGCGCGGCCGGGTCAGACACGCCTGGCGCAGGCCCGGCCGCGCCGGGCGGCGAGCCGATCGCGGACCCGCCGGGCCGCGCTGGCCGGAGCGACCACGACGGGGGTACGGCCTGATGCCGCTCTGGGTGGAGTTGGTGCTCCGGATCGGCGGCGTGGTGGTCGCGTTCCTCACCCTGCCGTTGCTCGTCGGTCAGGCCGAGCACAAGGTGATGGCGCACATGCAGGGCCGGCTCGGCCCGATGTACGCGGGTGGTTTCCACGGCTGGGCGCAGCTGGTGGCCGACGGGGTCAAGTTCGTGCAGAAGGAGGACATCACGCCGCGCGAGGCGGACCGGGCGGTGTTCCGGCTGGCCCCGGCGGTGGCGCTGGTGCCCTACCTGCTGGTGCTGCTGGTCATTCCGCTCGGTCCGAACGACCTGGTCGGGCAGCCGTTGGACATCGGCCTCTTCTTCGTGCTGGCCGTGGTCGGCGTCGGGGTGGTGGCGGTGCTGATGTCGGCGTGGGCGTCGGCCAACAAGTACAGCCTGCTGGGCGGGCTGCGCGGGGCGGCCCAGTTGCTCGGTTACGAGCTGCCGCTGGTGCTGGCCGCCGCGTCGGTGGCGATGGCGGCCGGCACGCTCAGCCTGTCGGGCATCGTCGAGGCGTGGCAGCCGTGGTGGCTGCTCTGGCAGGCACCCGCGATGATCATCTTCTTCGTCGCCGGGCTGGCCGAGATCCGTCGGCCCCCATTCGACATGCCGGTGGCCGACTCGGAGCTGGTCTTCGGCTACATGACCGAATACACCGGTCTGCGGTTCGCGTTCTTCCTGCTCGCCGAGTACGTCGGGATCGTGGTGATCGCCGCGCTGACCACTGTGCTGTTCCTCGGCGGTTGGCAGGGCCCGTTCGCCGACGACCAGCTGGGCTGGCTCTGGACGCTGCTCAAGATCTTCGCGGTGTCCTTCGTGATCATCTGGCTCCGGGTGTCCTACCCCCGGCTACGCGAGGACCAACTGCAACGCCTCTGCTGGCTGGTCCTCGTGCCCGCATCCCTGGCCCAACTGGTCCTCACCGCAGCAGTCCGCATAGCCCTGTAGAACCCCCAACCTCCCGCGTCGATCTTGCACTTCCTGTCCCGGCAAAAGCGACTGAACGCGGCATTCCGGCGTCAGAATGTGCAAGATCGACGGCGCAAGCGGCGGGTAGGTGCCCCCGGGGTCAGCGCAGCGGGGTGTGTTCCGGGTCCACCGGCTCGGCCGGGGGTGGGGGCGGGGTGCCGTCGCCGAAGGGGCGGCCACCGAGCGCTTCCCGGCCGTGCGGGATGAGCCAGTTGGACAGGTCGGGGCCGAGCGGAACGATCCCGGTCGGGTTGATGTCGCGGTGCACCTCGTAGTAGTGCCGCTTGATGTGGTCGAAGTCGATGGTGTCGCCGAACCCGGGAGTCTGGAACAGGTCCCGGGCGTACGCCCACAGCACCGGCATCTCGCTCAGCTTCTGCCTGTTGCACTTGAAGTGCCCGTGGTAGACCGGATCGAAGCGGACCAGCGTGGTGAACAGCCGCACATCGGCCTCGGTGATGGTGTCACCCACCAGGTAACGCTGGTCGGTCAACCGCTCGGTGAGCCAGTCCAGCCGGTCGAAGAGCTGGTGGTACGCCTTGTCGTACGCCTCCTGGCTGCCCGCGAACCCGCACCGGTAGACGCCGTTGTTGACGTCCCGGAACACCACTGCGTTGACCTCGTCGATCTGCTCCCGCAGGTGCGCGGGGTAGAGCTGCGGGGCACCCTCGCGGTGGTACGCCCGCCACTGCGTGGACAGGTCCAGGCTCATCTGCGCGTAGTCGTTGGTCACCACCTGCCCGGTCGGCACGTCCACGATCGCCGGCACTGTGATGCCGCGCTCGTAGCCGGGGAAGCGCTTGAAGTACGCCTCCTGGATGCGCTCGATGCCGAGCACCGGGTCCCGGCCGTCCGGGTCGAGGTCGAAGGTCCAGCTCCGGGCGTCGTGGGTCGGGCCGGCCACCGCCATCGAGATGGCGTCCTCCAGACCGAGCAACCGCCGCACGATGATCAGTCGGTTGGCCCACGGGCAGGCCCGGCTGACCGCCAGCCGGTACCGGCCCGGCTCGACCGGATATCCGTCGCGCCCGTCCTCGGTGATCCGGGTGGCGATGTACCGCTGGTCGCGGGTGAACTCGCCGCCCGGCTCGACGTACTTGCCGCCTTTTTCCTCGCCCACGTCGCCCTCCCGGTCTGGTCTGTGTCTCTACCCAATCCTCGCGGATCTACGGCGCACAGTGGTCCCGGATACCCTGCCGGCATGACGGATGTGGAGGCGGCGGCCCGGCGGTTCATCGCCGATGTGTGGAATGCCCGCCGGGAGGAGTCGGCGTACGAGCTGGTCGCCGAGGAGTGCCCGGGGCTGGGCGGCACCGGGCCGGAGGCGACGTTGGCCTGGCACCGTGAGCGCCGGGCGGCCTTCCCGGACCTGCGCTACAAGATCGTTGACGTGGTCGCGGCCGGCGAGCGGGTGGCAGTGCACTGGCGGGCCGCCGGCACCCACGTCGGGCAGTTCGGGCCGGTGCCGCCGACCGGGCAGGTGGTCAGCTACTCGGGGGCGACGTTCCTGCGCTTCGACGCTGCGGGCCGGATCGTCGAGGTGTGGAGCTGCAACGAGCTGTTCCAGTTGCTGCAACAACTCGGCGTCGAGATGCTCCCCCCGGCAGTCGTCAGCGGACCCGGGGCGTGATCCGACTGATCGGCAGATTGATCGGAAAGGGCTCGCCGGTGTCGACGAACTTCGTCCACCGCCCGGTCTCGGTGTAGACCTCGTTCACCGCGTCGATCCGGTAGGTCACGACCTCAAGCGCACCCTCCGTCTCGATCCGCCAGTAGAAGGGGATGCCGGCCTGGGCGTACAGCGCCGGCTTCAACACCCGGTCAATCGAGCGGGTGCTCGGTGAGACGATCTCGATGGCGAGCACCACCTCGTGCGGTTCGTACTTCGACGGCTCGCGGGCGGCGGCGACCGACGTGGTCACCAGAACGTCGGGGATGAACGAGCGGGTGCGGTTGATACGCACCGCTACCGCCTGGGTCACGTCGTAGCCGTCGGGGCACTCTTCGTCGAGCGCGGCACCAAGACGCATCGCGATGGTCTGGTGGGTGCGGGTGGGGGAGGGGGACATCAGCAGCACTCCATCGAGCAGTTCCCGGCGACGGCCATCCTCGGGCAGCGCATCCAGATCGTCAGTCGTCCACTCGCTCTCGGGCGGGTAGTCGCTCTGCAGCGCGGCGGTCATGGCAGGTCCTTCCAGGTGCGTTCGTTCTCCCCACGGCCACGGTACCGCCCCCGACCTGTGGGTGGTGGTCGCGCGCGCCGTGGCCACAGGGCAGGATGGTCGACATGAGCGACCCCAGCGAGCGCGGTGACACCGGCGAACGCGGCCTTCCCGGCGCGGGCCTGGTGAAAGGGCTGGCGGTCACCCTCAAGACGATGACCAGCCGTTCGACCACCCAGCAGTACCCGGACACGGCCCCCGACCTGCCGCCGCGCTCGCGCGGTGTGATCGCCCTGTCGGAGGAGAACTGCACGGTCTGCATGCTCTGCGCCCGCGAGTGTCCGGACTGGTGCATCTACATCGACTCGCACAAGGAGGAGGTGGCGGTGCCCGGCGCAGCCCGCCCCCGCCAGCGCAACGTGCTCGACAAGTTCGACATCGACTTCTCGCTCTGCATGTACTGCGGCATCTGCATCGAGGTCTGCCCGTTCGACGCGCTCTACTGGTCACCGGAGTTCGAGTACGCCGAGTACGACATCAAGGACCTGCTGCACGACAAGGACCACCTCGGTCAGTGGATGGCCACCGTTCCGCCGCCGCCCGCGCACGACCCGAACGGCGAGCCGGCCAAGGAGGAGACGTCCGCCGCGCGTAAGGCGGCCGCCGCACGTCCCGTTCCGCCAGCGGTACGCCCCGACGCCGACCAGGACCCGGCGTCGTGACCGCCCGAGCCGGAGGGGTGGCCCGGTGACCGGGGCGGATGTGCTGCTGCTCGCCCTCGGCGCGGTGGCGGTCGGTGCCGGCGTGTTGGTGGTGACCACGAAGCACCTGGTCCGGGCCGGGCTCTACCTGGTGGTGTGCCTGGGCGCGTTGGCCGGTGACTTCCTGGTGCTCAGCGCCGAGCTGGTGGCCTGGGTGCAGGTGTTGATCTACGTGGGCGCGGTGGTGGTCCTGCTGCTGTTCGCGATGATGCTGACCCGGGCCCCGATCGGTGTCTCCGACGACCTGGACCGGCCGGGCTGGCCAGCCGCGCTGATCGGTGGCGGCGCCGGGCTGGGGCTGACCGCCCTGCTCGTCGACGCGTACCGCTGGAGCACCGTCACGCTGCCCAGCGCCGGCACCGCCGAGCGGTTGGGTGAGCAGATCTTCCAATCCTGGGTGCTGCCGTTCGAGGTGCTCTCGGTGCTGCTGCTCTCCGCCCTGGTGGGCGCGATCGTGCTGTCCCGGCCGGACATCGGCCGAGCCGCCCCGCACCGCGACGGCACGGCAGGCGACCTGGTCGACAGTGAGCCCGGGGGGCGTCGGTGAGGCCGGTCATCCCGTACGTCACCGCCGCGCTGCTGTTCGGCCTCGGCGTGTACGGCGTACTGCGCCGCCGCAACGCGGTGCTGGTGCTGATGTCGGTCGAGTTGATGCTCAACGCGGTCAACCTGATCCTGGTCACCGCGGACACCACAGCCCGCGCCGTGCTCCCGCACTCGGGGCAGGTGTTCGCGCTGTTCGTCATCGTCCTCGCCGCCGCCGAGATCGGGGTGGGGCTGGCGATCGTCCTCCAGCTCTACCGGCTGCGGGCGACGGTCGCCGTGGATGACGTGCCGCTGACCGAGTCGCCGGATGCCATCGGCGGGCGTGAGCCGGCCGTGGTGGACTCGGAGGCGGGCCGGTGAGCGGGTTCCTCGGGGCGCTGCTGCCCGCCGTACCCCTGGTCGCCGGGCTCCTCGGCCTGTTGCTGCCACCGGCCCCTCGGCGCGACAGCGCGACCGGCGGCGACCGGGCCCGGACGATCGCCGTGACGCTCGGCGTCACCGGCGCGGCCGGCGCGTTGGCGCTGGCCGTCGCGCTGCTGCTCACCGTCGACGGGCCGACGGAGACGTCGAGCACCTGGGTCGACTTCGGCGGTCTGGTGGTGACCCTCGGCGTACGGCTGGACGGCGCCGCCGCGCTTGTCGCGGTGGCGGTCACCACGGTCGCCCTGGCCGTGCAGGTCTACTCGATCGGCTACCTGCGGCGCGGTCCACACGACGACGTCGACGTGGACCACCGTTACCCGCCCTACGCCGCCCAGATCAGCCTCTTCACCGGTGCCATGCTGCTGGTGGTGGTCGCCGGTGACCTGATCATGCTGTTGGTCGGCTGGGAGGTGATGGGCCTCTGCTCGTACCTTCTGATCGCCCACGACCGCCGACTGGCCGGCGCCCCCGCCGCCGCCATGAAGGCGTTCCTGGTGACCCGGGTCGGTGACGTCGGGTTCCTGCTCGGCATCGCGCTGCTGGGTGTGTCGACGGGCAGCTTCCGCATCGCCGACGTGCTCGCCCACGACCACTCCGGCGCCACGTTGACCGCCGCCGGCCTGCTGCTGCTCGCCGGTGTGGCCGGCAAGAGCGCCCAGTTCCCGCTGCACACCTGGCTGCCGGACGCGATGGCCGGCCCGACCCCGATCTCCGCGCTGATCCACGCCGCGACGATGGTCGCCGCCGGGGTGTACGCGGTGGCCCGGCTCTACCCGCTGTTCACGGCCGCGCCGGTGACGCTGACAGTGCTGGGGGTGCTCGGCGCGATCACGCTGCTGCTCGGCGCGCTCGCCGCCACCGCCCAGGACGACATCAAGCGGGTGCTGGCCTGGTCGACGGTGTCCCAGTTGGGTTACATGACCGGCGCGCTGGCGGTCGGCTCACCGTCGGCGGCACTGTTCCACCTGCTCACCCACGCCGCCTTCAAGGCGCTGCTGTTCCTCGCCGCCGGCGCGGTGATCCACGCCGTGGGCACCACACTGATGTCGGAGATGGGCGGGCTGCGACGCAGCATGCCGGTGACGTTCTGGTGCACTGTGGTGGGCCTGGGCGCGCTGGCCGGGGTGCCACCGTTGGCCGGCTTCTGGAGCAAGGACGGCGTACTCACTGTCGCCGAGTCGGCCGCCCTGGAGGGCACCGGCCCGGCCCCGTCCTGGGTGGGCTGGATCGTCTGGATCGCCGGGCTGGTCGGTGTGGCGGTCACCGCCTGGTACGCGGGCCGGCTGCTGCTGCGCGCCTTCTTCGGCGCCCCGCGCCTGCCGCTGGTTCAGCCGCACGACCCACCGGCGGTGCTGCGCTGGCCGGTGTTGCTGCTGGCCGTGCCGGCCGCACTGCTCGGTCTGGCCGGGTTCGTCGGGGCGTTCGCCGACCGCCTGCGGTTCCCCACCGTCCCGGTGGCGGGCTCCGAGGACGGCCTGGTCCACCTGGGGCCGGGGGTGCTGCTGCCGCTGGCGTTCCTGCTGCTCGGCGCCGCGCTGGTGACTCTGGGCTGGCGGCGTGACAGGGCCGCCGACCCGGCGGCCGCGCTGGGTCCGCTGCGGCCGGTCTTCGCCCGCGCGTTCCGGCTCGACGACGTCCAGCACACAGTCGTGGTACGCCCCGTCCGCGCGCTCGCCCGCGCCGCGCGCACCGGCGACGAGGTGGTGGTGGACGGCGCGGTCGAGGGCAGCGGGCGAGCGACGTCCGGTCTGGGCGCGGGGCTGGCCACGCTGCACCGCGCGGCGCTGCCCCGGGCCGCCGCCGGCGTACTGGCCGGCGCGCTGCTGATCGGCCTGGCCGCCGCCCTGATCGGAGGAGTCTGATGAGCCTCGGCCAGGTGTTGCTGGTCGCTGTCCTGGCGCTGCCGGCGCTGGGTGCGGTCGCGGTGGCGGCGACGCCCCGGGACCGGGCGGCCCGGTTGGTCGGCACGATCGCGGCGGCGTTGACCCTGCTGGCGGCGGTGCCGCTGGTGTTCGGCGGTCGAGGCTGGGTCGCCTGGTCGGCCGGCGCCCCGGCGGTGCGCCCGTGGCACCAACTGGATCTGCCCTGGGTGCCCGGTCTGGAGTTGCGCTTCCACCTCGGCGTCGACGGCATCTCCTGGCCGCTCGTGGTGTTGACCGCGCTGCTCACGTTGCTCTGCTGCGCGTACACGATGTGGCGGGTTCCGGACGGCGGCAGCGGCCGGGCGCTCGTCGCGCTGCTGTTGGTGGTCGAGGTGGGCATCCTGGGCACCTTCCTCGCCCTGGACCTGGTGCTGTTCTTCCTCTTCTTCGAGGTCGTCCTGCTGCCGATGTACGCGATCATCGCCGGCTGGGGTGGCGCGGACCGGCGTCGGGCGGCCCGGAAGTTCGCCCTCTACACGCTGTTCGGCTCGGTGCTGCTGCTGGTCGGCGTGTACGTGGTGGTGGCCGCCGCGGGCACCGCCGACCTGGTGACGCTGACCGGTGGCGCGGGGATGTCCCGGGGCACCCAGTTGGCCGCGTTCACACTGCTCGCGGTGGCGTTCGCTGTGAAGAGCCCGCTGTGGCCGTTGCACTCCTGGCTGCCCGACGCGCACACCCAGGCACCCACTGTGGGCAGTGTCGTGTTGGCCGGTGTGCTGCTCAAGATGGGCACGTACGGCCTGATCCGGGTCGCGGTGGGGGTGGCGCCGGAGGGCGCCCACTGGGCGGCGCCGGTGCTCGGCGTGCTGGCGGTCGCCGCGATCCTGATCGGTTCGCTGGTCTGCCTGGCCCAGTCGGAGGTGAAGCGGCTCATCGCGTACTCCAGCGTGGGGCACATGGGCTTCGTGCTCCTGGGCGTCGCCACGCTGACCGCCACCGGCATCCAGGCGGCGTTGATCGGCAACGTCGCACACGGCGTGATCACCGGCCTGCTGTTCTTCCTGGCCGGGGCCGTGAAGGACCGTACCGGCACGGGCACCCTCGCCGAGCTGTCCGGGCTGCGGGAGACCGCGCCCCGGCTGGCGGGCCTGCTCGCGTTCGCGGCGATCGCGTCGCTGGGCCTGCCCGGGCTGGCCGGCTTCTGGGGCGAGGCGTTCGCGGTGATCGCCGCCGTGCAGGTCGGCGGCCCGCTCTGGACCACCCTCGGGGTGCTGGCGGCGGTCGGCGGGGCGCTCACCGCCGCGTACTTCCTGCGGTTGCTGCGCCAGGTAACCCACAACCGGCCGAGCCCGGCGGTTGGGCAGGTCGGCCCCGGGCTGGCCGGTGCGGAGCTGACCGCGTGGGTGCCGCTGGTGCTGCTCGCGTTGGCCATCGGGCTGGCGCCGACGCTGGTCCTCGGCGTCGCCGAGGCTCCCGTCGACGCCCTGATCGGTGTGGTCAAACCATGAACGTCGTGCAGAGCGTGGACAGCGTCGCGTTGCTGCCGGCCTATCTGGCCGCCGGCACTGCCGTACTCGTGCTCATCACCGATCTGGTCGTGGCCCGACCGCGGGCCACCATCGCGGTGGCCGCGCTCGGCGCGCTCGGCACCGCCGTCGGTACCGCGCTGGTCGGGGCGGGCGCCGAACGGCGGACGTTCTGCGTGGGCGCCGACTGCTCCTGGATCTTCGGTGGTCGCGCGGCCCTGGTCGGGGTGGTGGTCGCGCTGCTCACCCTTGGCGTGCTCGGGCTGTCGGTGCCGGCGCTGCGGGCTGGTCGGTCTCCGGTCGGGGAGTACGCCTTCCTGCTGGCCTGCTCGATGACCGGCGGCGTGGTGCTCGGCGCGGCCGGCGACCTGATCACGTTGATCGTGGCCCTGGAGACGCTGACCCTGCCGCTGTACGTGCTGGTCGGCCTGCGCCGGGGGAGCCTCGCGAGCGCCGAGGCGGCGGTGACCTTCTTCGTGGTCAGCGTGGTGGCGACCACGCTGACCCTGCTCGGCGCGGCGCTGCTGTACGCGGTGACCGGTGGGCTGCACCTGGACCGGCTCGGCACGTTGCTCGCCGAACAGCCCGAGCTGCGGGACCTGCCGTTGACCACCGCCGCGGTGGCGGTGCTGCTGGTCGGGTTGGCGTTCAAGGTGGCGGCGGTGCCGTTCCACGCCTGGGCGCCGGCCACCTACGACGGCGCGCCACTGCCGGTGGCCGCGTACCTGTCCACCGCGTCGAAGCTGGGCGGCCTGGTCGCTCTGCTCGCCGTGGTGCAGCGGGCGCTACCGGCGGACCAGACCGGTCCGGTGCTCGCCCTGCTGGCCGTGCTCACCATGACCGTCGGCAACCTGGTAGCCCTGCGTCAACGGCGGACCGTCCGGCTGCTCGCCTGGTCGTCCGTCGCGCAGGCCGGGTACATCCTCGCCCCGCTGGGAGCGTTGGCGCTGGCCGCCGGACGCACGGACGAGGCACGGTCCGCCGCGTACGCGGCCGCCGTGGCGTACGCCGTCTTCTTCGTGGTGTTGGAGCTGGCCGCCTTCGCCGGACTGACGGCCCTGCGGCCGCCGGGTGCGGACGGCGGCACGCTTGACGACCTGCGCGGGGCGGCCCGGCGGCACCCCTGGCGGGCAGCGGCGTTCGGTCTCGCGCTGGTGGGTCTGGCTGGTCTGCCGCCCGGGCTGGCCGGCCTGTTCGCGAAGGTGACGGTGGTCCGGGCGCTGCTGGACGGCGGCGCGGCCTGGCTGGCGCTGGTGGTGGCGCTGAACGCCGTGATCGGCCTTGCCTACTACCTGCGGGTGACGGCCGCGCTCTGGGCGCCGCCGACGACGCCCGGTCCGGCCGCGGCGCTCGCCGGCGACGGAGCGTCGGGCGTACCCGTGGTGGGTGTGGTGGGTGTGGTGCTGGCGGTGGCGACGGTGGCCGCCGTGGTGCTCGGCGTCGCCCCGCAGTTGGTGCTTGACCTGGCCGCCCGCTGACCCCACCCGGCTCCGGTCTCAGTCAACTCTCAGCGTTGAGACGGATGGTTGGCGGGTACGGGGTTGTTACACCGGTCAGCGGATCCCGGCGATCCGTGCACCGAAGGAGACATCGTGCACCACAACCGTCTGAAGACCGCAGCGCTGCTCGGCCTGCTCAGCGCCCTGATCCTGGCGGTGGGCTACTGGTTCGGCGGCAGCGGCGGCCTGGTCATCGCCGTCGTCGTGTCTCTGGTCATGAACGGCGTCACCTACTTCTACTCCGACAAGCTCGCACTGCGCTCGATGGGGGCGCAACCGGTCACCGAGGCGCAGTTCCCCGAGTTGTACCGGATGGTCCGGGAGTTGGCCACCGACGCCCGGCAGCCGATGCCGCGGCTCTACGTCAGCCCGACCTCGCAGCCCAACGCGTTCGCCACCGGTCGCAACCCGCAGCACGCGGCCGTCTGCGTGACCCAGGGCATCACCGAGATCCTCGACTACCGTGAGCTGCGCGGCGTGATCGGGCACGAGTTGTCCCACGTCTACAACCGGGACATCCTGATCTCCAGCGTGGCGGCCGGCCTGGCCAGCATCATCACCCTGCTGGCGAACCTCGCCTTCTTCATCCCGCTGGGTGGCGGGGACGACGAGGACCGACCCAACCCGGCTGTGCTGCTGCTCACTCTGATCCTGGGCCCGATCGCGGCCACGGTGATCCAGTTGGCGATCAGCCGGAGCCGCGAGTTCCAGGCGGACGCCTCCGGCGCCGAGCTGAGCCGCGACCCGCTGGCCCTGGCCAGCGCGCTCCGCAAGATCGACGCGGTGGCCCGACGTCGGCCGTTGCCGGCCCAGGGCCAACTCACCAGCACCGCCCACCTCATGATCGCCAACCCATTCCGGGGCGGCGGCATGGCGGCGCTCTTCTCCACCCACCCGAAGATGGAGGACCGCGTCGCCCGGCTGGAGCAGATGGCCCGCAACGCCGGGCCGGTGCAGTTCCAGCGCTGACCCGTTCCCACCTCCACCCGCGTCCCATGTGGGCGCGGGTGGAGTCACGTCCGGGGGTGCCCGGGCGTCACTGCGGGGAGACCGGCAACCGGTCCGGGCGGGTCAGCAGCACGACGACCAGCAGGACGACGCCCGCCGTCAGGTACGCGGCGGCGGGCGAGACCGCCGCGGCCACGCCACCCAGCAGGAAGATCCCGCACCCCGAGGCGACGATGTTGGCCGCCACGATGGTCGCCTCGACCTGCCCCATCCGTTCCGGAGGGGCCAACCGGGCGAAGGTCGCCTGCGCCCCGATCAGCCAGCCACCGCCCGCGCCGATGAACGCGTTGCCCACCGCCAGCGCCCACAGCGGCGCATCCACCGCGACCAGGACGCCGGCCAGCAGCAGGGCGCCGGCCAGCGCGGCGGCCACTGCCACCTGACCGGCCACCCGACCCAACCAGCGGGACCGGGCCACCAACAGGACGAAGAACGCGCCTCCCAACGCCGAGGCCGCCAGCACGACAGGACGCCAGGCGCCGCGCGCGAGTTCCGGGGCGAGGGTCTCCGGCAGCGCGCCGGAGAGCACCGTGGCCAGGGTGAGCAGAGCGACGCTGCGGAGCACGGGATGGCCGGCGATGATGCGTACACCCGCGGTCGCCGGCGGACGCGGTCCCCGCCGACGGTGCGGATGCCTCGGCAGCCCGGCCAGGACGATCGCGGCGATCAGGAACGAGACGAGATCGATCAGGAGCGCCACCCGGGCTCCGAGGGCCACGGTCAGGCTGGCGCCGGCGAGCAGACCGATCACCTGACCCGCCTGGTTGGCGAAGGCGGAGAGACCGAACAGCGGCAGCCGCAGCGGGGCGTCCACCGCCTCGGCGGCGACCGCCACGTTGACGCTCGCGTAGGCGGCCCGCACCGCCCCGAGCAGGCCGGCCGCCACGATCGCCGGCACCGGCTGGGGGACCGCCGCGGGCACGGCGATCAGCACGGCGCCGGCCACCGACAGCCAGACCAGGAGGGTACGCCGGGCCGGAACGTCCAACCAGCCGCTGAAGACGGTCGCGACCAGCAGGGCGGGCAGGGTACGGGCGGCGTAGACGGCGGCCGGGCCGAGCACGGAGTTCGTCTGGTCGAAGGCCAGCAGCAGCAGGGCCGCCAACCCGACGAAGTCACCCAGCTCCGAGATGCCCCGGGCGATGACCAGTCGGGAGGCGACCGGATGCCGGAACAGGGCCCGGTAGCCGGGCCGCTCGTCGGTGTTGGACATCAATTCGACTGGTCCGGTTCCGCCACCCCGATTGGTTGGTAGGTGGCGTTCTCCCGGACCCGGCGGGCCTGTTCCTGCCGGTAGCTGCCTTGGATCTCCGGGTCCTGGCGGCGACGGCGCAGGGCCACGAAGTCCGACCAGACGTCCTCCGGCCACGCCGCCAACCCCTGCCCGGTGGTCAACTCGGCGTGGCGGAACGCCTCCAGCGTCGAACGGTGCACCGGCTGCAGGCACATGAGCGGGATGTTCCGGTAGAAGCGCACCACCTGCCCAGCCTCGGTCAGTCGCAGGATGGTGGGCAGGAGCGAGGTGTACCAGTCGGTCTCCACCACCCCCTCATAGAGCTGCAGGCCGCGCTGGACGGGCCAGTTCGGCACCCCGCGGGCGAGCAGACACCAACCCGGGGACGTACGGGCCACCACGCCGGTGACCAACTCGATCGTGTTGGCGGCGCGCGGGTCGGCATCGAGGAACGGGATGCTGGCGCCGTACCGGTCGAAGATGTCCAGGTCGCCCCGGAACTGCTCCGGTGCCGCCGCCAACTGGGCGGCCGCGTCCGGCAGCTTGCCGTCGTACCCGCCGGCGAGGGAACGCCAGCCTGTCGGCTCGTTCTCCTCCAGCAGGGTCCACTCGGTGTCCTGCCCGTCCCACCGGAGCGCGAAGTCGGCCGGCGGGTAGACGTACCAGCCGAACCCGGAGCCGGCGGCGACCGGCGGGCAGCGTTGCACGGCCCGCGCCGGCAGGGAGCCGCGCAGACTGGGCGAGGCGGCTTCGGTGGCCCGGGCGTCACCGTACAGCGAATAGATCTCGACCCGCAGCGGTGCGTTGGCAGTCCCGGTCATCGGACCTCCTGGCTTTCGTGCGGCCTCAGCGCATGGATCCAATTCGATCAACAACTTACTCGTTTCGACCGTTCCGGTCAGCCCCGCCAGCAGCGCCACTGTGAGCGGCCCGACCATCCGCGGTGCCGACCTCGGGGTTAGGGTCGAAAGAGCTTCTACCCGTTACCTGTCCCAGAGCCGGAGGTGTCCGTGACCGCACTGCGCCAGTACCTGGGCGTCTGGCGGATCCCCGGCGCGCCCATGCTGCTGGTCACCGGCATCATCGGGCGGCTCGGCATCGGCATGACCCCGCTGGCGCTGCTCCTGGTGGTCGAGCAGGTGACCGGGCGGTACTCACTGGCCGCCATCGCGGGCGGGATCTACGCCCTCGCCGGCGCCGCGCTCAGCCCGATAGCCGGACGGATCGCCGACCGGGTCGGCCCCAGCCCCGTCCTGCTGCTCACCGCCGTGGCCCACCCGCTGGCGCTCATCGGGTTGCTGCTGGCCAGCCGCTCCGGCGACGACGCTCTCCCCGTCATCTACCTCGCCGCGGGTGTGGCCGGTGCCACCTACCCGCCGCTCACCGCCGCCATCCGAGGCGCCTGGAACGACCTGACCAGCCCCAACTCCGGCCGATACCCGCTCCGCAACACCGCCCTGGCTGCCGAGACCACGCTGTTCGAAATCGTCTTCGTGCTCGGCCCGCTGCTCGTCGCCGGCTTCGTCCTCGTCGCCGACGCAGCCGCCGCGCTGATCGGCGCCGCAGTGGTCACCCTGGTCGGCACGACCGCCGTGGCCCTCGGCCGGGTCATGCGCGGCTGGCGCCCACACCCGCGGGAACACCATGCCCGCGGGCTCGGCCCGCTGCGGGTCCCCGGCTTCCCAGCCCTGCTGATCTGCGTGGCCGGTCTGGGCATCGCGTTCGGGGCCGCCGGGGTGATCGTGCCGGCGTTCGCCAGCGACCACGCCACCGACGACCCGGAGAGCCTCGCCGGCCTGCTGCTCGCCGTCTGGGGGGTCGGCAGCGCCATCGGTGGGCTCTGGTTCGGCGTCCGCAAGCCGGCACCGAACATGACCCGGCAGTTCGCCCTGCTGCTCGGCGCGCTGGCCGCCACCTTCGCCGTCTTCGCGGTGATGCCCACCCCACTTGCGCTGGGTGTCGCACTGGTCGCCGGCGGAGCCACCATCGCGCCCGCGCTGACCCTGGAGAACACCCTGGTCGGCCGGATCGCCCCCACCGGCATGTTGAACGAGGCGTACACCTGGGTGGTCACCGTCGCGGTGGCGTCGAGCGCCGCCGGCGGCTCGGTGGCCGGCGTGATCGTGGACCACGCCGGCGGCGTCCGCTGGGCGTTCCTGTTCGCCGGGGCGGCAGTCGCCGTCGGGGCCGCGGTCGCCGCCCTACCCGCCGGGCCCATCGCCCGCGCGGAAACCACAGCGGTACGCGCCGAACACCCCGTCACCGTCTGACCGCGCGCTTTGGTCGGGTTGTGCTTGATCGACTCGGGTTTCTGAATGCCGCGGTGTCCCGGTCGCCCGGATGCCCCGACTTCCAGGAGCCCGAGTCGATCTCAGCCGGGCGGGTGAGAGCGGTGACGATCTCAGTAGGATGCGCCAATGTCTCGGCCAGTGATCTTCGATCTCTTCCATACCCTGGTTCACGGTGCCGATGACGAGCGTGACCGGGTAGTTGGCGAGATGGCGCTCGTGGTCGGGGTGGCTCCGGCCGCGCTGGTCGCTGCGTACCACGCCACCTGGCGTGACCGGCTGGTCCGGTGGGACGTGGAGGAGACCGTCCGCATTCTCGCCGGACGCCTCGGCGGCACGCCAACCGACGAGCAGGTGACACAGGCCGGTGGGCATCGGCGGGCCCTCGCGCGCCGGGTGCTGGGCACTGTCTCGACCGCCACCCTGGACGTGCTCGACGCGCTGCGCGACGACGGGCATCCGCTGGCCCTCATCAGCAACGCCACCTCGGAGACCGCCGAAGCATGGCCGCAGAGTCCGCTTGCCCGCTGCTTCGACGTCGCGGTCTTCTCCTGCGACGTCGGGCTGGCCAAGCCCAACCCGGCGATCTACCGCATTGCCGCCCAGCGGTTGGGCATCGCGCCGGCAGAGTGCGTCTTCGTCGGTGACGGCGCAGACGGCGAGCTCGCCGGCGCGGCAGCGGTCGGCATGACCGTGTTTCGTACCACTGAGCACAACGACACCGACCCGAGCTGGGGCGGACGTGCGTTCGCCACCCTTGACGACCTGCCCGCCCTGCTGCACGAGTCGGCCGGTCTACGTTCCGCTTCAACGTCCGACGGTCGGGCCGGGTGGCCTACTGAGTGACGACGGCCGCGACCGGGGCCGCCTTACCTGTAGTTGTTGAACTGGAGGGCTACGCCGAAGTCCTCGCCCTTGAGCAGCGAGATGACAGCCTGAAGGTCGTCGCGCTTCTTGCCGGTGACGCGCAGCTGGTCACCCTGGATCTGCGCCTGCACGCCCTTGGGGCCCTCGTCGCGGATCTTCTTGCTGATGGCCTTGGCCTTGTCCGTCTCGATGCCCTGGATCACCTTGCAGTCGATCTTGAAGATTTTGCCCGACGGGCGCGGCTCCCCAGCATCCAGCGACTTCAGCGAGATGTTCCGCTTGACGAGCTTCTCCTTGAACACGTCCAGCGCGGCGCGGACGCGCTCCTCGGTCTCCGCCTGGAGGCCGATCGCCTCCTCACCAGACCAGGAGATCTCAGCGCCGGTGCCGCGGAAGTCGAACCGCGTCGCAAGCTCCTTCTCCGCCTGCCGAAGGGCGTTGTCGACCTCCTGACGGTCAACCTTGCTCACGATGTCGAACGACGGGTTCGCTGCCATGTTTCTGCTCCTGCTGTCCGGCGGTCTGGGCCTGCCGTCGGCCGCCGACCAGCGGCACGACCCCCTGACGGTACCCGGTTGCGTCGGTACCGGGGGAAGCCGCTATTCTTGCTTCCGCCGCCGCGTTGCGACGCGGTGGGGTGCCCTGGCGGGTTGCCCGAGCGGCCAATGGGAGCGGACTGTAAATCCGTCGCGAAAGCTTCAGAGGTTCGAATCCTCTACCCGCCACCAGGTGCAGACGCGGCCCCTGACCAGCAGAGATGCTGATCGGGGGCCGCTGTCGTTTGTCTGGCCGAGTCCGGCTGAGTCCAGCCGTTGACGACTGGTTGTGGGCAGATGGTGGGCAGGTCGATCTTGCCTCTCAGGGCTTCTCTGACTCTGCGGATGCTCTTGCCTCGGAGAGTTCCGGCCTGGCGTGAGCAGCACCTGGAGCGACCGGCTGAGGCTGCCGTGGGCTTACCTGGCTGCGTGGTTAGCCCGAGGGCAAGCCAGTCCTGGGGTTGGACTGGCGCGGCAGTCGGAAGCCCTGGCCCTCGATCAGGTCGATCTGCCGGCTTCCGTACTGCTTGGCCTGGTCGTCCTGTGTCTGGATCAGTGGAGTTCGGGGCGGCGGTCCGGCGGCAGTCGGTGGCTTTCCGTCCCGGCGCCGGAGGCGACCGGGGCGGCTTGCCGCCGGCCGGCTCACCGCCCGCGTCGCGCGGAGCGCGGCGCCTTGATCCAGAACAGAAGAAGTCGGCAGCAGCGTGGGGGTGGCACGTGGGGGTGGCACGTGAGGGCGGTAGTGCCGGACGGATGTGAGCCAGCCCGTCTCGGATCACGGAGACCAGGATCTCCCCGATGGCTGCCAGCCGCGCACCCTCGACCCAGGCGGCCTAGATCATCGCGTGGGTGGCTGAGTGCGGTTGCCGTCCGTACGGGCGCTCCGGCCCTGACTGATGGCGATGTTCTCAGCGGTCGCAAGCTATGACGCCCAAGTGGTCGGACTGCATTTCTCAACCGCAAGTACTGGCCTGCCCGGGTTGCGGGAAGCGATCGGCAGGGCGGCAGTTGGCCCCAGACGTCTCACCGCTCTCGCATCTGCATCGCACGTAGCTTGCAGGGTTATCTCACACCACCCGCTGGCACGGAAGTAGACAGGGGGCAAGTCGGGACGGGATGGCCGGGACCGGACGGTAGTGTTGCGGCGTGACAGCGATGGTGACCAGCGCCCCAACCGCCAGCCCGGCTAGCACCCGGGAATGGCTGCTAGAGCGGTCAAAGCGGGACTTTGTGCCGATAAGACGCGTCTTCGTGCAGCGTCCTCCCGGGGTGGAACCGCGGGAGGGCCCACTCGCCGAGTTCGTCCGCCGGAGACAGAAGCGGGCGCTGTTGGCATACCTCATTATTTCGGCAGGTATCAGTGCCGAACATCCGGAGGCCGGTTGGAGCGTCACGCTCCCCAGCGGGGCTTGGGCCAGGCTGATGGATACGACACTCGCAGCTCAGCCGGCGTCGGCACTCACTGCCGTCTCAAAGACTCTGACATGGCTGGAGCGGCGAGAGCTGATTGCCCGCCAGCGAGTTGGACGCTCTCGCCAGGTCCGGGTAACTCGCCTCCATGAGGACGGCAGCGGCGACCCGTACACACGTCCGGGCACCGGCGGCAACCGAGACCCGTACATCAAGCTGCCCCACGAGTTCTGGCTGAAGGATTGGAGCAGCCGCCTGTCGCTGCCCGCGATTGCGATGCTGCTGGTCGCCAGCGCCGAGAAGCCGGGCTTCGAGCTGCCGACCGAGCGGGTGCCGGGCTGGTACGGCTGGTCAGCCGACACAGCCGAGGACGGGTTCCGCGAGCTGCGAGAGGCCGGACTTCTGCACGTGGAGACGAGACGGATGGAAGCTCCCCAGAGTCACACCGGCTGGGCCATGGTCAACCGGTACACGCTCGAATCGCCCTTCTCGCACCGGTCACAGCCGACCCCGCCGAAGTCGCCGAAGCGAAAGGCCGCCAAAAAGGTGCCGGCTGGCGGGAAGAGATCGAGCCCGAAGACGGTCGTCACGAAGAAGTCTCGCCGGACCTCCAGCGGCGGTGCCTGATGCACGTCTTCGTGGACGAGTCCCGGCGCGCCCGGTACATGGTCGCTGCCGCGATAGTCCCCATGGCCGACCTGGCGGGCATGCGAGCCACCCTGAAAGGGCTGAGGCTCCCCGGCCAGCACCGGATCCACTTCCGGACAGAGTCCGACCCGCGCCGTCGACGAATCCTGAGCCAGGTAGTCCAGATGTCTCCAACAGTGTGGATCTTCGAAGCTCCGGGCCCAGACGAAGCGGCGCGAGCGACCTGTATCACCGCGCTGGTGGAGGAGTTGACCGTCTTGCGGCCGCAGCATCTGATACTCGAGAGCCGTAACGACCACTGCGACCGTGTTGATCGGCGGATCATCCGAGCGGCACTGGCGAAGAACGGCCACGAGGTTCAGTACCGGCACCTCGCAGGTCGGCAGGAGCCGCTGCTCTGGATCCCAGACGCCGTCGCCTGGGCACACGGTGCCGGGGGCGACTGGTCTCGCCGCGCTCGGCCGTTGGTCGCGAGGACGCTAATTTTGCAGTGACGAACGACACCGTAGGAGACGCGAAACCCGGATGCCCACCGTCCGGTGGGGATCCGGGTCCACTTCCGCAGGCTACTGCCGTTGGCATGCACATAATTACACGTCGGTGGCGGACTCGACAGGCACCCCTTTTCTCGCCTGACCGGTGAGCCTGCTCGCGCAGCCCTCCAGGAGGCTTCGGTCACGGCCCAGCCCTTGCCTTCGCCGCCCTGACCGCTAACGCTAACCCCGGTACCCGCCTGCGAGCCGTCAATGTCATCGTGGAGCCGACCGGGTAGCAGTTCCCGACCTGCCGATCGCCATGAAGCGGCTGCTGACGGCTCTGTGGCAGGCCGTGAACGTCAGCGGTGAGTCGGGGATGGACGACGTCCTGTGGCTTGCCGCTTCCCCCAGCACGGGAACAGGCCGGGGCCTAGGTGTGAATCCATCGAGGGATGTGGATAGAAGCTTCCGAGGGCGCGTCGCCGCTGCCTTGCGCAAGCTCAGAGTGCTGGCCCCGAAGGTCAGGTGTGTAGCCTGTCCCCGGTACCTCTCCAGGACCCTCCACCCGATAAGGTCCCAAGACAGTACCCGAAGCGGGCGAGGGGCAAGGGTGGATTACGACCTTTACGATTACCAAGAGCAGGCTAAGCAGGTCGTGGTCCGCGCCCTCATGTCGATGACGCGCGCATACGAGGCTGACCCTACCGACACCGGTGCCGTCGTTTTGGCGGCGCCCACCGGTGCTGGTAAGACGGTGATCGCTACGGCCGTGATTGAGGCTGCGCTCGATGGGGATCCCACCACACCAGGAATCGACGACTCGACATTCCTGTGGGTTACGGATGACCCGTCGCTGAACAACCAGACGCTAAACAAGATGTTCGCCGCATCCTCCGCCCTGTCAATCAACCGGCTACGGACGATTGAGAACGACTTCGATCAAGAGACGCTCGACCCGGGAAGGGTCTACTTCCTCAATATTCAGAAGCTGAGCGCGAACGCGACCCTGTCAAAGGGTGGCGGCGCGTACGGTCGCCAATGGTCGCTGTGGGACACCATCTCGAACACAGTCAAGCAGCGGCCGTACGGATTTGTTGTCGTCGTCGACGAGGCGCACAGGGGCATGGGCACGGCCCGCACCACTCGCGACACCATCGTGTCGCAAATCATCGGTGGTGGTACGACTAACCGCCCGGCGGTGCCTGTCGTGTGGGGAATCTCCGCCACCCCGAAACGGTTCCGCGACCAGATGAACGACCGCGACAGAACAGTGAAGTCCCACACGATCCCGATTGAAGACGTTCGTTCGTCCGGCCTGCTAAAGGACCAGATCGTCCTGGGACATACCCGCGGCGTGGACGCCGCCGAGACGACCCTTGTCAGGCACGCGGTTGCGAAGGTTCTCGACTACGAGGCCCGCTGGAACGCGTACTGCAATCGAACAGGCGAACCTCGAGTGAACCCGGTCCTCGTCGTCCAAGTCGAGGACAAGCCGAACTCGAAGAGCCTCGGTGAGGTTGTGGATACGATTCTCTCGGAATGGCCCGGCATCACTCCGGTGAACATCGTCCACGTCTTCGGAAACCATTCGACCGTGAAGGCCGGAGGACACGACATTCGTTGGTGCCCACCCGAAGACGTGCAGGATCGTCAGAGTGTCAGAGTGGTCCTCTGCATGACGGCGATCACGACTGGTTGGGACTGCCCTAGGGCCGAAGTCCTCGTGTCGATGCGTGTGGCGCAGGATCAGGGCCTCATTACTCAGATCATGGGTCGCATGGTCCGTACACCTCTGGCACGGCGAGTCGAGTCGGACGTTACTCTCAACGCGGTCCATTGCATTTTGCCGAAGTTCAACGAGGCAGCCGTTGACGCGATTGCGGTGCAGTTCGAGCAGGGCGACGAGGGAATCGCGGGTGGCACCGAGATCATCACGGACGAGGTGCAACTCATCCGCAACCCCGAGTTCACCGGCGCCGGTCCTGTGTCGAAGCCACCCAACGACCTGGACGGGCCAGTTGACGCGTCCGATGACTTGGACACGTCCTGGTTCGGGCCCGATAAGCCCACACAAGGTGCGCCCACCACGAGCCCGTCGCACGTCCCGTACCGCCCCGACCGGCGATCGTCGCAGACTGGCCCGGACTTGTGGGAAGGCAGTGAACCGGACCCCGAGCCCGACGCGGTGGATGCGTCGGCAAGCGCCAACGTATTCGCCTTGCTGGAGTCCCTCCCGTCGTACACGATCCCGAGCCGGTGCCCTGGGTCTGCAATTTCCCGCGCCTTTCGTCTCGCTGCACTGCTGGCTCAAAAGTACGACGGAAAAGCGCTTGAGCCCGCTGCACGGAAGCTCGTCCTAAACGCCTTTCTTGGCGAAATAGATACGTTCCGCGCTGATTTGGATGCGAAGGGCGAACTCGCTGACCGCGTCGCTAAGGTTGCAAACACTCGTCTGTACGAACGGTCCGTGACTTATGGCTCGCCGACGATGTTCCCCGAGGGGGAAACCGAATCCGATCTTGCCTTGGACGACCGCGGCATTCGCATTCTCATGGCACGCGCCCGCCGCGCTCTCCCCGAAGGTCTCGTCGATGCGTACGTCGAGCGGATGGCCCCGAACGACGACGACGTGACCGACGCGATGATCCTTGCGATCGCGTTAGCGCAGGACGCAGCCCTGCCGGAGAAGGTGGAAGCCCGCGCCGCCAATCTGGTCACCTCGTGGCTGCAGCAGTACCACTCGGCCATCACTCGGCTTCCCGAGACCGCCCGCGAGGATTTCGACCGGGTCCGCCGCCAGTCGAGCCGGCCAGAGGCCACAACGTTTCGTATTCCCCCACGTGCCAGTGGCGACGCCCGTGGCGGCCTATGGGACAAGCATGTCCTGTCCGATGCCGACGGCAAGTACCGCGCGGACCTAAGGCCCCTAGAGCGACACGTACTGCTCACTGAACTCGATCACGGTGCTGTCGCTTGGTACCGCAACCCAGCTAACAGGGCGAAGAACGCCCTCGTCATTCCGTGGCAAAAGTGGGACGGATGGCACGGACTATACGTGGATTTCTTATTCGTCCATTATGTCGGAGGGCAAGCCCGCCCATCAATTATCGATCCGCATGGCGCCTTCATGGCGGATGCGGTCGGGAAGCTCAAGGGCCTGGCCGACTACATTGGCAAGCACCCAGGTGTGTACCACCGAGTCCAGGTGGTTGACCTGATTAACGGTAAGTATCGCCTGCTTGACCTGCTTGACCCTGCCGTCAGGAGCGCCGTCGCTGATAGCAATGCCGACGATGCGGGGGAACTGTACGCCGAGCTTGGGCATGACTACTGAAGGGGCGGGATAAATGGCACATATCGACAACCTTGTCGCGAGCATCGCCGACCCGGCCCTCCGAGAAGCCCTCCAGGCCGAGATCCGCAAACTCGCAGGAAACCGTCAGCTCGGGCTCGTGTTCAACGAGCACAAGCCCGAGTCCGTGCTGCTCTACGGGCAGACGCGCGTCCGCAAAGGCGACAAGGTCCAAGTCATGGCCGACGGCTCCCGTGATCGGACAAGAGTCGACGACACGGGCATCTGGAGGGTCGCCGCGATCAGTGGTGATACGGCCACCCTTGTACACAAGGCAGACCCAGCTCAGCTGCGTCAGGTGCCGCGCGAAAGGTGCGTCGTTACCCGTGAATTCGGCGACCCCGTCTTTCCGGGTCTCCGCTCCACTGGCAAGGTCGAACGAGGTGGCGACAAGACCTACCACACCGTTATTAACGGAGAGAACTTCCACGTATTGCAGGCACTTCAGTATCCGTATGCCGGCAAGGTGGACGCGATCTACATCGACCCGCCCTATAACACGGGTGCGCGGGACTGGAAATACAACAATGACTACGTGGACGACATGGACCCGTACCGTCATTCCAAATGGCTTAGCTTCATGCAGAAACGCCTAGAACTCGCTAAAGAGTTGCTCAACCCCGAGTCGTCGGTCCTGATTGTCACCATCGACGAGAAGGAGGTGAACAGACTTGGGATGCTCTTAGACCAGGTCTTCCCGCGAGTTACTAAACAGCTGATCACGATCGTCATCAACCCCAACGGAAGCGCGAGGCGCAACGAACTAGCACGCGTGGAGGAGTACGCCTACTTCCTCTCCATCGGAAATGTCGCACCGTCGAGTATTGGAGTAGATACTCTGGCCGACGCGCCGGCCAATTCCTCGAATAACGAGCCAGTTCGTTGGGAGCGGCTACTGCGTGGTGGCGACACTGCCCGGCGAGCGGATCGCCCTAACCTCTTCTACCCGGTATTCGTGGACGTACAAGCCAGGAAGATCGTCGAAGTCGGCGATCCACTTGCCGCAACGACTCCGCGAGCGTCGGTAGAATCCCGCCCCGGGTGCGTAGCGGTGTGGCCTCTCCGGACCAACGGCGATGAAGGGCGCTGGCGCGTCTCGGCTTCGACCCTCCGTTCCTTGCTCGAACAAGGGCACGCCAGGCTTGGCGCGTATGACGCTAGGGCGGATCGCTGGTCTGTGCTCTATCTCGGCAGGGCCCAGATCCGCCGAATCCAAGAAGGTGAGCTGCTCGTTGTCGGTCGGGATGACCAAGGCGCTGTCGTCGTGGAACGAGGGGATCAGCAGCAGGTCCGTCCTAGCCCCAAAACTGTCTGGAACCTTAACCGCCACCGCGCTGGCGAGTTCGGCAGTAGCCTGCTGAGGCGACTGCTTCCCGACCGCTCCTTTCCATTCCCGAAGAGCCTCTATGCAGTGGAGGACTGCCTGCGCATGGCCGTGGCGGAGAAGCCGGAGGCGCTGGTGGTCGACTTTTTTGCCGGTTCTGGCACTACCACTCATGCCCTCATGCGCTTGAACAAGCAGGATGGCGGTAAGAGGCGATCCATATCGGTAACCAACAACGAAGTATCGCCGGAGGAGGCTACCTCATTGCGGGCAGCCGGACACTTCCCGGGCGACCCGGAATGGGAAGCCCTTGGCATCTGCGAATACATCACGGTACCGCGCATTACCGCAGCTGTTACGGGAATGACTAGCGCGGGTGAAGCCGTCAAGGGTGAGTACAAATTCGTAGACGAGTTCCCGATGGCTGAGGGTCTTGCCGAGAACGTGGAATTTTTCGAACTTACCTACGAGGACCCGAACCTCGTGTCGCTGGGCCGCAAGTTCCAGGCTGTCGCACCACTGCTGTGGCTAATGGCGTGCGCGCAGGGCGAGCGGATCGACTCCGTTGCCGACGCCGGTTGGGCGGTGCCCGACGACGCCGTGTACGGTGTGCTGTTTGCGCCCGAGGTGTGGTCCGACTTCGTGGAGGCGGTCAACGCGCGAGCGGGAACCAGCAATCCTCTTACGCACGCGTTCGTTGTGACGGACTCGGAGACTGAGTACCGACAAATAATTGCGAAGCTCCCAAGCGGCATTGTTTCGCAGCAACTGTATCGCGATTATCTGCGCAACTTTGAGATCAACGCAGGGCGCTGAGACGACCGCGCTGAGCGATGTGGAGAGATGTTCGGCCGCACTGGCGACCGGCGGCGAGAAGCCGACAGCCTGCGTAACTCGGGCGTTCGCGTACAACCCTATGCGGCCGACCGGCCCTCCTGGGGGCGGGTCGCAGCCTGGACCGCCATGTCAAGCCGACCTTGATCCAAGTTCGGACGCTGGCTCGGGCGGGTGGTCTACTCGGCTTGCTCTAGTCGCTGGCGGGCTGGACGCGCCACCGCAACCTCTACGAACCGTGACCGGGC
Organism: Micromonospora vinacea; assembly: GCF_015751785.1. Classification (NCBI taxonomy): domain Bacteria; kingdom Bacillati; phylum Actinomycetota; class Actinomycetes; order Micromonosporales; family Micromonosporaceae; genus Micromonospora; species Micromonospora vinacea. The sequence continues at coordinate 1,210,002 of NZ_JADOTY010000001.1, read as the reverse complement.
GGCGAGCCCGGCCGTCCTGGAGCCTTGCCCCGCCGGAGGCGCAGCAGACGCGAGATTGTCCGGTCGCAAGCTAGACCGACGCGGCCGGCGTGCGCTCCCTTACGGCTGGCGGGCTCGTGCCCGCGCGGCCCGGTCGGCTGCCGGCCCACGACGCCGCCGGTCAACGGTCTGTCGTTCTGCGTTGGCCCTCTGGGCTTCCCAGTTGTCCGCCAGCCGTCAGGCGTGAGGGCCGCAGAGCGACAGCAGCAGCGCCCGGCGCGCGCCCAGGCGGTGCGGCGCGTGCGACCCGTTACGGGCCGCCTCGAGAACGTATTGAAGGTGCGAACTGTTCTATCGCTCTGTCTGAAGGAGTCGGTAGGTTCTGACGACTGTTCCGACGGCTCCGTTTGCCCGGGTGAGGCTTTGTTGTTCCACCAGGGCTGCACCCACCTCGACAGCGAAAAGGGCTGCAAGCTCTGCGTCAGCGGCGACCTGACGCTGTTGCGTTTCCGTCTCGGAACCCTCGTCTAGCCCACACACGTGCCGGCGCGGCGTTGCATAGGTTCCGCGGCCGTGTTCGGTAGCCACCAAGCCTGCCTCGCGTAACGCGGCTATTGCCTGACGAACCGTGCCGCGCGCTGCGTCGAATTCCGCGGTCAGTGCGCTCTCAGCCGGCAGGAGGGCTCCGGGAGGGATGACGCCACTCTCGATGCGCTCTCTTAACTCTTCGGCGATGGCGCGGTAGCGGGGCTGTCCGTAGTGCGGGGTGGGCACCCGCTCACCGTACCTGGCACTTGTCTTACCAAGTGCCAACCAAGTGACCTGTTTCAGCATCTAGACAACTCGTCCACTTTTAGATACGTTTCCTGGTGTGCAGCTGGGGTGACGGCCCGTATCAGGGGTGGTTTCGCGCCCGCCCTGGTCGCACCTGATGCGCGGCGTCCTGTCGGACCGGTTGCGGTAGCCGCGCGTACAAGTTGGCTCGGCGATACCCGACCCGTCCGGTCGGACGGTGCGCCGTGCCTTCATCCGGGCCGGTGGCCGGCCGCATTCCCCCTGCGGCTGGCCACCGGTCCCCGTCTACCTGTGGAGGTGCGATGTCCGGCTCTCATCGTCGGCACCATTGGCTCTCGTCCTGGTGGCCTCGGAGACGCCCATCTGCCCGGAGTACCAGCAGCAACGGTCGGTCGAGTCCTCGCGCGGCTTCTACAACCTCCTCGCCTCGGTGGTCGACGGGCGCCACCCGTGAATTGCCTGTGCTCCGGTATGCGCCCTTGATGACGCAAGCCCAGCTTTTCCGAGGCAACGGCGGGCGGTGGCCGCGATGAGTCGTACGAACAAGCCGGCTGCCGTCACGAGCCACCCGGACTGGTGCGCCCCGGATCGCTGCGGCTACCTGGTGCCGCCGGTGATGACGCATATGGCCCGTCGTCATCGCGGCCCAATGCAGAGGGCCGGCGACAGCCGAGCGGGCGGGCTCGTCGTCACGTATCTCATCAGCAGTGAGGCTCTGGCCGGTCCCATGGTCGGTGTTCATGTGACGTGCCGCGCCGGGAACGCCTGGGCGGAGTTGTCGTTGCCGCAGGCAGCCCAACTGGTCGAGCAACTTCGCGGATCGCTGGCCCAGGCCACCGGTCAGCAGGGGGCCGGCGATGAGTGAGGGTGCTGCCACCCCAGAGAGGCCGTCGCCGTCGTCAATCGCGCCGGTCGTGTGCCCGGTCTGGTGTCGAGGCTGTGGACCGAACGACCCGATGCACCGCGGGCTTCTCTCCACCATCGGACGGGAGCGGACCGGCTGGGTCACCGTCCAACTGATCGTCGACCGGTTCGCCCGCCGGGACCTGGCCGTGAAGCTCGACGCGACCCGATACGGCGCGACGCAGACCGTGCTTCTGTCGTCCGCACAGGTGGACCGGCTCATCGACGAGCTGGTGTACGCCCAGCTGGAGATGCTGACACCGGCAGAAGGCGGCGAGCAGGCCGGAGAGACGCGGTGAACGTCAATACCCGTCGGGGCTCAGCCGTTCCTCGTACTCCTGGCCTGCGCCCTGCGGGGTCACCGCGAGCAGTGGTGGCGGTGCCTCCGGTTCCCGAGCGGCCTGCCGGCGGGACCACCTGGCAGACGTTGGAACGTCTAGGGGGTACGGTGACCGGTGTGCAAGGCCGGGACTGGCGCCCTCGCTACCTGCAACTCGCGGAAGAGTTGCGGGCGAAGATTGTGAGTGGCGAACTGGCTCCCGGCACCCTGATGCCCAGCGAGACCGAGCTGGCCGACACCTCGGGCCTGTCGCGCACGAGCGTCCGCAACGCCATCCGGCAGCTCCGGGAATGGGGCTTGGTCCGCGCGGAGCAGGGTCGCGGCACCTACGTTCGGGCACCCCGCCAGCGGGTACGCCGTCGCAACACCGAGCGGTACCAGTGGGAGAAGGATCGCGTCCTGCTCGACGAGGACGAGCGGCTGAAGACTGGCGCCACCGAGCACGACACCGGCCTGACCGTCGACGACCTGAAGTTCCACGCCGAATACTCCCGGGTGGAGGCAGATGCGGAGATGGCGGCGGCCTTGCAGGTCGAGCCGGGTACTTCGCTGCTGCGTCGGGTCTACTGGACGTCCTCACGGCACGAGAACGCGCCGCTAACCGTGTCGTACTCCTACCTGCCCTACGACCTGGTGGCCGCGAACCCCGACCTGCTCGACGCGGGCAAGGAACCGTGGCCGGGCGGCACACAGCACCAGCTCTACACGCTCGGCATCGAGCTGGACCGGATCGACGACGAGATTCGGGCCCGCCCACCGTCGCCCGATGAGGCCGAACTGCTGGACATCGACCCTGGGGTCTCCGTACTCACCGTGCGGAAGACCTCGACCGACACCACCGGCCGGGTCGTTGAGGTCGCCGACGTGGTGATGCCGGGGGATCGCACCGAGCTTGTCTACTCCCATCACTTGCTAAGGTGGCCAACTTGACGCAGGTCGTCTCGGTCATCACTCCGGTCCACCCGCCCAGCATCGAGTACCTGCCTGGCGCCTACGAGTCGTTGGCCAAGCAGGAGATGCCTGACGGCTGGGACTGGGAATTGCTCGTCCAGGAGGACGGGCAGACCGGCGCCCTGGTCGACGCGCTGCCCGACGATCCTCGGATCAGTTTGGGCACCGGCCGTCCCGGCGGGCCTGGTGTTGCCCGTACCCTCGCTCTTTCCCGCGTCTCCGGGCAGCTCATCAAGGTGCTGGACGCCGACGACCAGCTGACCCCCGGTGTGCTCGCCCGGGACATCGCCGCGTTCACCGCGCACCCGCAGATCGGCTGGACCACCTCGCGGGTACTCGACCTGCTCCCCGACGGGTCGACCGCCGGATGGGACAAGGATCCGGCCGGCGGAGTAATCGACCGTGGTGCGGTCCTGACGTTCTGGAAGGCCAACGACTACCGGGCCTCGGTGCACCCCGCGACCCTGTGCCTGCGGCGGGATCTCGTCTTCGCCCTGGGCGGCTGGATGGCCCTGCCCGCCTCCGAGGACACCGGCCTCTTGCTCGCCGCCAACGCGGTCATGCCGGGCTACTTCACCGGGGAGTACGGCCTGCTCTACCGCAAGTGGCCCGGCCAGGTCACCAGCCAGGCCGCACACCGGGAACCAGCCGAGTACCTGGCACGGATGCGGATCATCGAGGCCCGAGCCAACGCCCTGACCTCGATGATCCCAAACGGCTTTGACGGCACCGCTACGGCGTAGCCTCGTGCCCCGGCATCCCGTGGGTACGCCGCCGCTCCTTCATCTCCGCCTCGAAGATGTGCCGCCGGCCGCCGGCCAGCTTCTCCCGCGCGTCCCGCTCGATCTCCTGGAACGCGGCGTAGTAGCCGTCGTCGAACTCCTCCACGATCTGGAACGTCCACCGCCCGGGTAGCACGTTGCGCCCCAACAGCTCGTGCTCGACTCGGTCGGCCATCTCGTCGTGCCCGGCCTCGCGGAGCAGCTTCACCACCCGGTCAAGGGTGAGATCTGCGCCGCCGACGAGCTGGTGCGCCGAGTACAGGTGACCACGCACGCGGTGGATTGTCTCCAACGCTTTGCTCAGTTCGCCCAACGCCTCGATCGTCTTGTTGTCTAGCCCGTCAGGCCTTGAATGCTTCTCGTCAACTGCGGGAAGCTCTGGATGGGATGCCATAAGGTGCTTATACCCCCATCCAGAGCTTCCAGCCTACTTGTGGATCTGGTCAAGAGCAGGATGCGCTCGCGTCATGCCTGGTTGCCAACGCGAGCTGCTATGCATCCACCAATTCTTGCAGATAAGACGACCTTGAAACGAATCCTGATAATGATGACTATGGTCAGGACCGCCAGGCCGCCTGTTGGAAGGCTGACCATAAGGTCGAGGGCGAAGCGAATAATGGAAATTAGGAATGTGTCCCAGTTGCTTAGAAAGTAGGGCATAGTAATTACGGATCTCCTTGATGTGATCTTCGGGAAACGCGGACATGCGTCCGTCGATGCGTAAAGCCTAGCCTCGGAAGAGAGCTGGTGACAACGGTGGCGCAAGCCCGCTCAGGGGGAGGTAGAGGGCTGGAGGAGGGCTTGGAATAGGGGGGTGCCGGTCAATTCATTCCAGGGCCTTGTACTTCAATTAATTTTGAAATCCCACGCTTTCTCTATTAAGCGCGTGGCTCGATGCAGTTTCCGGGACTTGTAATTAGGACTTAACGGACTGCCCGTCTCGGCCGCGGGCGACCTCGCAGGCGCCGAGGTGGCGGCGGGTGGATGCCTCTGGGCTGCTGCGCCTGGTCGCTGGCCGCGCATCGGCCAGCACCTCGCTGTGCGGCACTACGGCACTCGGGCCTACCAGCATTCGCCTCACTGCGGTTGTTGACTTGTCTGCCAAGTGCCGTCTAACTTGGACGCAACTTGGCAGACAAGTTAACAAGTTGGAGGTTGAGCGATGGCTCTGCGTGGCGGCACGAGGTTCGCGGTGCGGTGTGAGGACGTGTTCCCGGCGGGGTGCGCGCTGGTGCCCGAGTCTCTGGGCGAGGTCGAGGACTACGACGAGAAGACCGGTCGGCGTAGCCCGGCGAAGGACAAGTTGACCGGCCAGCGGGTGTGGCAGGTCCGGGTGATGGACCTGGATCCGGAGCTGGGGAAGCGGTCGCGGGAGACGACGGTGAAGATCTCGGCGGACTACCAGCCGGTGCCGCCGACGGGTGGCCTGTTCGAGGCGGTGGAGTTTGACGGCATGACCGTCACGCCGTACGTGGGCAACAACGGTCGGATGGCGTATTCGCTGCGGGCGACCGGGATGCGTGCCCCGGCGGGCGTGGCGACGAAGGCGGCGCAGTAGCCGCATTTGGTGGGGGCGGGGCTGTCAGGTCTTGGCGGACGGCAGCCCCGCCCTCTGTCTCTTTCCCCTGCTCTGTTGAGAGAGGTAGTGACATGTCCAAGCGTATGCCTGCCGTCCTGCGGCGGCCCACAGTGGCGGGTGGGCGATGATCCGCCGGCCGCGGGGTGAGGTCGTGATGACCACCGCCGGGGACCTGATGGTGATCCGCCCACGCAGGCTGGAGCTGCCGGTCTGGCTGATCGCGCTCGGCCTGGTGCTGCGGTGGATGTGGCGGGGCCTGTGGTGGTGTCTTCGTCACCCGGTTGCCGTCGGCCTGGTCGTGGTCGGGGTGAGCCTCTTCCGCGAGTTCGGTCGGGCCGGCGTGATCGTGCCCGTGGTCCTGGCCGCTGCCGTGTCGGCGCTGTGGCGGTGGCGGCACCAGTCGTCCTGGTGGACCTGGTGCGCAGGCCCGATCCTCGGCCGGTTCCGCCAACTCTTCGTCTACCGGCGGGCCTGGCGCGAGGCCATGACGCTCTGCGGTCTGGCCAAGGTCTACGACCATCGCACCGTCCTGCCGGAGCTGCTGCGGGTCCGCTCGGATCAGGCGCTCGACGTGCTGACCATCCGCATGGTCCGCGGCCAGACACCGGAGGAGTTCCAGAAGGCAACGGCGAACCTGGCGTACGCCTTCGGCCGGCGGCACGCCCGGGTCTACTCCGAGCGACCCGATGACCCGCCGATCCGGTCGGGCTACTGGGCGCTGGTCCTGGGCGCGGTGGACCGGCTGCGGTTCCGGGACCGGCCGTCGGTGGTCTACCTGGTGGTGGTCCGCACGGATGCGCTGCGCACCCTGGTCGACCCGTTCGACGTCCCGTCGGTGCCCGACTTCACCGCGCTACCTCTGGCGCGGCGGGAGGACCTGCGGCACTGGTGCCTGCACCTGCTCGCCACACACGTCCTCATCGGCGGCGCCACCCGCTCCGGTAAAGGCTCGGTGCTGTGGTCGCTGGTCCGGGTTCTCGCTGGTGGGATCTCGTCCGGGCTGGTCCGGCTCTGGGTGATCGATCCCAAGGGCGGCATGGAGTTCGCGATGGGCCGGCCGTTGTTCGCCCGGTTCGCCTGTAAGTCGTTCGAGGCCATGGCCGACCTGCTCGACGAGGCCGTGACTGTGATGCGGGAGCGGCAGACCCGCCTTGCCGGCGCGGTGCGGGTGCACACTCCGACCCTGGTTGACCCCCTGGTCGTGGTCGTCATCGACGAGATGGCGGCACTGACCGCGTACCTCCAGGACGTCGACCTCCGCAAGCGCATCGCCGGCTCACTCGGGCTGCTGCTGTCGCAGGGGGCCGGCGTCGGCGTCCTCGTGGTGGCCGCGTTGCAGGACCCCCGCAAGGAGGTGCTGCCGTTCCGGGACCTGTTCCCGACCCGGATTGCGCTCGGCCTGACCGAGGCCACTCAGGTCGACCTCGTGTTGGGCGACGGTGCCCGCAACCGGGGTGCCCTCGCCGACCAGATGCCCCGCTGGGCCAAGGGCGTCGGCTACGTGATCCTCGACGGCACCCCCGAGCCGGCCCGGGTCCGCTTCTCCTACATCTCCGACGACCACATCCGGGAGCTGGCCGCCGAGTACCCGGCACCGGCCGACGCGGCGGACATCCTCGCCCAGGTCGGCCGGGAAACCGCCACCGAACCGGCCCGGCCGCCTCTGCCCCGGCAGCGTCGCGGACCACTGCTGCCCGACTCGCTGCTGAACATCCTCGACCGGGACACCGACGGCGGTGAGCCGCGGTGACCGCCCCGATCGACGGCCGCACCTTCTACCGGCTCCGCGCACCCGGCACCGACGGCGCTACCAGCACGGCCGTGTCCGTGCGCGTCGACCCCGCCCGGCCCGACGCGTACCCGGTCTATCTCGCCGTCGGTGGCGGCCGGCGCCGCATGTACCTGACCCCCGACGAGGCATGGGCGCTGTGGCGCTGCCTCTCCGAAGCGGTGGCCTCCCTCGGCGAGCCGCCCGACCACATCCGTACCCGCGTCGCCCCGGCCCGGAGGTAACCGATGTCCCTCAAGAGCTTCTTCCTCGGCACCCACCGCCTCAAGCCGCTGCACATCGAACTCAACGGCTCCCCGGACCGCCTCGCCGGTGCCCTGCACGGCCTGGCGCACATGGTCAACCGCCGCCGCGACCTCAACGGTCAACAGATCTGCATCACCCTGACCGTCCGCGACACCAGGGGCGGCCGATGATCCGCGAACGCGCCGAGTCCGGCGTCCGGGTGCTGATCCTGCTCGCCATCGGCACCATGGCCGGCGCCGCTGCCTTTACCCACGTCCATGACCTGACCGTCGCTCACGGGCAGCCCGACTGGATCGGCTGGGCCAACGCCGTAGCCGTCGAGCTGATGGCCATCTACCTCGGCCTGGAAATCCGTGCCCGCCGTCGCACCGGTCGACCCGTCGGCCTGGTCGGCGTCCTCCTGATCGCGTTCGCGCTGCTTTCCCTCGCCGCCCAGGTCGCCGAAGCCGAACCCTCCGTCTGGGGCTGGATCGTCGCGGCCGTGCCGTCGCTGGCCTTCCTCGCCTTGGTGAAGGTCGTCCTGTCCAGCGAACCCAGCACCATGCAGGCGCCCGAGCCCGATCAGCCGCAGAGCGATTGGTACGACGAACCGCAGCCTGTCGAACCCGCGCCGCCGGCTCCGGTGATGCCGCCGGCACCAGCCGCGGTGCTGCCTCCGGTTGGCGTTGTCCAGCACAACCGGCCCCAGGTCGTCGGGATCATTCGATGACGGCTCCGACCCTGCCCGGTCTCGAACCCGCCCCGACCCCGGTTGCTCCTCGGCCGGGGTCGCGGGCGGCCCGCATGGCGCTACCCCGTTCGATCGACGTGCTCAGGGACATCGCCATCGAGTACGGCGTCTGCGTCCGCCCGCTCGCGATGCGCCGCACCGACCTCGACACCGGCTTGACCGAGGTCATTGACCTGCCCTGCGGCGCGACCCGTGAGGACAAGTGCCCGCCGTGCGCCAAGAAGAATCGCCGGCTACGGCAGGCCCAGATCCGAGAGGGCTGGCACCGCGATGACGAGCCGCTACCTGGCCCGGAACCCGCAACCGAGGCGCAGAAGTCCCTGATCCTGTTCCGCGCACACCTGGAGTTCGCCCGCGACGAGGCGGTGAGGGCGGCCCAGTGGGACCAGGTGAGCGACCTCGACGAGGCGATCCGCGAGGTAGAGGAAGCCATCGCCGCTGAGGGCCTGCGCGGGCGCGTCGGACCACCGCACACCAGCGACGACGAGGACCAGGACGACGAGCCCGGCCAGCGACGCAAGCGCTCCACCAAACGGCGCCAAGATGCCCCCGAACTGCCCCGGCGCAAGGTCGAGCGCCGCACCGTCGGCAAGACCTACACCGCCCCGGACGGCTCCACCTACCAACCGTCGATGTGGCTGACCCTCACCCTCGACTCGTACGGCCCGGTCCGCCCCGACGGCACCCCCGTCAACCCGGCCAGGTACGACTACCGCCGCGCAGCCTGGGACGCCGTGCACTTCCCCCGGCTGCTCGACCGGTTCTGGCAGAACCTCCGAAGGTGCGAGGGCTGGAACGTCCAGTACGCCGGCTGCGTCGAGCCGCAACGCCGTCTCGCCCCGCACGCCCACTTCGCCATCCGGGGCACCATCCCCCGGGACGTACTCCGCACCGTGGCGGCGGCGACCTACCACCAGGTGTGGTGGCCCTCGGTCGACGTCCAGCGCTACACCCTCGACCGGCTCCCGCTCTGGGACGAGCAGGCGGCGGCCTGGGTCGACCCCGACTCCCGCTACCTGCTGACCACCTGGACCGAAGCCCTCGACGCCATCGACGACAACCCGGACGCAGAGGCGGTGCACGTCGTGCGCTTCGGCGCCCAGGTCGACGCCCGCGGCGTCATGCCCGGCACCGAGGACGCCGAACGAACCATCCGGTACGTCACGAAATACATCACCAAGCACACCGGCGACTGCCACAAGGCAACCACCGACCGGCAACGCAAGCACCTCGACCGGCTCTGGCAGCAACTCCAGGTCACTCCCTGCACCGACCGGTGCGCCAACTGGCTGCTCTACGGCGTCCAGCCGAAAAAGGCCCACGCCAAGCTCAAGCCCGGCCGGTGCAAGGGCAAAGTCCACCAGCGCGACACCCTCGGCATCGGCGGCCGGCGCATCCTCATCTCCCGCGACTGGTCTGGCAAGACCCTCGCCGACCACAAGCACGACGCGCGGGCCTGGGTCCGGGCACTGCTCGGCGTCACCACCGACGGCACGCAGCTCGTCGACGACCAGGGCGACACGGCCGAGCGGGTCCGCCACGCCTGGGAACTCGCCCGACCCGACGACCCGGACGTCGGCCCGATGACCCACCGGCTCATGCGGTCGATCAGCGAACGCGCCCGCTGGCGATCCGAACTACTCGCCGCCAAGGACCGGGCCGCGCAGGAGTCTCCAGATCTTTCGGCAACTCAGCACAGCGCACAGCACGACGGGGAGGAAACGCAGTGAACGAGGAGTTGTTGACCGTGCCGGAAGTGCTCGCCGAGCTGCGCGTACCGCGCTCGACCTGGTTCTACTGGCGGCAGACCGGCAAGGGGCCGCGGGTGATCAAGCTCCCGAACGGGCAACTGCGGGTCCGCCGGTCGGCGCTCGGTCGGTGGCTCGGCGACCTGGAGCAGGACGCCGCATGAAGAGCTACGAAGTCCAGATCTGGGAGATCGGCAAGCGCGCTGACCGGAAGGCTCGGCCGTGGCGGGTCCGCTGGGCGGTGAGCGGCCAACGCTTCGAGGACATGTTCCGTACCAAGGCCCTGGCGCACTCGTTCCGCGCCGAGCTGGTCCAGGCGGCCAACGCGGGGGAGCCCTTCGACCCGGCCACCGGCCGCCCGGTCTCCGAGGCCAGAACCAAGAACCCCACCACCTGGTACGCCCACACCCGCGCGTACGTCGAGATGAAGTGGCCCCGGGCGGCTGCCAAGACCCGGCGCTCGATCGTCGAAGCGCTGACCTCGATCACGGTGACACTGACCCGCCCGGCGAAGCGGGGCCGGCCGACTGACGCCCTGCTCCGTGAAGCGCTGTACCTCTACGGCCTCAACCCACGCCGCTGGTCCGACGAGATCCCCGCCGAACACGCGGCGGCGCTCGCCTGGCTGGAAACGGCGTCGCTCCCGGTCGTCGAGCTGGACTCGCCCGCGGTGGTCCGCCGAGTCCTGGACAGCCTGTGCGTACGCCTCGACGGCAAGCCCGCAGCTGCCTCCACCGTCCAGCGGAAACGGGCCACCTTCTACAACGTGCTCGGGTACGCGGTCGAGCTGGAGCTGATCGCCTCTAACCCGGTCGACCGGGTCCAGTGGACCGCCCCCGAGGTGGCGCAGTCCATCGACCGGCGGGTGGTGGCGAACCCGGCCCAGGTCGCCACGCTGCTGGAGGCGGTGAAATCTCTCGGCAAACGCGCCGACAAGGTCACCGCGTTCTTCGGCTGTCTCTACTACGCGGGGATGCGACCCTCGGAAGCCGCGGACCTACGGCGCGAAGACTGCGACCTTGCCGGCCGGTGCGCCGACTGCGGGGCGGACTTCGACGACCTGGCGGCGGTGAAGCCTTCCCGGTCCTGCGACCACGAGAAGATCGAATATCGCTGGGGCCGCCTGGTGCTCGCCGGCACCTCGCCGCGCGCCGGGTCGCACTGGACCGATGATGGCGGTTCCCACGAGCGGCGCGGACTCAAGCACCGGGGGAGGGCTGAGACTCGTACGGTCCCGATCCCGCCCCGGCTCGTCGAGCTGCTGTGCGCGCACGTCGAGAATCACGGGGTTGGCCCAGACGGTCGATTCTTCCGGGGCCTGCACGGTGGGCCGCTGTCCGAGTCGGTCTACGACCGGTGGTGGAAGCTCGCCCGCGAGAAGGCGCTGACCGAATCGCAGGTCGCCTCGCCACTCGTCCGGCGACCCTACGACCTGCGGCACGCGGCAGCCTCGCTCTGGCTGAATGCCGGCGTCCCGCCGACCGAGGTCGCCCGGCGCCTGGGCCACGGCGTCGCCGTCCTGCTCCGCGTCTACGCCAACTGCATCGACGGCGGCGACGACACCATGAACGACAAGATCGGCGACGCACTCGGATAAGCAATTCCGTTTACCGCTTACGCGTCAAATTGAAGGAAAGACCGTTTTATCCGCTAGCGGCATAGACCTGCCATGTCGTAGCCTAGTTCATTCTCCTGTCCTGCTCGGTGGTTGTGGGTGATTTGGTGTCTGGCCTGAGTGAAGGTTTCGAGCAGTACCTTGTTCCAGATACCGATGAGATCAAGGCGGGTATCACCAGGGGCCTCGTTGTGCTGGATAGCAATGTCTTGCTTGAGCTGTATCGCTTTGCTGCCCCGGCAAGGTCAGAGCTTTTCGAGGTGTTGGAGAAGATCGGTGAGAGAATTTGGATACCCCACCAGGTTCGCGTTGAGTTTCACCGGAACCGGCTCAAGGTCATGTCAAGCCAGGAGGAAAGCTACCAGGAAGTCTTGAAGGCTATCGGCGAGGTGCGCCAATCGCAAAACTCGGTGGTTGCGAGGATTCGTGAACTAGCCAAGCGGGTGCTCCTCCCTGAGGAAGCACGTGACGAATTGGTTCAGCTAGTGTCACGAGGGCTGGATGACGCTGAACGTGTAATGACTCAGCTGCGCGCCGCTCATTCCTCCCCTGGTGGGTTTGCCAAGGACCCGATTCTTCAGAGGCTCCAAAGTCTATTCGAGGGCCGGGTTGGTGAGCCGCTTGATGAGGGAGAATTGTCCGTCGCTCGGGAGGAGGCGTTGAGGCGTGTCGAGGCGCAGGAGCCGCCTGGCTATAAAGACGGTGGCAAAGAAGACCCCACTGGTGACTATCTAGTCTGGTATCAAACGCTGAAGGAAGCAGCCATGCGGAACCAACCGCTGCTGTTCGTGACCAGAGATGCGAAGGAGGACTGGTTTCTCCGGCTAAAGGGTCAGACCATCTGTGGCCATCCAGACCTCATCGCTGAGGCACGGGACGTCGCGGGCGTACCTGCAATAATTATGCAAACACAATCATTACTCCACCATGCGCGGGCCTTCCTTGATACAGACGTCAGTGAGGAAACCATCCGTCAGGCGGAGAGTGCTGCAGCGCAGGCATCGAGGGATGCTAGCCGGACTTTTCTCGTCAAGGAATCGTTGCTGGAGACGATGACCGATATTGCCTCTCGCCAAGCGGAAGACCTGCGATCGGAGAGTGAGCGCCTTCAGAGGTCGATCGATCGGATGGTATATGAGCTTGATGCCCGAGACCAAGAAGGAAAAATAAGAGACTTCCGTGAACGTCGCCTCAGCGACCTGCGTTCGCAGGCGGAGGAGGTGGCCGTGGAGCTTGCGGATCTCCAGGCAGCGGTAGACATGCTACGAGCTAAGGATTATTCAACGATCAGGGACTCGGCTCGCTTGAGTTGGCGCGGGCGTCCTTCTAGGACGAGGATGTTGTCCCTTGCGAAATCTGCGATGCGTCAAGTCGAAATGCTCCAGGACTGGGCGCTGCGGCCCAGCAGTCCGGCCTCTGAAGAAGCTACCGAAGTAAGTGTTGGCGCGATGCGCGTGGGATCTCGGGTCTCTCACGACGAGCACGGTGAGGCGAGGGTAGCGGATATCCGGCAAACAAATGAGGAGAACTCTGAGGTGCAGGTAGAGCTGCTGCTTCCCGACGGCACCACGACGTGGGTCAGATTCAGCGAGCTGCGAGTCGATGGACTTCCCGGCCTGGAGTAAGAGAGCCGTATCCGCGGGCGCAGAGTGCTGTGGTGGGCAGACTCATGGAGTGTGGGCAGATGGTGGGCGGTCGAGCGGCTGGTTTGTGGCAAGGAGGTCGGAACGCCACTTCAGAGCATCTGAGCCAGAGGAGATCACGGACGCCCTGTAAATCCGTCGCGAAAGCTTCAGAGGTTCGAATCCTCTACCCGCCACCAGGTGCAGACACGGCCCCTGACCAGCAGAGATGCTGATCGGGGGCCGTTTTCGTTTGTCCGGCCGGGTTCGGCCGTTGACGCCTGGTTCTGGGCAGAAGGCGGGCGGGTCGGCCATGCTCCTGCCGGTCGACGTCGAGTGGCCGATCGCAGGTTCCTGGATTCGGCTTCGGAGTCGGATCCCTCCGGGCCTGGATCGTCGACGGAGCGGCAGGATGGCCCGGTGGAGCGAGACACCCTGATCGTCCTTCTCGGCGCTGAGGACGGCGACGTCTACAGGTCATGTCGCGACGCTCTGCGAGCGGGCTACGACTTCAAGGTCTTCGACGGGGCGGCACCGGTTGGGGCTCTGATCACCACCTACCGGCGTCGAGAGCGTCACACCCGTATGCGCGGCATCCGGACGCTCGGGTTCGTCCAGGCGGTGGATCGGCTGGTCTCGGCCGAAGAACTGGGAGAGTTGCTGATCGGTCAGGTTGGCGGCGCCGGGACGACCTGGTTCTACCAACTCTTCTTCGCACCTGACGGCTCCCGCGTCGTTGCCTGCTTCGCGGTCAGTCAGGACGGGGGCGACGCTCAACGCCCGTAGCCGGCGGGTCGCTGCCCCCACCCGGATGCGGGGGCGACGAAACCATGAACGACAAGTTCGGCGACGCACTGCGGTGAGAGCAGCCGGCTCGGACCGTGCCTTGGCGGCTCATGAACTGAATCTTGAGCGTGCTCGACCGGTCGTAATGCCCGAAACGCCTGCGGGCCATGGGCGCCCGGTCGCGTCTTGTGCCCGCTCGTGCCCGTTGGAGGCCCTGGTTACCGGCTCATGGGGACCCTGAGTCCAGAGATCACCTAGCTTGGAAACGGCCGGTCAGGCGATACGCGTTGTGCATTTCCAGGACAACTCGGGTCTGTGGCTGCAGCGGGCCGGGTGGGGTTGCGGGATCAGCGAAAGCTACTTCGAGCACCTCTGTGCTCTCCGGCTCGATCACTCCTGACCATCGTCGCGCTTCGAAGCACATGGCGAAGCAGTGCATCCGGTCCCCGTTGGGATAGGTGATGACGTGAGCATCCGGCTCAGACAGGCAACCGAAGGCAACGAGATCGGAGCCGTCGACTATGAGTCCGGTTTCCTCTCGGACCTCATCGATTGCGGTACCGACGAAGCTTCCTCCTGGCTCGGCGGCCCCTGCCGGTATCTCCCACAAACCAGAATCACTACGTCGCTGGAACAGGACATGCTCGGCCGAGTCGAGGAGAACGACCTGCGCTCCGGGCATGAGCAGCAGTCGAGACCCGACCAACTGTCGGAGTTGCCAGGTGTAGGAACCGACATAACCCATCCGATGATCAAACCAGGAGCGTGGCGTTGCCGCGCTAGTGCTCGTCCGCCGACCCTGCGACCTACGGCACGCGGCTGCCTCGCTCTGGCTGAATGCCGGCGTCCCGCCGACGAGGTCGCCCGGCGAATGGGCCACGGCGTCGCCGGCCAGTTCCGCGTCTACGCCAACTGCATCGACGGCGGCGACGACACCATGCCTGACAAGATCGGCCACGCTCTCACATGAGCGTCCGCGCGTTAGTCCTCATCGCCGAGGATGCCGCGCGGGAACTGGTCAGCCGAGAACTGCCAGCCGTGGGTGGTGATCGGCAACTCGCGTTTCGGCCCGCGAGACGTTGGCGCGCTGTGAGACTGGGGGAGTACCAGCACCGCCGGTGTTTCGGCGGTGGTCGAGTCGACCCGGCGGGTGGGGAAGATGTCCAACGACAACGAGATCCGACCGTTCCGGCTCGACACGCCGGAGGACGCGATCGCCGACCTGCGTCGCCGGATCGCGGCTACCCGCTGGCCCACCCGCGAGTTGGTCACCGACCGCTCGCAGGGGGTGCAGCTGGCGACGATCCAGGAGCTGGCCCGCTACTGGATGACCGATCACGACTGGCGTGCGTGCGAGATGAAGCTGAACGCCCTGCCGCAGTACACGACGAACATCGACGGCGTCGAGATTCACTTCATCCATGTGCGCTCGCCGCATGAGAACGCCCTGCCGCTGATCATGACGCACGGCTGGCCGGGCTCGGTCGTCGAGCTGCTCGGGGTCGTCGGCCCAATGACCGACCCGACGGCGCACGGCGGCACCCCTGAGGACGCGTTCCACCTGGTGCTGCCGTCGTTGCCGGGCTACGGCTTCTCCGGCGAGCCGACCGAGCCTGGCTGGAATTCAGCGCGGATGGCACAGGCGTGGGCGAAACTCATGGACCGCCTCGGTTACCCGCGCTACGTCGCACAGGGCGGCGACGTCGGCGCGGCCGTCACGGACGCCATGGGGCGCCAGGCACCCGCAGGGCTGCTCGGCATCCACGTCAACCTGCTCGCCGGGGCGGTCGGCATCAAGGACAAGTTGCCGGCCAATTCGGAGCAGGAACGCGCCGCGCTCGACGCGCTCAAGCTGTTCTCGATGGACGGTTTCGGCTACTTCCTGGAGCAGTCCACCCGGCCGCAGACGATCGGCTATTCGCTGCTGGACTCACCTGTCGGGTTGGCAGCCTGGATGCTCGACCACGACACGGACAGCTACTACAAGATCTCCCGCGCGTTCCTTGACGGTGATCCGGCCGGCGGTCTCACCCGGGACAGCATCCTCGACAACATCACGCTGTACTGGTTGACGGGCACCGGCGCGTCGTCCGCCCGGTGGTACTGGGAGCAGGGGCGGTTTCAAGCCGCGGCCCAGGCGGCCGGTCAGGCTCCGCCGCCGGTCACGGTTCCGGTTGGCTTCACCACGTTCCCCGGGGAGATCTGGGCCGCTCCGCGTAGCTGGGCCGAGGCGGTCTACCCCGGCATCGCGTACTTCAACGAGGCTGAGCGCGGCGGCCACTTCGCGGCCTGGGAGGAGCCGGAGCTCTTCACGGCCGAGGTGCGGGCCGCATTCCGGCCGCTACGCAGTTCCTGAGCTCGCGCCCGGATATCGGTCCGGGCAGCGACCGCACGTCCAGGGTCGCCCCTGAGTGGGGGAGAGGCGCTCGTCGTGAATCGTCCCGAGCCGACCTCGCGCATGGGAAAGGATCCGTCGGGGTACTGGCGCGTGCGCGAAGACCAGGTATGGTGGTCGATGGCTGGCGCAGAGCGCAGCACAGGCGCACCCCTTCGAGGCGTCACGGACAGTGACCGACACGTCAGATTTGACAGCTCCGTTGTGGCTGCGCCGAATTGCGTTGAAGGTCGTATTCAACGCTGTGTGAAGCGGTGATCTGCCCCCCAGGCTCGTGATCTGGCCCAGTGTGACCCGGGCGGTGGGCCGAACGGCGGGAAGTCACAGACGGTGGGGCCAGTCGGGGCCTCCACGACTTCTCTGGCTGTCTGCACTGTGGCACGATCGTGGAACCTCCACTATCCCCACGACACTTTCCGACAGGAGCAATCATGTCTGGTCGTAGGTTGGGCCGGCTGCTTGGCTCACTTCTACTCGTCGCCGCACTCGTGAGCGGCATCGGCAGTGTCAATCTCTTCGGCAATGCAGGGGGCAGCTCGCAGGCTGGCGACATCGTCTGGCAGCGCGTGCAGGCTGGCGACATCGTCTGGCAGACTGCGCAGGACGGCGACATCGTCTGGCAGACTCCGGGGACTGACGACATCGTCTGGCAGTGAGCTGGGCGCCTTGGGTCGGTCATCCAAGTTGGCTGTTGGGGATGCCGCGCGCCATTGACGGAATGCTCCGTGGCGGTGTCGTGACCGCTCGGCGTCAATCCGAAGGAGCGGCATGATCGGTCGCGGTCAACCCCGGCGCAGGTCGTCCGAGGACGCGTGGATCATCACCGCGCCTCTCGCTCTGATTGCAGTCACCTGCGCCACCATCACGGGTCTGGTCGCCAAGGAGCCAATCGGTGACTGGCCGGAGGCAGCCCTTCTTCTCGTCCTCATGATCGCGGCCGGTCTGCCGCTGCTCAGCCTGGTTGTTCGGCGGCAGACGATCGGTGTCACGCTCACCGAGCTGCCGATGGTCCTCGCGCTCTACTTCCTGCCGCCGCTGACGGTGGTGGTCATCTACACCCTGAGTTCGCTCATCACCCACACCCGGCAGCGGTTTTCGGCGCCCAAGGTGTGGTTCAACGTGGCGCGGGCCGCGGCCGGGACGTCACTGGCCGTCCTGGTCCTCCAGGCGCTCCCGCCCATCGAGGGAGTGGGGCCAAGCACCTGGGGCAGCATCTTCGCCGCCGTGAGCATGGTGATCCTGGTCAGTTACGCCAGCGTGGCAGCGGTGCACACGCTGCTGCACGGCTGGCAGACCGGGCGTGGGACCTTGCGGACCGCAACTCCGGCGGTGCTCACCGCAGCGATCAACGTGTCGGTTGGCCTGATCGTTCTGATCCTGGTCGAGAACACATGGTGGTCGCTGCTCCTGCTCGCTGCCCTCGGCGCCGGCCTTGCCCTGGTCTACCGGGCCTACGCCCAGTTCTTCCGTCAGCACCGCACCCTCACCGACCTGTACGACCTGACCCGCGCGGTGGTGGAGAGCGGTCACAGCGGCACGCTCGCGGACGCCCTGCTCGGCCGGGTCCGCGCTCTCATGCAGGTGGAGTACGCGACGCTGTGGCTGCCGGCCCAGGGGTGGCACCCGGAGACCTTGCTGACCGCCCGAGTCGACGACCGCGGTCTGCTCGACCTTGCCCTCACTCCGCCGACCATCCGGGAGCGGGCCCGCGACACCCGGCGCACCGTTGCCGTCGGCCGCGGCGTGACCACCGACGGAGAGTTCCGCGCCGACCTGGCCGAACGGCGGATCAAGGACGCGGTGGTGGTGCCGCTGCGGTCGGGTCAGGTGGTCATCGGCACCCTTGAGGTGGCCAACCGTCTCGGCGACGGCAACCATTTCACGCCCGCCGACATAGCGGTCCTGGAGACGGTGGCCGCGCACGCGGCGGTGGCCCTGGAAAACTCACGGCTGGTCGATCGGCTGCGACACGACGCGTACCACGACGCCCTGACCAAGCTGCCCAACCGGCGGCGGATCACCGCCGCCCTGGAGGAATCGGTCAAGTTCCGTACCGACGGCGAAGTGGTGGCCCTGCTGCTCTTCGACGTCGGCGGGCTGCGCCAGGTCAACGAGTCCCTGGGGCACGCGGCGGGGGACAAGGTCCTCACCGAGGTCGCCAACCGGTTGCGGGCCAGCGCGCCGTCGTCGGCTCTGGTCGGCCGTGCCGGCGGGGACGAGTTCCTGGTGACGCTGCGGTTGGAGAGCGCCGAGGCCGCGCTTGAGCTGGCCGCTCAACTGCGCGACCAGATCCGCGACGAGATGGTCTTCGACGCGCTCACCCTCGACGTGAACACCGCCGTCGGGGTGGCCCTGCATCCGGATCACGGCAGCGACGCGGCCACCCTGCTGCTGCGGGTCGACCTCGCCGCCACCGCGGCCAAGTCGGTGCCGGGCAGCGTGCAGCTGTTCAACCCGGGCCTGGAATCCCGGTCGCTGCGCCGGCTGGGTCTCGCCGGCGATCTGCGGCGAGCACTGGACCAGGACGAGCTGGAGGTCTACTTCCAGCCCAAGGTGACCCTGCGGGACCGGCGCCTGGTCGGTGTGGAGTGTCTGGCCCGGTGGGAGCACCCGGCGCACGGCACTGTCGCTCCGGAGGACTTCGTGGCGGTGGCCGAGCACACCGGCCAGTTGAGTCGGCTCACCGAGGTGGTGCTCCGCGAGGGCCTGCGCCGTAGCCGGGACTGGGCGCTGGCCGACCAGCCGCTGCCCATCGCTGTCAACCTCTCCGCTCGTACGCTGATCGACCAGCACTTCCCGGACCGGGTCCAGGAGTTGCTGACCGAGTACAAGGTGCCGGCGCAGCGCCTCACCCTGGAGATCACCGAGTCGGGGGTGCTGGACGGCACGGACCGGCCCATCCCCACTCTGCAACGGTTGCGGGACCTCGGCGTACGGCTGTCGGTGGACGACTTCGGCACCGGTGACTCGTCCCTGGCGCACCTGCGCCGGCTGCCGGTGCACGAGGTGAAGGTGGACCGCTCCTTCGTGCAGGGCATGGCGACCGATCCGGGGGACCTGGCGATCGTCAACGCGGTGGTGACCCTCTCCCAGCAGTTCGGCCTGGCCGTTGTGGCCGAGGGTGTGGAGAGCGAGCTGACCCTGGAGCTTCTCCAGGACATCGGCTGTGAGATCGGGCAGGGCTTCCTGTTCAGCCGGCCGCTGCCGTACGAGCGGTTGGCCGCCTGGTTCGGCGCCCAGGTTGAGCCGGAGACGGCCTCCAACGGGGAGCTGCCGCGCCTTCGTGTCGTGCCCTGAGCAGGGTGCGGACGATCACCGGGGATCCGATTTCACCTGTCGAGCCGGGCCGTGTACTCTTACTCCTGCGCGCCCCACGGGGAGATCGCGCAGGCCCCCTTAGCTCAGTCGGCAGAGCGTCTCCATGGTAAGGAGAAGGTCTACGGTTCGATTCCGTAAGGGGGCTCGAGGGTTCAGCTGGACCCATCGCAGCGGTGTAGCTCAGATGGTAGAGCAAGCGGCTCATAATCGCTGTGTCGCCGGTTCAAGTCCGGCCACCGCTACTCTCGTCTTCCGGGCTCGTTGCCGGTGGTCGTAAGAAAATGGGCGCTTCTGGCGCCCACTTTGCATGTCCGCGCTGTCAGCGTCTAGGCTGGCGCGTCGTAGTTGTTTCCGTTAGCGAGGAAGGCACTCCGCCGTGGCGAAGGCTACCGATGTCCGGCCGAAGATCACTTTGGCGTGTGTGGAGTGCAAGGAGCGCAACTACATCACGCGCAAGAACCGCCGCAACGACCCCGACCGCATCGAGCTGAAGAAGTTCTGCCCGCGCGACGGTCGGCACACGGTCCACCGCGAGACCCGCTGATTGCTGGCCGGCCTCAGGGCCGGCCGCTGTCGAGGCTTTTCCATCGCCGATCTGACCGGTTTGGCGCGGCTCTGCCGCCGCCTACCGATCAGGTCGGCGATTGGGCTTTCCGTGTAGGTTCGCGGAATGCCTCTGGACCCTTCCTTCGTCGGCCGGACCTATCCGCCGACCGCCCCCTACCAGGTGGGCCGAGAAAAGATCCGCGAGTTCGCCGGCGCCATCGGCGCCACCGACCCGGCCCACCATGACCCGGAGGCCGCGCGGGCGCTGGGCCACCCCGATGTGGTGGCCCCGCCGACCTTTCCGGTGATCGTGACGATGGCCGCGAGCAGCCAGATCATCGAGGATCCGGCCCTGGGTGTCGACTACAGCCGCCTGGTGCACGGCGACCAGCGGTTCGCGTACACCCGGCCGGTGTTCGCAGGCGACGAGCTGGTCTGCACCAACACCATCGAGGACGTCAGCACCCGGGGTGGGCACGGCTTCCTGACCACGCGCACCGACGTGAGCACCGTCGGCGGGGAACCCGTGGTCGCCGTCTGGGCCCGGTATGTCATTCGCGGGGAGGCGTGAGATGGAGTTGCCAGCACAGACGTTTCGGGTGACGCGCGCGGACCTGGTCCGCTACGCCGGCGCCTCGGGCGACTTCAACCCGATCCACTGGAGCGACCGGGTCGCCACCAAGGTAGGTCTGCCCGGGGTGATCGCCCACGGCATGTTCACCATGGCGTTGGTCGGCCGGGCGGTCACCGAGTGGGCCGGGTCGGCGGACGCGGTGGTCGAGTACGGCGTGCGGTTCACCCGGCCGGTGGTGGTCCCGGACGACGACCAGGGGACCGAGATCGAGGTGACCGCGCGGGTCCGCGAGGTGACCGAGGACGGTCTCACCCGGCTTGAGGTGACCGCCACCTGCCTGGGTGAGAAGGTGCTGTCGCAGGCGCGGGCAACCATCCGGACGGCACGCTGAACCGAGCCCGCCACGCGTGGCGGAGAGACCGGTTGGGAAAGTCGGGCGGCTACCCGTACACTGGTCCGCCGTGGGGCAAGTGACCCCTGCTCGGTCGTCTGTGGCCGCGTGGGGCGAGTGTTGCCGCATAGGGGTGTAGCTCAATTGGCAGAGCAGCGGTCTCCAAAACCGCAGGCTGCAGGTTCAAGTCCTGTCACCCCTGCGCCTCAGGCCTGACCGTTCCCGTGGGTCGCGCCGCCAGCTTGGCGGCGTCCGGCCCGTGGTGGTGGCATCGGCGGTGTGGCTCCGAGGCAATCGGGGCCCTCCGGGTGATCCACCGGCCGCGGCCCGTCGCGGGACGGTTGGGTCCGGCCGGCGTGACCAGCGCCGCGTACGCCACTCGGCGTGCGACCCCAGATTCCGCGACGGAGGGCGAAGTGGCCGACAACAAGCGGCGCGACGACGACGGCGACGATCGTCTGGACGACGAGGTCGTCGACGACGTGGCCGACGACGACGCCTCCGGCGCGGACGAGCCGGTTTCCCGGGGAGGCACCGCCACGCGGTCCCGTGCCCGGGCGGAGTCGGCGGACAGCCGGCCGACCACCCGGTCGGAAACGGGTCGGGTGGGCGTCTTCGGCCGCATCGCGCGGTTCTTCCGCGAGGTCGTAGCCGAACTGCGTAAGGTCATCTGGCCGACCCGCAAGGAGTTGCTGACCTACACCGCCGTGGTGGTGGCGTTCGTCGCGGTGATGCTGACGATCGTGGGTGTGCTGGACTTCGGCTTCGCCAAGGTCGTGTTGTTTGTCTTTGGCAACTCGGACTGACCGGCTGCCTCCAGCCATAGTGACGGAAGTGAGCGAGCGTGCCTGAGTACGACGAGACCGCCGGACCGGTGGACGAGCAGTCCACGGTCGCGACGGCGGCTGGTGACGAGTCGGTTGAGGCCGCCAGCGAGCCGGAGTTCCCAACGACCGAGCCCGCACCGGACGAGGACTACGACCCTGTCGCGGAGCTGAGGCAGAAGCTGCGCTACGCGCCGGGCGACTGGTACGTGGTGCACTCGTACGCCGGCTACGAGAACAAGGTCAAGACCAACCTCGAGACCCGGATCACGAGCCTCGACATGGAGGACTTCATCTACCAGGTCGAGGTGCCGACCCGGGAAGAGGTCGAGGTCAAGAACGGTAAGCGTTCGCAGATCCAGGCCAAGGTCTTCCCGGGCTACATCCTGGTCCGGATGGAGCTGACCGCCGAGTCCTACTCCTGCGTCCGGAACACCCCGGGTGTGACCGGCTTCGTCGGCGCGACCGACCGGGCCGACCGGCCCGCTCCGCTCTCGCTCGACGAGGTGCTGAAGTGGCTGGCGCCGGCTGTCGAGACCGAGCAGAAGAAGGCGAAGCCGGAGATCAAGGTCCTCGACTTCGAGGTGGGCGACTCCGTCACCGTCACCGACGGCGCGTTCGCGTCGCTGCCGGCCACGATCAGCGAGATCAACGCCGACCAGCAGAAGCTCAAGGTGCTGGTGTCGATCTTCGGTCGCGAGACTCCGGTGGAGCTCAACTTCAACCAGGTCGCCAAGATCTGATTGGTCGTCGGCGGCGGGCCCGACCCGCCGCCGACGTCGGCGTACGCGCTCGCTCGACCTCGGCGGACGAGTGGGCTGCGACCTGCGCTACTCTTGAATGTCGCCGCTGTCGCACCGCGCTGACCGTGCGCGCCCGAGGGCGGCGACAGCCGCATTTTCCCAGCTCCAAGCCCCAGGAAGTGACATGCCTCCGAAGAAGAAGCTCGTCAAGACGTTCACGCTTCAGCTGCCGGCGGGCCAGGCCACGCCGGCGCCGCCGGTCGGCCCCGCGCTCGGCCAGCACGGCGTGAACATCATGGAGTTCTGCAAGTCCTACAACGCGCAGACCGAGTCTCAGCGGGGCGACATCGTCCCCGCCGAGATCAGCGTGTACGAGGACCGGTCCTTCACGTTCGTGCTGAAGACCCCGCCCGCTGCCCGGCTGCTGATCAAGGCCGCCGGTGTGCAGAAGGGTTCGGGTGTTCCGCAGTCCGAGAAGGTCGGCTCGGTCAGCCGCGCACAGCTGCGTGAGATCGCCGAGAAGAAGATGGCCGACCTCAACGCCAACGACATCGCCCAGGCCGAGAAGATCATCGCCGGCACCGCCCGGTCGATGGGCATCACCGTCAACGACTGACGTCGGCCCCGGCCTTCGACCCGACCGTGGGAGGGCTCGCGCCGAGCGGCCCGCCAGAGACCACAGGAGTAATCAGCAATGCAGCGCAGCAAGAGCTACCGCAAGGCCGCCGATGTCATCGACCGGTCGAAGCTCTACACCCCCACCGAGGCCGTGAAGCTGGCCAAGGAGACCACCAACGTCAAGTTCGACGCCACGGTCGAGGTCGCCATGCGCCTCGGCGTCGACCCCCGCAAGGCGGACCAGATGGTCCGCGGCACGGTCAACCTGCCGCACGGCACCGGTAAGACCGCCCGCGTGATCGTGTTCGCCAGTGGCGCGAAGGCCGAAGAGGCCGCCGCCGCGGGTGCGGACGAGGTGGGCACCGATGAGCTGGTCGCCCGGATCCAGGGTGGTTGGCTCGACTTCGACGCGGCGATCGCCACGCCGGACCAGATGGCCAAGATCGGCCGGATCGCGCGGATCCTGGGCCCGCGCGGTCTCATGCCGAACCCGAAGACCGGCACGGTGACCATGGACGTCACCAAGGCGGTGCAGGACATCAAGGGCGGCAAGATCACCTTCCGGGTGGACAAGCACTCCAACCTGCACCTGATCATCGGCAAGGCCTCCTTCACGGAGACCCAGCTGGTGGACAACTACGCTGCGGTGCTCGACGAGGTGCTGCGTGCCAAGCCGTCGGCGGCCAAGGGCAAGTACCTCCGCAAGGTCATCCTGACCACCACGATGGGCCCGGGCGTCCCGGTCGACCCGAACCTGGTGAAGAACCTTCGGGAGGACCAGGCCGACGCCTGAGTCGACAGTTCGCTCCACCGGGGCGCCGCCACGATCGTGGCGGCGCCCCGTCGCGTTCGAGGTGTGGCAGGCTCGACCCCATGCGGCTGGAGAACGTCTGGTTGCGGTACCACCGGCGGGGGCCGTGGGTGCTGCAGGGCATCGACGTGCGGATCGGTCCCGGCGAGGTGGCGATCGTGCTGGGCCGCAACGGGGTGGGGAAGTCGACACTGCTCCAGGTGGCCGCGGGGGTCCTCCGGCCGGGCCGGGGCCGGGTCACCGACCGGCCGGCGCGGGTGGGCTGGGTGCCGGAGCGTTTCCCCGCCGACCAACCGTTCACTGTGACCCGTTACCTGACCGGGATGGCCCGGGTGGCGGGGCTGGGCAGGGCTGCGGCCGACGAGGCGGTGACCTCCTGGACGGACCGGCTCGGGCTGTCGGCGTTCCGCTCGGTCCGGCTGCCGGAGTTGTCCAAGGGCACCGCGCAGAAGGTGGGCCTCGCCCAGGCGATGCTGCGCCCGCCGGGCCTGCTGGTCCTCGACGAGCCGTGGGAGGGGTTGGACGCCGCCACCCGCGAGTTGGTGCCCGAGCTGATCGCCGAGGTGCTCGCCGCCGACGGTTCCGTCCTGGTCAGCGACCACCGTGGCGAGACGGTCCGGCTGCCGGCCGCGCGCCGCTGGTTGGTGGCCGACGGCTCGCTCACCGAGGAGGCGTCGTCGACGGACGAGACGTTCGCTGTGGTCGAGGTCGCGGTGCCGGCCGCGCGGGTCGCCGGCACCGTCGCCCGGTTGCGCGCCGAGGGCCACCAGGTGCTGCGGGTACGCTCCGACGCCGCCACCGCCGCACCCCAGGCTCGACCCGTCGAACCGTTCCGGGCCGCCGGTGCCGCCCGACCCGCCGAGCCGTCGCTCGAGATGACCGGGGAACTGGCAGCGGAGCAGCCGGGGGCCGCCGGCGCCGCGGTCGAGCCGGCAGCGGGGGAGGCCCGGTGAGCGCCCTGGTCCGGATGCGGCTGGCCGGTTTCCTGCGAACCGGTCGGGCGGTGGCACCGTTGCTCGCCGGCCTGATCACGCTCGGCACGCTCTATGGCGGTGGCCGCGCCCAGCCGGCGGAGGCGTACGGCGTCTCCGCGGTGGTGCTCTTCCCGGTGCTCGCCTGGCAGACCAAGATCCTGTTGGACGTCGAGCCGGACGTGCAGCGTCGGCTGGCGCAGGTGACGGTCGGGGTGGTGCGGGAGCGGTGGGCCGGGCTGCTCGCCGCCGCGGTGGCGGCGCTGGTGACGGTGGCCGTCGCGCTGCTCTTTCCGTGGCTGGTCGGCGGGGTGTCCGGCCCGGTCGACCCGGGGGACCGGTCGATTCCGGTCGGGCTCGCGCTGGGGTTGTGGGCGCACCTGCTCGTCGTACCCGCTGCGGTTGCTCTTGGGGCGCTGGCCAGCCGGGCGTCGGTGGGCGGCGCCGCGTACGGCGTCGCGGTGTTGGCCCTCGGCGGGGTCGGCGCTGTGGTGCTCGGCCTGACCGGCTCGGTGGCCCCCTGGCTGGCACCGCCGATCATGGCCGCCGCTCGCACCACCGCCGGCGACGCCGCCGCGCTGACAGTGCTGGGGCTGAGCGGGTGGGCGCTGGCCTGGAGTGCGGCGGTCGTCGGGGGTTACCTGTGGCGGCGGCGGGCCCAGGGCTGACCTGGCCGGGGCTGGTGGCACGGCTCACAGGCAGCGATTTGGTGCTGGTGACCCGGGCGCGTACTCTTCAAACGTCATCCGTGTTCTCATGGATGAGGAACCACCCAAAGACCGCTGGTCACCGTGCTTCGGCACGGTCGAAGGTCCCGCGACAACGGGCGACCCGCGTAGGGCGGCAAGCGTAACTCGGCAGTGAACGTGGTCCGCCGACCACGATGATCCGCCGGCCCTCGCCCCGTGCGCCCTGCGCCGGGGCTTTTCGTTGTCGTGCTGCCCTCCGCCCCCGTTCCGGCTTCGGCCGAGACGGGGACCAGCCTCGAGTAACGAGAGAGGAGGGACATGGCGGACAAGCCGATCCGGGCCGACAAGGCCACGGCCGTCGCTGAGCTGACCGAAAGCTTCCGCAGCTCGGGCGCCACCGTGCTGACCGAGTACCGCGGTCTGACGGTTTCCCAGCTCACCCAGCTTCGGCGCTCGCTCGGCGCCGATACCAGCTACACGGTCGCGAAGAACACGCTGGCCAAGCGTGCTGCGACGGACGCGGGCATCACCGGCCTCGACGAGCTGTTCACCGGTCCTACCGCGCTGACTTTCGTTTCGGGCGACGTCGTCGAGGCGGCGAAGGGGCTTCGCGACTTCGCGAAGGCCAACCCGAAGCTCGTCATCAAGGGCGGTGTCTTCGAGGGCAAGGCCATTTCCGCGGCCGAGGTCACGAAGCTCGCCGACCTGGAGTCCCGCGAGGTGCTGCTGGCCAAGCTGGCCGGCGCGATGAAGGGCAACCTGAGCAAGGCCGCGGCCCTGTTCCAGGCCCCGCTGTCGAAGACCGCCCGTCTGGCGGCTGCACTGCAGGACAAGCGCGAGAAGGAGGGCGCCGAGGCGGCCTGAGGCCCCCACGGCGCACCAGTTCTTACTTAACAGAATCAGGAAAGGACGCCAGATATGGCGAAGCTCAGCACCGGCGAGCTGCTCGACGCGTTCAAGGAGATGACGCTGATCGAGCTCTCTGAGTTCGTGAAGCAGTTCGAGGAGACCTTCGAGGTCACCGCCGCGGCTCCGGTCGCGATCGCGGGCCCGGGTGGCGGCGGCGGCACCGCTGCTCCGGTCGAGGAGGAGAAGGACGAGTTCGACGTCATCCTCGAGGCCGACGGCGGCAAGAAGATCCAGGTCATCAAGGTCGTGCGTGAGCTGACCGGCCTGGGCCTCAAGGAGGCCAAGGACGCGGTTGAGTCCGCGCCGAAGGCCATCCTGGAGAAGGTCAACAAGGAGACCGCCGACAAGGCGAAGGCCAAGCTCGAGGGCGAGGGCGCCAAGGTCACCCTCAAGTGACCTGACGTTCCACCAACGCGTACCCGGCTCGTGAGCCGGGACACCATCGCGTCGCGGCGGGCGGTGATCCGACACGGATCACCGCCCGCCGTATTGGTGGAGCCGGCTCCGATCGGCTCTGAGCTGGGCTCCGACCAGCGGCTGGGTGGGCCGGAACGAGGGCGGCGGGTCGCTCTCCAGAGGGAAACACGCAGCAAGGGCAATACCGGCCCTTGACGCGGCCCGGGGCTGCCAGGCACGCTGACACCAGCAAGACACCGCGCTTGCGACGGCCACGACGTGGGTATGACAGCGGCGGCACCATCGGCCGCGGTAACCCGAGCGGCCCAGTGGGGAGTTGCGTTCTGAGCGGCCCGGCAGACCCCGGTTGACGGGGGCCGCGGCGCGCTCCGCAAACAACCTGCGGGGTGGGCTGGACAGCGGTTAGCCTCTCGGCTACACTGCTAGTTTGCGCTGCCTTCCGACTTGACCCCTGCTCGGAAATGTCCGTTTACGGATATTTCTGGTGGGGTCATTGGAGTGCACGCGTACCAGCCGTTCTGCAGCACCGGTCCTCGGAAGGACGCATCTTGGCAGCTTCCCGCCCTGCGAAGACCAGTCGTACGTCGAGCGCATTCGCTCCCCGCCGAGTTTCATTCGGCAGGATCACCGAACACCTCGAGGTCCCCAACCTCCTTGCCATTCAGAACGAGTCCTTCGACTGGCTCGTCGGCAACGAGGCTTGGCAGGGCCGGTCGGCGGACGACCCGCACGCACGCTCGGGTCTCGCGGAGATCCTTGAAGAGATCAGTCCCATTGAGGACTTCTCCGGCACCATGTCGCTCTCCTTCTCAGCGCCGCGCTTCGACGAGGTCAAGGCCTCGATCGAGGAGTGCAAGGAGAAGGACCTGACCTACTGCGCTCCGCTCTTCGTGACCGCGGAGTTCACCAACAACACCACTGGCGAGATCAAGAGCCAGACGGTGTTCATGGGTGACTTCCCGATGATGACGCCCAAGGGCACCTTCGTCATCAACGGCACCGAGCGTGTCGTGGTCAGCCAGCTCGTCCGGTCTCCGGGCGTGTACTTCGACAAGCAGCCGGACAAGACCTCCGACCGCGACCTCTCCAGCGTCAAGGTCATCCCGAGTCGGGGTGCCTGGCTGGAGTTCGACATCGACAAGCGCGACACGGTCGGCGTACGCATCGACCGTAAGCGTCGGCAGGCCGTCACCGTCCTGCTCAAGGCCATCGGATGGTCGGCCGAGCGGATCCGTGAGAAGTTCGGCTGGTCCGAGCTGATGATGACCACGCTCGAGAAGGACCACATCGCCGGCGCCGACGAGGCACTGCTCGACATCTACCGCAAGCTGCGCCCTGGCGAGCCGCCGACGCGCGAGAACGCCCAGACCCTGCTCGACAACCTCTTCTTCAACCCGAAGAGGTACGACGTCGCCAAGGTCGGGCGCTACAAGTTCAACAAGAAGCTCGAAGTCGACGTGCCGATCACCACCGGCACGCTGACCGAGGACGACATCGTCGCCACCGTGGAGTACCTGTGCCGGCTGCACGCCGGTGAGGACGGCTACGAGGCCGACGACATCGACCACTTCGGTAACCGGCGTCTCCGTACCGTGGGCGAGCTGATCCAGAACCAGGTTCGGGTCGGTCTGTCCCGGATGGAGCGGGTCGTCCGCGAGCGGATGACCACGCAGGACGTCGAGGCGATCACCCCGCAGACCCTGATCAACATCCGCCCGGTGGTGGCGGCGATCAAGGAGTTCTTCGGGACGTCCCAGCTGTCCCAGTTCATGGACCAGACCAACCCGCTGGCGGGTCTTACCCACCGGCGTCGGCTGAGCGCGCTCGGCCCGGGTGGTCTGTCCCGGGAGCGGGCCGGCTTCGAGGTCCGCGACGTGCACCCGTCCCACTACGGCCGGATGTGCCCGATCGAGACGCCGGAAGGCCCGAACATCGGCCTGATCGGCGCGCTGTCCACCTTCGCCCGGGTCAACCCGTTCGGCTTCATCGAGACGCCGTACCGGAAGGTCGTCGAGGGTCGGGTCACCGACCAGATCGACTACCTGACCGCGGACGAGGAGGACCGGTTCGTCAAGGCCCAGGCCAACGCGCGCCTGAAGGCTGACGGCACGTTCGCCGAGGACCGGGTGCTCTGCCGTCGTAAGGGCGGCGAGACCGAGGACGTCGTCCCCGGTGCCGTCGACTACATGGACGTCTCGCCCCGGCAGATGACCTCGGTCGCGACCGCCATGATCCCGTTCCTCGAGCACGACGACGCCAACCGGGCACTGATGGGCGCGAACATGCAGCGCCAGGCGGTGCCGCTGGTCAAGGCCGAGGCGCCGCTCGTGGGTACGGGCATGGAGTACCGGGCCGCTGTCGACGCTGGCGACGTGGTTGTCGCCGAGGTCGGCGGTGTGATCGAGGATCTCTGCGCCGACTACGTCACCATCCACCAGGATGACGGCCACCGCCGGACGTACCTGCTGCACAAGTTCCGCCGCTCCAACGCCGGCTCCTGCGTCAACCAGAAGCCGGTGGTCTTCGAGGGCGACCGCGTCGAGGCCGGTCAGGTCATCGCCGACGGTCCGTGCACCGACGAGGGCGAGATGGCGCTCGGACGCAACCTGCTGGTGGCGTTCATGTGCTGGGAGGGCCACAACTACGAGGACGCGATCATCCTGTCGCAGCGCCTCGTGCAGCAGGACGTGCTCACCTCGATCCACATCGAGGAGCACGAGGTCGACGCCCGGGACACCAAGCTCGGCCCGGAGGAGATCACCCGCGACATCCCGAACGTCAGCGAGGAAATGCTCGCTGACCTCGACGAGCGCGGCATCATCCGGATCGGCGCCGAGGTCGTCCCCGGTGACATCCTGGTCGGCAAGGTCACGCCCAAGGGCGAGACCGAGCTGAC
Organism: Micromonospora vinacea; assembly: GCF_015751785.1. Lineage (NCBI taxonomy): Bacteria > Bacillati > Actinomycetota > Actinomycetes > Micromonosporales > Micromonosporaceae > Micromonospora > Micromonospora vinacea. Next base: position 1,180,035 of record NZ_JADOTY010000001.1, on the reverse strand, counting down.
CCCGGAGGAGCGGCTGCTCCGCGCGATCTTCGGTGAGAAGGCGCGTGAGGTTCGGGACACCTCGCTGAAGGTGCCGCACGGCGAGACCGGCACGGTCATCGGTGTGCGCACGTTCTCCCGCGAGGACGGCGACGAGTTGCCGCCGGGTGTCAACGAGCTGGTCCGGGTCTACGTCGCCCAGAAGCGCAAGATCCAGGACGGCGACAAGCTCGCCGGCCGGCACGGCAACAAGGGTGTCATCTCGAAGATCCTGCCGATCGAGGACATGCCGTTCCTCGAGGACGGCACCCCGGTCGACATCGTGCTCAACCCGCTCGGTGTGCCGAGCCGGATGAACATCGGCCAGGTGCTGGAGACCCACCTCGGTTGGGTCGCCAAGACCGGTTGGAAGGTCGAGGGTGACGACGCCGACTGGAAGCGCCAGCTCCGTTCGATCGATGCGCACGAGTCCGAGGGCGACACCAACGTGGCCACCCCGGTCTTCGACGGTGCCCGCGAGGAGGAGATCTCCGGTCTGCTCGAGTCGACCCTGCCCAACCGGGACGGCAAGCAGCTGATCGGGCGTACCGGCAAGGCGCAGCTGTTCGACGGTCGTTCCGGCGAGCCGCTGCCGGACCCGATCGCGGTCGGCTACGTCTACATCCTGAAGCTCAACCACCTGGTCGACGACAAGATCCACGCTCGTTCGACCGGCCCGTACTCGATGATCACGCAGCAGCCGCTGGGTGGTAAGGCGCAGTTCGGTGGTCAGCGTTTCGGTGAGATGGAGTGCTGGGCGATGCAGGCGTACGGCGCTGCCTACGCCCTGCAGGAGCTGCTCACGATCAAGTCCGACGACGTGCTCGGCCGAGTGAAGGTCTACGAGGCCATCGTCAAGGGCGAGAACATCCCGGAGCCGGGCATCCCGGAGTCGTTCAAGGTGCTGCTCAAGGAGCTGCAGTCGCTGTGCCTCAACGTTGAGGTGCTCTCCAGCGACGGTGTGGCCCTGGAAATGCGCGAGACCGACGACGAGGTGTTCCGGGCCGCTGAGGAGCTGGGCATCGACCTGTCCCGGCGCGAGCCGAGCTCGGTCGAAGAGGTCTGAGGTGAGCGGTCGGGGGCCGGCTCGCCGGCCCCCGACCCCACCCGAGAATTAGCAGTACAGACGACGACATAGGGGACATAGTGCTCGACGTCAACTTCTTCGACGAGCTGCGCATTGGTCTCGCCACCGCCGACGACATCCGTCAGTGGTCGCACGGCGAGGTCAAGAAGCCTGAGACGATCAACTACCGCACCCTGAAGCCGGAAAAGGACGGGCTCTTCTGCGAGAAGATCTTCGGTCCGCAGCGGGACTGGGAGTGCTACTGCGGTAAGTACAAGCGCGTTCGGTTCAAGGGCATCATCTGTGAGCGCTGCGGCGTCGAGGTGACTCGCTCCAAGGTCCGTCGTGAGCGGATGGGGCACATCGAGCTCGCCGCTCCGGTGACCCACATCTGGTACTTCAAGGGCGTTCCGAGCCGGCTGGGCTACCTGCTGGACCTCGCCCCCAAGGACCTCGAAAAGATCATCTACTTCGCCTCGTACGTCGTGACGAGCGTTGACGCGGAGTCGCGTCACCGTGACCTCTCGACGATCGAGAACGAGATCCTGGCCGAGAAGCGGCAGTCCGAGAACAGCCGCGACTCGGAGATCGAGAAGCGGGCCGCCAAGCTCGAGGCCGACCTGGCCGAGCTGGAGGCCGAGGGTGCCAAGGCGGACGTCCGGCGCAAGGTCAAGGAGGGCGGAGAGCGCGAGATGCGCCAGATCCGCGACCGGGCCCAGCGCGAGATCGACCGCCTGGACGAGGTGCTGGACACCTTCCGCAAGCTGGAGCCGAAGCAGCTGGTCACCGACGAGCTGCTCTACCGCGAGCTGCGCGACCGGTTCGGTGAGTACTTCACCGGTTCCATGGGCGCCGAGGCGATCAAGGCGCTGGTCCAGAACATGGACCTCGACGCCGAGGCCGAGAGCCTGCGGGAGACCATCCGGTCCGGCAAGGGCCAGCGGAAGATCCGGGCGCTGAAGCGACTCAAGGTCGTCGCGGCGTTCCTGAACACCCGCAACTCGCCGCTCGGCATGGTGCTGGACTGCGTCCCGGTCATCCCGCCGGACCTGCGCCCGATGGTGCAGCTCGACGGTGGCCGCTTCGCGACCTCGGACCTGAACGACCTGTACCGCCGCGTGATCAACCGGAACAACCGCCTCAAGCGGCTGATCGACCTCGGCGCGCCCGAGATCATCGTCAACAACGAGAAGCGGATGCTCCAGGAGGCCGTCGACGCGCTGTTCGACAACGGCCGTCGCGGCCGGCCGGTCACCGGTCCGGGTAACCGCCCGCTCAAGTCGCTGTCCGACATGCTCAAGGGCAAGCAGGGCCGGTTCCGCCAGAACCTGCTGGGCAAGCGCGTCGACTACTCCGGCCGTTCGGTCATCGTGGTCGGCCCGAAGCTCAAGCTGCACCAGTGCGGTCTGCCCAAGCAGATGGCGCTGGAGCTGTTCAAGCCGTTCGTGATGAAGCGGCTGGTCGACCTCAACCACGCACAGAACATCAAGTCCGCCAAGCGGATGGTCGAGCGTCAGCGCCCGGTCGTGTGGGACGTGCTGGAAGAGGTCATCGGCGAGCACCCGGTGCTGCTCAACCGGGCACCGACCCTGCACCGCCTGGGCATCCAGGCCTTCGAGCCGCAGCTGGTCGAGGGCAAGGCGATCCAGATCCACCCGCTGGTCTGCACCGCGTTCAACGCCGACTTCGACGGTGACCAGATGGCGGTGCACGTGCCGCTGTCCGCCGAGGCTCAGGCCGAGGCGCGGATCCTGATGCTGTCGTCGAACAACATCCTCAAGCCGGCCGACGGTAAGCCGGTCACCATGCCCACCCAGGACATGGTCATCGGTCTGTACCACCTCACCCACCTCACCGCCGGTGAGAAGGGCGAGGGCCGGGCGTTCAGCTCGGACGCCGAGGCGCGGATGGCCTTCGACAACGGCGAGCTGCACCTGCAGGCGCCGGTGAAGATCCGCCTGCGTGGCGTGGTCGGTGTCGACAACGGCAACGGCTCCGAGGCGTGGGCCGCCCCGGAGGGCTGGGTCGAGGGTGACCCGCTGACCGTGGAGACCACGCTGGGTCGCGTGCTGTTCAACGAGACGCTGCCGCAGGGCTACCGCTTCGTGAACTACGAGATCCGCAAGGGTCAGCTCTCCGCGATCGTCAACGACCTCGCCGAGCGCTTCCCCAAGGTGGCGCTGGCCGCCACCCTGGACGGGCTCAAGGAGGCCGGTTTCCACTGGGCCACCTGGTCCGGCGTGACGATCGGCATGGAGGACGTCATCGCGCCGCCGCGCAAGGCGGAGATCCTGGCGCGGTACGAGAAGGACGCCGACCAGATCGACAAGCAGTACCAGCGTGGTCTGATGACCGCCGAGGAGCGTCGCGGCGAGCTCATCGAGATCTGGACCAAGGCGACCAACGAGGTCGCCAAGGAGATGGACACCGCGCTTCCGCAGGAGAACCCACTGTGGAAGATGATCAACTCGGGTGCTCGCGGTAACCTGCTGCAGCTCCGGCAGATCGCGGCGATCCGTGGTCTGGTGGCCAACCCCAAGGGCGAGATCATCCCGCGGCCGATCAAGGCCAGCTACCGGGAGGGTCTGTCCGTGCTGGAGTACTTCATCTCCACGCACGGTGCCCGTAAGGGTCTCGCCGACACCGCGCTGCGGACCGCTGACTCGGGTTACCTGACCCGTCGTCTGGTGGACGTCTCGCAGGACGTCATCATCCGCGAAGAGGACTGCGGCACCGACCGGGCGATCCCGATGCAGATCGGCGAGAAGCTCGACGGCAAGCTCGTCGTCCACACCCACGCCGAGACCAGCGTGCACGCCCGTACCCTCGCCGACGACATCAAGGGGCCGGACGGCACCGTGGTCGCCGAGCGCGGTCAGGACATCAACTCCATCGGGGTCGACAAGATCGTCGCCGCTGGTGTGGAGACGGTCCGGGTTCGCAGCGTGCTCACCTGCGAGTCGAAGCTGGGTGTCTGCGCGGCCTGCTACGGCCGGTCGCTGCCGACCGGTAAGTCGGTCGACATCGGCGAGGCGGTCGGCATCATCGCCGCCCAGTCCATCGGTGAGCCCGGTACGCAGCTGACGATGCGTACCTTCCACACCGGTGGTGTCGCGGGTGAGGACATCACCCAGGGTCTGCCGCGTGTTCAGGAAATCTTCGAGGCTCGGGTCCCGAAGGGTAAGGCGCCCATCGCCGACACCCCGGGTCGGATCCGGATCGAGGACGGCGAGCGCTCGCGCAAGATCATCGTGGTGCCGGACGACGGCAGCGAAGAGATCGTCTACGACAAGATCTCGAAGCGGGTCAAGCTCCGTACCCACGACGGCGGTCACGTCGCTGTCGGCGAGAAGCTGACCGAGGGCACCATCGACCCGCACGAGCTGCTGCGGATCATGGGTCCGCGGGCGGTCCAGGTCCACCTGACCAGTGAGGTCCAGGAGGTCTACCGCTCGCAGGGTGTGCTCATCCACGACAAGCACATCGAGATCATCATCCGCCAGATGCTCAAGCGGGTGACGGTCATCGACTCCGGCTCGACCGAGTTCCTGCCGGGTGTGCTCGTCGACCGGGCGCTGTTCGAGTCGGAGAACCGCCGGCTCGTCTCGGAGGGCGGCGAGCCCGCCGCCGGTCGTCCGGTGCTGATGGGTATCACCAAGGCCTCGCTGGCCACCGACTCCTGGCTCTCGGCGGCCTCCTTCCAGGAGACCACCCGGGTGCTGACCGACGCTGCGATCAACTCGCGCAGCGACTCGCTGGTCGGCCTCAAGGAGAACGTGATCATCGGAAAGCTCATCCCGGCGGGTACCGGCATCAGCAAGTACCGCAACGTCCGGGTCGAGCCGACCGAGGAGGCCAAGGCCAAGGTCTACTCGATGACCGGTTACCCGGAGACCGACTACGGGTTCGGGCCGGCCAGCGGGCAGGCAGTGCCCCTGGACGACTTCGACTTCGGGTCGTACCGCTAAGCACCAGTCACACGACGAGGCCCCCGGTGAAAGCCGGGGGCCTCGTCGTGTCCGTGCCCACCCACCCTCGGGCCGGGTTCGGCATGATGGGGGGATGACGACCGCACCCGGGCAGGTGTCCCTCGCCCAACCGGGCCTGCGCCACCCGCTGGACCCGGACCCGGCCCGCGCCACGAAGGCACGGGCGGTCTTCGCGCTGGGCCTGCTCGGCATGCTGACCGGGCTGTTCATCGGTGGCGTGGTGCCGGCGACGGTGGCCCTGCAACTGGCCCGCCAGGCACGCCGCGAGGCGTACGCCTCGGGGGGTTTCCTGACCGGCAGCGTCTGGCTGCGGCGGGGGGAGTGGATGGCCTGGACCGGCCTGGTGCTTGTCGCGGTCAGCCTGGTGGCCGCTGTGGTCATCGGGGTGGTCCGGTTGGCCGGCGCCCCGTTCGGTCACGACTACCCGGCGAACATGGACTGAGCCGCCGGCGCCCGCGCCCGGCGCGGGCGCCGGCGCCTGCGGCGGTAGCCTGGCCGATGTCCGCCGTGTGGCGGTGGCGGCCTTTCGACTGGAGGACCTCGTGACGGAACCGGCGCGGCCCCCTGCGGACGAACCGGCCGGCGTGCCGGACCCGCCGGTTCCTCCGTCCGAGCCGAGTGACTGGGCGCGACCCGGCCCGGGTGACGAACCACAGCCACCGGTGTCCACCCCGAGCCCGCCGCCGCACTCCGGCTGGGGTACGAGCACGGCACCCGACTCCGCGCAGCCGTACCCGGTCTCCAGCGCGCCGGCCTCGATGCCGCCGCAGGGCTGGGGTCCGCCCCCGTCGGGGCCGGGTGTGCCGCCCCCGGGCTGGGGTCCGCCCTCGTCCGGGCCCGGCATGCCGCCGCCCGGCTGGGGTCCACCCCCATCTGGGCCCGGTGTGCCGCCCGGCTGGGGCCCGCCGGCAGTTGGGCCGGGTGTGCCGTACGGGTGGGGTCCGCCGCCGTCCGGGCCTGGAGCGCATCCCGGGTGGGGTCCGCCGCCGTCCGGGCTCGGGGCGCCGCCCGGCTGGGGTCCGCCGGGGCACGGCCCCGGGTGGGGTGGCATGCACGAGCGTTCGGTGCCGCCGCCCACCGACGACCAACGCCGACCGCCGAAGCGGGTGGAGACGGTCTCCGGTACGCCGTTCGGCGTCGTGCACCTGGACGTGGCGCCGGTCACCTCCGGGTTGGCCATCGGGGCGCTGGTGGCGGGGGTCGCGTCGGTCCTGGTCTCGCTGCTGGTGATCTGTTTCGGAGTGGCCTTCAAGAACGACGGCGGGGCGTGGGCCTCCGGAGCGTTCGCCGCGCTGGGTGTGCTGGCCGGCGGCGCGGCGGTCGTCGTCGGGCTGCTCGGCCGGCGGCAGATCCGCCGGCCAGCCGCGCCCTCCGCGGTCCAATTCACCGGGCGCGGGCTGGCGATGGCCGGGATCAGCTGCGGCGCGGTGGGGGCACTGCTCAGCCTGCTGGGCCTGGGCCTGGCCCTGCTTCTCGCCCTGACCTGAGGGTGACCACCGACAGTTCCGGCACCTGACGGGGCTTTCCCGCGGAAGGGTTCGGTCCCTCCGGGGGCGATGGGTGCTTCTGCGGGGAAGCCGGTACACTTGTATTCGTAGGTGCCCATCGCGGGCGACGGGGCAGGACGAGATCCGGCCGGCGGGTTGTGAGACGGTCGCCGGGCCATTCCGTTTTGACCTGGGCGGTTGTGGTAGGTACTCTTTCCCCTTGTGCCCGGGCATGCCCGGGCAACTCGTGCGTGCGCTGTTTCCGGCTTACGGGCGGCGGCACGACAAGTCAAGGATCCGGGGCGGGGCGACCCGCGCGCCGGTGACACAAACCCGGTACGCACGCGAGAGCGTCGCAACGGGGCCGTGACGAGGGCGACACGCCCGACCGCGGGTGCCGGGGTCTCCGCAAGGCGACCCTGGTCGGAATGTAGGAGAGCCGGTCATCAGGCCGGTTAACGAGCAGACGGCGCGGTCGCTAACGCGGCCGAAGGGAGCGGAGAAACCCGGTGCCCACGATCCAGCAGCTGGTCCGAAAGGGCCGCCAGGCGAAGACGACCAAGACCAAGACCCCGGCGCTGAAGGGTTCTCCTCAGCGGCGCGGCGTGTGCACCCGCGTGTACACCACCACCCCTAAGAAGCCGAACTCGGCGCTGCGCAAGGTCGCTCGCGTGAAGCTCAGCAGCCAGATCGAGGTGACCGCCTACATCCCCGGCGTCGGTCACAACCTGCAGGAGCACTCGATCGTGCTCGTTCGCGGTGGCCGGGTGAAGGACCTCCCCGGCGTGCGTTACAAGATCGTTCGCGGCTCGCTGGACACCCAGGGTGTCCGTAACCGCAAGCAGGCGCGCAGCCGTTACGGCGCGAAGAAGGAGAAGAGCTGACATGCCGCGTAAGGGACCCGCTCCGCGGCGGCCACTGGTCGCTGACCCGGTGTACAACTCGCCGCTGGTCACCCAGCTGGTGAACAAGATCCTGCTCCGCGGCAAGCGTCAGCTCGCCGAGTCGATCGTGTACGCGGCCCTCGAGGGCTGCCGCGAGAAGTCCGGCACCGACCCGGTCGTCACCCTCAAGCGGGCGATGGACAACGTCAAGCCGACCCTCGAGGTGCGTAGCCGTCGTGTCGGTGGCGCCACCTACCAGGTTCCGGTCGAGGTCCGCCCGACCCGGGCGACCACCCTGGGCCTGCGCTGGCTGGTCACGTACTCCCGCGCCCGTCGCGAGAAGACCATGGTCGAGCGGCTGATGAACGAGCTGCTGGACGCGAGCAACGGCCTCGGTGCCGCCGTCAAGCGGCGCGAGGACACGCACAAGATGGCCGAGTCGAACAAGGCCTTCGCGCACTACCGCTGGTAACACCCTGGTTCCGGCGCCTCCGGGCGCCGGAACCGCCACCAGTTGAGTCGAGACGACGATAAGTAGGGATTGAAGTGGCCGCCGCAGACGCGCTCGCCAAGGTACGCAACATCGGCATCATGGCGCACATCGATGCTGGTAAGACCACGACCACCGAGCGAATCCTGTTCTACACCGGCATCACGTACAAGATCGGTGAGGTCCACGAGGGCGCTGCCGTCATGGACTGGATGGAGCAGGAGCAGGAGCGTGGTATCACCATCACCTCCGCTGCTACCAAGTGTGAGTGGAAAGACCACACGATCCAGATCATCGACACGCCTGGTCACGTCGACTTCACGGTCGAGGTCGAGCGGTCGCTGCGGGTCCTGGATGGTGCGGTCGCGGTTTACGACGGTGTCGCCGGCGTGGAGCCGCAGACGGAGAACGTCTGGCGGCAGGCCGACAAGTACAACGTCCCGCGCATGTGCTTCGTCAACAAGCTCGACCGGACCGGCGCCGACTTCTTCCGCTGCGTGCAGATGATGATCGACCGGCTGAACGCCACCCCGCTGGTGCTCCAGATCCCGATCGGGCTCGAGGGCGACCACATCGGTGTCGTCGACCTGATCGGCATGCGCGCCCTCACCTGGCGCGGGGAGACCCAGAAGGGTGAGGACTACGCGGTCGAGGAGATCCCGGCCGACCTGGCCGACTCCGCTGCCGAGTGGCGCGAGAAGCTGATGGAGACCCTCGCCGACGTCGACGACTCGGTGATGGAGAAGTACCTGGAAGGCGAAGAGGTCTCCGTCGAGGAGATCAAGGCCGCCATCCGGCGTGCCACCATCGCCGGCAAGGCCAACCCGGTGCTGTGCGGCTCGGCGTTCAAGAACAAGGGCGTCCAGCCCATGCTCGACGCCGTTGTCGACTTCCTGCCGTCGCCGCTGGACGTTCCGGCGATCGAGGGTACGGCCACCGACGGCGAGACCCCGCTGCTGCGTAAGCCGTCCAACTCGGAGCCCTTCTCCGGCCTGGCCTTCAAGATCCAGACCGACAAGCACCTGGGCAAGCTCACCTACGTGCGGGTCTACTCCGGCACGCTCGATTCCGGTTCTCAGGTGGTCAACTCCACCAAGGACCGCAAGGAGCGGATCGGCAAGATCTACCAGATGCACGCCAACAAGCGGGAAGAGCGTCCGTCGGCGCAGGCCGGCGACATCATCGCCGTGCAGGGTCTCAAGCAGACCACCACCGGCGACACTCTCTCCGACCCGGCGAACCCGGTCATCCTGGAGTCGATGACGTTCCCGGAGCCGGTCATCTCGGTGGCGATCGAGCCGAAGACCAAGTCCGACCAGGAGAAGCTGGGTACTGCCATCCAGCGCCTGGCCGAGGAGGACCCGACCTTCCGCGTCCAGCTGGACGAGGAGACCGGTCAGACGGTCATCTCCGGCATGGGTGAGCTGCACCTGGACATCCTGGTCGACCGGATGCGCCGCGAGTTCAACGTCGAGGCCAACGTCGGCAAGCCGCAGGTGGCGTACCGCGAGACCATCCGCCGCAAGGTGGACAAGGTCGAGTACACCCACAAGAAGCAGACCGGTGGTTCCGGCCAGTACGCCCGCGTGATCGTGAGCGTCGAGCCGCTTCCGCTGGACAACGACTCGCCGACCTACGAGTTCGCCAACGCCGTCAGCGGCGGCCGCATCCCCCGGGAGTTCATCCCCTCGGTGGACGCCGGTGCGCAGGACGCGCTGCAGTACGGCATCCTGGCGGGCTTCCCGCTGGTCGGCGTCAAGCTGACCCTGCTGGACGGCCAGTACCACGAGGTCGACTCGTCGGAAATGGCATTCAAGATCGCCGGCTCGATGGTGATGAAGGACGCGGCCCGCAAGGCCGACCCTGCGTTGCTCGAGCCGATGATGGCCGTTGAAGTCACCACTCCTGAGGAGAACATGGGTGACGTCATCGGTGACCTCAACTCCCGCCGCGGCATCATCCAGGCGATGGAGGAGCGCAGCGGCGCCCGCATCGTCCGGGCCCTGGTGCCGTTGTCGGAGATGTTCGGCTACGTCGGCGACCTGCGGTCGAAGACCCAGGGCCGGGCTAGCTACAGCATGCAGTTCGACTCCTACGCCGAGGTTCCGCAGAGCGTCGCGAAGGAGATCATCGCCAAGGCAACGGGCGAGTAAAGCCCTGAGCTGGTGATTCGTGGTTGGTCGCGGGAGGGTTCACCCGCCCGCGGCCACCACGATCGGATCGCGTGAGACCGGGCCTGTAGGCTTCATCGCCGCAGAACCCACAAAGGCTCTCCGGCCGTCAGGCCGGAAAGGCTGTCGACAGAGTCCTAAGCGCCGACCGGCGCGCCGGGCGTACGAACCAAGAAGTCCACAGGAGGACACCAGTGGCGAAGGCTAAGTTCGAGCGGACTAAGCCGCACGTCAACATCGGCACCATTGGTCACATCGACCACGGTAAGACGACGCTGACGGCGGCCATCACCAAGGTCCTGCACGACCAGTACCCGGACCTGAACCCCTACACGCCGTTCGACGAGATCGACAAGGCGCCGGAGGAGAAGGCCCGCGGCATCACGATCTCGATCGCGCACGTCGAGTACCAGACCGAGTCGCGGCACTACGCGCACGTCGACTGCCCTGGTCACGCCGACTACATCAAGAACATGATCACCGGTGCCGCGCAGATGGACGGCGCGATCCTGGTGGTCGCGGCGACCGACGGCCCGATGCCGCAGACCCGCGAGCACGTGCTGCTGGCCCGTCAGGTCGGTGTGCCGTACATCGTCGTGGCGCTCAACAAGAGCGACATGGTCGATGACGAGGAGCTCCTGGAGCTCGTCGAGCTCGAGGTCCGTGAGCTGCTCTCCTCGCAGGAGTACCCGGGTGACGACCTGCCGGTCGTTCGGGTTTCGGCGCTGAAGGCCCTCGAGGGTGACCCCGAGTGGACCGGCAAGCTGCTGGACCTGATGACCGCTGTCGACACCTCGATCCCGCAGCCGGAGCGCGAGGTTGACAAGCCGTTCCTGATGCCGGTTGAGGACGTCTTCACGATCACCGGTCGTGGCACCGTCGTCACCGGTCGCGTGGAGCGCGGCGTTCTCCTGCCGAACGAGGATGTCGAGCTCGTCGGTATCAAGGAGAAGAGCTTCAAGACCAAGGTCACCGCGATCGAGATGTTCCGGAAGACCCTGGACGACGCCCGCGCAGGCGAGAACGTCGGCCTGCTGCTGCGTGGTACCAAGCGCGACGAGGTCGAGCGCGGCATGGTCGTCGTGAAGCCGGGCTCGAACACCCCGCACACGGAGTTCGAGGCGACGGTCTACATCCTCTCCAAGGAGGAGGGCGGCCGGCACACCCCGTTCTTCCAGAACTACCGTCCGCAGTTCTACTTCCGGACCACGGACGTCACCGGTGTCGTCACCCTCCCCGAGGGCACCGAGATGGTCATGCCGGGTGACAACACGTCCATGTCGGTGAAGCTGATCCAGCCCATCGCCATGGAGGAGAACCTCAAGTTCGCGATCCGCGAGGGTGGCCGCACCGTCGGCGCCGGGTTCGTCACCAAGATCAACAAGTGAGCTAGGTAACCCCGATTAGACCCGCCGCCGGTCGTGCGGCATACTAGTCAGGTTGCGTAACGACAGTTCGTCGCCTGTGTTCGGCTTTCGCTGAACCTCCGGGTGGCGAGGCAGTCGAGCGTAGGGTGGTTGGCGGCCCAGTCGCCAACCACCCTCGCACGGCGTTCAGGTCGCGGTAATGCGATCGGCGCCTTGACCCACCGCGCGGTCAGCACCACTCCGGAACCACGGGGCGGAGCCCGGCCCGAGGGCGCGACACGCCCGACCGCGGGGGTCGGCGAAGTGGGCCTGTGCCAGCCGGTACAGGCGCCCGCAACACAGCGGCATCGAGAGAAGGAACAGAAGCCACCATGGCGGGACAGAAGATCCGCATCCGGCTCAAGGCCTATGACCACGAGGTCGTCGACTCCTCGGCTCGGAAGATCGTCGAGACGGTGACGCGCACCGGGGCGCAGGTCGCGGGCCCGGTGCCGCTGCCCACGGAGATCAACCGTTTCTGCGTTATCCGCTCGCCGCACAAGTACAAGGACTCGCGCGAGCACTTCGAGATGCGCACGCACAAGCGGCTGATCGACATCATCGACCCGACCCCGAAGACGGTCGACTCGCTCATGCGCCTCGACCTGCCGGCTGGCGTCGACATCGAGATCAAGCTGTAGGGACCGGACAAATGGACAGGCAAGTCAAGGGGATCCTGGGCGCCAAGCTCGGCATGACCCAGGTCTGGGACAACAACCGTGTTGTTCCCGTGACCGTGGTCGAGGCCGGCCCGTGCGTCATCAGCCAGGTTCGTAGCGCCGAGAAGGACGGTTACTCAGCGGTCCAGCTGGCATACGGCACCATCGACCCGCGCAAGGTCAAGAAGCCGATCAGCGGGCACTACGCCAAGGCGGACGTGGCGCCGCGCCGGCACATCGTCGAGCTGCGCACCACGGACGCTGGGGAATACTCGCTCGGCCAGGAAGTCACTGTCGAGGAGTTCCCGGCCGGCGTCACCATCGACGTCACCGGCAAGACCAAGGGCAAGGGCTACGCCGGCCCGATGAAGCGGCACGGCTTCCACGGTCTGCGCGCCAGCCACGGTGTCGAGCGCAAGCACCGCTCGCCCGGCTCCATCGGCGCCTGCGCCACTCCGGGTCGTGTCTTCAAGGGCACCCGGATGGCCGGCCGGATGGGTGGCGTGCGGTACACCGTGCAGAACCTCACCGTCCAGGCGGTCGACACCGAGAACAACCTGCTGCTCGTCCGGGGTGCCATCCCTGGTCCGAAGGGCGCGCTCGTTCTGGTCCGTACCGCGGCCAAGAGCAAGGTGAAGAAGGGCGGTGCGGCCAAGTGACCACCGTTGACGTGCGCACCGTCGAAGGCACCACCAGCGGCTCGGTCGAGCTGCCGGAGGACATCTTCGACGTGCAGGCCAACGTCGCGCTGATGCACCAGGTCGTGGTGGCCCAGCTCGCGGCGGCCCGACAGGGCACGCACAAGGCCAAGACCCGCGGCGAGGTCGCCGGTGGCGGCAAGAAGCCGTACAAGCAGAAGGGCACCGGTCGCGCCCGGCAGGGCTCGATCCGCGCGCCGCAGTTCGCCGGCGGTGGCGTCGTGCACGGTCCCGTGCCGCGCGACTACAGCCAGCGGACCCCGAAGAAGATGAAGGCCGCCGCTCTGCGCGGTGCCCTCTCCGACCGGGCCCGCGCCGGGCAGGTGCACGTCGTCGAGGCGTTCGTCTCGGGCGAGAAGCCGTCGACCAAGGCGGCCCTGGCCACGCTGACCAAGCTCACCGAGGCCCGTCGGGTCCTGGTCGTGCTGAGCAGCACCGACGAGCTGAACTGGGTGTCGCTGCGCAACGAGCCGCGGGTGCACCTGATCGAGTCCGGCCAGCTGAACACGTACGACGTGCTGGTGGCCGACGACGTGGTCTTCACCAAGGACGCCCTGGACGAGTTCCTGGGCGTGCCCGCCGAGACCACCGAGGAGGGTGGCAAGTGAGCACGATCGCCGACCCGCGCGACATCATCGTGGCGCCGGTCGTCTCGGAGAAGAGCTACAGCGAGCTGAACCGGAACTGGTACACCTTCCTGGTGCACCCGGACGCGAACAAGACCGAGATCAAGATCGCTATCCAGCAGATCTTCAACGTCCGCGTCCTGACGGTCAACACGCTCAACCGCCAGGGTAAGCGCAAGCGCACCAAGACCGGCTTCGGTCAGCGCAAGGCGACCAAGCGGGCGATCGTGAAGCTGGCTGACGGTGACCGCATCGAGGCCTTCGGCGGCCCGGTCAGCTGAGGGGTGTAGACAATGGCTATCCGTAAGTACAAGCCGACGACGCCGGGCCGACGTGGCTCGAGTGTCGCTGACTTCGCCGAGATCACCCGGTCCACGCCGGAAAAGTCGCTGCTGGCTCCGTTGCCGAAGAAGGGCGGGCGTAACGCCCACGGCCGGATCACCACGCGGCACCACGGTGGCGGTCACAAGCGCCAGTACCGTCTGATCGACTTCAAGCGGGTCGACAAGGACGGCGTGCCGGCGAAGGTCGCTCACATCGAGTACGACCCGAACCGCACGGCGCGTATCGCGCTGCTGCACTACGCCGACGGCGAGAAGCGGTACATCATCGCGCCGAAGGACATGAAGCAGGGCGACCGCGTCGAGTCCGGCCCGGGCGCCGACATCAAGCCGGGTAACAACCTGCCGCTGCGCAACATCCCGGTCGGTACCACGATCCACAACGTGGAGCTGCGTCCGGGTGGCGGGGCCAAGCTGGCCCGTTCCGCCGGCGTCGGCATCCAGCTGCTCGGCCGCGAGGGCGCGTACGCGACCCTGCGTATGCCGTCCGGTGAGATCCGGCGTGTGGACGTGCGCTGCCGCGCCAGCATCGGCGAGATCGGCAACGCCGACCAGTCGAACATCAACTGGGGTAAGGCCGGCCGGATGCGGTGGAAGGGCAAGCGCCCGACCGTCCGTGGTGTCGCCATGAACCCGGTCGACCACCCGCACGGTGGTGGTGAGGGTAAGACCTCCGGTGGTCGCCACCCGGTCAACCCGCAGGGTAAGCCCGAGGGCCGCACCCGCCGTAAGGGCCAGCCGAGTGACCGGCTGATCGTCCGCCGCCGCTACGCCACGCGTAAGCGCGGCTGAGGGAGATAAGACATGCCTCGCAGCCTGAAGAAGGGCCCGTTCGTAGACGACCACCTGCTCAAGAAGGTGGAAGTTCAGAACGACAAGGGCTCCAAGAACGTGATCAAGACCTGGTCGCGGCGCTCGACGATCATCCCCGAGATGCTGGGGCACACGATCGCCGTGCATGACGGACGCAAGCACGTCCCGGTGTTCGTGACCGAGGCGATGGTCGGGCACAAGCTCGGCGAGTTCGCGCTGACCCGCACGTTCAAGGGTCACGAGAAGGACGACCGGAAGAGCCGTCGGCGCTGACGCCGCGGGCATACGGATAGAGGGAACAAGGGGTTACAGCGATGCCAGGAAAGGGCGACGCTCCGGTGCTTCCGGGCGCGCGGGCGGTTGCGCGGCACGTGCGCATCTCGCCGATGAAGGCGCGCCGGGTGGTCAACCTCGTCCGCGGCCTGCCCGCGAAGGAGGCGCTCACGGTGCTGCAGTTCGCGCCGCAGGCTGCGAGCGAGCAGGTGTACAAGGTGCTCGCTAGCGCGATCGCCAACGCGGAGAACAACGAGCGGCTGGACCCCGACGCGCTGCTCGTCAGCGAGGCCTTCGTGGACGAGGGCCCGACGATGAAGCGGTTCCAGCCGCGGGCGCAGGGTCGGGCGTACCGAATCCGCAAGCGCACCTGCCACATCACCGTGGCGGTCGAAGCGGTCGCGCCGGCAGCGCCGAGGAAGGCCGCGGCGAAGAAGGCCGCCCCGGCCACGGAGGCCGCACCGGCCGAAGCGCAGAGCAAGACGGAGGACGCCGAGTAATGGGTCAGAAGGTTCACCCCACTGGGTTCCGGCTCGGCATCTCGACCGACTGGAAGTCCCGCTGGTTCGCGGACAAGCTCTACAAGGACTACATCGGCGAGGATGTCAAGATCCGCCGCATGATGTCCAAGGGCCTCGAGCGTGCCGGGATTTCCAAGGTCGACATCGAGCGCACCCGCGACCGGGTCCGGGTCGACATCCACACCGCCCGGCCGGGCATCGTCATCGGCCGTAAGGGTGCGGAGGCCGACCGGATCCGCGGAGAGCTTGAGAAGCTCACCGGCAAGCAGGTTCAGCTGAACATCATCGAGGTGAAGAACCCCGAGTCGGACGCTCAGCTGGTCGCGCAGGGCGTGGCCGAGCAGCTGTCCAGCCGGGTCAGCTTCCGTCGGGCGATGCGCAAGGCCATGCAGTCGGCGATGAAGAACCCGGTCTGCAAGGGCATCCGGGTTCAGGTTTCGGGTCGCCTCGGCGGCGCCGAGATGAGCCGGACCGAGTTCTACCGTGAGGGCCGGGTTCCGCTGCACACGCTGCGGGCCAACATCGAGTACGGCTTCTTCGAGGCCCGTACCACGTTCGGTCGGATCGGTGTGAAGGTCTGGATCTACAAGGGCGACGCCGTCCCGGGCCGGGAGGCTCCGGCCGAGGCCGGTCCGTCCCGCCCGCGTCGTGGTGAGCGCGGCGACCGTCCCGAGCGTCCGCGCCGTGGCCGGTCGGGTTCGTCCGGCACCACGGCTGGTGGCACCGAGGCCGGTCGGGCTGCTGCGACCACCATCGCGCAGCAGGCCGAGACGCCGAGCGGCGAGCCGGTGGACAGCGCAGCTGTCGCCGCCGCTGCTGCTCCGGCAGAAACGCAGCAGGAGGGCTGACAGATGCTGATGCCGCGCAAGCCCCCGAAGGGCTTCCGCAAGCCGCACCACCCGGACCGCAGTGGCGCGTCCAAGGGTGGTAACCGGGTGGTGTTCGGCGAGTTCGGAATCCAGGCTCTCGAGCCGGCGTACGTGACGAACCGACAGATCGAGTCGGCACGTATCGCGATGACTCGCCACATCAAGCGTGGTGGCAAGGTCTGGATCACGATCTTCCCGGACCAGGCCCTCACCAAGAAGCCTGCCGAGACCCGGATGGGTTCCGGTAAGGGTTCGCCCGAGTGGTGGGTCGCCAACGTCAAGCCGGGGCGGGTTCTCTTCGAGATGTCCTTCCCCAACGAGCAGACCGCGCGAGAGGCCATGCGTCGCGCGATCCACAAGCTCCCGATGAAGTGCCGCATTGTTACGCGCGAAGTGGGTGAATCCTGATGGCAGCGGGCGTTAAGGCGACCGAGCTGCGTGAGCTCTCCGAAGAGGAGCTGGTCACGAAGCTGCGGGAGGCCAAGGCGGAGCTGTTCAACCTCCGCGTGCAGGCCGCAACCGGGCAGCTGGACAACAACCGGCGGTTGCAGGTCATCCGTCGGGAGATCGCCCGGATCTACACGATCATGCGTGAGCGCGAGCTGGGGCTCTCGGCCGCGCCGACTGAGGTGACTGCATCATGACCGAAGAGACCGCCACCGCCGCCGCGCGGTCGCGCCGCAAGGTCCGCGAGGGCCTGGTGATCAGCGACAAGATGGACAAGACCGTCGTTGTCGAGGTCGAGGACCGGGTTCGGCACGCGCTGTACGGCAAGATCATGCGCCGTACGGCCAAGCTGAAGGTGCACGACGAGCAGAACGCCGCTGGCACCGGTGACCGGGTTCTCATCATGGAGACCCGGCCGCTGAGCGCCACCAAGCGTTGGCGGATCGTGGAGATCCTGGAAAAGGCCAAGTAGCGAAGGCTCGAGCTCGCCCGGCGTTGCGTCGGGCGTAGGTTCCGCCAGGCTCCGGCCGCTACGGCGGCCGGAGAACCGGCAGACATAGGAGATAGACGTGATTCAGCAGGAGTCGCGACTGCGCGTCGCCGACAACACGGGTGCTCGGGAGATCCTGTGCATCCGGGTTCTCGGCGGCTCGGGTCGGCGCTACGCGAGCATCGGCGACGTCATCGTGGCCACGGTCAAGGACGCGATCCCGGGTGCCGGTGTGAAGAAGGGCGACGTCGTCAAGGCTGTCGTCGTTCGCACGGCCAAGGAGAGGCGTCGTCCGGACGGCTCGTACATCCGCTTCGACGAGAACGCCGCCGTCATCATCAAGGACGGCGGGGACCCGCGTGGAACCCGTATCTTCGGCCCGGTGGGCCGGGAGCTGCGGGACAAGCGGTTCATGAAGATTATTTCCCTCGCGCCGGAGGTGTTGTGACCGTGAAGGTCAAGAAGGGCGACACGGTCGTCGTCATCGCCGGCAAGGACAAGGGTGCCAAGGGCAAGGTCATCCAGGCCTACCCGCGGCAGGACAAGGTCCTGGTCGAGGGCGTGAACCGGGTCAAGAAGCACACTCGCATCAGCACCACCCAGCGTGGCGCCAAGACCGGCGGCATCGTCACTCAGGAGGCCCCGATCCACGTCTCGAACGTGCAGGTCCTGGACTCCGACGGCAAGCCGACCCGCGTCGGTTACCGGATCGACGACAACGGCCAGAAGGTCCGCATCGCGCGTAGCACCGGTAAGGACCTGTGATGACCACGGCTACCGAAAAGACCCTGCCGCGCCTCAAGGAGCGGTACCGCAACGAGATCGTGGCCCAGCTGCGTGAGCAGCACAGCTACGGCAACCCCATGCAGGTGCCGCGGCTGGTCAAGATCGTCGTCAACATGGGTGTCGGCGAGGCTGCTCGCGACGCCAAGCTGATCGACGGTGCGGTCCGCGACCTCGCCACGATCACCGGCCAGAAGCCGCAGGTGCGGCGGGCGACCAAGTCCATCGCGCAGTTCAAGCTCCGCGAGGGCATGCCGATCGGCGCGAAGGTCACCCTTCGCGGCGACCGGATGTGGGAGTTCATGGACCGGCTGCTCTCCATCGCGCTGCCGCGTATCCGCGACTTCCGCGGCCTGGACGGGCGCAAGCTGGACGGGCACGGCAACTACACGTTCGGTCTGACCGAGCAGTCGGTGTTCCACGAGATCGACCAGGACCGGATCGATCGCCAGCGGGGCATGGACATCACGGTGGTCACGACCGCCACGACCGACGACGAGGGCCGGGCGCTGCTCAAGCTCCTGGGCTTCCCGTTCAAGGAGAACTGAGATGGCCAAGAAGGCGCTGATCATCAAGGCGGCCGCGAAGCCGAAGTTCTCGGTTCGCGCGTACACCCGCTGCCAGCGGTGCGGGCGTCCGAAGGCGGTCTACCGCAAGTTCGGGCTCTGCCGGGTCTGCATCCGGGAGATGGCTCACCGCGGTGAGCTGCCGGGCGTGTCCAAGGCTTCCTGGTAAGGGCGACCGCGTCCCGGCCGTCGGCCGGGAACTCCTGCACCGATTAGGTATTGCTCTTCGCCGTAGGCCCGGGGCTGATGCCCCGGGAACCCCGGCGAGAAAGGCTGACGAAATCCATGACGATGACCGACCCGATCGCAGACATGCTCACGCGTCTGCGTAACGCCAACCAGGCGTACCACGATCAGGTGAAGATGCCCTACTCCAAGATCAAGGCGAACATCGCCGAGGTCCTGAAGGCCGAGGGTTACATCGCCACCTGGTCGGTCGAGGAGCCCGAGGAGGGTGCCGTCGGCAAGCGACTGGTCGTCGAGCTGAAGTACGGCCAGAACCGCGAGCGGAGCCTGGCCGGCATCAAGCGCGTGTCCAAGCCCGGTCTCCGGGTGTACGCCAAGTCGGACGGGCTCCCGCGGGTGCTCGGTGGGCTGGGCGTGGCGATCATTTCGACGTCCCAGGGGCTGCTGACCGACCGGCAGGCCCGCAAGCGGAGTGTTGGCGGGGAAGTCCTCGCCTTCGTCTGGTAACGGGAGACAGGTAGAAATGTCGCGAATTGGACGTAAGTCGATCCCGGTACCAGCCGGCGTCGACATCACGATCGACGGGCAGACCGTCAAGGTCAAGGGCCCCAAGGGCCAGCTTGAGCACACCCTCGCCGAGCCGATCACGATCGAGCGCGCCGAGGGTGGGGAGCTGAGCGTCAACCGGCCGAACGACGAGCGCAAGGCCAAGGAACTCCACGGCCTGAGCCGTACGCTGGTTGCCAACATGATCGTCGGGGTCACCGAGGGCTACCGCAAGAGCCTGGAGATCGCCGGCACCGGTTACCGGGTCACCGCCAAGGGTTCGGACCTCGAGTTCGCGCTCGGGTTCTCGC
This sequence comes from Micromonospora vinacea, assembly GCF_015751785.1. Classification (NCBI taxonomy): domain Bacteria; kingdom Bacillati; phylum Actinomycetota; class Actinomycetes; order Micromonosporales; family Micromonosporaceae; genus Micromonospora; species Micromonospora vinacea. Next base: position 1,160,395 of record NZ_JADOTY010000001.1, on the reverse strand, counting down.
ACCCGGTGGTCGTCCCCGCCCCGGCGGGCATCACCTTCACGGTGGAGCGGCCGACCCTGTTCCACGTGGCTGGCATCGACAAGCAGCAGGTCGGTGAGGTCGCCGCCAACATCCGGAAGATCCGCCCGCCGGAGCCCTACAAGGGCAAGGGCGTCAAGTACCAGGGCGAGGTCATCCGCCGCAAGGCTGGAAAGGCAGGTAAGAAGTGAGCGCCACGCTGCTCAAGCGCCGCCGCGGTGTCGCCGCCAAGCGCGCCGTTGGGCGTGCGCGTCGACACTTCCGCGTCCGCAAGAACGTCAGCGGTACGGCCGAGCGTCCGCGCCTGGTCGTCACCCGCTCGCTGCGGCACATGGTCGCCCAGATCGTCGACGACACCAAGGGTCACACCCTGGCGTCGGCGTCGACCCTGGACGCCTCGCTGCGCGGTGCGGAGGGCGACAAGAGCGCCCTGGCTGGCAAGGTGGGCGCGCTGCTCGCCGAGCGGGCCAAGGCCGCCGGCGTCTCCAAGGTCGTCTTCGACCGCGGCGGCAACCGGTACGCGGGGCGAGTCGCCGCGCTTGCCGACGCCGCCCGCGAAGCCGGGCTCGAGTTCTAACAACCCCGTCACGAGAGAGAAGGAAGGCTGCTGATGCCAGGTCAACAGCGCCGTGGCGGCGGGTCCGGTGGCAACGAGGGTGGTCGCCGCGACAACCGCCGTGAGGGCGGCCGCGGAAACGCGCCCGTCGAGAAGACCCCGCACCTTGAGCGGGTCGTCGCGATCAACCGCGTCGCCAAGGTCGTGAAGGGTGGTCGTCGCTTCAGCTTCACCGCCCTGGTGATCGTGGGCGACGGCGACGGCACGGTCGGCGTGGGCTACGGAAAGGCCAAGGAGGTGCCCGCGGCCATCGCCAAGGGTGTCGAGGAGGCCAAGAAGCACTTCTTCAAGGTCCCGCGGATCGGTCAGTCGATCCCGCACCCGGTGACGGGTGAGGACGCCGCTGGTGTGGTGCTGCTCAAGCCGGCCTCGGCCGGTACGGGTGTCATCGCCGGTGGGCCGGTGCGTGCCGTGCTGGAGTGCGCTGGGATCCACGACGTGCTCTCCAAGAGCCTCGGCTCGTCGAACCCGATCAACATCGTGCACGCCACCGTGGCGGCCCTGAAGGGGCTTGAGTCCCCCGAGCAGGTCGCGGCGCGTCGTGGTCTGCCGGTGGAGGACGTCGCGCCGGCCGCCATGCTGGCGTCGCGTGCGGGGGTGGCGCACTGATGGCACGCCTGAAGGTCACCCAGCTCCGGTCCGGTATCGGGACCAAGCACAACCAGCGTGAGTCGCTGCGTTCGCTCGGTCTCAAGCGGATCAACGACGTGGTGGTCAAGGAGGACCGGCCCGAGATCCGCGGCATGATCTTCACTGTGAGCCACCTCGTGAAGGTCGAGGAGGTCGAGTAATGACGATCAAGGTGCATCACCTGCGCCCGGCGCCCGGTTCCAAGACCGCGAAGACCCGTGTGGGTCGCGGTGAGGGTTCCAAGGGCAAGACCGCTGGTCGCGGTACGAAGGGCTCCAAGGCCCGCAAGAACATCTCGGCGGCGTTCGAGGGTGGGCAGATGCCCATCCACATGCGCCTGCCGAAGATGAAGGGCTTCAAGAACAAGTTCAAGGTCGTCTTCCAGGTGGTCAACCTGGACCGGCTCGCTGAGCTGTTCCCGAACGGTGGTCAGGTCGGCCCGCTGGAGCTGGTTGAGTCCGGCGCGGTCCGCAAGGGTCACCCGGTCAAGGTCCTCGGCACCGGGGATCTCGGCGGTGTGGCGCTCCAGGTGTCGGCGCACGCGTTCAGCGCGTCGGCCAAGGAGAAGATCGCTGCCGCCGGTGGCTCCGTCACCGAGCTGTAAGGCGTACGACCATGGCGCCCGTCCAGTTGAGAGCAACTGGCGGGCGCCATGGTCTGCCTGGGGCGTGAGCGCCCGGTAATATCGGAATCGATTTATGTAGTCGGGCGCATCTGCCCGGACCGGGGTGAGGCTGTTAGAGTCCCATCCCAGCCATGGATTGCGGGCACTCGCCCGTGATCCACCCCGACCCGCCAGGGATCACCGGCGGCCCGCCTCGCGCAGGAGGAAGAAGTTGCTGTCCGCCTTTCTCAGTGCGTTCCGTACGCCTGACCTGCGCAAGAAGCTGCTGTTCACAGTAGGCATCATCGCGGTCTACCGGCTGGGTGCAACGCTCCCCAGCCCGGGCGTCTCGTACGGCAACGTGCAGAAGTGCCTCGACACCATCCAGGGTGACACCACCGGGGTGGTGAACCTGCTCAACCTCTTCTCCGGCGGAGCGCTGCTACAGCTCTCGGTCTTCGCGCTGGGCATCATGCCCTACATCACCGCGTCGATCATCCTGCAGCTGCTGACCGTCGTGATCCCCCGCCTGGAGCAGCTCCGCAAGGAGGGCCAGGCCGGTCAGGCGAAGATCACCCAGTACACGCGCTACCTGACCCTCGGTCTCGGTGTGCTGCAGGCCTCGGCGTTCGTGGCGCTGGCCCGCTCGGGCCAGCTGTTCCAGAACCGCTGCGACCAGTTCCCGATCATCCCCACCGGCACCGGTATCCCGGACTGGCTGACCCTGGCCATCCTGGTGATGACGATGACCGCCGGCACCGGCATGGTCATGTGGCTCGGCGAGCTGATCACCGACCGCGGCGTCGGCAACGGCATGTCCGTCCTGATCTTCACCTCGATCGCGGCGCGGCTGCCCAGCGAGGGTTGGCAGATCAAGACCAGCAAGGGCTGGGACATGTTCGCCCTGGTCATCGCGCTGGTCCTGGTGGTCATCACCGCTGTCACGTTCATCGAGCAGGCGCAGCGCCGGATCCCGGTGCAGTACGCCAAGCGGATGATCGGCCGGCGGATGTACGGCGGCACCTCGACCTACATCCCGCTCAAGGTCAACCAGGCGGGTGTGATCCCGGTCATCTTCGGCTCGTCGCTGCTCTACCTGCCGCAGTTGGCACTGCAGTTCTTCGACCAGACCGACCCGGGCAAGACCCAGTCGTGGATCCAGAACAACCTGGTCAACCCGAGCAGCCCGATCTACATCTCGGTCTACTTCCTGCTGATCATCTTCTTCACGTACTTCTACGTCTCGATCACGTTCAACCCGACCGAGGTCGCGGACAACATGAAGAAGTACGGCGGGTTCGTGCCGGGTATCCGCCCGGGCAAGCCGACGGCCGACTACCTCGACTTCATCCTCAGCCGGATCACCCTGCCGGGCGCGCTCTACCTCGGCGTCATCTCGATCCTGCCGAACTTCTTCTTCATCTGGCTGGACAACCAGCAGTACCAGAACTTCCCGTTCGGCGGCACCGCTGTGCTCATCATGGTCGGCGTCGGTCTGGAGACCGTGAAGCAGATCGAGAGCCAACTCATGCAGCGGAACTACGAAGGGTTCCTGCGGTAGATGAGACTCGTTCTGGTTGGCCCGCCGGGCGCGGGCAAGGGCACACAGGCCGAGTTCATCGCCGCGCACCTCTCGGTGCCGAAGATTTCGACCGGAGACATCTTCCGGTCGAACGTCACCCAGGGCACTCCGCTCGGTGTCGAGGCGAAGCGGTACATGGACGCGGGCGAGCTGGTCCCGGACGAGGTCACCATCAACATGGTCCGGGACCGGCTGGCCGAGCCCGACGCCAGCGAGGGTTTCCTGCTCGACGGCTTCCCGCGGACCACTCCGCAGGCGGCCGCTCTGGACAAGCTCCTCGCCGATCTGGGCACCGCCCTGGATCTGGTCCTGGAGTTGGTCGTGGACGACGACGAGGTGATCCGGCGGCTCTCCGGTCGGCGTACCTGCCGGGGCTGCGGCAAGATCTGGCACGTCGAGTTCGACGCCACCACCCGGCCGGGCATCTGTGACCGGTGCGGCGCCGAGCTGTTCCAGCGCGACGACGACAAGCCGGAGACGATCGCCACGCGGCTCCGCGAATACAGCGAGAAGACCGCACCCCTGGTCGACTACTACGGCGCTCAGGGCAAGCTGGTCGGGATCGACGCCACCGGGCCGGTGGAGGACGTCACCACCCGGGCCATCGACGCGTTGCGGTCGTACGGCGGCTGAGGTCCGGCCGGGCCACGGCGGATAGAGTGCGAACAGCGGGGTACGCGTTATGTGCCCCGCTGTTCGGCAACGAAAGGTAACCGCTCCATGCGTCGTCCCCAGCTGGACATCCAGCTGAAGACCCCTGACCAGATCGAGAAGATGCGGGCCGCCGGGTTGGTGGTGGCCGAGGCGCTGCGCCGGATGCGGGAGGCTGTCGCCCCCGGTGTGAGCACCGCCGATCTGGACGCCATCGCCGAGGCGACCATCCGCGAGGCGGGTGCCGTTCCGTCGTTCAAGGGTTACCACGGTTTTCCGGCGTCGATCTGCTCCTCGGTCAACGAGCAGGTCGTGCACGCCATCCCGTCGCCGAAGCAGGTGCTCCAGGCCGGTGACCTGATCTCCATCGACTGCGGCGCGGTGCTGGACGGGTGGCACGGCGACTCCGCGATCACGGTCGGGGTCGGTGACGTCGACCCGGCGCTGCTGAAGATGGCCGAGGTCGCCGAGGACGCGATGTGGGCCGGCATCGCCGCCGCCGCGCGTGGCGCGGCCAGCGGCAAGGGCCGCCTCACCGACATCTCGCACGCAGTGGAGACCGCTGTCCGCAAGGGCGGCCGGTACGGCATCGTCGACGGCTACGGCGGCCACGGCATCGGCACCGAGATGCACCAGGACCCGCACGTGCTCAACCACGGTCGACCGGGCAAGGGCCCGCGGCTGGTCCCGGGAATGGCGCTGGCCATCGAGCCGATGATCACGATGGCGTCCCCGCGTACGGCCGAGTTGGCCGACGGGTGGACTGTCGTCACCCGGGACGGCTCGGTGGCTGCGCACGTCGAGCACTCGATGGCGCTGCTGCCGGACGGCGTGTGGGTGCTCACCGCCTTCGACGGCGGCCGAGCCCGCCTGGGCGACCTGGTAACGGCACGCCAGCCCGCAGCGACAAAGACCCCCTGACCCCCGCCCCACCCGTTGATCATGAAGTTGTTGCGCTGACACGCCGGCGAGGCCGGCAACAACTTCATGATCGACCGATGTTCGAGGTAGGGCGGGACTGGCGCGGCGGTGGCATGCTTGCCGGCATGGACGGGCGCGACGGGATGCGAGCCGCGGACTCGGACCGTGCGGCGGTGGCCGACCGGTTGCGGGTCGCCCTCGACGAGGGCCGACTGGATCTGCATGAGTACGACGAGCGGTTGCAGCGGGCCTACGCGGCACGCACGTACGCCGACCTGAAGGCCCTGCTCACCGACCTGCCGCCGGTGACGCCGACGCAGCGGTCGGGCCTGGCGCCGACCGCCGGGCCGACGGTGAGCCTGTTGGGTGACCAGCTCGGCCCCGCCTCCACCAGCGGTGTCACGGCCCGCTGGTTGGCCGAGGTGTGGTTCCCGTACCTGCGGGTGATCGCCATCGTGGTGACCATTTGGGCGGTGACGTCGCTGCTCAGCCAGGATCTGCTCTACTTCTGGCCGGCCTGGGTGGCGGGGCCGTGGGGCGCGGTGCTGGTGGTCCGCACGGTCTCCGGCATGGCCGCCAAGGAGCCCCAGCGTCAGGCCATCAAGCGCCAACGCCGCCGAGAGCGCAGGCAGGCCAAACGCGCCATCAAACCGGACGACGCCCCACCAACCCCCTGACCCCACCCTCACCTCGTTGATCATGAAGTTGTTGCCACCGATGCCGGTGTGTCCTGACGATTACTTCATGATCAACCGCGCTGGGGGCGGGGTTGTGAGGGCGCCGCGCGGGTTGGTGGGTGGTCGGTTTGGCGGGGGAGTGCAGGCCGGCGTACACTTTCAGATCGGCGCACAGCGTCCACTCCGGCATGCCCACCCTGCGCTTCGGTGGGAGCTGGAGCCGCGGCTGGCGCGGGCTTCTGATTCTGATCAGATTTCCGTGTAAGACGTTGTGGGCCGCCCGGAGCAATCGACGTCAGGACAGCGGAGGACATGCCGAAAAAAGACGGAGCCATTGAGATCGAGGGTCGGGTCATCGAGCCCCTGCCGAACGCCATGTTCCGGGTGGAGCTCGCGAACGGCCACAAGGTGTTGGCTCACATCAGCGGCAAGATGCGGCAGCACTACATCCGCATCCTTCCGGAGGACCGGGTCGTCGTCGAACTCTCGCCGTACGACCTGACCCGCGGGCGCATCGTCTACCGCTACAAGTAGTCCTGACGACGGCCGGGAAGTCCCGTGTCCGTCTTCGACGTCCGGTGTCGCGCAGAGCGCGTCCCCGGGCCAGATGGGAAGTAAGGCAACCGTGAAGGTCAAGCCGAGCGTCAAGAGGATCTGCAACAAGTGCCGGGTTATCCGCCGGCACGGCCGGGTCATGGTCATCTGCAGCGACCCGCGCCACAAGCAGCGCCAGGGCTGACTCAGCCCGTCCGGCCGGAACACGGCCGGGTGGCGTTGGTCCGGGCAGATCCCCAGCGACACACACATCACACATGCTCGTCCCAGCCGCGAGCGGTACGCCAGACGTACCTCTGCGTGGCTGACCCCCGGTCGGAGGCCGGGGCCCGCTCGGGCAGCGACCGATCCCGGTCGCCGGCGCTCACCGCGTCGGAAGGACGGGACGGCCGGTAGCGGGGTGGGACGGGTCCACACCTCCGCCACACATCACGAGGAGTACGCCCGCACATGGCACGTCTAGTCGGCGTGGATCTCCCCCGCGAAAAGCGGTTGGAGATCGCGCTCACCTACATCTTCGGGGTCGGTCGCACCCGCGCCCTGGAGACACTCGCCGCCACTGGCATCTCGCCGGACAAGCGCGCTCGGGACCTCACGGACGAGGAGCTCGTGCAGCTCCGCGACCACATCGAGGGCAACTACAAGGTTGAAGGCGACCTGCGCCGCGAGGTCGCCGCTGACATCCGCCGCAAGGTTGAGATCGGCTGCTACGCCGGCATCCGGCACCGCCGGGGCCTGCCCGTGCGTGGCCAGCGGACCAAGACCAATGCACGGACCCGCAAGGGCCCGAAGCGGACCGTCGCCGGCAAGAAGAAGCCCGGCAAGAAGTAGATTTTGACCGGAATTCGGGTCGATGTCGGGTCCAGGAAGACCGGCCCGCCCGGCCCGATCCGGAAAGTCAACTAGGAGCGCACAGACTTATGCCACCGAAGGCTCGTGCCGGAGCCGCTGTAAAGAAGGTCCGGCGCAAGGAACGCAAGAACGTCGCCCACGGGCAGGCGCACATCAAGAGCACGTTCAACAACACCATCGTGTCCATCACGGACCCGACCGGTGCGGTCATCTCCTGGGCCTCCGCTGGCCAGGTCGGCTTCAAGGGCTCCCGCAAGTCGACTCCGTTCGCCGCGCAGCTGGCCGCCGAGGCTGCCGCGCGTCGCGCCATGGAGCACGGCATGCGCAAGGTCGACGTGTTCGTCAAGGGCCCCGGCTCCGGCCGGGAGACCGCCATCCGTTCGCTGCAGGCAGTGGGCCTCGAGGTCGGGCAGATCGCCGACGTCACCCCGCAGCCGCACAACGGGTGCCGTCCGCCGAAGCGTCGCCGGGTCTGAGAGGTAGAGAGAGATGGCTCGTTACACCGGTGCAGACTGCCGCCGTTGCCGGCGGGAGAAGATGAAGCTGTTCCTCAAGGGCAGCAAGTGCGATGGGCCGAAGTGCCCGTTCGAGTCCCGGCCGTTCCCGCCCGGGCAGCACGGCCGCGGCCGTACCAAGGAGACGGAGTACCTGCTCCAGCTCCGTGAGAAGCAGAAGGCCCGTCGTGTCTACGGCGTGCTGGAGAAGCAGTTCCGCGGTTACTACGAGGAAGCCGTTGGCAAGCAGGCCAAGACCGGTGAGGTCCTCCTGCAGATCCTCGAGTCGCGGCTGGACAACGTCGTTTACCGGGCCGGCTACGCCCACTCGCGGGACATGGCCCGCCAGCTGGTCAAGCACGGTCACTTCACGGTGAACGGCAAGAAGGTCGACATCCCGTCGTACCGCGTCAAGGAGCACGACATCATCGAGGTTCGGGGCAAGAGCAAGGAGCTCACCCCGTTCATCGTCGCGCAGGCTCAGGCCGGCTCGAAGACGGTTCCGGCGTGGCTTGAGGCCATCCCGAGCCAGATGAAGGTGCTCGTGCACTCCCTCCCGGCCCGGCAGGTCATCGACACGCAGGTCCAGGAGCAGTTGATCGTCGAGCTCTACTCCAAGTAGTCCGAGCTCGTTCGGTGGCCCGCCCCTCGGGGCGGGCCACCGGAACAGTTTGTGTCGTGGGCGTCAAATAGCGGGCGCCCCGGAAGAGAAGAGAAAAGATGCTCATCAGCCAGCGACCCTCCCTCTCCGAGGAGTCGATCAACGAGACCCGGTCGCGGTTCGCCATCGAGCCGCTGGAGCCGGGCTTCGGCTACACCCTGGGCAACTCGCTGCGGCGTACGCTGCTGTCGTCGATCCCGGGCGCGGCCGTCACCTCGATCAAGATCGACGGTGTGCTGCACGAGTTCACCACGATCCCCGGTGTCAAGGAGGACGTGGTCGAGCTCGTCATGAACATCAAGGAGCTGTGCGTCAGCTCCGAGCACGACGAGCCGGTCAGCATGTACCTGCGTAAGCAGGGCCCGGGCGACGTGACCGCGGGCGACATCCAGCCGCCGGCCGGCGTCTCGGTGCACAACCCGGATCTCAAGCTCGCCACCCTGAACGGCAAGGGCCGGCTCGACATGGAGCTGACCGTCGAGCGGGGCCGGGGCTACGTGACGGCGGCGCAGAACAAGCAGTCCGGCGCGGAGATCGGCCGGATCCCGGTCGACTCGATCTACTCGCCGGTGCTGAAGGTGACCTACCGCGTCGAGGCGACCCGTGTCGAGCAGCGCACCGACTTCGACCGGCTGATCATCGACGTCGAGACCAAGCCGTCGATGGGTCCGCGTACCGCGCTGGCCTCCGCCGGTTCGACGCTGGTGGAGCTGTTCGGGCTCGCCCGGGAGCTGGACGAGACCGCCGAGGGCATCGACATCGGGCCGTCCCCGCAGGACGCCCAGCTGGCGGCGGACCTTGCCCTGCCGATCGAGGAGCTGGACCTCACCGTCCGCTCCTACAACTGCCTCAAGCGCGAGGGCATCAACTCCGTTGGTGAGCTCATCGGGCGTACCGAGGCCGACCTCCTCGACATTCGCAACTTCGGTCAGAAGTCGATCGACGAGGTCAAGATGAAGCTCGCCGGGATGGGTCTCGGGCTGAAGGACTCGGCTCCGAACTTCGACCCGGCGCACGTCGTGGACACCTTCGGCGAGGCCGACTACGACACCGACGACTACCGCGAGACCGAGCAGCTCTAGTCCGCGCTGCCGCCACAACTGAGGAGCACCAAAAATGCCCACGCCCACCAAGGGCCCCCGCCTCGGCGGCAGCCCCTCGCACGAGCGGCTGATGCTCGCCAACCTGGCGACCGCGCTGTTCCAGCACGGCAAGATCCAGACCACCGAGACGAAGGCCCGGCGGCTGCGCCCGCTGGCCGAGCAGCTCATCACCAAGGCCAAGCGCGGTGACCTCGCCTCGCGGCGTCGGGTGCTGGGTGTCGTCAAGGACAAGGACGTCGTCTACGCCCTGTTCGACCAGATCGCGCCCCGGTACTCCAACCGCCCCGGCGGTTACACCCGGATCGTGAAGACCGGTCCGCGCAAGGGTGACAACGCGCCGATGGCCATCATCGAGCTGGTGGAGGAGCTTCAGGTCGCCGAGCCGAAGGTGAACAAGAAGACCGCCGCCCGCAAGGCCGCGCAGCAGGACAAGGTCGAGGCGCTCGCCCCGGCCGACGAGGCCCCGAAGTCGGCTCCGGCCGACCAGGATTCCGAGGCGCCGGTGTCGGCGTCCGGTGACACCGCCGCCGCCCGCGAGGACAGCGACGAGGCCACCGAGAACAAGGCCTGATCAAGGGCATTATCGGGCCCGGCACCCCATCGGGGGTGCCGGGCCCGACCCGTAACAGGAGGTACGAGGTGGACGAGCGGATCCGGCTGCGGCTGGACGTCTCGTACGACGGCACCGACTTTTCCGGCTGGGCACCCCAGCCGACCCGGCGCACCGTCGCGGGGGTGCTCGTCGAGACCCTGGACCTGGTCCTCGGCGTTGGTACGGCCACCGGGCTGACGGTGGCCGGACGGACCGACGCGGGGGTGCACGCCACGGGGCAGGTGTGCCACCTGGACCTGCCGGTGGACGTGTGGCGGCAGCATGAGGGACGGCTGCTGCGTCGGCTGGCCCGGCTGCTCCCCACCGACGTGCGCGTACGGGCGATGACCGAGGTGCCGGCCGACTTCGACGCCCGGTTCTCGGCAACCTTCCGACGCTACGAGTACCGGGTCACCGATGCGCCCTTCGGCACCGAGCCGCTGCGCCGGCACGAGGTGCTGGCCTGGCCGAAGCCGTTGGACCTGGCCGCGCTGAACGCCGCAGCGACCGGGCTGGTGGGGGAGCACGACTTCGCCGCGTACTGCCGGCGCAAGGAGCACGCGACCACGCTGCGCGAGGTGACCCGGCTGGACTGGCGTCGCGACCCGGACGGCATCCTGGTCGCCACCGTGCAGGCCGACGCGTTCTGCCAGGCGATGGTGCGCAGCCTGGTGGGGGCCATGCTGGTGGCCGGGGACGGCCGCCGCCCGGTCGAGTGGCCGGGCACTCTACTCACCCGGCGCGAGCGGTCCAGCGAGGTGACGGTGGCCCCCGCGCACGGGCTGACGCTGGTCGCCGTCGGCTACCCGGCCGATCCGGCCGAGTACGCCCACCGCGCCACGCTCACCCGCCGGTTGCGGGTCCCGATCGAGGGTTGACCGCGCCTGCGGGTCAGTCGCCCGGCAGGCCACCCTGGTTCGCGTTGCTGCCGGTCGGGGCCGCCGTCGGTTGTCCGGCGGTGCCACCGTCCGCGCGGCTCTGCAGCACGCCCCGGCTGAGGTGCAGCTCGATCATGTCGAACAGGATTTCGCGGACCTTGGCGTCACCCGCCTTGATCGCCGCCCCGTCCTTGCGGACCACCAGCGCGTAGGCCAGGTAGTGGCCACGGACCTGCCAACCGACCCGGGCCGGGGCGCTGGTCAGGACGTCGGTGTCGGTGTCGTCGCCCTCGTCGCCGGTGAGGCCACGGAATCGGCCCTGCCGTTCGTCGAGCAGTTGCCGGAGTCGGTCGCGGGCTCGTTCCGCGCTGACCTTGTCGGTGAGGTTGAACAGGCCGGCGGTGACCAGGTGGTTGCCGTCGGGCGTGCTCAGCGTGGCCCGGACGACCTGGTTGCAGCCGAGCCGGACCAGCAGGTCGGCGACCTCGTCGGTGGCGGCGACGGCACAACTGCCGCTGGACTGCGTCTTGAGCACCTGGTAGCTCGGTTGGCCATCGGTGAGCTTCAGCTCCTTGCCGGGGAAGAGTTCCTTGGCGGTGAGCGGGGCCTGGTCGGTGTCCCGGGAGTCGAGGGCCAGCCGTTCCGGCGTTGCCGACGTCGGTGCGGCGGCGTTCGGCTGGTAGGTCGGGTTGCTCTGCGGCTGCTCGTTGCGGTCCATGAGCAGCGCGGCGGCACCGAGGCCGCAGAGGGCGAGCAGCACGAGGACGGCTGCGCCGCCGATCAGTACCTGCCACAGTCGGCCGCCGCCGCGCCGGGCGGACGGCTCCACCGGTGTCGCCGAGGTGTAGATCTGGCTGCGGGGCGGGGCGGGCGGGATGTCGGCACGCGTCGGCAGTGGCTGCGGCGCATCGGCACGATTCGGCGCGGGCTGCGGTACTGCGGCACGAGTCGGCGCGGGCTGCGACGAGGGCAGCGAGAGCTGGTTCGGCCGGGGCAGCGACGGCGTGGGGAAGCGCGACGGAGACGGCCCGGCCGGCGGGGGCGGACCGGCGCCGAGCACCGACAGGTCGGACCCGGGCTCCGGGTACTCCTCGAAAGCGTCCTCATCGGACTCGTACCGATACACCATGTCGCCCAGAGTAGGAGCCATTGTCCCTTTAGGGGGTAATATCGGGGAAATGTGCGTGTGGGCCGTGTCAGGTCCGCCCCGGACCGGTGCGAGAATTGCCAGGTGACCGGCGACCACTACTTCACCGCTCAGCCCACCAGCGACGCCCCGACGCGCGAGGTCGAGTTCTCCGTCGCCGACCGCGACTACCGGCTCACCTCGGCCGGCGGGGTCTTCTCCGCCAGCCGGCTCGACCCGGGCACCGCGGTGCTGCTGCGAAAGGCCGAGCTGCCCGCCGCCGACACCACAGGCGACCTGCTCGACCTCGGCTGCGGATTCGGGCCGATCAGCTGCGTGCTGGCCGACCTCGCGCCCGCCAGCACCATCTGGGCCGTCGACGTCAACGCCCGCGCCCGCGAGCTGACCGCCGCCAACGCGGCCCGGATCGGCGCCGCCGACCGGGTCCGGGTCAGCGCGCCGGACGACGTTCCGGACGGCGTCCGCTTCACCCAGCTCTGGTCGAACCCACCCATCCGGATCGGCAAGGACGGGCTGCACGACCTGCTGCTGCGCTGGCTGCCCCGACTCGCCCCGGACGGCGTCGGGTGGTTGGTCGTCGCCCGGCACCTCGGCGGCGACTCGCTGCAACGCTGGCTCACCGAGCAGAGCTGGCAGGTCGAGCGGTACGCCAGCCAAAAGGGCTTCCGGGTGCTGCGCGTCACCCGGTAATTGGATGTACCCCCCGACCCTCACTGGGGCAGGATCCCGGCGTGGGATACGTGGACGTGGCAGCGGTCGGGCACATCCTGCCCGACGGTCGGGAACTCTTCGCCGACGTGTCGTTCCGAGTCGGTGAGGGCAGCAAGGTCGCCCTGGTCGGGCCGAACGGCGCGGGAAAGACGACGCTGCTGAGGATGGTCGCCGGCGACCTGCCGGTACGCAGCGGCGTCGTCGCGCGGGCCGGCGGGCTGGGCGTGATGCGCCAGTTCATCGGCATGATCGGCGACGAGTCGACACTCGCCGACCTGGCGTTGTCGCTGGCCCCGCCGGCGCTGCGCGGCGCCGGCCGGCGACTCGGCGAGACCGAGGCGGCCATGCGGGCGGCCGAGGCCCACGGCAAGTTCAGCAACGCCGCGGGCAAGGCCCAACTGGCGTACGCCGATGCGCTCGGCGCCTGGGGCGAAGCCGGCGGGTACGACGCCGAGGTGCTCTTCGACACCGTCGCGACCATCGTGCTCAGCCAGCCCTGGGACGCCGTACGGGACCGGCCGGTGCGTACCCTCTCCGGCGGCCAGCAGAAGCGCTTCGCCCTGGAGTTGCTGCTGCGCGGCCCGGACGAGGTGCTGCTGCTCGACGAACCCGACAACTTCCTCGACGTGCCCGGCAAACGCTGGCTGGAGGCACGACTGCGCGAGTCGACGAAGTCGGTGCTCTACGTCTCGCACGACCGCGAGCTGCTGGCTCAGAGCGCCGACCGGGTGGTTGCCGTCGAGGGTGGCAGCGCCTGGGTGCACCCCGGCGGCTTCGCCAGCTGGCACGAGGCTCGGGTGGCCCGGCACGCCCGCCTCGACGAGCTGCGCCGGCGCTGGGACGAGGAGCATCAGAAGCTGCGCGAGCTGATGCTGATGTACAAGCAGAAGGCCGCGTACAACGACGGGTTGGCCTCGCGCTACCAGGCCGCGCAGACCCGGCTGCGCAAGTTCGAGGAGGCCGGGCCGCCGCCCGTACCGCCGAAGGACCAGGACATCCGGATGCGGCTCAGCGGGGGGCGGACCGGCAAGCGCGCGGTCGTCTGCGAGCAGCTGGAGCTCGACGGCCTGACATTCCCCTTCGACCTGGAGATCTGGTACGGCGACAGGGTGGCGGTGCTCGGTGCCAACGGCACCGGCAAGTCGCACTTCCTGCGGCTGCTGGCCCGCGGCGGCACCGACCCGGACCCGGCGAACGGGCCTGTCGACGGCGCGGGCGCGCTGGCGCCGGTGACGCACGACGGCGTGGCCCGCCTCGGTGCCCGGGTCCGGCCCGGGCACTTCTCCCAGACCCACGACCGGCCGGAGCTGATGTCGAAGACGCTCGTCGAGATCCTCTGGCGGGGCGACGAGCACCGCACCGGGATGGACCGGCACGCGGCGATGGGGGTGCTCAGCCGCTACGAGCTGGCCGCGCAGGGCGACCAGCGCTTCGGCACGCTCTCCGGCGGGCAGCAGGCCCGGTTCCTGGTGCTGCTGCTGGAGCTGTCCGGGGCGACCCTGCTGCTGCTCGACGAGCCCACCGACAACCTCGACCTGGCCAGCGCGGAAGCTCTCGAAGCGGGTCTGAACGCCTTCGAGGGAACGGTGATCGCTGTCACCCACGACCGTTGGTTCACCCGCTCCTTCGACCGGTTCGTGCTGTTCCGGGGCGACAGTGAGGTGGTGGAGACCCCGGAGCCGGTCTGGGACGTCGGGTGATCCCCGCCGACCTGCCCGACCGGCTCTGCGGCGTCGAGGGGGTGGTCGCCGTGGCGCTCGGCGGTAGTCGGGCACGCGGCGAGCAACGCCCGGACTCCGACTGGGACCTGGGCCTCTACTACCGGGGTGAGCTGGACGTGCCGGCGCTGCGTGCGGTCGCCGCGACGGTCGCCGACGACACCGACGTCGCGCTCACCGCCCCCGGTGGTTGGGGCCCCTGGGTCGACGGGGGTGGCTGGCTGCGGATCGGCGGGGTCGCCGTGGACTGGATCTACCGGGACCTCGACCGGGTGCACAGCGTCTGGGCGGACTGTCGGGCCGGCCGGTACGAGGTCGGGGTGCAGGCCGGGCACCCGCTCGGGTTCTACTCGTCCGCCTATGCCGGCGAGGTGGCGTTGTGCCAGGTGCTGGCGGACCCGACCGGCCAGCTGACCCGCCTGCGGGACCGGACTCGGGAGTATCCGCCCGCGCTGGCCGACGCACTGGTGGCTGGCGGCTGGGAGGCCGGGTTTCTGCTGACCGGAGCGGCCAAGGCCGCCGTCGGCGGGGACAGCGGGTACGTCGCCGGCTGCCTGTTCCGGGTGGTCGGCGTCCTCGCCCAGGTGCTGCACGCCCGAGCCGGCCGGTGGTTGGTCAACGAGAAGGGGATGATCGCCGCCGCGGGGCGACTGCCCGGTGCTCCGCCGAACTTCACCCAGCGGGCGCAGGCGTTGCTCGGCGCCGTCGGACGTAGCCCCGCCGAGCTGGCCGCGACCATCGGAGCCGCCCGTGAGCTGGTCACCGAGGTGGTCGGCTGAGCCGCCCCCGAGGTGGTCCGCACCGAGCCGGCATAGGGTGGATCTCGTGACTGAGATGACCTATCGCCGGCTGGGCGACTCCGGGCTCGTGGTGTCAGTGGTCGGCATCGGCTGCAACAACTTCGGCCGCAAGCTCGACCTCGACGGCACCCGGGCGGTGGTGGACGCCGCCCTGGACGCCGGCATCAACCTCTTCGACACCGCCGACATCTACGGCGAGCCGCAGGGCGGTTCCGAGGAGCTGCTCGGGCAGGCGCTCAAGGGACGCCGGGACGACGTGGTGGTGGCCACCAAGTTCGGCATGGACATGAACGGCCTTAACGGGCCGGACTACGGCGCCCGGGGTGCGCGGCGCTACATCGCCCGCGCTGTGGAGGCGTCGCTGCGCCGGCTCGGCACCGACCACATCGACCTGTACCAGATGCACGAGCCCGACCCGGGCACCCCGATCGACGAGACCCTCGCTGCCCTGGACGACCTGGTCCGGGACGGAAAGGTCCGCTACCTGGGCAACTCGAACTTCGCCGGCTGGCAGATCGCCGACGCGGACTGGGTCGCCTCGTCCAACGGTCGGTCCCGCTTCATCAGCGCCCAGAACCACTACAGCCTGCTGGAGCGCTCGGTGGAGGCCGAGGTGATCCCGGCGTGCGAGCGGTTCGGCCTCGGCATGCTGCCGTTCTTCCCGCTCGCCAACGGTCTGCTCACCGGCAAGTACAAGCGCGAGGCTCAGCCGCCCGCCGGCAGCCGACTCTCCGGCGGTGGCCGGTACGCGGAGCGGCTCGCCGCGGCCGACTGGGACACCATCGAGGCAATCCAGGCGTACGCGGGCGAGCGGGGTCTGACGATGCTCCAGGTGGCCATCGGTGGTCTGGCCGCCCAGCCGGCGGTGACCTCGGTGATCGCCGGTGCCACCACCCCCGAGCAGGTACGCGCCAACGCGGCCGCCGGCACCTGGGAGCCCAGCGACGAGGACCTGGCGGCACTGCGCGCTGTCCTCTGAGCGCGGCGAGGCTTGCGCGGGCGTGCGCTGCTTCGTGCGCCACGCATGATCCACTCGCGTTCCTTGAAGTCGGGGTGACCTGCGGTCCGGGAAGCCCCGACTTCAAGGATGCCGAGTCGATCACCAGCCGATCGAACGACACCGGGCCGGGCCGCTCGTCGCGGCCCGGCCCGGTCGTTGAATGCTGTTGGTCAGTCGGTGCGGCGGCGGCCGAAGAGCATGGCCACCCCCATCGCGGCGGCGACGAGCACGAGACCGGCCGCCGCGAACGGCCACCAACCGGTGCCCGACCCGTCGTCCACCGGCTTGGTCACCGCGACCGGCGCGGGCGCCGGCGGTGACTGCGCCGCCTTCGCCTGCACCGTGGCGGTGGCCTTGCTCTCAAGTGGAGCGGGGGAGTTCACCGACACCTTCCACGTGCCGGTGGAGAGCACTGGGCCGCTGCTGTAGAAACCCTGCCCCTCGGGCTGCGGTTCGAGCTGCATCGGCCCGACCCGCTGCCCGTCCGGGCCCGTGGCGGTGAGGACCAACCGCACCACCTGCTCCAGCCGGCGGCCATCGGCGTGGGTGGCCTGGATGGTGACGCCCTGAGCCCCGTCACCGGCCACCGTGAGTTTGAGCTTGTCGGCCTTCGCCGCCGGGGCGGCCTGAGCGGCCTGAGCGGCCTGAGCCGCCGCCGGGGCGGCGGCGGACAGGGTCAGGGCCAGTCCGACGAACACGGCGGCCAAAACCTTGCGGATACCCGTCACGGACATCTCCTCCCTACCGATGAGGGAGGCCCCTCCCCGACGCCGTAGCGCCGGGGAGGGGCCTCGTCGGATCAGAGCTGGCGACCGGGTGCCAGCCGGGTGGCATCGCCACCGAGTCGCCCGGTGCCCTTGACCGGGTCACCGTCGTTCGCCTTGACCCCGGCCTTGCTGGCCGCGCCGCCGAGCCGAACGATCATGGCGTCGGCGTCCCGGATCAGGACGTCCCGAACCTCCGCCTCGGGCACCAGGGTGGCGTCGGAGGCGAGCGTCCGGAACGCGGTCAGCTGCCGGACGGCCGCCTTGTCGTCGCCGGCCGCCTCCGACGCGCGAACAGCGTCGAGCTTGTTCGACAGCTGCTTGTGCGCCTTGGTGGAGAGCCGCCCCGTCGCCTTGAACCGGTCCAGCAGACTCTGCATGTCCCGGAACGAGGTGGTGACGAAGAACCGGACCGTCGAGGTGGTCTTGTTGCCCGCCTTGTCGGTCGCGGTCACGGTCAGCTCGTGCAGACCGAGCGACAGGTCGTACATGGCCTGCAGCGTGCCGCTGGTGTACGCCTGACCGTCGAGCTGGCCGACCACGCTCGCGATGCCCGAGGTCGGGTCGACGGCCTGCCAGGACACCCGAACGTCCTGGCTGTCGCCGTAGAGCTGTCCGTCGGCGAGACCGGACACCAGCAGCGTCGGCTTGGTGCCGTCGATGCGCAGCACCGCCGACTTCAGCGTCTCGACGTTGCCCGCCTTGTCCGTCGAGCGGAACAGCAGCTCGTGCTGCCCGTCGCCGGTCACCTCGACCGGCGTCGAGTACGGCGTCCACGCGCCACCGTCCAGCGACCACTCCACAGTCTTGACGCCGGAACCAGCGTCGGTCGCGGCCAGCACGACCGGGATGGTCCCGTTGTGCCAACCGGCGTCGTTCGCCGGAGCGAACGTCGCCGAGGTCACCGGCGCGGTGGCGTCGATCTTGACCGAGACGGTCTTGGTCGCCTCCACGTTGCCGGCCTTGTCCGTCGAGCGGAACCGAAGCTCGTGCTCGCCGTCCCCGCTGACCGCCACCGGAGCGGTGTACGCCGTCCAGGTGGTGGCCCCGTCCAACTGGTACTCGGTGCTGGCGAGCCCGCTACCGCCGGCCTCGTCGGCGCCGGTGAGCGTGATCGTCACCGGTCCGGTGTGCCACCCGTCGGTCGGGGTGCCGGAAACCGCCGCCGTGGTCACCGGCGCGGTCTCGTCGGCCACCTCCGTGCTGAGCCGGAAGTAGTCGAACGAGGCGGTCTTCGACGCCGTCTGGTTGGCGCCGAGGGTGAACAGCCCCACCTTCGGGGTGGCCCCGACCGCGCTGTTGGTCAGCGCCGTCAACGCGGTCCAGGTCGTCCCGTCGGCCGAGTACGACGCGGTGAACGTGTCGCCCGTGCGGGCCAGCCGCAGGTGCCACACCGCCGAGGTCAGGTTGCCCGCCTCGGGTTGCGGGTTCTGGACCACCCCGGCGATCTCGCTGCGGAACTCGATCCGCCGCGTCACCGCCTGGCCGGCCTGGTTGTCCGCGATGAAGTCGAACTTCAGGTAGTTGTCGTCGTCGGCCTGCACGAGCAGACCGGCCTGCTGGTACTGCTCGTTCAGCAGACTGCCGTCGACCTTCGTCTCCAGGGTCCAGTCGCCAGACGGCGCGGTCTGGAGGATGAAGTTCTTCGGCCCGGTGTTGTCGGTGCCGTAGATGTCACCGTTGGGCACGTCGATCCGCAGCGCGCCATCGGTGACCCGGTAACCGCTCGGGTCCTCCCGCGTGATGGCGTCCCACCGGCACTTGTCCAGCGTGCTGCCGGTGAACTCGTCCGACGGGTCGACCGGGCCGGCCGGAGCGTCCGGCGTGACCTGGAACGAGTCGAACGCGGCGTCGACAACCGGCGCCTCGGTGCCTCCGTTGAGCGCGAAGACCCCGATCCGCGGGTTGGTGATGCCGGCGAGCGCTGCCGAACGGCCGACCGGGGTGAAGGTCTGCCCATCGGCCGAGACGGCCGCGGTCAGGTTCGTCCCGTCGCTGGTGATCCGCAGGTACACGGTGTCACCCGCCGGTGCGGCGGTCCTGTCGTCGGCCTCGTTGCGAGGCGTGGCCGCCGTTTCCCGGATGAACTCCACCGCCCGGCTGCCGTTGTACAGCAGGTCCAGCTTGGCGTAGTTGTCGTCGTCGCCGTACACCAGAAGGCCAGCCTGCTGGTAGTTGGCCGTCACCGGCAGGGTGACCTTGGTGGTCATCTCCCACGCGCCGGTCGGGGCCGCCTGGAGCACCAGGTTGGTGGCGTCGTTGCGTGCGCCGTAGAGGTCACCCACGCCGGTGGGCAGCCGCAGCGCGCCGCCACTGAGCGAGTAGAGCTGGTTCTCCCGGATCACGCTGGTCCAGCGGTCCTTGTCGAGGCTGTTGCCGTTGAAGTCGTCCGAACGCGCCCCGAAGCAGGACGTGTCCGGAGCGTCGACCCGCACCGGCACCGTGGCGTACGACTTGGCACCCTTGCTGTCGGTCACCGTGAGGGTGGCCGTGAAGGTACCCGGGCTGGTGTAGGTGTGGCTGGCGTCCAGTGTGGTCGCCGAGCCTCCGTCACCGAAGTCCCAGGCGTACGTCAGCGGGGTGTCGCCCTCGGCGTCGGTGGCCGTGCCGTCGAAGGCGACGGTGACCGGCGCGGTGCCGGTGGCCGGGGTGGCCGTGGCGCTGACCGTCGGCGGCCCGTTCTCGGTGACACCGCGGCCGACGAAGTCCATCCAGTTGACGTTGAACAGCGAACCCGTTCCGCCGTTCGGGTCGCGGGCCAGGAAGTACAGCGAGCCGCTCGCCGCGCCGGTGACCGGTGCGCTCACGTCCGTGTACGTCTGCCACGCGCCGGTCGACGGTACGACGGCCGTGGCGACCACCGGTCCGTCCACCGCACCCGCGCGGACCTCGATCCGACCGCCAGCGGCGGCGGAGGCGGCCCGGAACCGGATCTCGGTGATGTTGGTCAGGTCCGCCGGGGCGAGCGACCACCAGTCGCCGTCCTCGATGAACGCGACGCTCTGGCCGCCGCCGGCGGTGTCGGCGCCGGCCTCCCGCTGCACGCCGGCGTCGCCGCCGCCGGTGCTCACCGGTGCGCGCCCGGTGGCGGTGAAGAACTCGGCCTGCTTGCGCTTGGGCTGGAGCACCTCGATCGCGCGGCCGGTGAGCGGGCTGGCCCCGCCGGTCCCGCCACCGTCGGTGTAGGTGGCCTCGAAGACCGCGAAGACGTTCGCCTCGGCGCCGTGCCCGGAGGCGAGCGACGTCTGCACGGTGCCGCTGCAGCCGGTGTGCTGCTCCAGTGGGTGGGCGTGCTCGTCGTGGCCGAGCAGCACCTGGAGGTTGACCTTGGCGCAGTCGATCTGCCCGTCCTCCGGGTCGGTCACCTTGATTGAGTAGCGGACCTGGTCACCCCACTCGAAGAACCCACCGTCCGGCGGGAACTCGATGGTCACCGTCGGGGACGTGTTGCCCACTGTGACCGGCACGTTGGCCACCGCGGTACGGCCCTTGGGGTTGGTGACGGTGAGCTGGGCGGTGTAGTTGCCCGCCGTGGCGTACGTGTGGGTCGGGTTCGCCTCGGTGGAGGTCTGCCCGTCGCCGAAGGCCCAGGCGTAGGTGAGAGTGCCACCGTCCGGGTCCCGGGATCCGGCGCTGGAGAATTCGACAGTCAACGGCGCGGCGCCCGACGTCGGGGTCGCGGACGCCGCCGCGATCGGCGCGCGGTCACCGGCGGTGTAGTCGATCCGGTAGACGCCGGAGTTGTCGTTGTTGCCGCCGAAGCCGCTGCCCCACTCGATCAGGTACAGCGCGCCGTCCGGGCCGAACTCGAAGTCCATCGGCCGGACCATGCTCATGCCGGTGAGCAGCTGGTTGATGTCCACCAACGACTTGCCGTCGGGGGTCACCTGCATGGTGTACATCTTGTTCTGGTTCCACTCACCGAGCAGAGCCTTGCCGTCGTAGTACGCCGGCCACTTGCGGTTGGAGTTGAGGTCGGCGTCGTACCGGTAGACCGGGCCGCCCATCGGGGCGCCGCCGCCGCCGATCTCCGGGTAACGCGCGTCACCGGCGTACCCGTAGTCGACGGTCGCAGGGACCACCGGCGGGAGGTTGGTCAGGCCCGTGTTGTTGGGCGAGTTGTTCACCGGCGCGGCGCAGTCGAACTTCGCGCCGCTCGGCCCGGACGGGAACGTGTAGTCGTTGTACGCCTCGTTCGTGCCCGTGCAGTACGGCCAGCCGTAGTTGCCCGGGGTGACGATGTTCCACTCGACCAGACCGCGCGGGCCCCGGTTCGGGTTGTCCGCGTTGGCGTCCGGCCCGTAGTCCGCGACGTACAGCGTGTTGGTCTTCGGGTCGGTGCCGATCCGGAACGGGTTGCGGAAGCCCATCGCGTAGATCTCGGGACGGGTCTTCTCGGTGCCCGGCGCGAAGAGGTTACCGGCCGGAACGGTGTACGTCCCGTCGTCCTCCGGGTGGATCCGGATCACCTTGCCGCGCAGGTCGTTCGTGTTGGCCGAGGTGCGCTGCGCGTCGTAGTCCTGGCGCCCCGCCCGCTCGTCGATCGGCGTGTACGAGTTCGACTCGAACGGGTTGGTGTTGTCACCGGTGGCCAGGTAGAGGTTGCCTGCGCCGTCGAAGGTCATGCTGCCGCCGGCGTGGCAGCAGGTGTTGCGCTGGGTGTCGACCCTCAGCACCTGCTTCTCGCTTGCCGGGTCGATGGTGTCACCGGTCACCGTGAACCGGGACAGCAGGTTGCGGGTGACCCCGTCGTTCGGGGCGTAGTACAGGTACACCCACTTGTTGGTGGCGAAGTCCGGGTCGAGCCGGATGCCGATGAGGCCGTCCTCGTTGCCGGTGAAGACGTCCAGGTCGACGGCGGTGACGGTGTTGCCGGTGTCCGGCTTCACGATCTGCACGCGACCGTCGCGCTCGATGTAGAAGACCCGCCCGTCGGGGGCGATGTCCAACTCCATCGGGTTGCTGGTGTTGCTGTCCAGCGTGACCTTCTCGAAGTTCGAGGTCTTCGAGGCGCCGCAGTCGGCGTTCTCGACACCGGCTGCGGTGCGGATGCCGCCGAGCAGGTGGGAGAGGAACTCGGGCTCCGCGTACGACTCCCGGGTGTGCCCGCCTCCCGTGTACCAGGAGCGGCCACCGTCGTAGTCCTGGCACCAGGCGATCGGGTGGTCCGCACCCATCGCACCGGCGCCGGCGGTGTAGCTCTTCTCGTCCAGGCTGGCCAGCACGTGCACGTCCGGCCGGGGGTTGGTCTGGTAGTTGTACCACTCGTCGAACCGGGACCAGCGGTCCGGCAGTCCGGCCGTGGACGGGTGGGCGTGGTCCTCCACCTTGACCGTGGCCTGCTGGTTCTGCGGGTGGTTGGCGAAGTACGCGCCGACCAGGTCGCCGTACCAGGCCCAGCTGTACTCGGTGTCCGACGCGGCGTGGATGCCGACGTAACCGCCGCCGGCCTTCACGTAGCGCTCGAACGCTGCCTGCTGGTCGGCGTTGAGCACGTCACCGGTGGTGGAGAGCCAGATCACCGCCTTGTACTTCGCCAGGTTGGCGTCGTTGAATGCGGCGCCGTCCTCGGAGTTGTCCACTGTGAATCCGTTGTCGACGCCGAGCTGCTGGATGGCGGCGATGCCGGTGGGGATGGAGTCGTGCCGGAAGCCGGCGGTCTTGGAGAAGACGAGGACGGAGAAGGGATCGGCTGCGGCCTTTGGCGCCTTCGGCGCCACCTGGCTGACCGGGGCTGCGGCCTTCGCATCCCGTGGGGGGACCTGGGCGGCCGCCTGGGCGGGCGCGCCGAACAGGGTGGTCGAGGCCATGGCCAGGGAGATCAGGGTTGCGGTGATGGGTACGCGGGCACGACGAGAACGGGACACGCCGCCTCCTGTGTCGTAGTTGACAGGGCTCGCGGGAGTCGGCTCGCCGAAGGCCGTCCCTGATGGAGTCGGTGGTCACACCGTGCCAGGGTGTCCCCACCGACATTTTGTCGAATCGCTGAACAAATTAATTCGGCTGGTTCGATGTCGGGCAAGATGCGGACGGGTAACGGTTCTGCAACGGCGTGCGACATTCCGAACAGGACCGCATGAAGTGCCCCATGGATCTTGATCGTTGTGGCGTGGTCCGGCCCGCCGGCTGCCGTCGACCCCGCGCCTTGGCAGGCCGGCGGATCTGTCGTACGGTGACACGCAAGTAACCCACGGGAGCCCGGTGTACCGGGCTGAGAGGGGGGCTGACAGCCCCCGACCGTTGAACCTGATCCGGGTAATGCCGGCGCAGGGAGGAGCGTTGCCGTGCCGTCCCTGGGGCGATTGCATCTCATCACCGACACCCGACCCGGCCGCGACCCACTCGCAGTGGTTCGCGCCGCCCTCACCGTGGCCCACGCCGACCTGGTGGTGCAGGTCCGGGTCGAGGATTCCGCCACCGACCGCGAGGCGTACGACCTGACCCGGCGGGTGCTGGCGCTCTGCACGCCGTACGGTGCGACCTGCCTGGTCAACGACCGGTTGCACGTGGCGCTGGCGGTGGGCGCCGCCGGTGGGCACGTCGGCGCCGACGACCTGCCGGTCGCCGCCGCTCGCCGGGTGCTCGGCCCCACCGGCGTGCTGGGCGCCACCGCCCGCGCGCCCGACCCGGCGCGCCAGGCCGTCGCGGCGGGCGCCAGCTACCTCGGCGTCGGGCCGTGCCACACCACCAGCACCAAGACCGGCCTGCCGGACCCCATCGGACCCGCCGGGGTACGCGCCGTCGTCGACGCCGTCGACGTCCCGGTCATCGCGATCGGCGGAGTGACAGCCGCCCGGGTACCGGCGCTGCGGGCCGCCGGGGCGTACGGGGTGGCGGTGGTCGGTGCGGTCTCCGCCGCCGCCGACCCGGCACTGGCGACCGCCGAGCTGATCGAGGCCCTGACGTGCTGACCGGCCGGTCCCCGTCATCGCCGTCGAGCGACCGGGCCCGGCCGGACGTGGCAGTGGTGGGGGCGGGGCCGATCGGGCTGGCCATTGCCTGGCGCTGCGCCGCGCGGGGGCTGCGGGTGGTGGTGCACGATCCGGCACCCGGCTCGGGGGCGTCGGCGGTCGCCGCCGGCATGCTCTCCCCGGTCGCCGAGGCGTACTTCGGTGAGCGGCAGCTGACCGGCTTGCTGCTGGCGTCCGCCGCCCGCTGGCCGGCGTTCGCCGCCGAGCTGACCGAGGCGACCGGGGTCGAGATCGGCTACCGGACCGAGGGCACCCTGATGGTCGGGCTCACCGGCGACGACCTGGCCGAGGCGCGCCGGCTGTGGGCGTACCAGCAGGGGTTGGGCCTGCCCGTGACGCCGCTGCGCCCCAGTGAGCTGCGCGACCGCGAACCGGCGCTCGCCCCGCGGGTGCGTGGTGGCGCGTTCGCGCCCACCGACCACCAGGTCGACCCCCGGCTGCTGGTGCCGGCGCTGCGCACGGCCGCGCAGCGGGCCGGCGCGGTGCTCGTGCCACAGCCGGTCCGGCAGCTGTCCGACGTGGACGCGCAGGTCACAGTGGTCGCCGCCGGCCGCGGGGCCGCCGCGCTCACCGGCCTGCCCGTGCGGCCGGTGAAGGGCCAGATCCTCCGACTCCGCGCGTCCGACGGCGTCGCGCCGGGCTTCCGGCACGTGATCCGGGGGTACGCCGACGGCGAGCACGTCTACCTGGTGCCCCGCACCGACGGTGAGGTAGTGCTCGGCGCGACTGTCGAGGAGCGCTCCGACACCACTGTCACCGCCGGCGCCGTGCAGCGGCTGCTGCGCGCCGGGATCGACCTGCTGCCCGAACTGGCCGAGTACGACCTGGTCGAGGCGGTCGCCGGCCTGCGCCCGGGCACCCCGGACAACGCGCCGGTCCTCGGGCCGCTGCCCGACCGACCCGACGTCCTGGCCGCCACCGGACACCACCGGCACGGCATCGTGCTCACCCCGATCACCGCCGACCTGATCGCCGACCTGGTGCTCGGCGGCGTACCCGACCCGCTGCTCGCGCCCTTTCGCGCCGACCGCTTCGGCGCTGCCGCGTTGGGCCGAACTGAACCGACGATGGAGGGGGACCTGTGGAGTTGACGGTGAACGGGACCGGGCGCAGCGTCGCCGCTGGCGCGTCAGTGGCGGACCTGGTCCGCGACCTCGTGCCGCACCCCCGTGGGGTGGCGGTCGCTGTCAACGGCGAGGTGGTGCCCCGGACCGGCTGGCCGGCCCGGTCGCTGCGCGACGGTGACCGGGTCGAGGTGCTCACCGCGGCGCAGGGCGGGTGAGCGCCGTGCCGTTCGAACTGGGTGGGCAGACCTTCACCTCGCGGCTGATCCTCGGCACCGGCGGCGCCGCGAACCTGCACATGTTGGAGCAGGCGATCCGGGCGTCCGGTACCGAGCTGGTCACACTGGCGCTGCGCCGGGTGGGCACGGCGCCGGGCTCCACCGGCGGTCTGCTGGAGCTGCTGGACCGGTGCGGAGTACGCCTGCTGCCGAACACCGCCGGCTGCCACACCGCCACCGAGGCGGTGAAGGTGGCCCGGCTGGCCCGGGACGCGTTCGACACCGACTGGGTCAAGCTGGAGGTGATCGGCGACGAGCGGACCCTCCTGCCCGACGGGGTGGAGTTGCTCCGCGCCGCCGAGGAGTTGGTCGCCGACGGGTTCACAGTGCTGCCGTACACCAGCGACGACCCGGTGCTCGCCCGTCGCCTCGCCGACGTGGGCTGCGCCGCGGTGATGCCAGCCGGCTCGCCGATCGGTTCGGGGCTCGGCATCGGCAACCCGCACCACATCCGACTCATCCGGCAGGGTGTGGACGTGCCGGTGATCCTCGACGCCGGGATCGGCACCGCGTCCGACGCGGCCCTGGCCATGGAGCTGGGCTGTGACGGGGTGCTGCTGGCGAGCGCTGTCACCCGGGCGGCCGACCCGGTGGCGATGGCCACCGCGATGCGGTTGGCGGTCGAGGCCGGCCGACTGGCCGCCGGCGCGGGCCGGATCGCCCGCCGCTTCCACGCGCTCGCCTCCACCCCCGACGAGGGAAGACCCGAGCTGTGACCGGGTTGGTGCCGCCCGCAGATCTTGGAAGCAGTCTGCCCCTGGAGAGGCCCATTCCTTCCAAGATTCCGTCTGGGGTAGTTGTTCTTACCGATCGGCTGGTCGCTCGCGCTCGGCTCGACCGGGCTATCGCGGGAGCTGTGGCCGGGGGAGTGCGCTGGGTGGTGCTGCGGGAGAAGGACCTGCCGCGCGCCGAACGTGCCGCCCTCGCCGCCGAACTGCGGGCGATCCTCGCCGACGTCGACGGGACCCTCATCGTGGCCGGCCCCGACCCGCTCGGCGGCGACGCCGTGCACCTGCCCGCCGCCGGCCCGTACCCGCCGCCGACCCACGGTCTGGTCGGCCGCTCCTGCCACCACCAGACCGAGCTGAACCGCCTGACCACCGAGCACTACGCCACCGTCTCCCCAATCTGGCCCACAAGGACAAAACCCGGTTACGGCCCACCCCTGGGACCGGACGGCCTGCGAAAGCTTGTCGACTCCAGCCCCGTGCCGCTGCTGGCGCTGGGCGGAGTCGAAACCCCGGACCAGGTAACCGCCTGCGTCCAAGCAGGAGCCACCGGAGTAGCCGTACTGGGCGCACTCATGCGCGCCACGAACCCGGCAGAGACAGCCGCCACCCTGACCAGCGCCTTCAAAGAGGCGGTCACCCCTGTGCTGACCCAAACCCGGCGCGGGGTCACCCAGGTCTCCACGTCAGGGCTGCGGCCGACCGTGCCCACGCAGGGATCAAGCCTGACCGCCCGGAGTGGGCACGGTCGGCCGCAGCCCCAAACCGCAACCAAGGAGGAGAAGTGACCCCGAGCACCATCCTCACCATCGCCGGCTCGGACTCCGGCGGCGGCGCAGGCATCCAGGCCGACCTCAAGGTCTTCGCCGCGCTGGGCGCGTACGGCACCAGCGTCCTCACGGCGGTCACCGCGCAGAACACCAGGGGTGTCGACGCGGTGCTGCCGCTACCCCCGCGCACCGTCACCGAGCAGTTGGACAGCGTGCTCACCGATTTCACGGTCTGCGCGGTGAAGACGGGGATGCTCGGCACCCCGGCGATCGCGGACGTGGTTGCCGAGGCGGCCCGGGACGGTCGGCTGCCTCAGCTCGTCGTCGACCCGGTGCTGGTCGCCACGAGTGGTCACCGGCTCGGCGTGGTGGGCGCGGTGGAGCGGCTGCTGCCGTACGCCACTGTCGCGACCCCGAACTGCGCGGAGGCGGCGGCGATCACCGGACGCCCGGTGGACGACGTGGCCGCGATGGTCGTGGCCGCCGAGGCCCTGGTGGCCGGCGGCCCGGAGTACGTGGTGGTCACGGGCGGTGACCTGGACGGGGGCGAAGCGGTCGACGTGCTGCACGGCGGCGGGGTCACCACGGTGTTGCGCGCACCCCGGGTGCCCACCCGGCACACCCACGGCACCGGGTGCTCGTTCTCGGCGGCGATCGCGGTGCGGCTCGGTCTGGGCGATCCGGTGCCGGCCGCGGTGGGGGCCGCCAAGGAGTACGTGCTCCGTGCGCTGACCGGCGCGCGGGGTTGGGAGCTGGGAGCGGGGCGCGGACCGCTGAACCACTTCGGCTGGTCCGCTTGATCACCAGGGAGGCTGTCATGCACGCACGAGGCAAGGTGTACGTCGAGGGTTCGCGGCCGGATGTCCGGGTGCCGTTCGCGGAGGTGGGGCTGACCGGGGACCTGCCGCCGGTGCGGCTCTACGACACGTCAGGTCCCGGGTCGGACCCGGAGGTGGGGCTGCCGCCGCTGCGCGGGCCGTGGATCGCCGAGCGGGGTGACGTGGCACCGGTGCGGGGTGCGGGCACGCCGTTGGCAGGGGTGGACGGTCGCCGGCCCACCCAGCTCGCGTACGCGCGGGCCGGGGTGGTGACGCCGGAGATGGAGTTCGTGGCGATCCGGGAGAACGTCGACCCGGAGCTCGTGCGAGCCGAGATCGCCGCCGGTCGGGCGGTCCTCCCGCTCAACGTCAACCACCCGGAGTGCGAGCCGGCGATCATCGGCAAGGCGTTCCTGGTCAAGGTGAACGCCAACATCGGCACCTCGGCGGTCAGCTCGTCGGTCGCCGAGGAGGTGGAGAAGCTGACCTGGGCCACCCGCTGGGGCGCGGACACCGTGATGGACCTGTCCACGGGCAAGCGGATCCACGAGACCCGTGAGGCGATCGTGCGGAACTCCCCGGTACCGATTGGAACGGTGCCGATCTACCAGGCGCTGGAGAAGGTCGGCGGCGACCCGGTGAAGCTGAGCTGGGAGGTGTTCCGGGAGACCGTGATCGAGCAGGCCGAGCAGGGCGTGGACTACATGACGGTGCACGCCGGGGTGCTCCTGCCGTACGTGCCGCTGGCAGTGGACCGGGTCACCGGGATCGTTTCCCGCGGCGGTTCGATCATGGCGGCGTGGTGCCTGGCGCACCACGAGGAGAACTTCCTCTACACCAACTTCGAGGAGCTGTGCGCGCTGCTCGCGCGCTACGACGTGACGTTCTCCCTCGGTGACGGGCTGCGCCCCGGCTCGATCGCCGACGCCAACGACGAGGCGCAGTTCGCCGAGCTGCGCACCCTCGGCGAGCTGACGAAGATCGCCTGGGCGTACGACGTCCAGGTGATGATCGAGGGCCCCGGCCACGTGCCGATGCACAAGATCAAGGAGAACGTGGACCTTCAGCAGGAGTGGTGCCACGAGGCGCCCTTCTACACGCTCGGTCCGCTGACCACCGACATCGCGCCCGCGTACGACCACATCACCTCGGCGATCGGCGCCGCGATGATCGGCATGTTCGGCACCGCGATGCTCTGCTACGTCACGCCGAAGGAACACCTCGGCCTGCCGGACCGGGACGACGTGAAGGCGGGTGTGATCGCGTACAAGATCGCGGCGCACGCGGCGGACCTGGCCAAGGGACACCCCGGCGCGCAGGCCTGGGACGACGCCCTGTCGAAGGCGCGATTCGAATTCCGCTGGGAGGATCAGTTCAACCTCTCACTGGACCCGGAGACGGCGCGCTCGTACCACGACGCGACCCTGCCCGCGGAGCCGGCGAAGACCGCGCACTTCTGCTCGATGTGCGGCCCGAAGTTCTGCTCCATGAAGATCACCCAAGAGCTCAAGGAGTACGCGGCACGTGGCATGAAGGACAAGTCGGAGGAGTTCGTCTCCGGCGGCAGTCGGGTCTACCTACCGCTCGCCTGACCCTCGCCAGGGTGCGACGCCCCCGTGGCGCCCCGGTGTTGCGGGGGTGTCGCGGGGTGATCGACTCGGGTTCATTGATGTCGCGGTGTCCGGCTGCGTGGGATAGCCCGATATCAGTGAACCCGAGTCGATCAGCGGCGACCGGTCAGTGCGTGTGTGCGCTACGTGGTGAAGTCAGTGACGGTGGGTCACTCGCGGTGGTGTCGACCGGTGGAGCGCAACGACCGGCGGCCATTCTCCTGCTCGGGCTCGTTGTCCGACACCGGCTTGCTCAGGCCGGCGACCCAGTCGACGAATTCCTCGTCCTGGGTCGCCAGCGGCTCCGCTTCGTCCGACGTCTTCGGGCTCTCCTCGTCCGCGCGGGACCGGTTGCGGCGGAACAACCCGCCGAGCCGCCCTCGCCGAGAGGACTGCTCGGCCACCTTCGGCGGCGTCGCCGCTGCGGCGTCGTCAGGCGCCGGATCGCCGCTGCCGGTATCGGCGCTGGTGGTGGCGGCACCCGAGGGTGCGTCCACCGTGGCCGGGAACTCCGACGGGCCCGGGCGTTCGGCGGGAGCGGTCGTCTCGCTGGCTTCGGTCGGCGCTGTGCGTGCCGTCGAGCTGTCCGGTGACCCCGCCGAACCGCCGCGCCGAGAGGTGTCGAATGCGTTCCAGGTGCCGGCTCGGCTCAGGTCCGGCAACGGTGCCCGGTGCCGGGGCCTGGGCGTCGGCCCGGTGGGCTCGTCGGAACTGCTCGGCCCCTCCGGTGCCGGTGCCCCCGGCTCGGAGGCCTGCGGTGGCACCGTCCAGGTCGAGGTGACCGGCCAACCCGACGGCGCGGGCGTCCAGCGGCCGGCGTCCGGGTCACTGGCGGCGGTGGACTCGAACAATCCGGCGGTGGGAACGCCCTCGGCGGCGGGCCGCGCACTGTCGGTGTCACCAGCCCCGGCGATTGCAGAATCACTGGTCGCGTCGGCCGCTGTTGCCTTGCTGCCGGTCTTCCGGGCGCGCGGGGTGGCTTCCGCGCCAGTGTGGCCGGTCGCCGTGGTCGGTACCGCCGGTGCTCGCGTCGCCCCGGTTGTGGTGGTCGGTGCTTGTGTCGCCCCGGTTCCGGTTCCGGTCTCAGTGGTCGGGGTCGGGGTGGCGTCGGTTGCCGTGGCCGGGGACTCCGGGTTGGCCGGCACCTGCGTCGCGCCGGCTTCGGCGGTCACCGAGGCGGCCGGCGCTTGCTTCGAGCCGGCGGCGGGCGTGGCCGGTGCTCGCTTCGCGCCGGTAGCGGTGGTGCGGGCTGCTGGCGTGCCGGCGGCAGCAGTCGAGGTGACCTCGGAGGTCGAGCTCGACCGCCCACCCTGGCCCCCCTGAGTGGGTACCGGAGTGTCGGTCGCCGCGTCGGAGCTGCTGCTGTCGGCGGACCCGCCCGGCTTGGTGCCCTTCGTGGCGCGGCCGGTGGTCGTCTCGCGGCTGACCGTCTCGTCGGCGGTCGTCTCGCGGGTGGTCGTCTCGTCGGCGGTTGCCGAATCGACAGGGGGCGTGTCGTCGGCCACGTCGGAGGCGGCGGCGTCCGGGGTGGCTTTCGACTTACGGGTCCGTCGCGGTTTGATCGTCGGCGGTGCCTCGGGCGTGCCGTGGTCGGCCGTGCCCGTGCTGGTCGGGCCCGTGGCCGTGCTGGTCGGGCCCTTGCTCGTGCTGGTCGGGCCCGTGTCCGTCGGGGTCGTGCCCTTGGCGGCGGTGACAGGGCTGGGAGCGCCAGTGCCGGTGGGGGATGCGCTGGCCTCCGTGCCGCTGCCCGTGCTGGTCGCGGCTGGGCTGGTCCGGGCCGCGCCGGCCCGTGCCGTGCTGCCGGTGGTGGGGATCGGCTCGGCCGAGCTGATCGGCGCGCCGGACGCGGCCGAGCTGGTGGTGCCAGTACCGAGTGCATCCGTGCTGCTCGGGACTGCGGTGCTGGCGGACTTGCGGGTGGTGCGCCCACCGGTCGACCTCGCGCTCGTGTCCGTCGCCGCGCTGCCGCTCGTGTCCGTCGCCGCGCTGCCGCTCGGTTCGTCGGCCGCACGGCCACCCGTCGGGGTCGCGGCGTCGGCGCGTCCGGCCGTGGCGCTGGCCGAGGTGACGTCGGCGCTGGCCGAGGGCTCGGTCGTGGCCGGGACATCATCCCGTTGCGCCGGGGGAGTCTGCCCCGCAGAGGTGAACTCACCGGTCGGCGCGGTCAGCCAGGCCGCCGGCTGAGTCGACGCGGCGGGAGTCGAAGCGGTGGGAGTGGACGCGGTGGGAGCCGGGCCGTGCTGGCCGCTCGCTGTGGTCTCCGGCCAGTCCCAGTGGGCCGGGACGGTGCGTACGCCATCGGGGTTGCCCGCTGCCCACGGACCCGCAACGACGCCGCCGGGCTGCGCGGTGGCCAGCTCGGCGTTCGTCGTCTCCGTGTCGGTGCGCTCGGCGGTGTCCCGGTCGTTCGCCGCGCCGGGCAGCGGCGGGCCGGCGGGCAGCGGGCGCAGGATGGCGGTGGGCTCTATCGCCTGCGGATCGGCGGTACGGGTGCCCGTCGGCCACCGCAGCAGCGCGGCGGCGGCCGCGCCGAGAGCTCCGGCGAGGATCGCGATCAACGAGCCGTAGTAGGGGGTGGCCTGGTAGCGGTCCACCGCGTCGCCGGGACCGGCGGTCAGGTAGGCGAACGCCACCAGCACCGGACCGGCCACCCCGGTGGCCCCGCTGACCAGTGCGGCCTGGCCCCGCCACCGGGCCAGCCCGGCGGTCGCCGCGCCGGCCAGTAGCGCCACTGTGGGCAGCAGGAGCGGCGCCAGCCGCTGTGCGGCGGCGGCATCGAGCCAGCTCGGCTCCAGTACGCCGAGGCGGACGGTCGGCAGTGGGCCGGCCGTGCCGAGCGACGGCAGGACGGAGATCAGGGCCAGCAGCCAGACCGCGCCGGCCACGACCGCGACGTTCCAGCCCAGCTCGGGCCGGAACAGGACGGCGATCGCCGCGCCCGCCCCGATCACCGCACCGACCATGGCGCAGATGCCCACCGCCCAGACCGGGTCGACGGAGATCAGCTCTGCGGCGCGGGCGGGCTGCATGCAGAGCGGGGCGATGACTGTGGCGCCGAGCGCCGCCGCGGCCCCGACCGCCAACTGCCGGGCGGTGCTGGCTGCCGGGACGTCGCGGCGGGCGAGACGTCCGGTCAGGACCGCACCGGCGACGGCGGCGTTCGCGGCGAACCAGCCCACCCAGACGAGCTGGGCCGGCCACTGGTTGACGGTCGTGCCGGTGAATGCGCCGGTCAGGCGGACGATGCCGAAACCGTATGCGACGCCGAGCTGGCCGGCTCCGGCCAGCACGCTCACCCCGAGCGCCGTGAGCAGCAGTCTGCCCCAGGTCCGAAAGGCCATGTCCGGCACGTTACGCACCTGGTACACCCGATCGCCAACGGCGCGCCGCGCGGCACGCCGGTGGCCATCGGCGGGTCTACTTGAGTTCGACCAGCCGGGCGAGGTAAGTCGTATCCCCGACATTGGTCAGCATGTGCACCGCGCCCGGGTCCCGGTAGACCACTCCGCCGGTGGGCTCGTCGGCGTCGATCCGGGTGCCGTCGACGGTCTGTACGACGTTCTTGGCGCCCTCGATCGCCACCACCAGGTAGGGGTGGTCGTGCCGGTGCAGCGGCTGCCGCTCGCCCGGTTCGAGCCGGATGTGCCAGACCCGGACCCGGTCGTTCTCGTACACGATCTCCTGACCCACCGGTCCGAGTTCGGTTCCGTCGATCACGTCGGTCATCGTGCTCCGTCCAGTTGGGGCAGCACCTCGGCGGCGATCAGCTCAAGGTGGTCGAGATCGTCGAAGTCGATCAGGCGTAGGTGGACCCGGGTGGTGCCGATCGCGGCGAACTCACCGATCCGCTGCGCGAGTTGCGCGGGGGAGCCGACCACCGGGTCCTCCGGTGGCAGCGCGCTCTTCTCGTGCAGGGGCGCGGCCCGACGCTGGGCCTCGGCGTCGGTCCGGCCGATGGCGACGACGATCCCGGCGGAGAGCACCAGCGGGTCGCGCCCGGACTCCGTCCGTCCGGTGCGCTCACACGCCTCGCGCACCCGGTCGTACGCCTCGGCGGTGGCCGCCACGGACTTGAACGGCATGTTGAACTCGTCGGCGTACCGGGCGGCCAGTTCCGGTGTGCGCTTGGGCCCGCGCCCGCCCACGATGATCGGCGGGCCGGGCACCTGCACGGGCTTGGGCAGGGCGGGAGCGTCCACCAGCCGGTAGTGGTCGCCGGTGTAGCTGTAGGTCTCGCCGGGCGGGGTTCCCCACAACCCGGTGATCACCTCAAGCTGTTCGGCGAGCCGGTCGAAGCGCTCGCCGACCGGCGGGAACGGGATGCCGTACGAGGTGTGCTCGCGCTCGTACCAGCCGGCCCCGATGCCCAGGTCGACCCGTCCACCGCTCATCTGGTCGACCTGCGCGACCATCACGGCGAGGGGACCGGGCAGGCGGAACGTGGCCGACGTCACCAGGGTGCCGAGCCGGATCCGCTCGGTCTCCCGGGCCAGCGCGGCGAGGGTCAACCAGGCGTCCGTCGGGCCGGGCAGGCCCGGGTCCGCGCCCATCGACTGGTAGTGGTCGGCGCGGAGGAAGCCCTCGTAGCCGCAGGCCTCGACCAGCCGGGCGAACCGGAGCTGGGTGTCGTAGCTGGCGCCACGGTTCGGCTCGGTGAAGACCGACACCCGCATGGTCAGTGTCCTTCCGCGCCGGCGGTCGCCGGCTGCTCGCGTTCCATCAGCAGTTCGTGCAGGTCGGCGCTGACCTGGGCGACGTCGGCCAGGTGGGCGTTGCGGCCCAGGGTGCGGGGCCGGGGGATGGTCACGTCGACGACCTTGCGGATCCGGCCGGGGCGGGGGCTCAGCACGACCACCCGGTCGGCGAGCAGCACCGCCTCGTCGATCGAGTGGGTGACGAAGACGATCGTCGGCTTGTTCTCCATGTGGACCCGCTGGAGCTCGCCGGAGAGTTCCTCGCGGGTGAGCGCGTCCAGCGCGGAGAACGGCTCGTCCATCAGCATCACCCGGGGCTCACCGATCAACGACCGGCACAGCGACACCCGCTGCTGCATGCCGCCGGAGAGTTCGTGCGGCAGCCGCTTCTCGAAGCCGGCCAACCCGGCCACGTCGAGCAGTTGCCGGGCCCGCTCCCGGTGCTTGGCGCGGCCCCAGCCGAAGACCTCCACGGGCAGCAGGACGTTGTCCAGCACGCTGCGCCAGGGCAGCAGCGCCGGCTTCTGGAACAGCATCGCGATGTCCTGGCGAGGGCGGGTGATCGGCGTACCGGCGACGGTGATCTCACCGGCGGTCAGTGGGAGCAGCCCGGCGATCAGTCGCAGCAGCGTGGACTTGCCACAGCCGGAGCGGCCCAGCACGGCGACGAACTCGCCCTCGGCGACGTCGAGGTCGATGCCGCGCAGCGCTTCCACCCGGCCGGATCGGCCCTCGAAGGTACGGGACACCCCGGACAGTCGGATCATCTCCGGCGTACCTCCGCTGAGTCGACGGTCAGGAATCCGACAAAGGCTAACCGCCCGGTTGAGGTATGGCACCGGCTGGGGTGGTCGTCAGGTTGTTTCCGTTCCGCAACCCGATACGCCTGGCGTCGCAACTGTGGGTTTCTCGTACGCTGTGCCCGCGAAGAGTCCCCCCACGACGGCGGCGTCCGGCTTCCACCCCTCCCGCCGGCCCGTCACGACAACCCCCTCCGGTGGCCTGCCGGCCCCGGTCGGAAAGGACATGGTGCACTGATGAGAAGGCTGACCCGTACGGTCGCTACGGCCGCGCTGGCCACCGCCCTCGCCCTTGTCTCCGCCTGCAGCAGCGGGTCGGATTCGGCCGACGATGCCAAGGGCGGCGACGGCAAGACGCTGGAGAAGGTGACCTACCTCACCTCGTTCGGTAACTTCGGCCGTGACTCCTACGCCTGGGTGGCGAAGGACAAGGGCTTCTTCAAGGAAGCCGGCTTCGAGGTCGAGATCAAGGCCGGTCAGGGCACCGGTGGCGTGATCCAGACCGTCGTCGGCGGTCAGGCCGACTTCGGCCCGATCGACCTCACCGGCGGCCTGCTCCAGCTCGGCAACGGCCAGGCGAAGGACTTCACCGCGGTGGCCGCGATCCAGCAGCGCACCATGGCGGGCATCGCCACCGTCGAGGGCAAGAACATCAGCTCTCCGAAGGACCTGGAGGGCAAGAAGCTCGCCGACACCCCCGGTTCCGTGGTCCGCAACCTCTTCCCGACGTACGCCCGGCTCGCCGGCGTGGACGCGACCAAGGTGACCTGGGTCAACGGTGAGGCGCAGAACCTGATCGGCACGCTGGCCTCCGGGTCGGTGGACGGCATCGGTCAGTTCGTCGTCGGTCAGCCGACGATCGAGGCGGCGGCCAAGAAGAAGGCCGTCATGCTGCCGTACAGCAACGTGATGCAGGACCTCTACGGCAACGTGCTGATCACCTCCTCGAAGACCGCCAAGGAGAAGCCCGAGATGGTGAAGCGGTTCACCGCGGCGCTGCTCAAGGGCCTGGAGTACAGCCTGGCGAACTCCAAGGAGGCCGCCGACATCCTGAAGAAGAACGTCGACGCCACCAACCCGGTCTCCGCCGCCGCCGAGCTGGAGCTGATGGCCGCGTACGTCCGTTCCGGCAACACCGGCACCGCGATCGGCACCCTGGACAGCGGTCGGGTCGCCAAGAGCATCGCCATCCTGCAGGGCGCCGGTGCGCTGAAGCAGAACATCACCCCCGAGCAGATCATCGACTTCAGCCTCGCGCCGAAGGCCTGATCGTCCGGTCGTCATCAGGGGGTACGTCCCGCCGGTTCCGGTGGGGCGTACCCCCGTCGCTCGTCGGCCCCCGGCGGGCCGTGGGATTTCGAGGAGGACAGAGATGACCGACGTCCGGTCAGCGGACCCGGCGGTGGCGGAACCCCCGCCCCCGAGTGCCGGCCCCGAGGCGGGGCGCACGGGTCGAGGTGCCGGTCTTCGGGCCGGGGCCGAGGCGGCGCTTCCCGCGGTCGGCATCCTGGTCGCGCTGGCGGCGTGGTGGCTGGTCGCCCGACTGGAACTGGTCCACCCTGTCGCCCTGCCGCCGCCCGGCGACGTGCTCAGCGCGTTCGTCGAGAAGCCCGCCCAGATGCTGGAGCACACCTGGGACACCACGTTGGAGATCCTGACCGGCTTCGCCCTCTCGGTGGCCGCCGGTGTGCTGATCGGGCTGTCCCTGGCCAGCTCCCGCACCGTGGAGCGGATGTTCACGCCGCTGCTGGTCGCGGTGAACGCGGTGCCGAAGATCACGCTGGGCCCGCTGTTGGTGGTGGCGCTCGGCTGGGGCCAGAAGCCGATCCTGACCATGGTGTTCCTGCTCTGCTTCTTCCCGATCGTGTTGTCCACAGCGACCGGGCTGACCACCACGCCGGCCGACCTGGCCGAACTGGTGCGGTCCTGGAACGCGTCCCGCTGGCAGGCGTTCCGCAAGGTGCGCTTCCCTGCAGCGCTGCCGCAGATCTTCGTCGGGCTCAAGGTGGCCATGCCACTGGCCGCGATCGGCGCGGTGATCGGTGAGTTCCAGGCCGGCGAGAGCGGCCTCGGTTACGTCATCACGCAGTACGCCGGTATCGGCGACGCCGCCACCGCCTGGGCGGCGATCATGCTGGTGGCGTTGGTGAGCATCCTGCTCTACTCGGCGCTCCTGCTGATCGAGCGGATCGCCCTCCCCTGGGTGCGAGAAACCACCAGCAGCCGCTAACCCAACAGAAGAAATAAACCCCAGAAACGCGAAGGGCCGGCCTCCACATGGAGGCCGGCCCGTTCCGTCGAAGCCGCAGGCGAGTCAGGTGTGGCCGACCGTGCCCGGCGGAGGGATCAAGCCTGACCGCCCGGAGCCGGGGACGGTCGGCCACACCCCACCCGGCACTCGACGAAGGGCCGGGAAACGAACCCGCCAAATAAAGGCCCCAGCGTTACCCCGCCAACCGCCAGCGACCATTGCGGGCGACAAGCGTGGTGAGCGCCTGCGGCATCA
Source organism: Micromonospora vinacea (assembly GCF_015751785.1). Taxonomy (NCBI): domain Bacteria; kingdom Bacillati; phylum Actinomycetota; class Actinomycetes; order Micromonosporales; family Micromonosporaceae; genus Micromonospora; species Micromonospora vinacea. The sequence continues at coordinate 1,123,182 of NZ_JADOTY010000001.1, read as the reverse complement.
GGCCGCTGTGGTTGTCCGGCGTCATGCGGATCGGGCCGGAGAGGCCGTCCATCTGGGACGTTTCCAGCACGTCCCGGATGCCGTTGCGGTCGACCTTCCCGATCTCACCACCGGCGCGCAGTTCGGCGTCGGCGATCAGCTGGACGGCGTCGGCGGCGAACGACGAGGACCCGTTGTAGCCGCCGAAGCGTGCCGTGTAGTCCTGGAACCACTGCCGTCGCGCCGCCTTGGCCGGGGTGGTCGCGATCACGTCGTCGATCACCATGGTCTGCGTGAAGATCAGCGTGGCCTTCTCGGTCGCCTTGGCCGCCGCGCCGAGGAAGAGGTCCCCGGCCGCCCCCGCGTCGAAGTAGATCGACCCACGGAAGCTGATCTGCTGGGCGCTGGTGGCGGCCAGCGTGGCCTGCTCCGGCGGGGTCCAGAAGACCATCGCGTCGGGCTTGCCCGAGGCGAGCTGCTGGACCTGCTGGCTGACGTCGGTGTCGGTGGTCTTGATCCGCTGCTGCCGGAGCGAGATGTTGGCCTTGTCCAGCTCGTTCTTGAGTGCGGTCGCGCCCTCCTGGCCGTAGTCGTCGTCGCTGACCAGCATCCCCACCTTGCGGATGTTGTTGCGCCGCAGCTCGGTGGTCAGTGCGGCGGCGCTGTCCGGGGCGTTGGGGCCCAGCTTGAACACGTAGCGCCGTTGGGCGGCCGGCGCGGCGATCGCGCCGGAAGCGGCTAGCGCAATGGTGGGAATCCGCTTCTCGTTGATGGTCCCGACCGCTCCGACCGCGCATTCGTTGCAGCCGCCCATGATGATGGCGCTGACCTTCGAATCGCTGCTGAAGTCGACGATGTTGCGAAGTGACTCGGCCGAGTCGGAACGGTTGTCCTTCACCTTCAGGTCGATCTTCCGGCCGTTCAGTGCTCCGGAGGAGTTCAACTGCTCGACCTTGAGTTCGAGGGCGCGCTGGTATGTCCGACCAACCGTGGCGGCGGCGCCGGAGAGTTCGAGATCGGCGGCGATCACGATCGGACTCGTGTCCTGTTCCGCCTCGCCAAACTGGCAGCCGGTGAGCGTGGTGGCCACTACGGCCGATGCGAGCGCCGCGATGGTCGCGGAGCGGATGGGGCTCAACTCAGTCCTCCAGGTGCGGGCGCGGGCGCTGCCCGGTCACCGCCGCTAATCCGTCCTCAGTGGAGGACGGGATCTCCTCTGCCGTACGGTGTGCGCGAAGCCTGCAAAACCTTGCCAATGGCCGGCGCTGTGGTCAAGCGCGGACCCCGGCAGCATTTTCGGGACGGCCATCCCACATGCTGGGGTAACGCAATGTTTGCAAAAGCTCACTTTGCATACACGCGTGACCACTCTGGAGTTACATGCCCTGTTCAGGGGCTTGCGGAAATGAAGGTATCAGTTGCCCGGATCACGGGATGCGCTCCGTCCGACCGTTTCCTACCTCACTGCGGCTTCCCAAGCAGGATCATCTCTGATGAAATCGCGGCCGTGCCGCGCGTGGTCCCCTCCGCTTACGGCATGGCTCGGCGGCTCAGGCGGGGAAGAAACGACGGAGGCGATGTCGTGAGCACCGGACCGACGACCCTGCCCGCGCTCGGCGATAGCGCTCGGCCTGCGCGCCGACGGATGCCGAGACTGCGTGACGCCCGGATCCGGTCCAAGTTGGCACTGATCCTGGTGGTCCCGGTGGCGGCGGTGATCGCGCTCGCCACGGTCCGCCTGATCTCCGTCGGCGAGGGCGCCTTCGACGCCACCCGGGCCCGGTCACTGACGGCCCTCTCCATCGACGTCAGCGCCCTCACCCAGGACCTCCAGGCCGAACGGATGGCCGCGGCCGCCTACCTCGCCAATCCGCAGCAGCCGGCCGACGCGTACAACCTGCGGGTCCGCCAGACGCAGCAGCAGGTGGACCAGTACCGCACCGAACGGGGCCGGATCGGCGAGGTGCCGGCCGCCCTTCGCGACCGGCTGGCAGCCATCGACGACCACCTGGCCACCCTGGACGGCACCCGTCAGGAGGTGCTGGACCGCCGGCAGATGGCGGTCGCCGAGGCGGTGCTCCGCTACGGAGTCATCCTCACCGACCTGGTCTCGTACGGCGACGGCCTGGCCCAGCTGCCCGGCGACGAGAGCCTGGCGGACAGCCGCCGCGCGGTCTCCGCCTTCGCCCGCGCCAAGGCTTCCGTCGCCGAGGAAGAGGCCGTCGCCTTCACCGCGCTGTCGGCCGGCCAGCTCGACTCGGAGCAGTTCTCCTCCTTCGTGGCAACGTTGACCGGCCAGCAGGAGGCCCTGGTCGCCTTCTCGCTGGCCGCCGACCCGGTGCAGCGCGCCCTGGTCGACAGCACCGTCTCCGGCGATGCGGTCGGCCTGGCCGACCGGGTGGCCACCGACATCACCCGCTCGGTCGGGCAGCGTCCCCTGGTCACCGCGCAGGACGCCACAGCGGCCATCGGCGCCGTGAACGACCTGATGCGCTGGGCCGAGATCCAACTGCAGGACCGGCTGCTCCAGCAGGCCGACCAGGCGCGCTCGGACGTCATCCGGCAGGCCGTGGTCGAGTCGACCCTGGTGCTGCTGACCCTGATCATCGCCGTGTCGCTGGCCGTGGTGCTGGCCCGCTCGCTCAACCACTCGCTGCGCCGGCTGCGTGAGGGCGCCCTCTCGGTGGCCAACCACGACCTGCCCGACGCCGTGCAGCGCCTGCAGAACATGGGCAGCGTGGGTGACGGCGGGGTGGACGAGATCGTCCGCCAGGTCCGGGACCCCATCCAGCTCAACACCCGCGACGAGGTCGGCCAGGTGGCGTTGGCCTTCAACGTCGTCCACCGGGAGGCGGTGCGGGTCGCCGCCGAGCAGGCGGCACTGCGTACCAGCGTCTCGGCGATGTTCCTCAACCTGGCCCGCCGCAGTCAGACCCTGGTCGACCGGATGATCGGCGAGCTGGACGCGATCGAGCGCGGCGAGGAGGACCCGAAGCGGCTCGCGCAGCTCTTCGAACTGGACCACCTGGCCACCCGAATGCGGCGCAACGACGAGAACCTGCTGGTCCTGGCCGGCGCCGACTCCGCCGTACCGCGTCGTGACGACGCGTTGGTGGTGGATGTCCTGCGCGCCGCCCAGTCCGAGGTGGAGCTGTACAACCGCATCGAGTTCGGGACGGTGGACACCGACATCTCGGTGTCCGCGCACGCGGTCAACGACGTGGTACGTCTCGTCGCCGAACTCCTCGACAACGCCACCCGGTTCTCGCCGCCGAACACCACTGTGGTGGCCGACGGTCGGCGGATCCGCGACTACGTCCTGATCCAGATCGAGGACCGGGGTCTCGGCCTCACCGACGAGCAGCTCGACTCGCTCAACCGGCGGCTGGCCGCGCCGCCGAGCGTCGACGTCGCCGCGTTCCGGCTGATGGGTCTGGCCGTGGTGAGTCGGCTCGCCTCCCGCTACGGCATCCGTGTGGAGCTGCGCCGCAACGTCGAGGGTGGCACCGTCGCCCAGGTGACGCTGCCCGCCGCCACAGTGCTGCTGCCCACCAACCGGGGCCGCGAGCAGGTGCTCACCCGGCCGCGTCAGCCGATGGCAGTGGAGCAGAACCCGCTCACCCCGGTCGGTCACGCCGAGCAGTTCGCCGGCGCCGCCACGACGGCGGCGACGCTGCCCGACCAGTGGCGGACCAGCACGCCGGCACCGGCCCAGTGGCAGTCGCCGCTGGACTCGCGGGACACCACCCCGGCCGTACAGGCGGGTGGCTACACCGGTCCGCGCTCGCCCATGCCGCCCGCCCCCGCCGCCCCCGCCACTCCGGCACCCGCCGCCCCGCTCCCGCCGGCCCGGCCGGCCTACAGCAACGGCGCGGGCGCCTCGCTGGGCAGCCCGACAGTGGCCTACCCGACCGTCGACCCGCTGCCTCGCCGCGGTTCCATGGCGGACGCCGCGGACGGGCGCGGTGCTCAGGGCGGCCTCCCGGTCGGGCCGGTCGCCGGGCCGGGCGCGGTGGCACCGCCGGCCGCCCCACCGGCCTCCCCGCTGGCCGCGCCGCCGGTGCCGGCCGCGCCGGTGAGCACCCGGCCCGACTTCCCCGCCGAAGCTCCGATCTTCCGGGAGATGGAGGCGGTCTGGTTCCGGTCGCACGGCGACGACGCCACAGCGATCTTCACCCGGCCCAACTTCGACGAGCCTCCCTCGCCCGCCACCAGGGCGGCCGACGCCGGCCTGCGCACCGGTAACGGCGGCCAGCCGAGCGCCGCGCCCGTGCCGGCCGCGCCGCCGGCCCGACCGAAGCTGCCGACCCGCACCCCGGGCAGTTCCGGCACCGACGGCACGGCCACCCCGGGCGCCGAGGGCCTCGGCACCACAATGGACGGATTCGGAGCACGGCCGACGGCACCACCGTCGTACAACCCGCCCCTGGCCAGCCGGACGGCTCCGGCCGCGCCCGCCCCCGACCCGGAGGCCTGGCGTACGGCGGCGGACGAGGGCTGGTCCCGGGCCAGCCGGGCTGCCGAGCCGGCTCCCGCGGGGACCACCCGCTCCGGGTTGCCCAAGCGGGTGCCGCAGGCACAGCTCGTGCCGGGTGGCATCGAACCGAAGAGCGGCCGGGACCGCAGCCGGCGGACTCCGGATGAAGTACGTGGTCTGCTGTCGGCCTACCACCGCGGTGTGCAGCGCGGTCGGACGGCCGGAACGGACCTGAACAGCACCTCGACCAAGGAGAGCCGATGAACAGGCCAGCTGCCATGCAGGACATGGGTTGGCTGCTCACCAACTTCGCCGACAGCGTGGCGGGCATCGCCCACGTGGTGGCGGTGTCCGCCGACGGGCTGCTGCTCGCGTCCTCCCGGGATCTGCCGGGGGACCGGGCCGACCAGCTCGCCGCGATCACCTCCGGGGTGGTGAGCCTGACCGAGGGCGCGGCCCGGATGTTCAGCGCGGGCGGGGTGTTGCAGACAGTCATCGAGATGGACAGCGGGTACCTCTTCCTGATGTCGATCAGCGACGGCTCCTCGATGGCCGTGCTGGCCGCGCGCAGCTGCGACGTGGGCCAGGTGGGCTACGAGATGGCGCTGCTGGTCGAGCGGGTGGGTGCCGCGCTGGTGCCGCTGCCGCGCGACGCGGTGCGCTCTTAGCACCGGAAGGCGGCGCTCGTTCCGAGCGCCGGACCAGGGACGAGAGGCGGCACAGTCCGGCTCAGCGAGGGACGGGGAGGTGATCGGGGATGGACCAACGACGCGCTGACCCGCGCGGCGCACTGGTACGTCCGTACGCGGTCACCCGTGGTCGTACCGAGCCCCGGCAGGACATCGCCCTCGAGGCCGTCCTCACCGCCTCTCCCACCCAGGTCGCCGAGTCCCGCTTCGCCGGGCATGACAAACACCGCATCGCCACGGTCTGTGAGGGCCGAGCACAGTCGCTGGCGGAGATCGCCGCGTATACCCGGATGCCGCTGGGCGTCGCCCGGGTGTTGGTCGCCGACATGGTGGCCGAGAGCCTGCTGACGTTACACACTGCTGCTCCCGCCGAGGGGTTCGAGGAGCGGATGGAACTGCTTGGAAGGGTGCTAAGTGGACTTCGCAGGCTATGACCCCGCAGGGGGGCGGCCGGGCCGGGGAATCGTATCCGCGAAGATCGTCGTCGCGGGCGGCTTCGGCGTCGGTAAGACGACACTGGTCGGGGCGATCTCCGAGATCACACCGCTGACCACCGAGGCGTTGATGACCGCGGCGGGTGTCGGCATCGACGATCCGTCCAAGGTGCCGGGCAAGGAGACCACCACGGTCGCCATGGACTTCGGCCGGATCACCATGGCCCAGGACCTGATCCTGTACCTCTTCGGTACACCGGGTCAGACGCGGTTCTGGTTCATGTGGGACGAGATCATCCGTGGGGCGGTGGGTGCCGCCGTGCTGGTGGACACCCGCCGGATCACCGACGCGTTCGCCCCGCTGGACTACTTCGAGAACCGCAACCTGCCGTACGTGGTGGCGCTGAACAAGTTCGACGGCGCACCGCAGTACGAGCCGGAGGAGGTCCGCGAGGCGCTGGCCATCTCGCCGCAGGTGCCGCTGGTGATGACCGACGCCCGGCAGCGGGACTCGGTCAAGCAGGTGCTGGTGACTGTTGTCGAGCACGCCATGCTCCGGCTCCAGTCCGAGCACGGGCGGGGCTTCCCGACGCCGGTCGGCTGAACCGTCGCGTCACGGCCGGCACGCGACGGCCGGCCGTGACGCCCTTCAGTCGACCCGGAGCCGGTAGCCGCGCTTCACCACGGTCTGCACCACGCGGGGCGCGCGCAAGCCGGCCCGTAGCCGGGCCACTGCCATCTCCACTGCGTGCTCGTCCGCGCCCCGGGGCAGTGTCCGCAGCAACGCCGTGCGGGACAGCACCCGGCCCGGGGACTGGGCCAGCGCCCGCAGCACCGCCATCGGCGCGGGCGCGAGTGGCCGCAGCTCACCGTCGATCACCGCGGCGTGCCCGCGCAACGTGAGCAGATGCCCACCGGCCTTGAACGTCACGGTCCGGCGGGGCAGTTCGTCGACGATGGTCCGCACCAGCGCCCCCAACCGGGCCCGGCCGGGCGCGCTCACCGGCACCCCGCGTCGCAGCAACGGCTCGGCGGTCACCGCGCCGACGCAACTGGCCAACACGTCGCTGCGCAACGCGGACAGCACCGCGTCGGTGCGGTCACCGGCGGCCCGCAGCAACGCCTCGGCCGCTGGCGCCGAGGTGAACGTCACAGCGTCCACCAGCCGGCCGGCGATCAGGTCGATCAACCGGTGCAGCGGCGCCGGGTCGGTCGGCGGCGCCCAGCGGTAGACCGGCACCTCGATGACCGTGGCCCCGGCCGCCTCCAGCGCGAGCGTGCACTCGGGCTGCCGCTCGCCGTGCAGCTGCATGGCGATCACCTGCCCGGCCACCCCACGCCGGCGCAGGTGGTCGACCACCTCGTCGCAGCTCTCCGAGGCGGGCGACCACTGGTCGTGCAGCCCGGCCGCCCGGATCGCGCCGCGCGCCTTCGGCCCGCGCGCCACCACGTACGAGCTGGCCAGCACGGAGCGCAGCGGCTCGGCCAGCCCCCAGCCCTCGGCCGCCTCCAGCCAGCCGCGCATGCCGATGCCGGTGTTGGCCATCAGGATGTCCGGCGGTTGGTCGAGGCAGGCGCGGGTCGCCTCGCGCAGCTCGGTGTCGTCGGACAGCGGCACGATCCGCAGCGCCGGGGCGAGCACCACCCGCGCACCCCGTCGTTCGAGCAGCGCGGCCAACTCGTCGCGCCGCCGGTCGGCGGTCACCCCGATGGTGAAGCCCGCCAGTTCTTCCCGCATCAACCCTCCTGTCGCAGCCGCACCTCGACCAGCCCGTTGCGGCAACGTGCGTCGTGTCGGGCCACTGCCACCCCGGGCAGGTCGAGGCAGTGCCCGCTGCGCAGGTCGTACACCTGCTTGTGCAGCGGTGAGGCGACCGTCGGCACTCCGCCGCGGCTGCCGACGATGCCCCGGGACAGCACGTACGCCCCGGAGACCGGATCGCGGTTGTCGATCGCGAACAGCCCGTCGACCGTCCGGAAGAGTGCGATCTGCACCCCGTCGACCAGGGCGGCGACTCCCCGGTCCGGTTCCAACCGGTCGAGGAGGCAGACGGTGGTCCAGGTCAGCGTGAGGGTCTGGGTCATCGCCGTACCTCCGGTAGGCCGAGGGTGACCGGTTGCCGACGGTGACCGTTTGTCGGCTCGGATCCGGTCGGGGACTGGTCGCGTACGGGCACTGGCTGGCCGCGTTCCCGGGTGAAGGTGATCGACGGGTCGGGTACGTCGGGGGCGTTGACGAAGGAGGTGTAGCGGCGCAGCCGGTCCGGGTCGTCCAGGACGTCGCGCCACTCGTCGGAGTACGACGACACGTGCCGGGCCATCGCCGCGTCGAGGTCCTCGCAGAGCCCGAGCGAGTCGTCCACGATCACCGAGCGCAGGTGGTCGAGGCCGCCGTCCATGGCCTCGATCCAGCCGGCGGTGCGTTGCAGCCGGTCGGCGGTGCGGATGTAGTAGATCAGGAATCTGTCGATCAGCCTGATCAGCGCGTCCGTGGACAGATCGGTGGCGAACAGGTCGGCGTGCCGGGGTCGGAAACCACCGTTGCCGCCGACGTAGAGGTTCCAGCCGGTCTCGGTGGCGATGATGCCGAAGTCCTTGCTGCGCGCCTCCGCGCACTCCCGGGCGCAACCGGAGACCGCCGACTTGAGCTTGTGCGGCGCCCGCAACCCGCGATAGCGCAGCTCCAGCGCGACGGCCAGCCCCACCGAGTCCTGCACCCCGTACCGGCACCAGGTCTCGCCCACGCACGACTTCACAGTGCGCAACGCCTTGCCGTACGCGTGACCGGACTCGAAGCCAGCGTCGACCAGCCGCCGCCAGATCTGCGGCAGCTGCTCCACCCGTGCCCCGAACAGGTCGATCCGCTGCCCTCCGGTGATCTTCGTGTAGAGCTGGAAGTCCCGGGCGACCTCGCCGATCACGATCAGCTTCTCCGGGGTGATCTCGCCGCCGGGGATCCGGGGCACCACCGAGTAGCTGCCGTCGCGTTGCAGGTTTGCCAGGAAGTGGTCGTTGGTGTCCTGCAACGACGCCTGTTCGCCGTCGAGCACGTGCCCGCCGCCCAGCGAGGCGAGGATGGACGCCACCACCGGCTTGCAGATGTCGCAGCCGCGGCCCCGACCGTGCTCGGCGACCAGCCGGGAGAAGGTGCGGATGCCGCGGACGCGGACGATCTCGAACAGCTCCCGCCGGCTGACGTCGAAGTGCTCGCAGAGCGCGCTGGACTGCGCCACCCCTGCCGCGTCCAGGAGCTGCTTCAGCATCGGCACGCAGGAGCCGCAGCTGGTGCCGGCCCGGGTGCACGCCTTCAACGCCGGCACGTCCGCGCACCCGTCGGCGATGGCGGCGTCCACGTCGCCCCGGGTCACCGCGTTGCAGGAGCAGACCTGCGCGGTGGCGGGCAGCGCCCCGGCGTCCGCGCCGCCGCCGTCGGGGGCGAGCAGCGCCAGCGGCGCGGCCGGCAGCGGGCCGCCCACACTGGCGCGCAGCGTCGGGTAGGCGCTGGCGTCACCGACCAGCACCCCACCGAGCAGTGTGTGTGCGTCGTCGGAGAGGACCAGCTTCGCGTAGACCCTGGTGGCCGGGTCGGTGAACGTGACGTCCAGGCAGCCCTCGGTCGTGCCGTGGGCGTCGCCGAACGATGCCACGTCGACGCCGAGCAGCTTGAGTTTGGTGGCGGTGTCCGCGCCCGGGAAGGTCGCCGCGCCGCCGACCAGCCGATCGGCCACCACCTCGGCCGTCGCGTACCCCGGTGCGACCAGACCGTGGCAGGTGCCGTCGACCGCGGCGCACTCGCCGACGGCCCAGATCCGCTCGTCGGCGGTGCGGCAGGTCTCGTCGACGAGCACCCCGCCGCGCGGACCCAACGGCAGGCCCGCGTCCCGGGCCAACTGGTCCCGGGGCCGGATGCCGGCGGCCACCACCACCAGCTCGGCGTCGAGGGCGGTGCCGTCGGAGAGTTCCAGGGCCGCGACGCCGCCGTCCGGGCCCTGACGGATCGCTGTGGTCGCCACCCCGAGGTGGGTCCGTACGCCCAACTCGTCGACGTAGCGGCGGAGCATCGCGCCGCCGGCCTGGTCCACCTGCACCGGCATCAACCGGGGCGCGAACTCGACAACGTCGGTGCTCAGGCCGAGCAGTCGCAGGGCATTGGCGGCCTCCAGACCGAGCAGCCCACCACCGATCACCGCCCCGGCCCGCCGGCCCCGTGCGTACTCCCGGATCGCCGCCAGGTCGTCCAGGGTCCGGTAGACGAAGACCCCGGGCAGCTCCGTACCGGCCACCGGCGGCACGAAGGCGTACGACCCGGTGGCGAACACCAGCGCGTCGTAGCGGTATTCGCCGACCGCGGTGGTCACCACCTGCCGGTCCCGGTCGACGGCGGTGGCCGGCTCGCCGAGTCGCAGCCGCACCCCGTCGTGCGGGGTGTGCAGGTTGAGTTCGCTCTCACTCACCCCGTCGAAGTACGCCGAGAGCCGCACCCGGTCGTACGCCGGACGCCCCTCCTCGGCCAGCACCGTCACCCGCCAGCTGCCCTGTGGGTCGCGGGCGTGCAACGCGTCCACGAAACGCTGCCCGACCATGCCGTTGCCGATGACGATCAGATCGCCGCCGCTCATCGCGTCACCTCCACCGATTCCGCCTGGCTCAGCCAGTCGACGATGCCGCTCACCGCGTCCCGGCATCCGCCGCATCCGGTGCCGGCCCGGGTCGCGGCCACCACCGCATCGACAGTCCGGGCGCCGGAGCGCCAGCTTCTGACCAGTGCGCCCTTGCTCACCGTGTTGCACTGACAGACAGTGGCCGCGTCCGGCATCAGCGCCGGTGAGGCGGCCGGGGTCGCGCCGACCGCGCCGAGTGCCCGGCCGAGCAGCAGCGCCCGCCGGTCACTCGGCACCGGCTGACCACGGTCGAAGAGTTGGATCACAGTGCCGACCGCCGGGTTGTCGCCGAGCAGGATCGCGCCGATCAACCGCTCGTCCCGGATCCGCAACCGGGCGTACGTGCCCCGGGTCGGGTCGGCGAAGGTCAGCTCCTCGCCCGGCCCGCCACTTGCCGCGTCACCCATCGACGCCAGGTCGATGCCGGCGGCCTTCAGCCGGGTCACCACCGGCCGGGGCCGGTACCGGGCCAGTGGGTCCGTCCCGGTCAGCACGTCGGCGAGCACCTGGGCCTGGGCCCAGGCGGGCGCGACCAGCCCGGTGAGCACGCCGTCGTGCTCGGCGCAGTCGCCGATCGCCGAGATGGACCGGTCGGTGGTGCGGAGCCTGTCGTCCACCACCACGCCGCGCCGCACCGTCAGGCCGGCGGCCTGCGCGAGGGCGGTGTCCGGGCGTACGCCGCAGGAGAGCACCAGCAGATCGGCGCGGAGCGATCGGCCGTCGGCCAGGTCGAGGCGGACACCACTGGCGTCCGCGGCCACGCCGGTCGCCGACACCCCCAGTTGGACGGTGACGCCGAAACCGGCGAGCGTGCCCGCGAGCACCGCGCCGGCCGCCGGGTCCAGTTGCCGTTCCATCAGGTGCTCTCTCGGGTGCACCACTGTGGTGGCCAGCCCCCGGGTGGCCAGCCCCCGCGCGGCCTCCAGACCGAGCAGCCCGCCGCCGAGGACCAGCGCGCTGCGGGCGCCGTCCGCGGCGGCGAGGATCCGCCGGCAGTCGTCAAGGGTCCGGAAGGGGACCACCCGCTCCGGCAGGTTCGCCGGGTCGAGGCCGGGAAGCGTCGGCACCACCGCCCGCGCGCCGGTGGCCAGCACCAGGTGGTCGTACCCGATTCGTTCGCCGTCGTCGGTACGGACCTCCCGGGCGGACCGGTCGACGGCGACCACCGGTACGCCGCTGCGCAGGTCGACGCCGTGCCCGGCGGCTTCGGTCAGCTCCACGTCCGGCTCGTCGATCCGGCCGGCCAGCAGGGTGGAGAGCAGGATCCGGTTGTACGCGCGGTGCGGCTCGGCCCCGAGCACTGTGACCTTCCGGTCTCCCTCCCGGGCGTGCAGCTCGCCGGCGAGGCGCGCGCCCGCCATCCCGTTGCCGACGATGACCACCCGGGCGGTCATGCCTTCTCCACCCGGACGGCGCAGATCTTGAACTCGGGCATCCCGGAGATCGGGTCCACCGCGTCGTTTGTCACCGAGTTGGCGCGTCCCGCTCCCGCGTAGTGGAACGGGGCGAACACGGTGTCGGGTCGGATTCCGGCGCTGAGCCGGGCCGGAGCGCGGAACTCTCCCCGGCGTGAGGTGACCCGGACCGGGTCGCCGTCGTCGATGCCCAGCCGGGCGGCCAGGTCGGGGTGCAGTTCGACGAACGCCTCCGGGGCGGCGCGCCGCAGCGCTGCCACCCGTCGGGTCTGGGTGCCCGACTGGTACTGGGCCAGCACCCGCCCGGTGGTGAAGTGCAGTGGGTACGTGGCGCAGACCTGCTCGGCGGCTGGCCGGTGGTCGACGGGGTGGAAGCGGGCCCGGCCGTCCGGGGTGGCGAACCGGTCGGCGAACAGTCGTGGCGTGTCCGGCCCGTCCTCGGTCGGGCAGGGCCAGTAGACCCCGTCGTCGGCGTCGATCCGGTCCCAGCTGATGCCGGCGTAGTCGGCGGCCCCACCGGCGGAGGCGCGGCGCAGCTCGGCGAAGACGGTGGCCGGGTCGGCCGGGAACCGGGCCGCCGCGACGGCGGCCGGTCGCACGCCGGCCGGGTCGGCGTCCGTCGCTTCGGTGGCGGCCAGCCGCGCCGCCAGGTCGGAGATGATGGCGAGGTCGGTTCGGACGCCGGGCGGGGGCGGACGTAGTGCGCGCCGACGCAGCACCCGACCCTCCAGGTTGGTCATGGTGCCGTCCTCCTCGGCCCACTGAGCGGTGGGCAGCACCACGTCCGCCAGCGCGGCCGTCTCGGAGAGCATCAGGTCGGCGACGACCAGCAGGTCGAGGTCGCGCAGTCGGCCCTCGATCCGGGCCGCGCGGGGTGCCGAGACCACCGGGTTCGACCCGAACACCAGCATCGCGCGCGGGCCACCCGGAGTGCCGAGCGAGTCGAGCAGTTGGTAGGCGGGCACTCCCGGGCCGGGCAGATCGTCGGCCGGCACGCCCCACACCCCGGCCACGTGCTCCCGGGCGGCCGGGTCGTCGATCTTCCGGTAGCCGGGAAGCTGGTCGGCCTTCTGCCCGTGCTCCCGTCCGCCCTGGCCGTTGCCCTGGCCGGTGAGGCAGCCGTACCCCGAACCGTCGCGGCCGGGCAGGCCGAGGGCGAGGGCGAGATTGACGTACGCGGTGACGGTGTCCACCCCCTTGGCGTGCTGCTCCGCGCCGCGCGCGGTCAGGATGATCACGCGACCCCCGGTGCCCAGCGCGCGGGCGGTCGCCTCCAGGTCGGCCACCGGCACCCCGGAGAGCTGTTCGGCGCGGGCCGGCCACCAGGCGGCGACGCCGCGGCGGACCGCGTCGAAGCCGGTGGTGCGGTCGGCCACGTAGGCCCGGTCGACCCAACCCTCGGTGAGGGCGATGTGCAGCAGCGCGTTGGCCACCGCGAGGTCGGTGCCGGGCAGCGGTTGCAGGTGCAGGTCGGCCTGACGGGCGGTGGCGGTGACCCGGGGGTCGATGACGATCAGTTTTCCGCCGTTGCGGCGCTGCTCGGTGAGCCAGCGCACCAGCGGCGGCATGGTCTCCGCCGGGTTCGCGCCGACCAGCAGCAGGGTGTCGGCCCGGCCCAGGTCGGCGAGGGGGAACGGCAGCCCGCGGTCGATGCCGAAGGCGCGCATCCCGGCGGCTGCCGCCGAGGACATGCAGAACCGTCCGTTGTAGTCGATGTGCCGGGTGCGCAGCCCGATCCGGGCGAACTTTCCCAACGCGTACGCCTTCTCGTTGGTCAGGCCACCACCGCCGAACACGGCGACGGCGTCCCGGCCGGCGTCGTGCTGAACGGCGCGGATGCCGGCGACCACCCGGTCGAGCGCGGTGTCCCAGCTCGCCGGTTGCAGCGCGCCGGTGACCAGGTCGCGCACCAGCGGGGTGGTCAGCCGCTCCGGGTGGTCGAGCAGTTCGGCGGCGGTCCAACCCTTCTGGCAGAGCCCGCCCCGGTTGGTGGGGAACTGGCGCGGGTGGACCGTCACCCCGGCGTCGTCCGCGCGCAGTGTCATCCCGCACTGCAGGGCGCAGTACGGGCAGTGCGTCGCCACCTCCCGGGGCGTCCGCCCCGGTGTAGTTGCCGACCGTGCACCGTCTGTCATGTCGGGAAAGCGTGCCGCCGGGCGGTTTCCGGTCCGGGTCCCTTCTGTTTCGGTCCTGTCAAGTGGGGCTCACACCGCACGGGGGCAGCGGGTGTGACGGATGGGTGGTGGCGTCCGACCTGCCACCCCCCGGCCGCGACCAGCGCCGCTCGTGTCCCACGGAGCGGTCGGTGCCGTGCTCGACCGAACGCCATCGCTTACTATGTGGGAAAATTGTCTCACTAAATGGGAGATAGCGATGAGCGTGACGGACGTGTTCGACGCGGTGGCCGGCACCTACGACGAGGCGCGCAGGCGGCTGATCCCGTGCTTCGACGCCTTCTACGGCACCGCCGTCCAGGTGGCCACACCGCCGCTGCGCGCCGCGCTCGCCGCCGGGCGTACCCCGGAGGTGTTGGATCTGGGAGCCGGCACCGGCCTGCTCTCGCTGCTGCTGTCCGCCGCGGTGCCCGGAGTCCGGCTGACCCTGGTGGACGGAGCACCGGCGATGCTCGCCCGCGCCACCGACCAGTTGGACGCGCGGTCCGTGCCGCACCGGACGGTCCACGCCGACCTGGCCGACGAGTTGCCGCCGGGCCGGTACGACGCGGTGGTCAGCGCGCTGGCGATCCACCACCTGGACGACGCCGGCAAGCGGGCGCTCTACCGGCGGGCCGCCGCCGCGCTGGCGCCGGGCGGGGTGTTCGTCAACGCCGAGCAGGTCGCCGGCCCGACCCCGGAGCTGGACCGGCGCTACGACGAGGTGTGGCTGGCGGGGATCACCGAGCGGGGCGCGTCCCCCGACGAGATCGCGGGCTCCCGGGAACGGATGCGCCACGACCGCCCGGCGACAGTGGCCGACCAGTGCCGGTGGCTCGCCGAGGCGGGCCTGGCCGACGTCGACTGCTACTTCAAGGAGTGGCGTTTCGCGGTGTTCGGCGGTCGGGCCCGGTAGGCCCGCCGGAATGTGCGTTTCGCCGCCCGGGGGTGAGCCGCTGATCGCGGGGATGACTGTTGGTCACACCGGTGGGTAATCTGCTCGGCATGACTGCCAAGGTGACTCTCTCGTTCACGGACGAGACGATCGAGGAAGCGCGGCGGTTCGCCAAGCGCGAGGGGCTGTCGCTCTCCGCGTGGATGGACCAGGCCGCCCGGGAGAAGGCGCTGCGCGAGGTCTTCACCGCGCATGCCGCCGCCGTGGGCCGCGCCAGCCTTGATCTGGAGTCCGCCGCCCTCGCCGACGCCCGCGAGGTGGGCATGGTCAACGACCTGTTCTCCGGCGGACGGCCGCGTGCTGCGTAGGGGTGAGATCTGGCGCATCGAGGGCGCCCGGGAACGCCTCGGCCTCGTGATCAGCTCGGACGTCTACAACTCCACAGACGTGCCCATCGTGATCGTGGTCGAGGTGGTCGAGGAGTCGCTGCTGCGGGACTCGCCGCTCGCCGTCGCGATGGGCAGGTACGGGGTGATGCCCGACCGGATCTCCTCGCCCATGAAGAAGTGGTTCACCGAGTGCGTGGACGTCGCCGACACCGACACGATGCTGAGGGTCGGCCGCGCGCTGCGCATCCTCCAGCAGCTCTGACCGCGCCGCCGCGGTGGAGTGCTCACCATCGCCGTCGGCCGGTGGTGCGATCCCCGTTTCCGGCCCGACCCGCGACGGGCACTGCCAGGTAACCGGGCGTTCCTAGCGTTTGCCCTCGTCACATCGACGAGGAGGAGCCGCCGTGAGCACGCTCACCAGCACCGCAGTCACCGCCGAGCCGCCTGCCGTCACCGGTCGCCGGCAACCGTTGCACGACTGGCGCCCCGAGGACCCGGACTTCTGGCAGGCCACCGGCGCGCCGATCGCGCGCCGCAACCTCTGGGTCTCGATCTTCGCGGAGCACGTCGGCTTCTCGGTGTGGAGTCTCTGGTCGGTCACCGTGCTCTTCCTCGGCCCCGCGTACGGCATCGATCCGGCCGGGAAGTTCCTGCTCACCGCCGTGCCGGCCGCGTTGGGCGCGGTGCTGCGGCTGCCGTACACGCTGGCGGTGGCCCGCTTCGGCGGGCGACGCTGGACGATCATCAGCGCCCTGCTGTTGCTGGTGCCCGCGGTGCCGATGACGGTGCTGCTGGAACCCGGGGTGTCCTACTCCACCCTGATGGTGCTCGCCTGCCTCACCGGGGTCGGTGGCGGCAACTTCGCCTCCTCGATGGCGAACATCAACCTGTTCTATCCGCAGCGGCTCAAGGGGCGGGCGCTCGGGCTCAACGCCGGTGGCGGCAACCTGGGCGTACCCGCCGTGCAGCTGGTCGGCCTGGCGGTCCTCGCCACCGCGGGCGCCGCGTACCCCCGGTTGGTGCCGGCGGTCTACCTGCCGCTGATCGTGTTGGCCGCGCTGGCGGCGGCCCGCTGGTTGGACACGGTGCCCGGGGCGCGCAACGAGCCGGGCGCGCTGCGTGAGGCGGCCCGCGACCCGCACACCTGGGTGATGTCGCTGCTCTACATCGGCACCTTCGGCTCGTTCATCGGCTTCGGGTTCGCCTTCGGTCAGGTGCTCCAGCTCCAGTTCGCCGAGCGGTTCCCCACCCCGGTCGACGCCGCCTGGCTGACCTTCCTGGGCCCGCTTGTCGGTTCGCTGATCCGGCCGCTGGGCGGGCACCTCGCCGACCGGTTGGGCGGGGCCCGGGTGACCTTCTGGAACTTCGTGGCGATGGCGGCCGGCGCGAGCACCGTGCTCTACGCGGCCCGGGAGCGATCGTTCGAGCTCTACCTGGCCGGGTTCCTGGCCCTCTTCGTCTTCTCCGGCGTCGGCAACGGCTCCACGTACAAGATGATCCCGGCGATCTTCCGGGCCCGGTCGGCGGACGCGGTGGCGACGGGTCAGCGTGATCCGGAGGCTGCCGCCCGGTGGGCGCGGCGGATGACCGGCGCGTTGATCGGCATCGCGGGTGCGATCGGCGCCTTCGGCGGGGTGCTTGTCAACATCGCGTTCCGCCAGTCGTTCCTCAGCTCGGGCAACGCCGACGCCGCCTACCTGGCCTTCATCGGCTGGTACGCGTTGTGCTTCGCGGTCACCTGGGTCGTCTACCGTCGTCCGAGGGCCGGTCGACTCGCCAACGTGTGAGCTGAGCCACCCTCGGCGCGTCGCCGCGCGGGACCGCACCCCCGTTTTGACCTGCGGACGGGGCGCCGGGTATCGTTGCCTGCTGTTGTACGACATCCAGAGGCGTGCCCCATCAGGTACGCTTGGTCGTTCGTGCGCGCTGGTCCGGCCTGCTAGATCTGGTCACCTCGGCGCGCGACCCCAGACCGACGACGAGACAAGGTAGACCTGTGCGTACGTACAGCCCGAAGCCGGGTGAGATCGAGCGTCAGTGGCACGTCATCGACGCCTCTGATGTCGTGCTGGGCCGCCTGGCCACCCACGCCGCCACGTTGCTGCGTGGTAAGCACAAGCCGACTTTCGCGCCGCACGTCGACACGGGCGACTTCGTCGTCATCGTGAACGCGGGCAAGGTTGCGCTGACCGGCAACAAGCGCCAGACCAAGGTCGCTTACCGCCACTCCGGTTACCCGGGTGGTCTGAAGCAGATCGGCTACGACGAGCTGCTGACCAAGCGTCCCGAGCGAGCCATCGAGCTGGCTGTGAAGGGGATGCTCCCGCACAACAAGCTCGGCCGTCAGCTGATCAAGAAGCTGAAGGTCTACGCCGGTGCCGAGCACCCGCACCTCGCGCAGCAGCCGGTGCCGTTCGAGATCAAGCAGATCGCGCAGTGAGCGCGGGCGAAGGAAGCAGCATGACCGACATCATCGAGACCGAGGTCGCCCCGGAAGCCCCTGAGGCCACCGAGGCGCCGGCGCCCGTTGCCCGCGCGCCTCGTGGTGACCGGCCGATCCAGACCGTGGGCCGCCGCAAGGAGGCCATCGTCCGGGTCCGCATCGTCCCGGGCACCGGCAAGATCACCTGCAACGGCCAGGACCTCGAGGCCTACTTCCCGAGCAAGGTGCACCAGCAGCTCATCAAGGACCCGCTGGTCACCGCCGAGAAGCTCGAGCAGTTCGACGTCATCGCGAACCTGCGTGGCGGCGGCACCACCGGCCAGGCCGGTGCGCTGCGGCTGGGCATCGCCCGCGCGCTGATCATCAACGAGCCGGACGACCGCCCGGCCCTGAAGAAGGCCGGCTTCCTCACCCGTGACGCCCGGGTCAAGGAGAGCAAGAAGTACGGCCTCAAGAAGGCCCGTAAGGCTCCCCAGTACTCGAAGCGCTGATCTTTCCCAGCGCGTTGTACTTCTGACGGACGGCCGGTCCGCCTCCCCCTCGTCGGGGGGAGGTGGGTCGGCCGTTCCGCTTTCTCCTCACTGGCAGTGCTCTTTCGGAGGTTGGCGGGTATGGGTCGGTTGTTCGGCACTGACGGCGTACGCGGGCGGGCGAACGCGGATCTCACCCCGGAGCTGGCGTTGGCGCTCGCGGTGGCTGCCGCGCACACTCTCGCCGAGACGGACCGCAGCCATCCGCCGCTCGCCGTCGTCGGCCGGGACACCCGCGCCAGCGGCGAGATGCTGGAGGCCGCCGTGGTCGCCGGGCTGACCAGTGCCGGCGCCAACGTGGTGCGGGTCGGCGTGCTGCCTACCCCCGCGGTGGCGTTCCTCACCGCCGAGGCCAAGGCCGACCTGGGTGTGATGCTCTCCGCGTCACACAACCCGATGCCGGACAACGGCATCAAGCTCTTCGCCGCCGGTGGGCACAAGCTGCCCGACGAGATCGAGATGCAGATCGAGGCGGCCGTCGAGACGAACGCCACCACCGCCTGGGACCGCCCGATCGGTGCCGGCGTCGGCCGGGTGCACGACCTGCTCGACGGTGCCGACCACTACGTCCAGCACCTGGTGGGCACCGTTCCGCACCGGCTCGACGGGATCAAGGTCGTTGTCGACTGCGCCAACGGCGCCGCCGCCGAGGTCGCCCCCGTCGCCTACCGGGAGGCCGGCGCGGAGGTCATCGCCATCCACGCGGAGCCCGACGGGCTGAACATCAACGACGACTGTGGCTCCAACCACATCGAGGCGCTGCGCGCCGCAGTGGTCGAGCACGGCGCCCACCTGGGCATCGCCCACGACGGCGACGCCGACCGCTGCCTGGCGGTCACCGCCGACGGCGACGAGGTCGACGGCGACCAGGTCATGGCGATCCTCGCGCTGGCCATGCGGGACGCCGGCACGCTCACCCAGGACACCCTGGTGGCCACCGTGATGAGCAACCTCGGGCTGCGGCTCGCGATGTCCGCGCAGGGCATCCGCCTGATCGAGACCAAGGTCGGCGACCGGTACGTGCTGGAGGAGCTGCGCGCCTCCGGGCTGGCGCTCGGCGGTGAGCAGAGCGGCCACATCGTCATGCCCGCGCACGCCACCACCGGCGACGGGGTGCTCACCGGCCTACACCTGATGGCTCGGATGGCGGCCACCGGCCAGTCCCTCGCCGAGCTGGCCTCGGTGGTCACCAAGCTGCCCCAGGTGCTGATCAACGTGCCGGTCGGTGACCGGACCGTCGGCGCCGCCGCACCCGTCGTGCGAGCAGAGGTCGAGCGGGCCGAGGCGGAGCTGGGGGAGACCGGCCGGGTGCTGCTGCGCCCGTCGGGCACCGAGCCGCTGGTCCGGGTGATGGTCGAGGCGGCCACCGAGGCGACCGCCCGTGAGGTGGCCGAGCGGATCGCCGAGCTGGTCCGCACCGCGAGCCCGGTCGCCTAGGGCCTGTTTCATAAGGGCGGTCGAGCCGAGGCGGAGTCCGGGCGGCGATCCGGCAAGGCGCGGTTCCGGCCGGATACCGGTGTTGTATCCGGCCGAAACCGCAACGCCGCCGGTCGTCGTCCGGGCCCGCCGCAGGCCGGCCAGTTCTTATGAAACAGGCCCTAGGTCAATTGGACGCTGTGGAGCTGAACCGTTGACGGCATCAGCTCCACAGCTCGACGTCAGCCGCTCGGGGTCAGGGCGCGCAGCCGGGTGACCGCCTCGGTCAGCACCTCGGGGCGCTTGCAGAAGGCGAACCGGACGAGCCGCCGACCCGCGTCGACGTCGTCGTAGAAGACCTGGGTCGGCACCGCCACCACACCGCAGCGCTCCGGCAACGAGCGGCAGAACTCCACCCCGTCCCGGCCGCCGAGGGCGGTGATGTCGGCGGTGACGAAGTACGTCCCCTCCGAGTCGAGCACCTCGAACCCGGCGTCGGTCAGACCACCGACGAGCTGGTCACGCCGCTGCTGGAGACTGTCCCGGAAGCCGGTGTAGTAGTCGTCCGGCAGGGCCAGCGCCACGGCCACCGCCGGTTGCAGCGGCGCGGCGTTGACATAGGTGAGGAACTGCTTCACCCGGAGCACCGCCGAGACCAGCGCCGCCGGGCCGCTCGCCCAGCCGACCTTCCACCCCGTGCAGGAGAACGTCTTGCCGGCCGACGAGATGCGCAGCGTCCGCTCCCGCATCCCGGGCAGGCTGGCCAGCGGCACGTGCGGGCTCGCCGCGTCCGTGAAGACCAGGTGCTCGTACACCTCGTCGGTGACCGCGTACGCGCCGAACTCCTGGCACAACTCGGCGACCTGCGCCAACTCGGCCGGAGTGAAGACCTTCCCGGTCGGATTGTGCGGAGAGTTCAGCAGCACCAGCCGGGTGCGCGGACCGAACGCCGCACGCAACGCCGCCGGGTCGAAGTCGTACCGGCCGTCGGCAGTGGGACGCAGCGTCACCGGTCGGCGGACCGCGCCGGCCAGCGCGATCGAGGCGGCGTACGAGTCGTAGTACGGCTCGAAGCACACCACCTCGTCGCCCGGTTCGCAGAGCGCGAGGATGCTCGCCGCCACCGCCTCGGTCGCGCCCGCCGTGATCACGATCTCGCCGTCCGGGTCGTACTCCAGGTCGTGGAAGCGCCGCTGATGGGCCGCGACGGCCGCGCGCAGGGCGGGGATCCCCGGGCCGGGCGGGTACTGGTTCTGCCCGCCGCGCAGCGCCTCGGCAGCGGCGGCCAGCATCTCCGGCGGGCCGTCGGTGTCGGGGAAGCCCTGCCCGAGGTTGACCGCGCCGGTGCGTACGGCGAGGGCGGACATCTCGGCGAAGATCGTCGTGCCGAACGGCCGCATCCGGGCCACCAGCGGGTCGACATCGGTGCTCGTCGTCACACCCGCCAGCCTACGGGCCAGCCGGGTCAACTCGACCCCGGCGGTTCAGCCGAAGCAGCTGGCCCGCCACGCCGCTCCGCTGACCCGTTCCGTCACCGGCGTGCCACCGTCGACGGTGACGGAGCAGGCCATCGAATCTCCGGTGCCGACGGTCCTGCTGACCTGCACCAACACCTGGTCCCGTCGGTCCGTGCGAATGTTCGTGCGCCACGGCAGCTGCACCGCGTCCAGCCAGATTTTTTCGCCGTTCGCGTCGTCGTAGAGGATGTCGGCCCGCCCCTGTCCGGTCACCTCGTAGACCACCTGCACCTGACCGGGGCCGGTGGACGGCGTGGTCGCGGGTCGAGCCGAGGCGTTCTGCGTCGGCTCCGGGGTGGTGACCGTCGGAGCCGCAGTCTGCCGGGGATCGGCGGTGAGCGACTCGGCCGGGGGCTGGTCGTCGGGCCGGAGCAGCGCGTACCCGCCGAGACCGCCGAGCAGGAGCGCCACCGCGATGGCCGCGCTGGTCAGCACCCGCCGGTGGGGGTGTGGGTCGCCGGGCTGGGGCTCGACGCCGGTGGGCGGAACCGGGGCGGCATCGGGCCGCGCCGACGGATCGGGCGATGACGGATCGGAGGGTGGGGTTCCCTCGGGCATGACTGCTCCAGTCGGGATGAGCGGACAACCGCACAAGCGGTTCGCCCGGGCTTCGCAGGGGCGCGGCAGAGCCTACCCAAGGGAGGTGACGCACCTTCCGTCACTTTCGCCTCGGCAGCCACTGTGCCTGGGGGTGGCGTGGACGCGGGTGGGTCACCGGTGAGCCGGTGCCCGCCCCGCTGCTTGCGGCCTCGCTGTACGGGTAGACGGGAGCCGCGGCCCGAGTCGTGGCACCTCAGGCCGGGCTTCCACGCCGGTCGTCGTCGCTCGGCGGTTCGCTCAAACTAGATGTTCGTTTACCCGACTTTCGAGCACCCATCATGAGTGAAACTGGGTTAGGCTGCGGGCCATGTGTGGAATCGTGGGATACGCGGGCGCGCGCCCCGCACTCGGCATCGTCCTCGACGGGCTGCGGCGGCTGGAATACCGCGGCTACGACTCGGCAGGCGTCGCGATCGTCTGCGACGACCAACTGCTGACCGAGAAGAAGGCCGGCAAGCTGGCCAACCTGGAGAAGGTGCTGTCCGAGCGGGCCGCCGACGACCCGACCTCCTGCGCGGCCAGCCCGATCGGCATCGGCGACGGCACCACAGGCATCGGGCACACCCGGTGGGCCACCCACGGCGGCCCGACCGACCGCAACGCCCACCCACACGTCGCCCCCGACGGGCGGGTCGCGGTGATCCACAACGGCATCATCGAGAACTTCGCCAAGCTCCGCGCCGAGCTGGAGGCCGACGGCGTCCAGTTCACCAGCGACACCGACACCGAGTGCGCCGCGCACCTGCTCGCCGCCGCGCTGGCCGACCTGCGCGCCGCCGGCCAACCGGACAGCCCGCAGCTGCTCGCCGCCGGCATGCGCGTGGTCTGCCAGCGGCTGGAGGGCGCGTTCACCCTGCTCGCGGTGGACGCCGCCGTGCCCGGTGCCGTCGTCGGCGCCCGGCGCAACTCGCCGCTGGTGGTCGGCCGCGGCGACGGCGAGAACTACCTGGCCAGCGACGTGGCCGCGTTCATCGAGCACACCCGGGAAGCGGTCGAGCTGGGCCAGGACCAGATCGTGCTGATCACCGGTGACAGCATCGAGATCACCGACTTCGACGGCCAGCCCGCCGCCGGCAAGGACTTCCACATCGACTGGGACTCCTCGGCCGCGGAGAAGGGCGGCTACGACTGGTTCATGCTCAAGGAGATCGAGGAGCAGCCGCAGGCCATCGCCGACACGCTGCTGGGCCGGCTCACCGAGAGCGGCGAGATCGCCCTCGACGAGGTTCGCCTCAGCGACCAGGATCTGCGCGACGTCGACAAGATCTTCATCGTGGCCTGCGGCACGGCGTACCACGCCGGCATGGTCGCCAAGTACGCCATCGAGCACTGGACCCGGATCCCGTGCGAGGTGGAGCTGGCCAGCGAGTTCCGCTACCGCGACCCGGTGCTCGACCGGTCCACGCTGATCGTGGTCATCTCGCAGTCCGGCGAGACGATGGACACCCTGATGGCGCTGCGCCACGCCAAGGAGCAGAAGGCCCGGGTGCTGGCGATCTGCAACACCAACGGCTCCACCATCCCCCGCGAGTCGGACGCCGTGCTCTACACCCACGGCGGGCCGGAGATCGCCGTCGCCTCCACCAAGGCGTTCCTCACCCAGGTCGTCGCCTGCTACCTGATCGGCCTGCACCTGGCCCAGGTGCGCGGCATCAAGTTCGCCGACGAGGTGGGCGCGGTCGTCGCGCAGTTGCAGGAGATTCCCGGCAAGCTGCGTGAGCTGCTCGACCGGATCGAGCCCGTCCGCGAGCTGGCCCGGGAGCTGAAGTCCGAGCCGACAGTGCTCTTCATCGGCCGGCACGTCGGCTACCCGGTGGCCCTGGAGGGCGCGCTGAAGCTCAAGGAGTTGGCGTACATGCACGCCGAGGGCTTCGCCGCCGGTGAGCTGAAGCACGGCCCGATCGCACTGATCGACAAGGGCACCCCGGTGATCTGCGTGGTGCCCTCGCCGGTGGGCCGGGGCATGCTGCACGACAAGGTCGTCTCCAACATCCAGGAGGTGCGGGCTCGTGGCGCGCGGACCATCGTCATCGCGGAGGAGGGTGACGAGGCGGTCGTCCGGTACGCCGACCACCTGATCTACGTGCCGCGTACGCCCACCCTGCTGGCGCCGCTCGTCACCACTGTGCCGTTGCAGGTGCTCGCCGCCGAGATCGCCGCCGCCCGGGGGCACGACGTGGACCAGCCCCGCAACCTGGCCAAGTCGGTCACCGTCGAGTAGCCCTCAGCGGCCCAGCACGACCCGGGCCATCCCGTCCAGCGCGGGATTGCCCGGGTCCCAGTAACCGGTGTGCCCGCCCCGCCCACTGCCGAAGACCCGACCGCCGAACCCGGGGTCGGACGGGTCGTGCCCGAACCACAGCTCGTGCCCGGTCCGGCCCGGCCAGCCCAGCACGGCAGCCAGCGGCGCCGTACGCAGCAGGGCCCGTCGGGCCAGCTCGTCCGGTGACTGGGCCGCCCGGATCACGTCGTCGGGGGCGCTGCTCGCCCAGACCTCCCCGGGTGGCACGCCCAACTCGGCGGCGTGCGACGCGCCGACACCGGGCGAGCCGACGAAGACCAGCGCGTCGGCGGCCAGCCCGTGCTCCCGGGCGGCCACACCCACCACCAGCGACCCGTAGCTGTGCCCGAGCACTGTCTGCCGGGCCGGGGGCCCTTCGTGGCTGGCGCGCAGCCCCTCCTGGAAGCGGTGCAACGCCGGGCCGGCGTCCCGGGCCTGGCCCGCCGAGGCGGCCTCGGTCAGGAAATCCGGCGCGTCGTAGTCCAACCAGAGCACCGCCGCGCTGCGCTCACCCGGGGCGAGCGCCGCGCACCGGTCCAGCACCCGTGCCGCCCTACCCAACTCGCCGGGGGCGTCGTTCAGGCCGGCGGTCATCCCCGGCACGTAGGTGAGCACCCGGTCGGCGTGGTCCGGGTCGCCGAGCGCCACCACCACCCGGCCCTCACCGGCCGGATCCAACCCGAGCAGGTACGCCCGTGGTGCCCCGTCGGCCGTCAACCGCCCGACCAGCGCGTCCAGGCCGGCCAACCGCCCGGCCACCCCACGCAGCCGGATCGACGCGAGCGTCCCCGGCGGCACCCCTGACAGCAACCGTCGCCGCTCGGCCAGCAGCTCCGCACGCCAGACGTCGAGCCGTAACCGGTTGGCCTGGTCGCGGGCGGCCACCGGAACCCCGTCCAACCGACCGACGAGGGCCGGCTCGCGCCCGATCAGCCACCGACGCTGCGCCGGGGTCAACCCGGACCACCAGGCGCTGACCAGCGCGGGCGCGGCACCGAGGGCCGGTCGGCCCGGCGGAGGCGGGGAGGCCCAGCCGGTGCCGGCGGCCCTCGCCAGCTCATCCAACCGGTCGGCGGCGACCCGGTCCGCGACTGCTGCCCCGTCGAGCGCGGCCCGCAGGGCCGCTGCCACCCCAGCCGCCGCCATCCCCGCCGCTGCCGCAGCGGCCCGGTCGGTGGGCCGAACCCGGGCGGGATCGACCCGCACCCCGCCCGAGCGGTCCACCAGCAGGCCGGCCGCGTCGGCCTGGGCGACCGCCTCGGCGAGCCGTGCCTTCGCCACCGTCAGCCGGCCGGCCAACTCGGCCAGCACCTGGTCGACCTCGATCAGCGCGGGTGCCACCGAGGCCAGCTCGTCCCGGAGGCCGGCGAGCCGGGCGTCCGCCGCCGCAGAGGCCGCACCCGACCAACCGCCCCGCAACCGCCCGCCGGACGCGCGCAACCCGCCGACCCGCCGATCGACCGGCCCGACCAACCCCGCCCACGCCGCCCCGGCGGCCCGCCACCCTTCCGGATCGACAGCCCACAGCTGCCGATAGCCGACGCCGCTCACCGGGGCAGGGTGGCGAAGCGGTCGGCGGCACGGTCGTCCACCGTCTCGTACGCCTCGGCCGCCGCCCGGACCCCGCCGGAGGTCGCCGCGACCCGGCCACCGAGCCGGCAGAACCAGGCGTGCCCGGCCGCCTCCAACCCGGCCAGGGCCGCTCCAGCTCGCCACTCGGGCGCCGCCACCACCAACCCCGGCAGCCCTGCGAGGCCCAACGCCAACCGGCGCGCCTCGTCGTCGAGCAGGACGGCGACCGCCCGCAACTCCTCCGGTCGGACGGCGAACGGCTCGTCGGTCATGACCCCACCCCCGTGGACGATCGGCATCGACGCGCTGACGCTAGGCCCGTACCGGAGGTTGCGCCGTGCCCTGTGGACAGCCGGCGTCGAGGCGTACCCCGGGGTGTCCACAGGCGTTGCCCAGCGCGAGCCCGACGGCTAATCTGCGGCCCCGACCGCCGGTAGGGTGAAGTGGTGATCGTCGCTGTCGGCATCGACGTCGTCCTGGTCGACCGGTTCGCCCGGGCCCTGGCCCGGACGCCGCTGCTCGCCGACCGGCTCTTCACCGAGGCCGAGCGGCACACCCGCGCCGGCAACCCGCGCTCGCCCGAGTCGCTCGCCGCCCGGTTCGCCGCCAAGGAGGCGGTGGCCAAGGCACTCGGCGCACCGGCCGGGCTCAACTGGCACGACTGCGAGATCGTGCCCGACCCGGATGGCCGCCCCTGGCTGGCCGTCTCCGGCACTGTCGCGGCGGTGGCCGACGCGCGTGGGGTCAACCACTGGCACCTCTCGTTGTCGCACGACGGCGGGATCGCGTCGGCGATGGTGGTCGCGGAACGATGACGTCGGGCGGGAGGGCCGGTCGGGCCCGCCCGCGAACGGGATGGGACACGGTGGCATGAGAGCGGTGTGGCGGGTGGCCGACGTACGGGCGGCCGAGGCGGGGTTGATGGGCACGCTGCCGGAGGGGACGCTGATGCAGCGGGCCGCCGCAGGCCTGGCCCGCCGCGCCGCGCTCCTGCTCGCCGAGCGGGGCGGGGTCTACGGGGCCCGGGTGCTGCTGCTCGTCGGGTCCGGTGACAACGGCGGCGACGCGCTGTACGCGGGGGAGCGGCTGGCCCGCCGGGGTGTCCAGGTGTCCGCCCTGCTGCTCACCCCCGGGCGGGCGCACGCCGCCGGCCTGGCCGCGCTGCGAGCCGCCGGCGGCCGGCTGGTGCCGGATCCGGCCGGCCCGGTCGACCTGGTCCTCGACGGCATCGTCGGCATCGGCGGCACCGGTGGGCTACGGGCGAACGCGGACGAGGTGGTCCAGCGCCTCTGCGAACTGCGCGGACGCGACGGGGAGCGGGCCACAGTGCTGGCGGTCGACGTGCCCAGCGGGGTCGCTGTCGACACCGGCCACGTGCCGCTGTCCGCGTCCGGCCGGCCCACAGCGGTCCGCGCCGACGTGACGGTGGCCTTCGGCGCACTGAAGCCCGCCCTGGTGGTCGGGCCGGCCGCCGCCCTGGCCGGGCAGGTCGAGGTGGTCGACATCGGGCTGCGGCCGTGGCTGCGTGGCACCCCGGCGCTGCGGGTCACCGAGTGGTCCGACGTGGTCGACTGGTGGCCCCAGCTGGGCCCGGCCTCGGAGAAGTACACCCGGGGCGTGGTGGGTGTGGCCACCGGGTCGGCGACCTACCCCGGCGCGGCGGTGCTCTCCGTGGGCGGCGCCCTGGCCGGGCCGACCGGCCTGGTCCGCTACGCCGGCAGCGCCCGCGCCGAGGTGCTGCACCAGCATCCGTCGGTGATCGCCAGCGGGCGGGTCGCCGACGCGGGCCGGGTGCAGGCCTGGGTCTGCGGCTCCGGGCTGGGCACCGGCGCCGACGCGGCGGCCGAGCTGCGCGCCGTACTGGCCGCCCCGGTGCCGGTGGTGCTCGACGCCGACGCGCTGACCCTGCTGGTGGACGGCTCGCTCGCCGACCGGCTGCGGGGTCGGGACGCGCCCATCGTGGTCACCCCGCACGACCGGGAGTTCACCCGTCTCTGCGGGGAGGAGCCGGGCACCGACCGGGTCGGCGCCGCGCTGCGGCTCGCCGCCTGGATGAACGCTGTGGTGCTGCTCAAGGGCGACCGCACGGTGATCGGCACGCCGGACGGTCGGGCGTACGTCAACCCGACCGGCACCCCGGCGCTGGCCACCGGCGGCACCGGCGACGTGTTGGCCGGGCTGCTCGGCTCGCTGCTGGCGGCCGGGGTGCCGGCCGATCGGGCCGCCGCCTCGGCCGCGTACCTGCACGGGCTCGCCGGGCGGGAGGCGGCCCGGAGCGGGCCGGTGACCGCGCCGGACGTGGCGACCGCGTTGCGCCCGGTGCTGGCCCGGCTGGGCTGAACCGGGCGGTTCCGGGTGCGGTGACCGGATCGCCGCACCGGGACGTGCGTCGCCGCCCGCGGTGATCACGGCGGAAAGTAGGCTGGGCGCATGTGGCAGGCCGAGGTACGCGTCGATCTTGACGCCATCCGCGAGAACGTGAGCAGGCTCCGCTCCGGCACCACCGCCGAGTTGATGGCGGTGGTGAAGGCCGACGGGTACGGCCACGGCATGCTTCCGGCCGCCCGCGCGGCGCTCGACGCCGGGGCTGACTGGCTCGGTGTCTGCACCCTCGACGAGGCGCTCACCCTGCGCCGGGGCGGGGTGACAGTGCCGGTACTGGCCTGGCTGCTCGCGCCCGGGTTGCCGCTGCACGAGGGCGTCACCGCCGGGGTTGACCTGGGCGCGGCCAGCCTGGCGCAACTGGACGAGATGGTCGAGGCGAGTCGCCTGGCCGGGCGTCCCGCCCGCCTGCACCTCAAGATCGATACGGGGCTGTCCCGGGGTGGCGCGACAGTCGCCGACTGGCCCGCGCTGCTGGACGCCGCCGCGAAGGCGCAGGCAGACGGCCTGGTCGAGGTGGTCGGCGTGTGGAGCCACTTCGTGTACGCGGACTCGCCCGGCCACCCCACCACCGACCGTCAACTGGCCGTCTTCCACGAAGGGCTGGCCATGGTCGAGCGAGCCGGGCTGCGACCGCGCTGGCGGCACCTCGCCAACTCGGCCGCCACCCTCACCCGCCCGGACACCCACTTCGACCTGGTCCGCCCCGGCCTGGCCATCTACGGGCTCTCCCCGGTGGCCGGCGAGACGTACGGGTTGCGGCCGGCGATGACCGCCCGCGCCCGGGTGATGCTCACCAAGCGGGTGCCCGCCGGCACCGGTATCTCCTACGGGCACGCCTACACCACGGAAACCGACGCGAACCTCGCCGTGGTGCCACTCGGGTACGCCGACGGGGTTCCCCGGCACGCGTCCAACACCGGCCCGGTGCAGCTCGGCGGCGTACGCCGGACCATCTCGGGGCGGGTCTGCATGGACCAGTTCGTGCTCGACTGCGGTGACGACCCGGTGGCCGACGGCGACGTGGCGACGCTCTTCGGCAGCGGTGCCGACGGCGAACCGACAGCGGACGACTGGGCCGAGGCGGTCGGCACGATCAACTACGAGATCGTCACCCGGTTCGGCGGCACGCGGGTGCCCCGGGTCTACGACGGCGAGAAACCGTGAGCGTGAGGAGTGAGCCGGGGTTGCGAGCCCCGCAGTCGCGAACCAAGGTGGCGCCGTGAACTACCGCATTCCACGTCCGCGGACGGCCGCGGGCCGGGTCGCGGGGATCGTCGGCGCGGCGGTGGGGGTGGCCGCGGCGGGTCTGGCGGCCGGGGTCGCGACCGAACGGACCCTGGTCCGCCGACTCAAGGCCGACCCGGCCGACCGCTACGCGCACGAGACGTTCGACCAGCAGCGGTACGACGAGGCGTTCCGCCTGGAGTTGCCGGACGGCACGGACATCCACGTCGAGGTGGTCGAGCCGACCCGACCGGTGCCGGGGCGCCCGACTGTGGTGCTGGTGCACGGCTTCTGCCTGGACATGGGGACGTTCCACTTCCAGCGCCAGATGCTCGCCGCCCGCGGTGACTACCGGATCGTGGCGTACGACCAGCCCGGTCACGGCCGGTCCGGCCGGTTGGAGACCGGGGAGTACGACCTCACGGTGCTCGGCCGGACGTTGCGCCAGGTGATCGACCGGACCGCCCCGGACGGGCCGCTGGTGCTGGTCGGCCACTCGATGGGCGGCATGACAATCATGGCGTTCGCCGAGCTGTTCCCGGAGCTGTTCGGTGACCGGGTGGTGGGCACCGTGCTGATGGCCACGTCGGGCGGGCTCATCGCGGAGACCAAGCTGGTCGCACCCGCGCTGCTCGGCCGGGTCGGTGGCCCGGTGCTCTACATGGTCAGCAACGCCACCCGGTACGGCGGGCCGGTGATCGACAAGGCTCGCAAGTCCACGTCGAACGTGGCCTGGCTGCTGACCCGCAAGTACGGTTTCGGCACCCGCAAGCCCAGCCCGTCGCTGGTGTCCTACGTGGAGACGATGAACTCCCGGACGTCTGCCGACACGGTGACCCGCTACCTGCGGACCCTGGCCACCCATTCGCGCTTCCCGGCGCTGGCGGCGCTGGCGGCGACTCCGGTGCTGGTGGTGGTCGGCGACAAAGACATGATCACTCCGGTGACACACTCCGAGGAGATCGTCCGCCGGTTGCCGCACGCCGAGTTCGTGAAGATCAAGGACAGCGGTCACGTGGTGATGTTGGAGCACGCGGACGAGGTCAACGCCGCGCTGGCGCGGTTCCTGGAGTCATTGCAGAGCGTGGAGGAACGGTGAGTCACGTCGTCAAGCTGCCGACCGTCGAGGACACTCGGGACTTCGGCCAGCGGCTGGCCGGGCTGCTACGCGCCGGCGACCTGGTGCTGTTGACCGGCCCGTTGGGCGCCGGAAAGACCGCACTCACCCAGGGCATCGGCGCCGGGCTCGGCGTCCTCGGTGACATCACCTCGCCGACCTTCGTGATCGCCCGGGTGCACCGCCCCGACCCGGCCCGGGGCGGCCGGGTGGCACTGGTGCACGCCGACGCGTACCGGTTGGGTGACGCCACCGACCCGCGCGCCGAGATCGACGACCTGGACCTCGACGCGTCGGTGGACGACTCGGTGACAGTGGTGGAGTGGGGCGAGGGCCTGGTGGAGCAGCTGGTGGACGCGCACCTGCGGGTACGCATCGACCGCCGCGACGACGACACCCGCATCGTCGAGCTGGACCCGGTCGGCGGCGACTGGGCCCGGCGGCTCGCCGACCTGGGCTAGGTCGGCGGTTGTCGTAGCCGGTGCCTAGAGTGCGGGGGACCGACCCGCGCTGTGAGAGGTTTCTGATGCCCGACGACGCTCCCGCCCTGGATCTACTGGCCCTCCTGCCGGAGCAGTGGCGTGCCGTGCTCACCCCGCACCTCGACCCGGCACGCACCGCCGCCCTGGGCGAGTTCGTCGCCCGCGAATACGCGACGCAGACCGTCTTCCCGCCGTTGGAGGACCTGTTCTCGGCATACCGGCTCTGCCCGCCGCAGGGCACCCGGGTGCTCATCCTCGGGCAGGATCCTTACCACCGGGCCGGGCAGGCACACGGGCTGAGCTTCAGTGTCCGCGACGGTGTGACGGTGCCGCCGTCGTTGCGCAACGTCTTCAAGGAGCTGGGCGAGGACGTGGGCGTGCCCAAGCCGCGCAGCGGCAACCTCGATGGTTGGGCCGCCCAGGGTGTGCTGCTGCTCAACGCGGTGCTGACCGTCCGTCAGGCCACCCCGGGCTCGCACGCCAACGCCGGCTGGGAAGAGTTCACCGACGCGACCATCCGGGCACTGGACGCGGCACCGGAGCGGGTGGTCTTCCTGCTCTGGGGTGGCTACGCCCGCAAGAAGGCCGCGCTGGTCACCAACCCGCAGCACGTGGTGCTGGAGGCGGGGCACCCCAGCCCGATGAACCCGCGCGGCTTCCTCGGCAGCCGCCCGTTCAGCGCCGCCAACAAGGCACTCGCCGACGCCGGCCTGCCCACCATCGACTGGGAGCGCACCGCCGGCTGAGCCGGCACCTCGGGCCGGCAGTTGGCTCAGCTGTTGCTGGCCGGCTGCCGGTTCCGGTAGCGGCGTAACAGTGCGGCGGCGCGAGGCTCGCTGAGTTCCAGCTCGACGAGCGGCACCACCTGGTAACTCCGCCCGCCGTGGCGCACCTCGATCGTCTCGGGCAGCTCGTCGCACATGGTGGCCCTTATCTCCCCGTACCGGGTCGACCACAGGTGTTCGCCCGGCTCTTCGGGCTCCAACCACACCCCGCCGAACTCACCCCAGCGGGCGTTCCACCGCTGGCCGTAGTTCGTCTCCAGCCAGCGGGTGAACAGCTTGGCGTCCTGCCAGCGCAGGGCGATCTCCAGCGTGTCGGCCGGCACCGGTGCACCCTGTAGCAGCGCCGCGGCGCATCCGGTGATCACCTGCGGGAAGTCGGTGAGCCGGTCCAGCAGCCGATCCAGGCCAAGCTCGTCGATTCGCTCGGCGATCGGCCGGGCGGCCAAGCCATCGATCCGGGCGTCGAGGTGTGCGTCCAACGGCTCAACCCCGACGACCAACTGCACATCCATCGCGGCAAGCAACCGCTCCAGCACGGCGATGGTCGGCGCTCGCTCACCGCGTTCGAACCGGGCCACCGCTGCCTGGTCGACCTCGGCCAGCGCGGCCAACTGACGCTGACTCAGGTCGCGCAGATGTCGTTGCTGCCGTACGGCAGCGCCGAGAAGGGTGACAAGGCGAGTGGATGACATCCCGGCATGGTGGACCAAGGGCGAGACGTCCGCGATCCTGCTGCGGCAGATCGGCGGATGGCGGGCCTTACTTTAATGAGCGTGATGTCTGTGAGTCATCACGATGACTCAGAGACATCACGCTCACTGGGGCGATGTGGCCTGTTGCCGTCCGTCCGTCCGTCCGTCGGTTGGGCGGTGCGGGCGGGCCGTCGGTCAGCTGAGGCCGTGCGATGGGTGGGACCGTGCGGGACGGCTGGGGGCCGCCCCCGGTAGGGCCCCTGACGACCGGCTGTGGGCGTGGTGGCACCCAGGGCGAGGCGGCGGGGCAGCAGGACGAGGCGGCGGGGCAGCAGGACGAGGCGGCGGGGCGAGGTCCGCGGCCGGTGGCGGGGCGGGGCGTGACCGAGGTCTGCGGCGGGGCGGCTAGGCTGGCTTACCGTGCTCGTACTCGTGGTGGACAGCTCGACCCCCGCGGTCACCGCGGCGCTGGTGGACGTCTCGGCAGATGGCGTGGCGTCGCGGGCGCACCGGTGCACGGTCGACGCCCGCGCGCACGGTGAGCTGCTCGCGCCCCAGGTGGATGCGGTCCTCGCCGACGCCGACGCGCGCCCACGGGACCTGACCGCCATCGTCGCCGGGCTCGGCCCGGGGCCGTTCACCGGGCTGCGGGTCGGCCTGGTCACCGCCGCGACAATGGGTCAGGTGCTCGGCATCCCCACGTACGGCGTCTGTTCGCTGGACGCCATCGGCTACCCGGCGGCGTCCGGCGCGCCGGTCCTGGCCGCCAGCGACGCACGGCGCAAGGAGCTCTACTGGGCCGTCTACGACGGCGCCGGCCAGCGGATCGTCGGGCCTGAGGTGTCCGCACCGGCGGTCGCCGCCGCGCGCGCCCGGGAACTGGGCGCGACGATCGCGGTCGGTGACGGGGCGCACCGATACGCCGAGGTCCTGGACCTGCCCGTTCGAGTCGAGCCGCGCTACCCGGACGCGACAGTGCTGGCGCTGCTCGCCGCCGAACGGATCCGGGCCGGCGCGTCCAGTGAGCGGCTCACCCCGCTCTACCTGCGCCGCCCCGACGCGGTGGCGGCGGCCGGCCGCAAACCGGTCCTGCCATGACGGCGGTACGGCTCGAACCGTTCCGCTGGTGGCACATCGATGACGTGCTGCCGATCGAGGCGGACCTCTTCGGCGCCGAGCAGTGGTCGCCGGCCATGTTCTGGAGCGAGTTGGCAAACGGGCACCACTACCGGGTCGCCGTCGACGCGGACGGTTCGGTGCTCGGCTACGCCGGACTCGCCGGCGCTCCGCCGGACGAGGTGTGGGTGCAGAACATCGCCGTCCGCCGGGACGCCCAGCGGCGCGGCGTGGGCCGCACCCTGCTGGAGGAGTTGCTCGCCGAGGCGGTCCGGCGCGACGCCCGCAGCACCCTGCTGGAGGTCGCCGTGGACAACGCCGCAGCCCAACGGCTCTACGCGACGTACGGGTTCGAGCCGATCGGGGTGCGGCGCGGCTACTACCAACCGAGCAACACCGACGCGCTGGTCATGCGGCGCGACGCCGAGCCGACCGGGGACGGACCACACGACCATGGCTGACGAACCACTGATCCTGGGTATCGAAACCTCCTGCGACGAGACCGGCGTCGGCATCGTGCGGGGGCACACCCTGCTGGCCGACGCGCTCGCCTCCAGCGTCGAGGAACACGCCCGGTTCGGGGGTGTGGTCCCGGAGGTGGCCAGCCGGGCACACCTGGAGGCCATCGTGCCGACCATGGACCGGGCACTGACCGAGGCCGGCGTCACGCTGGCCGACATCGACGCCATCGCTGTCACCTCCGGCCCGGGGCTGGCCGGTGCGCTGCTGGTCGGCGTCGCCGCCGCCAAGGGGTACGCGGTCGCCGCCGAGAAACCCATCTACGGCGTCAACCACCTCGCCGCCCACGTCGCGGTGGACACCCTTGAGCACGGCCCACTGCCCGAACCCGCCATCGCGCTCCTGGTATCTGGCGGCCACTCGTCCCTGCTGCTCGTCGACGACCTGGCCCGCGGTGTCACCCCGCTGGGCGCCACCATCGACGACGCGGCCGGGGAGGCGTTCGACAAGGTCGCCCGGCTGCTCGGGTTGCCGTTCCCCGGCGGTCCGCCCATCGACCGGGAGGCGCGGGCCGGCGATGCCGCCTCTATCGCCTTCCCTCGCGGTCTGACCGCCGCCAAGGATCTGGCCGCCCACCGGTACGACTTCTCGTTCTCCGGCCTGAAGACGGCGGTGGCCCGGTGGGTCGAGGCCCGTCAGCGTGCCGGCGAGCCGGTGCCGGTGGCCGACGTGGCCGCGTCCTTCCAGGAGGCGGTCTGCGACGTGCTGACCAGCAAGGCGCTCGCCGCCTGCCGCGCGCAGGGCATCGAGACCCTGGTCATCGGCGGGGGAGTGGCGGCGAACTCGCGGCTGCGGGCGATGGCCGAGCAGCGGGCCGAGAAGTACGGCATCCAGGTCCGGGTACCCCGGCCAAAGCTGTGCACCGACAACGGTGCGATGGTGGCCGCGCTCGGTTCGCACCTGGTCGCCGCCGGGGTCGCTCCCAGTCGACTGGACCTGCCAGCCGATTCGGCGCTGCCGTTGACCACGGTCAGCGTGTGACGGGAGCGGCGGACATGATCGTGCGGATGTGGGAGGCGCGCGCCGAGGCGTACGGAGTCGCCGACCTGATCACCTGGGTGTGCGACACCGCCCTGCCCGAGTTGGAGCACGACCCGCTCCACGTCTCCAGCGAGGTCTTCTCCTCCACCGACCACCGGGTGGTGGTCATCTCCAAGTGGCGCAGCAGCCCGCGCCCACTACCAGACCCGCCAGCACTGCTGGTGGCCCGCGCCCCGCACTCCTGGGACTTCACCCAGGTCGACCGCTGACGCGAGCCACCATCCAGGCCGCTGGCTGACTGGTCAGCTACGGCGCAACATCCGGTAGGTGGCGATTCCGCCTGTGCCCAGCGCGGCGAGGAAGACCAGCCAGACGACGGTGCTGCTGACTCCGACCTGCGGGCCGGAGTTGGCGGAGGCGGCGGCCAGGAGCCCGTCCTCACCCGGGGCGGGCAGCGCGGCCGGCGGCAGCTCCGGCCAACGGACCAGGCCGGTGCTCTCCAGCATCTGCATGTGGTGCTGGACGAACGCGTTGGCGTCCTCGCAGAGCTTGCGGACGGTGGCGTCCCGGGTGCTGGCCCGGACCGCGCCGATCACCGGGAAGATCTTGCCGTGGGCAACCCGGAGCCGGGTGACGAAGATCTGGTCGAACCGGGCGCCGGATGCCTTCTGCATCTCGGCCAGCCAGCCCTTCTGCTCGGCGGTCGGCTCGCTGGGGATCGTCGCGCCCAACTTGTTGGCCGCGTCGACCACGAGCTGGTCGAGCTTCTGGTGCTCGTCGGCGATGCCGGCGCCGATCTCCCGGACCTTCGCCGACTGTCCCTTCTCGGCGGCCATCTGGCCGGCTGGCATCTCCCACAGCCCGGCCAGCCGCACCCCGTTGAGCAGTGTCATGTCGGCGGCGTTGAGCTGCTGGCCACCGGCGGGCGCGGCGACGGCCACGCCGGGCAGGACACCGACCCCCGCGATGACCGCGATGAGCAGCATCACCGCTCGGTGGGTCCGGGTGCCCAGTCGGCGATGGGCGGATCTGAGCGGTGCCATGTCTGTGGTGCCTCCTCGGTCCGGACCGGAACGCGTCTGGACCGGGCAGCCGTACCTGCCGGTTGCCCGTCCGCCCACTGGTACGGACTGATCGCGCGATCAGTTCATCGCGGAGCGACAGGGATCAGCGGGTGACGGCGAGCAGGCCGCCGAGCAGCAGCAGGGTGAGCGCCGCGGCGGCGAAGACCATCAGCAACTCCTGACGCCCGCGCCCGACCGGGCCGGCGTCGACGACCGAGTTGGGCAGTGCCGGTAGGTCGCGGGTCAGCGCGGCCAGGTCACCGAGGGTGCGCGCCGTCCACACCGCACCGGCGCGATCGGAGAACTCGTCGAGCGTCAGCCGGCCCGCCGCGGTGTGCTGGTGCAGCGCGGCGACCACCCGGTTGCGGTCGTCGTCGGAGGCGCGTAGCTCGACATCCACGCCGGACAGCGTACGCGGATCAGCCCACGTCGAGGGGGTCGGCGAGGAGCCGTTCGAAGGCCAGTTCAGCGGCACCGATCAGGGGCGCGTCCTCACCCAGTTTCGGGGTGCGCAGCCGGACGTGCTCCAGGCAGGCGCCGAGCGCGTTGGAGTTGAGCCGGCTGCGGATCTGGGCCGCCGCCGCGAGGTAGAGGTCGCGCATGGTCCCGCCGAAGATGACCATCTCGGGGTTGAAGACGTTGACCAGGTTGGCCACCCCGAAGCCGAGCCAGTCGCCGGCCTGGCGGACCGCCGTCTGGGCCCGGGCGTCTCCCCGGTCGGCGGCGTCGAAGACCGCCAGCAGCGCTTCGCGGCCCCGGGCGTCGGAGCGTCCGGCCGCGCGCAGGAGGCCGTGCTCGCCGATCTCGGTCTCCCAACAGCCCCGGGAGCCGCACTCACAGGGTCTGCCGTCGCGGGCCACCTTCATGTGGCCGACCTCGCCGCCGTACCCACCGTGCCCGGTCAGTCGACGGCCACCGGCGATGATGCCGGCGCCCACGCCGACGTCGCCGTACAGGTAGAGGACGTTGTCGCACCCCGCCGCCACACCCCGTGCGTGCTCGGCGAACGCGGCGACGTCGGCCACGTTGCCCACTGTGATCGGTACGTCGATGCCCAACTCGTCGGCGAGGGCAGCGCCGATCGGCTCGTCCACCCAACCGGTGGTGGGGCCGAGTCGGACCAGGCCGTCGTCCCGGCGGACCATGCCGCAGACAGCGACGCCGGCACCGACACAGATCGCGTCCGCCGGCACCAACTGCTGCATCTCCTTGACCGCGCCGGCCAGCAGTGGCGCGGCCTCGGCGGCCAGCAGGCCGCGTGGCCGGTCCAGATCCCGGCGGTCCAGGACCGCGCCACCCAGCCCGATCCGGGCTGCGCGCAGCCGGTCCACCTCCACCGAGTACGCGTACGCGTAGACCCGGGCCGACTCGGGCCGGACGACAAGTGACGGTCGTCCGGCCCGGCCGGTCTCCTTCGGTGCTCCTTCGCTGACCAGCCCCACTGCGGACAGGTCGGCGGTGAGCGCGCCGATGGTGCTGCGGTTGAGACCCAGCGTGGTCGTCAGCTCGGCACGCGTGGTCGCCCCGTGGACGTGCACGTGCCGCAGCAGGGCCCCGAGGTTCTGCCGTCGGACATCATCCTGGCTCGGTCCTGGGCGCATGCTGGTGCTACCTCCCGCGGTCAGCGGGTGCCGGTGGCTGCCGCGCGGCGGCGGGAGAGCGCGTCGACGCTGGCGGCGAGCAGCAGCACGACGCCGGTGACCACGTACTTGACTCCCGCGCTGTACCCCATCAGGCCCATTCCGTTTTCGATGACCGCGACCACCGCGCCGCCGAGTACGGCGTCGAGGACGCGGCCCTTGCCACCGAAGAGGCTGGTGCCGCCGATAACCGCTGCGCCGACCGCGTAGAGCAGTACGTTACTGCCCCCGGTGTTGGGGTCGACCGAGTTGGCCCGGCTGGCCGCCACGATGCCACCGATGGCGGCCATGGACGAGCAGATCACGAAGACGGAAATCCGGATCCGGTCGACTCCGATGCCGGCCCGGCGGGCGGCTTCCCGGTTGCCGCCGACGGCGTAGATGTGCCGGCCGTAGCTGGTGCGTTGCAGCACGAAGGTCCAGATGACGAGCAGTACCGCGATGATCGGCACCACGATCGGCACGCCCTTGAGCGAGACGATGAGGACGTTGCGGCTGCGCTCCAGGTTGAGCACGTACACGGCGGTGCCGAGGATGACGGCGAGGCCGCCGATCCGTAGCGCCACCACCGCGATCGGGTCGGTGATCAGACCGCGGGTCACCCGGTTGCGGTGGCGCAGCAGTTGCACCGCCGCGTAGCCGATGACCGCGAGGGCGGTCAGCGCCCAGCCCAGCGTGGGGGCGAGGTTGCGGTTGGCGATGGCGACCAGCACCTCGTCGCGGACGGAGATGTTGGTGCCCTCCTTGACGAGCAGCAACACGACGCCCTGGAAGGCGAGGAAACCGGCGAGGGTGACCACAAAGGACGGGATGCCGATCTTCGCGACGAGCATGCCGAGAGTGGTGCCGATGACCACACCGGTGGCGACCGCGGCGAGCACGGCGACCCACCACGGGTAGCCGAGCACGGTGACCACATTGGCCAGCACCGCGGCGCAGACGCCGCTGGCGAAGCCTGCGGAGAGGTCGATCTCCCCGAGCAGCAGCACGAAGACCAGGCCCATCGCGATCAGCGTGACCGCCGCGCCCTGGGTGAAGAGGTTGGCGAAGTTGCCGGCCGACAGGAACGACGACGGCCGCATGATCGCGAAGACGGTGCAGAGCACGATCAGCCCGAGCACGGCCGGTAGCGCGCCGACGTCGCCACCACGTACGCGACTGAAGTAGTTGCGGACGTGGCCTCCGACGGTCGGCGCCGGTGTGACGGCCGCGGGGCCGCCCTTCCGCACGGCGGTGGTGGTCATCGGACGCCTCCTGAGATCGAGTCGGCCGGCTGCGGGCCGTCGCCGTTGCTGCCCGGGTCGGTGGCGAGGCCGAGCCCGCCCGAGCGCCCGGCGGTGATCAGCTCGACCACCTGGGCGTGGGTGATGTCGGTGGTCTTCACCTGGGCGACCATCTGGCCGAGGTACAGCGCGGCGATCCGGTCGGAGACGGCGAAGACGTCGTTCATGTTGTGCGAGATGAGCACCACGGCCAGGCCGTTGTCGGCGAGGCGGCGGACCAGTTCGAGAACCTGGGCGGTCTGTGCCACGCCGAGCGCCGCGGTCGGCTCGTCCAGGATGACGAGCTTGCTGTTCCAGAGCACCGCCTTGGCGATGGCCACGGTCTGGCGTTGGCCACCGGAGAGGCTGGACACGTGCTGGCGTAGTGAGGTGACGGTGCGGATGGAGAGCCCCGCCAGCGTTTCGGCGGCGAGCTGTTCCATGGTCGGCTCGTCGAGGACGATGCCGCTGCGCTTCTCCCGGCCGAGGAACATGTTCTGCACGATGTCCAGGTTGTCGCAGAGCGCGAGGTCCTGGTAGACGACCTCGATGCCGAGCGTGGCGGCGTCGCGGGGGCTGCCGATGTGCACCGGTTCACCGTTGAACAGGAACTCTCCGGCGTCGGTGGGGTGGATGCCGCTGATGCACTTCACCAGGGTCGACTTGCCGGCGCCGTTGTCACCGACCAGTGCGGTCACTTCGCCCGGGTGGACGGTCAGGGCGACGTCGCGGAGCACCTGGACGGGACCGAAGCTCTTGTCGATCCCGCGGAGTTCCAGCAGGGGGGTCGCGGACACGGGGGTCTCCTTCTTAAGGGAGGGTCGGGGCCCGTCCGGCGGGCGCCGCCCGGCACGGGAGGGTGCTCCCGTGCCGGGCGGCGATGGTCGTTCCGGCGGGTACTGCGGCGTCGGTCAGCTGATGCCGGCTTCGGCGCAGAACTTGGTGTACGCCGCGGTGCAGACCTCTTCCTTGGTCACGTAGCCGTCGGCGATGACGTCCTTGACGGTCTCCTTGGTGATGGCCTTCGGGGTGAGCAGCACCGAGGGAACGTCCCGGTCACCGTCCTTGACCGTCTGGCCGGTGTCCTTCGTCTCGCCCTTGGCGAGGGCGATGGCCAGGTCGGAGGCGGCCTTGGCCTCTTCCCGGACCGCCTTGTAGACGGTCATGCACTGGTCACCGGCGAGGATGTTCTGCAGGCCCTCGGTGCTGGCGTCCTGCCCGGTCACCGGCACCTTGCCGTTGAGCTTGTTCTTCTTCAGGATCGAGATGGCCGCGTTGCCGAGACCGTCGTTGGCGGCGAGCACGCCGTCGATCTTGCCGTTGGCCTTGGTGAGCTGCTGCTCGAAGATCGTCGCGGCCTGCGCGTTGTCCCACGCGGGCACCGCGTCCTCAGGACCCTTGACGTACTCCTTGGCGTCGAACTTCGGCTTGAGCACGGAGTCGTAGCCGGCCTTGAAGAGGGTGGCGTTGTTGTCGGTGGGGGAGCCGTTCAGGTACGCCACGACGGGGTTCTTGACGCCCTTCTCGGTCAGGCACTTCGACAGACCCTCGCCCTGGAGCTTGCCGACGGTCTCGTTGTCGAAGCTGACGTAGTACTGGGCGGAGCCGCCGAGGGTGAGCCGGTCGTAGTCGATGGTGGCGACGCCCTGCGACTTGGCCTTGTCGAGTACGGCCTTGCCGGTGCCGGAGTCCAGGTTGACGATCATCAGGGCGGTCACGCCGCCCGTGATCATCTGGTCGGCGATGGTCTGGAAGGCGGTCTTGTCGTTCTGGGCGTTCTGGATGTCGTACTGGACGCCGGCGGCCTTGAACGCCTCCTCCAGGAACCGACGGTCCGCGGTCTCCCAGCGGGCCGAGGACTTGCTGTCCGGCAGGATCACGCCGATCTTGGGGGTCTTGTCGGAGCCGGCCTTGTCGCCGGAGTCGTCGCTACAGGCGGTCAAGCCGCCGGTCGTGAGCAGGCCCACGGCGGCGATGGTGAGGATCCCCTTACGCATGTGCAGGGTCCTTTCGGAGGTGGGGGAGGTGTTGTTTTGTTGTGTCCGGCAACGTATTTCGCGTCACACCGGCTCCACAAGACCGCGCAGGTGCATAGTTTGTTGGGAGCGATAACAATTCAGCAACGCGACTGTTACTCCCCGGGTATCCCACGGAGGAGTCGACGTAACGAAGGCCGTCAGTGGGTCTGCAACGGCGCGGTGCGGGCGTCGGTCAACGCCACCAGATCCGCCGCTGCCAGTTCGAGTTGCAGACCGCGCCGACCAGCCGAGACGTAGATCGTCGGGAGATCCAGCGCGGATTCGTCCAGCACTGTGGGCAACCGTCGACGCTGCCCGAGCGGGCTGATCCCACCGCGTACGTAACCGGTGGCCCGCTCGGCGACCGCCCGGTCGGCCAACGCCGCCCGCTTGCCGCCGACCGCCGCAGCGAGCGCCTTGAGATCCAGCTCGCCGGTGACCGGCACGACCGCCACGGTGAGCGCGCCGTCGACAGCGGTCACCAGCGACTTGAACACGCGCTCCGGTGCCACGCCGAGGGCCACCGCCACCAACGCGCCGTAGTTCGGGGCGTCCGGCGACACCCGGTACGGATGGGTGCGATGCGCGATGCCGCGCTTGACCAACAGTGCCGTTGCCGGCGTGCCCTGTCCCGCCACAGCGACGAGGCTAGTCGAGATGGCGCTGGTCGGCCGGCCGGCCACAGCGACACTGGTCGGCCGGCCGGCCACGGGGACGCTAGTCGGCCGGGCGGCCGACCAGCACCGTCGGTGCGCCGTCGACCCGGGTGAGCACCAGACTCGCCGCCGCGTCCCCGGACAGCCGCAGATCCCGCCGAAGCTGCTCCGGGGTGAGCGCCGAACCCCGCTTGAGGATCTCCACGCGGCCCACCCGACGGTCGCGCAACAGTGCCCGCAGGCGCTTGAGCGAGAACGGCAGCACGTCGGTGATCTCCAGGCACCGCGCGTACGGGGTGCGGATCGGCTCGTCGGCGTAGAGGTAGGCGATGCTCGGATCCCCCAGGGTGGCGTCCAGTTCGGTGGCCAGTTCGGCGACGAGGTGCGCGCGGACCACTGCCGGGTCCGGGTCGTACAGGTAGCGGCGCGGCGGCCCGACCGGCGCCTCGGTGGCACCCGAGCCGGTGAGCTGGTGGCAGTGCGCCTCGGCGCCCCGCTGGCGGTAGAGGGTGGCGCGACGGGGCACCTCCGCCAGCTCGCCGCACCAGAGCGCGGCCTCGACCAGGTCGCCGTCCACGCCGACCCACTCGGCCTCCGCGCCGGCCGGGATGAGCGCGTGGTCCAGGCCCGGCGCCACCTTCACCACGGTCCGCGGCACCCGCTCGGCCAGACCGGTGACGAAGTCCCACGGCGGCGAGTAGGCGCGCGGGTCGAAGATCCGCCGCCCGGTGCCGGTGCTGCGGCGGGCCGGATCGCAGAAGACCCCGTCGACCCGTGACACGTCGAACCCGGTCGCGTCGCCGCACTCGACGGTGAACAGCTCGGCCAGCCCGGCCGCCGCGGCGTTGGCGGCTGCCATCGCCGCGGTCACCGGATCGGCCTCCACCCCGTACACCCGGATGCCGGCCCGGGCGGCGGCCAGCGCGTCGGCACCGAGCCCGCACCCGAGGTCGGCCAGGGTGCGCACGCCGGCCGCGGACAACCGGGCGGCCCGCCGGTCGGCGACCACCCGGCGGGTGGCCTGCTCCAGGCCGGGGCGCGTGAGGAACATCCCAGCGGCGGCCGGGCCGAACTTGCCGACCGCCCGATGGCGCAGCTCGGCCTGGGTGAGGGCCGCCGCCGCCAACGCCGGCGGCACCCCGGTCGCGCGCAGCGCCGACGCCGCGACCAGTGGATCACCGCCGGCCAGCTCGGCCGCCGCCGTGAGCGCGGCCGACCCCTCGGGGGTACGCAGCGCCGCCAGCTGATCGAGATCCACCCGGCCATTGTCCCGGCCGACAGGGAAATCCTGGCTGGCGGGGCGCGACGCGCTGGCACTCTCCTTGACGGAGTGCTAGCCACGGAATAACCTGCGATTAGCACTCTCACCCTGAGGGTGCCAGCTTCCGGGTCTCGCGACCCGGGTGCGCACGCCAGGCGGACCGGCACCCGCGACGACGGCACCGCCCGGTGGCATGAGGCAGATTGACGCTGGTCAGCCCCGCTGGTCAGCAACGAAACCAGTACCCCAGGAGGGTATGCCCGTGACTACCGCGACCAAGGTTGCGATCAAGCCGCTCGAGGACCGCATCGTGGTCCAGGCGAACGAGG
Source organism: Micromonospora vinacea (assembly GCF_015751785.1). NCBI lineage: Bacteria > Bacillati > Actinomycetota > Actinomycetes > Micromonosporales > Micromonosporaceae > Micromonospora > Micromonospora vinacea. Next base: position 1,080,200 of record NZ_JADOTY010000001.1, on the reverse strand, counting down.
CTGAGACCACCACGGCGTCGGGCATCGTGATCCCCGACACCGCCAAGGAGAAGCCGCAGGAGGGCACCGTCCTCGCTGTGGGCCCGGGGCGCGTCGACGACAACGGCAACCGGGTTCCGGTTGACGTGCAGGTCGGCGACACCGTCCTCTACTCGAAGTACGGCGGCACCGAGGTCAAGTACGCCGGCGAGGAGTACCTGGTGCTCTCCGCCCGCGACGTCCTCGCGGTCATCGAGAAGTAAGCAACCGATCAGTGCCACTGCCCCGGTCCGGCTCGCCGGGCCGGGGCAATGGCGCTTCGAAGGGACATTAATGGCGAAGATCCTGAGCTTCTCGGACGACGCCCGGCACCTGCTGGAGCACGGTGTCAACGCCCTCGCGGACGCGGTCAAGGTCACCCTCGGCCCGCGCGGGCGCAACGTCGTCCTGGACAAGAAATTCGGTGCGCCGACGATCACCAACGATGGTGTGACCATCGCCAAGGAGATCGAGCTCACCAACCCGTACGAGAACCTTGGCGCGCAGTTGGTCAAGGAGGTGGCGACCAAGACCAACGACGTCGCCGGCGACGGGACCACCACCGCGACCGTGCTGGCCCAGGCGATGGTTCGCGAGGGTCTGCGCAACGTGACCGCCGGGACCAACCCGGCCGGCCTCAAGCGGGGCATCGACGCGGCGGCCACCAAGGTCTCCGAGGCGCTGCTCGGCCGTGCCGCCGAGGTCACCAGCAAGGAGTCGATCGCGAACGTGGCGACGATCTCCGCGCAGGACTCCACGATCGGCGACCTCATCGCCGAGGCGATGGAGCGCGTCGGCCGCGACGGTGTCATCACCGTCGAGGAAGGCTCGATGCTCACCACCGAACTGGACGTGACCGAGGGTCTCCAGTTCGACAAGGGCTTCATCTCGCCGAACTTCGTCACCGACCTGGAGAGCCAGGAGTCCGTCCTCGAGGACGCGTACATCCTGGTCACCACCCAGAAGATCTCGGCGATCGAGGAGCTGCTGCCGCTGCTGGAGAAGGTCCTGCAGAACAGCAAGCCCCTGCTGATCATCGCCGAGGACGTGGACGGCCAGGCGCTCTCCACCCTGGTGGTCAACTCGCTGCGCAAGACCCTCAAGGTCTGCGCGGTCAAGGCCCCGGGCTTCGGTGACCGGCGCAAGGCGATGCTCCAGGACATCGCGATCTCCACGGGCGCCGAGCTGGTCGCCCCGGAGCTGGGCTACAAGCTCGACCAGGTCGGCCTGGAGGTGCTCGGCACCGCCCGGCGCGTCGTGGTCGACAAGGAGAACACCACGATCGTCGACGGCGGTGGCCAGAAGGCCGACGTCGCCGACCGGGTCTCCCAGATCCGCAAGGAGATCGAGGCCTCCGACTCCGACTGGGACCGGGAGAAGCTGGCCGAGCGGCTGGCGAAGCTCTCCGGTGGCATCGCCGTCATCAAGGCCGGCGCGGCGACCGAGGTCGAGATGAAGGAGCGCAAGCACCGCATCGAGGACGCCATCGCGGCGACCAAGGCAGCGGTCGAGGAGGGCACTGTGCCCGGCGGCGGCGCCGCCCTGGTGCAGATCCTCTCGGTGCTCGACGACGACCTGGGCTTCACCGGTGACGAGAAGGTCGGCGTCTCGGTCGTGCGCAAGGCGCTCGTCGAGCCGCTGCGCTGGATCGCCCAGAACGCCGGTCACGACGGCTACGTCGTGACCCAGAAGGTCGCCGACCTCAAGTGGGGCAACGGCCTCGACGCCGCCAAGGGCGAGTACGTCGACCTGGTCAAGGCCGGCATCATCGACCCGGTGAAGGTGACCCGCAACGCGGTCACCAACGCCGCCTCGATCGCCGGTCTGCTGCTCACCACGGAGAGCCTCGTGGTGGAGAAGCCGGAGCAGGCCGAGCCGGCCGCCGCCGGCGGCCACGGCCACGGTCACGGCCACCAGCACGGCCCGGGCTTCTGATCCGGTAGCGACACCCGGGGCACACCGCCGTACGGCGGTGTGCCCCGCTTCGTTCGGTGGGCCGGCAGGTCATTACCGAACGCTGACGTTGTTGGCGACCGGACGAGATGATCGCGCACACTGGGCCGATGAGCACCACGTCACGGCGGTACGCCGCGCTGGCCGGAATCACCGCCGCCGCCGTCGCGATCGGGATCGCCGAACCGGTCGCGGTGTTGACCGGCCCCCGGTCGGCGCCCCTGGTCGCTGTCGGCGGGGTCATCGTCGACGCCGTCCCCGAGTCGCTGAAGCAACTCGCCATCGACCTCTTCGGCACCGCCGACAAGATCGCGCTGCTGGTCGGCACGGCCGTGTTGCTGGGAGCCTTCGCCGCGCTTTTCGGCGTACTGGCGATCCGCCGGCTGGCACTCGGCCTGGCCGGCATCGCCGCGTTCGGCGCCATCGGCGTCGCGGCCGCGTTGACCCGTCCCGGCGCGGACCTCGCCGACGCACTGCCGTCCCTGGTCGGCGCCGGTCTCGGCGCCCTGGTGCTCTGGCTGTTCATCGCCGGACCGTTCGAGCTGAACCCCTGGTCCTGGTCACCACCCACCCCACCCGCCGGTCCGGCGCCGGCGTCGCCCGGCGACCCGGTGTCTTCGTCCGGGCCGGTGTCACCTGGCGGTCCGGTGCCGGCGGGGTCGGTTCCGGTGACTCCTGCCGGGCCGACGGCGGCGGTCGAGCCGGCCGGGCCTGCCGAAGTGGACCCGGACTCGCGGCGGCGGTTCCTCACCGGCAGCGGGGTGCTGCTCGGCACAGCGGTGGTGGCCGGTCTCGGCGGACGCTGGCTGGCGGGCCGGCGCGGCGTCTCCGCGGCCCGCGACGCGATCCGCCTACCCGCCCCGGTGGCCCCCGCACCGGCCGTGCCGGCCGGCGCGGACCTCTCCCTGACCCAGCTCGCGCCGTACGTCACCCCGAACTTCGGGTTCTACCGGATCGACACCGCGCTGGTGGTGCCCCAGGTCGACCCGGACACCTGGCGGCTGCGGATCCACGGGCGGGTCGGCAAGGAGCGCACCTACAGCTACGCGGACCTGCTGGCCCGACCGCTGGTCGAGCGGTACGTCACGCTGGCCTGCGTCTCCAACGAGGTGGGCGGGGACCTGATCGGCAACGCCCGCTGGCTCGGCGTACCCCTGCGGGAACTGCTGGACGAGGTCGAGCCCGACGACGACGCCGACCAGGTCGTCGGCCGGTCGGTCGACGGCTGGACCTGCGGCACCCCCACCGCCGCGCTACGCGACGGACGAGACGCGCTGTTGGCCGTCGGGATGAACGGCGAGCCGTTGCCGGTCGAGCACGGCTTCCCGGTCCGGATGGTGGTGCCGGGCCTCTACGGCTACGTGTCAGCCTGCAAGTGGGTGACCGAACTGGAGCTGACCCGGTTCGCCGACTTCGACGCGTACTGGGTGCCGCGCGGCTGGTCCGCCCAGGGGCCGATCAAGACCCAGTCGCGGATCGACGCGCCCCGGGGGCGCAACCGGCTGACCACCGGGCCGGTGACCATCGCTGGAGTGGCCTGGGCACAGCACCGAGGCATCCGCCGAGTCGAGGTACGCGTCGACGACGGCCAGTGGCAGGAAGCCGCGCTGGCCCCGACCGTCTCGGTGGACACCTGGGTGCAATGGTCCTGGCGCTGGGACGCCACACCGGGCGAACACCGGCTCCAGGTCCGCGCGACGGACGCGACCGGCGAAACCCAAACCGAGCGTACGCAGGACGTCGTCCCGGACGGCGCCACCGGCTGGCACACGGTCACCGTCACCGTCCGCTGATCCACCGTGTGGCGCCGCCCGCCCGGGCTGCGTCCGGCGCCTGAATCGGCGGGCTGTGTCCGCGATCTGCAGGCGGGCGTCGGTTGTTCGACGCCCTCCGTCTCCGTTGGGCCAGTTCGGCACCCTCCGCCCTGGCGACTGCGGCCTGCGGCCGAGGTTCTCAGCGGCCTGCACCCTGCGACCTGCGCCGGATGGCGGTGGCCGGTGGCCTGCGAATGGCGGTCAGCGGCCGCCGGGTGGCATGGCGGGTGGCGATCGGTGGCAGCAGGAATGCCGCTGGCCGGCACCCCGGGTTGCGGGTGCCGGCCAGCGGTCGGTGTCGTGCTGTTCTGCTGTGGTGTGGGTCAGCTGTTCCAGTGCTGGGCGACCAGGTCGGTGGCCTGCTGCTCCCACTGGGCGTACGCGTCCGGGTAGGCGGAGACCTGGACGGTCTGCGCGGCGTCGGTCAGGGCCATGTCCTGCCACCCGTCGACCTGCTTGAGGCCCTTGAGGAACGCGGTGGTCGAGTACTCGGGGTTGGTGATCTGTTCCGGGGTGCCCCAACCCGAGCTCGGGCGCTGCTGGAACAGGCCCAGCGAGTCGTGGTCATTCATATCGCCGAGGTGGCCGAGGTTCTCCAGCTTCGACTCCTGCAGGCTCGTCGCGATCGAGATGACCGCGGCCCGCTCCGGGAGACCGGCCTTCTTCGTGGCGGCGATGATCGCCTTGACGTTGGCGGTCTGCTCATCATTCAGGCTGATGTGGGACTGCTCGCCCTGCGGCTTCGGCGCCTGCACGGCCACGGCGACGGGCTTGGCGTCGACCGGGGTGGCGGCGTGGGCGGCGATCGGACCGGCGAACACACCACCGGCGAACGCGAGACCAGCAACAGACAACATGCTCTTACGGAAAATCGTGTTCATGAGGGGTAGCTCCTTCGGGGGTAGGAACACCCGAACCACCAACAGGGGGCGGCGGCAGGGTGTGAGCACCTCGTCCGGCGCTGCACGTACAAGGGGAAAGTTTGGGGGTGGCGCCCTGTCGGGCGTCGGGTCGGCGACCTGCGAGCGGGGGCTCGTGGCGCCGGGTCCATGTGTAACGACCGACGGGCCCAGGTCATTCCGGGGTTTGGCCCATCCATCGGCACCCTCATCGTGGCGGTGCCTGCGGTCGTTCGTGGGGACTGCAACGACCGGGCGGAGGCTGGCATTCCAACCCGCCGGACCTGCATCCCAAACCCCATGCGAGGCGGGCGGCGGGTCGTGGTGCTGCGATCGTCAGGGTATGTAACGACCCCGGCTCGGCCAGGATTCCGGCCTACGGGTGTGCCCGGTCACGGGACAGAGATCGCATACCTCGCAGAAGCCTAGGCCTGCACCAAGCCCAAATGCCCCAGACCGGTCAAACGTCCCAGGGTGCCCGTCTCTGCTCGCCCCTCCGGCCCCGAACCTGGCTTGATCCACTCGGCATCATTGAAGTCGCGGTGTCCGGATGGGCGGGATGCCCCGACATCAAGGAACCCGTGTTGATCATGCGGCGTTCGTCGGCGTCGCGTAAACCGCGCGAAACCGCGCCCCCAGGACGGGGGCGCGGCTCGCGGATGTAGATGTCGTGTCGGGTCAGGCGACGTTGCGTTGGGCCGGGACGGTCGACTTGTGCGGCCGACCCAGGCGGGCTTCCAGCCGTGCGACGTCGACGCGGGCGTGTCGGCGGTCTGCCAGGTCCTCCCAGCCGACGGCGAGCAGTCGCAGGCGCTCCGACTCGCTGAAGCCGCCCCACACGCCGTACGGCTCGCGCACGGACAGGGCGTGGGCGGCGCACTCGGCGCGAACCGGGCAGGCGCGACAGACCGACTTGGCGGCGGACTCGCGGCGCAGCCGGGAAGAACCGCGCTCACCGTCGGGGTGGAAGAACTGGGCGCTGTCGCGCCCTCGGCAGGCACCGAGTCGCTGCCAGTCCCAGAGATCGACGATGGGTCCGGGCAGTCTACGTACGTTCGACATCAGCACCCCTCCTCCCGCGCGGCTCCGCGAGAATCCTTATGGCCGGCGTCCGGGCGGCGGGCCGCGCAGGCGCACCGTTCCCGGCCTGGATCTCCCGGTACCCGGGCTGTCGTCAACTCACACGTGTGTGATCGAAAACGTCCGGGAAATTGCGGCTTTTGCCCCATCTGTCGGAAAAGTTCGAAGGATTGCCGGGAACCCCCTCCCCAGCCGACCCCGTCATGGTCTGCTCGTTGGCGGAGAGGAGACCACAGTGCGTACCGTTCTTGTGTGCGTTCGGACACCACTCGCGGCCCAGCACCTTACTTCTGCTGCCGCGCGGCTGGGGTTGTCCGCGATCGTTCGTACCGCCGTCTCTGATCCCGAGGTGATGCTGCGGCTGGCCGAGCGGCCCGCCGACGTGGTCCTGGCGGACACGGCCCTCACCCGGCCGGACAGCGCGGGCTTCGTCCGTCGGGTGTTGGCGCGTGCGCCGCAGGCGGCGGTGCTGCTACTCGGCACCGAGGAGTCCGAGGCAGCGGCGGCCACCATCAGCGCCGGCGCCCGGGGGCTCATCCAGAATGTCGACCATGACCTGACCAGCGCGGTGGCGAAGGCGCTACTGCTGCTCGCCGCGCCCGGCCGAGCCTCTCGGCAGCGGATCACTGATCCGGCCCGCGACGCTGCTGCGGTGGGTGGGTCCGGTCGCTCCGGTCCGTCGCCGCGTGGCTCCGGCGAGCCCGGCTGGGCGGCCACGGCCGCCGACGGGCCGGCCGGTGTGGCGTCGGTGCCGGTGCAGCGGGGCGACGACGAGGCGGAGGCGGGGACCGGCGAGCCGGCGACGCAGACCGACCAGGGTCGTCCCGCCCCGAACGCCCGACCCAGTCGGGCGTCGATCGGCCTCACCGAGCGTGAGCTTCAGGTGCTGCTCGGCATGGCCGAGGGCAAGAGCAACGCGGAGATCGGCCGGGAGTTGTTCGTCTCGGAGGACACCGTCAAGACGCACGCCCGCCGGTTGTTCCGCAAGCTTGGCGCCCGGGACCGGGCGCACGCGGTGGCGGCGGGGTTCCGCGCCGGTCTAGTGGCCTGACATCCGCGCAGCGCCGCCGCAGGGCGCGCCGCGCGGAAGCGGGGCACGCCGCACGGCACGGCACGCGACAGCAGGGGTACGCCGCGCAAGCAGCGCGGCGGTGTCACTTGGTGGCGGTCGGGGCGTCCGGCTCGTCCTCGGTGCCCTCGGACAGGGTGTCGTGCACCCCGTCCGCGTACCCCCGGGCGTAGTCCCAGGTCACGTAGTGGTCCGGGTCGGGGTCGTACGCGGGCTCGTGCACCCGGGGCCGCCCGGAGTTGAGCAGGTGCCGCAGGTTGCCGCGGAGCAGGTCCCAGTCGAAGTAGTGCGGCTCGCGGCAGTCCTCGCATTCGATCACCAGCCCGCGAACGCCGATCGGGGCCAGCAGAGCCTGGTAGATCTCCAGGTCGGCGAGGTCTTCCAGCACATCCTGCCGCTCGACGTCGGTCAGCGGATCCGGCGTCGCGTCATCGCCCGGGTCATCCAGACCCGCTGTCGGATCGGCCGGGTCGCCGTTGAACGGGTCGATGGGCTCGTCGTGCACCCCCTCACCGTAGACCCAACGCGGCGCGAACGTCCGCCCCCCGGCGTCCGCGCCGGGCCGGCCTGCCACGGACGGGTCGCCCAGCTCACTGGGTACGATGAGGCGACGTGCCGGCATCGTGGCGCGCTCCGGTGCCCGCCCGCGCCACCTCGCTGAAGCCCATCCGAGCAGCTCAGGGGAGCAATCGTGGAAAATTCGCCCAGCACCGATCTTCCGGCCGGCGTCGAGCACGCCGACCTGGGCGGCCACCTGCCCGAGCTGCCGGCCGGCTCCGCCCGGGTGGTTCCGCTCGGCCTCACCTTCGACGACGTGCTGCTTCAGCCGGGCGAGTCGGATGTGGTGCCCAGCCGGGTCAATACCCGGACGAAGCTCACTCGCAACATCGAGTTGTCCATTCCGCTGCTGTCCAGCGCGATGGACACGGTGACCGAGGCCCGGATGGCGATCGCCATGGCCCGCCAGGGCGGCATCGGCGTGTTGCACCGCAACCTCTCCCTGGAGGACCAGGCCCTCCAGGTCGACCTGGTCAAGCGCTCCGAGTCCGGCATGATCACCAACCCGGTGACGGCCAGTCCGGACGACACGCTGCGCGAGGTCGACGAGCTGTGCGGGCGTTACCGCATCTCCGGCGTGCCGGTGGTGGATGGCGACGGCCAACTGGTGGGCATCGTCACCAACCGGGACATGCGTTTCGTCTCCGAGCCGAACACGCCGGTCCGCGAGATCATGACCCACACCCCGCTGGTCACCGCGCGGGTCGGGGTGAGCAAGGACGACGCCCTGGCGCTGCTGCGTCAGCACAAGGTCGAGAAGCTGCCGATCGTCGACGACTCGGGCCGGCTGCGTGGCCTGATCACCGTCAAGGACTTCACCAAGAGCGAGCAGTACCCGGACGCCAGCAAGGACGACGCCGGCCGGCTGCGGGTCGCCGCCGCCATCGGCGTGGGCGAGGACGCCTACAAGCGGGCCCGTGCGCTGGTCGACGCGGGCGTCGACGTGCTGATCGTGGACACCGCGCACGGTCACCAGCGGGCCGTGCTGGACATGGTTCGCCGGCTCAAGGCCGACGTGGCGGTCGACATCATGGGCGGCAACGTGGCCACGTACGCCGGCGCGAAGGCGCTTGTCGACGCCGGCGCCGACGGCGTCAAGGTTGGCGTGGGGCCGGGGGCGATCTGCACCACCCGGATCGTCGCCGGGGTCGGCGTGCCGCAGGTCACCGCGATCATGGAGGCGGCCCGGGCCGCCCGCCCAGCCGGCGTGCCGGTGATCGGCGACGGCGGCATCCAGTATTCCGGTGACATCGCCAAGGCCCTGGTGGCCGGCGCCGACACGGTGATGCTCGGGAGCCTGCTGGCCGGTTGCGAGGAGAGCCCCGGTGAGCTGATCTTCGTCAACGGCAAGCAGTTCAAGACGTACCGCGGGATGGGGTCGCTCGGCGCGATGCAGTCCCGGGGTCAGGCCAAGTCGTACAGCAAGGACCGCTACTTCCAGCAGGACGTGCTCAGCGACGACAAGCTGGTCCCCGAGGGCGTGGAGGGTCAGGTGCCCTACCGGGGGCCGCTCTCCCGGGTGGCCCACCAACTGGTCGGCGGTCTGCGACTGGCCATGGGGTACGCCGGTGCGGAGAACATCCCCGATCTGCACCGCCGGGGCCAGCTCATCCGGATCACCGCGGCTGGCCTGAAGGAGAGCCACCCGCACGACATCCAGATGACGGTCGAGGCGCCCAACTACCACACCCGCTGACCCACCACCCCCAACCACCTGGAGTCCCCCATGCGTGACGTGGTCGAGATCGGGCTGGGCAAGACCGCGCAGCGCGGCTACCACCTGGACGACATCGCCATCGTGCCGAGCCGCCGCACCCGGGACGTCGATGACGTCTCGACGTCCTGGCAGCTCGACGCGTACCCGTTCGGCATTCCGTGCGTCGGCCACCCCTCCGACGCCACCATGAGCCCGTCGTCGGCGGTGCGTCTCGGTCAGCTCGGCGGCCTCGGCGTGCTCAACGTCGAGGGGCTCTGGACCCGCTACGAGAACCCGACGAAGGTGCTGGACGAGCTGGCCGGCCTCGACGAGGAGGCCCGCGCCACCAAGCGGCTCCAGGAGGTGTACGCCGAGCCGATCCGCCCGGACCTGATCGCGGAGCGGGTCCGCGAGCTGCGCGCCGGTGGCGGCACGGTGGCGGTGCGGGTCTCCCCGCAGCACACCCTGGCGCTGGCGCCGGTGATCCTGGACGCCGGGGTGGACATCCTTGTCATCCAGGGCACCATCGTCTCGGCCGAGCACGTGTCGACCACCGACGAGCCGCTGAACCTCAAGGAGTTCATCGCCGACCTCGACCTGCCGGTGATCGTCGGTGGCTGCACCGACTACAAGACGGCGCTGCACCTGATGCGTACCGGGGCGGCCGGCGTGATCGTGGGCATCGGTGGTGACGAGTGGTCGACCACCGAGTCGGTGCTGGGCATCCGGGTGCCGATGGCCACCGCGATCGCCGACGCCGCGGCGGCCCGCCGTGACTACCTGGACGAGACGGGTGGCCGGTACGTGCACCTGATCGCCGATGGTGACATCCAGACCTCGGGTGACATCGCCAAGGCGCTCGGCTGCGGCGCGGACGCGGTGATGCTCGGTGAGCCGCTGTCGCTCTGCGAGGAGGCCCCCGCCGGTGGTGCCTGGTGGCACTCGGCGGCGAGCCACCCGTCGCTGCCCCGGGGTGCCTTCGAGGTTTCCGGTGAGCCGCTCGGGTCGATGGAGCAGCTGCTCTTCGGGCCGGCGGACGAGGCCGACGGTCAGCTCAACCTGTTCGGTGGGCTGCGTCGGGCGATGGCCAAGTGCGGTTACCGCGACCTGAAGGAGTTCCAGAAGGTCGGTCTGGTCCTCGACCGCTGACCGATCCGTCAGACGCCGGAAGGCCGGCCCCGCAACACTGCGGGGCCGGCCTTCGTCGCGTTCAACCGGAGTCACTCAGCCGGGAGTCACTTCTCCACGTAGATGGTCAGGTCGGACATGTTGCGGTAGCTGGTCGCCGCGAAGTCCAGCGACTGGCCCCTGTTCTCGGTGCCGCCGGGGGCGGTGTCCATCTCCCAGTTGGCGTGGTGGAAGTTGCGTTCGCCGATGGTCTGGAAGAACTGCTGGAAGTTGAGGTCGCCGTCGCCCAGCGGGGTCATCTGGTAACCGTTGGGGACGCTGGTGTCCCGGTCGCCGTCCTTGGCGTGGAAGAGCGGGAACCGGGTGGTCCGGTCGGCCACGGTGAGGATCGGGTCGAACAGGTCGGTCACTTCCTGGCCGGCCGGGTTCACGTACTTCTGGTGCTTGTAGCGGGCCACGTAGGCCCAGTAGATGTCGAGCTCGAAGAAGACGTACCGCGGGTCGGTGATCTCGAAGAAGTACTCAAGCCGGCGGATGCCGGAGGACCGGGTCTGCCGGCCCTGCGCGTCGCGCGGGCCCCGGTCGATGAGGAAGCTGTACGCGGCGTCGTGGTTGTGCGTGTAGAGCCGCATGCCTCGGGCCTTGGCCTGCCGGCCCAGCTCGTTCCAGATGTCCGCGGCGGCGTCCCACTCGGCCTTGTACGCGCTGCTGGTCGGGTCGCTGCCGGTGCCGATGTTCTTCATGCCGAGTTCTTCGGCGATGTCCAGCTGCTGTTGGAAGGTGGCCGGCTGGATCGAGGCGTGGGTGCCGTTGGCCACCAGGCCGTTGTCGTCGAGGATCTTGCGGATCTCGGCGGGGGTGATCTGGCGGCCCAGGATCTCGGTGCTCTGGGTGTAGCCGGCGAACTCGATCTCCTTGTAGCCGATTTCGGCGAGTCGAGCGAGGACGCGCTCGAAGCCGTACGGCACTCCGCTGTCGTCGGGCGCGGCGGTGATCCGGTCGCGGACGCTGTAGAGGATGATGCCGCGGTTCTTGGCCGGGATCAGCGGCTCGACCCGCAGCTTGCTCGCGTTGCCGGGGTTGGCGAGCGCGGGGGTGCCGGTGGCGAGGACGGGCAGGCCGGCCGCGCCGATCGCGGCGGCGGCCCCGGCGGAGGCGGCGAGTAGGGACCGGCGGCTGAGCCGGCCGGTGGGGGTGGCGTCGGGGGCGGTGTGGTCTGGCATGGTTCCACCTTTCGCGACGGTGGTCGGAGACAGACACTAACGTCGGTCTAAGTCGAAAGAAAGGTTCGATTGACGTCAGCTTTTGTTCGATCCGACGAAAGTCACTGATGATCGTCGATACCGACCGTGCGGCCGCTGATGCTGACTACGCTCGGCCTGAGCAGAGTGCCGCAGGAGGGGTGGGCATGGTCCTGACCGGACGGAGACTGCGCGTCGCCGCCGCGCTGACCTGCGCGATCGGGCTGGCCGCCACCGGTTGTACCGGCGACGACCGCGACGGCTTCCGGCCCGGTGCCGCCGACGCCGGCGACCCGTACGTGCCGGGGCACGGCAACGGCGGTTACGACGTCGGGCACTACGGCCTCGACGTCCGCTACGACCCGTCGACCGACCGGCTGACCGGTCGAGCCGTCATCACGGCCACCGCCACTCAGGACCTGTCCCGCTTCAACCTGGACCTGGTCGGCCTGGAGGTTCGCGCGGTCAGCGTGGGTGACACGACGGCCGAGCACCGGCGCGGCGACGGCGAGTTGGTGGTGACGCCCCGCGACGGCCTGCCGCGCGGCCGGCAGTTCACAGTGACTGTCGAGTACACGGGCGTCCCCACTGCCGTCGAGGACGGGGCGTTGGGCAGCGGCGGTTTCCTGCACACCGCCGACGGCGCTGTGGCGCTCGGCCAGCCCGACTCGGCCGCCACCTGGTTCCCGGTCAACGACCACCCGTCGGACAAGGCCACCTACGACCTGGCGGTGACCGTTCCGGACGGCTTGGCCGCGCTGAGCAACGGCGTACCCGGGCCGAAGAACAGCGCCGACGGCTGGACCACCTGGCGCTGGTCGGAGCGCGCCCCGATGGCAAGCTACCTGAGCACCCTGGTGATCGGTGACTACCGGGTGGTGACCGGCACGCACGCCGGCCGACCGATGGTCACGGCGGTGGCCGCGAGCCTGCCGGCGGCCGGCGGCGCGGCCACCTCGCTGGCCCGCACCGGCGCGATCGTCGACTTCCTGGCCAGCCGCTTCGGCCCGTACCCGTTCGACTCGTACGGGGGCATCGTGATCGCCGACGACCGGGTCGGGTACGCGCTGGAGACCCAGTCCCGGCCGGTCTACGGGCCTGCCTTCTTCTCGGATGACCGGCCGAACCCGAGTGTCGTCGTGCACGAGTTGGCGCACCAGTGGTTCGGCGACAGCGTGTCGCTGACCAGGTGGGGCGACATCTGGCTCAACGAGGGCTTCGCCAGCTACGCCGAGTGGCTGTGGGAGGAGCACGACGGCGGCCGGACCGCCCAGCGCAACTTCGAGATCCAGTACGCAATGACCGACTGGACGCAACCGTCGGTCGAGCCGGGCCGGGAGCAGATGTTCGGCGCGGCCGTCTACAAGCGCGGGGCGCTCGCCGTGCACGCGTTGCGCCGGACCGTCGGTGACGACCTCTTCTTCCGCATCCTGCGCACCTGGACCAGCGAGCGGGCTGCGGGTAACGCGACCACAGCGGACCTCGTCGCGCTGGCCGAGCGGGTCGCGCAGCGGCAACTGCGTCCGCTCTTCGACGCCTGGTTGGTGGGTGGGTCGGCCCCCACACTGCCGTGACCGGCGCCGCCGCCCGGTCGATATGCTGCCGCCTGAGAACGGCGGGTAGGCGCCAGTTCGCGCGGCCGTGACCGGCCACCGTGCGGAAAGGGTGTGGGATGCGGGGGACGCGGCACAGACTGCGAATGGGTGCCGGCCTGCTGGTGACCGGTGCGCTCGCACTGTCCGGATGCGACTCGACGGGCCCGGATACGGCGCTACCACCAAGCGCGTCTCCCACACCGTCGCGGACGTTCAGCGCGGGCGCCGACGGGGTCGGTGACGCCTACTTCCCGACCTACGGCAACGGCGGCTACGACGTCGGTCGGTACACGGTGAAGGTGCGCTACGACCCGGCCAAGGACCAGTTGACGGGTACGACCACAGTGCGGGCCACCGCGACGGCGGACCTGTCGACGTTCAACCTCGACCTGGCCGGCCTGACCGTCAGCGCGGTCACGGTGGACGGCGCACCGGCGACCCACAGCCGCAAGCGGAACGAGCTGGTGATCAAGCCGGCTTCCGGCCTGATCAACGGCAACGGCTTCGTCGCCGAGATCACCTACGCCGGTAAGCCGAAGCCGCTGAAGAACGAGACGCTCGGTGACGGCGGCTTCCTGCACACCGCCGACGGTGCCATCGCGCTGGGTCAGCCCGAGTCGGCCAGTACCTGGTTCCCGGTGAACGACCACCCGTCGGACAAGGCGGCCTACGACTTCGAGGTCACCGTCCCGGACGGCCTGACCGCGATCAGCAACGGCGTTCCCGGCGGCAAGGCCAGCTCGGGCGGTTGGACCACCTGGAAGTGGTCGGAGAAGTCGCCGATGGCCAGCTACCTGAGCACCCTGGTGATCGGCAAGTTCCGGATCACCACCGGCGAGCACAAGGGCCGCCCGGTCTACAACGCGGTCACCACCACCGAGGCCAAGGGGAACGCGGACGCGTCCATCGCGCAGACCGTTGCCGTGGCCGACTATCTGGAGAGTGTGTTCGGGCCGTACCCGTTCGGCGCGTACGGCGGGGTGGTGATCTCCGACAGCCGGATCTCGTACGCCCTGGAGACGCAGAGCCGACCGGTCTACGCGGCGAGCTTCTTCCGGCAGGGCGAGAACACCGAGGTCGTCGCACACGAGTTGGCCCACCAGTGGTTCGGCGACAGCGTCGCGTTGGCCAAGTGGGAGGACATCTGGCTCAACGAGGGCTTCGCCACGTACGCGGAGTGGCTCTGGGCCGAGCACACCAAGGCGTACACCGCCAAGGAGGCGTTCGACAGGCGGTACGCCGAAATGTCCGCGCAGGTGTGGAGGACGCCGCCGGGCAAGCCGGGGGTGGACAAGCTGTTCAGCGAGTCGGTCTACCAGCGCGGCGGGATGACCCTGCACGCCCTGCGGGTGGCCGTCGGCGACAAGGCGTTCTTCGAGATCGTCAAGACGTGGGCGGCGGAGAAGCGCGACGGCACCGCCACCACTGCCGAGTTCGTGGCCCTTGCCGAACGGATCTCCGGCAAGCAGCTCGATGCGATCTTCGACGCCTGGCTCTACGGCACGAAGAAGCCCGACCTGCCCAAGCGGCTCTGAGCGGCGGTCAGTTCTTCACGACCAGTTTGGGGTGGGCGGCAAGGTACGCGTCGGCGCGGCCGGCGCGGAGTTCGGTGAGGAACTTGCGGCCCTCGGCGGTCAGCTGTTCGCCCCGGTAGGCGCTGCCCTTGCCGACACCGGAACCGGGCAGCCCGACCAGCGTGAAACGGTTCTCCGGCAGGCCGCTGAGGGCGTACGCGATGTCGACGATCCGGCGCCCGCCCACGTAGACCAGCGTGTCGCCCAGCGCGGAGACCACCTGGTCGACGCGCTCGGGTTGCTTGGCCAGGCCCTCGTCCAGGATCTTGCGGGTCATCGCCCGGATCAGCTGCTGCTGGTGCCGCTGCCGCGCGTAGTCACCGCCGGTGATGTAGCGCTGCCGCGAGTAGTCCAGCGCCTGCCAGCCGTTGAGGTGCTGCTCGCCCTTCTCGTACACCTGCTGCGGCCCCGTGTAGCCGCCCGGCGCGCTCTCCCGGTACTTGCCGTCCGGTCGGCGGTGCAGCGACTCGACCCGCTGGTCGACGTAGATGTCCACCCCGCCCAGGGCGTTGACCAGCCGGTCGAACCCGTTGAAGGTGAGCACCGCACCGGCGTCGATGCGCAGCCCGGTGTAGCCGCTGACAGTGCTGCGCAGCAGTTCGTACCCCTGGGCCGTGCTGGGTTGTTTGGGTTTGCCCGGCACCCGGCTGCCGAAGCTCATCGCGTGCGTGAGCTTGGTCTTGCCGCCCTTGTATCCGGCCTTCGGGAACGCCGGGATGTCCACCACCAGGTCGCGGGGGAGTGAGAAGAGGTACGCCCGATCCAACCCCTTGGGTACGTGCAGCACCAGCACGGCGTCCGAGTGCGGCTCCCAGCCGGGCACGCTGACCCGGGTGTCCACACCGACCAGCAGCAGGTTGAGCGGGCCGGTGATGTCCGCGCCCGGCGGTGGACCGCTGGGGCTGGGGGTCGGCGTGCCGACCGGTGACGGAGTCGGTGAGCCGGCCACCGGAGGGCCGCCCGGCTTGTCGTTCCCGGTCAGCCGGCTGATCACCACAGTGCCGGCGGCGATCAGCGCGACGACGGCGAGGGCCGCCAACCCCAGCAGCAGCCATCGTCGGCGCGGAGCCATCGACCCGAGAACCATCTTGGATTCCTTCCACCCGTCTGGTGAACAACGCTCCGACGGGTGCTCCGGGTTGCGGCCGGGAGACGCCGGGTCGGTCGGCCGGAGCATGATCGCGCGAAAAGTGCCGCTGGCGCGAGCGCTACTCGCGAGTAATGATGCGTCCATGCGGTACGACGTGGTCGTCATCGGGTCCGGCTTCGGTGGCAGCGTCACCGCGCTCCGACTGGCCGAGAAGGGTTACTCGGTGGCGGTGCTGGAAGCTGGCCGCCGCTTCGCCGACGACGAGTTCCCGCGAACGTCCTGGCGGGTCCGCCGGTTCCTCTGGGCACCGAAGCTGGGCTGCTACGGCATCCAACGGCTCACCCTGCTCCGCCCGGCCGACCGACGATCCGGCGGCGGGGTGCTGGTGCTCTCCGGCGCCGGGGTGGGCGGCGGCTCGCTGGTCTACGCGAACACCCTCTACGAACCGCTTCCGGCCTTCTACAGCGACCCTCAGTGGCGGGACATCACCGACTGGCGCGACGAGTTGGCCCACCACTACGACCAGGCGAAACGGATGCTCGGCGTCACCACGTACCCGGTGCACACCGGCGCGGACCGCGCCATGCGGGCGGTGGCCGAGCGGATGGGGGTGGGGCACACCTTCCACGCCACCCCGGTGGGCGTGCACATCGGCCGGCCCGGCCAGCGGGTCGACGACCCGTACTTCGGCGGTGCCGGCCCGGAACGCACCGGCTGCCTGCACTGCGGTTCGTGCATGACCGGCTGCCGGCACGGGGCGAAGAACACACTGGTCAAGAACTACCTCTGGCTCGCCGAACGGCTCGGGGTCACGGTCCGCCCGTTGACCACTGTGACCGCCGTCCGGCCCGCCGACGGCGGCGGGTACGAGGTGCACACCGAACGCACCGGCGCCTGGCTGCGCAAGAGCAGGCAGGTCATCCACGCCGACCAGGTGGTCTTCGCCGCCGGGGCGCTCGGCACCCAGCGGCTGCTGCACGGGATGCGGGCCGACGGGGCACTACCCGGGCTCTCGCCCCGCCTCGGCGAGCTGACCCGGACCAACTCGGAGGCGATCCTCGGTGCCTCGGTGCCCCGCCAACGGGCCCGGGCCGAGCGGTTGGACTACACCGAGGGGGTGGCCATCACCAGCTCGTTCCACCCCGACCCGCAGACGCACGTCGAGCCGGTCCGCTACGGGCGGGGCTCCAACGCAATGGGTCTGCTCCAGTCGCTGCTTGTCGACGGCGGCCCGCACCGGGTACGCCGCTGGCTGGGCAGCATCGTGCGGCAGCCCCGGTTGGCCGCGCGGATGCTGTCGGTGCGCGGCTGGTCGGAACGGACGGTGATCGCCCTGGTCATGCAGTCAGTGGACAACTCGCTGACCACCCGGTGGCGGCGTGGCCCGCTCGGCCGCAGGTTGGTCACCGGCCCGGGCCATGGCACGCCCAGTCCGACCTGGATCCCGGCCGGCAACACAGCTGCCCGACTGCTCGCCGACGAGATCGGCGGTACCCCCGGCGGATCGCTCACCGAACCCTTCGACATCCCGATGACCGCGCACATCCTGGGCGGGGCGGTCATCGGCGCCACACCGGCCGACGGGGTGATCGACCCCTGGCACCGGGTGTACGGGCACGCCGGCCTGCACGTGGTCGACGGCGCCGCGGTGTCGGCCAACCTGGGCGTGAACCCTTCCCTGACGATCACCGCCCAGGCGGAACGGGCGATGTCCTTCTGGCCCAACAAGGGCGAGCAGGACCCCCGCCCACCGCTCGGCACCCCGTACCGCCGGCTCGCCCCCGTACCCCCACACAACCCGGCGGTGCCGCCAAACGCCCCAGGAGCGCTACGACCCTGACCCCCGCGCCCCGTCCCGCCCCGTCCCGCCCCGTCCCGTCCCGTCCCGTCCCGGCGATCTTGCAGTTTCGGTCGTCGTTCTGCGACTTTTGCGGTTTTTGTCGGGACAGGAAGTGCAAGATCGCGGGGAGAGTGGACTGCTGGCGAGCCGGTGCCGGGAGCGGCCGTGACTGTCGGTAGGCTTCGTGCACATGAGCCTGCCTCGCCCCGTCCTCGTGGTGGACTTCGGAGCCCAGTACGCCCAGCTCATCGCCCGCCGGGTCCGTGAGGCGAAGGTCTACTCCGAGATCGTGCCGCACTCGATGCCGATCGCCGAGATGCTGGCGAAGAACCCCGCCGCGATCATCCTGTCCGGCGGCCCGTCCAGCGTCTACGCCCCGGACGCGCCGCAGATCGACGCTGGCGTGTTCAGCGCCGACGTGCCGGTCTTCGGCATCTGCTACGGCTTCCAGGCGATGGCCCAGGCGCTCGGCGGCACTGTCGCGAAGACCGGCAACCGCGAGTACGGCGGCACCCCGCTGCGCCCCCGCCTGCTCGAACCCGGTGTGCTGCTGCGTGACCTGCCGGCGGACCTGCCGGTCTGGATGAGTCACGGCGACGCCGTCACGGAGGCGCCCGAGGGCTTCACTGTGACCGCCGAGTCGGCGGGCGCCCCTGTCGCCGCCTTCGAGGACCTGGCCGGGCGTCGGGCCGGTGTGCAGTTCCATCCGGAGGTCGGGCACACCGCGCACGGCCAGGAGATGCTGACCCGCTTCCTCTACGACATCGCCGGCATCGAGCCGACCTGGACGCCCGAGAACATCATCGACGAGCAGGTCGCCCGGATCCGCGCCCAGATCGGCGACAAGGAGGTCATCTGCGGCCTCTCCGGCGGGGTGGACTCGGCGGTCGCCGCAGCGCTCGTGCACAAGGCGGTCGGTGACCAGCTCACCTGCGTCTTCGTCGATCACGGCCTGCTGCGGGCCGGCGAGGCCGAGCAGGTGGAGAAGGACTACGTCGCCGCCACCGGCATCAAGCTGAAGGTGGTCGACGCCGCCGACCGGTTCCTCGGCGCGCTCGCCGGGGTCACCGACCCGGAGCAGAAGCGCAAGATCATTGGCCGGGAGTTCATCCGGGTCTTCGAGGCCGCGGCCCGCGAGATCGCCGCACACGGCGACGTCGAGTTCCTCGTCCAGGGCACCCTCTACCCCGACGTGGTGGAGTCCGGCGGCGGCACCGGCACCGCCAACATCAAGAGCCACCACAACGTCGGCGGCCTCCCGGAGGACCTGAAGTTCGCGCTCGTCGAGCCGCTGCGCACCCTGTTCAAGGACGAGGTCCGCGCGCTCGGCCTCCAGCTGGGCCTGCCCGAGGCGATGGTCTGGCGGCACCCGTTCCCCGGCCCCGGCCTGGCCATCCGGATCATCGGCGCGGTCGACCAGGAGCGCCTCGACCTGCTCCGCCAGGCCGACCTGATCGCCCGCGAGGAGCTGACCGCCGCCGGCCTCGACCGGGGCGTCTGGCAGTTCCCGGTGGTGCTCCTCGCCGACGTTCGCAGCGTCGGAGTGCAGGGAGACGGGCGCAGCTACGGGCATCCCGTGGTGCTGCGCCCGGTCTCCAGCGAGGACGCGATGACCGCCGACTGGTCCCGGCTGCCCTACGACGTGGTGGCCCGGATCTCCACCCGGATCACCAACGAGGTCGCCGAGGTCAACCGGGTCGTCCTGGACGTCACCAGCAAGCCGCCGGGCACCATCGAGTGGGAGTGAGCGCCGCTCAGGCGGCCGGCGGCGGGCTGAGCGGGGTCGTCGGCGGGTAGGGCGGCGTCGGGGCGTACCCCTGCGGTGGCCCGCCGGGCGCGGGCCCGGCGGTGGGCGGCGGGCCGTTCTGCGGCGCGACGCCCGCGGCGTGCGGCCAGGCCGGCGCGCCGGTGGGCTCCTCCGGCATCAGGAACCACATGATCGGGTACGCGAACAGCGCGAGCCCGCCGGTGAGCAGGCCGGTGACCGCGAAGATCACCCGGACCAGTGTGGGATCGACGGCGAAGTAGCGGCCGACGCCGCTGGCGACCCCGGCGACCATGCGGTCGGTGGTGGGTCGCCGAAGCTGCTTGTACGGGGCGCGGGGAGCGGTGGTCGATGTCATACCTCTACCGTCCGCGCTGGCGCCCGGCCCGCCCTCGGTGACCGCCCGGATCCTTACCCTGACCAATCCCTGATCGGGGCCAGACAGTCAGGAATCCGACTCTTTTCCGTCCCGGTAACCCGGCCCGGGGAGAATTTGCTTCCGTGACCACCTTGCTCAAGCCGCTCCGCAGGATCGCGGCATACGCAGTTTGTGCTGATTCAATCGGCCGAGTCCTGCTGGTCCGCGCATCGGAGCACTCCGGCACCCCCGGGGCGTGGTCGCTGCCCGGCGGGGCCGTCGACCACGGCGAGGACCCGAACCACACAGTCGTTCGCGAAACCGCCGCCGAAACCGGCCTCTCCGTCGCCGTCTCCGGCCTCGCCGACGTGCTCGCCGACATGCGGGCCCTCCCGGACCGGGGCATCACCATCCACACCGACCGGCTGATCTACCGGGTGGCCGTACGCGGCGGCACCCTCGCCGACCGGGTCGGCGAACGCCCCACCGACCTCGCCCGGTGGTACACCCTCGACGAGGCGCGCGAACTGCCGCTGCGCTCGTTCACCGCACGCGCCCTCGGGCTGCCCGCCTCCTCGGCCGACGTGGTGCCCGACGAGGCCCCCGAGTTCCCCTCCTTCTACGCCGTGCCCGGCCCCGACGGGCTGCACCGCGCCCAGCGCTTCGCCGCGTACGCGGTCTGCACCGACCCCGCCGGCCGGGTGCTGCTCACCCGCATCTCCGACGGCTACCCCGGTGCCGGCTGCTGGCACCTGCCGGGCGGCGGCACCGACTACGGCGAGCAGCCCGGCGCGGCACTCATCCGAGAGTTGATCGAGGAGACCGGCCAGGCCGGCCGCCTCGTCGAACTCCTCGGAGTCGCCAGCCACCGCGACGCCGCCTCGCTCGGCCCCGAGGGCTACCCGATTGACTGGCACGGCGTACGCGCCTTCTACCGCGTCGTCGTCGACCAGCCCAACCCACTGACCATCGCCGACGTGGGCGGCTCCACCTGCGAGGCCCGCTGGTTCGGCCGGGAGGAGTTGGGCGCTCTCCCCACCGACCGCCTCACCGAGGTGACCGCCGAAGCAGTCCAAGCAGCCCAGCTCACCTGACCCCCCGACCGTCCCGTCAGCCGTCCTCGCGTCCTCGCGGCCCGGCGGCCCGGCGGCCCGGCGGCCCGGCGGCCCGGCGGCCCGGCGGCCCGGCGGCCCGGCGGCCCGGCGGCCCGGCGGCCCGGCGGCCCGGCGGCCCGGCGGCCCGGCGGCCCGGCGGCAAGATCGTGCTCGAAGCAGGATGTAGTGGCATCGGCGCGTCGGTGAGGCCACTACATCCTGGATATTGCGCGATCTTGGGCTCGGGGCGCCCCGCAGGGACTGTCTACACGGGCGTTCCGGGGCGGGCGATCCTCGGCCCACCCCAGGCCATGTCATGATCCACTCGGTTTCACGGAAGTCGCGCTATCCGTCTCGCTCGGACACCGCGTTTTCAAGGAAGCCGAGTCGATCACTGCTCGTCTCGGCTGCTGCGGCGCGAATGGACTCCACAATGAGGGCTACTGGAGTGAAGCGGACAGGCGGTCAAACCAGATAAACCGGTCTTATGGGCCTAGACGGTCATGGCCTGTGGGTGCTCGCTCGGTTTCGGCGGCCTCGGCTCCTCAGCTCTACGAGTTTCCCGCGTACCGCCTCGTGTTGATCATGAAGTTATTGTCGCGGCGCGAGATGGATGGCGATAACTTCATGATCAACGGGTCTGGGGTGCGAACACGGGGGTGGCAGGGGTGCAATTGACGCGGCGGGTCGGGGCCTACGGGCTTTTGTGGGATTCGGGCCGGGTGTTGGTGGTTCGGGACGGGGCGGAGGGTGAGTTTCCGGAGCTCTGGCGGTTGCCGGGCGGTGCCGTTGGGCATGCGGAGGACCCGCAGCACGCCGTGGTCCGCGAGGTTGCCGAACAGGCCGGGCTGACGGTGACTGTGACCCGGCTACTCGCTGTGGTTGCCGATGTCGCCACCTTTCCGGAGGACAAGGTCGCGCTGCACACCGACCGGCTGCTGTTCGAGCTCGGCACGCCTCGCGGCGCGCGGTCCGAGGGCACGCCCCACGCCGCGAAGCCTGAGGGCGGGTTGCGGGAGGAAGCGGGTGGGCCGGTCGATCGGGCTTGCTGGCTTTCACTGGCCGAGGTGGCGGAGTTGCCGCTGACCCCGTTCACCGCTGAGGCGCTGGGCCTGCCGGTGACCCCACTGCCGCCCGGGGCGCGCCGGTCGCGAGACCCGTTCCCGCCGGAGCACCCCGACCGTCGGCTGCGCTTCGGGGCGTACGGGCTGGTCACCGATCCTGCTGGGCGGATTCTGCTGACTCAGATCGCGGAGGGCTATCCGGGGGCCGGCCTGTGGCATCTGCCCGGCGGTGGCACCGATCACGGTGAGCAGCCGGCCACCGGGTTGCTCCGGGAGTTGGTCGAGGAGGGTGGCCAGGTGGGTCGGGTCGTGGAGTTGCTGGGCGTCAACAACCTGCACAATCCCGCCGCGCTGGGCCCGGAGGGTCGGCCGCTGGACTGGCACGGCGTACGGGTGATCTATCGGGTGCTGGTGGACGTACCTACTGATGCGGTGGTCACGGAGTCCGCCGGAGGGTCGACGGCGCGGGCCGGGTGGTTCACTCGCGCCGAGGCGGTTGACCTGCCGTTGAGCGACATCGCTGCCGTGGCAATCGGACAGAGCGGCCGATAGCACCCCGCTCGGTGAGCCGAGTTGGTGACCCTCCGGTACAGTCAAAGGCGGGAATGATGGAGGAAACGGGCGATGACGCCCGGGATGGGAACAAGCGAGCGGTTCGAGCGGTTTAAGCCAGATATAAGTACCGCCGGCAGCTATCGCCAAGCCATGTTCCCCTATGCGATGGTGTACTCCGCAAAACGGCTGCCGGGCCATGCAAGGTCCGGCACGAGACAGCCGGACAACCGCCAGTTGGCGGCCAGCAGATCCGGTGATGGAGGAAACGTGCCGAGAGCCCCATGGCGCCGGCGTCGTACTACTGACAGTCCGCGCCCCGCAGGGCGTCGCTGGGCGGGCCGGTTGCGCCGCAGCAGCACGTTCGCCCGCCAGGTGCTGTTGGTCCGGGTGGGTCGCCGCGACGGCGACCTGCACCCGAGTGACCTGTCCCCGACCGAGCACCGGTACGCCGACCGGCAGCGCCGTCGCTACGGCCTGGACCGGCTCAGCCGGCCGACACTGGGCGTGGACCCGACACTGGGCCTGGACCGAGCCGACATCGACGCGGTCGTGCCGGTCAGCCCGGCGATGCCGCCGATGGCGCAGGCCGACGAGGCCCGGTCCATCCCGCTGCTCCCCGGCGAGCGCACCATGGCGCGCCGGATGAAGTTCGGCCTGGTCAACGCCTGCACGCTGGCCAGTCTGATGCTCGGCATGCTGGCCATCTTCCTGGCCATGCAGGGCGAGGTGCGCATGGCGGCGCTGTGCCTGATCGCCTGCGTCGGCTTCGACGGCCTGGACGGCGCGCTGGCCCGACGGCTCGGGGTGGCCAGCCCGTTCGGCGCGCAGATGGACTCACTGGCCGACATGTGCTCGTTCGGCCTCGCCGCGCCGGTAGTGGTCTACGCCTCGCTTGCCGGCTCCGTCTCCACCGCCGCGGCGGCGGTGGCGTGCGCCCTGGTCGCGGCGTGTGCCGCGATTCGGCTGGCCCGCTTCAACGTCTCGCCGAAGGACGGCCGGTTCTTCTGCGGCGTGCCCACCACCATGGCGGCCGCGGTGCTCGCCGTGACCGTGGCGATCGGCCTGCCGGTGCCCGGTGCCGTGCTGGTCGCCGGGGTGGCGCTGCTGGCCTTCGCGATGGTGTCGAGCTTCCCGTACGCCAAGCTCGCCCGCCTGGTGAAGCTGCCGCCGTGGCTCTGGTTGGCCCCGGTGATCGGCGCGCTTGTCGACATCCGGCTCACGTTCGCCCTGATCGTGGTGGGCTACCTGGTCAGCGGGCCGGTTCTCTGGCTGCGGCAGCGTCGTACCGCCTGATCCGAGCAGACAGAACGGGGCGCCGCGAAAGCGGCGCCCCGTTCCTCGTTCTTGGGTCAGCGCCAGCGGGCGATGACCGTCGACCCACCGATCACCTTGTCGCCCGGCCCGACCAGCGGGTCCGCGGCCTCGGCGGGCAGGTAGACGTCGGTGCGGGAGCCGAACCGGATCAGCCCGAACCGCTCGCCCCTGGCCAGGAGCGCGCCGATCGGCGCGCGCTGCACGATCCGGCGGGCGATCAGCCCGGTCCGCTGTGCGACCACCACCGTGCCGCGAGCGGTGTCCAGCACTGTGTACGCGGCGACGTTGTGCTCGGCGTCCGGCTTCATCGCGTTGACGAAGCCGCCGTCGGCGACGAAGTAGTCCACCACCTTGCCGGCGACCGGGGAGCGGTTGACGTGCACGTCCAGCACCGACAGGAACACCGCGATCCGTAGCCACTCGCCGTCGCCGAAGCGCTCGTCGTGCAGCCGCTGCACCGACAGGACCTTCCCGTCCGCGCTGGCGACCACGGCGCTCGGGTCCTCCGGCACGTCCCGCTCGGGATCGCGGAAGAACGCGGCGACCGGCCCGGCGGCCAGGGCCGGCAGCAGCCACAGCTTGGACGACGGGCGCGTCACCCGGGCCAGCGCTGCGAGGCCCAGTGCGATGCCCGCCGCCGCCACGCCGTTGGAGTCGATGTGCATGCCCCGGGTCAGCGGCACGCTCGACGGCCGGTACGCGGGGGCCAGGCTGTCGGCCGTGGCCGGGCTGGCCGGGGTGAACCGCAGTCGGTAGACCCGCACCGGCGGCGAGTTACGCAGCACCAGGTCGGCGCCGACGCCGTAGAGGGCGTCCTGTCGGGCCAGCTCGGCGGCGGCGCCCTCGGTCCGGCCGGGCGCGGCGACGGTCGCCACGCTCAGCACCGCCCCGTCGGTCAGGTACTTGGACAGCCCGTCGATGCCGCTGCGGGTCGCCTCGGCGGTGCCGGCGAACACCTCGCCGGCGATGACCACCCCGGCGGCCTCGGCTTCGGCGAGCGAGTCGACGACGCTCACCCGGTCGGCGACCCAGCGGCCCTGGGCGGTGACGTGCTCGCGGAGCGCCGCGGCGCCGAACGGCTCGGCGGGCACCACGGTGAGCCGGTCACCGGGGAGCAGCGCCTCGACCGCCGCGGCCAGCACCGCGGAGTCCGGGGTCACCCCGACCAGCAGGGCGGCCTTGGCGTCGTTGATCCGGGCCAGCTCGGCGACGAGGGTACGGGCGGCTCGCTCGCCGATGCGGACCGGACCGGACCGGCCGGTGGTACGCACGGCGGGGGACTGGGTCATGTCGGGCGGGCTCCTGACGGGGGTAGAGACGGGAATCGCGGCGGGACCGCCATGGGCGGGACGGGCCGGCCGGCGGAGGCGAGATCTCCACCGGCCAGCATATGCGCCTGTCCGCGCCGGCCGCACCGCCGTGGGGATGCGGTGGGCCGACGCGGGCAGGCGCCCGAGGTCAGGCTTCCCGGCGCGGACCCTCCCGCTCGTCGCCCGGCTGGTCGCCGGTGGCCTCGACCGGTTGGTCGGACCGGGTCGGCTCGTCCGCCTCGGACGAGGTCGGACGGGCGAGGTTTCCGATGGTCGGCTCGTCGTCTCCGCTGTCGGGTCGGCCGGGAATGGGCTCGGTCGGCGGGTCCGACGGCGGATGTGCCAGCCAGGCCGGGTGGATCACGTCGGTGGTCGGCGCGACCTCCGCCCGCGTCTCTGTGGCCGGTATCCCCAACGTCCGGTCCGTGCTGAGCGTCGGGTCGGAGGAGGGGGTGTCCCAGGTGGCCCGCTCGGCTTCCCAGACCGGCAGGGCCGTGCCTGAGGTCGACGTGGCGGCACCGGAGACCGGCACGGGCGCACCGGAGACGGGTGCGCCGGAGACGGGTGCGCCGGAGACGGACGTGCCGGAGACGGGGGCGACGGCGCCTGCGGTGCCGGCCTCGGCGGTCGGCTCCGGCGGGCTCGGCCGACCCGAGCGCAGCGCGCCGACCAACCCGAAGACCCCGATCAGGATGAGTGCGCCGGCCAGGAACCAGCCGACCGGCGGCAGCGCCAGCCCGAGCAGCTGGGCGAGCAGCCACCAGGCGGACAGCGCGAGGAACACGAGCCCGAAGGCGAACGACACCAGATCCGTGCGGTGAGCCTTCACCGGGTCACCTCCAGGTTGCCGGCATTGACGTGGATGTAGAGGCGCAGCGTGCCGCCGCCGGGGCCGTCCGCACCGACGTCGGTAGATTCCCGTAGGCGGCCGTCCAGCCCGCCGGAGCGGTTACCGAAGATGGTGGCGTCACCGGCGTTGACGTCGGCCACTGTGGTGACGTCCACGTTCGGCGGCACGACCACTGTCGCCTGGCCGAAGTTGACGGCCACCGTCACCTGGCTGTCCCGCTTCGCGAAGTCGATCCCGCGCAGGTCGAGCACGGCGTCGCCGAAGCTGTTCTCGTACCGGTCGGCCAGGTCGCGGTAGTCGGTGGGCGCCCAGGTCACCGCGCCGTCGACCCCCCGAATCCGGTCGTAGGACTCGGCGACGGTCGCCGTGCCCAGCGCCGCCGCGGTCACCAGGCCGAGCGCGATGAGCCAGCGGGCCCGCCCGAACCAGGTGCCGACCAGCAGCCCCAGCGCGATGGTGGCCAGCGCGGCCGCGAAGTACGCCGAGGCGCTGATGGCGAAGACGTCCAGCAGGTCGAGCAGGGCGACCAGACCGAGCACCAGGAAGATCAGCGAGAAGGTCACCGCGCCGAGCGGCGACCGCTCCTTGGGGCGCTTCGGCGGCTTCGGTGGCTTGGGCGGAGGAGGTGCGGCCGGGGCCGGCGAAGCGTACGGGCCGTGTGGCGCGAACGGGGGGCGGTAGCCGGAGGGCGGCGGGGCGGTCGGATAGCCGGCCGGGGCAACGGGTGCGCTGCTCACCGGCGCGGACGGCCAGCCGGCGCTGGGCATCGCGGCGCTCGGCCAGCCGGGCTGGGCAGCCGTCGTGCCGGCCGGCTGGCCGGACACCGGGCCGACCCCGGACACCGGGTGTGTCGCGCTGGTCGGCGGCGCGTCGTACCCAGGGATGGTGGCTGTGGGCGTTGCCCCGGTCGTCGCGGTGGCGTATTCCGGACCGGTGCCGAACATCGGCGGGGTCACCGCCGGGCCGGTCGACGGCGCCACGCCGTACGACGGTGCGGGCCAGGTCACCGGTGGGACGACCGTGCCGGACGGTGCGCCGGGCTGCGGACCACCCGGGGTGCCGGGCCGTGGATTGCGGCCGTCCCGGTTGAGCAGGAGCGCGCCGGCGACCAGGATGGCCGCGCCGAGGAGCACCGCGCGGAAGGCGTCGGTGACGATGTACGCGAAGCTGGCCGCGACCAGGATGCCCAGGACGATTACCGTCACCGGCGACATGCTGGAGCGACCACGACCGAGCATGGATTCGACCGGGGAGGCGGTGTCGCCCTCGTTCGGGATGATCAACCAGGCGGCGACGTACACCAGGATGCCGATGCCCCCGAAGAATCCGAGCACCGCGAGCAGCACCCGCCAGAGCACCGGATCGGTGTTGGTGGCGCGCCCGATCGCCGCGCAGACCCCCGCCAGATACCGCCCCTCACGTGGCCGGACCAGGCCGTACCGCGAGGTGAAGCTGGTGCCGCCCGGCGGCGGTGGCGGCGCGGACGGACCGGGACCACCCGGCCCTGGTGGCGTGCCACCCGGGCCGTAGCCGGTGCCCGCCGCGAACCCGGGGCCCGGGCCGTAGCCCGCCGTGGGCGGCGGGTAGCCGTCGGCCGGACCGCCGGGCATGGTGCCGGCGGTCGCGTCGGTGCCGGCGTGCGGCCCGAACGTGCTGGGCTCGGTCCATTCGGTGGGCGTGGTGGTGGGCGGGGGCGGTGCTGAACCGCCCGGCTGTGCCGACCCCGGTCGGGGCGGCGGGGCAGCTTCCTCGGTCATGCTTCGATCCTGCTGCCCGGTCCACCCGAACGACCTCAGGACCCGACCCTGACCCCACCCTGAGATCCGGCGGCCGGAATGTCGGGGGCGTCCCCGTGGTCGCGGAGGCCGCAGCGTGTGACGATCGAGTCACCCGACCTCGACCCGTCCGCCACCGTGACCAGGGAGCCTCCGATCAGCACCGTGACCTCGCCTCCGCGCCTCTATCGCGCCCCGGAGCACCGGATGGCCGCCGGCGTCGCCGCCGGTATCGCCGACCATCTCGGCATCTCGGTGCTGCGGGTGCGCGTCGCGTTCATGGTGCTGCTCGGGCTGAGCGGGCTCGGCCTGCTGCTCTACGCGGCCTTCTGGGCGGTGGTGCCGCTGCGTCCCGGTGACACGGCGGTGCCGCCCCGGCGGGACGTCGCCCAACTCCTGCCGTTCGTGGGGATCGGGCTCGGTGTCCTGTTGATCCAGGTGATGGTCTTCGACTCCGTCGGCGCGGCGGGCACCGCCGGTTGGCTGGTGGCCATCATCGCGGTCGGCGCCGGGGTCATCTGGCACCAGTCCGCGCCCGAGCGGCGGCGGCAGTGGGGCGACGCGATGCCGGTGCCCTGGCTCGGCGCGGTCGTCGAGGAGAGCGACCGGCGGGCCTTCGTACTCCGGTTCATCGGCGGGGGAGTGCTGGTCGCGGTCGGCATCATCGGTGTCGCGGCCGTCTACTCGCCGGCGCAGAACTTCGACGCGGTGATCAATGGCGTGATCTTCGCGCTGGTCGGGCTGGCGGGCGTGGGTGTGGTCGCCGCGCCGGTGCTCTGGCGGACGTACAGCCAGCTCCGCTCGGAGCGCGAGGGGCGCATCCGGGAGCAGGAGCGGGCCGAGCTGGCCGCGATGGTGCACGACCAGGTGCTGCACACGTTGGCCCTGATCCAGCGCAACGCCGGCGACGTCAAGACGGTGCAGCGGCTGGCCCGAGGGCAGGAGCGTTCGCTGCGCAACTGGCTCTACAAGCCGACCGCTTCGCCGAGCGAGCGCTTCGCCGCCGCGCTGGAGCAGGCAGCGGCCGAGGTCGAGGACACCTTCGCGATCAGCGTGGAGACGGTGGTGGTGGGCGACCGGGAGACCGACGAGAAGGTCGGGGCGCTGGTCGCGGCAGCGCGGGAGGCGTTGGTGAACGCCGCCCGGCACGCCGGCGTGCAGACCGTGTCGCTCTACGCCGAGGTGGAGCCGGATCAGGTCAGTGTCTTCGTCCGGGACCGGGGGAAGGGCTTCGATCCGGATACCGTGGAGGACCACCGGCACGGCGTACGCGGCTCGATCATCGGGCGGATGAAGCGGCACGGCGGACGGGCCGAAATCCGGTCCGGCCCGGGGGAGGGGACCGAGGTCCGGTTGATCCTGCCGATCTCCCGGGACTCGTCCGCAGCTGAGAGGAACAGATGACCATGGCCGAGCAGTCGACCGAGCACCTCGACCCGGCGGAAGCCCGCCCCGAGCGGCTGCGGGTGTTCCTGGTGGACGACCACGCCATGTTCCGAGCCGGAGTGCGCGCGGAGTTGGGCGCCCACGTCGAGGTGGTGGGCGAGGCGAGCACTGTGGCGGAGGCGGTCACCCGGATCGCCGCCGTCGGCCCGGACGTGGTGCTGCTGGACGTGCACATGCCCGACGGCGGCGGTCGCGCGGTGCTGGAGGCGATGCGGCGTACACACCCACAGGTCAAGTTCCTCGCGCTGAGCGTCTCCGACGCGGCGGAGGACGTGATCGGGCTGATCCGTGCCGGCGCCCGCGGGTACGTCACCAAGACCATCTCCCCGGACGAGTTGGCCGCCGCCATCCGTCGGGTGGCCGACGGGGACGCGGTGTTCAGCCCCCGGCTGGCCGGGTTCGTGCTGGACGCCTTCGCGGCCCGACCGGACGCGCCGGTGGCCGACCCGGAGCTGGACCAGCTCACCAACCGTGAGCGGGAGGTGCTGCGGCTGCTGGCCCGGGGGTACGCGTACAAGGAGATCGCCAAGGAGCTGTTCATCTCCATCAAGACGGTGGAGACGCACGTGTCGAACGTGTTGCGCAAGCTTCAGATGTCCAACCGCTACGAGCTTTCCCGTTGGGCGGCGGACCGCCGGCTCGTGTGACCGTGTGTCGGCGCCGGCGAGGATCAGAGAAACGTCCGGCGCGCCCTCGTACACCCAGCCGGTGATCGTGCCCGGGTAGCCGTAGGGGCCCTCATCCGGATGGGTCGAAACATGAGTGGTGACGGACGTCCCACCGGGCCCGAGTGACCTTGCGGCTCGCGCACGGGCCGAGGCTCGTTGCGCGGGTGACGCAACGTATTTCCTGGTCAGTGCCGCCCGTGTCGACCGTTTTATGATCATTTTTCAAGTATCGGCAACGTGGCGGGCAACTAACGGCTTGATAACGGCACCTTCACGGAAGCGGCCAGTGGGTGTCACAGTGGCAGCACCTCACCATCGGTGTGTGGCACTCCGTACGCCCCACGACCACGATTCTGCCGATCACGGCGGCCCGTGGCTGTGTCGATTGCGTCGTGTCACGCCTCGTTGGCGAGGGAGCCCGGCGGATCGGAACATCAGGGGTGTCCCCAACTTCCCTGTGGTCCCGGCGACCCGCGCCCCGGGGTGGTCGGGCGGTGTCACCCCCAAACGTGCGTGAAACCCACGACGGAACCTGGTTAGAAAGAGGAGGCCCCTCGGAATGAGAGTCTCGAAGCGGGCGACGAGCGCTATCGCGCTCAGCGCGGCTGCCGCGCTTGTCGCGAGCGGTTGCTCGAGCGGCGGCGACGGCGATACTGCCGCCAGCGCGGACGGCTCGATCGTTGTTCACGGCGTCCAGCCGGAGAACCCGCTGGTCCCGTCGAACACCACGGAGACCGGTGGCGGCAAGATCATCGACTGGATGTGGACCGGCCTGGTCGAGTACCCGAACGACGGTGGGGCCCCGCGTAACGCGCTGGCGGAGTCCATCAACACCACGGACTCCAAGGTCTTCACGATCAAGATCAAGGCCGGTACCAAGTTCCACGACGGTACCGAGGTGAAGGCGAAGAACTTCGTCGACGCCTGGAACTGGGCCGCCTACTCGCCGAACGGCGCGCAGAACGGCACCTTCTTCGCGGACATCGCGGGCTTCGACAAGACCTACACCTCGGACCCGGACGGCGCGGAGGGCCCGAAGAAGGCTCCCGAGCCGACGGCCAAGGAGCTGTCCGGCCTGAAGGTCATCGACGAGCAGACCTTCGAGGTCACCCTGGCAGCGCCGACCGCGGTCTTCCCGACCAAGCTCGGCTACAGCGCCTTCATGCCGCTGCCGGACGCGTTCTTCACCATGAAGCCCGAGGAGTTCGGCCGCAAGCCGATCGGCAACGGCCCGGTGAAGTTCGTGTCGTGGGACGACAACGCCCTCATCAAGCTGACGCGCTTCGACGACTACAACCTTCGCGACAAGATGAAGGTCAAGGACGTCGACGTCAAGCTCTACCAGGACGACAACGCCGCCTACGCCGACCTGCTGGCCAACAACCTCGACTTCATGGAGGTTGTCCCCACCTCGGCGCTCGCCGGTGACAAGTGGAAGACCGACCTCGGTGACCGGGGCCGCTCGACCGTCACGCCGTCGACCGCGTTCATCGCGTTCCCGATCTACGACAAGCGCTTCCAGAACCCGAAGCTGCGTCGTGCGGTGTCGCTGGCGGTCAACCGGCAGGAGATCTCGGACAAGATCTTCTTCGGTACCCGCAAGCCGGCCGACAGCTGGGCGAACCCGCTGACCCCGGGCGCCAAGCCGGGCAACTGCACCGCCTGCAAGTTCGACCCGACCACTGCCAAGCAGCTGCTCGCCGAGGCCGGTGGCTTCAGCGGTGAGATGGTCTTCTACTACAACGCGGACTCCGCCCACAAGGACTGGATGGACGCCGTCGCGCAGCAGGTCAAGACCAACCTCAACATCAACGCTCGGGCCGAGGGTGTGCCGACCTTCGCGGTGTTCCGCCAGAACATCAACGCCCACACGATGAAGGGCCCGTACCGCGCTGCCTGGCAGCAGGACTACCCGGACGTCGAGAACTGGGTCAACCCGCTGTTCGTCACGAACGGCTCCTCGAACGACGGCCTCTACAGCAACACCGAGGTCGACGCCCTTGCCAAGCAGGCCAGCGGCGCTCCGAGCCTGGAGGCCTCGCACGAGGCGTTCGCCAAGGCGGTCGAGAAGGTCGACCAGGACGTCCCGAGCATCCCGGTCTACTTCTACGGTCAGCAGTCCGGCCACTCTGAGAAGATCAAGAAGCTCGAGCTGAACAACGTCGGCGAAGTCGACATCACCTCGGTCGAGCTCTGATCCGAACGGTCTGACCCCGGGTCGGGCTCGCCACATCCGGTGAGCCCGACCCGGGGCCGTTCCGCGATTGGGTGTTACAACACTCCACTCGCACGTTGTCACCACCGTGTCGGCCGTCCGACGCGCCCCCTGTCTGGAGGACCACCCCATGGGCCGTTATCTGTTGAG
Organism: Micromonospora vinacea; assembly: GCF_015751785.1. Taxonomy (NCBI): domain Bacteria; kingdom Bacillati; phylum Actinomycetota; class Actinomycetes; order Micromonosporales; family Micromonosporaceae; genus Micromonospora; species Micromonospora vinacea. Next base: position 1,048,081 of record NZ_JADOTY010000001.1, on the reverse strand, counting down.
ACGGCTGCTCCAACTCGTGCCGGTCTTCATCGGTACGACGTTCCTGATCTACTGGCTCGTCTGGGCCGTTCCGGGCGATCCGTTCGCCGGCAAGTGCGGCGAGCGTCGCTGCCCGGACCAGTACATCAACTTCATGACCGAGAAGTACCACCTCGACCAGAACGTCTTCGTGCAGTACGGCAACTACATGAAGAACCTGCTCCAGGGCGACTTCGGTCAGACGTTCCAGCAACGCGAGATCAGCGACATCATCCTGACCGCGTACCCGAACACGCTGAAGCTGGCCCTCGTGGCGCTCGCCATCGAGGCGATCATCGGCCTCGGCGCCGGCGTGCTGAGCGGTCTGCGGCGTAACGGCTTCCTGGACAACCTGGTCCTGGTCTCCACGCTCTTCCTGATCGCGCTGCCGGTCTTCGTGGTCGGCTTCGTGCTGCAGTGGCTGCTGGGCGTTCAGTGGGGCATCATCAAGCCGACCGTCTCCTCGGAGATGCGGTGGTCCGAGCTGATCGTGCCGGGCTTCGTGCTGGGCAGCGCGTCGGTGGCGTACATCGCCCGGGTGGCACGAACGAGCATCGCGGAGAACCGCCGCGCGGACTACGTGCGCACGGCCATCGCCAAGGGCCTGCCGATGCGCCGGGTGGTGGGCGTGCACCTGCTGCGCAACTCGCTCATCCCGGTGGTGACCCTGCTCGGCACCGACCTCGGTGCCCTGATGGGTGGCGCGATCGTCACCGAGGGAATCTTCGGCATCAACGGAATCGGCCGCCAGGTCTTCCGGGCGATCATCACCAAGGAAAGCGCCACGGTGGTAGGCATCGTGGTCGTCCTGGTGCTGGTCTATCTCGTGATGAACCTGCTGGTTGACCTGCTCTACGCCGCCCTGGACCCGAGGATCCGTTATGAGTGACCCGAGTACCGCATCGATCGTCAGCACCCCTGGCGCACACCCCACCGACTCCGCCGCCCCCGCCACCGCGGGCCAGCCGCAGAGCAACGAGAAGCCGCGCGGCCTGCTCGGCGACGCCTGGCGGGACCTGCGGCGCAAGCCGCTGTTCTGGATCTCGGCCACGCTGATCGTGATCTTCCTGCTGATGGCGGCCTTCCCGGCGCTGTTCGCCCCGGGCGACGCGGTCAACGGCTCGCTGTCCCGCAGCCTCGACAAGCCGTCCGCAAATGGTTGGTTCGGCTACGACGTGCAGGGCCGCGACGTCTACGCCCGGGTCATCTACGGCGCACGGGCCTCCATCGTGGTCGCCGTGCTCTCCGTGCTGGGCACCCTGCTCATCGGCGGAACCATGGGCATCATCTCCGGTTACCGCGGTGGCTGGGTGGACGCGCTACTCAGCCGGATCGCCGACGTCTTCTTCGGTCTGCCGTTCGTGCTCGGCGCGATCGTCATCCTGACCACGTTCAACGGGTCGGGCTCCGGCAACAGCAAGGCCCAGATCATGGGCCTGGTGACCGCGTCACTGATCGTCCTGAGCTGGCCGGTCGTGATGCGACTGATGCGCTCCTCGGTGCTCGCCACCAAGGAGGCCGACTACATCGTGGCGGCCCGCGCGCTGGGTGCCGGCACCGGCCGGATCATCCTCAAGCACCTGCTGCCGAACTGCCTGGCCCCGCTGTTGGTCTACGGCACGATCATGGTCGGCTCGTTCATCGGCGCCGAGGCCACCCTGTCGTTCCTGGGCGTCGGTCTGAAGTCGCCGGTGGTGTCCTGGGGCATCATGATCAGTGACGGGCAGAATTTCGTCCGGGTCGCGCCAGGGCTGGTGTTCTTCCCCGCCGCGTTCCTCGTCACCGCAGTGCTGAGCTTCGTGATGCTCGGTGAGTCGGTCCGCGAGGCCCTCGATCCGAAACTCCGCTAGGGGAGATCCAGTGTCCGACATTCTCGTGTCCGAGCAGTCCGCGCCGGGACCCGGCGGGTCCGGACGTCCCTCCGGCCGGCTGCTCGAGGTCGAAGACCTGCGGGTGGAGTTCCGTACCCGGGACGGCGTCGCAAAGGTCATCAACGGGGTCACGTACCACGTCGACGCGGGGGAGACCCTCGCCGTGCTCGGTGAGTCCGGCTCCGGTAAGAGCGTCACCGCGCAGACCATCATGGGCATCCTCGACACGCCGCCCGGCTTCGTCACCGGTGGGCAGGTGCGCTTCCACGGCAAGGACATGCTCCGCATGTCCGACGAGGAGCGCCGCCGCATCCGCGGCGAGGGCATCGCGATGATCTTCCAGGACGCGCTCTCCGCGCTGAACCCCGTCTTCACCGTCGGGTTCCAGATCGCCGAGCAGTTCCGGGTCCGGCGGGGCATGGGCCGCGCGGAAGCCAAGAAGCGCGCGATCGACATGCTCGACCAGGTCAAGATCCCGAACGCCAAGGGTCGGTTCAACAACTACCCGCACCAGTTCTCCGGCGGTATGCGGCAGCGCGCGATGATCGCGATGTCGCTGGCGCTCGACCCGGAGGTGCTGATCGCGGACGAGCCGACCACCGCCCTCGACGTGACAGTGCAGGCCCAGATCATGGACCTGCTGGCAGAGCTTCAGCGCGAGCGGCAGATGGGCATGATCCTGATCACCCACGACCTCGGCGTGGTCGCCGACGTCGCGGACCGGATCGCGGTCATGTACGCGGGCCGGATCGTCGAGGAAGCCGACGTGTACGAGCTGTACGCCAAGCCGGCGCACCCGTACACGCTGGGTCTGATCGACTCGATCCCGCGCCTCGACGAGAAGGGGCAGCAGCTCCGGACGATCAAGGGCCTCCCGCCGAACCTGATGAACATCCCGCCGGGCTGCCCGTTCAACCCGCGGTGCCCGATGGCTCAGCCGGTGTGCCGGGAGAAGGTCCCGCCGCTGCTGCAGGTCGGCCCCGCCCGGGCCAGCGCCTGCCACTTCGCCGAGGAGCTGGTGAACCGTGTCTGAGAACATCCTCGAGGTCAATGACCTGGTCAAGCACTACCCCGTCACGCAGGGTGTGGTGTTCAAGAAGACCGTCGGTCAGGTCAAGGCGGTCGACGGGGTCTCGTTCGGTCTGCGCGCCGGCGAGACGCTCGGTGTGGTCGGCGAGTCCGGCTGCGGCAAGTCGACCCTCGCCCGGGTGCTGATGAACCTGGAGAAGCCGACCGCCGGCAACGTGGTCTACAAGGGCCAGGACATCTCCAAGCTGTCCGGTTCGGCGCTGCGGCGTCTGCGCCGGCAGATCCAGCTGGTCATGCAGGACCCGTACACCTCGCTTAACCCGCGAATGACGGTCGGTGACCTGCTCGGTGAGCCGTTCGAGATCCACCCGGAGGTGGCGCCGAAGGGCAGCCGCCGGGCCAAGGTCCGCGAACTGCTCGACCTGGTCGGGCTCAACCCGGAGCACATCAACAGGTACCCACACCAGTTCTCCGGCGGTCAGCGTCAGCGCATCGGCATCGCCCGGGCGCTCGCACTGCGGCCCGAGATCATCGTCTGCGACGAGCCGGTGTCGGCGCTGGACGTCTCCATCCAGGCCCAGGTCATGAACCTGCTGGAGCAGTTGCAGGGCGAGTTCGGCCTCTCGTACGTCTTCATCGCGCACGACCTGTCGGTGGTCCGCCACCTCTCGGACCGGGTCGCGGTGATGTACCTCGGCAAGATCGTCGAGATCGGCACCGAGGACGAGATCTACGAGCGACCGACCCACCCGTACACCCAGGCTCTGCTCTCCGCGGTGCCGGTGCCGGACCCGACGCAGCGGCACAACAAGACGATCATCCGGCTCACGGGTGACGTGCCGTCGCCGATCAGCCCGCCCTCGGGTTGCCGGTTCCGGACCCGCTGCTGGAAGGCGCAGGACGTCTGCGCCGAGCAGGTCCCGCTGTTGGAGATCCGGCGGGAGTCGGACCACCCGAGCGCCTGCCACTTCGCGGAGAAGCGCGAGATCGTCGCCACCCACGAGGTGTGAGTCACCGAAACCGCCTGCCGCCGTCACCACGACGGCGGCAGGCGGTTTCGTCTGTCAGTGACCCGGATCGGCGGCGGGCCGCGCAGCAGCGCACGCCGCGTCGGTGGGCCGGTGATTCGACCGAGGGTCGGTGCGGCTCACAGCGGGCCGCGACCCGCGCGGAGCAGCAGCAGGGCCAACTGGGTGCCGTCGGCACCGAGCGCGACCCGGAACCGCTCCAGGATCTCCCGTTCCCGGGAGAGCACCAGGCGGGTCCCACCGGACGCCATCCGGGTCACCCCGACCTCCTGGGACAACGCGGCCCGCTCCTGCCAGAGCGTGATCAACGCGTGGTCGATCTCGTCGATGCGTTCCCTGATCTGCACGATCCGCGCTGCCGCGGACGGCTCCTGGGTGCCGGTCTGCTGCTCGGTCGGCTCGGCCTCCGCACCCGTCGGTGGGGTGGCCACCGCCGGCTCAGCCTCCTGCGCCGCGGACTGCCCCGGCCGGATCGGGCTGCCGCTCTGCTCCATCACGTCTGTCATCATCGGGTACCTCTCGCACTGTGGTGCCCGGTGCCCGGAACCTGGGACGGAAAGAGCCCCGGGCTCCAGGAGCCCGGGGCTTTAGCAGGTCTGAATCGATCAGGCGCGACCTACGGCAGCCGGACTCCCGGTGCCATAGTAAAAGGAGAAGCGCGCAGCGATCACGCCGTCGAGTATGCCCACGTCGTTGCCGGGTGCGCAAGCATTCCGCGGCGTGGGCGGCACCTTTCTCACCGGTGGCGTACGGGGTGGTGGGTGCGCGCCGTCGGTCACGAGCTGCTGAGCGCCAGACGCGCAGTGTCGGGCCGGCGGCATAGACTTGTCGGGCGATGCATCCTCTCTTCGACATCCCCGCGTCCCCGCCTGCGCCGGAGTCCGCGCCGGCCCGCCCGCACCGACCCGGGGCGGCTGCCGTGCGCCTCGATCCGCAGCAGTTGCTCGCCGGGCTGAACGGGCCTCAGCGCGACGCCGTCAGCCACGCCGGCTCACCGCTGCTGATCGTGGCCGGCGCCGGGTCCGGCAAGACCAGGGTGCTCACGCACCGGATCGCCTACCTGCTCGCCGCGCGGGACGTGCACCCCGGTGAGATCATCGCGATCACCTTCACCAACAAGGCCGCCGGCGAGATGAAGGAGCGCGTCGCCGCGCTGGTGGGCCCCCGGGCACGCCTGATGTGGGTGTCGACGTTCCACTCGGCCTGCGTGCGGATCCTGCGGGCCGAGCACGAGCACGCCGGCCTCAAGTCGACGTTCTCGATCTACGACGCGGACGACTCCCGCCGACTGATGCAGTTGGTCACCCGCGAGCTGGATCTCGACCCGAAGCGCTACCCGGCGCGCGGGCTGGCGGCCCAGGTCTCCAACCTCAAGAACGAGCTGGTCGATCCGGAGCAGTTCGCGGCGCGGGCCACCGGGCCCAACGAACGGGCGCTCGCCGAGGCGTACACGCTCTACCAGCGTCGGTTGCGCGAGGCGCACGCCCTGGACTTCGACGACCTGATCATGACCACGGTGCACCTGCTCCAGTCCCATCCGCACGTCGCGGAGAGCTACCGCCGCCGGTTCCGGCACGTGCTGGTGGACGAGTACCAGGACACCAACCACGCCCAGTACGTCCTGATCAAGGAGCTGGTCTCCGGCACCGACGGGCTGGAGCCCGCCGAGCTGTGCGTGGTCGGCGACGCCGACCAGTCCATCTACGCGTTCCGGGGCGCGACGATCCGCAACATCCTGGAGTTCGAACGGGACTTCACCGACGCGCGGACGATCCTGCTGGAGCAGAACTACCGCTCCACCCAGACCATCCTCAACGCGGCCAACGCGGTGATCGACCGCAACACCTCCCGCAAACCCAAGCGGCTGTGGAGCGAGGCCGGCGCCGGCGAGCAGATCGTCGGCTACGTGGCCGACACCGAGCACGCCGAGGCCGACTGGGTGGCCCGGGAGATCGACCGGCTGGTCGACGCCGACGAGACCCGCCCCGGCGACGTCGCGGTCTTCTACCGCACCAACGCCCAGTCCCGTGTCTTCGAGGAGGTGTTCATCCGGGTCGGCCTGCCCTACAAGGTGGTCGGCGGGGTGCGCTTCTACGAGCGCAAGGAGGTCCGCGACGCGCTGGCGTACCTGCGTTCGGTGGTCAACGACGACGACACGGTGAGCCTGCGGCGAGTGCTCAACACCCCGCGCCGGGGCATCGGCGACCGCGCCGAGGCGTGTGTCGAGGCGCTCTCCAGCCGCGACCGGATCTCCTTCGGCGCGGCCCTGCGCCGGGCCCGTGAGGCGCCAGGCATCTCCAGCCGGGCGGCCAACGGCATCGCCGACTTCGTGGCGTTGCTCGACGGTGCCCGTGAGCTGGCCGAGACCGGCACCCCGGAGGAGGTGCTGGAGGCCCTGCTGACCCGCTCCGGCTACCTCACCGAGCTGGAGGAGAGCCTGGACCCGCAGGACGCCGGCCGGGTGGACAACCTCCAGGAGCTGGTCAGTGTCGCCCGCGAGTACACCGAGCGGATCGAGGCGCTGGGCGAGGAGGGGGAGCGGGCCACCCTGGCCGGCTTCCTGGAGCAGGTGGCGCTTGTCGCCGACGCCGACCAGATCCCCTCCGACGACCCCGACCACCAGGGCGTTGTCACCCTGATGACGCTGCACACCGCCAAGGGGCTGGAATTCCCTGTGGTCTTCCTGACCGGGCTGGAGGACGGCGTCTTCCCGCACCTACGCTCGCTGGGCGACACCCGCGAGTTGGAGGAGGAGCGCCGACTGGCGTACGTCGGCATCACCCGAGCCCGACAGCGGCTCTACATGTCCCGGGCGGTCACCCGCTCGGCCTGGGGGCAGCCGTCCTACAACCCGCCGTCGCGCTTCCTGGAGGAGCTGCCGACCGAGTTGGTGCACTGGGAGCGCACCGAGGGGTCGTACACCTCGTGGGCTGGTGGGGGCGGCGGCGTCGGCGGCCGTGCGGACCGCGCGCCCGGCGGCCGTGGCACCTTCACCGGCGGTACGCCGAAGGCGGCGCAACTGGCGCAGCGGCTCGGCGTGGACGCCAGCCGGCTGACCACGGCCAGCGAGCTGCCGCAGGGGCCGAAGGTGTCAGCGGGCGACCGGGTCAATCATCAGCGGTACGGGTTGGGGCGGGTGCTCGCCGTCGAGGGGCACGGTCCGGGTGCCCGTGCGCAGATCGACTTCGGCGACCAGACCATGTGGCTGGTGCTGCGGCACGCCCCGGTCGACAAGCTCTGAGCCGTCGCGCCCGAAGAGCGTGCCAGATCACGGAAAGAGTGGCCTCGGGGTACCCCTGAGGCCACTCTTTCCGTTGTGGTGCCCGCGAACCGCGCGGGGGTCGTGGATCAGCAGCCCAGGTCGACGCCACGGGTCCGCATGAACGGGGCCGGGTCGATCTGGTTCCACATGCCCTGGTGCACCTCGAAGTGCAGGTGCGGGCCGGTGGCGTCGCCGGTGGCGCCCTCGTAGCCGATGACCTGGCCGGCCTTGACCTTCTGTCCGACAGTGACCGCGATGCGGCTCTGGTGGGCGTAGTGGGTCAGGTATCCGTTGCCGTGGTCGATGAAGACGGAGTTGCCGTACCCGTCGGAGGCGTCGCCGGCCTGGGTCACGGTGCCGGCGGCTGCGGCGTGGATCGGCGTACCGGAGGGCAGGGCCAGGTCGATACCGGCGTGCAGGGTGCCCCAGCGCTGCCCGTAGCAGGACGTGACGGCTGCGCCCGGCATCGGGTCGACCCAGGCGGGTGTGGGCTTGGTGGTCTTCTTCGGTTTGGGCTTGGGCTTCGCGGCGGCCGTCCTGGTGGGGGTCGGGCTGGCGCTGACCGCCGACGGGCTCGCCGTCGGGCTGAGCGAGGGGGTGACCGGTGTGCTCGACTCACGGACCGAGCGGTCGGCCCGGCTCGCGGCTTCGGCCCGGGACTGGGCGTCGAGGGAGACGGCGGCGGGTGTCGGGCGGTCGGTGCCGCTGGTGGCGACGGCGACACCACCGAGGCCGAGGGCTACCAGGGCGGCGGCGCCGAGCACGATGAGGCGGTTCCGCCGGCCGGTGCGCTGCGGCGGCGCGGCCTCGCTGGTGTCGCGGGTGTTCTCGTTCTGGACGGGGCTGTCTTCCTGCACGGCGGACCTTCACAGTCGAGGGGCACTTGACCTCGAAATACTGGTGTCGGGCCGAGGTGGGGTAGGAGCGGGGACCGAACCCTCGGACGGGGAGTGGACGGTCGGGTGCCCGGATATGACCCGCTCTGCGGCGCTACATCCGGAAAAGTGATCATGTAAGCGGGTGTCGTCGGTCACGATCGGCGTTGTGGTCCGGGACACATTCGCCGGGACCGGGCAACGCAAAACCGCCCGGATCGACAGATCCGGGCGGTCAGCGGTCGTTACGCAACGTCAGGAGGCGGCTACCTCGCTGTAGATTGCCTCGACTTGCAGCTTGATGTCCACTCCGCGCTCCTGGAGGAACGGCACCGGGTCGATCGGCTGCCCCTTGACATGGATCTCCAGGTGCAGGTGGGTGCCGTACGCGTGGCCGGTCTGACCCACGAGGCCGAGCTGGTCGCCCGCCTTGATCTGCTGGCCTTCCTTGACGCTCACCGCGGAGGAGTGGCCGTAGATGGCCTCGCTGCCGTCGGCGTGCTGGACGATCACCGCGTTGCCGTACCCGCCGAACCAGCCGGCCTTGGTGACCAACCCGTCGTGGATCGCCACGTAGGGCGTGCCTTCGCCGGCCACCAGGTCGACGCCGGTGTGCAGCTTGCCCCAGCGCATTCCGTACGGGGAGTTGAAGTCGTAACCCTGCAGCGGCAGCAGCCAGACCTCGGGCTCGGCGCTGTCCTCGCTGCGGCTGTCCCGGGAGGCGCGGTCGGCGTTGTCCGCACGGGCCGCAGCGTCCTGACTGGTGACCGACGCCTGCTTGAGCTCGTCGAGGACCGTCGGGCTGACGTCCTTGGCGTCCGGCAGGGCGCTCGCGCCGAGGGCGACGATGCCGGCACCGACGAACGCGGTGGTCACGACAGCGGCGTAACGGCTGCGGGGTGGGGTGGGTACGCGGCGGCGACCGCGATATCGATCGGGCTCAGACGACAGGCGCTGGCGCACGCACACCCTCCGTTGTCGGGGTTCCGAAGCGGCCGGTGGGCGTCCCTGAAGCTCCAGTGAAGCGTCCGCTGACCGCGTCGTCACCCGTCCATGGACCTGATGACAACCGTGGACACGTTAGCCAACCGCCAGGCGAGTCACAAGCTAGACCGAAAAATTGGCGTGTCGATCTGTCCGTTTGCGTCCATGATTGTCATGCATCGCGACGCCGAACGGTGCCCCCGTCGCTGCCCGTTCGTCGCCGAGCGTGACCGTTCCGGCGGAGTCGTCCGGCTTGACTCCGAACAGCGCCGCGATGGTGTCCACGGCCCTGCCAGCGGCGCGGCGGCGGCGAGGCCGGGACGGTACCGGGTCGGACCTCTCCGGGTTGCGCGGTGGACACGCCGGGTAACGGCCGGTGGCAGAGCCCGGATTTCCCGGGCCGGGCCCGCCGGGTTACCGTTCGTTAAGGTGAAGGCGGTCAAGCCGGTGAAAGGTGTGCGCTGATGAGCTCTCGGATTCGGGTCGTCGTCGCGAAGCCTGGCCTGGACGGCCACGACCGGGGCGCGAAGGTCGTCGCGCGCGCCCTGCGGGACGCCGGGATGGAGGTCGTCTACACCGGCCTGCACCAGACCCCGGAGCAGATCGTGGAGACCGCCATCCAGGAGGACGCCGACGCCGTCGGCCTGTCAGTGCTCTCCGGCGCGCACATGACGCTCTTCCGGCGGGTGCTGGAACTGCTCGGTGAACGGGACGCCCGCGACATCGTCGTGTTCGGCGGCGGCATCATTCCGAACGGCGACATTCCCGAGTTGGAGAAGCTGGGCGTCGCGAAGATCTTCACGCCGGGCGCCACCACCCAGGCGATCGTCGAGTGGGTCCGACAGAACGTGGCCCAGCCGGTTTCCTGAGCCGCGCCGATCTGCTGCGCGTACAGATTTTGGGCACGGGGGAGGGGCCGGACGCACCCCTCACACGTCCGGCCCCTCTATGCACGATGCCCCGCCGCCACCCCTCGACCGACAGGGCATCGGCCGTATCCCGTCTTTGCGCTGTTCAGCGCTCCGACATCTGACTCAACGACGCCCCCACGGCAGGGTTACGCAAGCCGGACAACATCGCCCGGATGGTGGATGCCACAGGAGTCCTGGCCGGAAACCGGCCACACCTGATGTCCGGTTGTGCATTACCGCACACCGCGCACCCGCTCGGTTGCCGGTGGTGCCGACCTCGCTAGGCTGCGGCCAATGGCCTGTTTCAACTGATGACAGGCGTCAAACTGTTTTCTGAACGCTGGTGGCGGCGCGACGGCGCGCCGCGGAGACGGGACGGGACGCGCAATCGTGGACCTGTACGAGTACCAGGGGCGGGACCTGTTCGAGCGGCACGGCTTGCCCGTGCTGGCCGGCGGCGTCGCCACTACCCCGGAAGAGGCCCGCGCGATCGCCGAACGTCTTGGCGGCCGTGTGGTCGTCAAGGCGCAGGTAAAGGTCGGCGGCCGAGGTAAGGCCGGCGGCGTCAAGCTGGCCGAGGGCCCGGATGAGGCGGTGGCTCGGGCCACCGACATCCTCGGCATGGACATCAAGGGTCACACCGTCCACAAGGTCATGATCACGGTGACTGCGGACGTGGCCGAGGAGTACTACTTCTCGTACCTGCTCGACCGGGCGAACCGCACCTTCCTCTGCATCGCCAGCGTCGCCGGCGGCATGGACATCGAGCAGGTCGCCGCCGAGACCCCCGACAAGGTCGTGAAGGCCCCGATCGACGCCGTGAAGGGCGTGGACGAGGCCAAGGCCCGCGAGATCGTGACCGCCGCCGGTTTCCCGGCCGAGGTCGCCGACCAGGTGGTCGAGATCGCCGTCGGCCTGTGGCAGGCGTTCGTCGCCGAGGACGCCACACTGGTCGAGGTCAACCCGCTCGCCAAGAACGGCGACGGCCGGATGCTCCTGCTCGACGCCAAGATCAGCCTGGACGAGAACGCCGCGTTCCGGCACCCGGACCACGAGGCGCTTGTCGACCAGGCCGCTGTGGACCCGCTGGAGCAGGCCGCCAAGGCCAAGGACCTCAACTACGTCAAGCTCGACGGCGAGGTCGGCATCATCGGCAACGGCGCGGGTCTGGTCATGTCGACCCTCGACGTGGTCGCGTACGCCGGTGAGCGGCACGGCAACGTCAAGCCGGCCAACTTCCTCGACATCGGCGGCGGCGCGAGCGCCGCGGTGATGGCGAACGGGCTGGAGATCGTGCTCTCCGACCCGGCCGTGAAGAGCGTCTTCGTCAACGTCTTCGGCGGCATCACCGCCTGCGACGAGGTCGCCAACGGCATCATCCAGGCGCTGGCCCTGCTGGAGCAGCGCGGCGAGCAGGTCACCAAGCCGCTCGTCGTCCGTCTCGACGGCAACAACGCCGAGGCTGGCCGGGCGATCCTGGACAGCGCGAACAACCCGCTCGTGCAGCGGGTGGACACCATGGACGGTGCGGCCGAGCGGGCCGCCGAGCTGGCAGCTGCGGGGGTCTGATCATGGCTATCTGGCTGACCAAGGACTCGAAGGTCATCGTCCAGGGGATGACCGGTTCCGAGGGTTCCAAGCACACCCGGCGGATGCTGGCCGCCGGCACCAACGTGGTGGGCGGCGTCAACCCGCGCAAGGCGGGCCAGACTGTCGACTTCGACGGCACCGAGCTGCCGGTCTTCGCGTCCGTCGCGGACGCGATGGCCGAGACCGGTGCCGACGTCACTGTCATCTTCGTGCCGCCGCAGTTCACCAAGGCCGCCGTGGTCGAGGCGATCGACGCCGCGATCCCGCTGGCCGTGGTGATCACCGAGGGCGTGCCGGTGCACGACACCGCGTCGTTCTGGGCGTACAACGTGGCGAAGGGCGAGCAGACCCGGATCATCGGGCCGAACTGCCCCGGCATCGCCTCGCCCGCCGCGTCCAACGCCGGCATCATCCCGGCCGACATCACCGGCTCCGGCCGGATCGGCCTGGTCAGCAAGAGCGGCACGCTGACCTACCAGATGATGTACGAGCTGCGCGACATCGGCTTCTCCACCTGCGTCGGCATCGGCGGTGACCCGATCATCGGGACCACTCACATCGACGCCCTCGCGGCGTTCGAGGCCGACCCGGAGACCGACGCCATCGTCATGATCGGTGAGATCGGTGGCGACGCCGAGGAGCGGGCCGCCGAGTTCATCAAGGCCAACGTCACCAAGCCCGTGGTCGGCTACATCGCCGGCTTCACCGCTCCGCCCGGCAAGACCATGGGTCACGCCGGGGCGATCATCTCCGGCTCGGCCGGCACCGCCGAGGCGAAGCAGGCGGCGCTGGAGGCCGTCGGCGTCAAGGTCGGCAAGACGCCGACCGAGACCGCCAAGCTGATGCGGGAGATCATGTCCGGCAGCTGAGCCGGTCAGGCAACACGAAGGGGGTCGACCGGTCACGGTCGACCCCCTTCGGCGTACGCGGGCTCCGCGCTGGTTCAGTCGTTGTTCCAGAACGGGTAGTTGCCGGTCGAGCGCAGGATCGCGCCGCCGATGATGTTGATCACGCCGAACGCGATGGCGAGGTAACCGAGCAGCGGCGACTGCCCGTACCGCCGGGCGTCGCGGATGGACAGGTAGCCGAAGACGATGCCGAAGATGCCGCAGCAGATCAGCCCCAGCACGATGCCCAGCACGCCCCACAGGGTGGTTCGGTCGCGTCCACGGGCCGGTGGCGGTGGGGGAGGCGGGTATGGCGTCGTCACGGCTTCCTCCGAGCGGTCATGGGCGACGTGCCGGCCCGGACCGCGACCGGTGGGCCCGTCCCTGGGTGGCGGCGACTCGCGCCCCCTCACGGCCGAGGCTAGACCGGCCCGGGTGGGCAGGACGTCGGTTCGGTGAACTCGCCGTCCTTAGGAGGGGTTAACGGACTGCCACCGCCCGCGCGACGTGCCAGAGTAGAGCGGATGTCCCCCGTCACCCCTGACCGTCCCAGCCGTCCCGGCGGTGTGAGCGCCGACGACCGGCCGGTCGACCGTGCCGCATCGGCCCGGCGGGTGCCCGCGCCCCGCGCGGGCGGGTCGCCGCGTGGGCGGGCGCCGTTGCCCGTCGCCGCCGGGGTGGCCGCCTGCGGGGCCGCCCTCACGTCGTACCTGCCGGTCGCCATCGTGCTCGGCCTGGTGCAGCTCGGCGCGGACGGCACCACAGTGACCGGCACCCTGCGCACCGCGCTGGCCGGCTGGCTGCTCGGGCACGGCGTGCCACTGCACACCGAGTCCGGGCCGCTCGGGCTCGCCCCGCTCGCGCTGACAGTGCTCGCGTTGTGGCGGCTGACCCGCGCCGGCGTGCACGTCAGCCGCGCGATCGGCGCTCGCGACACCCGCTCACCGCGCCGGGCACTGCTCGCCGCGGGCGCGGTCGGCATCGGGTACGCGCTGCTCGGCGCACTCGCGGCGGTGCTGGTCGGCACCGGCGGGCCGAATGTCTCCCTGATCCGGGCGGCGGCCACGTTCGCTGTGGTCGGCACACTCGCCGCGCTGGTCGGCGCGGTCCGGATCACGGCGGTGACCCGGCTGCTCGTCACCCGGCTGCCGGGTCCGGTGCGCGACGGCGTCCGCACCGGTCTGGTGGCCGGGCTGCTGCTGCTCGGCGCTGGCGCGGGCGCGGCCGGCCTGGCGGTGGCCACCGGCGGCGGCGACGCGGCCGACATGATCGGGGCGTACCGGACCGGGGTCGCCGGGCAGGCCGGCATCACCCTGGTCAGCGTCGCGTACGCGCCCAACGCGGCGGTCTGGTCGACCAGTTACCTGCTCGGGCCGGGCTTCGCGGTCGGGACCGACACCGCGGTCCGCACCAGCGAGGTGTCGGTCGGCGCGCTGCCGGCCGTGCCGCTGCTCGCCGGCCTGCCGCGCGGCCCGGTGGACGGCTTCGGCGCCCTGCTGCTCGCGGTGCCGGTGCTGGCCGGGATGGTCGCCGGCTGGCTGCTCGCCCGGCGGGTGGCCCGGCTCGCCGGGCCGGAGCGGGCTGCGCAGCGTTGGGCCGAGTTGCTGGCGCCGGCGGTGCTGGCCGGGCCGGTGGCCGGGGTGGTGCTCGGTGCGGCTGCCGCGGTCTCCGGCGGGCCGCTCGGCGCCGGTCGGCTGGCCCAGGTGGGGCCGGTTGGTTGGCAGGTCGGTGCGGTGGCGGCCGGTGTCATCGCGGTCGGCACGCTGCTCGGCGCCGCCGCCACCCGGGCGCTGACCCGCAGGCCCGCCCAGTAGAGCCGCCGCCACCCGGGCGCTGACCCGCGGGCCGTGCGGTAGACGAGCGCGGGGCGCCCCGGGCGAACCCGGAACGCCCCGTCGAATCCGAGCCCGTCAGGGCTGGGTGGGCAGGTTGACCTGCGCCACGACGCTCAGGATGAGCAGCAGGATGCCCAACCCGACGCCGACCGCGCCGCAGATCAGACCGGCCTTGGCCTGGCCGGCGTTGCTGGCCTGGCCCTGGGCCACCTTCTGCTTGGCGAGGTAGCCGGTCACGATGCCCGCGATGCCGACCGGGATGCCCAGGTACAGGCAGCAGATCAGCGGGATCGACGCGATACCGAGGATCATCGACACCAGGCCGAGGGTGTTGTTCTGCCCCTGCGCCTGCGGGTACCCGGCGTTCGGGTACGTCGGGCCGGAGCCGTACGGCTGCTGCTGCGCGTACGGGTCCTGGTACGGCGGCTGCTGGCCGTACGGCTGCCCGGAGGTGGGCTGCTGACCGTACGGGGCCTGCGGCGCGGCGTACGGGTCCTGCGGCTGCTGGCCGTACGGCTGGCCGGAGGTGGGCTGCTGGCCGTACGGGGCGGCCGGCGGCTGGGGAGCGGTCGGGTCCTGGTTGGGCTGCTGGCCGTACGGGTCCTGACCGGGGTTACCGGGCTGCATTCGAGAAGCTCCTTGGACTGGTTCCGTCAGTTGGTGCTCTTGTTTCCATCCATGATCGCGGTCAGTCCTCCCAAAGCCCAGTACAGCAACAGGACGACATGTGTCCCAAAGCAGGCAAACTGGCCCTTGTCGACCGCTTCGTGTGCCGGATCAGGGCGGTGTGTGGGCCGGTGCGGCGTTCGGCCCGAGCGAGCGGCAGCGTACCGGGTCGACGCACGTCGGCACCGTCGAAGATCGGCGCGCCGCCCAGCCGGAGGGCGTCCCTGACCTGCCCGATAGGGTGGCCCGGTGACCGAGCCCGCGCCTGTCGCCCGCATCGTCGTCCTCATCTCCGGCTCCGGGAGCAACCTTCAGTCGCTGCTGGACGCCGCCACCGACCCCGCGTACGGCGCACAGGTCGTCGCGGTCGGCGCGGACCGCGACGGCATCGCGGGCCTGGACCGGGCCGACGCGGCGGGGGTGCCGACCTTCGTCGAGCGGGTCCGCGACCACGACACCCGGGAGGACTGGGACCGCGCGCTCACCGCGCACGTCGCGAAGCACCAACCCGACCTGGTGATCTCCGCCGGTTTCCTGAAGCTGGTCGGTCCGCACTTCCTCGCCGCCTTCGGCGACCGCTACCTGAACACGCACAACACACTGCTGCCGGCGTTTCCCGGCATCCACGGCCCGCGTGACGCCCTCGCCTACGGCGTGAAGCTCACCGGCGCCACCCTCTTCTTCGTCGACGCCGGCATGGACACCGGGCCGATCGTCGCGCAGGTAGCGGTGCCGGTGCTGGACGACGACGACGTCGACACGCTCACCGAGCGCATCAAGGAAGCCGAGCGGCGCCAGCTCGTCGAGCAGGTCGGTCGGCTGGTCCGCGAAGGCTGGACCATCACCGGAAGGAAGGTTACGGTTCCGTGAGTCCCACTCAGGACGGGCGCCGCCCGATCAGGCGGGCGCTGGTCAGCGTCTACGACAAGACGGGGCTGGTCGAGCTGGCTCAGGCCCTGCACGGGGCCGGTGTGGAGATCGTGTCCACCGGCAGCACGGCGGGCACCATCGCCGCCGCCGGGGTGCCGGTGACGCCGGTGGAGACGGTGACCGGGTTCCCCGAGGTGCTCGACGGACGGGTGAAGACCCTGCACCCGAAGGTGCACGCGGGTCTCCTCGCGGACCTGCGCAAGGACACCCACGTCGCGCAGCTCGACGAGCTGGGCGTGGCGGCGTTCGACCTGCTGGTCTCCAACCTCTACCCCTTCCAGGCGACCGTCGCCTCCGGCGCCGGCGTCGAGGAGTGCGTGGAGCAGATCGACATCGGTGGCCCGGCCATGGTGCGGGCCGCTGCCAAGAACCACGCCTCGGTCGCCGTACTCACCGACCCGGCCGGTTACCCGGCGCTGATCGGCGCGCTCAGCGAGGGTGGCTTCACGCTGGCCCAGCGTCGCGCGCTGGCCGCACGGGCGTTCGCCGACATCGCCGAGTACGACGTCGCGGTGGCCCAGTGGTGCGCCCAGGAGCTGGCACCCGCCGACGACTGGTGGCCGCAGTTCGCGGGGCTCGCGCTGCGCAAGTCGACGGCGCTGCGCTACGGCGAGAACCCGCACCAGCCGGCCGCGCTCTACACCGACCCGGACGCCCCGGCGGGGCTGGCCCAGGCCGAGCAGCTGCACGGCAAGGAGATGTCGTACAACAACTACGTCGACGCCGACGCGGCCTGGCGGGCCGCGAACGACTTCGCCGACCAGCCGGCCGTGGCGATCATCAAGCACGCCAACCCGTGCGGCATCGCGGTCGGCGCCGACGTCGCCGAGGCGCACCGCCGGGCGCACGCCTGCGACCCGGTGTCGGCGTACGGCGGCGTCATCGCTGTCAACCGGTCGGTCTCGGTCGAGCTCGCCCAGCAGGTCGCCGAGATCTTCACCGAGGTGGTGGTCGCCCCCGGCTTCGACGAGGGCGCGGTCGAGGTGTTGCAGGGCAAGAAGAACATCCGGCTGCTGCGGGCACCGGCCTGGACGCCGGCGCTGGTGGAGCTGCGGCAGGTGACCGGCGGCGTGCTGGCCCAGGTCGCCGACCGGGTGAACGCCCCCGGCGACGACCCGGCCAACTGGCAGTTGGCGACCGGCGAGGCCGCCGACGAGGAGCTGCTGCGGGACCTCGCGTTCGCCTGGCGGGCGGTCCGCGCGGTGAAGAGCAACGCCATCCTGCTCGCCAAGGACGGCGCCACCGTGGGCGTGGGCATGGGTCAGGTCAACCGGGTCGACTCGGCGCAGCTCGCGGTCAGCCGCGCCGGCGCTGACCGGGCCCGCGGCTCGGTCGCCGCCTCGGACGCGTTCTTCCCGTTCGCCGACGGCCCGCAGATCCTCATCGACGCCGGCGTCCGCGCCATCGTCCAGCCCGGCGGCTCCATCCGCGACGAGGAAGTAATCGAAGCGGCCAAAAAGGCCAACGTAACGATGTACCTAACCGGAACCCGTCACTTCTTCCACTAACCCGGGTTGATCATGGGGTTGACGGGCGACAGACCGGACGAAACGGCCGGTCAACCCCATGATCATCTTGGTTAGGGGTCAGGCTGCGGTGGTTGGGCGGAGTTCGGCGAAGTGGCAGGCGGACGGGTGGGGGTCCGCTGCCCGGGGAACGGTGGCCGGGTCTTCGACGGCGCAGATGTCCTGGGCCTTCCAGCAGCGGGTCCGGAAGTGGCACCCGCTCGGCGGGTCGGCCGGGCTGGGCACGTCGCCGACCAGCCGGATCATGTTGCGCTGGTCGCGGGCCTCCGGGTCCGGCACCGGCACGGCAGAGAGCAGAGCCTGGGTGTACGGGTGGGTGGCCCGCTCGTAGATCTCGTCCTCGGTGCCGATCTCGACGATCCGACCGAGGTACATCACCGCGACGCGGTCGGCGATGTGCCGCACCACCGACAGGTCGTGCGCGATGAAGATGTACGAGAGCCCCAGCTCGCCCTGGAGCTGCTTGAGCAGGTTGATCACCTGGGCCTGGATGGAGACGTCCAGCGCCGACACCGGCTCGTCGCAGACGATCACCTCGGGCTTCAGCGCCAGGGCCCGGGCGATGCCGATGCGCTGACGCTGACCGCCGGAGAACTGGTGCGGGTACCTGTTGATGTGCTCCGGGTTGAGGCCAACCAGGTCCAACAGTTCCTGGACACGCTTGCCCTTGCTGCCCTTCGGCGCGGCATCCGGGTGGATCTCGAACGGCTCGCCGATGATGTCGCCGACGGTCATCCGCGGGTTCAGCGAGGTGTACGGGTCCTGCATCACCATCTGCATGTTGCGGCGCAGCCGGCGCAGCTCGCCGCCGGAGGCCTTGAACAGGTCCTTGCCCTCCAGGGTGGCGCGTCCGGAGGTGGGCGTCTCCAACCGCATCAGCAGCCGGGCGAGGGTGGACTTGCCGCAGCCGGACTCGCCGACCACGCCAAGCGTCTCGCCCCGACGCAGCTCGAAACTCACCCCGTCGACGGCCTTCACCGCCCCGATCTGCCGCTGGAACAGCACGCCCTGAGTGATCGGGAAGTGCTTCACCAGGTTGTCGACGGAGAGGATGGTCTCGCCGCGGACCTTCGTGGAGTTAGCGGGCGACGCTGTCATCACGGACCTCCTGCGCGAAGTGGCAAGCGCTGGTCCGGCCGTCGCCGAGGACCAGGTCGTGCGGCACCACGTCCACGCAGACCTGCTGGACGTACGGGCACCGCGGGTGGAACGGGCAGCCGGACGGGATGCGCATCAGGTTCGGCGGCAACCCCTTGATCGTCGACAGCTCCTGGCCGCGGACGTCCAGGCGCGGGATCGACTCCAACAACCCCTTGGTGTACGGGTGGGCGGGCGCCTTGTAGAGCGAGCGGACGTCGGCGTGCTCGACGATCCGGCCGGCGTACATGACAGCGATCCGGTCCGCGACACCGGCGACCACACCCAGGTCGTGGGTGATCAGGATCATCGCCATGTTGAGGTCCCGGCGCAGGTCGGCCAGCAGGTCCATGATCTGGGCCTGCACTGTCACGTCGAGCGCCGTGGTGGGCTCGTCGGCGATCAGCACCTTCGGGTCCAGCGCCAACGCCATGGCGATCATGACGCGCTGCCGCATCCCGCCGGAGAACTGGTGCGGGTAGTCGCCGATCCGCTTCGCGGCACCCGGGATCTTGACCAGATCCATCAGTTCGACGGCACGACGGCGGGCGTCGGCTCGGGACATGCCGGCCCGCTGGCGCAGCGTCTCACCGATCTGCCAACCGACCGGGAAGACCGGGTTGAGGGCGGAGAGCGCGTCCTGGAAGATCATCGCGATCTCCTTGCCGCGTACCTGCCGGCGCTGCTCCTCGGAGCGGGTGAGCAGGTCCTCGCCCTGGTAGAGGATCTGGCCGGAGCGGACGAACGCGGGCGGAGTGTCCAGGATGCCCATGATCGCCTGCGCGGTGACCGACTTACCCGAGCCGGATTCGCCGAGCACGGCGAGCGTTTCGCCGGCGTCCAGGTGGTACGACACGCCGTTGATCACCCGGGCGACACCCTCGTGGGTGCGGAACTCGACGTGCAGGTCCCGCAACTCCAGCAGGTGACCGCCCTCGGGTGTGGCGGAGGCGGGTGTGGGTTGAACGGTCATGACTGTGCCTGCCTTTCGCTCGCGACTGCGGGGCTCGCTCCGCTCACTCCTCGCGCTCGCACGGAGGTTCTCACCGCAGCTTCGGGTCGAAGGCGTCACGGATCGCGTCGCCGAGCATGATGAACGCCAGCACGGTCAGCGCCAGGAAGGCCGACGGGACGATCAACGGGGTGGCCGCCTCCCGCATGTGGATCCGGCCGGTGTCGATGTCCTGGCCCCACGAGATGGTGGGCGCCTTCAGGCCGATGCCCAGGAAGGACAGCGTCGCCTCGGCCGCGATGAACGAGCCGAGCGCGATTGTCAGCACGACGATGGCCGGGGCCAGCGAGTTCGGCAGGATGTGCCGCCACATGATCCGGCTGTTGCCGGCACCGAGCATCCGGGCCGCCGCGACGTAGTCCTGCTCCTTCGCGGTGATCACCGAGGACCGGACGACGCGGGCGGCGGTGGTCCAGCCGAGCAGGGCCAGCACGAAGACGACGGCGCCGATCCGAGCCCACTGGCTGTCACTGGACACCCGCTTGAGCAGCACGATCGCGGCCAGCAGCAGCGGGATGCCGAGCACCACGTCGATCACCCGGGACAGCACCGCGTCGACCCAGCGGCCGAAGTAACCGGCCAGCATGCCGACCACCAGCGCGATGATCCCGGTGCCGAGCGCGGCGAGCGCGCCGACGAGCAGCGACGCCCGGGTGCCGTGGACCGCCCGGGAGTACGTGTCGCAGCCCTGGAAGTCGTACCCGAAGATGGCCCCGCCGGACGGCCCGGCGTGCTGCCGGGAGAGCAGGCAGTCGTTCGGGCTGTTGGCGGTGAACAGGCCGGGGAACAGCGCCATCAGGGTGAAGATGACGACCAGCGCCAGCGAGATCCAGAAGATCGGGTTGCGGCGCAGGTCGCGCCAGGCGTCCCCGGCCAGGCTGCGAGGCTTCTGCGCGGCGCCGACCTGGTTGGGCGTGCCCGGCTCCCCGGAGGGGCCGCGTCGCGCGGCCTGGTTCTCGGTGGCCGCCACAGTTTCAAAATCACTCATGCCTGCACCTCGCTGCGCTCGGCGCCGGCATGAGAGCCCAAGCACGCTGCGCTGATGATTCGTTCGCTGCGCTCACTCATAGCGGATCCTCGGGTCGAGTACGGCGTACAGGACGTCCACCACCAGGTTCGAGACCAGGTAGACCACGACGAGCACGCTGACGATGCCCACCACCAGGGGGCCGTCCTCGGTGCGGATGCCGCGGAAGAGGTTGAAGCCCACGCCGGGGATGTTGAAGACGCCCTCGGTGATGATCGCGCCGCTCATCAGGTTGCCCAGTTCCACACCGAGGAAGGTGACCACCGGGATCAGCGAGTTGCGCAGCACGTGGACGATGACGATGCGCCGCTTGACCAGGCCCTTGGACCGGGCGGTCCGGACGTAGTCGGCGCGCAGGTTCTCCGCGACCGAGGCCCGGGTGAGTCGTAGGGCGGTGGCCAGCGACAGCGAGCCGAGCACGATGCCCGGCAGCAGGAGCGCGTAGAACGTCGGGTCGGAGCCGGCGGTGGGTGGGAAGAGCTGCCACTTGACGCCCAGGAAGTACTGCGCCAGCGGCGCCAGCACGATGGTCGGGATGCCCAGCACCAGCAGGGTCAGCACCAGCGTCGAGTTGTCGAAGATGCTGGCTCGGCGGATGCCGGCGAGCACCCCGGCGGTGACGCCGAAGATGATCGCCACGGCGAGCGCGATGAGCGCGAGCCGCACGGTGACCGGCCAGGCCTGCTGGAGGATGTCGCCGATGCTTCGACCGGTGAGCGACTCGCCCAGGTTGCCCTGGAGCAGGTCCTTCACGTAGTCGAAGTAGCGGTAGAAGAAGCCGCCGACGCCCGTCTGATCAAGGTTGTACTTCTCGGTCAGGTAGGCCCGTTGGGCTGGCGTCACCGGCCGTTCGCCGGCGAGCGCCTGGATCGGGTCGCCCTGCCCGGCGAATGTCAGCGCGTAGACGATCAGGGTGGTCCCGAAGAACGCGAGGACCATCTGCAGTAGGCGCCGCAGGATGTAGCGGAACATGCTTAGCAGTCTCTCCGGAAATGTGCGAAAGGGTCGCAGGACGGCATCTCTGGTCGTACCCGAAATATCCGAGACGTGCCGTCCGGCCCGGGGGAGCCGGCACCACCGACGCCGGGTCCGCTGCTGCGGCCCGGCCCCGGTGGTGCGGTCCGGGCCACCCGGGCTTCGTCGCCCGGGTGGCCCACACCATGCTCAGCTCAGCTGGCTGCTTCGATCTTGACGAGGTTGACCCGCTGGAACAGGTCCATCTCCACGTTCTTGACCTTGGACGAGTGGCCGAACACGTTCTCGCCGAAGCGGAGCGGGATCACCGGCATGTCCTTGGCCAGGAGGTCCTCCGCCTGCTGGTACTTGGCGATCGCCTCGTCCTGCGTCTTGGCTGCGGAACCCTCCTTGACCAGCTTGTCGAACTCCGGGTTGCTGTAGCCGTAGTAGTTCGACGAGCCGTTCGTGCTGTACAGCGGGCCGAGGTAGTCCTCCATGGTCGGGTAGTCCATGACCCAACCCATCCGGAACGCACCCACCGGCGTCTTCTTCTCGACCTTGGTCAGCAGGTCGGCGAACTTCGGCTCGGCCGAGCCGACCGCGTCCACGCCCAGGTTGGCCTTGAGCTGGTTGACAGTGGCGTCGACCCAGTCCTTGTGCCCGCCATCGCCGTTGTACGAGATGACGATCTTCGACGGGCCACCGGCGGCCTGGTAGAGCTTCTTGGCCTCGGTCGGGTTGAACTCGCCGGCCTTGCCAGCGGTGTTCTCCCGGTAGCCCGGCAGGACCGGCGAGACGAAGGAACGCGCCGACGTCTGCGAGCCCTTGAAGACCGACTTGGTGATCTCGTCACGGTCGATCGCCATCGAGATGGCCTTGCGCACGTCCGGGTTGCTGTAGTCCTTGTCGAACGTCGGGAACGCCAGGAACTGGAACGACGACATCGGGCTGGTCCTGTACCGGTCACCCAGGTCGGTCGGCGCGGTGCTCAGGCTCTCGGTCGGGATCGTGGGCAGCACGTCCAGGTTGTCCGCCAGGACGTCCGCGTAGGCCGCGGTGAGCTGCTGGTAGATCCGGAACTCGATGTTCTTGACCTTGGGCTTCTCGCCCGGGTACGCGTCGTAGCGCTCGACGTCGATCTTGCTGTCGTGCTGCCAGGTGCCCTTCATCTTGAAGGGGCCCTGCCCGATCGGCGCCTGCTCGTAGGAGTCCTTGAGCACGCCCGGAGCCGAGAACGCGGCATCCGGCATCGGGTAGAACGCGGTGTAGCCCAGCGTCGTCTTGAAGTCGATGTACGGCTCGGACAGCGTCGCGGTGAAGGTGAGGTCGTCGACCTTCTTCAGGCCGGACATCTCCTTGGCCTTCGGCGCCTTGCCCTGCAGGTCGGCGTAGCCAGCGATCTTCTCGAAGAAGAAGTTGCTGTCCTGGCCGTTCGGGGCGTACGCGCCGTAGTTCCACGCGTTGATGTAGTCCTCGGACGTGACCTTCTCACCGTTGTGGAAGGTGAAGCCGTCCTTGAGCTTGATCGTCCAGACCTTGTTGTCGGACGAGGTGATCGACTGCGCGGCGACCTCGTACGGCTTGTTCTGGGCGTCGTAGTCGACGAGCGGGCTGAACAGGCCGGTGAGCACCTGCGCACCGGACGTCTCGGTGGTGTTTGTGGGAACCAGGTGCTTCGGCTCGGCGATCTGGATGCTGACCGCCGAACTGTCGCTGCCGCCGGATCCACCGTCTCCGCCGCTGCCGCAGGCCGCGAGGCCCAGCGTCACCGCGAGCGGGAGGGCGGTCCAGGCGGCGAGTCTACGAACTCGCATTGAGCCTCCTCATCTCCTCACGCTGCGCAGTCAGGCCCGACGCTGGGTTACGCTGCGCAACAAGCGGTAACGGTAGGTCGGCGGCGGGCCTTCGACAACGACGCGGTTGCGGGTGGGTAACGGTCCGGGGTTGCCTCCCTTGTCAGGGGCCGAAAAAGCTGCTAGCCGAAAACGGGTTTATCGGCGATGGCCTGCGAAAAGTCGGAGAGTTGACGAGTTGGTTGGGCCCGCCTGGGTTGACTCGACGCCAGTTAGGGTGAAGATCCGGTCTTCGCCGGGGACTACCGTTCCGTCTGGTTCGACAGTGATCGAATCCACAGATTGTGACCGAGAGTGACGAGCGACACGTCACACACGGTCACTCGCCCGGCGGCCCGGTGGCCGGCGCATCCCGGATGTGGCGGACGGCCCGAGCGAGGTCGTCTGAACCGCGGGTACTGGCCGTGAGACGATCTGGTCGTGACGGCGACGCTTCTGGACGGCAAGGCAACCGCAGCGGAGATCAAGGACGAGCTGCGCATCCGGGTCAAGGCACTCGCGGAACGCGGCATCATCCCGGGGCTCGGCACGGTCCTCGTCGGGGCGGACCCGGGCAGCCAGGCGTACGTCAACGGCAAGCACCGCGACTGCGCCGAGGTGGGCATCGCCTCGATCCGCCGCGAACTGCCGGCCGACGCCACCCAGCAGCAGGTCGACGACGTGCTGGCCGAGCTGAACGCCGACCCGGCGTGCCACGGCTACATCGTCCAGCTGCCACTGCCGGCCCACCTCGACACCCAGCGGGTGCTGGAGCTGATCGACCCGGACAAGGACGCCGACGGCCTGCACCCGGTCAACCTGGGTCGGCTCGTGCTCGGCTACGACGGTCCGCTGCCGTGCACCCCACGCGGCATCGTCGAGCTGCTCCGCCGGCACGACGTGGCGTTGCGCGGCGCCACCGTCGCCGTGGTCGGCCGCGGCAACACCGTCGGTCGACCGCTCGGCCTGCTGC
Organism: Micromonospora vinacea; assembly: GCF_015751785.1. Taxonomy (NCBI): domain Bacteria; kingdom Bacillati; phylum Actinomycetota; class Actinomycetes; order Micromonosporales; family Micromonosporaceae; genus Micromonospora; species Micromonospora vinacea. Next base: position 1,023,731 of record NZ_JADOTY010000001.1, on the reverse strand, counting down.
TCACCAGGCGCAGCGAGAACGCCACTGTCACCCTGTGCCACACCGGCACCCTCGACCTCGCCTCGCACACCCGCGCCGCCGACATCGTCATCGTCGCGGCGGGCGTACCCGGGCTGCTCACCGCCGACATGATCAACTCGGGCGCGGTGGTGGTGGACGTCGGCATCACCCGCGTGATCGGCGCGGACGGCAAGGGCCGCTACACCGGCGATGTGGACCCGCAGGCGGCCGAGACGGCCGGCGCGCTGGTCCCCATGCCCGGCGGCGTGGGCCCGATGACCCGGGCCATGCTGCTCACCAACGTCGTGGAGCGCGCCGAGCGCGGCTGACCCGCGCGTCGGCGGTGCCGAACCGGCGTCGGGCGGTGCCGAACCAGGACGGCGGTGACGTTCGCCCCATCCCGGCGATGGCCGCCGCCCCTGGCCCGATCGGTGCCAGGATGACTGATACGGTCCGGAAAACCGACTGGTATCAGGGAGTGGGACGACCATGGGTAAGAAGGTCACTGTCGTCGGGGCTGGCTTCTACGGCTCCACCACCGCACAGCGCCTGGCCGAGTACGACGTCTTCGACACCGTAGTGATCACCGACATCGTGGAGGGCAAGCCCGCGGGCCTCGCGCTCGACCTCAACCAGTCCCGGGCCATCGAGGGCTTCGAGACCAAGGTCGTCGGCGTGACCACCGGCCCCAACGGTGAGGGCTACGAGAGCATCGAGGGCTCCGACGTCGTCGTGATCACCGCTGGTCTGCCGCGCAAGCCCGGCATGAGCCGGATGGACCTGCTGGAGACCAACGCCAAGATCGTCCGCCAGGTCGCCGAGAACGTCGCCAAGTACGCCCCGAACGCCGTCGTCATCGTGGTCTCCAACCCGCTGGACGAGATGACCGCGCTGGCCCAGCTCGCCACCCAGTTCCCGAAGAACCGGGTGCTCGGCCAGGCCGGCATGCTGGACACCGCCCGGTTCAGCAACTTCGTCGCCGAGGCGCTGAACGTGCCCGTCGCGTCGGTACGCACGCTGACCCTGGGTTCGCACGGCGACACCATGGTCCCGGTGCCGTCGAAGAGCACCGTCAACGGCAAGCCGCTGCGCGACGCGATGCCGGCCGAGCAGATCGAGGAGTTGGTCGTCAAGACCCGCAACGGTGGCGCCGAGGTGGTCGCGCTGCTCAAGACCGGTTCGGCCTACTACGCCCCGTCCGCCGCCGCTGCGCGGATGGCGAAGGCCGTCGCGGAGGACTCCGGCGAGGTCATGCCGGTCTGCGCCTGGGTCGACGGCGAGTACGGCATCTCCGGCGTCTACCTGGGCGTCGAGGCCGAGATCGGCGCCGAGGGCGTCAAGCGGGTCGTCGAGACCGACCTGGACGCCGACGAGCGCGCCAGCCTCCTGGAGGCCGCCGAGGCCGTCCGCGCGAAGCAGGGCGACATCTCCAGCATGTAGTCCCCCCGAACCAGAACGACCCGAAGGGCCCGCCGGCAAACCGGCGGGCCCTTCCCCGTCCCCCGGGACCCCACCCCCAATCCGCGGTTGATCATGAGGTTGGCGGCAGTGATGGAGATCGAAAACCCCGTCAACCTCATGATCAACCGACTCGGGGGTGGGGAGGCGGGGTGAAGGGGGTGCCCAGGTGGGGGGTGGCCAGGATGGTGGGGGAGTGGGTGTGCAGGGCGGTTCGCCGGGAGGTGCGGGCGAGTTCCGGGTCCTCCTCGTGGGCGTACGCCAGGTCGGGGTCGACGAGCTGCACCATGTGCACCAGCAGGTCGCCGGTGAGCAGCATCCGTTCGTCGGCCGAGGTCAGGAGAACCGACTGGTGACCGGGGGTGTGGCCGGGGGTGGGCAGCAGCCGTACCGCCGGGGTCAGGGCGGTTTCGCCGTCGACCACCCGGAGCTGGCCGGCGGCGCGCAAGGGTGCGACGAGGCCGGCCGGTAACCCGGGGTTGAGCGTCTCGGCCGCGTCGAGTTCGGCGCGCTGCACCAGGTAGGTCGCGTTCGGGAAGTACGGCCGCCCGGGTGTGCCGGTGACCGCCCAGCCGATGTGGTCGCTGTGCAGGTGGGTCAGCACTACCGTGTCGACATCGGCCGGGTCGATGCCCGCGGCGGCCAACTCGGCGGGCATCCGGCCGGGCACGGGTGCCCAGCTCGCTGCGGGCGCGTCGGCGGGGCCGATCCCGGTGTCGACAAGCGTGACCGGCCCGTCGCCGGCGCGGATCGCGAAGCTGCGAAACGGCAGCCACCACTGCCCGTCGGCGGTCACCGAGCCGGGGTCGCGCCGGTCGGCCTCCGCCCATTGCGTCGCTGTGGCCTGCGGAAACGCTTCCGCGCGGGGCTGGAAGAAGGCACCTTCACCGTCGGTGAGTGCGGTGACCGTGATAGACCCGAGGGTGCGGTTCAGTGGCATCGGACGATGATTCCAGGGCATTCCTGTTCCGCGCAGCCCGGTTCCGCCGGCCGGTCGAGGCCGGCTGGGGGCTGCCGGCCCAATTGCAGTACGCTCGTACTGCTTGAGCACGTGTCCCCCGAGAGGAGCGCCGGCCGATGGCGAAGATCAAGGTAAACAACCCGGTCGTAGAACTCGACGGCGACGAGATGACCCGGATCATCTGGAAGCAGATCCGGGAGCAGCTGATCCTGCCCTACCTCGACGTCGACCTGCACTACTACGACCTGTCGATCCAGCACCGCGACGAGACCGACGACCAGGTCACGATCGACGCCGCCAACGCCATCAAGGAGCACGGCGTCGGCGTCAAGTGCGCGACCATCACCCCGGACGAGGCCCGGGTCGAGGAGTTCGGCCTGAAGAAGATGTGGCGGTCGCCCAACGGCACCATCCGCAACATCCTCGGCGGCGTCGTCTTCCGTGAGCCGATCATCATGTCCAACGTGCCGCGGCTGGTCCCCGGCTGGACCAAGCCGATCATCATCGGCCGGCACGCCCACGGTGACCAGTACAAGGCCACCGACTTCGTCGTCCCCGGCCCGGGCACGGTGACCATCACCTACACCCCGGCCGACGGCGGCGCGCCGATGGAGATGGAGGTCGCCAACTTCCCCGGCGGCGGCATCGCCATGGGCATGTACAACTACGACGAGTCGATCCGGGACTTCGCCCGGGCGTCGTTCCGGTACGGGCTCGACCGCAACTACCCGGTCTACCTGTCCACCAAGAACACCATCCTCAAGGCGTACGACGGCCGGTTCAAGGACATCTTCGCCGAGGTGTTCGAGACCGAGTTCAAGGCCGAGTTCGCCGCTGCCGGCATCACCTACGAGCACCGGCTCATCGACGACATGGTCGCCGCCGCGCTCAAGTGGGAGGGCGGCTACGTCTGGGCCTGCAAGAACTACGACGGTGACGTGCAGTCCGACACCGTCGCGCAGGGCTTCGGCTCGCTGGGTCTGATGACCTCCGTCCTGCTCTCCCCGGACGGCCGGACCGTCGAGGCCGAGGCCGCCCACGGCACTGTCACCCGGCACTACCGGCAGTACCAGAAGGGCGAGAAGACCTCGACCAACCCGATCGCGTCGATCTACGCCTGGACCCGGGGCCTGGCCCACCGGGGCAAGCTGGACGGCACCCCGGCGGTCACCGAGTTCGCCAACACCCTGGAGCAGGTCATCGTCGACACCGTCGAGGGCGGCCAGATGACCAAGGACCTCGCGCTGCTCATCTCGCGCGATGCCCCGTGGCTGACCACCGACGAGTTCATGAACGCGCTCGACGAGAACCTGGCCCGCAAGATCGCTGCCTGATCCAGGCGTACCGCGTCATCGGAGCCCGCCGGCACCCCTGCCGGCGGGCTTCGGCGTGTCCGGCGTCGCCGCGCCGGGCAGCGTCACTGCGGCCGGCGGGCCTCGTTGACCAGGATGGACGAGATGCCAGTCGCGTCCAAGGAAGGTTGACCACGGTCGACCCGCGGCACCCGTGCGCCGATCAGCCAGCCTTCCCGGCTGTGCCGTGCACAGCCAGCCGTCCCTTCCCTGCGGGGGGCCCTGTCCCGGGCCCCCCGCGCCCTGTTTCCCGCCAAGCTCAAGCCACACGCACAGCAGGGCTGATGCCGTCTTGGCCCTGGGCGACGCCGCCATGGCCCGTGTCCCCCGCGGCGGCCGAGCGGGGATTGGCCTCGGCCGCCGAGACCATTCCCCGAGGCCAGGTTGGTGCAGAGCACGACGGTGCCGGCCGGCGGACACTCCAGAGAGCGTGATGTCTGTAAGTCATCACGATGACTCACAGACATCACGCTTCCTGCCAAGTGGGGTGGGAGGTCGTCGAGCTGGCGTACGAGGTTGGCGGCCGGGGCGTTCAGGCGGCGCGCAGCAGGTCGGCGGCGCGTTCCGGGGCGATGTCGTTGATGAAGACGCCCATCCCGGACTCGGAGCCGGCCAGGTACTTCAGCTTGTCCTGGGCACGCCGGATGCTGAACAGCTGAAGGTGCAGGTGGCCCAGCTCGCGGTCGATCCGCACGGGCGCCTGGTGCCAGGCCGAGATGTACGGCATCGGCATGTCGAACAGGCCGTCGAAGCGGCGCAGCAGATCCAGGTAGAGCGGCCCGAAGGCGTCCCGCTCACTGTCGCTGAGCGCGGGGATGTCCGGCACCACGCGGTGTGGCGCGACGTGCACCTCGAACGGCCAGCGCGCTGCCGCCGGGACGAACGCCGTCCAGTGTTCGTTCTCGGCGACCACCCGGTCACCGGTGGCGCGTTCGGCGGCCAGCACGTCCGCGTACAGGTTGCCCCCGCCGGTCCGTTCGGCGTGCCGGCGCGCCGCGGCCAGCAGCGCGCGGGTGCGCGGCGTCACGAAGGGGTACGCGTAGATCTGCCCGTGCGGATGGTGCAGCGTCACGCCGATCTCGACACCCCGGTTCTCGAAGCAGAAGATCTGCTCGACGCCGGGCAGCGCGCCCAGCACCTCGGTGCGGTCGGCGAGCGCGTCCAGCACGGTGCGGACCCGGCGTGGCGGCAGGCTGGCGAAGGAGGCGTTGTGGTCGGAGGTGAAGCAGACCACCTCGCACCGGCCGAGGCCGGGCCGGACCGGTGTGAACGGCGTGATCTCGCCGGGCTCCTCGGCCACCCGCCCGCTGAGTGAGGGGAACCGGTTCTCGAAGACCACCACGTCGTAGTCGGGTGCGGGGATCTCGGTCAGCCAGTCGCCCACCGACGGGTCGAGGGGGCACTCGTTCGCCGGCGGGAGGAAGGTGCGGGTCTGCCGGTGCACGGCGACCGCCACCCACTCGTCGGTCAACGGGTCGTAGCGCAGCTGCGACGCAGGGGGAGGCGGCGGCAGGTCCCGGCGGTCCGGCTGGTCGCGGACCGCGTCGTCGCGCTCGTCGAAGTAGATCAGCTCCCGGCCGTCGGCCAGGTCGATCGCGGTGCGCTTCACGGCGCCGTCCCCTCAGTTGTCGGCGTGCGCGTCACGCGGCCCGCCCCTCGCCTTCACCATGATCAGTTCGCCCACCTGCTCGCCGAGTACCCGTCGTGCGGGTGGAGGCAACCGGTCGTCGCTGACCAGTACGTGGGCCGCCGCCAACGCGACGATCGAGGAGATGCCCACAGTGCCCCACTTGGTGTGGTCGGCGAGCACCACCAGTTGGTCCGCCGCGGCCACGAGCGCCCGATCGGTCTCCGCCTCCATCAGGTTCGGGGTGGTGAAGCCGGCCCGCTCGGTGATGCCGTGGACGCCCAGGAAGAGCAGATCAAGGTGCAGTGACCGGACGGCACCGACCGCGAGTGGACCGACCAGCGCGTCCGACGGTGTGCGTACGCCGCCGGTGAGCACCACCGTCTGGTCCGGGCGGCCGCCGGCGTGCATGATCTCGGCGACCGGCAGCGAGTTGGTGACGACTGTCAGCTCGGGCACGTCCACCAGTCGGCGGGCCAGTTCGGCGGTGGTGGTGCCGGCGGAGAGCGCGATCGCCGCTCCCGGCCGGACCAGCTGGGCCGCCCGGTCGGCGATGGCGGCCTTCTCCGGAAGTTGGCGGACCGACTTGGCGTGGAAACCCGGCTCGTCGGTCGAGCTCGGCCCGGTCGTGGTGGCACCGCCGTGCACCTTGGCCAGCAGGCCGCGCTCGTGCAGCGCGTCCAGGTCACGCCGGATGGTCATGTCGGACACGCCGAACTCGCCTGCCAGCTCGCTGACCCGGACCCCACCGGTCGAGCGGACCCGCTCCAGGATGGCCGCCTGCCGCTGCTGAGCGAGCATCAGCCGTGCCTCCCCGGACGTCCACGTACCTCACGCGGTCAAACGTGTTCCAACAAAGATGAACACTAGCGCGTGCGGGTCAGCTGTGGAAGAAACGGGTACGGCGACGCCTCAGGCGGTGGCGATCTTCAGCTCCACCCAACCGGTCTCGGTCAGATGGTGCAGCACGGCCTGCACCGCGTCCGCCACGCTCAGGTCGGTGGTGTCGAGCACCAGATCGGCGTCGGTCGGCTCCTCGTACGGGTCGTCGATGCCGGTCATCCCGGTGAGCAGGCCGGCCCGCGCCCGCGCGTACAGGCCCTTGCGGTCCCGCCGCTCGCACACCTCCAGCGGGGTGGCCACGTGCACCAGCACGAAACCCGCCCCGGCGGCGAGGGCCATCTCCCGGGCGGTGGCCCTTGCCGCCGCGTACGGGGCGATCGGGCAGCAGATGCCCACCCCACGGTGCCGGGCGATCTCGGCGGCCACCCAGCCGATCCGCCGTACGTTGAGATCCCGGTCGGCCTTGCTGAAGCCCAGACCGGCGGAGAGTTCCCGGCGCACCACGTCCCCGTCGAGCAGGGTCACAGTGCGGTCGCCGCTCTCCCGTAACGCGTCCGCCAGGCCTCGGGCGATCGTCGACTTGCCGGAGCCGGAGAGGCCGGTCAGGAAGACCACCAGCCCGCGCTGCCGACGTGGCGGCCGGGCCCGGGCCAACTCGCGCGCCACTGCGGGCGGGGTGTGCCACTCCGGTAGCGGGAAGCCCCTGTCCAGCAGGTCGTCGATCTCCGGCTGGGTCAGCGCGAGCCGGCGATTGCGCGGTGGGATGTCCTCCCGCCAGCGCCACTGCCCGTCCCGGTTGTCGTACGCGAGCTCGCGCGGCACCAGCACCCGCAGCCCGGCTCCGGAGAGCATCTCCCCGGTGGAGAGCAGGTGGGTGACCCCGTACGCGGCGGAGACCCGGGCGCGCAGCAACGCGTCACTGATCTCCTCGCGGCGGTGCGACAGCGGCACCGCGACCAGGGTGGCGGGGGGCATCCGGTCCCGCGCGGCGAAGATCGTACGGACCAGCGCCTCCGGCGGGAGCCCGTCGGCGCCACCCTCACCGACCGGGATCATCACGAGCAGGTGCGCGGCCAGGGTGCGGGCGGCATGGGCGATCTGCGCGAGCTGCGGACGATGCAGCGGCCGATCGGCGATCACCCCGAGCACCCGGCCCGGGGGCAGTAGCGCGCGGACCTCCTCCGGGTTGCGGCGCAGCCGCTGGAACGGACCGTGCCCACCGTCGCCCAACCGCCGGACCTGACCGCCGACCCCCGCCACGCCCTCGCGTACCGGCCAGACGTCGGCCACGTCCAGGGCGGCTGCCGGGGCACCCTCCCCGTCGGTCAACACGAGCGCCCGGCGGGCCGGGTCGCGCGGATCGAAGCTCTGCGCCAGTGTCGCCGGCACCTGGAGGACGACCGCAACCTGCCACGGTGTGCCGTCGGCCAGCCGGCCGCGCCGGCTGACCGAGACCAGGTCGGCGCGGGTCATGAAGCCAGTCAGAGGGGCGTACGCGCCGGTCAGTAGCAGCTCCAGATCCGCGAGCTCACCGGGACGTGGCGTGTACGCCGGTGCGTCCCGTAGCACCTCGTCGGGCAGCACCCAGCCGTTGCTCATCCACACCCCCCACTCGCTGACCGGCACACAGTTTCGCAGCCGACCGCCGATCGGTCGAGGGCGCCACTCCACGACCCCGGCGGGCGGATCAGCGCTTGATCCGCCGGCCTACCGCCGACCGCACCCGGTTCCACACCTTCCGCTCGTCGCGGATCCGGGGTCGCGAGCCGTCGGCCGGGCAGATGAACACCAGCGGCAGTCGCGCGTCCTCGGTCCAGCCCACGTTGGAGATCCGGGCCTTGAGCATCCAACTGCCCCTGGTCCGGCCACCGTTGAGGGCGGCGAAGTCGATAGTGGCGGTGGCCCGGTGCACCAGGTGCACGATGTCGGCTCCGGTCCCGCCGGTGATCCGCTCGGTTTGGAAGGTCATCGGAAGGAAGATCTCACCGCCGGTCTCCCGGTGGCGGGCCACCAGGTCCAGGCGGGCCTTGCGCACCTGCGCGGTGGCGTCCAGCACCTCGGGGGCGATCTCCTCCATCGGGAGCATCAGCACGTCGCGGCCATCGTCGGCGCGGAAGCCCACCGGCTGGTCCCCCGAGCGCAGCTCGGCGGCTACGGTCACCGTGACGGCGTGGTCGGTGTGCTGGAGTTCGTCGATCCGGCTGTGTGCGGCGATGCCCGCCTCCCAGTTGGCGAGCCGGCGCAGGTCCGCGACGCGGCCCCGCTCGGCGAGGTACGCCACGGCGCGGAGCAGGGGCGGCAGCCCGGCGGCGACGCCACTGGCGAAGCGGTCCTGGATGATCTTCTGGGTCTCCAGCGCGACCTGGTCCAGCCAGGCCTCGGGGGCTTCCAGCAGCCGCTTGCCGCGGAGCCGGCTGAGCATCTCGTTGCGCAGCCAGCGCCGGTGCAGCCGGTCCCGCAGCGGACCCGGCTCGGTGTGGGCGTCGACCACGTCCAGCGCCTCCCGCACGCTGGCGAAGTAGCTCGACGGGTCCATCTCGCCGGCGGTGACGTTACGCCCGTCGCCCCGGTGGACGTGGTGGTAGCAGGTGTAGTCGGACAGCACCGAGGTGCGCCGGGACAGGAAGTAGGCGCGGACGACCAGCGAGTGGTCCTCCAGCCGACGCTTGCCGCCCTCCGGGAACCGCAGACCGTGCTCGTTGAGGAACGACCGCCGGAACAGCTTGTGGCAGGTCAGGCTGTCGATCAGGGGGGAGTTGGCAAGCGTGGCGTCGAAGCGGTTCTTCCGGAACAGCTCCCGCGGCACGGGGCGCCCGTACCCGGCCATCTTCCCGACCACGATGTCGGCGTCGTTCGTCGTCGCGCAGGCGTGGAGCCGCTCCAGCGCCTCGTCGGCGAACCAGTCGTCGTCGTCGGCGAAGAAGACGTACTCGCCCTGGGCGTGCTCGATGCCGAGGTTACGCGGACGCGACGGCCACCCGGAGTTCTCGATGTGCAGCACCCGGATGTGTGGGTGCTCGGCGGCCAGCCGGTCCAGTCGCTTGGCCGTGCCGTCTGTCGAGCCGTCGTCGACGAAGATCGCCTCGAACTCGTCAGCGGGCAGTGACTGCCGCAGCAGCGAGGCGACGAGCTTCTCGATGTGCGGGCCGCAGTTGTACGCCGGCACCACGACGCTCACCTTGGGGACGCCCACCTTGGCTTTCAGGATCCCTCCCACGTCGTCAGTCGATCACCAGTCAGGTCGATGTCTGGTGAACGGGAGGTGAATGGTGCCACCCCGGATCCGTCTTTCCCGAGGCGGGGTCGGGCCGAACGCAGGACCGGCGGAAACGTCGCCAGAGCCCCGGGTGGGGGACCTTAGGGGTCCGGCCGGAAAAGGATCAGGGGAGCGCCGGGGGCGTGCCGGTGTCCGGGCTGGGCATCGACTCCCTACGCTGGGCTCGTGACACTGATCGCGACCCAGTCGCTCACCAAGACGTACGGAGGTCGGGTCACCGCGCTGGCCGACCTCACCGTCGCCGTCGAGCCCGGGATCATCGGCCTGGTGGGCGCGAACGGCGCCGGAAAATCCACGTTGATCAAGATTCTGCTCGGCCTGATCGCACCAACCAGCGGGCAGGTCTCGGTGCTCGGCATCGACCCGACCGCGGACCCGGCGGCCGTCCGCAACCGGGTCGGCTACATGCCGGAGCACGACTGCCTCCCCCCGGACCTGTCCGCCGCCGAGCTGGTCACCCACCTCGGCCGGATGAGCGGTCTGCCCCGCACCGCGGCCCGTGAGCGGGCCTCGGAGGCGCTGCGGCACGTGGGGCTCTATGAGGAGCGCTACCGCCCGGTCGGTGGCTACTCCACCGGCATGAAGCAGCGCGTCAAGCTGGCCCAGGCACTGGTGCACGACCCCGACCTGCTGCTGCTGGACGAGCCGACCAACGGCCTGGACCCGGCCGGCCGCGACGCCATGCTGGCGCTGGTGCACCGGATCGGCACCGAGTTCGGCATCTCCGTGCTGGTCTGTTCGCACCTGCTCGGCGAGGTGGAGCGGATCTGCGACACGCTCATCGCCATCGACGGCGGCAAACTGCTGCGCGCCGACAACATCTCCGCGATGACCTCGGCCACCGACGTGCTCGCCGTGGAGGTCAGCGAAGGCACCGAGGAACTCGCCGCCCGGCTCGCCGAGCTGAAACTGCCGGTCGCCCGGGACGGGCGACTGCTCCTCGTGCCGCTCGCCGACGACGGCACCTACGACCTGATCCTCGGTGCGGTCGCCGAACTGGACCTGCCACTGCACCGACTGGACCAGCGCCGGCACCGGGTGGCCGAACTCTTCGCCACGAGGGAGCTCACCCATGCCTGAGCCGACCGCAGCCGCCGTGCGCCCCGCGCCGACCGGCGTCATCCACGACATCGGCTACCAGCGCTACAAGGGTCCGCGGCTGGGCCGCCGACAGGTCTTCGGCGCGCTCTACCTGCACGGTCTGCGCACCGCGTTCGGCTTCGGGCGCAGCGCCAAGGCCAAGATCTTCCCGTGGCTGGTGGTCGGCATCGTCTCGCTGGTCGCGGTGGCCCTGGCTGCGGTACGCAGCCAGATCGGCGAGCCAGTCGCCACGTACGCCCAGTTCGCCGACGCGATGAGCTGGCTTGTCATCTTCTTCGTCGCTGTCGTCGCTCCGGAGCTGGTCTCCCGGGACCTGCGCAGCGGTGTGCTGCCGCTGTACTTCTCCCGGCCGCTGCCGCGCACCGACTACGCGCTGGCCAAGCTGCTGGCGCTGGTCACCGCCCTCTGGTTGCTGCTCGGCGGGCCGCAGCTGCTGATGTTCCTGGGTGCCGCCTTCACCACCAAGCAGGGCATGCGCGGGGTGTGGAACGAGCTGCTCGACCTGCTGCCCGGGCTGCTCTACGCCGGGCTGTGGGCTGTGGTCTTCGCCTCGGTCGGGCTGCTGGTCGCCTCGCTGACCGGCAAGCGCGCCTTCGCCGCCGGTGGGGTGGTGGCGGTCTTCCTGATGACCACCCCGATCGTCGGGGTGCTGAGCATCCTCCCGTCGCGCGCCGCCAACGAGCTGGCCGGGCTTGCCTCGCCCTCCACGCTGGTGCAGGGGGTGGGCATCTGGTCGCTGGGTGACCTGCTGGTCGAGGGCGATCCGGGCGAGATGATGATCGGCGGGTTCGGCCCGGTCTACGCCCTGGCCGCGGTGCTGTTGGTCGCCGGCGCGACCGCCCTCCTGCTGGCCCGCTACCGGAAGGTCGCCTCCTGATGAGCACGCTGAGCCTGACCGGGGTGTCCCGGTGGTACGGCAACGTGGTCGCTGTCAACGACATCAGCATGGCCCTGGGGCCGGGCGTGACGGGGCTGCTCGGCCCGAACGGCGCCGGCAAGACCACGCTGCTGCACATGATGGCCGGGTTCCTCGCCCCGTCGCGCGGCACTGTCACCCTCGACGACGAGCCGACCTGGCGTAACCCCGACGTCTACCGGCGGCTGGGGCTGGTCAGTGAACGGGAGGCGGTTCAGGGTTTCCTCACCGCGTACGAGTTCGTGCTGGCCAGCGCGAAGCTGCACCGGCTGGCCGACCCGGCGGCGGCGGCCCGGCGGGCGATCGATCTGGTGGAGCTGGAGTCGGCGCAGGACCGCCGGATCGGCACGTACTCCAAGGGCATGCGGCAGCGGGCCCGGGTTGCCGCCGCGTTGGTGCACGACCCGCAGGTGCTGCTGCTCGACGAGCCGTTCAACGGGATGGACCCGCGCCAGCGGCTGCACATGATGCAGCTCCTGCACACCCTGGGCGACGCCGGTCGGACCATCCTGTTCAGCTCGCACATCCTGGAGGAGGTCGAGCAGGTCTCCGGGACGGTGCAGGTGATGGTGGCCGGCCGGTTGGCGGCCTCCGGCGACTTCCGGACCATCCGCCGGTTGATGACCAACCGCCCGCACGTGTTCGCGGTGCGGTCGACGAACGACAGGGCCTTGGCCGTCGCGCTGATCGCCGAGCCGTCGGTCAGTGGGGTCGAGTTGGACCCGACCGGCCTGACCGTGCGGGCCGGTGACTACGGCGCCTTCACCCGGGCGCTACCCCGGATCGCGCTCAAGCAAGGCATCCGGGTGCGCCAGCTGGTGCCGTCCGACGAGTCTCTGGAGAGCGTCTTCTCCTACCTGGTGGAGGCCTGACATGTCGACAATTACCTGGATCACCGCACGCGGGCTGTTCGGCCGGCGTCGGTTCCTGCTGCTGCTCCCGTTGCCGTTGGTGCTGCTCGGGCTGGCCGTGCTCTGCCGGTCGCTGGGCGTGGACCCGGGCGAGTGGGGGCCGCCGGTGCTGGTCGGCCTCGGGCTCGCCGTGGTGCTGCCGGTGGTCGCGCTGATCATCGGCACGGGGGTGCTGGGTGCCGAGATCGACGACGGCACCGTGGTGCACATCCTGACCAAGCCGCTGCCGCGCTGGCAGATCGTGCTGCCGAAGCTCCTGGTCGCCGCCGGGGTCACCGCGGTCACCGTCGCGGTGCCGCTCTACGTCGCGGGCGTGCTCGCCGATTCGGTACGCCTCGGTCTGGCGCTGGCGGTCGCGGCGGCGCTCGGCGCGCTGGCGTACTCGGCGTTGTTCCTCGCGCTCAGCCTGGTCACCAGGCGGCCGGTGCTGCTCGGCCTGGTCTACGTGCTGATCTGGGAGGGGCTGCTGGGCAACTTCGTCAGCGGCACCAAGGTGCTCTCCATCCAGCAGTACGTGATCGCTCTCGCCGACCGGCTCGCCCCCACCGGGCTGCTGGAGACCAGCGTGTCGGTGCCGGTGGCGTCGGTGATGACCGCGCTGGTCAGCGTGGGCTTCACAGTGCTCGCCATCGACCGCCTGCGCTCGTTCAGCGTGGCGGGCGAGACGAGCTGACGGCGGTGCTAGGGCGTGTGTCAAAGCCCCTGGCCGGCCTGCGGCGGGCCCAGGCGACGACCGGCCGCGTTGGAAATCGGCCCGGATACAACACCGGTATCCGGGCCGATTTCCGCCTTCCCGGACCGCCGCCTGGACTCCGCCTCGGCTCGACCGAGGCTTTGACACACGCCCTGGCCGCTGTTCCGGCCAGCCCCCGCGCGGCGGTAGGGCTGGCCGGATGGACCGGTCGGGCCACATCGGGCCAGGCTGAAGGGCGTGAGCGTCGAAGCGGAGCGGACGTCGTTGGCTGAGCCATACTCCCGGAGCAGCCGGCCGTGGCTGACCAGCCTGGCCGTCGCCGGTCTGGCCTGTGCCACTGTCGCCACGGCGGCTCAGGGCACCGGCCAGTTCCACTGGTGGGCGGTGTTCATCCTGATCCCGGCCGCGTTGATCGCGGCCAGCGGCGGCCCGTTGCTGGCCCGCGGCGGGGGCCGGGCCTTCGCCGGGTACATGCTCGCCTGCGTCGGCACGATGGTCTTCGCGGTGGGCGCGCTGCTGATGTTCGGGGTGATGGGGCGGGGTTGGCCGCTGATGGTCGTGCTGCCCTGCCTGGCGGTCGCCGGCACCTACGGCTGGCGGGCGGCCCACCCGCTGGCCCGCGGCCTGCACCGGGCGGTGGCCCTGCTCGCGCTGACCGGGGCGCTGCTCGGCCTGACCCTGCAACTGATCCGGGTGGAGCTGATCGACCTGGAGACCGGTTGGTGGGGCGCGTTCCTGATGCTGGCCGGGGCCATCGTGCTGGGCAACGCGGGCGAGCTGACCCGGCACCGGATGCCGTACCGCCTCCAGGCGATCACCCTGCTGGTGGGGCCCTCCGTGATCGCGTTCCTGCTCGGGCTGCGCTTCCTGCGCGGTTGGTGACCCGCCGGCCCGCCGCCGCCCGAGCAGGCGGCGGCGGGCCCGGGTCAGAAGGCGCAGGCGATGACCAGCTCCGGGGTACGGTCCGGGAGCAGGTCGAGTTTGCCGATCCGGCCCGCCGCCCGTAGATCGTCGGCGACCAGCGTGAGCTGCTCCAGCAGCGCCGCCGGGCCGAGCGCCTCGGCCAACGGCACCTCCGCCTTCATCGACAGCTTCCGCTCCGACTTGGCCCGTCGCACCTGGCTGAGCGCCTCACCGGCGAGCCGCAGCAGCGCCGGCTCACCCGACCCCTCGATCGTCCGGGCCACCTCGTACGTGGTGGGCCACGGCGCCTGGTGCACCGAGCCGTACCGCCACCACGACCAGACCTCCTCGGTCACGTACGGCAGCACCGGTGCGAACAACCGCAGCTGCACCGAGAGCGCCGAGGCCAACGCCGCCCGGGCGGAGTCGGCACCCGCGCCGGTGCCGTAGGCGCGCTCCTTGACCAGCTCGATGTAGTCGTCGCAGAACCGCCAGAAGAACGCCTCGGTCACCTGCAACGCCGCCGTGTGGTCGTACGAGTCGAAGGCGGCGCTCGCGGCGGTGACCACGGTGGCCAGCTCGGCGAGCATGGCCCGGTCCAGTGGTGTCGTGGCCGACAGCTCCAGGTCGCGGCGTGGCGTCAGACGCGCCGAGCTGGAGTTGTCGTACGGGGCGCGCAGCGCGTCGCCCGCGCCCAGCCCGAGCGCGAACTTGGACGCGTTGAGCAGTTTGGTGGCCAGTCGCCGGCCGACCTTGATCTGCGCCGGGTCGAAGGCCAGGTCCATGCCGGGCTTGCCGCTGGCCGCCCAGTAGCGCACCGCGTCCGAGCCGTGCTGCTCCAGCAGGGCCAGCGGGGTGACCACGTTCCCCTTGGACTTGGCCATCTTCTTGTGGTCGGGGTCGAGGATCCAGCCGGAGAGCACTGTGTCCCGCCAGGGCAGCACACCGTGCTCGAAGTGCGAACGGACCACGCTGTCGAAGAGCCAGGTCCGGATGATCTCCTGCCCCTGCGGGCGGAGGTCCATCGGGAAGACCCGGGCGAACAGGTCCGGGTCGGTCTCCCAGCCACCGACGATCTGCGGGGTCAGCGACGAGGTGGCCCAGGTGTCGAGCACGTCCGGGTCGCCGATGAAGCCACCCGGCCGGCCGCGCTGCGACTCGTCGTATCCGGGCGCCGGATCGCTGGATGGATCGACCGGCAGCGCGGACTCGTCCGGCGTGAGAGGGTGGGACCAGTCCGGCTCGCCAGTGTCGTCGAGCCGGTACCACACCGGCACCGGCACCCCGAAGAAGCGTTGACGGCTGACCAGCCAGTCGCCGTTCAGGCCGCCCACCCAGTTGTCGTAGCGGTGTTTCATGTGCGCCGGCACCCAGTGCAACTGCTCGCCCCGGGCCAGCAGCGTGGCTCGCAGCGCCTCGTCCCGGCCGCCGTTGCGCAGATACCACTGTCGAGTCGAGACGATCTCCAGTGGCCGGTCGCCGCGTTCGTAGAACTTGACCGGGTGGGTGATCGGGCGCGGCTCGCCGATCAGGTCACCCGCGTCGGCCAGCATCCCGACGATCTCCCGCCGGGCGCCGTTGACGGTCTGCCCGGCCAGTGCCGCGTACGGCTGTGCCGGCACCCCGTCCGGCGGCTCGGGGAGCAGCCGGCCGTCCCGGCCGATCACCACCCGGGTGTCCAGCCCCAGCTCCCGCCACCAGGTCACGTCGGTCAGGTCACCGAACGTGCAGACCATCGCGACACCGGTGCCCTTGCCGGGCTCGGCGAGGGGATGGGCGTACACCGGAACCTCGACGTCGAACAGCGGGCTGCGCACGGTGCCGCCAACCAGGTCGGCGTACCGCTCGTCGTCGGGGTGACAGACCAGCGCCACACAGGCCGGCAACAGTTCGGGCCGGGTGGTGTCGATGAGCACGTCACGTCCGTCGGCCGCGACGAACCGCAGCCGGTGGTAGGCGCCGGGGCGCTCCCGGTCCTCCAACTCCGCCTGGGCGACCGCCGTGGAGAAGCCGACGTCCCAGAGGGTCGGCGCCTCCGACTGGTACGCCTCGCCGCGGCGCAGGTTGCGGACGAACGCCCGTTGGCTGGTGGTCCGGGCCATCCGGCCGATCGTCGTGTACGTCAGGGACCAGTCCACCGAGAGCCCGAGCCTCCGCCACAGCGCCTCGAAGGCCTGTTCGTCGGTGACCGTCAACCGTTCGCACAGCTCGATGAAGTTGCGCCGGGAGATCGGGGTGGGGTCGCGTCGGGCCGCGTCGTCGACCGGAGCCGCCGGTGGCCGCCACACCGGGTCGTACGGCAGTGCCGGGTCGCAGCGCACCCCGTACACGTTCTGCGCCCGACGCTCGGTGGGCAGGCCGTTGTCGTCCCAGCCCATCGGGTAGAAGACGGCCTTGCCGCGCATCCGCTGGTACCGGGCCGTGGTGTCGGTGTGCGTGTACGAGAAGACGTGCCCCATGTGCAACTCGCCCGATACGGTCGGCGGTGGGGTGTCGATCGAGAACACGTCGCTCCTGCGACCATTCCGGCTCGGCGCGTCTGACGCCGCGCCGCGACCCGGAACGGTCGTCTTCGAGCGGTCGAACGCGTACGTGCCTTCCTCCTGCCAGCGGCGTGCCCAGCTCTCCTCGAGCCCGTCCAGGGTGGGACGCTCGGGAACGCCGGCGCGGGCCGTCCTCGCCGTATCGGTCATCCTGCGATCGTAGGCACCTGCCGGGTGCGGGGCGACGTAGTTGCGGCCGAACACACCGGCCGTCGGCGATCGGCCACGACGGTGGCGGCCCGCCTAGATCAACGAGTCGCGCCACTGGCGGTGCAGTGCGGCGTACCGGCCGTCGGCCTCGGCCAGCACGGCGGGTGGGCCGTCCTCGACGACAGTTCCGCCGTCGAGGACGAGCACCCGGTCGGCGGTCTCCACTGTGGATAATCGGTGGGCGATCACCAGCGCCGTGCGGTCGCGCAGGATGGTGCCGAGTGCCCGCTGTACGAGACGTTCGGTCGGCACGTCCAGCGACGACGTCGCCTCGTCCAGGATGAGCACTGTCGGGTCGGCCAGGAACGCGCGGGCGAACGCGACCAGCTGGCGTTGCCCGGCGGAGAGCCGGCCGCCGCGTCGGTGCACCTGGGTGGCGTACCCCTCGGGTAGTGCGGCGATGAAGTCGTGCGCGCCGATCGCCCGCGCGGCGGCCTGGACGGCGGCGTCGTCGGCCCCCGGGCGACCGAACCGGATGTTCTCCGCGACGGTCCCGCTGAACAGGTGGTTCTCCTGCGTCACCAGCACCACGGCGCGGCGCAGGTCGGCGTCGCGTACGTCGCGCAGGTCGACCCCGTCCAACCGGACCGTGCCGGTGTCGGGGTCGTGGAACCGGGCGACCAGCTTGGCGATCGTCGACTTGCCCGCCCCGGTGGGCCCGATCAGCGCCACTGTCTGCCCGGCCGGCACTGTCAGCTCCAGCCCGCAGAGGATCGGGGTGTCGGCCCGGTAGCCGAAGCTGACCGCCCGGAAGATCAGCTCACCCCGGCCGGGCCCGGTCGGCAGCGGCGTGGGCCGGGCCGGTTCGGCGACGGCCGGTCGTTCGTCGAGCACCCCGGCCAGCTTCTCCAGCGCGGCGGTGGCCGACTGCAACGAGTTGTAGAACTGGCTCAGCTCCTGCATCGGCTCGAAGAAGCGGCGCAGGTAGAGCAGGAACGCGGCGAGCACGCCGACCTCGGTCTGCCCGCCGAGCACCCGCCAACCGCCGTAGCAGAGCACCACCGCCACTGTGACGTTCCCGATCAGCTTGATCGCGGGCGAGTACGTGGCGATCAGCCGGAACGCGTGCAGGCTGGTCCGTCGGTAGTCGTCGCCGAGCGCCATGAAGATCCGTTGGTTGCGGGGCTCCCGGCGGAACGCCTGCACCGCCCGGATGCCCCGCATCGACTCGACGAAGTGCACGATGACCAGCGCGACAGCGTCCCGGGTCCGCCGGTACGCGCTGGCCGACGACCGGGCGAACCAGCGGGAGAGCCAGAACAGGAACGGGAAGGCGAACAGCGTCACGGCCGCCAGCGGCAGGTCCAACCAGAGCAGGATGGCGGCCACCGACAGGATCGAGAGGCCGGCCAGCACCAGGCTGTCGATCCCACCGTCGACCAGCTCGGCGATCGAGTCCAGGTCGCTGGTGAGCCGGGAGACCATCCGGCCGGACGTGTACCGCTCGTGGAAGCCCACCGACAGCCGCAGGAAGTGCCCGAACACCCGCTGCCGCAGGTCGAGCAGCACGGCCTGGCCGATCCGGGCGGAGAGGGTGAGGAAGCCGCGGCGGGCCGCGTACTCGGTCACCGAGGCCACCGCGAACGCCCCGGCGACGGTGATCAGCGGGCCGGCGTCGCCGGCGCGCAACGGCGGGATGGCCCGGTCGATGCCGATCATGACCAGGTACGGGCCGGCCATCGCGGCGCCGTTCTGGGCCAGCAGCAGGCCGACCGCCGCGGCGAGTCGCCTCCGGTGCGGTCGGAGCAGGTCGCCGAGCAGGGTCCGGCTGAGCCGGCGGAGCCGGGCCACCGCCTCGGGGCTGGTGTCCTCGGCTCGACTGCGGTCGGCCTCCGGGTCGGTGGCGGTGCCCCGCCAGCGGGTGAGCTCGGGCTCCTCCTCGGGCGGCGGGTCGGCCTGCTTCGGCACGCTCACGAACGCACCAGCCCCCACCCGTCCGAAGGGGACGAACTCGGCCCGCTGGCTCCGGCCGGCGGTGGCTGCCCGGCGGGCGGTTCGGCGGCGAGCAGCGCCCGGTACGCCGGAACGGTGGCCAGCAGGTCGGAGTGCCGACCGGTAGCGGTGATCCGCCCGTCCTCCAGCAGCGCGACCCGGTCGGCCAGCGCGATCGTCGACGGCCGGTGCACCACCAGCAGCGCGGTGCTGTCGCGCAGGACCCGCCGCAGCGCCGCTTCGACAAGGGCTTCGGTGTGCACGTCGAGGGCGGAGAGCGGGTCGTCCAGCACCAGCACCGCGGGTCGGCCGAGCACGGCCCGCGCCAACGCGAGCCGTTGCCGCTGCCCGCCGGAGAGGGACAACCCCTGCTCGCCCACCCGGGTGGCCAACCCCCACGGCAGGTCGTACGCGAAGTCGGCCTGGGCCAGCGCGAGGGCCGAGCGGACCTCGTCGTCACCGGCGTCCGGGCGACCCAGGGTGAGGTTCTCCCGCACCGACATGGAGAAGAGCGTGGGCTCCTCGAACGCAACCCCGACCAGTCGGCGCAGAGAGGCGAGCCGCAGCTCGCGCAGGTCGTGCCCGTCCAGGGTGATCCGGCCGGCGGTCACCTCGTGCAGTCGGGGTACCAGGGAGAGCAGCGTGCTCTTGCCGGAGCCGGTGGCGCCGACCAGGGCCAGCGTCTCGCCCGGCTCGACGCTCAGGTCGATCTCGTGCAGCACCGCCGTGCCGGCACCCGGGTAGCTGAACGCGACCCGCTCGAAGCGCAGCCGACCATGCACCGCGCCGCGCGGCAGCGCGACAGCGCCGGGGGAGTCCACGATCTGGGGTGGAGTGTCCAGCACCTCCTGGATCCGGTCGGCGGCGGTGGCCGCCTCCTGACCATTGGCGATGATCCAACCCAGTGACTGCACGGGCCAGATGAGCATCAGTTGGAGGCTGACGAACGCGACCAGTTCGCCGATGGTGAGCGCGCCCCGCGCGGCGGCGGCCGCCCCCGCCGCCAGCACCACACCCAGGGTCACGTTGGGGACCAGGTCGAGCAGCGCCGAGGTGTTGGCGAGCAACCGTCCCTTGCCGACACCCGTGTCGTGCAGCCGCCGGGCCGCACCGGCGAAGCGGGCGGCCAGTTCGGGCCCCCGCCCGTACGCCTTCATGGTGCGCAGGCCCTGCGCGGTCTCCTCGACCAGCGTCGCCACGTCGCCCTGCTGGTCCTGCATCCGACGGGACGCGGCGTGGTAGTGCCTGCCGAACCGGCGACTGATCAGCAGCAGCGGCACCGCGCTGGCCGCGACCAGCACCCCGAGCGCCGGGTGCAGGTTGATCAGCAGCACCACCACGACCACGTACGTGGTCAGGTTGAGCACCAGGAAGAACACGCCGAACGAGAGGAACCGGCGGATCACCGACAGGTCGCTGGTGATCCGGGAGAGCAACTGGCCGGACTGCCAGCGGTCGTGGAAGCTCGTGGGCAGCCGTTGCAGGTGGGCGTAGACGTCGGCGCGCAGCGCCGCCTCCATGCCCACCGCCGAGGACGACTGCACCCACCGACGGATGAAGATGAGCACCGCCTCGACGACGCCGAGCAGCAGCGCCAGGCCGCCGAGCTGGAGCAGCCCTTCCGGTTCGTGTCGGGCCACCGGCCCGTCCACGACCCGCTGCACGACAAGCGGTACGGCGATCCCGGCGGCAGTGCCGGCGAGCCCCGCGACGAGCAGCCAGGCGAACTCGGCGGCGTACGGGCGCAGGTAGGGGCGAAGCCGCCAGAGGTTGTGCACGGGGTGGGTGCCCGCGGCGGCCCGGGCGGCCGGGTCGCCGTCGCTCTCCACAGGCACTACCAGACGGTAGCGTCTAACAGGTGTCGATGCTCCTGTCAGCTTGTTGTCAAGCGCCGCTCATGACCGAGAAGCCACTTCTTCACGTCCAGCCCCCAGCGGTAGCCGCCGAGCGTGCCGTCGGTGCGAAGCACCCGGTGGCAGGGCACGAAGAGGGCTGCCGCGTTCCGGGCGCAGGCGGCCGCGGCGGCCCGCACCGCCGGTGGCCGGCCGGCCAGCGCCGCGTACCCGGTGTAGGTGACCGGGGTGCCCGGCGGCACCTCGCGCAGCACCTGCCAGGCGTGCGCCATGAACTCGCCACCGGTGCGCTGCCGTACCGGCACGGTGTCGATGGCGGCGAGGTCACCGTCCAGGTAGGAGCGGACGGCCGCGCTGACCGGGCCGAGGTCGGCGCGCTCCCGTAGCGGTGCCCGCAGGGCCGGGTGGACCAGGGGCAGCAGCGCCGCCGGGTCCGGGGTGAAGCCGGCCGCCCGTACGTCACCGTCGGGGCCGGCGAGGATGCTCAGTGGGCCGGCCGGTGTGCTCAGTACGGTGCTGTCGATGTTCATGCCGCTCTCCAGAGTCTGATCGTGGCGTAGGACCGCCAGGGGCGCCAACGTTCGGCGTACCTGTCGAGGGTTGTCGGGGTGTCGGGCAGGCCGAGCGCGGCGGCGCCGCGCCGGACCGCGAGGTCGGAGCTGAGCAGGATGTCCGGGTCGCCGAAGGCGCGCATGGCCAGGTAGTTGGCGGTCCACGGGCCGATGCCCGGGAGCGCGAGCAGCCCTCGAACGGCTTCCCCCCGGTCCACCCCAGCGGCGAGGTCGACAGACCCGTCCACCACGGCCCGAGCCAGTCCCCGCAAAGCCTCCCGCCGCCCCACCGGCATCCCAAACCCCGAGTCGGGAACCCCCAGCAGGTCCTCAGCGCTCAAGAACGCCCGCAGCCCACCCCCCGACACACCCCGTTGATCATGAGGTTGACCTGGACTTTGATCTCCATCGACCACGTCAACCTCATGATCAACGTGATGGGAGAGGAGGCGGGTGAGGGTTGTTCTTGCGGAGGTGACCGAGACCTGTTGGCCGATGATGGCGCGGACGGCCTGTTCGAAGCCGTCGACTGCGCGGGGGACGCGGATGCCGGGTTCGGCGGCGACCACCGGGGCCAGCGCCGGGTCGGCGGCCAGCGTCGCGTCGATGGCCGCCGGGTCCGCGTCCAGGTCGAGCAACCGGCGGCAGCGGGCCACCGCCGGCGCCAGGTCGCGCAGGTCGGCGAGGCGCAACGTCGCCGCCACGTGCCCGTCCGCCGGGGTCAGCGCCACCTGGCCGATGCCGTGCGGCAACCGCAGACCCCGGTGGTACGTCCCGTCGCGGACCTCCTCCACGCCGGGCAGCGCCCGTACCACGAGGAAGTCCAGCAGCGCCCGGGCGTGCAGCGGCGGGCGGTACGCCAGCCGGAGCGCGATGGTCCCCGCCCCGGCCGGCGCCTGCTGGCGGCCACGGGCCGCGCGCAGGTCCGACGGGGCGCTCGCGTACACCTCGCGAAGCGTGTCGTTGAACTGCCGCACGCTGCCGAAGCCGGCGGCGAACGCGATCTCGGCCATCGCCAGGTCGGTCGTCTCGATCAGGATCCGGGCGGTCTGGGCGCGCTGGGCCCGGGCCAGCGCGAGCGGCCCGGCACCCATCTCGGCGCTGAGCATCCGGTGCAGGTGCCGCTCGGTGTAGCCCAGCCGGGAGGCCAGGCCCGGCACGCCGTCCCGGTCGACAACGCCGTCGGCGATCAGCCGCATCGCCCGACCGACCACGTCCGCCCGGACGTCCCAGAGCGGGGAGCCGGGCGCGGCGTCCGGCCGGCAGCGGCGGCAGGCGCGCAGCCCGGCACCCTGCGCGGCGGCGGCGGACGGGAAGAACCGGACGTTCTGCCGCTTGGGCGTGATCGCCGGGCAGGACGGCCGACAGTAGATGCCGGTGGACGTCACACCGGTGTAGAACCAGCCGTCGAACCGCTGGTCACGGCTGTCCACGGCCCGGTAACACCGCTCGAAGTCCATCTCCATGTCACCGATGATGCCCCGCCCGACCGGTCATCGGCTGGCGGGAATCGGACCTGGGTGTGCGCGGCCTGCGCGGGTACCGCCTCGGCGTCAGCGGCGGCGTCGGTGCGGCTGGCCGGACCGGCCGGCCCGGGAGCCCTGACCGGTCCGGTCGGCCTGGCCGGCACCGTTGGACCGGGCGCCCTGGCTGGACCGGTTGGCCTGGCCGGCTCGGTTGGCCTGGCCGGTCAGCAGCGCCGACCGGAACACGCCGTCCGGGTCGTACCGCTTCCACAGCCGCCGGACCCGGGCCCCGGTCTCGCCCGGGTAGATCCGGGCGAACGCCGCCGGATCCGGCCGGCTCTCGAAGTTGACGTACGCGCCGTCGGCGCGCGCCCCGGCGGCCCGCCAGGCGACGTTCAACGCGGAGTCGGCCTGCGGCGGAAACACCGAGGCCACGATCAGCGTGTCCTGGTGACGATGCGGGTACGCGGTCGCGTCGGAAGCGACGTCGTTGACCGCCCCACCCAACGAGCGGAGCTGGATCACCGCCCGCCCCGGCCCGGTCACCGCTCGCGTCACGGCCCGCGCCCCGGCGTCGTCCAGCGCTGCGAACAGGCCGTTCGTGGTCGTGCCACGCTGCTGCCCGACGTTTGGGTTGAGATGCGCCGTCGGCACCAGCGTGGGGTAGGGCAGCAGGTCGGTCCGGTGTTCGAGCACCTTGCCGATGGCGAGCAGCGGTTCCACAGCCGGTCGGGCCCGGCGCAGGCTCTCGGCGGCGACCACGGCGGTGATGGACATGAGGACCGATCGACCCTCCGCGAACACCACGGCGGCGGCGGACAGCTCCCGTGGCGCGTGCGCGAGGTAGCTCGTCCACTCCCGGACGGTGCGACCGTCCGGATGCGCCTCGACGACCAGCTGCGCGACACCGACGTTGCGTTGCTCGGCCGCCTCGATCTCGAAGGCCACCACGATCCCCGCGCCGGCCCCGGCCCCGCGGACCAGCCAGAACAGCTCCGGCTCGTGGTCGGCGTCCGCGCGTACCAGCGTCCCGTCCGCCAGCACCACCTCGACGGCGCGGACCCGGTCGATGGTGAGGCCGTGGGCGCGGACCAGCCAGCCGACACCACCGCCGGTGGCCAGGCCGCCGACGCCGACGCCGCCGTAGTCACCCGAGCTGATCACCAGGCCGTACGGGGCCAGCGCCTTCGCGACGTTCGCCCAGCGGGCCCCGGCCTCGACCCGGACCAGCCCGGCCCGCTCGTCGATCACCTGAACCCGGTTGAGCATGGAGAGGTCGATGACCACCCCACCGTTGTTGGACGAGGCTCCGGAGAGGCCGTGGCCGCCGCTGCGGACCGCGATGGGCAGCCGCTGCTCCCGCGCGTAGCGCAGCGCGTCGACCACCTGCGCGGTGGTCTTCGGCAGCAGGACGGCAGCCGGAGACGCCGACCTGGTGTACGTCGAGCGCAGCTGCGCGTACCGGCGGTCGCCGGGGGTGACGATCTGCCCCCGGAGGGAGTCGGGCACCCGGGCCATGGCGGTGCTCATCGTCGCCCCCGCAGCTGGCGCCTCGGGTGTCCGGGATCGGTCATGGCCCAAGAATGAGCGGGCATGTCGGCCTCGACAAATTTGGTGGACCGGTGCCCGCCGATCGCCCCGGCGCGCGACGCTCGCCGGTACGGGGAGCGCCGCGCGAAGGTGACCGGAATCTCCTGGGTTGACCGGTCAGGCCGGGGCGGAAGAACCACCGACCTGACCGGTGCTGCTCAACGTGACGGGCTCGGCGTGACAGTCGGCCGTCCCGGCACACCGGGCGGGCCCGGCGGAGTCGTCGGGGTTGGTGAGACAGTCGGCCGTCCCGGCACACCGGGCGGGCCCGGTGGGGTCGTCGGGCTCGGCTTGACCGTCGGCTGGCCCGGGACGCCGGGCGGGCCCGGCGTGATCGACGGGTTCGTTTCCGCGCCTCCAGGGCTCGGCTCGACCGTCGGCAACCCGGTGGGCGCGGACGGGGTGGGTTCGGGTGGGCTGGGCACGGCCGCCGGACCGGCCGGGCTGGGCACGGCCGGGGGAGGCCCGTCCGAGCCGGTAGCGGCCAGGGCGAGCGGGGTGGCGATCAGGATCGCCGCCAGGGTGCTCACCGCCCCCACCGCCACCGTGGCGCGACGTCTGTTGCGCACCCGCCGTTCCGCTCGGCTCAACTGGTCATGCACGATCGGTGCCTCCTCGGCCAGGTCGGTGAGGGTGGAGCGGATGAGGTGCTCGAAGGGTTCGGTCATCGCCGTACCTCCAGCATGTCGACGTCCGGCAGCAGGTCGCGTAGTCGCTTCACCGCTCGATGGGTACGGCTGCGCACGGTGCCCACCGAGCAGCCCAGCAACTCGGCCACCCGGGCTTCGGGCAGGTCCTCGTAGTAGCGGAGGACCACCACCGCCCGCTGCGTCGGTGGCAGGTGGCGCAGCGCGGTGCGCATCGCCAACCGCACGTCGGAGCCGCCGCTCGGGTCGCCGCCGACCGGTTCGTCCGCCGGGTTGAGCGGTGTCTCCCGCCACCGGCGAAGTCGCCGCCACCAGCTGATCTGCTCGCGGTACATCACCACCCGCAGGTAGCCCTCGGGGTCGACGTGCCGAATGGTGCCCCACTTCGGGATGGTCCGCGCCAACGCCGACTGGAACAGGTCCTCGGCGGCGTTGCGGTCCCCGGTCAGCAGGTACGCGACCCGCATCAGCGCCGGAGTCCGGCTGCCGACGAACTCGGCCAGTCGCGCGCGCTCGTCCTCGTCCACCCACCACCCCCGTTTCGTTGTCACAGATACAGACGTCCCAGGTCATCGTCGCTATCCACGATCGGTGGGGTTTTTCGGCCCGAAAGTGTCGGTCGTGCCGGGTAGCGTCCGGCCACCAACTGAAGAAGGGGTGCGGCGAATGACGAGCGTGGCGGGTTGGGTGGCGGCGTCGACACCGGGTGCGTTCCCGCCGTTGCCCCGCGCGGTGGCGCAGTCCTTCTACCGCCGGATGCGAGCCGTCGCGCCGGCCGCCGTGGGCGCCATCGAACGGGACCGAGCAGGCGACCCTGAGCAGAGCTTTCCGGACACCGCCTGCGGTCGGTTGGCCGGCTCGCTCGACGATGCGGGCCTGCGGGCGCTCGGGATGTGGACGCACCACTGGTGCATGCGCTTCTACGACGACGACACGCGGGTCGGCAGGCGGTTGGTCCGCGAGATCGCCGCGCGGCCGGGGCTCGGCTGGACGGCCGACGAGGTGCGTTGGATGCTGCGCGAGTCGGTCTCGGCCGGGCCGGCCGCCGCCGACCGGTTCACCCTGCCGCACGCCGCCGCCGCGCAACTACCACCGGCAGACCGGCCGGCCCTGGGGCATCGGCCGGAGGTTGAGGTGCCCCGCCAACGGCGCCCGGGCCAGTCTGGCTGATCATGGGGTTGGCGGGGTGTTCGACCGCCACCCGCAGGTGGCGGTCGGGCTGGCACCGCGCGGGCGGGAGGCCGGCTGCGGCAGGATGGACGCCGCACCGCCCCCGACGGAAGGACGCCCCGATGGCTGCCAGCGAACCGACCATCATCGCCACCAGCATGGGCTTCTTCCGGGGCGACCGCGGGCCCTACGACCTGCGCCCCAGCCCGGTCTTCGAGCTGGCCGCCGAGTTGGCCGAGGCGGGTCCG
The DNA here is from genome assembly GCF_015751785.1 of Micromonospora vinacea. Taxonomy (NCBI): domain Bacteria; kingdom Bacillati; phylum Actinomycetota; class Actinomycetes; order Micromonosporales; family Micromonosporaceae; genus Micromonospora; species Micromonospora vinacea. The sequence continues at coordinate 997,478 of NZ_JADOTY010000001.1, read as the reverse complement.
CAGCCGCAGGTCTGTTACCTCGGGCAGGCCGTCGGCGACCAGCCCACCTCCTTGACCGCCGTCTACGGCGCGTTCGCCGACACCCGGTTCCGGCTGTCCCACCTCGCCCTGTTCCCGATGCCGAACGTCGAGGACGTCCGCGCCCACCTGCTCGCCCAGGACGTGATCTGGGTCGGCGGGGGCAGCGTCGCCAACCTGGTCGCCGTGTGGCGGGTGCACGGGCTCGACGAGATCCTGCACGAGTGCTGGCAGGCCGGCGTGGTGCTGGCCGGTGTGTCCGCCGGCTCGATCTGCTGGCATGTCGGCGGTGCCACCGACAGCTTCGGCCCCCGGCTGCGCGGCTTCACCGACGGCCTGGCCTGGCTGCCGTACGGCAACGGGGTGCACTACGACAGCGAGGGCCAGCGCCGCCCGCTCATGCACGAGCTGGTCGGCGACGGCACGCTCCCCACCAGCCACTGCACCGACGACGGCGTCGGCCTGGTCTACCGGGGCACCCGGCTGGTCGAGGCGATCGCGGACCGCGAGGGCGTCTCGGCGTACGAGGTCAGCCGTGGCGCGGACGGCAGCGTCCGGGAGGCGGTCATCGCCCCCCGCCGGCTCGGCTGAGCCTCACGCCTCGTCGTCCGGCTGCCGGCGGCGGAGCACCGCGTCGAAGACCTGGGCCAGCTCGGCGGCGTCCTCCCCGGCGTGGTGGGTGTGCGGCAGGTCGTGCAGGCCCAGCTCGTGCTTGATGGTGCTCTTGCGGGTCTGGACCCACTCGCTGCCGGTCAACCCCATCCAGTAGCTGCGGAGATCAACACCGGAGCCGGTGGCACCGAACGGGCTGTGCCCGACGAAGCGGACGAAGTACCAGTGCACGAACATGCCGTCCCAGACGGCCGGGGCGGCGAGGAAGACCGGACGGCCGACCCGGCGCAGCCCGTTGACCCAAGCCGCCGCGGCGGACATCGCCTCCTGGGCGGTGGGCGCCTCCCGCAGCAGACGGTCCCGGTCCAGGCCGGAGACGGCCAGTGCCGCCGGGACGAAATCATCGGAGATGGGACGCAGCTCGGTGTAGAAGGTGAGGTCCGGGCGGCCGGCCACGGCCATGCCCAGCGAGATCATGCTGTACGGCCCGGGGATCGGCCCGTCCGCCTCCACATCGACGGCGATGTACAGCTCGGGCAACGTCGAGGTCATCTCACCTCCAGCAGCGGAACATCGAACCGGGAGATTAGCAACGTCCACCGGGGCCCGGCGGGATCGACGATCCACCACCTGCCCGGTGCCGAATCGGAGCCGCCTGGACCGGCCCGGGCGGGACCGGCGTAAGCTGGCCCGTCGTGAGTCTCACCATCGGCATCGTCGGCCTGCCCAACGTCGGCAAGAGCACGCTTTTCAACGCGTTGACCAAGAACGACGTGCTGGCGGCGAACTACCCGTTCGCCACCATCGAGCCCAACGTCGGCGTGGTCGGGCTGCCCGACGAGCGGCTGGGCAAGCTGGCCGAGATCTTCTCCTCGCAGAAGGTGCTGCCGGCCCCGGTGTCGTTCGTCGACATCGCCGGCCTGGTCCGCGGCGCGTCGAAGGGGCAGGGCCGGGGTAACGCCTTCCTGGCCAACATCCGGGACGCCTCGGCGATCTGCCAGGTCGTCCGGGCCTTCTCCGACCCGAACGTGGTGCACGTCGACGGCAAGATCTCCCCGGCCGACGACATCGAGACGATCAACACCGAGCTGATCCTCGCCGACCTGCAGACCCTGGACAAGGCGCTGCCCCGGTTGGAGAAGGAGGCCAAGCTCCGCAAGGACCGGGCCGCCGCGGTCGCCGCCGCGAAGACCGCGATCGAGGTGCTCGACGGCGGCACCACCCTCTACTCCGGCGCCGCCGCCGCCAAGATCGAGCTCGAGCACCTGCGCGAGCTGCACCTGCTCACCACCAAGCCCTTCCTGTACGTCTTCAACGTCGACGAGGCCGAGCTGGCCAACGAGACGTTCCTCGACGAGCTGCGCGCCCTGGTAGCCCCCGCCGAGGCCATCTTCATGGACGCCAAGATCGAGTCTGAGCTGGTGGACCTGCCCGAGGAGGAGGCCCGCGAGCTGCTGGAGTCGATCGGGCAGAACGAGCCCGGCCTCAACCAGCTCGTCCGGGTCGGCTTCCGCACCCTCGGCCTCCAGACGTACCTCACGGCCGGCCCCAAGGAAGCACGCGCCTGGACCGTCCCGGTCGGCGCCACCGCGCCGGAGGCCGCGGGTGTCATCCACAGCGACTTCCAGCGCGGCTTCATCAAGGCCGAGGTGGTCTCGTACCACGACCTGGTCGAGCACGGTTCGATGGCGGCGGCCAAGGCGGCGGGCAAGGTCCGCATCGAGGGCAAGGAGTACGTCATGCAGGACGGCGACGTGGTGGAGTTCCGCTTCAACGTCTGAAACCGACCCGTTCCCGCAGGTCAGTAGTAGTCGTGCCGGTAGGGGCCGGCGAAGCGGGTCGTGAACTGCCACTCAATCCGCATGGGGGCGGGGGTGACACTTCCGCAGTCGGGATCCCGAGATCTACCGTTCGGTGAAAGTCGCCATCGACATGCCCGCCGAGATCGGGCCAGGTCTGGGACGCCAGCTGGTCGACACGGTGCAGGGGTTCGAGGGACCCGATCTACGCTTCCGCCGTCAGTCCGAGGTCCGGATCTGCTCCAGGCGCGTCAGAGGCTCCCGGCGGAACTCCATGAGCTCCCGCAGCGCGTCCTTCTCCGCCGTGGTGATCACGACGTCCTCCTTCAACAGGGCGCCGACGAGCGTCGGGATCGCCAGGTCCCAGGCCCCGGCGCCTCCGGCGGTCAGGACGATCGGCCGGTACTCCGGGCTGATCCTGGGTGCGAGCTGGTCGGTGATCCGGCGGCTGCGCCGGTAGAAATCGATGACTTCCATGGGTCTCCCGTGGGTTCGGTGGCTAGGCCAGCGGGTTGGTGGTGACGCCCTCGCCGCTGACGGGGTAGCCGCCGGCGATGCTGCCGTCCTTGTCCAGGATAACGACGCAGGTGATGCCGTCGCGGGTGCCGGTGACGAGCCAACCGTCGCCGTCGAGACGTGCCTTAGGGCGGCTGTCGGGGTTGGCGGCGATGCTCTTGAACCAGCCCTCGACCTGTTCCTTGGTGGTGCCGGGCGGGAAGCGCGTCTTGCCGGGCTCGGTGGACGAGGGCTTGTGGTCGCCACTGCCCATGCCGTCGCCGTCCCAGATCTTGTCCATCGCCCCGTCGCCCATCTGACCGAAGCGGTCCATGTCGTACTTGGCGTCGGCGAACTCGGGGTCGTCCCAGGGGTTGGTCCTCTTGGGTACCTCGGGCTCGGATGTGTCGGCGTCCTTCGGGCGGCCCTCCCGGACGCGATCGAGGCCGTGCTGCTGGGCTGCCCCCACGCGCTTGGGCATCATTGCCGGGTTGAACTTTTTAGGCTTGGGGCCATCGTCGCCACCGCCGTGCGGTGGGGTGGGGCCTGAGGGGTGCTTGTGGAGGCCCGCCACAGCGAACAGGACTACCAGGACGGCGGTGGTCCGCAGAGCCGCCATGAGTTGTCGCATCGTGGGCCGCCTAGACGTCGAGGAGTGCGCGAAGGGCGGAGAGGCTGCTGATCAGGCCCATCAGCCAGCCGAAGATGCGGCCGGTCCAGCGGACAACGGCCATCGCGAGCTGGGAGACAACCAGCGGTGTGGCGAAGCCGAGAGAGAAGACCACCTCGGCCAGCCACACCACGACCTTGGCGATGCAGTCGGCGATGAAGGCGCGCACCACCTCCCGCACCGTCTGCACCAGGACCCCCGCGCCACGGGTCGCGGCACCCATGCCGGCGGCCGTGCCCGCGAAGATCCCGGCGACGTCGATGTTGATGGTCAGGATGTCGCGGTAGGCGTCGGCGGCCGCGCCCTGCCATCCGTCGAGGTCGCCGACCAGCCGCGCCTTGAGGTCCTCGGCGATGGAGAACAACTCATTGGCCATGTTGTCCCAGGTCAAGGCGTGCGTCTCGATGGTCTGGGGATCGCCGGCCAGCCAGTCGAGTGCCTGCTTCAGTGGCTCGACCTGCTCGATGGCCCACTCGATGCCCATCGACAGGAGCGTGCTGAACGGGTCGATGACGATGGACGCCCCGTCGAGAGCGGCGCCCAAGCCCGCGACTGAGCCGTCGATCCAGCTGCCGGAGTCGATGGCGTCCTTGATGCCCATGTAGTCGTCGGCCAGCGGCAGGCCGGTCCAGCCGTCGCGGTGCGCGGCGCTTGTCGAAGCGATGTCGGAGGTCGTGGCGACCAGTGGGTTGCTCATGAGAGGGCGCCGGGCCGGCTCAGGTCGCGGAGTGGAAGGAGTTGAAGCCGTCGGTGTTCGACTCCTCGGCCCGCTCGTAGGCGTCGGCGTTTTTCTTGATTCCCGCGGCGAGCAGCGCGATGTTCTCGGCGAGCATCCCCACACCCTTGTCCTGGTCCCGGTGGCGTCCCTCCAGGATGGGCGGTAAGAACTGGCAGAGCTGCCCGTACGCATCATCGGCCTGGAAAATGGTGCCGCTCGCGGCCATGACGGCGGCAAAGCGGTCGTGAATGGCCGACATGGCCGTGGCGTGCGCGCGCAGCGCCTCGACGTCGACCTCGAACCCCCCGTGCATCAGTAACGCCCCTCTTCGTCCTCGGTGTCGGCGGTCCGGAATCCGGCCAGCAGGGCCCGGCCGGTCGCCGAGTCGGCGCCGACCGTCTCCCGCACGACCTCGGCGGCGGCCTCGGCGAGCTTGACCCGCGCGTTGCGATAGGCGCCCATGATCGCCTGCTGCGTCTGCTCCAGGCTCACGCGCTGCGCCCGCGCGGAGAGCCGGACGTCGGCCATCGCCCCCGTGGAGTCGACGGTGACCTCGACGATCCCGTGGGCGTCGCTGGCCGTGACCCGCAGCGCGCCCAAGCCGGCAGCGGCGGCCTGCGTGTCGGCTGCCCGGCGCACGGCGTTGGCCTGCCATGCCTCCAGGCGTTCGCGCGCATCCTCGGCGTCCAACAGCGGATTGACCATCGCGCCTCCGTTTCCGTTGCCAAGCAGGGGATTCAGAGGCGCCAGTGTAGCTACGGCCCGCCACACCAAGATTGCCGAGCGAATGCGGCGTGATCCGGTCACTGTGGATCGCGGCGACGTGGGTGCTGATGATCCAGCCGAAGGGCTGACCCAAGCGGTAGTCCTCCGAGCGCTCGTTTGGGCGGAGGACTTGCTTGCCGGCGGCCGGAGCTGGTGACGCAGCATCTCTCGGAGTCGGGGCACACATGGGGCACAAGACAGCGTCAAACGTCGGCAACCAGCAACAAGTGGCATGAGCCGCCGACGGGCCGCGACCAGCACGCCGAGCATCGTGACGCAGGTCAGGCCACGGCGACACAAAGTTCCGCTTCAACGTCTGAATCCGGTCCGGCGGCTGTTGCTTAGGGTGGCGGCATGGTGCAGGCAGGGGTAACCCGGTGAACGCCTCAGCCGACGACGACCGGGCCCGCTATGTCCGTGATCGCCAGTGGCTTGACTATGCGGTCCACGAGCTGCCGGCCGGTGTGCTGTGGGGCGCCGATGGCGCGACACCTGACCAGTGCGCCGAGATGCTGGACGGCTTGGACGAGTTCGCACGTGTCTGTGCTCGCCTCGGGCTCGATGACCACACGGAGTTCGTCGAGGCCTGCCGGTGGCACTTCGATCACTACCCGCACTTCCTCGGCCGTCGCCGCCACTTTGCGGACTATGCGACGTACATCCGCGACCGCCGCGGACCGTTGCGGGTCTCCCTGCCCGCAGCTCCGGGTTGGCTACGGCGTCAGTGACAGGCGCCTGCCAGTGAGTCTCGGCGGTCAGCTGGGCCCATCCTCACCTGTGGTCGTCGAACCGCAGCAGCTGTCACTGTTCCTCCCGGACCGACGAGTCAGCTGCGGTCCGCTGTTGCAGCTGCCGACGAGCGTCCCGCCACAGGCGCTCGAACTCATGCGAGGGCAGGCTTTCCAGAGCGGGTTCCAACGCCGAGTCGGGTAGCGGGAACGGGGCCTCCGGCACGGTTCCGTACCGCTGCTCGTACTCGGTCACCGCTTCCGGGGTCCCCGAATCACGGGCGATGAGCACCTCCGCGAGCGCCGCCGCCGCCATGACGACCCCGTCCGAGCCGCGTAGCTCGACGTGGCGCAATGCACACCGGTCGGCGTCCAGCTCGTCGTAGTTCCAGCGGTCCTCATCCGGCCAGTACCAACGGACGTAGGTGAGCATGTGGCCGGCGAACTGGCCCGTCACTGGGTGAGGGTGAAGCGGCGATGGTCGGCGCTGGGGCGCACTGTGACATCGATGGCGTCGCCATCCGCGAACCGCAGGGTGAAGACCGGATCGAGGTCGTAGTTGGCCCACCAGTCAAGCCAGCAGCGAACTTCGATGCAATCCACGGCCGCCACCTATCGGGTCAACACGCAAGCGGTCAGGGTGACAAGGTTGGATGTCTGATAGGACGATACACCTTGTCGCCCTGACCACTTCACCGACGAGGCGCGAGGCCGGCCGCCAGGTGAATGCTCATTATTGCCTGAGCATAATGCGGGAAGTGCGGAGCTGACTTTCGCATTGTGCGGTGGTCAGTTGTAGTGGGCGAACTCCGTATAGTCGTTCCAGATCCAGCCTTTGACGCCGGTGCAGCAGTCGGAGTGCCACCACAGGTTTCCGGCATCGTTCACACAGCGCTTGTCGATACGGAACAGCGTCTTGGACTTCCAGTGGGCGATCACGGTGGACGACCCCGAATAGCTGGTGTGCACCGCGGCGCTGCCGACGATGACCCGCCTCATGTGCGGCGTCCAGTTCGAGCAGGAAGCCAACGTTCCGACCTCCGCCGGCACCTCGCCCAACTCGCTCACCGACGCGCTCGGGCCGGGCTCGACCGCTGCTGCCGGTGCCGCGATCGGAAGAATGCCGGCAAACGCGAGCGTGAGTGCGCCACCCGCCGCTGCGAGTCTCCTCGACGTTGCTTTCCTCATAGAGTTCTCCATATCTGTAAGGGCTCTGAGTTGGACCGTATAGCTAAGGTCATCTCTGCGAAGTCCAGCCCTGGTAACGGATAGATAAACGTGGCTTGATCAGGGCTTTGGTTGGTAGATTCAGGTAAATGGAGCCAGTGAGTCTCGCTTTTTGGGCGGTGGCCCAGGCTCCGCTTGTCTGCCATGCTCGGGATCACGGCCATCGTCGATGCTGCTGGGGCTGGATGTAGCCCGGGGCGGCGGGGCCGCCGGGCTCGGGAGGTTGACCGCATGGCAGACCAGCTGCTCCGATCGTCGTTTGGCGCGGCGGCGACCGCGTACGCCGAGCACCGCCCGGACTATGCGCAGGCCGCGGTGCGGTGGGCGCTGGAGCCCGCGCCCGGCCTGCGCGTGCTCGACCTGGGCGCCGGCACCGGCAAGCTGTCCGCGACGCTGGTGGCGGTGGGCGCGGACGTCGTGGCGGTCGAGCCTGACCCGGCGATGCTCACCGAGCTACGCCGTGCGCTGCCTGGGGTCCGTGCCCTGCCGGGTAGCGCGGAGTCGATCCCGCTGCCGGACGCTTCCGTCGACGCCGTGCTGGCTGGCAACGCCCTGCACTGGTTCGACATGGCCGTCGCCGGGGCGGAAATCGCCAGGGTCCTCGCCCCCGGCGGCGTCCTGGCCGGTCTGTGGAACATCATGGACGACCGGATCGACTGGGTCGCCGGGCTCGAACGGGTCAGCGGGAGTGCGGCCATCGGCCCACGTGACACGTTGGGCAGTTGGCGCGCGGCGACGGCGGGGATGCTCGTTCCGAGCACCGGCCTGATCGCCCGGTTCGGGTCGGCGGAGCAGGTCGAGTTCCCGCACGGTCAGCGTCGTACCGCCGACTCGCTCGTCGCGACGCTCGCCACGCGGGCCGGGATGCTGGTCATGCCGGACGAGGAGCGAGCGGCCACGCTCGGCCGGATCCGCTGCTTCCTCGGGAGCCGACCCGAAACCGCCCACGGCGAGTTCACGCTGCCCATGCTGACCGGCGTGCTGCGCGCCCGGCGGCACTGACGGCCGGCGACCCGGCGACCCGACATCGGGGCGGGACAGTTCAGGGACGGATGGCCTTCTCGCCGTGGACGGTCACGTACTCTGCGGCGAGCCAGGGCCCGAGGTCGTCGATGAGTTCGTCGAGCACACCCGGGTCCGGCGAGGGCGTGCGGCCGATGACGGCGGCTCTCCGCATCTGCCGGGCACGTTCCGGATAGTGGAGCCCGAACGCCTCAGCGGACTGAGTGAGGTCGCTTGTCCAGCCTCCCCACCGAGGCATGACCAGTGTGAAGCCGGTCCTGACGATGCGACGAGCGACGAGCCGGCTGAGGGCCTTCCGTTGCTGGTCGGTATTAGCTTCGGCTGCCTGGCGGCGCCATCCCGCAAGCGCAAGGGACAGGTCGCCGTTCGTCTCGCGGGCGAGCAGGGGAGTGGGCCGGTAGCGGGGGAGTTGGTCGGCGAGGTCGTCGCCCAGCAGGGGAGTGCACAGGCAGGCGACGAAGAAGCCGAGGTCGTGCCGCTCAAGCTCGCTGAGCAGCGTACGTGCACTGAACAGCAGGGTGCCCACGCCGTCGATCTGCGGAAACGACTCATCGAGGTCCTGCTCGATCCTGGTGGCGGCCGCCCGGTCGGCCTCGGTTGGTTCGGTGCGCAGGGCGAGGAGCAGGTCGAGATCGGAGACGCCGAGGATTGCGGTGCCACGCGGGATGCTGCCGTAGATGTAGGCGCTGTGCAGCCGACCACAGTCGAACGACTCGGCTATCCGAGCCCGGGCCGCGTCCACAACACCGGTGAACGCGGCCGGGACCCGGCTCAGTGCACCCTCGCGCGCAATCCATCCCTCGACGTCCAGTCCTGCTCCGGCCATGGCGACACTCTGCCGGAACTGGCGAGGACGCTCAGCCCCGCCCGGGCGACCTTGGAGTCCTACTGCTCGGCCCAGGCGCCCAGCTCGTTGCCACTGGGGTCGGTGAAGTGGAACCGCCGTCCACCGGGAAACTCGTACGGCCCGTTCACCACCTGGCCGCCGGCCTCCTTGACGGCCTGCACGGACCGGTCCAGGTCGGTGGAGTAGAGCAGCACGAGTGGGCCGCCCGCCCGAACTTCCCCGTCCAGACGGAGACCGCCCACCTCGGGCGCGGGGTCGCCGTGTGGGCTGCGGATGCCGGCGTACTCCGGCCCGTAGTCGGTGAACTGCCAACCGAACGCGTCGGCGTAGAAGCGCTTGGCCACGGCGATGTCGGTCACCGTGAGCTCGATGTAGTCGATGGCGTGGTGTCGGTGCGGCGATGGCTCAGACATGGGCCGATCGTGCACCAGGGGTACGACGGAACCGCGACATGCAACGAAAGGTTGCGCGATGGGTGGCGGCTGTCGTAGGTTGAGTGCAACCAAAGGTTGCGAAAGGTTGTGCGCATGGAACAGGGAACGATCGAACGCGACATCCACGTCAACGCGTCCCCCGAGGTCGTCTTCGAGGTGGTCAGCCAACCCGAGCACATGCGGGAGTGGTGGCCCGACGACGCGCGGTTCGAGTCGGTCGCCGGCGCGCCCGGCGAGCTGGTGTGGCGCGACGCCGACACCGGCGAGACGAAGACCGTCGCGCTCGCCGTCGTCGAAGTCGACCCGCCGAAGCGGTTTTCCTTCCGGTGGTGTTTCACCGAGCCGGACCGGAGCGGGCAGGCGCTGTTCGTCACCTTCGACCTGGTGCCCAGCGGCGCGGGAACGCTGATCCGGATGACCGAGACTGGCTTCCGCGAACTGGGTTGGGAGGTTGCGGTCCTGGAAGAGCAGTACCGCGACCATGAGAACGGCTGGGACCACTACATGCCCCGGCTGGGCGCGTACGTTGCCCGGCTGGTCGCGACCCCGTGACCGCTGTGGTCGACGACGAGTTGTGGTCGGCGATCGGCGACCCGATTCGGCGTACGATGATCGACCTTCTTCTCTCTGACGGGCCGGGCACTGCCACCTCGCTGAGCAGGCGGCTACCCGTCACCCGCCAGGCCGTCTCGAAGCACCTGGCGGTCCTGGACCGGGTCGGGCTGATCCACGCCGAGCCGGCCGGCCGCGAGCGCCACTACCAGGTGGACGAGGCGCAACTCGCGCGCGCTGTCGCCCAGTTGTCGGCGGTCGGCTCCACCTGGGACGCCCGACTGCGCCGGATCAAGCGGATCGCCGAGGCGATCGAATGCACCCGCACCAACGACGAAGGAGACTGAGAATGGTCGACATCCTGCACCGGGTCGGCGTCGTCGCTCCGCTCGACGACGTCTACCGAGCGGTGGCAACGCCGGAGGGCCTCGCCGCCTGGTGGACCACCGACACGGTGGGCAAGAGCGAAGTCGGTGGACAGCTGGCCTTCCGGTTCGGCGATGCCGGCGGCTTCGACATGGAGGTCCTGGAGCTGAACCCCGCCGGGCGGGTGCGGTGGCGCGTCGTCGACGGCCCCGAGGAGTGGGTCGGCACCGAGGTCGACTGGCGTCTCGACCAGCGCGACGAGTACACGATCGTCCAGTTCGCGCACCAGGGCTGGCGCGAGCCGGTCGAGTTCATGCACCACTGCAGCACCAAGTGGGCGCTGTTCCTGATGAGCCTCAAGGAGCAGGTGGAGACCGGCCACGGCCGACCGGCCCCGGACGACGTCCGGATCAGCGACTGGCACTGACCTCGGTGACGGCTGCATCGCCGGGCAATCGCGAGCTCCGCCTGGAGATCGCGATTGCCCCGGCGATCAGGCCGAGGGCCACGATCGCCATGGCGCACAGCAGCAGCGTCGGGCGTGCACCGATGGCACCCACCAGTGGCCCGCCGAGCATGGTGCCCAGCGGCACCGCCAGCACGAGGATGGCGCCGTTCGCGGCGAGCACCGCCGGTAGCTGCGCGATGGACGTGCTGCGCTGGAACAGCGCCATCGACGTGGACATGTACGGTGCCCAGATCAGGCCTGCGAGGGCGAAGGCGGGCAGCGACAGGCTGACAGGTGCTCCCAGGCCGAGCGGCAGCATGGCGACGCCGAACCCGACGACGATGCTGATGGTGGTGGCGCGCAGGGGCCAGCGACGTAGATGACCGGCGACCACACCGCCGACCAGACCGCCGACGCCGAACGCGGTGTAGTAGGCGCCGAGCAGCGTCGCGGAGGCGTGCAGGTCGTCGGTGATGTGGATCGGCATGGCTACGTACACCGGCCCGAAGAGGAAGAAGAACCAGAGGCTCAGCACCAGCAGGCCCAGCAGCGCGGGGTTGCGGCGGATGACGGCGAAGCCTGCGGTCCGCGAGGCGCCACCCTCATGCCGGTGGTCGCTCTCGCGGGTAGGAAGGGCGAGACGGTACGTGAGGGCCAGCGCGGCGAAGGTGGCGGCGTCGATGGCGATGACCCATACCGGCCCAACCCAGGCGATCAGGAGGCCCGCCAGTGGTGGACCGACGATGGTGGCGAACCCGGCGATGCTGGCGAGCACGGCGTTGGCCGGCAGATGATGTCGCTGCGGCAGCAGCTCGGCGATCAGTGTGAAACGCCCGGCGGAACCCCACGAGTGCAGTAACGCCGAGGCGGCGAGCAGGAAGACGTACAGCCAGATGGTGAGCACACCGGTGAGATACGCGAGGGGGATCGCCGCGAGCGCGCTGGCCCGCAGGATGGCGTCCCACCCGGCGAGTTGGGCGCCACTACGCCCACCTAGCAGCCGGCCGAAGACGACAGTCCCGGCCGCGCTGGGCAGCGTGTACGCCGCCATGGCCAACGCGATCCAGATGCCCCGCTGGTCGTGCGGGGCGAGTTGGATGGCGAACCAGGTCACCGCGACCACCGCCATGCCGTCGCCCAGCGCGGAGACGGCCAGCCCGGGCAGGACGCGCCGGAGCTGAGGGTGACTGACCACCGGCCAGTACGGCGAGGAGCGCGGGAATCGGGGAGCGTCCGGCATGCTGTCAGCTCACCCGGCGAGGAACCTGCGAATCAACACCTACTGCTACCAGCAGAATCAGCCAAGGGGTGAAAGGCTCGAATCACCGGTTCGGGTGGTCGTCTTCACTGGGAGGACAGTCCGGGCGCTCGTCTGCGGTCTGGCCGCCGAGCAGCACCGCGCGTAGTCGGTTGTTCTCGCGCTTGGCGCGACGGTCCCGGCCGAAAGCGGCGACAATCGCACAGATCCAGCCGAGGGGGACCAGCACCCGGCCGATCGTATGGGCGCTGCCGTGCTCGTTCCCCTGAAGGATCCAGCCGGCAACGAGCAGACCGAGCGCCAGCGCCAGGAGAGCCCGTTCGACGCGTTTGGTCATCACGGGCACCCACTTCCGCTGACGGAGATCGACCCGGCCCCTCGGTGACAGGTCGTCATGCCCACGGTGACACATCCACGCCCATCCCCCCGGGGCGCGGAGTCGATCAAGCCTCCCGTGTCCGTCTGATCGGACAGCGAGCTGGCCGGATCACCGTTCCGGGCCGCCGTTTCGGCGGGCAGCGCCGAAGGACGAGCCGATGCTCGCCACTATCGAACCCACCGAGGCGAGCGCCACCGCCACCTTGCCGGCCGTGTCGGCATCGCCGTCCCCGGCCACCCTGAGGATGATGCCGGTGACCATCAGCACGACCGACAGGGCCAGGACTACCTGGACGGCTCGTCTGCTCATGGCGGCATCTCACTTCCGGACGGCGGGAGATCGACTCGGGTTCCTTGACGTCGGGACGATGACATACCGACTTCTCCGGAACCCGAGTCGACCAAACCGCTACTCCGCCCGGTAGACGGAGATGTGCGACGGGCTGTCGGCCTGGAACGGGCGCCGGTGCCAGTCGGCGTACCGCTCGGTGAGCCGGAGCCCCGCCTGCTGCGCCATCTCGTCGATCTGGTGCGGCCAGGCGTACCGCATCGCGAACGGCTTCAGGTGCACACCGTCCACGTCGAACGTGATGGTCTGCCGGATGAACCGCTGCGCCGGCCGGTCGTACCGGTGCAGTCGGATCGTCGCGGAGTCCTCGGTCACGGCACGCACCTGCACCTGCTCGTCCGAGTCGAAGCTGCGCGGGTCGGGCACGAACGTCTCGATGACGAACGCGCCGCCCGGCGACAGCACCCGGGCGACGTTGCGGAAGCAATCCGCCTGCCGCTCGGCGTCCACCAGGTTGAACAGGGTGTTGAAGACCAGGTACGCGAGCCGGAACTCACCAGCCACCGGTACGTCCGCCATGTCGGCGACGACCACCGGGATCTGGTCGCCGCCGGGTTTCGCCCGCAGTTGCGCGAGCATTTCCTCGGACGCCTCGACGCCGTGAACGGCGAGGCCGCGTTCGGCCAGCGGTAACGCGACCCGGCCGGTGCCGATCGCCAGTTCGAGAACCGGGCCGCCGTCGGCCAGGTCGGCCAGGAAGTCCACGGCGGGGGCCGGGTCGGGGTTGGTGCCGCCGTCGTCGTATCCGGCGGCCCAGAGCCGGCCGAAGAGGCCGGGATCGTCGAAGACCGACATCAGCGGCCTCCGGGGTTGGGATCAGTGGCGCCCAGCGCCAGGGGAGCGGTAGTGCTCACGAAGTCTCGATTCCTCGGGTCGGATGACTGTGGGTTCGGGGGACCTCGTCGTGTTGGGCATGGTGGCTGCTCCCTTCCGCGGCTGTCGACCGAGGACACCAGAGATGCCGTGGGCCCGGCAAGGCAATTACGCCAGCCGGGCCCACGACGGGACGTGCGGTCAGGAGATGTGGTGCAGGATCACGTTGTGTACGTGGTGGCTCTTCTGCGCACCACGGAACTCCACCTCGTAGGTGTGCGTGCCGACGTGGATGGCGATGGCGCCGGTGGAGAAGAACGAACCACCCCACGACTTGTTGCTGACCACGCTCACGCTGGTGATCTTCGAGTACGGGATGCTGGTGATCGCGAACCGCTTGCCGACGAACGAGCGGTCCTGAATGATCACGCGGCGGTCGGTCAGCCCGATGAACCCGGTACCGGTGCCGACGGCGTCGTAGACGGCGATGATCTGCTCGCCTTCGAGGAGGCCACTCTCGATCTGCTGGACCTGCTCCTTGCGGTCGTACGCGATGTTCGCCATGTGATTCAGGCTAGAAAACCGGTGCCACCGGGCCCAACCGGGCGAGGACCACGAACTCGCCGTCACCGTGGCCGACCGGCTCGCCGTGCCAGCCCCCGTGGACGCGGTCCACGATGAAGCCCGCCCTGGTCAGAGAGGTGCGCAACTCGGCCTCGGTGCGGAAGCGCAGGGTCGCCGAGCTGAGGATCTCTTCCCCGTCGCCGAAGTGGTAGTGGTGGGTGAAGTCGACCACTCCGTCGCGTACCCCGGTGACCTCGGTCCACGCGCGGACCTCGCCGCCGTCGGGCAGCGTGACCAGCCGGTGCGAGTCCACCGGGTTCCACAGCTCCCAGCGACGGTCCGCCGGGTCGCGGGCGTCGAACACCAGCCGGCCGCCGGGCACGAGCGCCCGGGCCAGGTCGGCGAGGGTACGCGCCCAATCCGCATCGTCCACGAAGAACTGCGCGACGTGGCTGGTCAGCATCGCCACGTCGAACGCCCGCTCCGGCAGCAGGGCCGAGGTGCCCTCGAGCCAGGTCACCCGCTCGCCGCCCGGCTTGGCACGGGCGGCGGCCACTGACGCCCCGGCCGGGTCCACTCCGGTGACGGTGTGGCCGGCGGTGGCGAGGGCGACGGTCAACCGGCCGGTGCCGCAGCCGAGGTCGAGCACCCGGGCGGCCGGGGTCTCGTCGACCACCGCCTGGAAGAAGTCGTCGTCCGGCCCCCACCGGCACTCCGCGTCGTACACCTGGACCAGCCGGTGGTGGCGGAACTCGGCGTGTCTCATCGGGGGTTCGCGTCGGTCGCGGCGCGGACGAACTCGCGTACCCGTGTGGTGGTGTTGCTGGGCAGCCAGACCGGCCCGCGTTCGATCGGTGGCGCGTCGAGGATGGGCACGTACGCCACGTCGGGGCGCGGGTAGTAGCGGCGTGTGTGCTCACCCACGGGCAGGACACCCCGGCCCAGCGCGACCAGGGACAGCATCTCGGAGAAGGTGTTCCCGGCGGGTCCCCTCGGCACCGGGCGGCCGGACGGGGTGCGCTCCGGGGTGCGGTCCCGCTTGAACTCCACAGAGGTCACTGTCGGGTACTGCACCACCGGGTGGTCGGCGAGCACCTCCAACGACACCGACCGCTCCCGGGTGAGCGGGTGGCCAGCGGCCACCGCCAGCACCCGATCCTCGGAGAGCAGCGCCGGGCCGGTGGCCATCCCGTCGAACGGGTAAGAGGCGATCAACACGTCCGTCGAGCCGTCGAGCAGCCCCGATCGGGTGGTGGACAACTGTGCCTCGTGCACGTCCACCCGACAGTCCGGGTGCCGTTCACCGAACAGGGCCACCGCCCGCAGCAGCACCGGTGCGGTCCACTCGCCGAGGAACGCCACCCGTAGCGTCCCGGTCACGCCCCGGGCGGCGTCGGTCGCGCGGCGGACGGCCTCGTCCATTCCGGCCACCAGCGGAGCCAGCTCGTCGGCGAGCTGCCGGCCGATCGGGGTGAGCCGGACGACCCGACTGGTACGGGCGAACAGCGGTGCGCCGATCCGGCGTTCCAGCTTCTTCACGATGTGGCTGACCCGGCCGGTGCTCACTGTCAGCCGCTCGGCGGTCCGGCCGAAGTGCAGTTCGTCCGCGAGCGTCAGGAACGTCTCGACCTCGTACCGCTCCAGCACACCATTCCCATCGTTGACCTGTGGGCAACGATCGTAGCGGCATCGGGTCTTGGTCGGCGTCCCTCGTCCGGGGATCGTGAACAGGGCAGGGAACACCGAGCGAAAGGCGCCGACGTGAGCATTGACGACTACCTGACCGGCCTGGCCGACCCGCTGCGCGAGATCGGCGAGAAGCTGACCCCGATCATCGCGGCGGCGCTGCCCGGGACGACCGGGGCGATGTGGCACGGGCACCCGGTCTGGGGCCTGGGCGACCGGCCCGGCCAGCGTCCGGTCTGCCTGGTCAAGGCATACGGGTCGTACGTCACCTTCGGGCTGTGGCGGGGGCAGGAGATCACCGACCCGTCGGGGCGGCTGATCCCCGGTGCGCGGGCGATGGCGTCCGTGAAGTTGCGCGACGTCGCCGACATCGACCCAGCCCTGTTCGACGGCTGGCTGCGCGCGGCGGCCCACCTGGAGGAGGCGTGAACGGGGTGCGGGTAACCGGTTTCGACCACCTGGTGCTGACCGTCGCCGACGTGGAACGGTCCCTGGACTTCTACTGCGGCCGGCTCGGCCTGGCACCGGTACGTGTCGACGAGTGGCGCGCCGGCACCGTCCCGTTCCCGTCGGTGCGGATCAGCCCCGACAGCATCATCGACCTCGTCCGAGGTGAGCCGCACGGCGCGAACGTGGACCACTTCTGCCTGGTGGTGGCACCACTGGACTGGGCGCAGGTGATCGAGTCGGGGGTCTTCACAGTGCTGACCGGGCCGGTCAGCCGGTTCGGCGCCCGCGGTTCGGCGACCTCGATCTACGTACGGGACCCGGACGGCAACTCGGTGGAGCTGCGCTGGTACCCGCAGGACGCCGGGTCGGACGCGGAGACGGTGGTCAGGACTCGGTGACCGCCCGGTACGCGTCCTCGATGCGGGCGGCCAACAGGACCTCGCCCTCGGTCAGGGGCTCGCCGCTGCCGTGCCCGACCCGGATCTGGGTGCTGTCGGCCCGGCGGCTGATCTCGGGTCGCAGATGCAGCGCATCCGCGACGACCTTGACCCGTTCAGTTAGTGCGGCGTGTTGGGTATCGTCGATCACGAGCGTCCGTCGGATCTGCTCGCCCTCGCGTGTCCAACCAGATAGCAAGGTCAACGCGTCGGAAAGGTAGTCGTGCTTGGCCCTGCTGTTGAACAGCACGCGCATCACCGCACCCCCCAAGCGCCGTTGCCGGCTTGTGGCCAAATCGTCGCCATCCCGTGTCTTGTCGGTGTCCCCTAGTCTCTCGCTGCTCGGAGGGGGTGTCCACGCCCACACTTCCGTGTCTTGTTGGCCTAGCGGACGGCTACGGTACCCAAACCGCCGATTGATCTGGCACCCTGGACGCCCGTGCGGACCGAACGGGCGAGTGATGGCGGGCAGGCCGAACGACGGGACCTGAAGGTGATCGTCGGAGCGGCGATCATCCGGGATGGGCGGGTGCTCGCCTGTGCGCGTTCCGCCCCACCCGAGGTAGCGGGCATGTGGGAGTTTCCGGGCGGAAAGGTCGAGCCTGGGGAGGCCGAGACCGACGCGTTGATCCGGGAATGCGCCGAGGAGTTGGCCGTACGCGTCGAGATCGGCGCCCGGGTCGGCCGCAACGTACGGATGGCGCACGGCCGCTCGGTGCTCAAGGTGTACGCGGCCCGCCTGCTCGGCGGCGACCAGCCCCAGGCGCTGGAGCACGAGGCGCTCCGCTGGCTGGCGGCCGACGAACTGGACTCGGTCACCTGGCTCCCCGCCGACGCCCCCATCGTGGCCGCCCTCCGCCCCCTCCTGACCCCAACCGCCTAACCCCTATCTCCGGGTGATCAAGAGGTTTCGGTCATGATCACGCCTTCTGATGACCGACATCTCTTGATCACCGGGGTGATGGGGGTGGCGGGGGTGGGGTGGGGGCGCGCCTGAGGGTGCGGGAAGTGGGACGGGGGCCGTGGCTATCGCCACGGCCCCCGTTGTTGTTCAGGTGATTAGTGCTTGTTGTCCTGCTCCGGGTGCGCGAAGTTGAGGTGCTCCGGAGGCAGCGGGAAGGTCACGTCGTCGCCGAACGGCGACGGCGCGGCGGCCCGGTCGAAGGTGAGCTCGGTCAGCGGCAGCTTGCCCCGGTCGTCGACCGCCGGAGCGGTCGGGTGGGGCACCTCCCGGTGCCAGTTGACGCCGCTCTGCGCCTGCGCCTCAGCCCGCGAATCGTGGGAGCCACCCGCGTGCGAGTGCACCCCACCCCGGGCGGAGCCCGGCGTCGCCGAGCCCTGACGGGCGGTGGTCACGCTGGTCTGGGGCGTCTCGCCCCGACGGAAGATCTTGCTACCAAGCCACACAAGGGGATCGTACCTGCGGTCGACGACCCGTTCCTTCATGGGGATGATCCCGTTGTCAGTGATCTTGATGTGCTCGGGGCAGACCTCGGTGCAGCACTTGGTGATGTTGCAGAAGCCGAGGCCCTGTTCGGCCTGCGCGTACTCCTTGCGGTCGGTCCGGGCGTCCAACGGGTGCATGTCCAGCTCGGCCGCCCGGATGAAGTACCGCGGGCCGGAGAACGCCTGCTTGTTCTCCTCGTGATCGCGGATCACGTGGCAGACCGTCTGGCACAGGAAGCACTCGATGCACTTGCGGAACTCCTGCGAGCGCTCCACGTCGACCTGCTGCATCCGGTAGTCACCCGGGGCCACGTCCGCCGGAGGGGCGAACGCCGGGGTCTCCCGTGCCTTCTCGTAGTTGAACGAGACGTCGGTGACCAGGTCCCGGATGACCGGGAAGGTGCGCAGCGGGGTGACAGTGACGGTCTCGTCGTCCCCAAAGGTCGACATCCGCGTCATGCAACCCAGCCGCGGCTTGCCGTTGATCTCCATGGAGCAGGAGCCGCACTTGCCGGCCTTGCAGTTCCACCGGCAGGCCAGGTCGGGCGCGTCGGTGGCCTGCAGACGGTGGATGACGTCGAGGACGACCTCGCCCTCGTTCACCTCCACCATGTAGTCCTGGAGGTCACCGCCGCTCTCGTCGCCCCGCCAGATCCGGAACTGACGCTTCCCGCTCATCGGTTGTCCGCCTCTCCAGCGTCGGCAACGAGGGCGTCGAAGTCGGCGAGCTCCTCGTCGGTGAGGTACTTGGCCAGCTCGGCCCGGTCGAAGAGGCCGATCAGCTCCGGCCGCATCTTCGGCAGCGGCTTGCGGGTCAGCTGCACTGTGTCACCGTCCAGCGCGCAGACCAGGTTGACCTGCCGCCACTTCGGCTCCATCGCCGGGTAGTCCTCCCGGGTGTGGCCGCCGCGCGACTCCTGCCGCTCCAGCGCCGCCTTCGCTGTGCACTCCGAGACCACCAGCATGTTGCGGAGGTCCAGGGCCAGGTGCCAGCCCGGGTTGTAGCGTCGGCCGCCGGCCGCGCTCACCTTGGCCACCCGCTCACGCAGCTCGGCGAGCCGGACCAGCGCGTCGGCCAGCTCACCCTCCCTGCGGATGATGCCCACCAGGTCACCCATGACCGCCTGGAGGTCCTGCTGAAGGGTGTACGGGTTCTCGCCCGTGTCCCGTTGCAGCGGCGCGAGGGCGGTCTCCACGGCCGCCTCGACCTCATGCACTGCCACCTTCGGCCGGGCGGTCAACCCGTCGGCGTAGCTGGCCGCGTGCCCGCCCGCCCGCTTGCCGAAGACCAGCAGGTCGGACAGGGAGTTACCACCCAGTCGGTTGGAGCCGTGCATGCCGCCGGAGACCTCACCGGCGGCGAACAGCCCGCGTACGTGGCCGAAGGCGGCACCCGAATCCGGGTCCACCTCGACGCCGCCCATCACGTAGTGACAGGTCGGCCCGACCTCCATCGGCTCGGCCGTGATGTCGACGTCGGCCAGCTCCTTGAACTGGTGGTACATCGACGGCAGCCGGCGGCGGATCTCGTCGGCCGACCGTCGGCTCGCGATGTCCAGGAAGACACCACCGGCGGGGGAGCCCCGGCCGGCCTTGACCTCGCTGTTGATCGCGCGGGCCACCTCGTCGCGGGGCAGCAGCTCCGGTGGACGCCGGTTGTTGTCCGGGTCGGTGTACCAGCGGTCCGCCTCCTCCTCGGTCTCCGCGTACTGCTTGCGGAAGACGTCGGGGACGTAGTCGAACATGAACCGCTTGCCGTCGGAGTTCTTCAGAACGCCGCCGTCACCACGCACCGACTCGGTGACCAGGATGCCCTTCACCGAAGGCGGCCAGACCATGCCGGTCGGGTGGAACTGGAGGAACTCCATGTTGATCAGCGTCGCCCCGGCGCGCAGCGCCAGCGCGTGCCCGTCCCCCGTGTACTCCCAGGAGTTCGAGGTGACCTTGTAGGAGCGCCCGACGCCACCAGTGGCCAGCACGACCGCCGGCGCCTCGAAGAGGATGAACTCGCCCGACTCGCGGTAGTAGCCGAACGCGCCGGCCACCCGGTCACCGTCGAGCAGCAGCTCGGTGATGGTCGTCTCGGAGAACACCCTGATCCGGGCGTCGTACGAGCCGAACTCCCGCTGGTCCTCCTGCTGGAGCGAGACGATCTTCTGCTGGAGGGTGCGGATCAGCTCCAGGCCGGTCCGGTCGCCCACGTGCGCCAGGCGCGGGTACTCGTGGCCACCGAAGTTGCGCTGCGAGATCTTGCCGTCCTTGGTGCGGTCGAAGAGCGCACCGTACGTCTCCAACTCCCAGATCCGCTGCGGCGACTCCTTCGCGTGCAGCTCAGCCATCCGGAAGTTGTTCAGGAACTTGCCGCCGCGCATGGTGTCGCGGAAGTGCACCTGCCAGTTGTCCCGGCTGTTCACATTGCCCATCGCGGCGGCCGCGCCGCCCTCGGCCATCACCGTGTGCGCCTTGCCGAACAGCGACTTGGAGATGATCGCGGTCTTCTTGCCGGCCAACCGGGCCTCGATCGCCGCGCGCAGACCGGCGCCGCCGGCCCCGATGACGACGACGTCGTAGTGGTGTCGTTCGATGCGAGTGGTTGTGGTCATGTCAGGGGCCCTTTAGTTGATGAACCGCAGGTCGGAGAACCAGCCGGCCGCGAGCGCCATGATGTAGAAATCGGCCAGCGCCAGGGTGCCGAGGGTGATCCAGGCGAGCTGCATGTGCCGGACGTTCAACGCCGAGACGAAAGTCCAGGCCTTGTACCGCACCGGGTGCTTGGAGAAGTGCTTGAGCCGGCCGCCGATGATGTGCCGGCAGGAGTGGCAGGAGATCGTGTACGCCCAGAGCATCACCACGTTGAGCAGCAGGATGATGTTGCCCAGCCCGAAGCCGAAGCCCTTCGGCGAGTGGAAGGCGAGGATCGCGTCCCAGGTGTTGATCAGCGAGATGATCGCGGCGGCGTAGAAGAAGTAGCGGTGCAGGTTCTGCCCGAGCAGCGGGAAGCGGGTCTCACCGCCGTACTCCTTGTGCCCGTCCGGGACCGCGCAGGCCGGCGGCGACAGCCAGAACGACCGGTAGTAGGCCTTGCGGTAGTAGTAGCAGGTGAGCCGGAACAGCAGCAGGAACGGCAGGGTCAGCGCGGCGTCCGGGATGATCCACCAGCCGGGCAGGAACCGGCCGAAGTGCGAGGCTTCCTCGACACACCTGTCGGTCACGCACGGGGAGTAGAACGGGGTCAGGTAGTGGAACTGGTCCACCCAGTACCACTTGTGCATGAAGACCCGGACCGTCGCGTACGCGACCCAGGCGCTGAGCCCGATCACGGTGATCAGCGGGGCGAACCACCATCGGTCGGTACGCAACGTCTTCGCCGCGATGGCGGCGCGCGCCCGCGCCCCCCTCGGCCTCGTTGCCGTTGAAGTCATTCGAGTCGTCTCCTCGACGGGCCCGTACGGGCGGGCTGGTCTCTCTCCGGTCGGCACGCGGACCGGCGAACCCGCACCCGCTGCCACGTCATGCGCACACCAACGACCACGCCGGATCGACCGACGCAGCTAAGTGACACACGTTACGCCGATCTCTGCGAGCCGTCCGCGCAAGGGAGTGTCCCGTGTGTCTGGCCTGCGGAAAAGCCCCCGACACGCCGGTTTGGCGCGCTCGGCGACAACATCAGCCGGACGCGCCTCCGGTGAAGTGCCAGGACGCCAGCCGCAGCGAGGGCGCCGCCCACCAGGCACCGTCCACCCGCTCCGGTTGGCGGACCGCCCGCGCCCCCAGCCCGAGCACCGCCCCCGGCCCGAGCGCCCGCGGGTACGACTCGGTGAACCGCAGGTCACGGACCGCCCGGACGACAGTGCCGTCCTCGATCAGCCAGACGCCGTTGCGGGTCAACCCGGTGACCACGAGGCTCTTCGGGTCGAGCACCCGCGTGTACCAGAGGTCGGTGACCAGCAGCCCCCGGCGTACGCCGGCGACCAACGCGGCGGTGTCCGCGTCGACGACAGCTCCGGCCGCCGCGCCGGTGGTGCTCCGGCCCACCGCGCTGGCCGGACCCGCCGCCGCGCCGGTCAGCCGCAGGTTTCGCGGCATCGGGCCCCAGGTGGCACCCCCCGCCACCGCGTGACCGGTGGACTCCACGCCCGCCTCGACACCCGTCCGGCGATCGTGTGCCACCGCCCGGGTGGTTCCCGCCTCGACCAGCGTCAACGCCCGTCGGCCGGTGCCCTCCGCGTCGAACGGCAACCCGGACCCGCCCAGCGGGTCGTCCACGAGGGTCACCGCCCTGTCGAACTGGGCGGCGCCCGGCTCGGCGAACGACTGCCGCTCGGCGTACCGCTTGCCGTTGAAGCCGTAGAAGGACAGGTTCTGGAGGAGGTCCGCCACGGCCGCCGGCTCGAACACCACCTCGTAGTGCCCCGGCGGCAGCTCGACCGGGTCGGCCGCCGCCTGCGCCTTCGCGGCCGCCTGCGCCCCCAACTCGGCGCCGTCCAGGTCGGCCAACCGGTCGGCGCTGCGTCGGGCCACCCCGTCCGCGCCATCGCGGCGCGCGATGCCGTCCATCGCCGCCTCCACCGAGCGGCCGTACGCCGAGTGCCCGGTTGAGTTGGCGAACGCCGACGAACGGTGCGCGGTGCGGCAGTAACCGGCGGTGCTGAGGCCCCCGGCGGCGGCCACGAACGCCCCCACCCGGTCGGCCCGCTGATCCGGCTCGGCGTGCGCCGTGGCCTCGTCGACGGGCGGCGCGTCCGGCGTGGGCATCGGTGGGGCCAGCCCCGGCCAGCCCGGGTCGGGTGGGCAGAGCCGCGCCGCGGTCAGGGTGCGCTCCACGAGGGCGGACAACCCGTCGGCGGTGACCACGCTGCCGCCGCCGGCAGCCGTCCGACCGTCGACGTGCACCCGCAGCCGGACCCCGACCGTCGACTCGGAGACGTTCTGGTGGATGCCCGAGTTGGCGAACCGGGTCAGCGCCAGGTCCGCCCGCGTCACCACCGCCTCGGCCTGCGCGGCCGGCCCGCCAAGACGCCGAACCAGCTCCACAACCTGCCCGGCCAGATCCAACTCCGTCACGCTGAGCCACCTTTCGTTCGCGACTGCGGGGCTCGCAAACCCGGCTCACTCCTCGCGCTCACGCCGAGCCGCCTTTCGTTCGCGACTGCGGGGCTCGCAACCCCGGCTCACTCCTCGCGCTCACGCTGAAACCCCCACGCGGACGTTGCGGAACCGGGCCGGCGCGGCCGGGTGGCCGGTGTGCCCGATCTGGCCGGGCTGGCCCTTCCCGCAGTTGGGCGTCCCCCAGGAGACCGTCTCGCCGGAGAGCATGTCCATCGAGCGCCAGAACAGTGGGCCGATCCCGGTGTACGTGGGGTTGCGCAGCATCCGCCCCCGCCGCCCCTTCTTGATCTCCCAGCCGATCTCGCAGCCGAACTGGAAGTTGAGTCGTTTGTCGTCGATCGACCAGGACCGGTTGAGATCCATCAGCACGCCGTCGTCGGTGGCCGCGATGATCTCCTCCAGCGTGTGTGGGCCGGGTTCCAGACCGACGTTGGTCATCCGCACCATCGGCAGCCGGGCCCACCCGTCGGCCCGTACGCTGCCGCCGTAGTCGAGGCTGGCCATCGCGGCGGAATCCCGGCCGGCGAGCACCCCCACCCAGCGGCCGTCCCGGACCGCGTCCCGCTTGACCGCCGGGGAGCCCTCGTCGTCGAAGCCGAAGCTGCCCAGCGCACCCGGGATGGTCGGGTCGATGGTGATGTTCATCAGCTCCGAGCCGTAGCGAAGCGAGCCGAGCTGGGCCAGGTCCAGCCAGGACGTGCCGGCGAACGCCGCCTCCCAGCCGAGGATCCGGTCCAGCTCGATGGCGTGCCCGACCGACTCGTGGATCTGCAGGGCCAGCTGCTCACCGCCGAGGATCAGATCCGTCTCGCCGGCCGGGCAGAGCGGCGCGGTGAGCAGCGCCCGGGACTCCTCGGCGATCTGCGCGGCGTGCGCGGCCAGGTCCAGCGATTCGACCAGCTCCCACCCGGTGGTGCCGTACTGGCCGCGGTAGCTCGGCCAGGACCGGCGCTGCGTCTCGCCGTCACCGATCGAGGTGGCCGAGATGCCACCACCGCACTCGCGGATCCGCTGGTCGATCCGGTGACCCTCGCTGGAGACGAACCACTTCGCCGTGTCCCAGATCTGGTACAGGCCCTCGGCCAGGTCCGCGCCGTGCTCGGCCATCGTGCGGGTCGCGTCGACAAGCAGATCGCCCTTGGCCGACAGGGGCACCCCGAGCGGGTCGATCTGGCAGCCGGAGGCCCAGCTCGCGGTGACCGCCTCGACCGGCACCAGGTCGACCGAAGGGCCCGGCACCCGCGCGCTCGCCATGGCGGTCCGCGTCGCGCGCCGGCCGGCGTCGCGGGCGGCGGCGTCCGACAGATCGGGTACGGCGTGGAAGCCCCAGCTCGCCCCGACCAACGCTCGGACCCCGAGCCCGATGCTCTCGTCCTGGGTCAGCTCCTCCACGTCACCGTTGCGCGCGGTCATCGACTCGTAGCGGCGGTGCATCACCCGGGCGTCGGCGTACCGGGCGCCCGCGTCGAGGGCGGCCTGGACGGCGGCGCTGGCCGCGTCGAACTCGGTCATGGACCGACACTAGGCCAGCCGACCGACACCCGTCAGTCGAGCAGATCCTCCGGCCGGATGGTGGCCCGCACCGGCTCCGCCAACTCCAACACCTCGCCGGCCTTGGTCGTTGACCGCTCCACGTAGTGGGAGCCCTGCCCCCGCCGCGCCCCGCCGCGCCCCGCCGCGCCCCGCCGCGTCGCTTCGCTTCGCTTCGCGAGATCGCGCAACATCCTGGTTGTAGTGGCATCGGCGCGTCGGCGATGCCACTGGATCCTGGTTCGAGCGTGACCTTGGCAGCGGCGGGCGCACCAAACCCCGCTCCTGGCCTTGGGGGCGGTGTTCGTCGTCAAGATCCGCGCAATATCGGAGATGTTGCTGTCTCCTTGCGTCTCGGAGGCAGCAACATCGGGGAAGTTGCGGAGATCTTGGCGCGGTGCGCGAGACGCGGTGCGCGAGGCGCGGTGCGCGGGGCGCGGTGTGCGAGGCGCGGGAGATGAACGGGCGTGGATGGCGAGGTGACGGGGGTGCGGGGCCGATGCCGACTCGTTACGCTCGGGCCCGCTGACACGTGCCGACTTTGTAGCTTATTTTCACCCTCGGGACTTTCCTGTAAGTTCCCTTCGTCACTGAGGGAGGTGGCCGTGGACAGCTCGGAACCCTCGCCGTCCGGCGAGCCGGACGACCGCCCCGTCGTGCCGGCGCAGCGCTCCGACCAGGACGCCTACCTGCGGGTGCGTGATCTGCGGGTCCGGTTCGACACCGAGGACGGCGTGGTGCGCGCGGTCGACGGGGTGTCGTTCGCCGTCGAGCGGGGCCGCACCCTCGGCATCGTCGGTGAGTCCGGCTCCGGCAAGAGCGTCACCTCGCTGGCCATTCTCGGCCTGCACGACCCGAAACGGACCACCATCACCGGGGAGATCTCGGTGGGTGGCCGGCAGGTGGTCGGCCTCGGCGACGAGGAGGTACGCCGGCTACGCGGCCGGGACATGGCGATGATCTTCCAGGATCCACTGTCGGCGTTGCACCCGTACTACACGGTGGGCCGGCAGATCGCCGAGGCGTACCGGGTGCACCACCCGAAGGCCAACCGGCGGGAGGCCCGCCAGCGGGCGGTCGACATGCTGGACCGGGTCGGCATCCCGCAGCCGGCGCGCCGCTTCGACCAGTATCCGCACGAGTTCTCCGGTGGCATGCGCCAGCGGGCGATGATCGCGATGTCCCTGGTCAACGACCCGGCGCTGCTGATCGCCGACGAACCGACCACCGCGCTGGACGTCACCGTCCAGGCGCAGATCCTGGACCTGCTCGCCGACCTCCAGGCCGAGTTCCACTCCGCGATCATCCTGATCACGCACGACCTCGGCGTGGTCGGCCAGGTCGCCGACGACGTGCTTGTCATGTACGGGGGGCGGGCCGTCGAGCGGGGCAGCGTCGAGCAGGTGCTCCGGGCGCCGCAGCACCCGTACACCTGGGGGTTGCTCTCCAGCGTGCCGTCGCTGCACGGCGACGCGGACGCGGACCTGGTGCCCATCCCCGGCAACCCGCCCAGCCTGATCAACCTGCCGTCGGGCTGCGCGTTCCACCCCCGCTGCCGGTACGCGGACCGCGCCGGCAGCCGCTCCCGCACCGAGGTGCCCGAGCTGCGCCCGGCCGGTGCCGATGGCCACCTGGTCGCCTGCCACCTCGGCGCCGAGGAGCGGGGCACGTTCTACGCCGAGGACATCGCACGAGTGGGGGTGGCTGTGTGAGGGCGAGGAACGCAGCGCAGCGGAGTACCGCAGTCCCGAACGGAGGACTGTGGAGATGACCGATGAGCCACTGCTGCGGGTACGCGGCCTGAGCAAGCACTTCCCGGTACGTCAGGGGCTGCGCGCCACCGGTCTGGTGCGGGCGGTGGACGGGCTCGACTTCGACGTGCGCCCGGGCGAGACGCTCGGCCTGGTGGGGGAGTCGGGCTGCGGCAAGACCACCACCGGTCGGATGCTGGTGCGGTTGCTGGAGCCGACGAGCGGCAGCATCGAGTTCGACGGGCGGGACATCACGCACGCCGGTCGTCGGGAGTTGCGCCCGCTGCGCCAGGAACTCCAGATCATCTTCCAGGATCCGTACGCCTCGCTGAACCCTCGGCACACTGTGGGCCGGATCGTGGCGATGCCCCTGCAGGTCAACGGGATCAAGCCTCCGGGTGGGATCAAGGCCCGGGTGCAGGAGTTGCTGGAGCTGGTCGGGCTGAACCCGGAGCACTACAACCGGTACCCGCACGAGTTCTCCGGTGGGCAGCGTCAGCGCATCGGCATCGCCCGCGCGTTGGCCCTGCGGCCGAAGCTGATCGTCGCGGACGAGCCGGTGAGCGCGTTGGACGTCTCGATCCAGGCGCAGGTCGTCAACCTGCTACGTGACCTGCAACGGGAGCTCGGCCTGGCCTTCGTGTTCATCGCGCACGACCTGGCCGTGGTGCGGCACTTCTGCCAGCGGGTCGCTGTCATGTACCTGGGTCGGATCGTGGAGATCGGCGACCGGGCCGACATCTACGAGCGCCCGCAGCACCCGTACACCCGGGCGTTGCTCTCGGCGATCCCGGACGTCACCCAGCTCGGCCCGGCGGGCCGGATCCGGCTGACCGGTGACGTGCCCACCCCGCTGGACCCGCCGTCGGGCTGCCGGTTCCGTACCCGCTGCTGGAAGGCGCAGGACATCTGCGCCACCGAGGAACCCGCGCTGGTCCCGCGCGACGGCGGCAACCAGGCCACCGCGTGCCACTTCCCGGAACCAGCCGGCGCCGGCCTGGTGGCGGAGACCGCCGCGATCGGCGTCGAGCCGGCGGGTCGCGGGGTCGAAGCGAACGTCGAGGAGGTGTCGTCGTGAGCCTGTCCCCGGTGGAGGGTGTGGCGCTGGCCGAGATCGAGTCCGGCGCTGACCCGGGCGGGCCCGCCGCGAAGGGCGTCGTCGGCCGCTCGCCCGGTCAGCTCGCCTGGCTGCGGCTGCGCCGCGATCGGACCGCGATGGTCAGCGGCGTACTCCTGGTGTTCTTCCTGCTGTTGGGTTTGGCCGCCCCGCTGATCGAGATGGTCTACGGGATCGGCCCGCGGGAGCAGTTCCAGAACATGCTGGACGGCTTCGGCATGCCGCTGGGTTACGCCGGCGGGGTCAGCGGCGAGCACTGGTTCGGTCTGGAACCGGGGCTGGGTCGGGACATCTTCATCCGGTTGATCTACGGGCTGCGGACCTCGCTCTTCATCGCGATCGCCGCTGCCCTGATCACCGCGGTGCTCGGCGTGGCGCTCGGCGCCCTCGCCGGCTACCTCGGCGGCTGGCTCGACGCGGTGATCAACTGGATCACCGACCTGACCCTGGCCATGCCCTTCCTCATCATCGCGCTGGCGCTCACGCCCACCATCACGCTGCGCTTCTACGGTGAGCGGGGGCAGGTGTCATCCGCCTTCGGGGTGGGAGTGCTGATCGCCGTCTTCGCGATCTTCGGCTGGACCAGCACGGCCCGGCTGGTACGCGGGCAGGTGATCGCGCTGCGCGAGCGTGAGTTCGTGGAGGCGGCCAAGGCCAGCGGCGCCGGGCTGGGGCACATCATCTTCCGGCAACTCCTGCCGAACATCTGGGCGCCGATCCTGGTGTCGTTCTCGCTGGCGGTGCCGCAGTTCATCACGAGCGAGGCCGCGCTCTCGTTCATCGGTGTCGGCCTCAGCGACGAGACGCCGAGCTTCGGCCGGATGATCTACGACAGTCTGGACTTCCTTCAGACCGACCCGGCGTACGTGTTCTTCCCGGGCATCATGATCTTCGCGCTGGTGTTCGCCTTCAACCTCTTCGGCGACGCGTTGCGGGACGCGCTCGACCCGAAGTCGTCCCGGTAGGGGTGGGCTCATGTCACGTTTTCTGCTCAAGCGGCTGTTCTCCGCCACGCTGACCCTCTTCGCGGTGAGCGTGCTGACCTTCCTGATGTTCTTCGCCCTGCCGCGTGACCCGGTCAGCAGCATCTGCTCGAAGAACTGCAACCCGGAGCGGCTGGAGCGGGTCCGCGACGACCTGGGCCTGAACGACCCCCTCATCAGCCAGTACGCCGGCTACATGAAGGGCATCGTGACCGGTCGGGACCTGGGCAGCGCCCAGGGCGGCCGGTGCGACGCGCCCTGCCTGGGCTGGTCGTACGTCACCAACGAGGCAGTCTCGGACACCATCGCCCGGGTGCTGCCGGTGACGCTGAGCATCGTGATCCCGGCGGCCATCCTCTGGCTGCTGCTCGGAGTGGGTCTCGGCATGGTCTCCGCGCTGCGTCGGGGCACCTGGCTGGACCGGCTGGCCATCGGCTTCTCGCTGACCGGCGCCTCGTTGCAGCTGTACTTCGTGGGCGCGGTGCTGCTGCTGGTGTTCGTCTACAACCTGCGGCTGTTGCCGGTGCCGAGTTACACCTCCCTCTTCGACAACCCGGCGAAGTGGGCCAGCGGACTGGTGCTGGCCTGGGTGGCGCTGGCCTTCCTCTTCTCGGCCATCTACGCCCGGCTGTCGCGGGCGCAGATGTTGGAGACGCTGTCGGAGGACTTCGTCCGGACCGCGCGGGCCAAGGGCCTGGCCAAACCCACTGTGTACGGGCGACACGCGCTGCGCGCGGCGATCACCCCGGTGGTGACGATCGCCGGGTTGGACGTGGGCGGGGCGCTGGGCGGGACGGTGATCACCGAGACGACGTTCGGCATCCAGGGATTGGGGCGTACGGCGGTGGACGCGGTGCGCTCGGGCGATCTGCCCACCATCATGGCCACAGTGCTGATCGCGGCCGTCTTCGTGGTGCTGGCGAACGTGCTGGTGGACCTGCTCTACGCGGCCATCGACCCCCGGGTGCGGCTGCGCTGAGCGGGAGGTGTCCGATGCACCCCCCGATGGCGAAATTTATCGACAACTGTTACACAACTCGTAGGTTTTCTTCCTTACGATCCTCGGGACGTCGGCGGTTCTCGCCCCGACGAAACCGCACGGCACATGGGTGAAGGGGGTACTTCATGAGACCACGCGTGGCGGTTGCCGCAGGCGGCGCGATCGCTCTGGTGGTGGCATTGGGTGCGTGCTCGAAGAACACGGGCGAGGGCACCACTGTCGACACCGAACGGCAGCAGACCGGGGTCATCGCAACCGACCCCAAGGACTCGCAGGGGCCAGCGGCCGAGGTGAGCGGCGCTGCGAAGGGCGGCACCTTCACCATCATCCGGGAGTCGCCGATCTCCCACCTGGACCCGCAGCGGACGTACTCGTTCGCCGGCCTGATGGCCAACCCGCTCTTCGCCCGCTACCTGACCACCTGGAAGGACGACGGCAAGGGTGGCCTGGTCCTGGTGGGCGACCTGGCCGAGACGCCGGGCAAGAACGTCAACAACGACTGCAAGGTCTGGGAATTCACCGTCAAGGACGGGGTGAAGTTCGAGGACGGCCGTCCGATCACCTCCAAGGAGATCGCGTACGGCATCGCCCGGTCCTTCGACCCGGACCTGTCCGGCGGCCCGACCTACATCCAGGAGTGGCTGGCCGACACCGCGCAGTTCGACACCAAGTGGGACTTCAAGAAGAACAAGACGTCGCTGCCGCCGGGCCTGAGCACGCCGGACGCGAAGACGCTGCGCTTCGAGTTCGCCAAGCCCCGCTGTGATCTGCCGTTCGCGGTTTCGCTGCCGACCACCGCGCCGCTTCCGGCCGACAAGGACACCGGCGTCGACCTGGACAAGCAGCCGTTCTCGTCCGGCCCCTACAAGGTCGCCAAGAACCAGGTCGGCGTGCAGATCACCCTGGATCGCAACACCAACTGGGACCCGAACACCGACCCGGTTCGGCACCAGTACCCGGACCAGTTCGTCTGGAGCTTCGGCCCGACCGCGGACGCCGCCAACAACCGGGTGATCGCCGACAACGGCGCCGACCAGAGCGCGCTCGCCTTCAACGCAGTGCCCGCCTCGCTGGTCGCCAAGGTGGCCGGGGACGCGACGCTCAAGTCGCGCACCATCCTCTCGCCGACCCCGAGCGCCAACCAGTTGGTCATCAACAACCAGCGGGTCACCGACCTGAAGGTGCGGCAGGCGCTCAACTACGCCATCGACCGCGAGGGCTTCATCAAGGCCATGGGCGGGCAGACCGTCGCCGCGCCGCTGACCACGCTGATGCCGCCGGCCACCATCGGCTACAAGGCGTACGACGCGTACCCGGCGGGTGCCAACGGCAACGTCGACAAGGCCAAGGAACTGCTCGGCGGGAAGACGCCCGAGCTGGTCCTCGGTGTCGCCGACAACTCCACCGAGCAGCAGCAGGGCGCGCAGCTCAAGGCCAACCTGGAGCGGGCCGGCTTCAAGATCACGCTGCGGAACATCTCCGACGACGCGAAGCTCGACGAGATCAAGAAGAAGAACAACCCCTGGGACCTGTACATCGGTAACTGGGCGGCGGACTGGCCGAGCGGGGCCTCGATCCTGCCGGTGCTCTACGACGGCCGCACCATCAAGGCCGAGGGCAACAGCAACCAGGCCTACTTCAACGACCCGGCGATCAACACCGAGATGGACCGCATCTCGGCACTGCCCGCGGCCGAGCAGGGTCCGGAGTGGGCCAAGCTCGACGAGCGGATCATGAAGGAGCACGCGCCGGTGGTGCCGCTCTTCGTCGACGTGGCCTACAACGTGCACGGGTCCAAGGCTGGCGGGGTCTTCATCTCCAGCGTCTTCGGCTACCCGTCGTTCGTGAACGCGCACGTCAAGCCGTAAGTCACACCGCAGACCAGAAGGGTCCCCTCCCGACAACGCCGTCGGGAGGGGACCCTTTCTGTTTCTGGTCTCAGATCCGGCTCATGGTGGAGGCGTAGCCGCCTCCGCCGGGGTAGGTCCACTCGCCGGTGACCGTGGTGTCGTCGGCGCTGAACGTGCCCTCGTAGTACGCCGGGCTGCCTTTCGCGCCGGCCCAGATGGTCAGCTTGTCGCCGGCGAGTTCGTAGACGTAGTCGAAGGTGTTGCCGGTCGTGTCGTAGAACCGCGACACCACGTCCGGGCCGACCGGCTCACCGAACGGGTGCAGGTTGCCGATGACTTCCAGCCCGGTGACGGGTTGGCCGAACTGACTCAGTTCGACGTGCTGAAGCAGGAAGAACCGGCCAACCATCCACTCGTACCGCACGGTGCCCTCGGCGCCGCCGGTCACCGACCAGGTGCCGACCAGACGGTCCAGGGCGGTGAGTTCTGCGCTCGGCTGGGTGTACTCAGACATCGGGCCCTCCTCGGTGGGTGCTTGCCGGTACCTCGAAGGCGGCGCTCGGGCTTTGACGTCGACGCGACGTGACCCAGGTCACTCTGTCTGGGTGTCAAGGTTCGCGGTGCGGCCACGAGGTAGCGGCAAGCACCCACCACGGAGGAATTCATGGCCACCACCGCAGCCACCGTTCCCACCCGCCGCCGCTCGTCCGAGCGCCTGCTCCTTGCCGGCAGCCTCGCCGGACCGGTGTTCTTCGCCTCGGCCGTGACGCAGATGCTCACCCGGGAGGGCTACGACATCACGCGGCACCCGATCAGCCAGCTGGCCACCGGACGTCTCGGCTGGATCCAGATCACCACATTCGTGCTCGCCGGCCTCGGCGCGATCGCTCTCGCCGTCGGCGCCCGGCGCACGCTCACCGAGGGCACCGGCCGACGTGCGCTGCCAATCTTTGTCGTGATCTTCGGTGCCGGGCTCGTCGCGGCCGGGGTGTTCACCATGGATCCGGAGTACGGCTTCCCGGTAGGGACTCCGGACGGGCCGGTCGGCGAGATGTCCTGGCACAGCATCGCGCACTCGGCGGCGGCCGCCATCGCCTTCACCGCGCTGGCCGTCGCCGCCATCGTGCTGTCCATCCGTCACATCCGCCGTCGGGCTGCCCTGCCGGCCCTGCTGAACGGCCTCGCCGCGCTCATCCTGCTGATGCCGATGTCGCCGAGCCGCATGAGCATCCAGATCGCGGTGAACGGCCTGGTCGCCTTCACATGGACGACGGTCCTCGCCCTCTCCCTGCGTCGTTCGAGCCGAGCGGCGTAGCGTGACCCGAGCCGCGCGAACACGAGGACGACCATGAAGTATCTACTGCTCAGCTACACGCCGGCCGCAGCCTGGGACGCCGCGACCGCGGACACCCCGTCAGACGAGGCGCTGGCCGCGTTCGCCGCGTACCAGCGGTTCGAACAGGAACTGATCGAGACCGGCGAGTTCGTCAGCAGCGAGGGACTCGGCCACCCGGCGGTCAGCACCACGATCCGCAGGACCCCGACCGGCGTGGTGGCCACCGATGGCCCGTTCGTCGAGCTCAAGGAGGTCTTGGCGAGCTTCGCGGTGATCGACGTGAGCAGCCAGGAGCGCGCCGTCGAGATCGTCTCGCGGATGGTCGATGTTCTGGGCGAGCCGATGGAGATCCGGCCGATCATGGGCGCGGACTTCGTGGCATGACCAGCCGCATCCTGCGTCGCCCGACGGCGGCATGTCGAGAGGGCACACGAACGGCAGCACCGGCGTGACGCCAGACGTCGAGTACCTGCTGCGCACCGAGGCGCCGCAGGTTCTCGGCGCGCTGGTGCGGCGCTTCGGTCACTTCGACATCGCCGAGGACGCGGTCCAGGAGGCCCTGCTCGCCGCGAGCAGGATGTGGCCGGCCGACGGCGTACCGGAAAACCCGCGCAGCTGGCTGATCCGGATCGGGTACCGGCGGATGGTCGACCTGCTCCGCACCGACCAGGCCCGACGCCGCCGCGAGCGGCACGCCGGCTTGAGCGAACTGGCGATGCGAGACCCGAGCCGGCGGACAGGCCCTGCGCCGGAAACCGATGACAGTCTCACGCTTCTGCTCCTGTGCTGTCACCCCGCGCTGAGCCCCACCTCCCGGGTGGCGCTCACCCTGCGCGCGGTTGGCGGCCTGACGACCACCGAGATTGCACACGCCTACGGGACGACCGAGAACACCACGGGCGCCCGGATCAGCCGCGCAAAACAGCAACTGGCCCGTGCCGGCGCCCGGTTCACCCCGCCAACCGACGCCGACCGCGACAGCCGGCTGAACGCGGTCATGCAGGTGCTCTACCTGATCTTCAACGAGGGCTACACCGCCTCGACCGGGGACGAACTCGCCCGCGTGGACCTGACCCGCGAGGCGATCCGGCTGACCCGCATGCTCCGCGATGCCCTGCCGGGCGACCCCGAGGTGACCGGGCTACTCGCCCTGATGCTGCTGACCGAGTCGCGGCGCGCTGCCCGTACCGACGGCGACGAGCTGGTGCCGCTGGACGAGCAGGATCGGACACGGTGGGATCACGAGCTGATCCGCGAGGGCACCGAGCTGATTGACAGCGTCTGGCCGCGGCGCGAGATCGGTGCGTACCAGCTACAGGCGGCGATCGCGGCCGTGCACACGGCGGCCGCGTCGCCGGACCGGACGGACTGGCCACAGATCGCGGCACTGTACCTGGGACTGGAACACCTCAGCCCGACCGCACCGGTACGGCTGAGCCGGGTGGTCGCAGTCGCGCACGCGTACGGGCCGGCCCGAGGGCTGGCCCTGCTCGACAACCTCAACCGGAGCTACCACCTGGACGAGGAACCGCTGACCCGGCAACGCGAACGCGCGATCCGCGCACATCTGCTCGAGATGACCGGTGACACGGCCGGCGCGGCCACGTGGTACCGCGAAGCAGCCGCCCTGACCCAGAACCAGGTCGAACAGCGCTACCTCCAACGCCGGGCCACGGCCTCGGCTGACCGATCCTCAGTCGGCGGCACATCGGCGCCATGAGCGGGCGCTTCGGCGTTCAGCAGGCGCTGCCGGTGGGGTGGCAGGTTGGACACCTTTACGAGGTTGAATGTAACCTTGCGGGTACGTACCCGATCGGTTACTTTGGCGTCATGGACGCCGTGTTGCACGCGCTGGCAGACGAGAGCCGGCGCACGGTTCTCGATATTCTCCGCGACCACCCGGCGAGTGCGGGAGAGCTGGCCGAGGCTCTCCCGATCGCTCGCCCGGGCGTGTCCCGGCATCTCCGCGTGCTGCGGGAAGCCGGGCTGGTCGACGTACGCCAGGAGGCGCAGCGCCGGATCTACACACTCCGCCCGGAGGCGCTCGTCGAGGTCGACGAGTGGCTGGGAGAGTACCGCCGGCTCTGGGAGAACCGGCTCGACGCTCTTCATACCGAGATCGCACGAGGAAGGAAGGCGCGACGATGACCACGATCGCGACGATGCGAGCGCTGGACGAGACCCGCGGAGCAGTCCGGGTCGAGGACCTTTACGACACGGACATCGGCGACCTCTGGCAGGCGTGTACGACGCCTGAGCGGCTGGCTCGCTGGATGGCCCGGGTCGACGGTGACCTGCGGGTCGGCGGCACGATCCAGGCCGTCTTCACGAGCAGTTGGACCGGTCCGGTGCGCATCGAGGTGTGCGATGCGCCCCACCACCTGCTGTTGACGACGAAGCCGGGTAGGGACGACGAGGGGCAAATCGAGGCGTGGCTGACCGAAGAGGGCTCCAAGACCCGGCTGGTGGTCGAGGAGCGCGGCCTGCCGATTGGGAGTCTCCCGTTCCACGCCTCTGGTTGGCGGGTCCACCTCGAGGATCTCGGTCGGTCGCTGGAGGTCGACGGTCCGGTCCATCCGGAGGGCTGGGGCTCCGATGCCCGAGCGCCAGGCTGGGAGGAACGCTGGGAAGAGCTCACGCCGGCATACCAGCAGGTTGAGATCGGCTGATGTCGGACCTGATCAGGCTCAGCCTGACGACTGTCAATGCACCCGACGCGATCGCGCTCGCGCGGTTCTACGCCGAGATCACCGGCGGGGTCGCGAAGGGCGACGAGGGCTGGGCGCTCGTCGAAGGGCCGAACGGTGACATCGGGTTCCAGCAGATCGACGACTACCAGCCACCCACCTGGCCGGATGGCGAGGTGGGGATGCAGATGCACCTCGAGTTCTTCGTCGACGACCTGGAGGCGACCGGAGCGCGTGTGCTGGCAGCCGGCGCTACCCGATTCGAGCATCAGCCCAACGCGGACCACTGCTTCGTGTACGCCGACCCGGCCGGGCATCCGTTCTGCCTGTCCCTGTGGCGGGTCCCGAGAGTCGGCGACTGACTCAGCTCGTTCGGGCATCTGTTGTTCAGGCGCGACCAACCTGCCGGTGCCGGAACGGGCCGAGCACCACTACCGATACACGGGGTTGAATGATGGACTGGTATCCGCCCATCGAGCCGTACGACTCCGGGATGCTCAACGTCGGCCATGGCAATGAGCTCTACTGGGAACTGTGCGGGAATCCCGACGGCAAACCCGCAGTGTTCCTGCACGGCGGCCCCGGCGGTGGCCTGCTCCCGCACAATCGGCGGTACTTCGACCCGTCCGGCTACCGGGTCGTGCTGTTCGACCAGCGAAACTGCGGTCGCAGTCGGCCCTTCGCGGGCGACCCGAAGACGTCACTGGAACACAACACCACCCCGCACCTGGTGGCGGACATCGAGCGGCTACGCGAGCACCTGGGGATCGAGCGTTGGCTCGTCTTCGGCGGCAGTTGGGGCAGCACTCTCGGCTTGGCCTACGCGCAGGCCCATCCCGAGCGGGTCACCGAACTCGTGCTGCGTGGCGTGTGGTTGGTTCGCAGGTCAGACGAGGCGTGGGCGTTCACCCCAGCGGGCGCGGCGCACCTGTTTCCCGCCGAGTGGGCCGCATTTTGTGCTGCGATCCCCGTCGCTGAACAGGACGACCTTGTCGGCGCCTATGGCCGCCGCATTTCCGACCCGGACCCCGCGGTCCACGGCCCGGCGGCCCGCGCCTGGATGAGCTGGGAGCTCTCGGCCAACACCCTGCTGCCGATGACGCCACCCGGCATCGACGACGCCAGCCTGCTGGCGTTCGCCCGCATCACACACCACTACATCAGCAACGGCGGCTTCCTTCCGCCGGAAGGCCTCCTGGCGGGCGTCGACCGCATTCGACACGTCCCGACGGTCATCGTGAACGGCCGCTACGACATCAAGACACCGCCCAAGC
Organism: Micromonospora vinacea; assembly: GCF_015751785.1. Classification (NCBI taxonomy): domain Bacteria; kingdom Bacillati; phylum Actinomycetota; class Actinomycetes; order Micromonosporales; family Micromonosporaceae; genus Micromonospora; species Micromonospora vinacea. The sequence goes on along the minus strand of NZ_JADOTY010000001.1, from coordinate 960,758 downwards.
AAGCCTGGGACCTGCATCGGGTCTGGCCTGAGGCAAAGTTTCACATCGTGGAGGACGCCGGCCACAGCGGCTCCGAAGCTGGCACCCGCCGCCTGCTCATCGAAGCCACCACCCAGTTCCTGGTGCCAAGGAGATCTTGAGGCGGCCTGGCAGCCTCTTGAGGGCCAGTCGGTCCTCCGCCGTCCGCGTAGCCAGCTGCGAATTGGTCGGCGAAGCGCGCTATCCGGGCGAGGTGTTGTACTGGTCGAGCGTCGCCTTGGACGTGGACGCGTCCCGGAAGGTCAATTCCCAGGGGCCGGTGTTGACGTCCATGTCCTTGCCGAACCCGACCCATTTCCCGGCCATCCGTCGGCCGGTGGGCTCCACCAGTAGCTGGATCGCGCCGTGGTATCGGGCTCCCCGGTAGTAGCCGGCCGGGTCGGTCTGCTCCACCCAGGTTCCGGTTACCACGGCACCGTCGACGCTGAGATCCAGCGATAGCGACGAGGCCGCCGAGCCGGGCAGGCTGCGCACGGTCAGTCGGTCTCCGTGCTGGAGTACGACCACGAAGTGCTGCCCGGCGAACGATTCTCCCCGGCCGCTGGAGTGGTATTGGTAGCGGCTGAGCCAGACGCCCTCGTACGACGCGTGGACCGCAAGCGGCTTGGGCGTTGGCGTGGCCAGGCTGGACACGGGCGAGGTCAGGTCGTGGCCACCGTGTTGGTCATCGACGCCATGGCCATTGGTTATCGCAGTGAAGCCGAGCACGGAGACCGGCAGGCCGGTGACGACCTCCAGGGCGCGGGCGTAAACGGGCCGTGGTGCGGCGATCGCGCCGGACTCCCAGCGCTGGACGAGTCTCTTGTTGGCGTCATTGGGTTCGCCGACGCGGCGGCCGGCGGCCTGAAGCGCGCGGGCGAAGTCGTCCTGGCTCATGCGCATCCCGGTGCGGACCGCGCGCAGGGCGGTGTTCGGGGCATTCATGTTCGCCACAATAGCGGTGTGTCGCCCTAATGTCGTCATGAAAGTGCCCGGGATGTCGCACTCTGTGCCGTCGCGCCTAGCGACGGCCCGGCGTCATTGTGGACGGCACGCGACGGCTGAGCCTGCCGATGCGCCCAGCAGCGGAGGTGATGATGCCCAGTTGCGACGACGAGCCGGTCAGCAGGGGTGAGCAGATCGACGCCGCCGAACGGCAGGAGGCCAAACGCCGTTTGCTCGCGCAGGCCGAGTCGGAGCGGATTCCGGTTCAGCAGACGACTCGGGCGCTGCCGGATCGGCGGTGGCGTCGTGAGCCGTGAGCCGCTGCCGATCGGTCGACGAGTCGCCTACCTGCGGGTGCGGCGGAGGTTGTCGCAGCAGTCGTTCGCGGATCGTTTGGGCAAGTCGAAGAGTTGGGTGGACAAGGTCGAACGTGGGGTTCGTTCTTTGGAGCGGGTGTCGACCATCCGGGAGATCGCGGCGGTGCTGAGGGTCGATCCCGCAGCCCTGCTCGGTGGTGATGTCCAACCCGCCGGGTCGGCTGAGCGTCGCGAGGGCGTGGCGCGGATTCGGGCCGCGCTGTCGGCGTACCCAATGGCTTTCTGTCGCCCGACGGACCGGGAGGTGATGTCGCCCGATCGGCTGGCCCGGGGGGTGCGGCACGCGTGGATGACCTTCCAGCACGCCCGGTACCCGCGTCTGGTCGAGTTGCTGCCCACTGTGGTGAGCGAGGTTCATCGCGCCCACGTGCTGGACCCGGAGTCCGGGCGGGCGGCGGTGGTCGAGGCGTATCGGGTGACGGCGGCGCTGCTGGTCAAGCTGGGCGAGGGGAGCCTCGCCTGGTTGGCCGCTGACCGGGCGATGTCCGCCGCCGCCGGTGACCGGGTGTTGCTGGCCTGCGCGGCGGTGCAGTTGGGCCAGGTACTGCGGGCATCGGCTCGGGCAGGGACGGTGATGCTCGCCGCCGCTTCCCAGATCGCCCCTGGCACGCCGCAGGAATTGTCGCTGCGGGGATCGCTGCTCGTGCAGGCCGCTCTGATCGCGGCGGGGGCCGGTGACGACCGGGCGGTTGGTGAGCTGCTGGACGAGGCCGCCAAGCTGGGCGTCCAGGTGGGCGACGGCAACGACCATCACCGGACCGCGTTCGGGCCGACTGCCGTCGAACTGGCGCAGGTCGCCGCTGCCGTGGAGTTGGGCGACGGGTCGCAGGCGGTTGCCCGGCACGAGGAGGCGATCGGGCGGGACGGGTGGCGGTGGCTGCCGGTTGAGCACCGCGCCGCGCACCTGATCGACGCGGCGCGCGCCTACCTCCAGACGGATGACCCCGCCAACGCCGCCCGGGTTCTGTTGCGGGCCGAACGCATCGCACCCGCCGAGATCCACCATCGGCCAGCCGTGCGGGACGTGGTCGCCCAGGTCGCCCGCGACCCGGACGCCCCAGCCACGATCACCCAGCTCGCCTTCAACCTGGGGGTGCTGTGAGCATGCGGCTACTGTCCCTCGGCTGCTCGGCCGTTGACCACGCGACATCGATCTGTTTGGCTGCCTTCGCGATGACCTTGAGTACCCCTCACATAACGGGAGATAGTCATGTCCTTCAGTACCGCAATCAAGTCGGTCTTCAGCCAGTACGTCGGCTTCTCTGGTCGGGCCCGCCGGTCTGAGTACTGGTGGTTCGCCCTGTTCACCATCCTTGTCAGCATTGTCACCGCCATCTTGGACAGTGCGCTGGGGCTGACCTTCGTGGAGGGCTCGACGACCGGCTTCATCGGTCTTATCGCCTCCCTGGCGCTGCTGCTGCCGTCGCTGGCGGTCGCGGTGCGGCGCCTGCACGACACCGACCGGACGGGGTGGTGGCTGCTGATCGCCTTGGTGCCGTTCGTGGGCGCCATCGTCCTGCTCGTGTTCTTCGTATTGGACAGCACCCCCGGAGCGAACCGTTTCGGCCCCAACCCCAAGGGCTGACCGCAGTCCGCGCCCAGCATGACGTGATCAGCCCGAGAGTCTGACCACCTGGTGTCAATTGCCAGTTTCGGGTGTAGCCGGCTGACCGGTGTGCCTCGGCACACCGGTCAGCCGTCCACCTCGCGATCCAGTCGAATTACCTGCCGCCAATCAGCTGGCCGGTTGGGCGGACGCGCGTAGTGCTGCGGCCAGCCACTCGTACGGAAACTGCTCCGGCGGCGCGCTGTTCACGACGGTGACCAGCTCCATGTACCTGTCGAACGGACCCTCCTGCTCCGGTGGCGTGCGGTCCCACTCCGCGCCCTTGCGCATCTGGTCGGCCGCCTGGATCCGGAACTCCGGTGTGTCCGGGATCCCGGGGCTGTCCGGCGTCGCGAAGATGCCGGTCAGCCACCCGATCCACTGGTTGGCGATCTCCCGGCCCCTGGGCGAGTCCGGCGGCACCTGCTTGCGCGCTGCGTCCATCACCGGCTGGCCGATCGCCGCGCCCTCTTCGAGGGCGTCCAGCATCGGCGACGAGGTCATCAGCGGCCCTGCCCCGGTGGTGCACACCTCGTGCAACTCACGGCGGACGGCCTGCCGGACCTCGGTGTCCCGGACCAACTCGGCCAGCTCGATCCACGCCTCCAGCTGGGCCGCGGTGGGATGGTCGGGCAGCTCCGGTCGGGCCGCCCGCCACCACTCGACCATCCGCGCCGGCGGCTCCCAGCCTGCGGAGACCTCGGTCCAGAACTCGTCGATCAGCCGGTCACGTTCCTCGTCCGACAGGCCAACGAGCTTGTGCATCAGCGTGACCTGCTCGGCTGTGGAGTCCTGTCGCAGGATGGCCGACAGCACCGCGCGACGGGTGCGCAGCCGTGCCTCCTGCCGTTCCAGCAGGGCCAGGTGGGTGGCGGCCAGCTCGCGCAGCGTCGCCTCGCCGGCCAGCACCCGCCGGATCTCGTCCAGGCCGGCGTCGAGTTCCCGCAGCGTCCGGACCAGTTCCAGCCGGGCGATGGCCGACACGTCGTACAGGCGGTGGCCGGCCGGGGTGCTGGCGGCCGGCGTGACGATGCCGGCGTCCGCGTAGTACCGGACGGCACTGACGCTCAGGCCGGCCCGCCGGGCGACATCTCCGATGGCGTACAGCTCGTCTCTGTCCACGACGCCCACTATGCGATCTCAAGCGGCTTGAGATACAAGCCCCACATCAGGTCGCCTGGCAGATTTCGGGAGACGTGAACGCGCTTGAGGCCGGCGCGGGCTCATCGTTCGGCGTCGTAGGCGCGCTGTGCCCGCTCCACCTCTCCGAGATGGGCGTCGGCCCACGTGGTCAGGTGCGCGAAGAGCGGACCGAGGCTGGCGCCCAGCTCGGTGATCTCGTATTCGACCCGGGGCGGCACCTCGGCGTGGTAGGTGCGTGTCACGAGCCCGTCGCGTTCGAGTTGGCGTAACCGTTGCGTGAGGACCTTCGGTGTGATGCTGGTCAGCCGGCGCTCCAGCTCCACGAATCGCTGCCGACCGTACTCGTGCAGAGCCCACAGGATGGGTGTGGTCCATCGGCTGAACACGATATCGACGACCGGCGAAACGGGGCAGGCTAGCTCGGGATCCGCTGACCGTTGCATGTGTCCTCCGTTACAGATCCAATACTATCCTCTAGGTACCTACTATATCGACGCTACTAACGTCTCCTCCAACCGCGCGAACGACGCGGTCGACCTGGAGGTTCAGACATGCTCGTCGTGACAGGCGCCACTGGGAATGTTGGCCAGAGACTTTTGTCGATCCTCGCGGCGTCGGGCGCTGCGGCGACGGCGGTGTCCCGTGCGCGACGCCCGGTCGTCGTACCAGACGGGGTGCGCCACCATCGCGCGGACCTCGAGCAGCCGGAGAGCCTCAGGCCGGCGCTCGCTGGCGCCGAAGCGCTGTACCTGCTCGTGGAGGGCGCCGGGGCGCATCTCAACGTGCCCGAGATCCTGCGGGTCACCACGGCCGCCGGCGTGAAGCGCATCGTGCTGCAATCCTCGCAAGCGGTCGGCACAAGGCCGACGGCCGCCTCGCATGCGCCCCTGCACGCCATCGAAGACCTTGTGCGCAGGTCCGGCCTCGGCTGGACGATCCTGCGCCCCGGCGGCTTCGCCTCCAACGTTCTCGCCTGGGCCGAACCGATTCGCAACGGACGGACGGTGGCCGCACCGTTCGGCGATGTCGGTCTGCCTGTGATCGACCCGGACGACATCGCCGAGGTGGCGGCTGTCGCCCTTCGTGACGGCGCCCACGACGGTCACACGTATGAGCTGACCGGTCCGGCGCTGAGCACACCACGTGAACGGGTTGCCGATCTCGCTACCGCGCTCGGCGAACCCATCAGCTTCATCGAACAGACGCCCGACGAGGCCCGCGAACAGATGCTGCGGTTCATGCCACCACCGGTGGTCGAGGGAACGCTGGCGATCCTCGGCGCGCCGACCGCACGGGAGCAGCGGATCAGCCCGGACGTGTCGGAGGTCCTGGGTCGACCGCCACGCTCCTTCGCCGCATGGGCCGGGCGCAACATCGACATCTTCCGCTGACGCGACCGGCCATTGCACCAACCCTTCCCTCGGACTGATGACCGGACACCCTTGAACGGCTGTCCGGTCATCGGCAGAGCCATCAGCGGCTGACCGAGCTTTCGCTGCGGATCAGGGGACGATCACCACGCCGCCGCGCACGCCGCCTTGAGCCAGCCGCTCGTGGGCGGCCGCCGCGTCGGCGAAGGGGTACACGTCGGCGACCCGGAGCGGGATGTCTCCGCTGGTGACGAGTTTGACCAGTTCGCCCAGGCGGGTTCCGTCAGGTAGCACCTCCAGCGCGAAGGTCCCGATTCCGCGCACCGGCTCCGGACGAAGCGGGGGTGACGCGGCCACGTAGCCGCCGCCGTCCCGAACGAGGTCCAGCAACGAAGAGCCGATCACCGCCAGGTCGACGACCGCATCGAACGTCCCCGTCGGATCGTCGGTGCGCGACAGGAAGGCCGCGCCCAGCGACTCGACGAACTCGCGGTCGTCGGCTCCGGCGAGTCCGGTGGCGTGCAGACCGGTCGTCCGGGCCAGCGCCAGAACGAACCCGCCCACCTGCCCGGCGGCGCCGGTGACGAGCACTGTCGAACCCGCCGGGAGCGCGAGCAGGTCGAGTGCCTGGGCAGCGGCGAGACCATTGGTCGGCAGGGTCGCCGCCTCGGTGGCGGGGACGCCGGCGGGCGCGGAGGTCAGCCAGGCGGCGTCGAGGACTACGTACTCGGCGTGGGCGCCGGCCGTGGTTTGTAGCCACGGCGAGAAGCCGATGACCTCGTCGCCGATCGTGAACTCCTCGACCGACGGGCCGACCGCGTCGACGCTGCCGGCAACGTCCCAGCCGGGCGTGTACGGCAGGCCGGTCGGCAACGGGGCCGGGAACCGACCGGAGCGGACCATCAGATCAACCGGATGGACAACCGACGCCGCGACACGCACCCGCACCTGCCCCGGCCCCGGCTCGGGCACCGGCACCTCGGCCACGTGCAGGACCTCCGGCCCTCCGAACTCTGCATAGCTGACTGCGCGCATCGCCGTCTCCTTCGTGGGATTTCGTGCTCACCACGACCGTACGAATCGTCGGCACTATGAGAAAGTAGGTACCTTAAAGTGCCTAGGGCACCAACGGAGGAAAGAATGGCGACGTCAACCGCAGCGCAACGCCGCGAACAGGCCAAACGCGACTACGACGCGTTCCTGGATCAGTGCCCGACCCGTGAGCTGCTGAGCAGGCTCACCGACAAGTGGGTCGCCCTGGTGATCCCAGCGCTCGTCGACGGCCCGCAGCGGCACGGCCAGCTCGCCCAGCGCATCGCCGGCGTCAGCCAGAAGATGCTCACACAGACCCTGCGCACCCTGGAGCGCGACGGCCTGGTCACCCGCACTGTCACTGCCTCGGTCCCGGTCCGCGTCGACTACGAGCTCACTCCGCTCGGCCATGAACTGTTCCCGGTCATGATCGCGATCAAGAACTGGGCGGAGACGCACATGGACCGCGTCTTCGAAGCCCGTACCCAATACGACGCACGCCCCTGAGAACCTGGACGCCGATTCACGGCCCCGGCGTCGCCGGAGATCAGCCGGGCAAGGCCGGTGATGCACCGACGGCCTGCCAGATTGTCACTGGTGGAGGCTAGGGTCCGCGTCGTGGACGACACCTCGACGGCCCGGCAGACCGCCCACGCCTACGTTGATCTTCTGGAGCGCCGCGACTGGTCCGGGTTGGCCGCCCTGCTCACCGATGACGTGGTCTACGAGATGCCGCAGACTCGGGAGCGCATTCGCGGCACCGACGCGTTCCTGCGGTTCAACACCGAGTATCCGGGTGATTGGCACCTCCGGCCGCGGCGGGTGATCGCCGATGGCCGCCTCGTCGCCCTGTTGCTCGACGTTCGCGTCGGTGACGAGCGGCAGGACGCGTGCGTCTGGCTGGAGATGTCCGAGCATGGGCTGATCAGCAAGATCATCGACTACTGGCCCGAACCGTACGATCCACCGCAGGGTCGGGAACACCTCGTGGAACGTTGGTGATCGTCAGCAGGGGCCTCTACCTGGCGCTTCCCATGGGCGACTCAGGGCTGGCCGAATGCGACAGCACCAACGCTTGAGCGGCGATGACGCGTTCGCCATCAAAGGTCAGCGCCGGCGACCCGTGCAGCTGATAGCCCTGATCGAGTAGCGCGCTGACGCGGGCGCAGAATTCGGCATCATCGGGCCCGGTGATGAGACGGTAGCCGAGCGGCTTCGTGAAATCCGACACCGCCGCATTATCCCTGCTCGGGTGCCGGAAACCAGTCCCGGCCACTCGCCCCGCTTCGTCCCGGGTCACGCTCGATCCTGGATCGAGTGGTTACCTGGCGCCGCATTACCACTAGATCCTGGACAACGCCGTTGCGTAAGACGGAGTTGCTGTTCGTCAACCCCGCGCTGTCCCGTCGATCATGGAGTCGTGGTGGGTGGCGAAGTGCCCACATTGGGCCAAACCAGGCACCGTAACTCCATGATCGACGAGGGCGGGCTGCCCCTCTTCCGCGATCTTGCGTTAACTGTTGCGACATAAAAGGGTGTTCCGCGCATATCGGCGCCTGAAAGTGCAAGATCGGTGTGGGCCGGGCGTTTCTGAAGTGACGGACCCCTGGGTGTCGGGATTTCACCGTTCACCTGCGCCCAGCAGCCGATCGCCAACGCAACGGTGTTCGGATCCTGGATCGAGGGCGATCTTGGGGGTGCGGGCCGCGGGCAACAGGTGGGCGCGGAACAGGCGGAGTGGCCGCCCGTTGCGTTTTTCAGGAACGACCAACGGCGCGGTCCAGGAAATCGTGGATCATCGGCGCAGCGATGTCGAGCTTGTCTTCCAAGAGGAAGTGGCCGGTGTCGAGCAGGTGGAATTCAGCCGACGGCAGGTCGCCCCGATAGGGGTGGGCACCAGCGGCCGGGAAGACCGGATCGTTCTGGCCCCAGATGATCAGCGTCGGCGGCTGGTGGTCGCGGAAGAAGGCATGGAATTCGGGGTACAGCGTGACGTTGCTGCCGTAGTCGTAGAACAGATCGAGCTGGATGTCCGCGTTGCCGGGGCGGGCGAGCTGCGTGTCGTCGTGGGTCCACCGGTCGGGGTCGAGCCGACTGAGGTCCTGCACCCCCGCCGTGTACTGCTGCTTGACCGTGTCGGAGTTGAGGATGAACGCGATTGCCTGACGGCGTTCGTCGGTCTTCTCCGCCCAGTAGGCCTTGATCGGATCCCAGAACTCGCTCAGGCCCTCTTCGTACGCGTTGCCGTTCTGCACGATGAGCGCGCTGATCCGCTCAGGTCCCTTCAGGGCCATCCGGAACCCCGTCGGCGCCCCGTAGTCGAAGCAGTAGAGCGCATATCGATCCACGCCGAGTTGGCCGAGGAGGCCGTCCATCAGATCGGCGAAGTTGGCGAATGTGTAGTCGAACGTCGACCGGTCCGGGCTGGCGCTGTGGCCGAAACCCGGGAAGTCCGGCGCGATCACCCGGTATCGGTCCGCGAGGAGGGGGATCAGGTGGCGGAACTGCGAGGACGCCGTGGGAAACCCGTGCAGCAGCAGGACCGCGGGGCCGTCGGCCGGGCCGGCCTCGCGGTAGAAGATATCGATTCCGTTCACGGTCGCCGTGCGAAAGTGCGTGACCGGGAACTCGCCTTCCTGCACGGCGGCGACCGAGGGTTTCTGCGCTATGCCCACCATTGTGGAGTCCTTTCGGAATGAGGGAAAGCGGTGTCGCCCTCGGCAATCCCGGCACCGGGTCCCGCTTCGGTCAGCATGGCATGCGGCAAGGCACCCGACGTGCCGAAATCAGTTATCGAATACCGCGCTACAACAGGTGGGTGCGGAGGAAGTCGAGCTCCAGGGGGAGCAGCCGCTCGGCGGTGCCGTTCGCGGCCAAGTGGGTGGCCCCGGTCAGCGGCAGCACGGCGTGCGGCCGGCCGGTGCTCAGCAGGGCTGCGGAGAGCCGGAGCGTGTGCGCGGCCACCACGTTGTCGTCGGCCATGCCGTGCACCAACAGCAACGGTCGGGCCTGGTCCGGGCTGGTGACCGGCTCGGCGGCCAACTCGACGAGCGAATGGTGCGCGTAGATGTCCTGGCCGTCTTCCGGCAACCCCAGATAACGCTCGGTGTAGGCGGTGTCGTACAGCGCCCAGTCGGTCACCGGGGCGCCCGCGATCCCGCAGCGGAACAGCTCCGGGTGGCGCAGCACCGCCAACCCGGCCAGCCACCCGCCGAACGACCAACCCCGCACCCCGACCCGGCCCAGGTCCAGGTCCGGGTGCTTGCCGGCGAGCGCGGTCAGCGCGTCGATCTGGTCGGTGAGGATCACGTCGGCGACCCGCCGGTGGATCGCCTTCTCGAACGACGGCGCCACGCCCGGCGTACCCCGGTTGTCGATGGTGACCACCGCGAAGCCGGCGTCGGCCCACCACTGCCGTTCCAACCACGCGGCCCGCGCCGCCACGACCTCCTGGTGCCCCGGGCCGCCGTAGATGTCCAGCAGCACCGGCAGCCGCCGGCCCGTCACGTGGTTGTCGGGGTAGAGCACCGCCGCCGGCAGCCGCCGATCGGTCACCCGTTCCAGCAGTGGCAGCGGCGAGTACGGCGGGGTGGCGGCGAACGAGCGCAGCTCGGCGATCTCCTGGTCGCCGCGGCGCACCGTCCAGCGCACCCCGGCGTGATCCAGCGACGCGACGCCGACGGCCAGCACGTCCCCGCCCACCGCGGCGGTGTACCAGCCGGAGTCGGTGGTGAGCCGGCGCGCGTCCACCCCACCGCCGATTGTGGTGCGGACCCGGAACAGGTGCCGCTCGCTCGGCTCGCCGTCGCTCGCCTCCACCAGCAGGTCGGCCGGGCCGGCGGCGGCCGGCAGCCGACCCACCACCCGTCGTACGTACAGCGACGGTGGGGTGAGCAGGGTGCCGTCCGCGAAGAGGCACCGGGCGTCGTACCCGTCGTGGGCCAGCTCCCCGCCGACCAGCACCCGGCCGTCCGGCAGGTGCGCGGGGGTGCCGGCGATCGGCTCGACCCAGCGCGGGTCGGCCAGCTCGGCGTGCACCTGCGTCTCACCCGTCCGCGGGTCCACCGCCAGCACCAGCCCGTGCTGCTGCGAGCGGCGCAGCACGGTGATCAACGGGCTGCCCTCACCCCAGCTGACCCCGGTCAGGTACGGGTAGGTCTCCCGGTCCCAGTGCACGTCGACCCAGCCGTCGTCCAGGTCCAGCAGGTGCAGGCTGACCTCCGCGTTCGGGCCACCGGCCCGGGGGTACGCGACGGCGGTGGGCGGGCTCGCCGGCTCCGCCGGGTCGTGCAGGTGCCACCGCTCCAGCCGGGACTCGTCGACCCGGGCGGCGAGCACCGAGCGGCCGTCCGGCGCCCACCAGTACCCCCGGAACCGGCCGAACTCCTCCGCCGCGATGTGCTCGGCCAATCCCCAGCTCACCCCGGCGTCCTCGCCGGCCAGCAGGGTGTCGGTGCCGTCGGGGTCGATCACCCGGAGTTCACCCCGGCGCACACCCTCGGCGGCGTCCGTCACGTACGCCAGTCGCTGCCCGCTCGGGTCAGGCCGTGGGTCCAGCACCGGGCCGACGGCGGCGACCTCCACCACGTCGCCGTGCACCAGATCGGCCCGGAACAACCGCCCGGCCAGCGCGAACACCGCAACCCGGCCGGCCGCGTCCAACGCGTACGAGCCGATGCCGGCGGCGCTGAGCCGCAGTCGCTCGCGCAGCGCGCGTTCGCCGGGGGAGAGGGACCGGACGTCCCCGCCCTCGCCCAGCAGGGTGGCCGGGTCGGCGACCAGCCGCTCCTCGCCGGTGGCCACGTCCAGCAGCCAGAGCGCGTCCGCCGGATCCTCGGGACCGGCGGAGCGCAGAAAGATCACCCGGGAGCCGTCCTCAGCCACCGAGACAGCGCGTGGCGCGCCGTGGCTGAACCGGCGGGTGCGGGCGGCCAGCTCCGGAAAGTCCACACGCCAAATCGTAGAGCGGGAGCGGAGGTGATGTGGCCGACCTGGGCGGACGCGTCAGCGTTGGCCGGCCCTAACCGCCAGTTAGAGTGACCGTCGTGACGATGCTGCCCGACCGCCGCCTGCTGCTGGTCCACGCGCACCCCGACGACGAGTCGATCGGCACCGGCTCGACGATGGCCCACTACGCCGCCGACGGCGCGCACGTCACGCTGGTGACCTGCACGCTCGGCGAGGAGGGCGAGATCCACGTGCCCGCGCTGGCGCAGCTCGCCGCCGCCGAGGCCGACCAGCTCGGCGGGTACCGGATCGCCGAGCTGGCCGCCGCGTGCGAGGCGCTCGGCGTCAGCGACCACCGCTTCCTCGGCGGCGCCGGCCGCTACCGCGACTCCGGGATGATGGGGCTCGCGACCAACGAGCACCCCCGGGCCTTCTGGCAGGCCGACCTCGACGAGGCCGCCGGGCATCTCGTGGAGATCATGCGAGAGGTACGCCCGCAGGTGCTCGTCACGTACGACCCGAACGGCTTCTACGGTCACCCCGACCACATCCAGGCCCACCGGGTGGCCATGCGCGCCGTCGAGCTGGCCACCGCCGAGGGCTGCGCCCCGCTCAAGGTCTACTGGACGGCCATGCCGCTCAGCGTCCTGGAGGCCGGCATGACGCACTTCGCCGAGTCTGCCGACAACCCGTTCGGCGGCATCGAGGACATCGCCGACCTGCCCTTCGGCACCCCGGACGCCCAGATCGCCGCCCGCATCGACGGCACCGACCAGCACACGGCCAAGGAGGCCGCGATGCGGGCGCACGCCACCCAGATCCCGGCCAACTCCTGGCTCTACTCGATCGCCGGCAACTTCGGCGGGGAGTTCATGGGCGTGGAGTTCTTCACCCTCGCTGTGGGTGAGAAGGGCCCGGGCACCGGGCCGTACGGCTGGGAGGACGACCTCTTCGCCGGCCTGCCCGCGGAGACCGCCCCGGACCGGTTCCCGGTCGCGGCGGCGGGTCTCCGGTGACGCTGCCGGCCGCATCGGTGACGGTCGTGGAGGACCAGGAAGCCCCGCCCCCGGCGGGGCCGCCGCCACGACTGCTGGACCTGGGCGTCCGGGTGGTCGGTGCGATAGTGGTGGTCCTCGCCGGAGTGCTGACCGGCGTACTGGAGTTGCTGCTCGCCACGGTTCGCGTCGGCGGGCAACTGGTCGGCGTGTCGGTGTTCCTCGCCATCGGCGCCAACATCGTGCTGAGCTGGTTCGCGTACGAGGCGGTCGGCCGCCGCTGGGCGGTGGCGCTGCCGGCGGTGCCGTGGTTCGCGCTGATGGCCGTCGCCGCCATCCGGACCAACGAGGGCGACCTGTTGCTGGCCGGCGACAACTGGGTCGGGCTGGCCATGATCGTGGCCGGTGCGATGACCTTCGCGGTGATGGGCTTCCGCCAGATCCTCGCCCCGCAGCCGCCCATGCTCGGCGGCTGAAGCCCGGGTTGGGTTTTGGTCCGGGCCGGCTGATGACGTGTCCCAGGTAAGGGTGGTAGATATTCCTGCCAGGGATGTGCAGCCCGCGACGGGGCGTACGGCAGGAGGGTCCGGCGATGGACAAGCGGTGGCGTGACATCGGGTTGCTCGTAGCGGCGCTGTTCGCGGTCAACGTGGTCGCCCGACTGATCACGCGGTTCGGCTTCGACGGTGACGACACCGCCGCCGACAGGGTGTCGCTGGCGATGTTCGCGGTGATCGGGCTGATCCTCGCCGTGGTCGCCTTCCGCTGGGGTCGTCGCCGGCCGCTGGCGGGCTGGGCCGCCGACATGGCCCTCGTGGTGCCGGTGGCGATGCTGCTGACCGTGCTGGTCGGGCCCCTGCTGGTCGGTCACAACCCGTTCGACGGCGGCGCGGCGACGTTCTTCGCGCAGATCTGGCTCTACCTGCTCGCCACCGGCGCCGGGTTGCTGATCGGCTACCTGGTGCTCACCGCGTTGGGCCGTGACTACCGCTCTCAGCAGCTCAAGCGGTACGCGGAGGTCAAGGCCGCCAAGCCCCGCCGCGTCGTCCGCCGCTGACACCGCGGATCGACTCGGCTTCCTTGAAGTCGCGGGGTTGTAGGCGCCGGGATACCGCGACTTCCTGAAAGTCGAGTCGATCAAGCCCGCCAGCCCGCTTCGCCCGGCCGCAGGGTGCCGCCCGGCGAGGGTCGAGGTCAGTTCGGGGCGACCCGGGTCAGGTAGGTGTGGTGGGTGACGAGGCCGAGCCGCTGGTAGAGCGCGACCGCCGCCGTGTTGCGCTGCTCGACCTGGAGGAACGCGTGCGTCGCGCCGCCCGACACGCCCCAGCCGGCCAGTTCGTGGATCACGCGGCGGGCCAACCCCTGGCGGCGGGCCGCAGGTAGGACCTCGATCAGGCTGAGGCCCAGCCAGCGGCCCTGGCCGGTCACCGTGCCGCGGCCGACGGCCACCAGGGTGCCGTCGGCGTACACGTGGGCGAAGCGGACCTGATCCACGGCGGTGAGCACGTGTCGGGCGGCGTCCGGCAGGCCGCCCTTGCGGCCGGCGGCGATGGCCAACCACTCGTCGCTGGGCGCGGTGGCCAGTTCGACCACCGGGCCGGCCGGGCCGGTGGCGGCCGGCGACGCCAGCACGGGTAGCGGCGCGGTCTGCACCAGCGTCGGTGGTCGGGTGCTCCAGCCGCGGGCGTCCAGTTCGGCGCCCACCGGCGCGGCGAGGGGCAGCGGAGTGTTGATCAACGCGGGTTGGCCCAGATCGGCGTACCAGCGTTCCACCGCGTCGACCGCGGCGGCCAGTGGTCGATCCGGGTCACCGATCGGCAGTGCCGAGTTGGCGCGCCCGGTCCAACCCTCGGCCGAGCGGAGCAGCCAGTCACCGAGTCGGCCCCGGGTCGGTGCCGGCCAGGCCTCGTCGGCGGCCCGCTCCAGCGCCACGACCGCTGCGGCGGTGGGCCGGCGGGTCGGCGGTACGCGCTTGGCCCGGTGGACCTGCGCCACCGGGACCCGTAGCTGCCCCTGTGCGGTGGCCAGCGTGAGATGAGTCTCGCTCAGCTCCACCAGCTCGCCGAGGGCATCGGAGAATAGCGGGCGGCCTTCGCGAATCCCCACAATCCGGCGGACCACGATTCGGTGTCCCACATCCTGCTGTCGGAGCACGATCGACCCCCTCCCCGGCGAGATACTAGGCTCTTACCGTCGCGGGAGATCGCGGCGAGTCTTGCGGAGGAGAAGACCGGTGACCTACATCATCGCCGAGCCGTGCGTAGATGTGCTCGACAAGGCATGCATCGAGGAGTGCCCGGTCGACTGCATTTACGAGGGCAATCGGATGCTCTACATCCACCCCGACGAGTGCGTCGACTGTGGTGCCTGTGAGCCCGTCTGCCCCGTGGAGGCGATCTTCTACGAGGACGACGTTCCGGAGCAGTGGAAGGACTACACCGGCGCGAACTACGAGTTCTTCGAGGACCTGGGCTCGCCCGGTGGCGCCTCGAAGATCGGCAAGGTGGAGAAGGACGCCACCTTCGTCGCCGCGCAGCCGCCGCGCGGCGAGGGCCACTGAACCGGCCCGCGCCGGTCTCGTCGCGACTGCCCGAGTTCACCTGGGACACCCTGGACGCCGCGGCCACGCTGGCCGCGGCGCATCCGGAGGGCCTGATCAACCTCTCCATGGGTACGCCGGTCGACCCGGTGCCCGAGGTGATCCGGCGGGCGTTGGCTGACGCGTCCGATGCTCCCGGCTACCCGCTGACCGCCGGCACGCCGGCGCTGCGGGCCGCGATCGCGGCGTGGGTGTCCCGAGCCTGTGGCGCCGGCGTCGACGGTCTCGGTGTGCTGCCGACCATCGGCTCGAAGGAGCTGGTGGCCTGGCTGCCCACGCTGCTCGGCATCGGCCCGGGTGACGTGGTGGTGGTGCCGTCGATCGCGTACCCGACCTACGAGGATGGTGCCCGGCTGGCCGGCGCCACCGTCGTGCGTACCGACTCGCTCACCTCGCTCGGGCCGACCCCCCGGGTCCGGTTGGTCTGGGTCAACTCGCCCGGCAACCCGACCGGCAGGGTGTTGCCCGCGGCGCACCTGCGCAAGGTGGTCGACTGGGCCCGCGAGCGTGGCGCGGTGGTCGCCAGCGACGAGTGCTACCTGCCCCTGGGCTGGTCGGCCGACCCGGTTTCGGTGTTGTCTCCGCAGGTCAGCGGGGGCAGCTACGCCGGGGTGCTCGCCGTGCACTCGCTCTCCAAGCGGTCCAACCTCGCCGGCTACCGGGCCGGCTTCGTCGCCGGCGACCCGGCGCTCGTCGCCGAGCTGCTCAAGGTCCGCAAGCACGCCGGCATGATCGTGCCCGCCCCGGTGCAGGCGGCGATGGTGGCCGCGCTGGAGGACGAGCGACACGCCGAGGAGCAGCGGGAGCGTTACCGCGCCCGGCGGGAGGTGCTCACTGCGGCGTTCACCGGTGCCGGTTTCACCGTCGAGCACTCCGAGGCGGGTTTGTACCTCTGGCTGACCAGAGGTGAGGACTGCTGGCAGACGGTCGACTGGCTGGCCCGACGCGGCATCCTGGTCGCCGCCGGCGTCTTCTACGGCCCCACGGCCGGGCAGCATGTCCGGGTCGCGCTGACCGAGTCCGACGAGCACATCGCCGGCGTCGCGGCGCGCCTCGCCTGATCGCGGTCCGGGCGGTCGAACCTGTCGGCCGACCGCCCGCACGGCGTCAGTCGCTGATCTGGCGGAAGACCCGCAGCAGGGTGTTCCGGCTCTGCTTCTCCAGCAGTTCGCTGGCCATCAGCTCCTGCATGGTGAGCACCCGGCCGTCGTGCAGGGTCAGCTCCGCCTTCAGCGGCACCTCCCGCTTGACCTCCACGGAGACGACCTCCTCGTACGGCACTAACGTGTGCCGGGCGGCCAGTTCCGCGATCGGCATCGAGCCGACCAGTTCGCGGAGCCGCTTCTCGCCCTGGCTGGCCTTGCCGGGGTCGACGATCAGCACCAGCCCCCGGTCGAGGATGAGCACGTCGTGCTCCGTACCGTCGATCTTGATGTTGGCCAGTGCGCCGATCAGGTCGGCGTCCCGCCCGGAGACCCGGTCCTCGACCACCGTCGCGCCGGAGGGGTCGATGCCCAGCTCGGCCAGGCGGGCCAACGCCACGTCCAAGGTCTGCGGCGCGACGGCCAGCTTGGCGATCTCGGCGAGGTCCAACGGTTGCCCCTGCGGGCCGACGAGCTGGGCCGGACCGGACCAGGACAGCTGCCAGTGGGCCTGGCCGGAGCGGACGGCCGCGTTGTCGAGCAGCGTCTCCATCGGCCCGGCGAACCGGGCGGCCGCCTCCTCAGCGGTGACGTCGCCGAAGAACCGCTCGGCGAACTCGCCCAGCCGGCCGGAGCGCACCAGGTCCAGCACCGTCGTCAGGCCCGGCCCGCTGACGCCGGCGAAGCGCCCTGCCGCCCGGTAGACGCCGTCCGCCTGCCGCTGCACCCCGGCCGCCACCGCCGCAGCGATGAACTGCGGCCACTGCAGCACCTGACGGCGGCCGGAGTCGACAACGATGCCCTGCAACTGCCGACCGGCGGTGTCGATGTCGGCGAGCAGCAGCGCGGCGGGCCGATCATCCGGCGTGGCCGTTCCCGCCGGCAGGCCGGCCATCGCGGCGACCCGGACGCCGATCGGCGGGTGGGTGTCCCACGGCGACGGCCGCCGATCGGGGGCGTTCTCCCGCAGCTCGGCGATCTCGTCCTGCCGACCGCGTAGCAGCTGGCCGAAGCCGCCGAAGAGGTCGTCCGGCGCCAGCTCGGCGGACCAGCCCGGCTCGACGTACCGGCGCATGAAGAAGCCCCAGGCCGCGTCGAGCGCCGGCAGGGCACGCAACGCGGAGGCTGCGGCATCCGGCCCGGCCAGCAGTACGGAGGAACGGTCGGCCTCCAGTTCCTGCCGCCGCGACGCGGCGTTGTCCACCATCAGGTAGAGCTTCGAGTAGCCCTTGAAGACCCAGCCGATCGGGTTGCGCGGGCTGATCCGCTCCAGCGTCTCCGCGATCGCCAGCCGACCCCGGTACGCCACGGCGCCGAGTCGGGTGTGCTTGCCGGAGTAGTGGCCCAGCTCGTGTGCGAGCACCGAGCGCAGCTGGTCCATCCGCAACGCCTGGAGCAGCGGCAGACCGACGTACAGGGTCCGTCGTCCGCCGAGCAGGCCGAGCAGCCGGCTCTGCTCGGAGACCGCGGCGTTCACCTCGGGTACCAGCCGGATCTCGTCCGGGGCGCGGGTGCCGACGGCGGTGGCCAGCTCGCGTACGGCGGCCCACAGGCCCGGCGCCTCGCGCTCGGTGAGGATCAGGCCAGGCGCCGGCTCGTTCTTCGCGCGCATCGCACGCCAGAGCCCGACGGCCACCGCGCCCAGCGCGACGACCAGGGGGAGCAGCAGCTTCCCGGTGACGAGCCCGTTGGTGTGGCTGAACAGCCAGACCCCGAGCGCGGCGACGGCGGCGAGCTGCAGGAGCGCGACGACGTAGAAGCCGATCAGCATGACCACCGAGGCGAGGGCCCGGTATGTCGCGGACATTTCGTTTCCTTCCGCTGGTTGCCCGCATCGACTCGGCGGGCGGCGGAGCGGACCGTATGACGCCGATCTGAAGTGGACAACCCTCCTTCCGGACCGGCTGACCAAGATCTACGGTCGGTCGGGTCGTCACAGCGTGCGGGGGCCGGCGGCCCCGAACGATATCCTCGGCCCCGGACCTGGTCGGGGCCGTGGCCCCGCACCCCAGCAGGAACGTCGAGGTGTGCGGATGGTGGACAGGTCGGGCGCGCGGGTGCGGGCGGCGGTGGTCGGCACCGGCCTGATCGGTGGTTCGGTGCTGCTCCGGATGTACGCCGCCGGCGTCGACGTGGTCGGGTGGGACCCGGACGAGGTCACCCGGCGGGAGACCCGCCGGTTGGGCGTACCCGCGCCGGACCGGCTGGTCGAGGCGGTGGCCGACCGGGACGTGGTCTTCCTGTGCGGACCGTTGCCCACTCTGCCAGCGACGCTGGTCGAGGTGGCGGCGATGACCGGTGAGCGGTGTGTGCTGACCGACGTCGGTAGCACCAAGGAGCAGGTGGCGGCGTTCGCCGCCGCGCAGGGGCTGACGCACCGGTTCGTGCCCGGCCACCCGATGGCGGGCACCGACCGGGCCGGCTTGACGGCCGCCCTGGCGGACCTGCTCACCGGCGCGGCCTGGGTGCTCTGTCCGGCGCCCGGGCCGGCCACCACCGCGTTCCGCTGGCTGGCCGAACTGCTGGTGGAGGTCTTCGAGGCCCGGGTGGTGCCGATGTCCGCCACCGAGCACGACTCGGCCGCCGCGCTCGCCTCACACGTGCCGCACCTGCTGGCCGGCGCGCTGGCCGGCGCCGTCCAGCGCGCACCGCTGCGCGACGCGATCCTCGCCCTCGCCGCCGGCAGCTTCTCCGACGGCACCCGGGTCGCCGGAACCCCGGCCGAGCGGACCGCCAACATGCTGCTCGGCAACCGGGACCGGGTGCTGCGTGAACTGGCCGAGGTCACCTCGTTCCTGGACGACCTGGCCGCCGCGCTGCGCGCCGACGACGCCCCGGCGCTCGCCGCACGCTACGACGAGGCGCGAGCTGCCCGCTCGGCGCTGCGCGACCGGCGGTTCGATGCGTACGACAGGCAGTTCCCGGCCGGCGGTGACCACACCGCAGAGGTGTCCTGGCTGCGCGAGCTGGGGGTGGCCGGCGGCCACCTGACCGGCCTGCACGTCGACGCGGACACTGTCTCCTACGCGGCGCGGCGCCCAGTGGCTGACTAGGCTGAGGGGCATGGCTGTGGACGGTCCGGTGGTGCAGGTGCGCGGCGAGGCGTACCGGGAGGTGCCGCCCGAGCTGGCCCGGTTCGCTGTCACCGCGACAGCTCGCGACCGGGACCGGGAGGCGACGCTGACCCGGTTGGCGGAGCGGGCCGCGGCGGTCCGGGTGCTGTTGGACGGCTCCGGGCCGGCGGTGGCGCGGCGGGAGACCGGCGACCTGCGGGTGCGGCCGGAGACCCGGCGCTCGGGTGAGCGGGTGGTCGCCTGGCACGGCAGTGTCACCACCACAGTCACTGTCACCGACTTCACCGCGTTGGGTGAGCTGATGCTCCGGCTCGCCGACCAGGACCAGGTCGAGGTGGCCGGCCCGTGGTGGGAGCTTCGTCCGGACAGCCCCGCCCATCGTGCGGCCCGGCACGCCGCGATCAGCGACGCGTTGCTGCGGGCCCGCGAGTACGCGGAGGCGCTGGGGGCCCGGGTCACCTCGTTGATCGAGCTGGCCGACGCGGGCCCCGTCGACCGGCCGATGTTCGCCCGTGCGGCCTTCGCCGGGGGCGGCGGCGCGGGTGGTGGCCCGCCGGAGCTCGAGCTGGACCCTCAGCCGCAGACTGTGCAGGCGGCGGTGCAGGCCCGATTCACCATCAGCGAACCGGTTCTGGGCTGATGCCCCCGGCCCGGGTGCTGTCCGCCGACGAGTTGGTGGCGCGGGCCTTGGCGCTGGCCGAAGCGGGTCCGCGACAGCTGCTCGGCATCGCCGGTGCGCCGGGCGCCGGGAAGTCCACACTGGCGGAGCGGATCGTCGCCGAGGTCGGGTCGGCCGCCTGCCTGGTGCCGATGGACGGCTTCCACCTGGCGCAGTCGCAGCTGGTCCGCCTGGGCCGCGCCGACCGCAAGGGCGCGGTGGACACCTTCGACGCCAACGGGTACGTCTCACTGCTGCGCCGGTTGCACCGGTTGGAGCCGACGTCGGTCTACGCGCCGGAGTTCCGCCGGGAGTTGGAGGAGCCGGTGGCCGGCGCGATCGAGGTGCCGCCGTCGGTCCGGCTGGTGGTGACCGAGGGCAACTATCTGCTGTTGCCGGACTTTCCCTGGCAGGAGATCCGACCGCTGCTGCACGAGGCATGGTTTCTCGACCTGGACGCCGAGGTGCGGCACCGCCGGTTGACGGCCCGGCACGAGGCCTTCGGTCGTTCGCCGGAGCAGGCGCGGGCGTGGGCGCTGGGCAGCGACGAGTCGAATGCCGCAGTGATCACCCCCACCGCCGACCGGGCCGACCTGGTGGTCCGCCTGTCGGATCCGCCGACGGTCTAGCCGAGTTCGCGGATCGGCCGGGCGGGGTTGCCGACCGCCACCACGTCGGCGGGTAGGTCCCGGGTGACCACCGCGCCCGCGCCGACGACTGTGTTCGCGCCGATCGTCACGCCGGCCAGCACTATCGCGCCACCGCCGAGCCACACGTTGTCGCCGATGGTGATCGGCTTGGCCGCCTCCCACTTGTCCCGTCGCGGGCCGGCCTCGACCGGATGCGTCGGGGTGAGCAGCTGCACGTTCGGGCCGACCTGGACGTCCGCGCCGAGGGTGATCCGAGCGACGTCGAGGAAGACCGCGTTGTAGTTGACGAAGCTGCGCGGGCCGATCCGGATCTGCCAGCCGTAGTCGCAGTAGAACGGTGGGCGGATCCAGGCGTCCTCGCCCAGTTCGCCGAGGAGTTCCCGCAGTGCTGCGATTCGGGCCTGTGGATCGGCTGCGGGACTGGTGTTGAAGCGTTCCATCAGCCGGGCGGCCCGGTCCAGGTCGGCGATGATCTCGGGATCGTCGGCGATGTATGGCTCGCCGGCGAGCATCTTGTCCTTCATGGAGGTCACCGCCCGATCATGCCGGCCCGGTTCGCCGGCTCGTGGCGGGTCTGTCATTTTTTGGCCTTCATTTTACATACCCGGTATGCAATTGTGGGTTGTCAATGTGACTCCATCCATCAAGACGCTTGACGAGGAGGATCCGTTGCACCAGGGAAGAAGATTGGCCGCTCTCGGCCTCGTGTTCGCGCTGGCGCTCTCCGCGCCGGCTCCCGTCTCAGCCGCAACCACAGTGCCCGCACCACCCGGCGGCACCGGCCCACAGTCCACTCCGGGTGGACCCACCGTCAACCGTTCGACCACCGTCACGCTGATCACCGGTGACCGGGTCACCGTCACCGCGTCCGGCGCCTCGGTCCGGCCCGGCGCCGGCCGCGAGGACGTGCAGTTCCTGGTCCAGCGTGAGCGTGGACGCCTCACCGTGACGCCGACGGACGCGGTGCCGTTGCTGCGCTCCGGCCGGGTGGACCGGCGACTCTTCGACGTCACCGGGCTGGTCGAGGCGGGCTACGACGACGCCCACCGCAACAGCCTGCCGCTGCTGGTGGCGTACGGCACGACGGGGACCGCCCGGCGTGCCTCGGCCGCACTGCCCGGCACGCAGGTGACCCGCGACCTGCCGGTGATTAGCGGTGCCGCCCTGAACAGCGACAAGTCCTCCCTCGGCGCGGTGTGGGCGAAGGTCACCACCGGTCCGGCTGAGGCTCGGCTCGACGCGGCGGGGGGCGTCGAGCGGATCTGGCTGGACGGCCATCGACGGGTGACCCTCGACCACAGCGTGCCGCAGATCGGCGCGCCCGCAGCCTGGGCTGCCGGGTTCACCGGCGCGGGAGTGTCCGTCGCGGTGCTGGACACCGGCGTCGACGCGACCCACCCGGACCTGGCCGGCAAGGTGGCCGAGGCGCGCAACTTCACCGAGGTCGCCGACGCTCGGGACACGGTCGGCCACGGCACCCACGTGGCCTCGACCATCGCGGGCACCGGCGCGGCCTCCGGCGGCAAGTACCGGGGCGTGGCGCCGGACGCGACGCTGCTCGACGGCAAGGTCTGTGAGGACACCGGCTGCTCCGAGTCGGCGATCCTCGCCGGCATGCAGTGGGCCGCTGTGGAGAAGAAGGCCGCCGTGGTCAACATGAGCCTCAGCGGCTGGGACACCCCGGAGCTGGACCCGCTGGAGGAGGCGGTGCAGACCCTGACGGCGCAGACCGGCACGCTGTTCGTCCTCGCCGCCGGCAACGACGGCTCGGACGGCTCGGTCGGCTCCCCGGCCAGCGCCGACGCCGGGCTCGCTGTGGGTGCCGTGGACCGCGACGACGAACTGGCCGAATTCTCCAGCCGGGGACCGCGAGTCGGCGACGACGCGCTGAAGCCGGACATCACCGCGCCGGGCGTCGACATCGTCGCCGCGCGGTCCGCCAACGGCGTCATCGGCGATCCGGTGGGGGACCGCTACGTCACCCTCTCCGGCACCTCGATGGCCACCCCGCACGTGGCCGGTTCGGCCGCGCTGCTGGCTCAGCAGCACCCGGGATGGCGGGCCGACCGGCTCAAGGCCACCCTGATGGCCGCCGCCAAGCCACACCCGGACCAGACCGCCTACCAGCAAGGGGCCGGGCGGGTCGACGTCGCACACGCGATCACCCAGCAGCTTACCTCCGACCCGGTCAGCGTCTCGTTCGGACGTACGCTCTGGCCGCACGGTGACGACGCCCCGATCACCCGTACGGTGACCTGGCGCAACGACGGTCCGGCCCCGGTCACCGTGGACCTGAGCATCGAGGGCGCCGGCCCCGGCGGTCGGGCGCTACCGGCCGGCCTGTTCGTCCTGGGCGCCAACCAACTCACAGTGCCGGCGGGCGGCACGGCCGCCACGACCGTCACCACTGACACCCGGCTCGGCGACGCCGACGGTTACTGGACCGGCCGGATCGTGGCCCGTTCCGGTGCCGCGGTCGCGGTCACTCCGCTGGCCGTGAACCGGGAGGTGGAGAGCTACACGCTCACCGTTGAGCACCTCAACCGGGCTGGTGCGCGTACGGCGGACCACTGGACGCTCCTGGTCGGAATGGACACCTACGGCTCCTGGGACCTCGTCAGTTCCGACGGGGTGGCCACCGTGCGGGTGCCCAAGGGGCACTACGGCCTGAGTGGCCTCGTCTTCGAGCCCGGACCGGAGGACGAGCCGCGCGGGATGTCCCTGTTGATGCAGCCCGAAGTGGCCGTCGAGCGGGACACCCGGATCGTCGTGGACGCCCGCCGGGCCAAGCCGGTGCGGACGACAGTCCCGGACCGGACCGCCGTCCC
Source organism: Micromonospora vinacea (assembly GCF_015751785.1). Lineage (NCBI taxonomy): Bacteria > Bacillati > Actinomycetota > Actinomycetes > Micromonosporales > Micromonosporaceae > Micromonospora > Micromonospora vinacea. The sequence continues at coordinate 937,374 of NZ_JADOTY010000001.1, read as the reverse complement.
GCAACTGATCGACCTCAGCGGCAACTTCACCGCCGACGACGGCAGTGGCTACGGCATCGGGCTCTGGGCGGACACGTTCACCGGCCTGACCAGCGGTCAGATCGGCAAGCCGGTCTCCGCCGACAAGTTCGTCGCCACCCTCAGCAGCCAGTGGACCCCGGCGCAAACGGCCAACAGCCCCTACCTGTACGCGCTGGCCGAAGCGATCCCCGGCCGGATGCCCACCGGGCTCGTCCGCGACTATGCCCGACGGGACCTGGCCACCGTCGTGCACCAGTTCCGGGGTGGCTACCCGGGCATGACGGCCGAGCGGATCGTGATCCCCGAGCTGGAGTACAACGTCGGCTATTCCGCGCTGATCCTGCCCACCGTCGTGCCCAGCCAGCGGGTCGAGTACTACAACACCAAGGGCGTGAAGTGGGAATCCGAGGTCTACTTCGGAACGGTGGACGAGGAAGGGTGGTTGAACCCGAAGGCGGCGCTCTTCTCCGTCCCCACCGCCTACCGGGCCGGGCGGACGGTGCAGGAGATCTGGAACCAGGCCCCGTACGGACCGTCCTTCCCGAAGCCGCGCTGGCCGCACCAGAGCGTCAGCCGGGTCGGCGACACCATCGTGGTGGACGTGCCGATGTTCAGCGACGCGGCCGGGCACCCGGGCGGCTCGCTGAGCGACAGTGAGCACACCAAGCTCTGGCGCAACGGCAAGCTGGTCGGCGAGAGCGAGTACGCCGGCTACGGCGAGTTCGCAGTACCACCGGGTGCGGCGGACTACCGGCTCGTCACGTCGTCGAAGCGAAGCTTCACCGATCTGAGCACCGATGTGGAGTCCAGCTGGACCTTCCGGTCGCGGCACGTCGCCGGTGAGACGCCGGCCCGACTGCCCCTGTCGGCGGTGCGCTTCGCGCCGCCGCTGCGGGTGGACAACAGCGCTCCGGCCGGGCAGGGCTTCATCGTTCCGGTCCGGGTGCAACGGCAGCCGGGTGCGCCGACCGCCCGGGTGGAAAAGCTCACCGTCGACGTCTCGTACGACGGCGGGAAGACCTGGAGCAAGGCGAAGCTGGTGCGCACCTCTGCCGACGGCTGGTCGGCACTGTTGCGCCATCCGGCCGGCCCCGGCTACGTGTCGCTGCGGGCCACCGCTCGGGACACCGCCGGCAACACGGTGACCCAACGGATCATCCAGGCGTACCGGTTGCGCTGAGTCGTACCCCGTCCGGGTCCGCGGCCGAACGCCGCGGACCCGGCGGGTCCGTCAGTCGTTGGCGTGCAGGGCGGCGTTCAGCTCGATGCCCCGGCCGGTGCGCGGCCGGGCCTCCAGCCCGCCGGTGACCGAGTTGCGCCAGAACAGCAGGCCGTCGACGCCGGACAGCTCCCGGGCCTTGACCACCCGGCCGTCGGGGAGAGTGATCTTCGACGCGGCGGTGATGTAGCAGCCGGCCTCGACGACACAGTCGTCGCCGAGCGAGATCCCGACGCCGGCGTTCGCGCCGACCAGGCTCCGCTCACCGATGCTGATCTTGTCGGTGCCGCCGCCGGAGAGGGTGCCCATGATGGAGGCCCCACCGCCGATGTCGGAGCCGTCGCCGACCAGCACGCCCTGCACGATCCGCCCCTCGACCATCGAGGTGCCGACGGTGCCGGCGTTGAAGTTCACGAAGCCCTCGTGCATCACTGTGGTGCCGGCGGCCAGGTGGGCGCCGAGGCGCACCCGGTCGGCATCGGCGATGCGTACGCCCGAGGGCAGCACGTAGTCGGTCATCCGGGGGAACTTGTCGACCCCGTACACCGCCAGGTGCCGGCCGGCGGCCCGCTCGATCACCCGCAGCTCGTCCACCCGCTCCGGGGGGCACGGCCCGGCGGACGTCCAGGCCACGTTGGCTAGCTTGCCGAAGATGCCGTCCAGGTTGACCTGGTTGGGCCGGACCAGGCGGTGCGAGAGCAGGTGCAACCGGAGGTACGCGTCGGACGCGTCCTTGATCGGGTCGTCCAGCGAGCCGATCACGGTGACCACCTGCACGGTACGCAGACCAGGCAACGGCCGGTCACCCAGCGCGGCCGGCGGCAGGTCGAGCACGTCCGCCTTGTCCTCGCCGGCGACCAGCGGCAGCTCGCCCAGGCCCAGCTTGCCGGTCGGGTACCAGGTATCGAGCACCTGCTCGTCGGCGGTGACCGTAGCCAGGCCGATGCCCCAGGCGGAATCTGCGGACGTCACTGTTACACCTCTCGGTCACGGCCGGGCTGACCTCGGCTCGCTCCTCGCGCTGACAGACCTGAAGGTACCGTGCGAACCATGGAGAACCCGCTGACCCCCGAGGTCCTCGCCGATCCGGTGCAGCTGACCCGCGCTCTGGTCGACATAGAGTCCGTGTCCCTCAACGAGAAGGCGATCGCCGACTGTGTCGAAGAGGTGCTGCGGGGTGTACCGCACCTGACCACCCACCGGCACGGCAACACGGTGATGGCACGTACCGACCTCGGTCGGTCGCAGCGCGTCGTGCTGGCCGGGCACCTCGACACGGTGCCGTTGAACAACAACTTCCCGTCGACGATGCGCGGCGACCTGATGTACGGCTGCGGCACCTCCGACATGAAGTCCGGCACCGCGTACGCCCTGCACCTGGCCGTGACGCTGCCCGAACCGCGCTACGACGTGACGTACTTCTTCTACGAGGCCGAGGAGATCGAGTCCCGGTACAACGGGCTCAACCTCGTCGCCCAGGCGTTCCCGGAGTGGCTGCAGGCGGACTTCGCAGTGCTGCTGGAGCCGACGTACGGCATCGTCGAGGCGGGCTGCCAGGGCACCATGCGGGCCATCGTGACGACCACGGGTGAGCGGGCGCACGCGGCGCGCTCCTGGCACGGGGTGAACGCCATCCACGGCGCCGGTGAGGTGCTGCGGCGGCTCCAGGCGTACGAGGGACGCCGGGTCACTATCGAGGGGTGTGACTTCCGCGAGGGTCTGAACGCGGTCCGGATCACCGGCGGCGTCGCGGGGAACGTGATCCCGGATCACTGTGAGATCGAGGTCAACTACCGGTACGCCCCGGATCGCGACCCGGTGGCGGCGGAGGCGCACCTGCGGGAGGTCTTCGCGGGATTCGAGCTGGCCGTGACCGACGCGGCGGCCGGCGCGGCCCCGGGGCTGGAGGCGCCTCCGGCGAAGGAGTTCCTGGCCGCGGTGGGCGCGGCACCGATCGGCAAGCTGGGCTGGACGGACGTGGCCCGGTTCGCGGCGATGGGGATCCCGGCGCTGAACTTCGGCCCGGGTGATCCCAACCTGGCCCACCACAAGGACGAGCACGTCGAGATCAGCAAGATCCGCGACGGCGCGGCAACCCTGCACCGCTGGCTGGCCCCGGCCTGACACTGGTCGCCCCGTCGCGTCCGGTCGCGCCGGTGATCAAGAGGTTTGCGTCAGCCTGGCCCGTTGTCGGCGACGCAAACCTCTTGATCGGCTCCGGATGGCGTGGGGGAGGTGGGGGTTGGGTCCTGCTGACGGATGCGGCGGCGTTCGGCCACCACGTCTCGGATCCGTCGCTGCATCTGGCGACGGATCCGGATCATCTCGCTGTTGCTGATCACGCTGTCTCCTCCCCCGAAGGCGCGCGCCGGGGCATACCCGGTATGTGAATAGTAAGACGTACGGGAGCGCCGAATAGTTGCCCATGATCCCGAACAATTTCTCGGCGTCCCCGCCCCGCGCACCCGACCGCTGCTGCTCCACTACGGTTGCCCCATGAGCCAGAGCAACGGGCGGGAGGCCGGTCGCGGCGCGCGACAGGAGCGGCATCGCGGTGCGGTCACCCTGCGCAGAGGGGCCATCCCGAGCAGCACCGCCGACCAACGGTTGCTGGATTCCCGGGGGCGGAGCGACTGGAAGACCAAGGACGCCTGGCGCGCGCTGCGCATCCTCGCCGAGTTCGTCGAGGGTTTCGACACCCTCGCCGACGTGCCGTCGGCGGTCAGCGTCTTCGGCTCCGCGCGCAGCGCGCCGGACAGCGCCGAGTGCCAGTTGGCCGAGCGGTTGGGCGGTGCGCTGGCCCGAGCCGGCTACGCGGTGATCACCGGAGGTGGGCCCGGGGTGATGGAGGCCGCCAACCGGGGTGCCAGCGAGGCCGGTGGGCTCTCCGTGGGGCTCGGCATCGAACTTCCGTTCGAGCAGGGCATCAACGACTGGGTCGACCTGGCCATCGACTTCCGCTACTTCTTCGCCCGCAAGACGATGTTCGTCAAGTACGCCCAGGCGTTCGTCGTGCTGCCCGGCGGGTTCGGCACCATGGACGAGTTGTTCGAGGCGCTCACCCTGGTGCAGACCGGAAAGGTCACCCGGTTCCCGGTGGTGCTCATGGGGGTCGCCTACTGGCAGGGCCTGCTCGACTGGCTGCGCGACACGATGGCCGCCACCGGCAAGATCGGGCCGGTCGACCTGGACCTGATCTGCCTCACCGACGACGTCAACGAGGCGGTCCGCTACATCGTCGCCTCGGAGGCCGCGCTCTCCGCCGAGCAGGAAGCGGTCCGCGAGGAAGCCGTCGCCCGTACCGGGGCGGACCAGCAGGCCGCAGCCGTTCAGGCCGCCGAGCAGCCTCGGGACCACGACTGATGGCGGCGATCTGCGTCTTCTGCGCCTCCTCTCGTACCCTCGATCAGCGCTGGTTAGACCTGGCCGCCGAGACCGGTGCGGAGCTGGCCCGGCGCGGGCACACGCTGGTCAGCGGTGGCGGCTGCGTCGGCATGATGGGCGCGCTGGCGGACGGCGCGCGCTCCGCCGGTGGCCGCACCATCGGCGTGATCCCGCAGTCGCTCGTCGATCTGGAGGTCGCCGACCTGGCCTCGGACGAGCTGCTGGTGACCGACTCGATGGCCAGCCGCAAGACCCTGATGATCGACAAGTCGGACGCCTTCCTCACCCTGCCCGGCGGGCTGGGCACCCTGGACGAGTTGTTCGAGGTCTGGACCACCGCCACCCTCGCCCTGCACGCCAAGCCGATGGTGCTGATCGACACCGACGGGTTCTACCGCCCCCTGCTGGACTGGCTGGACGCGCTGGCCGACCAGACCTTCCTCAAGCCCGCCGGCCGCGACCTCCTGACGGTCACCACCACCGTCCCCGAGGCCCTCGACGTCCTGGAATCCCACCTAACCTGACCCCCGGGTCCCGCCACCCCCGGCCCGGCCCGTCTGCGGTGATCATGGAATTGGCGATGTCGCTGTCGGCGTGTCGCGTCGCCAACTCCATGATCGACGGGGGTGGATGGGGTAGGGGAGTGGGGGTCAGGTTTGGGTGGGTGGGTGTCGTATGGGTCTGATGGGATGAGCTGATGCAGGCGTACCGGTTGGTGCGGCGGCCCGGAGGGCTGCCGCTGGGGGACGGGGCGACGCCTGACAGCGCTTCCGGGCCCGCCAACGGCGGCCTGTCCGGAGGCGGTGTCGGCGCGCCGGGTGGGCCCGATGGCGTGGCCGGGCCCGAGCTGGCCGTCGTCGACGGTGGCTGGCGGGCCGATCCGGTGCAGGCCGAGGTGGTGGGGCACACCGACGGGCCGATGCTCGTGCTCGGCGGCCCGGGCACCGGCAAGACCAGCACGCTTGTCGAGGCGGTCGCCGCCCGGGTGGCCGAGGGGGTCGACCCCGAACGGATCCTGGTGCTGACCTTCGGCCGGCGAGGCGCCACCGCGCTGCGGCAGCGCATCGAGGCCCGGGTCGCGCAGGACGGCCACCGGGTGCTGCGCGAGCCGCTGGTGCGCACCTTCCCGGCGTACGCCTTCGGGTTGCTCCGCCGCGCCGCCGCCGAGCGGGGCGAACCGTCGCCCCGGCTGCTCACCGGCCCCGAGCAGGATCTGATCATCCGCGAGCTGCTGGACGTGGTGGGCGAGGAGCCCGAGGACGACCCGGTCGGCTGGCCGACCGACCTGCGCCCCGCCCTCCGGACCCGGGCGTTCGCCGGTCAGCTGCGCGACCTGCTCATGCGCGCCGCCGAACGCGGCGTCGGCCCGGTCGACCTGGCCCGGCTGGGCGAGAAGCTCGGCCGCGCCGACTGGCCGGCCGCCGCCCGCTTCCTCCGGGAGTACGTCGCCGTGCTCGCGCTGCGCGACGTCAGCAACCGGGGCTCCATCGCGTACGACCCGGCGGAGCTGGTCCGGGCGGCCACCGGGCTGCTGCGCGACGACGAGGAGCTGCTGGCCGCCGAACGCCGTCGGCTCGCCCACGTCTACCTCGACGAGCTTGCCGACACCGACCCCGCCCAACTGGAGCTGCTGTCGGTCATCGCGGGCGGCGGCAAGTCGCTTGTCGCGTTCGCCGACCCGGATTCGTCCACGTACGCCTTCCGGGGTGCCGACCCGGCCGGGGTGGCGACGTTCCCGCACCGCTTCCGGACGGCTTCCGGGGCGCCGGCCGCACAGGTGTTGCTGACCACGTCGTACCGGGCCGGGCCGGGTCTGCTCGCGGCGATCGCCCGGCTGGGTCGCCGGCTGCGGGGTCCGGCCGCGCACCGTCGGCTGCACCCCCTGCCGGACGCGCCGCCCGCCGTGGTCGAGGTGCACACGTTCCGCTCGGCGACCAGCGAGGCCGCCTGGCTGGCCCACGCGCTACGCTCGGCCCACCTGCTCGACGGCGTGCCCTGGTCACGGATGGCGGTGCTGGTGCGGTCGACCGCGTTGCAGCTGCCCACCCTGCGACGGGCGCTGCACGCTGCCGGAGTACCGACCGTGGTGCACGGTGAGGATCTGCCCCTGCACCTGCAACCGGCTGTCGCGCCGCTGCTGCTCCTGCTGCGCTGCGCGCTGGAGCCGGCACGACTCGACGAGGAGGCGGCCGTCGCGCTGCTGCACTCGCCGCTGGGCGGGGCCGATCCGTTGGCCGAGCGGCGGCTGCGGCAGGGCCTGCGGGCGCTCGCGCTGGCTGGCGGTGACCGACGGCCCTCCGGGGAGCTGATCGTCGAGGCCTTGCAGGATCCGGAGGAGCTGGCCGGCATCGAGCGGCGCTGGGCGGAGCCGGCGCAGGCGGTGGCCGGTCTGCTGGCCATCGCACGCGAAGCCGCCGCCCGGCCGGGTGCGACCGCCGAGGACGTGCTCTGGGCCGTCTGGCACGCCAGTGGTCTCGCCGATCGGTGGGCCGGCGCGATCAACCAGGGGCGTCCGGAGGCCGGCGAGGGCGACCTGGCCCGGCGTCGGCGGGCCGAGGCGGCCGACCGCGACCTGGACGCCGTGCTGGTCCTCTTCGACGCGGCGGCACGGTTCACCGACCGGCTGCCCGGCGCTCGTACCGAGGTCTTCCTCGACCACGTGCTCGCCCAGGACCTGCCGGCCGACACCATCGCCCCGACCGCCGACCGGGGTGCGGCGGTACGCCTGCTTACCGCGCACGCGGCGAAGGGCCTGGAATGGGACCTGGTCGCGGTGGCCGGCGTGCAGGAGGGCATCTGGCCGGACCTGCGGTTGCGCGGCAGCCTGCTCGGCTCCGAGCGGCTGGTCGATGTGCTGGCCGGCCGGTCGGTCGACGGCGCGACCGCGGCGAACGTGGTGGGTCAGACCTCGGCGTTGCTGGACGAGGAGCGCCGGCTCTTCCACGTCGCGATCAGCCGAGCCCGGCACCGGCTGCTGGTCAGCGCCGTGGCGTCGGCCGCCGTCGGCGGTGACGATCACGAGGAACAGCCCAGCCGGTTCCTGCACGAGTTGGGCCCGAGCACCCCGCCGAGCTTGCCGCCGCCGCCGACTCCGCCGGGTCCGCCGCCAACGCCGACCCTGCCCACCCTGCCGGGCCCGCCGCACACTCCGCCGACAGCGCCGACCCCGCCGCCCGGTCCCCGCACCGAGCGGTCCCCGGGCGCCAGCGGGGGTGGCGCTGCGGCGGGCGAGACCGCAGACGAGGAGCCGGACCGCCCCGGGGCGCTGCCGGTGACCCGTCCACCCCGGGCGCTCACCCTGCCGGCGTTGGTCGCGGAACTGCGTACCGCCATCACCGACCCGGCCGCCCCGGCAACCCGGCGGCGCGCCGCGGCGGCCGAACTGGCCCGGCTCGCCTCCGCCGGGGTGCCCGGCGCGCACCCGGACGACTGGTGGGGGTTGCGGGTGCTCTCCGACGACCGGCCGCTCGTCGACGACGGTGAACCGGTGCGGGTCACCCCGTCGGCCATGGAGAGCGCGCTGCGGTGCAGCCTGCGCTGGTTGTTGGAACGGCACGGCGGCAGCGGGCCGACCAGCACCGCGCAGGGGGTGGGCAACCTGGTGCACGCCGCCGCGATGCTCGCCGAGGACGCCAGCGCCGACCGGGGGGCGCTGCTCGACTACGTGGCCGCCCGGTTCGACGCGATCGAGCTGGCGGCCCGGTGGATGGCCGGGCCGGAGCGGGAACGCGCCGAGGCGATGGTCGACAAGTTGCTGCGCTGGCTGGCCACCAACCCCCGTCGGTTGCTCGCCATCGAGCACGAGTTCGCCGTCCGCCTGGACGACCCGAACAGGCCCGTCGACCTGACCGGTCGGGTCGACCGGTTGGAGGTGGACGAGGCCGGACGGCTCGTGGTGATCGACCTGAAGACCGGTAAGTCCACAGCTGTCACCGGCACCGACCTGGCGGAGCACCCACAGCTCGGCGCGTACCAGGCGGCGGTGGAGGCGGGGGCGTTCGCCGAGTTCGGTGACGAGTCCGGGGGTGCCGCGCTGGTGCAGCTCGGCACCTCCGCCAAGGACGCCAGGGAGCAGAATCAGCCGGCGGCCAGCGAGGGGCCGGCGGCCGGTTGGGCGACGGCGCTGGTCCGAAGGACCGCCGATACGATGGCAGCCGCCACGTTCGCCGCGGTGGCCAACTCGAAGTGCCGGGTCTGCCCGGTGCGCACCAGCTGCCCGGTCTCCGGGCAGGGGCGCCAGGTAGTCGAGCCGCCCACCGTTCGACGCACCCGTGAGGGCGAGGAGTGAGCTTGCGAGCCCAGTCGCGCGTGAGGGCGAGGAGTGCGCCGGTGTGGGGAACCGAGACGGCACCGTGAGCCAGCCCACCCTGTTCGGCGCGGGTCCCGCGCCGACGCCCCGACTCGCGGACTCCGGCCCCCGGTACACACCGGTGGAGCTGGCCAAGCTGCTGCGGTTGCCGGCGCCCACCCGGGAGCAGGCCGCGATCATCGCCGCCCCGGTGGAGCCGCTGCTGGTGGTCGCCGGCGCCGGGTCGGGCAAGACCGAGACGATGGCCGCCCGGGTGGTCTGGCTGGTGGCCAACTCGTACGTGCGGCCGGAGCAGATCCTCGGGCTGACCTTCACCCGCAAGGCGGCCGGGGAGCTGGCGCATCGGGTACGGACCCGGCTCGACCAGCTGATCCGCCGCCTCGGCCGGCAGGAACGGAACCCGCTGGACGACCCGCTCGCGGGCGAGCCCACAGTCTCCACCTACCACTCGTACGCGGGGCGGATCGTCACCGAGCACGGGCTGCGGGCCGGCTACGAGCCGTCCACCCGGCTGCTCACCGAGGCGTCCCGCTGGCAGTTGGTCGACCTGCTGGTGCGCAACTACGACGGTGACATGTCCGAGGTGGACCGGATGCCGAGCACCATCACCGACGCGGTGCTGGCGCTCGCAGGCGAGCTGGACGAGCACCTGGTCGCGCCGGACGACCTGGCGGCCTGGACCGGTCGGTTCTTTGCCGAGGTGCAGTCCCGGCCGGGTCGGGTGTACGCCGACGTGCGCAAGGCACTCACCCTCCAGCAGACCCGGTTGCGTCTGCTGCCGCTGGTGCGGGCGTACGCCCGGCGCAAGGAGGACTTCGAGGCGATGGACTTCGCCGACCAGCTCGCCCGGGCGGCCCGGGTGGCCCGGGACCATCCGGGGGTCGGCGTGATCGAGCGGGACCGCTTCCGGGTGGTGCTGCTCGACGAGTACCAGGACACCAGCCACGCCCAGGTGGTGTTGCTCAACGCGTTGTTCGGTGGCGGGCACCCGGTGACCGCGGTGGGCGACCCGTGCCAGTCGATCTACGGCTGGCGGGGGGCCAGCGCGGGCACCCTGGACCGGTTCCCCACCGAGTTCGCACGCGCCAACGGTGAGCCGGCCCCGGCGCTGGGGCTCACCACGAGTTGGCGCAACCGCCCGGAGATCCTTCGGGTGGCGAACGCGCTCTCCACCCCGCTGCGGGCGGCGGGTGCCCGGGTGCCGGAGCTGCGCTCCGCGCTGACCGTCCGGGACCCGATCCCGCACCGCAGCCCGGGTGGTGCGGCCGGCGGCACCGTGCACTGCGCGATGCTGACCACGTACGCCGACGAGGCCGACTGGATCGCCGACAGCGTGCTCGCCGCCTGGCGCGGGGCGGCCGGGATGCCGGGCGCGGCCCCGGAGCACATCCCGGTGGCGCGGCGTCCGACGACAGCCGTGCTGGTCCGGGTCCGCAGCCAGATCCCGGCGATCGAGTCGGCGCTGCGCGAGCGGGGTCTGCCGGTCGAGGTGGTCGGGCTGGGTGGCCTGCTGGACACCCCCGAGGTACGCGACGTGGTGTGCACGCTGCGGGTGCTTGCCGACCCGACCGACGGCGCCGCGCTGCTGCGGTTGCTCACCGGCGCCCGTTGGCGGATCGGGCCGCGTGACCTGGTGGCGTTGCACCGGCGGGCTCGGGCCATCGCGAACGCCCGGCGGCAGGTGGCCGCCGACGAGGCCTCGGAGATCAGCCCCGACCTGTTGGACGAGGCGACCCTGGTGGAGGCGTTGGCCGACCTCGGGCCGGCGCAGGCGTACTCGGCGGAGGGGTTCGCGCGGCTGCGCGCGTACGGCCGGGAGCTGGCGCTGCTGCGCTACCGACTGGACCAGGCGCTGCCGGACCTGATCGCTGACATCGAGCGGACCATCGGCCTGGACGTGGAGGTCGCGGTGCGGGCCGGCCGGGACGGCGCCGGCGACGCAGGCCTGGCCCGGGGGCACCTTGATGCCCTCGGCGACGTGGCGGCCCGGTTCAGCGGGGAGACGCCCGGCGCGACGCTGTCCGGTTTCCTGTCCTACCTGGCCGCCGCCGAGGACGAGGAGCGTGGTCTGGCGCCGGGCGAGGTCGAGGTGGTGGAGGGCGCCGTGCAGGTGGTCACCGCGCACGCCGCCAAGGGCCTGGAGTGGGACGTGGTGGCGGTGGCCGGGCTCAGTCGTGGGTTGTGGCCGGGGCCGGTCCGCAACTCCGACCACTGGCTGGGTGGGCTGGGCGTGCTGCCGTTCCCGTTGCGCGGCGACGCCGACGGGCTGCCCGAGTTGGCGCTCGACGAGGCCGGGGACCAGCGGGCCGTGGCGCGGGCGGTGACCGACTTCACCGACGCGTGGCGGGCCCACGACGAGCGGGAGGAGCGCCGGCTGACGTACGTGGCGGTGACCCGGCCGCGCCGGCTGCTGCTCTGCTCCGGTTACTGGTGGGGGGAGGGCACGAAGCGACCGCGAGGTCCGTCGGTCTTCCTGCGGGAGGTGTACGACGCCTGCCTCGACGGCGGGCCGGGGCACCTGATCGACGCGTGGGTGCCGGAGCCGACGCCCGACGCAACGAACCCGACGGCCGAGGTGGTGCTCCGCGCGGAGTGGCCGGCCGACCCGCTGGGTGGTCGCCGGCCGGCGTTGGCCGAGGCGGCCGGGTTGGTGCGTCGCCTGATGGCCGACGGTCCGGCGGCGGCGCTCCCCGGGCCGGTCGGGCCGGTGCTCGCCGGGCCGGTCACGCCGGACGGGTCGCCGGTCGAGCCAGCCGAGCCGGAGGTGGATCCGGAGGTGGCGCGCTGGCAGCGCGAGGCGGACCTGCTGCTGGCGGAGCGCGCCGAGCTGACCCGGCTCTCCGGTGCGGTCGAGGTGGCGCTGCCCGGGGCGCTGAGCGTCACCCAGCTGGTCGCGTTGCGGCGCGATCCGGCGGCGCTGGCCCGTACGCTGCGCCGCCCGGTGCCGGCCGAACCCAACCCGTACGCCCGCCGAGGCACCGCCTTCCACGCCTGGTTGGAGCAGCGCTTCGGCGCCGACCGCCTGCTGGACCTGGACGAGCTGCCCGGCGCGGCCGACGCCGATGCCGCACCCGACGAGGCGCTGGTCGAGCTTCAGGAGCGGTTCCTGGCCAGTGAGTGGGCCGACCGGTCACCGGTGGAGGTGGAGGTGCCGTTCGCCACGGTGATCGCCGGAGTGGTGGTGCGGGGCCGGATGGACGCGGTCTTCGCCCGGCCGGGTGGTCGGTTCGACGTGGTCGACTGGAAGACCGGAGCGCAGCCCACCGGGACGGCGGCCGACGTGGCCGCCGTGCAGTTGGCCGTGTACCGGCTGGCCTGGGCTGAGCTGGCCGGCGTGCCTGTCGACCGGGTGGGCGCGGCGTTCCACTACGTCCGGCACGGAGTGACGGTCCGCCCCGCCGACCTCCTTGATGTGACAGGCCTCACGGCCATGATCGCCCAGTTGCCCGAGGATTCTGCCCAACATTGACCACCGCGGGGAAAACCGTGGTAGGTTGACCGGGTTGCAGTTTTGGTTACCAGAGACTCTGTGTGCGCCTGGCGGGATTGTGGCCCCAGGCGCTCTTTGTTGTGTCCGGAGTTCTCCGGGCGGGGCGACCAGAAGCGACAGGCGATTCGCGCATCCCCGCGCGGAGCGCTCCTCTTCGGGCACGCAACAAGTGCGTGTCCGACGTTCCGTCAAGGAGACGAAACACATGGCTATTGGCACCGTGAAGTGGTTCAACGCTGACAAGGGCTTCGGCTTCATCACCCCCGACGGCGGCGGCGCCGACGTTTTCGCCCACTTCTCGGCGATCCAGTCCTCCGGCTACCGGAGCCTGGACGAGAACCAGCGGGTCGAGTTCGAGGTGACCCAGGGCCAGAAGGGCCCGCAGGCGGAGAACATCCGCCCGCTCTGATCTTCGGATCGGTCAGCATTACCTGTCGCGCCCTCCGGGTGTGACGGTGACGGGACCGGCCCGCCCCGCTGTCGTCTGCTCACGCAGGCGGCGGCCCGGCGGCGGGCCGGCCTGTACTCCCTTCGGTTCGTGCTTGTGAGTCCTGGCGGCCTTTTTCCGCCGGTGACAGCGCCGACTTCGGCGCCCTCCCTCGACACGTGCCGCGTCGAGGAAGGCTTCCGCATGACCACAGTTATTCCTTCTTTCGCTCATACCGGTCTGGCGCCGGCGCTGCTCACCGCGTTGACCGCGCAGGGCATCACCGAGCCGTTCCCGATCCAGTCGGCGACGCTGCCCGACTCGCTCGCCGGCCGGGACGTGCTGGGCCGGGGTCGTACCGGCTCCGGCAAGACCCTCGCCTTCGGGCTTCCGCTGCTGTCCCGCACCGCCGGCCGCAAGGCGCGGCCGGGTCGTCCGCTGGCCCTGGTGCTGGTGCCGACCCGCGAACTGGCTCAGCAGGTCACCACCGCCCTGGCCCCGTACGCCCGCGCCGTCGGGCTGCGGTGCGCCACAGTCGTCGGCGGCCTGTCGTTGCAGCGGCAGGCGGACGCCCTGCGCGCCGGTACCGAAGTGGTCGTCGCCACCCCCGGCCGGCTGCACGACCTGATCAACCGTGGCGACGCCCGGCTCGACCAGGTCGAGATCACCGTGCTCGACGAGGCCGACCAGATGGCCGACATGGGCTTCCTGCCGCAGGTCACCAAGCTTCTGGAGCAGGTCGCGCCGCAGGGCCAGCGGATGCTCTTCTCCGCGACCCTGGACGGCGGCGTGGACCGGCTGGTCCGCCGCTTCCTGAGCAACCCGGTCACCCACTCGGTGGACCCGGGCACCGCGACGGTCACCGCGATGACCCACCACGTGCTGCACGTCGACGCCGCGGACAAGCCCGACGCCCTGACCCGGATCGCAGCCCGTGAGGGCCGCACCATCCTGTTCATGGGCACCAAGCACCGCGCCGACCGGCTGGCCCGCCAACTGCTCTCCAAGGGCGTACGCGCGGCCGCGCTGCACGGCGGCAAGTCCCAGCCGCAGCGCACCCGGATCCTGGAGCAGTTCCGCAACGGTCAGGTGACCGCCCTGGTCGCCACCGACGTGGCGGCCCGTGGCATCCACGTGGACGGCCTGGACATGGTGGTCAACGTGGACCCGCCGACCGAGGCGAAGGACTACCTGCACCGGGGTGGCCGCACCGCCCGGGCCGGCGAGTCCGGTTCCGTGGTCACTCTGGTCCTGCCGGAGCAGCGCCGGGACGTGTCCCGGCTGATGGCCACCGCCGGCATCCGGCCCGAGTCGGTCCAGGTGCGCGCTGGTGACGGGGCGCTGGCCCGGGTGACCGGTGCTCGCGAGCCGTCCGGCGTGCCGGTGACCATCGTCGCTCCGCCGGCGCCCGCCTCTCGGGCCCGTACCTCCGGTGGCGCGTCCACCGATGGTGGCGCCCGGCCGGCGCACCGCGCGTCGGGCCGGTCCCGTCGGCCGCGTCGCCCGCGTACCGTCTGATCTTCTGCGCGTCGACCGACCCGTCCCGCTTCGGCGGGGCGGGTCGGTTTTGTCTGCGCGGTGTTCCGGGCCGGTCGGCTCTCCGGGCCGCCCGACCGGTCAGCCGGCCGCGCCGGGTGGCCGCTCCGCTGAGTCGGTAATCAGCCTCCGGTCGGTCGGCTGGCCGACTGCGCCCCGGCCGGTCGTGGTCGAGGCTGACCGACGGGGGAAGTCGGGCGGGGGGCCCGGCGCGGGAGGGGTGACCATGGCGGGCGAAGCCGGCTCGGGTGCACTGCGTGAACTGATCCTGGTGGTCGCGGTCGCGCTCGCCGGGTTGTTGCTCGCCATGGTTGCGGCCTTCGCACCCTGGCATGCCACCCCGGCGGGTAACGCTCCCGCCGGTCTGGTGGAGCTGCACAGTCCTGGCGACCCGGGCCTCGGCCCGGCGACCGCACACGTGGGCTGAGCAGGACCGGCCTACCGGTGCCGGAAGAGGGGCAGGCCCGGTCAGGATCGGTACGAGATGTGGTCGGGCCGGCGGGGCACCGGCCCGACCACATCGCCTTCGCCGCTCACGAGGTGGTGGGGGTGTGGGTGAGCAGGTTGGCCAGGGTGGTGCTGTCGACCACAGTGGCGATCGCCCCGTGCACCGCCAGCCAGACGTCGGTAAGCCCGGCGGCCACCCCGTGATAGCCGGCCCGCTCGGCCGGCAGACCGCGCACAGTGGTGAGCGAGCCGCCGACCGCGCGGAGCACGTCTCCGACGGTGATCTCGCCGGGTGGGCGGGTCAGCGCGTACCCGCCGTCGGCGCCGCGATGGCTGTGCAGCAGACCGGCCCGACGCAGGTCGAGCAGGATGCCCTGCAGGAAGCTGAGCGGGATGTCCTGCGCCTCGGCCAGGCTGGCTGCCTTCACCAACTCGCCGGCCCTGTCGCCGTCGTCGCCACCACCGGCGGCGGCGACGGCGAGCATCGCCCGGAGCGCGTAGTCGCTGCGCGCGGAGACGAACACGTCACTGACCAGCCTGGTCCAGTACGCCCCAGCGGCGCCGGATCGCCTTGTCCGCAGCACCGAACGCGGCGTCCACGACCAGACCGACGACCAGGATGACGATCATCGTGGAGAGCAGCCAGGGTGCGTCGGACAACTCGCGGGAGTAGGTGAGCTGGGCGCCCAGCGAGGTCTGCGAGATGCCGCTCACGAGCAGTTCACCGGCCATCAGGCTGCGCCAGGAGAAGGCCCAGCCCTGCTTGAGCCCGGCGACGATCGCCGGCAGGGCGGCCGGTGCGATGACGTACCGGTAGAGGTTGAGCCCCCGGGCGCCCAGGTTGCGGCCGGCGCGCACCAGCAGCGGCGGCACGTAGTCCACGCCGGAGATCACCCCGTTGGCGATGGACGGTGCCGCGCCGAGCACCACCACGAAGAAGATGGCCTTCTCGCTCAGCTCGAAGAGCAGGATGGCCAGCGGGAACCAGGCGATCGACGGCATGGTCTGCAACGCGGTGATCATCGAGCCGATGGCGGCGCGCAGCACAGTGGACCGGGCCACCGCGAGGCCCAGCAGCAGGCCGACGGCGACCGAGAAGACGTACCCGAGGGCGGCCCGTTGCAGCGTGGTGAGCAGGCCGTCCCAGAGCTGTGGCCCCTGGGCCTGGGCCACCAGCTCGCGGCCCACCTCCAGTGGCGCCGGCAGTGAGTACGGCGGCTTCCAGCCCGTCCAGACCACGATCTGCCAGGCGGCGATGGCGATGGCCAGCGCGGCCAGCTTGGGCCAGGTGGCCGCCCAGATCCGGGCGCCCCGGGAGACCTCCTTGTCCCGGCCGGCGATCTCCAGCGCGTCGAGGCCGGAGATCTCCGCGTCGGTACGCGCCGAACTGGTGAGGGTGTCACTGGCCATGGCGGCCCACCTCCGTACGGAGCCGCTCGGTGACCTCGGCGGCGATGGCGGCGACCTCGGGGGAGTCGATCCGGCGGGGGCGCGGGATGTTCACCTCGGTGGAGTAGATGATCCGGCCGGGTCGGCTGGAGAGCAGGATGATCCGGTCGGCCAGCCGGGCCGCCTCGCGGACGTTGTGCGTCACGAAGAGCACCGAGAGCTTGCGCTCGGACCAGATCCGTTCCAGCTCGTCATGCAGGATGTCCCGGGTCATCGCGTCCAGCGCGCCGAACGGCTCGTCCATGAGCAGCACCGGGGTGTCCAGGGCCAGGGTGCGGGCCAGCGCGACGCGTTGCCGCATTCCGCCGGAGAGCTCGTGCGGGCGCTTACGGCCGAAGTCGGCCAGGTGCACAGTGCGCAGCAGTTCGGCCACCCGCTCGCGGCGCTGGGCCCGGGGGAGCCGGCGCAGCTTGAGGGGCACCTCCACGTTGGCGTCGACGGTCAGCCACGGGAACAGCGCCGGTTCCTGGAACATCAGACCCGGGTTGGCGTCGCCGGCCAGGGTGATCTGCCCACCGCTGACCCGGTCCAGCCCGGCCACCAGGTTGAGCAGTGTGCTCTTGCCGCAGCCGGACGCACCGACCAGGCAGACGAACTCGCCGGGCGCGACGTCCAGCGAGACACCGTCCAGGGCCAGGACGGCGTTCGCCCCGCGCCCGTACACCTTGGTCACGCCGGAGAGCGCGACCGCTGTGGTCGCGCTCTGCGGCGCCGTCGTGGTCGACGTCATGGCTGGACGACCTCGGGCTTCCCCTGCGCCTTGAGCGCGTTGTTCAGGTACTTCAGGTCGTACAGGCCCTTGAGGTCCACCGGCTCGGTCAGGTCCACGTCGACGGCGTGGTCGAGCCCGGCCTTGAGCGAGGACGAGATCGGGTCGTTGGTGAACTCCAACGTCGGCCACGCCTGCTTGATCAGCTTCAGGTCCAGCGGCTTGCCGGTGATCTTGCCGATCGCGTCGGAGATGGCCTGCTGCGCCTCGTCCGGCTTGGTGTTGACGAACTCGTTGGCGGCCACCTGGCCGTCGACGAGCTTCTGCACCACGTCCGGGTGTGCCTTGAGGAACTTCGTGCTCACCAGCAGGTTGGTGATGACGAACTTCTTGTCCGGCCACAGGTCGCGCTCGTCGACCAGCACCTTGCCGCCAGCGTTGACCAGGCGGGAGACGAACGGCTCGGGCACCCAGGCGCCGTCGATCCCGCCGCTGTTGAACGTCTCGACGGTCTGGGCGTTCTCCTGCGGCACGATCTTGACGTCACCACCACCCTCCTTGGTGGTCTTGAGGCCCTGCTGCTTGAGCCAGTACCGGATCGCCACGTCCTGGGTGTTGCCCAGCTGCGGGGTGGCGATCTTCTTGCCCTTCAGGTCCTGCACTCCGGTGATGCCGGGCTTGACCACCAGCGCCACGCCGCCGGAGGCCGCACCGGAGATGACCCGGACGGCCTCACCCTTGGACTTGGAGAAGGCGTTGACGGTCGGGTTCGGACCGATGTAGGTGGCGTCCAGCGCGCCGGAGAAGACCGCTTCGATGGCGGCCGGGCCGGCGTTGAAGGTCTTCGGGTCCAGCTTGACGTTGGCGCCGAGCTTCTCCGCGAAGATGCCCTTCTCCACGCCGACGACCGCCGGCGCGTGGGTGATGTTGGGGAAGTAGCCGAGGCGCAGCGTCACCGGGCTGGAGCTGCCGCCCTCGCTGTCGTCGCCGCACGCGGCGGTGCTGCCCAGGGTCGCCGCGCCGACCACGGCGAGGGTGGCCAGGGTGACCAACCGGCGCAGGGGGAGCCGTCTCATCGTCCATCCAATCCGCAGTATTCCTACTTAGTTGGTAGGAAGAGTGGGCCAGGCTCCGGTCAGCGTCAAGGCCCATCCACATGGCGGGATGGCGCGTCTCAGTTATGTCGGTATTTCCTATCAGGTTGCTAGGGTAATCGGCGATCGGTCACCGGCAGAGAGGCGACTTCGCGATGAGCTTCCACTGGTTCCTCCCCACCTCCGGCGACGGCGACCAGGTCGGTGCCGCCACCGTCACCGCGGGTGCCGCCCGGCACGACCGGGCGGCGACGGTGGCCTACCTGGCCGAGGTCGGCCGGGCCGCCGAGGAGAACGGGTTCACCGCCGTCCTCACGCCGGTGGGCGCCGGCTGCCCCGACCCGTGGATCGTCTGCGCCGCGGTCGCCCAGCACACCGAGCGGCTCGGCATGCTGGTCGCGGTCCGGGCCGGTTTCGCGCTACCCACCCTGATCGCCCAGCAGGCCGAAGCGTTCCAGGCCATCTCGGGTGGCCGGCTGTCGCTCAACATCGTCACCGGCGGCGACCCGGCCGAGCAGCGGGCGTACGGCGACTTCCTCGGGCACGACGACCGCTACGCGCGCACCGGCGAGTTCGTCGACGTGCTTCGCCGCGCCTGGGCCGGCGGGCCGTTCGACTACGCCGGCAAGCACTACCGGGTCGACGGCGGTGGCCTGGCCACCCCGCTCGCCGTGCCGCCGCCGGTCTACTTCGGCGGCGCGTCCCCGGCCGCCGAGACGGTGGCCGCCCGGCAGGCCGACGTGTACCTGATGTGGGGTGAACCGCCGGCGTCGATAGCGGCCCGGGTCGCCCGGGTCCGGGCGCTCGCCGCCGACCACTGCCGCACCCTGCGCACGGGCCTCCGGCTGCACGTCATCGCCCGACCGACAACCGCCGAGGCGTGGGCGGAGGCCGACCGACTGCTGGCCGGGATGAGCCCGGAGCGGATCGCCGCCGCCCAGGCCCGGTTCCGCCGGATGGACTCGGTGGGTCAGGCCCGGATGGCCGCCCTGAACGCCGGCCGCACCGACGGTCTCACCGTCGCACCGAACCTCTGGGCCGGCGTCGGCCTGGTCCGCGAGGGCGCCGGCACCGCGCTTGTCGGCAGCTACGCCGAGGTCGCGGCCCGCATCGACGAGTACGCGGCACTCGGCGTCGACGAGTTCGTCCTCTCCGGCTGGCCGCACCGCGAGGAGGCAGAGCGGGTCGGCGCCGAGGTGCTGCCCCTGGTGACGGCCCCGGTCGCGGCGGCTCCGGGAAGGTCGCGGGTGGCGGAGGTGTCGACGCGCTAGGGTCGACTCCGTGGCGGCGCGGAGATCCAGAATTCCAGCGACGAAGTATCCGGTCGAGCGGTTCACCCTCGACAACGGCCTGCGGGTGGTGCTCACCCCCGATCGCAGTGCCCCGGTGATCGGGGTGGCGGTGGTCTACGACGTCGGCATCCGTTCGGAGCCGGAGGGACGTACCGGCTTCGCCCACCTCTTCGAGCACCTGATGTTCCAGGGCTCGGAAAACCTGGAAAAGCTGGCCCACTTCCGGCACGTGCAGGGCGCGGGCGGCACCTTCAACGGCTCCACCCACCTGGACTACACCGACTACTTCGAGACGCTGCCGAGCAACGCGCTGGAACGCGCGCTGTTCCTGGAGGCGGACCGGATGCGCGGCCCCCGGCTGACCGAGGAGAACCTGCGCAACCAGGTCGACGTGGTCAAGGAGGAGATCCGGGTCAACGTCCTCAACCGGCCGTACGGCGGCTTCCCCTGGCTGACCCTGCCGCCGGTCATGTTCGACACCTTCCCGAACGCCCACGACGGCTACGGCTCCTTCGACGACCTGGAGTCGGCGACCGTCGCCGACGCCGCCGACTTCTTCCGCCGCTACTACGCCAGCGGCAACGCCGTGCTGGCCGTCAGCGGTGACATCGACGTGGCCGAGGCGACCGAACTGGTCACCCGGCACTTCGGTGACGTGCCGGCCCGGCCGGCACCGCAACGACCCGACTTCACCGAGCCCGACCTGAGCGCCGAGCGGCGCACCTCGTACACCGATGCCCTGGCGCCGCTGCCGGCGGTGGCCGGCGCCTGGCGCGTGCCCGACCCGGTCACCGACTTCGCCGGCTACCTGCCGTACGTGGTGCTGGCCGAGGTGCTCACCGACGGCGACGCGTCGCGGCTGGTCGAGCGGCTGGTGCAGCGCGACCGCACGGTGACCAGCCTCGGCGGATACCTCGGTTTCATGGGCGACCCGTTCGACGTCCGCGATCCCACAGCGCTGCTGTTGCAGGCGCACCTGCCGCCCGGGGGCGACGTGGACAAGGTGCTGCGCACCATCGACGAGGAGTTGGACCGGCTGGCCACCGACGGGCTGACCGACGGTGAGCTGGCCCGCACCCAGGCCCGGATGGCGACCCACCTGCTGCGGGACACCGACGCGGTGCTCGGTCGGGCGCTGCGGATGGCCGTGCTGGAGCAGCAACGCGGCGAACCGGGCCTGCTCAACGACCTGCCCCGGCTGGTCGGCGAGGTCACCGAGGAGCAGGTCCGGGCCGCCGCGGCCACAGTGCGCCCGGAGCGCCGGGCCGCCATCGAGGTCATCGCCGGAGGCGCCCGATGAGTGTCACCACCGCTCCTGCCGGGCCGCGTACGCTGCCGCCGCTCGGTCCCACCCGCAAGCTCACGGTGCCCAAGCAGGCCGAGCGCACACTGCGCAACGGGCTCACCGTGATCGCCGTACGCCGGCCCGCCGTACCCCTGGTCGAGATGCGGCTCTGGGTGCCGTTCGGCCGGGTCCACCTGGCCCGCGGCGCGATGCTCTCGCAGACCATGCTCTCCGGCACCGAGTCGATGACCAGCGTGCAGATCGCCGCAGAGTTGCAGAAGGTGGGCGGCGGGCTCTCCGCGGGCGTCGACCCGGACCGGCTGATGCTCTCCGGCGCCGGCCTGGTCACCGGTCTGGACCGGATGCTGGAGTTGCTGGCCGAGGTGCTGACCGGCGCCAGCTACCCCAGCGACGAGGTGTCCACCGAACGGGACCGGCTGGTCGACCGGATCCAGGTGGCGCAGAGCCAACCGGCGCACCTGGCCCGGGAGGCGCTGCTCAAGCGGATCTACGGCCGGCACCCGTACGCGACGCAGACGCCGGAGCCCGGTCAGATCCAAGCGGTCCGACCGGCGGCGCTGCGCACCCTGCACTCGGAGCGGGTCCATCCGACCGGCGCGCAGTTGGTGCTGGTCGGTGACGTGCAGCCGGAGAAGGCACTGGACGCGGCCGAGCGGGCGCTCGGCGGCTGGTCGGGTGCCGGGCGTACGGCCGAACTGCCGGCGACTCCGCCGCTGGAGCCGGGGCCGCTGCTGCTGGTCGACCGGCCCGGCTCGGTGCAGTCCTCGCTGCGGATCGCGCTGCCGGCGGTGTCGCGCACCGACCCCGACCACGCCCCGCTGCAACTGGCTAACCTGATCTTCGGCGGCTACTTCTCCTCCCGCTGGGTCGAGAACATACGCGAGGACAAGGGCTACACGTACGGCCCGCACTCGGTGATCGAGCACTCCGTCGCCGGGTCGGTGCTGGTCGCCGCCGCCGACGTGGCCACCGAGGTCACCGGTCCGGCACTGCTGGAGACGACGTACGAGCTGGGTCGGTTGGCGTCGCTGCCACCGAAGCCCGAGGAGTTGGAGCAGGCCCGGCAGTACGCCCTGGGCACCCTCCAGCTCGGCATGTCCACCCAGGCCGGGTTGGCGGCGTTGACCAGCGCGTACGCGGGCAACGGTCTGCGCCTCGACTTCCTCGCCGAGTACGCGGCGAGGTTGGCGAGGGCGAGCATCGACGACGTCGCGCGGGCGGCGGCCCGCTACCTGGCCCCGGCTCGGGCGGCGATCGTGGTACTCGGCGACGCGGAGCGGATCACTCCGGGGCTGGCCGCGCTGACCACTGTTCAGACCGAGCAGTTGGCGTGAGCGAGCGGAGCGAGCGAGCCCTGTGGCTCAGCAGCGGAGCGCCGGCGTGAGCGGGGAGGCGGCGCCGCCGTTGGCGCGGTCCACGCTGGATCGGGCGGCGCACCGGCGGGGTGACTCGCAGTGGTTGACCGAGGCGTGGTTGCGGGCCCGGGTGCTGCTGCTCGATTCGACCGACGAGGGGCGGACGCTCGCCCGCACCGAGACGTCGCCGCCGACGTTGGTGCTGTTCGGGGCGGGTGACGTGCCCGCCGGCTCCGAGTCGGGCGCGATGTTCCTGGGTGTCGAGCCGGACGGGGTGCCGGTCTTCGCTGTCGACGCGCCGCTGCCGACGATTCCGGGGACCCGGGCGGTCCACCTCCGGGAGGTGGGTCACCTGCTCGCCGACCGGGAGGCCGGCATCTTCACCACCGCGTTGGCGCTGGTCAACTGGCACACCCGACACGGTTACTCGACGAGCACCGGCGCGCCTACCGCGATGGACGAGGCCGGTTGGTCCCGGGTGGACCGCAACGGCGGGCGGATCTGGCCGCGTACCGACCCGGCGATGATCGTGCTCGTTCACGACGGCGTGGACGGGCCGGACGGCCGCTGTCTGCTCGGCAACAACGCCGGCTGGCAGGGCACACCGGGTGGTCGGCGCTACTCCTGCCTGGCCGGCTACGTGGAGCCAGGGGAGTCGGCGGAGGCGGCCGTGCTGCGCGAGGTCCGCGAGGAGGTGGGCATCGGGGTCGAGCGCATCGGGTACGTGGGCAGCCAGGCCTGGCCGTTCCCCGGCTCGCTGATGCTCGGCTTCCTGGCCACCGCGAACCCGACAGAGCCGGTGCGGGTCGACCCGTCCGAGATCGCGTACGCCCGCTGGTTCTCCCGCCGGGAGATCGGGGCGGCGTTGGCCGGGCAGACGGTGGACGTGGGCGATGGGGCCCGGCTGATCCTGCCGCCCCCGTCGTCGATCGCGCTGTTCCTCATCCACCGTTGGCTGGACGGCTGGGTGGACGCCGACCGCTGAGCACGGTCCCGGCCCGTGGCCGCCGTTGCCGCGGCGGTCACGGGCCGGGAACACGGGCCGTCGTGGTCGGTGGGTGCGATGAACGCGGCGGGGGAGCCGGTCCGACCACGACGGACGACCTGTGGAATCAGGTGCCGGTGCGGCCCGGTCTGTGTCGGAAGGCGGGCCGCGGCTCGACCAGCGGCAGGACCTTGACCCGTTGCTTGCCGGCGCGGACCGCGCCGACAGTGGCCAGGGCGCGAGCCAGCAGAAGTGCGGCGTCCCGGTCCTCGGCGTGCACGATCTGCCGGCGTGGCTCGGGCGTGGTCGTCTCGTCGCGAAGTCGGTGGCCGTCCGCCCAGGCGGCGGCGATGTCCCCGTCAGCGACGGCGCGGATGTCGGTGCGAACGATCAGGAACCGCATGAGGGTCTCCGGATGAACCGCGACGGAAGAGCCAGTGTGGAAGTTCCACGTATTCGAGGGTCATGTTACGCCCCGTGTTCGTCTCAGCAACTGAAACGCGCCTATCGGTTTCGAGCCTCGTCCGATCGGCGGATGGCTGCTCAACAGGGTCGGCGCGTCGCCCAGCGAGGGAGTCGGCGGGTCGCCGAGCGACGGAGTCGGCGGGTACGACGCGACGGGGCCGCCGGCAGTGCGCCGACGGCCCCGTACCAGTCACCGAATCAGTTCAGATCGAACTGGCCCTTCTTCGCTCCGGTGATGAAGCCGAGCCACCCCGCGCGGTTGAACAGCAGCACCGGACCGCCCCGGTCCTTGCTGTCGCGTAGGGCGACCGCCGACGGGCCGGTGGCGAGCGGGGCGACCTCCACACAGTTGGAGGTCTGGCTGCGTGTGCTGGTACGCCACGGGGCGTCCGCCAACGAGTGGGCGGAGACGGACGGCGTGTTGCGGATGTCGTTCATGGTTCTGCTCCTGATGTGCAGCGATCCGATGGGACGAGTGGTGCCGCACGCCCCGACGGAGGGTCCCCCGTGGATCACCGGTCCGTCAGTCGCCCCGATTCCCGGCGGCGTTGGGTCGGCGCCGTTGCCGGCCCGAACGCCACTGTGGATGGGGGCGTTGCCTCGGTCAGCCGTCCCGCCGCCTCGATCAGCCAGGAGAGGGTGTCCGAAGCGTTAAGTGCCGCCGTGCATAGCCACTCGAACACCACTTTATAGCGATTTAGAGTGATTGTGTCGGTCGACATGACGTCGGTGAAGCCACCTTCGATGGCCAATGTCTCCGGATCGAGGGGATCGGCGAACCGATAGACCGAGAAGGCGGTCGGCGGAAGGTACCAATTGCCGATCTGGGTGTCCCGGGGCAGCACGTGCAGGGCCACGTTGGGCAGCAGCGCCAGCTCACAGAGTTGGAGCAGCTGCTCGTGCAGCACCTCCGGCGGCCCGGCCCGACGGCCGAGGGCCGCCTCCTCCAGCACTGCGGTGTAGCGGGGAGCGTGCGGTTCCCGGGTCAGCAGCGACTGGCGGGCCAGCCGCGCCTGCACCTCGGTCTCCGGCTCGTCGCCGGGTTCCGGCTCGCCCGCGCCCGCGCTCACCTGCCGGGCCGACACGATCCGCAGCTGGGCGTACCCGGGGGTCTGCAACAGGCCCGGCACCAGCACCGGGTTGTACTCGGAGATCTCCGCGCAGCCCGCCTCCAACTCGGCCCAGCCGCGCTGTTGCTGCGTCATCACCGGGAAGTTCTTCAACCAGCCGCGCATGTCGCCGGCCTCGTTGGTGATGCCCAGCAGTTCGTCGTGCAGCGCCTGGTCGGCGCCGTAGAGGTCGAGCAGGTCGCTGACGTCCTGTGGGTCCGGTCGGCTGCGGCCGTTCTCCAAACGGGACAGTTTGGATGCGGAGGCCCAACCGATACGCTCGATGACCTGATCGCCCGTGAAGCCTGCGGCCTCACGCAGGCGGCGCAGCTCGACGCCCAACCGGCGACGACGCAGGATTGGGCTGGGTGCGGCAGGAGGCACAGTGTCCTCTTTCCCGTCGTCCGCCGCAGACGCGACGGTAACTGTATGAAATTCGCCCCCCACGGTCAGTATGGACGGCGCGACCGGTGTCGGAGGTTCCGGCGAGGGCGTGTCTTGCGAAAATCGGACCACGGGAATGCCGGCTGACGACGGACCCGAGGTCGCGGCCCGTCGACCTCGCCCACCTGGGCAGGCCATCCCGCCGGAGGGACCCCATGCGCACGATCCTGCGCCGACCCGACTTCCGCCTGCTCTTCGGCGGTCTGCTGGCCAGCATGACCGCCGAGTCGATCCTTCTGCTCGCACTCGCCATCTGGGTCAAGGATCTGACTGGCTCGAACGGGTTGGCCGGTGCCACGATCTTCGCGGTCATCGCGCCGATGACGCTGGCACCGCTGGTCGGCTGGGTCGTCGACCGTTACCCGCGCCGGCCGTTCTTCGTGGCCGCGAACGTGGTGACCGCGGCTCTGCTCGCCCCGCTGTTCACCGTTCACGACGCGGGCGACGTCTGGATCGTCTACCTGGTGGCCGCCCTGTACGGACTCTCGTCCATCACGCTCGGCGCGGCGCTCAGTGGGCTCATCCGCGAGATGGTGCCGGTCGAGCTGCTGGCCGAGGCGAACGGAGTGCTCCAGACCGTACGTCAGGGGATACGACTGGTCGGTCCGCTGGTGGGCGCGGCGCTCTACGCGGCGCTCGGCGGGTGGGCGCTGGCCGGAATCGGCATGGTCGGATTTCTGACCGCCGCGGCGGTGGTGACCGCACTGCCCACCCCGCAACAGCTGCCGCCGGCCGTACGGCTGCGGTGGCCAGCCGAACTGGGCGCCGGCCTGCGGCACCTGGCCGGCGAGCCGGCCCTGCGGCGGGCACTGCTCGGCTACGGGCTCGGATCACTGGTGATGGGCTTCAGTGAGTCGCTCATCTTCGCCTACGTCGACCAGGGGCTGAACCGGGATGCCGCGTTCGTGGGCGTGCTGGTCACCGTGCAGGGTGTGGGTGGTTTGCTCGGTGGGCTCTGCTCACCGACGCTGGTCCGCCGGCTCGGAGAGGTCGGCACGCTGGCCGCCGGGGTCGCCTTCTTCTCGCCGGCCGCGCTCGCGCTCGCGTACCCCGATCTGCGGCTCGGGTTCGCGGCGGTGCTGCTGGCCGGGGTCTCGCTCCCGCTGACGATGGTGGGGTTGCACACGCTGATCCAGCGCCGTACCCCGCCCTCGCTGGTCGGCAGGGTCGCCGCCGCCACCCAGGCGGTGGTCAGCGGGCCGCAGGCGTTCTCCATCGGGGCGGGTGCCCTGCTGGTCGGGTTTCTGGACTACCGGCTGCTGTTCGCGCTGGTCGGGGTGGCCACCCTGGCCGCCGGCAGCTACCTGTGGCGGGGCCGGCACCTGAGCGCGCCGACCGGGGCCCGCCCGCCGACGTCGCCCACCCGCCCGACGCTCCCGGCGCCCCGCCGACCTGTCGAGGACACCGACCGACCCGAGCTTCCGGCACCCACCGACCGTCGCCGCCGTGACCCGCTCCGGAACACGACGAGCGGCCGCCCCGGGTGGGGCGGCCGCTCGTCGAGAATGAACCGGCAGATCAGGCGTTGAGCGTCTCCAGGTGCTGCTTGACCTGGGTGATCGAGGGATTCGTCAGGGCGCTGCCGTCGGCGAAGCGCAGCGTCGGCACCGTCTGGTTGCCGCCGTTGACGCTCATCACGAACTCCGCGGCCTTCGGGTTCTGCTCGATGTCGACCACCTCGTACCCGATGCCCTCCCGGTCGAGCTGCGACTTCAGCCGGTGGCAGTAGCCGCACCAGGGGGTGGAATACATCGTCAGCATGGTCGGATCCTCCAACTCCTCCGGCCGCGGCTTGCGGATCAAGCCGAGGCTGTTCGCTGCAACGCTGGGAGGAGCTGAGATGATTCCTGGTTGTGGCGGTTCACTCAGCGTCGGAACAGGTGCTCGCCGGGCTGGACCCGGAGCAGCGCTCGGCGGTGACCGCACCCGCCGGCCCGGTCTGCATCCTGGCCGGCGCCGGCACCGGCAAGACCCGGGCGATCACCTCCCGAATCGCCCACCGGGCGCTCTCCGGTGAGATCTCACCCCGGCACGTGCTCGCGGTCACCTTCACCGCCCGCGCCGCCGCCGAGATGCGACACCGTCTCACTCTGCTCGGGGCGCAAGGCGTCCAGGCACGGACCTTCCACGCCGCCGCGCTGCGCCAGGTGCGCTACTTCGCGCCCCGGCTGCTGGCCGGCCGCGCCATGCCCGAGCTGCTGGACAGCAAGGTCCGACTGGTCACCCTCGCCGCCGCCCGGGTCGGCCTGCGTACCGACCGGGCCGCCGCCCGCGACCTGGCCGGCGAGATCGAGTGGGCGAAGTCGTCGCTTGTCGAGCCGACGGACTACGTGGTCGCCGCGGCCCGGGCACTGCGCGACACACCGCACGAGCCGGCGAAGGTCGCCGACGTGTTCACCGCGTACGAGCAGCTCAAGCGCTCGAACGGTGTGATCGACTTCGAGGACATGCTGCGGGCCGCGGTGTGGGGCATCGAGGAGCACCCGGACGTCGGCGAGCAGATCCGCACCCAGTACCGGCACTTCGTGGTCGACGAGTACCAGGACGTCAACCCACTCCAACAGCGGTTGCTGGACGCCTGGCTGGCCGGCCGCAACGACCTGACAGTGGTCGGCGACGCCAGCCAGACGATCTACTCGTTCACCGGGGCCACCTCGGCGTACCTGGTCGACTTCCCCCGCCGGCACCGCAACGCCACGGTGGTCCGGCTGGTCCGCGACTACCGCTCCACCCCGCAGGTGGTCGGGCTGGCAAACGCGGTGATCTCCCAGGCCCGGGGCACCGAGGCGCGTCTGCGACTGGAGTTGAGCGGGCAGCGCCCACCCGGCCCCGAGCCGGACCTGCGGATCTTCACCGACGAGCCGGCGGAGGCGAACGCGGTGGCCGCGCGCTGCCGGTCCCTGATCGACGCGGGCACGCCGGCGAAGGAGATCGCCGTGCTGTTCCGCGTCAACGCGCAGTCCGAGGCGTACGAGAAGGCGCTCACCGAGGCCGGCGTGCCGTACGTCGTGCAGGGCGCGGAGCGGTTCTTCGAACGGACCGAGGTACGCCAGGCGATGGTCGCGCTGCGTGCCGCCACCCGCTCGATCCCGGGGGAGACACCGCTGCCGGTCGCCGTCGTCGAGGCGCTCACCGCCGTCGGCTGGGCCCCGGACGCGCCCCCGGCCGGCGGCGCCGCCCGCGAGCGGTGGGAGGCGCTGTCCGCGCTGGTCCAACTCGCCGAGGAGTACGCGGCCACCCCCGAGGTCGTGCCGATCGGCGAGGCCGCCTCGGTGGAGCGTCCGGTCACCCTCACCGACTTCACCGAGGAGTTGGCGCGACGGGCCGCCCAGCAGCACGTGCCGACCGTGGACGGCGTGACGCTGGCGTCCCTGCACTCGGCCAAGGGGCTGGAGTGGGACGCGGTCTTCCTGGTCGGCCTGGCCGAGGGCACCCTGCCCACCACGTACGCCAAGACCGTCGAGCAGGTCGAGGAGGAGCGGCGGCTGCTCTACGTCGGGATCACCCGCGCCCGGGAGTGGCTGTGGCTGTCGTACGCCACCGCGCGCTCGCCCGGCGGACGGGCCCGGCGGCCGTCGCGGTTCCTGCCCCAACTGGACCGCTCCGGCGGCACCGAACGGGCGACGGGTAGCACCGGTCCGGCCCGCCGTCCCGAGCGGCGGCGAACCCAGATCGTCTCCTGCCGGATCTGCGGCGCCACACTGCTCGCCGGCCCGGACCGCAAGCTCGGCAGGTGCCCCACCTGCCCGTCCGACATAGACGATGAGCTGCACGAACGGCTGCGCGAGTGGCGGCAGCGGGTGGCCGGTGCGCAGAAGGTCCCGGCCTACGTGGTCTTCACCGACGCGACGTTGATCGCGTTGGCCGAGCGGCGACCGGGCCGGTCGGAGGAGCTGATCGCCATCGCCGGTATCGGCCCTCGGAAGCTGGGCCTCTACGGGGAGTCGGTGCTGGCCCTCGTGGCTGGTGCCGGGGTGGACGATGTCTGCCCGGAGAAAACTTTCGAAATCTCGTCGTAAATTCGTTTGCCCTCGCCCCGGCGCGAGGAATAGCCTCAGGACACACCACGCGAGCGGCGCCATTCCGGCTGCTCACGAGGTCGGTCCAGTCGATTCGAGGAACGTGAGGGAGGTGGCACCCGTGAAGATCTTCACCTATGAGCGTCTGACGGCGATGCCGTCTGTCTGCGCTCCGCTGTCGGCTGTCCGGGTGGCCCTTGCGGCTGCACGACCGTCGGTTCCACAGGTGCACCAGGTTCAGGCCGAGCTGATCCTGACCGTCGCGCCCGCTGGAGTCGAGGGGACCAGTGGCTTCACGGGCAATGGCATCCAGGTCGCCAAGAAGCGCATGGATGTCCGCGGCGTTCCACCTCGAGGTAAACCGGTCTGACCATCAGACTCCGGCTCACCTCGAGGCCGCGGAACCCGCTTACCGGGATCCGCGGCCTCAGTTTTTTGCCCGCCGTAAGTACGTCGGAATGCGATCCACGAGATCGAAGTGAGAGAGAGGTGACCGGGAGATGAGTCTGGCGTTGGCCCCCCTCGACATGAGCGTCGAGATGGAGGCGAACCTGCCCTGCCGGAAGTTCGACCCCGACCTGTGGTTCTCCGACTCGCCCACCGAGCTCGAGCTGGCCAAGTCACTCTGCGGGGACTGCCCGCTGCGTGTCGAGTGCCTGGCCGGAGCCGTTGAGCGAGCGGAGCCGTGGGGCGTCTGGGGCGGCGAGATCTTCGAGCGTGGCGCGGTTGTCCCGCGTAAGCGGCCCCGTGGCCGTCCGCGTAAGGAGGACGTCGCCCGTGACGCCGAGCTTCGGGTCGAGGCCGAGGCGCGCCTGGCGGCCAGTGGGCTGTCCGAGGCGCGTGGCGCGGTCCGGCTGGCAGCCTGACATGTTCCCGACCCGTCCCAACTACGCCGGTGTCACACCGGCAGTGAGCGAGAAAACGATGTTGAACGTTCCGAGTGGAGCCTTCGAGATGCAACTACTCCACGAAGCGTTGACCAGGGCTCGAATGCGCCGGCCTCAGGCCGGTCGTACCACCACGAGCACTGAGGCAACCCGATCCGCCCGTACCGTCGCCATGACCGGCCGCAACCAGGCGGCTCGCGACCTGGGCGTTCTCTAGTACCACCCCACGCAGAAGGGCGGGTGCCGACCGGCACCCGCCCTTCGTCACGTCATGAGGCGACCTGACCTCGACGTTGTCAGACGGTATCGACCTTGTCAGGCGACCGGGGCGAAGCCGGGCAGCCAGCGCTCCAGGATGCTCCGGTAGGGGGCCTTCGCCTCCAACTGGCAGAGCACCCCGATCGACCCGAGCGTCACCCGGTGGATCAGCAGGTACGACGGGGGCAGGTTGAGCCGCTTGCTCAGCTGGTACGTGGGGGAGCGGGGGCTGGCCAATCGCCCCGCCTCGGCGCGTAGCCAGGCTCGGGTGAACCGGAAGCCGTCCGCCGCGATGGGCTCCAACATGGGGCGGATGAAATCGAGCACCCCCTCGGCGTCGATCTCCTCGGCCGAACCGATGAACCCCTCCGACCGCAGCCCCGCCACGACCTCGTCGGCGTCGCCGCGCAGGGCCATCGCGGCGATACGACCGATCGGCTCCGGCGTGCCCTCCGGCATCCGGGCCACCGCACCGAAATCGATCACCCCGAGCCGGCCGTCGGGCAGCAGCCGGAAGTTTCCCGGGTGCGGGTCGGCATGCAGCAGCCCGGCCCGCTGCGGCGCCGAGAGATGCAGGGTGGCCATCAACCGGCCCGCCTCGTCCCGCTCCTCCTCGGTGCCCTCGCGGATGATGTCGGCCAGCGGGGTGCCCGTCACCCACTCGGTGACCAGCACCCGGGGCGAGGCGTTTACCACTTCCGGGATGAAGATCTCCGGGTCGTCGGCGTACGCGGCGGCGAAGGTGCGCTGCGACTCGGCCTCCAACTCGTAGTCCAACTCCTCGGTGATCCGTTCGCGCAGCTCGGCCAGGAGCGGCTTGACGTCCAGGCCGGGCTGGATGGCCCGGAACATCCCGCCCAGTCGGGACAGCTGCTTGAGGTCGGCGAGCAGGGCGTCGCCAGCCCCCGGATACTGGATCTTGACCGCCACGTCCCGGCTGTGCGGTGCGCCCGACTCGTCGTACCCGGGCTCGCGCCAGCGCGCCCGGTGCACCTGGCCGATGCTGGCGGCGGCGGCCGG
Source organism: Micromonospora vinacea (assembly GCF_015751785.1). NCBI lineage: Bacteria > Bacillati > Actinomycetota > Actinomycetes > Micromonosporales > Micromonosporaceae > Micromonospora > Micromonospora vinacea. Next base: position 906,149 of record NZ_JADOTY010000001.1, on the reverse strand, counting down.
GACGTCGTTGAACTCGACGAACAGGTCCCGCCAGTCGGGCCCGAGTTGCTCGGCCAGCACCTTGTGCACGCTGGCGGCCGGCAGCGGTGGCGCCGCCTCCTGCAGCTTCGTCAGCGCCTGCCGGTAGGGCGCGGCGATCTCCTCCGGCAAAGCCGCCTCGAAGACCGACAGCGCCTGGCCGAACTTCATCGCCCCGCCCTTGAGCTGGCCCAACACGCTGAACAGTTGCTCGGCGGTGCGCTGCTGAATCTCCGCGGAGATCACGTCGGAGGCGAGCCCGGTGACGCGCTTTCCCATCCCGAGAACGGTCCGGCCGGCGAAGCCGAGCGGCAGGGCGGCGAGCTTGGCGGTGCGGGACACGGCGCGGCGCGGGATGTCGGTCACACGGTCATTGTTACCGACCGGAGGGCCCCGCTGCTGCTCTGCGGCCGGGCTGGTGCGGACACTCGGCCTCGTGAGCACCCACATGCCGGGTGTGGCGGCCAACCCCGACGACGGAAACGACCGTTGCCGGTGATCTCCATGGCACCACCCAGCGTCTCCGGCTGACCTCCGTCCAGCTGCGTCAGTGCCTCGGCCAACGCGTACCCGCAGGCGACGAGCAGCGTGCCGGTCGTTCCGGCGGCCACCGGGTCGGCGGCGGCGAGTTGAGCGGCGAGCCGTGGCCAGTCCGGGTCGCGATCGGCCCGGTGCAGCTCGACGCAGTGCAGGCAGGGCCCTGCGGGTGGGCGAACCAGCGGCCCGATCACCGGTACGCCTTCGCGGAGCGTGACCAGCAGGTGCGGCTGCCGACGCTGGGCGAGACCGGCGGCGAGCAGCGCGGGAGGCCGGTCCGTGCCGAGCTGGATCACCAGGTCGATCCGGCCGGCGCGGCTCGGGTGGGTGCCGGTGCCCGGTGCGACGCGGTCGACCGCGGCCCGTACCGCCGGTGCCAGCGGACGACCCAGTTCGGTGGCGGGGATGCCCGTACCGATCAGGTCGACGGGGCGTACCGAGCCGGTGAGCTGCGGAATCACCTGCCCCACGCCGGACTGGGCCAGCGCGACCGTCAGCGGCCCGCCGAGCCCTCCGGCGCCGGTGAGCAGGACCCGGGCCGCGCGCCGCCGACGCAGGACCTGCGCGGGGGTGCCGGGTAGTCGGGCGGCGGCCAGGGCCAGCGCGCCGGCCTCGGCCGCGAGCCGGGCACGGACCGGGCCGGTCAGGTCGCGGGGGAGCAGGCTGTGCGCGGGCACCAACAGGCCGGCGGCCCGCAGGGTGTCGAGCAGGGTACGCGCGTCGTCGGCGCTGACCCGGGCGGTCGCCGCCTGGGCCAGCACTGTGCGCTCGCTGCGGGTGCCGTCCAGCAGGTCGAGCAGGTGGGCGGCGCGGGGGTTGGCCAGTTCCACCAGGACGGCCGGCCCGGGGCCGACGCCGAGCTGGAGGGTGTGCCGGTCCCGCCAGAGCCGGTTGAGGCCGGGTAGCAGGGTGGGGCGGGGCAGTACGCTGCGGCTCATGGTCACGAATCGTGACCGCATCTTCGCGTTCGGTCGATCGTTGTCCACAGGCGATCAGGCCGCTGTCCAGCGCTATCCACAGGCTTTGACGGGTTTTCCACAGCCCGCTGCGCCTGTTGTCGGTCACCCGACAGGGCTACCGACGCCGGTGGCACCGAACTCCCGATCGGCAACGGGGGTGGGGTGGCCACCGGCCACCCCACCCCCGTTCACCCGTTCGGGTCAGACCTTGGCCTTGCCCAGGATGCGGTTCACTGTTGTGCCGCATACCGGACACTTGCCCTTGGCCATGTTCATTCCGGTCTTCGAGACCTCGACGTGCCCCTCGAAGTCCCGCTTCTCCTTGCACTTCACGCAGTAACCGTTGTAGGTCGTCTGGGCCTGGTCGGCCACGGTGCCCTCCTCGTCTCGTCCGCCGGTCAATGCCGTCCCGGCGGGGTGCCCGGCGGCGGGCCACACGGGGCGCCGGCGCTGGGTCTCACTCCGCGGCCACCTTCGTGACCGCTGGTCCGCGGACCCTACCCAGGTCTGGGCAGTTCCATGTCAGCTGTGCATCGACACTGTGAGCAAGTCGACGTCGAGAGTGTGCATGGCGAAATAGGTCGGATAAGTCAGTTTGGCGGGGACACGCCGACCAAACCTTGACAGCCACCCGTGCGAGTGGCCCCCGCAGGGGCATTCGGACGGTGATCACCTACGGTGGGGACGTGCCGCGTACCGGCGCCATCAGCGTTCACGAAGGGTGACGAGATGGCGCGATGGCGCTGCGGTCAAGAAATTTTCGGGACGCCTGGCGACCAATCACCATTTTCTGGGCGCGTGTCGTGCGGTTGACTCTTGCGGACCCCTGGTCAGTACGCATTAGCTTTCCTTCGTGACACGTAGTCGAGGCTGCGCGGGCCAGTGATGGCGGGGACGCGTAAGCCGGTCGTCGAGGTGCGGCGCAGCCAGCGCCGACGACGCACGGTGTCCGCGTACCGTGACGGTGAGCGAGTGGTCGTCCTCATCCCCGACCAGTTCTCCCGCGCCGAGGAGAGCGAGTGGGTCGACCGGATGCTCGCCCGGCTCGCCGCCCGGGAGGGCCGCCTCGCCCGCTCCGACGCCGAGCTGCTGGCCCGCGCCAACCGGCTCATCGACCTCTACCTCCCCGGGTACGCCACGAAGGCGGTGCCGGCCAGCGTCCGATGGGTCACCAACCAGAACGGCCGATGGGGTTCCTGCACGCCGGCGGACCGCAGCATCCGAATCTCGCACCGCGTCCAGGAGATGCCCGAATGGGTGATCGACTACGTGTTGCTCCACGAGCTGGCGCACCTCATCGTGCCCAGCCACAACGCCCGGTTCTGGGCGTTGGTCGGTCGCTACCCCAAGGCGGAACGCGCCCGCGGCTACCTCGAAGGAGTAGCCGCCGCCTCCTGCGCCCCGCTCCCCACCTGATCCACACCCTCTGATCGGCCTAGATCCACTCGCCTTCCTGAAAACCGCGCTATCCAGGTCGCCGGGACACCGCGACTTCAAGGAAGTCGAGTCGATCATGTCGTCGAGCCGCGCCGGGGCGCTCCGGAGCGGGTCGGGTGGGGTGGCCGTACGGGGTGGGGCGCTAGGGTCGGGGGATGGCGCGACGGGTGGTGGTGGCGTTGCTCGGGCCGGTGCACTGGTCGCCGCCCGGCGTCGACCTGGCGGAGTGGCGAGCGGCTCTCGCGGAAGACGTCATCGACCTGCTCGCCACGCTCAACGAGGTGGAGGTCGCTGTCGCGGTGACCCCGGCCGACCGAGCGCTGGCCGATGCGCTGGTGTGGCCCGGCACTGCGGTGTACGAGGTGGCCGAGCCGACGCCGAACGCCGTGTTCGCCGCGCTGGAGGGGTACGACCAGGCGGCGGTGCTGGTCAGTGACGTGCCTGACCTTCCCGCACTGACCGTCGGCAAGCTGCTCCGCCCACTCACCACCCGACCGGTCGCGGTGGCCCCGGTCGAGGGCGGCGGTCCGGGTCTGCTCGGAGTCGCGGTACGACTGCCCGCGCCGGACTGGCTACCGACACTGGAACTGGACACCGCTACGCCGGCTGCGGCGCGCGCCAACGCCCCGCGCCCGGGTGACGTGGCGGTCACGGCGGGCTGGCGACGACTGCGCGGGCCGGCTGACCTGGCCACGCTGGACCCGGCCTTCGAGGGTTGGGAAGCGACCCGCGCCCTTCTCTCCGGGTCGGGCCGACCCGCCTGAACCGCCACCCTGCCTGCCCGCAGGACCCGCACCGCCGCCCGCCACCCCGCCACCCCGCCTGCCCGCAGGACCCGCACCACCGCCCGCCAGCCCCGCCGACGGCACGCCCGGGTGCCCGCTGTCGATCATGCGGGCACCCGGGCGCGGATCGTCGTCGCGCGGACGTCAGGACTTGGCGTCGTCCTCGCCGTCGGTCTCATCCGGCTGACCGGGGGCCTTCTCCTCCACCCCGCCGGGGGCGGTGAAGTCGAAGCTGTCCAGCTCGCTGAGGTCCATGTCGTTCATCGCGAAGGCGACCGGGTCGGCGAAGTCGTCGTCCGACGGGAGCAGATCCGGGTGGCCCCAGACGGCGTCGCGCCCCTCGATGCCACGGTGCTGGGTGAGCGCGGCCCAGAGCGCCGCGGCCTCGCGCAGCCGGCGGGGGCGCAGTTCCAGGCCGACCAGCGCGGCGAAGGTCTGCTCGGCGGGGCCACCGGCGGCCCGGCGACGGCGGAACGCCTCGCCCAACCGGACGACGTTGGGCAGCCGGTCGCTGGCGGCGCTGTCCACCACGTGGCACACCCAGCCCTCGACCAGGGCGAGTGCGGTCTCCAGGCGGGCCAGCGACGCCTTCTGCGCCGGGGTGTCCTCCGGGGTGAAGATGCCCTCCAGGGCGATCGCCTGCATCGACTCGGGGTCGGTCGGGTCGACCCGGCCCATCGCCTCCTCGATCGCCTCCCGGTTGACCCGGATGCCCGACGCGTACATCTCGACCGCGCTGAGCACATGCCCCCGCAGCCACGGGACGTGTTGGAACAGCCGCTGGTGGGCGGCCTCGCGCAGCGCCACGTAGAGGCGGACCTCGTCCTCGGGCAGTTCCAGGCCCTCGCCGTACGCCCGGATGTTGGCCGGGATCAGCGCGGCCGTGCCGGCCGGGCCGAGCGGCAGCCCGATGTCGCCGGCGGAGAGTACCTCCGCGGCGAGCGAACCGAGGGCCTGGCCCAGCTGACCGCCGAAGAGCGCGCCACCGAGGGAGGCCACCATCGACTGCATCGGGCCGAGCTGGGCGCGCGCCTCCGGTGGCACCAGGTCGCCCATCGCGCCGACCATCCGGCTGGCGACCGGGTCGCACAGCTTGCGCCACACGTCCAGCGTCTTGAAGATCCACTCGTTGCGGTTCCACGCAACCGGGTTCTGGATGCCGGTGGGCCACGCCGAGGCGGGCTCCAACCACAGGTCGGCGAGGCGGAGCGCCTCCTCGACCGCGTTGCGTTCGTACATCGACACCGCCGGGTCACCGGCGGCCGCGAGCTGGCTGGCTGCTACCTGCCGGGCCAGGTCCCAGTTGACCGGACCGCTGCCCGGCGCGGAGAGCAGGTGCTGCAACTGCGACATGAACTGCTGCATCTGCGCGGGATCGTTGGGGTCTGGTGGCTGCCCACCCGGGAGCGCGAAACCGAACGGAATATCAGGCACGACATCTACGGTACGCGGACCGCGCCCCAGGTAGCCGCCGCTGGCGTTGCGCTGAGGGCGAAGTCGCGCGGCGCATCCGGCAGGTGACCCGCGACCGGTCGGTACGCTCTGCGGCATGAGACGTCGTGGCCTGACGGTCCTGCTCGGTGCCCTGTTCACCGCCCTGCTGAGCATCGGGGTGCTCCGGGTGCCGATTCCGTACGTGGTGCTGGGCCCGGGGCCGACGGTCAACACCCTCGGTACGACCGACGGTAAGGAGGTCATCCAGGTCTCCGGTCGGGAGACCTCCACCTCGGCCGGCCAGTTGCGGCTGACCACGGTGGGGGTGCAGCCCACTGTGCGGTTGCGGGGGGCGATCGCGGGCTGGTTCTCCGACGACGAGGCGGTGGTGCCGCGTGAGCTGGTCTACCCGCCGGGGGAGTCGACGGAGCAGGTCGAGCAGCGCAACGCCGAGGACTTCAAGGCGTCGCAGACCAGCGCGGAGACCGCCGCACTGCGGGAGTTGGGCTTTCCGGTGCAGGTGGTGATCAAGACGGTGGCCGGGGACGGCCCGGCGGCCGGTGCGCTGAAGGCCGGCGATGTGATCACCTCGGTCGACGGCCAGCCGGTGCCGGTGGCCGCGAAGGTCACCGAGCTGGTCCGGGCCAAGCCGGCGGGCACGGCGTTGACCATCGGCTACACCCGGGACGGCGCGCCGGCCACCGCGACGGTGACCAGCCAGGAGCAGGACGGCCGGCCGCGGATCGGTGTCGAGATCGATCAGCAGCAGCCGCACCCGTTCACGCTCGGCATCGACCTGGGTGACATCGGTGGGCCGAGCGCCGGTCTGATGTTCGCCCTGGGGATCGTGGACAAGCTGACCCCGGCCGACCTGACCGGCGGCCAGATCATCGCCGGCACCGGCACCATCGACGACGAGGGTGCCGTCGGCCCGATCGGCGGGATCGCCCAGAAGCTGGTCGGTGCCAAGCGCGCCGGGGCCAAGGTCTTCCTGGTACCGGCGGACAACTGCGCGGAGGCGGTCCGCAACCCGCAGCCGGATCTGCCGCTGTTGCGGGTGGGCTCGTTGGACGAGGCGATGACCGCGCTGGAGACGTTGCGCGCGGGCGGTCAACCGACGCGTTGCTGACCGGTGTGACCGTGCCCCGCCACGCTCAGGAACACCCCGTACTCTGGGTGCCTGGTCGGAGCCGATCATATCGAGCGTGCGGAGCCAACAGTGGTCATGCGTAGCAGCAGCCCCCTCCCGAGGATGAGCCGGCGCGGGCGCGTCACCATCGCTGTCCTGGTCGGGGTGTTCGTGCTCTTCACCCTGCTCGGCTGGGGTGTCCAGGCGTGGACCGACTGGCTCTGGTTCGACGAGGTCCGCTACACCGAGGTCTTCACCGGTGTCCTGCTGACCCGGTTGATGCTCTTCCTCGCCGTCGGCCTCGGCATGGCGGTGATAGTCGGTGGCAACCTGTGGCTGGCCTACCGGTTGCGCCCGCGCCTGCGTCCGCACTCGGTGGAGCAGGCGACCCTGGAGCGCTACCGGATGGTGCTCAGCCCGCGTCTCGGCACCTGGATCTCGCTGACCGCCGCGGTGGTCGGGCTCTTCGCCGGTCTCTCCGCGCAGAACCGGTGGAACCAGTGGCTGCTCTTCCGCAACGGCGGTGACTTCGGCATCAAGGACCCGGAGTTCGGGGTCGACATCGGCTTCTACGTCTTCCAGTTGCCGTTCTGGCGTTACCTGCTCGGGGTGGCGTTCACCGCTGTGGTGCTGGCCGTGATCGGCGCGCTGGCGGTGCACTACCTCTTCGGCGGGGTCCGCCTCCAGGGCGTCGGCGACCGGATGAGCAACGCGGCCCGCGCGCACCTGAGCACCCTGGTCGCGGTCTTCGTGCTGTTGAAGGCCATCGCGTACGTGTTGGACCGGCGGGCCATGCTGCTGGAGTACAACGAGGGCGCCAAGTTGTACGGTGCCGGCTACGCCGACGTCAACGCGCTGCTGCCGGCGAAGGAGATCCTCGCCTACATCTCGATCGTGGTGGCGATCGCGATCCTCGTGTTCTCCAACGCCTGGATGCGGAACCTGGTCTGGCCGGGGATCTCGCTGGCGCTGCTCGGCGTGTCCGCGGTGGCCATCGGCGGCATCTACCCCTGGGCGGTGCAGACCTTCGAGGTCAAGCCGAGCGCCAAGGACAAGGAAGCGCCGTACATCCAGCGCAGCATCGACGCGACGCGGGCGGCGTTCGGGTTGGGGGCCACCGAGACGACCCCGTACGCGGCGAACAACCTCACCCCACCGGCGAACCTGGCCACCGACACCTCGGTGGTGTCGAACGTGCGGCTGCTCGACCCGCAGCTGGTCAGCGAGACGTACACCCAGCTCCAGCAGGTGCGTGGCTTCTACGACTTCGGCCCGAAGCTGGACATCGACAGGTACGGGGTGAACGGCAAGGTCTCCGACTACGTGGTTGGCGTCCGGGAGATCAACTATGGCGAGTTGACCGACCAGCAGAACACCTGGATCAACCGGCACACCGTCTACACCCACGGGTACGGGCTGGTGGCCGCCCCGGCCAACCAGGTGGTCTGCGGCGGTCAGCCGTTCTTCGTCTCCGGCTTCCTCGGTGAGAAGACCCAGGAGGCGTGCTCCTCGCAGACCGAGCAGATCCCGGCCAAGCAGCCGCGTATCTACTACGGCGAGCGGATGGCCGCGGACGACTACGCCATCGTCGGGCAGTCCGACCCGAACAAGAAGGCCGAGTTCGACAGGCCGGTCGGTGAGGGCGGCGGCGAGTCCTACACCTACACCGGTGAGGGCGGCGTGGAGATCGGCTCCTTCACCCGGCGACTGCTGTACGCCATCAAGGAGCAGGAGTCGAACTTCCTGCTCTCCGAGGCGGTCAACAAGGACTCGAAGCTGCTCTACGTGCGTAACCCGCGCGACCGGGTGGAGAAGGTCGCGCCGTTCCTCACCCTGGACGGCGACCCGTACCCGGCGGTGGTCGACGGTCGGGTGCAGTGGATCGTGGACGGCTACACCACGGCGGCCTCCTACCCGTACGCCGAGAAGGTCAATCTGCAGACCGAGACCACCGACGAGTTGACCAACCGGGGCACGTTCCAGCTGGCCCGGGAAGACGTCAACTACATGCGGAACTCGGTGAAGGCCACAGTCGACGCGTACGACGGCACTGTGAAGCTCTACGAGTACGACGACACCGACCCGGTGCTCAAGGCGTGGAACAAGGCGTTCGGCGGTGACCTGGTGCTGCCGAAGGCGGAGATCCCGGTCGAGCTGACCGAGCACCTGCGCTACCCGGCGGACATGTTCAAGGTGCAGCGCAACCTGCTCACCAAGTTCCACGTGACCAACCCGGGCGACTTCTACTCCGCGCAGGACTTCTGGCAGGTGCCGAACGTGCCGGACGCGCCGGACAGCGGCCAGAAGCAGCCTCCGTACTACCTGTTCACCCAGTTCCCGGGGCAGGAGAGCCCCCGGTTCCAGCTCACCTCGGCGGTCACCCCGAACGGCCGGCAGAACCTCGCCGCGCTGATCTCGGGGTCGTACGTCGAGGGGAAGCCCCGGCTGGAGGTGCTGGAGTTGCCGGATCAGACCCGGATCTCCGGCCCGGTGCAGGTGCACCAGCAGATGACCAACAACGCGAACATCCGGCAGCAGCTGAACCTGCTCTCCAGCAACCAGGCGCAGGTCCAGTACGGCAACCTGCTCTCGTTGCCCTTTGCCGACGGCATGCTCTACGTGGAGCCGGTCTACGTGAAGAGCAACCAGCAGGACGCGTACCCGCTGTTGCAGAAGGTGCTGCTCTCGTACGGTGACGGCGGCTCCTTCGTGGCGCTGGCCGACAACATCAACGACGGCATCAAGCAGTTGGTCGAGCAGGGCAAGAAGGCCGGGCAGGGCACGTCGCCGCCGCCGACGACCGGGGGCAATCCGACGACGCCCACGCCGACGCCTTCGGGCACGGCGACGCCAGCGCCGACGGCGACCCCGAGCCCCGGCACGCCACCGCCGGCCGGTGACCTGGCCGCCGCCGCGGACCGGGTGCAGACCGCGATCACCGAGGTCCGGGCCGCGCAGACGTCCGGCGACTTCGAGCGGTACGGGCGGGCGCTGAAGGCCCTCGACGAGGCGCTCACCGCGTTCCAGCAGGCGCAGCAGGCCGCCGGTGGGCCGGGTGCCAGCCCGAGTGCCGGAGGCTGACCCGCCACCGCACGCAGTTCCTCCCCGAGCCCCCGTCGCGCGGACCGCATCAGGTCCGAACGGCGGGGGCTCGGCCGTTGTCCTGATCTGTGCGTATCTGTCACGTCACCGACAGCACCCTCCACCTCCGCAACCTGCGACGCCGGTCCGCCGTCCTCAAAGCAACGGGGTGGGGACGAGGGGGAAACAGTCGTGCGGGACGCGCAGAGCTTCGATGACTCCTACCGCAGCACAGCCCGGCGGACGCTGCGGTACGGCTATGCGGTCGCTGGCGACCACAGTGAGGCGCAGGACCTGGTGCAGGAGGCGTACACCCGGGCCTGGCGGCAGTGGGGGCGACTGTCGTCGCATCCGGCGCCCGAGGCGTGGCTGCGGCTCGTGGTGGCCCGGCTGGCGACCGACCGCTGGCGGCGTCTGCACCGTTGGCGGGTGGTGCTGAGTCGTAGCGGACCGCCGGCGGTCGCACCCCCGCCCAGTGAGGACGGGGTGCTCCTGGTCGGAGCGCTCCGGCAGTTGCCCGCCACGCACCGGCAGGCGCTGGCCCTGCACTACCTCTTCGACATGTCCGTCGAGGAGATCGCCTGGGAGACCGACGCACCGGTCGGCACCGTGAAGTCCTGGCTGTCCCGAGGCCGGTCCCGGCTGGCCGCGCTGCTGCCCGACCTTTGCGCCGTGGAGTTGGAGGCGAACGATGTCAGTTGAACTCTCTGACCTGTACCGGTCGCTCGGCGCCGTCGCGGACGGGCATGAGCTGACGAATCCCGAGTCGCTTCGGCGGTTGGCCGACCGGCGGGCCCGAGCCCGGATGGCCGGCTCGACGCTCGCGGTGGCGCTGCTCGTGGGCGGGGTGGCCGTCGGCGGCCGACTGGCGTACCCGGCGGACGGCTCCGCGCCGCTGCCGCCGCCCGCCGACACCCCTGGCCCGCTGCCGACCGGGGCGACAGCGACCTCCCGGCCGTCACCCAGGCCGACCCCGGTGTCGACACCGTCGTCGCCGCCGCCGTCACGAACCACCCCGAGCGGTACGCCGTCGCAGCCGGCCACCGGCCCGGCGGCACCCCGGCCGCCCACCTCGATCCCGGACCGCGCCTTCTTCGTGCTGGCGGCTCCGAACCGGACCGGACTGGAATCCTCGGGGGAGGGTCCGGCGCTGCCGACGCTGTGCGGGACGCGCCTGTCCAGCGACTCGGCAATGGTCCAGCGCCGTGGTCGCTACCTGGCCTACAAGTTGCCGGAGACGCCGACGGGGCACGTGCCGGATGGCAGCTACCGGCACACCATCACCATCTACCGGGCGGGCCGCGCCGACGACGCGTTGCGGGAGCTGCGGCAGGCCGTGCGCGGTTGCCCCGACCAGAAGCTGCCCGACGACAGCAGGACGTGGCGACAGCGGCTGCTGACCTCGGGGGTGTACGGGGATGAGTCGGTGCTGTTCGAGATGCGGGCCCCGATGCCGGACGGGATGGGCGAGCCGGGTACGGAGGAGGTTCGGCTGGTCCGGGCGGTTCGGGTCGGTGAGGTGGTGACGGTGCTCTGGGAGCAGGGTTGGGAGCACACGGCGGCCGTTCGGTCCCAGGTCGATGCGGACAGTCGACGGGCGGTCGCGGCGATCGAGAACTGGCTCGACTGACAACGGCCCAGGTCAGAGCTGTCCGGGTCGGCGGTATCGGAGTCGCTTTGCGGTGTCCCGGGTCGGTGCGCTACGGTTAGCGAACCGACGCGGGGTGGAGCAGCTCGGTAGCTCGCTGGGCTCATAACCCAGAGGTCGCAGGTTCAAATCCTGTCCCCGCTACGAGAGAAACACCAGTTCGAAGCCCGTCTCCGGTTCGCCGGGGGCGGGCTTTCGACATTCCGGCTGCCGGGTCGCAGTGGTTGGTGACCCCCGCTGATCATCGCCGGGAACGGGTGGGTTAGTCTTAACCAGTCGACGCGGGGTGGAGCAGCTCGGTAGCTCGCTGGGCTCATAACCCAGAGGTCGCAGGTTCAAATCCTGTCCCCGCTACCACTGAAAGTGATATGAGTCCGGCCCCCACAGTGTGGGGGCCGGACTTTTTTGGTGCCGGTGCGCAATGCGGGCCCCGAGGGGGCCGGCGCCGCTCAGGCACCGGCCCCCGCTGGTTCTACCGCAGGCCGAAGGCCCGGGTGACGGTCTGGGTGACGCCGCCACCGTTGCGCTGCCTGGCGGTGACCCGGATCGACACGAAGTCGGCCCGCTGCGGCGCGTTCAGCGACGCCTGCCAGGTGCCCTTCTTCTCCCTCAGGTCCTGCCGCTGCCAGGTCGCCCCGTCGTCGTAGGAGATCTCCAACTGGAGCGACGACACGCCGTCGCGAGCCGCGGTGCTGCCCACCACCACGGGCGTGATCGCGAAGTCGGTTCGGCGCTTCGTCCGACCCGCGAAGTCCACGTCCGTGCCGTAGTCCAGTTGGACCAGCGGAATGGCCTGCACCTCGGTGCTGCCGCCGGAGACGAAGCTCCACTCGGTGTGCGTGGCGGTCGAGTACGGGCTGAACTCGGGCTTGCCAGTGGTCTCGACGACCAGCCGGTACGGCAGTCTCTCCGGCGACAGGTCACCCGCGCCGACCTCCGGCCAGCCGTCGAACTGGGTCAGCAGCTTGTCGCCCTGATAGAACGTGGCGATCTGCGACATGCTGGCCCCGCCGCTGTGTGCGGCGCCCGCGTCGCCGAACCCCTGGATGTAGGCGCTCATGGCGGTCTCACCACGGAACGGGATCTCGGTGCTGAGCAGCCGTGGCCGGGTGATGGGACCGAACCAACGGTCCTTCTGGACGCTTCCCGGCCGGTAGGCGATGGCCTCCGTGTTGGACCGCGCCCAGTCGGCGACGTCGGCGTACTGCATCCATTTGATGCCGCCACCCGCCGAGACCCAGTCGGTACGTGGCCCCGGCGCGACCGGCTCGAACGGGAACGGCCGTGCCGCCGCGTACTCGTACGGCGGGAAGTCCATTCGCGTCTCACTGGACTGCTTGCCCGGGGGCGGGGAGAAGGTGAGATCGATCCGGGCGAGGTTGCGTGGGTCGGTCTTGGCGGACGGGTCCTTCGGCACCCCGCCCCGGTGGTAGTCCACCAGGTCGTACAGGTACTTCGCCCTGGGGTGGGCGACCACTACCAGTCGTAGCGGGTTGCGGCCCGAAGCGGTGATCTTCTGGATCAGCGCCTCGCCCTCGTCCATGGTCACCGAGGCCACCGGGATCGGTCCGGTCGTCACGGCGTCGGGGTTGCCGTACCAGTCGCTCTTGCGGCCCGCCCCGTCGTTGACCACGACGAGCATCGCCGCCCCGGCGGTGTGCGCCGCCGCTGCCTGATCGGCGGGGGTCACCGAGTCGTTGCCGCGGACGACGACGGCCTTGCCGCGGGCGGAGAGACCGGCGTAGTCGGCGGTTCCGCCGACGCCCGCGAAGACGGCGTCCAGGCGCGAGGTGCCGTCGGGCAGCGGCGGGGAGCCGGGCTGCACGAGCGGGTCGCTGAGGTGCCGGCCGTGGTAGCTGATCGCCAGCGGCGTCTGCTCGGCGCGGATCCGGGTGGTGAAGACGAAGCTGCCCTTCTTCACCTTGTCAGTGGTCGGCAGGGCCCACAGGCTGTCGTAGGCGGCGCCCGGCCAGAACGTCTCGCGCAGGGCGCTCCAGTCGGTGGGTGTCGGCTCGCTCGACGTGAAGGAGCGGTAGACGTCGATTCTGCTGTTGACGACGGCGGTCGGCTGGGGTGTCGCCACCTTCACCTGGCGGGCCCGCGCGGCGTCGAGTTCCACTACCCGGTTCGTCGTGAGGTCGACCTCGGGAGCGGTCAGCATCGCGAGCCCGAGGGAGCGGGGGCCGTGCAGGCCCTCCACGTCCGCCGCCGTGACGACGGTGTAGGAGCCGGGCGCCAGGCGGGCGGTGAGCGTGCCGTCCGGCACCCACATGAAGGCGGAGCCGGTCTCGGCGTTGACCACCTCGACCTCGCCGCTCATCGGTCGACCGGCGCGGTCCTTGAGGTGGATGGTGAGGTCGTACTTCTTGGACTCGACGGCGACCCCGACGGCCGTGTGCACCTCGCCGGCCGCGAAGCGGGCCGTGACCTGGGCGGAGTACCTGCCGGCAGGAAGGCCCGCCGGGGCCACCACGACCTCGGCCGTAGCGCTCGCCCGAGCGGGCACCGTGACGCGGTCCGTCGTCGCCGTGAACGTCTGCGCGGGGGAGGTGCCGCGGTCGACGGAGAGCTCCACAGTGATCGGGCTGTCAGTGGTGTTGGTGTAGGTGATCGTCCGCTTGATCGGCTGTGGGGTGCTGCCCGGCGACCACCTGACGAGCCCGGCGTCCACCGAGCCGGACGCGATGACCTGGTCCTGGTGGTAGGCGGCGGCGACGTTCAATCGGCCGCTGCCGGCCTGGTAGGCGTTGTAGTCGGGCGTGCGGACGCTGGTGCCCATCAGCGCGTCCTTGAGCTGCCGCGCACTCCAGGTCGGGTGCTTCTGCGCCAGCAGGGCGGCCGCCCCGGCGACGTGCGGTGCCGCCATCGAGGTGCCACTGTCGGCGTAGTAGTAGCCCTCACCCCAGGGGATGTGCTGCGAGCGTGCCGCCAGCACGTCCACCCCGGGAGCTGTCATGTCGGGCTTGAGGGCCTCGTCGTTCATCCGGGGCCCGACGCTGGAGAAGCCCGCCAGCTGGTCGGAGGTGTCCACCGCGCCGATGGTCAGCGCGGCGTCCGCGGTGCCCGGCGCACCGAGGGTGTACGGATCTGGTCCGCTGTTGCCGGCGGCGACGACGAAGAGCGCGCCGGTCTCGGCGGTCAGCTGGTTGACGGCCTGGCTCAGCGGGTCGTCCTGGGTGTGCCACGCGCTCACGCCGAGGCTCATGTTGATCACTTTGGCGTGCTCGGCCCGCGCCGCCCACTCCATGCCCGCGATGATCCCCGAGATGGACCCGCTGCCGTACTCGTCGAGGACCTTGCCGATCACCAGGTCGGCGTCGGGGGCCACGCCCCGTTCCTTGCCGCCGGAGGCGGCGCCCGTGCCGGCGACGGTGGAGGCGGTGTGGGTGCCGTGCCCGTTCCGGTCGATCACGTCCTGGCCGGAGATGAAACTCCGGGAGGCCACCACCTGGTCGGCGAGATCCGGGTGGGTGGTGTCCACCCCGCTGTCCAGGACGGCGACCCGGACACCGCTGCCGGTGCCACCTGCGGCCCACGCCGCGGGCGCGCCGACCTGGGCGGTGGTGTCGGCCAGGGTGGCCTTCGCCTTGCCGTCGAGCCACACCTTGTCGACGCCGGCCGCGAAGGAGGGCGTCGGGGTGGCGGCGCTGCGGCCGGTCGGCGACTGTCCATTGGTGAGGGCCGACCAGAAGTCCGAGGCCTGCGATCGGCGGGTGCGGATCGCCTCGCCACGGACGGAGGGAAGCTCCAGCGTGGTCTGCGCGCCCGGCAGCGTGGTGCCGGTCCGGAGCTTCGCCACACCCGTCGTGCGGGTGACGATCAGGGGGAGTTCGGCGGTCCGCGCGTCGTCGTAGCCCTGGGCGATGAGCTGGGTGACGTCGAACAGCTGCTTGTCGAGTCGACCGGTGGCGAGGTACGGCAGCGCCTCGTCCGGGTACACATAGGTGTCCCCGCCCTCGGTGGAGATGCGCACGGATCCGGTGGCACCCGGCGCGCGTTTGACGTCCACCGAGGGGGTCGCGCCGTGGACGCCGGGGGTCACCGTCACCCGGTCGCCGGTGATCAGCGTGACAGTGGCGGGCGTGCGGTCCGCGTTGCCACTTGGAGCGGGTCTTGTCGGCGGCGGTGTGGGAGGTGGGGCGCCGTGCGCCGCAGTGGGGGTGAGGAGCGCGGCGACGAGTGTGACGCCGACCGCTGCCGCCGCGGATCTTCGGGTGTGAGAGATCCGCGCACTGTCTACAGAGTTGACCATGAGGCGAATCCGATCACCTCAAGAGATTCATGTAAAGATCATCATCTTTGCCGGGACGTTGCGAGCACGTTGCGCGCCGGCCGGAGAGTTCCGGACGATTCCGGTTCCGTGATTCGGCGTGGACCGACGTGCCGAGGTTGCACCCTTCGGCGAGGATGGGCACATGTCTTCATTCGGTAAGTGGTGGGGCCGCCTCAGCGCGGTCTTCGGTGCGGTCGTACTGGCGGTCTTCGTGCCCGTGGCGGCCTGGGCGTCCACGGGCACCGGCGAACTCGTGGTGGAGGCCGCTCGGCGGCGAAGCCGCGGCGGCTTCGGGATACTTCCGCTGCTCTGCTGCCTGGTGGTGGTGGCGATCGTCGTGTTCCTGGTGCTGCGGCTGATGCGCAACCGCCGGGGTGGCCCGCCGCGCTGACCGGGCCGGAGACACCGACGGGTCACCCAGCGGCCGGCCGCCGGTGCTCACACCGCCAGGGCCGCGATGGCCTGGGACAGGAAGCGCGCGGTGGCCTCGCGGGTGCCGTCGCGCTTGACGCGGATGCGCTCGGCGGCGGTGACCAGCAGGGTGCGCACCTTCGCGTGCCCCTTGGGTGGTGGGGCCGGCGCCGGCCCGAGCTGGTCGGCGATGCTGGCGCCGAACGCGGCGGCACGCCGCTGGGCCGAGTCGATGATGCTGCCCTCGGCGTAGCGGCGCACCGCGGCACTGGGGTTCAGCCCACGCTCGTGGCCGAGGACCGTGCCAACCTCACCGTTTGTGGTCAGAAAGTTGATCACGTCGGCGACCGCGTCCGGGTGGCGGGTGCCCCGGAACGCCGCCCAGTACATCGACGCCCGCGCCCACTGAGCGCCGGGCGGGCCGGGAAAGCCGACGATGCCCAACTCGGAATCGGTGAGTCGTTGCAGCTCGGGCAGCTGGTGGGACCACGCGAAGGACGCAGCGGTCACCCCGTTCACCACCAGTTGCCGGGCCGGCTCGCCGCTGTCGGCCTGCTCGACGAGCGCCGCGCTCGGCGTGGCCCGCCCCCTGCGGGCCCGCTGCCACAGCTCGAACCACGCGATCAGCTCGTCCGCGCCGAAGCCGAGCTGGTTGCCCCGGTAGAACTCGCCGCCCTGCGACCGCAGCCAGAGCCAGAGCGCCCGGTAGTCACCCGACCCGTCCATGGTGCCGGCCACCTGGCCGTCGCTGGCCTCGGTGACCTGCGTGGCCCAGGAGATGTAGTCGGGCCAGCTCATCCCGGCGCGTGGCTCCGGCATCTGCAGGTCCCGCAGCAGGTCCCGGTTGAACACCACGACGCCGTGGGTCTGCCCGGCGGCCACCGCCATCGTCCGCCCTTCCACAGTGCCGTAGCGGATCAGGCCCTCCGGCAGGCCCCGGAGATCCAGGTTGTGGTCGGTGAGGTCGAGGATGACCTGACGTTGCGTGTACTCGGTCAGCATGGCGTCGTCGATCTGGATCAGGTCCGGTACGTTCCCGCCGCCCGCCTGGGTGGCCAGCCGGTCGTAGTAGCCGTCGGCGCCCTGCCAGGTGACCCGGAAGGTGACCCGGGGGTTGCGATCCGAGTAGAGCCGCAGCGCCTTCTCGGTGAGCTCGGCCCGCTTGGTGCCACCCCACCAGAAGACCGACAGCTCGACGGGCCCGTCCTGGGTCGAGGTGGCGGCGCCGTCGCTGCAACCCGCCAGCCCGCCGGACGCGAGCAGAGGTGCGCCGAGCAGCGCGCCGAGCAGTCGGCGCCGGCCCGGGTCGGCACCGAGGCGGTCGAGCGGGGGTCGAACAACGGGCACGGGGCTCTCCTGGACCTACTGGGGTGGCGGTCGGACCATTCACGCAGGCAGCGCACGAAGGTGTCAACGTCCGTCCGGTCACCCTCGGCTGGGTGGTCGAATCAGGCCCTTCCAATGTCGCGTGGTGTACTAGGGCGCGTGGAACTTCTGCACTCGGGCAAGGTTCGGGACGTCTACGCCGATGGCGACGACCTGATCCTGGTCGCCTCGGATCGCATCTCGATCTACGACGTGGCGCTGCCGACGCCGATCCCGGACAAGGGCCGCCTGCTCACCGCGCTCTCCCTCTGGTGGTTCGAGCAGCTCGCCGACCTGGTGCCAAACCACGTCATCTCCGCCACCGACGTGCCCGCCGAGTTCGCCGGGCGGGCCATCCGCTGCCAGCGGCTGGACATGCTCCCGGTCGAGTGCGTCGCTCGCGGCTACCTCACCGGCGGCGGCCTACGGGAGTACGAGCGGACCGGCGCCGTCTCCGGCGTAGCACTGCCGCGAGGACTGGGCGAGGCGTCGATCCTGCCCGAGCCGATCTTCACCCCGTCGAGCAAGGCGCCGATGGGGGAGCACGACGAACCCATCACGTACGACGACGTGGTGGACAAGGTGGGCCAGGCCACCGCCGAGCGGCTACGGCAGATCACCATCGACATCTACCGGCGCGGCGCCGAGCTGGCCGCCGACCGGGGCATCCTGGTCGCCGACACCAAGATCGAGCTGGGCTGGGCGCCGGACGGCACCCTGGTCCTCGCCGACGAGCTGCTCACCTCCGACTCGTCGCGGTTCTGGCCCGCCGAGTCGTACCAGCCGGGGCGGGTGCAGTTCTCCTACGACAAGCAGTACGTGCGGGACTGGGCCACCGGCAGCGGCTGGAACAAGCAGGCCCCTGCCCCGGACATGCCGGCCGAGGTGGTCGAGGCGACCCGGGCCCGCTACATCGACGTCTACGAGAAGCTCACCGGTAACCGCTGGGAGTGACCGCCGGACCGGCGGTCACTCCACCCAGTCGAGGGTGCGCTGCACGGCCTTGCGCCAGTTGTGCAGCTCCCGATCGCGCAGGTCCGCCGCCATTGTCGGCCCCCACTGCGCGTCCGAGCGCCACTGTGCCCGCAACGTGGCCAGGTCCGGCCAGAAGCCGACCGCCAGGCCGGCCGCGTACGCGGCGCCCAGGCACGTGGTCTCGGTGATCCGGGAGCGGACCACCGGCACGTCGAGCACATCGGCGAGGAACTGCATGAGCAGGCCGTTGGCGGTCATCCCGCCGTCCACCCGGAGCCGGCGCAGCGCCACATCCGAGTCGGCGTTCATCGCGTCGACCACCTCGCGGGTCTGCCACGCCGACGCCTCCAACACCGCACGCGCCAGGTGCCCCTTGGTGATGTAACCGGTCAGGCCGGCGATCACCCCGCGGGCGTCGCTGCGCCAGTGCGGGGCGAACAGCCCCGAGAACGCCGGCACCACGTAGCAGCCGCCGTTGTCGTCAACGGTGCCGGCCAACTCCTCCACCTCGGCGGCCGTGGAGATCAACCCGAGGTTGTCCCGCAGCCACTGCACCAGTGAGCCGGTGACCGCGATGGCGCCCTCGAGGGCGTACGCCGGTGGTTGGCCCTTGATCTGGTAGGCGACCGTCGTGAGCAGGCCGTGTGTCGACGGGACCGGGCTGGCGCCGGTGTTGAGCAGCAGGAAGCTGCCGGTGCCGTAGGTGCACTTCGCCTCGCCCGGCTGGAAGCAGGTCTGCCCGAACAGGGCGGCCTGCTGGTCGCCGAGCGCGCTGGCCACCGGCACCCCGGCGAGCACCCCGCCGGCAGTGCCGTACACCTCGGCGGAGCAGCGGATCTCCGGCAGCATCGCCGCCGGCACGCCCATCGCGTCCAGCAGTTCCGGTGCCCAGTCCAGGGTCGTGAGGTCCATCAGCATGGTCCGGCTGGCGTTTGTCACGTCGGTGACGTGCTCGCCCGTCA
Organism: Micromonospora vinacea; assembly: GCF_015751785.1. Classification (NCBI taxonomy): domain Bacteria; kingdom Bacillati; phylum Actinomycetota; class Actinomycetes; order Micromonosporales; family Micromonosporaceae; genus Micromonospora; species Micromonospora vinacea. The sequence goes on along the minus strand of NZ_JADOTY010000001.1, from coordinate 887,135 downwards.
GCTTCCAGATCAGCCAGCTGTCCATGGTGCCGAAGAGCACCTCGCCGCGCTCGGCGCGCTCGCGCAGGCCGTCGACCTCGTCGAGCAGCCAGCGCAGCTTCGGCCCGGCGAAGTAGGTGGCCAGCGGCAGGCCCGTCCGGGCCCGGAACCGCTCCTCGCCGTACGCCGAGGCGAGCTCGCGCAGGAGCGGCCCGGTCCGGGTGTCCTGCCAGACGATGGCGTTGGCCACCGGGCGGCCGGTGGCCCGGTCCCAGACGACTGTGGTCTCCCGCTGGTTGGTGATGCCGACGGCGGCCAACCCGGACGCGTCGGTACCCGCGGCCCGCAGCGCCTCGGCGACCACCTGCTGGACGTTGTCCCAGATCTCCTCGGCGTCGTGCTCCACCCACCCCGGTCGGGGGAAGATCTGCCGGTGCTCGTGCTGGGCCACGGCGACGATGTCCCCGGCCCGGTCGAAGACGATGCACCGCGAAGAGGTGGTGCCCTGGTCGATGGCGGCGACGTACTGGGGGGTCACCGCAGCACCGTACCCGGACGACGGCGCGGCGCGACAGGCGTCACTGTGGGTGGGTTCCGGCCCGCCGCCGATCGGCGGCCGTCCGCTTCCCCTACGATGTGCGAACGTGCGCGACATCGCAGTTTTCAGTGGAACCGCCCATCCCGACCTGGCTGCCGAGATCTGCGCCCACCTGGGGGTGCCGCTGCACCCGGTGCGGGTCTCCCGGTTCGCGAACGACTGTCTGGAAGTCCAGTTGCAGGCCAACTGCCGGGAGCGGGACGTCTTCCTGATCCAGCCGTTGGTGCCGCCGGTGCAGGAGCACCTGGTCGAGCTGCTGCTGATGATCGACGCCGCCCGGGGTGCCTCCGCCGGTCGGATCACCGTGGTGCTGCCGCACTACGCGTACGCCCGGTCGGACAAGAAGGACGCGCCACGGATCTCGATCGGCGCCCGGCTCGTCGCCGATCTGCTCACCTCGGCCGGTGCGGACCGGGTGCTCGCGATGACCCTGCACTCGCCGCAGGTGCACGGCTTCTTCAGCGTCCCGGTGGATCACCTGCACGCGCTGCGGGAGCTGGCCACCCACTTCCGGCGTTACGACCTCAGCAACACGGTGGTGGTCTCGCCCGACCTGGGCAACGCCAAGGAGGCCGCGGCCTTCGCCCGGCTGCTGGGCACGCCGGTCGCGGCCGGGGCGAAGCAGCGGTTCAGCGACGACCTGGTCAAGATCAGCGCGGTGATCGGCGACGTGACCGACCGGGACGTCATCGTGCTGGACGACGAGATCGCCAAGGGCAGCACTGTGGTCGAGTTGATGGAGCATCTGCGGGGCCTGAAGGTCCGGTCGATCCGGCTCGCCTGCACGCACGGCCTCTTCTCCGGAGACGCGTTGCAGCGGCTCAGCGACCAGGACGGTGTCCTGGAGATCGTCTGCACCAACACGGTGCCCATTCCGGCCGCCAAGCGGGTCCCCAAGTTGCAGGTCCTGTCGGTTGCTCCGGCCCTGGCCGAGGCGACGCGCCGAATCCACAACGGCGAATCCGTCTCCGCCCTCTTCGCCTGACCCGCCCTCGCCTACCCGCGCGATCTTGCGGTTTCTGTCGCGACATAAGGGATATTCCACTCATCCAGACAACCGAAACTGCAAGATCGCCGAAACGTCCGGGCTGACCTGCGTCGATCATGGAGTTGTGGTGCCTCGCATAAGGGGCGGACGTGGAGCTGTCGCCCACCACGACTCCATGATCGACGGGCGGGGGCGGGGGGCGGGGGTTAGCGCGGGGTGGGGTTGTGGGTGGTCAGGCCCGTCGTGATGCGGACGGTGGTGCCGGCGTTGCCGGTGACGACCTCCATCGCGTCGGTGAGCTCACGGGCCAACCAGAGACCCCAACCGCCGGCGGTGTCCGGGGCCGGTCGGCTGCGGTCGCCCAGCCGCTGCGGGGTGATCCCGTTCCCGTGGTCGGCGACCTCGCAGACCAGCACACCCGACTCCTGCCAGAGCCGCAGCCAGCCGCGCCCGCCGCCGTGTCGCACCGCGTTGGTGATCAGTTCGTTGATCGCGAGCACGAAGTCGTCCAGCCGTTGGCCGCTGAGTCCCGAGGCGTGCGCGCAGGAGGTGACCGAGTGTCGAATCTCGGTCACCTGGGCCTGGTCGAAGGCCTCGGCGATCAGGAGGGCAGGTTCGATGGGCACAACCGTACGCGGTGCGTGCGGGTCTGCGTTCGTCATGGGCCCGTCCCGGCGGCGCATCTCGGAGTATTTCGCGGCTTTTCCACCGTACGTCAGGGTTTCCTGAACCGCACTCGCTGCTCGCCGTGCGGCGGCCCGGTTGTGGCATCCTGACCGCCATGCCGTCGCCGCCGGGTGGATACGAGGTGCCGCTGTGGCGTGCGCTCACCGTGTTCAGGCTGGCGTCCCTGGCGTACGTCTGCGCGCTCGCGGTGCGCGACGCCGACCGGTACGCCCACCCGTACGCCGTCGGCGCCCTGATCCTGCTGATGATCATCTGGACCGGTGCGACAGCGATCGGGTACGCCCGCCCGGCCTGGCGGCGCTGGCCGCTGCTGCTGGCCGACCTCGGGGTGGTGATGGCCATCGTGCTGGCCACCCCGTGGGCGGTCGGCCGGACGGCGCTCAGCCACGGCGTACCCACCCTGGGGGTGGCCTGGATGGCCGGCCCGGTGCTGGCCTGGGCCGTCTCCGGCGGCCGGCGGCGGGGCACTGTGGCCGCGCTGCTGGTCGCCGGCGCGGACCTGGCCACCCGGGAGCGGATCGGCCAGTCCTCGTTCACCGGGGTGATCCTGATGCTGCTCGCCGGAGTGGTGGTCGGTCACGTGGCCCGGCTGGCGGCGAGCGCCGAGGAGCGCCTGCAGCGCGCGGTGGAGCTGGAGGCCGCCACCCGGGAGCGGGAGCGGCTGGCCCGGGACATCCACGACTCGGTGCTCCAGGTCCTGGCGCTGGTGCAACGGCGCGGCGCCGACCTGCCCGGGGAGGCTGGTGAGCTGGCCCGGCTGGCCGGCGAGCAGGAGGCTGCCCTGCGGGCGCTGATCGCCGACGCCGGCCCGGCCGCCGGCAGCCCCCCGGACAGCGGCGAGGCGGTGGACCTGCGGACCCTGCTCGGCCGGTACGCCTCCGCGACGGTGGCGCTCTCCGCCCCGGCCACAGCGGTGCCGCTGCCGCGACGGGTGGCCGGTGAGTTGGCCGCCGCGACCGGCGCGGCCCTGGACAACGTGGGACGGCACGCCGGTGGGCGGGCCTGGCTGCTGATCGAGGACGAGGGGGCGACGGTGACCGTGTCGATCCGCGACGAGGGGCCGGGCATCCCGGACGGTCGGCTGGACGAGGCCGCCGCCCAGGGTCGGCTCGGGGTGACCCAGTCGATCCGGGGCCGGGTGGCCGACGTGGGTGGCACGGTACGGATCGTGTCCGGCCCCGAGGCCGGCACCGAGATCGAGCTGAGCGTGCCGAGGTCACCGCTGTGAACCCGATCCGGGTGATGGTGGTGGACGACCATCCGATGTGGCGGGAGGGCGTGGCCCGCGACCTGACCGAGGCCGGTTTCCTGGTGGTGGCGACCAGCGGCGAGGGACGGCAGGCCATCCGGGTGGCCGCCGCTGCCCGGCCCGACGTGGTCGTCCTCGACCTGCAACTACCGGACATCTCCGGCGTCGAGGTGATCCTGGGGCTGCGCGCGGCACTGCCCGCAGTGCGGGTGCTGATGCTCAGCGCCAGCGGCGAACAGCAGAGCGTGCTGGACGCGGTCAAGGCCGGAGCCACCGGTTACCTGGTGAAGTCGACAGCGCCCGCCGAGTTCCTGGAGGCGGTCCACCGCACCGCGGCCGGCGATGCGGTCTTCACCCCCGGCCTGGCCGGGCTGGTGCTCGGTGAGTACCGCCGGCTGGCCGCCGGACCGGGGCGGGGGACCGGCCCGGCCGGCGCTGCCGAACCCGCGACGCCCCAGCTCACCGAACGGGAGACGGAGGTGCTGCGGCTGGTGGCGAAGGGGATGTCGTACAAGCAGATCGCCCAGCGGCTCGGCCTGTCGCACCGCACCGTGCAGAACCACGTGCAGAACACCCTGGGCAAGCTGCAACTGCACAACCGGGTCGAGCTGACCCGTTACGCCATCGAACGCGGCCTGGACGACTGAGCGGACGTCACACCGAGCGCGGCGGCTCCGTCTCGTGGATGGCCAGTTCCTCGGCGGTCGCCCCGCCCCCGGCCGATCCGGCGTCGTACGCCACCGAGTCGGTCTCCTGGTCGGTGTGCGACCCCTCGTCCGGTTCCACCAGCCGGCCCACAGTGGCGTCGGCCACCGTGCCGAGCTGACCGTGGTCGTAGAGGGAGACCGGTGAGTTCGGGTCCGAGGTCGGCCCGGGATCCATCACGTCGGCGTCCAGCTGAGCCTCCGCCGCGGCTTCCAGGTTGTCCGCCTCGAAGGCGATCTTCGGGTCGATCGTGCCGGCCAGCGGGTCGTCCGCCGGGCGCTCGTAGACCTCGCGGTCGAGCTTGTAGTCCAGGGACTCACCGTCGAGCTGCTCCTCGGCGGTCGTTCCGAACCGGTCCACCGCCACCGGCGTCCGGTCGCCGGGCAGTTGGGCCGGGTCCGGGCCGTCCGCCTCGCGCCCGGTGAGGACGTCGTCGTTGGCGGTCGAGTCGTCATCGGCGGTGTCGGGCAGCCCTTGCGCCTCGGTGTCGGACACGGGGGTCGGGTACTCGTTGTCGCGCATGTCTGATCACTACCCGCTGCCCTGCCGCCATAACCGGACGACCTTCGGCGGTACGCCGCCGAACCGGGCGGCGACGGCGAAAGCCCCCGTCAGACGGCCTCGTCGTCCGGGTGCAGCACGCACCAGACGACCTTGCCGTCCGGTACGGCGCTGCTGCCCCAGCGGCGCGTCACCGTGTCGATCAGCAGCAGGCCCCGGCCGCCCACCCGGTTCGGCGGGGATATCCCGGCGAACGTCGGCCGACGCGGGGAGTGGTCCCGAACCGCCAGGTGCAGGGTGCTGTCCTGGGGCGCCAGCCGAACCGTCATCGGGGTCTGTGCGTGCGCCACCACATTGTTGACCAATTCGGTGACCGCGATGCACGCCGGGTCGGTGAGCGTCGGCATGCCCCAGCGCTCGCAACCTGTGGTGACCAGCTCGCGCGCCAACCGGGCGGCCCCCACCGCCGGGGCCAGTTCGGCCGTGAGCACCGCAGCCAGGGGCGTCGCCGCGACCGCGGCCAGCGCTTCGTCGAGCGTCGGCCAGGCCGGCACGTTGGCGAGCGCGGCGTCGGGGTGGGCGGGCCCGTCGACAGCCGGGTCACACAGCAGCAGATCCGCTGCGGGCCAGTCGGCGACCTCCCGGCGGACGTCGGCGAAGACGCCCCGCCCGGCCGAGTCGACGACCCGCAGACCGGTCACGTCGGCCACCACCGGACCGGGCCGGTCCACCAGGCGGGCGAGCAGCGCGCCGCGTACCGTCTCGGCGCCGGCGGCGTCGAGCACACCGGTCAGCCGGACCACCGCTGACGACTCGTCGATTTCCACGAGACAGCTCGACATGATCGTCCCATTGTGCGCGCCGGTGACGGTCAGCGCATTTGGGCGCTCGACATCGGCCATCAGTGGTCCGACCGGGAGCGGCGGCTGATGGCGGCCAGGGTGCCGACAGCGGTGCCGGCGGCGGCCAGACCGAACGCGGCGGTCATCCGCACCAACTGACGTCGTCGACCCTGCCAGCCACCGTCCTGGCGGCCCTGAGCGTCGGCGTGGAACACGTTGCCGCTGCTGTCCACCCGGGCGCCCGGACCGAACTGGGTGCGGTGGGCGTACCAGCCGAGGGTGCGCTCCACCAGCGCGGGCGCCAGCCGCCACTGCAGACCGATCAGCCGGGCCGCGCCACCGGCGTACGCCTCGCGGCGGGGCCGGCGCAGCAGCCGGACGATGGTCTCGGCGACCACCTCCGGCGGGTAGATCGGAGGAGGCGGCACCAGTTCCCGGCCGCTGTGGTTGCCCGTGTGCCGGAAGAACGGAGTGTCGATAGTGGCCGGCAGCACTGTGCAGACGGAGATGTGGCCCCGACCGGTGACCCGCAGCTCCTGGCGGACGGTGTCGGCCAGCCCTCGGATGCCGTGCTTGGTGGCGTTGTACGCCGACTGGTACGGCATGGCTACCTCGGCCAACACGGAGGCGTTGTTGACCAGCACACCGCCACCGGCGGCGCCCAGGTAGGGCAGGGCCGCCTTGATCCCGTGCACCGTCCCGAGCAGGTTGACCTCCAGCACCCGGCGGAACTCGGCGACCGGTATCTCGTCGAACAGACCCACGGCGCTCACCGCGGCGTTGTTCACCCAGGCGTCGATCCGGCCGAACTCGGCCGCCGCCTGATCGGCCAGCCGCCGCACCGAATCCAGGTCGGTCACGTCGGTCGGTACGACAAGCGCCCGGCCGCCCAACTCCCGGCAGCGCTGCGCGACCTGTCGCAGGGCGGGCTCGCTGCGGGCGGCCAGCACGACGGCGGCGCCCCGGCGGGCCAGTGCGTAGGCGGTCGCCGTGCCGATCCCGCTGGACGCGCCGGTGATCACCACGGTCGAATCGTCGAGACTGCGGGTCAGCGGCATTCCTGATCGGTACCCCCGGCCGGCCCTGGTCACACCGACCACGGCTTGTCGATCATCGTCGAACCCCGCTGTCGTGTGCCGCCTGTGCTTGCCGTGGCGCAAGTGTCGGTGGCACTCGCGCTGACTCTTCCTGATCTGCCAGGTTTCGGCTCAGCGTCGCGGGGTTAATGGGACGCTCTGACCGGGAGGACCACCGCCGAGGAAAGATCGCAGGGAGGTGACCCATGCGCGTCGGCCTCGTCTGCGCGCACGCCAGTTCCTACCGCCACGCCGACGGCCCACCGGTCGGCACCCGACAGCACACCGCGCGGGTCGCCGCCGAGCTGGCCGAGCGAGGCCATGACGTCCGGCTCTACGTGCGCCGGGACGACCCGACGTTGCCGCCGACGATGAACGTCGACGGCTACCAGGTGCACCAGGTGCCCGCCGGCCCGCCCACCCCACTGCCCACCGCCGAGCTGATCCCGTACGTGACGGAGGTCGGCCGTTGGCTGGCCGACGACTGGTCGGGTGCCTGGCGGCCCGAGGTGGTGCACGGGCACTACTGGGTCGGTGGTCTGGCCGCCGCGCACGCCGTTCGGGAGACCGACATCCCGGTGGTGCAGACGTTCCACTCGCTCGGCATCGAGCAACTGCGTCACCTGGGCGGCCACTACGACGGGCCGGGCCAGCGGATCACGCTGGAGCGCGCGTTGACCCGGGCGGTCGACATCGCCGTGGCCCAGTCCAACGACGAGGTAGACGAGCTCACCCGGATGGGTCTGCAACGTAGTTCGGTCGCGTTGGTGCCGGCCGGCGTCGACATCGACCTGTTCCACCCCGACGGCGAGGCCGCACCGCGCGAACAGCGACCCCGCATCCTCTCGGTGGGCTCGCTCGCCGCCGGGCACGGCCAGGAGGACCTGATCCGGGCGATGCGGCTGGTCGGTGACGCCGAGCTGGTGATCGCCGGTGGGCCACCGGCCGACCAGTTGACCAACCACGCCGAGGCGCGACGACTGCGTGAGCTCGCCGAACAGCTCGGCGTCGTCGACCAGGTACGGCTCGTCGGGGCGGTGCCGCACGACCAGATGGCCACCTGGTACCGGTCGGCGGACGTGGTCGCCTGCACGCCGCACTACTCCTCGGCCGGGCGGGTCTCACTGGAGGCGATGGCCTGCGGGGTGCCGGTGATCGGCTACGCGATGGGCGGCCTGGCGGACGCCGTCGTCGACGAGGTCACCGGCCGCCTGGTGCCCCCCGGTGACGTACGGACACTCGGGGTGTCGCTACGCCGGCTGCTCGCCGACAACGCCGGTCGGTTCGCGTACGGGCACGCCGCCGTGGACCGGGTGCGCAGCAGCTACACCTGGGAGCGGACCGCCGGTGCGTTGGAGCGTCTCTACGAGCGGGTGGTGAGTCGTCGCAAGCCGGTCGAGGCCTGATCGGGTGATGCTGCGGCACCTCTTCAGTGGTGCAGTGCCGGATGGTCAGCCCGGCCGGCCGGCACCGACCATGGCGCGGTCCCGACGGCGTGCCACCGAGCGGTGCTGCTGCGGTTCGGCGTACCGGGTCAGGCCGATCACCGCGGCCAGGGTGACCAGGAAGCCGACAGCGGCCAGCCACTCCCGCCCCGGCCAGATCTTGTCGTTGAGCAGCAGCAGGCCGACGATTGCGGCCGGCACCGCGCCGGCGGCGTCCATCGCGGCGACCGCGGCGGTCGTCGAGCCGCGCTGCATGGCCAGGCCGAGCAGCAGCTGACCCACTATCGAATGGGCGATCAGCAGGTAGAACAACGGGTCGGCGAGGAACGCCTCAGCGGACGGCGCGGACGCCAGTGGCCGGGCGGCGACCGCGGCCGAGCTGAACGCCAGCCCGGCCAGTGAACCGAGGGCCACCGAACCCGGCGCCCCGTGCAGCCGCACGGCGAAGAAACCGAGCACAGCGATCACACCGAGCGCCACCAGCAGGGCGATCGAGCCGGCGGTGCCGAGCTGCTTCGACGGCGCCGGCCGGGCGGACAGCACCAGCGCGGTTATCCCCGCGAAGAGCAGCGCCAGCAGCACCACCTCCGCCGCCGGCAGTCGCCACTTCAGCACCAGCACCCCGAGGATGGCGGTCACCCCGAGCCCGGCGGCCACGCTGGCCTGCACGAGGAACAGCGGCAGGTCCCGCCGGGCCAGGAAGGCGAGCACGAAACCGCCGATCTGACAGCCGAGGCCGACCAGGTACGTCCGGTGCCCGGCGAGGCGCAGCAGCAGGCCCGGATCGAAGGTGTGGTGGACGGTGGTGCGGGCCGCCGCCACCGACTGGAGCAGGTTGGCGAAGCCGTACGCGACGATCATCGCCGCGAGAAAACACCAACCGGAGGAGACCACCTGGCGAGGATAGAGGTTGCCGGGGGTCAGCGCTCGGCTGGTCGATTGAGGCGGGTGAGGATGTCGGCGTGCAGCACACCGTTGGTGGCCACCACGCTGCTGTCGGTGCCCGGAGCGCCGGCGGGGGCCGGTTGTCCGGTCAGATCCGTGACCGTGCCACCCGCCTCGGTGACGATCGGCACCAGCGCCGCCACGTCCCACAGCGACAGTTCCGGCTCGACCATCACGTCGAGTGCCCCCTCGGCCAGCAACATGTAACCGTAGAAGTCGCCGTACGCCCGGTTGCGCCAACTGTCCCGCATCAGGTCGAGCACCGCGTCGAGCCGCCCGGCGCTCTCCCACCCGTTCAGCGACGAGTAACAGAAGCTGGCATCGGGGATCCCACGCACCGCGGACACGCCGATCCGCTCGCCGGCCGCGGGGCCCGGCCCGGCGAACGCGCCCGCGCCCGCGCTGGCCCACCAGCGTCGTCCGAGCGCCGGTGCGGACACCACGCCGACCGCCGGCCGGTCGCCGTCGTAGAGCGCGATCAGGGTCGCCCAGATCGGCACGCCACGGACGAAGTTCTTGGTGCCGTCGATCGGGTCGATGATCCACCGGCGCCCGTTCGGGTCGGCGGACGGCTGCGCGCCGTACTCCTCACCGAGCAGCCCGTCGGCCGGCCGGTGCTCGGTGAGCAGGGCGCGGATCTCCCGCTCCACGGCCGTGTCCGCGTCGGAGACCGGGGTCAGGTCGGGTTTCGCCTCGACGCGCAGGTCGAGCGCGCGAAACCGGGCCGTGGCGATGGCGTCGGCCCGGTCGGCGAGCAGGTGGGCGAGGGCGAGGTCATCGGCGTACCCGGTCATGCCGGCAACCTAGCCCACGCCCGTCGGGTCACTCGTCGGGGCCGCGCCGGTCACCCTCGCCAGGGCCGCGCTGGTCGCTGTCGCCGCGCGAGTCACCCTCGCCGGCCCGTGAGGCGAGCAACCGACGGTACGAGGCCAGCCGTCGCGGGTCGGCCTTACCGGCGGCCACCCACGCGTCCAACCCACACTCGGCCTCGTCAGCTGTGTGCGGGCAGTTCGGCGGGCAGTCGACGGTGCCCTCGACGAGGTCCGGAAAGCCGTGCAGCAGGCTGTCGGCCGAGACGTGCGCCAACCCGAAGCTGCGGATCCCGGGGGTGTCGATGATCCAGCCCGGGTCGGTGTCGACGCCGGGCACCGGTGGCAGCCGCAGCGCCACCGCGCTGGTCGAGGTGTGCCGGCCCCGGCCTATCGCGCTGACCACCCCGACCGCGCGCAGCGCGTCCGGAACGAGGCGGTTGACCAGCGTCGACTTGCCCACCCCGGAGTGCCCGACCAACACCGACACCTTGCCGCTGAGCAGCGAGCGGAGCGCGTCGAGGTCGGAGTCGGGGCGGTTGAGCACGTACGGCAGCTCCAGCTCGGTGTAGTAGCCGAGCACCTCCTCCGGCCCGGCCAGGTCGGCCTTCGTGAGGCAGAGCAGCGGCTCGACGTCCGCGTCGTACGCCGCCACCAGGCAGCGGTCGATGAACCCGGTGCGCGGCGGTGGGTCGGCCAACGCGCTGACGATCACCAACTGGTCGGCGTTGGCCACCACCACCCGTTCCAGCCGACCCTCGGCGGTGGTCTCGTCGTCGTCGGCGGTGCGGCGCAGCACCGAGCGACGCTCGGCGATCCGGACGATGCGGGCGAGCGCGCCCTCCGCGCCGGACGTGTCGCCGACCAGGCTGACCCGGTCACCGACCACCACCGACTTGCGGCCCAGCTCGCGGGCCCGCATCGCGGTGACAGTGGGCAGCTCGGCGCCGACCACGCCGCGCTCGGCCCCGGAGAGCACGCAGGTGTAGCGCCCACGGTCGACGGCGATGACGAACCCGTCGACAGCGTCGGCGTGCTGCGGGCGGGTGCGCGTACGCGGGCGCGACGACTTCCCGGGCCGGACCCGCACGTCGTCCTCGTCGTACTCCCGCCGTTTGGTCGCCAGGACCTGTCCTCTTCTCGCGTCAGCTCTTGCCGGTCACCATCGCTGACCATAGTGCCGGGAACTCGGGCATGGTCTTCGAGGTACACCCCACGTCGTCCAACTCGATGCCCGGAACGGCGAGCCCGGCCACTGCGGCGGCGTGCGCCATCCGGTGGTCGTGGTAGGTGCGGAAGACCCCGCCGCGCAGCGGCCGGGGCCGGATCTCCAGCCCGTCCGGTGCTTCGGTGACGTCCGCCCCGAGCGCGGTGAACTCGCGCGTGAGCGCGGTCAGCCGGTCGGTCTCGTGGCCACGGATGTGCCCGACGCCGGTGAAGACCGACGGCGAGTCGGCCAGCATGGCCAGTGCGGTCAGCGCCGGGGTCAGCTCACTGACGTCGGAGAGGTCGGCGGTCAGGCCGTGCACCACGCCGGTGCCCCGGACGGTCAGCCCGTTTGTGGAGAGGGTGACCTCGCCGCCCATCTGTTGCAGCAGCGAGCGGAGTTGCTCGACCGGCTGCGCGCTGCTGTGCGGCCAACCCTGCAGGGTGACCTCGCCGCCGGTGACCAGGGCGGCGGCGAAGAACGGCACAGCGCCGGAGAGGTCCGGTTCGATCTCCCAGCCGCGGCCGGTGAGCGGGCCGGGCTCGACGGTCCACACGTCGGGGGTGCTGTCGTCGACGGCCGCGCCGGCGGCCCGCAGCATCCGCACCGTCATCCGCAGGTGCGGCGCGGAGGGCACCGGGGGGCCGACGTGGCGCACCACGACGCCCCGGTCGAAGCGCGGGGCGGCCAGCAACAACGCGGAGACGAACTGGCTGGACACGGACGCGTCGATCACCACCTCGCCGCCGGTGACCCCACCGGTGCCGAACACTGTCAGCGGCAGGCTGCCGGTGCCGGTGACGTCGATCCGGACACCCAGCGAGCGCAGTGCGCCGACCAGCGGGCCGAGCGGCCGGGTGCGAACGTAGGGGTCGCCGTCGAAGGTGACCGGCCCGTCGGCCAGCCCGGCCACCGGCGGCACGAACCGCATCACGGTGCCGGCCAGGCCCACGTCGACGTGGGCGGGGCCGACCAGCGGGTGCGGCCGGACCAACCAGCGCTCGTCGTCGCTGATCGACACGTGCGCGCCCATCGCGCGCAGGCCGGCGGCCATCAACTCGGTGTCGCGGGCGCGCAGTGGCCGGGCCAGCGTCGACGGGCCGGCGGCCAACGCGCTGAGCACCAGGGCCCGGGCGGTCATCGATTTGGAACCGGGCAGGCGCAGCGTCGCCGCCACCGGGTCGGATGCGGTCGGTGCGGTCCACGGCTGCGGCGGCCGGGTCGCGGTCAGGTTGCCCACGGTTACATTCTGCCGTGTCGGCGGGAGGGCGACTGCGCCCGGCGTTCGTACTCCCGGTTGGCGGGACAGCCGGCGGGGCCTCCGACGCGTTAGCGTGTGCCCCATGTGCGGCAGGTACGCGACGACCCGGAGCTCCGGCGAGCTGAGCGCGCTGTTCGAGTCGTCCGACGACTCCGACGGCCTGGTCCGAGCGGATCACAACGTCGCGCCGACCGACCCGGTGCCGTTGGTCCGGGTCAGTCCGGAGGGGCACCGCAGCCTCTGTGTCGGCCGCTGGGGGCTGCTGCCGCACTGGTCCCGGTCCGCCTCGGGCGCCGCCCGCATGATCAACGCGCGGGCGGAGACGGTGGCCACCAGCCGGGCGTACGCCGGCTCATTCTCCCGTCGCCGCTGCCTGGTCCCGGCCGACGGCTGGTACGAGTGGGTCCGGCTGCCCGACGGCGGACGACAGCCGTACTTCATGACCCCCCGGGACGGCTCGGTGCTCGCGTTGGCCGGCATCTGGTCGGTCTGGGAGTCCGCCGCCGAGACCCGGCTCACGTTCAGCGTGCTGACCACCGCGGCGCTCGGCGACCTGGCCGAGGTGCACGACCGGATGCCGGTGCTGCTGCCACCCGAGCGTTGGTCGTCGTGGCTTGCGCCGACCGACGAGCCGGAGCGGCTGCTCGTCCCGGCGTCGGCGGAGCAGTTGGCGGGGTTGGAGATCCGCCCGGTAGGTGCGGCGGTGGGGGACGTCCGCAACGACGGGCCGCAGCTGACCGCCCGGGTGGCGGTGGCGCCGACTGTGACACCCCAGGAGCTGACCCTCTTCTGACGCTGCGTGCATTGTCGGCCGCCGATTTGCCAGGGTTCCGCGCGATTCGTCTCCTGGCTGTTCAGTCAGGTTCCCGGCAGACCCTTGTCCCGGTGTTGTGAAGTGCGATAGAACACAGCGCCGGTAGTGGCAGTCGATCCGCACGGGGCGGACGACGTCCACAGCTCTTGCCGGTCCCACGGGGGAGGTGGGTGGATGACACGGGCACGTATGCCGCGCCCGCACGAGGTGGCGGCGGCGCGGCGAGATCCGCGACTGCTGCGGGCCGTGCGGGAACGGCGCCAGGACGACGCCTGGCGCACCAGAGGAACCTGCCAGAGCGTCGATCCGGAGACGTTCTTTCCGGCACCGAACGAGCCGGCGGACGCCGCCGTCGCGCTGTGCCGCAGTTGTGACGTACAGGGATCCTGCCTGGCCTGGGCCCTCGACGTCGGTGACTGCCACGGCGTGTGGGGCGGCACCACACCGCGGGAGCGACGGGCGATGCTGGTCGCCTGGCGTGGCGAGGTCGAGCCCGACCCGGACGCCATCGACGACGCCGGCCCGCCGGTGCGCGATCGCCTGCTCGCCCTGGTCCCGCTGAGCTGATCGGCGGCCCGGTTCGCACCCGTCGCCCGTCCGGCGGCGCAGAATAGGCCGGTGCCACCCAGCTACGAGATCGACACCCCGCGCGGTCCGGCGCGGCTCGACACCGACCTGCCGGTCCGTCCGGCCACCGCCCTGCTTGTCCTCGGGCACGGTGCGGGCGGCAGCGTCGACGCGCCCGACCTGCTCGCGGTCCGGGACGCGTCGGTCGCGGCCGGCCTGGCGGTTGTCCGGGTGACCCAGCCCTACCGGGTCGCCGGTCGACGCGCGCCGGCACCGGCGGGTCACCTCGACGAGGCCTGGGCGGCGGTGCTCGCCGTGCTGCGTGAGCGGCACGCCGACGTGCCGACGGTGGTGGTCGGTGGGCGTTCCAGTGGTGCACGGGTGGCCTGCCGGACGGCACGTGCGGTGGGTGCGGCGGGTGTCGTCGCACTGGCCTTTCCGCTGCACCCGCCCGGCCGGCCGGAGCGCTCGCGGGCCGCCGAACTGGGCACCGGCCTCCCGACGTTGGTCGTCAACGGCGACCGCGACCCGTTCGGGACGCCGGAGCCGGGGCCGGGCGTGCAGGTGGTGAGCCGTCCCGGTGAGACGCACGATCTGCGCCGCGATCCGGCCGGCACCGCCGCCGCCGTGCGCGACTGGCTGTCCGCCCAGGGTTGGGCGGCGGCCGACTGACCCGTCGCGGCCGGCTCGCCGGGGCGACCGTTTCCGGCGCCGGGCACTGGTCGTTGCATCCGATGGTGCCGCCGGCCCGATCGGGGCCGGTGACACCAGTCCTCCCAGGCCCTTCCTGGTCCCAGCGCCGGCCGCCGTCGGGGCCGGGACCAGGAACGGGAGGGACGGCCGGAATGCCCCAGTGGTCATCTCGCGTTACTACCCCCGGACGACTTTTCTGCGAGGGGGGTGACCGGTGCCAACCGAGACACGAAGCCTGGAACGGGACGAGCGGGACGCCCGGCAGCTGAAGCGGCTGCTGGATGGCCCGGAGTGGCCCGCGACGGCGGGACCGGGCGGGGTGGGTGCGGTGAGCACGGGCACACCGGCCGGAAGTGAATCTGCGGGCAGGTCCGTGCGCGTATCCTCGGCGGGAAAGCATCCGACGCGAGGGGATGTGCGGTTGACCACCGAGAAGACGGACGAGCGCAGGGCCCGATTCGAGCGGGACGCGATGCCATTCGTCGATCAGCTCTACGCTGCTGGGCTGCGGATGACACGCAACCCGGCGGATGCCGAGGACCTGGTCCAGGAGACGTACCTGAAGGCGTACGCGGCCTTCCACCAGTTCGAGCAGGGCACGAACCTGAAGGCCTGGCTCTACCGGATCCTGACCAACACCTACATCAACTCCTACCGCAAGCGGCAGCGCCAGCCGATCCAGGCGCCCACCGAGGAGATCACCGACTGGCAGCTCGCCGAGGCCGAGTCGCACACCTCCAGCGGGTTGCGCTCCGCCGAGACGGAGGCACTGGACCGGCTGCCGGACAGTGACGTCAAGGAGGCCCTCCAGCAGTTGCCGGAGGAGTTCCGCCTGGCCGTCTACCTCACCGATGTCGAGGGCTTCTCCTACAAGGAGGTCGCGGACATCATGGGCACGCCGATCGGCACCGTGATGTCGCGTCTGCACCGGGGCCGTCGTAATCTGCGCAAGCTGCTCGAGCGCTACGCGGGGGAGCGGGGCTTCAGCGCTGCCCGCTCGGCGAAGGGCTCGACCGCCGCTGCCGGCCGGGAGGTGTGACGTGAGCTGTGGGGAGCCGCACGAGACGGACTGCCGCGAGGTGCTCGCGGAGGTTTACCTCTACCTGGATCTGGAGTGCGCCGACGAGCGCCGCTCGCTGATCCGGCACCACCTGGACGAGTGCGGGCCCTGCCTGCGCGAGTACGGGCTGGAGCAGGAGGTGCGGGCGCTGGTGGCGCGTTGCTGTGGCAACGAGACCGCGCCGGACGAGCTGCGCGAGCGGCTGCGGGTCAAGCTCACGGAGCTGGTGGTCTTCGAGACCAGCGACTCCCGTGAGCTGGCCGACTGAGCGTCTGAGCTGGCCGACGGAGCGTCGGCACGAGCTGGCAAGACCGGTGGCCCGGGTCGATGTCGACCCGGGCCACCGGTGTACCCGGCCTCGGCCGGGTCGAGCTGAGCGGCGACGGGCAACCGGCCCGTCGACCCGTTCAGGAGTTGGGACGCTTGCCGTGGTTCGCGGCGTTCTTCTTACGAGCCTTCTTCTTGCGGGACTTCTTCGCCATGCTGACCTCCTCGTGATGGGTCGGATCCGTCCTGCGCACGACCTCGGCGCGGATGCGGCCACCGGCGGTCCGGCGTCGGGTCCGACCCGCTGATGGTAGTGCGGTCGACACCCGCCGCCTTCCCCAGGGCGGGCCTGCCATCCCGGCTGTGCCGCTGCGCGCCCACCACCGGTCGACGCATGATTGGATACATCGGCAGGCACGTCGCGAAGAGGGAGGGCCTGGACATGGCCGAGGAGATCCGCGCCGAGATGGTGGCCAACGTCTGGAAGGTCGTCGCCACGGCGGGTGACACGGTGGCCGAGGGTGACACCCTGGTGATTCTCGAGTCGATGAAGATGGAGATCCCGGTCATCGCCGAGTCCGACGGTGTGCTCCAGCAGCTTGTCGTCAACGAGGGCGACGTCGTGCAGGACGGTGACCTGATCGCGGTGATCGCTTGACCGGGTTGCGGGTCCGTTCGGCCGAGCCGGCCGACTTCCCGGCGGTGGCCCGGCTGACAGTGGCCGCGTACGAGGCAGATGGCCAGCTCAAGGGCGAGCACGGGTACGGCGAGGTGCTGGCCGACGTGTCGACCCGAGCCGCCAGCGGCGAGGTGCTGGTCGCTGTCGACGAGGTGACCGGGGCGGTGCTCGGCTCGGTCACGTTCGTGCTGCCGGGCACCCCGTTCGCCGAGTTGTCCGGGCCCGGCGAGGCGGAGTTCCGGATGCTCGCTGTCGACCCCGGCGCTCAGGGGCGGGGGGTCGGTGCCGCGTTGGTCGAGGCGTGTGTCGACAGGGCGACCGAGTTGGGTTGCACGGCGGTGGTGATCTGCGTCCGGGCCGGGATGGCCGATCCGGCGCACCGGCTCTACTCGCGGCGCGGGTTCGTCCGTTCGCCCGAGAAGGACTGGTCACCGGCGCCGGGCGTGGACCTGCTCGGCCTGCGGCTGGAGCTGACGCGCGGCTGAGCCGCGGACCGACATGCCCAGGTCAGGCGTCGGGCTGCGTGCCGATGGCGGCCAGCAGCTCGTCGGCGACCTCCAGGGCGAGCTTGCGGCGTTCGTCGTCGCTGATGTGCGGCGCGCGGACCGCGAACCAGCTGGTGTGCACCGCGAAGATTGACAGCGCGGCGCGCAGTTGGGCAGCGGGGGAGTTGTCGCCCCGGCAGAGCGCGTCGGCCAGCTCCAACATCCGACCGCGCATCTTCTGCCCCGAGGAGAGGCTCTTGAGCGCTGTCTGGTTCTGTTCGAAGAAGCGCATCACCGACGGCTGAGTGCCGTCGAACATGGTGTCGGCGTACCGGGAGATCAGCTCGCGCCGGGTGGCCAGGGTCGCGGGCTGGGTGGCGGCCCAGGCGATCAGTGCGTCCATCCCCTCCAGCCGGTCCTCGACGAAGCTGGCGACGATGTCGTCCTTGCTCTTGAAGTGGTAGTAGAGCGCGGCCTTGGTGACGTTGAGGCGCTCGGCGATTTCCCGGAGCGAGGTCTTCTCGTACCCCTGCTCGGTGAAGAGTTCGAGCGCGACGGCCTTGATCCGTTCCCGCGTTCCGCCGCCTGTGCTCTCGCTCACGCACGCCCTCCAAATGGCTTGACCGTTGCTCGTACCCAACTTACCGTGCGGCTAGTAAGGTGACTAGCCGGGCGGCAAGTAAGTACGGCAATCTTCGGGGGGAGCTTACCCATGACTCAGGCAACCCAGGCCGGCACACGACCCAACAACATCCGGGTCGTGCTGTTCGGGCTGATGATCGCGATGATGCTCGCGATGCTCGACAATATGATCGTCAGCACCGCGTTACCGCGGATCGTCGGCGAGTTCGGCGGGCTCAACCACTTCACCTGGGTGGTCACCGCGTACGTCCTGGGCACCACCGTCTCGACCCCGATCTGGGGCAAGCTCGGTGACCTCTACGGCCGCAAGTCGGTCTTCCTGACCTCGGTCGTCGTCTTCCTGGTCGGCTCCGCCCTCTGTGGCATGGCCGGCTCCGGGATGCTCGGCGGCCCAGAGGACGGCATGGTCCAGCTCATCGCCTTCCGGGCCGTGCAGGGCCTCGGCGCCGGCGGCCTCATGGTGGGCGTGATGGCGATCATCGGTGACCTGGTCCCGCCCCGCGAGCGCGGGCGCTACCAGGGCATGATCGCTGGCATCATGGCCATCGCCATGGTCGCCGGCCCGCTGGCCGGTGGATTCATCACCGATCACCTCTCCTGGCGCTGGGCGTTCTACGTGAACCTGCCGCTGGGCGGTGTCGCGCTGCTCGTGCTGATCACCACCATGCACCTGCCGAAGTACCGCACCGAGCACCGGATCGACTGGCTCGGCGCCGGGCTGCTCTCGGTCGGCATCACCGCGATCGTGCTCATCACCACCTGGGGTGGCAACGAGTACGACTGGACGTCGGCGCAGATCCTCGGCCTGGCCGTGCTGGCCGTCGTCGCGTTGGTGGCGTTCGGCCTGGTGGAACGCCGGGTCCAGGAACCGATCCTGCCGCTGGCGCTCTTCGCCAACCGCAACTTCGCGCTGATCTCGGTGGTCGGCTTCCTGCTCGGCTTCGCGATGTTCGGCGCGATGAACTTCCTGCCGCTCTACCAGCAGACCGTGCAGGGGGCGTCGGCGACGAACAGTGGTCTGCTGTTGCTGCCGCTGATGTTCGGCATGCTTGTCGTCTCGCTGGTCATCGGCCGGGCGATCACCCGCAACGGCAGGTACCGGGCGTACCCGATCATCGGTGGCGTGGTGATGACCGCGGGCATGGCGCTGCTGTCCATGCTCGACACCGACACCAGCAAGCTGATGTCCTCGATCTACATGGTCGTGCTCGGTGTCGGCATGGGCTTCCTCATGCAGACGTCGATGCTGATCGCGCAGAACAGCGTGGAGCAGAAGGACCTGGGCGCCGCCAGCGGCGCGGCCACCTTCTTCCGGTCGATCGGCGGCTCGTTCGGCATCTCGCTGTTCGGCGCGATCTTCGCCAACCGGCTGGCCAGCTCGGAGGGCGGTCGGGCCTTCGGTGGCGGCGAGGCCGGCGCCGGGATGGACCTGGAGAAGCTCAAGGAACTGCCCGCCCAGGCGCGCGAGGCGGTGCTCGGCGGTCTCTCCGACGCCATCTCGCACGTCTTCCTCTGGGCGGTGCTGTTCACCATCGTGATCCCGGTGCTCGCCTGGTTCATCAAGGAGATCCCGCTGCGCACCGCGAACGAGGCACCGCCGCAGGCCACCCCGGAGGAGGACGCCGAGGTCGCCCTCGGCAAGGCCCCGGTCGCCTGACCCCACAGCGACACAGCGCCGCGTCGACCGTCACGGTCGGCGCGGCGCTCCCCTGCTCAGCCGTTGCCAGAGTCGGCGCAGGGGGTTGCGGGGGCGGGGAAGCCGGGGGGAGTGGGTGGCCAGCAGTTCGGTGGCCAGTGCCGCCGTCGCCGGATCCAACTGCGGGGCGGCGAGTGCCAGATGGGCCAGCGAAGCGGCGATCGGGACCGGTCGGCTCCGCGCCACGGCTGCCGCGTCGGCCAGCCGCTCCGCCACCACCCGGGCCACGTCGGGCCGCACCGACGGGTCCACCCAGGCGGCGGTGACCAGGGCGAACAGCGCCGCCTCGGTGACCCAGTCCTCGACGCCCCAGATCAGATCGAGCAGCACCCGGCGTCGGGTCGAGCCCTCCCACGGCTCGTCGGTGCGATGGTGCAGCAGCCCCAGACAGGCCCACACCTGCACCCCACGGACCCAGACCGACGGATCGTGGGCGGCCAGCAGCCGACCCACCGCGTTGGCCGGCGCCGCCGGCGGATGGACCAGCAGGCCGAGCAGGTCGCCCAGGTCGAGGCCGGCCAGGCCCACCGCCGCGTCGTACGCCGCCGGTGGGTGCGCCCACGCCGGGTGGGCGATCTGCCCGATCCGTTCGACAGCAGTCGCCGAGGGCGCCGCCACCGCGGGCGTGGGGACCGCGTCCGCGTAGTGCCACAACCGCTGAGCGGACTCCCGCCGGGGCTCGCGCGGGTCGGGCTCCGGCGTGCCGACGACCTCGATCCGCAGCCCGGGGGCGGTGGAGATCGCCGTGCCGACCGCGCTCGGCGGGGCGGCGGCGGGTAGGCGTACGGCACCGCCGAGACCGTTGTCGTCATCGGCCACCGCCTGACGCATCGCGTCGACCAGGGGCCCGCCGGCCGGGGTGAGTTGGCCGAGCCAGGGCCTGCCTCGGCAGCACTGGGCCAGGTCGCCGTGCTCGTGGCTGTCGTCCGGGTGGTCCCGCACGAAATCGGCGAGCGCGACCAGGTGGGCGAGGTCACCGTCGCGCAGGTGCCGCAGGCGGTGGGCGGTGTGTACCGCGCAGTCGAACGACGGATCGCGCGCCAGCGCCCGCTCGGTCCACTCCAACGCCTCGTCCAGCCGGCCGATCTCGGCCAGCGTGCCGGCGATGTCCGCGTAGATCGCCAGGTCGTCGGGGTCCAGCTCGACGGCCCGACCGAGAGCCGCCAGGCCGTCACGGGTCCGGCCCGAGCTGCGGTACGCGTACCCGAGCCACACCTCGCCCATCTTCGAGGGCTGTGCGCGTACCCCTCGGGTGGCCCAGCGGACCGCCAGCTCGACCTCGCCGAGGCGCCGGGCCAGCGCGGACGCCGCGCCCAGCAGCAGGCCGTGGTCGGGGTGCACGGTGGCCGCGTTGCGGGCGAGCGTGAGGTACGGGGTCAGCGGGGCCCGGCCGATCCGCGGCACCGGGTCGGGCAGCGCGGCGCAGACCTGCATGAGGACGCGGGCGATGTGCTCCGGGTCCAGTCGTTCGGCCAGCTCGGGCGCGGTGACCCAGGGCACGCCGGCCCACTCGGTGCCAGGGGAGTACGACGTTGCGGCGGCCAGCAGCTCCAGCCCTTCGGCGGGGCGGCCGGCGGTGGCGAGGAGGTGGGCGCGGGCGACCACCGCACCGACGAAGGTGTGGTGGTTGATCGGGAAGAGGTCGAGGCCGCCGCCGCCCGTCGCGGCGAGCCGGGCCAGCGTCTCGTGCACCTCGGGGAGGGTGGGTGCCCGGGCCAACGCGCCGGCGAGGTGGCCTGCGGCGTGGTGCAGGTCGCCCTCGTCGAGTGCCAGCCGGGCCATAGCCAGCTCCTCCGTCGCGGAGAGCGCGGGATCGTCCGTTCCCTCGGGCACGTCGTCCTCTCGTGGCAGGTAGACCGGGTACAGCGGGTAAAGCTTAGTTGATATTGAGATCAACTGGTGATCACCTGCGCAGTCCTGCTCGTTCAATTGCTGAGATACGCTCAAAAGTGCAAGACTGAGCAAGAATCGCGCGGCAACCGCGCAGGGGGAGGGGTTTCCGTGACACGTGCAGGGGCCGGAATGGCCGCCGACATCGAGGAGCAGCCGGCCGGCTACGCGCGCCTGCTCTCCGCTGCCAACGCCGTCGAGATCGCCCGGGTGGCGGCGGTCATCGCCGAACGTCGGCCACGGCACGTGGTCTTCACCGCGCGAGGCACCTCCGATCACGCGGCCCTCTACGGGGCCTACCTGACCGAGATCCGGCTCGGCCTGCCCGCCGGGCTCGCCTCACCCAGCGTCGTCACCCTGTTCGGTGCCCGCCCCGACCTGTCCGACGCGCTGGTCGTCGGGGTCAGCCAGAGCGGCGGCTCGCCCGACCTGGCCGAGGTGCTGCGCGCCGCCCGAGCCTCCGGGGCGCTGACCCTCGCGGTGACGAACGCCCCCGACTCGCCGCTGGTCGACGTGGCCGAGCTGAGCGTCGACATCGCCGCCGGGCACGAGCGGGCGGTCGCCGCCACCAAGACGTACACCGCCGAACTGCTCGCCCTGCTGATGCTGGTGGAGGGGATCCGGGCCGGCGACGGCGTGCTCCCGAAGGCCGAACGGGAGGGGCTCGACGCGCTGCCCGAGCTGGCCGCCCGGACCCTGGCCGACGGCACCCCGGCCCAGCTCGCCCCGCGCTACCGGTTCGCCCGTCAGCTGGTCACCACCGGCCGGGGGTACGCCTACCCGACCGCCCGGGAGGCCGCGCTGAAGCTGATGGAGACCTCGTACCTGCCGGCGCTCGCCTTCTCCGGCGCCGACCTGCTGCACGGCCCGCTCGCGATGACCGACCCGGAGGTTCCGGTGCTCGCCGTTGTCGGCTCCGGCCCCGGTGGCCGGTCGATGGGTGAGGTGCTGCCCCGCCTCGGCGAACGCCGCGCCGACGTGGTGGTGGTCGGCTCCGCCGACGTGCCGGGCGCCACCCGGCTGGCCGTTCCCGAGGTCGACGAGCGGTACGCCCCGCTGTTGGACATCCTGCCGATGCAGCGGTTGGCGCTGGCCCTGGCGCTCACCCGGGGCGAGGACCCGGACGCGCCGCGCGGGTTGAAGAAGGTCACCGCGACGATGTGAGGCGCGGCGTGGCACCCTGGTCACCGTGTCCACGCTGCGCGACCTCGCCGAGGAGCACACCCATCTCCGTCCGGCCGACATCGACCACCTGCACCGGATCGCCGGCGACTGGCAACTGCTCTCCGATCTGTCCTTCGCCGACCTGCTGCTCTGGGTTCCGGTCGACGCCGAGGGCACGTTCCTCTGCGTTGCCCAGGTCCGTCCGACCACCGCGCCGACCGCGTACCAGGACGACCAGGTGGGCCGGATCGTGGGCGGGCCGGAGGTGGCCCATCTGGGGGTGGCGTACTCCCAGGGTCGGATCTGGCGCGAGGGCGACCCGGTCTGGTACGGCGACGTGCCGGCCCGGCATGAGGCGATCCCGGTCCGGCTGCGTACCGCCGAGGGGGAGGCCGGCGAGGTGATCGCCGTGGTGGGGCGGGACACCAACCTCTCCACCGCGCGTACGCCCAGCCAGCTGGAGCTCAACTACCTCACCACCGCCGACGACCTGGCGCAGATGATCGCGGACGGCACCTTCCCGCCGCCGAGGCATCCGGGCGAGACCACCTCGGCCCCCCGGGTCGGTGACGGCCTGGTCCGGCTCGACGCCGGCGGGAAGGTCACCTACGCCAGCCCGAACGCGCAGTCCGCGTACCGCCGGCTGGGCTACGCCTCGCACCTGGTGGGGGAGGACCTGGCCGCGCTGCACCGCCGGCTGGCCGGTGATCCGCTGGACGGCACCGAGGCCTCGAACGGGATCCTGGCGGCGCTGCGGGGTGAGGCGCCGCCCCGCCGGGAGATCGACGCGCGAGGTGCCACGATGCTCACCCGGGCGCTGCCGCTGATGCCGGCCGGGGTGCCGATCGGAGCGCTGGTGCTGGTCCGGGACATCACCGAGGTCCGCCGCCGGGACCGGGCGCTGATCACCAAGGACGCCACCATCCGGGAGATCCACCACCGGGTGAAGAACAACCTCCAGACCGTCGCCGCGCTGCTGCGGTTGCAGGCCCGCCGGGTGTCCATGCCGGAGGCCCGGGTCGCGCTGGAGGAATCCGTCCGTCGGGTCGCCTCGATCGCCCTGGTGCACGAGACGCTCTCCATGTCCAGTGACGAGGCGGTGGAGTTCGACGGCATCGTCGACCGGGTGGCCAGCGCGGCGACCGAGGTCGCGGCGACCGAGGTGAGCGTCGGCATGCGGCGGCGCGGCAGCTTTGGCGTACTGCCGGCGGAGATCGCCACCTCGCTGGTGATGGTCCTCAACGAGTTGCTGCTCAACGCCGTCGAGCACGGCTTCCCGCCGGCCGACGAGGCGGAAGAGGTTCCCGTACCCGCGGCCTCCGGCATGGTGCCGGTCGCCGCTCCCGAGGTCGACCCGTCGCTGCGACCCGAGGTGGTGGTCTCGGCACACCGGTTCCGCAAGATGCTGCACGTCTCGGTGACCGACAACGGGCGTGGCCTCCCCCCGGACTTCGACGCCGAACGCGGCAGCCGGCTCGGCCTCCAGATCGTCCGAGCCCTGATCACCGGGGAGCTGCGCGGCACCATCGAACTGCGCGCCGGCGCCAACGGTGGCACCGAGGCAGTGTTGGTCGTCCCGCTGGCCCGCAACGCCCACGACGGCCGCTCGCAGCCCTGAGCCGCCGCCCGCCGCCCGCCGCCCGCCGCCCGCCGCCCTGCTTCCGGCTCCCGCTCGGGCGGGTCCGCGTCGGGAGCGGATGTCTGGATGAGCGTGATGCCGGTGAGTCATCTTGATGACTCACCGGCATCACGCTCAACGAGGTGCGCGGACCGCCCGCCTGCCCATGGACGGACCGGTCAGCGGCCGGGACGGCTGGTCAGCAGGGCAACGGTCAGGCCGGGGCGCGGCCAGACCTGGGTGACGGTGAAGTCCGTGCGCAGCGCGTCGCCCTTGGCGCCGGACACAGTGGCCAGCGGCTCGGCGTGCCGGCCGGCGACGACCAACCACACCCGTGTCGTACCGGCGAGGCACTGGGCCGGCTCGGGGCACTCGGCTGCCCACAGGTCGCCGCGGCGGACCTCGTCCTCGGTGACCAGCACGTCCCGGGGAGGGTCGCCGAGGTGGTATTCGATGCCGAGGTCGAGGAAGAGCCAGCTGTGCCGGGGCGAGTAGACCACAGCATCCCCCGGGCGTTGACCGTCGGCGATAACCCGCGCCGCGCCCGCGTAGTCCACCGGCGCGCTGCGCGGCCACTCGTGGGTGCGCCGCAGCGCGGCCTGGTCGGGCAGACCGAGCAGCCCGGCCAGCACCACCACGACGAGCGCGGCCGGTGCGGCCACGGCGGCCAGCGCCGCGCCCGCCAGCAGGCACGCGAAGGGCACCACGAAGACCAGGTACCGGGGCACCCACAGCGGTACGACAGTGCCGGCGGCGAAGAGCAGCAGTACGGGCAGCAGCACCGCGCCGACCGGCAGCAGGGCGCGTCGCCCGAGCCGGGCCGCGCCCAGCGCCGCGACCCCGACCAGCAGTCCACCGACCACACTGCTCTGGGTGACGCCGCCGGGCAGCGCGGTGAGGTCGTCCAGTCGGGCCAGGTGGACCCAGTTCAACTGCCGCGACTGCTGGGTCCGGGCCTTGACCAGCAGCGGCCCGGCCAGCAGCGCGACCGGCACCACGGAGACCAGCCACCGCCACACCCGCCGGTCCCGTTCGGCGTCGAGGTGCGCCGGGGTGGCGACGCCGGCCGCGGCCGGGCCGCGCCACCAGGCGATGAGGACGACCAGCGCGTGGGCGGCGAGCAGTGTGAGCGCGATCAGGTGGATGAGCCCGAGGGCGGCGACGGCGACGGCGTAACCGGCCCAACGGGCCCAGCTCGGTCGACGTAGCGCGGTCACCAGCAGCAGTGTGGCGAGCACGGCGAGCATGGTGGCCAGCGCGTACGGGCGAGCCTCCTGCCCGTAGCGGGAGGTGCCGGGGAGCACCGCGAACAGCAGCCCGGCGAAGAGGCCGCCGCGCCGGTCGACGAGCCGTGCCCCGAGCACGGCGAGCAGCCCGGCGGCCACTGTCATCGCCAGCACCGCCGGCACGCGCAGGGCGATCGTGGAGTCGCCGACGACACTGGTCCAGCCATGCATCAGCAGGTAGTACGGCCCGGTGGCGGCGTCGATGGTGCCGGCCAGCCGGACCAGGTCGCCGGGCGACCGGGTGGCCGCGCTCCACGTCGCCAGCTCGTCGCGCCAGAGCTGGGCGGAGCCCAGCCCGGTCACTGTCACCGCCACTGTCACCAGTGCCGGGGGGAGCCAGACCGGCAGGCGACGCAGGTGCTCCCACGCCGCCCCGGCCGACCTCTCGGACAATTGCCCCACGGTCCGAGCCTGCCACGGCCACCCCCTGCGCGGGCGTCAGCCGGCCGCAGGTGGTGGCCGCCAGGCGGGCATCACGTCGTTCGGGCGGGCGGTCTTCGCCGGATCACGCTCCACCAGTTCGTCGAGCACGGCGTCGATCCGGGCCATCAGCTCGTCGTCGAGCCG
The DNA here is from genome assembly GCF_015751785.1 of Micromonospora vinacea. Taxonomy (NCBI): domain Bacteria; kingdom Bacillati; phylum Actinomycetota; class Actinomycetes; order Micromonosporales; family Micromonosporaceae; genus Micromonospora; species Micromonospora vinacea. Next base: position 861,415 of record NZ_JADOTY010000001.1, on the reverse strand, counting down.
TACCGTGGCGGCCCTGGCCGTCTCGGTGAGCTGCTCGGGCCGGGACGCGCCGACGATCGCGCCCGCCACCGTCGGCCGGCGCAGCACCCAGGCCACCGCCAACTGGGCCATCGTGCAGCCGGCGGCCTCGGCGATCGGTCGGAGCTGGCGTACCCGGGAGAGCAGCAGATCCGAGGAGTAGCGGGCGATGAACGAGCCACCGAAACCGTCGGTGGCCCGCGAGCCGGCGGGCGGACGCCGGCCCGGCTCGTACCGACCGGTCAGCACGCCCATCGCGAGCGGCGACCAGGCGAGCTGGCCCAGGCCGAGGTCGGCGCAGGCGGGCGACACCTCGGCCTCCACGACCCGCCAGAGCATGGAGTACTGCGGCTGGTTGGCGATGAACGGGATGCGCAGCTCGGCGGCGAGCCGCAGGCCCGCGCGCAGCTGCGGGGCGGTCCACTCGGAGGCGCCGACGTAGAGCACCTTGCCCTGGCGGACCAGGTCGGCGAAGGCGAGCATCGTCTCCTCCAGCGGCACGCTGTCGTCGTACCGGTGCGCCTGATAGAGGTCGAGGTAGTCGGTGCCCAGCCGGCTCAGCGAGGCGTGACAGCCCTCGATGATGTGCTTGCGGGACAGCCCGGCGTCGTTGGCTCCCGGCCCGACCGGCAGGCACACCTTCGTGCACAGCTCGATCGAGCTGCGCCGGACGCCGCTCAGCGCCTTGCCCAACGCCTCCTCGGCCCGCCCCTGGGCGTACCGGTCGGCGGTGTCGAACGTGGTGATGCCCGCATCCAGGGCGGCCTTCACGCACGCGGCCGCCGCGTCGTCGTCGAGCTGGTTGCCGTGGGTGACCCAGTTGCCGTACGCGACCGCGCTGACGCGCAGGCCCGACCGGCCCAGTTGCCTGTACTCCATCCGAGAATCGTCGGGCCGCCGGGCGCTGTCGCCGAACCGTTCGATCGTGGTCGAATCCGTGGGTGATCGAGGTTCGGTTCTCGCCCGACGACCTGAGCCGGGTGCGGTTCGTGCACTCGCCCCTGGCCGAGCTGGTGGCCAGCTCCTGGGCGTTACGCAAGCCGGAGAAGTACTGGATGCACCGTCCGTGGCGGCAACGCGCGGAGCGGCTGCTGCCGGATGCCGGCCTGGAACCGCTGTTGGCGGTGCTCAGGTCGTCCAACGGTTACGTGCCGGACTTCCTCACCCCGATCGGAGTGGCACCGAACCTGGCCGCCGAGCTGCGGGCGGTCGCCGGCACCGACCCGTCCCGGATGCGCCGGCAACTCGAGCGGGCCGGCGCACCCCGGCTGGCCCCGGACGAATTGGTCGCGCAACTCCACAGGTACTTCACAGTGCTGATCGCACCGGACTGGCCCCGGCTGCGGGCGCTCGCGCTGGCCGACATCCGGCGTCGGACGCTGCTCGCCGCCGAGCAGGGCGGGCGCACTCTGCTTCGCGACGTGCACCCGTTGATCCGGTGGGACGGCGCGGCGCTGCGGGTCGCCGTCGGCACGACCCGCCCGCCCGGCCTGGACGGACGCCCGTGGACGCTGCTGCCCACCTCGTTCTCCGGGCCGACGGTGCACGCGATCATGGAGGGCGACGCCGGGCCCGCCCTCTGCTATCCGCCGACCGGGCTGGGCGGGCTGTGGGATTCGCCGCCGCCCAGCGCGGCGCTCGGCGCACTGCTCGGCGGCACCCGGGCGGAGGCGCTCTGCCTGCTCGACTCGCCGCTGAGCACCGGCGAGTTGGCAGCGATGCTGGGTCTCGCACCGGCGACGGCGTCGCATCACCTCACCACGCTGAGGGACAACGGCCTGATCGCCGGCGTACGGCAGGGGCGGGTGGTGCGTTATGCCCGAACTATCCTCGGTGACCAGCTGGTCGGCTGACCCCCGCCCGTGATGTGGGATCCAGCACGTGGACATTGGCCGGCCCCCTCGGGGTGTGGCAGCATGGGCCCATGACCGCCGCAGTCGTCCGCCGCTTCGTGGCACGTCGCCACGTCGATTACGGCCGCGTGCGCAGCGCGATCTGTCCGGCCTACTGACGACGCCCGACCAATCTGTCTCGGGCGCGCTCCGCGCCGGCTGTCTCAGACACCGTTGTCCCGCCCGCTTCGCCGGGCCGGCCGCCGCGCCCCGCGTATCCCGAGGCACAGCAGACAACGGAGGACGCCGCGATGGCGGTCAGCAGCATCCCGGCCCGTTCCGAGGACCAGACGGCTCGCCCGACCCGAGCACCGCGCCGGCCACGGGGTGAGGGTCAGTGGGCGCTCGGCCACCGCGAGCCGCTCAACCCCAACGAGCGGATCAAGAAGGACGACGACCCGCTCAACGTCCGGGCTCGCATCGAGAACATCTACGCCCACCGCGGCTTCGCCTCCATCGACCCGCAGGACCTGCGGGGCCGGTTCCGCTGGTGGGGCCTCTACACCCAGCGCAAGGCGGGCATCGACGGCGGGCGCACCGCCGTGCTGGAGCCGCACGAGCTGGAGGACGAGTTCTTCATGCTCCGGGTCCGCATCGACGGCGGCCAGCTCAGCCTGGCCCAGCTGCGGGTGATCGCGGACATCTCCCGGGAGTTCGCGCGGGACACCGCCGACATCACCGATCGGCAGAACATCCAGTACCACTGGATCCGGGTCGAGGACATGCCGGAGATCTGGCGCCGACTGGAGTCGGTCGGCCTGCAGACCACCGAGGCGTGCGGCGACTGCCCGCGGATCGTGCTGGGCAGCCCGGTCGCCGGGGTGGCCCGTGACGAGCTGCTCGACCCGACACCGGCGATCGACGAGATCGTCTCGCGGTACGTCGGCGACAAGCAGTTCTCCAACCTGCCCCGCAAGTTCAAGACGTCGATCTCCTGGCTGGTGGACACCCCGTACGAGTCGAACGACATCGCCTTCCTCGGTGTCGACCACCCCGAGCACGGGCCCGGCTTCGACGTGTGGGTCGGCGGGGGTCTCTCCACCAACCCGATGCTCGCCAAGCGGCTCGGCGTCTGGGTGCCGCTGGCCGAGGTGCCGGACGTGTGGGCCGGGGTGGTCGGGATCTTCCGCGACTACGGCTACCGCCGACTGCGCAACCGGGCCCGGTTGAAGTTCCTGGTGGCCGACTGGGGCGTGGAGCGCTTCCGCGAGGTCCTGGAGAAGGACTATCTCGGTCGTACGCTGCTCGACGGCCCGGCGCCGATCCTGCCGTCGAAGCCGGTCGACCACGTGGGTGTGCACGAGCAGTCCGACGGGCGGCACTACGTGGGCGCCGCCCCGGTGGTCGGGCGGGTCTCCGGCGCACAGCTCAGCCAGTTGGCCGACGTGGTCGAGGCGCACGGCAGCGACCGGGTGCGGCTCACCCCGTACCAGAAGCTGCTGGTGCTCGACGTGCCGTCGGAGCGGACGGAGTCGCTTGTCGACGCGCTGCGCGGGATCGGTCTGGAGGCCCGGCCGTCGGCCTGGCGGCGCGGCACGATGGCGTGCACCGGCATCGAGTACTGCAAGCTCGCCATCGTCGAGACGAAGGCCCGCGGCGAGGAGCTGGTGGCCCGGCTGGAGCAGCGGCTGCGCGACTTCGACGCGGACATCTCGATCCACATCAACGGCTGCCCGAACGCGTGCGCGCGCACCCAGGTGGCCGACATCGGCCTCAAGGGTCAACTGGTGGTCGGCCCGGACGGTCGGCAGGTCGAGGGTTTCCAGGTGCACCTGGGCGGCGGGCTGGGCATGGCCCAGGGGCAGACCGCCGGTTTCGGCCGCAAGCTGCGCGGCCTGAAGACCACCGCCGAGGAGCTTCCGGAGTACGTGGAACGGCTGGCCCGTCGCTACCTGGCCGGTCGGAGCGAGGGCGAGACGTTCGCCAACTGGGTGATCAGAGTCGACGAGGAGGAACTGCGGTGAGCAGCGAGAACCGAGCGGCACCTCTGTACTGCCCGTACTGCGGCGAGGAGGACCTGCGGCCGCACGAGGCGGGGCACGGCGCGTGGGAGTGCCACGCCTGCACCCGGGTCTTCTCGGTGAAGTTCACCGGGTTGCTGAGTCGGGCGGTGAACTCATGAGTCTCGTCTCGGCCGCGAGCCTGCGCCTGGTGGGCCCGGGCGGCTCGACGCCGGCCGACCCGGCCCGGCGCGAGCCGGACGAGCTGCGGGCCCTGGCCGAGCGGGCCGCTCGGGACCTGGAGGGCGCCCCGGCACTGGAGATCGCCCGCTGGGCGGCGCAGACCTTCGGTGACCGGTTCTGCGTGACCAGCTCGATGGCCGACGCCGTGCTGGCGCACCTGGTGTCCCGGGTGGCCCCCGGGGTGGACGTGGTCTTCCTCGACACCGGCCTGCACTTCCCCGAGACGCTGCGGGTACGCGACGAGGTCGCCCGGACGCTGCCGGTGAACGTCCGGTCGATCCGGCCCCGGCTGACCGTCGGCCAGCAGGACGGCCAGTACGGGCCCCGACTGTTCAACAAGTCACCGGACGACTGCTGCCAGCTGCGCAAGGTGGAGCCGCTGGAGCGGGCGCTGACCGGGTACGACGCCTGGGCCGCCGGTCTGCGTCGGGACGAATCGCCGAGCCGGGCCAACACGCCCGTGGTGACCTTCGACGCGCGCCGCGGCAAGGTCAAGGTCAACCCGATCGCGGCCTGGTCGCAGAAGGATGTGGACGCCTACATCGCCCGCTTCAACGTGCCGGTCAACGAGCTGTTCAAGCAGGGTTACGGGTCGATCGGCTGTTGGCCGTGCACCCGCCGTACCAAGGCCGGCGAGGACGCGCGGGCCGGCCGGTGGGCCATGTTCGAGAAGACCGAGTGCGGGCTGCACGTCTGACCTCCCCGGCGACGACCCTGACCGGCCCCGGCGCGGCCGGCGGGGCGGACCCGGTGGTGCTGGTCGCGCACGGCAGCCGTGACCCACGGGCGGCCGATGCCACCCGGGCGCTGGCTCGGGCGGTGTCGGCGGCCCGGCCAGGCACACCGGTGTGGGCGAGCTGGCTGGACCACACCGAGCCGGGGCCCACCGAGGTGCTGCGCGACCTGGCCGTGGCCGGTCACCGCCGGGCGGTGCTGGTGCCGCTGCTGCTGACCGCCGCGTACCACAATCGGGTGGACATTCCGGCGGCGGTCGCCGCGGCGGCGCGGTCCGGGCCGCCGCTGGCGGTACGGGTGACCGATGTGCTCGGGCCGGCGGACGACACGCCCGATCCCGGGCTGCTGGCCGGGCTGTGCCGTCGGCTGGGTGAGACGCGTCCGGGCCGCTTCGACGCGTTGGTGCTGGCCGCGGCGGGCACCCGGGACGCCAGGGCACGCCGCTCGGTGGGCCGGGTGGCTGACGCCCTCGGCGTGGAGTTCGGGGTGCCCTGCCGGGTGGCGTACGCCTCGGCGGCTCCACCGGCGGCCGGCGTGGCGGTGTCGCGGCTACGGGTGTCCGGCGCGCCCCGGGTCGCGGTGGCCGCGTACTTCCTGGCGCCGGGGCTGTTCCACGACGCGGTGACCGAGGCGGCCCGGGCGGCGGGTGCGGTGGCTGTCGCCGCGCCGCTGACCGACGCACCGGAGTTGGTCGAGCTGGTGCTGCGTCGGGTCGACGACCGGCCCGTGCTGGCGTCTACGGGCTGACCCGTGCCGGCACGGGGTCATCCGGTGCCGGACAGCAGAACGCCCCGGTGGGCGAACCCACCGGGGCGTACAGCTGTGTGTTGGGGATCAGGCGGAGTGAGCGCGCAGCACCCGGAGACCGCCGCGCCGCTTGACGGCACGCCGCTCCTCCTCGCTCATTCCGCCCCAGACGCCGGCGTCCTGACCAGACTCGAGTGCCCACTGAAGGCACTGGTCGGTCACGGAGCAGCGCCTGCAGACGGCCTTGGCCTGCTCGACCTGCAGCAGAGCCGGTCCAGACGTCCCGATCGGGAAGAACAGCTCTGGGTCCTCGTCGCGGCAGACACTATGGTGACGCCAGTCCATGGCGGCAACACTCCTCATTCTGGATGGGTGGCGAACAATTGCATGTCGTGCTTTTCCTATATGCATCCGCAGTGCCGATGGTGACAGTTAGCGTCCGTCCATTCGGCAGTGCGTGAGCAGGCGTTCAGCGCCGGGGACCTGCTGGAACAGCTCAACCTGACGAGCATATCCAGGCAATGTCCCGGTAACTCAAGTCCGCTTGTGAATACTTTCACGAACAGTCGCGATGTCAAGGGTGACGCTCGGAAAAACTCCGGGCGGTGAGCAAGCCCACAACCCATTTGTCCGGGTTCCAGTGCTTTCCTGGTTACCCGCCGTGCCACAGTCGAGGATCAATATAGTACAGTCCGCGTGACATTGCTGACATTTCCGGCACCTGCCCCTCGGTGTGGCGGCGACCAGGTCGATCGGTTGTGGCCACCGTGTCGACCAAGGGCAGTACCCGAGACCTAGCAGATTACTCTCAGTGCGGCGGGAACGGAGGTGAATCTGACTTTCTCCCGCTCGCCGAGATAGTCCCCGTCCAGCTGGAACGCCTGCGGACGGCTGGAGACCAGCGTGAACTCCGCCGTGTCATGGAGTCGTAACACCTGCCGACCGCGCGGATTCGGTTGCCGGGACAGGAACTGCGTCACTGTCCGTGTTGTGCTAGCCACCCGGAGCTGACGCAACGCCAGCACATCAAGCCCGAGATCGAACGACGCCGCCGGGTTCGGGTTGACCTCACGGTCGCCCAGGTACGTCCAGGGCGCCGTGTTCTGGATGATGACGGTGGCCAGCTCGGCCTCCGCCGGCTCGCCCGGACGCTCCAGGACGATCGCCGGGTGCCGCCGGTCCGAGGCGAGGAAGTACTGGTTCATGATCGAACGCAGGTAGAGCGACGGCGTGGACACCCGCCCCTTCCGCCGGGCCTGCTCCACCCGGTGGATCACCGCCGCGTCCAGGCCGAACCCGGCGCAGAAGGTGAAGTAGCGGTCGTCGGCGAGGCCCAGCCCCACCGTCCGGCTTCGGCCCAGCCGCAGCCCTTCCAGGATCATGCTGGTCGCCTCCGGCCACTCCCGGGGCAGACCCACCGCGCGGGCGAACACGTTCGTCGAGCCACCGGGGACGGTCGCCAGCGCGGGCAGTCGCTCGGCCATCGGGGCATCGCCGGCGCGAGTCGGCGGTTCGGCCGTCATCAGGCCGTTCACCACCTCGTTCACAGTGCCATCGCCACCCAGTGTGACGACCAGGTCGACCCCCTCCGCGGCTGCCTCCCGGGCCAGCGCCACGGCGTGCCCGCGCCGACGGGTGTAGCGCACGCTGAGATCGACTTCGCTGCGCAGCGCCCGGACAAGCACGTCCCGGCTGCGTTCGCTGGTGGTGGTGGCCTTCGGATTGACCACCAGGACGGCCCGCATGGGCGGCACTGTACCTTCCGGCAGCCCGGGTATCGTGGCGCGCGTGACCATCGACTCGGACCCGATCCCCGTCACGCTCCGCTGGGCGGTCCGGCTGCTGTGGGCGGAGGCGGCCGTCGTCGGGCTGATCGCCGTCTGGCTGGTCTGGGCCGACCTCACGGCCACCCGTACCGACCTGCTGGCGGCGTTGCTGGTGACCGTGTTCGCCATCGGGGCGGCCGTGGCGCTCTGGGCCCTGGGCCGCGCGCTGCTGCGCCGTCAGGCGGGCGCACGGGCTCCCGCGATCGTGCTTCAGCTGATGCTGCTGCCGATCGGGTGGTTCATGATCCAGGCTGGGCTGGGTTGGCTGGGCGTGCCGCTGATGGCGCTCGGCCTGGGCGTGGCCTGGCTGCTGATCTGCCCTCCGACGACACGCGCCCTCGGCTTCGAGTGACCGCGCCGGCGCGTCGGGTCGGTCAGTAGCCGCCGGAGCGGCGGGTGAGCAGCGCGATCGTGGCCCGACCGTCGGCGGACGTGGCGGACGCCGAGGTGGTCAGCGCGGTGAGCACCTTCCAGGCGAACGACGACTCGCCGGGCAGGGTGGCGCCGCGCACTGTCGGCACTGTCACCTCGACGGTCAGCGCGTCCTCGGTGACAGCGAAGCGGCACTCCAACTCGGCGTCGCGGGTGGCGATGGCGAGCAGCATGGCGCACGCCTCGTCGACAGCGATCCGCAGATCCTCGATCTCGTCGAGCGCGAACTGCAACCGGGCCGCGAGACCGGCGGTGGCGGTACGAAGCACGCCGAGGTAACCGCCGTCGGCGGGCACCGTGAGGTGCACCACGTCGTCGTCGGTCGCTGGCTGGCCAGTCAGTTGAGTCACGCCTCATCCCCCCGGTCGGGGACTCTACCCGGTCAGTCGCCCGGACGCGTGCCGGCGGTGGTGGCGTGGTCGGCCAACTCGCGGAGCGCGTCGCCGCTGAGCCGATAGGAAACCCATTCGCTCAGCTGCTCGGCCCCGATCGAGGCGTAGAAGCCGGCGGCCGGGTTCCAGTCGATCATGCTCCACTCCAGCCGCCGGTAGCCGCGTCGTACGCAGATGTCGGCCAGCGTGGCGAGCAGCAGTCGACCGGCACCGGTGCCCCGGCCGGCCGGCCGGACGTACAGGTCCTCCAGGTAGATGCCGTGCACGCCGGCCCAGGTGGAGAAGTTGAGGAACCACAGCGCGAAGCCGACCGGCTCGTCGTGCTCGTCCACCGCGACATGACCGAAGAGCGCTGGAGCAGTCGTCCGACCGCTCCAGCTCGGCGCGTCTGACGCCACGCCGCGACCTGGAGCGGTCGCGAACAGAGCCGAGGTCAGCTGCTCGGCGGTGAGATGGCACTGCTCGGGGGCACGTTCGTACTCGGCCAGCTCGTGCACCATGGCGACGACGGCCGGCACGTCCTCGGGACGTGCCGGCCGGATCGTCGGGATGACCGGTGAGGTCACGCCTTCTTGGTCTCCCAGAAGATCTTCGAGATCTCGTCGATCTTCGCGAGCAGCTTGTCGGCGGTGGCCGGGTCGAGGCTGCCCTTGACGCCACCGGCGCCGGCGAGCTTGGTGGCCTCGTTGAACAGGCTGTGCAGGTTCGGGTACTTCTCGAAGTGCGGCGGCTTGAAGTAGTCGGTCCAGAGCACCCAGAGGTGGTGCTTGACCAGCTCGGCGCGCTGCTCCTTGATGATGACGGCCCGGGTGCGGAACTCCGGGTCGGTGTTCGACTGGTACTTCTCGCAGATCATTTTGACCGACTCGGCCTCGATCCGGGCCTGAGCCGGGTCGTAGACACCGCACGGCAGGTCGCAGTGAGCGCTCGCGGTGACGCGGGGCGCAAGGATGCGCGGAAGTCGCATCAGGATCCTCCATGGGAAGTTTGCGATGATCAAAGGCGACATTACTCCTGGGAATGCTCCCCGAACCGGGTGGAGGTGAAACCAGTGGCCGCCGATCACCCGGCTGAGGTGCCCCGGTTGCGGAGGCCACTGGCCGCCGTTCTGGTCACGGGCCCGTCCATGGCCCCGACGCTGCGGCACGGCGACGCGGTGCTGGTGCGCCCCGGTGGCCGCCCGATCCGAGCCGGCGACGTGGTGGTCGCGGTCTTCCGGACCCGGCCCGATCTGCTGGTGGTGAAGCGTGCGGTCCGGCCGCAGGACGGCGGCTGGTGGCTGCGTGGCGACAACGACCTGATCACCGACGACTCCCGGGCGTACGGGGTGGCCGACGTACGCGGGCGGGTGGTGGCCCGCTACTGGCCGCGCCCCGGACGGATGCCTCGTCGTCAGTTATGACCCTGCTCACATCCGAGGGGTGGTGCCGACACTATGCTCGGAAAGTGCCCGGGTGACCCCCCGCACCGCGTGCCACCGCTCGCCGCCCACCTCGCGGCGGGGCAGGCCGCCTCACATCTGCTCGACAGATCCTGGAGTCACCACCATGCCTTCGTCCACCGTGGACCCCGCTGATCCCGTCTTCCTACTGCACCGGGGCGGCAAGATGGCCGTCACCTCGACAGTGCCACTCACCAGCCGGGAAGACCTCTCCCTGGCGTACACCCCGGGGGTGGCCCGGGTGTGTGAGGCGATCGCCGCCGACCCCGCCCTGGTGGACGACTACACCTGGGTGTCGCACACGGTCGCGGTGGTCACCGACGGCTCGGCGGTGCTCGGGCTGGGCAACATCGGCCCCCGGGCCGCGCTGCCGGTGATGGAGGGCAAGGCGGTGCTGTTCAAGCAGTTCGCCGGGGTGGACGCGGTGCCGGTGTGCCTGGACACCCAGGACGTGGACGAGATCGTCGCGGTGGTGCGGGCGCTGGCCCCCTCGTTCGGTGGGATCAACCTGGAGGACATCAGCGCGCCGCGCTGCTTCGAGATCGAGCGTCGGCTCGACGAGGCGCTGGACATCCCGGTCTTCCACGACGACCAGCACGGCACCGCCATCGTGGTGCTCGCCGCGCTGCGAAACGCCGCGACGTTGCTCGACCGCAAGCTCGGTGACCTGCGGGTGGCGGTGAGCGGCGCGGGCGCGGCCGGCGTGGCCGTGACGAAGATGCTGATCGCCGGGGGCGTCAACCCCGACCAGGTGGTGGTCTGCGACTCCAAGGGGATCATCGGCCGGCACCGCACCGAGCTGACCGGCACCAAGGCCGAGCTGGCGGCGAGCACCAACGCCGACGGCCGGCACGGCGACATCACCGAGGCGCTGCGCGACGCGGACGTGCTGGTCGGGGTCTCCGGCGGGCAGATCCCCGAGTCGGCGGTGGCCGGGATGGCGCCCGGCGGAATCGTGTTCGCGCTGGCGAACCCGACCCCCGAGGTGCACCCCGAGGTGGCCGCCCGGCACGTCGCGGTCGTCGCCACCGGCCGCAGCGACTACCCCAACCAGATCAACAACGTGCTGGCCTTCCCCGGGGTGTTCCGTGGCGCGCTGGACGCCGGTGCCACCCGGATCACCGAGGCGATGAAGGTCGCCGCCGCGGACGCCATCGCCGGGGTGGTGGCGGATTCCCTGACCGCCGACGCGATCGTCCCGTCCCCGCTCGACCCGCGTGTCGCGCCGGCCGTGGCCGAGGCGGTCGCCGAAGCCGCCCGCCGCGACGGCGTCGCCCGCCGCTAGCGCACGCACGGGCCGGGGGCGCTCCGGCGCAGCATGCGCCGCCGGCCTGTGCGCCGCATGGGCCGGGGGCGCTCCGGCGCAGCATGAGCCGCCGGCCTGTGCGGCACGGCTTCTTAACGAGCGCTCAGCTTGTTACCGTGCCGATCATGCGTGCTGCCTTTGCCTCCCGTTTCGACGACGCCGACCCGCTCGCCGCGCTCACCGTCGGCGAGCGGCCCGAGCCGACCCCTCCGGCCGACGACTGGGTGACCGTGCAGTTGCGGGCCACCTCGCTCAACCACCACGACCTCTGGTCACTGCGCGGGGTGGGTCTCACCGAGGCCCAGCTGCCGATGATCCTCGGCTGCGACGCGGTGGGGCTGGACCCGGAGGGGCGCCCGGTGGTCGTGTACCCGGTGGTCGTCACGCCGAATGACCCGCGCGGGGTTTCCATCCTCTCCGAGCACTTCTCCGGGACGCTCGCCGAGCGGGTGGCCGTACCCCGATCGAACCTGATCCCGCTGCCCGACGGCATGGCGGCGACCGACGCGGCGTGCCTGCCCACGGCCTGGCTGACCGCGTGGCGGATGCTGACCACCAAGGGCCGCGTCGCGGACGCCGACAGCGTGCTGGTGCAGGGCGCGGGCGGTGGCGTGGCCACCGCGGCCGTCGCGCTTGCCGTCGCGATGGGCAAGCGGGTGTACGCGACCAGCCGCGACGCCGTCAAGCGGGACCGGATCTCGGCCCTCGGCGCCATCGCGGTGGAGCCCGGTGCCCGGCTGCCGGAACGGGTCGACGTGGTGATCGAGACGGTCGGCGCGGCCACCTTCGACCACTCGCTGAAGTCGGCCGCGCCGATGGCCCGGATCGTGGTCTCCGGCGCTACCGCCGGGCACGAGCCGTCGGTCAACCTGCGCCGGGTCTTCGCGATGCAGCTGGAGATCCTGGGTACCTCGATGGGCACCCCCGGCGAGCTGTACGAGCTGCTGGCGTTCTGCTCCGACAACGAGGTGCGCCCGGTGGTGGACAGCGTCGTCCCGTTCAGCCGGGTCGAGGACGCCTTCGCCCGACTGCACTCCGGCGACGCCTTCGGCAAGGTCGTCATCGACCACACCGCCTGACACCTGCCTTCATCCGCGCGACATCAGGGATGTTGCTGCCTCCGGTCGCGCTGAGGCAGCAACATGCCTGATGCTGCGGGGATCTTCACCGTGATCGGCCGGGCGGACGTCAGAGGTGGTCGTCGAAGGTGGCGATGTCCCCGCGTGTCGCGTCGGTGGAGATGCGCTTCTTGGCGTCGGCGTCGCCGTAGAGCGACCAGCGCAGGAACTCGACAGAGGTGTCCGAGACGACCCGCAGCGTCGCCCCGTCGCCGAGCAGCGCCCGCCCGTGGTCGCCCTTGGGCAGGCTCAGCATGGCCTTCGGCCAGGGCACCTTGTCGTACGCGGCCTTGCCCGCCGCGTACTCGACCACCTCGTCCAACTCGCCGTGCACGAACAGCTGCGGCGCGGCCGCGCCGGCGAACGCGGTGCCCACGCCGAGCGCCGTGCCAGCGAACACCACACCCGCGTCCAGCCGTTCGTCCCGGCTCGCGGTGAACAGGCCGATGGTGGTCACCCCGCCCGCCGAGTGCCCGGCCGCGGCCACCCGCTCGCCGTCCAACCGGCCGCGCAACGCGTCGCCGGCCTTGCCGTCCAGCGCCAACACCTGATCCAACGCGTACGACACGTCGGCGGGCTGGTTCAGCACGTCGAGGACGTTGTTGTCAGCGCCCCGGGAGGTGTGCGGGAACGCCGGCGCGGCCACCACGAACCCCGCCGCCGCCCAGCGGGTCAGCAGTGTGCCGTAGTCGTCCGGCCGCCCACCCAGGCCGTGACTGAACATCACCACCGGGAACCGGCCCTCCGCCGCCGTCGCCGACCGCTTGGCCGCGCCGCCGGACTGCCCGGCCGCCGGGTACCAGAGCGTCGTGGGCAGCGCGCGGCCGTCCCGATCCAGCTTCAGCTGGCGTACGCCGACCGCGAAGGCGCGTTGCGGGGCCTTTCCGGCGGGGACCTGCGGTGTCGGCGTGGCGGCGGGTGGTGGTTCGACGGGCGCCTGCTGGCCCTCGGTCTTCCTGGCGTCCGCCGAGCAGCCGACCAGACCGGCGATGAGCACGGCGCTGGCCAGCAGGGCGGGGGTGACGCGACGTGGCATGAATCCGATTGTGCCTTGCCCCGCTGACGTGCCCGGTGGACTTCGACGCGGTGTGCCCGTCGACTCACCCAGCGCTGCGCGCTCGGCTTCAGGCCGCGGCACGTTCGGCGAGCGGGCGTCGCCGTCGTGAGGTGTCGGTCAGTGCGCGCAGAGGGAAGGCGGCATTGGGGTTGTACCGGTTCGTTCCGGGCGGAACGATCTCGTCGATCCGGTCGAGGGTCGCGTCGTCCAGGGTGAGCGTGGCGCCCTTGAGCAGGTCCTCCAACTGCGGCATGGTTCGCGGTCCGATGATCGCCGAGGTGACGGCCGGGTGAGCCACTGTGAAGGCGATGGCGAGTTGCGGAAGCGTGCAGCCGATGCTGGCGGCGAGGTCGACGAGCTGCTCGACGGCGTCGAGCTTGGCGGCGTTCTCGGCGATCGTGGGGTCGAACTGCGCCGGCCGCAGGGCGGCACGCCCGGTCGACAGGTCGACGGGCTGGTCCCTGCGGTACTTCCCGCTGAGGAACCCGAAGGCGAGCGGGCTCCAGACCAGCACTCCCATGCCGTAGCGCTGGCAGACCGGCAGGGTCGAGGCCTCGACCCCGCGGGCCAGGATCGAGTACGGCGGCTGCTCGGTGCGCAGGCGTCCGAGGCCGCGACGCTCAGAGACCTGGTGCGCCTCGACGATCTCCTCGGCCGGGAAGGTCGAGCAGCCGAAGGCGCGGATCTTCCCGTCGCGGACGAGGTCGGTGAGCACCGAGAGGGTCTCCTCGATGTCGGTAGAGGGGTCGGGACGGTGGATCTGGTAGAGGTCGATCCAGTCGGTGTTCAACCGCCGGAGGCTCCCCTCGACGGCCTTGAGGATCCACCGCCGCGAGTTGCCACCCTGGTTGGGGCCCTCGCCCATGGGGAAGTGCACCTTGGTGGCCAGGACGACGTCGTCCCGGCGTCCCCGCAGCGCCTTGCCCACGATCTCCTCCGACTCGCCCTGGCCATACATGTCGGCGGTGTCAACGAAGTTGATGCCCTGGTCGAGGGCGGTGTGGATGATGCGGACGCAGTCGTCGTGGTCGGGGTTGCCGACGGCACCGAACATCATGGTCCCGAGACAGTGGGTGCTCACCTCGATGCCGGTGCCGCCGAGGGTGCGATAGCGCATGTCGATGCTCCTTGGCTGTTTCAGTAGCGATCACCGCGCACCCTAGGAGCTAGAGTCGGCTCTAGGTCAACCCTCGGTATCCTGCTCGTCATGGCTGAGGTCACAGCGACTTTGAGCATCGGTCAGGTCGCCGAACGCACCGGCTTGAGCGTGCACGCGCTCCGCTTCTACGAGCAGCAGGGCGTCTTCGTCAGCCCGGTACGCCGTGGGCCTGGCGGGCGGCGCAGCTACACCGAGGACGACGTGGACTGGCTGGGCGTCTGCATCATCCTTCGCGCCTCCGGCATGCCGCTTCCCGCGCTCCGCCGATACGCCGACCTGGTCCGGGAAGGCGCCGGCAACGAGGAGGAACGACTCGCGCTGCTGCGCGAGCACCACGAGCAGGTCACCAGCCAACTCGGCCGGCTCACCCAGTGCCTGGACCTGATCACCTTCAAGGTCGGGGTCTACGAGGATCTGCTTGAGCAGGACCGGCGCGCAGCCGGGCCAGGTCGTCGGCGTCCTTCGGGCGGCGGGGACGTTCCGGCATCCAGACCGGGTACATCTGCTTGAACTCGATCTGGGCCGCCACCGAGATGGTCGGCGCGGTGAGTGGACCGATCCGGCCGGGTGGGGCGTCCAGCATCCCGGGATGCCGCCCGCCCCGGCCACCGCGACCACCTCGGCGATGCTCGCCAACTGCCGCCGCGCAAGCTCGTCCACCGGAAGACCGTACCGGCGTCGGCCGGGTCAGTGGGCCGGGCGGGACTCGTAACTGGTCAGGGTGGGGGAGTGGGCGTCGGCGGGGAGGCGGGAACCGGCGGCCCGGTCGCCGTAGAGGGTCCAGCGCAGGAAATCGGTGGTGGTGGCGAGCACCGGGGCGAAGCCCGGGTGGCCCGGCGTGAGGTACGCGCCGTGGTCCTGGCCGAGCAGGCTGAGGAACACGGCCGGCCCGGGAGTACGCGCGTACGCGGCCCGGCCGACAGTCACCGGCACCACCGGGTCGGCCGTGCCGTGCACGAAGAGCACCGGCGCGGCCGGCCCGGCGAAGCTGCCCGGCAGCCCGCCGCCGGCGATCACGATCCCGGCGCGCAACCGGGCCGGGTGGCCCTCGCTGAACATGCCGGAGGTGGTGAAGCCACCCGCCGAGTGCCCGGCGGCGGCGACCGAGGTCAGGTCGAGGTGCCCTGCGAGGGGATCGACAGGGCTCCGGTCGAGGCCGCCCAGGTGCCGGATCAGTCGCCACGCGTCGGCCGGCTGGTGGCGTACGTCCGCCCGGGTGAAGTACGCGGCACCCAGCCGGGTGTGCGGGTACGCCGGTGCAGCCACCACGAAACCGGCCGCCGCCCAGCGGGTGGTCAGGCCGGCGTGCAGCTCGGGCAGGCTGCCCAGCCCGTGGCTGTAGACCACCACCGGGAACCGCCCGGCCGCCACCTGACCGGTCGACGTCGGGTACCAGATCGTCACCGGCAGGGGGCGCGCCGAGCGCGGATCGAGGGTGAGCGTACGCACGCCGACGGCGTACGACCCCTCGGGCGCCCGACGCGCCGGCACCGGTCCGGTGGCCCCGCCGGCGACGGCCGTGGCCGGCGCACAGCCGGCCAGCAACGCTGTCACCAGTACGGCCATCAGCCGGCCTGCCCCCATCGTTCCACGGTAGGTGCCCGGGCGGGCGTAGCGGCCCCGCCGTCCGGCTCGGGTGCACCCGCCACCCGGTCGGGTCACCTCCGCCGGGCGGGTCCACCCCTGGGACGCCGTGGGCCGGGGACGGTGCAGCGTGACCAGCTTCGCTAGGGTCACCGACATGCCTGAGAACTACACGGACCCCAGCGGCAACACCGAGGCGTTCCGCGCCTTCAACCAGACGCCGGAGGCTGCGGCGTCGACGGAGGCCCCGTCCCGCCTGCCGCTCATCATCGGTGCGGCAGTGGTCGTCGTGGTGCTGGTGGCACTCGTCGCCTGGCTGGCGACCGGCTGATCGAGGCGCCTGGCTGTCGACTCGCGCGCACCCTCGGGCCTCCCGGGGGTGCGCGCCTCACTGGGGTCAGGCCGCCCCGACCACGTCGCGGGTCTGCCGGGCGATCTCCCGCTCCTCGTCGGTGCGGATGACGCAGACGCCCACCTCGGCGCCGTCGGGCGAGATCAACCGGTCGCCCTCGCCGTCGTTGCGGGCGTCGTCCACTGTGATGCCGAGCCGGCCCAGGCCGGCCAGCGCGGCGGCCCGTACCGGCGCGGCGTGCTCGCCGACTCCGGCGGTGAAGGTGATCGCGTCGACCCGGCCGAGCAGCGCGTAGTACGCCCCGACGTAGCCGGTGATCCGCCGGCAGTACACGTCGAAGGCCAGCGCCGCCGCCGGGTCACCGGCCGCCCGGCGTTCGAGCACCTCGCGCATGTCGTTGACTCCGGTCAGCCCGAGCAGGCCACTGCGGTGGTTGAGCAGGTCGTCGATGTCGTCCACCGACAGCCCGCCCTCCCGGCGCAGATGGAAGATCACGGTTGGGTCCACGTCGCCGCTGCGGGTGCCCATCACCAGCCCCTGCAGCGGGGACATGCCCATCGAGGTGGCGACGCTGCGACCGTTCGCCACCGCGCAGGCGCTGGCCCCGTTGCCCAGGTGCAGAGTGATCGTGTTGACCTGCTCGTACGGGCGGCCCAGCAGTTCGGCGGTGCGCCGGGACACGTACGCGTGCGAGGTGCCGTGGAAGCCGTACCGGCGGATGTCGTACCGCTCGGCGGTGTCCCGGTCGATCGCGTACGTCGCCGCGGCCTCCGGCAGGGTGTGGTGGAACGCGGTGTCGAAGACGGCGACCTGCGGGACGTCCGGCAGCGCCGCGCGGGCCACCTCGATGCCGGCCAGGTTGGCCGGGTTGTGCAGCGGGGCGAGCGGCACGAGACGCTTGATCGCGGCCAGCACCGCGTCGTCGACCAGCACCGGCGCGCTGAACGTCCGGCCACCGTGCACCACCCGGTGCCCGACAGCGGCCAGCCCGGTCAGGTCCAGCCCGTCCAGGATCTGCCGGACCGCCTCAGCGTGGTCCGCCGGGCCGCCGCCGGGCTCACCGATCCGCTCGACGGTGCCGTGGTCCAGTGCCTGGTCACCGTCGTAGCGGCGCCACTTCACCGACGACGACCCGCAGTTGAGCACCAGCACCCGACTCACGACGCCTCCTCGGTGGCCGCCTGGATGGCGGTGATCGCCACCGTGTTGACGATGTCCGGCACTGTGGCGCCCCGCGACAGGTCGTTCACCGGCCGCCGCAGGCCCTGCATGACCGGGCCGACGGCGACCGCCCCGGCGGAGCGCTGCACCGCCTTGTACGTGTTGTTGCCGGTGTTCAGGTCCGGGAAGATGAAGACCGTGGCGTGCC
This sequence comes from Micromonospora vinacea, assembly GCF_015751785.1. Lineage (NCBI taxonomy): Bacteria > Bacillati > Actinomycetota > Actinomycetes > Micromonosporales > Micromonosporaceae > Micromonospora > Micromonospora vinacea. The sequence continues at coordinate 843,804 of NZ_JADOTY010000001.1, read as the reverse complement.
CGGCGACCGGGCTGTCGGGCAGCTTCGTCGCCGCCACCGCCGGGTCGATCGCCGCGTCGTACTGGATGGGCCCCTCGACCAGCAGGTCGGGCCGGCGCTCCCGGACCAGCGCGGTGGCCGCGGCGACCTTCTCCACGTCCGCGCCGGCGCCGGAGCTGCCGGTGGAGTACGACAGCATGGCCACCCGGGGTTCGATGCCGAACCGGGCGGCGGTGTCGGCCGACGAGATCGCGATGTCGGCGAGCTGGGCCGCGTCCGGGTCGCGGTTGACCGCGCAGTCGCCGTAGACCAGCACCCGGTCGGCGAGCAGCATGAAGAAGACGCTGGAGGCTACCGAGACGTCCGGCAGCGTACGGATGATCTCGAACGCCGGCCGGATGGTCGCGGCGGTGGTGTGGGTCGCGCCGGAGACCATGCCGTCGGCCCGGCCGGTGGCCACCATCAGGGTGCCGAAGTAGTTGGGCTGCGCCACGATGTCGTGCGCCAACTCGGCGGTGACGCCCCGGTGGGCGCGCAATCGGGCGTACTCGGCGGCGAAGTCGTCGCGCCACCCGCTGGTGCCCGGGTCGACCACGTGCGCGTCGCCAAGGTCGATGCCCAGCTCCCGGGTGCGGCGGGCGATGTCGTCCGGCCGACCGAGCACCGTCAGCTCGGTCACCCCACGGCGCAGCAGGATCTCCGCCGCGCGCAGGATCCGCTCGTCGTTGCCCTCCGGCAACACCAGGTGCCGGGGTTTCGAGCGGGCCCGGTCGATCAGCTCGTTCTCGAACATCAGTGGGGTGACCCGCGCGGACCGGCTGACCCGCAGCCGACGGGCCAGGTCGTCGGTGTCCACACAGCGCTCGAACGCGCCGAGCGCGGCCTCCACCTTGCGGGGATTGGCCGCGCTGGGCCGACCCTCGATGCGACTGGACGCGGCGACCGTGTCGTAGCTGTCGAGACGTACGGAGAGCACCGCCAGCCCGGTGTTGAGCCCCTCCACCAGCCGCATGACCCGGGGGTCGGGCTGCTCGCCGAGGGTGAGCACCAGCCCGGCCACCGACACCTGCCCGGCCACGTGCGCGGCGCTCGCGGCGACGAGCAGGTCGGCCCGGTCCCCAGGGGTGATCACCAGGGCGCCCTCGGTGAGGTGGCCCAGCAGGGTCGGCACGTGCGCCGCGCCGACCACGAAGTCCAGCACGTCGCGACCGAGCGCGGCGTCGTCCCCGGCCAGCAGGGTGGCGTCGAGCGCCGCCGCCACCTCGGCCACCGTCGGCGCCGACACGGTCGGCACCTCCGGGATGGCGTACGCGGGGACCGGCAGGTCGGGCAGCGTCATCGGCTCGGTCACCCGGTTGGCGATCACCGCGAGCACTGTCGCGCCCAGGTCGGCCAGATCGTGGTACGCCCCCCGCACGGCCGACGCGACCGCTGTCGGCTCCTGCTCGAAACCGTCCACCACCGGCACCACCACGCTGCCGAACTCGGTGGCCAGCCGGGCGTTGAAGGCCAGCTCCCGGGGGCGGGCCGGATCGCCCGGGTCGTCGAAGTCGCTGCCCACCACTACCACCGCCGGGCACTGCCGCTCCACCGCCCGGTAGCGCTCGACGATGGCGGAGATGAGCTGCTCCCGGCGGCCGTCGGCGACCAGCGCCGCGGCCTCGGCGTAGCTCGCCCCGGCCAGCTCGGACAGCGGCACCTCGACCCGGTAACGCTCGCTCAGCAGGGCGAGGATCGGGTCCTGGCCGCTGTCGGCCACCAACGGCCGGAACACGCCGATCCGTCCGACCTGGCGGGACAGCAACTCCGCCAACCCGAGGGCGATCGTCGACTTGCCCCCGCCCGAACCGACGCTGGTCAGATACACGCTGCGAGCCACGTACCCACCCTAGAAGATCGCAAGGCCCCCCACCCGGGCCCTCCGACCCTGCAAACCCGACCCCCCTGGGACCCTCCGCCCCCGCGGGTCCGCCCCTGCACCCGGTGATCATGGAGTTAGCGCTCGACACGCCGACGACACGCGCGGCCAACTTCATGATCAACGCTTGGGGGGTGGGGTGGGGGTTAGGCGTCTTCGTCGTCGGGGTCGTCCAGGCGGGCCAGGTAGGTGGCCAGGCGTTCGATGGGGGTTTCGAAGTCGGGGTTGAGGTCGACGAAGTCGCGCAGGCGCTCGCCGAGCCACTCCAGGGTCACCTGCTCCTCGCCCCGGCGCTCGACCAACTCCTCGATGCCACGGTCGGTGAAGTACATGGGTACGTCCTCGTGCTCGGCCCGGCGCGGGCCGGGCGGGTGATGGGTGGGTGGACGGTCAACCGGCTGGCGGGACCGACGAGAGCCGGGGCAGGACCGTCGTGAACGGCCCTGCCCCGGCTTCCGTGCTCAGGTCAGGTCACGGGCGGGGGAGAGCCGCCTCGATCAGCGCGTTCTGCTCGACCTCGTGGGTCTTGGCCGAGCCGACCGCCGGGGCGGCCGCGGCCGGGCGGGAGATCCGCCGCAGCCGAACGTCAGTGAGGTGCTCCAGCAGGTTGAGCGCGACGAACGACCAGCCACCCTGGTTGGCCGGCTCCTCCTGCACCCAGGCGAAGTCCTCCGCGTTCGGGAACTGCGCGAGGGCGGCCCGGATCTCCTCCACCGGCAGCGGGTACAGCTGCTCGAGCCGGAGGATCGCGGTGTCGGTGACGCCGCGCTCCTGCCGGGCCTGGAACAGGTCGTAGTAGACCTTGCCGGAGCACAGCAGCACCCGCTTCACCGCCTCCGGTGCCGGGGCGGCCGTGTCGCGCAGCACCGGCTGGAAGGTGCCGGTGGTGAAGTCCTCCACCGACGAGACGCAGAGCTTGTGCCGCAGCAGCGACTTCGGCGTGAACACCACAAGCGGCTTGCGCTTGGGCGACAGGGCCTGGCGGCGCAGCAGGTGGAAGTAGTTCGCCGGGGTGGTCGGGATGGACACCCGCATGTTGTCCTCGGCGCACATCTGCAGGAACCGCTCCGGCCGGCCGGAGGTGTGGTCCGGGCCCTGGCCCTCGTGGCCGTGCGGCAGCAGCAGGGTGATGGCGGAGCGCTGGCCCCACTTCACCTCACCGGACGAGATGAACTCGTCGATCACCGACTGGGCGCCGTTGACGAAGTCGCCGAACTGGGCCTCCCAGGCGACGAGGGCGTTGATGTTCTCCACCGAGTAGCCGTACTCGAAGCCCATCGCCGCGTACTCGCTGAGCAGCGAGTCGTGCACGAAGAACCGGGAACGGTCGCCGTCGCCGGTGAGCGACTTCAGCGGCAGGTAGTCGTCGCCGGTGCGGGAGTCGACCACCGAGGCGTGCCGCTGCACGAACGTGCCGCGACGCGAGTCCTGGCCGGCGAGCCGGACGGTGACACCGTCGTGCAGCAGCGCCCCGAGCGCGATGATCTCGCCGAAGCCCCAGTCGATGTTGCCCTCGACGGACATCTTGGCCCGCCGGTCCAGCAGTTGCTGGATCCGCTTGTGCGGGGTGAAGCCCTCCGGCAGGTTGATGTGCGCCTCGCCGATGGCCTTGACCACTGACGCGTCGGTGGCGGTGTCGACCTGCGGCTCCGGCTCCTCCTCGCGGCGCGGCCGGTTGAGCTGGCGCGGTGCCGAGGCGGCGTCCCGGGTGGCCTTGAAGACCTTCTCCAGCTGCGCCTGGTAGTCGCGCAGCAGCTCCTCCGCGTCTTCCACCGTGATGTCGCCGCGACCGATCAGCTCCTCGGTGTAGAGCTTGCGGACCGAGCGCTTCGAGTCAATGATCTTGTACATCTGGGGGTTGGACATCGACGGGTCGTCGCCCTCGTTGTGCCCGCGCCGGCGGTAGCAGACCATGTCGATCACGACGTCCTTGTTGAACGTCTGCCGGTATTCGAAGGCCAGCCGGGCCACCCGGACCACGGCCTCCGGGTCGTCGCCGTTCACGTGGAAGATCGGCGCCTGGATCATCCGGGCCACGTCGGTGCTGTAGAGGCTGGACCGGCTGTATTCGGGGGCGGTGGTGAAGCCGACCTGGTTGTTGACCACCACGTGCACCGTGCCGCCGGTGCGGTAGCCGCGCAGCTGCGACAGGTTGAGCGTCTCGGCGACCACGCCCTGCCCGGCGAAGGCGGCGTCACCGTGCACCGCCAGCGGCAGCACGGTGTAGCCCTCCAGCTTGAGGTCGATCCGGTCCTGCTTGGCCCGGACGATGCCCTCCAGCACCGGGTCGACGGCCTCCAGGTGCGAAGGGTTGGCCACCACCGACACCTTGACCGCGTGCTCACCGTCCGGGGTGGTGAACTTGCCGTTCTGACCCAGGTGGTACTTCACGTCGCCGGAACCCTGCGTCGAGCGCGGGTCCAGGTGGCCTTCGAACTCCGAGAAGATCTTCTCGTACGGCTTGCCGACGATGTTGGCCAGCACGTTCAGCCGACCCCGGTGGGCCATGCCGATGACGACCTCGTCCAGCCCGTTCTCGGCGGAGGACTCCAGCACCTCACCGAGCAGCGGGATCAGCGACTCGCCGCCCTCCAGCGAGAAGCGCTTCTGGCCGACGTACTTCGTCTGGAGGAAGGTCTCGAACGCCTCGGCCGCGTTGAGCCGGTTGAGCACGTGCTTCTGCTCGTCGGCGGACGGCTTCTCGTACTTGCGCTCGATCCGTTCCTGGACCCAGCGCCGCTCCTCCGGGTCCTGGATGTGCATGTACTCGATGCCGACCCGGCGGCAGTACGAGTCGCGCAGCACGCCGAGGATCTCGCGCAGCTTCATCCGCTGCCGGCCGGCGAAGCCGTTGACCGGGAACTCGCGGTCCAGGTCCCACAGGGTGAGCCCGTGCTGGAGGACGTCCAGGTCGGGGTGCTTGCGGATCTTGAATTCCAGCGGGTCGGTGTCGGCCATCAGGTGACCGCGCACCCGGTACGCGTGGATCAGCTCGTGCACCCGGGCGGTCTTGTTGATCTGACCCTCGGAGTTCACAGCGACGTCGCGCATCCAGCGCACCGGCTCGTACGGGATGCGCAGCGCGGTGAAGATCTGGTCGTAGAAGCCGTGCTCGCCCAGGATCAGCTCGTGCATCACCTTGAGGAACTCGCCGGACTGCGCGCCCTGGATGATCCGGTGGTCGTACGTGCTGGTCAGCGTGATGATCTTGCTGACCGCCAGCTCGGCGAGGGTGGCCTCGGACATCCCCTGGTAGGGGGCCGGGTACTCCATCGCGCCGACGCCGATGATCGCGCTCTGCCCCTGCATGAGCCGCGGCATCGAGTGCACGGTGCCGATGCCGCCCGGGTTGGTCAGCGAGATCGTGGTGCCGGAGTAGTCCTCCATGGTCAGCTCGTTGCGCCGCGCCCGTCGGACCACGTCCTCGTACGCCTGCCAGAACTGCCGGAAGTCCATCTGCTCGCAGCCCTTGATGGAGGGGACCACCAGGTTGCGGCTGCCGTCCGGCTTGGCCAGGTCGATCGCGATGCCGAGGTTGACGTGTGCCGGGCGGACCACCGCCGGCTTGCCGTTGGCCTCGGCGAAGGAGTTGTTCATCTCGGGGTGCTGGACCAGCGCGCGCACCATCGCGTAGCCGACCAGGTGGGTGAAGCTGACCTTGCCGCCCCGCCCACGGGCGAGGTGGTTGTTGATCACGATGCGGTTGTCCACCAGCAGCTTGGCCGGGACCGCGCGCACGCTTGTCGCGGTGGGCACGCTGAGCGAGGCGTCCATGTTCTGGACGATCTTCGCGGCGACGCCCCGCAACGGGGTGGTCTGCGGGCCGTCGGCGCTCGGCGCTGCCGCCTTGGCGGCCGGCTTGGCCGGAGCGGCCTTCTCCGGCGTGGCCTTGGGGCTGGCCGGAGCGGGCTTGGCCGGTGCCGGCTGGGCGGCGGCCGGCTTGCTCGCGGCCGCTGGCTTGGCCGGGACGCTCGGCTGGGCGACAGTGGCGGCTGCCTCCGGCTGCCCGTCCGGCTCGGGGGCGGCGGCGGGCTTGTCCGACGATTCGACGCCGCGCGGCGTGGCCGCGCCCGGTGCCGGCCGGTAGTCGGCGAAGAAGTCGTGCCAGGCCGAATCGACGCTCGATGGGTCGGCGAGGTAGCGCTGGTACATCTCCTCGACGATCCACTCATTCGGGCCGAAACCCGCCAGTGGGTTCTCCTGCGAAGTCTGCTGGGTCGACACGGCCGGTAATCGCCTCTTTCACGCGGGTTTGTGTGGCACGCGGTGGGTCGTCGCGCCCGATGAGGAGCACGGACTGGACGGCTCCAAGGCTACGCCGTACCGATCCCGCAGGCATTTCCGCCTCGGACCCGTGGCCGGTTTCACAGAAGATGCCAGAAGTTCGGCAACGCCTGCGCGCACCGTGTCGAACTGGTAACACCCAGCCGGGTGCCGACGGTGACGCCCGACCCCGGAGCGGCCAGCTCGTCGCCGCCGCCCCGGGGTCGCGGACGCCGTCAGGCGATGTCGCGCCGTCGGGTGAGCAGGACCCCGACAACTCCGCTGACCAGCGCGTAGCCGATCAGCACCAGGGCACCCACCCACCAGGACGGGGTGAACTCCGAGGTGCCCTCCGTGATCATGACCTGGGATGCCACAGCGGGCCAGATCACCTGCCACTTGAGCACCGCCTGGCTGTCGAGGAGATTCGACAGGAGCAGGAAGAGCAGACCCACCACCTGGGTGCCGATCAGATAGAGCACCGCCGCCGTGATCACCGCTCCGAGCTGGTTGGTGATCAGCGTGCCGATGCCCACCCCGAGGATCGTCCAGATGGCGTAGGCCAGCAGGTTGAACAGCAGCGCCCGCTGCACCGGCCACTCACCGAGCTGGGTGCCGTAGTCGTTCGCGGACAGGAAGATCGAGCCGGCGGCCAGGTCGATCAGCGTGGTCGCCAACCAGAACATGAAGCCGAGCAGGCTGGCGGCGACGAGCTTGCTGACGATGACCGACGTGCGCCGGGGAGTCGTCAGGAACGTCGTGGTCGCGGTCTGGTGGAAGAACTCGTTGGTGACCATCAGGATGCCGATGAGCATCACGAACATCAGCCCGAGGTACTGGCCCGAGGTGTAGAGGTTCGCCGCCTGCGCCGGCGCGGTCGCCTGCTCGGCGCTGACGCCGATCTCGTCGGCGTCGCCGCCGAGCGCCGTGACGGCCAACCACGCATTGATCGCGAACGCCAGGGCGATCGACAGGAACGCGCCGAGAGCCAGCCACCACCAGGTGCTGGTGGTACGGATCTTGAGTAGCTCGGATCGGACCAGGTTCATCGGATGCCCGCCTTTCCGGCCGTCAGCTCCAGGAAGACCCGTTCCAGATCGGGCCGTTCGGTGGTCAGTTCGTGCAGCTCGACCCCGGCCGCGAGGGCGGACCGGCCGATCGTCGGGGCGTCCACCCCGCCGACCAGCAACACACCCTGCTCGTCGGTCTCGATGGTCGCCGACTGCGCCTTCAGGGCGGCGGTCAACGCCTCGGCCTGCGGGGTGCGGACCCGGACCCGGGCGCCCTGGGCCATCGACCCGAGCACCTGCTCGACCGGACCCTGCCGGACCAGCTGCCCGGCCGCGATGATCACCACGTCGTCGGCGAGCAGCTGCATCTCCGACAGCAGGTGGCTGGAGACGAGCACCGTACGGCCCTCGTGGGCGAGGTTCTTGAGGAACCCACGCATCCACCGGATGCCCTCCGGGTCCAGCCCGTTGGCCGGCTCGTCGAGGATCAGCACGCGGGGGTCACCGAGCATCGCGGCGGCGATGCCGAGCCGCTGCTTCATGCCCAGCGAGTAACCCTTGAACTTTCGCTTCGCCGCCGGGGTCAGCCCGACCAGGGCCAACGCTTCGTCGGCCCGCTCCTTGGGCAGCCCGGCCGCCGCGCAGATGACCCGGAGGTGGTTGATGCCGGTGCGGCCCTTGTGCGCGCTGGACGCCTCCAGTACCGCTCCGACCTGCCGCAGCGGGTCGGAGAGGTCGGCGTACCGCCGACCGCTGATGGTGGCGGTGCCGGCGGTCGGCGTGACCAGGTTCAGCAGCATGCGCAGCGTGGTGGTCTTGCCGGCGCCGTTCGGGCCGAGGAAGCCGGTCACCCGCCCCGGCGCCACGGTGAAGGACAGGTTGTTCACCGCCCGGACGTTCTTGTACTGCTTCGTCAGACCGGACACCACGATCTGACCGTCGCTGGTGGGGCTTCGCTGCCCGTCAGACATCGTTCTCCTCCCGTGTGTGGCGTAGAGGTACGCCGTGGCACAGCGTGACGGCCCGTGGCAACAAGGTCAATCAGGCGCGGTCGGTACGTTTGCCTCCGTCGCGGGGTGGAGGCGACTCATCCCTGCGGACGACGAACGGGTTCAGCGGGCGATCCAGGTCGCCCGGGCCGCGCCGAGCAACGACCCGTCCGGGCCGTACAGGCTGGTGTGCACGAGTGCCTTGCGCCCATCGACGCGCAGCAACTTTCCGGTGACCACGCACTGGTCGCCCGGCCCGGGCAGCGCCGCGACCATGGCGGCGATCCGGCCCAGCAGGTACGGGCGGCCCGGCGCGAGCACCGCCCAACCACCGGGGCAGTCCAGCGCCGCCCAGACCGTGGCCACGCTGACCTGCTCGGGCGCGCGGAACGGCGCGGCGGTCCGGCCATCCGGCAGCCCGCCGGGGAAGATCCGCAGCCCGTCGGCCCGCTGCGGCCCGCAGACGTAACAGGTGGGGAACGGATGCTCGACCAGGCCGGGGTAGCGGGCCGCGGCGGCCACCGCCGTGTCCAGGTCGACAGGGGGTACGACGACATCGATCACCCCGGCCGGGCGCACCTCGGCCACCAGCTCGCCGGTCGGGTCCCGGACCTCGCCGTCGACCACTGTCAGCTCGGTCTCCAGCGGTGGGGGCCGGCGCAGCGTCACCTCGACCGGCCCGCTGCCGCCCGCCTCGGCGGCGAAGACCCCCGCGCTCCAGCCGCCGTTGCCGGAACCGGCGGGCCCGTTGTAGCGGGACTCGATGCGCATCGTCGACCTCCGGTGGTGCGTGCCGGCGTCGTCGCCGGTCCGTTCCGCAGCCTCGCACGACCGCTGTGCGAGCCATCTGCCGGCCGGCGTTCATCCTGCCGACACCAGTGGTCCCCGTGAATGGCAACCCGGGCCCTTACACAGATCCCATGGCCGTTCTGCATGCCGCTGGCGCACCCCTGAAGACCAGCGGATACACCCTGCTGATCGCCGACGACCCCACCCAGGTCGCGGCCGCGCAACGCCTGCGCCACGAGGTGTTCGCCACCGAGCTCGGCGCCACCCTCCTTCCCGGCGAGGCCGGGCTGGACGTGGATCCCTTCGACGCGTACTGCGACCACCTGATCGTTCGCGAGGACAGCACCGGCGAGGTGGTCGGTACGTACCGGCTGCTGCCGCCGGGGCGCACCACCCGGCGCTACGCCGAGGACGAGTTCGACCTGAGCCCCCTCGACCCGCTCCGGGGCGACCTGGTCGAGGCGGGTCGGTCCTGCGTGCATCCGGACCACCGCTCCGGCGCGGTGATCAACCTGATGTGGGCGGGCATCATCAGGTACCTGCACCTGCGCGGCTCCCGCTGGCTCGGCGGTTGCGCGTCGGTGCCGGTGGGCGACGGCGGGCGGACGGTCGCCGAGGTGTGGACCCAGGCCCGGGCCCGCCACCTGTCGCCGCCGCCGCTGCGGGTCCGGCCGTTGCGGCCCTGGTTCACCGAGGCGGCTGCCGCCGGCCCGGTCGCCGCCGCCCCGACCGGACGGGTCGCGTTTCCGCCGCTGTTGCGGGGCTATCTCCGGCTCGGCGCGTGGATCTGCGGCGAGCCGTCGTACGACAGCGACTTCGGGTGCGCGGACTTCTACGTCCTCTTCTCCCTGGACCGGATGAACCCGCGCTACCTGCGGCACTTCCTGGGCGGAGAGCAGCGGTGACCGCCGTGCCGCGTGACCTGTGGCGGCCCTCCTCGGGCTGCGACGACGACTGCCTGCCGGCGGCCGGCGAGGTGCCCACGGTGCCGGTGGCCCGCCGGGTGCTCAGGCTGGTCGCCGCGCTCGGCATGCTGCTGGCCGGGATCCCGGTGGTACTGCTGTTGCCGGTGCTCCCCACCCGGGAACGGCAGGTTCTGCTCAGTGGCTGGGCGCGGGCCACCGCGCGTGCCTTCGGCGTCCGCCTCGTGGTCAAGGGTCGGCTGCCCCGGCGGCGCGCGCTGCTGGTCGCCAACCACGTCTCCTGGCTGGACATCCTCGCGGTGCTGGCGGTCGCGCCCACCCGGATGGTCGCGAAGCGGGAAATCCGCTCCTGGCCGGTGGTCGGTCTGCTGGCCGCGGCGGCGGGCACTGTCTTCGTGGACCGCGCCCGGCCGCTGGCGCTGCCGAGGACCGTGGGCCGGGTCGCCGACGCGCTGCGCGCCGGTCGGTCGGTGGCGGTCTTTCCGGAGGGTACGACGTGGTGCGCCGGGAAGGACGCCACCGACTGCCGCCCCGGTGGTGGTTTCCGGCCCGCGACGTTCCAGGCGGCCATCGACACGGGCAGCCCGGTGGTGCCGCTGCGGCTCACCTACCGCTGTCTGGTCACCGGGTCGACCACCACGGCAGCCGCCTTCCTCGGTGCGGACACCCTGCTGCGCTCGGTGGCCCGGGTGGTCGCGGCGCGGGAACTGGTGGTCTCGGTGACGATCGCCGGCGCGCTGCACCCGGCCCGTGACGCCGATCGACGGTTGCTGGCCCGGGCCGCCGAGTCGGCCGTACACCTGGTGCCCACGGCGGGTGCCGGGGCGCGGGCCCGGCTGCGGCCGGTGCCGACGGTGACCCCCGCCGTTCCCGTGCCGACGCGGCTCGCCGATCGGGAGCTGGACCTGGCGGCCTGACGGGAGCCACGCCGGACGTCGGGCCGGCGACCAACTCCCGACAGTCTTGTAGTGTCGCGATGTATCGCGTTACAGTCTCCTCCTGTTCGGCGTGCCTCCCGCGCGTCGTCGAGAGGGGGACGCCATGGCCGGATGGACGGTCGAGAGCCCGCAACGGCTCACAGTGGACGCTCCGGTCGTCCGGCTGGACGTTCGACTGATCAGTGGACGGCTCAACGTGGTCGCCACCGACGGGCCGACCCGGATCGACGTGACCCAGGTCGGCCGTCGGCCGGTCCTGGTCGACCACACCGACGGCCGGCTCAGCATCCGCCAGGAGCGCGGTCGCGGCTGGTCGGACCTGCTGCGGTGGTTCCGGATGATCCACCGCTATCCCCGGGTGGACGTCTCCGTCGCGGTGCCCGCCGACGTCCTCGCCGACCTGGGCCTGGTCGCGGGCTCGCTGGTCGCCTCCGGCCTGCGCCGGCAGACCACAGTCAACGTCGTCGCCGGCCAGATCACCCTGATGGGGCTGCGCGGCAGCACCTCCGCGAAGCTCACCTCGGGGCCGGTGGAGGCGCTCGGCGTCCGAGGCGACCTCACAGTGGAGACGGTCTCCGGGGAGGTGATCCTCGCCGACAGCGCCGCCGACCGGGTACGGGCGCAGACCGTCTCCGGCGCCATCACCTGCGACCTGGACAACCCCCGGGGCAGCGAGATCCGGTTGACCACCATCTCGGGCAGCATCACCGTCCGGGTCCGCGCGGACAGCGACCTCGCCGTCCAGCTGAACACCGCCTCCGGGCGCATCACCAGCGGCTTTCCGCAGCTGCGCACCTCGACGTTCCCACTGCCCAGCAGCGAGGGGGTGCTCGGCGCCGGCGAAGGTAAGCTCTGGGCTTCCGCGACCTCGGGGAGCATCGCCCTGCTCGCCCGAGCCGTCGACGACGATGGGGAGGAGCTGCCGTGACCGCCGTGTTCAGCCACGGGCGGCTCCGGCTCTACCTGCTCAAGCTCCTCGACGACGGCCCGAAGCACGGCTACGAGCTGATCCGCCTGCTGGAGGACCGGTTCCTCGGGCTGTACGCGCCCAGCGCCGGCACCATCTACCCCCGCCTGCAACGGCTGGAGGTCGAGGGTCTGGTCAGCCACACAGCGGCCGGTGGGCGCAAGACGTACGACATCACCGACGCCGGCCGCGAGGAGCTGCGCCAGCGGGCCGGCGAGTTGACAGCGCTGGAAACGGACATCGCGGCCTCCGTCGCGGACCTCTCCAGCCTGGCCGGCGAGATCCGCAGTGAGGTACGCGGATCGGCACGCGACCTCAAGCGGGAGCTGAGCGAGGCCACCCGGCAGACCCGGCGGGCCCGCTGGGAGGCGCCCGCGCCGCCGCCCCGGCCGGCGTCGACCGGAGGGCCGCAGGCCGAGCTGCTCGACGAGCTGGACCAGCGGCTGGCCGCGTTCACCGCCGAGGTGGGCCGGCTGATGCGCGCCCGACAGTTCAGCGACACCCAGCTGCGCACCGCGATCCGGCTGCTCGACGGCGCCCTCGACGGGCTGCGTCGCCTGCTGCGCTGACCGATGTCGCCGACCGCCGGCGACTCACAGCCTTTTTGCAGGAAGCGTCCAGCGCTGGCGCAGTGATGTCACCGATGATGGGCGCATGCCCGCTACCCAGACCGAGGCGCGACTGCTCGTCGTCGAGGACGACCCCAACATCCTCGAACTGCTCTCCGCGAGCCTGCGGTTCGCGGGCTTCGACGTGGCCACAGCGACAAGTGGGAGCGCCGCGCTCAACGCCGCCAAGGACCACCGGCCCGACCTGGTGGTGCTCGACGTGATGCTCCCCGACCTCGACGGCTTCGAGGTCATCCGGATGCTCCGCGAGGGCGGCACGCGTACCCCGGTGGTGTTCCTGACCGCCCGGGACGCCACCGACGACAAGATCCGTGGGCTGACCCTGGGCGGCGACGACTACGTCACGAAGCCGTTCAGCCTGGAGGAGCTGACCGCCCGGATCCGCGCTGTGCTGCGCCGCACCACTACCGGCGAGCAGGCCCCGTCCCGGCTCACCTTCGCCGATCTGGAGTTGGACGAGGAAACCCACGAGGTGCACCGGGCCGGCCAGCGGGTGCAGCTCTCGCCGACCGAGTTCAAGCTGCTGCGGTACCTGATGCTCAACGCCAACCGGGTGCTCTCCAAGGCGCAGATCCTCGACCACGTCTGGAACTACGACTTCCGGGGCGACGACAACATCGTCGAGTCCTACATCTCGTACCTGCGGCGCAAGGTCGACACCACCCAACCCCGGCTGATCCACACTCTCCGCGGCGTGGGGTACGTGCTGCGCAAGCCGGCGGCGTGAACGCGGTCCAGCAGGCGAAGGGACGGGTGCGGGGCGTTCCGCTGCGGGTGAAGCTGGTCACCTCGGTGCTGGCGCTTGTTGCCGTCGCGCTCCTGGTGATCAGCGTCTCGACCGCGTACTTCCTGCACAACTACCTGGTCGACCAGATCGACCAGGAGTTGCGCGCCTCCGCCAAACGGATCCAGTCCATCACGCCGTCGTCGAACGGCGTCCTGCTGCCGACCGACTACGTGATCGTGCTGACCGACGTGGTAACCGGCAAGGCGCAGATCCCGGTGTTCGACACCACCAACTTCCGGATGAACGATCTGCCACCGTGGCCGAACGACGCGAGCGGTTTCCGGGCGGAGGAACAGGCCCGCAATGGTGCTCCGTTCACCGTCCGGGCCCGGGACAGCTCCGTGCGCTGGCGGATGCTCTACACCGAGCTGCCCAGCGGCCAGATGGCCGCGATCGGCCAGCACCTGACGGATGTCGACCTCGCCGTCAAGCGACTGGCGTGGATCGACCTGCTGGTCGGCGGTGCGGTGCTGATCATGCTGGCCTCGGTCGGCGCGGCGGTCGTCCGGACCAGCCTCAAGCCCCTCGTCGAGATCGAACAGACCGCCGCCGCGATCGCCGGCGGTGACCTGACCCGCCGCGTGCCCGACCCGGAAGAGGGGCAGGAGCATCCCACCTCCGAACTCGGGCGGCTCTCCCGTGCGCTGAACGCGATGCTCACCCAGATCGAGGCGGCCTTCACCGCCCGCGCCGCCTCGGAGACCTCGGCGCGCTGGGCGGAGAGTGCCGCCCGGGATGCCGCCGCCGCCGCTCAGGCGTCCGAGGCGCGGGCCATCCGCTCCGAGGAGCGGATGCGGCGGTTCGTCGCGGACGCCTCGCACGAGTTGCGGACTCCGCTGACCACCATTCGCGGCTTCGCCGAGCTGTACCGGCAGGGTGCCGCCCGTGCGCCGGAGCAGACCGCCGGCCTGCTTCGCCGGATCGAGGACGAGGCGGCCCGGATGGGGCTGCTGGTGGAAGACCTGCTGCTGCTCGCCCGGCTGGACATGGAACGACCGCTCTCGCTGACCCCGGTGGAGCTGCCGGTGCTCGCCTCCGACGCGGTGCAGGCCGCGCGGGCGATCGCACCGGACCGGCGGATCGAGCTGGACATCGCGCCCGAATCGGGCCCGCTCGTCGTCTCCGCCGACGACGCGCGGCTGCGTCAGGTGATCGGCAACCTGGTCACCAACGCGCTCACCCACACGCCACCGGAGGCCGAGATCCGGGTACAGCTTCGCGCCGAACCTGGTGGTTTCGCCGTCGTGGAGGTGGCCGACACCGGCCCCGGCCTCTCGGCCGAGCAGGCGGAACGGGTCTTCGAGCGGTTCTACCGGGCCGACGCGGCCCGTACCCGGCGGGCCGACGGCAACACGGGCACCGGCCTCGGCCTGGCCATCGTGGCGGCGCTGGTCGCTGCCCACCACGGCTCGGTCGAGGTGGCCGAGACGCCCGGCGGCGGGGCCACCTTCCGGGTCCGGCTGCCGCTGCTGCCGCAGGTCGACAGAGCGGGCGAGTGACTTTCAGCCAACTTCCAGGACGGTTCCAGGTTGATTGCAGTGCTGCGGGAGAAGGTAGTGCCATGACCGAGTTCGAGTCCGACCCGCAGCGCCGGCCGGCCCCCACCGACGCCGAGCCGTCGCACCCCACCGCCGAGCTGCCGCGCGACGAGCGCGTGCAGTCCGACTCCCCGACCACTCCAGTACCGGTCGTCTCGACCGACGGTGACCCGACGGTCGTCTCCACCGCCCGTGACGCGGAGACCACCGCCGCCACCCCGGCCGCATCGCCCGCCGGGTACGCCGGCTCCTCCGCGCCCGCCGGCCCGCCGGCCGCCGCCCAGCCGACCGGGTACGAGCCGTCGACCGGCTACGAGCGCCCGGCCGCCGCCGCGTCCGCGCCGCCGTACCCGGTCTCCGGTCACCCGGCGCCCGGCCAGCCCGGCTACCCGCAGCCGGCCGCCGGCCACTACCCCGGTGCCCCCTGGTACCAGGGCCAGCAGTCCGGCTGGGCCGGCGGGGGGCAGCCGGGCATGGCGTACGCCCAGCACCAGCAGCACCCCGGGCAGCACGCCCAGCACCCGCAGCACCCTGGACAGCACCCGCAGCACCCGGGCCAGCCGGTCCCGCCGTGGGGCCCGCAGGTCGCGCCGCCCGGCAGCGGCCCCCGGCCGGGTCGGATCGCCAAGTTCGCCGGCGCCGGCGTCGCGGTCTTCGCCCTGATGCTCGGTTCCGGTGTGGCCGGCGGGGCGCTCGCGCTCGCCCTCGACGGAGACAGTGGCGGTATCACCCGCACCTACTCCGCGGCTCCCGTGATCAATGGCGCCGACCTGCCGAAGATCGCCGCGTCGGTGCAGGACAGCGTCGTGTCGATCACCACCGACAGCGGTGAGGGCTCCGGGGTGGTGCTCAGCGCCGACGGGTACGTGCTGACCAACAACCACGTGGTCGCGTCCGCCGCCGGCGACGCGGTACGGGTGGTCTTCGCCGACGGCAAGACCGCCGACGCGAAGATCATTGGCACCGACCCGAAGACGGACCTGGCGGTGGTGAAGGCCAACGGGGTGAGCGACCTCAAGCCCGCCAAGTTCGGCGACAGCGACGCCATGCAGGTCGGCGACCAGGTGCTCGCCCTGGGTAGCCCGCTCGGCCTGCAGGGTTCGGTGACCTCGGGCATCCTCAGCGCCCGGGACCGCACCATCCGGGCCGGCGAGGGGCAGCAGCAGGACCCGACCCAGCAGAGCCAGCCGGTCAGCTCGATCTCCGGCCTGCTCCAGACGGACGCGCCGATCAACCCCGGCAACTCCGGCGGCGCGTTGGTCAACACCCGGGGCGAGGTGATCGGTGTCAACACCGCCATCGCGACCTCCGGGCAGAGCACCGGCAACATCGGTGTCGGGTTCGCCATCCCCAGCAACAAGGCCAAGGACGTCGCGGGCAAGCTCCAGCGTGGCGAGAAGGTCAGCCACCCGTCGCTCGGGGTCGGCGTCAACCAGGCCGAGGGTGGTGGCGCGCTGGTCGCGTCGATCACCCCGGGCAGCCCGGCCGAGAAGGCCGGCCTCCAGCGTGGCGACGTCGTCACCCGCTTCGGCGACAAGCCGGTCAACGACTCGGACGACCTGGTCGGCGCGGTGCAGGCCGGCAAGGTCGGCGACCGGGTCGAGGTGCAGTTCAAGCGCAACGGTGTCGAGAAGTCGGCGACCGTGACGCTCGCCGAGACGTCCTGACCAGCTGTCTGACAGAACCTGCTTCCTCCCTCCGGCGGCGGGTGGCGGGGCCGAGGGGGTCGGCTCCGTCACCCGCCGCTTTTTTCCGCCCGGACGGCGGTTCACCCGGATCGGGTGAACCGCCGTCACCCGTCCGCCCGGCAGGTTCGGTGGGCGACGACCGGAATCGGGGGTGGGGTGCCATGACCGAGGTGGTGGATGTCCGCGACGACCAGCGCATCCAACGCGACGTCCTGGCCGAGCTGGCCTGGGACGCCCGGCTGCAACCGAACGAGATCGGGGTGACCGTCGACCAGGGCGTGGTCACCCTGACCGGATTCGTGGACGGTGCCGCTCGCGGTTGGGCCGCGACCCGGTGCGCCCAGCGGGTCCGTGGCGTACGGGCGGTGGCAGACGAGATGGAGGTGCGGCTGCCCGGCACTCCGGGGCGTACCGACGCCGAGGTCGCCATCGCCGCCATGCGGGCGTTGGAGTGGGACAGCTTCGTGCCGGCCGAACGGCTGGACGTGACAGTGGCCAACGGCTGGCTGATGCTGCGCGGTGAGGTCGAGTTCGGCTGGCAGCGGCGGGCCGCCGAGGGCGAGGCGCGCCGGCTCGACGGCGTCCGGGGGATCACCAACCTGATCGAGGTACGACCTGCGTCGCCACCGGTCGCCGAACGCCTGCGGCGGGACGTCCAACGGGCGCTGTCGCGCACGCTCGGCGGCGAGCGGGTGACCGTCGAGGTGGACGGCGACACGCTGGTCCTCGCCGGGGTGGTCCGGTCCTGGTGGGAACGCGACCAGGTCGAGCGGGTGGCGTGGTCCGCGCCCGGGGTGCGGGTCGTGCACGACCAGCTCCTGGTGGGCGGGTGAGCGTCCGGCGTGTCCCGTTTACCCGCGACGTCACCGGGAAACCGCCGCCGACCGGCGGTGCCGCCGCACCGGGGATCAACGGGGAGGACTCGTGGCCGTGAACCACCCGCCCGCAGGCCGGTCCGACGAGCGGTCGCTGCGCATCGCAATGGTGGTTCCGCCGTGGTTGTCCGTTCCGCCGCCCGGTTACGGCGGCCTTGAGCAGGTCGTCGCGGCCCTGGTGGACGCGCTCTGCGAGCAGGGACACGCGGTGACCCTGTTCGGCGCCGGCGGTGACCACGGCACCGCGGCCGACGGCTTCGTCTCCACCGTCGCCGAGGTCCAGTACGAGCGGCTCGGTGAGTCACTGCCCGAACTGGCTCACCTGGCCCGGGTGAATCGGCTGATCAGCGTGGCCGACTTCGACGTGATCCACGACCACACCACGATCGGTCCGCTGGTCGCCGGCCGCCGGGCCGTGCCGACGGTCGCGACAGTGCACGGGAACCCCGTCGGGGAGTACGGCGACGTGCTGAGCGACATCGACGGAGGCGTCGCTCTGGTGGCCATCTCGCACGCCCAGCGTCGGCTGAACCCGAACCTGCCCTGGGCCGGCACCGTGCACAACGCGCTGGACATCCGGGGCTTCCCGCGCAAGCACACGCCCGGTGCGGGGCCGGTGCTGTGGCTGGCCCGGTTCAGCCCGGACAAGGGCCCGGACACCGCCATCCGGGCGTGCCGGGCGGCCGGGCTGCCGCTGCTGCTGGCCGGCAAGTGCAACGAGCCGGCCGAGCGCCGCTACTACGAGCAGGTCGTCGCGCCGATGATCGACGACGACGTGACAGTCGTGCTCAACGCGGACCGCGCGACGACGCTGCGGATGCTTGTCGACGCCCGCTGCCTGATCATGCCGATCCAGTGGGACGAGCCGTTCGGCATGGTGATGCTGGAGGCGATGGCGACCGGCACGCCGGTGGTCGCGCTCAACCGGGGTGCGGTGCCCGAGTTGGTGCAGCCGGGGCGGACCGGGCTGGTCGTCGAGCGGTCCGAGGAGCTACCGGCCGCGTTGCTCGCGGCGGAGCGACTCGACCCGGAGGACTGCGTGGCGCACGTCGCGCAGAACTTCTCGGTCGAGCGGATGGCGCGCGGCTACGCGGAGGTCTATCGGCGCTTCGCCGTCGGCCGGCACGACGTCAACGAACCGGCCCGGGTGCCGGTGCGCTGACCCAGCCGGGTCGCCGGGTCAGGCCCCGGTCGCGCCCAGTTCGGCGATGGCGGCGTCGAGCCGGGAGGCGTACGCCGGGCTGATGCCGCCCTCACCGAGGCGGACGGTGACCTTGGCGCGCAGCCGGGCCACCGGCGGCGCCAGCTCTTCGCGGCCGGAACTGACCGCCACTGTCAGGTTGCGCAGCTCGTTGCGCAGGTCGAGGGCCACGTCGTCGCGGATCTCCCCGGCGCCCAGGCCGGCGCCGATCAACCCGTCGACCCGGTTCGCGACCTCGGTCAGGGTGCCCGGGTTCGAGGTGGGCGCGCCGGTGGTCGGCTTCGTCGGCGGCGCCGCGGTCGGCGGCGCCGACGTGATGGGCGCGGACGACTCGGGGGCCGGCGGCCCGGTCGACGGGGTCGTCACCGGCCCGGCGGAGGGCTGTGCCCGGCGGGTCGGCTGCTGTTCGGGCAGCAGGGCCACCCCGGCCAGGGTCACCCCGACGGCCAGCACCAGCAGCAGCACCAGCCGCCGCCGCGACCAGCCCGACCCGGCCGCCGGTCCGCCCGCGCCGGAGGAGGCCCCGCCGTCCGAGGTGTCCGCATCCGGTCGCGCCGCTGCCGGGACGCTGGCCGTCGCCACGGCCGGCGACTGCGGTGGCATCGGCTGGGTGGGCACCCGGATGGTCGCGGTCGGGGGCTCGGCGGGCAGCGAGTGGTCGCGCAGCGCGGTGGCGACCTGCCGGGCGGTCGGCCGATCGGCCGGGTTCCGGGCGAGGCTGCGCAGGCAGATCTGGGCCACCGGCGCGGGCAGGTCCGGTAGGTCGGCCAGCGTCGGCGGCGGGCCACTGGCCAGCGCGGCGCTGAGCTGCTCCCAGGTGTCCGCCGGATACGGAACCCGGCCGGTGAGCGCCTCGTGCAACAGCACGCCGAGCGAGTAGACGTCGGTGGACGGTTGGGCCGGCGCGCCGTCGAGACGTTCCGGGGCCACGTACGCCGGGGTGCCGAAGGTCTCGCCGTCCTCGTCCTCGTCGGGCGCGCCGATCCGGGTGGCGATGCCGAAGTCGAGCACCTTGACGCCCGTCCCGGTCATCATCACGTTGGCCGGGGTGATGTCCCGGTGCACGATGCCGAGCCGGTGCGCGGCGGCCAGCGCGTCCGCGACCTGCGCGCCCACCTGGACCGCCTCGGTCCACGGCAACGGCCCCTCGGTGAGCCGAAGCTTCAACTCCTCGCCGCTGAGCAGCTCCATCACCACGAAAGAGGTGATCGAGCCGTCCGGGTCGACCGTCTCGCCGTAGTCGTGCACGGACGTCAGGTGCGGGTGCACCAGCTGGGCGGCAGCCCGTGCCTCCTCGCGCACCATGCCCCGGAACCGCGCGTCGGCGGCGAGGGACGGGGCGAGCACCTTGAGCGCGACCACCCGGTCCAGCACCTCGTCCCGGGCACGCCAGATGACCGACATGCCACCGGCGCCGATCTGGTCCAGAAGTCGGTATCTGCGAGCCAGCAATCGGCCCGGATGCAGCGCTGCCTTCACGGATCGCACCTGCCTCAGGGGTGGGAGCCGTATCAGGTTGCGCGAATGCGTCCGGCCTGTCAACGCCGCCGCCACCGGCCGTCGGCGGACGGTGCCTGCCGTGCGCTGACCGCCGGGCGACGGCAGCCCATCGGTCGGCGGCGGGCCCGTGCCAGGATGAGAGACATGGCGGGGGGACCGGTGGCGTTCGTGCTCGGCGGCGGGGGAGTGCTCGGCGCGGTCGAGGTCGGCATGTTGCGCGCGCTGTTCCGCGCCGGCATCCAACCCGACATGGTGCTCGGCACCTCGATCGGCGCGGTGAACGGCGCGCTGGTCGCCGCCGACCCGTCGGAGGCCGTGACCGACCGGCTGGTCCGGCTCTGGGCCTCACCGGAGGCGAGCGAGGTGTACGGCGACTCGGTGGCCCGGCAGTTGCGCCGCTTCGCCGCCCGCACCCACCTGCACTCACCCCGGCCGCTGCGCCGCCTGTTGGAGACCGAGCTGGGGGT
The DNA here is from genome assembly GCF_015751785.1 of Micromonospora vinacea. Lineage (NCBI taxonomy): Bacteria > Bacillati > Actinomycetota > Actinomycetes > Micromonosporales > Micromonosporaceae > Micromonospora > Micromonospora vinacea. Next base: position 823,343 of record NZ_JADOTY010000001.1, on the reverse strand, counting down.
GGACACCACCTTCGCCGATCTGCGGGTGCCGTTCCGGTGCTGCGCCGCCCACATCGAGCGGGCCGCCGAGCACTGGTTCGACAGCGGTCCGGTGGTGCCGGCGGTGATGGCGTCGGCCTCCGTGCCGGGCCTGCTTCCGCCGATGCAGATCGACGGCGCGCACTACGTGGACGGCGGGATCGTCAACTCCATCCCGATCGGTGAGGCGGTGGCCGTCGGCGCCCGCCGGATCTACGTCCTCCAGGTGGGTCGAATCGAACGGGAGCTGACCCCGCCCCGTCGGCCGTGGGAGATCGCGCAGGTCGCGTTCGAGATCTCCCGCCGGCACCGCTTCTTCCGGGAGATGGCGGCGCTGCCCGAGGGGGTGGAGGTGCACGTCCTGCCCACCGGCGGGCTCAACCCCCGCGACGACACGCCGTGGGCGTACCGGGACATGGCGGCTGTGGGACGGCGGATCAGCCGCGCGTACACCGCCTCCCGGCGGTACCTCGCCACCCACCAGGAGCGGTGATGCCGCTGCCTCCCCGGTGGCTGCGTCGGCTGCTGTTGGCCCCCGCCGTCGTACTGGTCGCCTTCCTGGTGGTCACCACGTTGCCGATCTGGGCGCTGCTCGCCGCCGCTGCGTCCCCGCTGGTCCCGGGCCGGCTGCGCCCGCTGCGACTGCTCTGGATCGGCTGCTTCTACCTGGTCTGGGACGCGGCCGCGCTACTCGCGCTCTTCCTGCTCTGGGTCGTCTCCGGTTTCGGCTGGCGGACCCGGTCGCCGGCCTTCCAGCGCGCGCACTACGTGCTGGCCGGCTGGTTCCTGCGGGTGCTGTTCTGGCAGGCACATTGGACACTGCGGTTGCGCATCGACGTGGTCGGCACCGACCCGGACACGGCGCTGCCCGGCCGACCCGAGCTGGTGCTCTGCCGGCACGCGGGGCCTGGCGACTCGTTCATCCTCATCCACGGGCTGGTCAACTGGTTCCACCGGGAGCCCCGGATCGTCCTCAAGGACAGCCTCCAGTGGGATCCGGCAATCGACGTGCTGCTCAACCGGCTGCCCAACCGGTTCATAGCGCCGACACCGGAGCGCGGCGAGGAGACGGTACGCCAGGTCGGGCATCTGGCCACCGGCCTGGACGACAACGACGCCTTCGTGCTCTTTCCGGAGGGCGGCAACTTCACCCCCAGGCGACGGCTGCGCGCCATCGCCCGGCTGCGCTCCCTCGGCCTGGAACGAATGGCCCTGCGCGCCGAGCGGATGCGCCACGTGCTCGCCCCGCAACCCGGTGGGATGCTCGCCGCGCTGGACGCCGCACCGGACGCCGGGGTCATCTTCGTCGCCCACACCGGGCTGGACCGGCTGCTCACCGTCACCGACGTGTGGCGGGAACTGCCGATGGACAAGCGGATCGTGATGCGGTTCTGGTCGGTGCCGCCGGAGGACGTACCGACCGGACGGCAGGAACGCATCGACTGGCTCTTCGACTGGTGGGCGCAGATTGATGCCTGGATCGCCGCTAACCGGTGAGCGCGAGGAGTGCAGCGAAGCGGAGCCCCGCAGTCGCGAACGAAAGGCGGGCTCCGGTGAGCGCGAGGAGTGCAGCGAAGCGGAGCCCCGCAGTCGCGAACGAAAGGCGGGCTCCGCGGCGTTTGGCCGCGTAGGGTGCGGGCGTGGACGAGATCTGCGTGGTGACAACGGTGGTGGATGCGCGTTCGGTCGCCGACGTGTTGGCGGCTGCGGCCGTCGCCGGCAGGCTCGCCGCCTGCGCCCAGGTGGGCGGTCAGGTGGACAGCACCTACTGGTGGCGGTCCGGGATGGAGACGAGCACCGAGTGGTCGGTGCAGTTCAAGACCGCACCGGATCGGCTCACCGCGTTGCTGGACCAGATCCGGGTCAGCCACCCGTACGAGGTGCCGGAGATCCTGGTGTCCAGGGTGGAGAGCGGCAACCCCGACTACGCGACCTGGGTGTACGAGCACACCCGATCCTGAGTACGCGCACTCTGGGTGGCGCCCGGGTCGGCTGTCGATGATGACCGGGTGGACGACACCCGTTACCCCTGCCCCGCCTGCGGTGCGCCGGCCGACCTGAGCGCCGGTTGCTCCGGCTGCCGGCGCGCGCCCGACCCGATCGCCGCCGAGGTGGTTCGGCTGAGCCGGGAGGCCGCCGAGCTTGAGCCGAAGGTGGAGCAGGCGCGCCGCGCGTACACCGAGCTGGCCGGACGTCTGTCGACCGTGTCGCGGCGGCGGGCCGAACTGGCGGCGGTCGTCCGGGCCGGGTTGGCCGCCTCGGTCGTGGCGCGCCCGGCGGCTCTCGTCGGCCCGGCGCCGTCCATCGGCCCGGGTCCCGGGGTGGCGGCGGATTCGCGACCGGGTGCGGCGGAGACCTCGACCCGGACGGTCCAAGGTCTGCTCTTCGTCCTCGGTGGACTCCTGCTGGGCACCGCGGCGGTGGTGTTCACCGCTGTCGCCTGGGCGGCGGTGGGGGTCGCCGGGCGGGCGTTGATCCTGGTGGCGTTCACCGCGCTCGCCCTGGGCGTGCCGCTGCTGGCGGTCCGCCGAGGTTTGCGGGGTACGGCGGAGACGTTCGCCGCGGTGGGGTTGCTGCTGGTGGTGCTGGACGGTTACGCGGCCTGGTCGGTGGACCTGGCCGGCGTGACCGGCTGGCCGGGCAGCCGGTACGCCGCGCTGGTCGGGGGGGCCAGCGCGGCGGTCGCCGTGGCGTACGGCCGGTGGAGCGGGTTGACAGGGCCCTGGTTCGCCGCCCTGGTGGCCGCCCAGCCGGCGTTGCCGCTGCTCGCCGCCGAGGCCGGGCTGGGTGCGGCCGGGTGGGCGTTGGTACTGCTCGGGGTGGCGGCGCTGAACCTGGCCGTGCTGGCGGCGCTGCGGGGCCGGGAAGGGGCGGCGCAGCTCGTCGGCCGGGTGCTGGCCGGCGTTGGTCACGTCGCCGCGCTGGTGGGTGCCGCGGCCTGCGCGGTGGTGCCGCTGGTCAGTGGGCGGGCGGGGGGCTCGCCACTGCTGGCCGGGGTGCCGTTGGTGCTTGTCGCGCTGACCGGGTTCGGCGCGGCCCGGCTCGTCGGGGGGCGGGCGCTGCGGGCCGTGGCGGCAGGGCTGCTGGTGCCGGTGCTCGCAGCCGCCCTGCTGCGTCCGGTGGCGGAGCTGCGGCCGTCCCTGCTGCTGCTCGCAGCGGCGATGGTGGCGCTCGGGCTGGCTGTCGCCGTGCGGTTCGTGCCGGCGGGGGCGGCGGACGGTGGCGGCGGTTGGCGGACCGGCCCGCGGGCCGGTGCGCTGTTCGTCGCGGCGGGGACGGCGCAGGTGACAGTGCTGATCACCGTCGGGCTGGCGGTCGCCACCGTCGGCCGGTCGCTGCCGCCCTGGGGCGGGGCTGGGACGGGGCCGGGCCTGCGCTGGGGCTGGCAGCTGGCACCGGCGGTGGCACTGGCTATCGGCGCCACGGTGCTGCTGCTGCCCCGGAACGCGCGGGCGGTGCTCGCCACGGCCGGGGCGGTGGCGGTGCTGTTCGCCGTACCCGCCGGCTGGACGGCCTCCTGGTCGCAGGTGGTGGCCATCGACCTGGTCGGCGGGGTCGCGTTGCTGCTCGCCGTGCTGGCCCGTCCGACCACCCCGCCGGTCGCCCTGCGCACCCGTGCGCTCGGCGGTGCTGTGCTGCTCGGGCACGGGCTGCTGGTCGCCCTGGCCGCCCCGGCCGGTGCCCTGGTGGCGCTCGGCGTGCTCGCCGTGGTCGGGCTGGCCCTCGCCGTCCGACGGGGGACCGGCGCGTACCGGGAGGTGGCCGGCGCGGGTCTGCTGGTCGGGCAGCTCGCGCTGCCCGGGATCGCGGCGGTGGCGATGTTCGCCGCGGGCGGGTCGCCGTGGTGGCAGGCCCGGCTCGCGCTGGCCGCCGCCGGGCTGTCGCTGGCCGCGGCGCTCGCGGCCCGTCGCCACCGGGTGGAGCTGATCGGGTACGCGCTGACCGGCGCCGTCGTCGCGGTGACAGTGCCGGGCCTCGCGCCACTGGTCGGGGCGGGTGACGAACCGCTCGCGCTGTACGCCGCGCTGGCGGCCCTGGGTGTCGCGTCCGTCGCCTACCTGCTGCCGTCGGCGAGCGCCTCCGGCCCGGCGGCCCTCGGGGACCGCCCGGCGGCCGACGGGAGCGAGCCGGGCCGGTCGGCGCTGTTGCTGGCGGCGGGCGGAACGCTGGCGGCCGTCGCCGTCCTGGCGGTCCTGCCGACGGTGCTGACAGCGCTCGGGTCGCCCTACGGCGGTCGGGACCGGGTGTGGTCGGGGGTGCCCACTGTCGTCGCCGACCCGACGGTGCTCCCGGCCGGGTTCGCGCTGGTCGTGCTGGCAATAGCCGGCGCGCTGACCGGTCGGCGGGCCGGCCTGCCGGTGCCGCCCGCTCTGCCGTTCGTCGCGGCGGCGCTGCCGGTGCTGCTCATCGCGATCGGCGCGCCGTGGCCGGTGCTGCCGGCCGCCGTTCTGCTCGCCGGCCTGGCCGCGCTGCTGTTCACCGCTTTGGCGGCGGCCCGCCTGGCGCTCGCACCGGTCGCCGTGCCGGTGGGCGTGGTGTTGGTGGCCTCCGGTGTGCTCGGTCTGCTGGCCACCCGGGCCGGGACGCTCGCAGCCGAGGGGGCGCTGCTGGTGGCGGCGGTGGCGGTCGCCGCCGGGGCGCGCCGGTTCGAGGTACGGGTCGCCGGTTGTCTCGCCGCCGTGGGCGCGGCGTCCGCGTTGGCGGTGACCGCCCCACTCGCCGGCGGGCTGTCGTTGCGGGCTGCCGCGTACCCACTGCTGGTGGTGGCCGCGTTGGTGCTGGCCGCCGCTGTGGTCACCCCGGCGGGGGCCCGGCTGGGACGGGTGCTGGACGCTGCCGCGCAGGCCGTCGCGCTGGTGGCGGCGGTGCTCGCCGTCGAGGTGGCGCGGCACCTCGCCACCGTCTGCGTGCTCTGGGGTGTCGCCGTCGCGCTGCGGCTGCTGCGCCGGAATGAACCGGCCGGTCGGCGGTGGCCGTTCGCCGGGATCGCCGCCGGCAGCGAACTGCTCGGGGCCTGGGTACTGCTGGCCGCCGGTGGGGTGACAGTGCTGGAGGCGTACACCCTGCCGGCCGCGGCGCTCGCCGTCGGCGCGGGTCTGCTGGCGCTGCGCACCCGGCCGGGGCTGACCAGTTGGCCGGCCCTCGGCCCGGGGCTGGTAGCGGCGTTGCTGCCCAGCCTCGTGTCGGTGCTGGCCGGGCCGGACCCGCAGCCGTGGCGGCGACTGCTCCTCGGCGCGGCGGCCACCGGCGCGGTGCTCGCCGGCGCGACCCGCCGGTGGCAGGCGCCGGTGCTGCTCGGCGGCGGGGTGCTGACGCTGTTGGCGCTGCACGAGGTGGCCCGGGGATGGGACCTGCTGCCCCGGTGGATCTACCTGGGGGTCGGCGGGCTGGCGCTGGTCGGGCTCGCCGCCACCTACGAGCGGCGTCGACGTGACCTGGCTCGACTGCGCGCTGCGGTGGGCCGACTCGGCTGAGCCGAACCAGTAGGGGTAGGGCCTGCCCTACCCCCCATTCGGGGGTTGTCGGGGTTACTCACCGCTACCGCGATCGGGAGACTTGACATTAAGCCCGAACCACCCTGGTACGGGCGCAAGCGGAACGGGAGCAGCGATGGCGCTCGGAGCGGTGGCGGAACCGCCGGTACGACGGCGAGGTAGTGACTACGCACAGTTGTCCCGACGGATCAGCCAGGCGGGCCTGCTGGAGCGGCGCCCCGGCTGGTATGTCACCCGCATCGTGTTCACCCTCGGCGCTTTCGTGGCCGGCTGGGTGGCCGTGTTCCTGCTCGGCGACTCCTGGTGGCAGCTGCCGCTCGCGGCCCTGATGGCGGTGGCCACCACCCAGGTCGCGTTCCTCGGTCACGACGCCGGGCACCGGCAGATGTTCCGTCGGCGTGGCCCCAGCGAGTTGGTGGGGCTGCTCGCCGGCAACGTGGCGGTGGGGATCAGCTACGGCTGGTGGGTCGACAAGCACAACCGGCACCACGCCAACCCGAACCACGAGGACGAGGACCCGGACGTCGGCGCGGGCGCACTGGTGTGGACGCCCGAGCAGGCGATGGAGACCCGGGGGTTCGGCCGTTGGATGGCTCAGCGGCAGGCGTACTTCTTCTTCCCGATGCTGCTGCTGGAGGGTCTGAGCCTGCACGTGGCGAGCATCCGGGCGATCGTCGGCCGCGAGGACGGCAAGTACACCGTCCCGATGCGGCGCCGGGCGGTCGAGGCGGCGTTGCTCGTCGTGCACACCGCCGCCTACGTGGCGCTGCTGTTGGCGGTCATGTCCCCGGTCAAGGCGCTGCTCTTCGCCGTCGTGCACCAGGCGCTGTGGGGCCTCTACATGGGCTGCGCGTTCGCGCCGAACCACAAGGGCATGCCGATGCCGACCGCCGAGGACGAGCTGGACTTCCTGCGTAAGCAGGTGCTGACCTCCCGCAACGTACGCGGCAGCCGACTGGTGGACACCACGCTCGGTGGCCTCAACTACCAGATCGAGCACCACCTCTTCCCGAACATGCCCCGCGCCAACCTGCGCCGGGCCCAGCCGATCGTGCGCGCCTACTGCGTCGAGCAGGGCATCCCGTACGCCGAGACCGGTCTGGTCGAGTCGTACCGGCAGGCACTCGGTCACCTGCACGAGGTGGGGCGGCCGCTGCGCGGCTGAACACACCAGGGGGAAGGCGGGGGCGGTGCCAGACGGCACCGCCCCCGCCTGCGCGTATCGGACCGATCGACACCCCGCTACCGCTGGTCCGTGCCGGCCGTCGTCCCCGGTAGGGTCGGCCCATGGCAGACCTGCTCACCGCGGAAGCGGTGCGAGAAGAGCTGGGCGGGCTGACGGGCTGGTCCCTGGCCCGGCGGATTGACGACATCGTCCGGAGTGCGGCATGAGATTCGAGATCAGCAAGGTTCTGGATGCCATCGAGGGTCGGGTCTGCACCGACCCGTCACTGGCCCGAGCCGTGGTCGACCTGGCCGAGGTGATCCGCTACCAGGACATCGACGGTGGTCGTCCGGCCAGCCTGCTCCGCCTCGGCATGGTCATCGACGCGCTCTCCCGCGAGCTGGAGGAAGACAGCGTCCAGGTCTACGCGGTGGTGCACCGGGCGTTGCTCTCCGACGCCGACCTCACCTCGAACGAGCGGATGGTCGTCCGCCGCTGGGCCGACGACGGGCTCGTCGAGGTGCTCGACAACCCGGGTGACCGGATGTTGGAGGTCGCCGACCTGCTCGGTCTGCCGGTGCTCAGCCGGGTCCGCTTCGACGGGCTGCGGGGTCGCTTCCCGTGGCTGGTCGAACAGCCCGGTCGGGTGGTCGCCCCGGTGCCCGGCGCCGGCGGGCCGGTGTTCATCGCACACGTCGGCGGTGGCCACTCTCCGGTGGCCGGTAAGCGGTCGCCGACCGGCGCCAAGCTGCTGGCCCGCCAGTGGCGCTGCCCGGAGTCGGGCTGCGCGCTGTTCGGCGGCGGTGGTGGGGGTGGCGCGTTCGCCGACCTGGCCGGGGGTGCCGACCGCAGCCCCGCAGCGCAGCCGCCGCCCGCGCTGCGCAACGGCGTGCCGACCTGCCCCCGACACGGCGTACGGCTCGGTGACGGCGGCCCGCGTCCGCGTACCGAGGTGCTCGCGGTGCGCGTCGGCGGCCTGGTGCGGCGGCGGTTCGTGCTCAGCGAGGAGCAGCCGATCGTGGCCGGTCGGGCTCCCGAGCAGGACGGCGGGATCATGCTCGGGCAGTGGCTCAACGATGAGGCCCGGCGCTGGATCAGCCGTGGTCACGTCCGCTTCGAGCTGCGGGTCGGCGAGGTCATCGTGACCGACGTCAGCACCAACGGCTCCGGTATCCGCCCGGCCGGTTCGATGACGGAGTCCGACCGGATCCCGCTGGCCCCCCAGCAGTCCCGGGTGCTGGGCGAGAACGACATGGTGGAGCTGTACCCGGGGGTCCAGATCGGTCGGGCCGAGGAGTTGCCCACCGGTGCCCCGTTCACCCCCACCTCGGTGATGGCCGAGGCCCCGACCATGGCCATGCGCCTGCCCCGTCCCTGACGCGAAAGGCGGGCGCCGGAACCCCGACGCCCGCCTTTCACCACGTTCCTGGATCAGCCGGCCAGCACCTCGGCCAGCTGGGCCACCGCCAGGTCGATCTCCTCTTCGGTGATCACCAGCGGCGGGGCGAGCCGGATGGTGGAGCCGTGGGTGTCCTTGGCGAGCACGCCGCGCGCGGCGAGCCGCTCACACGCCTCCCGACCGCTCATCAGCGCCGGGTCGATGTCCAGACCGGCCCACAGGCCACGGACGCGTACCCCGACGAGGCCCTTGCCGACCAACCCTTCCAGGCCGGCGCGCAGCCGCTCACCCAGCTCGGCCGAGCGGCGCTGGAACTCGCCGGTGGCCAGCAGCCGGACCACCTCGATCGCCACCGCGCAGGCGAGCGGGTTGCCGCCGAAGGTGGAGCCGTGCTGGCCGGGCTTGAGCACCCCGAGCACGTCGGCGTTCGCGGCCACCGCGGAGACCGGCACGATGCCGCCGCCGAGCGCCTTGCCGAGCAGGTACATGTCCGGCACGACGCCCTCGTGGTCACAGGCGAAGGTCGCGCCGGTACGCCCCAGACCCGACTGGATCTCGTCGGCGATGAACAGCACGTTGCGCTCGGTGCACACCTGGCGTACGCCCGGCAGGTAACCCTCCGGCGGCACCACCACACCCTGCTCGCCCTGGATCGGCTCCAGCAGCACGGCCACTGTGTTCTCGTCGATCGCGGCGGTCAGCGCGTCCAGGTCGCCGTACGGCACGACAGTGAACCCCGGGGTGTACGGCCCGAAGTCGGCGCGGGCGTCCTCGTCGGTGGAGAAGCTCACGATGGTGGTGGTCCGCCCGTGGAAGTTGCCCTCGGCGACCACGATGTTGGCCTGCCCGGCGGCCACGCCCTTGACCTGGTAGCCCCACTTGCGGGCCACCTTGATCCCGGTCTCCACCGCCTCGGCGCCGGTGTTCATCGGCAGCACGAGGTCCTTGCCGCACAGCTCGGCCAGCTCACGGCAGAAGTCGGCGAACTGGTCGTGGATGAACGCCCGGCTGGTCAGCGTCAACCGGTCCAGTTGGGCGTGCGCGGCGGCGATCAACTGCGGGTGCCGGTGACCGAAGTTCAGCGCGGAGTAGCCGGCCAGGCAGTCCAGGTAGCGGCGCCCGTCCACGTCGGTGAGCCAGGCGCCCTCGGCGGACGAGATCACCACCGGCAGCGGGTGGTAGTTGTGCGCAGTCCAACGCTCGGCGTCCCGGACCGCTCCCGGCGTACGCAGGATGTCATCCACTATCACTTGCTTGCCTTTCCCTGACGGAGTCGCAGCGTGCAGCACTTCGGTCCGCCGCCGGCCTTACGTAGCTCGGACAGGTCGACCCCGATGGTCTCGTAGCCCCGGTCGCGCAGCTTGGCGGCCAGGTCGGTGGCCTGCGCGGGCAGCACCACGTGCCGCCCGTCGCTGACCGCGTTCAGCCCCAGCACCTCGGCGTCGGCCATGGTGGCGTGCACCGCGTCGGGGAAGAGCCGGCGCAGCACGGCCCGGCTGCCCGGGGAGAACGCCTCCGGCAGGTACGCCACGGTCCGCTCGTCGAGCACTGTCAACGCGGTGTCCAGGTGGTAGAAGCGTGGGTCGACCAGTTGCATGGTGATCACCGGGTAGCCGAAGACCTCCTGCAACTGGGCGTGTGCGGCGTGCGCCGTGCGGAAGCCGGTGCCGGCCAGCAGGTGGTCACCGGCCAGCAGGACGTCGCCCTCCCCCTCGTTCACGTGCTTCGGGTCGTACATCTCGAAGCCGGCGGCCTCGAACCAGGCCCGGTACGCCGGCGCCTCGTCGGCGCGCTGCGGGTCCCGGAACTGCACGGCCATCGCCTTGCCGTCGATCACGGTGCCGCCGTTGGCGGCGAAGACCATGTCGGGCAGGCCGGGCACCGGAGTGATCTCCTCGACGGTGTGGCCCAGGTCAAGGTACGTCTGGCGCAGCTGCTCCCACTGCCGGACGGCCAGCGCGGCGTCGACCGGCGCGCTCGGGTCCATCCATGGGTTGATCGCGTAATCGACGGCGAAGTACGTCGGCCGGCACATCAACAGGCGCTGGCTGGTGGCGTCCATCGTCATTGTCCTGCTCCCAGGGGTCGGGCGCGCCCGGCCACCGTGGCCCACGGGCTGGCGCCGTTGCTCAACGGTATGCGGCGTCAGCGGCAGGATCCACCACCGAGAGTTGCGCAGACCGAAGATTCGTTGCGTCTGGGAGCTCTGCGAATGCGAATCGTTGCGTCGGAGGCTTCGTGGGCCGGGATTCGTGTTCCGGGCCACCTGCCGCAGGCGTCTCGCGTGGCCTTTGCTCTGCTTCATCGGACGCAACAGCCAACGCCCGGATACCGGACGTGAGGTGTTGCGTCTAGTGAAGCAGAGCAAAGGGGGCGTGCCGGGCGAAGCCGGGCCGTCGCTGGCGCAGGGGTCTCGTTTCCGGGCCGGAGCCCATCCCACCGGGAAGCTGCCAGGCCCTGGAAACACTTCAGGGGCGGCGAACCGCCGCCCCTGAAAGGGTGTCGCCCGGCCGGTGAACCACCGGACTGATCGGGCTGCCGGCGAACCGCCGGCTGTTCGCCGGTGCATCACCGGCGAGCGGAACAGTGCCCGCTAGAAACGATCCACAAACTGTGAGTCAAGCCACTCCCGGAAGCGCTGCACCCAGTCGCCGTCAGTGGTCGGCCAGTCGAACTGGCCGGTCATCGCGAGCACCCCGATCACGACCGCGGCCAGCCCGATCATCACGCCGAAGAGCGCGTCGGTCTTGCCGGCGACGTGCCGACGGCGGGTGGCCATCAGGCCGAGCACCGCGAGCACCGCACCGAACGCGCCGAGCCCGATGCCGTACCCGGCCAGGGTCCCGGTCAGCACGAACATCGCGCCGACGACCGAGACGATCAGGCCGAGGGTGGCGAGCAGGCTGGCGCGCGGCTTCGGGCCACGCGTCACCGGCGGCTCGGGCGTGGTCACGTCCGGAGTCGGGTCGACCGGGCGGTCGGTGGTGACACGGTCGGTGGTGTCGGGCCGACGGGTGGTGCCGTCGAGGTCGGCGTCCCGCTCGGCGGTCCGTGCCGTCGTCGGGGCGACGGTGGGCCGGGACCCGGTCACCAGAGTGTTGGCGGTGCGGGGCTCGGGTGTGACCGGGCTGGTCGTACCGTTCACCGGCTCGGGTGCGACGGGGCGGGTCGTGCCGTTCAGAGGCTCGGGTGCGACAGGGCGGGCGGTGCCCCGCGGCTCGGTCTCCGCCGGTCGTGCGGTGGCGGCTCGGGCCACCGCCGCCCGCTCGTTGGCCCGCCGCTCGGCCTCGCTGGTCTGGTCGCCGGTCGCGCCGGCGCTGCGGTACGTCGTCTGGTCCTCGTCCCGGTCGGTGACCACCGGTCGGCCGACGCTGTCGTCGGACTGGCCGGTCTCGGTGACCGGGGTGTCACGGCCGTCCACGCGGCCGTCGAGGTTCTCGTCCCGCGTCGGTGCCGGCTCGGACCGGCGGGACAGCGAAGGAATCCTGACCACTACACACCTCCTGATGAATGCGTGGTGGCCGACGGAAAGGGTGGCACCCACGCGGTGTCGCCCCCCAAATACCCACCTGGGCGTTTCTTGACACCAATCCTGGGTACGGCCGCCAAGACCCGCCTTGACCGGCCCTCGCCCTGCCTCGGCCTTGGTCCCGGCTCGGCCTTGGTCCCGGCTCGGCCTTGATCGACTCGGTTTTCTGGAGGTCGCGGTGTCCCGCCTACGTGGACACCCCGGTTTCCTTGAACCCGAGTCGATCAGCGGGGGCACGGGTGGGCGCGGCGCGGAGCACCCGCAGGCCGGCCTGTTGCACGAACACCTCCCGCTTGTCGACGGCCAGGCCCTTGTCGTTCAGTACGTAACCGGTCAACCACACCCACCCCTGGTAGGTCGGGCGCGGGTCCACGCTCACCAGTCGAAAGCGCAGCGCCCGGTCACCGGTGAACTGCACTGAGCACGCCTCGCCGATCAGCAGCAGGTCGCCGGGCATGAGTCCGGTCACGTCGGCCAGTGCCCGCGGTTGATCGGGATGCGGTGCCGCGCCCGGCAGGGCAGGTCCGCGCCGCAACGGCACACCGTGCGCCAGCGTGTCCAACTCCAGACCGGACGGTGCCGACGGGCAAGGGTCAGCGCAGTGACCAAGACGTATTCGTTGTACGACACGCGCATTGTGGCGTCCTTCCCGAGGAACAGCGTCACGTCGGCCGATGTGCCGATAAGCGTCCGGGCTATTGTCGACGCCATTCCCGACGCCATTTCTGGGAGTTCCTGACGCGTGACAGCATGTTCCACGCTGGCCACCTTGTGCAACGCCCCGATCGCCCTTAGCCTCAGGCCGTATTGACGCACGAGGAATGGTAAGGAAATGCGTACGGGGTGAAACATCAGGTGTTGCAGGAAGAGAGCGGTGATGTTGCATGACGGATGAAACAAGCGGGTCCACGGTCCCTCGGCGGCAACTCGGACGGCTGCTCACGCAGCTCCGCGAGGATGCCTCCGTGACGCTGGACGCCGCAGCCGAAGCACTGGACTGCTCGCGGCAGAAGGTCTGGCGCATCGAGAAGGGGTTGGTCCCGGTGCGCGTGGTGGACGCCCGCGCGATGTGCGTTCTTTATCGGGTGACCGACGACATGGGGGAGATCGTCGCCAGCCTCGCGAAAGAGACTCGAGCCCGGGGTTGGTGGCATTCGTACGGCGATGTCGTTCCGTCGTGGTTCTCGCTGTACGTCGGCCTGGAATCGTCGGCCACGTTGATTCGCCGATATGACTCGGAGTTGATCCCCGGGCTTCTGCAAACCCGGGAGTACGCCAGCGAGTTGTTCCGGCGGAAGAATCCGACGATGCGCGGGGAGGAACGGGAGAAGCTGGTGGAGGTTCGGCTGCAACGACAGGGCATTCTCGTGCGCCGACTGCCCTCTGCTCCCACCCTGCGGGTCGTTCTGAGCGAGGCCGTGCTGCGGCGCACGATCCCCGATCGGCGGGCGATGGCTCAGCAGTTGCAACACCTGCTCGACGTGGCCGCGCTGCCGAACGTGAGCCTGCGGGTGTTGCCGCTCGCCGCCGGTCCGCCGTTGGCCAGCGAGAGCGGCACCTTCGTCCTGCTGGACTTCCCGCAGGCCTTTGGGAGGGCGTCGACCGAGCCGACCACCGTCTACGTCGAGAACATCACCGGAGCGCTGTACCTGGACAAGCCGGCCGAGGTGGCGGCCTACGAACATGTCTGGTCGGACCTGGAAGCGCTCGCGTCGGGTGAGGCAGAATCAGAGAAAATGATCACTTCGATCACCGAGGAGCATCATGACTGACCTTGCCGGTGCCACCTGGCGCAAGAGCACCCGCAGCGGCGGGAGCGGCGGTGACTGCGTCGAGGTGGCCGACAACCTCCCCGGCGTCGTGGGCGTACGGGACAGCAAGGACCCAACCGGCCCGACACTGACCTTCGCCCCGGCCACCTGGGCCGCGTTCGTGAGCGGAGTCAAGGAGCAGCGTCAGGGCTGACCGTCCCGCCACCCCGAACAACCCACCGCCGGGACGCGAGTCGATCAGCGCGCGGTCCAGTCGGGTGGGGCTGGCTATCCTTGGCACCTGTGCCAGAGGGACACACGATCCACCGCCTGGCGGCCCGGCACGCCGAGCTGTTCGCCGGGGACAAGCTGCACGCCGCGAGCCCGCAGGGCCGTTTCGCCGAGGGTGCCGCCCGGCTCACCGGGACCGTACTGGAGGGCACCGAGGCGTACGGCAAGCACCTGCTGCACCACTACGCCGGCGAGCTGACTCTGCACGTACACCTCGGGTTGTACGGCAAGTTCACCGACGGGTCGGGGGAGCCGCCGGAGCCCGTGGGTCAGGTGCGGCTGCGGCTGGCCAGCGACCGGCACTGGCTCGACCTGCGCGGGCCCACGGCCTGTGAGCTGCTCACCCCACCCGAGGTGGCCGCGCTGCGGGACCGCCTCGGGTCGGATCCGTTGCGCGCCGACGCCGACCCGGAGCGGGCGTACACCCGGGTCGCCCGCAGCCCCACACCTCTCGCCGCGTTGCTGCTGGATCAGTCGGTGGTGGCCGGCACCGGCCTGATCTTCGTGACCGAGGCGCTGTTCCGGGCGGGGCTGCCTCCCACGATGCCGGGACGGCAATTGACCAGGGCCGGGTGGGACGCGCTCTGGGTCGACCTGGTCGGGTTGATGCGGCTCGCGGTCGAGCACGGCCGGATCGACACGGTCCGCGACGCGCACCTGCCCGAGGCGATGGGCCGGCCGGCGCGGGTGGACCGGCACGGTGGCGAGGTGTACGTCTACCGCCGCCCCGGGGCACCGTGCCACGTCTGCGGCACCGAGGTCAGCCGCGGCGAACTGGCCGGCCGCAACCTGTACTGGTGCCGTACCTGCCAAGCCGGCTGACCCGCCCGGTGCCGGACCTCAGGCGCTGTCGAGCAGCCAGCGGACCACGTCGATCTTCTGGGGGAAGACGCTGTCGTCGGCGACGCTCCAGGACAGCGTGTGGCCGATCGTCCAACCCCGGACCCGTTCCCGGTCCAGCCCCAGGTCGGTGCTGAGTCGGTCCAGTCGGTGCCGGACGGCGACCGGCGAGTGCCCCAACTCCGGGCCGCGCACCATCGGCACGACCGAGAATTCCCGTTCTCCGGTCAGCGGCTTCGGGTCGATCGCCAGCCACGGCCCTCGGTCGCCGGGGAGGGCGTCGGCGGCGAGCACGTTGCCGGCGTGCAGGTCCTGGTTGACGAGTACCTGTTCGCCCTGGCTGGATGCCAGGCCGCCGAGCAGGTCGAGCGCCGCGTCGAGCAGCCGCCGCTCGTACGGCCGGCCGGCCTGTTCCCAGGCCCTGGGCATCCGGTCGATCCAACGGGCGGCCTCCTGCGCCAGCGGGGTGAACGGCGCGCCGGCCGGTCGCCAGAGCCGGGGGAGCAGCGCGATCACCGCGTCCAGCGCCCGGTCCAGCGGGAGGTCGTGCAGGGGAGTGCCGGGCTGGCAGCGTTCGAGCAGCAGGGCACGCCGCCCGGGGTCGTGGGCGAGCAGACGGATCGCCGCGTCACCGCCCCAGTGGGCCAACGCGTCGGCTTCGTGCCGGCTTTCCTCGTCGGGGTACTGGAGCTTCAGCACCACCGCAGTGCCGTCGGGCATCTCGGCGGGGAGCGCCAGTGAGGCGTACGCCTGCCGAAAGGGCGGCCCGACCCGCAGCGACCAGCGCTCGGCGCACTCGGCCAGCCACGTGGGAAGTGCGGCCAGCCAGGCGCGACCGGCCGGTGACCCGCGTACCCAGTCGAGCCCCTCGGGCAGTTCCATCTGGTCCTCCTGAACCGTGCGGCGGTTCGTGCCAGCTGCCTGGTGGTTCAGGCGGGCCACGGCGTTCCCACAACGGTCCACAGTGGCTAGCGTGGACGGGTGCAGATTGGTGTGAACGTACCGAACTTCGCCCCGGGAACCGACCCCGACGTGCTGCGTCGGTGGGCGCAGACGGTCGAGGGTCTCGGCTTCGACCTGTTGATGGTCTCCGACCACATAGTGGTGACCCCGGACGTGGCCGAGCAGTATCCGGCGCCGTTCTACGAGCCGTTCACCACGCTGTCCTGGCTGGCCGGGGTGACCAGCCGGGTCCGGCTGGGCACCACGGTGCTCATCGTTCCGTACCGGCACCCGCTGCTGACCGCCCGGATGGCGGCGAACCTCAACCGGCTCAGCGGCGGCCGGCTCGTCCTCGGTGTCGGCGTCGGCTGGGCCCGGCAGGAGTTCGAGGCGCTCGGCGTGCCGTTCCGGCAGCGGGGCGCGCTGACCGACGAGTACCTGCACACCATGCGCGAGGCCTGGCAGGACACCGACGATTACGACACGGCTGCGATCCCGATCTGGGTCGGTGGCAACAGCGAGGCCGGCATGCGGCGCGCGGTACTGCTCGGTGACGCCTGGCACCCGCTGCGGGTCACGCCGGCACGGCTGGCCGAGGCGGTCGGACGACTGACGGACATCGCCGACGAGTTGGGTCGCCCGGTGCCCGCGTTGGTGCCGCGGATCGCGCTCCAGGAGACCCGGGAACCGATCACCGACCCGGACCGGCTCGCCGGTGTCGGCACCATCGATCAGATCTCCGCCGACCTGGACAAGCTTCGTGCGCTCGGCGCGGAGACGGTGGTGCTGGACCCGTTCAACGACGACCTGACCGAGATCCGCCAGCCCGAACGCGCCTGGCGGACCCTTGCGGCAGTGGCCGCACACCACAAGACCCAGGAGGATCGATGACCCCCGACGACGAGAAGTTTCTCCGCCACGCCGTGGAAATCGCCAGGCGGGCGGGGGCTTCCGGCGAACGGCCGTTCGGCTCCTTGCTGGTCGACGCGGCAGGAGTCGTCCTGATCGAGGACCACAACACAGTGGTCTCCGACGCGGACATCAGCGCCCACCCGGAGTTGAAGCTGGCCCGCTGGGCGGCTCGGGAACTCTCTCCCGAGGTGGCCGCCGGCACCACCATGTTCACCAGTTGCCAGCCCTGCCCGATGTGCGCGACGGCGATCGACCGGTCCGGCCTCGGGCGGGTGGTGTACGCCCTGTCGACCGAGCAGTTCGAGGAGGTCAAGCCGGCCACCCCGCCGTTGCCCCCGGTCCGGTACGAGGGGCCGGCGCTGTTCGACGAGGCACGCCAGCCGATCGACGACTACTACTGATCGGAGCCCGTCGGAGCTGCTTGGCTCGGCTGAGCCGACGCTGAGGGTCGCCCAGTGCTCAGGGGGTGGTGCGGACCCGCGCGCGCCACAGGTCGTCCTGGGTGCCTGTCTTGTGCCAGAGGTGGGCGATGCCGTCCGGGCCGAGGTCGTCGAGCGGTACGAGGAAGTCAGTGGACAGCGTTCTGGCGAATTCGTCGACGTCGGCGATCGTTTGGGGGGTGCTGGGGGCGGCGCCGAGCCGGCGCAGCGTCCGGGACAGCAGGACCAGGGTGTGGTCGGCGCTCGGCCGAGCGGCCATGAGCGTGGTGACATACGCCGAGGTGGGGGACGTGGACATTTCCCGGGAGTGGGCGGCGAAGTCGGCGATCTCCCGTGGCCGCAGGCGGAGGTCGTAGGAGGCGATGGTTCCGCCGGGGCGGTGGTGGAAGCGCCAGGTATCAGGATCGAGCCGCTCAAGCCGGTAGGTCAGGCTTCCCTGAGTGTGGTGGCCCTCCCGCATCGGCAGCGGCTGGATGAATCCGTCGCCGATACCGGCGTCGGCCAGCCAGCGTCGGTCACCGAGGTCGACCAGCAGCGCGTTGTGGTTGCCCCACATCGCCTCGCCGCGGGTAGCACGCATGACTGCGGCCTCCACCAGGGTCACCTGGAAACCGGCCAGACGCAGCAGCATGGCCAGGCCGGCGTTCTGCTCGTAGCAGTAACCGCCGCGCCGCCGCCGCACGAGCTTGTCGAACAGTGCCTCCGCATCGAGGGCGATTGGCCGGCCGAGCTGGATGTCGAGGTTTTCGTACGGCACGGCGTGCCGCCAGGCCTGATGCAGTGCGAACAGCGTCTCCACGTCGGCTGCGACGCGCCCGTGGTGCCCGATTCTGCGCAGCATCTGACTCATCGCCACCTTTGTGCCCATCATCAACCTCCTAAGTGGGGGAGCCTCCTCCACTTGTGAAGTGTAAGTGAAAGAGTTCCATCCGTATACTGGTCAGGTGAAGAACGAGAGCCCCAGGCTCCGGGCGGACGCCAGGCAAAACCGCGAACAGATCATCGAGGCGGCCCGCGCACTCATCGCCGAACGCGGTGTCGAAGTGCCGATGGAGGAGGTGGCCCGCCGCGCCGGCGTCGGGGCCGCCACCCTCTATCGCCGATTCCCTGACCGTGACGCTCTGGTGCGCGGGGTCGCGCTGGACGGCTTCGACCGCGTGGTCGCCATCGCTCGCGATGCCGAAGACGAGGAGCCGGACGCGTGGCGTGCGCTCGCACGTTTCGTCCGCCGGTCGGCCGCCGAGCTGAGGTTGGCGACCTGGCTGTCGATCTGGTTCACCAGCACCTGGGAACAGCTGCACGCCGAGCCCGAGGAGCAGCGGCTCCGTCAAGCCCTGCTGAAGATCCTCGACCGGCTCGTCCGCCGCGCCCAGGCCGACGGTGACCTGCGCCCCGACGTGGACGCCGGCGACCTGACCCTCATGATGGCGCTGCTGCTGCGGCCACTACCCGGCCTGCGCGCCGAACTCACCCAGCGCAGCGTGGACCGCTACCTGACCCTCATGCTCGAGGGCCTGCGTGCTGGCCCGGACATCCAGGACCTTCCCCCCGCCGAGATCGGCCTGGTCGACCTCGGGGGCGCCTGATGGATGGGGGGAGGCGGACATCGCGACAGCCGGGCGACCGTCCCCGTTGCGGTGTGACGCAGCCGGAATTGACAGTCGGCCGGCTGTCGGAGCAGGGTTGAGCGGTGACAACGATGTCAACGGGCAAATGGGGGCAAAAGCCCCGGCTGCGGGTTGACCCTGGCCAGTCGATTCGTGGCGTACCGTTGGCGGTTTTGCGGCGCGGACCCGGTCCGTCCGCCGATCCTGGCCGTATGTCCCTTTCCTACCCGACGGTGACCAGCTGAAATGACCGACGTGCCCCGATCCGACGCCGCAACGACACCCGCCCCGGCAGGGTCGCCAGACCTGCCCGATCTGGACGAGTTCCTCGTCGACCAGACCCGGACGCTGCTCGACACCGCCCGCCGCTCGGTCCGGCCCGAGGGCGGCTTCTGGTGGCTCACCGACGACCGCACCCCGGACCGCGGCGAACCGATCCACACCTGGATCACCTGCCGGATGACCCACGTGGCCGCCCTTGCCCACCGCAACGGCGACCCGGACGCCGCCGCCCTGGTCGACCACGGGATCGCCGCGCTCAGCACACTGCTGCGCGACGACCGGTACGGCGGCTGGTTCGGGGCGGTGGACCAGCAGGGAGTGCCCGTCAACGACCGCAAGGCCGGCTACGACCACGCGTTCGTCCTGCTCGCCGCCTCCAGCGCCGCACGCGCCGGCCGGCCCGGCGCGGACACGTTGCTCGCCGACGTGCTGACCGTCGTGCGGGACCGATTCTGGGACGACGACGCCGGCGCGGTCCGCGAATCGTGGAACCGGGACTGGACGGTCACCGAGGACTACCGGGGCGCCAACAGCAGCATGCACATGGTCGAGGCGTACCTCGCCGCTGCCGCCGCCACCGGCGACGCGAGCTGGGCCGACCGGGCCCTGCGGATCGCCACCCACCTCGTGCACGGGGAGGCGGCCCGGCACGACTGGCGACTGCCCGAGCACTTCACCACCGACTGGACGCCGCTGCCCGACTACAACCGGGACCAGCCCGCCGACCCGTTCCGGCCGTACGGCTCCACCATCGGGCACTGGCTGGAGTGGGCCCGGCTGCTGCTGGAGTTGGAGGCGGTCCTGCCGCAGCCGCCCAGCTGGCTGCTCACCGACGCCCGTGCCCTGTTCGCCGCGGCCGTTCGTCGCGGTTGGGCGGTCGACGGCGCGGACGGCTTCATCTACACGATCGACTGGGACGACCGGCCGGTGGTGCGCTCCCGGATGCACTGGGTTCTCGCCGAGGCCATCGGGGCGGCGATCACAGTGCACCGCCGCACCGGGGACGCGGTCTACCTCGACTGGTACCGGGTCTTCTGGGCGTACGCCCGCCGCAGTCTCATCGACCAGACCGGATGGCGGCACGAGTTGGACGCGCAGAACCTGCCCGCCGACACGGTCTGGCACGGCCGACCAGACGTCTACCACGCGTACCAGGCGGTACTGCTGTCCCGCGCGGCCGACGGGCTCGGTGGCCCCGGCCCGCTCGCACCGGGGGAGGTGACCGCGTGATCGTCGTCGCGGGTGAGGCTCTGATCGACCTGGTCGTCACCGCCGAGGGGCAGCGGGCCGTGCCCGGCGGCTCCCCGGCGAACGTCGCTGTCACAGTGGCCCGGCTCGACCAGCCGGTACGGCTGCTGGCTCGGCTCGCCAGCGACGACTACGGTCGGCAACTCGTCGAGTATCTGAGTGCCAACCGGGTGGACCTGGAGTGGGCGGTGCACGCCGAGGAGCCCACGTCGGTGGCGGTGGCCACCCTGAACGCCGCCGGGCAGGCCAGCTACGAGTTCCGACTGGCCGGTGCCGCGGACTGGCAGTGGACTCCGCAGGAGCTGCCCGAGTTGGCCGGCTCACCCGCGATCGCGCTGCACACCGGCTCCCTGGCACTCGCGTTGGCGCCCGGCGCCGAGGCGTTGGAGGGCCTGCTCGCCCGAGAACGCCAGCGGGACGGGCTCACCATCTCCATCGACCTCAACCTGCGGCCGAGCATCGTCACCGACCGGGCGGCGGAGCAGGAGCGGGTACGCCGGCAGGTCCGTCTCGCGCACCTGGTCAAGGCCAGCGACGAGGACCTGGCCTGGCTCTACCCGGACCGTTCGGTGGCCGACGTGATGACCGAATGGCGTACGGCCGGCGTGTCCTGTGCCGTGGTGACCCGGGGCGGGGACGGCGTCTGGCTGCTCGCGCCCGACGGCTCGCTGCACGAGGAGCCGGCGGTCCGCACCACGGTGGTCGACACCGTTGGCGCCGGCGACTCGTTCACCGGTGGCCTGCTGGCCGCACTGGCCGACCTCGATGCGCTCGGCGACCGCCCAGCCGACCGGCTCGCTGCCGTCACTCCGCAGCAGTGGGGCACAGTGCTGCGCCAGGCCGCGACCGTGGCCGCACTGACCTGCGGCCGTCGGGGTGCCGACCCGCCCCGCCGCTCGGAGGTAGCGGCCCGCCTCACCCCCGCAAACTGACCCCTTTGCTCTGCACCCGCGGATGCGACGGCTACGAGCCGTGCCCGGTCGTGCCCGGTGCCCGGTCGTGACCGGCGCGCATCAGGGTGCAGAGCAAAGGAGGGGGCAGGGGGTTGTCTGCCCTGCTCCTCCGGGGCGAGCACGTCCTGCTCAACGCTCGCGGTTCCGCCACCGGAGGGGGTGGGCGGGGGTCAGGTCAGGCCGCGGGGTCGGAGCCGCGTGGGGAGCACTGTGGTTGTCGGTGGGGAGTCGTCGCCGGCTATGCGCTCGAACAGCCGTTCTGTGGCGACCCTCGCCAGCTCCCGGGTGTCGTAGGCGACGACGGTCAGCGGTCGGGGCATCAGGTGGGCCAGCTCGAAGTCGTCGAAGCCGACCAGCGCGGCGTCGCTGCCCCGCCGGTGCAGCTCCTGGAGCGCACCGACGGTGAGCCGGTTGTTGGCGCAGAAGAACGCGGTCGGCGGCTCCGGGAGGTCGAGCAGCGCGGCGACCGCCCGACCGGCCTCCTCGGGAGCGATGAGCCGTTCACGGATCAGTGACTCGTCCGGTTCGACACCAGCGGCGTCCAGCGCCGCCCGTGCACCGGCCAGCCGCTCACGCATGGTGGGCACGCTCGGCGCGCCGAGCAGCAGCCCCACCCGGCGGTGGCCCTCGTCGAGCAGCGCACTCACCCCGGCGTGGCTGCCACCCCGGTTGTCCAACAGCACCGCGTCGGCTTGCAGCCCCTGCGGCGGCCGGTCCAGGAACACCACAGGCATGCCCAACTCGACCTCGCGCCGCAGGAACGAGTGGTCCAGGCCCGCCGGCACCACCAGCAGGCCGTCGACCCGGCGCTGGGTGAAGTCCTGGAGCAGGGCGCGTTCCCGCTCCGGGTCCTCCTCCGACGACGCGGTGATCAGCATGGTGCCGTGGGCGGCGGCGATCTCGGCGGCGACGCTGGCGATCGTCGCGTAGAACGGGTTGGCGATTTCCTCGATCAGCAGGCCGACGGTGGCGTTGAGCTGCCGGGAACGCAGGTTGCGAGCGATGTCGTTACGCCGGAAGCCCAGCTCGGCGATGGCGGCCAGCACCCGGCCGACCAACTCCTGCCCCACCGGCTCGTCGTTCACGACCCGGGAGACCGTCTTCAGGCTGACGTCGGCGCGCCGGGCCACGTCGACCATCGTGGGACGCCGACGTACGGTCGGCCGGGTCGGGGTCTGGGTCACGGGGTGTTCCTCCACGGCGGGCGCGGGTCAACGGTCGAGGGCGGCGAGCGCGTCGACAGCTTTACGGGCGGCGATGAGCACCGGATCCCACACCGGCGCGTACGGCGGAGCGTAGCCCAGGTCCAGCTGCGTCATATCGTCCACCGTCATGCCGTTCCACAGCGCCACGGCCAGCGAGTCGATCCGTTTGGCCGCCTCGGACCAACCGACGATCTGCGCGCCGAGCAACCGGCCGCTGGGGCGCTCGGCGATCAGCTTGACAGTCATCGGCCGGGCGCCCGGGTAGTAGCCGGCCCGGTTGGTCGACTCGGCGATCACCGAGACGAACTCGAAGCCGGCGGCCGTGGCGTCGCGCTCGCGCAGACCCGTCCGGCCCACCTCCAGGTCGCACACCTTCGTCACCGCCGTGCCGATCACGCCGGTGAAGGTGGCGTACCCGCCGCCGATGTTGATGCCGGCGACCCGTCCCTGCTTGTTGGCGTGCGTGCCGAGCGGCACGTGCACCGGCAGCCCGCTGACCCGGTGCAGGGTCTCCACGCAGTCGCCGGCCGCCCAGATCCCCGGGTGCCCGGGCACCCGCATCCGCCGGTCCACCCGGATCGCGCCGGTCGGCCCGAGGGGCAGCCCGGCCGCCTCCGCGAGCGCGGTGTTGGGGCGTACGCCGAGACCCATGACCACGACGTCGGTCGGGATCGGCCCCTCGGCGGTGACGACGGCGGACACCCGGCCGTCCCGTTCCTCAAGGCCGGTAACCGGCAGGCTGCCGCGGATCGTGATGCCGAGGCCGCGCATCGCGTCGGCGACCAGCTCGCCCATGTCGCTGTCCACCGTCGACATGGGCTGCTCGCCCGCTTCCACCAGGGTCACCGAGAGGCCGCGTTGGATCAGGGCCTCGGCGATCTCGACGCCGATGTAACCGCCGCCGACCACCACGGCCCGGCGCGGCTGCGGGTCGGCGTCCAGCCAGTCGCGCAGCGCCGCACCGTCGTCGAGGGTCTGCATGCCGAACACGCCGCCCGCGTCGGTGACCGCCCACGACGGCTTCACCGGCACCGCGCCGGTGGCGTACATCAGGTCGTCGAAGCGCTCGCGGACCTCGCCGCCGCCCTTCAGGTCCCGGGCCACCACCTCGCGGCGTTCCAGGTCGATGGCAGTGACCTCGTGGCGCATCCGCACGTCCATCGCGTACTCGGTGCGGAACGTCTCCGGGGCCCGGGCGATCAACGCCTCGGGGCCGGGCACCAGGCCGCTGATCCAGTATGGGATGCCGCACGCCGAGTAGGAGGTGAAGTGGCCCCGCTCGAAGACCACGATCTCCAGGTCGCCACTGTCACGACGGCGTCGGGCCTGGGACGCCGCCGACATTCCGGCGGCGTCCCCGCCGATGACGATCAGCCGTTGCGCCACGGGTCCATCCTGTCACGCGGTGATCAGCCGCGGGTCTGCCGCGCGACGTCCTGCACCACGTCGGTGAGTTTGCCGGTGCGCTCGAACACCGCGCGTTGGCGTGCCGCGCCGCTGCCGTGCCGACGCAGGCCGCCCAGGAGGTCGGTCACCTCGGCCCAGTCGCCGTGCTGCTCCAGCGCCGGACGCATCCGCTCCACGAACCGGTCCAACAGCTCCCAGGTTGGGCGTAGTTCACCGTTCGTGACGTCGACGGCCTCGCCTTCCAGGCCGTCATGGGCGGCTCGCCAGTGCGCCCCGACCAGCAAGTGGTGGTCGGTCTGCAACGCTGGCCGGTCGGACTCCACATCCGCCATGGCGGTGGCCACCAGCGCCCGGACCAGCGCGGCGACCAGCACCGCGTCGTCCACCGACGGGCAGACGTCGCCGATCCGCAGCTCAACGGTCGGGTACTTCGCCGACAGCCGGGCGTACCAGTAGAGCATTCCCTCGTCGAGCATCACCCCGCTGGAGATCAACTGCCGGATCAGCCGCTGGTAGTGCTCGTGCGACTCCAGAAACGGCGTCGGCGCCACAGACGGCCAACGCTCCCACTCCACCGAGCGCCAACTCGCGTAGCCGGTGTCCTCGCCCCGGGAGAACGGCGAGTTGGTGGTGACGGCGTGCAGCATCGGCAGCCACGGCCGTACGTGGTTGAGCACCTGCACGCCGGTGTCCGGGTCGGGCACCCCCACGTGCACGTGCATGCCGTTGTTGCCGGGGCCGGGAACGAGCAGCCGGAACCGCTCGATCATCCGGTCGAAGCGGGGCTTGTCCACCACCGGTGGCACCGGGCCGTCCACCGGGCCGGTGCCGATGGCGAGCAGGCGTACGCCGGCCCGCTCGGCGGCGTCGGAGAGCGCCCGACGCAGGACGCCGAGGGAGTGCCGGATCGACGAGAGTTCCAGGCCGGGCGGGCTGCCGATCTCGATCTGACTGGTCTGGAACTCCCGCTCCACCTGTCCGCGAAGTTCGGCCGGCACCTGCTCCATGACCAGGTCCACGGCCGGAACCGCAGCCCCGGTGTGCGGGTCGACGAGCAGGAACTCCTCCTCGACACCCACGGTGAGCAACCCGGTCGCCGCAGCCATGTCGCTGGGCGCCTCTGCCACCTGACCCGTCATCACATCACCCGTCCGTTTCCACCGTTCGCGGTCCGTCCGCGTCGGTCCGCCGTTGGTTACCCAACGTGGCGATGCCGGGAAACGTGGCGGCGACACGTCGTACTCGGAGCGGGCCGCAGGATTCGGCTGGGCGACGTGACAGCGGGTCCTATGCTGAGCCCGTGCCGGTGCTGCTGGGCTTTTTCGGGGTCGCGTGGATGTCCGCGTTCGCCCAGCTCACAGTGCTCGCGGGCCGACCGGTCGACCTGCTCGCCGGCGCCGCGTTGACCGCCCTGGTGCTGCTCGCCGTGGTGCTGGCGGCCCGGGTGCACGACCGGGCGGGCCCACCCGGTGCCGGGCCCCGGTGGGCCGGCCTGCGGGCCCGCTCCCGAAGTCGCCGAATGCCCCGCCAGATCGACCCCGATGCCGCCGGTCGGCCTCGTCCCCGCGCTCCGGGACACCCCTCGGCCGCGTAGCGTCTCGCCGCCGCGCGGCCGATCCCGCCGTCACCGGCCCCCCTTGCTGAGCGGATGCCGCCCAGGGGAGGGCCTCACCGGAATCGGACCGAGGGGTTTCCCATGCTTGCCTTCGCACCACTGCATGACGCTGTCGCCGCTGCCGGCAGCGCGCTGTCCTGGCTCACCGAGCTGCTCGAACCACTGGCCGGCGGTGCGGCGACCGCCGCGGCGATCGTGCTCTTCACCATCGCCGTCCGCCTGCTGATCTCGCCGCTGACGGTCGCGCAGGTCCGCGGCGAGCGGCGCCGCGCGGCGCTCGCCCCACAGGTGCGTGACCTTCAGCAGCGGTACCCCGACGACCCGGCGACGCTTCAGCGCGAGGTGTTCACGTTGTACCGCGAGGCCGGCGCGAACCCGATCGCCGGCTGTCTGCCGTTGCTCATCCAGGCGCCGTTCCTGCTGGTGCTGTACCGGTTGTTCAGCACCAGTGAGGGCGGCACCGGGTTGCTGGACGAGCGGTTGGCCGGCGTGCCACTGGGTCACCATCTCACCGAGGGGCTGGCCGGTGCGGCCGGACCGCTGTTCGGCGTACTGCTGGTGGTGTTGTTGGCGGTGGCCTGGTGGTCGTCGCGGCGGGCCCGTCGGGCGTCGGCGGCGGTGGGCACGGTGGCCGGTACGCCGACCGAGGGGCCGGGGGCGGCCACGCTCGGCCGGCTGCTGCCCCTGCTGCCGTTCACGACCGTGCTGGTGGCGCTGGTGCTGCCGCTCGCCGCGGTGATCTACCTGGTGACCACGAGCGTGTGGTCGGCCCTCGAACAGGCGGTACTCCGGCGACCCCAGGCGGTTCCGTCGCCGGCTGACCGGTAACGCGATCAGCGACCGGCGGTCACCGACCGCCGGTCGTCGCGGTTCCGACGCTTACGAACCTTACGGATCACCCAGCTGGCCACCAACACGGCGAAGACCGCGACGATCGCGTAGTTGAACCAGTCGCTGTAGCGCTCGACGTCCTGCCAACGGCTCCCGAGCCCGTAGCCGGCTCCCACGATGAGACCGTTCCACACCCCGCTGCCGATGGTGGTGAGCAGGATGAACTCACCCAGCGGCATCCGGTTGGCTCCGGCCGGCACGGAGACCAGGCTGCGGACCACCGGCACCACCCGACCGATCAGCACCGCCCACCGACCGTGCCGCTCGAACCACTTGTCGGCCTTCTCCAGGTCGTCGCGGTCCACCAACGGGATGTGGTCCAACCAGCGCTTGAGCCGTTCCTCGCCCAGCGCCGCGCCCAGCCAGTAGAGCACCAACGCGCCGACCAGCGAGCCGACAGTCGCGGCCAGCACCACGAGGAAGACGTTGAACTTGCCCTCGTGCGCCAGGAAGCCGGCGAGCGCCAGCACGATCTCGCTGGGGATCGGCGGAACGATGCTCTCCAGCGCCACCAGCAGCGCCACGCCGACCGGGCCCATCACCTCGATCACCGAGGCCACCCAGCCGGTCAACCCGGTGAACCCGGACGGGTCGCCAGCCTGGGCGTACGCCATGGTCGTCCTTCCGGTCGGCTCTCGGGGATCGGATGGTCATACCCAGCCGGGCCCGAGCTACACCTGCGCTCAGTGCTCCGGGTGCAGCGCGGTGTCCGCCGGCCCCTGCCTCCAGCCGGTGAACACCACTGTCAGACCGGCGCGGGACGGCGCGCAGCAGAACGGGCCGGCCATGGCCTCGGCCGTCGGGTCCAGCGGGGCGAGGCGGACCAGTCGCCACGGCTCGTCGTCGACCCGGGCGCGGACGGTCAGCGCGTCGCCGGCCCGGCTGACCCGGATGGTCACCTCCCGGCCCGCCCACTCCGGCACCGGCCCCACCGACCAGTCGGAGAATTCCCGGGTCACCACCGCGCCGAGCTGCACCTCGCCGTCGCTGATCTCCACACCGGCCTTTGTCCAGGTCCGTTCGTCGACCCGGACGAACGCACCGGCCTGGTCGAACTGCGCCGAGAAGTCGAGCCGGAAGCTCACCTCCATGGCGGTGCCCACCGGCAGCGGTGCCAGCAGGGCCGGGCCGTTGTCGTGCACGAAGCCGTAGCTGGTCCGCCGCCAGAAGTCGCTGTCGGCGGCCGGCTCGACGACCAGCTCGCCGGCCGGGCCCTCCTCGACGCGTACCGGCGGGTGCAGCCAGCTACCCCGGGACCAGTCCAACAGTTCGCTCGGCGGTACGAGGTCGTTCTCCATGACCGGCACGGTAACCAACGCCGCCCGCCGCCCGCCCGCCCGCCGGACGGGTTTGCCGCAGCGGTGGATCGGAGATGTTCCTCCGGCATGGGTGACCGTTGGTATTCCGAAGCCGTCGTCTACTGCCTCGACATCGACACGTACGCCGACTCCGACGGCGACGGGGTCGGTGACATCCGTGGGTTGATCGGGAGGCTGGACTACCTGGCCCGACTCGGGGTGACCTGCCTGTGGCTGCACCCCATCCACCCGTCGCCCAACCGTGACGACGGCTACGACGCCACCGACTTCTACAACGTGGACCCGCGCTTCGGCACCCTGGGCGACTTCGCCGAGCTGCTGCACCAGGCGCAGAACCGGGGCATCCGCGTGATCATCGACCTGGTGGTCAACCACACCTCCGACGAACACCCGTGGTTCCAGTCCGCCCGCTCGTCGCCGGACTCGCCGTACCGGGACTGGTACGTCTGGTCCGACACCGAGCCGGACGACCGGCACCAGGGCATGGTCTTCCCCGGCGAGCAGGACGAGACCTGGAGTTACGACCGGACCGCCAAGGCGTGGTTCTATCACCGGTTCTACAAGTTCCAGCCGGACCTCAACTTCGCCAATCCGCAGGTCCGCGACGAGATCAAGAAGATCATGTCGTTCTGGCTCCAGCTCGGCGTCTCCGGCTTCCGGATGGACGCGGTGCCGTTCATCATCGAGCTGACCGAGCCGGGCAACCCGAACTCCCCGAAGGACTTCGAGTTCCTCACCGAGATGCGCCAGCACGTCCAGTGGCGCCGCGGTGACGCCGTCCTGCTGGCCGAGGCGAACGTCGAGCCGGACCAGCTACCGACGTTCTTCGGCGACGCCAGCGGTTCCGGCAACCGCATCCACATGCTCTTCGACTTCATGCTCAACGGTCGACTCATGCTGTCCCTGGCCCGGCAGGACCCGGAATCGTTGATCGACGCGTTGCACGACACCCCGAAGCTGCCGGTCGGTGGGCAGTGGGCCACCTTCCTGCGCAACCACGACGAGATCGACCTGTCCCGGCTGACTACCGAACAGCGCAACCAGGTGTACGCGGAGTTCGGCCCGGACGAGAACATGCGCATCTACGACCGGGGCATCCGTCGCCGGCTCGCCCCGATGCTCGGCAACGACCGGCGGCGCATCGAGCTGGCGTACGCCCTCCAGTTCTCGATGCGCGGCACGCCGGTGCTGCGCTACGGCGAGGAGATCGGGATGGGCGAGGACCTGTCGCTGCGGGGTCGGGACGCGATCCGTACCCCGATGCAGTGGTCGTACCAGCCGAATGCCGGCTTCTCCACGGCGGACCCGGAGAAGCTGGTCCGCCCGGTGATCGAGAAGGGCGAGTTCGGCTACCAGAACGTCAACGTCACCGCCCAGCGGGGCGACCCGAAGTCCCTGCTCGCCTGGTTCGAGCGCATGATCCGTACGCTGCGGGAGGCACCGGAGATCGGCTCCGGCTCGACCAGCCACATCGACGTGCCGGTGCCGCCGGGCGTGCTGACGCACCGGGCGGACGGGCCGACCGGGACGATGGTCTTCGTGCACAACCTGGGCACCGACGACGTCGAGGTGGACCTGAGCAGCCTCGAACCGGAGGCCGACCTGCCGATCGACGTGCTCGCCGACCGCGGCTACGGAGAGCTGGGCAAGCTCGGCGCGGTGAAGGTCTCCGGCTACGGATACCGGTGGATTCGCCTATGCCGAGGGTCGGCCTGTTGACGTTAAGCTCCTCCGATCGACCCCACGTTACCGGGAGGTAATCATGTCGGAGGAGTCCCGCGTCGCCATCGTCACCGGAGCCGCACGCGGCATCGGCGCGGCCACCGCCCGACGGCTGGCCGCCGACGGGATGGCCGTCGCCGTGGTCGACATCGAGGAGGCGGCCACCAAGGAGACGGTGGACGCCATCGCCGCCGAGGGCGGCCGGGCGCTCGGGGTGGGCGCCGACGTGTCCGACCGGGACCAGGTCGAGGCGGCGGTGAGCCGGATCGCCGCCGAGCTGGGCGCGCCCACCGTGCTGGTCAACAACGCCGGTGTGCTCCGCGACAACCTGCTGTTCAAGATGACCAACGCCGACTGGGACACGGTGATGGGGGTGCACCTGCGCGGCGCGTTCCTGTTCAGCCAGGCGGCCCAGAAGCACATGGTGGACCGGAAGTGGGGGCGGATCGTCAACCTCTCCAGCACCTCCGCGCTGGGCAACCGGGGCCAGGCGAACTACGCCGCCGCCAAGGCCGGCCTGCAGGGCTTCACCAAGACGCTCGCCATCGAGCTGGGGCCGTTCGGGGTGACCGTGAACGCCGTCGCACCCGGCTTCATCGTCACCGACATGACAGCGGCCACCGCCGCCCGGATGAAGGTCGACTTCGACGACTTCCAGAAGCACGCCGCCGCCGAGATCCCGGTCCGTCGCCCGGGCCGGCCGGAGGACGTCGCGCACACCATCTCGTTCCTGGCGAGCGAGGGCGCCGGCTTCGTCTCCGGTCAGGTCATCTACGTCGCGGGCGGCCCACGGGACTGACCCGTACTCCCGACGAGGGCGCTCCGGCAGGTAGGCCGGCGCCCTCGTCGTCGGGCGGGTCAGGCGGGCGCGCGGTGGTCAGGCCGGTGCGCGGCGGGTGCGCCAGAGCCAGATCAGGCCGAGCACCGGCAGCACCAGCGGGATGTAGCCGTACCCGCTGCCGAACTGCGACCAGACCGTCTCGTCCGGGAAGAGTTCCCTGTCGACCAGGCTCAGGATGCCGACCGCGACCACCCCGACCAGCTCCACGGAGCAGCACGCCAGCGCGACCCGTCGGCCGGTGTGCCCGGCGCGGGCCAGCCCCACCGCCGCCACGATGTAGATGAGCGCGGCCACCCCGGAGAGCAGGTACGCCACCGGCGCCTCGTCGAACTTGGTGGCGAGTTGCAGACCCGCCCGACTCGTCGCCGCGATGGCGAAGAGCAGGTAGACCGCGATCAGCAGCCGACCCGGGCCGGAGTTCGTACGCCGGGGGGCCGGTCCTGTCTCAACCACCGAGCACCTCCCAGGTCTGCTGCAACCGGACCACCACCACCGGGGCCACCAGGCAGACCGCGCACACGATCGCCGAGCCCCAGCGGGTCGGTTCCATCCGGGCCAGCACCCAGGCCAGTGGCGGCAGGCACACCAGCGTGACCAGGTAGCCGAAGAAGGCGCCGGGCTCGCCGGGCCGATCCCCGCCGCCGACCGCGACGAGCGCCAGCACGCTCAACACCAGCAACGCCACTTCGAGTACGGCCAGACCGACGAACTGCACCTGGTCCGGCGGCCGGTGGCGTACCGCCGCCACCAGCGCCCACACCGCCACGAGCAGTGACAGCACGATCGGCACTGTCGCGACGATCCCATCCACCGGCGAGTCGGCGCCCACGCTGGTCACCGGCACCACCCGGTCGTTGCCTCGGTCACCGGCACAGCCTACTAACCGTCGTAGTAAAGGGATGCCCTGCCTCTCCGCGTGTGACGCGCGCCTGTCGCTGTGGCCGCAGCCCCCGTTCCCGACGCCGTTCGGGTGGGCGTCAGTCGTCCCCTTGCAGCCAGTAGACGGAGACGGCAAGGAGCGGATCCGGTCCGTCGTTCCGGATCTGGTGCGGCACAGTGCTGTCGAACGCCACGACGTCTCCGGCCCGCAGGACGCTGGCCTGGTCGGCGAAGGTCACGGTTCCGGTTCCGGCCACGATGATCCACACCTCACGAGACCGGTGGACGTCGAGATCGTTGGACGTGTTCGGGGCCACCGACCAGCGCGCAACCTCGAACGGAGCGGGCGCCGTTGACGGAAACGGCAGCAGCGCGCGGTGCACGGGGCCACCCTCGGTGAAGTCGTACCAGTGGTCGAAGGTCACGACACCGCTGGTCGTCGCTGGATTCGTGCTCGGCATGTCCTCGAGACTGCCTCGCCGTACCTGGGGTGTCTGGCGGCATTCGGACCTGACGTCACCGAGAGCGGAAACGGCGGTGGGCTGCTTCGATTGGTCGAACCCGCCGCCGTCATGACCGCCGGGGAGACTAGCGTGGATCACGTCCGTGGCGTTGCCATGGTGCGGGGAAAACAGCGGAGGTACACGTGCTGCGGTTCGGCTTGTTCGGCACCGGTCACTGGGCGATCGAGACGCACGGGAAGGCGCTGCACGCACATCCCGACGCCGAGTTGGTCGGGGTGTGGGGGCGCAACCCGGAGCGAGCGTCAGCGCTTGCCGAGCGGTACGGGGTGCCTGCCTACGCCGACGTCGACGCGCTGATCGAGCAGTGTGAGGCGATCGCCGTCGCCCTGCCGCCGGACATCCAGGCCGACATCGCGGTCCGGGCCGCCCGCGCCGGCCGGCACCTGCTGCTGGACAAGCCGCTGGCGCTCAGCGTGGCCGACGCCGACCGCGTCGTGGCCGCCGCCGACGAGTCCGGGGTCGCCTCGGTCGTCTTCTTCACCCAGCGGTTCCAGCCGAACGTGACAGCGTTCCTCGCCGCCACCGCCGCCGCCGGGGGCTGGCAGCACGGCCGGACCACCGCGTTCGCGTCGATCTTTCATGAGGGCAGCCCGTACGGCGGCTCGTTGTGGCGTCGCGAGCACGGGGCGCTCTGGGACATCGCCCCGCACGCCCTCTCGATCCTCCTGCCGGTGCTGGGCCGGGTGACGCAGGTGGCGGCGATGGACGGCCCGAACGGGATGGTGCACCTGCTGCTCACCCACGAGGGGGGTGCCACGAGCAGCGCCTCACTCTCCCTGGATGCCCCGACCGAGTCGATGGCCCGGGAGTTCGTGTTCTACGGCGAAAACGGCATCGAGAACGTCCCGTTCGGCGAGAACGACGCCGCCACCGCGTTCGGCGTCGCCATCGACCAGCTCGTCGAGCAGGTGCGGGCCGGCAGCCGGGATCACCGCTGCGACGTCCGCTTCGGCCGTGAGGTCGTCACCATCCTCGCCGCCGCCGAAACCGCCCGAGCAGAAGCCCGCACAATCCCCCTCCCGTAACCCCACGCCCGGTGATCATGAAGTTAGCGGCGCGACACGCCGTGCGGGACGGCGATAACCTCATGATCACCGAGGTCAGGTGGGAGTGGTCAGGGCGGCGTTCAACTCGTCGGGGGAGTTGAACTGCTCGGGTGGTAGGGCCTGCAGCATCTGCAGCATCGCTGTGCTGGCCCCGTTCTCCTGACCCCAGCGGACCAGGTCCTCCCGGGAGACCGGGTAGTCGAGCCCGGCCAGGTACTCCTGCAACTGAACCCCGGTGACGGTCATGTCGGCCGGCTACCCGCTCGCGGTGGCCGTACACCGGTCGGGTTGGCACCCACGATGGCCCGGCGGCCGGCGTGTCGGCCCGCGACGCGCCCACGGTTTGCCGCAGCGGCGGCCGGGTAGCCGCTGGCATGCTGGTTCAGCGGCTCGGCGCGCCGAGCGATTTCGACCCGTTGCTGGAGCGCGTTCGGAACGCCCGGGTGGTGATGATCGGTGAATCCACCCACGGCAGTTACGACTACTACCGGCTGCGGGAGCAGCTCACCCGCCGGCTGATCGCGGAGTGCGGCTTCTCCTTCGTCGCCGTGGAGGGTGACTGGCCCGACTGCGATCGGGTGCACCGCTCCGTGACGGCGGCACCGGGTGGCGCGCTCCAACCCCAGCTCGCGCTCGACCAGTTTGAGCGGTGGCCGACCTGGATGTGGGCCAATGCCGAGGTGGCCCGGTTCGCCAGTTGGCTGCGGGCCTGGAACGTGGAGCGGCCGGAGGAGCAACGGGCCGGATTTCACGGACTCGACGTGTACAGCCTCTGGGAGTCGATGCAGGCGATCTTCGACTACCTGGGGGAGGAGGACCCGAAGTCGCTGGAGGCGGCGCAGGACGCCTACCGGTGTTTCGAGCCGTACGGCAAGAGGGTTGAGGAGTACGGCGCGGCCAGCCGGTTCGTCTCCGCCCGCTGCGAGGAGGAGGTCGTCCGGTTGCTCGCCCGGACCCGCGAACACGCCCTCTCGGACGGCCCGGATCGCTTCTCCGCCTGGCAGAACGCGGAGGTGGTGGCTGGCGCTGAGCGGTACTACCGGGCGATGGTGGCCGGCGGGCCGGACTCGTGGAACATCCGCGACACCCACATGCAGGACACCCTGGACCGGCTGCTGGACCGCTACGGCCCGGAGGCCCGGGGCATCGTCTGGGCGCACAACACGCACGTCGGGGACGCGCGGGCCACCGACATGGCCGCCGACGGGATGGTCAACATCGGTCAGTTGGCCCGGGAGCGGCACGGCGAGGACGCGGTGGCCCTGGTCGGCTTCGGCAGCTACCGGGGCACGGTGATCGCCGCACCCCGCTGGGGTTCGCCGCCGGAGGCGATGGTGGTGCCGCCGGCTCGGGAGGGGTCGATCGAGCGGCGGCTGCACGAGCTGATGCCGGAGCGGGCGGTGCTGATCTTCGGCGGCGACGACCAGCCGGGCTGGGTCACCGACACCGTGGACCACCGGGCGATCGGGGTCGTCTACGACCCGTCGTTCGAGTCCTGGGGTAACTACGTGCCGACGCGGCTCGGCGACCGGTACGACGCCTTCATCTGGTGCGACGACACGACCGCTCTGCACCCGCTACCGGTGCCGGCCGCCTCCGGCGAGATGGAAACGTACCCGGCCGGGGTCTGACCCGGACCCGGTCGCGCCGATCATGGAGTTGTGGTGCCGGACCAACGCCCCGAAGTGGGGCACGGCAGACACCACAACTCCTTGATCGACCGGATGGGCGTCAGACCCTCGTGGGGGTCCGCACCTCCAGGTGTTCGCGCAGGCCCTCGCCCTCGATGTCCACGTTGGGCAGGGCGCGGTCGAGCCAGCGGGGGAGCCACCAGGCACGGTCGCCGAGCAGCGACATCACCGCCGGGACGATGGTCATCCGGACCACGAACGCGTCGATGGCCACGCCGATGGCGAGCGCGAAGCCCATCGACTTGATGATCGGGTCGTCGAGGAACACGAAGCCACCGAAGACGGACATCATGATCAGCGCGGCGGCGGTGACCACCCGGGCACCGTGGCCCATGCCGCTGATCGTGGCCTCACGCGCGGTGTCGCCGTGCACGAAGTCCTCCCGCATCCGTGAGACCAGGAACACCTCGTAGTCCATGGCCAGCCCGAACAGGATGCCGATCAGCAGGATGGGCAGGAAGCTGACCAGCGGGGCCGGGCTGTCCAGGCCGACCAGGTCGGCGAGGTGGCCCTGCTGGAAGATCGCCACCGTGATGCCGAACGTGGCGGCAACGGTGAGCAGGAAGCCCAGCGCCGCCTTGAGCGGCACCAGCAGCGAGCGGAACACCAGCATCAGCAGCAGCACCGAGAGCCCGACGACCAGCAGCAGGTAGATCGGCAGTGCGTCGGAGAGCTTCTCCGAGACGTCGATTCCGATCGCCGTGGCGCCGGTGAGCAGCACCTCGGCGCCCTTGACCCCACCGACCGCGTCGCGGACGTCGTGCACCAGGGTCTCGGTGGCCTCGTCGGTCGGGCCGGTCTTCGGCACCACGCCGAGCAGCGCGGTCCGACCGTCCGGACTCAGCTGCGGCGGCGCCACCGCGAGGACGTTCTCGGTGCGCTGGATCATCGCGGTCACCTGCGGCACCGCGGCCGCGGTCGCCTGCGCGTCGTCGCCCGCCACGACCACCGCGAGGCGGCCGGTGAAGCCGGGGCCGAAGCCCTCGGTGGTGAGGTCGCTCGCCACCCGGGCCGGGGAGCCCACCGTCGCCGTGCTGGCGTCCGGCAGGGCCAGCCGCATGTCCGGCGTGGGCAGCGCGAGCAGCCCCAGGCCGAGCAGCGAGACCAGGATGACCGGCACCCGGAAGCGGATGACGAACCGTGCCCAGCGGAAGCCGAACCCGGAGCGGTCCTCGACCGGCAGCGTCTCTTCGCCCACCGGCTCACCTGGGGCGGCGGAGCCGACCGTGGAGCGCAGCCGGCGCGGGAGCACCCGGTTGCCGGCGAAGCCGAGC
The DNA here is from genome assembly GCF_015751785.1 of Micromonospora vinacea. Classification (NCBI taxonomy): domain Bacteria; kingdom Bacillati; phylum Actinomycetota; class Actinomycetes; order Micromonosporales; family Micromonosporaceae; genus Micromonospora; species Micromonospora vinacea. The sequence goes on along the minus strand of NZ_JADOTY010000001.1, from coordinate 788,057 downwards.
AGTGCGGGCTGGAGGGTGATCGCCACGAGCACGGCGATGGTGACAGTACCGGCAGCGGCGAGACCCATCACGGTGAGGAACGGAATGTTCACCACGGCCAAACCGGCGAGGGCGATGACCACTGTGGCGCCCGCGAAGACGACTGCCGAGCCGGCGGTACCCACGGCCCGGCCGACCGCCTCCTCCGGGGGAAGGCCTTCGAGCAGGTTCTGTCGGTGCCGGGAGGTGATGAACAACGAGTAGTCGATGCCGACGGCGAGACCGAGCATCAGCGCCAGGATCGGCGCGGTGCTGGTCAACTCGATGACACCGCTCAGCGCGAACAGGCCGGCCATGCCGACGCCCACGCCGATCAGCGCGTTGAGCATCGTCATGCCGGCGGCGACAAGGGAACCGAACGTAATGATCAGGACGATCGCGGCGACCAGGACGCCGAGCGCCTCGGTGGAGCCGATCTCCGGCTCACCACCCAGAACCTCGCCCCCCGGGGCGACCTGCCAACCCTTCGCCTCGGCGGCGGTGCCGACCTCCTCGTACGCGGTGCGCTGCTCGTCGGTCACCTCGTCGCCGCCGGTGGCGAACTGCACCTGGACCAGTGCGTACCGGCCGTTGGGTGAGACCGCGCCGACCTGGAACGGGTTGACCGCGCCGACCACGCCGGGCAGTGTCGAGGCCTCCTGGACCAACTCCTGCACCACGGCCTGGCCCTCGGGCGTGGCCAGTTGGCCGTCGGCGGGCGCCTTGACAGCGATGGTGCCGGTGGCGCCGCTGGCTGAGGGGAACTGGTCGGCCAGCAGGTCGAGCGCGCGCTGGCTCTCGGTGCCGGGCATCGTGAAGTTGCTCGCCGTCGGGCCGCGCAGGGTCGCCGCGGCCAGGCCGGCGACGACGAGTACGACGAGCCAGAGCGCGACGACGAGCCGTCGCCGGCGCAACGCGCCCCGGCCGAGCCGGTAGAGCAGGGTGGCCATCAGGAGTCCTTGTCCTCGGTCGTGGGTGGATGGGGCAGGGGTGCGTCGACGGGTTCGACGGCCCGTCGGGCGAGGGTGAGCAGGGCGAGGCGCAGCTCGTCGTCGGGGATGTCGGCGAACTCGGCGCACGCCTCGGAGATGCCGGCGAGCAGCACCAGCGCGGCGATCCGAGCCGCCGGCCGGTCGGAGTGCCCGGCCAACGCGTCCCGCAGCCGGTCGGAGATCTCCTGGATGTGCGCGAAGGCCGGCTGGCACAGCAGCTCCGGGAACTCGCCGCGCAGTACGGCGATCTCCTGCCGGAACCGGACCGCGAGGTCGACGAAGCCCTGTGCGGCGACCTCCTGGGCGGCCGCTCCGGTCAGGCCGTTGAGCTGGTCGTCGAGGCTGCGGAGCACCTCGATCGCGGGGGCCATCAGCTCGGCGAGCAGGGCTTCCTTGTTGGCGAAGTGGTAGAGCACCGTGGCCTTGGAGCAGCCGACCTCCCGGGCGATGTCCTGCAGGGAGGTGCCCCGGTAGCCGGTCACCGTGAACTGCCGCGCCGCTGCGGCGAGGATCTCGCCGTGCGTGTCGGGTACCGCTCTGACCATGCCGGTCCACCTCCCGCAGACCAGCATGCCTGACCGATCGGTCAGACCCTGACCGATCGGTCAGATGGAAGCGGTGGCGTTCACCACACCTGGGCCCGGTTCAGCCGGTGTGCTGGGCGTCGTACCTGGTCCGCGCCTCGGCGATGGCCCGGCGGTGCCGCTCGGCCCAGCTGGTCAGCGCGACCAGCGACTCGTACAGCTCCAGCGCCATCGGGGTGGCGGTGTATTCGACCTTGGGCGGGACGGTCGGATAGACGGTGCGGTGCAGCAGTCCGTCCCGTTCCAGGTTGCGCAGCGTCAGGGTGAGCATCCGGCGGCTGATCCCCTCGATGTGCCGCTCCAGTTCGGTGAAGCGCACCGGGCCGTGCGAGGCGGCCACCAGGATGCCGATGCTCCACTTGCCGCCGACCCGGTCGAGGACCTCCCGGACGGTGCACGCGCGGGCCTGCCCCGGGGTGAACGGCACGTTCTCGGCAGCGCAGGTCAGCTCGGCCTCGACCAGCCCGGACACATCGCTGTTCCTCTGGGACATCAAAGTGCCTCCTTCCGCTCCGGTTCATGGTCACAGACGATGACCTCGGTAACAAACCGTGCACCAAGGAGGGGTTCCATGGATCGTGTCGTCCCGTCCCGCTGGCCGGCGCTGCTGGTGCTCTGCGCCGGCAGCCTGATGATCATCCTGGATGGCACAGTCGTCGCTGTGGCGCTGCCCGCCGTGCAACGCGACCTGGGCTTCACCGCCGCCGGCCTGGCCTGGGTGGTCAACGCCTACCTGGTCGCCTTCGGCGGACTGCTGCTGCTCGCCGGCCGACTCGGCGACCTGCTGGGCCGGCGCGGGGTCTTCCTGGCCGGCGTCGCGCTGTTCACAGTGGCCTCGCTGGCCTGCGCGGTCGCCACCGGACCGGCAGTGCTGGTGGGCGCGCGGTTCGGGCAGGGTGTCGGCGGCGCTCTGGCCATGGCGGTCAGCCTCGGCATGATCGTCCGGCTCTATCCCGAAACGGCCGAACGGGCCCGCGCCATCGCCGTCTTCAGCTTCACCGGGGCGGCCGGCGCGTCGGTCGGCACGGTCGCCGGAGGGGTGCTCACCCAGGCCGCCGGGTGGCGGACGATCTTCCTGGTCAACGTGCCCATCGGGGCGGCCATCCTGATCGCGGCCCTCCGCCGGCTCCCGGCCGAACGGGGGATCGGCCTGCGCGCCGGCCTGGACCTGCCCGGTGCGCTGCTCGCCACCGCCGGCCTGATGGCCGCCGTGTTGGCCATCGTGGGAACTGGCGAACACGGCTGGACCAGCCCTCGGACGCTCGGTGCGATGGCACTCGCGGCGCTGCTGCTCGGCGGGTTCGCGCTGCGTCAACGGGTGGCGGCGACCCCGCTGGTGCCGTCCCGGGTGCTGCGCGTCCCGGGTCTGGTGGCGGCGAACGCCGTGCAGTTCCTCATGGTCTGCGCGTACTTCGGGTTCCAGTTCCTGCTCGCCGTGGAGTTGCAACTGGTGCTGGGGCTGGACGCCGCCGCGACCGGCTGGGCCTTCCTGCCCACCCCGGTCGTGATCGCCGTGGTCTCGCTCGGCCTGGCCGGTCGGCTGATCGCCCGCTTCGGTGCCCGGATGGTCCTGCTGGTCGGGCTCGCCCTGGCGACCGTCGGCTTCCTCCTGCTCGCCCGACTGCCCGCCGACGGCGCCTACCTCGCTGACGTACTCCCCGCGATGCTGATCTTCGGCGTGGCCGGCGGCCTGACCCTGCCGGCGGTCACCACAGTGGCGATGGCCGGCGCGACCGACACGGATGCCGGGCTCGCCTCCGGCCTGGCCAACACCACCCAACAGGTGGGCGGCGCGGTCGGCCTGGCGGCGCTGGCCACCCTGGCCGCCGCGCGCAGCGACGGGCTGCGGACCGCCGGCTGGGCCGAGACCGCCGCGCTCGCCGGCGGCTACCGGACCGCGTTCGCGGTGGCCGCCGGTCTCGTTGTCGCCGCGTGGCTGGTGGCGCTGACAACGGTGCCCCGACGCGCGACCGGGCCGTCGTCGACCGCTGGTCCGTCGGCGCAGACCGCGGTGGGCGCCGGAACAGATCCGCACCGAAGCGCCGCGTCCGGTTGACCGACGGCACCGGGGCCGGGAGGGTGGTCGGGTGAGTGAGGCTGACGAGACCCGGGACGGCGTGGCCCTGACCAACCTGGACCAGCCGCTGTCCGACCGCGATGACGCGACGAAGCGTGACCTGGTCGACTACCTCGACGCGGTCCGGGACCGGATCCTGCCGCAACTGCGGGGCCGGCCGCTGTCGGTGATCCGGGTCCGCCCCGGCCAGCCGCCGTTCATGCAGAAGAACCTGCCCCGGTACACCCCGGACTGGGTCCGCCGGGCGTCGGTCTGGGCGGAGGCGTCGCACCGGGAGATCTCGTACGCCCTCTGCGACGACCGCCGCACCCTGCTCTGGTTCGCCAACCAGCGGGCGGTGGAGTACCACCCGACACTGGCCACCGTGGCGGACCTGCACCGCCCGACCCACCTGATCCTCGACCTGGACCCACCGGACGGCGACGGGTTCCGCGCGGCGGTCGACGCCGCCCTGCTGGTCCGCCAGGCGCTCGCCGATGCCGGCCTGGCCGGTGCGGTCAAGACCAGCGGCGCCAAGGGCGTGCACGTCTTCGTCCCGGTGACCGACGAGCCCACGGCCGAGGAGTTGGCCGCCGCCACCCGGGCGCTCGCCGTCCGCGCCGAGCGGCTCGACCCGGCGCTGGCCACCACTGCGTACATCAAGGAGGACCGGGGTGGCCGGGTCTTCGTGGACGCCACCCGGGCGGGCGGCGCGACGGTGGCCGCCGCGTACAGCCCCCGGCTGCGTCCCGGGATGCCGGTCTCGTTTCCGGTCGACTGGGCCGACCTGACCGAGGTGACCCCCGCCGACTTCACCATCCGGACCGCTCCCGCGCTGCTCGCCGACGATGACCCGTGGGCCGCGCTGATGCCGGCCCCGCAACCGCTCCCCGCCGACCTGGTGGCCGAGGGTCGGACCATCCCGGTGGCCCGGGTGCAGGCCATGCACGAGGGGAAGCGCCGGGCCCGCGCCCGCCGCGAGGCCGGCTGACCGGCGCGCCGGCCCCCGGCTCGGCCCGTGCTTGGCCCCGGCTCGACCCCGCTCGCGCCCGGCGGGCGGCCGATTGTCGGTGGGTTGTGGCACGATTTCGCAGGTGAGCAGCAAACCCGACGCGACCCAGCGACTGGGCGACCTGGCGCGGCTGCGTCGGGTCCGCGACCGGATCGACAGGGAGTACGCGCAACCGCTGGACGTCGAGGCGCTGGCGCGTGGCGCGCACATGTCGGCCGGGCACCTCAGCCGCGAGTTCCGTCTCGCCTACGGCGAATCTCCGTACAGCTACCTGATGACGCGACGGATCGAGCGGGCGATGGCCCTGCTGCGCCGTGGTGACCTGAGCGTCACCGATGTCTGTTTCGCTGTCGGTTGTTCGTCCCTGGGCACCTTCAGCACCCGCTTCACCGAGCTGGTCGGCGTGCCGCCCAGCGTCTACCGGCGGCAGGCGGCGCAGGCGACGGCGGGAATGCCGTCGTGCGTGGCGAAGCAGGTGACCAGACCGGTCAGGAATCGAGAAGCGCGGGTCACCGCGCCGCAACTAGCGTGACCAGCATGGACATCACCATTCACTCGAGTTTCCTGCCGCACACCGACCCGGAGGCCTCGCTGGTCTTCTACCGCGACATCCTCGGCTTCGAGGTCCGCCTCGACGTCGGTTACGAGGGGATGCGGTGGATCACGGTCGGGCCGGTCGGCCAGCCCAGCACCGCGATCGTCCTGCACCCGCCGGGCGCCAATCCCGGCATCACCGACGACGAGCGGCAGACCATCCTCGAGCTGATGGCCAAGGGCAGCTACTTCGGCGTCAACCTGGCCACCACCGACCTCGACGCCACCTTCGCCAAGCTTGAGGCCAGTGACGCCGAGGTGGTCCAGGAGCCGACCGAGCAACCGTACGGCGTGCGCGACTGTGCCTTCCGGGACCCGGCAGGCAACATGGTCCGCATCCAGGAAGTGCGCTGAGTCCTGCGCGCCCGACAGATGGAGACACGATGAGCACGGCCAGCCAGCCGTCCGCGCCGCACATCGCCGACAGCCACGACCTGATCCGGGTGCAGGGCGCGCGGGTGAACAACCTCAGAGACGTCAGCGTCGAGATCCCGAAGCGGCGGCTGACCGTGTTCACCGGTGTCTCCGGCTCCGGCAAGAGTTCGCTGGTGTTCGGCACCATCGCGGCCGAGTCGCAGCGGATGATCAACGAGACCTACAGCGCCTTCGTGCAGGGCTTCATGCCGACGCTGGCACGGCCCGAGGTCGACCTGCTGGATGGCCTGACCACGGCGATCATCGTGGACCAGGAGCGGATGGGCGCCAACTCCCGCTCCACCGTCGGCACCGCCACCGACGCCAACGCGATGCTGCGCATCCTGTTCAGCCGGCTCGGGCAGCCACACATCGGCTCGCCCAACGCGTACTCCTTCAACGTCCCCTCGGTGAAGGCGACCGGGGCGATCACAGTCGATCGCGGCGCCGGCAAGACGAAGACCGAGAAGGCGACCTTCAACCGTCTCGGCGGCATGTGCCCGCGGTGTGAGGGCATGGGCGCGGTGACCGACATCGACCTGTCGGCGCTCTACGACGACAACCTCTCGCTCAACGAGGGCGCGATCACCATCCCGGGTTACAGCATGGAGGGCTGGTACGGCCGGATCTTCCGTGGCTGCGGCTACTTCGACCCGGACAAGCCGATCGCCAAGTTCAACAAGCGGGAGCTGCACGACCTGCTTCACCGGGAGCCGACCAAGATCAAAATCGATGGGATCAACCTGACGTACGCGGGCTTGATCCCGTCGATCCAGAAGTCCTTCCTCGCCAAGGACATCGACGCGTTGCAGCCGCACATCCGCGCCTTCGTGGAGCGCGCGGTGACCTTCACGACCTGCCCCGAGTGTGCCGGCACCCGGCTCAGCCAGGAGGCCAGGTCGTCGAAGATCAAGGGCAAGAACATCGCCGACGCGTGCGCGATGCAGATCAGCGACCTGGCCGCCTGGGTGCGCGGGATCGAAGAGCCGTCGGTGGCCCCGTTGCTGGCCGGCCTGCAACACCTCCTCGACTCGTTCGAGGAGATCGGGCTGGGCTACCTGTCACTCGATCGGCCGTCGGGCACCCTCTCCGGCGGTGAGGCGCAGCGCACCAAGATGATCCGCCACCTCGGCTCCTCGCTCACCGACGTCACCTACGTCTTCGACGAGCCGACGATCGGGCTGCACCCGCACGACATCCAACGGATGAACGAACTGCTGCTCCAACTGCGCGACAAGGGCAACACGGTGCTCGTCGTGGAGCACAAGCCGGAGGCCATCGCGATCGCCGACCACATCGTCGATCTCGGGCCCGGCGCCGGCACGGACGGCGGAACCGTCTGCTACGAGGGCACCCTGGAAGGTCTGCGGGCCAGCGGCACCATCACCGGCCGCCACCTCGACGACCGGGCGGCTCTCAAGGAGACGGTGCGGACGCCCACCGGCAAGCTGGAGATCCGGGGCGCCACCGCCAACAACCTCCAGAACGTCGACGTCGACGTACCCCTCGGGGTGCTCGTCGTCGTGACCGGCGTCGCCGGCTCCGGCAAGAGTTCCCTCGTGCACTCCTCGATCCCGGCCGGCGCGGGCGTGGTGTCGATCGACCAGGGCGCGATCCGCGGCTCACGGCGCAGCAACCCGGCCACGTACACCGGGCTGCTCGACCCGATCCGCAAGGCGTTCGCGAAGGCCAACGGGGTGAAGCCGGCGCTGTTCAGCGCCAACTCCGAGGGTGCCTGCCCGAGCTGCAACGGCGCCGGCGTCATCTACACCGACCTGGGGATGATGGCGGGCGTCGCCGCCCCCTGCGAGGAGTGCGAGGGCAAGCGGTTCCAGGCGTCGGTGCTGGAATACCGCTTCGGCGGTCGCGACATCAGCGAGGTGCTCGCGATGTCGGTGACGGAGGCCGAGAAGTTCTTCGGCGCCGGCGATGCGCGTACGCCGGCAGCGCACGCCATCCTCGACCGGCTCGCCGACGTCGGGCTCGGCTACCTGAGCCTGGGGCAGCCGCTCACCACCCTCTCCGGCGGCGAGCGGCAACGGCTCAAGCTGGCCACCCACATGGCCGAGAAGGGCGGCGTCTACGTCCTCGACGAGCCGACCACCGGCCTACACCTGGCCGACGTCGAGCAACTGCTCGGCCTGCTCGACCGCCTGGTCGACGCCGGCAAGTCGGTGATCGTCATCGAGCATCACCAGGCGGTCATGGCGCACGCCGACTGGATCATCGACCTCGGCCCCGGCGCCGGCCACGACGGTGGCCGGATCGTCTTCGAGGGCACCCCCGCGGACCTCGTCGCCGCCCGCTCCACCCTCACCGGCGAGCACCTGGCGGCGTACGTCGGAGGCTGACGGCCGCCGTTCACGCCACCGGTGGTCGGACGCGGCGTGCCGTCGTGCTGGCGAGGACTCCGCAGGTGGCGGCGACCAGGCCGAGGCCGACCGTGCCCGGGGTGACGTACCCGGGCACGGACGAGGTGACGTAGGCGCCACCACCGCTGAGACGGCACTCGAAGCGGAGTGGCAGGAAGCTGACGTCGTAATCGATGACCAGGCTCGCCACCTGTGGTCCGGCCTCGCGGCAGGGTCCGACCGGGGCGGATCCGGTGCCACCGTCCTCGGCCCGCATCACGGCGTAGCCGACGTTGAGCAGGCCCCACGCGTACAGGGCGACGGCGACCGCACCGACGAGCAGCGCCGCCGCACGCAGGCGACCCGACCGTTCGCTCTTCCTGAACATCGCGCGGAACCCGCGGACGGTGAGGACTGTCGCGATGACCGCCCCAGCCAGTGCGGCGAGGAGCAAACCGAGAAACAGCATGATCGACATTCTGGCGGGTGTTCCGCCAACACGATGAAGGCCCCTGACCGAATTTCTGGTCAGGAGCCTCTCGTGCTGGTGAATCTTGGTGCCCCCGGCAGGATTCGAACCTGCGCCCCCGCCTCCGGAGGGCGGTGCTCTATCCCCTGAGCTACGGGGGCTCAGCGACTGGAGAAGACTAGCAAACCTCCCCTCCGTACGCCGAATCGGTATCGGGTGAGCCGATCGTGTCGGACCGGCCCACCCGGTGCTCAGGCGGCTACCGCCCGCCCGCAACTGGGCAGCGGGTGCAGGACGATCCGCCGCGGGAGCCGGCGCGGCCACTCGTTGCGCGGCCAGGAGCCGTCCACGATCAGGTGCACGGTGCGCTGCTCCTCGCCGCTGAGCCGCAGCACGAAGTCGCGGGGGAGCGGCGGGTCCACGGTCGGCGTGGTGATCATGAAGCGCACCCGACCGCGAGACGAGACCGCAGAGATCACGTCGGCGGCCGGCATCGTGCCGCGCAGCCGGACCCGACCGATCCAGTAGACCTCCGCGAGGTGCTCCTGGGCGGCCCGGGTGATCCCCGGGTACTCGCTGCGGACCCACCGCTCGACCGCGCTGACGCAGAGCCCGCAGGCCCGCTCGCGCGGCTCCCGCGGACCCAACCCCCAGGCCCGCAGGTACGCCCCGACCGCGCCGACGTCCAACGGCAGTTCGAAGCGCCGCTGGATGAGCGTGGTGAGGCTCTGCCGCGTCCACAGCTCCTCGTCCAGACCGAACTCGTCGGGGTGGACGCCCCGCAGCATGTCGATCAACTCGAGTTCCTGTTCGCGGCTGAGCATTCCCGGCTCGCCCTGCCGCTGTCCGCGACGGACGGCTGCCACCGCCCCGTCACCACCGATGGTGTGGCGTCGGCACCAGCTGGTGACCGAACGCCGTGCGTCTCTGAGTGCAACCCCCACGTCTTGGGCAACGAGCCCGAATCGCAACTGGTCACGATATGTGGGGAGAAAACTCTCTAAGCAACGTAATCGCCTGTGCCACGCAAAACACCCACAAGGTGCGAGAGGGGCGTTCGGGTCATACGCGACGGGTTCGGCCGCCTTGATCGACTCGGGTTCCTGAAAGTCGGGGCGTGCCGGTCGCGCGGACAGCCCAGTTTCCTGCAACGCGAGTCGATCAAGGCCGTGCGGGCGTCGGTGTTGGCCGGGGCTGCGCCAGCGGTTGGCCGGGGCCGAGCCGCGGGGTGCGCTGGTGTCGACATGGTGCGGCCCGCGTCACCGCCACGATCGGCGGGGACGCGGGCCGGGTGCGCCGTCCGGGTTGGTCAGCCCCTGGCCTGCGTCTGGAGCTGCCGGAGGTTGTTCAACTCGGTCTGCTGGGTGGCCTTCATGGTGTTCGCCACCCGCACCACCTCGGCGTTGTCGGTCGCGTCGAGCGCCGCGTCGATCATGTGGATGCCGCCCAGGTGGTGGGCGTACATCAACGCCAGGAACTGCCGGTCCACCTCGATGCCCTGGGCGTCGCGCAGGGCGGTCATCTGTTGCGGCGTGGCCATGCCCGGCATCAGGCCGTCCTTGACGGTGGCACCGTCGGACATCCACGACATCGGCGGCTTCGATGCGGTCGGGCTGAGGTTCCACTCGCGCAGCCAGGTCTGCATGGCGCCGATCTCGCCCTGCTGCCCGGTGGCGATGTCCACGGCGATCTGCCGCACCTCGGGGAGGGTCGCCGACCGGTACGCGATCAGGCTCATCTCCACCGCCTGCGCGTGGTGGGTCGTCATGTCCCGGGCGAAGCCCGCCTCGACCGAGGCGTCACCGGGTCGGGTGAGCCGCGGGGTGAGCAGGCCGCCCGCGTAGCCGAGGAGGAGCCCCACCACCAGCATGATGGCCAGTGCCAGCACGCCGTAGCGCGACGCCGGGGCCCGGCCGCCCTCGTTCGGGGCGGCCGGGATCTCGTCGTACTCGCTGTCGGTGGTTGCCGGAGCGGTCATTGCCGTCCTTACTGGGTGGGCTGCTGCTGGAGTTCACGCGGCGTGGTGCCGGTGGCGGTGATGCCGGTGTTGCAGAGCGCCGTCGGGCCCTCGACGGAGGCGTTCACCCGCAGGTCCTTGATGAACTCGTCGATCCGCGAGTCGTCGGCGTTGTCGACTTTGAGCTGGTAGCCCCAGGCCTGCAGCGAGATCGGCTTGTCCAGGCCCTCGTACGGGCTCATCAGCATCTTCTCGACGCCGCGCACCTTGCCGGCGAGCTTGTCGACCTGGTCCTTGGGCAGGTCCGGGCGGTAGGTGATCCACACCGCGCCGTGCTCCAGGCTGTGCACCGCGTGCTCGCTGGCGATCGGGGCGTCGTAGACGTCGCCCATGCAGTTCTGCCAGGCGGCGTTGTGCACCCCACCCACCGGCGGCGAGTACTTGTAGGTCAGCGGGCCCGACTTGTGCGACTCGTACTTCAGGCTGTCCGGGTCGGACTTGCGAATGTTGGTGATGCCGTCGATGGCGTTGGCCCGCTTGTCCCACGGCTTGGAGCCCTGGAACGACGCCCAGGCGCCGTACCCGAGGATGCCGGCGGCGAGCACGCCCACCGCGACGAAGAGCGCGATCGGCCCCCACGCGCGGCCCTGGCTCACCTTGACCGGGGTGACCGGCTTGCGCGGGCCCTTGCCACCGGCCCGGGGGGAGCCCGTCGGCTTTCCGGAACCGGTCTTGGCGCCGGACGCCGGCCGGCCAGCGGCCGGCTTCTTGCCGGTGCTGACCACGGTCGGGCGGCGCTCAGGGCCACCCGGGGTGCTGATGCTCATCGTGCCTCGTCAAGTCGGTCGGTCAGGGGAGTGGCGGGCCGGATGACGCGCAGGGGAGCCGCCGAGTGCCCGAGTCTACCCCCGATAACATGGTTGGGTGACTCCTGCAGAACTAGCCTCGGTCGTCCTTGCCGCCGCCCACGCCGTCTTCGAGCAGCGTGGGCTGGACCGCGCCGCGCTGCCGGCGAGCACTGTGGTGGAGCGACCGCGCAACCCCGAGCACGGCGACTACGCCTCGACGCTCGCGCTGCAGTTGAGCAAGAAGGTGGGCGTTCCGCCCCGGGAGCTGGCTACCGCCCTGGCCGACGAGCTGGGCCGGGCACCGGGGGTCAAATCGGTGGAAATCGCCGGGCCGGGCTTCCTGAACATCCGGCTCGACGCCGCCGCGGCCGGTCAGCTCGCGCGGGTGATCGTCGAGACCGGCGCGGAGTACGGCCGCAGCGACCGCCTCGCCGGCGAGAAGATCAACCTGGAGTTCGTCTCGGCCAACCCGACCGGGCCGGTGCACATCGGCGGGGTCCGCTGGGCGGCCGTCGGTGACGCGCTGAGCCGGCTGCTGCGGGCCACCGGCGCCGACGTCGGCACGGAGTACTACTTCAACGACGCCGGTTCGCAGATCGACCGGTTCGCCCGGTCGCTGCTCGCCGCCGCCAAGGGTGAGCCGGCGCCGGAGGACGGCTACGGCGGGGCGTACATCGCCGAGATCGCCACCGAGGTGCAGGCCCGCCGGCCGGAGGTGCGCTCGCTCGACGACGACGCGGCCCAGGAGATCTTCCGGGTCGAGGGCGTCGCGCTGATGTTCGACGAGATCCGCTCCTCCCTGCGCGACTTCGGGGTGGAGTTCGACACCTACTTCAACGAGAAGGACCTGCACGACCGGGGTGAGCTGGACCTCGCCCTGGCCCGGCTGCGCCAGCAGGGGCACCTCTACGAGTCCGAGGGCGCCACCTGGCTGCGCACCACCGACTTCGGCGACGACAAGGACCGGGTGCTGCGCAAGTCCAACGGCGAGTGGACGTACTTCGCCGCGGACTGCGCCTACTACCTGGACAAGCGCGAGCGCGGCTTCGAGCGGGTCGTGATCATGCTGGGCGCCGACCACCACGGCTACATCGGTCGGATGAAGGCGATGTCCGCCTGCTTCGGCGACGACCCGGAGCGCAACCTGGAGATCCTCATCGGGCAGCTGGTCAACCTGCTGCGCGACGGCGCCCCGATGCGGATGAGCAAGCGGGCCGGCACGGTGATCACCCTGGAGGACCTGGTCGACGCGATCGGTGTGGACGCCTCCCGGTACGCGTTGGCCCGCTACTCCAGCGACTCCCCGATCGACATCGACATCGAGCTGTGGACCCGGGCGACCCGCGACAACCCGGTCTACTACGTGCAGTACGTCGCCGCCCGGACGGCGGGTGTGGCCCGCAACGCCGCCGAGGTGGGGCTTGTTCCGGGCGACGCCGACGCGTTCCGCCCCGAGCTGCTCGACCACGAGAAGGAGAACGAGCTGCTCAAGGCGCTCGCCCAGTTCCCCGCTGTGGTGGCGACGGCCGCCGAGCTGCGGGAGCCGCACCGGGTGGCCCGCTACCTGGAGGAGAGCGTGGCCGCCTCCTACCACCGGTTCTACGACAACTGCCGGGTGCTGCCGCTGGGCGACGAGGAGATCACCGACCTGCACCGCGCTCGGCTCTGGCTCAACAACGCCACCCGCACGGTGATCGCCAACGGTCTCTACCTGCTCGGCGTCTCCGCACCCGAGAGGATGTGACATGAGGGCTCACGAGGCTGGTGCGCTGCACGCGGACATCAGCAACCAGGGGCCGGCCTGGCTGCGTACCCCGGCCGACGTCAACGCCCTCGTGCCGGCGCTGTGGCCGCGGTCGGTGACGCGCGGCGCCGACGGCGCTGTCGCCGTCGCGGGCCTGAGCGTCCGCGACATCGCGGCCGAGTTCGGCACCCCGGTGTACGTCCTGGACGAGGCCGACCTGCGCTCGCGCTGCCGCGACTTCCGGGCGGCCTTCCCGACCGAGGACGTCTTCTACGCGGGCAAGGCGTTCCTCTGCCGGGCGGTGGTCCGGATGATCGCCGAGGAGGGCCTGCACCTGGACGTGTGCACCGGCGGCGAGCTGGCCACCGCGCTCTCGGCCGGAATGCCGCCGGAGCGCATCGGCTTCCACGGCAACAACAAGTCGGTCGCCGAGCTGGGCCGGGCGCTGGACGCCGGGGTGGGCCGGATCATCGTCGACTCGTTCACCGAGATCGACCGGCTCACCGCGCTGGCCCGCGAGCGCGGGGTCCGACCCCGGGTGCTGGTCCGGGTCACTGTGGGCGTCGAGGCGCACACCCACGAGTTCATCGCCACCGCCCACGAGGACCAGAAGTTCGGCTTCTCGCTGGCCGGCGGTGCCGCCGCGAACGCCGCGTTCAAGATCCTCGACGAGGGTGTGCTGGAGCTACGCGGTCTGCACTCGCACATCGGCTCGCAGATCTTCGACGCCAGCGGCTTCGAGGTCTCGGCCCGTCGGGTGCTCGCCCTGCAGGCGCAGATCCGCGACGCGCGGGGGGTGGAGCTGCCCGAGCTGGACCTGGGCGGCGGCTTCGGCATCGCGTACACCACCCAGGACGACCCGGCGACCCCGCAGGATCTGGCCAAGCGGCTTCGCAAGATCGTCGATTCGGAGTGCGCCGCGGAGAACCTGGCCGTGCCGCACCTGTCCATCGAGCCGGGCCGGGCCATCGTCGGGCCGGCCGTGTTCACCCTCTACGAGGTCGGCACTGTCAAGGACCTCGACGGCCTCCGCACGTACGTCAGCGTCGACGGCGGGATGAGCGACAACATCCGTACCGCCCTCTACGACGCGTCCTACTCGGCCACGCTGGCCTCGCGGGCCTCCGACGCGCAGCCGTTGCTCGCCCGCGTGGTGGGAAAGCACTGTGAGTCCGGGGACATCGTGGTGAAGGATGAATTCCTGCCCGCCGACGTGCAGCCCGGAGATCTTGTCGCAGTGCCCGGCACCGGTGCGTACTGCCGAAGCATGGCCAGCAACTACAACCATGTGCCCCGGCCACCGGTGGTCGCGGTGCGCGACGGCCAGGCGCGCCTGATCGTCCGGCGGGAAACCGAAGACGACCTGCTGGCTTTGGATGTGGGATGACCTCACCTGTGCGCTTGGCGCTGCTCGGCTGTGGCACTGTCGGCCAGGAGGTGGTCCGGCTGCTGCACGAGCAGTCGGCCGACCTGGCCGCGCGGATCGGCGCTCCGCTGGAGATCGCCGGCATCGCCGTGCGGCGGCTCGGCCGCGACCGGGGTGACCTGCCGGTCGACGAGGACCTGTTCACCACCGACGCGCTCGGCCTGATCAAGCGCGATGACGTGGACGTGGTGATCGAGGTGGTCGGCGGCATCGAACCGGCCCGGAGTTGGCTGGTCGAGGCGCTGCGCGCCGGCAAGAGCGTGGTCACCGCCAACAAGGCGCTGCTCGCCGAGGACGGCGTGGCCCTGCACGAGGCGGCGGCCGAGGGCGGCGGCGACCTCTACTACGAGGCGTCGGTGGCTGGCGCGATCCCGCTGCTGCGCCCGCTGCGGGAGTCGCTGCACGGCGATCGGATCAACCGGGTCACCGGCATCGTCAACGGCACCACCAACTTCATCCTCTCCGCCATGGACGCGACCGGGGCCGGCTTCGCCGAGGCCCTCGAAGAGGCCACCGCCCTGGGGTACGCGGAGGCCGACCCGACCGCCGACGTGGAGGGCTTCGACGCGGCGGCGAAGGCGGCGATCCTCGCCTCGCTGGCGTTCCACACCCGGGTCGGCGCCGCCGACGTGCACCGCGAGGGCATCACCGAGGTGACCGCCGCGGACATGGCCAGCGCCCAGGCGATGGGCTGCACGATCAAACTGCTCTGCATCGCGGCCCGGGGTGTCGACCCCACCGGCCGGGAGACCGTCAGCGTCCGGGTGCACCCGGCGATGATCCCCCGCAGCCACCCGCTGGCCAGCGTCGGGGACGCGTTCAACGCGGTCTTCGTGGAGGCGGACGCGGCCGGGCAGTTGATGTTCTACGGCCGGGGGGCCGGTGGCGCGCCCACCGCCAGTGCGGTGCTCGGTGACGTGGTCGCGGTGTCCCGCAACCGGCTCGCCGGGGTGCGCGCGGCCAGCGAGAGCGCGTACGCGGACCTCGCGGTCCGGCCGATGGGTGAGGCGCTGACCCGCTACCACGTGAGCCTCGACGTGGCCGACCGCCCGGGTGTGCTGGCCTCGGTGGCGAGTGTGTTTGCCCGGCACGACGTGTCGATCGCGACAGTGCGGCAGGGCTCGGCGGGCGGGCCAGCGGGCCGTGACGGCGACGCCGAGCTGGTCATCGTCACCCATGTGGCACCGGATGCCGCGCTCGCCGCGACCGTCGGTGAGCTGCGCGGTCTGGACATCGTCCGGTCGGTGACCAGTGTGCTGCGGGTCGAGGGCGACGCCTGAGTCGTTGCATCATCGACGGGACGTCCCGCGTGTCCCGTCAGGTGGGTAAACCGGGGTGTGCCATCGACCACTCCGGCAGGCTGGTCCAAGGTGGCCCTGATGCTCGGCTGGGCGCGGCGGTAGAGACGAGGAGAACGACATGTGGCGGGGTCTGATCGAGGCGTACCGGGATCGGCTGCCGGTCACCGCTGCCACGCCGGTCGTCACCCTGCACGAGGGGAACACCCCGCTGTTGCCGGCGCCGGTGCTGTCCGCCCGGCTCGGTTGCGACGTGCACCTCAAGGTGGAGGGCGCCAACCCGACCGGCTCCTTCAAGGACCGGGGGATGACCCTCGCGGTGTCCAAGGCGGTCGAGGCCGGCAACAAGGCCATCATCTGCGCCTCCACCGGCAACACCAGCGCCTCCGCCGCGGCGTACGCGGCCCGGGCGGGGTTGACCTGTGCCGTGTTGGTGCCGCAGGGCAAGATCGCGCTGGGCAAGCTGGCCCAGGCGCTGGTGCACGGCGCGAAGCTGCTCCAGGTGAACGGCAACTTCGACGACTGCCTCGCGACGGCCGCCAAGCTCGCCCAGGACTACCCGGTCGCGTTGGTCAACTCGGTGAACATCGACCGGCTGCACGGCCAGAAGACGGCCGCCTTCGAGATCGTCGAGGCGCTGGGTGACGCGCCCGACATCCACTGCCTGCCGGTCGGCAACGCGGGCAACATCTCCGCGTACTGGATGGGATATTCGGAGGAGTTGGCCGCCGGCGCCACCACCCGCACCCCGAAGATGTACGGCTTCCAGGCCGCCGGGGCGGCCCCGATCGTGACCGGCCAGGTGGTGCCGGAGCCGTCGACCATCGCCACCGCGATCCGGATCGGCAACCCGGCGAGCTGGACCAAGGCGTTGGATGCCCGGGACGCCTCCGGTGGCCTGATCGCGTCGGTGACCGACCGGGAGATCCTCTCCGCGTACCGTCTGCTCGCCCGCGAGGTGGGGGTCTTCGTCGAGCTGGGCAGCGCGGCCAGCGTGGCCGGCCTGTTGCAGCAGGCCGCGGCGGGCGCGGTGCCGCCCGGTTCCACTGTGGTCTGCACGGTGACCGGCCACGGGCTGAAGGACCCGGAATGGGCGATCTCGACCGCGCCGGCGCCGGTGACCATCGCGAACGACCCGCTGGCCGCAGCCCGCGCCCTCGACCTGGTCTGAGCGCGCCACCGTCCGGGCGGTGATCGACGGCGGGTAGGCGGACGGCGGGGCGGCCCGGGGGCGGCGGGGGCCGAGGTATGCGAGTCCGGCACACTTTCGGGTATCCCCGCCCGCATTCTCGTTCAGGAGTGAGCCAGGCCGATGTCGCTGCTCGCCAGATTCAGCCTCGCCAACCGAGGGCTGATTGCCCTCATCGCGGTGGTGACCACGGTGTTCGGAGCGTTCGCCGTTCCGTCGCTGAAGCAGCAACTGCTGCCGTCGCTCGAGTTCCCGGCCGCGTTCATCGTGGCCCCCTTCCCCGGCGCCGGCCCCGAGATCGTCGAGTCGCAGGTGACCGAGCCGATCGAGAATGCCCTCCAGGGCATCCCGGGGCTGGACAAGGTCACCTCCACGTCGCGCGAGGGCGCGGCCACCGTGCAGGTGACCTACGAGTTCGGCACCGACCTCGACGACGTGGTCAACAAGATGCAGACCGCGCTGAGCCGGATCGACGCCCAGCTGCCGGAGGGCGTCGACCCGCAGGTCATCGCGGGTAGCACCGACGACCTCCCGGCGGTGGTGCTGGCCGCGGCCGGCACGGCTGACGAGCGGGCGCTCGCCGAGAAGCTGCGCGCCACAGTGGTGCCGGAGCTGGAGGGCATCGAGGGGGTACGCACTGTCGAGGTGACCGGCACCCGCGACAACGTCGTGGTGGTCACCCCGGACCCGGCGAAGCTGGCCGCCGCGAAGATCCAGCCGACGGCGATCGGCGCGGCGCTGAAGACCAACGGCGTGGCGGTTCCGGCCGGCGTGGTGACCGACGGCGCGCTGGCCCTTCCGGTGCAGGTCGGCACGCCGATCGCCACGGTGGAGGAGCTGCGCGGCATCGTGGTCGCCCCGGCTGCGGCACCGGTCCGCCTCGGTGACGTGGCGACGGTCGAGCAGCAGCTCGCTCCGGCCACGGCGATCACCCGGACCAACGGCAAGGACAGCCTCGGCATCGCGGTCACCGCGGCGCCGGACGGCAACGCTGTGCAGATCTCGCACGAGATCCGCGACCGGCTCGACGACCTGAAGGACGCCTCCGGCGCGGAGCTGACAGTGGTCTTCGACCAGGCGCCGTTCGTCGAGAAGTCGATCGAGTCGCTGACCACCGAGGGCCTGCTGGGCCTCGTGATGGCGGTCATCGTCATCCTGGTCTTCCTGCTGTCGGTGCGCTCGACGGTGGTCACAGCGGTCTCCATCCCGCTCTCCGTGCTGGTGGCGCTGATCGCCCTGTGGATCGGTGACTACTCGCTCAACCTGCTCACCCTCGGCGCGTTGACCATCGCGGTGGGCCGGGTGGTGGACGACTCGATCGTGGTGTTGGAGAACATCAAACGACACCTGGAGTACGGCGAGGAGAAGCGGCACGCCATCATCACCGGCGTCCGGGAGGTGGCCGGTGCGGTGACCGCGTCCACCCTCACCACGGTGGCGGTGTTCGCGCCGATCGCGCTGGTCGGCGGATTCGTGGGCCAGCTCTTCGCGCCCTTCGCGATCACCGTGACGGTGGCCCTGCTCGCCTCGCTGCTGGTGTCGCTGACCGTCATCCCGGTCCTCGCGTACTGGTTCCTCAAGCCGCGCGGCGGCACCGCGGACGACGAGGCGGTACGGCACGCCGCGGAGGAGAAGGAGCTGCGCAGCCCGTTGCAGCGGGCGTACCTGCCGGTGATCGGGTTCGCCACCCGCAAGCGGTCGACCCGTTGGATCACCGTCGGGCTCGGCCTGCTGGTGCTCTTCGGCACCTTCGGTCTGGCGCAGAAGTTGGAGACCAACTTCCTGGACGACTCCGGCCAGGACACCCTCAACATCAGCCAGGAGCTTCCGGCCGGCAGTGGCCTGGCGGCCACCGACGCGGCGGCAAAGCAGGTCGAGTCGGTGCTGTCCCGCACCGAGGGCGTCGAGACGTACCAGGTGACAGCGGGCGGTGGGGACAACCCGTGGGCGGGCGGCGGCGGCAACAACGTCGCCAGCTGGTCGCTGGCGCTCGGCGGTGACACCGACGCCAAGCAGATGCGCGAGGTGCTGCGCAAGGAGTTCGACAAGCTCGGCGCCGGTGTGGGTGAGATCAGCTTCGGTGGCGGGCAGGAGGCGTCCACCAGCCAGCTGGAGGTGATCGTCCAGGCCAGCGACCCGGAGGTGCTGACCCGGGCGGCCGAGGAGGCGCGGGCCGCGATGGCCGGCGTCCCGGACGTGGAGGACGTCTCCACCAGCCTGGCCGCGCGGGTGCCGCGGGTCGACGTGACTGTCGACCGGGTCGCCGCCGGTCGGGTCGGGCTCACCGAGGCCGCCGTGGGGCAGATCGTGTCGCAGGCGTTCCGGGGAGCGCCGCTGGGTCAGGTCGCGCTCGACGGCCAGCAGCAGAACGTGGTGCTGCGGTTGGGCACGCAGCCGCCGATGACAGTGGCGGAGCTGCGGGCACTGCCGGTGGGCCCGGTCAAGCTGGGGGACATCGCGCAGGTCACCCAAAGCGAGGGGCCGCAGCAGGTCACCCGCATCGACGGTGAGCGCAGCGTGTCGGTGACCGGCGCGGCTACCGGCTCGAACCTGGGCGCGACCAGCAAGGAGTTGCAGACGCGGCTGGACGGCATCAACGTGCCGGGCGCGAGTTTCACCATCGGTGGTGTCAGCGCGGATCAGGCGGACGCCTTCGCGGACCTGGGCCTGGCGGTGCTGGCCGCGATCGCCATCGTCTTCCTGATCATGGTGGCCACGTTCCGTAGCCTCACCCAGGCGCTGATCCTGCTGATCTCCATCCCGTTCGCGGCGACCGGCGCGATCGGCCTTCTGCTGGTCACTGGGACGCCGCTCGGTGTGCCGGCGCTGATCGGTGTGCTGATGCTGGTCGGCATCGTTGTGACAAACGCGATCGTGTTGCTCGACCTGATCAACCAGTATCGGGCGCAGGGCATGGGGGTCCGGGAGGCGGTGGTCGAAGGTGGCCGTCGCCGGCTGCGCCCGATCCTGATGACGGCCGTGGCGACCATCTTCGCGCTGCTGCCGATGGCGTTCGGCTTGACCGGCGAGGGTGGCTTCATCTCGCAGCCGCTGGCGGTCGTGGTGATCGGTGGTCTGCTCAGCTCGACGCTGCTCACGCTGATCCTGGTGCCGACGCTCTACACGATGGTGGAGCACACCAAGGAGTCGCTGCGGAGTCGGCGCGCACGGCGGCGCTCCGGCGGGTCGGCGGTGACCACGACGGAGACCGACGAGGTGCCGGCCCCGAACCAGGTCGCGGTGCCGAGCGACACGCCCGCCCCGGCTACGGCCGAGGCCACCCAGCCGGCCGGGCGACCCGCGCCGTCGGCCGCGCTGGTGGAGGGCACGGACCAGTTCGAGGTGCTGCGGCTGCCCCGTAGCCGTACCTCGCCACTGCCTCCGGCGGAGCCGACCGAGTAGGTCGAAGCGCGATTCGGAACGCCCCCGGCGGATTTTCGCCGGGGGCGTTCCCGGTCTATCCGACCGAAACACTCCGACTCGACCGACCCACACTTTGTGTAACTTCTTGCATACTCTTCGTGGATGGGTGGGGGTGTGGGTGGAGCGGGACGGGCGGACGGCCGAGAGGGCGCGCGGGTGGGGACGACGCGACCTGCTGCGCCGTGGCCTGCTGGTGGTCGGCGGTATGGCCATCGGTGCCGGGACGTCCGAGGCGTGGTGGATCACCCATCGCCGGATGCCGATCGCCGGCGGCCCCGCCAGCGCCACCCTCGGCAACGGTCAGCAGGACGTCCGCTCCGGCGCGCTGGAGATCACCTGGTCGGGAAGGACCAACCAGCGTCTGGTGGCCCTCACCTTCGACGACGGCCCCGCACCACAGTGGACCCCGATGGTGCTCGACACCCTGGCCCAGCACCGGGTTCCGGCCACCTTCTTCATGGTCGGAGCGCAGGTCCGCCGGCACGCCGACGTCGTCCGCGACCGCCTCACCGGGCACGAGGTGGGCAACCACAGCTGGGAGCACCGGGACCTGGCCGAACTGGACGCCGCCGAGACGTACGAGGACCTGCGCCGCAGCCACGACGTGATCACCGACCTGACCGGGACGCCGCCGGTGCTCCTCCGTCCGCCGTACGGCCACCTGGGCGGGGCGGTGCTGCACGCGGCGGCCCGGCTGGACTATCGGGTGGTGTTCTGGTCGTTGCAGATGGCGGAGCGTGAGTTCCCCGGCGATCCAGCCGGCCACGCCCAGCGGATCGTGGCCGGCGTCCGACCGGGAACGATCGTGCTCGGCCACGATGTGGGGGCGCGGCGGCGGCTGGTCGCACTGCGCGGCCTGACCGACATGATCAACGGGCTCCGGTCGCGCGGTTACACATTCGTCACGGTCTCGACGCTGCTGGGAGCGGGTGTGGGCCCGACACCGACCGGGTAGGGTCGCGCTCCGTGGCGTCCACCCTCTCGGTTCTGACCGGCAATCGGAGCTTCCGCAACCTGTTCCTCGCCGAGCTGGTGGTGTTCGGCGCCGACTGGTTCGTCATGGTGCCGCTGCTGGTGCTGCTGCCGCACCTGACCGGCAGCGGCGTCTGGGGCGCGCTGGTGTTGGCGGTGGACACCGGCATCGTGGCGTTGCTGCTGCCGTACACCGGCACGATCGCCGACCGCTTCGACCGCCGGAAGATCATGATCGCCGCGAACGTGGCCGCGCTGGCCGGCGTGCTGCTGCTGCTCGGCGTGCGGAACGCCGGAACGGCGTGGCTGGCGCTGGTTGCGATCGGCGTGGTGGCGGTCGCGAAGGCGTTCTACTCGCCGGCCGCCCAGGCCGCGCTGCCCAATGTGCTGGAGCCACACGAACTCGCCGCCGGCAACGCCGTCGCCGGCTCGGCCTGGGGCACCATGACAGTGGTCGGTGCCTCGCTCGGCGGCGTGCTCAGCACCGCCGCCGGCCCGTACGCCTGCTTCTGGGTGG
This sequence comes from Micromonospora vinacea, assembly GCF_015751785.1. Lineage (NCBI taxonomy): Bacteria > Bacillati > Actinomycetota > Actinomycetes > Micromonosporales > Micromonosporaceae > Micromonospora > Micromonospora vinacea. The sequence continues at coordinate 766,193 of NZ_JADOTY010000001.1, read as the reverse complement.
CGGCGGCGGGCCTGGTGATGGCCGCGGCCCTCGCCACCCGGATCCGCCGGCCGTTGCAGGCGCCCCGGGACGCCGACCAACCGGCCCAGCGCACCTGGCCGGCGGTCCGTGAGGCGCTCGGCTACATCGGTCACCGCCCCCGGGTGCTCGCGCTGGTCACTGTCAAGTCGGCGGTGGGCCTGGGCAACGGCGTGCTGACCGTGTTCCCGCTGCTGGCCGGTGTGTATGGTGTCGGCCCGCTCGGGGCCGGACTGCTCTTCGCGGTACGCGGCGCGGGAGCGTTGGTCGGGCCGATCCTGATGCGCCGGGTGCTGACCAACCGGGCCTGGCTGCTGCCCGGGCTCGCGCTGTCCATGTCGCTCTACGGCCTGTCCTACCTGGGCACCTCGGTGGTGCGCTGGTTTCCTCTGGTGCTGCTGCTGGTCTTCGTGGCGCACTTCGCGGGTGGCAGCAACTGGGTGATGTCGAACTTCGCCCTCCAGGGTGAGGTCCCCGACCGGTTGCGGGGCCGCGTCTTCGCCACCGACATGATGCTGGCGACGCTGGCGATCTCGGTGAGCCAACTGGCGGTGGCCCTGGTGGTGGACACGGTCGACGAGCGGGTGGTGCTCGCCGGCTGCGGTCTGATCACCCTCGTGTACGCGGTCGGCTGGCGGATCGCCACGCGCCGGCTCTCGCTCACCGATCCGGCCGCCGAGCCGGTCCCGAACCCGGCCGGCTGAACTCGGCGGTCCCAGGCAGCGGGCGCGACGTCGGTTCGTCGGTGCCGAGCGCGAGGGCGTGTGTCAAAGCCCCTGACCGGCCTGCGGCGGCTCGACCGAGGACTTTGACACACGCCCTAGCATGAGCGCGTGCCGACGAACTTCGCCGCCGGGCCGGTCCGGGTCCGGGTTCCCGCGACCAGCGCCAACCTGGGCCCGGGCTTCGACGCGCTGGGTCTCGCCCTCGGGCTCTACGACGACGTGGCCGCCGAAGTCGCGTCCTCCGGCGTCCGGGTGACAGTGACCGGTCAGGGCGCCGGTGAGTTGCCCGACGACGACCGGCACCTGGTGGTGCGGGCCATGCGCGCCGCGTTCGACGTGCTCGGGGCCCACCCCGCAGGGCTGAGCGTGGAGTGCGTCAACCGGATCCCCCAGGCACGTGGGCTGGGCTCCTCGTCCGCCGCGATCGTCGCCGGGGTGCTGCTGGCCCGGGCCCTCGTCGTCGATGGGGAGCACCGCCTCGACGACGACGGCGCGCTCCGGCTGGCCGCCGAGATCGAGGGCCACCCCGACAACGTGGCGCCGTGCCTGCTCGGCGGCTTCACAGTGGCCTGGTCCGAGCCGGGCGGCGCCCGGGCGGTGTCCCTGCCGGTCGCCGAAGCGGTGCGACCCACCGTCTTCGTCCCGGCGGAACGCGGATTGACCGCGACCGCGCGGGCGGCTCTGCCGGCCACCGTGCCGCACGGCGACGCCGCGTTGACCGCGGGGCGGGCCGCGCTGCTGGTGCACGCGCTCACCACGGCCCCGACCCTGCTGCTGCCGGCCACCGTCGACCGGCTCCACCAGGATTACCGGGCAGCCGGAATGCCCGGCACGTTTGCCCTGGTCAGCGCGTTGCGCGAGGCCGGTGTGGCGGCTGTGGTCAGTGGGGCGGGGCCGACTGTGCTGGCGCTCAGCGAGCCTCCAGCGGGCTTCCCGGTGGGAACAGACTGGGAGATCTGGCAGTTACCGATAGACGTCAGCGGCGCACGGGTCGCACGGGGTAGACTTGGACACGCCGAGCGGGACCCTGTTGCCGCAGGTCGGAAGAGTTGATTACGCTCTAGACCTAGCACAGCCGCGAAGCACGCGATCTCCTGCGGGGCGGCGCACCCCCGAAGCTCTCGGCGGTCAGCCCGTCTACCCCTGCCAAAGGCCCACGCCGCACCGCAGTTTCCACAGGTCGCCGCAGACGGCGAGACCTGCTCACCGATGTTGGTGAGTCGGGATACCGACCGGCTGCTGTGTCACAGACTCCCGCGACGCGTCCTTGCGAGGCGGGTGCACCGAGGCCGCCCGGCCACCTGAGTTCCGACTCCGGGCAGTCCCGGCCTTATCGAGGGAAGGAATCCATTGAGCGACACCACCGACGTGACGTCGGATGTTTCCAACGTCGCTGGCGATGCCACCGCCGCCGCTCCCGCCCGTCGTCGGCGTAGCGGCACCGGTCTGTCGGCGATGCTGCTGCCAGAGCTGCAGAGCCTGGCTGCGTCGCTCGGCATCTCCGGCACGGCTCGCATGCGCAAGGGCGAGCTGATCGCCGCGATTTCCGAGCGGCAGGGCGGCAACGCCGCCGGGACCCCTCGACCCCGGGCCGAGGTCGCGGCCGCGGCCGCCCCGACCCGTGAGGGGGTGCGCGCCGAGGTGCGGGAGACCGCCGACCGGCCGGCCGCCGAAGGTCGCGGTGCCGAGCAGGCGCCGGCCGAGCCGGCCGCCGAGACCGAGGGCCGCACCCGCACCCGGCGGAGCCGGACCGCGACGGCGGAGGCCCGTGCCACCGAGGCGCGCCCCGTTGAGGCGCGTGCGACCGAGACGCGTGTGAACGAGACGCGTGCGACCGAGACGCGTACCGACGAGGCGGAAGCCGGCGAGCGGGCCGACCGTGGCGAGAACCGCCGCGAGCGGGCCGAGCGCCCGGAGCGTGGCGAGCGGACCGAGCGTGCCGACCGTGGCGAGCGGACCGAGCGTGGCGAGCGGACCGACCGTGGCGAGCGTGCCGAGCGGACCGAGCGTGGCGAGCGTGGCGAGCGGACCGAGCGTGGCGAGCGGGCCGAGCGTGGCGAGCGCAACGACCGGGGCGAGCGTTCCGACCGGGGTGAGCGGGCCGAGCGTAACGACCGACCCGACCGCGGTGACCGCAACGACCGCAACGACCGTGGTCAGCGCGCCGAGCGGGACAACGACGACGACGACGGCGAGGGTGGCGGCCGGCGCGGCCGGCGCAGCCGTTTCCGGGACCGTCGCCGCGGGCGCGGCGAGCGCACCGAGACCGGTGCCGACACCGGCGGGCGTGAGCCGCAGGTCAACGAGGACGACGTGCTCGTCCCGGTGGCCGGCATCATCGACGTGCTCGACAACTACGCCTTCGTGCGGACGACCGGCTACCTGGCCGGCCCGAACGACGTGTACGTCTCGATGTCCCAGATCAAGAAGTACGGCCTGCGCCGCGGTGACGCGATCACCGGTGCGGTGCGGGCGGCCCGCGAGGGCGGCAACAGCGGTGACCAGCGGCGCGACAAGTACAACCCGCTGATGCGGCTGGACACGATCAACGGGATGGAGCCCGAGGAGGCCCGGCGTCGTCCGGAGTTCTACAAGCTCACCCCGCTCTACCCGCAGGAGCGCCTGCGGCTGGAGACCGAGCCGCACATCCTGACCACCCGGGTCATCGACCTGGTCATGCCGATCGGCAAGGGCCAGCGGGCACTCATCCAGTCTCCGCCGAAGGCGGGTAAGACCATGGTGCTGCAGGCGATCGCGAACGCGATCACCCGCAACAACCCGGAGTGCCACCTGATGGTGGTGCTGGTGGACGAGCGGCCTGAAGAGGTCACCGACATGCAGCGGTCGATCAAGGGCGAGGTCATCGCGGCCACGTTCGACCGTCCGCCGCAGGACCACACCACGGTAGCGGAGCTGGCCATCGAGCGGGCCAAGCGCCTCGTCGAGCTCGGGCACGACGTCGTCGTGCTGCTCGACTCGGTGACCCGGCTCGGTCGGTCGTACAACCTGGCGGCGCCGGCCAGCGGCCGGATCATGTCGGGTGGTATCGACTCCACCGCGCTCTACCCGCCGAAGCGCTTCCTCGGCGCGGCCCGCAACATCGAGAACGGCGGGTCGCTGACCATCATCGCCACGGCGCTGGTGGAGACCGGGTCCATGGCGGACACGGTCATCTTCGAGGAGTTCAAGGGCACCGGCAACGCCGAGTTGAAGCTGGACCGGAAGATCGCCGACAAGCGGACCTTCCCGGCCATCGACATCAACCCGTCCGGTACGCGTAAGGAAGAGGTCCTGCTCGCACCGGAAGAGCTGGCCATCATCCACAAGCTCCGGAAGGTGCTGCACTCGCTGGACTCGCAGGCCGCGATGGATCTCCTGCTGGACCGGCTCAAGCAGTCCCGCACGAACATCGAGTTCCTGATGCAGATCGCGAAGTCGACGCCGGGGGAGTAACCATCCCCGGGTAACGACAAGGGGCACGGCCGTCGCGGCCGTGCCCCTTCGTCATGTCTCCGGGCCCGACACCGCGCCGTGAGTTGATGGAATTTTCCTTCGGTTCAGTCGACAGGTATTGAAACTTCTATTCATGGCCGGGTTGACTGTCGTCCATGCGTACCCGCAGACGATCCGCCCGCCGCACCGGCGTCCTGCTGCTGACGCCGCTGCTCGCCCTGGCCCTGTCGCCGCCGGCCACTGCCGCACCCACCACCGACCCGCCCACCGTGGCCTCGACCGCCGTGGCCTCACCCACCATCGCGGAGGACGCGCCGCCCGCGTCTTCCGGCCCGGCGGGCTCGGTCAGCCTGGCCGCCGCCCCGACGGTCGCGACCGCCCCGACCGCCGGCGCCGGTGGTCTGGAGCCGGCCGGCGGGCTGGAGACCACGAAGGCCACCCGGCCGGTAGCGCCGGGCGTGCAGCTGACGTCCTTCGACAGGTACGACGCCGAGGGCTGGCTGCGCGCCGACGCGCTCACCACCGACCTGGCCGGCGGCGCCACCGTCGACTACGTCAACTCCGGGGCGGTCAGCCGGGCCGAGCCGCTGCGGAAGGCGGTGGACCAGTCGCACGCTGTCGCCGCTGTCAACGGCGACTTCTTCGACATCAACAACTCCGGTGCCGCCCAGGGCGTCGGCGTCCGGAACGGCGAGCTGATCCAGTCGGGGGTCAGCGGTCACCGCAACGCGGTGGCGGTCACCACGAACGGGCTCGGACGGGTGATCGAGGTGAACTTCGACGGCAGCGCCACCCTGCCCACCGGGCCGGTCCCGCTGACGCAGTTCAACAACATGGTGCAGGCCGACGGCATCGGCGCCTTCACCGAGCTGTGGGGGACGTACTCCCGGCAGCGTGCCGTGGAGGGCGCGGCCCGGGTGGTCGAGGTCACAGTGACCGACGGTCGGGTGGCCGCTGTGGGAAGTGTGGCCGGTGGCGGCCCGATCGTCGCCGGCAGCACCGTGCTGCTCGGCCGCGACCTCGGCGCGGACGCGCTGGCCGGCCTGCGCCCCGGTGACCCGGTGGCGGTGGCCTGGCGGCCGAAGCCCTCCGACGGCAGCACCCTGCACGCGGCTGTCGGGGGCGGCAACGTCCTGGTCCGCGACGGCGTCGCGCAGAGCATCGCCGACCCGACCCTCGCCCCCCGAACCGCCGTCGGGTTCAGTGCCGACGGCCGAAAGATGATCATGTTGACAGTGGACGGCCGGCAGGTCGACAGCCGCGGCGTGACGCAGACCGAGATGGGCCGGATGATGGCCGAGCTGGGCGCCCACCACGCGCTCAACCTGGATGGCGGCGGATCGTCCACGCTGCTGGCCCGGGAGCCGGGAGCGCCTGCCGTGCAACTGGAGAACGGTCCCTCCGACGGCAGCGAGCGGGCCGTGCCCAACGGCCTGGCCATCTATGCGCCGAAGGGCAGCGGGCGACTCACCGGCTACTGGGTCGAGACGGCCAGCGACCCCACGGCCGCCCCCGGCGTCTCACCGGTGCGAGGCGGGCGGCCCGACCGGGTCTTCCCGGGGCTGACCCGCACCCTCACCGCATCCGGGTACGACGAGACGTACGGCCCGGCGGCCGGTGCCCCCACCTGGCGGGCGACCCCGGCGGTCCGCGGCCGGGTCGACAGTGGTGGCGTGTTCCACGCGGGCGCACCGGGGGCCAGCACGGTCACCGCCGCACGGGGGCCTGTCACCGGCTCACTGAACCTCACTGTGCTCGGCCCGCTGGCCCGGATCGGCACCACCGAGCCGCGGGTCGGACTGGCCGGCCGGGACGGTGACGCAGTGGTCGGCGTGGTCGGTTACGACGCCGAAGGCAACACCGCGCCGATCGAGCCGGCCGACCTCACAGTCGACTACGACCGGGACCTGCTGCGGATCACTCCCACCGGGGACGGCAACCTGTCCGTCGTCGCGCTGCGCGACACCGGCTCGGGCCTGGTGACTGTTCACGTCGGACGCACGAGCGCCGTCCTGCCGGTCACCGTCGGGCTGACCGACGTGCCGGTCGCCGGTTTCGACGACGCCGCGTCCTGGCGGTTCAGCCAGGCCCGCGCCAGCGGTTCGGTAGCGCCGGCGCCGGGGCACACCGGCACCGGCCTGCGAATGTCGTACGACTTCAGCCAGTCCACCGGCACACGGGCCGCGTACGCCGACCCGCCCGCCTGGATCGAGGTGCCCGGTCAGCCGCAGGCCTTCGGGATGTGGATCCACGGCAACGGCACCGGGGAGTGGCCCAGCCTGCACCTGCACGACGCCCAGGACACCCAGCACGTGCTGCGTGGCCCACTGATCACCTGGACCGGCTGGCGGTACGTGGAGTTCGCGGTGCCGGCCGGGGTGCAGTACCCGGTGCGGGTACGCCGCTTCTACGTGGCCGAGACGAACGCCGCGGCGCAGTACACCAGCGAGGTGATCATCGACGACCTGGTGGCGAAGGTGCCCCCGACTGTCGACGCGCCGGAGGTGGCCCCGCGTACCGATCGGGTGGTGATCCGCGACGGCACCGTTGACGGCGCGCCGTGGCGTTTCGCGGTGCTCTCCGACGCCCAGTTCGTCGCCGCCGACCCGGACAGCGACCTGGTCGCCCAGGCCCGGCGGACGTTGCGCGAGGTGCGGGCGGCCCGGCCGGACTTCCTCCTGATCAACGGCGACTTCGTGGACACCGCCTACCCTGCCGACTTCGCGCTGGCCCGGCGGATCCTCGACGAGGAGTTGGGCGACGCGCTGCCCTGGTACTACGTGCCCGGCAACCACGAGATCATGGGTGCCCCGATCAGCAACTTCGCCTCCGTGTTCGGTGCCACCTCCCGGGTGTTCGACCACAACGGCACCCGGTTCGTCACGCTGAACTCGTCCACCGGGACGCTGCGCGGAGGCGGCTTCGACCAGGTACGGATGCTCCGCGAGACGCTGGACGCGGCGGCCACCGACCGGCGCGTGGGTTCGGTCGTCGTCCTGCACCACCACCCGCCGCGCGACCCCAGCCCGGCGCAGGCCAGCCAGCTCGGCGACCGCAAGGAGGCGGCGCTGCTGGAGCAGTGGCTGGCCGACTTCCAGCACCGCACCGGCAAGGGCGCGCTGTTCGTGGGCGGGCACGTCGGCACCTTCCACGCCGACCGGGTGGACGGGGTGCCATACGTGATCAACGGCAATGCGGGCAAGACGCCGTCCACCCCCGCCGACCAGGGCGGCTTCACCGGCTGGACGGAGTTCGGCGTGGACCCGGTGACCCCGGCCGAAGCCGACCGGGCCCGCCGTAACCCGCTCGCCGAGGGCCCACGCTGGGTGGACGCGGAGTTCCACGCGCACGCCGACCGGCTCACGGTGGCCGCCCCGGCCAGTATCGCGGTCGGCGCCCCTGCGGCGGTCACCGCCACGCTGACCCAGCCCGGCGGGCGTACGGTCCCGGTGGCCGCACCGGTCAGCGCCGACTGGTCGGCCTCGCCGGGAGTGCACATCGGCGCGGCGGCCGGGGTGCGCCAGTGGCACACCGCCCGATTCGACCCGGCCACCGGCACCCTGACGGCACTGCGACCCGGCGCGCCGATACGCCTGACTGTCGAGGTCAACGGCGCCCGTGCCGAGGCCACCATCACCGTCACCGGGTGAACTGTCCGGACGGGCCCCCACTCGTGGGGGTCCGTCCGAACACCTCAGAAGTCGCCGTCGGCCACCTGGAAGACGGTGAGGCCGAGGGATCGCCACATCTGGACCACCTGGACGCGGTCGTCGAAGACGCCGGCCACCCGGTAACGGTCCCGGATCTCCCGGTCGTAGATCTCCCGTTTGACGATCGAGTCCTTCCGGGAGTCGCCGACGGCCCGCAGGTGCAGGCCCAGGTAGGGCACCCGCACGTGCCGCGCCAGCCACGCCTCGGTGGCCGCACGGGCAGAGGCGTCCCGCCCCGAGCAGAAGACCACCCCGTACCCGGCGGCGTGCATCGCCCGGACCGCCGCGATCACCGCCGTGTTCGGCTGGTCCTGGCCCACCCGGGTCATGTCGTACGGGCTGCGGGAGACGGCCAGCGCGACGGTGCCGTCGATGTCCACCAGGACGATCTCCGGTGGCTCGGTCGACGGCGGGTGCACCACCGCGGGGCGTCCGGTGCGGGCCTGCGGCACCGGCAAGGGCAACTCCCGCCCCTGGAGGTACCGCTCGTGCAGCCGGCGGATCGCGTCCGCGCCGACCTGGTCGGCGGCCGGGCGAGCGGCGTCGCGGCGCAGGCACTCGTCCAGCGGCACGTCGGTGAAGTCGTGCACCTCGAAGTCCGCGCCGTGGCGGGCGGCCAGCTCGGCCCAGCCCCGCAGGGTCCGCGCGCGCAGGTTGGTGTCGTCCACGCAGACGTCCGCCCGGGCCCGCAGCAGCGCCTCGACCTGAGCCTGCTGTACGGCTGTCACCTGCGCCTCGGCCCACTGGGTGAACAGCCGTTCGCCGTGCAGCATCCGGCGCAGGTCGTCACGGTTGACCCGCGACACGGACGGCTGGAGCGTGCGGGCGAACGTCGTCTTGCCCGAGGCGGGCAGTCCCCGGGTGGCGATCAGACGGGTCATCGGCGCACCTCCGGCTCGGCGGACGTACCCCGGGCGGGGTACCTGGCGGCGGACCGCCGGGTGCGCGAATGCCCCGCCGGGCGGCGGGAATGCGGACGGGTAGGCACGTGTTGACGATGCCGGACGAGGTGTGCGGCCCGATTACCGGGTCGGCTCAGGCCCATGGCACACTGGTCAATCGGCCACCGGTTCCGGTTCACGCCCGAGCCCGTCGCGTACGGCGCGACGAGCGATGACGGCGACCCGGCGACCACCAACGAGAGGACCGAGGCGAGATGAAGGCAAACATCCACCCGGAGTACGTGACCACCGAGGTCAGCTGCTCCTGTGGCAACACGTTCACGACCCGCAGCACCGCCAAGGGCGGGGCGATCCACGCCGAGACCTGCAGCGCCTGCCACCCGTTCTACACCGGTAAGCAGCGCGTTCTCGACACCGCCGGCCGGGTCGCGAAGTTCCAGCAGAAGTACGCCAAGGTTCAGGCCAAGAAGGCCAAGTAACTCCCCGTTCGGCGCCCGCGTCCGGTTTTCCACCGGACGCGGGCGCCGTCCGCTTTTCCCTCCGTTTTCCGCCCGGCCGCTGGCCTCCCGGCCCGGCCTGGTCGTCGCGCACCGTCGAAGGAGCATCCGCAGCATGAGCAGCGAGCGTCTGGCCGGCCTTCTCGACGAGTACGCGGAGCTGGAGAAGCGGTTGGCCGATCCGGCCATCCACGCCGACCAGGCCACCGCGCGCAGGGTCGGCCGCCGGTACGCCGAGCTGGTGCCGCTGCACAAGGCCGCCGACGAGTTGGAGCAGGCCCGCGCCGATCTGGCCGCGGCCCGCGAGCTGGCCGCCGAGGACCCGTCCTTCGCGGCGGAGGCGGACGCGATCGCCGGGTCCCTGCCGGTGCTGGAGGAGCGCCTCGCCGAGCTGCTCATTCCGCGCGACCCGCACGACGCCAAGGACGTGATCGTCGAGATCAAGGCCGGTGAGGGTGGCGAGGAGTCGGCGCTGTTCGCCGGTGACCTGCTGCGGATGTACACCCGGTACGCCGAGCGGCACGGCTGGGTCACCGAGGTGATCGACGCACAGGATTCGGACCTCGGCGGGGTCAAGGACGTCTCCCTGGCGATCAAGACCAAGGGTGTACCGGACGGCGGCAACGGCGTCTGGTCGCGGCTCAAGTGGGAGGGCGGCGTGCACCGGGTGCAACGTGTCCCGGTGACCGAGTCGCAGGGCCGCATCCACACCAGCGCCGCCGGGGTGCTGGTGCTGCCGGAGGCCGAGGACGTCGACGTCACGATCGACCAGAACGACCTGCGCATCGACGTGTTCCGCTCGTCCGGCCCGGGCGGCCAGTCGGTGAACACCACCGACTCGGCGGTGCGGATCACCCACCTGCCGACCGGCATCGTCGTCTCCTGCCAGAACGAGAAGTCCCAGTTGCAGAACCGGGAGCAGGCGATGCGGATCCTGCGGGCCCGGCTGCTCGCCGCGGCGCAGGAGCAGGCCGACGCCGCCGCCTCGGACGCGCGCAAGGCCCAGGTGCGCACCGTGGACCGCTCGGAGCGGATCCGCACCTACAACTTCCCGCAGAACCGGATCACCGATCACCGGATCGGCTACACCGCGTACAACCTGGATCTGGCGCTCGGCGGCGAGCTGGACGGGGTGCTGGACGCCCTCACCGAGGCCGACCGGGCCGCCCGGCTCGCCGGCGACACCGAGCTGACCCGCCGCTGACCGCGGCACGCCCGGACTGCCTCGCCGCGCCCGTCGATCATGGAGTTGCGGTGGGCGAAATGTCAGGTCGTGGGGCTTTCGTGGGGCACCACGACTCCTTGATCGACGCCAGCGCCAGCGGCAGCGTTGGCCGGAGGGTCAGCTCGCGCGGGGGCGGGTCTTGGCGCGGAGCATCTCGCGGTCGGCCTGCTCGAACGCGACGCTGAGCGCGTCGCGCAGCCCGCTGCCACCGGAGACCTCGGCGAAGCCGATGCTCACCCCGACCGGGGTGCCCGGCACCAACGACTCCCAGTCCTCCAGTCGAACCGCGGCCTCGATCCGGCGGGCCACCTCTGCGGCCTCGGCCATGCCGGTGTCCGGCAGCACCACCACGAACTCGTCACCGCCGTAGCGGGCCACGAAGTCGCCCCGGCGCATCACCCGGTTGATCACACCGGCGATGCGTTGCAGCACCAGGTCGCCGGAGTGGTGCCCGTGGCGGGTGTTGACCGCCTTGAAGCCGTCCAGGTCGCACACGCCGATCACCACCTGCTCGCCGCGGGTGACAACGGCGGTGATGTACCGCTCCAGCCGGCGGCGGTTGGGCAGCCCGGTGAGCGGGTCGGTCAACGCCTCGCCCTCGAAGCGCGCCGCCTCGCGGCGCATCTCCTCGTGGTCGATGCGGGCGGCGATGCCGTCGATGTAGACGTCGCGCAGCCGGTCGTTGCGCTGCGCGGCCAGCCGGAACGCCAGCCGGTCGGCCCGGTGCGCGGAGAGGTGGTCCCCGGCGCGGGTCAGCGCGATGCTGCGTAGCCGGGCCGGCTCGGCCGCCCCGAGGGTCTCGTTGGACACCTGGACGGTGTCCAGTCGGGCGACCGCCTCGATCGGCCGACCGTCGGCGACGGCGAGGCACACCTGCCCGAGCTGACGCAGGTCGCGGGCGCGGGCGCTGTCCCCACCGTGGCTGATCAACCGGGCCGGCTCGGGGCCTTCGGTCGCCACCTGGTCGCCGAGCGCGGCCTGTCGGGCCGCCGCGTAGCCGTAGGCGGCGAGACTGCTCGGGCGGAGCTGGTCGGCCCGCCCGGCGCGGACGAAGCGGGCCAGGTCGGCGGCCACGTCCCGGAGCACCCGCAGACAACCGTCGCTGTCGCCGTTGTGGTCCAGGGCCACGGCGTTGCGCAGCCGGATGCCCGGCGCGGCGAACGTCTCCTCCGGGATGCCGGCGGTCAGCCCGAGCTGCCGGGCCCGCTCGATGGCGCCCAGGGCGTACCCGTGGAAGCTGAGGTAGCTGTAGGCCATGGCCAGGTCGTGCCAGCCCCAGGCGGTGTCCCGGTCCGGGTCGGCGACGGCGCCCAGCGCGCGGGCCGCCCGGACGAGGTGCATGACGCAGCGGTCCAGTGCGCCCTGGTGGTGCGCGGCGAGCGCGGCCAGCGCGTTGAGGTGGCCGTGCAGGTAGGGCTCCGCGAGGTCGCGGACCGCCGCCGACGCCTCTTCGATGGCCCGGGTGAACTCCGCGGTGCGACCGAGATTGATCAGCGCGGAGAGGCGCTGCACCATCGCGTCCGCTCGCGCCGCCGGGTCGGTGGTGGTGCGGATCACACGCTCCAGCAGGACGTACGACTCCGCGGAGCGGCTGGCCTCCTGCAACGCCCGGGCGTGCGTGAGGGCGTCAACCTGGTCATCGACCCGGTCGAGCCAGCCCACCCGCCAACCTCCTGTCGTGCGCGCCTGGGCGCACCTGTTCGTCGCGTCGCCCGCGACGCTTCATGATTATGTCGTGAGTACTTTGCCGCAACACCCCCCCGAAGGGACAGGCCCCATCCGGCCGTCCGCCGCGGTGGCCCGAGCGGCCCGCGCGCTCGCCGCCGCCGGGGTCGCCTCCGCCCGGGTGGAGGCCGAGGTGCTGGCGGCGTACGTGCTGGGAGTTCCCCGGGGTCGGCTGGCTCTCGCCGACGACCTCGGCGACGACCAGTTGGCGCGGCTCGACGAGCTGACCCGCCGCCGCGCCGCGCGTGAGCCGTTGCAGCACCTGACCGGCCGGGCCGGGTTCCGGCACCTGGAACTGTCGGTCGGCCCGGGTGTCTTCGTGCCCCGGCCGGAGACCGAGCTGTTGGCCGGCTGGGGCGTCGAGCAGGCCCAGGGCCGGCCCGACCCGGTGGTGGTGGACCTGTGCAGCGGCTCGGGCGCGATCGCGCTGGCGGTTGCCCAGGAGGTGCCGGGGGCGCGGGTGATCGCTGTGGAGCGGTCCCCGGCGGCGCTGGCCTGGCTGCGGCGCAACGCGGCGGAGCGCGCCGCGGCGGGGGACCGGCCGATCGAGGTGGTCGAGGCCGACGTGACAGCGCAGGACCTGCTGGCGGAGCTGGTGGGCCGGGTGGACGTGCTGCTCTGCAACCCGCCGTACGTGCCGGACGACGTGGTGGTCCCGCCGGAGGTGGCCGGGCACGACCCGGCGGAGGCGGTCTTCGGCGGCGCGGACGGTCTGGTGGTGATCCGGCCGGTGGTCGCCCGGGCGGCGGTGCTGTTGCGCCCGGGGGGCGTGTTCGGCGTGGAGCACGACGACACCCACGGCGCGGCGGTGCCCAGGCTGCTCGTCGAGGACGGCGGCTTCACCGCTGTCGCGGAGCATCTGGACCTCACCGGGCGTCCCCGCTACGCCACCGCGTCCCGACGGGCGGACGGCCAGCACGCCCCGATCGGGGCGGCGTGGCAGACTGACTCCTCGTGATGCTCTACGACTGCCGGTCGCCCGCCGATCGGGACCGCGGCATCGCTGCGGCGATCGAGGCGGTCAAGAACGGCGAGCTGGTCGTTCTCCCGACGGACACCGTGTACGGGATCGGAGCGGACGCGTTCACCCCGTACGCGGTGAAGGCGCTGCTGGATGCCAAGGGCCGGGGTCGGCAGATGCCGCCGCCGGTGCTGATCGGCTCGCGGCACACCCTGGACGGGTTGGTCTTCTCGCTGCCCACCGCCGCTCGCGACCTCGTGGAGGCGTTCTGGCCGGGTGCCCTGACGATCGTTGTCGAGCACTCGCCGAGCCTCCAGTGGGATCTGGGCGACAAGACCGGCACGGTGGCGGTGCGGATGCCGCTGCACCCGGTGGCGTTGGAGGTGCTGCGCGAGACCGGCCCGATGGCGGTCTCGTCGGCCAACAAGACCGGCCAGCCGGCCGCGGTCACCGCCGACGAGGCGCGTGACCAGCTCAGCTACTCGGTGCGGGCCTATCTGGAGGCCGGGCCCTGCCCGGACCCGGTGCCCAGCACGATCGTGGATCTGACCGGTGAGGTGCCGCAGCTGTTGCGGGCCGGGGCGATCCCGTTGGAGAAGCTGCGCGACGTGGTTCCGGATCTCGTCGACGGTCGGGCGGTCTGAGTGCCCCCGTTCACCGTTCTGCACGTCTGCATGGGCAACATCTGCCGCTCGCCGATGGCGGAGCGGCTGCTCGCCCTGGCGGTGCGGGAGCGGCTGACCCGGCGTGCGCAGGACCCGGCTCAGGCCGAGGAGCTGGTGCACAGCCACAGCGCCGGCACGGGTGGCTGGCACGCGGGTGAGGAGATGAACCCGCCGGCGGCCCGGCAGGTCACCGGCCGTGGTGGGGACGTGGCGGGGTTCGCCGCGCGCAAGCTGCGCTCGGACCACATCGACGCCGCCGACCTGGTCCTGACCGCGACCGCCGACCAGCAGGAGTACGTGGTGGCGCTTCGTCCGGACGCGGCGGCCCGCACGTTCGTGCTGGGTGAGTTCGGCCGGCTGCTGGCCGCTGTGGACGCTGCCGCGCTGCCGCCGGGTGACGCCACCCCGGAGGCCGTGTACGCCCGGGGGGTGGCCCTGGTGGCGGCGGCTCACGACGCGCGGCTGGGCGCTTCGGCGCTGACCACCGATGATCTGGACGACCCGTGGGGTCGTGGCGACCAGTGCTTCAGCCGGGTCGCCGACGAGATCGAGGAGACGGTCCACCCGCTGGCCGGCGCGCTGCTGCCCTGAGCGTGGTGCGAGTTTCCTCCGGGTTTGTGGAAAACCCAGGGCTAAAGGGGCATTCCGGGTCATTCTGAACGGGTCCTAGCGTGACCGGCTCCTGCGGGGAGAGCTGATGATCCGGGCCCAACTCGACAAACTGCTGACCGTGGTGATCGCCGGAGTGCTGGCCGGACTGGTGCTGGCCGCCGCCGCCCTGCCCGTGGCCCTGGTCTTCGGGATCGGCTTCAGCGCCCTGTCGACGCCGTACTCGGAGCTGCCGAACACACTCCGGACGCCGCCCACCGCGCAGCGCTCCAACCTCTACGCCAACGACGGCACCACAGTGATCACCTCCTTCTACCAGGAGGACCGGGTGGACGTGCCGCTGCACGAGGTGGCTCCGGTGATGCGACAGGCGATCGTCGCCGCCGAGGACGTCCGGTTCTACCAGCACAGCGGGGTCGACCTGCGGGGCGTGGTGCGCGCGTTCACAGTCAACAAGCGCGACGGCCAGACCCGGCAGGGCGCCTCCACGCTGACCATGCAGTACGTCCGCAACGTGCTCAGCAACGACCCCCGGCTGACCGAGGCGCAGCGGGACGCCGCCACCGAACTCACCACCGTCCGCAAGCTCCAGGAGATGCGGTACGCGCTCGCGTTGGAGCGGGAACTCGACAAGGACGAGATTCTGACCCGCTACCTGAACATCGCCTACTTCGGCGCCGGGGCGTACGGCATCGCGGCGGCCAGTAAGCGGTACTTCTCCCGCTCCCCGGCCGAGTTGACCCTGGCCCAGGCGGCACTGCTCGCCGGTCTGGTGCGTTCGCCGGACAGCGACGATCCGATCAACGGCGACGCCGACAGCGCTGTGGCCCGGCGGTCGTACGTGTTGGAGCGGCTGGTGGAGTCGGGGCAGGTGCCGGCGGACGCGGCGGCGGCGGCGCGCGCCGAGCCGTTGCAACTGCGGCCCAGCGAGACCCCGAACGACTGCACGGGCGTGCCCGACGCGCACAACGACTGGGGCTTCTTCTGCGACTGGTTCACCCGCTGGTGGAGCAGCCAGTCGGCGTTCGGGGCGACCGCCGACGAGCGGCAGCGCGCGCTGCGCCGGGGCGGTTTCTCGATCGTGTCGTCGCTGGATCCGGGAGTGCAGCGGGCCACCACCGAGCAGGTACTGAAGATCTATCCGACGACCAGGGCCGAGGCGGTGCCCACCGCCGTGGTGCAACCGGGCACCGGGCGGGTGCTGGCGATGTCGGTGAACCGGGCCTACAGCGTGGCGGACAACCCGGTCGGGCAGAAGAACCGCCCGAACACCGTCAACCAGTTGATCGCCGGCGGCGGCGCGATCGAGGGGTACCAGGGCGGTTCGACGTTCAAGCTCTTCACCCTGCTGGCCGCGCTGGAGTCCGGCCTGCCGCTGTCGACCGACTTCGTGGCGCCCACCCAGTTGCTCACCCGCTTCCCGGTGACCGGGCAGGCGAGCTGCGACGGACGGTGGTGCCCGGCGAACGCCAGCCCGTCGTCGATGGACGGCCCCCGCACCATGTGGAGCGCGTTCGGCCGCTCGGTGAACACCTACTTCGCCTGGCTCACCGAGAAGGTCGGCGCCGACCGGGTGGTGGAGATGGCCGAGCGGCTCGGCATCGTGCTGCGGGCCGAGTCCGACGCCAAGCTGGCCCGCTACGGGGCGAAGGACTGGGGTCCGTTCACCCTGGGCGTGGCCGCGACCACCCCGTTGGACCTGGCTGGCGCGTACGCCACCGTGGCGGCCGAGGGGACCTGGTGCGCGCCGCTTCCGGTGGTCTCGATCACCGACTCGGCCGGCCGGCCGGTCGACGCCGCCAAGCCGGACTGCCGACAGGTGCTCGACCCCGACGTGGCGCGGGCGGCCACCGACGCGGCCCGCTGCCCGGTCGGCGACCAGTCGATGTACGGGCGCTGTGACGGCGCCACCGCACCCGGGTTGCGGGCGAAGCTCGGCCGCCCGGTGGCGGGCAAGACCGGCAGCTCGGAGCGGTACGAGACGGAGACGGTGGTGGCGTTCACGCCGCAGCTCGCGGTCGCCTCGATGGCCGCGAACCCGGACGATCCCCGGGACGCGGTCGGTCAGGCGGTGCAGGCCCAGATGGTGAACGCGGTCGGTGAGGTGCTCGCCTTCGCCCTGCGCGACCAACCGGTCCGCGACTTCGTCCCGCCGAGCGAACGAGCCGCCTTCCAGGCCCGACCCCAAGCCGGCAACTGACCCCTGCGGTCAGCGGGTCTGTTCGGCGTTGCGGGCTATGTTGCGGGCCATTCCGCCGAAGACCACCGCGTGGAACGGTGCCACCGACTTCCAGTAGGCGTGCCCCGGCAGGCCGCGCGGCAGGAAGACGGCGCGTTGCTGGTAGCGGCTGCGGCCGTCGTCGGCCGGCAGCACCCGCATCTCCAGCCAGGCCCGGCCGGGCAGCCGCATCTCGGCGCGCAGTCGCAGCAGCTCGCCCGGGACGATCTCCTCGACCCGCCAGAAGTCCAGCGCCTCGCCGACCTGGAGGCGGTGTGGGTCTCGTCGACCCCGCCGCAGGCCGACGCCGCCGACCAGCCGGTCCAGCCAGCCGCGGATCGACCAGGCGAGGGGGAACGAGTACCAGCCGTGTTCGCCGCCGACGCCCTCGACGACCCGCCAGAGCGCCGCTGGTGGTGCGTCCACCGTCCGCTCCCGGACGTCGGTGTAGGCGGTGCCACCGGACCACACCGGGTCGGTGGGCAGTGGTTCGGCGGGGGCGTCCGGGCCGCTTGCGGTGGACCAGCGGGTCTCCACCTGGGCGTCGCGCACCTTGGTCAGCGCCAACGCCACCGCGTCGTCGAAGCCGGTCAGCCCGCCCGGCGGGTCGGGGACGTAGCGGGCGATGTCGTGTTCGTCCGCTACCGCCTCCTGGATCAGGCTCTCCACCAGCGGGCGGGCGATCTTGTTCGGCACCGGGGTGATCAGGCCGACCCAGTGCGAGGAGAGCGACGGGGTGAGCGCCCGGACCGGCACGATGATCCGCCGGCGCAGCCCGGCCACCCGGGCGTAGCGCTGCATCATCTCGCGGAAGGTGAGCACGTCCGGCCCGCCGATGTCGAAGCCCCGGTTGACCTCCGCCGGCAGGGTGGTGCAGCCGACCAGGTAGCTCAGCACGTCGCGGACGGCGATCGGCTGGATCCGGTTGCGCACCCAGCGTGGCGTGATCATGGCGGGCAGCCGCTCGGTCAGATACCGCAGCATCTCGAACGACGCCGAACCGGAGCCGATGATCACCGCGGCGCGGAGCACCGCCGTGGGCACCCCGCTGGCCAGCAGGATCCGGCCCACCTCGGCCCGGGAGCGCAGGTGCGGCGAGGGGACCGCGTCGGTCGCCGGCAGTGGACCGCCCAGGTAGACGATCCGCCGTACGCCGGCCGCGCTGGCCGCCGCCGCGAAGTTGGTCGCCGCCGTCCGGTCGGCGGCCTCGAAGTCGGGCCGACCCAGTGAGTGCACCAGGAAGTACGCGACGTCCACGTCGGCGAACGCGGCGGCCAGCGTCTCCGGCCGGCTCAGGTCTCCCTCGACGATCTCGGCCGCCGAGGCCCAGGGCACGTCGCGCAGCCGCACCGCCTTGCGGGCGAGGCAGCGCACTGTGTGCCCGTCGGCGAGCAGCAAAGGCGTCAGCCGCCCGCCGATGTAGCCGGTCGCTCCGGTGACGAGGCATCTCACAGGTCCCAGTCTGCGGCCCCCTAGACTCGTTTGCTGTGGAGACCGAGACGAGCACCTTCTGGGGGCCGGATTTCGCGCAGCTCAGGGCCACTGATCCGGAGATCGCCGGGGTGGTCCTCGGCGAGCTGGACCGGTTGCGCGGCGGCCTGCAGCTGATCGCCAGCGAGAACCTGACCTCGCCGGCGGTGCTGGCGGCGCTCGGCTCGACGCTCACCAACAAGTACGCCGAGGGGTACCCGGGCCGGCGCTACTACGGCGGCTGCGCCGAGGTCGACCGGGCTGAGGAGATCGGCATCGCCCGGGCCAAGGAGCTCTTCGGGGCCGAGCACGCCAACCTCCAGCCGCACTCGGGGGCGAGCGCGAACCTGGCCGCGTACGCCGCGTTGGTGCAGCCGGGGGACACGGTGTTGGCGATGGACCTGCCGCACGGCGGGCACCTCACCCACGGCAGCCGGGTGAACTTCTCCGGCAAGTGGTTCCACCCGGTCGGCTACCCGGTCCGGCCGGACACCGAGCAGATCGACTACGACGAGGTACGGGACCTGGCGCGGGCGCACCGACCCAAGCTGATCATCTGTGGGGCCACCGCGTACCCGCGCCTGATCGACTTCGCGCGGTTCCGGGAGATCGCCGACGAGGTCGGCGCGTACCTGATGGTGGACGCGGCGCACTTCATCGGCCTGGTCGCCGGTCGGGCGATCCCGTCCCCGGTGCCGTACGCCGACGTCGTCTGCGCCACCACCCACAAGGTGCTGCGCGGGCCGCGCGGCGGCATGATCCTGTGCCGTGAGTCGCTGGCCCAGCGGATCGACAAGGCGGTCTTCCCGTTCACCCAGGGCGGCCCGCTGATGCACGCGGTAGCGGCCAAGGCGGTCGCGTTGCGCGAGGCCGCCCAGCCGGAGTTCCAGACGTACGCCCGGCAGGTGGTCAGCAACGCCCAGGCGCTCGCCGCCGGGCTGGCCGACGAGGGGATGCGCCCGGTCTCCGGTGGCACCGACACCCACCTCGCCCTGATCGACCTGCGGGAGCTGGGGGTGACCGGCGCCGAGGCCGAGCGCCGCTGCGACGCCGCGTCGATCACCCTGAACAAGAACGCCATCCCGTACGACCCGCAGCCGCCGATGGTGGCCTCCGGCATCCGGGTGGGCACCCCGAGCGTCACCACCCAGGGGATGCGCGAGGGCGAGCTGCGCCAGGTGGCGACGCTGATCGCCCGTGCGGTGCGCACCGATCCCGGCGCTCCCGGCGGGGCCGACGAGCTGACCCGGCTGGGTGCCGAGGTGTCCGAGCTGGTCGCGGCGTTCCCGGCGTACCCCCGTGGCTGAGCCCGGGGTGGTCGCGCCGGACACCGACCGGTGGCGGCTGCGGCACCTGCCGGTGCTGTTGGGCGCGTCGGCGGCGCTCGCCGTGGTCGCCGCCGTGGTGGGTGGGGTGACCGGCGGCGTGACGGCCGCGCTCGGCGCGGCGGCCGGTGTGGGCGTCACGGTGCTCAGCTACACCCTCACCACTGTGGTGCTGGCCCGGGCCGACCAGGTCAACCCGCAGCTGCTGCTGCCGCTTGGCCTGGGCCTGTACGTGCTGAAGTTCAGCCTGCTGGGTGCGGTGCTGGTGGCGGTGGCGTCGACTGGCTGGCCCGGGTTGATCCCTCTTTGCCTCGGCATCGTCGCCGGGGTGGCAGTGTGGACAGCGGTGCACCTCTGGTGGCTGACCACGGTGCACGCTCGCCGGCCGCGCGGCTGACCTGGCGGTCGTCCCAACCAGCGGACGCGCCGCAATGTGTCGGCCTCCGGTCATTTTCCGACGGGCGGAAGGGGAGTAGCGTGCCCACAGACGACGGCGCCCACGAGAAGCCCAC
This sequence comes from Micromonospora vinacea, assembly GCF_015751785.1. Taxonomy (NCBI): domain Bacteria; kingdom Bacillati; phylum Actinomycetota; class Actinomycetes; order Micromonosporales; family Micromonosporaceae; genus Micromonospora; species Micromonospora vinacea. Next base: position 746,178 of record NZ_JADOTY010000001.1, on the reverse strand, counting down.
ACAACGACGGTTGTGCGGGGGGTGAGGCACAGCCTCGTCTTCCCGGCTGATATCGTTCGCCCCGTCATGGCTGGTGACCAAACCCCCCGTCCCGCCGGTGAACCGGACGATTATCCGTCCGGCGCCGGTCAGGGTTGGACCGCGCTCAGCTACCTCATCGGAGGAATGCTTGTGTGGGGTTTCATCGGCTGGCTGGTCGACCAGTGGCTCGATACCGGTGGCGTCGCCACCGGGATCGGCGTCGTGCTCGGCGTGACCGGGGGCATCATCCTCGTCGTCCGTCGGCTCGGCACGCCTACTTAGGAAGGGACACGGTGTTCGGACAGGCGAACGTTCTGGCAGCGGGCCAGGCGGCATTCCCACCCAGTGTGGACGACTTCTACCTGCCCGCGATCGCGCCCTGGGGTGTGGAGAACGCTCCGTGGTTCACCAAGTTCACGCTGATGATCTGGATCGCGGTCGGCGTTCTGATCATCTTCTTCCTGGCGACCTATCGGAACCCGAAGCTGGTGCCGACCAAGAAGCAGTGGTTCGCCGAGTCGATCTACGGCTTCGTCCGGAACAACATCTCGGTCGACATGATCGGTCACCAGGGCGTGCGGTTCGCTCCGTACTTCACGACGCTGTTCTGCTTCGTGCTGCTGACGAACGCGTTCGCGATCATTCCGCTCTTCCAGATCTCGCCGAACTCGCACATCGCCTTCCCGGCGATCCTCGCGGTGATCAGCTACGTGCTGTTCAACTACATCGGCATCCGGCACCACGGCTTCGGCAAATACTTCAAGCACGCCCTGATCCCGCCGGCACCGTGGTACATCCTGCCGCTGCTGATCCCGATCGAGGCGTTCTCGACCTTCATCATCCGGCCGTTCTCGCTGGCCGTCCGTCTCTTCGCGAACATGTTCGCCGGCCACATGCTCCTGCTGGTCTTCACGCTCGGCGGCTTCGCGATGCTCAACGCCAACGCCTGGTTGGCGCCGATCTCGGTGGTCTCCTGGGTGATGACGGTGGCGCTGACGCTCCTCGAGGCGCTGGTCATCGTCCTGCAGGCCTACGTCTTCACCGTGCTGAGCGCCAGCTACATCCAGGGTGCGCTCGCCGAAGAGCACTGATCCACGCACCAACCGTTGTCGTCCCGCGTGAGAGTCACGCGTGATAACCAGGAGGAACCACACCAATGGACGCTAGCGTTCTCGCCGAGGTCACCGGTAGCACCGCTGCCATCGGCTACGGTCTCGCCGCCATCGGCCCGGGCATCGGCGTTGGCCTGGTCTTCGCCGCCTACATCCAGTCGACCGCCCGGCAGCCCGAGTCGTCGCGCATGACCCTGCCGTACGTCTGGATCGGCTTCGCCGTCATCGAGGCGCTCGCGCTGTTCGGCATCGCCTTCGGCTTCATCTGGGCCGGCTGATTCCGCCCCTTCCGACCGGGAGGTCACCCATGTTGTTCCTCCTCGCCGCCGAGGGTGGTGAGTCAGACCACAACCCGATCATTCCGATCTGGCAGGAGATCGTGGTCGGCACGGTCGCCTTCGCCGTGCTCTGCTTCGTCCTGATGAAGTTCGTCTTCCCGCGCATGGAGCAGACGTTCCAGGCTCGGGTCGACGCGATCGAGGGCGGCATCAAGCGCGCCGAGGCCGCTCAGGCCGAGGCGAACCAGCTGCTCGAGCAGTACCGTGCCCAGCTCGCTGAGGCCCGGACCGACGCCGCCAAGATCCGTGACGACGCGCGGGCCGACGCCGAGGGCATCCGGCAGGACATCCTCGCCAAGGCGCGGGAAGAGTCCGACCGGGTCATCCAGGCGGGCAAGGACGCGCTCGCCGCCGAGCGGGCCACCATCGTGCGCGAGCTGCGCACGGAGGTCGGCACGATCGCGGTGGACCTGGCCAGCAAGATCGTTGGCGAGTCGCTGGCCGACGAGGCGCGGCGTAAGGGCACCGTCGACCGGTTCCTGAGCGGTCTCGAGAGCACGGGGGCCCGCTGATGCAGGCCGCCAGCCGGGAGTCGTACAAGGTCGCGGCCGAGCGCCTCGACGCGTACGTCCGCGGCGCGGAGCCGTCGGCGGTGGCCTCCACCGCCGACGCCATCCTCTCCGTGGCGACCCTGCTGCGGCGTGAGCCGCGGCTGCGCCGGGCACTCTCCGAGCCGTCCCGGTCCGGCGAGGACCGCGGCGCTCTGCTCGGCGACATGCTGGGCGGGCGGATCGGCGCGGACGCGCTCGACCTGCTCGTGTCGCTCGTCTCCGGCCGGTGGTCGGCACCGTCGGAGCTGCTCGACGGCGCCGAGCGGCTGGGCGTGGAGGCGCTGCTCGCCAGTGCCGACAAGGCCGGCGAGCTGGGCGAGGTCGAGGACGAGCTGTTCCGCTTCGGTCAGGTCGTGGCCGGTCAGTCGGCGCTGAGCAACACGCTCGCCGACCCGGTCGCCCCGGTCGAGCAGCGGGCCACCCTGGCCCGCGAGCTGCTCGCCGACAAGGCCCGTCCGGTCACCGTCCGCCTCGTCGAGGTCGCACTCGGCGGGTACGGGGGGCGCTCCTTCACCGGCGCGCTCACCCGGCTGGTGGAACTCGCCGCCGAGCGACGTGACCGGCAGGTGGCGTACGTGACCGTCGCGGCCCCGTTGAGTGACGAGGACGAGCGCCGGCTGGGTGCGAGCCTCAGCGCGATATACGGTCGGGAGGTCTCCGTCAAGCAGACGGTGGACCCCCACGTCCTGGGTGGCGTGAGCGTGCGGGTCGGTTCCGACCTGTACGACGGCACCATCCTGCGCCGCCTCAACGAGACCCGCAACGCGCTCGCGAAGCGCTGATCGGCTTCGCCGCCCCGCGGCTGAGCGGCTCCGCCGCCCAGCGTCAGGGTGGCTGGACCGCCAGCGCCCGGAATGACAGACGCCATTCGGACCGGTCGGTACTAGGTATCCCGGGCCCCTGAATTTTAAGGAAGCAGAGGATGGCCGAGCTGACCATCTCGACGGAGGAGATCCGCGGCGCCCTGGAGCGCTACGTCTCTTCCTACTCGTCCGACGTCTCCCGCGAGGAGGTCGGCACCGTCGCTGACACCGGTGACGGTATCGCCCACGTCGAGGGCCTGCCTTCGACCATGACCAACGAACTCCTGGAGTTCGAGGACGGCACGCTCGGCGTGGCGTTGAACCTCGACGTCCGGGAGATCGGTGTCGTCGTTCTCGGTGACTCCGCCAAGCTGGAGGAGGGGCAGCGCGTCAAGCGCACCGAGCGGGTTCTCTCCGTTCCGGTCGGCGACGCCTTCCTCGGCCGCGTGGTCGACGCGCTCGGCAAGCCGATCGACGGGCTCGGTGACATCGCCAACGAGGGTTTCCGCGAGTTGGAGCTGCAGGCTCCGAACGTGATGTCCCGGCAGTCGGTGTTCGAGCCGCTGCAGACCGGCATCAAGGCGATCGACGCGATGACCCCGATCGGTCGGGGCCAGCGACAGCTGATCATCGGTGACCGGAAGACCGGTAAGACCACTGTCGCCCTGGACGCGATCCTCAACCAGCGGGACAACTGGCGCACCGGCGACCCGAAGAAGCAGGTCCGCTGCATCTACGTCGCCATCGGCCAGAAGGCCTCCACGATCGCCTCGATCAAGGGGCAGCTCGAGGAGGCGGGCGCGATGGAATACACCACCATCGTCGCCTCGCCGGCGTCCGACCCGGCCGGCTTCAAGTACCTCGCCCCGTACACCGGCTCGTCCATCGGGCAGCACTGGATGTACGGCGGCAAGCACGTTCTGATCGTCTTCGACGACCTGAGCAAGCAGGCTGAGGCGTACCGGGCCGTGTCGCTGCTGCTGCGTCGCCCGCCGGGCCGTGAGGCGTACCCGGGTGACGTCTTCTACCTGCACTCCCGCCTGCTGGAGCGCTGCGCGAAGCTCTCCGACGAGCTGGGTGGCGGCTCGATGACCGGTCTGCCGATCATCGAGACGAAGGCCAACGACATCTCGGCCTTCATCCCGACCAACGTCATCTCGATCACCGACGGTCAGATCTTCCTGGAGACCGACCTGTTCAACCAGGGCGTCCGTCCGGCGATCAACGTCGGCACCTCGGTCTCCCGGGTCGGTGGCGCCGCGCAGGTGAAGCCGATGCGCAAGGTCGCCGGTTCGCTGCGGCTCAACCTCGCGCAGTACCGCGAGCTGGAGGCGTTCGCCGCCTTCGCCTCCGACCTGGACCGGGCCTCTCGCGCCCAGCTCGACCGCGGCGTCCGCCTCGTCGAGCTGCTCAAGCAGCCGAACTACTCGCCGTTCCCGGTCGAGCAGGAGGTCGTCTCGGTCTGGGCCGGCGTCGAGGGCAAGCTGGACGACATCCCGGTGGGCGACGTTCGGCGCTTCGAGGCGGAGTTCCTCCAGTACCTGCGGCACAAGCACCAGGGTGTGCTGGCCGGTATCGCCGACAACCAGTGGGGCGACGACATCGTCGGTTCGCTGGACGGGGCGATCGCCGAGTTCAAGCAGGTCTTCCTCAACAAGGACGACGAGCGCAAGGTCAACGACGCGCCGGCCGCGCCGCTGGAGGGCGACGAGAACCGCGAGACGGTGACCCGCTTCCGCGACAGCGCGACCGACCGCCCGGCCGAGAGCTGATCCCGTGGCGGCCCAGGTACGCGTTCTTCGTCAACGGATCCGCTCGGCGAAGTCGATGAAGAAGATCACCAAGGCGATGGAGCTCGTGGCGACGAGCCGGATCGCCAAGGCTCAGGCCCGGGTGCAGGCGTCCCTGCCGTACGCCCAGGCCATCACCGGCGTGCTCACGGCGCTGGCGTCCAACGCGCGGATCGACCACCCGTTGCTCACCCCGCGCGAGCGGGTGCGGCGGGCGGGCGTCCTGTTGGTCACCAGTGACCGTGGTCTGGCCGGCGGCTACAGCTCCAACGCGATCAGGATGGCGGAGTCGCTGATCGCGCGGCTCAAGGCGGACGGCAAGGAGCCGGTGCTCTACGTCATCGGACGTAAGGGCGTCGGGTTCTACCGGTTCCGCAACCGGCCGATCGAGGCGAACTGGACCGGCTTCAGCGAGCAGCCGTCGTTCGAGGACGCACGTACCGTTGGTGAGACGCTGATCAAGGCGTTCACGGCCGGTGCGGACGACGTCGACGGCGGCGCCGGAGCGGACGGGGTGCTCGGCGTCGACGAGTTGCACATCGTCTACACCGAGTTCCACTCGCTCATGACGCAGAACCCGGTTACCAAGGTCATCGGTCCGATGCAGGTGGAGGACCGGCCGCGCTCCGAGGGGTTGCTGCCGGCGTACGAGTTCGAGCCGGAGGCGGAGGCGCTGCTCGACGCGCTCCTGCCGAGGTACATCAACACGCGGATCTACGCGGCGTTGATCGAGTCGGCGGCGAGTGAGTCGGCGGCACGGCGGCGGGCGATGAAGAGCGCCACCGACAACGCCGAAGAGATGATCGAGAAGTACACGCGCGAGATGAACTCGGCTCGCCAGGCCGGGATCACCCAGGAGATCAGCGAGATCGTCGGCGGCGCCAACGCGCTGGCCGCGTCGGGAAGTGAAGTGTGATGACTGCACCAGTAGAGACCAAGACGGCCACGGGTCGCGTGGTCCGGGTCATCGGCCCGGTCGTCGACGCCGAGTTCCCGCGCGACGCCATGCCGGCCCTGTTCAACGCCCTCAACGTCAAGGTGAACCTGTCCGGCGGTGAGAAGACGCTGACCCTGGAGGTTGCCCAGCACCTGGGTGACAACCTGGTCCGTGCCATCTCGATGCAGCCGACCGACGGCCTGGTTCGCGGCGCGGAGGTGCGTGACCTCGGCGAGCCGATCAGTGTGCCGGTGGGCGACGCGGTCAAGGGCCACGTGTTCAACGCGATCGGCGAGGTGCTCAACCTCAAAGAGGGCGAGACGTTCGAGGCCGACGACCGGTGGGGTATCCACCGCAAGGCCCCGGCCTTCGCCGACCTGGAGCCGAAGACCGAGATGCTGGAGACCGGCATCAAGGTGATCGACCTGCTCGCCCCGTACGTCAAGGGCGGCAAGATCGGCCTGTTCGGCGGCGCGGGCGTGGGCAAGACGGTGCTCATCCAGGAGATGATCACCCGTGTTGCCCGCAACTTCGGTGGTACCTCGGTGTTCGCCGGTGTGGGTGAGCGCACCCGTGAGGGCAACGACCTCATCGCCGAGATGACCGAGTCCGGCGTCATCGACAAGACCGCGCTGGTCTACGGCCAGATGGACGAGCCGCCGGGCACCCGGCTGCGGGTGGCGCTCTCCGCGCTGACCATGGCCGAGTACTTCCGGGACGTGAAGAAGCAGGAGGTGCTGCTCTTCATCGACAACATCTTCCGCTTCACGCAGGCCGGTTCCGAGGTGTCCACCCTGCTCGGCCGTATGCCGAGCGCCGTGGGTTACCAGCCGACCCTGGCCGACGAGATGGGCGAGCTCCAGGAGCGGATCACCTCCGTCCGGGGCCAGGCCATCACCTCGATGCAGGCGATCTACGTGCCGGCGGACGACTACACCGACCCCGCCCCGGCCACCACGTTCGCCCACCTGGACGCGACCACCAACCTGGAGCGGTCGATCTCCGACAAGGGCATCTACCCGGCGGTTGACCCGCTGGCGTCCTCGTCCCGGATCCTCGCGCCGGAGTTCGTCGGCCAGGAGCACTTCCAGGTCGCGACCGAGGTGAAGCGGATTCTGCAGCGCTACCGCGACCTGCAGGACATCATCGCCATCCTCGGTATCGAGGAGCTCTCCGAGGAAGACAAGATCACCGTGGCTCGCGCCCGGCGGATCGAGCGTTTCCTCTCGCAGAACACCTACGCGGCGGAGCAGTTCACCGGCGTGCCGGGCTCGACGGTCCCGATCAAGGAGACCATCGAGGCGTTCCGCAAGATCAGCGAGGGTGAGTACGATCACTTCCCCGAGCAGGCGTTCTTCATGTGCGGCGGTCTCGAGGACCTGGAGCGCAAGGCTGAGGAGCTGATGAAGGACTGACAAGTCCCCATCCAATCCGTAGCAAAAAGACTGCCCCGGCAATGCCGGGGCAGTCTTTTGTTCATGTTCGCGTCTTACCATCGTCGCGGTCCGTTACTCGCGGTCGTCACTCCCGAGACTCCCGAGCTACGGTTCGTTCCGCGCGCTCACCTGAACGAGCGTTGATCTTTGCAACCTTTCGACGACGTGCGCCCGTCTTCCTCGTCGTGGGCGTAACGAACGGAGATGCTCGTGGGTAAGGCCGGCAAGAGGGGCCGCAAGCCGTCCATCTGGCGAGGCGTGCCGCGGTGGGCCAGGATCTGCACGGTGTTCGGCACCGTGCTGGCCGTGCTCAGCGGCGCGGTGCTGGTCGGCACCGAGGTGCTGATGGCCCGCTACGAGGGGTCCGTCGGCAAGGCCGACCTCTTCGGGGACCAGGCCGCGGGCGCCCAGGCGAAGAAGAGCGACATCAAGGGCCCGCTCAACATCCTGCTCGTCGGTATCGACCCGCGTACGCCGACGGCCGCGCCACTGGCCGACTCGATCATGGTGCTGCACGTGCCGGCCTCGATGGACCGGGCCTACCTGTTCTCGCTGCCACGTGACCTCTACGTGCACATCCCGGAGTTCAAGAAGGCCAACTTCCCGGGCGAGACCACGAAGATCAACGCCGCGATGTCGTTCGGCAGCAAGGTGCCGGGGGCCAACCCCGACGCGGCCCGGGGCTTCGAACTGCTGGCCACCACGGTGCAGAAGGTGACAGGCATCAAGCGCTTCGACGCTGGTGCGATCATCAACTTCACCGGCTTCCAGAAGATCGTCGACGCCATGGGTGGTGTCGACATGTACATCGAGCGCGACGTGAAGTCCGAGCACAAGCAGCCCGACGGCAAGCCGCGCCCGGGCAACACCCGTGGTGAGGGTTACGTCGGCCCGCAGGCGCTCTACAAGAAGGGCAACCGGCACCTGAGTGGGTGGCAGGCGTTGGACTACGTCCGCCAGCGCTACCCGAAGAACGGTGTCCCGGATTCCGACTACGGCCGGCAGCGGCACCAGCAGCAGTTCGTCAAGGCCATGGTCGGCCAGGCGTTCAGTGCGGACGTGGTGTCCAACCCGATCAAGCTGGACAAGGTGCTCCGTGCCGCCGGCCAGTCACTGATCTTCAACGGCCGGGGCAACAGCGTGGTCGACTTCGGGCTCGCCCTGAAGGACATCCGGCCGAACACGATCGAGATGATCAAGCTCCCCGGTGGTGGAGTCTTCGACGGTAAGAAGTACCTGGGCGAGCAGTTCCAGGAGGGGGTCCCGGACTTCTTCACCGCCCTGCACAACGAGCAACTCGACCCGTTCCTGCTCGAGCACCCGGAATTCGTGAACAAGACCAAGTAGCCAGGGCGCCGTTGTCCCGACCCGCGTTGGGCGGGCCGCGTCGTCAGGCTAGACTTTCGGCAATCCGTAGCCGCAGCAAGGAGACAGCGTGGCACAGCAGCTTCACGTCGAGCTCGTCGCCGTCGAGGAGAAGGTCTGGTCCGGTGACGCCGAAATGGTCGTCGCCCGGACGACCGAAGGCGAGCTCGGTGTCCTGCCGGGGCACGCGCCGCTGCTCGGCCAGCTCGCCGAGCCCGGCCAGGTACGCATCAAGCTTGCCGGCGGCGAGCAGGTCGCATACGAGGTGGCCGGCGGCTTCCTCTCGGTGAGCGCCGACGGTGTCACCGTGCTGGCCGAGAGCGCAACCCCGGTCTCCGCGCCGAGCCGCTGAGCCACACCGGGGATGGAGATCGTCGAAGGATTCGGAATCGGCGTCGTCGTCATCCTCGGCGCGCTTCTGATCCTCTTCGTCCGGCGAGCTCTGGTCACCCGCAGCGGTGGCATCATCCGGCTCAGCGTACGGGTCTCCACCATGCTCGACGGCCGCGGCTGGTCGCCCGGCTTCGGCCGGTTCGCCGGTGACGAGCTGCGCTGGTACCGGATGTTCAGCTTCGCGATCCGGCCCAAGCGGGTGCTCTCCCGCAAGGGGCTGGCCGTGGAGCGCCGCCGGTTGCCCGAAGGTCAGGAACGGTTCTCCATGCCGGCCGACTGGGTGATCCTCCGCTGTACCAGTAACCACGCACCGGTGGAGATCGCCATGGCGCGATCGACAGTGACCGGTTTCCTCTCCTGGCTTGAGGCCGCCCCTCCGGGGGCGGTCTCGCCGCGTATGGCCTCCCAGGACTGGCCGGCTGCCTGATCTTCGTCTGTGGTTGCTCTTCTGGGTTTCCGGGGGAGCCCGCCCGGCTCCGGGCGGTCAGGCTTGATCCCTGCGCCGGGCGGGCTCCCCCGGAAACCCTTCGTTGGGCACTGTCTGCCGGTTCGGCGCGGGCTTTGATCACCTGCCGTTGCCGGTGCAGCGGGGTTTCGCCTTTTCGAGTTGATCGACTCGGGTTTCTTGAATTCGGGGTGTCCTGCTGGTGGGGATGCCCCGGTTTTCATGAGCCCGAGTCGATCACGGGGGCGGCGAGAGCTGGCGCGGCGCTGGTCAGCCTGACTCGGCCGAGTGGATCACGGCTTGGCTACGCGTGGTGGCGGGCAGAGTGGGAACGCATACCTCGACGTGGTGCGGAGCGCCGACGTTCAGCGCTTGCCGCCCGGCACCCATAGCACATCTCCTGCCGGATTTGCCGTTCTTGACAGGATAAAGAGCAGATCGGAGAGCCGGTTGAGATACTTTGCCGGGAGCGTGCTGGTTCGTTCCGGATCGTGGCTGACCAGCGCCCACGCTGCCCGTTCGGCACGCCGGGCGACGGTCCGCGCCACGTGCAGCAGCGCCGCGCCTGCGGTGCCGCCGGGGAGGATGAAGGAGTCGAGCTTGCTCAGGCGTGCGTTGTACTCGTCGCACCAGCCCTCCAGGCGCTCGACGTACTCCTCGGTGACCCGCAGCGGCGGGTACTTCGGGTCCGGCTCGACAGGGGTGGACAGGTCGGCGCCGACGTCGAACAGGTCGTTCTGCACCGACGCCAGCACGCCGCGAAGCTCCTCGTCGAGGTTCCCCAGCGCGAGCGCGACGCCGATCGCCGCGTTGCACTCGTCGACATCCGCGTACGCGGCGATCCGTGGATCGGTCTTCGGCACCTGCTCGTTGTTGCTCAGCCTGGTCATGCCGGCGTCGCCGGCCTTGGTGTAGATGCGCGTGAGGTGGACGGCCATGACGCACAGCCTACGGATTCCCGACCTGACGATCCCGGCGCGGCCGGACAGCACCGCCGGCTGGCCGGTGGTGGTGGGCCCCGGCGATGCCGGCGATCCTGCGGTAAACGATGTCGACGTCATCCGGGTCCGCGGTGACGCCCGGCTGGCCGGCACCGTGCACGTGGTCGGTGCCAAGAACTCGGCGTTGAAGCTGATGGCCGCCGCGCTGCTCGCGCCGGGCCGCAGCGTGATCACCAACGTCCCCCGGATCACCGACATCGCGATCATGGGGGAGGTGCTGCGTCGGCTGGGCTGCGACGTCCAGTTCGACGCGGACGACCCGGTGGACCCGATGGTCGCCCGGGGCGGTGTGGCCCGGTCCCGGTCGGTGACGATCGACGTACCCGAGCAGCCGGGCGCGGAGGCCGACTACGACCTGGTCCGACGGCTGCGCGCGTCGATCTGCGTGCTCGGCCCACTGCTGGCCCGTCGGGGGTACGTGCGGGTGGCCCATCCCGGTGGCGACGCGATCGGGTCGCGGGGGTTGGACATGCACATCTCCGGTCTGACCCGGATGGGCGCGGAGATCTCCGGTGAGCACGGGTTCGTGATCGCCTCCGCCCCGCACGGGCTGCGGGGCGCGGACATCGTGCTGGACTTCCCCAGCGTCGGCGCGACCGAGAACCTGGTGATGGCGGCGGTGCTGGCCCAGGGAACCACGATGATCGACAACGCGGCCCGGGAGCCGGAGATCGTCGACATCTGCACGATGCTCAACCAGATGGGCGCGCGCATCGTCGGCGCGGGCACGTCCACGTTGCGGATCACCGGTGTGCCCGGTCTGCGTCCGGTGCGCCACGCCACTGTGGGGGACCGGATCGTCGCCGGCACCTGGGCGTTCGGCGCGGCGATGACCCGGGGCGACGTGACGGTGACCGGGCTGGACCCGGCCTTCCTGGAGGTCGCCTTGGACAAGGTGGTGGCCGCCGGCGGGCTGGTGGAGACCCGGGGGGACGGCTTCCGGGTGCGGATGGACGACCGACCCCGGGCGGTGGACGTGGTGACGCTGCCGTACCCCGGCTTCGCCACCGACCTGCTGCCGATGGCGATCGGGCTGGCGGCCGTCAGCGACGGCGCCTCCCTGATCACCGAGAACATCTTCGACGGTCGCTTCATGTTCGCCAACGAGATGATGCGGCTCGGCGCGGACATCAAGACCGATGGGCATCACGCTGTGGTCCGGGGACGGGGCCGGCTCTCCGGTGCCCCGGTGCGGGCCACCGACATCCGGGCCGGAGCAGGGTTGATCATCGCCGGGCTCTGCGCGGAGGGGGTCACCGAGGTCTCCCACGTGCACCACGTCGACCGGGGCTACCCGGACTTCGTGGCCGACCTGCGTGCGCTCGGGGTGGCGGTCGAGCGGGGCACCACGCCGGAGGAGCCGGCACTGGAGATCTGAGGCCGGTCCCCGCGACCCCGGCCCGACCGCCACTTAGCCATCGTTCAGGCTCGCCGACTAGGGTGCAGGCAGGCACTCAATCGCAGCGAGGGAGAAGCAGATGGCGGGTCGACTCGCGGTCGTCGGGGCCGGGTTGATGGGTTCCGGCATCGCCCAGGTGGCGGCGCAGGCGGGCTGGCAGGTGACGCTGCGCGACCTGGACGACGCGGCCACCACCCGGGGTCTCGGCGGCATTCGGAAGTCACTGGAGAAGTTCGCCGAGAAGGGCAAGATCGAGGCGTCCGAGGTCGAGGCGACGCTGGCTCGGATCACCCCGACCACCGACCTGGAGGCGGCGGCGGACGCGGACATCGTGGTCGAGGCGGTCTTCGAGCGGCTGGAGATCAAGCACGAGGTGTTCCGCGCCCTGGACAAGATCTGCAAGTCGGACGCGGTGCTCGCCACGAACACCTCGGCCATCCCGGTCACCCAGATCGCCGCGGTGACCGAGCGGCCCGAGGCGGTCGTCGGAACCCACTTCTTCTCCCCGGTGCCGATGATGCAGCTCTGCGAACTGGTGCGCGGTTACAAGACCAGCGACGCCACGCTGGACACCGCGCGGGTCTTCGCCGAGGAGATCGGCAAGACGGTCGTCGTGGTCAACCGGGACATCGCCGGCTTCGTCACGACCCGGCTGATCTCCGCCCTGGTGATGGAGGCGGTCAAGCTGGTCGAGTCCGGGGTGGTGTCCGCCGAGGACCTGGACACCGCCTGCCGGCTGGGCTTCGGGCACGCGATGGGCCCGCTGGCCACCACCGACCTGACCGGCGTGGACGTGCTGCTGCACGCCTCGAAGAACATCTACACCGACACCGCCGACGAGAAGTTCTTCCCGCCGGAGTTGCTCCAGCGGATGGTCACCGCCGGTGACCTGGGCCGCAAGACCGGCAAGGGCTTCTACACGTACTGAGTTGTGGCGACCGGGGCGGGAACCCGCCCCGGTCGGCCGCTCAGCCGTCGCGCTTGGTGGTCCAGCGGAAGGTGGTCAGGCAGAGCACCACGCCGATCACGCACCACAGGGCCAGCACCACCGCCACCCGGCCCAACTCGAACGAGCCGCCCGGCTCCTGGGCACCGAAGCTCTCCGGCAGGAACACCGACCGCAGCCCCTGGCACATCCACTTGAGCGGGAACACCGCCGCCACCTGCTGCATCCAGGTGGGCAGGTCGGTGAAGACGAAGAACACCCCGGAGATGAACTGGAGTACCAGGGCGACCGGGGTGACCACAGCCGAGCCGCTGCGAGCGGTGCGGGCCAGCGACGAGATCGCGATGCCGCACAGAGTGCAGGCGGTCACTCCGAGCACGGCGACCCAGCCGAAGGTGAACCACTTCGCCGCGGTGCCCGGCAGGTCGAGGTCGAACAGCGTCACCGCGACGGCCAGCAGCAGTGCCGTCTCGGCGATGCCGATCGCCACCACCATGATCACTTTGCCGGCGAACCAGACCCACTTCGGCATCGGCGTGCCCCGGTAGCGCTTGAGCACCCCCCGATCCCGCTCGATCGGGATCCAGATGCCGAGGTTCTGGAAGCTCACTGTCATCAGGCCGGTCGCGATCATGCCGGTGATGAAGTACTGGGTGAACTTGACCCCGCCGCCGATCGTGCCGTCGAAGATCGACGCGAAGATCAGGATCATGATGATGGGGAAGCCCATCGTGAAGACCACGGACTCCCGGCTGCGGAGGAACTGGGTGATCTCCAGTCGACCCTGGCGCAGGGCGAGCGTGCCGGCACCCGGCCGCCGGCCGCGGGTCGCGGTGACCGGCGTCGCCGGCTTCGTCGTGGTCGTCATCGCGCGTGTCCGATCATGGTGAGGTAGACGTCCTCCAGGGTCGGCCGGGTCACCGTGAGCCCGGGGACCTCGCCGCCGTAACGCGCGGCGAGGTCGGCCACGAAGGCCGTCGGCGTCGCGCTCTGCGCGCTTTCCAGCGTCCCTTCCGGGGTACGCCAGGAGACCGTCGCGAGGGCCTCCTGCCGATTGCCCAGCCGGTTGGGAGCGGCCACCTCGACCAGCCGACCGCCGGCGATCACGCCGACCCGGTCGGCGAGGGACTCGGCCTCGTCCAGGTAGTGGGTGGTGAGCACGATTGTGGTGCCGGCCGCGGCGAGGTCGCGGATCAGCTCCCAGAACTCGCGGCGGGCCTCCGGGTCGAAGCCGGTGGTCGGCTCGTCGAGGAAGAGCAGTTCGGGGCGGCCGATGATGCCCAGGGCCACGTCCAGGCGGCGCTTCTGCCCGCCGGAGAGGGTGTGCGTCCGGGCCCTCGCCTTGTCGGTCAGCCCGACCCGCGCGATCACCTTCTCCGGGTCGTCCGCGCCGGGGTAGAAGCCGGAGAAGTGCCTGATCACCTCGGCCACGGTCAGTTCGTCGAACTCGCCGGTGCCCTGGAGCACGATGCCGACCCGGGACCGCCAGTCGGCATCCGGTTGGGCCGGGTCGACGCCGAGGACGGTGACCTCGCCGGCATCCCGGTGGCGGTAACCCTCCAGGATCTCCACCGTGGTGGTCTTGCCGGCGCCGTTCGGGCCGAGCAACGCGAACACCTCACCGCGGTGGACGTCGAGATCCACGCCCGCCACCGCCACGTTGTCGCCGTACGCCTTGCGCAGCCCTCGGACGGAGATGGCCAGCTCGTCATCCATGCCGTCCAGTGTGCGTCCTGGCCCGGGCCGGGTGGTGCCCGGGGTGTGGCGGTCCGCGCCACTGCGGGCGCTTGGCACCCGGACGTCCCCGACATGGACCTGTGTGGTTTTCCACAGCCTCTTTTACTGAACGGTAACTTAGACTCCGGCCATGGATGAGACGGCTTTCCCCGGGCGGCTGCCCGAGCGGGACCGCCCGTGGGTGATGCGCACCTACGCCGGCCACTCGTCGGCCGCGGCGACCAACGCCCTCTTCCGCCGCAACCTGGCGAAGGGGCAGACCGGCCTGTCGGTCGCCTTCGACCTGCCCACCCAGACCGGGTACGACCCGGACCACGAACTCGCCTCTGGCGAGGTCGGACGGGTCGGCGTGCCGGTGGCCCACCTCGGCGACATGCGGGCGCTCTTCGACGGCCTCCCGCTCGCCGACACGAACACCTCGATGACCATCAACGCGCCGGCGATGTGGCTGCTCGCCCTGTACGGCACCGTCGGGCTGGAGCAGGGCGCCGACCCGACCCGCTGCGCCGGCACCACCCAGAACGACATCATCAAGGAGTACCTGTCCCGGGGCACCTACATCTTCCCGCCGGCGGCCTCGCTGCGGCTCACTGCCGACGTGGTGGCGTACACGCTGCGGGAGATGCCCCGGTGGAACCCGGTCAACATCTGCTCGTACCACCTCCAGGAGGCCGGCGCGACGCCCGTGCAGGAGGTCGGCTTCGCGCTGGCCACCGCTGTCGCCGTGCTCGACGCGGTCCGTGACTCCGGTCAGGTGCCGGCCGAGCGGATGGGCGACGTGGTCCAGCGGATCTCGTTCTTCGTCAACGCCGGGGTGCGCTTCGTCGAGGAGATCGCCAAGATGCGCGCGTTCGGCGTGCTCTGGGACGAGATCACCCGGGACCGGTACGGGGTCACCGACGCCCGGCAACGGCGGTTCCGCTACGGCGTGCAGGTCAACTCGCTCGGCCTCACCGAGGCACAGCCGGAGAACAACATCCAGCGCATCGTGCTGGAGATGCTCGGCGTGACGATGTCCCGCGACGCCCGGGCCCGCGCGGTCCAACTGCCGGCCTGGAACGAGGCGCTCGGCCTGCCCCGCCCATGGGACCAGCAGTGGTCGCTGCGGATGCAGCAGGTCCTGGCGTACGAGTCGGATCTGCTCGAGTATCCCGACCTCTTCGCCGGCTCGCACGTGATGACCGCGCTGGTCGACGAGGTCGTCACCGGGGCGCGGGTCGAGCTGGACAAGGTGCTGGAGCTGGGCGGCGTCGTCGCCGCCGTGGAAACCGGCTACCTCAAGAGCGCGCTGGTCGCGTCGCTGGCCGAGCGCCGCCGCCGGATGGAGTCCGGTGCCGACGTGGTGGTCGGGGTCAACCGGTACACCGAGACCGAATCCTCCCCGCTGACCGCCGCTGGCGCCGGAGCGGTCGAGCAGGTCGATCCCGCGGTCGAGGCGGCCGCCACGGACGGCGTACGCCGGTGGCGGGCCGACCGGGACGCGGCCGTCGTCGACGCGGCGCTGGCCCGGCTCCGTGCGGACGCCGCGACCACCACCAACCTGATGCCGGCCACCCTGGAGTGCGTGCGGGCCGGGGTGACCACCGGCGAGTGGGCCGGCGCGCTGCGCCAGGTCTTCGGCGAGTACCGGGCGCCGACCGGCCTGGCCGGCGCCACCGGTGGCGGCGGTGAGCCGGGGCTTGTGGCGGTCCGCGAGCGGGTCACCGCCACGGCGCGGGAGTTGGGCAGCGGCCGGCTGCGGATGCTGGTCGGCAAGCCCGGCCTGGATGGGCACTCCAACGGCGCGGAGCAGATCGCGGTACGCGCCCGCGACGCCGGCTTCGAGGTCGTCTACCAGGGCATCCGGTTGACGGCGGGGCAGATCGTCGCCGCCGCCGTGGAGGAGGACGTCGACCTGGTCGGGCTCTCCGTGCTCTCCGGGTCGCACCTGGCCGCCGTGCCAGCGGTGCTCGACGGGCTTCGCGCCGCCGGCCGGCCGGACCTGCCGGTGGTGGTGGGCGGCATCATCCCGGCCGGTGATGCGGACACCCTCCGGGCGGCAGGGGTCGCCCGGGTCTTCACCCCGAAGGACTTCGCTCTCACCGGCATCATCGACGACCTGGTGACTGTCATCCGTCGCGCCAACGACCTGCCCTGATCGAACGCTGCCCCCGGCCCCGGCCCGCGGCCGGGGCTCAGTGGCTGGCGTGGGTCAGCGGCCGGCGTAGGTCATGCAGTCGGCCATGTCGTTGTCCGGGCCGACCCTGATTGACGCCGCGTGGCACTCCAGCTGCTCGTTGTGCCGGCAGTCGGAGCGCTGGCAGGCGCCCACCTGCGCGATCAGGCTCTCCACACCGCCCCGGACGGGCGACTCGACGAAGGTGTGGCAGTGGGCGTGATCCATGCTGCCGATGGTGATCGCGAAGGCGTGGCAGTCACCCGACTGGTTGTACGCGCACGCGGCGACCACACATTCCTGGACTCGGGGCATCTCCAACGCTGCGGTCATGCCGACCTCCTCTAGGCTCTTGCCCCGATACTAGGCATTTGTCGGCCGGTGGAACCCCGGTATGGCGGGCCGCCGATCCGCCGCTCAAGCGTCAGACGCGGAAGCCGGCGGCGCGGGCCGCCTCTCGTTCGCGGCGTCGTTCGGAACGACGGCGGACGAACCAGAAGGTGAAGAACACCAGGCCGACCAGGAAGACGAGCACCAGCACCGGCAGGATGATCGCCACCAGGGAGACCACCACGCTGGTGGCGTCCTCGGCGGTGCTGGCGACCGGGGCGCCGATCCCGGCGGTCGTCGCGTTGATCACCGGGCGGGCTGCGGACTTCAGCAGGTGCACGCCCAACGCCAGCAGTACGCCGGTGACGACCGGCACCCACTGGTGGGACGAGAAGAAGCTCCCCGGGTCGCTGACCGTCACCGTCTCCGACGAGGAGCCGGCACCGAAGGCCAGGCCACCGGCAGTGGGCCTGACCACTGTCTGCACCACGTCGTTGATGTGGTCGACCACTGGCACCTTGTCCGCCACCATCTCCACGGCGAGCAGCACGGCCATGATGGCGATGACCCAGCCGTTGCCGAGCCAGGTCCAGCCGCTGGGCAGGTCGATCAGGTCGGTGTAACGGCCGAGTAGACCGAGGATGAGCAGGGGTATGTAGGCGTTCAGCCCCGCCGAGGCGGCGAGACCGGTGCCGGTGAGGACTTCGAACACGGTCTCAGCATCGCATCGACGCGCCAGTGCCGCTCGCTGGCGACCGGTGGGTGCTCGGCTACCCTCGTCGGGTGCGGTTGGTCATTGCGAAGTGCTCGGTGGACTATGTCGGACGGCTCTCGGCTCACCTGCCGCCGGCCACCCGGTTGCTGATGGTGAAGGCGGACGGGTCGGTGTCCATCCATGCCGACGACCGTGCGTACAAGCCGTTGAACTGGATGAGCCCGCCATGCCGGTTGGAGGAGGCCCCCGGGGTGTGGCGGGTCGTCAACAAGGCTGGCGAGGAGCTGCGGATCACCCTGGAGGAGATTTTCCAGGACACCTCGTACGAGTTGGGTGTGGATCCGGGCCTGCGCAAGGACGGGGTGGAGGCGCACCTGCAGGAGTTGCTGGCCGCCAACCCGAGTGTGCTGGGTGAGGGGTTCACGCTGGTCCGCCGCGAGTACATGACGGCGATCGGCCCGGTCGACCTGCTGTGCCGGGACGCCAACTCGGGCTCGGTCGCCATCGAGGTCAAGCGGCGTGGCGACATCGACGGGGTGGAGCAGTTGACCCGCTACCTCGAGTTGATGAACCGTGACCCGCTGCTCAGCCCGGTCGTCGGGGTCTTCGCCGCCCAGGAGATCAAGCCGCAGGCCCGGGTGCTCGCCACCGACCGGGGCATCCGGTGTGTGGTCGTGGACTACGACAAGCTGCGCGGCATCGTGAAGGACGAGCTGACCCTCTTCTGACCGGCGCCCTAGCCGTTGCGCACCGCGATCAGCGACTTCGGCAGGCCGAACACCCGCTCCACCAGCATCGTGGAGTCGGGGAAGTAGTGGCGCATCTGCGAGCGGTCCAGCAGTTCGGTCCAGAGCACCTGGTGGATGGCGGCGTCGTGGCTGCGGGTCGGCTTGTGCCCCAACGGCCAGCGTTGGGCGAGCGCGGTGCGCAGTCGTACCGGCAGGAACTGCATGCCCGGCGCGATCCAGTGTGGCTCGATGGGAAAGTAGCGGTAGGGCGTCTGCACCCAGTGTCGGTCGGCCAGTGAGCGGACGGCGGCGGCGAAGCGGATCCGGCGTTCGTGCCCGCCCACGTGCTCCAGCACCGAGTTCGAGAAGACCATGTCGAAGCTGCCGTTGGTGAGGTGCGGGGGCAGGTCGCAGGCGTCGGCCTGCTCGACGTGGGCCCATTCCGGAACGACAGCGGGCGGCTGCTCCAGGTTGACGACTGTCACCCGGGCCGGTCGGACGGTGGCGCGGTGCCAGGTGCCGAGCCGACCGCCGAGGTCGACCACGTGCATGTCACCGATGTCGGGGAAGGTGCGCGCCAGCCAGTCCGAGCGGTGCCGACGACGTCGGGCGCTCCACGACTGGTCACTGTCGACAAGGCGGTAGCGCAATCGATTGGGGCCCATTTAACGCAATGTACCGCCGTGGACACAACGTATAAACATGTGGATACGCCGATCCTTGGTGATGATCGGTTATCCGACACTCACCTTCCGTACATCGCCTTGATCGCCTTGACGAGCCGGGCCACGTCGGTGGGCGTGCGGTCGAAGGTCATCGACGGCAGCAGCGACCGGGCGCGGCGTCGGGTGATCGCCTTGGACCGGCCGAACTCACGCAGGCCGTCCTCCCCGTGGATCCGACCGAAGCCGGAGTCGCCGACACCACCGAACGGCAGGGTGGACATGCCGGCGAAGGTCAACGTGGAGTTGATCGAGGCCATCCCGGAGCGCAGCCGCCGTGCGATGGCCACCGCGCGTCGCCGGCCGAAGACCGAACCCCCGAGGCCGTACGACAGGGCGTTGGCGCGGGTGACGGCCTCGTCGGCGTCACGGACCCGGCTGATGGTCAGCGTGGGGCCGAAGGTCTCCTCGCGGACGGCGGCCGACTCCTCCGGCACGTCCACCAGCACTGTGGGGTGGACGTACGGCGGCTGTACGGCGCTCGGGCCGCCGAGCACCGCGCGCCCGCCGGACGTGATCGCGGCGTCGATGTGCCGGCGGATCACGTCGATCTGCCTGGGCATGGTGATCGGTCCGATGTCGGTGCCCTCCGGCCCGACGGTCAGCCGGCCGGCGCGCGCCACCACCTTGTCGACGAAGGCGTCGAAGACGGCGTCCACGGCGTACACCCGCTCGATGCCGATGCAGGTCTGGCCCGCGTTGGTCATGCCGCCCCAGACGCACGCCTCGGCGGCCGCGTCCAGGTCGGCGTCGCTGTCGACGATCATGGCGTCCTTGCCGCCACCCTCGATGAGCACCGGGGTCAGCGTCTCGGCGCAGGCGGCCATCACCTTCCGGGCGGTGGCGGTGGAGCCGGTGAAGGCCAGTTTGTTGACGCCGGAGCGGCACAGCGCCGCGCCCACGTCGCCCAACCCGTGCACGGCGGTGAAGACCGGTTGCTCGGGCACCACCTCGGCGAAGCTGTCCACCAGCCACTGGCCGACGGCGGGGGTGTATTCGCTCGGCTTGAGCACCACGGCGTTCCCGGCGGCGAGGGCGTACGCGGCGGAGCCGATCGGCGTGAAGACCGGATAGTTCCACGGCCCGATGACGCCCACGACCCCGTACGGCTGGTATTCGAGGTGGGCGGAGAACTCGGCGAGGATGAGCCGGGACCGCACCCGGCGTGGGCCGAGCACGCGGCCGGCGTTGCGGGCGGCCCAGTCGATGTGTTCGATAGCGGTGACGATCTCGACGATGGCGTCGGCGACCGGCTTCCCGCCCTCGACGTGCACCACCTCGGCCAACTGCTCGATCCGCTTGGCGAGCAGGGCACGCCAGCGCAGCAACCGCTCGCGACGGCCTGTGAAGCCGAGACCGGCCCACCACTCGCCGGCGGCGCGGGCGCGGTCGACGGCTTCCCGCACGTCGGCATCGGTGGCGACCGGGAGGCGACCGGCCTCGGCGCCGGTCGCCGGGCTGGTGGAAACCAAGTGGCCCGCGTCGATGACCGGAACGCCCGGGATATGCACTGCCGTCATGGCGGAAGTCTAGACCCGAGGATTACTCGCCGGTAGGGTCCGCGATTCGGGGCCGGGGGGCCGGCGTCGCACCAACCCGACCGATCGTTGATCAGTGCAGGTCAGGGCGTTGGTGACGGATGCGGCCCGCCCGAATCGTCGAACGGCAGATGGCCGGGAGGTGACGAGAGGCTGACCGGCCGGTCGGTATTGACGACTACCGTCTGATGGCAAGCTGACGCGCGGAGTGACGGTGTGGGGTGGAGGGCTGACTGTCCATGGAGGAACATCCGGAACTGATGCCGCTGTTGACGGTCGCGGGTGGACCGATGCGCGGAGCGAGCTTTCGCATGCGAGCCGAGGTTCAGGTGATCGGCCGCGCGCCGACCGGTCAGGTGGTCATCAACGATCCGCACCTGAGCCGTCGCCACGCCGAGGTGTGGCTGGCGCCGGAAGGCCCGTCCCTGCGGGACCTGGGCTCCACCAACGGCACCTGGCTCAACGACCGGCGGATCACCGAGGTGGAACGACTCTCCGACGGTGACGTGATCCGGCTGGGCCGCACCGAACTGCGCCTGTTCGACCCCGGGGTGGCGCTCACCGATCCGGTGGGGCTCAGCTTCGGCCCGTCCCGGCGCGACGTCCGACCGACGCTGCCGCTACCGCTGGCCGCGCCACCGGGCACGCGTCGCTGATCGCTGGCGGTCGGCCACATCGGGCAGCTGACCGCCCGGCGGTCGGCCACATCGGGCAGCTGATCGCCTGGCGGTCGGCCACACCGGGCAGCTCCGTTGGGTGGCGGTCCGACACCTGGACCGGCGGAGGCACCCGTGGCAGCATGCCGCGGATGGAAACCGAGCAGCGGACCGTGACGGCGAACGGCATCACCCAGGCGGTACGGGTGGCTGGCCCGCCGGACGGCACACCGGTGCTGCTGATCCACGGCAACTGCTCGTCCGCGCTGTTCTGGGAGCCGCTGGTCCGCCGGCTGCCACCGACGCTTCGGGTGGTCGCCCCCGACCTGCGGGGGTACGGCGACTCCGCGACCGCCCCGGTTGACGCCACGCGGGGCCTGCGGGACTTCGCCGACGACGTGGCCGCCCTGCTCGACGACCCGACGCTCTTTGCCGCCGACGCGCGCCCGGTGGTGGTGGGGCACTCCCTCGGCGGCGGGGTGGCGATGCGGCTGCTGGTCGACCATCCGCACCGGGTGGGGGCTCTGCTGCTGGCGGCGCCGGTCTCCCCGTACGGCTTCGGCGGCACCCGCGACCTGACCGGCACGCCGACCACCCCCGACTTCGCCGGCACCGGCGCCGGCACGGCCAACCCGGACTTCGTCGCCCGCCTCGCGGCCGGCGACCGGAGCGCGGACGCACCGGCCAGCCCGCGGGCCGTGCTGCGAGCCACCTACGTGGCCGATCCCGCCGCCTTGGGCGAGGACGAGGATCTGCTGCTGGACACAGTGCTGTCCACCGCCACCGGGGACGACAACTACCCGGGCACGGCGGTGCCGTCGGAGAACTGGCCGGGCACCGCGCCGGGGGAGCGCGGGGTGCTCAACGCGCTCGCGCCGACCTGGTTCCGGCTCGCCGACGAGCTGGTGGCCGTCGCCGAGAAGCCACCCGTCACCTGGGTACGCGGAGACGTCGACGTCATCGTCTCGGACACCTCACTCTTCGACCTGGCGTACCTGGGTTCGCTGGATCTCGTGCCCGGCTGGCCCGGCGCGGACGCCTGCCCACCGCAGCCGATGGTCGGCCAGACCCGGGCCGTGCTCGACCGGTACGCGGCGGCCGGCGGCGCGTACCACGAGGTGGTGCTGCCCGGCTGCGGTCACAGCCCGCACCTGGAGCGCCCGTCGGAGTTCGTCGCGGAGTTGCTGGCCCTGACCAGCGTGGCGACCGCATAGCGGTCCGGCTGCGCCGTGGGTGAAATATGCCACGGCGTCTCGACAACTCACCGTCACGTGGCAGACTCGCGCGCATAACCTTAGCGGCCGTTCAGTGGCCGTGCGGAGTCTCTGGGGAGGCCGGTCGTGGCGCGCGAGTTCAGCACCGTAGGCGTGGTGGGGCTGGGCACCATGGGTGCCGGCATCGTCGAGGTCTTCGCCCGCAACGGCATCGACGTGGTGGCCGTGGAGATCTCCGAGCCGGCGCTGGAGCGCGGCCGGGCCACCCTGAAGGGTTCCACCGACCGGGCGGTCGCCAAGGGCAAGCTCGCCGAGGCGGACCGCGACGCCCTGCACGAGCGGGTGCACTTCGCGGTCGGGCTGGACGCGTTGCACTCCGTCGACCTGGTCATCGAGGCGGTGCCCGAACACCTCGACCTCAAGCAGCGGATCTTCGCCGAGCTGGACCGGGTCTGCCGACCGGAGACCATCCTCGCCACCAACACCTCCTCGTTGAGCGTCACCGAGATCTCGGTGGCCACCAGCCGACCCAACCAGGTGATCGGCATCCACTTCTTCAACCCGGCCCCGGTGATGAAGCTTGTCGAGGTGGTCCGCACTGTCGTCACCGCACCCGAGGTGGTCGCCGACGTCGAGGCGCTCTGCGCCCGGCTCGGCAAGGTCGACGTCACCATCAACGACCGGGCCGGTTTCATCGCCAACGCGCTGCTCTTCGGCTACCTCAACCACGCGGTCAGCATGTTCGAGTCGCACTACGCGACCCGCGAGGACATCGACGCCGCCATGAAGCTCGGCTGCGGCCTGCCGATGGGCCCACTGGCGCTGATGGACCTGATCGGCCTGGACACCGCGTACGAGATCCTGGACACCATGTACCGGCGCGGCGGGCGGGACCGCCGGCACGCCCCGGTGCCACTGCTCAAGCAGATGGTGACGGCGGGGCTGCTCGGCCGGAAGTCCGGCCGGGGCTTCTACACCTACGAACGGCCCGGCTCCCCGGTGGTCGTACCGGACGAGGCGACGCCGCTCGCCACGGAGTCGGCGCTGGCCGACGGTGCGCGCGCCATCGCGAAGGTCGGCGTGGTCGGCTCCGGAACGATGGCCACCGGGATCATCGAGGTCTTCGCGAAGGCCGGCTACGAGGTCGTCTCGGTGACCCGCGGCATGGAGAAGTCCGCGAAGGTCTGCGAGGCGGTGAAGACCTCACTGAACAAGGGCGTCGTGCGCGGCAAGCTCGCCGAGGCCGACCGGGACGCCGCCCTGGGCCGGATCAGCTGGTCCGCCACGCTCGACCATCTCGCCGACGTCGACCTGGTGGTCGAGGCGGTCGTCGAGGAGCTGAGCGTCAAGAAGGCCCTCTTCGCGAGCCTCGACGAGATCTGCAAGCCGGGCGTGGTGCTGGCCACCACCACCTCGTCGCTGCCGGTGATCGACGTGGCGATGGCCACCCAGCGGCCGGCCGACGTGGTGGGTCTGCACTTCTTCAACCCGGCGCCGGTCATGCCGCTGGTCGAGGTCGTCCGCACCATCCGCACCTCCCCGGAGGCCACCGCCACCGCCCGCGCCGTCTGCGCCGCACTCGGCAAGACGGGTGTGGTCTGCGGCGACCGATCCGGCTTCATCGTCAACGCGCTGCTCTTCCCCTACCTGAACGACGCGGTGAAGATGCTGGAGGCCAGCTACTCGACGGCCGACGACATCGACCACGCCATGAAGCTGGGCTGCGGCTACCCGATGGGCCCGTTCGAGCTGCTCGACGTCGTCGGGCTGGACGTCTCCCTGGCCATCCAGCGCGAGCTGTACCTCGAACTGCGCGAGCCGGGCTTCGCACCCGCGCCGCTGCTGGAACACCTGGTCACCGCCGGCTACCTGGGCCGCAAGACCCGCCGCGGCTTCCGCGACCACTCGCACCGCTGACCGCGTCAACGCCTGCGGGTGTTGACAGCGTCTGCAGAGTGTGACCTTCGAGGAGTACGTCAGCAGCCGGGGTCCGGCGCTGGTCCGGCTCGCCCGGCTGCTGACCGGTGACGAGCACCGGGCCGAGGACCTCACTCAGGACGTGCTGTCGCAGGCGTACGTGCAGTGGCGCAGGATCGCCCGCGCGGACCGGCCCGACGTGTACGTGCGCCGCATGCTGGTCAACGCCAACATCTCCTGGTGGCGCCGCCGGTCCAACCGCGAGCTGGCCGTCGACACCTTCGCCGAGCGGGCACACCGAGGCGACCTCGGCGGCGAAGCGGCCGACCGGGACGAGATGTGGCGGCTGATCCTCGGCCTGCCCGAGCGCCAGAGGGCGGTGCTGGTGCTGCGCTACTACGAGGACCTCGACGACGCGACGATCGCCCAGATCCTGGACTGCTCGCCGGTCACCGTCCGCACCCACGCGATGCGGGCGCTCGCCAACCTCCGGGAGCGCTGCGGTGCCCCGGCCACGAACGGGAGCCGACCGTGACGGACCTCGACGAGCGGATCGTCCGAACCCTGCGGGACCGTGCCGAGGGCACCGTGGACGCCGACCGGCTGCTGCGGGCTTCCCACGCTCGAGGCCGCCGCCGCCAACTCCACCGCCGGGTCGCCGCAGGGACCGCGTTGTCCCTGATCGGGGCGCTCGGCGTCGTCGGAATGACCGGGACGGGCCTCGACGGGTTGACCGGCCGCCTGCCCTGGACCGCCACGACGTCCACCGGGGCCACGCCGGTGCCGCCCCGCATCGACGGGGTGCCCGGGGCCGCCGCCGACCCGGCGCTGGTCGGCAGCGATCCGAACGTGCTGCACTTCGGCCTCGACCCGACCCAGGCCCGCTATCTGGGCTGGGAGGTTATCCGGGGCCGCACCGAATCGGTCCGGCTCAGCGTCCGGGATGACCAACCGGTGCATGTCGAGGTGAGCAGTACGCCGGAGTTGTCGATTAGCGTCTCGTTCGGCGGCGTCGAGGTTGAGGCGGCCGCACCGGGGCCCCAGACCTTCGACGGCACGATCCACCAAGCGAGCGGCAGCGTGCGTGCAATGGTCAAGTCGTGGCACCCCGCGCCAGGTCTGTACGCCCGTGCCGTCATCTTGCGGGGGGACCGTGCCGGGCTGGAGCAGGCGGTCAAGGCACTGCGCTGGAACGAGGCACACTCGTGTGCCGTGCCGCTGCGGCTCGATGCCCTGCCCGAAGGCGCGCCGATCACTTCCTGCTCGGTGGACGTCAGCTCCTACCCGAGACTGGTCTCCTCGGAGATCACCCTTGCGCGGGCGGCGACCGAGGCCATGTTCGTGAAATACCGCTATGCGAGCGGGGCTGGCACCCGCACCGCGGGGAATCGGACTGTCGCTGGCCGGCCCGCGTTCTTCTCTGGGACGACCCTGGATCTGCTCGGCATCCCCAAGACGGTGGTGAGTGCCACCTTCGGCTTGCAGCGGGAGGACAGGCGACCGGTCGGCGTCCAGCCGGGCGCGCCACGCGGCTTCACCGAGGCGGACGCGACGACAGTCCTGGCGGGGGCGCGGGTCGTCGAAGACCCGACGCGGTCGGAGAGTTGGGAGTGATCTCAACCGTTGGGCGGGCTGGCCGCGAGCTCGTCCCGTCCGGCGGAACGTACGCTTGGTGACTGTGAGCCCCCGTCGCAATCGCCCTCGCCGGGACGAGAACGCCAACCTGGACGCCGACCGGGTCCGGCAGGGTGTCGCCTCGGTGCAGCAGTGGACCGACGGCGCCTGGCAGGTACGCGGCATCGGCGCGGGAGCGTCGGTCAAGACGTACCGCTGCCCGGGTTGTGACCAGGAGATCCGACCCGGGGTGGCCCACCTGGTGGCCTGGCCGGCGGACGGCCTGGGTGACCTGACCGACCGGCGGCACTGGCACAGCGGCTGCTGGCGCGCCCGGGAGCGACGCGGCCCCGCGGTGCAGCGCGGCCGGGGTACCCCGCGCTATTGAACGACCCCGCCCGTTAGCGACCTGGGTCACGCTGTTCGTGCCTGGGCGGGCGGCGGCGGCGACTTCGCGACAGACTTGGGCGGTGAGCACAGCGATCCGCGCGTCGTCGATCCTGCCCGGCCGCCGGGAGGACATCGAGCTGCACACCGCCGACGGTCTGCGGCTGGTCGGTGAGCTGGCCCTGCCGGCCGACCGGCCGCCGGTGGCCACCCTGGTCTGCCTGCACCCGCTGCCCACCCACGGCGGAATGATGGACAGCCACGTGTTCCGCAAGGCGGCCTGGCGGCTGCCCGCCCTGGCCGACCTGGCGGTGCTGCGGTTCAACACCCGGGGCACCAGCAGTGTGCGCGGCACCAGCGAGGGGGCCTTCGACGGCGCGGTGGGCGAGCGGTACGACGTGGCTGCCGCCATCGAGTACGCGGAGTTCGCCGAGCTGCCCAACATCTGGCTCGTCGGCTGGTCGTTCGGCACCGACCTGGCGCTGAAGTACGGCTGCGACCCGACGATCGCCGGGGCGATCCTGCTCTCCCCGCCGCTGCGCTTCTCCGCCCCCGAGGACCTGGCCACCTGGGCCGACTCGGGTCGGCCGCTGGTGGCGCTGGTGCCGGAGTTCGACGACTACCTGCGCCCCACCGAGGCGCGGGAACGGTTCGCCGCCGTGCCGCAGGCCGAGGTGGTCGGGGTGCCGGGCGCCAAGCACCTCTGGGTGGGCGACGCGGAGACGGTGCTCGACGAGATCGTCCGTCGGGTCAACCCGGCCGTCGAGGTGCCGCTCCCGACGACCTGGGACGGCCCGATGGAGGCCGGCGACGTCAGCGCGTACGCCGACCGGACGGTGGCCGCCTTCGCCGACACCCCCGTCCCCGGCCCGGCCGCCGGTCAGGCCAGCTGACGCTCAGCGGCGCTCCTGGCGGGGCAGCACCACCTCGCGCAGGATCAGTTGCAGCGCGGCCACAGTGGGGATGGCGATCAGCGCGCCCACCACGCCCAGCAGCGACACCCCGAGCAGGGCGGCCAGCAGGGCAGCCACCTCGTTGACCTCCACCGAACGCCGCATCACCTTCGGGTAGATCAGGTAGTTCTCCACCTGCTGGTAGATGAGGAAGAACACCGCGCAGGCGATGCCGGTGGGCAGGTCGGCGGCGAAGCCGACCAGGCTCACGATCACCGCGCCCAGGGTCGCGCCGATCTGCGGGATCAGGTCGGTCACCGCGACCACCACGGCCAGCGCGAACGGGTACGGCAGGTCGACGATCAGCGCGAACACGAAGGTGGTCGCGCCGGCCAGCACCGCGATGCTCAACGCGCCGACCATGTACGAGCCCACCTTGGCCAGGATCTCGTCGCCGATCAGCTGCACCCTCTGCCGCCGCGACCGGGGCACCACCGAGTAGCCCAGCGAACGCAGCTTGTCGAAGTAGGCCAGGAAGTAGATCGTCAACACCAGCACGGTCAGCGTCCGGAACACCGTGCCGAAGATCAGTTGTGCGCCGCCGAGCACCCCGCCGAGCGCCCGCCCGACCGTCTCCGCGTTGGCCGCGCCCTGCACCCGCTCCACCACGTCGTACCGCTCCACCAGGTCATTGACCGTCGGGTTGCGGCGCAACTCGTCGAGCAGGCTCGGGATCTGGTCGATGAACTGCCCGGACTGGGTGACGATCGGCGGGACCAGCGCCACCACGCCGCCGCAGAGCAGCAGCACCACCGTCAGGGCGACCGCCGCCACCGCCAGGCCGTGCGGCACACCCCAGCGCCCCAGCCGGACCACCGCCGGGTTGAGGCCGACCGCGAGGAAGAGCGCGATCACCACCAGCACGAGGATGCCGCCGGCATTGCGGATCCCCAGATAGAGGGTGTACGCCAGCAGCACGCCCAGAGCACCGGTGAAGCCGAGCAGGAAGCTGCTACGGCGCAGTGGCCGCCCCGGTGTGCCGAACTTTCCGGACGGGACCGCCGGTGGCTCCTCCGGGTCGACCCCCGGTGCGGGGACCGGCACCGGCGGTGGCGTCTCGGCCGCCGCTGGTGTCTCGGCTGACGTTGGCGTCTTCGCCGGTTGTGGGTTTTCCGCTGGCGGAGGACCGGGGGTCACGTTCGGTTCGTCGCCGGACGGGTCGTGCTGTGGCACCAGGGACCTCCCGGCTCAGGCGGTGGGACGACGGGCGACGGCCACGAAGGCCCGCCACGCGGCAGGCGCGAACACCAGCACCGGACCAGCGGGGTCCTTGCTGTCCCGCACCCCCACGACCCCGGGCAGGTTGTCCGCCACCTCGACGCACTCACTGTTGCCGCTGCGAGTGGAGGTGCGCCAAACTGCGCCGCTCAGGTGCATGAATCCACTGCTTCCTTCATCAGGTCAATCGAGTGCCGATGAGAGAGCGCTTCGTTGCGAACCGTCTCCCATCGTGAGAGCAGCGTAGCCACGTCGCCATCTCGGTCAACCACGACGCCGGCAAGCTGGTTTTCGAGGTTGCCGACCCATCCACCGTCCGCGCCGCGCGCAAGCGTGAAGGGTCCGGACATCCCGACGTGCACTCCAACCTCGGCGGGAATGACGTGCACGCTGACCGGCGGACGCTGGGCGTAGGTGATCAGCTGGGTGAGCTGCTCGACCATGATCCCGCGCATGTGCTCAGCGGTGTGCCGCAGCGCGTGTTCGTCGACGACGGCGATGAGCTGCGGTGGGTCAGGCTGCGTGAGGATGGACTGGCGGTCCAGGCGGGCATGGACTCGGCGTTCCACTTCGTCGTCGCTGAGCAGGTCGTCGCAGCGGATCACCGCGCGGGCGTAGTTCTCGGTCTGAAGCAGCCCGGGGATCAGCGACGGCTGGAAGCACCGCAGTTGGCGGGCGGTGCGCTCGGCGTCCAGCCAGGGTCGGAACCAGCTCGGCTGGCCGTCCCGCTCGGCGAGCTTGAGCAGGTAGACGAGCAGACCGCCGGTGGTCAGCACCTCGTCGGCGCGGGCCAGGAAGAGCCGGTCCAGCGGGCGTTGGCCCAGCTCCAGCGCGGACACCATCGAGCCGGAGTAGTGCACCAGCCGGCCGAAGTCCTCCTGGCTCATCCCGGCGGCGATCCGCAGCCGGCGCAGCTGCGCGCGGATCATGTCGGCCGTCGGCGCGGCGTCGCCTTCCACAGTGCCTCCGCAGGTCGAGGGTCGTCTCCACCAACTGTCCCGGCGGACCATGCCGTCGATGCAGTCCCGCCGCCGAGCACGGTGACGCCTTCCGACCGTAACGGTGTTCTCAGCAGACTGTCACGTACCGGATGGGTATGGCTCCGCGTCACCTGCGGCCACCCCGCTTCCGGGCCCACCGCGCGGGCCTGCCGTTGCACGGCGGCGCGTCCGCGCCCCAGTCGAGGAGGTCACCCATGCCCACGTCTCGCCCCGTCGGCCGGTCGCTGCCTGTCACCGTCACCTCGGCGCCGCGGTCGTCCGCCGGCTGCAGCCCGCCGGGCTCCAGCTCAGGCGGGAGGCCACGTACCCCGATGTCGGGGCTGCCGCAGCCGCGGCTCGGGCCGTACCCCGTGTTTCCCCGACCCTGCGGCGCACGGACGCCGCACACCCCGCTGCGACCCATGTGGTGCTGCCGGGCCGACGGCCGGCCGTGGCCCTGCGCGGACGCCAGGCTGCTGCTCAAGGCGGAGTTCGACGAGGACCCGGCCGCGCTGACCATCTACCTCGCCGGTCTGTACCACGAGGCGGCGCACGACCTGTACCAGCTCAATCCCTACGACGGGCCGGCGCCCAGGGAACTGTTCGAACGCTTCGTGGCGTGGGGTCCGTTCCGCCGCCCGATCATCGACCCACCCCCGGACCATCGGTCCTGATCCACTCGCCATTCAGGAAGTCGGGGTGTCCGCGCTGGCGGGACACCCCGACTTTGCTGATGTCGTGTCGATCATGAGTGCGCGTGGCTCAGCGCCCGCCGTCAGTCCTTCTCGATGGTGACCTTGCTGGGCTTGGCGCTGCGCTCGTCGGTGGTCGGCTTGCTGGGTCGCTTGCCGTTCTCACCGGTGCTAGTGATCTTGGTGGGCTTGGCGCCCCGGCCACCCTCGCCCGGAACGGCGGCCACCGTCGGCTCCCCGTCCACCCCGGCGCTCGCCATGCCACCGTCCACCGTGGTCACCGGCTCGGCCACCGGTCGCGTCGTGGACTGCCCGGACTCCTCAGCACCCGCGTTCACCGGCTGCCTGGTGTCGGCGGGTTCGGCCTTCAACCCGGTGCCCGTACCCGAACCCCCGGTGCCCGTACCCGAACCCGCAGCCGCGCCGGCGGAAACGCTCACGCCGTCGTCCCCACCGTCGGGCCCAGCCGCGCTCGCGCCGTCTGCTGCGGCCGGCGCGGTCGGGCCGTCGATCGGGCCGGCGACGCTCTGCAACCGCAGCTCGGACATTTGACGCTGGAGTTCGTCGGACTCCTGCCGGGCCTTCCAGGTCTCCTGCCGCAGATCCGCCAGCTGCTGCTGAGCCTGGGCGATCTCCAGCATCACCTGGGCCAACTGCTGGCGGCCCGCCGCCGACTCCTGCTGGGTCGCCGCCAGGTGCTGCTGGGTGGTGGCCAGGTGCTGCTGCGTCGTGGCCGCGTACTCCTCGAACTGCCGCCGGGACGCCGCGACATGCTCGTCGGCCTTGCGGCGCTTGTCGCTGGCCTCGGTCTCGGCCCGGCTCAGCAGCTCGGCGGCCTCCGCCTCGGACCGCTGGCGCAGCGCCGCCGCGTCCTGCTCGGCTGCCTGACGGATGCCGGCCGCGCCCTGCTCGATCTCGTTCTTGCGAGTGGTGTACTCGGTCTCCAGCTCGTCCTTGCGACTGGAGTATTCGATCTCCAGCTCGTCCCGACGGGTGGTGAACCCGCTCTCCAGCTCCTGCTGCCGGCTGGTGAACCCGGCCTCCAGCTCCTGCTGGCGCGCCGCGTGCTGCTTGTCCAACTCGTCGCGGCGCTTGGCGAACTCCTGTTCGGCCGCGGACCGTCGCTGCGCCAACTCCCGGTCGGCCGTCTCCCGACGGGAGTTGACCTCCTGCTCCACCCCGGCCCGCCAGGCGCCCAGCTCCTGCTGGGTCTGCGCCCGGGTGTGCTGCACGTACGCCTCGGTCTCGGTGCGCATCCGCTGCACGTACGCCTCGGTCTCGGCACGGCTGCGCTTCGCCGACTCGGTGGCCTGCGTCGTCAGCCGCTCGGCCTCCTGCTGCGCCTTGGCGCGGGTGGCCCGTCCGGCCATCGACGCATCGTCGATGATCTGCTTGGCCTCCTGCTGCGCCTTCGCGTGGGTGGCCCGCCCCGCCTCGGTCGCCGTGTCGGTGAGCCGCTTGGCCTCCTGAAGCGCCTTGGCATGCACCTCCTTGGCGGCATCGCGCAGGTCGCTGGCCTCCTGCTGGGCCCTGGCCAGCGTCTCGCGGGCCGTCTCGCGCAGCTTGGTGGCCTCCTGCTGGGCCCGAGTGTGGATCTCCTTGGCAGCATCCCGCAGCTGGGTGGCCTCCTGCTGGGCCTTCGCCAGCGCGTCCTGCGCCGCCTTGCGCAACTGCGCCGACTCGTCCTTGGCCGACCGCAGGGTCGCGTCCGCCTCGGCCCGCTGGGCGGCGCTGTGCCGCTCCTCTTCCGCGCGTCGGGCGGCGAGGGCGATCTCGAAGTCCTTCAGTGCCCGCGCGGCCTGCTCGCGGGCCTCCTCGATGATGTGCTCGGCCGCGGCACGACGGGCCTCGATCTCCCCGTTCGCGTCGATGAGGATCTGCTCGGCCTGCTCCTCAGCCAGCGTGAGGATCGACTCGACCCGCGGGCCGAGATGCCGGAACGACGCCCGGTCGACCACGTTCATCTGCTTGCGCACCTGGGTCAGGTCGCGCTGGAGAACCTCGACCTGGCCGGCGAGCTTGTGTATCTGTGTGTACGCCTGTTCCCGTTCCCCAGCGAGGGTCGCGATCTCGTGCTCAGCACGCGCGACATAGCGGTCGACCTGTTTCTTCTCGTACCCCCGCAGAGCGGACTCGAAGCTGGGCTCCGTCGTCACGTCCCCGCCGAGAGCGAACAGTTCCTCGCCGTGCGACATGCCCCCATCCTCACACGCAACGGGCCCTGCTGGGGCGATACGGACGGGCCTTGTGGGAGCTACTTCACTCCGTTGCGGTCAGCGAATACCAGGGGTTAGGAAACGCATACGGCGCGAGGTGGCACCGGTTACCCGGTGTCACCTCGCGCCGTCGATGCCCCGACCTGACGCCTCGCGTCAGCCAGCGGTCTCCGCGGGCACCCGCTCCTGACCGCCATCGGTCTTCTTGGCTTCCGGCTTGGCAGCCGGAGCGGCCTGCGCCGGCATTCCCGGAACGATGCCGGCGAGCCCGGAGAGCATCTGACCCAGCTGCGAGGTGACCGCGTCCTTCTGCCGGGTGAGGTCCTCGACCTCGCGGCGGGCGGCCTGCGTGGTCAGCTCCGCCTCGGTGCGCGCCTCGGTGAGCAGACGCTGCGACTCGGCCTTCGCCTCGTTGAGGGTCTTCTCCGAGTGCGCCTTGGCCTTGTCGACCGTCTCGGCGGCGTTGCGCTCCGACTCGACACGCCGCGCCTCGGCGCGCTGCTCGATCTCCTTGGCCCGCTCCTGCGCGGCCCGGGCACGCTGCTCGGCCTCGCTGACCATCTTCTGGGTCTGTGCGACCTGGGCGGCGTGGCGCTCGGACTCCTCGCGCTCGGCCTTCTCCCGCCGCTCGGCCAGCTGGAGCTCCAGGGCCTGCAGGTCCTTGTCGCGCTTGTCCCGCGCGTCGGTGAGAAGCTTGGTCGCCTCGGCGCGCTTCTCCTCAGCCTCGCGGGCGGCCTTCGCCCGCTGCTGGGTGATCTCACGCTCGGCGGTGGCCCGGAGGGTGGCGACCTCCCGCTCGACTGTCGACTTCAGCTCGGCCACCTCGTGCGCGGTGACCGTACGCAGCTGCTTGGTCTCCCGGTCGGCGTCGGCGCGCAGCGTGTCAGCCTCGCGGCGGGCCTGCACCCGGACCTCGGCGGCCTCGCGCTCGGCGGCCGTGCGCAGGTTGCCCGCCTCGCGCTCGGCGCTCGCCTTCATGGCAGCGGCCTCGGCGCGGGCCTTGTCGGTGATCTCACGGGCCTCGAGGCGGGCGGCGGAGAGGATGCCCTCCGACTCGCGCTTGGCCTCGTTGCGGTGGTCGTTGGCCTGCTCCTCGGCGAGCCGGAGGATCTGCTCGACGCGGGTGCCGAGCCCGGAGAGGGTGGGCCGGCTGTTCTCTTCGAGCTGCTTGTTCGTGTCGGTGAGCTTCTGCTCCAGCGCACTCATGCGCTGCTCGGCCTGGCGGAGCCGACGCTGGGCGTCGTTCATCCGCTGCTCAGCCTCGGCACGGGCCTGCTCGGACTGGGTCAGCGCGGCGGTCATCCGGCCGAGGAAGTCGTCGACCTGATGGGTGTTGTATCCGCGCAGGCCAACGGTGAAATCTGGCTGCGAGTTCGCGTTATCGAAGAACGCGAGAGGGGAGGACTGCTGCTGGGGCATTGGGACATACTGGCAGACGCCCCAGGGTGCTTCGCAAGAGCGGTGCGAAGCTTTCGTGCCCTCTTTACATGGTCAACTCCCGGGATCGGTGCGGTTGGACCAATCGGCGATCTTGGCAGGTCCCGGCCGGTCGAACGCCACGCAGCGTGACGCGGAAAAGGGCCCCGGGGTTACCCCGAGGCCCTTTGTTCGATCCGGGTGGGTTATCCGCTAATGAGGGCGGAAGAACAATGAGCGATCAGCGCAATGGCCAGCCGGCGTTCCACCATCCGGACGGGGTGCCGCAACCAGGCG
This sequence comes from Micromonospora vinacea, assembly GCF_015751785.1. Lineage (NCBI taxonomy): Bacteria > Bacillati > Actinomycetota > Actinomycetes > Micromonosporales > Micromonosporaceae > Micromonospora > Micromonospora vinacea. The sequence continues at coordinate 712,156 of NZ_JADOTY010000001.1, read as the reverse complement.
GTGCCGGTGAGTGGCCGGGAACCGGCGGTGCCGGTCAGTGGCCGGGAACCGGCGGTGCCGGTCAGTGACCCCGGAACCGGTTGATCGCGTCCTCGTGCCGGGCCCGCAACTCCCCGTCACGGACGCCCAGCCCGTCGGTGGGTGCGAGGCAGCGTACGCCGACCTTGCCCTGGTGGGCGTTGCGGTGCACCTCGTACGCGGCCTGGCCGGTCTGCTCCAACGGATAGGTGCGGGACACCGTCGGGTGCACCTTGCCGAGCGCGACCAGGCGGTTGGCCTGCCACGCCTCGTGGTAGTTGGCGAAGTGGCTGCCCACGATCCGCTTGAGGTGCATCCACAGGTAGCGGTTGTCGTACTGGTGCTGGAAGCCGCTGGTGGAGGCGCAGGTGACGATGGTCCCGCCGCGCCGGGCCACGTAGACGCTGGCGCCGAACGTCTCCCGACCCGGGTGCTCGAACACGATGTCCGGGTCTTCGCCGCTGGTCAGCTCGCGGATCCGCTCGCCGAAGCGTCGCCACTCGTCCGGGTCCTGGGTCTCCTCGTCCTTCCAGAAGCGGAAGCCCTCGGCGGCCCGGTCGATGACCAGTTCCGCGCCCATCCTGCGGCACAGCTCGGCCTTCTCCGGTGAGGACACCACGCAGACCGGGATCGCGCCGCCGTTGAGGGCCATCTGGGTGGCGTACCCGCCGAGGCCGCCGGAGGCCCCCCAGATCAGCACCACGTCACCCTGCTTCATGTTGGCGCCGTGATGCGAGACGAGCTGCCGGTACGCGGTGGAGTTGACCAGCCCGGGGCTGGCCGCCTCCTCCCAGCTCAGGTGCCGCGGCTTGGGCATCAGCTGGTTGGCCTTGACCACGGCCAGTTCAGCCAGGCCGCCGAAGTTGGTCTCGAAGCCCCAGATCCGCTGCTGCGGGTCGAGCATGGTGTCGTCGTGACCGGCCGCGTCCTCCAACTCGACGGAGAGGCAGTGCGCGACCACCTCGTCGCCGGGCGCCCAGCGGGTCACCCCGGGGCCGACGCGCAGCACCACGCCCGCCGCGTCCGAGCCGACCACGTGGTACGGCAGGTCGTGCCGGCGTGTCAGCTCGGAGACCCGGCCGTAGCGCTGGAGGAACTTGAAGGTGGAAACCGGCTCGAAGATGCTGGTCCACACCGTGTTGTAGTTGATCGCGCTTGCCATCACCGCGACCAGCGCCTCGCCCGGCGCCAGCTCTGGCGTCGGCACCTCCTGCACGTGCAGCGCCTTGCGCGGGTCCTTGTCCCGGCTGGCCATGCCGTCGAACATCCGGGACTCCTCGGCGCGGACCACCACGCCCCGGTAGCTCTCCGGTACGGGTAGTCCGGCGACGCCGGCGAGTTCGCGGTCCGGGTCGTTCGATTCCTCCGCCGCCATGATCGCTTCGAGGATGTCCTGCACGGTGACCTCCGGTTCGTCCGCACCCGCACGGGCCCGGGTGCTGCCATCGTCGGCGCCGGTGGGCACGACCGCCATGTCGGCATTCGACACATCCGGCACCGGTCGCGCTCCTGTGGGGCCGGACGTTACTGAACGGTAGCTAGGCCGGGAAGTCCTCTGTGAAAAACTGCATCCGCCGATGCGTGAAGGTGTCCAACCACCCCGCCAACCGCGCACTGACGTGCGTGCATCCGGCCTCCAACGGCCGCCACCCCTGTTGATCAAGAGCTTTCGGTCATCTGCGCGGCGTGGGATGACGCAAACCTCTTGATCAACAGGGGTGAGGGTGGAGCCGGGGCGTCAGTGCGGGGTGGGGGCGGGTTGGACCAGTTCGACGAGGACGCCACCGGCGTCCTTGGGGTGGACGAAGTTGATCCGGCTGTCCGCAGTGCCACGCCTCGGTGCGTCGTAGAGCAGGCGCATGCCACGCTCCCGTAGCGCCGCGCAGGCCACGTCGATGTCCACGACTGTGTACGCGACCTGCTGCACGCCCGGCCCGTTGCGGTCGAGGAACTTCGCGATCGTCGACTCCGGGGTGAGCGGGGCGAGCAACTGCACGCAGCCGCCCTCGGTGGTCGGTCCGACGGCCAGCATCGCTTCCCGAACACCCTGCTCGGTGTTTGTCTCCACGTGGACGCAGCGCATCCCGAACGTCCGCTGGTAGAAGTCGATAGCGGCGTCCAGGTCGGCGACGGCGATCCCGACGTGGTCAATCTTGCGAAGCCCGATGTCTGTGACGTAGTCCGCACCGGGCTCGACGGGGGAGTTCTCTGCCATGGCGCTAGTCTGGCCGAACAATCGTTAAGGCGTACAGCTCGGCACCCCTCGGAGGCAGGCATGGCTTCGGTGATCGTCAGTGGCGCGCGGACCCCGATGGGCCGGCTGCTGGGCAACCTCAAGGACCTCCCGGCCACGAAGCTCGGCGGGATCGCCATCAAGGCGGCGCTGGAGCGTGCCGGCGTCAGCCCGGAACAGGTCCAGTACGTGATCATGGGGCAGGTGTTGCAGGCCGGCACCGGTCAGATCCCGGCTCGGCAGGCGGCGGTCGAGGCCGGCGTGCCGATGTCCGTGCCGGCGCTGACCATCAACAAGGTCTGCCTCTCCGGCCTGGATGCGATCGCCCTGGCCGACCAGCTGATCCGGGCCGGCGAGTTCGACATCGTGGTGGCCGGCGGCATGGAGTCGATGACCAACGCCCCGCACCTGCTGATGGGTCAGCGCACCGGCTACAAGTACGGCGACGTGGTGGTCAAGGACCACATGGCACACGACGGGCTCAGCGACGCCTGGGACTGCTGTTCCATGGGTGAGTCGACCGAGCGGCTCGGCGCCAGGCACGGCATCTCCCGCGAGGAGCAGGACGCCTTCGCCGCCGCCAGCCACCAGCGGGCCGCCGCCGCGCAGAAGAACGGCCACTTCGCCGACGAGATCGCCCCGGTGGTCATCCCGCAGCGCAAGGGTGACCCGCTGGTGATCAGCGAAGACGAGGGCATCCGCCCGGACACCACAGCCGAGTCGCTGGCCAAGCTGCGCCCCGCCTTCGCCAAGGACGGCACCATCACCGCCGGCAGTTCCTCGCCGATCTCCGACGGCGCCGCCGCGGTGCTCGTGATGAGCAAGGCCAAGGCGAAGGAGCTGGGGCTGACCTGGCTGGCCGAGATCGGTGCGCACGGCAACGTGGCGGGCCCGGACAACTCCCTGCACTCGCAGCCGTCCAACGCCATCAACCACGCCCTGAAGAAGGGTGGCCTGAGCGTTGCGGACCTGGACCTCATCGAGATCAACGAGGCGTTCGCGCAGGTCGGCGTCCAGTCCACCCGGGACCTCGGGGTCAGCCCGGACAAGGTAAACGTCAACGGCGGCGCGATCGCGCTGGGGCACCCGATCGGCATGTCCGGCGCGCGCCTCGTACTCACCCTCGCCCTGGAGCTGAAGCGCCGCGGTGGTGGCACCGGCGCGGCGGCGCTCTGTGGCGGCGGTGGTCAGGGCGACGCGCTGATCATCCACGTGCCGGAAAATGCCGCGGCCAGCCAGTGAGCACGAGGAGTGCCCCGCGGTCGCGAACGGGGATGACGCAGTGAGCGAGGCTGAGCACGTCCCGGCAGCGGGCACCACGTCGGTGCGCCGCAGCCGGGACGTACCGCTGCTGGTCGAGCGGGCCCGCGCGGGCGACCCGCGCGCGGTGGCCCGCCTGATCACGTTGGTGGAGAACGGTGACGCGTTGTTGCCGGCGATCGCCGCGGCGCTGGCGCCGTACGCCGGGCAGGCCCAGGTGGTCGGGCTGACCGGCTCACCCGGGGTGGGTAAGTCGACCACCACCAACGAGCTGGTCCGCGCGCTGCGGGCGCGTGGGCACCGGGTGGGCGTGCTGGCTGTCGACCCGTCCAGCCCGTTCACCGGCGGAGCGATCCTCGGCGACCGGGTGCGGATGCAGGACCACGCCACCGACCCGGGCGTCTACATCCGGTCGATGTCCAGCCGGGGGCACCTCGGCGGGCTGGCCGCGGCGACGCCGCAGGCGGTCCGGGTGCTGGAGGGCGCCGGCTGCGACGTGGTGCTGGTGGAGACCGTCGGCGTCGGGCAGGCCGAGGTGGAGGTCGCCTCGCTGGCCGACACGACGCTGGTGCTGCTCGCGCCCGGGATGGGCGACGCCATCCAGGCGGTCAAGGCCGGCATCCTGGAGATCGCCGACGTGTTCGTGGTCAACAAGGCGGACCGGGACGGCGTCGACGCCACAGTCCGCGACATCCAGGGCATGATCGCTCTCGGTGAGCGTGGGCCGGGGCAGTGGCGGCCGCAGGTGGTCCGGTCGGTAGCCGCGCGAGGCGAGGGCATCGACGACATCGCCGCCGCCATCGACAAGCACCGGGGCTGGCTGGTCGAGCACGGCGAGCTGCGCCGCCGCCAGGAGGCGCGGGCCGCCGCCGAGGTCGAGGCGATCGCGCTCGGCATCCTCCGCGCCCGGATCGGCTCACTGCGCGACGGTACGGAGTTGGCGACGCTCGCCACCAAGGTTGCCGAGGGTGCGACCGACCCGTACACGGCGGCGGACGAACTGCTCGCCCAGCTCTCCCGCTGACCCGACGCCCCGCTGGCCGGCGCGTCCACCCTGGACGTGCCGGATCGGCGCGGTCCGACGTCTTTCGTGCGGCCGATCGGAGCGCGCCTCCCGCCCACAAGCGAAGGTCGCTCTGGTTTTAGTAGGCTCGCGGCGCGTGGCCGGCAGCCAGCTGCCGCGAAACGGGCTGACGAGCCGGTCGGTCCACAGTGCACCGGGACCAGGGGAGATGTGATCATGACGGACGCGGTGGAGAACGCCGGCGCAGTGCAGCCCGCGGCGGGTGCCGCCCGGGGTGTCACGTCGGTTTCCGACGAGGTCGTGGAGAAGATCGCCGGAGCGGCCGCTCGCGCGGTGCCCGGTGTCGCCGATCTCGGCGGTGACGTGTCCCGCTTCTTCAACAGCGTCCTGGACAAGATCGGCCTGGACGAGGTGGGCGACGCCCGCCGGGGAGTCTCTGCCGACGTGAAGGGCAGCTCGGCCGTCGTCAACGTGGTCCTGGTGATCGACGCCGGGCACGTCGTGGCCGACGTGACCGAGGCGGTGCGGGCCGCGGTGATCGAGGCGGTGGAGAAGTACGGCCTGACTGTCACCCAGGTCAACGTCACGGTGGACGACATCGAGCTGAACCAGCCGGGGGCGGCAGCCGGAGCCTGAGGCGCAGCTGGCCAACAACCTGACGGCTTACGCGGCGGTGCGAGGAGCAGGGAGCGACTGTGGACCTGGAAGCAACACAGAGGCTGACCAGGGCGTCGGTGCCGGCTGGTGGGACGACGCAGGTCGCCGACGAGGTGATCGAGAAGATTGCTGTCGCGGCGGCCCGCGCGGTGCCCGGCGTGGCCGACCTGGGCGGGGACGTCGCCCGGTTCTTCAACGCGGTTCTCGACCGAGTCGGGCTGGACCAGGTGGGTGACGCCCGGCGGGGTTGCTCGGCCCACGTCACCGAGGACGCCGCAGTGGTCAACCTGGTGTTGGTGATCCAGGCCGGTCGGCAGGTGTCAGAGGTCACCGGTCAGGTGCGCGCTCGAGTGAGCGAGGCGGTCGAGGCGTTCGGGCTGCGGGTCGATGAGGTCAACATCCGGGTCGACGACATGGCGTTCGGCGAAACCCCCGCCACGCCTCCCGCCTGAGAGGTATGCGGCGCGCTCTGCGCCACCTCCCGCGACGCCGTGCCTGCTGTTACTCATGGGTAGGGCGTGACTTAGCGATCGTTCAGGTGAGGGCCTTACACTCGACGTGCAGTCGAGGACCCGAGGAGGAGCCCTGCTCATGGACGCCGACGAGATCGACGCCGGACGGGCGCGCTGGCAGGCCCGGTACGACGCCGCGCGCAAGCGGGACGCGGACTTCACCACGCTTTCCGGAATGCCGGTGGAGCCCGTCTACGGGCCGCCGGAGGGCGCCACCTATCCGGGCTTCGAACGGATCGGCTGGCCGGGCGAGTATCCGTACACCCGGGGTTTGTATCCGACCGGCTACCGCGGGCGGACCTGGACGATCCGGCAGTTCGCCGGCTTCGGCAACGCCCAGCAGACCAACGAGCGTTACAAGATGATCCTCGGCGCCGGCGGCGGCGGGCTCTCGGTGGCGTTCGACATGCCGACGCTGATGGGCCGCGACTCGGACGACCCACAGGCGCTCGGCGAGGTCGGCCACTGCGGCGTGGCCATCGACACCGCCACCGACATGCAGGCGCTCTTCGACGGCATCGACCTGGCCGGCGTGACCACCTCGATGACCATCTCCGGCCCGGCCGTGCCGGTGTTCTGCATGTACCTGGTCGCCGCCGAGCGGCAGGGCGCCGACCTGTCCAAGCTGGACGGCACCCTGCAGACCGACATCTTCAAGGAGTACATCGCGCAGAAGGAGTGGCTCTTCGACCCGGAGCCGCACCTGCGCCTGATCGGCGACCTGATGGAGTACTGCGCCCGGGAGATCCCGCGCTACAAGCCGCTGTCGGTCTCCGGCTACCACATCCGGGAGGCCGGCTCGACCGCGGCGCAGGAGCTGGCGTACACCCTGGCGGACGGCTTCGGCTACGTCGAGCTGGGCCTCTCACGCGGGCTGGACGTGAACGTCTTCGCGCCGGGGCTGAGCTTCTTCTTCGACTCGCACCTCGACTTCTTCGAGGAGATCGCCAAGTTCCGTGCCGCCCGCCGGATCTGGGCCCGTTGGCTGCGCGACGTCTACGGGGCGACCAGCGAGAAGGCCCTGTGGCTGCGGTTCCACACGCAGACCGCCGGGGTGTCGCTGACCGCGCAGCAGCCGGTCAACAACGTCGTACGCACCGCCGTCGAGGCTCTCGCTGCGGTGCTCGGCGGCACCAACTCGCTGCACACCAACGCGCTGGACGAGACCCTGGCGCTGCCCACCGACGAGTCGGCCGAGATCGCCCTGCGTACCCAGCAGGTGCTGATGGAGGAGACCGGTGTGGTCAACGTGGCCGACCCGCTCGGCGGCTCCTGGTACGTCGAGGCGCTGACCGACAAGATCGAGGCCGAGGCGGAGGAGATCTTCGCCCGGATCCGGCAGCTCGGCGGGGACGGGCCACACCAGATCGGCCCGATGACCTCGGGCATCCTGCGCGGTATCGAGGACGGCTGGTTCACCGGGCACATCGCCGAGTCGGCCTTCGTCTACCAGCAGGCCCTCGAGAAGGGCGACAAGAAGATCGTCGGCGTCAACTGCCACACCGGCACTGTCGCCAAGGAGCTGGAGATCCTGCGCATCTCGCACGAGGTGGAGCTGGAGCAGCGCCGGGTGCTCGCCGAGCGCAAGGGCGCGCGGGACGAGTCGGCGGTCCGCGCGGCGGTGGCCCGGATGATCGAGGCGAGCCGTACCGACGAGAACATGATCCCCGCCATGCTCGACGCGGTCCGCGCCGAGGCGACCCTGGGCGAGATCTGCGACGCCCTCCGGGCCGAGTGGGGCACCTACCGAGAACCAGCCCGCTTCTAACCCCCTGCCGTCACACCCACCCCCGTCGATCTTGCGGTTTGTGCGCCGACATAAGGCATGAATGCGGCGTACCGGCGACAGAATATGCAAGATCGCGGGGGTGGGGGCGGGGCGTGAGAGTTGCAACGTCGGGGTTGCGGGTGAGCTGAGATCGGGGGCTCACGTGCGAGACTAGGTAACCATGAGCGACCCACGGATCACCTCGTCGATCTTCACCCGCGGCGCGGTCGACCTCAGCACGCTGCGTGGCCCCGCACCAGCAAGTTCCCGCCCCGGCACGCCCCCGCAGGGCGGCCCGTCCAACGGCGCCCCCGGCGCGCCCACCGCCGGCGGTGACACCGCCATCGTGGACGTCACCGAGGCGACCATCCAGTCCGACGTGCTCGAACGCTCGATGGCCACGCCCGTCGTCGTGTTCTTCGGCGCGGCCGGCTTCCCGGAGAGCGACGAGTTCGCCCCGGTCCTGGAGCGGCTGAACGCCGAGGGCGGCGGCACCTGGGTGCTGGCCCGGGTCGACGTGCAGGAAAACCCCCGAATCGCCCAGATGTTCCGGGTGCAGGGCATCCCCATGGTCTACGCGGTCGTCGGCGGCCAGCCGGTCGACGCCTTCTCCGGAGTGGTGCCCGAGGCGCAGCTGCGGCAGTGGCTCCAGGCCGTGCTCAAGGCCGGCGGCGTGACAGTCGCCGAGCCGGAGGACCCCCGCCTCGACGAGGCGGACGACGCGCTGATGAGCGGCGACCTGGATGCCGCCGAGCAGGCGTACCGGAAGATCCTCGCCGACGCCCCGGCGGACGCCGCGGCCACGGCCGGGCTGGCCCAGGTCGGGGTGGCCCGCCGGGTGGCCGGCGCCGACCCGTCCGCCGCGCTGGCCGCCGCCGAAAGCGCCCCCGACGACGTCGCCGCGCAACTGCTGGCCGCCGACATCGAGGTGCTCAGCGGCCTGGCCGAGCAGGCGTACGCGCGGCTCGTCGGTCTGGTCCGGCGCACCGCCGGTGAGGACCGTGAGACGGTTCGCCAACACCTGGTCTCGCTCTTCTCCATCGCCGGCCCGGACGATCCGGCGGTCGCCTCGGCGCGTCGGGCCCTGGCCAGCGCCCTGTTCTGAGTTCGTAGCACGCCAGCGCGGGCCGGCGTTCCGGCCGGCCCGCCCGACCACCGAGGACGGGAGCTCACGATGCGCCGGATCGCCGTCCTCGACGCGCCGACAAATCTCGGTCTACGGCCGCCGACGCCCACGTCGGTCCCGGGTTGCGCAAAGGCGCCCGGGGCGCTGCGCGACCACGACCTGCTGGCCCGGCTCCGCGCCCGCGACGCCGGCTGCGTCACCCCTGCCCGGTACGACCCCGGCGACTGGCGGCCCGGCGACGGGGTGTGCCACGCCCGGGAGATCGCCGACTACTCGCTGGCCCTCGCCGAGCGCATCGGCTCGATCATCGACCGGGGCGAGTTCCCTGTGGTGCTGGGCGGCGACTGCTCCGTGCTGCTCGGCTCGGCCCTGGCCATGCACCGCCTCGGCGAGGCCGTCGGCGGGCGGATCGGGCTGGTCTTCGTCGACGGGCACTCCGACTTCCGGCACCCCGGCAACGCCTCCTACGTGGGCGCGGCCGCCGGTGAGGACCTGGCCCTGGTCACCGGGCGAGGGCAGGCCGACCTGGCCGCGCTGGAGGGCCGCCGGCCCTACTTCCGCGACATCGACGTGGTGGTGCTCGGCATCCGCGCCCAGGACGAGTACCGGCTCGACCTCCAGGCCGCCGGGATCACCACCCGGCCGGTGCCGGCGCTGCGCGCCGAGGGCGCCGCCCGGACGGCCCAGTGGGCGCACGAGCAACTCGCCGACTGCGCGGGCTACTGGGTGCACATCGACGTGGACGTGCTCGACCCGGCGGTGATGCCCGCCGTGGACGCCCCCGATCCGGGCGGAATCGCCTTCGCCGAGCTGGAGATCCTGCTCGCCGGCCTGGTCGACACCCCGCACTGCCTCGGCGTCGAGTTGACCGTCTTCGACCCCGACTACGACCCGGACGGCTCGTACGCGGCCGAGATCGTCAACACGGTGGTCGCCGGTCTTGCACCGGTGACCGCCCCGGAAGCCGTGCCGCCGCGACTGCTGTCGGCCCGGCCGACACCCTCCCCGCGGCGCGGCAACGGCCGGGCCACGACCGCCACCGACCGCTCCGACCGGGTTGAGCGTCCCGACCGGGCTGAGCGTCCCGACCGGGCTGAGCGGCTCGACGCGCTGGCTGGGCTTGACGGAATCGACCGCGCTGGGCGGGTTTCGCGGCTTGAATTCCCGGTTGGCATCGACCCCGCTGGCATCGACCCCGGTGGCATCGACCCCGCCGATGGCGGGCCTGCTGCGCTCGGGCCTGCTGGGCGCGGGTCTGCCGATGTCGGGCCTGCCGGTGTCGGTGTCCCCGGCGTCGGCTCGTCGGTGAGCGCGATGCCGTACGACGTCCCGGCCGAGGGGGAGTCACCCGGCACGGACGGACGGGCCCACTCCGAGCCATCCGGCGTCGCGGGCACTGTTTCGCCCCTGGTCGAGCGCGAACCGGTCGGCCCGCCGGCGTCGGCCGGCCCAGGTCTCCTCCGACGCACCGCCCCGTCGACCCAGGACCCGCCCGAGAGGCACCAAGCCGACACCGCCTGACCCGGCCCTCGGCCCCCTGGCCTTGATCGACTCGGTTTCCGTGAACCCGGGGTGTCCGAGTGGCTCGGACACCGCACTTCCAGCGAAACCGAGTGGATCAAGGCCAGGCGCCGGGCGTTGACCCGGGCAATGGCCGGACGCCCGGTGGGGCCCCGGGGTGGTGGGGTCAGCCGACCGGGAGGGCGCGGAGGAAGCGCTCGGCGATCGGGACGGCCGAGGCGGTGCTGGCCCCGCCCTTCTCCACGAAGACGGCGAACGCCACGTCGCCCCGCCAGCCGACGAACCAGGCGTGGGTGTGGGCCGGGTTGTTGTCGTACTCGGCGGTGCCGGTCTTGCCGTACACCTCGCCCGGCACATCCTTGAGCGCGCTGCCGGTGCCGGCGGTGACCACCTCGCGCATCATCGTGCGCAGCGCCGTGACGGAGGCCGGCTTCAGTTGCTCGCCGGCCGGGGCCGGCTTGGCCGGCGCCGGGTCGATCAGCAGCTTCGGCTGCTCGAAGCGGCCACGGGCGACGGCGGCGGTGGCACCGGCCATGGCGAGCGGGCTGACCAGCGTGGTGCCCTGCCCGAACGACGCGGCGGCCTGCTCGGCCGGGCTGCCGCCCGTCGAGACCTTGCCGGTGAAGGCGTCAGTGCCGAGGTCCCATTGACCCTCCAGGCCCAGCGTGCGGCCGGCGGCGGCCAGCCCGTCGCCGCCGAGCTTCGGGGCCAGCGCGGCGAACGCCGTGTTGCAGGACTTGGCGAAGTCGGTGCGGAACGGCACCGAACCGAGCTCGAAATTGTCCGAGTTCTTGAAGGACCGGCCGTCCACAGTGAAGGTCTTCGGGCAGTTCACCGGACCGTCCAGGGTGACCGCGCCCCGGTCCAGCAGGCCCAGCGTGCTGACCATCTTGAAGGTGGAGCCCGGAGGCACCTGGGCGTCGAAGGCAAGATTCTCCCCGGCCGGGCCGGGGCCGTTCGCCGCGGCGAGCACAGCGCCGTCGCTGATCCGGAGCGCCACCAGGGCGGAGCGGTGCGACTCGGCGCGGAGTGCCCCGTCGGCCGCGTTCTGGACGGCGACGTCCAGCGTGGTCTTCAGCGCCTGCCCGGGCTGCGGCTCCCGACGGAACAACTCGGCGCCGGTGGGTTCGAGTTTGCCGCCCTCGGCCGGACGCTCGACCACCACGGTCAGCCCGGGGCCGCCGCGCAGTCGTTCGTCGTAACGGCCCTGTAGCCCACCGTGCCCGACCAGGTCGCCGACGACGTACCGGTCGGGGTGTGCGGCGAGGTCGTCGGCCTGCGCCGGGTCGACAGTGCCGAGCAGCGCACGGGCGAACTCGCGGGTGGGCGCCAGGTCGATCTTGTCGGAGACGAACTTGGTGCCGGGCAGGTCGTAGATCCGGGGCTTGATCTGCCGGTACGCCTCCTCGCGGAGCGACACCACCTCGACGAAGGCGCCCGGCTCGGCCTTGGCCACCCGCTCGGGCAGGTCGGCCAGGTCGACGCCCGGGACCAGCGCCGGGCGGATGGCCTTGAACGCCGCGTCGAGGTCCTTGACGAGCTCCTTGATGTCGGCGACACCGTTGGGCTGCACCCCTACCCGGACGACCGGGCGCGGGGTCACGATCGGCTTCCCGGCGTTGTCCAGCACCCCGGCGCGGGCGCCAGCGTCGCGGCGCAGCGCCAACCGGTCGCCCTTGGCGAGCTGCTCTTGCACCACCTTCGGCTCCCAGATCACCTGCCACTGGTCGTCGTCGCCGTGGGCGAGCCGCACCTCCCGGTCGTACGCCCAGCGGGTCTGACCAGGCAGGGTCCACTCCACCTGGACGGTCGTGGTCGCGATGTCCTTGGTGATCTTCGGCTCGCCGCGTCGCGTCAGCGTGGGCGGTGTGGCCGCCAACTCACCGGAGAGTTCCTTGATCTCGCGCGACACGTCGGCCGACGGCAGTTTCGAGCCGAGCGGGTCGATCACTCCGACCGCCTGGAGGTCACCGCTGCGCCAGCCCGCCAGGAAGGCGTCGACGGTGCGCTGCGGCCCGTCGTCACCCGAGCAACCGACCAGGATGCCCGCCGTGAGCAGCGCCGTGGTGACGGCGGCGGCCAGGCGGCGGGCGGGGTTCGGCCGGTGGGGCCGAGGGTACGACAAGGGCATGAAGCTGGTCCTTCCGATCTCGGACTGCCCTCGCACGGTAGTACGCGAACAGCGTCCCCAACGTCCCCCAGGTGCTCGGCCGCGCTCAAAGACGGGCCCCGCCCGTGTGATGAACATCGCGTGGCGGGGTATCCCGCAGCCGGCCAACCTCGGACCCGCAACGGGTGAAAGGACAAAGTCCCGATCCGGACGTCTGGCCAGTGGTCCGCCGACGAAGGCGCACAACGGCAGGGCCTAGGCTGGGCGGCAGAGTGACCCACAACGCGGTGGGTCGAGGGGAGTGGCACCGATGGACCGGCGTCCGGCGATCAAACCGGAACCCGACCTCCGGCAGGATGACTCCGGCCGGGACGATGACAGCTTCGATTCGGCGACCGACGGGGACGGCTACGGCCGGCTCGACACGGGAGTCACCGGGCTGACCGGGTCGAGCATCGACACCATCTACGATCTGGGTCTGCCAGCCGAGGCGCTGGCCGACGACGTGGAGGACGCCGAGCTCGACGAACCCGTCCCCAACGCGGAGCGCCTGGTGGCCCAGGCCGTCGCGCTCGCGGGGGACGACCACGACGCGGCGACACTTGTCGGCCGTTTCTGGCGGTTCGCCCCGGACGAGGAGCTGGTCGGCTTCACGGCGGAGGAGATGCTCGACGCGGCCCGGGCGCACCGGGATCTCGCCCAGCAGCGGGTGCCGGGCGAGTTGAAGCTGCGGATCCACGAACCGCACGCGGACCAGCACCACACAGTCGTCGAGATCGTCACTGACGACATGCCGTTCCTGGTCGACTCGGTGACGGCGCTGCTCAACTCGTACCACCTCGACGTGCACCTGCTGGTGCACCCGCTGGTGGTGGTGCGGCGGGAGCCGCTGGGCCGGCTCACCGAGGTCTCCGCCGACGTGGAGCCGGACGACGCGATCGCCGGCGACATCATCGAGAGCTGGATGCGGATCGAGATCGACCCGGTCCGGGACGCGGCCGAGCGGGACCGGTTGCGCCGCGAGTTGCAGCGGGTCCTCACCGACGTGCGGGAGGCGGTGGAGGACTGGCCGAAGATGCGTCAGCGTGCCCTCGAGCTCGCCGACGAGCTGGCCTCGGCCCGTACCTCCGACAACCGCCCACCGGTGCCGGAAAAGGACATCACCGACTCGGTGGAGCTGCTGCGGTGGCTCGCCCAGGACCACTTCACCTTCCTCGGTTACCGCGAGTACCGGTTGGTGGACGCCGGCGGCGGCGACGCCGCCGACCCGGTCGACGGCAAGGCGTTGGAGGCGGTGCTCGGCACCGGTCTGGGCATCCTGCGCTCCGACTCGCCGGACGCCCGGTCGCTGGCCTCGATGACGCCCGAGGCGCACGAGAAGGTGCTGGAGAAGCGCCTGCTCATCATCACCAAGGCCAACTCCCGTGCCACAGTGCACCGCTCGGCGTACCTGGACTACATCGGCTTCAAGATCTTCAACGCCGATGGTGACGTGATCGGTGAGCGGCGCTTCCTGGGCCTGTTCTCGACGGCCGCCTACCGGACCAGCGTCCGTGAGCTGCCTGTGGTACGCCGCAAGGTGGCCGAGGTGCTGGACCGCTCCGGCCTGAGCCAGCGCAGCCACTCGGGCAAGGATCTGATCCAGATCCTGGAGACCTACCCGCGCGACGAGCTGTTCCAGATCAAGACCGACGACCTGTACCACGCGGTGGTCGGTGTGCTGCGGATGGCCGGTCGCCGGCAGCTGCGGGTGTTCCTGCGTCGGGACGCGTACGGGCGGTTCATCTCCTGCCTGATCTACCTGCCCCGGGACCGGTTCACCACGCAGAACCGGCTGCGCATGCAGGACATCCTGCTGCGGGAGCTGAACGGCGTCGGGGTGGACTACACCACCCGGGTCACCGAGTCGATGCTGGCTCGGGTGCACTTCATCGTCCGTACCGACCCGACCCGACCGCCCGGCGACATCGACGCCGACCTGCTGGCCGAGGAGTTGGCCGACGCCACCCGGCTCTGGGACGACGACTACCGGTTGGTGCTGGAGCGCAAGCTCGGCGACGAGCAGGCCAAGCACCTGTTCACCCGGTACGCCGACGCGTTCCCGGAGGGCTACAAGGACGGGCACACGCCGTACGAGGCGATGAAGGACCTGGCGAAGCTGGAGCTGCTGGAGGAGCCCGGCCAGCTGGAGATGCACCTGTTCCGCAAGCAGTTGGCGCCCCGGCCGGGCACCCGGGTGCCGGGTGCGGACCTGGCCGAGGCGATGGACGTCCGGTTCAAGGTCTACCGGTACGGCGAGCCGATGATGCTCTCCGCCGTGCTGCCGGTGCTGCACTCGCTCGGCGTACGGGTGGTCGACGAGCACCCGTACGAGGTGGACCGGATCGACGGTCGGGTCTACCTGTACGACTTCGGCCTCATGCTGCCCGAGGGGCATCACGAGCTGGCCGAGGTGCGCCCGCACGTGGAGAACGCCTTCGCGGCGGCCTGGCGCGGTGAGGCCGAGGTGGACCGGTTCAACGAGCTGGTGCTGCGCGGCGGGCTGACCTGGCGGCAGGTGGTGGTGCTGCGGGCGTACGCGAAGTACCTGCGGCAGGCCGGCACGGTCTTCTCACAGGACTACATGGAGCAGACCTTCATCGCGTACCCGAAGCTCGCCGCGTTGCTGGTGGAGCTGTTCGAGACCCGGTTCGCGCCGGGCGAGTCGAGCACCGAGCAGCGGCAGCAGCGCAGCGGTGAGCTGGTGGAGACGATCCGGGGCGCGCTGGACGACGTGGCGAGCCTCGACCAGGATCGGATCCTGCGCTCGTACCTGACGCTGATCGAGGCCACCCTGCGGACCAGCTTCTACCAGAAGCGCGCCGACGGGCGACCGAAGGCGTACGTGGCGTTCAAGCTCGACCCGCAGGCCATTCCGGACCTGCCGGCGCCGCGACCGAAGTTCGAGATCTTCGTCTACTCGCCCCGGTTCGAGGGTGTGCACCTGCGGTTCGGGCCGGTGGCCCGGGGCGGGTTGCGCTGGTCCGACCGTCGGGAGGACTTCCGTACCGAGGTGCTGGGCCTGGTCAAGGCGCAGATGGTGAAGAACACCGTGATCGTGCCGGTCGGCGCCAAGGGCGGCTTCGTGTTGAAGCAGAAGCCGGGTGACCGGGACGAGGCGGTCGCCTGCTACCAGGAGTTCGTCGGCGCGATGCTGGACGTCACCGACAACATCGTCAGCGGGCAGATCGTGCCGCCCGAGGACGTGGTCCGGCACGACGGCGACGACCCGTACCTGGTGGTGGCGGCCGACAAGGGCACTGCGACGTTCTCCGACATCGCCAACGAGATCTCCAAGGCGCACAACTTCTGGATGGGTGACGCGTTCGCGTCCGGCGGATCCGCCGGCTACGACCACAAGAAGATGGGCATCACCGCCCGGGGCGCCTGGGAGTCGGTCAAGCGCCACTTCCGGGAGTTGGGCCTGGACACCCAGACCCAGGACTTCACTGTGGTCGGCGTCGGTGACATGTCCGGCGACGTCTTCGGCAACGGGATGCTGCTCTCCGAGCACATCCGGCTGGTGGCCGCCTTCGATCACCGGCACATCTTCCTCGACCCGGAGCCGGACGCCGCCACCTCGTACGCGGAGCGTCGACGGCTGTTCGACCTGCCCCGTTCCTCCTGGGAGGACTACAACCCGGAGCTGATCTCGGCAGGTGGCGGCATCTTCCCGCGTACCGCGAAGTCCATTCCGATCACCCCGCAGGTCCGGGCGGCGATCGGCCTGGACGACGACGTCACGCAACTGTCGCCGCAGGACCTGATGAAGGCGATCGTCACCGCCCCGGTGGACCTGTTCTGGAACGGCGGCATCGGCACCTACGTCAAGGCCTCCACCCAGACCAACGCCGAGGTGGGCGACAAGTCCAACGACGCGATCCGGGTCGACGGGCGCAGCCTGCGCTGCCGGGTGGCGGGCGAGGGTGGCAACCTGGGTTGGACCCAGCTCGGCCGGATCGAGTACGCGTTGACCGGTGGCCGGATCTACACGGACTTCATCGACAACGCGGCCGGGGTGGACACCTCCGACCACGAGGTGAACATCAAGATCCTGCTCAACACGGCGGTGGCCGACGGTGAGCTGACCATGGCCGACCGCGACGAGCTGCTGGCCGGGATGACCGACGAGGTCGCGGAGCTGGTGCTGCGGGACAACTACGACCAGGCTCGGGCGATCAACAACGCCCAGGCCCAGGCCGCATCGCTGCTCCCGGTTCACCGCCGGATGATCAACGAGCTGGAGCGGTCGGGCGGGTTGGACCGGGCGTTGGAGGCGCTGCCGCCGGACGAGGAACTGGCGGTCCGCAGCGAGTCCGGCCTGACCGCGCCGGAGTTCGCGGTGCTGCTCGCGTACGTGAAGATCGTCCTGGAGCGGGAGATCCTCACCGAGGGGTTGGCAGACGAGGAGTGGACGACCGACGTACTGGTCAACTACTTCCCGACGCCGATGCGCGAGCGGTTCGCCGACCGGATGGGCCGGCACCGCCTGCGCCGGGACATCGTCACCACAGTGCTGGTCAACGAGGCGATCAACCGGGGTGGCATCTCGTTCATCTTCCGGGTGGTCGAGGAGACGGCGGCCAGCGCGGCCGACGTGATCCGGGCATACGTGGTGGTCAGCGAGGTGTTCGGCCTGCGCGACCTGTGGGACGCGATCGAGGCGTTGGACAACAAGGTGGCGCCGGAGCTGCAGACCAGCGTCTACCTGGACACCCGCCGGCTGCTCGACCGGGCGGTGCGGTGGCTGGTCTCCAACCGGCGCTCGCCGATCGACGTGCCGGCCGAGATCGCCCGGCTGCGTGACGGGGTCACCCGACTGCTGCCGGGTCTTGAGGAGCTGTTCTACGGCAACGAGCGCCAGGGCATCGCCGCGCACATGGACTCGATGACCGAGCGTGGGCTGCCCCGCGAGCTGGCGGAGCGGGCGACCCGGCTGATGTACAGCTTCGGCCTGATGGACGTGGTGGAGACGGCGAACGCCAGCGGGCGGGACGTCAGCGAGGTGGCCTCGGTCTACTTCGTGCTGTCCGACCTGTTCCGGGTGGACTCGCTGCTGTCGAAGATCTCCCTGCTGCCGCGGGAGGACCGCTGGCAGACGCTGGCCCGGATGGCGCTGCGGTACGACCTGTACGCCGCGCTGGCCGCGCTCACCGCGGAGGTACTCGACTCCACCCCGGGCGACCTGCCGCCGCACGAGCGGGTGCAGCAGTGGGAGCAGTCGAACGCCACCTCCATCCACCGCGCCCGACGGGCGATGGGGGAGTTCGACGAGTCGCGGGCGGATCTCGCCGCACTGTCGGTGCTGCTGCGTCAGATCCGCACCCTGGTGCGGACCTCGGCAGCCGCCTGATTCAGGTATACGCCGGACGCGGTCCGGCCGGTCGGGGGTGACCCCGACCGGCCGGACCGTTTCGTTAGTCGCCGATCAGGCCGCCAGGGTGGCGAAGACGACGATGTTGTCCGGGTAGCTCTTCGCGGCCTCGTCGAACTGACCGCCGCAGGTGACCACCCGCAGGCTGGGTCGGTCGCTCGGTCCGTAGACCAACTCGGTGGGGAAGGCAGTCTTCGGGTACGACTTCACCGAGTCGACAGTGAAGGTGGCCGGCACTCCGTCGGCGCGGCGCACGGTGACGGTGTCGCCGGGGGTGAGAGCGCCGAGGTCGAAGAAGACGGCCGGGCCGAGCACCGCCGAGTCCACGTGCCCGACGATGACCGCGTTACCCGTCTCGCCCGGGCTCGCACCGGGCTCGTACCAACCGGCCTGGTCGGCCTTGTCCAGCGGAGGGACCTGGACGGTGCCGTCCGGGTTGGTGCCCAACGACATGATCGTCGCGTCGACACCGATCCGGGGGATCTCGATGCTGGTCGGTGCCGAACGGGCCAAGCCGGCCGCCGCCTGACCGGCCGGCTGCCCGTCGACCGCTGGAGCATCGTCGGCGGTGCCCGCCGGCGGGGTGACCTCGGGGCCGGCCTGGGCCAGCGGCTGCGGCGGCCGGGGAGTAGGCGTGGTCTTCAGGGAGGCGCCGATCATGCCGGCGCCGATCATGGCCAGGGTGACGACGACGGCCGTGCCGGCGGCACGCCACGGTTTCCCGTGGCGGCCGCCGGCCGGTGTCGTCGTCACGTCAGACGAGCGAACCATCGGTCCGCCGACGACGCATCAGCACGATCCCGCCGAGCGCGGCAGCGCCGAGCAGGCCCGCCCCGCCGGTGGCCAGACCCCGGTCGGTGCCGGTGCTGACGCCGCCGTCACCACCGTCGACACCGCCGTGCGGCAGCACGACCAGCTCGCCCTCGCCGCAGGAGCCCTTGAGCTCGTAGCGACCCGGCTTGGCGTCCTTGTCGACCTTGGCCTCGCCGTAGTAGACGAACTCGCGCTCCTCGTCCCGGCCACGCTCGTCCGAGCCGCGCTCGTCCTTGCCGTAACCGCCACGCTCGTCCGAGCCGTACTCGGAGCCGTGCTCGTCCTTGGACTCCCAGCCCTTGTCGGAGCCGTTGTCCGAGCCGTACTCGGAGCCGTGCTCGTCCTTGGACTCCCAGCCCTTGTCGGAGCCGTTGTCCGAGCCGTACTCGGAGCCGTGCTCGTCCTTGGACTCCCAGCCCTTGTCGGAGCCGTTGTCCGAGCCGTACTCGGAGCCGTGCTCGTCCTTGGACTCCCAGCCCTTGTCGGAGCCGTTGTCCGAGCCGTACTCGGAGCCGTGCTCGTCCTTGGACTCCCAGCCCTTGTCGGAGCCGTTGTCCGAGCCGTACTCGGAGCCGTGCTCGTCCTTGGACTCCCAGCCCTTGTCCGAGCCGTTGTCCGAGCCGTGCTCGTCCTTGGACTCCCAGTCCTTCTTGTCACGGCCTTCTTCGGCGTCCTGGCCGTGCTCCTCACCCTTCCAGTCCTTGCTGTCCTCGTCGCCGTAGGCGTCAGCGGCAGCGCCGCCACCCTGGCCGCCCTTGCCGTTCTCGTCCTTGCCGTTCTCGTCCTTGCCGTTGTCGTCCTTGCCGTGCTCGTCCTTGCCGTTCTCGTCCTTGCCTTCGTGGTCCTTGCCCTTGTCGTCCTTGCCGTGCTCGTCCTTGCCGTTCTCGTCCTTGCCCTCGTGGTCCTTGCCGTTCTCGTCCTTGCCCTTGTCGTGGTCGGAGGAGTTCTCCTCCTCGCGCCACTCGCGGTCCTCACCCCGGTCCTCATGTGCCGGCTTGAGCTTGACCTTGCCGGTGACCTTGGACCACACGTACGCGTGCTCCTGCCGATCCGGGCAGATCTCGAGGAGCTTGACCTCGTCGCCAGCCTTCACGACGTGCGGCTTGGCGTAGACCTTGCCTTCGTCGTGACCGTCGGCGAACGCGATCCCCGGTGCGAACACCAGGAGCGACGCGCCGCCGAGCGCGGCGCCCGCAACGACCTTCCCGAGCATCTTCTTAGCCATGACCTGCGTCACTCCATCCCTGTTGTCCTGAGCCCGGCGACAACCGAGCTAAGACCGACGTTAGACGGTTTCATGACTTATGAAGTGAAAGATTCGCGTTTTGACCTTTGGTCCAGGTAAGAGGTGAAGGGGTGCTACGCGGCTTTCGCCGCGCCGAGCGTCATCTCGGGCGGCCCGGGACCTTCTGGGGTACGGCACGGTGTTCCGCGCCCACAGTTCCCGGCCTGCCTCGCTCATCCGGTAGCGGCGGGTCCGGGCGGCGCGTGCCGGTCGGGCGGGCTCGGGGGTATCGTCCGAAACGGCTCCGGCAACGCATCGAGCCATTGCCATGGAAGCGCTCCCATGCAAGAATCGGCGAACGCGGTTCAGAGAGCCACACCGTGCAGGCAGGGAGTCGAGGGCACCCGGTTCACCGGGCGACACACCCGCCGCCGATCGACCGGCCGACGTCTCGGTCGGGCACCACCACCACCATCGCCCGTCCGGGTCGGGCGCCCCCCAAGAATCCCGTTGGCGCCGACGGCCGTCCGTGTAGGACGCCCATCGGGCCGTCCCGCCGGGCCGTACGTGGGCCCGGTCTCGCCCAAGGAGATCAGTGGCATGAATGTGTGGAGAAGGCTAACCGGCCCACGCCGGGCCCTCGCGCTCGCCGGCGCGGGTGCCCTGGTCGCCGGTGGGCTCGTAACGATTCCGGTTACCGCGGCGCAGGCCGCGACGCAGTGCGATATCGCGTACACGAGCAACGACTGGCCCGGCGGTTTCACCGCGAGCGTCACCATCAAGAACGTCGGCGACGCGCTGAACGGCTGGACGCTGGGCTGGACCTTCCCCAACTCCAGCCAGCGGGTGCAGCAGGGCTGGTCGGCCACGTTCACCCAGTCCGGCAGCCAGGTCACCGCCCGGAGCATGTCCTACAACGGCACCCTGGCCACCGGCGCGTCGACGAGCATCGGCTTCAACGGCGCGTGGAGCGGCAGCAACCCGAAGCCGACCTCGTTCACGCTGAACGGCGTGGTCTGCAACGGTGGCACCACCCCGCCGACCACGCCCCCGCCGACCGACCCGCCGCCGACCACGCCCCCGCCGACCGACCCGCCGCCCACCACGCCGCCGCCCGGCACCAAGGTCGACAACCCGTACGCCGGGGCGCGCGGTTACGTGAACCCGGAGTGGAAGGCCAAGGCGGACGCCGAGGCCGGCGGAAGCCGGATCTCCAACAACCCCACCGCCGTCTGGCTGGACCGGATCGCCGCGATCAACGGTACGCCGGACAGCAGCTCCAACGGGGCCTTCGGGGTGCGGCAGCACCTGGACGAGGCGCTGCGCCAGGGCGCCGGCTACATCCAGTTCGTGATCTACAACCTGCCCGGCCGGGACTGCTCCGCGCTCGCCTCCAACGGTGAGCTGGGCCCGGACGAGCTGCCGAAGTACAAGGCCCAGTACATCGACCCGATCGCCGCGATCCAGGGCGAGTCGAAGTACAGCAGCCTGCGGATCATCAACATCATCGAGATCGACTCCCTGCCGAACCTGGTCACCAACACGTCCGATCAGGCCGGCGGCACTGTCATGTGTGACACGGTCAAGGCCAACGGCGCCTACGTCAACGGCGTCGGCTACGCCCTCGCCAAGCTGGGCGCGATCGGCAACGTCTACAACTACATCGACGCTGGCCACCACGGCTGGCTCGGCTGGGACTCCAACTTCGTCCCGACCTCCAACATCCTGAAGACCGCCGCGGTCGCCTCCGGCAGCACTGTCAACAACGTGCACGGGTTCATCACCAACACCGCGAACTACTCGGCGCTGCAGGAGCCGTACTTCAAGGTCACCGACAACGTCAACGGTCAGTCGGTGCGGCAGTCCAAGTGGGTCGACTGGAACTTCTACGTCGACGAGCTGTCGTTCGCCCAGGCGTTCCGCAACCAGTTGGTCTCGGTCGGCTTCAACTCCAACATCGGCATGCTGATCGACACCTCCCGTAACGGCTGGGGCGGCTCCGCCCGGCCCACCGGTCCGGGCGCGACGACGAGCGTCGACACGTACGTCAACGGTGGCCGCATCGACCGCCGGGCCCACCTCGGCAACTGGTGCAACCAGGCTGGTGCCGGTCTTGGTGAGCGGCCCCGGGCCACCCCGGCGACGGGCATCGACGCCTACGTCTGGGTGAAGCCGCCGGGTGAGTCGGACGGCTCCAGCAAGGAGATCCCGAACAACGAGGGCAAGGGCTTCGACCGGATGTGCGACCCGACGTACGGCGGCAACGCCCGAAACGGCAACAACCCGTCCGGAGCGCTGCCGGACGCGCCGATCTCCGGTGCCTGGTTCTCCGCCCAGTTCCAGGAGCTCATGCGCAACGCCTACCCGGCGCTCTGATCGGGTAGCTCACGCACCAACCCGCTGCCAGTGGTTGGTGAGGCACTGTTGGCAGCAGGTTCCCCCCGGGTCCCCGGCTCGACCGTCACAGGTCGGGCCGGGGACCCCCCCCTTGTGGGCCCCCGATCAGGGCACCGTGCGTTCGATTGCCGCCCGGCCCTGCTCGGCCAGGTCACGGCGGGCCTTGTCCAGGTTCTCCGGTGTCAGGTCCTGGCCACGGGCCATCACCAGGTCCTCCGGCTCCCAGGGCTGTTCGCCCCCGGTGCGGATGTTGTCCCCACCGGCGCCGGTGCCCGTCCCGGTCGCCCCGGTGCCGGCAGCGTACGGATCACCGATCAGCTCGTCGGTGTCCGGTGCGAGGTCGTCCGGTCGACTGCGGGGTTCGGCGAAGCCCGGTGTGTCCCGGTCGGGGCCGCCTCCGGTCCGCAGCTGCGGCACGGTGGCGTCATCGTCCACCGCCGAGGCCACCTCGGGGCTGTCCTCCAGCGGCGGTTGGCGATCGCGATCGGTCATGGTGCTGCCTCCTGTGTCCGACACGGTGCCTGATTTCCCCCACGTACCCCTTCGTGCTCCGCTCATGCCGCACGGCCCGGCGGTCAGGCCGGGCCGTGCTCACGAGGTGCGGTCGGGCGGTCAGGCGTCGGGCTGCTGCTCGTTCGGGTCCGGCGCTTCGGCTGGGCGCAACCACTGCCAGAGCAGCATGAGCAAACCGAACACGAGCATCGCCAGCCCGGCCCACAGGTTGATCCGTACGCCTTCGGCCTTGTCGATCTCGGCCCGGCTGTCGAAGATGCCGATCAACGTCACGATGATCCCGTACGCGACGAACAGGCCACCGATCACCCGGCGGATGTCGAACAGCCGGGCCGCGGCGGACCGCCGCTGCTCCGCCTGCGTCTCGTCGATCAGCGGGTCCTGTGCCGGCTGGCCATCGTTGCTCATCTGCCGACCCCTTTCCTCAGAAGACCGGGATGTAGAAGACGGCGGCCAGCGCGACCGCGATCAGACCGAGCAGCACCGGGGAGCGGTACCAGACGGCGTCCCCGGCGAGCACGTCGCCCTTCAGGTCGACGCCGCCCATGCCGTACACCAGCCCGCGAAGCTCCTCGTCCCGCTTGGGCGAGGTGAGCGGGGTGACGATCGCGGCGACCACCACCGCCGTGACGAAGGCCAGACCGGCACCCCAGAAGCTCTCCTCCAGGTCGGAGTTGAAATCGACCACACCGCCCTTGTAGAGCAGGTAGAGGCTCAGCGACACCAGGGTGCCCAGCAGGAGCGACCAGAAGCCGGCCAGGGCGCTCATCCGCTTCCAGAACATGCCGATGATGAAGGTGGCGAACAGCGGCGCGTTGAAGACGGAGAAGAGAGCCTGGATGTAGTTCATGATGTTGCTGAACCCGGCCGCGATGAACGCGGTGCCGATCCCGATCACCACGGCGGCGACCGTCGCCCACCGCCCGACCCGCAGGTAGTACTCGTCGGACCGGTCCCGGCGGATGTACGCCTGCCAGATGTCGTAGGTGAAGACGGTGTTGAAGCCGCTCACGTTGGCCGCCATGCCGGCCATGAACGAGGCGAGCAGGCCGGTGACCGCCACCCCGAGCACGCCGTTGGGGAGCAGGTCGCGCATCAGCAGCGGGATGGCGTTGTTGTATTGCAGGTCGCCGCTCTCCGCGCCGAGGCCCTTGACAGTGACCAGGGCCACCAGGCCGGGGATGACGGTGACCAGGGGGATGAACAGCTTCGGGTACGCGGCGATGATCGGCGTACGCCGGGCGGCGCTCATGTTCTTCGCCGAGAGGGCCCGCTGCACCTCGGCGAAGTTCGTCGTCCAGTAGCCGAACGACAGCACGAAGCCGAGGCCGAAGACGATGCCGATCCAGTGCGCGCCCAGCGGGTTGGCAGTGCTGCCGGTGTCCTGCCACGCGTGCAGACCCGCCTCGCCGAGCTTGGTGTCGCCGACCGCGTCCATCAGGCCGTTCCACCCGCCGACCTTGACCAGACCGATCACCGTGACCGGGATGAGGCCGGCCAGGATGACGAAGAACTGGAGCACCTCGTTGTAGATCGCCCCGGACAGGCCACCGATGGTGATGTACGCCAGCACGATCGCCGCGCCGACCACGATCGCCGTCCAGAGCGGCCAGCCGAGCAGCGCCTGCATGACGAGGGCCAGCGCGTAGAGGTTCACGCCGGCGATCAGCACCTGGGCGACGGCGAAGCTGAGCGCGTTGAGCAGGTGGGTGGGGCGGTTGAACCGCAACCGCAGGTACTCCGGCACGCTGCGGACCTTGGAGCCGTAGTAGAAGGGCATCATCACGATGCCCAGGAAGACCATCGCCGGGACCGCGCCGATCCAGTAGTAGTGGACCGTCATCACGCCGTACTGGGCCCCGTTCGCGGCCATCCCGATGATCTCCAAGGCGCCCAGGTTGGCCGAGACGAAGGCGAGACCGGTCACCCAGGCCGGCAGGGAACGGCCGGAGAGGAAGAAGTCGACGCTGGTCCGGATCGCCCTGCGCGCGGCGAAGCCGACCCCGAGGACGGTGACGAAGTACAGCGCCAGGATCAGGTAGTCCAGGCCGTTCATGTTGAGCCGAAGACCGTCGCCGTCCATCCCGTCACCCCTCGTCCCGCGGTGGTTGGTGCGCGCGCCCTATTACCCCGTCCGAGCGGTTTCACTCCCGGAGGTCGGGACCGCCGTCTTCCGGCCCCAACGGGTGGTCTGGCCGGCCGGGCGACGATCAGCGCGCAGGAGGGCGCCCCGGCCGTCACGGCCGGGGCGCCCTCCTGCTGGTCGGCTGATTCAGCGACCGAGTACGCGGTCCAGGAAGTCCCGGTAGTTACGTACCGCCATCCGCAGCTGCTCGGTGTCGGCCGAGCCGGCGTCCTGCCATCCACCCAGCGTGTTCTTCTGCGCGGCCAGCGCCGAGGAGAGGGCCTGGATGGCCTCCTCCACCAGCGACTGTGCTTCGCCGGCAGCCGCCTGCGGGTCGTCGACGAAGCGCAGCTGCACGTCCCGCCAACGGTCCCGGAAGCCCTGCGCGGTGTCCGTGTCGAGGAGCGTGGCCGGCTCGGCCGCGACTGTCGACCCGGCGGGTCGGGACGTTCCGGCGGACTCCAGCGTGGGGCTGGTGTCGTCGCCGGGAACCGGTTCGCCGTCCGCGTCCGGGTCGACCATCTCCGGTGTCGCGCTGCCGTAGCCGGCCGCGCCCGCCGTGGCCGCGTCCCGGTCGCCGGTCAGATCGCCGCGCCGCTCGGGGTCGCCGTCAGTGCTCCCCGGCGGGACGACGGTCCGCGCTGACGTGTCCGCGTCGGTGCGGTCGTCGAGGTCCGTGCGGTCGTCGACGTCGGCGCTGTCGTCGACGTACGCGTCGCGGCGGTGCAGCTCCGCTGTGGGGTCGGCGCGCAGACCCTCCCGCTCGCCGTCCTCGGCGCCGTCGCCCGGCTGAGCGGTCCGCTCGGCCCGGGGGTCCGGCTGATCCTGCGGGTGCGGGCTGGCCAGCGCGGAGGCGGCCACCGCGTCGGCCACAGTGGTGGCGCCGAACGTCGTCGGCAGCGGCCCCGGCTCGTGGAAACCGCCCTCGTCGGTGGACCGGTCGTCGCGCCGGTGACGCGTGTCGGAGTCGTCGGTCAGCTCGTCGTCGGACCTGTCGTACGCGGCCTCCCGGTCGGTGTCGTCGGTCCGCTCGTGAGCGGCGGTCTGGTCGTCGAAGGTGCCCCGGTCGTCGAGAGAGTCCTCCGGGACGTCGGAGCGGCCGGCCCGGTCGCCGGCCGGGGGTACCGGCACGGGCGCGGACCGGACGGCCTCCGGGTGGTCGTTGCTCACCTGCTGCTCTTCCTGGCGCATCGGTGGCCTCCTCAGCGGCTCGTGGCGTCGTGGTCCGGGTGGTGGCGCTGTTCGGGAGTGCGGTGGCCGACCGGCTCCTCGCCCAGCAGGTCGGCGAAGAGCGCGCGGTAGTGCACGACCGCCTGCCGCAGCTCCTCGGTGTTGGCCTCGCCCCGGGAGTTGCGCAGGTGGATCTCGTGCGCGTCCCGGTAGTTGGTCAGCGTGCGGGCGTGCTCGACGGAGAGGTGGGCGATCTGGTCGGAGAAGTCGCCGGTCGGGTAGCCCTGCTCCTCGATGAGCCGGGTGACCAGTTCGTCCGCGTCGCCCACGGTCTCGCCCGGGGAGTCGATGAAGCGGACCTGGAGTTCCTCCCAGGCGGCGGCGTACCGGGCCCGGGACTCCGGGGTGAGTGGGGTGAGCGTGAGCTCGGCATGCCGACGTTCCCGGTCGCGCAGTTCGCGCTCGGCGGCGGACCGGCTGTCCTGTTCCGCCACCACCCGGTCGTACTCCGGTCCGAACCGGTTGCGCAGCGAGCGGCGGTTGTTGAGCGAGCGGGCGGCCACGGCCAGCACCGCGACGATCACCAGCACGACGAGCACGATGACGATTATCTGCGTGGGCGACATGGGCTCCTCCTTCGTCATCTGCTATTCCCTCCGCGCAGTGATCGCCAATCCCGATCCGAGACACTTTCCTGACAGGGGCCGCAACTGCCCGGCCAAGACTTGACTCATTCCAGAGCGGCGCCCGAGTGGGTCGACGCGCCGCCGACCTCGAACGGGAGCGGATCCGGGACGAGTGGTGCAGCCGCGCGGTTTCGTCGCAGCCGGCCCGTTCCCACCCCGTGCACACCCCGGAGCGTCGATGCCGACGCGACGGGCGGTAGTGCAACCGCCCTTGATTACGTATCCTGCCCAAGGCGCCCGCGCCGGTGCCCGGCGACGCGGCCGGGCGCTCAGCCGGCCGGCGCGTTGCCCGGCGGTGCCGGCACCCCTCCTGCCACCCCTGTACGGGCGAGGTCTGATGAGAACCCGCGACTGGCCGATCCGCTCGAAGCTGACCGCGTTGGTCGTCGCGCCGGTGACCGCGCTCCTGGCGCTGTGGATCTTCGCGACCACCCTGACCTTCGGTCCCGCCCTGAACCTGCTCTCCGCCCGCACCCTGCTGTACGACCTGGGTCGCCCCGGCGAGACGGTGGTCACCGAGCTGCAACGGGAACGTCGACTCTCGGTGGTGCAGCTCGCCGGTGACTCCGCGCTGCCCGCACTCGCCGAGCAGCGCGGGCGCACCGATCGGGCGATCGCCGAACTGCGCCGCCGGGTGGACGGGGAGCCCCTGCGCGACGCCGCTGACGACCTGCTGGAAACCCGTGTCGACCAGCTGGTCAACGCCCTGGCGGCGCTACCCAGCGGGCGGAAGTTCATCGACGACCGCAAGGTGGACCGGGCCGGCGCTATCGGCCTCTACAGCGGCATGGTCTCCGCGGCCTTCCAGGCGTTCGCCGGCATGGCGACCCTGACCGACCCGGACATCAACCGGCAGGCACTGGCGCTCACCGCGCTGGGGCGCTCCCGGGAACTGCTCGGCCAGAGCGACGCGCTGCTGGCCGGCGCACTGACCGCCGGGCGGTTCGCCGAGGGGGAACACACCCAGCTCGTACAGGCCATCGGCAACCAACGGTGGCTCACCGAGAACGCCGTGGCCGACCTGCCCGAGAGCAGCCGGGTCGCGTACCAGCGGTTGACCGAGGGTGAGGCGTTCACCCGGCTGCGCACGATGCAGGACGCGCTTGTCGTACCCAACCGGTCCGGCCGGCCGACTGTCGACGCGGCGGCCTGGCAGGCCAGCCAGGACGCCGTGCAGCAGCAGTTACGGGACTTCGAGCTGTCCGAGGCCGACGCTCTCACCGACCGTTCGGTGCCGATGGCGGTCCGCATCCTGGTGCGGCTGGCCGCCGCCGGCGTGCTCGGGCTCATCGCCGTGGTCGTCTCCGTGCTGGTGGCGCTGCGGGTCGGCCGCACCCTGGTCCGGCGGCTCAGCGGCGTCCGCACCGCAGCGCTGGAGCTGGCCGAGCACCGGCTGCCCGACGTGGTGACCCGGCTGCGCCGTGGCGAGCAGGTCGACGTGGCCCGGGAGGCGCCGCCGCTGGAGTACGGCCACGACGAGATCGGCGAGGTCGGGCGCGCCTTCACCGAGGTGCAGCGCACCGCCGTCCAGGCCGCCGTGGACGAGGTCACCCTGCGCCGCGGGCTCAACGAGGTCTTCCTCAACATCGCCCGCCGGAGCCAGAGTCTGGTGCACCGCCAGCTGCATCTGCTGGATCGGATGGAGCGGCGTAGCGAGGACCCGGACGAGCTGGCTGAGCTGTTCCAGGTCGACCACCTGGCCACCCGGCTCCGCCGGCACGCCGAGGACCTGGTCATCCTCGCCGGCTCGGCGCCCGGCCGGGGTTGGCGGAACCCGGTCGCGATGGTCGACCTGATCCGCGGCGCGATCTCCGAGGTCGAGGCGTACGAGCGGGTGGACGTCACCGCCGTGCAGCCGGCCGGCGTGCTGGGGCGGGCGGTCGGCGACGTGATCCACCTGCTCGCCGAGCTGGTCGAGAACGCCACTGCTTTCTCCCCGCCGGACACCCGGGTCACCGTCACCGGGGCGCAGGTGGCCAACGGGTACGCCCTGGAGATCACCGATCAGGGGCTGGGCATGTCCGACGCGGCGCTGGAGACCGCCAACACCCGGCTGGCGAGCTCGCCCGAGTTCGACCCGGCGCAGAGCGCCCGACTCGGGCTGTTCGTGGTGGCCCGGCTGGCGGCCCGGCACGGCGTACGGGTGCGGTTGCGCCCATCCGGGCAGGGTGGTGTTACCGCCGTGGTGCTGGTTCCCGGCGATCTGGTCACCACCGAACCGCCGGCCGGCCCCGACCCTGCCACTCTCGGCGCCGCGTCGGCCGACCCGAACCGGCGGCTGGCTCGGACGGCGCGCCGGGGCACCGTGACCCGCCCTCGCACCCGTCCGCCAACGGCCCCGTCCGCCAGCACGGCCCGGCCCGCCCCACCCACCGGAGCACCGGCCTCGGCCGCCCCGCCGGCCACTGGGCGCGGTGAGGGGTCGGCGACCTCCGACGAGCCGGAGGACGAGCTGGATGGCCTGCCCCGCCGGGTGCGACGTCGTACCCCCGCCGCCCAACCCCGTTCCACAGTCACCGACACGCCGTCGCCCCGCTCGCCGGAGGAGGTCCGCCAGGTGATGGCGGCGCTACAGGCCGGCACTGCGCGCGGACGCGCCACCGCCATTCCCCCGACGGCACCGGCTGGCCCGGCGCCAACGGGTTCGGCGGCGCCGACCGGTCCGGCGGCCCTCACCGACCCGCCGACGACCCCCGAACCTTCGACAGCAACTGAGAGGGACGCCTAGTGCGGGATTCGACGAAGCAGAGCGCCGGCCTCGACTGGTTGCTCGACGAGCTGGTGCAACGGGTACCGGCCGCCCGGGAGGCGGTGGTGCTCTCCGCCGACGGTCTGCTGCTCGGCTGTTCGGCGGAGCTGGAGCGCTCCGACGCCGAGCATCTCTGTGCGCTCGCCGCCGGCTTCTCCAGTCTTGCCCGGGGTGCCAGCCGGCACGTGGACGGCGGCCCGGTCCGGCAGACAGTGGTGGAGATGGAGGCGGCGTACCTCTTCGTCACCGCCGCCGGGCAGGGTGCCTGCCTCGCCGTGGTGAGCGACGCCGACGCGGACATCGGGCTGGTCGCGTACGAGATGGCGATGCTGGTGATCCGGGTGGGGGAGAGCCTCGCCGCGCCGGCCCGATCGGCGGCGGGTGCCGGAGATGCGGACTGAGCCGCCCGGGCCGCAGCACGAGTGGCTGGACGGTGAAGCCGGCCCCGTGATGCGCGCCTACGCGCTCACCGGAGGCCGGGTACGCTCCGCCGTCGACGATTTCAACCTGGTCGCGTTCGTGTTGGCCGGTGCGGACGTCGACGCGGCGAGCCACCCGCGCCTGCTGCCGGAGCATCGACGGCTGGTCGGGTTGGCCTGCCGGCCGGTGTCGGTGGCCGAACTGGCCGCCGAGTTGGACCTCGCGGTCGGCGTGGTCCGGGTACTGCTCGGTGATCTCCTCGCCGAGGGCCTGGTCGCGGTGCACGAGCCACCGGCCGCCGGCATCCTTCCCGACGACGACATCCTCAAGGCGGTGGTCAGTGGACTCCGTGCGCTTTGACCAGGCGGGCACCAGCACCACCATCCCGCTGGCCCTGAAGATCCTCATCGCGGGAGGCTTCGGTGCCGGCAAGACGACCTTGGTGAGTGCCCTGAGCGAGGTCCGTCCGTTGCAGACCGAGGAGGTGTTGACCGGTGCCGGAATCGGCACCGACGACATCTCCGGCGTGGAGGGCAAGTCCACCACCACCGTGGCGATGGACTTCGGCCGGATCACCATCAACGACGACCTTCAGGTCTACCTGTTCGGCACGCCGGGTCAGGACCGGTTCTGGTTCCTCTGGGACGAGCTGGCCTTCGGCGCGCTCGGCGCTGTGGTGCTCGCCGACACCCGGCGGCTGGCCGACTGCTTTCCCTCCATCGACTACTTCGAGCAGCGTGGTATCCCGTTCGTGGTGGGCGTGAACTGCTTCGACGATTCCCGCCGGTTCAACCTGGAGACCGTCCGCCGGGCCCTCGACCTGGACCCGGACGTGCCGATGGTGCTCTGCGACGCCCGGGACCGGCAGTCCGGGAAGATGGTGTTGATCTCTCTGGTGGAGCACGTCGCCCGACAGCGCGGCGAGCCGGTGCCGGCGGCCTGAGAACCGGCCCGGAAAGCCGGTTAACGGGCGGGCAACGCGGGCAGCCTCTGGTTGGATCAACGAAGGATGCCGGCGGAGGAGTGGGACGTGAACGGTCAGGGTGAGGTCGTCCACATCGGGGGTTACACCGCGCAGAGTGGCGGGCGGGGCAGCGGCATCGTCGCGGCACGCCGCGACCCGAGGACCGGGGCACTGACCCCACTCGGCACGGTGGCGGTCACCCCGTCCCCCTCCTTCCTGGCGCGGCACCCCACCCAGCCGGTGCTCTACGCGGTCAACGAACTGGCCGACGGGCAGATCAGCGCCTGGCAGGTCGGCGCGGACGGTGCGTTGGACCCGCTCGGCAGCCGGTCGACCGGCGGTGCCGAGCCCTGCCACCTGGCGGTGCTGCCCGGCGGCGGTCACCTGCTGGCGGCCAACTACGGCAGCGGCAGCATCGCGGTCTTTCCACTTGACCCGCAGGGCGTGCCCGGCGAGCGCAGCGACCTGGTCGTGCACGAGGGGCACGGCCCCGACCCGGAGCGCCAGGACCACGCCCACGCCCACATGGTCTCGCCGGGGGCGGGTCGCGGGCCGATCCTCGCCGTGGACCTCGGCACCGACTCGGTCTACCGGTACGACCTGGACGAGGCGACCGGACGACTGGTGCCACGTGCGCCGCGGATGCGTACGACGCCCGGCACCGGCCCTCGGCACCTGGCCCGGCACCCGGACGGACGGCGCTGCTACCTCGTCGGTGAGCTGGACGCCTCGGTCACCGCGTACGAGCTGACCGACGACGGCGCGTTGCACCAGCGCGGGCGGGTCGAAGCGAGTGAGCGGGCCGGTCATGTCCAGCCGTCGGAGGTCGCGGTCGCCCCGGACGGGCGGTTCCTCTACGTCGGCAACCGTGGGGTGGGGACGGTGGCGGTCTTCGCCCTGACCGGGGAGTTGCCCGAGCTGGTGGCCGAAGTGGACACCGGCGGCGAGTGGCCTCGGCACTTCGCTCTGATCGGTGGGCACCTCTACGTCGCCGACGAGCGGGCGGACATGGTGCGGGTGTTCCGGCGCGACGCCGACACCGGCGTCCTGGAGGTGGTCGGCGAGCCGGTGCCGGTGCCGAGTCCAACGTGCGTTTTGCCCTGAACGATGGTTTAGAGACGCGAGTGCTGCACTGATTCGGCAACGCCACGGGGCGGTTACGTCACTCTGTGTTGCAAAAAGGTGGTCAACTGTTTCTCCTCCGTAACTTTAGTCCGAACGGATGTGGCAGAGACGGCACCTAGTACGCAAGATGGTCACCGTGTCAGCAGGCCGCCATCGCATGCGTTCGAAACTCCACCTAGCCGCCGCCGCCGCAACGGCGGGGGTGCTCGTCGTGACGACGGGCGCGTGGTTCGGCTATCGGGAGTTGGTCCAGCCCAGTTGCTCCGGGGAGATCCGGCTTGCCGTGGCGGTCGCCTCCGAACTCGCGCCGGCGGTGGACGCCGCCGCGTCCCAGTGGGTCAAGGACGGCGCCGCGGTAGGCCCGACCTGCATCCGCGTCGACGTCTCGGCGTCCGACCCGGTCGACGTGGCGGCCGTGGTGGCGGCCAAGCACGGCGCTGTACTGGCCGGTGTGGGGCAGGCCAGTGGCACCGCCGTCAGCCCGGACGTCTGGGTGCCCGACTCCTCGACCTGGCTGCTGCGGTTGAAGAAGGACGCGACAGCGTTCGCTCCGACCAACGGCGCGTCAATCGCGCGCAGCCCCATCGTCGTCGCGATGCCCGAGCCGATCGCCACCCGACTGGGCTGGCCGGACAAGGAGTTCAACTGGACCGACCTGCTCAAGCAGGTAAACAACACGAGCACGCCGCTGCGGACCGGGATCGTCGAGCCGACCCGCGACGCGGCGGGCCTGTCCGGTCTGCTCTCGCTGACCGCCGCCGCCAACGGCGCCGGCGGTGACGCCCAACGCAACACCGTCGGCGCGCTCCGCGCGCTGGCCACCGGGCGCTCCTCGCTGCGCAACGACCTACTGGCCCGTTTCCCGACGGCCAACGACGCGACGTCCATCGCCAGTGGTCTCGGTGCGGCGGCTCTGTCCGAAGAAGACGTGATCGCGTACAACAGCAAGAAGCCGCCGGTGCCGCTCGCCGCGCTCTACATGCAGCCGGCGCCCATGCCGCTGGACTACCCGTACGCGGTGCTGCCCGGCATCGAGCCGAGCAAGGCGTCGGCGGCAAAGGTGCTGTTCGAACTGCTCACCAGCCCCACCTTCCGCGACCGGTTGGCCGCGCAGTCGCTGCGTGCGCCGGACGGCAACTGGGGCGAGGGCTTCAAGGCGCCGCAGGGTGCGCCGAGCCCGTCCGGCGGCGCGCCGACTGCGCCGGCGAACGGCGGCACCGCGGCTGGTGGTCTGGACCCGGCCGCCATCCAGCGGGTCGTCTCCAGTTGGTCGATCGCCACCCAGTCGGGTCGGATGCTTGCCGTCATCGACGTCTCCGGCTCGATGAAGGAGCCGGTGCCCTCCGCCAACAACCGGAGCCGGGAGGAGGTCACCGTCGACGCGGCGCGCCGCGGTCTGAGCCTCTTCGACGACTCCTGGTCGATCGGCCTGTGGACCTTCTCCACCAAGCTCGTCGGTAGCCGGGACTACCGGCAGTTGGTCCCGATCGGGCCGCTCTCCGGCCAGCGGGGCCAGTTGGAGGGGGCGCTGGCCACCGTCCGGCCCTCCGACGGCGGTACCGGTCTCTACGACACCATGCTGGCGGCCTACAAGGCGGTGCAGGAAGACTGGCAGCCCGGCCGTGTCAACTCGATCGTGCTGTTCACCGACGGCAAGAACGAGGACAACAGCGGTGTCAGCCAGGGGCAACTGCTCGCCGAGTTGAAGCGGACTGCCGACCCGGAGCGGCCGGTCCAGGTGATCATGATCGGTATCGGTGAGAGCGTCAGCAAGGCAGAGCTGGAGTCGATCACCAAGGTGACCGGTGGCGACGTCTTCGTCACCAAGGACCCGAGCGAGATCGGCAGCATCTTCCTCAGCGCCATCGCGCGGCGTCCGCCAGCGCCACGCTGATCCGACGCTCAGCCGTCCAGGGGGTCTGCCGTACCGCCGATTCGGTGTGGCAGGCCCCTTTTCGGCCAGCAGGTTGTTGAAGAAAAGTGACGGCAATACGTCGGAAGCAATCGGCAGTCATAGTTGTCAAGGCAGGATGTCGACTGTTCCGGCATAGTCGGTCCGCCTCCGGTCCGACCCGTCGGCCGGGGCCATCCTGTACAGAGTGGGAGGGCCGGTGAGCGTGGCGACACTGTTGACCCCCGCCACGTCGGCGGAGCCGGACGCTCGACGCGCCGGGCTGGTGGCCCGCGCCGACGAACGGTCCTACGTTCGGGTTCTGGTGGTGCTGGACACCACCGTCCTCATCATCGCGCTGCTGATCGGCTACGTCGCCCGTTTCGGTGAGGGCGAGCCGACCGGCTCGGAGATCCCGTACGTGCTGGTCGCCCCCGGGTTGGTGCTGGCCTGGCTGGTCTCGCTCAAGGCGCTCGGCTGCTACGACGACCGGGTGATCGGCTACGGGGCGGACGAGTACCGGCGGGTCAGTTCCGCCAGCCTGCGCCTGGCCGGGGCGATCGCCATCATCGGCTACATCGCCGACGTCGGCGTCTCCCGGGGGTTCCTGGGCATCTCCTTCGCGGTGGGCACCGTCGGGCTGGAGGTGGCGCGGTTCGCCGCCCGTAAGCGGCTGCACCGGGCCCGCTCGCTGGGTGTCGGCTGGTCTCGCAAGGTGTTGGTGGTCGGCGACACCGCCCACGTGCTGGAGTTGGTCCACACGCTGCGCCGCGAGCCGTACGCCGGCTACCAGGTGGTGGGCGCCTGCATCCCGGACGCGTTGCTCGCGCCGGTGGCGCAGCGGCTGGGTGACGTGCCGGTGGTGGGGTCGTTCCGGGGCATCCCGGAGGCCGCCACCGCGATCGGCGCGGACACGGTCGCGGTGACCGCCTCCGGTGAGCTGACAGCTACCCGGCTGCGCCGTCTCGGCTGGCAGTTGGAGGGGACCGGCGTCGACCTGGTCGTGGCACCCGCGCTGACCGACGTCGCCGGCCCACGGATCCACACCCGCCCCGTCGCCGGCCTGCCGTTGATCCACGTCGAGGCGCCGGAGTTCCGTGGGGCCCGCAAGCTGGTGAAGGGTCTCGTCGACCGGTCCGTCTCGTCGCTGGCGCTGGCGGTGCTGCTGCCGCTGATCGCGTTCATCGCCCTGGCCATCAAACTGGACAGCCGGGGTCCGGTGCTGTTCCGGCAGGTCCGGGTCGGCCGGGGCGGGCAGGAGTTCGGCGTGTTCAAGTTCCGCACCATGGTGGTGAACGCGGACGCGCTGCTCGCCGAGCTGACCGCGCGCAACGAGACCGACGGCCTGATGTTCAAGATGCGCCAGGACCCCCGGGTGACGCGCGTCGGCCGGCTGCTGCGCAAGTGGTCACTGGACGAGCTGCCGCAGCTGGTCAACGTGCTGCTGGGTCAGATGAGCCTGGTCGGGCCCCGCCCGCCGCTGCCCTCGGAGGTGGCCCGTTACGACGGTGACGTGGCCCGACGGCTGCTGGTCAAACCCGGCATGACCGGCCTGTGGCAGGTCAGTGGCCGCTCCGACCTGAGCTGGGAGGACGGCATCCGGCTCGACCTCTACTACGTGGAGAACTGGTCGCTCGCCGCCGACCTCACCATCCTCTGGAAGACCTTCGGCGCGGTGCTGAACGGCCGCGGCGCGTACTGAGCACCGGTCAGGGTTGCGGGCCGGTCCAGTCCAGGCAGACGACAACCGCGTCGTCGACCAGGTCACCGGCCACGAACGCGCGCAGATCACCGATCAGCGACCGGACGGCGTCCAGGGGCGCCATCGGCCCGGTCCGCCGAAGGAACCGGTCCAGCGCCGTCTCGCCGTAGCGCACGTGCTGTCCGGTGGCCTCCACCACCCCGTCGCTGACCACGAAGACGCGGTCACCGCGCTCCAGCGGGAACTTCTGCTCGTGGTAGTCGGTCGCCTCGAACATGCCCAGCGGGAACTGCGCCTCCAGGGGCTGCTCGGTGACGTCGCCGTCGCGGAGCAGGACCAGTCGGGGCGACCCGGCGTCCACCACTGTCATCATCCCGGAGCGCAGGTCCAACTCCATCAGCAACGCGGACAGGTGCTGCTCGCCCCGGTACAGGTCGTAGATGGCCTGGTCGGCGAGGGCGGCCTGGTCGGCCAGGCCCAGCCCGGCCCGACGCGCGTTGCGCAGCGCGTGAGTGGCCAGCGAGGTGAGCAGGGAGGCGGCCACCCCCTCACCGGTGCCGTTGATGGTGGACAACCAGAGCCGTTCCCCGTCGTCGGACCAGTCGAAGCTGTCGCCGCGCACCGCGTACGCCGGCTCCAACTGCCCGGCCAGGCTGAACGAGGGACGGATCCGGCTGCGGCCGGGGAGCAGGTCCCACTGCATCTCGGCGGCCAGGGTGAGGCGTTGGGAGCGCCGGGCCGCCCGATAGACGTCGGTGCCGGCGGAGACCGCCGCCACCTCGTGGGCGAGCGCGGTGGCGATCTCGGCCAATGCGGCGACGACGTCCCGGTCGTCCGCAACGGGTGACAGGCGCAGCACCCCTCGACGCTCGCCACGCATGGTGACCGGGAACCAGGCGGTGCCGTCGGTCAGTATCGGCGACTGGTGGTCGAAGGCGCGCCAGGCCGGGTGCCCGGGGCTGGTGATCGGGTCACCGTCGGTGAGTGGCAGCAGCTCCGCGATCCGGTAGTCGACCTGGTAGAGCTCGACCTCGGTGATCCCGTACGACTGGACGAGCACATCCCCGATACCACCGACGAGACGGTCAGCTGGTGTCTCGTTCAGGGCACGTCGTGCCCGATTGACCGGTTCGCTCATCGTCAGCCCTTCACTGAAAGCTCGACCACCAGGAGGTTCGGAGTACTCTCGGGCCACCATGGCCGAACTGAACCGTCCGATGGACCCTGAGACGAGTATGGCTGCCGCACTGGACGCGGCGGCCGCTGCCCTGCTGGGCATCTGGGAGTCTGCCCGGGAGGGGACCGCCAACCGCGTGTCGGGTGCCCAGTTACGGGCGGTGATGGTGGTGGAGCAGCACGACGGGATCAACCTGCGTCGCCTCGCCACCCAACTCGACATGCTGCTCAGCTCCGCCAGCCGTCTCTGCGACCGGCTGGTCGCCGCCGGCATGCTGGAGCGCGAGCCGGGCCGCTTCGACCGGCGGGAGATCTCGCTGCACCTCACCCCGGAGGCCCGCCGGCTCGTCGCCGAGTTGCGGGCCGACCGCCAGGGCCAACTCGCCGCCGTGTTGGCCGGGATGAGCTGGGAGGGCCGCGACGCCCTGCTGCGCGGGATGCGGGAGTTCGACGAGACCGCCCGCCGCCAACAGGCGCAGAACGCGCCTCCACCGGACGAGCCGACGGGCCAGGGGGACTGGCCGAACGACCCGGACCGGCCCGGTGGGCGGTCGGGAAACTGGCCGGTCGAGTCGGCTCGGCAGACCCAAGCGGGGTGGACGGGTTCGTCAGGGGGCCCGGAACGATCGCTCGGCTCCACTCGGGATTGGCCGGCCGACGACCCGCCGGTGGCGCGCACCGCCTGATCGAGCCGGCCGGGCTGTCGCCCGTCGGTCATGCCGAGGCGCCCACGGCCAGCATCGCGATGTCGTCGTGGGCCTGCCCGTCCAACCAGTCGTCGACCGCCCGCAGTACCCGGTCGATCAGTGCCGCCGGGGGTTGACCGGCCGCCGCGACCAGCGCGGCCCGCAACCGGGCCTCGCCGAACATCCCCGCGTCGCGCGGTCCGCGCGCCTCGGTCACCCCATCGGTGTACGCGAGCAGCAGGTCGCCCGGATCGAGGTGCACCCGCGCCTCGGCGAACCGGGCGGCGGTCAGCGCCCCCACCGGCATGCCACCGACCGGGACCGTGGTGACGGTGCCGTCGGCGGTGACCAGCAGTGGCGCCGGGTGCCCTCCGCCGGCGATCCGGACGTCCAGCCCGGCCGACCCTCGGTCGAGCGAGCCGAGCAGCACTGTGGTGAACTGGCTGCGCCGTGCCGCGTCCGGCGCGTCGAACAGCGCCTGGTTGAGCAGCTGGATCAGCTCCAGTGGGCGTTGTTCGACGAGCCGCAGCGTCTGCAACGACTGGCGGACCCGGCCGGTCAGCACCGCCGCGCCCACGCCCTTGCCGGACACGTCGCCGAGCCCGAACAGGGCGCCCTGTGGGTGTGGGAACACCTCGTAGAAGT
The DNA here is from genome assembly GCF_015751785.1 of Micromonospora vinacea. Taxonomy (NCBI): domain Bacteria; kingdom Bacillati; phylum Actinomycetota; class Actinomycetes; order Micromonosporales; family Micromonosporaceae; genus Micromonospora; species Micromonospora vinacea. The sequence goes on along the minus strand of NZ_JADOTY010000001.1, from coordinate 674,227 downwards.
CACCGCCGATGCGCAGGGTGTCGCCCGCTGCCCGGTAGCCGCCGGCCATCGTCACGCCGGGCACCGTGGGCAGCTCGGGCGGGAGCAGGCTGGTCTGCAGCACCCGGGCCAGGTGGGCCTGCTCACCGTGCAGGTCGGCGGTGGCCAGTGCGGCACCCGCGCGGGCGGCGAACTCCCGGGCCAGCTCCACGTCGCGCCTGTCGAAGCCAGCCCGCTCGGGCCGACGGATGAGCAGCAGCGCCCCGGCGGACCCGCTGGCGCTGAGCAGCGGGCTGACCAGCACCATGCCCGGAGGGCCGAACCCGGGCGGCAGCAGGTCGGCCAGTTCGGTGCGCGGGGCGTCCGGCCAGGTGCCCGGCTCGGCAGCTTCGCCGGCCAGCGCCTCGGCCAGCCCGGGCACCGCGCCGGTCAGCGCGGGACCGGCCAGCCCGGTGACAGGGGCGGGCTCACCGTCGGCGTACCGGATCCACCGGGGGTGCGGCTCGGCCGGCACCGTCGGTCGGGGCAGTGCCACGGCGACGTCGGCCAGGTAGGGGACGGCGAGCGTGGCGGTGGCCAGGAGGACATGGTCCCGGTGCAGGGCCAGCGCCAGTCGGCTGCCGGCCTGGGCGAGGAACGCGGTGCGGGAGCGTTCGGCGAGCAGGGCGTCGGCGCGGGCGTGCTCCTCGGTGACGTCGCGGACATACCACGCCCACCGGGAGCCGGCGAGTTGCCGCCGGACGCCGCGCAGTCGCCGGCCGTGGTGGTCGGCGTCGAAGCGGTCAGCGCCGCTGGCGACCGCCCGGGCCAGGGGTGCCACCGGGCAGCCGGCCAGCTCGGTGCCGGCGTCGATCTCGGGGATCAGCTCGGCCGCCATGGCGTTGACCAGGGTGACCCGGCCGGTCCCGTCCGTTGTCAGCACGGCCTCGGCGAGCCCGTCGAGCAGCTCGCGAGCCAACAGCTCGTCGGCCGGCAACGGGGTGCCGCCGGGTTGCCGGGTCGTGGTCACCGCCGGACGCCGGCTCGCGTCTGACGACGTGTGCGCATGCTGCTTCTCGACTCCTCACCGGGGATCGTTGCCTGGGGGCAAGGGTACCGATCCTCCCCGACAGCGGCGCACGGCGCGGGGTGGAGTTCAGCCGGAGCGGGCCAACCAGCCGACGGGCTGGGCGACGATCCGGCGGGCCACCGATCCGGCGGCACCCACCGCCGCGGCCTCCGCGCCGAGCGTCGACGGCCGGACCGTGACCGGCGACCAGGCCGCTGTGAGCACCCGGGCGTCGATCTCGGCGAGGACCGGGGGGCACAGCCAGGGTGCGAGCGCGGCGTAACCGCCACCGAGTACCACGGTGTCCAGGTCGAGCAGGTTGACGACGCCGGCCACCGCGACGCCGAGCGCCGTTCCGGCGTCGTGCAGCGCCCGCAGCGCGTCGGCGTCCCCGGCCTCGGCCAACTCGGCGAGCCGGGCCGTCGCGGTGTCCGCGGGAAGCTCCGCCCTAGCCAGCCCGGCGGCGGACACGATCGCCTCCTGGCCGGCGTACTGCTCCAGGCAACCCTGCCCGCCGCAGCGGCACGGACGGCCCTCGGGGTGGACCGGAAGGTGCCCGATCTCGCCGCTCCACCCGCGTACGCCGCGAAACAGCGCACCGTCCAGCACGATGCCGGCGCCGATGCCCACCTCCCCGGAGATGTGCAGGAAGCTGGACGAGCAGCCGGGCGGTTGAGAGTGCAGCTCGCCGAGCGCGGCGAGGTTGGCCTCGTTGTCCACCGTCAGCGCCGGGATGCCGGGCACCTGCTCGATCAGCGGAGGGTGCTCGGCGAGCAGCGCAGGCACCGGCACGTCACGCCAGCCGAGGTTCGGCGCGAGCCGGACCAGCCCGTCGTCGTCCACCAGGCCGGGCACCGCGAGCGCGGCCCCGACCAGGGTGAGGCCGTGCTGCGCAGCGTCGTCGCGCGCCGCCCCGGCCATCTCGACCAGGCGGGCCAGGGCGTCGGCGGGGGCCACCGGGCGCAGGTCGGCCCGGTGCACAGTGCGGTGGCGGACCTGGCCGGCGAGATCGACCACGCAGACCGCAAGGTAGTCGACGTTGACCTCCAGGCCGAGCCCGGCCGGACCCTGATCGGCCAGGACCAGCCCGCGCGCCGGCCGGCCGGCGCCCGAGCGGGGCGCGGGGTCGGACTCACTGACCAGCCGGCCGGCGAGCAGGTCCTCGACCACCGCGGACACTGTGGCTCTGGTCAGGCCGGTCGCGGTCGCCAGGTCGGCCCGGGACGGAGGGCGGTCGGCCGCGGCGATCCGGCCGAGGACGAGGGCGAGGTTGAGCTCGCGGAGACTGCCCTGACGGACTGCGCCGGCCGGGGCGTGGGTGAGGCTCACCCCTTGACAGTGCCATAGGGTGGGCAAATAATTCAATCGCTGAACAAATAGCGGACAACACCACCCCGGAGGTCGCTCATGGCACCCCGTCCCACCCCCGCCGACAAGTTCTCCTTCGGGCTCTGGACCGTGGGCTGGCAGGCCCGCGACCCGTTCGGTGACGCCACCCGTCCCGAGCTCGACGCGGTCGAGGCGGTGCACCGGCTCGCCGAACTGGGCGCGTACGGCATCACCTTCCACGACGACGACCTGATCCCGTTCGGCGTCGACGCGGCCACCCGTGACCAGCACATCGCCCGGTTCCGCAAGGCCCTCGACGAGACCGGCCTCGTGGTGCCCATGGTCACCACCAACCTCTTCACCCACCCGATCTTCAAGGACGGCGGCTTCACCAGCAACGACCGCGACGTCCGCCGGTACGCGCTGCGCAAGGTGCTGCGTCAGGTCGACCTGGCCGCCGAGCTGGGTGCCAGCACCTTCGTCATGTGGGGTGGCCGCGAGGGCTCCGAGTACGACCTCGCCAAGGACGTCCGCGCCGCCCTGGACCGCTACCGCGAGGCAGTGAACCTGCTCACCCAGTACTCCATCGACAAGGGCTACAACCTGCGGTTCGCCCTGGAGCCCAAGCCCAACGAGCCGCGCGGCGACATCCTGCTGCCGACCATCGGGCACGCGCTCGGCTTCATCTCCCAGCTGGCCCACCCGGAGCTGGTCGGCCTCAACCCGGAGGTCGGCCACGAGCAGATGGCCGGGCTCAACTACGCCCACGGCATCGCCCAGGCGCTCTGGCAGGGCAAGCTGTTCCACCTGGACCTCAACGGCCAGCGCGGCATCAAGTACGACCAGGACCTGGTCTTCGGCCACGGTGACCTGATGAACGCGTTCGCCCTGGTGGACCTCCTGGAGAACGGCGGCCCCAACGGCGGCCCGGCCTACGACGGCCCCCGGCACTTCGACTACAAGCCCTCCCGCACCGAGGACATGGACGGTGTCTGGGCCTCCGCAGCGGCCAACATGAGCACCTACCTGCTGCTCAAGGAGCGGGCGGCGGCGTTCCGCGCCGACCCCGAGGTGATCGAGGCGCTCGCCGCCAGCAAGGTCGGCGAGCTGAGCACGCCGACGCTCGGCGACGGCGAGAGCTATGACGAGCTCCTGGCCGACCGGTCCGCGTTCGAGGACGTCGACGTGGACGCGGTGGCCGCCCGGGGCTTCGCCTTCGTCCGGCTCAACCAGCTCGCCGTCGAGCACCTGCTCGGCGCCCGCTGAGGCCCCGCCATGCCGTTGGTCGCAGGCGTTGACTCGTCCACCCAGTCCTGCAAGGTGGTGATCCGGGACGCGGAGACCGGCGCCCTGCTCCGGCAGGGCCGGGCACCGCACCCGGACGGCACGGAGGTCGACCCGGAAGCCTGGTGGCAGGCGCTGCGCAGCGCCGCCGACCAGGCCGGCGGGTTGGCCGACGTGGCGGCGATCTCCGTCGCCGGCCAGCAGCACGGCATGGTGTGCCTCGACGAGGACGGCCGGGTGGTCCGCCCGGCCCTGCTGTGGAACGACACCCGGTCCGCCGACGCCGCCGCCGACCTGATCGAGGAGGCCGGCGGCGGCTCGGCGGGGAGCCGGTTCTGGGCCGAGGCCACCGGCAGCGTTCCGGTGGCCAGCTTCACCCTCACCAAGCTGCGGTGGCTGGCCCGGCACGAACCGGAGCTGGCCGCCCGGGTGGCCGCCGTCTGCCTGCCACACGACTGGCTGACCTGGCGGCTGGCCGGTGCGCCCGGGTTGGGCGCGCTGCGTACCGACCGGGGCGACGCCAGCGGCACCAGCTACTGGTCGCCGGCCACCGGTGAGTACCGACTGGACCTGTTGGAGCGGGGCTTCGGTCGGCGGCTGGTGGTGCCCGAGGTGCTCGGTCCGGCGGAGTCGGCGGGAAAGCTGGCCGACGACCTGGGTGGGTCGGGTGGCGCGCTGCTCGGCGCGGGCACCGGAGACAACGCCGCCGCCGCGCTGGGTGTCGGCGCCGGGCCGGGTGACGTGATCGTCTCGATCGGCACCTCCGGCACCGTGTTCAGCGTGGCCGACGTGCCGGCCGCCGACGAGAGCGGCACCGTCGCGGGCTTCGCCGACGCGTCCGGTCGTTTCCTGCCGCTGGTTGCCACGCTCAACGCCGCGCGGGTGCTGGACGCCGCCGCCGCGATGCTCGGCGTCGACCTGGACCAGCTGGCCGAGCTGGCGCTCTCCGCGCCGGCCGGGGCGGACGGGCTGGTCATGGTGCCCTACCTGGAGGGTGAGCGGACGCCGAACCGGCCGCTCGCCACCGGCGCGGTGCACGGCCTGACCCTGCGCACGTCGACCCCCGCGCACCTGGCGCGGGCCGCCGTGGAGGGCATGCTCTGCGCGCTCGCCGACGGCCTGGACGCGTTGACCGCGCAGGGCGCCGTCGCCCGCCGGGTCATCCTGATCGGCGGCGGGGCCCGGTCGGCAGCGGTGCGTCAGATCGCCCCGCAGGTCTTCGGCTGCCCGGTGGTGGTACCGCCGCCCGGCGAGTACGTCGCCGACGGGGCGGCCCGCCAGGCCGCCTGGGTCGCCCTGGGTGGTGCCGCGCCGCCGGTCTGGGCGGTCGAGGGCACCGAGGAGTACGCGGCAGAGCCCGTCCCCGCCGTCCGCGAGCAGTACGCCGCAGCCCGCGGGCTGGTGCTCGACCGGCGCTGAGCGTCGGGATCGACGCGGGTGGTTGCCGGCCCACGGTGACCGGCACCCACCCGCGTGACGACCTCCTGCACGGAGTCTGGTTGGCTGCCGGTCATGACGGTGACCACTGGCGGGCCCGGCCTGCGCCCGCACGGTCGGGGCGGTGGGCGGACGCACCGGGCGTACAGCGTCGTGGTGTTCGTGCTGCTCGCCTCGCTGGACAACGTGGCGATCGGGCTGGTCCCCCCGCTGTACGGCCCGATCTCCGACGCGTTCGACGTGTCCGGGCGGCTGCTCGGCGTGGTCACCGCGGTCAGCTTCCTGGTCAGCGCGGTCGCGGCGGTCGGCTGGGCGTACGTCGGGGACCGGACCAACCGCAAGCCGCTGCTCATGGTGGGCACGCTGCTGTGGGCGGCGGGCACGGGCGGTAGCGCGCTTGCCGGCGGCTACCTGACGTTCCTGGCCGCGCAGTTGGTCGCGGCGGTCGGCCTCGGCGCGGTCGGCTCGGTGGGCTTCTCCGTGGTCACCGACCTGATCTCACCGACCCGACGAGGGCTGGTGATGAGCTTCTGGGGGCTCTCCCAGGGGGTCGGCACCCTGGCGGGCACTCTCGTCGGCGGGCTGCTCGGGGCGGCCGACTGGCGCCGACCGTTCCTGCTGCTGACCGGCGTCGGCCTGGCTGCCACACTGGCCTACCTGTTCACGTACGACATCCGGCGAGGCCAGAGCGAGCCGGAACTGGCCGGCCGGATCGACGCCGGCGCCGAGTACGACTACCGGATCAGCCGCGCCGACCTGCCGCGCATCCTGGGCCGGCGGACCAACCGGTGGCTGATCCTGCAGGGGCTGACCGCGCAGGCCGCGTTCGGCTCCCTGGTCTGGTTGCCGGTGCTCTTCGCCGAACGCGCCGAGGCCCAGGGTTACTCCACGTCGACGGCGGTGGTGGTGGGCAGTGTCTTCGCCACCCTGTTCCAGCTCGGTGGGGTGCTGTCCATCGTGGGTGGGTTGATCGGCGACGCTGTGCAACGGCGTACCCCGCGCGGGCGGGCACTCGTCGCCTCGATCGGCATCCTCGCCGCGCTGCCGTTCTACCTGGTGTTGTTCTTCGTTCCGGTGACCATCGACGTGCCGGACGGCGCCAGCGGTGGGGCGGTGGTCGGTGCGGTGCTGGCCAGTGTGTTCACCGAGCCGTCGGTTGGGCTGAGCCTGCTCACCGCGATCGTGGCGCTCGCGTTGACCTCGGCCAACTCGCCGAACTGGTTCGCGTTGATCGCCGACGTCAACCCGCCGGAGCACCGGGGCACTGTCTACAGCCTGGGCAACCTGGTCAACGGGGTCGGTCGCGCGGCCGGCAACGGGCTGGTGGGGGTGGCCTTCCAGGCGCTGCGAGGGGCGTTCCCGCCACCGCTGAACTTCGCCGTCGGGCTGGCCGCGTTCCAGCTCTTCTTCATCCCCACCGGCGTCATGTACTGGCTCGCCTCGCGGACCTCACCGGCGGACATCGACAACGTGCACGACCTGCTGCACACCCGAGCCGACCGCCTCTGACCCCACCCCACCCCACCCCCGCCCCACCCCGGCCCTGTCGATCATGGAGTTGTGGTGGGTGACAATTGGCCCGTAAGGCACCAAGCCAGGCACCATAACTCCATGATCGACGGGCCGGATCGCCCCCCGGCCCGCGATCTTGCGCTTACCGTCCCGACAAAGGCGGGCATTGAACCCATATCGACGACCGAAGCTGCAAGATCGGCGCGACGGCGGCGTCGGGGACACGTTCGGTGTGCGGTTCCGAGGACCTAGGCGTCCCCGCACGTCCTGCGCCACTCAAGATCGCGCTACTTCCTGGTTCTAGTTGCCTTCCGGCGGGCCGAGGCCACTGCATCCTGGAAGTAGCGCGATCTTGAGGGTGCGGGGCGCGGGCGGGCGGGGGCGCGGCGGGCGGGCGCGCGGCGGGCGGGCGTGAATCGTCTACGGCATCAGCTCCATAGCGAGCCGGTCCACACCGACCGGCCCGCCCGCGAGTACCGCCGAACGGGCCGGTCGGCGCTGGGTCAGCCGCGCAGCCAGACGGTCACGTCGGTCGGGACCGTGCCGTCGTCGTCCAGGGGTGCGCTGGCGGCGAGCAGCTCGGCACCGGCCGGCACCGGCACCGGGGCGGCGCCGAAGTTGGTCAGCACTGTCAGCTCACCGTTGCGGAAGCTCAGCACCTCGTCGCCGGAGGACAGCCACTCCAGGGTGCCGCGACCCAGCCCGTGGGCGCGGCGCAACCGCAGCGCCGTGCGGTACAGCTCGTACGTCGAGCCGGGCACGTCGCGCTGGCGGTCCAGCGCGTACTCCGCCCAGAGCGGGGGCTGCGGCAACCAGCTCGCGTCGGTCGGCCCGAAGCCGTACGACGGGGCGTCGGCCTCCCACGGGATCGGCACCCGGCAGCCGTCGCGGCCGCGCTGGGTGTGCCCGCTGCGCGCCCAGGTCGGGTCCTGACGAGCCTCGTCGGGCAGGGTGGTGTGCTCGGGCAGCCCCAGCTCCTCACCCTGGTAGAGGTACGCCGAGCCGGGCAGCGCGAGCATCAGCAGGGTGGCCGCCCGGGCCCGGCGCAGACCAAGTGCGGCGTCCGGCTGCGGGTCGCCGATGCCGATGCCGTTGGGGCGGACGGTGCCCACCGGCAGACCGAGCCGGGAGGCGTGCCGCACCACGTCGTGGTTGGACAGCACCCAGGTGGTCGGCGCGCCGACCGAGTCGGTCGCCTCCAACGAGCGGGTGATCACCGCGTACTGGGCCGGTGCGCTCCACGCGGCGAGCAGGTACTCGAAGTTGAACGCCTGGTGCATCTCGTCCGGGCGGACGTAGCGGGCCAGCCGCTCGGCAGGCTCAACCCAGGCCTCGGCGACCAGCACCCGCTCACCGGGGTAGCTGTCCAGCACCTGCCGCCACTGCCGGTAGATCTCGTGCACGCCGTCCTGGTCCCACATCGGCGGGCGCGGCTTGTCGATCTCGTTGCCGGAGAGGATCTCCTGCGGCTCCTGCCAGTCCGCCAGGTCGGCCTGCTTGATCAGGCCGTGCGCCACGTCCACCCGGAAGCCGTCCACCCCGCGGTCCAGCCAGAACCGCAGCACGTCCAGGAACTCCGCGTGCACCTCCGGGTTGTCCCAGTTGAGGTCCGGCTGCCCGGTGTCGAACAGGTGCAGGTACCACTGGCCGGGCTGCCCGTCGGCGTCGACCGTCCGGGTCCAGGCCGGACCGCCGAAGACGCTCTGCCAGTCGTTCGGCGGCTGGTCGCCGGCCGGACCGAGGCCGTCCCGGAAGATGTAGCGCGACCGTTCCGGGCTGCCGGGCGCGGCCGGCAGCGCGGCCTGGAACCAGCGATGCGCCGAGGAGGTGTGGTTCGGGACCAGGTCGACGATCACCCTCAGGTTGCGGGACCGGGCCTCGGCGATCAGCTTGTCCGCGTCGGCCAGGGTGCCGAACAACGGGTCGATGTCGCGGTAGTCGGCCACGTCGTAGCCGGCGTCGGCCTGCGGCGAGGGGTAGAAGGGAGAGAGCCACACCGCGTCCACACCCAGCTCGACCAGGTGGTCGAGGCGGGCGGTGATGCCGGGAAGGTCACCGACTCCGTCCCCGTCCGAGTCGGCGAACGAGCGGGGGTAGATCTGGTAGATGGCGGCCTCGGTCCACCAGCCGGTGGCCGGGTTGCCGGAGGAGGTCTGCTGCGTCGGGTCGGTGTTCAGGGTCGTCTCCCGTGTTGCGGTGTTTTGGATTTCAGTGTGCCCGGGGCGGCGCGGTCGAATCCCGGACCACCAACCGAGTGGGCAGGACCACCGGAGTGTCGCAACCGGCGCCCCGTTGACTGACGATAGGGCCCGGGGGTCGGGCCCCGAGCGGGTCGAGCAGCATCTGGGCGGCCAGCCGGCCCTGCTCGGCGGCGGGCTGGGCGACGGTGCTCAGCCCGAGCACGCCGGCCAGGTCGTGGTCGTCGATGCCGACCACGCTGACGTCCTGCGGCACCCGCAGTCCGACGTCGCGCAGGGCGGTCATCGCGCCCATCGCCATCTCGTCGCAGGCGGCGACGATCGCGGTCGGCGGCTCGCCGCGGGCCAGCAGTTCAGCGGTTGCCCGGTTGCCGCCGTCGATGGTGAAGGTGGACTCGATGTCCAGTGTGGGGTCGGGTCGCAGGCCGGCGGAGCGCAGCGCCGCCTGGTAACCCCGGCGTCGGTCGAGGTGGGTGGTGAAGGCCAGCTCGTCGTCCGGGTCGCCGGAGATGTGGGCGATCCGGTGATGGCCGAGGTCGATCAGATGCTTGGTCGCGGCCCGCGCGGCCGCCACGTCGTCGATCCGTACACACGGCCAGTTCGGCACCCTGCTGCCCGAGCTGATGGTGACGCCGGGCAGTTCCAGCGAGGCCAGCGCGGTCAGGTCGGCCGGGCGCAGGGGCGTGGCGACCAGCATCATGGCGTCCACCCGCTTGTGCAGGTTGGCCGTACGCAGGACCCGCTGGCGGACCTGCTCCCGGCCGCCCAGGTTGTAGAGCAGCAGGTCGTAGCCGGACTGGTGGAGGTACTCCTCGACCGCCTCGACGACGGTGCTGAAGAACCACCGGGTGATCCGGGGGACCACCACCGCTACCGTGCCGGTCCGGCCGCCGGCGAGCCGGGACGCGCTCGGTGAGACTTCGTAGTCGAGTTGCTCGGCGGCGGCGATCACCCGGCGGCGGGTGGCGGCCGAGACCGTCGGTAGTCCGCGCAGCGCCCGCGAGACGGTGGCCGTGGACACTCCGGCCAGCCGGGCCACATCATCGATCCTCGTCACGGTTTCCCCCGCTCGGTGCCCGGAGCGTCCGCCGCCGCCCGAGGGGCCGGGCGGCGGCGGACGCGCGGGTCAGCCCTTGACGCTGCCGGCGAGCAGACCTCGCACGAAGAAGCGCTGCAGGGACAGGAACACGATGAGCGGTACGACGATGCTGACGAACGCACCGGCGGTCAGGCGCTGCCACTCGTTGCCCCGGGTGCCGGCCATCTCGGCGAGCTGGACGGTGAGCGGGGCGGTCTCATCACCGCCACCGGCGAAGATCAGCGCAACCAGCAGGTCGTTCCAGACCCAGAGGAACTGGAAGATGCCGAACGCCGCCAGCGCCGGGGTGATCAGCGGCAGCACGATGGTACGGAAGATCTTCGGGTGGGTGGCCCCGTCGACCCGGGCCGCCTCCATCAGGTCCCCCGGCAGTTGCGAGATGAAGTTGTGCAGCAGGAAGACGGCGAACGGAAGCGCGAAGCAGGTGTGGGCGAACCACACCTGGGCGAACTTCTGCTCGTCGACCAGGTCCCAGGCCGGCATCAGTGTGACGCCGCCGAGGGTGACGCCGGTGGAGAAGAACTTCAGCAGCGGCACCAGGGCCATCTGCAACGGCACGATCTGCAACGCGAAGATCGAGATGTAGACCCAGTCCCGGCCGCGGAAGTTGATCCACGCGAGCGCGTACGCGGCGAGGCACGCGAAGGCGAGCGGGAAGAGCACCGACGGGATGGTGATCGCCAGCGAGTTGATGAAGGAACCGGCGAGTTGCCCGGAGGACGACGACCGCCCGAACAGGACCTGCTGGTAGTTCTCCAACGTGAACTGGGGGTTGGTGAAGGCCGTCCACCAGCCGGTGGTCTTGATCTCGTCCTCCGGGCGGAGGGAGGAGACGAGCAGGCCGAAGGTCGGGATGGTCCAGACCACCGCGATGACGATCGAGACGAGCGTCGCGGTGCGGCTGTTCAACCGCTTGCGGACCCGGCCGGCCGTGGTGGTCGGGGTGCCGTCGGTCTTCTGGGTGCCGGCGGCGACGGTGGGCGTTGCGGTCGTCATCTCAGCCCTCCCGCTGCTGACGGAGGTTGCGGATCTGGTAGATCACGACCGGGATGACCAGGATGAAGAGGAAGACCGCGAGCGCGGAACCCTGCCCGTTCTGGCCGTACCGGAACGCCTGGTTGTACATCTCGCTGGCGATCACGCTGGTGTCGTAGTTGCCGTTCGTCGAGGTCCGGACGATGTCGAAGACCTTGAGCGTGGCGATGGTGAGCGTCACCACCACGACGATCAGGGCCGGCCGGATGCTCGGCATGGTGATCTGCCAGAACATCTGCCACGGGCTGACGCCGTCGAGCCGCGCGGCTTCGACGATGTCGCCGGGAATCGCCTTGATCGCTGCGGAGAGCACCACCATGGCGAAACCAGCCTGGATCCAGACCATGATGACGATCAGCAGCAGCGTGTTCAGGGGTGATTCGAGCAGCCACTGCTTGGGCTCACCGCCGAGGCTGACCACGATCTGGTTGAGCAGACCGATCTGATCGCCGTCGCCCCGGTAGGCGTATACGAACTTCCAGATGATGCTGGCGCCGACGAAGGAGATGGCCATCGGCAGGAAGATCAGTGACTTGGCCACGGCCTCGAACCGGGCCTTGTCCACCAGCACGGCGTAGATCAGGCCGAACCCGGTCGCTACCAGCGGGACCAGGAGCACCCAGACCAGGGTGTTGATCAGGACCCGGACGATCGAGTCGTCGGAGAACATCCAGCCGTAGTTGCGCAGGCCCACCCAGTTGGTGCTGGTCCCATCCATCAGGGAGAGCAGCGTGGTGCGGATGGCCGGCACGACCAGGCCGATGACGAGCAGCAGCAGCGTCGGCAGCAGGAAGAAGAACGCGAAGAGTCCCTCCCGCTGCTTGCGTCGGCGGGGCAGCGGGCCTCCGCCCACGGAGGCGGCGACGAGCTGGGCCTCCCGCCGACGGGCGAACCAGGCCGGCACCACGTCGAGCAACAGGAGCAGACCGCCCACGACCAGTACGAAGGCGACCAGCCCGTACATCAGCATGAGGAACTTCGGCTGCTGATCGGCGAAGTCGAACTTCATCAACCCTCCCTTCCGGGTCCACCTCGGCCGGTGGCCCGGTCCGCGAACGCGGACCGGGCCACCGCCGGGATCACTTAGGCCAGCTGCTCTCGATGCCCTGGAGCACCGGGGCGGTCGCCTTGCCGTTCAGCCACTCGACCATGCCCTTCCAGAACGTTCCCGCGCCGACGGCGGCCGGCATCAGGTCGGATCCGTCGAAGCGGAAGGTGCCCGTCTTGTCCTGCAGGATCTGGACGGAGAGCTTGTCGATCGGGCTGGCGACGTTGGCGATGTCCAGCTTGTTGTTCGCCGTGACCCAGTTGCCGAGCTTCGCGCGGCTGTTCACGTACTCCGCCGAGACGAGGTACGTCTGCACCGCCTGCACCTCGGGGCGGTCGGCGTAGCCGACGACGAACTCGCCAGCGCCCAGCACCGGCTTGCCCTTGGCCGGGTCGATGGCCGGGAAGTAGAAGGCGAACGCGTCGCCGTCCTCGGCCACCTTGGTGCCCTCGGGGAACTGGTTGGCGTAGAACGACGCCTGTCGGTGCATCGCGCACTTGCCGGTGGTCACCGGCAGGCCCGCCTCCTGGAAGGCGGTGGTGGTGATGCTCTTGACGCCGCCGAAGCCGCCGTTCATGTACTTGTCGTTCTTGAGGATGCTGCCGGCGCGGTCGACCGCGTCGACGATCTTCGGGTCGTTGAACGGGATGGCGTGGGTGGTCCACTGGTCGTAGACCTCGGGACCCTGCGTACGCAGGACCACGTCCTCGATCCAGTCGGTGGCCGGCCAGCCGGTGGCGTCACCGGACTCGACGCCCGCGCACCACGGCTTCGTGCCGCTGGCGGCGATCTTGTCGCTCAGGGCGATGAGCTGGTCCCAGGTGGTCGGAACCTCCCAGCCCTTCTCCTTGAACGTCTTCGGCGAGTACCAGACGAAGGACTTCACGTTGGCGCCGAGCGGCACGCCGTAGAGCGTCCCGTTCACGGTGCCGTACTTCAGCCAGTCGGCCGGCATGTTCTGCTCGGCGAGCGCCTTGGTGTCGGCGCTGAGCGACTTCAGCTTGCCGGCGTCCGCGAAGCGCTTCACCAGGCCCGGCTGCGGCACGAAGGCGATGTCGGGCGCGTTGCCACCGTCGACCCGGACGGGGAGCTGCGCTTCGAACTCGCCGCTGCCCTCGTAGTCGATCTCGATGCCGGTGCACTCGGTGAACTGCGACCAGGACCGCTCCAGCAGGTCGGCCTCGGCGTCACGGATGGACGCGTAGATGGAGACCTTCTTGCCGTCGTGGCCCTCGTACTTCTCGTATGCGGCGCACTCCGCGGAGCCCGCGTTGTTGCTCTTCTTGTCGTCGCCGGTACCGCAGGCGGTGGCGCTGAGCGCCAGCCCGAGTACACCGGCGATCACGAAGGCCTGGCGTGGTCTGGTAAAGACCGCCATGCCGTCCTCCTTCCTAGCCGGCGCGGTCGTGCTGGTGACCCGTCGCCGGTCCGATTGGGCGTGCACACATGTAAGCGCTTGCATCCGGCGCGGTCCACCCCCTGTCAGACACGAGCGAGTAACAATCCGGAAACCTGCGGGCTGCCTGGTGGGCGCGCTCCCGGTACACGCTGGGGACTCTTTCGAAGATTGACGATATCTGTCAGGCTGGGCGCACCGGATCGAAGGTTTTCGACATAGGAGGAGCTGTATGCGAAAGCGGTGGATCAGCCTGCTGGTGACGGGTCTCTTCGTCGGGGGAGCGCTGGTGCCGGCGACCCCGGCGATGGCCGCGCCGACCTTCAAGGTGCCGTTCCCGTGCGGCCAGTCCTGGTCCGGGCAGACCCGGTCGGACCACAGCCCGGCGTACGCCGTCGACTTCAACCGCACCGACGACCTCGGCGACCCGGTGGTCGCCAGCGCCCCCGGCACCGTCGACCGGGTGACCGACCTCGGCGGCACCAGCTACGGCAAATACGTCCGAATCAACCACGGGGGCGGATACAGCACCTACTACGCGCACCTCAACGGCTTCAACGTCTCGGTCGGGCAGACGGTCGGGTACGGCAAGGTGCTCGGCTGGGTCGGCAGCACCGGCGGGTCGACCGGCCCCCACCTGCACTACGAGCAGCGCCTCAACGGGGCCGACATCCAGGTCCGCTTCAACGGCACCCTCGCGCTGTACTGGGGCACCAAGAGCTACACCAGCAACAACGGGTGCTCCTCGGGCAGCGGCAACGGCACTGTCGACACCAGCGGCACCCCGCTGACCGTCCGCTCCGGCCCCGGCACCGGGTACGCCTCGGTGGGCACCGTCGCCGACGGCACCCGGGTGACCATCGCCTGCCAGACCAGCGGCACCACTGTCACCGGCACGTACGGCACCAGCTCGATCTGGGACCGGATCGGCTCCGGCCGCTACATAGCCGACGCGTACGTGTACACCGGCTCCGACGGCTACATCCCCGGCGTACCCCGCTGCTGACCCCGCCACGGTCCCCGGTCGGCCACCGCCACCGGGGACCGGTCGGTCAGTTGTTCAGCTGCCAGATCGACAGGTTCAGCGCGGCGGCGAAGGTGACCCAGGCCCAGTACGGCAGCATCAGCGCCGCCGCCACCCGGGACACCCGGGCGAAGAGCACCACCGTCAGACCGATCGCCAGCCACATCAGCACGATCTCGGCGAACGCCAGCCCGTACCGCCCCGCGCCGAAGAACAGGGGGGTCCAGATCGCGTTGAGCACCAGCTGGGCGGTCCACGCCCAGAGGGCGGGGGAGAAGCCGACCCGGCGCCACGCCAGCCAGCCGGCCACCGCGATCAGCGCGTAGAGCAGCGACCAGACCGGGCCGAAGAGCCAGGAGGGCGGGGCCCAGCTGGGCTGCCGCAGGTTCGCGTACTCCTCGGTGGTGCCCTGCACGCCCAGCCCGCCGATCGCGGCGGCGACGAAGACCGCCGCAGCGAAGCCGGCGAGGGCCCACCACGCTCGCCGGCCGGAGGTCGCCGGCGCGTCCCGAGATATCTCCATGGTCGAGATATTTCCTCTCGGGGCCGGCTCAAACCGCCGAGCGGGAGGGCGGTCCGGGGCCGGCCACCCACGAAAAAGCGCCGGGATCGCCACGGCCGGTGCTTCTGTCGGGAGGACGAAGCTCCGGTCGCGGCGACCCCGGCGGGTCCCGGAATCAGGGCGATACGAGCGCTAATTGAAGATGCTGACACCACCCGGGCCGACCAACAGCCCGACGACGATGAGGACGATGCCCCACAGGATCTGCCGGCGGAACAGCGCGAGGATGCCGGCGACCACGAGTACGACTGCGAGAATCCAGAGAATCAGCTCCATGACCTCTGACTACCCGACTGGCCGATCGGGGAAACCTGGTCGGTGTCGAGTTGATCGCCAACGTGAAAGACGCTGTACGCCTGCTTGATCACCGGGTGCGCGACGTTGCGGACGCGTACCCCGCCGGGGGTCGTGCCGCGTTCGGTGCCGGCGTGCGCGTGCCCGTGCACGGCCAGCGCCGTGGGCGCCGAGTCGATCGCCTGCCCCAACTGGTACGACCCCAGGAACGGGTAGATCTCCAACGGTTCGCCGGCCAGCGTGTCCGGAACCGGGGAGTAGTGGGTGAGCGCGACCAGCATGTCGCAGTCCAGCGAGCGCAGCGCCGCACCGAGGCGGTCCGCGCTGTCGGTGGTGGTCCGCACGAAGGCCTTCATCTCCGGCTCGCCGAAGTCACTCGCGCACCGCCCGGCGAACCCACCGCCGAAGCCCTTCACGCCGGCGATGCCCAGCCGGCCGCCCGCGCAGTCCAGCACGACGCCGTTGCCCTCCAGCACCGTGATGCCCGCGTCCTCCAGCACCTTGACCACCTGTGGCACCTGGTCGCACTGGTGGTCGTGGTTGCCGAGCACTGTCACCACCGGTACGGCCAACCCGCCGAACTCCTCTGCCACGCAGCGCGCCTCGGCCTCGGTGCCGTGCCGGGTCAGGTCCCCGGCCAGCAGCAGCACGTCGGCGCACTCCGGCAGCTCTTCCAACGCCGGTCGGAACCGGCCCACCACGTCCTCGTCCAGATGCACGTCGCCCACAGCGGCAATCCGGATCACCATGGAACCTCCCTCAGGGCAGTTGCTCGATCTCCGTGGGCGCCTGGGCGCGGATCACCCCGATGTCGCTGGTGATCGGCACGTCCGGGAAGCGCTCGGACACCCGACGCAGGATCTCCTCCCGCCGGTGCGGGCTCTCCACCTCGCCGTAGAGCACGAGGGCACGTTCCCGTCGAACCACTGTGATCCCCTGTTCGGCGACGGCGGGGTCCTCGACGAGCAACCGTTGGATCTCCGCCTCGACGTACTCGTCCGGTGGCCCGGCGCCGATGTCGCGTTGGTGGGTCACGATGTCCCCTCTCCTGGCTGGGTGCCGGCGGCCGGCACCACCTCCAGCCGGTCCAGCAGCACCAGGAACGCCTCGGCGTACGGCGAGTGCTGCGTCTCCTTGCGTACCCGTTCCCAGTCGATCTGCTCCCGCAGAGAGCGGGCCAGCGGCAGACCGCGGGCGAAGTCGCAGTAGTGCTGGGAGAAGCTGAGCAGTTTGTGCACCATCAACTGGGTGGCGGACAGCACCGGCATGTGGATCGCGTCGACCGGCCGAACGACCGTGTCGGCGAATGTCTCCTCGGTCACCGGTGTCTCGATCGGCCGGTGGATCAGGTCCACCATCCGGCCGTCGTCGAAGACCTTCACCAGCCAGTCCTCCGGGGGACGCTCGGCGACGAAGCCGGCGGCAACCAGCGCCTCCAGCGCCTGCTCGACGTCGGCCTCCCGGATCAGGAAGTCGACGTCGTGGTCACTCGAGTGGCCCCCGTGGGCGTAGACGGCGAAGCTGCCGCCCAGGGCGAACGGGATCTCGGACTGCTTGAGCACGGCGGCGACCTTCTTGAGGGTGTGCACCAGACTCTCGTCCCCGCGCTCAGCCATCTGGTTCCTCCGTCGTCGTGTTGGTGGACCGGCGGTTGGATTTCGAACTCCGGTACCCGGCATTCCGGTCGCCCACACCTGCTGGTGTCTCGGTCGGGCGTCAACAGGGATGAACCGCGACAAACCCCGCGGAGCAGGTGCGTGGGTCGGATAACCTGTGGAGAGTGGCCAGATCATCGGGGATGCGACGACGCAAGGCCCGATTGCGCACCGTCGCCCTGATCGGCATCGACGGTTCGGGCAAGACCACTCAGGCACACCGGCTGGCCGACGCGCTGACCGCCGCCGGCCGCCCCGCCACCTACCGCCGCAACGCCAGTGGCCGACGCTGGCTCGGACGGCTCGCCCACCGCCTCGGCCGACCGGACGCGCAACGACTCGTCGGGCGCGACGGCGTGCTGGCCGTGGAGTCGGTGCTGCGCTGGCTCGCCATCGCCATCGCCCTGCTCAGCTGTCTGCTCACCGGCCGGACGGCGGTGATGGACCGCTACTCGGCCTGCCAGTACGCGAGCATCCGGGCGCACGGCGGGCAGCGCTGGGAGCGGCTCGCCCGGGCCGGCTACCGGTTGTTCCCGACGCCGCAGGTGACCTTCCTGCTCGCCGTCGACCCGGCGGAGGCGTACCGGCGCATCGAGGAGCGCGGCACCGACCACGAGACGATGGGGTGGCTCACCGCCGCCGACACCGCCTACCGGGCGCTGCCCGAATATCCCAGCTTCGTGCTGGTGGACGCGGGTCGCCCGGCCGAGGAGGTGACCGAGCAGATCCAGGCCCACCTGGAGACCTGGCTGCCGACCTCCGCATCGGACGGGGACGAGGTCGGCCGGGTGGCGGCTCAGGCCCGCCCGTAGACCGGAACGGTGGCCCCGCTGGTCGGAGCGGAGTCGGCCGACGCCAGGAACCGGATCACCGGCGCGATCTCCTCCGGCGTCACCCAACGGGAGTGGTCGGCGTCGGGCTGGGCCGCCCGGTTCGCCGGGGTGTCGATGACGCTGGGCAGAACGGTGTTGCAGCGTACGTGCTGCGACCGGTACTCCACAGCGACAGCGTTGGCGAAGGCCAGCACCGCCGCCTTGGCCGTCGAGTAGCCGGCCGCGCCCCGGAACGGGGCGACCGCCGCGCGGGCCGAGACGCAGACCACCGCGCCGCCGCCGGACGCCACCAGGTGCGGCAGCGCGGCCTGGGTGACCAGGTAGGTCGGCCGCAGGTTGACGGTGAGCATCCGCTCGAACTCCTCGACCGGCGTCTCGTGCACCAGTCCGCCGCTGGCGTACCCCCCGACGAGGTTGACCACCGCACGCAGCGGCGCCGCCGGGTCGCCGACGGCGGCCTCGACCGCCTGCGCCGCGCCCGCCGGCTCGCCCAGGTCCGCGACAACCCGGACCAGTCCGGCGGCCGCCGGCTCCGACCCGGGCCGGGCCTTCCGCTCCGGTACGACCACCCGCCAGCCCGCCTCGAGGAACGCGGTGACGACCGCACCGCCGAGCCCGCCGGAACCCCCGGTCACCAACACGCTGCCCTCTGCCATGGACCCCACGTTAGTGCCCCCAGCCCGCATCCAGCGCTCCCGTCGATCATGAAGTTGTTGCCGAGACACGCCGAGCTGAGTGACAACAACTTCATGATCGCGGTCTGCCGTGGGCAGAGCGGCTGGCCGAATCGACTCGCGACGGCGCAGGATCGGCGGATGCGGATCCTCATTCTGGGTGGCACCCGATTCCTCGGCCGGGAGACGGCCCGGCTCGCCGTCGAGCAGGGTCACGAAGTGACCTGTGCGGCCCGGGGCGTGTCCGGCGTGGTGCCGACCGGCGCGCGGTTCGTGGCGGCCGACCGCGACGATCCGGAGGCGCTCGTCCCGCTCGCCGACGAGGGTTTCGACGCCGTGATCGACGTGTCCCGCCAGGTCAGCCATGCCCGGCACGCGCTCGCCGCGCTCGCCGACCACGTCGGTCACTGGTCGTTCGTCTCGACGATCTCGGTGTACGCCGACCACACCACCCCGGGCCAGACCGCGGCGGACGCCCCGATCCTGGCCCCGGCGCCGCCGGACGTGGACGGTCCGATCGGCCCGGACCACCGCTGGTACGGCGAGTGCAAGGTGAGCATCGAGGAGCTGGTCCGGGAGCGGATGGGAGTGGACCGTTCGTTCATCTGCCGGGCTGGGCTGATCGTCGGCGCGGAGGATCCGAGCGACCGTTTCCCGTACTGGGTGCGGCGGTTGTCGGCCGGTGGTGAGGTGCTGGCCCCCGGACATCCGAGCGACAGGGTGCAGTTCGTGGACGTGGCCGATCTGGCGCGCTGGCTGCTGCACGCCGCCGGCACCCGCCTCGGCGGCACCTACGACGGCACCGGTCCGGCCATGTCCCGGGCCGACCTGTTGGCCGGGGTGGCCGCCGGGCTGGGCGTCGTCGACCCGCTCCTCACCTGGGTCGATCAGGATTTCCTGCTGTCCCACGACGTACGCGAGTGGTCGGGGGAGCGGGCGCTGCCGCTGTGGGTGCGACTGCCGGAGACCGCTGGCCTGATGGACAGGGACGTTCGGCCGGCCCTGGACGCCAGTCTGACGGTCCGTCCGCTGGCCGACACCGTTCGGGCGACCGCGTCCTGGATGGCCGCGCACCCGGCGGCCGTCCGGCAGGGTGGACTCGACCCGGCGGATGAGGCGGCGATCCTGGGGAAGTGGCAGGCTGTGCGGGACCGGTGATCCCGGCGATCGAAGTTTCCCCCACCTCGGACAGTCATAGTTGACGCTCACGCCTGCTGAAAGTAAGTTTCATCCGTGGCGAAGAGTGCGAAGATTTCTGCGAGTCACGAGCCCGGTGGGCTGATCGTCCACATCAGTGGGCTGTTGCCGTCGCTGTCGCCCGCCGAGCAGCGGGTCGCCCGGTTGGTGGTCTCCGACCCGGCGGCCGCCGCCCGTCGGACAATCACCGACCTCGCCACCGCAGCCGAGACATCCGAGGCGACAGTCATCCGATTCTGCCGTTCGGTCGGCATGGACGGTTACCCCCAACTGCGCATTCGCCTGGCCGCCGAGGCCGCCCGCCGGATCGAACCACCGGACGCCCGAGTGGTCGGCGGTGACATCCCGCCCGGCGCCGACCTCGCTCAGATCATCGCCACCATCGCGTTCAACGACGCCCGCGCCGTCGAGGAGACTGCCGAGCAACTCGACCCGGCGGTCTGCGAGCAGGTGGTCGAGGCGATCGGCGGTGCCGGCCGGATCGACATCTACGGCGCCGGCGCCAGCGGGTTCGTCGCCTCGGACTTCCAGCAGAAGCTGCACCGCATCGGCCGGATCGCCTTCTACTTCCCGGACGTGCACACCGCGCTGACCTCGGCCGCCCTCCTGGGCCGGGGAGACGTGGCGATCGGCATCTCGCACACCGGCACCACCTCCGACGTGATCGAGGTGCTGGAGCAGGCCCGTACCCGGGGTGCCGCGACAGTGGCGCTGACCAACTTCCCGCGCTCGCCGATCACCGACGTGGCCGACTTCGTGCTGACCACGGCGGCCCGGGAGACCACCTACCGCTCCGGCGCGACGGCCAGCCGACTGGCCCAGCTGACCGTTGTCGACTGCCTCTTCGTCGGAGTGGCCGCCCGCAACCGGGCCCGAGCCCGTAAGGCTCTCGAGGCGACCGCCGAGGCGGTCCAGTCGCACCGGGTGGGTGCCAACCGGAGGCGGGCATGACGGCCGGTGCGGAGATGCCCGCACCGCCCGCTCGCCCGACGGTCCGGGTGGGCGCCCCCACCGAACGGCGCAACCCGCTCAGCGTCGACCTGGACCTGATGTCGACCCGGGACGTGCTCACCGTGATCAACGAGGCGGACCGGCGGGTGCCCGCGGCGGTCGCCGCGGTGCTCGACGAGATCGCCACCACCGTCGACCTGGCGGTCGCTGCCCTTCGCGGCGGTCACCGGGTGCACTACTTCGGGGCCGGCACCTCCGGCCGGCTGGGCGTACTCGACGCGGCCGAACTGGCCCCCACCTTCAACTCGCCCCGGCACTGGTTCTGCGCGCACCTCGCGGGCGGCCCGGACGCCATGTGGCGGGCCGTGGAGGACGCCGAGGACGATGACCGGGGCGGCGCTGTCGAAGCGGCCAGTTGTGTACGGGCCGGGGACCTGGTGGTTGGTCTGGCGGCCAGCGGACGCACCCCGTACGTCCTCGGGGCGCTCGCCGCAGCCCGCGCCAAGGGCGCCTCGACGGTGCTCCTCTGCGCCAATCCGGAGGCGGAGGCCGCCCGGTCGGTCGACGTGTTCATCGGGGTGGACACCGGACCCGAGGTGGTCACCGGGTCGACCCGGATGAAGGCGGGCACCGCGCAGAAGTTGGTGCTCAACACGTTCTCGACCGCCGTCATGGTGCGCCTGGGGCGGGTCTACTCGAACCTCATGATCGACATGGTGGCCACCAACGCGAAACTCCGGGGACGAATGATCTCGATTCTGGTCGAGGCCACCGGCTGCTCGGAGGAACTCTCCCAGCGGGCCCTCAGTGAGGCCGACGGGGACCTGAAGACGGCATTGGTCTCCCTCGTCTCCGGCGCCGAGATCGACGCCGCCCGGGCCGCGCTGGCCCGCTCGGCTGACCAGGTGCGCGGCGCCCTCGCGCTGCTCGCCTCCTGACGCCACCCGCCCCGGGAAGCGAACGGGCCCTCGGATTGTTCATCTGGCCGGGGGGTAATAACACCCCCGTGGATGAACCGACCGGTCCATCGGTGCGTATCTGGCAGTGACCAGGATCGCATCGCGGTGGTGACCCGGGTCGCTGTGCCCCCACGGCGGGCGGTGTTGCCATGGTGCGGTAACCCGTACGTGGTGCCCAGTGGCGAGCCACCCGATGGGGTGCTGACAGCAAACATGGACCGTGCTCTCAGCTGTTACTCAGGCATTCGTGACACTTTCGACTCACGACGAGGAATCCCCGACACGTCTCATCTGTTGTGTAGGTGTCAGCACCGATGGGCACAGCAGAAGTTACCAGGGGCTGACCGGTGTGGGGAATGGCAAGGAACCGGGCAACCGGCGCGAGCGAGGGGACCGTGGGCAACGTGGACAAGAACATCGGCATGCGAACCGACGAGGTTGCCGAGGAGCGCGACCTGGTCGGCGTCTACCTGCACGAGATCTCCCGGACGCCACTGCTGGACGCCGCCAAGGAGGTCGATCTCTCCAAGGCGATCGAGGCCGGCCTCTACGCCGAGCACCTGCTCGGTGAGGAAGCCGTTCCCGCCGGTGTCGACCGGGCCGACCTGGAGTGGCTGGTCGTCGAGGGAGAGCGGGCGAAGGACCTCTTCATCCGCGCCAACCTCCGACTGGTCGTGTCGATCGCCCGACGCTACGTGCGCTCGGGGATGCCCATGCTGGACCTGATCCAGGAGGGCAACACCGGCCTGGTCCGGGCGGTCGAGAAGTTCGACTACGAGCGTGGCTACAAGTTCTCCACCTACGCCACCTGGTGGATCCGGCAGGCGATCAGCCGGGCGATCGCCCAGCAGGAGCGCACCGTCCGTCTGCCGGTGCACCTGGTGGAGGACGTCAACCGGATGCGCAACGTGGCGCGGCAGCTGACCCGTGAGTTGGGCAGCGACCCGGAGCCGGAGCAGATCGCCACCGCCCTCGGCGTCACCGTCGAGCGGGTGAACGAGCTGCGCCGCTGGTCGCAGGACACCGTTTCGCTGGACACCCCGGTGGGCGACGACGGCGACACGAACCTCGGTGACCTGGTCGCCGACAGTGACGCGCCGTCGCCGGAGGACATCGTCCTCAGCGGTCTGGAGCGGCAGCGCATCGAAGGGCTGCTCAACCACCTCGACGACCGGTCCGCCGGCATCATGCGGGCCCGCTACGGGCTGGAGGACGGCCGGGAGCACTCGCTCACCGAGGTCGCGTCCCGGTTCTCGCTGTCCCGCGAGCGGATCCGGCAGCTGGAGATCCAGGCCCTCGGCCGGCTCCGTGAGCTGGCCCGGGCGGAGGGGCTGCAGGCAGCCTGACCTGGTAGTAATGACGGCGAACGGCCGGCGTCCGATAGGGGGACGCCGGCCGTTCGCCGTTTCCGGTCGTGGTCAGCGAACCCGGCCGTAACCCTGGATCGACATCATGTTCATGCCGCGCTTGAGCACGTTGCGACCGGCGCTGGGCGCGTCGATAACCTGACCGCCGCCCACGTAGAGGGCGACGTGCCCGAGCCCGCTGTAGAAGACCAGGTCGCCGGGGCGTAGGTCGCCCCGCCCGATGTGGGCGACAGCACTCCACTGCATCCGGGTGTTGTGCGGCAGGGACCTCCCGGCTGCCCGCCAGGCCGCCGAGGTCAGCCCGGAACAGTCGTAGCCGTTGGGCCCGTCGGCTGCCCAGACGTACGGCTTGCCGATCGCGCCGAACGCGTAGCGAACCGCCGTACCGGCGGCACCGGACACGGCGGGGACGTTCTTGGCCTCACTCGTCGCCGCCTTCGGCTGGGGTCGCTCGGTGGCGGCCCCGTACGCCTGCCGGCGCAGTTCGTACAGCTTGGCCAGGTCCTGCTCGATCTGCTTCTTGCCGGCGGCCAACTGACGAGCCTGCGCGGCCTGCCGGGTCAGGGTCGCACCCAGGCGGGCCTTCTCGTCGAGCAGCCGCTGCTGATCGGCGGTGAAGCCGGAGATGCGCTCCTGCCGCTGGCGGGTCAACTGCTCGATCGTGCCGAGCCGGTCCAGCAGAGCGGCTGAGCCGCCGGGACGCAGCAGGGCGTCCGCGGTGCGCAGGCCGCCACTCTTGTACGCGGTGGAGGCGAGCTCGGCCACGTCGGCCCGGCTCTGCTCGACCTGCTGTTCGAGCGGGCCGATGCGGGTCTGTAATCGGGCCACGGCCGCCTCGTTTGTCTTGATCTCCTCACGCAGCTTGTTGTACGACTCGACGACCCGCTCCAACTCGGCCGAGGACGTCTCGATCCGGCGGGTCAGGTCGGCGGGGGACGGCTCGGCCTGGGCCACCGCCGTCGGGGCGATCAGCGCGGCCGACATGCCGACCAGCGCCACGGTGCGCAGCAGATTTCTCAGGGATGACAAGAGCGGAAGGCCCCTCTCCCACGGCCGCCGGGGCTGCTGACGCCCTCGACGACACCGGCCGGGGCCACCCGGGCGGACGGCACTGGGCCGGACCGGCTCGCCCAACCTAACCCGGGACGGTTGTCGCTCGCAGTTGAAGTAGGGGCGAAAGTTGGGAGAGTTGCGGGTCGTGCCCCTGGGCTGGGTGGCGTCATCGTGGCTGATGACGCCTGGGAGCGAGGGAACATCGCCCTTTTGGCGAACTAATGACGGATATACGACCTTCGTCGTTCCCGGCGTATGCCGCCGGAATCCTGGCCTCCATAACCGATAAAACCTGAAATGGATGCTGTTTCTCGGCGATGTCACCCAGCCGTGGTGAGCTGTCGGGAGCCGGTAAATGCCCAGGTCGACTGGCGGTGCCGCAACACAATGAAGTCCGGAGCCGGGAATCCCGTCGACAGGTGGCGATGCGGTCACCGGCGGACCCACTCGGCCCAACCGTCCCCTGCGGGAGGAACCGTGAATCGTGAAGGCGCAAAGACGCGACCGCCGCGATCGGTGCCGGGCGCCCGGTCGACCCTGCTGTACGCGCGGCCCGGCATCATCGTGACCGTCGACCGGTTCACCGTCGGTCGGACCAGTTACCGGGTCGCCGACCTGACCCATCTGCGTACCACCCGGGGTCCGCACGACCGGATCGCCGTCCGGGCCGTCGTCATCACCGCCAGCATGCTCGGCGGGGTGGGAGTGCTCCTCGGCTTCACCGGCGGACTGCAACGCCTCACCGCCGAGGCGTACCTGATCCTCGGCGCGGTGTTCCTGCTCCCGGCCGCTCTCGCCCTGGTGGGCGATCGCTGGCGCCCACCGCCCCACGAGTTGTGGGGGTGGTACCGAGGATCGGAGGTGCTGCTGTTCAGCGCCGACGACGAACGGCAGTTCGGCCAGGTCACCCGGGCCCTGCTGAGGGCCCGGGAGGTCAACCGCTACGGCGGTTGGGTCGACCCGCTCGCCTCGGCGGACCCGTGGCGACCCAACCGCTGATTCGACTGATCGGC
Organism: Micromonospora vinacea; assembly: GCF_015751785.1. Classification (NCBI taxonomy): domain Bacteria; kingdom Bacillati; phylum Actinomycetota; class Actinomycetes; order Micromonosporales; family Micromonosporaceae; genus Micromonospora; species Micromonospora vinacea. The sequence goes on along the minus strand of NZ_JADOTY010000001.1, from coordinate 649,280 downwards.
TCAGTATGTTGAGCGCGCCGCTGACGCCGCCGCGCGTGGTTTCGCCGCCCACTGAGCCGTGCCAGCACGAGTGAATGCCGTGACGAAGAGGTAGGGATGGTTTCTCGCGTGTCGTTGGCCGATGCAACTGAGAATCAGCGGAAGTTGCTCCGCACGGCGGTGCTTCCGCTCCTGGTCGGCCTGGGGCTGCTTGGCGGCTCGCTCGGCTATCGGTGGTGGGACTCCTCCGAGGCGGATCGGCTGCGCGTCGAGGGCGTGCAGGTTCCGGCCACCCTCACCGACCGAGAGGGAGGCAACGCCCGAGGCAGCGGCATCGACCGGATCGAGGTCTACTACATGTACGAGGGGGAGCAGCATCACGACTGGATCCCCTGCGCCAAACTCGCGGTCTGCAGCAGCCCGCCGCCCCAGGCGTTGACCATCTGGGTGGATCCGAGCGACCCGGAGCATTTTGTGGCGGAGAACGATCGTACCGATGGGTCGCTGTTCCCCCTGATGTCCTGGTCCCTCGTTCCGATCGGCGCAGTCGCCACCATCTTTGGTGTCCTGATACTCCTCTTGGCGAGGGCCGACAGGAAAAAGCTGACCTAGTGGTCCAGGGGTGACGCTGACCGGATGGCTAATCGCCCGCCGCAGGGCGTGAAGGTCGGCGCAACCAATCTTCACGCCCGCTCACGTCACCGTGGGAGCACGGGCTCCGGAGCCCGTTCCGCCTGCGGTGCGGCCACCCAGGCGCTGACCCGGCGCTCGGCGTAGAACGAGACGAACGGCACGGTGCCGGCCAGCATCACCAACAGCATCCGCTTCAGCGGCCAGTCGGCTCGGCGGCTCAGGTCGAACGCGGCCACCAGGTAGATCATGTAGAGGAAGCCGTGCGCCGGCCCGATCGTCTCCACGACGACCGGGTTGTCGAACGCGTACTTCAGCGGCATGCCGATCACGACCAGCAGGATCAGCACCACGCCCACGATCCAGGCGATCACGCGGTACCGGGTAAGGGCAGCGCCCACCGTCGTCCGTCCTTCCGAGCCCGGCTCAGCCGGGATAGTCACCGGGCCGGGCGCCCGGATTGGCGTTCAACCATGACAGGTAGTGGTTGTAGGCGGCCAGGTCGGTGTCCTCGACGACATCGCCGGTGGCCGGCACCCGGGACACCCGCACCGGTCGGCGTACCGCCGGTCGGGACCCGGTGGTGACCGCCGGCGCCGGCTCGACGGCCGGATCCGCAGGCGGCGCGTCGGCCTCCTCCGCCCTGCGACGGGCCAGCTTCACCTCACGCCACCACACGTAGACCACGAAGCCGGCGAAGATCGGCCACTCGACCGCGTACCCCCAGCTCAGGCTGTTGCCGGCGGTGGCCCGGCTGATCTGCCACCAGCCCAGCCCGAGGAAGCCCACGACCAGCACGACCATGGCCACGTGGCGCGCGATCCACGCCGGGGTCCAGAGCCGCCTCATGGCATCGAGGGTACCGGGGCCGCTGCCGCTCTCCGACACCGTGTCGTAGTTGTGGCCTCGGCGGTGTGGTTTGGCATCACCACGCCTGGGCAATCGTCTAGACGCCAGCCCAAACGAGATCAAGGGGGGCGATCATGACCGGATCGGTACGAGAAGACGGCTTTGCGTCCAGCGGCGACGCGGAAATGAGCCCGGAGCAGCGGGTGCCCGAGTGGGGTGGCGACCAGCTCGCCGACCCGGCCGGCGCTCCCGGTCTCGACGGCGATCTGCTCGGCATCGACCCGACGGAGCTGACCGACGAGGACCTGATCCGCGAGATGCACAGCCTGCACCGCACCCGCCTGGACACCCTGCGGCACGCGGCGGACTCCGCACTCGCCAACCACCTGCGGCGCACCGCGGAGCTGGAGACCGAGTACCTGGCTCGCCACCCGGGCCGCGAGGTCGATCCCAGCCGCCTGCGGGACGCCTGATGCCGGCGCGCGCCGTGCGCGGCATGTCCGCGCCACCCGAGGTGGTCTTCAACACCGCCACCGACCCCGACCGGGCCTCGGCCTGGCTGCCCGAGCCGCTGCGTGGCGACGGCAGCCCCGCCGCGGAGATCAGTGGTGAGGAGTTACGCGCCCGCTGGGGCGACGCCGACGACTGGTCCGCGGAGATCCGGGTCGAGCCGGCGGATTCGGGCGGCGCCCGCATCCAGCTCGACCTGGCCGACGGGTCGGACGGACCCGGTCCGGACCAGCTGGCCGACGAGGCGCTCACCAACCTGGTACGCGAGGTCGCCGACAACCTCCAGGCTGGCTGAGCCGGCCTCGCGGGACACCGGTCCCGCACCACCACGACATGTGAGGAGATCGGGTGAGCGACACTGGCCTGCGACAGAAGGCGGCCCGGCTACGCCGGGCGTACGCGCCACACGAGCACCGGCCGCTCGGCGGCTACCTGGTGGCAATGGGCGCCTACGCGGGGGTGACCGGGGCTCTCGCCGGCCTGGTCAAGGCGACCGGTCGGCCGGTGCCGGAGCGTCCCGCCCCGTCCGACGTGGTGCTGCTCTCCATTGCCACCCACAAGCTGAGCCGGTTGCTGTCCAAGGACGCGGTGACGAGCCCGCTGCGGGCCCCGTTCACCCGCTACGACCGCCCGATCGGCAGCGGTGAGGTGATGGAGCAGGTCCGCGACTCGGGCAGCCCGACCCGGCACGCCATCGGCGAGTTGCTGAGCTGCCCGTTCTGTCTGGCGGTCTGGGTGGCCACCGGGCTGACCGGGGGCTTGGTGCTCGCACCCAGGCTCACCCGCCTCGTGGCCACCGCGCTGACAGCGGTCGCCGCGTCCGACTTCCTCCAGATGGCGTACGCGACGGCGCAGCAGGCCGCCGAGGGCGGGCACCACGACGACGACTGACGAGCAGGACACGAAAAGGGGGGGCGGCATACGCCGGCCCCCCTTTTCTCGTACCCCTCAGCGCTGCATGCCGGACCAACCGTGCGGCGACTCCGGCTCCCGTTCGTCCTCGTCCGCCCCGGTGATGATGTCCCGATCCACCGCCGTACGGTCGTGCTCGTTGGCGAAGTCCGGCTCGGGCGTGGTGTCCCTGCCCTTCGGCGGCTGACCCAGCGCCGGCACCTTCTCGTCGTGGTTCTCGTGGTGCGTCATGTCGGTGTCCCTCCTACGGTCATTCACGCGATGGAACCGCCCAGCAGGTCACTGGCCTCGTCCACCGCGTACTCACCCTCGGGAAGCGCGTCGATGCGGGCGAGCAGGTCCGGCGGTAGCTCGGCGGCCACCGCCCGGCGATAGATCTCCGCCTGGGTGACCCGCTCCTGCGCCCGGAAGATGTCGTCGAGCAGGTCGTCGAGGGCCTGGGTGTCTGGCTCGCCGGCCACGGATGCGTCGTCGGTCACGTCGATCAGCTACCCGGGGCGGAATCGGTCAAACGTCACGCCTGTCGGCCCACGTACCGACGATGCCGCCTGCTCACCAGGGCAGTTCCCCTGCCTCGTCCTGGAAGGTCCCCGTTGGTCCGCTCGGGCCCAGGGTCGCCAGGCGCACGACCTGGCGTGCGCTCTCCTCCACCGGCCGCCCGATGTTGAAGGCGGCGGTCATGTCGGTGGCGGTGGGGCCCGGTTCGAGGGCGTTGAACTTGATGCCCGGCTGGGACTTCGCGTACTGCACGGTCAGCATGGTGGCTGCGGACTTGGACGCCGAATACAGCGCGAGCGGCAAACCGAACTCCGGCCGCTCGGGATTGGTCACCGCCCAGAACGATCCGGCGCTGCTCGAAACGGTGACGACTGTGGGATTGGACGACCTGCGGAGCAGGGGCAGCGCCGCCTCCGTGACACGCACGATCCCTACCGCGTTCGTGTCGAAGGAGCGCAGGGCCGCGGGCCCGTCGAGGTCGGTCTCCAGAATGCCCGCGTTGTGCACCAGGACGTCGAGGCGGCCCTCGGCCGAGTCGATCGTCGCCAACGCGCTGCGCACAGAGGCGTCGTCGGTCACGTCGAGCTGGACGAACCGCGACCCGAGCGCGACCGCGGCTTTCTCACCCCGCTCGACATCCCGCGCGCCGATGTAGACCTCGTGCCCCAACGCCAGAAGCTGTCTGGCGGTCTCGAAGCCAATGCCCTTGTTGGCTCCGGTGATCAATGTGATGGTCATGTCCCGACGCTAACCACGGCAGGTCGGCGTACCCGGAGCCCTCTTCAGACCGGGGTCTGACAGGACCCCCTCTGATCGCCGGAACTGTCAGCGGCGCGTTTCAGGTCCGGGCGGGCTGGACCGCTCGTGGCTCGCGGCTGGCGGGTAGGTCGGCGGAGGCAAGGAGACTCAACTTCTCGGCGTCACTGGACCCGGCGTCGGCGTGATAGACGACGAGCATCAGGCCGTCCGCTCCGCCGATGCTCAGCCGTTCACGATTGAGGGTCAGCTCCCCGACCTGCGGGTGATCGAACCGGATCGGCGTACCCTGCTGTCCGCGTACCTCGTGGCGTGCCCAGAGCTGGCGGAACCGGGCACTCGCCAAGGAGAGCTCTCCGGTGAGTTCGATGAACCGGGGGTCGTCGATGTCGGTGCCCACTGCCTGTCGCAGGTTCGCCACGAAGCACTCCGTGATGTTTTCCCATTCCGGATGCAGCGCCTGCTCGGCGGGGTTCAGGAACAGGTCCCTGAGCTGGTTGCCCCCTTTGACAAGGCCTGGCGAGAGCGCCTGGGCGAGCCTGTTCGAGGCCAGGATGTCGAAGTACCGGCCCTCGATGAAGGCGGGCTGAACGAGGGAGCCCAGGAGCTTGAGCGCACCCGGCGGAACGGTTTCCCTGCGAGGTCGACGTCTGCGCTTTCGGGCGGAATCCGCGACCAGCATTAGCAGATAGGCCAGGTGCTCCTCGTCGAGCTGCAGGACGCGTGCGATGGACTCGAGCACCTGCACGGACGGGTTACGGTCACGACCCCGTTCCAAGCGCAGGTAGTAGTCCGCGCTCAGGCCGGCGAGCATGGCGACCTCCTCGCGCCGCAGGCCCGGCACGCGTCGCACGCCACCGTGCGGGATGCCGGCCTGCTGCGGTGTCACCAGCGCCCGGCGAGCACTCAGAAAAGCGCCAAGCTCGTTCGACATCTCACCCACAAATCGATCGTATGACCGGGCAGGACGGATAGCAGGGGTCCTGTCGCACCCCCGGCTCCCGCCGGTTGCCGCCTACAGACAGCGCCGCCCCCGACCTCGTGAGTCGGGGGCGGCGCTGGTGTCGGTGTGCAGGTCGCCTCTCGGCGAGTGGCACTACGCGGCTCCAGCCGGACGGTATTCCGCGAAGGCTATTTAGGTGAGGCCCGGGGACACTGGACACACCGACACCCCTGTCAACGAGCCGACCCCCGCTCGTGTTCCGTGTGGCGTCGTGTCGACTGTCACACCGTCGTCGGCACTGTGGCCCGGCGGGCCCGCACCGCCGAGGCGAGGTGTTCGAGCACCTCGGCGGTGTCGTCCCAGCCGAGGCAGGCGTCGGTGACCGACCGGCCGTACTCCAGCTCCCGGGTCGGGTCGAGCTCCTGCCGGCCGGGCAGCAGGAACGACTCCAGCATCACGCCGGTGATGCCCCGCTGGCCGGCGGCCAGTTGGGCGGCCACGTCCGCGGCGACCAGCGGCTGGTTGCGGTGGTCCTTGCCGCTGTTGGCGTGACTGGCGTCGATCACCAGCCGCTCCGGCAGGTCGGCCGCGCGGAGCAGGTCGAGCGCACCGGCGACCGACTCGGCGTCGTAGTTGGGCCGGCCGCCCCCGCCGCGCAGCACCAGGTGCCCGTCGGTGTTGCCCCGCGTGTGCATGATCGCCGGGGTGCCGGAGAAGTCGATGCCAGGGAAGACGTGCGGCACCCCGGCGGCGCGGATCGCGTCCACCGCAGTGCCGATGCTGCCGTCCGGGCGGTTCTTCATGCCGATCGGCATGGACAGGCCGGAGGCGAGCTGGCGATGGACCTGACTCTCCACGGTGCGGGCGCCGATCGCGCCCCAGGCCACCGTGTCCGCGATGTACTGCGGGGTGATCGGGTCGAGGAACTCGCAACCCACCGGCAGACCGAGGCGGAGCACGTCGAGCAGCAGCGCCCGAGCCAGCCGTAGACCGGTGTTGACGTCTCCGCTGCCGTCCAGCCCCGGGTCGTTGATCAGGCCCTTCCAGCCGACCGTGGAGCGTGGCTTCTCGAAGTAGACCCGCATGACGATCAGCAGGTCGTCGGCGTGCCGGTCGGCAGCCTTCCGCAGATGCTGCGCGTAGTCGAGGGCGGCGGCCGGGTCATGCACCGAGCAGGGGCCGACCACCACCAGCAGGCGGTCGTCCTCGCGGTCCAGCACGCGACCGACCGCGCGGCGGCCGGTCAGTACGGCCGACGCCAGCGGGGCGTCCAGGGGTAACTCGTGGTGCAGCAGGGCGGGCGTGGTCAGCGGCACGACACGGTCGATCCGCTGATCGCTGACCCGATCGGTCTCCGGGGTCGTCACGGTGGGCATCCTTCCGCCGACCGTGCCCGGGGCCGGTGCCCGGGACGAGCCGGCTGCTCGTACGCAAAAGGGCAGGAACGACAGCTCCTGCCCAGCCGGCTCGGTCCGTGGTGACGTCAGTTCATGGTGAAGTCACCGGCGTGCGAGCCGGCTGCCTAAACCATCGATAGGAACGCGTCACCGGGCCAGCGTACCCGACCGGACGCGGTCACCCGCCCTGTCGTCCCAAGATGCGGGGCGAAGATCGCGTGCCGGGGATGCGGTCGGGGTAACAGGGTGCCATGACAGACGAGCAGAGCGATCAGGAGCGGGTGGAGTCCCGCGCGCACCACCTCCTGCCCGAGGAGAAGGCGGTGGGCAGCGACGACCCGGAGGCGCAGGCTGAGGCCATCCTCGCCGACTCGGACATCCGCGAGGCGGACCAGAACGCCGCCCCGGACACGGTGCTGGAACGTCGTACCTCGGATCAGACAGTGGTCGCTGTCGAACCGCCGGACTGAGCGGTCGCCCCGCGCGCCCGGCGCGACCCCCGGTAGGTCTGGTCGCGCAGCCAGGCCAGCGGACCTGCCACCCGCAGTTCGGGTGGCAGGTTGCGCACCGGGTCGAAGGCGAGCGACGCGTCCTCCTCGGCGCCGAGCTGGACACCGAAGCTGACCTGCCCGACCAGTCGCCACGGCCCCACCGCCGACGCGACCGCGAGCACCAGACGCGGGGTGTCGGTCCGGGTCGCGGCGGCCGCCGTGGCCAGGCTGCGACCGAGGTCGGCCGAGTCGGGGTCGGCCAACGCCGCCAGCCAGAGGCGGCGCCGACCCGCGCGGTAGCACGTGATCGTGCTGTACGTGCCGGTGAAGCGGCGTCGGGGCAGCGGCAGGTTCCGCAGCACCGGGGCCGCGCCGCTGGAGCTGACCAGCAGGTCGAACGGCCGGCCGTGGTCGCTGTGCAGGCGCAGCGCGAGGCCCAGCACGTCGGGCCAACTGCCGGGTGTGGGCGTTCCCTTGGAGAGCCAGACGGTGGTTCGGTACCGGCCGGGGTGGTCGAGCAGACCGATCCCGGTGGGAGGTCCCGGCGTACCCCAGATCACCGTCTCGCCGACGAACGAGCGACCGGCCGGATGCAGCAACCGGCCACGGCGCAGCCGGCCGAGTGCGGTGCTGGCGCGTTCGACGGCGGTGGCGGCCCGGCCGGCGGACCGGGACGGACGCGGGGTGACGGTCATTCCTCCCCGGTACCCCGAGCGGCGGCCCCGATGCCCGCCCGGGTCGGCTCGCCGACCGACCGCACGTCACCTTTCCGCCCCCGAGATCGGATAGCGTCGGGGCATGCCCGACAGCGGTTACCCCTGGCCCATTCAGACGTCCCGACTGGACAACGGCCTGCGCGTGGTGGTGAGTGAGGATCGCACCGCCCCCGCCGTGGCCGTCAACCTCTGGTACGACGTCGGCTCCCGGCACGAGCCGGCCGGGCAGACCGGCTTCGCCCACCTCTTCGAGCACCTGATGTTCGAGGGCTCGGTGAACGTGGCGAAGACCGAGCACATGAAGCTCATCCAGGGCTCCGGCGGCTCGCTCAACGCCACCACCAACCCGGACCGGACCAACTACTTCGAGACGGTCCCGGCCGAGCACCTGGAGTTGGCGCTCTGGTTGGAGGCCGACCGGATGGGCGGCCTGGTCCCCGCCCTCACCCAGGAGACCCTGGACAACCAGCGGGACGTGGTCAAGAACGAGCGCCGGCAGCGCTACGAGAACGTGCCGTACGGCGACGCCTGGTTGCGGTTGCTGCCGCTGCTCTACCCGCCGGGGCACCCCTACCACCACGCGACGATCGGCTCGATGGCCGACCTGAACGCCGCCGACCTCGCCACCTTCCAGGCGTTCCACCAGACCTACTACGCGCCGAACAACGCGGTGCTGACAGTGGTCGGCGACGCCACCGCCTCCGACGTGTTCGCGCTCGCCGACAAGTACTTCGGCGCGCTACCCACCCGCGACGACATCCCGCCGGCACCGGACGGCCGCAATGTCCCCGTCACCGGGCAGACGGCCGTCGAGTCGGTGAGCGCCGACGTGCCCGCGCCGCGGGTGTACATCGCCCACCGCAGCTACCCGTTCGGCAGCCCGGGGTACAACGTGATCACCGTGCTCGCCACCGTCCTCGGCAGCGGCCGGGGCAGCCGGCTCTACCAGCGCCTCGCCGACGGCGAGAGGATCGCGCAGCCGGACCTGGTCGGGGCGTACGGGGTGGACCTCGCACATGCCCCGGCACCGCTGATCGCCACCGCCACCGCCCGCCCCGGCGTGAGCGCCGAGCGGCTGGCCGAAGGGCTGGCCGAGGTCGTCGACGAGCTGGCCACCGTGCCGGTCACCGCCGCCGAGCTGGATCGGGCCAAGGCGTTGCTCAGCACCGGATGGTGGCGCCAGCTGTCCACCGTCGACGGCCGCGCGGACCTGCTCGGCCGGTACGCCACCCAGTTCGGTGACCCGGCCCGCATCGCCGACCAGTTGCCGGCCCTGCTCGCGGTCACCGCCGAGCAGGTCGCCGAGGCCGCCGCCGATGTGCTCGCCACCGACCGGGTGACCCTGACCTACCTGCCCGAGGAGACCTCATGACGCTGATCGCCGACCGTCCCGGCCCGGGTGCGGCCCGCCCGTACCGGTTCCCGCCGGTGGTCCGCCGCGCCGTGGCCGGTGGTCAGGTCGTCGCCGCGCACCTGCCGGGGCAGAACCTCGCCGTGGCCCTGCTACTGCTCGACGTGGGCGCGGGCCAGGAGCCGGTCGGCAAGGAGGGCCTGTCCGGTGTGCTGGCCAAGGCGTTGGAGGAGGGGACCGCGCAGCGGGACGCCGCCGCGTACGCGCTCGCCGTCGAAGGGCTCGGCACCGCGTTGTCGACCGGTCTGGACTGGGACTCGTTCCAGGCCAGCGTGGTGCTCCCGGTGGACCGGCTGAGCGCGGCAGTGGAGCTGCTCGCGGAGGCGGTCCGGACGCCCAGGCTCGACCCCGCCGACGTACGCCGGGTCCGCGACGACGAGGCGACCGCACTTCGGATGGACTGGGCCAACCCGGGCCCACGTGCCGACGCGGCGCTGCGCGCCGACCTGTTCGGCGCGCAGAACCGCTGGGGGCGCCCGATGCACGGCGACCCGGAGTCGGTCGCGGGGTTGGACGTGGAGGACGTGACGGTCTTCCACTCCGAGTGGTTCCTGCGCCCCGGCACCCTGATCGTCGCCGGTGACCTGGACCGGATCGACCTGGACGCGCTGGCCGCCGCGGCGTTCGCCGGCACCGGTGGTGGCCCCGCCGAGCGGGGCGGCCCCATCGAGGTGCCGCTGCACGGCGGTCGACGGATCATCCTGGTGGACCGGCCCGGCTCGGTGCAGTCCACGCTGCGGTTGGGCCACCCGTCACCGCACCGGGCGCACCCCGACTACGTGCCGATGACGCTCGCCGGCACGGTGCTCGGCGGGGCGTTCACGTCCCGACTCAACCACCTGCTGCGCGAGGTGCACGGCTACACCTACGGCATCCGGGGTGACTTCGCCGCGTCGCGGCGGTTCGGTCGGTTCGCGGTCAGCTCCGGCGTGCAGACGGCGGTCACCGCGCCGGCCCTGGTCGAGGCGGTGGGCGAGATCACCCGTACCCAGGCCACCGGGGTGACCGAGGACGAGCTGGAGGTGGCCCGTTCCTGGCGGGCCGGGCAGCTGTCGGTCGAGTTGCAGAGCCCGCGGGCGATCGCCTCCGCGCTGACCACCCTCGTGGTGCACGACCTGCCGGACGACTACCACGCGCGGCTGCGCGAGTCGCTGCTCTCCGCCGACGTGGACCAGGTCTCCGCGGCGGCAGCCACCCACCTGCACCCGGAAGCCCTCACCCTGGTCGTCGAGGGCGACGCCGCGGTGATCCGCGCCGACCTGGAGGCCACCGCCCTGGGAGATCTCCTCCCCTGACCCGCCCCGGACGAACGCCGTCGATCAAGAGGTTTGCGTCATCCGGAGCACGGTTTCTGACGCGAACTTCTTGATCGACAGCTGTAGGGCGGGGTGTGAGGTGGGACCCGGGGGGTGGGAAAGGGGTCCCGGTTTCGGGGGTGGGGTCGGTAGCCTCGCGGGCATGAGGATCGGCATTGTGGGGGCCACCGGCCAGGTCGGTGGCGTGATGCGGCAGGTGCTGGCGGAGCGGGAGTTCCCGGCGGAGCAGGTGCGGTTGTTCGCCTCGGCGCGGTCCGCCGGGCGTACGCTGCCGTGGCGCGACGGTGAGGTGACAGTCGAGGACGCGGCGACCGCTGACTATTCCGAGCTGGACATCGTGCTCTTCTCGGCCGGTAAGGGCACGGCCCGGGAGTTGGCGCCACGGGTCGCCGAGGCCGGTGCCGTGGTGATCGACAACTCGTCGGCGTTCCGGATGGACCCGCAGGTGCCGCTGGTGGTCGCCGAGGTCAACCCGCACGCCGCCCTGGACCGCCCGAAGGGCATCATCGCCAACCCCAACTGCACCACGATGGCCGCGATGCCGGTGCTGCGTCCGCTGCACGCCGAGGCTGGCCTGGTGGGCCTGGTCGTCTCCACGTACCAGGCGGTCTCCGGCGCCGGGCTGGCCGGCGTCGCCGAGCTGGACGAGCAGGTCCGCAAGGTGGCCGAGCACGCCGCCGGGCTGGCCTTCGACGGGTCGGCCGTGGAGTTCCCCGCGCCGCGCTCGTTCACCCAGCCGATCGCCTTCAACGTCCTCCCGCTGGCCGGTTCGATCGTCGACGACGGCTCGTTCGAGACCGACGAGGAGCAGAAGCTCCGCAACGAGAGCCGCAAGATCCTGGAGATCCCCGACCTGTTGGTCTCCGGCACCTGCGTCCGGGTGCCGGTCTTCACCGGGCACTCGCTCCAGATCAACGCCCGGTTCGCCCGGCCGCTCACCCCGCAGCGAGCCCACGAACTGCTGGCCGACGCGCCCGGGGTGGCACTGACCGACGTCCCGACGCCGTTGCAGGCCGCCGGCCAGGACCCGACCTACGTGGGTCGGATCCGCGCCGACGAGACAGTGGAGTACGGGCTGGCCCTGTTCTGCTCCAACGACAACCTGCGCAAGGGCGCCGCGCTGAACGCTGTGCAACTCGCCGAGCTGGTCGCCGCAGAGCGCCGCTGACCGGCACTGTCGCCGACACACCGAGCACTCAGCGAGCCCTCGCCGTCCGTCGGCGGGGGCTCGGTGCCGTTCCGGGTGGTAGCGCTGCCGTTCCGGGCGCTCGCCCGCGACGGCCGGCAGGTCGTGCTTGGATGGGTCGGAGACGATCGTCCAACCTGGAGGACACCATGCCGGATGACCGCACCCAGCAGGCGTTGACCGATCTGGTGGCCGGCCGCTCGATGGGCGTGCTCGCCACCATCAAGCGGGACGGGCGTCCGCAGCTGTCCACGGTGCTCTACTCCTTCGACCGGGCCGCGGGCCTGATCCGGGTCTCGGTCACCGACGGCCGCGCCAAGACCGCCAACCTGCGCCGCGACCCGCGTGCCAGCTTCCACGTCAGCAGCGAGGACGGCTGGGCGTACGCGGTGGTCGAGGGTCGTGCCGAACTGAGCCCGCCGGCCACCCAGCTCGGCGACGACACGGTCGAGGAATTGGTGGCGCTCTACCGGGGGTTGAGCGGCGAACACCCCGACTGGGACGAGTACCGCCAGGCCATGGTCGACGAGGGACGCATCGTGCTACGCCTGCACGTCGAGCGGCTCTACGGCATACCGCCCCGAGGCTGACACCGAAGCTGGTCGCTCAGCCGGGCTCGATCACTGTCACGCCGGGCCAACGCTCCGCCGGCCGGTGCCGGGCCAACCGCTGCCGGGACCGGGCCACGTCCACCCGGGCCGGGTTGTGCCGCCACACCCCACCCAGCAGATCCGTCAGACCGTACGGGGCGCAGACCTCCAGCCGGCCGGCCGGGTCCACGCGGACGGCCACCGCTGTCGCGTACTCCGGCCAGGTGGCGACCGCCTCGGCCACGCTGCGGTACGGCTCGATCGGGTCGCCGCCGAACTTGGCCGCGTACCAGGTGTGCACCGCCGCCTGGTTGCGCGCCTGCCACGGCGGCTGTGGCCACATCCCCGCCAGCCGGGCGGTGGCCCGGTCGTCGTCGGCTCGGGTCAGCCTCGCCGGGTCGAAGAAGACCACGTCCACATCGCGGACCCGCGCCGGGTCGAACCCGTCGCCGTACCGCTCGCCCCAGACCAGGTCACGCAGCGCCCCGGCGCCGATCCAGGCGTCCGGCAGCCCGGAGTCCCGCACCACTGCCAGCGCCCGGGTCAACCAGGCGCTGCCGGCAACCAGGTCCCGCAGTTTCTCCTCGCCCGTCATCATCCGCCCACGGTAGGCAGCGGAGCCGACGCGCGCCGCCCGTAGGCGGGTGTGCCGCCCTTCGACGGGTATACCGCACTGATTCGCCGTCGCGGGACGTCGGGGAGGGGGTGGGCGATGGGCGCCGGCACGAGCAGCAACGAGGCCCTTCCCGGGGGCCCGCCCCTGCGGAGGGAAACCTCCCGGCTGTTGTCGTTCAGCGACGGGGTCTTCGCCATCATCATCACGCTGCTGGTGCTCGACCTCCAGCCTCCCCGGGTCGGCCGCGGTCAGATGCTGCACGCGCTGGTCGAGCAGTGGCCCGCGTACCTCGCCTATGTCACGTCGTATCTCTGGGTGGCGGTGAACTGGCTGAACCACCGAGCCACCTTCAACCGCGTGGTGAACAGCGGAAAGGCCCTCCAGTGGTACAACCTCGCAGTGCTGTTCAGCACAGCGCTGCTGCCGTTCGCCACCTCGTTCGTCTCGCAGGCCATGCGGGAGGGCGACCAGGCGGACCAGCGGACCGGCGTGGTCCTCTACGGTCTGGTCGGCGTGCTGGTCTCGGTGAGCTGGCTGTGGCTGTACCACTACCTCGCCCGGCATCACGACCTGCTGGACCAGACGGTGCCGCGTCGGTTCTTCCCGACCGAACGGGCCCGGGCCGCGATCGGCCTCCTGGGGTACGCGCTGGCGATCCTGGTCGGATTCCTCACCAGCCCGCTGTTCGCGCTGGTGATCTTCCTGCTGCTGCCGGCGTTCTACAGCCTGACCAGCAGCGGCCTCTACGAACTTCGACGCCTGCGACACCCGCGCGGATAGGCCGGGGCCGTCGGCGTTACCCCCTCCCGCGCGGCGGGTAGACGGGCCGTGCCGACACCGAGAGGGGAGCACCATGACAACGGTCGGAGAGTTCATGACGACCCGGTTGGTGACGATGGACGGCAACGACACGCTCATCGCAGCCGCGCAGGAGATGCGTGACAGCGCAATAGGCGATGTGGTGGTGACCGACGGCGACAGTGTCGTCGGCATCGTCACGGATCGGGACATCACGGTCCGAGGTGTCGCCGAGAACATGGACCCGGGCTCGACCCGGTTGAGCCAGATCACCACTCGCGACGTGATCACGGTGAGTCAGTACGACGATGCCGTGGCCGCCGCGGACCTGATGCGGACGTACGCCGTACGCCGACTTCCGGTGATCGACGACGGGCGCCTGATAGGCCTGGTGTCGATGGGTGACCTCGCGGTCGAGCGCGAACCGCAGTCGGTTCTGGCTGACATCAGCGCCGACGACCCGAACAACTGACCCGTCCGCCGCGGCGCGCGCCGGCCCTCCCGTCCGGGAGGGCCGGCGCTGTGGCGTCCCGGCTCGGCGGCACCGTCGACCGTTCACCCGATCTGGGCGAGGTTGACCGGGGGAGCGGCGGGGACCCGTGCGGGGACGTGCAACGCCGGCCGTCCGCGCGACGCGAGCGCGGTGGGTGGGATCCCCGGCCCGGCAACTGGGAGGAGTGGACCCGATGGTGGACGCGACCACGAGGTTCTTCGAGGACCTGGACCGGCGGGGGTACGAACCGCTGCTGGCCAAGACCTCTGGGACACTGCGGATCGACCTGCACGAGGGGGCGCAGACCCGGCACTGGCTGCTGAGGATCGATCACGGCCGGCTGAACGTCAGTCAGGAGGACCGGGAGGCCGACACGGTGATCGGCGCGAGCCCAATCCTCTTCGACGACATCGCCTCGGGGCGCGAGCACGGCCTGGCCGCGCTGCTGCGTGGGGACATGACGGTGACGGGCGACGCTCGGCTCGTCGTGCAGGTGGAGCGGATCTTCCCAGGTTCCCCGGACGCCCGAGGGCCGCGCCGGCGTTTCGCCGGGGAGGTGCACTGATGGGGCAGAGCAACACGATCCGGATCCTGGACGGCAACACCTTCGTGGTCTGCGAGGACACCGGTGACATCGAGGCGACGCCGAGCGAGCCCACCGGGCTCTTCTCCCTCGACACCCGGTTCCTGTCGACCTGGGTGCTGACCGTCAACGGTGAGCGGCTCAACTCGCTCTCCTTCGACGACCTCCAGTACTTCGAGTCGCGGTTCTTCCTGGTTCCAGGGATGGCCACGCACTACGTGGACGCGAAGCTGTCGATCATCCGGGAGCGAACCGTGGGCGGCAGCTTCCGCGAGCAGCTGACCATCCTCAACCACGACGAGAAGCCGGTGGACCTGGAAGTCCGGATGGACGCGGCGTCGGACTTCGCCGACCTGTTCCAGGTCAAGGACGAGATCCTGAACAAGAAGGGCGAGATCTACACCGAGGTGGAGTCGGACCGGCTGCGGCTCGGGTACCGGCGGGGCAACTTCCGGCGGGAGACGGTGATCTCGTCGTCGATGTCGGCCCGGTACGACAGCAAGGGTTTCGCGTACACGGTGCACCTGGAGCCCAACGAGCAGTGGGATGCCTCGATCGACGTCCAGACCCACGCGGTCGGGCCAGGCGGCCGGGACCTGCGTTTCGGGCTGCGGACGCACGGCACCGAGCGGCTCGCCCTCCAGCACGACCTGGAGAAGTGGATCGCCGACGCACCCAAGGTCAACAGTGAGCACGGGCGGGTGGCCAGCACGTACCGGCGCAGCCTGATCGACCTGGCGGCACTGCGCTTCTCGCCGCTGTCGCTGGGCGGCGCCACCCTGCCGGCCGCCGGTCTGCCCTGGTTCATGACCATGTTCGGTCGGGACAGCATCCTCACCTGCCTGCAGACACTGCCGTTCACCCCACAGTTGTCGAAGACGACGCTGCGCGTCCTGGCGTCCCTTCAGGGCAGCCGGTTCGACGACTTCCGGGACGAGGACCCGGGGCGCATCCTGCACGAGATGCGCTACGGCGAGACGGCGGCCTTCGAGGAGCAGCCACACTCGCCGTACTACGGCTCGGTGGACGCGACACCGCTGTTCATCGTGCTGCTCGACGAGTACGAGCGGTGGAGCGGGGACGTCGCGCTGGTCAAGGAGCTGGAGCAGGAGTCCCGGGCGGCACTGAGGTGGATCGACAACTACGCCGACCTGGTCGGCAACGGCTACATCTGGTACGAGCGACGCAACACCGACACCGGCCTGGAGAACCAGTGCTGGAAGGACTCCTGGGACTCGATCTCCTACTCCGACGGCACGCTGCCGCCGTTCCCACGGGCCACCTGCGAGGTGCAGGGGTACGCGTACGACGCGAAGGTCCGCGCGGCCCGGTTGGCGCGCGAGTTCTGGGGTGACCCGGAGTTCGCCGACCAGTTGGAGCGGGAGGCGGCGGACCTGAAGGAGCGGTTCAACCGGGACTGGTGGGTGGAGGAGGGCGAGTACTTCGCCCTGGCCCTCGACCCGGACGGCCGCCAGTGCGACATCCTCAGCTCCAACATCGGCCACCTGTTGTGGAGCGGGATCGTCGAACCCGAGCGGGCGGAGAAGCTCGCCGCGCACCTGGTCGGGCCGCGGCTCTTCTCCGGCTGGGGGGTGCGCACGCTGGCCGAGGGGGAGACGCGGTACAACCCCATCGGCTATCACAACGGCACGATCTGGCCGTTCGACAACTCGTTCATCGCCTGGGGTCTGCGCCGCTACGGCTTCGCCGAGGAGGCCGCGACCATCGCCAACGGCATCCTGGACGCGGCCACGTACTTCGACGGGCGGTTGCCGGAGGCGTTCGGCGGCTACCCACGGGAGCTGACCAAGTTCCCGGTGGAGTACCCGACGGCGTGCAGCCCGCAGGCCTGGTCGACGGGTACGCCGCTGTTGCTGCTGCGCACCATGCTCGGCCTGGAGCCGCACGAGGGTCACCTGGCGGTCGAGCCACGGCTTCCGGTGGGGATGGGTCGCATCGAGGTGCTGGACATCCCCGGTCGGTGGGGTCGGGTGGACGCGTTCGCCCGGGGTCGGCTGGATCTGGACAAGCTCGCCGACTGACCGATCCGACCGCCGAACCGGCGGTGGCGCGCCGCCCGCGTCGCCGCCGGTTCGCCACCCAGCCGATCCCCAGCCGGTCAGGGTAGATTCTGCGAATGCCGGAGCTCGTGTACCCGCCCGTTATCGCCGCCGCCAAGACGCTGTTCCGGGTCCTCGACCTGAAGATCACCATCGAGGGCGCCCACCACGTACCCCGCACGGGCGGGGCGGTGCTGGCCAGCAACCACGTCAGCTACCTCGACTTCATCTTCGCCGGTCTGGGCGCCAACGCGTCGGGTCGGCTGGTTCGCTTCATGGCTAAGGATTCGGTCTTCACGCACAAGATCTCCGGCCCGCTGATGCGCGGGATGCGGCACATTCCGGTGGACCGGCAGGCCGGAGCGGCCTCGTTCCGCGCCGCCGTGGGCGCCCTCAAGCAGGGCGAGGTCGTCGGCGTCTTCCCCGAGGCGACGATCAGCAGGTCGTTCACCGTCAAGGAGCTCAAGAGCGGCACGGTCCGGATGGCCCGTTCGGCGAAGGTGCCGGTGCTGCCGGTCGCGTTGTGGGGCACCCAGCGCCTCTGGACCAAGGGCCGCCCGCGCACGCTGACCCGCCGGCACACGCCGATCACCATCCTGATCGGCGAGCCGATCAACCCGGCTGACTTCCCGGACCCGAACGTGCTGGCCGCCGAGCTGACCACCCGGCTCAGCGCCCTCGTCGACCGCGCGCAGCGGGATTATCCGGACACCCCGGCCGGCCCGGACGACACCTGGTGGCAGCCCGCGCACCTGGGCGGCAGCGCGCCCTCCCCGGAGGAGGCCGCCGCCCTGGACGCCGCCGCCGAGCAGCGCGCCCCCAGCGCCTGACGCCTTGGTTGGCCAGATCGTTCCGCACCCGGGCAGGATGGTGTCTGCCGGCGCGAACGACGTCCGGCCAGGATCGACGTCATGAGCAGAGCAGCACTCGTCGTGATCGACGTACAAGAGTCCTTCCGTCAGCGCCCGATCTGGGCGCACGGCTCCAACCCCGACATGGTTCGCCAGGTCGACCGGCTGGTGGCTGCCGCCCGGCAGCGCGGCGACCTGGTGGTCTGGGTCCTGCACTCGGAGCCCGGCACGGGCGGGTTGTTCGACCCCGCCCTCGGGTACGTGCGGCTGATCGACGGGCTGGCCCCCGCCGAGGGTGAGCCGACGCTGGTCAAGACGGCGCACAACGCGTTCACCACCACCAACCTCCAGCAGTTGCTGACCCAGGCGGGCATCACCGACCTCACCGTCTGCGGCATTCGCACCGAGCAGTGCGTGGAGACCACCACCCGCATCGGCGCGGACCTCGGCTACCGGATGACCTTCGTCAGCGACGCCACGCTGACCTTTCCCATCCCACACCGGGACCTGCCGGAGACCGCCACGGTCGCGGAGATCCTCGCCGACCCGCGCACCCTGACCAACGAGGAGATCGTGACCCGCACCGAGTACGCGCTGGCCGGCCGCTTCGCGACCATCCGGACCGTGGACGAGGTCACCGGCGCGACCCTCGCCGGCAGCCGGGGCTGACCTCGTGACCCGGGTCGTCTTCCTGCTGGTCCCACAGCTGCACCTGCTGGACCTCGCCGGGCCGGCCCAGGTCTTCTCCAGCGCCGCCGACCTCGGGTACGACTATCAGCTGCACTACGTCGCCGAGCGCGAGCAGGTGCCCACAGTGCAGGGCGTACCGCTGGTCGCCGACACCCGGTGGCCCGAGCTGACCCCGGACGACCTGATGATCGTGCCCGGTTGGCGGCCGGCGGCGCACGGGCCGCAGGGGCCGGTGTCGCCCGGCGACCTGCGGCGGCTCGCCGAGCACCACGCGGCCGGCGGCACTGTGGCCAGCGTCTGCGCCGGGGCGTACGCGCTCGGGCGGGCCGGGCTGCTCGACGGCCGACGCTGCACCACCCACCACGAGGTGCAGGACGACCTGGCCCGCCGGCACCCGGCGGCCCAGGTCGTTCGCGACGTGCTGTACGTGGTGGACGACCGGGTGGTCACCTCGGCGGGCATCGCCAGTGGCATCGACGTGGCGCTGCATCTGGTGGCGACCAGGCACGGCCCGGCGACCGCCGCGAAGATCGCCCGCACGCTTGTCGTCTATGCCCGGCGCAACGGGCACGAGCCGCAGGCCAGCGCGCTGATGCGGCACCGCTCGCACCTGTCCGACTCGGTGCACCGGGTGCAGGATCTGATCGACAGCCGGTACGCCGAGCCCCTGCCCCTGGCCGAGCTGGCCGCCGCTGGCGGCGTGGCCGAACGAACCCTGACCCGGCTGTTCCGGGCGAGCACAGGCCTCACGCCGCTCGGCTACCAGCAGCTGCTCCGGGTCGAACGGGCCGAACATCTCATCGGGCACGGCGCCACAGTGGAAGCCGCCGCGCGAGCCGTCGGCTTCACCGATGCCCGGATGCTGCGCCGCCTGCGAGCCCGCCCCACGAGGTCGGCTCCGGTCTTGAGCGGTAGTAGTCGTCCCGGGAGTGGAACTCCACAGGCAACGAGCCGGGCAGCGTGATCCGGGTGTCGCCGGCGAGCAGGCCGGGGCCGGCCCGCAGCAGCAGTACGTCGCGCTCCTGGGCCGACAGGTCGACCAGTTGTGGACGGGAGAGCCGGAACAGGGCCACCGCCCGGCGGACCTGCCGGGCCAGCGCCACGACCTCGGCGGCCGCTCCGCTGAGGGCCAGCGCCGGCTGCTGGATGGTGCGCAGCGCGTCACAGACGATCAGCAGCTGCGCGGGCGCGTCCGGTGCGCTCGCCGGCAGCTCCAAACGGGACGGCCACTGCCAGCGGATCTGACCGCTCATCAGGCCGTTCAGCCGGGCGGGCGGCCGAGCCCGGTGCGAGCCGTCGGCGACCAGCGACAGCTGTGAGCCACTGCCCACCCAGCAGATCCGCTGATCGGTGACGGTGACCGCGACCTGCTCGGGCAGCTGCCAACGGCAGCGCACCTCGCTCGGCCCGAGCAGGTAGCCCGCGACCAGCAGCCGGTGTCGCCCGAGCACCCGCTCACCGGGCCTCGGTCGCAGGTTGTATTGGCGGTCCAGGGTCGGGCCCACGTCGTCGTCGAGGGCGTCGAACCGGTGGGGACCGATGAAGAAGGGGGACGTGTCGGCGTGCATCGTCACGACCTTCCGGTCAGCTGGCTGTGTACTGAAGCCTGGCGGACCGGAGGCCCCCTGTCATGACGCCTGTTAGGGGGTCGGCCGGTCGTGCGTCGCCTGTGACCGGTAGATGCCGATCTCCTCCGGGCGGACGAGACCGTCCTCGATCGCACGGGCGAGTAGCGCCGCCTTTGTGGCAGCTGGTCGCCCCGCCCGGGTGTACTTGATCCGCGCCCGGTCCACGTACTGCTTCACTGTGTGCTCGCTGATCTGCATCCGTCGCGCCACCGAGGCCTTCGACATCGACTGGAACCAGAGCAGCAGCGCCTCACGCTCCTTGTCGGACAGCATCGGCCGGTCCGGTCGCGGGTCACCGACCATCGCACCGGCCAGCGCCGGCGGCACGTACGGGCGGTCACTCGCCGCGGCCAGCACCGTTTCCACGCAGTGTTCCCTGCCCTCGTGCTTGGCCAGGAACGCCACCGCCCCAGCGTCCAGCGCGGCGAGCATCGTCTGCGGGTCGGTGTGCTCCGAATAGACCACCACCCGCCGCCCGACGGCGCTCAGCTCGGCCAACTTGTCCAACGCCATCCGCCCGTGCAGCCGCAGGTCGAGCAGGATCACATCGGCGTGCGGCGCCGCCCGCAGCACCGCGTCCGGGTCGTCGCCGGTGGCGAGCACCGTCAGGCGCGGCTCGGTGGCGAGCCAGGCGCGGACTCCCTCCACCACCACCGGGTGGTCGTCGACGATCGCGACCCCGACCGGCCGGTCGCCGGTCACCGCCGCCACCGGGTCTGCGCCCATCTGATGTTCCCGTCCCGTTCGTAGAGGTACTGCACCGGCTCGTCGTCCTCCCCGGGGGGCGGGCCGGTCGACTCCGGGCCCTCCCGGTCGGGCGTGACGAGGCTGACCACCACCTCGTCCGGGCCGGAGACCACTGTCAGTCGCGCCCAGTCCCGGGCGTCGGCGAGGGTGCCGGTGAGCGGGTCGGCCAGCCGGCGGCGGACCTCCACCGGCAGCGGCGGCGGGGTGCCGATGGTGACCAGGTCGATCGGGAGACCGTTGCGTTCCGCCAGGTCGGCGGCGGCTCGCAACTCGTGTAGCAGCGGGTCGGGCACGTCGTCGGACTCGGCGATCAGCCGGCGCAGCCGGGCGGCGGCCAGCATGCACCGGCGCTGCACCTCCGGGTCGTCCGGGTCGGCCTGGCCGGCGGCCAGGTCACCGAGGACCCGCCCGGCCGCCGAGCTGACCAGGGCGAGGCGGTTCCGGCGTTCCTGGAGGCCCCGCTCGGCGGCGTCCCGCTCGGCGGCCATCGCGTGACCGGCGGCCGAGACGGCGGCCCGTTCCCGAGCCAGGCCGACGATGACAGTGCTGCCCACGAAGACCGCCACCGGCAGCGAGAACGTGCCGTAGACGTACATCACGTAGCGGGCCACGTCGGCCGGGTCGGGGCCGTGCCAGAGCACGGCGACCAGGGCGATCAACGCGTGCGTGCTGAGGAGCGCGATAAGCCCCACGACGCGTCGACCCCACACCGCCAGCACGAAGAACCAGCCCAGGGTGCCCCACACCCAGTTGGCGGCGGTGAACAACTGCCGCTCGCCGGCCGCGGCGAAGACGGCCGCGTCGACGACCAACAGCAGCCCGGCCAGCGGCCACGGCGGCAGCGGCGAGCCTCGCAGCAGCCGCACCCCGGCCACCGCGCCGGTCACGGCGACCAGTACCCAGGCGCCGAGCACTACCGCGGGCGCGGCGAACTCCGCGCGGGCGGACAGCACCGCCGGCAGCGCGATCGCGACGTGCCAGGCCAACGCGATGGCGACGGCGGCGATCCGGGCACCCCGGTCGGACGCGTGCGCGACGGCGGCCGGCGCCGCGAGCGTGGCGGGGGAGACCGGCTCCCGGGGCGTCGGAACGCTGGTCTGGGTCGGTGCCTCCGGAGCGGCGGTGGGGTGCGCCGGGACGTTCAGGTCAGCCGACACCGGGCCACTCCAGTCGAATCCGGGTGCCCGCGCCGACCGCCGAGTCCACGTCGGCCCGCCCACCGACAGTCACCATCCGGCCGCGGATCGACTCGCGCAACCCGTACCGGTGTGGTGGAACGGTGGCCAGGTCGAAGCCGGGGCCGTCGTCGGCGACCTCGACCACGACGCCGATCGCGTCCCGGGTCAGCCGCAGCGTGGTCGCGGCGCCCGGCGCGTGGCGGACCACGTTGGACAGGGCGGCGTAGGCGCTCTCGCTGATCGCGTCGGCCACCCCGACCGGGACGGCGCAGGACGCCAGGTCCAGCCGTACCGCCAGCTCGGGCAGCCGGTCGACCACCAACCGCAACCGTCCGTCGAGCGGCACCGGGCCGTCGCCGGCCACCGGGCCGCCGTCGGTGAGCGAGACGAGGGTACGCAGGTCGGCTGCGCACCGGTCCCGGAAGACGGTCGAGGGCCCGGCCACCGCGCCCAGCCCCACCATGGTCAGCGTGCCGAGCACTGTGTCGTGCAGATCGCGGTTCTGTTGGCGTTCGGCCTCCCGGGCGGCACGGCCGACCAACGCCTCCCGGGTCAGCCGCTGGTGTTCGACGAAGGCGCGGTCCGCCCGGCCGATGCGTCGGCGCATGACCGCCGCCATCATCGCCGTGCAGGCGGTCTGCGCCAGCAGCGTGGCCGCGTGCGCCCGAGCTTCGGTGGGATTGCCGGCCGCCTGCGCCCCGGTCACATAGGTGGCGATCACGAGTAGACCGGCTGGGATCGACCAGCGCGCCGGGGCGGTGGCCTGTGCGTTGATCACCGTGGTGCTGGCCAGCACGGCGATCCAACTGCCCTCGCCGGGCAGCACCTCGGGCGCCACCAGAACGGGAATGAGCAGGCAGGCCAGCGCGGTTACCGCCACGTCACCGACGACGAGGGCGGGGTTGATGCCGTGGCGCAACGCCCGGTGCGCGTACCAGAGGGACCAGCCGGTCAGCAGGCCCACGGCGGGCAGCAACACCGCCTGCTGCACCGGCGGGGTCTGCACCGAAACGGCCACCGCCGCGCCGAACAGCCCACAGCTCAGCCGCAGCAGCGCCGGCAACGTGGTGAAGATGAGGCCCAGGGCCCCGCCGGCCGGATTGTCCAGCGTGGGCGGCACGGTTGGGGTGGCAACGGCCGGCATCGGGAAGTGTCCTTCCGACAACGACCCGGTCCGGGTCCACGGGGCGTAGATCGACATCGGACAATAGCATGGCCGACAGTGACCGGGTGACTCCTATGTGCGGAGTGTCGCTAACGTGTCACTCTGCGCTGCGGGGCTGGAGGAGGTCCCACCGGTTGCCGTAGAGATCGACGAACACCGCTACCGAACCGTACGCCTCATGTCGCGGTTCCTCCAGAAAACGCACCCCGGCCGCCACCATCCGGGCGTGGTCCCGGGCGAAGTCCTCCGTGTGCAGGAACAGCCCGACCCGGCCGCCGGTCTGGTCGCCCACCCGAGCCCGCTGTTCGGCGCTGCTCGGCCGCGCCAGCAGCAGCGCCGTCTCCCGGGCCCCCGCCGGCCGGACCACCACCCAGCGTGAACCGTCCGGTCGGGCGGTGTCCTCCACCAGCTCGAAACCGAGGTCGCCGACGTAGAAGTCGATCGCCTCGTCGTACTCCCTGACCAGCAGTGCGACAAGTCCCAGATGTGCCATTCGGCCATTCTGCCGGCGGGTGGCCCGGGCCCACCCGGCGGCGTCCGCGCTGGTCGTCCGCGTCACGCCGGCCGGTCGGTCAGGCGAACGCGATAGGGGTGGACTGGATGAACCAGTCGACGGACCGATCACGGCCGTCGCTGTTGACGTAGGCGATCGCCGCGTACTGGCGTCCGCCCCCGGGCATTGTGAAGGTCTCCTGGACGTCGACGCCCGTGCCCGAGACGACGCGCACGACGTGGCGACCCGGCGGGACCCGCACCGGGAACAGGACGAAGTTGTGCTGGCCCTCGACCGCGAATCCCTGATCGACGATCTCCGCGCCGTCGATGCTGATCGAGAGGACCACCGGGTCGTCCGTGAACGACTGGTTGCTCACCCAGAGGTGCAGGTCGGCCTGGTGCTCCTCGACCAGGCGGACGGCTGGCGCAGCCGAGCTCGGCACCGGCGGGTTTGACGCCGCACCTGTCGACGGTGGTGCCGACGCGGCGTTCGGCCCGGCGCAGCCCACCACGGCAAGGAGCGCTGTCACGCTGAGGGCGGCGGCACGCGGGAAGGCGTTTCTGTCCATCCCGCTGGGACGCCGAACGGCGGGTGCCGGTTCCGCCATCCCTGGCGGAACCGGACGCGTTCGTCGTCCGTCTCATCCTCGGGTGGAAGGGTGGTGAGCCGGATGCGCTCGTCGCGGACGGTACTGGCGGTGGCACTGCTCGGCATGGCGCTGGGTGGTTGCGGTGGCACGGAGATCGGGCCGGACAGGGCCGACGATGCCGCTCCGGCTCAGATCGTCGATGGGTGGACCTCGTGCGCCAAGCAGGCCCCACAGGCCGGCGAGGTGCTCTCGGCGCCGAAGGCCGAGACGTCACCACCAGCCACGAAAGAGCCGACGATCGGTCGCATCGACCCCACGTTCACCCCGGTCGCGGCCGTGATCTGCGGGCGGGAGATTCGGCCGGGACCCAACGGCGGCCAGGAGCAGATCGCCACCGAGCGACGCGCCGAGGAGATCGCACCGCTGCTCACCGCGCTGCGCCTGCCCAGCGAGCAGGCCGACGAGGAGGTCGCCTGCACCCTCGAGATGGTCGTCCCGCCGTGGCTGGCCCTGGTGGACGACCGGGGGCGCTGGCTGCGGCCCCACATCCCGACGGACTCCTGCGACAAGCCGCGCACCGAGGTGATCAACGCGTTGACCGGACCGCGGTGGACCACCGTGGACATCCGTACCATCCGGCAGATCGAATCTCCGGCGGCCGAGGCCGCCGGCTGTGCGCAGCAGTGGACGGACATGGTGTGGGTGGAGACCCGGAACGGTACCCCCGGGCCGGCCGGGCCAGGGACCGCGCCGTTCGCCGGGCCGCTACGCCTCTGCGTCTACCAGGTGCCCGCGTCGCTTCAGGAAGGCGAAAAGCCGCCGGGCGACTTCGTGTACGGCGGACCGCTGCCAGCCGAGCGTCAGGCGGGCGTACTCCGGGTGCTGTCCAACCGCCGGGCGGTGGTCGACTGCGACACCCCGGCGACCCGGTTCGCGGTGCTACGCCCGCTCGACGAGGGAGGCCCCGACCGGTACGTGGAACTCGACGGCTGCCGACGGTTCCTGATCGTGCCAGCGACGGGCGGGGCGCAACTCGGCCAGGGCGACGACGCGCTGGCCGCCCTGCTGGGTCCGGTCTGAGCCGGTTCGGCCGATCCGCGACACCCGCCCCGTCGGGCCGAGAAACCCCTGGTCGCTACTTCGACAATGCCCGCTCCAGCTCGCTCTTCGACATCGACGAGCGGCCCTTGATGCCGCGCTGCTTCGCCTCGTTGTACAACTGCTCCTTGGTACGTCCCTGGGCGCCGCTGTGGGAGCGCTTACCGCCGCGGTGCGCGGACGACACGTCGTTCCGGGAGGACCGGCTCGCCGTTCGGGACTCACCCGAGCGGGCCCGTTCCTTGTTGACCGTGCGGGCGGCGATCTCCTTCGCCCGGCCGGAGGAGGCGCCCCGCTGCTGCGCGCTCTCCTTGATGTGCTCGTACTGTCGTTCCCTCTTCGGGCTTGATCCTGCTGGCATCGGTGCCTCCCACCTCCGCTGTCGGGTGCGGTCCAGACCCGGCTGGCGTGCTTTCGCGCTGTCATCGGCACATTCCGGGCCGGAGCGTGGTGTTCACGCTGTCTGAGCACGATGCCCCGCCGTCCCGGCGGCCAAACGAGTGCGCCCGAGCCGATCCGGCTGCACCTTCGGGGAGGTTCCACTCGGCGTCGTATAGTTGTCGCCGCAGCCGACGCCTGGGGCGTCGGTCAGTCAGCGTCCAGCAGCGGGCGCCCGGGCTCGGTTGGCGAGTCCGTGCGGCGCCCCGTGCTCGCGGTGCGCCATCACCACGCGCGCTGCCGTCGCCTTCTGCAACCGGTACGCGCCCCGGGCACGAGGACCTTGAAGTCATGGCACAGCAGCCCATTGACCCCAATGCGGCGATCTTCGAACTCGGCCAGATCAAGCTCGGCGAAACCGACCTGTCTGGAGTGTTGACCCAGGTCTCCGAGTTGGCACGACGCACGATCCCCGGTGCCGAGGAGGTGTCGGTGACGTTGATGAAGCAGGAGAGTGCGCACACCGCCGCGTTCAGCGGTGAGATGGCGCTGCGACTCGACGAACTGCAGTACGAGTTTGGCCAGGGTCCATGTCTGGAGGCGGCCAGAGACTCCGCCGTCGTGTCCGTCCCGATCATGTCCGAAGAGGCCCGCTGGCCACAGTGGGCGACCCAAGCGGTGCAGGGCGGAGCTCACAGCTCATTGTCGATCGGGTTCACGATCCAGGAGTCCGTGCTCGGTGCGCTGAACATCTACGGGGTCAAACCGAGCGCCTTCGACGACGAGGCGGTCACCCTCGCACAGACATTCGCGGGGTACGCCGCCGTCGCCCTCGCCAACGCCCACCTCTACGACGCCACCGCCAGCCTGGCCGCGCAGATGCAACTGGCCATGCAGAGCCGGGCCGTCATCGAGCAGGCCAAGGGCATCATCATGGGCGAACGCCGCTGCACCCCCGACGAGGCGTTCGCCGTTCTCGCGAAGGTCTCTCAGGACTCGAACCGCAAACTTCGGGAGGTCGCCGCCGCTCTCGTGGAGAGGGCCACCCGACCGCCGAGTCTCAAGCGTGACCGCGGTGGGGCAGGCAACCTGCCGTAGGCGTTCGGCAATGGGCTGTGGTGTTGCGGTAAGTGGTGGCCCGCCGGCTGAGCTCGGCCAGGGACGGACGCCCTGACTGGCGGCCGCCCGCCCAGCCCGTTATCTTCGAGATTGGTCAAGCCATGCGCCAATCCTGTTACGGATTTCAACAGGAGGCGTGTGCTCCTATGCCTGAGCGTTCCTGGTTCTTCCAGACCCACCTCGACAGTTTCCCGACGGCGATCAGCCTCGGGCAGGTCACGCCCAGCGGCGCTCGCCGGCGGTCAGCGGGACGGCATTCTTGACCCGGACTCCTCCAGGCCGTCGTTCCAGGTGACCCGCTCCACTGAGCCCACGAACCTGTCCGCGACCAGCTCGGCTGAGCGGATGGTCGTCGCCCCGGTGGGGTACGTCGACATGGACACCGCGCCACGCCTGGCCACGGCCCTGATGAACGCGATCGACAGCCACCCCGAAGTCTGTTGCGACCTGACCGGCGTCGGCTTCTTCAGTGCCGCGGGCGTGCGCGTACTTCTACTGGCGCGGCAGCGGGCGAAGCGGGTCGGCTCCCGCTTCTCGGTCCGAGGCGCCGCGGGAATCACCAAGCGGGTGCTGCGGATCACGGGCGTGGAGCGTCTGCTCCTGGGCCCCGAACAAGACACCGGGCCGGGAGCACGGCTCGGCTGATCCGTAGCGCGTGACCCACACCCCTGCCCGGCGGTGGCGTCACCAGGTGTCGGGGCGGTCGAGATCACGGGCCGGCTGGTACCCGCCGAGGATTGCCAAGCCTTCCGCCTCGGTGTAGCCGTTCCCCCAACCCTTCAGGAACGCCTCGACGTGGCAGGACTTGACCACCATCTTCAGCACGTCACTGCCTTGCCGGTGGACCCGATAGGGGCCGGCGACAAGATCCCCGGGCCGAGCGTCATCGCCGGCCGGGGAGAATTGCGCCCGAACCGTCAGCCAACGGCCGGACCCGTCACCGACCACCAGAGACCCGTCGACGAAAGAGTCCCGCGCCGACCGGCCGAGCGTGACCGAACACTCCAGCAACCGTCCGCCGGGCGGCAGCGACTCCAGGCGGAACGGCACGACGCAGCGGTGGGCACCGTCGAACCGGACCCGGCTCGCCGTGCCGGCCGCCTTGTCCCGGGTGGTCGCGTAGATGTCCAACTGGGCCCAGAGCCCGTCGGCGGGTTGCCAGCGGACGAACCACAGCTTCCGGTCGCCGGACGGATCGAACCAGGCGACCCCCGCACGGTCGCCGACCCGTATCTCCGTCCGTGCCTGCGGTCGCCCGGCCGAGGACAACGTCTGCTGGAGCCCATTCAGCAACGCTTCGGTGCGGGCCAGCGCGAAACGGGCCTGACCGCTCGGGCCCCGGAACTCGACGCTCTCGATGCCGCGCCCGGTGCGCCACGTGGCGAAATCGGCACCGCTCAGCAGGGCGTCGGTCGTGAAGTGCACAGTCGCGGGATCGGCACCGACCTCCTCGGGGCGTACGGTCCCGTTGCTCTGTGCCTCCGGCAACATCAGCGCCGCAGCCGGCATGATCGGGTCATCAGTGCTCCTAACGCCCGGGATCGCCAGCACCACCGAGGTGAGAGCGACACACACCGCTGCCACGCCGCCGGCGATCAGCCCCCGCCGCCGCAGTCGCAACCGCCGGCCGCGATGCCGAGCCTGTTGCACGATCGGCGTCGGATCGATGTCGCCGCCCGCCCGATGCCTGAGCGTGGTGGCGAGCTGCTCATCGAGGTCACTGAACATCAGAGCTCTCCCGCCCATGCGTGGGTTGCCGCAACCTGTCGTTGACGCAGCGCCGCCAGAGCACGCTTCGCGTGGGTGCGTACCGTCCCGGCCGAACAGTCGAGGATCTCGGCTATCGACGTGTCATCAAGATCCTCGTAGTAGCGCAGAACTATCACGGTTCGCTGACGCGCCGGCAGCTCACAGACCAGCCGCCACAGCGCGTCGCGCTCGGCGACCCCGGCGGCCTCATCCACATCGCCAGCCCGATCGAGCACTGCTGCCACGGAGATCTCCCGGCTGCTGCGCCGACGCCACCACGAGTTGTGGGTGTTGACGAGCATGCGCCGGACATAGGCATCGGGACGGTCCGTCCGCGAGATGCGGCCCCACCGGGCGTACGCCCGCGCGAGGACATCCTGAACCAGGTCCTCGGCCCGGTGCTCGTCACCGGTCAGCAGCCGGGCGAGCCGCACCAGGGCCGAAGTGCGAGCGAACGCGTACTCCTCGAACGTCACGCCCTATTAACGCCGTCGGCCGGCCAACCCGTAGACACCCGCCGGGCACTTTCTGCCGAGCAGGGCCGTCGTGGCGCGCCTACTTGTCGCTGACGTAGGTGCCCCGCTGCGGCACGGTCATCACCAGTCCACGCTCTCGTAGCAGTCGCACCGCCGCGCGGACCGTGCCGCGAGCGACGCCGTACTCCTGCTGAAGCGTGGATTCACTCGGGATCGGTCGATTAGGTGGCAGCTCCCCGGTCTCAATCCGCTTGGCGATCACGTCGGCGAGCTGAACGTAGATCGGCGTTGGAGACAGGGGATCGAGCATGGACGCAACCTAGGGGACGTCCATAGACGTTCAAACCTCTGGTACGTCTATAGACGTACAGGAACGTACAGCGCTACGGTTGTCATCGAGAGGGTGACGCACCGTAGGGGGCCGGATGCGAAGGGTTGGTTTCGACGATTACCTGCTGTCGGTGGCTCTGACCCTGGCTCGGCGCCACCGCCCGGGATGGAGCTGGAAGCGTTGGCGCTACGTGTGTCGCTGCGGTGCGGATCTTCCCTGCCGGTTCCGGCACCGCATCCCGATCAACCGGCGGCACTGGCCCGGTGAAGACCAATGACGAAGCACGGACCGGGTCCTGCCGCTCTGGCTGTGCGAGACGTGCCATCGGCCTTGGCCCTGCGCTCCATGCCGCGATGAGCTGCTGGGCGAGCACGCCGCGACGTCAATCTCGCTGGCCCTCTACATGGGCGCGTGCCTGCTGTCCGCCAGGAAAGACATGAGCTGGGCCCCGCCGGACGCCCTCCGGCGCCGCTTCCTCGGCTGGATGCCGTGAGCGCGCTCAGCTCCGGCGATGTGGTGCTGATCGAGTCGGCGTGCTCGGTGCAGTTCAGCGGCGAACGGGCGCTCCGGCTCCGGCTCACCGCAGTCGGCAGCGTCGACCCGTACGACGGCTGGGTGTGGTTGACGGGCTACGTCCTCGACGCAAAGGGCACAGCTACCGACAAGCGGGAGGTGTACATCCAGCGTGCGGGCATCGTGGTCGAGCAGAGGCAGCCCGGCTCGCCGCCGTCCGGCCGGACCGTCGCCCAGGCTCGCACGAGCCCGCCACGGCTACGAAAGTCGCCGCAGTCCGCCCTTCCATGAGGTCAGAGTTGTTGGACGATCTGGATCGGGTTGCCGTCCGGGTCGGCCGTCCAGGCGATCAGCAGGCGATCGAGCCACCGGTGCGGTGCGGCCAGTGCGGGGGCGCCGTTCGCCGTGAGTTCGGCGTACGCGGCGGCGGTGTCGTCGGTCCAGAGGATCACCGCGGCCCGCTGGCCCTGGGGTACGGGGTCGAGCCCGTGGTCGTCGCGGGTGGAGGTCACCGAGGCGACGCCGATCTTGTAGCCGTCGAGCGCGAGGTCGATGTGGATCGGCTCGCCCTCGGCCGGCACCCGGAAGGTCTCGGTGAAGCCGAGGCCGGCGTAGAACTCGGCGGCGCGGGAGACGTCCTCGCTGAAGAGGATCACCTGAGGAGTGCGGAACATCGTCACCGCCCGACGCTACGACTTTCCGCTACATGCGCCGCTGTCGGCCCCGACTAGAGACAGATCCAGCAGTAGATGCTGTCCCCGCTCGTTCGTGCTCTGCGGGCCAGCCCGACGAACTCCCGCAAGCGCGACAGCATGACCTCCGGCTGAGTGTCGCTGTAGTGGGACAGCTCCTCAATGTGTGACCATCGGTTGGCCAGGTCCGGCAAGCGGTCATCCGGAATTTCGGCAAGCGCATCCCGGGCGCCTTCGCTCAGTACGACGACCCAGGGGCCTTCGTACTCACGGTCCTCACGAACACCCTCCGGCCAGATGAGTCGTTCCCCGATCAGGTCGGCGTCCCATGGCACGTCGAGGGCGAACGAGACGACTTGGCCGAGGACGACGGGCGGATCGATCCCCTTGCCATCCACGGCGTCCTCGACCGGGGAGTCCCCCTCTCGCACCACCGGGCCGCCATCGATGGCGGCCATCAGCTCCGCGACAGCCTTGTCGTCAGAAGCACGGAAGTAGTCGTACAGAACACCCACAGCGCCTCCGATCTGCTGCCATGCCGCGACCTGTGGGGCGACCGAGAGAACATACAGCCCGCCGCGAGGGGAACCCGGTAACCATCGTGGTCCGGGGCGAGACACCCACTTCGAGGCTGACTTCGTGGTCGGCGTTGTGGGCGCCGGCCAGTCTCGGCAGCTGCCCCTTGCAGCTACCCCGTCGCCGTAGCAGGAAGCGCTTGGCACCTACGGGGCTGAGCGGCCATGCGTCCGGGCCGGCTGACGCCGCTCGCCGAGTCGAGGCACGGGCTGGCGGCTGCGCCACGACTCCGCGTCGCCTCGCAGCCGGTTCCAGTTTCGTCGCAGCCACCATGCGTACGCCAGTGCCAGCACCGTGCTACCAGCGAGGAGAAGGGTTGGGTAGAGCATGCCCGGTTCGTCGTCCGAGAGGTAGGCACTTCCCACTGGGTCCACTCGGTCGTAGATCACGTCGACCTCTTCCCCGACGCTTGGTTCGTCCCACGGCGAGTGACTGATCCAGGCGATGACCTCCTCACCGCTTCGCGTGGTGAAGCTGACTGACACCCACCACTGCCGGCCGTGCACCTCGCGCACCGTGCCGACCGCCCGCTCGCCCCGTTCCACCAGGTCGTTGCGGTGGCGCAGGTTGCCCAGGCCGCAGGTTACGAGGACGAATACCAGCAGTGCCCCGACAGCGACGCCGAGGGCCGGGTGCCGGAGCCAGTAGCCGGGGCGCCATCGGCTCCGGGGTTTCGGATCAACCAGCTCAGTCGACTGCCCGGTGATCCGTGGTCCCGTCGCTCGCGAGCGCCGTCGGTACCGCTTGACCACCGCGCCTCCCGTATACGTCGCCCTCGGGATGTTCCCGCCCACGGTAGTTGGCTGCGCATAGCCCTACTGATCTCGCGTACGACGCCACCCGCGACGGTCCGAGTTCCACGGATGGCTGCACTGGCGGGGCTATCTCCGTCCTCGGAGAAAATCTATGTCCGAAGCGCTAGACATCCTTGATGGCGCCGACTAACGTTCCTGAGGTCGAAGACGGAGTAAACAAAGACGCTGACGTTGCCGCCCCGCACGAGGGCGAAGGAGTGGGGCCAGGGAACGTGCAAGTCCTGCTCAGCTCGGCGGCAGACATCTGCCGTAGTTAGGTAGTACGCGTGTGACAGCGGGTGGGGCCAACGCTTGTTCAGGGCTTCACCCGAGGTAAGGAAAGTCCGTCGCACGTGTTGGGGCCATGAAGTTGCGTGGGGCTTCGACACCGACGGACAGCACGGAGTACAGCAGAGGAAATCAGAGGCAAGGGAGGGCATTACACCGTTGGATCGCCCGCTGCCAGTCGCGTTCGTGGGCTGGGCGCGGACACCGCAGTTTCCCTCGAACGAGAGGTGGTCTCCGGTCACGCTTATGCGATCCTCGCACCCGAAGCCGTCCCTGACGGCCGGTGCGGACAAGACAAGCCGACGTTCTGTCGGTAGATGGTGTTCCTGACCCACAACCCTTGGGCCCCGGTGCTTCCGAGCACCGGGGCCCTCGTGATGGAGGTTCCATGGCTCAACCAGACGACATGCTCGACGATGAGGACTACCCCGCCTACACGATGGGCCGCGCCGCCGAGATCCTCGGCTGCTCGCAGGATTTTCTACGCCGACTCGGCGATGCGAAATTGATCGACCCGCAGCGCTCCAGCGGAGGGCACCGCCGCTACTCCCGCTACCAACTGCGCCTTGCCGCGCGAGCTCGGGAGATGTGTGATCAGGGCACCGACATCGCCTCGGCCTGCCGGATCATCATTCTTGAGGACCAACTCGAAGAGGCCCTTCGGCGCAATGAGCGCCACCAGCAGGGCTGAGCACACCTCCGCGCGGGTCTGCCCGCAACGTGAAGCCGAGCGCCATACGGTCCCTCCCGTCAGGGCAGGGGCCGTCGGTCGTCTGCGGAAAGGGTTCGGTCGTGTGGATCGGCGGGCCTGCCGGCAGCGCTCGATTGTGGTCCCTGCCCGAGCTGCGTCGGGATGGGCCGACTATCCGACGCCTCTGGCAAACAGCGCCACCACAGTCGGATTGTCCGTGCTGAGGCCGATCTGCTGCGCCCAACGTCCGAGGCCGACCAGTCCGATCTCGTGGGCCTCTTGTTCGGTGACGGCCGCGACGACCGCGCTGAGGGTGGTGGCCCGATCCCCAAGTATCGACACGGCGATCGGGTTCACACGTAAGTCATCCGTGGTGCCGTCGCCCTCACACCAAGCAGGCGACACGCCGACATACTCCACCGTCATGACCCACGTCGGGGTGGCAGCTGACTCCATGGATGTCCCTTCCACTCTGGCCCAGCAGGAATCTGTGTCGCGGATGTGCGTCTGGTCAGAACTGGGGCTGAACCAGTGCGAGCTGCATGTCGGACCACGTGCGTCGCTACCGCTCCCCGTCCCGGCACCTGCAGCGACAGATACCGCCGGGGTAAGCGTCCACTCGCCCATCGAGCCGCTGGACCTGGAGGTGGTCGTCTTCGTGCCAGATCGTCTCGCCAGGATGCACGAGGACCGGTCGGTTCAGTACGAAGTGGTGCCAGCGATCGATCAGTGTGAGGCGGTCGGCCTGCTCGCGCAACGCTGCCCCTCCTCCTAGCCGTGCTCGTGCTCAACATCATCGGCCAGCCGATAGGCGAGCCGCAACGGGTGACCTGGCTGGGCAGCGCCCCGGGTCGTTCATGCCTGACGCTAGGTTCTGGTCCTCAGACCAGAGCGGGTGATGACGTGGGCGACGTGCAGGCTACCTATCGTGCGATGCTGCGCGACGATATTGCTCCTGCTCTACGCGTCCTCGGCCTCAACGGATCGGGCTCCCGGTACAGCCTGCCGGACCCGGAGTCCTGGGCGTTGCTGGGGTTCCAGTCCTCGCGGTTCAACACGAGCGAGGCCCTGACGTTCACCGTCAACCTCTGCGCCATGTCACGGCTCGTCTGGGAGTCGCTCAGGCGTGAGCAGAGCCACCTACCGGAGAAGCCTTCGCCGGGCACCTTCTACGGTCGTTTCGTCTGGTCCTGCCGCCGGGGCCATCTGATGCCTGAGAACAGGGACGTCTGGTGGGATCTGGACGAGGATGCTGATGCCAAGGCTGTTGCGAGCGAGGTCGTCGCCGCTATCAGCGCGTACGGCCTTCCTGCTCTCCGCGAACGGCTTTGATCTAACAGTCTTCGCCATGGCCGGCCGGCCCGGCCGATGCCGGCCGGAGGTCGCCAGCAGGCCGGGGCCAGGCGTGCCAAGCCGCTGACCTGCGGCGGTGGGTGTGCGCCCGGCAGGATTCGAACCTGCGGCCTTGGGATTAGAAGAAGATCAGGGATGGCTGGTCGCGGTAACCTGCCCCTGCTCAAGGCGTCTGCCGCTGTCGGATCGCGTCGGCCTTGGTCGACAGTGTTGGCTGTACGAATGGCTGTACGGCCGCGAAGTGCTGCTGCGGCATGGTGGGAGGATCGGTGGCGCTCAACAAGCGAGGCAGTAGGCCGATCGTTGTCGATGGCAAGGGCTATCGCTGGATCGTCCGCCGGAAGCCGACGTACAGCCAGGGCTTGACCTGGTCGCCGCTGAGCTTTGCTGTTGAGCGGACGGATCCGCCTGGCCGCGCCACTCTCGTCGTCCAGCTGGCGTCGCCTCATCCGGCCAACTGGATGAACGCTCCGTCGTCTCCGGTGCTGCCTTCGGCGGTCGCCAGCGCCATACGACAGGCGCTTGACCTTGGGTGGCAGCCGAATCACCCCGGATCGTCTTTCATGCTGAACCTCGGTGATGAGGACCAACTTCCGTAGCCATCGCAGGCCACCCGTCATTCCGGGTCATCGACTCAATCCATGCTGGGGTCCTCTTCGTCGGGTGACGTTGCGATCACCTGGTCCCATGCGTTGACGATGGCTGCGGCCTGCCGCTCGCTACAGGCCAAGCCACTGAGCAGGACGTTGTTCTGGTAGTCGATGATCTCGAAGCGCCATCGATCGAGTTCAGGCCGGTGTTCCAGCGTTGCCCAGAAGTGGCCGGAAAGGTCGCTCGGAAATACCTCGTCGGCCACGTACCGCTCCTCTGCCTCAAGCCCATCTCCGCCGTGAGTCCGCACATCGTGGAACGGGCCTGCTCCCCGGTGTCAACACAACGATCCACCGTGTTGACACCGGGGAGCAGGCCCGTTCGGCTTCGCCCGGACTCACGGTGGAGGTGGGCGGCCCCATCTCTGTCGAAGATCCCCGCCGGAGGCATCGGTTCCGGTCCTTAGGGCACCTGCAATCGGCCGGCGCGCCGGCCGATGCCGGCGCTTGCGCCGCCAGCAGGCCGAGCGCGGCCGGCGCGGCCCGCTTGCGGGCCGCCTTGATTACCAAGAGCCCAATTCGGCAAGCTGTCACCGTGATTTCTCAGCCGTCCGTCCAGTCGTTGTTCCTCGAAGCCATGGCCAACGGGGAAGTACTTGGAACAGGGACGGGATTCGTGGTAGAACACGGCAACCGTCCATATTTGATAACCAACTACCACGTCGTCGCAGGCCGCAGCCCGATCGACGGTCAGCCTCGGCACCGGAGCGGTGCGGTGCCGGACAAACTCCGAGTGTCTTACCTTCTGCCGCCGATGCCAGGCCGGCTCTTCTGGGAAGAACGATACGAAACCGTTCTTGACGTGGAGGAAGACCGCGCGCTTTGGCTTGAACATCCGACACACGGGCGGCTTGTAGATGTCGTCGCAGTTCCACTTGCCAACTCCGCTGGGACGGAGCTGCGCCCCTACGACCTCTTGGGCGGGGCGCCCGAAATAATGGTCGGCCCGTCCGACGGGGTAAGCATCGTTGGTTTTCCATTTGGCATAACTGGTGGTGGAAGGTTCGCTATATGGACGCGCGGATTCATCGCGAGCGAAAGGGACGTGGATTTCCATGACCTGCCGCGCTTCTTGATCGACGCGAGAACGCGTCCAGGGCAGTCTGGCTCTCCCGTCATTGCCTACAGCGCCGGTGGAATGACCTCGATGGCCGACAGGTCAACTGCAATCTTCGACGGGCCTGTGACAAATCTTCTCGGGATTTATTCGGGCAGGATCAATGAGCAGTCAGATCTGGGAATCGTATGGAAAGTTCGCGCAATCAAGGAGATCCTCGCTGCCCAAAAGCCCGGCGTTGCTGGCCTTTGATTCTGGGCATTCAAGTCCGTTTTTATTGATGCAATGCAGTTGCAATCTTCCTCATCCACTCCGAACGTTCCGTAATGGTGTCGGCTCCTGCACTAAGAAGCCGCCTACGCTTTCCGGGCTTGTTGGCGAACCCGATCGTTCGTACGCCGGCTGCCTGTCCACCTTTAATGTCGGAGGTGGAGTCGCCCACTAGTACGCAATCGCTGGGGTCGGCGCCCACCGCTACGACAGCCTGCAGGACTGGTGCAGGGTTCGGCTTCTTGAGGCTCGGGGCAGCATGAGCCCTACCGATGGTTCCCACGACATAACGGGAAAGTCGATGGACTGCAAGGTAACGTGCGATGGCCGCAGCGGAGTTGTTGCTGACGATGGCCACTGGACGGCGAGTTTCGTGGGCAGCGACGATGACCTCTCGTGCATAAGGTGTCGGGCTGGCACCGCCGACCGCGGCTAGCTCGGCTCGGCACAGTGCATCCTCTACCTGTTCGACCAGCGATTGCTCGCCGACTGTCGCAACGAAACGGAGCACTTCGAGCGGATCGTCCACGGCCCGGATGTGGGCAGGAATCTCGACAGCCTGCTCATCTATGACGCGGCGCAGCTCGGCCACAACGGTGAAGTCCGCCAGCGTGGCGAAGACGCTGCAGACCGGTCCGCCGAAGTCGAGCAGGAGCGGCCCGGTGTCGCTAAGGACTTGGGCGACGCTGTATCGCGCGTTCATGGCGTGTGGTCGGGCGCGATGGTTGACCACATGGAGTCGAACCAGGTTGGGGCCTGATCAACGTACTGCGACGCGTCGGAAGCCTCGTCGTCGCTGACGGCCCGATGAAAGAGAACCGCGTCTTTACCCATCGGGTCCTAGATTGCCGTCGGTTGACCTTTGATCATTACGGTGTGCTCTGCCACTGGGTAGAAGCCGCAGAAGGCTTCCTCGCCTTTGACGCCGGCACCCTGACCGTTCGGCAAACCGTCCAGCGGGCAGAGGGCAGCCTTCAGATCGTTGCGCCGAAGACGGAGCGGTCTCGGCGGACGCTTCCGGTGCCGGCGCAAACTCTCGCCCTGTTTCGCGCGCACCGTCGGCAGCAAGCCGCCGACAGGTTGGCGGTGGGGGAGCGGTGGCAGGATCACGGCCTGGTCTTCCCGTCCAAGGTCGGTACGCCGATGGACCCGGACCACATCGACCGGACGTGGCACAAGATCCGGGCGGCGGCCGGACTCGACTGGCTGCGGCTGCACGACCTGCGGCACGCGTGCGCCACATTCCTGCTCGTCTCCGGTGCCTCGCCCCGGACCGTGATGAAAGTGCTCGGTCACAGCCAGATCGGGCTGACCATGAACACCTACGCCCACGTCCTACCCGAGATCGAGCGGGCCGCCGTGGACGAGGCCGCAAAGTACCTCTTCGGCTGACTTGGCTGTCGAACGGCTGTATGGAGGGCCGTGGTGATCGTCTCGACCGGAAGTGGAAGCCGTTGACCTGCGGCGGTGGGGGTGCGCCCGGCAGGATTCGAACCTGCGGCCTTGGGATTAGAAGTCCCCTGCTCTATCCGCTGAGCTACGGGCGCGTGTGGCGTGGATGTCGCGCCCAGAGGGTACCGCCGTCCTACTGCCCGACGGCGAAAAGGGTGCCCGCGTACACGTTGCCGAGCAGGGTCTCACGTTCGCCTCGTGGCGGGCATCCGGGTTACCGCGGACCGGCCTGGCCGTGGACCGTACCTTTGGCTGGTGTTGCTGGATTCCGATGCCGAGAGCGACGTCGCCTACGAGCTGTGCCAGGTCGTCGGTCGCGCCATCCTGCCGTACCGGTCCTCGGGCGACTTCGGTACCGCGTTCTTCTTCCAAGGCGGCGACGACCCGGTGGGGGAGTCGTTGTTGACGGCGGCCGACCTGGTGGTCGGTTCGGGGGGTGAGCTGGGCCTGCGGTCGAGTGTCACCGAGCCGGCGGGGGTGGCCCCGGCCGTCATTGCCGAGGCCGAGATCGTGCCCGGCTGGGCCCGCTTCCCGGGCGACGGGGTAGCGGTGTTGCCGACCGCTGGCCTGCACCGGTATGCCGGCGACGGCGGCTGGCGGTGGCGCGTCCAGCCGGTGCCGGCGGAGGTCGCCGCCGGGCCCGAGGTGGTCGCCCGCCTCGGCGCCGACGCCAGTTCCGCTTTCGTGCTGGCCCTTGGGGTACGCGAGGACGGGTCGCGGCCGCTGGAGGTCGCGATCGAGCGGGTGGTCCGCGACGGGGACGCCGTGGTGGTCACCACGGAGCTGCCGCCGGGGTACGTCGGCGCGCCGGTCTTCATCGTTCAGGCAGCCGCCACCGGTGCGATCTCCCCGTACTGCCTGGGCCTGGTCCTGCCCGGCGTCGGCGAGCACCCGGTGGCGACCTTCGACCGGATCCGTGCCGTCCTGCCGGCGACGCCCGGTGACGTCTGAGCCCCGCTATCCGGCCTGGTCAGCGGCCGGGCGTCGCCGCCTCCGTCGCGTCGGCCGTCTGCGCGGTGGTCGGCGCGGCGTCAGCTGGGCCCGCGTCGGTCAGTGCGGCATCCACTGGGGGCGCGTCTGAGCGTGCGGCGTCGGCCGGTGTGGCGTCGGCCGGGGCGGTGGGGCCGGCGGCGAGGAACGCCTCGGCCCAGCGGCCCACCTCGTCGAAGACCTTCTTCCGTACGGCGGGGCCGGAGAGGGTGAGGTCGTGCAGCCCGCCGTCGAAGCGGGCCAGTGTGACGTGGCGGCCGAGGCGGGGCGCGTAGCGGACCATGTGCTCCACGTCCAGCACGGCGTCGGCCAGTGTCGCGTTGTCGTGCCACTTGGTGCCCCGGAAGGACCGGGTCGAGCAGGCCAGCAGCACCGGCACCTGGATGTCCAGGCCGGCGCGGAGCCGGCGTTGCCCGGTGCGGATCGCGTTCAGCCAGCCGGCCCGGACCGGGAACCCGGCCAGCGGCTTCCACGCCAGGTCGTAGGTCCACTCGCCGCGGTGGTCGGAGTGGATGCTCTCGCCGTACACAGTGCCCAGCCCGAACGGGAGGATGCGGTGCGGCGCCCTGCGGCCCAGCCGGGACGCGGCGGCCGCGAGGGGTCGGCGGACCGCCCAGGGGGCGTTCAGGTCGAAGAAAGGGCTGTTGAGCACCAGGCCGTCGATGGTGCCGGTGTCGCGGCGGGCGTCCGCCCAGAGCGAGATGATCAGGCCGCCGGTGGAGTGGCCCATCGTCAGCAGGGTGTCGTGCCCGTCGTCCTTGCGGATGATCTCGGCGGCGGCGTCCAGCTCGGCGAAGTAGTCGCTGATGTCGTGGCAGAAGTTCGGGGTCTGGCCCGGGAGCAGACTGCGACCGTATTTGCGCAGGTCGAGTGCGTAGAAGTCCCAACCTCGCTCGGCGAAGAAGTCGGCCAGATGGGTCTGGAAGAAGTAGTCGACGAAGCCGTGCACGTAGAGCACGGCCCGCCCGGTGGGGCGCTCGGCCCGCCGCCGGACCAGAGTCGCGACAACGGGTCCTTCGTCGTCGGTGCCCAGGTCGATCGTCTGCCGCTCGTACGGCGGCCCCAACACGTCCGGTTCCACGAACGCGACGCTACGCCGCCGCCCTACCGAGCGGTAGCCCAAGCCTCGCTGGTTCAGTTGACGCCACTCGCCCCGCGATCTTGCACTTTCTGTCCCGACAAAAAGGGGCGATAGCCGCTGTTCGGGAGCCGAAAGTGCAAGATCGCGGGGGTGGGGCGTGGGTCAGGCCGTTTCCGCGTCGGCGCGGAGGGCCGGGTCCTCGGACTCGTCGGCCTCGGTCTGCGGCTGGGGGAGGTCGCGCAGGTGCTTGTTGTGCCGGGGCTCCTGGCGGGTCTTGGCGTCGTTGAGCCGGCGCCGCAGGTCGTCACGGACGTCGTTGAGGGCGGCGTGCAGGTCCTCCTCGGCGGAGGTGGTGACGATCTTCTGCCGGCCGGCGATCCAGCACTCCAGGGTGACCTTCTGCCCACGCGCCTCCCGGTCCTTCACCGACACCTCCAGCTCGGTGGCGTCGGCGTGGAAGCTGGCCAGCCGGGCGTCGAGGGTGCCGAACTGCTCGGCGATCCAGTTGCGGTCGCCCTGCGAGAACCCGGCACCCACCCGCAGGCACTCGGCCACGGTCGCCGGGTTGGCCACGGCGCTCATCGCTGCGCCTCGGAAGCGTTCGCGGAGCCGATGGTAGTGATCATCATGGCGCTGACCTCTCGTCGACGTGGAGCTGTCGGTGGTGCCTTGATCAAGTCCTTACCCAGTTCGGGCGGCCCGGGAAACCGTGGACGGCGGGTCGGCCGGGTCGGGCGTACCACATCCGGGCGTGATCAGGGCGTTGTCCACAGGTGGGTCCGTCATCCACAGGCGGGGAATGGGCGCTCGCAACGGGTGCCCTCAGTGTCGATGCTCGGTGTCGAGTCGACTCGCGCTGGCAGGCCCCGATCCCCCTGGAGGGACGATGTTCGACACTTACGTGACAATCGTCGGCAATGTGCTGACTACGCCCGAGTGGCGGCGTACGACCCAGAGCAACACCCTGGTGGCCAACTTCAAGGTCGCCTCCACCGCCCGCCGACTCGACCGGGACAGCGGCCGGTGGGTCGACGGCAATTCGCTCCGCGTCCGCGTCAACTGCTGGCGCAAGCTCGCCGAGGGGGTCGCGGCCTCCGTCATGGTCGGCGATCCGGTGGTGGTCTGCGGGCGGCTCTACACCCGCGACTGGACCGACGACGCCGGCAACCACCGCACGCTCTACGAGTTGGAGGCGGTCGCCGTCGGCCACGACCTGTCCCGGGGCCGGGCCCGGTTCCTGCGCAACCGGCCGAG
The DNA here is from genome assembly GCF_015751785.1 of Micromonospora vinacea. NCBI lineage: Bacteria > Bacillati > Actinomycetota > Actinomycetes > Micromonosporales > Micromonosporaceae > Micromonospora > Micromonospora vinacea. The sequence goes on along the minus strand of NZ_JADOTY010000001.1, from coordinate 608,390 downwards.
CATGACGACAAGCACCGTGGAGGACACGGAGGCCGAGAGCCGGGTGCACGGCGAGCCCACCGAGCCGGTGCCGGCCGGGCAGGCACCCGTGCTGCCCGACGACCGTCCGCTGGACGACGACTTCGAGCTGCCCGACTACGCGGAGCTGGTAACCAGCCCGTTCGCCACCGTCGGAGAGGACGACGACAGCACCCCGAGTGGCGGACAGGTCGGGCAGGGCAACCTCCCGTCGGGCCTCGACGACGAGTTGGCATCTCCGCCCGAGGCGGACGACGACCACGCCGACGGTGAGCTGGACATCGAGTTGGGGCCGGTGCCCGACGAGGGGCAACCGGAGCCGGCGCAGCCCGGTCGAGGGCGGCGTGGTCGGGGCCGGATCCCGCAGCCAGCCTGACTGGTCGGCTCGGCCGTCGCGGGTTGGGCGGCGGCCGAGCTGGCTGAGGTTCGGCCACATGGCACCACGCGGCACCACACGGCGCGGTGCGGCACAGCATGGTGCGGAGCGGTGCGGCACATGCGGCACGACGGGGGCGGGGTGGCGGCGTGATCAGCGCTGTCACCCCGCGTGACGGGCGTCAGCGGGGCTGGCCTGCCTCTTCGCTCCAGGGGTTCTCGTCGCCGGTGCGGGACCGTGGGTCGGGTTGGTTCACGGGGTGCTCGTCTAGGCTGGCCGGCCGGAGGTGGTGCGGGTGCGACGGACAGCGCCGATGGCGAACGCGGTGGGGCTGCTCGCCGGGTACGCGCTGGACAGGGTGCTCGGCGACCCCAGCCGGTGGCACCCGGTGGCCGGCTTCGGGCAGGCCGCGGGCGCGCTGGAGCGCCGCCTCTACCGCCCGGACCGAACGGCGGGTACGGCGTTCACCGCCCTGGCCGTCGGCGGGCCGGTGTTGCTCGGTGCGGTCGCCGCAGCCGCCACCCGGCACCGGCCGGTGACCCGGGCGGTGCTCGTCGCGGCCGGCACGTGGACCGTGCTGGGCGGCCGCACGCTACGACACGAGGCGACAGTGATGGGTCGGACGCTGCGCGACGGTGACCTGCCCGCCGCCCGGCGACGCCTCGGTCACCTCTGCGGACGGGACCCGTCGACGCTGGGCGAGTCGGAACTGGCCCGTGCCACAGTCGAGTCGGTCGCGGAGAACACCTCCGACGCTGTGGTCGCTCCGCTGCTCTGGGGTGCGGTCGCCGGGCTGCCCGGGCTGCTTGGCTACCGCGCGGCGAACACCCTCGACGCGATGGTCGGCCACCGGTCGACGCGCTACGCGCGGTTCGGCACCCCGGCCGCTCGGCTGGACGACGCGCTCAACCTCGTGCCGTCCCGACTGACCGGGCTGCTCACCATCGCCGTCGCGCCGGTCGCGCACGGGGACCGCCAGCGCGCCTTGCAGGTGTGGCGGCGGGACCGCAACGACCACCCGAGCCCCAACGCCGGGCAGTGCGAGGCGGCGATGGCCGGTGCGCTCGGGGTCCGCCTCGGTGGCCGCAACGTCTATTTCGGGCGCTCCGAGGTGCGGCCGTTCCTCGGTGACGGTCCCCGCCCCGAGGCGCGGCACCTGAAGCGGGCCGCCCGGATCTCCGGCGCGGTGGGGTTGGCCGCCGTCGGGCTGGCCGCCGCGTACCCGGTGACCCTCGGCCGGTTGGTAGGCGCCGTGAGCAGGCGTGCACTGATCGGCGCCGTGGGCCGGCGAGGGCTGGTTGCTGCGGCCGGAGGGCGCGGGCTGGCCGGCCTCGCCCGGGGCGTTGGGGCGTGGCGGGTGAGCGGGCGGTGAGCGGCGGGCTGCTGGTGGCCGGCACGACGTCCGACGCCGGCAAGAGTGTGCTCACCGCCGGCATCTGCCGCTGGCTGCACCGGCGGGGCGTGAAGGTGGCGCCGTACAAGGCGCAGAACATGTCGAACAACTCGGCGGTGGTCGTCGGGCCGGACGGACGCGGCGGCGAGATCGGGCGCGCCCAGGCCATGCAGGCCGCGGCGTGCGGGCTGGCACCCGACCTGCGGTTCAATCCGGTGCTGCTCAAGCCGGGCAGCGACCTGGCCAGTCAGGTGGTGCTGCTGGGTGAGGCGGTCGACACGATCACCGCAGGCACCTTCCGGCAGCTACGTCCCCGGCTCGCCGAGACCGCGTACGCCGCCCTGGCGGAGCTGCGCGAGACGTACGACGTGGTGATCTGCGAGGGCGCCGGCAGCCCCGCGGAGATCAACCTCCGGGCCGGTGACTACGTCAACATGGGGCTGGCCCGGCACGCCAACCTGCCCGCCATCGTCGTCGGCGACATCGACCGGGGTGGTGTCTTCGCCTCGATGTTCGGCACTGTGGCCCTGCTCGACCCGGCCGACCAGGCCCTGATCGCCGGCTTCGTGATCAACAAGTTCCGGGGCGACCTCGGGCTGCTCCAGCCGGGTCTGGACATGCTGCGTCAGGTCACCGGCCGCCCCACGTACGGGGTGCTGCCCTGGGCACTCGACCTGTGGCTCGACGCGGAGGACTCACTCGCCTACGGCCGGGTGCTCGGCCGGCCCGCCGCCCCGCACGGCAGCGAATGGCTGGACGTGGCCGTCGTCCGCCTGCCCCGGATCAGCAACGCCACGGACGTGGAGGCGCTCGCCACCGAGCCGGGCGTCCGGGTACGCCTCACCATCGAACCGGCCGAGCTCGCCGCCGCCGACCTGGTCGTCCTGCCCGGCTCCAAGTCCACCGTCGCCGACCTCGCGTGGCTGCGCGAAACCGGGCTCGCCGACGCCGTGGCCACCCATGTGGCGGCCGGCAAGCCCCTGCTCGGCCTCTGCGGCGGTTTCCAGATGCTCGGCCGCGCCATCCACGACCCGGTGGAGAGCCGGCAGGGCAGCGTGCCGGGGCTCGGCCTGCTGCCCATCGACATCACCTTCGACCCGCGCAAGACCGTCCGGCAGTCGGCGGGCACCGGCCACGGTGGGCTCCCGGTGCGTGGCTACGAGATCCACCACGGGTACGTCTCACAGGCCGACCCCGGCCTGACCCCGCTGCTGACCGGCGACGACGGTGTCGGAGAGGGCGCCGTGCTCGGCGCGGTGCACGGCACACACTGGCACGGGGCGTTCGAGTCCGACGGGTTCCGCCGATGGTTCCTCACCGAGGCGGCTCGCCTGGCCGGGCGCAGCGGCTTCCGGGTCGCACCGGCCACCAGCTTCGCCGCCGCCCGGGAACGCTCACTCGACCTGCTCGGCGACCTGGTCGAGGAACACCTGGACACCGATGCCCTCTGGCGGCTCATCGAAGTCGGCCCGCCCGCCGACCTCCCCTTCATCCCACCCGGCGCCCCGTCCTGACCGGCACACCGTCCCCTGAGGAGGGTGCAGGCGGCACGGCGCACGGCAAGGCCGGGGGATATCAGGGGCGGACGTCGGCGGGGCGGTCGGTGGTGGGCAGGCCGGCGGCGAGCCAGGCGTCCACGCCGCCGATCATGTCGGTGGCCCGGCGCAACCCGAGGGTCTGCAGGCTGGCGGCGGCCAGGCTGGAGCTGTAGCCCTGCCGGCACACCAGCACGATCTCCCGGTCGTACCCGGTGGCCTCGGGGATCCGCCAGGCGCTGGCCGGATCGAGGCGCCACTCCAGTACGGTCCGGTCGATGACGACCGCGCCCGGCAGGTCGCCCTGTTCGCGGCGCTGAAGTTCGCTACGGGTGTCGACCAGCAACGCGCCGCCGCGGACCGCCTCGACGGTCTGCTGCGGAGTCAGTCGGTTCAGCCCGGCGCGGGCCTGTTCGAGTAGGGCGTCTATACCGGGGCTCATTACGTCTCGGAGCACCACCCGATCATGCCGATTCGGTGGCACCCCGGGCGGCGAACGGGCCGCCCGTCACCCGTCGCCGCACCAATTCCCCCGGACGTGACGGTGGCGGGCCAGGGCGGTCAGCCCTACGTGTCACAGTGCCCCACTTCGGCCCCGCAAACGGCATGATCGACACGGGCCAGCAGGGATATCGCGACGTCGATGAACCAGAGCCGATCACCCTGCCCAGCAGCGGTGGCGGCATACTTCGGGCATGCACCACGGGAGGCTGTGCTGAACCCGGAGACTGGCGGGCCGACAGTGGCGGTCGTCGAGGCGTACGCCGGATTGGCTCGTCGGGTGCTCGCCGGCCCGGCGCGGTTGGGGCGGACCCGGCTGGTCGCTGTCGACGGGCCGAGCGGCGCGGGTAAGAGCCGGTTCGCCGCGCGGCTCGCGGATGCCCTGGCAGGGCCGCTCGACGGCCGGCCGCCGGTGGTGCACACCGACGACCTGCTCGACGGATGGGACGACCAGGTCACCTTCTGGCCCCGACTCGACGAGGGGGTGCTCGCCCCGCTGCGCAAGGGGGAACCGGGCGCCTACCGGCGGTACAGCTGGGTCCGGCGATGTTTTCTGCCCCGGCCGGTTCCGGTTCCGGTGGCTCCGGTGCTGGTGGTCGAGGGGGTCAGCGCCGCCCGGGCGGTCGTCCGGCCGGAGCTGACGCTGGCGGTGTTCGTCACCGCGCCCGCGCCGCTGCGACTGGCTCGCGCGGTCGACCGGGACGGGCCGGCGATCCTGCCCGAGCTGCGCCGCTGGCATGACGGGGAACGGGCGCACTTCGCCGTCGACGAGACCGCGACCCACGCCGACCTGTTGGTGGATGGCGCGCCGACCCTGCCGCACGACGCGGACCGGTACTACGTGCGGCTTCGCTAGGCGGGCATGGACGTCTGCCACCGACTGCGGCACGATGCGGGGAGCTACGGCGAACGGGGAGCCACCATGACGGCAGCGGACGCGCCAGCGCGGCGTCGGATCACCCTCACCGGAATCAGCTCGCGGGCCTGGGAGCATCCGGCCGACCGGGGTGCCCTGGTCGCGCTGCGGGAGCTGCGTGGTTTCGACGACGTGGTGCGGGCGTTCTTCGGGATGTGGAACGAGCGGGGGTTCCGGCTGTCCGTGCTGGCATCCGGCATCCGGGTCGACCACCGGCAGTACCCGGCGGTGTGGCAGCGCTACACCGAGGCCGCGGCGGCGCTCGACGTGGCCGAGCTGCCCGAGCTGTACGTGACCCAGTCGCCCTGGCTGGGCGCCGAGGCGGTGGGGCTGGAGCGGCCGTTCATCGTGCTCAACTCCGCGTGCGTGCAGCAACTCGACGAGGACGAGCTGCGCTGCCTGCTCGGCCACGAGTTGGGGCACGTGGGCAGCGGGCACGCGGTCTACAAGACCATGCTGATGATCCTCACCCGTTGGGCGGCCAACCTGAGCTGGTTGCCGGTCGGCGCGATCGCGCTGCGGGCCATCATCGCGGCGATGCTGGAGTGGTGGCGTAAGGCGGAACTCTCCGCCGACCGGGCCGGCCTGCTCGCCGGGCAGGACCCGGCCGCCGCGCTGCGGCTGCTGATGAAGCTGGCCGGCGGCGGCGACCTGTCCCAGGTCGACACCACAGCCTTCCTGGAGCAGGCCGCCGAGTACGCCGGCGGCGGCGACCTGCGCGACAGCCTGCACAAGATCCGGATGACCGCGTGGAGCACCCACCCGACGCCGGTGGCACGGGCGGCGCAGCTGCGCCAGTGGATCGACTCCGGGGCGTACGGGCAGGTGCTGGCCGGGGACTATCCGCGCCGCGAGGACGACAGCTCGACAAGCGTCTCCGAGGAGATCAAGGCGGCTGCCGAGTCGTACCGGGAGGAGTTCAGCCGGTCCACCGACCCACTGGTGGGGTTGCTGCGCCGGCTCGGCGACGGCGCGAGCGACGTCGGCGAGTGGGTGGGTGGCACCGCCGGTCGGGCCCGTTCCTGGATGGATGCCGCCACCGAGGCGGCCGGCCGCGCCCACCGTGCCGGCCGGGCCGCCCCCGGCGCGCGGGCCGGCGCCGGCCCCGCCGACAGCGGTGACGGTACGGGCTCCGCCGGCACGCCCCGGTAAGGCCGGCATACGATGCCGGTCATGACCTCACCGATCATGTCCGAGTCCGAGGTGCGGGCCGCCGTCGAGCGGGAGATGCCTGGCGTCCGGGCCGACCTGGAGCGCCTCGTCCGCATTCCCGGCATCGCCTTCGAGGGCTTCGACCACTCGCACGTGGAACGCTCCGCCGAGGCGGTCGCCGAGCTGCTGCGCGGCTGTGGCCTGGACGTCGACATCGTGCGATCCGGCGGCCAGCCGGCGGTGATCGGCCGTCGGGCCGCGCCGCCCGGCGCACCCACCGTCCTGCTCTACGCCCACCACGACGTCCAGCCGGTCGGCGACCGCTCGCTGTGGGAGTCCGACCCGTTCGAGCCGGTGGAGCGGGACGGCCGGCTCTACGCCCGGGGCGCGGCCGACGACAAGGCCGGCATCATGGCGCACGTCGCGGCGCTGCGCGCGTACGGTGACGCACTGCCGGTCGGCGTGGTCCTCTTCATCGAGGGCGAGGAGGAGTACGGCTCCGACTCGCTGGAGCAACTGCTGGCCGAGCACCGCGACGAGCTCACCTCCGACGTCATCGTGATCGCCGACTCCGGCAACTGGGACATCGGCGTACCGGCGTTGACCACCTCGCTGCGGGGCATCGTCAACTGCTTCGTCGAGGTGCGCACACTGGACCACGCGGTGCACAGCGGCATGTTCGGCGGCGCCGTGCCGGACGCGCTGACCGCGCTGGTCCGGCTGTTGGCGACGCTGCACGACGACGCCGGCGACGTGGCAGTGGACGGCCTCGTCGGCCGGGAGGGCGCCACCGTCGACTACCCGGAGGACCGGGTCCGGGCCGAGGCGGGGCTCGCCGACGGCGTGCAGTTCATCGGCACCGGCCGGATCACCGACCGGCTCTGGACCAAGCCGGCGCTGGCCATCCTCGGTGTGGACGCGCCGTCCACCGGTGAGGCGCCGAACGCCCTGGTCCCGGCCGCGAAGGCGAAGCTCAGCATCCGCCTCGCCCCGGGCGACGACCCCAAGCGGGCGTACGCGGCGGTGCGCGCGCACCTGGAGCAGCACGCGCCGTGGGGTGCGCAGGTGACTGTCACGTTCGAACACGACGGCGACCCGTGCGTGATCGACGCGTCCGGGCCGATGTTCGACGCCGCCCGTTCGGCCTTCCGGACCGCCTGGGACGGCACCGCCCCGGTGGACATCGGCGTCGGCGGCTCGATTCCGTTCATCGCGACCTTCCAGGAGATGTTCCCGAAGGCGGCGATCCTGGTGACCGGTGTGGAGGACCCGCACGCCCGCGCGCACGGCCCGAACGAGAGTCTGCACCTGGGGGAGTTCGCCCGGGTCTGCCTCGCCGAGGCGCTGCTTCTGCGCAACGTGGCGGCGGTCGGCGGTTAGGTGTCAGAACGGCAACTTTGGGCCTGATCTGGGAGTTTACGGCGTGTCGGATGGTCGGCTGTTATAGCCTTTCGTACATGAGTACGAACGAGGTGATGGCCCGGTTGGGGGCCGCTGTCAGCGCGCTGGGCGATGTCGATGTCTCCGCGTGGTCCGAGGACACGCTCAACGAACAGCTCGGTGAGCTCTCCGCCGCACTGGTCGCCCTCGACTCGGTGCTCTCCCGGGTCGCCGGCGAGGTCCGCGCCCGAGGTTTGCGCATCGAGGAGCCCGTCTCCGCTTAAGGGCCTGTCGTCCGCGTGAGCGGGCGGCACCCTGCCGACACCGCCCGGGCACGGCAATGCCCGGGCGGTGTCGGAGGTGACTGGCAGGATGAGCTGCGTGCGGTTCCTCGATCTGGCAGCCACGTCCGCCGCCGTCGGCGCCACCAGCGGCCGGCGCGCCAAGGTGGAGCTGCTCGCTGACGCGCTGCGCCGGCTCGACCCCGACGAGGTCGAGCCCGGCGCCGGCTATCTCGCCGGTGAGCTGCGCCAACGGCAGACCGGGGTCGGCTACGCGAGCCTGCGTGACCTGCCGCCACCGGCCGCCGAGCCGACGTTGACGGTGGCGGCCGTGGACGCGGCCATCGCACAGATCGCCGCTGTGCACGGCTCCGGCTCGCAGGCCCGGCGTCGGGCGCTGCTCGGTGCCCTCTACGCGGCGGCGACGGCCGACGAGCAGCGCCTGCTCACCGGCCTGTTCAGTGGCGAGCTACGGCAGGGCGCCCAGGCCGGGCTCCTCGCGGACGCGGTGGCCCGGGCCGCCGAGGTGCCGGTGGCGGCGGTCCGCCGAGCGCTGCTGCTCGCCGGTGATCTCCGGGCGGTTGCGGTGGCCGCGCTGGCCGGCGGGGCCGCCGAGCTGGCCGGGTTCGGTCTCCAGGTCGGCCGGCCGCTGGCGCCGATGCTCGCGCAGAGCGCCCCCTCGGTCGACGAGGCGCTCGCCGCGACCGGCACGCCGGCGGTGGTCGACGTGAAGCTCGACGGCATCCGCATCCAGGTGCACCGCTCCGGCGCCGACATCGCCGTGTTCACCCGCAGCCTCGACGAGATCACCACCCGGGTGCCCGAGGTGGTCGCCGCGGTCCGGGCCCTGCCCGGCCGGGAGTTGGTCCTCGACGGCGAGGCGATCGGCCTGGACGAGACCGGCCGCCCGCTGCCGTTCCAGCAGACGTCGAGCCGGGCCGCCCGGCGCACCACCCCCAGCACCACCGGGCGCACACCGGTCGCCCCGGCGGTGCTCGCGGCGGCCGCCAGCACGGGCGCGGCGGTGCTCACCCCGTACTTCTTCGACCTGCTCCACCTCGACGGTGAGGATCTGATCGACAGTCCCGGCCGGGAGCGGTGGGCCGCCCTCGCCGGTTCGGTGGATTCGTCGCTGCTGGTCGGGCGGATGGAGGTCGACGATCCGGAGCAGGCCGCCGCCGCGTTCGCCGCCGCGCTCGACGCCGGGCAGGAGGGCGTGGTGGTCAAGGCGCCGGACGCCCCCTACGACGCCGGTCGGCGCGGTGCCGCCTGGGTCAAGGTCAAACCGCGACACACCCTCGACCTGGTGGTGCTCGCCGTTGAGTGGGGCAGCGGCCGACGCAAGGGCTGGCTGTCCAACCTGCATCTGGGTGCCCGTGATGCCCGCACCGGCGACTTCGTCATGCTCGGCAAGACGTTCAAGGGGCTCACCGACGAGCTGCTGCGGTGGCAGACCGAGCGGTTCCTCGGCCTCGCCGTGGAACGCGGCGACTGGGTGGTCCGGGTCCGGCCCGAGCAGGTGGTCGAGATCGCCTTCGACGGGGTGCAGACGAGTTCGCGCTATCCCGGTGGGATGGCGCTGCGGTTCGCCCGGGTGGTGCGCTATCGCGACGACAAGTCCGCCGCCGAGGCGGACACCATCGACGCGGTCCGCGCCATCCACGCCGGCCGTGTGAGTGGCTGACGGAGCGAGGTCAGGCGGAGGCGGTCGGCGTCGGTTCGGCGGCCCGGTCCAGCGGAGCCGGGGCGGTGCCGATGCCGGCGGCCCGGCGGGCCTCCCGACGGGCCACCCAGCCGTAGCCGAAGATGGCCATCACCGCGAAGAGCCACCACTGCACGACGTAGCCGAAGTTCTGCCAGTTGTTGGTGTGCCCGACCGGCACGGCCTTGAACACTGGATCGGCGGCCGGGGTCTGCTCGTCGAGCAGCAGGTAGGCACCGTAGACCGGGTAGGGAAGCTCGCCGGCCAGCCGTGACACCCCGATCCGCCGGATCTCCAGCAGCCCGTCGCGTCGGGCCACCGCGCCGGCGCCGCTCTCGGTCTCGTGCACCCGACCGACCACAGTCACGTCGCCGGTCGGCGCGGCCGGCACCGACGGCTGGGCGGTCGCCCCACCGGGCGCCGGCGGAATCCAGCCCCGGTCCACCAGCAGCGCCGTGCCGTCGGCGAGCACCAGAGGGGTGAGCACCTCGAAGCCGACCCGGCTGTCCACCGTCCGGCCACGGACCAGCACGGTGTTCGTGGGGTCGTACCGGCCGGTGACGGTGACCCGGGTCCAGACCTTGTCCTCGGCGGGGGCCGGACCGGCCGTTCCCGCGCCGCCGGTGGGAGCGCGCAGCGCATCGGCGAGCGGCGCGGGGGCCATCCGCTGGCCCGCGTCGATCCGCTCGTTGACCTCGGTGCGCCCCCGGTAGCGGTCCAGCTGCCAGTTGCCGAGGAACACCATGACGGCGGCCGCGACCAGGGTCAGCGCGAGAGCGCCCAGCCAGCGTGGGCTCAGCAGGAACCGGTACACGGCACCGAGGCTACTCGTATGACCGGCGCCACTGACCTGGACCGGGCCGGACGGGCCGGGACCGGCGCCCCGGGGCTCCGGCCAGGGCCGGGCCGGGCACCCGGTTGGCGGTGCTCGCGCCTCCAGCCGGGCGGGTATCGTCACGCCGACGGATCGGCCTCGGTCGTCCCGTCGCGTACCCGCCGCCGCTCGCGAGGAGTCGATGATGACCGTCGTGCCGCGCCTGGTGCTCAGCGCGCCGTCCTCCGGGCATGGTAAGAACGCGCTGGCGATCGGGCTGCTCGCCGCCCTGGCCGAGCGAGGGGTCGACGTCGCCGGGTTCAAGCTCGGCCCGGACCACGTCGACGCCGCCTACCTCGGTCTCGCCTCCGGTCGGCCCGGTCGGGTGATCGACCCCCGACTGGTCGGCCTCGACCGGCTCGCCCCGTTGGTGGCGCACGGTGCCGCCGGTGCCGCGCTGGCCGTGGTGCAGGGCAGCATGGGCCTGTACGACTCGGTCGGTGGCCGTCCCGAGCAGGAGTCCACTGCCGCCGCGGCCGCCGCGCTGCGCAGCCCGGTGGTGCTCGTCGTCGACGTGGCCGCGATGGGGCAGTCGGTGGCGGCCCTGGTGCACGGTTTCCGCTCGTACGACGAGCAGTTGTGGCTCGGCGGGGTGATCCTCAACCGGGTGGCGTCGTCGCGGCACGAGGGGATGCTGCGCGAGGCGTTGGACGACGTGGGGGTGCCGGTCTACGGCGCGCTGCGTCGCCAGGACCTGCCGGCGGTGCTGCCGTCGCGGCGGCACGGGGTGGCACCGGTCGTCGACGGCTCGGCCGACGCTGTCCGTGCGATCCGTCGGCTGGGCGAGGCCGTCGCCGCCACTGTCGACCTGGAACGGCTGCTCGGGCTGGCCCGCTCCGCCCCGCCGCTGCCGGCACCGGCCTGGTCTCCCGAGGAGGCCCTCGGCACGTTCACACCCCCGGCGAACCGGCCACTGGTGGCGGTGGCCGGTGGGCCGGGCGGCAGCTTCAGCCACCCGGAGACCACCGAACTGCTGCGGGCCGCCGGCGCCGAGGTCGTCGTGGTCGACCCGCTGCGCGACGAGGCGCTGCCGGTCGGCACCCGCGCGCTGGTCGTCGGCGGCGCGCTGCCCGAGGCGTACGCCGAGCAGTTGTCTGCCAACCGGCGGCTCTGCATCGCGGTGGCCGAGTTGGCGCGGACCGGGCGTCCGGTGATCGCCGAGGGCGCCGGCCTGCTCTGGCTGGCCCGGGAACTGGACGGGCTGCCGATGTGCGGTGTCCTGGACGCGGTCGGTGTCAGCCGGGACGGGGTGGTGGCCGGCTACCGGGAGGCGACCGCCCAGACCGACAGCGTGGTCGCCGCCACCGGCACTGTGCTGGTCGGGCACAAGGCGCACCGTGCGGTGCTCACCCCCCGCGCTGGTCAGCGCCCGGCCTGGAGCTGGGACGGCGGCGCGCCGGAGGGCTTCGTCTGGCGCAACGTGCACGCCTCGCAGCTCACAGTGCACTGGGCCAGCCATCCGGCGACCGCCGCCCGGTTGGTCGCCGCGGCTGCGGCCGACCCGACGAGCGAGGTGGTGCCCGCGCAGTCGGGTGAGGTGTCGGTGTGATCGGTCAGGTGGCGGTGCGCCGGTTTCCGGCGTTGACCGTCTCCACCCCGCGTACGGAGGTGCGTCAGCTCACGGCGGCCGACGCGGCGGCGGCCGGGGAGATCTTCGCCGACAAGCTGACCCGGCGTTGGCTGCCGCTGCCCGACGACTCCGGCCCGATCGACGGGCTGGCCTGGTGCACCGATCTGGCCCGGCAGCGACGCGACAGCGGGGAGGGCGACCACTACGCGGTGCTCCGGCGCGAGGACGACCAGGTGGTGGGCTCGCTGTGGACCCGGCGTACCGACTGGGGCGCCCGCCTCACCGAGATCTCCTACGCGATGGCGGCGCACGCGCGGGGCTTCGGCTTCGCCGCCGAGGCGGTCGACGCGGTGGCCATCGCGCTGATCCTGGAGCACGGCTTCCAGCGGGTCGAGCTGCGGGTGGCACCCGGCAACCTGGCCTCGCGCCGGGTCGCCGAGAAGGCCGGGTTCAGCTACGAGGGCCTGCTGCGCAACGCCGGCTTCGTCAGCGGCGGCCGGGTGGATCTGGAGCTCTGGTCGTTCGTCGCCGCCGACCTGCGCTGAGCCGCGCCGGCCCGTTGACTCCCGGTCAGCCGACGATGGCGTCCGATGGTGGGGTGAACTGGCGGGTCGGTGTGCCCTTCAGGCCGTCGCGCAGGGTCTCCGAAACCGCCTTGATCGGGATCTGGGACTGCCCGTCACCGACGGCGTTGAACGGATTGTCCGGGTCGGAGATGAAGCTCGCCGCGGCCAACTCCGGGGTGTAGCCAACGAACCAGGCGGACCGGGTGCTGTCGGTCGTACCGGTCTTGCCGGCCACCGGACGTCCGACGGTGCCCCGCACGCTGTCGGCGGTGGACCAGCCGCCGCAGCTGCCGCGCGCCGGGGTGTCTCCGGTCGGGCAGCGGGCCGCGTCGGTGGCCGCCCGTGCGGCGTCCGCGCTGACCACCTGCCGGCAGCGTGGCTTGGCCACCTCGCGGTGCAGGCCGCCCGGGGTGGCGTACGTGGCGGGCGTGCCGTCCCGATTCATGATCGCTTGCACGGGGATGGCCTCGCAGTAGCGGCCGTCGGCAGCGATGGCGGCGTACGCGTTCGCCATCTCCAGCGGGGTGGCGTCGGAGACGCCCAGGGTGAACGCACCCCACTTCTTCGCCTTGTCCGGGGACGCGTGATCCCGGTCGACGTCGGTGCGCCACCGCAGCCCGAGCTGCTCGGCCAACCGGACGGCCCGGTCCGCGCCGACCTTCTCCTCCAGCCACACGAAGTACGTGTTCACCGACTTGCCGAAGCCGGACCACATGGTCTGCTGACCGGACATCGCGCCGCTGGCGTTGGAGGGCGACCAGCCGTCGTAGACCTCGGAGCGGTAGCGGTGTGGGGCGTTGAACGAGGTGGAGAGGGGCATCCCCGCGTCGAGCGCGGCCAGCATCGGGAACATCTTGAACGTCGAGCCGGCCTGGTAGCCGGCCAGGTCACCGCCGCCGAGCAGCGGTGCCACAGTGTTCGGGTAGTTGGCCTTCACCTTCGGCCCGGCCTCGGGGTTGGAGCTCTGCGGGTTGTCGGCCAGGTCCAGCGAGTACGTCCGGTTCACCGCCATGGCCTTCACCCGCCCGGTGCCCGGCTCGGAGACCACGATGCCGTTGGCGAACGGACTGCCGGTGGCCTCCTTGGCGCCGACGTTCTTCTCCGCCGCTGCCTGGACCTTCGGGTCGAGGCTGAGCACGATCCGGTAGCCGCCCCGGCGCAGGTTGTCCATCCGTTCCAGCCGGTTCGCGCCGAACGCGGGCTGCGCGCTCCACCAGTTCTTCAGGTAGTCGCAGGCGAAGCCCCAGCTGTTGTACTTCTCCGCCACGGCGGCACAGTCGTGCGGTGGGGTGGTCAGCTTGAGTCGGATCGGCTCGGACTTGGCGGCGGCGGCCGAGTCGGGGGAGAGGTAGCCGAGCTGGCTCATCCGGTCCAGCACGTAGTTGCGCCGCCCGGTGGCCTCCTTCTGGTCGGAGTCGGCCGGGTCGTACTCGGAGGGGGACTTGACCAGGCCGGCGAGGGTGGCGGCCTCGACCGGGGTGAGGTCCTTCGGGGTCTTGGAGAAGAAGATCTCGCTGGCGGCGTAGATGCCGTACGCCCGGTGTCCGAAGTACGCCGAGTTCAGGTAGCGCTCCATGATCTGTTCCTTGCTCAGCTCCTTCTCCAGGTCCAGCGCCATCCGCATCTCCTTGACCTTGCGAATGCTGGTCTGCTGGGTGGCCTCCTGGACCTCCTTGGGCGTGGTCGCGCTGTCCCGCAGGGCCATCCGGACGTACTGCATGGTCAGCGTCGACGCGCCCTGGGAGCCGCCGGAGCGGGCGTTGGACACGAAGGCGCGGGCCACGCCCTTCGGGTCGACGCCGTGGTGCTGGTAGAAGCGGGAGTCCTCGGCGGCCACGATCGCCTGCTGGATGTTCGGCGACATGTCCGACAGCTTGGTGTACTGCCGGTACTCCTCGTAGAACATGGTCAGCACGGTCTTGCCGTCCGGGCCGTAGACGTACGAGGTCTCGGCGGGCAGGGCGGTCTTCAGCACCCGGGTCTTCTGTTCGACGGCGTGCGCGGTGGCCTTCGCGCCGAGCCCGGTGAGGGCGACCAGTGGGTACGCGGCGGCGGCGATCACGATTCCGGCGATCAGTCCGGCGCGGAGGAGAGGGACGAGACGACCAGCGGCAGCAAGGGGTCGGTTGCTCACCTGGTTAAGTTATGACATTTCCGATTCATACATGAGAAGAACTCTTAAACCGGCGAGTGGTGACGCGGCTTACGCCGACATCGACTGTCCCACCGGCCACCTTCCCGGCAGGATCGCGGACATGTCTGATCAGCCGAGCGCTGTCGCCCCTCCCACCGGGGTCGAGCCGGACCTCGCCCACCACGGCGACGCGGAGGCCACCGCCGGCCTGATCGACCTCGCCGTCAACGTACGGCGGGCGCGGCCCCCCTCCTGGCTGGCCGACCCGATCGCCGCCACCCTGACCGACCTGGCCCGCTATCCGGACCCGGCGCCGGCCCGGGCGGCCGTCGCCGCCCGACACCGCCGTCACCCGAACGAGGTGCTGCTCACCGCCGGCGCCGCCGAGGGCTTCGTCCTCATCGCCCAGGCGCTGCGCGGCGTTCGCCGCCCCGTGGTGGTGCACCCCCAGTTCACCGAGCCGGAGGCGGCGCTTCGGGCCGCCGGACATCCGGTCGAGCGGGTGCTGCTCGACGCCTCCGACGACTTCCGGCTCGACCCGTCCCGGGTGCCCGCCGACTCCGACCTCGTGATGATCGGCAACCCGACGAACCCGACCTCGGTGCTGCACCCCGCCCAGACGGTGGCCGCGTTGGCCCGCCCCGGCCGGGTGCTGGTGGTCGACGAGGCGTTCGCCGACACCACCATGGCCGTCGGGCACCCCGGCGAGCCGGAGTCGCTGGCCGAACGCCGCGACCTGCCCGGGCTGCTCGTGGTGCGCAGCCTCACCAAGACGTGGGGCCTGGCCGGGCTGCGGATCGGCTACCTGCTCGGTGCCGCGGAGCTGCTGTCCCAGCTGGCCGCCGTCCAACCGCTCTGGGCCGTCTCCACGCCCGCGCTGGCAGCCGCGTCGGCCTGCGCCAGCAGCGTCGCGGTCCAGGCCGAACGCGCGATCGCCGCCGACCTCGCCGCCGACCGCGACCACCTGGTCGCGCGCCTCGCCGACCTGCCCGGTGTACGCGTCGTCGGCCGTCCCGCCAGCGCGTTCGTCCTGCTGCACCTGCCGGGCGCGACAGCGATCCGGGCCGCCCTGCGCGAGCGCGGCTGGGCGGTGCGCCGAGGCGACACGTTCCCTGGCCTCGGCCCGGACTGGCTGCGGGTGGCCGTGCGCGACCGAAACACCACCGACGCGTTCATCGACGTGCTGCGCGAGACCATGGAGGCATGATGCTGGAGACCACGATCGCGGCGATCCGCCCGGCGGACGAAGCGGCCATGGCCGCCGCCCGGGAACTGCACGGCCGGCTCACCAAGCCGGCGGGCTCGCTGGGCGCGCTGGAGGAGCTTTCGGTACGCCTCGCCGGCCTGGCCGGAGCCTGCCCACCACCGCTGCCCGAGCCGGCCGCGGTGGCGATCTTCGCCGGTGACCACGGGGTGCACGCCCAGGGGGTGAGCCCCTGGCCGCAGGAGGTCACCGCGCAGATGATCGGCAACTTCCTGGCCGGTGGAGCGGTGGTCAACGCGTTCGCCCGGCAGGCCGGCGCCTCGGTCACAGTGGTCGACGTCGGCGTGGCCACCCCGCTGCCCACCGACCCGGCTGTCGCCGATGCGGCTGGGCTCGATCCGGCCGTGCTCGACCCGGCTGTGCCCCGGCTGGTTGTCGCGTCCGTCCGCCGGGGCACCCGGGACCTCGCGGTGACCGCCGCGCTGACCCGCGACGAGGCGCTGGCGGCTGTGCAGACCGGCATCCGGATCGCCGACGAGTTGATCGACGCCGGCGCCGGCATCCTGCTCACCGGGGACATGGGCATCGGCAACACCACCCCGGCGGCCGCGCTGATCGCCGCGTTCACCGGCGTCGACGCGCTCGACGCCACCGGTCGGGGCACCGGGGTCGACGACCCCACGTACGCCCACAAGGTGGCGGTGGTGCGGGCCGCGCTGGCCCGGCACATCCCCGACCCGACCGACCCGCTGGGGGTGCTGGCCGCCGTCGGTGGCCTGGAGCACGCCGCCCTGGCCGGGCTGATCCTGGGGGCCGCGGCGCGCCGCACACCGGTGCTGCTGGACGGTGTGATCGCGGTCTCGGCAGCGCTCGCCGCCGCCGCGTTCGCCCCGGACGCGGTCAGCGCCATGGTCGCCGGCCACCGCTCGGCCGAGCCCGGTGCCACTGTGGCGCTGCGCCACCTCGGCCTCGACCCGCTGATCGACCTGGGGCTGCGCCTCGGCGAGGGCACCGGCGCCCTGCTGGCGTTGCCCGTGGTCACCGGCGCGGTCCGGGTGCTGCACGAGGTGGCCACGTTCGACTCCGCCGGAGTGGCCGAGAAGTGACCACGCGCAGCGAACGAACCCTCCGCCCCGGTGGTGCGGCGTGACCTCCAATCCGTACCCCCTCGGTTTGCGGCTGCACGGGCGGCGTGTGGTCGTGGTGGGCGGCGGCGCGGTCGCCACCCGGCGCGTACCCGCGCTGCTGGACGCCGGCGCGGACGTCCTGCTGGTCTCCCCGGAGTTGACCCCGGCGTTGCGCGCCCGGGCCGACGCGGGTCGGCTGCACTGGGTGCCGCGCCGGTTCCTGCCCGAGGACCTGGACGGCGCCTGGCTGGTCCACGTCGCGATCGACGACCCGATGGCGGCGGCCTCGGTGAGCGCCGTCGCCGCCGAGCGGCGGATCTTCTGCGTCCGGGCCGACGACCGCACGGCCGCCACCGCCTGGACCCCGGCGGTGACCCGGCACGGCCCGGTCACCGTGGCGGTGCTCGGCGGCGGCGACCCCCGCCGTGCGATGACAGTCCGCGACGCGATCCGCGACCTCCTGGCGGTCCGGCTGGCACCGGAGGGGACCGCTCCGACGCGGAGCCGACCCGACGCTGCTACCGGTGGGCCGCAGCGAGGGCGGGTGGCGCTGGTCGGGGCGGGGCCGGGTGACCCGGAGCTGATCACCGTGAAGGGTTGGCGGCTGCTCACCGAGGCCGACGTGGTGGTCGCCGACCGGCTGGTGCCCGGGCTGCTCCTGGACGAGCTGCGCCCGGACGTCGAGCTGGTGGACGCCTCGAAGATCCCCTACGGCCCGTCCCGGGCCCAGGAGGAGATCAACCAGATCCTTGTCGACCGGGCCCTGGCCGGCGCCTTCGTGGTGCGGCTCAAGGGCGGTGACCCGTACGTCTTCGGCCGCGGCGGTGAGGAGCTGCTGGCCTGCGCGGCGGCCGGCGTGCCGGTGACAGTGGTGCCCGGGGTGACCAGCTCCATCGCCGCGCCGGCCGCGGCCGGCATCCCGGTCACCCATCGGGGGGTGGCGCACGAGTTCACAGTGGTCTCCGGGCACCTGGCGCCCGACGCGCCGGCCTCACTGGTGCGCTGGGACGCCCTCGCCGGTCTGCACGGCACCCTGGTGATCCTGATGGGGCTCAAGAACCTCGCCGCCATCACGGCCACCCTGATCGCCAACGGTCGGTCACCGCAGACGCCGGCCGCCGTCGTCCAGGAAGCCACCACCGGCACCCAGCAGGTCCTGCGGTCCACGCTGGGCGAGGTGGCCGCCGACCTGCTCGCCGCCGACCTGCGCCCGCCCGCCGTCGTCGTGGTGGGAGACGTGGTGGGCGCGCTCGACGCCTGAGACAGACGACGGGGCCGGAGCATGCGCTCCGGCCCCGTCGTACGAGCTGTCGACTACTGCTTGAGCATGTTGTCCAGCAGCAGGGCACAGCGGATCAGCCCGAGGTGGCTGTACGCCTGCGGGTGGTTGCCCAGCCCGCGCTCGGCGAGCGGGTCGTACTGCTCGGGGAGCAGGCCGGTCGGGCCGGCGGTCAGCACCATCTGCGCGAACAGTTCCTCGGCGTCGGTGCGGCGGCCGGTGCGCAGATACGCCTCGATCAGCCACGCCGTGCAGATGTGGAAACCGCCCTCACGGCCGGGCAGGCCGTCGTCCCAGTGGTAGCGGTAGACGACCGGGCCGCTGCGCAGGTCCGCCTCGATCCGCAGGACCGTGGACAGGAAGCGCGGGTCGTCGCCCGGGAGCAGGCCGGAGAGCCCGATCCAGAGCGACGAGGCGTCCATGTCCTCGTCCCCGTACGCGACGCTGTACGCCTCGACGTCGGAGTGCCAGCCGTGCTCCAGCACGTTGGCGCCGATCCGGTCCCGCAGGTCCTTCCACTCGGGCCGGTCCTCGCCGCCGTGCTCGCGCATCACGTGCAGCGCGCGGTCGACTGTCATCCAGCACATCACCTTGGAGAAGACGTGGTGCCGGGGTGGCAGCCGGGCCTCCCAGATGCCGTGGTCCGGCTCGTGCCAGCGGCGGCGGACCGCCTCGACCATGTTCTCCAGGACCCGCCACTCGTCGTCGCGGACCGAACCGCGAGCGTCGGCGACGGCCGCGATCAGGTCGGCGATCGGGCCGAAGACGTCCAACTGCAACTGGTGGTTGGCCAGGTTGCCGACCCGGACCGGCCGGGAGCCGGCGTACCCGGGCAGCGTGTCGATGACCGCCTCGGCGCCCAGCTCGTAACCGTCGATGGTGTAGAGCGGGTGCAGTCGCTCCGGGTGCCCGCCGGTGCGCTCGATGCAGCCGTCCACCCAGCGCAGCAGTGCCTCGGCCTCCTCGACGGAGCCCAGGTCGACAAGTGCGCGGGCGGTCAGCGCGGCGTCCCGCAGCCAGCAGTACCGGTAGTCCCAGTTGCGGACGCCGCCCAGCTCCTCGGGGAGCGAGGTGGTCGCCGCGGCCAGGATCGAGCCGGTGGCCTCGTGGCAGAGCCCGCGCAGGGTGAGGGCGCTGCGCGCGACCAGGTCACGAGCGGTGGACGGCAGCCGCAGCGACGCCACCCAGTCCTTCCACGGCTGCTCGGCGGCGGCCTGCCGCTCGTGGATCGGGACCCGGTGGTGCTCCAGGCTGTGCGTGCCGAAGCGCAGCTCCAGCACGACCTGCCCACCGGCGGCGGAGAGGTCGACGATGGCCTTGGCGGTCTCGTAACCCCCGTCGTTGCCAACCTCCCACTCCACGCCGGGGGCGTAGAGCGCGACCGGTTCGTTGGAGCCGAGCACCAGCAGGCCGTCGCCGAGCGGCTGCAACTGCACGGCGACCTGACCGAACTCCGGCCTCGGCGCGAACTCCACCCGGGCCTTGCCACTGCCGGTGAGCACCCGGACCAGGGTCGAGTCGCCGGTGATGACCGCCGGGCTGTCGTCCGGAGTGGTCTCCCGGGCCGGCTTGTCCAGCCAGTCGGTGACGGTGAGCCCGGACCAGCGGGTCTCCACTGTCATCGTGCCGGAGCGGTAGCGCTGACCCAGCGGGATGCCGCCGCGTTCCGGGGCGACGCTGAAGTGGCCGGCCGGGCTGCCACCGACCAGGTCGGCGAAGATCGCCGCCGAGTCCGGCTTGGGGTGGCAGAGCCAGCTCACCTTGGCCTCGGGGGTCAGCAGAGCGACGGTACGACCGTTGGCCAGCATGGAGTGCCGTTCGATCGGCACCGCCCGCTCGCCGAACAGCCAGTGCCGCCGGGTCTCCAGCAGCAGCGCCAGCGCGCGGGCGGCCTCCAGCGGGTCGGCGACCCGGTAGCTGGCCTGGGTGTCGCCGGGGCCGATCTTGATGCCGAGGTCGGGGCCGTGCAGGTGGCCGAACGCGTTCTCGTCGGTGATGTCGTCGCCGATGAAGAGCACCGCGCTGGAGGCGAGCTGGGTCCGGAGCTGGTCGAGTGCGGTGCCCTTGTGGGTGGCCACCACGGAGAGCTCGATGACCTCCTTGCCCTGGGTCACCGTGACGCCGTCGAAGGTGGCCGGACCGTTGCGGACCGCCTCGATGGCGGCGGCGGCGATCTGCGGGTCGACGCCGCGGGTGTGCATCGCGACGCTTGCCGGTTTGCGTTCCAGCCGGATGCCCGGGTGCTGGGCCGCGATCTCGCGCAGGGCGTTGCGGACCTGGGTCCGCACGGCGACCAGCTCGGGGGAGAGCCGCTCGACGAAGCCGATGTCGAATTCGGAGCCGTGGCTGCCGACGAGGTGCACCTCGCTGGGCAACCGGGACAGTGCGGCCAGGTCGCGCAGCGCCCGACCGGAGACCACCGCCACGGTGGTCTGTGGCAGCGCGGCGAGCGCGCGGACCGCCGCTACCGACTCGGGCAGCGGGACGGCCGTGCTCGGGTCCTCCACGATCGGCGCCAGCGTGCCGTCATAGTCGCAGGCGACCAGGAGCTGGGGGACCCGGGCGATCCGGCCGATGGCGGAACGCAACTCAGGGTCCATGACCCCGGTGGCGGTTGCCGCCCCATCGTTGACGGGCGTGTTCACTCGGCCTCCGCCTCGGGAACTCCGAGCTCCGAGAGGAAAGACTTGGCCCAGTGACCCACGTCGTGGGTACGCAGGTGACGTTGCATTGTCCGCATCCGGCGGCGTGCCTCGGTTTTCTCCACGTGCACTGCCCGGAGGAGGGCGTCCTTGACCGCGTCCGGGTCGTGCGGGTTACACAAAAATGCCTGGCGAAGCTCGGTGGCGGCGCCGGCGAACTCACTGAGTACGAGTGCGCCGCCCTGGTCGGCACGTGATGCTACGTATTCCTTCGCCACGAGGTTCATTCCGTCTCGCAGCGGGGTCACCATCATCACGTCGGCAGCAACGTACATCGCCGCCAGCTCACTGCGACTGTACGACTGATGGAGGTAATGGACCGCCGGCACGCCGACCCTGCCGAACTCGCCGTTGATCCGACCGACCTCGCGCTCCACCTTCACCCGTAGTGCCTGGTAGTGCTCCACGCGCTCGCGGCTGGGCGTGGCGACCTGAACCATGACCGCGTCGGGAACTGTCAACTTTCCGTCAGCCAGCAGCTCCCGGAAGGCCTTGAGGCGCAACTCGATGCCCTTGGTGTAATCCAGCCGGTCCACGCCCAGGATTATCGTCTTCGGATCGCCCAATTCGGCGCGAATCTGCTTGGCCCGGGCCTGGATGGCCGGATCGGCGGCCATCCGTTCCATCTCCTGGGTGTCGATCGAGATGGGGAAGGCGCCCGCCTTCACCTGCCGACCGTCGACCTGGATCATCTGGCCCTCGTAGCGCAGCCCGAGCAGGTGCCGGGCCAGCCGGACGAAGTTCTGCGCGGCCAACCGCTGCTGGAAACCGACAAGGTCGGCGCCGAGCAGACCGCGCAGGATCTCGGTGCGGAACGGCATCTGCATGAACAGCTCGATGGGCGGGAACGGGATGTGCAGGAAGAACCCGATCCGCAGGTCCGGACGGAGCTCACGCAGCATCGCCGGCACCAACTGGAGCTGGTAGTCCTGCACCCAGACCGTCGCGCCCTCGGCCGCCACGTCGGCCGCAGCCTCCGCGAAGCGGGCATTGACCAGGCGGTACGCCTCCCGCCACCGGCGCTTGTAGGCCGGCGTCTCCACCGCGTCGTGGTAGAGCGGCCAGATCGTCGCGTTGGACTGGCCCTCGTAGTAGCGCTCCAGTTCCTCGGCGCTGAGCGGGACCGGGTGCAGCCGGATCCCCTCCAGGTCGAACGGCTCGGGGGCCGCGCCGGTGCCACCGGCCCAGCCGACCCAGGTGCCCTTGTGTTCGGCGAGTACGGGGTGCAGCGCGGTGACCAGCCCGCCAGGGCTGCGTCGCCACTGCCGGCCCTCGGGTGTGCTCACCTCGTCGACCGGCAGACGGTTCGCCACTACGACAAAGGAGCTACGGACGGTCACGATCGGCCACCTCCGGGTACTGACGGGTCCACCGCGATGAGCGTACTGAGCGTAGCTGCGGCGTCTTGTGCCCCGTGCCGGAGTCTCCTACCCGCCTCGGTCCGACCGAATCCTAAGGGTGATCTTGTCGACAGCCGGTGGGTCAGAGGTCGATGATCGGCCATTCCTTCGGCAGTACCTCGCCGAGCAGCTCCCGCCGGTCCGTCATGATCGGTGTGATCGCCCGAGCCGCCTCCATCGCAGCCTGGGCCAGGTCCATGCCGCCGAGGGTTCGTGACCAGCCGCCGAGGATGGCGCACATGTCGTGCTCGACGGGCGTGACCATGACCTGCTCCAGATCGCCGACGATGTCGAGCAGTGGCCAGCCGTCGCTGGTCACCTGGCGGTACGCGGCGGCGAGGCAGAGCGCCGGGATGATCACGCCCTGCCCCTTGTCCGCGACTTTCGCGATCTGCTCCCCGACCGCTTCCATGCCTTCCGAGTAGGCGAGGAGGCAGCCCGTGTCGAGGACGAGGCCGGCATCAGTCACGAATGGTCATCCGTCCGCGAGACGCCTCGCCCAGCAGCGCGGCTGCCTTGGATCGCAGTTCCGGGGTGATCTTCGCGTGAGCCTCGTCGAGCTTCCTGCCCGCCTCTGCGAGGCCTTCGTCCGTGAGTTGGAAGCCCACCTGTCGAAGCGTCCGCCTCGTGCGCTCGCCAGCCATCCGCTGACGAACGGAGTCGGTGATGAAAGCGGAGACGTTGGATTCCTCGGCCAGCCGCTCCGCCACGTCATCCGGCACGCTGATGGCGATCTTCTTGGTCATACCGAGGACGCTAGCGGGTGATACCACGGTCGGCAACGCGGCGCGCCCGCGTACTCCTGGGGCGGGGTGATGTGGGCGAAGCGCGCCGTACCTGTCAGGATTGACGATGGCGTGCGCGCGGCCGGCTCCAGGCCGGCGGCGGCGGGCGGTCCTCGCAGCCCGCGCCGCGCCGCCGATCAGCGACAGCAACCGACGGAGGTAGCCCGCACCGTGGCCCAGTACATCTACGTCCTGGAAAAGGCGCGCAAGGCGCACGGCGACAAGGTCGTGCTCGACAACGTCACGTTGAGCTTCCTGCCGGGGGCCAAGATCGGTGTGCTCGGTCCGAACGGCGCCGGTAAGTCCAGCCTCCTCAAGATCATGGCAGGGCTGGACAAGCCGAGCAACGGCGAGGCCCGACTCATGCCCGGCTACACCGTCGGCATGCTCGCCCAGGAGCCCCCGCTCAACGAGGCCAAGACCGTGCTCGGCAACGTCGAGGAGGCGGTCGCCGAGACCAAGGCCAAGCTGGAGCGGTTCAACAAGATCGCCGAGCAGATGGCCACCGACTACTCCGACGAGCTGATGGAGGAGATGGGCAAGCTCCAGGAGGAGCTTGATCACCTCGACGCCTGGGACGTCGACTCCAAGCTCGAACTGGCCATGGACGCGCTGCGTTGCCCGCCGCCGGACGCCGACGTGACCCAGCTCTCCGGTGGTGAGCGTCGCCGGGTGGCGCTCTGCAAGCTGCTGCTGGAGGCGCCCGACCTGCTGCTGCTCGACGAGCCCACCAACCACCTGGACGCGGAGAGCGTCTCCTGGCTGGAGCAGCACCTGGCGAAGTACGCCGGCACCGTCATGGCGATCACCCACGACCGGTACTTCCTCGACAACGTGGCCGGCTGGATCCTGGAGCTGGACCGTGGCCGGGCGATCGGATACGAGGGCAACTACTCCACCTACCTGGAGAAGAAGGCCGCCCGGCTGGCCGTCGAGGGTCGCCGCGACGCCAAGATGAAGAAGCGCCTCACCGAGGAGCTGGAGTGGGTCCGCTCCAACGCCAAGGCCCGGCAGACCAAGTCCAAGGCCCGCCTGGACCGGTACGACGAGATGGCCAACGAGGCGGAGAAGACCCGCAAGCTCGACTTCGAGGAGATCCAGATCCCGCCGGGCCCGCGCCTGGGCAGCACGGTGATCGAGGCGGTCAACCTGAGCAAGGGCTTCGGCGACCGGCTGCTGATCGACAACCTGTCGTTCTCGCTGCCGCGCAACGGCATCGTCGGCATCATCGGCCCCAACGGCGTCGGCAAGACCACCCTGTTCAAGACCATCGTCGGGCTGGAGGAGCCGACCGGCGGCCAGGTCCGGGTCGGCCCCACCGTCTCGCTGTCGTACGTCGACCAGAACCGTGAGGGCCTCAACGGCGACAAGACCGTCTGGGAGGTCGTCTCCGACGGGCTGGACTACCTGATGGTGGGCAAGGTCGAGATGCCGTCGCGGGCGTACATCGCCGCGTTCGGCTTCAAGGGCCCGGACCAGCAGAAGCCGACGAAGGTGCTCTCCGGCGGTGAGCGCAACCGGCTCAACCTGGCGCTGACCCTGAAGATCGGCGGCAACGTCATCCTGCTCGACGAGCCGACGAACGACCTGGACGTGGAGACGCTGTCCAGCCTGGAGAACGCACTGCTGGACTTCCCCGGCTGCGCCGTGGTCATCTCGCACGACCGGATGTTCCTGGACCGCGTCGCCACGCACATCCTGGCCTGGGAGGGCGACGACCAGGACCCGTCCAGGTGGTTCTGGTTCGAGGGCAACTTCGAGGCGTACGAGAAGAACAAGATCGACAGGCTCGGTGCGGAGGCCGCTCGGCCGCACCGGGTGACCTACCGCAAGCTGACCCGCGACTGACCGGCCGAGACGGTGTCTGACCGCTTCGTCTACCACTGCACCCTGCGCTGGTCCGACCTGGACGCGTACGGCCACGTCAACAACTCGCGCTTCCTCACCCTGTACGAGGAGGCGCGGGTGGCGTTGATGTTCGCCGGCGGCCGGGCCTGGGGCGTCGGCTCGTTCGCCGACGGGGTGGTGATCCGCCGGCACGAGGTCGACTACCTGCGCCCGGTCGACTACGCGCTCGGCCGGGCCACCGCAGAGGCGGCACCGACAGTGCGGATCGAGCTGTGGGTGGAGGAGATCCGGGCCTCCCGGTTCACCGTCGCCTACGAGTTGTACGACGGCGAGGTGCTGGCCAGCCGTGCCCGCTCGGTGCTGGTGCCGTTCGACCTGACCCGTCAGGTGCCCCGGCGGATCACCACCGAGGAACGGGACTTCCTGCTCACGTACGCCCCGCAGGGTGGTGTGGCGTGACCCGGCCGGGCACCGCTGAGCCGGGCCGGGTGGCGGCCTCGGCGTCCACGCACGGGGTCGCCGGGGTGGCCGACGCGGGCGCCTTTCTGGCCCGGCTGGTCCGGCTGGATCCGGCATCGCCGGTCCGGCTGCGGCCGGCCGGCGCCCCCGGCCGGGTCGCCCTGTGGGCCCGGCTGCCGTGGCAGGTTCTGGTGGTCCGCACGGTCGCCGGTGGGCCGGCCGACGGTGTCGCCGAGGACGTCACGGTGGCGGCCGCTGAGCTGCTCGCCGAGTTGGAACGGGGCGGCACGGCCCTGCCGACCCGCCGGGACGCCCAGTGGCGGTGGCCGCTCCCGCCGACGCGGAGCCGTCAGGTGGAGGCGCTGCCCGTCGCCGAGGTGCGACGGATCGCGGCCGCGGCGGCGGGCACCCTGCGGACGGCGAGCGAGGAGGGGGTCGCCGGCCGGGCCGTGGGCCAGCGGGCGCTGCGTGACGCGTTGCTCGACCACGTGGCGGTGCTGATCACCCCGGACGGGGCGCCCGCCGCGCCGGTCGAGGTGCCGCAGCGGCTGGTGCAGGGGGTGGTCCGGATGGGCTTCCTCGGCGCCGCCGACGACTCGGCGGCTGGCGAGGGCGCGAACGCCGTTCAGGTGCGGGTGGCCGGTCGTTGGGTCGGCCTGGTGGGACCGCACGGAGCGGCATGGTTGCAGAAGGCCACGGATCTTGCCGTGACACCCCTCAGTACTCGTACGAACGGATGACCCCAGATCGTTCTTCTGGTCAGGGGCGGTCGTTGGGGGGGTGCTTCAACCCGGCTGTCCGGGTACCGTCCATCCTCGGATCCAACGCACCGTAGGCGACTGGATCCGCTGGGGAGTGAGGTGCGCGAGCGATGCCGTGGTGGTCATGGCGCCCCGGTCCCGCCGACGGCGGCGATCCGGAAACCCGAAGCGGGATCACAGTCGATAGCGCGGTCCGGATCGGGCCGCCCAGTCCTCGCCAGCCGGGGGACGACTGCCCGTCCAACGAGCGGCCCGTGCTGACGGAGATGCCCGCCACCGTCGAGCCGGTGAGTCTGCGCCGGGTCTGTGACGCACTCGATCTGCTCGACGTGCGTTACCTGGCCGACGGCGACGGCAACCTGCTGGCGATGTGGGAACGGCACGCCGTGCTGGTCACGCTGGAAGGCCCGGAGGACGAGATCCTGGTCATGCGGGCACGTCCGCACGCCACGGTCCCGCCGGACTGGGCCGACCGCGCGTACCGGGTGGTCAACGAGTGGAACCACACCCGTCGGTTCTGCAAGGCGTACATCGGCGACCCGACCGAGCGCGGTCAGCTGCCGATCTACGCCGAGCTTCAGGTGCCGCTGGGTGCCGGCACCCACGACGCGCTCCTGGTCGAGATGCTCGACTGCGGCGCGGCGGTCGCCACCAGCTTCGTGGACTGGCTGCACGACGAGGGCGCGCTGCTCTGACGCCACGCCGGGTCGGGCGGGGTCAGCCGCCGTTGGCCGGGTCGTCCTCGACGTTGACCATGAAGTACGCGGCCCGCTCCAGATAGTCCCAGAGTGTGCCGGCGACCTCCGGCTCCAGGTCGAGCCGGTCCACGGCGCGGCGCATGTTCCGCAGCCAGGCGTCCCGTTCGGCGGCGCCGATGCGGAACGGCGCGTGCCGCATCCGCAGCCGGGGGTGCCCGCGTTGGGCGGAGTACGTGTTCGGGCCGCCCCAGTACTGCATCAGGAACAGGGTCATCCGGTCCGCGGCCGGGCCCAGGTCCTCCTCCGGGTACATGGGCCGCAGCAGGGGATCGGTGGCGACACCGGCGTAGAACTCGTCGACCAGCTTGCGGAAGGTGGGTTCGCCACCGACCGCTTCGAAGAGGGTCATCGACGCACCGGGACGGTCGGATTCACCTGCGGAAGTCACAGTTCCATCCTGCCAGGTGCGCCCGGTGTCGACCCGACCCGCACGGCGTGCGTCGGATCACGCCGGGTTCGACACCCCCGAATGCCCGGCACCCGGCCCGCTGGTGACGTCGGCTTGACGGGTCAGGTGACCGCGTGCCGGCGGTGGCCGTCACCGGCATGAGAGTCGGACGTGTCTCCCACCGTGCCGTCGCTGGCCGGGCCGTCGGGCCTGGAGGGCGGCGGATCGGCGTTGGCCAGCGAGGCGGCAGCGATCGCATCGTCCACCGTCTGCCGGTCCGGCCAGCGCAGGCTGGCCACCGCCATCAGCACCACCCCGGCCGCGCTCCACACCCCGACCACGATGGGAATGGGGAACCGTTCGGCGAGCACCCCGGTGACCAGCACCGCGAAACCCTGGATGACCTGCACACCGGTAGCCATCACGCCGAAGGCGCGGGCCCGGAACCCGTTCGGCAGCGCCTGGACGAACAACCCGTTGGCCATCGGCATCATGCCGGCGACCGCGAACCCGCAGAGCGCGGCGAGCAGCGCGACCACCAACGGCGGGGGATCGAACAGCACCGGTACGAGCATCAACGGGGCGAGCACCGCGAGCGGCCGCATCAGCTTCAGCCGGCGAGCCGGCCCGAACAGGCGACTCACCAGCAACCCACCGAGGATGAAGCCGACCGGGTTCGCCACCATGATCGCTGCCTGTGCGGTGCCCGCGCTCACCGCGCCGCGACTCTCGTCGTTGGCCCAGGCCGCGGCCAACCCCTCGGGGACGATCGAGAAGAGCATCGCGCTGAACACCAGCACCGCGATGGCCCGCAGCACCGGTGTACGGAACACGATGCCGAACCCCTCGCGGGTCTCCCGCAGCAGGTGGCTGCGGTGGGCCGGGTTCATCACCGGCGGGCGGTGGCGCACCCCGAAACGGACCAGCAGCGCCGAGAAGCCGAACGTGGCCGCGTTGAACAGCAGCGCCACCTCCGGGTCGATCGCGGCGACGGCGGCGCCGAACACGTACCCCACGACCTGGGCGGCCTGCCCCACGCTGCTGTTCAGCGACAGCCCCAACACCAGTCGGTCCCCGGTGAGCAGCTGCGGGATCAGCGCGGACTTCGCCGCCTGGCTCGGTGGGTTGGCCAACGTGGCGGCGAAGATGAGCACCAGCACCGCCTGGTACGGCAGGCTGGGAATGGCGATGACCAGCATCAGCGCCATGCGAATGAGGTCGCACGCCACCATCACCCGGCGGTACGCGTACCGCTCCGCGAGTGCGGCGAGCACGGGACCGCCGAGCAGCCAGGGCAGGAAGCTGACCGCGAAAGCAGCAGCGGAGAGCGCGACTGACCGGGTCTGCTGGAAGACGAGCAGGGTGACGGCGGCCTTCGCGACATAGTCGCCGACCCAGGAGAGAGAGCCAGCCAGGAACACAGCCCGGAACTCGCGCTGGGCGAACACTTCGCGAAACGTGGCGGGGCCTTCCGCGGAAGGTCGCTCGTCAGGCACCGTCGCCTCCATCGGCCCCGGCTCGACCGCTCGTGGCAGCCGGGCCGGAAGCTCTCGTCAGATCTACGGATCAGCGAGGATGTGATCACGCTTTGGTGGGAACGCGTGCTCCGGATTCTGCCCGATCGTCTGACAACTAGCTAGGTCGAACGGGTCGTTCGTCGCCTCCCCGACTGAACGAACGGACGATACCCGAGGGGCCGGCCGGCTCGCGACCCCTGAATCACAGGTCAGTGTCGAGGGGTCAGGTGGCACCGCCCTGACCAGTCTCACCCTCGGGCAACGGCCGGGTGGACAGGCCGGGATAGATGCGGGCGGCCGCGATCTGCGCGGTGATTCCCGAGTTCTCCAGGGCCTCCGCGAGACGCCGACGCAACTCCCGGCCGACAGCGAACTGCCCGTCCGCGGTCGTCTTCACCACAGTGCGGATGACCGCGCCGTCCACAGTCACCTGCTCGACACCCAGCACCTCGGGCGCCTCCACGATCTCCGGTGACAGCTCCGGGTCCATCGCGACCGAGGCGGCAGCGGTCCGGAGCACCGCCGTGGCCTCCTCGGTGCTGTTGAAACCGATCGGCAGGTCCACCACCACGAGGGCCCAACCCTGGCTCTTGTTGCCCACCCGGATGATCTCGCCGTTGCGGATGTACCACAGCACACCGCGCCCGTCGCGCACCGTGGTGACCCGCAGGCCGACCGACTCGACCACGCCCATCGCCTCGCCCAGGTCGACGTTGTCACCCACGCCGTACTGGTCCTCGATCAGCATGAAGAGGCCGGCTATCAGGTCCTTCACCAGGCTCTGCGCGCCGAAGCCCAGCGCGACGCCGGCGATCCCCGCGCTGGCCAGCAGCGGCGCCAGGTCGAAGCTGAACTCCCGCAGGATCATCAGCAGCGCGATGCCGAACACGAACGCGGTGGTCAGGCTGCGCAGCACCGACCCGATCGCCTCGGCCCGCTGCCGTCGCCGCTCGGGTACGAACTCGGCCGGGTCGGCCGCGGCGGTGGGCACCCGCTCACGTAGCGGCCGCAGCATCGTCGGCACCGCACCGTCGGTGGTCGTCCGGACCAGCCGGTTGATCGTCCGATGCAGCGCCCACCGGGCCACCATCGCCAGTGCCAGGATCAGCAGCACCCGAAGCGGCTTGAGCAGGATCCAGTAGCTTCCCTCGGCGAACCAGGCCGACCTGGTGATGTCGTAGATCCACTCGCAGGAGGTACTGCCCTGACAGCTCACCGAGACGGCGTCGGACAGGGCTAGGGGCGTCACGCTGGCGGCACTCACCCTGTCTTCGTACCGCAAGGGACCCGAGCGCCCGCCGCCGACCCACCGGCCGGGTGATTCGCCACCGAGGGCGTCGTAAATCCGTCACCACGGCAGCGTCCGCCCAGGCTGGAGCGGCTACCCGCCCCGGCGCGGGTGATCCGCTTACCAGAAGAGAGATTAGTACGTGCAATCCGGGGTCCGATCAGGGACTATTGGCGCAACGGACGTCGGTGATCGGCCCGGCGTCGACCGTGTGGGCCGTTGTGCCCGGCCCCGGTCGACGGCGGTCCGCAGCAGCCGCTGAACCGGGAGGGTGAGCGCGATGCCTGACATACGACCCACGGTGGGCTCCGGCGCGTTGGTCCTCAACGCCACCTACGAGCCGCTGTGTGTCGTGTCGGTGCGTCGCGCCGCGATCCTCGTCCTCTCCGCCAAGGCGGTCTGCGTTGCCGATGGTGACGGCATCCTGCACAGTGCCCGGGACGCGCTCCCGGTGCCCTCAGTGGTCCGGCTGACGCGCTTCGTTCGTGTGCCGTACCGAACACATGTCGGGCTGTCCCGGCGGGCGATCTTCGCCCGGGACGGCTGGCGGTGCGCCTACTGCCGGGGCCCGGCCGAGACCATCGACCACGTCTTTCCGCGTAGCCGGGGTGGCCGGCACGCCTGGGAGAACGTGGTCGCCGCGTGCGCACGGTGCAACCACACCAAGGGCGACAAGACCCCGGCCGAGATGGGGTGGCGGTTACACGCGTTGCCGGCCGCCCCGAAGGGCACCGCCTGGCGGGTGCTGGGTCACCGCGCCCCCGACCCCCGCTGGGCGGACTGGCTGGACCTGCGGGAGCCCGAGGCAGCCGCCTGACTCCGGAGGGCGTGGTCAGGCTCCGGGGTGCGGATGGTTCGCCCGGCGCGCTGCGCGTTCGTGGCGGTCGACCGCTCGGCCGTGTGCGGTCGCGATGAGCCGGTCGATCTCCGGCAGCAGGTGCGGACCGGGCATGACGATGCTGGCGAAGCCGTACTGTGCGTAGCCCGGGTGCGGTACGAGGGTGTCCAGTCGGGCGAAGTCGAACTCGTGCCGGTGCTCCTCGAACGCCTTGGGCGGGAAGCCGAACCGCCGCTCGAACTCGGCCCGGCCCAGGTCCAGGTTGAGGCGGAAGACGCCAGGGCGGTCAAGCTGCGAGGCCTCGTCGAAGCCGGGCACGTCGTGCTCGACGATGGTGGCGAACGGCTGGCGGCGGTCCGGGCCGACGAAGAAGAACCGGTCGCCCCAGGCCGCCTCGGGTGATCCGTTCTCCTCGCTTGCCACGAGCTGCTCGACGCCGGGTAGCGCGGTGATCCGATCGGCGAGCACTGCCGCGTCGACACCGGTCGGGACGTGCAGGATCGCGTCGGCGTGTTCGATGGTGGCCTGGTTGAGCGGGAAGTAGCGGTAGTCGTGTGTCCGCTGCTCGGCCACCGCGATGTCGGACGCCGGCAGGTACCGGGGAAGGCCGGAATCCTGCTGGAGTCTGCCCTCATAGGTCGAGGCGGTGGGCGTCCCGATGCCGAGCGCCGGGCTCGCGCCGAGGCTGCCGACGATCACCGCGTAACGCCCGCCCAGCAGGGACGCGAGGATCGCTCCGGCGCCGGCCCAGGACACCTCCGTGTCGGCCAGCGTCATCGTGCTCTGGTGGCGCTGGAGGTGCGTGTTGTGCGCGAAGACCAGTGTGGGCCCGCGGTGTGCCTCGGCCGATCGGATCGCGAGCAGGTTCTCGGCCATCAGCGCGTCCCGGACCGCGGCCAGGCGGGCGAAGCGTTCCTCCTGGGCAAGTGGTGCGGCGGCTGCGGCGTGGTAGCGCAGCAGTGCGACAGCGGCGGTGGCGTGTACGAACGCCGCCGACCAGCCGGCTGACCTGCCCGGCGCCCGCAGGTACAACTCGGTCAGCAGGTCGTCGGCGAGCACCCGCAGTCGCTGGGCGTCGGTGGAGCGCCCGACCGATCGGCCCGGTTCCCAGATCGCGGCCGTGTCGCTCCACAGCGCCTCGTCCCCGATCAGGTCGTCGATCTCGGCTGACCGGTCCAGGTCGAGGAAGTGGCAGACCTGGTTGAGGTGGTGGCGCGGGCTCGGGGCGCTCTCCAGCTCCACCGGGGCGTCGAAGCCGTGGAAGGTCAGGCGCTCGGCGACCGGTCGCCCGGCGTTCCACTCCCGCATGCGCAGCAGGAGGTCACGGTTGGCCGGGGCGGCCCCGAATCCGTGGCTGAACCCTTCGCTGAGCGCACGGTCGAGGGTCACGGCGGCGGCGCCCTGCACGAAGTCGTCGGCGATCAGTCCGGCCGCCCGGTCGCTCTCCACGGCGATCGAGCGGTAGCCGTGCTCGGCCAGCGACAGGAACGCTTCGTTGCGGAGTTGGAGGAAGGCGGATTCACCGTGCGTCGGTTCGCCGAGCGCGAGCAGGTCCGGCGAGACCGCCAGCAGGTCGAGAAAAGATGGCATTCCATGAACCGTATCGTTGAACCAGCGTTTGAGACTTACGAGCGGTGGAGCGCGATGACGGCCACAGAACCTTCAAACCCCCTGGTACGCCGACCGGTGGATCTCGCGCGCGCCCACGGCCTCTCCGCGCAGGCCGTGCGCAACTACGAACGAGACGGCGTCCTGCCTCCGGCCCAGCGCACCCCGAACGGCTACCGTCGCTTCACCGAGCTGCACGTCAAGGCGCTGCGTGCCTACCTCGCGTTGATCACGGGCCACGGCTATGCGGCCAGCGGCGAGATCATGCGGGCCGTCAACCGGGGCGACATCGACACGGCGTTGCGCACCATCGACCAGGGCCATGCCCTGCTCCAGCGCGATCGGGAGACCCTGGACGCGGTCGAGACGGCGGTGGCGACCCTCACCGGGACGAGCCCGCAACCGCAAAGCCAGAAGGCCGTCCCGATCAGCGTGCTGGCTCACCGGCTCGGTCTACAGCCGGCCACGCTGCGCAAGTGGGAGCGGGCCGGGGTGCTGCGACCGGTACGTGATCCGGTGACCCACTACCGGCTCTACCTGCCCGACGACGTCCGTGACGCCGAACTCGCTCACCTGTTGCGCCGCGGTGGGTACCGGCTCGACCACATCACCGGCGTGCTGCGTCGAGTGCGCGACGCTGGCGGTGCCGAACCCCTCGCCGCGTCGCTGGGTCAGTGGCGGCAACGGCTCACCGAGCGAGGCCGGGCCATGCTCACCGGGGCCGCCCGGCTCGCCGAATACGTCGAGGCGGCCGCCGTCCTCTCGATACGAGGCGAATAGGCTCGCAGTGTAGAACATTTAGTTCTACGCTGTGTTCGTGGAGCGTATCGGGGTTCGAGAGCTGAACCAGAACACGAGTCAGGTCCTGGCTCGGGTGAGCCGCGGCGAGACGGTCGAGATCACCGATCGCGGGCGCCCCGTCGCCCGCCTCGTTCCGGTCAGCGACGACAGGTCGGTGCTGGCCAAGCTCGTGGCGGCGGGGCGGGCGGTCGCTCCAACCGGCGGTGGTCCTGTCCCGCTTCCGCCCAAGCTCGGTGCTGAGGATGTGGACGTCGCCGCCACGCTCGCCGCCATGCGGGACGAGGAGCGCTGGTGATCTATCTCGACTCCGCCGCCGTCGTCAAGCTGGTTCGGCAGGAGGAATACAGCGCTGACCTCGTCTCCTGGCTCAACAGCCACGGAGACGTCCCGCTGGCCTCCTCCGCCCTCGTCGAGGTTGAGGTGCCCAGAGCGTTGCGCCGATCAGCCCCGCAAGCGTTGATCGGAGTGCCGGCTGCCGTCGGACGCCTCTTCCGGCTGGAGATCGACAGCACTGTCCGCGCGACCGCAGCTGCGTTCGCCGAGCCGACGCTACGCAGCCTCGACGCCATCCACCTTGCCACGGCCCAGGTTCTGACAAACGAGTCCGGAACGACACTCATCGCATTCGTCAGCTATGACCGGCGACTGCTCGAGTGTGCCAAGGCCGCAGGGCTGCCCGTGGCAAGCCCAGGCCAGAACTGACCCGTAGTTCCGATCTGCCCGCTCTCACCCTGGACGCGCCTTGACCAGCGAGGCGAAGACCACCACGTTGTCCGCGTAGCCAGTCTCGCCGCCGACCCACTGGCCGCCACAGGTGATCAGTCGGAGGCTCGGACGGCTGAAGTCGCCGTACACCTCGTCCACCGGCAGCCGGCCCTTGTCGAACTTCTCCACCGAGTTGACCTCGAAGACCGCCACGCGCCGGTCGGTGCGGGTGACCTCGATCTCGTCACCGGAACGCAGCTCACGGAGCTTGTGGAAGACCGCCGGGCCGCTGGTGGTGTCGACGTGCCCGACGATCACGGCTGGGCCGTACTGGCCGGGGGTGGGCCCCTGGTCGTACCAGCCGGCCTCCTGGGCGCGGGCCGCGTCCGGCACGGCGATCGTGCCGTCCGGGGCGATGCCCACGTCGTGCACGGGCGCCCGCACGTCGATCTTCTCGATGGCGAGGCTGGTCGGCTGGCTGGCCGGCAGCACCGGGAACTTCTTCGGCGGCGGCCGCAGGCCGGCGCTGAGCCGGTCCGGCAGCAGGCTCATTCCGGTCACCTGCTCGACGCCGAGCATCGCCACGATCAGCACCATCAGCGCGGCGATGGCCAGCACGGGCAACCCGGGGCTCGTAGGGAAACGGTGTCGGGCCGACCCCGGCCCGGCCGGACGCCTCGGCGGCAGCGGGCGGTCGGCCGGGTCGGTGGTGGTGACACTGGCCGACACGGCCTGCCCGGCGACCCTGCGCAGCCGCCCGGAGACGCGGGCCACCAGCCGGCCGGACGCGCGCAGCGCCGGCCCGGCCCGGAAGCGGGCGCGGCGATCCGGCCGCGCACGCGCGGTTCTGCGGGTCATGGGTGATCCGGCTCAGGAGCCGGCTCCGGGTCGACGTCGGCCGCCGGCCATCCCGAGCACGATCGCGGTGGCCACCAATGCCACGCCGCCGAGCACCAGCAGCGAGCCGGTGCCGCGACCGCCGGCCATTCCACCGCCACCGGTCGCCGGCCCCTTGCTCGGCGAGGCCATGTTCAGCACTGTCAACGTGGTCGACGACGTCTGGCCGTTCTCGCAACGCAGGTCGACCGGGTACTCACCGGCCGCCTTGTCCCCCGGAATGGTGACCTGACCGGTCAGGAAACCCTTGTCCGGTTTGAGCATCACGTGCCCGAACGCGTCGGAGTGCACGTTGGACTGTCGGTTGTTGTTGTCGTTGTCGCAGCTCGCCTTGATGTTGACCCGGCTGCCGGCCTGGGCGCTGTTCGGTGTCACCTCGACGAAGACGTTCTCGCCGGCCCGCGCCGGTGCGACCGACAACAGGACGAACGCCCCGACAAGCCCCACCAGTGTCAGTACGGACGAGAGCGCGCGGTTGATCGTGCGGACTGCCTGCATGATTTCCCCCCAACCGGCGACGACCGCCGGAACCCTCCCCTGGGCACGCGCGCTGCTTTCCCGCTGGCGCGGGGGCAAACCCGAGGGGCGAGGGGGTCAGCGCGGGCGGGGGACGGGCCCGGTGGCGGGTAGGGGGGTGACGGGGTGCCAGTTCAGCGGGGAGGAGAGGACCATCGTGCTCGACGGTTGGCCGTACGGGGCGAGGCGGTCGATGACCCCCTCGAACGCGCCGATCGATCCGGCCGCGACCTTCAGCACGCTGCACGCGTCCCCGGTGATCCGGTGGATCTCCAGGATCTCCGGCCAGTCGGCCACGGCGGGGTCGTGCAGGATGCAGCGCGCGCCGTAGCAGGACATCCGGATCAGCGCGACCACGGTACGGCCGGCGCGGCTCAGGTCGACGTGGGCGTGGTAGCCGGTGATGATCCCGGCCTCCTCCAGCCGGCGGACCCGCTCCGCGACCGACGGTGGCGACAGGTGCACCCGCCGGGACAACTCACTGAAGGAGAGCCGCGCGTCGGCCTGCAACTCGCGCAGCAGCGCCCAGTCCATGTCGTCCACGCTCAGACCTTACTTTCGTGAACCGACTTCGCCTAGTTGCTTTTGGTTTGCCAGGTGAAGGGGCCGAGAGCCGTTGATTCGGCATTCCGCAGGCCGATCCGACCGCGAGATCATGACGTCGACTAGTCCGGGGGAGGGAGACGAGATGGTGGATCAGACGGATCGGCGGGCGCCGAACCGCCGTGCCACGGTGCAACCGGTGACCCCCGGGCAGCGTGCGGCGCAGGCGGCGCGCACCGGCGGCGAGCCGACCCTGGAGTTCGCCGACATGGTGCCGTACGACGCGTACGTGCAGGCCAGCGCCCTGCACAAGATGCAGCACCCGCTCAGCAGTGACCCGGGCGAGATGTCCTTCCTGATGGTCAGCCAGATCATGGAGCTGTACTTCGGGCTGACCTGCCACGAGCTGCGGGAGACCCAGCGGCTGATTCGCGCCGACCAGATCTGGGAGGCGTTGGCCCCGCTGGGCCGGGCCAAGCTGCACCTGGAGGGGCTCAACGCCGCCTGGCAGGGCCTGCGGTGGATGAGCCCGGCCGACTTCAACCGGTTCCGCAATCTGCTCGGCGAGGCCTCCGGCTTCCAGTCGGCGATGTACCGGCAGTTGGAGTTCCTGCTCGGGCTGCGCGACCCGACGTTGATCCGCCCGTTCCGCCGGCAGGCCGAGGTGCACGCCGAACTGAGCGCCGCACTGACCACCCCGAGCCTCTGGGACGATGTGCTCGCGCTGCTCGCCCGTCGCGGCTTCGACCTCCCCGCCGACCTGCTCGACCGGGACGTGGCAGTCGAACACGACCCGCACCCGTTGGTCGAGGCGGCCTGGGTACGGATCTACGACGACGCCAGCCCGGACAATCACCTGCGACTGCTCGGCGAGGCGCTGAGCGCTGTCGCCGAGGAGTTCGGCGACTGGCGCTGGAACCACGTCAAGGCGGTGCAGCGGACGATGGGCGCCAAGGTCGGCAGCGGAGGCTCCGCCGGCCTGGCGTGGTTGCAGCGCAGCATGGCCCGGGTGGTCTTCCCGGAGCTGTGGTCGGCCCGCACCGCGATGTGACCGGAGAGCGAGAAGAAGCAATGACGACCCCAGAAGCTGAGCTGCTGGGCTTCGCCGCTGGCGAAGCGGAAGCGCGTCGCCGCGACGAGGCCGACCCCGGCCACCGGCACCTGTTCCACGTGCCGCCTGCCGACGGTGGCGACCACCCCGAGTCGGCGTACCTGGCCGGCAACTCGCTC
Source organism: Micromonospora vinacea (assembly GCF_015751785.1). Classification (NCBI taxonomy): domain Bacteria; kingdom Bacillati; phylum Actinomycetota; class Actinomycetes; order Micromonosporales; family Micromonosporaceae; genus Micromonospora; species Micromonospora vinacea. The sequence continues at coordinate 571,338 of NZ_JADOTY010000001.1, read as the reverse complement.
GGCCTGCAACCTCGGGCCACCCGCGACGAACTCCTGGCCGACCTTGACGCGTGGGGGCGGCTCGGCGTGGAGGGGCACCTGGAGGCGGAGCGCCCCTGGCTGCCGTACCACGAGCTGTTGACCGGGCCGGCCGCGCGACTGGTCGGCGCCCGGCCCGCCGAGGCCGTGGTGATGAACTCGCTCACTGTCAACCTGCACCTGCTGATGGTGAGTTTCTACCGACCGGCCGGCGCACGCACCCGCATCGTCATCGAGGACGCCGCGTTCCCCTCGGACAGTTACGCCGTGCGCAGCCAGGCCCGGTTCCACGGCCTGGACCCGGACGACGCCGTGGTCCGGTTGCGTCCGCGCGCGGGTGAGGACGCCCTGCGCACCGAGGACGTGACCGACTACCTGGCCGCCGAGGGCGACCGGGTGGCGCTGCTGCTGCTCGGCGGGGTCAACTACCTCACCGGCGAGCTGTTGGACATCCCGGCGATCACGGCTGCCGGCCGGGCCGCCGGCGCTGTGGTCGGGTGGGACCTGGCCCACGCGGTCGGCAACGTGCCGTTGGCCCTGCACGACTGGGACGTCGACTTCGCCGCGTGGTGCTCCTACAAGTACCTGAACTCGGGGCCGGGTGCCCTGGCGGGCGTCTTCGTGCACGAGCGGCACCTCGGCGACGAGAACCTGCCCCGGTTCGAGGGGTGGTGGAGCACCGCGGCGGCCACCCGGTTCGAGATGACGCCGGTGTCCCGGCCACCGGCCACAGTGGAGGCCTGGCAGATCTCCAACCCGCCGATCTTCGCGATGGGCCCGGTGCGTACCTCGCTGGAGCTGTTCGACGCGGTGGGGATGACCGCGCTGCGCGCCCGCAGTCAGCGTCTCACCGGTTGGTTGGAGTCGCTGTTCGACGAGGTGACAGTCGGCCGGCCGCTGCGGGTGGTCACCCCGCGCGACCCGGCTCGGCGTGGCTGCCAGCTCTCCGTGCGCATCGGCTCCGGCAGCGCCGCGGAGCTGACCAAACGCCTACGGTACGAACACGGGGTCATCGCCGACGCCCGTGAACCGGACGTCGTCCGGTTCGCCCCGGTGCCGCTGTACTCCACGTACCTCGACTGCTGGCGGGCCGCGGCCGCGCTGGCCGCGACGGTGGGGGCGACCTCATGACCGCGCGGCGGGACGAGATCGCGATCATCGGCGCCGGGTTGGCCGGCTGCCTGGCAGCCTGCTTCCTGGCCCGGCGCGGCTACCCGGTGGCCCTCTACGAGCGCCGCTCCGACCCGCGCGCCGGCACCGCCGAACGCGGTCGCTCGATCAACCTGGCGCTCTCCGAGCGCGGCCTGGACGCGTTGCGCCGGATCGGGCTGGCCGAGCAGGTGATGACCGACGCGCTGCCGATGCGCGGCCGGATGATCCACCCGGTCGAGGGCGAGCAGCAGTTCCAGTCGTACAGCGCGGCCGGCGACCGGGCGATCAACTCGATCAGCCGCGGTGCGCTGAACAACGCCCTGCTGGACGAGGCCGCCGCGCTTCCCGGGGTGCGGGTCGTCTTCGACCACCGGCTGGTCGGGCTCGACCCGACCGACGGCGCCCTGAGTTTCGAGACCCCGCAGGGTCCGGTCGCGGCGAAGGCGTCGGTCGTGCTGGGTGCCGACGGCGCCGGCTCCGCGGTGCGCGGGCAACTGCTGGCGTACGGGCTGCTGGACGAGAGTGTCGACTTCCTCGACTACGGCTACAAGGAGCTGACGATTCCGCCGCTGGGCGGGGACTTCGCCCTGGACCCGGACGCGCTGCACATCTGGCCCCGGGGCACCTCGATGATGATCGCTCTGCCGAACCCGGACCGCTCCTTCACCTGCACGCTGTTCTGGCCCAACGACGGTGCCGGCAGCTTCGCCTCGCTGACCAGCCCGGCGGAGATCGAACGGCACTTCACCGAGCACTACCCGGACGTGGTCCCGCTGGCCCCGAACCTGGTCGACGACTACCAGCACAACCCGGTGGGCGTGCTCGGCACCGTGCGTTGCACGCCCTGGCAGGTCAACGGGAAGGTCGGCCTGCTCGGCGACGCGGCGCACGCCATCGTGCCGTTCTACGGGCAGGGCGCCAACTGCGCCTTCGAGGACGTGGTGGAGCTGGATCGCTGCCTGGACGAGTGCGCCGACGACTGGTTGGCGGCGCTGCCCCTGTTCCAGCGGCGTCGACAGGAGAACGCGGAGGCCATCGCGACGATGGCGCTTACCAACTTCGTGGAGATGCGGGACAAGGTCGCCTCCCCGGTCTTCCAGACCCGGCGGCGGGTGGAGCACGCACTGGAACGGGCCCTGCCCGGCCGGTACGTTTCCCAGTACGAGCTGGTGTCGTTCTCCACCACCCCGTACGCGGAGGTTCGCCGCCGGGTGCGCCGACAGCACCGGGTGCTCGGGGCGGTCGTCGGCGGGGCCGCGCTGCTGCTGGTCGGCGCGATCGGCGCGGCACTGAGCCGAGGGAGGCAAGAATGACCGGCCTGTGGGACCCGCGACTGATGGCCGGCCACGCGCCGGGTGGCCCGCAGCGGTTGCGCAACTTCGTCGCTGGCGAGTTCGTCGACGGCGGGCCGACGTTCACCAAGGCCAGCCCGGTCACCGGGGATCAGGTCTTCGAGGTCGACGAGGCGTCGCGGTCCACTGTCGACGACGCGGTGGCCGCCGCCCGGGCGGCACTGCGCGGCCCGTGGGGCCGGATGGGGGAGCGCGAGCGCGCCGAGGTGCTGCGCCGCGTCGCCGACGAGTTGGAGCGACGCTTCGACGACCTGGTCACCGCCGAGGTCGCCGACACCGGCAAGTCCATCGCCCAGGCCCGCACTCTGGACATCCCGCGTGGCGCGGCGAACTTCCGGGCGTTCGCGGAGATCGTGGCGACCGCCCCCACCGAGTCGTTCACGACTGTCACCCCGACCGGTGGCCGGGCGCTCAACTACGCGCTGCGCAAGCCGGTCGGCGTGGTCGCGGTCATCGTGCCGTGGAACCTGCCGCTGCTGCTGCTCACCTGGAAGGTGGCGCCGGCGCTGGCCTGCGGCAACGCCGTCGTGGTCAAGCCCAGCGAGGAGACGCCCGCCTCGGCGACGGTGCTCGCCGAGGTGATGGCCGCCGCCGGCGTACCGGCCGGGGTGTTCAACCTGGTGCACGGCTTCGGACCGGACTCGGCGGGCGAGTTCCTCACCCGCCACCCGGGCGTTGACGCCATCACCTTCACCGGCGAGTCGGCCACCGGCGGCGCGATCATGCGGGCCGCCGCCGACGGGGTGAAGGCGGTGAGCTTCGAACTCGGCGGCAAGAATGCCGGCCTGGTCTTCGCCGACGCCGACCTGGACGCCGCGGTGGCCGGCTCGGTGCGGTCCAGCTTCACCAACGGCGGGCAGGTGTGCCTCTGCACCGAGCGCATCTACGTGCAGCGCCCCGTCTTCGAGGAGTTCACCGCCCGGCTGGCGAAGCGGGCCGGCGAGCTGGCGTACGGGTGGCCGACCGACGAGGCCACCGCCACCATGCCGCTGATCTCCCACCAGCACCGGGCGAAGGTGCTCGGCGCGTACGAGCTGGCCCGCTCCGAGGGCGCCGAGGTGCTCACCGGTGGCGGCACGCCCACCTTCGGCGACACCCGCGACGGCGGGTCGTACGTGCAGCCGACGGTGCTCACCGGGCTCGGCCCGGACGCCCGCACCAACCGGGAGGAGATCTTCGGCCCGGTGGTGCACGTCGCGCCGTTCGACACCGAGGACGAGGCGTACGCCCTCGCCAACGGCACCGAGTACGGCCTGGCGGCGACCGTGTGGACCCGGGACGTGGGCGTCGCGCACCGGGCCGGCGCCCGGCTCGACGCGGGCATCGTCTGGGTCAACACCTGGTTCCTGCGTGACCTGCGCACCCCGTTCGGCGGGGTGAAGGCGTCCGGGATCGGTCGCGAGGGCGGCGTGCACTCGCTGAACTTCTACTCCGAACTCACGAACGTCTGTGTGGACCTGTCGTGAGCCGTAGCGAGGGAGCGGGCATGGAAGCTGACATCGAGGCCGCCAACCGGGAGTTGGCCGACGCCCGCAGCACCGGCAAGCCGTGCGCACCACTTCGGGGCCGGCTGCTGCCGGAGGGCGACGTCGAGGCCGCGTACCGGGTGCAGCAGCTCCAGGCGCGGGCCTGGCAGGGCCGCGGCGAACGCCGGGTCGGCGCGAAGATCGGGTTGACCTCCCGGGCCGTGCAGGAGACCTTCGGGGTGTTCCAGCCAGACTTCGGCATGCTGACCGACGCCATGGCGGTCGGTGACGGGGTCGAGGTGCCCATCGACCGGCTGCTCCAGCCCCGCGTCGAGGCGGAGATCGCCTTCGTGCTCGACAAGGATCTCCCGAACCCGCAGCTCACCACTGTCGACCTGATCCGCGCTGTCGACCACGTGCTGCCGGCGATCGAGATCGTCGACTCCCGCATCGCCGCCTGGGACATCTCCATAGTGGACACCGTCGCCGACAACGCGTCCAGCGGGCTCTTCGTGCTCGGCACCACGCCGCGCCTACTCGCCGACGTCGACCTGCGACTGTGCGGGATGGTGCTGGAGCACGCCGGCGAGCCGGTCTCGGTGGGCGCCGGCGCCGCCTGCCTGGGTAACCCGCTGCACGCCCTGCAGTGGCTGGCCGGCACCCTGGCCCGCGCCGGCGACCCGCTGCGCGCCGGGGACGTGGTGCTCTCCGGGGCGCTCGGCCCGATGGTGCCGGTCACCCCGGGAGCCGCGTACGAGGCCCGGATCTCCGGGCTCGGCTCGGTGCGGACATCCTTCAGCGACAGGGGCGGCGAGTGACCACCAACGTGGCGGTGCTGGGGTCGGGAAACATCGGGACCGACCTGATGATCAAGGTGTTGCGGCTGAGTGACAGCCTGCGCATGGTGGCGATGGCCGGCATCGACCCGGCCTCCGACGGGCTGGCGCGCGCTCGCCGGCTCGGCGTCGCCACCACCGCCGACGGAGTGGACGGGCTCGTGGCGATGCCCGAGTTCGCCGATGTCGAGCTGGTGTTCGACGCCACCTCGGCCGGCGCGCACCGACGCCACGACGAGGTGCTGCGCGCCCACGGCCGCACTGTGGTCGATTTGACCCCGGCCGCGCTCGGCCCGTACGTGGTGCCGCCGGTCAACCTCGACGAGCACCTGCACGAACCGAACGTCAACATGGTGACCTGCGGCGGTCAGGCCACGGTGCCGATCGTCGCCGCGGTGCGCCGGGTCACCCCGGTGGCGTACGGGGAGATCGTCGCGTCGATCGCGTCGAGGTCCGCCGGGCCGGGCACCAGGGCCAACATCGACGAGTTCACCGAGACCACGGCCCGCGCCATCGAGGTGGTGGGCGGTGCCGAGCGGGGCAAGGCGATCATCGTGCTGAACCCGGCGGACCCGCCGCTGCTGATGCGGGACACCGTCTACTGCCTCTGCCCGGACGCTGACGCCGACACCGAGGCCATCGCCGCCTCGGTCGCCGAGATGGTGGCGGCCGTGCAGGAGTACGTCCCCGGCTACCGGCTCAAGCAGGACGTGCAGTTCGACAGGGTGGAGGCGTACCTGCCGACGTTCGGTCGGCGGCTCACCGCCCTCCAGGTGTCGGTCTTCCTGGAGGTCTCCGGGGCCGGGCACTACCTGCCCGCGTACGCCGGGAACCTGGACATCATGACCTCCGCCGCGCTGCGCACCGCGGAACGGCTGGTCGCCCTGCGTGCTCCGGAGGTGGCCGCGCCATGACCGACCTGTACATCCAGGACGTGACGCTGCGCGACGGCATGCACGCCGTCGCCCACCAGTACACGGTCGACCAGGTACGCACCATCGCCGCCGCGCTGGACGCCGCCGGGGTGGCCGCCATCGAGGTGGCGCACGGTGACGGCCTCGCCGGCTCCAGCGTCAACTACGGCCACGGCGCCGCCAGCGACGCGGAGTGGATCTCCGCGGCTGCCGAGGTGCTGACCACGGCGAAACTCACCACCCTGCTGCTGCCGGGCATCGGCACGATCGCCGACCTGAAGGCAGCCAAGGCCCTCGGGGTGACCAGCGTCCGGATCGCCACCCACTGCACGGAGGCGGACATCTCCGCCCAGCACATCTCCTGGGCCCGGGAGAACGGCATGGACGTGGCCGGGTTCCTGATGATGTCGCACATGTTCGACCCGGCCGGGCTGGCCGGGCAGGCCAAGCTCATGGAGTCGTACGGGGCGCACTGCGTCTACGTCACCGACTCCGGCGGCCGGCTGCTGATGTCCGACGTGGCGCAGCGGGTCGACGCGTACCGGCAGGTCCTCGCTCCGGAGACGCAGATCGGCATCCACGCGCACCACAACCTGTCGCTCGGGGTGGCCAACAGCGTGCTCGCCGTCGAGCACGGCCGGGTCACCGGCTCCGCGCCGGTCGGCCCCGACGCCGTGCACGGCCGGACCGTCCGCGTCGACGCCTCCCTCGCCGGCATGGGCGCGGGCGCCGGCAACGCCCCGTTGGAGGTCTTCGTCGCGGTCGCCGAGCTGCACGGCTGGAAGCACGGCTGTGACGTGTTCGCGCTGATGGACGCCGCCGACGACATCGTCCGCCCGCTCCAGGACCGGCCGGTCCAGGTGGACCGGGAAACCCTCTCCCTCGGCTACGCCGGGGTCTACTCGAGCTTCCTGCGGCACGCCGAGCGGGCCTCCACGAAGTACGGGGTGGACGTCCGGTCGATCCTGGTCGAGCTGGGCCGCCGCCGGATGGTGGGCGGCCAGGAGGACATGATCGTGGACGTGGCACTCGACCTGGCCGGCAAGGAGCAACAGTCATGATCGGACCGGACATCGCGGGGATCGCCGAGAAGTTGGGCGCGGCGGCCGACACGGCCACCGCGATCCCGCAACTCGCCGCCGAGACCGGCCTCGACGTGGACACCGCGTACGCCGTGCAGGCCGCGCTGCTGCAACGCCGGCTGAACGCCGGTGAGCGGCTGGTCGGGTTGAAGATGGGGCTGACCAGCAGGGCGAAGATGGCCCAGGTCGGCGTGGACGAGGTGATCTGGGGACGGCTCACCAACGCGATGCGGGTGCCCGACGGCGGTGCCGTGGACCCGGCCGCGTACATCCATCCCCGGGTCGAGCCGGAGGTGGCGTTCCTGCTGGACCGGCTGCCCGAGCCGGGTGAGCCGGTCGGCGACTTCGCCACGGCGGTCCGCGCGGTCGCCCCGGCCATCGAGGTGATCGACTCCCGGTACGCGGACTTCCGGTTCTCGTTGCCGGACGTGATCGCGGACAACACCTCGGCCGCCGCCTTCGTGATCGGGCCGTGGTCGCCGGTGCCGGCAGGGCTGGACAACCTGGGTGTGCTGCTGGAGGTCGACGGGCGGGTGGCGCAGGTCGGCTCCACGGCGGCGATCCTCGGTGACCCGCGCCGGGCGCTCGACGAGGGCATCCGGCTGGCCGGTCGGCACGGGGTGCGGCTGGAGTCCGGCTGGGTGTTCCTGGCCGGTGCCGCCACCGCGGCTGTTCCGCTGCGTCCCGGCGCCCACGTTCGTGCCGTCGTGGAGAAGCTCGGCACAGCCTCGCTGCGGGCGTCGTCGTGACCGCCCGGGTGGTGGCCGGGAAGGCCGTCCCGCGGGGGGCTTTTCCGCACGTCAAGGTCGCCGGTGGGTTCGTCTTCGTCTCCGGTACGTCGTCTCGGCGCCCGGACAACACCTTCGCCGGTGTGGAGGTGGACGGGTTCGGCACCACCAATCTCGACATCCGCGCGCAGACGCGGGCCGTCATCGAGAACATCGGGGATCTGCTGCGGTCGGTCGGCGCGGACCTCACCGACCTGGTCCAGGTGACGACGTACCTGGTCAACATGAACGACTTCGGTGGTTACAACGAGGTGTGGGCCGAGTTCTTCGACGCCTCCGGACCGACCCGTACGACGGTGGCGGTGCACCAACTGCCGCACCCGCACCTGCTGATCGAAATCCAGGCCGTGGCCCTTCTTCCCTCGGGAGGTCAGTCGTGAGTGAGATCGCCGAGCCGTTCAGCTTTCCGGGCTGGATCGCGGACAACCAGCACCTGTTGAAGCCCCCGGTGGGCAACAAGGAGATGTTCCCCGGCGGGGACGACTTCATCGTGATGGTGGTGGGCGGGCCCAACCAGCGCACCGACTTCCACGTGGACCCGTACGAGGAGTTCTTCTACCAGGTCAAGGGCAACATGCACATCAACCTGATGACCCCGGAGGGGCCGCGTACGGTGCACGTGCGCGAGGGTCAGATGTGGATGTTGCCGCGCAACACCCCGCACTCGCCGCAGCGGCCGGAGGCCGGCTCGATCGGCGTTGTGGTCGAGCGGGTCCGCGAGGAGGGCACCCTGGAGACGTTCCAGTGGTACTGCCCGGAGTGCGGCAACAAGGTGCACGAGGTGGAGTTGCAGGTCCGCGACATCGCCGCCGATCTGCCCCCGGTGTTCCAGGCGTTCTACGCCGATGAGCAGGCGCGCACCTGCGCCAACTGCGGCACCCTGCACCCGGGCAAGGGCTGATGCCGGCAGGCGTTGTCGACGTGCACACGCACGTCGTACCGAAGGGTTGGCCGGACCTCGGCGCGGCGTGCGGCGGGTCCGGTTGGCCGTGGTTACGGGTGGACTCCGAGCGGGCCGCCATGATCATGGTGGGTGAGACGGAGTTCCGCCCGGTCGGCGCCGAGTGCTGGGACGCGTCGCGCCGACTGGCCGACATGGACGCCGACGGCGTTGCCGTGCAGGTGGTCTCACCCACACCGGTCTTCTTCAGCTACGACCGTCCGGCCGACCAGGCGGTGAAGGTCGCCCGGATCTTCAACGACCTGACCCTGGAGGTCACAGCGGCCGGAGGTGACCGTCTGGTGCCGTTCTGCCAGGTGCCGCTCCAGGACCCGGACGCCGCCTGCGCCGAGTTGGACCGCAGCCTCGCCGCCGGGCACGTGGGCGTGGAGATCGGCAACCACGTCGGCGACCGGGACCTGGACGACGCCGGCGTGGTCACCTTCCTCCAGCACTGTGCCGAAGTGGGCGCCCCCGTCTTCGTCCACCCGTGGGACATGCCGGGCGGGCCCCGACTGGACCGCTGGATGGCCCGGTGGCTCACCGGGATGCCCGCCGAGACGCACCTGTCGGTGCTGGCGATGATCCTCGGCGGCGTCTTCGACCGGGTGCCCGAGACGCTGCGGATCTGCTTCGCGCACGGCGGCGGCAGCTTCCCGTTCTGGCTCGGCCGCGCGGACAACGCCTGGCACCGCCGTGGCGACCTGGTCCGGGGCGCGTCCGCCGGCCCGCCCAGCAGCTACCTCGACCGGTTCAGCGTCGACTCGGTGGTCTTCGCGCCGCCCGCGCTACGGCTGCTGGTCGACACGTTGGGGGAGGACCGGGTGCTGGTCGGCAGCGACTACCCGTACCCGCTGGGCGAACGGCCGTCCGGCGCGGTGGTCCACGCGGCCGACTTCCTCACCGACGCCCAACGCGACAAGCTCCTGTCCACCAACGCCCTGCGCTTCCTGCACGGGCCGCGCTGAGGGCGTACCCCTGTTCCGCTGCCTTTGCTCTGCTTCACCCTACGCAACGCCCCGTGTCCGGTAATCGGACGCCTGCTGTTGCGTCCGTTGAAGCAGAGCAAAGGGCACGGCAGGGAGGTGCGGTTGGCGGCGCGGCCGATACTGCGGGTCGGCGGATACCGGCGCCGCCGCAGAGGCCGACGCCGTGTCGGCCCGTCGACAGCCGCTCCCAGCGGGCAGGATGAGGGCATGGCCGAGCCGCACGACCTGACCGCGTTGGAGCAGGCCGCCGCGATCGCCCGCGGCGAGCTGTCCAGCGTCGACCTGGTCGAGCACGCTCTGCGCCGGGTGGCGGCCCTCGGCGACACCGTGGGCGCGTTCGTCACCGTCACACCGGACCTCGCCCGGCAGGCCGCACGCGCCGCCGACGCGGCACCGATCGGGGAGCGCGGCCCGCTGCACGGCGTGCCGACCGCGATCAAGGACCTGACCCTCACCGCCGGGATCCGCACCACCTTCGGTTCGGCCGCCTTCCTCGACTTCGTCCCGCCGGTCGACGCCGACGTGGTCCGGTTCATCAAGGCCGCCGGTCTGGTCAGCCTCGGCAAGACGACCACCTCCGAGCTGGGCTGTTCGCTCTACTCGGAGGGCCGGGTCGCGCCGCCGGCCCGCAACCCGTGGCAACTGGCGTACACAGCGGGCGGGTCCAGCGGAGGCGCGGCGGCGGCGGTCGCGGCCGGGCTGGTCCCGGTCGCCCAGGGGTCCGACGGCGGTGGGTCGCTGCGCATCCCGGCGTCGCTCTGCGGCCTGGTCGGCTACAAACCCAGCCGGGGCCTCGTCTCCGGCGGCCCGATCGGCTCCGGCGCGTTCGGCCTGCCCACCAGCGGCCCGCTCGGCCGGACGGTCACCGACGTCGCCGCGCTGCTCGACGTCATGGCCGTTCCGGTGCCCGGCGAGCCCTACCTGCCGCCGCCCGCGCCGCCCGGCGGCTACCTGGCCGTCGCGCGTCAGGCCGAGCCCGGCCCGCTGCGGATCGGCCGATTCACCACGCCGATGCTCGCCGACGAGCCGGTGCACCCCGACTGCGTGGCCGCCGTGGACCGGGCCGCCGCGCTGCTCACGGCGGCCGGCCACGAGGTGGTCGAGGTGCCACCGCCGCTCGGGCCGGCGGTGTGGCCGCTGTTCGAGACCCTCTGGTACGTGTTGGCGCTCTCCCCGGTGCCGCCGCAGCGGGAGGTGGAGTTGCTGCCGTTGACCCGGCTGCTCCGGGCCCGGGGCGCCGAGCTCTCCGCCGGCACCCTGGCCGCCACCCTCGGCGAGTTGCAGGCCCAGGTCCGCCTCGGCACCCGCCGCACCGCCGGCTGCGACCTTCTCCTCTGTCCCACCCTGGCCGCCCCGCAGGCACCCGTCGGCTGGTTCACCGCCGACGCGGACCCGGCCGCCGACTTCGACAGACAACGCCGGTTCTCGCCCTACTGCGCCATCTTCAACGTCACAGGGGATCCCTCCGTCTCCCTGCCGGTGGGCATCACGACCGACGGCCTGCCCGTCGGGGTGCTGCTCACCGGCCGGTACGGCGACGACGCGCGGCTTATCGCTACCGCTGCGCAACTGGAGAACTCCAGTGACGGATGGGATCGGCACCCCGCAATCTGGCGGGCCGTCGACTCCGCTAACGTGAATGGCGACGGAGTCGGGCGGTCGGCAGCATGAGCGTCCATCCGACCCGGTTGTTCAAGGTCGTCCTTCTTCCGCCTGGGGGCGTTGGGATTGTCTGTTACCGAGACGTTGCTGGTCTTCGTCGGCATCCCGTTGGCCGCGGTGCTGGTCATCGCCGGCCTGTCGTACGCCGGTAGCCGCGGGGGTGCCACCGGCGGTGGCGGTGGCGCCAAGCGCTACCGTCCGGGCCGGCCCTTCGACTTCACTCCGGTCTGGTTCCTGGGCCGCCCGGAGCAGCTGGCCGACTCGGCCGGCACCGCGCTGACGGCGGGGGCGCAGGCGCCCGCGCTGACCAGCCACAAGCTTGAGCAGGCCAGCGTCGAGGCGCCGGCCGGTGGAACCGGAGGCGCAAGTGACCGTTGGTGAGAAGCAGGCCGGGTCGGAAAATCCGCCCGAGGTGCTCGACGGGCCGTTCTCGACCCGCCAGCTGCTGCGCATCGACGAGGCGCTGCGCCTGGCCGACAAGGGCACGGGCCTGGTCTTCTCGGTCTTCGTCGGTGGTCTCGACGAGCCGATCCGTGAGCACGCCCAGCGGCTGCACCGTCAGCTCGCCGAGCCCGACAAGTCGGTGCTGATCGCGGTGTCGCCCAACCAGCGTCAGCTGGAGATCATCACCGGGCGGTACGCCCGAAAGCGCATCCCCGACACGTACGCCAAGCTGGCCGCGCTCTCCATGGTCGGCGCGTTCAGCGGCGGTGACCTGGCCGGTGGCATCATCAACGGCCTCGACCAGCTCGCCAGCCACGCCGGCAAGGGCTGACCCACAGACACGACGAAGCCCGGCCCGCGTTCAGCGGGCCGGGCTTCGATGTGTCAGCGGGGCCAGGCGGACGGGTCCAGCTTCATCGGCCACGGCTCGTCCACGTTCACCGGGTCTTCCGGGCCCAGGGTGCCCAACAACTCGTAGTGTTCACCCTCGCCAAGCCGATAGCGGTAGATCACCGGGCCGAAGTTGCCCCGTTCCACCCGCCAGTAGTGCGGGATGCCTGCCTCGGCGTAGAGGGCGGGCTTGGTGAAGCGATCGTGCCGACGGCTTGCCGTCGACTCGACTTCCAGGACGAGCCCGATGTCCACCGGTTCGGCCCACATCCGCCCACGCGGCGCGCCTGGACGCAACGCCGTCAGATCGGGGATGAGATTGCCGCCAGAGACGTGTACCCCGATTTCCCGGATCACCCGCCACCCTGCGGGAGCTGCCTGGCGGAGCGCCATTCGGATCTCGTCGGCCAGTTCATGGTGTTCGGGACTGGCCGGTGGCGTCACGTGCAGGCTCCCGTCGATGATCTCGTAGCGGTTCCCGTTCTCAGGCAGGTCGGACAGGTCCTGCTCGCGCCAGCCCCGCTCCGGGGGCTGCCACTGGTGAGTCGGCTGTGCCATCACGTCCACCTCCTTTCGCAACCATAACGGCCCGTGCCGGCGTCGGTTCGCACCCACGCCGGCACGGGCCGCGTACTCCCTGCTCAGGCGCTCTGGGCGTCCTTCGCCCGGGCCTTCAGCGCCCGCACCACACCGTCGCGGCCCTCGGCCACCAGCCGACGCAGCGGGGCGGGGTGCCCGTCACCGGCCAGCCACGCGTCGGTGGCCGCCACCGTGTCGTCCTCCACCAGGTACGTCGGGTACGCCAGCTGGGCGAACTCCTGCGCCGGCTCGCTGTCCCGGGTGGCCCACACCTGCCCGACCGCCGCGAAGTACCGCTCCCGGTACGGGGCGACCAGCTCCACCTGTGCCGGGTGGGCGAAGCCCTGCAACAGCGCCCGGTGCCGCCAGTTGGGCAGCGCGTCCGGGCCGGTGAGCAGTGCCCACACGGCGGCCTTGTTCTCGGCCGTCGGCATCAACGCGTGCGCGTACGCGGCCTCCCGCTCGCCGCTGGCCGTGCGGTCACCGCTCAGCTCCGCCTCGACCTCGTCGGCCCCGGCGGCACCGTTGGCCACCAGCGCGGCGAGGACCGACCAGCGCAGCTCGGTGTCGACGGTCAGCCCGGCCGGCACGCCGGTGCCGTCCAGCCAACCGCGCAGCGTCGCCAGGTCTTCCTCGGAGCGGACCGCCGAGGTGAACGCACGGGCCCAGGCCAGCTGGAACCCGCTGCCGGGCTCGGCGGCGGCGAGTGCGTCGCGGGCGGTACGGGCCAGGTCGGCCCAGCCGGTCGGCGCCCAGGCCGGGTCGGCGTACAGGGTGAGCGCGGTGGTCGCCTGCCGCAGGGTGGCGGTGACCAGGTTGATGTCGGTCTCCGCGGGCAGCCCGCTCAGCGTCAGCGCCACGTAGTCGCGGGCGGACAGTTCGGCGTCGCGGATCATGTCCCATGCGGCGGTCCAGCAGAGCGCGCGGGCCAGCGACGAGTCGAAGCCACCGATGTGCTGCACCACTGTCGCCATCGAGCGCTCGTCGAGGCGGAGCTTGGTGTAGCTGAGGTCGTCGTCGTTGAGCAGCAGCACGTCGGCCGCCCGGACGCCACGCAGCGGGGCGAGATCGGTGTGCTCGCCGGTCACGTCCACCTCGTACCGCTCCCGGCGGACCAGCCGCCCGTCGGTCAGGTCGTACAGGCCCACGCCGATCCGGTGCGTGCGCAGCGTCGGGTACGCCGCCGGCGCCTCCTGCCGTACCAGCACCTGCTCGTACGTGCCGTCCGGTCCGATGGTCACCTCCGGACGCAGCGTGTTGACCTGCGCGGTCTCCAACCACTGCGCGGCGAACTTGCGCAGCTCCCGCCCGGAGGCCGCCTCCAGCTCGGTGAGCAGGTCGTCGAAGGTGGCGTTGCCCCAGGCGTGCTTGCCGAAGTAGGCCCGCAGCCCAGCCACGAACGGCTCCTCACCCACGTACGCGACGAGCTGCTTGAGTACGCTCGCGCCCTTGGCGTAGGTGATGCCGTCGAAGTTGACCTCGACGGCCTCCATGTCCGGCATCTCGGTGTAGACCGGGTGGGTGGAGGAGAGCTGGTCCTGCCGGTAGCCCCAGTTCTTCCGGATGGACAGGAAGGTCGTCCACGCTTCGGTGAACCGGGTCGCGTTGGTGTTGCACCAGTGGCTGGCCCACTCGGCGAACGACTCGTTCAGCCACAGGTCGTTCCACCAGCGCATGGTGACCAGGTCACCGAACCACATGTGGGCCAGCTCGTGCAGGATCGTGTTGGCCCGCTGCTCGTACTCGAAGTCGGTGACCTGCGAGCGGAACAGGTAGTGCGACTCGGCGTGCGTCACGCAGCCGAAGTTCTCCATCGCGCCGGCGTTGAAGTCGGGCACCCAGAGCTGGTCGTACTTCGGCAGCGGGTAGCGCACGCCGAACTTCTCGTGGAAGAAGTCGAAGCCCTGCTTGGTGATCAGGAACAGGTCGTCGGAGTCCAGGTACTGCGCCATCGACGCCCGGCAGAAAACCCCCAGGTCGATGCCGTCGTGAGCGTCGCGCACCTCGTGGTACGGCCCGGCGCACATCGCCGTGATGTAGGTGCTCATCCGGGGCGACTCGGTGAAGTGCAGCGTCTTGAGCGCCTCACCCGCCGGCTCCTCGCGCTGCACCGGCATGTTGGACACCGCCCGCCAGTGCGCCGGCACTGTGACGTGCCAGGTGTAGACGCTCTTCAGGTCGGGCTGGTCGAAGCAGGCGAACACCCGCTGCGCGTCGGCCGTCTCGAACTGGCTGTAGAGGTACGTCTCGCCGTCCACCGGATCGACCGTCCGGTGCAGACCCTGGCCGCTGTTGGAGTAACCGAAGTCGGCCTCGACCACGAGGACGTTGTCGCTGTCCAACCCGGACAGGGTCAGGCCCTTCTCGGCGGACCAGTCGGAGAGGTCGACGGGCGTGCCGTTCAGCGTCGCGGACCGCACCGACTCGGCGGCCAACTCGATGAAGGTGCTCGCGCCCGGTTCGGAGCAGCGGAACCGGACCTCGGTCGTCGACCTGAACGTGCGGCCGTCGGCCGCCAGTACGGCGGTGGACAGGTCCAGACTGATGTCGTACCCCGTCACGTTGAGCAGGCGTGCCCGCTCGGTCGCCTCGACCTGCGTCAGGTTGCGCACTCCCGGCACTGTTCGTCTCCATCCCACATGTCGCCGTACGCCCGGCGGCGCCCGTTCGCCTACCGCTCGTGACGGCCGGCCCGATTCGAGTCTTCCATGTACGGGCAGCCCGCGGTGGCCGAGGTCACGCTCTCATTCGGGTGCCGGCCGATGCGCCGCGGGGTGAAGATTCTCCTGAGACGCCGACCGCCGCCGGCGCCACCCGTCGCGAAAGGATCTCACCGTGACCGAGCGTGTCACCGCCGACATGTGGTTCGATCCGGCCTGCCCGTGGGCCTGGATCACCTCCCGCTGGCTGCTCGAGGTCGAGCAGGTCCGGGACGTGGACATCCGCTTCCACGTGATGAGCCTTGCCGTGCTCAACGACGGCCGGGACGAGCTGCCCGAGGAGTACAAGGAGTTCCTGAAGACCGCCTGGGGTCCGGTGCGGGTCTGCATCGCCGCCGAGCAACTGCACGGCAACGAGGTGCTGCGCCCGCTCTACACCGCGCTCGGCACCCGGATCCACCTACAGAAGCAGGAACGGGGCCCGGAGCTGTACGTCGCCGCGCTCACCGAGGCCGGCCTCGACCCGGCGCTGGCCGCGGCGGCCGACAGCACCGACTACGACGAGGCGCTGCGCGCCAGCCACGAGGCGGGCATGCGCCCGGTCGGGCAGGACGTGGGCACGCCGGTCGTGCACGCGCCCGGCCCGGACGGCCCCCCTGTCGCGTTCTTCGGCCCGGTGATCACTCCGGCGCCGAAGGGGGAGGCCGCCGGTCGACTCTGGGACGGCGTGCTGCTGGTCGCCGGTACCCCGGGCTTCTACGAGCTCAAGCGCACCCGCGAGCAGGGCCCGATCTTCGACTGAGCGATGACCACCGCGCCCCCGTCCGTGCCGCGTCAGCTGCACGGACGGGGGCGTTTCCGGTCGGGTGCCGAGGTCGGCGGACGGTCGTGGCGTCACCGGGAGGCGGGGGGCGTCGTTTCCCTCGGTGTCCGCCGCAGCGACCCGCAGGGCCGCACGCCGCAGTTCGTGGAGGCAAATCCCGATGGCCAAGCACCGTGCGTCCGGTGACGATCAGTTGACCCGGCAGGGGGTGATCGAGAGTCCCGGCGCGGACTACTGGTCCGTTGACGACTCTCGTTGGCCTACGGTCCGCCCGGACCTGCCCGCCCACCTGGTGGATCTGCTCGCGCCGCCCATCGTGGTGGGCGTGGCGCGGGTCCCGGTGACCTCCCGGCTCACCCCGCCCACGTCGATCGACCCGCTGCCGTCGCCCGTCGACGCCGTGCCGGCCGATGCGCCGGCGCTGGTGCCGTCGGGGGCGGCACCGGCCGAACCGGCGCCCCCACCGCCGGCGCCGGCTCCTCCGCGCCCGGTGCCGACGCCGCCGCTGAGCCCACGGCCCGTCCCGACGCCGCCCCCGGACCGTCCCGTGCCGGGGCCACCAGCGTCGCCCCGCCGCGCCCTGAACACCGGGCCGATCGGGACCGGTCGACGCGGCAACGGCGGGCCGGTGAGCGCGGGTAAGCACCGCCGGGGCGCCTCCGACCGTGCCGGCTGACCACCCGGGGCTTTCATCTGGTGGACGCCCCGCGGGTCCCCGTCGGCGGCGACACCGTCGCCGGTAGCGTCAGTGGGCATGACGGTCGTGCATCCGATCACCCGGGCCTGGGTCACCACTGGCGGCACCGGCGCGCAAAACTACGACGAGTTCGCCGACGACGCGGAGATCACCGCGATCATCGAGTCGAACCCGCACAGCGCTCTCGGCATCGAGATGCCGCACCGCGCCCCGCAGAGCCTGGGCAAGTCGTTCCTCGACGCGCTGCCGGACGCGGTGGCCCGCCTCGCCGAGGCCAAGGCCGACGGCAGTTACACCCCCGCCGAGGAGGTGGTGGTCCTCTACCGGATCAGCGCACCCGGTGAGGAGCCGGCGTACGGGCTGTTCGCGATGGTGGACACCGACCAGATCTCCACCCGGGCGGACGAGCCCGGCCTGGTCATCCGCAACGAGGACGTCTTCATCGCCAAGGTGCGCGAGCGGGTGGCGCTGGCCGACGCGCTGAGTCACCTGCTCTCACCCGTCCTCCTGCTCCAGACCGGGCGTGGCGACGAACTGCACGCCGCGCTCGCCGCGGCGACCGACACGGCCGGCGCGCCCGCCGCGACAGACACCGACCAGGCGGGGCGCACCCACGCCATCTGGCTGCTCGGCCCCGGCCCGGAGCAGGCCACGCTGACCGCTCTCGCCGGTGGCGGGGACCTGGTCGTCGCGGACGGCAACCACCGCAGCCTGGCCGCCCAGACCGGCGGGCTGCCGCGCTTCCTGGCCGTGGTCACCACCCCTGCGTCGGTGGCCATCCAGCCGTACAACCGGCTGGTCAGCGAGCTGACCACGACCCCGGCCGAGCTGCTCGACCGGCTGCGGGCCGCAGGCGCCGAGGTCGAGCCGATCGACGGCCCGGTCGAGGTCCCGGCGGCCGGCGGCACCGTGCACCTCCGCCTCGACGGCAAGGGGTACGCGGTGCGCCTGCCCGCCACCGCCTCCGCCCGCCTGGAGAACCTGGACCACGCCCTGGTCGAGCGGCTGGTGCTGCGCGACGCTCTCGGTCTGGACCCGGGCGACAAGCGGATCACCTACGTCGGCGGCGACTACCCGGCGAGCTGGCTCACCGGTGAGGTCGACGCCGGGCGGGCCGAGTTGGCCATTCTGATCGCGCCGGTGACCGTGGCAGACTTCGTCGCGGTCAACCTGGCCAGGGAGAAGATGCCCCGCAAGAGCACCTGGTTCACCCCGAAGGCGCGCGGCGGTCTGGTCGTCGCCGAGCTGCCGCGCTGAGCACCACCCCCACGACCGTGTGACGAACTCGGCTCGGGGACGCCGCCCCTGTGACGTCCCCGAGCGCGGCCTGACAGACTGCCCGGTATGCGCGTCTATCTGGGATCCGATCACGCCGGTTTCGAGTTGAAGGTGCACCTGGCCAACCACCTGGCCATGCAGGGGTACGACGTGGTCGACGTCGGCCCGCACGGCTACGACCCGGACGACGACTACCCCACGTTCTGCCTGCACACCGGCGACCAGGTGGTGGCCGACGAGACGGGCCTCGGAGTGGTCATCGGTGGTTCCGGCAACGGTGAGCAGATCGCCGCGAACAAGGTCGCCGGCATCCGCGCCGCGCTGGCCTGGAGCGTCGAGACCGCTCAGTTGGCCCGCCAGCACAACGACGCGAACGTGGTCGCCATCGGTGCCCGTCAGCACACGCTGGACGAGGCGACCGGGATCGTCGAGGCGTTCCTGAACACGCCGTTCTCCGGCAACGAGCGGCACGCTCGGCGGATCGCCCAGGTGGCCGAGTACGAGCGGACCCGGAAGCTGCCCGACCTCCCCTGACCCGTGCGGCGCTCAGCGCGGCGAGCGGGGCAACTCCTCGCGGGGCACCCAGTTCCGCCGGACGACGACCACCCGGGCTTCCGCCTCGGCCAGGTCGTCGTCGGTGGGGCGGGCCGCGTCCCGGGCCCGCAGCGCGGCGCTCAGCCCCACCTGGGACGAGCCGGAACCGACCAACCCGCGCAGCCCTCGCTCGCCGTCGCGCTCGTCGCCCCCGGTGCTCCTGCGCCGCGGCGGCGGCGGTTCGTCACCGTCATGCACGCCCGCGGTGCTGGCCGTCGAGCCGTCGGCGCCCGGTCTGGCCGTCTCGGTGTCGGCGTGGTGGCGCAGCCGTCGCCGTCGTCGGTCGGGGTCACCCATCAGCCGACCGTACCCTGGCCGGGTCTGATCCGGCACTGTCGCGCGATCTCGCGTCCCGGCCGGGGTCGGCGACCGATTTGCCGGCTGGCTACCCTCGAATCAGGCGGTGCTGTTGCCGTCGGTCAGGGGGAGGACGAGATGGCAGACCAGACGCAGCCGTGGGCGGAGCGGACCGTGGAGGTGCCACCGCAGGCCGGCGTCGGGGTGCCGCCGCAGCGCGACGGGTTCCGCCGAGGGGTCGCTCCGGTGGGTCAGCCGCGCACCCCGCGGACGGAGCCTTTCCCGGTGGTCGAGCAGGAGCCGACCGGCACCGGTTGGCCGGGCGAGCCGGCGCCCCGCCGTTCGCTGAGCTCCCGGGTGGCGCAACTGCGGCGCGGCGGCGAGTGGAGCGCGGCGGCCGGCCTCTTCGCGTTCGTGTGCTGGGGGATCTGGGCGCTGTCCGGCCAGGGTGACCTGAGCGGCCCCCTGCTGGTGCTGGTGCTCAGCCTGCTGGTGGCGGTGGGCCTATTCGCCCTGTCCCGGCTGGTCGGCCGGGTGGTGTGGGAGCGGCAGCTCGGACGGGTGCGGCGCAGCGCCCGTGGTGCCCACCTGGCGACGGCGGTGTTCCTCGCCGGCCTCGGGGTGGCATGGCTCCAGCAGACCGAGTGGGTCGTCTCAGCCTGGAACTGGATTTCTTCGAACTGACCCGTGCGTGCACGGGCGGGCCGGTCCATGACCGCCCACCCGTGCACCCGGTCGTCTCCCCACCAGGCAGGCCGCTGCTTACCCGGCCGGCCGCGGTTCATCCGTGGCCGGCCGCTCCGACCGCTACCTCCTTCGTGGGCTCTACGGTGCGACGGTCAGTGGGTGCCGCCGTGGCCCTCGGCGTCGGCTCGGGGCGACGCGACCCGGGCGGCCGGGTCCTCGACGCCGGGCTCGCCGCCGTCCGGGGCGACCGCCCCGTCGTAGGTGATATCCGGCCAGCGGTGCCGCGCCCCGACGAGTGGACGCGGCACCGCCGAGGGTTCAGCCGGCGAATTCGGCGGCGGCGTAGTCGCGGGCCACCCGGACCATCTCCACCAGCCCGCCGGCGTACTCCTGGGATTCGCCGTGCGCCTCGTCGAACGGCGGCTGGAAGCCGACGCCCTCCCACTGGTTGGTCGCCGGGTTCCACCGGTCGTTGCCGACCTCGAAGTCCCAGGCGAAGATGCCCAGCTCGTAGTAGAGCTGGTCGGCGGAGTTGCCGGCGGCGGAGTAGAGCACGTCGGCGACCGGACCGGTCTGGGACGGCCAGGTGACGGTGCCGCGTTCCTGCGCGATGGCGCCGACGATCCGCCGGGCGCTGTTGAGGAACAGCGTCGACTCGTCGATCGACGGTCGCGGCAGGGTGACCCTGCCGTCGGCCCGGTACGCCCCCGGCGGCCACATGAAGTACCCGCCGTAGGAGTGCACGTTCATCGCGAACCTGATGTTCGGGTGGTCCTCGGCGAGCGCGATCACGTTGCCGCTCTCCGCCTCGGACAGCTCGGCGGTGCCGGCGTAGGTGCCGGACAGGCAGTTGGCGCTGGCGCCCACGTACCCGTCGAAGTACGACCCGACGGTGTAGTTGCGGTTGAGGTCGACGCCCCACGAGGTGCGGTACCTCGGGTCGCGGGCCGCCCCGGTGCAGTGGTTGACCAGGTTCTTGCGCTGCATGGCGAAGTCGTTGAACGAGTAGTTCGCGCCATCCGGGTTGACCGTCGGGATGACGAAGATGTCGACCTGTTCCAGCAGCTCACGGGTCGCCGGGTCGGTCCGGGAGTTCGCCAGCATCCGCTCGGCGAACTCCAGGGTCACCAGCGGCGTGGCCCACTCCCGGGCGTGCTCCTGGGAGTACGCGAGCACGCCGACCCGGGAGCCGTCCCGGTGCACGCCGAGGCGCAGCGCCTGCACCGTCCACGGCCGTGCCGGCACCTCGGTGCCCTGGAGCCCGTCGTCGAGCCGGGCCGGGCCGGCGACCGGCATGGGCAGCCCGGCCGAGCCGTCCTCGACGGTGGCCCGGAACCGGTTCGACTGGCGGGCGTTGATCGCTGCCGCGACCTCGTCGGTGGTGCTCACCGTCTTACCGGCGGTGTCGGTGGCCAGCGACACAGTGAGGACGCGATCGCGGTAGCCGACGGTCAGCGGCCGGTTCGCCCGGCCCGGGTCGACAGTGCGCACCTGTACGCCGTTCATGCCCTGGTCGCCGAAGCGGACCGACTCGACCACCACTGCCGCCACGGCCGGGTCCCCCAGGTACGCGACGGCGTTGCGCCGGTATCCCTGGGTCTTGTTCGGCAGGTCGATCACGTCCACCAGGTCCCGGTACTGGCGGGCCAGCCGCTTGATCCGCGCCTGGATGTCGATCGGCGTCAGGTACGCGTCGATGAAGTCCTTCTGGTATCCGGCCGGCAGCGGCGGCGGCGTGGCGTTGGGCCAGAGCGTCGGGGTGATCACCCGGCTGACCCCACCGAGGCTGGAGATGGCGCTCAGCTGAACGGGTCGGCTCGGCACCGGCTGGGGGAGTGCGTAGTGGTACTGGTACTCGCCGGAGTCCTCGAACCGGTACAGCGGGAACGAGCCGGTGGCGCCGTCCGCCGTCCGCCAACTGACGGTGATCTCCACGTCCGGGTCGTCGGTGGCGGTGGTGGCCACCTGGGCCTGCAGGAAGGTCTGTCCGGACGTGGTCCACCAGTACGCCTGCTGCACCTGGAGGGTGTCCACGGCGGCGGCGGTGGACCGCTGGCCAGCGGCCGGCGTACGCAGTCCGGCAGCGGTACGGGCCTGAGCCGCCCGGACGCTGTCGGCGTAGTGCCGGTTGCCGTCCCCGGCGCGCTGCACGATCTGCACGGCCGTCGCGCCCTGCGCTGTCAACTCGGCGAGCTGCGTGCCGCTGAGCACCAGGTCGGCGAGGATCCGGCCGTCCCGGGCGCGGGGCCGGTTGGCCAGGTCCGCGCCGGTGGCGACGAGCCGGTCCAGTTGGGCCTGATCGCGGAGTTGGACTCGGACCAGTGCGGTCTCGGTGGCGCTCAGGGTGATCGGGGCGGCCGGGGCGGCGGGTGCCGCCGTGCCGGAAGCGGGATGGGACAACACTGCGCTGAACAGGATCACTGTGGTGGCGGCAGCTGTCCACCGTCGTCGGACGATCATGTGCCCTCCTGTGACGGACGTCGATGTGCTTGGTCCTTACACCAGTGCACAGATCGACACCTGTCAAGGTGGGGATGCGCCGTCCGCGCCTTACCGGCGTAGTCGACGCGGGTTAAGCTGGCTGATCTTCAAAATCCTTTGGCGTCGTGGGCTGCACCAGCGGGCCGACCCGACAGCGACAGCGAGCACAGCCGACGGCGTACTGGTGCACGAGCGCTCGACCCGTCTGGTCTGTCTCGATCCGGCCGACGGCGTGGCCCGGTGGGACGTACCGATCGGCACCTGGCCCCGCGCCGTCGTGGCCGACGGGTCGCAGTGCTGGGTGATCAGCCAGGATCGCGACGAGTTGCGCTGCCTCGACGTGCGCGGCGGCGAGGTCCGCTGGAGCGCCGATGTGCCCCGCTTGACGGGCCACATCGTGGTGACCGGTGATCGGGTGTTGGTGGGTGGCTGGCGGGGTTACACGGGACTACGGGCGTTCGATCGGTGGACCGGCGCCCTGCTCTGGTCCGACCGGCAGCGGGTGGCGACAGTACTGCCGGCCGCAGTCGGCGAGCGGGTGCTCGTCGGGGAGCCGGGCGGCACGTCGGTGCGGCTGCTCGACGCTCGCGACGGCAACGAGGTGCACCGCTGGAGCCTGCCGGAACCCCTGGTGGGCCGCGACGGACAGTGGCCCACGTTCGTGGCGGCCGGTGCGGATCGGTTCCTGGCGCGCTGCGGGGCACGAACGCTGTGGCAGGTCCGTCCGGGATCGGGGACGGCAGGGGAGTTCTTCCGGCACGATCGGGACCTGGCCGATGCGGGAATCAGCACCGTCGGCAGTGTGGTGTGGGCGCGCGAGCGCCGGGCCGGTGCCGTCGCGCTGGACCTGACCACCGGTGCGACCCTCTGGCGGGTGACCGCCGGACCGGACTCGGTGGACCAGGTCGTCCCGGGCGCCGGCGGGCACGTGCTGGCCACCGGGCGACCCGGCATGCTGCTGCTCGTCGACGACACCGGCCGCCCCCGCTGGCGACACTTCGTCGAACAGCAGATCAGCGGAGTGCGCGTGTTGACGCCGGGTGTCCTGCTCGTGGTCGCTAAGGGCGCACTACTCGCGGTGGACGGCGGTGCGCCGACGCATGAGTGACGCCTGTCGTCGTCGGTAGCCGCCGGACGCCGTTCGGCGTTGATCCCGTGACAGGTCCGCGAGTTCCGGAGCAACCCTCTGGGCCAGACCCCGCGTGACTAACTCGAAACGGGGATCGGAGGCCTGAATGAGCGATCGCGACAAGGCGTTCGCCGAGTACTTCGCGGCACGGTCCGGTGCCATGCGCGGCACCGCGTACCTGCTGTGCGGCGACTGGCACCGTGCCGAAGACCTGGTCCAGACCGCGTTCGTCAAGCTCTACCGGGTCTGGAACCGGATCTCGCGGCACGAGGTGCTCGACAGCTACCTGCGTCAGATCCTGATCCGGACCTTCCTCGACGAGCGCCGTCGCGGCTGGTGGCGGCGTGAGCGGGTGGGTGGCGAGGACGCCGAGCAGGTGGCCCCGCCCGACTCGCCGGAGAGCCGACTGGTGCTGCTCCAGGCGCTGGCCCGGGTGGCACCGCGTCAGCGGGCCGTGCTGGTTCTGCGGTACTGGGAGGACCTGTCGGTCGAGGACGTCGCGGCGCTGCTGGAGTGTTCTCCAGGGACGGTGAAGAGCCAGGCGGCACGCGGGCTCGACACGTTGCGCGGCCTCCTGACCCCTACCTACAGCGGGATCGAGATGGGGGAGCGATGAACGAGGAAGAGTTGCGCGAGGGGCTGCGCAGCGAGATGGCGGGCATGACCCCGCCACCACCATTGAGTACGACAGCCGCGCTCGGCGCGGCACGACGGACGCACTTCCGCCGACGGGCGGTGTGGGCGTCCCTCGGATCGGCGGCTGTCGTGCTGGCGGTCACCGGGTTCGCGGCCGTCGCCACTCCGGACGGCCATGTCTACCAACCGGCGGGTCAGGGGTCACTGGCTCCTCCGGACACCAAGGAGCCGTGGCCGACCGGGCCGGACGGGCAGCCGCAGGAGGACCGGACCGCGCGGGCGGGGTCCAGGTACGAGCAGGGCATCCACCTACTCAGGGAGGTTGTCTCGGTGGTACCCGCCGGCTTCACCGCGCCGGAGGACCCGCCGGGCCAGTCCGACCCGACGCTCCGGACCCAGCAGGCGCAGTTCGAGGCAACTGTGGACGGCGTCGACGTGTGGAGCTACCTGTCCTCGGTGGCCGTGGCGAAGGGCAAGGGCACCGGGCGCGTGATCGTCGAGGTGCACGACGGCCCCAACCCGCTGCCGGCCGAGCCGTGCGACCTGGCCCAGAAGTTCTGGGGCATGCGGGGCGAGTGCCAGGTCGAGACCGTCGGTGCGACGCGGGTGGGGGTGGTGGTCCGACCGAGTGACGACGATCGGCTCGACCAGTGGTCGGCGTACCGGCACCCGGACGGCGTGGTGGTCTTCGTGGCGCAGAGCGTGCGGCTGGACGAGAGCCGGCCGGCGTTGACGAAGCTGCCGTTCTCCGTGCCACAGTTGGCGGCTCTCGCGGTCGACGAGCGGTTCCACCTGAAGTGACTCGGCGACTCGGCCTCGCCGAGTGGGTCCAGGTGCCGCCACCGTGCGGTCCACCTGGGCCTTGCTGTGTGTCGAAGCCGGCTGCCTCGTGACCGTGCGGGGTGCTGCGCCGCGGGTCCCCCTCAGCGGCGTGCCGTGAGGGGCACGAGGACGAGCACGGCGACGCCCAGCGTGGTGGCGCCGACGGCCCACCACCAGAAGAATCCCGAGAAGACCGAGGCGATCAGGAGGCCCACGCCGAGACCGGCCAGCAGGCCGAGTGCGAACAGGGCCCGTGGGGGCAGGGCGAGGTACGGCAGGCGTCGTACCACGAGCACCTCCAGCCAGGTGCCGCCGCACGCCAACAGCGTTGCGCCGACCCCGTCCACGGCGGACAACCCGTGCCCCTCGCTGATGGGCACGAGAACTCTGCCCTCGTCGCCGGCCGGGACGAGGAGGACGAGCACGCCAGCGAGGATGAGCAGAGCGGCAGCGACGACCTGCCTGCGCGGGGCGCCCTCACCACCCTGTGACATGGCCACAGTCTCGTTCGTCCGCCATCGTCTGCACAGCGGCCGTATCGGCGAACATCGAACGCCTGGCGTCCGGGCTCGTGTGCTGCCGCGCCCAGTTCGTGCGCGGCGACGTGTGCGACGGCTCCCGCCTGGCCGGCCGCGTACGCGGCATGTCCTGCCGCCCCGCGCAGGTCGCCCGCCGCGCCCATGGCATGACCGCCCGCCGCGCGGGCCTGGGCCATCGTGACCTCGCCCGGAACGCAAAAGCGCCCTCCGACCAGGGCCGGAGGGCGTTGGAGCGGGCGACGAGAATCGAACTCGCGTAGTCAGTTTGGAAGACTGAAGCTCTACCATTGAGCTACGCCCGCGTGCATCCCGCCGGAGCAGGACGCGCTCCATCGTACCCAATGTCGACGCCTGACGCGTAACCGCGCCACCGCCCCGCGGTGCCGAGTCGTCCCCGACGCGGCGGCACCACGCCCTCACCCGGCGGCACGGCACCTCAAGATCCGCGCAACATCCGTGAAGTAGTGGCCTCACGGCACGCGAAGGCCACGACATCCGTGAAGTTGCGCGGATCTTGAACCAGGTTGCGCTGATCGTGAACCCGTCCGGGTAGTTGTGCCGATCTTGAAGCAGGCGGTTCGGGGTGCAGTGGTAATTTTCGGGGGTTCTGTCCGGGTGGCTGATGCCCCGGCACCGACTGAGGCGTGGCGACGGCATAGACTGCACGTCGCCACGGGGTGTGGCGCAGCTTGGTAGCGCACTCGCTTTGGGAGCGAGGGGCCGTGGGTTCAAATCCCGCCACCCCGACTGTCGTCCGCGGCCGGGCCGCCCCGGGTGCCGCCCAGTGCGGCCCCCGGGCGATGCCGGAGCGTCAGGCCGGCTCGCCTACACTCGATGGGCTGAATCACGCCCAGACTCAACTGAGATCCGTCAAGGAGTACGCCTGTGAAGAGCACCGTCGAGACTCTGAGCCCGACGCGCGTGCGGCTCGCCATCGAGGTGCCGTTCGTCGAGCTCGAGCCGAGCCTCAAGAAGGCGTACCGCGAGATCGGTTCGCAGGTCCAGGTTCCGGGCTTCCGCCGGGGCAAGGTGCCGACCGCGGTGATCGACCAGCGGGTGGGCCGGGGCACCGTCCTCAATGAGGCGGTCCAGGAGGCCATCCCGGAGAACATCCTCGCCGCGGTGCGTGAGCACGACCTGAAGACGCTGGGGCGCCCGGAGGTCGAGATCACCGAGTTCAACGACGGTGACTCGCTGAACTTCACGGCCGAGGTCGACGTCCGCCCGGAGATCACCATCCCGGACGCGAGCACCATCGAGGTGACCGTCGACGAGCTGCAGATCGACGAGAGCGAGATCGACGAGCAGGTGAAGAACCTGCGGGAGCGGTTCGCGACCCTCAAGACCGTCGAGCGCGCCGCCGCCGAGGGCGACTACGTCCAGATCGACCTCAACGCCACCGTCGACGGCGAGGACGTGCCGGGCGGCCAGGCGAGCAACATCTCCCACGAGGTGGGCAGCAAGCAGCTCCTGCCGGGCCTGGACGAGGCCGTGGTCGGCCTCGCCGCCGGCGAGGACACCACCTTCACCACCCAGCTGGTCGGCGGCGACTTCGCCGGTCGGGACGCCGACGTGGCGGTGACCGTGCGCACGGTCAAGGAGAAGGAGCTGCCGGAGCTGAACGACGAGTTCGCCCAGATGGCGAGCGAGTTCGACACGATCGAGGAGCTGCGCGGCGACCTGCGGGCCCGGGTCACCCAGGGCAAGCAGGTCGAGCAGATCTACGCCGCTCGGGACAAGGCCCTGGCCCAGCTCGTCGAGGCCGCCGACATCCCGGCCCCGGAGGGTGTCGTCCGCGAGGAGGTCCAGAGCCGCAAGCAGGCGATGGTCGACCAGCTGGAGCGGATCGGCGCCTCGATGGAGGAGTACCTCGCGGCCGAGGACAAGACCGAGGAGCAGATCGACGCCGAGCTGACCGAGGCGGCGACCGAGGGCGTCAAGGTCCAGCTCCTGCTGGACACGCTTGCCGACGCGGAGGACGTACAGGTCTCCGACGACGAGTTCGGGCACGAGATCGTGCACCGGGCGCAGCGCGCCGGGATGGCCCCGCAGCAGTACTACGACCAGCTGGTGCGCTCCGGCGCGGCCGCCGCGGTCTTCGGCGACGTGCGGCGGGGCAAGGCGCTCGCGGCCGTCATGGAGAAGATCACGATCAAGGACTCGGCCGGCAACGGGATCACCCTCGACGCCCTGCGCGCCGCCAACGAGGCGGAGCACAACCACGACCACTGATCGTCGGGTGCGGCCGCCGTCCGCCGCTCAGCGGCGGACGGCGGCCGTTTCCCTTTCCGGGTACGCCCGGGCAGCAAGCACTGCCGGGTACGCCCGGGCGGCAAGCACTGCCGGGTACGCCCGGAAGCCCGCGCCGCGGGTACCCCGACACAGCTGCGCTGAGAGCGAACACTGCCCCGACCGGGACTCTGCCGCCCCGCACAGCGGTTAGTGTCGGGAAAGACGGTACGGAGAGCGAAGGGCTGCCATGACCGACATGCACATCCCCAAGAAGTCGCTCCGGGCGATTGACGCGCGCGGTGGCGACTCCATTGGCAACCTCGACGACTCGGTCTACAACCGGTTGCTCAAGGAACGCATCATCTTCCTGGGCAGTGAGGTGACCGACCAGGTCGCCAACCGCATCTGCGCGCAGCTGCTGCTGCTCGCCGCGGAGGACCCGGACCGCGACATCAACCTGTGGATCAACTCGCCGGGTGGCTCGGTCTACTCCGGCATGGCGATCTACGACACCATGCAGTTCATCGACAACGACGTGTCGACCGTGGCGATGGGCATGGCTGCCTCGATGGGCCAGCTGCTGCTCTGCGCGGGCACCAAGGGCAAGCGGTACGCCCTGCCCCACGCACGGATCATGATGCACCAGCCGTCCGGTGGTCTGGGCGGCACGGCGTCCGACATCGCCATCCAGGCGGAGCAGATGCTCTACACGAAGCGGATGTTCCAGGAGCGGGTCGCGCACCACACCGGCCAGAGCCAGTCGCAGATCGAGGCCGACTCGGACCGGGACCGTTGGTTCACCGCCCAGGAGGCCATGGACTACGGCTTCATCGACAAGGTGATCATCGGGGCCGCACAGGTTCCGGATGGCGCCGGGACCCTGAGCTGAGGAGCTGACGATGACCGATCTGAGCCTGCCGCCCCAGTTCGCGGCCGTGCACAACCGCTACGTGCTGCCGTCGTTCGTCGAGCGCACGTCGTACGGGGTCAAGGAGTCGAACCCGTACAACAAGCTCTTCGAGGACCGGATCATCTTCCTCGGCGTCCAGGTGGACGACGCGTCGGCCAACGACGTGATGGCCCAGCTGCTGACGCTCGAGGGCACCGATCCGGACCGCGACATCATCATGTACATCAACTCGCCGGGTGGGTCGTTCACCGCCATGACGGCGATCTACGACACCATGCAGTACGTCCGTCCGGACATCTCGACGGTCTGCCTCGGGCAGGCCGCGAGCGCGGCGGCGGTGCTGCTCTCGGCGGGCACTCCGGGTAAGCGGATGGCCCTGCCGAACTCGCGGATCATCATCCACCAGCCGGCCACCGAGGGCGGCTATGGGCAGGGCTCGGACATCGAGATCCAGGCCCGGGAGATCCTGCGGATGCGTACGCAGCTGGAGGACATGCTGTCCCGCCACTGCAACCGCCCGATCGAGCAGGTTCGCAAGGACATCGACCGTGACAAGATCATGACGGCCGAGGAGTCCAAGGAGTACGGGCTGGTCGACACGATCCTGACCAGCCGCAAGAAGGGTCTGCTGGCGGCCAACGCCGCCCGCTGAGCTGTACCGGGTCAGAGGTTGGCCGGGGCTCCGTTCCCGGCCGACCTCTGACACACCCGTTTTGGGGGTCGGAGAATGCCCCGCCAGCGGGTAACGTCGGGTCCGTACCGCTTCGCCGGTTGAGCCGGCGGCGCGAACTAAGCCGGGCGGCGCGCAACGTCCGCAGGTCAGGGCCGGGTCTCCGGCCGATGAGTGCAGGGAGAACGTAGGTGGCACGGATCGGTGACGGCGGCGACCTACTGAAATGCTCCTTCTGCGGCAAGTCGCAGAAGCAGGTCAAGAAGCTCATCGCAGGCCCAGGGGTCTACATCTGCGACGAGTGCATCGATCTCTGCAACGAGATCATCGAAGAGGAGTTGGCCGAGTCCGGCGAGGTGAAGTGGGAAGAGCTTCCCAAGCCGATGGAGATCTGCCAGTTCCTCGACACCTACGTCGTGGGCCAGGATCAGGCCAAGAAGGCGCTCGCGGTAGCGGTCTACAACCACTACAAGCGGATCCAGGCCGAGGCGGCTGGCGCGCCAGGCTCCGGCAGTGACGCCGTCGAGCTGGCCAAGTCCAACATCCTGCTGCTCGGCCCGACGGGGTGCGGCAAGACCCACCTGGCGCAGACCCTCGCCCGGATGTTGAACGTCCCGTTCGCCATCGCCGACGCCACCGCGCTGACCGAGGCGGGCTACGTGGGCGAGGACGTGGAGAACATCCTCCTCAAGCTGATCCAGGCCGCGGACTACGACATCAAGCGCGCCGAGACCGGCATCATCTACATCGACGAGGTCGACAAGATCGCCCGCAAGTCGGAAAATCCGTCGATCACGCGGGACGTCTCCGGTGAGGGCGTGCAGCAGGCCCTGCTCAAGATGCTCGAGGGCACGGTGGCCAACGTGCCGCCGCAGGGTGGCCGCAAGCACCCACACCAGGAGTTCATCCAGATCGACACCACGAACGTGCTGTTCATCTGTGGTGGCGCGTTCGCCGGTCTCGACCAGATCATCGAGTCCCGCACCGGGCAGGGCGGCACCGGCTTCGGCGCCCGCCTCCGGTCGGTGTCCGAGCGGTCGACCGACGACATCTTCAGCCAGGTCATGCCGGAAGACATGCTCAAGTTCGGGCTGATCCCCGAGTTCGTCGGCCGGCTGCCGGTGATCACCAACGTGCGCAGCCTGGACCGCAGCGCTCTGGTACGGATCCTCACCGAGCCGCGCAACGCCCTGGTCCGGCAGTACCAGCGCCTGTTCGAGCTGGACGGTGTCGAGCTCGAGTTCGACGAGCCGGCGCTGGAGGCGATCGCCGATCAGGCGATGCTGCGAGGCACCGGTGCCCGTGGTCTGCGGGCCATCATCGAGGAGGTTCTCCTCTCCGCGATGTACGAGGTGCCGAGCAACCCCGACGCCGCCCGCGTGCTGATCACCCGCGAGGTCGTCCTGGAGAACGTCAACCCGACGATCGTGCCGCGTGAGTTCACCGGGCGTCGGGCTCGGCGCGACCGCGAAGAGAAGTCTGCCTGATTCTTCCCGCGTCACGCCGGCCGTTCGATCCTGAGCGGCCGGCGTGATCGTGTTCGGCGCCGCTCGCCCCTGACGGCTGGCGCCGGCCAGATCGTGACGCTGTCCGTCAGCGCCCTCCAGCCGTACCCTTTGCTCATGCGTGTCGCCGTCTGCCAGCTGAACGCCCGGGACGACCGTAAGGCCAATCTGGCGGCCGCGGAGGCCTTGCTGGAGCGGGCCGCCGCCGGCGGTGCTGATCTCGCCGTCCTTCCCGAGTACGTCGACTACCTGGGTCCTGGCGCGGGGTTGCCCGAGTCGGAGCCGGTCGACGGGGAGGTGGGCAGCTTCTTCGCCGACGTCGCCCGGCGGCTCGGGATGTGGTTGGTGGCCGGCTCGTTCCACGAGGTCGGGCCGGACCCGGACCACACCTGGAACACCTCGCTGGTCTTTGACCGTGCCGGCAACCTGGCCGCGAGCTACCGCAAGATCCACCTGTACGACGTGGAGATCCCCGGTCGGGTCTCCTACCGGGAGTCGGCGAGCGTTGCCGCCGGCGTCCAACCGGTGGTGGTCGACGTCGAGGGGCTGAGGGTCGGCCTGTCGATCTGCTACGACCTGCGTTTTCCGGAGCTGTACCGGCTGCTCGCGTCGGAGGGCGGCGCGCAACTGCTTGTCGTTCCGGCCGCGTTCATGATGCACACCGGGCGGGACCACTGGGAGGTCCTGCTGCGGGCCAGGGCGATCGAGAACCAGTGTTTCGTGGCGGCGGCCGGCCAGACCGGCGATCATGAGCCGGGTCGCACCTGCTTCGGCCGCAGCATGGTGGTCGACCCGTGGGGGACGGTCATCGGCCAGGTTCCGGACGGTCCGGGGGTTTCCGTCGTCGACCTGGACCTGGACCGGCTCGCCACGATCCGCGCCGAGCTGCCCAGCCTGGCCAACCGCCGGCTCTGAGCCTCAGCCCTCCAGCAGGACGCCGATCACAGCGAACCCGGCGATGGCCGCCGCGGTGACCAGCAGCGCCGTGGTCATCCGGGACCTGCCCCGTCGAGCCAGTCGTCCCACCGAGAGCACGAGTACGACAAGCACGACCGCACCGATCACCACCTGCCAGAACGGCCCGATGAGGCCGAGTAGCGCCTCCTCGGCCAACACCCTGGCACCGTGCCCGGACTCATCCATGACTGACACTCTGGCACGTCGGGGCGGCCCGCGTCCTCGGCTGCGCCGGGGAGTCAGGTGCTCGCGTCCTTGGCTGCGCCGCGGACTGGTGGGCGCTCTTCGTCCGAACCAGTGATGAACCCTGATTTGCCTTCTCCGGGCCGTCCGCGTAACTTTCTCTCTGCACGGGGGAGGCCGGACAAACCGGCCGAGAACGGGCGCCAGGCTCGTGGCGGGAACGCCGAGCGAGACTGAGGATCGGGCGGTGCGGAACACTCCGGAAACGGGGTTGCGAACGCGGAGCCGACCGGGTAGAGTTCTGAAGCCGGCAGGAGCCGGGCGGAGAGCCGCGAAGCGGCGATCGGCCGGTCTGCGGCTTCCCACGACAGAAACGAACGTCGGAAACGACGTGCGTCATCGTGGACTCGAGCTAGCAACACTATCCGCATTATCGGGTGAAGCACGACGAACCGCGAAATATCGGTTTGACACGGCGGAAACGAGCGGGTAACGTAGTAAAAGTGCCTGGCGCTGAAAGCGCCGGTCACGGTACGGAAAACCCCGGTTGGGGTTCCACTTGGGTGGGGCTTCTGGTCGGTGTGTGGTTGTTCTTTGAGAACTCAACAGGGTGCTTGTAAAGCCAGTGCCAATTATGATTTATACCCCGGACTGGTCAGTTTTTGCTGGCTGGTTGGGATTCCTTTGGCAACATTTGTTTGTTGCCGGGATAGCTGTTCAACTAATTTTTTGTTGGAGAGTTTGATCCTGGCTCAGGACGAACGCTGGCGGCGTGCTTAACACATGCAAGTCGAGCGGAAAGGCCCTTCGGGGTACTCGAGCGGCGAACGGGTGAGTAACACGTGAGCAACCTGCCCCAAGCTTTGGGATAACCCTCGGAAACGGGGGCTAATACCGAATAGGACTGCTGGCCGCATGGCTGGTGGTGGAAAGTTTTTCGGCTTGGGATGGGCTCGCGGCCTATCAGCTTGTTGGTGGGGTGATGGCCTACCAAGGCGACGACGGGTAGCCGGCCTGAGAGGGCGACCGGCCACACTGGGACTGAGACACGGCCCAGACTCCTACGGGAGGCAGCAGTGGGGAATATTGCACAATGGGCGGAAGCCTGATGCAGCGACGCCGCGTGAGGGATGACGGCCTTCGGGTTGTAAACCTCTTTCAGCAGGGACGAAGCGAGAGTGACGGTACCTGCAGAAGAAGCACCGGCCAACTACGTGCCAGCAGCCGCGGTAAGACGTAGGGTGCGAGCGTTGTCCGGATTTATTGGGCGTAAAGAGCTCGTAGGCGGCTTGTCGCGTCGACCGTGAAAACTTGGGGCTCAACCCCAAGCCTGCGGTCGATACGGGCAGGCTAGAGTTCGGTAGGGGAGACTGGAATTCCTGGTGTAGCGGTGAAATGCGCAGATATCAGGAGGAACACCGGTGGCGAAGGCGGGTCTCTGGGCCGATACTGACGCTGAGGAGCGAAAGCGTGGGGAGCGAACAGGATTAGATACCCTGGTAGTCCACGCTGTAAACGTTGGGCGCTAGGTGTGGGGGGCCTCTCCGGTTCCCTGTGCCGCAGCTAACGCATTAAGCGCCCCGCCTGGGGAGTACGGCCGCAAGGCTAAAACTCAAAGGAATTGACGGGGGCCCGCACAAGCGGCGGAGCATGCGGATTAATTCGATGCAACGCGAAGAACCTTACCTGGGTTTGACATGGCCGCAAAACTCGCAGAGATGTGAGGTCCTTCGGGGGCGGTCACAGGTGGTGCATGGCTGTCGTCAGCTCGTGTCGTGAGATGTTGGGTTAAGTCCCGCAACGAGCGCAACCCTCGTTCGATGTTGCCAGCGCGTTATGGCGGGGACTCATCGAAGACTGCCGGGGTCAACTCGGAGGAAGGTGGGGATGACGTCAAGTCATCATGCCCCTTATGTCCAGGGCTTCACGCATGCTACAATGGCCGGTACAATGGGCTGCGATACCGCGAGGTGGAGCGAATCCCAAAAAGCCGGTCTCAGTTCGGATCGGGGTCTGCAACTCGACCCCGTGAAGTCGGAGTCGCTAGTAATCGCAGATCAGCAACGCTGCGGTGAATACGTTCCCGGGCCTTGTACACACCGCCCGTCACGTCACGAAAGTCGGCAACACCCGAAGCCGGTGGCCCAACCCTTGTGGAGGGAGCCGTCGAAGGTGGGGCTGGCGATTGGGACGAAGTCGTAACAAGGTAGCCGTACCGGAAGGTGCGGCTGGATCACCTCCTTTCTAAGGAGCACCTTCCGACGAAAGTCGGCAAGGAGCCCGCGGCCTACGAATGTTGGGTCGGGGTGCTCAGATGGCGGAGACACTGGCAAGTTTTGCCCTGGCAACGGCCGGCGGCGCCTAGTACAGCCACCCTTCGGGGATGGTGGGAATGGTTGCTTCTGGTGCGGCTGGGGGGAGATGTAGGCACCCTGTTGGGTCCTGAAGGAACAACCCGTGTGGTTGTTGTTTCAGAGACGTGGCCGGCCTCCTGTGTGGGGGCTGGCAGTCTGCCAGGCATGGCCTGGCCTCACATACCGCCGACTGTTGTCGGGTTTGGTGTGGGGCGGATCGGGTTGTGGGTTGGTCGTTTGTTGAGAATTGCACAGTGGACGCGAGCATCTTTGTGGTCAAGTTGTCAAGGGCGAACGGTGAATGCCTTGGCACCAGGAGCCGATGAAGGACGTGGGAGGCCGCGATAGGCCTGGGGGAGCTGTCAACCAAGCTGTGATCCCAGGGTGTCCGAATGGGGAAACCTGGCACCAGTCATGTGGTGTCACCCACACCTGAACACATAGGGTGTGTGGAGGGAACGCGGGGAAGTGAAACATCTCAGTACCCGTAGGAAGAGAAAACAATTTAGTGATTCCGTGAGTAGTGGCGAGCGAAAGCGGATCGAGGCTAAACCGGCTGCGTGTGATACCTGTCAGGGGTTGCGTGGTCGGGGTTGTGGGACCCCGCTGAACAAGCTGACACTTGTTCGAGGAGTTACAAAGTCAGTGGCTAGTCGAACAGTCTGGAATGGCTGACCGTAGACGGTGAGAGTCCGGTAGGTGAAAGTTGCTGACCTTCTGTGGGTGTTCCCGAGTAGCGGCGGACCCCTGAAATCTGCCGTGAATCTGCCAGGACCACCTGGTAAGCCTAAATACTTCCTGGTGACCGATAGCGGACAAGTACCGTGAGGGAATGGTGAAAAGTACCCCGGGAGGGGAGTGAAATAGTACCTGAAACCGTTCGCCTACAATCCGTCGGAGCCTTGCGGGGTGACGGCGTGCCTTTTGAAGAATGAGCCTGCGAGTTAGTGGCATGTGGCGAGGTTAACCCGTGTGGGGGAGCCGTAGCGAAAGCGAGTCTGAATAGGGCGATTCAGTCGCGTGTCCTAGACCCGAAGCGGAGTGATCTAGCCATGGGCAGGCTGAAGCGCGGGTAAGACCGCGTGGAGGGCCGAACCCACCAATGTTGAAAAATTGGGGGATGACCTGTGGTTAGGGGTGAAAGGCCAATCAAACTCCGTGATAGCTGGTTCTCCCCGAAATGCATTTAGGTGCAGCGTCGCGTGTTTCTTGCCGGAGGTAGAGCACTGGATGGTCTAGGGGGCCCACAAGCTTACCGAAATCAGCCAAACTCCGAATGCCGGTAAGTGAGAGCGCGGCAGTGAGACTGCGGGGGATAAGCTTCGTAGTCGAGAGGGAAACAGCCCAGATCACCAGCTAAGGCCCCTAAGCGTGTGCTAAGTGGAAAAGGATGTGGGGTCGCATAGACAACCAGGAGGTTGGCTTAGAAGCAGCCACCCTTTAAAGAGTGCGTAATAGCTCACTGGTCAAGTGGTTCCGCGCCGACAATGTAGCGGGGCTCAAGCACACCGCCGAAGCTGTGGCATTCACATTTTATCCTCGCTTGGACTTGATTCCTTGTGCAGGTGTGTGGATGGGTAGGGGAGCGTCGTGCCGCGAGTGAAGCAGCGGGGTGACCCAGTTGTGGACGCGGCACGAGTGAGAATGCAGGCATGAGTAGCGAAAGAAGGGTGAGAAACCCTTCCGCCGGATGACCAAGGGTTCCAGGGCCAGGCTAATCCGCCCTGGGTGAGTCGGGACCTAAGGCGAGGCCGAGAGGCGTAGTCGATGGACAACGGGTTGATATTCCCGTACCCGCGAAAGAGCGTCCCTGATGAACCTCGTTGTGCTAACCATCCGAACTTGGTGAGGTCTTCGGACTGAGTTGAGGGAGCGTGGGAACCTGATGGGTAGTAGTCAAGCGATGGGGTGACGCAGGAAGGTAGCTGAGCCCGGCCGGTGGTTGTGCCGGGGTAAGCGTGTAGGCCGTGTTGTAGGCAAATCCGCAACACACTAGGGCTGAGACGTGATGCCGAGCCGATTCAGGTGAAGTCAGTGATCCTATGCTGCCGAGAAAAGCCTCTAGCGAGTTCTTAGCGGCCCGTACCCCAAACCGACACAGGTGGTCAGGTAGAGAATACCGAGGCGATCGGGCGAACTGTGGTTAAGGAACTCGGCAAATTGCCCCCGTAACTTAGGGAGAAGGGGGGCCGGAGACGTGAAGCCCCGCGCGGGTGGAGCGTTGTATGGCCGCAGAGAGCAGGGGGAAGCGACTGTTTACTAAAAACACAGGTCCATGCGAAGAAGTAATTCGATGTATATGGACTGACGCCTGCCCGGTGCTGGAACGTTAAGGGGACCTGTTAGCTCTTCGGGGCGAAGCGGAGAACTTAAGCGCCAGTAAACGGCGGTGGTAACTATAACCATCCTAAGGTAGCGAAATTCCTTGTCGGGTAAGTTCCGACCTGCACGAATGGCGTAACGACTTCCCCACTGTCTCAACCACAGGCCCGGCGAAATTGCAGTACGAGTAAAGATGCTCGTTACGCGCGGCAGGACGGAAAGACCCCGGGACCTTTACTATAGCTTGACATTGGTACTCGAATTAGCTTGTGTAGGATAGGTGGGAGCCGGTGAAGTCCATACGCCAGTATGGGTGGAGGCAATCTTGAAATACCACTCTGGTTGATTTGGGTATCTAACTTCGGACCGTTATCCGGTTCAGGGACAGTGTCTGGTGGGTAGTTTAACTGGGGCGGTTGCCTCCTAAAAGGTAACGGAGGCGCCCAAAGGTTCCCTCAGCCTGGTTGGCAATCAGGTGTTGAGTGCAAGTACACAAGGGAGCTTGACTGTGAGACTGACAGGTCGAGCAGGGACGAAAGTCGGGACTAGTGATCCGGCACTTGCGAGTGGAAGCGGTGTCGCTCAACGGATAAAAGGTACCCCGGGGATAACAGGCTGATCTTCCCCAAGAGTCCATATCGACGGGATGGTTTGGCACCTCGATGTCGGCTCGTCGCATCCTGGGGCTGTAGCAGGTCCCAAGGGTTGGGCTGTTCGCCCATTAAAGCGGTACGCGAGCTGGGTTTAGAACGTCGTGAGACAGTTCGGTCCCTATCCGCCGTGCGCGTAGGATACTTGAGAAGGGCTGTCCCTAGTACGAGAGGACCGGGACGGACGAACCTCTGGTGTGCCAGTTGTCCTGCCAAGGGCACGGCTGGTTAGCTACGTTCGGAAGGGATAACCGCTGAAAGCATCTAAGCGGGAAGCCTGCTTCAAGATGAGGTATCCCACCCACCTTGGTGGGGTAAGGCCCCCAGCTAGACGACTGGGTTGATAGGCCGGAAATGTAAGCCCGGTAACGGGTTCAGTTGACCGGTACTAATAGGCCGAGGACTTGACTACTAAGCTGCTACGCGTCCACTGTGCAACTCTGAACAAGCGAACACCCGTGTTTGTGTGCCGGGGTTGTTTGATATGTTCATAGAGTTACGGCGGTCATGGCGGAGGGGAAACGCCCGGTTACATTCCGAACCCGGAAGCTAAGCCCTCCAGCGCCGATGGTACTGCACTCGTGAGGGTGTGGGAGAGTAGGACGCCGCCGGACAATCTTTCAGAAAAGGCCACCCCATTGGGGTGGCCTTTTCTGCGTGCCCGATACGGTTGTCCTGATAGCAGGGTCTCACGGCCGCAGTGACGCCCCTACAACCAGAATGTTGCGCGATCATGTGGTCGGCGGGCCCGCGGCCTGCGGATCGGCGCGTGGTGGCCCGCAGTGCGGGTCAGCCTCGGGTCTGCATGCCGTCGCGGAGGTTGCGCAGCAGGCCACCGGCGTCGTCGACCGATCGGCCCGGGAACATCGCCATGACCACGCTGCCGTGGTCGGCCCAGCCGCACACCGCGAAGTCTCCGCCCTCGCCGCTGGTGCTGCCGCACTTCAACACCCCGCCGAGGCTGCCCGCGGGCAGCTCGCGCAGACCGTTCACCGCACCGGTCTCGTCCGACATCAGCCGGAAGAGGCTGTCCAGGTCCCGCTCCGGCTGCCAGAGCAGTGTGGTGCCCCCGAAGATGAGCACTGAGCGCTTCTCGTCGGCCGGGTCGCGGTAGACAGTGCCGAAGCTACGGTCCAGCTCGATGTTGGCGGCCAGGCCGCTGCGTAGATAGTCGGCAGTGCTCTTCGCCCGCTCACTGTCGTCGCGGGTCAGACCCGCCACCTGATCGGGTGACGTCAGCTGGGTGTCCTTCTGTTGCGCCACCCGCAACCCACCGACACCGAGCACTGCGGCGCCGGCGAGGCCGACCACCAGCGCGACCGTCCAACCGATCTTGCGTCGGCGGGACCAGCCGCCGGACCGCTCGTCGGGGTCGCCTCCGGGGTCCCGAGTGCTCAGCTGGATCGGCTCTTCGGTCAGCTCGACCGGCTCGCGGCCGCCGTCGCGCGACCGCTCGGTGAGATGTGCGTCGGACATAGCCGACACCGTACGCGAACGGCAGGTGGCGCACGTCAGGTCTGCGGAAGCCCTCCGTAGACTTGTCCGGTGACCGAGAGACTGGATGCCCGACGCCCCGACGCCCCGACCCTTGCCGGCCAGTACCAGCCCGGTGAGGTTGAGCAGCGACGGTACGAGCAGTGGGTAGCCGCCGGGCACTTCCGGGCCTCCGCCGACAGCGACAAGCCTCCCTTCACCATCGTCATCCCGCCGCCGAACGTCACCGGCTCGCTGCACATGGGCCACGCGTTCGAGCACACGCTGATGGACGCGTTGACCCGGCGTAAGCGGATGCAGGGCTTCGAGGCGCTGTGGCTGCCGGGCATGGACCACGCCGGCATCGCCACCCAGAACCTGGTCGAGCGTCAGCTCGCCGCCGAAGGGCTGTCCCGGCACGACCTCGGCCGGGAGAAGTTCGTCGAGCGGGTCTGGCAGTGGAAGGCCGAGTCCGGTGGCGCCATCCTCGGCCAGATGCGCCGCCTCGGCGACTCCGTCGACTGGGACCGCGAGCGCTTCACCATGGACGAGGGGCTGACCCGCGCCGTCCAGACGATCTTCAAGAAGCTCTTCGACGACGGGCTGATCTACCGGGCCAACCGGATCATCAACTGGTGTCCGCGCTGCCTCACGGCGCTCTCCGACATCGAGGTCGAGCACACCGACGACGACGGCGAGCTGATCTCGATCCGCTACAGCGACGAGGTCGTGGTGGCCACCACCCGGGCCGAGACGATGCTCGGCGACACCGCCGTGGCGGTGCACCCCGACGACGAGCGCTACCAGCACCTGATCGGCACCGAGGTCGAGCTGCCGCTGACCGGCCGCCGGATCCCGATCGTCGCCGACGCGCACGTCGACCCGTCCTTCGGCACCGGCATGGTCAAGGTGACGCCCGCGCACGACCCGAACGACTTCGAGATCGGCCAGCGCCACGGCCTGCCCGCGCTGACCGTGATGGACGAGCGCGGTGTGATCACCGTGCCCGGCCCGTTCGAGGGGTTGGACCGGTTCGAGGCGCGGCCCGCGATCGTGGCCGCGCTCCGGGAGCAGGGCCGGATCGTCGCCGAGAAGCGCCCGTACATGCACGCGGTCGGGCACTGCTCGCGCTGCAAGACCACCGTCGAGCCGCGGCTGTCGCTGCAATGGTTCGTCAACACCGCCCCGCTGGCCCAGGCCGCGGGGGACGCGGTGCGCGACGGCCGGGTCCGCATCGAGCCGGCCGAGCTGGCCAAGCGCTACTTCGCCTGGGTCGACAACATGCACGACTGGTGCATCTCCCGCCAGCTGTGGTGGGGGCACCGCATCCCGGTCTGGTACGGCCCGGCGGGTGAGATCGTCTGCGTCGGCCCCGACGAGGCGCCGCCGACCGGCGAGGGCTGGCACCAGGACGAAGACGTCCTGGACACCTGGTTCTCCAGCGGCCTGTGGCCGTTCTCCACACTGGGCTGGCCCGAGCAGACCCCGGACCTGGCGAAGTTCTACCCGACCAGCGTGCTGGTCACCGGGTACGACATCCTGTTCTTCTGGGTCGCCCGGATGATGATGTTCGGCCTCTACGCGATGGACGGCCGGCCGCCCTTCGACGTGGTCGCCCTGCACGGCATGGTGCGCGACCAGTTCGGCAAGAAGATGTCGAAGTCGTTCGGCAACGTGGTCGACCCACTGGACTGGATCGACAGGTACGGCGCCGACGCCACCCGGTTCACCCTGGCGCGGGGCGCGAACCCCGGCCAGGACGTCCCGGTCAGCGAGGAGTGGTGCCAGGGCTCCCGCAACTTCTGCAACAAGCTCTGGAACGCCACCCGGTTCGCCCTGATGAACGGCGCACACACCACGGGCGACCTGCCCCCCACCGAGCAGCTCTCCACCGTCGACCGGTGGATCCTGTCCCGGTTGGCGCACGTCACCGCCGAGGTCGACGAGCAGTTCGAGTCGTACGAGTTCGCCAAGGTGTGCGACCTGCTGTACCACTTCGCCTGGGACGACGTCTGCGACTGGTACGTCGAGCTGAGCAAGCCGGTGCTCGCCGAGGGCGGTGAGCGCGCGGAGGCCAGCCGTCGGGTGCTCGGGCACGTGCTCGACCAGTTGCTGCGGCTGCTGCACCCGGTCATCCCGTTCGTCACCGAAGAGTTGTGGCTCGCGCTGACCGGCGGCGAGACGGTGCAGGCCGCCGCCTGGCCGGTGGCCGACCTGTCGCTGATCGACAACGCCGCCGAGGCCGAGCTGGTCGGCGTGCAGCGGGTGGTCACCGAGATCCGCCGGTTCCGTTCCGACCAGGGGCTGCGCCCGACACAGCGGGTGGCCGCCCGGCTGGACGGCCTGTCCGGCGCGGGTATCGCCGCCCACGAGCCGCTGATCCGTTCGCTGGTCCGGCTGGACCCGGCCGGTGACGACTTCCAGGCCAGCGCCACGCTGGCCATGCCCGGCGCGGTCGGTGTCGCGTTGGACACCCGGGGGTCGATCGACGTGGCCGCCGAGCGGGCCCGGCTGACGAAGGACCGCGCGGCGGCCGAGAAGGAGGTCGCGCAGGCCCGGGCGAAGCTCGACAACCCTGCCTTCATCGGCAAGGCCCCCGAGCCGGTGGTCGCGAAGATCCGCGACCGGCTCGCCACCGCCGAGGCCGACCTGGTCCGGATCGACGCTGCTCTGGAGACACTGCCCTCGTGACCGACCGTACCGATTTCGCCGCCGTCGAAGCCGAGCTGAACGCCCGCGGTTTCACCCGCATGGTCTTCGAGCTGGACCGGATCGAGTCGCTGCTCGACCTGCTCGGCAGCCCACAGCGGGCGTACCCCGCGATCCACCTGACCGGCACCAACGGCAAGACCTCCACCGCGCGGATGATCGACTCGCTACTGCGGGCGCACGGGCTGCACACCGGCCGGTACACCAGCCCGCACCTGGAGACCGTCCGGGAGCGGATCAGCCTGGACGGGGAGCCGGTCAGCGAGGAGCGGTTCACTTCGGTGTACCGGGAGATCAAACCGTTGGCCGAGCTGGTCGACGCACGGTCGGACGAGCCGCTGACGTACTTCGACATGACCACCGCGCTGGCGTTCGCCACGTTCGCCGACGCGCCTGTCGACATCGCGGTGGTCGAGGTGGGCCTCGGCGGTGCCGAGGACGCCACGAACGTGCTCCAGGCCGGGGTCTGTGTGATCACCCCGATCGGGCTGGACCACACCGAGTGGCTCGGTGACACGCTTCAGGACATCGCGCTGGCCAAGGCCGGCATCATCCACCCGGGGGCCACAGTGATCTCGGCGGCCCAGGAGGAGGAGGCCGCTGGTCCCCTCCTCGAACGCTGCGCCGAGGTCGGGGCCACCATCGCCCGGGAGGGCGGCGAGTTCGGCGTGCTGGGTCGGGCGGTCGCGGTCGGCGGTCAGGTGCTCACCCTGCAGGGGCTGGGTGGCGTGTACGACGACGTGTTCATTCCGCTGCACGGTGCCCACCAGGCGCAGAACGCGGCAATGGCGCTCGCCGCCGTGGAGGCGTTCCTGGGCGCGGGGGCTCGACGTCAGCTGGACATCGAGGCAGTCCGGGAGGGCTTCGCCTCGACCAGTTCCCCGGGCCGACTGGAGCGGGTCCGCAACGCCCCGACGATCCTGCTGGACGGGGCGCACAACCCGCACGGCATGAAGGCCACAGTCACCGCGCTCCAGGAGGAGTTCGCGTTCAGCAAGCTGGTGGCCGTGATCGGCGTACTGGCCGACAAGGACGCGGAAGCGCTGCTGGAGCTGTTGGAGCCGGTGGTCGACCAGGTGGTGGTCACCCGCAACAGCTCGCCCCGGGCGATGCCGACGGAGGAACTGGCCGCGCTGGCCGCCGAGATCTTCGGCGAGGAGCGGGTGGCCTCGGCCGAGGAGATGCCGGACGCGATCGAGCTGGCGGTGGCGATGGCCGAGGAGGACGTCCCCGGTGAGCTGAGCGGGGTCGGGGTGCTGGTCACGGGTTCCGTGGTGACGGTCGCCGACGCGCGCCGGCTGCTGAAGCGATGACCAGCCCGGAGCGGGAGCCGCACCCCACCGAGGACCCGACGCGCCCGCCGGCCGAGGAACCGGTGGGGGAGGAGCCCACGGCCGGGCAGCCGCGGCGCTCCGGGTTGCGCAACCCGGAGCGGGCGGTACGCGGTCTCGGTGCCGGCACGCTCAGCCTGGAGGCGCTGGTGCTCCTGCTGGCGATCCAGCCGATCCGGGTGGTCGGCGGTGACCTCGGTGGCGCCGCGATCGGTGCGGTGGTGGCACTGGCGGTGGCCGCCGTGGTGCTCGCCGGCATGATGCGCCGCCCCTGGGCGTGGAACGCCGGCACCGTGCTCCAGGGCCTGCTGTTGCTGGGTGGTCTGCTGCACTGGTCGCTGCTCGGGCTGGGCATCATCTTCGCCCTGGTCTGGGCGTACGCGTTGCACGTTCGCCGGGTCATCCTCGGCTGATGCCGGACCCGACCGAGGCGGGAGCGGGCCGGGTCAGGCCTCGGCGCGTTCGCGCCACTGGGTGAGCGCGACGCCGTGGCCGTCCGGGTCGCGGAAGGCCGCCGCCCACCCCTCCAGCTTGGTGCCCCGGTTGACCACCCGGGGCGCGTACGTGAAGCGGACGCCCGACTCGCGCAGCCGTTCGTACGCCGTCTCGATGTCGTTGACCTCGAGGTTGACGTGTACGAGCCGGCGGCTGATGGGTGCTGCCCCGGTCACCTCGCGGAGGACGATCCGGGTCGTCCCGGAGGCGAGGACGGCGTTGTGGGCACCCTGGTCGACCTCGTTGAAGCCGAGCATGTCGCGGTAGAAGGTGAGCGACCGGGGCAGGTCGGTGACGAGCAGGGTGAGCCCGACTCCGCTGATCGGCGCGGTCGGGTCCGCGGCCGAAGCGGCTTCGAACCCGAAGATCGCCTGGTCCAGTTCCTCGTCGGTCACTGTCGCGCGTGCGGCCCCGGCCGGGGACGGATCGTCCAGCGGAAGGTCGAGTGGGTCCAGCGGGTCGGCAGCACCGGGACCGGACCGCTGCGCGGGCGGTGGGTCGGAGCGCTGCGAGTTGGGCGGGTCGACGGGGTCCTCGACGGGTGGGACGGTCGTGCCGTGCTGTGCCGGAGCGTCGAACCGGTCGGCGGCGGGCTCGTCGAAGCGCTCCTCGGCGGGCGGGCGTGGCGCCGGTGTGGCCCGTCGGGGCAACCCACCGGGCTGCTGCTCGACGAGAACGCCCTCCAACACCACCGGGCCACCCGGGCTCTGGTGCATCACCACCGGCTCGCGTTCCTCGGGCACGACGACCGGGTCATCGCGCCGAAGGTCATCGCGCCGAAGGTCATCGCGCCGAAGGTCATCGCGCCGAAGGTCATCGCGCCGGAGGTCGTCACGTAGGAGGTCGTCGCGGGAAGCGTCACTGCGCAGGGGGTCACCGAGCGGGTCCCGGAACGGGTCCCCGACCGGGTCCCGGAAGTCGTCGCGGAAGTCGTCGTCGGGTGCGCGGTCGGCCCACGGCGGCGCGTCCTGCTGGATCAGCAGCTCGTCCATGGCCTCCGCCTCGGCGAACTCCGGCGGGAGATCGGCGACGGCAGCGGCGGTCTCGGCGTGGGTCGGCACCTCGTCCCAGAGGACCTTGACGTGCCGCTGGTCGTCCAACGCGACCCG
This sequence comes from Micromonospora vinacea, assembly GCF_015751785.1. NCBI lineage: Bacteria > Bacillati > Actinomycetota > Actinomycetes > Micromonosporales > Micromonosporaceae > Micromonospora > Micromonospora vinacea. Next base: position 527,183 of record NZ_JADOTY010000001.1, on the reverse strand, counting down.
GATCGGCAGGGTCTGGCCCAGCGACGGCCACTTGGAGACCGGCACCCTCGGCTCGATGATTTTCTTGGATCGCGGCGGCAGACCAGGGGCATCGATCACCAGTTGCAGTTCACAGCGGCCGAACGCGTACTGGGTGGGTGGTTCGGAGGCGCTGTGCACGTGCCCGACACCGACGACCCACGTGCGACCGCCGCCGCGTACGGTCGCCAGCGCGATCGCCAGCACCAGCAGGGCGACCCCGAGAGCCACGATGGCCCAACTGGTCATGCCCAGCCCGAACAGGACGACGAACGTGGCCACGGTGCCCAGCACCGTGCCGATCAGCTTGCGTACCGGCGCGATGGGTCGGTTCCCGCCATTCGCCACAGTGGACCTCCCGGGGGTCAGGGCCAGGCTAGGCCGGATCGGCCACCGGGGGAAAGACCGGCCGCCGCGCCGGCGCCGGGACCGGGTCGCTAGGCTGACCGTACCGATCCCAAGCGTTCCGCGCGTACAGGAGGAACCCAGCGTGTCCAGCAACAGCCCGGATGAGCGCAGCCTCGTTCTGATCAAGCCCGACGCGGTCCGCCGCGGCCTGGTCGGCGAGGTCCTCTCCCGCTTCGAGCGCAAGGGGCTGCGGATCGACGCGATGGTGCACCGGACGATGGACGCCGCGCTCGCCGACGAGCACTACGCCGAGCACGTCGACAAGGCGTTCTACCCGCCGCTGAAGGACTTCATGACCGGCGGCCCGCTGGTCGCCCTGGTGCTCTCCGGCGACCAGGTCATCGACGTGGTCCGCGGGCTGGTCGGCGCCACCGACGGGCGCAGGGCCGCCGCCGGCACCATCCGGGGTGACCTGTCGCTGTCCAACCGGGAGAACCTGGTGCACGCCTCCGACTCGACGGACAGCGCCAAGCGCGAGATCGCGCTCTGGTTCCCCGAGCTGGGCTGACGGCCACCGGCCCGGGGTCGACGGCGCCCGGGTTCAGCCGACCGCCGGCACCTTCGCCGGGTTTCCGACCACGTAGATCCCGGTGATCCGCCCGTCGGCCGCCGCGATGGTCAGCGTGTACCGACTGCCGTCCGCGCGGGTGATCAGCATCGCGGGTTCCCCGTTGAGCTCGATCGGATCCATTGTCACCCGGTGACGCGGGCCGTAGACCCCGGCGTAGAAGCGGGCGATCCGGTCCGCGCCGGTGACCGGGTTCAGGGCGGCCCGCGCCCGACCGCCACCGTCGTTCCACGCGGTGGCGTCGGCGGCCACCAGCTCGGTGAGCCTCGCCAGGTCGCCGTCGCGGGCGGCGGCGAGGAACGCGTCCAGCAGTCGCTCCCGCTCCGGGCGGCTGGCGGTGAACCGGCGCTGCTCCTGCCGTACCCGCGCGGTGGCACGGTGGTACAACTGCCGACAGTCGGTGACGGACCGGTCCAGGATCTCGGCGATCTCCGCGTACGGCAGGTCGAAGGCCGTGTGCAGGACGTACACCGCCCGCTCCGGCGGGGTGAGTCGCTCCAGGACGTGCAGCAACGCTGTGGAGAGCGAGTCGCGTAGCTCCACCCGGTCCAACGGCCCGAACGGCGAGGGCGCGGTCGGCACCGGCTCGGGCAACCAGGTCCCGACGTACGTCTCGCGGGCCGCCTGCCGAGCGCGCAGCCGGTCCAGGGCCAACCGGGTGACCACCCGGGACAGGTACCGGCGCGGCTCGTCGACCCGGGCCCGGTCCACACCCAGCCAGCGCAGGTACGCCTCCTGGAGCACGTCCTCCGCGTCGTGCCGGCTGCCGAGCAGGCGGTACGCGAGCCCAAGCAGCATGGGCCGGTGCTCCTCGAGCGCACCGGCCGCCTCCGCTGCCGCCTCGGTGGTCACGCCTGGGCCGGAGGCTCCAGCCGCATCGTCACCCCGATCCGGTTCCACACGTTGATTGTGGCAATCGCGATGACGAGGTCGGCCAGTTCCTTCTCCGACCAGACCTTCGCGGCGGCATCCCACACCTCGTCCGGCACCCCGTGCTCGCCGAGCCGGGTGACCGCGTCGGTGAGGGCCAGCGCGGCCCTCTCCCGCTCGTCGAAGAAGGGCGCCTCCCGCCAGGTGGCGACCGCGAACAGCCGCTGGCTCGACTCGCCGCCGGCGAGCGCGTCCCGGCTGTGCATGTCCACGCAGTACGCGCACCCGTTGATCATCGACGCCCGCAGCTTCACCAGCTCCAGCACTGTGTGGTCGACGTTCGCCTGGACGTACTTCTCCAGCCCCAGGACCGCCTTGTACGCCTGCGGTACGACCTCGGTCGGGTTCATCCGTTGCATGACTACCTCCTGATCGGTCCGACGCCGATACGACGGTTGGGCCGGGGTGGGTCGTGACAACCGGGGGTGTGACCCCGCTCATGCCGCCCGGCGGCCGGGGTGGGCGGCCAGCCGACCGACGCCCCGACGACAGGCGTTCGCGTTCGCGTCACCCGGGCCGCCGCTCACTGTCATCTCCGCCCGATAGACCCACGGGGTCAACCCATGATCGGGAGGAAGCATGACCGAGCTTGATCGACGTACCCTGCTGCGGGCCGGCCTGGTGGTCGGTGCCGGAGCCGCCGGTGGCGCCCTGCTGGGCGGTGCCGGCGCGAACGCCGCCCCGGCCTGGCGTCCGGCGGAGCGCCCGGTGCTCACCCATGGTGTGCAGAGCGGCGACGTGACCGCGGACTCGGCGCTGGTCTGGACGCGGGCCGACCGGCCGGGTCGGATGCTTGTCGAGGTGAGCCGTCGGCCGGACTTCCGGGGGGCGCGCAAGCTGCGCGGCCCGGTGCTCACCCCGAACGGCGACTTCACCGGGAAGGTCCGGCTGCGGGGGCTGCCGGATGCCGAGCGGCTGCACTACCGGGTGCGGGTGGAGAGCCTGGACCGGCACGGGGTGGTCAGCGAGCCGCTGACCGGGACGCTGACCACCGCGCCGGGGCGGCACCGGCGGCGCGACGTGAAGTTCGTCTGGACCGGCGACGTGGTCGGGCAGGGCTGGGGCATCGACCCGAACTTCGGCGGCATGTCGATCTTCCGGGCCATGCGGCAGACCCGGCCGGACTTCTTCCTGTGCAGCGGCGACACCGTGTACGCCGACGGCCCGCTGGTCGAGTCGGTGACGCTGCCCGACGGGCGGATCTGGCGCAACCTGGTCACCCCGGAGAAGAGCAAGGTGGCCGAGACGCTCACCGAGTACCGCGGGCAGTTCGCGTACAACCTGCTCGACGAGCACCTGCGGGAGTTCGCCGCGGCGGTGCCGCAGATCAACCAGTGGGACGACCACGAGGTCCTGAACAACTGGTACCCGGGCGAGATCCTCGACGACCCGCGCTACACCGAGCGGCGGGTGGACGTGCTGGCCGCCCGGGCCCGGCAGGCGTTCAACGAGTGGCTACCGGTGCCGGTCGACGGGCCGATGTACCGGCGGCTGTCGTACGGGCCGTCGCTGGACGTGTTCGTGCTGGACATGCGCACCCACAAGGACCCGAACGACGGCAACACGTACGCCGACCCGAAGCGTGGCCTGCTCGGCCGGCAGCAGCGGGAGTGGCTGATCCGGGAGCTGAAGCGCTCCACGGCGACCTGGAAGGTGATCGCCAACGACCTGCCGATCGGTGTGGTGGTGCCGGACGGTCCGGGCGCGCAGGAGGGGGTGGCGCAGGGCGACCCGGGTGCGCCGGCGGGCCGGGAGCTGGAGTTCGCCGAGGTGCTGCGGGCCACCCACCGGGCCGGGGTGACCGGCATGGTCTTCCTGACCGCCGACGTGCACTACTCCGCCGCACACCACTACGACCCGTCCCGCGCGGCGGTCGGCGACTTCACCCCGTTCTGGGAGTTCGTCTCCGGCCCGGCGCACGCCGGCGCGTTCGGCCCGAACGCGTTGGACGGCACGTTCGGGCCGCAGGCGGCCTTCGTGCACGCGCCGCCGGTGGCCAACACGGGCCCGGCGGGAGGTTTCCAGCACTTCGGTGAGGTCACCATCGACGGCGAGTCGGAGGCCCTGACGGTCCACCTGCGCGACCGCGACGGCGCCTCGCTCTGGAACACCACCCTCCCGGCCCCCTGACCGCAGTTCGTTGATCATGAGGTTGGCGGGTGGCTCGGCGACCGACCGTCCCGTCAACCTCATGATCAACGGCGGTCGCCGGTCAGCGGCGGTCGCCGCCGAGGGTGAGGACCGGGGCGGGCGGCACGGTCCGATCGGACAGGTCGGAGGCGGGGCGGTTGGTGAGGGCGGTGGGGGTCGCGGGGGTGGGGGTCGCGGGGGTGGGGAGCGGCGGCTCGGCGGACGGCACCGGGGGGACCACCTTTCCTCGTCCGGAGAGCCGACGTCCCACAGCGATCATCGGTTGCTCCACCCAGCGGTACAGCAGGTCGGCGGCGAGCAGGCCGACAACTGTGGTGGCGACGAACAACCGGGTGCTGTGCCCGGCGTACGACGGCACCAGCGCGATCACCGCCGTCATGGCGAGGTACTGCACCAGGTAGAGCGAGTAGGAGCGTTCGCCCACCAACACCAGTGGTCGCCAGGAGAGCAGTTTCGTCGACAGGCCAGGGGTCAGCGTGGCGGGGAGCAGAAGCGCCACCGCCACCGCGTACACGCCGACCATCAACTCCGAGTGGCCGTCCTCGGCCGGCGGCCAGTAGTACAGCGACAGGTGCAACGCCACGAACCCGACCAGCACGGCGACGGACGCCACGGGATGGGTCAACGGCCGGAGCAGCGCGTACCCCCGGGGGTGGTGCATGACGACCGCCAGCAGGCAGCCCACCAGGATCGACACGTAGTGGATCGGCCAGTAGGGCCAGTCCTTCTCGAACGGGACCAGCGCGACGAGCGCGGCGATGGCCAGCACCGTCACGGCCACCCGGCGCCAGAACGCGGCGGTGACGAACGCGAAGGCGAGCAGCGGCCACACCAGGTAGAACTTCCACTCGATAGCGATCGTCCATGAGTGCAGGAACGCCTTGTTCGGCGCGAACTCGTTGACCATGAGCAGGTAGTACGGCATCGATTCGCGGAGCCTGCCGGTGGCGCCGTTGAGGTGCGCGAGCGCGTACGTCGCGGCGAGCACCACCAGGTAGACCGGCAGGATCCGGAAGAGGCGCCGGATGTAGAAGGACCGCAACGACACCCGTCCCCGCGACTCCTCCTCGCGCAGCATCAGCGTGGTGATCAGGAAGCCGGAGAGCACGAAGAACAGTTGGACGCCGAGCGAGCCGGACAGCCACGTCCATTGCGGCCCCCCGAAGTGGAAGGCGACGACGATCACCGCGGCGATCGCGCGGAGCCCGTCAAGGGCAGGAAACCGGCGCATCGCACGGTATTGGGCGTAACTGATCATGGCCACCGGTGAATTCTGGGGAGCGGCACACACTGCGTCAAGGCGGCTCCCCCGCCGCCGCTCCGGTTCGGCGTCACTCGTCGGCGCGGCGGTGGGCGCGTCGAGTATCGTTGAGCACCGTAAGGCGATGACCCGGCCATCACCGGTGAGCCTCCGGAAGAACAGCCGGGCAACCGGCCCAGTAGAACCGGACGGGTGCGGCCCGTCACAGCCGGTAATGAGCGGGCGGTCGATCCTGACCGCCAAGCGGGGTGGTACCGCGGACCACGGGAGCGCCGTTCCAGGCGTACCCCGGACGGTTCGTCCTCGCAGACCCACGTTGAGTGAGCTGCATGAGGAGAGCGACCCCCGATGGCCTATCCGTTGCACGACGCGACCGCCGCCGGTGTCCCGGCGAGCCCGGACCTGCCCTCGGTGGAGCGCCGGGTGCTGGAGCACTGGACGGCCGACAAGACCTTCGAGGCCAGCATCGAGGCCCGTCCCGCCGGCACGGACGGCAAGAACGAGTACGTCTTCTACGACGGCCCGCCCTTCGCCAACGGCCTGCCGCACTACGGTCACCTCTTCACCGGCTACGTCAAGGACGTGGTGCCGCGCTACCAGACCATGCGCGGCCGGCACGTCGAGCGGCGCTTCGGCTGGGACTGCCACGGCCTGCCCGCCGAGGTGGTGGCCGAGAAGCAGCTCGGCATCACCAGCAAGGCGGAGATCATCGACCTGGGCGTGGCCCGGTTCAACGAGGCCTGCCGTACCTCGGTGCTGGAGTTCACCCAGGACTGGGAGCGGTACATCAACCGGCAGGCCCGCTGGGTCGACTTCAGCAACGACTACAAGACGCTCGACCTGGACTACATGGAAAGCGTCATGTGGGCCTTCAAGACCCTGCACGACAAGGGTCTGATCTACGAGGGCTTCCGGGTGCTCGCGTACTGCTGGCGCTGCGAGACGCCGCTGTCGAACACCGAGACCCGGATGGACGACGTCTACCGGGACCGGCACGACCCCACCCTGTCGGTGTGGTTCGGGCTGACCGCCGACGAGTCCGCGCCGGAGCTGGTGCGCGGGCCGGTCAAGCTGGGCGTCTGGACCACCACGCCGTGGACCCTGCCGTCGAACCTGGCGCTCGCCGTCGGGCCCGACATCGAGTACGCGGTGCTCGAACACCGGGGTTCCCCCGACAGCGAGCGCAGTGGCGACCGCTACGTCGTCGGCGCGGCGCGGCTGGCCGCGTACGCCAAGGAGCTGGAGGGGTACGAGCAGGTCGGGACGGTGTACGGCCGGGACCTGGTCGGGCGCCGCTACACGCCGCTGTTCGACTTCCTCGTCGAGCAGGCCGGGGAGAACGCCTACCAGGTGCTCGGCGCGGAGTTCGTCACCACCGAGGACGGCACCGGGATCGTGCACCTGGCCCCGGCGTTCGGCGAGGACGACCAGAACGTCTGCAACGCCGCCGGCATCCCGACCATCGTCACCGTCGACGACCACACCCGGTTCACCGCGCTGGTTCCGCCGTACCAGGGTGAGCAGGTCTTCGACGTCAACAAGCCGGTGATCCGGGAGCTGAAGGACCGGGGGGTGGTGCTCAAGCAGGACACCTACACCCACTCGTACCCGCACTGCTGGCGCTGCGACACCCCGCTGGTCTACAAGGCCGTGTCGTCGTGGTTCGTCGCGGTGACCCAGTTCCGGGACCGGATGGTCGAGCTGAACCAGGAGATCAACTGGACGCCCGGCCACATCAAGGACGGCTCGTTCGGCAAGTGGCTGGCCAACGCCCGGGACTGGTCGATCAGCCGGAACCGGTTCTGGGGTTCGCCGATCCCGGCGTGGAAGTCCGACGATCCGAACTACCCGCGGCTGGACGTCTACGGTTCGCTGGCCGACATCGAGCGCGACTTCGGCGTACGCCTGACCGACCTGCACCGGCCGGCGGTGGACGACCTGGTCCGCCCCAACCCGGACGACCCGACCGGCAAGTCGATGATGCGCCGGGTGCCGGAGGTGCTGGACTGCTGGTTCGAGTCCGGGTCGATGCCGTTCGCCCAGGTGCACTACCCGTTCGAGAACGCGGACTGGTTCGAGCACCACTACCCGGGTGATTTCATCGTCGAGTACATCGGGCAGACCCGTGGCTGGTTCTACACGATGCACGTGCTGGCGACCGCGCTGTTCGACCGGCCGGCGTTCCGCAACTGCCTGAGCCACGGCATCCTGCTCGGCTCGGACGGGCGCAAGATGTCCAAGAGCCTGCGCAACTACCCGGACGTCTACCACGTCTTCGACGCGTACGGCTCGGACGCGATGCGCTGGATGCTGATGTCCTCGCCGGTGCTGCGCGGTGGGGACATGGCGGTCACCGAGGCGGGGATCCGTGACGCCGTCCGGCAGGTGCTGCTGCCGCTGTGGAACGTGTGGTACTTCTTCACGCTCTACGCCAACGCCGACGGGTACCAGGCGCGGCGGCGCACCGACTCCACCCACCTGCTCGACCGGTACGTGCTGGCGAAGACGAACGAGCTGGTGTCCACTGTCGGCGCGCAGATGGACGCGTACGACATCTCCGGTGCCTGCGCCACCGTCCGGTCCTACCTGGACGCGCTGACCAACTGGTACGTGCGTCGGTCCCGGGACCGGTTCTGGTCCGGTGACGTCAACGCGTTCGACACCCTGTCGACTGTGCTGGAGACGCTCTGCCGGGTGGTGGCGCCGCTCGCGCCGCTGACCGCTGAGGAGATCTGGCGTGGCCTGACCGGGGAGCGCTCGGTGCACCTGACCGACTGGCCGGAGGCGAGCGAGTTCCCGGCCGACCACGACCTGGTAGCCGCGATGGACAACGTGCGGGCGGTCGCCTCGGCGGCGCTGTCGCTGCGCAAGGCCAAGGGGCTGCGGGTACGACTGCCGCTGTCGAAGCTGACAGTGGCCTCGCCGGCCGCCGAGCAACTGCGGCCGTTCGCCGACCTGGTCGCCGACGAGGTCAACGTGAAGGCTGTGGAGTTCAGCGCGGAGTTGTCCGCGTACTGCGAGCAGGTGTTGACGGTGGTGCCCCGGGCGCTCGGCCCGCGGGTCGGCAAGCAGGTGCAGCAGGTGATCAAGGCGGTCAAGGCGGGCGACTGGGAGCTGGTCGACGGCGCCCCGGTGGCCGCCGGCGTCACCCTCGCCGAGGGCGAGTACGAGTTGCGCCTGGTCGCCGCCGACGCCGAGCACTCCGCGCCGCTGCCCGGCGGTGAGGGCGTGGTCGTGCTGGACACCGACGTCACCCCGGAGTTGGCAGCCGAGGGGCTGGCCCGTGACGTGGTGCGGGTGGTGCAGCAGGCCCGCCGGGACGCCGACCTGGACGTCTCCGACCGGATCGTGGTGTCGGTGTCGGCGTCCGACGAGGTGCGCGCGGCGGTGGCCGCGTACGTCGACTTCGTCTCCGCGGAGGTGCTGGCCGACTCGGTGGACTTCGTCGAGGGCCAGGAGGGCTTCGCTGGCGAGGTCGGCGATGGTGAGCGGGTAACGGTGGCCGTCCGCCGGGTATAACGGACCATCGCCAGGGTGCGGGCGCCTCACCACCTCCGTCTGGGAGGTGTGGAGGCGTCCGCTACCGTGACACCGCCTGTTCGCACCTGATCTGCCGGAGGACCAGTGCCCCTGCTCTACACCATCGGCAAGCTCACCGTGGCGCCCACGCTGCGGTTGGCGTTCCGCCCGACCGTGGAGGGGCTGGAACACGTGCCGGAGATCGGTGGCGCGGTCTTCGCCGGCAACCACCTCTCGGTGGCCGACGAGCTGTTCCTCGGCACTGTCGTGCCCCGGCACCTGGCGTTCTGGGCCAAGTCGGAGTATTTCAAGGGCACCGGCGTGAAGGGTGCGATCTCCAAGTTCGTCCTCACCGGCCTGGGCGCCATCCCGGTCGAACGGGCCGGTGGCCGGGCGGCGCTGTCCGCGTTCGACGCGGCGATCCCGGCGCTCAAGGGCGGTGACCTGGTGGTGGTCTACCCGGAGGGCACCCGCTCGCCGGACGGCAAGCTCTACCGGGGGCGGACCGGCGCGGCCCGGCTGGCGATCTCGGCCGGCGTGCCGATCATTCCGGTCGGCATGATCGGTACGGACAAGGCGCAGCCGATCGGCGCCAGGGTGCCCCGGCCGGGCACTGCCAAGATCACGGTTCGATTCGGCAAGCCGCTGGACTTCACCGGCCGTCCGGACGACCGCGCCTCGCTGCGGCAGATGACCGACGAGGTGATGAGCGAGATCCAGAAGCTCACCGGCCAGGAGTACGTGCCCCGCTACGCCCCGCCGCGCGCCCACCCGGACCCGACCCGCGACGCCTGACCCCGCCGCCGGTCCCGGTCTCTGGCCGGCCGGGGTGCGGCTCAGCTCCGCTCGGGCTGGACGATCTGGGCGCGCAGGGTGGCCAGCAGGCTGGCACTGTCGGCGACGGAGAGCCGGGTGAACACGCCGGTGGCGATGCTGCCGTGGTCGACCGACGTGCAGACCACCACGTCACTGCCGTCGGCGCTCCCCACCGCGCACCGTTCGTGCCTGCCGCGCACTCCGGTGTCCACGCTCTCCGGGGTACTCAGCGCGTACCGCTCGGTGAGCCGGCTGATCTCGGCTTCCGCGTCCGACTCGGGACTCAGCCGGAAGCCGGTGCCGCCGAAGACGGTCACCCGCTTGCCGCTCGTCGTGGAGTAGACGCCGGCGAAGGTGTCCTCGGCCAGCCAGTGCTCCTTGCGTACCTCGCCCTCCAGCTTCTGGGCGGTCTCCGTGCTGCGGTTGTCCTGCCGCAGGCTGAGGTCGTCGACCTGGACGGGCAGCGCGGCGCGCGCCGGGTACTGGGCCGAGATCGGGAACCCGTAGTAGGCGGGGCAGCCACAGCAGCAGGCCAGCGTGAGCAGGAGCAGCCACGGCCAGCGGCGTCGCCGGCGGACCGGGACCGGCACGTACCCCTTCGGGGCCTGCCATCCGGGCGGTGGCGCCGGTGGCGCGGCGGATCGCCGGCCCCGGCGCTGCTTCGGCACCTTCGGCATCGTCGGCGGCGCGGGTGGCGACATGGGTCGGGCCGGCACCGTGGGCCCGATGGCCCGGGGGGCGCTCGGGGCGGCCGGCGGCGGTACCGGGTGCGATACGGCCGGGGGAGCGGGCGGCCCGGACCACTGCCGGGTGTCCGGCGGCGTCGGGTACGACATCGTCGGCGGCAGCGGGGGCAGTTCGGCGGAGGGCAGGTCCCAGCCGCCGGTGTCCACGCCGGCCCACGGGTCGACCGGGGTCTGGTGCTCCGGCGGCCCGACGGCCACCGGCGGGGGAGGGGTCGGCTCGGCCGACTCGCCCCAGACAGGTCGTCGGGGCAGCGGCGGTGGCACCGGGGCCGAACCGCTCCACCTGGGCGCCGGGACCTCCGCGGTCGCGGCAGGTTTCGGCTGGTCCGAGGGTTCCGGCTGGTCCGAGGGTTCCGGCTGGTCCGCGGGTACGGGTGGGGAGGTCGGCTCGTCGGCGACCGCCGGGTCCCGCTCCGGCTCCGCGCCCGGGGTGCTCCCGTCGGCCGGCCGTGCTCCCGGCTTCGGCTCCGGCATCGCGGCAATCTCCTCTCGCGCCGATCCGAGGTTAGTACCGCCCCGCCACCACCGCCGATCGGGCGTGCGCGCGATCCCCGCCGGAGGAACGCGTACCCTTGGGCATCATGAGTGCCCCGTCCACGACGCCGCGCGCGGCCGCGACCAACTCCGTGTGGTCCCAGCTCGAGCCGCTGCTACCCCAGATCTCCAAGCCCATCCAGTACGTCGGCGGCGAGTTGGGTGCGGTCACGAAGGACTGGGACTCGGCGACCGTGCGCTGGGCGCTGATGTATCCCGACGCGTACGAGGTGGGCCTGCCCAACCAGGGCGTGCAGATCCTCTACGAGGTGCTCAACGAGTTGCCCGACACCCTCGCCGAGCGGACGTACGCGGTCTGGCCGGACCTGGAGACGCTGATGCGCACGCACGGCGTGCCGCAGTTCACCGTCGACGCGCACCGGGCGGTGCGCGGGTTCGACGTGTTCGGCATCTCCTTCTCCACCGAGCTGGGTTACACCAACATGCTCACCGCGATCGACCTGGCCGGCATTCCGATGCTGGCCGCCGACCGCACCGACGCCGACCCGGTGATCGTTGCCGGCGGGCACGCCGCGTTCAACCCGGAGCCGATCGCCGACTTCATCGACGCCGCTGTGCTCGGCGACGGCGAGGAGGCGGTCCTGGAGATCACCGCGATCGTCCGGGAGTGGAAGGCCGAGGGCTCGCCGGGCGGCCGCGACGAGCTGCTGCTGCGGCTGGCCCGCACCGAGAGCGTCTACGTGCCGCGCTTCTACTACGTCGACTACCTGCCGGACGGCCGGATCCAGCGGGTCGTGCCGAACCGGGCGGACGTGCCGTTCCGGGTGCACAAGCGCACGACGATGGACCTGGACGCCTGGCCGTACCCGAAGAAGCCCCTCGTGCCGCTGGCCGAGACGGTGCACGAGCGGTACGCGGTGGAGATCTTCCGGGGCTGCACCCGGGGCTGCCGGTTCTGTCAGGCCGGGATGATCACCCGGCCGGTGCGCGAACGGTCGATCACCACTGTCGCGCAGATGGTCCGCGAGGGCCTGGAGTTCTCCGGCTTCTCCGAGGTCGGCCTGCTGTCGCTCTCCTCGGCGGACCACTCCGAGATCGGCGACATGTGCTCGGGCCTCGCCCAGCAGTACGAGGGCACGAACGTCTCGCTGTCGCTGCCGTCGACCCGGGTGGACGCCTTCAACATCGACCTCGCGCAGGAGCTGTCCCGCAACGGGCGGCGTACCGGCCTGACCTTCGCCCCGGAGGGCGGGTCGGAGCGCATCCGCAAGGTCATCAACAAGATGGTGTCGAAGGAAGACCTGATCCGTACGGTCGTCACCGCGTACACCAACGGTTGGCGGCAGGTGAAGCTCTACTTCATGTGCGGCCTGCCCACCGAGACCGACGAGGACGTCCTCGAGATCGCGGAGATGGCCCACGAGGTGATCCGGGCGGGCCGGGCCGCGACCGGCTCCAAGGACATCCGCTGCACGGTCTCCATCGGCGGGTTCGTGCCGAAGCCGCACACCCCGTTCCAGTGGGCCGCCATGGACCGTCCGGAGGTCATCGACCACCGGCTGAAGATCCTCAAGCAGGCCATCAACGCTGACCGTTCGCTGGGCCGGGCCATCGGCTACCGCTACCACGACGGCGAGCCGTCGCTCATCGAAGGGCTGCTCTCCAGGGGTGACCGCCGGGTCGGCTCGGTCATCCGCAAGGTCTGGGAGAACGGCGGCCGGTTCGACGGTTGGAGCGAGCACTTCTCGTACCAGCGCTGGGTGGACGCGGCGGCCGAGACGCTGCCCGCCTTCGGCGTGGACCTCGACTGGTACACCACCCGTCAGCGCGACGAGCTGGAGGTCCTGCCCTGGGACCACCTCGACTCGGGCCTGGACAAGGACTGGCTCTGGCAGGACTGGCAGGACTCGTTCAGCGAGTTCGAGCAGGACGACTGCCGGTGGACGCCCTGCTTCGACTGCGGCGTCTGCCCATCGATGGACACCGAGATCCAGATCGGCCCCACCGGCAAGAAGTTGCTGCCGCTCACCCCGCTGGGCGGCAACGGCATGAAGGTCCCGTCGGGCCACCAGCACTCGCACCCCTGACCGGGCCGCCGTCGGGCAGCGCCCGCTGGCGGTGACCCACCACCCTCCACATCCGACATGTCACCCAACGGGTCCGCGTCTCGCGGGCCCGTTGGCGTTGTTCGGGCCCGGCCGCGCTGCGGCCCGGCACCGAACCTTCCGCGAGATCGGCCGCCATCTGTACCACGTGCTGGTGGCTGGGGCTGCCCGGACTGGGTCAGACTCGATACGCTGCGTCTGACATGGACCGACCCGGCGGGTCGGGGACGGGGGAGGAATCGCATGGGGAGCATCCCGCCGCCGAGCATCGGCGATCTGCAGGTCAGCGTCGAGGACCTGGACGCCGCCGCCACGTACGTCGAGCGGCTCAGGCAGTACATCGACGACACCATCAAGTACGAGATGGAACGCATCAAGACGCGGATGAAGGGCGACAGCAACAACGCCCAGACCGTCCCGAACGGCACCCCGTTCGGCGCGTACGAGGACGCCGTCATGCAGTGGCGGGCCCTGGAGACCTCCACGGCGAACATGGAGGCGCACCTCACGACGCTCTCCCAGAAGCTCGCCGCGCTGAAGGAGGGCACCGAGGAGATCGCCAAGGCGTTCCGCGACACCGAGGCGCGCAACGGCGCCAACGGCAAGGAGATCGAGCGGCTGCTGGAGTCGGCGGCGCCGCCGCCCACTGCCAGCGGCGCACCCACCTACCCGTACACGGCCTGAGGGGGACGTCATGGCTGGAGGAACCTGGGAGCGGTGCGTCCGCGAGGTGACGCTCTCCGCGGACCCGGAAACGGTCGGATCGGTCGGAGCGGGCTGGAGCAACCTCTCCAGCGGCCTGCAGCAACTGCGGGACGCGCTCGTCGGTCGATCGTTCGTCGGCCCGGTCGCGACGGGCCAGGAACGCCCGAACGTCGGCGGCCTGCCCGGGATGCTCGCCGGTTGGAAGGGCAGCGGTGGCGACGCGTACCGCGAGCACCTGGGCAAGATCGGCAAGCAGATCGAGGATCTGATCACCGACGCGACGAACGTCAGTGGCGCGTTGACGCGGATCGAGGGCGACATCCGCAAGTCGGTCTCCACAATTCCGATCCCGCTGATGGACGACTTCGGCTTCAACGAGTGGAGCCTGCCCAACGGCACCGAGCTCGACGATGCCCGCGACGGCGAGAGCTCGTCGGGTTTCCTCGCCGCCCTGCGGAAGGACTACCAGAGCAACCCCGGCTCGTACGCCGACGGCGCGTTCCGCGACAAGGCCGACGACCTGGAGGCGACCATGAAGGTCGACGGTCAGGCCGGCGACCAGAAGCGGGGCGGCTGGTGGGACACCAAGGCCCACCTGGACAACTGGTACCGGGACAACCAGCAGGCGGCGAACACGGCGATGTCGCCGCTGCCGCAGGCCGTGTACACCGAGCGTCCCAAGCTGACCGTGGTGGGGCCCGAGGGCCACGAGAAAATCGACGACGTCCGCCGCGACCCCCGGGTGCCGCCCACGGGACGGCCCGACATCAGCGGTGGCGAATTCGGCGGGAAGCCCGACATCGGTGGTGGCGGCCCCACGATCGGCAGTAGGCCACCGGGCATCGACGACACGGGCGGTCCGACGTCCAGTGTCGAACCGTTCTCCCCGACCAAGCCCGGTGGGCTCGGCGATGGCTCGCCAACCGGCGGCACCGGCCAGCTCACGGCCCCACCGACCGGTTCCGGTTACCCGGGCTACGGCGACGATGACTACACCAGCGGTCTGGCTGGTGCCACCCCGGGCGGTGTCGGCGGCCTGGGCGGTGGCGTCGGCGGCGGCGGGGTCGGCAGCGCCGGTCTCGGTGGCGCCGGCGGCGGTTTCGGCGGCGGGGCCGGGGTGGGCTCGGCCGGCGGCATCGGCGCCGGCGGCGGCCTGGGCGGTGGTGCCGGGATCGGCGTGGGTGGCATCCCCGGCATGGTGGGTGGCGGTAACGGAAAGCTGCCGCCGATGACGAGCGCCGCGAACGCGCTGCGTACTGCTGCCGCCGCCGGCCCTGGCGGCGCCGGGATGGCGGGCGGCGCGCGTGGTGCGGGCGTCGGCGGCGCCGGAATGATGGGCGGCGGCATGATGGGCGGCGCGGGCGGCGCCGGGCACGGTGGCGGCGCCGGCTCCGAGCACTCGTCGTGGTTGACTGAGGATGACGATCCGTGGGGCCCCGGTGACGGGGCGTCCCCGGGTGTCCTTCGATGAGGATGGACGGATGAGGGTGAACGTCGGAAGCCTCCGGCCGGTAGCCGCCTGTCTGCTGGCGGGGCTCCTCGTGGTGGGGGCCGCCCAGCCGGCGGCCGCCGCGCCGCGGCGGGCCGAGCAGTGGTATCTGGATGAGCTCCGGATCGACCAGGTGCACGAGATCTCCACCGGGCGGGGCGTGGTCGTGGCCGTGGTCGACACCGGCGTCGAGGCCAGCCACCCGGACCTTCGGGGTCAGGTGCTGGCTGGTGGTCGCAGCTACGGCGCCTCCGGGGACGGCCGGGTAGACGAGGACGGGCACGGCACGCACATGGCCGGCATCATCGCGGCGAAGGGCAGCGGCGACGGTGTGGACGGCATCGCCCCTGGCGCGAAGATCCTGCCCATCAAGTTGCGCAAGGGCAGCGGCGCCACCAGTGACGCGGCGATGGCCCTCGGCATCAGGATGGCCGTCGACGGCGGTGCCAAGGTGATCAATATTTCCCAGAGTGGCCCGGGCCTCGTCACCGACGCGGAGGCGAGCGCGATCAAGTACGCGTTCGACCGTGACGTCGTCGTGGTCTCCGGCGCTGGCAACACCGCCAGGGGCAGCGTCGCCGTAGGAAACCCGGCCAACACTCCCGGCGTGATCGCGGTGACCGGGACGACCAGGGGCGGCGCATTCTGGTCCGGCTCTGTCCGGGGTCCGGAGGCGGTGGTCGCCGCTCCAGGCGAAAGCGTCTACAACATCACCAACGAGGCGGGCTACGGCTGGGGCGACGGGACCTCCGACTCCAGCGCGATCGTCTCCGGTCTCGCCGCGCTGATCAGGTCGAAGTATCCGGACCTCAACGCTCCAAGTGTGATCAACCGGATCATCCGGACTGCGCGGGACGCCGGCCCGTCCGGGCGGGATCCGCAGTACGGCTTCGGGGTGATCGACCCGATCAAGGCGCTGACCGCGAACGTGCCACCGGTCACCGCCAACCCGCTGCTCGGCCCGGCCGCGGCGCCGGTGGACCCGGGCCCGACCCGCGCCGCGGGTCCGGACGAGGAGTTCGACGTCACCCAGCACGGCGATCGCGGTGGTCCGACCGACCAGCAGGTCATGGTGGTGGGCATCGGCATCGCAGTGGTGCTGGTGTTGCTGTTGGGCCTGGCGGTGTTCCTCATCTGGAACCGCCGGCGGTACCGGCGGGAGGCGGCCCGGGCCGCCGCCATCCCGGACGAGGCGTTGGACCAGGTTCTCTCTGGTGCCTACCCGTCGCCGGGCGCGGGTTACGCCCCGCCGCCCGGCTATCCGCCAGCCCCCGGGTACGCCCCATCCTCCGGGTATGCCGCTCCGCCCCCCGGTCAGGGCCCGCCTTCCGGCTACGGCCCGCCTCCCGGTCATGCCCCGCCTCCCGGTCATGCCCCTGCCCCCGGTTACGGACCGCCGGGCGGACCGCCTCCCGGTTACGGACCGCCGGGCGGGGCGCCGCCTGCCCCGCCACAGGAGCGGTAACCGGCACTGATCGTGGTGGCCGGCTGGTGACCTTTCCGGGTCACCAGCCGGCCATCGGGCTTTCGGGTCGGTGGTCACGATCCACACGACCGTTTTGCACCCGTCTGCCGGGCCATTCGGCCGCCCCGGCTGCGTACCGTCACGAGCCCTGCGCCAGGATGGGCGGACACGCAGGTACACCTGAGGAGCCCACGATCGCCAGAAAGCCTCAACCCGAGGGCGGCCAGGCACCGGTCGTCCAGCGCGTCCGCATCCGGTACGCCAAGCGCGGGCCGCTGCGATTCACCTCGCACCGCGACTTCGCCCGGGCGTTCGAGCGCGCGCTACGCCGGGCCGCCGTGCCGGTCGCCTTCTCCCAGGGTTTCCACCCGCACCCGAAGATCTCCTACGCCAGCGCCGCACCCACCGGGGTGGCGAGCGAGGCGGAGTACCTGGAAATCGCCCTTCAGGCCGCCGTCGACCCGGAGGCGCTGCGCGCCGCGTTGGACGCCGCGCTCTCGCCGGGGCTGGATGTCCTGGACGCTGTGATCGCCGAGGGAGGCAACCTGCCGGACCGGATCGAGGCGTCGCACTGGTACATCGAGTTGCCCGAGGTCGACACCGAGGTGCTGCGCACCGCGGTGGACGCCTTCGTCGCGGCCGAGGAGGTGCTGGTCGAGCGGATGACCAAGCAGGGGCGACGCACTTTCGACGCCCGTGCGGCCGTGATATCGATCGATGTCCAACTGCCGACGCCGACGCCTTCCGGGGCGCCGGCCGTACCGTGTGCGATACTCGAACTGGTCGTGCGGCAGGTCACCCCGTCCGTACGGCCCGATGACGTCCTTTCCGGCCTCCGCGTGGTGGCCGACCTGGAGCCGCCGGTTTCGCCGAGGGTGACCCGGCTGGCTCAGGGCACGTTGACCGCGCAGGGTGCGATCGTGGATCCGTTGGATGCGGACCGCGACGGGGCAGCCATCGTTGGGCACTGACCGACGGTCGGTGTTCTGGCAGGCAGACTTCGGCGGTCGCGCACCACGCGCGCCCGGCGGAAACACTTTTGCGGCGACCCTGCGTGGCAGCGCTCACCCGCGCCCGGGCTAGCCAGAACTGGAGAACGTCCATGCTCGAGAACGAGCCCGAGGGCGGCGAACGGACCGGTTCACAGCCGGCCGGCGAGACCGCCGACCAGAGCACCACGGCCGACGGCGCCGCCGTCGCGCCGCCCACCACCGCTGTCGGTTCGGCCCCGATGGAACCGACCGGCGCGGAGAGCGCTCCCGGTGAAGCCGAGCCCGCTGCGCCAGTGCGGCGCACCCGGGCGACCCGTCGTCGGGCCGCCCCGCTCAACCAGCCGGAGCAGACCGACGCTCCGATCGAGGCGCCCACCGCTGGGGCCGGCAACGTCGAGTCGCCGCAGGCGGAGGTCTTCGCCCCGGTCTCCGGCGACCTGGACGTCGCACCGAAGACCCCCCGGCGCCGCCGCAAGGCCGCCCCCGTCGAGACGACCGCTGAGGAGCCGCTGGTCGCGGCCTCCGCGGAGCCGGCCTCGGCCGAGGTGGTGCCGCCGGTCAAGGTCACCCGTACCCGGCGCAAGAAGGCCACACCGGCTGCCGTCGAGGAGCCGCCCGCCACCGAGCAGCCGGCCGCCGTCGTCGAGGAGCCGGTCGTCGAGGAGCCGGTCGTCGAGGAGCCGGTCGTCGAGGAGCCCGCGGAGTCCGACCTGCGCGAGGCTGAGGCCGAGTTGAACGACGCCGAGACCCTCCCGAGCACGTCCGCCGCCGAACTGGCCTGGAGCAGTGGCGCGCAGGACCGCTCCGGTGAGGTGCCACCGGGGGTGGCCGTTCCCGCTGTGACGGATGAGCCGAACGAGCCGGCCGAGATCGAGCCGGAGCAGCCGCGTACCCGTCGTCGGCGGGCTGCGCTCTCCGCGCCCACTGTGCTGTTCATGGCACCCCAGCCGGACGCCGTGCCGGTGACCCGACCGGTGGAGCCCGCCGCGGCGACCGAGGAGCCGCCCGTCGAGGAGGCCGCCGAGCCGTCCCGCCGCCGTCGGCGTGGTCGCCGCGAGGTCGAGCCGGTGGAGCCGATCGAGGCGATCGAGGCCGAAGAGGAGCCGACCGAGGAGGCCGACGAGGCCACCGAGGCGGATGAGGACGACGAGGACAGCGCCGCCGCGCGCCGCCGCCGCCGGCGTGGTCGCCGGGGCCGGGGCCGGGGCAAGGGCGGGGCCGACGACGCCGAGGACGACGAGTCCGAGGAGGCGGCGCAGGCCGATGAGGAAGAGACCGCCGAGGTCGAGGCCGAGGGCGACGAGGACGAGGAGTCCGAGGGTGGGGACGGCCTGACCCGTCGTCGCCGCCGCCGTCGCCGTCGTGGCGCCGGTGACACCGAGGGAGGCGCGGCCGACGACGGCGTGCCGACCGTTGTGAAGATCCGCGAGCCGCGTCGGACCGTCGACGAGGTGCAGGGTGTGTCCGGCTCGACCCGGCTGGAGGCCAAGCGCCAGCGCCGCCGCGACGGTCGGGAGCAGCGGCGTACGCGTCCGCCGATCCTCAGCGAGTCGGAGTTCCTGGCGCGCCGGGAGGCTGTCGACCGGGTGATGGCGGTCCGCCAGCGCGGTGACCGCACCCAGATCGCCGTCCTGGAGGACGGCGTGCTGGTCGAGCACTACGTCACGCGCAACTCCTCCGGGACGATGGCCGGCAACGTGTACCTGGGCAAGGTGCAGAACGTGCTGCCGAGCATGGAGGCCGCGTTCGTCGACGTCGGCCGGGGCCGCAACGCGGTGCTGTACGCCGGTGAGGTCAACTGGGACACCTCCGGGCTGGAGGGGCGGGCCCGCTCGATCGAGCAGGCGCTGCGCTCCGGCGACTCGGTGCTGGTCCAGGTCACCAAGGACCCGATCGGGCACAAGGGCGCACGGCTGACCAGCCACATCGCGCTCTCCGGCCGGCACCTGGTCTACGTACCCAACGGCAACGCCTCCGGGATCAGCCGCAAGCTGCCGGACAACGAGCGCAAGCGGCTGCGGGACGTGCTCAAGAAGCTGGTCCCGGACGGCGCGGGCGTGATCGTCCGGACGGCTGCCGAGGGCGCCACCGAGGACGAGCTGGCCCGCGACGTCAAGCGGCTCCAGGCGCAGTGGGAGGACATCCAGGCCAAGGCCGCCGAGGGTGGCGCTCCGGTGCTGCTCTACGGGGAGCCCGACCTGGTCATCCGGGTGGTCCGGGACCTCTTCAACGAGGACTTCCGCGAGCTGGTGATCGAGGGCGAGCAGTCGTACGACATGGTCGAGTCGTACCTGTCGCACGTCTCCCCGGACCTGGTCGACCGGGTGCGCCGGCACGTCGGTACGAGCGACGTGTTCGCCGAGTACCGGATCGACGAGCAGATCATCAAGGGCCTGGACCGCAAGGTATTCCTGCCCTCCGGTGGCTCGCTGGTGATCGACCGCACCGAGGCGATGACTGTCGTCGACGTCAACACCGGCAAGTACACCGGCTCCGGGGGCAACCTGGAGGAGACCGTCACCCGCAACAACCTGGAGGCGGCGGAGGAGATCGTCCGTCAGCTCCGGTTGCGTGACATCGGCGGCATCGTGGTGATCGACTTCATCGACATGGTGCTGGAGTCGAACCGTGAGCTGGTGCTGCGCCGGCTCACCGAGTGCCTGGGCCGGGACCGCACCAAGCACCAGGTCACCGAGATCACCTCGCTCGGCCTGGTCCAGATGACCCGTAAGCGGATCGGCGCGGGCCTGCTGGAGGCGTTCAGCGAGACCTGCGAGTGCTGCAAGGGCCGGGGCGTCATCATCCACACCGAGCCGGTGCCGGAGAAGCCGCGCCCCGCCGGCGCGGGGGAGAAGGTCAAGGCGGTCGCCTCGGCGGTGTCTCCCGCCCCGGCTGCCGAGCAGGGTGCCACCTCGTCCCGCCGCCGGGCCCGCAAGAGCGCCCCGGCCGAGCGGGCCGTCGTGGAGGTCGTCGACACCGACACCGCCGCCGAACCGGACGCCGACTACCAGGACACGATGGGTTACGACCTGTCCCGCTACGAGTCGGACACCGCCGCCGCGCCGGCGATCTCCGACGCTCAGCAGGGTGAGTCGGCTCGGCTTGCTGCGGCGGACGACCCGGACGCGCTCGCTGACGGTGAGGGCGACGAGGAGACCACCGAGGGTGGTGGCGGCCGTCGCCGGTCGCGTCGCGGTGGTGCCCGTCGGCGGACCCGCCCCTGAGCGCCTGACCGGCCACGTGTTTGACGAGGTCCCTCTCCCGGCAAAGTGACGGGGGAGGGACCTCGCCGTTGCGGCCATCCGGTCCCCCGATCGGCCGCCCCAGGTCAGGAGAAGAAAATGCGCCGTCTGCTCGCCGTCACCGCGCTGCTCACCATGCTCTCCGGCGCGGTCGGCTGCTCCACCGACGGGTCCGCCGGCGGAACCGCCCAGGGCACCGGCTCGGCGGCCGCCGGCACCCCTGCCGGCCCGAGCGGCATGCCGGCCAGCGGTGGGGTCGCGGGTGGCAACGCCACCGAGGTCTGCACCGCCGCGCAGGAGGCCAGCACCACTGCCGTCCGGACGTACGTGGCGGAGCTGGGCCACATGCTCGCGGCGGTGGGCGCCGGGGACAGCCGAGCGGCCGAAACCGCCCGGGGGCGGGCCGAGGCGGCGCTGGCCGACTGGCGGACCGTGCTGCGGGAGCAGTCGGGGCGGACCAACGATCCGCAGCTCAAGACTCTGCTCACCGACCTCGGGACCGAGGTTTCCGCGCTCGGCGCCGACGTCGAGTCGATCGACGAGACGGAACTCGACCGGCTCCAGCAGCGCCTCGACCAGCTCTGCGCGCGCTGACCAGGGCGGGCCGGTTTGGGGTCCGGGCCAGCAATGGCGTACTCTTGCCTGCGGCCCACCTTTGGTGTGCCGAGTTCCCGTGTGCCCGCGCCGCCGTGCACTGCTACCCGGCGAGCCGCCGCGGGGACGACCGCCAGCAGCCTCAACGACAGGGAGTCCGCCTCCGATGTACGCGATCGTCAAGACCGGCGGCAAGCAGTACAAGGTCGCCGAGGGCGACGTGATCGAGGTCGAGAAGCTCACCGGTGCCCCCGGTGACGCGGTGAAGCTCACCGCGGTGCTCCTCGTCGACGGTGACGACCTGGTGACCGACGCGGCGAAGCTTGCCGAGGTCGCGGTGTCCGGCGAAATCGCCGCGCACACCAAGGGCCCGAAGATCCGGATCCACAAGTTCAAGAACAAGACCGGCTACCACAAGCGCCAGGGTCACCGCCAGCCGTTGACCCAGGTCAAGGTGACCGGCATCTCCAGCGGGAAGTAGGTCGTCCTCCAATGGCTCACAAAAAGGGTGCGTCCAGCTCGCGTAACGGTCGTGACTCCGCGGCCCAGCGACTTGGCGTGAAGCGCTTCGGTGGTCAGGTCGTCAGCGCCGGTGAGATCATCATCCGGCAGCGTGGCACCAAGTTCCACCCCGGTGACCTGGTCGGCCGTGGCGGCGACGACACGCTGTTCGCGCTGTCCGCCGGTGCGGTCCTGTTCGGTACCAAGCGCGGTCGCAAGACCGTCAGCATCGTTCCGCAGCAGTAGTTCTCGGGCTAAGCGGGCCGCGGACCTCCGGGTCCCGGCCCGCTTAGCCTTTTTCGCGAAGTGCGAGGTCGAACCTCGCTGGAAGGATTGACGCCGTGGCAACGTTCGTTGACCGGGTCGTTCTGCATCTGCAGGCCGGCGATGGCGGGCACGGTTGTGTCTCGATCCACCGCGAGAAGTTCAAGCCCTTCGGTGGGCCGGACGGCGGCAACGGTGGGCACGGCGGCAGCGTGTCCCTGGTGGTCGACCCGCAGGTGACCACGCTGCTCGACTTCCACTTCCACCCGCACGTCAAGGCCGACAACGGCAAGGGCGGCGCTGGCTCGAACCGGGACGGGGCCAACGGCCACAACCTGGTGCTCAAGGTGCCCAACGGCACCGTGGTGCAGACCTCCGATGGCACAGTGCTGGCCGACATGGTCGGCGCCGGCACCACCTTCGAGGTCGCCCGCGGCGGGCGCGGCGGGCGGGGCAACGCCTCGCTGGCCAACGCCAAGCGCAAGGCACCCGGTTTCGCCGAGCTGGGGGAGCCCGGCGACCAACTGGACATCGTGCTGGAGTTGAAGAGCGTCGCCGATGTGGGCCTGGTGGGCTTCCCGTCCGCCGGCAAGTCGTCGCTGATCTCGGTGATCTCCGCCGCGAAGCCGAAGATCGCCGACTACCCGTTCACCACCCTGGTGCCCAACCTCGGCGTGGTCCGGATGGACAACCACACCTTCACCGTCGCGGACGTGCCGGGCCTGATCCCCGGCGCGGCCAACGGCAAGGGGCTGGGCCTGGAGTTCCTGCGGCACATCGAACGCTGCGCGGTGCTGGTGCACGTCATCGACTCGGCGACCCTCGAGCCTGGTCGTGACCCGGTGGCCGACATCGACGCCATCGAGGCCGAGCTGAGCCAGTACGGCGGCCTGGCCGACCGCCCACGGCTGGTGGCGGTCAACAAGGTCGACGTGCCGGACGGCCGCGACCTCGCCGAGATCGTGCGCCCCGACCTGGAGGAGCGCGGTTACCGGGTGTTCGAGGTCTCCGCTGCCACCCGGGAGGGGCTCAAGGAGCTGACCTACGCGATGGCCGAGCTGGTGGAGGCGGAGCGTAAGGCCGCTCCGCCCGCCGAGCCGACCCGGATCGTGATTCGCCCGATGGCCGTGGACGACGACGGCTTCACCATCACGGCCGAGGCGGATGGGTCGTTCACCGTCCGCGGTGTCCGGCCGGAACGCTGGGTCAAGCAGACCAACTTCGACAACGACGAGGCGGTCGGCTTCCTGGCTGACCGGCTGGCCCGGCTCGGGGTGGAGGACAAGCTGGCCAAGGCCGGCGCGCAGCCCGGTGATCTGGTTCGGATCGGCGTGCGCGAGTTCGACTGGCAGCCGACGCTGTTCGCCGGTGTGGACTTCGTACCCGGCAACCGGGGCACCGACATCCGCCTGGAGGAGAAGTCGAACCGGGCTTCCGCCGCGGATCGGCTCGCCGCCCGGAAGGCTCGCCGGGTGCGGTCGGCGGACGAGGTGGGCGCGGACGCGTCCGACGACCTCGACGAGGACATCGACGACGAGGACGACGCCGAGTAGTTCGTTGCGCTCCGTGATGGGGTTGATTTCCAGAAACCTCCCCGAAATCCACGCGTCCTAGCGTGGGGTGATGCTGATCGAGTCCCGGCCTGCCATCGATCCGGAGATCGCCGCCATGGTCACCGCGCAGCAGCGTGAGCTGCGCGAGGCCGATGGTGGGTTGGATGGGCAGGTCTTCGTCCCCCATGACGACGTCCGCTACCTCGCGGTGGTGGTGAACGGTCGGGCGGTCGCCTGCGGTGGGCTCCAGGCGTTGGATGCCGAGACCGGCGAGGTCAAGCGGATGTACGTCCGGCCCGCGTACCGGGGGCGGGGGATCGGCCGTCAGTTGCTCGCCGCGCTGGAGGAGTGCGCGTTCCGGCAGGGGCACTCGGTGGTCTGCCTGGAGACAGGCGTCTACCTGCCGGCCGCTGTCGCCTTGTACACCGCGTGTGGCTACCACCAGATCCCGGTCTACGGCGAGTACGTGGGCAACCCGTACAGCGTCTGTTTCGCCAAGCGGTTGCCGGTCGCGGCCTGACGGCCGGCCACCCCGCCGCGCCGCCGTTGCAGGCGCTGGCTGGCGTTCAGGCGCCGGTGCTGGCGTGCTCGACGGTCACCGGCTTCGACTCCGGCGAGGCGTGCTGGCGTAGCACGATGCTGAGCAGGATCAGCGCGCCGACGGCGAGAAACTCGCTCTGCCAGTTCTGCATGGACTGGAACCAGAAGTCGCTGGTGCCGAGGAACTCCCACGCCCCGATCGGCGGTGCGCCGCTCTGGAGCGCCTGCTCCTGGTTGTAGGCGGCGGTGCCACCGAGCAGGTGACCGACGAACGAGCCGGCGAAGATCAGCAGCAGGGCGAGGGAGAGGCTGTTCCGGTAGATCACCAGCGGCAGGCCGCCGACGCGTACCGGCCAGGGTGACTGCGGGGTCGCCCGGCGCTCGTCGTCCTCCGGTCGGTCGGTCTGGTCCATCGGCTTCGACTCGGCCGAGCCCCGCTGCACCAGGTACGCGGTGAGCAGCACGTACCCGCCCATCTGGAGGAACTCCGACTCCCAGTTCTCGAAGACCGACTCGGCGAAGTGCCCACTGGTCAGGTACGCCGGCCAGCTCAGCGGGGCGGCACCGAACTCGGTCAGCTCCTCATTGTGGGTCTGCCAGCCGAAGACGCTCTGCAACACCAGAAAGACCAGGAACGCCCCCAGCATGGCAACGGCCAGGGCGTTGTCGCGTAGCCAACGAGGCATGATCGCACCCCCTTCGCCGGTCGATTACCCCTGCGGGCATGACCGCGAAACCCCAAAAAGTCCAGGTCAGTGCCGGTCGGCCGGACTGTCCAGGCGTCCACCGGTGCCGGCCTGGTTCGACAGCAGCAACCCGAGCGCCAGCATCCCGAAGCCGAGCGCGAGGTGCAGCCAGTTGTCGGCGTCGTTGACCGGCAGGATGTTCGCCCCGCCCTCCGGGTTGACCGCCTCGATCGCCAGGCCGTACAGCCAGAGAGCGAGGTAGATCGCGCCACCGGCGGCCAGGAACACGCGGGCGCCGGCGATGCTGCGGGCCAGCACCAGGCCGACCAGCCCGAAGAGCAGGTGCACCACGTTGTGCAGGATCGACACCTGGAACAGCCCGAGCAGGTGGGCGTCGGAGTGGTGCCCGGCGAACCGCAACTCGCCGTAGTGGGTGGTGATGCCGGGGATGAAGCCGAGGACGCCGATCAGCAGGAAGACCCCGGCGACGGCCAGCGCGGCCAACTGGACCCGGGGTCGGGGGTGGGCCGCTCGGCCGCCCCGTGCGTTTCGTGCCATCGCTGCCCCCTCCATGGATCTGCCGGCCTCGCGAACCTCACTGTCCGCGGCGGCGACGTGACGCAGCCCGACGATCCTCCATTTTGAAGACCAACCGGTGGGCCGCGCAGAGAAATGCACGAAGAGGTATGGAAGCCAAAACGCAGGGTAGGTGAATGGTCAGCGGTCGCGGCAACGCGTTCCGCATCCCCCCAGCACAACCGCGACGACTTTCTGAGCGGAAGGGAAATCATGACTTACGATCTTTCATCTTCGTCCTCCACGTACGGGCAGCAGTCGACCAACGGCGGTGGCGTCCGCGACCAGGCGCGCCAGGTCGGGTCGGAGGCCGCGCAGGCTGGTGGCGCGGTCGCCCAGACCGCCAAGGAGCAGGGCACCGAGGTCGGCCGCGAGGCGGCCCGGCAGGCCCGCAACCTGTACGGCGAGGCCCGCAGCCAGCTCGCCAGTCAGACCGGTGAGCAGCAGCGTCGCGCCGCCGGTGGGCTGCGTTCGCTGGCCGACGAGATGCGCTCGATGGCCGAGAACGGTGGCCAGGCCGGTCCGGTGAGTGAGCTGGCCCGCCAGGCCGCCGACCGGGTGCACGGCGTCGCCGGCTGGCTCGAGGAGCGCGAGCCCGGCGACCTGATCACCGAGGTACGCGACTACGCGCGGCGTAACCCGGGCACCTTCCTGGTCGGCGCTGCGATCCTCGGTGTGCTGGCCGGTCGGCTGACCCGGGGCATCTCGGCCGGCGGCGACGACTCCGGCAACGGTTCCTCGGCCTACCGGGGCGCCGGGGCGTACGACCCGGAGCAGACCGCTGTGATCCCGACGCAGCCGCCGACGTCCCGCGCGGTGCCGGACGCTGTCCCGCCGGGCGGCTACCTCGACCCGACCCCCGGTACGCACACCCCGCCGACGTCCGGTGGCTACGCCGACCAGACGCCCGGCACCTACGCCGACCCGGCGCCCGGTGGTTACGCCGAGCCTGGCCGGGGCGACACCCCGGAGCACTCCGGCACCGGTCAGCCGCTGCCGCCGGTGACCCAGACCGACCCGCTGCCGGGTGTGCCGTCCACCGGCAACCCTCGCCCGTGAGCCGCCGAGTCATCCGAAGGGAGGCGACGGCATGAGCATGCCGACGCAGGGGTCCGGACTGGACTCCGGTTACCACCCTGACGCGGGTGCCCCGCACACCGCGTCGGAGGTGAAGGGCAGTTCGCTGGGTGACCTGATGCGTCAGGTCACCACCGACCTGTCGACGCTGATGCGTCAGGAGGTCGAGCTGGCCAAGGCCGAGATCCGCCAGGAGGGCAAGAAGGCCGGCAAGGCCGCTGGCCTGTTCGGCGGCGCAGGCTTCGGCGGCTACATGGTGGCCCTCTTCGTGTCCATCGCCGTATGGCAGTTCCTGGACAACGTCATGGACTCCGGCCTGGCCGCGCTGATCGTGGCCGTGATCTGGGCCGTGGTCGCCGCGGTCCTCTACTCGATGGCCAAGAAGAACGCCCAGCACGTACGCGGGCTCAAGCAGACCAACGACAGCGTGCAGCGGATCCCCGACGCGCTCAAGCCGCACCCGGAGGGAGTCACCCGATGAGCACCGATCCCGATCAGATCCGCCGGGAGATCGAAGCAACCCGTAACAGCCTCAGCTCCGATGTTGATGCGCTGGCGTACAAGGTCAGCCCCAGCCGCATCGTCGACGACCGCAAGCAGCGGGCCCGCTCCGCTCTGCAGAATGTGAGGGACAAGGTCATGGGAACCGCGTCTGACCTCGGCCACGGCACCGGCCAGGCCGCCCACTCGGTGGGTGACCGCGCCTCGTCGGCGGCCTCCAGCGTCAGCGACGCCGCGCACTCGGCGGCGACCACTGTCAGCGACGCCGCGCACAGCGCGCCGCGGGTGATCCGCCAGAAGTCCCAGGGCAACCCTCTCGCCGCCGGTCTGATCGCGTTCGGGGTCGGCTGGCTGGCCTCGTCGCTGATCCCGGCCTCCCGCCGCGAGCAGCACGCCGCCACCCAGGTGAAGGCCAAGGTCAGCGAGCACGGCGGGGCCGTGAAGGAGAAGCTGGGCGAGGTGGCCAGTGAGTTGCGCGAGCCGGCCCAGCAGGCCGCCGAGTCGGTGAAGTCCACCGCTCAGGACGCCGTGCACGCGGTCAAGGACGACACGAAGTCCGCCGCCCACCAGGTCAAGGACCACGCCACCCCCTGACCCATCTCCCCAGACCCAGCGCGACAGCTCGCGGCCACCCCCGGGTGCCCGCGAGCTGTCGCGTTCCCACCCACCCCCGACCTGCCCCCGCGATCTTGCACTTACGGTTGGGCCTTTGTCGTCGTTGAGGTGTTTTGCCCCCACAGAAAGTGCAAGATCGCGGAGGTCCTGGGGTGGCGCGGGGCGGGGTTGGCGGCTCGGCGGATTCGGGTGTCGCCGTAGCGGACGCCGCCCAGCAGGAGGCGTTGGGCTACCGCGAGCCAGCTGCACACCCCGCGTTCCAGCAGCCAGAGCGGGGCCGCCAGCGCCGTGGCCGGCGGGAACACCCGGCTGCCCCCGGCTCGGCGGCGACCCGTCTCGGCCAGGGCGACGACCCCGGCCACCACGCCGAGCAGTACCCGGGGCCGGCGCGCCGCGACCGCCGCCGCCGGCAGCACCGCCAGCGCGGTCAGCAGGCGAACCGGCTGGGCCAGATCGTCGTACGCCTGACGAACCCGTTGGCCGCGGAAGTGCGCGGCGCCCGGAGGCAGCCGGCGGACGTACAGCCAGGCCGGGGCGGCCTCGGTGCCGCGGTGGGCGCGCACGGTACGGATCAGCTCCAGGTTCTCGAAGAGAACGTCCCTGTCGTACCCGCCGATGGCGAGGAAGGTGCTGCGCCGCACGGCGAGGGTTCCCGGGTAGTCCGCCCCGAGCGCCCGGTTGAGCAGCGTGCGGCCGGTGTCCCACCAGGCGTGCCAGGGCAGCGGGTCGAAGTAGTTCTGCGGTCGTACCAGGTCGGCCCGGCCCAGCAGGCGGTGCACCGCGGTCAGCGCAGCCTCGTCGTACCGGACGTCATCGTCGGCGATCACGACGTGCTCGTGGCCGGCCGCGCGGACGCCGGTGTGTACGCCGAGCACCTTGCCGTTGAGCCCACGCTCGCTCGGGTCCGGTGGGAGGTGCCGGACCAGCCCTCGCCACGCCTCGGCATGCCGAGCGAAGTGGTCCGGAGGTGAGCCGTCGACCACGAGGACCTCGACCCGGTCACCGAGCCAGCGCAGGTAGTCGGTCAGCTCGGCCAGGCCGGCGTCGGTGTGCCAGCGCAACGGCAGCACGTACGTCATCGGTAGGCGGGTCGGTGGGGCGTCGGCTCGTCGTACCTCTTCGTCACCTCGACCATCCACGATCGTCGTCCGCTCAGGCGGCGCGGCGGACGTTGGTGAGGGTCAGTCCGAGGGGAGGCAGCGCGGGCATCCGGTGCAGGTCCAGGGCCAGGTTCTGCACGGGCACGTCGTAGCGCATGGTGGTGGTCAGGTTGGTGACCGCCCGCTTCATCAGGTCGATGGTGATCCACTCGCCGGCGCAGCGGTGCCCGGCCCAGTGATCGCCGCCACCCTGCGGGATCAGCTCGAACGGGTCCACCCGGCGGCCGGCGAACCGCTCCGGGCGAAACAGCTCCGGTTGCGGCCAGATCGCCTGATGGTGGTTGGTGCCGTAGAGGTCGAGCAGCACCCGCCGGCCCTTCGGAAAGTGGTGGCCCTGCCAGTCGAAGGACCGCCGGACCCGGGCCGCCGCGATCGGAAAGAACGGGTAGTAGCGGCGTACCTCCTGGACGAAGTGCTCGGTGGCCTCGTCGTCGTCACGGACCCGGTCCCGCCAGGCCGGATGGTCGTGCAGGGCGAGGGCGGCGAAGGTCATGTACTGGTCGACGGCGACCACCGGGCGCAGCACGTTGAGCAGCTCCACCGCCGCGATCCGCCGGGGGAGGAGGTTGCCGCGCTCGTCCCGGTGTTCGGCGATCACGGCCAGGGCGGTGCCGGCCGGCGCCGGAGCGAAACCGACCCGGGTCCGTTCGATGAGGTTGGCGAGCCAGTGTTCGGCGCGGTACCGGGCGACCCGTCCCCGCCAGTGCCGGGTGCCCAGCACCGCCGGAGCCTCGATCATGGCGTGCAGTTCGACGGCGCGCCGCTCGACCTGCGACGTGGGCAACGGCACCCCGGCCCAGGCGCAGACCACCCGGGTCAGCAGCCGACCCAACTCGTCGTAGAGCGACACCGGACCGGCAGCTTCCCAGGCCGTGACCCGGGTCCGCCACTCGTCGTCGAAGAGCTGACCGAGCCGCTGGATCGCCGCCGGCGTCATGATCGACATGAACATGGCCTTGCGATCGGAGTGCTCCGACCCGTCCAGCCCCTGCACCCCACCCCGACCGGTCAGGGTCCGCTGCACGCGCAGCGGCATGGCGGTGGCCCGCTGGAAGCGGTCTCTGTCGTAGAACAGCTCCGCCGCCGGCCGACCGCGCAGGCAGATGGTCGGGGCGAGCAGAATCCGGGTCGTGAAGATGTCGCTGCCGTACCGCTCGCAGCGCTCGCCGATGAATCGGTAACCGGCGCGGAGCAGCGCGAGGGTGCTGTCCGGGCTGCGGTCGGCCGGCATCGTCGCCATCGGGTCTCCTCACGCGCAGGTGCGGCTGGTCGCCGCCGACCACTGCGCTTACCCCCGCCGACGCCGCTGAATCCCGCCCGGCTGGCCCC
This sequence comes from Micromonospora vinacea, assembly GCF_015751785.1. Taxonomy (NCBI): domain Bacteria; kingdom Bacillati; phylum Actinomycetota; class Actinomycetes; order Micromonosporales; family Micromonosporaceae; genus Micromonospora; species Micromonospora vinacea. The sequence continues at coordinate 496,877 of NZ_JADOTY010000001.1, read as the reverse complement.
TCCCAGGGGCGGCGAAACCTGGTTTGCTGCTGGTGGGACGAGCACGGGGAGGGCGAATGCGCGACAACAGATCGCCGCACTGGCGGCAGCGGCGAGCGGCCGGAGCACTCGGCGGGGGCCGCGACGGACGATCACTGATCGGGCCGCCGCGGCGGCCCACCCGTCCACACCGGTTCTTCACCGTGCACCTGGGCTTCACCGCGCCCGGCCCGGCCGAGGCGCGCGAGCTGGCCGTGGCGTACGCCGAGGCGCTGAGCCTGCTCCGTTCGGAGGTGGCACTCGGTGCGGCGGCCCTGTCACCTGCGGACGCCTGGCAGCGGGCCGAGCGGCTGTTCTGCGGCGCGCTCGGCCCGGACGGTGAGCGCTGCGCCGACGTGGCCGACCATCCGGGCTTCCACCACGCCCCGGGCCCGGGTGGCCTCGGCTGGGGCGACGGCGACGGCCCCGGCGATGGCTGACATCCACCACCGACGGGTCGGCGGGCACGATCAGTCCAGGTCGAACTCGCCGTCCTGCGCGCCGGCCACGAAGGCATCCCACTCGGCCTGGGTGAAGACCAGCACCGCCCCGTCCGGCTCGGCCGAGTTGCGCATTCCGATCAGGTCGTCGACGAAGGCGACCTCAACGGCGCTGTCGGAGGTGTCCCCCTCGGCCCGCTGCCAGACCGCCCGAGAGAGGTCGAAGTCGCCCTTGGGGTGCTGCGCCATGTTTCTTTCCTCCAGTGCCGAGGGTCGTGTGGTGACCGGGTGCCGATCCCCATCGGGCAGGATAAGCGGATGCCGAGCCTGACCCGTGTAGAGGCGACCGCGCGTGGCGCGGCGATTACTGTCGAGTCCTATCAGGTGGACCTCGACCTGACCGGAGACGGCGACCTGTTCCGCTCCCGCGTCGAGATCCGGTTCCGGGCCACCGCCGGCGCCGCGACCTTCGTCGAGGTCAAGCCCGCCAAACTGCTCGGCGTACGCCTCAACGACCGCGACCTCGATCCCGCCCTGCTCACCGACAACCGGCTGCCCCTCGACGACCTGTCCGTGGAGAACACGCTCCTCGTCGAGGCCGAGATGGCGTACTCCAAGACGGGGGAGGGGATGCACCGCTTCGTCGACCCGGCCGACGGCGAGACCTACCTCTACGCCGAGTCCTTCCTCGACAACGCGCCGCGCATCTTCGCCGCCTTCGACCAGCCCGACCTCAAGGCCCCGGTCACCCTCTCGGTCACCGCGCCGCCGCAGTGGATCGTCGCCGGTAACGCCGAGCTGGCCGCCAACCCGGTCCCCGGGCGCTGGGAGTTCGCCCCGAGCGCGCCCCTGGCCACGTACTTCTTCTCACTGATCGCCGGGCCGTACCACGTCCGACGGGCCGAGCACGACGGCATACCGCTGGGCATCTACTGCCGCCGGTCGCTCGCCGAGCACCTGGACGCCGACGCCGAGGAGATCTTCACGGTCACCCGGCAGTGCCTGGACCGGTTCCACCTGCTCTTCACCGAACGCTACCCGTTCGGCAAGTACGACCAGGCGTTCGTGCCCGAGTTCAACAGCGGCGCGATGGAGAACCCGGGCCTGGTCACCTTCCGCGACGACTACGTGTTCCGTTCGGCGGTCACCGACACCCAGCGCGAGCAGCGGGCCGGCACCATCGCCCACGAGATGGCCCACATGTGGTTCGGTGACCTGGTCACCATGCGGTGGTGGGACGACCTGTGGTTGAACGAGTCCTTCGCGGAGTACCTCGGCACCCGGGTCACCGCCGAGGCGACCCGATTCGATCAGGCCTGGACCACCTTCGCGATGCGTCGCAAGGCCTGGGGGTACGCGGCCGACCAGCGGCCCTCCACCCACCCGATCGCTCCGCAGGAGGTGGCCGACGCCGAGGAGGGCCTGCTCAACTTCGACGGCATCTCGTACGCCAAGGGGGCCAGCGTGCTGCGGCAGCTGGTCGCGTGGCTCGGCGACGAGGCATTCCTCGCCGGCCTCAACGCGCACTTCGCCGCACACCGCTTCGGCAACGCCACCCTCGCCGACCTGCTGGCCAGCCTCTCCGCCAGCAGCGGGCGGGACCTGTCCGAATGGGCCGAGCTGTGGCTGCGCCGACCGCAGGTCAACACCCTGCGTGCCGAGGTCGCCGTGGACGCCGACGGCCGCTACACCGAGGTGGCGGTGGTGCAGACCGCGCCCGAGTCGTACCCGGTGCTGCGCCCACACCGCATCGGGGTGGGCCGCTACTCGATGGACGGCACCGGGCGGCGCGACGAGGTCGACATCGACCCGGACACCGACGGAGGCCGCACCGTGCTGGGTGGGCTGACCGGCGAGCCGGCGGCCCGGCTGTTGCTGCTCAACGACGGTGACCTCACGTTCGCGAAGGTTCGTCTCGACCCGGCCTCGGCGGATGCCGTCCCGCAGGTGTTGCCCGGTCTGACCGACCCGCTGGCAAGGGCGGTGCTCTGGCGCGAGGCCCTGGACGCGGCGACCGACGGCGAGCGGCCGGTCACCGGCCTGGTCGACCTGGTGGCCGCCGCGCTGCCCACCGAGACCGAGGTGATCATCGCGGAGGACGTGCTGACGCTCAGCCGGTCCCTGGTCGACCGCTACCTCGATCCGCTGACCCGATCCACGGCGCTGGCCAGGGTCGCGGGGGCATGCCAGCGGCTGCTCGACGGCGCGCCAGCCGGGGAGTCGTTGCAGCTCGCCGCCGCCCGGGGTTGGATCGCCGCGACCACCGACGCCGATCTGCTCGTCGGTTGGCTCGCCGGCCGGGACGTGCCGGCCGGTCTGAAGGTCGACGCGGAGCTGCGCTGGGCGGTGCTGCGTCGCCTGGTGGTGCTGGGCGGCGCCGGCGAGGCGGAGATCGCCATCGAGGCCGCCGCCGACAACAGCTCCGCGGGCGCGGAACGGGCCGCCCACTGCCGGGCCGCCCTCCCCGACCCGGCGGCGAAGCAGGCCACCTGGGAGATCATCCTGCGGGACACCGAGCTGTCCGGTCGGCTGCTGGAGGCGATCACCGAGGGGTTCTGGCAGCCCGAGCAGGCCGACCTGACCACCGCGTACGTCGATCGGTACTTCGCCGAGATGCCGGCTGCCGCGCACCGGCGTACCGCCTGGACGGCCGACCGCGTGGCTGCCCTGGCGTTCCCCCGCTACGCCGTGGCGCAGCCCACCCGGGAGGCCGCCGCGGCACTTCTGGCCCGCGACGACCTGACTCCCGGGCTGCGCCGGGTGGTGACCGACGCCGACGACGACCTGCGCCGCGCGCTGGTCGCCCGGACGGCGGTGGCCGCCGCCTCGGCCTGAGCCGCTGACCAGCGCGGGGTGGCTGGCTGGCCACCCCGCGCGGGCACCGCTCAGCGCAGGGCGGGCTCCGCCGTGACCGGCGCGTCCCAGTCGATGACGTAGCGCTGCTCGTCGGCGACGGTCTTCTCCGGGTCCAGCACCGTGCGCACCATCAGCGGCATCAGCAACGGCATCAGCGTCCGCGCGACCGCACCGGGAGCCTTCGCATGGTTGATCCGGGCTGCCCGGGCCGCGACCTTCTCCACCCGGGTACGACGCAGCCGCACGTACGCGGCGAATGCCGCCTCGACGTCCGGCAGGTCACGCAGGCAACGGGCGAGCTGCACCGCGCTCTCGATGGCCAACGACGCGCCCTGCCCCGAACTGTTCGACGGCGCGTGCGCCGCGTCGCCGACCAGCACCATCCGGCCCCGATGCCAGTGCGGCACGGGCGGCATGATCTGCAACGACCCGACCACCTGAAGGTCGTCGGCGTTGCTGGTGGCGACGAGTTCCCGGCCCGGGTCGTCGTCGCCGTAGGTGGCGCGCAGCATGTCCAGCCACTGCTCCGCCGGCACCGCCCGGGCCTCGACGAGGCTCATCGGCCGCTGCTGCGGCAGGTTGGCCCCCCACCGGGTGCCGCCACCCGGCTCCGGCCAGTACAGGTAGTAGCCGCGTCGCCCGAACGCGAACGTCATTGTGCCCGGCTCGGCGTCCACGTCGTGGCGGGCGACCGCCTCGACGCCGAGCAGTCCGGTGAACCGGGGACCGGGCGCGGCCGGGTCGATGAGACCCCGGACCGTGGAGCGGATCCCGTCCGCGCCGACGAGGATGTCGGCGGTCGCGGTTGTGCCGTCCTCGAAGCGTGCGATGACGGCGTCGTCGGTCTGCTCGGCGTCGACCAGCCGCTTGCCGTACGCGAACGGCACGCCTTCGGCGAATGCCTGATCGTGCAGTGCCTGGTACAGCTCGGCCCGGTGCACCACGTGCAGCGGCGGCACCCCGGTCAGCGTGGGCATGTCGATGCGGCGGCGGCCGACGGCCAGAGCGCTGCGGACGATCGGCGTGGCGATCGTCGTCACCGCCTCATGGGTGCCTACGGTGCGCAGAGCCGCCATGCCGTTGGGCGCGAGGGCGAGGGTGCCGCCGATGCCGTTGGCCGTGGCCGGGTACGCCTCGTAGACGGTTGCGGTGATGCCGGCGCGGCGCAGCGCGAGCGCTGTCACCGGCCCGGCGATGCCACCGCCGATGACGATCGCGGTTCGTACCGTGGTCATGCTCTCTCCCTGGGTGTGGTCGTTGGTGCGCGGGCGCGCGGACCTGGTGGGTTCGGTGCGCGGACGCGCGGACCTGGGAGGGAGCCCGGTTATCCTCGTGGTTGCCGCTTCGGGCCGGGTGCCTTCCCAGGCGTCGGTTCGGGGTCAGGGCCCCGGTGAGGTGTTGGCGCACCTCGCCGGGGCCGTTCTTCAGCCGGTGGTGTCGGCTCGGCGGCTGCTGCTGTCGGGGCGTTCGGCGCTGTCGGGGCTGGCCTCCGGGGTGTGGGTGGTCGGGGTGTCGGAGCTGGCCGTCGGGGTGCTGCTTCTCGCGGCCAACTCGGTCAGCTCGGCCGGCATCTCGCCGGTCTCGTGGAAGGTGCGCCAGGTGTCCAACCCGGGGTAGCTCCCCGAGGTCAGCTCGGCGAGCAGTGCCCGCAGCCAGGCCGCCTCCGCGTCCCGCATGGCGAGGTCGTACTCCGACTCGACCAGGAACAGCCGGGGGATCTCCCGCAGGTACGCGTCGAGCGTCTCGCGGTCCTGGCGGATCGCGGCCTCCAGCAGATCGAGCCGTTGCCGCAGCAGGTCGGTGGCCTCGTCGGGATGCAGCGCGGCGAGCACTGACAACCCGGCCCGGAAACGGGGCTGCTCCGCCATCGGGGTGGAGACCAGTTCGCGGGCCCAGTCGACCAGCTCGGCCCGCCCCGCGTCGGTGATCCGGTAGACGGTGCGTTCCGGGCGTCGGCCTTCGCGCACACTCTCCACCGCCTCGATGAGGTGGTGTTTGTCCAGGTTGCCGATCACCGTGTAGAAGGACCCCCACTTGAACTCCATGTCCTGGTCCTTGCCCCAGGCGCGGAGTGCGGTGGCGATCTCGTACGGGTGCATCGGCCGCTGGACCAGGGCGGACAGCACGGCCAGCGCCAGCAGATTGCCGACCTTGCGCCGCTTCGGCACGACGACCCCCTCGCTCGTCGACGGTTACTCGCCAACGAATATACGCCGACGTGCGAGCGTGCCGCGACCCCTGTCCCGCCCGCGACCCCGGCGCCCGCGTAGGGCAGTGCCGGGCCGGGACGGTCGGCCACAGCGTTCGGCCTACGATCATTGGGTGGAGGAAGATATCCGGCGGATCGGGATCATGGGTGGCACCTTCGACCCGATCCACCACGGGCACCTGGTGGCGGCCAGCGAGGTGGCGGACCGGTTCGGCCTGGACGAGGTGGTCTTCGTCCCCACCGGGCAGCCGTGGCAGAAGGCCGACGAGCCGGTCAGTCCGGCCGAGGACCGGTACCTGATGACAGTCATCGCCACGGCCTCCAACCCTCGCTTCCAGGTCAGCCGGGTCGACATCGACCGCAGTGGGCCGACCTACACGGTCGACACGCTGCGTGACCTGCACGCCGAGTACGGCCCGAAGGTGCAGCTGTTCTTCATCACCGGCGCGGACGCTCTGCAACGCATCCTGTCCTGGAAGGATCTGGACGAGATCTTCGAGCTGGCCCACTTCATCGGTGTGACCCGGCCCGGTTTCCCGTTGAGTGACAAGCACCTTCCGGCGGATACCGTCAGCCTGATCCAGGTGCCCGCGATGTCCATTTCGTCGACCGACTGTCGTGCTCGGGTCGCCAGAGGTGAGCCGGTCTGGTACCTGGTGCCCGACGGTGTGGTGCAGTACATCGCCAAGCGGAGCCTCTATCAGCGCTGAGCGCACCCGTTATGCCCGGTTTCGTGCAGTTAACCGACCAGAACTGCACGATCGGGGCGCCGCCGGGTATGAGACGCTTGGAGGATCGCACGCTTGATCGAAGGAGAACGGTGACAGTTTCCGAACGCGCTCACGAGCTGGCTATCGCGGCCGCCCAGGCCGCCGCCGACAAGAAGGCGCAGGACATCACGATCATCGACGTCGGCGACCAGCTCGCCATCACCGACGCGTTCGTGCTCGCCGCCGCCCCCAACGAGCGTCAGGTGCTGGCCATCGTCGACGCCATCGAGGAGAGCCTGCTGGAGCTGCCCGAGAAGGCGAAGCCGGTGCGGCGCGAGGGCGAACGTGGTGGCCGCTGGGTGCTGCTCGACTACGTCGACATCGTGGTGCACGTGCAGCACACCGAGGAGCGCGAGTTCTACGGGCTCGACCGCCTCTGGAAGGACTGCCCCACCATCCCGTTCGTCGATCGCGACCTGGTCGAGGCAGACGCCAGCGGGTCCGCCGCCGCCGCCGAATGACCCGACTGATCGTCTGGCGGCACGGCAACACCGACTGGAACGCCGCCAACCGCGTCCAGGGGCAGACCGACGTACCCCTCAACGAGCTCGGCCGCGACCAGGCCCGCGCCGCCGCCCCGCTGCTCGCGGGGCTGCGGCCCGACGCCATCGTGGCCAGCGACCTGAGCCGCGCCGCCGACACCGCCGCCGCGCTCGCCGCGCTGACCGGGCTGCCGGTACGCACCGACGCCCGCCTGCGCGAGCGGCACTTCGGCCAGTGGCAGGGTCTGCACCTCACCGAGGTCGCTGAGCGATTCCCCGAGGAGTACGCGCGCTGGCGGGCCGGCGACCCCGACCCGGGCGCGGATCTGGAGCCTCTGCACGCCCTCGGGGAGCGGGTCGGCGCCGCGCTACAGGAGGCAGCCGACGCGTCTCCGGGCGGCACCGTGGTGATCGCCACTCACGGTGGCGGCTCCCGACAGGGCATCGGTCACCTGCTCGGCTGGGACACTGCCGTGCTGCGCACCATCGGTTCGCTGGCCAACTGCCACTGGACCGAGCTGCGCCACGACGACGTTCGTGGGTGGCAGTTGCGGGCGCACAACGTCGGCCTGATCACCGCCCCGGTCGCCGTCGACGCGGTCTGAGCGCTCGCGCCTCGGCGTTCGCGGTCTGGATCGGCTAGCGTGCCGGGCATGCCCGTCGCGGTTGTCATCGACTCCACCGCCTACCTTCCGCCCGAACTGGTGCAGGCGCACCGGCTGACCGTCGTGCCGTTGACCGTCGTTCTCAACGGCGCGGAAGGGCTGGAGGGGGTGGAGACCCAGCCGGCCGACGCGACAGTGGCACTGAGCGCCCGCCGGGTCACGGCGACCACTTCCCGCCCGGCACCCGAGCAGTTCGCCCGGACGTACCGCCGACTGCTCGACGCCGGCGCCGATGGGATCGTCTCGGTGCACATCTCCGCCGCGCTGTCCGGCACGGTGGAGGCCGCCCGGCTCGCGGCCGCCGACCTGGACGGCCGGGTCGAGGTTGTGGACAGCCGCTCGGCGGGCATGGGGCTGGGCTTTCCGGCCATCGCCGCCGCCACCGCCGCCGAGGTCGGCGCCGACCTTGCCGGTGTACGCGACGCGGCGCTCGCCGCCGTCGCCCGCACCACCGTCTGGTTCTACGTCGACACGCTGGAGTTCCTCCGCCGGGGCGGCCGGATCAACGCGGCCGAGGCGTTGGTCGGCACCGCGCTGTCCGTCAAGCCGATCATGCACATGCCGGACGGGGCGATCGTGCTCCGCGAGAAGGTCCGCACCGCCAGCCGGGGAGTGGCCCGTCTCGTGGACCTGGCCGTCGAGGCGGCCGGCGACGATGACGTGGACCTCGGGGTGCACCACCTGGCCGCGCCGCAACGGGCCGAGGCGTTGCGCGTCGCGCTGACTGAGCGGTTCGGTGACCGGCTGCACGACACGTACGTCTCCGAGGCGGGTGCCGTCGTCGGCGCGCACGCCGGGCCGGGTTTGGCCTGCGTGGTCGTCCACCGCCGTCCGGAGGGCTGAGCCCTGCCCACGTCGTGTGTGGTGACCGGGGGCGGACGCGGTGTCGGCCGGGCCGTTGTGGAACGGCTGCTGGCGACCGGCGCCACCATCGTCGTACTGGAACGCGACGCCGACGCGGTCAACTGGTTGGCCGGCCACCCGGCCGCCGACCGACTCGTCGCGGTGGTCGGCGACGCCGCCGACGAGCAGGTGGCCGAGCACGCCGCCGAGCTGGCCGACCGCGCCGCGCCGTTGACCGGCTGGGTGAACAACGCGGCGGTGTTCCGCGACGCCACGCTGCACACCGCGTCTGCCGACACGGTGCTGGACCTGATCGGCTTGAACCTGCGTCCGGCGGTGGTGGGCGCCGCGGTCGCCGTCCGCCGCTTCCTGGCCCGCGCCGCCGGCGGCGCGATCGTCAACGTCTCGTCGCACCAGGCCCGCCGACCCGTGTCCGGTGCGCTGCCGTACGCGACAGCGAAGGCCGCCGTGGAAGGGCTGACCCGGGCGCTGGCCGTCGAGTACGGGCGGCACGGCATCCGGGCCAACGCTGTCGCCCTCGGCTCGATCGCCACCGAGCGGCACACCGAATTCCTCGCCACGCAGGATCCCACCCAGGCCCAGTGGATCGACGCCGAGCTGACCCGGCTGCACCCGGTGGGCCGCATCGGGCGGGCCGAGGAGGTGGCAGAGGCGGTCGCGTACCTGCTGTCGCCCGCAGCGAGCTTCGTCAACGGGGTGACGCTGCCGGTCGACGGCGGACGAGCCGTACTCGGCCTCGACCCGGAGGCCCGCTGACCCGTTCTCGTGGCGCCGCCGCTCCGGGGCCGCTGTGTTAGCCTCCGTGCGCGCCCCAGATGGGCCTACCCCCCGGAGGTTCTGGCTACTTCAGCCACCACGCCGAGGTTGACGCGATGTGCGCGTCTCTCGTGCGGGATCCGGGGCGTCGGTGCCCTCGGGGCTTTGTCATCTGCGTGGCTGGGTGAACGCTGTGGGCCTCCGGTCGGGTCTTCGGATCGACCGGGAAAGAAGACGGCACGGATGACAGTCACGTTCAACCACACCATCATCGCCAGCAAGGACAAGAGCGCCTCGGCCGCGTTCTACCGGGAGCTGTTCGAGCTGCCGGAGGCGCCATCGTGGGGGCCGTTCGCCAACGTCCAGTTGGATGAGGGTGTGCTGCTCCAGTTCGCCGAGCCACCGGTGGACATCCAGATGCAGCACTACGCGTTCCTCGTCGACGACGAGTTGTTCGTACGGTGCCTGGCGTTCGTCAAGGGGCGTGGGATCACGTACTGGGCCGACCCGCAGTTGAAGCGCGAGGCGGAGACCAACACCGAGCACGGTGGGCGGGGCTTCTACTTCTTCGACCCGGCCGGCCACGCCATCGAGATCATCACCCGGCCGTACCTGTAGGTCGTCTGCGTCGCTCGTCGAGGATGATGTCGGCTCTGGTGGTTCGTCCACTGGAGCCGACACCTCACCGTTGTCGACTCGGCCTGCTCCGCCGGCGTTACCGTGGGCGGTCAGACGTGCGCGGACAGGTCGAGGAGGTCACGGGCGCCCTGCCGGAGCAACGCGGCGGCCACGGAGGTCCCGAGGGTGATCGGATCCGCCGCCCATTCGTGTACGTCGAGCACTGTCTTACCGTCGACGCTGATCACCCTCGCCCGTAGACCGAGGCGTCCGTCGGGTTCGGTACGGGCAAGCGCGGCGATGGGGGAGTGACAGTTCCCCTGCAGGATGTGCAGCATGGTCCGTTCCGCCACGGTCTCCCGCCAGGCTCGTGGGTCACCGAGGCTGGCCGCCAGGTCACGGGTGCTGGTGTCGTCTTCGCGGCATTGCAGGACCAGGGTGCCGGAGCCGACGGCCGGGACCATCGTGTCGACGTCGATCGGATGCGTGATCCGGGCGGCCTGCCCGATCCGCTCCAGCCCCGAGAACGCGAGCAGCAGCGCGTCGTACCTGTCGCCGGCGTCGAGTTTGGCGAGCCTGCTGTTCGCGTTGCCCCGGATGGGCACCGGCACCAGGCTCGGCCAGTGCAGCGCCAGCTGCGCGACCCGCCGGACGGCGGAGGTGCCGATCCGGGTGCCGGAGGGCAGTTGGTCGATTCGCAGCCCGCCCGGGTGCACGAGGCAGTCCCGGACATCGTCGCGGGCCAGGTAGGCGGCCATCACCGTGCCGGCTGGTGCCGGCCGGTCTCCGGGGACATCCTTGACGCAGTGCACCACCAGGTCAACATCCCCGGCGATCAGGGCGGCGTCCACCTCCTTGGTGAACGCCCCCTTGCCGCCCAGGGCGGCCAGGTCACCGTGCCAGCGGTCCCCGCTCGTCGACATCGACAGCACGTCCACTGTGACCTCGGGGTGCCGATCGGCGAGCATCGCGCGGACCCGCTCGACCTGCGCGAGAGCCATTGGAGAGTTGCGTGTGCCGATGCGCAGCAGGCGGGAGTCGGACATACCGGTGAGGGTAGTCCGCTCGACGCGGGTGCCGGCGACCAGACCGGCTGCCCAGGCCACGCGCCCTGGTTCGGCCCCCCGCATAGCAGACCGGGACCATGATCAGGGCGTTGTCCACAGTGGCGGTGGTTGTCCACAGGACAGCGCCATCACCCGCCACCGTCCCGGTCGCCGCCATAGCGTCGCGCTGTGTCGCACGACGAGGAAACAGAGGTACGCCAGCGCCTGCGCCGGCTGACGGAGGTGGCTGTCGCACCGCCGCTCCGGCCGGAGGTGCCGCTCGCTGGCGTACCCCCGTCGTCACTGGTCGGCGCGCAGCCCGCAGACGTGCCGTCCTTCCGGCCCGCCGCCGTGCCGCTCGCGGAGCCGTCGTCGGACGGCCTCGCGGTCCCGCCCGAGTCACGGTTGCCCGGCCCGTCGGCGTTCGACCCCGGGCGGCGGGGTGTGCGGGCGCTGGCGGTGGTCGCCGTGGTGGTGGTCGTGGGTGCGGCAGGCTGGGCCTGGCAGGCCCGGCCGCAGTCGGAGCCGGTCGCCCCGCTGGTCAGCGAGACCGCGTCGGCCGCGCCAGCGGGTGACCCCAGCGTGTCCGGCCCCGCCGAGTTGGTGGTGGCGGTCGCGGGCAAGGTCCGAAAACCCGGTTTGGTACGCCTGCCGGCCGGGTCCCGTCTCGCCGACGCGGTTCAGGCGGCCGGCGGCGCGCTCCCGGGGGTCGACGTGGCGCTGCTCAACCCCGCCCGCAAGGTCACCGACGGCGAGCTGATCGTGGTCGGGGTGACGCCACCGCCGATGCCGGGCGGTGCGGCCGGGCCTGCGGCGGGCGATGGGGGACCCGCCGCCGGGCCGCTGAACCTCAACACCGCGACACTGGCGCAGCTCGACGCGCTGCCCGGGGTCGGCCCGGTGCTCGCCCAACGGATCCTCACCCATCGAGATCAGCACGGCGGGTTCAAGTCCGTTGGCGACCTACGCCAGGTCGACGGGATCGGCGATGCCCGTTACGAGCAGCTCAAGGATCTGGTGACGGTGTGAGCGAGTCCGAGCCGCCGGATCTGCGACTGGCTGGGCTCGCCATGGCGGCCTGGCTCACCGCGCTCGCCGGGCTGCACCTCGGCAGCCGCACCGTTCTGCTGGTGGCCGCCGCGGCGGCCGGTCTGACGGCAAGTGGCGCCGTACATCTGCTCGGCAGCCTCGGCCGTCCCCGAGCCGTGGTGCGGCGTTTCGGGTGGGTGGCCGTGGCGGTCGGCCTCGGAGTGGTCTGCGGTGGTGCCGCCACCGCCGCCCGGCTCGCCGTTCGCGACGCGCCGGCGATCCGTGCCCTCGCCGAGCAACGCGCTCCGATCACCGCCGACCTGGTCGTCCGGGACGACCCGCGTCCGATCCGGAGCGCCGGGCGACCGGGCATGTTGCTGGTGTCGACGAAGCTGGTCCGGCTCACCGGCCCGGATGGTCGGCGGATCCACGCGTCGGTGCGGCTGCTCGTCCTGGCCACCGACCCGGCGTGGCGGGGCCTGCTGCCCGGGCAGCGACTCACCGTCGACGGCCGGCTCGATGTTCCGCGCGGCGGCGACCTCACCGCGGCGGTGCTCAGCACCAACGATCCGCCGGAGCGGCACGGCGCGCCGTCCTGGGCGCAGCGCGCCGCCGGGACGCTCCGCACCGGCCTGCAACGGGCCTGCGAGCCACTGCCCGACGACCCCGGTGGGCTGCTGCCCGGTCTGGTGGTGGGCGACACCAGCCGACTGCCACCCGCCGTCGAGGAGGACTTTCAGGCCACCGGGATGACCCATCTCAACGCGGTCTCCGGCTCCAACGTGGCGATCGTGGTGGGTGCGGTGCTGTTGCTGGCCCGTTGGGCGCGCGCCGGTCCGTGGCTTGCGGCCGCGCTGTGCGGGGTGGCGCTGGTGGGGTTCGTCATCCTGGTCCGCCCGTCGCCGAGCGTCGTACGGGCCGCCACGATGGGAGCGATCGGGCTCGCCGCGCTCGCCGCCGGTCGACCTCGGGCGGCGCTGCCCGCGCTGGCCGCCGCCGTGACCGTGCTGGTGCTCGTCGACCCCGAGTTGGCTGGGGACCCGGGGTTCGCCCTCTCCGTGCTGGCCACCGGTGGCCTGCTGCTGCTCGCACCGCGCTGGCGGGACGGGTTGCGTCGGCGAGGCGTCCCACCTGGGCTGGCCGAGGCGTTGGCAGTCCCGGCTGCTGCCCAACTTGCCTGCGGTCCGGTCGTCGCCGGGATCTCGGGCACGGTGAGCCTGGTGGCGGTGCCGGCGAACCTGCTGGCGGTGCCGGCCATCGCACCAGCGACAGTGCTGGGCGTGCTGGCGGCCATGGTGTCGCCGATCTGGCCGGCCGGTGCCGAGTTCGTGGCGTGGCTGGCGAGTTGGCCTGCCTGGTGGCTGGTGGTCATCGCCCGGCAGGGTGCTCGACTGCCAGGCGGCACCCTGCCGTGGCTGGGCGGGGTGCCCGGTGCCCTGCTTCTGACCGGGCTGACCGTCGCGCTGCTGATCGCGGTGCGCCGGCCACTCGTACGGCGGCTGGTGGCGGTGGTTGGTGTCGCCGCCGTGCTGGGTGCCCTGCCGGTTCGGCTGTTAGCCGCCGGCTGGCCGCCCGTCGGGTGGGTCGTGGTGGCCTGCGCGGTGGGCCAGGGCGACGCCCTGGTGCTCCCGGTCGACTCCGGCCGGGCGGTGGTGGTGGACGCCGGGCCGGAACCGGGCGCGGTGGACGGTTGCCTGCGTCGGCTCGGTGTACGGGAGGTGCCCCTGCTGGTGATCAGCCACTTCCACGCGGACCACGTGGGCGGGGTGGCCGGAGTGTTCCGGGGGCGGCGGGTGGGAGCGGTGCTGATGCCGTCGTCGGCGGACCCGGAGAGCGGCAGGGACCTGGTTCGGGCGGCAGCCACCGGCGGGCGGGCAGCGCTGCTGACCACCGTGGCCGGCGCTCGCCACCCCGTGGGCGGGGTCGACCTGCTGGTGCTCGGTCCGCCGTACCCGCTGGCCGGGACCAGGTCCGACCCGAACAACAATTCGCTGGTGCTGCGCGCCACGGTGGCCGGCGTGCGGATCCTGCTGGCCGGCGACGCGGAGACCGAGGAGCAGCACGCGATGGTGGCGCGGGCGGCCCCCGGCCAGTTACGGGCGGACGTGTTGAAGGTCGCGCATCACGGGTCGGCGTATCAGGACCCGGGCTTCCTCGACGCGGTCCGGCCGGCGGTGGCGCTCGTGCCGGTGGGCACCGGCAACACCTACGGCCACCCGAGCCCGGGGCTGCTCGCCCACCTGGGCAGGGACGGTGTGCGGGTGCTGCGTACCGACACGGACGGCGATGTGGCGGCGGTCCGAACGGGCGACGGTCTGGCGGTAGCCCGGCGAGGTGTGCCCGCGGGCCGGCAGCCTTGAGTCGCCGGCGGTCCGGACTCGCGGCCGGCCGTCCGGGTCGCTGATCGACGCGGGATCGCTGACCTCGGGTATCAGCGGCCCGAAACCGCGATTTCCGTGATCCCGTGTGGATCAAGAACGGGTCTCCGATTAATCGGGCGACTTGCGGATTAAATGGGGAATTGACTTGGATGTCTGGATTTGCGCTGTGTGCGGGCTGCGCCGATCAAGCAGCTAATGAGCAGGCACGATCCCGCCGCAGGCCGTGCGAATATGGGCGACGTGACCCCCGCCAGCCTCGCCCCCATTCTGCTCGTCCTCGGTGACGAGGAACTGCTCGCCACGCGCGCGGTCACCGAAGCTGTCTCGAAGGTTCGCAGCGTCGACCCCGAGGTGGACGTCCGCGAGTACCAGGCCAGCGCGCTCACCGTCGGCGAGATCGCCGAGATGCTCAGCCCCTCCCTCTTCGGCGGGCGGCGGCTGCTGATCCTGCGTTCCGGCCAGGACGCCCGCAAGGACCTGGTCGCCGCGCTGTTGGCGTACGCGAAGAATCCCGACCCGGAGGTCCAGCTGCTGGTGCTGCACCTGGGGGGTGCCAAGGGCAAGGCGTTCGCCGACGGTCTGCGGGCGGCCGGCGCGACAGTCGTCCCGGCCGCCAAGCTCAAGGGGCACCGCGACCGGGTGGCCTTCGTCCGCGACGAGATCCGGCGGGCCGGCGGTAAGTGCACCGACGACGCCGCCGAGGCGCTCATCGCTGCGGTCGGCAACGACCTGCGCGAGCTGGCAGCCGCCTGCTCCCAGCTGATCGCCGACACCGACGGGCGGATCAGCGCCGAGACGGTCTCCCGTTACTACCGGGGCCGGGTCGAGGTGACCGGCTTCACGGTGGCGGACGCCACAATGGTCGGCGACGTGCCGGCGGCGCTTGAGGCACTGCGCTGGGCCCTGCACGTCGGCGTCGACCCGGTGCCCATCGCCGACGCCCTGGCCGACGGGGTGCGTACGGTGGCCCGGGTGGCGTCGGCCGGGCGGGGTAGCCCGTACCAGCTCGCCAGCAGCCTCGGAATGCCCGCCTGGAAGATCGAGCGGGCGCAGCGGCAGGGACGGGGCTGGACGCCGGAGGGCCTGGTCCGGGCCATGCAGGTGGCCGCCGAGTGCAACGCGGCCGTCAAGGGCGGCTCCGACGACCGGGCGTACGCCCTGGAGCGTGCGGTCTTCTCGGTCGTGGCGGCCCGGCAGGGCAGCACCAGGTGACGGGAGCGAGCCGCCCGGCGTGGGCCACCGTCCGCGTGGACGAGGAGCGTTACCGACCGCTCTACGCCCGGCTCCTCGGCCTACGGTTCGTCAACCCCGGCGGCGTGCTGTGCTTCCTCTTCTTCGAGGGCGCCATCGCGCTGGCGGTGCTGCTCGCCCTCGCCGAGTTGGTCAGCTGGTGGGCGGTGCTGGTGCTGCCGGTCGTGGTGGCGGCCATGGTCAAGCTCAACGACATGGTGGCCGCGGTCGTGGTCCGCTCCGCCGCGCTCGTACCCGAGCAGGAACGGGACCGTTTCCGTCGGCAGATGGAGCCGGCGGTCGGGCGAGCGCAGGTGGAGTGGATGTTGCACAGTGTGCCCGGCGTCATCGTGACGGCGGATACATCGCCCCCGGGCACTGCCGAGCCGACGCGCCCACCGACGCATTCGTCATAGACCTTGGAGCGGAATGGCCCCTCCAGGGGCGCTTTCCTTCCAAGATCTCAAGGCGGGAGCGCAAGGCGGGCGCGCGGCTGAACGACTGGGGATGGGCACACGGAAACCCCGGGCCTTGGGCCCGGGGTTTTCCGAATCAGTCTGACGGTGAAGTCGTCAGGCGGAGAGCGACACCACGCGCTTCGCGATCGCGGACTTGCGGTTCGCGGCCTGGTTGGAGTGGATCACGCCCTTGCTGACGGCCTTGTCCAGCTTGCGAGAGGCGTCCAGCATGAGCGCGGTCGCCTTCTCGACGTCACCGGCCTCGGCAGCCTCGTGGAACTTCCGGACGGCGGTCTTCAGCGACGACTTGACCGACTTGTTGCGCAGCCGGGCCTTCTCGTTCTGCCGGTTGCGCTTGATCTGGGACTTGATGTTCGCCACGCGACAGCCTCGTCTTGATAGCTCGGGTTGGTCAGCTTATTGCGCGTGATGACGAACATGCGTCATCGCTGCGCGAAGAGCCAGGTTACCAGGTCGCCCGGGACGAGCCAAAACGGCTCGGCCTTCGCGCGGACGGACCCGGCCCGTCGGGCACCAGGTTACGCCCTCGACCCTGGCGGCGGCCCACCGCCAGCCCGACGGCAGGCCGGTCTGGTCCACGCCGCCAGCCCGACGGCAGGCGGGCCGCGTTACCGCCAACCCTGGCGGCGGGCCAGCCAGTCGAGCGACTGCTCGCCGCTCCACCGCTGGTGGGCCGGCAGGTGCGGCGAGGCCGTCGGCGGTGCCGCCGCGGCGCCGGTGAGGTAGTAGCCGGCCAACGCGGCCAGTGTCGCGTCCAACGCGTCCGGGGGTGCGCCGGTGGTGGCCGGGTGCGCGGCGAAGAGCCGGTCCGCGTCCAGCCCGCTGGCGTACGCGGTGAGCAGCAGGCCGGCCAGGTCGAACCAGGCCGGCCCGGTGCAGACCCAGGTCCAGTCGCAGAACCAGGCGCTGCCGGCCGAGTCGATCAGCACGTTGTCGACCCGCAGGTCGCCGTGGATCAGGCCGGTCGCCCCGGCGGCGTACCGGGGGAGGAGGGACTCCAACTCCACCAGCTCGGGCAGCCGGTTCAGCAGCGACGCGGGCAGTGGTGGGGTCGGCTCGCGACCGGCGGCGACCTCCTCCCACCAGAGGATGTCCGACCGGGCCAGGTCGGCCAGGTGCGGCAGGCCGAGCGCGGTCAGTGCGATCGGCGGGTCGGCCAGGGCGGCGGCGACCTGCGCGTACCCGGCGAGGGTGGCGTCCAACTCGGCGGGCACCCAGGGCAGGCGGGGGGTGTGCCCGTCGACGGCGTCGGTGCAGAGCACGAACCAGCCGGCCGCGGAGAGGGTCCACCGGGGGCGGGGCGCCGGCAGGTCCGCCGGCAGCCGATCCAGGATCGCGGCCTCTCGGGCGTACCAGTCGACCAGATGCGGTTGCTCGGCGGCGGGTGCGGCCTTGACGAAGACCCGACCACCGTCGGCGGTGTCGAGCACGGCGGCGAAGCCCCGGGTGAAGCCCGCGTCCGCGACCCGGGCGGTGACCACCGGCGCGCCGAGCCGTTCGGCGACCGCGGCCCGCAGCGCCGCCGGCAACGCCGGCCACGACGGGCGCAGGGCGCTTGCGTGGTACGGCACCGGCGGCAGCAGGGGAGGGGACATCCCACCATGCTGCCCCGGGGTACGTGCGCGACGCACGGCGACACTGCCAGACTGCCAAGCCATGAGGACCGAGGACTTCTGGAAGCTGATCGACGAGGCGCGGGCCGGCGGCGGCGGTGAGCCCGGCCCGGTCGCCGCGCGGGCCGTCGCGCTGCTCGCCGAGCGCGACCCGGAGGACATCATCGGGTACGCGCGGCACCAGACGCGGGTGCTGGCCGCCTCGCACAAGGCGGATCTGTGGGGTGCGGCGTACCTGATCAACGGTGGTGCCTCGGCCGACGGCTTCGAACACTTCCGGGGCTGGCTGATGACCCAGGGTCGGGCCGTCTTCGCCCGCGCCGTCGCCGAACCGGACTCGCTGGCCGAACTGCCCCAGGTGCGGGCGGCCTCGCTCAGCGGCGAGGAGTTCTCCGCCGAGCAGATGCTCTCGGTGCCCTGGGACGCGTACCGCAAGGCCACCGCTACCGAACTGCCGGCGGACCGCGACCCGGTGCGGACGCCGGACCTCAACGACTTCTGGGACTTCGACGACGAGGACGAGGCGCGTCGGCGGCTGCCCCGGCTGGCCGCGCTCTTCGTCGAGCCGCCGATGGAGTGAGGGGTCCTCGCGCCGATCCATCGCCCGCGCAGCGGGCGCACCCCGGCGGCGTGGGAACATAGAGGGGGTCGGCGGCGCGCCGGCCTGTTCACGTCAGCCGACCAGAACGGACCGCTGTGCCACCGAAGCTCGATCCCGGCGCGAACGCCCCTGGTGCCACCGACCCCGGTCGCATCCGGAACTTCGGCATCATCGCCCACATCGACCACGGGAAGTCGACCCTGGCCGACCGGATGTTGCAGCTCACCGGCGTGGTCGACCCGCGGCAGATGCGCGCGCAGTACCTGGACCGGATGGACATCGAGCGCGAGCGCGGCATCACCATCAAGAGCCAGGCCGTCCGCATGCCGTGGACCATCCGTGAGGGTGAGCGGGCCGGCGAGCACGCGGTGCTCAACATGATCGACACCCCGGGGCACGTGGACTTCACCTACGAGGTGTCCCGGTCGCTGGCCGCCTGCGAGGGCGCGGTGCTGCTTGTCGACGCCGCGCAGGGCATCGAGGCGCAGACCCTGGCCAACCTCTACCTGGCTCTCGAGAACGACCTGCGCATCATCCCGGTGCTCAACAAGATCGACCTGCCGGCCGCGCAGCCGGAGAAGTACGCCGAGGAGCTGGCCCACCTGATCGGCGGCGACCCCGCCGACTGCATCCGGGTCTCCGGCAAGACCGGTGAGGGCGTCCCGTACCTGCTCGACGAGATCGTCCGGCAGTTCATTCCGCCGGTCGGCGAGGCCGAGGCGCCCGCCCGGGCGATGATCTTCGACTCGGTGTACGACGTCTACCGCGGCGTCGTCACGTACGTCCGGGTCATCGACGGCCGGATCAGCGCCCGCGACCGGATCAAGATGATGTCCACCGGCGCGGTTCACGAGCTGCTGGAGATCGGCGTCATCTCACCCGAGATGGTCAAGGCCGAGGCGCTCGGCGTCGGCGAGGTCGGCTATCTGATCACCGGTGTGAAGGACGTCCGGCAGTCCCGGGTCGGTGACACGGTCACCATCAACAGCCGGCCGGCGGCCGAGGCGTTGGGTGGCTACAAGGACCCGAAGCCGATGGTCTACTCCGGTCTCTACCCGATCGACGGGTCCGACTACCCCAACCTGCGCGAGGCGCTGGACAAGCTCAAGCTCAACGACGCCGCCCTGGACTACGAGCCGGAGACCTCCGGCGCGCTGGGCTTCGGCTTCCGCTGCGGCTTCCTCGGCCTGCTCCACCTGGAGATCATCCGGGAGCGGCTGGAGCGCGAGTACAACCTCGACCTCATCTCCACCGCGCCCAACGTCGTCTACCGGGCGATCACGGACGACGGCGAGGAGATCGTCGTCACCAACCCGAGCGAGTACCCCACCGGCAAGATCGCCGAGGTGTACGAGCCGGTGGTCCGTGCCACAGTGCTGACGCCCAACGACTACGTGGGCGCGGTCATGGAGCTCTGCCAGGGCCGGCGCGGCACCCTGCTCGGCATGGACTACCTCTCCGCCGACCGGGTGGAGCTGCGCTACACGCTGCCCCTCGCGGAGATCATCTACGACTTCTTCGACCAGTTGAAGAGCCGTACCAAGGGCTACGCCTCACTCGACTACGAGCCCTCCGGCGAGCAGGCGTCCGACCTGGTGAAGGTGGACATCCTGCTGCACGGCGAGCCGGTGGACGCGTTCAGCGCCATCGTGCACAAGGACAAGGCGTACAACTACGGCGTCACCATCGCTGCCAAGCTGCGCACCCTGATCCCGCGCCAGCAGTTCGAGGTACCGATCCAGGCGGCCATCGGCAGCCGGGTCATCGCCCGGGAAACCATCCGGGCGATCCGCAAGGACGTCCTCGCCAAGTGCTACGGCGGCGACATCAGCCGTAAGCGCAAGCTGCTGGAGAAGCAGAAGGAAGGCAAGAAGCGGATGAAGATGGTCGGCCGGGTCGAGGTGCCGCAGGAAGCCTTCATCGCCGCCCTCTCCTCCGACTCCGGCGACGGCAAGGCCGCCGGCAAGAAGTAGTCCGCGACGCCGTACGCGCCCGGGTGCCACACGCACCCGGGCGCGTCGCGTTTCCGGGCGTCTCGCGTGCCTCGCTCTGCCTCGCCCCTGCCCCCGTCGGGTCTGACTGGCCCGCCGAGATTGCCGGCCGAACGCGTCGGCGCGGCGGATGTGACCGCCGGGTGCGGAAAATTTCTCTGCCCCTGTTGTGGGGCCGGCGGGCGGGCGAAGTGGCCTCCTACCTGTGTGGACGTACTCACGCGTCAACCGACGCAGCTCCGGAACATTGACGGCTGGCGTTGTCGATTGAGGTGAGTCGGTTTGGGCTTTCGGTGGGTCGGGCACTTAGCGGTCACGACAGGAAGCACACACCTCGTGTGTCAGACATTCTTTGAAGGAGGGCGACCGTGGAGTTCACCGTGTGGGGCATCATCACTGCGATCGTTGTTGGTCTCATCGTCGGCGCGCTCGGCCGTCTGGTCGTCCCGGGCCGGCAGAACATGCCGATCTGGCTGCACATGCTGATCGGTATCGGCGCGGCCCTGCTGGGCACCGTCCTGGCGCGGGCCATCGGCATCGCGACCGAGACGAGCGGTATCGACTGGGGCGAGCTGCTGGTCCAGGTCGTGGTGGCCGCGATCGCCGTCGCGCTGGTGGCCGGCGTGGGTGGCCGTCGCCGCGTGACCCGATAACACCACAGCACCAACCCGCACCACCGCGACACCTCCGATGGGCGCCCGACCGACAGGTCGGGCGCCCATCGGCGTTCTCCCAACGCCTGGTGGCCAGGGTTGGCCTGCGGTGGAACGTGTCCTTGTTGGCCAAGTCGTGATCGTTTGGTGAGTGAAGGTCGGTTTGGATTTTCGATGGGTCGGGCAATTAACGGTCACGACAGGAAGCACACGAACCGTGTGTCAGACATTCTTTGAAGGAGGGTGGCCGTGGAGCTCACCGTGTGGGGCATCATCACTGCGATCGTTGTTGGTCTCATCGTCGGCGCGCTCGGCCGCCTGGTCGTCCCGGGCCGGCAGAACATGCCGATCTGGCTGCACCTGCTCATCGGCGTCGGCGCCGCCCTGCTGGGCACCGTTCTGGCGCGGGCCATCGGCATCGCGACCGAGACGAGCGGTATCGACTGGGCCGAGCTGCTGGTGCAGGTCGTGGTGGCCGCGATCGCTGTCGCGCTGGTGGCCGGTGTGGGTCGCCGCCGCAGCGTCACCCGATAACGACCCGGCATCATCTGACGACACCGCACGACGTGTAGGACAGCACGACTCGAAAGGGCGCCCGGCCGAGAGCCGGGCGCTCTTTCGTGCTGAAGGCCCGACTTTGGCCGGATGTTGGAGTGCCGGTCGTCGGGCCGCTGCGGTACGGTCGCCACGCTTCGGCCAGTCCCGCCCACTGTCGTAAAGGAATTCTCCGTACTAGGGTGCGGCGGAGAAGGTTAGTTCCAGGCGGCGCGAGGGGAGAAGTGGCGTGAACAGGTGGAAGCGGCTGGCCCCGGTCACCGCCATGGTGGCCTCGGCCGCGATGGTGCTGACCGGCTGTGGGGGCTCCGGCGACGACGCGGCCGACGACAGCAAGCTGACGGTCTGGATGATGGGTGAGGGTGGCGACGCGCAGAACTCCTTCCTCGACGGGGTCGAGGCCGAGTTCCGCCAGAAGCACCCCGACACCGACGTGGTCGTGCAGTACATCCCCTGGCTGGAGGCGCCCAAGAAGTTCCAGGCGGCGCTCGCCGGCGGTGAGGGGCCGGACATCACCGAGCTGGGCAACACCGAGACTCAGGGGTGGGCCGCCCAGGAGGCGCTCGCCGACGTGAGTGGTCGGATGGGCGGCTGGGCCGACGGCAAGGACCTGCTGCCCGACCTGGTGCGCAACGCGCAGCTCGACGGCAAGCAGTACGGCGTGCCCTGGTACGCGGGTGTGCGCGCCATCTACTACCGCACCGACTGGTTCGCCGAGGCCGGCGTGCAGCCCCCGAAGACCTGGGACGAGCTGGTCACTGTGGCCAAGGCCGTGCAGGCGAAGAAGAAGGGCACCTACGGCATCGCGTTGCCCGGCAACTCCGAGCTGCCCTTCTACTCGTTCCTCTGGGGTGCGGGTGGCGAGATCGCCAGCAACCAGGGCGGCACCTGGAAGTCCGGCTACACCACGCCGGAGGCGCAGCGGGCCGTCAAGTTCTGGACCGACCTGGTGACCGTGCACAAGGTCGCCCCGCCGGCGGCGGCGGGTTGGAACGAGATCGACGCGCGTACCCAGTTCGCCACCGGTAAGGCCGCGATGGCCTTCGCCGGTAGCTGGCAGCAGGGCGCCATCAAGAAGGACAACCCCGAGATCGAGAAGGTCTGGGGTACGTTCCCGATCCCCGGCCCGGACGGCAAGGCGGCGCCCGGTTTCGCCGGCGGCTCGGACGTGGCGATCTGGAAGGACAGCGAGCGGCAGGACCTGGCCTGGGACTACCTGACCGTGCTGCTGAACAAGAAGAACGCGCAGAGCTTCGCCAGCAGCCTCGGCTTCTTCCCGGTCTACCAGGACCTGGTCTCCGGTGGCGCGTACGCGAACGACAAGGTGATGGCGTCGTTCGCCACCACCATGCAGAACACCAAGCTCACGCCGCTCACCCCGAAGTGGGTGGAGGTCAGCCGGACGAAGACGGTGACCCAGGCGATGAACAGCTCGGTCATGAAGGGTCAGAAGACGGTCGAGAAGGCTACCGCCGACGCGGCCGGTGAGATGGAAAGCATTTTGAACAGCAAGTGAGCTCACAGACAAAAAACCCGGAGACGTCCGCCGCGCGGGAGACCCCCGCGCGGCGGCGTCGCCGGGTGGACCGCCTGCCCTACCTGCTGCTCCTGCCCGCCCTGCTGATCATCGGGGTGCTGCTGCTCTGGCCGCTCGGCCAGGTGGTGGTGATGTCCTTCTACCGGCTGAACAGCGTCCGGCAGTTGCGCGGCGATCGGGAGTGGCCGTGGGTGGGGCTCGGCAACTACGTCGACATCCTCTCCGACCCGTTCTTCCTGACCGTGCTGCGCAACACGGTGCTGTTCGCCGCGGCGAACGTGCTGCTCACCATGGTGCTCGGCACCCTGGTGGGGCTGCTGCTCAACCGGCTCGGTCGCAAGATGGCGACCTTCGTGGCCAGCTGCGTGATGCTCGCCTGGGCCACGCCGGCGCTGACCGGCACCATCGTCTGGAAATGGATCTTCGACGACACGAGCGGCCTGGTCACGTGGCTGTTCAACGCGTTGCCGGACGGGCTATCGACCAGCCTGTTCGGGCGCAGCGACTGGACCGGCTACGGCTGGTTCAACTCGCCGCTGCTCTTCTTCGCCATCCTCACCCTTGTGGTGGTCTGGCACTCGTTCCCGTTCATCGCGGTGAGTGTGCTGGCCGGTCTCAAGAGCGTGCCGAGTGAGCTGCACGAGGCGGCCCGGGTGGATGGCGCCAGCCCGTGGCGGGTCTTCTGGAAGATCACCTTCCCGTTGCTGCGCCCGGTCTTCGGGATCCTGATCGTGCTCTCCACGATCTGGGACTTCAAGGTCTTCACCCAGCAGTTCGTGCTGGCCGGCGGCACCCAGGACCGGCCGACGTTCATGCTCGCCATCTACTCGTACGCCGAAGCCTTCTCGCCGCCGCCGAAGTACGGGCTCGGCGCGGCCATCGCGGTGATCCTCACGCTGATCCTGCTCGTGGTCACCGGCTTCTACGTACGGATGGTGCTCAGGCAGGAGGACGAGTCGTGAAGAAGGTCGCCCTCAACGGCGCCGGGCTGCTGGTCGCGCTCTTCGCGGCGTTCCCGGTCTACTGGATGATCTCCACCTCGCTGAAGCCGAGCAACGAGATCTTCTCTTCCACCCCGCAGCCGGTGCCGACCCATCCGACGTTGGCGCACTACCGGGAGATCCTGACCGGCAACCTGATTCCCGGCGTCAGCTTCCTCGACTTCTTCCTCAACAGCGCGCTTGTCGCCGTCTCCACTGTGGTGCTCAGCGGCCTGGTCGCGCTGCTGGCCGCGACCGCGGTGGCGCGGTTCCGCTTCAAGCTGCGGACCAGCTTCCTGATCATGCTGCTGGTGGTGCAGATGATCCCGCTGGAGGCGTTGGTCATCCCGCTGTTCCTGATGATCCAGCGGTTGGGGCTCTACAACACCCTGCCCAGCCTGATCCTCACGTACCTCGGTTTCTCGCTGCCGTTCGCGGTCTGGATGCTGCGCGGGTTCGTCGCCGCGGTGCCGAAGGAGTTGGAGGAGGCGGCGGCGATCGACGGGGCCAGCCGGGCCCAGACCTTCCGCAGGGTGCTCTTCCCGCTGGTCGCGCCCGGCCTGGTGGCCACCAGCATCTTCTCCTTCATCACGGCGTGGAACGAGCTGATCTTCGCGTTGACCTTCATCAACGATCAGGGCAGCTACACCCTGCCGGTGGCGATGACCTTCTTCTTCGGTCGGGACGACACCAACTGGGGGCCGGTGATGGCGGCGTCCACACTGTTCACCCTGCCGGTCATCATCTTCTTCCTGCTGGTGCAGCGGCGGATGGTCTCCGGTCTGGTCGCCGGCGCCGTCAAGGGCTGACCCCGAGGCCGACGTCGGCCTCCGTACGCAACGACTGACGCCGGTGCCCACCCCGGCGCCGGGCGGGCTTTCGGGCATCGGACCGCCACTAGGCTGACGGTCATGACAGGCAGGGTGGCAGCGGTGAACCTCGGCATCGTGACCGAGGCTGGGTGGGCCGGCGACGCGAGCGGTCGCAGTGGCATCGACAAGCGGCCGGTCGACGGACCGGTATCGCTGCTCGCCGGCGGCCTGGCCGGCGACTTCATCGGCGAGCGGGCCCACCACGGTGGCCCTGACCAGGCGGTCTACGCCTACGCGGAGGAGGACGCCGCGTGGTGGGTGGCCGAACTGGGCCGCGCCATACCGCCCGGCGGCTTCGGCGAGAACCTGACCACCTACGCGGTCGACGTCACGGGTGCGGTGATCGGCGAGCAGTGGCAGGTCGGGTCCGCCCTGCTCCAGGTCACTAAGCCGCGCACCCCCTGCACCACCTTCGCCGGGTTCTGGGGCGTACCGGATCTGATCAAGCGGTTCACCGTCCGGGCGTCGCCCGGGGCGTACCTGCGCGTGCTGCGCGAGGGGGAGGTCGGCGCGGGCGACCCGGTCGAGGTGGTGGACCGCCCGGCGCACGGGGTGACCATTGGCGAGGTGTTCCGGGCGACCAGCCTGGAGCCGGAGTTGTTGCCGCGGTTGCTCGACGCCGAGGACCTGCCGGAGCCGATCCGGGAGAAGGCCCGCCGACGCCTCGCCGCCCAGGGCTGACCGGCAGCGGACCGCACTCGCCGCGACGGCGTCCGGGAGCACCGAACGGTCGGGTCCGCAGACGTGGAACGGCCCCCCGCCAACGCTGAGCGTCGGCGGGGGGCCGTCCTACGAGCAGTGGGTCAGCGGAGCCAGGGGATGTTGCGGTCGAGCAGACCGCGCTCCTTGAGCTCCTTGCGCAGCGGGATCTCGTCGTCGACGTACCCGTCCCAGTTGATGCCCCAGTAGTTGGCGGTGTGGGTGCCCTCACCGATCAGCTGGCGCTGCACGGGGGTGCGGTTGCGGTACCACTCGCCGTTCACGTCTGGGTGCAGCTCGTCCAGCGGGCGGATCCACCGGTAGGTGTAGCCGACGAAGAGCATCTTGCGGGTGATGGTCGACAGGTTCGTCGACCGCGAGTGCCACTGCCGGCGGTCGAAGATGAAGGCGTCGCCCGGGTTGGCGGTGATCTCCACCGTGCCCTCCGGGTCGGGGTTCTGCACCGTGAGGTCCGCCGGCCGGGGCAGCGAGTTCTTCAGGTGGCTACCCGGGATGACCTTGGTGGCGCCGCGGCCGGTCTCGGAGAGGTCCGACAGCACGTACGCGACCTTCAGCGAGAACATCGGCCGAGGCAGGTTCGGGTCCATCGTCTCCGGGTCGGAGTTCTGCCGGTACCCGTCCTGGTGCCAACCCCAGTACGGCTTCTCCGGCTCGGCGGCCGGCGGTGTGACGTCCAGGTGGTTGTGGTGCGTGTAGATGTTCCAGCCGGCCAGTCCCCACATGTACGGGAAGGCGATCGGGTGGGTCAGCAGCTCACCGAAGAGCTCGTCGCGCTCCAGGAAGCCCAGCAGGTGCAGGGTGCCGTCCTTCTTGGTGGTGCCCTTCGCCTGCTCCTCCGCGTAGACGCGGTCGACCGCCGCCTCCAGCGCCGCCCGGTGGTCCTCCGTCAGGACGTTGCGCAGCAGGAGGAAGCCCTGCTCGTGGAACTCCTTGCGGTCAGTGTCGCTGATCGGTTCGTAACCGGTCCGGTCGCCGTAATCGAACACCGCGTCGTACCCCTCCCCATGAGGTGAAACCTTTTCTGGCACAGGCCGCCGATCGTAACGCGGCGATCCCGGCGTCGGGGAGGGTGCGGTGCGGGATTTGGCCCCGGTGGGACCCCACGCAGCGAGAGAAACGCACAGAGTGAGATCTGGGCGTTCAATAGAGCGATTTAATGCGTCTTGCCCGATTGTGCGATGACCGCCGGTTAAGAGATCCGGGTCGGTCAACCCTCGTTGAACACCTCGGCCACCACCTGACCGGCGGGGCTCTGCTGGCCGTCCACCCGGCCCCACGAGCCGTCGCGGGCGGTCCACTCCAGGTCGCCGAAGCGGACCCGCTTCACCCCGTGGTCCTGGGCGTGCGACACCAACCAGTGCGCGTACCGCCAGCCGTCGCGCTGGTCGCCCGGAGTCACCGCCAACCCGGTCGGGTCGGTCGGGTCGGTGCCCTTCAACCCCCAGTCCAGCACCAGGTTGCGGGTCAGTTGGGCGGCCGCCGCCGCGCCGTGCATCACCGGGGTGCGCCCCACCGTGCAGGCGACCGCGCCGCTGGCGTCGCCGAGCAGGGCCCGACTGAGCACCTCGGAGTCGTCGGCCCACTTCTGGTACGCCTCGGGGAATGCCGAGCGCTGCACCCGCTGGGCGGCGTCGGTGACCCGCATCTCCTCCCAGCCGCGCACCTTCTTCAGGGCCGCGTAGAACCGGTTGGCCGCGTAGCGCGGGTCGCGGATCTGCGCCGGAGTGCCCCAGCCCTGGCTCGGTCGCTGCTGGAACAGGCCGACCGAGTCGCGGTCGCCGTCGGCGAGGTTGCGCAGCCCGGACTCCTGGTACGCGGTGGCGAGCGCGACCACGACGGCCCGCTCGGGCATCCCGCGCTTCGCGCCGATCGCCGCGATGGTCGCCGCGTTGGCCATCTGGTCGGCGTCCAGCGCGACCCGTCCGTCGGCCTGCACTGTGCACTTGCGTGCCATCAGTGGCAACTTCAGATTGTCGCCGACCTGCCGTACGACGAGCCAGATCGCGATCACGGCGACGAGGATGAGCACCACTCCACCCGCCACGGTTGCCCGAGTTCGCACCCACACCCCCAGATCGACAGTCTGACAAGCGTACGTCCCCGCAGGCCCCCTCCGGGTCGTCCGAGCGGTTCGGGCCCGACATGGTCGACTCCGACCGGTTCGGGGCCGGCTCCGCTGCCACGTACCGGTTGGCGACGTTCCCGCTCCGGTCGCGATCTCACCTGCCCGCGTCGTTCCGTCACCCGCCCCGGTGCGGGGCTGTCGCGCGCGTCACCGGGTAAGCGATATCGGGAAGCGATTGACCAGTCAAGGACTTGAGCCAGTTGACATGTCAATCCGACCTACCGCCCCGCACAGCCGGACGCGTTGGTCACCGAACAAGGAGGAGTGCCATGGGAACGCTCGATGGCAAGGTCGTGCTGATCACCGGCACCGGCGGGGGGCTGGGCCGCGTCGCGGCGCTGACCTTCGCCCGCGAGGGCGCGAAGGTCGTCGGGGCCGACCTCCAGGTCGCCGGCAACGACGAAACTGTCGAACTCGTCCGCCGCGCCGGCGGCGAGATGACCGGCATCGCGCCGGTCGACCTCACCGACCCCGAGCAGGTGCGCACGCTCGTCGACGACGCTGCCGCCGCCTACGGCGGGCTCGACGTGGTCTACAACAACGCGGCGGCGCTCCGCTTCGGCCCGATGCCCGACTTCTCCGTGGAGGACTGGCGCTACACCATCACCGGAGAACTCGACATTCCGTACTTCGTGTCGAAGTTCGCCTGGCCGCACCTGGTCCGGCGCGGTGGCGGCGTCATCATCAGCGCCGCCTCCATGGCCGGGATGATCGGCGGCCACGTCCCGCCGATGGTCGGTCACACCGCCGCGAACGCCGGCATCATCGGCATGACGCGACAACTCGCGCTCGAAGGCGCGCCCCACGGGATCCGCGCGGTGGCGATCAGCCCCGGGCCCACCCTCACCCCGGCCAGCGAACGCGACCTCGGTGACAACCAGGAGGCCCGGGACGCCATCACTGCCAAGACGCTCCTCAAGCGCTTCGCGCGCCCCGAGGAGGTCGTCGAGCTGGTGGTCTTCCTCGCGTCCGACCGGGCGTCGTACATCACCGGGGCGAACTACCCGGTCGACGGCGGCGCGACCGCCTGGTGACCCGGCAGGAACCGGGGGCGCCGCCGAACGACGGCGGCGCCCCGATCGTCAGTCGTCGAGAGCGGGCACCCAGCGCGCCGGTCGACGTTCGCGGAACGCGGTGACCCCCTCGCGCCCCTCGTCCGACAGGAAGTAGCCGGTCGAGACGGCGGAGAGCCGGGCCAGGTCCGCGCGCAGCTCGGCGGTACCCGGTCGGCGCAGCAGCTCCTTCGCGCCGGCCAGCGCCCCGGGCGCGCCGCGCACCAGCGAGTCGCAGTAGCCGCGTACCGCGTCGTCCAACCCGTCTGCCGGGACCGAGGCCGTCACCAGGCCGATCTCGGCGGCCCGGCGGCCGTCGAAGGTGTCGCCGGTCAGGTACAGCTCGGCGGCGGCGCGGGGGTGCAGCCGGGGCAGCACTGTCGCCGAGATGACCGCCGGGATCACCCCGATGCGTACCTCGGTGAACGCGAACGTCGCCTCGTCGGCGCAGACCGCCAGGTCGGCGGCGGCGATCAGGCCCAGCCCGCCGGCCCGCGCCGGCCCGCCGACCCGGGCCAGCACCGGCTTCGGGCACTCCCAGATCGCCGCGAGCACGTCACCCAGCATGCCGGCCGGCACCGTCCCGCTGGCGTACGCCGCGGCGGTCTCCTTCAGGTCGGCGCCCGAGCAGAAGACCGGGCCGGTGTGATCGAGCACGATCGCTCGCACCGCCTCGTCGGCGACCGCGTCCGCGAGCCCCGCCAGCAGTTGGGTCATGAGGCCGGTGGAGAGCGCGTTGCGGTTGTGCGGGCTGTCCAGGGTGAGGGTGGTCACCCCACGGGCCGTGGCGACCCGCACGAGGACGTCGGGAGAGGTCATGCCGGGCACACTAGTGGCCATGCCCGGCGTCCTTCCAGATGGTGAGACCGTCCCCGTCGACGGATCGTTGCCCGCCACCGCCACCACGGCGGTCGGCGCGCGCGGCTTCGGCGTGTACGTGCACGTCCCGTTCTGCGCCAGCCGTTGCGGCTACTGCGACTTCAACACCTACACCGCCTCCGAACTGGGCGGCGGCGCCAGCCGCGAGGGGTACGCCGACACCGTCCTGGCCGAGCTGACGCTCGCCGCCCGGGTGCTCGGCGACACCCCGCCGCCCCGGGTCGACACCGTCTTCGTCGGCGGCGGCACGCCCACCCTGCTCCCCGCCGACGACCTGGCCCGCATCCTCGACGGCATCGACCGCACCTGGGGGCTGGCCGCCGACGCCGAAGTGACCACCGAGGCCAACCCCGAGTCGGTCACCCCGGAATCGTTGAAGCTGCTGCGGGCCGCCGGCTACACCCGGATCTCGCTGGGCATGCAGTCCGCCTCCCCGGGGGTGCTGGCGATCCTGGACCGCAAACACAGCGCCGGCCGGGCCACCGCCGCCGCCCTGGAGGCGCGCGACGCCGGGTTCGAGCACGTCAACCTGGACCTGATCTACGGCACCCCGGGGGAGCGGGCCGAGGACTTCGCCGCCTCGCTGGAGCAGGTCGTCGCCGCCGGGGTGGACCACGTCAGCGCGTACGCCCTGATCGTCGAGGACGGCACCCGGCTCGCCGCCCGGATGCGACGCGGCGAGCTGGCGTACCCCAGTGACGACGTGGCCGCGGACCGCTACCTGGCCGCCGAGGCCGCGCTCGACGCGGCCGGGCTCTCCTGGTACGAGGTCTCCAACTGGGCCCGCACCGAGGAGGCCCGCTGCCGGCACAACCTGCTCTACTGGACCGGCGCGGACTGGTGGGGGCTGGGGCCGGGGGCGCACAGCCACGTCGGCGGGGTGCGCTGGTGGAACGTGAAGCACCCCTCGGCGTACGCCCAGCGGTTGGCCGCCGGCGCGTCTCCCGGCCTGGCCCGGGAGGTGCTCACTGTCGACGAGGCGCACATGGAGGACGTGATGCTGCGGCTGCGGCTGGCCAGCGGTCTCCCGCTGGCGGTGCTCGACGCCACCGGTCGGGCCGGCGCCGAGCGGGCGCTTGCCGGCGGCCTGCTGGCCGCCGACGAGTACGCCGCCGGCCGGGCAGTGCTCACAGTGCGTGGACGGCTGCTCGCCGACGCTGTCGTCCGCGACCTGCTGCCCTGAGGGGTCCGCTGCCTCGGGACCGGGGCGGCGGTGCTCCGGACCGGCCGGGGGAGCGGCCGGCCCGGTTCACTTGATGAAGCTCGCGGAGAGCGGGTAACGGTAGAGCTGGCCCTCGTTGGCTTTGATGCCGGCGATGATGCCGAACACGGCGCCGAGGATGATGGCCGCCCCGACCCCGATGAAGCCGATCAGGATGCAGGACAGCACCCAGCCGACCAGACCGACGATCGACCAGATGAGCTGGAAGTTGAGCGCTGCCACAGCGTGCGCCCGCACCGTCGGGGACTGGTTGCCGCGTGCCAGCATCGCCACCAGCGGGGCGATCCAGCCGAGCACACCGCCGCTGATGATCATGCCGGCGGCGCCGCCGAAGTGCGCGACCAGCGACCAGGTCTTGTCCTCGTTGTTGGCGTAACCGCCGCCGGGGCCGCCGTAGGCCCCGCCGGCCGGGTAGCCGCCGGGTGGGGGATAGCCCCCGGGCGGGGGGTAGCCGCCTGCCGGAGGGTAGCCGCCTGACGGCGGTTGGTCACCGGTGGGCGGTGGATAGCCACCGGCCGGGGGATAGCCGGCCGGGCCGGGAGCCCCGGACAGTGGTGCGGTGGGCGGCTCGGCCGACGGGTACGGGCCCGGGGAGGTGGGCTCCGGCGGGTAGTTGCCGGCGTCGCCCGACCCGGGAGGGCGAGGAGGTTCAGTCATGGATGTCACGGTAGGGGCCGTTGGCAACGCCGCACCAGAGCGACACCGCCTGGCAGTGCGGGCCGATCGGCCCAACAAGGGTGGCGCGGGCCGCACCGACGGGTGGCCGTTGATCATCGCGTCGACGGGCCCGCCGACGTAGACTGGCACTCGTTACAGTCGAGTGCCAGGACGGCCCGACCGGCCCAGGGTGCCGGTGGCCGACGTGCGACAGGAGGTGCGGAGGATGGGTCTCGACGACCGGAAACTCGCCGTGCTCCGCGCCATCGTCGAGGACTACGTCTCCACCCAGGAGCCGGTCGGCAGCAAGGCGCTGGTCGAGCGGCACCAGCTCGGGGTCTCCCCGGCCACGGTCCGCAACGACATGGCCGTGCTGGAGGAGGAGGGCTACATCCGGCAGCCGCACACCAGTGCCGGCCGGGTGCCCACCGACCGTGGCTACCGCCTCTTCGTCGACCGGTTGTCCCGGGTCAAGCCGCTCAGCCCGGCCGAACGCCGGGCCATCGAGCGCTTCCTGGTCGGCGCTGTCGACCTCGACGACGTCGTACACCGCACGGTGCGGTTGCTCGCCCAGCTGACCCGTCAGGTCGCCGTCGTGCAGTACCCGAGCCTGGCGCGTTCCTCGGTGCGCCACCTGGAACTGGTGCCGATCTCCACCACCCGGCTCATGCTCGTCATGATCGCCGACACCGGGCGGGTGGAGCAGCGGCTCGTGGAGCTGCCCGGGCCGGTGCCCGCCGACGACGTCACCGACCTGCGTCGACTGATCAACGAGAAGCTCGCCAACGCCCGGTTGTCCGAGACGCCGCCGCTGGTGCAGGCGCTGGTCGAGGAAGCGCCGACCGGGCTGCGTCCGACCATGACCACCCTCGCCACCGTCCTGCTGGAGACGCTCGTCGAGCGGCACGAGGAGCGGATCGCGCTCGCCGGCACCGCGAACCTCACCCGGGGCGGCCTGCTCGACTTCCAGGGCTCCCTGCGGCCGATCCTCGAAGCTCTGGAGGAGGAGGTCGTGCTGCTCAAGCTCATCGGTGAGACCGAGCCGAGCACGACCCGGGTGCTGATCGGCGACGAGAACGAGTTCGACAACCTGCGCGCCGCCTCGGTGGTCAGCACCGGGTACGGCCCGGGCACCACCATCGTGGGCGGCCTGGGGGTGCTGGGGCCCACCCGGATGGACTACCCCGGCAACATCGCCACGGTGCGCGCCGTGGCACGCTACGTGGGCGAGTTGCTGGCCCAGAACTGATTGGTCAGGGCCGATGCGGCCGGCTGCGGCCGCCGACCGGCGCAACGCGAGACGAACATGAGGACACGGAACGCAGTGGCCAGGGACTACTACGGCATTCTCGGTGTGAGCCGGGAAGCCTCCGATGACGAGATCAAGCGCGCCTACCGCAAGCTGGCCCGCCAGTTCCACCCGGACGTCAATCCGGACCCGGAGGCTCAGGAGAAGTTCAAGGACATCAACGCCGCGTACGAGGTCCTCTCGGACGACCGGAAGCGGCAGATCGTCGACCTGGGTGGCGACCCGCTCGCCCCTGGTGGTGGCGGTGCCGGCGGCCCGGGCGGCCCCGGAGGCGCCGGCCCGTTCGTCGGTTTCCAGGACATCATGGACGCGTTCTTCGGCGGTGCTGGCGGTGGCGCCCGTGGCCCACGGCCGCGTACCCGACCGGGCGCCGACGCGATCCTGCGACTCGAACTCGACCTGCACGAGACGGCGTTCGGCGTCGAGGCCCCGATCACGGTCGACACCGCTGTGCTCTGCACCACCTGCTCGGGCGCTGGCACGGCGGCCGGCACGCACCTGGCGACCTGCGAGGCGTGCGGCGGGCGGGGCGAGGTGCAGTCGGTGCAGCGCACCTTCCTCGGCCAGGTGGTCTCCGCCCGGCCGTGCACTGTGTGCCAGGGCTACGGCACCACCATCCCGCACCCCTGCCCCACCTGCGCCGGCGACGGCCGGGTGCGGACCCGCCGCTCGCTGACGGTCAAGATCCCGGCCGGTGTCGAGGACGGCATGCGGATCCGGCTGGCCCAGCAGGGCGAGGTGGGCCCCGGTGGCGGCACCGCCGGTGACCTCTACGTGGAGATCCACGAGCGCCCGCACGACGTGTACTCCCGCAAGGGCGACGACCTGCACTGCCGGGTCACAGTGCCGATGACCGCGGCGGCGTTGGGCACCCGGCTGACCATCAAGACGCTGGACAGCGAGGAGACCGTCGACGTCAAGGCCGGCACCCAGCCGGCCAGCACGCTGCGACTGCGCGCCCGGGGCGTGCCGCACCTGCGCGGCACCGGCCGAGGCGACCTCTACGTGCACCTGGACGTGCGGACGCCGACCAAGCTCGACCCGGACCAGGAGAAGATGCTGCGCGACTTCGCCAAGACCCGTGGTGAGGAGGTCGCCGAGCTGTCCAAGCAGGGCGGCTTCTTCTCCCGGATGCGCGACGCGTTCAACGGGCACGCCTGAGTGTCCGCGCCGCTGTTCCTGGTCGAGGCGCTGCCCACCGGCGACGCGCTGACCCTGGACGGCCCCGAGGGGCACCACGCCGCCACGGTGCAGCGACTGCGCGTCGGCGAGGAACTGCTGCTCGCCGACGGCCGGGGTGGCACGGCCGCCGCCGTGGTCACGGCCGTCGGCCGGGGCAACCTGGACGTCACCATCACCTCCCGGGGGTACGCGGACGCGCCCGTACCCCGTCTGGTGACCGTGCAGGGCATCGCCAAGGGCGACCGGGGCGAGCTCGCCGTGCAGGCGATGACCGAGGTCGGGGTGGACGAGATCGTGCCCTGGGCGGCATCGCGCTCGGTGACCCAGTGGCGCGGTGACCGGGGCGTACGCGCCCGGGAGAAGTGGGTGGCCACTGCCCGGGAGGCGGCCAAGCAGGCCCGCCGGCCGTGGCTGCCGGTGGTGGCCGGCGCGCCGGACGAGTCCACCGCCACTGTGGCCCGTCGGATCGCCGGTGCCGCCGCCGGGTTCGTGCTGCACGAGGAGGCCGAGGAGCGGCTCACCACGGCCGAACTGCCGACCGCCGGCGAGATCGTCCTGGTGGTCGGCCCGGAGGGTGGCATCGCGCCGGCCGAGCTGAGCGCGTTCCGGGAGGCCGGCGGGCGACCCGTACGCCTCGGGCCGGCAGTGCTGCGCACCTCCACCGCCGGGGTGGCGGCCCTCAGCGTGCTCGCCACCCGCCTCGGCCGCTGGTAGTCCAGCCCGCCCCGCGCCGGTTACCGATCTTCTTCACCGAGATCTTGGAAGGAAACCGCCACTCCAGTGGCGCTTTCTTTCCAAGATCTTGTCGGAGCTGGCCTCAGCTGCGCAGGTAGGAGGCCCCGTTGAGGTCGACGATCGTGCCGGAGGCCCACTCGGCCTGCGGCGAGGCCAGCCAGTGCACGGCGGCGGCGATCTCCTCCGGTTTGCCCACCCGGTCGAACGGGCTCTGCGCGCGGATGGCCGCGCCCTCCTCACCGCGCAGGTACTCGGTGACCATGTCGGTCGCCACGAAGCCCGGCGCGACGGTGGCCACCGCGATGCCGTACGGCGCGAGCGCCACGGCGAGGGACTGGCCCAGCGCGTTCAACCCCGCCTTGCTGGCGCCGTACGCCGGCTGCTCCGGCTCGCCCCGGAACGCGCCCCGGGACGAGACGTTGACGATCCGCCCGCCGCGTTCGCGCATGTGCTGGGCGGCGCACCAGGTGACGTTGCCGGCTCCGGTCAGGTTCGTCTCCAGCACCTGCCGCCAGCGCTGCTGCCACTCCTCGTACGAGGCGCCGAAGATCGGGTGCGGGTCGTCGCGGTCGCCGTACGTCCCGGCGTTGTTGACCAGCACGTCCAGCCCGCCGAGCAGCTCGGCGGCCCGGTCCACCATGACCCGGACCGCGTCCGGATCGGTGAGGTCGGCGCGGACCACCACGTGCCCGTCGCCGGGCAGCTGCGCGCGTAGCTCCTCGGCCGCGTCGGCGGAGTCGCGGTGGTGGATGGCCACCCGGTCGCCGCCGGCCGCGAACGCCTTCGCCACCGCGCGGCCGATCCCGCGCGAGGCCCCGGTCACGAGTACCGCCCGATCCGTCATGCCGGCCATCCTGCCTCAGCCCTACCTTCGGCTGCGAACGGGCCGGCGGCGCATGCTGCGCCGGAGCGCCACCGGGCCGTTAGTCCTTACACTGCCCCGATGGGATCCGACTGCCTGTTCTGCCGCATCGTCGCCGGGGAGATCCCGGCCACAGTGGTCCGGGAGACCGACACCACCCTCGCCTTCCGTGACATCGACCCGAAGGCGCCGGTGCACGTCCTGGTCATTCCGAAGGAGCACTACGCCGACGTCGCCACGCTGGCCCAGGGCGACCCGGCGCTGGCCGCCGACGTGCTGGCGACGTCCGCCGCCGTGGCCGAGGACGAGGGTCTGCTCGGCGATGGTTTCCGGCTGATGTTCAACACCGGCGCGTACGGCGGGCAGGAGGTCTTCCACGCGCACGCGCACCTGCTCGGTGGTGCGCCGCTCGGCCCGATGCTCGCCCGGAACCTGGCGTGAGCGAGCGCAGCGAGGACGGTCGCGGCAATGAGCACCTGGACCGGTTGGTGCGGCGGGTGCAGGCCGAGGCCCGGGTGCCGGCGGTGTCGGCGGCGCTGCACCGGGCCGACCGGCCGCTCTGGAGCTGCACCGTCGGCGAGACCGGCACCGACAGCCCGCTGGGGCCGGGCACCCAGTTCCGGATCGGCTCGGTCACCAAGACGTTCACCGCGGTGCTGGTCCTCCAGTGCCGCGACGACGGGCTGCTGGACCTGGACGACCCGGTGGGCCGGCACCTGGACCTCCCGGCGCACGGCGACCTGACCGTACGCCGGTTGCTGTCGCACACCGGTGGCCTGCAACGCGAGCCGTTCGGCGATGTCTGGGACAGCCTGCGCGCGCCGGACGACGACCAACTGGTCGCCGAGCTGGACCGGGCCGAGCGGGTGCTGCCGACCGGCCGTCGGTTCCACTACTCCAACCTGGGCCTGGCCGTGCTCGGCCAACTCGTCGCCCGGCTCCGGGGCGGAAGCTGGGCGCAGGCGCTCACCGAGCGGATCCTGACGCCGTTGGGGCTGACCGACACCACTGTGACCCCACGGCCGACGGCGGCCACCGGGTTCCTGGTGGACGCGTACTCCGACGAGGCGCACCCGGAACCGCCGACCGACTTCGGCGCGGTCGGTCCGGCCGCCCAGCTCTGGAGCACCGCGACCGACATGGCCCGCTGGGCGGCGTTCCTGGCCGACCCGGCGGCGCTGGACCCGGCCGGCGCGGTCCTCGCCCCGGCCACCCTGGACGAGATGCGCTGGCCGCTGACCACCACCGACGAGACGCTCTGGGGCGCGGGCTTCGGGCTCGGGCTGATCCTGATCCCGCAGGGGGAACGGGTGATGCACGTGGGGCACGACGGGGCCATGCCCGGTTTCCTCGCCGGGGTGTACGGCCGCCGAGGCGGCGACGGCACGGCCGGCGCGATGGGCGCCGCCGTGCTCGGCTCGTCCGGCACGGCGAGCGAACTGTTCGACCTGTCGCACCGGCTGCTCGCCGCGGCTGTCGAGCACGACCCGGCCGAGATCGAGCCGTGGCGGCCCGGCGCACCCGCGCCGGCGGCCCTGCGGGGTGCGCTCGGCCGCTGGTGGGGCGAGGGCTCCGAGTACGTCTTCTCCTGGCACGACGGCACCCTGCGGGCGCGGGGGGTCGGTGACCCGGCCGGACGCCCACCGGCGATCTTCACCCCGCTGGAGGACAAGCCGGACGTGTTCCGCGTGGTCTCCGGTCGGGAGGCCGGTGAGCTGCTGCGACTGACCCGGGACGAGGCCGGCGCGGTGGTCCGGATGCACTGGGCGACGTACCGGTTCACCCGCCACCAGGAGACCTTCGACAGGTACGACTTCCGGGCCGGGAGTTGATCGCGGCCAGCGGAAATGGGCGCGATGCGGCCCGCGTTGAACGGATACGATGGGTGTAACGTCCGCACGCCAGGCCAGCAGGCCGGCGCCGAGATCGAGAGCAGGTGCGCAGGGCCCTTCGGCCCAACCTATGACCGGCACCCCACCTCCCGGCCCGCCCCGGGTGCAGACCAGGATCACCGTGCCCGACCCGAAGATCATGGTCAATCTGCTCGGCGCAGGCGACGAGATCCTCAGACTCGTCGAACGCTCGGTCAACAGTGACGTGCACGTTCGCGGCAACGAGATCACCATCACCGGTGACCCCGCGGACAACGCTCTCGCCGAGCGGGTCTTCAGCGAGCTACTCGAACTCATCGAGAAAGGCGAGACCCTGACCACTGACGCCGTCCGGCGTACCGTCGGCATGCTCGAGCAGGGCAGCGCCGAGCGGCCCGCCGAGGTCCTGACCCTCAACATCCTCTCCCGGCGCGGGCGCACCATCCGCCCCAAGACGCTCGGGCAGAAGAAGTACGTCGACGCGATCGACACCCACACCATCGTCTTCGGCATCGGCCCGGCCGGCACCGGAAAGACCTACCTGGCGATGGCGAAGGCCGTCCAGGCGTTGCAGGCCAAGCAGGTCAACCGGATCATCCTCACCCGGCCGGCTGTCGAGGCGGGCGAGCGACTGGGCTTCCTGCCCGGCACGCTCAACGAGAAGATCGACCCGTACCTGCGTCCGCTCTACGACGCGCTGCACGACATGCTCGACCCGGAGACGATCCCGAAGCTGATGGCCGCCGGCACGATCGAGGTCGCCCCCCTCGCCTACATGCGGGGTCGGACGCTCAACGACGCGTTCATCATCCTGGACGAGGCGCAGAACACGACGCCCGAGCAGATGAAGATGTTCCTCACCCGACTCGGCTTCAACTCCAAGATCGTCGTCACCGGTGACATCACCCAGGTGGACCTTCCCGGCGGGACGAGCAGCGGCCTGCGGGTGGTTCGGGAGATCCTGGAAAACGTCGATGACGTGCACTTCTCCCAGTTGTCCAGCTCCGACGTGGTCCGTCACCAGCTGGTCGGGGAGATCGTCGACGCGTACGCCCGCTGGGACGCCGAGCGGGAGAACCAGCAGGCGCAGGGCGTTCACGCCGTGCCTGGGCGACCCGCCCAGGGCGGCCGGGCCGGCCGCCGCCGCTAAAGCAGAGGAAAGCAGTTGTCCATCGAGATCGCCAACGAGTCCGGTGTCGACGTCGACACCGACGCCGTGCTCGCCGTCGCCCGGCACGCCCTCGACGAGATGGGGGTCAACCCCCTCGCCGAGCTGTCAGTGCTGCTGGTCGACATCGACTACATGACCGAGCTGAACCACCGCTGGATGGGTGGCGACGGCCCGACCGACGTGCTCGCCTTCCCCATGGACGAGGGCAGCGTCGACCACGGCCCGGGTGAGTCCGCACCGGCCGGCGGCGAGCCCGCCCTCCTCGGCGACATCGTGCTCTGCCCGGAGGTGGCGGCCAAGCAGGCGGCGACCGCCGGGCACGCACCCGCCGACGAGCTGCACCTGCTCACCGTGCACGGGGTGCTGCACCTGCTCGGCTACGACCACGCCGAGCCGGAGGAGGAGCGGGAGATGTTCGCACTCCAGGCTCGACTGCTGGCGAGCTGGCGGTCGACCCGCACCCAGTGATGTCCACTCCTCCGTTACTCGCGGCCGGCGCCACCGCCGGCCTCCCCGACTTCCAGCTGATCGTCTTCGCGGCGGGCCTGGTGGTGTTGGCCGGCCTGATCGCGATGACCGAGGCTGCCCTCGCCGCGGTCTCACCGGCCCGCGCCGCCGAGCTGGCCCGCGACGGCGTGCGCGGCGCCCGTACCCTCCAGGTCGTCGCCGGCGACGTCGTCCGGCACCTCAACCTGCTCCTGCTGTTGCGGCTGCTCGCCGAGCTGACCGCCACCACGCTGGTGGCGCTCGTGGCGGTGGACAGCTTCGGCGCAGGCTGGCGGGCCGCGCTGGTGACCGCCGGCGCGATGACAGTGGTCAGCTTCGTGGTGGTGGGCGTCGCCCCGCGCACCATCGGCCGGCAGCACGCCTACGCCGTGGGTCGTGCGGTGGCGCCGCTGGTCCGCTGGCTGGGCCGGGCACTCAACCCGCTCGCGTCGTTGCTGATCCTGATCGGCAACGCGGTCACCCCGGGGCGCGGCTTCCGGGAGGGCCCGTTCGCCACCCAGGTGGAGCTGCGGGAGCTGGTCGACCTGGCCGAGCAGCGCGGCGTGGTCGAGCACGGCGAGCGCCAGATGATCCACTCCGTCTTCGCGCTCGGTGACACCATCGCCCGCGAGGTGATGGTGCCGCGTACCGAGATGGTGTGGATCGAGGAGGGCAAGACCCTCGCGCAGGCGCTGGCGCTCTTCCTGCGCTCCGGTTTCTCCCGCATTCCGGTGATCGGCGAGAGCGTCGACGACGTGCTGGGCGTGCTCTACCTCAAGGACCTGATCCGGCGCTCCCGCGGCGGGGACCCGAGGGCAGAGCAGTTGCCGGTGGCCGAGCTGATGCGTCCGGCGACCTTCGTACCGGAGTCCAAGCCGGTCGACGACCTGCTGTCCGAGATGCAGGCGGCCCGCAACCACCTGGTCATCGTGGTCGACGAGTACGGCGGCACCGGCGGTCTGGTCACCATCGAGGACATCCTGGAGGAGATCGTCGGTGAAATCACCGACGAGTACGATGTCGAGCGCCCGCCCGTCGAACGTCTGGCGGACTCCTCGGTGCGGGTGACCGCTCGCCTGCCGGTGGAGAATCTCGGCGAGATGTTCGACACCGACCTGCCCACCGACGAGGTGGAGACGGTCGGCGGTCTGCTCGCCCAGTCGCTGGGGCGGGTGCCGATCCCGGGTGCCGAGGCCGAGGTCGCCGGTCTTCGCCTGGTCGCCGAGGGCACCACCGGCCGACGCAACCGGATCGACACGGTGCTGGTCAGCCGGGTGGAGCCGGGAGACGAGCAGGACAGCGCGGGGCGTGGCGAGCACGCCGGCCCCGGGGACGACACTGACAACTACCGAGACGACGAGAGGCAACCCGCCGATGCCTGACACACCCGCCGCGCCTGCCGCCCGGCCCACCTTCACCGCGTCGGGTGCGCTGAGCGCCGAGGACGGCAAGCTCGTCGTCCTGGCCCGGGGAGCCCGCGCGCGGGTCGGCGCCGTGGAGGGCGCCGCGGTTCGTGACCAGGACGGCCGGACGTACGCGGCGGCCAGTGTCGCGCTGCCGTCGCTGACGCTCACCGCGTTGCAGTTGGCTGTCGCTTCGGCAGTGGCCGCCGGGGCGAGTCGGCTGGAGGCGGCGGTGGTGGTGACCGAGGCGTCGACGCTGGACGGTGCCGGGCACGCTGCGGTACGCGACCTCGCGGCGGACGCACCGGTCCACGTGGCCGCTCCGGACGGCACTGTCCTCGGCACGGTGACCGAGTGAGCCCGGTGCAGGATCCGGAGGCGCGACCGTACCGGGCCGGGTTCGGCTGTTTCGTCGGTCGCCCCAACGCCGGCAAGTCGACGCTGACCAACGCCATCGTCGGCACCAAGATCGCCATCACCTCGAACAAGCCGCAGACCACCCGGCACGTCATCCGGGCGGTGCTGCACCGCCCGGAGTCGCAGCTGGTCCTCGTCGACACGCCGGGCCTGCACCGCCCCCGTACGCTGCTCGGCGAGCGTCTCAACGACCTGGTCCGGTCCACCTGGACCGAGGTCGACGTGATCGGCCTGTGCATCCCGGCCGACGAGCCGGTCGGGCGCGGTGACCGGTTCATCACCGGCGAGCTGGCCGAGTTGAAGGCGACAGTGCTGGCGGTGGTCACCAAGACCGACCTGGTGGACAAGCGTCGCCTGGCGGAGCAGCTGCTCGCGGTCAGCCAGATGGGGGAGTTCGCCGAGATCGTGCCGGTGAGCGCGGTGTCCGGGCACCAGGTGGACACCCTCGTCGACGTGATGACCAAGTACCTGCCGCCGTCGCCGCAGCTCTACCCGGACGACATGCTCACCGATGATCCCGAGCAGGTGCTGGTCGCCGAGCTGATCCGGGAGGCCGCCCTGGAGGGGGTCCGGGACGAGCTGCCGCACTCCATCGCCGTGGTGGTGGAGGAGATGATCCCCGAGGGTCAGGTCATGAAGATCTACGCCGACCTGTACGTGGAGCGGCCCAGCCAGAAGGCCATCGTGCTCGGGCACAAGGCGAGTCGGCTCAAGGAGGTCGGCACCAACGCCCGCAAGCAGATCGAGGAACTGCTCGGCGGTCGGGTCTACCTCGACCTGCACGTGCGCGTCGCGAAGGATTGGCAGCGCGACCCGAGGCAGCTACGCAAGCTGGGCTTCTGACCCACCTCGTTGGCGGCGCCCGACCGGCGGCATGATCGGCCCTCGGTCGGGCGGCGGAGGATGTTCACCTTCGGTTGAGGTCGCTGTCGTTTGGTGCGTGCGCGACGCAGGGTAGGGAAGTTGTGCCCGGCGTCCCCGACCCAGATGCAGGCTGATGCGCAACAGGTACCTCGACCTCCTCCGTTCCCTGGCCATCGTTCGAGTAGTGGTCTACCACGTCACCGGATGGGCGACCCTCACCCTCGTCTTCCCTGCGATGTCGGTGATGTTCGCGCTGGCGGGTTCGCTGATGGCCGCGTCGCTGACCCGCTCCGGGCCGGCGGCGGTCGGGCGTCGGCTGCGCCGGCTGCTGCCGTCGCTGTGGGTGCTGGCGGTGGTCTTCGTGCCGGCCATGCTGTTCACCGGGCTGACGGTGAGTCCTCGGGTGCTGCTGTGGCTGTTCCCGGTCGCCGACCCGCCGGCCAACCACTGGGGTGCGCTGGCGCTGAGCGTCATCTGGTACCTGCGCGACTACCTGTGGTTCGTGTTCGCCTCGCCGGTCGCGTTCTGGCTGTTCCGGCGGGCTCCGCTGCCGACCCTGCTCGCCCCGTACCTCCTGCTGGTGGCGATCGAGGTGGGGATCTACCCGGCGCCGCCGGTGTTGCGCGAGTTCGGGCTCTACTTCGGCGCCTGGATGCTCGGCTTCGCCCACCACGCCGGGATGCTGCGCCGACTTCCCGGCCGGCTGCTGTACCCGGTGGCGCTCGTTCTCGCCATCGGCGGCGGCGCCTGGATCGCCGGACATCCCGGCCCGCGCGGGTACGACCTGAACGACAACCCGCTGGGCGACGCCCTCTGGTCGGCCGCGTTCATCCTGATCGTGCTGGGCCGGGCGCCGGCCGGGGTGGCCTGGCTGAGCCGGAGCCGACTGGCCGAACGGGCGGTGACGGTGCTCAACCGGCGGGCGCTCACCGTCTACCTCTGGCACATGCCGTTCGTGGTGGCGCTCACTCCGCTTGTCGACGTGGTGGGCTGGTCCCACCAGGACCCGATGGGCCTGGCCATCCGGGTGCTGCTGGTCTTCGCCCTGGTCGGGCTGGTCACCCTGGCCGTCGGCTGGGTCGAGGACGTCGCCGCCCGTCGCCGCCCGGAGCTGATCCCCGGTGGCCCGGCGCAGTCCGCCGACGCGGCCGTTCGGCCGTGTGCCGACGCTGCGGTCCGGCCGTGTGCCGACGCGGCGGACGGTGCCGGACCGACCGTCGGACGAGCGGTGGTGCCGGCGCCGCGGACGGCCGGGGCCAGCGTCGAGATCAACGCTCGCTGATCGTGAGGTTGCCGCTGTTGGCCGAACCGTCGAGCACCAGGGACGCCGCCGGGTTGTCGGCGACGGTGATGGTCTCGTCGCCGGAGTCGGCGTTGGACCGGACCCGGTAGGCGCCCGCCGGCACCACGAGCGTGACGTCACCGCTGGAGGCGTGGACGCGGGCCGAGGCCGGCTTGTCCAGCTCGACGTTGACATTGCCCGAGCTGGCCTCGGCGTCGACAGTGCCGCCCAGCCGGCGTGCGGTGATGTCTCCGGACGAGGCGCGCAGCCGTACCGCCGCGGCGGCCTCGCTCACCTCGATGTTGCCGGAACGGGCCTCCACCCCGACCGCGCCCGACGCACCGGAGATCCGCACGTCGCCCGAGCTCACCTGTAGCTCGACGGCGCCGACCCGGCTCAGCTCGACGTTGCCGGAACTGGTCTCGCCCTGCACCGCCACACCCTCCGGCACCGTCACCTCGTAGGAGATGCTGCACCGCGAGCCGCAGTCGGTGTCCAGCACCAACTCGCTGCCCTTGATCTCGTACCGGGCGTTGTCCGGTTCGCCGCCCTGGTAGCGCACCACCCGCTTGATCCGTACCTCGGATGCCGGGCCGGTGCCGCGGAGCACCACGTCGCCCGAGCCCCCGGAAAGCCGGACCGTGGTGATCCGGACCGCCTCGGTGTTGTCGTAGTCGAGCCGGCGGAACGACAGGTTGTCGCACCCGGAGAGCACGATGAGGGTGGTGACGAGCCCGAGTGCGACGGGAGCGGCGACGCGACGACGGCGCGGGGTGGTGGTCAGCTGCAGTGCCATGACCAGCACGCTACGGCCGGGCACGAGTCGGCCGCATCGGGGTTCATCCGCGTCTGCACCCCGAACCAACCCTGATTTCGCACCCCGAGGGAGAATGGCCCGATGGCCGGGTATCGCCGACAGCTCTACCGCGACGACGCGGTGGTCCTGCGTGTGCAGAAACTCGGCGAGTCCGACCGGATCATCACCCTGCTCACCCGCCGGCACGGCCGGCTGCGCGCGGTGGCTCGAGGGATCCGCCGCACCACCAGCAAGTTCGGCGCCCGGCTGGAGCCGTTCGGCCACGTCGACCTCCAACTCGCCGGTGACCCGAAGGGCAACCACGGCAGCTCACTGCACACCGTCAGCCAGGTCGAGGGCATCGACCTGTACGGCAAACGGTTCCTGGGCGACTACCCGCGCTACACGGCGGCCAGCGCGATCGCCGAGACCGCCGAGCGGCTGACCCCGGTGGAGCGGGAGCCGTCGCTGCGGCTGTTCCAGCTCACCATCGGCGCGCTGAAGGCGCTGTCCCGGGGCGAGCACGCCACCACCCTGGTGCTCGACGCGTACCTGCTGCGCGGGATGTCCCTGGCCGGTTGGGCGCCGGCGCTGGTCGCCTGCGCGGTCTGTGGCACGCCCGGGCGGCACCGGGCGTTCTCCGTGCCGGCCGGTGGCGCGGTCTGCCCGGATTGTCGGCCACCCGGGGCG
Source organism: Micromonospora vinacea (assembly GCF_015751785.1). Classification (NCBI taxonomy): domain Bacteria; kingdom Bacillati; phylum Actinomycetota; class Actinomycetes; order Micromonosporales; family Micromonosporaceae; genus Micromonospora; species Micromonospora vinacea. The sequence goes on along the minus strand of NZ_JADOTY010000001.1, from coordinate 452,509 downwards.
GCCCATCCCGCGCCGGCCACCATCGATCTGATGTCCGCGCTGACCACCGGCGACTGGGTGATCGCCGACGCCACCGACGCCGCCGTACGTCGGGAGTGCAGTGGGCTGGTCGCAGCTCACCTGCAGTGGCACCTGGAGCGCGCGCTACGCTCGCTGCCGCTGGTCGACCGGGGTTCCTCGGCGGCCGGCACGGCCCCTCCGCCGGAAGGCACCGGGGCCGTGGTGCTCCGGCCACGTGGCGACGTCGAGGCCGGGGCGGACGGCGCGAGCAGGGAGTGACCGAGTGATCCGATCGAAGAAGGCCGGCCGGCGCGAGCCGACCCCGCCGGTGCCACACCCGTCCGGGGCCCGACCCCCGGCGCTGCCCAGCGAGGCGGTGCCGAAGCACGTGGCGGTGGTGATGGACGGCAACGGCCGCTGGGCGAAGGACCGCGGGTTGCCGCGCACCAAGGGGCACGAGGCGGGGGAGCACAGCCTCTTCGACACCATCGAGGGCGCCATCGAGATGGGCATCCCGTACCTGTCGGCGTACGCGTTCTCCACCGAGAACTGGCGGCGTTCGCCCGACGAGGTCCGGTTCCTGATGGGGTTCAACCGGGACGTGATCCGTCGTCGCCGTGACCAGCTGGTCGACCTCGGCGTACGGGTGGTGTGGTCGGGCCGGCCCGGCCGGCTGTGGAAGAGCGTCATCACCGAGTTGCAGACCGCCGAGGAGATGTCCCGCGACAACTCGACGCTGACCCTGCAGTTCTGCGTCAACTACGGCGGGCAGGCCGAGATCGGTGACGCCGCCGCCGCGATCGCGCGGGACGTGGCGGCCGGCCGGCTGGATCCGGCGAAGGTCACCGAGAAGACCGTGGCGAAGTACCTCTACCACCCGGAGATCCCGGAGGTGGACCTGTTCCTGCGCCCCTCCGGTGAGGAACGGATCTCCAACTTCCTGCTCTGGCAGACCGCGTACGCCGAGCTGGTCTTCCTGGACACGCTCTGGCCCGACTTCGACCGCCGCCACCTCTGGTACGCGTGCGAGTTGTACGCCCAGCGGGACCGACGCTTCGGCGGCGCGCTGCCCAACCCGGTCGCCCCGGCTATCTGAGCCGATGTGCTTACCGGCACGTCACTCTGGGTATCAGAGACGTCAGAAGCCACTGACGGAGGTGAACCCACATGATCCAGAAGCGCATTGCCCAGTGGGCGGTGATGGCTGTCGCGGTGCCGCTGGCCGCGGCCGGTGCCCGCCGGCTCAGCCACACCCTGGAGGCCCGCCGTGGTCCCTCCGGGGCGACCCGGTTGCTGACCAAGGGTGCGGACCTGATCCGTCCGCAGAAGGCCAAGCGCCGCCGCTTCTTCTGACCGATCCCCAACTGTCCCCGGCGCCGTCCGCACCCCGTGCGGGCGGCGCCGTCGCATCCCCACCCGCCCCCACCCCACCCCACCCCCACCCGCCCCGCCCCGCCCCACCCCGCCCCGCCCGGGTCGATCATGGAGTTGTGGTGGCCGGATCAGCCGCTTTTGCGGTTTATGCTCACCACCACAACTCCATGATCGACTCGGCCCGGCGGGTGGGCGTTCGGTCGGCGGGGTAGGCGTGTGGTTGGCGTGGGTGGTTGCGGTCGTTTCGGCGTCCCGCGCACGGGCGGCGGGTAGGGTCCGGAGGTGGTGGGACGACGGCGGTTGGGGTGGGAATGCGGGATCTCCGATTCAAGATGATCATGGCGTTGAACGCCGCCGATCTGGGCGACCCGATCTGCGAGCAGGTGGCCGAGATCTGCGCCGAGATCGCCGAGCAGCACTGCGCCGAGTTCGGCCACACACCTCAGCTGCGGACCGGTGAGATCGCCGAACTGGCCACCGGTGAGCCGGCCCTGACCTGGGCGCCGTCCATCCCCGATTCCGGGCAGCGTGCCTGGTGACCGCACCCGCGCCCGCTGTCGACATCCGTCGTGCCGACGATCGCTTCGCCACCCGGATCTCCTGGCTGGACTCCAAGCACTCCTTCTCGTTCTCCCGGCACTACGACCCGGCGAACACCCACCACGGCCTGCTGCTGGTCAACAACGACGACGTGGTCCGACCGGGGGCCGGCTTCGAGACCCACCCGCACCAGGACATGGAGATCGTGACCTGGGTGCTGCGCGGTTCCCTGGTGCACCAGGACTCCACCGGGCACTCCGGGGTGATCTACCCGGGTCTGGCCCAACGGATGAGCGCCGGCACCGGCATCCTGCACTCGGAGAAGAACGACGCCTGGCGGCTCAACAACCAGGAGCCGCACAGCGACCCGGTGCACTTCGTGCAGATGTGGGTGCTCCCCGACGAGCAGGGCGTCGACCCCGGTTACGAGCAGTTGGAGATCGAGGACGAGCTGCTCCGCGGGGGCCTGGTGCCGATCGCCTCCGGGATGGACCGCTACGACGGCGCGTCCGCGATCCGGATCCGCAACCGGTACGCGACCCTGCACGCCGCCCGTCTCGCCCCCGGCGACGAGGTCACCATCCCCGACGCGCCCTACGTGCACGTGTACGTGCCCGACGGCACGGTGACCCTGGAGGGCAGCGGCCCGCTCGGCAGTGGCGACGCCGCCCGGCTCACCATGACCGGTGGCCGGCGGGTCACCGCCGACGAACCGGCCGAGATCCTGGTCTGGGAAATGCACGCCACGGTCGGCTGACCGTCCCCCGCGCGGCCCTCCCCATGATCTCGCCCGAACATTGATGTAGTGGCCTCCCCACCGGGGGAGACCACTACATCAAGGATCGAGCACGATCACGGTGGCGCGCAGGGCGCCGCCCCGGCTACGCCGGGGACTCGGTGCGGTCGGCGGCCCAGGTGGTGTGGAACGAACCTTCGCGGTCCACCCGCTGGTAGGTGTGCGCGCCGAAGTTGTCCCGCAGACCCTGGATCAGCGCGGCGGGCAGCCGCTCCGCGCGCAACGCGTCGAAGTACGCCAGCGACGACGAGAACGCGGGCGTCGGCACACCGGCCCGGGTCGCGTCGGCCACCACCCGCCGCCAGCTCGGCACGCCAGCGCTGACCGCCTCCGCGAAGTACGGGGCCACCAGCAGCGTCGGCAGGTCCGGCTGCTCGTCGTACGCCTCACGGATCCGGTTGAGGAAGCGGGCCCGGATGATGCAGCCACCCCGCCAGATCGTCGCGGTGCCACCCAGGTCGATGTCCCAGTTGTATTCCTGGCTGCCCGCACGGATGTGGTCGAAGCCCTGCGCGTACGCGACGATCTTGGAGGCGAGCAGCGCCCGGCGGACGTCCTCGACGAACGTGTCCCGGTCGCTGACCTGCCACTTCTCACCCGCGTCGGGGAACGCCCGGCGGGCCGCCTCACGCTGGTCGACGTGCCCCGAGAGCGAGCGGGCGAAGGTCGCCTCGGCGATCCCGGTGATCGGAATGCCCAGGTCCAGGGCGCTCTGCACTGTCCACCGACCGGTGCCCTTCTGCTCGGCCCGGTCCTGCACGATGTCCACGAACGACCGGCCCGTCGCCGCGTCGGTGTGCGCGAGCACGTCGGCGGTGATCTCGATGAGGAACGACTCCAGCTCGCCGTTGTTCCACTCCCGGAAGATCTCCGCGATCTCGGCCGGCGTCGCGTCCAGGCCCGCCCGGAGCAGGTCGTACGCCTCGGCGATGAGCTGCATGTCGGCGTACTCGATGCCGTTGTGCACCATCTTGACGAAGTGCCCGGCGCCGTCGGGCCCGACGTGCATGCAGCACGGCACGCCGTCCACCTGGGCGGCGATCTTCTCGAACATCGGCCCGAGCTTCGCGTACGACTCGGCGGAACCGCCCGGCATGATGCTCGGCCCGCGCAGCGCGCCCTCCTCGCCACCGGAGACGCCGGTGCCACTGAAGTGCAGCCCCTGCGCCCGCAGCGCCTCCTCGCGGCGGCGGGTGTCGGCGAAGTGGGCGTTGCCACAGTCGACGATGATGTCGCCCTCGTCGAGCAGCGGCACCAACTCGTCGATCACCGCGTCGGTGGGCGCGCCGGCCTTGACCATGACGATGACCGCGCGGGGGCGTTCCAGTGACGCCACGAAGTCGGCCATCGTCTCGCCCGGCACGAACGTGCCCTCGTCGCCGTGCTCGGCGACCAGGCTGCGGGTGCGCTCCGGCGAGCGGTTGTGCACTGCCACCGTGAAGCCGTTGCGGGCCAGGTTGCGGGCCACGTTGCGACCCATCACCGCCAGCCCGGTCACACCGATTTGTGCCCTCGCCTGATCAGCCATTCGTGCCGCCACCTCTCGTCACACCACTATCAGCGTTTGGAAACTTACCGTGATGTGACCCGATACGGACCAGTGACGGGCGTCCCGTTACTGCACGTGATGTGGACGTTGCCGCTGGCGGCCCGGGCCGTCGGCAATGGTCGGTGAGCGCCGCGCAGGGAAACGTGTCGTCATCCCGCGCCGCGCCCGTCAGCCTTCGGCGAGACGGGCTTCGATTCGGGCGATCTTCCCGGTCAGCGCGTCGGTGACCCCGGGCCGGACGTCGGCCTTGAGCACCACACTCACCCGGGGCGCCCGCGCGGCGACCACGTCGACTGCCTGCTTCACCACCGCCATCACCTCGTCCCACTCACCCTCGACGGTGGTGAACATGGCATCGGTCCGGTTGGGCAGGCCGGACGCACGGACCACCCGCACCGCCTCGGCGACCAGGTCACCCACGGAGTCGTCACCGCCGAGCGGGGTGATCGAGAACGCGATCAGCATGTGCCGATCGTGCCAGTAAAAACGGATGCGCGCCGGTCGGGCGGTGGCTACGGTACGGACATGCGTAACTGACGCCCCACTTTTGAGCCGGCCCGCCGTCCCGCGTCGCGGTCCGTGCGCTCCCGGGCGTCCCGCATTCCCTCCCCGCCGTTCGGCGGCGCTGGCAGTGCCCGACCCCCGGTGAGCAGTCCCTTCCCCACTCGACCGTCGCGCAACGACGGTCACCAGCCGATCCGACCGACCGCCGCAGCGCGGGACCGGCCGTGCCGGTCGGCATTGAAGGAGGCCCGGATGCCTGCCAGGCGTAACCCGAAGAAGACCCGTACCCCGAGAGCGACGCCGCTCGGCGTCGACCCGACGGCCGGCCACGGCCCGATCCCACCCGCCCTTCCGGCCCTCGACCTCGCTGTCGAACCGGCCCTGCCGGCGGTGCTTGTGGAACCGGGAACGCTGGCCGAGCCAGCGCTGCTGGCGGTGCTCGCCGAGCCGGCACTGCCAGCGGCCGTCCTGGACGAGGTGGCGCTGCCGGTCGACGTGCCGGCAGCGGTCGACGCGCCGACGGTGGACGATCTGCCGAAGACGACAGCGCGACCATCGGCACCGACGGCCGGCCCGCCGCAGGGTGGCGGCAACCGCTCCGGCGGCGGCCGCAGTCAGCAAGCCGGCCAGGCCCGCCGCTACGCCTTCCGCCGCAGCTGACAGAGCCACCCCACCCACCCGGCCGGGCCCAGCCCAGCCCCGCCCCGCCCCGCGATCTTGCACTTTCTGTCGCCGCATCACCGGCATAACGGGATGAATCAACGACAGAAACCGCAAGATCGGCGAGGGCGGCGCGTGGGCGCGAGGCGGTGACAGCAACATCAGGGATGTAGTGGCCTCAGGCGCCAACGAGGCCACTACATCCCTGATGTTGTGCGGATCTTTGCGGCGGGCGGCGGGCAGCGGGCGGCGGGCGGCGGCGGGCAGCAGGCGAGCGGCGGGCAGCGGGCGGCCGGCGGGGCGGACTCAGCTGATCAGGGGGCGGAAGGTGCCCAGGGCGACGCTCGTGGTGAGGGCGGCTGCGGCCAGCACGACGGCCCCGGCGATGAGGAGCGCGTCGGCGCCTGTGAAGTGCTGGTGGCGGGCGACGGTACGAGGTGTGCCGGCGTCGAAGCCCCGCGCGTCCATCGCCACCGCCAACCGGGTGCCTCGACGGATCGCCCCCACCAGCAGCGCGAACGCGGTGGAGGCGAAGAGCCGCAGTTTCGCCACCGGATTGCGTCCCGCGTCGACGCCCCGGGCGCGCCGAGCCATGCTGATCATCTGCCACTCCTGACCGAGCAGCGGCACCAGCCGGAACGCCGCCAGCGCCCCGATGGCGAACCGGGCCGGCGCCTTCGCGTTCTGGATCAACGCGTCGGCCAGGTCGGTGGGGTCGGTGGTCGCGAAGACGATCACACCGGGCAGTGCCACCGCGAACACCCGCAGCACCAGGCCGAGCGCGGTGAGCAGCACTCCGGTGCTCACCAGCACCGGCCCCGCGTCGAGCAGGACCCGGCCGGACCGGTCGGCCGCGAACAGGACCAGGGTGACCAGGATGCCGGCGGCACTGAGCAGCAGTGGCCAGGCCCGACGGGCAAGCACCCGGTAGCGGATGCCGAACAGCGGCAGGACGGCCAGCTCGAGGGCGATGGCGATCGCCGGAGCCACCGGGTCCAGGGTCGCCAGCAGGGTGAACGAGAAGACCAGTGCGGCGGCGACCTTCGCCACCGGGTTGCGGCGGGCCAACGGCGCGTCCGGCGCGGCGACCGGCTCGATACTGATCATCGGCCGTCGTCCGGGGCGCGTCGCAGGGTGACGGTGCGGTCGGCGAGCGCGGCCACGAAGTCCGCGTCGTGGGTGACGGTGACCACGCCGTGGCCGGCGTCGCGCAGGTCGGCGAAGAGGTCGACCAGCTCCCGCCAGGTCCGCCGGTCCTGGCCGAAGGTGGGTTCGTCGCAGATCAACAGGCGTGGCGCGGTGGCCAGTGCCGTCGCGACGCTCAGCCGCCGCGCCTCGCCACCGGAGAGGGTGTACGGGTTGGCGGCGGCGAGCCGGGCCAGTCGCAGCCGTTCCAGCAGCCCGGCCACGGTTTCCTTGACGACCGCCTCGGGTTGACCGGTGCGGCGTGGGCCGAGCGCCAACTCGTCGAAGACCGTGCTGGTGACGAACTGGTGCTCCGGATCCTGGAAGACCGACCCGATCCGTCGGGCCAGCGCGGGGGCCCGCCACCGGTGCGGGGGAGTGCGGTGGTCCCGGCCGGCCAACTCGGCGGACGCGGTGACCCGCCCTCTGCCCGGCCGGAGCAGGCCGCCGAGCAGCAACGCCAGGGTGGACTTGCCGGCACCGTTGGGTCCGCGTACGGCGAGTGCCTCACCGGCGCGTACCGCCAGGTCGGTGGAGCCCAGCCGGGGCGGCAGGCCGAGCCGGTCGGCGGTGAGCAACAGCTCCCCGGGCCCGGCGGTGGCCGCCCGGGGCGCGATGGGGTGACCGGGCACCCAGACGCCCTCGGCGGCCAGGGCGGCGCCGTGGGTGGCGAAGACCGCCTCGGGTGTGCCGTCCGCGCGGACGCCGCCACCCGGTTCCAGGACGACCACCCGGTCGACAAGCGGCAGCGCCTCGGCGACCCGGTGCTCGACCAGGATCAGCGTGGTGTCGGCGTCCAGTGCGCCTGCCACCGCGCGCCGGACCAGGTCGGCCCCGGCCGGGTCCAGGTTGGCGGTCGGCTCGTCGAGCAGCAGCAGGGCGGGGCGCAGGGCCAGCGCGCCGGCCAGGGCGAGGCGTTGCTGCTCGCCGCCGGAGAGCGCCGCCGTGTGGCGGTCCCGGGGGTACGGGAAGCCGACCCGGTGCAGCGCCTCGTCCACCCGGGGCCAGATCTCGTCGGCCGGCACGCCCCGGTTCTCCAGCCCGAACGCGACGTCGTCGCCGCAGCGCGCCATCACCAGTTGGGTCTCCGGGTCCTGGAAGACGATGCCGACCCGTTCCCGCCCCTTGCGCGGGTCGAGCCCGTCGATCTCGACGGTGCCCTCCTGCTCGCCGGAGTCCTCGGGGAGCAGCCCGGCCAGCGCGCTGAGCAGTGTGCTCTTACCGGCCCCGGACGGTCCGAGAAGCAGAACCCGCTCCCCAGCCTCAACCCGCAGGTCAACCCCGCGAACGGCCCAGGCGCGCCGCCCAGCGTGCCGCCACCCGAACCCCCGCAGCAAAACCCCGCCCACCGACCCACCCCCCTCCCACCCAACCGCGCGCCCCGCCTAACCCTGCACGGTCGATCATGAGGTTGACGGCGGTTATGAAGATCCATCCGCCCGTCAACCTCATGATCGACGCGAGTGGGTGGGGGTTAGATCAGGGCTCGGTTTCGGCCTGCGGGGAAGCGGTCCAGGACGCCGGTGTTGGCCAGGGCGTTGGTGAGCAGCCAGCCGCCGGCGCCGGCGATCACGGTGGCGCTGACGATGGTGAGCAGCGCGTACGGGATGCGGTAGTCGGTCAGCGCGTAGTCGACGTTCCAGACGAAGAAGTCGAACAACGCGGCGCTGAGACCGGTCAGCGCACCGGCGAACACAGCGGTCGGCAGCCGGAACGACCGGTACCGGAAGGCGGCGAAGGCCAGCTCGGCGCCGATGCCCTGCACGATGCCCTGCGGGATCACCGTGCCGGCCCACTGGCTGCCCAGCAGCGCGGACAGCACCGCGGCCACCGTCTCGCAGTAGAGCGCGGCGCCGGGCTTGCGGATGACCAGCCCGCCGATCACCGCCGGCATCAGCCAGACGCCGTAGAGCAGCGTCTGCGCCGGCGGGAAGAAGGCGAACGCGCCCTCGGTGGCGCTCCAGACCAGGCCCCAGGCCCAGAAGATGACGCCGAAGGCGACAGCGATCACCGAGGCGACCACGATGTCGATGGTGCGCCAACGGTGTGTGTCGGTGGTGGATGTCATGTGTTGCTCCCAGTTCGTGAGTGCGAACCAGGAGAAGACGCACGCCGCGTCCGGTGGCACCGGACTGCGGCGCGGCTGGAGGTCGACCGAACTCCCTGCGCTGGCATTACCCAGATCAGGTTCGAGGGTCTGCGGGCGTACCCGCACTCTCAGCGCTGTGCGCTCCCCTGTCGGATATGAAGTTGTCTCGCTGACGCTAACACCGACCGGGGTCGCGGGCCCAGCAGGGCATCCGCCTGACCTGCGGGAGCGGCCGACCCGCCGCCGGCTGGGTACGCTTCCGATCATGCGGGTTGACGCGCGAGGCTTCACGTTCGAGGTGACCGTCGGCGGTCCGACGGATGGCGTACCCGTCCTGCTGCTGCACGGCTTCCCGCAGCACAGCGGCGAGTGGGACGACGTGGTACCGGCGCTGCACGCCGCTGGGCTGCGCACGTACGCGCTGGACCAGCGCGGTTACTCACCCGGGGCGCGGCCCACGGCGGTGGCCGACTACCGGATCCCCGAGCTCGTCACCGACGTGGTGGCGGTGCTCGACGCGCTCGGGCTGGACGCCGCCCACCTGGTCGGCCACGACTGGGGCGCTGTCGTGGCCTGGGCGGTGGCCGCCCGGCACCCCGAGCGGGTGCGCACGCTGACCGCGGTGTCCGTACCGCATCCGGCGGCCATGGCGCACGCCCTGAGCACCGACGCCCAACAGAAGGCCCGCTCGTCGTACATCGCGCTGTTCCGCAAGCCGGACAAGGCGGAGAAGGTGCTGCTGGCGTGGCACGCCACCGCGCTGCGCAAGCTGCTCGGCGGGGTGGGCGACACCTCCCGGGTGAACCGGTACGCCGACCCGATGCGGGAGCCGGGGGCGCTCACGGCCGCGCTGAACTGGTATCGGGCGATGTCCCGCGCCGACCTGGCCGGCGTCGGCCCGGTCGCGGTGCCCACCACGTACGTCTGGAGTGACAGCGACGTCGCCATCGGCCGGACCGCCGCCGAGGCGTGCGCGGAGAACGTCACCGGCGACTACCGCTTCGTGCAGCTGCCCGGGGTGAGTCACTGGATCCCGGACGCCGCGCCGGCCCCGCTCGCCGAGGCGATCCTGGCCCGAGCCGGCGGAACGGCCTGAACCGTGCGGGCCGGCGAGGAAAAGCCATCGTGACGACGGACGCCAGCGGGCCGGGCAGCCGTCGCTCGGTCGCCGCGCAGCTGCGCGTGCTCGGCGTACGCCCCGGCTCGACGCTGCTGGTGCACGCCGCGCTGCGTCCCCTGGGCTTCGTCAGCGGCGGCCCGCACGCGATGGTGCTCGCCCTGCGCGACGCGCTCGGCCCGGACGGCACGATCGTCGTGCCCACCCACACGCCCGACAACAGCGACCCCGCGCAGTGGCGCAACCCGCCGGTGCCAGCGGGCTGGTGGCCGCTGATCCGCTCGGAGATGCCGGGCTTCGACCCGGCGGTCACGCCGAGCCGGTTCATGGGTGCGCTCGCCGAGACGGTCCGTGGCTGGCCCGGCGCCCTGCGCAGCTCGCATCCGCACGTGTCGTTCGCCGCGCTCGGGCCGGCCGCCGAACAGGTGGTGGCAGGGCACACCCTGGCGGACATGCTCGGCGAGGGCTCCCCGCTGGCGCGCCTCTACGACCTGGACGCCGACGTGTTGCTCCTCGGCGTGGACCGCTCGGTGAGCACCTCGCTGCACCTGGCCGAGTACCGCTGCCCCGGCTCGCCCCGGGAGCGACTCGGTGCCGCCGTGCGTACCGCCGACGGTGGCCGGGAATGGGTGTGGTGGCAGGACGTACGACTCGACGCGGACGACTTCGCCGTGTTGGGCGAGGACCTGGAGGCCACCGGGGTGGTACGCACCGCACCGGTCGGCACCGGGACCGGCAGGTTGATGCGCCAGCGGGCGGCGGTCGACTTCGCGGTTCGTTGGCTGGCCCGCAATCGAACGACGGAGGACGTATGACGGTGAGTGCCGAGGACTACCTGGCCGTGGTGACCGAGACGATCGGCCGGGTGGCCGCCAGTCAGCGGGAGGCGGTGGGGCGGGCCGCCGACCTGATCGCCGAGGCCGTCCGGGCCGACGGCGTGGTGCACGCGTTCGGCACCGGGCACTCGGAGGCCCTCGCCATGGAGATCGCCGGACGGGCCGGCGGTCTCGTGCCGACCAACCGGATCGCGCTACGCGACCTGGTTCTGCTCGGCGGCGAACCGGCCGAACGTCTCGGCCCGCTGCTGGAACGGGACCCGGCCATCGCGCACCGCCTCTACGAGCTGGCCCCGGTGCGCCCCACCGACGTCTTCGTGCTCGCCTCGAACTCCGGGGTCAACGGCGCGATGGTGGAGTTCGCCACGCTGGTGAAGGAGCACGGTCACGGGCTGGTGGCGATCACCTCGGCCCAGCACTCCGGCCGGATGACCTCCCGGCACCCGTCCGGCCGCAAGCTGAGCGACCTCGCCGACGTGGTGCTCGACAACGGCGCGCCGTACGGCGACGCAACGCTGCCCCTGCCCGGCGGCGGCGCGGTCGGCGCGGTCTCCTCGATCACCGCGGCGCTGCTGGCGCAGCAGGTGACAGTGGAGGTGGTGGCGCGGTTGTTGGCGGCGGGGGAGCGGCCCCCGGTCTACCTGTCGGCGAACATCCCGGACGGCGACGCGCACAACAACGAGCTGGAAGCGCGGTACGCGGGCCGGATCCGACGCGGGTCCTGACGCCTCTGGCGGCCGACTTGCGTCCCGGAAATGAACGGCAGATGTCGTGAACCTGTTTCGCGCTCGGCCGGGTGGGGCATTGGCGTTGCTGCCGGCGGCCGGGACCGCCGGCAGTAGCGTCTCACCGGAGGTAGCGCGTGTCCAAGGAGACCGAGAAGCAGCGCTGGCAGCGCAACTTCGCCGACCTGCTGCAGGAGTTGCGGGTCGCCCAGACCGGCGTGCAGATCCTCTTCGCCTTCCTGCTCACCCTGCCGTTCAGTAACGGGTTCACCAGGACCACGGAGTTTCAGCGGGACGTCTACATCGTGGCGTTGCTCGCGGCGGCGGCCGCCACCGCGCTGATCATCTCGCCGGTGGCGTTCCACCGGGCGCTGTTCCGGCAGGGGCGCAAACCGGAGCTGGTCCGTTTCGCGCACCGGATGGCCACCGGCGGCCTCGCCTTCATGCTGATCGCGATGGTCAGCGCGGTGCTGCTGATCACCGACTTCGTGCTGGACCGGCCGATCGCCTTCGTGCTCAGCTCCTTGGCCGGAATCTGGTTCCTCACGTTCTGGGTGGCCCTGCCGTTCGCCCGGCGCAACTGGGGTGAGGATGACATCGACGACGATGACGACGACCCGGACACGATCAACGGTCACTGACCAGGCCGATCTTCACGCAGCGCTACCCCTGGGTAACAACCGGGGGTAGCGTGGCGGTAGTCGCGCACGTCGACGCAGCCGCACCGAGCTTCGAGGGGGCAGCCGTGACCACGACGCAGGACGGCCGACCGGCACCGGACGGCCCCGACTCCGAAACCACGGCCGGTGCCGCCGCGCCGCTGCCCGCGGAAGCCGGGCAGGTCACCGAGAAGGAGGCCCGGCAGGTCGCCGAGGCCGCCCGCGAGTCCACCTGGGACCGGCCCAGCTTCGGCAAGGAGCTGTTCCTCGGCCGGTTCCGGCTCGACCTCATCGACCCGTGGCCCCAATCCGATCCGGACGACGTGGCGCGCGCGGGGGAGTTCCTTGCTCGGTTCCGCGCCTTCCTGACCTCCGAGGTGGATGGCGAGGCCATCGAACGGGACGCGTCCATACCCGACTCGGTGTTCCACGGCCTGGCCGACCTCGGCGCGTTCGGCATGAAGATCGACCGGAAGTACGGCGGGCTCGGGCTGAGCAACCTGCACTACTGCCGGGCGCTCATGCTCGCCGGCTCGGTCAGCCCGGCCATCGGCGCGCTGCTCTCGGCGCACCAGTCGATCGGGGTGCCACAGCCGCTGAAGATGTTCGGCACCGCCGAGCAGAAGCAACGCTTCCTGCCCCGGCTCGCCGCCGGCGAGGTGTCCGCGTTCCTGCTCACCGAGCCCGACGTCGGCTCCGACCCGGCCCGGCTGGGCACCATCGCCGAGCCCACCGAGGACGGCACCGGTTACCGGCTCAACGGGGTGAAGCTCTGGGCCACCAACGGCATCGTGGCCACCCTGCTGGTGGTGATGGCCCGGGTGCCCGCCACGGAGGGACGTCGCGGCGGGATCACCGCGTTCGTGGTGGACGGCGACAGCCCCGGCATCACCGTCGAGCGGCGCAACGAGTTCATCGGCCTGCGCGGGCTGGAGAACAGCCTGACCCGGTTCCACGACGTGATCGTCCCCGCCGAGAACGTCATCGGCGGCGAGGGCAAGGGGCTGAAGATCGCCCTGACCACTCTGAACACCGGCCGGCTCTCGCTGCCCGCCATGTGCGTGGGCGCCGGCAAGTGGGCGTTGAACGTGGCCCGGGGATGGGCCGCCGACCGGGTCCAGTGGGGACGGCCGGTCGGCGAGCACGAGGCGGTCGCGCAGAAGCTCTCCTTCATCGCCGCCACCACGTACGGCATGGAAACCATGCTCGACCTCTGCTGCCTGCTCGCCGACGACGACCGCAACGACATCCGGATCGAAGCGGCGCTGGTCAAGCTGTACGCCAGCGAGATGGCCTGGAAGATCGCCGACGAGTTGATCCAGATCCGGGGCGGACGAGGCTACGAGACGGCCGACTCACTGGCCGCCCGCGGCGAACGCCCGGCTGCCGTCGAGCAGATGCTGCGCGACCTGCGGATCAACCGGATCTTCGAGGGCTCCACCGAGATCATGCACCTGCTGATCGCGCGGGAGGCGGTCGACGCCCACCTGTCGGTGGCCGGCGACATCATCGACCCGGACGCGGGGCTGCGCCGCAAGGCCCGAGCCGGCGCGCGAGCGGGCGCCTTCTACGCGAAGTGGCTACCCACCCTGGCCGTGGGCCGGGGGCAGAGCCCGTCGGCGTACGCCGACTTCGGCCCGCTCGCCGCGCACCTGCGGCAGGTGGAGCGCTCGTCGCGCAAGCTGGCCCGGTCGACGTTCTACGCGATGTCCCGCTGGCAGGGAAAGATGGAGCGGAAGCAGGCGTTCCTCGGCCGGGTGGTGGACATCGGGGCCGAGTTGTTCGCGATGTCAGCGGTCTGCGTCCGGGCCACCGCCGAACGGGACAGCCGCCCGGAGAACGTCGAGCTGGCCGACCTGTTCTGCCGGCAGGCGCGGGTGCGGGTGGACGCCCTGTTCGCCGCACTCTGGGACAACACCGACTCGGTCGACACCGCCGCCGCGAAGCGCATCCTCGCCGGCCGCTACGCGGGCCTGGAGGAGGGTGTGCTCACCCCGTCCGACGAACTGCCCTGGGTGGCCCAGTGGTCGCCCGGCCCGTCCACCGCCGAGGACGTCCGCCGCCGCATCCCCCCGAAGCCGTAAACCCCGCCGCGCGGGCTGATGCGGATCAGCGGGAGACCGCCCAGGCCAGCACTCCCGCCAGGATCAGACCGTTGAGCCCGGCCAGGGCCAGGTACGCCGCGGGTGGGATCTTCTTGCCCCGGCGTACGAAGGAGACCAGGACGGCGGCGTAGCCGAGCAGCAGGACGGCGATGACGACAAGGAAGTAGAACACCCGACGACCTTAGCGGCCCCGGCCGCGGAGGCCGAGTTGGCGCAGCTCCAGGGCGGCCAGGGCGTCGACTGTCGCGTCGTCGCCGCGCCGCCACGCCTCGGCGACGTCCGGACCGATCCGGGTCAGTTTGCCCAGTGGCTGGGTGGCCAGCGCGCGCAGGGCGAGCAGGTCCCGGCCGGCTGGCCCGGCAGCCAGCTTCGTCGCCGATCCGGCCCGGCGCATCCAGCGGACCCGCAGCGGCAGCCAGCCGAACAGCACGATGCCGAGTGGGAAGATCAGCACCGCGATGGCGAGGGCCAGGGCGAGCTGGTCGACCAGTTGCTGCTGGTCGCGGCCGGCGTCGGCGAGCGATCGGGCGGCGTCGGCGGCGCGCTGGAACGGTGCGGTGAGTTCGTCGCCGACCAGTGGCACCCGGCCGACCTTGCTGCCGGCGTCGCCCAGGTTGTCGGCGAGCCCGCTGCCGGCGCCCTCCAACTTCTGCCCCGGCACGGCGAGCTTCTGCACCAGGTCGTGCAGCCACAGCGCGCCGCGGATCGCCACGTACACCCAGGCGACGACGAGCAGATCGGTGAGCAACTGACGGGCGGCGGTCGGGAACCGATCGGCATAGATTTTCACGTCGGCCAGCGTGCCACGAACGGACGCGGCGGGGCACCCGTCGCCGTTCAACCAGGACTTGGCCGAATGCACGTGCACTCTGGTGAATCCGACGACCGCTACCGATGGAAGCGATTCACCGGACACGTTCGGCGAGCCTCAGCTCAGTCAGGTAGCGCTTGACGACTTGGCCCCCGTAGTTGACGTCGATGAGCCGCGCGATGGAGTTCAGCAATGCGCTCTGCTGCGCGTCCGGCAAGGCACGGTGGCCGGAGTAGGTCAACAGCAGATCCAGGTAGTCCGCTGTCGAGTACGGCAACTCCCACTCGTATCGGTAGAAGCTCGCAGGCCCGAACCGCTCCGACGAGGTCAGCTCCCGATCGTCCTCCGGAATGTCTGGAGCACCTTCAAGACGCAGGCCCGGTGGGGTCGACGGATCGAAGCGCTCGTAAAGCTTCTGAATCTCAACGAAGAACGCCTCGGTCCAGGTGCCACCGGCGATGTGGTGGGTTCCCACGGTGGCCAGCAGACCACCGAGACGCAAGGCGTCAGCAGACTTCGACACCCGCACGGCCGGATCGATCCAGTGAAACGCCGTCGCGGAGAGGACCACGTCGAACGGTTCCGCAGGCAAGGGCCACTCCTCGAACGCTGCCGTCACCACCTCCACCGAGTCGGAGCCGGCAAGGTTTCGCCGAGCCACAGCAGCCATGTCTGCGCCCAACTCGACGGCCACGATCCGGTAGCCCCGTTCCGCCAGCGGCACGGTCGCCTGTCCGGTGCCACAGCCGATCTCCAACACCCTTGCATCGGGCGCTACGCCGGCCGCAGCGAGATCATCGAACATCTGTGCCGGGTACCGGGGCCGCGCACGGTCATACCGTTCAGCGTCCTCGTTGAAAGTTTCTCGCAGCCTCACGTAGTCATTGCTCTCGCTCACCCAGAGAGAGTACGAGTGCCGCTCCTACGGCAGGCACCCAATTCTCAATGCCTGGCTCGCCGGGGCGCTGCAGCTCGCCCGCCTGCCGATCGTTACCGGAAATTCGCAACAACGTGCCACTTCAAGGCCGGCGGATCCCATGGGATCAGATTGAAGCACAGCAATGTAATGCGACGCTTCGGCGTGTAAACGCAGGCAGAGCGGTCCCTGGCATTCTGGGGCGAGGACCTTCGCGTGTCAGGGCTGCGCGGCGCGTGGTCAGCAACGGGGATCGGGCGTTCTGTTGGACCAGTCGCGTTGGACGAGGGCCGTGCGCCGGGTCAGCGGACGCAGGTCGGGCAGGTGCCGAAGATCTCCAGGGTGTGGCTGACGTCGGCGTAGCCGTGCTGCGCGGCGACCCGGTCGGCCCAGCTCTCCACGGCGGGGCCGGCCACCTCGACCGTACGCCCACACACCCGGCAGACCAGGTGATGGTGGTGCCCCTCGCTGCACCGGCGGTAGAGGTGCTCGCCGCCCGGCGGACGCATCACGTCGATCTCACCGGCGTCGGCGAGCCCCTGGAGGGTGCGGTAGACGGTGGTCAGGCCGACCCGCTCGCCGCGCTGCCGCAGCATCGCGTGCAGGTCCTGGGCGCTGTGGAAGCCCTCCATCTCGCCCAGCAGCGCGCTTACCGCCGAACGCTGCCGGGTGTTGCGCACCGCGGCGCTGCTCTCGCTCATGATCCCTCCCCGGCGTGACTGACCGCGTCCGCCACGATGTGCGCGACGTGCTCGTCGACCAGGCTGTAGGCGATCTCCCGGCCTCGACGGGAGCCGCGCACCACGCCCGCCCCGCGCAGCACCCGCAGGTGCTGGGAGACCAGTGGTTGCGCCGCGCCGAGCTTCTCCACCAACTCGTGCACGCACCGCTCGCCGCCGGCCAGCTCACTGACGATCGCCAGCCGGATGGGCGCGGACAGGGCGCGGAGCAACTCGCTGGCCCCGTCGAACCCGTCGTAGCCTGTCGCGCTGGTCATTCCGCAACGGTAACCAATACCACCGACGTCCCGCTGATCAGGCTCAGCTCAGCACGACCTCGTGCGGTTCCGGTGCCGGCGCGGCGGTCGGCGTCGTCCGGCGGCGTACGACCCGCCAGACCGCCCCGGTCACGGCCACCACCAGGAACGAGGCGATCGCCACCAGCACCACCGAGGCGCCCGGCGCGGTGTCCGCCGTGGCCGCCACCCAGACACCCGAGCCGGCGGCGAAGAGCCCGAGCGCCATGGCGGCGGCCATCGTGCTGCGGAAGCCCCGGGTGACCTGCTGGGCGGTGGCGACCGGCACCACCATCAACGCGCTGATCAGCAGCACTCCGACGGCCCGCATGGCGATGGTCACGGTGACCGCGGTGGCGACCGCGATCAGCAGGTTCAGGGTGCGGACCGGCAGGCCGGAGACCCGGGCGTACTCCTCGTCGTGGCTGACTGCGAAGAGCGCCGGCCGCAACGCGATCATCGTGACCAGGATCGCCGCGCCGAGCACCGCGATGGTGGTCAGGTCGGCGGGCGAGATGGTGGTCAGCGACCCGAACAGGTAGGCGTTGAGGTTCGCGCTGGTCGCGTCGGAGAGGCCGACCAGGAGTACGCCACCGGCGATGCCGCCGTAGAAGAGCAGGGCCAGGGCCAGGTCACCGGAGGTACGCCCACGGGCACGGACGACCTCGATGGCGATCGCGCCGAGGGTGGCGGCGATCACCGCGACCAGCACCGGCGAGCGGTTGAGCAGCAGCCCCGCCCCGACACCGGTCAGCGCCACGTGCCCCACCCCGTCGCCGATCAACGCCAGCCGGCGCTGCACCAGGTAGATGCCGAGCGCCGGCGCGGCCAGGCCGATCACCAGCGCGCCGATCAGGGCGCGCTGCATGTAGGGGTACTGGAAGAGTTCCATCTGTCAGTTGCTCCACAGCCCGGCGGGCTCGTCGTAGCAGTGCGGGTGCACGTGGTCGTGGTCGGGCTCCGCGTGATGGCCGGCCGGGTCCGGCACCGCGCCGTCGTGCGCGATGCGACCCTCGTGGACGACGACAGCCCGGCTGATCACCGGTCGCAGCGGGCCCAGTTCGTGGGCGACCAGCAGCACCGTTCCGCCGTCGGCGACGAAGTCGCGCAGCGCGCCGGCGAACGCCTCCTGGCTGGCCGCGTCCACCCCGGCGGTGGGCTCGTCGAGGACCAGCAGTTCGGGCTGGCCGGCCAGGGCGCGGGCGATCAGGGTGCGCTGCTGCTGGCCGCCGGAGAGCGTGGACACCGGGTCACCGGCCCGGTCGGCGAGCCCGACGGCGCGCAGCGCGTCGTCGACGGCGGACCGGTCGGCCCGACCGGGCGGACGCAGCACCCCCCGACGGGCCAGCCGGCCGGAGGCCACCACCTCGCGGACGGTGGCCGGCACGCCGCCGCCGGCGCCCAGGCGCTGCGGGACGTACCCGATGCGCGCCCACTGCCGGAAACGGCGCAACGGCCGGTCGAAGAGGGTGACCGAGCCGGCGCTGATCGGCACCAGCCCGAGCACGGCGCGGATCAGGGTGGACTTGCCGGAGCCGTTGGCGCCGAGGATCGCGACCACCTCGCCGGCGGTGACGGTGAGCGAGATGTCCCGGAGCACGGGGCGGCCGTCGTAGCCGACCACCCCGTGCTCGACGGTGATGACAGGTGAGGTCACGAGCAGCTCAAGGCCGTCTGCAGGGTCCGCAGGTTGGTGCGCATCACCGAAAGGTAGTCCCCGTTGCTGCCGGCGGCGAGCCCTTCGATCGGGTCGAGCACTGCGGTCTTCGCGCCGACCTGACCGGCGATGGTCTCGGCCACCTTCGGGCTGACCAGGGTCTCGAAGAAGATCGTGCTGGCCTGGTGCTCCTTCGCCTCCTCGATCACGTGCGCGAGGCGCTGCGGCGAGGGCTCGACGTCCGGGCTCAGCCCGGTGATGCCGACCTGGTCGAGCTGGTACCGGTCGGCGAGGTAGCCGAACGCGGCGTGGCTGGTCACGATCTCCCGCCGCTGGCAGGTCGCCAGACCGTTCTTGAACTCGCCGTCAAGGGTCGTCAGGTCGGCGCGCAGGGCGGTCGCCCGGGCGGTGTAGTCCGCGGCGTGGTCCGGGTCGGCCTTGCCGAGCCGCTGGGCGAGCTGGTCGCCGATGCCGGCCAGCCGGCTCGGGTCGAGCCAGACGTGCGGGTCCTTGCCGCCGCTCTCCTCGGCGTGCCCCTCCTCGCCCTCGTGGTCGTGCCCGCCGGCCGACGCGTCCAACAGCGGCTGCACGGTGGTCACGTCGAACGCCCGGTCGCCGCCGTTCTGGGCCACTGCGTCGTCCACCGCCGGCTGGAACCCCTTGAGGTAGACGATCAGCTCCGCGTCGCTGACCTGACCGACCTGGCTCGGGTTGAGTTCCAGGTCGTGCGGCTCGGCGCCGGGCTTGGCCAGGTTGGTCACCCGGACCGCGTCGCCGCCGATCCGTTCGGCCAGGAACTGGAGGGGGTAGAACGCGGCCACCACGTCGACTCGCTGAGGGTCGGCGCCGGCGGCGCCTCCGGTGGAGCAGCCGGCCCCGGCGCCCAGGGCGAGGAGTGCGGTCGTGGCGGCCAGGACACGGTACGTGGCGCGGTTGGTCATGTCATCAACTGTCCGTGGCAACGATAATGATTGTCAAAAACGCATGATTGCATGTCAGAGGAGCTTCGCGAGGCCCACCGTCACCAGCAGGGTCAGCATCACCAGTCGGATCAGCCGGGTCTGCGGCGCCTGAACCGCCCAGGTCGTCGCCAACAGGGCGATCAGGACCCCGGCGAGCGCGAGCGTCAACAGCCCGCCGATCACCCCGGGGGTGAAGAACGCCACCAGCACCACCACCAGGGTGAGCAGGAACACCGACGTCGGGTTCGCCCCGGCCAACCGGGCGAGCAGAGGGCGCTGCGTACGCTGCATCCCACAGACTCTACGAGGAGGAACCCCCGGTGCTGGTGACCAACCGGTTCGTGGTCGACGTCGATGCCGCCGACGGCTTCACCGAACGGGCGCACGCCGCCCTCACCGCGCTGGCCGCCCGACCCGGCTACCTGCGCGGTCAACTGGTCCGGGCGCTCGACGACCCCCGGCACTGGTCACTGGTCACCGAATGGGAGTCGGTCGGCACGTACCGGCGGGCGCTGGGCGCCTTCGAGGTCAAGGTCAGCGCCGTGCCGTTGCTCGCGGAGTCCGTCGACGAACCCTCCGCCTACGAGGCGCTGGCCACCGCCGCCCCCGGCGGGGCCGTGGTCGTCGCCGAGAGTGATCGGGCTGCGGGTCCTTACCGCTGAGCCGCCGGACACTACGCTGCTCCTATGACCGCACCCGCCCCGCCACCCGGTCCCGGGGTGGCTCCGCCGTTCGCCGCGCCGCCCACCGAGGGCCGCCGGAACCGGCTCTGGATCGGCCTCGGCGTCGGCGCGCTCGCCGTGGTGCTCTGCTGCGGCGGGGGTGGCACCGCCGTCGTCGGCCTGGCCGTCAGCGGAGTCCAGGCGATCCGGGAACAGGCCCACACCGTCACCAGCGACTACTACCAGGCGCTGGTCGAGCGGAACTACGGGCGGGCGTACGACCAGCTGTGCGACGACGCGCAGCGGCGTGAGTCCCGACCGGAGTTCGAGCGACGCGCCGCCGCCGAACCGCAGGTGACCGCGTTCCGGGTGGGCGAGGTGGACCAGACCTACCTGACCGTGCCGGTCGACGTGACCCTCGACGGCGGTGACCGGGAGCGGCAGCAGGTCAGCCTCGGCCAGGACGGGCAGACCGGGGGCGTGGAGGTCTGCGAGGTCAACTGACCCGCCACCGGTATTCTGCTGGGCTCGGGGGGACGGTGGTCGTACCGTTGTCCCGAACCGACCGTTCCATCCATCTCGCCCCCGCCGACCGCCAGCCGGCGTAGGAGGAAACATGCCAGCCGACCGTATCGACGCCGTCGTCAGCCTCGCCAAGCGCCGAGGCTTCGTCTTCCCCTCCAGTGAGATCTACGGAGGCACCCGATCGGCGTGGGACTACGGTCCGCTCGGCGTGGAGCTCAAGGAGAACGTCCGCCGGCAGTGGTGGAAGAACATGGTCCAGCAGCGCGACGACGTCGTCGGCCTGGACTCCGCGGTGATCCTGGCCCGCAAGGTGTGGGAGGCGTCCGGTCACATCGCCGAGTTCGTCGACCCGCTCACCGAGTGCCAGTTCTGTCACAAGCGGTTCCGGGCGGACCACCTGGAAGAGGCGTACGCCGAGAAGCACGGCAAGCCGCTGACCTCCCTGGCGGAGCTGAACTGCCCCAACTGCGGCAACAAGGGCACCTTCACCGAGCCGAAGATGTTCAACGGCCTGATGAAGACCTACCTGGGCCCGGTGGAGAGCGACGAAGGGCTGCACTACCTGCGCCCGGAGACCGCGCAGGGCATCTTCGTCAACTACAAGAACGTGGAGACGGTCGCCCGTAAGAAGCCGCCGTTCGGCATCGCGCAGACCGGCAAGTCGTTCCGCAACGAGATCACCCCGGGCAACTTCATCTTCCGGACCCGCGAGTTCGAGCAGATGGAGATGGAGTTCTTCGTCGAGCCGGGCACCGACGAGCAGTGGCACGAGTACTGGCTCCAGGAGCGCTGGAACTGGTACCTCGACCTCGGCCTCTCGGCGGACAATCTGCGGCTCTTCGAGCACCCCAAGGAGAAGTTGTCGCACTACTCGAAGCGGACTGTCGACATCGAGTACCGCTTCCAGTTCGGCGGCACCGAGTTCGCCGAGCTGGAGGGTGTCGCCAACCGCACCGACTTCGACCTCTCCACGCACAGCAAGCACTCCGGCGTCGACCTGTCGTACTTCGACCAGAGCAAGAGTGAGCGCTGGATGCCGTACGTCATCGAGCCGGCCGCGGGTCTGACCCGCGCGGTGCTCGCCTTCCTGCTGGAGGCGTACGACGAGGACGAGGCGCCGAACACCAAGGGCGGCGTGGACAAGCGCACCGTCATGCGGTTCGACCCGCGGCTCGCCCCGGTCAAGGTGGCGGTGCTGCCGCTGTCCCGCAACGAGGCGCTGTCGCCCAAGGCCAAGGACCTCGCGACGCTGCTGCGCAAGCGCTGGGTGGTGGAGTTCGACGACTCGCAGGCGATCGGGCGTCGCTACCGCCGGCAGGACGAGATCGGCACCCCGTTCTGCGTGACTGTCGACTTCGACACCCTGGACGACAACGCGGTGACGGTGCGCAACCGGGACACCATGGCCCAGGAGCGCGTCTCCCTGGACCAGGTCGAGCGCTACCTGATCGAGCGTCTCCCCGGCTGCTGAGACTCTGCGCACGGGGCCTCGGCCGACGCGATAAGCGCCGGTCGGGGCCCCGTACACTTGTCCGGTGACTGCCTCGACCGTGCCCGCGCTGCGCCCGCTGACTCTCGGCCAGCACCAGGTGTGGCCGCCGGTCGTCCTCGCGCCGATGGCCGGAATCACCAACATCGGGTTCCGTCGGCTCTGCCGCGAGCAGGGCGGCGGCATCTACGTCTGCGAGATGATCACCACTCGGGCGCTGGTCGAGCGCAACCCGAAGACACTGCGCATGATCGCGTTCGGCGACGACGAGAAGCCCCGCAGCCTCCAGCTCTACGGCACCGATCCGGAGATCACCGCCGCCGCCGTGCGGATCGTCGTCGAGCGCAACCTGGCCGATCACATCGACCTCAACTTCGGCTGCCCCGTACCCAAGGTCACCCGGCGTGGCGGCGGCGCGGCGCTACCGTGGCGGCGCCGGCTCTTCGCGCGGCTCGTGCGGGCCGCGGTGGCTGCCGCGTCACCGTCCGGCGTGCCGGTCACTGTCAAGATGCGCAAGGGCATCGACGACGACCACCTGACGTACGTCGAAGCCGGGCTCGCCGCCCAGGAGGCCGGCGTGGCCGCGGTGGCCCTGCACGGGCGGACGGCGTCGCAGCGTTACTCGGGCACCGCCGACTGGGACGCGATCGCCACGCTGAAGCAGGCCCTCGACGTGCCGGTGCTCGGCAACGGCGACATCTGGGAGGCCGACGACGCGCTGCGCATGGTTGCCCACACCGGCGTCGACGGCGTGGTCATCGGGCGCGGCTGCCTGGGCCGGCCGTGGCTCTTCGCCGACCTGGAGGCCGCCTTCAACGGTCGGTCGGAGCGACGGCTGCCCACCCTCGGCGAGGTGGCGGTGACCATGCGCCGGCACGCCGAGCTGCTTGTCGACCAGTTCTCGGCCGGCGCCCGCAACCCGGCCCGAGGTGAACGGGACGGTTGCACCGACTTCCGCAAGCATGTCGCCTGGTATCTCAAGGGCTTCCCGGTCGGCGGCGAGCTGCGTCGCTCGCTGGCGATGATCGAAAGCCTGGCCCAGCTCGACGACCTGCTCGGCAAGCTCGACCCGGCGGAACCGTTCCCGGTGACCGCCCTCGGGCAGCCGCGCGGGCGTACGAACTCACCCGGCAAGGTCTTCCTGCCTGAGGGCTGGCTGGCCAGCCGGGACGACGACACGGTCCCCGAGGGCGCCGAGATGGACGACTCCGGCGGCTGAGCCGTCGGCCCGTCGAGCAGAGACGCCCCGCGAACGTCCCTTCCGAACGCGGCCTCGGCGCGGAGGCTGGGCATCTGAGTTCGAGGCCCTTTCGAGCTGATGTCGTGAACGAATCACCCGCTCGGCCTCGGCTCGGCTCGGCTCGGCTCGGCTCGGCCTCGGCTCGGCTCGGCCTCGGCTCGGCTCGGCTCGGCCTCGGCTCGGCTCGGCTCGGCCTCGGCTCGGCTCGGCTCGGCTCGGCTCGGCTCGGCTCGGCCTCGGCTCGGCTCGGCCTCGGCTCGGCTCGGCCTCGGCTCGGCTCGGCCTCGGCTCGGCTCGGCCTCGGCTCGGCTCGGCTCGGCTCGGCCTCGGCTCGGCTCGGCCCGGCCCTGATTCGTTTACGACATCAGCTCCAAAGGGCCCGTGACGCGGTCAGTGGGGTGGGCCTTCTGTGCTGTGGACAGTGACCCGGTCATGCCGAAGGGCCGGACCCCGTGGTGGGGTCCGGCCCTTCGTCGTGGTGCGGTGGGTCAGCTGGTGGCGTAGCCGCGGGTGGCGATCCAGTCCGCGAGGTGCTCGACGCTGATCCAGTAGGAGGCGGTGTTCGGGTCGGCGGAGTCGGCGATCTTCACCGTGTTGCCGTTGTCGCGGTAGCCGACGACGCTGATGTAGTGCCCGCCCTCGTAGGAGTGCACGCCGCCGTCGGTGTCGGTGCTGGTGCCGGCGATGTTGGCGACCACGGCCCGGCCGTCGTCGACGGTCTTGACGATGTCGGCGCGCAGCGTGTCGGTCTGCTTGGTGTTGGCGTCGGGGGTGCTGATCTCGACCGACCGGTAGGCGTCGTTCTTGCCGGTTTCCTTGTTCAGCACGGGGGTGATGTCGTTGATGGAGTTGGTGCCGGCCTCGGTGGTGCCCATCTCCTTGGCCATGTCATCGACGTTGATGTCCTTACCCTGCACGGACAGGGCGTTACGCGTGGCGGCGGGCCCGCAGTAGTAGAAGTTCGGCTGCGCCTCGTAGCGCACACCCAACTCGCGCTCGCCGTGGCCCTTGCGGTCGGTCTGGGTCTGGGTGGCCGGCTTGCCGGTGGTGGGGGCGGCGAAGGCGGTGGTGACGGGGCCGGCGATGGCGCCTCCGGTGAACGCGAGGCCGGCGGCGGTCAGGGCGGTCTTACGGATCAGATCGGTACGCATGATGGCGTGCTCCTCTGCATCGGGGGTGCCCACACACAACCTCCGGGGGTGTGGTCGTGCGGGGGAAGTTCACGGCAACGTCGGCGATCCCGGGGGGACCTGCTCGGGCGTTGCGGGGGATGTAACCGGGGCGGCCGGCAGGGTGTTCCCGGCGGCTGCCGCGCCCCACGACTCGATGGTCGCGGTGGCATGCCAGGTATAACGACCCCGGCCGGCCCCCGATTCCACCGCCGGTGTGGCCCCGACCACCCGGCATCCCGGGCCAAACCGGACGATCCACCCACCTGACAACCGGACACCGGCGACCAGAATGACCTGATCGACTCGGGCTCACGGAAATCGCGGTGTCCCAGTGCCGGGGATACCCCGACTTCATGAAACCCGAGTGGATCACGGCGGTCTGCCCCGTTCGGGCACCCCGACCGGCCCGGAGCCCGTGGGCAGGGGCCGGGTGGACCGCTCTACTCGGGGGTCAGGTGGGTGGCGGTGTCGGGTTGGGGAACGTTGCGCTGCGTGGGGATGGTCGGCGTGGTCGACCAGGGGATCTCGGGCGCGCGGTGGAAGGTGATGCCGGCCGTCGTCCAGCGCGGGCCCTGGCCGGCCAGGCGGTCGCGGAAGCTGGCCCAGTCGTGGCTTGCCCGGGGTGACCAGCCCAGTTCGGCGATGGCCGGGAGGCGGGGCAGGAGCAGGAGTTCGATGTCGGCCAGCGAGGTGACCGATTCGGTCCAGAGCGGGGCCTCCACACCGAGCACAGCCTCGGCGGGTACACCGACGACGTGTGTACCCGGATCCCAGTCGTAGGCCTTTCGTACGTCGATGAGGCCGGCCCAGTCGTGCCCGATCGGGGTGTCCGGGGCGTACTTCATGTCCAGGTAGGCGTGGTTGCCGGGGGAGACGATCAGCCGGGCGCCCCGTCGTACGGCGTCGACGGTGGTGGGGTCTTCGCCGTTCGTGCCCCACCACTGCAGCGCCCGCCCGTCGAGGTGGGCGGCGGGTGCGAGCTGGTGCCAGCCGATGACGGTCTTGCCGAGGTCGGCCACGATGCGCTGGACCCGCTCGACGAAACCGGTGTAGACCTCGCCCTTCACCTTGAACGCCTCGTCGCCGCCGATGTGCAGCCAGGGGCCGGGGGTGAGAGCGGCCACCTCGCCCAACACGTCGGCCACGAAGTCGTACGTCCGCTCGTCGGTTGGGTCGACGTAGCTGAAGCCGACCTCGGTGCCGGTGTACGGCGGCGGCGCCGTCTTGTCCGGTGCCAGCTCCGGGTACGCGACAAGCGCCGAGTTGGTGTGCCCCGGGAGGTCGATCTCCGGTACGACGGTGATGTGGCGGGCGGCGGCGTAGGAGACGATCCGCGCGTAGTCGGCCTTCGTGTAGTGCCCGCCGGGGCCGCCGCCGACCTCGGTCGTCCCGCCGACGGTGGTCAGCTTCGGCCAGGAGTCGACGGTGATCCGCCAGCCCTGGTCGTCGGTGAGGTGCAGGTGCAGGTGGTTGAGCTTGTAACGGGCCAGGTGGTCGACCACCCGCAGCACGTCCTCGACGGCGAAGAAGTGCCGCGCCACGTCGAGCATCGCGCCCCGGTAGGGGAAGCGGGGTGCGTCGGTGATGGTCCCGCCGGGCAGCGCCCAGCGTTCGGTGACCGGGTCGGGGCTCTCGATCGCCGCCGGTAGGAGCTGACGGAGCGTCTGGACGCCGTAGAAGAGGCCGGCGCTGGTGGCGGCGGTGACGCGTACCCCGCTAGTGGCGATGTCGAGGCGGTAGGCCTCCGCGCCGAGGTCGGCGCTGTCGTCGAGCACCAGCGCGATGCCACCGGCGGCCTCCGGCGTGGTGGCGTCGGTGACCGGCAGCGGGTAGCCGGTGGCCGGGCGCAGGAGGTGGGCGAGCTGCTCGGCGACGGCCAGCGCGGCGGGGTCGGGGCTGGCCACGATGACCGCGTCAGCCGGGAGGACCCAGTCGGCGGTCGGGTCCGGCTGGACCTGGAGCGGGGCGGGGACGACGTCGGTCAGCCGGTGCGGGGGCGCCGGGGTGAGCAATGCGCCCGCGGTCTGCTCGGCCGTGCGGGCCAGCGTGGCCGCGTCCGGTTCCACCGCCGACAGCGGCGCGGGGACGGCGGTGGGGCCGGGGGAGGAGGTGGTCGACACGGCGGCGACTCCGGGGGTGTATTCGCGTCGGTTATGGCAAAAGTGAGGTTCACCGGCTGGCGTGGCGTCAAGCGTACGACGCTCAGCCGGGATGCGTGATGGTGCGCATGGAAGCGTTCCCAAAAACCGGTACGAACACGGATAGTCGTGATGGCTGTGCCAATTGTCACCGAACGGTCCCAGGTCACTCGATGTTCGCTTAACCTTCGCCCACCGATCGACGTTGACCCCGGGATTACCGGCGGTCCGTCCCGGGGAAGAAGAAAACTGAACCTTCGTTAAGTGTCAATCCGGCGCGTGTGTTGTGGAGGCTCTGGTGGCAGCGCAAGAGACCGTCGATCACAAGTACGTCTACGACTTCTCCGAAGGCAACAAGGAGCTCAAGGAACTGCTCGGCGGCAAGGGGGCGAACCTCGCCGAGATGACCAACCTGGGTCTGCCCGTCCCGCCCGGCTTCACCATCACGACCGAGGCGTGCCAGGCGTACCTCGCGACCGGACGGGAGCCGGACGGGCTCGCCGGTCAGATCGAGGCGCACCTGGAATCGCTGGAGCGCGCGATGGGCAAGCGCCTCGGCGACCCGCAGGACCCACTGCTGGTCTCCGTCCGCTCCGGTGCCAAGTTCTCCATGCCCGGCATGATGGAGACCGTCCTCAACGTGGGTCTCAACGACCAGAGCGTCGTCGGGCTCTCCGCGCAGGCGGGAGGCAACGACAGGTTCGCCTGGGACTCCTACCGGCGGCTCATCCAGATGTTCGGCAAGACCGTCTGCGAGGTGCCGGGCGAGGAGTTCGAGCACGCGCTCGACGAGGCCAAGCGCGCCAAGGGCACCCACAACGACCTGGATCTGGACGCCGACGACCTGCGCGGGCTTGTCGACGCGTACAAGAAGATCTTCCTGAAGCACACCGGTCGGGAGTTCCCGCAGCAGCCACGCGAACAGCTCGACCTGGCCATCCGGGCGGTCTTCGAGTCGTGGAACGCCGAGCGCGCGGTGCTCTACCGCCGCCAGGAGCGCATCCCGGCCGACCTCGGCACCGCTGTCAACGTGGTGACCATGGTCTTCGGCAACCTCGGGCCCGACTCCGGCACCGGGGTCGCGTTCACCCGCGACCCGGCCAGCGGCGCGCAGGGCATCTACGGCGACTACCTGGCCAACGCCCAGGGCGAGGACGTGGTCGCCGGCATCCGCAACACAGTGCCGTTGCAGGAGTTGGAGCAGCTCGACAAGTCCTCCTACGACGAGCTGCTCGGCATCATGGCCCGGCTGGAGGAGCACTACAAGGACCTGTGCGACATCGAGTTCACCATCGAACGCGGCAAGCTGTGGATGTTGCAGACCCGGGTCGGCAAGCGCACCGCCGCCGCCGCGTTCGTCATCGCCGGGCAACTCGTCGACGAGGGCCTGATCGACCTGGACGAGGCGCTGCACAGGGTCAACGGCGCGCAACTGGCCCAGCTGATGTTCCCGCGTTTCCAGCTCGACCACGAGTTCCAACCGGTCGCCAAGGGCATCGGCGCCTCGCCCGGCGCGGCGTCCGGGAAGGTGGTCTTCACCTCCGCCCGGGCCGTCGAGCTGGCCGCCGAGGGTGAGTCGGTGATCCTGGTGCGTCGGGAGACCAACCCGGACGACCTGAACGGCATGATCGCCGCGCAGGGCATCCTGACCTCGCGCGGCGGCAAGACCAGCCACGCCGCGGTGGTGGCCCGGGGCATGGGCAAGACCTGCGTCTCCGGTGCCGACGAGATCGAGGTGAACGTGCCGGCGAAGCGGTTCACCGTCGCCGGGCAGACCGTCAACGAGGGCGACGTCGTGTCCATCGACGGCACCACCGGCAAGGTCTACCTCGGTGAGGTGCCGGTCATGCCCTCCGAGGTCGTGCAGTACTTCGAGGGCAGCCTCGACCCCGAGCACATCGACAACGCGCTGGTCCGGGCCGTACACCGGATCATGACGCACGCCGACGGCAAGCGGAGGCTCGCGGTCCGCACGAACGCCGACACCGGCGCGGACGCCGCCCGGGCCCGGCGCTTCGGCGCCGAGGGCATCGGGCTGTGCCGCACCGAGCACATGTTCCTCGGCGACCGGCGGGAGCTGGTCGAGCGGCTGATCCTGGCCCGGGCCCCGGGCGAGCGGGAGGCGGCGCTGGCGGCGCTGCTGCCGTTGCAGCGGGCCGACTTCGAGGAGATCTTCCGCGAGATGGACGGCCTGCCGGTCACCGTCCGGCTCATCGACCCGCCGTTGCACGAGTTCCTGCCGCCGTTGGAGCAGCTCGCCGTCAACGTGGCGGTCGCCCAGGAACGCGGCGAGGACGTGGCCAAGGAGGAGGCGCTGCTCGCCGCCGTGCGGCGGATGCACGAGGAGAACCCGATGCTCGGGCTGCGGGGTGTACGCCTCGGCCTGGTCATCCCCGGCCTGTTCGCGATGCAGGTCCGGGCCATCGCCGAGGCGGCGGTCAGTTGTGCCCGTAACGGGGGCGTGGCCAAGCCGGAGATCATGGTGCCGCTGGTCGGCGCCGTGCAGGAGTTGGAGACGGTCCGCGCCGAGGCCGAGAAGATCATCGCCGAGGTGGTCGGGGACAGCGGCGTCGAGGTGCTGATCGGCACCATGATCGAGGTGCCCCGGGCGGCGCTGACCGCCGGGCAGATCGCCGAGGCCGCCGAGTTCTTCTCCTTCGGCACCAACGACCTGACCCAGATGGGTTGGGGCTTCTCCCGGGACGACGTCGAGGGCGCATTCTTCTGGCGCTACCTGGAGCTGGGCATCTTCGGCATCTCGCCGTTCGAGTCGATCGACCGCGACGGCGTCGGCCGGCTGGTGCGGATCGCCGCCGAGGAGGGCCGGGCGGCCCGACCCGGGCTGAAGCTCGGCATCTGCGGTGAGCACGGTGGCGACCCCGACTCGGTGCACTTCTTCCACGAGGTCGGCCTGGACTACGTGTCCTGCTCGCCGTTCCGGGTGCCGGTGGCCCGGCTGGAGGCCGGTCGGGCGGTCGTGGAGAGCGGCGGGTCGGACAGCCGCTGACGCACGTCGGCGGCGGCCCGGTCATCCGGCCGCCGCCGGCGTCTCAGATCGGCGGACGACGCCAGGTGGGTCGGGCCGCGCGGCGCAACTGCGTCGGCAGGGTCGCCATCGGGGTACGCGTGGCCAGCGGGGCGTGCGCGTCCGGCACGGAGGTCGCGCCGATGCCGCCGCCGCGAACGTCAAGGAACGAGCCCGCCCGGCGGGCCACCGCCCGCGCCTCCTCGTGCAGCGCCTCCAGGTCGCCCGCACCTGACACGGTGACGAGGGTCAACAGGGCGTTGCGCCCGGCCGGGTAGGTCACCACGCAGCCGGCGGTGGTGCACACGACCGATTCCCGGAACTCACCCTGCCGGACGGTGTCGGCCACCCGGTGACCGAGCCCGAAACTCGCGGCGGCGAGCGCGGCGAGATGGGTGGCGTCGGTGCTGGGCAGGTCGCTGGAGATGAGCAGGCCGTCAGTGCCCGCGAGCACCGTGCCGGCGATGTCGGGCCGGCGCTGGCGCAGCCCGCGTAGCTCCGTTCCCATCACCGTGTCTGCGTCCACGAGCGTCACCCCTCACCGGTCGGCTCTTCGTGTCAGTCGGATGGTCACGTTCCGCGCTGGGAACGCTACCGGCGGCGACTTCCAGCCGCGAGCCCGTAACCCTCGGCGATCGGTTGGCAACTGGGGGCCAATCGGTGGTTGTGTGCCCTTCGTCGATGCGTCGTGAGCGGGTCGAGCAACTGTGGCGGGCGTAATCTTGGCTCGCTCGTACACGGCCGATTGGGCGCCGCGTCGAACGGGAAGAGGTGACTGCATGACCAGTGTCTGGGAGAGCCTGACTGTCGACGCCCGCGACCCGGCCCGACTGGCCCGTTGGTGGGCCGAGGCGCTCGGCTATCAGGTCGTCACCGAGACTCCGAGCGGCGTGGAGATCCGGCAGTCCCCGGACCAGTCGCCCGCCCTGTTCTTCGGCCCGGTGGCCGAGGGCAAGGAGCGGAAGAACCGGCTGCACCTCGACCTGCGCCCCGCCAACCAGGAGGCCGAGGTCGAGCGCCTGGTCGACATGGGCGCCCGGCACGTCGACATCGGTCAGGGCGAGGTCGACTGGACGGTGCTGTCCGACCCCGAGGGCAACGAGTTCTGCGTTCTCCGTGAACGCGAGGAGTGAGCCGGTCTTGCGAGCCCCGCAGTCGAGAGCTGTGGCGGCTCCGTGAACGCGAGGAGTGAGCCGGACGCGCGGTTGGTCGAGGAGCCGCCCAAGGACACCGGGCACCGCCGGTCGCCGTACGAGCGCGACC
The DNA here is from genome assembly GCF_015751785.1 of Micromonospora vinacea. NCBI lineage: Bacteria > Bacillati > Actinomycetota > Actinomycetes > Micromonosporales > Micromonosporaceae > Micromonospora > Micromonospora vinacea. The sequence continues at coordinate 421,495 of NZ_JADOTY010000001.1, read as the reverse complement.
GGGCCCGGGTGCTGCACTCGGCGGCGTTTCGCCGGTTGGCCGCCAAGACCCAGGTGCACACCGCCGGGACTGACGACTTCCTTCGTACGCGGCTGACGCACTCGTTGGAGGTGGCGCAGATCGCCCGGGAGATGGGTGCCCGGCTGGGCTGTGACCCGGACGTGGTGGACGTCGCGGGGCTCGCGCACGACCTCGGGCACCCACCGTTCGGGCACAACGGCGAGGCCGCGCTGGACCTGCTCGCCACGCCGTGCGGTGGCTTCGAGGGCAACGCGCAGACGCTGCGGGTGTTGACCCGGCTGGAGGCGAAGGTGCTCGCCCCGGACGGCTCGTCCGCCGGGCTGAACCTGACCCGGGCGTCGCTCGACGCGATCGGCAAGTACCCCTGGCCGCGCCGGCCGGGGGAGCGCAAGTTCGGGGTGTACGCCGACGACGCTGCCGTCTTCGACTGGATCCGGGTCGGCGCGCCCGGCGACCGGCGCTGCCTGGAGGCCCAGGTGATGGACTGGGCCGACGACGTCGCGTACTCGGTGCACGACGTGGAGGACGGCATCCACGGTGGCTACGTCACGTTGCATCCCCTGCTCACCGACGCCGACGAGCGGGCCGCGCTCTGCGCCGACGTGGCCGCCGCCTACTCCGGTGAGTCCGCGGCGGACCTGGCCGAGGTGCTTGTCGATCTGCTGGCCGGTCCGCTGCTCGCCCCGTTCGCCGGGTACGACGGTAGCCATCGCGCCCAGGTCGCGTTGAAGGCCACCACCAGCGGGGTGACCGGGCTGTTCGTGTCAGCGGCGGTGGCGGCCACTGAGGAGCGCTTCGGTCCGGGCCCGCACCGCCGCTACGCCGCCGATCTGGTGGTGCCCCGACTGGTCCGGGCGCAGTGTGCAGTGCTCAAGGGCATCGCGCTTCGGTACGTGATGCGTCGCAGTGGCTTTCGGGGCCGCTACGAGCGGCAGCGGACGATGCTGGCGGAGTTGGTCGCCGCGCTGGTCCGGCGTGCCCCGGAGGGGCTCGACCCGGTCTTCGCCCCGCTGTGGCGGGCCGCACCGGATGACGCGGCCCGGCTGCGGGTGGTGATCGACCAGGTCGCCTCGCTCACCGACCCGGCGGCGGTGAGTTGGCACACCCGCCTGGTCGGGGGAGGCACGCCGCCGATTGACCACGAGCCAGCTTAGGCTAACCTAACTGGCATGACGGAACGCCCCAGGAACGTCACCTCGGCCCGGGTGCTGCGCACCGAGCGGCCCACCCCGCACCTGATCCGGCTCGTCCTCGGTGGGGACGAACTGGTCGGCCTGCCGGTGGGCGAGTTCACCGACCACTACATCAAGGTCGTGTTCCCGCAGCCGAACGTCGCGTACCCGCAGCCGTTGGACCTCGCCGCGATCCGCCGGGACCTGCCCCGGGAGCAGTGGCCCCGGCTGCGCGCGTACACGGTGCGGCGCTGGGATCCGCTGGCCGGGGAGTTGACCGTCGACGTGGTGTACCACGGCGACGAGGGTTTGGCCGGTCCGTGGGCCGCCGCGTTGCGCCCGGGGGATCCGGTGCACTTCGTCGGCCCCGGCGGCGCGTACGCCCCGAACCCGGACGCGGACTGGCATCTGCTGGTCGGTGACGAGAGCGCCCTGCCGGCGATCGCCGCCGCCCTCGAGCGTCTGCCGTTGGGTGCCCCGGCCCACGTCTTCGTGGAGATCGCCGACCCGGCGGAGGAGCAGAAGCTGCTCAGCCCCGGGGCGGTCGAGCTGACCTGGCTGCACCGTGGCGAACGCCCGGTGGGCGAGGCGCTGGTCGCGGCGGTGCGGGCGTTGGAGTTCCCAGCCGGCCAGGTGCACGCGTTCGTGCACGGCGAGGCAGCGTTCGTCCGGGACCTGCGCCGGCTGCTGCGCGGCGAGCGGGGCCTACCCCTCGACCGGCTCTCCATCTCCGGCTACTGGCGGCGCGGCATGGACGACGAGGGTTGGCGCTCCACCAAGGCCGACTGGAACCAGCAGGTGGCGGCCGAGGAGACGGCCATTCCGGAGCCCGCCGCGGCGGCCTGAGCGCCGCTCACCCCTCGGGGGTGTTCATCTCCTTACCGGCCCGGGCGAGGCGCCGGCTGAGCAGTACGGCGTACCCGACGACGGCCAGGGAGAGCAGCGACAGCATCACCCTGGGCTGGTGCACCGTCGCGGTGATCAGGCTGACCGAGACCACCCCGTAGGCGGCGATCGCCAACCGGGCGGCGCTCGGTCGGGTCCACAACCAGTACAGGGCGAGCCCGCAGGCCGTCCACACCACCATCGAGGCGCCCAGCAGCAGCCGCAGCTCCAGCGGCAGCTGGTTCGCGTCGTCGTCGACCAGCCGGACCACCTGCCCGAGCGCCCAGCCGAGCAGCAACAGCGCACCGCCGAGCGGAATGTGCAGGTAGGTGTACGCCTGCCCGCCGCGCAGCCGGCTCTGGGTCAGCCGGGTGGTGACGAAGGTGGTGTAGACCCACCAGACCGCCGCCGGGATGAGGAACGCCATCGCGGCGGTGAGGATCATGTGGGGTGGGGGGTGGTCCGGCACCGCGAAGAGCAGGCTGGCCAGCGCGCTACCCAGCACGATGATGGTGAACTGGCCGATCCGTTCCGGCAGGTGCCGGTTGTCCACCGGCCAGCGGTTGAGCCAGCGCACCCCGGCCCAGGGCGTGGCCAGTTCGATGACCATCGCGACGATCCACAGGACCGGGCGTAGTTCGGCGGAAACGGTCAGCGACCCCAGCCAGATCAACCAGCCCGACCCGAAGCCGATCAGATAGACAGTCGTCACCATTCGGGCGCTCGGGCTGGTCGGCCAGGCCCGCAGGTACAGCAGGAGCAGCACACCCCGCACGATCAGGTAGCCGACCGGCAGCAGCACGCTCTCCGGGACCTCGTCGACTCCGAGGGTCATCGCGCCCGCTCCGACCAACGCGACAAGCACCAGCAGCCGGTGCAGCGCGTCGTCCGGATCGAACCGGGTGTCGTAGTAGACCTGCCCCATCCAGGCCCACTGGATCACCACGAAGAGCCCGATCACGGCCAGCACGGCCTTTGGCGACGGGGCCGGTTCGTTGCCCAACCGGGCCACCACCGCGGCGAGGGCGTACACGAAGATGAGGTCGAGGAAGAGCTCCAGCCAGGTGGCGTGCCGGTGGCCGGCCTCGTCCGTCTGCGGGGTCTGCCCGGGTAGCCCCATCCGAGCGGCCAGCCATCTCGGCAGGCGGGGGGCTTCGGTCCGTACCCGGCGCATCTGGTCATGGTCCCCGTGCGGACCCGGCCTGCGGGCCGGAACCGCCCAGCCGGCAGCGGCCGCCGCCACACCGGCGTCCCCCGGCCGGCGTGTCGTCGGTCCGGCAGGGCAGGATGTACGGCGAGGGGGTGGCGCATGGCTGGGCGGATCCGGGACGAGGACATCGCACTGGTCCGGGAACGCACCTCGATCGGGGATGTGATCTCCGAGACCGTCACCCTGAAGTCCGCCGGCGGCGGCAACCTCAAGGGCCTGTGCCCGTTCCACGACGAGAAAAGTCCGTCGTTCAACGTGTCCCCGGCCCGCAACGTCTGGTACTGCTTCGGCTGTGGGGCCGGCGGGGACGCGATCAAGTTCCTGATGGACGCCGACCACCTCAGCTTCGTGGAGTCCGTCGAGCAGCTGGCCGGCCGCGCCGGCATCCAACTGCGTTACATCGAGGACGACAAGGGCACCCCGCGCCCGCGCCCGCAGCAGGGTCAGCGGCAGCGCCTGGTCGCCGCGCACGCCGCCGCCGTCGAGTTCTACCGCGCGCAACTGAGCACCGCCGGCGCCCGGCCGGCACGGGAGTTCCTGGCGCGACGGGGTTTCGACAGGGCCGCCGCCGAGCGCTACGGCTGTGGGTTCGCGCCGGAGGGTTGGGACCTGCTCACCAAGCACCTACGCCAGCAGGGCTTCACCCACCAGGAGCTGGTCACCGCCGGGCTGTCCCGGGAGGCCCGTTCGGGCTCCCTGATCGACCGGTTCCGCCGCCGGCTGCTCTGGCCGATCCGCGACCTCGCCGGCGACGTGATCGGCTTCGGCGCGCGCAAGCTCTTCGACGACGACGACGGCCCGAAGTACCTGAACACCCCCGAGACGCCGATCTACAAGAAGTCGCACGTGCTCTACGGCATCGACCAGGCCAAGCGGGAGATCGCCAAGCAGGGGCGGGCGGTGATCGTCGAGGGTTACACCGACGTGATGGCCTGCCACCTCGCCGGGGTGACCACGGCCGTGGCGACCTGCGGCACCGCCTTCGCCGCGGACCACATCTCCGTCCTGCGTCGGCTCCTGTTCGACAGCGACGAGGTGGCCGGCGAGATCATCTTCACCTTCGACGGTGACGCCGCCGGGCAGAAGGCCGCGCTGCGCGCCTTCGAAGACGACCAGCGCTTCGTCGGGCGTACGTTCATCGCGGTCAGCCCGGACAACATGGACCCGTGCGACCTGCGGCTGGCCAAGGGTGACCTGGCGGTGCGTGACCTGGTCGCCCGCCGCGAGCCGCTTGTCGACTTCGCGCTGCGGCACGTGATCAGCCGTTTCGACCTGGACACCGTCGACGGCCGGGTCGAGGCGATGCGCCACGCCGCCCCCCTGGTCGCGCGACTCAAGGACCGGGAAAAGCGCCCCGAGTACGTCCGCAAGCTCGCCATGGACCTCGGCATGGAGATCGAGCCGGTGCAGCGGGCGGTGCTCGCCGCCGGCAACACCGCGCCGCCCGGCACCCGCGACGCCGCCCCCGCCGCCCGGCCGACCTCGGCCCGCCCTGAGCCTGCGGTGGACAGCCCGCAGTCGATGGTCGAGCGGGAAGCGCTCAAACTCGCCCTCCAGCAACCCGTTCTGGCCGGGCCGATGTTCGACGCTGTCGAGGCCACCGAATACCGCCACCCGGTGCACGTCGCGGTGCGTACCGCCATCGCGGTGGCCGGTGGCGCCGCGTCGGCGACCGGCGGCGCGGTCTGGATCGAGTCGGTCCGCGACGCCTGCGACGACCTGGCGGCTGCGGCGCTTGTCGGCGAGCTGGCCGTCGAACCACTGCGGATCGACGGCGAACCGGACCCGCGCTACGTGTCGATCACCATGGCGCGGGTGCAGTTCGGGTCGGTGACCGCCCGGGTCCGGGACCTCAAGTCACGCATCCAGCGGATCAACCCGGTCAACAACAAGGACGAGTACTTCGCCGCGTTCGGTGAGCTGCTGTCCCTGGAGCAGCACGCCCGGGCGCTGCGCGAGCAGGCCGCGGGAGGCCTCTAGATGGGACTGTTCAGCCGCAAGCCGAAGCTGCCGCCGGCCGACCGGCCGCCGCTGACCGCCGACGAGCGGGTGTTGGCCTGGGCCGCCGCCGGCAACGGCGAGGGCGACGGGGTGGTGGTCGCCACCAACCTCGGATTGTGGTTGCCCGGTCGGGGGCACCGGCTCGGGTGGCACAGCATCCTCAAGGCGGTCTGGTCCGGCCGGAAGTTGACAGTCACCCCCGCCGAGCAGCTCGTCGAGCGGGACGGCTACACGGTGGTCGTCGACGGTCCGGCCGAAACGTACCTGCTGCTCGACCCGGGGGAGTTGCCGCACCAGGTGCGGGCCCGGGTGACCCGCTCGGTCGCGTACACCGAGCACCAGCCGGTGCCCGGCGGCGCGGCGCGGGTCGCGGCCCGCCGCGTGGCCGGGGTCGACGGTCTGACCTGGACGGTCCGACTCGACCCCGGCACTCCGGCGGACGACGAGGCCCTGCTCGCCGAGACCGACCGGCTGGTCGGCGTGGCCCGCGCCGCCACCGCGCCGGCCGACAACTGACCGGCCCTGTCAGTTCGCGCCGAGGTCCTTCAGCGCCTTCTCGGCGCCGCGGTGCAGCGGCACCGGCAGGGTCCTGCGGGCCTTTTCCAGCGAGATCCCCTTGGCCGCCGGGTTGGCCTGGGCCAGGGCGTCGCGCTTGTCGAAGACCGTCCGGGTGATCGCGCAGGCGACGTTGGCGTCCAGGTCCTTACGGACCAACAACACGTTCGGTACGACGATGGTCGGGGTGTCGCTCGCCGTCCGGTACGCGTCCCGGCCGATCGTCCCGGCCTGGTAGGCGGGGCTCAACGCTGCCATCTTCGGCAGCAACGGCGAGATGTCGACGAACTTCACCGAGCCGCCGGCCGTGGTGAACAGGTCGGTGAGGCCACCGGTGGGCAGACCACCGGACCAGAAGAAGCCGTCGACGCTGCCGTCCTTGATCCCCTCGACAGTCTTGGTCAGGTCCAGTCGCTGCGCCCTGACGTCCTTGGCCGGGTCGAGGCCGGCGGCCTCCAACAGCCGGTTGGCGATCACCTCGGTGCCGGACTTCGGTGAGCCGGTGGAGATCCGCTTGCCCCGCATGTCGGCCACCGAGGTGATCCCAGAGTCGTTGCGGACCACCACCTGGGTGTAGTTGTCGTAGATGCGGGTCAGCGCCTCCACCGGCTGCGGCGCGGTGAAGCTGTCCTTGCCCTCGAACGCATTGACAGCCGTGTCGAACAGCGAGAACGCCACGTCGTACTGGCCACCGACCAGTTGCTCGACGTTCTGCACCGAAGCGCCGGTCTCGGCCGCGGTGCCGGAGAGCTTGCCGCCCGTCGCCCCGGACAACTGCCCGGCCAGGGCGTTGCCGACCACGTAGTAGACGCCGGTCGCGTTGCCGGTGGCGATGCCGACGCGGGTCTCCTTTGTCACCTCGCAGGTGACCTCGCTGGCCGTGTCGTCCTTTGCCGCGCCGCCCTGCTGACCTCCGCACCCCGCGGTGCCGACCGTCACGAGGGCGAGCACGCTCAGGCCCGCCGCGAGCCGTACGTCGATTCGTCTCACAGTTGTTCCTCCACAGGGTTGGCTGGTGATCCGGACGATGACCGGCCGGCGGATCCGCGTCGGACGAACACACCCGCCGCCGCGACGGCGGCCAGCGCCGCGCCCACAGTTACCGGCACGGGTTCGAGCCAGAGCAGTGTGACGCCGGCGAGGGCACCCAGCACCCGTTCCGGCGCGCCGGCCGGGCCCACGCCGGGCAACCAGCCACCGGCGGCGACGGCGAGCACCGCCACACTGAGCGCGGTGACCGCCGCGGCGAAGGCGATCCGTTGAACGCCACCGATGCCGAGCAGACCGAGCCCGGCCGGCGTGATGACGAACGCGATCGGGGTCAGGTACGCCGGCAGCGCGTACCGCAGGGTCTGCCACATGGTCGGCACCAGCCGGCCGCCGGTGACGGCGGCGGCGGCCACCGCGGCGAGCGCTGTCGGTGGGGACACCTCGGACAGCACAGCGAAGTAGAAGACGAACATCGCCGCCGCCGGCGCGGTGACGCCCAGGTCGAGCAGGGCCGGACCGACGATCACCCAACCGATCACGAACGACGCGGTGACCGGCACGGCCAGACCCAGCAGGGTGAGCGCGACGGCGGCGAGCAGCGCGGTGAGCACCAGCACCAGCGTCGGGTCCGAGGTGACCGCCTGCGCCCCGCCGATCAGCAGCGCCGCCGCCTGCGGCCCGAGGCCGGTCTTCGTGGTGGTCGCCGTGATGATGCCGGCGGCGGCGCAGACCGCGGTGACGGCGAGGACGCCGCGTACGCCGGTGACGAGCGCGGTCACCAGCCGGCCCGGGGTGAGCCGGTGCGCGCGGTCCTCGTTCCTGGGGGCGCGGCCGTTCCTGGGGGCGCGGCCGTTCCTGGGGGCCAGGAACGACAACGCGACGGTGAGCACGATGGCGAACACGACAGCCCTCGTCGCGGACACGCCTAGCGCGAGGAACACGATGATGGCGATCAGCGAGGCGAAGTGGTAGCCGAACCGGGCCAGCAGACGCCAGGGCGAGCCGACGTCCATCACCACGGGGCGTACGCCCGAACGGCGGGCGTCGATCTCGACGGCGAGCAGGATGCCGAGGTAGTAGAGCACCGTCGGCACGGTCGCCCAGCCCAGCACCTGGAGGTACGAGACGCCCAGGTACTCGGCGATGATGAACGCCGCCGCACCCAGAGTGGGTGGGGAGAGGATGGCGCCCACCCCTGCCGCGGCCAACATGCCGCCGGCCCGCTCCGGCGGGTAGCCGGCGCGGCGCAGCAGCGGCCAGGTGACCGCGCCGATGCTCACCGTCGTCGCCGCGCCGGAGCCGGAGACGGTGCCGAGCAGGAACCCCGAGGCCACCGCCGTCCGGCCGGCGGCGGTACGCGAACGCCGGAACGCCGCGGCCGACAGCTCGACGAAGAACCGCCCGGCCCCGGACAACTCCAGCACCGCGCCGTAGATGGTGAACAGCACGATGTACGAGGCGGCCACGTCGAGCGGCGTGCCGTAGAAGCCGCTGTCGGAGTTGTAGAACGCGTCGACCAGCTGACTGAAGTCGAGCCCCGCGTGCGCGACCGGCCAGGACTGCGGCAGCAACCCGCCGTAGTAGCCGTACCCGAGGAACAGCAGGCAGACCGCCGGCAGGATCCAACCGGTGGTCCGTCGGCACGCTTCGAGCAGCAGAAGCAGCAGGACGGTGCCCAGCACCAGATCCGTCGGCGCCAGCAGGCCCTGCCGGTCGAGGAACGCGTTGTACCCGCCGCCACCGCTGCCGATCCGGATCGGCAGGACGGGGTAGAGACAGGCCGCCACCGCCAGGACGACCAGGACCCAGTCGGTCACTGTGGGCCGCGTCGAGGCGGGTGGTCGCCGGGCGCGTAGCCGGGCCGGCAGCCGCAGGTCGGCCGGGTAGGCGAGGAAGACCAGCGGGAGTACGCCGGCCAGGAAGATGATCAGGTAGTACTTGCTGCCCTGCGACAGCGGGCGGAACACCTGCCACAGGGCGAGAGCGCCGATCGCGAGCGCCGCAGTGGTGAGGAGCAGACCCACCGGCCCGGAGAGCACCCGTCCCGGTTTCTCGTCCTCGAACTGGGCGGCGAGGTCCCGGGTCGCCTGCTCGGGGATGTCGGGCCCGCTCGGGTCGGGCCCGCTCGGGTCGGGCTCGCTTGCGTGGGGCTCGCTCGGGTCGGGCCCGCTTGCGTGGGGCTCGCTCCGGTCGGCTTCCGGTCGTGGTCGGGGTGGCCCGCCGTCGGGGCTCACCGCAGACCCACCGGCGGGAGAGTTGGCTGGTCGGGCAGGTGACGACGAACCATCTGGCGCGCTGATGGGCGACACGAAAGGACGATACACGTCGATTGGCTGACGGGTGGGGCACCGACCGGCGTTTCGTCGCCTGTGGTCGGGGTGACCGGCGGGTCGCGTGCGCCGTCGCCCTGCCCGTCTCGCGGCGGACGTCCCGGCACAACCGCGCGTATTTGCGTGGAGGGCTGTCGGACCCGGCGGTTAGGGTCGGACGGTGACTTCGGGGCGACCACTGATTCAGGCTCGGGGGCTGGTGAAGCGGTTCGGTGATTTCACCGCCGTGGACGGCATCGACGTCGAGGTGCGCCCGGGTGAGGCGTTCGGCTTCCTCGGGCCCAACGGAGCGGGCAAGTCGTCCACCATGCGGATGGTCGGCTGCATATCCCCGCCCAGCGGCGGTGAGTTGCGCATCCTCGACATGGATCCGGTGGCCGACGGGCCGGCGATCCGGGCGCGCCTCGGGGTCTGCCCCCAGCTGGACAATCTCGATCCGGAGCTGACCGTCCGGGAAAATCTGACCGTCTACGCCCGCTACTTCGGCATCTCCCGCCGGGCGGCCCGGGAGCGCGCCGCCGAGCTGCTCGACTTCGTCCAGCTCACCGAGCGCGCCGACAGCAAGGTCGAGCCGCTCTCCGGTGGGATGAAGCGTCGGCTGACCATCGCCCGCGCACTGGTGAACGATCCGGAGATCGTGCTGCTCGACGAGCCGACCACCGGGCTCGACCCGCAGGCCCGGCACCTGGTGTGGGAGCGGCTGTTCCGGCTCAAGCAGCAGGGCGTCACGCTGGTGCTCACCACGCACTACATGGACGAGGCCGAGCAGCTCTGCGACCGCCTGGTGGTGATGGACGGCGGCCGGATCGTCGCGGAGGGCTCACCCCGAGCGTTGATCGAGCAGCACTCGACGCGTGAGGTGGTCGAGCTGCGCTTCGCCGCCGAGTCGCAGGAGCCGTTCGCCGGCAAGCTCGACGGGCTGGGGGAGCGGGTCGAGGTCCTGCCCGACCGGGTCCTGCTCTACGTGCCCGACGGCGACGCGGCGGTCGCCGAGGTCACCGCGCTGGGGCTCCAGCCGGCCAACGTGCTGGTCCGGCGCAGCGGCCTGGAGGACGTCTTCCTGCACCTGACCGGCCGCACCCTGGTCGACTGACGGGCCAAAGAGGATCGTTGGCAGCCCATCCCTGCGACATTTCCGGTGTATCGACCCCGGCCCGTGAAGATCCACTCGGCTTCCTGCAAGTCGGGGTGATGCGGCGAAGTGGACAGCCCGACTTCCTGAAACCCGAGTCGATCAAGCGGCCGGGGCCAGGGGTACCGGCCAGGCCGAGGCGGGCGGCTGGGCCGAGGCGGGCGGCTGGGCCGAGGTGGGCGGCTGGGCCGAGGTGGGCGGCTGGGCCGAGGTGGGCGGCTGGGCCGAGGTGGGCGGCTGGGCCGAGGTGGGCGGCCAGGCGGGGCGAGTGGCTGGGGGCGGGGGCCGGACGACTGGGTGAAACGCGGGCGACAAGTCGAGGGGAACGTCGTAAGGTGGCCGGCGGTCTGCCGTAACCCGGGGAGTTTCATGTCTGATCTGGTGACCGCCAACCGACGCCAGGCCGGGCTGACCGCCCTCTACCTGGGCATCTTCGCGATGGTCTGGTTCAGTGTGCCGGCGGCGGAGCAGCCGCTACGTGCCCTGCTGGTGGCGGGCAGCATCGTCGCACTGCTCACCGCCGTGCTGGGCGGTGTGCTGTCCTCCCGACTGCGGGGTGCCGGCAGCCCTCGGGACCGGGCCGCCGACCGCCCGTACCTGCTCATCGTCGTGGCCGAGTTCGTCGCCGCCGGGCTGGGTGCCGCCGTGTTGGTGGCGGCCAACTGGTCCGAGTACGTGCCGGTGCTGGTCTGCCTGGTGGTCGGTCTGCACTTCTTCCCGCTCGCCCCGCTCCTGCGGGATCCGTTGCTGCGCCCGCTCGGTGCCGCGCTGTGCCTGGTGGCGGCGGCGGGCCTCGTCACCGGCCTCGCCTCGGGAGTCTCCGCCGGGTTGGTGGTCGGCGTCGGCGCGGGAGTGCTGCTGCTCGCTTACGCCGTGCAGGCGCTGGTCCGCGGTTACCGGCCGGCCTGACCGGCGCAGCCCGCCGAAGTCGGGGCCGCCGCCCGCCCGTCGACACCACGGCTCGGCCACCGAGCACCCGGTCCGACCATTGACGGTCCGATCGTTGGCAGCTCAGCAGCAACCGTTCCCGCGTGTCGAGCTGCTGAGCTGCCAACGATCACCGCTCAACGGGCTCTGGCCCAGGTGACGAAACGGTCGGTCAGTCGATCCTGACCGGCCTGGCCGGCGAGGTCCCCGGCCGCCTCGTAGAGCAACGCGGCCAGGTAGATGAGCAGGCCGATCCGGTCCTCGCGGTACTCGCCCAGCAACGCCAGGCGGGCCGGCGAGCAGGGCCACGCCGCCCCGCAGACCCGACAGCGCCAGGACGGGCGCGCCGCCACGTGGGGGCGGTACCGGGGCATCAGCGCCCGCCGCCGTCATGAGCCGACCAGATGAGTCGCACGGGGGAACCTCCGTCGGGTGGGTGGGGAGCGCCCCGGATCGGGGGTCACGGGGCGCTCCCGGCCTGGTTCCGCCCGCCGTCTGATCCCGTGAGCGGTTCCGCTGCGTGACAGTCTGGTGAGGACCCGACTACGGTGGGAGGTTCCGCACGCTGACGACCAGCGCGTACGGCGATCGGCCCGGCACGGTACGGGAATGTACGGGGGTTGTCCGTGGAGAGTTCGTCCATGCTGGAGCACTTCGCCGAGGAGCTGCGACTGGCCCGGGCCGCCAACGGGATGTCACAGGCCGCGCTGGCCGAGGCGTTGAGCTATTCCGGGGCGCTGGTCGCCAAGGTGGAGACCTCCGAGCGCCGGCCGAGTCTGGACTTCGCCCGTCGGTTGGACGCAGTGTTCGGGGCCGACGGTCGGTTCGAACGCATCCAGCGGCGGATCAGCCGGGAGGCCGTGGTGCCGTGGTTCCGCGACTGGGCCGGCATCGAGCAGGAGACCACAGCGCTGCGCTCGTTCGAGCCGCTGTGCGTGCCGGGCCTCCTGCAAACTGAGGGGTACGCCCGTGCGCTACTGACCGGCGGCGGCTTGTTCGCGGCGGACGAGGTCGAGCAGCAGGTGGCAACCCGGCTGGACCGTCAGAGACTGCTCACCCGAGACCGGCCTCCGCTGCTCACTGCCGTGATCGACGAGCACGTGCTGCGCCGATCTGTCGGTGGGCCGGGAGTTATGCGCGAGCAAGTTCAGCACCTCGTGAAGCTCGGCACGGCGTTCCCGAGGGTCCGAATCCAGGTAGTGCCGACTCCCGCTGGTGCTTACGCTGGGCTCGGAGGGCCGTTCGTGATCGCAAGCTCGTCGCAGGGGGAGGACCTTGTCTATCTCGCCGGGCAGCGTCACGGGCAGGTGATCGACCGCGCCGAGTACGTCCGTCAGATGGTCGAGGTGTGGGAGTCGATCCGCGGTGAGGCACTATCGCACGGGCAGTCCCTCGATCTGATGGCGGAAGTGGCGGAGACATGGATTTAACCGGTGCCCGGTGGCGCAAGAGCATTCGTAGCGGCCCGGATGGCGGCAACTGTGTGGAGGTTGCCAGCAACCTGCCTGGGCTGGTGGCCGTCCGCGACTCCAAGGACCCGACCGGCCCCGTGCTCGTCTTCCCGCCCGACGCGTGGCGCGCGTTCGTCGGCTCCGACTCCGTCGGCCGGTAGGTAGGGAGCGACCACGCCGCCTTGATCGACTCGGCTTTCAGGAAGTCGCGGCATCGGGGTGGCTCTGACGCCGCGACTTTCAGGAAGCCGAGTCGATCAACCAGCGGAGCCCGGCCGACGCGGTGAAACCCGGGCGACACGTCGGCGGGGTCGTCGTAGGGTGACCGGCGGTCTGTCGTACCCCGGGAGTAGACAGGTCGTGGTGACCGGCGTGGCGGGCGGGGTGGTCGGGTGAGTGTGGCGGGATCGGCGCGGTTCCCATGGGTGCCGGCGTACGCGGTGTTCGAGCACTACCTGGTGGGTCTGCGACGCACCTGGCGGGCGGGGGTGTTCTCCTCGTTCCTGCTGCCGGTGCTGACCGTCCTCGGGTTCGGGGTCGGCGTCGGCGCCTACATCGACCAGGGCGTCGACGGGGTGCGTTACCTCGACTGGCTGGTCCCGGGGCTGATCGCCTCGACAGCGCTCCAGGTGACCGTCGGCGACTCGACCTGGCCGGTGTTCAGCAACTTCCAGTGGATCAAGACCTACTTCGCGCAGGGCGCGTCGCCGCTGCGGGTCTGTGACATCGTGGCCGGGCACCTGGCCTTCGTGCTGTTCCGGGTGCTCACCACGATCGTGGCGTTCCTGCTGGTCACCGGGCTGTTCGGGGCGTTGCGGTCGCCATGGGCGGTGGCCGCCCTGCCGGTGGTGGCGTTGTTCGGGCTGGCTGTCGCCGCGCCGACCTTCGCGTACGCCGCGTCGGTGCCCAGCGACAGTTGGCTCGCGATGCTGTTCCGGTTCGCGGTGATCCCGATGACGCTCTTCGCCGGGGTGTTCTTTCCGGTCGAGTCGTTGCCCGAGGCGCTGCGCTGGCTGGCGTACGCGACGCCGTTGTGGCATGCCGTGGACCTGTGCCGCGCGGCCACGCTCGGCGTCGCCCCACAGTGGTCGATCGTCGGGCACCTGCTCTACCTGGCTGCCTGGGCGGTCGCCGGCTGGTTGCTGGCGGTGCGCGCGTTCCGTCGCAAGCTCGTCGTCTGAGCCCGAGCAGGCCCGGCAGCCGAGCGAGCAAGAGCAACTCGTCGTTTGAAGAGCAAGCAGAGAGGGTGTCGTGGTCACGCTGATCCTGCCCCGGCTGGTCGATGTCTCCGCCGCGTCCCGGCGGTCGGCGTCGGTGGTCGGGCGCAACGTCGCGGCGCTGAAGTCGGTCTACTGGCTGCTGCTGCTCTCCGGCTTCGTGGAGCCGCTGCTCTACCTGCTCTCCATCGGGGTGGGCGTCGGCGCGCTGGTCGGCGACCTGCCGCTGCCGGACGGGCGGCTGGTCTCGTACGCCGAGTTCGTGGCCCCGGCGATGCTCGCCTCCTCGGCGATGACCGGGGCGCTCGCGGAGACCACCTTCAACTTCTTCGGCAAGATGAAGTACATGAAGCTGTACGACGGGATGATCGCCACCCCGGTACGGCCGTTCGAGATCGCCGTGGGCGAGTTGGGTTGGGCGATGCTGCGGGGCAGCGCCTACTCGGCGGCGTTCCTCGGGGTGATGGTCGCGCTGGAGTTGACGAGCGTCACCCGCGCGCTGACCGCCCTCCCGGCCGCGGTGCTGGTCGGGTTCGCGTTCGGGGCGCTCGGCATGGCGATCTCCACCTTCATGCGCAGTTGGCAGGATTTCGACCTGATGGGCTCCGCGCAGTTCACGCTCTTCCTCTTCTCCGGCACCTTCGTGCCGGCGCAGGCCTATCCGACAGTGCTGCACTGGCTCGTCGAGATCACCCCGCTGTACCGGTCGGTGCACCTGATCCGGGGGGTCGCCCTGGGCAGCGGTGGTTGGCTCTGGTTGCTCGACGTGCTCTACCTGCTGGCGGTGGTGGCGGTCGGTCTGCTGGTGGCTTCCCGCCGGATGGCGAAGTTGCTCTACAAGTAGGGGGTTATCCGCGCCCGTCGGCGGGGCATGTCCGGAGGTGACACCGCCGACCAGGAGGAGGGGCGATGGCCTCGGACGAGTCTTCCGCCCAGCGTGAGCGTGATCCCGCCAGCACGCCGGTGGGGCCCGACGCGGGCCCGGACAGCCCCACCGACCTGCCCGGCAGTGGCTGGAAGGCGGCGTTGCGCCGGACGATCAGCGAGTTCCAGGACGACAGCCTGACCGACTGGGCGGCGGCTCTGACCTACTACGGGGTGCTGTCCATCTTCCCGGGCGTGCTGGTGCTGATCTCCCTGCTCGGGCTGCTCGGCGAGAGCGCCACCGAGGGCGTCAAGGACACCGTCAACCAGGCGGTGCCGGACGACAGCATCCGGCAGATCATCACCGATGCGATCGGCACTGCGGACAGGAACGGTGGTCTGGCCAGCCTCGCCGCGATCATCGGTCTGGTGGCGGCGTTCTGGTCGGCTTCCGGTTACATCGGCGCGTTCATGCGCGCCTCCAACACGATCTACGACGTGCCGGAGGGCCGGCCGATCTGGAAGACCCTGCCGATCCGACTCGGGGTAACAGCGGTGATCGGTGTGCTGTTGCTGGCCAGCGCGGTGATCGTGGTCTTCACGGGCCGCCTCGCCGAATCCGTTGGCGACGTGATCGGGCTCGGCTCGACGGCGGTCGCGGTGTGGGACGTCGCCAAGTGGCCGGTGCTGCTGATCCTGGTCAGCCTGATGTTCGCGATCCTCTACTGGGCCTCGCCGAACGCCCGGCACGGCGGTTTCCGCTGGGTCAGCCCCGGCGGGGTGCTGGCCGTGGTGATCTGGCTGGTGATCTCCGGCCTGTTCGCCCTCTACGTGAGCAACTTCGGTTCGTACAACAAGACGTACGGGACGCTGGCCGGGGTGATCATCTTCTTGGTCTGGCTCTGGCTGAGCAACATCGCGATCCTGCTGGGGGCGGAGTTCGACGCGGAGTTGGAGCGTGGTCGCGCGATCTCGGCCGGCCACGCGGTGGACGACGAGCCGTACGTCGAGCTGCGCGACGACCGCAAGCTCCGCAAGAAGCGCAACTCTGCCGGCCGTCGCTGACGGTCCCGCGCCAAACGCCCCGCCACCGAGGATCGGCTGGCGGGGCGTTTGCGTGTCCGTCGATGGAACTGCGGGCGAGGGGACGCGGGCCGTCCGTGATCCTTTCCTTGATCGACTAGTAGCTTTTGTTCTTTCGGACAAAAGTTGGTCTCGGAACGGTTGAAGCTCTGGACAGGCGGCGTGGAACGCTCTTACTGTGTCGGACACAACACATCGGCATTGCGTCGATGTGAACGCTGCCAATGAAGAGGGGGCCCCGGGTGCGCACCGTCGACCCCCTACACGTGCGTCTGTTGCGGCTGCTCCGCGACGAGGGCGCCGTGTCCCGAGCTGAGCTCGGTGACCGACTCCAGATGCCGCGTCCGCGGATGCTGGCCGAGCTGGATCGCCTGGTGGCGCTGGGCTACGTCGCCGAGGCCGGGCTCGCCGCATCCCGAGGTGGGCGTCGCTCGACCCTTGTCGAGCTGAACCCGAAGCTGCGCTTCGCCGCCGTCGACCTCGGTGCCAGTTCGATGGACGTCGAGGTGGTCAACGGCCGCCTCGAACCGGTGGCCCACTACGCCGAGGCGGCCGACATCCGCAACGGCCCGAAGGTGACCCTGCAACGGGTCAACGAGCTGCTGCACAAGGCTCGGGTCGACGGCGCGTACGAGCGACTGGACGCGGTCGGCATCGGCGTACCCGGCCCGGTCAGCTTCCGCGACGGCGTTCCGGTCTCACCACCGATCATGCCGGGCTGGGACCGGTTCCCGGTGCGTGAACTGCTCAGCCGGGAGCACGGCTGCCCGGCGGTGGTCGACAACGACGTCAACATCATGGCGATCGGGGAGCGGCACGGTGGGGTCGCCCACTCGGTCGACGACTTCCTCTTCGTGAAGATCGGCACCGGCATCGGGTGCGGCATCTACCTCACCGGCGAGGTCTACCGGGGCACCGACGGTTGTGCCGGCGACATCGGCCACATCCAGGTCGACTCGCACGGTCCGATGTGTTCCTGCGGCAACGTCGGCTGCCTGGAGGCGCTGTTCAGCGGCGCCGCGCTGGCCAAGGACGCGGCAGCCGCCGCCCGCAGTGGGACCTCGCCGGCGCTGGCCGAGCGGTTGGCCCTGCGGGGAGTCGTCACCGCGCTGGACGTCGCCGAGGGCGCCGTCGAGGGCGACGTGACCTGCATCCAGCTGATCCGGGACGGCGGACGGCGGGTCGGCGGGGTGCTCGCCGGCCTGGTCAGCTTCACCAACCCGTCGATGATCGTGATCGGCGGCGGGCTGGCCCAGCTGGGTCACATCCTGCTCGCCGAGATCCGCAGTGTGGTCTACCGCCGGTCGCTGCCGCTGGCCACCGGCAACCTTCCCGTCGTCCTGTCCGAGCTGGGCGGCCGTGCCGGTGTCACCGGTGCGGCGGTGCTCGCGAGTGACGTCGCCTTCGGGGAAGCCGCATGAAGCTGTTCGAGATTCCGTCGTGAGCGAGGAGGAGACTGTGGCTCTGCCCGAGGATGACCCCGCCACCGCGTCGGCCGAGGCCGTCGCCGAGGCGCCGCTGGTCGAGGCTCCCGCCGACACCGTCGCGGGCGAGGTGGTCCTGCGCCTCACCGACCTGGTGAAGACCTTCCCCGGCGTACGCGCGCTCGACGGCGTGCAGCTTGAGGTGCGTGCCGGCGAGGTGCACTGCCTGCTCGGGCAGAACGGCGCCGGCAAGTCCACCCTCATCAAGGTTCTCGCCGGGGTGCACCAACCGGATTCCGGGCAGGTGGAGTGGCGCGGTGAGCCGGCCACGTTCGCCAACCCGCAGGCCGCCATGAAGGCCGGCATCGCCACCATCTACCAGGAGCTCGACCTCGTCGAGGACCTGTCGGTGGCGGAGAACGCGTTCCTCGGGCACGAGTACCGCAACTTCGGGTTCGTCCGGCGCGGCCGGATGGCCCGCCACACCCGGCAGATCCTCAGCCGGCTCGGCCACGGTGAGATTCCGCCCGGGCGGATGGTCCGGTCACTGCCGGCAGCCGGCAAGCAGATCGTCAGCATGGCGCGGGCGCTGTCGCACGAGGCCCGACTGATCATCATGGACGAGCCGAGCGCGGTGCTGGCCCACGACGAGGTCGGCAACCTGTTCCGGATCATCCGTGAGCTGACCGCGCAGGGCATCGCCGTCATCTACATCTCCCACCGGCTGGAGGAGATCCGCGAGATCGGCGACCGGGTCACCGTACTCAAGGACGGCCGGACCACGGCGGCGAACCTGCCGGCGCGCGACACCCCGACCCGCGACCTGGTGAGCCGGATGACCGGCCGCACCATCGAGTACGTCTTCCCGGACCGGCCGACCGAGGACTCCGCCGGCGCCGACCTGCTCCAGGTGGAGGGGTTGACCCGCGCCGGCGAGTTCGCCGACGTCTCGCTGAGCGTGCGCGCCGGGGAGATCGTGGGCATCGCGGGCCTGGTCGGCTCCGGTCGCTCCGAACTGCTGGAGACGATCTACGGTGCCCGCCTCCCGGAGGCCGGCACGGTGCGGATGGACGGGAAGGTCCTGCGTCCCGGCGTCGGCGCGGCGGTTCGCGCCGGCATGGGGATGGCCCCGGAGGAACGCAAGAGCCAGGCGCTGCTGCTCGGCGAGCCGATCTACCGCAACGTCACGCTGGCCACCTTCGGCCGGTACGCGCGGCTCGGCTTCACCAACGCCGCCAAGGAACGCGCCGAGGCCGACCGGATCGCGGAGACCCTGGAGCTGCGGCCCCGGGACGTCGACCGGCCGGTACGCACGCTGTCCGGCGGCAACCAGCAGAAGGTGGTGGTCGGGCGTTGGCTGCTCGGCGGCACCAAGTTGCTGCTCCTCGACGAGCCGACCCGGGGTGTGGACGTGGGCGCCCGGGCCGAGCTCTACCAGGTCATCCGGGCATTGGCCGCTCAGGGCGTGGGGGTGCTGCTGGTCTCCAGCGAGGTGCCCGAGGTGCTGGGTCTGGCCGACCGGGTGCTGGTGATGCGGGAAGGGCGGGTCGTCCGCGAAGCCGCGGCCGGCGAACTCGACGAGAACACTGTGCTTGACCTCGTGATGGCGGGGTCCTTGATGGAAGGCGCACCGGCATGAGCGACGCGACTCCCACTCCCACCGCGACACCGGAGCGCCCGCAGCTTCCGGCGCAGTCGCCGCCGGTGGACCCGGCGGAGACGGCGGTGGCCAATAACAAGGCAGGATCCGGGGGCAAGCTCTCCTGGTGGCGGGGTGACGGTGGCGACGGCGCCAAGCGCAACCTCGGTCTGATCGGGGTGCTGGCCGCGCTCATCGTGGTCGGCGCGGTCACCAAGCCCGACCTGTACGGCGACCCGAACTGGGTCTGGAACAACGTCCTGGCCATCCTCCAGTTGGCCTCGGTCGTCGGTGTGGTCACTGTCGGCATGACCTTCGTGATCATCGGTGGTGGCATCGACCTGTCGGTCGGCGCGATCGTCGCGCTGGCCGGGGTCTGGTGCACCACTGTGGCCACCCAGAGCTACGGCGCCGGCGGCATGATCTTCGCCGCCCTCGCGGTCGGCATCTGCGTCGGCCTCGTCAACGGTGTGCTCATCTCGTACGGGCGGCTGGTCCCCTTCATCGCGACGCTGGCGATGCTGGTGGCCGCGCGAGGGCTCGCGGCGTCGATCTCCAACAAGCAGACCCAGGTGTCGAGCAGCACGTTCATCAACGACATCGCGGCGCGCAAGGTGATCGGTATCCCGATCCTCGTCTACATCCTCGGCGCGGTCGTGCTGGCCGGTTGGGTGGTGCTCAACCGCACGACCTTCGGCCGGCGGACCATCGCCGTCGGCGGTAACCCGGAGGCGGCCCGGTTGGCCGGCATCAACGTCCGGCGCCACACCATGCTGCTCTATGCGCTCTCCGGTCTGTGCTGCGGCATCGCCGCGATCATGCTCACCTCGCAGGCGACCTCGGCGCAGGCGGCGATGGCCAACCTGTACGAGTTGGACGCGATCGCCGCGGCGATCATCGGCGGGACGTTGCTCAGCGGCGGTCGGGGCACCATCGTCGGCTCGCTGCTCGGCGTCATCATCTTCGCCACCATCACGAACCTCTTCGCCATCAACGGCCTCTCCATCGAGGCGCAGAACATGGTCAAGGGCGGCATCATCGTCGCCGCCGTCCTGGTCCAGCAGTTCCAGTTCAAGTCAGTCACTCGGCTCCTCGCGCGGAACAGGGTCACCACCGCAACCTGACGCACCGCACCGTTGTCCTGGCGACGTCGAGAATTCGACGCTGGCCGGGCCTCGCACACCCTCAACAAGTCAAATCCCGCTCCCAGGAGGTCATTCATGACCCAGCACAGTCGCGACCTGTCGCGCCGCCGGTTGCTCTTCGGTGGAGCCGCAGTGGGCGCTGCCACCCTGCTCACCGCCTGCACCAGCAACGAGACCCCGGCCGCCAGCACCCAGACCAAGGCCGCCGGAAACGCCGAGGGCAACAACGCCCCGGGCAAGAAGGTCGTCATCGGCTTCTCCGCCCCGGCCGCCGACCACGGCTGGATGGGCGCTATCCACGCCAACGCCAAGGCGCAGGCCGCGGCCTACTCGGACGTGGAGTTCAAGGAGGTCGACGGCGGGTCGAACTCCGAGGCCCAGCGTTCCACGCTCGGCACCCTGATCGCCCAGAAGCCGGACATCATCGTCGTGCTGCCGCACGACGGCAAGGAGGTCAACGCCGTTGCCCTCCAGGCCATGCAGGCGGGCATCCCGATCGTGAACCTCGACCGGGCGTTCCCCGACGCGCTGGCCTCGCGGCTGGTCATCAAGGGCGACAACTACGGCATGGGCGTCTCGGCCGGGCACTTCATCGGCAAGATGCTCAAGGACAAGGGCGTCGCCAACCCGGTCATCGGTGAGATCGCCGGTCTGGAGATCCCGCTGACCGTCGAGCGCAGCGAGGGCTTCAAGGCCGCCCTGGCGACCTACGGGTTCAAGGTGGGCAACCGTCGTTCGGCCGAGTTCACCTCGGACAGCGGCCAGCGCGAGGCGTCCCAGCTGCTCCAGGCGCTGCCGAAGATCGACGCCATCTGGAACCACGACGACGACCAGGGCATCGGTGTGCTCGCGGCCATCAAGCAGGCCAACCGGTCGGAGTTCTTCATGGTCGGCGGCGCGGGCTCCAAGCTCGCGATCGACGCGATCAAGGCCGACAACACCGTGCTGAAGGCCACTGTCACCTACAACCCGTCGATGGCCTCCTCGGCCGTCTCGCTCGCGCGGCTCATCGCGCAGGGTCGGGGCCTGGGCGACCTGACGGAGCTGCAGGTGCCCAAGGAAGTGACTCTGGCCTCGGAGACGATCACCAAGGAGAACGCGAGCAGCTACGACAAGCTCGGGTTCTGACATACGGGGGGAGACCCACCTTGTCCACGACAGACAAAGAACTGCGGGTCGGCATGGTCGGCTACGCGTTCATGGGCGCCGCGCACTCACAGGCGTGGCGCACCGTGAACCGCGTCTTCGACCTGCCGGCGCGGGCCCGGATGGCGTTGATCTGCGGCCGAGACACAGCGAAGGTGGCTGACGCCGCCGACACACTCGGCTGGGACGCGTACACCACCGACTGGCGTGACCTGATCAACCGGGACGACATCGACGTCGTCGACATCTGCACCCCGGGAGACAGTCACGCCGAGATCGCTCTCGCCGCGTTGGCCGCAGGCAAGCACGTTCTGTGCGAGAAGCCGTTGGCCAACTCGGTGGAGGAGGCACGGGCGATGACCGCTGCGGCGGATGTCGCCCGGGCCGCCGGAGTGCGGTCGATGTGCGGGTTCAACTACCGCCGGGTCCCCGCGGTCACGATGATGCGCCAGTTGGTCGCCGACGGACGGCTCGGGGTGATTCGACACGTCCGTGCGACGTACCTGCAGGACTGGATCGTGGACCCGCAGTTCCCGCTGGTCTGGCGGTTGCAGAAGGACAGGGCGGGCTCCGGCGCGCTCGGTGACATCGGTGCGCACATCATCGACCTGACCCAGTTCGTCACGGGTCAGCGGATCAGCGGCGTCAGCGCGGTCACCGAGACCTTCGTCAAGGAGCGGCCGTTGCCGGCCGAGTCGAGCGGTCTGGCGGCCTCGGTGGACGGCCACACGGCGCCCACCGGAACGGTCACCGTCGACGACGCCGCGGTCTTCGTGGCGCGGCTCGACGGTGGCGCCCTGGCCACGTACGAGGCGAGCCGGTTCGCGACAGGCCGTAAGAACGCGCTGCGTGTCGAGATCAACGGCTCGCTGGGCAGCGTGGTCTTCGACCTGGAGCGCCTCAACGAGCTGGAGTTCTACGACGCGACCCGCCCGGCTGTGGAGCAGGGCTTCAACCGCATCCTGGTGACCGAGGGCGAGCACCCGTACATGTCGGCGTGGTGGCCCCCGGGCCACATCATCGGCTACGAGCACTCGTTCACGCACGAGATGCGCGACTTCATCGAGGCGGTCGCCACCGGTGTCGACCCGACTCCCTCCTTCGCCGACGCGTTGCAGGTCCAGCTGGTGCTGGACGCGGTGGCCCGTTCGGCGGAGCTCGGCTCCTCCTGGGCCGAGGTGGAACCGACGCTGACCGCGGCAACTGTCTGACCATCGACCATCCGCGACGGCGGTGTTCGCACCGCCGTCGCCCGACCGGCTTTCCGACGCCGACCGGCGAGGGACCAGCCACGGATTGCGCCCCGTGGCCGGGACAGAGGTCGGCATCGGTGAGCGTGCAGCCGGGCCCCACGGCCCGGTGGCGCACGAGCAGGACGGTCGTCCGGTGCGACCGGACCGGGATTCCCCGGCCGCACCGGAGGACCGCCACCACCGGTGACTTCCGGAGGACCTGATGACACCGCCCGCCGCCGTCCCCAGCCGTACCGCATCCGCTCGCCGGTTTCCGGCGGGTCGTGGTTCGGTCGGTGTTCCGGTGGGCGCGGCGGCCTGAGACGCCCGGCCGGGGCATGCCAACGCCCCGACCGGCCGGATGCGGGGGAGGCAGGGTCGAGACGCCGACCCGACCCTGCCTACCAGCCCCGTCTGCTCGCACCTGCCGGGATCCGGTCCGGCGTCGTCGCCGCCGACGCCGACGTCGGAAGCCGGTGCTGTTCCGGTGCGGGGCGAGCGGACGGGGCCCATCCACCCAGCCCGAAACTTTCCGAAACCCGGCCGTATCTTTCCGAAACATATTCTGATATTCCTATATTTGCCGGTACCGACGGTTCCTCGCGAAGGGGAAGGAGCACCATGCGAACAGGTGTCTGGCTGGTAGGAGCGCGCGGTTCCGTCGCGACCACCAGCATCGTCGGGGGGCTCGCGCTGCGGGCCGGCCTGGCCGGGCCCACCGGCTGCGTCACCGAGCTTCCCGAGCTGCGCGGCCCAGCCCTGCCGGCCTTCGCCGATCTGGTCTTCGGCGGACATGACCTGGCCACCACCCCGCTGTGCAAGCGCGCCGAGGCCCTCGCTGACGCCGGTGTCATCCCCTGGCGGCTGGTCGCCGCGCTCCGCGACGAACTGGGCATGGTCGAGCAGGAGCTGCGCCCCGCGCCGGTCGGCGACACCCAGGCCGACCGGGCAGCCGCCGTGGTCCGCGACCTGACCAGCTTCCGCGAGCGCCACGAACTGGACCGGGTGGTGGTGGTCAACGTCTCCGCCACCGAGCCGGCCCCTCGACCGCACCCCGGGCACGCCGACCCGGCCGCGCTGCGCGCCGCCCTCGACGGGCCGGACGAGGTGCTGCCGGTCAGCTCCCTCTACGCGTACGCGGCAGTGCTCGCCGGCTGCCCGTACGTCGACTTCACCCCGTCCACCGGGCTGCGGCTTCCGGCGCTGGCCGCGCTGGCCGAGGAGGCCCGACTGCCGTACGCCGGGCACGACGGCAAGACCGGGGAGACCCTGGTCAAGTCGGTGCTCGCGCCGATGTTCGCGATGCGCAACCTGGCCGTGGGCTCCTGGTCCGGGGTCAACCTGCTCGGTGGTGGCGACGGCGCCACCCTCGCCGACCCGGCCGCGAACGCGGCGAAGGTGCAGAGCAAGCAGCGGGTGCTCGGCGAGACGCTGGGCTACGTTCCGCAGGGCGGCACCCGGATCGAGTACGTCGAGGAACTGGGCGACTTCAAGACCGCCTGGGATCTGATCACCTTCAGCGGGTTCCTCGGCACCGGCATGCGGATGGAGTTCACCTGGCACGGCTGTGACTCGGCGCTGGCCGCGCCGCTGGTGCTCGACCTGGCCCGACTCACCGCCGCCGCGCACGCCGCCGGGCAGGTGGGTCCGCTGGCCGACCTGGGCTTCTTCTTCAAGGACCCGCTGGGCACGCCCACCCACTCGCTGGGCGAGCAGTGGGCCCGGCTGACCGCCTTCACCAGGCACCTGCACGACGGCGGGGACAGTGACCATGACAACGTTGGCTGATCTCGCCGAGCTGGTCCGTGCGCCGGCCGCGCTCTCGGTGCCCGGTGACGTGATCGCCGGGGCCGCGGCTGCCGGAGCGTTGAGCCCGCGTACCCCCGGCCTGGCCGGCGCCTCGGTGCTGCTCTACTGGGCCGGCATGGCCGCCAACGACTGGGCCGACCGGCGCCTGGACGCCGAGGAACGGCCCGAGCGGCCGATCCCCAGCGGGCGGGTCACCCCGGCCGCCGCTGTCGGTCTCGCGGCGGGCCTCACGGCCGCCGGCGTGGGCCTGGCCGCCGCCGTGGGCGGTCGCCGCGCCGCCGCGCTCGCCGTGCCGCTGGCCGCCACCATCTGGGGGTACGACCTGCTGGCCAAGAACACCGCCGCCGGTCCGGCCGTGATGGCCGCCTGCCGGGGGCTGGACGTGCTGCTCGGCGCGTCCGGTGGCCGGATGACCCGGGCGTTGCCGGCGGCGGCCACCGTCGCCGCGCACACCTGGACGGTCACCGCGCTGTCCCGCCGGGAGGTCACCGGCGCCGACGCCACCCTGCCGATGCGTACCCTCGCCGGCACCGCGTTGGTCGCCGCCAGTGCCGCCGTCGCCGCCCCTCGGCGGGTTGCGGTGCTGCCCGCAGTGCTGGCCGGCTGGTACGCCGCCCGCTACGGCGCGGCCCAGGCCGAGGTGGTCCGGGACCCGTCGGCCGGGCGGGTCCGCGCGGCCGTCGGCGCCGGGATCACCGGGTTGCCGGCCCTCCAGGGGGCCCTCACCGCACGGGGTGGAGCGGGTCTGCTCGGGGTGGCCGTCGCGGCGGCCGCGCCGCTGGGTCGACGGCTGGCCCGGAAGGTCTCCCCGACATGAGCGTCCCCGAGCCCCGGCCCGGTGCGCCGGCCGCCGACGCCACCACGCTGCGCCTCGGGTACGGCACGAACGGCTTCGCCAACCACCGCCTCGACGACGCGCTCGCCGTCATCGCCGACCTCGGCTACGACGGGGTGGCGCTCACCCTGGACCACGACCACCTGGACCCGTTCGCGCCCGGGCTCACCCGCCGGGTCGCCGCTGTCGGTCGACGGTTGGAGTCGCTGGGCCTG
Organism: Micromonospora vinacea; assembly: GCF_015751785.1. NCBI lineage: Bacteria > Bacillati > Actinomycetota > Actinomycetes > Micromonosporales > Micromonosporaceae > Micromonospora > Micromonospora vinacea. The sequence goes on along the minus strand of NZ_JADOTY010000001.1, from coordinate 396,212 downwards.
GGGGTGGTCATCGAGACCGGGGCCCGCTACCTGCTCGACCCGTGGCAGAAGCACGCACCGACGTTGCTGCACGACGACCCGACCCGGCGGATCGAGTTCCTGCGCCGGGCCGTGCGGATCGGCGCCGACCTGGGCGCGGAGGCGGTCTCGTTCTGGGCCGGTGTCCGACCCGAGGCGGTGTCACCGCAGTGCGCCTGGGACCGGCTGGTGGCCGGCTGCGCCACAGTGGTCGACGCGGCCGACACCGCCGGTGTCACCCTCGGCTTCGAACCGGAGCCCGGCATGCTGGTGCAGGACATCGCGGACTGGCGTCGGCTGCACGCCGCACTCGACAACCCGGCCCGTTTCGGCATCACCCTCGACATCGGCCACTGCCGGTGCCTGGAGCCCTGGCCGGTGCCGCAGTGCGTCGCCGAGGTGGCCGACCACCTGGTCAACGTGCAGATCGACGACATGCGCCGAGGCGTGCACGAGCACCTGGAGTTCGGCGTCGGCGAGATCGACTTCCCGCCGGTGCTGGCCGCCCTGGCGGCGGCCGGCTACCAGGGGCTGGTCGCCGTGGAGCTGCCCCGTGACTCGCACGCCGCACCGGCCGTGGCCGCCCGGTCGATCGAGTTCCTGCGCGCCGCCGCGGCCACCGATCACGACAGTGTCCGCACCCTTTGCTCTGCACCCGCCGAGGCGACACCTGCCGAGGCGACACCCGCCGAAGAGGCCCCGGTGCATATGTAGGTGCAGAGCAAAGGGTGGCGGGGCACCGGGGAGCAGCACCAAGGGAGGAGACGGGATGACACCGGATTCACTACGGGCCGCGCTGCGAGGCGTACCCGATCCCGATTGGCTGGACACGGCGCTGCGCCGGGTCAGCACCGAGCCCACCGCGATCACCCGGCTCTTTCCCGCCGTCGGCCGACGCTGCGGTCGGGGCGCTCTGCCCGACGCCCCCGGCTGGACCGCCGACGACGCGGCCCGGGTGCTGCTGCTCACCAGCCTGCCCGGCGAGCACGCGGAGTACGCCGAGCGCCTCTACCACCACGGTGACGCTGCCGAACGACGAGCCGTGCTGCGCGCACTGCCGCTGCTGCCGATCGGCGCCGACGGGGTTCCGTTGCTGCACGACGCGATCCGGACCAACGACACCCGGCTGGTCGCCGCCGCGCTCGGCCCGTACGCCCGGCACCTCGACCAGGCCGCCTGGCGGCAGGCGGTGCTCAAGTGCGTGTTCAGCGGCGTCCCCCTGGCCGGCGTGGCCGACCTGGACAGCCGGGCCGACAGCGAGCTGACAGCGATGCTGGCCGCGCTGGCCGCCGAACGGCACGCCGCCGGCCGGGACCTGCCCGCCGACGCCACCGACCTGCTCGACCGGCTCACCGCCGCACTGCCCCGGGAGGCGTGAATGCGCATCTTCGACCCCCACATCCACATGACCTCACGCACCACCGACGACTACGAACGGATGGCAGCCGCCGGAGTACGCGCGGTGGTCGAGCCGGCGTTCTGGCTGGGTCAGCCGCGCACCAGCGCCGCCTCGTTCACCGACTACTTCGACTCGCTGATCGGCTGGGAGCCGTTCCGGGCCGGGCAGTTCGGGGTGCGCCACTTCGCCACCATCGCGCTGAACCCGAAGGAGGCCAACGACCCGCGCTGCCGCCCGGTCCTCGACCTGCTGCCCCGCTACCTCGACAAGGACGCGGTGGTCGCGGTCGGCGAGATCGGGTACGACTCGATGACCCCCGAGGAGGACGAGGCGTTCGCGGCGCAGCTCGCCCTCGCCGTGGCGTACGACCTGCCGGCGCTGGTGCACACCCCGCACCGGGACAAGGCGCGCGGCTGCGAGCGGACCCTGGCCGTGGTCGCCGAGTCCGGCATCGACGCGGGACGGGTGGTGGTCGACCACCTCAACGAGGTGACGGTGAAGCTGGTCCGCGACAGCGGCTGCTGGCTGGGTTTCTCCATCTACCCGGACACCAAGATGACCCCGCAGCGGATGGTGGAGTTGCTGCGGGAGTACGGCACGGAACGGATGCTGGTCAACTCGGCGGCCGACTGGGGACGCTCCGACCCGCTGCTGACCCGGGCCACCGGCGAGGCGATGCTCGCGGCCGGCTTCAGCGACGACGACGTCGACAAGGTGCTGTGGCGAAACCCGGTGGAGTTCTACGGGCAGTCGGGGCGGCTCGACCTCAGCGACCTGGACGTCGCCGCCGCCGTGGACCCGCAGACCGGCAACTCGATCCTGCGCGGCGGCAGCTGATGCGGCTGCGACATGCCGGCGGCGAGGCCGTCCACCTCGGCTACTGCACCAACGTGCACCCCGCCGAGGACCTCGCCGGCATCCTCGGTCAACTGGACATCTACGCGGTGCCGGTCCGCGAGGCGCTCGGCAGCGACCTGCTCGGGCTCGGCCTGTGGCTGGCCGCCCCGGTCGCCGCCGAACTGGCCGCCGACCCCACGCTCCGCCGGCGGTTGCGCACCGAGCTGGACGCGCGGGGGCTGGAGGTGGTCACCCTCAACGGCTTCCCGTACGCGGCCTTCCAGGCGCCGGTGGTCAAGCAGGACGTGTACCACCCGGACTGGACCACCGAGCAACGCCTGACGTACACACTGAATCTGGCCCGGGTGCTCGCCGACCTGCTGCCCGACGACGCCGCCCGGGGTTCGATCTCCACCCTGCCGCTGGCCTGGCGTCGACCGTGGGACACCGGCCGGGCCGACGCGGCCCGACGCCGGCTGGACCAGTTGGCCGCCGGCCTTGCCGACGTGCAGCGGGACACCGGGCGTGAGGTGCGGATCGCCTTCGAGCCGGAGCCCGGCTGTGTGGTGGAGAGCACCGGTCAGGCGGCCGCGCTGTTGTCCGGGATGGACACCGATCGGCTGGGTGTCTGCCTCGACCTGGCCCACCTGGCCTGCGCCTGGGAAGAGCCGGCCGAGGCGCTGGAACGACTGCGGGCGGCCGGGCTGCCGGTGGTGAAGGTGCAGGTCTCCGCCGCCGTCGAGGCCGCCGACCCGGAGGGCGGGGCCGAGGCGTTGCGCCGCTGGGTGGAGCCACGCTTCCTGCACCAGACCCGTAGCGCCGGTTGCGCCGGTCTGGCCGACCCGGCCGACCCGGCGTACGCGGCCGACGACCTGGACGAGGCACTGGACCGGGCGCTACCGGGGCCGTGGCGGGTGCACTACCACGTGCCCCTGCACGCTCCACCCGAGGAACCGCTCGGCTCGACGGTGCCGGTGCTCCGCGCGGCCCTGAGAGCGCTCTTCGACGGCCCGACCGCCGGCTGTGACCACCTCGACGTCGAGACGTACACCTGGGGGGTGCTGCCGGCCGCACGACGGCCCGGCACCGACGCGGAGCTGGCCGCCGGCATCGCCGCGGAGCTGGCCTTCGCCCGGGACGAACTGGTCGGCCTCGGCCTGACCACAGAGCGAACCGTGAGCATGGGAGTGACGCGATGAGTCGGCGACTGGTGGTCCTCGACGTGGTGGGGTTGACGCCCCGACTACTGGCGCACATGCCTCGACTGCGGGGGGTCGCCGACGGCGGCTTCCGGGCCGAGCTGGGCACGGTGCTGCCCGCCGTGACCTGCTCGGTGCAGTCGACCTTCCTCACCGGCGAGGCGCCCAGCGGGCACGGGATCGTCGGCAACGGGTGGTATTTCCGGGAGCTGGGCGAGGTGTTGCTGTGGCGGCAGCACAACGCGCTGGTCGGCGGGGACAAGCTCTGGCAGGCCGCCCGTCGGGCCGAACCCGGCTACACAGTGGCAAACGTCTGCTGGTGGTACGCCATGGGCGCGGACGTCAACTGGACGGTGACGCCCCGCCCGGTCTACTACGCCGACGGACGCAAGGAGCCGGACTGCTACACCGACCCGCCGGAGCTGCACGACGCGCTCACCGGGCGGCTGGGCACCTTCCCGCTCTTCACCTACTGGGGGCCGACCGCCGGGTTGCCGTCGTCGCGGTGGATCTGCCAGGCGGCCGAGCAGATCCTCGCCGACGTGTCACCCGACCTGACCCTGGTCTACGTCCCGCACCTGGACTACGACCTGCAACGCTTCGGCCCGTCGTCGGCCCAGGCCGCCGCCGCGGCAGCGGAGCTGGACACGGTGCTCGGTCCACTCCTGGACGCCGCCCGAGCGCGGGACGCCACAGTGGTGGTGTTGTCGGAGTACGGCATCACCGACGTGTCCCGCCCGGTGGACGTCAACCGACTGCTGCGCACCGAGGGCCTGTTGCGGGTGCACACCCAGGCGGGCATGGAGTACCTCGACCCGTGGACGTCGAAGGCGTTCGCGGTCGCCGACCACCAGATCGCGCACGTCTACGTCAAGGATCCGGCCGACGTGCCGGCGGTGGCGAAGCTCTGCGCCGGCCTGCCCGGCGTGGCCGAGGTGCTCGACGCCGAGGGCAAGGCCGCACACGGTCTGGACCATCCGCGCGCCGGTGAGCTGGTGCTGGTGGCCGAGCCGGACGCCTGGTTCACCTACTACTACTGGCTGGACGACGCCCAGGCACCGGATTTCGCCCGGCTGGTGGAAATCCACCGCAAGCCCGGTTACGACCCGGCCGAGCTGTTCTTCGACCCGGCCAACCCCGGTGCCGCGAAGGCCCGCGCCGGGGTGGCGCTGGCCCGCAAGAAGCTCGGCATGCGGTACCTGATGAGCGCTGTCGGCCTGGACGCCGGCGCGCGGGCGGTGCGGGGCTCGCACGGGCGGCTGCCGGACGACCCGGCGGACGGCCCGGTCCTGCTCTGCTCCGACCCGACGGCGGCGCGGGACAAGATCGCGGCGACCGAGGTCAAGGCACTGCTGCTGGAGCTGGCCGGCCTGAGCCCGGGCGGCGCGGTCGGGTCGGGGGAGGGCTCATGACGGTCACCGTCGCGCCCACCGACGCCAGCGGCCTGCGGGCGCGCTTCGACGCGGAGCTGGCCGGGTTTCTCAGCCGGCAGGGCCCGGACTGGCCGGACGGGGCGCCGCGGGGCGTGTTCACCGCGCTGCAACGGTTCGTGCTGGCCGGTGGCAAACGGTTGCGGCCGCTCTTCTGCTACTGGGGCTGGCGCGGCGCGGGGGCGGCCGACGGCACCCCCATCGTGGTGGCCGCGGCGGCCCTGGAGCTGTTCCACGCGTTCGCGCTGATCCACGACGACATCCTGGACGGCAGCGACCGCCGCCGGGGTGAGCCGTCGGTGCACCGGCTCTTCGCCGACCTGCACGCCCGCTCGTCGTGGCGCGGCGACCCCGAGGCGTACGGCCGCAACACCGCGCTGCTCTGCGGGGACCTCTGCGCGGCCTGGTCCGATCAGATGTTCCACGAGTGCGGGCTGAGCACCGAGCAGGTGCACCGGGGCTACGGCGTGTTCGCGCTGATGCGTACCGAGGTGATCGCGGGGGAGTACCTGGACCTGGTCTCGGGCGTGGGTGACGGCTCGGTGGCCAGCGCGCTGACCGTGATCCGGATGAAGGCCGCCCGGTACACGGTGACCCGGCCGTTGCAGATCGGCGCGGCCCTGGCCGGCGCGGGGCCGGAGCTGATCGCCGCGCTCGGCGAGTTCGGTGACCCGCTGGGTGACGCGTTCCAGCTCCGCGACGACGTCCTGGGCGTGTTCGGTGACCCGGCGGTGACCGGGAAGTCGGTCCTGGACGACCTGCGTGAGGGCAAGCCCACTGTCATGATGGCGCTGGCCCGCAGCGAGGCCGACCGGCCGCAGACCCTCCGGCTGCGCGAGCTGTTCGGCAACCCGGCCCTGGACGCCGAGGGCGCGGCGGAGCTGCGCGACATCATCGAGGCGACCGGTGCGCGGGAGCGAATCGAGCAGATGATCCGGGTCCGGACCGAGGCCGCGCTCGCCGCCCTGCAGAACGCCATGGTGGCCGACGAGGCCCGCGCGGCCCTTGTTGCGCTGGCCGGACAGGCGATCGACCGACGCGCCTGACCGGCGACTTTCGATCAAATCGACAAAAGTTGATGCTGAACCGCCGGAAGGTATGGACACATCGACACGTGCGACTTAGTGTCGTGACCAACACGACAATGTTTCGTCGAGGTGAACCGGCGGCGCGGTAACCCATCGACCCCCCCATCACCGCTACGGCATCCGGCGCGACGGCGCGCGCCCGGCCTGGCAGTCACACGTCAGGAAGGGACAGCACAGATGTCCATGAAGGCCGCTCCCAGACAACGGTCCCGACGATGGTTCTCCGCCGGATCAGCGCTGCTGCTGGCGGTCGCCGCCGGCACCGTCACCTTCGCCGCCGGTTCGGCCCCCGCCCAGGCGCACACGATCGTCGCCAGCGACTTCCAGCAGGTCGAGCTGGCCCGCGGCGTGACCGACATGGGTGAGCCGATGTCGCTGGCGGTCCTGCCGGACCGCTCGGTCCTGCACACCGCCCGCAACGGCACCCTGCGCCGCACCGACGCCAACGGCACCACCTCAGTGGTCGGCACCCTGTCGGTCTACACGCACGACGAGGAGGGGTTGCAGGGCGTCGGGGTCGACCCGGGCTTCGCCAGCAACCGCTACATCTACCTCTACTACGCCCCGCCGCTCTCCACCCCCGGCGGCGACGCGCCGGCCACCGGCACCGACTTCTCGGCCTGGAACGGCGTCAACCGGCTCTCCCGGTTCACCCTCAACTCGGACTTCACGCTCAACCAGGCCAGCAAGGTCGACGTGCTCGACGTCCCGGCCAGCCGGGGCGTGTGCTGTCACGTCGGTGGGGACATCGACTTCGACGCCGCCGGCAACCTCTACCTGTCCACCGGCGACGACACCAACCCGTTCGAGTCGTCCGGCTACTCACCGCTGGACGAGCGGACCAACCGCAACCCCGCGTACGACGCGCAGCGCAGCGCCGGCAACACCAACGACCTGCGCGGCAAGATCCTGCGGATCAAGGTGAACGCCAACGGCACGTACTCCATCCCGTCGGGCAACCTGTTCGCCCCCGGCACGGCCAGGACCCGGCCGGAGATCTACGCGATGGGGTTCCGCAACCCGTTCCGGATCAGCGTGGACAAGGCCACCGGGGTGGTCTACGTCGGTGACTACGGGCCGGACGCCGGCTCCACCAGCTCCACCCGCGGGCCGTCCGGCCAGGTGGAGTTCAACCGGGTCGCGGCACCGGGCAACTACGGCTGGCCGTACTGCACCGGCACCAACACCAGCACCGAGACGTACAACGAGTTCGACTTCGCGACCAGCGCCAGCGGCGCGAAGTACAACTGCACCGGCGGGCCGACCAACAACTCGTTCCGCAACACCGGCCTGACCACCCTGCCGCCGGCCCAGCCGGCCTGGATCCGGTACGCCGGCGACGCCGGCACCCCGACCGAGTTCGGCGGTGGCTCCGAGTCGCCGATGGGCGGCCCGGTCTACCGGTACAACGCCTCGTCGACCTCCACCACCAAGTTCCCGCAGTCGTTCGACGGGCAGTTCTTCGCCACCGAGTTCGGCCGGGGCTGGATCAAGCCGATCCACGTCAACTCCGACGGCTCCCGGGGCGCCATCGACACCTTCCCCTGGGTCGGCAAGCAGGTGATGGACTCGGCGTTCGGCCCGGACGGCGCGTACTACGTCCTCGACTACGGCACCGGCTACTTCAACGGTGACGCCAACTCGGCGCTCTACCGCTTCGACTACGTCGGCGGCGGCAACCGGGCGCCCACCGCGAAAGCCAGCGCCAACCGCACCTCCGGGGCGGCCCCGCTCGCGGTGACCTTCTCCTCGGCCGGCTCGTCCGACCCCGAGGGCGGCGCGTTGACCTACTCGTGGGCGTTCGGCGACGGAACCACCTCGACCGCCGCCAACCCGACGAAGACCTACAGCGCCAACGGCACCTACACCGCCACGCTGACGGTGCGCGACCCGCAGGGCGCCACCGGCAGCAGCAGCGTGCAGATCAGCGTCGGCAACACCGCGCCCACGGTCACGATCAACAACCCGGGCAACGGTCAGCTGTTCGGCTTCGGGGACACGGTGCCGTACAGCATCACTGTGACCGACCCGGAGGACGGCACCATCGACTGCACGAAGGTCAAGATGACCTACGTGCTCGGGCACGACCAGCACGGGCACCAGATCACCTCGAAGACCGGCTGCTCGGGCTCGATCACCATCCCGGTCGACGGTGAGCACGACGACGCGGCGAACATCTTCGCGATCTTCGACGCCGAGTACACCGACGCCGGTGGGCTGACCACGCACACCCAGCACACGCTGCCGCCGCGGCACCGCCAGGCCGAGTTCTACGGCACCTCGTCCGGGATCAACGTGTTCAGCAAGACCCCGGCCGAGGGCGGCAAGACCGTCGGCGACATCAACAACGGCGACTGGATCGCGTTCCAGCCCTACCGGTTGGGCAACGTGACCTCGTTCAACGCCCGGGTCTCCTCGGCGGGCGCCGGTGGCACCCTCCAGGTCCGGGCCGGCTCGGCCACCGGCACCTTGCTCGGCTCGGCCACGGTCCCGGTGACCGGCGGCTGGGAGACCTTCACCACGGTCACCGGGACGATCAGCAACCCGCCGACCGGCACGACCACGCTCTACCTGACCTTCGCCGGGTCGGGCACCGGGGCGCTCTACGACCTGGACGCCTTCACCTTCGTGACCGGGACGCCCCCGGCCGGTGGGGCCGGGGCGATCAAGGGCCTCGGTGGCAAATGCCTGGACGTGCGCAACGCCGCCACGGCCGACGGCACGCAGATCCAGATCTACACCTGCAACGGCAGTGCCGCCCAGACCTGGGCGGTCACCCCCAACTCCACGATCAAGTCGTTGGGCAAGTGCCTGGACGTGTCGGGTGGTGCCACCGCCGACGGCACCAAGATCCAGCTCTGGACCTGCAACGGGACCGCCGCGCAGAACTGGGCCGCCCAGGCCGACGGCACCCTCCGCAACACGTCGTCGAGCAAGTGCCTCGATGTCTCCGGCAACAGCTCCGCTGACAGCACGGTGGTCCACCTCTGGACCTGCACCGCCGCCGCCAACCAAAAGTGGACCCTGCCCTGAGCTGGCGGGAGGGGCCCCTCGACAACGCCTAGTGTGGGGCGAGGGGCCCCTCCTAACCACAATTAGGAGAGCGATATGCGCAGACGCCTGCGACCCGTCCTCGGTGCGGCCATGGCCGCACTCGCCGTCATCGCCTGCACCACCCCGGCCACCCCGGCCAGCGCCGCCGACGCCCCGTACGACGTGCTGGTCTTCTCCAAGACCGCCGGTTTCCGGCACGACGCGATCCCGGTCGGCATCCAGACCATCCGCGACCTCGGGGCGGCGAACAACTTCACAGTCACCGCCACCGAGGACGCTGCCGCGTTCACCACCAGCAACCTCAACCAGTACGAGGCCGTCGTCTTCCTCAACACCACCGGTGACGTGCTCAACGCCAGCCAGCAGACCGCCTTCGAGTCGTACATCGGCTCGGGCCGCGGGTACGTGGGTGTGCACGCCGCAGCCGACACCGAGTATGACTGGCCGTTCTACGGCAACCTCGTGGGCGCGTGGTTCGCCTCGCACCCCGCCATCCAGCAGGCCAACATGAAGGTGGAGGACCGGGGGCACGCGGCCACCGCCCACCTTCCGCAGACCTGGACCCGCACCGACGAGTGGTACAACTACCGCACCAACGCCCGGTCGAGCGCCCACGTGCTGGCCACCCTGGACGAGTCGTCGTACTCCGGCGGCGGCATGGGCGCCGACCACCCGCTGAGCTGGTGCAAGAGCTACAGCGGCGGCCGGTCCTTCTACACCGGGGCCGGGCACACCCAGGCGTCGTACGCGGAGTCGGGGTTCCGGAACCACCTGCTCGGCGGCATCCGGTACGCCTCCGGTCGGAGCAAGGCCGACTGCCGGCCCGAGACCGGCTACACCCCGCTGTTCAACGGCTCGACGGCCGGTTGGTCCCAGGCCGGCCCGGGCAGCTTCACCAACGCCGACGCCACCCTGACCTCGGTCGGCGGCATGGGGCTGTACTGGTACAGCGCCAAGCAGTTCACCAACTACTCGCTGAAGATGGACTGGAAGCTGGCCGGTGACGACAACTCCGGCGTCTTCATCGGCTTCCCGCCGTCGAGTGACCCGTATTCGGCGATCAACAACGGCTACGAGGTCCAGATCGACGCCACCGACGCGGTCGACCGCACCACCGGCGCGATCTACACGTACAAGGCCGCCGACATCGCCGCCCGCGACGCGGCGCTCAACGCGCCGGGGGAGTGGAACACCTACGAGCTGCTGGTCGAGGGGGAACGGCTGCAGGTCTTCCTCAACGGAGTGAAGATCAACGACTTCACCAACACCGACCCGGTCCGCTCGCTCGCCGGCCACATCGGCATCCAGAACCACGGCACCGGTGACGACACCTTCTTCCGCAACATCCGGATCAAGGAGTTGGGCACCACCCCGCCGCCCACCGGCACGATCCAGGCCGAGACCTTCAGTTCGGCCAACGGCGTCTCCGCGTTCACCAAGGAGGGCGCGAACGGCGGGCAGACCGTCGGTTACATCGACCCGGGTGACTGGGCCGCGTACAACGGGGTCAACCTGACCGGGGTCACCTCGTTCACGGCCCGGGTCGTCTCCGGCGGCGCGGGCGGCACCATCCAGGTGCGCACCGGCTCGGCCACCGGCCCGGTGCTCGGCTCGGTCGCCGTGCCCAACACCGGCAGTTGGACGACCTTCGCCAACGTCTCCACGGCACTGTCCAACGTCCCGTCCAGCACCCAGAACCTCTACCTCACCTTCACCGGCAGTGGCACTGGGCTCTTCGACCTGGACGATTTCACCCTGGTCAAGGGCGGCGGCACCCCCGGGGTCGGCCCGATCAAGGGTCTCGCCGGCAAGTGCCTGGACGTGCGCAATGCCGGCACCGCCGACGGCACCCAGATCCAGATCTACACCTGTAACAGCAGCACGGCGCAGACCTGGACCGTGTCCGGCTCGACGATCAAGGCGCTGGGCAAGTGTCTGGACGTCTCCGGCAGCGGCACCGCCAACGGCACCAAGATCCAGCTCTGGACCTGCAACGGCAGCGGCGCGCAGAACTGGGCTGCCGCGTCCGACGGCACCCTGCGCAACCCGTCGTCGGGCAAGTGCCTGGACGTCTCCGGCAACAACTCCGCCGACAGCACCATCGTGCACCTCTGGACCTGCCTCAACGCGGCCAACCAGAAGTGGACCCTGCCCTAACCAACCCCCTGACGCGTCGTCCCGCCGGCTCCACCCCGCCGGCGGGGCGCCGCCCCCGCGCCGCCCCGCGCTGCACCCCACCCCCGCCCCGTCGATCTTGCACTTTCTGTCGGGATGAATGCCGCAATGCCGGCGTTTCGTCGACACAAAGTGCAAGATCGGCGGGCTGGGGGGCGGCGCGGACCGGCTTGCAGCTTGCTGCCGTACCTTGACCTGCATGGGGTTGTTCGCGCAGTGGCGTGGGACGGTGCTGGCGCGAGGCCATCAGCTGCTCGGTGCGCTGGGCCGGGCCGACGAGCCCGAGGACCCGTCCGAGCCGGCGCCCAGCCTGAACCGCCTCGGCGCGTTGGTGGAGGGCTTCACCGCCGGTCAACCGGTGCGGTGGACCGTGGCCGGGCAACCCCGGCCGCTGCCCGGCCCGGTCGACGTGGTGGCGTACCGGATCATCGAGGAAGCGCTGACCAACGCGTGCCGGCACGCGCCCGGCGCACCGGTCGGGGTCCGCCTGCGCTACGACGCCGCCGGCATCACCATCGAGGTCCGCGACGAGGGCGCCGGTCCCGCCCCGGCCGGCGGCGGCACCCAGACCGCCGGTCGGGGTCTACTCGGGGTACGCAGGCGCGCCGAGCGGCTCGGCGGCACGTTCTCCGCCGGCCCCCGGGCCGGTGGCGGCTTCACCGTGCGGGCCGTCCTGCCCGCGCCCGAGGAAATGATCGGATGATCGGCCGACCGTGGGGCTTCCCCGAGGGGGCACTGCGGAAATAGGGTGGGGGTCGGCGACCGTGCTGGTGGCCGGTGACCCGGTGGGAGGCGCAACCCGCCGGGCTCAGGTGTGTTCCGCACCCACCGGTGACCGCTCGGGTGCCGCGCACGTCCGGTCACCCTCGCCCCGGTCCGCACAAGGAATCCCCATCACAACAGGGGAGAAGGACAATGGCGCGACCCATCACGCTCTTCACCGGCCAGTGGGCCGACCTTCCGTTCGAAGAGGTCTGCCGGCTCGCCTCCGAGTGGGGCTACGACGGTCTGGAGATCGCCTGCTGGGGCGACCACTTCGAGGTCGACAAGGCGCTCGCCGACGACTCGTACGTCGAGCGCAAGCGGGAGACCCTCGCGAAGCACAACCTTGAGGTCTTCACGATCTCCAACCACCTCGTTGGTCAGGCGGTCTGCGACCACCCGATCGACGAGCGGCACCAGGACATCCTGCCCGGCCGCATCTGGGGCGACGGGGAGCCCGAGGGGGTCCGTCAGCGGGCCGCCGAGGAGATCAAGGACACCGCGCGGGCGGCGGCGAAGCTCGGGGTGAAGACGGTCGTCGGCTTCACCGGTTCGTCGATCTGGCACACCCTCGCGATGTTCCCGCCGGTGCCGCCGTCGATGATCGAGCGCGGCTACCAGGACTTCGCCGACCGGTGGAACCCCATCCTCGACGTGTTCGACGAGGTGGGGGTGCGGTTCGCGCACGAGGTGCACCCCAGCGAGATCGCGTACGACTACTGGACGACGAAGCGGACGCTGGAGGCGATCGGCAACCGGCCCGCGTTCGGGCTGAACTGGGACCCGTCGCACTTCGTCTGGCAGGAGCTGGACCCGGTGAACTTCATCTTCGACTTCGCCGACCGGATCTACCACGTGGACTGCAAGGACGCGAAGGTGCGTACCGGCGACGGTCGGCGTGGCCGGCTCGCCTCGCACCTGCCCTGGGCCGACCTGCGCCGCGGGTGGGACTTCGTCTCCACCGGCCACGGCGACGTGCCCTGGGAGGACTGCTTCCGCGCGTTGAACGCGATCGGCTACACCGGCCCGATCTCGGTCGAGTGGGAAGACGCCGGCATGGACCGGCTGGTCGGTGCCCCGGAGGCGTTGCAGTTCGTCCGCCGGCTCGCCTTCGACGCACCGAGCGCCGCCTTCGACGCGGCGTTCAGCAGCAAGGACTGACCGCACGTCGGACAGACCACGGGCCGGTCGCCCTGCGGCGACCGGCCCGTCGACGTGCGATTGGTCAGAGCGTGCTGGCGTTCGTGCCCGAGCCGGACGGCTTGGTGCGGGGGTTGTTGGTGGACGACGGCGACCCGGAGGTCGTGCCGACCGTGCTGGTGCCCGCCTTGGCGCCCACGGTGGCGGGCGTGCCGGCGAACGCGTCGTCGGCGGCGGTCAGCTCCTGCTTGCCGGTGCTGCCGTTACCGTTGCCCAGCTTCTCGCCCAGTTTGGTCTGGCCGAGCTTGTCCTTGCCCTCGCTGTAGAGCTTGTTGGCCTGGGCCTGCGCGACCCCGGCCGCCTCCTGGACGGTCGGGTGGTCGAGCACCTTGCGGCCCCGGACCACGAGCTCTTCGTACTTTTCCCGGCCGGCACGGGCGCCCAGGACGAATCCCGCAGCCAGCCCGCCAAGAAACATGATCTTTCCGCGCATGGCGGCTCCTTCCGTACCTGACGCGCCGTCACCCCGGCGAGTTGCCCCGTCGGAAGGCGACCTGTTCGCGCCTGCGTCCTCTGTCCGCAGCTAACTACCCATCCTGCTCTCCGCTCAAGCATGCTTGTGCCGGGATGGCGATTTACCCCTATTGTCAATGCGACAGCGGGGAGGGAACCCACTGGACCACCACCCGGGGATGTCCTGTACTCTTGTCCCGTCGCACGGCGTCGGGGAGATCCGAAGTCGCGCGGAGCACGATCCCCTGTAGCTCAATTGGCAGAGCAGCCGGCTGTTAACCGGCAGGTTATTGGTTCGAGTCCAATCGGGGGAGCTTTTCCACGTACGCCCGTCAGCCACCGGCCGGCGGGCGTTTTCGTGTGCGTGACCCGGTTTCACCCACCCTCGACCTGCTTGCCCGGCAGGATGGTCGATGTCGACTGAGGCTACCGCTGCGTCGATTGATGCGTCGATCCTTGGGGTGAGTGCGGATGTCCGGACGAGGCGGCAAGGCCACGCTGATCGCGGTGGCGGTCGTGCTGGCCTGGTTGGTGATCGGCGGCGTGTCCGGCCCGTACGCGGGGCGCCTCAGCGAGGTCGCCACCAACGACAACGCGGCCTTCCTACCCACCGACGCCGAGGCGACCCGCGCCCAGGACCTCGCCGGCGAGTTCGTCGACCGGCAGACCATCCCGGCGCTTGTCGTCTACGAGCGACCCGCCGGGATCACCGACGCCGACCGGCAACGGGTCAGCGCCGACGCCGCCCGATTCGCCCAGATCCCCGGCGTGGTCACCCCGCTGCCCCCGCCCATCCCGAGCGACGACGGCCAGGCCCTCCAGGTCGTCGTACCCGTGGACGACGCCGAGGGCGAGGAGATCGGCGCGGTCGTCGAGCAGCTCCGCGACATCACCGGCGGTGACCGGGACGGGCTCACAGTGGACGTCTCCGGGCCGGCCGGCCTGCTCGCCGACCTGATCAAGGTCTTCTCCGCCATCGACGGACCACTGCTGCTGGTCACCCTGGTCGTGGTGCTGGTCATCCTGCTGATCGTCTACCGCAGCCCGGTCCTCTGGATCTTCCCGCTGCTCGCTGCCGGAATGTCGTACGCCCTCGCCTCGGTCTTCGTCTACCTGCTCGCCGACGCGGACGTGGTCAAGCTCAACGGACAGGCCCAGGGCATCCTCACCGTGCTGGTCTTCGGCGCCGGCACCGACTACGCGCTGCTGCTGATCGCCCGCTACCGGGAGGAGCTGCACCGGCACGACCGCCCCTGGGGCGCCATGAAGACCGCCTGGAAGGGCGCCGCGCCGGCCATCATCGCCTCCGGCGGCACTGTCATCGTCAGCCTGCTCTGCCTGCTGCTGTCCAGCCTCAACTCCAACCGGGCGCTCGGCCCGGTCGCCGCCATCGGCATCGCCGCCACCCTTCTGGTGATGCTCACCTTCCTACCCGCGCTGCTGGTGCTCGGCGGACGGTGGGCGTTCTGGCCCCGCCGTCCCCGAGCCGACCAGGCCGACCCGCGGGCCGAACACGGCATCTGGAGCCGCGTCGCCGGCTTCGTGGCCCGGCACGCCCGCCCGATCTGGCTGACCACCGCCGTCGTGCTGGCCCTGCTGACCCTCGGCCTCACCCAGCTCGGCGCCACCACCCTCGGCCAGTCCGACCTGTTCACCCAGCGCACCGACTCGGTCGACGGCCAGGAGGTGATCGCCCGGCACTACCCGGCCGGCACCGGCAGCCCGGCCACCATCTTCACCACCGAACAGACCGCCCGACAGGTCGCCCAGGTGGCGACGGACGTACCCGGTGTCGCCGACGTCCGCCCCCTCACGGCCGGCCCGCAGACCGGCCCACCCGACCCGAACGCCGCCCCCAAGGTCGTCGACGGGCGGGTGCAACTGGAGGCGACCCTGGCCGACCCACCCGACAGCGACGGCGCCGAGCGGACCATCCGCGAGCTGCGGGTGGCCGTGCACCAGGTGCCCGGCGCGGACGCGGTGGTCGGCGGCTTCACCGCGATCAACGTGGACACCTCGGACGCCGCGAAGCGCGACCAGAACGTCATCATCCCGGTCGTGCTGGTGGTCATCGCCGTCATCCTGGCGCTGCTGCTGCGCGCCCTGCTCGCCCCGGTGCTGCTGATCGCCACAGTGCTGCTCAGCTTCGCGGCGACCCTCGGCCTCTGCGCGCTGCTGTTCCGCCACGTCTTCGACTTCCCCGGCGTGGACTCGTCGTTCCCGCTGTTCGCGTTCGTCTTCCTGGTCGCGCTCGGCATCGACTACAACATCTTCCTGATGAGCCGGGTCCGCGAGGAATCGGTCAAGCGCGGCACCCGCGCCGGGGTGCTCGCCGGCCTCGCCGTCACCGGCGGGGTGATCACCTCCGCCGGCATCGTGCTCGCCGCGACCTTCTCCGCCCTCGCCGTCCTGCCACTCGTGGTGCTCGTCGAGTTGGGTACGGCGGTCGCCATCGGGGTACTGATCGACACCATCATCGTCCGGTCGCTGCTGGTGCCCGCACTCGCGTACGACATCGGGCCGAAGATCTGGTGGCCGGGCCGGTTGTCCCGGGCGAACGGTGAGCGGGAGGCGCGCGGTGCTGGCTGAAACCGATGTGGTCATCGTCGGCGGCGGCCTGGCCGGCCTCGCCGCCGCCCGCCGGCTGCACCGCGCCGGCGTGCCCTGGCGGCTGGTGGAGGCCGAGGGCCGGCTCGGCGGCCGGGTTGCCACCGACGTGGTCGACGGTCACCTCATCGACCGGGGCTTCCAGGTGCTCAACACCGCCTATCCGCGGCTCGGCACGCTGCTCGACACCGACCAGCTCAACCTCGGCTACTTCACCTCCGGCGTGCTGGTCCGCAAGGGCGACAACCTGCTGCGGCTGGTCAATCCGCTACGCGAGCCGACCAGCGGGCCCGGCACCGCACTCGCCGGCGTCGGCTCCCTGCTCGACCGGCTGCGCTTCGCCGCGCTCGCCACCGGCTGCGCCACCCTCCCCGCGTCCCGACTGCTCGCCGCACCCGAAACCACGACCGAGACGGCGCTGCGCCGCGCCGGCCTCTCCGACGCCATCATCGAGGAACTGCTGCGACCGTTCCTGTCCGGCGTGTTCATCGACCGGGAACTCTCCACCTCCAGTCACGTACTGGCGATGGTGCTGCGCTCCTTCGCCCGCGGCCGGATCGGCCTGCCCGCCGAAGGGATGGCAGCGCTGCCCCGGGCCATCGCCGCACCGCTGCCCGCCGACCTGCTCGACCTGGACACCCCGGTCGCGGAGGTCACCCCCGGCCGGGTCCGCACCCAGGCCGGCGACATCAGTTGCCGGGCCGTCGTGGTCGCCGTCGACCCACCCGCCGCGTCCGCGCTGCTGCCAGCCCTGGCGACGGTACGCATGCACAGCTACACCACCTACTACCACAGCGCCCCCGAGCCGCCGCTCACCGAGCCGATCCTGCTCGTCGACGGCGACCGACGCGAACTCGTCGCCAACAGTGTGGTGCTCAGCAACGCCGCCGCGACGTACGCGCCCGCCGGACGGCACCTCATCGCCACCTCGGTGGTCGGCCCCACGGCCCCACCCGAGCCGACCATCCGGGCCGAGTTGACCCGGCTGTACGGGCGCTCCACCGCCGACTGGACCCACCTCACCACAGTGGCCATCCCCGACGCGCTACCCGCCGCACCGCCACCACAGGGACGGCTACGCAAGCCGGTGGCGCTGGGGGAGGGCCTGTTCGTGGCCGGTGACCACCGGGACAGCCCATCGATCCAGGGCGCTCTCACCAGCGGCTGGCGCGCCGCCGGCGCCGTGCTCGACGAGCTGCGCGCCGGCTGACAGTCGTACCCGAGCACGCTGTTATATTCCTGTTGCCCATCGTGCTGGTGCAGGCGTGGGCGCCGGCCGGCTCGGTGCTGGCTGCTGATCGCCGAGCGGGATAAGATCCGGCGCGGTGTTCGGGGCGGTAGCTCAGCCGGTTAGAGCAGGGGACTCATAATCCCTCGGTCGCGGGTTCGAGTCCCGCCCGCCCCACCAGCCGTTTTCCCCGCTCAGCCATGCTGGCGACGAGCCGGGCGCACCGCATCGAGGTCTGGGCTGACACCCTCAGTCCGCACTGAGTCCGCAGCCGCACGACCCGCCGCCCGGTCGAGGCGGTCCGCCACCTGGTCCAGGTCGTCCTCGAAGAGGTCCGCGTACACGTCCAGCGTCATGGCCTCACTACCAGCGTGCCGGCAGTGCCTGCCTCGAAGATGAGTGCCGCAGACCGTGGGAGTGGCCACAGCAATAGGGCGTCGACGCTGCCCGATAACTTGTCTGCGGTCTACAGCGCGGGTGAGGAGTGTCGGCCATGGGCATTTGGGACGCTAGAAATGACGAGGAGCGTGATCACTGGCGCTTCATCCCGCTGGTCAGCGTGGGACCGCTCCGGTTTGGGATGAGATGTGACGAGGTGGTCGACGTACTCGACCCAAGTCGGCCGGGCGTCTTCACCGTCGGTTCGGGCCTGCCTGCGTGCGCCGAGATTCCATTCGCCCATCTCGGTGTGAATACCTACTACGAGAACGGGCTACTGTACTGCGTTGCGATTGACGCGCTCACCGGCCCACAGGTAACGCTCAACGACGAGACGCTGGTCGGACGTGTGCCCTCGGAAGTGGAGCAGTGGGCGTGTGACCATGCGAAAACGCACGGGCTAGAGCTGCGTTATACACACGCAGCAGATCCGGAGCTAGCCGACCTCGGGTTGATCATCCGCGCCCAGCGGGCAGGCGACGTGGTTCTTAGCCGGCCGGTCTTTCTCCAAGAACGGGCAAAGGTGACGTGGGATTACGTGCCCACGAGCGAGTGGTCCTACTTCTAGATCGAGCCAAGTTTTTAGGCCAGGGGAGCGGTCCGCATCTAGTCCGCAAGAGCCCGAAGAACGACGGTGGAGCGGTGAGAGACGTCGAGAGGCACTTCCGCTGGCAAACCCATGTGTGCACAGGTCGGCGTCGCGGACATTCTGATCTCATAATCCCTCGGTTGCGGGTTCGAGTCCCGCCCGCCCCACCAGCCGTTTCCCTGGTCAACCATGCTGTCGATGGCCGGACGCACCGCATCGAGGTCCGGGTCGACGCCCTCGGTCCGCACTGAGTCCGCAGCAGCACGACCCGCCGCCCGGTCAATGATCGGATGCCTGGCCGCCACAACGAACGCTGGTTGCTTGGAACCGTGGCCGGACTACCCTCGTTGGCGTGCCCGTTGATGATCTTCCGTTGCCTCCCGCGTTCGGGGCGGTCACGGCCTGGGCCGGTACTGGGCGGGTGGTGCGTGCTACCGAGCTGGACGTGGCGACGTGGCGGCTTCCCGAGCCGCAGAAGGCCGCGCTGGTCTCCTCTGGCGTACCGCTGATCGATGACCTCGTGAGCGCGGTGTCATTCCACGCAGAGCCGACGATGTACCGGTTGGCGAACGCCGATGACCTGGACTGGGTGTACGGTGCCGCGCCGGGGACCGGTGAGGTGCAGATCTGGTCGTCGGACGGCAGCACCGGGTTCGTCAACTCGACGATCACCCACTGGCTGTGTTCGCTGCACATGGTTGGTAGCTGGCTGACCAGCTCAACCGTCGTCGACCGCTGGGACGAGGACGGACAGGCCGAAGACGAAGCACTCGCGGAGCTCGCCGACCTGTTGGAGCGAATCAAGGCCCTTGACCCGCCCGCGTTCGGGGACGGCGACCATACAACCCATTTCTGGCCCGCAGTGCTCGACCGATGGCTCTACTGATCGACGTAGCTACCCCCGGTAGCTCGGAGGACGATCTGCTGGGCTGCTTGGGCGGGCGTGAGGTGCGTGGTGTCGACGACCTCGGCCTCGGCATGCAGCCACGTGCGGGCCGCCTCGGCGTAGGGCTCAAGGTATTTGAGGCGTGGTACCTCCGGCCCACCAGCCATTTTCCCTGCTCAGCCGTGCTATCGACGACCCGGACGCGCCGCATCGAGGTCCGAAGCGACGTCCTCAGTCCACAGCAGCACTACCCGCTGCTCGGTCTAGTCGGCCCGCCACCCGGCCCAGATCTCCTCGAACAGGTCCCCGTCTTGCTCAGCGACGGAGCAAGACGCATCGCGGATCGCTCTGCACCCACGGACTGGCCGGAAGTCCTCGCCCCCACGGTGTGTGAGGCTCCCGGCGGAGATGGCTCTGCGGCCCGTCGTGTGGCAGCAGGAGCGGGGACGCTCGACCGGGGCTCTGTTGTCGGTGGGCGATGGACGCGTCGGCCTATTCGCCTGATGCTGGTCGCGGTCGACAGTGAGTAGCGTCGCTGTATGAGTGGCATTTCAGCGGCGTGGGGGCTGCTGGCTGTAGTACTGGCAGTCGGACTTGCTGCCGCCGGTCTGCTGTGGCGTCGTCGCAGGCATGCGGCTCAGCCGCAGGACCGTGCGGAAGTGATGCGGGCAGCGCGGGTTGCTGCTCGCCAGATCGAGCGCGACAGGCGTCGAACCCAACGCGGCACCCTCCGCGGCAAGGGTGGCGGCGGAAACGAGAAGATTTCGCACGATGCCGCACATGGCAGTGACGGTGGAACGCCCGGCGGCATCTGAATCCTGCAACCACGGACGGGCCAGTGCGACGAAGCCGTACGCCATGACCGATGAGCCGGCTGCCGAACGTGACGATCCAGGTGCTGCGCTTCGAGGCCGGTGCCCACCTGGCGGACAGCAGCGGCTTCGCCCTGCTCAGCTTCGAGCGGGACGAGCCGCCACTGGGCTACATCGAAACCCTGGCTGGCGAGCTGTTCCTTGAGTCGAGCCGCGACCTGGCGCGGCTGTCGGCGGCGTACGACAATCTGAGGAGGCTGGCGATGTCACCCACCGAGTCGATCAGGTTCATCAAGGAGCTGAGCAAGCATGGAACGTAACGCCTGGCGCAAGTCGAGCCGTTCCGGCAACAACGGCCAGTGCGTCGAGGTGCGCTACCGGCGCGTCCAGGTCGACGTTCGCGACTCCAAGGCGCCCGATGCCGGGACGCTGAGCTTCGAGCCCGCCGCCTGGAACGCGTTCGTCGACACGATCAAAACGAACGCCGGCCGCCCCTGAGCGGGAGGGGAAGGCATTGACGGCTGCCGTAAACAGGGTGGTGCCGCCAGCCTCTCCGGCTGGGCTCCGGCCTGCTGGCGATATCGGCCTAGCTGCCCGGCAACACTGGCCGAAGGCAGACCTCACGTCTTAGCTGGGCTTGATGGCGTGCGATTTGCACGAGCAGCTGAATCAGCCGGTGGGCATCGCCGAGGTTAGTGGCCTGGAAGGTGACCGTCCGACCGCCGTCGACGCCGGCCACACCCGGCGCCAGAACGTCGAGGTCGATTATGTAGGGCTTACAGATCGACCTCGACGTCTAACCGCCCAGCCATCTTCGTCGGGGGACCGATGCGTGACGGGTGATCGCATCGACGGCACCGTGGCGCAGCCGCGTTGGCTCACGTCTCTGGCTCCTACTCAGCCCATGGCGGTCTGCTGCGGCGGGAGCCGCAGTTCGAGTTCAATCGTCCGCACCGGCTTCTCGGGGCTCACCGCAATCGGTTCGGGTCGTCCGGTCTTGTAGCCCTGGGCGAAGTCGACTCCACACCTCTTCAGAAATTCGAGCGTCTCCTCGTCCTGGACATATTCAGCAGCAACACGGATGCCGAGCGTGTGGCACAGCTCCACCAGCTTCGAGACGACGGCCTGGTCGGCGGGCGATCGGCAGAGATCGACGATGAAGACCCCGTCAATCTTTACCAGGTCCACCGGCAGGTACTTCAGGTGAGCGAGGGCGCCGTATCCCGTACCGAAGTCGTCCAACGCGAGGTGGCAGCCGATCTCCCTGATCCCCGTTGCGAAGGCGAGGGCCTCGTTGCGGTTCTCGATGAGGGTGGTTTCGGTGATCTCGAAGGTCAGGCATTCCGGCTTCACCCCGTGTCGGCGGATCGCCTCGGTCACATAGGTGAGCAGCCCCGGGTCGGCGAGGGACTTGCCGGATATGTTGACCTGGTAGTGGGAGGTCTGGGCGCCGCGGCCGATCAGTTCGAGGGCATGGTCGATGACCCACTTGTCCACGGTGAGGATCTCGCCGACGCGCTCGGCCATGTCGAGGAAAGCCCACGGTGCCACGGACTGGCCGGTATCGCTCCGAACCCGCAACAGGATCTCGTGGCGAGTGACCTCGTTGAGGCGGAGGTCGACAATGGGCTGAGCGTAGAGGGCGAACCTGTTGGCAGACACCGCCTGTCGTACCTGTGACCGGCATCTGTCTATCCGGTCCCTGGTCGCCACCGGCTCACTGAGGACGGTGGTCGGGACGCCGTCGCTGCGCGCGTCACGGGCCGCGTGTTCGCCGTCGACGAGCAGGTCGAACCCGGTTGCCGACACCCCGCTGCCGAAGAGCACCAGGCCCGCCGACGTGTTGAGGCGCAAGGTCTTGTGCTGGACGCTGAACAGGTGGCGTCGGAACGTGTCGACGATCCGAGCCGCCAGGGCCTCGGGAGCCTCCGTGTGCCCTTCGGCCGGAGCGAGGAGTACGCCCCACAGGCCGGGGCCGACCAGACCGCACGTCACCTCGTCGCCCACGATCGTTCGCAGGTGCTGTGCGATCTCTGCCGTCAGGTCGTCGTGGTTCTCGTCGGTGAGCGCGTCGGGTGGCCGGGTGGTGGGTTCGGTTGCCACAACGATGAGTGCTCCGCCAGTGGTGCGACGGGCTCGGTCGACCTCGTCGGTCAGGTAGCTGCGGGTCGGCAGTCCGGTGACAAGGTCCAGCGCGGCCAGGTCGGCGCACAGCATTTTGCTGCGAGTGGCGAGCCTGCGACGTTCTTGCCAGGCAAGTTCGAGCGCGGTGGCATCTGCGCCGGTGGCGATGATTCCCGATGGTGTGCCGTCGGTGGTGAGAATCTCGATGTGGCAGTGCACGTGGCGGACGGTGCCACCCGGCTGGATCACCCGGAACGTGACCTCCTCGGGGCGGCGGCGGTCCCATGCCGTCCGCACAACCTTGCGAACCGTCTCCACGTCTGCGGGATGGACGAGGTTGGCAAGCCTTTCGGGCGTGAGGCGCAGTGTTCCCGGAGCATGCCCGAAGATCATCGCCATCTCATCCGACCAGATGAGGCGCCCGAAACCATCGGACTTCCCTCCACCGGTCGTCCAGGTGATCGTGCCGAGCTTCGCCAGCTGCGC
The DNA here is from genome assembly GCF_015751785.1 of Micromonospora vinacea. Classification (NCBI taxonomy): domain Bacteria; kingdom Bacillati; phylum Actinomycetota; class Actinomycetes; order Micromonosporales; family Micromonosporaceae; genus Micromonospora; species Micromonospora vinacea. The sequence goes on along the minus strand of NZ_JADOTY010000001.1, from coordinate 373,427 downwards.
GGCACGGGCGACTCTGGTCGCCTCGTCGACAACCGCGGTCAGCGGATCGACGAGGTCGGCGTCGACAATGATCTCGTATCCCTCGGCGACGGACAGGTCGTACTCGCCCTGCGCCTTTCGCGCCACGCGGCGTGCACGGGCGAGTTCCAGAGGACTCGGCTGGTTGGTCTCGGCCAACGTCAGAATGTCATCGAGGTCCACGGCTGCCTCCCTGGCGCCGGCGGCCTTCCGAGTCCGTGTAGCCGGCTTCCTCGGCCAGCTCACGCAGGCGTTTCCTGGCAGCGAGCTTGTAGGAGCGGATGCTGGATTCGGCCAATCCGAGGATGCGCGCGATCTCCTGGTTGGAGAAACCCTCACGAGACATCTGGAACACCTCGGCCTGCCGCGACGGAAGGTGGTGCATCCAGTTCCTCAGCGTCTCCTGTGCCTCCCATACGTCGGCGATGTCGGTGTGCGGTGCCGGGGGCAGGTCCTCCGGCGCCACGGCGGCTTCGCGCTGACGTCGTTGCAACTCCTTGCGGATCTTGTTTCGGGCCGTGATGATCACCCAGCCGATCGGCTCCGTGTAGGTGCGGATCTTGAACCACTGGACGCGTCCGTGCAGGTACGCCTCGTTGAGAGCGTCCTGAACCACCTCGCGATCCCAGCACGCCGCCCGGAGAATTCGCTCCACCGTGTGGTAGCTGCCCTCGGCGAAAGCGGCGAACTCCTGATCGTGCTCTGCCTTGAGGCGCGTGGCCTCCGCCCTGCGCGCCGCTTCACCGTCGACCGGCTCCGGTGTCAGGGCGGCGGTGCCCTCCACCCCCATCACGCGGCCTCCCTGGTGTCGTCGCGCCGCGTCGCGTCGCGGCTGCCCAGCTCCACCTCGCGATGCCCGTCCCGATCACGCTCCACGATCCGCACGACATCGTGCTCGGCCTCCGCCAGCCTGATCAGCCAGGTCGCCCGGGCGGCGGTTCGTGTCGACGCCTCACGCTCCTCGTGCAGACGTGTTCGGTGCGCAACGTATGCGCGTGCCAACCCTGCCGCCGTTCCGGCGATGGCAAGAGCCAAGGCCAACGCTCCGTGATCGGAGACGGCCGTCGCCAGCGTTTCGTTCATCGTTTCCCCTCGTCATCCCCGGTTAGCTAATTACTATCCGTGGCGAGGGGCGAATGTAGATGTCTCACCGTCCACAATATTCTGCTTGATCAGTGATCAAGCATTTGAACTGCTAACACTTCCCAAAGTCATGCTACCGGCACGTCCAGCGAGGGGGAGCTGCTCCGCCCTCACGCCCTATGATCTGCTCGCGTGACTACTGTGGGTGAAATTGCGATCACCTAGGCCGGGTACTTGAGGGTGGATCCCGCAGCACCGGACTCAGGACTGAGAGCTACCAGTGCGGTCCTTGGGCCGACAGGGCAGGCAGCGTTCCTCGTGCCGACGCCGCAGTTCCGGGACAGGGCCTTGCGGGCTCGATTCGCCGACGATGCGAGAGTCCGAGCGAACTGGGGCGACAGCGACCACAGCGAGGCGCTCGCTCTGCGGCTGGCTCGCGATGAACTGTGGGAGTTGGCGGCGAGCTGGACATCGCCTCGCCACAGAAGGTGGCGGAGGCGTTCCTCGGCGGCCTTCCGGAGGGCGTACGCCGGGAACGACACCACTACCTGCACCTGCTGAAGGCGTTGACCGAGCAGGACGGCCGTCGGAGGTGGCACAACCTGGGCGTCTTCCTCACCGAGAAGGATGCCCAGGAGGCCAAGCGACTGGTTGAGCCCCACGTGACGATGTGCGACATCGAAATGATCTCAGTGGTGCTGTAGTAAGCGTCTGCTCTCTGTCCTGCCGTCTTACAAGAAACCCTGGCGCCCTGGGTGTGACGACGGATCACGCGCTGCGGGGGAAATCCTTACGCTTGATCTTGGCCCGCCGGCCATCCGGGTGGTGGAACACGATGCCCTCGGCCAGATGGCCCGGGGCGAATCGGCTCTCCAACGCGGCTAGATAGTCCTGCAGCTCGGAATAGCTGCGGGGCGCGTCCAGCAGGGCGGGCACGTGGAGGTTGAACGGCACACATGTGTGCTCTTCCAGGCCAAGTGGGTTGCCTTGAACGCGGGGACCGAGCGCCTCGCACGGGTGCTCGCCGTCGGGCCAGTCCGACACGTCGGTGTGGCGGGCAGCGACCAGAATCCACTTGTCCTCCGCGGCGTGATCGTCGGTGTCGACATACCACCCATCGACGATGCCCTGCTGCTTCTGCGCCTTGCTGGGGTTGCGGCGCTTCTCCACTCGCACCAACTGTCCAGAGCGGACGGTGAGGCGCACGTTGGAACCGTCGAGCTTCTCGGTTGGGGAGCCCTCGCCGTCGAACACCCAGGCGCAGTCCGGCCTGGGGCGGTCGACGACCCGGAAGTGCTCGTCGCGTTCGAACAGCGTGGGGATCTTCTCCATGACCTGTGCCCCTCTCCTGACCTTCCCGATCAGTTCGTCGGCGGTGACGACCCCGTCGACCAGACCGCTGGCCAACGCACGAACCAGATCGGCCACGGCCACATCGGCCTCGACGGCGACGTGCTTGAGCGCCCTCTTCTCCTCTGGCGAGAGCCAGGCGACCAGGCGCGACCAGCCCTCCGGTGGAGTCCATCGGGCGAGCTGGCCGGGGGTCTTGCGAGGCCGTCCGGGCCGTCTGACCTCATCCATGGCGGAGAATTTATGGGCTGGATGATGTTGTGTCAATTGGCATAACAGGAAATAGGCAGAGTGGATCACGAGAGGCGCCCGATGCCGGCATGCTGCGCTACGCGCCCCCGCCTGAGACTCGTTCGTGGACACGATCAAGACGAACGCCCGCCGCGCCTGACCCGGCAGGACGGCGACATGGTTGATGGCACCCGCGAACGGCGCGGCTGTGCGCTGAGTGTCAGCGTGTCCGGCTGACGGACGAGACCTTCGGGTCCGCGGAGTAGCGGCGGACGACGTCGGCGGCGTCGCCAGCGGTGGCACCGGGATCGAACAGCACCTCCAGGCACGGCGCTTGCGGCCCTTCTGACCCGAAGCCCGCAATCACGTTGTTCGGGTCGAAGCGGTGGCTCTCGCGCACCAGCTCCTCAGCGGACTGCCCCTCCCGCACGCAAACCACCGCCTCGGGCTGCCTCCCACCCCAGGCCAGTGCTGGAGCCGACACGCCGATGGTGAGCACTACTGCCGTCCCCACGCCGAACACTGTCGTCCGGCCAAGCCCTGGCCGGCTGATCGGCGAGATCACCGCCGTCAGGGCGGACAGCACGTAAACCCAGAGAGCCCGCTTGTCGGCCGAGTCATGGAGAGCCAACACGATGACGCCGGCACCGACGGTCTGTGCGATCAGGCTGATCAGCCGGAACCCTGGCGAGTCGACCAACGCCGCTGGTACTGCAGCAAGCGCACCCAGCAACAGGAAGAGAATGACAAGCCCGTACGCACTCCATTCACGGCGCGCGTCCAGGGCGAGCAACACCAGAGCAGCCAGGTGTCCGCACACGACAAGCGGCGGCCGGAGGTGCGCCAGGAACCGTACGACCATCGGCAGACCCTACGTGATGTGACCGACGTCGATGGAGGTGCTAATCCGGGCCGACAGGCTAGCCAGTTCGCAAGAGATCGACAGACAGTGGGGGAGCGATGTGGGACGAGAATCGGCAGACATGGTTCAAGGCACCCGCGAGGAGCTGCTCCACCGCCTGGCTGAGGCAGTCGGGTCCGTCGCCGTGGCGCACCCGACGCGGGTTGCCGTCGACGGGCCACCCGCCGCCGGCAAGACCACCCTCGCCGACGAGTTGGCCGTCGTCCTACGTGATCAGGGCCGTGACGTCATCCGCGCCACGATCGACGATTTCCTCTTCCCCCGGCCCCAGCGCTATCCGCGCGGCGAGTACTCGGCCGAAGGCTGCTACTACGACACCCACGACAACGAGGCGCTGAAGCGGGTTCTGCTCGATCCGCTCGGCCCGGGTGGAGATCGACGCTTCCAACACGCGGTCTACGACCGGACCGCGGATGCCGCGCTGTCGCCGCCGGTCACGACTGCCCCAGCCGACGCTGTGCTCGTCTTCGACGGCGTCTTCCTCCTGCGCCCGGAACTGATTGATCGGTGGGACCTGCGCATCTTCGTGTCGACGGCACTTGAAAGGACCGTGGATCGTGCCGTCATCCGGGAGGAACGGGTGTCAACTCGGGCGGACGTCGAGCGGCGTTGGCGCGAGCGTTACATCCCCTCGCAGCAGCTCTACTTCGCTACGGCCCGCCCGACCTGGCACGCCGACATCGTCGTGCACAACGACGAGCCCCAGCGGCCGTTCTGGGAGAGGCCCGAAGAGGAGGTCCGCTCTCCGAAGCCCCCGGCAGCCGGTGAGTGAGCAGCGCCTACGGGTGGTCCACATACTCGCCAAACGGCTCGATGGACCCATCCCAGCCGTTCCAACCCTGTTGGGTGATCTGCCCGTCCGCGTAGGTGTATGACCAGCGGGCGCCGTCCTCGCCCTTGATCTGGACGGTTCCCGAGCGAACGAACGGCGCAATCGCGACGTAGAAGGCCGTCGCCTGGTCCGACCACTTGGGGTCACCCGCGTCGTCGTACCCGAACTCGATCCAGTCGCCGTCGCGAACGATCGTGGCCCTGGCCGGATCCGCCAGATCAACCAGGGTGCCATCCGGCGGAAACTCATCCGGCCTGTACCAACCACCTGGTCCAACCAAAGCGGCCTGGACAGCGGCGACCGCAGCGGCGTCCTCCGACTTCGGGAGGTTCAGACGGCCTGAGGGCATCACCGTGTATCCCACGGCCCGCACCCTACAACGGTCGATGCCCCCACGGCGCGTGGTCCGTCGAGATCGTGGGGTGGTCCGGTGGGACGTAAGCCGGCGAGGTCCTGGTGCAGGGCGCGGCCCGCGTGCCAGGTCTCGATCCTGGTGTGGGTGCTCACAGCGGCGGCTGCGGCGTGGACCATGCGGTAGGAGGTCAGGAGTGAGCCGTAGTAGCCGGCGGTTGAGCCGTCCGGGCCGGTCGGCCAGTTGTCGCTTATCGAGAACGCGAGGTCATCGAGGATCTCCGCGATGACGTCGGGTGGGCCGGTGGGCGCGACTCTCGGACCCGGATGGAGTGACGCCATGACGACGGCGGTCATGACGCTGGTTGCCAGGTGCGAGTCGGCCCCGAAGTACATGCCCGCATACGGTGCCTGGACCGGCCGGGGTAAGAAGTTCCGCTCCCTCTCCTTGATCCTCACCGGCCGCCGACAGAAGAACAAGACTGTTTCTTTGCCCGCGATATCGGCAGTCTCTGGTGGCATGGCCGCCGACAACCACCGTGTAGATCACGCTCGCCGCCTTTCGCATGTTCGATGGCTCGCCGGCGGCACCGGGTCAGGCAAAAGCACTCTCGCCCGAGCCCTGGCCGAGCGCTACGACGTGCTGATCTACGACGGCGACCGCGCGGAACGCGACTACGTCAGCCGGTGCACTGCGCACGAGCAGCCGTACCTCTGGGCGTTGCTGCAAGCTCCGTTGGCGCAGAATTGGAGCGGCCGCAGCGCTCAGGAGATCTTCGAGTCGATGCCGAGCCTGCACGGCGAGACGTTCGGGTTCGTCGTCGACGACCTACTCGCGCTGCCCACGGAACGTCCGGTCTTGGTGGATGATTTCCGGACTCTGCCCCGTGAGGTTGCTCCGTTGCTGACGTGGCCAGAGCAGGCGGCCTTCCTCCTGCCAACGCCGCAGTTCCGGGACGGGGCGTTGCGGGCTCGATTCGCCGACGATGCGAGAGCCCGAGCGAACTGGGGAGACGGCGACCACAGCGAGGCGCTCGCTCTGCGGCTGGCGCGCGATGAACTGTGGGACGCAGAAGTCCGGCGCCAGGCGATCAAGCTGCGTCTGCCGGTGATAACCGTTGATGGATCGTGTGAGGCCCACGACCTTGTCGATGACCTGGCAGCCCGGTTCCGTCTCGACCATCGGCAGCTCGTCGGACCGCCCATCTCGATTTCATAATCCCTCGGGCGAAGGGCGGCGTCCGCTCAGATCGGTCAGCGGCGCACCCGATAGCTCAGGTGAAGCACCCGGTTGCCCTGAATCACCACGTCAGGATCCTCCAGCAGGTGCTGCGCGTCGACCGACCCGAAGTAGCGCTTGCCGGACCCGAACACGACGGGTACGACGTCCATGCGCACCTCGTCGACCAGGCCCGCGGCAAGCACCTGGCCGCCGACGTCGCCGGCGGCGACCTCGACGATGCGGTCACCCGCCAGCTCCTGCGCCTTGGCCACGGCCGCCTCGACGCCGTCGACGAAGTGGAACGGCGCCTCGGGGGCCCAGCCCTCGGGCTTCGGCCGGTGCGTCACCACGACCACGTGGTCGACCCCGCCGGGAGGCTTCCCGTCCCAGCCGTCCGTCATGTCGAAGACGTGGCGGCCGACGATTGTCGCCCCGATCTGGTCCCAGTACGGCCGGGTGTAGTCGTAGGACGTCTGTGACACCTTCAACGCACCGCTGTCGTCCAACGCCACGTCACCGCTGAGCAACCAGTCGAACAGTGGTCCGGGCTGGTCGTTCTCGTCCGCGATGAAGCCGTCCACCGACACCGAGCTGTACATGACTACCTTGCCCACGGGCACTCCTCTGCTGGGGGGTGCCCTCACATTAGGGTTTCGTGGGCTGTCGCTCTTGTAAGGAATCAATCGGCCGGCAGCGGCCAGCCGTCCAGCACGTGGCCGGGATGTTCGCGCAGGAACCGCCGCCTGACGTCGACATATCGCGTCGGCGTGAGGCCGGTGAAGGCCCGGAACTCGTGGCCGAAGTGGGCCTGATCGAAGTAGCCCGCGCTACTGGCGAGGTCGGCCCAGTCGACCGGTTCGGCAGGGTTGATCGACAGCACGGTGGCGGCGAAGCGGTAGGTCCGGGCCAACCGCTTCGGCGTGACGCCGATGACCTCCTTGAACCGCTGTGCCAGGTGAGTGCTGCTGACAGCGGCGGAAACCCTCAGGTCGTCGATGGCCACCGCCCCGCTGGTCGCCGCGATGACGCGGCTCGTATGTCGGACCAGCCCCAGGCCGGCCGTATCGCCCAGCCGTCGCATCAGCTCATCCTCGAGCAGCGTCAGCATCTCGTGCAGTCCCTCGGCCATGGCCAGCCGGTCGCGCAGCTCGGCAATGGCGGGCCGGCCCCAGACCTGCTCCACCGTCACCGGCTGGTCACGCAGTTCGGATGCGGGCATCGGCAGGAACGGCGCCAGCCCCCATGGCTTGAAGTGCACGCCGACGGACCGGGTCCGGAGGGGGTAGCCGAAATCGAATGCGCGGGTGGGCGTGGTGACCACGCAGCCGTCGGCGTACTCGGCCGCCTCGGCGTCGGTGCCGGCACGAATGAGGAACGGCGCCCCGAGGTTGATGATGAGCAGCGCCGCCGGACTTGCCGGCAGCGTCAGGCGGGCGTACGGCGGCGCACCCTCCAGGTAGTAAAGGTCGTCGATCAGCCCGTCCAGCGGCGGTCGCGGCACTCTGGACACGTACTCCACGCGCACAGTATCGCCGGCATCGCGCGCCGGGATGGTCCAGCCACGCTGCAACCAGCTATGGGTCGCCGAGACTCTGCTCGCGAGTGCGCTTGATGCTGGCGACCTCGCCTTTGATCGGCAGCCAGTAGAAGGGGATGAACGCGGTGACCACCACGAGGCCCACGACCGGATGAAGGGCGCCCAGCGCGGTTCCGGCGGCGATCCAGATCGGCGCGGGGCGGAAGCGTCTGCTGATCGCCCGGGCGGTGTCGTTGTCTGTGGTGGAGGTCAGCAGGCGACGGCCAGATCTGGCGTATTCCCAGATCACATTGAAGAGGATGGCGGCCAACTCGTAGGTGGCGCCGTAGAAGATGAGTGCAGTTCGCTTGCCGTGGCCGGACTCGAACGCGTGGGCCAGGAGGGACGAGGCGAACGGCAGGAACGCGATCACCATCAGCAGCAGGGTGTTGAGCAGGAGCAGCATGCGGTCGGCGGAGCGGATGTGGTCGAACATGACGTGGTGATTCACCCACATCTGCCCGATCAGCAGGAAGGTGATGGCGTACGCCACGTACGAGGGCCACAGGTCGATGAGGCCGCGGAGCAGGTGTTCGGTGTCCTCCGGCGGCTGGATCTCCAGGACGAGCAGGGTGACGGCGATGGCGATGACCGCGTCGCTGAAGATGACCGCCCGCTTCGGATCTCGTTCCGCACCGATCGGGTTGCGAGATCTGGTTGCGCCCTTCGTGGGGGCGCCGCGAGCCGCGCGGAACCAACGCATGAGCCTCCCCCAACGGTGAGAGCACCCGGGTACCCCACCGCAGGTAGGGCTGCCTGCGGTGGTCATCGAGACGCCTTCCGGTGCCGCCGGTTTCCCGCCGTCGCGTGAGCCAAACCGGCTATGGAAACTGCCCGCGACGATCAGGTGGCGGGGGTGGTGGCAACGACCTCGCGGACTGCGCGCTCGTACTGGCTCCGCTCGAATACGAATGGGCCGAAGTCCCCGTAGTCGCGCTCACGGCGGTAGATCTGGGAGAAGCCGCGCCAGATCACCGAGTGCTCTGTGGTGATCACCTGGGCTTCCAGCGGCCAGCAGCCGACCTCACCGCAGTCGCAACCGAGGAGTGCGATCACGCCGTTCTGCGACCGGTAGGCGAACTCCGGTCGTCCGCTGAGGTAGGCAGCCAGATCACCGACCTTGAAATGATCGAGAACGATCCCGGCATACGCGCCGGGCACATCGTGGCCGGCGGCGTGCTCGAAGCCCGAGACCAGGTCCACCAGGCTCACCTTGTCGACGTACGGCAACAGCTCGCGCGCCGGGTCGGGGCCGTAACCCCACGGACGGACCTCAAAGCGAACCTTGCGTATGAGTGGCTGGGCTGGCACAGGGACAAGTCTGCCGCAGACCGCCGTCTGGTCGTGCAGTCCGCATCTGGTCCGCAGGAGGTCGACAGACAGAGCGGTCGGTGGGCGTCAGCCGATGTTGAGCAGCAGAACCTGGTCGTCGCGGAGGTCGGAGATGCAGTCGCGCAATACCCTCAAGGTGTCCAGACCGGCCGCGCCGCTCTCCTCGAAGTCCACCCCCATCTCCTCGAAGTGGGCGACCAAATCTTCCTCGCGGTGCTGGGCGGGGTCGAGCTGATCCGGTAGCCCTGGGGCTGGAGTGATGAGCGTGGTCAGGCCGTACGCGCTGTTGATGGCCTCCGACTCGGCATTGAACTCCGACTGCTCCACGTCGATGCCGCGCTCCTCCAGATAGGTCAGGACGTACAGCATGCAGTAGCCGGACCAGTCGTACTCCTGCCGCGTCTTGCTCCCGTGTTCCGCCAGGTAGGTGCGGAACGACGACGGCGATGTGCGGGCCAGGCGGGCCAGCTCGGCGATGCTGTCCTTGGGGACCACTGTCAGTGAGGCGATAGCAGACAACGCATCCTCCGGCGGGTCAGGAGAGCACGCGGTAGGTGACGTGCAGGACCGTGCTTGCCGCCCGCGCCGTCACCTGTTCGAGCTTCAGCGGCGGGACACCCTCGAACAGCCGCACACCGGTGCCGAGGGTGAGCGGCACGATGTGCAGCCGCAGTTCGTCGACCAGACCGGCGGCGAGGTACTGGTTGATGGTGGTCGCGCCGCCGTGGATCAGGATGTCGCCGCCAGCGGCGGACGCGCGGGCCCGCGCGAGCGCCGACTCGATCCCGTCGGTGACGAAGTGGAAGGTGGTGCCGCCCGCCATCGGCTGCGGCTCCCGTGCGTGGTGGGTGAGCACGAACACCGGCTTGTGGAACGGTGGGTCGTCACCCCACCAGCCGTTCCACTGCCGATCCCACTCGCCACGCACCGGGCCGAACATGTTGCGCCCCATGATGACCGCCGAGGCCAGTGTGGTCTGGTCGAGCTCGGCCTGGTTCTCCTCAGCGGCGTCGAACATCCAGGCGTGCAGCCCACGGCCCCAGCCGTCACCGCCGTCGTCGCCGAACGGGCGTTCCTCGCTCTGGTTGAGCCCGGCCGAGTACCCGTCGACGGAGATGGTCTGGTCGACGATCACCTTGCCGTTACGTGTGGTCACAGCGCTCTCCATTGGCGACTCGTGGGCGAAGGGCCAGCCTACGGCCACCCCTGAACGGGCTGCGCTCGAACGAACATGAAAAGCAGCGCGGCGGCCATCACCACGGGGGCCAGGGCGCACGCGACACTCACCACCACCACCGTGACCCGAGAGCTGGGGTCGGTCTCGGTCTCGCGTTTCGGGAAGGCGTACACGCCGACCAGGAGGAGCACGACGCGACGCGCCGCAGCCGTGGGCCCATTGGCGCACCTCCCTGCCGTAGTGCGCTAGACGGTAGCTCCCGGAGTCCGTTTCTGGTGCCCCGTGGATCGTGTCCATTACGCGACGAATAGATCGAGTTTGCTGCGCTGGGGACGTTAGTTTGATTCGGTGATGTCGATGACTGGCACGGGCGTGCGCGTCAGGCTGCTCGGGCCGGTGGAGGTGGTCGTCGCCGGCAGTCCGCAGGCGGTGAACGGTGTGCGCCGCAAGGCGGTACTGGCGACGTTGGCGCTGCACGCGGGCCGGGTGGTCAGCGTCGACCGGCTCCTCGACGTGGTCTGGGGCGACCAGTTGCCGGCCACCGCGGCGAACACGTTGCAGCGTCACGTGTCCTACCTACGCGGGGTGCTCGGCGAGCCCGGATCGATCGTGGCGCGCCAGCCCGGTTATCTGCTCGACACCGGGCCGGATTCCACGGATGTCCAGGCCGCCGAGCGCCTCATCGAGCTGGCCCGGCGGTCGACGGACCGCAACGAGCAGGTGAAGCACCTGACGGCAGCTCTGGCACTGTGGCGGGGCCCACCGCTGGCCGACGTGGCCGGGTCGCCCTGGCTCGAGGAGCAGGCGGAACACCTGGCCCGCCTGCGGTTGGAGGCCGAACGGTCGCTCGCCGAGGCCCGGCTGTCCGTCGGTGAGCACGCCGGGCTCATCCCCGGATTGGAACGGCTGGTCCGACAGCACCCATTCGACGAGCACCTGCACGCGCAGCTGATGCTCGCCCTGTACCGCGACGGTCGGCAGGGCGATGCGGTCGCCACGTACCGGCGGCTGCGCGACAACCTGCGGGAGAACCTCGGCATCGACCCGGGGCCCCGGCTACGGGACCTGGAGTGCGCCATCCTGCGCCAGGACACCGCGATCGCCGCACCCGCCCCGCTTGCGGCGACGCCGGTCGCGGCGCAACTACCTCCCCCCGTACCCACCTTCACCGGACGCGACGCGGAGCTCGCCGCCCTCGACGCGCTGGTCGACCGGGGCGGCGCCGTCGTGGTGTCCGGGACCGCCGGCGTCGGCAAGACCGCGCTCGCCGTGCACTGGGCGCACCATGTGGCCGACCGTTTCCCCGGCGGGCAGCTCTACGTCAATCTGCGCGGCTTCGACCCGGGGGCCACACCGACCGAACCGGCGCGAGCGCTGCACGGCTTCCTGGAGGCGCTCGGCGTTCCGGCAGCACGGATGCCCAGCGACCCGGACACGATGGTGAGCTTGTACCGCACGACGGTGGCGGGCAAGAAACTGCTGGTGGTGCTGGACAACGCGCGGGACGCCGAACAGGTCCGGCCGCTGCTGCCCGGCTCGCCGGACTGCCTCGCGATCGTCACCAGCCGCGACCAGCTCATCCCGCTGGTCGTCACGGAAAGCGCCCAGCCGGTACCCCTCGACCTGTTGAGCCCCGGCGAGGCCCGCGACATGCTGGTCCGCCGGCTCGGGGAGCGCCAGGTCGCCGCCGAACCCGGCGCGGCCGACACCATCGCCGACCGGTGCGCGCGGCTGCCCATCGCCCTGGCCATCGTCGCGGCCAGAGCCGCCACCAACCGGCACTTCTCGTTGGCCGCCGTCGCCGGAGAGCTGGGCGACCTGGACGCCTTCCGCGCAGGCGACGAGGCCACCGATGTCCGGGCGGTCTTCTCCTGGTCGTGTCGGACGCTCAGCCCACCCGCGGCCCGGCTGTTCCGGCTGCTGAGCCTGCATCCCGGCCCGGACGTCGCAGCCCCGGCCGTGGCCAGCCTGGCCGGCGTCGACGGCCAGGCGACCGGTCCGCTGCTCACCGAGTTGACCCGGGCGAACCTCTTCACCGAGCACACCTACGGGCGCTACGCGTTCCACGACCTGCTGCGCGCGTACGCCGCCGATCTCGCCGACGAGGCTGAGCCGCCGGCCGAGCGTCGTGCCGCCATGCACCGGCTGCTCGACCACTGCCTGCACACCGCCCACGCCGCCGACCTGGCGCTGCACCCGCACTTCAGCGCGATCAGCCTTCCGCCACCGCGGGCCGGCGTGACGCCGGAACGCCCGAAGAGCCGGTCGGCCGCAGCGGCGTGGTTCACCACCGAGGTCCCCGTCCTGCTCGCCGCCGTACCGCTCGCGGCGCGGTCCGGCTTCGAGGGGCACGCCTGGCGGCTCGCCTGGACCATGGCCGGCTTCCTGCACCGGCAGGGGCACTGGCAGGACTGGCTCGGCACGCAACAGATCGCCCTGGCCGCCGCGTCCCGCATCGGGGATCAGGCGGGGCAGGGCCACGCGCACCGCAGCCTCGGTCTCGCCTGCTCCCGGCTCCGACGGTACGACGAAGCCGACGACCACCTGCGGCGCGCGCTCGACCTGTTCACCGACGTCGGCGACGACGCCGGACGGGCGCACACCTGCCTGAACCTCGGCCAACTGGCGGAGCGGCAGGGGCAGCACCAGCAGGCGCTGCGTCACTCCCGGCGGGCACTGGCCCTGTTCCGGGGCACCGGAAACCGGGCCGGGCAGGGGTACACCCTCAACGCGGTCGGCTGGCAGGAAGCATTGCTCGGCAACTACCACAATGCCCTCGAATCGTGCGGCGAGGCGCTGCGGATGTTGCAGGAGGTGGACGACGTCCAGGGGCAGGCCGACACTTGGGACAGCCTCGGCCACGCCCACCACCAACTCGGGGACGACCGGCGCGCGATCGCCTGCTACGAGCACGCCCTCGAACTCTTCACGCAGGTCAACGACAGGTACGCCGAAGCGAGCACGTACGTCAACCTCGGCGGCAGCCACCGGGCCCTCGCCGACCTCGCCGCCACCCGTGCCGCGTGGCGCCGAGCCCTGACCATCCTCGACGAACTCGGCGATGCCGACGCCGACTCGATCCGCGCCGACCTCCAAGAGCTCGACGCCACGCGGCTGCACTGACCGCCTCGCTTTCAGCGCCGTTTCCGGGGCGCTTCAGCGCGGCCCGGCACTCTTCGGACACCAGTTTCTTCCGCAGCAGGAATGGAGCGTTCGATGAGTCTTTTGGCACACCGCCTCGCGGTGATCGGGGTGGTCAGCGGGACGGTGCTGGCCATGTCCTCCGCCGCCGTGGCCCAGACCGACAAGCCGCCGCAGAAGGGCGCCGACTGCGTCGTCCAGCACGTGGACGACCGCGGCAAGATCCTCCGCACCGAGACCGCGTCCGAGGGCCGGGAGTACGGCGCGTTCCGCTGCGTCGCCGGGCAGTGGACGTTCGCCTGGGCGCCGTTCGGCGCGGACGACATGATCACGGCCGACGAGATCCAGATCAACCCGGCCGGTGACGCTTCGGTCCGACGGTTCACCGGCCCCGCCCTCGGCAACGACCTCACGGTTGGCGAGATGACCGGCATCGCCCAGGCCATCAGCGGCAGCCGTGAGGTGCTGATCGACCGCGCGATCGTGGCTGTCGACGACGGAAAGGAGCGAACTCCGGCGCAGGTCGCGGCGCTGCTGGCCGGCAAGGACGACACCGGGGTACGGGTGCTGGACATCATCGACAAGCCGAATGCCGCCATGTCGACGAAGGACGTCATCGACGAGGCCGGCGGAACCCCCGAGACGACAGTCGTCTACTTCAGCATCTGGGGCGCGATCAAGTCGGCGATCGCCTGGATCGTGGACACGATCGGCGACATCGGTGAGTGGATCGACGACCACTGCGACCTGGGGTCCCCCAACGACTTCGGCGACATCGTCACGTGTCGCTGGTAGCCCGTCCCACCCGGCCGACACCGATCACCGAGATGAGGACAGGATGACAACTCTGCGGGACATCACCAGACGCGCCACCATCGTCACGACCGCCCTGATCGTCGGGCTGACCGCTTCGTACGCCCCGTCGCAGGCCGCCGAGGGTGACGCCCGGACGACGATCACCGACCACCCCGGTGCCCCGGGCACCATGCTTCAACAGTTCGAGGACCTGACCGGCCGGCCCGTCGGCGACCTGGACAAGGTGCTGGCCGTCGACACCGGCGGCCGGAACCTCACCGGCGACCAACTCGCAGCACTCGCCACCGGTAAGCAGGTCGACGGGGTGAAGGTCGTGGGCACGATCCCGGGCAGCCGTGACGTCCTCGACACCACCATGGCCGACCTCGCCGACGGGGCGTACGACGGCCGGGGCGACGGCGGGACGGCGACGTCCCTGCTCTTCGCCTCGTCCACCCCCGACGGGCGGGAATGGTGCCTGACCATGTGCGTCGCCTCGGGCAAGTCCATCTGGGAATGCCTGCTGTCGCGCCGTACGGGCGACCTGATCCTCACCCTGAACCTCGCCGGCAGCACCACGATCGGTGGAACGAAGGCCGCCTTCGAGAAGGCCAACGGCGTCGCCGTCGAGGGCCCGTACACGGTGGACACGCTGATCGGCGACGGCGAGCCCTCGGCGGACGAGATCAAGACGCTGCTCGACGGCAAGGACATCCAGTCGATGCGCCGGGTGGCGACAGTGGACCGACCGGACCCCGGCTGGGCACTGGCCGACATCGCCGAGAACTCCGGCGTCGTGTACGCGAAGACCAAGGCCCACATCTTCACCCTCAACCTGCCGTTCCTCGGGAAGCTCCTCGTGGTCTGCATCTCGCAGGATGGCGGGAAGACCTGGAAATGCTCGGCCCGCCAATGGGACGGGTTCTAACCGGTAGACCGTCCACGGTCCCGCTCCGCATCGACCTCATGGGTCGACGCGGAGCGGGATTCCGCGCTTGAGCGAGCCGCTCATACTCACATGATGATCAGCAGCGACCCCCGCGTCCCTTGGCCGCCTCGGGCGTCCCACCCGGCAGACAATTCAACACTGCCGCTCTACATGGTCCTTTTCTTCCTCCTGGGCGTCTTTAGCTTCGCGACCTACGGGCTGAGCGACGGCGAGGGAGCGCTCATTCTCGCGAGCATCATCTCGGGAGTGTTCTTCGCGTGCTTCCTGATCCTCTTCGCGATCTACTGGGTTGGATACCTGCTCAAAGGACACGCCAGTTGGCTGGCCGAGCGCCAGGCTGATTCCGATGGGCCGTCCACGGGTCACCAACCGGAGGCGTGAGCCCGGCGAGCGATCTTCCACTCAACCCCGGACGCCGCAGGTGGCGTCTCACTCTGCGTCCGCACTTAGACGCGAGGTGGACGCGACCTGGAGGTGGCGTGAGTCGGCACGACGACGACGAAGAGTTTCGGCTGTTCGTCCAACGGCAGTGGGGGTCGCTGCTCCGAACGGCCTACCTGCTGACCGGTGACCGGGGGACCGCCGAGGACCTGACGCAGTCGGCGTTGGAGAAGACCCATCGGCGCTGGGGGCGGGTGCTGCGCAGGGACGCGCCCGAGGTCTACGTACGCCGGGCGATGGTCAACACGGCGATCTCCTGGCGGCGTCGGCGGCGGCCGTTGGAGGTGCCGCTGCTGACCTTCGACAGCCAGCCGACGCATGACGCGTACGTGCAGGTGGAGCAGCGGCAACTACTCCTCGCCGCTTTGCGGCGGTTACCGCCCAGGACGCAGGCGGTGCTGGTGCTGCGCTACTTCGAGGACCTCAGCGAGGCGGACACCGCCAAGGTTCTCGGCTGCTCCGTCGGCGCGGTGAAGAGCCAGGCGTCGCGCGGGTTGGCCCGGCTGCGGAGCGACTTCGCCCCACCCACCGCTCAGTCCCCGGTTCGGATCGAGGAGGAACTGGCATGACCGAGAGCTTCGCTCAGTCGACTGTCGGTCCCGCGCTGCGGCACGCCGCGCGCGGCGTCGACGTACCCGAGGACCCATGGCCCGGGTTCGCCCGCCGCGAGCGACGGCACCAGCGGACGCGGCTGGCCCGGACGGCGGTGGCCGCCGCGGTCGGGGTCGCGCTCGTCGGGGTCCAGACCAACGTGGTTCCGCTGCCCGGATGGGCCCCTGGCATCGCGGTCGCCGCCACTCCGACGGCGCTGCTCGACGCGCCAGCGCGGGGGGCGCTGGCCGGGGACCAGGCCTGGCTGGACGCACTGCGGGCGCGGATCAGCACCGATCCGCCGGTGAGACTCGACGCCCCGGTGGGTGCCTGGAAGATCGGCGACCGTGACCGGATCCGTCTGATCTACGGCAGTGACCAGCCGGGCCACCGGGTCGCGCTGGTCGCCGTGCCGCTGCGGTTCGGCCTGCTGACCAGGCAGGCACTGGTCTGGTACGTGGGCCCGGCCGGGGCCGGTGCCCAGCAGATGCGCTACGGCGGCCACAGCGAGGGTGACGACCCGGTGATGACATTGATGCGGGCCTACCCGGACCGGGCCGGGTTCGCGGTCGCCGTGGGTCCGGCCGAATCCACAGTGACGATCAGTGGCGAACCCCGGTACACGTCGAGGGGGACTGTGGAGTACCAGGACATCGCCAGGGCGGACGGGGCAGGTGTCGGGTTCGCCGTCCTGCCTCGCGAACCGCTTCCGCACGAACCCGTCGTCCGGGTCAGCCGCGGCGACCGGGTTTTCTTCCAGGGCGGTCTGGGCGGCGGCCCGTACGCCGGGCTCGATCCGACCGGGCCGGAGATAGACGCCCTGCTCACGGGCGCTCGCCAACCCGCCCTCGGTACGCCGCTCGACGAGGCCAACCTGCGCAACTTCGTCCACACGGCACTTCAGGACAGCCACCTGCCGGCCGTCGGCACGACGGTACGGGTGCGGTGGTCGGGCCGCGATCACGGCCAGGCCGCCGCGCTGCTCACCCTGCAACCGGCCGGCGGCGGAGTGATCGCGTACGCCATGCACGGCGACGACCGGACCGGTTGGTGGACCGACCTGCGGTTGCTGTTGCCGGCGGAGGGCGTCGACAAGCGACCGATCGGCTGGCGGGTCCGGACCGAGGACGGCGCCCGGCCTCCCACAGGCCAGGTGCGGGTGATCGCCCCGCCGGACGCGGCCCGCGTCACGGTGACGGTCGGCGGCGCACCCCCGGCCACTGTCACGCTCGACGGGTCGAACGCCGGCACCACCCGGGTATCGCCGGATGAGCCGGCCACTCTCACCGCGTACTCCAGAAATGGTGGTGTCCTCGGGACCACGCCGTTGCCTCCGGTGGAGACGGCCAGCGACGCCGGAGGTCTGCCGGGCGACAGCCCGGCCACCCGGGTGACACCCTGACGCAGCGGCACGCGGGCCGAGCCGTCCCAGGACGGCTCGGCCCGGGCCGGTCTCTAGGATCGACAGCCTTGACGGAGAAGACGGTCCACGGGAGCGCGTGGTGACGATCGAGGCAGAACGGCCAGCTGACCGGCTCGCCGACATCGTCGAGCGGGCCGAGGCCGTCCTCGTCGACTTCGACGGTCCGATCTGCCGCCTGTTCGGCAGCAGGGCCGCGCCGCGCATCGCCGCCGACCTGCGTCAGCTGATCGTCGGCCGGGGCGTCGTCCTGCCCGACGAACTGCGCGACGGGGACGACCCGCTGGAGCTGTACCGCGCGACAGCTGTGTTCGCGCCCGAACTGGTGGGCGTCGTCGGTGCGGCACTGGCGGCGGCGGAGATCGAGGCAGCGGCATCCGCGGAGACGACGATCGGAGCCTTCGACGTGGTCGCGGCATGCCTGGCGACCGGGCGTCCCCTCGCCATCGTCAGCAACAACTCCGCCGCAGCAATCGGCGCCTACCTCGGGCGCCGCGACCGGGCCCGCTACTTCGCCGCCGTCATCGGTCGGGGCGAGCACCCCGATCTGCTGAAGCCCAACCCGGCGCCCGTTGTGCAGGCCCTGCAAGAGCTGAAGGTCGCACCCGATGCCGCTGTTCTGGTCGGTGACGCGGTCACCGACGTCGAAGCCGCCCGAGCCGCCGGTGTCGCCTGCATCGGGTACGCCAACAAACCCGGCAAGGCCGAACGTCTCGCCGCCGCCGGTGCCGACGCGGTCGTGACCGACATGACCGACCTGGCCCACGTCCTCGCGCGTACGCGCACGCCGGTCAGTCTGCTGCCGTGGGTCGATTCGGGCGGCGGGCCGCTCATCGTTGTGCCGACGACAGCGCTCGGCGAGTGGAAGGGCGCGTCGGACGACGACGATGACTCCTGGGGTGACTACGACCGGGCCTGCCGGGTCGACGGTCACGTGGGGGTGATTGAGGTCGGTGCCGACCAGGCGCTCGTTCTGGCCGACGAACCGGCCTCCACCACGTACCTCCCGGACCGGCGGATCTTCGTGCGGTGGCTCTACGCGGCCTCGGAGGCAGAGGTCGTCCGCCTCGTTCCCCGGGCGGTCGAGATCGCCGACTGGGAAGACGCGGGTACGTGGACGACCAGCGGGCCAGCCGAGTTGTTCGACTCCGCCTACAGCGGCGACGGGCTGGAGCACACCACCCACCTCACCGCGGACCTGGCGCGTGGCACGTACCTGATCCGCACCGCGTTCGTGCAGCCCGACAAGAGGACGGCGCTGATGCTGGTTCACCTGGTCGCGCGGAAGCAGCCGATCTGAGCGCCCCGAACAACTCCGGACAGACCCGTGAGCAGCCCGGACAGGACGCGGCTGTACGGAACAGGCATCGACCGTAGCGGACGCCGAGCTGGCGTCAATACGCTGATGTCCGGTCACCCGGGACGCTGGCCAGCAGGATTGGGTGACGAGTTTCGCCGATACGTGGGGGCCCCAACGATCCGTCAGCGCTGTCGCCTATCCAGACGGCAGCACACACCCCTTGAGAGGGAGACTTCATGCGAATCCGTCGTGTTATCTACGCAACGGCCCTCGGCGCCATCCTGGCCGTCACCTGGATGGCCGCGCCAGCTCAAGCCGGTTGGGGTCACGGCTGGTAATCAGCTTCGGGCGAATGCGGGCGGGCCGGCGCCCAGCGGGACTCCGGCCCGCCCGACAACGCCACGCGGCCGGACTTCTGCCGCGTCGTGTCGTCGGGGTGAGGTACATCGCCTGCCGGTATCACTACGGGGACAGGTAGCAGTGACCCCGGGCTCAGCAGACGAGCCGATCAAACCGTCCGGCTACGAGTCGAGCCTGGGCTCGCACATGAGCAGGGCGTCTTCCTGCCAGGCGCTTCCGACGAGAGCGACCGGGTAGCGCACCTCTCTGAGCCGCTTGTCCTCGGTCTCGACGGAGAACCGCATCGACAACGGCTCCGGCTGGAACGCGGTCGAGCAATCCAATTGCAGGTCGACGAGGATCTGGCCGATGCCGCCCGGGCGTACCTGCCGGGCCTGACCGATCGCGCGCACCTGGACGCCCAGCCTTTCCGCATGGACGGCGCGAATCGTGATCGGCGCGGGGCCGGTGTTGATCATTGTCAGCTGCCCGTTCAGCCGGACGGTTCCCCTGGAGTTCGAGCCTCCCGAATAGCCCGACTCGGGTAGGGCCACGAGGGCGACCACAGTGGACCGCTCGCGCTGTGCGCGGGAGTCTCGCAACTCGCCGACACCGATGCCGCCGAGCACCACACCGATCACGAAGGCGGCGACGAGTTGAAGGAGCGTCTTCCGACTGTTCGCGACGTTCCGCTGAGTGATGCCACTGCGTTCGACCGGCTCATGACCGTGTTCGTCGAGATCGATCAACACTTGTTCCGCCGCCATTGCGACAGCCTAGGGCTGGCTCACGGCCGGTCAGGAGGCGGCCGTGCGGACCTCTGACACAATGCGATCCGTGGATGGGGAGCAGCAGGAGCGCGCCGTCTTCATCGCTGAAGCCGAGTTGCTCGAACAGCGGCACGACTCCTGGGCTTCACTTCAGCGGAGGCAAGCCGCGTTTTGGCAACGCTGGAACACCCTGACCACTGTCTCGTCGGCGGTCCTCGCAGGCGCGTCGGGGGCGGCCGGGCTGGCTTCCGCCGAGCTGGGCACGGCAGCTGCGCTCGCGGCCCTGGTGGCCGCCGGCCTCGCCTCGGTAGCCAGCAGTTCCGGGGCCGCCCACCGCAGCGAAGTGGCGTTCACCTCCGCTGCGGCCAACCAGTCCCTGGCCGACCAGGCCAGGGCCTTCCGGACCATCTGGGCGCCACACCAACCGCTGACCGATGTGCGAGCACGGTTTGCCGAGCTCTCCCATCAACGTGATCAGGCGGTCACCAGCGCAGCGTTGAAGTTGGGCAGGCGGTCGTTGATGCGGTATCTCCAGAGGAACGCGCCCTCGGTAAGCCCGTGAGGACGCGGCTGTGCCTCAGCCACCTGTCAGGACGCGGCCGTGCGGATCTCCGTTCGGGTCGGGACGACGCGGTGGCGGCGCACCGGGTAGAGCACCGGGTGGGAGATGCTCCAGGCGGCGCCCGTGCAGACGAACTCCTTGTACCGGGCCGCCAGCTTCCCGGTGAGCTGGGCCGGCCTGGCCCGGTCGTCGGCGGTCACGTACTGGATGATGCCGTCGCGGCGGCCGAGGCTGATGCACTGGTTGAAGTAGCGCAGCGGGGCCTTGGGGAACTTCGCCCGACCGGTCAGCCGTGCGGCGATGGCGTCGGCGGCCTGCCAGGCCATCGGGATGCCCGACGCGCAGGACATCCGCAGTGGCTTGCCGCCCGGCCCTTCGGCGATCGCGGCGTCGCCCACCGCGTACACCTCGGGGTGTGAGACCGACCGCATGCTGGCGTCGACAATGATCTGCCCGGTGTCCGCGACCGCCAGGGTCGTGGCGGCGGCGATGGGGTGCACGGCGAAGCCGGTCGTCCACACTGTCACCTGGGCCGGGATCTCCCGGCCGTCGCGGGTCACGGCACCGGCCGCCTCGACCCGCGCGATGTCGGCGTGCTGGTGCACGGTGATGCCGAGCCGGTCGCAGACGCCGCGCAGGTGCTGCTGCGCCTTGCCGTTGAGCCAGTCGCCGAGCCCGCCACGGGCGGCGAGCGCGACGTCGAGGTCCGGTCGGGCCTCCGCGATCTCGGTGACCGCTTCGAGGCCGGTGAGTCCCCCGCCGACGACGAGCACGGTCCCGCCGGCCGCGAGGTGGGCGAGGCGGTCGCGCAAACGCAGCGCCGAGGACCTGCCGGCGATGTCGTACGCGTGCTCGGCCACCCCGGGAACGCCATGGTCGGCGGTAGCGCTACCGAGGGCGTAGACGAGTGTGTCGTAGGCGATCTCGTCGACGCCGTGGTCGTCGGCGAGCGCGACGGTCCTGCGGTCGACGTCGACGGCGGTGACCCGTGCCAGCCGAGGCGTGACTGCGGTGCCGGCGAAGACCTCGCTTAGCGGGCGGCGCTTGAGGTCCTGCCCGGTGGCGAGTTGGTGCATACGGACCCGCTCGACGAAATCCGCGTCGGCGTTGACGACGGTGATCTCGGTGTCGTCGGCGTGCAGCCGCTTGGCGAGGCGCCCGGCGGCCATGGCTCCGGCGTACCCCGCTCCGAGGACGACGATGCGGTGCTTCATGGTGGCACTCCTGTCTCGGTGGTGGTCGCTTCCTGAACCGGACAGCGACGCGATTCCTGACAGGAGCCGGCTATGAGCTGGATCACCAGACGTGCAGGGTGGGCTCCTCGTGCTCGGAGGCCGACCACTGCCGGGTGGCGCGGGCGAGCTTGTCGGGGTTGACCTGGTTGTGGATGGCTGTGACACCCTCGGGCGTCACCTCCACTGACATCACGCCGATGACCCGGTCGTCGATCACGACCACCACCGCGGGGGCGCCGTTGGCGGTGGTGACGTACATGGCCGGGCTGCCACCGACCAGGTCCCGTTTGACGTCGGCCGGTTTGAAGAGGCCACGCAGGAACTTCGCCACCGCCAGCGCGCCGACGATCGGCGCGGACCGGGCCGGGATCTTGCCGCCGCCGTCGGCGGTGCTCGTCGCGTCGTCGGTCAGCAACGCCACCAGTCGCTGGATCTCGCCGTTGTTGGCGGCCGTGAGGAACTCCGCGACGATCTTCCGCGCGGCGGTTTGGTCGACCTCCGCCCGGGCCCGCTCCGCGGTGACGTGCTGCTTGGCACGCCGGTAGGTCTGCTGGCAGTTCGACTCGGTGATGCCGAGGATCTCGGCGATCTCACCGTGCGAGTAGCCGAAGGCCTCCCGCAGCACGTACACCGCGCGCTCGTTGGGCGACAACCGCTCCAGCAGGGTGAGCACCGCCATCGAGACCGATTCGCGCTGCTCGGCGGTGTCGAGCGGGCCGAGCATCCGGTCCCCGGCGAGGACCGGCTCGGGCAGCCAGGTGCCCACATAGGTTTCCCGCCGGGCCCGCGCCGAGGTCAGCTGGTTGAGGCACACGTTGGTGAGGACCTTCGTCAGCCACGCCTCGGGCGTCTCGACGTGCTCCCGGTCGGCGCCCTGCCAGCGGAGGAAGGTGTCCTGGACGGCGTCCTCCGCGTCGCTGGCCGAGCCCAGCAGGCGGTAGGCGATCGCCTCCAGGCGGGCCCTGGAGTGCTCGAACAGCTCGACCTCGTCCGGACTGAGCGGCATGGCTAGACAGTATCCACGCGTGTCGCGCCGCCTGTCGCCGAATTGACGTGACGCAACGTGGCCAGGACGGCCCGATTGTGCCGTTACGCGATCTCTAGAACCTTGGTGCCACCCGCTTCCCTACTGCGCAGGAGTCGCGTTGCTCGTCAATTCGATATTGGCCGTACTGACGGCCGCCACGATGGGCGTCCCGGTGCCCATCACACCGGCCGCGGCTGCGACCGCCCCGACCGCCGGGTCGCCGTCGCGTACGGTCACGCTCATCACCGGCGACCGGGTGACCGTGACCGGCACGGCGGTGACCCGGGTGGAGGCCGCCGCAGGGGTACGCATCAGCACCTTCGGCGGCGAGACGTACGCCTATCCGGACGCCGCGCTGCCGTACGTCGCGTCGGGCCTGCTCGACAACGACCTGTTCAACGTGACCCGGCTCATCGCCGACGGTTACGACGACGCGCACGCCGACCGGCTGCCGCTGATCGTCGAGTACGCGGCCGGCGCCCGGGCGCTGCCGAAGAGCGCCGCCGAGGTACGCCCGCTGGCGAGCATCGGTGGCGCGGCGATCACCGTGGCGCGCTCGCGGGAGTTCTGGTCGACGGTCGCCGCCCCGGGGACGTCGATGCGGGGCGGTGTCTCGCGGATCTGGCTGGACGGCAAAGTACGTGCCGCGTTGGCGGAGAGCACCGCGCAGATCGGTGCGCCGCAGGTGTGGGCTGGCGGGGACACCGGCGTGGGCGTGGACGTCGCAGTGCTCGACACCGGCGTCGACCGGGAACACCCGGATCTGGCCGGCCGGATCGAGGAGGCGGCGAGCTTCGTTCCCGGCGAGGAGGTGACCGACCGGCACGGGCACGGCACCCACGTGGCGTCCACCATCGCCGGTACCGGCGCGGCGTCGGGCGGTGCCGAACGGGGTGTGGCGCCGGGCGCCGACCTGCACATCGGCAAGGTGCTCAACGACCAGGGCGAGGGCCAGGACTCCTGGATCATCAGCGGCATGGAGTGGGCGGCCCGCACCGCCCGGGCCCGGGTGGTCAACATGAGCCTTGGCGGCCGTCCGACCGACGGAACCGACCCGCTCAGCGCCGCAGTCGACCGGCTCAGCGCCGAGACCGGGACGCTGTTCGTGATCGCGGCCGGCAACAGCGGACCGGACGTCGTGACGGTCGGCGCGCCCGGCGCGGCCGCGTCGGCGCTTACCGTCGGCGCTGTCGACGCGCAGGACCGGCTGGCGGTCTTCTCCAGCCGTGGCCCGCGCCACGGCGACAACGCGCCCAAGCCGGACATCACCGGGCCGGGCGTCGACATCCTGGCCGCCAGGTCCCAGTACGCGGCCGAGGGCGAGGGCGCGTACCAGACAATGAGCGGCACCTCGATGGCCTCGCCGCACGTGGCGGGGGCGGCGGTCCTGCTCGCCGCAGCGCACCCGGAGTGGACCGGCGCGCGCCTCAAGGACGCGCTGATGAGCACCAGCAAGGGCACCCCGCGGCATCCGCTGGAATGGGCCGGAAGCGGTCGCGTCGACGTGGACGCCGCCGTGCGCGCGACGGTGTTCGCGACCGGCACCACCTTCGCCGGCCTGCGGTGGCCGTACTCACCGGGGCAGCAGGCCGAGCAGACGATCACCTACACGAACACGGGAGATCGGGCGGTTACGCTCGACCTGACGGTGGCCGGACAGGCGTTCACGCTGCCGCGACGGCAGGTCACCGTGCCCGCGCGGGGAACCGCCACGGCACCGGTGATCGCGCCGCTCGACCCGATGCCGGACGGCACGTACGCCATCGGATCGGTGACCGCCACCGGGCCGGACGGCATCTCCCTGCGCACCGTCGTGGGTCTCAACCGGGAGGCCAAGCACGCGAACCTCACCGTGACCGGCAAGGGCCCGGACGGCAAGCCGCTGAGCGGCGTCCTGATCGTGAAGGACGTGCTGCACGACACCGTCCCGAAGGTCTTCGAGGTGGACGCCGGCGGAACGCTGAAGGTGCGCCTCCCCGCGAGCACCTGGGCGATGTGGATGTACGCCGACGTGCCGGGCGCCAACGGACCGCACTCGCTGGGCCGTGCCGTGCTGGTCGCGCCCGAGGTGGTCCTCGACAGCGACCGCGAGGTGGTCCTGGACGGCCGCAAGCTGATCCAGGCCCGCGCGGTGACCCCGTCGCGGAGCAGCCTGGCGCAGCTGCGCGTCGACCTGTTCCGTTCCCACCCCGGCAGGTACCCGTTCGGCGACGACTACGTGGTGGGCCCGCAGTACGACAGCATCTGGGCGACGCCGACCGGGCGGAAGGTCGTCCAGGGTGACTTCACCTTCGGCACCCGGTGGAGTTCCACGCAACCGCCGCTGTCGCTCACCGTGGCCGGCGAGCGCTTCGACGATCTGCTGCCGCAGTCCGGTTCGGCGAAACTTGCCGAGGGCGTCTATCGGCGGGGCGCGGTGCTGATCCCGACGGGTGGATCGTTCGCTCCGGCGCGCGGCAAGGTGGCGGTCGTCCGGTACGTCGACGTTCCGACCGCGATCGCGCAGGCGGACGCCGCCCACCAGGCCGGCGCGACGATGCTGCTCATCGTGAACACCGGTGGCGGTCGGTTGGACGCCTGGTGGGAGGTGGGTGACCCGAGTACGCCGCTGCCGGTCGCCGCCATCGCCCGCGACCAGGGGGAGCGCCTGCTGTCTCTGCTCGGGCGGTCGACGGTCAGCGTGGAGTCGCACCCTGAGCCGCGCTACGTCTACGACCTCAACCGTTGGCACACCGGCGCGATCCCCCCCGACCTCACGTGGCGACCGCGCGAGCGTGACCTGGCCCGGGTGGAGCAGGACTTCCGCAGTCGCAGTGCCGGCACGGGTGTGCTGACCCGCGGCGACGCCCACCCCGACCGGCCCGGCTCCGCCCTCATCGGGCCGATCCTGCCCATCCCGGCCCAGGGCCGGCGCACCGACTGGGTGTCCGGCGGCGCATGGCGGGAGCAGGCCGGTGTGCCCGAGATGACCATCCTGTCGGACACGCACACGTATCCGATCGGTCGCACCACGAACACCTCCTGGTTCGCGCCGGTCGGTCGGCCACGCCTCTTCGACGACGGCCCGTTCCCAGCACCGTCGCGGATCGGTGACCTCGTCGGCGTCTTCGGCCTCCCCGCCTTCGGCGATGGCGACCCGCACCACCAGGGCATGCTTGCCCAGGGTGCCACCCAGACGACTGCGCTCTACGAGGGCGGCACCGAGCTGGCCAAGGCCGACGGGGACTCCCTGGTCGCCGAGGTCGGTACGGCGGCGAAGTCCCTGCGGATGGTCGCGCACACCTCCCACCACGGCAGCGTGACGCCGTACAGCACCCGCACGGACACCGAGTGGACCTTCCGTTCACCCGCGCCGAACCTGGAGCACGTGGAGCCGACCCCGCTCGACCTGGTGCAGCTCGACTACCAGGTGACGACCAACCTGTCCGGGGTGGCGTCGCGGCATGCCCGCCTTGAGGTCACCGCGACCCGGATCGACGGCAGGCCACTCGGTGCGGCAGCCAGCGTCGAGGTGTCCTACGACGACGGCCGCACCTGGCGCGAACTCGGCCGCGCCGGCACCCTCGACGCCCCGAAGTCGGCCCGGTTCGTCAGCGTCCGGGCGACCGCCACCGACGCCGCGAAGCACGGCTCCGTCACCCAGACGGTGATCCGCGCGTTCGGCGTCCGCTGAGGTGATCCCGGCCCGGCCCAGTCCACGGGCCGGGCCGGGGTCAACCCGTCCCACCGCTCGCGCCATGATCAGGTGATGAAAAGTAGCTTTGAGCGCCGTTCCTGACCTGTTTTCCATCACATGATCAACGGATCGCATGGCGGCGGTTGGTCGTATCCTTGCCGGGGTGACGTCCGATTCGTTGCGCCGCGCCCTCACCGCACCCGCGGACCCGCCGCTGCGGCCCCTGCCCGACCGGGTCGTGGCCCTGCTGGAGGCGCTGGACGCGCCGCCACGCCTCGCCGCGCACCTGCGGGCCGTGCACGACGTCGCCGCGCAACTCTCCGACGCGCTGGCGCACCGGTTCCCGCAGCTCTCGTTCGACAGCGAGGCGGTGCTCTTCGGTGCCGCCACCCACGACATCGGCAAGGTCCGGCACCCGGAGGAGCTGTCCGGGCCCGGGTCCGCGCACGAGCCCGCCGGCTACGAGCTGCTGCTTCAGCACGGCGTCGCCGAGTCGTCGGCCCGGTTCGCGCGCGACCACGCGTCCTGGCACCGGGACGGCATCGACGTCGACGACCTGCTGGTCAGCGTGGCCGACAAGGTGTGGAAGGGAAAGCGGGTCACCGACCTGGAGGAGTTGCTCGTGGACCGGCTGGCCGGCGTCACCGGCCGTGAGCGGTGGTCGGTCTTCCTCGACCTGGACGACATCCTCGACCAGATCGCTGCCGACGCGGACCGCCGGCTCGCCTTTCAGGCAACCCATCCGGTACGCGGCTGACCCTGGTCAGCGGCTCGCCGGACCCGTTCTCGCCGTTCGGCGCGGCGGGGGCACGGTCGGTGTCTCGTCGGACGACGTGGACCGGCGGTAGAACGTGGCCGCTACCACGGCTGTCAGGCAGATCGCCGCGGCGGCGACGAGCGGCGGGCGGGCGCCGAGGTGGACGGCCGCTGAGCCGAGCGGGATCGCCGCGACGAGGGGACCGAACATCGCGGTGTTGGCCGACGCGGAAACTCGTCCCAGCAGCGCCGACGGTGTGTGGGTCTGCACGGCGGTCACCGCCGCGACCAGGGTCCAGGGCAGCCCGACGCCGGCCACCACCGCCCCGACTACAGTGGCCGGCCACCACGGCAGGCAGCGCGCCAGGCAGCCGACCGCGAACAGCGCCGTCCCGGCGACACCGACGGCACCGGCACCTTTCGCCGCGATGAGCCGGCCGACGATCAGGCCGCCGAGGATGGAACCGGCGCCCTGCGCGCTGGCCAGCACCCCCAGGAACGTCGTCGGCAGGCGCAGCTCGGTGACGACGACCGCGTAGATCCCCGCCGTGGTGAAGCCGGACATGGCGATCGACACCGCGGCGAGCACGACCGGCAGCCGTGTGGCCCGCTGTCCGAACAGGACCACCAATCCGGTACGCGGGCCGCCTCCGCGTTCGGTGGACTGGTCAATGGGTGTCCGGGTCAGGCGGAGCACCGCGTACAGGATGGCGACCAGGACCGGCATGGCCGCGCTGAGGACCGCGACCGCGTGACCGCCCCGCCACGCGTAGAGGCCAGCCCCGGCCAGGGGAGCGACGAGCTTCATGCCCTCCTGGGCGCTGGAGCGCCACCCGTTGACGTGGCCGAGTTCGGTCGGTGCCAGCGCCGCCGGCAGCAGCGCCGTCTCGCCGGCGTCGATCAGCACGTAGCTGACGCCGTAGGCGCACGAGACGGTGAAGATGAGCCAGGTCTGCCCCGGCCCGCGTACGGCGAGGAGTGCCAGCAGGGCGGCGGCCAACATGAGGTTGACGGCGATGACCAGCGGCCGTCGGGGCGCGAGGTCGAGCAGACCGCCCAGCCACGGGCCGGCGAGCACCGGGGCGTACACGCAGAGCCCGGCGAGGGCGGCGAGGCTGGTGGAGTCGGTGAGGTCGAGGATCCAGATGCCGGCGACCAGGGACATCGCGCTGCTGCCGAAGCCGGACAGCAGGGAGATCGCCACGAACAGGCCCGCGTTGCGACGCATGAGCGCTCCGAGTTGAGTCGAGGTGACTCACACTCTCAAGCCTGAGTCGCGCCCAAGCAATACCGCCGCGTACGGTCAACGGACCGTTGACAAGGTGATGTCGAGCTTGGTCGCGACGGTTCGAGCGGGCGCGGGCAGTCGCTCACCCGCCTCGGCGAGATCGATGGCGAGGTGCACGGCCAACTCGTACAGCGAGCCCGGGGCGGCGTCCAGCGCGGCGTCCACAGTGCTTCGCACGAGTGCCGCTCGACGAAAGCGGCTGTCCCACCGCTGATCGGCGCCGATCCACCGGCCGAGGTCGGCCACCGCCGCCCGCAGCGCCGAGATCTGCGGAGGCAGCCGGAGGTCGAGCTGCTGCCGCCGCGACCACCGCGCCGCCACCAGCCGTTGTCGACGCTGCTCGGCGGCCTGCCGGCTGCCGAGGCCGAGTGCCGTCGCGATCTGGGCCCACGTCGCACCGTCGTGGCGCGCGCGGTCGACGATCTCCAGCTCCTGCTCGTCCAGGCGGGCGCGGGTAGCGCGAACCTCTGCCAACCGAGCCAGCTCCGACGTCATCTGTCAACGTTACATTGACACCGTCGGAGCCTCGCTGGTGATCTTCCCGGGTGCGCGGATCATGAACACGTCCACCGGATCCTCGGTATCGAGCGTGAAGCCGTGCCGCTCGTACAGCCGCCGGGCCGGGCTGCCCCGCAGCACGTTCAGCCGCACCGGCGTGCCGGCGCGGTCGCACCGGTCCAGCAGGTCGCGCAGCACTGCCGTGCCGATGCCGCTGCCCTGTAGCCGCGGGGCCAGGTAGAAGTGCTCCAGCCAGTGGGCGTCCGCGTCGGGCCGCAGCGCCACGCAGCCGGCGAACGCGCCGTCCACCTCGACGACCCAGGTGTACGCCGGTGCGAACCCGTCGCGCAGGCGCTGCCGCACCCGCTGTTCGTCGTACCGCCCGAGCCGCTCCAGATCGGCCCGCAGCACCACAGCCCGCAACTCGGCCACCGCCTCGACGTCCGCCATCGAGGCCTGCCGAAGCTCCCAGTCCGCCATGATCAATAAGCTATCGCGGCCCGGCGCTCTGGCGTTGGCGCAGGCCCGCGACGAGGAGTTCCACCATGCGGCGCGCGTCGTAGCGGGGTTCGCAGGCGCCGATGCAGAGGTTGCCGACACCGCGCAGCAACTCGAAGGCTGTCACGTCGGGAGGGATCTCGCCGGCTGCGGCAGCGGCGTCGAGCAGGTGGGCGCACACCGGCACGAGGCGGTCCAGGAAGTAGGCGTGCAGGGTCTGGAAGGCCGCTTCGTCGGACTGGAGCGCCTCGGCGAGGCCGTGCTTGGTAACCAGGAAGTCGACGAAAAGGTTGATCCACTGGGCGAGGGCGGCGTGCGGTGTGCTGCTGTCGGCCAGCAGCCTCGGGCCGGCCTCCGCGCATGCCTCGACCTGGTGCCGGTAGACGGCGACGATGAGGTCGGCGCGGGTCGGGAAGTGGCGGTAGATGGTGCCCACACCGACGCCGGCGCGGGCGGCGATGTCGCGTACGGGCGCGTCCACGCCCGAGGTGACGAAGGCGGCGGCGGCGGCTTCCAGCAGTGTCGCCTCGTTGCGCCGGGCGTCGGCCCGCTTCCGCGGCGTCGACCGTCCTGTTCCGCTGTCGATGTCGGCCACCGCGCCGTTACCCCCATCACTCCACTTGGCAAACGGAACACTGTTCCGTATCTTTCTTAGCGGAACCTGGTTCCACTTACCCCAGGATGCCAGAACCTGTGGGCCAGTGCCACAACACCTTCCGTGGAGGAACAACCATGCAGTACCGCACCCTGGGGCGCACCGGCGTCCAGGTCAGCACCCTCGTGCTCGGCGCGATGAACTTCGGCAAACTGGGGCACACCACCCAGGGCGAGGTGACGGCGATCGTCGACGCCGCGCTGGAAGCCGGAATCAACCTGATCGACACCGCCGACATGTACAGCCAGGGCGAGTCCGAGCAACTGGTCGGCGCGGCCATCGCCGGCCGCCGCGACGACATCGTGCTGGCCACGAAGGCCGGCATGCCGATGGGCGACGAGCGCCATCAGCGCGGCAGCTCGCGCCGCTGGCTGGTCACCGAGTTGGACAACAGCCTGCGCCGCCTCGGCGTCGACCATGTCGACCTCTACCAGATCCACAGGTGGGACCCGACCACCAGCGACGAGGAGACCCTGTCCGCGCTGACCGACCTGCAACGGGCCGGAAAGATCCGCTACTTCGGCTCCTCGACGTTCCCCGCGTACCGCATCGTGCAGGCCGAGTGGGCCGCGCGGGAGCACCACCTGAGTCGTTACGTGACCGAGCAGCCCAGCTACTCGATCCTGCAACGGGGGATCGAGGCCCACGTCCTGCCCGTGACCGAGCAGTACGGGCTCGGCGTGCTCGCATGGAGCCCGCTCGCCTCGGGCTGGCTCTCCGGTGCGATCCGCGCCGGCCGGGAGATCACCACCAGCCGCTCGGCGCTCCTGCCCGCCCGCTTCGACCTCAGCGTCCCGGCCAACCAGGCCCGGCTGCACGCCGTCGAGCAGCTGGCCACCGTCGCCGACGAGGCGGGGCTCACCCTGATCCAGCTCGCACTCGGGTTCGTCACCGCGCACCCGGCCGTGACCAGCGCGATCATCGGCCCCCGCACCATCGACCACCTGCACGCCCAGCTCGCCGCCGCGGACACCGTGCTCCCGGCCGACGTGCTGGACGCGATCGACGCGATCGTCGCACCCGGGGTCGACCTTGCCGCAGCCGAGAAGTTCGACACCCCGCCCGCCCTGCTCGACCCGGCGCGGCGGCGTCGCTGAGCCTTCGGGTGCCTGGTTGGCCTCGGTCAGCAGCTGGTCTGTCGTATCGTTCCGGAATGGCGCAGCCGGTGTGGGCGGACGGTGCCGCGTACGAGGCGTACGTGGGTCGGTGGAGCCGCCTCGTCGCTGTGGACTTCCTGCGCGGGTTGGCAGTGCCGCCGGGGCGGCACTGGGTCGACGTGGGCAGTGGCACCGGGGAGCTGACCTCGACGATCCTCACCACCACGGATCCCGTCCGGGTGATCGGCATCGACCCGTCGGAGGGGTTCGTCGCTGTCGCGCGTACCCGGGTCACCGACACCCGGGCGGCCTTCCAGGTTGGTGACGCGCGGGCGCTGCCACTGCCCGATCGCGTCGTGGACGTGGTGGTCAGCGGTTTGACGCTCAACTTCGTGCCGGAGCCCGCGCGGGCGGTGGCGGAGTTCGCCCGGGTGGTCCGGCCGGCCGGGGTGGCGGCTGCCTACGTCTGGGACTACGCCAAGGGGATGGCGATGATGCGGCACTTCTGGGCCGCCGCCGCCCAGCTCGACCCGGGCTCGGCGAAGCTGGACGAGGGGAACCGCACCACTGTGTGCCGACCCGACTCGCTCCGCGCGCTGTGGGAGCAGGCCGGGTTGCGGGACGTGTCTTCCTGGCCGGTCGACGTACCGACGACCTTCACCGACTTCGCCGACTACTGGACGCCGTTCCTCGGCGGTCAGGGGTCGGCGCCGGGGTACGTCGCGACGCTGGCCGAGACCGACCGGGCCGCGTTGCGGGAGTTGCTGGCCACCCGGCTTCCGGTCGAGCCGGACCTGTCGATCCGGCTCACCGCGCGGGCCTGGGCCGTGCGGGGCACGAGGCCCGAGTAGCCGTCGCCCCGAGCCTCACCGGGCGTTGTCGCAAGTCGGACAAGACGGTAAAGCCCCTGGTAGAGCACCCTTGGGGCAGGTGGAGGTAGACGGGTGGCGGGCCACATCCCGATCCTCCGGCCCGGCGCGGACAGCACCGTCCGCGTCGGTGCCGCTCTCACCCAGCCCGGCCCCGGAGCCGCGACTGTCACGGCACAGCTGCCGCGCCGATCGCGCGCACGACAGGCCGTGGCTGCCACCGACACCCCTGCGGGCGCCCGCAGCGGTGCCTCCGCCCATCGGGACAAGGACGTCAGCACCGTCGGCAGTCAGGCAACGCCGTCCGCCGGTCGTGCCCAACGTCCCCGTGCCCCGCCGGCCTTTCGCACTGTGGACCCGCCGGGTCCGGCGTCGCATGACCGCGCGCCGAGCCCTGGCGATCGAGCCAGAAAGGGCCCGACATGGCCGCTCCCACCGCAACCGCAGCGTTGAACGCATCCGTCTTCGCGCCGGGTGACCAGATGCTGCTGACAGTCACCTACTCGGACGCCGACACCAAACCGCTGACCGTCACCATCGTGGTCACCGACGCGCAGGGCAACAGCAGCGCGCCGGTCAAGGTCACGGCGGTCATCGACCCGCTCACCGTGACCGTCACCGACAACTCCGGTCGTACCTGGACCCGGGTTTCCGACAACGGCTCCGTGGCCGTGTATCGGTCGGTGGCGTGATGCCCCGGGTCACCGTCCAGGTCCGCGACGCCGCCGGCAACACCGCGACGGCCACCGCCGACTACAGCCTGGGCCAACCCGTGCTCGGCGGCTACTACCTGTCCGGCGGCGCTGATCCGACCGCCGACATGGCCGGCGGCAACTTCCGGTCGCTCACCCAGTACCGCAGCTTCGCCGACGGCTACATCTTCCCCGGCTACAACCGACCCTGGCTGATCACCCTGGGCAAGGCCGGGGTGCAGATGAACATGGTCCTGGAGTTGAAGCATTACGGCGCTCCGACCTACGGACCGCAGAGCTTCACTGTGGACGGCGTCAACTACACCGTGCCGGCACCGACGATGACCATCCAGCAGCGGCCCGGCACGACCTGGCCGAGGGCGTACGGGTACGGCCAGGTGCTCAAGGGGCAGTGTGACGGGTTGTTCGCCCGCGCCCTGTCGCAGTACCGGACGCTCGGCTTCGGAGTGAACATCCAGCTCGCCTCGGAACTGGACACCGATCACGAGTTCGGCACCACCGAGGACGGCAAGGCGTACACCTGGGCCGAGTCGGACGCTCGGGCGGTACAGGCGA
This sequence comes from Micromonospora vinacea, assembly GCF_015751785.1. Taxonomy (NCBI): domain Bacteria; kingdom Bacillati; phylum Actinomycetota; class Actinomycetes; order Micromonosporales; family Micromonosporaceae; genus Micromonospora; species Micromonospora vinacea. The sequence goes on along the minus strand of NZ_JADOTY010000001.1, from coordinate 340,158 downwards.
TGAACTACATCCTGACGTGGTTCAAGGCGCGGACGCTGCCGACCGGAACGACCTTCTCGGTGGGGCTGGGAGGCTTCGACCGGGCCTGTTTCCAGCGCACCCACCCGGAGTCGCTGATGTCCCGCCTCGACTTCCTCCAGTGGAACGCGTACGGCACCAACGCCAGCCACACGGCGCTGGCCCGCTTTCGGCGCACCAAGGACTGGGCGGTGGCGGATCTCGGCCCGGTGGCGCTGTCCCGGCCCGTGATCATCGCCGAGTGGGGGGTCCGGGCGGCCGAGATCCCGAACCAGGCGGCCTGGATCGCCACGGTGCCGGCGGCGATCGCCCAGCTCAACGCCGAGGGTGGGCCACGGATCGTGAGGACCAACTACTTCAACTCCGGGTGGGGCACCCTGACGCCGAAGGCCACCGGGTTGGCCGCGCTCCGCGAGGCGTACGCCAAGCGGCCGTACGTCTGACCGGGTTCCGGCGGCTCCGGGCTCCGGGGCCGCCGGACCGCACCGGTCAGCCCTCAGCGAGCCGTTCGGCGTACGCGTCGCGCAGCTCGGGCCAGCCGAAGTCCTTGGCCTCCGCACCGCGGATCGGGCCGACCGGGTCGCCGTCGAGCAGCCGGTCGGCCACGTCGAGGCAGAGGTGCCAGCCGGCCGCGACCATCGGCAGGATGCCCTGGTCGGCGACTGTGTGCCGCAGGGTGAGCCGGGTGCCGCTGCCCAGCGGGCTCAGCTCCCAGCGCAGCAGGTCGTCGCCCCAGGTGTACTCCAGCAGGTGCGGCGGCTCGGCCCGGCGTACCGTCGCCGGGTGCTCCTGGGTGGTCTCGCCGTCGACGAGGGTGAGCACGGCGGCGCCGGCGGTGCCGAGATCGCGGTCGGCGAGGAACGGCGCCCACTGCGCGAGCTGGGCCGGGTCGGTCAGCGCCGCCCAGACGGTGGCTGGCGGATGCCGTAGGTCGCGGACGAAGACCAGTGTCGCGCCGTCGTGGGCGGCGCGTACGTCGGCGGGTGGGCTCGGGCGGAACGCGTCGCGGTTCATTCACTGCTCCTGACTGTCGAGGTGCCGTTCCAGGGCGTCCAGGTGTCGGGCCCAGAGCCGCCGGTACGGGTCGAGCCAGCCGTCGACGTCCCGCAGTGGGCCCGGGTCGAGGCGGTAGATCCGCTGTCGAGCGGCCGTCCGGCAGGTGACGAAGCCGGCGTCGCGAAGCACCCGCAGGTGTTTGGAGACGGCCGGCTGGCTGACCCCGAGCCCGTCGACCAGCTCGCCGACGCTGCGTTCGGCGTCGCGGAGCTGGTCGAGGATCCGGCGCCGGGTGGGCTCGGCGAGGACGGTGAAGGCGTCGGTGGACACCCACCTAATATGCCTCTTGCTTCATATGACTGTCAAAGCATATGAGTGAGGTCTCCATCCCGACGCGACACCGCCGATCGGCTCCCTATGCTCGGATCATGGAACTTCGGATCTTCACCGAGCCCCAGCAGGGCGCCAGCTACGACCAGTTGCTCGCCGTCGCCCGCTGCGCCGAGGACGCCGGCTACGGCGCGTTCTTCCGGTCCGACCACTACCTGATGATGGGCGACGTGAGCGGCGAACCCGGCCCCACCGACGCGTGGACCACCCTCGCCGGCCTGGCCCGGGAGACCAGCCGCATCCGGCTCGGCACGTTGATGACCGCCGCCACCTTCCGGCTGCCCGGCCCGCTGGCGATCACCGTGGCGCAGGTCGACCAGATGAGCGGCGGCCGGGTGGAGCTGGGCATCGGCACCGGCTGGTACGCCGAGGAGCACAGCGCGTACGGCATCCCGTTCCCGCCGCTGGCCGAGCGGTTCGACCGGCTGGAGGAGCAACTCGCCGTGATCACCGGGCTCTGGTCCACGCCGGCGGGGGAGCGGTTCGACAATGACGGCCGGTACTACCCGGTCCGTGACTCGCCCGCCCTGCCCAAGCCCGTGCAGCAGTCGCGTCCACCGATCCTGCTCGGCGGAACGGGCCCGAAGCGCACCCCTCGGCTGGCCGCCCGCTACGCCGACGAGTTCAACCTGCCGTTCGCCTCGGTGCCGGACACGGCGGCGCAGTTCGACCGGGTCCGCGCGGCCTGCGTCGACATCGGCCGGGACCCGGCCGGGATGGTCTGGTCCAACGCCCTGGTGCTCTGCTGCGGGCGCGACGACGCCGAGGTGGCCCGCCGGGCCGCCGCCATCGGCCGCGAACCGGACGAGCTGCGGGCCAACGGTCTGGCCGGGACGCCCGCCGAGGTGCTGGACACCATCGGCCGGTACGCGGAGATCGGCAGCGAGCGGCTCTATCTCCAGGTGCTGGACCTCAGCGACCTGGAGCACCTGGAGCTGGTCGCCAGCGAGGTGATGGCGAAGCTCTGAGCCGGCCGAGTGGCCGGGGGACGACGCCGCCGCTCACGCCCGGTGGGCACCCGTCCCGACCGCATTCGGGTCGCCGAGCACGGTGTCCAGCCGACCGTCGCGGTCACTGTCCACATAGGTGATGTCCGGGATCCCGTCACCGTCCACGTCGATCTGGACGACATCGGCGACGCCGTCACCGTCGAGGTCGGTGACGATCTCCACCGAGCCGTCCAGGTGGCGGGTCACGATCGACTGGGCGCCGGGAGCGCGCGGCGGTGGCCCGGGTGCCGGCACCGGCGTCGGGGCGGGCGCGGGTGCCGGTGTCGGTCGAGGACCGGGAGTGGGCGACGGGTGGCTCGGCAACCCGCCGGACGGCGGCGCGCTGGCCTGCTCGACCCCGGTACCGGTGGGGTCCAGCTCCTCCTCGGAGGGGAAGACGTCGCCCCGCGGGGCCGGATCACGGTAGCTGCTCATGGGCGTAGGGTTCCCCGACGATGACGAGAACAACCGTGCCCGATCGACCGGTGTCCTCGGTGCCCGGTTTGGCGGAGGATGCGGAGACCGACGCCACGGTCATGAACGGGGGTCCGAGCGTGGAACTGCGCCGGAGTCGGGGCGCCCGGGTGCTCGCCCTGGTCTGCGTACTCGGTGGAGTGCTCTTGTTGGTCTATCCCAGCGACGGCGCCCTGCTACGGACGATCATCGCGGTGGGTGCCATCGCGCTCGGCACGGTGGCGCTGGTCAGCGCGATGCGGCGGTTCCGGTTCGGGATCCACGCGGACGGGCTCAGCATCCGACGGCCCGGCCTGCGCCGGGATGTCCGGTGGGCCGAGGTCGACGCGCTGGTCCTCGACGAGCCGCCCCGACGCGACGGTCGTCCGGAGCCGCCGCGACTGCTGCTGGTTCCCGTGCCGGGTGTGACGATCGAGCCGGTGACCGCCCGCCATCCGCTCGACGGCCGACCCGCCGTCGAGCTGCTCGTCCTCGACCAGGTGCGTGAGCAGCCCGAGCAGGTGTCGGCCGCGCTCACCCAACATGCCGGCGGCCGTTTCGTCGACCTGCTCGCGCTGCGTCGCGCCGCCTTCGACACCCCGGAGCTCCCGGTCGGCCTGCGGGGCTACCAGATGGACCGGGTCGACCGGTTGATCCGGCGCGGCCAGGACGCGCTGATGTCCGGGGACGCGTCGGCCCGGCAGGCCGCCCGGGGGGAGATCGAACGCGCCACCGCGGCCGGTCTGCCGATCGCCCAACGTGGTTACAGCACGTTCCAGACGGATACCGTTCTGGACGCCCTCGTCACCGCGTTGGCCGACCACCAGAGCACCGATCGGGAGACCGCCACATGACCGCGCAGGGACCGCAGGCCGCCTCGATGACCGACGTTCCGCGCCGCAACTGGGCAGGCAACGTGCGGTACGCCGCGAAGGCGTTCCACCGCCCCACCTCCGTCGACGAGTTGCGCCGGCTGGTCGCCGGCAGCAGCCGGATCCGGGCGGTGGGCAGCGGGCACTCCTTCAACCGTATCGGCGATACCGACGGTGACCTGGTCAGCCTCGCCGGGCTGCCCCCGGTCGTCGAGGTGGACCACGAGCGGGGGCAGGTCACAGTGAGCGGCGCGCTGCGCTACGGCGACGTCGCCCGACAGCTGCACACCCAGGGGTACGCGCTGGCGAACCTCGCCTCGCTGCCGCACATCTCGGTGGCCGGCGCGGTGGCCACCGCCACCCACGGCTCCGGGCAGACCCACGGCAACCTGGCCAGCGCGGTCGCCGGCCTGGAGCTGATCACCGCCGACGGCGACCTGCTCCGGGTCGACCGTGACACCGACACGTTCGCCGGCATGGTGGTCGGGCTCGGCGCGCTCGGCCTGGTCACCCGGGTCACAGTGGACGTCGTGCCGACCTTCGCGCTGCGCCAGTACGTACGCCTCGGCCTCGACCGGACGGCGTTGGACGAGGCGCTCGGCTCGGCGTACAGCGTGAGTGTCTTCACCGACTTCCGTACCCCCCGTCTGCGCGAGGTGTGGCGCAAGCAGGTGGCGGACCAGCCGCCACCCCCGGCGGACTGGCTGGGCACCACCGCCGCCGACCAGCCCCGGCACCCGGTGCTCGGGATGCCGGCGGAGAACTGCACCCCGCAACTCGGCGAGCCGGGCCCGTGGCACGAGCGGCTGCCGCACTTCAAGCTCGGCTTCACCCCGAGCAGCGGCGACGAACTGCAGTCCGAGTACCACGTCGCGCGTACGTCGGCGGCTGACGCGCTCGCCGCCCTGGACGACGTGGCGGACCTGATCGCCCCGGTGCTGCTGGTCTCCGAGTTGCGCACCGTGGCGGCCGACGAGCTGTGGCTCAGCCCGAACTACCGGCGGGACAGCTTCGTGCTCCACTTCACCTGGATCGGCGACACAGCGGCGGTGCTGCCGGTGGTGGCTGCCGTGGAGGAGCGGCTGGCGCCCTTCGCGCCCCGCCCACACTGGGGCAAGGTCTTCGTCACCGACCCGGCCGAGCTGTCCGCCCGCTACCCGAGGTACGCAGACTTCGCCGCGCTCCTGACCAACCTGGACCCGAAAACCAAGTTCCGCACCAACCTCCAGGACCGCTACTTCCCCCGCTGACCCCCGCCCCCCTGCCCCCCACCCCGCCCCGCCGGTTGATCATGAGGTTAGCGGCATCGAAATCGGCGTGTCGCGCCCGCTAACTTCATGATCACCGGGAGCTGGCGAGGGTGCTGCGTTGGACGGCGCGGCTGATGTCGCTGGGGGAGACTATGCCCGTTAGGTGGCCGTCGTCCGTCACCACCAGGGCTCGGCCGTCGGCGCACTCGCTGAGCCGGGGGAGCAGGTCGTTGAGCTGTTCGTCGGGCTGGGCCAGCACCAACTGGTCGGCTCGGCAGGCCACCTCGGCCAGCGTGGTCGACGCCCGCCGCTCCGGCGGCACGCCCCGTACCCGGTCGACGGTTACCAGCCCGGTCGGCCTGCCGTCCTCGGTCAGCGGCAGCGCCGAATGCCGGTACGCGAACAGGTAGTGATCCACGAAGTCCGCGACAGTCATCTCCGCTGAGGCGGTCTGCGGCTGCGGGGTCATCACGTCGCCCACCCGTATCCCGCGCAGCGCGTTGCCGGTGCGGGCCTGCCGCTCCTCCATCCCGGCCGCGCCGATCAGGAACCAGCCGATCAGCGCCAGCCAGAGCCCTCCGAAACCGACCCCGGACAGGAACTGCCACAACCCCAGGCCGATCAGCAGCACCCCCAGCACCCAGCCGGCGCGGGCGGCGACCACTGACGCCCGGGTCCGGTCACCGGTGGCCTTCCAGACAGCGGCGCGCAGCAGCCGACCACCGTCCAGGGGTGCGGCCGGCAGCACGTTGAAGATGGCCAGCAGCACGTTGATGCCCGCCAGCCAGGCCACCGCCCCGAACAGCAGCCCGTCCTGCCCGGCCAGCGCGAGCAGCGCCGCGATGGCACCGAAGAACGCCCCGATCAGCAGGCTGACCAGCGGGCCGACGCCCGCGATCCGCAGCTCCGCGCCCGGGTCACGCGGCTCGCCCCGCAACTCGGCGACGCCGCCGAACAGCCAGAGCGTGATGCCGTCGACAGTCAGCCCGTTGCGCTTGGCCACCACCGCGTGCGACACCTCGTGGGCGAGCAGGCCGACGAAGAAGACCACCGCCGCGGCCAGCCCGGCGATCACGTACGCCACCGGGGAGTGGTCGGGGTACGAGCGGGGGAACTGGTTCGCGGCCAAACCCCACGCGATCAACGCGAAGATGACCAGCACGCTCCAGTTGACGCCGACCGGCACCCCCGCGACCCGGCCAAGCCGGAAACTGGCCCTCATCCCGCCGAGATACCCCGCCAGGCCGTGGGCATGCCGAGGAATCAGGCAAACCGCGTGATCCACTCCGCTTTCGTGAAGTCGGGGTGTCCTGGCGCCTTGGATACCCCGATTTCATGGAAGACGAGTGGATCATGCTCGGCTGTGTGGTGGCCGAGCCCCGGTCAGCGGCGGGGGGCTTCGCTGGCGATGGTCACGTCGCGGGGGAGGGCCGCCGCGCGCAGCGCCCAGTCCAGCGCGTAGTCGGCGATCTGCTCCCAGCCGTCCTGTCCGACGGTGAAGTGTGACCGGCCGGCGAACTGCTCGTACGCGGTGAGGGCGCGGGACTTCTGGTAGAGCCCGGCGTTGGCGCGCACCACCGACGCCGGCACCACGTGGTCGACCTCGCCGGCCATCAGCAGCAGCGGCGCCCGTTCGTTACGCCCGACATCGACCCGGGCTGGCGAGCGCGGGTCGAGGTTGGCGAACGCGCCCTCGAAGAAGACCCGCCCGGCGCCGGGGACGGCGTAGCGCCGCCACGCCCGGTCGGAGTCCTCGCGGCTCATGGTGTTGCCGAAGGTGTAGGCGAAGTCGTCCGGGGTGAACGGGACGGCCTTGTTGCGGTTGGCGGGGCTGCGCAGGATCGGGAAGCCCGAGCGCAGCTGACTCAGCGGCACCTTGAGTACGCCCTTCACCGCCGCGGGGTGCACCCCCACCACCGCTGCGCCGAGACCCCGGTCGGCGAGGACCTGGGCGAACAGCCCGCCGAACGAGTGCCCCATGATGATCGGCGGTCGGGGCAGCGCCCGGATGATCTTGTCGTAGTGCGCGACGATCGTGGCCATGCTCTGCTCGGCGATCGGGCCGGGATCGTCCCGCAACTCCTCCACGGACCGGTCCATGCCGGGCCAGGCGGGGGCGATGACGTGCATGCCGCGCTCGGTGTACCGCTGGGCCCACCCCTCCCAGCTGCGCGGCGTCATCCAGAGCCCGTGGATCAGCACGACCGTGTCGACCTGACCCTGCGGCGTGGCACCCATCGCGTCCTCCCGGTGTCGCGGCGTCGGCCCGGCGGTTACCCGCTGTGCCCGTGCGGAATCCGGCGGCCCTGACAAATGTCACGGTCGGGGCGTGACGACCGCTCCGGGCATCGGGGTACGCGCCGCCGGAGCATCAGTGGCATGACCAGCACGCATCCGGCTGTCGAGTTGGACGGCCTCACCAAGAGCTTCGGCGCGGTCACCGCTGTCGACGGGTTGAGCCTACGAGTGCAGCCCGGCGAGGTGGTGGCGTTTCTCGGCCCGAACGGCGCGGGCAAGACCAGCACCATCGACATGCTGCTCGGGCTGTCCCGCCCGGACACCGGCACCGTCCGGGTCCTCGGCGGCACCCCGGACGAGGCGGTGGCCCGAGGTCGGGTCGCCGCCGTACTCCAGACCGGCGGGCTGCTCAAGGACCTCACAGTGGGCGAGACGGTACGGATGACAGCGCACTTCTACCGGCACACCCGTCCCGCGGCGGAGGTGCTGGAGCGCGCCGGTATCACCGACATCGCCGACCGGGTGGTCGGACGCTGCTCGGGCGGTCAGCAGCAGCGACTGCGCTTCGCGTTGGCCCTGCTGCCCGACCCGGACCTGATGGTGCTCGACGAGCCGACCACCGGCATGGACGTCGAGGGGCGGCGGGACTTCTGGCAGGCCCTGCGCCGCGACGCCCGACGCGGGCGGACCGTCATCTTCGCCACCCACTACCTGGACGAGGCGGACGCGTACGCCGATCGGATCGTGCTGGTCCGGCAGGGGCGCATCGTCGCCGACGGCACCACCGCGGAGATCAAGAACCTGGCCGCCGGCCGTACGGTGCGGGCCACCCTGCCCGGCGCCGACCAGGCCGCGCTCGCCGCGCTGCCCGGCGTGGATGCCGTGGAGGTGCGCGGCGACAGCGTGCTGGTGCGGACCGGGGACTCGGACGCGGTCGCCCGGCACCTGCTGACCCGGACCGCGGCCCGGGACGTCGAGATCACCTCCCGCAACCTCGAGGACGCCTTCCTCGCCCTGACCACAGCGCAGACCGGAGCCTGAGATGACCACCTCCACCCCCACCCGCGCCGGTGCCACAGTGCCGGACCGTCGGCTGCCCGCGCTGGGCGGGTTCGCCCCGGGCGCCCTGCTCATCGAGCTGCGCCGGGTGCTGCGCAACCGTCGCACCCTCGCCTTCACGCTGATCATGCCGGGCGTCTTCTTCCTCATCTTCGGCCTGCCGCAGGGCGGGCAGTCACTGGACAACGGTCGGCCGGTGACGGCGTACGTCATGATCAGCCTGGCCGTCTACGCGGCAATGGTGGCGACCACAAGTGTCGGTGGCGCGGTGGCCACCGAGCGGGCGCTGGGTTGGAGCCGGCAACTGCGGCTCACCCCGCTACGCCCGGCGGCGTACGTGGCGACCAAGCTGATCACCGCGATGAGCCTCGGTCTGCTCGCGGTCGTCATCGAGTTCCTGGTGGGTGCCGTGGCCGGCGTCCGCGTCCCGGCGTACGTCTGGCTGCTGTCCGGGCTCGCCGCCTGGGTGGGTTCGCTGGTCTTCGCCGCGTTCGGTCTCTTCATCGGCTACCTGGCGCCGGCCGAGAACGTCATGCAGATCATCGGCCCGGTCCTGGCGGTGCTGGCCATGTTCGGCGGGCTGTTCGTCCCGGTCGAGGTGCTGCCGGACGTGCTCCAGCAGGTCGCGAAGTTCGCCCCGGTGTACGGCATGGGCGTGCTGGCCCGCGCCCCACTGACCGGCGACGGGGTGAGCATGGCGGCGGTGGCGAACCTCGTCGTCTGGGCGCTGCTCTTCGGCGTCGGCGCGGCCCGGTTGTTCCGCCGGGACACCGCGCGGGTCTGACCGGCCGCGACCACTAGCGTGAACACGATGGACCTCTCGACCGGGCAGCCCTGGCCGGTGAGCCGCCACTGGCGGGTCACCGGCTGGCTGCTGGCCGCCGTCTGGCTGTTCTTCCTCAACGTCCCGCTGGCCACCGCGCTGCACCAGCCGGAGCCGTGGCGGCGGGTCCTCGGTGTGGTGGCCCTGGTCGTCTTCGGCATCGGTTACGTGCTGCTGTTCCAGTGGGCCCGCAAGCTGCGCCAGTCCCTGCTGCCGATCCCGGCTGGCCGGGCGCGGGCCGGGCTGGCGCTGCTGCTCGCGGTGGGCCTGGCCAGCCTCCCCGGCACCGAGGGGGACTGGCTGGCCACCCTGGTCTACGTGGCCGCGGCGGCGGTGTTCCTGCTGCCGCCGTGGGAGGCGTTGGCCGTCGTGCTGGTCTGCGCGGTGACCCCCGTGCTGGCGTCCTGGCTGGTGCCGGGATGGGAGGCGGAGAACGGCATCGTCTTCGCGGTGCTGCTCGCCTCGTTCGCCATGTTCGGGGTGTCCCGGCTGGCCCAGCGCAACAGCGAACTCCGGGCCGCCCAGCAGGAGATCGGCCGGCTCGCGGTCGCCGAGGAGCGGTCCCGCGCCGCCCGCGACCTGCACGACATCCTGGGCCACTCGCTCACCGTGGTGGCGATCAAGGCCGAGTTGGCCGGGCGTCTGATCGAGGTCGACCGGGAGCGGGCCGCCGCCGAGATCGCCGAGGTGGAGGCGCTGGCGCGGGCCGCGCTGGCCGACGTACGACAGACGGTCGGGGCGTACCGCGAGGTCAGCCTCGCCGCGGAGCTGGCCGGCGCCCGCTCCGCGCTGGCCGCGGCGGGCATCGCGGCGGACGTGTCGGCCGAGGTGCCGGAGCTGCCGGAGGAGTGGGACCGGTTGTTCGGCTGGGCGGTGCGGGAAGGGGTGACGAACGTGGTCCGACACAGCGGGGCGCGGTGCTGCGTGATCCGGGTGCACAGGGATCGGGTCGAGATCAGTGACGACGGTCGTGGCCCGTCCACTCCCGACGCGAGCGGGCACGGGCTGGTCGGTCTGCGGGAGCGGGCGCTGCGGCTGGACGCGGTGGTGACAGTTGGTCGTCGTCCGGAGGGTGACGGGTTTCTGCTGCGGGTGCACGCGCCGGGGGAGGCCCGGTGAGCGGCGGGTCCGCGCCGATCCGGCTGCTGCTCGCCGACGACCAGGCGCTGGTCCGGGGTGCGCTGGCCGCCCTGCTCTCGCTGGAGGAGGACCTGACAGTGGTCGCCGAGGTCGGCCGGGGCGACGAGGTGGTGCCCGAGGCTCGAAGCAGCTCCCCGGACGTCGCCCTGCTGGACGTGGAGATGCCCGGCCTGGACGGTATCGCCGCCACCGCGGCGTTGCGCGCCGCGCTGCCGACCTGCCGGGTGCTGGTGGTGACCACCTTCGGCCGACCGGGTTACCTGCGTCGGGCGATGGAGGCCGGTGCGAGCGGTTTCGTGGTCAAGGACACCCCAGCCCGGCAGCTCGCCGACGCGGTCCGCCGGGTGCACGCCGGCCTGCGGGTGGTCGACCCGACGCTGGCCGCGGAGACCCTCGCCGCCGGGGTCAGCCCGCTGACCGAGCGGGAGACCGAGGTGCTGCGAACGGCGCGCGGCGGTGGCAGCGCCGCCGACCTGGCCAGGGCGTTGCACCTTTCCGAGGGGACGGTCCGCAACCACCTGTCGGCGGCGATCGGCAAGACCGGTGCCCGCAACCGGGCCGACGCGATCCGGGTCGCCGAGCAGAACGGCTGGCTGCTCGGCGAGTGACAGTCTGTGCCGGCGCTCAGGCGGTCGGCGGTGGGGCGGCCAGTTCGTCGACCACGACGACGCTGCTGCCGGGACGTACCTCGGCGAGTAGTTCCCGCTGACCGCTGCGGGTCAGCCGGATACAGCCGTTTGTGGTGTTCTCGCCCAGCTCGTCGTCGTGGAGCCAGGTGTGCACCCCGATGTGCGCGCCGCGCAGCCCGGACGGCACCGACTCCGGGTCGTCGGGCACCGAACCGAGGGCGTAGATGTCCACCCCGCCGTAGACCTCCTCCGGCGGTGGGGTGCGGCCCAGGATGAAGGTTCGCCCGAGTGGAGTCTCCTGCCCCGACTGGCCGAGGCTGACCTCCCAGGAGCGCACCGCCTTGCCGGCCCGGTACCAGGTGAGCCGGTGGACCTTGCGTTCCACAACGATCTGGTCGCGCAGCGGCACCGTCTCGAACCCGCCGGGCGGCAGCCAGGCGAGCCGGCGGTTGGCCGAGGGCAGCAGGACGGCGGTCCAGCCGGCACGCCGCTGGGCGATCGGCATGGTCAGCTCGACACCGCGGATTGTCGGTTCGAGGAAGGCTCGTGGCCGACCGCCGGGCGCGTCGTACGCGGCGATCCGTCGGGTCGGGTGGGCGCCGTCGGTCAGCGGCGTGACGTCCATGGCGTTCGGGTCGGCGGGGAATCCGCCGGGTGCGGGGTCGTAGTCGACAACCGGCAGCCCGTCCGGGGCGGGCGCGGCCGGGGGGATCGACTCCTCCGGGCTCTGCTCCACACTGCTCGGTGTCGGGTCGGCTGCCACCGCGTTGCGGTCGTCGGGGGCCGTCGAGCTGGGGGTGAGGGCCTGGCCGACCAGCAGCGCGGTCACCAGCAGCGCGGGTACGCCGATCGCGGCGGCCACCCAGACGCCGCGACGACGGTACGGAGTCTTTCGGTCAAACGGCACGAAACCACTCTATGGTGGCGAACGCTTCGGGGCCCCCGGTTCGGCGAGACCCGCCGTCCGGAGGCCCCGCTCGAAATCAGATTCGTGCGCCGATGTGGATGGCCACGGCGTCGTGCGCCGGCACGTTGGCCGCGAACCAGCCGCTACCGTCCACCGTGATCACTGGACCGCTGCACGTGCCGCCCGCGTACGTGCCGTGGATGACGTCGCAGTATCGGCCGGCGGGCAGCCCCGTGTAGTAGGAGCGGCCGTTCACCGCGGCGTCCTCGTCGTTGACGGTGAGGAAGCCCTTGCCGCTGCGGCTGAACGCGATGTGGTTGTTGCCGTTGTCGTACCAGTTGGCCACGCCGGCGCCCTCGGTGGCGTTACGGAAGCCGACCATGTTGGCGATCACCGGCCAGCGGTGTTCGCACTCCCAGCCGGAGTAGCAGGTGGTGTTGAGCGTCTTGTTGGCACCGTCCGACGGTGGGCCGGCGTCCCGGTTGCTGAAGGTGTAGCTGGACATGACGGTCGGGGAGCCGTACGGCCAGGCCAGCATGAAGGCGTTCGCCAGCGCGTAGATGCCCCGGTCGCGGTAGGTCAGCACCCCGCCGGAGTCGCGCTGGGTGTCGTGGTTGTCGACGAACACCGAGGCCGGGCCGGTGGGTAGGTGCCCCCAGCCCTCGCCGAAGTTGCGCAGGTACGCCAACCGCTCGGAGCGGAACACCCGGGCTAGGTCCTTGCCGTAGCGGAACTCGTGCACGTCACCGTTGCCGGTGTACTCGGTCGGCTGGACCGGCTCGCCGGCGCCGTAGATGACCTCCTGCACGAGGTACGCGGAGCGGGACAGCTTGCCCCTGATGGCCGCGATGTCGGCGGCCGGCATGTGCTTGCTGGCGTCCAGCCGGAAGCCGTCGACGCCGAGCGAGAGCAGGTCGTTGAGGTACGCGGCGATCTTCGTGCGCACGTAGTCCGACTCGGTCTTCAGGTCCGAGAGGTTGACCAGTTCGCAGTTCTGCACCTCGTACCGGTCGTTGTAGTTGGCGATGTCGTCGCCGCCGTTGCGCCCGCAGTGGTGGAAGTCCTGGGTCTGGTAGATGCCCGGGTAGTCGTAGTGCGAGTAGGACGAGCTGGCCCAGCCGGTGCCGCCGTTGTCCTGACCGGACATGTGGTTGATGACGGCGTCGACGATCACCTTGACCCCGGCCGCGTGGCAGGTGTTCACCATCGACTGGAACTGCGCCCGGGTGCCCTTGCGGGACTCGATCCGATAGCTGACCGGCTGGTACGCCAGCCACCACTGGTTGCCCCGCACGTGCTCCTGCGGGGGCGAGACCTGCACGTAGCCGTAACCCTTCGGGCCGAGGGTGCTCTGGCACTCACTGGCCACCGAGGGCCAGTTCCACTCGAAGAGCTGGACGATGACCTTCTTGCCGCCGGACGGGGCGGCGACGGCCGGGGGTGCCGTCACGGTGGCGGGGACGAGCAGGCTGGCGATCAGGCCGAGGGCGAGGAGCGCCGTGCCGCGTCGACGTCGGTGCATGGGGACTCCTGACGGGAGCGGGGGGTGGTGGTGCGGTGGGGGAGAGCCAGGTTGCCGGAATCTTGCAAGCCTGGCTGAAATTTGCTGAAAGGTTACAAGCGTGTTGCAGCCACTGTCAATGCATGGACGCTTGTCACTGTCCAGATCGGTGGGTGGGAGCGGGTACAACGCACGGCCGCGCCCCTCGGTTCGATTCCGGCCCAGAAATTTTCGTCGGCGGGTGATCCGCGCGCCCCGCCGGTCCGTACTGGATGGGGGAGCAGGGGTCGGCCGGTGGTACGCCGCCGCGAGACGATCGAGGAGCAGATGGCCCGGGCACAGCAGGACAAGAAGGCGGCGACGGTCCGGACCAGCGCCAGCAGTCGGGGGGTGCGTACCCCGTCGAGGTCGGCGAGCGCCCTGCTGATCGCGTCGCTGCTCACCGCGCTCTGGGCGGCGATCATGCTGACCGGCGCCGGCCAGACGGCGTACGCCTACGGCTTCTTCTTCACCGAGTTCTTCGCCGGGGTCATCTCCCTGGTGGCGTTGAGCCTCACAGTGATGCTCGGTCTGCTCGCCACCGACCGGCTGGTGCTGCGCATCCCGCACCGGGTGCTGATGCAGTCGGCGCACCGGGCCACCGGCGTGCTGGGCGTGGCCGGGCTCGGCTTCCACGTCCTCACCAAGATCGCCACCGGGCGGGCGGCGGCGACCGACGCGCTGGTGCCGTTCGTCGGCGGCCGTGGGCTCTACATCGGGCTCGGCACTGTGGCCGCGCTGCTGATGGTCAGCGTGATCTGGACCGGCATCATCCGGGCCCGCTTCGCCGACGTCGGTCCGAAGTGGCTGTGGCGGGCCCTGCACTCCACCGCGTACCTGGCCTGGCCGTTCGCTGTCTTTCACGGCCTCAACGCCGGTCGGGCCGCAGCGCCCTGGGTGATGTTCAGCTACCTCGGCTGCATGTTGCTGGTGGTGCTTGCCCTGCTGGTCCGGTTCTCGGTAACCATCGGTCGGCGCAGCCGCGAGCAGCACCAGGCAGCGGTGCGCAACGCGGTGATGGTCGGCCGGGCCGAGGAGGCGAAGACCGCCCGATCGCTGCTGGCGGGGTTGGGTCGGCGCAGTAAGGCCGCGGACAAGCGTCCCGCCTGGGCCGAGACCACCACCGCCACCTGGGCCGCGCCGGCCGCACGACGTGACCCGGAACGGTTCACCGTCCCGGTGGTGCCCGAGCCCGGTTCCCTCGTCGAGCCGACCCGGCCGAGCCGGCGTCGGCGGGAGGAGGAGCCGGCGGCCCGCCGCGACACCGAACGGTCCTCGCGCAGCCGGCGGGCCGAGGAGACCACTACCAGCCGATCGGCTCGCCGCAGCGTGGAGGACACCGGCACGTTCCGACGCGACGAGGAGGAGTTGGAGCCGGTGACCCGGCGGCGCGGCTCCCGCACCCGCGACGAGGACGTGCCGACCGGCCGGCGACGCGCCGACGAGGCCACCGCTGAGCGGTCCCGTCGCCGGTCCCGCAGTGAGGACGACGGCAGCCGTTACTCGGCGCCGCCGCAGTCGACACTGGACGAGGCCGAGGAGCCGTGGGACAGCCCGCGCCGGTGGCAGGCCGCCGAGCCCATCTCCGCCGGCCCGATCTCCGTCGAGCCGATCTCGGCCGGCCCGGTCTCCAGCAGCCCCATCTCGTCGGCGCCACGCAGCGGCAGCGGCCGGCACAGCGTCGAGGACGACCTGCCCGAGGAGCCGGACTACTGGCGCCCGCCGGCCCGGTACATGCCGGACGAGGTGGCACCACCCGTCGACGACACCCCGACCCTTGTCGACCTGGCGTCCCGCCGTGCCCGCCGGGCAGCCGGCGAGGGCAAGTCCAAGCGCCGCAAGGCCAGCGCCGACGCGGTGGACGGGGCGTACTGGGCCGGGCTGCGGGGTGAGGCGAAGTGATGCGGACCGCCGTGCCACCGGTCGCCTGTGTGGGCGAACCCCGGCTCACCGCTGGCTTCGCCGAGTACGGCCGGCTCGACCTGCTCGCGCACGAGGAGGTGCACGGACCCATCGGCCCGATGGAGCCCGCACAACTGCTCCAGCTCGCCGAGGGCATGCAGCTCAAGGGCAAGGGCGGTGCGGGTTTCCCGTTCGCCCGCAAACTGCGCGCGGTGCTGGAGTCCTGCGAGCGGCAGGACCTCGCCGCCGTGGTGGTGGTCAATGCCACCGAGGGGGAGCCGGCCAGCTGGAAGGACAAGGTGCTGCTGACCCGCGCCCCGCACCTGATTCTGGACGGGGCGGCGCTGGCCGCGTACGCGCTGGACGCCGACGAGATCGTGATCGGCGTGGCGGACGACGGGGTCGGCCGGGACTCGCTGATGGACGCCCTCGAAGAGCGCCGGATGCCGGTGCAGACGACAATCGTCACAGTGCCGCACCGGTTCATCTCCGGCGAGGGCGGCGCACTGGTCAACGGGATCAACGGGCTGCCGCACATCCCGCCGGGCACCAAGAAGCGCTCCAGCGACTCCGGGGTCAGCGGCCTGCCCACCCTGCTGTCCAACGCCGAGACGTTCGCCCAGCTCGCCATCGGCGCCCGACTGGGCCCGTACGAGTACGCGGCGCTGGGCACCGACGACGAGCCGGGCACCGTGCTGCTCACAGTGACCGGCGCGGCGGGCCGACCGGCGGTGGTGGAGTGCACCGCCGGCATGCCGCTGCGCGACGTCCTCGACCTGTGCGAGGTGCCGGACGTCCAGGGCATCCTGATGGGCGGCTACCACGGCAAGTGGATCACCCCGGAGGCGGCGGAGAAGGCCGAGGTCTCCCGCAAGGGCCTGGCCGCGGTCGGCGGCACCCTCGGCGCGGGCATCATCGTCCCGCTCGGTGTCGACACCTGCCCGCTCGGTGAGGCCGCCCAGGTGGTGCGCTACCTGGCCGGTGAGTCCGCCGGCCAGTGCGGGCCGTGCAAGATGGGCCTCCCGGACCTGGCCCGCGCTGTCGACCTGGCCGTCGCCGGCAGCCAACCGGCGGACGTGGTGCGCGCCGCCGCCGGCGAGGTGAAGGGCCGGGGCGCGTGCAGCCACCCGGACGGCACCGCCCGGTTCGCGCTCTCCGCTATCGAGGTCTTCGCCGAGGACCTGCGGCTGCACAGCACCGGCGACGGCTGCGGCCGACGGGTCAAGGGCGTGATGGGGCTGCCGGGCGCACCCGACGCGAACCCGCAGAAGCTCACCCTGGACTGGTCCCGCTGCGACGGACACGGCCTGTGCGCGCACGTCGTACCGGACTTCATCCGGCTCGACGCGAACGGATACCCCGCCTTCCCGGCCACCCCCGTGCCGACCTGGCTGCGGGAGGGCGCGCTGAAGGCGGTCAAGGTCTGCCCCGAGCTGGCTCTCCGACTCGCCAAGGCCGAATAGCGAAGCCTCAGGCCCAGCAAGGGTCCCTTCCGGACCGGAACGGAGAAGCGGATGCGGATCGGCATGGCGTGGACAGGGGTCGGGCGACTGCGCAGGGCCGCCACCGCCGGGGCGCTCGTGGTGGCCCTGCTCGGCACTGCCGCCTGCACCGGCACCGCGCCGGGTGGGCCCGCCGCCGCCGGATCGGCCTCGGCCCCGACGGGCGCCCCGCCCACCCCGACCGCCCCGCCGGGCGCGGCGACCAGCGGGCCACCCGCGGCGCAGGTCCCGGACGTGCTGCGCTTCACCGGGACCACCCTCGGCGGGGCCGCGTTCGACGCGGCGCAGCTCGCCGGCAAACCGGTGGTGCTGTGGTTCTGGGCGCCGTGGTGCGCCACCTGCGCCAGCCAGGCCTGGACCGTGGCCGAGATCGCACCCCGGTACCGGGACACAGTGCCGATCGTCGGCGTCGCCGGGCTGGGCGAGCGGAAGGCCATGAAGGAGTTCGTCACCGAGTTCGACCTCGGCGCGACGCCGCAGATCGAGGACGGCAAGGGCGCGCTCTGGAAGCGGTTCAAGGTGACCGAGCAGAGCATCTTCGTGATCATCGACCGGAGCGGCACGATCGTCCACCAGGGCTTCCTGGACGGTGAGGCGCTCACCGCCAAGGTTGCCGCACTGGCCGGGGCGTGACCGCCACACTGCTGCTCGCGCTGACCGCCGGCATGCTCGGCGCTGTCAACCCGTGCGGCTTCGCGTTGCTGCCCGCGTACCTCTCGCTGTTGGTCGCCGGGTCGGACACCCGCGGCGCGGTCGGCCGCGCGCTCACCGCGGCGGCCGGGCTGACAGTGGGGTACGTGCTGGTGTTCGGCGCGTTCGGCCTGGCGCTCGCGCCGCTGGCCGGCTGGCTGCGGCCCCGGCTGCCGTGGCTGACAGTGGCGCTCGGCGTGCTGCTGGTCCTGGCCGGCTGCTGGCTGCTCGCCGGCCGGCGGCTGCCCGCCCCCGGCTGGTCCGCCCGGGCGCCCCGGCTGACCCGGTCCTGGCCGTCGATGGCGCTGTTCGGCGCGGCGTACGCGCTGGCGTCGCTCGGCTGCGCCATCGCGCCGTTTCTGGCCATCGTGGTGACCAGCCTCCAGGCCGGCTCGACCGGCCAGGGGTTGGCGCTGTTCGGCGCGTACGCCCTCGGGATGGGTCTGGTGGTCGCGGTCGCCGCGCTCGGGGTGGCGCTGCTGCGCGACGGCCTGGTGGCCCGGCTGCGCGTCGCCGGCGCGCTGGTGCCCCGCCTCAGTGGCCTGGTGCTGCTGCTCGCCGGCGGCTACGTCGCCTGGTACGGCTGGTACGAGCTACGCCTGGCCGCCGGCCGCCGCGACGCGCTCGGAGACCCGGTCATCCAAGCGGCATCTCAGGTGCAGCACGCCCTGGCCAACGCCCTCGACACCATCGGCCCGGCCCTGCTCGTGGCCGCCCTGGCGGCTCTCCTGCTGGCGGCAGCCCTCACCAGGCGCCGCTCCCACCCCCGCGATCTTGCAGTTCCTGTCGCGACAAAAACCGCGGAACCCTGCATTACGGAGACCGAAACTGCAAGATCGACGGGGTGAGGAGGGGTCCGGGCTAGCGGGGGGTCAGGCGGTCGGTGCCTAGGCGGTCCTGGAGGACCTTGGGGATCAGAACACTGCCGTCGGCCTGCTGGTACTGCTCCAGGATGGCCGGGAAAAGCCGGCTGGTGGCCAGCGCCGACCCGTTGAGGGTGTGCACGAAGCGCGTCTGCTTGCCGCCCGGCTCGCGGTAACGGATGGCCGCCCGGCGAGCCTGGTAGTCGCCGGCCCAGGAGACCGACGACACCTCCTTGTACTTGCCGGTGCTCGGCATCCACACCTCGATGTCGAGGGTCTTCTTCATCGAGGCGCTGGCGTCACCGGCCGAGAGCAGCGTGCGCTGGTAGTGCAGACCCAGCCCCTCGACCAGGCTCTCGGCGTGAGCGAGCATCTCCTCCAGCGCCGCGTCGGCCTGCTCCGGCAGGGTGAACTGGAAGATCTCCACCTTGTTGAACTGGTGCCCCCGCACCGTGCCGCGCTCGTCCGAGTGCGAACCGGCCGACTCCCGCCGGTAGCACGGGGTGTACGCGAACGCCTTCAGCGGCAGCTTCGGGGTCTCCAGGATCTCGTCCTGGTACGCGCCGAGGATCGCCGTCTCCGACGTGGGCAGCAGGAACTGGCCACGCGGGGCGGACGCCGAGTCCAGGTGGTAGACGTCGTCGTAGAACTTGGGGAACTGCCCGGCGGCGAAGCCGGCCGAATCCAACAGCAGGTGCGGCGGGAGCAGGAACTCGTAACCGGCCTTGATGTGCTGGTCGACGAAGTAGTTGAGCAGCGCCCACTCCAGCCGGGCGCCGACCCCGGTGTACATCCAGAAACCGGACCCACCGAGCTTGACCCCGCGCTCGTAGTCGACAAGGCCCAACGCGCGGCTCAGCTCCACGTGGTCGCGGACCTTCTCGATCACCGGCGGCTCACCGAAGGTCTTCACCACCCGGTTGGCTTCCTTGCCGCCGGCCACGACGTCGTCGCTGGGCAGGTTGGGCAGCTCACTCATCGCGTCGCGCAGCCGGGCCTGCACCTCGTCGAGCTGGGACTCCAGCTCGGAGAGCTGCTTACGCTCCGCCTCCGGCGTGGCGGCCTGCGGCTCCTCGCCGGCCCGCTTCGCCTGCGCGTACGCCCGGGCCTCGGCCTTGCGGCGCTGCCGCTCGGCGTCGATCTCCGTGATCAGGGCGCGGCGTTCCTGGTCGAGCCGCTGGATCTCGTCCAGCGCTCGGGTGACCTCGGCGGGATCCAGACGCTTCGCCAGCGCGGTCGCCACCGCCTCGCGATCCTTCCGGATCAACTCCATGTCGAGCATGCTGCTCCGTACGCCTCCGTCCGGGGTTCACTGGTGAACCATCAGATGTTACCGTCGCGCACGTTTCCACCCGGGGACGGGGAGCGCGAGGGATTTCTACAGCCGGATCGGCATGAGCACCGAGTAGCTGTCCGCGTCGTCCGGTCGGCGTACGGCCAACGGGGCGATCGGCCCATCCAGCTCCAACACCAGTTGCGGCGCGCCGGCCGCGTTCAGCGCGTCCAGCAGGTAACCACCGTCCACCCCGACCCGCAGCGCGTCGGAGCCCAGCTCGGCGGCAGGGAGCAGCCGCAGCCCGCCCTGGTCGTCGACGCCGAGCACGGTGACCGCCCGGGTCGTGCCGTCGTGGTCACGGGCGACAGTGGGGGCCGCCGGGTCGGCCAGTGCGGCGCGCAGCGCGGCCACGTCCACCGGGATCCGGCGCGCGGTGGGCCGCTCACCGACGGACTTGCGCAGCAGCCGGTGGTAGTCCGGGAAGTCGTACGGCAGGGCGTTGCCGGTCACCGTGCGGTCGGCCGCCCGCACCCGCAGCTCCGCTCCCGCCACTGTCAGCCGCACCGGCCAGGTGTCGGCGGTGTCGAGCAGTGGCCGGAGCTCATCGACGAGGGCCACCGGCACGAACACCCGCACCGGCGGCCCGTCGACGTCGGCCCCGGCCCTTGCCAGAGCCAGCCGGTACCGGTCGGTGGCGACGAGCCGGACACCGTCGGACTCCACGTCGAACAGCACGCCGGCGAGCATCGGCAGCTCCGGATCGACGCCGACGGCGAAGCGCACCGCGTCGAGCGCGGCGGCCAGGGCGGCGGGGGAGACCAGGAGCGTGGTGGCGGTCGGCGGGGCCGGATCGACCAGGGCCCGGAGCCGGTCGACCTCGCGGCGGGCGTCGCTGAGCCCGTCGGCGAGCCGGCGCAGGTGCGCGTCGAGCAGTCGGTGCACCACGGCCGGCTCGGCGCGGACCGCGGCGGCGATCTCCGGCACCGGCATGCCGATCCGGCGCAGCCCGGCCACCAGCCGGGCCGGGGCGATCTGCTCCCCGGCATACCAGCGGTAGCCGGTCACCGGGTCGACAAGTGTCGGCTCCAGCACCCCCGCCGAGTCGTAGAACCGCAGGGCGCTGACTGTCAGGCCGCTGGCCCGGGCCAGCTCGCCGATGCTGTGCAGGTCGCTCACGCTGGGCATCCTGCCCCCTCGACCCGGTTGAGGGTCAAGCCGAGGGCTCCCGCGTCTCCTGCTTGAGCACCCGGAAGGTGAGGCCGGCCCGGACGAGCCGGTCGAGCAGCGCGTCGCCCATCGCGGCGACCGGGGTGAGCTGGCCGGCGGTCGGCGGCAGCTCGTCGAGCGCCAGGCACAGCGCCGACTCGGCGAGCATCTTCGCCGTCTCGTCGTAGCCGGGGTCACCGCCGGCGACCTCGGTGACCACCCGCTGCCCGCCGCCGGTGCCGACGAACCGGACCCGGAACCACGACGACGCCCGCTGCTGGGCGGTGGGCCCCTGCCCGGACGAGAGCCGGCCGAGCAGCCAGCGGCGGCTGGGCGGCAGCTTCACCAGCCCGATCAGCGCACCGAGCCCGGCCGCGCCGGCCAGGACGGTGGGTAGCCGCTTCACCGCCGCGAAGTGCCGGTAGCGGAAGTCCGGACCGTACTCCGGGCGGGCCGCCGCCGAGCGGCGGACCACCTGCGGGTCGATGGTCGGCAGCGGCACTGTCCAGATGCCCAGCTCCGCCGAGCGGGCGAGCCGGCCGGGCACCGCCCGGACCCGACGGTCGGTGGGACGCGGCTCGACCGCCCGACGGTCCCGGGCGGCCTTGCTGGCCTGCCCGGTACGGGAGAACGCGGTGAGCGCCGAGTGGTAGGTGCCGGCGGAGAACCGGCCGCCGGCACGCACGTACCCGTCGACAGTGATCGGCACGTCGGCGGGCAGTTGCCTGACGGTGAACCAGGCGCCCAGGTCGTGCGGGACGGAGTCGAAGCCGCAGGCGTGCACCAGCCGCGCGCCCGTGCGCGTCGCCTCGGCGTGGTGACGTACGTACATGAGGTCGACGAACTCCGGCTCGCCGGTGATGTCCAGGTAGTCGGTGCCGGCCCGGACGCAGGCCGCGACCAGCGGTTCCCCGTGGTGGATGTACGGCCCGACAGTGCTGGCCACCACCCGGGCGCTCTCGGCCACCGCCCGCAGGGAGTCGGCGTCGGTCACGTCGGCGGTGAGCAGCGGCAGGTCGGCCAGGCTCGGGTCGATCGCGGTGAGCCGGTCCCGTACGGTGGCGAGGCGCTGCGGGTTGCGCCCGGCCAGCGCCCAGCGCAGCTCGGCCGGCGCGTGCCGGGCCAGGTATTCAGCGGCCAGGGCGCCGGTGAACCCGGTCGCTCCGAACAACACCACGTCGTACGTTCGCTCCCCAGCCATGCCCAGAGTGTGCCATTCGCGGTCCCCGATGGCAGCTCACAAGGAGGGCGTCAGGGCGTGAACACGGCGCGTACGCAGCCGTCGGCCCGGTCCCGGAACAGCGCGTACCCCTCGGGGCCCCGCGCCAACGGCAGTCGGTGGGTGGCCAGGTGCTCGGTCCGCAGCTCGTCGCGAGCCATCCGGTCCAGCAGCATCGGCACGTCCCGCAGGTCCGGCCGGCCGGCGCCGCGCAGCGTGAGCCGCCGCTCGGCCAGCGCACCCAGCGGGAACGCGTCGACGAACCCGCCTGTCCCGCCGAGCACCACCACCACGCCGCTCTTGCGGCACGCGTGCACCGCCTCCCGCAGCGCGTCCGGTCGGTCGGCGTGCTGGCCACCGAACCGGTCGGCCATCGACCGGGCCGGCGGCGTGCCGACCGCCACCACGCACACGTCCGGCCCGCGCCCACCGCTGCGGTCGCGCAGCTCGGCCGCGACGTCGGTGCGGCGGTAGTCGAGCGGCTCGGCGTCGGAGTGCCGCTCGGCCATCCGCAACCGCTCCTCGTGCCGGTCCACGACCAGGACCCGGGCGGCGCCGCGCAGCACCGCCGCCCGGGCGGTCAACTGACCGACCGCCCCGGCGCCCCAGACCGCCACCACGTCGCCGGGGCGCACCGCACCCAACTCGGTGGCCAGCCACCCGGTCGGCGCCGCGTCCGCGGCGAACACCGCCCGGTCGTCATCGACGGCGTCCGGCACCCGGAACGCGCTCACGTCGGCGTACGGCACCCGCACGTACTCGGCGTGGCCGCCCGCGAAGCCGCCCGCCGCCCGGGGCCGGCCGAAGCAGCCGGCGTCGGAGCGGGTCCAGTCGGGCTCGGCGCTGGCGAGGTCGGCATGGGCGTTGTCGCAGCAGGAGTGCAGGCCCCGGCGGCAGTACCAGCAGCCGCCGCAGGCCACGCCCGCACCGACGACCACCCGATCACCGGTGCGGTGTCGGCGGACCCCGGGGCCGACCTCGACCACCTCACCCAGGAACTCCGCGCCGAGCACGTCGCCGGCCCGCAGCAGCGGGTGCCGGCCGGCCAGCAGCGGCAGATCACCTCCGCAGGTGGCGCTGCGCCGCACCCGGACGATGACGTCCCGCTCGTTGCGCAGCTCCGGGTCGGGCACCTCGCGTACCGCCAGCTCGTCGGCGGTGACCCAGCAGAGCGCCCTCACCCGTGGACCTCGGGGCGGTCCAGCGCCGAGCGGTCCGCGCGGAGCACCTCACCGGCCTCCACCCGTTGCTTGATCTGGCGCAGGGTCCGGCGGACCAGCAGACCCGGGTCGTCGCCGACCAGGTGCGCGGCCAGCCCGGTGGGCGGGGTGACGCCGGCCAGCGGCCGGGCGGCCAGCTCGGTGCCCCGATCACCGGGCGCCGGGCGCACCCGCACCTCCACCGCCCCGTCCAGGCGGCGCAGCGGCTCCGGCCAGCGGCCGTCCGGAAGCACCTGCTCCGGCGGTCGGTCGACGGTCACCACCTCCCAGCGGGCCGGCGCGGCGGCGTCGCCGCCCCCGCCGGTCCGGCCACCCCGACGGGGTACGCGCAGCAGCCGCGCCGCCCCGGCCAGCGCCGCGCCGCCCAGGGCGGGTCCCGCCCGCGCCAGCCGTCCCATCGGTACCACCCGTCCTCCCGGTTCACGTCCCCCGATCGTCGGTCGCGGCCGGGTGAAGCGCGCTCGCCCGGAAGGGGTGAACCGGCCCGCGTCGGGTAACCGCTCGCCGACCGGGGGCGGAGCGCGTGGTGGGGGTGGGGCTGGGTGCCGGAACAGGATCACGTACGGGTCGAGCCGGCACCGGGGCCACCGCTGCTGGCGTCCCGGCTGACACCGGCCGTGCCGCCGGAGCCGGTGGTGGCCCGGCCCCGCCTGCTGCGTCGGTTGGACGAGGGCAGCGCGGGACCTGTCACCCTGGTGGCCGCCCCCGCCGGCTGGGGCAAGACCACCCTGCTCGCCTCGTGGGTGCGGTTGGGCGGCGCGCCCCCCGACGTGGAGCCGGGCGCTGTCGTACCGGACTCCGGTGACCTGTCGGTTTCGTCCGCTGACGAGCCGGTCTCGGCGTGGATGTCGGTGGAGGCCGGCGACGACTCCGACCGGCTCTGGGCGTACCTCGCCGCGGCGCTGCGATCGGCGACCGGGGCGGCGGAGAGCGGCGCGGTGCCCGACCGGCCGCCGCGGCCCGACCAGTTGGAGGCGTTGGCCGCCACGCTCGCCGCCGCCGACCGGCCGGTGCTGCTGGTCCTGGACGACCTGCACCGGGTCGCCGACCCGGCGGCGCTGACCGGCCTGGAGTTCCTGCTGCGGCATGCCGGGCGGCGGCTGCGTCTGGTGATCGGCGCGCGGGCCGGGCTGCACCTGCCACTGCACCGGCTCCGGCTCGCCGGCGAGTTGACCGAGATCGGCCCCGACGAGCTGGCGTTCACCGACGACGAGGTGGCCGACCTGCTCACCGCCCACGCCGCCGCGCTGCCGGCGACCGCCGTGCACCGGCTGCGGGAACGCACCGGCGGCTGGCCGGCAGCGCTGCGCATCGCGGCCCTGGCGGTACGCGCACAGCCCGACCCGGAGCGCTGGGTGGGGCAGTTCGGCGGCGACCAGCCGGAGATCGCCGGCTACCTGCACGAGGAGGTGCTCGCGACGCTCGACCCGGCCGAGGAGGACCTGCTGCGCCGTACCGCAGTCGTCGACACCGTCTGCGCCGACCTGGCCGAGGCCCTGACCGGCCGCCCCGACGCCGGGCAGGCGCTGGCCGACCTGGCCGGGACCGGTGGTCTGCTGCACCGGGAGGACACCCGGCCGCCCTGGTACCGGTGCGAGTCACTCCTGGCCGACCTGCTCCGCGCCGACCTGGCCCGTTTGCCCGCCGACGAGCTGCGCGAGCTGCACGTCCGGGCCGCCGACTGGTACGCGGGCGACGGCCGGCCCGCCGACGCGCTGCGGCACGCCCTGGCCGCCGGCCGGTGGGACCTGGCCGGCGACCTGTTCGTCGCCCACTGGCCGGAGCTGACCCGCTACGACCGGGATCCGGGGCACGCCCCGGCACCCGCGTCACCGCCGGAGGAGGTGATCCGCGCCGACCCGGAGGTGGCGTTGGCGTGCGCCGCCGAGCGCGCGTACGCCGGTGACCTGCCGGCCGCCACCGGTCACCTGCGGTCCGCCGCCGGGCACGCCGCAGGCCTGCCGGTGCCGCGCCGGGACCGGTTCCTGCGGTTGGTCACCGCGCTGGAGTTGACAGTGGCACGGCTCGCCGACGACCGCGCTGAGGTCCGGGCCGCCGCCGCTCGCCTGCTGCGCACCCGCCCTCCGGAGGCCACGCCGACCCGGGTGCCGACCGGGGTGGCCGGTTCCGCCCCGACGGCCGGCGGTGGCGGTGCGGCCGACGACCTGGACCTGCGGGCGTTCACCGGTACCGCGCTGGGGATGGTCGAGCTGGCCGACGGCGTGCTGTCCACCGCCCGGTTCGTCCGGGCCAGGGCGGCGGCCCGGGAGGCCGACCGACCGCGTACCGAACTGGTCGCCGCGAGCCGCGCCGCGCTGCTCCTCGCGGTGCGCGGTGAGCTGCGGGCGGCCGAGCAGGCGGCCCGGGACGCGCTCGTCATGCCGCAGTGCCGGGGCTGGTCCTGTCGGCTCGACTGCGGCTACGCGTACCTGGCACTCGCCGTGGTGGCACTGCTGCGCGACCAACCCGAGGAGGCCACGGCGAACCTCGGCCTCGCCCTCCCGGCGTTCGACGTGGCGGGCGGCTGGGCCGGCGACCCCGAGGTGGACCACGACTGGCTGGCCGCCGCCTCCGACGAACCGGTGGCGGCAGCGGTGGCGGCGCTGTGCCGGGCGCAACTGCGGCGTGACTCCGGCGATCCGGCGGCCGGCCAGCGGCTGCTCGTCCGGGCCCGGGAGGCGTTGACGGACCGCCCGTCCGCCGAGTTGACCGGTCTGTTGCGGGCCGCCGAAGCAGAACTGCGGGCCGAGCGGGGCGACCTGGACTCCGCCCGCGACCTGCTGGCCGGTGCCGCCGACGAGGGGGCCCACCCGGGGCTCGCGGTGACGTTGGCGAAGGTGCAGCTGATGGCTGGCGACCCCGCCGCCGCCGGGCGGACCCTGCCGGACTGGCAGGCCCCGGCCGCCACAGCCTGGCCCCTACCGGTACGCCTGGACGCGGGGCTGCTGGACGCGGTGCTGGCCGAGCGCGCCGGGGACGGGCGTCGGGCGGGCCGGATCCTGGAACGGATACTGGACCTGGCCGGGCCGCAGGGCTGCCGACGGGTCTTCACCCGCGCCGAACCACAGGTGCGGGACCTGCTGGCCGCTCACCTGGACGCGGGCACAGCGCACTTCGCGCTGGTCAGTGACCTCGTGCGGGGCGCGGAGCAGAGCACCGCCGGGCCGGCCGCCGCGCCGAGGGGCGCGCTCGACGAGCCGCTCACCGAGCGGGAGCTGACCATCCTGCGCTACCTGCAGAGCATCCTGTCCAACGTGGAGATCGCCAGCGAGCTGTCCCTCTCGGTCAACACGGTGAAGACCCACGTCCGCAACATCTACCGCAAACTCGACGCGACCCGCCGACGCGAGGCGGTCCGGCGGGCGCGCGAGTTGCGGCTGATCTGAGTGGCTGACGGTCAGGGGTTGGCGGCGGCGTCCACCGCCGTCAGCAGGTCGGGTAGGTCGTACCCGCCGTCGTGCCGAACGCCGTTGACGAACAGGGTGGGGGTGCCGTTCACCCCGCTGCGGATGCCCCCCACGAAGTCGCGGCGCACCCGGTCCGCGTGGGCATGGTTCTCCACCTCGGCGTTCAACTCGTCCGGCGGCAACCCGACCTGCTCGACACCGAGCGAGAGGTGCACCGGGTCCAACTGATCCTGGTGCTCGTAGAGCCAGTCGTGCATCTCCCAGAACCGGCCCCGCACCCCGGCAGCCTCGGCCGTCTCGGCGGCGCGTTCGGCGTACGGGTGCACGTTGGCGATCGGGAAGTACCGGTAGACCAGCCGTACGGTGTCGGCCCGCTGCCGCAGCAACTCGTGCAGGTTCGGGTACGCCGCACCGCAGAACTGGCACTGGAAGTCGCCGTACTCGACGACTGTCACCGCCGCGTCGGCCGGCCCCCGGATGTGGTCCTCGGTGGTCACCGGGTCTCGAAGTCGGGCGGTGACCTGCAGTGGCGTACTCATCCGGCCATCACCTTCCGATCGGCGGCGAGTCGGTCCAGCGCGTCGAAGATGCCGTCGGCGCCGGGGTTGACGTCGGGCGGCGACAGGTAGCTCCAGGTCACCGTCCCCGTCGGGTCCAGCACCACGAGCGCGCGGGCCGCCTCACCGTTCGACATGTACGCGCCGTAGCTGCGGGCCACCTCGCCCTTGGGCTCGAAGTCGGCCAGCAGCGGGAACTCGATGCCCCGGCTCTCCGCGAACGCCCGGTGCGACCAGATGCCGTCCACCGAGATGCCGAGCACCACCGCCCGGTACTGGGCGAAGACGGGTGCTGCCGACTGGTAGAGCGACATCTGGTCACCGCAGACCGGGCTCCAGTCGGCGGGGTAGAAGGCGAGCACGACCGGCCGGCCACGGAACTGCTCAGGTCCCAGCAGAGCCCCGTCCGGGGTGGCCGGCACTGCGAAACCGGGCGCGGTGCGCCCCGGTTGGATCAGCCCGTTCGGATCACTCATGCCGCCAGCCTGCTCCCGGGGTGGGTGAGGCGGCCTCACCCACCCCGGGTGGTTCCGCGCTCGCGCCGCGCTCGGCAGAGTGCGCTCAGCCCGCGTCCCGCTCAGCGCAGCACCGGGGCGACCGCGATGTGGTTCTGCACCTCCCGGATGCCCGGCGCGGACCAGGCCACCTGCTCGACCTCGGCCCGTTCGGGCATCGAGTGCACCAACCCGGCGAGTATCGCTGTGTCGCCGTGCACCCGGACGCTGATCCGTTCGACCTCGGTAGCTCCGGCCCGGGCGAGCGCGTCGACGATCCGGTTGGCCAGGTCGCGGCCGTCCGGCGCGGTGGCCGGTCGGACGGTGATGCCGTTGCTCACCCCGCGTACGCCGGTCAGTCGGGCGACCGCCCGTTCGGCGGCTCGCCGTTGGTACTCCCACTCGACGTCGCCGTGCAGTGTCACCCAGCCGGCCGAGACGGTGACCTGGAGCTTCTCGATGGGCACGAACGCGTCCCACTCCAGCCCGTGGCTGGCCGCGGCGGCCAGGTCGCTGTCGGCGCGCTCGGTGTCGTTGGTGAGCTGTACGGCCACGTCGTTGGCGACGGCCCGGACCGACGCGACCCGGTGGGTGGCCCGTTCGGCGGCCCACTTCTTGGCGTAGCTGTCCACCCGGCCGGTCAGGGTGACGACGCCCTCGGCGACGGTCACGCCGATCTCGTGCGGCTGCACCCGTGGT
This sequence comes from Micromonospora vinacea, assembly GCF_015751785.1. Taxonomy (NCBI): domain Bacteria; kingdom Bacillati; phylum Actinomycetota; class Actinomycetes; order Micromonosporales; family Micromonosporaceae; genus Micromonospora; species Micromonospora vinacea. The sequence continues at coordinate 311,819 of NZ_JADOTY010000001.1, read as the reverse complement.
TCCCAGGTCAGCTCGTCGAGCACGGCGGACTGGATGTCCTGGTCGGTGCGGTTGATCTCGGCGATGGCCATCTGTCCCTCCTCCGCTGTTCCGTTGGCGGACCGGGTGGTGGCTGCGGCCGGAGGTCCGCCGTGCTGCGATCCTGCCGCCGCCCCGGGTGAGCCGTCCTCGCCCGGACCGGGTGACGGCATGGCCGGACCTGGGCGGAGCGGGCGGGAGACGCGGACGAACATCGATGATGGGAGCGCTTCCAAAGCGAGCCGCTTTCGGTTACGGTAATCGCGTTCCTCGATCGCGGGAGCCGTCGCGTCGGGTGGTGGAGCCAGGGCAGCTCCGCCCGTCCCCGTCGTCGTGCTCGTCCCCCGAGCCACGGCGTCACCCGTGCGATCGACCCCGTCCCCCGGGGCTCCATCCGAGAGGAACCGCAGATGCGGAGAAGTCTCGCCGCCACGGTCGTGTCCGTGTTGGCCGCCGCCACAGCCGTCGTGGTGGTCCCGTTCACCGCCGCTGGGTCGGCCCCCACCCCGGCCGCAGCGGAGGCGTACACCTGGCGAAACGTCAGGGTGGGCGGTGGCGGCTTCGTACCCGGCATCGTCTTCAGCCCCACCGAGAAGAACCTCATCTACGCGCGCACCGACATCGGTGGGGCGTACCGCTGGGAACAGGCCAGCCAGTCCTGGACGCCGCTGCTCGACTGGGTCGGCGCCGACCGGTGGGGCTACAACGGCGTGGTCAGCATCGCCACCGACCCGGTGCAGACCAACCGGGTGTACGCCGCTGTCGGCATGTACACCAACGGCTGGGACCCGAACAACGGCGCGATCCTGCGCTCGGCCGACAAGGGCGCCACCTGGCAGGCCACCGAGCTGCCGTTCAAGAACGGCGGCAACATGCCGGGCCGGGGAATGGGGGAGCGGCTCGCCGTCGACCCCAACCGGAACAGCATCGTGTACTACGGCGCCGAGGGCGGCAACGGGCTCTGGCGCAGCACCGACCACGGCGTGACCTGGGCCCGCGTCGCCGCCTTCCCCAACGTCGGTAACTACCGCGCGGACCCCAGCGACCCGAACGGCTACAACGGGCAGAACCAGGGCCTGACCTGGGTCAGTTTCGACAAGAGCACCGGCACCGCCGGCTCCACCACGCAGACCATCTACGTGGGCGTGGCGGACAAGGAGAACCCCGTCTACCGCAGCACCGACGGCGGCGTCACCTGGGCGCGCATCCCCGGTCAGCCCACCGGCTACCTGGCCCACAAGGGCGTCGTCGACCCGGTCGGTGGACACCTTTACATCGCCACCAGCGACACCGGCGGCCCGTACGACGGCGGCAAGGGCGACGTCTGGAAGTTCACCCGGTCGACCGGGGCCTGGACGCGGATCAGCCCGGTGCCCTCCACCAGCGCCGACGCCTACTTCGGCTACAGCGGGTTGACCATCGACAGGCAACGTCCCAACACCCTGCTGGTGGCCACCCAGGTCTCCTGGTGGCCCGACGCCATCTTCTTCCGCAGCACCGACGGCGGGGCGACCTGGACGCGGATCTGGGAGTTCAGCAACTATCCGGAGAGGTCCCGCCGCTACACCATGGACATCAGCTCGGTGCCCTGGCTGACCTTCGGACTCAACCCGGCACCCCCGGAGGACGCGCCCAAGCTCGGCTGGATGAACGAGTCGGTGGAGATCGACCCGCACGACTCCAACCGCATGATGTACGGCACCGGCGCCACCATCTACGGCACCACCGACCTGACCAGGTGGGACACCGGCGGTCAGTTCACCCTCCGGCCGATGGTCCGGGGGCTGGAGGAGACCGCCGTCCTCGACCTGATCAGCCCGCCCAGCGGGGCACCCCTGATCAGCGCGCTCGGAGACGTGGGCGGCTTCCGACACACCGACCTGGACGCGATTCCGTCGATGCTGTTCACCCAGCCGGTGTTCACGAGCACCACCAGCCTGGACTACGCCGAGAGCAAACCCGCGGTGCTGGTGCGCGCCGGCAACTTCACCGACGCCGACCGGCCCAACGACAGTCATGTCGCCTTCTCCACCGACGGCGGCGCCACCTGGTTCCAGGGCACCGAACCGTCCGGGGTCAACCTGGGCGGCACGGTGGCCGCCGCCGCCGACGGCAGCCGCTTCGTCTGGGCACCCGGTGACGCGGGCCAACGCGTCGTCCACTCGGTCGGGTTCGGCAACTCCTGGGCAGCCTCGACCGGCATCCCGGCGAACGCCACGATCGAGTCCGACCGGGTCGACCCCACCCGGTTCTACGGCTTCAGCGGCGGGCGTTTCTACCGGAGCACCGACGGCGGGGCCAGCTTCACCCCGACCGCGGCGACCGGGCTGCCCACCACCGACGTGCGGTTCAAGGCCCTGCCGGGTCGGGCCGGCGAACTGTGGCTGGCCGGGCCCGGTGGTCTGTGGCGCTCCACCGACGCCGGCGCCAGCTTCACCAGGCTGGACGGCGTCAGCGCCTCCGGCAACGTCGGTTTCGGCAAGGCGGCACCCGGGCGGACCAACCCTGCGGTGTTCCTCTACGGCACAGTGAACGGTCAACCGGGCGTGCACCGCTCCGACGACGCCGGCGCGACCTGGGTACGCGTCAACGACGACCGCCACCAGTACGGCAATCCGACCGAGGCGCTGACCGGCGACCCGCGGGTCTACGGTCGGGTCTACCTCGGCACCAACGGTCGCGGCATCCTGGTCGCCGACCCCACCAGCGGCGAGCCCCCGACCACGCCACCGCCGACGACCCCACCGCCCACCACCCCGCCCCCGACCACTCCGCCCCCGACCACTCCGCCGCCATCCACTGGTTGCGCGGCGACCTACCGGGTGACCGGCTCCTGGTCAGGCGGATTCCAGGCCGAGCTGGTGGTTCGCAACGCGGGAAGCGCCCCCATCGCCGGCTGGACGCTGGGCTGGACCTTCGCCGACGGCCAGCGGATCGACCAGCTCTGGGGCGGCACCCACACCCAGACCGGGGCCGCCGTGTCGGTCCGGGACAGTGGCTGGAACGGCGCGCTCGCCGCCGGGGCCAGCACCACCGCCGGTTTCCTCGGCTCGTGGACTGGCAGCAACACGTCCCCGGCCGCCATCACCTGCACGAGTCGCTGAGCAGGTGATCCGGGCCGGAACCCCGGATCACCACGAAGCACCGGTCCGCCGGGCCGCCTGAGGGGTCCGGCACCCGGCGGACCGGTCCCACCCCACTACCGCAGCGGGCCCCGATCGACCTGAGTCGATCGGGGCCCGCAGTGGTGCTGTCGTTCAGACGGCGGGGGAGTTGGGGCGGTCGACGTCGACGAACTCCACGTCCTCGACGGCGCGGTCGTCCCGGCTGCCGGCGGCCCGTGCGGCGGAGCCGACGGCCCAGCCGACCGCCGCCCCGACGAGCGCGGCGCCGATCAGGAGCGTCCAGGGCAGTGCCGGCTGGCGGCCGGCGAGCGCGTCGAAGGCCAGCGAGGCGCGGCGTCGCGCCTCCTCGGCCGCGGATCCCACCAGGTCACCCGCTCCGTCGGCGAGGTCGCTGCTGTTCTGGCGGGCCGAGCGGGCGGTGTCCCGCACGCTGTCTCCGGCGTAGCTGACGGCTGAGAGCAGGTGCTCCCAGGCCTGGTCCGCGATCCGCTCCGGCTTGCTGCGGCGGTCCAGCAGGTTGGTTCCGAACATCGTGGTTACCTCCTCAGGTGCCGAAGCCGCCGGCCACTTCGGACTTCGGCGTCTTTCCAGCGCGTCACGGTGTCGCCTACCCCGCAGTGCCCCGCGTCAGCCGGCCGCAAACCCCGACCGCCGCGGAGCACCGGTAATTCGGGGCAGCGGAACTCCGGCCCCCGACTCAGCGCACCGCTGACACGGCCACGCCCCGGGCGAAGTCGTCGTCGTCATCGTCGTCATCGTCGCCCCCGCCACCGAAACCGCAGGCCAGGACGAGGGCAAGCAGAACGCCGACGCCGGCCAGCCCGGCAAGTCGCTTGATCATCGAAGATCCTCTCCGTCGCGGTGGTGTCCCGGCCGATGCTAGGACGCGTCGGCAACCGGGGCGTGGATCGCCGCCGGCCGGCGGTGGGCGACACGCCGACGGCACACGGGGAAGGTGTAGGTGGTGGACCGGTTGTCGGGTGTGCCGGCCGCGGACCGCTACCCTGGTTCGGCGGCGCGTCGGTCACGACCGATCGTCGGTGCTCAAATAACAAAAAGTCTTGAGTAATCAGATACTGAAAAGTGCGGATATGGGTGGCTTTGTGGGCCCGGATCCGCGAATTGCTCATCCCGAGGGGTGGCGACCGAGGCCGTCGGAGGAATACTCTCGGTCGCGGCCCGCGTACTGATGAGGCGCCCGGGGGACGGGCGGGTGGAGGTGCTCGCGTGAGCCTGTCGATCGTGAAGTCGGTTCTGTCCGGTGGTGTCGTGGAGATCGCCCCTCGGGGCGAGATCGACGTCGACACAGCGTACGAGGTGCGCGAAGCGATCGCAGAGGTGCTGGCCAAGGGCCGCCCGCTGCGCATCGAACTCAACATGAGGTTGGTCACCTTCATCGACTCCGTCGGCATCAGCGCCATGGTGGCCGGCTTCCAGACGGCCGAGGTCAGCGACGTCAAGCTGGTGGTCACCGAGCCGAGCCGGTTCGTGCACCGGCAGCTGTGGGTGACCGGTCTGCTCGGCCTCTTCGGTGCCCCGGAGCCCTACTTCGCCGGCGCCGCCACCCCCGAGGTGCTGCCCGGCGCCTGAGCGCGCCGCGGCACTCCGTCAGGGCTGCTCGTCCAGGCCGGTCAGGTCGATGTCGGTCGCCTCGGTGACCGCCCGGATGGCCGTCACCGACGCGTACCCGGCGGCCAGCAACGCCACGTCCGTGCCGGGCTGTGCGGCCTGCCCCGGCTCCTCCAGCGAGGTACGGACGAACCCGTGGCCGGACTCGGCCACCGTCATCTGCACCTGACCGAAGCTGGCCAGGCTGCCTCGCCGCACCCCGCGCAACTGCCCGTGCGGCAGGTCCGGGGCGTTCACGTTGAGCACGCTCTCCATCGGCGCGGAGGTCAACCGGGGGAGCAGGTCCAGGGCGACCCGCGCGGCCGTGCCCCAGTGCCGCTCGGCGTCGCGTACCCGGGCGGCGGCGTCCACCGCCGCGCCACCGCTCGCGGCCGTCGCCTCACCGGCCGAGAGCACGTCGAGGGAGACCGCCATCGCCCGGCAGCCGTTCGTGGCGGCGGTGAACGCGGCGCCCACGGTCCCGGAGTGCAGCACCGCCCGGCCGGCGTTGGCGCCCCGGTTGACCCCGGAGAGCACCACCGACGGCGGTGGACCGAACGCCCCGTGCAGGGCGATCAGCGTGATGAAGCCGGGGGACCCGGCGACCCCGTACGCCGGCACCCCCGCCAGGTCCGGCAGCGGGTGGTTGTTCACGACGACCCGCCCGTCCCGCTCCACGGCGCTCATCGCGGCGCTGGTGCCGCTCGCCTCCTCCATCGGCGCGGCCACCACCACGTCCAGGCCCCGCTGCCGGGCCGCCCAGGCAAGCGCCTGGATGCCAGGTGCCGCGATCCCGTCGTCGTTGGTGATCAGCACCCGCACTGTCATCGCTCGACCACCCGGCCGGCCAACTCGTCAGGGGTGGTCCGCTCCTGTTGCCGACTGTCTGCCGGCACCAGCCGAACCCGGTCCACCAGGCCGGTGATCGAGTCCAGCCGCCCGGTGCCCAGGCCGTGCCGGGTGACGTTGAGCGCGCCGGCGGCGGCCCCGGTGCGGATGGCGGTCCTGATGTCACCGCCCCTGGCCACGACGGCAGCCACCCCGGCGGTCATCGAGTCACCAGCGCCGCGCGGGTCGGCGGCCTCCAGTCGGGGCATCTCGACCTGGAACAACTCCCCGTCGATGAGTGCCAACGCCGGCTGGTCGGCGCGACTCACCACCACCGTCTCGGCGCCGCCCGCGTGCAGCTCGTACATGGCCCGGGTCAGCTCCTCGGTGTCGTCGCTGCGGGCGCGGCCGTCGCGGATCAACTCCTCGTGACTGACCTTGAGGAAGAACACCCCGCTCTCCAACACCGAACCGAGGTGGTCGCCGGAGAGGTCGACCACCACCCGGCCGCCGTTGGCGCCGAGGTCGGCGGCGAAGCGTCGGTACAGGTCGGCGGGTACGAGCCAGGGCTCGTTCGGCCCACTGAGGATGCTCACCGAGGCCCGTAGGCCCTCGCCGAGGGCGAGGTTGTACAGCTCGTCGATCTCGTGCCGGCTCAGCGGCTGTCCGGGCACGTCGGCGATCTCCTGCCGGGAGCCCTCCCGGCGATCGTGCACGTATCCGCCGCTGCCGGAGTCACGGACCACCACCTTGAGGTTGACGCCCTCGCTGACCAGCAGCGGCTCCAGCACCTGGCCGATCTCACCGCCGAGGGCGGCGCAGAGCACCACGTCGACTCCGAGGGAGATCACCATCCGGGCCTGCCAGACGCCCTGCCCGCCGGGGTGCAGGTGCAGCTCGGGGTGGTCGTTGGGCTGGTCCACTGTCACCGTCAGCTGTGGAGTGGGCGCGAAGACCATCACGTGCCCGCTCATCGGTCGTCGCCGTTCATGCTGGCCGCCCTCCGGCATCTTCGGAAGATTTTGTACTAACCGACCTTAATGGCGCAGGTGGTGACAGGTCGTCGCATCCGCCCGGTCCGGCGCGGCGCTGGGGGCCGCCGGGCGTTGCCAGGCAGACATCGGTACGGGACGATCGGGCGACCAACGACGGCGGGAGACGGTGTGCTCAGCAGCGATACCTTCAGCTACACCGTCCAGGCCCGGTGCTCACCCGCCGAGGCGGCCGCGTTGCTCAGTGACCTGACCCGGCAGGGCGAGCTGCATCCGCTGATCGTCCGGGTCCGCCGGGTGCCGCCCCGGCCCGGCGCCCAGGCCAGTTACACGATCAACGACCGGTTGGCGGCCGGTCCGCTGCGCTTTCGGACCACCTACCACGCGGACGTGCTGATCAGCGAGGCCGACGAGATCGTCATGGTGGCCCGCCAGTGGCCCGCCACCACCGTGCGCAACCACACCCGACTACGCGCCGAGCCGGACGGCCTGGTCCGCATCGACGTCGAGATCACCCTGACCGCGCCGACGCCACTGTTCCGCTACGCGTTCCGCCAGGCGCAAGCCGCTCACCTGGCCCTCGCCACCCGGCTGGGCGCGGCCCTCGACCGCACCGGCAACCCGCCGCCCACCTGAACCCGGCGCCCCGAGGCTCGCGCACCCGCTTCGTCGATCTTGCAGTTCCGGTTGTCGATATCGGTGAGATGCCCCCTTTGTCGGGACAGCAAGTGCAAGATCGCGGCGCAGGACAGGCCGTGGCCTTGGCGCGTACTGCGGGCGGAGGCACCTAGGTTGTGGTTTCGGCGCGAGCGCGGTTCGTGCGGGTGGTTCGGGCGGCGGGACGCCGGCCCCACGGCTTGTAGGTGGACAGCACCGTCGCGATGATCATCAGGCTGGTCGACACCGCCGGCGCGATGACCAGATCGGCGCGATCGCGTGCGGGCAGGGCGGCGCCGACCGCTCCGGCGTGGCGCAGGTTGGGGGTGAGCAGGAACAGCACCAGCCCGACCATCACAGTGGTGAGCACCAGCTTGACCAGCACCCACCGGTGGCGCAGCAGGCCCCACGGGGTGAGCAGCGAGCTGGCGACTCCGATCAGCCAGACCAGGACGCTCAGCGGCGCGAACAGCAGCGTCCCGACCAGGGCCGTGACCGGATAGACCACCGCCGGGTCGGCGCCCCGCTGCACGGCGATGCCGAGGGTGAGTAGCACCAGGTCGGCGCCCAGCCAGCCGAGCGAGGTGACGAGGTGCAGGGTGAGCAGCGCCTTGCGGGTGGCGGGTCGGATCCGAGGCATACGCCGATGCTGCCCGCCGGCCCCGGCCGGGTCGTCCGACGAGCGACGACATCAGGGGTACGCCCGGCGACGTAGCCCGGCCCCGGACACGCGTGATGCCTGTGAGCCGTCCCGGTGGCTCACAGGCATCACGACGCGTGGGTCAGTAGACCGACAGGTGCACGTGGTTGGTGTGGTCGGTGGACGGGGTGCCGTGCGCCCCGCTGTACGACTTCCACCCGCTGCTGGGCAGCCAGATCTGCCTGTACCAGATCACGTAGAGCACGGCGAGCCGGTCGGCGTTGCGGATGAAGTACGCGGCCAGGTTGTTGCCGTACGTCTTGTCGCCGCCGGTGGCGTTTCCGCCGAAGCCGTTCTTCTGCGCGGCGAAGTCGCAGGCCCGGCCCTTCGGGTGCTCACCGGAGCCGCTGGGGCGGTGGCACGAGACGTACCGGGTGAAGCCCGCGGACTTGGCCTGGTTGAGCGCGTGCAGGGTGCGCGGGGTGATGCAGCCGTTGGCCGGCGTGGGGTCGTTGACGCTGCACGACTCGGAGGGCCAGGAGCCGTCGGAGTTGCGCGGCGCGGCCTTCGCGTTGGCGCTGGAGGTGCCCCGGTTGGAGCCGGCGTCGGCGGTGGTCTGCGGCTTGGGCGTGGTGGCCACGGTCAGGGCCCGTTCGGCCTGGTCCTTGCGCTTGGCCATCACCGCGACCTGCTTGCGCTGTTCGTTGATCTCGCCGTCCAGGGCCACCCGGGTGCGGTTGGCCTTGTCCTTGCTGTCGAGCAGGTCGCGAAGCACCCGGTCCTCGTTGGCGGCCACCGCGTCCAGCGCGGCGGCCCGGTCCATGAAGCCTTCCGGGGTGTTGCTGTTGAGCAGCGCCGACATCGCGCCGAGCCGGCCGGTGCGGTACGCCACCTCGGCGATCTCGCCGACCTTGCCGTTGCGCTGGCCGATCTCGACCTCGATGGTCTTCAGTTGGGTGGCGAGCTGCTGTTGCCGTTTCACTGAGGTGTCCAGGGCGCGCTTCGCGTCCAGGTAGCCCTTGCTGGCGGCCTCGAGTTGGGCGCGCAACGCAGGGGTGCCGCCCTCCTCGTCTGAGTCGGGTGCGGCGGCCCGCAGGCCGGTCGGGGGAGCGGCCGAGGCGGTGCCGGCCGGGAGCGCGACGCCGAGGGTGAACATCGCGACGATCAGGGCCGCCAGTCGGGCGGCGGGTGGTCGTGCTGGTGCCACTGCGCATGTCCTTCCGTCAGCCGCCGACCGGGTTAGCTGACGGGTTCGGGACGGAAGATCCCTACCGCTGACGCGGATACACCCCAGGAACATGGTTCCCCGGTTCGCCCGCTTGGGCGATTAGGCGGCGGCCGCCACCGGCGCCGGGAAGGCGCCGCCTGGTGGAGGCCGGGACCGAGCCTACCGGTGCCGGTGGGGCGGCTGCAGCCAATGTGACGGACGGTGCGTGCGTCACCACGGAAAATTACGGCAAGAGCGGAGGAAGGCTCCGAAAAGCCCTCACCACTCGATGGAGCCGCACGCTCCGGAGGCGGCGCCCGGCTCGATCTGCAACGTCGCGTGCTCGATGCGGAAGTCGTCGTGCAGGGCGGTACGCGCCGCGGTGAGCACCGCGCCGACCTCCGCGCCGGGTGCCATGGTCAGGTGTGCGGAGGCCACCTCCATGCCCGAGGTGAGCGTCCAGACGTGCAGGTCGTGCACCTCGACGACACCCGGGACGGCGGCCAGTCGGTCGTGCACGGCGGTCACCTGGAGGTGCTCCGGGGCGGCCTGCACCAGGATGCGGATGGCGGCGCGGGCCAGCCGCCAGGTGCGCGGCAGGATGAATACGCCGATGGCGACCGCGACCAGGGGATCTGCCCACCACCAGTCGGTGACGGTGATGAGCAGGGCCGCGCCGATGACGCCGAGCGAGCCGAGCAGGTCGCCGACCACCTCCAGGTAGGCGCCCTGGAGGTTGATGCTCTCCCGGGCCCCGGCGCGCAGCAGGGCGAAGGCGGCGACGTTCGCGAGCAGGCCGAGCACTGCCACCGCGAGCATCGGGCCGGCGATGACCTGGTGCGGGTCGCCGAAACGGCGGATCGCCTCGATCACCACGTAGATCGCCACGCCGGAGAGCAGGACGGCGTTGGCCAGCGCGGCGAGCACCTCGAGCCGGTAGAGCCCGAAGGTGCGCTGCGGGTCGCCGGTGGCCCGCCGGGTCGCCGTGATCGCGGCGAGCGCCATCCCGATGCCGAGCACGTCGGTGAACATGTGCCCGGCGTCGGAGAGCAGGGCGAGTGAGCCGGTGTGCAGGGCGACCACCGCCTCGACCACCATCAGGGTGGCGAGCAGCCCGAACGCCGCCCAGAGTCGACCTCGGTGCTGGTGTGCGGCATTGGCGACGGACCCATGGTGGTGGTCATGACCTGCGCCCACGAGAACCACCTTCCGCCGCTGGTCGGGACCCGGTCAAATGTATGCTCACATCGCTATGTGTGCAAGTGTACGGGCAGCGCCTCCCGCCGGCGGCAGTCCGCACACGTCAGCCGGTCGGGTCGATGGTGGTGAGCCGCTGGGTGGCCCGGGAGAGCGCCACGTACAGGGTGCGTACCCCGGCGCCCGGATCGGCCCGGATCTCGCTCAGGGCGACCAGCACCACCCCGTCGTACTCCATGCCCTTGGCCTCCAGGCTGGTTACCACCTGCAACCTCGGCGCGCCGAGTGCGCCGAGCCAACCGGCGACCTCGTCCCGGCGGGGGACCGGCGTGATCACCCCGACCGTGCCCTCCACCTCGGCCAGCAGGCCGGCGGCGGCCTCCACTGTCGCGGTCTCCAACCCCGACGCGGGCACCACAAGCTCGACCGGCTCGACCCCGGTGGAGCGGACGGCGGTCGGCAGCGGCAGGTCGGGGTAGAGCCGACGGATCTCCGCCGCTGCCACCGCGAAGATCTCCGCCGAGTTGCGGTAGTTCGTGGTGAGCGTGAAATCGTGTCGCTTGCGCCGGCCCAGCGCCTGGTCGCGGGCTCGGGTCAGCTCCTCCGGGTCGCCGGTCCACGCGGTCTGCGCCGGGTCGCCCACCACGGTCCAGGACGCCAGCCGGCCGCGTCGACCGATCATCCGCCACTGCATCGGCGAGACGTCCTGCGCCTCGTCCACCACCACGTGCGCGTACTCCCGGTAGTCCTCCGGACGCTCCCGGGCTGCAGCGCGGGCGGCCCGCTGCCGTTCGCCGAGCGTGCTCAACTCGCGCACGCCGCCGGCGAGCTGGAACGGGTCGCGTCGGGCCTTGGCCGCCTGCGCGGGCTTACCGAGCAGGGCGTCCAACTCGTCCAGCAGCGCCACGTCGGCGATGGTCAGCCCGGCCGAGTCCAGGTTCCGGTACGCGGCGTTGAGCAGCCGGATCTCCGCCGAGGAGAGGATGCCCCCGGCGTAGCGGCGCAGCCGGTCGGGCTGCGCCAGCCAGCCGAGCACGTGCCGGGGGTGCAGCCGGGGCCACCACGCCTTGAGGAACTCCCGGAACTCCGACCGCTCGGCGATCTCCGCCTCGAAGGCCGGCTGCTCCGGCAGCCGGCCGCTGCTCAGCTCACGGGCCTGCGCCCAGAGCGCCGCGAACACCCCGTCGAAACCGGCCCGGCGCACCTCGTTGCGCCGCGCGCCGCGTTGCAGCGCGCGGTCCCGGATCCGGTCCAGCGCGGCCCGGTCCAACCGCAGCAACGTGCCCCGGTAGAGCAGCCGCAGCTCACCCGGGCCGCCCGGCACCGCGTCGCGGGCCGCCCGCTCCAGCACCCGGCGCATCCGCAGCGAGCCCTTCACCGCCGCCACCTCGGGTGGGTCGGGGCGGGTGGCGGTCATCCCCGGAAAGAGCGTGCCCAGCGAGTGCAGGGTCGCGGTGTCCTCACCGAGCGACGGCAGCACGGAGCCGATGTACTCGACGAAGACCGAGGACGGGCCGACCACCAGGATGCCGCCGCCAGCGTAGCGGCTGCGGTCGGAGTACAGCAGGAACGCGGCCCGGTGCAGGGCGACAGCGGTCTTGCCGGTGCCGGGGCCGCCCGCGACGATCGTCACCCCGGAGCCGGGCGAGCGGATCGCCTCGTCCTGCTCCCGCTGGATGGTCGCCACGATGTCGCGCATGCCCCGGCCGGTGGCCTTGGAGAGGGTGGCCAGCAGCGCGCCGTCACCGACGACAGTCATCCCCTCCGGGGCGGCCGACGGGTCCAGCAGGTCGTCCTCGATCCGGGTGACCCGCTCGGCGCGTGACTGGATGGTGCGCCGCCGCACCACGTCAAGCGGCTGCGCCGGGGTGGCCTGGTAGAAGGCGGCGGCGGCCGGCGCGCGCCAGTCGACGACAAGCGTGACGGCGTCCTCGTCGCGGATCCCGAGTCGCCCGACGTGCAGCACCTGACGGTCGCGCAGGTCCAGCCGGCCGAAGACGAGCCCCTCGTGCTCGGCGTCCAGGGTGTGCCGCCGCTGCGCCGCGTGGAAGACCATCGCGTCGCGCTCGACCAGAGCGCCGTGCGTGCCCACCCGGGCCATCCGGTAGCCGTCACGCTCGGCGCGCACGGCCGACCGTCGCAGCTCGGCCAGTCGGGCGTACACCCGGTCGAGGTGTCGTTGCTCGACGGCGATCTCCTGCTCCAGGCCGGTCTGGTCGGTCAACGCACGCTCCTTCAGAGGTCGCCGGCAGGCGGCGGGAACCGCGCGGGCCAACCGAGAAGAGTACGGCCCCGGGCCCGACCCGCCGCGCCCGAGGTGCGCGAACGTACTCAGGCACCCGTCTCGGCGGGGGTCGCTCCAGGGTGGGCCGGCGACGATTCGGTGAGCACCCGCCGCAGCACGCCGGTGAGCGCGGCGTTGACCTCGTCCGGCCGTTCCATCATCAGCATGTGCCCGGCACCTGGGCAGACGGTCAGCTCGGTGGCCGGCAGAGCGGCCGCGATCGACTCGGCGCACGGCGGTGGGGTCAACCGGTCCCGGTCGCCGACCAGGGCGGCGGCCGGCAGGTGGGCCAACGCGGCGAGGGTGTCCAGTCGGTGCTGGGTGCCGATGGAGGCGCGGAACCCACCGATCGAGCGCAGCGAGGCCCGGGCCACCGCCGACGTCACCAGGCGGATGTCGGCCGGCTCGCAGCGGTCACCGAAGAGCATCCACCGGATGCTCGGTTGCAGCGCGTTCAGCAGTGCCCGGGGCGCGCGCCACGAGCCACACCGGGCCAGCACGCCGGCGCCGGTCGTCTCGGCCAGCCGGATCAACCGGGCGATCCGCGGCGAGAGCCCGTAGACGGTGTGCGTGTGCCCCTCGGCGGTGGTCGAGACGAAGACCAGACCAGTGGTGCGGGCGGCGAAGTGCGCGGGGTGGCGGTGGGCGTACTCCATGATCGTCATACCGCCCATCGAGTGCCCGACCAGCACCACCGGGCCGGTCGGCGCCACGGCGTCGATCACCGCGGCCAGGTCGTCACCCAACTGGGCGACTGTGGCCGTGGGCAGCGCCATGCAGCTGGACCGGCCGTGCCCCCGCGCGTCGTAGGTGACCACGCGTACCGCGTCGCCGAACGGTGCCGCGGTGAGCGCGTCGACCTGCCGGTGCCAGGCCCGCCCGTCCAGCGTCCAGCCGTGCAGCAGGATGGCGGTGACCTGGGCGTCCGTCGGACCCGTCGCCTCGACGTTGAGCCGTACACCGTCCGGCAGGCCGACCTCGAACCGCTCCGGCATCGCCACCTCCCCAGGGCCGCCCAGTACCACCAGCACCGGGATACCCGGCGGTAACACCGGCTACCCGCCATGACACCACGCCAATCGCGCCGTCGCGAACATTCCCGACCTCGCCCGTGCGGGACGGCGGCGGGCCAAGCTGAACGGCATGGTGTCGTCGGGAGCACCCATGGGGGCGACGTCGGGGCAGGGACGGCAGGCCGGCGGTACACCCCGCGCCGCGCTGGCCGACCTGCTCGCCGGTAACCGGCGGTTCATCAGCGGTCAGCCGGTGCACGGGCACGACGTCACGGCCGCCGCCGCCGCGGCCTCCGGCGACCAGCAGCCGTACGCCGTGGTGCTGGGCTGTATCGACTCCCGGGTGCCGTTGGAGGCGATCTTCGACCAGACCTTCGGTGCGATCTGTGTGATCCGTACCGGGGGCCACGTGCTCGATCGCGCGGTCTGCGGCTCGATCGAGTACGTGGTCGGCCAGCTCGGCGTACCGCTGGTGATGGTCCTCGGCCACGAGCGGTGTGGCGCGGTGGAGGCCGCTGTGGCGGCGCTGCGCACCGGACAGCGTCCCGGGGGGTCGCTGGCGCACCTGGTGGACGAGATCGCCCCGGCGGTGGCCGAGGCGGGGATCGACGATCCGGCGGTGCAGCCGCTGGCGATCCGCCGGCACGTCCGGCGCACAGTGCGCACCCTGCGCGAGGACGACCTGCTGGCCGGCCCCGTGGCTGCCGGCCGGGTCGCCGTGGTCGGTGGCCTCTACGACCTGGCCACCGGCGAGGTCACCCTGCTCGATCCGGGCTGACCCGGACCGTGGACACGCGAAACCGCCCGCCGGGAACTCCCGGCGGGCGGTTTCAGTGGTGCGGTGGGGAGGGCTCAGCCCTCGAAGACGCCGGCCGCGACCAGGCGCTTCTCGGTGGCCTCCCAGCCGTCACCCGGGTGGGTGGCAGCCAGGTTGTTGATCTCCGCCCGGATCTTGGCGGCGTGGCCGGCGGCGGCCAGCACGCGGATCTCCTCGACGAAGGCGTCGGAGTCCGTGCGCAGGTGCGCGGTCTTGCCGTTGGTCAGGTTCCGCACGTAGGCGTGCTTGCCGCCGTTGAGCGGGATGAGGTACTTGAACTCGCCCAGCACGCTGAGGGCGCCACCCTGGCCAGCCTGGCCGGCCCGGACGGACGCGCGCGCGGTCTTAGAGGTGTTGCTCGCCACGGAGGTACTCCTTGCAAGACGTACGGGAGGACTGGACGTCCGGGGGCTGTGTGCGGGTCGTACGTGACTCGGCCCGCGAAGGTGTAACGCGGCATAAGCCGCCGGTGGAACTGTACAGGACCACGACATCATGCTGGTCGTCGCGGTGTCCTGAGAGGCAACGGCGACCACCCGTCCGGCTATTCCACCCGGCGTTTTTTCCGATTCCCTGGCGCACCACGCGTCACAGGAGTCATCATGTGTTGCAGCAGCCACCTGGGTGGACGAGGTCGTAGGGGAAGACGCACCTCGCTCTCCGGGAGGTCACCGTGCCAACGCGTGGCGTCGTATACGTCCACTCGACCCCGCTCGCCGTGTGCTCGCACGTCGAGTGGGCGATCGCGCGCGTCCTAGCCGCGCCGGTCAACCTGCAGTGGACGGCTCAGCCCGTCGACCCCGGCGCACGCCGGGCCGAGTGCGGGTGGACCGGTCGTCCGGGGACGGGCGCCGAGCTGGCTGCTGCCCTACGGCAGTGGCCCATGATCCGTTTCGAGGTCACCGAGGAGCCGAGTCCCGGTGCCGATGGTGAGCGCTTCATGTACGTGCCGGCGCGTGGCCTGTTCCGGGCGACGGTCGGCGTGGCGGGCGACATCCAGCTCGGCGAGGACCGACTTCGGGCGCTGATGGCGGCCTCCCGGGCCCCGGAGGCGCTGGCGCACGCCCTCGACAAGGCGCTCGGCACGGCGTGGGACGCTGACCTGGAGCCCTACCGGTACGCCGGCGACGGCGCCCCGGTGACCTTGCTCACTCGGGTCGGTTGACCCGGCCGCCGGGCCGCTGGCCGTACGCCGTCGAGTCGGTGACGACCGGTAAGGTCAAGTTGCCCCGATAAGGGAGAAGCTGGTGGGATGGGCGGCGTGTCGAATCGCCCGTGGCGCGCCCGTATCGCTGTCGCCGCCCTGACCGCCCTGCTCGTCTCCGGCTGCTCGGGTGGCTCGCCCCGCCCCGCTCCGACGCCCAGCCCGGTCGGCACGTCCGCCGGCCCGAGCGTCCCGGCCGTACCGCCGGCCAGCGACCCCGCCGGCCGGGCCGCCGCGCTGGTCGCGACGCTCTCCGACGAGGACCTGGTCGGCCAGGTGCTGATGCCGTACGCCTACGGCGACTCGGCGACGAAGGTCTCCGCCGGCTCGGCGGCCGGTAACCAGGCCCTCGCCGGGGTCGACACCCCCGCCGACATGATCGCCAAGTACCGGTTGGGTGGCCTGATCCTGGTCGGCTTCAGCGCCGACGACCCGACCAAGGGCAACCAGGAGACCACGAACGTCGACAACCCCAAGCAGGTGCACGAGCTCACCACCGGGCTGCGTACCGCCGCCGGTCGGCTCGCCGCAGGTCCCGCGCCGCTGCTGATCGGCACCGACCAGGAGTACGGCGTGGTCACCCGGGTGACCGACGGGGTCACAGTGCTGCCCAGCGCCCTCGCGGCCGGCGCCGCCGGTGACCCGAAGCTCACCGAGGCCGCCTGGCGGGCCGCCGGCGCCGAGTTGGCCGCGATGGGCATCAACATCGACTTCGCTCCGGTGGCCGACGTGCTGGCCACCCGCAGCACCGTGATCGGCTCCCGGTCGTACGGCGCCGACCCGAAGCAGGCCGCCACGCAGGTGGGCGGCGCGGTCCGTGGCCTCCAGGCGGCCGGGGTCGCCGCCACCCTGAAGCACTTCCCCGGGCACGGCCACAGCGCCGACGACTCGCACCAGGACCTTCCGGTGCTCACCCAGTCCGCCGCGGCGTTGCAGAGCGGAGCGTGGCCGCCGTTCACCGCCGGGATGGACGCGGGCGCGATGGCCGTGATGTCCGGTCACCTGGACGCGCGCGCGATCGACCCGGGGACCCCGGCGACGTTCTCGCACAAGCTGCTCACCGACGTGCTGCGCGGCCAACTCGGCTTCAAGGGCGTGGTGATCACCGACGGGATGAACATGCCGCCCGCGAAGCGCTGGGCTCCCGGTGAGGCGGCGGTCCGGGCGCTCAACGCCGGTAACGACCTCATTCTGATGACCCCGAACGTCGGTCAGGCGTACGACGGGCTGCTCGCCGCACTGCGCGGCGGATCGCTGCCCCGCACCCGGCTGGTCGAGGCGGTCACCCGCGTGCTGACCATGAAGTTCCAGCTCGCGCAGGTGCCGGCGGCACAGATGTCCACGCTGAACACCCCGGAGCACCGGGCGGCCGCCGACGCGCTGGCCGCCGCCGCCGTCACAGTGCTGCGAGGCTCCTGCGGCGCAGCGGTACGCGGGCCGGTCACCGTCACCTCGTCCGGCGGTCGGGACGGAACCCGGGCCACGCTCACCGCCGCGCTGACCGCCGCCGGTGTGCAGGTCAAGCCCAGCGGCGGCACGATCGTGCACCTGGTGGGCTACGGCGACGGCGCCAAGGACCTGCGCCCGGACGCGGCGGTCACTGTCGCCATGGACACCCCGTACGTGCTGGCCGACGCCAAGTCACCGACGCTGCTGGCCACGTACTCGTCCAGTCGGGCGTCGATGACCGGCCTGGCCGCCGTGCTCGCCGGCAAGGCCCGCCCGGGCGGCCGATCCCCGGTGACCGTCCCCGGACTGCCCGCCACGACCTGTCGCACCTGACCGGCCGGCCCGGACGGGTCGGCGCCACCTCAGTCGCCCACCTCACTCGCCCTTCGTGAGGCCTCGCACCGCGAGCCGGTACGCCGGCAGCACGTCGGTCCGTTCGGCGATCAGCCCCTCGTTGACGGCGAAGACCAGCGTCTGCCCCGCCGACTGGACGGCCAGCGCCCAGTTCCGCGACTCATCCTCCTCCTCGACCAGCGGGTTGGTGGCGAGCCAGGTCATCTCGGTGGCGTCGAAGCCGCCGGCGCGGAGGTCGCGGAACTGTTGGCCGGCGACCGTCTCGCCGGCCCCGGCGGCGAAACCCTCCAGCGCGGCGCGCGGCGTGACCGTCGGCGAGTCCGCCGCCCAGATCCGCAGGAATCCGCCGCCGGCCGGGCGCCCGTCCACCTCCCAGCGCACCGTGGTGCCGCCGCGCTTGGTGAGCGCCTCGCCGAGCAGCTCGGCCAGCTCACCCTTGGGCGGCTCGATCGCCTTGGCCGTCCACCCGTCGGCCAGCGGAAACGTCACAGGTACCGGGCAGGGGGAACCCGTGCCGCCGGCGGTGCCGCTGGGCGACGCCGGGGCCACCTCGTCGTACCAGGGCTCACCAGTGGCCTGCGGGGCCGGGGCGCCGGCCGCGGGCCCGGCGGGAGCGTCCGCGTCGTCGCCGCAGCCGGTCAGCAGGCCGAGGGTGAGCGCCGCCGCCGACACGGCGACGAGGGTACGAGTGTCCATGGTGGTGATCCCCGTCAGTCGATCTTCAGTCGGCCCATCTAAGCCGTGGGGTCTCCCGACGTCAATCGCGATCGCCGCAC
The DNA here is from genome assembly GCF_015751785.1 of Micromonospora vinacea. Taxonomy (NCBI): domain Bacteria; kingdom Bacillati; phylum Actinomycetota; class Actinomycetes; order Micromonosporales; family Micromonosporaceae; genus Micromonospora; species Micromonospora vinacea. The sequence goes on along the minus strand of NZ_JADOTY010000001.1, from coordinate 293,650 downwards.
CCCCTACCGAAATCGGGTCGCCCCGCCCCGGTCGGTCTGACAACCTCCCCCCATGGGAGCGGCAGCAGGATTCCGGCACACGCAACGGGCGGACGGCACCGTGGTGATCACCCACCACGGACGGGTCGCCGGCACGCTGCGCGGCGCTCGGGCCGCGGAGTTCCTGGCCGAGGTCGACGACGACCCGCAGTTGGTGATGGCCCGCTGGACCGGCAACTACCGCCACGGCAACGAGCGCACCGCGAAACAGCACCCCCGCAACCGGGGCTGAACGACGCGAAGGGCCCCTCCTCGATGAGAGGAGGGGCCCGTGCGGAGGATCTCAGGGACGAGCGAAGACGAGCGCCACGTTGTGGCCGCCGAAGCCGAACGCGTTGTTCAACGCGGCCGGGATCTCCATGTGGCGGGCCTTGTGCGCGGCGACATCCAGGGTGAGGCCTGGCTCCGGGTCGTCGAGGTTGATCGTCGGAGGGACGACGCTGTCGCGGATCGCCAGGATGGTGGCGATCGACTCCAGCGCACCGGCCGCACCGAGCAGGTGACCGGTCATCGACTTCGTCGCGGACAGCACCGGGTGGTCGCCGAGCGCCTTGTGCAGCCCGCCGATCTCCAGCATGTCCCCGACCGGGGTCGAGGTGGCGTGCGCGTTGACGTGCACGATGTCCCGCTTCGCCACGTCCGCGTCGGCGATCGCCTTGGCGATGGCCCGGATGGCGCCCTCACCCTCGGCGTGCGGCTGCACGATGTCGTACGCGTCGGAGGTGATGCCGGCGCCGGCGAGGCGCGCGTACACCCGGGCGCCCCGGGCCGCGGCGTGCTCGGCCCGCTCCAGCACCACGATGCCGGCGCCCTCGCCGAGGACGAAGCCGTCCCGGCCCCGGTCCCACGGGCGGGAGGCCCGCTCCGGGTCGTCGTTGCGGGTCGACATGGCCCGCATCGAGCTGAAGCCGGCGATCGGCAGCGGGTGGATGACCGCCTCGGTGCCGCCGGCCACCACCACGTCGGCCCGGCCGGAACGGATGATGTCCAGGCCGAGGGCGATCGCCTCGGCGCCGGTGGCGCAGGCGCTGGCCACCGAGTGCACGCCGGCCTTGGCGCCCAGCTCCAGCCCGACCCAGGCGGCCGGACCGTTCGGCATCAGCATCGGGATGGTGTGCGGGGACACCCGCCGTGGCCCGGAGGCCTCCAGGATGTCGTCCTGGGCGAGCAGGGTGGTGGCACCGCCGATGCCGGAGCCGACGCTGACGGCCAACCGCTCGCCGTCGAGGTCGGAGCCGGCGAGGCCGGCGTCCGCCCAGGCCTGCTGCGCCGCGATGATCGCGATCGCCTCGGAACGGTCCAGGCGGCGCAGGCGGACCCGGTCCAGCACCTCGGACGGCTCCACGGCCAACTGGGCGGCGATCCGGACCGGCAGTTGCGCGGCCCACTCCTGGGTGAGGGCACTCACCCCGGAGCGGCCGGCGAGCATGGCGTCCCAGGTCGACGCGACGTCCCCGCCAAGCGGGGTCGTCGCGCCGAGCCCGGTGACGACGACGTCAGGACGACTCATGATCAGGACTGCGCCGCGATGTAGCTGACAGCGTCGCCGACGGTCTTGAGGTTCTGCACCTCGTTGTCCGGGATCTTGACGCCGAACTTCTCCTCGGCCGCGACAACGACCTCCACCATGGAGAGCGAGTCGACATCGAGGTCGTCGGTGAAGGACTTCCCCTCGGCCACGTCGTCCGGGTTCACTCCGGCAACCTCTTCGAGGATCTCGGCGAGGCCGGTGGTGATCTCGTCACGGGTCATTGCGGTTGGTTCCTTTCATCGGGGTTCTCCGGCGGTCGGCGTCGCCGACCGCCACTCCTCGACGCGTACGCGCCCGAGGGGGTCATCAGGGGCAGCGGACGACCTGACCGGCGTAGGTCAGGCCACCGCCGAAGCCGAACAGCAGCACCGGCGCGCCCGAGGGCACCTCCCGGCGCTCGACCAGCTTGGAAAGGGCCAGCGGCACGCTCGCCGCGGAGGTGTTGCCGGACTCGACGATGTCCTTCGCGATGATCGCGTCGGGGATGTTGAGCCGCTTGGCGATGCCGTCGATGATCCGGGCGTTGGCCTGGTGCGGCACGAAAGCGGCCAGCTCCGACGGGTCGACCCCGGCCCGCTCGCAGGCCTGGAGCGCCAGGGGCGCGATCGCGGTGGTGGCCCAGCGGAAGACCGCCTGACCCTCCTGCTGGATGTACGGGCGCCAACCCTCGATGCGGACCGCGTCGCTCTTGTCCGGCACCGAACCCCAGACGACCGGGCCGATTCCGGTCGGCTCGTCGTCGGCGGTGGCGGAGACCACCGCGGCACCGGCCCCGTCCGCGAAGATGATGCAGGTGGAGCGGTCGGTCCAGTCGGTGAAGTCGGACAGCTTCTCCGCACCGATGACGATCGCGTTGCGCGACGCCCCGGCCCGGATGGCGTGGTCGACGGTGCCCAGCGCGTAGGCGAAGCCCGAGCAGGCGGTGTTGAGGTCGAACGCGCCCGGCGCGGTGATGCCCAGCTTGGCGGCGACCCGGCAGGCCACGTTGGGGCTGCGGTCGATGGAGGAGCAGGTGGCGACCACGACCAGGTCGATGTCGGCGGCGGTCAGGCCCGAGTTGGCCAGCGCCTTGCCGGCGGCCGCGGCGGCCATGTCGGCGACCGTCTCGCTGTCGGCGATCCGCCGGCTGACGATGCCGACCCGGTCGCGGATCCACTCGTCGTTGGTGTCGACGAGCTGGGCGATGTCGTCGTTGGTCACCACCCGGGAGGGCTGGTAGTGCCCCATCGAGACGATGCGACTGCCAGTCATGAACGACCTCCGATACGGGCGATCAGGTCCCGTGCGGCCGGCAGGTCGTCCGGGGTGTTGAGGGTGACGATCTCCGGGGCGCCGTCGCCCTTGAGTTCCCGCTTGACCAGGCCGGCGAGGGTGCCGGCCGGGGGCAGTTCGATCACGCCGGTGACCCCGAGGTCGGCCAGCGTACGCATGCACAGGTCCCAGCGCACCGGCGCGGTGACCTGACGGACGAGGCGCTGAACCATGGCCGCGCCGTCGTCGACAGCGGTGCCGTCGAGGTTCGACAGCAGGGTCCGGGCCGGGTCGGCGGGGGTGATTCCGGCGGCCTCCGCGGCGAGCGCGGTCTCGGCCGGAGCCATGTACGGCGTGTGGAACGCGCCAGCCACCTGGAGCCGGATGATCCGGGTCCGGGCGGGCGGCGCGGCGGCGAGCTTGTCGAGCCCGTCCAGGGCGCCAGCGGCGACGATCTGCCCGGCGCCGTTGCGGTTGGCCGGGTAGAGCCCGTTCGCCTCGATCGCGGCGATCACCTCGTCGGGGTCGCCGCCGAGCACCGCGGCCATTCCGGTCGGCTCCAGCGCGCACGCCGCGGCCATCTCCCGGCCGCGTACGCCGGCCAGGGTGATCGCGGCGTCGGCCGACAGCACACCGGCCAGCGCGGCGGCACCCAGCTCGCCGACGCTGTGGCCGGCGGTGAGCGCAATGCCGTCCAGCGGCAGGTGCTCGGCCGCGAGCAGCGCCGCGGCGACCAGCAACGGCTGGGTGCGGGCGGTGTCCTTGATCTCGTCGGCGTCGGCGGCGGTGCCCAGGTGCAGCAGGTCGACCCCGGCCAACGCCGACCACTCGCGCAGTCGCGCCTCGGTGCCGGTCAGGTCGAGCCAGGGGGTCAGGAAGCCGGGTTTCTGAGAACCCTGGCCGGGACTAAGTACGGCGAGCACGCCTATGACTCTCCCGGATAAAGGCGGGTAACGCGGTGCCGCCTTCGACCAAACCACACTAGGACCTTTGGAGGTTTCCTACAAAGATCGGCGGGGATCATCCTCGGTTTGGGCAGATTTCCGGCTGCCCGGGGTGATTGTCTGAGTCGGGACCGGCGAGGCGAGCGGGGCGACCGGGTCCAACCGACCCACTGTCAGCGCGACCTGAAGGGCGAACGCGTCCCGCGGCGACAGCGGCGAGAACCCTGTCACCTCGGCGATCCGGCGCAAACGGTAACGCACCGTGTTCGGGTGCACGAACAGCGCCCGGGCCGCGCTCTCCAGCGTGCCACCGGCGGCCAGGAAGGCGTCCAGGGTCGCCAGCAGTTCCCCACCGGCGCGCACCAGTGTCGCGTACACATCGTGACGGAGCCGCCGACGGGCCTCCGCGTCGCCGGCGAGCGCCCGCTCCGGCAGCAGGTCCGCGGCCGGCACCGGTCGGGGTGCGCTGGGCCAGGCCGGGGCGGCCCGAAAACCGGAGAGCGCGGCCCGCGCCGACTCGGTCGCCTCGTCCAGGCTCGGTACGGCGGGACCGACCACCACCGGGCCGTCCCCGAACGCGCCCAGCAGCTTCGCGGTAGCGGTCAGCGGGTCCGGTGCGCCGCCGAGCACGATCACCAGCCGGTCGCCGTGGACGCCGCCGATCACCTCCACGCCGATCCGGCGGGCCTGCCGGTAGACCACGTGCAGCACCGCGGAGACCTCACCGCCGGGCGACCGGCCGACCGCCACCGCCACCGGCGGCGCGTCCGCCCAGCCCAGCGCGGCGGCCCGACTGGCCAGGACGTCCGGCGAGTCACCGCGCAACAGCGCGTCGACCAGCAGCGCCTGCAACCGGGCGTCCCAGGCGCCGCGCGACTCGGCGGCCCGTGCGTACACCCGGGCGGCGGAGAACGCGATCTCCCGGGAGAAGCGCAGCACCGCCTCGCGTAGCTGCTGCTCCTCGCCCTCGGCGGCCAGGTGCGACACCTGCTCCTCGACCACGTCGATGGTCACCTTGATCAACGCGACGGTCTGCTGGAGGGTGATCGACCGGGCCAGCGCCTGCGGGGCGGCGGCGAAGACCTCGTCCGAGACCTCCTGGGTGCTGTCCGCCGTGCCGCCGCCCTCGCGCAGCCACTGCACCAACGACCTCGCGCCCGCCTGGGCGACCAGCATCACCCAGGAACGCTGGTCGGCGGGCAGCGCCCGGAACCAGGGCAGCGTCTCGTCCATCCGGGCCACGCTGGAGGTGGCCAACGCCCCCGCCGATCGTTCGATCCGGCGCAGCGTGGCCGACAGCTCCCCACCGCCCGGCGTGCTCACCGCCCTAGCCTGACACGTCGTGAGCAGGCCAACCACGCCGGCACCGGTCCGCCGGCCAGCGTCGGCGCCCGTCTCACGGCTGCGGGGGAGGGGGCAGACCCACCTCCTGGGCCAGGATCGCGGCCTGCACCCGACTGCGCAGGTCCAACTTCGCCAGGATCCGGCTCACGTGGGTCTTGGTGGTGCTCTCCGCCAGCACCAGCCGGTCGGCGATCTGCTGGTTGGACAGGCCCAACCCGAGGCAGGCCAGCACGTCACGCTCGCGCGGGGTGAGGGTGCCCAACGCGGCCCGGGCGTCCGCCGACGCGCCGGGCGCGGTGGCCGCGAACGCGGTGATCAGCCGGCGGGTCACGGTGGGCGCGATGAACCCGTCGCCCCGCGCCACCGTCCGCACCGCGCTGACCAGGCCGTCGGCGTCGGTGTCCTTGAGCAGGAACCCGGCCGCGCCGGCCCGCAACGCCCCGAAGACGTACTCGTCGAGGTCGAAGGTGGTGAGCACCAGCACGTCGGCGAGCCCGTCGCCGACGATCGCCCGGGTCGCGGAGATCCCGTCCCGGTGCGGCATCCGCACATCCAGCACCGCCACGTCGGGGCGCAACTCCCGGCACAGGCGCACCGCGGCGTCGCCGTCGGCCGCCTCACCGACCACCTCGACACCCGGTGAGCCGTTCAAAATCAGTGCCAGTCCGGCCCGTACCGCCGGTTGGTCGTCGGCGAGCACCACCCGTACCGTCGCCACGCCCGCGGTGTCCGGTGGCCGCGCCGGCCCGGTCACCCGACCTCCCCGGTGGGCAGGGCCGCCCGCACCCGCCAGCGACCGTCGTGCGGCCCGGCGGTGAATCGGCCGGCCAGCAGGGTGGCCCGCTCCCGCATACCGATCAGCCCGGCCCCGGCGCCCGGCAGGCCGGCACCGCCCCGCCGGACCGGGTTCTCCACAGTCAGCACCACCTCGGCCGGCCGGTACGCGATCGTCAGCTCCGCCTCACCCGTACCGTGCTTGAGCGCGTTCGTCAGCGACTCCTGCACGATCCGGTACGCGGCGAGGTCCACCCCCACCGGCAGTGCGCCCGGCGTGCCGTCGGTCCGGACCCGCACCGCGAGGCCGGCCGCCCGAGCCCGCTCGACCAGTCCGTCCGCCTCGGCCAGCCGCGCGGTGACCACCTCCGGCGTACCCGGCCCGGCGCTGGTCCCGGGCTCGCGCAGCACCTCGATCATCTGCCGCATCTCCGCCAGCCCCTGCACGCTGCTCTCCCTGATCACCCGCAACGCCGACTCCACCTGCCCGCGATCCAACCCCGGCACGGAGAGCACGGCGGTGGCGTGGATGGCCACCGCGCTCAGGTGGTTCGCGACCACGTCGTGCAGCTCCCGGGCCATCCGGGCCCGCTCGGCGCTGACCGCCTGCCGACGGTCCAACTCCACCAACCGGGCGGTCTGTTCGGCCCGCGCCCGCTCGGCGGCGGCCTGGTCGCGGTACTGCCGAACACTGATGCCGGTCAGCACCGGCAGCAGCCCGACGAGCACCACCAGCACCCCGAGCGCCGCCCCGCTCCACTGACCGTGCACGAGCACACCGACGACCACCCCGATCAGGCTCAGCGCCACGGTGATCCGCAGCAACCACCGCCACAGCCGGGACGGGCCGTACACGCAGGCGTCGTAGAGCACCTGCGTGTAGACCAGGAGCGTGCCCAGCGAACTGCCCAGCGCCGTGTCGACCACCAGCGCGCCGGTCCCCACGGCCAGGCTGGCGCGCGGTGCGACCCGCCGCAGGCCGACGGCGACGCAGACCGCCAGCAGCGGCGGCAGGAACAACGCCGACGGCACGTCAGCGTCCGGACGGACCTGCGGTTGCCAACCCAGGGTGTAGAGCACCAGGCCGCCGGCCAGCGACGCACCGGCCAGCACGAGGTCACGGCCGAGGGTGCCGGAGTCGAGCCATGGTGGCGGACGCATGCCCCGATCCCACCACAGCCGTCGCCCGCCCAACTCCGACCGGGGGAGGACCTCGACCGCACCGCCATGCGCCGAAAGGGGTACCCGGACCGCTCCCCGCAGCCGGTGCGCCCTCGGCCGTGACGCGCCGGGTGAACGGCGCGGAAAGAAGCTGTGAACTGCGTAACCGGGCCCCGCGCTCAGCGGCGTCTTCGCGGACCGGCCGGCCGGGACCCCGGGTACGCTGCGCGCGGCCCGTCGGTCCCGGCCAGTACGGTGACAGGGCACCTCGGGGAGAGCACCCGAGGGTGGGACGAGCGTGAGGAGACCGGGGATGGCGCACGGGGAGGCCGAGCACGGCTGCGCCCAGGGCGAGCCCTGCCGGCCGGGACACCACGACCCGCAGGCGGCTGGCAAGCACCGCCGGGCGGTCGGTGGCGCACCATCGCACCCGGTGGAGCCGCTCGCCGGCCGGGCCGACGAGGACATCCCGCGTCAGCGCTCCGCCGAGCCCGCCGGTCCCGCCGAGCCCGACTCGGACGTTCCCGCTGGTTGCCTCAGTGAACTTCCCGGCTGGGCCGGGGCGCATCGGCATGGCGCGGTCCGGCCGCGGCCACGGGCCACCCGCCGGGAACGCCCACCGCGTCGCTGGTGCTGACCACCGCCGACGCACTCGCTGATCAGCGAGTGCGTCGGCTCAGCGAGTGTGTCGGGTCAGCGAGTGCGGCGGCGGATCAGCAGGGCGATTCCGGCGAGGCCGACGGTGATGGTCAGCATCACGCCGATGTTGAGCAGCAGTAGGCGTTGCAGGTCGCCGAGCGCCTCGTCGAGGTCCTTCGCCGGGTCGAGCGTGTCCTCCGGGAGCACCCGCTCGCCGCCGCCCGCGCCGCCGCTGACAGTGTCGAACTGCCGCTCCAGCGGCACACCGGCGGTGCGCAGGGTCTCGGACATGCTGAGCCGCCCCAGGAACCAGCCGGCGCTGGTCTTGCGGCCGTCCGGCTGCTTCGCCGGCCGGTAGACACGCGGGCCGCCGATCGCCTTGGGATAGAGGTCGTAGGTCTGTTTCGGCGTCTCGCCGGCGAGCACCACGACAGTGTATTTCGGACCGAGGTTGGCAGCCTTCGGACCGGTCGGCATGCCGGTGCGAGCGAGGAAGTTGACCTGGTCGATGACCGCGCCCACGAGGGCCGGCTCCTTGTCCGCGTGCATCCGCAGCGGCGCGGACAGTCCCGTGCCGGTGATGTCCACTCCGGCGGGTGCCGGCTTCGGCGCCGCCGAGGCCGAACCAGCGGTGCCCAGCGTCAGCAGCGCCGCCGCCAGCGTGCCCGCCAACACGGCGGCCAACCGCCTCATGTGTCGGACCATCCCGCCTCCTCGCCCCGTTCGATGGATGGCTTCGTCGTGACGTCCGGACCGACCTGCCGGTGCGGCATCGACCAGATGGTCGCGTCCACTCCTACAGACTCCGCAGAACGTCGATGAGTTGCAGCTTTTGGAACACTAATTGGAACTATCTGCGATCTCTGCTCGACTAATGAGGAGCCGTTTGATCAGCGGGCGGATCGTACCCTTACGGAGGGGTTCATGGGGGGCAGGGTTACACGTACGGTGCGGGTCATGCCAGTGGTGCTCGGCGTGGCGTTCGGTGTGTCGTTTCTGGTGCCGGCGACACCAGCCGCCGCCCACAACGAGCTGACCGGCAGCGACCCGCGCAACGGCGCCCGCGTGGCGACGGCACCTGCCCGGATCGAACTGCGGTTCCTCGCCAAGCCGTCACCGGCTTCGACGAAGATCACAATAACCGGACCGGACAATGTGGTCGCTGGCGGGACTCCCGCCTTCGACGGCAGCCGGGTGCGGGTGCCGTTCAAGCCGGCCGCCGCGGGGCTCTACATCGTCGGCTACCAGCTCGCGTCGTCCGACGGGCATCCGGTGAAGGGCGAGGTGCGGTTCACCCTGACCAGCGGCACCGCGGCGGACCCGTCCGCCTCGCCGTCGGCCGCCGCCAGCACCAGCCCGGTCGGGTCGCCCTCGGCTGGCGCGCCCGCCGTCGGCGCACCCTCCGCAGGGCCTACGTCGGCGACGTCCGGCAGTTCGACGGTGCCGGCGGCGTCGGAGCGGTCCGACTCCGGCAGTCGTTGGTGGCCCTGGGCGCTTGGCGGTTTGGTGCTGCTCGCTGCCCTCGCGGCCGGCCTCGTGTTCCGCCGCCGCCGACGGGTTCAGTGACCCTCTGCTACTCACCGCTCCTGGTGGTCAGGCGTGCGGGTCATCCTTTGCTCTGCACCCGCGGATGCGACGGCTACGGTCTGCGACCGGCGCCTATTGGGGTGCAGAGCAAAGGACAGGGCGATGCGGAGTTAGGTCGGCGACGCGCTCGTGAGGCGTCGACGAGCGACAATCAGACCAGGCGCAGGCGGGCGGCGCGGATCCGGGTCAGGGTGCGCTCGCGACCGAGCACCTCCAGCGACTCGAACAGCGGCAGGCCCACGGTGCGGCCGGTGACCGCGACCCGCACCGGCGCCTGCGTCTTGCCGAGCTTGAGGCCCCGCTCGGCGCCGACCGCCTCCAGCGTCGACTTCAGCGACTCGGCGTCCCACGACTCCAGTGCCTCGAACGCTGCGACCGCGTCGTCCAGCAGCTCGGCGGAGCCGTCCTTCATGGTCTTGGTCCAGGCGGCCTCGTCGATCAGCGGCGAGGCCAGGAAGAGGAAGTCGACGTTCGGCACGATCTCGCTGAGCACCGCGATGCGCGTCTGGGCCAGCGGCGCCACGGCGGCGAACGCGTCGGCGTCGAACTCCTCTGGCTGCCACGGCGGTGGCGGGATGGTCCCGGTGCCGGTCAGCCACGGCTGGCAGGCGTCGACGAACTCGGCCACCGGCAGCGCGCGAATGTACTCACCGTTGAACGCCCGCAGCTTCTTCTCGTCGAAGAACGCCGAGGAGAGGTTGACCTCGTCCAGCCGGAACTCGTCCTCGATCACCGACCAGGGGACGATCTCCCGGTCGCCGGAGGGGGCCCAGCCGAGCAGCATGAGGTAGTTGCGCATCGCGCCGGCGAGGTAACCCTCGTCGCGGTACGCCTCCAGGGCGACCTTGTCCCGGCGCTTGGAGAGCTTCTGCCGCTTCTCGTTGACCACCACCGGCACGTGCGCCCAGACCGGCGGCTTGACCCCGAGGGCTTCCCAGAGCAGCTGCTGCTTGGGGGTGTTGGGCAGGTGCTCCTCGGCCCGGATCACGTGGGTGATCCCCATGGTCATGTCGTCGACGACGTTGGCCAGCAGGAAGACCGGCGAGCCGTCGCCCCGGGCGATGACGAAGTCCTCGATGAGCTTGTTCTCGAAGGTGGGCTCACCGCGGATCAGGTCGACCACCACTGTCGTGCCCTCGTCCGGCGTACGGAAGCGCAGCGCGTGCCCCGGGCCCGGGCCGAGGCCACGGTCGCGGTGGTAGCCGTCGTAGCCCTGGTACTGCGAGCCGGTGCGGGCCTGCACGTCCTCGCGGGTGCAGTCGCAGTAGTAGGCGCGGCCCGACTCGTACAGGCGCGCGGCGGCGGCCCGGTGCTCGCCCGCATTCGCCGACTGGAAGTACGGGCCCTCGTAGCTGCCCCGGGAGATCCCGATCCAGTCCAGCGCGGAGAGGATGCCCTCGGTCCACTCGGGCTTGTTGCGCGCCGCGTCGGTGTCCTCGATGCGCAGCACGAACACGCCGCCCTGCTGCTTGGCGAAGATCCAGTTCTGCAGCGCCGAGCGGGCGCCGCCGACGTGGAACATACCGGTCGGGGAGGGGGCGAATCGCACACGTACTGTCACGTCCCCCAGCCTACGGCGGTACGCGACTGCTTTCCGCCACCGCCCCCAGGCTCACGGCACCGAGCGGATCTTGACGACCAGGGCGCTGCCGAGCACTGTGACCACGGCGGTGACCGCGTAGAGCGTGGGATAGCCACCCAGGTAGACCACGAGCGGGGCGGAGAGCGCCGGGCCGAGCACCTGCGGCGCCGAGTTGGCGATGTTGATGACTCCCAGGTCCTTGGCCCGGTCGGTGGCCCGGGGCAGCACCTGCGTGATCAACGCGGCGTCCACCGAGAGGTAGATGCCGTAGCCGGCGCCGAGCAGCAGCGCCGCGACGATGGCCATCGGCCAGACCGGCGCGACAGCGAGCAGCAGCGCCGCCACTGCCATGATCAGCCCGGAGACGATCACGTAGATCTTGCGCCGGCCGGACCGGTCGGACATCCGGCCGGCGACCACAGCGGTCAGCATCATCCCGAGCGTGTAGAGCAGGATCAGCACCAGCAGGCCGCCCTCGGGGTCGGGGTGGCGCACCCCGTCGCTGAGGAAGTACAGCAGGTAGAGGGTGCCCAGCGCGTTGCCCAACTGGACCAGGAACCGGGTGATCCAGGCCCAGGCGAAATCCGGGTGCCGGCGGGGGCTGATCCACATCGAGGCCAGCAGCGCCCGCGTCCGGATCGCCGGCCGATGCGTACGCGGCAGCGGCTCGTCGGGGGTGAGCAGCGCGAACGGCAGCGACAACAGCAGGATGGCCACGGCGATGGCCAGGTAGCCGGCGGTGTTGCCGGTGACCACTGCGGTGACCAGCACCGCGCCGAGCACCAACCCGAGCGCCTGCGGGATGCCCACCCAACCCGAGACCCCGCCGCGCTGACGCACCGGAACCCGGTCCGGGATGGCCGCGCTGAGGCTGGCCAGCATCGCGTTGAAGCAGACCTGCGCGGCGACCCAGCCGAGGGCGACCCCGAGGATGGTCCGCTGCTGGGCCAGCAGCACCAGGGCCGCCGCGCCCAGCACGGCCCCGCCCGCCGTCCAGATGTGCCGCCGACCGAACTCGCGGCCGGCGATGCGCAGGCAGGTCCGGTCGGAGAGTGCGCCAGCGAGGGGGTTGGCCAGCACCGCGGCCAGCGCACCGAGGCCGGTGACCACGGCCAGCATGTTCTCCTTGTCGCCGGGCGCGATCTGCTCGATCTGCTGCGGCAGCAGCACCTGGATGGGCGTGAAGAACGCCATCCACACGCCGAGGTTGGCCGCGAAGATCAAACCGATCCAGCTGCGCCGCACCGGCACCGTCGGTTCGGCGAGCGACGCCGGCAGCGACGCCGGCGTCGGGTCGAGGGTGGTCACCGCGTCGACCCCGGCCGGCTGGCCGCGATCACGTCCCGCAACCAGGTGTACGACGACTTCGGCGTACGGGTCTGGGTGGCGTAGTCGACGTGCACCAGACCGAAGCGCTTGGTGAACCCCTCGGCCCACTCCCAGTTGTCCAGCAACGACCAGACGAAGTACCCGCGGACGTCCACCCCGTCGTCGACGGCGGCCCGCACCGCGCGCAGGTGCCCGTCGAGGTACGCGATCCGCTCCGTGTCGGTCACCTGCCCGTCGGCGTCGGGTACGTCGTCGTACGCGCAGCCGCTCTCGGTGATCTCGATGGGTGGCAGCTCGTCGCCGTACGTGTCGCGCAGCCAGCCGAGCAGTTCGCGTAGCCCGTCGGGGGCCACCGGCCAGTCGAAGGCGGTACGTGGGTAGCCGTCCAGCGGCACGAGGTCGAACGGCAGGGGCGAGCCCTCCTCGGCAGCACGTACCCCGGTGGGGTTGTAGTAGTTGACCCCGAGCACGTCGAGCGGCGCGGCGATCGTGTCGAGGTCGCCGGGGTGGATGACGCTCGGGTCGAAGCCGGGCAGTTCCGGGTAGCCGCGGCCGAGCAGCGGGTCGGTGAAGAGCCGGTTGTGCAGCGCCTCGTACGCGGCCCCGGCGGCCCGGTCGGCGTCGCGGTCGCCGAGCACCCGCACCGGCGAGTAGTTGTTGGCGATCGCCACAGGGCTGGCGGTATGCGCCCGCAGCGCGGCGACCGCGAGTCCGTGCCCGAGCAGTTGGTGGTGGGCGACCGGGAAGGCGTCGAACAGCAGCATGCGGCCGGGGGCGTGCACGCCCATGCCGTAGCCGAGGCTCATGTGGATGAACGGCTCGTTCAGGGTGATCCAGAGCCGGACCCGGTCGCCGAGCCGGGCGGCGGTCTTCTCGGCGTACTCGGCGAACCGGGCGGCGGTGTCGCGGTGCAGCCAGCCGCCGGCGTCTTCGAGGGGTTGCGGCAGGTCCCAGTGGTAGAGGGTGGCGACCGGGTCGACGCCGGCGGCCAGCAACTCGTCCACCAGCCGGTCGTAGAAGTCCAGGCCGGCCGGGTTGGCCGGGCCGGCGCCGGTGGGCTGGACCCGGGGCCAGGCGATGGAGAACCGGTACGCGGAGACGCCCAGGCCGGCCAGCAGCGCCACGTCCTCGGTGCGCCGGTGGTAGTGGTCGCAGGCCACCTCGCCGCTGCTGCCGTCGCTGATCCGCCCGGGGGAGCGCGCGAAGGTGTCCCAGATGGACGGGGCTCGGCCGTCGGCAGTGGTGGCGCCCTCGATCTGGTGGGCCGATGTGGAGACGCCCCAGCGGAAGCCGGTGGGGAACTGGGGCAACGGTGCGGTCGACATGCGCCCTCCCGGTCAACGTGAAACGTGCTCGGGACTTTAGGGCGCTGTCGATGAATGCGCCATAGGCCGGCCTGGCGCATTCCGCAATGGTTGATCGGCGTGTCTTTTTCCGAACCCGTCCAGGTAAGTCCGATTTAACGCATAGAGTGCCGATATCGTGGGATGTCCTCACCGGAGGAAAGACGGAAATGATCCTCGTGGAACGCAGTGCGCACGTGGCGGCGCCAATTGAAGTGGTCTGGGATGTCGTGCAGCGGGCCGAGCAGTTGCCGGCCTGGCTGGCCGGGGTCCGCGCGGCCGAAGTGCTCTCGGGAGAGGGCTTCGGGCGGCGACAACTGGTCCAGGCGGGGCGCGGCTCGGCGCATGAGGCCGAGGTGATCGCCTACCAGGAGCCGACGCTGATCGGCTGGCGGGAACGGGCCAAGGGAGCGGGATCTCGCGCGGAGGCGCGCACCGAGATCTACGTCCAGCTCACCGGAGACGAGGAGGAGGGCGGGACCATCGTGCGCCTCATCGTGGTCCGCTGGCCGGCCGGCCCGGTCAAGGCGGCCCTGCTGCGCCTCGGACTGCGTCGGGTCGGCGCCGACCTGGAGGACTCGCTGGCCCGGCTCACCGACCTGGCCGCCGTCGGCTGACGAGAGCCCATCCTCCCGGCGTCACCCGCGACGGCGGTGGTCCGGATCCCCGCCAGGGCCCCCGGACCACCGCCGCTCCGTACACCGAAAGGGCCCGGCGCGGATGCGCCGGGCCCTCCTCAGTGGTGCTGGGTCAGCTGTCGCCGCCGGTCTCGCCGACCGGGGCGGCGTTGACGTCGTCGATCGCGTACTTCTTGGCGGCCTCGGCCGGAACCGTGGTCGCCACCGCGCCGCTGCGGGCGAGCTGCCGCAGCGTGGCCACCACGATCGACTCCGCGTCGACGTGGAAGTGCCGGCGCAGCGCGTGCCGGGTGTCCGACATGCCGAAACCGTCGGTGCCGAGCGACGTGTAGTCGCCGGGTACCCAGCGGGCGATCAGATCCGGTACCGCACGCATGAAGTCGCTGACCGCGACCTTCGGGCCGTCCGCGTCGGCCAGCTTCTGCTGGATGTACGGAACCTTCGCCTCGGCGCCCGGGTTGAGCAGGTTGTACTCCTCGGTCTCCACCGCGTCGCGGCGCAGCTCGGTCCACGAGGTCACCGACCAGACGTCCGCGCCCACACCCCAGTCCTGGGCGAGCAGCTGCTGGGCCTTGAGCGCCCACTGCATCCCCGTGCCCGAGGCGAGCAGGTTGGCCTTCGGGCCGTCGACCTGCGGTGCCGGCGAGTAGCGGTAGATGCCCTTGAGCAGGCCCTCCACGTCCACGTCGGCCGGCTCGGCCGGCTGGAGCGTCGGCTCGTTGTAGACAGTCAGGTAGTAGAAGACGTTTTCCTGCGCGTCCCCGTACATCCGGTGCAGACCCTGCTCCAGGATGTGCGCGATCTCGTACGCGAACGCCGGGTCGTACGCCACCACTGCCGGGTTGGTGGCCGCGATCAGCAGCGAGTGCCCGTCCTCGTGCTGAAGGCCCTCACCGTTGAGCGTGGTCCGACCCGCTGTGGCGCCGAGCAGGAAGCCCCGGGCCATCTGGTCGGCCGCAGCCCACAGCCCGTCGGCGGTCCGCTGGAACCCGAACATCGAGTAGAAGATGTACATCGGGATCATCGGCTCGTCGTGCGTGGCGTACGCCGAGCCGGCCGCGGTGAACGAGGCCACCGAACCGGCCTCGTTGATCCCCTCGTGCAGGATCTGCCCGGAGGTCGACTCCTTGTACGACAGGAACAGCTCGCGGTCGACCGAGGTGTAGCGCTGGCCGTGCGGCGAGTAGATCTTCGCGGTCGGGAAGATCGAGTCCAGACCGAAGGTGCGGGCCTCGTCCGGGATGATCGGCACCCAGCGCTTGCCGAACTCCTTGTCCTTCATCACGTCCTTGAGCAGACGGACGAAGGCCTGCGTGGTGGCCACCTTCTGCTTGCCCGAGCCGCGCTTGATGTCGGCGAACCGCTCCGGGCCGGGGATGGCCAGCCGCTTCGTGCTGGTCCGCCGGGACGGCAGGTACCCGCCGAGCTGCTCGCGCCGCTCCTTGAGGTACGTCAGCTCCTCGGACTTCTCGCCCGGGTGGAAGTACGGCGGCAGGTAGGGGTTGTCCTCCAGCGCCTTGTCCGGGATGTCCAGGTAGAGCCGGTCGCGGAAGGTCTTCAAGTCCTCCAGCGTCAGCTTCTTCATCTGGTGGGTCGCGTTGCGGCCCTCGAAGTGCGAGCCGAGGGTCCAGCCCTTGATCGTCTTCGCCAGGATGACGGTGGGCTGACCGGTGTGCTCGGTGGCCGCCTTGTAGGCCGCGTAGAGCTTGCGGTAGTCGTGCCCACCCCGCTTGAGGTTCCAGATCTCGTCGTCGCTGAGCGGCTCGACCATCTTGCGGGTCCGGGAGTCCCGGCCGAAGAAGTGCTCCCGCACGTACGCGCCGGACTCCGCCTTGTAGGTCTGGTAGTCGCCGTCGGTGGTGGTGTTCATCAGGTTGACCAACGCGCCGTCGGTGTCCGCGGCGAGCAGCGGGTCCCACTCACGACCCCAGACGACCTTGATGACGTTCCAGCCGGCACCCCGGAAGAACGCCTCCAGCTCCTGCATGACCTTGCCGTTGCCCCGGACCGGGCCGTCCAGCCGCTGCAGGTTGCAGTTGATCACGAAGGTGAGGTTGTCCAGCTCCTCGCGGGCGGCCACACCGATGGCGCCGAGCGTCTCCGGCTCGTCCATCTCGCCGTCGCCGAGGAACGCCCAGACGTGCTGCTGGGAGGTGTCCTTGATGCCGCGGTGCTGCAGGTACCTGTTGAACCGGGCCTGGTAGATCGCGTTCAGACCGCCGAGGCCCATCGAGACGGTGGGGAACTCCCAGAAGTCCGGCATCAGCCGAGGGTGCGGGTACGAGGGCAGCCCACCGCCGGGGTGCGACAGCTCCTGGCGGAACCCGTCGAGCTGGTGCTCGCTGAGCCGCCCCTCCAGGAACGCCCGCGCGTACATGCCGGGGGAGGCGTGGCCCTGGTAGAAGATCTGGTCGCCACCGCCCGGGTGGTTCTTGCCCCGGAAGAAGTGGTTGAAGCCCACCTCGTAGAGCGACGCCGAGCTGGCGAAGGTGGAGATGTGCCCGCCGACGCCGATCTCCGGGCGCTGCGCCCGGTGCACCAGCATGGCGGCGTTCCACCGGACGTACGCCCGGATCCGCCGCTCGACGTGCTCGTCACCCGGGAACCAGGGCTCGCGCTCGGACGGGATGGTGTTGATGTAATCGGTGGTGGTCAGGGGCGGAACCCCGACCTGGCGCTCACGGGCCCGCTCCAGCAGGCGCAGCATGACGTAGCGGGCGCGTTTGGCGCCGCGTTCGTCGATGACACCGTCAAGCGACTCGACCCATTCGCTTGTCTCTTCAGGGTCGATGTCCGGAAGCTGGCTCGGTAGGCCGTCGCTGATCACCGGGCGCTTGCGTTCCGTAGCCACAGGCGTTCCCTCGGTTGTGTGTGGGATAGGTCTCTAGCGCCATCCTGCCCCCTGGTGGCACCCCTCGTCACGTCTAGGTGCCCCCGACGCGATGCTGAACACAGGTACTCGCCGGTAACTTAGCGCGACGACCGGGTGGAACCTGAGGGGTTTGACCGCCACTCCTACCGTTGCCGACATGAACGGACGCCGTGTCGCGGTCGCCGCGAGCATGATCGTTGTCGGAGTGATCGGCCTGGTCGTCGGCGCGGTCGCCCTCGCCTCCGGCAGCCTGCCGATGGTCGGACTGGTGGCCGTCGGCGCCCTGGTGGCCGTGCTCGGCGTGGGCCTGCTGCGGGACGCGATCCGCGCGGCCCGTCTGAGCGGCCAGTCCGGAGGTCGTCGCCGTCGTCCGGACTCGGACGGCGGCGGGTACGGCTTCTACCCGGTGCCTGCCGGGGATGCCGGGAGCGGGCACGTCGGCCGCCAGCGGGACGGCGACCACGACAGCTCCGACGATACGGAGCCAGCCGGCAGCAGCGGCGATTCCGGGGGCGGCGATTCCGGGGGCGGCTGGTCCGGCTGGGGCTGGTCCGGCGGTGACTCCGGCGGCGGCTGGTCCGGCGGCGGCGACTCTGGCGGCGGCGGCGGTGGCGGCAGTTCCTGACCGCACCCTGCGGCAGAATGCGACGTATGCGCAGCGACGTGATCACCGTCCAGACCGGGTCCCGGCCGACCGTCCGGGACATCACCGCCGAGGCCCAGCAGTTCGTCTCGGGCGAGAGTGACGGCCTGCTGCACGTCTTCGTGCCGCACGCCACCGCCGGCCTGGCGATCATCGAGACCGGGTCGGGCTCCGACGACGACCTGCTCAGAGCCCTGGACGACCTGCTCCCCACCGACGGCCGCTGGCGGCACCGCCACGGCTCGCCCGGCCACGGCCGCGACCATGTGCTGCCGGCGTTCATCCCCCCGTACGCCACAGTGCCGGTGCTCGGCGGCCGGCTGGCGCTCGGCACCTGGCAGTCGATCTGCCTCGTCGACACCAACGGCGACAACCCGACCCGCCAGGTCCGCTTCTCCTTCCTCCCGGCCTGACCGCCGTCCCGGTCCGTCGTCCCGCGCCGCCCTATGCCTCAAGATCCGCACAACTTCCCCGAAACTGCTGCCTCAGCCCGTGGCGAGGCAACAAGTTCCCTCATGTTGCGCGGATCTTGAGGCGTCGGGCGGGTTACGGGCGAACTGTCTCCTGCTGGACGGTCTGCTGGCCAGGGTCCGTGGATGGCGTGGCAGTGCGGGCCGCTGACGGGAGCGGGTTGTCCGCCGTCTGGTGCAGGCCGGGCACGCGGTCCTCGATCACGAACGAGGCCCGTGTGTACGCGGGCGCGTCCGGCCGAGTGACGTACGGCAGCACGTCGAAGTCGGCCGTGAGCTGCCCCGGAGTGATCGTCGTGCGGACGTACCCCCGCAGGTTGTTCTGGAAGCGCAGGTGCGGGTTGAACGCGAACCACGGGTGCGAGCCGGAGACCGAGTCCGCGCCGTCGCCGGTCGAGGTGATCGACGAGCAGACCAGCTCGGTGCCGACCGTGCGTGAGGTCGGGTCGGAGTAATCCAGCTTGAGGTCGCTGGCCCAGTGGGCGTGCACGTCGCCGGTCAGCACCACCGGGTTGCGTACCCCGGCGCCGAGCCAGCCCCGGGTGATCCGGTCCCGGGAGGCGACGTAGCCGTCCCAGGCGTCCATGCTGGTAACGGTGAGCGGGCCCGCGTTGTTGTCCCGCTGGGCGAAGAAGACCTGCTGGCCCAGGATGTCCCACCGGGCGTCCGACCGGCGGAAGCCGTCCAGCAGCCACGCCTCCTGCTCCGCACCGGTGATGGAACGGGCCGGGTCCGACGCCGCCGCGCAGTCCCGGTAGCCGTCGCCGCAGGCCTGGTCGTCGCGGTACTGCCGGGTGTCGAGCATGTGGAACGTGGCCAGCCGCCCCCAGCGCACCCGCCGGTAGAGCTGCATGTCGATGCCCCGGGGGATCGAGGTGCGTCGTAGCGGCATGTTCTCGTAGTACGCCTGGAACGCCGCCGCCCGACGCGTGGGAAACTCGGGGTCCGGCGCCTCGGGCACCTCGTCGGCCCAGTTGTTCTCCACCTCGTGGTCGTCGAACACCACCACCCAGGGCGCCACCGCGTGCGCGGCCTGCAGGTCGGTGTCGGTCTTGTACTGGGCGTGCCGCTGCCGGTAGTTGGCCAGCGTCCGCGTCTCCGGTCCCTCATGGTCACGCGGGTTGCCACCCGGGATGTTGTACGTGTCCGGGGCGTATTCGTACTGGTAGTCGCCCAGGTGCAGGATCAGCTCCGGCTCGGTCTCGGCGAGGCGGCGGTAGGCGGTGAAGTAGCCGTGCTCGTACTGGGAGCAGGACGCGAAGCCCATCGCCAGGGCGGCCGGCATGCTCGACGGCGAGGGAGCGGTGCGAGTGCGCCCGATCGGCGAGAGGTGTCGCTCGGCGCGGAACCGGTAGAAGTATTCGCGCCCGGGCAGCAGGCCGGCCAGCTCCACGTGCACGCTGTGCGCCGAGCGGGTGCGGGCGACCGAAACCCCACGGCGCACCACGTGCCGGAACCGCTCGTCAGCGGCCAGCTCCCAGTGGACCGGTATGTCGCGGTCCGGCATGCCGCCGAGGCCGTCCTCGGCCAGTGGTTGCGGGGCCAGGCGGGTCCACAGCACGAACCCGTCGTGGTCGGGATCGCCGGAGGCCACACCGAGGGTGAACGGATAGGACAGCGGCCGGTGGGCCGCCGCCGCGCCGGCCGGCACCGGCAGCCCGGTGACCGCGCCCGCGGCGCCGAGTGCGGCGCCGGACAGCAGGATGGTACGTCGGGACAGTGACACGAAATCCTCCCCAGAATCCGATCTCTCGTGACCAGGGCGTGTTTCAGAAGGGCGGTCGAGCCGAGGGGGAGTCCAGGCGGCGGTCCGGCAAGGCGCGGTTTTGTTCGGATACCGGTGTTGTATCCGGACGAAACCGCAACGCCGCCGGTCGTCGCCTGGGCCCGCCGCAGGCCGGCTAATTCTTCTGAAACACGCCCTAGGGGAGCCTCGCGAGCGTTGGTGGCCGGGAGGTGACGACGAGGGCCCCGGCCCGTCGCCGGCAGTCGAACACCGATGATCGCGGTCGATCCGTCAGTGCCGGGCTTCAGTCCTCGCCGAGGAGTTTGATCGATGACCCGGCGGCGAGATGGCGTGCGTACGATGTGGCGGTGGCGCAGCAGGTCGTTCCCGCAACAGGTGAGCCGGTGGATCGGGCCGGTCTCGCCGCCGACGTGGTGCGGCGGATGGCGCACGTCACCGACGCTCTGCGACACCGGCAGGGCTCCGCGTTCGCCGAGTTGGGGCTCACCCCGGCGGCGGCCCGGGCGCTGCGGGAGTTGGACCCGGACCACCCGCTGCCGGCCCGTGATCTCGCCGGTCAGCTGGGTTGCGACCGGTCGAACGTGACGGTGCTGGTCGACAAGCTGGAGCAGGCCGGGCTGGTCGAGCGCCGCACCGACCCGACGGACCGGCGGCAGAAGACGCTGCTGGTGACCGGGGAGGGCCGGGTCGTGCGGGCCCGGGTGATCGAGGTAATGTCCGACTCCCGACTCCTGTCCGGGATGAGCGACGAGGAGCTTGGCACCCTTCGTGACCTGGTCTGGAAGGTGTCCGACGACGGCTGTCCGGAGTCCTGCGGGTCGGAGTGAGCGCACCCCCGCCGGCCGTGTCCCACTGGGCGAGCAGGGCTTCCGTCGGTAATGCTGTCCGACGTGACCACCCCGCAAGATCTCGACGACCGGTTCCGGGAGACGCTGGCGGCGCTGCCTGCCGCCGAGCGGCGGCGTGACCCCGCCGACCCGGTCACCGACGACGCCCCACTGACCGGCGCGCAGGTGCTGGACCTGTTCGACGCGCAGGTGACCAGCCGGCAGCTCGACCTGGCCGGCCGCTGGTTGCGCAGCTTCGGGGAGGGTTTCTACACGATCGGCTCGGCCGGGCACGAGGGCAACGCCGCGGTCGCCGCCGCGCTGCGTCCCACCGATCCGGCGCTGCTGCACTACCGCTCGGGCGCCTTCTACTGCCTCCGCACCTCCCAGGCCGCCGCTGACCCAGCGTTGGCCGCCGACCGAGCCCTGGCCGCTGACCCGTCGCGGGCCGCTGACCCGTCGCGGACCGTCGACTCCGGGCCGCCCGCCGGCCCCGAGTCGACAGTCGACGGGGGGCCGAACCCTGGCCCCGAGTCGACCGCCGATCGGGAGCTGTCCGAATCGGAGTCGCCCGGGACCGAACCGACCGTGGCCGCCAACGGGTTCGCGGCGTACGCCGACGCGGCCCGGGACGTGCTGCGCGGGATGGTCGCGTCCAGCCTTGAGCCGATCGCCGGGGGCCGGCACAAGGTGTTCGGCCGGGCCGACCTGGCCATCGTGCCGACCACCTCCACCATCGCCTCGCACCTGCCCCGCGCGGTCGGGATGGGACTGGCCGTGGAGCGGCTGCGCCGGCTGGACAGCGCCGGTCGGCGTACCGGCGCCGGGGTGCGGGTGGGCAGCGGCGCGGGCGCCGCGCACGCCCCCTGGCCACCGGACGCGATTGTGGTCTGCTCCTTCGGTGACGCCTCGGTCAACCACGCCAGCGCCACCGCCGCCTTCAACACCGCCGGGTGGTACGACCACGCCGGGCTGCGGATTCCGGTGCTCTTCGTCTGCGAGGACAACGGGCTGGGCATCAGCGTCCGCTCGCCGGAGGGCTGGGTCGAGGCGACCCTGCGGGCCAAGCCGGGCATCCGCTACTTCAGCGCCGACGGGGCCGACCCGGTGCGGACGTACGAGGTGGCGGCGGAGGCCGCGGCCTGGGTACGCCGCAACCGGCGGCCGGCCGTGCTGCACCTGCGCACCGTACGGCTGATGGGGCACGCCGGCGCGGACGCGGAGTCGGCGTACCGGAGCCCCGCCGAGCTGGCCGAGGACCTGGACCGGGACCCGGTGGCCGCCACCGCGCGGCTGCTGGTCGACGCCGGCGTGGCGACCGGCGAGGAGCTGCTGGCCCGGTACGACGAGACCGGCTGGCAGGTACGCCGGCTGGCCGAGGAGGTGCTGGGCGAGCCGAAGCTGGCCTCCGCGGCCGACGTGGTGTCGACGCTGGCACCCCGCCGTCCGGTGCGGGTGGCGCGGGCGGTGGCCGACGCCGCGGCGCGGGCCAGCGGACCGGGGGCGGGCGCCCGGGCCGAGGCGTTCGGCGGCAAGCCGCCGGAGCTGGCCGGGCCGATGACGCTGGCGCAGAGCATCAACGCCGCGCTCGCCGACGGGATGCTCGACCACCCGCAGATGGCGATCTTCGGGGAGGACGTGGCCGCGAAGGGCGGCGTGTACGGGGTGACGAAGGGGCTGCGCGACCGGTTCGGGGCGGCCCGGGTCTTCGACACCCTGCTCGACGAGACGTCGGTGCTCGGGCTGGGCCTGGGTGCCGGGCTGGCCGGGATGCTGCCGGTGCCGGAGATCCAGTACCTGGCGTACCTGCACAACGCCGAGGACCAGCTGCGCGGTGAGGCGGCCACGATGCGGTTCTTCTCGCAGGGGGCGTTCCGCAACCCGATGGTGGTGCGGGTGGCGGGCCTGGCGTACCAGGAGGGGTTCGGCGGGCACTTCCACAACGACAACTCGGTGGCCGTACTCCGGGATGTGCCCGGTCTGGTGATCGCGGTGCCGGCACGGCCGGACGATGCCGCGCCCATGCTGCGGACCTGTCTGGCGAGCGCGGCGGTGGACGGCAGTGTCTGCGTGTTCCTGGAACCGATCGCGCTCTACCACACCCGCGACCTGTACGCGGAAGGTGACGGAGAGTGGCTGGCCGGCTATCCGGAGCCGGGTGGGTGGGTGGCCGGGCACGTGCCGATCGGGCGGGCCCGGGTCTACCGGGT
Organism: Micromonospora vinacea; assembly: GCF_015751785.1. Taxonomy (NCBI): domain Bacteria; kingdom Bacillati; phylum Actinomycetota; class Actinomycetes; order Micromonosporales; family Micromonosporaceae; genus Micromonospora; species Micromonospora vinacea. The sequence continues at coordinate 270,719 of NZ_JADOTY010000001.1, read as the reverse complement.
GGGCTCGGCGGACGACCTCACCATCATCACTTTCGGTAACGGGGTACGGATGTCGCTGCGGGCCGCGGCCGTCCTCGCCGAGGAGGGGGTGGGCACCCGCGTGGTGGATCTGCGCTGGCTCGCCCCGCTGCCGGTGGCCGACATCATCAGGGAGTCCTCGGCGACCGGCCGGGTGCTGGTGGTGGACGAGACGCGCCGCTCCGGCGGGGTGGGCGAGGGGGTGATCGCCGCGCTGGTCGACGCCGGATATGTCGGTGCCGCGCGTCGAGTGGCGGGAGTTGACTCGTTTGTACCATTAGGTCCGGCAGCACGTCACGTACTGGTCTCCGCGGAAGCCATTACCGACGGTGCCCGTACGCTGCTGGCACGGTAAATTCCGTTCCACCCGGTGCGCCACTTGCGCGCAGACCAACAACTGTGTGGACTTTGCCTGACGGCGTCGCAGCGACGCCGCGAGCAGGGACGAGATGAGGAGGCACGCGACAGTGAGCGCGACCGCTGGTCAGGCCGCCGACGGGGTACGCAGCCTGGCGGACCGGTTCGGAATCGAACCGGGGATGGTCGTCATGGAGATGGGGTACGACGACGACGTCGACCAGAATCTCCGAGACGCCCTGACCGACCGCTGTGGAGATCTGGTCGACGAGGACACCGACGAGGTGGTCGACGCGGTGCTGGTCTGGTACCGGGACGGCGACGGTGACCTCTTCGAGCTGCTCGTCGATGCCCTCGGCCCGCTGGCCGACAACGGCGTCGTGTGGCTGCTCACCCCGAAGGCAGGGCGCGAGGGGCACGTCGAGCCGAGCGAGGTCGCGGAGTCCGCGCCCACCGCCGGCCTTCAGCAGACCTCGACCGTCAACGCCGGCCGGGACTGGAGCGGCGCACGCCTGGTGCTGCGCCGAGGGGCCAAGGCCAAGAAGTAGCCGCCGCCGCTCTCGCTCGCCCGACGGTCCGCCCACCGCCGGGTAGCCGGCTGGTGCCGTTCACCCGACTCGACGCGAGGAGAGTTCGCATGCCCATCGAGGTTGGTGCCGAGGCACCGGACTTCGTGCTCAAGGACCAGAACAACCAGGAAGTCCGACTCTCGGACTTCCGGGGCAGGCGCAGCGTCCTGCTGGTCTTCTACCCGCTCGCCTTCACCGGCACCTGCCAGGGCGAGCTGGGCGAGGTGCGGGACAACCTCGGCGAGTACGTGAACGACGACGTCCAGGTGCTGACCATCAGCGTCGACTCGGCCTACAGCCACAAGATCTGGGCCGACCGTGAGGGCTACCAGTTCCCGATGCTGGCCGACTTCTGGCCGCACGGCGCCGTCGCCCAGGCGTACGGGGTCTTCAACGACGTGGCCGGCTTCGCCAACCGGGGCACCTTCGTCATCGACAGGACCGGCGTGGTCCGCTTCGCCGAGATGAACGGCCCGGGCGAGGCCCGCGACCAGCAGGGCTGGCGCAAGGCCATCGCTGAAGCGACCAGCTGACCGGGGTACGCCGTGCGCCCGGGTCGGTGGCGGGCAGGTAAGCTTGCCAGCCACCGGCCCGCCACACGGGCGATCCGGGCGCGTAGCTCAGTGGGAGAGCACCCGCCTTACAAGCGGGGGGTCGCAGGTTCGAAACCTGCCGCGCCCACACTCCGACCAGTAAGCGAAGAGGGCCACCGGATCACCGGTGGCCCTCTTCGTCTCAGTTGTCGTCTCAGTCGGCCTTCCAGAGCAGCCCGGCGACCTGTGCAGCCATGCCCTCGACCTGGACACCCCATGAAACTGAACGCCGTCCCCGCCGCTGCGCTGCCAAGGCATTTGACCAGTTCCCGAGCGGTTCGGAGCACATCAGGGCAGTCCTTTCGGGCGTCAACGCGACGCGGGGCGGGGCGACCTGAGATCGACTCGACGGCCAGTCCGCGGAGCAGGTGCGGCGACAGCGCCGCTCGCCCTCGGACCTCGGCGCCTGAACACTTTCTCGCCTGATCGGCAATGACAGGTTGAAGCGCCGACTTTGCCGAGGAGGGCCATGGCTTCGGATGCGGATTTGATAGGCCGGTCGCTGGATGGCGATGTCGACGCCTTCGTGGAGGTGGTCGAGCGTCATGAGGTCGCCGTCGGTTCTTACCTCGTTCGCCGGGCGGGGCGGGATGCGGCTGAGGACCTCCTGGGCGAGGTGTGGGTTGCGGCGTTCGAGTCGCGGCGGTTGTACGACCGGTCGTACAACGATGCGCGGCCGTGGCTGTACGGGGTGGCATTGAATCGCTTGCGGCGCTACTGGCGGTCCCGGCCGGCCGAGGACCTGGTCGCGGACGTACCGGACGTGGCTACTGAATGGGATCCGTGGTCGGCGGTGGACCTCGGCGTGGACGCCCGGGCGGTGCTCCGGTCGGCCCTGACGCGGCTCAAACCCGAAGAGCGGGAGGTCCTGAGGCTCGTCGCCTGGGAGGACCTGACCGCAGCCGACGCCGCGCGGGCACTCGGCATACCGGCCGGCACCGCGCGGCGGCTGCTGAGCCAGGCCAGGACGGCATTGCGCGACGCGCCGGGAGTGTCCGCGCTTCTGAAGGACCGCAACAGCGCGAAGGAGAGACACCGATGACAGACGAGCTCGATCTGGTCGGTGCGTTGGGCAGCGCAGAACCACTTCGCCCGGAGGCGTATCAGCGGGCGCGGGCGGTGCTGCGGGCGGCTATGGCCGACCCCGGAACCGTGCGGCTGCTGGGCGCGATATCAGCGGAGGACACGACTATGGAGGCGACTTCAACCATGGAAACGACGACAACCACGCGGGACCACGAATCCAGCCCGGCGATTCAGCGCCGCCGCCGGATCGGTATCGCGGGCCGACTGGGCATCGGCGCCGGGGTGGGGGTTGCCGCCGCGGCGGCAGTCGTCGCTGTGGTGCTCAACTCGCCGGCGACCGGGGGCTTGGAGGCCGGCAAGGATTCGTCGGCCGCCACCTCGGCTTCGACCACCGTCGACGGGTCCGCCGAGCGCGCACCGCTGATGACCCTGGCCGGCTCCATCACGACGATCACCCCGTCGGCGGGCGACGCGTGGCTGGTGAAGGCGACGCAGGTCCACGGCACCAAGACCATGCAGGTCGTCTACACGCTGTACACCGACGGTCACGCGATCTATACGGGCAACAGCGTGCAGGACATCAAGCGTGCGATCGCCCGTAACCAGGATCAGATGACGGACGGCGGGTACGCTCCGCTCCTCAAGGCAGCCGTCGCCGCGGCGGACATCAGCCCGGCCGACGGCCGGACCCAGATGCTCAAGGCGGCCAAGGATCCGCTGGTGGGCCTCGACCCCGCAGCGCAGAAGGCGGTGTGGGACAAGCAGCAGGCCGCCGCCCAGGTGATTATCAAGCAGAAGGGCGGCAACGCCGAGCCGAAGCCGTACAGCCCCCAGGCCGTTCAGCGGCACCTCGACAACGCCCTGTGGACGTTCAGCACCCAAGCGCTGTCCGCTGGCGACGGCAACACGCAGGTCCGGGCCGGTGTGTTGCGTCTGCTGTCCACCATCTCCGCGGTCAGCGTCAAGAACTCGACCACCCACGGCAAGGCCACGCTGACGATCACCGCTGGCCCCGAGGTGTTCGGCGGCGGGGTCAGCGAGGTGCTGACCATCGACGCCAAGACCGGCATGCTGGTCAAGGACGTCTCCACCGTGCCGGGCCTCCCCCAGTCCTCCACGACGTACGAATCCTCCCGCGTGACGAAGGCCGACCTGTAGGCCGGGAACTCCCACCCGCCAGCATTCCGGCAGACGGGCGTAACGCGCCCGGCGTTCGATAACGGTGCGGGCCGCCCAGAGGCGGCCCGCACCGTCCTTTTGGTTGTTCGCGCGGCCGAGGGTTGTGTGCACCTGGCAGAAGGCTGCTCACCATCCGGCTGGAGGGTCACCGTAGGAGGCGACCACCTCGGCCTCCGCCCGTTGGTCGGCCACCTCGCACACGATTATTCGGGGCGCAGCAGCCTGGCCAGGACGGTACGCAGCGCGTCGGCGGCCTCGCTCCGGGGCATCCGGCCGGCGTCGACTTCCTCGCCCGCGGCGTGGCCGATCTTGATAGTGATCGCGGCCAGCCAGGCGGCCGGGAGTCCTTTGTCGAACTCGCCGCTCGCCTGACCGCGCTGGATCACTCGGTTGATCCGGGCGGCGACCGGCGCGTGGCGTTCTTCGTCGACGTGCGGGCTTACCGGAATTGACGCGATCTGCTGGATGAGGGCCGGGTAGCGCCCGGCGGTCTGGGCGCCGGCCTCGAGGACGCGGATCAGCGCGTCCATAGCGGATCCGTTGTCTGGCTCGGCGGCGTCCATCGCGGCGACGGCCTCGTCGGTGATCCGTCGGACGACGGCTGCCATCAGGTGCTCGCGGGACGGGAAGTGGGCGTAGACAGTCTGCCGGGTCACCCCGGCGGCGCCGGCGATGGCGTCGAGGCTCGCGTCGGGTTGCGCGTCGAGCAGTCGGACCGCCGCGTCGAGGATCGTGCTGTTGTTGCGGCGGGCGTCGGCGCGTCGGTTGCGGTCTGCTGAGCCACTCATCTCTTACACCTTGCCAAAGTTCTCGGAGGTCGATATTTTACAAGCCGTAAAGGTTTGCCGAATCCCGAGCTGACGGTGGTGACATGGGCGTTTTCGCCGACATCGACCCGAAGGAGTTCATCGCCAACTTCTTCACCTCCTTCATGGGCGAGCTGGTTCACGGCGACGAGGATCCGGCAGTGGTCGTCGACCGGTACCACACGCCCGACATTGTGCAGGTCGCCGACGGCAACCTGATGGACCGCGCCAAGCTCATCGCGCACACCCGCCCGGCGCGGAAGCACCAGACCGACGCCCGGTGGGAGGTGCACGAGGCGATAGCGGACGGGGACCGGATCGCTGCCCGCTACACGCTGCATTTCCAGACCTCCAAGCGCGAGGGCAGTGTGGACGTCCACTTCTTCGGGCAGTTCGCGGTCGACGGGCGGATGCGCCGGGCGCACATGCTCACCCGCTCGGTCCCGGTAAAGGCCAACGGTGTCACCCCAGCCGAGGTCAGCTCGGAGCCCTCGCCACCGGAGGCGCCCGACCGAAGGCAGTCGCCGGCATGACCGTGAGCAGCTACCGGGTGATCGGGATGGCTTGCGGACACTGCGCAGGCTTCGTCACCGAGGAGATCGAACGGATTCCCGGTGTCACCGCCGTGGCGGTGGACGTCGAACGCGACACCGCCACGGTGACGAGCGATCGACCTCTCGACATCGCCGAGGTACGTGCCGCAGTCGAGGAAGCCGGCTACGAACTGCCCTGACGTCCGGCGGTACCGCAACTCCAGCCACCCCGGCGCATGCGATCCCCGGCAGCTCAGCAGTTAGGTTCTGGGTTGTGAAGACGACGTTCACGTCGGCCACCGCCATGATGGGCGGGTGCAGGACACCGTCGCAGTCGCGCTGATCACCTCACTGTCCACCCTGGCCGCCGCCGCCCTGACCGGGCTGGTCGGAGCGCTCAGCACCCGTCGGCAACTGGCCCACCAGCTCACCGTGGCCCGACAGGAGAGTGTCGAGCGCCGGGCGACGCGTCGGGGCGAGCTGCGGCGGGACGCGTACGTCGGGTTCCTGAGCGCCTGCGACCAGGCGTACCGGCAGTTGGACCGGCGGTGGCTCGACGTCGGCGGGGGTGAGCCGGTGCCCGGCTACGACGAGGCGTACGCGGCGATGCGCGCCGTGGACGAGGCGTACAACCTGGTGTTGCTGGAGGGCCCGGCGGAGGTCGCCGAGGCTGGCCGGGCCGTGTTGACCAGCCTCACCACTGAGTACGCCGACCAGCGGCGGTTCGGCGACGAGCCGGGCGACGGGAGCGCGCCACTGCGGGACCGGCACCGGGAGCGCTGGCTCGCGGCGATCGAGGTACGGACGAAGCGCCGGATCTCGTTCGTCGACGCCGTACGCCCGGTGCTGGATCCCGACGCCGCTCAGTAGCCGGTGGCCGGCGTGCGGCGGCCGTCGAGCCACCGTCGGGTCCGTCTGCGGGTGCCGTAGAGGACGGCCCCGGCGACGAGCACCGTCACCAGCCCCGTCCAGAGCCAGAACCGCCCGCCCACCCCGCCCGGTGGTTCTGCGTCGCGGACCCGTCCGCCGCGGATCACCTGATCGGCGATGTCGACGGCGTTCACCTGGGCGGGCGCGGTCAGCACGGTCCGTGGCGCGGTGGCACCGGGCGTGAGCGCCAACACCCGTACGCTGCTCACCTGCTCGGCCGTCGCGGGCGGCCCGGTCTGCTCCTCCAGTGGACGCTCGGGCGCGTCAGGGTCCTGCTGGTAGGCGGCCACCAGCGCGGAACCGTCCGGTGCCCAGCCGAGCAACCGGACGGAGACCGCCCCGGTCACCGCGGGCAGCCGTAGTGCCTTGCCGTCGCGCCCGGTGCGGGGGTCGACCTGGCGCAGGGTCCACTCGCCGGTGTCCGCCCGACGGGTGGCCAGCGTCAGCGTGGCACCGTCGGGGCTCCACGCACCCTTGCCGGCCAGCCAGGATTCGTCGGGCAGGGGGAACGAGGAGAGTTCCCGACCCTGCGCGTCGGCCACCGTGACAGTGCGGCCGTACTGGTAGGCGAGTCGGCCCGGGGCGGCGGCGACTGTCGACCCGAAGCGCGCCTCCTGCGCGCCGGACGCCAACGCCGTCCAGCGCCCACCGTCCAGGGGGACGATGCTCAGCACCGACGTGTAGGTGGCACCGTCGAAGGCGACGGGCACCTCGTCCCGGACGACCAGCGACGAGCCGTCGGCGGACCAGCCGACCGGCGTGCTCGCCACCGTGTCGGTGACGCTGGACCTGAGGTGCCGGGTCCGGCCGGTGCCCAGGTCGACGACGTCGACGCCGGGCTCGTCCTCTTCGCCGTCGGGTCGAGCGACGTGCTGGCCGTCGGGGGAGAGGTGCACCGTCTCGCCGGCCGCCGCCTCCCCACCCACACGCATGATCCGATAGTTGTCGGAGTCCGCGCCGACCAGCCCGACGATGCTCGTGTTGTTCCACCCGCGCAGGCGTGGCGCGGGGCCGGTGAAGACAACTGAGGCGGACCCGAGCCGGGGACGGTCGGTGACGTACAGCGTGCCGATCGGCGGCAGGCCGAGCCGGTCGGGCAGCGCGGCGTCCGCGGCGGCCGGGTCGAGGGCAGGTGTACGGGTCAGCGGCACCGTCACCCCGGCCAGCGCGAGCAGCACCACCGCCCCGGCGGCAGCGGCCAACCGGCGGCGGCGGGAACGACGGGCGGTGGCGAGAGCGCGCTCGTACACCGGGTAGGTGGGCACGTCCTCGGCGGTGGACCGCAGCGCCTCGCGGAGTCGGACGGTCATCGGGTGCTCCTCTCCGCGGTGTCCTGCACCAACTCCGGAGCGACGGCTCGTAGCCGGCGCAGGCCGTCGTGGCCGTGTCGCTTCACGGCACCGACCGAGCAGCCCAGCACCTCGGCGACCTGGGCCTCCGTCAGGTCCTCGTAGTAGCGCAGCACGATCACCGCCCGCTGCCGGGGGCTGAGCTGACGCAGCGCCGCGTTCAGGGTCAGCCGCAGTGTGGTGGCCTCGCTGTGATCCACGTCGGCCCGCTCGGTGGGCGTCGGCTCCAGCCGCTCGACCAGTCGACGGCGTCGCCACCAGGAGATCTGCTGGTGGTACATGGCGCGCCGCACGTACGCCTCCGGGTTGCCGTCGCGGACACGCCGCCAGTGCCGGTAGGTCCGGGCGAGGGCTGTCTGCACCAGATCCTCGGCGAGCTGGTGGTCACCGGTGAGCAGGTACGCGGTCCGGCACAACGCCGGCGAACGATGCACCACGAACTCGTGGAACGACTCGACCATGCCCACCCCCTCGCACAGGAGAAACGCCTCCCGTCCAGGAGATGGTTGAGGCCGGGCGGCGCCGGATGTGCGCGACGACGCCGCCCGGGTTCCTCAGCTGGTGAAGCCGCCGTCCACGTTCACCACCGCACCGGTCACGTAGCCGGCCTCGGGGCTGGCCAGGTGCGCGACAGTGGCGGCGATGTCGGCGGGGCGAGCGTACCGGCCGACGGCGGTGAATCCGCTGATCGCCGCCGCGTTCGGTCCGTCCGCCGGGTTGGCGTCGGTGTCCGTCGGCCCGGGGTTGACCAGGTTGACGGTGATGGCCCGTGGGCCCAGTTCACGGGCCAGGCCCCGGGTCAGCCCGACCAGAGCGGTCTTGCTCATCGCGTAGAGCGTCAACCCGGGAAAGACCGCCCGTTCACCGACGTTGCTGCCGATGCTGATGATCCGTCCACCGTCGCCAAGGTGCCGCAGTGCCGCCCGCGCGGCGACGTACGGTGCCCGGACGTTGACCGCGATCGTCTGCTCCACCTCTGCCGAGCCGAGCTCGTCCAGGGCGCCGACCAGGAACACCGCGGCATTGTTCACCAGGATGTCCAACCGACCCAGTTCGGCGGCCGTCCGGTCGACAGCGCCCTCCACGGCGACCGGGTCGGCGCCGTCCGCCTGGATCGCCAGCGCTCTGCGGCCCAGCGCCTCGATCTGCTTCACCACCATCGCGGCCCGCTCGGCGTCCTGCCGGTAGGTCAGCGCCACGTCGGCCCCGTCCTGTGCCAGGCGCAGGGCGATGCCGGCCCCGATGCCTCGGGAACCCCCGGTCACCAGGGCGACCTTGTCGTTGAGTGTCGTCGTCATGCAAACGATCATGTGGCCGAGCCGACCTCCTGTCTGGCGGTCATCGGACGCCTCGCTCCGACCGCCAGGTCCGATACCCGCGATCCTCGACGGCTTGCAACCCGGCGGGCGCCCACGGTCTTCGCAACTTCACGGATCCTGCTGCCTCGGCGGCCGGGCAGGCGGCAGGATCACCGAAGTTGCGCGGATCTTGCGAGGTGGGGGAGGGTGGGGCGGGGGATTCGGGGAGCGTGGTCGTGGAACTGGTAGGCATTGTCGCGGTGCTGTTCGACATGGATGGCACCCTTGTCGACTCCGACGCCGCCGTCGAGCGGGCCTGGGAACGGTGGGCCGCCGAGTACGCCGTCGACCCGGCGGCGGCGCTGGCGATCGCGCACGGCAGCCCCGCCGACCGGACCATCCGTCGGCTGCTGCCCGCGCTGGACGAGGCGGCGATCGCCGCTGCGGCGGCCCGGCAGTTGGCGTTGCAGTACGACGACCTGTCCGACGTGACTGCCACCCCCGGAGCGCACGAACTGCTGGACGCGTTGGCCCGGTTGGGTTTGCCCTGGGCGGTGGTGACCAGCGCCGACAGGCGGCTCGCCGAGGCCCGGCTCGGCGCCGCCGGCATCAAGGCGCCGGTGCTCGTCACGGTGGAGGACGTCAGCGTCGGCAAGCCGGACCCGGAGGGCTATCTGCGGGGCGCGGCGCTGCTGGGCGTACCCGTGGGGCGGTGCCTGGTCGTCGAGGACGCCGAGGTCGGCCTGCGGGCCGGGCGGGCGGCCGGGGCGATGACCGCCGCACTGAAGGGCCTCGACGGCGACCTGCGCCTGCCCGACCTGGCCCAACTGGCCCGCCAGTTGGAGTCCACGCCGACGGCACCCTGACCACTGTCAACCAGTGCGCCGTTGAGTCAGCGGCGGCGACCATCACCGCGGTTGCTCACCCGCAGGACCCGGTCGGCCATCGGCGGACGCTACCACCGCCGCATCGATGAACGCCACGACGGCCGCTGTGCCCGACGCCGGTTTACGGCGGCAGCGACGCGTACAGCTTGACCAGCTCCGCCAGGTAGTGCTCGGCGGACCAGCCCGTCGCCGCCGCCCGGCCGTCCCGGATCACGCCCGCGCGTAGCTCCCGCCCGGTCAGCAGCCGGGTGAGCAGCGCCCCGAACGCCACCGGGGTGGGCTCGGTGACCGGCCTGGTGGTGCCGGTGCCGGGCCGTTCGGCCAGCCGGGTGTCCACCATGGCCACCGGTAGTCCGTACGCCTCGGCCTCGGCGAGCACCAGACCCTGCGTGTCGGTGGTGGAGGCGAACGCCAGCACGTCCGCCGCCCGGTAGTGGGCGCCGACCCGGTGGCGTGGCACCGGTCGAAGCAGGTGCAGCGCGTCGCTGACGCCGTACCGGCGTGCCATCCGGCGGATCGCGAGCCGGTGCCGCCGGGCACCGAGCAGCACCAGCCGGGCGGCCGGCAACTCGCGGCGGACCTGGGCGAACGCGGCCAGCAGCAGATCCGGGTTCTTCTCCGGTGTGGCCCGGCCCACCGACAGCAGTACCGGCGCGTCCGCCGGGATGCCCAGCCGGGCCCGCAGTCGCCGCCGGTCGTCGGCGTCGGGATGCGGCGCGGCGGCCGGGGTCGGCAGGACCACGATCGGGGTACGCCCCGCCATCGCCGCCATCATCGTCGCGGTCTTCGCCGAAGGGGCGATCAGGACAGTGGTGTGGGCCAGCAGGGTTCGCCCGAGCGCCACCAGTCGGGCCTGTCGACCCGGCCCGGGGTGGGCGAGCGCCCACAGGTCCCGGGCCCGCCAACGCAGGCCCAGCCGCAGCCCGGCGTACGCGGCCCCGATCGGGATCTCCGGGTAGTGCGCGGCGTACGCGACGAGGTCGGTGTGCCAGGTCAGCACGGTCGGTACGCCCCGGGTGGCGGCCCAGCGCAGGCCGGCGACGCCGAGCGGACCGGTGGTGTGCACGTGCACCACGTCGGCCGGTGCGTGGGGTGGCCGGGGCAGCGCCAGCCGGTACGGCCGGGTCGGCACCGACAGCGAGGGCACCTCGCCCGGTTGGCGGCGATGCCGGGACAGTGGGCCGGGGCAGTACAGCACGACCCGGTACCCGGCGGCGCGCAGCAGCGCCACTGTGGTGCCGACCGAGGTGGCCACCCCCTCCGGGTTGGTGAGGTGGCTGTCGCTGACGTGGGCGATCCGCACTGTGCCATCGTGGCCGGGCCGCGCACCCCCGCCCACCCGTCCGCCCCGGGCGGGGAAACGGTTGGCGTGGCCGGGCGTGTTCTGCTGCACTACCCGCTGGCGACGACGAGGGGGAGACGCGGTGGAGTTGACGTTGACGCCGATGACGGCCCAGGAGCTGGACCGCCTGCTGGGGTCACTGGAGCAGGGGTACGCCGAGGACCTGGTGGCGCACCGGGGGATGACCCCGGAGGCGGCCCTGGAACGGTCGGTCAGCAAGATTCGGGAGTCGCTGCCGGCGGGCGCGGCCACCGACGGGGCGCTGCTGCGGGTGGGCCGGATCGGTGACACCGAGGTCGGCTGGATCTGGGTGACAGTGCCGACGGCCGCTGCCCCGGAACAGGCGTGGATCCACAACATCGAGGTGCACGAGGAACACCGGGGACACGGGTACGCGCGGCGGATGATCCAGCTCATCGAGGCCGAACTCACCCAGCTCGGCGTGCCCGAGCTGGGGCTGAACGTCTTCGGTACGAACGCCGTGGCGATCGGCCTCTACCGCAGTCTGGGCTTCGAGGTCACCTCGCAGCAGATGGCGAAGCGCCTCACCCCGGCGAGCTGAACCGGTCGGCGCCGACCCCGGGGGACGGGTCCCTTCGGCAGGACTGTTCACCTGCCCAGCGGGAAACCGGCGCGGACCGCACCTGGGGAGGAGCGACGGATGACGCACGGCGCCGGACTGACCATCGGTGTGCTGGGCTCGTACGGTGGGCGAAACCTCGGCGACGAGGCGATCCTCACCGGCCTGCTCACCGATCTGCGTACACAGGAACCGAACGCCCGGATCATCGTCTTCTCCCGGAACCCGGAGCACACCCGAGCCGCCCACCCGGATGTCGAAGCGGTGCCCTGGGAGGGCGTGAGCCGTACCGACTCGGCCCTGGTCCTGGCCCAGCTCGACCTGCTCATCCTGGGCGGCGGTGGCATCCTCTACGACCGGGAGGCCCGCCGCTACCTGCGGGTGGTCCGGGTCGCCCAGGAGCGGGGCCTGCCCCTGATCACGTACGCGGTGGGGGTCGGGCCGCTCAGCGACGGGGTGGACACCGGCATGGTCCGGGAGACGCTCTCCAGCGCGATCCAGGTGACCGTCCGGGACCAGGAGTCCCGGATGGTGCTGGAGGAGGCCGGCCTGCTGAACCCCATCACCGTCACCGCGGACCCGGCGTTCCTCCTGCAACCCGAGGAGTTCCCGGCCCACCTGCTGGCCGAGGAGGGTGTGCCGGTCGGCAAGCGGTTGGTCGGGATCAGCGTGCGGGAGCCGGGCCGCGCCGCCGAACGCCTCGACGTGGACGGTTACCACCGGCTGCTGGCCCAGATCGGTGACTTCCTGGTGCACCGGATCGACGCGTACGTGCTGTTCGTGCCGATGGAGCGCGACGACATTCGACATGCCCACGGGGTGCTGTCGCACATGGTCGCCGCCGAGCGGGGTCGAATCCTGCACGGCACCTACTCTCCGCAGCAGGTGCTGGGGTTGATGCGCCACTTCGACCTGGCCGTCGGCATGCGCCTGCACTTCCTGATCTTCGCGGCGATGGTCGGTACGCCGTTCCTGCCCCTGCCGTACGCCGGCAAGGTCTTCGACCTTGCCCAACGGCTCGGTGTGCCGGCGCTACGCGGCGTGGAACGCGAGGTCGAGGGGCCGCTGCTGGCCGAGGTCGACCGACTGTGGGACGAGCGGGAGCAACGCGCCGAGGCCACCGCACGGCGGGTGGCTGAGGTGTGCGATCAGGCGCGGGGCACCTCGGAGGTCACCCGCGGCGTGTTGGAGAGCCTGCGCAGCCAGTCCTTCACCCGGGTCTGAGCGGGGCGGGTCACACCGCCGGGCCGGTCCACCGGTAGCGCCACTCGCGGGCCTCCTCGCGGGCGGTCTCCAACTCGTAGATCTGCGCGTCGGCCAGCCCACCGGAGCCGAGGTGGTGGTGGGTCAGCGGCGGACGGCCGTTGCTGTCCAGTTCGACGGTGATGGTCTCCCCGTCCGCCGTGCCGCCGACGAGAAGGATCTGCACGGATGAAGCCATGCGCCCATCCTGCCCGGCGTGACGCCTGCCCGCAGCGGATAGCGGGGCAGCGGGGGATCCCGGCCCGTGACTAGGGTCGGTGGATGGAGCAGACGATCGATCCCACGCTCGGTCCGGTGCTCGCCCGCACCGGCGACGAGCGCGCCGTCCTGACCTCGTTCCTCGACTTCCACCGGGCCGTGCTGCTGCGCAAACTGCGCGGTCTCTCCGACGCCGACGCCCGCCGCCGGCTGGTGCCCTCGGCGACCACGCTCGTCGGGCTGGTCAAGCACCTGACCCTGGTCGAGCGGAACTGGTTCCCGACCCTGCTTGCCCCCGAGCCCGGCGACGTCTACCTGACCTCGGAGGAGGACGCCGTCGCCAGCTTCACGCTCGACGAGCAGGAGACCATCGTCGGGCTCACCGAGGCGTACGAGCGGGCCTGCGCCCGTTCCCGGGAGGTCGCCGCGAGCGTCGACCTCGACCACGTGGTGCCGCACCCGCAGCTCGGCGAGGTGTCGGTGCGCTGGATCCTGGTGCACATGATCGAGGAGACGGCCCGGCACGCGGGCCACGCCGACATCCTGCGCGAGCTGACCGACGGCGAGTGCGGCGCACTCTGAACCCGGGGTGGGCGCAGGCCGTCGGCGGTCAACCGGTGGGCAACAGGCCCGGCGGGTACTCCATCCCGTCATGCGTGCAGGCCGCAGCGGCAACCCGCGCCGCATACCGGGCGGCACGCGGCAGTGGCTCGCCGCGCAACCGGGCGGCGATCAGGCCGGCCGCGAAGGCGTCGCCGGCCCCGTTGCTGTCCACCACCGGCTTTTCCGGGGCGGCGGGCGGCACGGGCACCGCCGTTCCGTCGCCCGGGTACAGTTCGGCGCCGTCCGCGCCGCGGGTCACCACCACCGTCCGGGGCGCCAGCGTGCCGGCGAGCGACGCGGCCCGGTCGCCCAACCGCACCGTGCTCAGCAGCACCAGGTCGGCGACCTCGGCGAACGGCCGATGGTAGGTGTTCTCGCCGTCCCAGTCGTGCAGGTCGGTGGAGAGGGCCACGCCCGCCGGAGCGGCGGCCCGCACGGCGGGCAGCAACGGCACCACCCAATCCATGATCGAAAGGTGTACGTGCCGGGCGTCGCGGACCAGCGCGGCCAGCTCGGTGGCGGGAAACGGTGGAACGCCCTGCCATGGGCGCGGGTCGTACAACGACGTGCGCCGCCCGCCCGGGTCCACCAGGTTCACCGATCGGCGGGTGCCGCCCCGGTGCTCGGCCAGCAGCGCCGGCACCTCGGCCCGGGTCAACGCCGCCCGGACCAGCTCACCGGCCGGGTCCGCACCGAGGGTGTCGACAACCAGTACGCGCAGGCCGAGCGCCCGGGCGGCCAGCGCCACCCCGGCCCCGGTGTTGCCGATCCGCAGCTCGATCGGCTCGACGGTGTGGGAATCGGCAGCCGGCAGCGGCAGCGCGGGCACCCGCACCCGCACGTCCACCCCGAGCCCGCCAAGAACCAGCAGATCGATCACGAAGCCGACGCTAGCCCGTTACCGCTCGCACCTCCAGCGCCCCGCGATCTTGCGGTTTCTGTTGCGACAAAAGGCGCATCGTTCGCAGAACGCCAACACGAACTGCAAGATCGCGCAGGTGGGGGGCGTCGGTCCGGTCAGCGGGGCCGCCTATCCTGGGGGCGGGCGGCGACTAGGGGGAGCAGGTGCTGGTCATCCACGGGCTGTGGTTGCCCGGCGAGAGCTCGACCGGCGGCCTCGCCGTCTGGGCCGAGGACAGCACCGCACCGATTCCCGCTGCGCGTTCGGGCCGACCGGCCCGGGAACGCCAGCACCCCTTCGCCGCCGGGCACACCGACCTCGCCGCCGCCCTCGCCGACACCGCCGAGCCGACCCGGCCGGACACCGCGCTGCTCACCCTGCCCACCCTGGCGGGCGCGCCGACCGACTCACCCGAGCTGATCCGGGCCACCGTCGCACCCGCGGCCCGCGGCCGGCTCACAGTGGCCGGGTGGCGGGTCCCCATCCTGGTGTACGCCCCGGACGACGCCCTGTCGCTGCTACAAGCCCTGGACGACATCCCGGCGGTGCCCGGTGCCACCCTGCGGCACCTCGCCGAGCTGGCCGACTTCGCCGCCGACCTGGTGACCCGTGGCCGCGTCCTCCCCGGCGTGCGCACGACGACGGGCGACCAGCCGCCCGGCGGGGCCGCGATGTCGGGCGACCAGACGGCAGGCCGCCAGACGGCCGGCGCCGGCGTCACGGCGGCGTCGGGTGCTGCCGAGCAGGTGCCCGCGCAGGCGGTGTGGCGTCCGCTGCTGACCGGCACCGACGCCGCCTGGGCGCGGGCGCTGGCGCTGGCCCTGCCACCCGCCGCCCGAGCCGCAGTCCTGCCGCCCGCTACCGAGCTGACCGCCGCCGCGCTGGTCGCGGATGCGCTCGACGCGCTGACCGACGCCGCCGCGCGGGCTGCGCTGGCGACCACCACGCTGGCCCGAGGGCTGCGCCCGGGCGGCCCGGCACCGGCCTGGTTGGCCGCGCTCGCCGGCCCGCAGCGGGACTTCACCATCGACCCGGCCGGGTTGGCCGCCCTCGCCGCCGAACTGGACGCGTGGCAGCGCGACGCCGCCGGTGGCCCGGTGCGGGCCAGTTTCCGCCTGGTGGAACCGGCCCCCGACGAGGTCACCGAACCGATCCTGGCCACCCGGGCGGTGCCCGCCGACAGCGCGCCGGTGCCGGTGCCCGCCGAGAACGTGCCGGTGCCGGTCGGGTCGGCCGGCGGCGGGCGCTGGCGGCTGGAGTTCGGGTTGCAGGCCGCGGACGAGCCCGGCCTGCACGTCGACGCCGCGGAGATCTGGCGGGCGCCGCACACGCTCGGCGGCCTGGCCGGCCGGACCGCCAGCCCGCAGGAGACGCTCCTCGCCGAGCTGGGCCGGGCCAGCCGGCTCTGGCCGGACCTGGACGCCGCGCTGCGGACCGCCGCCCCGGAGGCGATGGAACTGGACGTCGAGGGGGCGCACCGGTTCCTCAGCGCGGGCGCCCCGGTGCTGCACGCTGCCGGTTTCGGGGTGCTGCTGCCGTCGTGGTGGCAGCGTCCGTCGGCGCGCCTGGGTGCTCGACTGAAGGCGCGCAGCCGTACCGCGCCGGGCACTGTGGGTGGCGCCGATGCCGGGGTCGGTCTGGACGCCCTGGTCGACTACCGCTGGGAGATCGCGCTCGGGGACCAGCCGCTCTCCGCCGAGGAGTTGGCAACGCTGGCCGAGATGAAGACCCCGCTGGTACGGCTGCGCGGCCGGTGGGTGGAACTGGACCCGGGGCGGCTCGCCGCCGGCCTCCGCCTGCTCCGCTCCTCGGGCGAGTTGACAGTCGCCGACCTGCTCCGGCTCGGGCTGGCCGACGGCGACGCCACCGGCGCGCTGCCGGTGCTGGAGGTGACAGCCGACGGGGCGCTGGGCGACCTGCTCGCCGGCGCGGTCGAGCGGCGGCTCACCCCGCTGGACCCGCCGCCGGGCTTTCAGGGAACGCTGCGGCCGTACCAGCAGCGCGGGCTGGCCTGGCTGGCCTTCCTGCGCTCGCTCGGCCTGGGTGGTGTGCTCGCCGACGACATGGGGCTGGGCAAGACTGTGCAACTGCTCGCGCTGCTCGCCGGGGACCCGCCGGAGGCCGGGCCGACCCTGCTGGTCTGTCCGATGTCGCTGGTCGGCAACTGGCAGCGGGAGGCGGCGCGGTTCACCCCGGGGCTGCGGGTGCACGTACACCATGGTGCCGAGCGGGCGCGGGGGGCGGAGTTCACAGCGGCCGCGCACGGCGCGGACCTGGTCCTCACCACCTACTCGGTGGCTGCCCGCGACGCCGCCGACCTGGCCGGCATCGACTGGCACCGGGTGGTGGTGGACGAGGCGCAGGCGATCAAGAACGCGTCGACCCGGCAGGCCGAGGCGGTTCGCGCGCTGCCCGCCCGGCAACGGGTGGCGGTGACCGGTACGCCGGTGGAGAACCGCCTCGCCGACCTCTGGTCGATCATGCAGTTCGCCAACCCGGGCCTGCTCGGGCCGGCCGCGACGTTCCGCAAGCGGTTCGCCGAGCCGATCGAGCGGCACGGCGACGCCGAGGCCGCGGAGCGGCTACGCCGGATCACCGGCCCGTTCGTGTTGCGCCGGCTCAAGACCGACTCGTCGATCATCTCGGACCTGCCGGAGAAGCTGGAGATGGAGGTGCTCTGCAACCTCACCGCCGAGCAGGCCGCGCTGTACCGGGTGGTGGTCGACGACATGCTCGCCCGGATCGAGACCAGCGACGGCATCGAGCGTCGCGGCCTGGTGCTGGCCACCATGACCCGGCTCAAGCAGGTCTGCAACCACCCCGCCCAGCTGCTGCGCGACGGCTCGCCGCTGGAGGGCCGCTCCGGAAAGCTGGCCCGGCTCACCGAGATCCTGGAGGAGGTGTTGGCGGCGGGGGAGCGGGCGCTGCTCTTCACCCAGTACGCCGAGTTCGGTGCGATGTTGCGCGGTCACCTGTCGGCGCGGTTCGGCCGGGAGGTGCTGTTCCTGCACGGTGGTCTCGGCAAGGCCGAGCGGGACGCCCTGGTGCAGCGTTTCCAGTCGGCGGAGGGTCCGCCGCTGTTCGTCCTGTCACTCAAGGCCGGCGGCACCGGGTTGACCCTGACCGCCGCGAACCACGTCGTGCACGTGGACCGGTGGTGGAACCCGGCGGTCGAGGACCAGGCCACCGACCGGGCGTTCCGGATCGGGCAGCGCCGACGTGTGCAGGTCCGCAAGTTCGTCTGCGCCGGCACGGTCGAGGAGAAGGTGGCCGCGCTGATCGCCGACAAGCGCAGCCTCGCCGAGCGGGTGGTCGGCACCGGCGAACAGTGGATCACCGAGCTGTCCACCGGCCAGCTGCGGGACCTGTTCGCCCTGGAAGCCGGCGCGGTGGTGGAGTGAGCGAGCGGAGCGAGCGAACCATCAGGCACAGCAGCGTTCTGTCGCACGTCGGCGCGGAGCGCAGCGGAGCGCTGGCGTGAGCACGGACCGGTTCGCCGACTACGGACGTCCGCGTCGGGTCGACGGGGGCCTGCGGGCGCGCAGCGCCCGGGGCGCGATCGGCCGGTCCTGGTGGTCGCGGCGTTTCCTGGAGGTGTTGGAGTCGTTCGCGCTCGGCACCCGGCTGACCCGGGGCCGGTCGTACGCGAGGGCCGGTCAGGTGCTCACCCTCGACATCGGACCCGGGCGGGTCAGCGCGGTGGTGCAGGGTTCCCGGCCGCAGCCGTACCAGGTGTCGATCGCGCTGGAGCCGTTCCCGGCGGCGCTCTGGTCCCGAATCGAGGACGAGCTGGCCGGGCAGGCGTTCTTCAGCGCCCGGCTGCTCGCCGGGGACCTCCCCGACGAGTTGGAGGAGCTGTTCGCCGCCGTCGGCGCGCCGCTCTTCCCGACCGCCGTGGACGAGTTGACCCAGCGCTGCAACTGCCCCGACTTCGCGGTGCCGTGCAAGCACCTCGCGGCGACGTTCTACCTGTTGGCCGAGGCGTTCGACGCCGACCCGTTCGAGCTGCTGCACTGGCGCGGCCGGTCCCGCGCGGAGTTGCTCGACGCACTCCGCGCCCGGCGGGCCGCGACCACCGGTGCCGCCCTGCCAGCCGACCCACCGTCCGAACCGGATGGTGTCGTGTCGACAGTGGAGTCCCCGGCGCCGGTCGGCGCCGCCCGCGCGCTCGCCGGGCTGTCGGCGACGCCGCTGGCGGAGACGGCGGATCGCTTCTGGTCGGCGCCGGTGCCGCTGCCGGATCGGCCGCCCCGACTGGTGACCGGCACCGACCTGCTGCTGCGCCAGCTCGGCGCCCCGGCCCCGGCCATCGGTGGGCCGGGACTGCTCGAACGGTTGCGACGCGCGTACCGGGCGTTCGGCCCGGCCGACCGGTGAGCCGTCACGTCCACCGGCGGCGGAACCGCCACATGATCGCCGCGTTGGCCACCAGCACCACCGCGCAGATCGCGCCGGTCAGTCGACCGGCGAACACGGCTATCGCCGGCAGCGACGCCCACAGCACGATGGTCAACAACATCAGATAGCGGCCCCTGCGGGCCCGGGCCCGATGGTCCAGCCGGTTGAAGAAGGCCGGGTCACTTTCCCGGAGCTGACGGGTGATCTGGTCGAATCTGCGCTGATCCTCTTTGCTGAGCATGGCGCTGCCTTCCCCTCACGCGTTCAGCGGTTCGGCGGCATACCCGCTGCGGTGGCGGCTCACGCTCACCCGCTGTTGCTACTTTTCCTCCACGCGAGCGCGCTTCACGTCCGGCTTACCTGAACCTTAAGTTTGCCTGTGGTGGTGAACGGTGCCGAAAGTGTCGGGTACGGCGGTGTGGTCCGGTCCGTGCACGGCTGCCGCGCGTACGCCCTGCTGGGAAGGTCTGCGAACCGGTACGCCCCACCGCGCGCCGCCGCTGTCGCACTGAGCGCTGTCTTAAGTGCCCTCACGAGTGGGTTCCGGCCGCCTTGAAGGGCCCTGGGGCCTTGGTTACCTTGCCGTAGCAACCCCCCTCAGGCAACAGTCGCCGCACCTGCCGCACCTGCCCGGTAGCAGCTTTCGGCGCTCATCAGAAATCGGGATTGGTACATGGCCGACCAGAATGTGCCACCACGTCGACCGCGGGACGACCGCGGTTGGGACGGACATCAGCACCCCAGCGCTGACGGCTACGGCGACCCCCACCCGCCCGCGCCCTACGGCTACGACTCGCCCAACCCCTACCAGGGCGGCTACGCCGCGCAGGCCGACCCGCGTGAGCAGTACGCCGGGCAGCCCGCGCCCGCCCCGCGGGGTCCGCAGTGGGTCGGCCCGGAGGGCCTGGGCCGCCCGGCCCCGGCGCGACCGGCCGGCACCGGACTGCCCACCCTCGACGATGACGACGAGTCGGGCCGCAAGGTCGGCCGACGTAAGGCGATGGTGGCCCTCGGCGGTACCGCCGCCGTCGTCGCCGGTGGCGCGGCGCTCGCCATGACCCCGCAGATCCGTGGCCTCTTCGGCGACGAGGCGGCGGCTGGCGACGCGACCGGCAGCACGGTGACCGATGGCACCGCGGCGCGGCCCAGCGGCCAGCAGCCCAGCACTGTGCGTACCTACACCGAGCAGAACGAGAGCTACATGGGCTCCCGGGCCGGTGAGGCGCTGAAGAAGAACGCGCCCGCCGGTGGGCGGACCTTCTCCGGCCCCGCCGCCGCCGCGGCGGCGACCAAGGTGACAGTGAAGACGGTGCTGTCCAAGGACCCGATCCTGCACCTGGCCCGGCGCGCCACCTTCGGCGTGACGCCCGGGGTGGTCGCCGACATCAAGCGCGAGGGCATGGACGCCTGGATCCGCGCCCAGCTGGACCCGGACAAGTTGGAGCCGAGCAAGGGTGAGCTGAAGCTCGCCGAGCTGCCGACCCAGAAGCTCTCCGTGCAGCAGCTGCGCGACCAGCGGGACAACCTCAACGAGCAGGGCGCCAACCCGGAGCGGGAGATGGTCGACGCGACCATCGCCCGGCAGATCTGGTCCAAGCGCCAGCTGTTCGAGGTGATGGTCGACTTCTGGAACGACTTCCTGCACGTCGCGGCGGACTTCGACGGCGGCGAGGTGTACCGCAACTCGTTCGACCAGGACGTCGTGCGCAAGCACGCGCTGGGCAGCTACCCGGAGATGCTGATCGCCGCGAACAAGCACCCGGCGCTGCTGATCTACCTGAACCAGAAGGACTCCCGCAAGGACGCGATCAACGAGAACCTCGCCCGGGAGAACCTCGAGCTCTACTCGGTCGGCGTCGACGGCGGTTACAAGGAGCCGGACGTCCGGCAGGCCGCCATGTTGCAGACCGGCCGCGGTGTCGACGACAAGGGCAAGTACGTCTTCCGCCCCGAGCAGCACTACGTCGGCAAGGTGAAGATCCTCGGCTTCACCCACGCGAACAACTCGGCCGACCCGAAGAAGGCCGAAGCGGCGATCGACGCGTACATCACCTACATCGCGACGCACCCGTCGACAGCGAAGTACGTGGCGCAGAGCCTCGCCACCCGGTTTGTCTCGGACACCCCGCCGAAGTCCCTCGTGGACCGGCTGGCCAAGACGTACACCACCAACAAGGGCATGATCAAGCCGGTCCTGATGACGCTGTTCTGCTCCTCGGAGTTCTGGGCCGGTGTGGGCCAGAAGGTGCGTCGGCCGATGGAGTACCTGGTCGCCACGTACCGCGCCCTCGGCGTCTCGCCGGAGGCGTCGCCGAAGCACAACAACGGCGACAGCAAGCGCACCGCGTACGCCCGTGGGCTGCGCCAGATCCACGACAAGATGCGCGAGCTGGGCCAGTACCCGATGGGCCAGCCCACTCCGGACGGCTACCCGGACGTCTACGTCGCCTGGACCTCGGCCGGTGCCATGGTCAACGGCTGGAACGAGGCGGGCGAGATCCTCGCCGGCTACCGCACCACCTTCACGTACACGGCGCCGGAGAAGCTGGTCGCCAAGCCGCCGGCGACGGCCGGGGCGTACGTGGACGCGCTCTCCCAGCGGCTGGTGGGCCAGAAGTTGAGCACGCGGGAGAAGAACCTCATCCTCGGCGTGGCCGGTGTGGCGGCGACCGCCAAGGTCGACGCCACGTTCAACGGGGCCATCACCGCCGTCGCGCGGGCGATCCTCGCTTCCCCCCAGCACCACCTCCGGTGAGGCACCCGATGGAGAAGACTGTGTACAACTCTTTCCCCCTGCACCCCGAATGCCCCGACGTGCGACGGCTGGCCGACAACCCGGCCGAGGCGTTGCTGCGCGCCGAGGCGGACATCGTCGCCGCCGAGAACGCCGCCGAGTTCGACAGGTACCGCACCCTGGAGAACCTGGAGGAAGCCCAGCAGGACGGGCGGGGCGTGACCCGGCGGACCTTCGTCGCCGGTGCCGCGGCCACCGCCACCGCGCTGGCCACCGCCCAGTTCGTCACCACCTCGGCGTCGTTCGCGGCGACCAAGACCGGCACCCTGATCCACGTCTTCCTCTACGGCGGGCTGGACGGGCTGAGCCTTGTCGCGCCGGACAACGACCCGACGCTCAACAAGGCCCGCCCCGACCTGCTGCTCGGCAACGACTCGCTGGCCCTGGGCCGCGGCTTCAAGATGACCAGCGCGTTCAAGCCGCTGGAGAAGTGGCTCTCGGCCGGGCAGCTGGGCTTCATCCCGGCGGTCTCCGACGAGCGGCTGTCCCGCAGCCACTTCCAGGCCGCGGACGCCTGCAACCTGGGCGGCCTGCCCAACGAGACCGGCGGCCGGGGTTGGCTCGACGGTCTGGTCGACAACCTGGGCAAGGGCACCGCGTTCCGCAGCGTCGGCGTCGGCAGCACGCTGCCCCGCTCGCTGGTCGGCAACAACGGCGCACTCTCGCTGAACAGCGTCGGCTCCCTGCGCCTCAACGGTGACGAGCGGTTCCGCGCCGCCACCGAGAAGGCCATCAAGGGGCTCTTCACCGGGATCAACCACCCGGTCGAGGAGGCCGTGCAGGAGGGCATGGGCGCGCTGGCCACCGCCCAGAAGCTCGCCGCGAAGCCGTACCAGCCCGCCGAGGGCGTCAAGTACGAGGGCGTCGGCAACGCCTTCCAGCAACTCGCCCAGTTGATCAAGGGCGGCGCCAACGTGCGGGTCGCCACTGTCGGTATGGGCGGCTACGACACCCACGAGAACCAGGGCACCCGCGAGGGCGGCCAGCTGTACCGCCGGCTGAACGAGCTGGCCAGCGCGATGGCCGCCTTCTTCACCGACCTCGGCCCGAAGGCCGCCGACGTGACGATCATGGTGTCCAGCGAGTTCGGCCGTCGGGTCGGCTCCAACACCGGCGGCACCGACCACGGGCACGGCGGCGTTGTCACGGTGCTCTCCGGCAAGAAGCTGGCCGGTTCGCTGCTCGGCACCTGGAACGGCCTGGACAAGCTGGACTCCGGTGACGTGCCGGAGTACAACAACATGTTCAACGTCTACGGCGCGGTGGCGCAGGGCCGGTTCGGGCTCACCAACGCGGAGGTCGACAAGGTCTTCCCCCGCCAGAAGTACGCCCCGATGAAGCTGTACGCGTGACGTATTCGCACACCCACGCCGCCGGCCGTCGTACCGGGACCTCGTCCCGGCACGGCGGCCGGTCGGCTGCGCCCGTACCCCCGCAGATCCCGGACCGGCGCGGGCCCGGCGGCCGACGGCTGCTGGGCGTGCTGCTCCTGGTCGGCCTGCTCGCCAGCGTGCTGCCCTGGTGGCTGGGCACCCCCGCCGGATCGCTGCGGACCACAGCGGCCACCGTCACCGCGGCGGGCCGGATCACGGGCCTGGTCGCCGGCTACCTGCTGCTGGTGCAGGTGCTGATGATGAGCCGACTGCCGGTGCTGGAACGGTGGATCGGCGGCGAGCAGACGGCCCGCTGGCACCGGGACATCGGTGCCACCCTGCTGGTCACCGTGCTGGCGCACATGTCGCTGATCCTCGTCGGCTACGCCGACCTGCGTAAGCAGTCGGTCCTCGCCGAGGTCGGCACGTTGCTCGGCGACTACGAGGACATGGTCTCGGCGTTCGTCGCCACCGGCATCATGATGCTTGTCGGGTTCAGCAGCATCCGGGCGATCCGGCGGGCGTTGCCGTACGAGATGTGGCACCTGCTGCACCTGTCCAGCTACCTGGTCCTACTGCTCGGCTTCGGCCACCAGTTCACCCACGGCGCGCAGCTGTACCGGCCCGGCCCGGTGCGAACCGGCTGGATCGCGCTGTACCTGCTGGTGGTCGCCGCCCTGCTCTGGGGTCGTGTGATCGCGCCGCTGGTGTTCAACCTGCGCTACAAGCTGCGGGTCGCCGACGTGGTCGCCGAGAGCCCCGACACCATCTCCATCTATCTCACGGGTGAGCGGCTCGGCCGGCTGGCGATGCTCGGCGGCCAACACTTCCGCTGGCGGTTCCTCACCCGGGGCTGCTGGTGGCAGTCGCACCCGTTCTCCGTCTCCGCCGCGGCCAACGGCCGCTGGCTGCGGGTCACCGTCAAGGTGGTCGGCACCCACACCGCCGACCTGCGCGACCTGGAACCGGGCACCCGGGTCTGGGCCGAAGGCCCGTCGGGCACCTTCACCGCCGCGCACCGGCTCCGCGAGCGGGCGCTGCTGATCGCCGGCGGCAGCGGCATCACGCCGATCCGGGCCATGCTGGAGGAGTTGCCGCCGGGCGCGGCGCTGATCTACCGGGCCCGGACACCGGCCGACGTGCTGCTCAGCCGCGAGTTGGACTGGCTGGCCCAGGAACGCGACACCTCCGTCTGGTACGTCATCGGCTCCCGCGACGACCCCGGCCCCCGCCAACTGATGAGCCCGGACGGGTTGCGGCAACTGGTGCCCGACGTGGCGCGGCGCGACGTCTACCTGTGCGGGCCACCCGGTTTGGTGGAACAGTCGGTGCGGGCGCTGCGGCGGGCCGGCGTGCCCCGACGGCAGATCCACCTGGCCACGTTCGAGCTGTAGGAAGGGCATCCCCATGCGTCGCGCGCTCCTCGCGATCACCGGCCTGGCCGCCAGCACCACCGCGCTTGTGGTGTTCAAGGGCTCGCCGAGCACCAGCCAGGTCGCCCAGAACCTGCCGACCGCCCAGCCGGTCAACCCCTCCGGGCCGGGCACCGATCCCGGCACCGCAGCGGGTGCGCCGGGCACCGACCCGGCGGGCGCAGCGCCGACGTCGTCGGGAAGCGCCAAGCCGTCAACGTCGCCCAAGCCCGGCAAGACCACCGCCCGCCCGTCGGGCACCAGGACGACGAAGGCCCCCAGCGCTCCGCGGACCACCACCAAGGCGCCCCAGTCGACCACCCGCCGGGTCACCGGCAACGGCTTCCAGAACGAGTACGGGTACGTGCAGGTGCAGATTGTCGTCTCGGGTAACCGGATCGTCGAGGCCGTCGCGCTGTCGCTGCCCAGCGGCGGTGAGTCCGACATCCACAGTGGCGACGTCCGCAACTCCTACGACGGCAGTGGCGGCCAGGTGGTGCAGAAGCAGAACGCCAGCCTCAACACCGTCTCCGGGGCCACCGAGACCAGCAACTCCTACAAGCAGTCGCTGCGGTCCGCCATCGAGCAGGCATTCTGACGTGCGGGCCACGCTGACCCGACCCGGGCTGTGCCGGGTCGAACAGATCATGGGTACGACGATCACCCTGGACCTCGCCGACGACCTGCCACCGGCGACGCTGCGCCAGTTGGCGGACGAGGTCTTCGCCTGGATGCACGAGGTGGACGCGCGATTCAGCACCTACAAGCCGGACAGCGAGGTGTGCCGCTTCGACAGGGGTGAGGTGCTGCTCTCCGAGGCGTCCGCGGACCTGCGGTACGTGCTGGAGACCTGCGCCGACCTGTGGGGCGCCACCGACGGATTCTTCGACGCGTACGCCACCGGTCGACTCGACCCGTCCGGCTTCGTCAAGGGCTGGGCCGCTCAGATCGCCTCGGACCGCCTGGTCGCCGCCGGTGCCGTCAACCACTGCGTGAACGCCGGCGGCGACGTACGGGTGCGGGGTTTGTCGCCGTCCGGGGAGCCGTGGCGCATCGGCATCCGGCACCCGTGGGACGCGATGGCGGCCTGCCTGGTGCTCACCGGGACCGACCTGGCCGTGGCCACGTCCGGCGTCTACGAGCGGGGACGGCACGTGCTGGACCCGCGCCGGGGCGCGCCGGCCAGTGGGCTGCGCTCGGTGACTGTGGTCGGCACCGACCTTGGGGTGGCCGACGCGTACGCCACCGCCGCCCTCGCCATGGGCACCCCCGGCCTCAACTGGCTGAACCGCCTGGACGACCACACCCACGCGGCGATAACCGACAACGCCCGCCAGTACCACTCAGTCGCCCTCCCGCTGACCGACTAGCGGAGGGGGCGGTGGGTGCCGGCTGGGCGGGAGCCGGTGGGGCGTGGGCGGCCGGGGCGGGAGCCGGACGGTCGGGTGCCGGCCCACCGGCGTCCTGGGTGGCTGCGCCGGGGCGGCTCGGTGCCGCCGGGGTGAGGCGCTCTGTCGTTGCTGGACATCGTTCCCCCGTTCGTGGCGCGCGTTCGCACCGTCCCCCTGTCAACGAGGACCGGCGCCTCGGCGACGCTGTCGGGCACCGGATCGAATCGTCGATCCGGCCGCTTTCACATGCCTCGCCGGGGCAGCGGCAGGTGACCGGGGAGCAGGTCGGGGGCGAGCGTCACCCCGGTGGCCCGCAGCGCCCCGATCAACGTGTTCTGTACGAGGTAGGAATCCGGCAGCTGCCAGCGCGCCTGCTCGGGGGCGACCGCCCAGCGGACCGTGCCCTCCGGCAGCCGGGTGGGCGGCGCGGGGATCCACGAGCCCGGCCCGTGCCGGACCACGTGGAAGCAGTGCTCCAACTCCGGTCGGAGCGGATCGCCGGGGCGGACCAGGAACATCCACCTCCCGGTGGGCGTGACAAGCACCGGCCCGCGTACGCCGGTGCCGGCCGGGTGGATCTGGACCGCATCGAGCACGTGCCGGCCGAGGTGGGCGGGCACCTCCAGCACGTCGAAGGCCCGGCCGGTGGGCAGCAGCACCCCGTGCGGTCGGCTCCGCCACCAGGTCGCCACCCGGGCCGGGTCGGCGCTGGCGGCCATTTCCCAGTTCTCCAGGGCGGGGTGGCAGCCCACTGTGGGACAGCCGGCCCGGCCGCAGACGAAGCGGCTGCGGGCCAGACAGGCACCCGGGGTGACCTCCCAGCCGTGTACGGCGTACCGGATGGCGACCCGGCGCAGCCGGACGCGTTCCAGCGGCGACAGTTCGGCGACGCGTGGTCCGACATTCCCCCACATGTGTGCCAACTCCTCTCGTCGGGCCCGGCGTTCGCCAGGTCGCATGTCGAGCACCGTCACTGCCGTAACCCACGATCGTTGAGGTTGACGAACGGCTCGTGCAACTTGCACGAAAAGTACGAGGACCAGCTGTACGGCTGACGTACATCCTGTGCGACCAGGCAAAACCTGAAAGTGAACAGAAGTCGCCGCACCCGCGGACATCGCCCCGACTCGATTGGTCGTCGGTGGCAGGGGAGGATGGGGAGATGGACGAGCTACCCATAGGACGGCGAGTTGCCTACTGGCGGGGGCGACGCAAGATGTCGCAGCAGGTCTTCGCGGACCGGCTGGGCAAGTCCAAGAGCTGGGTGGACAAGGTCGAACGCGGCGTCCGCCGGTTGGACAAGTTCTCCGTCCTCTACGAGATCGCCGACATCCTCCAGATGGATGTGCAGCTGCTCATGGGCAAGGATCCGGAGCGGCGCGCCGACGCCCTCAACTGCATCGACCAGGTCGAGGTGCAGGAGATCCGGGCGGCGCTGGAACGCTACGACTCGATGAGCGCGTATTTCGACGCGGCGCCGTACCCGCCGCCGATGGACGACATGCGCAAGGCCGTCAACCACGCCTGGCTCACCTACCAGTACGGCCGCTACGGGATGCTCACCCGGGCGCTGCCGAAGCTGCTGCGCGACGCCCAGGCGGCCGACGCCGCCTACGGCGGTGACCGGGCCGCCGAGGCGGCCCACCTGCTCGGGCAGGTCTACCAGATCGCCTCCTCCGTGCTGCGCAAGCTCGGCGAGTGCGAGCTCGCCTGGTTGGCCGCCGACCGGTCCATGGCGGTGGCCCAGCGGGCCGACGACCCGCTGCTGGCCGGGATCGCCACCACCCGGGTGTGCAACGCCCTGGTCGCGATGGGGCGGGCCCGTCCCGCGCTGGAGCTGAACGTCCAGATCGCCAACCGACTGGCACCGGGTGGGAGCAACGAGGTCTCCCCGGCCCGGCTCTCCGTCTACGGGATGCTGCTGCTCCAGGGCGCGATGGCAGCGTCCCGCATCGGCGACTCGGCCAGCGTCGACGACCTGATCAACTGCGCGCAGGAGGCCGCCACCCTGCTCGGCGGCGACCACAACCACTACTGGACGTCGTTCGGTCCGACCAATGTCGAACTGCACCGGGCCGCCGCCGCGGTGGAGCTGGGCGACGGGGGGCGGGCCGTGGAGGTGCACCAGCTGCGCATCGCGGAGCCCTCGTTCAACGCGCTGCTGCCCGAGCGTCGCGCCCACCACCTGCTCGACATCGCCCGCGGGTACGCCCAGCTGGGTGACGTGGCGAACGCCGGCGAGATGCTGCTGCTCGGTGATCGGCTCGCTCCGTCGGAGATCCGCTGCCGGCCGATCGCGCACGAGGTGATGTCCGACATCCTCCGTCGCACACGTGGTGCGCCGCCTTCTCCGGTAGCGGAGTTGGCTGAGCACATGGGAGTAGGGGTATGAGCGCGGAGCCGGTGTGATGGCCGGTGCAGCGCGCAACAGCGGGCGCCGCGAGGTGCTCTACGTCATCGCCTGCGGTTCGCCGCTGGCCCGGCACGTCGGCCGTCTGGTCGACCTGGCCCAACAGGACGGTTGGGACGTCTGCGTGGTCACCACGCCGGACGGCGCGAAGTTCATCGACCAGCCGGCCCTGATCCGGCAGACCGGCCACCCGGTGCGGACGCACTACAAGAATCCCGGTGACCCGGACGTGTTGCCGCCCGCCGACGCCATGATCGTCTGCCCGGCCACCGTCAACACCGTCAACAAGTGGGCGGCCGGGATCACCGACACCCTGGCGCTCGGGTTGTTGGTCGAGGCCCAGGGCAAGGGTGTCCCCATCGTCGCGGTGCCGTACACCAACGCGGCGATGGCCTGCCATCCGGCGTTCCGTGCCGGGGTGGCCCGGCTGGCCGAGTGGGGCGTCACTGTGCTCTTCGGCGACGATGTGATCGCCCTGCATCCACCCGGAACGGGGGAACAGCACACGCACACCTTCCCCTGGGCGATGCCGCTGGCGGCGTTGCAGACCGTCTCCTGGAGCGCCGCGTAGCGCCTCCGGCAGACCTCCCGCGCGACGTGGCCGGGCCGGGTGTGACCGCCCGGTGGCCTCCACGCCGGTAAGCTGGCCCGCCGTGAGCACAAGCGGATCCGCTTCCACTGTCAGCGACGTGGTGGCCGAGCTGGAACGGCGCTTTCCGCCAGTCTGGGCGGAAGAGTGGGACCGGGTGGGCCTGGTGCTCGGCGAGCCGGCCGCCCCGGTCCGCCGGGTGCTCTGCGTGGTCGACGTGGTGCCCGAAACCGTCGACGAAGCCCTCGCCGCCGACGCGGACATGATCGTCGCGCATCATCCGCTGCTGCTGCGCGGGGTGTCGTCGGTTGCGGCGACGACCTTCAAGGGGCGGATCATCCACCGGTTGATCCGGGCCGGGGTGGCGCTCTACGCGGCACACACCAACGCCGACGTGGCCTCCCCGGGCGTCTCCGACGCCCTCGCCGCCCGCTTCGGGCTCACCGACCTCCGCCCGCTCCAGCGGCCCGTGCCCGGTTCGCCCGCCCACGGCGACGACAGGGGTTTCGGCCGGATCGGCGAGCTGCCCCAGCCGATGACTCTCGCCGAACTGACCCGGCACGCCGCCTCGGTGCTCCCCGTCACGTCCTGGGGAGTTCGCGCGGCGGGGGATCCCGGGCGTATGGTTCGTACCCTCGCCGTCAGCGGCGGGTCGGGGGACAGCTTCCTCGGCGCCGCGACCGCCGCCGGGGTGGACGCGTTCCTCACCGCCGACCTGCGGCACCACCCGGCCGGCGAGCACCTCGCCGCCGATGGTCCCGCCCTGATCGACGCCGCCCACTGGGCGACCGAACGACCGTGGCTGGACGACCTGGCCGCCTTCCTCCGGGAGGCGCTGGACGTCGAGACGCTGGTGTCCGACCTGGACACCGACCCGTGGACCGTGCACGCCGCCGCACCCGTTGTGGACGACAAGGAGCCCGACCGTGAAGGCTGACCCTCAGGTGCAGCGCCGCCTGCTCGACCTCCAGGCGATCGACACCAACCTCGCCCAGCTCGCCCACCGTCGGCGGTCGCTGCCTGAGCGGGCCGAGCTGGAGTCGCTGGCCCGGGAGTTGTCGTCGATGGAGGACGAGCGGGTCCGCGCCCAGGTGGCGGTGGACGACCTGGACCGGGACATCGCCCGGTTGGAGAAGGACGTCGAGCAGGTCCGGGCCCGCAAGGAGAAGGACGAGAACCGGCTGGCCGCCGGCACCGGCCCGGCCCGAGAGCTGGAGGCGCTCCAGCATGAGCTGGTCTCGCTGAAGCGCCGCCAGGGCGACCTTGAGGACGCCGAGCTGGAGCTGATGGAGCAGCGGGAAACCGCGCAGGGCGTCCTGGACGGCGTGGAGCAGCGACTGGCCGAGACCCGGGACAAGCGGGCCGCGACCGAGCAGCGCCGCGACGAAGCGCTGGCCGAGATCGCCAAGGAGGAGGAGTTCAAGCGGGGGGCCCGTCAGCCGCTCGCCGCCGACCTCCCGAGCGACCTGGTCAACCTCTACGACAAGATCCGCGAGGACACCGGGTTGGGTGCCGCGCTGCTCACCGCGGGCCGCTGCGGCGGGTGCCGCCTGGACCTGTCCGGCGCCGACCTGGCCCGGATCCGCAAGGCCGCCCCCGACGACGTGGTCCGCTGCGAGGACTGCCGACGGATCATGGTCCGTACCAACGAGTCGGGCCTGTAGGTCGTGGCGCCACGCGTGGTCTCCATCGAGGCCGACGGTGGGTCCCGGGGCAATCCCGGCCCGGCCGGCTACGGCGCGGTGGTCCGCGACCCGGAGACCGGTGAGGTGCTCGCCGAGCGATCCGAGTCGCTCGGCACGGCCACCAACAACGTCGCCGAGTACCAGGGCCTGATCGCCGGGCTGACCGCCGCCGCCGAACTCGGCGCCGCCGAGGTGGACGTCCGGATGGACTCCAAGCTGGTGGTCGAGCAGATGTGCGGCCGGTGGCAGATCAAGCACCCCGGCCTGCGGCCCCTCGCCGCCCAGGCCGCCGCGCTGGTGGGTCGGTTCAGCGCGGTCCGGTTCAGCTGGATCCCACGCGAGCAGAACCGGCACGCCGACGCCCTCGCCAACGCCGCCATGGACGCAGCCGCTGGTCGTCCCCCGGCGACCGCGGCCCCCGCCCGTCCCGCGGCGGCAGGCACCGAGCAGCCCGCGGGGACACCCGCGACCGGCAGCGACCCGGCCACCGCGCCGGCCTCCTGGGAGCCACGGCCGACCTTCACCGCCACCCGGCTCATCCTGGTCCGGCACGGCGAGACCCCGTACACCGAGCAGAAGCGCTACTCCGGGCGCGGCGACGTGCCGCTCTCCGAGCGCGGCCGGGCCCAGGCCCGGGCCACCGCCGCCCGGGTGGCCGAGCTGGCGCCGTCCGTCGCGGCCGTGCTCAGCTCACCGTTGTCCCGGTGTACGGCCACCGCGGCGTCGATCGCCGGGGCGCTCGGTGACGTGCCGGTCCGCACCGAGGACGACCTGATCGAGTGCGACTTCGGCCAGTGGGAGGGGCGCACCTTCGCCGAGGTGCGCCAGCAGTGGCCGGGGGAGATGGACGCCTGGCTCGCCTCACCCCGGATCGCGCCGCCGGGCGGGGAGTCGTTCACCCACGTCGCCGAACGCGCGCACCGCGTCATCTCCGGGCTGCTCACCGCGTACCCCGGTGAGACAGTGGTGGTCGTCTCGCACGTCTCGCCGATCAAGCTGGTGCTGCGCGACGCCCTCGCGGCCGGTGACGGCTTCCTGCACCGGCTCTTCCTGGACGCGGCCGGCATCTCGGTGCTCGACATGTGGCCCGACGGCGGCGTGGCCGTGCGCACCGTCAACGACACCGCCCACCTCTCCGCTCTCTGAGCCGTTCACCCTTCGGCTGGTTGGGCGCGCCGTTCGGCGCACCCGGTCGGCCGTTGGGCGCAGCACCTCCCAGGCGGGCACAGTGACCGCCGTCACAGAGTCGTAGCCTCCGGCCGTTACAGCCAATGCCTCGACTCCCCGGAGGTGTGTCAGATGACTGCACCCGAACCGGAGGCGCCCACCACGGCGCCGTCCAGGGCGAAGGACCACAGCCCCTGGAACTGGTTGCTCTTCATCCCCATCGTGGTGCCGCTGATCCCGGCGTTCTTCAATGGCGACTCGCCCCGGGTCTTCGGCTTCCCACGCTTCTACTGGCTGCAACTGGCCTTCATCCTGCTCGGCGTCGGCACCACCACGTTGGTCTACCAGATGACGAAGAAGCGGGGTGGTTCCTGATGTGGCGTGACCATCTCACCGAAATCATCGTCTTCTCCGTGCTGTTCCTCCTGGTCAGCGTGATGGGCTTCGTGGCCGCCCGGTGGCGGGCACCGAAGGACATGGCGCACCTGGACGAGTGGGGGCTGGGCGGGCGCAGCTTCGGCGGCTGGATCACCTGGTTCCTGGTCGGCGGTGACCTCTACACCGCGTACACCTTCGTGGCGGTGCCGGCGTTGATGTTCGGTGCCGGCGCGGCCGGGTTCTTCGCCGTGCCGTACACCATCGTCATCTACCCGCTGGTCTTCCTGGTGCTGGTGCGGCTCTGGTCGGTGTCGCACCGGCACGGGTTCGTCACGCCGGCCGACTTCGTCCGCAACCGGTTCGACTCGCCGGTGCTGGCGCTGCTGATCGCGATCACCGGCATCGTCGCCACCATGCCGTACATCGCGTTGCAGCTCGTCGGCATCGAGGCGGTGCTCAAGACGATGGGCGTCACCGGCGACAACGCACTGGCCCGACACCTGCCGATCATCATCGCGTTCGCCATCCTGGCCGCCTACACGTACCAGTCGGGGTTGCGCGCGCCCGCGCTGATCGCGTTCGTCAAGGACAGCCTGATCTACATCGTGATCCTGGTGGCGGTCGTCTACCTGCCGTACAAGCTGGGCGGCTGGGGTGACATCTTCGCCGCCGCCGACGCGAAGTTCGACGCCTCACCCAACCCGAACGACGGCATCCTGCTCAACGGCAACAACCAGCTTCAGTACGTGACGCTGGCCCTCGGCTCGGCGTTGGCGCTGTTCCTCTACCCGCACAGCATCACCGGTGTGCTGGCCAGCAGGAACCGCGACGTGATCAAGCGGAACATGTCGGCGCTGCCCGCGTACAGCCTGCTGCTCGGGTTGATCGCGCTGCTCGGCTACATGGCCATCGCGGCCGGTGTGAAGCCGCTGCCCGGCAACTCGGCCGGCTCGGTGGACAACAACACCATCGTCCCGCTGCTGTTCGACCAGCAGTTCCCGGACTGGTTCGCCGGTGTCGCGTACGCGGCGATCGGCATCGGCGCGCTGGTGCCCGCGGCGATCATGTCGATCGCGGCGGCGAACCTGTTCACCCGCAACATCTACAAGGAGTACCTGAAGCGGGACGCCTCCCCGGCCCAGGAGGCGAACGTCTCGAAGATCACCTCACTGGTGGTGAAGGTCGGCGCGGTGGCCTGCATCGTCTTCCTCGACCCGCAGTTCTCCATCGACCTCCAGCTGATCGGTGGCGTGATCATCCTGCAGACGCTGCCGGCGGTGGCGCTGGGCCTCTACACCCGCTGGTTCCACCGCACCGGCCTGATCGTCGGCTGGGTAGCCGGCATGGGGTTGGGCATGTGGATGCTCTACCAGGTGGCCAGCCCGACCCGGAAGCACTTCGGCGGCTCGGCGTTCCCGCTGTCGGAGTTCGGGTTCGACACCACCCGGACGATCTACGTCGGCATCGTCGCGGTGGCGGTCAACCTGGCCGTGGCGGCGCTGGTGACGCTCGTTTTGCGGGCCGCGAAGGTCGAGGAAGGGGCCGACGGCACCGAGCCGGACGACTACTTCGCCGACGAGGGCGACCCCCGGGTCACCCCGGGCACCGACCGCGACGCCGACTCGGCCCGCGAGCCGGTCGCCTGACCTCAGGTACGAACGCCCGGGTGCCGACGTGGGTCGGTGCCCGGGCGTCCGAGAGGTGGAGGGCCTGCTCAGCTTCTACGAAGCGAGGCTTTCGGAGCGAGGGATCCGGCGGCCGTACTGATCCGACAGCCATCGACGGCAGTTGGCCGCACCAACCCGCACGGTCGTCGTCGTGGGGCGGACGCCCCGACCAGCGTGATGACTCACAGGCATCATGATGCCTGCGAGTCATCAACCTGTCCCGCGCTGTCCTCGCCTCCTCGCCTCCTCGCCTCCTCGCGCCCCGCGTCCCCCGCGTCGATCTTGCAGTTATGGTGCCCGGCCGGTGGTGATTCACGCTGTTTGTCCCCCACCACAAGTGCAAGATCGACGAGGCGGGTTGGGGTAGGGCGCGGCGGGTGGGGTGGGGTGGGGTGGGTGGGAGTGGGAGTGGGAGTGGGGTGGGGTTAGCGGGGGCGGTTGCGGTTTATCAGGGCCTGGTTCAGGCGGGCTAGGAGGGCTGCCAGCATGGCTCGGTCCTCGCCACTCCAGTCGGCCAGCATGTCGCCGTAGAGCCGGGTGCGGGCGGCCTGGACGACGGCCATCCGTTGTAGGCCGGCCGGGGTGGGGGAGATGACAGTGCCGCGGCCGTCGGACGGGTCCGGGGTGCGGGTGATCAGGCCGTCGCGCTGAAGCGCTGACACCTGCCGGGTGACCGTCGAGCCGTCCAGGTTGAGCCGGGCGGCGAGCGCCGAGACGTTCTGCGGGCCGGCGTCGGCCAGGTGGCGCAGGATGACGTACGCCGCGCGGTCCAGGACCCGGTGCTCGGCGGTGCCGGTGGCCCGCCGGGTGGCCTCGCCGAAGCGCATCAGCAGGGCCACCTCGGTCTCGATCCGGCCGAGGGTGCTCTCGTCATGGTCGTCGCTCATAGCTGTATGATACAGAATAAGTACCTGTACGATACAGCTACCTGAGGAGTCGGAGTGGATCGGCGTTCCGAACCGAACCGCAGTGCCATCTACGCCACCACGCTGGTGGCATTCCTCGCCATCGCCGGCATCGCCGTCGTCGACCCGATCCTGCCCGCCATCGGCGAGGCGATCGGGGTCACCGCCTGGCAGGTCGAGCTGCTGTTCACCGCGTACATCGCGGTCATGGCCCTTGGCATGATCCCGGCGACCCTCGCGAGCGGCCGGTTCGGCTTCAAGCCGGTGCTCATCACCGGCGTCTCCGTGGTCGGCCTCGCCGCGATCCTCGCCTCGTTCAGCGACAACATCGTCCAGTTGTCCGTGCTGCGCGGCGTCTGGGGGCTGGGCAACGCGATGTTCTTCGCCACCGCCATGGTGGTGCTGGTCAACCTGGCCGTCGACCGGGAATGGGTGGTGGGCCTCTTCGAGACCGCACTCGGTCTCGGGTTCGCCGTCGGACCGCTGATCGGTGGCCTGCTCGGTGAGGTCAGCTGGCGGCTGCCGTTCTTCGTCTGCGGCGTCTTCATGGTCCTCGCCCTCGGCGTGGCCTCCCGCAAACTCCGCGAACCCACCAACCGGCAGGCCCCGGTACGCGTCGGCCAGATCTTCGCCACCTACCGCCGGCCCGCGTTCATCGCCCTCTGCGTGGTCACCGCCGCGTACAACTTCGTGTTCTTCGTGGTGCTCGGCTACACGCCGCTCTTCCTCGGCCTGGACGTCATCCCGTTGGGGCTCGCCTTCACCGGCTGGGGGCTCGGCCTGGCCGCCGGCATCATGGTGATCGGTCACCGGCTGGCCCACCGCATCGGCGCGGTACAGACCGTCGGCGTGGCCATCGCCGGCCTCCTGGCCTGCATGGTCCTCTTCGCCACCTCCAGCAGCACCGCCGAGGCGCTCGTGGTCCTGGTGCTCGCCGGACTCTGCATGGGGCTCGCCAACGCCAACCTCACCGACCTGGCGCTCGGCCTCGGCTCCAGCGACCGGCGCGTCGCCAGCGGCGCGTTCAATCTGGTCCGCTGGGGTGCCGCCGCGCCGGCGCCGATCATCTCCGGCAAGCTCGCCGAGCAGTCGCTGTCGCTGCCGTTCTGGGTCGGCTTCGGGGTGCTCGCCGTCGGCGTGCTGGTCTACCTGGCCTTCGCACACGTGATGGCCGCCGGCTACGGCGAGCGGGTGCTCTGGTCCCGTTGGAATCGCGCCGCCGCGGAGACCGAACACACCGCCGAGGAGCCGGTAGGCGAGGCCTACTGACCACGGCCCCTGCTCCCAAGATCCGCGCAGTTTCGGGGAAACTGCTGCCTCGCCGCCGGTTGAGGCAGCACTTTCCCCGAAGTTGCGTGGATCTTGGCCTCGGGCGCCCGTCAGTTCAGGGCGCGCCAGAGCAGGTAGAGGCCGATCGTCGTACCGAACACCACGATCACCGTCTTGAGCACCACCGACGGCAGCCGACGGACCAGCCGGGCGCCCGCGTACCCCCCAATCAGGGTGGCCGGCGCGACCACCGCGACGGCCGCCCAGTTCAAGGGGCCGAACAGGGCGAACACCACGAGCGTCGTCAACCCCACCACCGCGGAGAGCAGATTCTTGATCGCGCTCACCCGGGCCAGTGTCGCGTCCAGCACCAGGGCCAGCCCGGCCACCAGCATCACCCCGAGCGCCGCACCGAAGTAACCGCCGTACACGGCGCCGAGCCCGACCATCGCCTGCACCGTGACCGTCCGCCGGCGTGGCGACAGGTCCCGGGGGTGACCGACGAGCCGGCGCAGCGGGTCCTGGAAGGCCAGGACCGCTGTCGCGCCGAGGACCAGAAAGGGTACGACCAGCTCGAACGCGCGGGCCGGAGTGGCCAACAGCAGCAACGCCCCGAGAATCGTGCCGACGATGGTGGTAGGCACCAGCGTGGCCAGCGCGCGGGGACGCGGCAGGTCCTGCCGGCTGCCCGCCACGCTGGCCAGGTACCCGGGGAAGACCGCGACGGAGTTGCTGACGTTCGCCGGAACCGGGGGCAACCCGATCGCGATCATCGCCGGAAAGGTGATCAGCGAACCACCACCGGCCACCGCGTTGACAGTGCCAGCGGCGAGACCGGCGGCGAGCAGCAGCGCGGCGTGGGAGAGATCCATAGCCCCACGAGGCTAGCCGTTGCCCTACGGCACGCATTCGCCGGATCGTTCTTGAGCTGCGCGATCTTGCTCGGGCGGGGCGGCAATACCGGCAGCACGCTCGTCGTTAGGATGAGAGCGCGACGGACGAGTCGACCGGGCGGCCGCGTCGGCGGGCTTCGGCCCGCCGCCGAGGAACGTCCGGACTCCACAGGGCAGGGTGGTTGTTAACGGCAACCCGGGGCGACCCGCGGGAAAGTGCCACAGAAAACAGACCGCCGACCCCAACGGGGACGGTAAGGGTGAAACGGTGGGGTAAGAGCCCACCAGCACCCCGGGTGACCGGGGTGGCTCGGTAAACCCCACCCGGAGCAAGGCCAAGCAAGGGCCGTCACCGCAAGATGACGACCCGGCGCAGACGCTTGAGGGCTGCCCGCCCGATGTCTGCGGGTAGGCCGCTGGAGCCTGCCGGCAACGGCAGGCCGAGATGGATGGCCGCCGCCGGCGCAAACCCCTCAGGGTACGCGCCGCGCACAGAATCCGGCGTACAGGTCGACTCGTCCGTCGCCCACCAGGCCAGCCGCCCGTAAGGGTTGGCTGACCTGGCATTTCTTCGGGTGCTGTTGGTCGTCGTCGGTCGTCATTGGTCGGTGCTCGACGGCCCAGTAACGGCCCCAGACGGCCCAGCGACGGCCAGTAGGAGCGGCCTCCGGTGGGCTGTCATTGACTTCTTGCAACCACATGGCATCTTGCCCAGTGGAGGTGGCTGTGGCGCAGTGGTGGGAGCTGGCTATACCTGGAGCAGGCGCGGTCGTTGCGGGTCTGGTAGGTGCCTTGATTCAGTCAAGGTCGTCTGTTCGGGTTTTGAAGCAGCAGCAGCAGGCTGAACAGGAACGAGCCGTAGCTCTACAGCTCCGGGAGGACGATCGCCGATGGGTAGAGCAGCGCAAATCGCTTTACACCGCAACGCTGGCAGCGTTCACAGAGTGGGTGCGCGACGTCCGTGATTGGGGCGGCACACCATTCCCTGGGGAGTCAGCGGAGGAAGCTCATCGAAACTACCTCGCCCGCAGAACCTTTCACTACCGGCAGGCAGCGAACCAACTGGATCCCGTGATGATGGAGGTAGAGCTGCTGGCTGGCCAATCGGTGCAAGGAGCCGCCGAAGCGCTCTACGCACAGCTTATTGCAGTCGAGGCGGTGCGCGTAGGCGACGAACCTCCAACGGGTTCCACGATGCTGGCCGAAGTCGAGCGGCGGTTCGAGGCACTCAAGGTAGCGATGAGGGCTGACCTGGGTGTAGCTGAGTCCAGAGCGGTAGAAGTCAGGCACGAGAGCCGTACCTAACGCCAAGTGCTTACGCTGCCTCCTTGCTGCGCTTCACGGTGCCACTACCCTCTCGGGTTGGCTATGCCTTGCACCTGGTCAGACGTCGTCACCAGTGAAGCCAGTCGCATACCACCGGCAACGCCGCCCCCGCGCCGGGCCGAACCTTGGCAAGCTGGGCGACGACACTATCCCCCGGCAGGCAGGAGGATCCCGGTGACCCCGACCCGTGACTACGACGACGAGCCCATGACCGACGACGAGCTGCAAGACGCCGCCATGCACATCGCCGACCAGTTCAGCGACCACGACCGCCGGTTCCTCGCGCTCATGAGCCCCCAAGACCGGGCCGGCCACGAGCGGGCCCTGTGGATGCTTTACCACTGGAACGTTGATCATTCCGCGCATGATCCGGATCATGCTCTTGCGCCCTCAGGCAAGATACAAGCAGTCCCTGCTCACACTCCTCAGTTGACTTTTGTCAGATAATGGCGCACTACCCACTCTCGACATTGATGCGGGTATCGTGCTGCCATGATCGTTCATGAGGTCGAGGGCGTCTCCTCCGAGAAGGCATCTGAACTGCTCCGGCAGTACATGTCCGAACGACACAGATATGTTGATTTTGCTTCCTCGATGGAACGCCTCCTTGGCCAACTCTTGAGTTACGCAAACAACCATGTCGAGATCAATGCGCGCGCCAAGGATCCGGAGAGTTTGCAGAAAAAGCTATCCGTTAAGAGTTACGACAGCTTGCAGCTCATACCGGACCTCGCCGGAATTCGGATTGTTACCAGCTATACTTCCGACCTACGAGCCATCTGCGCAATAATTAGGTCTGAATTCGACGTGATCGAAGAGGTGCCCCACGGATTTGGGAAACCAGACGCGTTTGGCTACGCGAGTCAGCACATGATTGTGCGACTAAAGGGCAACCGGTCAACCTTGGCCGAATGGATCACAATGGCGGACCTTAATTGTGAAATCCAGGTACGCACTATCATGCAGCACGCCTGGGCATCGATTAGCCATGCCCTAGACTACAAGACAGACCAAGAAATCCCAGATGAAGTAAGGCGAAAGTTGCACCAAGTGGCTGCCCTAATCGAGGTAAGTGACAGCCTATTCGATTCTTTCCGAGCGGACGTAGAGGCCCTGCGGGAGCACTATGCCACCGTTTCTTCAGTCGAAGAGTGGAAGCTTCTACCCGTTAACCACGACGCTCTTGAGGCAACGTTGGGCAACATTTCGATTGCCGGGATTGCGGCTAAGATTGAGTCGTTGCATGCACCCGTGAACGAACCGAGGGATTTCGGGAGCCTTGACGCCAGCCAAAAAGGTGCTGTTTCAATCGATATCTCATCAATCGCAGAGCACGCAGGCCTTCTGGGGATTAAGACTATCGGAGAACTAGATGCTGCGCTAAATCAACCCCGCGCCATCCAGGTCTGGGCAGACTTTCTCCCGAGCTACGCGAAGGCGAGGGCGAAAAGGGGCAAAGAATTTCCAATTTACCCCTTGAGGCACGAGTTCGTGATTGCACTAACATTAAGGATGCTTTACAACCGTGAGGCAAAGCAGGGCGGTAGTCGGGCGGCGCAAAAGCCTTCGGCAGATTCGACGACAGTCGCCCAGCAGAGAAGAAAGCCGACCGCTAAGAACTAGTTCAACGGCGCCGCCATCCCGTCTGCCTGTCCCGTCACGGCTGATGCTTGACACTCGCGTCCCACCTGATGCTTGACATGATCAGCGTTTGGCTTCTTGATCGCGTGTTGTTGCGGTAGCACTCGATCTGGGAGCCGGGATTGGCACTGGTGGAGATGTCGATCGTGGAACAGCGGTATCAGGCCGTGATGGCGGTCCTGGCTGGTGATCCGGTAGTGGACGTGGCCGAGGAGGTCGGGGTGTCGCGGCAGAGCGTGCATGGGTGGCTGCGCCGTTATGCCGACGAGGGCCTGGTCGGCTTGCAGGACCGGTCTCATCGCCCGGACGGGTGTGCTCATCAGGCGTCGCCGGAGGTGGAGGCGTTGGTGTGCGAGCTGCGCCGACACCACCCGAAATGGGGGTCGCGGCGGATCGCGTTCGAGTTGGGCCGTCATGGTTGTCCCGAGCCGGTGCCGTCGCGGATGACGGTCTATCGGATCCTGATTCGTCACGGTTTGATGACCCCGGCCAAGCGTCGTCGGGGCCGTAAGGACTACGTGCGTTGGGAACGTGATCGGCCGATGGAGCTGTGGCAGATGGACATCGTCGGCGGGATCTTCCTGGCCGACGGTTCGGAGGCCAAGGTCGTCACCGGCGTTGATGACCATTCCCGGTATTGCGTGATCGCTTCGGTGGTGCGGCGGGCCACCGGCCGTGCGGTCTGTCTCGCGTTCGCCGAGGCGCTGCGGGAGTTCGGCGTGCCCGAGGAAGTGCTGACCGACAATGGCAAGCAATTCACCGCCCGGTTCGGCAACGGCGGTGAGGTGATGTTCGACCGGATCTGTCGGGAGAACGGCATCGTGCACCGGCTCACCCAGCCCGCGACACCGACCACCACGGGCAAGGTGGAACGGTTCCACCAGAGCCTGCGGCGCGAGCTGCTTGATGACGTGCCGGTCTGGCCGGACATCGACACCGCTCAGGCGGCGATCACCGTGTTCCGGCACGAATACAACACCGACCGGCCGCATCAGTCCCTCGACATGGCGTTTCCCGCCAGCCGCTTCCGGCCGGCCGAACCCGGTGTGGTGCCGGTCAAGTTGCCCGCCTCGGTGACGACACCGGTCGAACCGCCGGCCTGGTCGGAGCTGGTCATCGCCCCGTAGCCGGTGGAGCACTGGTCGCCGTCAGCGGTGGAGTTCGACCGGGTCGTTCCACCGTCAGGCAATCTGCAGGTGGCCGGGAAACAGTTCTGGCTCGGCCCGGTCCGCTCCGGAGTCACGGTGACGTTCTGGGCCGACACCGACGTCATCCACCTGCTGATCGCCGGCGCCCGGATCAAGTCAGTGCGTTCGCACCTGTCGGTCGCCGACCTCGCTGCTCTGATGCGCCAGGGCGGCCGCCCGGCCGGTCCGCCACCGCTGCCGCCGGCCGAGCAGGGTGAAGCGGTCGAGGTGGACCGGACCGTGAATCGGGCCGGCAGCGTGTCGCTGGGTCAGCACCTGGTCCTAGCCGCGGAAATCCTCGGCGGCCGCCGGGTCGGGGTCCGCATCGAAGCAGCGACGCTGAGCTTCTTCGACCTCGACACCCGTCAGCTGCTGCGGACCCGACCAAACCCGCTGGCCCCGGCTGACATCAGCCGGTTGCGGGGTGTCCGCCCCGCTGGCCCGCCACCACAACCAGCAACCGGACCAGTGCCCGTTCAACGCAGGGCGTCGAACTCCGGCGTGGTCATGGTCGTCGGACAGAAAGTCGCTCTCGGCCGAACCCACGCCGGCAAGACCGTCACGATCGAGGTCACCGACACCGACCTGACCATCCACACCGACGCCGGACCCCGCACTGTCAGACGCACCAACGACCAACCCGTCCGTAGCATCAAAGCCCACCGACCCCGCAAGATCGCTTCTGCTGTGGCCACGACTGGCCCGGCACCGGCCGATGATGGGATAGCCCATGACTTCGCCTGAGCACGCCGTCCTGGTCACCTACGCCTTGTCCGACGATCGGTTCGGGGAGGAAATGGAACGCAAGGCGATCTATGCACTCCAGGCTCGCCTGAAGGAAGCGATCGGGGCCGCTGACGCCGGAGAGTTCGACGGCAACCTGGTCGGTGGCGGCGAAGTCGAACTCTACGCATACGGCCCCGACGCAAACCGGCTCTTCGCCGCGATGGAACCACAGCTACGAGCCTTTCCCGCCAGACCAGCACACGCCGTGCTGCGCTTCGGCGAGGCAGACGACCCAACGGCCGTCGAGCAACGCATTGATCTATAACGTCCGAAGCAAGGAACCTAGACCAACCGTCAAGCAACACCTGGGACGGATCCGTCAAGCATCAGGTGGGGCTAGACACGTGGGCTAGACACGTGGGGCTAGCCACGTGGGGCTAGACACGTGGGGCTAGACACGTGGGGCTAGACAGTTGGCACAGACAACTCGGTTACAAGATCTGTGCAGTTCTTCTGGCCTCGTCTGTCCGCGTTCGTGACCTCCTATTGGAGTCGCTTGCGCATTGCGTGAATGACCTCGTTGGCGAGAACGTTAACTGCAAGAATGTATAGGGAATACGATTCGCGTTCGTTGCCTCCTTCTCTAAACCGCTTCGCCGCCGTAAGCTCTACCAGATCCTCAGGCTTAGCATTCCCGAGCATGACCTCGTGCAAGAAGCGCCAAGCTTGCACCTCGACCTCAGGAAGTAAATGAATTCGACCTAGTGCTCCAGGCGACAGCCTTGGCAGCGGGGACCGTCGAGGGAAC
Source organism: Micromonospora vinacea (assembly GCF_015751785.1). Lineage (NCBI taxonomy): Bacteria > Bacillati > Actinomycetota > Actinomycetes > Micromonosporales > Micromonosporaceae > Micromonospora > Micromonospora vinacea. The sequence goes on along the minus strand of NZ_JADOTY010000001.1, from coordinate 228,268 downwards.
TCTTCAGCATCCTCCATCATCCTGTCGAGTTCGAGTGTGAGTTCCCTTAAAACTTCTAGCTCGAACGTTTTGCGGCCTTGCTGTTTAGCAAGCCTGTAGGCGTTGACGGCGATAAAGAAGCCGACGACACCGACAGTTGTCGCAAGGGTGTTGAACACGAATCCCGCGTAGTCCAGCCAGTCACGTTCCACATAGACAAGTACAGCAGGCCAGGTCAAGGCGGTGATGTTGTGACTCAACGTCCAACAATCATGCGGCCTGGTGCTTCTTCGCATGTCGCATCGGCGGCGGGTGATCGGCTCGGCCCAGCTTCGGCGGCGCGAGCGGCCTGCGAAGCGGGCCGCCGTGACCAAGTAAAGAAAGTCTGAACCCGCCACGCTCCAGTCGCAGCGCTCTGCAGCATGGTGTGCGCACGCCCAAGCACGATTCGGAAGCGCGTACACACACCAATCGCAAATCGCGCCAATCGATTGACTTAGTCTGCGGATTCGCTCCGGCGAGCATGACGATATGCGCGCTGTCGGCAGGCGTTGGAGCAGAATGCCCGGTCATTTCGAGATTGCGGGTTCACTGGCATCCCGCATCCCAGCCGAGCGCACAACTTGGGCAGCTGTTCCACTTGAAACGGCATTCGGAACTCACGTCTAACTTCGAGCGCAATCCGGGCTGGCGAAATTGGCTCTTCTAAGCGTCGAGCCACCGAATAGATCAGGCCATACAGGCGAAGCGTTCCTAGGCTGTAGGTATCGGGATCCCTGCCGTCAAATCGCCGTCTTCTGTAATGCTGGCGCTGTCGACAATCGTTAGAGCAGTACTTCCTGTCTCTCCTGCTCCGCTCGGGAAGGCGAGACCTGCACATCTGGCACCGGCGCTCGGTAGCAACCACCCATGCATCATAGAGCGTTACGGCAAATTCTGACGGCTGTGAACTTCTGAAGCGGTGGTGAGCAGGCATGACCACGTCGCTCGAACCGCAGACCTCACCGGATAAGTGGCTAAGCCCACTCTCGCCACCCTCCAGGCTTGAGCAAGGCGCGAAGGAGGGACGTCAATGAGCCTGCGAATCTTATTGATCTTGGTGGCGAGCGCAGGTACCGGAACTGCTCTGGGTCTCGTCACTTCGATTCAAGAAGGGTTCTTCGGTGCCCTTGGTGTTGCCACACTTCTTCACGCAATGATCGAGCCGAAGTCCTCCGAGAAGAAGCCGACAGCAGGTGCTAAGCCGCTTGACTAACACGTCAGCGATTTCCCGCATAGTGGTGATCACTGCATCCGCCGGCTGCTCGGAAGGTCTCGACCTTGGCTGAGCGGTTCGCATACCCGACTATCCGCACCCCGGCCGCCCGCGCTCCGTCGATGTCCGTGAGTGGGGCGCCAACCAGGACCTCGGCTTCACGCTCTGGGCCTACACGCACCTGGTGCCCGCCAGCAAGCAGTGGACCTGCCGAGCAATCGACGACCTCTTCGGTGGGGAGCCGTCCAGCCTGACGAATACCCGGGACCTGTGGTCGAGCGGAATTGTCACACGTTCTCCGTAGTCTGCTCGCTGCCAAGAGTCTTGTTTGGATGGAGCGCATGAGACGCAGTCGACGTGGCACGCCGAGCCTGTATGGCATCGTGGATTACTGGAGGACAAGGTATCGCGAGGTTTTTCCCGACCTGGATGCCAGCTACATTGGATGGGGGGAGCCGTTCTGCTTCAGATGCGGATGGCTGGCGCCAGTTGATGATGATACGCCTGAGAGCCTGAGGGAGGTCTGGAACTCGGCGAGCGGATGGCTCGAGCGGGCTCATCTACAAGATCTTGCTCTGGGTGGATCTAATGACCCCTGCAACCTGGTGCCACTTTGTCGGCAATGCCATGACGTGATGGTTCCCTGTAGCACCCGAATAGCTGGAATTGAATACGTGAATGATGGAATGCCCGCCGATTCGTGGTGGCAGATGCATACAGATGCTGTGTTCGGCGCTGACGCGGGCTTCCTGAGCCCCGACAGTAAGACCAAGCTGATGCGTGACGTTTATGTGCGGTGGATTGAATATTCGCGTATGATCCAGGCTGCCCAAAACGGCAACCTCAAAGCGCGAGAAAAGGTGAGCGCGTATCTGGCGAAGGCCAGGAAGCGGGCAGAGGTCGAGGGGCGAGAGTTTTCGCTACCTGCTGATGTCGAACTTTGGGGCGACCAAAGCCGGCTGCCACAGGTGATGCCCTGACGCCCCAGTAACGACATTGAGTAGGTGTCAGGCGACCGAGACGCCGACCCAAGGCGCCTTAGCCGTTACTAATCCGGCGTGCAGGTCGAATCGTCTGTCGGGGACCAGGCCAGCCGCGCGGAGCGCTGCGCCCGGTTAGGGCCGCTCGGCCACTTGGGCGACGAACGCTGCCCAAGCGGCGTGGGCGAAGGTCGACGCGAATCCCGCCGTGTCCTTAGAGTTGCGCACGGCCACAACGCCGGGCAGATTGCTTGCCACCTCGACGCAGTTCCCGCCGCTCGCGCCGCTGCGGGGTCGACTTGCACCGCCGGGCGTTACTGAGGTCTATGAGGCTCTCCACTTCCTTCAGCAGGTCGATGGACTACCGTCGCGGTAGCGCGGTGATCTGGGACGTGGTCGGTTGCGGCGCTTTGGTCCGGCGCGAAGCCTTCCAGCGCATGGCGTTGGTTAAGGCCGCGCGGCAACGTGAACGACGAAGGCCCGCCAGGCCGCCGGGCCGAAGGTCAGGGCCGGGCCGGCGGGGTCCTTGCTGTCTCGGACGCCGACGACGCCGGGCAGGTTGTCGGCGACCTCGACGCAGTTGCCGCCGGACGATCCGCTGCGCCGGGACTTGCGCCAGGTGGCGTTAGTGAGGTCCATGGTGGCTGTGCACTTCCTTCATCAGCTCGTTGGACTGTCGGCGCGGGAGTGCTTCGTTCCTCACGTTCTCCCACCTCGTCTGAAGAGTATGTAGCCCATCTTCGTTGTCGACCACGATCCCGCCTAGCTGATTTTCGAGGTGCCCGACCCAGGTCCCGTCGCCGGCCCGCGCCAGCGCGAACGGTCCGGACAACCCGATGTGGAGGCCTGCGCCCGCCGGGATCACATGGACGTGAACGTGGGGCAGCTCGGCGACGGTGATGAGGTGGGCGACCTGTTCCGCCATGATGCCGGCGTATTCGTCGCCCGCGCGGCGGAGCGTGGATTCGTCGAGCACGGCGACCACCTGCGGCGGACTGTCACCGGTGAGGATCTTGTGTCGGCTCATGCGGGCGCTCACCTGCTGGTCGACCTCAGTGGCGGACATGAGGTCGTTCAGGCGCATCACGACGCGGGCGTAGTTCTCGGTCTGGAGCAGGCCCGGGATCAGTAGTGGCTCGAAGAGACGAAGCTGTCGTGCGCCACGCTCGGCGTCCAGCCACGGCAGGAACCATGACGGTGCGCCGAGTTTTACCACCAGGCGTCCGAACAGCCCGTCGTTGCTGAAGGCGCGGTCCGCTCCCCGGATGAAGTCCATCGTCAGCGCTCGGGTGCCGCTCTCCACGGCGCTGACGTGTGAGGCGCTGAAGCCCGCTGCCCTGCCGAACGACTCTTGCGTCATCCCGGACGCTCCACGAGCACGGCGGATCTCGCTCACGATGAAGTCCGCGAGGGGACTTGGCACGTCAGCCATACAACGCTCCTCAAATCGGAGATCGACTACCCGAGGTGCCTCACGTCTGGAGCCTGTTCTGGCAGCTCCGGCCCGGACAGCTGGAACGCCTTCCGAGCGTAGTGGCCTCCACAGCAGAGTGTCACCAGGCGGCGCGGCTGGCAGGCCCACGAGATCCGGCGGTCGCGTTCGTAGCGGGGCCGCTTCCGGCGGGCGAGCACTCACGGGAGCGGCCCCTTCCCAACGGCACCAAGGGGAGACCGTGCCCGACGACAAACCCGAGAAAATCGGGAAGATGAAGGCCGGCGACGTGGTCCACCTGACCACCGCGGCGAGCGTGCAGTTCCTACGCCCGATCTTCGTGCGCGTCATCCGCGAGTTGCCCGAGCGGCACACGTACGACGGTTGGGTCTGGATTGAGGGTTACCAGCTGAACGCGGCCGGCGACGCGGTGGAGCGGCGCGAGCTGTACGTGATGCGTGCGGGCGTGCGGTTGCAGGCCCTGCCCGTCAAATCGACCAGCAAAGCCAAACGCCGTCGGCGTCCGGTGCAGGTCGGATGATCGCCCGCCCTCGTCCGCACCTGCCGATGCGCCCGGCGTGGCTGTGCCGCAACTGCGCTGCGCCCTGGCCGTGTGGCCCGGCTCAGCTCGCGCTCGTGACCGAGTTCTACGGTCATTCGATCGCGCTGGCGTTCTACCTGGCCGCGTCGATGCAGGAGGCGATCGACGACGTGTACGGCCTTGGGCTGCGCCCGGACCCGTCCGCGATGCACGCCCGGTTCCTCGGTTGGTTGTCGCTGGCCCGCCGGTCCCGCCGACACTGAGACCAGCCAACAGACGAACCGGCCGGGTGGGTTGCCCCACCCGGCCGGTGTCCGGATCCCTGCAAACAGGCTTTAGTGCTTCTTGAACACCGGCATGGTGTCCAGCGTGGTGGTGATGTTCTGCGTGGTGCCGCCCCGGTACGTCTTCCCGGTGAAGATGTCGGTCCAGCTGTTGCCCGGCGGGAACCACACCGAGGTGGTGGCGGTGGTGCCAGGCGTCGTCACGGGTGCCACCAGGTAGTCCGGCCCGTAGAGGTACTGCGAACCGGCGGTGGCGTAGGCGGTCTGCTCATTCGGGTACGCCAGGTACATCGAGCGGACGATGGGCGTACCCGTACGGGTGGCTTCCTTGGCGGCGGCGTAGGTGTACGGCAGCAGCTTCTCCCGCAGGTTCAGGAACTTCTTGGCCGACGCGTTCGCCTCCGGGCCGTACTGCCAGGGCAGCCGGTCGCTGTGGTTGGAGTGCAGCCGGTCGATGGGCTGGAACGTGCCGAACTGGACCCACCGGGCGTAGAGGTCGTCGGGCAGCTTCGTGCTGCCCGGTTCGGTGCCCGGCTCCTGGAGGCCGCCGGTGTGTCCGCCGATGTCGTGGCTGACCGCGGCCAGCCCGGTCGCAGCCGACTCGCCCGGCGTGTAGCCGACCTCCATCCGGAGGGTCTGCCAGTCGGAGGTGGTGTCGCCGGTGAAGTGCAGCGTGGTGCGCTTGTCGGCCCACGGCCCGGTCGACACGGGGGTGGGGCTGCTGTAGCCGCCGGCCTGCAACGAGCCGTACGCCCGGGAGAACGCGAAGCCGGTCTTGTCGGCGTACTGCTTGTTGATCCACGCGTCGGCGGTCACCCCGGCGAGCGAGGACTTCGTGTTGTCGCAGCACCAGTCCAGCCACCAGAGGTCCGGGCCCTTGCTGCCCTTCGGGATCATCCCGTCGTGCAGCTGCATGTACGCAGTGAGCTGGTCCGGGTCGCCGAAGTCGAACGCGTAGCAGTCGGGACCGCCGTTGCAGCCGACGCGCTGGAGCTTGCCCTTCGCGGTGGCCTGCGCCTGCGCGAACTTCGGGTCCGAGCCGAGGATGCTCGGGTGGATGTTGATGCCGGTGTGCAGGCCCTGCTTCTTGGCCCAGTCGAAGAACGCCTTCGGGTCGGGGATCCGGGTGGGGTCGATGCTCCAGCCGTTCCACTTGTCCGGCGCCTTGACGTCGGTGTCGAGGACGAGCACGTCCAGCGGCACACCCTCGGCCTTGGCCCGGGTCACCAGGTTCTGGAACTCGGTGGCGGTGCGGTCGTAGTACTCGGAGTACCACACCCCGTACGCCCACTTCGGCAGCAGCTTCGTGGGCCCGGTCAGGGTCGACAGGTCCTTCAGGCCACGGGTGAAGTCCTGCCCGTACGCGAAGACGTAACCGTCCTGCTCGGCGGCGGACCGGGGCTTGGTGGTGCTCAGGGCCGAGGCCGAGTCGTCGAGCAGGTACCAGCCGTCCTGGTAGAGCAAGCCCGGAGCGGTGAGGGCGGAACCGGTCACGCCGTCCAGGCCCCGGCGGTAGCCGCCGAGCGGCGCGTGCGGGGCGAGCAGCGGGGAGCCCTTGCTCGTGACGGCGACCGTGTCCACGTTGACGTTGCAACTGGCGTCCGTGGGGCAGCCCAGCGTCACCGTGTTGGTGCCGCGGTCGAGGTGGACCGGGACGGAAACGGTGTTCCAGTAGTCCCACCCGCTGGTCGGCGGAAGGGTCGCCGTGACCGGCGCAGCCGTTCCCGCGGTGACCGACATCGTGCGCGCCTGGCTCGGCTGGGCGCCGGCCTGGCCGTTGGCGTACCGGATCTGCACCCGGTAGTCACCGGCGGACGGAACATCCGTCACGGTGAGCGCGACGGCCGAGGTGGTGCTCTCCAGACCGGCCAGGAATCCCGTACCGGAAGCGCCGTTGTGGTCGTTCGCGGGCCTTGCGCCGCCGGTCAGCGCGCCGGTCTCGGCCTCGCCCAGCGTGCCGAACCGTAGGGGCTGCGGCTGGGGCGGAGTCGGTGCCGGGAACGAATCACCCGGGTTGACCACCGCGAGGCTGTCGACGTTCACGTTGCCGGAGTCGTTGGGACCCCGTACGACGCTGATCTCGTGCCGGCCCGCAGTGAGGTCGACGGGCACGCTGGCCAGGCCCCAGGTGTCCCAGTTCGCGGTGGGTGGCAGCGTCAGCGTGCGGCCGGTGTCGCCGTCGACCTGCACCGTCAGGGTGCGGTCCACGTTCTGGCCGTCGCCGCCGGTGCTGTTGGCGTAGCGGACGCTGAGCTGCTTCGCGCCGCCGTCCGGAGCGTCGAGCGCGAACGTGACCGAGTCGCCGGACGAGGCGAAACCGGCAGCGAAGCCGCGTCCGGTGAACCCCTGGTGGTCGGTGGCCACGCCAGGGCCGTTCAACTGCAGCGATTCGGCCTCGCAGAGCGCGCCGAACGCGCAGGCCGGGGCGGTGTGGCCGGCCCACGGTTGGCCCTGCACGACCTGCTTGCCGGCCGTGAGCTGCACGGTGAGGTTGTCGGCGGTGAACGCGCCCGAGCCGACCCGGTACCGCAACGTCATCGCGCCGGTGTCGATGGTGAGCCAGCCGTGATCGACGCGCTTGGTGAAACGCGTACGGGGGAAGTCGTCGCGCCCGACGGCGTTGAACGTCGCGGCGTCGGTGAACCTGCCGTCCTTCTGGTACTCGGTGCGGATCAGGGTCGGGGACAGCACTTCGAAACGTGCGTCACCCGACCGTACGGCTCCGTCTTGCGCCCGGTGGCGGCTGGCCTGGGCCGGCGCGGACGGGGCGAGCGCCAGCCCCGTGATGAGGATGCCGACCGCGGCGGCTGCCGTCGCGCGGCGGCGCTGTGAGTTCCGATAGAGCAAGATGCGCTCCTCGTCTCATATGGAGGAAATGAGTCGATGACAACGCTGTCACTGGACTGAAACGCATGTCAACGGGCCTCGCAGGGTGTCACTTCTCTCTTTCGCCAGCAGCGATCGCACTCGTCCGGCAGGCGCCGCCGCATCAGCGACGAGAACCTGTCGCGGCGGGGTAAGGACGGGGTCGCGGTGCGTGGTCGGACTGTGGGATGGTGCGGTCGTGGGTGAAACGGGGCAGACGGATCCGGCGACGGCGACGCCGGAGAAGCTGGATCAGTGGCATGACTTCCGAAAGAGCGTCGCGCTGGTGTCGATGGTGCTCTTCTTCTTCTGCGTGGTCGGCCTGGGTTTCCTGGTCTACCAGCTGGCGATCGTGGGAGACGACGACGGGACCTTCAGCGCCTGGTCGTTCTTCCGCTTCATGTCGGTGGCGGTACCCCTCGGGGCGGCTGCCGTGGCCGGTCTGGGTGTCTATCGAGCCAGCACCAATGCCGAGTCGAAACGGCGCGGTCGGCTCATGGCCCTCGCGTTGCTCGCTGCCGCGATTCTGCTCGTGGTGACCGGAGTGATCGGGGATCGCCTGTGAGCTTCTTCGTCGAACCCAGCGCCTTGGAGCGCGGCGCCACGCACCTCAACGAAGCCACCGTCGACGCGCAGACCGCCAAGAAATACATCCTCAAGCACACCGACATGGCCTGGCACGAGCAGGGCTTGCTCAACGAAGCGTGGCCCGCCCATCAGAAGCTCGTCGACGAGATGGACAAGCGGCTTACCCACCTGACGGACCTGCTCGACAAGTCACGCGAGGCGCTCCAGGAAACCGCCAGCTACTACCGGCGTACCGACACCGGCAACGCGGCGCAGCTGGATGCGACCTACCCGAGCACCGATCGCAGCGGCTACGAGCTGCCCACCGGGCAGCCGACGGGTGGCAACGCGCCATGAGAGAGCCCACAGAGTTCCTCGTCGAGCCCAGCGACCCCGATCCCACAATGACCAAGGGCTTCGCCAACCCGATCGGTGTCCTGGACGCGATCTCCATCTCGCACTGGGTCAACCAGATCATCAAGGACTGTGCCGGCTACGACGTCATCGGCACCATCAGCAACGCCCTCGTCGGAGACTGGGAGAGCTTCTACAAGGCTGGCGACGCCTACGGCAACCTCGGTCAGAGCCTGCAGGCCCTCGGTCAGAACCTCACCCTGAACGCCTCCCACATGGATCAGCAGTGGGATGGCCAGGCCTCGGACGCGGCCTTCGTCTACTTCCGTCAGCTCACGAAGGCACTCGTTCAGCAGAACCTCGTCCTCATCGAGATCAAGGAGAAGTACCACGAAGCCGCGCGGGCCATCTGGCTCCTCGCCGACATGATCGGCGGTCTGATCAAGATGATGATCGACAAGGCCATCATCATCGGCGTCAGCGCCGCCGTGGGCACCGCGCTCATCGAGACCGGCGTCGGTGCCGCCGTCGGCTACGGCGTAGCCGCCTGGCAGGTGATCGAACTGGTCAAGAAGGTCAACGATGCCGCGCTGAAGATCCAAGCCGCGGGCACCGCGATCATGGGCTTCTTCAGCTTCCTCAAGACCCTCGCTGAACAGGGTGGCGACCTGTCCAAGGTCCCCCTGCCCGATCAGCCCTACACGAGCCCGGTGCTCCAATGACGCAACCTGAACCGCAACCAGAGCAACAGTTTCTCGACCTCACCGAGGGAGACCCGGGCCTCGCCAAGCTCCTGCACGCCAGCCTCACCCGGCTACGCGACGGGGTCGCTGGCGACGGCCTGCAGGAAATGGCCCGTGACATCCTCGCCGGCCACACCGACCTGCGCCAGATCGGCGCAACCGACGCCTACGGCGGAGATTTCCTCGACCGCTACCACCGGTTCAAGACCTGGGAAGAGAACCTCGACCCGGACGAGCGGCAACGCATCACCAACCAGGCCGAACTCGCCGCAGACCTGGGGCCTCAGGAACGGCAGTAGGGGGTGCAACAGCAAAGCGGGTCGTCTCGCCCGTCGACCATCACCTCAGACGCGTAGGTGAGCCCGCGTGCGGAGGGCCGAGGCGCGACGGTGGCAGCTACCAGATGTGCGCGCGCTCGTCGATGAACCGAGGCGGCTCGCCGAGGAAGGTGTCGACCGGCACCGCACCGTGCGCCAGGTTGAGAGTGTCCAAGCGGTACAGCGTGGCGCCGCCATTGATCCCGGCCAAGCGGTAGTTGATGTGCCAGCGCAGCCATTCGCCCTCGGCGAGGCGCACCGCGGGCGGCCGGCGGTGACGGCGCGGCATACCCCAGGCCGCCGCGATCAGTTCAACCTGAAGCCGGCCGTCCACCGGCCGCAGACGCATGTCGCTCCGGTGCGGCGGGCGGGTCAGGCCCTCGCGAGGCTCGAACCCATCGGCCTCCGCCATCTCGATCTCCTGGGTGAGCGGCGCCGCCCGCGCGGGCAGGGCAAACGACACCGGTACGGCGTTACGCCGGGTCGCCTCGGCTCCGCCGCGCGAACGCCTGGTCCACGATGTGCGAACCCACTGCACCACAGCATCCACACGGCGATGTTTCGCCGCTACCTGTCCTGACGCAACCCAGATTCGGTGTCCCAGCGTTTCAACACGACGGGCCACCACGGCGTCGCCCACGGTCGTTGACACGTACCCGGAAACAGGTTCGGCTGGTTGTCGGATTGGGACCCTCGCTGGTCGTCTGGTTGGTGGAGGCGCCTCACCGCCTCGCCCCGCGGACCACTATTGGAGGAACTATGAAGTACGTGCTCATGTTCGTCGACACGCCACAGTTCGCCGCCGACCTGGCCGCCATGGATGAACCCGAGCGGAACCGGGCCTACGCCCGCGTGCAGCAGTGGTTCGCCGACCACCATGACAAGATCACCCATCACGCCTACCTGATGCCGCCGGACACCGCCACCACAGTGCGGCTGGACCGGGCTGAACCGCTGGTGTCCGATGGTCCGTTCGTGGAAGGCAAGGAGATCGTCAGTGGCTACGCCGAAATCGAGGCGGCCAATCTTGACGAGGCACTGCGGATCGCCAAGTCGTGGCCAGCCTGCCCGGTGGTGGAGATTCGCCCCATCGCCGGATGAGCCAACCGACGTACGCTGAGCTGGCCCGCGTGGTCCGCGATCACGCGGGTCAACTCGCCGCGTCCCTGGTGCACCTGGTCGGTGATTTCAGCGCCGCCGAGGACCTCGTCCAGGACGCCATCGAGGCTGCGCTGACCCACTGGCCGGTCGAAGGGATCCCTGACCGGCCAGCTGCGTGGATGTACACAGTGGCCCGTCGCCGCGGTCTGGATCAGATCCGCCGCGAGCAGCGTCACCGACGGAAGCTGGCGTTGGTGGCGTGGCCGGCCGAGCCGCCACCAGACGACCGACTTCGGCTGATCTTCACCTGCTGCCATCCGGCTCTGCCCCGGGCCGCCCAGGTCGCCCTCACGTTGCGGGTGGTCTGCGGTCTGACCACCGCGCAGATCGCCCGAGCGTTCCTCGTCCCGGAGAGCACCGTCGGGCAGCGCATCACCCGCGCCAAACGAAAGATCAACGACGCGGGCATCCCGTACCGGATCCCGTCGGCGGACGATCTCGGCCCCCGGCTCACCGAGGTCCTTGCGGTGATCTACCTCCTCTTCAACGAGGGGTACCTGTCCACGGGCGGCGACCAGGCCCAATCCCGCGACCTGGCCGACGACGCCGAGTTCCTCGCCGCCCTGCTGCACCAGCTCATGCCCACCGAACCCGAGGTCGCGGGTCTGCTCGCGCTCATCCGGCTGCATCGAGCCCGAATCAGTGCCCGCTTCGACCGGGACGATGAGATCGTCCAGCTCCAGCACCAAGACCGATCTCTCTGGAACCGCAGGGCCATCGCCGCCGCTGGCCGGCTGATCGCCCAGGCGGCAGCGCGGAGAAGAGCAGGCCCGTACCAGCTCCAAGCGGCCATCGTCGCCTGCCATGCCGAGGCCACCAGGTGGGAGGAGACCGACTGGACCCAGATCACTGTGCTCTACGACCTGCTGCTGCGCCTGGCACCGTCACCGGTCACCCGGCTTCACCGGGCGATCGCGCTGCGCTACGTCAGCGGACCGTCATTCGCGCTCACCGAAGTCGACGCCCTGGCCGGTGAACTGAACGACTACCACCTGTTCCACGCCACCCGAGCCGAACTGCTCCGCGACCTCGGCGACGCCACCCAGGCCCGGACCGCCGACGAACGCGCCCTCGCCCTCGCCACCAACCCGGCCGAACGATCCCTCCTGCGCCACCGCCTCAACTGGGCCTGAACGGGAGCGACACGCGTACTCCCTCGGTTCGCGAATGTGTCGTCAACCGCGCACCCTCGTGCTTGTCGAGAAATCCGGTCAGTCCACTGAGCGGGGCAGCCTCCATCAGCGGGTGATCGTCAGCTTGCGGGGAGAACGCCGCAAGCAATGCCGACCGTAGGTCAGCGTCGAGCAGCGGCAAGACGTAGGGTGCCGTGGCGTCGGGGTGGAAGTCTTCCGGGCAGGTGCAGACTCCGCAAGGCCGTCCAAGAACTCAGTTTCCTTTCTGTTCCACCAGCGTCTGACCTCGTCGTCGGGTACGTCCTCGACAATCGCGACCAGCCACAGCTCTTCGATCCAGCCATCCACTCGTGCATTGTGCCCGTGGTCGCTGCCGACGGTTACCGCTCGTCGCCGCTGCGGCTCGGTCAGCAGCGAGGGGCGTCCAACGGGGCGGCGCCGGCGAGCGCTTCGACTGTCGCCGTCGGTGCGGCCGATTCGGTCGCGGTCGGCGAGGGCGCAGCGCTGGGGGTCGGCGGGGCCGCGGGTGAGCTGCTGGGTGTGGGGGAGGCGCTGGCGAGGATGGCCGTGCTGCGTTGCACCTGCTTCGTGACCAGGCGGATGCCGGTGGCGGTCGCCTGGCGTCCGTACACGTCGGTGACCCTGATGCTGTAAGGCCCGGGGCCGAGCCCGCCCTCGATGGTCCAGTGGTTGTCGCTCTGCCGGGCGGCCTTGCGGAAACCGCCCGCCGGTCCCTTCGCCTCGACCGAGCGCAGTGGGTTGCCGTGGTTGCCGACCTGCACCGCGAACCAGTATTTCGAGGCGCCGCCTTTGATCCGGAAGGTGAGCCCTCCGTCGAGCGGTGGGTTCACGACCGCCCGGTACGTGACGGGGGCGATGCCCTGCGACCGGTCGGCGATCTTGGTGAACGCCTCGGTGGAGAGGTCGATCTTGCTGGGTCCGCAGCCACCGCACTGGTCCATGACCATGACCCGGACCTTGCCCTTCGGGCCGCTCACCTCCAGATAGCTGCCGCAGGCCGCCGATCCGGAGTACTGGGATGCGCCGAGGGCCACGTAGAGCCGGTCCGCCGGCGGGCCCGGGAACGAGCAGTTGCCACCCGAGCGGCCCGCGTCGTAGAAGCTGGCCTTTCCCTTGTGGACGGTGTTGCCGGTGGGAGGCGCGGCGCAGGCCGGGGTGGAACCGCCGCGTACGGCGAGGGTGATGCCGAGGACGGCGGCCAGGGCGGTGACTCCGGCGCCCGCCAACCAGTGTCTGACCCGTCGACCCGTCCGGGGCGTGCCGTCGTTGCTCGCCGGGATGTCGTTGTCGGGGGCCGCGCCTGGTGCCGTCACGGCGCCTGATGTTGCCGCACCACGCTGCGGCAGCGCAAAGCCGTCCCAGCGATTGTCACTCGCTGGATCGGCGGGGGCGCAGTCCGTTGAGGGCGGTGGCGACGACGAGGTCGGCGTACTCGGCGGTGAGCGGCCCGCTGCGTTGCAGCCAGCGGTTGAGCACGGGCCCCCAGATCATGTCCACCGCCACGCCGAGGTCGACGTCATCGGCGATCTGGCCGGCCCGCTGGGCGCTGCGCAGGCGCTCGCGTTTGGCCTCCTTCAACGGCCCGTCCAACCGTTCGGCGTACGCCGCGGCCAGCTCGGGGTCGTGCGCGATCTCGGTGGCCAGCGCGCGCATCGGCTGCTCGTACCGGGGGTCGTTCATCTCCTCGACAGTGGCGCGCAGCACCACTGTCAGGTCCGCCGCCAGGTCGCCGGTGTCCGGCAGCGTGGGCGGCCCACCCTCGGTGGCCTCGCTGAGCATGAGGAAGGCGTCGAAGATGACAGCGCCCTTCGACGGCCACCAGCGGTAGATGGTCTGTTTGCCGACGCCGGCCCGCGTGGCGATGCCCTCGATGCTGAGCTTCGCGTACCCCGTTTCCTGAAGCAGGTCGAAGGCCGCGGTGAGGATGGCGCGTCGGGAGGTCTCTCTCCGGCGGGCCGTGTTGGGGGTCATGGGCCGAACGATACCAGTTTACGAGACGAACCGTCTCGTCTTGACGGCGGCGGTGTCGCGAGCCTAGTCTCGGTCCATCGCGAGACGGACCGTCTCGTCTTGAAATGAGGAGAAGTACATGCGTACCTGGTTCATCACCGGTGCCAGCCGCGGCCTGGGCCGCGCCTTCGCCGACGCCGCACTCGACCGGGGCGACCGGGTGGTCGCCGCCGCCCGGACCATCGCCCAGGCCGACTTCGACGAGAAGTACGCCGACCGGCTGCTGGCCCTGACCCTCGACGTGACCGACCGGGCGGCGGTCATCGCCGCCGTGGACACCGCCGTCGAGCACTTCGGCCGGCTCGACATCGTCGTCAACAACGCCGGCACCCTGTCCATGGGCATGATCGAGGAGTTCACCGAGGCCGAGGCGCGCGCCCAGTTCGAGGTCAACCTCTTCGGCGCGCTCTGGGTCAGCCAGGCCGTGCTGCCGCACCTGCGCGCGCAACGCTCCGGCCACATCGTGCAGGTCTCCAGCATCGCCGCGCTCGGCGGCTTCCCGAGCACCGGCCTGTACAGCGCGAGCAAGTTCGCCCTGGAGGGCATGAGTGAGGCCCTGGCAATGGAGGCGGCGGCCTTCGACATCACTGTCAGCATGGTGCAGCCGGGCGGATACTGGACCGACCTCTACACCAGCGTGCGCGCCACCACACCGCTGGACGCGTACGCACCACTGCGCGCCGAGTTGGAGCGGCAGTGGGCGGAAGGTTCCATCGACAGCGAACCCCGGCTGGCCGCCGAGGCGCTGCTGCGACTGGTCGACAGCGACGACCCGCCGCTGCGGCTCCTGCTCGGCAGCATGGTGTACGACCTGGCGTTCGACATCGCCCGACGGCGGATGGACACCTGGGCGGGTTGGGAGCAGGTCAGCCGCGCCGCCGAACACGCCGTCGCCGCCCCTGGCCATGACACATGAGAGGGCTGCTCGTATCGCCACGGGCAACCGGCACCGCGTTCTAGGCTCCGAGATATGGCGGCGGCGTGCCCAATCCGTGGCACATAAGTCCGGGCAGTGCCTTCACCCCATGATTTCTCCTCGCGAGGCGCAAACCTAGACGGAGAGGAAACACGCATGGCTGTCAAAACCAAGACTCGTCCGGGCACCACGGAGATTCGGCCGTTCTCGGTCGACATTCCTCAGGCCGACCTCGATGACCTGAAGAGGCGCATCAAGGCCACCCGCTGGCCGGACAAGGAAACGGTGGACGACCAGTCGCAGGGCGTGCCACTCGCGACCATTCAGGCCGTCGCCCGCTATTGGGAGAAGGAGTACGACTGGCGCAAGGTCGAGGCGCGCATGAACTCCGTACCGCAGTTCATGACCACCATCGACGGGGTGGACATCCACTTCATCCATGTGCGCTCGAAGCACGAGGACGCGCTGCCGCTCATCGTCACCCACGGGTGGCCCGGGTCGGTGATCGAGCAGATGAAGATCATCGAGCCGCTCACCGACCCGACGGCGCACGGCGGGAGCCCGTCGGACGCCTTCCACCTGGTGATCCCGTCGCTGCCCGGCCACGGTTTCTCCGGCAAGCCGACCGAGCCGGGGTGGAACCCGCAGAAGATCGCAACCGCCTGGACCGAGCTGATGAAGCGTCTCGGCTACAACCGGTTCGTCGCGCAGGGCGGCGACTGGGGCGCGGTCATCGTCGACCAGATGGGCCTCCAGGCGCCTCCGGAACTGCTCGGCATTCACACCAACATGCCCGGTGCGATCCCACCCGAGATCGACCTGTTGTTCCAGGGCGACACCACCGGCGCGAACAACGCCATGGGCTCGCTGCCATCCGGCCTCTCCGACGACGAAATGCGTGCCGCCGAGGAAGCCAACTACGTTTGGAAGCACGTCGCGTACGCCCTCATGATGGCGACACGTCCGCAGACACTGACCGGGTTGGCGGATTCCCCGGTCGGCCTGGCGGCATTCCTGCTCGACCACGACGCGAAGAGTCTGGCGCTGATCGCTCAGGTCTTCGACGGCGCCAAGGCGGGCCTCACCCGCGACGACATCCTGGACAACATCTCGCTCTACTGGTTGACGAACACCGCGATCTCCGCGTCCCGTCTGTACGCGGAGAACAAACTGTCGTTCTTCGCCGCCAAGGGCGTGAACGTCCCGGTCGCCGTGAGCGTTTTCCCCGACGAGCTGTACGAGGCGCCGCAGAGTTGGGCCGAGCAGGCGTACTCCAACCTCATCTACTACAACAAGCTCGACGTGGGCGGGCACTTCGCGGCCTGGGAACAGCCGAAGATCTTCTCCGAAGAGCTTCGTACCGCGTTCCGGTCGCTGCGCTAGATGGCCGTGCACGTGCCCCCGCTCAACGGGGCGGCCGAGTGGCTCAACTCCGAGCCACTCGGCCCCGCCGACCTGGGTGGGCGCGTCGTCCTGGTCAACTTCTGGACGCTGACCTGCATCAACTGGCTGCGTCAGGAGCCGTACGTGCGTGCCTGGTCGCAGGCCTACCGGGACGACGGGCTGGTCGTCGTCGGGGTGCACACCCCGGAGTTCGGGTTCGAGCACGACGTCGACTGGGTGCGGCAGGCGGTGGCGGCCCGATCGATCGACTACCCGGTGGCGGTCGACAACGACTACGCGATCTGGAGTGCGTTCGACAACCACTACTGGCCGGCGCTCTACTTCGTCGACACCGGCGGCGTGATCCGCGACGAGCACTTCGGCGAGGGACGCTACGAACAGTCCGAACGGGCGCTCCGGCAACTGCTCGGCATCGAGCGGAACCCGGTACCCGTCAAGGGTCTCGGGCCGGAGGCGGAGGCCGACTGGGCCAACCTGCGCACGCCCGAGACGTACCTCGGGTTCAGCCGGGGCGAACACTTCGCGTCGCCGAACGGCCCGGCGCTCGACGAACGCCGCGCCTACCAGGTGCCGGCGAGCCTCGACCTCAACCAGTGGGCGTTGGCGGGGGAGTGGACGATCGGGTCGGAGAACGTCGTGCTCGACCAGGCCGGCGGCGGCATCGCCTTCCGGTTCCACGCCCGCGACGCGCATCTCGTGCTGGCCCCCGGGGCCGGACAGTCGATCCCGTTCCGCATATCGCTCGACGGCGCGGCCCCCGGCCCGTCACGCGGCGTCGACGTCGACGAGGACGGCAACGGCGTGCTTCAGGACGGCCGCCTCTACCAGCTCGTCCGCCAGGACGGCGCGGTCCGGGAGCGGACCCTGGAGATCACGTTCGGCGAGCCCGGCGCCCAGGCCTACGCCTTCACCTTCGGCTGACACGCAGATCGACAGTGTTCACCGTGTCGGAAACGGGTGAAAAGCTCTTCACCTGAGCGCCGGGACGCAGGCGGCTGTCGGTCGCGTACCGGTCGGCGAGCGCCTTCTCCGCGGCCTCGTCGCCGTCGTCGGCTTCGAGCAGCAGGGCGGCGATCTCGTCGGCGAGCGTGAGGTCGGCGTTGGTGAGGTCATCGGTCATCGCGCCGAAGCTGTCCCACAGCAGCAATTCGTCCTTCTGCCGATGGGCCAGCTCGTGCAGGACGTAGTCGTAGATGAACCAGGCGCCGTGGACCGGCACGTCGGGGGCCACGCCGTAGACGTCGGGGTCGATCGTCCCGGCCCGGTACGCCGACCACACCCGCGCTGCCGAGTCGAAGAGCCCTGCCGTCGGGTCGATGTCGTAGCCGTCGAACCGCCAGTCGCCGGCGGGGTCGAGCTCCGGGTCGGCCCAGACCCAGCGGTCGCCGTTCCAGTACTCCATCAGCACGTGATCGTGGTGCCAGCCGGGGGTGAAGTAGGAGGCGAAGCCGACCCGGCTGCGGCTGGGGATGCCGTGCTGACGGAGCACCGCCACCGAGAGCAGCGTGTGGTCCCGGCAGCAGCCGGCCACCCGATCGACGGCCGGACGCTCGGCGGCCAGGGGCAGCGGGAATCGGGACTGGTCGGTGTCGAGGATGCGGTCCACCCAGCGGCAGTTGACCTCCTCCAGCCGGTCGGTGGGCAACTCGACGCCGCCAGCGCGGTAGTGGACGATCACGTTGCGGGCCGTCGCCGCCACGGTTGCGATGTCGGCAGGCACCGCGTCGAGCAGCGCGGCATGCCGACCGGGGTCGCTGTACGGGGAGTGCTGCCGGTAGTCCTCGATGTCCATGCGGCAAGTCTTTGTCCTGCCACCGTGTCAGGGTCAAGACGCTGGCACGAGATATCGTCGACTGTTGTGACAGCGCCCGAGATCACCATTGCCACCCCCACGGACCGCGCCGCGGTTGTCGAAACTCTGGTCGCCGCGTTCGTCAAGGATCCCGTGCTGCGGTCTCTCTTCCCGGACGAGGAGACCTACCCGCGGTACGCCGCCACCTTCTTCGGGCACCTCTTCGACAAGCGGGTGCAGCTGTCCTCGATCTGGACGATCGGTGGCGGCGCGTCGGTCGCCATCTGGGAGCCACCGGCAGGGCAGCCGGCTGACCCGCCGGCTCCCGGGCACGGATCGCCCGACGAGGCGCGATACCCCGCCGACGTGCTGGCCCGCGTCGAGAGCTACAACGAGACCGTGCACGCCGCGCTGCCGACGTTCCCGTTCTGGTATCTCGGCGTCCTGGGCACCCACCCGGAGAGCGCCGGACGCGGTTGGGGCCGTGCCGTCATGCGGGCCGGGCTGGAGCGTGCCGCCGCCGACGGACTGCCGGCGATCCTGGAGACCAGCAACCCGGGCAACATCGAGCTGTACCGCCGCGCCGGCTGGGAGGTGGTGGGCTCCCTGGCAGAGCCCGTGCCCACCTGGATCATGCAGCAGCCACCGCGCCGAGCACTGTGATTTGCCGCCTCCTACGATCGGCGGCGTGCACACCACCCCTTCCAGCCCCATCGACGTGCCACAGGTCTTTCCGGCGGTCGCCCCGTTTGCGCGGACGACCGTTCGGTTGCATCCCCGCCCGGGTGCGCCGACAGCGGAGCAGAGTTCGGTGGGCGGCCCGCTGCTGTGGCCGGCCGACGAAGCCTGGCCGGTGTGCGACGGACCGGAGCCCGGCGACCACTACCTCGACACTCCGGGTGAACCGGCGGCGCCGCTGGTGCCCGTGGTCCAGTTGCTGGCCGAGGACGTGCCCGAGGTGCCGTTCCCGGCCGGCGCGGACGTCCTACAGGTGTTGTGGTGCCCATTCGAGCATGAGCCGTGGACGTCACCTCGCCCCGAACTGCGGTGGCGTCGCCGCGCCGACGTCGGCGCCAGACTTCAGGAAATGCCCGCGCCGGATGTGGAGTCAGATCCATCGCACGTCCCCCACCCCTGTGTGCTCGACCCGGAGCGGATCACCGAGTACCCATCCTGGGACCTCCCGCGTGCCGTCTGGCCGCAGATCGAGGACACGATGAAGCGGGTGGCGCAGGAGACCGGTTGGAGGTACGAAAGCGATCTGGCGGTCGCATCGGGGATCAAGGTCGGCGGTTACCCCGGCTGGACGCAGTCTCCGCACTGGCCGGTCTGCGGGTGCGGCTCGTCCATGGACCATCTGCTGACGGTCGCCAGCTGGGAGTTCAGCCGAGGTGACGAGAAGAGATGGATTCCAGTAGAGGATCGTCCGGCGATGGCCGGTTGGGAGACGGCCACCACCGACGATCACCCGTGGTCGACGATCCAGAACCCCACCGGGCTCATGCTGGGCGACGTCGGCGGCATCTACCTGTTCGTCTGTACGACCTGCCCCACCAGGCCGTTCGACTACCGCTTCGACTGCTCCTGACGAACCCGGCTGGTCGCCGTCGGCGACCCGAGGTCATCCGGCGGCGAAGATGCGTGCGTAGATCTCGTCGATGACGTCGTTCTTCGCCAGGCTGTAGTCGCGGGGTCGGTGCGCCGTGTCCCGCGCGAGGCGGCGCTTGGTCGCGGCGTACCGCTCCCGGTCGTGCGGATGCGCGCGCAGCCAGTCGCGGAAGAGCTGCGTGGAAGCGCTGCACGACGTCCTGCGGATACTCGGCCACGTCAACCTCCTCGGGAAGCAAAGTCCGCCAGGCTACGACACGACGACCGGTGCTGCCGTACCCGACCGATGCGGGCATCGGATGTCGGGTGGGCTGCCGGTCCCGCGACCTAGCGTCGGTACTCGAAAGGGAAGGAGGCCCGGGTGCTGGATCGGCTCAACGAGGCCATGGCGTACATCGAGCGCCACCTCGACCAGAAGATCGAGGTCGCCGAGCTGGCGCGGATCGCGCTGACGTCGGAGTACCACTTCCGGCGGCTGTTCTCCGCACTGGCCGGGATGCCGCTGTCGGAGTACATCCGTCGGCGTCGGCTCACCGTCGCCGGTGCCGACGTGCTGGCGGGGGAGAGGACGCTGCTCGACGTCGCGGTGCGCTACGGCTACGGCTCGGCTGAGGCGTTCGCCCGGGCGTTCCACGCCGTGCACGGCGTGGGGCCCGGAGAAGCCCGGCGTACGGGGGCAGCGTTGCGCGCCCAGCCCCGGATGTCCTTCCGACTCACAGTCGAAGGGAGCGGCAGCATGGAGTACCGGATCGTCGACAAGGACGCGTTCGCGCTGGTGGGGCGCAAGGCCAGGGTCCCGCTGGTGCACGAGGGGATGAACCCGGCGATCGTCGCGTTCATCCGGAGCATCGACAAGGAGACGACCGAGCGGATCGAGGCGCTCTCCGATCAGGAGCCGAAGGGGATCGTCAACGTCAGTGACAACCTCGCCGACAGCCGGCAGGAGGGCACCGAGCTGGACTACTGGCACGGGGTGGTGACCAGCGCCGCGCCGCCGGAGGACCTGGACGCGCTGCCGGTGCAGGCCGGGTCGTGGGCGGTGTTCAGCACATCTGGTGCGTTTCCGCAGGCGGTGCAGTACCTGTGGCGTGACGTGTTCACCCAGTGGTTTCCGTCCAACCCGTACCGCAGCCGACCTGGACCGGAGATCTCCCGGGTCCGGGTGTCGGCGGACGGCACCCAGGCGGACGCCGAGCTGTGGATTCCCGTCGAACGGGTACCCACCCCTATGTAGAGTTCCGATACAGTAGTCGGATGCGGATGACCATTCCGGTCGCGAAGGTGCTCGCGGCGCTGCTCGCCGAGCCCGACGAGCAGCGCTACGGGCTCGACCTGATGCGATTGACCGGCCTGCCCAGCGGCACCCTCTACCCGGTGCTGCACCGGTTGCAGGGGGCCGGCTGGCTGGCCGCCGACTGGGAGACGATCGACCCCGTCGCGGCCGGCCGGCCGGCCCGCCGCTACTACCGCCTCACCGCCGAAGGAGTGACGCGGGCCCGCCAGGCGCTCGCCGACCTGCGGGCCGCGATCCCCGACAGTCGTCCATCGTGGGGTGGCACCGAGCCCACCGGGGCGCCGGCGTGGTGACCCGCCGGGCCGCCGAACTGCTGTTGGAGTTGGCCGCGCGCCGCTGGCCCGCCGAGGTTCGCGACGACCTGCGCCGCGAGTGGACCGCCGAGCTGCACGTGCTCGCCGAGAGCGGTCACCGGACGAGGATGCTGGGCTTCGCGGTCAGCCTGGCCGTCAGTCGTGCCGGTGCCCCGATCGTCGACCGCCGCCTGATGCGCGGTCGGGTCGGCCGCACCGCCGCCGCACTCCTGCTGTCCCCGCTCGCCTGTGTCGGGATCGTGCTCGTCAGTGCGTACGCCCTCATGCCGATCGAGCGCATGGTGACCCAGGACTGGTACGAGCGGTTGCAGAAGCCGATCTGGACGGCGCTCACCGTCGGGCTGGCGGTGCTGCTGGCGGTGTTCGCCGCGCGCTGGGCCCGGCACACAGCACTCGACGGCCCGCTACGCATCGCGCTCGGCGTGGTGCTTCCCGTCGGCGTGACCGCTGTCGTGTTCCTGTCAGCCATCTCCCCGGACGACCTGGTCACCTTCGTACCCGGGCTGCTGCTCTGGTTGGCCGGCCTGACGCTGGCCCTCTGGGCCGCGGCAAGCCTCGCAGGCCGGAATCGACTCCGCGCAGCCTGGTGGGTGGGCGTCCTCGGCGCACTCGCCGCCGCCGACCTCGCGGTGATTCTCGCTGTCGTCGACGTCGTCGCGGCGGGCGGTCGCGCCGGCCCGGTCAGCAGTCCGACGCCATTGGGCGGCGTCGACTGGATCTCCTCACCGCTGTGGCTCCTCGCCACCTGGACGGAATGGAACATCAGCCTGCCCCGGCCCACCATCTCATGGGAGATCTTCCACATCGTCACCAACGAGGTGCGGACGGAACCCATGCTCTACCTGGCCTGCATGCCGTACGCGCTCGCGTACAGCATCCGGGCGGCCCGGTCGGCGCCCGCCGCCCCCGTCGCCCTCGCGCCGACCCCGGTGTGAACCTCAGTCGGGTACGTCGTCCCAGGTCGTACCCGGCTCCAGGTAACCGGTCAGCTGGTTCTCCCGCAGCGCGTACGCGATGACCAGCAGGGCGTGCTTGTCCAGCTCGGGCAGCCGGTCCAGCGGGAACCACCGCACGGCCAGCGACTCGTCGTCGTTGACCCGGGCAGTGCCGGCCACCAGCCGGCACAGGAACCCCAGGTTCAGGTACTCGCAGCGGTCCCCGTTCGGGTACGTGTGCGGGTGCGACACGGCGCTGGACATCCGTACCGGGGCGACGTCCAGGCCCGTCTCCTCGCGCACCTCGCGGACCAGTGCGGTGGCCGGCTGCTCGCCGGGCTCGACGAAACCGCTGATGACCGACCAGCGCCCGTCGTCGGCGCGCTGGCCGAGCAACAGTTCCCCGGCGTCGTTGCGGACCACCGCGCTGACGCTCGGCAGCCAGAGCAGGTCGTGACCGACGTGCTTGCGCAACCCCACGATGTAGTCCGGTGTCGCCATCCGATGATCATAGGCCGCGCGACCCGCCGGACAGCGGTCACGCGGGTCAGCGGACGATCCGCACCACCTGTTCGGCGCGGACCTCTTCGCAGTTCGCACCCGGGCAGGCGTAGACCACCATCAGCAGCAGTGCCTCGCCGGTGTGGAACGGGGCGCCGGCGACGTCGGCCGGGATCAGCACGGACAGTGGTTGCGACTGCCCGGTGCAGTCCCAGAGGCGCCACTCCGGCACGGAACCGTTGGCGATGCGGTTCCCGGCGGCCTGGGTGATCGTGCCGCGCAGGTCCGCGTAGGAGCCCTCGTCGCAGGTCACCACGAAGTCCAGGCGCACACCGGCGCCCTTGGCGACCAGGGTCACCGACTTGATCTTGAGGGTGGGGGCGGCGGCGGCAGCTGGTGCCGCACCGACGAGCACGAGCAGTGGCAGAACGAGGGCCAGGATCATGGCGGGCAGGCGGCGGGTACGTGGCATCGCAGGGCTCCGTCTCCGGTGGCCCCGCCCAGGGTGGACGGAGGATGACCGCCTCTCATCATCGATCCCGGTCACTGGCCCGGTCAATTGTCGGAGTGTTCGGAAAAACTCCCGAGCTGGGCTTTCTTTGCGGTTTCGGCCCGCAGCGGGGAATGCATATCTACTGTGGAGATCGTCGGCGACTTGTGCGATCCGGTGGCGGCCGGCCGGTTCGCGGTGCACAGTGATTCCCATGAGCGACAGCGAACGTGGTGGGCAGTTCTACTGGTGCACCCGGCATCACCGGGTCGAGACGGACGCCAACGTGTGTCCGGCGAAACATGTTCTCGGCCCGTACGACTCGGCGGCCGACGCGGAGAACGCCCTGCAACGCGTGCAGGAGCGGAACGAGGCGTGGGATGCCGAGGACGCTCGTTGGGCCGGGGAGGACAGATAGGCGGCGCGGGACGGCTCGCGCCGAGGTATTTCGTGCTCCGCGAGGACGCACGCGAGAGCACGCCCCCGAGGAGGGAACCACGATGGCCGAAGCACAGCAGGCCACCAAGCGCCCGGCCGCCCGACGCACCACCGCGAAGAAGACCGCCGCGGCGGAGCGGAACACGGCGGCGAGCCGGACCACCCCCGTGCGCAAGTCCACCACGGCAGCCGCGAAGGCACCGGCCCGCAAGGCCGCCGGCGGGGCGGGCCGCGCCCCGGCCAGGAAGACCACCACGGCGGCCACGAAGGCCCCCGCGAAGAAGGCCACGACCAAGACCACCGCCGCGGCCAAGAAGGCCCCCGCGAAGACCTCGACCGCCACCCGCAAGACGACCGCCACCGCCAAGCGGGCCCCGGCGTCCACGGCGCGCAAGACCACCGCCGCCGCGAAGAAGACAACGGGTACGGCGAAGAAGACGGTGAGCGCGGCGAAGAAGACCACCGCCAGCGCGGCGAAGAAGACCACTACCGCGGCGAAGGCCCCGGCGCGCAAGACCACCACCGCGGCGAAGGCCCCGGCGCGCAAGACCACCACCGCGGCGAAGGCATCGACGCGCAAGACCACCACCGCGGCGAAGGCTCCGGCGCGGAAGGTGGCGACCAAGGCGTCCGCCGCCAAGAAGACAACGGCGAAGAAGACGACCGCCAAGAAGGCGCCGGCGAAGAAGACAGCGTCCACCCGCCCCAGCGGCGGTGCGCGCAAGGCCCCGGCCAAGAAGGCCCCGGCCGCGAAGGCGACGGGCACCTCGTCGACCACCGCCCGCAAGGCGGCGGCGAAGAAGGCCCCGGCGAAGAAGACCGTCGCGGCCAAGGCGCCGGCCCGCAAGGTGACAGCCCGCAAGTCACCCGCCCGCCCGGTCGCCGCCCGAGCCACCGCCCCCAGGGGGGCCCGCAGCGCCGCCCGGAAAGCGACCGGCTGAGCGCGGACCATCCCCGCACCGGGCGGATTTCCGGCCGGTCACCGGAAGCGGATCACCCGTGACGCTGTCAGGATTGACCCGTGGTCATCCGACGCGTACTCGCGCCCCGCATCGACTTCGGCGCGTTGCGCCGCGAGCTCGGCCTGTCCGAGGAGTTCCCGGCCGACGCCCAGCGTGAAGCCGACGAGGCGGCTGCGGCACCGCCGCAGCCGCCCGTCGACCGCACCGACATACAGTTCGTCACTCTCGACCCCGCCACCTCGCGGGACCTGGACCAGGCGATGCACCTCACCCGCCGCCCGGGTGGGGGCTACCGCGTGCGGTACGCGATCGCCGACGTCGCCGCGCACGTCACCCCCGGTGACGCGTTGGAGGCGGAGACCTGGCGGCGGGGGCAGACCATCTACCTGCCCGACGGCAACGTGCCGCTGCACCCGCGCACCCTCAGCGAGGGTGCTGCCAGCCTGCTGCCCGACGACGACCGGGCCGCTGTGGTCTGGACCATCGACCTGGACGCCGACGGCGGCACCGTGGCCGTCGAGCTGGAACGCGCCCTCGTCCGCAGCCGCGCCAAGCTCGACTACACAGGCGTGCAGGCGGCAGCCGGGGCCGGGCGGCTACCCGACCCGATTGCGCTGCTGCCGGAGATCGGCGACCGACTGACCGCCCGTGGGCTGCGCCGGGGCGCCATCAACCTGCCGCTGCCCGAGCAGGATCTGGAGCCCGACGGTGACGGCTGGCGGTTGGTGCTGCGCGCGCCGGTGCCCATGGAAGAGCACAACGCGCAGATCTCCCTGCTGACCGGCATGGCCGCCGCCGACATCATGCTGGCCGGGCGGGTGGGCCTGCTGCGGACGATGCCGGCGCCCAAGCCGGAGGCGGTGCAGCGGCTGCGGGCCGCCGCCGCGCCACTGGGCGTGCACTGGCCGGACGACGTGGGCCCGGGGCAGGTCATCGCCGGTCTGGACGCCGCCCAGCCACGCGCCGCCGCGTTCATCGACCAGGCGGCCGAGCTGATGCGCGGTGCCGCGTACACCGCCTTCGACGGGGAGCTGCCGGAGCAGCCGGAACATGGCGGCGTGGCGGCCGCGTACGCGCACGTGACGGCCCCGCTGCGGCGGCTGGCCGACCGGTACGCCACCGAGGTCTGCCTGGCTCTGCACACGGGCCAGCCGGTGCCCGACTGGGCCCGCGCCGCGCTGCCCCGGCTGCCCGAGGTGATGGCGAGCACCGACCGGACCGCCTCGGCGGCCGCTCGTGGCGCCGTCGAGTTGGCCGAGGCGGCGGTGCTGGAGCATCGGGTGGGCGAGACCTTCGACGCGGCCGTCCTCGACGTCGACGCCCCGCCCAACGGCAAGTCCCGGCCCCGACCGCCCGGCGGCACCGTCGCGCTGGACGCCCCGCCGGTACGCGCCCGCTGCCTCGGCCAACTGCCGCTCGGCGAACGGGTCCGGGTCCGTCTGGTCACCGCCGACCCGGCGGCCCGGACCGTCCTGTTCGAGCTGGCCTGACCGGGCCGCCGGTCCTCGCCGCAGCTCTCGCCGGCGTGGTCGGTGACGGCAGCGGGGATTCTCACAGCGCTCGGCGCTGCTGACCTACCGAGTGGTTTGCGAGGATGAGGCCATGGCATACGACGCGAGCACGCTGCCCGACGTGTCCGGGCTGACGGTCGGCATCATCGGCGGCACCGGCGACCAGGGGCGGGGCCTCGCCTACCGGTTCGCGCGGGCCGGCCAGACGGTGCTGATCGGGTCCCGGTCGGCTGAGCGGGCCGCCGAGTCCGCCGCCGAGATCGCCGCCCTGCCCGGGGTGCCGGCCGGTGGCAGCGTCACCGGCGCGGCCAACGACGAGGTGGCCCGACGCAGCGACGTGGTGATCATCGCGGTGCCGTGGGACGGGCACGCCGCCACCGTCGCCGCCCTCGCCGAGCCGCTCGCCGGTCGGATCGTCGTCGACTGCGTCAACCCGCTCGGCTTCGACAAGCAGGGCCCGTACGCGCTGACCGTCGCCGAGGGCAGCGCCGTGCAGCAGGCCGCCGCGTTGCTGCCCGACTCCCGGGTCTGCGCGGCGTTCAACCACGTCAGCGCTCCGCTGCTGGCCGACCCCGAGGTCGACCGGATCGACCTGGACGTGCTGATCTGCACCGAGGACCGTGAGCTGGTCGACATCGTCGGCGCGCTCGCCGCCCGGATCCCCGGGATGCGGGGCATCTACGCCGGCCGGTTGCGCAACGCGCACCAGATCGAGGCGTTCACCGCGAACCTGATCGCCATCAACAAGCGCTACAAGGCGCACGCCGGCATCCGCGTCACCGACCTCTGACCCGAGCGGCCTGATCCACTCCGGTTCCATGACGTCGCGGTGTCCCGGTTGCCCGGGACACCGCGACTGTGGCAAACCCGAGTGGATCAGGCCGTACTCGGTATTAGAAGGTGTGTTCGGCGGCCGGGAACTCGCCGCCGCGGACCTCGTCGGCGAAACGGCGGGTGGCGTCGGTGAGAGCGCCGGCCAGATCCGCGTACCGCTTGACGAAGCGGGGAGCCTTGCCGGTTCGCAGCCCCGCCATGTCCTGCCAGACCAGCACCTGCGCGTCGGTGTCCGGGCCCGCGCCGATGCCCACAGTGGGGATCGACAGTTCGTGGGTGATCCGCTTGGCCACCTCGCCGGGCACCATCTCCAGCACCACAGCGAACGCGCCCGCCTCGGCCACCGCCCGTGCGTCGGCCAGCACCTCGTCGGCGGCGTCGCCGCGACCCTGCACGCGGTAGCCGCCCAGTGTGTGTTCGCTCTGCGGCGTGAAACCGATGTGCGCCATCACCGGAATGCCGGCGCCGACGATCGCGGCGATCTGCGCGGCGTTGCGGCGGCCACCCTCCAGCTTCACCGCGTGACAGCCACCCTCCTTCATGAACCGGACGGCGGTCCGCAGCGCCTGGGCCGGGCCCTCCTCGTACGAGCCGAACGGCAGGTCACCGACGACCAGCGCCTGCCGGGTCGCCCGCACCACCGCCCGGACCAGCGGAAGCAGCTCGTCGGCGGTGATCGGCAGGGTGGTCTCGTAGCCGAACACGTTGTTCGCGGCCGAGTCGCCGACCAGCAGCACCGGCACACCGGCCTGGTCGAAGATCGAGGCCGTGTACTGGTCGTACGAGGTGAGCATCGGCCAGCGCTCGCCGCGCTCCTTGGCGGCCATCAGGTCGCGGGTGCGGACCCGCCGGGTGGCCGGGCCGCCGTACAACGCGGTCACCTCGTGCGGAGTGGACTCCACCATCTCTGTCTCCCTTCCTCGAGGCCGCCTGCGCGGTCCCCGGGTTCCGTCGCGATCGTCGCACCGCGAGACGGGCTGACGGCAGGGCCCAGTGCAAGATGTCACTCCACCAGCGCCGGGCCGCCCTGCGAGGCCACCCGAAACCGCGCCGCGAGGTCGGGCGCCGGGCCGTGCCACCGGCCCGGCACCCCCATGGGTACGGCTCAGCCGTGCTCGCGCCACCGGTTGGTGATCGGCAGACGGCGGTCCCGACCGAACGCCTTCATGGAGATCTTCGTGCCCGGCGCCGACTGCCGTCGCTTGTACTCGGCGGTATCCACCAGCCGCAGCACCTTGTCCACGATCGCCGGGTCGTGACCCGACTCGACCAGCCCGTCGCGGCCGAGGTCGCCGTCGACGTAGCCGATCAGGATCGGGTCCAGGACGTCGTAGTCGGGCAGGCTGTCGCTGTCGAGCTGGCCCGGGCTCAGCTCGGCGCTCGGCGGCTTGCCGATCGAGTTCTCCGGAATCGGGGCGGTCTCACCGCGCCGGGCCGCGTCCCTGTTACGCCACTTCGCGAGCCGCCAGATCAGCGTCTTCCAGACGTCCTTGACCGGGTTGAAGCCGCCCACCGAGTCGCCGTACAGGGTGGAGTAGCCGACCGCCAGCTCACTCTTGTTGCCGGTGGTCAGCACCAGGTGGCCCTCCTGGTTCGACAGCGCCATCAGGATCACGCCACGGACCCGGGCCTGCAGGTTCTCCACTGCCACGCCGGACAGCGACAGGTTGGCCAGGAAGCCGTCGACCATCGGCTGGATCGGCTCGACGCGGTAGTCCAGGCCGGTGCGCTTGGCCAGGTCGGCGGCGTCCTCCCGGGAGTGCTCCGAGGAGTGCTGGCTGGGCAGCGACACCCCGACCACCCGGTCCGGACCGAGCGCGTCGACGGCGAGCGCGGCCACCACCGCCGAGTCGATGCCGCCGGAGAGACCGAGCACCACCGACGGGAACCGGTTCTTGTTGACGTAGTCGCGCAGGCCCAACACCAGCGCCTGCCACACCTCGGCCTCGTCGGCCACCGGCTCGATCAGCCCGCCGGTGGCGGCCGGGCCGGACGGCGTGGGCGGAACGCCGTCCAGCGTGCTGTGCACGATCCGCATGCCGTCGGCCACCGTCTCGGTGGTCGGCGGGGTGGCGGCGGCCGGCAGCTCGACGTCGTGCACCAGCAGGTGCTCGACGAACTGCGGGGCCCGGCTGAGCAGCTCACCGTCGGCGGTCACGATCATCGAGTCGCCCTCGAAGACCAGTTCGTCCTGGCCGCCGACCATGTTGACGTACGCGATGGCGGCGCCCGCCTCGGCGGCCCGGCGGCGGACCAGCGGCAGCCGGATGTCGTCCTTGTTCAGCTCGTACGGCGAGCCGTTGATGTTGACGACCAGGCCGACGCCGGCCCTCCGGGCGGCGGCGAACGGACCGCCGGCCTGCCACAGGTCCTCGCAGATGGTCAGCGCGACGTCCACGCCGCCGATCCGCACCACCGTCAGTTCGTCACCGGAGACGAAGTACCGGTCCTCGTCGAAGACCCCGTAGTTGGGCAGGTGGTGCTTGAAGTAGCGGGCGGCCACCACGCCCTGGTGCAGCAGCGCGGCGGCGTTGCGGGCACCCCGGCCCGGCTCAGCGTCCCCGCTGACCTGCGGCGGGCCGTCGGCGTCCAGGTAGCCGACCACCACCGGCAACTCGCCGAGACCATCGGCGGCCAGGTCCGCGGCCAGCCGCTCCACGGCGGCCCGGGACGCGGCCACGAAGGAACGCCGGAAGACCAGATCCTCGACCGGGTACCCGGTCAGCATCATCTCCGGAAAGAGCACCAGCTGGGCACCGGCATCGGCGGCCTGGCGAGTCCAGCTGCGGACCAGGTCGGCGTTTCCGGCGAGGTCGCCGACGCTCGGGTTGACCTGGGACAGGGCGAGACGCAGGGTGGGCATGCCTTCATCTTGCCCCAGCCTCCGCGCGACAATCCGCACCCTCGGACGAGATTGCCGCCACCTGCCGCGACGGGCGCCCGCGAGGCCGCGGCGGCAGGAGCCCGGCCGTCACGGCGGCCGGGGCGGGTGGCACGGCCGGGGCCCGCGCTCGCCGGGCGGGACACGAGGGGACGGCCGGCGGCAGTTCGCGTAACGTCTGCGTAACCAGGCCCGGGAACACTGGGCGATCAGGTCGGGTACAGCCCGGCCAAGGCGGACAAAAGAGTGTCGCGAGGGGTTGGGGAAGTGGACCGTCAGCAGGAGTTCGTCCTCCGCACGCTGGAAGAGCGGGACATCCGGTTCGTCCGGCTGTGGTTCACCGACGTTCTGGGCACGCTCAAGAGCGTTTCGGTGGCACCCGCCGAGCTCGAGGCGGCCTTCGAGGAAGGCATCGGCTTCGACGGCTCGGCGATCGAGGGCTTCGCCCGGGTCTTCGAATCGGACATGGTGGCCATGCCCGACCCGACCACCTTCCAGGTCTTCCCCTTCGAAGGCGGCGTCAGCGGCGAGAGCGCCCGGATGTTCTGCGACATCCTGCTGCCCGACGGCGGCCCGTCCTGGGCCGACCCCCGGCACGTGCTGCGCCGCGCGCTGTCCAAGGCGGCCGAGAAGGGCTTCACCTTCTACACCCACCCCGAGATCGAGTTCTTCCTGCTGGAGAACGGTCCGCAGGACGGCTCGGTGCCCACCCCGGTCGACACCGGCGGCTACTTCGAGCACACCACCCATGCCGTGGCCCGGGACTTCCGCCGCCAGGGCGTGCTGGCGCTGGAACGGATCGGCATCTCGGTGGAGTTCAGCCACCACGAGGTCGCGCCCGGCCAGCAGGAGATCGACCTGCGCTACGCCGACGCGCTGACCACCGCCGACAACATCATGACCTTCCGGCACGTGGTCAAGGAGGTCGCGCTCTCCACCGGTGTGCAGGCCAGCTTCATGCCGAAGCCGTTCACCGACCAGCCGGGCAGCGGGATGCACACCCACCTGTCACTGTTCGAGGGGGAGCGCAACGCCTTCCACGACAGCGGCGACCCGATGAAGCTGTCCAAGGTGGCGAAGTCCTTCATCGCCGGTCTGCTGGTGCACGCCCGCGAGTACACGGCGGTCACCAACCAGTGGGTCAACTCGTACAAGCGACTCTTCCCGCAGCACCTGCCCGACCGGATCACCGAGAGCCCGGCGTACGTCTGCTGGGGTCACCTCAACCGGTCCGCGCTGGTCCGGGTTCCCGCCTACGGCAAGCCCAACTCGGCCCGCGTCGAGGTCCGCTCGCTGGACTCGGCGGCCAACCCGTACCTCGCCTTCGCGGTGCTGCTCGGCGCCGGCCTCAAGGGCATCGAGGAGGGGTACGAGCTGCCGCCGGGCGCCGAGGACGACGTCTGGTCGCTGACCAGCGCGGAGCGCCGTGCCATGGGCTACGAGGCGCTCCCGGAGAACCTCGCCGAGGCGATCGACGTGATGGCCGGCTCCGAACTGGTCGCCGAGGTGCTCGGCGAGCACGTCTTCGACTTCTTCCTGCGCAACAAGCGGGCCGAGTGGGAGCAGTACCGCCGCGAGGTCACCCCGTACGAGCGGCAGCGCTACCTGGCGCTGTAGACGTCGGGGCTGACGCGATTGCGCGCTGCCGCTATCGTCTCGATCACCGCGCCGGTACCCCCTCCGGGCGGAGAGTCGGGAGGCAGTCGGTGCTGGAGGATCTGCTCAGCGGTGCCTGGCAGAGCGTCGTGTTCGGGATCGTCGGCGTCGGGCTCATGGCCGCCGGCTTCGGGCTCGTCGACCTGCTCACCCCGGGCCGGCTACGCGACCTGATCTGGGTCGACCGCAACGCCAACGCCGGGTTGCTGCTCGCCGCCAACCAGCTCGGCATCGCCGGGATCGTCTTCACCGCGATCCTCACCAGCTACAGCGACTTCGGGAAGGGGCTCGCCTCCACCGTGGTCTTCGGGCTGGTCGGGTTGGCGATCATGGCGTTGGCCTTCGTGGTGCTGGACCTGCTCACCCCCGGCAAGCTCGGCGAGGTCATCTGCTCGCCCGAACCGCACCCGGCCGCCCGGGTCAGCGCCGCCACCCACTTCGGGGCAGCGCTGATCGTCTGCGCCTGCATCGCCTGAGGCAGCTGCCCGCGCCGCCGTGCGGGCGGGCGCTGGAGGGCGTCGTACCCCGGTCGTAACGTGCCGGGCATGAACCGCACGGATCGCCTCTACGCGCTGGTCGAGGAGCTGCGGGCGGTGTCACCACGGCCGCGCAGCGCCCGCTGGCTGGCCGCGCGCTTCGAGGTGAGCAGCCGGACCATCGAACGGGACCTCGGCGCGTTGCAGGAGGCCGGGGTGCCGATCTGGGCCGAGCCCGGGCGCACCGGTGGCTACGTCCTGGACCGCGCCCGCACCCTGCCGCCGGTCAACCTGACCGCCGCCGAGGCGGTGGCCATGGCAGTGGCGCTGCACCGGCTCGCCGGCTCTCCGTTCGCCGGACCGGCCGCCACCGCGCTGCGCAAGCTGGTGGCGGTGCTGCCGGCAGCCGACGCCGCCGAGGCACACCGTCTCGCCGGCCGGGTGCACCTGATCGGCGACGGGCCGGCCACGCCCGTCCCGGCCACCGTCGCCGACGCGGTCGCCGCGCGGCGGGTGCTCCGCATCCGGTACGCCGACCGCGCCGACGCCGACTCGACCCGGGACGTCGAACCGCTCGGCTACCTCGGCAACTCCCGACACTGGTACCTGGTGGCCTGGTGCCGTCTGCGCGACGAACTGCGGTGCTTCCGCACCGACCGGATCCGGAGCGTCCGGGTGCTGCCCGACGTGGTGCTCCGGGAGCTACGCCTGACGGATCTCGACATCCCGCACGAACGGGTTCGCCCGCTGAGCCTGGTCTGAACCGGGCTGGGCGCGGCGGGCCCGGGCGGGTCTCGTCGCTGGAAACCCCGCCGGGTGATCCGGAAACACCGACAGGACGTTGTCGCCAACGGCCCCGAGACTGCTCCAGACGACGGCCGAACGGCCGGCACGGAAATTTCTGGAGGCAGTAGATGTCGAGGTCCACCACGCCCATCACCTGGTTCGAGATCGGCACCGATCGGCCCGAGGACGCGGAGCGGTTCTACGGGGAGTTGTTCGGCTGGACCTTCGAGGAGCAGGGCTCGACCAACGGCGGGTCCTACCGCGTGACCGGGGCCGGCGGCGACAGCGGGATCGGCGGGGCGATCCGGGCGACCGACGGGACGGCACCGAACTACGCGGTGTTCTACGCCGAAGTCGCCGACGTCGCGGAGACCTGCCGACAGGCCGAAGCGGCCGGCGGCCGGGTGCTGGTGCCAGCGCGTACCGCACCGAGCGGTCTCAGGTTGGCCCACCTCCTCGACCCGGCCGGCAACCACCTGGGCGTGTTCACGCCCCCACCCGCATAGCCCCGGTGATCGACTCGGTTTTCATGATGTCGCGGGGTTCGATCGCCCGGGACACCGCGACTTCCTGGAAACCGAGTGGATCAAGCTGCGGCAGGCCCGAGCCGGCCCCGACCGACAGGGCGGACCGGGGCCGACGGGGGCCTATCGAGGCCGGCCGGGTCCGCCCGGGGCGTACCGAGGCCGGCCGGGTCCGCCCTGGGCGTACCGAGGGCGGCCGGGTCCGCCCGGGCGTACCGAGGGCGGCCCCGGCCTGCCGGCGCCTGTCGCGGCCGGACCTACCGGAACTACTTGCCGGGCGTACCAGCGCCGTGGTGACCGCCGGGGCCGCGGTGGCCGCCGGGGCCGGGGAAGACGCCGGCCTCGACGGCCTTGGTGATCGCGTCGGCCTGCTCCTGGGTGAGCTTGCCGTCCTTGACGGCCTGGTCCAGGCGCTGCTTGAGCGCGGCCTGCCGGTCCTCGGCGGACGGGCGCTGCGGTCGGTCGGTCGGGCGGTGCTGCTCGCGGATCTTCTCCAGTGCGGCGGTCACCTTGTCGGTGGGCACGCCCAGCTCCTTGGCGAGCGCCTCGGCGAACTCGCCCTGCCGGTCGGCCTTCGCGCCGGGAGCCGTGCCCGGGGCCGGGGCGGTGCTGGCGCTCGGTGTCGGAGTGTCGGCAGCGAACGCGATCGTCGGGGCCGCGATCCCGACGCCGAGGACGCCGGCGGTGGCCAGACCGGCCAGCAGGTGCTTCCTACGGATGGTGCGGGACATGCTGTCCTCCAGAGGTTCGGTCATCCTGCGCTGTCGTAACCGACAGTGACCGGGCTGTCTGGGCGGAAGCCGTGGCGACCCTGTCAGCGAGCTGGCAATCCTGGGTGGCGGTGGCTGAAATCGGTTGTTCGTCGCTGGCTGAGCGGTCAGGGTGGATGATCCACCGACGGAAGGACACCGCGGAATGACCGTCGAAATTCGGGAGATTCCACTCGTCGAAACGGATGCCGGGCCGTACGGCATCACGCCCGGCCCGGACGGCGCGTTGTGGCTGACGCTGGCCCATGCCGGCGGCGTCGCCCGGCTGTCGCCCGACGGCGCGGTCCGGACCTACCCGCTGGAGCCGGCCGGCGGTCGCCCATTGATCATCACGGCCGGGCCGGACGGGGCTCTCTGGTTCACCCGCTCCGGAGACGACCGGATCGGGCGGATCACCGTCGACGGCGAGCAGCGCACCTTCGCCCTGCCGTCCGGTACCGGGCCGGGCGGCATCGCGGCTGGGCCTGACGGCGCGCTCTGGTACGCCGGGATGACCTCCGACGCGATCGGCCGGGTGGAGACCGACGGCACCCACAGCGCGTTCCCGCTGCCGGTGACCGGCGGATTCGCCTCGATGATCACTGCTGGCGCGGACCAGGCTCTCTGGTTCACCCTCAACCAGGCGAACGCGATCGGCCGGATCGACCTCGATGGCAGGGTCACGCTGCATCAGTTACCCACAGCGAAGGCGGGCCCGGTCGGCATCGCTCTGGGCGACGACGGCGCCATCTGGTTCGTGGAGATCGCCGCCGGTCAGCTCGGTCGGATCGATGCCGATGGCGAGATCGTCGAGTTCCCACTGCCGGACCGGGCGGCCCGCCCGCACGCGATCGTCGCCGACCCGGACGGCGGCGCGTGGTTCACCGAGTGGGGTGCCAACCGGATCGGTCACATCGACCCCACCGGACGGATCGAGGGCTACGCCCTCCCCACCTCCAACGCCGAACCGCACGGCATCACCCGCACCTCCACCGGCATCTGGGCCGCCCTGGAAATCGGCGCAATAGCCCACCTGACCCCACCCACCCCCGCCTGACCCGGAGATCCGCCCGTCCCTCACCCCTGCCCTGGTTGACCAAGAGGTTTGCGTCAGGATCCGCTCCGAACATGACGCAAACCTCTTGATCACCGGGGCGGGGAGGGGCCGGAGGGCGGGGGAGGGGAGCGGGGTTATTGGACTGCCGGGGTTGCGGTGAGGGTGGCGGTGGTGGTGTCGAGGGTGGCGGTGGTGCCCACCGGGACTGTGAGCTGGTCGGGGCCGTGGCCGATGGGGAGGCCGCCGAGCACCGGTACGCCCAGGTCGCCGAGGCGCTCGGTGAGGACGTCGACGATCGTGGTGTCCCAGCCGTCGCCGCAGTCGGTGAACTGCCCGACCGCCACCCCGGCGAGTCCGTCCAGCGCGCCGGCCCGGCGCAGGTGGGTGAGCATCCTGTCGACCTTGTACGGGGGCTCCTGCACGTCCTCGATCAACAGCACCGCACCGGTCAGGTCGGGCAGGTCCGGTGTGCCGATCGACGCGGCGATCAGGCACAGGTTGCCGCCGAGCAGGGTGCCGGTGGCACGACCCGGGACGCGTACGCCGAAGGTCTCCTCGGTGGGGACCGCGGTGATCGACACCGGTTCGGTTGTCATCAGCGCCGCGTGCAGGGATTCGGCGGAGCGCAGCGACGTCCGCTCGTCGCGCCAGGCCGCCCCGGGGCCGTGTACCCCGGCCAGGCGGGCGCCCCGCCACAGGGCGAACTGCAACGCGGTGATGTCCGAGAAGCCGGCGACCACCTTCGGATCGCGGCGTACGGCGGCCATGTCGATGGCGTCCACGATCCGTTGGGCGCCGTAGCCGCCCCGCGTGCAGATCACACCGCGTACGTCAGGGTCGGCGAAGGCGGCGTTGAGGTCGGCGGCGCGCCTGTCGTCGGTGCCGGCGAGGTAGCCGTGGCGGGCGTACGCGTTCGGCGCCGGCACCGGGCGCAGGCCCCAGCCGGTGAGCAGTTCCACGCCCCGGGCCACCCGCTCCGGCGAGGTCGGTCCGGACGGCGACACCAGCAGCACCGTGTCACCCGGGCGCAGCATGGGTGGGCGTACGGCGGTGGTGTCCTCGCTGATCACAACCGCAGAGCCTAACCATCCCGCGGTGGTCGGGACCGGCGCACGGGCGACGGGAGGGCGCGCGGCCCGTGCCGGGGCGTGGTGCCGTGCCGCGTACCGGCTAGCCTCGACGGGTGGCAACCGCGCTGGTGATCGAGAACGACCCGACGGACGACGCGCGCCGGCTGGGTGAGTGGCTGACCGAGGCTGGGCTGGAGTTGTGGGTGGTTCGCCCGCACGCCGGCGACGAGCTCCCCGCCGACCTGGAGGGGTACGCGGCGCTGGTGGTGCTCGGCGGCGACCAACAGGCGTACCCGTTGCCGGACGGCTCGCCCGGCGCACAGTGGTTTCCGGCAGTGGAGGGCCTGCTGCGCAAGGCGGTCCGGTACCGGGTGCCGACGCTGGCGGTCTGCCTGGGCGCGCAGCTGCTCGCCACCGCGCACGCCGGGTTGGTGGAGCGCAGCCCGTCCGGGCCGGAGATCGGCCCCGGCGTGGTCGGCCGGCGCGACGCCGCCGAGAACGATCCGTTGTTCCGGTACGTGCCGTTGATCCCGGACGTGCTCCAGTGGCACGCCGACGAGATCACCGAGCTGCCTCGGGGAGCGACCCTGCTGGCGGCCTCCACCCGCTATCCGCATCAGGCGTTCCGCCTCGGTGACCGGGCGTGGGGGTTGCAGTTCCACATCGAGTGCGACGCCGCGATGATCGCCGACTGGGCCACCGACTCGGCCCAACTCGCCGAGCTGGGCTACGACCCGGAGCTGGTGGTCGCCGCCTGCGCCTCGGTGCTGCCCGACGTCGAGGAGGTCTGGCAACCGTTCGCCGCCCGGTTCGCCGCGCTGGCCCTCGGCGAGTTGGACGACAGCACGATGCGGCGCGGCCTGCCGCTGCTCGGGCACTGATGAGCCGGCCGACCAGGGCACCGGGCCGGCTCGCCCGGTACGGCTTCGGCACCGCCGAAGGCGACGGCGGCGCGCGCGCCGCGGACCTGCTCGGCCCGGAGGGGCTGCGCCTGTGGCAGCCGGCCGAGCAGGAGCCGGTCGACGAGGCCGCCGCGGAGCTGCTCGCCGCGCTGTCCCGGGCCGCCGACCCGGACCTGGCGCTGCGCCAACTGCACCGCATCGTGGAGGCGGAGGGCCGCAGCACCGACGGCAGCACGGCCGAATCGCCGCTGCTCGCGGACCTGCACAAGGATCCCGGGCTACGACGGCGGCTGATAGCGGTCCTCGGCGCGTCGGCGGCGCTCGGCGACCACCTGGTAGCCCACCCCGAGCACTACCGGGCGCTGCGCACCGCCCCGGACGGGCTCGCCCCGACCGCCGAGGGGCGGCTGGAGCCGGCGGACGGCGGCAACCCGGTGGCGGCGCTGCGGACCGCGTACCGGTTGGCGTTGTTGCGGATCGCGGCGGCCGACCTGACCGGCGGTCGCGGCCTGGAGCAGACGATGGCCGCGCTCTCCGCGCTGGCCGACGCCACGCTCTCCGCGGCGTACGAGATCGCGGTCGCGGAGCTGGCGGAGGGGACCGAGCGGCCCCGACTCGCGGTAGTGGCGATGGGCAAGTGCGGCGGCGGCGAGCTGAACTACGTCTCCGACGTGGACGTCATCTTCGTGGCCGCCGAGGACGCCGACCTGTCCGCCGCGACCCAGGTGGCGACCCGGTTGATCTCCATCTGCGGGTTGGTCGCCTGGCCGGTGGACGCCGCGCTTCGCCCCGAGGGCAGCCGGGGCCCGCTGGTGCGGACCCTCGCCAGCCACCTGGCCTACTACCGGCGGTGGGCGCGCACCTGGGAGTTCCAGGCGCTGCTGAAGGCCCGGCCGGCCGCCGGTGACCTGCCGCTGGCCCAGGAGTGGATCGACCAGCTCGCGCCGCTGGTCTGGCGGGCGGCCGAGCGGCCGGAGGCGGTCGAGGACGTCCGCGCCATGCGCCGCCGGATCATCGATCACATCCCGCCGAAGGAGTTGGAGCGCGAGATCAAGCGCGGCCCCGGCGGGCTGCGCGACATCGAGTTCGCGGTCCAGTTGCTGCAACTCGTGCACGGTCGCGGCGACGAGACGTTGCGCCCGCCCGGCACCATCCCGGCGTTGCGCGCGCTCGTCGCCGGCGGCTACGTCGGGCGGGCCGACGGCGAGGCCCTGCTGCGCGGCTACCGCTTCCTGCGCAGCGTCGAGCACCGGCTGCAACTCCAGGGCCTGCGTCGTACGCACACGGTGCCCGCCGAGCCGGGCGCGCTGCGCTGGCTCGCCGCCGCGCTGGGTTTCACTGCCGCGCCGGGGCGCAGCGCCGTGGAGAGCTTCCGGGCCGAGTGGGTCACCCACGCCACCGAGGTACGCCGACTGCACGCCAAACTGCTCTACCGGCCGCTGCTGGAGTCGGTGGCCCGGGTGCCGGCCGACGGGCTGCGACTCACCCCGGAGGCGGCCAGGAACCGCCTGGAGATCCTCGGCTTCGCCGACCCGGCCGGGGCGTTGCGTCACCTCCAGGCGCTCACCGGCGGGGTGAGCCGCACGGCGGCCATCCAGCGCACGTTGCTGCCGGTGCTGCTCAGCGAGTTCGCCGACGCGCCGGAGCCGGACCGGGGGCTGCTCAACTACCGCAAGGTCTCCGACAAGCTGGGCAGCACCCCCTGGTATCTGCGGCTGCTACGCGACGGCGGCCCGGTCGCCCGTCGGCTGGCCCGGGTCCTCGCCCTGTCCCGGTACGTCGCCGACCTGCTCGCCCGCGACCCGGAG
Organism: Micromonospora vinacea; assembly: GCF_015751785.1. Classification (NCBI taxonomy): domain Bacteria; kingdom Bacillati; phylum Actinomycetota; class Actinomycetes; order Micromonosporales; family Micromonosporaceae; genus Micromonospora; species Micromonospora vinacea. Next base: position 189,718 of record NZ_JADOTY010000001.1, on the reverse strand, counting down.
GCGCTGCGGTTGCTGGCCGAGGAGAACGAGCTGGCGCCACGCGCGCCCGAGGTGCTGCGGGAGGGTTTCCTGGCGGCGGCCGCCCGGCACACCGACCCGGTCGAGGCGACCAGCGCGGTGCGCGCGCTGCGACGTCGGGAGCTGGTCCGGGTGGCCTGCGCCGACCTGCTCTGCCGGGCCGGCGCGCTCGCACCCAGCCCCACCCGGGCTGACGGCGCGAACCGGCCCGCCCGCGGGCTGTCCGACATCACCGAGGTCGGTACGGCGCTCGCCGACGTCACCGATGCCACCCTGGCCGCCGCGCTGCGGGCCGCGCAGGCCAGCCAGCCGGCGTCGGAAGGGCTGCGGTTCGCGGTGATCGGGATGGGTCGGCTCGGTGGGTACGAGTCGAACTACCTCTCCGACGCCGACGTGCTCTTCGTCTACGACCCGCCGCCGGGCACCAGCGAGAGCGCCGCCAGCGCCGCCGCGCACGCCGTCGCCGAGGAGCTACGCCGCCTGCTCGGCGTACCCGCCCCCGACCCGCCGCTGGGCGTCGACGCCGACCTGCGGCCGGAGGGCCGCCAGGGTCCGCTGGTGCGCAGCCTCGCCGCGTACGCGCAGTACTACGCCCGCTGGTCCCGGGTGTGGGAGGCGCAGGCGCTGCTGCGCGCCCGGTTCGTCTGCGGCGACGCCGACCTGGGCGCCGAGTTCGAGGCGATGATCGAGCCGGTGCGTTACCCGGCCGACGGGCTGACCCGCGAGCAGGTCGTCGAGATCCGCCGGATCAAGGCCCGGGTGGAGACCGAGCGGCTGCCCCGGGGTGCCGACCCGGCCACCCACACCAAGCTGGGTCGCGGTGGGCTCGCCGACGTGGAGTGGGCGGTGCAACTCGTCCAGCTCCGGCACGCCGGCGCGATCCCGGAGCTGCGCGGCACGCGTACCCTCGACGCCCTCGCGGCGGCCGAGCGGGCCGGCCTGATCGACCCGGCGGACGCCGCGGAGATGGCCGCCGGTTGGTCCCTGGCTGCGCAGGTCCGCAACGCGTTGATGCTGGTCCGGGGCCGGGCTGGCGACCAACTGCCCCGGCACGGGGTGGAGTTGGCCGGGGTGGCCCGGCTGCTCGGCCGCGACGATCCGGGGGAGTTCCTCGACGAGTACCTGCGCACCGGCCGCCGCTCCCGCGCCGCGGCCGAACGGGTCCTCGATGCCTGACGCGTCGCCGCGCCCAACCGGGCTACGCATCGCGGGCACGGCGACCGGAGCCGCGGTGCTGCTCGCCGTCGCGTTCCTCCTCGCGCCGCCGATGGGCACCGACCTCGCCGCGCAGGTGGCCCGTGCCGGGTTCACCGAGCGGTACGGGGCCGCGCCTGTCGACTTCGGCTGGTACGGCGGCGTCAACCAGTACGGCTACAGCCTCTTCACCGCCCGGTTGGGCGCGCTGATCGGGGTGCGTCCGCTGGGGGCGGTCGCCGCCGTGGTCGGCGCTGCCGCGCTGGGTTGGCTGTTCACCCGCAACCGGGCCCGCCGGCCGCTGCTGGCCGGCGTCCTCGGCGCTGTGGTGCTGGTCGGCAACCTGGCGAGCGGTCGGATCACCTTCGCGGTCGGGTTGGCGTTCGGGTTGCTGGCGCTCTGCGCGGTCAGCGCGGAACGCCCACCGCGCTGGCTCCGGTTGACACTCGCCGCCGTCTGCGCCGCCCTGGCGACGGCGGCCAGCCCGGTGGCCGGCCTGTTCACCGGGCTGGCCGGCGCGGCGCTGCTGCTGGGCGCCCTGCGGACCGGCGACGGGCCGGGCCGCCCACTGCCCGGAGGCTGGCGAGCCGAGCGACCACTGGCCGAGGGGTTCGTCCTGGCCGTGGCGCCCGCCGTCACGCTCGCCCCGATCGCGTTCGTCTTCGGCAACGGCGGCACCCAGCCGTACTCGGCCGAGTCGATGCGCATCAACGTCGCGCTCGCGGTGCTGGTGGCGGTCGTGCTGCCGCGTCGCCGCCGGGTGCTGCGCGTCGGCGCGGCGCTCACCGTGCTGCTCCTGATCGGGGCGTACTACCTGCCCAGCCCGATCGGTTCCAACGCGCTACGACTGCCGATGCTGTTCGCCCTGCCCGTGCTGGCCGGGTACGCCGCGTTGCCCGGGCAGTGGCTGGCCGCGCTGCTCGCCGCGACCGTGTGGTGGCAGTCCCCGGTGATGGTGAGCGACGTGACAAGGGCCGGCGCCCCGGAGAGCGCCGAAAGCTTCTACCAACCGCTCGTCGCCGAACTCGACAGGCGGCAACCGGCCGGGCGGGTCGAGGTGGTGCCGCTGCGCGACCACTGGGAGTCCGCGTACCTGCCGCCGACAGTGCCACTGGCCCGGGGCTGGGAACGCCAGGTCGACAGCGACCGCAACGCGCTGTTCTACGACGGCAACCTGAACGCCCAGACGTACGAGCAGTGGCTACGGCACGAGGCGGTGAGCTACGTGGTGCTCGCCCCCGACGCACCCGCCGACCGGTGGGGCCGCGAGGAGGCCGCGCTGATCCGCGCCGGCCTGCCGTACCTGCGGGAGGTCTGGAGTGACCCGACCTGGCGGATGTACGCAGTGGTCGATCCGACCCCGCTCGTCGGTGCACCGGGTCGACTCGTCACCGCCGACCGCGGCGCGGTTCGGATGACCGCCACGCCCGGGGACGTCCCGGTCCGGGTGCGCTGGTCGCGCTGGCTCACGTTGGACGGCCCGGACGGCTGCCTGCGACCGGGCGCGGACGGGTGGACCGAGGTGCGGGTCCGCGCCGCCGGCGACTACACGGTCTCCAGCGGGCTGGCGCCGGCGCGCCACTGCTGACCGTCCGGGTGCCTGCCGTCGGCACCCCGCCGTGATGCTGGCAGCATGTCCGGCGTGCCTTCCCACCTCGCGCGCTGGACCGGCCTGGCCGGCTCGATGCTGCTCGCGCTCTCCGCTTTCCTCGGCGGCGCGTTCCCCAGCGGCCCCCTGCGCAGCACCCCGGTCAGCATCTGGCAGGGGCCCAACGGCCCGCTGATCCTCACCGCCTGGGTGGTCGGCACCGGCCTGATGGCGTACGCCTGGTGGGCGCTGCGCGACGGGGGGCCCTCGACACGGTGGGCCCTGGCCACCATCGGGCTCTGGCTACTGCCGCTGCTGATCGCACCGCCCTTCGGCAGCCGGGACGTGTACGCGTACGCCTGCCAGGGCGCCAGCTTCGTCGGCGGCATCAGCCCGTACGAACAGGGCGTCTCCGCGCTGCCCTGCCCCTGGCTGGACACGGTCTCGGTCATCTGGCGCGACACGCCGGCGCCGTACGGGCCGCTGTTCGTCCTCATCGCGGGCGCCGTGGTGAAGGCCACCGGTTCGCTGACCGCCAGCATCGTGCTCTTCCGTGCGCTGTCGCTGGTCGGCGTGGCCCTCACCGCGTGGGCCCTGCCGGCGCTGGCCCGCCGGGCCGGTGTGCCGGCGAAGCGGGCGGTGTGGCTGGCACTGGGTTCCCCGCTGGTCGCCGCGCACCTGATCGGTGGCCCCCACAACGACGTGCTGATGCTCGCCGCGCTGGTCGGTGGGCTGGCCGTGGTGGCCGCGCACCCGGGCCGGCGCGGAATGCTGCTGGTCGGCGGCCTGCTCCTCGGAGTCGCGGTGGCGATCAAGGTGACCGCCGTGGTGGTGGTGCCGTTCGCCGCACTGGCCGCCACCGCCGGGCCGTACCGGATCCGCACGCTGATCCGCGACGGCAGCTGGGTGGTCGGCGGCACTGTCGCCAGCGTGGTCGGCGTGACAGTCGCCGGCGGACTGGACTTCGGCTGGATCGGCGGGCTGTCCCAGGGTGGCGCCGCCATCGCCTGGACGTCACCGCCGACCGCCGTCGGACAGACCGTCGGGTACGTCGCGGCGCTGTTCGGCGGCCACATCGACGCGCTGCCGGTCACCCGCGGGATCGCCGTGGTCCTCCTGGCCGTACTGCTCGTCTGGCTCTGGTGGCGGGCCCGCACCCGCGACCCGCTGTACTACGCCGGCCTCGCGCTCGCCCTCACCGTCGCGCTCGCCCCCGTCGTGCACCCCTGGTACTGGACCTGGCCGCTGTTCGTGCTGGCCGCCACCGCCCAACGGACCAGATGGTTCACAGTTGTCGCCCTGGTCGCGTCGTTCCTGGTGCTACCCGACGGCACCGGGCTGCCCCGGTACACCAAGACGATCGGGGCGCCGCTGATGACGCTGTTGGTGATCGTGCTGGTCATCCGGTTGGTACGGTCGGCTCGGGCGGCCCGTCAGCCGGTCGCCGCCGACTGAGGGAAGGTGCGCCGGTGACCGCTCCCGGCCCGCCCGTCTCGCCGCCCTCCGTGTCGTTGACGGCCTCGGGTGCCCGGTACGCGGGCCTGGCCGGCGCGGTCCTGCTCGCCGTGGCCGGATACCTCGGCGGGGCGCTGCCGGACGCCCCGCTGGGCGGGACACCCGCGTCGATCTGGCGAGCCCCGGACGGCCCGGCGACGCTGACCTGCTGGCTGATCGGCACCGCACTGCTCGTCGGGGCGTGGTGGTCGCTGCGCGAAGGCGCGCCGTCGACCCGTTGGGCGTACGTCACCGCCGGGCTGTGGGCACTACCGCTGCTGCTCGCGCCGCCGCTGGGCAGCCGGGACGTCTACTCGTACGCCTGCCAGGGCTGGACGTACGCGCACGGCGTCGACCCGTACACAGTGGGGGTGGCGGCGGCGGGCTGCCCCTGGCTGGACACTGTGGCACCGATTTGGCGGGACACCCCGGCACCGTACGGGCCCGCGTTCATGCTGCTCGCGGCGCTCGCCGTCGGCCTCGGCGGCGGGCTCACCGGCACCATCGTGGCGCTGCGCGTGATCGCCGTGGCCGGGCTGCTGCTGGCCGCACTCTGCCTGCCCGGTCTGGCGCGAGCGGCCGGGGTGCCGACCCGGCAGGCCGCCTGGTTGGCGCTGGCCGGTCCGCTGGTCGGCGTGCACCTGGTGGCCGGCGCGCACAACGACGCCGTGATGCTGGGCCTGCTGCTGTGTGGGCTGCTGGTCGTGGTCCGCCGACCCGGTCGGCCAGCGGCGCTCCTGCTGGCCGGAGCGCTGCTCGGGCTGGCCGTCACGGTGAAGGCCAGCGCCGTGGTGGTGGTGCCGTTCGCCGTGCTGGCCGGGATGCCCGGCCCGTACACGCTGCGGGCGTTGCTGCGCCACTGTGGTTGGCTGGCCGGAGGACTACTCGGCGCGCTGCTGGTCACCTCGGCGGTGTCCGGCCTCGGCCTCGGCTGGGTGGGCGGGCTGACCCACAGCGGCGACTCCGAGCAGTGGACCTCACCACCCACCGCCGTCGGCTTCGTGGTCGACTACGCCGGCGCGCTGGTCGGCCGGGACCCGCAGGCGGTGCCGCTGGTCCGGACAGTCGCGCTGCTGCTGCTCGTCGGGGTGCTGCTGGTGCTCTGGTGGCGAGCCTGGCAGACCCTGCGCGGGCTGAGCGGGGTGGCGGGTCCCAGGGCGGCTCACGTGGGGGCGTCCTCCGGGGTTGCGTCGCTGGGGGTCGACTGTCATCAAGTGACGCGGTCCCGGGTTGCGCTGCACGGCGCGGCGTTGGCATTGGTCGCCACCGTCGTCCTGTCCCCGGTCTTCCACCCCTGGTACGCGACCTGGCCGCTGGCGCTGCTCGCGCTCACCGCCGCCCGTACGACGTGGTTCGTGCTGCCCGCCGCAGCGGCAGCCTTCCTCGCCCTGCCCGACGGCACCAACCTGGCCCGCGTCACCAAGGCACCCGGTGCCCTGGCGATGACCGCCCTGCTCCTGACCGTCCTCGTACGCACCCCGTTCGCCGCCCGCCGCCGCCATCGTTGATCATGAGGTTGGCGGGGACAAGGTGGACAAAACTCCCGGCTAACCTCATGATCACCGAGGCGGGGTGGTCAAGATCGCGCCTGAACCTGGATGGTGTGGGCTGCCGGTGGGTTCGAGGCCCCTGCTTCCAGGATTGAGCACGATCTCGGTGGGGGTCTACGCCCAAGATCCGCGCAACTGCAGGGAAAGTGCTGCCTCCCGGGCGTCGGAGGCAGCAACATCCCCGAAGTTGCGCGGATCTTGGCGCGCGGCGCGAGGCGCGCGGCGCGCGGCGCGAGGCGCGCGGCGCGAGGCGCGAGGCGCGAGGCGCGAGGCGCGCGGCGCGAGGCGCGAGGCGCGAGGGCGCGAGGCGCGAGGCGCGAGGGCGCGAGGCGCGAGGCGCGAGGGCGCGAGGCGCGAGGGCGCGGGGCGCGGGGGTGCGGGGCGCTCGGCGTGCGCGGAGTGCGCGGCGTTACGGGGGAGGTGTCGGAGCGGAAACGGGCGGGGCCGGCTCCGCGGTGAGCGGAGCCGGCCCGGCCGGTGTTCCAGCGACTGCTCAGCAGTCGTCGTGCATCTGACTGCTCAGCAGTCGTAGTACATGGCGAACTCGTGCGGGGTCGGGCGCAGACGCACCGGGTCGACCTCGTTGGCGCGCTTCCAGTCGACCCAGGTGGAGATCAGGTCGGGGGTGAAGACGCCGCCGTCGAGCAGGTAGTCGTGGTCGGCCTCCAGCGAGTCGAGCACGGCCGGCAGCGAGCCCGGCACCTGCTTGACGTCGCCCCACTCCTCCGGCGGGAGGTCGTAGAGGTCCTTGTCGATCGGCGTCGGCGGCTCCATCTTGCTCTTGATGCCGTCCAGGCCGGCCATCATCATGGCCGAGAAGGCCAGGTAGACGTTGGCCGACGGGTCCGGGACGCGGAACTCGACGCGCTTGGCCTTGGCGTTGCTGCCAGTCACCGGGATACGGGTGCAGGCGGAGCGGTTGCGCTGCGAGTAGACCAGGTTGACCGGCGCCTCGTAGCCCGGCACCAGGCGACGGTACGAGTTGACCGTCGGGTTGGTGAAGGCCAGCAGCGACGGCGCGTGGTGCAGCAGGCCACCGATGTACCAGCGGGCCATGTCGGACAGGCCGGCGTAGCCGGTCTCGTCGTAGAACAGCGGCTCACCGTTGAGCCAGAGGCTCTGGTGGGTGTGCATGCCGGAGCCGTTGTCGCCGAAGAGCGGCTTGGGCATGAAGGTCGCGGTCTTGCCGTTGGCCCACGCCTCGTTCTTCACGATGTACTTGAAGAGCTGGAGCTGGTCACCGGCGTGCAGCAGGGTGGAGAACCGGTAGTTGATCTCGGACTGGCCGGCGGTGCCCACCTCGTGGTGCGAGCGCTCCACGTTGAAGCCGGTGTCGACGAGGCGGCGCACGATCGAGTCACGCAGGTCGGCGTAGTGGTCGACCGGCGGGACGGGGAAGTAGCCGCCCTTGTACGCGGTCTTGTAACCGAGGTTGCCGCCCGCTTCTTCGCGGCCGGTGTTCCAGGCGCCCTCGATCGAGTCGATGTAGTAGAACGACTGGTGCGCCGAGGTCTCGTGGCGGATCGAGTCGAAGATGTAGAACTCCGCCTCGGCGCCGAAGTAGGCGGTGTCGGCGATGCCGCTCGCCGCCAGGTACGCCTCGGCCTTCTTCGCCACGTTGCGCGGGTCGCGGCTGTAGGCCTCGCGGGTGAACGGGTCGTGGATGAAGAAGTTGAGCGCGAGCGTCTTCTGCGCGCGGAACGGGTCGATGAACGCGGTGGCGACATCCGGGAGCAGGAGCATGTCCGACTCGTGGATCGCCTGGAAACCGCGGATCGACGAACCGTCGAACGCGAGGCCGTCGGTGAAGAGGTCGTCGTTGACGGACTCGACCGGCAGGTTGAAGTGCTGCATCACGCCGGGCAGGTCACAGAAACGAACGTCGACGAACTTCACGTCCTCGTTCTTGAGGTATCGCAGCAGTTCCTCGGGATTGGCGAACACACATCCTCCTGGCACGTCCACGGGGTGGCTAGGCTTCTGGCGACGCTAGGGCCAAGCGGTTGCCCGGCCATGTCTTGAGTGTTTCTGCCGTGTTACGTCCCTCGCGGAGCGTCAGCGACGCTCCTGTCCACGCACTCAGCCTGCGCGAACGCCGTACCGGCTGGGCCAGTGTAATGACATCTGATGCCTTTGGCCCGAATCGGCACGCAGTGGTGGCGACACCCGGCAGCGCCTCATCCGGGCGCGGATACCCTTGATCGCTGTGAGCAATCCGCAGGCCCCGGCAGCGCCGGCCACCGACCCCACCTTCGCCCCACCGAGCCTCGGCAAGCGGTTCGGTGCGCTGATCATCGACTGGGTGCTCTGCCTGCTGGTGTCCAACTTCTTCGCCGACCCGGTACGCGACGGCTGGGCCCCGGTGCTGGTGCTGGTGCTGGTGTACGGCATCTTCCTCGGCCTGTTCGCCCAGACGCCGGGCATGTACATCACCAAGATCCGCTGTGTGAACTGGCACGACGGCGGTCGGATCGGCGTGCTCCGAGGGCTGATCCGTGGCCTGCTGCTGGCCCTGGTCGTCCCCGCACTGATCATGGACGAGCACCGGCGCGGCCTGCACGACCGACTCGCCGACTCGGTCATCGTCGACGCCCCCCGCGGCTAGGCCAACCCCGCCAAGGCCGATCCGGGAGTCCTAGATCGCGTCCGAGTTCGGTCGATCATGGAGTTGTGGTGCCTGGATTGGGGCTGTACGGGCACTTCGTCACCCACCACAACTCCATGATCGACGAGGCGCTGCGCAACGGTGTTGAGGTTCAGGACGAGCGCGAGGGCGAGGGTGGCCCGGGGTGGGCCGGCATGGGGGGTACGCGAAGGAGCCGGACCCGCACGGGTCCGGCTCCTTCGCGTACAACTGGGGTCAGCGGCCCCGCGACTGGCGGAAGGCGCCTGGCGGCCGCATGTTCTTCGGGATCGCGCCCTTGGGCATCTGCGGCCGGGCGGTGAGCGCCTTGAGTCGCTTGTCCAGCGAGTTGACGTCCTTGCCGGAGAGGGCGCGGGGCAGGCGCAGCAGCGTCGTCCGCAGCTTGCGGATCGGCAGCTCGCCCTCCTCCTGACCGATCACGTAGTCGTGCAGGGGAGCGGAGCCGATCACCTTGGACAGCCGCCGCTTCTCCTGGCCGAGCAGGCCGCGCACCCGCTGCGGGTTGCCCTCGGCCAGCAGGATCACGCCCGGGCGGCCGATCACCAGGTGGACCATGTCCATCTGGGTGGTCGAGCTGACCGCCGGGGTCACCCGCCAGTCGCCGCGCATGTTCTCCATGATCTGCGCCGCCGCGCCGGGTTGCCCCTCGGCGGCGTTCATCATCGCCTTGTTGGACCGCAGGTTGAGCACGATCAGCACCGCGAGCAGGACGAACAGGATGCCGATCGGCAGCCAGATCCAGCCCCAGAGGATGACCGCGACCACGGTGAGCGCGAGCGGGATCAGCACCGCCGCGGCGACCAACGGCGCGAACCACCGGTCCTGCTTGGCGGTGAACTGGAACACCATCCCGATCTGCTTCAGCCGCTGGCCGAACGAGACCTTCTCCTGGGGCTTTGCCATGCCGCAGAGTCTAGTGGTCGCCGCCGGCCCGGTTGATCCGCGTCCGGGTGCCCGGGCAGCTGAGTACCTTACGTCGCCGTACGTGCCCGGACGGGCCGGGTAAGGAGGCTGTGGGCGGGGAAGATGAGGCGCCATGCCCATGCCCGGGTGGGGCCTTCGCGCGAAGAGTCGTCAACAGAAGACGACGACGCCACGAAGGAGCCCGACATGTTCGGCAACGACGCTGATTTCCTGCTCACCCTGCACCGTACCCACGCCGCCGAGCTGCGCGCCGACGCGGCCGCCGACCGGCTCGCCCGGTCGCTGTCACGTCCGGTCAGCCGAGGGTGGTTGGGTCGGCGCAGGCAGGCCGGTCGCACCAGCGACGCCCGCCGGTGACCGCGCCCAGCGCGGCTGCCACGTCCACCGCGCCCAGCGCGGCTGCCACGTCCACCGCGCCCAGCGCGGCTGCCACGTCCACCGCACCGGCCCGCCCCGACCCGACCCCGCCGCCCGGCCACCGGCCGATCGGCGGGGCCGGCGGGGCGGGCCGCCATGGCATGCTCGAACACGTGACCGTACGCGCTGCCAGCTCCGTCCTCGTCGGGCGTCACCGCGAGATCGCGGCACTGCGGGACGCGCTGGGCCGGGCGCGGGCCGGGGAGCCGACCACAGTGCTGGTCGGCGGCGAGGCGGGCGTGGGCAAGACCCGGCTACTGGAGGACTTCGCCGGCTGGGCCACCGACGGCGCGGCGCGGGTGCTCGTCGGCCAGTGCCTGGAGTTGGGGGAGGCGGGCCTGCCGTTCGCCCCGTTCGCCGCCGCGCTGCGGGCGGTGCTCCGCGCCGACGGCCCCGAGGTCTTCGCCGGGTACGAGGCGGAGTTCGCCCCGCTCCTGCCGGAGCTGGGCCGCGCCGCGACGTTGGCCACCCCGCGTGCCGTCCCGCTCAGCGACGCCCCGCGCGGCTACCTGTTCGACCTGGTCGCCGAGCTGTTCCAGCGGCTGGCCGATGCTCGCCCGCTGGTCCTGATCATCGAGGACCTGCACTGGGCCGACCGCTCCACCCGCGACCTGATCGGCTTCCTCGTCCGGGCGGCGAGGCCGGGCCGGCTGCTGCTGGTCTGCACCTACCGCACCGACGAGTTGCAGCGCGGCCACCCGCTGCGCCCGTTCCTCGCCGAGCTGGACCGGGCCCGGGGTGTGGAGCGGGTCGAGCTGGGCCGCCTGGACCGCGACGGCACCGCCGCGATCCTCGCCGACCTGCTCGGCGCCGAGCCGCTCGCCCGCGCCGTCGACGACGTCCACGACCGCACCCAGGGCAACCCTTTCTTCATCGAGGAGTTGGCCGTCGCCGGTGACCCGATCGGCTGCGCGGCGCTCCCCGAGACACTGCGTGACCTGCTGCTGGCCCGAGTGGACCGGCTTCCCGAGCCGGCCCAGCGGGTGTTGCGGATCGCGGCCGCCGGCGGCACCCGTTTCGCCCACGACCTGCTCGCCGAGGTCGCCGGGCTGCCCGAGGCCGAGCTGGAGGACGCGTTGCGCGCCGCCGTCGCCGCCCAACTGGTGGTGGCCGACCGGGACGGTGACTACGAGTTCCGGCACGCGCTGGTCCGCGAGGCCGTGCACGACGAGCTGCTGCCCGGTGAGCACGCCCGGCTGCACGCCCGCTTCGCCGCCGCCATCGAGGCCCAGCCGCACCTGGTCGCCGCCGGCCGGGCCCCGGCCGAGATCGCCCACCACTGGCACGCCGCGCACGACCACCCGCGTGCCCTCGTCGCCGCGCGAGCCGCCGCGTGCGCCGCCGCCGACCGGTACGCGTACGCCGAGCAGCGCCGACTGCTGGAGCGGGCGCTGGAGTTGTGGGAGCTGGTGCCGGACGCCGCCGACCTGCTCGGCATGGACCACCTGGCGTTGCTGGAGCAGACCCTGGACGCCGCGGTCACCGCCGGCGACTTCAGTCGGGCCATCACCCTGACCCGGGCCGGGCTGGCCGAGGTGGACGCCGAGGCCGCGCCGCTGCGCGCCGCCCGCCTGCTGGACCAGCGCGGTCGACTGATGGCCCTGCTGGGCAAGAGCGACGGCAGCCGTGAGCTGGACGAGGCGTACCGGCTGGCGGCCGGTGGCCCGCCCGGCGCGGAGCGGGTTCGGCTGCTCGCCGACATCGCCACCCACCTGGTCAAGATCGACCCGCAGAAGGCGGCCCGGGTGGCAGCCGAGGCCGCCACCGACGCCGAGGCGTTCGGGGTGAACGTGGCCCTGCTGTCGACGCGGATCGCGCTGCTCTGCCACGGCGAGCGGGACCTGACCGGCGGGTTGGCCGAGCTGGGCCGGGCGGCTGCCGCCGCCCGTGCGGCGGGCGACGCGCCGACACTGGTGCTCGCCATGGTGTTCGAGTCGGACATGCTCTGCGAGTTGGGCCGCTACGCCGAGTCCGCGCAGGCCGCCGAGGCTGGCGTCGCCGAGGCGCGACGGGTGGGGATCAGCCGCTCCACCGGTGCGTACCTGCTCTCCAACCGGGCCGAGGCGCTCATCGCGCTGGGTCGGTGGGACGAGGCCGAGGCGGTCTGCGCGGAGGCCGCCCGGATCGACCTGTCCGGTGTGACCGGGCTGCACTGGCTCCAGCTGGGTGCCGGGCTGCGGCTGGCCCGCGCCCATCCGGGCGCCGACGAGCTGGTCGACCGGGCGCTCACCTTCCTCAACCGGCCGTACCTGTGGCCGAACCACCGCCTGCCCCTGCACGAGCTGGCCATCGAGGCGGCGCTGGCCGCTGACGACAAGGTCGAGGCGGTACGGGCGGCCCGCGTCGCGGTGGCCGACGGAAGCCTGCCGCAGCTGCCCCGGGAGGGTTGGCCGGTGCTCAGCGCCGCCGCGCGTACCGCAGCCCGGGTGGGGGACCGGGAGCTGGCGGTCGCCGTGGCGGCGCTCGCCGCCGACCTGCCGGCGCTTCACCCGGCGGCCCGTGCGCACGCCGCCCAGGTCACCGCGCTGCTCGCTGTCGGCGACCAGGCGCTGCCGGCCTGGCGTACGGCGGTCGAGGCGTGGCGGGCCGACGGGCAGCCCTACCCGCTGGGCCGGGCGCTGCTGGCGCTGGCCGAGGCGACCGCAGCAGCCGGGGAACGCGACGAGACGGCGGCGGCGGTCACCGAGGCCACCGAGATCGGGCGGCGGCTGGGCGCGGCGCCGCTGGTCGAGGCGGCCGCAACCCTGGCGCGGCGGGTCGGCCTGCGTGGCGCGTCCGGGGGCGGGGCCGGCGCGGACCTGCTGACCGCCCGGGAGCGGGAGGTGCTGCGTCTGGTCGCGGAGGGGCACAGCAACAGCCGGATCGCCGAGCGGTTGTTCATCTCTCCGAAGACGGCAAGCGTGCACGTCTCCCGGATCATCGCCAAGCTGGGCGTGACCAACCGGGTGGAGGCCGCCGCCCTGGCCCACCGCCTCGGCCTGCTCACCGAGACCGCCGCGCCGCGCTGACGCGCGCGCCGAAACCGGCGGGCCGCGCACCGAGGTCGCCGGGCTGACGTGCACCGCCGAGGTCAGCGCGGCAGGTAGATGCGCCAGCCCTCGATGGTGACCAGGTCGAGGCTGCCGGGCGTGACCCGCTGCCGCTCGTCGAGCACCTCCGCCAGGGGCGAGCCGGTCGGCGCGACCCAGGCCGGTGCCGCCGCGCTGTCGACCTCCCGGCGGTACGCGGGGTAGCGGTCGAAACCGGGGCGCAGTGTGTCGTCGACGACGGCGCAGACCACCTGTTCGGCGCTGGCGAAGGTGAGCCGGTTGCAGGTCCAGTAGCCGGCGCGAACGTGTCGTACGCCGAGCTGGCGCAGGGTGCTCACCAGCTCGGTGTGCCGGGCCTCGGCGGCCCGGGTCGCCGGGACGGTCTGCGCTGCCTGCCAGGTGGCGTGGGCGGCGGTGCCCAGCGTGGCGGCGAGCACCACCACAGCGACCGACCGGGTCAGCGTCGACCCGACACCGTGCCGGTCGGCGACTGCCGTTCGCAGCCCGTGCCGGGCCACCGCCCACACCGGCCAGAGCAGCGCCGGCAACGAGATGAGCAGGCAGGACAGGTAGCGGGAACTCTCCACCGGCGTGAGCCCGGCGGAGCTGCTCACCGTGTACGCGCCGAGGGTGACCACGGCGGCCAGCACGAGCGCCAGCCGGACCGTCGCCGCCACCCGGGGTGACACCGTGCCGGGGCCGACAGCGGCCGGTTCGCGGGTGCGCAGGGCCCGCCAGGCGGTGACGGTGGCGATGGCCAGCAGCAGCGGCAGGGCGAGCGCCCACCACAGTTGCCAGTTGGCGCACTGCCCGGGAGCGCAGAAACCCATGCCCAGCGGCGGGCCGAGCAGCAGGCCGCCGTGCAGCCGGTCCGTCCAGCCGGCGGTGGCGTTCGCGCCGCTGGCCGCGAGCACCGCGTGCAGCGGGTTGCGCCCGGTCAGCAGGCTGTGCAGCAGCAGCGGGGCCGCCCCCAGCACGGCCGCCGCCCCGAGCAGTGCCCCGGCGGTGCCCCACAGCTCCCGGCGGCAGAACCCGACGAGCACCGCGCCGGTCGCCGCGACGTACGGCAGCACGAGCGGGTCGACCCAGAGCATCAGCCCGGCCAGGAATCCCCACGTCGCCCAGCGCGCCAGTCGCCAGCCGGGTCGCCCGGTGCCGGTCGTCCGCCCGTCGGGTTCCCCGGAGCCGGTCGATCGTCGCCCCGGTCGACCGGTGGCCAGTTCCACGGCGAGCACTGCCAGCGCCGCCCCGGCCGCGTTCATCTCGGGGTAGCCGCCGCCGGCGATCAGCTGGTTCTTGACGATCCGGTCGGAGCCGAGGGCCAGCAGCGCCACCATCAGCAGCCCGAACCACCGGTCCCCGGTCAGCCGCAGCGTCAACCGCCAGGCCAGCAGCAGGAACAGCGTGTACAGCGCCAGCGTGGGCAGCCGCAGACCGAGCAGCGACGGCCCACCGGCGAGGGCGAACACCGGCGCGGCCAGGTACGCCTCCAGCGTGCCCATGTACTGCTGGCCGTAGAACCAGACCGGGAAGTCCTCGCCCCGGGCGATGTGCAGCGCGGCCAGCCCCATTGTGGCCTCGTCGCTGTTCGTCGGCGGCGCGGCCTGCGTCAGCAGCCAGAGCCGGTAGCCCACCCCGGCGAGCACCGCCAACCCGGTGAGCCAACCGACCAGGCCGGGGCGTGCGCCGGGTCGCGGGCGCGGCGAGTCCGCGCCGCGCGGCTGCTCGCGTACGCCGACGGTCATCACAGGATCATGACATCCGCACGCCGAACGGCCGTGCGGCGTTGCCGGCGGAGTCAGCTGGCGGTGGCGACCGAGGCGGCGGCGCGGGCGTCGATGGCCTGCTTGTAGAGCCGACCGGCCCGGTACGACGAACGCACCAGCGGCCCGCTCATCACCCCGGCAAAGCCGATCTCCTCGGCCTCCTCGCGCAGCTCCACGAACTCCTCCGGCTTGACCCAACGGGTCACCGGGTGGTGCCGGGGCGAGGGGCGCAGGTACTGGGTGATGGTGATCAGCTCGCAGCCGGCCTCGTGCAGGTCGCGCAGCGCCTGCGAGACCTCGGCCCGCTCCTCGCCCATGCCCAGGATGAGGTTGCTCTTGGTGACCAGGCCGTCGGCGCGGGCCTGCCGGATCACGTCCAGCGAGCGGTCGTAGCGGAACGCCGGCCGGATGCGCTTGAAGATGCGCGGCACGGTCTCCACGTTGTGCGCCAGCACCTCGGGGCGGGAGCCGAAGACCTCGGCCAACTGCTCGGGGACGGCGTTGAAGTCCGGGATCAGCAGCTCGACGCCGCAGCCGGGCTGCAGGGCGTGGATCTGTCGGACGGTCTCGGCGTACAGCCAGGCGCCGCCGTCGGGCAGGTCGTCACGGGCGACACCGGTGATGGTGGCGTACCGCAGCCCCATCGAGACGACCGACTCGGCGACCCGACGCGGCTCGTCGGCGTCGAACTCGGCCGGCTTGCCGGTGTCGATCTGGCAGAAGTCGCAGCGCCGGGTGCACTGGTCACCGCCGATGAGGAAGGTGGCCTCCCGGTCTTCCCAACACTCGTAGATGTTGGGGCAGCCGGCCTCCTGGCAGACGGTGTGCAGCCCCTCGCGCGAGACGAGCCCACGCAGTTGGGTGTACTCCGGCCCCATCTTGGCCTTGACCTTGATCCATGGCGGTTTGCGCTCGATCGGCGTCTCGGCGTTGCGCGCCTCGATCCGCAGCAGACGCCGCCCCTCGGGGGCCGCCGTTGCGGTGCGCGCTGCCTGGCCGGTCGTCGGCGCGGAGTGCTCGATCGTCACGAAAATGAGCCTACGCCGGACGGCAGGTGTCTATGTGCGTCAGGCGACCGGCGTCACGCCCCAAACGTTGTGACGCCGGACACCGGGGTGTCGAAAATGTGCGTCACACGAGCGGGATTCGGGTGCTACGGTCACCGCCAACAGCGACGACGGAGCCGAGTAGCCCCCGACCCGCCAGTGCAGAGAGCCGCCGGTGCTGAGAGGCGGTCTGGCGCCGGGGCGCGAAGACCCTCCCGAGCTGCGGGAAGAACGGCCGCGGGTCACCCGCGCCCAGTAGAGCCCGCCCGGCTGGCCCCGGTCATCAGGCGACGAAAGAGGCCCCCGCTTCGGCGGGGGTGAAGGTGTGGTGGCACCGCGAGGTTCCCGCTCGCCCACACCTCCCTGGGGCTGATGCCACGCATCGCTTCCCCAGGGCGGCGACGGCGTGGCGATCGACCGAGGAGCAGTACGCCATGCAACGAACCCTGTCCCAGCAACTGCCCGCCAGGATCGGCACGACAGTGCGGATCGCCGGTTGGGTGCACCGCCGCCGACTGCTCAAGTCGGTCGCCTTCCTGATCGTGCGGGACGCCACCGGCCTGGCCCAGGTGGTCGTCACCGACCCGGCCGTCCGCGCCGAGCTGGAGAAACTCACCGAGGAGACGGTCGTCGAGGTCACCGCGACGGCCACCGCGAACGACACCGCGCCCGCCGGGGTCGAGCTGACCGACCCGACGGTACGTCCACTCGGGTCGCCCGCCACACCGCCACCGTTCGACCTGTACCGGCCGGCGCTCACCGCGAGCCTGCCCACCCAGCTGGACAACGCGCCCACCGCGCTGCGGCACCCCACCCGGTCGGCCGCGCTGCGGATCTCGGCCGCCGCGGTGGCCGGGTTCCGGGCCGCACTCGACACCCACGACTTCGTGGAGGTCCACACACCGAAGGTGGTCAGCTCCAGCACCGAGAGCGGAGCGAACGTGTTCGCGCTCGACTGGTTCGGCCGGCCCGCGTACCTGGCCCAGTCACCGCAGTTCTACAAGCAGCTGATGGTCGGCGTCTTCGAACGTGTCTACGAGGTGGGGCCGGTCTTCCGGGCCGAACCGCACGACACCGTCCGGCACCTCGCGCAGTACACGTCGCTCGACGCGGAGCTGGGCTTCATCGCCGACCACCGGGACGTGATGCGCGTGCTGCGCGACACGGTGGCCGGGATGCTGGACGCGGTCAGCGGGCGGGCCGGCGCCGCTCTGGCGACGCTCGGCGTCACGCCGCCGCAGGTGCCGGCGCAGATCCCGGCGGTGCACTTCACCGAGGCGCTGACGATCGCCGGCGCGCCCGCCGACGAGCCGGACCTCGCTCCCGCCCACGAACGGGCGCTGGGCGAGTGGGCAATGCGTGAACACGGGTCGGACTTCCTCTTCGTCACCGGCTACCCGATGGCCAAGCGGCCCTTCTACACCCACCCCGACCCGGAGCGGCCCGCGTACTCGAACGGTTTTGACCTGCTCTTTCGTGGTCTGGAGCTGGTCACCGGCGGGCAGCGGCTGCACCAGCACGCCGACTACCTGGCGGCGTTGGCGGCCCGGGGTGAGCCGGTCGAGCCGTACGCCGGCTACCTGGACGCGTTCCGGCACGGCATGCCACCGCACGGTGGCTTCGCCATCGGCCTGGAACGGTTCGTGGCCCGGCTGGTCGGCGCGGCAAACATCCGGCAGGTCACCGCGTTCCCGCGTGACCTGCACCGCCTGACGCCATGAGCGAGGCGGCCCCCGGCGTCGCCGCCGGGGGCCGCAGCTCAGACCTCGATGAGGGTGGAGAGTCGACGCTCGACCACCGGCAGCACGTCGGCGACGCTGACCGGGTGGCCCAGCTCGGCGGTGAGCGAGGTGACGCCCGCGTCCCGGATGCCGCACGGGACGATCCGGTCGAAGTACGTCAGGTCGCAGTCGCAGTTGATCGAGAAGCCGTGCAGGGTGACGCCCCGGGCCACCCGGATGCCGATGGCCGCCACCTTGCGGGCCGGCCCCCGGTCGTCCTCGGGCACCCAGACCCCGCTGCGCCCCTCGACCCGACCGGCGGTCAGCCCGACCTCGGCGCACACGTCGATGAGCAGCTCTTCGGTCCGGCGCACGTAGGCGACCACGTCCACCGGGTCGGGCAGGCGCAGGATCGGGTAGCCGACGAGCTGCCCCGGCCCATGCCAGGTGATCTTGCCGCCACGGTCCACGTCGACGACCGGAGTGCCGTCCATCGGCCGGTCCCACGGTTCGGTGCGCTTGCCCGCCGTGTAGACGCTCGGGTGCTCCAGCAGCAGCACTGTGTCGCCGCGCTCGCCAGCCACCACCGACTCGTGCAGGCGCCGCTGCTCGTCCCAGGCGGCCTGGTAGTCGAGCAGGCCGGCGCGGACGGCCGTCAGGCCGGGGGTCGTCGTCGTCACGGCAACAAGCCTAGTCCCGCTACCGGCGATCTTCCCTGGTGAGCCACCTCACCAGGGCCTCGTCGTGCCGGTCGCGGCACACCTCGGCGGCTCGTCGTCACGCCGGAGCCGGGGCCGTCGCAGTGCGCCGGCGACGAGTCCGGCGGACGACGAGAGCGATCGCGAGCAGCGCTGGCACGGCCAGCGTCAGGTAGACCCAGAGCGGGGCGGCGAACGGTGACGGCCGGGGCTCCGGCCCGCCGAACGCGGCCCGGGTCAGCAGGTCGCCCGGCACCATCAGGTCGGTCGACCCGACCGGCGTGGTCACCAGCACCTCACGACCGCCGTCGGGCGACAGCGCGGCGAGAAAGGCTTGCCGGTCCGTGTCCGCCTCCGTTTCGCTGACATACCGCAGGACCGGGTCGTCGCCGCGCCAGCCGATGATCCCGCTCGCCGAGATGCCGGCCGGCAGGGCCTGGCCGACGGCCTGGCCGGTGGCCGTGTCCAGGAACTCGATCCGCCAGGTGCGCGCCGCCGCCTGCTCGGATGTGCACCTGGGGCCGGCGCAGCCGTCGAAGGCGAGCAGCGCGAGCCGCCGGCCGTCGGGATGCCAGGCGGCAGGACCGGCCAACATCCGCCGGTCGCCCAGGTCGACCTGCCAACGAGGGCCGCCGCCGGCCGGGTCGACGACCACCAGTCGCTGGCGCTCAGCGAGCTGGGCTGGCACGTCCGGCGAGCCGGTGACCGCCACCAGGTCGCCACCGGGTGACCAGGCCGCTGCGGTGTGCGCGGCGAAGGTGCCGACGTCGAGCGTCCGCTCGGTGCCCCGGAACGGGTCGACGACGAGCAGGTCGTCGGGCTTCTCCGGGTCGTTGAGCTGCTGATTGTCCGGCCCGAAGCTGATCACGTCGTCGTCGTTGCTGCGGGTGCCCAGCACCTGCTGCCCGTCCGGCGACCATGCCATCGGGTACACGCCCGTGCTCACCGTGCGGCGCTGCCGGCCGGTGGTGAGATCCAGTAGCTCGCCGAAGTACGGCCGGAGGTAGTGCCGTCCATCCGGGGAGAGCAGTCCGTGCCCCTCGCCGATGCGTATCGGGATCAGCCGGTACGCGCCGTCCCGGTCGACCAGCACACCTGTCGACTCGAAATAGCGGGTGCGGTCGGTGAAGAACAGCAGCGCGGCCGGACCGGCCGGGCGTTGCCCCACCGTGGCCTGCCACAGCCAGGGATCGTGCACCCGGGTCGGCACCACCCCGGCCGCGCTCCCGGCGGCCGTTGCGGCTGGTGTGTCGAGCGCGACGAGCCCCAGCACGAGCGCTACCACGGCAGCACGCCGCAATCGCCCGCCGGTCAATCTCATCGGCCCATTAGACGCGATGGCGACCGGTCGTGATGCCCCCGCCGGCCGTGTCGCGGCCTACCGGTCGGCCGGTGGGATGCGCCAGAGCCAGACGTCGTCGACCCGTTGCGGCTCGCCGAACAGGGCGGTGCCGGTACGCCGCAGCGCCTCCTCGTCGACCTCGAACTTCGCGCCGTGCACCTCGTCGGCGAGCACCACCGTCTCGATGCGCCAGTGCCGCAGGTCCGACTGGACCTCCCGGATGGTCCCGTCGGTGACGATGGGAACCAGCCCGGTACGGCCGGCCTGGTCCATCAACGCGCTCAGCGTGCGCGGCACCGGGCCGATCCGGCCCCGCCCGTCCGGCCCACCGGGGCCGAGGAAGAAGCCGCCGGGGATCTCGAACTCGCCCTGCCGGTGCGACAGCGCGTACGCCTGCCAGCGTTGGCCGTCCGGGTAGATGTCCACTGTCAGCGGCACCGGGGTCAGCACCCCGTCGGGGGACACGTAGTCCCGCCACGTGCCGGAGGTGATGAAGCGCGGGATCGGCTCCCGCTCGTCGGTCAGCAGAGGGGTGGGCAGCAGCGGTACCAGGGCCACCGCGAAGCCGACCAGCCAGGCCAGCTCCGTGGAGCGGTGCCGTGGTGGTGCGGCGCGCAGTTGGTCGACGGCGTACGCCAGCAGCAGCCCGACCACTGGCGCGACCACCAGCGCCAGTCGGGCCGGTAGCGCGGCGTTCACCACCGGAAGTTGCCCGACCAGGTCGAACGGCATGGGGAGGTCGGTGCGTCGGCCGTCGACCTTGGCGACCGGGCCGAAGGAGAGCACCGTGAAGATCAGCGCGAGGGCGCCCAGCGCCCAGAGGGTGGCCCGGCGGTGCGGGTCGGCCCGCCGCCAGAGGGCGACGAAACAGACCACTGTGAGCACCAGCAGCGGGATGCCGAAGAACGAGTTCTCCTCGGTCGGATTCGGTGCCAGTGACGTGCCCAACCCGGCCTCGCCGGCCAGCGAGCGGCGCGGGAAGGCGCCGAACGCCGCGATGTCCTCGGAGTGGATCACCGGGTCGAAGCCGGTGCCGTGGAACCGTTGTGGCCCGGCGAAGTGCAACCACAAGGGGTACGACAGCAGCACGCCGGCGACCACGGCGGTCACGCCCAGCCCGCGCAGGAAGGTGGGCAGCGCGGCACGTGCCTCCGCGCGGTTGGCCGGGTGCAGCGCCCAGATGGCGACGAACACCCCCAGCGCCAGCGCGGTGAAGAAGAGCCCCTCGGCGGCGATCGAGAAGGCCACCGCGACCAGCACGCCGAGGATCACCCCGTCGCGCAGCCAGTGCCCCGCGCGGCGCAGCGCGAACAACCGCCAGATCAGCAGCGGCACCAGCCAACCGGCGGTCCAGTTCAGGTGCGCGTTGGCGTGCGACACCATGCCGGGGGAGTAGGCGATGAACAGGGCGCCGACCCCGGCGGCCAGCCGGCTGCGCACCAGGTGCCGGGAGAGCAGCCAGTACCAGACCAGCGCGGTGGCGAGCAGGTTCAGGGTGAGGATCACCAGGAAGGTCGCCGGTGGTCCGATCAGGTACGTGAGCGGGGCGAAGACCACCGCGTACACGGTGATCGAGGTGTTGACCGCGAGGTTCACGCCGTCCGGCACGTTGATCAGGTAGGTGAAGAGCGGGTTATCGCCGTGGGTGACCGCGTGCCCGCCGAAGGCCAGCAGCCACTCGAACAGCGCCTGGTCGCTGGAGTTGACGGTGATGGTGCGGACGTTCGGGTCCCGCCACAGCCCGCTGGTCACCCAGACGGCGAGCGCGAGCGCCACCAGCACGACGATCAGGTCGGCCCGGCGGTCCCGGACGGTGCGCGGCGTTGACGCGGGTGCGGGCCCGGTGGCCAGCGACGGGGAGGACGGCACGCAGCGGACGTTACCAACCGGACCTGGACGGGCCGGTCAGACCTGCAAGGAGGGGACCGTTGGGGACGGATTCCACCCGCCACGTCGACGGTTCGGCGTACACAGCGTCCGTCGTGAATGTGTGAGTGTGCCCCATGTCATAGCGGCGACACATCGTCGTAACGTCACGGCAACTCGACAGTGACCCAGTTCACAGTCCGCCCCTCAGGAGGCCGCCGTGCGCCGCTCCTCGTCCACCCTCACCCGGCTGCTCGGTGCGGTCGCCGGGCTCGCCCTCGCCGTAGCGGGCGTGGTCGCCGTCGCCGCACCCGCCCAGGCCGCCACCCTCACCCAGGTCACCGGGTTCGGCTCCAACCCCGGAAACCTCGCCATGTACGCCTACCGGCCGGACGGCCTGCCGGCCAACTCCCCGGCCGTCGTCCTGCTGCACGGCTGCACCCAGAACGCCTCCGGCTACTTCGCCAACTCCGGCTGGCAGAAGTACGCCGACCAGTGGAAGTTCGCCCTGATCGTCGCCCAGCAGCCGTCCGGCAACAACGCCAACTCCTGCTTCAACTTCTTCGAGGCGGGCGACACCACCCGCGGTCAGGGCGAGGCGCTGTCGATCAAGCAGATGGTCGACCACGCCAAGGCCAACTTCGCGGTGAACGGCTCCCGGGTCTACGTCAGCGGGCTGTCCGCCGGTGGGGCGATGAGCGCGGTCATGCTGGCCACCTACCCGGACGTCTTCGCCGCCGGATCGATCATCGCGGGGATTCCGTACCGCTGCGCCACCAGCATGGTCAACGCGTTCAGCTGCATGAACCCGGGGGCGGACAAGACCCCGGCCGCCTGGGGCGACCTGGTCCGTGGTGCGTACTCCGGCTACACCGGCCCGCGCCCCCGGGTGGCGATCTGGCACGGCACCTCGGACACCACTGTCACGCCTCTCAACGGCACCGAGTCCCGTGACCAGTGGACCAACGTGCGGGGCGTGTCGCAGACCCCGACCAGCACCTCGTCGCTGCCCGGCAACACCAGCCTGGAGGTGTACGGCAACGACGACGTACGCCTCTACCGGATCTCCGGGATGGGCCACGGCACCCCGGTCGACCCGGGATCGGCGGCCGAGCAGTGCGGCACCGCTGGCGCGTACTTTCTGGACACCATCTGCTCGACGTACCGTGACGCGCTCTTCTTCGGCCTGAACGGCGGCGGCACCAACCCGACCCCGACCCCGACGGCTACCCCAACCCCCACGCCGACCCCCACGGCCACCCCGACCACGCCGCCGACCTGCGTGACGGCCAGCAACTACGCACACGTGGCGGCCGGTCGGGCGTACCAGTCCGGCGGCTACGCCTACGCCAACGGCTCCAACCAGCGGATGGGCCTGTACAACACCTTCTACACCAGCGCCCTCAAGCAAACCGCCCCCAACTACTGGGTAATCGGCTGCTGAGTCCCACCCCACCCCCGGCGTGGGATCAGGTCAGCCGGGCCAGGACCGGCGCGAGCGGATCCAGCGCGTCGTCGCGGACCACGAACCGGGTCACCCCCCAGCGCCGTTCGTGCTCGGTGACCGCCGTGATGATCTCGTCCACCGTGCCGATCAGCACGAATGGGGTGGCCAGCAGTTCGGCGACCGTCATGCCGTTGCGCCGGGCCTGTTCCGCGGCGGCAGCCTCCGCGTCGTCGGTGACCACCACCGTCTGCACCAGCGCCTCCAGCGCCGGCGGGTCGGCCCGGCCGGCTGCGCCGGCGGCCACACAGGCCAGCTGCGCCTCGATCTGGTCGGCCCGCCAGCGCGCCTCATGCTGGTGGCCGTCGGCGAGGGTACGCCCGAACCCGGTCAGCCCGACCACATCGGCGTGCGCGCCGGCCCAGCGCAGCAGCGTCGAGTTCGCCGTACCCATCGTCAGCGGGATCCGCTCCTGCACCGGCCGGGGATCGCGCAGCACCGCCCCGCGCATCGTCAGCTCGGCCGAGTCGACGGTGACCGAGGCGCCGTCGAGCAGGGCGCGGACCGCCTCGGCGACGGCCACGCAACGGCGGACCCGCCCGGCCACGTCGGGGCGTTCCCGGCCCACCGCGCGCCACTCCGCCGGGGTGTGACCGGCACCGACACCGAGCCGGGCCCGTCCACCGGAGATCAGATCGAGGGTGGCCACGTCCGCCGCGAGCAGCATCGGTTCCCGTACGCCGAGGTTCGACACGTACGAGCCGAGCCCGATCGTCGAGGTGACCGGGGCCGCGGCGGCCAGCGCCACGAACGGTGACGTCACGTCCCCGGGGTGGTCGGCGGCGAGCAGGGCGTCGAAGCCGGCGGTCTCGGCCCGACGGGCCAGCTCGGCCCAGCTCGCCGCGTCGGTCGGGGTGGCCTGGAGGGAGAAGGTCGCCATTGGTCCAGCATCGGCCCACGCCGGCTCACCGACGACCCGCTGACCGCCGATTCTGCCGAGGGCCGAACCACCGGTCAGGGGGTCAGGGCTGCTTGGAGGGCTTGGGGGAGGGTGGGGTGCTGGTAGCGGTAGGCGGCTCGGGTGAGGACGCCGGGGAGGACGCGGGTGCTGGTGAGGGCCTCGTGGGCGAAACCGCCGAGGACCACCTTGAGCGCCAGTGCGGGGATCGGGATGATCGCCGGGCGGTGCAGCTGCCGGGCCAACTCGCGGGTGAACTCGGCGTTCGTCACCGGGTTCGGCCCCACCACGTTCACCGGGCCGGCGACCTCGTCGTGGTCGAGCAGGAAGCGGGTCGCGTCCAGCCAGTCGGCCATCGAGATCCACGGCAGCCACTGCCGGCCGCTGCCCAGCCGGCCGGCGATGCCCAGCTTGAACGGCAGCAGTTGCGGCTTGAGCAGCCCGCCCTCGCGGTGCAGCGGCAGACCGGTACGCAGTCGGACCACGCGTACCCCGGCGTCCTCGGCCGGCCGGGTCGCGGCCTCCCACACCCGGCAGACGTCGGCCAGGAAGCCCTCGCCGGCCGGCGCGTCCTCCTCGACCGCCCGGTCGCCCGTGTTGCCGTACCAGCCGACGGCCGATGAGTTGAGCAGCACCCGGGGTCGGTCCGCGGTGGGCAGCCCGGCGATGGTGGTCGCCAGCGTGGTGGTGCTGTCCACCCGGCTGGTGCGGATCAACCGGCGGTAGTCGTCGTCCCAGCGCTTGTCGCCGACGCCCGCGCCGGCCAGGTTGATGACCGCGTCGGCCTCGGCGACCACGGCCGGGTCGAGGTGCCCGGCGGCGGGGTCCCACCGCCGCTCCTGCGAGTCGCGCGGCGACCGACGGACCAGCCGGGTGATCTGGTGCCCGTCCGCCGCGAGCCGGTCGGCCAGCCGGGTGCCGAGGAAGCCGGACGCGCCGGCCAGAAGGATCCGCATACCCCCATCTTCGTCCAGAACGCCGCCGACGGATGCGTGGGGCGGCCGACGTCACCGGCTGTGGGACGGACCGGCGAAGAAATCTGCGGGCGGCGCCATGCGGCGCGGAGAAACGCAGGTCAACGGGTCTCCCAGGGGCTGAAAAAGGCTACCGCGCGCTTTCGGTGGTTGGCGCGTTTCCACAGGTCAGAGCGAACGTGAACGCGGTGTTCGCGATTGCTTCGCGCATCGATCTGGCTGACCATGAGCCATCCGAGAGCGCTCCCGTTTGGCGGGGTCGGCTCACCATGCCCCGCCGTCGGGCAATCAGTGAGGAGGAACCATGCCGATCCTGGTGACCGGAGCGACCGGAACCGTGGGAGGAAGCCTGGTCCGGCAACTGGTGGCCGCCGGCCACGACGTACGCGCACTGACCCGCGATCCGGCGTCGCCGGCGGCCGCCGCGCTGCCCAGCGGGGTGGAGGTGGCGGCCGGCGACTTCGCCAGGCCCCACACGCTGGCGCCGGCGCTGCGCGGCGTGACGCGCATGCACCTGGTGGCGATGGACGGGTACGGACCGCTGACCACCGGTGCGGAGATCCTGGAACTGGCCCGGAAGGCCGGCGTCCGTCGGGTCACCCACCTCGGTCACAACGACCCGAGCCGGGCCGACGACGACCCGCTCGAGGCACCGCACCGGCCGCTGCACCGGGCTGTCGAGAACTCGGGTCTGGAGTGGACGCACGTGTTTCCCGGCGAGTTCATGGCGAACACCCGGGACTGGGCGCACGCCATCCGGGCCGAGGGGGTGGTGCGGGCGCCGTTCGGTGACTGGAACAGCGCCCTGGTCCACGAAGCGGACATCGCCGCGGTCATCATGGCCGCGCTCACCGAGGACTGCCACGCCGGCCGGGTGTACCAGCCGACCGGGCCGGAGCCGGTCCGCCGCCGGGACGCGGTCCGGATGATCGGCGAGGCGATCGGCCATCCGGTGCGGTTCGACGAACTGACCCCGGAGCATGCCCGGGAGTACTGGAAGGACACCTATCCCGCCGAGGTGATCGAGTGGTTCCTGGAGATGGGCCGGTATCTCGACGGCAACGCCTGGGTCGCCCCGGACGTCGAGCAGGTGACCGGCCGCCCCGGGCGCACGTTCCGGCAGTGGGCCGCCGAGCACGCGGACGACTTCCGGTGACGGCACCCGGGGCGTGGACCGGCCCGGTGGTCAGGCCGCGGGGACCGGGCGCAGGTCGGCGAGGAGTCGCTCCACCTCGGCGTACGCCTCCGCACTCAGCGGGCCCAACTCCAGGGTGGCCAGGTTCTCGTCGGCCTGGGCCACAGTGCGCAGGCCGGGGATCGGCACCGTACGGGGGCTGCGCGCCAGCAGCCAGCCGAGCGCGCCCTGGGCCAGGGTGCGCCCGTCGGCGGTGAGCGCCGCGCGGACCTGGTCGACCCGGGCCGCCCAGCGTGGCGTCGGACGGCCGTCGGTGAACCACTCCAGCCACTCCGGTGCCCGTCCGCGCACATCGTCGGCCCCGACCGCCCGGGTCGACCCGGTGAGCAGCCCCATCGCCAACGGCCCACGGTTGAGGCTGGCCAGGTCGTGCTTGTCGCAGACCGCCAGCACCGCCGCGTTGTCGCGCAGCACCGACTCGTCGTGCTGGATCGCGGCGCAGTGCGGGCCGGCGGCGGCGAACGCCTCCGCCGAGGACGGGTCGTCGGTGCTCCACCCGTACGCCCGGATCTTGCCCTGGTCGACCAGGGCCTCCAGGGTGTCGACCAGGTCGAGCGCGGCGGGCACCGGCAGTGCGTTGATGTGCAGTTGGTAGAGGTCGACGTGGTCGGTGCCGAGCCGGCGGAGCGAGTCTTCCAGGCTGCGTACCGCGAAGGCCGGGCTGGCGTCGGTGCCCAGCGCCCGCCGGGCGGCCTCCTCGCTGACGTTGCCGAACTTGGTGGCGATCACCACGCTGTCCCGCCGCCCGGCCAGGGCCTGACCGAGGATCCGCTCGCTGTGCCCGGCACCGTAGTTGCTGGCGGTGTCGAACAGGGTCACCCCGAGATCGAGCGCCCGGTGGATGGTCCGGATCGACTCGTCGTCGTCCACCTCACCCCAGCCGAACGGCTGCCCGTCGTCACCCCAGAGCGGGCCGCCGATGGCCCAGCACCCCATTCCGATCGCGCTCACCGTGATGCCGCTGCGTCCCAGCGTCCGTGTCGTCGTCATGGTCACCAGCCTCCAACCTGGAGCGCGCTCCAGGTCAAGCACTACCATCTCGCGACATGAGCGGTTACGCCCCCTCGGAGGCCGCCCGCCGCAGCGGCTTCAGTCTGGACACTCTGCGGTACTACGAGAAAATCGGCCTGCTGGCGGACGTGGAACGGACCGCGGGTGGGCAGCGGGTCTTCACCGACGACGACCTCGGCTGGCTGGAGCTGTTCCGGTGCCTGCGTGACACCGGGATGCCGATCGCGCAGATGCGCCGCTACGCGCAACTGGCCCGCGCTGGTGAACACACCGCCGACGAGCGCTGTGAGCTGCTG
The DNA here is from genome assembly GCF_015751785.1 of Micromonospora vinacea. NCBI lineage: Bacteria > Bacillati > Actinomycetota > Actinomycetes > Micromonosporales > Micromonosporaceae > Micromonospora > Micromonospora vinacea. The sequence continues at coordinate 162,543 of NZ_JADOTY010000001.1, read as the reverse complement.
CAACACCACGCGGCGCGGGTCGAGGAGCAGATGGATCTGCTCCAGCGCCAGTACGACCACCTTCGGGAGAAGATCCGCTTCTACGAGCAACTGCCCGACACCGCGCCGGGGTCGGAGGCTGGCTAGAGGGGACCGGGCGCGGTCAGGCCGAGTAGTTCCTCGGTCGTCCCGGGTCGGCCGGTCAGCGCGTTCAGGGCGGTGACCAGTCGCTTCTCCTCGTACCGGAAGTGCGACTCCAGCAGGGCGGCCAACCCGGCCAACTCGGCGCGCACCTGGGCGACCGGCACCGCAGCGTCGCCGCCCAGCAGCGCCTCGACCCGTTCCAGGATCCCCGCCACCACCTCGTGATCGGTGATCAGGTTTTGGATGACCGGGCGCAGCTCGGGGGCCTCCTCGGCCAGCAGTTGGAACGCGCCCGCGTCCTCGCCGGTGTGGTGTCGGCCGAGTGCGGCGCAGAAGGTCAGGCAGTGCGCCCGCAGGTCCCGGGACGGGGTGTCGAGGCTTGCCTGTAGTCGGGCCAGTTCCGCGCTGAGCCAGAGGTGGATTTCGATCATCTGATTGCCGACGGCGGCGAGCCGGCCGGCCGGTGAACCGGTTGGGTGCACGTTCGTCCCATGCTGTCCCCGCGCCTCCATGCCCACGGCGGCCTTCGGGCCGGGTGCACTGCGACGCTGCGGGGAAGTCTAGGGCCAGCCGCCAGACCCGGGAAGGCCGGAGTCACGGCGTGGTCGGCTCGTCGGTCTCCCGGACGTCGTGCCAGCGCGCCCGCCAGGCGGCCTCGTGGGCCTCGTGGGTGGTCCGCTCATGGAAGACGGCGGCCCGCAGGGCGTGCCGGGACTGCGCCATCACCATCACCTCCACTGCCACCAGCGCCACGCAGATCACGGTCGCCAGGGTGAGCGCGCCCAGCGCCGGCAGGTGCTGGCCGATCGGGAGGGCCCCCGTGAGCACCACGATGACACCGACGCGGGTCCAGCTGACGGTGTGCAGGGTGCGTAACTGGAAGAGCAGGTTGACGGCGAAATAGCAGATCAACCCGCCGAAGAGCATCGGCACGGCCGGCCCTTCGACCTTCTCGGCGATCCCGCCCGCCGGGTCGGTGATCTTGTGCAGGACCTCCTCGTTGCCGATGGAGAAGAGGATCACCCCGGCGATCATCGGCAGGTAGAGGTACGCGTACGCGTCGCGGGCCATCGCCACCCGGGGGGCGCCCTCCGCCGCGTGCAGGGCGATCCGGGCGGCCGGCCCGATGAAGTCGAAGTGTGCCCACCAGAGGGCGGCGGTGACCACGATGCCGAGCGCGGCGGCGGCCACCGCCGGCCAGGTGACAGGCTTGCCGAGCAGGTTGCCGCCCACCCCCGTGGAAATGATTGACTCGCCCAGCGCGATGATCAGGATGAGGTCGTAGCGCTCGGTCCAGTGCTCGGCGCTTGTCACCCCCCAGCCCCAGGTCCCGACGATGAAGCCGGTGGCGTACTGCACCACCACCACGGCGATCCACAGGCCGTCGCGGACCAGGGCGGCCCGGTCGGGGTCGGTGATCTGCGGCGGGATGAGCGCGGCGGCCAGCAGCAGCACGATGCTCACCGCCAGCTCCGGGGCGAAGCGCCGCAGTTGTCGCCGCTCCTGCGGGCTGTCCCGCACCACGTGCTGATAGAGGATCCAGTGGATGCCGCGGACCACGACGTAACTGATGGCCACCAGCATCGGGCCGGCGGCGCTCCCCTTGGGGTCGTTGAACGCCTGCGGCAGCGCCAACGCGAACGCGAACAGGGCGACCATCGCGATCACCATGAGCACCGGGACGTAGCCCTCGCCGAGCCGGACCCGGGTGGCGACCAGGCTGTGCACCACCCAGATCCACCAGAGCACGGCGAGCACCAGGCCGGCGTGCAGCAGTTGCCGGCCGGAGATGTTCGCGGCGGTGGCGCGGGTGATGATGAAGAACGAGAAGACGAAGACCAGGTCGAAGAAGACCTCGAACTTGTCCACCCGGGCGCCGGGGGCGATCGGGACGGCTGGTCCCAGCTGTCCACCCCGCCGGTAGCCGCCCACGATCCCACTCTGGCAGCGTCGGGGCTGGTCGGAGGCCCGAACGGCGATGGCGACGGAGTCCGGCGTTACCTCCCGCCGGGTCGGGGAAACACCGGGGCCCACGGCCTCCCGCAGCGGGCCGGCCGGTCCGCCCACCCCGGACAAGGATGGACAATGACGACCAACAACCCGATCACCACTTCGTTCGCCCATCAGTCCACAGCCATGGACGTGATCCGGGGCGTGGACCTCGTCGGGCGACGGGCGATCGTCACCGGCGGGTCCTCCGGGATCGGTGTGGAGACGGCCCGCGCCCTGGCCAGCGCCGGCGCGGAGGTGACCCTGGCCGTCCGCAACCCGGACGCGGGTCAGCAGGCCGCCAACGACATCACCGGCACCACCGACAACGACCGGGTCCTGGTCGCCCCGCTCGACCTCGCCGACCAGGGATCGGTCGCCGACTTCGTGGCCAACTGGGACGGCCCGGTGCACATCCTGGTCAACAACGCCGGCATCATGGCCGCACCCCTGTCCCGCACCCCGCAGGGCTGGGAGTTGCAGTTCGCCACCAACCACCTGGGGCATTTCGCACTCGCCAACGGGCTGCGCCCGGCACTCGCGGCCAGCGACGGGGCCAGGATCGTCTCGGTCAGCTCCGCCGCCCACCTGCGCTCACCGGTGGTCTTCGAGGACATCCAGTACGACAAACGGGAGTACGAGCCGTGGCAGGCGTACGGGCAGTCCAAGACGGCCAACGTGCTGTTCGCCGTGGAGGCGACCCGGCGCTGGGCCGACGACGGCATCCTCACCAACTCGCTGATGCCCGGCGCGATCCGGACCAACCTTCAGCGCTACGTGAGCGAGGAGGAGCTGGATCGCCTGCGCGCGGGTAACGCGGCGGCCTGGAAGACCGTCGAGCAGGGTGCCGCCACCTCCGTGCTGGTAGCGGCCTCGCCGCTGCTGGACGGCGTGGGCGGGCGCTACTTCGAGGACTGTCAGCAGGCCGCACCCGCCCAGCCCGGCGGGCGGACGGGCGTCGCCGACTACGCGCTGGACCCGGAGGCCGCCGAGCGGCTCTGGCAGGTCTCGACCGCGCTGCTCAAGGGCTGACGACCGCAGACGAAAGGGCGCCCCGGTCGACGACGACCGGGGCGCCCTTTCGGCGTTGCGATAGATCAGGCCAGGCCCAGCTCCGACTCGAAGTTGCCGGCCTCCAGCCGCTCCTTGACCGCGGTCAGGAAGCGGGCCGCGTCGGCACCGTCGATCAGCCGGTGGTCGTAGGACATGGCCAGGTAGACCATCGACCGGACGGCGATGACCTCGCCCAGCTCCGGGTCGTTGACCACGACCGGACGCTTCACCACGGCACCCGTGCCGAGCATCGCCGACTGCGGCGACGGCACGATCGGGGTGTCGAAGAGCGCACCCCGGCTGCCCGTGTTGGTCAACGTGAAGGTGGCACCGGCCATCTCGTCCGGGGTGATCTTGTTGGCCCGGGTCCGTTCGGCCAGGTCGGCGATCCGCTTGGCGATGCCGCCCATGTTGAGGTCACCGGCGTTGTGGATGACCGGCACGAGCAGCCCGCGCTCGGTGTCCACGGCGATGCCGAGGTGCTCGGCGGCCGGGTAGGTGATCGTGCCGCCGTCCAGGTCCATGCTGGCCTGGATGATCGGGTGGGTCTGCAGCGCCTCGACGGCGGCGAGGGCGAAGAACGGCAGGAAGGACAACTTCACGCCGTGCTTGGCCTGGAACGAGTCCTTCGCCTGGACCCGCATCTTGGCGACCTTGGTGACGTCGACCTCGACGACAGTGGTCAGCTGCGCCGTCTCGTGCAGCGACTGCTGCATCCGCTTGGCGATCGTCGCCCGGATCCGCGGCAGCTTCTCCGTGGTGCCCCGCTTGGTGCTCGGCTGCGGCTTCGCGGCCGGCTTGGCCGAGGGCGCGGCGGCGGCGGGAGCGGCCGCCGGAGCCGGAGCGGCCTTGGCGGCCTTCGCCTTCTCGGCGGCCTCCAGCACGTCCTGCTTGCGGATCCGACCACCCACGCCGGTGCCGTTGAGCGCGGCGAGGTCGACGCCGTGCTCACTGGCCAGCTTGCGCACCAGCGGGGTCACGTACCCAGCGGCCTCCTCGCCGGCGCCCGGCGCCGGGGCGGACGGGCGTGCCGGCGCCGAGGTCGACGCGGCGGGCTGCGCGGCCTGCTCGGTCTTCGCCGGCTGCGCCGAGCTCTCGGTCTCCGCGGCGGGCTCGTTGTACGACATGCCGGGGGTCGGCTCCTCGACCTTCGGCGCCGGCTCGGCCTTCGGCGCCGGCTTGGCCTCCGCCTTCGGCTCGGGCTTCGGCTCGGGCTGCGCCGGGGTGGGTGCCCCACCGGCAACGCCGATGATCGCCAGGTCGGCACCGACCGCAGCGGTCTCGTCCTCGGCGACCTTGATCTCCAGAACCGTGCCAGCGACCGGCGACGGGATCTCGGTGTCCACCTTGTCGGTGGAGACCTCGAGCAGCGGCTCGTCGACCTCGATGGTCTCGCCGACCTGCTTCAGCCAGCGGGTGACAGTACCCTCGGTGACGCTCTCGCCGAGGGCGGGCATCTTCACCGCGGTGCCCTCCCCCGACGGGGCGGCGGCCGGAGCCGGCGCCTCGGCCGGGGCCTCGTCCTGGGCCACCTCGTCGGCGGTGCCCTCGGCGGCGGCCGTCGGCTCTGCGGCCGGCTCGACCGACTCGGCCGGGGCCTGCTCCTGCGGGGCGGCCTCGCCACCGCCGGTCGACTCGCCCTCACCGGCGATGACGGCCAGCTCGCTGCCGACCTCGGCGGTCTCGTCCTCGCCGACCACGATCCGGCTCAGCACGCCCGCAGCGGGCGACGGGATCTCGGTGTCGACCTTGTCGGTCGAGACCTCGAGCAGGGGCTCGTCAACCTCGACCGTGTCGCCCTCCTGCTTGAGCCAGCGAGTGACGGTGCCCTCGGTGACGCTCTCGCCGAGCCGGGGCATGGTGACCGATACCGGCATTTTCTGAGACTCCTTCATTCCCCTGGTGGGATCTTCGCCCGTCGCCGGACGCCGCGGTTTGGATGATCAGGCGTGCGAGTGCAGCGGCTTGCCGGCGAGGGCCAGGTGCGCCTCGCCCAGGGCCTCGTTCTGGGTCGGGTGGGCGTGCACGAGCTGGGCGACCTCGGCCGGGTACGCCTCCCAGTTGTAGATGAGCTGCGCCTCACCGATCAGCTCACCCACCCGGGCGCCGATCATGTGCACGCCGACCACCGGGCCGTCCTCGACCCGGACCAGCTTCACGAAGCCGGTGGTCTTGAGGATCTGGCTCTTGCCGTTGCCACCCAGGTTGTAGTTGTACGTCTTGACCTTGTCGGCGCCGTACTGCTCCTTGGCCTTCGCCTCGGTGAGACCCACCGACGCCAGCTCCGGGTCGCAGTAGGTGACGCGCGGGATGCCGACCTCGTCGATCACGGCGGGGGTCTGCCCGGCGATCTCCTCGGCCACGAAGATGCCCTGCTGGAAGCCCCGGTGCGCGAGCTGGAGGCCGGGCACGATGTCGCCGACGGCGTAGACGTTCGGCACGTTGGTGCGCAGCCGCTCGTCGGTCAGCACGTAGCCGCGGTCCATCTTGACGCCCTGCTCCTCGTACCCGAGGTTGGCGGTGTTCGGGCCGCGACCGACGGCGACCAGCAGCAGCTCGGCCTCGACGGTCTCGCCGCCCTGGATGGTCAGCTTGACGCCGTTCTCGGTCTTCTCGACCTTCTCGAACGGCTTGCCGACCTTAAAGTTGATCTTCCGCTTGCGGAACGCCCGCTCCAGCGCCTTCGACGACTCCTCGTCCTCGGCGGCGACCAGTCGGGGCAGCGCCTCGACGATCGTCACGTCCACCCCGAAGGACTTCCACACGCTGGCGAACTCGACGCCGATCACGCCGCCACCGAGCACGATCACCGACGACGGCACCCGGTCCATCGTGAGGGCGTGGTCGCTGGTGATGATCCGCTCGCCGTCGACCTCCAGGCCGGGCAGGCTCTTCGCGTACGAGCCGGAGGCCAGGACGATGTTGCGGCCGGTGTAGCGCTTGCCGTCCACCTCGACCACGTTCTTGCCGACCAGCTTGCCGGCGCCCTCGACGACGGTGATGTTCTTCGAGCCGCCCACCAGGCCCTGCAGGCCCTTGTACAGGCGGGAGATCACACCGTCCTTGTACGAGTTGACCCCGGCCATGTCGATGCCGATCAGCTCGGCCTTCACGCCGAACTGCTCCGACTCCCGGGCCTGGTCGGCGATCTCGGCCGCGTGCAGCAGCGCCTTCGTCGGGATGCAGCCGTTGTGCAGGCAGGTGCCCCCGAGCTTGCCCTTCTCGACCAGTGCGACCTTGAGGTCGAGCTGGGCGGCGCGCAGCGCGGTCGCGTAGCCGCCGCTGCCACCTCCGAGAATGACAATGTCGAAGGTCGCTTCGTTCGGCTCGCTCACGTCCAACTCCCAGGTCGCGTCGCTGCATCGGGGGTCACGGGGATGTAACACGGACACACCCCACCTCGGTCATCTTGTCACCACTGAGCACAGGGTGCGTACTGAGGTGCCCAACGACACGTCATCGACACGTACCCTTGGCACCGTTGTCGATGACGCACGGTGGGGGAGAGATCCGGTGGGGTTGTTCCGGCGCCGCAAACAGACGGCTGTGCCGAGCCGTGACCGTGCCGCCGATCGTGGCGATCTGGACCATCTGGAGAACTTCATCCGGAGCCGGCGCGGCGTCGAGGCGTTCATCGAGCCCCGGACGACCGTGACGGAGACCACCGTCATCCTGATCGCCGACGACGGGGAGTGGACCCGCCGCCGCATCGACGGCCCGGACGGGGCCCGGCGCTTCGCGTACCGGATGGGTATCCCGGTGTACGACGTCCGGCTGATGGGCTACCCGCAGCGGATGCGCGACTTCAACGAGCGCCGCAAACGTCGCCCCGAGCGGTACTGAGACACGCGAAAGGGGCCCCCTGCGCAGGGGGCCCCTTTCGCGTGTTCGTCAGCCGTTGGCGGCGACGTCCTCGACGAGCTGCACCAACGTGCGGACCGGAACGCCGGTGCCGCCCTTGGTCCAGTAGCCGAACGGCTCGCCCGGGTGGTAACCCGGCCCGGCGATGTCGATGTGCGCCCACGCCACGTCGTCGGTCACGAACTCGCGCAGGAACACGCCGCCCTGCAGCATGTGACCGGCCCGGTCCATGCCGGCGTTGACCTGCGAGATGTCCGCCACATCCGACTCCATGCCCTTACGGACGTCGTCGGGCAGCGGCATCGGCCAGGCCGGCTCGCCGACGGCGTCGCCGACCACCTTCACCCGGTCGCACAGCTCCGGGGTGCCCATCACGCCGGCCATCCGCTTGCCCAGCGCGATGACCTGCCCGCCGGTCAGGGTGGAGGTCTCGAACAGGTAGTCGGTGCCGTCCGCGCAGGCGCGGGCGATGGCGTCACCCAGGATCATCCGGCCCTCGGCGTCGGTGTTGAGCACCTCGACCCGCTTGCCGTTGAACATGGTGATCACGTCACCCGGCCGGTAGCTGGTGCCCGACGGCATGTTCTCCGCCATCGGCAGGTACGCGCTGACCGCCACCGTCGGCTTCAGGGCGGCGATCGCCAGCATGGCCGCGCCCACAGCGGCGGCGCCCGCCATGTCGGACTTCATCTCCCACATGCCCTGCGCCGGCTTGATCGAGATGCCGCCGGTGTCGAAGGTGATGCCCTTGCCGACCAGCGCGACCCGCTTGCCGTTGCCACCACCCTCCGGGGTGTAGGTCAGCTTCACCAGCCGCGGCGGGGCCTCCGAGCCCTGCCCCACAGCGACGATGCCGCCGTAGCCGCCGTCGGCCAGCGCCGCCTCGTCCAGCACCTCGACGCCGAGACCCGCCTCGCGCGCCGCGCTGGCGACCGCGTCGGCGAACGACGGCGGACGCAGCTCGTTCGGCGCGGTGTTCACCCAGTCCCGGCTGAGCCGGACCGCGCCCGCCACCGCCTGCGCCCGGGCGATCTCCGCCTGGGCGCCCGCGTCACCGGCGTCCGGCACCGCGATGAGCACCTCGGCCACCGGCTCGCGCCGGGTCGGCTGGGGCCGGGTCTTGTAGCCGGCGAACCGGTACCCACCCAGCAGCGCGCCCTCGGCGACCGCGCGCAGCTCGGCCGACGCGTCCGCGTCGTCCGGCAGCGGCAGCGCCAACGCGACCCGGGGTGCGCCGGCCAGGGCCCGGATCGCCGCACCGGCAGCCCGGCGCAGCGTCTCCGGGGCCGGGGCCGCACCCGACGGCTCCGGGCCGAGCCCGACCGCGGTGACCAGCGGGGCGGTCACGGTGCCCAGCGTGGCCAGCTTGATGACCTCACCCGGCCCACCGGTCGCGCCGAGCAGCGCGAGGGTCTCGGTCAGCTTGCCGTCGAACGCGGCCGCGATGCTCTCCGCGCCGCTGGCGAGCAGCAGGGTGCCGGCGAGGCCGCTGGTGGCGCCCTGCTCTCCGGTCTGGCTGTGCACGCCGATCACGATCGCGTCGACGGCGAGCTCGGCCGGGTCGGTGTCGACCAGGCTCAGATTGGTGGTGCGGGGTGAAGTCACTGAAGCTACTCCGGGCGGGCCGGGCCGGTCGCGGCGTCGCGTACCAGCGGTGAAGGTCTCCGGCGGAACCTACCCGCCGGACGTCATGGCTGTCCCGCCGACAGCGCCAGCGGGCTCCCGCCGATGCTAACCAGCGACGTTGCCCCCGGTAAGTTGCCACCCATGACCGACGTGACCTCCGACGCCGCCGCGACCCGGCTGCGCCGTTCCCCGCTGCACGAGCGGCACCTCGCCGCCGGAGCCAAGTTCGCCCCCTTCGGGGGCTGGGAGATGCCGCTGGAGTACGCCGGCGGCGGAGTGCTCAAGGAGCACACCGCGGTGCGTACGGCGGTCGGGGTCTTCGACGTGTCACACCTGGGCAAGGCCCGGGTGAGCGGCCCCGGCGCGGCCGACTTCGTCAACTCCTGCCTCAGCAACGACCTGGGCCGGATCGGCCCGGGCCGGGCGCAGTACACGCTCTGCTGCGACGACGCCACCGGCGGCGTGGTGGACGACATCATCGCCTACCTCTACGCCGACGACCACGTCTTCCTCATCCCGAACGCGGCGAACACCGCCGAGGTGGTGCGCCGGTTGCGCGCCGCCGCGCCCGAGCAGGTGACAGTCACCGACGAGCACGAGGCGTACGCGGTGCTGGCCGTGCAGGGCCCCCGCTCGGCCGAGTTGCTGGCTGCCCTGGACCTGCCCACCGAACACGGCTACATGAGCTTCTCCGCCGCGAGCCTGGCCGGGGTGGAGCTGACCGTCTGCCGTACCGGTTACACCGGCGAGCTGGGCTACGAGCTGGTGGTGCCGGCGGAGCACGCGGTCGCCGTCTGGGATGCGCTCTTCGCCGCCGGTGCGGCGTTCGAGCTGCGCGCCTGCGGGCTGGCCGCCCGGGACACGCTGCGTACCGAGATGGGTTACCCGCTGCACGGGCAGGACCTCTCCCTGGACATCAGCCCGGTGCAGGCCCGCTCCGGCTGGGCGGTCGGCTGGGACAAGCCGGCCTTCTGGGGCCGCGACGCGCTGCTCGCCGAGAAGGCCGCCGGCCCCCGGCGTACGCTGCGCGGCCTGGTGGCCGTCGACCGGGCCATTCCCCGCCCCGGCATGACCCTGCACGTGGGCGACACCCAGGTCGGCACCGTGACCAGCGGCACCTTCTCCCCGACCCGCAAGCAGGGCATCGCGCTGGCCCTGCTGAACACCGACGCCAACCTGACCGACGGTGACGAGGTCGAGATCGACATCCGAGGCCGCCGAGCCCCCCTGAAGCTGACGAAGCCCCCCTTCGTAACCCCCTCAGTGAAGTAACCCCACCCCCACCCCCACCCCCACCCCCACCCCGGCCCTTCCCGGCGTTGATCATGAGGTTGGCGGGGCGTTGGGAGATCAAATCCCCCGCTAACCCCATGATCAACCTGGGCTGGGGGTGGGGGTGGGGGTGGGGGTGGGGGGTTAGCTGGAGGGGGTTGGGGGTTCGCCTGAGTCGAGGACTGCCTGGGTCCAGCCGCCTTCTATGACGCCTGTCGCGTCCAGGACGGCCCAGTCGACGACGTCGGAGGCCCCCACGACCACGGGGGCGCCGATGCGGACGCTCTCGTCGGTGTTGGCGTCACTGGCGCTCACACCCACGATGCGCTCCGGGGTCTCCCACGAGGTGACGCCCGCCCAGACGTACTCCGGGCCGTCGTCCCCGGGCAGGCCGTACTTCACTACCAGCTGCGACTCGGTGGGGAGTTGACCAGCGACGAACCGGGCCCGCGCGTCGTCCAGCGCGGCCCGGGCGGTGGCGACCGCACGGCTCATCGCGTCACCGGAGCGGGCGTAGCGCACGTCCGGCTGGATCCCGGAGAACAGTGTCGCGCAGGCGGCGGCGTAGTAGCGCCCGTCCGGGCCGGGATGCCCGGCCGGCGGGCGGAGGCTGAGGAACGAGTCGGCCTCCGGGTCGGTCGCCGGGTCCAGTTCGAGGCGGAGCAGCACCGGGGCGGTGGCGCCGTGCTGCTCCGGGTTGCCGTACGCCACAGCGATGTCGTGCCCGGTGACAGTGGCCAGCACCGGCAGTTGCACGAACGCCGGCACCTCCTCGCCGGTGAGCCCGTCGGTCCAGTCCCGCAGCAGTCGGCGGGCCGCCCCGGTCATCACCGCACCCCAGGCGCGGGTGAGGTGGTCGGGCACCCCCTGGGTCTGCAACTCCAGCAGGCCGAAGCGGCGTAGCCCCTTGGTGGTGAACCACAGGCCCTCGGTGTCCGACGAGTACGGCACCAGCACCCAGTCGACGAGTCGGATGCGGCCCTGCTCATCGGGGAGGGAGCGCAGCGCGGTCGCCGGGTCGAGGAACTGGAGGCCGAAGACGTCCACCACGTCGCTGTCGACGGATTCCGCCACGGCGGCCGCGACCGCCCGGGCGGCCCACTCGTGCGCGGGCGGCCAGCCGGGCCGGTACTCGGCCTGTACGACCACCAGGTGCGTCGCCGCCGCCAGCCGGGCCAGCTGCTCCGTGGTGGCACCGAACGCGGTGAGCAGATCCGGCGGCAGTTCGGGGAACTCGGAGATCGGCCGGGTGTCGACGCTCATCAGCGGGCTGTCGAGCATCTGCCGGGCCAGCCCGTGCACCGGCTCGGCCAGCCGGCCGGTCAGGGCCGCCACGGCGGTCTTCGCACTGACCTTCGGTAGCCCCGCCATCGGCACCAGGTAGGTCGCGCTGAGCGACTCCGGCACCGGTACGGGCAGGAAGTCGTCCGTGATGAGCATTGTGGGATCCCCCGGTGGCCGCGCCGGTGTTGTCGAGCCGAACGCTACCCGGCCCGCCGTACCCGGTTCAGCCGGACAGCACCAGACCCAGGTAGACCAGCGTGGTGACCACCTCGACGGTCGCCCCGAGGACGTCGCCGGTGATCCCTCCGAGCCGGCGTACCACGTGTGTGAGCAGCGGTAGTGCGACGGCGATCGCGGCGACGACGGCCAGCGGCCCCTGCCATGGACGGCCCGGCACCGCGGGCACCGCCAGCAGCACGACGACGACCGCGCCGGCGGCCAGTGCCACCGGGCCGACAGTGCCGGCCACCAACGCGCCCAACCCGTCGGGCCGGGCCGCCGGCACTCCCCGCCGGCAGGCCACAGTGACACCGAACCGCCCGGCCGCGGTCGCCGCGACCACCGCCGCGAGGCACCCCGGCCAGGACCGACCGGCGAGGTCGGCGAGCGCCGCCGCCTGCACCAGGAGTACGACCACCAGGGCGACCACCCCGAACGGGCCGACGTCCGGCTTCTTCATGATCTCCAGGGCGGCCGCGCCCCGCCGGTACGAGCCGAGCGCGTCCACGGTGTCGGCCAGCCCGTCCAGGTGCAGCCCCCGGGTGAGCAGCGCGGCGACGCCGACTGTCACACCGGCCGCCACCAGCGGGGGAGCGAGCGCCCCGGCCAGCAGCAGCACACCGGCCAGCAGGACGCCGAGCAGCGCGCCGACCACCGGGGCGAGGGCCATCGCCGTGCCGGCGACCGGGCGGTCGATGCGCCCGGCCCGCACCGGCAGCGTGGTGAACGTGGTGACCGCCAGCCGGGCTCCCGCGAGGAGCCGTGGCTCAGCCGGCACGCCAGCCCGACGCCGGCTGTTCGTCGACCTCGGTGCTGGCCGGGCCCGGACCGGCCGGCTCCGGCTCGACGAAGTCGGGCTCGGTGGAGTCGGGCTCGGTGAGATCCGGGTCGGCGTAGCTCGGGTCGGTGGACTCCGGCTCGTCGGCGGCCGGGTCGGTGTCGTCAGTGCCGGCCAGCGACGGGTGCACCGGCAGAGCGGCGGACAGCGCCAGCACCGAGCGCAGCAGCGGCAGCGCGACCAGCGCGTTCGCGCCCTCGCCGAGATCCAGCCGCAGGTCGAGCAGCGGGGTGAGGCCCAGCACGTCGGCGGCGAGCCGCACGGCCGGGTGCCCGCCGTGGTCGGCCAGCAGGCACCAGTGCCGGGCCTGCCCGGCCAGGTCGCGGCTCACCATGCCGGCGGCCAGGCCGACCGGCCCGTCGAGCAGCACCGGCACCCGGCGGGCGGTCGCGCCGAGCAGCACGCCGGTGGCCACTGCCACGTCGCCGCCGCCCAGCTCGGCGAGGATGTCCTTGGCGCCGCGCGACGAGCGTCGGGTGCGGTGCAGCGCGTCGCGGACCGCCGCGCAGCGGATCATCCACGCCGCGTCGTCGATCTCGCCGGATTCGGTGATCACCCGGCCCAGCACGGCGGGTGGCTCCGCACCGGCGGTCGCCGCGAGTACCGCCGCGGCCGCCGCCTCGGTGCCGGCTCCGCACGCCCCGAGCACCAGCAGCTGTACGCCGGCGTCGGCGGCCTGCTCGGCCAACCGCCAGCCGTAGCGCAGCGCGGACTCCACCTGTTCGGGCGTGAGGGCCGGCTGGTCCTCGATCGGCGCGGCGGCCGGCGTGTCCACCACCTGGAGACTGGCGCCGCTCTCGGCGGCCAGCCGCGCCAACGCGCCCCGGCCGGCGCGGGCCTGCGCGGCGCGGCGCGCCGACTCACCGGCGACGGTGCCGGCCGACGCCCCGCCGGCGTGGTCGCCGTGCAGCAGCAGCACCCGCACCGAGCCCCAGGCGGCGGGGATCGAGGTGCCCTGGGTGGCGGCGGCGAAGCCCACCACGCGGTCCAGCACGCCCAGCCCGGCACCTGGTACGTCAAGCGTGGCCAGCCGGTCCACCGCCTGCGGGCCCGCGTACTCGTCGGGCATCGGCAGCTCCATGCCGGGCTGGATGACCAGCCCGGTGGACACCATCGGCAGCGCCATGGTCGGCGCGGCCCACGCGTTGCCCGGCTCCGGGGTCGGGGCGGCCGGCGGGGTGTGGGTCAGCACGTCGGGCAGCTGCACCTCGGGGGTCGGCTCGGTGTCGGCCAGGCTCGCCACGACCGTGGCGGCCGCCGTCGGCGCGGTCGCAGTGGCGGCCGGCGCGGTCACGGTGGTGGTGGCGGTCGACTCGGTCGCGGTGGCGACCGGCTTGAGCCAGACCGGCTGACCGGCGACGACCAGCACCACCGCGTCGCAGGCGTCGGCGACCGCACGGTTGGCCGCGCCCAGCGCGTCGGTGAAGGCCCGGCCCAGCGGGGTGGTCGGCACCAGCGACAGCCCCACCTCGGGGCTCACCAGCACCACCCGGGCGGCGCACCCGCGGATCGCCTCGGCCAGCTCGGCGATGGTCGCCACGTCGTCGGCGGGTTGGTGGTCCGGATCGAGCAGCACTGTCACCCAGCCGCCCAGGTCGTCGACGAGCAACGTCTCGTTGGGCTCGGCGGACTCGAGCACGTCGGCCAGCCGGCGCGGATCCTCGGTGGTCTCCTCGGTGGTCCAGCTGCCCGGCCGCCGGGCGCGGTGCGCCGCCAGCCGGGTCGCCCACTCGGTGTCCTCCGGGTCGCCCTCGGGCGCGGTGGCGACGTAGCGGACCACCGGCGCGTCGGTGACCAGGGACTCGGCGAACTCGGACTTGCCGGACCGGATACCGCCGAGCACCAGGACCGTGTTCCACCCGTCTACGGACATGCCCGTACCTTAAGGCCGCCCGGGGTTGCGGTGCCTGCCGGCCCGGTGCTCCCGGCCGTTCAGTCGCAGTGTTCGAACGCGCTGCCGTAACTGACCCCACCGGTGGAGCCGCCCCACTTGACGCACGTCCCGGCGGCGGTGGCCCGCACCGGTCCGGCGTAGTAGTCGAAGGACCCGCTGTCGGTGCTGCGTGTCCGCCCCTGCACCTCCAGGTACGCCGAGGCCGCCGACTTCGTGCCGACCGCGGTGTCCTTGAGGGTGACCACGCAGTTGGTGCCGGTGCCCGCGTGGTACAGCAGGTAGACCCGGCCCTTGCGCTGCCCGTCGCCGCCGGTCAGCGTCGCCGAGTCGATCACCTGGTAGCCGCTGCCGCACGCCTGGGCGGCCGTGTACGGGTTGGGCCGGCTGGACGGGGTGCGGCTGGGCGTCGGTCGGCTGCTGGCCGTACCGGTCGGTGTGCCGCCCGGCGTCGTGGTGCGGGCGGGGTCGCTGCTGGCCGTCGCGTCGACGGCGGCGGAGCCGGTCGGGTCGGCCGTCGCGGTGCGGCTGGCGCCCGGCGTCGTGGTGGGCCGGGGCCCGGTGGTGGTCGCGTCTGCGGGTGGTAGTGATCCGTCGGCGGCCGCCACCGACTCGCCGGCCAGCGCGGGAGGCTGGGCCCCACCGTGGTCGGCTTCGGGTCGCAGCGCCACCACGGCCACCGCGACGACCAGCGCGACGAGGACGACCGCGCCGGCCCCGAGCAGCAGTGGACGGCGCCGGCCCGCCGGCCCGCCCGGGAGCGCGTCCTCCCGGGTCGGCTTCGGCCCGGTCGTCGGTTCGGCAGTGCCGCTCGCCGGTGGGCGCGGCGCGGCGGGCCCTGCCGACACCGGCCCGGCGGGCGGCGCCGCCCCGACCGGCGGCGTGGGAGTCAGGCCGGCCGGCGGCACGGGAGCCGGGCCGACGGGAACGGCGGGGGCCGGGACGGCGGACGGGGTCGGAGCGGCCAGCGCCCACGGAGGGCGGGCGGAGACCGGGATGCTGGCCAGTGTCGCGTCGCGGGCGTCGGCGGCGGCAGCGGCCAACTCAGCGGCGCTGCCGAACCGGTCCTCCGGACGCTTGGCCAGCGCGCGGGCCACCACGGCGGCGACCGCCGGTGGGGTGTCCGCCGGCAGCGCGGCCGGGTCCTCCTGAGCGTGGCGGAGCGCCACCGCGAGGGGGTTGTCACCGTGGAAGGGCGGCTGCCCGGCAAGGCAGAAGTACGCCACCGCGCCGAGCGCGTAGATGTCGGTGGCGGCCGAGACCGGCTGCCCGGTGGCCTGCTCGGGGGACATGTACGAGGCGGTGCCGAGCACCATGTTCGCGGCGGTGAGCCCGGCCATGTCGCGGGACCGGGCGATGCCGAAGTCGACGAGCACCACGGTGCCGTCGGCCTTGACCAGCAGGTTGCCCGGCTTCACGTCGCGGTGCACGATGCCGGCGAGGTGGGCGGTGTGCAGCGCGTCGGCGGCCTGGGCCAGCACCGACATGGTGGTGGCCGGATCCAGCCGCCCCACCGCGCGCACCCGGGCGGACAACGGCTCGCCCTCGACGTACTCCATCACCAGGTAGTCGACCTGGCTGCCGTCGTCGAGCGCGGCCTGCCCCACGTCGTGCACCGGGACCACGCCGGGATGCCGCAGCGCGGCCAGCATCCGCGCCTCGCCCCGGAACCGGGCGGTGAACTCCGGATCGGCGACCAGCGACGGCAGCAGCACCTTCACCGCGACCTCGCGTTCCAGCAGCACGTCCGTGCCGCGCCAGACCGCGCCCATCCCGCCCGTCGCCACCCGCTCGCCCAGCCGGTACCGGTCGCCGAGCAGTACTCCCCGCGTCAACACCGAGCCACCGTACCGGCCGGCGTCAATCGGTTTGATCCACCCCGTGGGTCCCGGCCGGGGCGAGCGAGCGGCCGTTGCGCGCCGGGCCGACTACGCTGGCGAGGGTTCGTCCCACGGGGACTTCAGCGGCGAGGGGAGACGCGGCATGGCGTGGAGCTGGCGGTACGAGGGCACGGACGGCCAGACGGTCGAGGGACCGGCGGAGTCGTTCAGCAGCCAGGCCGACGCCGAATCCTGGATCGGTCAGACCTGGCGGGAGCTCGCGGCGTCCGGCGTCACCTCGGTCGCGCTCGTGGAGGACGACCGGGTGGAGTACCGGATGAGCCTGCTGCCCACGGCCGAGTGATGGCCTACGACCGCCCGGGCGGTGACGGGCTGGTCCTCGGCGTACCCAGGGCGGCGTTCCGGCCCAGCCCGGTCTTCCTCGGCCTGGTCGCGCTCTTCGCGGTCAGCGGGGTGTTGACCTGGAACGGGTACGGCAGCGTCCGGTTCAACGTGTTCCTCTTCGTGGTGTCCGGTTGGCTGGTGTCGCTCTGCCTGCACGAGTACGCCCACGCGGTGGTGGCCTACCGGGCCGGCGACCGGGACATCGCCCACCGCGGCTACCTGACGCTGAACCCGTTCAAGTACACCCACCCGCTGCTGTCGATCGTGCTGCCGGTGGTGGTGGTGCTGCTCGGCGGCATCGGCCTGCCGGGTGGCGCGGTCTGGGTGGACCGGCACGCCATTCCGGGCCGACTGCGGCACACCCTGGTCAGCCTCGCCGGCCCGGCGACCAACGTGCTGTTTACGTTGGTGCTGGTGGCGGTGGTGCGGCTCGGCGCCCAGTCGGGTGGTCCGGTGGAGTTCTGGGCCGGGGTGGCGCTGCTCGCCTTCCTCCAGCTCACCGCCAGTGTGCTGAACCTGCTGCCGGTGCCCGGCCTGGACGGCGGCAACATGATCCAGCCGTGGCTCAACCCGCAGTGGCGCAAGATGTACGACCTGTTCGCGCCGTACGGCTTCATCCTGCTCTTCGCGTTGCTGTGGAACCCGCGCATCGGTGGGTGGTTCTTCGACGCGGTCTTCGCGGTCGGTGACCTGCTCGGTCTGCCGTCGTGGCTCTACGCCACCGGCCTGGAGCTGATCCGCTTCTGGCAGAGCTGACCTGAGCTGGGCTGACCGGCCCGGTCGGCGTGCAACACCCACGCCGGCCGGGCCGGACCCGTGTCAGGGACGCTGCGCGGGTGACTCGGTCTTTGCCGGGTCCCGCTCGGTGACCGGCCCGACGATGTCGTCGATCGCCTTGAGCAGGTCGGCGTCGAGCTTCACCCCGGCCGCCTTCACGTTGTCGTGCACCTGCTCGGGGCGGGACGCGCCGATGATCGCCGAGGAGACGTTCGGGTTCTGCAGGACCCACGCCACGGCGAGCTGGGCCATGCTCAGCCCGGCCTGCTCGGCGATGGGCTTGAGCTGCTGCACCCGGGTCAGCACGTCGTCGTTCATGAACCGGGAGATGAAGCCCGCGCCGGACTTCTCGTCGGTGGCGCGGGAACCGGCCGGCGGCGGCTGCCCCGGCAGGTACTTGCCGGAGAGCACGCCCTGCGCCATCGGCGACCAGACGATCTGCCCGATGCCCAGCTCCTCGCTGGCCGGCACCACCTCGCTCTCGATGACCCGCCACAGCATCGAGTACTGCGGCTGGTTGGAGACCAGCGGGATGTGCAGCTCCCGGGCGAGCGGGTGCGCGGCGCGCAGCTGCTCGGCGGTCCACTCGGAGACCCCGATGTAGTGCGCCTTGCCGGAGTGCACGACGTCGGCGAACGCCTCCATCGTCTCCTCCAGCGGCGTGCTGTAGTCGTACCGGTGGGCCTGGTAGAGGTCCACGTAGTCGGTACGCAGCCGGCGCAGCGAGCCGTTGATCGACTCCATGATGTGCTTGCGGGACAGGCCACGGTCGTTGCGGCCCGGCCCGGTCGGCCAGTAGACCTTGGTGAAGATCTCCAGGCCCTCCCGGCGCTCGTTCTCCAGCGCCCGGCCGAGCACGTCCTCGGCTCGGGTGCCGGCGTACACGTCGGCGGTGTCGAAGGTCGTGATCCCCGCGTCGAGTGCGGCCCGGACGCAGGCGAACGCGGCGTCCTCCTCGACCTGCGACCCGTGGGTGATCCAGTTGCCGTACGAGATCTCGCTGACCATCAGGCCGGAACGGCCCAGGTGTCGGAATTCCATGTACCGACCCTAGCTCTAGTGGATCACCGATGGCGATCGGTGACTCAGAGAACCGGGTTGGCGTCGGTGAGTAGCCGGTCGATCTCCTCCAGCACCTCGGCGCGATCGCCGTGCACCGGGTCGATGAGCGGCACGCCGCGCCGGTCCAGCGCGCCCCACCGCCCGTTGCCGCTCTCGACCAGGAACGCCACCGGGTGGATGACCAGCATCGGGTGCGACGGCGGGACCAGCACCGTGCCGGTGCGGTCCACCACGCCCCGCCGACCCGCCACGTCGACCACGGCGAGCCCCTCGTCGGTGAAACCGTCGATCTGCTGGCCGTCGGCCAACTCGGTGACGAAGCCGTGGTAGCGGGTCGGCACGACGATCCGGCCGGTCCGGTCGACCGCCCCCCACCCCTCACGTCGCACCGCGGCCAGCCCGCGCCGGAACGGTCGTACCTCGGCGAAGTTGGGTGCGACCTGCACCGCGCCGGTCGCGTCGATCGCCGTCCAACCGCCCTCGCCGACCACCCAGGCCAGGCCGTCGCTGAACGGGTGCGCCGCCCGGAAGGACGGTGGGATCACCGTCGTGCCGAGCAGGTTGATCAGCGACCAGCGGTCGGTGTCCGGCCGCCGGACCCAGGCCAACCCGTCGTGGAAGGGCTGCGCCTCGGCGTACCGGGCGGGAATGACCACGTCGCCGTCCTGGCTGGTGTAACCCCAGAGCGGCCCGTCCCGGTGCGGCAACGGGGGCCGGTCCCGGTCGAGCACCTCGTCCCGACCCCGGGGGTACGGCCCGAAGCCATCCGCCTCGGCCCGGACGGTGACCGCGTCCAGGGCCACCCGGACCCGGTCCAGCAGTTCGGCGTCGCCCGCGCCGCGCAGGTCGAGCGCCTTCTCGAAGTGTTCGCAGGCCTCCATGAGCCGTCCCTGGTCGTAGGACGACCGCCCGGCGTGCTCGTGCAGCGCGGCCCGCAACCGGTCGGGCAACTCGACCGAGTTGGCCTGGGCGAAGAGCTGGTCCGCCTCGGCGAAGTCGCCGCGCCAGCGCAGCACGTGGGCCAGCCGGGCCTGGGCCAGCGCGGTCCGGCGCAGCTCGCCGGTCGCCTCGGCGTAGGTGAGGGCGAGCCGACCGTCGGCCAGCGCGTCGTCGAGGTCGCCGAGGATCCGCGACGCCACCGCCCGCAGGCTGAGCAGACGCGCCCGAGCACGGTTGTCGACAGCCGAGCCCAACTTCTCGGTCAACCGCCGCCGGATGGCCCGCAGGTCGTCCGGCTCGGTCAGCTCCTCGCGCAGGGTGACCGGGTCCAACCGCCACCGGTACGCGGCCAGCACCTGTTCCGGGTCGCCCGGGTCGGCCAGTGACGGGCGGGTCACCACCGGCGGCGCGTCGTCGGGTGGCGCGGACACCGGCACGTTCACCGCGTCTTCACCGCTGCGCGGACCGGGTACGGCCGAGGCGGGTGGCCCGGACGTCGGCTCCACCGACGCCGGCGGCCCGGAGACGGGCGCTGCCTCAGGCGCTGGCGGCGCGGAGACGGGCGCTGCCTCAGGCGCTGGCGGCGCGGAGACGGGTGTCTCGGCGAACGCTGGCGGCGCGGAGACGGGTGCTGCGGGCGGGGCCGAAATAGGCGGTGCCGGGGGCGCGGAGACCGGCGTGACCGAGGCAGTCGGTGCGGAGGCGGGCGGTGCGGAGACGGGCGGCGGGCTCGTGTCGTCCGCAGCTGGCACGGGCAGCGCGGTGTCGACCGGCCACTCGTCGTCCTGCCAGCCATCGGTCAGGCTCGTGCTCGGATCGTCAGCCGGTTCCGCCGGCTCGGCGTGTGGCGTGAGTTCGTCCGTCGGGCCGTACTCGACCGGATCGGTGTCCTCGGAGGGCGAAGCGGTGGAGAGCTGCTGGTCGGCCTCGCCCTCGGCGTCGAGGTCGGCTTCGGTCCGCTGGTGGGGCATCGCGACGACAGGTGCGCCGGAGACGGGCTGGTCGCCGTCCACCGTTCCCGCGTCCGCAGCGGGAAGCGGGTCGTCCTCCAGGTCGTCCGCCCAGAGCCGGGGGGCATCGGAGACCGAGTCGGCGGGCGGCACGGAGACCGGGCGGGCGGGCGGCGCGGAGACGACCGGCGCGAAGGCGTCGTCTGGTGTCGACCCGCCGGGGTGCTCGTCGGCCACGTCGAGGTGGGTATCGACCCTCGGCGTCGACGTCTCCTCCGCGTCCGGTGCGGCCGGTGTCGTGGCGAGGTCGGGGTCGCCGGCCGTCGAGTCGTCGTCGGCCGGGTCGAACGACTGCTGATCCGTCGTCGGCTCATCCTGGTCGGATTCAGCGGGCGGGGCGGGGCTGAACCACGCTTCCGGCCCTCGGGCACGCGGGACGTCGTCCGGCTCGCGAACGGGCGCCACCGGCTCTTCCGAGGGCGGCGGGGGTACGTAGCGGCGCGGCGTACCGGGGGCCAGCGGAAGCGCCGGCACGACGTCCTCTGCCGGCGGCTGCGAGGCCGCAGGAGCCGAAGCCGCGGGGGTCGGGTCGGCCGGGGGCGGGACGGGACGGGTTGCCGGTGGCTCCGGCGCCTGCCAGGTGGGTGGCGGGGCGACCGACGGGCGTGCGTCCGCCGTCGGGGCCGGTCGCTCCGGCGAGTACGGGCGCGGCGGCGCGGCCGGGCGATCGGCGGAGTGTGGCCGCTCCGGGGAGGGCGAGCGGTCCGGGGAGACCGGGCGGCGGTCGGTCGGTGCGGTGCCGGCCGTCGGGTCGCCGACCCGACGGCGGTCCGGCTCGTCGCCGCGCCGCTGCTTCGCAGGGTGGCCCCCGGTGCCGGGGCCGGGGTAACGCGGCGGCGGGGTGGGGTGGGCCCCGGACGCCGGTGGCGGTTCGGCAAGTGGCCGGTGTGCCGGTGCTGGCGGGGCAGCCGACCGCTCGTCGGCGCCGGGCGGGTCCACCTGCGCGGGCAGGTACTCCAGCCGCAGGCGGGCGGCGGGTGGCCCCGAGACGGGCCGGTCGGCGGCGGGGGAGACCGGAACGGCGGACACCGGTCGGTCCCGACCTGGCGCGGCGGGAGAGACGGGTGCCGGTGACACCGGCCGTTCCGGGGAGGCGGGGACGGCTGACACCGGTCGGTCCCCGCCGCGGGTGGCGGGGGAGTCGGGTGCCGGTGACACCGGCCGTTCCGGGGTCGCGGGGGAGACCGGGACGGCCGACAGCGGTCGGTCCCAACCGGGCGAGACGGGGGCCGGCGACACCGGTCGCTCCGGGGAGACCGGTGGGACCGGCATGGCCCGGCCGGCCGCGGGCGGCGCGGTCGCGGCCGGGCGTACCGACCGATCGTCGTACCGCGCCGGGGTGGCCGTCGGTCGATCGTCGGGCCGGGACGGCGTGGCCGTCGGCCGTTCGGACCGGGCGGCCGGCCGCGACGCGATGCCCGGCTCGGCGCTGCGGTGGGGGTCCGCGCTGCGGTGCGGGTCGGGACTGCGGTGCGGGTCGGTGCGGTGCGGGTCTGCGGTGCGGTGCGGATCGGCGGTGCGGGGTGGGTCGGTGCGGTGACCCGGCTCCCGGGCGCGGTCCGGGGTGCGGTCCTGGCGCACCGGACCCGGCGGTGGCCAGGGCAGGCTGCCGTCCGGCCGTTGGCCCGGCTGCGGGCGGGGCTCGCGGTGGGCGTCCTCACGAGGTGCGTCCTCGCGGTACCCGTTCTCGCGGTACGCGTCCGGGCGGGCCTGCTCGCGGGGTCGCCGGTCCGGGTACGCCTCGGCGCGGGCTGCCGCCTCACGGGGCTGCTGCCAGTGCGGGTCGGGGTCGGGTCGGCGCCGGTCGTCGTCGAGGCGGGGCTGGTCGGGCAGGTCCGTTTCGGGGCGACGCCGCCGTCCACCGTTGGGTGAGGGCGCTGCGCCGATGCCCTCGTCCGCCCGGTAGCGCGGCTCGGGGCGGCGCAGGTCGTCGGCGGCCCGGTCCGGGTATCCGTCGGCGCGGTATCGCGTGCGGTCGTCCAAGGGCGCCCACGGGTCGGCCGCGTCGGCGATCCGGCCGTCGTGGTCGCGGGTGGGTCGGACGGCGTACCCGTCGTCGGGGTGCCGCTCGTAACCGGCGGCCGGTCGCTCCGGTGTGCCGCGCCGACGTGGTGCGTCGTCCGGCTCGGGCACCCAGCCGGGTTCGGGCCGGGGCGCGGGGGACACCGGCGGCGTGCCCCGGTAACCCCGATCCCGCTCGGTGGGCTCCTGCCGCGGGCGACGGCTGTCGTACCGCTCGGGGTTGGGCTGGTCCCGATGCCAGGCGGCTTCCCGTGCGGGCCCCCGCTCCTCGACGGGGCGGCGGTCGGACCAGGCGGTACGCCGGTCCGACTCGGGGGAGCGGCGTTCGTCGCGGCGGGGTGGCTCCGGCAGCGGACGACGGTACGGCTCGTGGTCGTAGTGGCGGGAGTCGGCGGTGTCGGGCCGGCCGTAGACGGAGGTGTCCGCCGGGCGCTCGTCGCCCCGGAGCCGGCCGTAGGCCGGTGTCTCGCCCGGCTCGTCGTCCACCCAGGACCGGCCCTGGGGTGCCTGTTCCGCCGGTGGTTCGTCGGACCACGACCGGCCGAGGTAGGTGCCGTCCGGGCGGGTGGGCGCGAGCGGTGGCACCTCGGCGCGGCCGGACACCGTCGCCCGGCCACGCGGTGGCGGCTGGTGCGGCATGCCGATGTCGCCGGGGTAGCGCTGGCCGGGGAACTGGGGGTGCCACTCGGTGGTCGGTTCTACCACCCAGGACGGCTCGTTCGGGTCCGGCCACCGGTCGGTGTAGCGGCCGTTCATCCGTGGAGCCCGTCGCCACACCCGGCCGCGGGGCCGATACTCGCCGGGCGTGAGCTGTCCGCAGCCGTCGCGGGGTGATCGCTGGGCGTCCGGTCGCCGCCTGCCACGCCCCGGTGGCCGGCTCGCGTCCGCTCGCTCACGCGTTGTCACCTCGTTGCAAATTGTCGCGCTGGGGCCGCACATGCCGGTCAGGTCGCCGCTCCGGCAGGCCGTGGCTGCGGATGGAGGGTAACGGCGTGGGCTCGCTCACCGCCACTGTGGTGCCGCCCACCGGCGCAAACGTTATCCCATTGGTTTCGGACATTTGGTCCTATAACCGAATCTGGACTCCGACCCTACCGCACTCGGAGACCATCCGGCTCCGGCGGGATCGCCGCGCTCGTTCAGGGATGCTCCATGATGAGGACGGCGAACGTACCGGGAGCGAGCGCCTCGTAACGGTGCGGGGCGTCCCCGGGGAACGTGGCGTAGTCGCCGGGGTCGAGTTCCACAGGCGTCGCCTCGGGCCCTACCCGCAGCCGGCCGGCGGCGACCACCACATGCTCGATGCTGCGGGGGGTGTGTCCGTGTCCGGCCCGGACCGAGCCCGGTTCCAGCCTGATCAGGTAGACGTCCCGGCGCAGGTGCGCCGCGCCGGCGCTGAGCAGCGTTCCGCTGAAGTCGGCCTGCTCGGAGCGGACGTGCGGCCCGTCCCCCGCCCGGATGACCCGTACGCCGTCGTCGACGGGCTCCACCAGTCGGCTGAACGGCACGCCGAGGGCGACACCCAACGCCCAGAGCGTCTCCACGCTCGGGTTGCCGGTGCCCGACTCCAGTTGGGAGAGGGTGGACTTGGCCACCCCCGCCCGGCGGGCCAGCTCGGTCAGCGAGATGTTGACCCGTTCCCGCTCCCGGCGCAGGGCGGCGGCGATGGTGGCCAGCGGGGCAGCCGGTTCCGAAGGCATGCCTTCGCTCCATTGGGTCGAACGTTCGGTGTGGCGAACAACGGCAACCCGTTCAGCATGATGAACCCGCGGCACAGTCCGCGCAGATACGGCGAAACTGCTGCCTCTGAGATGTCTGAGGCAGCAGTTTCGCTCATGTCGTGCGGATCCTGCGGGTGTGGGAGCCCGGGGTCAGACCTTGTCGCCGAGATTGACCTGGGGCGCCGGAGCGCGCATCCGCCGGAAGGTGATCGACCGCATGACCGCGTAGAGGTAGAGCGAGCCCATCCGCTGGTCGGTCTTCGGGAAGCGCTCCCGGACCAGCTTGCCGATCTTGCGGCAGATCAGCACCGAGTCGACGACCATGCCCAGAGCCAGCGCGCCCCAGACCACGTTGGAGATCAGCCGGACCAGCGCCGGCATGGCCGCGTTCGACCCGACCAGCGCGATCAGCGCGCCGCCGAAGAACCAGGTGCCGACGGTACGACGGGAGTCGACCACGTTGCGGGCCAGCAGCCGCTCCGGGCCACGGTCGCGGGGGCCGCCCTCGCGGCGGAACTCCGACGCGGCCTCGGCGCGCAGTTGGCGGCGACGCTCCCGCTCCTCCTCCTTGGTGAGGGGGCGGGTGGGGCCGGCCGGGCGACGGCCGACGGTGGGCCGCTTCGGCGTCTCCCGACCCTTGGCCGGGGTGTAACCCCGGGGACGCTCAGCGGTCTCCTCGGGGGTCACCGAGGAGACGGCCTCGTCGACGAGGTCGGTGGACTTGCGGCGAAAGAGCGACGGCACGCGGCAAGGGTAGCCAACGGTCCGCGCCCGGTGCACATCGCGGTACAGCGGCCGACGGCTCCAGGTCGCAGCGCGACCTGGAGCCGTCGTAGCCGAACGATGGGTGACCGAGGTTACGGACGCTCGGCGTGCGCGCCCAGGTCGGCGAGCTTCGCCTCGAAGTCCTCGTAGCCCCGGTTGATCAGGTCCACGCCGTACACCCGGGAGGTGCCCTCGGCGGCGAGCGCCGCGATCAGGTGGCTGAACCCGGCCCGCAGGTCCGGGATGACCAGGTCGGCGGCGTGCAGCTTGCTCGGCCCGGCGATCACTGCGGAGTGCTTGAAGTTGCGCCGGCCGAAGCGGCACGGGGTGCCGCCGAGGCAGTCCCGGTAGACCTGGATGTTGGCGCCCATCGAGTTGAGGGCCTCGGTGTAGCCCAGCCGCTGCTCGTAGACCGTCTCGTGGACGATCGACAGGCCTCGGGCCTGGGTCAGCGCCACGACCAGCGGCTGCTGCCAGTCGGTCATGAAGCCGGGGTGCACGTCGGTCTCCAGCGCCACCGCGTTCAGCTCGCCACCCGGGTGCCAGAAGCGGATGCCGCCCTCCTGGCCCGGGTCGCCCAGCTTCGGCGCGCGGGCGTCGGTGACCTCGTACTCGCCGCCGACCGAGCGGAAGATGTTCAGGAAGGTCATCATGTCGGCCTGCTGCGCGCCCAGCACCTCGACGTGACCACGGGTCGCCAGGGCGGCGGCCGCCCAGCTCGCCGCCTCGATCCGGTCCGGGATCGGCCGGTGGGTGTAGCCGTGCAGCTTGGGCACGCCCTGGATCTCGATCACCCGGTCGGTGTGGACCTTGATGATCGCGCCCATCTTCTGCAGGATGCAGATCAGGTCGATGATCTCCGGCTCCACCGCGGCGTTGCGCAGCTCGGTGACGCCCTCGGCCATCACGGCGGTCAGCAGCACCTGCTCGGTGGCGCCGACGCTCGGGTACGGCAGGGCGAACTTGGTCCCGTGCAGCCCGTTGGGCGCGGACAGGTGCAACCCCTCCGGCCGCTTGTCGACAGTGGCGCCGAACTCGCGCAGTGCCTGGAGGTGGAAGTCGATCGGGCGCGGGCCGATGTGGCAGCCGCCCAGATCCGGGATGAACGCGTGCCCGAGGCGGTGCAGCAGCGGGCCGCAGAACAGGATCGGGATCCGGCTGGAACCGGCGTGCACGTTGATCTGGTCGGTGCTGGCGCTCTCCACGTTCGCCGGGTCGAAGACGAGCTCGCCGTCCTCGGTGCCGTCGGTGACCTTGACGCCGTGCAGGCCGAGCAGACCTCGCACCACCTCGACGTCGCGGATCTTGGGCACGTCGAACAGCCGGCTCGGGCTGTCGCCGAGCAGCGCGGCGACCATCGCCTTCGATACCAGGTTCTTCGCGCCGCGCACGCGGATCCGCCCTTCGAGCGGAGTACCTCCGTGCACAACCAGGACGTCGTCGGTCAACGCAACCTCCAGCGCGTCGGTGCTGCCGTGTTGATGGTGGGGTGCCTGAACCTTGTCGCTACCCCGGATGCGGCCATATCGAAACGGCCCGCGTGTGTCGTCGCTTGGGCAGCATAGCCCTCGGTGACGAAAAACGACTCGGTCACATCGGCGTGTGTGGCATTAATCGGTGATCCGGCACTTTTGCGTACCAAGAGCGCTACGGATCGTGATCAGGACACCGCCGGCGGTGGAGTGTCCGCGCCAGGCAGCGCGAGCATCTGATCCAGCGCCACCCGGGCGTGGTGCGCGGTGTCGGCGTCCACCGTGATCTGGTTGACCACCCGGCCCGCGACCAGCTCCTCCAGGGCCCACACCAGGTGCGGCAGATCGATCCGGTTCATCGTCGAGCAGTAGCAGACGGCCTTGTCCAGGAACATGATCTGCTTGTCCGGGTGCGCCAGCGCGAGCCGGCGGACCAGGTTCAGCTCGGTGCCGAGCGCCCACGCCGAGCCGGCCGGAGCAGCCTCGATGGTCTTGATGATGTATTCGGTGGACCCGACGTAGTCGGAGGCCGTGACCACCTCGTGCCGGCACTCCGGGTGGACCAGGACGTTGACCCCGGGCACCCGCTCCCGTACGTCGTTGACGCTCTCCAGGGTGAACCGGCCGTGCACCGAGCAGTGCCCCCGCCACAGGATCATCTTCGCGTCGCGCAGCTGCTCCGGGGTGAGCCCGCCACCGGGCTTGTGCGGGTCGTAGAGAACGCAGTCGTCCAGCGACAGGCCCATCTCCAGCACCGCCGTGTTGCGGCCCAGGTGCTGATCCGGCAGGAAGAGCACCTTCGACCCCTGCTCGAAGGCCCAGTCGAGGGCGCGCTTGGCGTTGGACGAGGTGCAGACCACGCCGCCGTTGCGGCCCACGAAGCCCTTGATGTCCGCCGAGGAGTTCATGTACGTCACCGGCACTGTCTCGCCGGCGATGCCCAACTCGGTCAGCGTGTCCCACGCGGCCTCGACCTGGCCCAGCACCGCCATGTCCGCCATCGAGCAACCCGCCGCGAGGTCGGGCAGGATCACCCGCTGGGCGTCGGTGGTGAGGATGTCGGCGCTCTCGGCCATGAAGTGCACGCCGCAGAAGACGATGTACTCCGCGTCCGGGCGGGCCGCGGCCTCCCGGGCCAGCTTGAACGAGTCGCCTGTCACGTCGGCGAACTGGATCACCTCGTCGCGCTGGTAGTGGTGCCCCAGGACGAAGACCTTGCTGCCCAGTTTCGCCTTCGCGGCGGTGGCGCGGGCCACCAGATCCGGATCGCTGGGCGCCGGCAGGTCGCCCGGACACTCGACGCCGCGCTCGGTGTCGGGGTCGCTGCCCCGGCCGAGCAGCAGCAGAGCCGTCGCCGTGTTGGAGGGTTCCACCCAGGTCGAAGTCACGTAGCCAATGGTCCCACAGCGCGAGCGCGACGCAGCTTCGCTCGGTGTGGGCTGCCACACTGCTCGGCATGCGCGTGCTGCTCTGCCCGGACAAGTTCGCCGGCACCCTGTCCGCACCGGAGGTGGCCGCCGCCGTCGCCGCCGGTTGGCGCACCGTCACCGAGGGGGACGATCTGCTGATCCGACCGCTCGCCGACGGCGGGCCGGGCTTCGTGGAGGTGCTCGCCGAAGCCCTCGGTGGCCGGCGGGTGCCGGTGGCGACTGTCGATCCGCTGGGCCGGCCGGCGGCCGGTGAGATCCTGCTCACCGCCGACGGCGCGACCGCCTATCTGGAGAGCGCGCAGGCGTGCGGCCTGCACCTGCTCTCCGGGGCCGAGCGCGACCCGAAGAGCACCACCTCGTACGGGCTGGGTCTGTTGGTGGCCGCCGCTGTGGAGAGCGGTGCCCGCACTGTGGTGATCGGGCTGGGCGGCTCCGGCACCAACGACGCCGGCGCCGGAATGCTCGCCGCGCTGGGCGTGACCCCCCTCGACCAGGGCGGCGCCGCTCTGCCGTACGGCGGGGCGGCACTCGCCGCGGTCGACGCGCTGGACGGCGCGCCCCGGCTGCGCGGCGTCCGGCTGGTCGCGGCCACCGACGTGGACAACCCCCTGCTCGGCCTGCACGGCGCGAGCAACGTGTTCGGCCCGCAGAAGGGCGCCGACCGGGCTGACGTACTGCTGCTCGACGCGGCCCTGGAGCGTTTCGCGGCGGTGCTGGAACGGGACCTGGCCGGCTGCCCGGCGGGGCTCGGCGCGCTGCCCGGGGGCGGGGCCGCCGGCGGCATCGGTGCCGCGCTCCTCGCCCTTGGCGGCGACTGCGAGTCGGGGATCGGCCTGGTCACCCGGGCCACCCGACTCGACGCCGCGCTGGACACCGCCGACCTGGTGATCACCGGGGAGGGGTCGTTCGACCACCAGTCGCTGCGCGGCAAGGTCGTCGCCGGGGTGGCCGGCGCCGCCCGGGACCGGGGAGTGCCCTGTGTGGTGGTGGCCGGGCAGGTGAGCACCGGCCGGCGGGAGGCCGCCTCGGCGGGGGTGACCGACGCGTACAGCCTGGTGGAGCATTTCGGCGGCGAGGAGGGCGGCGGGCTCGACGCCGCGCTGAGCCGGCCCGCGGAGGGGCTGCGCGAGCTGGGCGCCCGGCTGGCCCGGCAGTGGAGCCGCTGAGCGTCCCGACCGCCCGTGCGCCCGCCCCGACCGGGGCCTACCTGGGGCGGCGGTCACGCCACGCGGGTGCACCCGCCCGAGGCGGCGTACGATCGGCTGAGGACCACAACCGGGAATCACTGGACGGCGTGCGACGTTGGCCAGTGCGTCCGGACCCAAAACCGCGCAGGGAGACTTCCACGTGACCACGCCAGCGCAGACCGAGTCGACCGAGGCCCAGGCCCCTACTTCCGTCGTCCTCACCGACGTCGCGGCGCAGAAGGTCAAGGCCCTGATCGAGCAGGAGGGCCGCGACGACCTGCGGCTCCGCGTCGCCGTGCAGCCGGGCGGCTGCTCCGGCCTGCGGTACCAGCTCTTCTTCGACGAGCGTTCGCTCGACGGTGACGTCGTGACCGACTTCGGTGGTGTCGAGGTCGTCGTCGACCGGATGAGCGCCCCGTACCTTTCCGGCGCGACGATCGACTTCGCCGACCGGATCGACGCCCAGGGCTTCACCATTGACAACCCCAACGCGGGCAACTCCTGCGCCTGCGGTGACTCGTTCAACTGAGTCACACCACACACACCAGCGACGATGGGGCCGTTCTCCGGAACGGCCCCATCGTCGTACCGGTCGGCGGTCGCGCCGGTCTGGGAGCGGTCCCGACGGAGGCCGTGGCGGGCTGGTTGCCGTTGTCCGACCGAGCGGTGACCATCGGGTTGCCGTGCCGGTAGGCTGACCGCGCCCTGCTCCCGACCCCGAGGGTTGACATGAAGATCGCCGTCACCGGCTCGATCGCCACCGATCACCTGATGAGCTTCCCCGGTCGCTTCGCCGACCAGCTCATCGCCGATCAGCTGCACAAGGTGTCCCTCTCCTTCCTTGTCGACGACCTGGTGCTCCGCCGAGGTGGTGTGGCGGCGAACATCTCCTTCGGGATGGGTCAGCTCGGCCTGCGCCCGGTGCTGCTCGGCGCCGTCGGCGCCGACTTCGCCGACTACCGCTCCTGGCTGGAGCGCCACGGCGTGGACTGCGACTCGGTACACATCAGCGAGGTGGCGCACACCGCCCGCTTCGTCTGCACCACCGACACCGACATGTGCCAGATCGCGTCGTTCTACGCCGGTGCGATGAGCGAGGCCCGCAACATCGAGCTGGCCCCGGTCGCCGACCGGCTCGGCGGTCTGGACCTGGTGCTGGTCGGCGCCAACGACCCCGAGGCGATGCTGCGCCACTCGGCCGAGTGCCGCAGCCGCGGGTACGCCTTCGCCGCCGACCCGTCCCAGCAGCTCGCCCGGATGCCCGGCGAGGACGTGGTGGCGCTGATCGAAGGCGCCGAGTACCTGATGACCAACGACTACGAGAAGTCGCTGCTGCAGAGCAAGGCGCAGCTCAGCGACGACCAGTTGCTGGACCTGGTCAAAGTGCGGGTCACCACGCTGGGCAAGCACGGTGTGGAGATCGCCGGGCGCGGCATCGACCCGATCCACGTACCGATCGCGCGGGAGATCCGGGCGGTCGACCCGACCGGCGTCGGCGACGGCTTCCGGGCCGGCTTCTTCACCGCGCTCTCCTGGGGCCTCGGCCTGGAGCGGGCCGCCCAGGTCGGCTCGCTGCTGGCCACGCTGGTCCTGGAGACCGTCGGCACCCAGGAGTACGACGTCCGCCGCGACCTGTTCGTCAAGCGGCTGGCCGAGTCCTACGGCGACGCCGCGGCGGAAGAGGTCCGCCCCCACCTCCTCCCGTAACCCGCTCCTGTCGAGTGGATCATGGAGTTGTGGTGGTCGAATGGCAGCTCTCTGCGGCTTTTGTCCCCCACCACAACTCCATGATCGACGCCTGGTGAGGCGGTGGTGGGGTCAGTGGGTGCGGCGGACGTCGTAGGCGGGGCCGTCCGGGCCGTCGACCGAGCCGAGGAACTCCTGGCCGCGCATCCGGCACCAGGCGGGGATGTCGACCGCCGCCGCCGGGTCGTCGGCCAGCACCCGGACCACAGTGCCGACCGGCACCTCGGGCATCCGTCGCGCCGCCGCGATCACGGGCAGCGGGCAGCGTTGCCCCCGGCAGTCGATCACCTCGTCCGGCATCGTCACAGCCCCACCACCCCGGCCTCGGCGCGCAGCCCGGCGACGATCCCCGGCAACTCGGTCAGGAACCGCTCCACGTCCGCCTCGGTCGTCTCCCGGTGCAGGCTGACCCGCACGTTGCCGTGCGAGAGCACCCCCATGGCCTCCAACACGTGCGACGGGCGCAGCGTGGACGAGGTGCAGGACGAGCCGGACGACACGGCGAAGCCCCGCCGATCGAGGGCGTGCAGCAGCGCTTCCCCGTCGACGTACAGGCACGAGAAGGTGACCAGGTGGGGGAGCCGGAGCACCGGGTCGCCCACCACCTCCACGTCGGGCACCTCCGCCGCGACCCGCTCCCGGACCCGGTCCACCAGGGCGGCCAGCCGGGTCGCCTCGGCAGCCGCGTCGGCCGCCGCCGCCCGCAGGCTCGCCGCCGCCGCCACGACCGCCGGCAGGTTCACCACCCCTGGGGTACGCCCGCTCTCCCGCTCGTCGGCCGGCCAGGGTGACTCCCAGCGGGCGCCCTTGCGGACCGCCAGCACCCCCACCCCGGGTGGCCCGCCCCACTTGTGGGCGCTCGCCGTGAGCACCGACCAACCGGCCGGCAGGGGCACCCGGCCCACCGACTGGGCCGCGTCCACGTACAGCGGCACACCCGCGTCGGCGCACGCGGCCGCCGCCTCGGCGACCGGCTGCACAGTCCCCACCTCGTGACTGGCGGTGATCAAAGCGGCCAGCGCGACCCCCGGGGCCCGAACCGCGCTCGACCACGCGGCCAGGTCCAGCCGGCCCAACCGGTCGACCGGCACCTCGGTGGCGGACCCGCCCGCGCCGACGTGCCGCTCCGCCGCGTGCAGCACCGCCGAGTGCTCGATCGCCGAGTGCACAAGCGTCGACCCGACCCGGCGCCGCCCCGCCAGGCCGCCGAGCACCGCGCCGTGCGCTGCGGTCGTACCGCTGGGGGTGAAGGACACCTCGTCGGCGCGGACGCCGAGCGTCAGCGCGGTGGCCTCGCGGGCGGCGTCGAGCAGTTGCCGGGCCCGGCGGGCCTGCGTGTACAGCTTGCCCGGGTCGGCCCAGCCGTCGTCGAGCGCGGCCAACAGCGCCTGCCGCGCGACCGGATGCATCGGCGCGGCGGTCGCCGCGTCCAGGTAGACCGGGGATGCGCTCACGGACCTGCCTTCGTTCGCGGCTGCGGGGCTCGCAACCCCGGCTCACTCCTCGCGCTCACGGACCTGCCTTCGTTCGCGGCTGCGGGGCTCGCAACCCCGGCTCACTCCTCGCGCTCATGGACCTGCCTTCGTTCGCGGCTGCGGGGCTCGCAACCCCGGCTCACTCCTCGCGCTCACAGGTGGCAACGCTATCGCGGCGGTATGCCTAGGATCCCCCCGATGGGGGTCGGACAGTGACCCCACCACGGCCGAGTCCGTCATGGTCGAGTAATCTGCGACCGTCGGTGACGCCTTTGCCGCCGGTGCTGACGAAGGACGCACCGCGGCGCGCTAGGGAGGCAGGACCAGGTGGTCGCAAGGAGTTCGGAGGTACGGCCGTCGGCCGTACGGCACAGCGCTTCCCCAGGGGTTGGTGGACGCCGGGGGCGTGGTGCTGGTCGCCTGGCCGGGCTCGGTCTCGGTGGCGTGGCGTTGCTGGTTCTGCTCACGGGCTGTGACGTCGGTCAGACGTTCGACGGCTTCGGCTGGCCGCAGGGCGGCATCTCGCCGGAGTCCAAGCGGATGTACGACCTGTGGATCGCCTCCTGCATCGCCGCGCTCGCGGTCGGCGTCTTCGTGTGGGGCCTGATCTTCTGGTGCGTCGTGCGCTACCGCAAGCGTGGCAACGCGCTGCCGGTGCAGACCCGCTACAACATGCCGATGGAGTTCCTCTACACCATCGCGCCGATCCTGATCGTCTCCGTGCTCTTCTACTACACGGCGATCGTGCAGACCGACGTCGACAAGTTGTCGAAGAACCCGGACGTCACGGTCGAGGTCGTCGCGTTCAAGTGGAACTGGCAGTTCAACTACCGCGACGGTCAGGGCACTGAAGCCCGCACCACGGCGTCGACGCTCGGCACCAGTGAGGTCATCCCGGTGCTGGTGCTGCCGACCAACCGGTCCATCCGGTTCGAGGAGACCAGCCGCGACGTCATCCACTCTTTCTGGGTGCCGGAGCTGCTCTTCAAGCGGGACGTCATGCCGGGCAAGATCCGCAACGTGTTCGAGGTCTCCAGCCTGGACGCCGAGGGTGCCTACGTCGGGCGCTGCGCCGAGCTGTGCGGCAGCTACCACGCGTTCATGAACTTCGAGCTGCGGGTGGTCTCGCCGGAGAAGTACGACCAGTTCCTCGCGGCCAAGCAGAGCGGCAAGTCCACCCAGGATGCGCTGTCCGCGATCGGTGAGCAGCCGTACGCGCAGACCACGCAGCCGTTCGACACGCGGCGGA
The DNA here is from genome assembly GCF_015751785.1 of Micromonospora vinacea. Taxonomy (NCBI): domain Bacteria; kingdom Bacillati; phylum Actinomycetota; class Actinomycetes; order Micromonosporales; family Micromonosporaceae; genus Micromonospora; species Micromonospora vinacea. The sequence continues at coordinate 129,307 of NZ_JADOTY010000001.1, read as the reverse complement.
CGCAGGACAACTTCAACCCGGACGACGTTCCGGCCCGCACGGGAAGCTGAGGCAGCCGCATGAAGACCGAGTGGCGTATCTTCCTGATCATCGCCGGGTTCCTCTTCGGTGCCACCATCCTCTACGGCGCCTGGACGCACGGGGAGTCGGGCGGCGTCGAGTGGGTCGGCACCGTTGCCCTGCTGCTGTCGTTCCTGCTCTGCTCGATGTGCGGTGGCTTCTTCTGGTTCGTCTCCCGCCGCATCGACCTGCGCCCGGAGGACCGTCCGGACGCCGAGATCGCCGATGGTGCTGGTGAGGTCGGCTTCTTCAGCCCGGGCAGCTACTGGCCGTTCGGTCTGGCGCTGGCCGCCGCGATCGCCGCGCTCGGCATGGTGTTCTGGCAGTACTGGCTGATCGGCGCCGGCCTGCTGGCCGTCGTCTTCTCCGCCTGCGGGCTCCTGTTCGAGTACTACAGCGGCACCCGGCGCACCGCGGAGCACTGACCGACCCGGTCGCCGTCGCGACCGACCCGGCACGACGAAGGCCCGTTCCCCCAGAGGGGAGCGGGCCTTCGGTCATGTCCACCCCGCCTCGGGTGACACGGCGGTCGGGCGGCGCGGGCAGTCTGGGGGCGCAGCGGTCAGGCGGCGCGGGCAGTCTGGCGGTGCAGCGGTTAGGCGGTGCGCCGGTCAGGCGGCGCGGGGGCGGGCGGGCTGGCGTTGGCGGGCGGCCAGCCGGGTGACCGGGAAGGCGAACGTGCCGACCATCACGGCCGCGCCGCAGCCGATGCAGATCAGCTCTGGACAGTCGGTGCCGTGGCCGTCGACGCAGGGCGGCGCCTCGAACAGCGCCACGCCCTCGCAGACGTTGCAGTGGAACTCGCGATGCGACACGGGCGTCTCCTCTCGGATACCAGGCGGACCACCCTCGGATGCGACAACGACGCACCGACGGCAGCAGAGAACTACTCACTTGTAGTTTCCCAGACGGGTCCGACAAATCTCCGCGCACGGTCGCCCACTGGTCGCTGTCGGCACGTGATCCACTCGACATCATTGACGTCGGGGCATCCGGGCTGCCCGGACACCGCAGATTCACGAAACCCGAGTCGATCACCGGCCGAGTCGCCGCCCGCCGACGGGTCGGGCGGCGCTGGCGGGCCTTGCGGCGCCGGCGGGCCTTGCGGTGGTGAGGTCAGGCGGTGGCGGTCTCGATCCAGCGGTCCAGGGTCGCGGCGGCCGCGCCGGAGTCGATCGACTCGGCCGCGCGGGCCAGGCCGGCGCGGAGCGCCTCGGTCAGGTCGCCGTCCAGTGGGCCCTGGGTGGCCAGCGCCGCCGCCGCGTTGACAAGCACCGCGTCTCGGACCGGGCCCGTCTCGCCGGCCAACAGGCGACGGGCAACCCCCGCGTTGTACGCGGCGTCACCGCCCCGCAGATCCGCCAGGGTGGCCCGGGGTACCCCCAGGTCCGTGGCGTCCAGCACGGCCTCTCGTACGGTGCCGCCCTGGGCCGCCCAGATCCGGGTCGGCGCGGCGGTGGTGAACTCGTCCAGCCCGTCCTCGCCGCGCATCACGATCGCCGAGTCGCCACGGCCCGCGAACACGCTGGCCATCACCGGGGCCATCCGGAGGTCGAAGCAGCCGACCGCGCCCGCCCGGGGGCGGGCCGGGTTGGTCAGCGGGCCGAGGAAGTTGAAGAAGGTGGGTACGCCCACCTCGCGGCGGACCGGGCCGGCGTGCCGCATCCCCGGGTGGAAGCGGGCAGCGAAGCAGAACCCGATGCCGGCCTCCTCGACACAGCGGGCGACGTGCTCCGGGCCGAGATCCAGTGGGATGCCGAGGAATTCCAGCAGGTCGGCGGTGCCGCACAGGGAGGACGCGGCCCGGTTGCCGTGCTTGACGACGCGGACGCCCGCGCCGGCGACCACCAGCGCCGTCATCGTCGAGATGTTGACCGTGTGGGCGAGGTCACCGCCGGTGCCGACCACGTCGAGCGCGGTACGGCGCAGTTCCTCGGGGAGTGCCACCGGGACTGCGCGACCCAGCATCGCCTCCACCAGGCCGGCCAGCTCCGCGGGGGTCTCGCCCTTGGCCCGCAGCGCCACGGCGAAGGCGGCGATCTGCGCCGCGCTCGCCGAGCCGGTCATGATCTCGTCCATCGCCCACGCGGTGTCGGCGGTGGACAGTTCGTCACCGCGCAGCAGCGCGTTGAGCAGGTGCGGCCAGGTCCGATCGCCCATGGCGGGCCTCCCGAGCATGCGAAGTGCGGGTGGGCTGGAACCGGCGCCGAGGAGATCCGGCGCCGTGGGGGTGCCGGACGAGCGTGGGACGTCAGGCGGGTGCGTGCGTCCGCAGCAGCTCGGCCACCGTGCCGCCGGTGGTCACCGGGTCGAGCGGGTGCACCAGCGTCGCGTCGACCTCGGCGTACGCGGCGAGCCATCGGTCGGCGGCGCGGGCGATCACCAGGCAGGTCGGGGGAGCGTCGTCCCGGTCGTCCTTGACCTGCCGGGCGATGCCGATGCCGCCGCCCGGGCTCGCCTCGCCGTCGAGCAGCAGCAGGTCGATCTCGTAGTCGTCGACCAGCCGGATGGTCTCCGCGTAGGTCGACGCCTCGACGAACTCGATCTGCAGACCGGGCGCGGGCCGGGTGCCGACGGCCATCCGCATCCGATCACGGACCTGCGGGTCGTCGCTGTAGAGCAAAACGGTGCAAAGACGATCGCTCATGCCGGCACTCCGCTTCCACCTCGTAGCTGCCCGCAGATCGTACCGGTCGGCGTGACGTAGCCGACATCCCGCCCGGCGTCGCGCGTCGGGGCGTACCGTCCGGGCAGCTCAGGCGGGCGCGGCGTCGGCGGCGCGGTCGCGGGCCTCCTGGCGGTCCAGCTCGCGGTCCACCCGGCGGGCCTCCCGCTCGGACTGCTTGACCCACTGCACCACAAGCACCGCGAGCATCGTCACACTGACGAACTCGCCACCGGCCCAGAGGATGCCGCCGGCGACCACCTGATCCTGCCAGGGGTCGACCCAACCGAGGTTGAGCGACGGGTACCAGTCGCCGCCGAAGAGCGTGCTGCTCTGCATGATGGTGAGGCCGAGCACTGTGTGGAACGGCACGGAGAGCAGCATCAGCAGCGCCCGCGCCGGGTACGGCCAGCGGCCGGGCAGCGGGTCGAGGCCGAGCAGCGGCCAGAAGAACACGCAGCCGGTCATGATGAAGTGCGCGTGCACCAGCTCGTGCGCCCAGGCGTGTTCCAGGGTGTAGCGGTACAGATCGCTGAAGTACAGCACGAACGGGTTGACCACGAAGATGGCGAACGCCACCAGCGGGAAGCTGTAGACCCGGGCGACCCGGCTGTGCACGATCGCGAGCAGGCGCTTGCGTGGCCGGAGAGGCAGGGTCCGCAGGGCCAGGGTCATCGGTGCGCCCAGCGCCAGGAAGATCGGTGCCACCATGGACAGCACCATGTGCTGGATCATGTGCACGGACAGCAGCGCGGTGTCGTACGCGTGCAGCCCGCTGACCGTGACGAGCGCGATGCCGCCCAGCCCGGGGCCGAGGAAGAACACCGTACGGGCGACCGGCCAGCGGTCGCCCCGCAGGCGCAGCCGGTACACCCCGTAGAGGTACAGGCCGGCGGCGAGCACCAGGCCGAGGGCCAGCCAGCTGTCCAGCCGGGTCTCGCTCAGCACCGCGCCGACGGTGAACGGCGGCGGGGCCGAGGTGGCGGCGAAGATCGGATCGACGTGCAGCACGCTTTTCAGGCTAGGCCAGGCGAACCGGACCCTGACGCTCGGGCCACGGAAGGCGCAGGTTTGGCCCCCCGCTGATCGCCGGCCCCGGTCAGGGGCAATAATGACGGCGTGACTGCGGCCCCAGCCATTGACAAGAGCCGGATCCACTCCCTGACCCGACCGAACATGGTCAGCGTCGGGACGATCGTGTGGCTCTCCAGCGAACTCATGTTCTTCGCGGCGCTGTTCGCGATGTACTTCTCCATCCGCGCGGCTGCGCCGGAGCAGTGGGAGAAGCACACCGAGGCGCTGAACATCCCGTACGCGACCACCTTCACGGTGATCCTGGTGCTGTCCTCGGTGACGTGCCAGCTCGGCGTCTTCGCGGCGGAGAAGGGTGACGTGCACGCGCTGCGGCGCTGGTTCACCGTCACCTTCGTGATGGGCCTGATCTTCGTCCTCGGCCAGCTGAACGAGTACCGGCACCTGGTCGCCGACGGCATCAAGATCAACGAAGACGGGTACGGGTCGGTGTTCTACCTGACCACCGGCTTCCACGGCCTGCACGTGACCGGTGGTCTGATCGCCTTCATCATCTTCATGGTCCGTACGACCATGGGCCGGTTCACTCCGGCGCAGGCGACGTCGGCGATCGTCGTGTCGTACTACTGGCACTTCGTCGACGTCGTGTGGATCGGGCTGTACGCCATGATCTACTGGCTCCAGTGATCTTGCGCGTCACATTCCGCGCTGCTGCTCCGTCCCCTGAGACAGGTCCAACCGGTTAAGGACACCGCTCATGACTTCTGACAACGACCGCCGACGCGGTCTGCTCGCGCGGTTGCGTGAGCGGCCCGCCGCGCGCAGCAGGGGCCGCCGCCGGCTGGGCGCCGCGGTCCGGCTGATCGCCGCGCTGATGCTCGCCGGCGGCGCATACACCGTCTTCGCCCCGGGCGCCCAGGCGCAGGACAACCCGCAGCTGACCGGCGCCGCCGCCGAGGGCAAGGCGCTGTTCGACGTGAGCTGCGTGACCTGCCACGGCCGCAACGCCCAGGGTGTCGAGGGCCGCGGGCCGAGCCTGATCGGCGTCGGCGCGGCATCTGTCGAGTTCCAGGTCAGCTCCGGGCGGATGCCGCTGGCCCGCCAGGAGGCCCAGGCGCACCGCAAGCCCCCGGTCTTCACCGACGAGCAGACCCGCCAGCTGGCCCAGTACATCCAGGAACTCGGCGGCGGTCCGGTCGTGCCCGAGGGCGACGACCTCCGCGAGGACGGCAACATCGCGGCCGGCGGTGAGCTGTTCCGGATCAACTGCTCGCAGTGCCACGCCTTCGGTGGCGGCGGCGGTGCGCTCTCCTCGGGCAAGTTCGCCCCGAGCCTGCACCCCGCTACCGACCGCCAGATCTACGCGGCGATGTTGAGCGGCCCGCAGAACATGCCGGTGTTTGGCGACAACCAGCTCCGGCCGGAGCAGAAGGCCGACATCATCGCCTACATCCAGGAGACGCTGAAGCACGACCAGGACCCGGGTGGGTTCAACCTCGGCCGGTACGGCCCGTCCACCGAGGGCCTGGCGATCTTCCTGGTCGGCATCGTGGCGCTCGTCTTCGCTAGCCTGTGGATTGCGGGTAAGTCGTGATCGAGCAGGCCATCCGATTCAGTGCTGTGGTGCCGCTCGGCGCCACCCGTAGCGAGGTGACGGCATGAGCACCCACACCGAGCACCAGGCCCCGCAGGGCCAGGAGCCGCTCGACGTGAACGACCCCAAGCTGACCCGGTTCGACATCGTTCGTGAGGGCGCGCGCCGGGACGACATCGAGATCGTCCACTACGAGCCGCAGGTGCTGCCGGGCACCAAGGCGGAGCGTCGGCTGACCCGGGTGGTCGCCGGCTTCTTCCTGATCACCGGCCTGGCCGCCACCGCGTTCCTGGCCATCTACATCTGGTGGCCGTGGCAGTACGAGGCGGGCCGGGGCGGCGACAAGTTCTACACCCCGCTGCTCGGCTTCACCCTCGGCGTGGCGCTGCTCGCCGTCGGCTTCGGCATCCTGACCTGGGGCAAGAAGTTGCTGCCCAAGGAGGTCTCGATCCAGGACCGGCACGAGGGTCAGGTGGACTCCGAAGGCCGCACGATCACCGGTCAGACCATGCTCTACATGGCTGACGAGCTGGGCGTGAAGCGTCGCCCGCTGCTCGGCATCTCGCTGCTGGCCGGTCTCGCGCCGGTCGCCGCGGTCGCCGCGGCGCCGCTGGTCGGCGGTCTGATCTCGCAGCCGCACAAGAACAACCAGATGTTCACCACCGGGTTCGCCGCGGCCGAGGGCGGCCAGCGGATCCGCCTGGTCCGCGAGGACGGCCGTCCGATCCGCCCGGCGGACATCAGCACCGGTGGGCAGCTGACCGTCTTCCCCGGCATCGACCACGGCGTGAGCAACAGGCACGCCGACTCGCCGACGCTGCTGATCCACCTCCGCGACTCCGACGCGCAGGAGTCGCGCCGGGCCAACGAGCGGGTCGGTCACGGCGACTACATGTGGGGCAACTACGCGGCGTTCTCCAAGATCTGCACGCACGCGGGATGCCCGGCCAGCCTGTACGAGCAGCAGACCAACCGGCTGCTCTGCCCGTGCCACCAGTCCCAGTTCCTGATCACCGACAACGCCCGGCCCATCTTCGGCCCCGCCAGCCGGCGGCTGCCGCAGCTGCCGATCGAGGTGGACTCCGAGGGCTTCTTCGTGGCGAAGTCCGACTACACCGAGACCGTCGGGCCTGATTTCTGGGAGCGGCCATGAAGCGTCGAAAGCTTGACCTTGCGGCGACGCCGGGCAAGGCCGCGGTGGGAGTGGACGACCGCTTCGCGGTGGCCACCCCGCTGCGCAAACTGCTGAACAAGGTCTTCCCGGACCACTGGTCCTTCCTGCTCGGCGAGATCGCGCTGTTCTCGTTCGTCGTGCTGCTGCTGACCGGTGTGTTCCTCACCTTCTTCTTCGAGCCGGCGATGACGGAGGTGGTCTACGACGGCAGCTACGCGCCGTTGCAGGGCACCCCGATGTCCGCCGCGTACGCCTCCAGCCTGGACATCTCGTTCGACGTCCGCGGCGGTCTGGTGATGCGGCAGATGCACCACTGGGCGGCGCTGCTGTTCATGGCCGCGATCGTCGTGCACATGCTGCGGGTCTTCTTCACCGGCGCCTTCCGCAAGCCGCGTGAGACCAACTGGATCATCGGTTCGCTGCTGTTCTGGGTCGGCTTCCTGGCCGGCTTCACCGGCTACTCGCTGCCGGACGACGGCCTCTCCGGCACCGGCCTGCGGATCGCCTCGGCGATCATGCTGTCCATCCCGGTGATCGGCTCCTGGGTCACCTCGTCGGTCTTCGGCGGCGAGTTCCCGGGCACGATCATCATCAGCCGGTTCTTCATCGCCCACGTGCTGCTCATCCCGGGTCTGCTGGTCGCACTGATCAGCGTCCACCTGGGTCTGGTCTTCAAGCAGAAGCACACCCAGTGGCCCGGCCCCGGCCGGACCAACAACAACGTGGTCGGCGAGCGGATGTTCCCCCGGTACGCGTTGAAGCAGGGCGGCTTCTTCATGGTCGTCTTCGGCGTCATCGCGCTGATGGGCGGTCTGTTCCAGATCAACCCGATCTGGCTGTTCGGCCCGTACGAGGCGTGGGTGGTCTCGGCCGCCAGCCAGCCCGACTGGTACGTCATGTTCCTCGACGGGTCGACCCGACTCATGCCGGCCTGGGAGATCCCCATCCCGATCGGCGACGGGTACGTCATCCCGCCGCTGTTCTGGCCGACTGTCGTGCTGCCCGGCATCCTGGTGGGCCTGTCGACGATGTACCCGTTCCTGGAAGCCCGGCACCTCAAGGACCGCAAGAGCCACAACCTGCTCGAGCGGCCCCGGGACGCTCCGGCCCGGACCGCCGTCGGCGCCATGGCCGTCTCGTTCTACATCGTGCTGACGCTCTCCGGCGCCAACGACGTGATCGCGGACAAGTTCCAGATCAGCCTGAACGCGATGACCTGGGCGGGCCGGATCGGCCTGCTGGTGGTCCCGCCGCTGGCGTACTACGTCACCTACCGGCTCTGCCTGGGCCTGCAGCAGCACGACCGGGAGGTGCTCGCCCACGGCGTGGAGACCGGCATCATCCGGCGTATGCCGGACGGTCGGTTCGTCGAGGTGCACCAGCCGCTCAGCGCGTCCAACGGGCACGCGGACGGTCACGGCCAGCTGGACTACGTGGGCTGGGTCGTGCCCAAGAAGATGAACCGGCTGGGGGCCCTCGGCCCGGCCATCCGGGGCTTCTTCTACCCGATCGAGAAGCCGGTCGAGGCGCCGGTCTCGCCGGGGCACCCGCCGGTCGAGGCCCGACCCGAGCGCGAGGAGATCGGCAGCGGCGAGAGCCGCCGCTGACCGCCCAGTCGCACCGTTACGGGGCGCCCGCCGGATTCCGGCGGGCGCCCTGTCGTATCCGCGCCCCCGCCCCATCCGACCCGGAGTCGGACGGCCCTGATCGGAACGGTCGACCCCGCGCGACGGGCGATCGCAGGAATAACCCCGGTGAGCCGGGTATCCGTGCGGTCCAACGTCTCAAGGGGGGGAAGCATGTTGGGTATCAAACGCCTCGGCCTGTTGGCCGCGCTGGTACTGGTCGGTGTGGCGCCGGCTGCGGCCGCGCAGGCCGCGGCACAGCCGTCAACGCAGGACACCCAGTACCTGCAGGCGGTACACCAGGTCAACCTGTTCGAGATCACCGCTGGTGACCTGGCTCAGCAGAAGGGTCAGGACCAGGGGGTCAAGGACCTGGGCGCGATGCTGAAGACCGACCACACCCAGCTGGACCAGACGGTGCAGCAGACCGCGTCACAGCTCGGGGTGGAACTGCCGAACGAGCCGAACGCCGATCAGCAGGCGGTCATCGACAAGCTGAACAACGCCAGCGGTGCGGAGTTCGACCGGCTCTGGGTGACCAGTGAGCTGGCCGGCCACGTCCAGGCCATCCAGGCCACCCAGACGGAGATCTCGCAGGGCTCCGAGCAGTCGGTGGTCCAGTTGGCGCAGACGGCGCTTCCGACGCTGCAGACGCACTACGACGAGTTGGTGGCGCTCGCCAACAAGTTGGGCATCCCGGTTCCGCAGACCAGCGCCAGCGGTACGCCCAGCCCGGGCGGCACCGGCACTGAGTCGCCGGCTCCGGGCGGCACCGGCACCGAGTCGCCGGCTCCTGGCGGCGGTACCGGCACCGAGTCGCCGGCTCCGGGCGGCGGCACCACCGAGGTACCGGCTCCCAGCGAGAGCTGACGTAGCCACAGCAGACGGCCGGTCCACCCCACGGGGGTGGGCCGGCCGCCCTGTGCGCCGTGGGCCGGCACGGGCCCGCGGGTCAGTCGGCGCTGGCCAGGCCGATCGCGAACGCCTCCTCGAGGTCGTGCTGGGAGTACGCCCGGAAGGCGATGTGCGACTCGGTGTTGAGCACGCCCGGGACCTTGGAGATGCTGCCCGCGATGACCTGGGCGATCTGGTCGAACTCGCGGACCCGGACGATGGCGATGAGGTCGACGTGCCCGGCCACCGAGTAGACCTCGCTGACGCCGGGAAGGTTGGCCAGGTTTTCCGCCACCTCGGGGATCGCATCGGTGGCGCAGTCGATCAGCACGATCGCGGTGATCACGGGGCATTTCTCCGTTCGTCGGCGTCGTCGCCCATGCTAGATGTTCCGGCCCGGAACCGGAGGCGGGAGCCGTCGCGGCTCAACCCTGGGCGGTGCAGGGCACTGTCAGGTCGTTCCCGGCCCGGATCACGTTCCGCAGCCGCTCGCCGGCGCGTACTGTCGCGCCCGGCCACACCACGGTGCGGAACACGTCGCCGTCCACCCGCGCGCCCGCGCCGACGACCGACTCCACGCAGGGGCCGGTGACCGTCGCCGACTCGTCGACCAGGGTGCCGCCGGCCGCGTGCAGGTTGGCCGCCAGGTAGTCGGCCGGGGTGCCGGTGTCGAAGAAGGTGCCCGGGTAGGGCACCACAGTCAGGGCTCCCGCCGCCTCGGCCGGCCGCCACACGGCGCGGACCAGGTCCGAGAAGACGACAGGCAGGTCCCGGACCAGCCGCCAGGGCAGGAGCGAGAAGCCGGTGAAGCAGTGCCCGGCGAAGGTGCCCGGCGCCGCCGGGTCCGCGGCCGGCTGGCCGAGCAGGCGTACGGTCCGCCCGTCCCAGCCGTCGAGCAGGGCGGCCAGGTCCGGGCCCGGGGGAGTAGCCCTGTCGGCGAGGTACGCGTCGGCGTTGCCGACCAGCACCGGCCGCCCGTCGATCCAGTCCCGCAGGTTGGCCACCCCGCCCGCGGTGCCCAGCGGGTCGCCCGGCTCCACCGACAGGTGTGCGCGGTCGCCGACGTGCGCCACCACCTGGTCGCCGAGGTAGCAGGCGTTCACGGCGACCCGGTCGGGACCGGCCAGGCCCAACCCGGCCAGCCGCGCCAACGCCCGATCCAGCAGGGGGACGTTGCCCACCGGGCAGAGCGCCTTGGGCACCCGTTCGGTGAGCGGGCGCAGCCGCGTGCCCTCGCCGGCGGCCAGCACCACAGCGCACAACTCCGCCGGCACACCGGCCACGCCGGTCACGGGGTGTCGTCGGGCACCGGTGGCGGGAACTGCCCGGCCAGCGGCCCGATGTCGTAGTAGGCGAGCAGCCGGGCCGTCGGCCAGGTCAGCTTGGGCAGGTCGTCCAGGGGGTGCCAGGCGGCCTCGAAGACCTCCCCGCCGTCGACGACCAGCTCGGTGCTGGACGCCGGCACCTCGGCCTCGAAGACCATGTCCACCCAGCCCTTGGCGTGCACGATCGCGTTCGGCACCGCCGGGCGCAGCCGGGACGGGGCGAGTCGGACGCCGGACTCCTCGAACAGCTCACGGGCCGCGCCCACCACCGGGGCCTCGCCCCGGTTGAGCAGGCCGGCGGGGAGTGACCAACCCTTGCCGGGCGGCTGACGCAGCATGAGCAACCGACCCGCGCCCGTCGCCTCGGTGTCCCGGACCAGTGTCACCGCGCCGACGATGTACTTGGGCACTGCCAACCGGACCAGGCGCCGACGCACCGGCAACGGCAGCCGGTAGAAGGCCTGGTAGAAGAGGGCCCGACCGGTGGCGCGGGAGCGAGGGATCATGACTCCAGGCTAGTGGTCACGAATGTCCTTCGGACGCGCTGGGGCCCGCCGGGTCACTGTCGATGGTCGACCAGGTCGATGAGCTGGCGAACCACGGTGTCCGGTTCGATCACCCGGTCGAAGACCGCGACCAGCAGGGTCTCCAGGTCGGGATAGCCCAACTCCTCGGAGAGGCGCAGCAACGGCAGGTCACTGGCGAGGCCCCGGTTGTGCTGGCGCAGGGCGAGCCCGATGGTGGCCCGGCCGAGGCGCACCTTGTCGCTGATCGTGATGCCCGGCTCGGTGTGCTCGGCGAACCACCTGTTGATCTGCATCTGCGCGTGCGGCGACTTGACGAAGCTCAGCCACTCCCGGCGGGGGCCGCGCGGCGCCACCCCGGCCTCGAAGCCGTTGTCGCCGTCGTTCTCGGTGAAGATCTCCACCACGTCGCCCTCGTCCAGCTCCGAACTGAGCGGGGCGAGCCGACCGTTGATGCGTGCGGCGAGGCAGTGGTCGCCCCGGTCGTTGCCCAGCTCGTACGCGAGGTCGACAGGCGTGGCACCGGCCGGCAGCACGACCTGCCGCCCGTCGGAGAAGACCTGGATCTGCCCCTCGGCGAGGTCGCACCGCAGCGACTCGTAGAACTGTGCCGGGTCGGCGGCGTCCGGCTCCCAGTCGAGCACCCGGCGCAGCCAGTCCAACTGCTCGGCACGGGCTGCGGCGCTGCTGCTGCCGGAGCGGGGGAAACGGAAGTCGGCGGCGATGCCGTACTCGGCCGAGCGGTGCATCTCCTCGGTGCGGATCAGCACCTCCACGGTGCGGTCCTGCGGGCCGCAGACGCTGGTGTGCAGCGAACGGTAGAGGTTGTTCTTCGGCGAGGCGATGAAGTCCTTGAAACGGCCGGCTACCGGTCGCCAGGTGCCATGGATCGCGCCCAGCGCGGCGTAACAGTCGGTGGGCGGGCCGTCGACCACCACCACGATGCGGGGCAGGTCGTACGGGGCGGTGTGGCCGCCGGCGATGGTGTCCTTCCAGATCGAGTAGAGGTGCCGGGGACGGGGGCTCACCTCGGCGTCGACCCGGCTGCGGCGCAGCGCCACCCGGGTCCGGGTGACCACCGAGTCGAGGTACGCGTCCCAGCCCGGCCGGTCGTGCACGTGCCGGGCCAGCCGGGCGTGCTCGTCGGGCTCGAGGTGCAGCAGCACCACGTCGTCCAGCTCGCGCTTCAGGGTCTGGATGCCCAGCCGGTCGCAGAGCGGGACCAGCACCTCCTGGGTCTTGCGGGCGATCCGTTCCCGCGACGACGCCGAGCGCACCCCGAGCGTCCGCATGTTGTGCAGCCGGTCGGCCAGCTTGATGATCAGCACCCGGACGTCCTTGGCGGCCGCGACGATCATCTTGCGGATCGTCTCCGCCTCGGCGGCCTTGCCGTAGAACGCCTTGTCGAACTTGGTCACCCCGTCGACAAGGTGGGCCACCTCGCCGCCGAAATCCTCGGAGAGCGCCTGGAGGGTGTAGCGGGTGTCCTCCACGGTGTCGTGCAGCAGCGCCGCGACCAGGGTGGTGGTGTCCATGCCCAGCTCGGCGCAGATCTGCGCCACAGCGAGGGGGTGGGTGATGTACGGCTCCCCGCTCTTGCGGAACTGCCCGCGGTGCATGTTCTCCGCGATGGTGTAGGCACGGCGCAGCACCGCGGGGTCGGTGCCGGCGTGGATGCCCCGGTGGGTGCGGACCAGTTGGGTGACCGGGTCCGAGTCGGTGGTCGGCCAGCTGAGCAACGACCGTAGTCGGCGGGCGAGCGGCAGCTCACCCGGCTGTGTCGGCAGGGCGCCCCCCAGGGCGGCGCCGTGTCCGGCGTCGACGTCCACGAGGGACACCTCCTCACCCCGGCTCCGCGTCGCCGGAACCCGGCGGCGGGAGCAGGCCCACGAATCGGGCAGGACTGCACTTCTCTAACAGCCTAAGCGAGTCGACGTAGTCCGATCGGTCAGTTGGTCATGAGCGTTCGGTCGAGAGTTGGTGGGACGCCCCGCCCTCGGCCTTCGCCAGCAGGTCACGGAACCGGCCCGCGCCACTCGCCGGAGAGGACCAACCGGAGGACATCTCGACGAGTCGGGTCTCCGGTCGCTCCAACCAGGACAGGATCCGCTCGGACTCCTCGGCGGTGGCGGCCGGCACCGGACCGTGCCCGCCCGACACCGTCTCGGCGGTGGCCCGGATCGTGGTCAACGTGGGCCGCGGGTGCACGCCCGGCGGGGACACCCCCGCGCCGGCCAGCCGGCCGTGCCGGACCAGCGCCAACTCCCAGCCGCCCCGGGCGGCCGGCCGGGCGGCGGCCAACTCGACGATCCCGGTCAGCGCGGCCAGCCGCTGCATCCGCACTGTGGCCCGCAGCACGGCGGCCAACCGGGACCGCACCACGGCCGCCTCCTCGTAGCGCTGGTCGCGGGAGAGCACGTCGATCCGGGCGAGCAGCGCGTCCACCACCGGCTGGGGGTCGCTGGCCGTGGCGGTGCGGAAGGGCGCGGCGGCGGTGTCGTCGTACTCCTCGGGGGTGATCCTGTGTTCGCAGGGTGCCGGGCAGCGACCCAGCTCGGCCAGCGCGCAGGCCGGCGTGACGGTGCGCAGCGAGAGCCGGTGTGTGCACTGGCGCAGCGGCACCGCGTCGTGGAAACCGGCGGCGGCCAGCTCGGCGGCCCGCCGGGAGGTGAACGGCCCGAGGTACGCGGTGTCGGTGGGGGAGAGGTCGCGGACGATCGACAGCCGAGGGTACGGACCGTCGGTCAGCTTGAGCCAGACCATCCGTTCCGGGTATTTCGACCGGCGGTTGTACGGCGGGGCGTGTGCGGCGATCAACCGCAGCTCACGGACCTCGGCCTCCAACGAGTGGGCGCACTCCACCGCCTCGACCCGCTCGGCCGCGCCCAGCATCTCGGAGATCCGGGCGCGCTTCTCACCGGCGGTGAAGTAGCTGCGTACCCGGGTGGCGATGTCGACGGAGGTGCCCACGTAGAGCGGCCGGTCGTCGGCGGCCCGGAAGATGTAGACCCCGGGGACCTTGGGCAACCCCTCGGCCAGGTGCCGCTTGCGGCGCTGGGTCGGGGTGACCGCGCGGGCGAACTCGATGGCGTCGCCGATGGTGTCCACCCGGTGCCCGCCGAGCCGACCGATCAGCCCGTGCAGCACGTCGACGGTGGCCTTCGCGTCGTCCAGCGCGCGGTGGGTGGGCTGGGTGGCGGTGCGGAAGTAGGCGGCCAGGGTGCCGAGCTTGCGGTTGGGCACCTCGTCGCGGGTCAGCACCCGGCGGGCGAGCGCAGCCGTGTCCAGGACGCGGGGGTTGGGCCAGCGGTAGCCGTGCTTGGCGCAGGCGGCCTTGAGGAAGCCCACGTCGTACGGGGCGTTGTGGGCCACCAGCACCGCATCGTCGATGAACTCCAGGAAGCTCGGCAGCACCTGCTCGATCGGTGGCGCAGGGACCAGCATGGCCTGGGTGATGCCGGTCAGCACGGTGATGAAGGGCGGAATCGGCTGGCCCGGGTTGACCAGGGTCGCCAGCACCCCCAACTGCTCGCCACCGCGCACCTTGACCGCGCCGATCTCGGTGATGCCGCCACCGTCCGGCGCGCCGCCGGTGGTCTCCAGGTCGACCACCACGAAGGTCGTCGCGTAGAGGGGCAGCGCCGGGTCCACCCCGCCCACCGCCGGGTCGAGACCGGCCAGTGACTCCTGGACGTACTCCGCCTGTGCCATCGGCGGCACGCTAGCGCCCCGGTCCGACACTCCCGTCGCAGCCGTCCCATCCGTCACCATGGGGCTAGGATGAGAGATCGGCTCACTCACCGGGCGGTGGGCCCGGTTGCGGTGGGAGACTTGCCACATGCCCCTCACCGAGCCGTACGACGACCACCTCCCGCAGGAGGATCCGGTCGCGCTCGACGGTGCTGTGGGCAACCCGGACGACAACGTAGTCACCGACACAGCGCGCGCATCGGACCCGACGACGGACGAAGCCCCCAGCGCCGAGCCGGACGATGCCCCCGCCGCCGAGCCCGAGCCCACCCTGCCCGAGCCGGTCCGGCAGCGGATCGTGACGCTGACCGCGGCGGTGCTGCCCACCCTCCCCACCGACGAGGTGCCGGTGCCGTTGCGCCGGGTGGCCAAGTTCGCCCCCAACCGACGCGCCCGGCTCGGCGCGCCGGTCATCGCCGCCCAGCTCACCGCCGACCCGCTGTTCCGGCAGCGGGTCACCGCGCGGGTCCTGACCGACGCCGGTGACCTCGGCGCGGCAGTGGTCGAGGGCACCGCCCCGGCCGCCGCCGACCCGGTCGAGGTGGCCGCGCTGGCCTACCTGGCCCGGCCCCGTGGCTGGCGGGAACTGATCGACGCCAGCGGCGCGGCGGTACGCGCCGAGGCGGACAGCGCCGTCGTCGCCGAGTTGGTCCGCGAGGCCGAGCAGCGGGCCACCCGGGCCGAGCACGACCGCGCGGTGGCCCGGGTCGAGGCCGAGAAGCTCCGCGACGAGTTGGCCCGCGTCCGCGAGGAGCTGGGTCAGCTCCGCGAGGAGTCCCGACAGGTGGCCCGCACCCTGCGGGAGACCCAGGCTCGCGAGCGGAAGGCCACCGAGCTGCTGGCCACCGAGCGCGGCCGGGCCGCCCGCGCCAGCGCCGACGTGGACGCCGAACTCCGCCGCGCCCGGGCCCGGCTGGCCGAGGCCGAGGCCGCCGCCGGGGTGGCCCGGGCCAGCGCCAAGGAGGCGCGCTCGGTCGACGACGCCCGGCTCTGGCTGCTGCTGGAGACCATCGGCCAGGCCGCCGTCGGGCTGCGCCGCGAGTTGGCCCTCGACCCGGTGGACAAACTCCCCGCCGACTTCGTCGCCGACGCGTTCGCCGAGCAGCCGGGCACCGCCCCGGCCGGCCCCGCCGCCCGCGCCCGCGACACCGACGACCCGGCCCGGCTCGACCAACTGCTCGCCCTGCCCCGCGCGCACCTCGTGGTGGACGGCTACAACGTCACCAAGCGCGGCTTCGGCGAGATGTCCCTGGAGCAGCAGCGCAAACGCCTGATCACCGGCCTGGGCGGCATCGCCGCGCAGACCGGCGACGAGGTCACAGTGGTCTTCGACGGCGCCGAACGGATGCACGGGCTGCCGCCCGCCCCGCGCGGCGTACGGGTGCTCTTCTCCCGCAAGGGCGAGACCGCCGACGAGCTGATCCGGCGGCTGGTCCGCGCCGAGCCGGCCGGCCGGCCGGTGGTAGTGGTCTCGTCGGACCGCGAGGTCGCCGACGGGGTACGCCGGCACGGCGCGTACCCGCTGGGCGCTGACTCGCTGCTGCGGCGGCTCGCCCGCTCCTGAGGGGCACGTCGTCCTGTCGCACCGTTTCCTGGCCTGTCCGGCTGTCGTACCGGAGCGTTAGCGTCACCGCGACCGCCGAGGGATGGGAGTCGCCATGGCACAGGACGACGTCAAGGTCTTCGTCGACCGGGACCTGCGGGGTGCCCGGTTCAACAGGTCGACGCTGGCCGGTGCGGTGATGCGCGGCGTCGATGTGGATGGTCTGGACATCGACGCGCCGTGGCTGGCCGAGGGCACGTTCCTGGTCAACGGCGTCGATGTCGTGCCGCTGGTCGAGGCCGAGCTCAACCGGCGGTTCCCCGGGCGTGAGCTCCGGCAGGCCAGCAACCCGGACGACCTCCGGGCGGGGTGGGCCGCGCTCGAACGGGTCTGGGCCGCGGCGGTCGACCGGGCCGTGTCCATGCCCGAGGGTGCGGTCGACGTCTCGATCGACGGGGAGTGGTCGTTCGCGCAGACGCTGCGCCATCTCGCGTTCGCCGCCGACGCATGGTTGGGCAAGGCGATCCTGCGCCTGCCGCAGCCGTTCCACCCGCTGGGTCAGTCGCATGTCGAGTACGAGACCGACGGCTTCGACATGTCGGTCTTCGCCACGGAGCAGCCGAGCTTCGAGGCGGTCCTTGCGGTGCGGGCCGAGCGGCAGGCCATGGTGCGCGACTTCCTGGCGACCGTCACGCCGGAGCTGCTCGCCGAGTCTCGGCCGAGCGCCTGGTGGCCGGAGCACATCGTGTCCGTCCTGCACTGCCTCCACGTGATCTTTCAGGAGGAGTGGCAGCACCTCCGCTACGCACTGCGTGACCTCGACGCGCAGGGCTGAGACCTCAGCCCCAACGACCGGGCGCTCGGGACGCCGCCGGTCAGCTGGTCGGCAGTCGCCGGGCCAGCTCAGCCATGAGTTCCGTGCTGTCGGGCGTTCCGAAAGGGTGGGATACCCCGATTTCGCTGATGTGGAGTGGATCTAGCCCTGAAACGGGCGGTCGGACGGGGTTCCTGTCGTACCCGGTGTTTAGTGTCGATGTCACCGACGGTGCTCGGCCGGCGACGAAAGGGCGTCGCCTGGGTGCCGCGAGCCGATCAGGAGGCGTGATGCTCATCGACTGCGACGGGTGCGCGAAGCGGGCCGACGGCTGTTCCGGCTGCCCGCTGACCGCCCTGTTCGACGAGACGTCCCCGGCGGCCGGGTTGGTCGCCGCCGAGGTCGAGGCCATCGAAGTGTTCGCCCGGGCCGGCTTCGACGTGGAGGTGCTGGCCGCGCCCGCACGCCCGGAGGCAGCTCGCCGTCGCGCCACCCGCCGCGTCGCCTGAGTGCGACACCGCGCCCGGAAGCGGGCTTCTCGCGGCCCATAGGATGAGCGGTCACGGCGGGAGGAGCGCGATGAGCGGGGAACAACGGGCGGTGACGCGGTGACCCCGCGCGGCTGGGCGCTGCTGACCCTGGCCGGGCTGACCATCGCGCTGGTCGTGCTGGCCGCGCTGCTCATCCCGTGGCACCGCCCGCCGGCACCCCGGGCCGACCAGCTCGCCGCGCTGGGTGACCTGCCGGCCGAGCAGGTGGAAAAGGGCCGGGAGTTCCGGGCCGCGCTGCGCCCCGGCGGCTACGCCGCGCTCGCCGTCGGGCTGCTCATCGCCCTCGCACTCGGGTTGACCCCGCTGGGCAGTCGCCTGGTCGAGCTGGTGGGCCGGCCGTTCGGTGGGCACTGGGCCGCGCAGGCGGTGCTCGGCGGGCTGGCGGTGGTGCTCGTCGCCGACCTGGTGACGCTCCCGTTCGCCGCTTGGCGGCAGAGCGTGCTCACCCGCTACGGCTTGAGCACCAACGGCTGGAGCGGCTGGGCTGTCGACCTGCTCAAGTCGTACGCCGTCAGCGCGGTGATCGGCGCTGTGGCGTTGTTCGGCTTCTACGCGGTCATCCGGCTCGCGCCGCGCTGGTGGTGGGCGTTCGGCGCGGGCGGCGCCGCCGTGCTGGTGGTGCTGCTGTCGTTCGTGCTGCCGGTGCTGGTGGAGCCGGTCTTCAACCGGTTCACCCCGATGGAGCAGGGCCCGTTGCGCACCGAGCTGATGAGCATGGCCGCCCGTGACGGGGTGCCCGTGCGGGACGTGCTGGTCGCCGACGCCTCCCGCCGCACCAGGGCGGTCAACGCGTACGTCTCCGGTCTCGGGCCGACCCGACGGGTGGTCGTCTACGACACGCTGCTGCGCGAGGCGACGCCGGCCGAGGTGACCGCCGTCGTGGCGCACGAGTTGGGTCACGCGAAGGACTCCGACGTGGCGGTCGGCACGCTGACCGGGGCGTTGGGTGCCGCCGCGGCCGTGGTGGCGCTGTACCTGCTCGGCTCGTGGGGGCCACTGCTGCGGTTGGCCGGTGTCGACTCGGTGGCCCAACCGAGCGCGTTTCCGCTGCTGGTCGCCCTGGTCACGGTGGCCGGGCTGGTCGCCGCTCCGGTCCAGGCGCTGATGTCCCGACGGGTCGAGGCGCGGGCAGACGCGCACGCGCTCGCGCTCACCAACGACCCGGAGTCCTTCGAGTCGATGCAGCGCCGGCTCGGCTCGGTCAACCTCGGCGACCCCGACCCGCCCCGCTGGGAATACCTCTACTCGGCCTCGCACCCGTCCACAGTGGAGCGGATGGCCGCCGCCCGCGCGTACGCCCGGGAGGCCGGCCGATGAGCCGTACCCTGCTTGTCACCAACGACTTTCCGCCCCGCCCGGGTGGAATCCAGTCCTTTGTGCACAACCTCGCGGTCCGTCAACCGGCCGGCTCGGTGGTCGTCTACGCGTCGAGCTGGCGCGGGGCCGCGAAGTTCGACGCCGACCAGCCGTTCGAGGTGATCCGGGAGCGCACCAGGGTGCTGTTGCCCACGCCGCTGGTCGCCCGCAGGGCGGCCCGATTGGCTCGCGCGTACGACTGCGACACGGTGTGGTTCGGCGCGGCGGCCCCGTTGGGGCTGCTCGCGGCCGGCCTGCGGCGGCGTGCCGGCGTCCGCCGGGTGGTGGCGCAGACCCACGGCCACGAGGTCGGTTGGGCGGCGGTGCCGGCAGCCCGGCCGGCGCTGCGGCGCATCGGTCGGGGGGTGGACGTGACCACCTATCTCGGCGAGTACACCCGTAGCCGGTTGGCTCGGGTGCTGGACGGGGTGACCGAGCTGCGCCGCCTCGCCCCCGGGGTCGACGTGGACACCTACCACCCGACGGTGGACGGCGAACAGGTCCGGGCCCGGCTCGGGTTGACCGACCGACCGGTGGTGGTCTGCGTGTCCCGGCTGGTGCCGCGCAAGGGTCAGGACACGTTGATCCGGGCCCTACCGGAGATCCGCCGCCGGGTGCCCGACGCGGCGCTGCTGATCGTCGGTGGCGGGCCGTACCGGGCCACCCTGGAGAAGCTGGCCCGCCAGACCGGTGTGGAACGGGACGTGGTGTTCACCGGCACGGTGCCGTCGGTCGAGTTGCCGGCGCACTACGCGGCCGGCGACGTCTACGCGATGCCGTGCCGCACCCGTAACCGCGGCCTGGACGTCGAAGGGCTGGGCATCGTCTACCTGGAGGCGTCGGCGACCGGCCTGCCGGTGGTGGCCGGTGACTCCGGTGGCGCCCCGGACGCGGTCCGGGAGGGGGAGACCGGCTACGTCGTACGCGGCCGGGACGTCGCCCAGCTCGCCGACCGGGTCGCCGGACTGCTCGCCGACCGGGACCTGGCCCGCCAACTGGGCGCGGCCGGCCGGGCGTGGGTGGAACGGGAGTGGCGCTGGGAGGCACAGGCCGAACGCATGGCGGCGCTGCTCGCCGGCTGATCGCCGCCCGCGTTCAGCTCTCCCGGGCGGGCGCGTAGCGCGGCACGTACTCCTGGCCGGTGAGTTTCTGGATCGCCGCCATCACCTCGTCGGTGACCGTCCGGATGTCGCGTGGCCCGTTGATTCGGTCGGCGACCGGGATCGGCGGGCCGAACCGCAGGGTGATCGGGTGTCGACGGGGAAGCCGCGCGTCGACCGGCAGCACCTCGGCGGTGCCGGTCACGCCGACCGGGATGATCGGCACCTCGGCGTCGCGTGCCAGCCGGGTCATCCCGACCCGGCCCCGGTAGAGCCGCCCGTCGGGGGAGCGGGTGCCCTCCGGGTAGACGGCGACCAGGCCGCCGCCGCGCAGCACCGGTACGGCGGCGTCGAGGGCGCGCAGGGCGGCCCGGCCGTCGGCGCGGTCGACCGGGATGGCACCCATGCCGGCGACGATCCGCCGGTTGAGCCAGCCGCCCGGACCCCGCCCGTTGAAGTACTCGACCTTCGCCCAGAAGGTGACGTGTCGGGGCGTCGCGGTGACGAGGAACAACTCGTCGGCGACGGACAGGTGATTGCCGGCGAGGATCGCGCCACCGTGTCGGGGCAGATGCTCCAG
This sequence comes from Micromonospora vinacea, assembly GCF_015751785.1. Classification (NCBI taxonomy): domain Bacteria; kingdom Bacillati; phylum Actinomycetota; class Actinomycetes; order Micromonosporales; family Micromonosporaceae; genus Micromonospora; species Micromonospora vinacea. The sequence goes on along the minus strand of NZ_JADOTY010000001.1, from coordinate 108,720 downwards.
CCCTTCCACGCGGGGCCGCCAGCCAAACCGCAGCGCGGTGCCGACGGTCAGCTTGGTGACGTCGTACAGCAGGGGCACGTGTCCTCCGGGGTCGAGTTTCAGGCGGGCGCCGGGCCGAGGTGGGCCTCCAACGCGGCGCGCAGCAGGGCGTCGTCGTCGGTGGCGCCGGTGGCCAGCGGCAGGCTGCCCCAGGCCCAGAGTTGGGCGATGCCGTGCAGGTTCGCCCAGAGCGCGCCGGCGAGCACCGCCGCGGGCGCGTCGGTGGGCCGGCGCGCCTGCGCCACCAGGTCGGCCAGGACGGCGAACAGCGGCAGGCTCGTCTCACGCAGCCGCAGTCGGCCGCTGTCCAGCAGGTCGTGGCGGAACATCAGCTCGAACATGCCGCGATGGGCCGCCGCGAAGTCCAGGTACGTCCGGGCCAGCGCGGTCAATCGGGTACGCGGGTCCGGGTCGACGTCGCGCATCGTCTCCTCGATGCGGGCGGTGAGGTCGGCGAAGCCCTCCCGCGCGATGGCCGAGAGCAGGTCGACGTGAGTGGGGAAGTAGCGGCGCGGTGCGCCGTGCGAGACCCCGGCACGGCGGGCGATCTCCCGCAGTGACACCGCCGACTGGCCCTCGCGCAGCACCAGGTCCACCCCGGCGGCTACCAGCCGCGCCCGCAGTCCTTTCTCGTCGGTGTCCATAGACAGTGTCTACCAGTAGCGGTAGACGCTGTCTACTTGTTCACGTGGTCGGCGTGGTGCTGCGCTCGTTCACCTCGTCGGTGGGCCTGTTGGGCTGTCGTCGGGGCGTGTCATGACCTGCCGAGTGCCTCAGGTCAACGTGATGCCTGTGAGTCATCAAGATGACTCACAGGCATCACGCTCGATGGAAAATACCGGGACGGGCTCAGCCTCGCGCCGTCGAGAGGCGGTGATGGGACTCGACCACGGCTGTCGGCGGCCACCGGGCGGCGCGGCAGGGACACCAGGCAGCGCCGTCGGGGTTCAGCGGATGCGGGCCAGGATGCGATCGGCGGGGGCCGGGCGGCCGAAGTGCCAGCCCTGGGCGGCGTCACAGCCGATCGCGCGTAGCCGCTCGGCCTGCCCCGCGGTCTCCACCCCTTCGGCGGTGACGGTCAGGTCCAGCGCGTGTGCCAGCGAGACCAGGGAGGCGAGGATCCGCTCGTCGGTGCGGCCGACCGAGGGCGACCGCAGACCGGCCACGAACTCCCCGGCCACCTTCAGCTCGGTCACCGGCAGGTCCCGCAGGTACGCCAGGTTGCTGTAGCCGGTGCCGAAGTCGTCGATGGCGATGCGCACCCCGAGGTCGGCGAGGACCCGCAGGGCACGTACCGGCTCCTCGGCGGTGCTCATCATCGTGCTCTCGGTGATCTCCAGCTGGAGCCGCTCCGGTGGCAGGCCGGTCTGCCGCAGCAGCGCGCGGACCTCCTGCACCAGGCCGGGCCGGTGCACCTGCCGTACCGCCAGGTTGACGCTGACGAACGGCGCGGCGGCACCCCCGGCAGACCACGCCTCGGCCTCGCGGCACGCCTCGGCCAGCACCCACCCGCCCAACTGGACGATCAGGCCGGTCTCCTCGGCCAACCCGATGAAGCTGTCCGGGCGCAGCACCCCCAACTCGGGATGCCGCCAGCGGACCAGCGCCTCCACGCCGACCAGGCTGCCGTCGCGGAGTGAGGTCAACGGCTGGTAGTCGAGGTAGAACTCGCCCCGCTCCAACGCCGCCGGGATGGCCGCGGAGAGCGCGTAGCGGGCCAGTTCACGTTGGTTGCGCTCGGCGTCGTAGAGCGCCCAGCGCGCCCCACCGGCGGACTTCGCCCAGTGCAGGGTGCTGTCGGCGGCCCGCATCAGGTCCGTCGGGTTGGCCCCGGCCACCTGGCGCTCGACGATGCCGATGCTCGCCGAGATCTGCAAGTCGTGCCCGTCGACGAGGGCCGGTGTGCGTACCGCGGCGAGCGCGGTCTCGGCCACCGCGACCATGTCGTCGGTGCCGGCGGTGCGTTCCACCAGGATGACGAACTCGTCGCCGCCCAGCCGGGCCACCAGGTGCTCACCCATGGCCTTGCGGAGCCGCTCCGCCACAGTGGCCAGCAGCAGGTCACCGATCTGGTGCCCCAGGCTGTCGTTGACCACCTTGAAGCGGTCCAGGTCCAGGAAGCACACCCCCACCCGCTGCGCGCCCCGGCCCGGCTCGTTGAGCGCGGCGGCGAGCCGTTCGGTGAACAGCGTCCGGTTGGGCAGGCCGGTGAGCGGGTCGTGGGTGGCCTGATGCCGGAACCGGGCCTCGCTGGCCCGCAGCGCCCGCTCGGCCTGGGTGCGGGCCCGCATCGCGGCGCGGCGGATGGACTCCTGTTCGTCGAGCGTCCGGTCGCGCAGCGCGCGGGCGTAGCCGGTCGCCACGGCCGCCAGCAGCCGGGCCATCCGGTCCTCGACGTCCTCGGCCACCAACCCCAGGTCGCGGACCAGGCGGAGCTGGATGACCTCGACGGTACGACCCAGCCCCTCGGCGGAAGCGATGTGCGCGGCGACCAGCTCGGCGCCGACCCGGTGCCCGGCACGCAGGTCGAACGGCTCGGTGAGCAACGCGCCGGCCAGTTGCCCGGTGAGCCGGTCCAGCAGGGACTCCAACTGGGCCTGGGTCATCGGCAGGTAGCTGGTGCCGGAGACCGCCTTCGCCCAGGCCCGGGCGAACGTCCCCGGGTAGGGGGTCGCCCCGGGCGACTCAGCCACCGAGGCGCCCGACGCCGCCCATGAAGACCGCGCGCTCGGCGTCCTCCGCGCCCTCCGGAGTGTCCGGTCGCCACTCGGGCACCCAGACCACGCCGGGGTCGAGCAGCTCGAACCCGTCGAAGAGCGCGGTCAGCTCGGCCCGGCTGCGCACCCACAGCGGGTTGTCGGTGCGCTGGTAGACCCGCTCCGCCTCGGCGCGTTCGTCCTCGCTGCGCCCGTCGTCGCTGGCTTGTGACAGCACCAGGTAGCTGCCGGGCGCCAACGCGTCCCGTAGCGTCCGCAGCAGCTCCGCCGGTCGATCGTCGTCGGAGACGAAGTGCAGGACGGCCACGACCATCACGGCCACCGGTTGGCTCAGGTCGAGCAGCTTGCGGACGTCCGGATGGGCCAGGATCGCCTCCGGATTGCGCAGGTCCTCCTGCACCACTGCGGCCTGCTCGTTGCCGGCGAGGATCTCGCGGCTGTGCGCCACCGCCACCGGGTCGACGTCCACATAGACCACCCGCGACTGCGGGTCGAGCTGCTGGGCGATCTCGTGCACGTTGCCGACGGTCGGGATGCCCGAGCCGATGTCCAGGAACTGCCGGATCCCGGCCTCGGCGAGGTGGTGCACGGCCCGGCGCAGGAACGCCCGGTTGGCCTGGGCCATCAACGGCGCCTCGGGCACCGCGGCGACCATCGCCTGCGCGGCGGCCCGGTCGGCGGCGAAGTTGTGTGAGCCGCCGAGGTAGTAGTCGTACATCCGCGCGACGCTCGGGCGCTCGATGTCGATGGTGTCGGGTGCCCAGTCCGGCCGCTGCATGCGTTTCACCCCTCGAATCCGCGACGCGAGCATCGTCGCCCGCGCGGGTATTGTGCACCCGCCACGCACGCCAGACCATAGCGCGCCGGAGGTTACCCGCCGACGTCGGTCGATGCGCGACGGTCCGCGCCGGCCGAAGCTGGCGCGGACCGTTGGTCGCGACGTCCCGCTCGACGAGCGGGAGGGCAGGTCAGAACTTCGGCGCGTCCGGTGCCTCGAGCAGGCCGAGCCGGAGTGCGGTCATCAGGGCCTGAGCCCGGTTGGCCGCGCCGAGCTTCTCGTAGAGCTTGGAGATGTGCGTCTTCGCCGTGGACTCGCTGACGAACAACTGCTTGGCGATGCCCGCCACGCTCATTCCGTCGGCCAGCAGCCGCAGCACCTGCCCCTCGCGGGGAGACAACTGCGGGCCGGACGGGGCGAGCCGGCGCTTCATCGCCTCGGCCAGGTCGGCCGCGGTGAACGCGCTGGGGGAGGAGGCGGCGTGCCGTGCGGCGGCCACCACCTCGTCGGCCGGGGCGGTCTTCGGCACGAAGGCGCTCGCGCCGGCCTCCAGTGCGCCGAAGAGCTGGTCGTCGCCGGCGTACATGGTCAACACCACGATGCCCATCGACGCGCTGGACTTGCGCAGCGCGCGGGTGGCCTCCAGGCCGCTGCCGTCGGGCAGCCGCAGATCCATGATCACCACGTCCGGCTGCAACGCGCCGGCCTGGCGTACCCCCTCCGCCGCCGTGGCCGCCTCACCGACGACCTCGAACTGGCGGTCGCGCTCGAAGGCGTGCCGCAAACCCTTGCGAATCAGGTCATGATCGTCGACAAGGAGGACCTTGGTACGGGTGGCCGGTATCGGACTTGTGGTCATCCTCGGGTTACTCCCCTTCTGGTGCTGCGCTGCCGCGCACGTTATCGCGCCGGGCCGAGGTGCCGAGAACCACCGCCACGGTCGTGCCGCTGGGTTGCCGCGGCCTGATCTCCAACCGGCCCCGGATACGTTCCGCCCTCTCGGCCATGATCGCAAGACCGTACCGCCCGTCCGGGCGCTGGTCAGCCATCCCCTGACCGTCATCCGACACTTCAATTTGCGCGTACGGGGGGTCGACCTCGCACGTGACCCACAAATTCGACGCTCCGGCGTGCTTGCGCGCGTTGGTCACCGCCTCCTGGGCGATGCGCAGCAACTCGGCCTCGGTGGCGGCCGGCAGCCGGGCGGTGGACTCGTCGAGCGAGAGGTGCACCCGCAGCCCGCCGGACGCGCCCACGGTGCGCGCGTACTCGGCGATCGCCGCGGCCAACCCGCCCTGCCGGTCCACCTCGCTGCGCAGTTCGAAGAGGCTCAGTCGCAGTTCCTGGATCACCCGGGTCACCTCACCGCGCAGCGTACGCAGGGCCTCGGCGGTCTCGTCGGCGTCGTCGAAGACGGTGGCCAGGGCGTTGTCGATGCCGTAGCCGACCATCACCAGCTCCTGCGCCACCCCGTCGTGGATCTCCCGGGCCAGCCGCTGCCGCTCCTCGTTGGTGGCCAGCGAGCGCACCTCGTCGAAGAGCAGCGCCGCCTCCAGTCGCAGCGCGGCCGGGCGGGTCAGCCCGGTCACCCGCGACACCACCGGCGGCGGGTACGCGTGCGCGGCGTCGGCCTCCAGCACCACCAGCCCCACAGTGCGCACCCCGGCGACCAGCGGAATGATCAGCGCGGACACGTCGCCGCCGCGGTGCGAGCGGGACTGCGACCGGGCGGCAGTGGTGGCCTGCTGGGTGGCCCAGGCGTCGGCGATAGCCGAGTCCGCGTCCAGCGTCGTCTCCCAGTCCACCCGGTCGACGCCGGCCTGGGCGAGCACCACGAGCCGACCGCCGCCGCTGGCCGAGAGCACAGCGCCCCGGTCGGCGCGGGCCACAGTGCGCAACTCCTCCAGCAGGTGCTCGGAGATGCCGCCCGGGTCCAGGGTCGCCCCGGGCAGCTGCCGGGCCACAGTGCGCAGCTGCGTCAGCAGCCGGGTGGCCTCGGCGTACGGCTGGGGTTTGCCCTCACCGCGGACCGCCATCACCCGGTGCAGCGTGCCGGCGGCGTAGAGCCCCAGCGCCGCCAGGATCAGCCACTGCGCGCAGACCGCGAGGTAGCCCAGCTGGCCGAGCTGGGGCCCGCCGTCGACCCGGGTCAGCGCGCCGCTGATCAGCAGGGTGGCGGCGGTGACCACGAGCAGCGCGGCGCCCTCCGGGAAGCGGCGGCGCAGCGCGGTGACTGTCACCGGTACCGCCAGGTAGGGCAGCACCGCCGACGCGCCCAGCCCGTCGACAGTGCCGCCGATGGACGCCACCGCGGCGACGTGGCTCGCGGCCAGCCCCAGCACCACCACCTCGGCCACCCGGCTCAGCGGGCCGACCAGGCGGTGCTGCGGTGCCAGCAGCGACGGCAGCCCGGCCACCGCCAGCAACGCGATCCACCACAGCTGGGTGACGTCGCGGGTGGCGAACAGGGTCAGGATGGCGACCAGCGCCAACATCACCAGGCGGGCGGCCGCGGCGAGAGGATGCGGGTGCGGTGCGGTTGCTGTGGATGCGGGCACGTGACGGATGGTAGTCAGCCTCGGTAGATATCGGCGATCTCCGCCGCGTACGTCTTGTGGACAACCTGGCGCTTGACCTTGAGCGACGGGGTCAGCTCGCCGGTCGCCTCGGTGAAGTCCCGGGGCAGGACCCGGAACACCTTGATCGCCTCGGCCTTCGACACGGCCTGGTTCGCGGTGTCGATCGCGGCCTGGATCTCCTTGCGAAGACCCTCGTGCTCGCGCAGCTGCTCGACGGTCGTGTCGAGGGGCATCCCCGCGCTCTCCAGCCAGGTCGGCAGCGCCTCCTCGTCGACGGTGACCAGCGCCGCGATGAACGGCTTCCGGTCACCGACCACGACACACTGGCTGATCAGCGGGTGCGCCCGGACCAGGTCCTCCAGCACCGCCGGGGCGACGTTCTTGCCGCCGGCGGTGACGATCAGCTCCTTCTTGCGGCCGGTGATGCTCAGGTAGCCGTCGGAGTCGAGCTGGCCCAGGTCGCCCGTGCGGAACCAGCCGTCGGCGCTGATCGTCTCGGCGGTCGCGGTCTCGTTGCGCCAGTAGCCCTGGAAGATCAGCTCGCCGGAGATCAGGATCTCGCCGTCGTCCTCGATCCGCACCGTCACCCCGGGCAGCGGACGGCCGACGGTGCCCATCCGGGTGCCGCTGGGGAGGTTCGCGGCGGCGGCGGGCGAGGTCTCGGTGAGGCCGTAGCCCTCCAGGACCGTCACGCCGACACCCCGGAAGAAGTGGCCGAGCCGGGCGCCGAGTGGCGCGCCGCCGGAGATCGCGTCCCGGCACCGTCCGCCGAGCGCGGCGCGCAGCTTGCGGTAGACCAGCCGGTCGAAGACCACGTGCTGGGCGCGCAGCGCCAGGCCCGGCCCGCCCGGGGTCTCCAGCGCCTCGCTGTACGCGATGGCGACCTGCTCGGCGCGGGCGAAGATGCCGCCCTTGCCGTCCGCCTCGGCCTTCTGCTTGGCGGCGTTGTAGACCTTCTCGAACACCCGGGGTACGGAGAGCACGAAGGTCGGCCGGAACGCCTGCAGCTCGGCGACCAGGTTCTTGGTGTCGGCGCAGTGCGCCATGGTGGCCCGCGCCTGGACGACACCGATCTGGATGAGTCGGGCGAAGGCGTGCGCCAGCGGGAGGAAGAGCAGGGTGCTCGCGCCGGCGTTGAAGAGGTTCGGCAGCACCGGCACCGCGTTGGCGATGTCGGCGTACATGTTGCGGTGGGTGAGCACGCAGCCCTTGGGCCGGCCGGTGGTGCCGCTGGTGTAGATGATGGTGGCCAGGTCGCCGGCCCGGACGGCCTTGCGCCGCCGCTCGACCTCGGCCAGCTCGACCGTGGCACCGGTCCTGACCAGCTCGTCGACCCCACCCAGGTCGATCTGCCAGACCTGGCCCAGCTCGGGCAGCCGGTGCCGGGCACCGGCGATCAGGGCGGCGTGTGCCTCGGTCTCGACCACGACGGCGACCGCGTCGGAGTCTTCGAGGATCCACGCGGCCTGCTCGGCGCTGGACGTCTCGTAGATCGGCACGGTCACCGCGCCGACGGTCCAGATGGCGTAGTCCAGCAAGGTCCACTCGTAGCGGGTGCGGCTCATCAGCCCGACCCGGACACCGGGCTCGATGCCGGCGGCGATCAGCCCGCGGGCCACGGCGGCCACCTCGTCGCGGAACTGGAGGCAGGTCACGTCGGTCCACTCGGTGACGGTGCCGTCGGCGCTCGCTGTGGGGCGGGCGAACTGGACGGTGTCGGGCGCGACTTCGGCGTTGTCCCAGACCGGATCGGTGAGGTTGGCCGCGTCGCCAACGGTGACGATCGGCGGGACAGAGAACTCGCGCACCTGCACTCCTTCGTGCTCGCACTGGTCGGACTGGCCGTCGCCGTGGGCGTCGGCTGTGTCGAAACCTACCCGGCGGGCGGTCGGGGTGGGACAACCAGGAGGCGGGTAGCCTCCCCCCATGGCGGACTCCTCCACCCAGTCGATCATCATCGGCGCCGCACCGGACCGGGTGACGGCGGTCATCTGCGACTTCGCGCGCTACCCGGAGTGGACCGACGCGGTGCGTCGCGCCGAGGTCGTCGAGGAGTACGAGGACGGCTACCCCAGTCAGGTGCACTTCACCATCGACGCCGGGGTGATGGCCGACGATTACGTGCTCGCCTACGAGTACGCCGAGGACCTGTCCCGGATCGAGTGGCACCTGGTCGCCCCGTCGAAGATGCAGAAGGCCCAGCGCGGTTCGTACGACCTGGTGGGTAACCCGGACGGCAGCACCACGGTGACCTACACGCTGGAGGTCGACCTGTCGGTCGGCATGCTCGGCATGTTTCGGCGCAAAGCCGAGAAGATGATCATGGACACCGCGTTGAAGCAGCTCAAGCGCCGGGTAGAAGCAACCGGTGCGGCGCAGTGACGTGTCCGGTGGCACGGTAGAGGAGCCGACGGTGGGCGGAACGGATCCGGGTTCGGCCCGGGAAGAGGCAGAGCGGCTGGTCGCCACCCTGCTGGCGGGGGCGCGACTGGCCTCGGCCGGCTCGGCGGGCGGCGCGTTCGGCTCGTTGGGCGGCATGTTGTCCGGTGTCCTCGGTCACAGCGCGGGCCCGGACGCACGCCCCGGCACCGGTGGTGCTTTCGCCACCGGTTCGGCCGAATGCTGCGTCTGCCCGGTCTGTCGGGGCATCGCCGCGTTGCGGGACCCGAGTCCGGAATTCGCCGAACGTCTCGCCACCGGCGCCGGTGACCTCGCCGCCGGTGTCGCCAGCCTGCTCCGGGCGTTCTCCCCGCCCGAACCGTCAGCGCCAGGCCCCGCCCAGCCGGCCGCCGAGCCGACCACCTCGCCGGCGCCGACCCCCGCCGCGAGCACCGACGACGTGCTCCCCGAACCAGCACCGGGCACCCCGCCCACCGCGACCGGCGACGACCACGTGTGGCGCGATGCCACCCGTACCGGGCATGATTCTCAGCCGGCGCCGGAGCGGGATGTCTGGTCGGTCGCCACCCGGACGGCGGACCCACTCGCCCCGGCCGCCGTACCACCCGTCGACGAGGCCGGGACGGCGACCGTACCGGCACCGACCACCCGTCCCGTGGTGCCCGCCTCGCGGGTGCCCGATGACGCCGACGCGGAAGCATCGGGCGACGGCGCCTGAGCGCGGGACATTCCGACCCGGACCGGCACTGGGCCGGGACCTGGGCCGGACAGCACAGCAGAGGGGGGCGGTAGCGGTGACGCTGACCATCGGAGTCGACGTCGGTGGCACGAAGGTGGCCGGCGGTGTCGTGGACGACACCGGCACGGTCCTCGTGCAGACCCGACGGGACACTCCCGCCGATGACGTCGCCAAGACCCGCGACGTCATCATCGAGTTGGTCGGCGAGCTGGCTGCCGGGCGGACCATCGAGGCCGTCGGCATCGGCGCGGCCGGTTGGATCGACGCCAGCCGTTCGACCGTGCTCTTCGCCCCCAACCTGGCCTGGCGTGACGAACCGCTGCGCGAGTACGTCAGCGAGGCCGTCGGTCTGCCGGTGATCGTGGAGAACGACGGGAACGTCGCCGCGTGGGCCGAGTTCCGCTACGGCGCGGCCCGCGACGCCGACGACTCGATGATCATGTTCACCATCGGCACCGGTGTGGGCGGCGGCATCGTCCTCGGCGGCGACCTCATGCGCGGCGCGCACGGCATCGCCGCCGAACTGGGCCACATGCTGGCCGTGCCGGACGGGCACCAGTGCGGCTGCGGCCGGCTGGGCTGCATCGAGCAGTACGCCAGCGGCAGCGCCCTGGTCCGGTTCGCCCGGGCCGGCGCCCGGCAGGAGCCCAACCGGGCCACCGCCCTGCTGAAGCTGGCCGGCGGTGAGGCCGAGGCGATCACCGGCCCGATGGTGACCGCCGCCGCGCAGGGCGGCGACCCGGTCTCCGCCGAGGCGTTCGCCCAGATCGGCCGGTGGCTGGGCACCAGCCTCGCCGACATGGCGCAGATCCTCGACCCGCAGACCCTGGTGGTCGGCGGCGGTGTGATCGACGCCGGTGACCTGCTGCTCGGCCCCACCCGCCGCTCGTACCTCGACGCGCTCGCCCAGCGCGGTCGCCTGCCGGTGGCCGAGGTGCTCCCGGCGGAGCTGGGCAACAGCGCCGGGGTGATCGGCGCCGCCGACCTGGCCCGCCGGATCTGAGGCGTCCGGGGATGGGCGTGCCGTTGCGCGTGGTGTCGTACAACATCCACAGCCAGCGCGACGACACCGCCGCGCTGGCGGCGGTGGTCCGGGCGGCGACGCCGGACGTGGTGATCGTGCAGGAGGGTCCCCGCCGGTTCCGGTGGCGGCAGAAGTCCGCCACGTTGGCCGAGTCGTTCGGTCTGGTGGTGGCCGCCGGTGGGCTGCCCGCCCTGGGCAACCTGCTCCTGACCAGCCTACGGGTCCAGGTGCTGGCCACCCGCTGCCAGCGCTTCCCGCTGACCCCCGGCCGGCACCTGCGTGGCGCCGCGTACGCCGACTGCCGGGTCGGTGACGCCCGGTTCACCCTCGCCGGCTCGCACCTGTCCACCGACCCGGCCGAGCGGCCGTCCCAGGCCGCCGAGTTCAAGCGCGGCCTGGACGCGGCGACCAGCCCGGTACTGGCCGGGGCGGACCTCAACGAGGGGCCGGACGGGCCCGCCTGGGCCACCGTGTCGCGCGGGTTGACCGACACGGCGGTGGCGGCCGACCGGGCCGAGCGGCTCACCTACTCCTGCGCCGACCCGCGCCGACGCATCGACGCGCTGTTCGTCGACCCGCGGATCACAGTGGTCGACTACGACGTGGTGGACACCCCGCAGACCCGCCGGGCCAGCGACCACTTCCCGGTCCTGGTCGACCTGCTGCTGCCCACCGCCGGCTGACCCCCGACCCCGGCTCGACAGTCGACGCGTCCGGTCCAGGACTGGACATCCGGCCCGGTTGTGGAGAGGATTTCGCGGCGACCGGCACGCCTGCCGTACCAAAAGGAGATGTCCCCGGTGTCCACCTCCACCGACCACGGCCGGCCCGACCCGGAGGCGACCTCGCCCGCGGCGAACAGCGAGGGCCGCCCGGTCTCCGACCGGGGCGACACGGTCTGCGTCATCGGGGCCGGGGCCAGCGGCCTGACGGCCATCAAGAACCTGCGCGAGCACGGGTTCGGCGTGGACTGCTACGAGCGGGAGACGGGCGTCGGCGGCGCCTGGAACTGGCGGCACGACCGCAGCCCGGTGTACGCCAGCACCCACCTGATCTCGTCGAAGCCGTTCACCCAGTTCCCCGACTTCCCGATGCCGGACTCCTGGCCCGACTACCCGCACCACGGTCAGGTGCTGTCCTACTTCGAGCGGTACGCCGACCACTTCGACCTGCGCTCGCACATCTGGTTCGGCACCGAGGTGATCAGGGTCCAGCCCGTCGAGGGGGACCGGTGGGACGTGACCACCCGCTCCACCGGCGGGTACGGCCCCGAGCGCACCGCCCGGTACGCCGCCGTGGTGATCGCCAACGGCCACAACTGGTCGCCGAAGCTGCCCCGTTACGAGGGCCTCGAACAGTTCCGTGGCGAGATCATGCACGCCTCGTCCTACAAGGACCCGGCGCAGCTGCGCGGCAAGCGGGTGCTGGTGGTCGGCGCCGGCAACACCGGCTGCGACATCGCCGTCGAGGCCGCCCAGCAGGCGTCACGCTGCTGGCACTCCACCCGGCGCGGCTACTGGTACGCGCCGAAGTACGTCCTCGGTCGCCCCGCCGACCAGGTCAACGACACCCTGTTGGCGCTGCGGGTGCCGCTGCGGGTGCGGCAGTGGCTCTACCACTGGACGCTGCGGCTGACCGTCGGCGACCTGACCCGCTTCGGCCTGCCCAAGCCCGACCACAGGGTGTACGAGACGCACCCCATCGCGAACAGTCAGCTCGTCTACTACGTGGGCCACGGCGCGATCGGCCCGGTGCCGGACGTCGCCCGGTTCCACCCGTACGCGGTGGAGTTGGCCGACGGCCGCGAGATCGACCCCGAGGTGGTCGTCTTCGCCACCGGTTACCTGCCGCGCTTCGAGTTCCTCGACGCGTCGGTGTTCTCCGACAGCGCGGGCGCGGGCCGGCCCACGCTGTGGCTCAACGCGTTCACCCCGGGGCACCCGACCCTGGCCGTCGCTGGCCTGCTGCAACCGGACTCCGGGCTGTTCACCCTGTCGCACTGGCAGACGGTGCTCTTCGCCCGACTACTCCAGGCCCGTCGGGACCGGCCGGAGCGGGCCACCGCGTTCGCGCAGCGGGTCCGAGAGCGGGCCGGGGAGCGGTACTCCGGGCCGGTCAAGGACAGCAGCCGGCACTGGTTCGAGGTCGGGCACGCCGACTATCTGCGCGCCATCCAGCGCGCCCTTGTCGAGCTGGAGGGCAAGTGAGCGCGAGGAGTGAGCTTGCGAGCCCCGCAGTCGCGAACGAAAGGCTGGCACGGTGAGCGCGAGTAGTGAGCTGCGGATCATGCGGGGCCGGGAGTGGTCCCGCCCGGTCCGGCCGGCCCGGCGTGAGGTGCTCAGCGCGATCCCCGAGCTGGAGGAGGGGCGTCCACCGCTGCTCTTCGTTCCCGGGTTCGGGCACGGCGCGTGGGCGTTCGCCGAGCACTGGCTGGGTCACGCGGCGTCGCGGGGGTTCCCGGCGTACGCGGTGAGCCTGCGCGGGCACGGAGGCAGCGAGCCGGCGCCGGAGGCGACCCTGCGGGCGTACGCCCACGACGTGGTCCAGGTGGCCGCGAGCCTGCCGCGGCAGGCGGTGCTGGTGGGGCACGGCGCCGGGGCCCTGGTGGTGGCGCACGCGTTGGCCCGCTACCCGGCGCGCGGCGCGGTGCTGGTGGCGCCGGTCTTCGGCGGCTGGGGAGTGCTGGGCGCGGCGTTGCGCCGCAACCCCGCAGGTACGCTGCCGGCCGTGTTCGGCGGGCCGTTGCGGCTCAACCGGGGGCAGTTGTTCAGCCGCGAGTTGCCCGACGAGGAGGCCCGGCGGTACGTCGGACGCCTCGGTCGGGCGGGTCGGCGGGCGCAGTGGGCGCTGCTGGGTGAGCCGGCGGCCGAGCCGGCCGTGGGCGCGCCTCCGGTGTTGGTGCTGGGCAGCCCAGATGACCGGGTGGTGCCGGCGTCGACGCTGACCCGGGTGGCCCGTCGGTACGGGTCGGCCCCGTTGCTCTTCCCCGGGATGGGCCACGACCTGATGCTGGACGCGCGGTGGGCGGAGCCGATCGACGCGATCCTGGACTGGCTGGAGAAGGAGCCCGCGGCGCACTGAGCGGCTGGGCCGCCGACGGTGAGCGGCCGGGCCGACGACGGTCAGCCGCCGGCTTGGTGGACCGCCGGGCTGCTGCCGGTCGGGGTGGCTGGCCGGGGCACCCGAGCGGTGCCGTCGGAGCCGGTGTCGGTGCTGGTCAGGCGACTGACCAGCGCGCCGTCCTCGTCGAGCGCGCGGAGGTAGGAGCGGGCCCAGGCCCGGATGTCGTGCTGGTGCAGGTGGGCGCGCATGGCCCGCATCCGCTGGGTGGTGTCGGCCGGGCTGGCCCGCAGCGCCGCGCGTAGGCCCTGCTTGAGCCCTTCCAGGTCGTGCGGGTTCACCAGGTACGCCTGGGACAGCTCGGCGGCGGTGCCGGCGAACTCGCTGAGCAGCAGGGCACCCGTGTCGTCCACCCGCGCGGCCACGTACTCCTTGGCGACCAGGTTCATCCCGTCGCGCAACGGGGTCACCGCCATCACGTCGGCGACCCGGTAGAGCGCGGCCAGCTCGGCCCTGTCGAAGGGCTGGGTGAGGTAGTGGATCGCCGGCTCGCCGACCCGGCCGAACTCGCCGTTGATCCGGCCGACCTCGCGCTCGATGCGCTCGCGCAGGATCTGGTACTGGCCGACGCGTTCCCGGCTCGGCATGGCGACCTGCACCAGCACCGTGTCGCGGACCTTGACGTCGCCGCTGGCGAGCAACTCGCTGTACGCCTTGAGGCGCTGCTCGATGCCCTTCGTGTAATCCATCCGGTCCACGCTGAGGATGACCTGGCGGGGGTCGCCGAGGTCCTGACGGAGCCGGTGGGCCCGGGCGGCCACGTCCGGACGGTCGGCGAGCGCGGCCATCTCGGCGGTGTCGATGGAGACCGGGAACGCGCCGATGCGCACGACCCGGTCGTCGATGCCGATCCGCCGGTCGGTGGCCGGCAGCTCCAGCACCCGGGTCACCAGCTGGGCGAAGTTGTGCGCCGCCTGCACCCGCTGGAAGCCGACCAGGTCGGCGCCGAGCATGCCGCGCAGCAGTTCGGCCCGGCGGGGCAGCTGCATGAAAAGCTCCGGCGGCGGGAACGGCACGTGCAGGAAGAACCCGATGCGCAGGTCCGGGCGCAGCGCGCGCAGCTGACCGGGGACCAGTTGCAGGTGGTAGTCCTGCACCCAGACCACCCCGCCCGGCTCGGCCACCTCGGCGGTCGCCTCGGCGAAGCGCTGGTTGACCCGCTGGTACGCCTCCCACCAGCGTCGGTGGTGCTGCGGCTGCTCCACGGCGTCGTGGTAGAGCGGCCAGAGGGTGGCGTTGGCGAACCCCTCGTAGTGGTCGCGCAGGTCTTCCGGGCTGAGCGCCACGGTGTGCATCCGTACGCCGTCCACGTCCGGCAGTGCGGGGGCCGGCCCGGTGCCACCGGCCCAGCCGACCCAGGTCGCCGGGGTGTGCCGCAGGAGCGGGTGCAGTGCGCTGACCAACCCACCCGGGCTGCGCCGCCACTCGCAGGCCCCGTCGGGGGCCTGACTGTCGTCGATGGGGAGGCGGTTGGCCACCACCACGAGAGAACTCTGTCGCATCTCGGGCATTCCGATCAGCAGAGGACTGACCGCCGCGAGCAAGGAAAAACCGGTCAGTCAGCGGGGGAAGTGACGTACAGCGGTATTCCTACTGACAGTAAGTTACACCACTGTTACGCCCCCGGCGGGGCGCTGGCGTCCCGGGATGCGGGCCGACCTCAGACGACCGCGCCGTTGTCCGGGTCGTCCTCGTCCTCGTCGCCGGGGCGCAGCCGCCAGATCAGCGTGACGAAACCGGCCAGGATGCCGGTGAAGCCGAACAGCGTGACCGCCGAGCGGTCGATCGGGAGCAGCCACGGGAAGAGGAACAGCACGAACCCGACGACCACCCCGAGCACGCCGATCACCGCGTACTTGCTGACCCGCGGCAGCGGCGGCGGTGGCGGCGGGTGGTAGCCCTCGTCGTCCTCATCGTCGGGCAGGTCGGCGCCGAAGGTGTCCAGCCCGTCCAGCAGCGAGGGCTCGTCCGGTCGGGTGCCGCGCCCCACGGAGATCCCGGAGATGTCCGTCGCGGACGGTAGCCGGCGGACGTCGGTGGCGGTCGGACCGGGCTCGTCGGCGCCGGAGCGGGTCAGCTGCCCGGAGGTCGGCTCGTCCCGCGAGTCCCGTTCGTCCACGTCCTCCGAGGCCGGCCACGGGTGGTCACCGGGTATGGAGGTGGTGTGGAAACCGGCCACGATCCGCGCCCACTCGGCGTCGATGTCCGGTTCGTCGCGGGCCGGCTGCTGCTCCGGCGCTGTCTCGTCGGCGAGCTGGGTCAGATAGTCCCGGGCGGTGGTCAGGTGCGAGCGGTCGACGTAGAGCCGGTCGACCGGCCGGGCCGGCACTGTGGTGGTGCGGGTGACCGGGTTGAGGTCGGCGGAGGGCTGGAGGTAGGCGGCGATCCCGCCGGCGGCCAGCACGTCGAGCAGGTGCTCACCGACGCGCGGATCGACATCGCCGACGACGGCGTACTCGTTCGCGTCGAGCCCGTTGTCCCGCCGTCCCCGGCGGGCCCCACCCGCTGACACCCGGACATCCCCCTTAACGCGCCTTCCGGCGCGGCCACCGCTGCCCCTCGGCGCCCGTCCGTACGCCGTGCTCTGAATCGTGACACGTCAGGGCATGGTTCCGGGAGTGCGTTGTGTCGCGTCTTCCAAAGTCACGGCTGCTCCCGCAGGTCGTGGCGGGGCTCCTTTGTCCGTTCTTGCGCGACAAGTGCGATCTCGGTGATCGTCGGCAGCGGGGGTTTCGTCCGTTGTGGTGAGAGCGCTCGCTTCGTAGGCTCGGCGGCGACGACGGCTGGCGCTGTCGCGGGCACACCACGGGAAAGGACGCCGGTGCTCTACTGGCTGCTGAAGTACGTCATCCTCGGTCCGCTGCTCAAGCTGATCTTCCGCCCGCAGGTGGAGGGCCTGCGCAACGTGCCGGCGACCGGTCCGGTGATCCTGGCGAGCAACCACCTCTCCTTCTCCGACTCGATCTTCACACCGTTGATCACCGCCCGGAAGGTCACCTTCGTCGCCAAGGCCGAGTACTTCACCGGCAAGGGGATCAAGGGCTGGCTGACCAAGATGTTCTTCGTCGGCACCGGCACGATTCCGGTGGACCGCTCCGGTGGTCGAGCCGCGCGCGCCGCCCTTGACACACAGTTGCAGGTGCTGCGGGCCGGGGGAGTGGCCGGCATCTACCCCGAGGGCACCCGTTCCCCGGACGGGCGGCTCTACCGGGGCAAGACGGGGGTGGCCCGGTTGGCCCTGGAGAGCGGCGCGGTGGTGGTGCCGGTGGCGATGCTCAACGCCGACGAGATCCAGCCGCCGGGCAAGCTCATCCCCAAGATCGACCGGGTGAAGATCCGGTTCGGTGCGCCGCTGGACTTCTCCCGCTACGCCGGCCTGGCCGGCGACCGGTTCGTCGAGCGCGCGGTCACCGACGAGATCATGTACGAGTTGATGGAGCTCTCCGGTCGGGAGTACGTCGACGTCTACGCCCAGAAGCTCAAGCAGCCCGTCCCGGCACCGCTGGCCGCCTGACCGCCGCCGGGCCGGCCCTCTCGGCGGTCAGGGCAGGTGGAGCAGGGCGGGGGCGTGGTGGCGGGTGGCGAAGTCGTGCAGGCGGGCGCGAGTCGCCGCGGCGGCGGGTGGATCGGTCTCGGCCAACGGGCGGATCGCCAGCGCCAGCGTGATGACCTCGTCGGTCACGTCGGTCATCCGGGCGTAGCTCGCCGCCGCCGAGCGCAGCAGGTTCGCCGCCGTCGAGGCGTCCCCGGCGTGCCGGGCCAGCGTGGCGTCGGCGACCTGACCGGCGGCCCGAGCCCACGGGGTCGTCCGGGGCGCCCGGTCGAGCAACTGCCGGACCAGCCGGGCCGCGTCCGCGCCGAGCACCCCGGCGACGTGCCCGACGGCCGGCACCCACTCCGCGAACGGGATCATCCGGGTGCGTCGCCAGTCCTCGTCCAACTCGGTGAGCAGCGCCATCGCCTCGTCCCGGCGGCCCTGCACCGCCCGGCACAGCGCGGCGTGCGCAAGGGTGGAGCGCAGCACCCGGTGGAATCCGCTGCGCCGCGCCG
Organism: Micromonospora vinacea; assembly: GCF_015751785.1. Taxonomy (NCBI): domain Bacteria; kingdom Bacillati; phylum Actinomycetota; class Actinomycetes; order Micromonosporales; family Micromonosporaceae; genus Micromonospora; species Micromonospora vinacea. Next base: position 91,274 of record NZ_JADOTY010000001.1, on the reverse strand, counting down.
CGAGCAGCGCCTGCTCGATCAGGTCCCCGGTCGCTCGGTCCGGCCCCGCGGCGTCGCCTGGCCCTGCGGTTTCGTCGGCCCCCGCAGGCGGGACCAGCTCCGCTCCGGCCAGCCCGCGCATCCAACCCGAGACCGCCACGATGTGCAGGTCCCATTCGGCGGTGGGCCGTCGGGTCGACTCCGCCGCCATCGCCAGCGCCGCCGTCCAGTCACCGGCGTAGTACGACCGCGCCCACTGGTCCTCGAAGCTGGTGGCCAGGCTGTGCTCGCCACCCAGGTCGAGGGTGAGCTGCTCGTCGACCAAGCGGGCCGAGCCGGCCAGGTCGCCCTCCTCCTGCAACGCCCAGGCCAGGTTCTGCACCGCCCGGCGCCGGCTGGTGAGTCGCTCCACCCGGCAGTGCTCGGTCACCTCCGCCAGTTCCGGGAACGCCTCGGCGGAGCCGGCCAGGTAGCGCGCCACGGCCAGGGTGATCCGTGCGTTGGCCTGGACCTCGCGCAGCTGGAGCCGCTCGGCGAGGGACTCCGCCGCCCGCGCCGCGGTGCACGCCGGCTCGGTCTCCGCGTTCAGCATGTGCACCCGGGCCAGCTCCAGCAGGGCGCTCGCCTTCTCCTGACTGTCCGGTAGGTCGCTGTAGATGCCGATCGCCTGGTCCAGGAAGTGCAGGGTCGTCGAGCGGTCGGCGCGACTCCACGCGGCGGTGGCGAGCAGCGTCCAAGCGCGGGCCGCCCCCGTCCGGTCGCCGCTGGTGGTGAGCCGCTCGGCCAGCCGGGTCAGGGTGTCGGTGCCCCCGGCCACCAGGAAGGCGTCCCCGTCCCGATAGAACGCCAGCTCGGCGTCGAACAGCTCCAGCGCCGGGTCCGGCCCGACGTCCAGGGTCAGCGCCCGGCCGACCAGCGCGGCGGCGGTGTCCAGCGCGTGCAGCTCGTACGCCCGGCGGGCCGCCCGGTGCAGCGCGGCCCGCGCAGGCGGGGCGTAGGGGGCGGTGTCCAACCCGACGGTCCGAGCGATCTCGTGTGCCGCCCAGCGATGGTTGGCCAGCACCTCGGCCAGGTCGTACTGCCGGCCGTCGGTGAGCTGCGCCATCCAGTCGGCGGTGCGTTGGTGGCGCAGCACCCGCTCGGCCCTGGGCAGCCGCTGGTAGCAGACGTCGCGCACCAGGATGTGCCGGAACCGGTACTCGGGCTGGCCGGGCATCGTCGACGTGCTCTGCTCGTACACCAGGTCGCGTCGTTGCAGGCGGTCCAGTGCGCGCTCCACCCACTCCACCGGCCGCCCCAGCGCCATCGCCACCGGCGCGGCCCAGAACACCACGCCGACCACGGCGGCGGCCTGGAGCACCGCCCGGTCGGCCGGGTCCAGCAGGTCGAGCCGGTTGGCGATGACCGCCTGCACGGTGCGGGGCATCTCCGCGCCACCGTCGAGGTCGAGGCGGGGGGTCGGACCGACAGCGTCGAGCAGGCCGCCGTCCAGCAGCATCCGGGCGTACTCCTGGGCGTAGAGCGGGTTGCCGTCGGCGAACTCGATCAGCGGCGTACGCGAGCTGGAGGGCAGCGTCGCCTGCCCGAGGAGCAGCGAGTAGAGCGTGTCGATGTCGGTGTCGTGCATCGGCGGCACCGAGATGGACATCGCGCCGCTGATCGTGCCGGTCCAGGCCGGGTTCCGTTCCCGCAGCTCCGGCCGGGCGGTCGCGACGACCAGCAGCGGTACGCCGCGCGCTGACGCGCCCAACTGCTCGACGAAGGCGAGCATCGCCTGGTCCGCCCAGTGCATGTCCTCGAAGACCAGCACTGTCGGGCCGGTGGTCGCCAGGGCGATCAGGAACCGCCGCCAGGCGGCCTCGGTCTCACCGGGGGTGAGTCGCTCACCGGGTACGCCGATCAGCGGCCCGAGCGCCTCGGCCAGCCGGGTCGCGTGCGGGTCGGCGAGCTGCCCCAGCCGGGACCGCAGCCGCTCGCGCAGCGCGGCCGGGTCGTCGACCTCCGGTACGCCCACCCAGGTCTTCACGATGTCCGACAGTGCGGCCCAGGTGACGTTCTCGCCGAACGGCGGGCACTGCCCGACGAGCCAGGTGATCGGCGGGCCGGGCATGCTGCCGGCGTGCCGGGCCAGCTCGCGCAGTAGCCGGCTCTTGCCCACACCGGCCGGGCCGAACACCGTCACCAACTGGGAGGTCCGCTCGGTCACCATCCGGTGCAGCGCGTTGACCAGCAGACCGCGCTCGTGCTCCCGGTCAACCATCGGGGTCAATTCGGCGCCGCGCGGGTCCCGGTGTGGTCGCACCTGGACGGCCAGCCAGATCCGGCTCACCGCGGACCGGCCGCGCAGAGTGACCGGTGGTTGGTCGGCGTATTCCATCTCGTGTCGGGTGGCCGACCAGGTGCTCTCGTCGACGACGACACCGCCCGGTGGGGCGAACCCCTGGAGGCGGGAGGCCGTGTTGACCACATCTCCGGTCACGAAGGCCTGCCCGCCATCACGGGTGGCCGAGAGGTCGACCAGGGCCTCGCCGGTCGCGATGCCGACCCGGAAACCGAGCGGCGGCTGCGGACCGGCGGGCTGGCGGGCCAGGTTCCGTTGCAGCTCCAGGCCTGCGCGGACACACCGCAACGCGTCGTTGTCGGTGGCCACCGGTGCGCCGAACAGGGCCATCGCCGCGTCGCCGATGTACTTCTCGACCACCCCGCCGTACTGGTGCACGATCCGGCGCACAGTGGCGAAGTACGTCTGCTGCAGACTTCGGGCCTGCTCCGGGTCGGCCCGCTCCGCGTAGCTGGTGAAGTCCACGATGTCGACGAAGAGCACGCTGACCTGACGCCGGTCCTCCTGCACCGCGACGACGTGGTCCCGCAGCGGTTGGCCACAGCTGGTGCAGAAGTTGACCTCGGTGCTGTTGGCGTGCCCGCAGTGCGCACAGTTGACCCCGAGCGGCTGGCCACACCCGCCGCAGAAGCGGTCGTCCGGCCCGGCCGCGCGGGCGCAGTGTCCACACTTGAGGTCGATGGTCAGCTCCGTGGGCGAAAGAGGTCAGTATCGCGGCCGACCTGCCAAGTCGGGTACCCGACGTGCGGACGGGCAACGTCGTCGATCGGTCGGGGTTAGTGTTCCGTACCAGGAAGTTTCATGTCAGGGAGAGTGCCGTGCAGGTACGACTGTCCGCCTCGTGGACCGATCCGGGTGGCACGCAGTGGGCGCCGGGCGACACGATCGACGTCGATGCGGTCACTCTCGCCGAACTGGAGGAGCAGGGCATGGTGGAAGAGCCTGAGGGTCAGTCGGGCGGGTCGGGGGAGACCACGACCACCTCGTCGAGCACGTCCACGGCTGGTAAGCCGACCGATCCGAAGAAAATCGGTCCGGGGCCGGGTGCGCCGCCGGCCGACGGCAAGGAGAACTGATCGTCCGGGTGCGGTCGGCGGCCATCGGTCCGCCGGCCGCACCCGTCGTTCAGCCTCACCCGTTGGCCGCCGCGAACCTGCCCGGTGTCGGCAGCCGTAGCCCCAGGGCCCGGGTGAGCAGGGGAGCGATCAGCCCCAGGGTGGCCAGCACACCCAGCCCCGAGATGACCAGCACCCATCGTGGTCCGACCACCGCCAACAGCGGTGCGCCGACGCCGTAGGCCAGCGCCTCCGCCGCGTACGGGAACATGTAGACGGTGCCGAACACCACGCCGAGCCGTTCGGCCGGCACGTTCTGCTGGATGAGGGTGTCGGCGGCGACGTTGTGCCAGCCCGCGCCGACACCGGCCACCGCCTGACCGGCGATGGCGAGCGCGATCACCGGGCTGAGGCCGGTGACCAGCGTTCCAGCCCCGAGCGCGAGCAGGGCGCCGTAGAGGACCAGGTCCATCCGGATGCGTACGCCGGTTCTCGCCAGACACATGGGACCGAGCACCATGCCGACGCCGTAGGCGGTGCCCAGCAGACCGATCGTGACCTCGGTGGCGCCCAGTTCGGCGCGTCCGAGGGGGACGATGGCGAGGTTGTCGAGCGCGGCGAACATCACCATCACCAGGAACCCGACCGAGACGGCGCGGACGACGCGGTGCCCCCGGACCACTCGCAGCCCTTCGCGCAGCACCGTGTGCAGTGGCTCGGACCGGCGGGTGGCCCCGGTCGTCGAGAGCGTCCGGACTCCGCCGATCAGCAGCGCGGAGAGCACGAAGGTCGCCGCGTCCACGAGCAGCGTGACGGTCAGCCCGAGGGTCGCCAGCAGAAGGCCGCCGACGGCCGGCCCGGCAGCGATCCCGATGTTGACGCCCGTGGCGAGTTGCGCGTTGGCCGCCGGCAGTTGCTCGCGTTCGACAAGGCGGGGTAGCAGGCTGCGCCCGGCGGGAGTGAACGCGGTGGCGGCCGTGGTAGCCGCGGTGATCAGCGCCAACAGGACGGGCAGGGGCGGCGCGAGCAGCGCGACGGCGAGGTAGGTCAACGCCTGGGCGGTGTCACAACCGATCATCAGTCGGCGCTGGTCGAACCGGTCGGCCAGGGCGCCGAGCAGCGGTCCGAACAGTCGGGGCACAGTCGATGCCAGCAGCAGCAGGGCGACCGCGCCGCCGCCGTGTCGGTCGTAGACGGCGATCAGCAGCGCCGTCCGGGCCAGCTGGTCACCTGTGTACGACACCAGGCGCGCCGACCAGTACCGACGAAATGCGACATTGCCGCGGAGTAATGACATGACGGGTGGCTCCTCACTGCTGCGGGTATGTCGGCACGGGCCCTGGATCCGGGGTGGGCGCGGCAACCTTGTCAGCGCGGTGTGGAGGCCGACAACCGCTCTTCAGCCAGTGATTCATGTCGATTTGTCCTATTTTGTCCTACGGCTTTGCGCCGTAGCGTCCTCGGCAGGACAGGCACCGCACATCGACCAGGGAGACGACATGGCGACCACGACGACGACCACCACCACCACCGCGAGCGGCTGGGCCGGACCGGGCATCTGGGCTGGGCCGGGCTTCTGGGCCGGACCGGGTTTCTGGGCGGGCCCCGGCTACCAGTCGGTCGCGACCCGCTGGCTCGGCCCGACCCGCTGAGCCCGACGCGCTGAACCGCGAGAACGGTGACGCCGGCTGCCAATGGCAGCCGGCGCAGCCGTGCGTACGGGTGGGAGAGCGGGTGGCGACGGGTGGCGGGTGTCCAGATCGGATGCCCGGCCGGCGGCGAACCGGGCGGGCCGGTCGGTCAGCGGTCGGCCATGCCGGCGCGGCGGCGCAGCGCGGCCACGTCGGTCACCACGATCCGGCGGCCCTCGGTACGCAGCCAGCCGCGGCTCGCGAACGAGCCGATCGCCTGGTTGACGCTCTGCCGGGAACCACCGGCCATCTCGGCCAGCTGGCTCTGATTGAGCTCGATCGTGATCATCGGTGCCTGGCTCTCGCCGGCCAGCCGGACCAGCGTCTTCGCCACCCGACCGGGCAGGTCGAGGAAGACGTGATCGGCGTTCTGCTCGGTGAGCCGGCGGATCAGCCCGCCCAGGGAGCGCATCACCGCGTCCAGGATGCGCGGGTTGGAGTGCACCAACTCCATGAACGCGCCCCGCGAGAGCGCGAGCGCCGCGCAGTCCTCGATGGCCTCCGCGGAGGCGGACCGGGTGGACGCGTCGAGCAGGGAGACCTCACCGAGCACGTCCGGTGGACGGATAACCGACAGCACGGCCCGCTCGCCGGTGGGCGCGGTGCGAAACACTGCCACCGCGCCTCGGCGCAGCACGATCAGCGACTCGCCGGGGTCGTTCTCCACGAAGAGCAGTTGGCCCTTGCGGTAGGTACGCGGGACGGCGGCAGCGATGACGCGTTGCCGCACCTCGGGCTCCAGCCCGGCGAACATCTCGACACCCGTGAGCGCGTCACCCGGCTCTGGCAGGCGAACCTCCACGGCCCAACCCCTCCCCCGGTCATGGACCACAACTCGCTCACCGGGCGAACCTGATGGGCCCCGACAAGGTGAACTGACACCGATTCGGCGTCCGGTAGCGGTACACATCAGATCATGACGGTCCGGTCGCTTGCTGTACACCCCTCGAAGCACTTCCGTGACCGTCACGAGCTGCGACGCGCCGTTCACGAGGTGTGGCCGCGGCTCGGCGGGCCTCCGGGCGGGCCCCGCCGAGCCCGGCCGTGCGGCGGTGGGCGAGGATGCCCGGAATGGTCTACCGCTATTTCTACGACTGCGAGTTCATCGAGGACGGCACGACAGTCGACCTCGTCTCGATCGGTGTCGTCGACGAGTACGGCCGCGAGTTCTACGCGGTCTCCACCGAGTTCGACGACTCCCGCGCCGTGCCCTGGGTCCGGCGCAACGTGCTGGACAAGCTGCCCTCCCCGGCGGACCGGGCCTGGCGTTCGCGTGAGCGCATCCGCGACGACCTGTACGACTTCCTGGTCGAGCCGATCCGGGACCGGCCGGGGGAGCAGCTGGAGCTGTGGGCCTGGTTCGCCGCGTACGACCACGTGGTGCTCGCCCAGCTCTGGGGTGCGATGCCGGCGCTGCCCCGGGAGATACCCCGCTACACCAAGGAACTGCGCCAGCTCTGGGACGACCGTGGCCGGCCGCCCCTGCCGGACGCGGACGCGGCCCGGCACGATGCCCTGGTCGATGCCCGGCACAACCTGGCCCGCTGGCGGGCGATGACCGCCCGTTGAGTGGCGGTCGTGTCGCCGTAGGTTTGACCGGTTCTGTCCCGGGCAACGGTTCGACCAGCCGAGCCGAGGGAGATTGCCATGAGCGACCAGCCGACCAGCGCCGCGGAGGCACGCGCCCGGGTCACCGGCCTGGCCCGGGCCGCGCGGATCTGCATGCTCACCACTACCGCTCTGGACGGGCGGCAGGTGAGTCGACCGATGGGGCTCCAGGAGGCCGAGTTCGACGGCGAGCTGTGGTTCTTCGCCTACGCCGACTCGGCCAAGGTCCGCCAGATCCGGGTGAACCCGGAGGTCAACGTCGCCTTCTCCGACCAGAAGCACAACGCGTGGGTGTCGATCTCCGGCACCGCCACCGAGGGATTCGACAGGGCCCGGGCCGAGCGGCTCTGGAACCCGCTGCTCAAGGCGTGGTTCCCCGACGGGCTGGACACCCCCGGCCTCACGCTGATCAAGGTGCACGCCAGCTCCGCCGAGTACTGGGACTCGCCGAACAGCACAGTGGTGAACCTGCTCGACTACGCGAGGGCCGCGGTCACCGGCCGGCCGCCGCAGGCCGGCGAGAACCACGAGGTGACCTACTGACCGGGGCCGGGGGACCGGGGCGCGCTGTCGTCGTACCGGCGGGCCGACTACAGTTCGCAGTGACGGCCCGCCCCGGGCCGGCAACGGCGCCGATGGTCTGACCTGACACATACCCTGGGGCATATCGGGCTTTACCTGATGCTCCAGGAGGATGAGCGGATCATGCGTATCGGCGTGCTCACCGGCGGCGGCGACTGCCCCGGTCTCAACGCGGTCATCCGGGCGGTGGTCCGCAAGGGCGTCGCCACCTACGGTCACGAGTTCGTGGGCTTCCGGGACGGCTGGAAGGGCCCCCTCGAGGGTCTGTCCCGGCCCCTGGACATCGCCGACGTCCGCGGCATCCTGCCCCGCGGCGGCACCATCCTCGGCTCGTCCCGTACCAACCCGTTCAAGATCGAGAACGGCGTCGAGCGGATCAAGGACAACCTCGCCGCCCAGGGCGTGGACGCGCTGATCGCGATCGGCGGCGAGGACACCCTCGGCGTGGCCACCAAGCTCTACGAGCTGGGCGTGCACGTCGTCGGTGTGCCGAAGACGATCGACAACGACCTCGGCGCCACCGACTACACCTTCGGCTTCGACACCGCTGTCAACATCGCGATGGAGGCCATCGACCGCCTGCACACCACCGCGGAGAGCCACCACCGCACCCTGGTCGTCGAGGTGATGGGCCGGCACGCCGGCTGGATCGCCCTGCACGCCGGCCTGGCCGGCGGCGCCAACGTGATCCTGCTGCCCGAGCGCCAGTTCGACGTCGACCAGGTGGCCGGCTACGTCGAGAAGCGCTTCCAGCACCAGTACGCCCCGATCGTCGTGGTCGCCGAGGGCGCCCAGCCGCTCGACGGCCAGATGGTCCTCGCCAACCAGGAGCTGGACTCGTTCGGCCACGTCCGCCTCGGCGGCATCGGCCAGTGGCTCGCCGAGCAGCTGGAGGCCAAGACCGGCAAGGAGGCCCGCACCGTGGTGCTGGGCCACATCCAGCGCGGTGGCACCCCGACCGCCTTCGACCGGGTGCTCGCCACCCGCCTGGGCCTGCAGGCCATCGACGCCGTCAACGACGGCGACTGGGGCAAGATGGTCGCGATGCAGAGCACCGACATCGTCCGGGTGCCCCTCGCCGAGGCCACCCGCGAGCTGAAGACCGTTCCGCTGGAGCGGTACGCCGAGGCCGAGGTCTTCTTCGGCAGCTGATCGATCGTCGGCGGCGCGGCGGGCCTGCGGGTCCGCCGCGCCGCGACCCAATGCGAGGGGGTACGGGCCGACATGTCAGCCGGAGTGCACACGGTCGCGGTGATCGGCGCGGGCAAGATCGGTGAGCTGATGCTCTCCGGGCTGCTGCGCTCGGGATGGCCGGTGGACCGGCTGCTGGCCACCGCCCGCCGGCCCGCTCGCGCCGAGGAGTTGACCGCCCGCTACGGCGTACGGGTGGTCGACAACCTGACCGCGGTGGACGAAGCTGCGGTGCTCGCGGTCTCGGTGAAGCCGCAGGACGCCGCCGCGCTCCTCGACGAGATCGGCCCCAAGGTGCCGGCCGACAAGCTCGTCATCTCGCTCTGCGCCGGTCTGCCCACCAGCTTCTTCAGCCGCCGGTTGCCCGACGGCACTCCGGTGGTGCGGGTGATGACCAACACCCCTGCGCTGGTCGACGAGGCGATGACCGCGATCTCCGCCGGCGCGTACGCCACCGGGGCGCACCTGACGTTGGCCGAGGAGATGTTCAAGCCGCTCGGCCAGACGATCCGGGTGCCCGAGTCGCAGCAGGACGCGGTCACCGCGCTCTCCGGCTCCGGCCCGGCCTACTTCTACCTGCTGGTCGAAGCCATGATCGACGCGGGGATCCTGCTCGGGCTGCCCCGTCAGGTGGCGCACGAGCTGATCGTGCAGACCGCGATCGGGTCGGCGGTGATGCTGCGCGACTCCGGCGAGCACCCGGTCAAGCTGCGCGAGGCCGTCACCTCGCCGGCCGGTACCACCATCTCCGCGATCCGTGAGCTGGAGAAGCACGGCGTACGCGCGGCGATGCTCGCCGCGCTGGAGGCCGCCCGGGATCGCGCCCGCGAGTTGGCGGCACAGGCCGACTGAGCGTTCGGGGGGCGTCGCGGGGCCGTGCGTGCCGCATACTGGCCCGGTGTTCACACTTGCCCAGGCCCGGCACCTGGTGGCCACTCTGCAGCCGCGCGTCGACGAGTTGATCCGGGTCCGGGCCGATCTCGCCGAGTTGCGCGTCGATCTGGCCGACCACGGCGTGAGTGCGCTCGGTGGGCTTGCCGAGGTGAAGGCGCTGGAGGCCCGGCTGCACGCCGTCGTCGACGAGCTGCACCAGCACGACATCCAGGTCAAGGGCATCGCCCCGGTGCTGCTCGACTTCCCCGGCGAGCGGGCCGGCCGCGCCGTGCTCTGGTGCTGGCTGGAGGGCGACTCCGACGTGCGCTGGTACCACCGGGCCGAGTGCGGCTTCGCCGGCCGCCGCCCCCTCTGACCCCCGCGCCCGCGCTTCGCGCCTTCTCGCGCCCCACCCGCGTGATCCACTCGGGTTCATGGAAATCGCGGTATGGGAGCGCGGCGGACGCCCCGACTTCCGGGAACCGGAGTGGATCAAGGTGCGCGACGCAGCCTGCCGCTCAGCCTGCGGCGGACGTCGGCAGGACCGGGTCGGTGGCCTCGGTGACCGCGAACACCACCACGTTGTCGACGTAGTGGCCCCGCCGCCGGTCGAAGTCACCCCCGCAGGTGACCAGGCGCAGCTCCGCCCCGGGCGTCGGCCCGTAGACCACGGCCGTCGGAAACTGGTCCTTGCGGGTCCGCAACGACCCGGTCACCCGGAACGACAACCGCTGCCCGTCGCGCCAGACCTCCACCAGGTCGCCGGGCCGTAGCTCGCCCAGCCGGGCGAAGACCGCCGGGCCGCGTCGTGAGTCCAAGTGCCCGGCGAGTACGGCCGGGCCGGTGTCGCCCGGGGCCGGGCCGCCGCCGTACCAACCGGCGGTGTGGAAGTCGGTCGGCGGGATCAGCGCGCCGGCGCGGTCCAGACCCAGCACGGTGAGCGGTGAGTCGACGCCGATGCGTGGTACGCGTACCCGCGTGGGTGGACCGTGGGGCGCGGGCGCGGCGGCCACCGACGGGCAGTCGGCGCCGCAGCCGGGGTGCCAGCTCGCCACCGGCGGTGGCGGGCCCGTGGTGGCCAGCCCGACCCCGGTGCCGGCGGCCAGGCAGACCGCCGCGCCTGCCGCTACCAGCGCGGCCAGCGGTATCCGACGGTCACGGTGCCGCCGGATCGACGGGTCCGGCTCGGCGCTCACCAGGTGGTGCGCCGCCGACGCCAGAGCAGCACTGCCACCGCGCCGGCCGCCGCGGCCAGGCCGCCGGCCACCAGGGGGTACGCGTCGAGCCCGGACCCGGCGGTGCCACCGGCGCCGGTGTCCACCCCGCCGGCCGGGACGACTGTGCCGCCCTCGGCGTCGCGGCGCAGTTCGGCGGTGAGCCCGCCCTGCTTCGCGTCGAGCACCAGCAGCGAGTAGACAGCGCCACCGGTGAGCCGCACCTCGGCGTCGGTGCTCGGCCCGCCGGCACCCGTCAGCTTCAGCCGCCAACTGCCCGGCTCGACCTGCTGGTAGTCGGTAGTGGTGGCGAACTGCACCCCGTCGGCGATCATCGGGCCGTCGGCGGCGGCCACGTCGAGCACCGGGGTCCGCACCGACGCCTGGATGACCCGCACCTTGGCGCGGCCGTCGGTGGGGGCGCTGAGATCGTCGTTGAGCACTCGCAGGCCGAGGTCGGCGTGCCGGCCCACACCGGCCACAGTGAAGGCGTCGCCGCTGGTCACCGCGACCTCGGTGGTCAGTACCGGGGGGTCGCTGGCGGGGGCGCCGGCCTCGCGCATGGCCACCGCGTACCGGCCCGGCGCGAGTTCGAGGTAGTCGGAGACCACACCGTAACCGACACCGGGAAAGACCTGCGGCTTCGCCGCTCCCGGCGCGGCCAGGTAGACGTCCACCGCCGGGGTGTCCGGGGAGAGGTGCGCGAGCCGGACGTATCCGACGGTGTCCGCGCCGGCCGCGGCGTGGGCAGGGACCGGAATGGCGGCGGTGGCGAGGGCGGTGCCGAGCAGGAGCGCGCCGGAGCCGGCCAACAGCCGGCGGGGCACGGTACGGAGCGTGTGCATGTCGCCTCCGGGGGCACGTTCGGTGAGCGGGCGGCAACCCAGAGAACAGGGTCCCGTGAACAGGACTGCGACGCAAGTTGCCACAGCGATGTTTTTGTCGGCTGCCGCTACCGATCGCGCAGGGCGAGGAGGCCGAACAGGTCGGGGACCCCGCCCGGGCCCGCCTCGACGACCCGGACCAGCCGAAGGCCGACCGCCACCGTCGCGTTGACCAGGTCGGCCAGGGGGAGGTGCCAGGCGCCCACCCGCACCCGCACGCCGCTGGTGTTCCAACTGTCGAAGCTGCGGGACCGGTCGGCGTACCGCTCGTCGACGACGACACTCGGATGGTGTCCCCAGTCGGCGAACGCGCCCACGAAACACGGGTGCACACCCACGTGCACGAAACGCCCGCCGGGGCGCAGCACCCGGGCGACCTCGCGCAGCACGGCCGGGTAGTCGGGCAGGTCGGTGCTGGCCAGAACACACATCGCGGCCGGCAGCGACGCGTCGGCGACCGGCAGGGCGACAGCGTCACCCCTGGCCACCGGCAACCGCCCCCGCGCGTGCCGCAACTGCCCGCCGGACAGGTCCACGCCCACCGGCGTCCAACCCAGACCCGCCGGCACCGAGGCGTGCGCGCCGGTACCGCAACAGATGTCGAGGCAGGACCCCTCGCCCGCGCCGAGCAGGTCCGCCACCGTCGCGTGCACCCGCCGCAGATAGTCGCCTCCGCCGGAGATGAAGCCCTCGTACCAGTCCGCGTAGGCGTCGTACGCCGGTCCGCCCGTCGTCCCCATTCGCTGAGGCTACGAATCGACACCCGTCCCGCGGCACCCGTTCTTCCGAGAGCAGACGTGGAACCGACCCGGGCGTTTGCGCCGCCGCGGGGCCCACGCGGGCCATCGCGGTCGCCTATTCTCGGGCGATGCGGGATCGCCGGGTGGCGCTGGCGTGGGCGGCCTTCGTCGTCGTCGCGCTGGTGTCCGGTGTGCTCGTCCTGCATCGGCCGGATCGCCTCTCCGACCTGCACATCTACTACGGTGCGCTGTCCGACCTGCGCGCCGGAAAGCCGCTGTACGGATATGAGGCGGAGAACGGCGGCCCGTTCACCTATCCGCCGTTCGCCGCTCTCGTACTGTGGCCGATCACCGCCGTCAGCGAGGGCGTGCTCCAGGGGATCTGGCTGGTGGCGACGTGCGCGGCGGTCGTCGCCATCGCCGGGTCGGTCGGGGTCGCGCTGACCACCCGACAGTCCCGGCGCCCGCTCGTCGTGGCGCTGGCGGCCACCGTGCTGATGCTCTCCGCGCCGGTGCAGAGCAACCTCCGCTTCGGGCAGGTCAGCATCTTCATCGTGCTGATGGCCCTGCTCGACGGGCTGGGCGTCGTCCCACCCCGACTGCGCGGAACGCTGGTCGGGGTGGCCGCGGCGATCAAGCTCACCCCGCTGCTGTTCGTGGTCTACTTCCTCGCCGTCGGGCGCTACCGTGACGCCGGCCGGTCGGCGGCCACCTTCCTGGCCTGCGCGGGGCTCGCCGCGGTAGTGCTGCCCCGGGAGAGCTGGGCCTACTGGACCGAGACCGTGCGACAGACCTCCCGCATCGGCAATCTGTCCTCGTTGGGCAACCAGTCAGTGCACGGCATGCTGCTGCGCGTCGGCGTCGACGAGACGGCGCTGCCAGTGCTCTGGGCCGGCATGGTGGCACTGATCTGCGCGGCGGCACTGCTGCGGGCCCGACAGTTGTCGAGGCAGGGTCGCCCCGGGCACGCCGCCGTGCTCGTCGGCTGCGCCACAGTGGCCGCGTCCCCGGTGTCCTGGACCCACCACCAGGTGTGGCCGGTGCTCGCCGCGATGCTGCTGATCGGCGCGTCCGGCGTCACCCAGCGGGCCGCCGGCGCGGCGCTGCTCGCCGCCATGGTCGTCTCGTTGGGCGCGGTGCTCAGCCCGGTCTCGACGCGGCCGGGAGTGCAGTTCCTCTTCGAGAACGCCCGTGCCGTCGGGGTGTGCCTCCTGTGCCTCGTCGGCTTCGGCGGTGTCGCCGTCGCCGCCCAGCACACGAGCAGACGACCGGCAGCTGGCCGTGCCTGGCTGCGGGTGGGCGTCACCGCCACTGTGGCTGTCGCGTTCTTCGCCGTACAGCCGCTGCCGGCCGGGGCCGACCCCACCTTCAAGGCGTACCGCCTCGACGACGTGGTCAACCCGCGATACTTCTTCGTCTGCCGTGGACCGGCCGAATGCGCCGAATACGCCACCGACGCGCCGGTCACCTTCGGCACCCGCGCCGAGAAGACCAAGGTCCGGGTCAACGGCGTGGTCTCCCCGCAGGTGACCCGCCTGGAGTACTACTCCGCACCGGGTGGAGCACCCAGGGCCATCCCGCTGCTCGCCGCGTACCCGGGTTCGCGTACCTTCTCGTTCCGGTCCGCGACGATGGCCCACGGCCGGCTCGTCGCGTACGCCTCGGACGGGCAGCCGATCGCCAGCTACGACGACGAGCTCGCCGCCGCCCTCCGTAGTACGACCACCCCATAAGGGAATCGCGGGCAGGACGGCGGCTGGCCTTGCTCAGCGGGTGGCGGCGGCCAGGGCGTCGCGCAGCTTCGCGGCGTCGCCCTGCGCCGGGTGCTCCCAGTCGGTGGGGCTCGCGGAGTAGAGCGTGCCGTACGCCGGGGTGTCCGGCTGGTAGCGCCACCCCTCGGCCAGCGGGCCGACGTCCACCGCGTCGTAGCCGATGCGGTCCAGGAAGGCGGTCACCTCGGCCTTCGCGGCGGCGTCGTCGCCGGCGATCGCGAGGGCGCTGCGGTCGGCGGCGCCGGTCGGGCGGGGGAGCGCGGCCAGGCCCTTGAAGTAGATGTTGTTGAAGACCTTGACCACCCGCGAGTCCGGCAGGTGGCGCTGGAGCAGCTCGCTGCTGGTGGTCTCACCGGAGTCCAGCTCCGGGAAGGTGCCATCGCGCTGCGGGTAGTAGTTGTTGGTGTCGATGACGACCTTGCCGGCCAGCGGTTCCACGGGCACCGCGCGGTACGCCTTCAGCGGCACGCTGACGACCACCAGGTCACCGACCTGCGCCGCGTCCTGCGTGGTGCCGGCGCTGGCGTGAGCGCCCAGGGTCTCCACCAGGTCGGTGAGGGTCTCCGGGCCCCGCGAGTTGCTCAGCACCACGTCGTAGCCGGCGTCGACGGCCAGCCGGGCCACGGTGCCGCCGATGTTGCCACTGCCGATCAGTCCCACAGTTGTCATGCTCGTTCCCAACTCCGTCCACCCGCGACGCATTCCCGACCAGGCTGGTGGGTTATTCGGCTGCCGGCGGGCCGGGCAGGCTGCCGCGCATGCGCCGTCTCGTCGAGGGCTGCGCGACCTTCGCCGTCCCGGCGGGTGCCTGGTGCGCCGCGAGCCCCGTCCTGCACAACGTACTGCTCACGCTGGTCGGCGACCGGCTCTCCGGCGACGTGCCACTCTCCGGTGGCGTGCGGTTGGCGCGGTGGTGGGCGCGCGGAGGCGCAGAGGCCACCACATCCATGTTCGAGCGCGATCAAGGCGGCCCGGGCGCAACCCAGACGTCGGGAGGGTCGGCAAGGCCGTCGATCATGGAGTTGTGCTGGGGGACGAGTCGGGCTGACCTGGGCAAGTCGGGCACCACGACTCCATGATCGACCGCGTCGAGGGGCGTCGACGCGCATCGACGCGGCGCCACGGAGCGCCCCGGGGCGTCAGGAGGTGGGGAGGGTCTTTTCGATGGCCGCGCGTAGGTCGTCGGAGCCGGGCTCGACACTGGGGGCGAACCGGGCGGCGACCGAGCCGTCCGGGGCAACCAGGAACTTCTCGAAGTTCCAGCGCACGTCACCGGTGTGCCCGTCGGCGTCCGGGGTGTCCACGAGCGCGGCGTAGAGCGGGTGCCGGTCCGGGCCGTTGACGTCGACCTTCTCGGTCAGCGGGAAGGTGACCCCGTAGTTGACCTGGCAGAAGTCGCTGATCTCGGCGGCACTGCCCGGCTCCTGTCCGGCGAACTGGTTGCACGGCACGCCGAGCACGACGAGGCCCTGGTCGGCGTAGGCGTCGGCGAGTGTCTGGAGGCCGGCGTACTGCGGGGTGAGGCCGCAGCGGGAGGCCACGTTGACGACCAGCAACGCCTTGCCGCGGTGGCGGGCCAGGTCGGCGGGGCCGCCGTTGAGGGCGTCGATCGGGATGTCGAAGACGGTCATGGGCCGAGGCTACGCGCCGGCCGGGTGTCGGCCCGGGGTGGGCGCAGCGTACGCACTCCGTGCACCAGGAGAAATCGAAACATGCGCATCTTGACGAACTGATGACGCCGTGAGTACCGTCTCACCATCTCTTTTGGAAAGTTTCCTAACAGTTCGGGAGACGCCTCATGAAAAGATCGCTCCGCCGGGCCCTCTGGGCCGGTGCCGTGGTCGCCGTGACCGTCGCAGCGGTGCCGGTGACCACCGCGTTCGGCGCCGGCACGGTCACCACCACCTTCACCAAGGCGCAGGACTGGGGGACCGGTCACGAGACGAGGGTGACCGTCACCAACGGCTCCAGCGCCACGGTCACCACCTGGCGCATCGAGTTCGACCTGCCGTCGGGCACCACCATCAGCAGCGCGTGGGACGCCGACGTCACCAGCAGCGGCAACCACTACGTCGCGGTCAAGAAGAGCTGGGCCGGCGGCATCGCCCCCGGTGCCTCGTTCAGCTGGGGTTACAACGGCAGCGGCGCCTACAAGGCGCCGCTGAACTGCACCATCAACGGTGCAGCGTGCGGCGGCGGCACCACCCCGCCGACCACGACTCCGCCGACCACCACCCCGCCGACGACGACGCCGCCCACGACCCCTCCGCCCACCACGCCACCGCCGACCACCAACCCGCCGAACCCGGGCGGCAAGAAGATCGTCGGCTACTTCGCCGAGTGGGGCGTCTACGGGCGGAACTACCACGTCAAGAACATCCAGACCAGCGGGTCGGCCGCCAAGCTGACCCACATCCTGTACGCCTTCGGCAACACCACCGGCGGTCGTTGCACCATCGGTGACAGCTACGCCGACTACGAGAAGGCGTACACAGCGGCGGAGAGCGTGGACGGCGTCGCCGACACGTGGGACCAGCCGCTGCGCGGCAGCTTCAACCAGCTGCGCAAGCTCAAGCAGCTGAACCCGCACCTCAAGGTGATCTGGTCGTTCGGTGGCTGGACCTGGTCCGGCGGCTTCACCCAGGCCGCGCAGAACCCGGCCGCGTTCGCCGAGAGCTGCCACAACCTGGTCGAGGATCCGCGCTGGGCGGACGTCTTCGACGGCATCGACGTCGACTGGGAGTACCCCAACGCCTGCGGTCTGAGCTGTGACAGCAGCGGCCCGAACGCATTCAAGAACGTGATCAGCGCGTTGCGGTCGAGGTTCGGGTCCAGTGCCCTGGTCACCGCCGCCATCACCGCGGACGGCAGCAACGGGGGCAAGATCGACGCCACCGACTACGCCGGCGCCATCGGCAACCTCAACTGGCTGATGCCGATGACCTACGACTACTTCGGCGCCTTCGCCGCCCAGGGTCCGACGGCACCGCACTCGCCGCTCACCTCGTACACCGGCATCCCGCAGCAGGGCTTCAACTCCGACGCGGCGATCCAGAAGCTCAAGAGCAAGGGCGTTCCGGCCAACAAGCTGCTGCTCGGCATCGGCTTCTACGGCCGGGGCTGGACCGGTGTCACCCAGGCCGCTCCGGGCGGCAGCGCCACCGGCGCGGCGCCGGGCACCTACGAGGCCGGCATCGAGGACTACAAGGTCCTCAAGAACACCTGCCCGGCCACCGGCACGATCGCCGGCACCGCGTACGCCAAGTGCGGCAGCAACTGGTGGAGCTACGACACCCCGTCGACCATCAACGGCAAGATGACGTACGCGAACAACCAGGGCCTCGGTGGCGCGTTCTTCTGGGAGCTCTCCGGTGACACGAGCAACGGCGAGCTCATCGGCGCCATCAAGGGCGGTCTCGGCTGAGCCGAGGGCCGACGCACCACCCACACGGCGGGAAGGGGCCCGCACCGTCCCTTCCCGCCCGTGACACAGCGGTCCGGTCGACGCCCAGCGTCGACCGGACCGCCGCCGTTGGGTTCGGTCGGCTGAATGTGGCAGACTCGCGGCTCGGCACGTCTCGATCTCACCGCCAACGGAGGTGATCATGCGCGCGACCCACCGCAGGCTGGCGGCGACCGCCGCCGGGCTGGTGCTGCTGCCGGTCGCCCTGGTCGGCTGCGGGATCGGCGGCGAGGACCAGGACGAGTCCGCCGCCAAGCCGGCCCGAGCCCCCGCCGAGGAGGCCGCCACCCGCTCCCGTGAGCGCGTGCAGGCCTACCTCGACGCGATGGCGGCCAAGGACGTCGCCGCCGGCCGCAGCCAGCTCTGCGCTCTGCTGCACGACGGCTTCGACCTGGGCGCCACCGGCCCCAACGGTGACTTCGCCGACCACTTCCAGGTGCCGGAGGCGGCCATCACCGGAGTCCGGTCCGGTCCGCGCGGGCAGGAGGTCAGCGTCTCGGTCTCGGTCGCGGTCGGCAAGCGCACCGTCACCCGGCCGCTGGTCTTCACCGTCACCCGGGACGGCAGCGACTGGTGTATCGCCGGCGAAGCGCCGGGTGGGCCGGCCGCTCCGACGCCGACCGGCGTCGCACCTACCCGCGCGTCCTGACCAGCGCCCGGCAGATTGATCTCATCTGCCGGAACCGTCCCCCTCGCCGCCCGGCCACCCCGACCGTCGCCGTACGCTTTCTGTCATGCGCCATGAGTGGCATCAGCTGAGCCATCCCGCGGTGAGCAGCCCGGGCCTGCAGACCAGCCGACCGACAGTCGACTCCGCCGAGGACGCCGCGCTCGGCCTGGACCGATGGCGGGAGCTGCCCCGCGAGCAGGTCCCGCCGTGGTCCGACCCGGCCGCCGTGGCCGCGGTCTGCAAGGTCCTCGACACAGTGCCGTCGGTCGTCGCGCCCTACGAGGTGGACCAGCTCCGGCAGAAGCTCGCCCTGGTCTGCGAGGGCAAGGCGTTCCTGCTGCAGGGCGGTGACTGCGCCGAGACGTTCGTGGACAACACCGAGAGCCACCTGCTGGCCAACGCACGCACCCTGCTCCAGATGGCGATCGTGCTCACCTACGGCGCGTCGCTGCCGGTGGTCAAGGTCGCCCGGGTCGCCGGGCAGTACACCAAGCCCCGCTCACTGCCGACCGACGCCCGTGGCCTGCCCGCGTACCGCGGCGACATGATCAACTCGCTGGAGGCCGACCCGGCCGCCCGGGTCGCCGACCCGCAGCGCATGATCCGCGCGTACGCCAATTCGGCCGCGGCGATGAACATGCTCCGGGCGTACCTCGCCGGCGGGCTCGCTGACCTGCACGCCGTGCACGACTGGAACAAGGGCTTCGTGAAGAACTCCCCGGCGGGGGAGCGTTACGAGGCGATCGCCCGGGAGATCGACCGGGCGCTGGCCTTCATCCGGGCCTGCGGGATGACCGACGACGAGGCGTTGCGCACCGTCACGCTCTACTGCTCCCACGAGGCCCTCGCCCTGGAGTACGACCGGGCGCTCACCCGGGTCTCCGACCGCCGGGCGTACGGGCTGTCCGGGCACTTCCTCTGGATCGGCGAGCGCACCCGGCAGATCAGCGGCGCGCACATCGACTTCATCTCCCGCATCGCCAACCCGATCGGGGTCAAGCTCGGCCCGACCACGTCCCCGGACGAGGCGATCGAGCTGTGCGAGAAGCTCAACCCGGACAACATCCCCGGCCGGCTCACCCTGATCAGCCGGATGGGCAACCACCGGGTGCGCGACGCGCTGCCGCCGATCGTCGCCAAGGTCACCGCCGCCGGCGCCAAGGTGGTCTGGCAGTGCGACCCGATGCACGGCAACACGCACGAGTCGTCCAACGGCTACAAGACCCGGCACTTCGACCGCATCGTCGACGAGGTGCTCGGCTACTTCGAGGTGCACCGGGGGCTGGACACCCACCCCGGTGGCCTGCACGTCGAGTTGACCGGTGAGGACGTCACCGAGTGCCTCGGCGGCGCCCAGGGGATCGAGGATCTCGACCTGCCCGACCGGTACGAAACCGCCTGCGACCCGCGACTGAACACCCAGCAGTCGTTGGAGTTGGCGTTCCTGGTAGCGGAGATGCTCCGTGGCTGAGTTCGCGAACCCGGCAGTCGGCAGCCGAAAGGAAGACAGTGCCTGACCTGTTCGTGGACCTGCGGTCCGACACGGTGACCCGACCCACCGCCGGGATGCGGGAGGCGATGGCCGCCGCCGAGGTCGGTGACGACGTGTACGGCGAAGACCCGAGCGTCAACGCGCTGGAGGCCGAGGTCGCCGCGTTGTTCGGGCACGAGGCGGCGCTGTTCGCCCCGAGCGGGTCGATGGCGAACCAGATCGCCCTGCAACTGTTGGTGTCGCCCGGCGACGAGTTGCTCTGCGACGCCGACGCGCACGTTGTCACGTACGAGATCGGCGCCGCGGCCGCGTACGGCGGTATCTCCTCGCGGACCTGGCCCGCGGTGGGCGCGGACATCGACCCGGAGGTGGTGGCCGGGATGATCCGGCCGGACGGCTACTTCGCCGTCCCCACCCGCGCGATCGCCGTCGAGCAGACCCACAACCGCGGCGGTGGCGGGGTGATTCCGCTGGCGACCCTGCGGGATCTGCGCGGGGTCGCCGACGAGGCGGGCGTCGCGCTGCACTGTGACGGCGCGCGGATCTGGCACGCGCACGTCGCCGACCGGGTGCCGCTGATCGAGTACGGCCAGCTCTTCGACACGCTGTCGGTGTGCCTCTCCAAGGGTCTCGGCGCGCCGGTCGGTTCGCTGGTGGTGGGCAGCGCGGAGAAGATGCAACGTGCCCGGCTGATCCGCAAGCGGATGGGCGGTGGCATGCGCCAGGCCGGCATTCTTGCCGCCGGCGGCCGGTACGCGCTGGCGCACCACATCGACCGGCTGGCTGACGACCACGCGAAGGCGGCCCGGCTCGCCGAGGCGGTCGCGCCGTTCGGGGTGCTGGCCACCACGGTCCGTACCAACCTGGTCGCGCTGGACCTCACCAAGCACACACTGGACGCACGGGCCCTGGCCGCCGCGGCGCGGGCCGAGGGCGTGCTGGTCTCGGTGCTCGGCCCCCGTACCGCCCGCCTGGTCACCCACCTGGGCGTCAGCGACGCGGACATCGACCGCGCCGTGGCAGCCCTACCCCGCATCCTCGCCGCAGCCTGACACCCCCAGCGCTCACCTCGGTGATCAAGAGGTTTGCGTCATCCGGCGACCGGAATCTGACGTAAACCTCTTGATCAACCAGCAGGTTGGGTCAGGGGTGGGACAGGCGGGTCAGCGTGCTGATGTCGGCGGCGTGGCCCAGGTGCTTCTCGCTGGGGGTTTCCACGACGATCGGGACGCCAGCGGTCGCCGGGTGGGCCATCAGCTCGGCGAAGGCGGGCTCGCCGATGCTGCCCTTGCCGATGTTCTCGTGCCGATCCCGGGTGGAGCCGCACAGATCCTTCGAGTCGTTGGCGTGGACCAGCCGCAGCCGGTCCGCACCGACAGTGGCCACCAGGGTGTCCAGGGTCGCCGTCATGCCGCCCTCGGCCGCCAGGTCGTGCCCGGCCGCCCAGGCGTGGCAGGTGTCGAAGCAGACCCCGAGCATGGGGTGCCGGTCCACCGCGTCCAGGTAGGGCCCGAGCTGCTCCACCCGGGAGGCCAGTGACCGGCCTCCACCCGCGCTCGGCTCGACCAGCAACATCGGCCCGCCAGCCTCGGCGGTCCAGTCGAGCAGCGGCAGCAACACCTCGCGGACCTGTCGCATCGCCGCCTCGGCGTGCCCCTCGTCCACCGAACTGCCCGCGTGGAACACCACCCCCCGCGCGCCGATCGCCACGCCCCGACGCAGCGCGTGCGCCAGCGTCTGGGCCGACTTCTCGACAGTGGCAGGGGTGGGCGAGCCCAGGTTGACCAGCAGCGCGGCGTGGATGAACGTCGGAATGCCCCGCTCGGCGCAACCGTCGCGGAACAGGACGTCCTGCCCGGGGTCGCCGTTGGGCAGTGCCCAGCCGCGCGAGTTGGAGACGTAGACCTGCACCACCCGTGCGCCGGTCACGTCGGCGTACGGCAGGGCGGCCTTCGCCAGCCCACCCGAGGTCGGAGTGTGCGTGCCCACCGGCCGCCCGGAGATCGTCGGCATCAGAAGCACGTCAGGGTGACCGGGGTGCCGGGCGCCACCTGCGAATTCTCGCCCGGGAGCTGGATCTGGACCACGGCGTTCGGGTTGATCGCCATGGTCACCGGGAAGCCCTGCGCCTCCAACGCCTGCTTGGCCTGCTGGCACGGCAGGCCGATCACCCGTGGCATGGCGACCAGCGGTGGCCCCTTGCTGACGTCCAGCTTGACCTGGGTGCCCTTCTCCACACCGGCGCCGTCGGCCGGGCTCTGGCCGAGGATCTCGTCCCTCGGCTTGTCGGAGTCCTTGTAGTTCTCCACCAGCACCAGGTTGAGCTGGGCCAGGGTCGTCCGGGCGTCGGTCAGGCTCTTGCCGACCAGGTTCGGCACCGTCACCGGCGCCCTACCCCGGCTCAGGATGAGGGTGACCTTCGCACCTGGTTTGACCTCGGCGCCCACCTTGGGGGAGCTGTCCACCACGACCCCGGCCGGCAGGCTGTCGTCGTAGCGGGGGGTGCCCTTGGCCACCACCAGCTTCGCGTTGACCAGGTCCGCCTCGGCCAGCTCGAACTCCTTGCCGATCACGTCCGGTACGGGGAAACGCTCCGGGCCGAGGGAGAGGGTCAGGGTGATCGTGCCACCCTTGACGATCTTGGCAGCGGACGCCGGGCTCTGCCCCAGCACGCTGTCCTTCGGGGCTTTCTCGTCGAAGCGTGGCTCGGCGTACTTGAGGACGAGCCCGGCGCGGTCGGCCCGCGCCTGCGCCTCGGCCTTGCTCAGGCTCACCAGCTGCGGAGCGTCCGTGTAACGGCCGACGCCGAACCACCAGCCCCCGATCGCGGCCACCAGGCCCAGCGTCACCACCACGGCAGCGACGGCCCGCCGGCCGCGGGGATCGCCCAGCACAGTGCTGCGCAGCGCGGCGAGCCGGGCACCCAGGCCCTCCGCCGGCTCCGGGGCGGCCCGACGCCGTCCGGGCCCCTGGCTGCTGGCGCCCTCCGGCAGTCGGGCCCACGACGGGCGGTTGGGCGGCTGGACCGTCGCGACCATCATCGTCGGCTGAGAGAGCGACGGTTCGTCGCTGACCGGGCGGAGTACGGCGGTGTGGCTGTTGGCGTCGCCCAGACGGTCCCGGGCAACCTGCACCTCGGCCAGCAGTGCGCCGGCGTCCGCGGGGCGCGCGCCGGGATCACGCCGAGTGGCCCGCTGCACCAGGTCGTCGAGGACCGACGGCAGACCCGGCACCAGCGTCGAGGGCGCCGGCACGTCCCGGTCGACGTGCTGCCAGGCGACGTCCACCGGCCGGTCCCCGTCGTACGGCACGCGGCCGGTGAGCATCTCGAACAGCACGATGCCGGCCGAGTAGACGTCGGTGCGCGGATCGGCGCGGCCCTCGGTGACCAGCTCCGGGGCGACGTACGCCACGGTCGCCATCAGCTGGTTGCCCTGCTCCTCGTCGGCGCTCGCCTCGACGGCCCGGGCCAGCCCGAAGTCGGCCACCTTCACGACGCTGTCGACGAGGTTGGCGACGCCACCGGTGGGCGCCTCCGCGACCAGCACGTTCTCCGGTTTGACGTCGCGGTGTACCAGCCCGGCGCGGTGCGCGGCGGCGATCGCGGCGAGCATCTGCTCGGTGATGGCCAGTGCCTCGTCCGGGTTGAGCCGGCGTCGCTCGGCCAGCACGTCGCGCAGCGTGCGGCCACGGACGTACTCCATCACCAGGTACGGCAGGCCGGCGTGCGTGCCCTGGTCGTAGACCGCCACCACGTTCGGGTGGGTCAACCGGGCGATGGTCTTCGCCTCGTCGGTGAACCGGGCCACGAAGTTGGCGATCCGGGCTCGCGCCTCGCTCGCCTGGGTCGGGTGAATGATCTTGACAGCGACGGTGCGCTCAAGGCGTTCGTCGGTGGCGGTGTACACGGTCGCCATGCCACCACGGGCCACGCGACCGCGAATGCGGTAGCGCCCGTCGATCAGCGAGCCCAGCAACGTGTCGGCGACCTGAGTGTCCATCGGCAGGCAGTCTATGTGTCCAGGGGGTGAAGGATGAACAGGATGCTACAGCCGTACGCCGAACCGGTCCGTCCCGCCGCGCTCGCCACCCCTTATCCGCTGGTCAGCGACGATCAACGGAGTGGGCGCCGATGGGTCTCCCGGGGTGCCGGTGGCTCGTCGCGGCGGCGGCGTGGCAGGGTGGTCGGGTGACCGAACCCGTACCCGACCAGGCCGCGCCCGGCCTGGAGCTCGCCGGACCCACCGACCCGGCCGGCTGGTTGACCCTGCCCGACGTCGCCGAACGCCTCGACGTGTCGATCAGCAAGGTGCACCAGATGATCCGTGACCGTGAGCTGTTGGCGGTCCGCCGCGACGGCGTCCGCCGGATCCCGGCCGAGCTGGTCGCCAACGAGACCGTGCTCAAGCACCTGCCCGGCGTGCTCAACCTGCTCGCCGACAACGGCTACGACGACGAGGCCGCCCTGCGCTGGCTCTACGAGCCGGACGACACCCTCCCCGGCGCCACCCCGGCCGCCGCCCTCTCCGGCGACCAGGCCCGCGAGGTGAAACGCCGAGCCCAAGCCCAAGGCTTCTAACCCCACCTCCCTGCGTTGATCATGAGGTTGGCGGCGCGACACGCCGAGGCGAAGGTCGCCAACCTCATGATCAACCGCGGGGGCGGGGGAGCGGGGGCAGAGCGGTCAGTCGGCTCGGCGGGTTGCGGCTATGGCCAGGTCTACCAGGGCTTGGCGGGCCTCGGTCTCCAGGTCGATGGCGGTCAGGGCGGCCAGGGCGGTGTCGGTGAGCGTGACGATCCGCTGCTCGGTACGGGCCAGAGCCCCACTACCCGAGATCACCTCGCGGAGCCGGGTCACCCCCTGCTCGTCCAGCTCCGGGTCGCCGAGCCGGCCGAGCAGCAGCTCGCGGCCCGCGTCGTCGGTGGCCTCCACCGCCGCCGCCACCAGGTAGGTGCGCTTGCCCTCGCGCAGGTCGTCCCCGGCCGGCTTGCCGGTCAGCGCCGGGTCACCGAAGACCCCGAGCACGTCGTCGCGGAGCTGGAACGCCTCGCCCAACGGCAGCCCGTACGCCGAGTAGGCCGTCCGCACGTCCTCCGGCGCGTCGGCAAGCGCGGCGCCGAGCAGCATCGGACGCTCGACGGTGTACTTCGCTGACTTGTACCGGGCGACCTTGCTGGCCCGTTCCACCGAGGTGTCCCCGGTGACCTGCGTCAGCACGTCGAGGTACTGCCCGACGGTGACCTCGGTGCGCATCTCGTCGAAGACCGGACGGGCCCGGGCCAACGACCACAGGTCCAGGCCGGCGGAGTGCAGCAGCTCGTCGGACCAGACCAGGCAGAGGTCGCCGAGCAGGATGGCCGCGGCGTCGCCGAAACCGTCCGGGTCGCCGCCCCAGCCGGCCTCCCGGTGTCGGGTGGCGAAGCGCCGGTGTATCGCCGGCTCGCCCCGGCGGGTGTCGGAGCGGTCCATCAGGTCGTCGTGGATCAGGGCGCTGGCCTGGACGAACTCCAGCGCGGCCAGGGCGGTGAGCACCTGGTCGCCGTCCACCCCGCCGGCCCCCCGGAACCCCCAGTACGCGAATGCCGGACGCAGCCGCTTGCCGCCGCCGAGCACGAACGCCTCGATCGCCTCGGCCACCGGGCCCAGCGCGTCGTCCACGGCGGCGAGGCGGATCCGCTGGCCGGCCAGGAACTCGGTGAGGGCCTTGTCGACCCGCTCCCGCAGGCCGGCGCGGTCGACGGGGGACACGGGAGCAGCGTGGGTCACGCCCCGACGCTAGCTGGTCGTCATGTTTCGTGCTCCACTGCCACGCGTAGTCCGGCTGGTGCGGCCGGGACCCGTGCGCCCACTCGGTCGCGCGCCGGCCACCGCGGCGCGGCCCGGCCCGGTGGCCCTCGTCGAGCCGGCCCTTCGGGTGGCCGCGGCGGCCTCGGCGAGCGCCACCAGCGGCACGTCCAGGACGACGGCGAGCCAGCCGAGCCAGAAACCGCCCGGCACGCGACGCTGTCGTTCCCACCGGGAAATCTCGTGCCGACTCAACGTCGGCACCCCGGCGGCGGCGCACAGCTCGGCGGCGGCTCGCTGCTGGCTCCAGCCCCGGTCGAGTCGGCAGCGAGCCAGCAGCGGCCCGAGCTGCGCGGGACGCGGCGGTGCGGGCGGGGTCATCTGTCCTCCTGGCGGGCGTCGGCGCGGCGCCCACCGGCCCGCCCGGAACGGGCGGGACCAGCGGCACCGCTCGGTTGCTGACCCCCGCGCGGGCCCCCGGGGCCGCCCCCGCCGCCCCTCCCGCACCACCCCTTCCTACCCCGGAGGTACGACGCCTTCCCGCCCGCCGGATCGGGACGCGGGGGGCCGCCCGGCCGTCGGAGTGGGAAGGGCCTGGGTCGTGGTGGCATCGACCGCTAGAGTTGGACCGTGGCGCTCGGTCTTCCCTCGGTACTCCCCAATCCCCAGCCGGCGATCGGGGAGCTCATCCGTGAGCACCAGCCGACCTTCTCGTTCGAGTTCTTCCCGCCCAAGACCGAGGCGGGGGAGCAGCTGCTCTGGCAGGCCATCCGCGAGTTGGAGTCCCTGCGCCCGTCGTTCGTGTCGATCACGTACGGCGCCGGTGGTTCGACGCGGGACACCACAGTTGCGGTGACCGAGCGGATCGCCACCGAGACCACCCTGCTGCCGATGGCCCACCTGACAGCGGTCAACCACTCCGTCGCCGAGCTGCGGCACGTGGTCGGCCGGCTCGCCGGGGTGGGCGTGCGCAACGTGCTGGCCGTTCGTGGCGACCCCCCGGGCAACCCGGGCGGTGAGTGGATCCGTCACCCCGAGGGCGTGGACTACGCCGAGGACCTGGTCCGGCTGGTGCGTGACGCCGGCGACTTCAGCGTCGGCGTGGCCGCCTTCCCGTACAAGCACCCCCGCTCGCCCGATGTGGCCAGCGACACCGCCCAGTTCGTCCGCAAGTGTCGGGCCGGCGCGGAGTTCGCGGTCACGCAGATGTTCTTCGACGCCGACGACTACCTGCGGCTACGTGACCGGGTGGCGGCTGCTGGCTGTGACACCCCGATCCTGGCGGGCGTGATGCCGGTGACCCAGTTCAGCACCATCGAGCGGTCCGTGCAGCTGTCCGGTGCGCCGTTCCCACCGGCGTTGGCGGCCCGCTTCGAACGCGTCGCCGACGACCCGGACGCCGTCCGCCGGCTCGGCATCGAGCAGGCCAGCGAGATGTGCCGCCGACTGTTGGACGAGGGCGTGCCGGGAATCCACTTCATCACCCTCAACCGGTCCACAGCGACCCGCGAGGTCTGGCAGAACCTGAAGGTCGGCGCCCGCGTGTGAACGCTGCACCTGCGACACCTGTTGACCGGCACGACGGTTGATCCGTGGTGGGCACACAGCTGAACTGGGATCAGTACGCCACGGCGTGGGCGCGGTTGCACGGCGGGTTCGACCCTCGGGTCGCGGCGCCGGTGGTGCGCGCCTGGCTGCGATTCGCGTACCACGTCGGATATGTGCTGGGCCGGCTGCGGGTCAGCCCCACCGCGGTCACAGTGGCCGGGGTGCTGCTCTGCTTCTGCGTACCGTTGCTGGTGGGTCGGCCGGGGGACGGGCCGTTCCTCGGCGCGCTGTTCGTGCTGCTCGCCGCCGTGGCGGACAGCGTGGACGGTGCGGTGGCGGTCGCCACCGGTCGCACCACCCGGCTCGGCTACGTCTACGACTCGGTCGCCGACCGGCTCGGTGAGGTGGCGTGGCTGCTGGCGTTCTGGCTGGTGGGCGCGCCGGGCGGGCTGGTCGTCGCGGGCGGCGCGCTGTCCTGGTTGCACGAGTACGTCCGAGCGCGTGCGGTCGCCGCCGGCATGCGGGAGATCGGCGCGGTGACGGTGGGCGAACGCCCCACCCGGGTTTCGGTGGCGCTGGCCGGTTTGCTGGTCGCCGGGCTGGCCGGGCTGATCGAGCCGGACCTGGCCGCCGGCACCATCACCATGGCGACAGCGGTCTGGGTGCTGCTGGCCGGTTTCGGCCTGGGGCAACTGCTCTCCAGCATCCGCCGCGCCCTGCTCGACGCCGACTGAGGGGGCCGGGCCGGCTGAACGGCCCAGCCCGACGCGCGGAAACAGACACCGGCTGGAGCATGCAGGGTCTACCAGGCGGGGCCGATCTCGTCGGCGACGATCTGCGCGGAGAGGGTGACCATCGGCAACCCGCCGCCCGGGTGGGTGGAGCCACCCACCAGCCACAGCCCGTTCGCCGGGCCCCGGTTGGCCGGGCGGAGCAGCCCACCGGCGGTGCCGTAGATCGAGCCGCCCGGCGCGCCGGTCGCCACGCCCAGGTCGGCGGGGGTGCGGATCTCGCGGAACAGCAGCCGGTCGCGCACGTCCACGCCGCGCCGCGCCAGCACGTCCAGGATCCGATCGGCGTACGCGTCGGCCAGCCCCGGGCGTCGCCAGTCGACCGCGCCCGCCGCGGTGCCCTGCCGCGGGGCGTTGACCAGCACGAACCACGCTTCGTGTCCGGCCGGGCGGACCATCGGGTCGTCGGCCACTGTGACGAACACGGCCGGGTCGGCCGCCGGTCGGGCCCGTACGCCGCGCCCGGGGTCACCGAAGACCGCGTCGAACTCGGCGTCGTAGTCGTCCGGGAAGAAGACGTTGTGGTGGGCCAGCCCGGTGCTGCCGGAGACGCCGAGCAGCAGCACGAAGCCGGCGAGGCTGCGGTCGGTCAGCCCGGCCAGTCGACGCGGGTGCGGCAGCAGGTCACGGTAGACGGTGAGTGCGTCCACGTTGGCCACCACCACGTCGGCGGGCACCGGGGCGGTGACGCCGGCGAGGCGTACCCCGTGCACGCGGCCGCCGGTGGCGTCGATCCGGGTGACAGTGGCGTCGGTCTGCACGACCACGCCGAGGTCCAGGCAGCGGGTCAGCAGCGCGTCGGCGAGCGTGCCCAGCCCACCGCGCAGGTACCAGCCGCCGAAGGCCAACTCGGCGTAGGGGACCGCGACCAGCGCCGCCGGTGCCCGACGTGGGTCGGCGCCGGTGTAGGTGGCGTACCGGTCCAGCATCATCCGCAGCCGCGGGTCGTTCAGGTGCCGGCGGCCCAGGCCGCGCAGGCTGCGGCCCGGGGCGATGGCGGCCAGGTCGCCGACGCGCCAGGCCAGCGACGCGAGGTCGCGGGGAGAGTCGACGGTACGGCGCAGGATGTCCCGCGAGGAGGCCTGCCACACCCGCGCCGCCCGACGCCACAGCCGCTGCCAGTCTGCTGCCGCCCGGTCACCGAAGGCGGCCCCGATCCGGGCGGTGAACTTCACCGGGTCGGCGCACGAGTCCAGGGCCGGGCCACCGTCGGCAAAGACGTGCCTGACGATCGGGTCCAACGGGACGAGGTCCAGGTATTCGTCGAGCTTCGCCCCGGTCGCCTCGAACAGGTCGTGGAAGACCTCGGGCAGGGTGAGCAGGCTCGGCCCGGTGTCGAAGTGGAACGACCCGGCCGGGGTGTCGTGGGCGTACCGGCCGAGCTTGCCGCCGACCGTGTCGGCGGCCTCGAAGACGGTCACCTGGTGCCCGGTAGCGGCCAGCCGGGCGGCGGTGGCGAGGCCACCCACCCCGGCGCCGACGACCACGATCCGCGCCATGCCGCGTCCTCCCTAGCTGACCGGGCGGCCCCGCCAGGTCAGGCGGCGTCGCTTTCGCAGATGGTACGACCGCAGGGTCAGCCAACCGAGGACCACGACCGACACGGGGTGTGCGAGCGCGTCGGGCCACCACCGTCCTCCGGTCGCGCGGGCGGTGAGCACCCGTCCGGTCACCCCGAGCAGATATGCGATGAGCGCAACCATTGACACCCGGGGAACTGTCGAGGCGAACCCCAGCGCGATCAGCGGTGGAGCGGTGTAGAGCAGCAGCAGCGCCGCCACCACGGCCGCCGCCGCGCCCGGGTGCCCGAACGACGCCCAGAGCGACTTCGAGTACCCGTCGCGCAGTTGGGGCCAGTCGTCGTACATCCGGCAGGTGGCCAGCCGGGAGCCGTCGGCCAGGGCGATCCGCCCGCCGGCCCGCTTGACCGCCCGGGCCAGCTCGACGTCCTCCAGGATCTTGTCGGCGACCGCGGCGTGCCCGCCGGCGGCGGTGTAGCCGGCCCGGTCCACCACCAGGAACTGCCCGCCCGCCGCGGCCAGCGACGGCCGCGGCGAGCGCTCCATCGCACGCAGCGGCAGGAAGGTCAGCCACAGCCACTGCAACAGCGGCTGCACCAACCGGTCGGCCGCCGTCGCCACCACGATCCGGGGGTACGGCGACAGCAGCGTCACCCGGGCGGCGCGCAATTCGGTGACGGCGGCGGCCACGGCGTGCGGGGCGAGCACCACGTCGGCGTCGACGAAGACCAGCGCTGTGGCGTCCGGGTCGGCCCGGGTGGCCAGCTGCCAGCAGGCGTGCGGCTTGCCCAGCCAGCCCGGCGGCGGGGCGACCCCGGTGAGCAGCGTGACCCGGGGGTCGTCACCTGCCACCGCGCGGACCACGTCGGCGGTGCCGTCGGTGGACCCGTCGTCGAGGACCACGACGCGCAGCCCGGGTACGCCGCGCTGGGCCAGCAGGGCGCGCAGGCAGGGGGTGACCCGGGTGGCCTCGTCGCGCAGCGGCAGCAGCACTGCCACCGGCTCGTCGACGTCGTCGGGCCGGTCGGTGGGCCGACGCAGCCAGCGGGCGGCGTTGAGCCAGGTGTGCCCGGTCAACGCGGCGACGGCGACCAGCAGGGCGAGCAGGATGGTCATCGGGTCGCGTCGACGCCGGGGCGGTGTGGCTGGTGGGCCTCCGGCCGGAGGTGACGGCCGCGCTGGGCACGGAGCACTGTCACCGCCAGGGGCACCGCGGTCACCGACATGCCGGCGGCGCCCCAGAGTGCCGAGGCGGGCAGGTCGAGGAAGACGGCGTGGGCCAGGATGCTGGAGAAGTACGTCCACAGGTAGAGCGCGAACATGGGGTGGTCCCGCCGGTCGGTGTGCTCGGCGGCCGGCCCGGCCAGCGGGCGCAGCGCGCTCATCATCAGCACCGCGAAGAGCAGCCAGCCCAGGTAGTTGCTGACCGGGATGCCGGCCAGGCCGGGCAGGGCCGGGGTGGCGTCGCGCCAGACCCAGTAGCCCTCGGCCACCATCTGCGGGTCGAGGAAGAGGTCCCAGGCGGCCAGCCCCACAGTGGCCAGCGCGATCCGCCCCACCCATCGACCCAGAGTCGGCCCGCCGCCGGCTGTCGACCTGCTGCCGTCGGCAGTCGTGGCGCCGCCGCCGGTCAGTCGGACCGCCGCCAGCCAGGCCGGCCAGGCCATCCAGGTCCAGGCCAGCGGAATGATCAGTGGCACGCCGGCCAGCTTGGGGCCCAGCTCACCGGAGTAGTCGTAGCTGCCGAACGGCACGCCGGTGGCCACCCCGATCGCCTCGATCGCGAACCCGCCGCCGGTGGCCACGGCCACCAGCGCCGCCGCCACCCGCAGACCCCGGCTGAGCAGCGCGTGGCCGACCGAGAGCAGCCAACCGAGGACGACGGTGGCCACGGTGAGCCCGGCCCGGGTGGCGCCGGTGGTGAGCGGGTAGCAGATCTGGGCGAGCACCAGGACGGCGAGCAGCGCCCAGGAGAGCCGCCGGGTCATGACGCCGGTGGCTCGAGCGGCAGATCCCTACCGAGTACGCCGAACGGTCGCTCGTCGCCGGGGAAGTGGAAGTCGCGCAGCACGTCGACGAAGCCGAACCGTCGGTACAACCGCCAGGCCCGTGAGGTCTGCTCGTCGGCTTCCGGGGTGGACAGCAGAGTGGTGTCGCCCTCCGCCATGCCGAGCAACGCGCGTAGCTGACCGGTGCCCAGCCCGTGCCCCTGCGCCGGGGGCCGGACGTGCAGCTCGACCACCTCGAAGCAGTGGGCGAGCCAGCGCGTGCGGGTCGGGGCGTCCAGCGCGCGGTGCACCTGGTCGTGCCACCACTGACCGGAGGCGCCCAGGTAGCCGTAGCCGAAGCCGGCGAGGTGACCCTCGCTGGTCAGGCTGGCGACCGCCCGGAAACCCGGCCGGCGGACGTGGGTGGCGATGTAACCGCGCCGGGCTTCCAGCAGGTCGGTGCGGTATCCCATCGCCTCGCCGTAGACGGCCACCACGTCGTCCAGCCGCCGGACGAGATCGTCCGGCGTCCAGCGCACCAACCTCATGCCCGTCCACCCTTCACCGTTTCCGGGCCGCCGTCGGCGACCCACCCGAGCACCGACCGGTCGCCGATCACGTCGCGCACCTCGAACCGGGCGAACAACTCCTCCGCGTACCAGCCCGCGGTGGGGGTTCGCATGATCGCCGCCCGGTGCTCCGGGTGACGGTACGCGAACGCCACCAGGTCCGTCGGGTCGCGCCACACGCTCACCGTGCCCTGCCAGCCCAGCGGGGCCTCTCCGACCCCGAACCGGGCCAGCAACCCTGGCGCGTCGCGCAGGGCGGCGGCCACCGGTGGGATCGCCCGCCAGAAGGTGGCAGCCCGCCGGGCCCGTAGCCGGGCCCGGGTCAGTGCCAGCACCGGGCCGGTGACCCGGCCGCCCGGCGGGTCACCGAACGGCCGCTGGCCGGACCACTCACCCCGGCTGGTCAGCGGGCGCAGGTCGATCCGGGCCCGGGCGTGGGCGATGCGCGCCCAGGCCCGCCCGACCGACGAGTCGTCGAAGTCGGCCGCCGCGGCGGGGGAGTCCCAGACGGTCAGCGCCGCCCACCGGGTCAGGTCGGCGTCCCTCGGCCCGAAGTCGGTGCCGGTCCCGGTGCCCAGCAGCTTGCCGAACCGGACGCCCGGGAGGGCCCGCAACCGGCGGGGGTCCAGTGCCATCCGGGTCAGCGCCCGGGGCAGCGCGCCGCGGGAGGTGCGCCACACGTGCAGCGTGACCAGCTCCGGAGCGTCGCCGCTGTGCCTGCTGGTCCGCTCGCTCACGCCTCCGCTTCGCGGCGGCGCGAGCGCGTCGCTGCTGTGCCTGCTGGTTCGCTCGCTCCGCTCGCTCACGCCACCTCGGCCGGGGTGCCGGCGGTGACCCGCAACAGCTCGGCGTAGGTGGTCGGGAAGACCGCCTGGGGTACGCCACCCGCGGCCCAGATCTCCGGGTACGCCGCCAGTGCCGTGTCCACCAGGGTGCGCAGTGGGTGCGGGTGCCCGAGTGGGGCGACCCCGCCGATCGGCTGCCCGGTGTGGGCCCGGACGAACTCCGGGGTGGCCCGGCGCAGCCGGGTGACGCCGATCGATGCCGCCAGGCCCGCGGTGTCGACCCGGTGCGCGCCGGAGGTGAGGACGAGCAGTGGCGTGTCGTCCGCGTCGAAGATCAGTGAGTTGGCGATCTGACCGACCTCGACGTCGAGCGCCTCGGCGGCCGCCGAGGCGGTGTGCACCGCGTCGGGCAGCAGACGGACCATGCTGGGCTCACCGGCGCCGTCGAGTGTGCCGGCGGCGGTGAGAGCGTCCTGCACCGCCCGTACGTTCGGGTGTGGCTGCATCCCGCCATTCTTCCCGGTCCGTTGGTGGCCGGTTCGGTCGGCCGGCGCGCTCGGCGCGTCACACGTTGCATTTTCGTCGGAGGGGAGGTGTACTGTCAGCAGCAGTTAGAACGAGTGTTCGATTGCCTCGAACGCCCGTTCCAACCAGCCGGAGCGCGGCGTTTCGCGGCGCCACCTCCGGGCGGTGCGGCTCCGCGGGCCGCACCTGGGTTTCCGGGCAGTCGCGAGCCTGGTCCCAACAGGCAGGAGCGTTGCCCGCCGCCCACGACCCCCGGGCGGCGGGCGACGCACCCGCCGGTCCGCCGGCCGGGTGTGGTGTGGGGAAGCATCCACACCCGGCCGGCCACACCCGGTGCGTCTTCCTCCGCACCACCCGACCTCGGCGTCGCGTCGGTGGCATCAGCCGCCGGAGTGACGTCTCGGCCACGTGGAGGAGAGACATCCATGCCGACCAACCCGGCTCAGGCACCGACGGTGCCGGCGCACGTGCTGCCGCACCGCACCCCCGCCCAGCTCCTCACGTTGGCCCGCCGTGGGCTGGTCGAGGCCGGCCAGACCCGACCTGACGGCCTGCGTTACGCGGCTGCCCACCTGGCCGCCCTGCGCGCGGCGGCGGCCCTGCTCGCCGCCCGGGCCCGACCCGCGCCGACTCGGCGTAACCGGATCACCAGCGTCTGGGTCCTCCTCTGCGCGGTCGCTCCGGAGCTCGACGAGTGGTCCCGGTTCTTCGCCGCGGGTGCCAGCAAGCGCGCCGCCGCCGAGGCCGGCATCCCCCGGGTGGTCAGCGCCCGGGAGGCCGACGATCTGCTCCGCGCCGCCGAACAGTTCGTCACGGTGGTGGAAACCGCGCTCGGCGTGGCACACCAACCGGCCCTGGACGGCCTCGCCGCCTGATCCCGCCGCGCCACCGGCCGCCCCGCGGGGGGAGCCGGGCGGCCGGTGGCGCGGCGTGCCGGTCCTGATCTGATCCACAGCAACGACGGGGGAGTTGGTCCAATGGCGGGCCGCATGGTGGTCGGTTCCGCCGCACTGGCCGATCTGGTGCGCCCGGCGAGCGCACCCGACCCGGTCGGTGGGCACCGGGTGCTGCCGGTGGTGCCCGAGCTGACCGGTCTGCTGCCCAACCGGGGCCTGCGCCGGGGCAGCACCATCGCGGTCGCCGCCGGCCAGCCCCGCCGCAGCGGTGGCACCTCGCTGATGCTGGCCCTGCTCGCCGAGGCGTCCCGGGCCGGCTCGTGGTGCGCCGTGGTCGGGGTGCCGACGTTCGGCGCGGGCGCGGCGGCTGAGTTGGGCATCGCCCTGGACCGGTTGGCCCTGGTGCCGAACCCCGGCCCCGAGTGGGCCACAGTGGTCGCCGCGCTGATCGACGGGGTGGACGTCGTGGTCACCACAGTGCCGGCCTCGGTCTCCGCCTCGGTCGCCACCCGGTTGGCCGCCCGGGCCCGGCAGCGCGGCAGCGTGCTCGTCCCGTACGGCCGGTGGGACGGCGCAGACGTGACGTTGCAGGTGGTCCGCGGGGTCTGGGAGGGGCTCGGGCTGGGTCGGGGGCGGTTGCGCCGCCGGGAGATCACCGTCTCGGCGCGCGGACGCGGTGCGGCTGCCCGACCCAAGGAGATCAAGGTCTGGCTCCCGGGTGACGAGCTGACCCGGGTGATCCCTCGTACGCTGCCGTCGCCAGTGGGCCGATCGGCCGCGCCACTCGCCCTGGTCGGTCGGGGGTGACCGGCGCGCCGGCACGCACGCTGCTGCTGTGGTGCCCGGACTGGCCGGTGCTCGCCGCCGAGATCGTCGACGGGGTGCCGGCGACCGGCCCGGTCGCCGTGCTGCACGCCAACCGGGTGGTCGCCTGCTCCGAGCGGGCCCGCGCCGAGGGGGTGCGTCGAGGGCTGCGCAAACGGGAGGCGCAGGGTCGCTGCCCCCAGCTCACCGTCGTGGAGTACGACCCCGGCCGGGACGCCCGGGCGTTCGAGCCGGTGGTCGCCGCGGTGGAGGAGTTGGTCGCCGGGGTCGAGGTGGTCCGTCCGGGCGCCTGCGCGGTGGCCGCCCGGGGGCCGGGCCGTTACCTCGGGGGCGAGGAGGCGGCCGCTGAGCGGATCATCGAGCACGTGGCCCAGTCGTGCCTGGTGGAGAGCCAGGTCGGCATCGCCGACGGGGTGTTCGCGGCCGGGTTGGCCGCTCGCGCCGGCCGGGTGGTGGCACCGGGCGGGACACCGGAGTTCCTGGCCGGGTTGCCGGTCGAGGCGCTCGGCCGGTCGGCGCTGGCCGACCTGCTGCGCCGGCTGGGGGTACGCACCCTCGGCGACTTCGCCGCCCTGCCGGCCGGTGACGTGCTGGCCCGGTTCGGGTTCGACGGTGCGCTGGCCCACCGGCTGGCCGCCGGGCGGGACCACCGCCCACTCGCCGTCCGGCAGCCGCCGGCCGACCTGACGGTGACGGCGGAGCACGACGAACCGATCGACCGGGTCGACGCGGCGGCGTTCGTGGCCCGGGCGCTGGCTGAGCAGCTGCACGAGCGGCTGGCCGGGCACGGGCTGGCCTGCACCCGACTCGGCATCGAGGCGGTCACCGAGCACGGGCAGGAGCTGCACCGGGTGTGGCGGCACGATGGCCTGCTCACCGCCGCGGCCATCGCCGACCGGGTGCGCTGGCAGCTCGACGGGTGGCTCTCCGGCAGCAACGCCCGCCCGGCCCGACCGACGGCCGGCATCATCCGGCTGCGCCTGATCCCGGACGGGGTGATCGCCCAGGCCGGTCTGCAGGCCGGCCTCTGGGGGGAGACCGGCGAGGAGCGGGAACGCGCGCACCGGGCGTTGAGCCGGGTGCAGGGCATCCTCGGCCCGGAGGCGGTGGTCACCGCAGTGCTCGGTGGTGGGCGCTCCCCGGCCGATCAGGTACGGCTGGTGCCGTGGGGCGACGAACGACTCCCGGCCCTGCCCGAAGCTCCGCCGTGGCCGGGCGGGCTGCCGCCGCCCGCGCCCGCCGTGGTGCTGCCCAGTCCGCTCGCCGCGACCGTGCACGACGCCGCTGGTGAGCCGGTGGTGATCAGCGCGCGGTTGGCGGTGAGCGCCGCGCCCGCCCGACTGGTGGTCGGCACCGGTCAGCCAGCGGAGATCGTGGGTTGGGCCGGGCCGTGGCCGGTGGACGAGCGCTGGTGGGCGCCGGCCGAGGCCCGCCGCCGGGCCCGGTTCCAGGTCAGCCTGGCCGACGGTGCTGCCCTGCTGCTGGCCGTGGAGTCGGGGCAGTGGTTGGTGGAGGCGATCTATGACTAAGTCAGGTCGATCCCTGCCCGACGTCGGCTGGCTCCGCGCTGGCTGGGGAGCAGATGTCCTGATGAGCGTGATGACTCACAGACATCAAGATGCCTGTGAGTCATCACGCTCATCGCACCTCTCGCCGCCGGCGGGGCGACCGCCGTCGTGTTCGTCGTCGACCCGGTCGTCCAGCGTCCCTCGACCGAGCAGTACCGGGCCGAGCAGCGCGGCCAGAGCGGCCGGATGAGCTTTCACAACCCGAAGATGCCCTGGTCGGAGCTGGAACGCGTGCTCTCCGGCCGGGCCGGTGACACCCGAGCGGGTGGCAACCGCGGGAGCAGAGGTGAGCGGCACCTGCACGTGGTGGACCCGCTCGCGGTGGACGCCGATGGTGGCGACTCCCCGGCGTGGAGCCGCCGCCGCGAGCAGTACCAGCCGCCGGAGCTGACCCGTCCCGACGGCGTGGTGCCCTACGCGGAGCTGCACGCGCACACCAACTTCAGCTTCCTCGACGGCGCCAGCCACCCGGAGGAGCTGGCCGAGGAGGCGGCCCGGCTGGGGCTCACCGCGCTCGCCGTCACCGACCACGACGGCTTCTACGGGGTGGTCCGCTTCGCCGAGGCGGCTCGTACGCTGGGCCTGCCGACCATCTTCGGCGCGGAGCTGTCCCTCGGCCTGCCCGGCCCGCAGAACGGCGAGCCCGACCCGCACGGCGCGCACCTGCTGGTGCTCGCGCACGGCCACGAGGGGTACGCCCGGCTGGCCACCACCATCGCCCGCGCCCAGCTACGCGGCGGTGAGAAGGGCCGCCCGGATTACGGGGACCTGGAGGAGGTCGCCGCCGAGCTGCGTGACCATGTGCTGGTGCTGACCGGCTGCCGCAAGGGGCACGTGCCGGGGGCGCTGCTCACCGAGGGGGTGGACGCGGCGGCCCGCGAGTTGGACCGGCTGACCGCGCTCTTCGGTGCGGAGACGGTGGCCGTGGAGCTGACCGACCACGGCCATCCCGTCGACGCCGACCGCAACGACGCGCTCGCCGAGCTGGCCGCCGCGGCCGGGTTGCCGACGGTGGCCAGCAACAACGTGCACTACGCCAGCCCCGGCCGGCGTCGGCTGGCCACCACCGTC
Source organism: Micromonospora vinacea (assembly GCF_015751785.1). Classification (NCBI taxonomy): domain Bacteria; kingdom Bacillati; phylum Actinomycetota; class Actinomycetes; order Micromonosporales; family Micromonosporaceae; genus Micromonospora; species Micromonospora vinacea. The sequence continues at coordinate 53,848 of NZ_JADOTY010000001.1, read as the reverse complement.
GCCGCGGTCCGGGCCCGACGCAGCCTGGACGAGATCGACGGCTGGTTGCCCGCTGCGGCCACCGCCCACCTGCGCAGCGGCGCGGAGATGGCGGCCCGGTTCGCCGCGTACCCGGGCGCGGTGGCGCGGGCCGCCGAGTTCGGCGCCGAGTTGGCCTTCGACCTCCAGCTCGTCGCGCCGCAGCTACCGGCGTACCCGGTGCCGCCGGGGCACACCGAGATGAGCTGGCTGCGGAAGCTGACCGCTGACGGGGCGCACGAGCGCTACGGGCCGCCGCAGGCGCACCCGACGGCGTACGCGCAACTCGACCACGAACTGAACATGATCGAGGAGCTGGGTTTCCCCGGCTACTTCCTGGTGGTCTACGACATCGTCACGTTCTGCCGTGACCAGGACATCTACTGCCAGGGTCGGGGTTCGGCGGCCAACTCGGCGGTCTGCTACGCGTTGCGGATCACCAATGTGGACGCGGTCCGGCACCAACTGCTCTTCGAGCGGTTCCTCGCCCCGGAACGGGACGGCCCACCCGACATCGACGTGGACATCGAGTCCGACCGCCGGGAGGAGGTGATCCAGCACGTCTACACCCGCTACGGCCGGGAGCACGCCGCCCAGGTCGCCAACGTCATCTCCTACCGGCCCCGGTCGGCCGTGCGGGACGTGGCCAAGGCGTTCGGCTACTCGCCCGGGCAGCAGGACGCCTGGAGCAAGCAGATCGACAGGTGGGGGTCGGTCGCCACTGTCGATGTCGAGAACATCCCCGAGCAGGTGGTGGAGTACGCCAACGAGTTGCAGACGTTCCCGCGGCACCTGGGCATCCACTCCGGCGGCATGGTGATCTGCGACCGGCCGGTGATCGAGGTCTGCCCGGTGGAGTGGGGGCGGATGCCCGGGCGCAGCGTCCTGCAGTGGGACAAGGACGACTGCGCCGCTGTGGGCCTGGTCAAGTTCGACCTGCTCGGCCTGGGCATGCTCTCCGCCCTGCACTACGGCTACGACATGATCGGGTCCCGGCTCGACCTGGGTGACATGACCCTGGACGACCCGGAGGTCTACGACATGCTCTGCCGGGCCGACTCGGTCGGGGTGTTCCAGGTGGAGAGCCGGGCCCAGATGGCCACGCTGCCCCGGCTCAAGCCCCGCGAGTTCTACGACCTGGTGGTCGAGGTGGCGCTGATCCGCCCCGGCCCGATCCAGGGCGGTTCGGTGCACCCGTTCATCCGGCGTAAGAACGGCCAGGAGCCGGTGACCTTCGCGCATCCGCTGATGCGCAACGCCCTGGAGAAGACACTGGGTGTGCCGCTGTTCCAGGAGCAGCTGATGCAGCTCGCCATCGACCTGGCCGGCTTCGACGCGGCCGAGGCCGACCAGCTGCGCCGGGCGATGGGCGCCAAGCGGTCGGTCGAGCGGATGACCCGGATCGCCGACCGGCTCTACGCCGGGATGGCCGAGCGGGGCATCACCGGTGAGCTGGCCGACGACGTCTACCGCAAGCTCACCGCGTTCGCCAGCTACGGCTTCCCGGAGAGCCACGCGATGAGCTTCGCCTACCTGGTCTACGCCAGTTCCTGGCTCAAGCGCTATCACCCGGCGCCGTTCCTGGCGGCGCTGCTCAACGCCCAGCCGATGGGTTTCTACTCGCCGCAGACCCTTGTCGACGACGCCCGCCGGCACGGGGTGGAGGTCCGCCGTCCGGACATCAACGCCAGCGGGGCGAAGGCGGTGCTGGAGTCCACCCCGGAGACCCGGTGGGGCAGCGGGCCGGGGGAGCCGCCGCACGCCTGGGGGTTGGGCGGTCCAGCCGTCCGGCTCGGTCTGTCCAGCGTGCGGACCCTGGGCGCCGAGGTGGCCGAACGGATCGAGGCCGAACGGGTCGCCGGTGGGCCGTACCGGGACATGCCGGACCTGGCCCGGCGGCTCGGTCTCACCGCCGCGCAGCTGGAGGCGTTGGCCACCGCGGACGCCTTCGCCTGTTTCGGGCTGAGCCGGCGGCAGGCGCTGTGGGCCGCCGGTGCGGCGGCCCAGGACCGGCCGGGTCGGCTGCCCGGCACGGTGACCGGCGCGGCGGCGCCCACGCTGCCCGGGATGGAGGCGGTGGACCGGCTGGTCGCCGACGTGTGGGCCACTGGGCTGTCGCCGGAGAGTCACCCCGCCCGGTTCATCCGGGGGCAGCTCGACGTGCTCGGCGCGGTGCCGATCGCCCGGCTCGGCCGGGTGGAGCCGGGGCAACGGATCCGGGTCGGTGGCATCGTCACCCACCGGCAACGCCCGGCGACCGCGGGCGGGGTCACCTTCCTCAACCTGGAGGACGAGACGGGGATGCTCAACGTCACCTGTTCGCCGGGGTTGTGGCAGCGCTACCGGCGGGTGGCGCGGACCAGCGCCGCGCTGGTGGTCCGGGGGCGGTTGCAGCGGCACGAGGGGGTGACCAACCTGGTCGCCGATCGGCTGGACGCCATCGAGCCGCCGGTCAGCCCCGCCTCCCGTGACTTCCGCTGATTCAGTGATCCACATTACGGTTTCCCGAGCCGTCGAGCGGGAGACTCGTCCCGAGCGGGCAGAGCGGCCCGTGATCCGTGAGGGGGAACGACAGTGACGGGAAATCACGCGTACACCGGTGGAATCGCCAACGCCCGGCGGACCCGACTGGGCAACGGTTGGGTGCCGTCGCACCTCGCCGACCCCCGCGAGTATGAGGTGACAAACGGTCCGGTGGCCAACGAGCGTCGGTCCCGGGCCGAGGACGAGGCCGAGGGCACCGAGGCCTGACCGACCGCCGCACTCCGCACCGATCGGGCGTGTGGTGGGCGCGCCGCCACACGCCCGCACCACCACCGGGCCGGGTGACTAGGCTCGACCGGGTGGAGCAGACCCGAGGCCGGTTCGCCGAGCCGCCGCTGACACCCCGTACCGCAGTGATCTGGTCGGTGCTCCGCGCCGAGCTGGACCGGCGCGGCGACGCCGAGCTCACAGTGCTGGACGTGGGCGGTGGCACCGGCGGTTTCGCCGTTCCGCTGGCCCGCGCCGGGCATCGGGTCACCGTCGTCGACGCCAGCCCCGACGCGCTCGCCGCGCTCACCCGCCGCGCCGCCGAGGCCGGGGTGGCCGACCGGATCGCCGCCGTGCAGGGCGACGGTGACGCCCTCGCCGGGCTGGTCGAGCCGGCCGGCGTCGACCTGGTGCTCTGCCACGCCGTCCTGGAGGTGGTGGACGACCCGACGCCGGTGGTGGCCGCGCTGGCCACCGCGCTGCGCCCGGGTGGCGCGGCCAGTGTGCTGGTGGCCGGGCGGGCCGCCGCCGTGCTGGGCCGCGCGATGAACGGGCACCTGGACGTCGCGGCCACCCTGGCCGCCGATCCGGCCGGCACCGCCGGGCCGCGGGACACACTGCGCCGACGCTACGACGCCCCGGGCGCCGCCGCGCTGCTCGGCGCCGCCGGGCTGGTGGTCGAGGAGATCCACGGGGTACGCGTGCTGGCCGACCTGCTGCCGGCCGCGGTCGCCGACGGGCAGCCCGCCGCCGTGGTCGAGTTGGAACGTGCGCTGGCCGCCCAACCGCCGTACCGGGACCTGGCCGCCCAACTGCACCTGTTCGCCCGCCGTCCGGCATGATCGCCGAGGCCGGTGGCCGACCGGCGCCGTTGGAGATCCTCGGGCCGGATCACGGCGGCGGCCGTCTCGCCGACGTGCTGCCCAGCGCGCTGGCCGTGCTGGGCGTGCCCGGCTCGACCGACCCGCTCGGCCTCGGGCCCGCGCTGGCCGGGGTACGCCGGATCGCCGTACTGCTGGTCGACGGGCTCGGCTGGTACCAGCTGCCGACCGCGGCGCCGTACGCGCCGACAGTCGCCGGGCTCGCCGCGACTGTGGCCCGGCCGCTCATCGCCGGTTTCCCGTCCACCACCCCGACCAGCCTGGTGTCGCTGGGCACCGGTGTCGCGCCGGGCGCGCACGGGGTGCTCGGCTTCACAGTGCGGGTGCCCGGCACCGAGCGGGTGCTCACCCACACCGACTGGGCCGCCGATCCGTCGCCGCTGCGCTGGCAGCCGGTGCCCACCCAGTTGGAGCGGGCCCGCGCCGCCGGCGTGACGACGACAGTGGTGAGTCGGCCGGAGTTCGGCGGCAGCGGGTTGACAGTGGCCGCCAACCGGGGTGGCGACTTCCGGGGCGCCGCCGGCGGGGACGCGGTGGCCACCGCCATGCTCGCCGCGCTGGCCGCCGGCACCGGGCCCACACTGGTCTCCGGCTACCACGCCGACCTGGACCGGCACGGCCACGTCAGCGGCGTCGACTCGGCACCCTGGCGGGTCGCGGCCACCGAGGTGGACGACCTGGTCGCCCGGCTGGTCGACGGGCTGCCGCCGGACGCGGCGCTGCTGGTGACCGCCGACCACGGGCAGCTCGACATCCCCGCCGCGCACCGCTTCGACCTGGACACCGATCCGCGACTGCGGGCCGGCGTGCGGCTGGTGGCCGGCGAGGCCCGGGTGCGCTACCTGCACGTCGAGCCGGGCGCGGTCGACGACGTGCGGGCCGCCTGGGCGGAGGTGCTGGGCCCGGCGGCCCGGGTACGCACCCGCGACGAGGTGGTGGCCACCGGCTGGTTCGGCCCGGTGCCCGAGGAGCACCTGGGCCGGATCGGGGACGTGGTGGTGACCTGCAATGACACGTACGCGGTGATGGCCAGCCGCACCGAGCGGCCGATGGCGTCGAAGCTTGTGGCCTACCACGGGTCGGACACCGCCGCCGAGCTGACAGTGCCGCTGCTGGTCGTCCGGGGCTGACCCGCCGACGGCTCGGCCCACTGGCCGACGGTGGTGTCGTACCCCCGGGTTAACCTGCCGGGATGGGCCGCAGTCAGTCGTTGCCCCGGGGCGACGATCCGCGCTTCGGGCCGGACGCCGACGACTCCGCCAGCCCGATCCTGCACGTCGACATGGATGCCTTCTTCGCCGCCGTCGAGGTGCGCCGTCGCCCCGAGCTGCGCGGCCGGCCGGTGGTCGTCGGCGGCGTCGGCCCGCGCGGGGTGGTCAGCTCGGCCAGCTACGAGGCCCGCCGGTACGGCGTCCGCAGCGCGATGCCGACCAGCCAGGCCCGGGCCCGCTGCCCCCAGGCGGTCTACCTGCCACCGGACTTCTCCGCCTACTCGGCCGCCTCCCGGGCGGTCATGCAGATCTTCCGGGACGTCACGCCACTGGTCGAGCCGCTCTCCCTCGACGAGGCGTTCCTCGACGTGACCGGCGCCCGGCGGCTCTTCGGCTCCCCGGCCACCATCGCCCGGCTGATCCGTCGCCGGGTCGCCGACGAGCAGGCGCTGACCTGCTCGGTCGGGGTGGCGCCGACCAAGTTCGTGGCCAAGCTGGGCTCCACCCGGGCCAAGCCGGACGGCATGCTGGTCGTGCCCCCGGGGCAGGTGCTCGACTTCCTGCACCCGCTGCCGGTGGACGCCCTGTGGGGGGTGGGGGAGCGCGCCGCCGAGGCGCTGCGCCGGCTCGGTCTGACCACCGTCGGCGACCTCGCCGAGGCGCCGGTGGGCATGCTCCGCCGAGCCGTCGGTGCCGCCTCGGCGGCCCACCTGCACGAGTTGGCCTGGGGGCGCGACCCGCGCGGGGTCAGCCCCGAGCACGTCGACAAGTCGATCGGCGCCGAGGTGACCTTCGACGTCGACGTGGCCGACCCGCTGGAGATCCGCCGTGCGTTGCTCGCGCTCAGTGCGAAGGTCGGTGTCCGGTTGCGCGGCTCCGGGCAGGTCGGGCGCACCGTCTCACTGAAGGTCCGGCTGGCCGACTTCCGCACCGTCAGCCGATCTCGCACCCTCGACGTTGCCACCGACACCGCGCGCGAGATGTTCGACACGGTCTGGGCGCTCTACACCGCGTTGGACCCGGGCGAGCGGATCCGACTCGTCGGTGTCCGGGTGGAAGGGCTCGCCCCGGCACAGGGCGCTGCCCGGCAACTCACCCTCGGTGCGCCCGAGCGCGGCTGGCGCGAGGCGGAAGCTGCCGCGGACGCCGCCGCTGCCCGTTTCGGGCGGTCCGTCATAGGTCCGGCCAGTCTGATGGGCGACCGTGATCCCCGTCGAAACGAAAATCCACCCCGCCCATAGGTCGTCCCGCTTTCCGACGCGCGACCCCCCTCGTAGACTTGCGGGTAAGCAGCCGGATGGCTGCCACGGTCTGTCGGCCCGAGTGGGCCCGACCAACGTGACCGGGGAGGAGTGCCGTGCCGCTCTCGGAGCACGAGCAGCGGCTGTTCGAGCAGATCGAGCGGTCGCTTGCCGAGGACCCCAAATTCGCCTCGGCCGTGCGCGCCAGCGATCCGCGCTTCCATGCGCGGCGTCGCCTGCTCGTCGCCGCCGGCGTCATCATCGCTGGCTTGGCTCTACTGGTCTATGGCGCGGTGATCAAGACTCCACCACTGGCGGTGGCGGGCTTCGTCGTCATGCTGGCGTCGGCCGCGTTCGCGGTGCAGTCGCACCGGCGGGCGCAGTCACCCGACCTGCACGTGGTGGGCGGCACGACGAGTCGTCGTCGTCCCCGCGGTGGCCGATCCGGTCGCCGGTCGTCGATCCTGGACCGCATGGAGGACAGGTGGCGGCAGCGCCCGGAGGGGCACCGCTGAGCCGGTCCCGCCGCTGAGGCGGGTCGTACGCCGCGACGAGCGGTCGCCGGGCACAGCCCCCGGCGACCTGCGTGGTATCCGTGCGTCCTTATTCCCCGCTGCCCACCCTCCGCGCGATCATGGGTGGTCGTTGAGTCGCCGCTCCAGGCCCGACCCGGCGCCGCCCACGATCACTTGATGGTGCGTAGTTGCGAGAACCTGTCGGCAACTACCGGCCACCAAGTGATCATGGGCGGTGGAGTGGGTGGGTCGGGTTTCGGTCAGCGAGCGGCCCGGTCGGCCAGCAGTCGTCGAGGGTTCCACCGCAGCAATCGGTACCGGGCCCGCCCGGTGAGCGCCACCATCCGACCGGACCTGTCCGCCATTCCGGTCCGCCACCGCAGCAGCACCGAGGGCGGCAGCACGGCGGCGAGCAGGCGGGTCCGTCGGTCCGCCCGCGCGGCCAGCGCCCCACGGACCGCGCGCAACGCCGGCAGCAACCGCTCACCGGTCAGCGGATCCCGCGCGTAGCGGGCCCGCTCCTCCGCCCGGCCGAGCAGCCGCGCCGACCCGATCGCGTCGTCGTCGTCGAGGGTGTCCCGGACCAGCCGGTCCGCTGTCGCCCTGGGCGTCTCGGTCGGATCGACCGGGACCCGGAAGTCCACAAGCGTGTCGAGCAACTCCGCCCAGGCGGCGTGCGCGTCCGCGCGGGCCCGGCTGGCGTCCGCGCCGACCACCACAGGTCGCGTCCCCGGATCGCTGCCCCCGTCGACAGTGGCGGCGGCCATCGCCCCGCTCACCGCCTGGCCACCCCGTCGGCGGCGCAGAGCCACCCGGCGCAGCGCGGGCACCGCGAGCAGCACCAGCAGGGCCACCAGACCCGCCGCCCACCAGGGCCAGACCGGAGGCTGCTCGTCCGGCGTCGTCCCGCCGAGGGCGAGCCCCTCGTCGGTGTCCCGGTCGGCGTTGTCCGGACCGGCCGGCCCGGCCGAGGCCTCCGGCCCCGCCGGGGTGTCCGTGGCGCCGGTGTCCGGGCTGGACGGCTCCGGCGCGTCAGTGTCCGGTGCCCAGGCCGACCGGGTGGAGCCGGGCACCCCGTAGGCCGGGGTGGCGTCGAACGGCACCCAGCCGGCACCGTCGAAGTAGACCTCGGTCCAGGCGTGCAGGTTGAGGTTGGTCAGCGTGAAGGTGTCACCGTCGCGCTTGCTGCCGTTGGTGAACCCGAACGCCACCCGGGCCGGGATGCCGGCCGAGCGGACCAGCCAGGCCATCGCGGCGGCGTACTGCTGGCAGTAGCCGACCTTGTTGGTCAGAAAGTTGACGATGTCCTGACCGCTGCTGCCGCTCTCGGTGCTCAACCGGTAGCTGAACCCGTTGTCCGCCGAGAAGTGCTGATAGATCCCCAGCACCCGGTCGTAGTCCGTGCGCTTGCCCTGGATCAGCCCCTTGACCAACTCCTCCACCTCGGGCACCGGCCCGGGGGTGGCGGTCATCTGTCGGCGTACCGGGTGGTCCGTCGGCAGTGGTTGCGCTGCCCGCAACACCGCCGGCGTGAAGGTCGAGCGAACGTAGTCGAAGGAGTACTTCCGGCCCCGGGAGTTCTCCCGGTTGGAGAAGACGACCTGCTGGTTGGCGTCGTAGAGCCAGTTGTCGCTGAGGTCGTCGGCGCGGGTCGGCTCGGCGTACACCGGCATCAACGACATGCTCAGGCTCTTGGTGACCTCGACGCTCGCCCGGTAGGTGGTCTGCTGCACACCTCGACCGGCCCGGTCGGCCGGGTTCGGCAGGTCCCGGTTGACCGAGCGGCCGCTGGGGTTGCGCGCCTGGAAACCAGCGGGGCGCAGCTCGTCGGCGACCGCGTAGCGCAGGTAGAACGGGTTCGGCTCGGACGTGGTCACCTTCACCAGGTCGGCCACCTGGGACTGGTTGAGCTGACCGGCGAGCGACGCGAACAGGTCGATCCGACCCGACGTGCCGCCCGTGCCGGACCCGTTGCCATTGCCGTTGCCCGACCCCCGGCTGAGCGAGTCGAGCAGCCCGCCGGTCATCCCGGGCACCGCCAGCGGCAGCACCACCGCCAGGGCCACCCCGACCGCCGCGAGCCGGCGGCCGGCGGACGCCAGCGGAGAGGCCTCCCACACGTCCACGTCGCGGCCGTCACCGGTGAACCGACGTCCGAAGCGGCGTACCCGGTCGACGTTGTCGGTGACCAGCAGCCAGAGGTAACCGGCGGCGCCCACCACGAACGGCACCGCGGGGACGCTGTCCACGTAGACGGCGACCGGCACCGAGTAGATGGCGAGCATCGGCAGCCCCGCCAGCGCGGGCCGGCGCAGCCCCACGGCCAGTACGTCCACCAGCACGGCGACCCCGCCCACGCCGAGCACGGCGATGAACAGCAGCGGGTCGGTGTCCGGGACCTCGACCCCGTACGAGCGCATGTCCTGCATGGAGCCGGCGAGCAGGTCGCCGAAGTACGCGAACGTGCCCGGGGTGGGCAGGATCGCGAGCAGCTCCTCGCCACTGGGGAACAACCAGGTCAGGGCGAGCATCAGGCCGGCCAGCATGCCCAGCACCTGACCCCACAGCGGTGCCCGGGCGAGGCGGGTCAGCGCGGCCACCCCGGCCACCACGGCGACCGCGATGATGGACTCGATCAACCACGTCCAGCCCTGGAAGATGGCCGACAGCGGCGCGGCGGCCAGCAGCGTGGCAGCGGCCGCCACCATGCCGATGTTGCGAGTGCTGATCACGAGGGAAGCCTTCCGTTCATCGCACACCGCCGGCGACCGTCTCGGCCAGCGCGGCCCGCAGGGCGAAACCCTGGGCGCCCCGGCCGACCTGCGGCCACAGCGCCGGCAGTCGGCCGTCATGGTCGACGCCGACCACCCGCCAGCCGCTCTGCAGCATGGCGAGGACGGCGGCGGCGTGGGCGTGCTCCGCCTCGGCCCGGGCCTTCTCCGGCAGGCTGAGCCAGGTGGAGCTGTTCAGCAGGAAGCCGACACAGGTGGCGCCGTTGCCGCGCAGCCCGGCCAGCAGCTCCGCCTCGGCCACGCTCACCGTGCCGAACAGGCCGATGATCAGACCGCCGTCGGCGCGTTGGCGGACCCGCTGCACGAGGCCGGTGACCTCGGCGCGCTGATCCAGTCGGACCTCCGCGAGGTGGTCGAGCAGCGCGCCGTCCCCGCCGGCCTCCGAGGCGTCCACGTCTGCCCCCGAGCCGGTGACCAGGCGCAACTTGTAACCGGCCTGCCGCAGGTGGACGGCGATGCTCGCGGCGGCCGAGACCGACCACTCGAAACTCGCCGTCGGCCCCTCGCCCCGGTGCCCGTACGCCCGGGTGTCGAGGACGACTGTGGCCCGGCTCTCCCACGGTTGCTCCTCGCGGCGCACCATCAGCTCGCCGGTGCGCGCGGTGGACTTCCAGTGCACCCGGCGCAGATCGTCGCCGCGCCGGTACTCCCGGGTCGCCGCGTCGTCCTCGCCGTGCACCGCCACCGAGCGGGCCCGACTGTCGCCGCTGCCCGCGTACTCCCCGGGGAGCCGGACCGACGGCAGCGGGGTGACCTGCGGGATGACCGTCAGGTGGTCGGTGCTGGGGAAGGAGCGGGTGAGCTCACAGAGACCAAACGGGTCGGTCATCCGGACGACCAGCGGGCCCACGTCGTAGCGACCCCGCACGTCGGCCCGCACCGTGTACGCCACGGAGCTGGCCTGGTGCGCGCCGAGCCGCTCCAACACCACCCGGGGCCGGCTGCCCAGTGCGTAGGGCAGCCGGTCCTCCAGGAGCAGGGTGCCGGTCGGCAGCCGGGAGAGGTTCTGGAGGCGCAACACCACACGGGAGTTGGCGCCGACCGGAACCCGGTGCGGGTCCAGCGAACGGTTGCAGGCCAGCTTGTAGCGGCTCCGCCCGACGTAGGCGGCGGCCAGCAACGGCAGGATGGCCAACAGCACGGCCACCCGGAGCAGGTCCTTCTCGCCGAGAATGCCGGCCGAGATCGCCGCCGCGACCGCAGCGGCGAGGAAGGACCGCCCGCGGGTGGTCAGCCCGCGTAGCCCGGCACGCACGTCATGGCCTCCGCGGCTCGTAGGGTGCGCGACCGTTGCCGGTGGCGGGGGGCCGGGTGTCGTACGGGTTGCGCTGCCGGTCGTGTGGCAGCGGCAGGCGGTGCACCAGCTCGGAGACGATCGCGTCGGTGGTGCGCCGGGCGAGCTGCGCGTCGGCCGTCGGGATGATCCGGTGGGCGAGCACCGGCACCGCCAGGGCCTGCAGGTCGTCGGGGAGGACGTAGTCGCGGCCCTCCAGGGCGGCGACCGCCCGGGCGGTGCGCAGCAGTTGCAGGGTCGCCCGGGGGGACGCGCCGAGCCGCAGGTCGGGGGCCTCACGGGTGGCGGTGACCAGGTCGATCGCGTACTGCTTGACCGCGTCCGCGACGTGCACCTGCCGGACGGTGGCGATCAGCTGCCGGACGATGGCCGCGTCGGAGACCGCGCGCAGCTCGTGCAGCGGGTCGGTGGCGCCGTGCCCGTCGAGCATGGCCAGCTCGGCGTTGGAGTCCGGGTAACCCATCGCGATGCGGGCGGTGAACCGGTCGCGCTGCGCCTCCGGCAGCGGGTAGGTCCCCTCCATCTCGATCGGGTTCTGGGTGGCGATCACCATGAACGGGGTCTGGAGCTGGTAGGTCACCCCGTCGACGGTGACCTGTCGCTCCTCCATGCACTCCAGCAACGCCGACTGGGTCTTCGGGGAGGCCCGGTTGATCTCGTCGCCGACCACCAGGTTGGCGAACACGGCGCCCGGGCGGAACTCGAAGTCGTGCGTCTCCTGGTTGTAGACGCTGACACCGGTGACGTCGCTGGGCAGCAGGTCGGGGGTGAACTGGATCCGCCGCACCGTGCAGTCGATGGACCGCGCGAGGGCCTTGGCAAGCTTGGTCTTGCCGACGCCCGGGACGTCTTCGATCAGGAGATGACCCTCGGCGAGCAGGACGGCCAGGGCGAGCCGCACGGTGGCGGTCTTACCCTCGATGACCTGCTCGATGTTGGCCACGATGGCCTCACTGGCGGCGCGGAACTCGTCGTGCGGCAACAGGCCGCCCACCTCGTCCCAGGTCTGTTGTGTCACGGGCCTCCTCCTCGTCGCCGTCACGGCAGCTCTCTAGAGAGCACCTGGACCCGCCGTTGGGTTCGCGACGTCGAGCCTCGTTTGCCGCAGGAATCTCACTAGTCTCTCAGGCTAACCATGTTTGTCGTTATCGCCGACCCCCGCAGGTAGTCCGTCGGTTACGCACCGATATTCGCCAGCTCGGGGGAACCGGCCCGACCCGCCCCGGGGGCCGGCAGGGCGAACCGTGGGCGAGGTACACTGCGGGGCATGGCCGGAGTCTTCCTGCTTCTTACCGGGCCGTGCTGATGCGCTGAACGCAGCGACAGCACGGCGGCCCCTCCTGCGCGAGGGGCTTTTTTGTGCCCGCCGCCGGCCCGGCCCGGTGGTGCCGAGACGAAGCGAAGCGAAGCGAGGAGAGACGATGAGTGAGGCAGCCGCACCGGCGGGCGACATTCCCCCGTTCCGGTACACCGCGGCCCTGGCCGACGAGATCGAGATTCGTTGGCAGGACACCTGGGCGCGCGAGGGCACCTTCCACGCACCGAACCCGACCGGCCCGCTGGCCGACCCGACCCACCCGCGCGCGGGCGCGGAAAAGCTGTACGTGCTGGACATGTTCCCGTACCCCTCCGGAGCGGGCCTGCACGTCGGCCACCCGCTGGGCTACATCGGCACCGACTGCTACGCCCGCTACCAGCGGATGGCCGGCCGCAACGTGCTGCACGCGATGGGCTTCGACGCGTTCGGCCTGCCCGCCGAGCAGTACGCGGTGCAGACCGGCACCCACCCCCGGACCACCACCGTCGCGAACATCGAGCGGTACAAGGCGCAGCTGCGCCGGCTGGGGCTGGCGCACGACGAGCGCCGCTCGGTGGCCACCATCGACACCGACTTCTACCGCTGGACCCAGTGGATCTTCCTGCAGATCTTCAACTCCTGGTACGACAGCGACGCCGGCCGGGCCCGTCCGATCGCCGAGCTGATCGCCGAGTTCGAAGGCGGTAACCGGCCCACCCCGGACGGCCGCGCCTGGGCCGAGCTGAGCGTCGCCGAGCGCCGTCAGGTCGTCGACGACCACCGCCTGGCGTACGTCTCGCAGGCGCCGGTGAACTGGTGCCCGGGGCTGGGCACCGTGCTGGCCAACGAGGAGGTCACCGCCGACGGCCGTTCCGAGCGGGGCAACTTCCCGGTCTTCAAGCGCAACCTGAAGCAGTGGATGATGCGGATCACCGCGTACGGTGACCGGCTGCTGGACGACCTGGACAGCCTGGACTGGCCCGAGCCGATCAAGCTGATGCAGCGCAACTGGATCGGCCGCTCCACCGGCGCCCACATCGACTTCCCGACCAGCGCGACGCCGGTGCGGGTGTTCACGACCCGCCCGGACACCGTCTTCGGTGCCACCTACATGGTGTTGGCGCCCGAGCACGAGCTGGTCGACACGCTGGCCCCGGCCAGCTGGCCGGAGGGCACGAGGGACGCCTGGACCGGCGGGCACGCCAGCCCCCGGGAGGCCATCGAGGCGTACCGCAAGGCGGCAGCGGCCAAGACCGACGTCGAGCGGCAGTCCGACACCAAGGAGAAGACCGGCGTCTTCATCGGCGCGTACGCCACCAACCCGGTCACCGGTGGGCAGATCCCGATCTTCATCGCCGACTACGTGCTGGCCGGCTACGGCACCGGCGCGATCATGGCGGTGCCGGCGCAGGACGAGCGGGACTGGGCGTTCGCCGAGGTCTTCGAGCTGCCCATCGTCCGTACCGTGCAGCCGGCGGAGGGCTTCGACGGCAAGGCGTACACCGGGGACGGCCCGGCGATCAACAGCGCCGCGCCCGAGCGCGGCCTGGACCTGAACGGCCTGGGGGTCGCCGACGCCAAGGCGGCGATCATCGCCTGGTTGGAGGCGAACGGGCACGGCACCGGCGCGGTGACCTACCGGCTGCGCGACTGGCTGTTCTCCCGGCAGCGGTACTGGGGCGAACCGTTCCCGATCGTCTACGACGAGACCGGCGCGGCCATCGCCCTGCCGGAGGAGATGCTGCCGGTCGAGCTGCCGGAGGTGGACGACTTCTCCCCGAAGACGTTCGACGCCGACGACGCCAACAGCAACCCGGAGACCCCGCTGTCGCGGCGGCGCGACTGGGTCGAGGTCGAACTGGACCTGGGTGACGGGCCGAAGCGCTACACCCGGGAAACCAACGTGATGCCGCAGTGGGCCGGCTCCTGCTGGTACGAGCTGCGCTACCTGGACCCGACCAACAGCGAGCGGTTCGTCGACGCGGAGAACGAGCGGTACTGGATGGGCCCGCGCGCCGACGGTGACTGCGGGGGCACCGACCTGTACGTCGGTGGCGCCGAGCACGCCGTGCTGCACCTGCTGTACGCGCGGTTCTGGCACAAGGTGCTGTTCGACCTGGGGCACGTGTCGTCGTTCGAGCCGTTCCGCAAGCTGTTCAACCAGGGCATGATCCAGGCGTACGCGTACACCGACTCGCGCGGCAGCTACGTGCAGGCCGAGGAGGTCTTCGAGCGCGACGGCGGCTACTACCTGGGCGACCTGGCGGTCAACCGCGAGTACGGCAAGATGGGCAAGTCGCTGAAGAACGTGGTGACCCCCGACGACATGTGCGCCGCCTACGGCGCGGACACCTTCCGGGTGTACGAGATGTCGATGGGCCCGCTGGAGGTCTCCCGCCCCTGGGAGACCCGGGCGGTGGTCGGCTCGTACCGGTTCCTGCAGCGGGTGTGGCGGGCCGTCGTCGACGAGCAGACCGGCGCCCTGCGGATCACCGAGGACCCGGCCGACGAGGCGACCCGCCGGCTGCTGCACAAGGTGATCGACGGAGTCCGTGGCGACATGGACGGCATCCGGTTCAACACCGCGATCGCCAAGCTGATCGAGCTGACCAACGGGCTGACCCGACTGTCGGCCACGCCCCGCGAGGTGGCCGAGCCGCTGGTGCTGATGGTGGCGCCGTTCGCACCGCACCTGGCCGAGGAGCTGTGGCGCAAGTTGGGCCACGACACCTCGCTGACGTACGCGGACTTCCCGACCGCCGACCCGGCCCTGCTGGTGGCCGACACGGTGACCTACCCGGTGCAGGTCAACGGCAAGGTCCGTGGCCGTATCGAGGTCCCCGCCGACGCCTCCGAAGAGGTCGTCCGCGCGGCGGCCCTGGACGCGGTGGCGGCGACCCTGGGTGGCAAGGAACCCCGCAAGGTCATCGTGGTCAAGGGCCGGATGGTCTCGGTCGTCGCCTGACTGCGAGCGATACGCACCGTGACGTCCACGGAGGCGGGCACCGCGTTGAGCGTGATGACTCAGAGGCATATTGATGCCTCTGAGTCATCACGCTCTCCGGCGCATGCCCCGCCGGTCGCCGCACCACCGGCTCGTGCAGTCTTCGGATCAGCTCGACCAGCCGCCCGGCGGTTGCGCTCCGGTGGTCACGGGCAGGGCGGCAGTGGCGGCAGCCGGTCCGGACGCAGCAGCGAGTACGCGTGCTGCTGTGCGGGGTCCGAGTTGTTGTCCGGGTCCACCAGCAGCGCCTCGCCCGAGACGACCGCGTGGGCGTGATCGGCGGTCAGCCGCACGTACGACCCGGTTCGCAGGTCGGCCACGTACCAACCCAGGTGGTACTGGAAGATCACCAGGTCTCCGACGGCGGTGGGCGTGGCAACCGTGTGGAAGGGGTCGACGGTCGGGGGCCTGGTGCCCGGTGGCAACGAGGTAGCGGCGGCCGTAGCCGGCGGAGGGGTCACCCGGAACACGCGGACCGGTGCCGCCCAGTCCGGTCGCCAGACGGTAAGGGCGCGCTCGTCGCGGGACACCCAGGCCGTGGTCCGGCCGTCGGTGGTGACGTCGACTGTGGTGTCAGGTCCCGGGCTCGGCTGCGGCGCGGACCCGGCCTTACCGTCCGGACCGATCGCGTTCAGGCGACCCGTGGCCCGATCGAACCAGAGCAGGTCGGCGCCGTGGAACCCGACACCGCCCACCGGGCCGGTGGCCACCGTGCGGACCGTCCCGGCAGCCAGGTCGTGCAGGGTCAGCTCGTTCCGGTCCTCGGCGAGGATCCTGGTGACGGCGAGCTTCCCGTCGCGCAGCGGTGGCCGGAAGAGGAGGTCCGCGGTGCCCAGCACCTGCCGTGGTGCGGTCCCCGACTCCGAGTCCCAGGCGAACAGTTCGGAGCCGCCGCCGCCATGGGGTGCCGCTCGCATGAGGCTGCTGCGCGCGTACACCAGCCAGCGCCCGTCGAAGACGCCCCACAGTGGGAAGGTGAACATGTCCGGCATGGTGGCCACCTCCCTCCGTCGGCCGTCCTTCTCCTGCCAGACCAGCGTCATCGAGCCGCCGCGCTGCACAGTGGCGAACGCGGAGCGGCCATCCGGCGCCGGGGTGAGTGCCGCCCACTTTTCCCCGGGTTCCTGTGGAAGGCGACTGTCACGGATCGCGTCCTGCCAGCTTCGTGGCATGGCGACCGGGCAGAAGTCGGCGAGCGGTGGGGCGGTCACCCGCGTCGCGGGCGGCGCCTCGGCCGTGGCGGACGGCGACGACGCGGCCGGTGGATCACCCGGGGTGCACGCCGCGAGCAGCGCCGCCACGAGGGCCGCAACGAGGGCGACGGCTCGGGAGCCGATCCTGGCTCGGGGCAAGGGCTTCATGGCCGCAGACGCTAGATCGCGCCGGCGCTGCCCGATGCCCTGCCGGCGGGATCGTCGTCCGGCCGTTACCACCGCCGAACCGGCAGGATCCTGTCATCGACGTCCGCAGGGTTTTCGGCAGCGGGTCAGACCGGCATGGCGCGGCGTCGGCGCTCGGCTCGCCACCACTGGTGGATGAGCACCACGCTGGCGATCAGGCCGAGGCTGGCCGGGGCGGCGGCGTACCAGTTGACGTGGCCGGGGGAGCTGACCGCCGCGCCGATCGCCGCGTAGCCGAAGGCGGTCGGCGCGGACGCGATCACGCTGCCGGCCAGGAACGGCAGCACTCGGGCGCCGGTCGTGCCGTAGCCGTAGCTGACCAGTCCGAAGCCGGCGATCGGCAGCAACCGGACGGTCACCACACCGAGCACGCTCTGCCGGGCGAACCAGCCGTCGAGGCGGGCCAGCCGACCGCGGACCCGTTCGGCGACGAACTCCCGACCGAGCAACCGGCCGACAGTGAACCCGATCGCCGCGGCCACCAGCGCGGCGCCCAGGGCGTACGCGGCACCCTCCAGGGGGCCGAAGATCGCGCCCGCCGCGAGCGTGATGAAGGTCCGGGGCACCAGCGCGACGAGGAGCAACGCGCCCCCGAGGATCGCCGCCACCGGCGCGAGGTCGCCCAGCCGGTCGGCGACCAGCGGCAGCTGCGCCGGATCCGGGCGGGGCACCAGGAGCAGCAGTAACCCGCACCCGACGATCAGCAGCACCAGCAGGGCGAACCGGGCGGCCGACGGCTGCCGGAGCAACCGCCGGACGGCACGGATCATGTCCGGGCGGCGGCCACCGCGGAGCGGCGCTCGTTGCGGAGCCGGTCCGACCAGGTGTCGTCCAACGGCGGGAGCTGGTGTGCCCCGGTGGCCCAGCGCAGCAGCAGGTCGGCCAGGGCCGGGTTGCGAGCCAGCGCCGGCCCGTGCGAGTAGGTGCCCAGCAGCTTGCCGCGCCACGCGCCCTCGGTGGCGCCGTCGTTGCCCACCCCGGCGGTGACCCGGGCCAGCGGGGAGACCTCCGGACCGAGGTGGGTGCGGCCGCCGTGGTTCTCGAAACCGGTCAGCGGGGGCAGGCCCAGCCGAGGGTCGATCTCCCCGGCCAGCTCGCCCACGGCCCGGCTCTCGCCCCGGTCGGACTTCAGGTCGAGCAGCTCCAGCCCGCGGCACTGCACACCCTTGGCGAAGAACGAGGTGCCGAGGAGTTGGTAGCCGGCGCAGACGCCGAACACGACCGAGCCCTGGGCGACCGCGCGGTGCAGGCCGCCGTCGGCGAGCAGCCGCTGGGCGCCGAGCGCCTGCGGCCCGTCCTCGCCGCCGCCGACCAGGTAGATGTCGGCGGTCGCGGGCAGCCGCTCGTCGGAGCGGACCTCCAGCACCTCGACCGGCATCCCGCGCTGACGGGCCCGACGGGCGAGGATCAGGGCGTTGCCCCGGTCTCCGTAGGTGGAGAGCAGGTCGGGGTAGATCCAGACGATGCGCAGGCTCTCAGATGACACGGTCCAACTCCGCTCGGATGTCCTGGAACGCGGTGTAGTTCGCGATGACCTCCAGCCGCCCGGGCGGGACCGACCGGAGCGCGTCGTCGAACGTGCGGACGTGCTGGAACGGCACGTCGTTGACGTCCAGCCGGACCGCCAGGTCGTATGCCCGGTCGCCGGTGATCAACACCTGGCGGCCACGGAGCGGGGCGAAGTCGACGTCGTAGAGCCAGGAGGTGTCCAGGCCGTCGGGGTCGCGCGCGTTGATGGAGAGCAGGGTCGGCGCGTCGTCGGCCATGTCGAACGCCTCAAGCCAACTGGCCGGGTTCTTGGCCAGCAGCAGCCGGATGTTGCGGCCGTCCTTGTCGACCTGCGCGTAGCGGCCGGCCACCGAGGTGACGATGCCGAGGCGGGACACCGCGTCGACCGGGCGGACGCCGAACTCGGCGGCCACCGCCAGCGCGGTCGCCGCGTTGCCGAGGTTGACCTTGCCGGGCAGCTGGAGGGAGACCTTGTGCCAGGCGCCGGTGGGGTCGAGCACGCCCTCGTCCTCGACGACCCAGTGCGGCTCCGGCCGGCGCAGCGGGCAGCCCGTGCACCACCACTGCTCGCCGGAGCGTTGGATCGTGGAGCCGCACTCCGGGCAGACCCAGGAGTCGTCGTGCCAGCGCTGGCCCGCACTGAACCACGTCACGTGCGGCGGGTTGATGCCACGGGCGGGGTCGCCCGGCGGGGTGGCGGCCCACACCACCAGTGGGTCGTCGGCGTTGGCGACCACCCGTACGTCGGTGTGCCGGACCAGCGCGGCGCGCCAGAGCTGCGCCATCATGGCGACCTCCTTGGCGCGGTCGAGCTGGTCGCGGGAGAGGTTCAGCAGCGCGACCACGTGCGGCTCGGTCGCCTCCAGCACCTGGGCCAGGTAGTGCTCGTCGACCTCCAGCACCGCGTACGGCGTGCTGCCGGCCTTGGCCAGCGCCGAGGTGTGCCCGCTGGGCATGTTGGCGCCGAAGGAGTTGGTGGCGACCCGGCCGAGCACGCCGACCGCGGCGGAGGTCAACCGGGTGGTGGTGGTCTTGCCGTTGGTGCCGGAGACGAGCGCGATCGCGCGCCCGGCCGACAGGTGGGCCAGCAGGTCCGGGTCGATCTTCAGGCCGATCCACCCGCCGATCACCGAACCGTCGCCACGGCCGGCCGCCCGGGAGAGCGCCGCGGCTGTCCGTGACACGGAGCTGGCCACCTTGGCCCGTAGGGGCATTTTCGCGTCCGTCACGCGAGCGAGGTTACCGGACCGCTGGCCCCACCAGATCGCCGCCGACGGTGAACCGTTCGGCCGTGGTGGTGGCGCGGGCGGCCGGGTCGGCGTCCCCCGGACGGAGTCGATCTATGTCGGAAAGCGGACCACGCCGAGGGGCTGCCGAAGCCCTCCACTGCGCTCCACCCCTTGTGACGTGCGGTTTTGCCGTCGGGTCAGGCGCGCCACGCGGGCGAATTTGGTTGCGGGTGGAGGGAAGTGGAGTAGAGTGGGGACCAATGGTGAGGCCGGGAGGGCTCACCGGCCCGGGGGGTCAGCGGCGCCGCGAACGCCGCTCAGGGGCGAGGGGGTTGGGCCGATGTTTCTCGGCACCCACACTCCGCGCCTGGACGAAAAGGGCCGGTTGATCCTTCCGGCCAAGTTCCGGGATGAGCTGGCGGGGGGTGTCGTGGTCACCAAAGGGCAGGAGCGCTGCCTCTACGTCTTCCCGACCCCTGAGTTCCAGCGGATCGCGGAGCAGTTGCGCGCACAGCCGATGACCCACAAGGCGGCCCGGGCCTACAGCCGGGTCTTCTTCGCCAGCGCGCACGACGAGGTTCCGGACAAGCAGGGTCGGGTGACCATTCCGGCCCACCTGCGGGCCTATGCCGCGCTGGACCGCGAGCTGGTGGTGATCGGCGCGAGCACGCGGGTGGAGATCTGGGACAAGGTCGCCTGGGAGACCTACCTCGCCGAGAGCGAAGACGACTTCGCCGACATCGAGGAGGGGGTGCTGCCCGGCGGTCTGTAGGGCGGTAACGGCGCCCGACGTACTGCGAGATCTCCAGCCGCTTTCGAGTTCCTGGCATCACTTCCCCGGTGCCAGGCGCACGATCCAGTCATTGGGCGACGGTCCGGTGTCAGGCGGGAGCGGATGGGGATCTGGCGGTACGACGGCAGCGCCGTCCGACGACAGGCGCACGAGGAGAACGGACGTTTCAACCAGTGGGGGTCATCATGGGGGAGTTGCGCGGCACGCACGTGCCGGTGCTGCTCGAGCGGTGTCTCGAGCTGCTGGCCCCCGCGCTGGGTCGAGGCGGCCGGACGGTCTACGTCGACGCGACGCTCGGCCTGGCCGGGCACGCGGAGGCGGTGCTCGAGGCGCATCCGGAAACGGTCCTGATCGGGCTCGACCGGGACACCGAGGCGCTCGCCCACGCGCGGGTCCGACTGGCCCGGTTCGCCGACCGGGTGCACCTGGAGCACGCCGTCTACGACGAGTTGCCGGACGTGCTGGACCGGCTGGGCTATCCGGCCATCGACGGCATCCTGTTCGACCTGGGTGTCTCGTCGTTGCAGCTGGACGCGCCCGACCGCGGGTTCGCGTACGCCCAGGACGCTCCGCTGGACATGCGGATGGACCAGACCCGGGGGGTGACCGCCGAAGAGGTGGTCAACACGTACGCGCATCCGGACCTGGCCCGGGTGCTGCGGGTGTACGGCGAGGAGAAGTTCGCCGGTCGGATCGCCTCGGCGATCATCCGGCAGCGGGAACGGGCCCGGATCACCTCGTCCGCGCTCCTGGCGGAGCTGGTACGGGACTCCATTCCGGCACCAGCCCGACGAACGGGTGGGCACCCGGCAAAGAGAACGTTTCAGGCTTTACGGATCGAGGTAAACAGAGAGCTGGCAGCGCTGGAGACAGCGTTGCCATCCGCACTAGACGCACTGACAGTGGGGGGCCGCATGGTGGTCCTGTCCTACCACTCGCTGGAGGACAGGCTCACCAAGGCGGCTCTCACGGATCGGGTCCGCAGTAAGGGCCCGATCGACCTCCCGGTCGAACTTCCCGGGTCCGGTCCGACGTTCCGGCTGCTCAGCCGGGGCGCCGAACTGCCCGGGGAGGCGGAGGTCGCCGCGAACCCGCGCGCCGCCTCGGTGCGGCTGCGGGCCGCGGAGCGACTCGACCCGAACGCGACAGAGCAGGGGCGGACCGACCGCGAACGGTCTCGCCGACGGGTGAAGGGAATGCACCAACCGGGCACCGGGTCCGCCTGATCCGTGGGGGGTCAGGGGCACCGGGGACGGCTAGAGGGACGGATGTTGAGGGGGAGGGACATGAGCATTGACAAGCGCGACCGCCGGGACGTCACCGGCGGCGGGCAGCGCGCACCGCGGTCGGGGGGCCGGACCGCGGCGGAGCGGGCTCCGCGCCTCGGAAACGGTACGCCACGCATCGATCGAGTGAACCGGCAGGGGGAGACTCGCGCCCGGGGGGCGCGCGAGTTCCCGACCCAGGGCACCGCCGCGCTGCGGCCGGTCGAGAAGGCCGCCACTGCCACCAGCGCCCGCCCGCCGCGGCTGCGGGTGGCGCCGCCACCGCCGATCTCGGTGCCGCGTGCGCCGTTCGCGGCGCTGATCGTGGTGCTGGTGGTCGGTGGGGTGCTCGGCATCCTGGCGGTCAACACGAAGATCAACGAGAACGCGTTCCGGCTCGAGCGGTTGCAGCAGCAGCAGGCTCGACTGGACCTGGAGAAGCAGCAACTGGACAAGCAGATCGCCGAGTTCCAGGCGCCCGGCAACCTGACCGCCGAGGCACGGCGGCTGGGTCTGGTCGACGCGGGCGAGCCGGGCTACATCCGGCTGCCGGACGGCAAGACCATCGGTGTGCCGCAGCCGGCGACCGGCCAGCCGTCGGTGACCAGCCAGGGTGCGGGAGGCTGACCGGTGCCACCAAGGTCGGACGAGCCGCGCCGGGACCCTACGGGGTCCCGGCGCGGTTCTGCACGTGACGCCCGGTCCGGTGACGGCGAGCCACGCACCGGCGAGCCGGGCATCGGGGGCATCTCCGGCGCCCGGGCGTACACCCCGAGGGGTCGGACGGTCCGCGAGGAGCGCGCCACGCCGACGCGCGGCCAGGGTGCCGAGCAGCGGCGTACGCCGCGCAGCACCCGGTCCGGTGACCCGTTCCGGCCGGCGTTGCAGGTGCTCGACGGGGGCCGGGCCGCCGCCCGGGCCGGCCGGCGCGACGCTCCGGCCGCCGGACGCGGTGGGGTGGTGCGCACCGTCGCGCCGCGTACCCCCCGTGGCCCGGGTGGGGACGAGCCGCCGCCGCGTCGCCGGACAACGCCCCGCGCGCCGCGTCGTGCCGACCGACCGGCGGCCCGGCGGCCGATCCGCAAGCCACGACGCCCACCGAAGCTGGCCGACTCGCGGCTACGGCTGCGGCTGGGCACCGTGCTCGCGCTGACCCTGTTCGCCGTCATCGGGATCCGGCTGATCTTCCTCCAGGCAGTCGACGCACCGGCGTACGCCGGGGGCGGCGTCACCGACCGCACCCGCACTGTCGAGCTGCCGGCGCCGCGCGGCGCGATCTACGACAGCACCGGCGCGCCTTTGGCCCGCAGCGTCGAGGCGCGGTACGTGTACGCCGACCCGACCGAGGTCAAGGACCGGGCGGGCGCCGCGAAGGCGCTCTCCCCGCTGCTCGGCATCCCGGTGTCGAAGCTCATGGAGCTGATGAAGCCGCGCAAGCTGGAGAACGGGATCGAGTCCACGTTCTCCTACCTGGCCCGGGGAGTGGAGATCCCGACCGCCAAGCGGGTGCAGGCGCTGGAGCTGCCCGGCATCGGGGTGCACCGCGACGAGCGCCGTGAGGTGCCCGGCGGTGACCTGGCGGCCAACCTGATCGGTTTCACCAGCCAGGACATGGTCGGGTTGGAGGGGCTGGAGGCCCGCTACGACGACGTGCTCGCCGGTCAGGACGGCAAGCGGGTGTACGAGGCCGGCCTCGGTGACCTCGCCGCGCCGATCCCCGGCGGCTACAGCCGGACCACGCTCGCGAAGCCGGGCAGCTCGCTCGCCCTCACCATCAACGGCGACCTGCAGTTCCGCACGCAGCAGATCCTCAGCGCGGGCATGGCCCAGGCGCCGGGTGGCACCGGCGCTGCCGTGATCATCGAGATTCCCTCCGGCGCGGTGCTGGCGCAGGCCAGCAACCCCACCTACAACGCGGCGAAGCCGACGCCCAGCGACCCGGTCGCCCGGGAGGACGCCGCGACCAGCTTCGTGGTCGACCCGGGCTCGGTGCACAAGGCGATCACCTACGGCGCGGCGTTGCAGGAAGGGGTGATCACCCCGGACACCACGCTGCCCATCGCCAACAGCATCAAGATGGGCGACACCTGGTTCTCCGACACGCACCCGGCCGACGGCAAGCGGATGAGCGTGCCGGGGATGCTCGCCTACTCGTCGAACGTCGGCACCATCACCATCGCCGAGCGGCTCGGCCGGGACCGGCTGATCGACTACCAGAAGCGGTTCGGGCTGGGTAAGCCCACCGGCGAGGGGATGCCCGGGGAGGCCAGCGGGCGACTGCTGCCGGCCGACGAGTGGAGCGGGTCGTCGCGCGGGTCGGTGCCCATCGGGCACAGCGTCGACGCCACCCCGTTGCAGATGGCCGCCGCGTACGCCGCCATCGCCAACAACGGCACGTACGTGCAGCCGCACCTGGTCAAGGAGCTGATCGGCCCGGACGGAAAGCGCACCCCCGTGCCGGCACCGGCGACCCGGTCGGTGCTCAGCCCGCAGAACGCCGCGGCCCTGCGCACCATGCTGGAGGCGGTCACCACAGTCGACCACGCCACCGGCCTGACGGCCGCGGTCCCCGGTTACCGGGTCGCCGGCAAGACCGGCACCGGGTGGCGGCTGGTGAACGGCAAGAAGCAGCCCGGTGAGGTCTCCTCGTTCATCGGAATGGCCCCCGCCGAGAACCCCCGATACGTGATCGCCGTCTTCGTCTACGCGCCCAACGGTGGGGGCGCGGCGATCGCCAATCCGGCGTTCCGCGACATGATGCAGTTCACTCTGCGTCACTACCGGGTGCCGCCGTCCACCGGCGGATCCGCGCCCAAGTTCGTGGTCTATCCGCGCTGAGCAGCGATGGCGGGACATCATCGGTGAGTGCCGACGAACCACCGGGGCGGCTGTGCGGCCGGAACCGGACGACCGGGTAGGGTCTGACGCCGTGCCCGGCAATCCACGTCCACGTACCGTGACCGGAGTCCGGCTCGGTGATCTCGCCGTCCGGCTCGCCGTCGACCTTCCGGCGGACGCCGCAGCGGTGGTCGTCACCGGGGTCACCCACGCCAGCCAGGAGGTTCGCTCCGGCGACCTGTACGCGGCGCTGCCCGGTGCCCGTCGGCACGGCGCGGAGTTCGCCGCCGGCGCCGCCGAGGCCGGTGCGGTGGCCCTGCTGACCGACCCGGCCGGTGCCGCGTTGGCGGCGCAGACCGGTCTGCCCGCCCTGGTGGTGCCCGACCCGCGCGCCGTGCTCGGCGAGCTGGCCTCGGCCGTGTACGGCGACCCCACCGCCGACCTCACAGTGATCGGGGTGACCGGCACCGCGGGCAAGACGTCCACCGCGTACCTGATCGAGTCGGGGCTGCGGGCCGCCGGGCACACCACCGGGCTGGTCGGGACCGTGGAGACCCGGCTCGGCGATCTGGTGATCGACAGTGTCCGCACCACCCCCGAGGCGACCGACCTGCACGCCATGCTGGCCACCGCCCGCGAGCGTGGGGTCACCGCAGTGGTCATGGAGGTGTCCAGCCACGCGCTGGCCATGGGCCGGGTGGGCGGTGTGCGGTTCGCCGTCGGCGGTTACACCAACTTCGGCTCCGACCACCTGGACTTCCACGCCGACAGCGACGACTACTTCGCGGCGAAGGCCCAGCTCTTCGACGGGCGCTGCGCGGTCGAGGTGCTCAACCACGACGACCCGGCGTTGAAGCCGCTGCTCAAGCCGGCCACTGTCACCTACTCGGCGGCCGGCGAGCAGAGCGCGACCTGGTGGGCCGACGGTGTGGGCGGCGAGGGGTACGCCCAGCGGTTCACCGCGCACGGCCCGGACGGCGTGGCAGTGTCCGCCGGTGTCGCGCTGCCCGGCCGGCACAACGTGGCCAACGCGCTGCTGGCCATCGCCGCGCTGGTCGGCGCCGGGGTGGACCCGGTGACCGCGGCGGCCGGTGTGGCCGCCTGCGGTGGCGTCCCGGGTCGGCTGGAGCTTGTCGACGTGGCCGCGCCGGTGCGCGGGGTGGTCGACTACGCGCACAAGTCGGACGCGATCGTGGCCGCGCTGGCCGCGCTGCGCGAGTTGAGCGCCGGCCGACTGATCTGTGTGATCGGCGCCGGTGGGGACCGGGACCGGGGCAAGCGGCCGGTGATGGGCGCCGCCGCGGCGGAGGGAGCCGACGTGGTGCTGGTGACCGACGACAACCCGCGCACCGAGGACCCGGGGGAGATCCGCGCCGAGGTGCTCGCCGGGGCGTACCGGGCCGGCACGGGCGCTCGGATCATCGAGATGGCGGGCCGTCGCGCCGCTATCGACGAGGCGGTGCGGCTGGCCGAGCCGGGCGACGTGATCGCGCTGCTCGGCAAGGGCCACGAGCGTGGCCAGGAGGTGGCGGGGCAGGTGCTTCCGTTCGACGACAGCGTCGAGTTGGCCGAGGCGCTGCGGGCCCGCTTCGGGGACCTGGCGGGTCAGCGGTGATCACGCTGAGCCTGGCCGAGGTAGCCGCTGCGGTCGACGGGCGGCTGGTGGCCGCCGACCCGAACTCCACCGTCACCGGTTCGGTGGAGTTCGACTCGCGCAAGGTGGGGCCCGGTTCGCTCTTCGTGGCCTTCCCGGGGGAGAAGGTCGACGGGCACGACTACGCGGCGACGGCGATCCAGGCCGGCGCGGTGGCGGTGCTCGGCAGCCGCGAGGTGCCCGGGGTGCCGATGGTGCTTGTCGACGACGCCCTGACCGCGATGGGGCGACTGGCCCGCGCGGCGGTGGACCGGCTGCCTGGGCTGACCGTGATCGGCGTGACCGGCTCGTCCGGCAAGACCACCACGAAGGACCTGATCGGTCAGCTCACCAGCCGGCTCGGGGCCACTGTGGCGCCGCCCGGCTCGTTCAACAACGAGCTGGGGCACCCGTACACCGCCCTGCGGGCTGATCCGGACACCCGCTACCTGGTGATGGAGAAGGGCGCGCGCGGGGTCGGGCACGTGCGGTACCTGTGCGAGCTGGTGCCGCCCCGGATCTCCGTGGTACTCAACGTCGGCACCTCGCACATCGGGGAGTTCGGCTCGCAGAACGCCATCGCCCTGGCCAAGGGCGAGTTGGTGGAGGCGCTGCCGCCGGACGGGCTGGCGGTGCTGAACGCCGACGACCACCGGGTGGACGCGATGGCGAGTCGCACGCAGGCCCGGGTGGTCCGTTACGGCGAGGCGCCCGACGCCGACGTGCGCGCCGAAGACGTCACGCTGGACGAGCGGGGGCACCCGTCGTACACCCTGGTCACCCCGGAGGGTCGGACGCCGGTGCGGCTGCGGCTGGCCGGCCGTCACCAGGTCGGGAACACGCTCGCCGCGGCGGCGGTCGCCCGGGAGCTGGGCATGCCGCTGGCGGAGCTGGCCACGGCCCTCGGCGAGTTGGGGCTGGTCTCGACCCGACGGATGGACGTCTTCGACCGCCCCGACGGGGTGACAGTGATCGACGACTCGTACAACGCCAACCCGGCCTCGATGGCGGTTGCGGTGCGGGCGCTGGCCAGCATGGGTCAGGGGCGGCGTACCGTCGCGGTGCTTGGTTACATGGCCGAGCTGGGCCCGTTCGAGTACGACGGCCATGCCGAGGTCGGCCAACTCGCGGCCGAGCTGGGTGTCGACCGGCTGCTCGTGGTGGGTGAGCCGGCCGCGCCGATCCACGAAGGCGCGACAGCTGTAGCAAACTGGGGAGGAGAGTCGGTGCTGCTCACCGATCAGGCGGCGGCCGTCGAGGTGCTGCGGAGCGAGCTACGACCGGGTGATGTCGTCCTGGTCAAGGGCTCCCGGTACCGCACCTGGGAGGTGGCCGACGCCCTGCGCGCCGACGCCGGTGGGGAGCCGACCCGATGAGGGCCGTCATCGTGGCCATCGGGGTGGCCTTCCTCGTCTCGCTCTTCTGCACCCCGATTGCGATCAAGGTGTTCACCCGGCTCAAGGCCGGTCAGCCGATCCGGTCCGACGGCCCGGCCATGCACCAGGGCAAGAAGGGCACGCCCACGATGGGTGGCGTGGTCTTCATCCTGGCCACGGTGATCGCGTACGTGGCCGGGCACCTCGCCCTGACCACGCTGCCGGACCAGCAGATCGCCCAGGTGGAGCCGACCATCACCGCGCTGGTGCTGCTGGGGCTGATGGTCTTCTCCGGCGCTGTGGGTTTCCTCGACGACTTCCTCAAGGTGCGCAAGCGCAACAGCGCCGGGCTGAACAAGCGCGGCAAGTTGCTCGGGCAGATCCTGGTCGGTGCGGTCTTCGGGGTGATCGCGCTGTGGTTCCCGAGCACGATGACAAACGGTTCGGGCCTGGCGACGAACACCGAGACGGTGGGCAGCACCACGCTGAGCTTCATCCGGGACATCGACTTCCTGGAGGTCAGCAAGGTCGGCGCGGTGATCATCTTCATCTTCGTGGTGATGGCCGCGACGAACGGCGTCAACCTCACCGACGGCCTGGACGGTCTGGCCACCGGCGCGTCGGTGATGGTGCTCGCCGCGTACGCGCTGATCGCGTTCTGGCAGTACCGGCACTGGTGCGCCGACCCGAACTACACCCAGCCGTACTGCTACGAGGTCCGCGACCCGTTGGAGATCGCGTTGATCGCCGGGGCGGCGGCCGGGGCCTGTGTGGGCTTCCTCTGGTGGAACACGTCCCCGGCGCGGATCTTCATGGGCGACACCGGGGCGTTGGGGCTGGGCGGTCTGATCGCCGGCATGGCGATGTCCACCCGCACCATCCTGCTGCTGCCGATCATCGGCGGGCTCTTCGTGATCATCACGATGTCCGTGGTGATCCAGATCATCTCCTTCAAGACCACCGGTAAACGGGTGTTCCGAATGTCTCCGCTCCAGCACCACTTCGAACTGGCCGGCTGGAGCGAGGTCAACATCGTGGTGCGTTTCTGGATCATCGCCGGCATCGGTGTGGCCATCGCCCTGGGCCTGTTCTACAGCGAGTTCCTCGCCAACATGACCTGATCCGCGGGGCCGACACGCCCGAGGGGGCGTTCTGGGGGTGTCGGGCGTGTTTAGCGGTGATGATGTCGGGGTGGGGGAGGACATCGGCACTGAGGGCAGGGCAGGCGGGCGGGCGCGGCGGTCGCCGGGCGCGGCGGGGCGTACCGCGGAGGCGGTATCAACCGACGACGCGCGGGGGCCGGAGCCGGGCGCGTCGCCGCGTGCGGCGGAACCGGCGGCGCCCGTGCCGTTGCGCGGCATCGACGCGGCCGGCGGGCTCGCCGCGCTGCGCGGCCTGCTGGACCGGCCGCTGACCTCCTACTACCTGCTGCTGTCCTGCGCCGGCCTGCTGTTGCTGATCGGGCTGACCATGGTCTTCTCGGCGACCAGCGTGAAGGACTACGCCGAGGACGGCAACGCCTCGGCCTCGGTGACCAAGCAGGCCATCTTCGCGATGATCGGCATCGGCGCGTTCTGGGTCTGCCAGCGCCTGCCGGCCAGCACCTACCGGTCGCTGGGCCGGCCGCTGCTGTTCACCTCGATCGGGTTGCTGCTCCTGCTCAACCTGCTGCTCGCCTACGCCCGGCTGACCGACCAGGAATCAGGGCGGATCGGCCCGATCGAGGCGCGACTGAACTGGCTGTTCGTCGGCGGGATCCAGCTACAGCCATCGGAGCTGGCCAAGTTCGCGATGGTGCTCTGGGGTGCCCACCTGGTCGCCCGCAAGGGCGCCGCGTTGGGCTGGTGGCGCGAGCTGGCCACCCCGCTCTTCCCGGTGGTCGGCCTGCTCTTCGTCCTGGTCGGCTACAACGACACCGGCACCATGCTCTGTCTACTGGCCCTGGTCGTGGGCCTGCTCTGGGCCGCCGGCGTGCGGATGCGGGTCTTCGGCGCCCTGGCGGCGGCCGGTCTGGTCGGGATCGGCCTGCTCGTCGCGGTGGCCTCGCTGGGTGCCGGCTCCGGCGAGCGCGGCGAGGACAACTACCGCTTCGCCCGGCTGGCCATGTTCTTCAATCCGCCGGACCCGGAGACCTGCAAGCTCGGCGACTGTCTCCAGTTCTACCAGGGTCGGCTGGCCATCGAGCACGGTGGCTGGTTCGGCGTCGGGCTGGGCAAGGGCAGCCTGAAGTGGGACTGGCTGCCCGAGGCACACAACGACTTCATCTTCGCGATCATCTCCGAGGAGCTGGGCGTGATCGGGTGCGTCGTGGTGCTCACCCTGTTCGCTGTCATCGCGTACACCGGGTTCCGGATCGCCCGGCGGGTCGACGACCCGTTCCGCCGGCTCGCCGCCACCGCCGTGACCACCTGGCTGGTCAGCCAGGCTGTGATCAACATCGGTGGGGTGGTCGGGCTGCTGCCGATCACCGGCCTGCCGCTGCCGTTCATCTCCGACGGCGGAAGTGCGCTGGTGGTGACGTTGGCCGGCATCGGCATGCTGGCCTCCTTCGCCCGCGCCGAACCCGATGCGGCCAGAGCACTGCATGCCCGTCCGCCGGCCCGGTGGGTCCGACTACTCTGGGCCCCGTTGCCGCCGCTTCCCGGCCGGCGTCGCCGACCGGCGACGCCGCCCGCTGGCCGAGGGTCCGTGCCCCGGTCCCGCGAGCGGCGCCATGACGATCAGGCCGCACCGCGCGGGGTCCGACAGGACCGCAGCCGCAAGGGTACGGCGAGCGAGAGGAGACGCTGATGGGTCCGCTGCGTTCGGTGGTGCTCGCGGGAGGTGGCACCGGGGGGCACGTCTACCCGCTGCTCGCCTTCGCCGACTGCCTGCGCCGACACGACCCGGGCGTCCGGATCACCTGCCTCGGCACACCCCGGGGCATGGAGAACGACCTGATCCCGCCCCAGGGCTACGACCTGCGGCAGATCCCGGCCTACCAGCTGCCCCGGTCGGTCAACATGAACCTGGTCCGCACCCCGGGCCGGATGTGGACCGCGGCGCGCGCCGCGGGCAAGGTGATCGACGAGGTGCGCGCCGACGTGGTCGTCGGCTTCGGCGGGTACGTCGCGGTGCCGGCCTACCTGGCCGCGTGGCGTCGTGAGCTGCCCATGGTGATCCACGAGGTGAATGTGCCACCGGGCGTGGCCAACCGGCTGGGCATGAAGTTCACCAAGAACGTCGCCGTCGGCTTCCCGAACCAGCCGAGCCAGGCCGAGTCGCTGCGCGACGCCACAGTGGTCGGGGTGCCGCTGCGTCGCGCCATCACCGGTCTGGACCGGTACGCGCTGCGCAACGCCGCCCGCGC
This sequence comes from Micromonospora vinacea, assembly GCF_015751785.1. NCBI lineage: Bacteria > Bacillati > Actinomycetota > Actinomycetes > Micromonosporales > Micromonosporaceae > Micromonospora > Micromonospora vinacea. The sequence goes on along the minus strand of NZ_JADOTY010000001.1, from coordinate 23,452 downwards.
CCACTTCGGGCTCCGTCCGGACCTGCCGGTGCTCTTCGTGTCCGGCGGCTCGTCCGGCGCCCGTTCGATCAACCTGGCGGTCTCCGGGGCGGCCAAGGAGCTGGCCCGCAACGGCGTGCAGGTGCTGCACGTGATGGGCGCCCGCAACGAGCCGGTGCCGATCCCCACCGACCTGCCGGTGCCGTACGTGACGCTGCCGTACCTGTCCGAGATGGAGCTGGGCTACGCCGCGGCCGACCTGATGCTGGCCCGGGGCGGGGCGATGACCGTCGCCGAGGTGGCAGCGATCGGGCTGCCCACGATCTACGTGCCGTACCCGCACAGCAACCAGGAGCAGCGGCGCAACGCGCTGCCCGTGGTGGAGGCCGGCGGCGGGCTGCTGGTCGACGACGCGGAGCTCACCCCGGACTGGCTGGAGCGCACAGTCATCCCGCTCATCCGCGACCCACAGCGGCTGTACACGATGGGTGCCGCCGCCGCGTCGTACGGCCGGCGCGACGGCGACGAGGCGCTGCGGTCCTTCGTGCTGGCGGCGGTGGCCCGATGACCGCGCAGTTCACCCCGGCCGGCACGCTCACCGCCGAGGACCTGGGCGCCGTCCACCTGATCGGCGTGGGTGGGGTGGGCATGCTCGGCGTGGCCCGGCTGCTGCTCACCCGGGGCATCCGGGTCTCCGGCAGCGACCTGCGGGAGTGGCCGTCGCTGGCGGGCCTGCGGGCGCTCGGCGGCACCATCCACCTCAGCCACGAGGTGACCAACCTCGATGGTGTGGACACCGTCGTCTACTCGTCGGCCATCCCCCAGGACCACCTGGAGCTGGTCGAGGCGCGTCGGCGCGGCCTGCGGGTGCTGCACCGCTCGGAGGCGCTCGCCGCGGCGATGACCGGCCGTCGGGCGGTGGCCGTCGCCGGCACGCACGGCAAGACCACCACCACCTCGATGGTGACGATGGTGCTCCAGCAGGCCGGTGTGGACCCGTCCTTCGTGATCGGTGGGGAGATCTCCGAGGTCGGCTCGGGCGCCCACCACGGCACCGGCGAGCACTTCGTGGTCGAGGCGGACGAGAGCGACCGCTCGTTCCTCATCTACCGCCCGTACGTCTCGATCATCACGAACGTCGAGGCGGACCACCTGAACACCTACGGCGACTACGCGACGCTGGAGGCGGCGTTCGTGGAGTTCGCCCGCCTCACCGACCCGGACGGGTTCATCATCACCTGCGCCGACGACCCGGGCGGTCGGCGGCTGGCCGAGAGCCTGCGGTCCGAGGGGCGGCGGGTCTACACCTACGGCGAGGCGGCCGACGCCGACCTGCGGTTGACCGAGATCGTCTCCTCCGCGCGGGGGGTGCGCTACCTGGCCGCTGTCGACGGCCGGTCGCTGGGCGAGTTCCGGCTGCCGGTGCCGGGACGGCACATGGGGCTGAACAGCGCCGCCGCGGTGCTTGCCGCGTACCTGCTGGAACTGCCGCTGGAGGCGGCGGAGGCCGCGCTGGCGGTCTTCCCCGGGGTGCGGCGGCGCTTCGAGCGCAAGGGTGTCGCGGACGGCGTGCTGGTCTACGACGAGTACGCGTACCACCCGACCTCGATGACGTTGGCGATGCAGACGCTGCGGGAGGTCGCCGGGGACGGCCGCCTGATCGTCGTGTTCCAGCCGTACCGGCTGTACCGCACCCGCGACAACCAGGCGGAGATCGCCGAGGCGCTGGCCCTCGCCGACGAGGTGGTGCTGTTGGAGGTCTTCGGGCCGGGTGAGTTGCGTCAGCCCGGCGAGGGCTCGGCGGCGCTGATCGCGGCCGTGGACCTGCCCGACGACCGCAAGGTCTTCGTGGAGTCGTGGGAACAGGCCCCGGTCGAGGTGGCCCGTCGCGCCCGCTCGGGGGACGTGGTGGTCACCATGGGCGCCCCGCCGATCTCGCTGATGGGTGACGAGCTGCTGGCCGCCCTGGGTGAGCGTACGGACGGCTCGGCACCGACAGCGACCGTCGACCCGGTGGCCACCACCCCGGCGATCGGTGACCCGGTGCCGGGTGGGGCCACGTCCGGCGGTGACGGCGCGGCTCTCGGTGGCACCGCCGTGCCTGGCGGCTCGGCACCCACGGCCGGATGAGTCCCGGCCCGGCCCGAGGGCGGACCAGCGCCGCCGACGGCGGCGCCCCGCGCCGCGGTCCGGCCCGGCGGTGGCAGCTGGTCCGGGCGGGCCGCGACGCGGTGCCGCCCTCGACCCGCCGGTTCATGGCCCGTGCCCGGCAGCGTCGCATGCGGGCGGCGCTGCCGTGGGCGGTGGCCGCCGGGGTGCTCGCCCTGGCCGGGCTGGTCGCCTGGACGGTGCTCGGCACCGGGCTGTTCGGCGTTCGGGAGGTACGGGTGGAGGGCGCCGACCTGGTCACCCCGGTGCAGGTGCACGACGCGGTCGGGGTGCCGGACGGGGTGCCGCTGGCCCGGGTGGACCTGGCCGCCGCCGCCCGTCGGGTCGGCGCGCTGCCGGCGGTGGAGCGGGCCACTGTCTCCCGGGACTGGCCCGGCGCGCTGGTGGTGCGGGTGACCGAGCGGACCGCGGTGGCGGTGGTGCCGCAGGGCGAGGCGTTCGCCCTGATCGACCGTTCCGGGGTGGCGTTTCGGACGGTGGAGCGACGCCCCGCCGACCTGCCGCAGGTGACGGTGGCCCGGCCGGCCGCCGACGACCCGGGCACCCGGGCCGCACTGGAGGTGCTCGTCGCGCTGACGCCGCAGTTGCGCGCGGAGCTGGTGGACGTGAACGTGGAGGGGCTGGCCCGGATCAGCCTGCGGCTGCGGGGGGACCGGACGGTGGTCTGGGGCGACGCGACCCGGGGCACGGACAAGGCCCGGGTGGCCACCGCGCTGCTCGACCAGGACACCGACCGGATCGACGTGAGCGCGCCGGATGTGGTGACCTTTCGTTGACCGGTGAGCGTGCGGGGACGTGACCCGCCGCGCTCCGCTCGGCGACACGCCGCCCGGGTCCTTGGCTCATCGCGTGGTGGCGCTTACGTTGCCTCGAAGAGCTTCAGTGGTTGACATAACTGTAAGCCTCTAGTAGAGGGTTAGGGTTTACCCCTGATCCTCGTTGGTGACAGCTGTCGTCGGCCGCTGGTCTGGCCACGCCGTACCCGGTCGGCCGAAGCCAATCTCGAAGGAAAGGACCGGAGATGACACCTCCGCACAACTACCTGGCGGTCATCAAGGTCGTCGGCATCGGGGGCGGCGGCGTCAACGCCGTCAACCGGATGATCGAGGTTGGGCTCAAGGGCGTCGAGTTCATCGCGATCAACACCGACGCGCAGGCGCTGCTGATGAGCGACGCCGACGTCAAGCTCGACGTCGGCCGGGAGCTGACCCGTGGCCTGGGTGCCGGGGCCAACCCGGACGTCGGCAAGAACGCCGCCGAGGACCACCGCGACGAGATCGAGGAGGTGCTCAAGGGCGCCGACATGGTCTTCGTGACCTGCGGTGAGGGCGGCGGCACCGGCACCGGCGGCGCGCCCGTGGTGGCCAACATCGCCCGCAAACTCGGCGCGCTGACCATCGGCGTGGTGACCCGGCCGTTCTCCTTCGAGGGCAAGCGCCGGCAGGTGCAGGCCGAGACGGGGATAGACGAACTCCGCAACCAGTGCGACACGCTGATCGTCATCCCGAACGACCGGCTGCTGGCCCTGGGCGACCGCAACATCAGCATGATGGACGCGTTCCGCACGGCCGACCAGGTGCTGCTCTCGGGTGTCCAGGGCATCACCGACCTGATCACCACCCCGGGTCTGATCAACCTGGACTTCGCCGACGTCAAGAGCGTGATGAGCGGCGCCGGCAGCGCGTTGATGGGCATCGGCAGCGCCCGCGGCGAGAACCGCGCGGTCGAGGCGGCCGAGGCGGCCATCTCCAGCCCGCTGCTGGAGCAGAGCATGGACGGCGCGCGGGGTGTGCTGCTCTCCATCGCCGGCGGCTCCGACCTTGGCCTGTTCGAGATCAACGACGCGGCCCAGCTGGTCACCGACGCGGCCCACCCGGACGCCAACATCATCTTCGGCGCGGTCATCGACGACGCGCTCGGTGACGAGGTGCGGGTGACGGTCATCGCGGCGGGCTTCGACGGCGGCACGCCCGCGTACAAGGCGGCCGAGCCGACCCGCAAGACCAACACCAACCAGCCGGCACCGCAGAGCTCTCCGACGCCGGCGCCGGCCAGCAACCCGGCTCCGGCCCAGTCGCCGCGCCGGGTGCTCTTCGACGACGTGGACGTTCCCGACTTTCTCAAGAACGGGTCCTGAGCACCGCCGATGACCGACAGCTCAGCCACTGTGGGACCGGATCGGCAGGCCGAACTCGCGGCCGGTCTGGCACAGGTGCGGTCCCGGGTCGACGATGCCTGCGCGCAGGCCGGCCGGGACCGCGCCGAGGTCACGATGATCGCGGTGACGAAGACCTACCCCGCCAGCGACGTGTTGGCGCTGGCCGGGCTCGGGGTGACCGACGTGGGGGAGAACCGCGACCAGGAGGCAGCCGGCAAGGCCGCCGAGGTGGCTGCCGCAGGGGTGCGTCCCCGCTGGCACTTCATCGGGCAATTGCAGCGCAACAAGGCCCGCTCGGTGGTCCGCTACGCCGACGTGGTGCACTCCGTCGACAGTGTCCGGCTGGCCCGGGCGTTGGCCACCGCGACCGCCGACCGGCAGACGCCGCTCGACGCCCTGATCCAGGTGAGCATCGACGGCGACGCGGCCCGGGGCGGGGCCCTGCCCGACTCGGCGGATCCGGGCTCCGGATTGGAGCCGGTGGCCGAGGCGGTGGCCGACGCGCCGGGGCTGCGTCTGATCGGTCTCATGGCGGTCGCTCCGCTGGGGTGGGAGCCGGAGCGGGCGTTCGCCCGGCTCGCGGAGGTTGCCGACGCGTTTCGGGCTGTCCATCCGGGAGCCACCGCGCTGTCCGCCGGTATGAGTGGGGATTTCGAAATCGCGATCCGTTACGGCGCGACACATGTCCGCGTCGGTAGCGCGTTGCTCGGAATGCGTCCCACGCTGCGGTAGCCTGACCGCGAGACAAGCAAATTACATCAGTGTTGTTTCAGGGGCGGGCGTCTCCTAGTCGGGGGTCGTGGCGTGCGACGCGAATCGCGCGCCGGGGGATTGCCGTTCCGGTCCGATGGGCATGGTTGTCCACTCGCGACGGGCGACATGGCACGGGGGCGCGTGCCGCACGGCGGACGGAAGGGCGCGGGATGGGTGCACTGCGCAAGGCGGGGGTCTGGCTCGGTCTGGTCGAAGAAGACGACGAGCGGGCCTACGACGACGGTGGCTACGACAAGGGTGGCTACCGCGACTCGCGTTACCGGCAGAGCCGGTACGCCGAGGAGTTCACCGACGACGACGAGGACGACACCGAGGAGCCGCCGGCTCCCCGGCCGCGCGACACCGGGCGGGGTCGACTCTCCGAGCGGCCGAGCGGGCGGTTGAGCGAGTCCGAGCGCGGTGACGGTGAGCGGCCGGAGCGGATCGAGCGGTCCAGTGTCCGGTCGATCACCAGGTCGTCGGCGGGCGAGACGTCCGGCGCGCTGACCTACCACACTCGGGACAACCTGGCCCTCGCGCCGCAGGCCACGTCGCGCGAGCGCGCCCTGCCCGAGGAGGAGCAGCGCTACCAGATCACCACGCTGCACCCCACCACCTACCGCGAGGCGCGCACCATCGGGGAGCACTTCCGCGACGGTGTCCCGGTGATCATCAATCTCACCGAGATGGATGAGGCCGATGCCCGCCGTCTGGTGGACTTCGCCGCCGGGTTGGCGTTCGGCCTGCGCGGTACGATCGAGCGCGTGACCAATCGGGTGTTCCTGCTCTCACCGGCTAACGTCCAGGTCACCGCTGAGGACAAAGCCAAGATCGCTGAGGGCGGCTTTTTCAGTCTGAGTTGATCCCGCCCGACCCGAGGGACGTCGCTGACCGTGTTGTCGATCTTACTGCAAGTGCTGTACCTGATCCTTTATGTCTTCCTGCTCCTTCTTCTGTCCCGGTTCGTGTTGAGCGCCGTCCTGCAGTACGGCCGTCGCTGGCAACCGGGGCGTGGAGCATCGGCAGGATTGGAATCCGTGTGGAGCGTCACTGATCCCCCTCTCAACGCGTTGAGGCGTGTGATCCCTCCGCTGCGAATTGGTACCGTGAGCATCGACCTGGCCTCCCTTGTGCTCCTGGTTATCCTGTTCGTGCTGATGGAGTTCGTGTTAGGGCCGTCGATCAGGGCATCTGCCTGATGACCGACGCGCTTTCGCGGCCGCAACTGACCCGAGGAGTTTCGATGCCGCTGACCCCGGCCGACGTCCACAACGTCGCCTTCAAAAAGCCGCCGATCGGCAAGCGGGGGTATGACGAGGAGGAGGTCGACGCCTTCCTTGATGAGGTCGAGCGCGAGCTCGCCCGTCTCATCGAGGAGAACAACGAGCTGCGCGCCCAGGTGGAGCGCGGCGGCCGTGGCGGTGCCCCCGCCGGCCCCGGCGGCGACGCCCGACTGGCGGCGGAGCTCAACGATGTCAAGGCCCAACTGGACCGGGTGCAGCGCGACAAGTCGGCGGCCGAGCAGGCTGCCCGCGCGATGCAGGCCGAGCTGGAGCAGGTCCGCGCGACCGGCGGCCCGGCCGGCGGCGTCACCGGTGACGGTGAGCAGCAGGCCCTGCGCGTGCTGATGATGGCCCAGCGCACCGCCGACGACCACGTGTCCGACGCTCGCCGCGAGGCCGACCAGCTGCTCTCCGAGGCTCGCAGCAAGGCCGAGGAGGTGACCCGGGAGGCGCGCGCCAAGGCTGACGCCCTTGAGCGGGACGCCCGCCAGCGGCACCAGGAGGCCATGGGCGGCCTGGACGCCAAGCGCACGGCGTTGCAGAAGCACATCGAGGAGCTCAAGCAGTTCGAGCGCGAGTACCGCACCCGGCTCAAGGCGTACCTGGAGAGCCAGCTGCGTGACCTCGACGGTCGTGGCCAGGGCCTCGAGGCCGAGATGACCCGCTCCGAAGCCGGCCGGGTTGCTGGCGGCAACGGGCTGGCCGCAGCAGGTCTCGCTGGTTCGTACGGCGGCGGCGGGCGCTCCGGCGCCCTCGAAGCCGGACGCTGAGCACCGGCCGGCGATCGCTGTCCGCCAATGGTGACGGTCGCCGGCCCCGCCTGGACGGTTCGACGCGGCGGGGGTGAGCCGTGATAGTCGCAAGTCTTCTGCTCATCCTCGTCGCGGTGGTGCTACTGGTGCTCGGCCTGGCCGGTGGCTCCAGCTTCCTGTTGGTCATCTCCATCGCGGCCAGTCTGCTGGCCGCCGTGGCGTTGGTGGCGGGTGCCCGCCAGGCAGCCGCCAACCGCGCCATGGCGGATCCCGGCCGGACCGACCGACGGCCCCCCGACGCTCCCCGCACGGCCAGCCAGGCCACATCGGGTGTCGCGTACGGGCCGCCGCTGGTCGAGCCGGAGGTGCCGGTCCAGCACGTGCCCACGACGTTTGGTACCGGCGGCGCCGGGTGGCGGCAACCACCCGCGTCGCCGGTCGACCATGTGCCGCCGGTCGATGAGGCGTCGCCGCTCGACCCGCCACGCGTCGACGACGAGTCGCCGTTCGACTCGCGGGGCGACGACGAGTCGCCGTTCGTGGCCGCGACGGACGAGGGGCCCTCGCGTGCCCGGCCGGTCAGCCCGGCGTCGCCGGTCGCGGCGTCGACCGACGACGTGTTCGATCCCGCGGTCGCGGCGGTCGACGAGCCGGCCGCCCAGCAGATCACGGCCGCCGAGGCGGCCCGGGTGGCCCGACTGCTCGACGACGTCGAGGTTGTCGACGGCCGACCTCGTTACCACCTCGACGGCTGCCCCCACCTGATCGGCTGGCAGCCCGAGACGTTGCCGGTCGCCGAGGCCGTGGAACTCGGCTTCACTCCGTGCGCGCACTGCGCGCCGGCGACCGCTCTCCTCGCCGACGCCCGGCCGATCTGAAGCGGCGCCGGTGCCCGCGCAGGACACGCTCACCGTTGCGGTACGGGTGAAGCCCGGCGCCTCCCGGGACCGGGTGGGTGGCCGCTTCGACGGCCCGCACGGGCCCGCTCTCGTGATCGCGGTCCACGACCCGGCCGTCGACGGTCGGGCCACCGAGGCGGCCCGCCGGGCGTTGGCCGGCGCGTTGGGCGTCCGGCCGGCCGCCGTGTCGCTGCGTACCGGCGCGGCCAGCCGGGACAAGCTCTTCCTCGTCGATCGGCCCGGCCCGGAGTTGCCCGAGGTGCTGCGCCGCCTGCGCGACGGATCCGCCGAGTGAGGACAGCCCAGGCAAGGCAGCCGTGACGCCCGGCTTGGACATCGCGCTGCTGCTCGGTGCGGCGGTGCTGCTGGTCGCTGTCGGCGCGGTGCGACTGTCCACCCGGCTCGGCGTGCCCAGCCTCCTGGTCTACCTGGCGTTGGGTGTGGCGATCGGCGAGAGCGGGCTGGGCATCCAGTTCGACGACGTCGAGCTGACCCGGACCCTCGGCTTCTGCGCGCTGATCGTGATCATCGCCGAGGGCGGTCTCACCGCCCGGTGGACCACGCTGCGCCCGGTGCTCGGGCTGGCCTCCGCGCTCTCCACTGTCGGCGTGATCGTCAGCATCGTGGTGGTCGGCGTGGCCGTGCACCTGCTGCTGGGGCTGGACTGGCGGTTGGCGCTGCTCTACGGCGCGGTGCTCTCGTCCACCGACGCGGCGGCCGTCTTCGCCACCCTGCGCCGGCTGCGGTTGCCGCCCCGGCTGGTGGCGACCCTGGAGGCCGAGTCGGGGATGAACGACGCCCCGGTGGTGCTGCTGGTGGTGCTGCTCTCCCACCAGGGCTGGGCGCACCCGTGGTGGTACGAGACCGCGCTCGTCTTCTACGAGCTGGGCGTCGGCGCGGCGGTGGGTGTGGCCGCGGGCGTCGCCGGCACCTGGGCGCTGCGCCGGGCGGCGCTGCCCTCGGCCGGGCTCTACCCGATCGCCGCGGTGGGCATCACAGTGCTGGCGTACGCCGCGGGGGCGGTTCTGCACGCCTCGGGCTTCCTCGCCGTCTACGTGGCCGGGGTGTTGCTGGGCAATGCCCGCCTGTCGCACCGGCAGGCGATTCTCGGTTTCGCGGACGGGCTGGCCTGGCTCGCCCAGATCGGGTTGTTCGTGCTGCTCGGGTTGCTGGCCTCGCCGGGCCGGCTGGACGCGGCGGTGCTGCCGGCTGTGGTCGCCGGGCTGGCGTTGGTGCTGCTGGCCCGGCCTCTCTCGGTGGCCGTCTCGGCGGTGCCGTTCCGGGTCGGCCTTCGAGAACAGGCGTTCCTGTCCTGGGCCGGGCTGCGCGGGGCGGTGCCGATCGTGTTGGCCACCATTCCGCTCTCCGAGCGGGTGCCCGGCGCGGAGCGGCTCTTCGACGTGGTCTTCGTGCTGGTGGTGATCTTCACGCTGGTGCAGACCGGGACGCTGGGGCCGTTCGCCCGCCGGTTGGGGGTGACAGCGCCGGCCGAGGCCGCCGAGATCCATGTGGAGACCGCGCCGCTGGAGCGGATGCGGGCGGACCTGCTCCAGGTGGAGGTGCCGCCCGGCTCGCGACTGGCCGGCGTGCACGTCGACGAGCTGCGGCTTCCACTGGGCGCGTCGGTGACCCTGGTGCTACGCGACGGCGTGGGATTCGTGCCCGCACCGGACACCCGGTTCAAGACCGGCGACAGTTTGCTGATCGTGGCGACCGCCGGGGTGCGGGACGCGGCGGAACGGCGGTTGCGGGCGGTCAGTCGGCGGGGTCGCCTGGCCCGATGGTTTGGTGAGTACGGGGATGAGGCGGTCGAATGATCTGCTAGCGTTCCCTTTGCCCCAGTTAGGCAGGGCTAGGGGCTGTTAGACGGCGCGACGGTGCGGCACGTTGTCGGACGCCTGTACGTTCCGTATTCTTGCCAACCTCCGGAGTGCGCGGCCATCGTCGCCGCGCGCCCCTTTTCGTACATAGGGGACGCCGTGGTTGGCGCCCCCTGTCCAGGCGCCGCGGACCGCGCGGTTCCCCGGCCGAGGGAGCGACCCATGGCGAAGCCATCCGACACCAGGACCGCCGGGCGCAAGCCGGTGGCCAAGGCCACCCGCAGCACCGCGGAGACCGAGAAGATCCGGGCGGCGCTGGCGGCGCGGCGGGACGAGCTTCGTGCCGAGTACGATCAGACGCTGAGTGAGATCACCGAGCTGCAGCGCGATCGGCTGACCGACTCGGCCGGGGACGACCAGGCCGACACGGGCACCAAGACGCTCGAGCGGGAGCAGGAGATCTCTCTCGCCAACAGCATTCTGGAACGGATCACGCAGGTGGAGCGCGCTCTGGAGCGCCTCGACGAGGGTGGTTACGGCTGGTGCGAGCGGTGCGGCAACCCGATCCCGGTCGAGCGCCTCGCCGCCTTCCCGTCAGCCACCCTGTGTGTGACGTGCAAGCAGCTGGAGGAGCGGCGCTGAGGTCCGTTCCCCGGCGGCGATGAGACGGTGAGCGATCACCGCCAAGACTGTCGATGGGGAGCGCATGACCGCAGTACCGTCCGCCGAACCCGGCCGCACCGACCCGGGCGGCGGCACCCGCCGGCCCCGGGCCGTCGCGATTCTCGCCGGAGTCGCCCTGGTGGCCCTGCTGGCCGACCTGGTCACCAAGCACCTGGCGCTGGCCGCGCTGACCGACCGCGAGCCGGTCCGGCTGCTCGGCGGGTTCGTCTACCTGAGCCTGACCCGCAACAGCGGCGCGGCCTGGAGCATCGGCGCGGACCACACCTGGGTCTTCCCGCTGATCACCATCGGGGTGGTCGGCTGGATCGTCTGGATGGCACTGCGGCTGCGCTCGCTGCCCTGGGCGGTCTCCCTCGGCCTGGTGCTCGGCGGCGCGTTGGGCAACCTCGTCGACCGGATCTTCCGGGCGCCGTCCCCCTTCCACGGGCACGTGGTCGACATGATCAGCCTCTTCGACCCGTACGGTCAGGTCTGGCCGGTGTTCAACCTGGCCGACAGTTCGCTGGTCTGCGGTGTGTTGCTGGCCGTCCTGTTGGAGCTGACCGGCCGCCAGCGTGACGGCCGGCGGGCGGGCCGCGACAGCGACCCGGCCACCACTGACGCCACCTCGGGCGCCGAGCAGAGGGAGCGGGCATGACCTCCGCGTTCGCCGCTGGCGGCGACCACCGTTCCCTTCCCGTTCCGGACGGCCTCGACGGCATGCGCCTGGACCAGGCCGTGTCCCGCCTGTTCGGGCTCTCCCGCACCGCCGCCGCGGCCCTGGTCGACGCCGGCGACGCACTGGTGGACGGCTCCGCCCGACCCAACTCGCACAAGGTCAAGGCCGGCTCCTGGCTGGACGTCACGCTGCCCGCCCCGGTCGCACCGCCGACAGTGGTGCCGCAGGCGGTGCCCGGCCTGCGGGTGGTCTACGCCGACGACGACATCGTCGTGGTCGACAAGCCGGTCGGGGTGGCCGCGCACCCGAGCCCCGGGTGGACCGGGCCGACGGTGATCGGCGCGCTCGCCGCGATCGGGCACCGCATCTCCACCAGCGGCGCCGCCGAGCGCCAGGGTGTGGTGCACCGGCTCGACGTGGGCACCACCGGGATCATGGTGGTGGCCAAGAGCGAGCAGGCGTACACGGCGTTGAAGCGGGCCTTCAAGTACCGCGAGGTCGACAAGGGCTACCACGCGGTGGTGCAGGGGCACCTGGACCCGCTGCGGGGCACCGTCGACGCTCCGATCGACAGGCATCCCACCCACGACTACCGGTGGGCGGTGGTCTCCGGCGGCAAGCCGAGCATCACCCACTACGACACCCTGGAGGCGTTCCCGGCGGCGAGCCTGGTCGACGTCCGGCTGGAGACCGGCCGGACCCACCAGATCCGGGTCCACTTCTCCACCCTGCGGCACCCCTGCGTGGGTGACCTCACCTACGGCGCCGATCCCACCCTCTCGGCCCGTCTCGGCCTGGCCCGACAGTGGCTGCACGCCCGCGAACTGAGCTTTTTGCACCCCCGAACGGGGGACGAGGTCCGGTTCGTCAGCGACTACCCTGACGACCTGGACCGTGCGCTCCAGATCCTGCGTGACTGAGCGGCGACCGCCCGACACCGTTCCACAGAGGGGATCTCGCCCGTGCGCGCCGGCAACCTGCTGCGGCAGCTGGACCAGCGGCTGCTGCCGCCGCTGACCCGGGCCGTGGCCCGGCTGGGCGACCGGTCGGCGCGATCCGGTGTGCTCAGCTGGGCCGCCGTGCTCTCGGCGGCGGCGGTGCTGGGCACCGCGGTCTGGGCCGTCGACGACACTCCGGTCGGCGACCGGACGGTCGGCGAGGTGACCCGGGTCGGCGTCGCCGACGGCGACTCCGTCCCCGGCTACCTGCGGTCCGCCGCGGCCGACCTGGCCGCGCTGCCCGGGTCCGCTCCGGCCGCCGAGGGCGGGACGTACGCGCTGGTCACGCTCGATGCGTACCTGCCACCGCAGCGGCTGGCGACGGTGCTCGGCGACGTCGGGGTCTCGACCGTCTTCGGGCGGGTTCCGCTGCCCGGCAGGCAGACCGAGATCGTCAAGATCCCCGCGCTGCGGGTGCCCGACGACGTGGTCGCCGGTATGCGGCAGGTGGCGGCCCGCAAGGAGACCGAGGCCGCCGACTACCGGGCCAGGGCCGCCGCGGTCGACGGCGACGGGGTGGGCGAGCGGGAGTTGCGGGAGCAGTACGCCAGCGGCGCCGAGGTGGCCGCCGCCGAGGCGGCCGCGTACCGCACCGGCTGCGCCTGCGTCTACGCGGCGGTGGTTCGCGCGACGCCGGTGGCGCTGCGCGGCGTCGCCGCCCGGCCGGACGTGCGGGCGGTCGACCCCGCCCCCGAGGTGTACCGGTTGGACCGCACGGTCTTCACGCCACCCCTGCCCGAGCAGTTCGACGTGGTGCGCCCGCCGGCCGACACCGGGTCGAGCCCCGCACCGACCCAGACCGAGCGGCCGGCGCCGGCGATCAGCGCACCGGCGCCCTCGGCCCCCGTGGGCGAATCGTCGGAACCCGCACCGGTCGTGACGACCCCGTCACCCGAACCGTCGAAGCCGGAGCCCACCGAGTCGGCGCCGCCGAGCGCCACCACCTCGCCGGACACCACCGTCGCCGAGCAGTCGTCGTCGCCACCGTCGTCGTGATCTGCGTCGGCTGGTGTGCGCTCTGAGGTGTGGTCCGAATAGGGTTGGGTTCGTAGCCTGTCAGACAGAGATCGATGGCGCTGGGAGGGCGGGCCGTGGAGGGCAGTGAGACCGGCTGGGGCCGGCCGGCCGAACCAGCGCCGCGGTGGCGCGCGTTGTTGGACCGTGCCCGGCTGGGCGGTCGCGGCACGGAGCAGACCGAGCCGGAGCGGCACGGTGAGGAGCCGCCACCGGATCCGCTGCCACGGCGTGCGGCCCCCAACGGCTACGCCGGGCGGGCACCCGCCATCGGGCATCCGGCCGACCTGTCGTACGGCGCGGAGCCTGGTTACCGGGCCGAGGCGACCTACCGGGTCGACAGTGCCTACCGGGCCGAGCCCGCCTACCGGGCGGAGCCGGATTACCGCGCGGAGCCGGCGTACCGGACCGAGCCGGGTTATCAGGCCGAGCCGGACTATCGAGCGGAGCCGGCGTACCGGACCGAGCAGCCGGACTACCGCGCTGAGCCCGGCTACCGGGCTGAGCCGGGCTACCGGGCCGAGCCGGGCTACCGGGCCGAGCCGGGCTACCGCGCCGAGCCGGACTATCGCGCCGAGCCGGGCTACCGGGCCGAGCCGGACTACCGGGCCGAGCCGACGTACCGGCCCGAACCCGAGCCGCCGGCGCGCGGCCCCGACCCGGTTCCGTCGCGCTACGCCCTGCTCGACAACGGCTACCGGCCGGGCGACCCGCCGATCGAGTCGCGGTACGCGCTGCTGGAGACCGGCTACCAGCCGGAGACCGGCTACCCGGCCGCCGCGCCGCCACCCCCGCCGATCGCCCCACCGCCCGCGCCGCCGGTCGTCCTACCCGTTCCGCCGGCACCCGCCCCAGCGGTCGGCTCGGCGGTCGCCGAGCGTGCCTACCCGGCGCGGATCGAGTGGCGGCCACCGGCCGTGGACCCGGAGCAGGAACGCGCCAACGGGGTGCTCCAGCGGGACCTGGGCACGCCCCGGGTGTTCGCCTTCGCCAACCCCAAGGGCGGGGTGCACAAGACCACCGCCACAGTGCTCGCCGCAGCGACCGTCGGCAGCGTCCGCGGCAAGGGCGTGCTGGCCTGGGACGACAACGAGCTGCGCGGCACCCTCGGCCTGCGCGCCGGCAGCGCCCGGCACGCCCGGACGATCCGGCACCTGATCAGCGACCTGGCCCAGATCGAGATCCTGGAGGGCGCGACCCTGCTGGACCGGCTGGACGACTACCTGCGGCACGCCTCCGACGGCTCGTACGACGTGCTGGCCGGGGAGGAGAGCCCGCGCTTCGCCCAGCGACTGGACCAGTTCACCGTCCGGCGGGTGCTGGAGCTGCTGCGGCGCACCCACGACGTGGTCTGCGTGGACACCGGCAACAACGTGGAGAGCCCCAACTGGCGCACGGTGATGCAGGCCGCCGACCAGCTGGTGGTGACCACAGTGCCCAGGGAGGACGCGGCGTTCAGCGCGGACTGGATGCTCGACCTGCTGCATGAGGAGGGCATGGGCGAGTTGGCGGACAACGCGATCACCCTCATCTCCTGCCCGACCCCGGGTCGCTCGACCCTCCAGGACGACCTGGAGCGGCACTTCGCCACCCGTACCCGGGGCGTGGCCGTCGTGCCGTACGACCCGGCTCTGGAGACCGGGTCGTCGATCGAGTACCACCAGCTCCAGCCGGAGACCCGGCAGGCGTGGCTGCGGGCCGCGGCGATGATGGTCGAGCCGTTCGCCCGGTGAGCTGGTCTGCCGCCACCGGAGCCCCGGCCCCGCACCGGGCCTGAGAGGATCATCGGGTGAGCCCGGACAACCCCGACCCTGAGCGGCCCGTCGACGAGCCCGACCAACCCGCGCCACCCCGTACGCCGGACGAGAAACCGTCGCAGGTCGACCCGTCGGCGGAGACGGCGCCGAGCGGGTCCGACCCTGGCCAGGTGCCGGCCTCGGCGGCGTACCAGAGCTCGCTGGAGCTTCGGTTCGACGAGCCGCGTCGACCGCTGCGTGCCGTGGCGACCGTGCTGGGGGCCGTGCTCGCGCTGGCCGCGCTGGGTGTCCCGCTCGGGTTGCTCTGGGCCGCGCTCGCGCCGGACACTCCGGTGCTCAAGACCGCCGAGGGGGCGATCTACGCCGAGCCGCAACCGGAACAGCCGATCGCCGCCGACGGCTGGTTCAGCCTGCTCGGGCTGGCCTTCGGGCTGATCGTGGCGCTCGCCCTGTGGTTCGTGCTGCGTCGGCGGCGCGGCCCGGTCGGGCTGCTCGCCGCGGTGCTCGGCGCGCTTGTCGCCGCACCGGTGGCCTGGCAGGTGGGGCGACGGATCGGCCTGGCGACCTTCGACCGGTTGCTGGCCACCGCCCCGGCCGGGCAGGCGTTCAGCAAACCCGCCGACCTGCGCGCCGGTGGGGTGGACTGGCTGCTCGGCGTGCTGCCGGTGCCGCACGGCAACCTGCTGCTGCCGGCGTTCGGGGCCGCTGTCATGTACACCCTGCTGGCCGGCTGGTCGCGGTGGCCGGGGCTACGCCCGGAGCCCGAGCCGGGGGAGTTCAGTTGGGTGTCGGCGGGGACGCCAGCTCCGACAGCGGCACCGGAACCGCCCGCACCTGACGCAGCAGAGCCGCCTCGCGGTTGAGCAGCCGCAGCTCGGCGCGGAGCCGGGAGGCGGTGTCGTCGATGGCCAGCAGCCGCTGCCGGTCGTCGACGGTGAGCGCCGCGGTCGCCGCCACCAGGTGCGAGAGCACGGTCGGGTCCTCCGGCAGTTGCTCGGAGATCTCCTCCGGGTCGGAGCGGATCAGGCCGAGGTACTGCCGGAACACAGCGATCACCCGGGCGGCCAGCAGATCGGCCACCTCGTCCGGGCCGCCCGGGTCGGGCAGCCACTCGACGTCGGCGGTCAGGTAGGGCTCGGCGCTGTCGTCGACCTCGGCGATCCGGAACCGACGGCGACCGACGGTGACGATGTCGAAACCACCATCGGCCAGCTCGGTCACCTGGCGCAGCTCGGCGGTGCAGCCCACCTCGTGCAGAGTCACCTCGCCGACGCCCGGCGTCGCCCGGGCGCCGGGACCGGCGGGCGCGACCTCCCAGCCGGCCTGGATGGCCACCACGCCGAACTCACGCGGGGCGCCCTCGGGCAGGTCGACCAGGTGTCGGACCAGCGCCCGGTAACGCTCCTCGAAGATGTGCAGCGGCAGCACCAACCCGGGAAAGAGCACCGTTGCGAGCGGGAACACCGGCAGCCGTGCGGTCACATGGTCGAGCCTAACCAATCTCGACCCCGGGGGCGTGGCCCGGCTCACCGTCCCGGCGGACGGGCGGCCCGGGTGGACGTCGGGCCGGCCGCCTAGACTCGCAAGGGTGCTGAATCGGATCGACCTGCGCGACGGTCTCGGTGACCCGCGCCGCCTGCTGCCCCGTGCCCAGCTCGACGTGTCCGTCGCCGTCGAGCGCATCCGGCCCCTGGTGGAGGCGGTCCGTGAGCATGGGTACCCAGCGATCCGGGAGGCGAGCGAACGGTTCGACGGCATCTCCCCGGAGGTGCTGCGGGTGCCGGTCGAGGCGATCACCGAGGCGGAGGGCGTGCTCGACCCGGCGGTGCGTGCCGCGCTGCTGGAGTCCATCGCCCGGGCCCGTCGGGTGCACGCCGACCAGCGGCGCACCGACCACACCACCCAGGTGGTGCCCGGCGGCACTGTCACCGAGCGGTGGCTGCCGGTCGACCGGGTCGGTCTCTACGTGCCCGGTGGCCTGGCGATGTACCCGTCGACGGTGGTGATGAACGTGGTGCCGGCCCAGGCGGCCGGGGTGCGCTCACTGGTGGTGGTCAGCCCGCCGCAGAAGGACAACGGCGGCCTGCCCGACCCCCGGGTGCTCGCCGCGTGCGCGCTGCTCGGCGTCGACGAGGTGTACGCGGTGGGCGGGGCCCAGGCGGTGGCGATGCTGGCGTACGGCGCTGCGGTGGACCCGGCGGGTGAGCTGCGGTGCGACCCGGTCGACCTGATCACCGGCCCCGGCAACATCTGGGTGACCGCCGCGAAGCGGCTGCTGCGCGGCGTGGTCGGCATCGACGCCGAGGCCGGGCCGACCGAGATCGCCATCCTGGCCGACGACACGGCCGACCCGGCGCACGTGGCCGCCGACCTGATCAGTCAGGCCGAGCACGACCCGCTCGCCGCGAGCGTGCTGGTCACCCCGTCGGTGGCCTTGGTCGAGGCGGTCGAGGCGGAGTTGGCCCGGCAGGTGCCGGCGACCAAGCACACCGAGCGGGTCACCACGGCGCTGACCGGTGAGCAGAGCGGCGTGGTCCTGGTCGACGACCTCGAGGCGGGGCTGCGGGTGGTCGACGCGTACGCAGCCGAGCACCTGGAGATCCAGACGGTCGACGCCCGGGAGTGGGCGCTGCGCGTCCGCAACGCCGGGGCGATCTTCGTGGGCGCCTGGTCGCCGGTGTCGCTCGGCGACTACTGCGCCGGGTCCAACCACGTGCTGCCCACCGGCGGCTGTTCCCGGCACTCCTCCGGCCTGTCGGTGCAGTCCTTCCTGCGCGGCGTGCACCTGATCGAATACACCGAGGCCGCGCTGCGCGACGTGGCCCCGCACGTGGTCACCCTTGCCAACGTGGAGGACCTGCCCGCGCACGGCCAGGCGGTCCAGGCCCGCTTCCCGGGAGGAGGACCGGCGTGACCAGCCTGGACGATCTGCCGATCCGCGCCGACCTGCGCGGGCTGTCGCCGTACGGGGCGCCGCAACTGGACGTGCCGGTGCGGCTCAACACCAACGAGAACTCGCACCCGGTGCCGGAGCCGGTGGTCGAGGCGATCGGCAAGGCGCTCGCGGCCGAGCTGCGCGAGCTGAACCGCTACCCGGACCGGGACGCGGTGGCGCTCCGCGCCGACCTGGCCGAATATCTCGGGCACGGGCTCACCGTCGACCAGGTGTGGGCGGCCAACGGTTCCAACGAGATCCAGCAGCAACTGCTCCAGGCGTTCGGCGGGCCGGGGCGCACCGCGCTCGGTTTCGTTCCGGCGTACTCGATGCACCCGCTGCTGGCCCTCGGCACCAGCACCCGGTGGGTGCCCGCGGCGCGCGGCGTCGACTTCGGGCTGACCGCCGAGGAGGCGGTCGACCAGGTCCGCGAGCACCGGCCGGACGTGGTCTTCCTCTGCTCGCCGAACAACCCCACCGGCACGGCACTGGACCCGGCGGTGATCGCCGCGGTGCTCGACGTCGCGCCCGGCATGGTGGTCGTCGACGAGGCGTACGCCGAGTTCGCCCGGCCCGGGACGGTCAGCGCCCTCGCGGTGCTGCCCGGCCACCCGCGGTTGGTGGTCACCCGGACGATGAGCAAGGCTTTCGGCTTCGCCGGCGGCCGGCTGGGTTACCTGGCCGCCGACCCGGCGGTGGTGCGGGCGGTGCAGCTCGTCCGTTTGCCGTACCATCTCTCCGCGCTCACCCAGGCCGCCGCACGCGCGGCGGTGGCCCACCGTGATGCCCTTCTCGGTACGGTGAGCGCGATCATGGCGCAGCGGGACCGGATCGTGGCGACGCTGCGCGAGCGGGGGTTGCGGGTCGCCGACAGCGACGCCAACTTCGTGCTCTTCGAGGTGGGCGGCGACCAGACCGTCGTCTGGAACGCCCTGCTGGCGCAGGGGGTGCTGGTCCGTGACGTCGGCCTGCCCGGCTGGCTGCGGGTGACCGCCGGCACCGCCGCCGAGACCGACGCCTTCCTTTCTGCAATGGAGACTTCGCAATGAGTCGGACCGCCCGGGTGGAACGGATCACCAAGGAGACCAAGGTCCTCGTCGAGATCGATCTCGACGGCACCGGTGCCGCCGAGATCAGCACCGGCGTCGGTTTCTACGACCACATGCTGCACCAGATCGCCCGGCACGGCGGCTTCGACCTGACCGTGCGCACCGTGGGTGACCTGGAGATCGACGCGCACCACACGATCGAGGACACCGCACTCGCCCTGGGCGCGGCGTTCGACCAGGCGCTGGGCGACAAGGCCGGCATCCGGCGGTACGGTTCGGCGACGGTGCCGATGGACGAGGTGCTGGTCCGGGCCGCCGTGGACCTCTCCGGTCGGCCCTACGTGGTGCACGACGAGCCGGTGCTCGCCCCCTACATCGGGCCGGTGTACGCGACAAGCATGACCCGGCACATCTGGGAGTCCTTCGGCCAGGCGGCCCGGGTCACGCTGCACGTCGACGTGCTGCGGGCGGCCCGGCCGGGTGGTCACCCGGACGCGCACCACGTGGTGGAGGCGCAGTTCAAGGCGGTCTCCCGTGCGTTGCGCGAGGCCACCTCGATCGACCCGCGTTCGGCCGGGGCGATCCCGAGCACGAAGGGCGCGCTCTGATGGGCGGCGCGTTGCCGACGTTGCTGCTGATCCTGGCCGGGGTGCTGGTCGGTGGCACCTGGTCGCTCTACCGGCAGGGCGCGCCGAAGGCCGCCGTGTTGATCACCGCGGCGCTCGCGGTGCTCGCCACTGTCGCCGGGGTGCTGCGGCTGCTGCCGGAGAACGGGTGATCGGGGTGACGACATGAGTGACGTGGTGGTGCTCGACTACGGTTCGGGCAACCTGCGATCGGCGGAGCGGGCGCTGGCCGCCGCCGGAGCGGACGTCCGGGTGACCGACGACCTGGCCGCGGCGGCTGCCGCCGACGGTCTGGTGGTGCCGGGTGTGGGCGCGTACGCGGCGTGCATGGCCGGGATCGAGGCGCTGGGCGCCGGCCCGGTGATCGCCGAGCGGGTGGCCGCTGGCCGGCCGGTGCTCGGCATCTGCGTGGGCATGCAGGTGCTCTTCGAGCACGGCGACGAGCACGGCGTGGTGACGAAGGGGCTGGGGTTGCTGCCCGGCGGGGTGACCCGGCTGGCCGCCACCCGGTTGCCGCACATGGGCTGGAACACGGTCCGGGCTCCCCGGGAGTCGGTGCTGTTCGCCGGGCTGACCGAGCAGAGCCGGTTCTACTTCGTCCACTCGTACGCGATGAGCGACCCGGCGGCGCTGGCCGCTGCCGGTGCCACTGTGACCACCGCCCACCACGACACGGATTTCGTCGCGGCGGTGGAGCGCGGCTCGTTGTCGGCGGCCCAGTTCCACCCGGAGAAGTCCGCCGACACCGGTGCCGCGCTGCTGCGCAACTGGCTCGCCACGTTGCCCAGCGGTGACTGAGCGTCGTCGCGCGGTGCCCGACCGCCGGGTGTCGCGGTGAGCCGGGAGCGCGCCCGCCGGCGGGCGGAGCGGGAGGCGCAGCAGGCCCGGGAGCGGGCGGTCCGGCAGCGCCAGGTCGCTCGCCGACAGCGCCGTCGCGCTGTGGTCCGCGGGTTGACGCCGCGGCTGCGGCGGGGTCGCTCTGGGCGGCTGGCCCGGCACACTCGGGGTGAGCGGGCCGCGATCGTGCTGCTCACCGGCGCGGCGTTGATCCTGATCTGGACGTTCGTCGACAACATGGCGTTGCGTATCGCGCTGATCGTGCTCTTGCTGCTCGTACTGCCGGCGATCGTCGTGATCGCCCTGGACCGTCGTACCTGATCGAGGAGAAGACCTTGAGCCTCACCCTGTTACCCGCCGTGGATGTCGCTGACGGCCGGGCTGTCCGGCTCGTGCAGGGCGCCGTCGGAAGCGAGAGCATCTACGGCGACCCGTTGGACGCGGCGCTGGCCTGGCAGCAGGACGGCGCGGAGTGGATCCACCTGGTCGACCTGGACGCGGCGTTCGGTCGGGGCACCAACGCGCACCTGCTGGCGGAGGTGGTGCGGCAGTTGGACGTGAAGGTGGAGCTCTCCGGCGGTATCCGTGATGACGAGTCGCTGCGCGCGGCGTTGGGCACCGGGGCGGCCAGGGTGAACATCGGGACCGCCGCCCTGGAGGACCCGGTCTGGTGTGACCGGGTGGTCGCGGAGTACGGCGACCGGGTGGCCATCGGGCTGGACGTGCGGGGTCACACCCTGTCGGCGCGGGGTTGGACCCGCGACGGCGGTGACCTGTACGAGGTGCTGGAGCGGCTGGACAAGGCGGGCGCGAGCCGGTACGTGGTCACCGACATCACCAAGGACGGCACGATGCGCGGGCCGAACCTGGATCTGCTGCGCGAGGTGTGTGCCCGTACCGACCGGCCGGTGATCGCCTCGGGTGGCGTGTCCACACTCGATGACCTGCGGGCGTTGGCGACCCTGGAGTCGGCCGGGGTGGAGGGCGTGATCGCCGGCAAGGCGCTCTACGCGGGTGCCTTCACTGTGGCCGAGGCGCTGCGGACGCTGGCCGAGGCGTGACGACGACCCGGCTGGGGTCGGGTGGCCCGTGGGAGCAGCGCTACGGCTACTCCCGGGTGGTCCGGGCCGGTGAGCGGGCCTGGACGGCCGGGTGCACGGCGACTGTGGACGGGCGGGTGGTGCACGTCGGTGACGCGGCCGCGCAGACCGCGCAGGCGCTGCGGATCGGGTTGGCCGCGCTCGCCGAGGTGGGTGCGGAGCCGGGCGACGTGGTTCGGACCAGGATGTACGTGACGGACCGGTTGCACGCCGACGAGGTGGGCCGGGCGCACAACGCGGTGTTCGGCGCGGTCCGGCCGGCGGCGACTCTGGTGGTGGTGGCCGGTCTGCTGGACCCGGAGCACCTGGTGGAGGTGGAGTTGGAGGCGTACCTCGGCGATCGCTGAGGTACGCCGCCCTGCGGCCCTGGCGGTCACCCGCGCCCCGATAAGTTGTGCACAATCTAATTGTGGGCTACGGTTCAGCGGTGACCGATGACCTGCTGTTGCGCCGACAGGTGTGCTTCGCGCTCTACGCCGCGTCGCGCGCCCTGACCGACGTCTACCGGCCGATCCTCGACGAGTTCGGGCTGACCTACCCGCAGTACCTGGTGCTGCTGGTGCTCTGGGAGCGCCCCGACGACGCCCCCACGGTGTCCGAGCTGGGCACCGAGCTGCGACTGGACTCCGGCACGCTCTCCCCGCTGCTCAAGCGGCTGGAAGGAGCGGGCCTGGTGCTTCGGCGGCGGTCGGCGCGGGACGAACGGCGGGTCGAGGTGGGCCTCACCGAGCAAGGGCTGGCGCTGCGGGAGCAGCTCTGCGACGTCCCGCTGCGGATCGCCCTGGCCACCGGGCTGGGCATCGATGAGCTCGTCGCGTTGCGCGACACGCTCACCCGGGTCACCGACACCATCCACCGACAGAAGGAGCAGTGACTCTCATGCAGGCTGTCTACACCGCGTCCGCGACCGCCACCGGCGACGGCCGCGACGGTCACGTCGAGACCTCCGACGGCACCCTCGTGCTCGACCTTGCCGTGCCGAAGGAGATGGGTGGCGCCGGCGGTGCCGCCAACCCCGAGCAGCTCTTCGCCGCCGGCTACGCGGCCTGCTTCCACAGCGCGCTGCGGCTGGTGGGTCGCCGGGCCAAGGCCGACGTGAGCGGCTCCGTCGTCGCGGCCGAGGTGGGCATCGGCCCGAACGGCAGCGGCGGTTTCGGGCTCACCGTGCAGCTCGTCGTCGACCTCCCCGCCGTGTCCCGCGAGACCGCCGAGCAGATCGTCGAGCAGGCCCACCAGGTCTGCCCGTACTCGAACGCGACCCGCGGCAACGTCGACGTCACGCTGACCGTCCGCGAGACCCTGGCCGCGTGACCTCACGGCCCCCATCCGCGGACGAGAGGACGACCACCCCGTGACCAGCAACCGCGAGATCCACCTGGCCAGCCGCCCCCAGGGCTGGCCCACCGAGGACACCTTCCGGCTCGTCGAGACCGAGGTTCCGACGCCCGGACCGGGCCAGATCGTGGTCCGCAACCAGTACATGTCCGTCGACCCGTACATGCGGGGACGGATGAACGACGTCAAGTCGTACGTCGCGCCGTTCGCCCTCGACGCGCCGCTCGACGGTGCCGCGATCGGCGAGGTGGTGGCCAGCGAGGCGGCGGACATCGCCGTCGGGACCACAGTCCTGCACGGGCTGGGCTGGCGGGAGTACGCGCTGCTCGACGCCACCGCCGCCCGGCCGGTCGACCCGAGCGTCGCCCCGGTCAGCGCGTACCTCAGCGTGCTGGGCATGACCGGGCTGACCGCGTACGCCGGGCTGCTGGAGGTCGCCGCGATGAAGCCCGGCGAGACGGTGTTCGTCTCCGCCGCGGCGGGCGCGGTCGGCAGCCTGGTCGGCCAGATCGCCAAGCTCAAGGGCGCTGGCCGGGTGGTCGGCAGCGCTGGCTCCCCGGCCAAGGTCGAGCGGCTGCGGGCCCTGGGCTTCGACGCCGCCTTCGACTACCACGACGGGCCGGTCCGTGAGTCGTTGCGGGCGGCC